>NZ_CM169893.1:730000-4277766 GCF_057158725.1 Agrobacterium sp. H141
GTTTAGGCTTGCAATGTCCGAACCCTTTCCCGGTGAACCTTATGACGGTCTAGCCGACCGGATTTTGGTGAGGGATTGGATGTAGGTGGGAAGCTTGTCACTCTGGATGCTGTCGTTGTTTGAGGGTTTAGGCCCTTGTCTGACGGCACATCGGATTACCGTTGCCTGACCGCGCGGTACCGGATTTGATCTCGAGAAGCTGGTCTTAAAGATCTGGTTCCGTGTGAGTTGCTCGGCGTAACTCCAAGAAAGGGACCGGATCGAACACGTCGATGGCATCTGACAGGGCTGGTTGTAAAAGGTAACCGGTCTTTTGGTCATTCGTTATGCATTGGGTTTTACCTTGTGTGTTGGGGTGATTGGTACGGGGTTTTTAACACTTCCCCGGTGGCCAGACCTTTGGTTTGATTTTGAAGTTTAGGCTTTGAGATCTGGCTTTAGGTTCGAATAAGGATGAGCATTGGCAATGAGAACGATTAAGTGTTTTAAGGGCATTTGGTGGATGCCTTGGCATGCACAGGCGATGAAGGACGTGATACGCTGCGATAAGCTGTGGGGAGCTGCGAATAAGCTTTGATCCATGGATTTCCGAATGGGGGAACCCACCTTAGATGCTTGGAGAATCCAAATTGAGTTTAGGCTCGGTTTGGGTTTCCAAGCATTGATATAAGGTATCTTACTTTCGAATACATAGGGGTAAGAAGCGAACGCAGGGAACTGAAACATCTAAGTACCTGCAGGAAAGGACATCAACCGAGACTCCGTTAGTAGCGGCGAGCGAACGCGGACCAGGCCAGTGGCAATCAGGAATAAAGCCGAACAAGTTGGAAAGCTTGGCTAAAGTGGGTGACAGCCCCGTAGGCGTAGAACACTGATTGTCCTTGAGTAGGGCGGGACACGTGAAATCCTGTCTGAACATGGGGAGACCACTCTCCAAGCCTAAGTACTCGTGCATGACCGATAGTGAACCAGTACCGTGAGGGAAAGGTGAAAAGCACCCCGACAAGGGGAGTGAAATAGAACCTGAAACCGGATGCCTACAAGCAGTCGGAGGGCGCAAGCCTGACGGCGTACCTTTTGTATAATGGGTCAACGACTTAGTGTATCTAGCAAGCTTAAGCCGGTAGGTGTAGGCGCAGCGAAAGCGAGTCTTAATAGGGCGATTGAGTTAGATGCATTAGACCCGAAACCGAGTGATCTAGCCATGAGCAGGTTGAAGGTTGGGTAACACCAACTGGAGGACCGAACCCATATCTGTTGCAATAGATCGGGATGACTTGTGGCTAGGGGTGAAAGGCCAATCAAACTCGGAGATAGCTGGTTCTCCGCGAAAACTATTTAGGTAGTGCGTCGATCGAATACCCTCGGGGGTAGAGCACTGGATGGGCTATGGGGACTCACCGTCTTACTGATCCTAACCAAACTCCGAATACCGAGGAGTACTAATCGGCAGACACACGGCGGGTGCTAACGTCCGTCGTGAAGAGGGCAACAACCCTGACCTCCAGCTAAGGTCCCCAAGTCATGGCTAAGTGGGAAAGGATGTGAGGATCCCAAAACAACCAGGATGTTGGCTTAGAAGCAGCCATCATTTAAAGAAAGCGTAACAGCTCACTGGTCTAAATAAGGGTCTTTGCGCCGAAAATGTACCGGGGCTAAAGCCATGCACCGAAGCTGAGGATTGTAGTGACTTGTCACTGCAGTGGTAGCGGAGCGTTCCGTAAGCCTGTGAAGGGAGACCCGTGAGGGCTCCTGGAGGTATCGGAAGTGCGAATGTTGACATGAGTAACGATAAAGGGGGTGAGAGACCCCCTCGCCGAAAGACCAAGGGTTCCTGCTTAAAGTTAATCTGAGCAGGGTTAGCCGGCCCCTAAGACGAGGCGGACACGCGTAGTCGATGGGAACCACGTTAATATTCGTGGGCCTGGTGGTAGTGACGGATCGCACAAATTGTAACACCTTATTGGATTGGTGTTGCAGTGGAGCGGTTCCAGGAAATAGCTCCACCGTATAGACCGTACCCGAAACCGACACAGGTGGTCAGGTAGAGTATACCAAGGCGCTTGAGAGAACTGCGTTGAAGGAACTCGGCAAATTGCACGCGTAACTTCGGAAGAAGCGTGACCCCAGGATACGCAAGTGTTTTGGGGTGGCACAGACCAGGGGGTAGCGACTGTTTATCAAAAACACAGGGCTCTGCGAAGTCGCAAGACGACGTATAGGGTCTGACGCCTGCCCGGTGCTGGAAGGTTAAAGGGAGAGGTGCAAGCTTTGAACTGAAGCCCCAGTAAACGGCGGCCGTAACTATAACGGTCCTAAGGTAGCGAAATTCCTTGTCGGGTAAGTTCCGACCTGCACGAATGGCGTAACGACTTCCCCGCTGTCTCCAACGCAGACTCAGTGAAATTGAATTCCCCGTGAAGATGCGGGGTTCCTGCGGTCAGACGGAAAGACCCCGTGCACCTTTACTATAGCTTTACACTGGCATTCGTGTCGGCATGTGTAGGATAGGTGGTAGGCTTTGAAGCAGGGACGCCAGTTCTTGTGGAGCCATCCTTGAAATACCA
Organism: Agrobacterium sp. H141; assembly: GCF_057158725.1. Lineage (NCBI taxonomy): Bacteria > Pseudomonadati > Pseudomonadota > Alphaproteobacteria > Hyphomicrobiales > Rhizobiaceae > Agrobacterium > Agrobacterium sp. H141. Next base: position 732,568 of record NZ_CM169893.1, read on the forward strand.
CCCTTATCGTCATGGATGTCTAACCGCGGTCCGTTATCCGGATCCGGGACAGTGTATGGTGGGTAGTTTGACTGGGGCGGTCGCCTCCGAAAGAGTAACGGAGGCGCGCGATGGTGGGCTCAGACCGGTCGGAAATCGGTCGTCGAGTGCAATGGCATAAGCCCGCCTGACTGCGAGACTGACAAGTCGAGCAGAGACGAAAGTCGGTCATAGTGATCCGGTGGTCCCGCGTGGAAGGGCCATCGCTCAACGGATAAAAGGTACGCCGGGGATAACAGGCTGATGACCCCCAAGAGTCCATATCGACGGGGTTGTTTGGCACCTCGATGTCGGCTCATCGCATCCTGGGGCTGGAGCAGGTCCCAAGGGTTTGGCTGTTCGCCAATTAAAGCGGTACGTGAGCTGGGTTCAGAACGTCGTGAGACAGTTCGGTCCCTATCTGCCGTGGGTGTAGGAATATTGATAGGATCTGTCCCTAGTACGAGAGGACCGGGATGGACGTATCTCTGGTGGACCTGTTGTCGTGCCAACGGCATAGCAGGGTAGCTATATACGGAATGGATAACCGCTGAAGGCATCTAAGCGGGAAACCAACCTAAAAACGAGTATTCCCTATCAGAGCCGTGGAAGACTACCACGTTGATAGGACGGGTGTGGAAGCGCAGCAATGTGTGAAGCTTACCGTTACTAATAGCTCGATCGGCTTAATCGTTCTCATTGACCATGCTCATCAAAGCCAAAGGCTTCGATGATGCCATCTGTTTTGTTCTCACGCTGTCGGCCCTTTTTGCCGTCGCTGAGAACCACGCGCCGAACCTTCGGCGACGCGCCTTGCGCTTGCGGACTTCGTCCGATCACTGCAAGGGAAACAAACCAAAACGTGTTCGCCTAAGACAAATGAGGGTAACCTCAACCAGCTTCTCAATATGCAAAGCATCAATACGGTTCCGTATTAACGCTTTGGCACCCTTCTGAGCGAAAGCGAAGACCTAAGGTTTGCCAAAGAAATGGGAACAACGTTGATGCCAAGCATCAACATTGCCCTTTGCCGACCTGGTGGTTATGGCGGGGCGGCCGCACCCGTTCCCATTCCGAACACGGCCGTGAAACGCCCCAGCGCCAATGGTACTTCGTCTTAAGACGCGGGAGAGTAGGTCGCTGCCAGGTCTGCAAAAGGCAATGAAATCATAATCTTCTCATCACAAAACAATCGGGCCTCGTCCCAAAATGAGGCCGCTCAAAAAGCGGCCCTCTTGCTGTCCAAACATTATTCCGCGGGGTGGAGCAGCCCGGTAGCTCGTCAGGCTCATAACCTGAAGGCCGCAGGTTCAAATCCTGCCCCCGCAACCAAAATCCAACCAAAATCAAAAACACAAATTCAATTAGCATATCAAATACAAGATATGAAAATAAATCCCGGACCTCAAAACGCCCGGGCGTTCAATCTGTCTGCAAACGCAGAAGACGCAGTTGCTTTCCAGTTTTCAGGAGAGACTTGTGTTGCCGATCTGGGCGGGAATTGTGATTTCGACACGCAGACCGCCCGATGTCCTGTTCTTGGCTGTTGCCACTCCGCCATGCCATTCGGCCGCCCGGCGCGTAATCGCCAAGCCGAGGCCGTATCCCGCGCCGGTGGAAGCGGTTGAACGTTGAGAGAAGGGTTGAAAGATCGCCTCGAGTTCCGGCTCTGGCACTCCGTTTCCATCGTCTTCAATCGTTAGCAGAAGTGTATGCCCTTCGACCTTTGAGGTGACCAGGACAGTTGTCCCTTCTGCCGTGTGTGTGATGGCGTTGCGGATGACATTTTCGAGTGCACGATAAATGAGATCGCCGTTGACGCTGGCCACAAAGCTATCGACGCCCAGGTAATCGACCTTCGTGTGACGCGCATGCCCCTCAAAGCCGGCATCTTCGACGATCTCCCGCACCAGATCGATGACATCCAGCGTCTGCCGCTCAAAGCGTGGGGTGCCCCGTTCTGACAGCCTCGCCAGTGTCAATATTTCGCCGACCAATTTGTCGAGACGTTCGACTTCGCGCTCCATCCGCTCGATCATTGCTGTGACCCGCGCGGGGTTTTGCTGCAGGATGCCAATCGCGGCCTGCAGCCTCGACAATGGTGAGCGAAGTTCATGGGAAATGTCGTGGAATAGCTGTTGCTGGCGGATATGAAGCTCCTGAAGCCGTGTCGCGGTAATATCGAGGTCATGTGCAAGAGAGGTTATCTCATCGCGCTTGCTGCCAATCGTATGGGCAATGCGCACATCGAGTTGGCCCTTTGCCAGCGACCTCAGGCCATAGCGAAGCTGCTCCACGGGTGTGATGTAATACCGGGCAAGCCAGTAAGCGGCCGCTGCGGCGGCGATGAGCGCTGCCAACCAGGGAACCGTTCTCGGCCAGGTCCTGGAAATCATGCTTCGGACCGAGCCGTCAATTTGCATGCGGTAGCAATTTCCATCGGACACGGCGCTCCTGGCACGTTCATTGGCATCTGACAGTGCACAATCGATCGCCGGGCCAATGCGGGTGATGCGGATGGCAATGTCGCGGCCGGTTCGTCGCATGGCGGCGATCATCTCCGTTGCGGCACTTGCGCCATTCGCTTGAAGGAGCTGCACCGCCGTGTCCAGAGCCAGGGCCTGCTCCCGTTGAGCGACTTCTTCTTCGAAGGGCGACTGAAACAATAAGCTGATCGCAAAGAGCAGCGCTATCGACCCAGCCATGGCCAGCCATACGACAATGAAGAACTTCCAGAACAACCGATGCATACTAGCCTTCCAGCAGCTGATATCCGCGCCCCCGGACGGCCTGTATCCAGGGCTGACCGTCTGCGCGTGCGCCAAGTTTTTGGCGAATACTGCTGATATGAACATCAATTCGCCGGTCGAATGCGGTCAAAGGCTTGCCGAATGCGCGAAGCGAAATCTCCTCCTTGGAGACGAGCTGGCCGGCAGATCGGGCAAGTACCTCCAGAAGACTGAACTCGGTTCCCGTCAGTTCGAGCGGTGTGCTTCGCCACTCAGCCTCACGCCTGGAAGGATAAAGGGATAGCGCGCCGGTCTTGATCTCTTCTACGGTGCCGTCCCGTCCTGTTCGTCCAGAACGGCGTAGTATCGCGCGGATGCGCGCCGCCAACTCGCCTGGCGAGCAGGGTTTGGACACATAGTCGTCCGCCCCCAGATTGAGGCCGGATATGCGATCGATATCGTCTCCGCGGGCCGTCAACATGAGTATGGGTATATCCCCGACCTGCCTGATCCTTCGCAGCACTTCAATGCCATTCATCCGTGGCATCATGATATCCAGGACGATCAGGTCGGTGGAAGAGGACATTGCTTCCGCAACACCCACCCTGCCATCGGTTGTGGCTTCGACGGTAAACCCTTCTTCCGTCAGGTATTCTGACAGCAAATTGGTGAGTTCGACGTCGTCATCGATTAAAAGCACCTTGGTCATATCATGCATCCGTCGGGTCGTTGCGCGCAGCTTTACGGCTTGCGGGCGACGAATACAGCGCTTTTACACAACTTAACACGTTCTTGACCGACATTAACATGGGGATCTCTATAGTGCGGCCAACAGTTCCAGGCAGCGGAAAATCATGCGCTCTATCTCTATCAGGCTCCTTCCGCTGATCGCCGCGGCGACCTTTCTTGCCAGTTGCACGAGCCTTGGCCAGTTGAAGCCGTCGACTTCCGCGATTGCCGCCCATTGGCACGCAACTTTGCCGCATGCTGGGCGTTCGACCGATCTTCTGGCATGGTGGGCGAGCTTCCAAGATACATCTCTGGGCGCATTGCTGGACTTGGCAGAACGTCAAAATCCGTCTGTACAGGAAGCTATCGCCAATATCGATCAGGCCCGCGCCACGTTGGATTCAACCCGGTCCGGGCTTTTCCCCTCGCTCGACGGCTCGACATCGGCTAGGCGCGCCGGCAATCATGGGGATGATGCAAACGAGACTGCGGCTCAGACCACCAAAAATGGCGCGCTCGATTCCGAATGGGAACTCGACCTGTTCGGCAAGATCAAAATGCAGACGCTGGCTGCTTCGTCGCGAGCTGAGGGCAAGGTCTGGTCGTGGCATGACGCCCGGATTACGATTGCCGGTGAAGTGGCTGATTATTATGTTCAATATCGCGCCTGCCGTCAGCTTGAACGGCTCTATCGCGACGCGCTTGCCTCGCAAAGAGAAACGATCCGTGTCACAGAAAAATCGACACAATCTGGTCTCACGTCGACGGCGGATCTGGCTCTTGCCCGTGCGAGCGCAGCGACCTCGTCGTCAAATCTTACTTCCCAGCAGGGCGATTGCGAGATCATCGTAAAATCGCTGGCTCAGTTAACAGGGGGAGACGAACCTGTCGTCAGAAAACTGCTGGCGCAGGGTCGTAGCCGGATACCCCAACCGACTGCTTTGCGTATAACTTCGGTTCCTGCAGCGGTCTTGCGCCAGAGACCGGATGTCAATGCGCTGGAGGCTGAAGTGGCTGCCACAATCGCTGACGTCGGCGCAGCAAAAGCCGATTTGTATCCGAGCCTCAGTCTGAGCGGCTCAATCTCGATCAGTGAAGCGACCTTGACGGGACGATCTGCGCCATGGTCGTTCGGCCCAGCTCTCTCGATTCCCCTGTTTGATGGTGGGGCCAAAAGGGCGGCTGTCAGAAGTGCTGTGGCTGACTACGATGTGGCTGTCGCGAATTACAAGTCCGGCGTCTTATCCGCCATTGCGGAAGTCGAGATGGCTCTTGTCCGTGTCAATACGGCGTTACGGCGGATTTCAGATGCCAAAACGGCAGCTGAAAATTATCAAAGTTATTTTAACTCTGTTGATCAAAACTGGAAGTCCGGCGGTGCGAGCATCCTTGATCGCGAGGAAGCACGTCGGTCGGCTCAGTCCGCCGCGATTACACTCATCGAAATCAGGCGCGACGCGGTTCGTTACTGGATCGCCCTTTACAAGTCTCTGGGAGGTGGATGGTCTGCCTCGGCCGGACCTCAATAGCCTCTAACGGAATAAAATGATGCGAAAACTTGTCCTCATTCCCGTCGCAATGGCCCTCGCCTTGTCGCCCTATTTTGCGCAAAGCATTCCTGCATGGAGCCAGGAGACGCAGGAGACGATGGCGAAAGCCGCGGCTTTGACCGTGAATGTCGCAAAGCCTGAGGTGTTGGTATGGCCGGTAAGGATCCCGGCGAGCGGTCGTCTTGCCGCCTGGCATGAGGCAACACTTGCCGCTGAAGTGAGCGGCATGAAAATCATTGAAGTCAATGCAGAGGTCGGCAGTACCGTCAAAAAAGGTGATCTGCTGGTCAAGTTTGCGGCTGAGAGCGCTCAGGCTGCATTGGAACAGCAACAGGCAGCCGTCGAGAAGGCTGAAGCCGATCTCGATCAGGCGACCGCGGATGCCGATCGTGCCCGTGGGCTAACGGATTCGGGTGCGTTGTCAAAACAGCAAACGACCGAATATCTGATTACTGAGCGCAAGGCCAAAGCGACACTGTTTTCGGAGAAGGCGGCGCTTGAAGCGGCACAACTTACCCTCAACCAAACCAAGGTTTACGCCGTTGACGACGGGGTTATTTCCTCGCGTACCGCCTCGCTTGGCGACGTTGTTACTGCCGGTGAAGAGCTTTTCAAATTGATCCGCCAAAACCGGATTGAATGGAAGGCCGAGCTGCCGATCAAGCGGCTGTTTGATGTCAAGGAGGGGACCAGAGCACTCATCCCGACGCCTATTGGCGATGTGCACGGCGAGGTGAGATTGGTCGCGCCGACGGCGTCGACTGACAATGGTCGCGTGATAGTCTATGTGAGCCTGCATCCTGAAGCTGATATGCCTCAGCCGAAAACCGGTATGCTGGTCAGTGGCTATTTTGAACTTGACCAGACGGATGCGCTGACAGTGCCCGCCGCGGCTGTGACCCTCAAGGATGGCTTTTCTTATGTTTTTGTTTTGAACCCGAACGACCAGACGTCTGTGACGCGCAAGCGGGTAGAGATTGGTCGGCGGCAGGATGACCGTGTGGAAATTATGTCCGGTGTAGAGAAGACCGACCAGGTCGTGATGTCAGGCGGTGCATTTCTGGCGGATGGTTCAACCGTCCGTGTGGAAGCACTCGGCGCATCGGCGGAGAAGGAAGAGGCGAAATGAATTTCTCTTCCTGGTCTATCAAGAATCCCGTCCCGCCCATTCTGCTTTTTGCCTTGATGACAGGCTGTGGGCTGTGGGCGTTTAATCGTCTCGATGTTCAAAATTTCCCTGATATGGATCTGCCTACCATCACGATCAGTGCATCGCTGGATGGTGCGGCGGCGTCGCAGCTGGAAACGGAGGTGGCCCGTAAGATCGAAGATGAGCTGACAGGCCTCGATCAGCTGGATTCCGTCACGACGACCATTACCGACGGCTCAGTCAGCATCTCTGTCGCGTTCGAAGTGGGCAAAGATACGCAAACCGCGCTGGACGAAGTGAAGAGTGCTGTCGACGAAGCGGAAGGTGATCTTCCACAGGATATGGATGCGCCGACTGTCAAAAAGGAATCCTTGAACGGCTCGCCATTGATTACGTTTGTGGTGAGTTCGGACAAGCTGGATGACGCCGAACTGTCGTGGTTCATCGATAACGATATGTCAAAAGCACTGATGTCGGTCGAAGGCGTTGGGCAGGTCGGTCGTCTGGGTGGCGTTGACCGTGAGATCAGGGTTGAGCTCAATCCCAACCTGCTCGATGGTTTGGGACTGACAGCAAACGATGTCAACAGTCAGTTGGAGGCCGTGCAATCTGACCTGTCAGGTGGTAAAGGGCGTATCGGTGGCGAAAGCCAGTCGGTTCGCACTCTGGCGGCCGCAGACAGCGCCGAGCAGCTTGCCGGCATGCCGATCCCCTTACCCAAGGGAAGTTGGGTTCGGCTGGACGAACTGGGCACTGTGACAGACACTCATAGCGACCTCAGCTCCCTTGCCTATCTCAATGGCAAGCCCGTGATTGCCGCCCAAATCAAGCGTTCCAAAGGGTATTCCGATATCGCAGTCACGGAAGACGTCCGCGCGGCAATGAAGACATTTGCTGCTGATAATCCCAGTGTGAAGATAGAGGAAGCCTACAACACGATCGTTCCGACCGAGCAGAATTATGAATCCTCCATGAGTATGATCTACGAGGGTGCAATCATCGCGATTCTGGTGGTCTGGCTGTTTCTGCGCAATTGGCGCGCGACGCTTCTGGCAGCCGTTGCCCTTCCGCTGTCAATCATACCGACATTCCTGGCCATGTATTATTTTGGCTACACGTTGAACACGGTTACTCTGTTGGCGCTGTCTTTGGTGGTCGGCATCCTGGTCGACGATGCGATTGTGGAAATTGAAAATATCGAACGCCATCTCGAAATGGGGAAAGCCCCATTCGACGCGGCAATGGAAGCGGCAGACGAAATCGGCTTAGCGGTGATTGCCACGACATTCACCCTGGTTGCCGTGTTCCTGCCAACAGCCTTCATGGGCGGTGTCGTTGGCATCATCTTCAAGCAGTTCGGCATCACGGCGTCCGTGGCTGTTCTGGCCTCGCTGCTGGTCGCACGGCTAGTCACGCCGATGATGGCTGCCTATCTTTTGAAACCGAACAAGGCGAAGAAAGACGAGGACGGCCGTATCATGCGGACCTATCTCTGGCTGGTTAAGGGCGCGCTTCGGCGTCGCTGGATACCGGTGCTGGGTACGGCTGCATTTCTCGGCTTTACATTGGTGCTTCTGAGCCAAATGTCGACAGGGTTTTTCCCGGCATCTGACGACGGACAAACGCAAGTGTCCCTCACCACGCCGCCTGGATCAACGATTGCAACAACCGACATCGTTGCCAAGAAAGCGTCCGAGATCATTGCAAAAGTGGATCACGTTACCTCTGTCTTTCAGGCGACGGGTTCGGCCACAACGGGCGCCGGTCCTAACGGTGGCTCATCGACGTCGAGCACCAACAGCGCCACAATTGTTGTCAATCTGACACCGATCGATGAACGCGATGTCAAACAATCTGAGATCGAAGGTGATTTACGCAAGGCGCTTGAAGTCTTGCCCGGAGCGCGTGTTGAAACAGGCACGGGCGGCAATGGTACGGAGCTCACGCTCACTTTGTCCGGCGATGATTCCAGCCTTCTTGAAAAGGCAGCCGCCAGTCTCGAGGCAGATTTGCGGACGTTGAAGGGCATTGGCAATGTGACATCGTCGGCGGCGGTCCAGTCGCCAGAGATCGTCATTATCCCGGACTTGGCAGAGGCCGCGTCCTTGGGCGTGACATCGAAGGCTATTGCCGAGGCGGTGCGCGTTGCCACGGCAGGGGCCTACGATGCAGCGCTGTCGCAGCTCAATTTGCCTGAGCGCCAGGTCGATATTCGGGTCATGCTTGACACCTCCAGCCGGCAATCCCTTGATGCCATTTCGCTTATTCCGGTTGAAGGGGCCGATGGCAATGTGTCGCTCGGTTCAATCGCCGACATTTCAATGGGGGCCAGCCCAAGTCAAATCGACCGGCTTGATCGATCACGCAATGTGTCGTTGACTGTCGAGCTGAATGGTCGCAGCCTGTCGGAAGTCACGAAGGAGGCAGAAGCCTTACCGGCTTACAAGAACCTGCCGCAGGGCGTGAAATTTGTCGAGCAGGGCGAATTGAAGCGGCAATCCGAGCTGTTCAGCAGTTTCGCCACAGCAATGGCGATTGGCATCTTCTGTATTTACGCGGTTCTGGTCATCCTGTTCCATGATTTCCTTCAACCTGTCACGATCCTGATGGCTTTGCCTCTCGCGCTCGGCGGTGCGTTATTGCCGCTCGTCCTGACGGGGACAAGCTTCTCGATGCCTGCCGTAATCGGTCTCCTCCTGTTGATGGGGATCGTTTCCAAAAACTCTATCCTGCTCGTGGAATATGCGATCGAAGCACGCAGGGATGGGATGTCTCGCTATGATGCCCTGGTCGATGCATGCCACAAGCGTGCGCGCCCGATCATCATGACCACCATCGCCATGGCCGGCGGCATGACACCGGCTGCCCTCAGTCTCGTCGAAGGTGACCCGAGCTTCCGTCAGCCGATGGGCATCGTGGTTATCGGTGGCTTGATCACCTCAACCTTCCTCAGCCTGCTGGTGATCCCGGTCGTGTTCACATTTCTGGACGATCTTCTGATCTGGATTAAAGCGCGCATGGGAATGGCAGCAACGGATCGCGCGGTTTGAACGCATTGACCCAGCACCGAGGGCTTGGTTAGCAAAGATCTGCTCCGCCATGCAGTTGCCAGCTTCGACGCACCGCTTCAGCAGCAAGCGGTGCGTCGAAGGGCTTATAGCGCCAGCTCGCTTACGGGGTCGAACACGTGGACAGCCGTTTCGTCGAATGCCAGCCTGTATTCAGATCCCGTTTCAATCTCAGCGTTCGGCGGCAGACATGCGGTGATGGTCTGGTTTCCTGCGAGCGCGGAGGTTACGAGCTCGGGGCCGGTCAATTCGACCAGCTCGACGCGGACCTTCAATGACCCAACAACTTCTTGCTGACCTGCCAACCTGAAACTTTCCGGCCGAATGCCGATCTTGACGATCTGTCCCTTTTTGACGGTTGCTTGCAGGCGTGAGGGGATGGCAATCGTTTCATCGCAACCGGGAAAAGTGAACCTGTCCCCTTCGACTTTGGCACCAAGAATATTCATTGGCGGCGAACCGACAAAACCTGCGACGTAGAGCGTTGCGGGGCGATTGTAGATGTCTTGCGGCGTGCCCAGTTGCTCAATCTTGCCGTCGCGCATGACGGCAATTCGGGTCGCCAGGGTCATCGCTTCGATCTGGTCATGCGTCACGTAGACAACGGTTGTCTGAAGTTTCTGATGCAAGCGCTTCAGTTCCACACGCATTTCTGTGCGCAATTTGGCGTCGAGGTTGGAAAGCGGTTCGTCGAACAAGAAGATTTGCGGGTCGCGTACCACCGCGCGACCGATGGCGACCCGCTGGCGCTGGCCACCCGATAGTTCCGACGGCCTCCGATCCAGCAGATTCTCGATCTGCAGGAGACGGGCTGCATCCAGTACCGCTTTCTCACGTGTCTCTTTCGACACTTTGCGCATTTCGAGCCCGAAGCCGATGTTTCTGGCGACCGACATGTTGGGATAGAGCGCGTAGGACTGGAACACCATGGCGATGTCCCGGTTTTTCGGATGAACGCCCAGTACCGATCGCCCACCAATCAGGATGTCGCCGCTGGTCGGTTCCGCCAATCCGGCTATGATGTTGAGCAAAGTGGATTTGCCGCATCCCGACGCGCCCAGAAGGACGAGAAACTCGCCATCATCCAGCGAAATATCGATGGCCTTGAGGGTGTCTACGCTTCCGTAGCTCTTGCGAATGGATTGGATGTCAAGAGCGCTCATCAGATGGCCTCACGTTCGTAAAGGGCCTCAAGCCCGGTATAGCGCCTCGGCGCGGTCGATATTGCATGGGAAGCAACGCGCGATCCAGCACTGAGGCACGCGTCCAGCGGTTGGCCGGCGCAAAGTGCGGCAAGGAATGCAGCGTTGAAGACATCGCCGGCGCCGATGGTATCGACGACTGTGACCTCGGGCGTGGGAGCAGAATAGATCTTTCCGTCTCCTGTGATGGCGATCGCATCGTCCGGGCCGCGTTTAACCACCAGAATGCCATCGGTGCACATATGGGCTTTCAACTTTTGAGCCGCTTCAATGGGATCCGGGCAATCGGCAAGTTCGGTGGCTTCCACTTCATTCAGCAAGGCGCAATGGCATCGCTCAAGCCAACTGGTTGCTGCCCGTCGATTGCTTTCGGTCCAGCCGTCAAGGGGCCAGCCGGTATCGAGTGCAACGTCAATGCCATGCGCATCCGCCCAGTCGAAGAAGGCGTCATATTCGTTGCGCAGTTGGTCGGTCAGGAATGAGCCGCATAGAAGTGCACAACCGCCCTTCAGACTTTCGATGTCCAGCATCGCTTTGACCTGGGAGAAACTGAACAACGGCAGGTGACCGCGCGTGGTGAAGAAGGTTCGCTCGTCATTCGGATGGGTGATCCCGACACTTAAAGTGGTTCCCACCTTTTCCGTTGGCCAGGCTCTGCTGCGCTCGGCAAAAGCATCGCGCAACCACAGACCGAACTGGTCATCGCCGACATTGGCGGCAATCTGGTAATCGATGCCAAGACCAGTCCATGCCAGTGCGGTGTTGCCAGCCGAGCCGCCTACACGCAATTCGTCATGATCGACGATGATCTCCGTGCCGGCTGCAGGCCAAGGGGCGGCAGGGCCGAGAATGAGGTCGATATTGACGTTGCCAATGACTGCAAGAGGACGCATTCCGGTTATTCGCTCCGCGTGATCTTGGTGGAGCGGATCGGCGTTCCCACGTCGGCGACCCTGCCTGCGGCAAAGCTGACCATGAATCGCTGGGCGACCGGCAGAATTGCGAATATTGCCGCCATGCCGCTTGCTGCTGCCAAGGAGATGGTCACGACATTCGGGACTGGCTTTTCGCCCGAGGCATCGAACACGACAACTGGAGATCCTGCCTCCTGTGCTGATGTCGCCATCCCGGCGACAAGTGCGGATGTTTCGTCGTTGGCGCGGAAGAGAACCACGCCGACGTTCTCGCCGAGCATCTCCATCGGACCATGGCGTAATTGACCGCCTTCGAGTGAGAAGCAAGGCAGGCGCGAGAGTTCTGTTAGACCAAGTGCAATTGCTTCAGCGACGCCCTGAAGGCGGCGGCCAGATGTGACGATTGTTGCGACCTTTGCCATTGCCTGTAGCGCAATTTCAATGTTGGGGTCCTGGGGTTGCTTGAGGACCGCCAGTGCTGGCGCGGCATCCATTCCCAAAGCGGACAGCACCGCGAGATGCAAGGCAAATGTAACCGTCAGGCTGCGGGTTGCGGCAAAGGCATGTTCAGTGCCACCGGCACCGATCAGGCTGGGGGCGAGGCGCGCAAGCGAAGAGCCGTCTTCCAGCGTCAGACCAAAAACATCCGTCTGAGCGCTTGCCTCACCGAACCAGCGCAAGACTTCGGCACTTTCGCCGGATTGAGAGGTCACCAACACCGTACGGTCTGACACCGTTAGTGGCTGACCAAGCTGTTCGGACAGCGGCAGGGCAAGCGCATCGATACCGAGGTTGCGATAAAGAGGTTCAACTGCGCGACTGACGGCGTGAGACCCACCCATTCCCAGAAGAAGCAGCCTGCCTGTGCGCTTGAGCGAGATGGCAATATCGTGCGCGAGGGGCGTTGCTCTGTCAAATGAGGCGAGGGCGTCCGCATGCTGGCGGGCCATCTCGGCTTCGATCGCAATCAGCCCGGACGGACGAGTTGTTGTAGAAGTCATTGTCATCCTTTGACGCCACCATTTGTCAGCCCGGATATCAGGGCACGCTGCATCACGAGACCTATCACCACCGGTGGGAGTGCTGCCAGCACACCTGCGGCTGCGATCAAGCCATAATCGGAGACCCTGCCGCCTGCGAGGTCCGCAATGGCAACTGTCAGGGTCTTGGCACGCTGATCGGAGGTGAACAGCAATGCGTAGAAAAATTCATCCCAAGCGAGCAGGAAGGCGAAAAGCGCCGCTGTCGCCATGATCGGGGCTGCGAGTGGCAGAGTGATCATTCTGAGTATCTGATCCAGCCGCGCGCCTTCCATCATGGCGGCATTCTCGATTTCACGCGGAATGGAATCGAAGCCTGATTTCATCAGCCAGGTGGTGAAGGGGGCCAGAATGGTCAGATAGACCAGTGTCAGGCCGGAGATCGAGTTGAGCATGCCAAGCGCTGCCAGTCCCATATAGAGCGGAACGGCAAGGGCCACGGGCGGTAACATGTAAGTTGCTATCACCGCATAGAGCGACCAGGTGATCGATGGGGTGCGCGAGACGGCCCATGCGGCGGGAATTGCCATGGCGAGCGCTGCCAGAGTTGCCATCGATGCGACCTTGATACTGTTGAACAGCGATGCGACGAAGGCTTCACCCGCACTGTTTTCCACTCTCGACAACAGCAATTGATAACGTGACAGGTCGATCGTATCCGGCCACCAGATGAGCGGCTTGGATGTGAGGTTGGCCGCCGGCGAGATGCTCATGATAAAGAGCCAGAGTATCGGCGCCAGAATGAGCGCAGCCAGGAGAATGGCGCAGCCATAGATAAAGACGGTGAAAAACGGGCTTCTGCGTTCCATCTCAGGTCATCTCCGAGCTTTTACGGATCAACACCGCGTAAACGACTGCCAGTACGGTCACCAGCAGCGTGACAATCAGGGCAAGAGAGGCTCCTGAGCCGGCGCGCTGGAAAGAGAAAGCTTCCTGATAGACGAGGATCGAGAGCGTCCGTGTGCTGTTTGCGGGACCGCCGCGGGTCATGACCCAGATGATGTCGAACACCTTGAAGGCCTCAATGGTTCGCAGCACGAGTGCGACCATCAAGGGGCCGACGAGATAAGGCAGAATGACGAAGCGGAAGCGGGAAAATGCACCGGCACCATCCACCATGGATGCCGAGGTGATATCGCGTGGCACGGCCTGAAGGGCGGCCAAGGCGATCAGCGCAACAAGTGGGAAGTTCTTCCAGCAATCGGCGATGATTAACGCCGTCAAAGCCGTTGCCGGCTCGCCCAGCCAGGAACGATAGGCATCCATCAGGCCAATCTGGGTCAGTGCGGCGTTCAGCGCACCATATTCAGGATTGTAGATCAGTCGCCACAGCGAGGCGTTGACCACGGTCGGCAAGGCCCAGGGCAGGATCATCATGGCGCGCAAAACCGTGCGGCCACGAAATTGCTGGTTCAGCAACAAAGCGGCCAATACACCGAGAACCATTTCCGCGGCCACCGATATGACCGCAAACATTGTGGTGGTTGTGAGAGTTTTCTGAAAACTCGAACTTCCGAGCAGTTTGGCATAGTTGGCAAGACCAACGAAGTTGCCTTGAGTTCCGACCAGCTTGGTGTCGGTGAAGGAGAGCCGGATCGTATCGGCCATGGGCCAACCTATGACGGCGACCATCACGGCCAGCAACGGCAACATCAGCAGCCACGCTCGTGTTTTTAACCATGTGCCGGACATGTGGGTGTACCTGATCGATATAAGAACGGGATGGATAGAGTGGCCGCAATCTCTGCGGCATGGCAAGGCGGGCGGTCCCGGGTCTGGAACCGCCCGCCTTGTTCGGGAGGATCAGAGGCCGCTGTTTTCGGCCGCTGTGCTCAGGGCATCTTCTGGTGTTTCCTGTCCAAGCAGCGATTCCTGGATCGCCTGCTGGAGGGCAACGGAGAGCTCCTGATACTTCGGCGTTGTCGGGCGCGGATACATGGCTGCGAGACCAACCTTTGCCGCCGAGATCAGCTCTTCCTGACCTTCGGTGACTGCCGGGTCGTCATAGGACGAGGCCCAGATTGGCAGGCTGAGTTTGGCGTAAGCGTTCTGTGTTTCCTGCGAGGTCATGGAAACGATGTATTTCCAGGCCTCGTCGGGATGCTTGCTTGTGCTGGTGATGCCGAGACCCATAGAGCCGTTGACGGCCGACACGGTGCTTTTGCCTTCAACGCCCGGTGCGGGAACGATACCGACTTTGCCGGCAACTTTGCTTTCCTTCGGATCATTGGCGAGACCGTACATGTAGGTCCAGTTCAGCGCGAATGCTGCTTCGCCATTCTGGAAGACGCGGCGGACGTCTTCTTCCAGGAATTCCTTGGAATTGGTGTTGGTCAGGCCGGAATTATAGCTGTCGACCATGTATTTCAACGCATCAAGGCCGCCGCCTGTCTGGAAGTCGGGCTTGCCATCTTTCAGGAAGTCGCCGCCGTAGGCGCTCACCAGCGTGGTGTAATCGCAGATCGCAGCTTCGGCCTGCGCCCAGCTCCATACGATCGGAGCGTCGACAAGGCCCTTGTCCTTGATCAGCTTGGCCTGTTCGGAAAGTTCTGCCCAGGTTTTGGGAGGCGTGGTAATGCCTGCCTTTTCGAGAATTTCCTTGTTGTAGAACAGGTATTTGGTGTCGAGGATCCACGGCATGCCGTATTTCTTGCCGTCATAATCGACCGTCGTCCATGCACCTGGAAGAACGCCGTCGTTCATTTCCGGGGTAATGCGGTCGGATACATCGAGCAGAACATTGTTGGCGGCATATTCGGCCGGCCAGATCACATCAAACAGAACGACGTCGTAACCCCCGCCGGATCCCTGGGCCAGAACCGTCTTGTCGTGCAGGCCTTCATAGGGAACGAATTCCAGATTGACCTTCACATCCGGATTTTCCTTCTGGAACTGGTCCGTCATCGCCCGAACGTCTGCTTCGCTATAGGCTGCCTGAGCCATAAACAGAGCGTTGAGCGTGGTTTCTGCGTAGGCATGCGTGGCGAGCGACGATCCGATGATCGTTGCGCCGAGAAGGATGTTGCGCGTTGTCTTTAGCATTCTTGCCTCCAGTAATTGGCTTTGCGCCGTTCAACGGTGCCGCCCGAAAGCGGAGCCGATTTTCACCAAGCCTGCAGCGTCTAGCCGCGGGCGCCTCATGTTGATCGGAGCATTCACACGGTGGCTCTTTGAAGATTCCGCCGTGTTGTTCCCCAGGACTCTTGTGGCCCTTTAATTAAGTCAATTGATTTGACTTAATGTTTGTTCGATAATCGAAGGATGTCAATAGGGCAGTTTGAAATGAATGACGTTCGTCCGATTCGCGCCCAAAGTGGCACCAACCAGGAAGGCGCAAGCGCCCATAACCGAAGGGTCATCATGGATGCGCTTCGGCGCAATGGCGCCTTGTCTCGTGCGGAACTGGCGCGTGCAACGCAACTGACGAAGCAGACCATTTCCAACATTATCGAAGAGCTTGAGCACGACGGTCTGGTGAGTTCCCAGGCAGTCGTCCGCAAGGGGCGCGGCCAACCTTCGACGCCTTATGTCCTTGTTCCAGAAGGTGCGTTTGCCATTGGCGTGCAGATTGACCGGCATGTAGTACGCGCAATTGCGGTCGATCTTGTTGGCACCGTTCTGGTGCGTGTGGAAGCCAACCTGCCGCCAGACGGCCCGGCAAAAGGTGTCGCTGTCGTTCTCGACCTCATCGAGAAAGCGCGCGGGGATCTGCTCTCGATACATCCACAATCCCACCGCAGACTTGTAGGCCTCGGTGTTGCCATGCCCGGCCCCTTCGGTCTGGAATCAGATGTGGATGATCCCTGGATGATGGCGGCATGGCAGGCATTTCCATTGCTGGAAACGCTGGCTGCGGGAACGGGCCTTGATGTGGGTTTGCAAAATGATGCGGCGGCGACTGCAACAGCGGAGAGAATGGTCGGTGCTGCTCATGACATCGATCACGCCATTTGCATCCTGCTTGGTTATGGTTTGGGGGCCGGTCTTATTCTGCATGGCGAGCTCTATAGTGGTGCCAACGGCAATGCCGGTGAAATCGGGATGATGCTGACAAGACCATCGGGTGATGAGAACGAGGCAGGCTTGCCGCTCGAACATCATGCGTCGCTTGCCTCTCTTTGTCGGGCGCTTGACCTCGATCCCGGAGATCCGGACCTTTATGCGCATATCGAGCGTGCGACGGTCGAATTCGGACCAGCCATGGAAAAATGGATGCGTCGAGCCGCAGATGAATTGCGCTGGAATGTGCAGCTTCTGGAGTCTGTTTTCGACCCGCAGACTGTAATTTTTTGTGGTGGCGCGCCAGAGATTTTCATGCGCCGGTTGATCGAGGCCATCCAGCCGCTCCTGCCATCGCTGGCGGTGCGCAAAACCAGGACGTTGCCTCGGCTGCAATTGGGTATGTGCGACCCGTGGTCTGTGGCAATTGGCGCTGCGGCGGAACCGATCGGCCGTGCGTTCGATCCGCGGTTCTCGGCGATACTGAAAATGCCCGGTGCAGGAATGCCTGCTGCTTAACCGTCCAGCTTTCATCGACCTCCAAATACTCGGTTCGTCGGCCAAGCAAGTTCCCTTGCATTGATAATAGCGATGCAGGGGAGCGGAAAAGATTGCTTTATCCTAAGCAGGCGTTTCTCTTACTAATCGCGAGTGCGATAGAGGAGGCCTTGATGTCGGATTTGATCTCGTGGGGCGAGCCCAGGCCACGGCCTAGCCGTTACGACGTATTGTTCGAGCCGGTGAAAATCGGTCCTGTCACGGCGCGCAACCGCTTCTATCAGGTGCCGCATTGTAATGGCATGGGCTATCGCGATCCCACGGCTCTTGCCCATATGCGCGGCGTCAAGGCGGAAGGTGGCTGGGCGGTGGTCTGTACCGAGCAGGTCGAGTTTCATCACACGTCCGAGATTACCCCCTTCATCGAGCTACGCTTATGGGACGACCGGGATATTCCGGCCCTTACGCGAATGGCCGATAAAATCCACGAGGGTGGCGCCCTGGCCGGGATCGAGCTTGCCTATAATGGCATGAACGGGCCAAACCTCTATTCCCGGGAAGTGCCGATGGGGCCGGCGCATTTGCCTGTCGCAACCTTTTCCTATGATCCGGTTCAGGCACGGCGGATGGATCTGCAAGATATCCGCAATGTGCGCAAATGGCACTTGGAGGCGGTGAAGCGAGCCAAGCGTTGCGGCTTCGACCTGATCTATGTCTATGCCGCACACGCGCTCGGCTTTCTGCATCATTTCCTGTCGCGTCGCTACAATACCCGTACCGACGAATACGGTGGCTCGATCGAAAACCGCGTTAGGCTGTTGCGGGAGATTACGGAGGAAACCAAGGCTGCCGTTGGCGACACCTGCGCCGTTCCTATCCGTATCTCGACCGATGAATTGCTGGGAGAGGGTGGCCTCTACAAGGAAGAGGTCGAGGACATGATCGGCATCATGGCTGACCTTCCGGATCTCTGGGATGTGACTTTGGCGGGGTGGGAAAACGATAGCCGCACCTCCCGCTTTGCCGAGGAGGGCGCGCAGGAACCCTTCATCATGGGTGTGAAGCGGCTGACCAACAAACCGGTTGTTGGCGTTGGCAGGTATACCTCCGTCGATCGCATGGTGAGCTTGGTCAACAAGGGCATTCTCGACATGATCGGCGCGGCGCGGCCATCAATCGCGGATCCGTTCTTGCCGAAGAAAATCGAAGAAGGTCGCTTCGACGACATCCGCGAATGCATAGGCTGCAATATCTGCGTTTCGGGTGACTTCACCCAATCGCCCATCCGCTGCACACAAAATCCGACCATGGCCGAGGAATGGCGCAAGGGTTGGCATCCCGAAAAGGTGCGCAAGGCTCAAAGTCAAAAACCGGTGCTGATTATCGGTGGCGGTCCTGCGGGACTGGAGGCGGCACAGACATTGGGCAAGCGCGGCTATGCGGTCACACTCGCGGAGGCGAGCAAGGAACTGGGTGGCCGGGTTCTTCAGGAAGCCAGACTGCCGGGTCTTTCAGCCTGGGTTCGTGTCGCCGATTATCGCAAGCTGCAGCTCAATCAGTTACCCAATGTCGAAACCTATTTCGACAGTCGACTGACTGCAGATGATGTGCTGGATTTCGGCATTCCCCGCATTGCCATTGCAACCGGGGCGACCTGGCGGCGGGATGGTGTCGGGCATCATCACACATTGCCGATTGGCATTTCGCCAGATGCTGATGTGCTCTGTCCGAGCGACGTGATGACGGGCCGTATGCCAACAGGTCAGCGGGTGATCGTATGGGATGACGACCACTATTATATGGGTGGCGTGATGGCTGAACTGATGGCCGAAAAAGGCTACCAGACGACCTATATCACGCCCGCGTCGGAGGCATCCACATGGACCCGCAACACGATGGAGCAGCATTTCATTCAGAAACGTCTTCTGGAAAAGGGCGTGACTGTCAGAAGCTTTACAGCGCTTGACGAGATCAATGCGGGCGAAGTTGTGCTTTCGTGCACATTCACGGGACGACAGGAACGGATGGGCGCTGATGCTGTCATTCTGGTGACGGCCAGACTGCCGAATGAGCAACTTTTCCTCGATCTCAAGGCGAGGGAGAGTGAGTGGGTCGATCGCGGTATCGAGAGCGTGGTCGCGATCGGGGATGCCCTGGCTCCGGCGACCATTGCCCATGCGACGTATGCCGGCCGTCGATACGCCGAAGAACTGGATGGCGTGCCGCTTGAAGACGGGGCCTTGCCGTTCAAACGGGAGATCACCGAGCTCTTGCCTCTCGACTGAGGGCTGCGGCTATGATCGCGCGGCCTGCCGCATTGAAGAGAGACTTTTGAAACCATGACAGACGCCTATTCGATCCTCGACCGTCTTGTCGCATTCCCTTCGGTCAGCCGCGACGGCAATATTGAGCTGATCCGATATGTGCAAGGTTTGCTGGACAGCGCCGGCATCAAGGCCCGGCTCTATCCGGCGGCATCCGGCGATCGGGCATCGCTGTTTGCAACTATTGGTCCGGAAGGGCCGGGCGGTGTCGTGCTGTCGGGGCATACGGATGTCGTGCCGGTGGATGGTCAAGCCTGGTCGAGCGATCCGTTTTGCATGATCGAGCGAGACGGCAGGCTCTACGGACGCGGCACCACCGACATGAAGGGCTTTGTTGCCTGCGCCATCGAAGCCATGCTTCAGGTAAAGTTCAAGCCACTTCAGAGACCGCTCCATCTCGCGCTGTCCTATGATGAGGAGATTGGTTGCATCGGTGTGCGTCCCATGCTTGCCGATCTGGCCAAGGTTGGATTGGAGCCCGACTGGGTGTTGATTGGCGAGCCGACCTCGATGCAGGTGGCCTCAGGCCACAAGGGCAAGCTTGCTGCGCGTGCATCCTGTTGCGGGGTTGCCGCCCATTCGGCACTCGCACCCACGGGGTTCAATGCCATTCACCTGGCGGCTGATTTTCTCGGGGAACTTCGAGGCCTGCAGGCGGAGCTTTCGGGGCAGGGCGCACGAGACAATGATTACGATATTCCCTACACCACCGTTCATGCCGGAGTAATACAGGGTGGTACTGCGCTCAATATCGTGCCGGAACGCTGCGATCTCGACTTCGAAATTCGCAACATCGCATCGGATGATCCAAAGCTGTTTCTGGATCGGCTGTTTGAAAAGGCCGACCGACTTTCCAATACCGCGCGGACGCGCTTTGCGACTGCCGGGATATCCATTCACGTGCTCAATGAATATCCCGGTCTGGCCACCTCTTCGACGGACAAAACAATGTCTCGCGTGCTCAATCTCGCCGGTAGCAATCACTGCATCAAGGTCGCCTTCGGCACAGAGGGTGGGCTGTTTTCGTCTGCCCTGTCCGTTCCCGCATTTGTCTGCGGTCCGGGGAGCATGGAGCAGGGACATAAGGCAGATGAATTTGTCGAGACAAGTCAGATTGAAGCCTGCCGCTCCATGCTGGGGCATGTCGGCGACAGCCTCTCGTCATAGCTGTTTTGAATCGGAAAAGCTGAGGCAAAATTTCTGAAAGAAATAATTTCCTAAAGCCGCTGATGCTGCCAACAATCGGTCAAGAGCAGATCGCCAAAGAAGACTTTCGTTTCCGGCCACGGGATCGGACGTCGTTGGCGATGCAGTCAAGGTGCTGTTGGCGGTGTTGCCGCCCCATCATCCATGCCGGCTCAGCTCGGTCTTACGGCATTTCCCCAATGTCGAAACGTCAGAAGAGGAACCCGAAATGTCGGTTGAGAAAGTCGAGGTTGTCATTGTTGGCGCGGGTCAGGCCGGGCTGGCAATGAGTGCTCATCTTGGAAAATTCGGTATTCCTCACCTCGTGCTGGAGCGGCAACGCATCGCCGAGCGCTGGCGGTCGGAACGGTGGGATTCTCTGGTCGCCAACGGTCCCGCATGGCATGACCGTTTTCCGGATCTGGAGTTTGAAGGCTTCGGCCCCGACAGCTTTGTGCCCAAGGAAGATATCGCCAACTATTTCGTGGCCTATGCCGATAAGATCCGTGCTCCCGTGCGCTGCGGCGTAGAGGTTAAACGGGTTCAGCGCAAAGCCGACGGTCCCGGTTTCAGAGTGGAAACCGCCACCGGGACGATCGAAGCGAATTACGTCGTTGCGGCAACCGGCCCCTTTCAGCGCCCCCTCATGCCGTCGATCATTCCGGATGAGGCTGGGCTTAAGCAGATACATTCCTCTTCCTATCGCAATCCGAAGCAATTGGCGGATGGTGCGGTTCTGGTCGTCGGAGCCGGATCGTCAGGTGTACAGATCGCTGATGAATTGCGCGCGTCCGGGCGGCAGGTCTATCTCTCTGTCGGTCCGCACGATCGCCCACCGAGGAGTTATCGGGGACGGGATTTTGTCTGGTGGCTCGGTGTTCTCAACAAGTGGGATGCGGAGGCAATGCCTGGTTCAGAGCACACGACAATTGCAGTCAGTGGTGCGAATGGCGGCGAGACCATCGATTTTCGTCGGTTGGCGGCTGGCGGCATTACGCTTCTGGGGCGAACCGAAGCTTACAAGGATGGAATACTGACCTTCGCGACCGATCTCGCCTGCAATCTTGAGCGCGGTGATGCCAATTACCTGTCGCTACTCGACGAAGCCGATGCCTATGTAGAGCGCAACGGACTTGATCTGCCGGAGGAACCTGAGGCGCGTAAAGTCGAGCCCGTTCCGGCCTGCGTCAGCGATCCGGTTCTCGAACTTGACATGGCCAAGGCCGGCATCACCACGATCATTTGGGCCACCGGGTTTGCTCTTGATTTCAGCTGGCTGCAGATCGATGCTTTCGATGAGAGCGGGCGACCCAAGCATAACCGTGGCGTGTCCGTAGAGCCGGGTGTCTATTTCCTCGGTTTGCCGTGGCAGACCCGGCGCGGCTCCTCCTTTATCTGGGGTGTCTGGTATGATGCCAAATATCTGGCGGATCATATCTCCAAACAACGCAGCTATCTGGCCTATGAACCCAGCCCGCAACGAACCACCGAAGACGCCTGAACGACATCGACTGATGTTTTTCATTCACTCGGCAAACAAGATCAAACGCACGGAGAGCCCTATGGCGCACAAGCGCATCCGCCAGTTCAATACCAAGGATACCTATCCGGAGCAGCAACTGGACAATGATCTGTGCCAGGTCGTGGTCGCGCGGGGCACGATGGTCTTCGTGCGCGGCCAGATCGGTCAGAATCTCGATACTGCGGAAAATGTCGGTATTGGCGATGTGACGGCTCAGGCCGAGCAGGCAATGGCGAATATCAAGATGCTGCTCGAAGAGGCGGGCTCCGAGCTCGCGCATATTACAAAGATCGTGATCTACATTGTCGACCCGCGGTATCGCGAACAGGTTTACCGTGTTGTTGGCAAATGGCTGAAGGGCGTGTTTCCTGTGTCGACCGGTATCGTGGTCTCCGCGCTCGCCCGTCCAGAGTGGCTGGTCGAGATCGACGTGACAGCCGTTATTCCGGACTAAGTCTGCGACAGGAGCCTTAACTTGACCTTCTCGATATCCGCGCGCTGCCCTGAAACCGGGATGATGGGGATTGCCATATCCTCGTCTTCTCCGGCTGTTGCTGCGCGTTGTTCCCATGCGCGTGCCGGTGCCGGTGTCGTGGCCACCCAGAACATCACAGATCCATCGCTCGGCCCGAAAGGCCTCGATTTGATGGCCGGTGGTCTGAGTGCCGATAAGGCGCTTGGCAAGCTTTTGGCCAACTATCCGACCGCTCCGTGGCGGCAGGTCGTGTTGCTCGACATGCAGGGAATGAGCGCCGTTCATTCCGGCGAACACACGCTTGGCACCCATGCGACTGCCAGGGGCAAGGATTGTGCCGCTGCGGGAAATCTGCTGGCCAATGCCGATGTTCCGGCCAGCCTCGTTGCGGCCTTTGAAGCGTCGAAAGGCCATCTCGGCGACCGCCTCATCGCTGCCATGCGTGCTGGAATGGCCGCCGGCGGAGAGGCCGGGCCGGTGCATTCGGCGGGTCTTTACATGGTGCGCGATGTTTCCTGGCCGATCGCCGACCTTCGCGTCGACTGGGCTGAACATGATCCCATCGGCGAACTGGCCGCACTTTGGGCACTCTACAAGCCGCAGCTCGCAGACTACGTAACGCGGGCAATCGATCCGACCGCAGCGCCAAGCTACGGCGTGCCGGGCGACCTTTGAAGACGTTCGAGGAAGAGTGATATTACGGAACTGGCGAGATGTGACTGTGTCTAAGACGCCGAGCGATGCGCGTTCGTCTGGTCGTCCAATCTGTCGCGGGCGGGTACGGTTTTTGTGAACACGGTTGATGCACTTGCGCCGATGACGCCGTTTGGCGGTTTCAAGCAATCCGGGATCGGTCTCGATCTTTCCTTGCACGCCTTTGATAAATTCAGTGGACTCACGACCACCTGGGTTAAATATTGACGGGGCCGTCAACAGGATCCAGTGCATGCGCTTCACGCTGAGACAGCTCGAATATTTCATTGCTGCGGGGGAAACCGGCAGCATTACCCAGGCATCTGAGCGGGTGAATATCTCGCAGCCGTCGATCTCGGCTGCAATTTCGCAGTTGGAACAAGAGCTTGATGTTCAACTTTTCATTCGCCACCACGCGCAAGGGCTTTCGCTGACATCTGCCGGCCGTTCCATGCTTTTGGAGGCCAAGCGGCTGATCGAGCAGGCCGAGTCGCTCTACGGGGTGGCGTCGGAAGCGCGGGACGAGGTGCGCGGTCAGTTGAGTGTGGGGTGCTTGACGACTTTAGCGCCAATGATCCTTCCTGAACTGGCGCTTTCGTTCAAAACAGCTTTCCCCAAAGCCAGTATCAGGCCCCAATCCGATCATCAGGAATTATTGCTGAACGGTCTTAGGCGTGCGACGATCGATGTCGCTGTCACCTACGATCTGCAGATCCCTGATGATGTCGACTTTACCCCGCTTGTCGATCTGCCTGTCCATGCTCTGGTGGGCGAAACGCATCCTTTGGCGCAGCATTCGTCGGTCACGCTTGAGGAGCTGGCCGAATTGCCCATGGTCTTTCTCGATCTACCGTATTCCAACGACTACTTTCTCGCTCTCTTCATGAAAGAAGGCCTACAACCGAATATCGTCTATCGCCTTCCGCATCCGGATATCATTCGCACGATGGTTGCCAATGGTTATGGCTATACGCTTGCTAATGTCACGCCACGCTCGGATACGGCGCTAGATGGACGCAAAGTGGTGCGTATTCGTCTGGCAGGTGATAATCGGCCGATGACGATAGGCTTTGCCACGCTTCGCGCATTGCGCAAGTCACGTCTGCTGGAGGCTTTTGAAAGCCACGCCAAGTCTTTCATATCCGATGCTTACATTCCTGGAATGATTGCCCCGAACATGGCACATCGCAAACGGTAGTCTCCAGTCTTTCTAAAGCCTGAACAATCTGCTTTGTTATTGCAGTGCGGTATGTCTTTATGTATATACAAGATGGCGGCTTGCTTAGGTTTTCCTGAAGCGAATTCGCTAAAAAAGATTGTTTTTCCGACGCAAGGGGCGTGCTTAGCTCATCAACTTGAGAGCTTGCCCCGGGCAGGTAAAACCGGATGACAACTCGGTTGCTGCGATGCGGAAACCGGGCGCAAACAAAAAACGAAAGCCTCAAAGAGCTTACACGGCAACGAACAAGGGAACAGTTCGCATGAAAACCAAGAATGTGTTGAAAGCTACGATCGCCGGTGTGGCAATGCTCGCTGCCACTGGCAATGCATTTGCCGGAACCATGAAACTCGGCATGACAACCTGGGTGGGCTATGGCCCGCTCTTCCTCGCGCGCGACCTTGGCTATTTCAAGGAAAAGGGTCTCGAAGTCGATCTGCAGATCGTCGAAGACCATGCGCTTGCCATGGCTGCCGAAGCTGCCGGCGAACTTGATGGTGACGCGGGCACGATCGACGAAACCCTTCAGTACCGCAGCCCGGATTTCTGCTTCAAGACCGTATATGCGCTTGATGATTCCCACGGCGGTGACGGCATCCTCGCACCTGCCGATGTCAATTCGATTGCTGACCTCAAGGGTATGGAAGTCGGCATGAACGAAGGTTCCGTCTCGCAGTTCTGGTTCGATATCCTGCTCAAGCGCGCCGGCATGACCGAAGCTGACGTAAAGGTCGTCAATATGACGGCTGATGACGCCGCTGCCGCCTTCATGGCGGACCGTATTCCCGTGGCCGTCACCTGGGAGCCGAATCTGACTTTCGCTAAAAATGCGAACAAGGGTAAGGTTCTGGTCGATTCTTCTGAAACACCCGGCCTGATCGTGGACGTTCTCTCCTTGCGCTGCGACTATATCGAGGCGCATCCGGAAGATGTTCAGGCCTTGGTGGATGGGCTCTATAAAGCCAATGAGTACATCAAGACCAACCAGGACGAGGCCTATGCAATCATGGCCAAGGGCGTTGGTGGCTGGCTCGAAGATCCGAAGGACTTCGCAGCATCTGCAGCGGGCGTGAATTTTTACGGCAAGGACCTCAACGCCAAGTTCTTCAAGGGTGGGGATGATGGTGAAGCCGGCGAGCTGATCAAGCTTGGTCTGGAAATCTGGGGCGGTGCCGGCAAGGTCAAGATTGAAAAAGCGACCTATGACGATGTCGTCGAGGACAAGTTCCTCGGCCTCGAATAAGTCGGTCTGACGTTTCAGGCAATCGCGGTTGGGTCTGCATCCGCGATTGCCTAGGTTTTACTTGTCCTGCGTCCCGTGCGACCGGTCGACGGGAAACGGAGTTATTCACGTGTCATCCGCTTCGTCCTTTTTCAAAGAAATAACCACGCCATTTCGTCAGGTCCCCCGTTGGCTTGCGGTCTCCCTGAGTATTCTCGTCTGGGTCGTCGTGATTGGGGTCTGGCTGGTCTTCTCTCACGCCGGCATCGTCGGTGAGATGTTCCTCCCCAAGCCCGAAGAGGTGCTTCAGACTGCAGTGACTTATGCACTGGACGGACGCCTTTGGGAGCATACTTCGGCCAGTGTGCAGGTGGTGCTGATCGGTTTTGTAATTTCGGCGTTATTCGCTATTCCGTTAGGTCTCTTCATGGGCACCTACAAGATTGTGCAATCCTTCTTCGATCCCTTCGTCAATTTCATGCGCTACCTTCCGGTGACGTCATTCGTTCCACTTTTCATCCTGTGGATCGGTATCGGCATCGAGCAACGCGTGACCGTGATCATCTTCGGTATCTTCTTCCAGCAGTTGGTGATGTTTGCTGACGCTGCCCGCTCGGTGCCGCGTGATCTGGTCAATGCCGCCTACACACTTGGAACCAGCCGCTCCCACACGGTTTTCCATATTGTTCTGCCGGCCACCATGCCGCAAATATTCGATGTCCTGCGCGTTACCATGGGTTGGGCCTGGACATATCTGGTCGTCGCTGAGCTTGTCGCTGCCCGCTCCGGCCTTGGCTATATCTCGCTGAAGGCGATGCGCGGTTTCCAGGTGGATGTGATCTTCATGGCAATCGCCACCATCGGTATCCTCGGTCTCCTGACGGATCAGTTGTTCCGGGTCCTTCGGCGCTTTGCCACACCGTGGTCAGCCGTATGATGGGCGGGGCGACGAAAATGCAGCGCGAAGCGGTTCCCGCGTCTCCGCGTGTCGAGGAATTCGGAAAGATGGATGCTATGGCAAATACCAAACCGGCACATGCGACGAGCGCCGATATCGTCATCGAAGACGTGGCGCTTCGCTACGGCAAGGGATCGTCGGCGGTTCTGGCACTGGACGGCATCTCGTTCGACGTCAAGCGCAACGAATTCTGCGTCATCGTTGGCCCGTCCGGCTGCGGCAAGTCCAGCCTGCTGTATCTGATAGCAGGCCTGGAAGCGCGCACCAGCGGATCGATCAAGGTCAACGGCAAGACGGTGTCTGAACCGGGCCCCGATCGCGGAATGGTCTTTCAGGCCTATACGCTTTTCCCGTGGCTGACCGTGGCAAAGAATGTGGAATACGGCCCCAAGCGCAAAGGTTTTCCTGCTGCTGAGCGCAAGGAAATCGTCGAGCACTATCTGAACGAGGTCGGGCTTTCCAAATTCGCCGATCACTACCCGTCGCAGCTTTCGGGCGGTATGAAGCAGCGCGTGGCGATTGCCCGTGCTCTGGCGAATGACCCAGAAGTTCTGTTGATGGACGAGCCCTTTGGCGCGCTCGACTCACAGACACGTCACAGCATGCAGAAACTGCTGCTGCGGGTTTGGGATCATACCAAGAAAACGGTTCTGTTCGTTACCCACGATATCGATGAAGCCATCCTTCTGGCCGATCGTGTGCTGGTGATGTCCGGCCGGCCGGGCCAGATTAAGAAAGAGATCAAGGTCGATATTCCTCGGCCACGCAATATGGATCTCGTGATGGAACACGACTTCATCATGCTGAAACGTGAAATTCTCGAGTTGTTGAAGAACGACGACGATGAGGATCACTGAGTAACGCGATTTGGGCGACTGCCCCGCAGGGGGGCACCACCGTCTTGTTTGACAAACACATGACGCGTGACACCTCGCCGCCTTGCGGCGGGGGTCGCCTTCTGTTGGCTAGATTCGAGTGGACCGAGCAGATGGAAAAACTGGAATTTGACTATATCATTATAGGCGCAGGGTCGGCCGGCTGCGTTCTTGCCAACCGTTTGAGTGCCGACCCGAAGATGCGTGTCTGTCTGATCGAGGCGGGTGGTAGCGACAACAGCATGCGTGTGCGCGTTCCGGCAGGCATTCTCTCGCTCTACGGCAATCCAACCTACGACTATGGGTATGTTGGCGTTCCACAACCCGCGCTCAACAATCGGCGTTTGCCGGTCAATCGCGGCAAGGCGCTTGGCGGGTCTAGCGCGATCAACTCGATGATCTACATTCGCGGCGCGTCGCAGGACTATGACGACTGGGCCGAACTCGGCTGCAACGGCTGGTCCTACAACGACGTGCTTCCGGTTTTCAAGGATCTCGAAAAGAACCTCCTGTCCCAAGACCCGGCCTATCATGGTTTCAAGGGTGAATTGCTGGTCGATCAGCCGCAGGATCCGAACCTGGTCTCCAAGACGTGGGTCCAGGCTGGCGAAACCATCGGTTTGCCTGAGAACACTGATTTCAATGCAGAAAGTCAGTTCGGACTTGGCATCTACAACGTTACCCAGAACAAGGGTGAGCGCTTCTCCGCCTATAGCGCGTTTGTGCGTCCTGTGTTGAACCGGCAAAATCTCTCCGTGATCAGCGGCGCAGAGGTGCAGCAGATCGTTGTTGTCGATGGTCGCGTGACCGGTGTTCAGCTCGTCGCGGATGGTGCTGCGAAGATGATTTCCTGCCGTGGTGAACTTGTACTGAGTACCGGCGCCATCGGAACACCGAAGCTCCTGTTATTATCAGGCATCGGTCCGGCCGATGAACTCAAGGCCATCGGTATCGAGCCCATTGCCGATGTGGCCGGCGTAGGCAAGAACCTGCGCGACCATATCGATGGCATGATCACGGTTCGCTCCGACAGCAATTCGACATTGGGGCTGTCGCTTGCCAACCTGCCGGCCATGCTGGCAGCCCCCTTTCAGTATTTCGCTCGGCGCAAGGGTATGCTGACGACCAATTATGTCGAAGCAGGCGGGTTCGCGCGGACGAAATATGCCGACGATCTTCCTGATATACAGTTTCACTTCGTACCCGGCTATCGCAGTCATCGCGGTCGATTGGTTGAATACGGACATGGCTACGCCGTTCATACTTGCGTGCTTAGACCGAAGAGCGTGGGTGAATTGCGCCTGTCGGGCAGTGGCCATGAGAAGAAGCTGGAGATTGATCACCGCTTCTTCAGCGATGAACGGGATGCGCTCACCTTGATCGAAGGGATCAAGATTGCCCGTTCCATCCTCGCGTCACCGGCTTTTACCGACATCCGCGGACCGGAAATTCTTCCGGGTCCTGGTGTCAACAGCGATGATGAAATTCTGGCTTATCTTCGTGCCGAGGCGCTGACTGTCTATCACCCTGTGGGCACGGCAAAGATGGGGACGGATGATATGGCGGTGGTCGATCCGTTCAGCTTGAAGGTTCGCGGTTTCGATAATCTTCGCGTGGCGGATGCTTCGATCATGCCGACATTGCTGGGCGGCAATACCAATGCTCCCACGATGATGATCGGCGAGAAATGCGCGCGGATGATCCTGGCAGAAACGCGCGCGGACAAGGCTGCCTGAAGGCGTTTTCGATCCGGTTGTAGCAGGCTGCTGCACGCCCAATAAAATGTATAGACATTATAATTTGCCGGTGGTTCTATAGCGCCCGAAAGTCAATGGAGGTCAACCATGGTCCCGTCATTCAGCCTTGAAGGTCGTGTCGCTGTCGTGACCGGCGCCGGTCGTGGACTGGGCCAAGCGATCGCCATCGCATTGGCAGAGGCCGGGGCCAGCCTATGCGTAACAGGTCGCAGCGAGGTGGGACTAGAGGAGACAGCCGCAAAGATCGAGGAACTCGGTAGACACTGCTCTGTGGCTGCACAGGATGTTGTCGACCTCTCCACGATCGATCCGGTTCTTGAGCGCTTCAGAAGCATCCATGGCAAGATCGATATTCTGGTCAACAATGCCGGTATGGAGAAAGTTTCCCCCTCGTTCGATGTGGACGAGGCGTTGTGGGACCAGATCGTTTCGACCAATTTGAAAGGCGCCTTCTTCTGGTCGCGCGCTGTGGGCAAGGTGATGGCCGAGCAGGGGGCGGGCGGCAGTATCCTCAACATGTGCTCGCTTACCTCCTATGTCGGCGTGCCGACCGCCGTTCCTTATGGCTCTTCCAAGTCTGGCCTGCTGGGGATGACAAAGGCATTGGCCACCGAATGGGCGCCACATGGAATCAGGGTCAATGCTTTGGCACCCGGCTATTTTAGAACGGCGCTGACCGAAGTTTTCTATGAGGATGAGAGCTGGCAGGACAAGATGCTGGACAAGATCCCGCAGCGCCGTTTCGGCCTGGACAGCGATGTCGGTGGGGCAGCCATCTTCCTTTGCAGCGATGCTGCCGCCTATATCACGGGCCATTGTATTCCGATCGATGGCGGCTATCTCGCATCGATCTGAGCCAAGACTTTGAAATCCCAGTTGGTCTATTCGCGAGCAAAAAATCCATCTGGACGGAATGATTGAAGATTAGGGAACTGACCATGAGCAATGTCTCGTTTCATGAACTGGCCAAAATGACATCCGAAGAAAAGGATGATTTGTTCAAGCGGTCCGAGGGAGATATTTCCAGTTTTATCGAGAAAGTGAAGCCGATCCTTGAAGCTGTTCGCACTGAAGGCGATGCGGCCGTTGCCCGCTTCGGGCGTGATTTTGACAAGGCGGATGTGTCCGAGAAAACCCTGATGGCAACGCCTGAAGAATTCGACGCAGCCTTCAAGCTTGTGGATGAGGAAACGATCGAAGCCATCAAGTTCGGTATTGGCAATATTCGCACCTTTCACGAAGAACAAAAGCCTGAAGCCATGTGGCTGAAGGAGATACGCCCGGGGGCTTTCGCTGGCGACCGTTTCACGCCGATCCAGTCGGTGGCGCTCTATGTCCCGCGCGGCAAGGGTTCGTTCCCGTCAGTCACCATGATGACGGCAGTTCCGGCGGTGGTTGCGGGTGTTCCCAATCTTTCCATTGTCACGCCGCCTGCACCGGATGGCACGGTCGATGCCGCGACTTTGGTTGCTGCACGGCTTGCGGGTGTTGAGACTGTCTATAAGGTTGGCGGTGCTCAAGCTGTGGCGGCTGTCGCCTATGGTACCGAGACCATCCAGCCCTCGCTCAAGATTGTCGGTCCCGGTAGCCCCTGGGTGGTTGCGGCAAAGCGCCTGCTTTCAGGTGTTATCGACACCGGCCTTCCCGCTGGTCCATCCGAGGTGGTGATCTTTGCTGACGATACGATCAATGGCGGACTGGCCGCGCTTGATTTGCTGATTGAGGCGGAACACGGTCCGGATTCCTCTGCCTATCTCGTGACGCATAGCCGTCGCGTGGCCGAAGAAGCGCTGGCAGCCCTGCCTGGTCATTGGGCCGAGATGACACCGCAGCGTGTCGAGTTTTCCAAAGCGGTGCTGACAGGCCGCACCGGCGGCATTGTGCTCACCTCATCCGTCGAGGAAAGCTATGCCTTCGTCAATGGCTATGCGCCGGAGCATCTGGAAATCATGTCGGAAGATCCGTTCTCCCATCTGGGCCACATTACCGAAGCAGCAGAAGTTCTGCTGGGAAAGCACACCCCCGTGAGCATTGCCAATTTCGGTCTCGGCCCAAATGCTGTGCTTCCCACAAGCCGCTGGGCGCGCACCTTCGGACCATTGTCCGTGACGGATTTCGTCAAGCGCAGTTCGATCGGCTATGTCACCGCGTCGGCCTATCCGGAATTCGCAGATCAGGCGCACAAGCTTGCCCTTTATGAGGGCTTCTCCTCTCATGCCTTGGCAGTCTCGCCACGGCGGGAACTCTTCCTGAAGAAAGATGACTGATCAGATGAGAGCGGTCCGGCTTTATGCTGCAGGGGATCTGCGCCTCGAGGAGATCCCCGCACCCTCTGATCCATCGGAGGGTTACGTCAATCTCAAGGTGAGGGCAGCCGGTATCTGCGGTTCAGACCTGCATAATTATCGCACTGGCCAGTGGATTTCTCGTAGTCCATCGGTCGCAGGGCATGAGTTCTGCGGTGTTATAGACGCTGCCGGTGCGGGTGTATCCAGTCTGTTGGTTGGCGATACAGTCATCGCCGACTCGCGCTTCTGGTGCGGCGAATGCCGGCAGTGCCGGGACGGGTACACCAATGCGTGTGAGGCGCTCGGCTTTGTCGGCGAAATCTGCGACGGTGGCTTTGCCGATCTGGTTCAGTTGCCGGCCCGTCTCGTCCATCGCCATTCTCCAACGGTGCCATCCAAGGTGGCGGCCATGGCTGAGCCGCTGGCTGTGGCTCTCCACGCACTGCGTAAGCTGCGGGTTCCAAGTTGCGAGCCAGTTCTCATTCTCGGCTGCGGCACGATTGGCGGACTGGCTGCGATCCTGCTGTCGCGCCTCCATGACGGAATTGTGATTCTTGCCGATATCAACCGTGAAAAGGCAGAGTTTGTCGCCGGGCTCATAGATGGCGTTGTGATCGATATGGACAAGGCATCAATCTCAGCAGCAACGAGCGGCCGGCCGCTTCGCTATGCACTTGACGCGACCGGCAGCGTGAAGGCCATCTCCACGTTATTGGATCTGCTGGACGGTGGAGGCGCGCTGGGGCTGGTTGGCATCGGCCACGGGAGCATCGATCTCGATCCAAATACATTGGTCGAACGTGAGATCGCGCTTGTCGGTTGCCATGCCTTCATTGATGAATTGCCTGAAGCCGTCGCTCTTCTGGACGATCTGCAGCCACTTCTCTGCCAAGTCTCCGAGGTCATCACGCTGGAAGATGTGCCGGCCGCCTATGAGCGGCTGATCGATAGCGGCAGTCAGCAGCTCAAGACGATCGTCGCGATCGCGGACTGACCGCAGCAAGGGAATTGAAACATGATTGAAGTTGTTTCCAGCAGGACTGCAGAGATCCGCAGACTGGCCAAGGCCAATGACGGCAGCGCCGAACACATGTTGGCGAACCTCTTGTCGGACCTGTTCCAGCTTGATGTGCAGAACGTGACAATCAATCGCGATCAGTACAGTCTCAATTCTCTCAACGGCTTCTACGATACCGCGGACGGTGCCTTCTTCTTCAAGTTTCATCAGGAGGAGGGCGAGGAGGCGATGAGCGGGGAATATTATCGTGCCGATATTCTCGCGCGTGCCGGACTTCCCGTCGATCAGCCTGCGTTAATGTCGGTTCTGCCCGGGGAGCAGATCCTGGTCTACAAACGTCGCAGCGATCCTCGTTTTTCCGATGTGCTGCGTGCACTCGATCTGAAACATGATGAGATCAAGGCGGCTGAAGCTGCCGAAGCGGAAGCGCAGCTCTCGCGCACTGTGCTCGATGTCTACCTGAAAACGTTGACCAGTATCGAACCGGCGCAATCTGTTGCAGAGCCTGTGCATCGGCTGTTTTGGGAGCGGCTGATCGATCCGGTAACGCGCAGTTACCCGGGCGGGCGCTATGCCAGTTATTATGTCGGTCAGCGTTTTTCGTTTCCGGGCGTAGATCTGAGCTGGGACGCGTTGTCACGTGCGAAGTTCCGCATCAATGGCCTGCTTTATGCCCGAACGATTGGCGAGCTTTTCGATGACGCGTATGAAAAGCTAAATCCTTCAGCGCTGGCCAATGCTGGCGGTGTGACTGCGCATGGCGATGCCCACAATGCCAATGTCTGGTTCGAACAGCAGGCAGCGAGACCGCATCTTTCCTATTTCGATCCGGCCTTCGCCGGCGACTATGTCCCCTCTCTGCTGGCCGAGATAAAGACGACGTTTCACAACAATCTGGCGCATCCTTTCTGGCTCTATGATCCTGACCTTGCCTGCGAGCTTTTTTCAGCGTCTGCTTCCTATGACGATGGCATATTGGACATTACGACAGACTGGTCGATGACTCCCGTCAGAGTTCAATTGCTTGATGTCAAAGCGCGCGAACTCTGGAGGCCGCTGCTTCAAGCGTTGAAATCAAAGGGCCTGTTGCCTTCAGACTGGCGCACCACCATAAGGCTTGGGCTTTTCCTCTGCCCGACGCTGGTCATGAATCTGCGGGCCGGAGCCATGACACATAATCCGGTATCTTCGGCCATAGGATTGGCTGTTGCGGTGATGGCTGGGAGCCCTCCGGAGAACGGTACGGATATGATCACGGAGTTTCTGGACAAGATTGAGCCGGCTTAATGGCCTGAGCTGGCAGCTTGGTCTTCTTCGGCATCGCACGTGTCATCGGCCCGACCAGAATTGGTCGTGTCGCTTGTGCGGATTGCTTCTATTGTTTTCGAAGATAGAGTCGAGATCCGATTGCCAAACTGAATTCTGTATGGCCGATCACAAACACTGCGAAGGTAGTTCCAATGTCCCATCACAAGAAGTTCTTCATCGACGGCGTTTGGGTGGACCCCGATGTGCCGGCTGTTCTGGACGTGCTCGACCCGTCAACGGAAGAGGCTTATACGCAGATTTCGGTTGGCTCGGCCGCGGATGTCGACAAGGCTGTCGCGGCAGCAAAACGGGCATTTGCAAGCTTCTCCCTGACCAGCAAGGAAGAGCGGCTGGAATTGCTCAAGCGAATCCATGCCGTCTATCTGGAGCGTTTTGAAGATATTGCCCAGGCGGTAAGCCAGGAAATGGGCGCGCCAATCGCTTTTGCCCGAGACAGTCAGGCCTGGGCCGGTCGCGGCCATCTGGAAGCAACGATTGCTGCATTCGAGGCTTATGAATTTTCTGAAAAGCGCGGTACGGCGATGATTGTCAAGGAGCCGATCGGTGTCTGTGCACTGATCACGCCATGGAACTGGCCACTGAACCAGATCGTCTGCAAGGTCGCTCCAGCCATTGCGGCCGGTTGCACCGTGGTGCTCAAGCCATCCGAAGTCGCTCCAATTTCCGGGATCATTTTCTCGGAAGTGATGGAAGCCGCAGGTGTGCCCAAAGGCGTCTACAATATGATCAACGGCACCGGTCCCGATGTCGGGCAGATTATGGCGGGGCATAGCGATGTTGATATGGTGTCTTTCACCGGTTCGACCCGCGCCGGCATCATCGTCGCCAAGACGGCAGCCGACACTGTCAAACGCGTTGCCCAGGAACTCGGCGGTAAATCCCCCAATATCATTTTGGCCGATGCGGATCTGGAGAATGCTGTTCGCCAGGGTGTGCAGGGGTGTTTCGGCAATACAGGTCAATCCTGCGATGCGCCTACCCGTATGCTGGTTCCGGCGGATCGACACGATGACGCGCTTGCCTTTGCCAAATCAGAGGCCGAGACATTTGTGACCGGCGATCCGCGATCGGAAGAGACCGGGCTTGGACCCGTGGTAAGCCAGATCCAGTTCGACAAGATCCAGGGTTTGATCGAAGCCGGCATCAAGGAAGGCGCAACACTGGTGACAGGTGGCCTTGGTCGGCCGGAAGGGCTCAATCGCGGTTATTATGTTCGCCCGACGATCTTCGGTCATGTGACCAATGACATGACGATTGCACGCGAGGAGATCTTTGGTCCGGTTCTGTCAATTATGCCCTACAAGGATGAGCAGGAGGCGGTCGAGATTGCCAATGATACGGTCTACGGCCTTGCTGCCTATGTGCAGTCCGGCGATATCGGTCACGCACGCAAGGTCGCGGCCCGCCTGCGTGCGGGCTCCGTCTATCTCAATTATCCTGAGTGGGACACAATGGCACCTTTCGGCGGCTACAAGCAGTCCGGCAATGGTCGCGAATATGCGGATTGGGCCATCCATGATTTCCTCGAGATCAAGGGCATCGTCGGATGGGGCGAGTGATTGCCTGAACGCTGTGCTCCGCCGGCATCGCGGGATGCGGGCGGAGTAATCACTCGCAATGCTGGCTACACGATTGCCATGGTTTACCCCAGTAGCAAAACTTGCAGGTCGGCGACATTGGTGCCCGTGGCGCCGGTCATTACCAGAGCGTCAGCCAGTTGGAGGGCGTGGTAGGCATCGTTATTCGCCAGATAGTCTCCAACTGATAGGCTTTTGGCCATCAGCGTCTGTATGGTCTCGGGCGTGGTCAGGCCACCTGCTGCGTCTGTTGGGCCATCCCGCCCGTCCGTGCCGCCTGAGAGGAATGCCCATGCCGTGGCAAGCGGTCGTTCCCTACAAAGAGCAGCAAATCTCAGTGCCATTTCCTGATTTCGGCCACCCTTTCCGGATCCGGTCACGTGAACGCTGGTTTCTCCGCCTGCCAAAATGGCAATTTTTACAGCCCAATTCACGTTCGATGCCCTCTCATGAAAGGCCTTCGCGGCAACCTCCACGTCGCCTTCCAGCCATTCGGCCAGAATAATGACTTCGTAGCCGAGTTCACGGGCTGCAACTTCGGTGGCCTGCAAGCTGATACGGTTGGAGCCGATCAGCTGGTTTTGGGTCGTCGGCTCGAAGGGTGGTGGCTGTTCTGCTGCGCGTGCCTTCAGGTGGGACATGACGCTTGCTGGAAGCCGCTCGGAGATCCCCAGTGCGGTAACTATGGCCAATGCCTGATCCAGCGGTGCTGGATCGGGGACCGTCGGGCCGGATGCAATCGTTGCAAGATCGTCGCCGGGCACATCGGACAGGATCAGAGCAAGGCCGTTTGCTGGAGCAATAGCGCGGGCAAGGCCGCCTCCCTTCAGGCGCGAAAGCGCTTTGCGCACAGTGTTCATGGCTACGATATCGGCGCCTGACTTCAACAGAAGATCATTGGTCTTTATCTTTTCGTCCAGAGATACGCCTGCGACAGGGGCTGGCAGAAGAGCCGAGGCCCCTCCGGAAATCAGACAAAGGACAAGGTCGCCGTGCTCGGCATCGCTTGCGATCTGTTCAACCGCGCGGGCAGCGTTTGCACCATTTTCGTCTGGCAGGGGGTGTGACGCACCGATGACCTTGGTGCCGGCAACCTCAACGAGATTTTCGTAATTGGTGACAGCCAGCGTCTGGCCGATCTTGTCGCCTGCCAGACTTTCAAGTGCTGCGCGCATCATGGGTACAGCTGCCTTGCCCGCTGCAATGATGTGCACGCGCCGTGCATTGGCATAGCCCGACTCATGCTTCCTTAAAGCATGAATAACTGCATCATGCGGATCGGCCGCTGCTACCCCGGCTTTGAAAATGTTGAGCGCGTCAGCCTTTAGTCTTTCGAAATCATTCATGGCGCCTTTGGGGAGTATGATTGCTGGAACAGTGTTCGAGCATAGACGCCGGGCCGCTTGATAGGCAATCCTCCTGTCGCAACCGGCTTGCATTCTCCGTCAATCCGACCAGGGAGCCCAGTAGGTATTGGGCGCGTCTGGCTCAGTTCTTGCATGGTGTTCGGCATGAATATTCAAAAGAGCATAGCTCCAAAGGCCCATCCCGATATCGTGTGGACGCGCATGTTCAGCGAGCTCGATCGAGATGGTCAGGGTCTGAATGTCCAGATCCGGCGGACGATCGTCTATGCCATTCAGGCTGGCGTTCTGACCGGCGGGACGCGCCTGCCGTCAAGCCGACATCTGGCAGGGCTGCTCGCGGTCGCCCGCAATACGGTCACTGCTGCCTATCAGTTGCTGATCGACGAGGGGTTTCTGGTCTCACGTGAGCGCAGCGGTATATTCGTGGCGGCGCAACAGCGTTATGTTCCAACAAGTCTTAACACTTGCGATGATGACGTGGCGGAGTGGTCGGGCCGGTTTGCCGTTCGGCCATCCGCCCAGCGACAAATCAACAAGCCGCGGGACTGGCTTGAACATCCATATCCCTTCCTGTTCGGCCAGTTCGATCCGGCAATTTT
The DNA here is from genome assembly GCF_057158725.1 of Agrobacterium sp. H141. NCBI lineage: Bacteria > Pseudomonadati > Pseudomonadota > Alphaproteobacteria > Hyphomicrobiales > Rhizobiaceae > Agrobacterium > Agrobacterium sp. H141. The sequence continues at coordinate 769,873 of NZ_CM169893.1, forward strand.
TCCGACCAACAATTGGCGGGAAGCCGTGCGTGCCACCTCCAGCGTCAAGGAGATCTACGGTTGGGCCGGCGATCAGATCGACGATGACGATCCTGATTTGCTGGAGCAGTTGCGAGTACAGGTTCTGCCAAAACGCGGTATTTTCGCCGGTCCCGGCGAGATTATCGTCACCATAGGCTCCCAGCAGGCGCTTTCCATGCTGGTACAGCTTTTCGTGGGGGCTAAGACCGCCGTGGGAATAGAGGATCCCGGCTATCCCGATGTTCGAAATATGGTCGGTCTGGTCACGGAGGATGTGCGCCACTTGAGCGCCGATGCCCAGGGCGTGCTTGCCGACGATGTCCTGTCAGGCTGTGACGTCGCTTTTCTGACTGTCGGACATCAGTGCCCGACCACAGCCGTGATGCCAATCGCACGGCGCAAGGCCTTGCTTGAGGCGGCCTATCGAAACCATGTGATCATTGTCGAGGACGATTACGAGGCCGATCTCGCGCTCGATGGAGAAGCGGAGTTGCCCTGCCTGAAGAGTCTCGATCATCATGGGCAGGTGATCTATGTCGGCAGCTTCTCCAAGGCGCTCGCGCCCGGCTTGCGCATCGGCTATATCGTCGCACCAAAGCCGGTGATCGACGAGTTGCGTGTGCTCAGACGAATGCTGCTTCGACATCCGCCGACCAACAACCAGCGCATCTTGGCGACCTTCATTGCGCTGGGCCATTATCATCAGCATTTGCGCAAAACCGGAACCGTGCTGGCGCAGCGTGCCGCAATTCTCAATAATTGTTTGCCGAAGCTCTTGCCGCAATGCAGCTGGCGGCGTGACGCGGGGGCCAAGAGCTTCTGGGTTGAGGGGCCGGAGGCATTCGACAGCCGAGAACTTGTGCGCGCTGCCCGCGAAAGAGGCGTTCTGATCGAGGCAGGTGATATCTTCTTCGCTGATCCAGACGCCGGGCGACGTTTTTTCCGGCTTGGCTTCACCTCTATTTCCGAGAACAAGATTGCGGCTGGCCTCAAGATTCTAGGGGAATTGATCGAGGGGTAAAGGCAACTTGCCATCTGGACCAGTTTCTCTTTTCAGTGGAGCCAGTCGCAGCAAAATTGCACCATTCGCAATACCATGTGCTATGTCCAGAAGATAATTGCGCGCCAAGGAGAGCATTATCATGGGCATCGCCGCGAACATCAACGACATCGGGCATGTGGTCGAAGCCGATAAAGAACATGTCTGGCATCACCTGACCCAGCACAAGACGTTCGAGACAATCGATCCGCGTATCTTCGTCGAGGGTAAGGGGATGCGGGTGTGGGATTCCACTGGTCGAGAATTTCTCGATGGTGTTTCCGGCGGTGTCTGGACGGTCAACGTAGGCTATGGCCGGGAGAGCATTGCCGATGCCGTGCGCGAGCAACTGGTCAAACTCAATTATTTTGCCAATTCCGCAGGCTCTATTCCGGGTGCGCTGTTTGCCAAGCAACTGATCGAGAAAATGCCCGGTCTCACGCGCATCTATTATTCAAATTCCGGTTCAGAGGCGAATGAGAAGGTATTCAAGATGGTGCGGCAGATGTCGTATCGTCATCATGGTGGCCGCAAGAACAAGATCCTTTATCGCGATCGGGACTACCATGGCACGACGCTCGGCTGTCTCGCGGCTGGAGGGCAGGGGCAGCGCAAGGATCAATACGGGCCGTTGCCCGAGGGCTTCATCGAGGTGCCGCATTGCCTTGAATATCGTAGCCAGTATGGCGAAATCGACAATTATGGCGAACGCTCAGCCGATGCGATCGAAGAGGTCATTCTGCGCGAAGGGCCGGATACGATCGGCCTTCTGTGCCTTGAGCCGGTGACGGCTGGCGGTGGTGTGATCACGCCTCCGGCAGGCTACTGGGAACGCGTCCAGGAGATTTGCCGGCGCTACGACATCCTTCTGCATATCGATGAGGTCGTCTGTGGCGTCGGTCGTACCGGCAAGTGGTTCGGCTATCAGCATTTCGGCATCGAACCCGATTTTGTGACGATGGCAAAGGGTGTTGCATCCGGTTATGCGGCGATCTCGTGCACGGCAACGTCTGAACGAGTGTTCGAGATGTTCAAGGACGATCCGACGGATCCGATGTCTTATTTCCGCGACATTTCCACCTTTGGCGGCTGTATGGCCGGTCCGGCCGCTGCGCTCGAAAACATGCGCATTATCGAGGATGAGCGGCTGCTCGACAATACGACAGCCATGGGCGAGCGCTTGATGGACAATCTTCGCGGTCTTCAGGAAAAGCACAAGGTGATCGGCGACGTGCGTGGCCTCGGCCTTTTCTGTGGCGCTGAACTCGTCTCTGATCGGAAGACCAAAGAGCCGGCAGAAGAGAAAATGGTTCAGGCCGTGGTCGCCGATTGCATGGCGCAGAACGTCATCATTGGTGCCACAAACCGATCCATCGCCGGTTTCAACAACACGCTTTGCCTGTCTCCAGCGCTGATTGCCACCGCAAGCGATATCGATACGCTGACGGGTGCTATCGACAATGCGCTGACAAAGGTGTTCGGCTGAGCGGAGCCATGCAGATCGCCGGCCCCGCGCCGGCGATCACTTGCGGGAGATCTGGAATGGGGCCCAGGACTGGCTGACCGGCATGATCTCGATGGCGTTGATATTGATATGAGCCGGAAGCGAAGCGACCCAGTATATGCTTTCGGCGATATCTTCCGGCTGAAGCGGGTCTGCTCCACCGTAGAGTTTGTCATAGGCGGCCTTGTCGCCGCCGGTGCGAACGAGCGTAAATTCACTTTCTGACAGACCGGGCTCGATTGAGGTCACGCGAACGCCAGTGCCTGCAAGATCGGAGCGCAGGCCCAGCGAAAACTGCTGGACGAAAGCTTTGGTGCCTCCATAGACATTGCCGCCGGGGTAGGGCCAGTTGGCGGCGATCGAGGCGAGATTGACGATCAGTGCCTTGCGTTCGATCAACCTGTCGATCAGCAACCGGGTGATCGTGACCAGGCCGGTGATATTGGTGTCGATCATCGTTTTCCAGTCATTGATGTCGCAATTCTGGATCGGGCCGGTGCCGAGCGCCAGGCCGGCATTGTTGACGAGGACATCGATCTGACTGAAGGCTGCTGGCAGCGTGACCATCGCGGCTTCGGTGGCCGCTTCGTCGCGAATGTCGAAGGCCAGCGCGTGGGCGCGGTCTGGTCCGCCCAGTTCAACAACCAGTTCCTCAAGTCTCTCCTTGCGACGGCCGGTTATAATGACGTTCCAGCCTTCCTTGACGAAGCGTCGGGCAATGGCCTTGCCGAATCCGGCTGTGGCACCGGTGATCAGTGCTGTCTTGGGCATGTTTTCATCCTTTCGGGTATTAAAACTGAACGAGTGTGCGAAATGTCTGGATTGCGCCGGCGATGGCAATCAACAACAGGCCGCCGGCGGAAACGCGGCGCCAAGCTGTCGGTCCGAGTTTCGGTCCAATCCGGTGGCCGATGGCATAGCCGGCCAGTGTGATGGGCAAGTAGATCATGACGAGGTGAGGCAGTCCTTCTCCGATCTGGCCCAGCAAAGCACGACTGATGATGCTGAAGAGGTCGACGGCACCGAAAAAAACGGCAAGGGTTCCGCGTGTTGTCTCGCGTCTGGTTCCTCCAGCAAGCAACCATGCAGCGACAAGTGGGCCGCCGACCGCAAAGGCTGCGAGAAGGCCACCGACGATGAAACCGCAGCCGATACCCAGCCAATGATGAGAAAGCCATCGCGGAGGTTCGTGGATCATGGCGACCAGGGCTGCGATGAAGACGATGCCTGAAATCATCAGCTTGGTGGTGCTTTCATCAATGTAACCGACAAGATAGCCTCCACAAAATGCGCCCGCGCAACCGGCGACCAGAAGCGTGCGGGCAACCGGCCAGTCCACTGCCCCTTGCTTGCGGTCAATTAGAATGATGACGGTCAGAACCAGATCGTTGATCAGGATCAGGGGCACCATAACCTGTGGGGCCAGGCCACCTGTCAGTCCGATTGCCGCGATCAGCGCATAGCCAAAGCCGGTGAGACCACGAAATGCCGCCGCCCCGACTGTTACTGCTCCATTGAAGATCAAATCCATACGCGCTGCCTTGCTGGTGACTGAATGCCCGCCAGCGCGAACACGACTTCATCCGTATGCTGGTTGGTGACCAGTCTTAAGGATTGAAGATCAACTGTGACAGATCCAGAACGGGCAAGCGGTGGGGCCACACGCCAGACTGGCACCATAGAAAGGCTCGCTTGGCTCTATCATTGCAGTGCAGCATGCCCTTTACTCAAGCCGTGTGGGACAGGCGGATATGCGGCGGTCGCCGCGTGTCGCGTCACCTGCTGCCAAATCTACAAGGCTCAAAAGAGCCGTAAAGGGGAACGCAAATGACCAATAACCTTCTCAAAGGATCGATTAGTCGTCGCAAGATGCTCAAGGGCGGCGCTCTGGCTGCGACAGCACTCGCAGCACCTGCGGTGATCAGCTCCAAGGCTCTCGCATCCTCCGGTGAAATCAACATTCTGATGTGGTCCGACTATTTGCCGGAGACATTTCTGAAAACGTTTCAGGATGGTACCGGCATTACGGTGAACTATACCGGCATTGGTTCGAACGAAGAGATCATCAACAAGCTGAAGGCTACCAAGGGCCGCGGCTTCGACATCGTGTCGCCGACCAACAACCGCTCCTTGCAGTGGAAGCCGCTGGAAATCCTGCAGCCGTTCGACATGTCTAAGGTGGCCATCGACAAGGTCAATCCGGCCATGGCGAAGATCGGCACAACCGATTGGGCCTTCACCGAAGGCGAGGCTTACTGGGTTCCACATATCTGGGGCACCGAAGGCATTGCCTGGCGCACCGACAAGTTCAAGCCTGACGGTCCGCTGCCAAGCTATGGCGACGTGTGGAAGGATGAAAATGCCGGCAAGACCATGGGGCGCGGGCACTCCATGCTGCTGGGTGCCGGTCTTTACATGGAGACCATCGGTGAACTTGAGCCCGGTTCTGTCTGGAAGGCCTATGAATCGCCGGAAGCCATGCAGCCGATCTGGACCAAGATCGTCGACTGGGCGACTGCGCGCAAGAAGAACATCAAGCTGATCTGGAACGACGCCGATACGCAGAAGAACGGCCTACTCAATGAAGGCGTGATCGTCGGCCAGAGTTGGGACGGTCCTCCGCTGGCGCTGAAGACCTCTGGCGAGCCGGTCATGTATGCCGCTCCTGTCGAAGGGGCTATGGCCTGGGTCGACGGTATGGCGCTGCCAGCTGGCGCGGAGAACGTCGATCAGGTCTATGAGTTCCTGAAATACGCCTATAACCCTGAATATGCTGGCGAAGCCATCGATCATCATGGCTACAACTCGCCTGTGCTCGGCGCCGATAAATTTGCCGGCGAGGCCTATGCAAAGAACTTTGCCGACGCTTATCCGGGCGAGGCTCTGGCCAATCTCAATCCATGGCCCGCTGAACCTCAGTGGTATGCCGATGCGCGCACCGAGTTTACCAACAAGTTCCTCAGCGCCTGATGAAGCCCATATCCTCGGCTGCACCTGCGGCCGGGGATTTTTCGATGGCACCGCTGTGGGGTCTTTTCGCGCAGCACTGGCGTCGTGCCTCTTCCGGTTTCTCTGGAGTATTGGATGACCAAAGACATCACGCTCGATCATGTCTCGGTGACGTTCGGGGACTACACCGCCGTCGATGACGCGCATCTGACAATCAATGGCGGAGAGTTCTTTTCCTTTCTAGGGCCGTCAGGCTGCGGAAAAACTACCTTGCTGCGCTGCATATCGGGCTTTCAAGATACCAGTTGGGGCGAAATCCGCATCGGTGGCCAGAATATGCGGGGCATCGGTCCCAACAAGCGGCCGACGGCGCTGATCTTCCAGAACCTGGCACTATTCCCATTGATGACGGTGGCAGACAATATCGCCTTCCCGCTCGAGGTTCGTGGCGTCGACAAGAAGACGCGGCGTAAGCGAGCGGATGAACTGCTGGAATTGATTGCCTTGCCGGGGCAGGGCGACAAGAAAGTGAGTGCTCTTTCGGGTGGGCAGAGGCAACGTGTGGCCATCGCCCGTGCGCTTGCCGTTGAGCCGGATATTCTGCTGCTTGATGAACCGCTCTCCGCACTGGATCTGAAACTTCGCCAGCATATGCGGCGTGAGTTGCGTGCAATCCAGCAGCAGGTTGGTCTCACCTTCATCTATATCACCCACGATCAGGGAGAAGCGCTGACGATGTCGGACCGCGTTGCGGTCATGAGCAAGGGACGGATCGAGCAAGTTGCGGATTCGCGTACAGTCTATGACCAGCCAGCCACCAGCTTTGTCGCCAGTTTTGTCGGAGAGAATAATGGCCTTTCCGGTACCGTTCTCGCCCATGATGGCGACCGCCTGACTGTCGATGTCGGGCTCGGGGCGCCAGCAACTGTCAATGCCACCGGACGCGGGCACAAATTGAAGGTGGGTGAGGCATGTCATGTCTTTGTGCGGCCTGAGAGCATTGCGCTCAATGGTGCTGCAACCATGAATGTTTACGATGCATCCGTGCTGCGCGAAGAGTTCGAAGGGCAGGTGCGACATCTGATCGTGAAGAGTGCCGATCGCGAAATGCGCGTCACGCAGGTCGGGTCCCATCAGCCGGGAACCGCTCCGGGTGCTCCTGTCACGATGTCATTTGCGCCCGAGATGGCGACCGCATTGCCGGTCGGCCATCTGGCCAGCGCGTAAGGGTCTCGGCATGGCAGGGATCAAGGACTTCTTCTCAGGTTTTGCGCAACGCAATGGTTTGCCGGTGGCAATCTACCTCATGGTCGCAGTGTCGATCTGGATCTTCGTGCTGGTGTTGCTGCCGCAACTGACAATGTTCGACTACTCGTTCCGCCACAATCTGCCGCCGCCGAAGATCGGCGGGCCGGAAGACGTCTACACACTTGAGCAATATCGCTATTTCATGCTTGGCAACGAGATGAGCGGTAGCAGTTTCAATTCGCTGGATATTGCTGTTCTGTTCAAGACGCTTGGCGCTGCGGTGTTCGTGACGCTTATCGACCTGGCGATCTGCTATCCCGTGGCTTTCCTGCTGGCGCAGAGTGTCCAGGGCGGCTCCAAGCGGCTGCTGGTTCTGGCTTTGATCGTTCCCTTCTGGATCAACGAGATCCTCAGGGCGTTTGCTTTCCGTATTCTGTTTGGCGCAACCGGTGTCGTTAACGGGTTCGGCATGTCGCTGGGCTTCTGGGACACCCCGATCGACTTCATAGGCGACAATATCGCGCTCTATGCTGGTCTGTCCTATGCCTACATCCTGCTGATGATCTTTCCGCTTTACAATGCGATGGAGAGCCTTGATCGCAATCAGATCGAGGCGGCGCGGGATATGGGGGCCAGCTGGCTTCAGGTTCATCGCCGTGTGGTCATTCCCTATGCAAAGCCCGGCATCGCCTCGGGCTCGACCATGGTATTCATGCTGACGGCCGGAGCACTTGCCGCGCCACAGATCCTCGGTGGTCCCTCCAGTCTTTGGTTCACCCAGATTGTCTACCAATGGTTCAACAGCGGCGGTAACTGGCCACGTGGATCGGCCTATGCGGTGATCTTGCTGTTCATCTGCATCCTGTTCGTACTGATGGTCATGCGTGTGTTCAAGGTCTCCATCGGGGAGATCGGACGATGAATGCAACTCGCTCATTCGGTACATCCGGCGCTCTCTACCTGATCCTGTTCTTTCTCTATCTGTTCGGGCCATTGTTGGTGATGGTGATCACCGCCTTCAACTCGTCCGGCTTTCCGCGGATTTCCCCTTGGGACTGTCTGACCGCTGACTGGTTTCACAAGCTGATTGTTGACGAAAAACTTTTGGTCGGACTCGGCAATTCCGTCATCATCGGTGTCGGCGTGGTGCTGATTGCCGTTCCGATCGGGCTTGCGGCTGCCATGGTGCTGAGCCAGGTCGGCCCCAATCTACGTTCGGCCATGTATGCCGTCTTTATCGCGCCGATCCTGATGCCTGGTGTGGTGATAGGTCTGTCCACGCTGATCTTTTGGGATCGTCTGGGCACGGCCTTCGGTGCTGCCTATGACACGCTGTTCTATGACGGCATGTTCCTGACTGTCGTTGGACAGGTCACCTTCATTTCGGCCTATTCGATGCTGGTGTTCCTGTCGCGTCTCCAGCGGTTTGACGCGACACTTACCGAAGCAGCACTGGATATGGGGGCAAGCCAGACGCAGGCTTTCGTCAAGGTGTTGCTGCCCTTCATGATGCCGGCGATTTTGTCTGCGTCCGTGCTGGCATTCCTTGCATCGATGGAAAATTACAACACCACCGTCTTTACCATCGTCGCGGATAGTACCTTCACCACGGTGCTGGCGCAGAAGGTGCGCTACGGCCTGGACCCCTCTATTTCGGCGGTGGCTGTTATCATTGTCGGCTTCACGCTTGTTGGCGCGATCATCTTTGAAAATGCCAAGCGCTATCAGTCGATGAAGGACGTGAAGATGCCGGTTTCACCGCTGGAACGTCCGGTTGTTCGCCTTGCCACTCATCCATTGAGTGTCATTGCAATCGTTCTGGCCCTTTGTGCCGGTGCGGTCAGTTGGGTCACGTCATATGATTCCAGTGCTTGCCAGGCCAATATCGACAAGATCAAACGCGCCTATCAAGAAGAGCAAGAGCAGCGGCAACGCAGCGTGCCAGGCGACGCGCAGCCAGGCAGTGAACCTGCTGCGCCGGGTGCTGCAAAACCAAATGGCGGTATATTCTCTCCCGGTAATCTGGCGCCCGCCGACAATGCTCCGACCGTGGAGGAAAAGCCGGCTTCCCCGTTCGGCGGCGTTTTCGCGCCGGGCAATCTGACGGGCAACAATTAGGACTGCTTTCTATCTCAACCTTTCGTATGGCCGCTTGAGTGCAGCGATGCGCGCGACGGAACGTTAATTTTGCCTTGTCCTTAGTCTCGCCGTCCTAGACGTTATTCATGTTGAGCTCTGCAATTCTCTCATTAATCCGCACCGACAGGAGGTGGCGGTTGCGGTTGAAGCATGCCATATGCTGCGCCCGGTTGGTGATGACAGAAATTTGTTCAGGAGCGATGATGGCTGACGAGGTTACGATCAGGGTAGCGGGGCCGGGCGACGCAGAGTTGATCCACAAGGCACTCGTTTCGCTGGCGCGTTCCAGAGGCACTGAAGAAAAAATGGTGGCCAGTGTTCCGGATGTGCTGAGCCACGGTTTTGGCAAGGATCCGGCATTCGAGACGCTGATTGCCGAGGTCGACAGGGTCTTTGCCGGGCTCTGTCTGAGTTTTGCCAGTTTTTCCACATGGCGCGGCGAACGGGGTGTCTATGTACAGGACCTATTTGTGGAAGAGGCGTTTCGGGGCCGACGCGTCGGAGAGCGATTGTTGTGCGAGGCAGCACGCCGAGGACGGCGTAAGGGCGCGCGCTACCTGCGCCTGTCTGTCGACGTCGAAAACACCAAGGCTCAGAGCTTCTACGAACGGCTCGGTATTTCGCATTCCCGCGATGAGCAGATCCATATGGTCAAGGGAGAGGAATTCGAGGCATTCGCTGAAGCCGAGCAAAACTGAGCATGTCCGCAATCGCAAAATCACTCGCCTTGGCTTCGGTGACGTGTCGTGGCCGCCCGGCTTGCGGCACTCCCTTCGCGCGGGTGTGCTGCCCGACACAGGTGAGGTGATCGGAGCTGACTATGGTGTGGTTATCGGCAGACGCCACATCGCCTCTGCGCAAGCCATAGGGAACCGACCATGTTCAATAAATCCATTGCCTCTGTTGCCACCGCTGCCATCATCGTGACGTCCGCGCTGGTCGCTACTGCGCCTGCGGCCTCTGCGGGACATTTCAAGTTTCACAGCAATGTCGGCTTTCACGGTAGCGCCTGCACACCGTTCAAGGCTGTCAGGACTGCGCGCTTCTTTGGAGTCCGCAATGCGCATGTGGTTCGTTTCAATGACCACAAGGTTGTCGTCAAGGGCTTCCGTCATAACCATGTTGTCAGAGTGGTCTTCGCCAATGAACACGGTTGCCCGATCATTCGTCTCTAACGCACTCGCGCAATGAGATGCCTATAGGCCGCCTTCCAGTTTCGCTGGAGGGCGGCTTTGTTCTTGCGGGTTTGCTTTATCAATGGGGAGAGATTTCATCCGCCGCGATTTGCAGCCTGGGCTGCAGTCCAAAGGGCCACGTCGAGGTCTTTCTGTCGACCGCGTATCGCCACGGTCTCAGTGCGCGGGGGCGTTCTGGAGACCATGCGCGTTTGCTGTGCAGCAGCGAAAAGGTCGTCCGACAGGACAATTGAAGCCTGATGCGACTTGCCGACGTCCTGCAGACGACTGGCCACATTGACGCAATCGCCAGTGGCGGCAATCTGTTGCTGGTTTTCATGACCTAGCCTCGACAAGACAACAGTGCCGAAATGGCCGCCAACCCTGACATTGCTGACATCTTGCGACAGGCCCGATTGGGCGATCCAGTCGGACACGGCGTTGGCAAGGTCGAAGGCCGCATTGACGGCATTTCCAGCATCTTTGTTTGTTGCGTCCGGAATTCCGAAGGCGATCATCGCGCCGTCGCCCATGAAGTCCATCACGAGACCGGAATGCTTGCTCGTTTCATTGACGACGATGGTGTGGAACGCCTTCAGCATGTCACGGGTCTTCACCGGTCCAAGGCGTTCGCTGAGGCCCGTATAGCCGGCCAGGTCAATGAACAGGATGGCTGCTTGCTGCTCGGTCGGTGTTCGCAGAAAAGACGGATCTTCGGCAATGCGCCTGGCAATGGCCGGTGATTGGAAGCGGCTCAGTGCTGCCTTGGCTCGCTCGAGTTGCAGCATCGCATAGCGCACGAAGATCTGGCGAATGATGGCCAGAGCAATGACCGGCGGTATGCTGGCGGCAAGAGGCAAAGCACCACTCAGCCAATAATTGCTGGCAAATGCAATGGAGGTCGCAACAAGCCAACCTGAAATGATCAGGATAAAAAGAATTGAGGCGGTGGCGAGCGGTAGCAGAGAGACTGTCAGCATGCCGATGAGGGTGATCGCAATCGCCGCGATCATATCGACTGTGCGAATGGAGGTGTCACGGATGAGTGCCGATCCATCCAGCAGGTTGGAGGCGCCGGTTGCCAGCACCTCGACCCCGGGGAGGATCTGATCGAATGGCGTTCCAAAGCGGTCGCCAACGCCTGTTGCTGTCACGCCCACAAGAACAAGCTTTCCCGCGATTTCTGGAATAAGACCCGATCCGTCAAACAGTGACTGCGCACTGACCGTGTGGATTGTTCCTGCCGGGCCGTAATAGTTGAGCGGCAGGTGCCAGCCCAGATCCAGTGGCTGTTCATGGGTCGCAAAACGTAACCCCTCCGATGCCAGTGTGGGTGCTGTGTCCAGGTAGAGATCGACGGCACGCAAGGCGAGTGAGGGCTCAGGGCCAACAGCCGTCTTGAAGATCATCGGTATCTGTCTTGGCGTACCGCCGGAATCCGTCGCGACGTTGACGAGGCCAATGGCGGCTGACTTCGCCAAGGCGGGCAGGGGCCGCAACACGCTATCCGGCGCAGGCACGTAGCCACTGTACCAGTTGTCGGTCTTGAACTGCGCTGCACCTGCGATCACGGTTGGTAGCGAGGCCAGCGCTTTTGCCAGAGCCGTATCGGACTTCTGATCGGACGCGCCGAGAAGAAGCACATCTATGCCCATAGCTTTGGCCCCGGCTTCTCGCACCTTGTCCAGCAGGCGGGCGAGATCGGCCCGGTCTATCGGGTAGCTGTTGGAATGCGCGAGCGTCTCATCGTCAATTGCGACAATCACGACGTCGTCCGGAGGTTCCCGTCCGCCCTTGATCTGAATTCTGAGATCCAGCAGGACGGTTTCGGCTCGATCGAGAATGCTCGCCGTGCCGTCGAGGTGACGTGTTCCGAGCCATGTCGCCCAGAGCCCGCCCGCCAACAACAGGGCGATCAGAAGCCAGACCGGAAGACGTGATCTCATCGGCCAAAGCGGGCCATCAGGCTTGCTACTCTGGCCTGGGGCCATGTTGTAACAACCAGGGGTTGGCCATCGGAAACGTTAACGCCTTGTCCGGGGCCGAGTAAAACGGTGTCAGAGCCATCCGGTCTTGAGACAGACACCCCACCTCTTACGACGAAAACCGACGTCATGTCGTCATGGACGTCGACAGCGTAAATCGTCCCGCGCACGGCCGCGATCGCATGCGGCGTCAATATCTGGAACGGACCATTGCCTGGCTTGACCTCAATCAATGCAGCGTCGCTGTCCAGCCGCATTTCACCGGGTCTGTTCTGGTCCTGCTGCCCTTCGATCTGCAGGGCAGCAGCAGCCTCCGCCTCGACAACCAGACCGCTTTCACACCGATAAACAATACGCGGTGGATCGCCGAGTTGGGTTTGCGTGCAGGCACCGTTCCCTTGCGCGAATGACACTGATGGCAACAAAATGAGGAAACAAATCGGGGCCAGGAATTTTCTGACAGTTCCTGTTCGCATGACTCTCTCTCTTGGTTTAACAAAGAAGGCTTGCTGCCTTAAAAGTTGCGACAACATTATTGCAGTTATTTCCATGTCCGCCATCGATACGGTGACGGGCAACACACACAAAAACGCGGACCTGTTTAATGAGCGACGATCAGAGTTTGAACAAGGAAGAACTTCTCGGCCGCAGCTTTATCTTCAGGGCATTGGACGAGCAGAGCAAGCGTGAACTCGCGTCCTTTGCTCATGTGAAACGCTATCGGGCAGGTGAGGTAATTTTCACAATGGGCGCTGCCGGTCAAAGCATGATGGCCATTGCCGAAGGCAGCGTGCGTGTCGATATCGTCACGCCCGGTGGACGGGACATGACCCTGTCGGAACTTCGCGCCGGCGAGGTTTTTGGCGAAATCGCCTTGCTGGATGGCGGCGAGCGGTCGGCCAATGTCCGTGCGTTGACCAATTGTGCACTGGTGGTGGTGGAGCGCCGCAGCCTGCTGGATATCCTTCAGCGCAATCCCAAGCTCTCGATCAAGCTGATTGAACTGTTGTGCGAGCGTGTGAGGCGTTCGGACGAGCGAATGATCGAGATTGCGTTTCTAGATCTTCCCTCTCGTCTTGCGCGACTGTTGTTGCGTTTGACGGTCGCCGCACCCGCCAGTGCAGACAAGCCCTTGAGCCGACTGTCGCTTTCCCAGTCCGAAATTGCCAAGATGATTGGCAACACACGCGAGAATGTGAACCGCTGCCTGAAGAAGTGGCAGAGTGCGGGTCTTGTGGAGCTCAAGGATGGCTGGTTGATATTGCGCGATCGGGAGAAACTGGGAGATCTTGCAGAAGGAGAGTGAGGACGCGAAAGGTTTTGCTGCAGGCCCCGTTCTGCTGTGTCGAACATCACAGGCGGGGCCGGACGGTTTCCCTTAGGTTTTGGTCATCGGCGGACGGAAACGACGCCACAGGAAAACCAAAGGAGATCTGCAATGTTCAAGAAAACCATTCTTTCCATCATGACTGTCGCTGCAATCGCAACTGCCGCTTCCGCAGTTACCGCGACCACGGCGTCGGCTGGCGGCTTTGGCTTCCATATTCGTGGTCACCATCACCACCACCATAATCATTACAACAACAGGATTATCGTCCGCTCGAAATACGGTTCTCAGCACGTCGCCTGGTGTTACAGCAATTACCGCAGCTATCGGGACTACGACAACACATTCCAGCCGTTCAACGGCCCACGCAAGCTCTGCATTTCGCCCTTCTTCCGGGGCTGAGCTGTCGATTTTACAGCTTTGAAAATAGGGCGCAACAGGCCCCGGCAACTCGCCGGGGCTTTTTCAGTTGCAATGGTGCGGGCTTTCAATGGGTGGCAGGTGGAGCCCTTGCGGTTAGCCGAGCTGCGTCACCGCATATGCAGGCATTGGCCGACGTAAGGGAAAGAGCTTGAGGTTCTGCCGTTCAGCGATCGTCAGCTTTCCTGCTGCGAGGTAGAGCAGGAAAGAGCCTATCTGATAGGAGAAAATGATGTCGATCTCCACGAAGGAACGGACCAGCAGAAGTGCCGAGATGGCGAAGAACAGCAATGCGCTTTCGCTGCGTTCCAACATCAGGAAACGGCGCAGATGGCCGAGCAGCGAGGTCAGCAATACGAGTGCGAGCATAAACGTGCCAAGCGCGCCGGTCTCAACCATGGTTTCGATCCAGGTATTATGGAAATGAAAGCCGCTGCGGGACGCGATGTAGAAATCGTTCCAGAGACGTTCAGCCTCTGCAAAGCCCTGCACCCAATAGCCCTGATAGCCGACGCCGAACCATGGTGTGTCGCTTGCGGCCAAAATACCCTGCTGCCATAGATAGGTTCGGCCCGTGAGGGTCGAATCCTTTCCGAAAGCGCCCAAAACGGCGTCCATGACACCAAATTGCAGCGATGCCGTCACCAGCGCGCCGCCAAAAACAATTGCCACAGCAAACAGCACGCGCCGCTGGCGGGGAGCCAGATAAAGGCTCATCTGCATGACAAGGCTCAAGCCGATCACCGCAAGTGTGGTCAAGACTGATGTCGCTGACTTCGATGCCATGAGGGCATAACAGGAGAGCAGGCCGGCCATTAATGTGCCGATGAACCAGAGGCCCCGCTCGCGGAAAATCATCACTGCACCATAGGAGAACAGGATTCCGAGAGAGGCGAAGAAACCGAGCTGATTTTTCGATGAAAACGCGCCCACGAAAGAATAGCTGCCGTCCAGCACGTCATAGAGATAACGGCCAAACAGCAGGGAGTAGAGAAGCACCGCTGCGCATCCCACAACACCGCCCAGCGCCAGCGTTCGCGGCACCAGTACGCGCATGGCAATCAGTGCACAGATGACATGGGTCAAATACTGTATGGATGCGCGCAACGAGACCGATGGCGCCATCGACCAGAAGGACGACAGGAAGCAAAAAATGGCAAAGGCGAACAACCATCCGTAGCGAAGGTAATTTCCGAGTGCCCGGCGGTAATCCACCAGTACGAGCGGAAACCAGACTGCATAATAGGCGAGAATGGAAATCTGGCCAAACCGCGTGGAATAGGCGAAGATGAAAAACGAGAATGCGACGGCGGCAATGCCGTAGAACTGGTTTCTTTCGGGGTCCACGAGATGACTTTTGGCGATCCTCATCAAAGCCTCACTGCATCAAGACTTCCGACGCCACCTTGACCACGTCGCCGGGTTGCAGCTGAACGGTTTCGTCGACCG
This sequence comes from Agrobacterium sp. H141, assembly GCF_057158725.1. Lineage (NCBI taxonomy): Bacteria > Pseudomonadati > Pseudomonadota > Alphaproteobacteria > Hyphomicrobiales > Rhizobiaceae > Agrobacterium > Agrobacterium sp. H141. The sequence goes on from NZ_CM169893.1 coordinate 785,129, forward strand.
CGATCTCTTTGGGGCCTTCGCCTTCGTCCCTGACAATTGTATATTTGACCTGGCTTGCCTTGCCCATGGCATCGTATTTCATCGACTCGGCAGATTGTTCGAGCGCCTCAGACATCAGTTGCCGGTTCGTCGAAAGCTTCAGGGCGAGTTTTTCCAGTTCGGCTTCCGTGTCCTGTAGCTCCTTTGCACGCTGTGCTTCCCAGTCATTGCGAAGGTTGATCTCGTCCTGCTTGGCCTTGCTGATATCCTGCTTGGCTCGCAATGTTGCGCTATCGATATCGAGCAGGGTCCCTTCCACGTCGGCTGCGCGACCCACAATTGACAGCTGGCGGTTGCTGGTCGTGAGGCCCTGTTCTTTCAATCGGCCGATCCGCTCGCGGTCCTTGTTGATCAGGTCAAGCTGTTCTTTTTGAGTTATTCCCTTTTGGGAAAGCGATTCAATTTCGTTTTGAAGGAGGGATTGGAGATCAGCCAGTGCCGTCAGTTGCAATTCATAGCGCTGGCGCCGTGACTTCATCAGCGCGGTCTCGCTGTCGATCAGGCGCTGGGCACCGTCCACTTTTTCCAGTTCCGCCGGCATCTTGATTTCGTCGGATCCGTTGATCTCTGCCATCAGTCGGGCCTGGCGGGCCAGAAGCCTGTCGCGCTCGGAATCCTGAACGGCGGCGTCACCACTGGCGCTGATGAAATCACGTGCGAAACGCTGGCCTTTATCAGCACGACGTAGTCCACCTGCAAGGCTCACGGCCTTTAGAACAGTGAGGTTCGGCGCATATTTATATTCGCCCGGAGTCTGTACGTCGCCGGCCAGAAAGATTGGACCAAATTCCACAATTTCGACCGAGGCCGAGGGCATCGTTCTGAGAGCCAGCTCATTCTGAAGGCGCTCGCCTATCTCGCTGGAGACTTCGGTGGCTGTACGCCCGGCCGCTTTGACTTCACCGACGAAGGGTAATGATATGAACCCCGTGGGGCCAATCCTGTAATCGCCGCCCACGCCTTCCCAGTCGCGGATCATTCCTTCGGCTGGCTGCCATTGGGCGACACGGATCTTCAACTGATCCATGACACCGAGGTGGTATTCTCCATCTTGGGCAAAAGCGGAGCCTGCCACGACAAATGCGGCTCCTGCCATGCACAATACAGTAAAACGCCGGCGCAGGGTCGACTTCAAGTTCTTCATTTTATGTCTCGCTTTTCGCGTGATCCGCCCGGCCAGAGGCGACAGCCTGCGGCCTTCAATCCATCTGTCGATTGTGAGGATTTCTGCGATCAGTAGCTGCCGCGTGACTGGCACACGGCAGGAATTGTCTTGGCGATGATAACGATGTCCCGGACGAAGGACCAGTTCTCGACATAATGCGTATCGAAGGCGATGCGGGTTTCATAGGAAACGTCATTGCGACCGCTGATTTGCCACAAGCCAGTCAATCCCGGTCGGGTCTGGAGATAGAAAATCGCGGCTGTTTCGTAGAGTCCCAATTCGTCGTCCACGACGGGACGCGGACCGACAACACTCATATCTCCCCGAATGATATTGATCAGTTGGGGAAGTTCGTCGAGGCTCAACTTGCGCAGAACGCTTCCAACGGTGGTCACGCGCGGATCGTCCTTGAGCTTTCTTGTGGCACGCCATTCTTCTGCAGCCTTGGGATCGGACTGTATATGTTGGCGTAAAACCTCATCTCCATTCGGCACCATCGTGCGGAACTTGAGGCATTTGAAGGAGCGTCCATTGTGGCCGACTCGGCGGTGGCCGTAAAACATGGATCCGCCATCTGAAAACTTCACCAGTGCCATGATGAGCAGAAAGATGGGGCTGAAAATGATCAACGCCGAAAGAGCGGCGGTGATGTCAAAGGTGCGCTTGGCGAAGCCTCCGGTCGGGTTGGGGATGGAAGCCTGCTCGGATCTGAGGAACGGCGATCCGGCCGAACGTGTCGCTGACTTCATAGAGTTAACTCCACTTATGTTGCGATGGGTCGGTGCCTGTATGGCGCGTCATGCGGAGTAATGTGACCCTAAGTCTGTGACCGGAATTGGGTGCTCGCAAGCCTTTTTATAGGCCGCAATCTTTCCTCGGTTAATTCTCTGCCAGCGCATCCAGTGACGTGAAGTGGGGAGACAAGCATAATAAGCGTGCTCAGGAATATAGCGTGAAATTATTCAATTATTGCCGCGCAAGGAGGTTGCTCTATAGAGTAACGTACAAGTCGTAGGTGTAGCGAAACCTTGTTACGGCAATCCCGAGCTGTTTGATCGGTTGCAGAAATGACTGCATTGCATTCTTCACTCTACCGTGACATGACGCAAAATTGTGCACTGCGATACCTTGTCGCAATGCAACCTGAAAATTCAGTGCTGACCATTTTTGGTAACAAAATTTGATTAAAATTCTGTGTGAAGGCTCTATCGCACTGCTTGGCGCGGGCAGTTGAGCTCGAATCGTGGCTTAAATGCGGCCCGATTTGGGCACAGTCGCCATTCCTCCCGGATTTTAGCACCGAAGCTTACCAAAGTTTCATGATCTTCGTGCGATAGACGGCCTAGAAGACCTTGAACCAACGTATCCGGCCCAATATGCTTTAGCAGCTTGAAGAGGAGCCGAGAGACCAAAGAAAACTGAGCTTTTGTTCCGGGAGGACAGGCCATGTATGCACCTCGCGTATTTCTAAGCATGATCGTTGTCCTGGTCGTATTTGCAGGCGCAACCTTCGTGTTGACCGGATCTTTGGCCACGGCAGTGCTTCAGACAGTGCTCAGTGCCATTATCCTGCAGGTGGGGTATTTCATCGGTGTTCTCTATCTCGTGCGCCGGGAAAAAAAGCTCCGCAAGGGTGAGGATTCTGGCGGTGAACTTCACGGTGATGCACCGGCCAAACTCAAGGTTACAGACCGTTAGTACACGGTCAAAAAATCGATAATTCCATATCTCGGTCATTTTCTTGCGCAGTATGTGTCTGATTGCATCCACGAAAGGATCAGCGACATGACTGCCGAAGCTTCCGTTTGCGTGATCATTGCCGCCAAAAATGCTGCTGGCACAATTGATGTTGCTATTCGCTCGGCCCTTCAGGAAAAAGAGGTTGGAGAAGTCGTCGTCATCAGCGATGCATCAACGGACGAGACAGCGCGTGTCGCTCAACAATCCGACGATGGATCCGGTCGTTTGCGCGTGATTTCCTTGCCGGAAAATGTCGGCCCTGCTGCTGCGCGCAATCATGCGATCAAGGTGTCCGAGGCGCCTTTGCTGGCAATCCTCGACGCGGATGACTATTTCTTTCCCGGTCGTTTCGCTCCGATGTTGTTGGAGAGCAACTGGGATTTCATCGCCGACAATATCGCCTTCACCATGGAATCGGGCGGTACGGCAAAACCCTCCATGTTCCAGTCGAGGGCAAGGGCGATATCCACGCTCGATTTCATTGAGGGCAATATATCCAGGCCCGGTGTGCAGCGCGGTGAGATCGGTTTCCTGAAACCCGTCATGCGCCGGAGTTTTCTCGACAGGAATGGTTTGCGCTACAACGAGGCACTGCGGCTTGGTGAGGATTATGACCTGTATCTCAGGGCCCTGATCAAGGGGGCACGCTATACCGTCATTGAACACTGCGGCTATGGCGCTGTTGTGCGTGCGAATTCGCTGAGCGGCCAACACCGCACGGATGACCTTCGACGACTCTTTGAAGCGGACAATGCCATTCTCTCTCAGACAGATTTGCCGATGGACGTACAGCATGCATTGCTTAGCCATGAGCGGCATATCCGCGATCGCTATGAATTGAGAGCTTTTCTCGATGCGAAGCGGGAACGCGGCCTGGCGATCGCATTCAGTCAATTGCTGACGCGGCCGGGTGCCTGGACCGCAGTCGTTGGCGGAATTGTCAGGGACAAGACGGCAGGGCTTCGTCGAACCGACGACGGGGAGGCGGCCCCCCCGGTTGGATTGCGTTATCTGCTGGATGGTGTTCCAGCAGTTCAGAAATAGTCTTTCCGGATTCCTTCCAGGACTTCGCGGAGCCGGTATTTCTGATTTTCCAGAATACCCTCAGGGCTCAATTGCGGTTCTGCTCGGCTCGCCTGCCACAGCGCCAAAATCGATGGTGTGGCCAGCATTTGTTTGGCAAGGCCGCGAATGCCGGTTTGCGATGGCTGCGACCTGGTGATGACCGTTTGGTCCGTTGCCATCCCATCTGGCGTTCCCTCGACCTTGGTGCTGTCGAAGTTCATCCCCCAGAAACGCGATCCCTTGGCGATTGCCTCGGCGCGCGTTGATACCGGGATTTGATGCGGCCGATAGGTTACGTCTACGCTTTCGGCCCAGTCGGTCCATTTGAAATCGTTGATCGACCGCGATGTTGTAACGGCAATCCACGGCACCCGGAAGGCATCGGCAAGGATTGCGCCATGCATCGATTCCGCCACGATCATTTCCGATTGCGCGATGTGCGATATGACTTCCTTTGCCTCGCCACGCGGGTCCAGATAGGTGAGACCTGCTGGTTCGCACACAGAATGCCACATGCCGAATTCCGCTGATTCCCAGTGGGGTATGAAGGTCTTCTTGTAGCGCTTGGGCAAGTCCCGGAATTCAGGCATGTCAGCTATCATGACGGCCGGGTCGACAATGCCTCGGTCCTGGGACAGGCCCAGACGGGCAGCAGTCCTGGGGCCACGCACACAGCGGACATCCCATTCACGGATGTTGCCTATATCGGGTGGTGTGCCGTAGCCGTAGCCGCTGCCGATGACCAGTTTATGGATGCCGGGCGGTAGAAGAACAGGATTAAGGACCGTGCCGACGCCGACCAGCAGGGTCTCATCATGGACCTCGCGAAAGCCCGGCAACAGGATATCCCACAGCCAGAGATTAAGGTCGTCGCCGAAATTGCCGTGATGCGATTCCCAGTGATATGGCTTCATGTCGCGCTCCTCGGGATGTGTCTGTTCAGATGTTTGCAATCAGCTTGCACGTGCGAGCTTTCCGGTACCAAGTTCGACCATGGTGCGCAGTATTGCCGGATCTCTCCAGGCCCAGCGCATCAACAGGCCAAGATCTGGGGCCTTCCTTGCGCGCACACGCCCCGCTTGGCTCCAGAGTGCCTGTCGTCGCGCGGTGTTCTTGTAAGAGGTAATCGAGGCTATGTCGGTTGGTCGCCGCGCAAATCGTCCTTCGAGAGTATCCAGGGCTACCCAGGTATTGAATTGTTGGCGCAGAAACTGGGGGGACTGGTTGTCGATGCTGTGGAAGATGTTGAGCCCGGTGCCGCGCATGGCACCTGCTTCGTCGCACAGCAAAGCGCGTTTCGATGCCAGGATGCAGTCGCAGAAAAAGAGGACATCTTCGGCGGCCAGACGCAGGGAAGGGTCAAACCGCACTGTCTCGAAAATATTGCGGCCGATGACCATGCAGGAGAGGTGAAGAAAGCTCCAGTTCTTCAGCATGGCACTGGCAAGATCGGCAACTTGTATGACCAGAGGCGTCTGGCTGTGGGTGATGACCGTTTCGGTCTCCAACAGTTTCGCCACGCCAAAATGATAATAAAATTCGTCGCTGGCCTGCATGGAGGCCCAATAGCAGTCTCCGCCAAATCGGTTCAGGCTTGCCTCGGCATTCTTCAAATGATTCTGCGTCCATATGTCGTCGGAATCGAGGAAGGCGACATAACTGGTTGAAGGTGACACGTGGTCGAGGCCGGTATTGCGTGCACCGCCCGGGCCTGCATTGGGTTGATTGATTACCGTGATGCGTGATCTTGATGTCTCATCAAGGGCGTCGATCTCGGTCTGCGCCGGTAGCGGTGATTCGTCATCAACGATCAAAATATCAAAATCCTGATAGCTTTGACTGAAGACGGATTGCAGTGCGCGACCCAAAATTCCGGTCTCTTTTTGGTAGAATGGAATTACAACTGTGAATGTCGCCATTTTTTTGCCCTTGCTATCTCAAACTATTGAAAGCCGCCGACATGGGTCGGCATCGGAAATGTGGCAGACCTGCCGTCGTCGTCTCGGCTTCCTCCAGAAACAGGACCTAGAACCATGGCCCCAATTCACGGCTTGAAGGCAGTGACGACCAATGTCGGCTGGAGCGTTCTTTCAAAGACAGCCACATTCGGGCTGAAATTTGTCACGGTGCCGATTCTTGCGCGGCTTCTTTCACCTGAGCAGTTCGGCGCGGTGGCTGTGGCGCTGACAGTCGTGCAGTTCCTGGCGATGATAGGTGGGGCCGGATTGACGTCTGCGCTGATCGTCGCGAAGGACGATGACATCGACACCGTGCACAGCGTTTTCTGGGCAAATCTCGCCATGGCGATGGCAATGTCGCTGATTATTTACCTCGCCGCGGTGCCGCTTGCCACTGCGATGGGCGCGACAGAGGCTGCCGGTCTGTTGCGCATCATGGCGTTCCTGATCCCGATTCAGCTTTCAGGGGATATCGCCTATTGCATCCTGGCCAAGCGGATGAATTTCAGTCGCGATGCGATGTGGAGCACGATTTCCGAATCATTCGCGGCCGTTGTCGCCGTTGCGATGGCCTATTTCGGTTACGGAGTGTGGGCTCTGGTGGTTCAGCTCTTTTCCTCGGCAATCATACGGTTGGTCGGGCTCTATTTCGCTTCGGGTTACATGCCGCGCGCCGTCATGCATCCGCGCAAACTGGTTCCGCTCCTGTCGTTCAGTTCGGGCGTGATGGGATCGGAAATCGCAAATTTCGTGACCTTTCAGTCTCCGATGATCGTCATCAGTCGAGTGCTTGGTGTTGGTGATGCCGGCGCATATTCCGTTTCCAACCGCTTTGCCAGTATTCCCAACCAGGTGGTATTGTCGGCCGTTATGGGTGTGCTCTTTCCGGCCTTCAGTGTCATGGGAGGGGATCGAAAGCGGCGCAGCGATGCGCTGATGCTGAGTACCCAAGTCACGACCGTTTTGCTGGCACCTGCCATGTTCGGGCTTTGGGCTGTGGCTGAACCGGCAATGCTTGTGATCTTCGGGCGGGAGTGGGCCCATGCCTGGCCAGTGCTTGGGCTGCTTGCCTTTTCCAAAGCGTTGGTCACGCCCTGCAGCACCTTCATACCCTATCTAAAGGGGACCGGGCATGGGCGCGTGCTTTTCTGGTCTGCCGTAATCCGCGCAATTCTGACAACTGGTGCAGTCGGTCTGGCGGCGGCCCATGGCGGACTGGTTGAGGCCATGACTGCGCTTTGCGTCGTCAATGCCGTGACCCTCATCGGGTATTCCTATGTCGTCTTCCGGGTGGACAAGATTCCGTTTTTTCGGGGATTGATGACGAGCAGCAAGTCGATGATATCCGCACTTGTTATGGCCGTCTGCGTTCGTTTGCTTTTGCAGGCGCTGGACGCACGTATTGAAAATGCTGTGCTGGAGCTTGCGATCGGGGCGCTCGTTGGAGGCGTGCTTTACGCGCTGCTTCTGCTTCTTACGGAACGATCCTTGCTGCGAAAGCTGCAAGGCTTGGTCGCTGCGCGACGAAGTGGCGCAGCGGCTTGAACGAAGCGGGCCGCTTTCTGCCGTGTTTTGGCCTCAATTCGCGATCTTTGTACCGTTTTGTGACGCAATAGGTCCTATGCGCATCAGTCATTGGCGTTTTGCGAGTGCCTGTGAAAATTTTTATGCCGCAGAAATTGCAGTTGCCTCAGTAGCGCAATCCATTTGTGTTGCAGCGCTTATTAGAGAACGCTCGAGCGTTTGCTCTGACGTCTAAACTGGCCGCCCCATTCTTTTTTGCTGCATCGCCACATTTTTTCCGGATGTAACCCTGATCCTGAATGTCGCGGGCTCAAGTCTGCTCTGATTTACACGGTGATGTTGGGAGGCATCACCCAGAAGAGGTGACTCGGTTGACAGTCGATCAGAACATATCCTCCCGTATCAATCTGATGCGCATATTCCTGATCTGCGGCATTGTGTTCGTGCATGTGCCTCATGATCTGCAGACCAGCCCATTCCTTTCCGATGCCAATGCCTTTCACTGGCTTCGCGTTTTTCTGGGCGACAGTTTCTTTCGCATTGGTGTGCCATGCCTCAGTGCGATTTCGGGCTACCTGTTGTTCCGTCGTGGTATGGACGGGTTCGATTACGCCGCGACACTTCGATCCAAGTTCAGGACGGTGCTGACACCGTTTCTGATCTGGAACCTGAGCCTTCTGGCCTTGGTACTGTTGGTGCAGTCGCGCGACATCGGTGTCGGCTATTTCCCCGATGCCTGGCAGTCTTCTGCGCGCGACATGCTGAATCTTGCATTCGCAACGGAAGACTTTCCCGTCAACATCCCGCTCTATTTTCTGCGTGATCTGTTCATTTGCATCCTGCTGTCGCCGGTTCTTGCCTACCTGGTGCGTCGCCAACCGCTTTTGACCTGCGCGATACTCTTTGGTCTCGCCATCCTGCCAACGCTGACGATTGGTCTCGTCTTGAAGAAGTCGATCCTTTTCAGCTTCACATTTGGCATCTGCCTGGCTCTCTATCGGATCGATGTGAAAAGCCTCGATCGGCATGCGTGGCTGGGATTGCTCGTTACGGTTGGTGCAGCTGCCCTGCTTGCGACGGGTCTCTATCAGGCAGGTCCTGACTTTCCTTTCTGGCTCGATCTGGCACGTAACGCCTTGTCGATCATTGGTGCGCTTGGGTTCTGGCTGCTGTCGGCATTGCTGATCAAGACGTCGTTCGGTCAGCGTCTGGCCAATACCGGCAGCCTGAGTTTCTGGATTTTCTGCGCCCATTACCCGCTGCTGGTTGTCTTGTGGATGATCTGGAACAGGATGTTTGGCGACGCGTTCTATGCCGTCTTCTATTGCGGGGCGCTCGTTACGACCTTTGCCGTTCTGTCTATCTCCAACAGGCTCACCGCGCGGTACCTGCCGTCCTTCTATCAGGTTCTAACCGGAAGCCGTGGGCGCAAGTTTCGATTGTCTTCCGATGTTCCCCGCCGCAGCCCCACGCCTGAGGGCGTAGGGCGCCCATTCGTTTGACGATGAGCCCAAAAGCAGAGGTGCAACATGCACAAGAACCAACCCATGCGTCGCTTGAGTATCTATCTGCTCGCTGGCGTTTTCCTGCCCGCTGTGGCAACCCAAGAGGCCGCGGCCCAGCAGCTCGCGTCTGGTCCGTCCTTTGTTGAAAGCTTCGACACGCTGGATACGTCGTTCTGGTACATTTCCGACGGCTGGAGCAACGGTGACCATCAAAATTGCACCTGGTCCAAAGGGCAAGTGAAGGCGCAATCCGGAAATCTGACGCTGGGCTTTGCCAAAGCGGCCACCGGGGGGCGGGATTATGCCTGTGGAGAGGTTCAGACACGTCAACGCTATGGCTACGGCACCTATGAAGTGCGGATGAGAGCAGCGACCGGCTCCGGACTGAATTCGGCCTTCTTCAGCTATATCGGGCCAACCGACAAAAAGCCCCATGACGAGATCGACTTCGAAGTTCTTGGCAAGAATACATCCGAGGTTCAGGTCAACCAGTATGTCTCCGCCAAGGGTGGCAACGAAAAGCTCATACCGGTTGCCGGTGGTGCAGATAAGTCCTTCAATGATTACGCCTTTATCTGGGAACCTGACCGTATCCGCTACTTTATCAACGGCAAGATGGTGCATGAGGTTACGGACAAGTCGAAGATCCCGAGCAACGCCCAGAAGATATTCCTGAGCCTTTGGGGATCGGACACCTTTGCGGACTGGATGGGTCCATTTGCCTATCAGGGACCCGCCTCGATGACCATCGAGCGCGTCGCTTTCACCGCGGGCGGTGACGACTGCCAATTTCCTGAATCCGTGCTTTGCACGCTCGACTGATTCCCTTTGTCGGTTTCAAGCCGGCTGGAAGTGCAGAGGAGTTCAAAACGGTGAAGACGCATATTCTCTATCTCGCCCATGATCTGGCAGACGCTGCAATCCGGCGGCGCGTCTTGATGCTGATCAGCGGCGGTGCAAGCGTGACAGTTGCCGGTTTTCAACGTGCCGAGAACTTGCTGGACGGCCAGGCTGACATTCAGACCATTGCGCTTGGCCGAACCGAAGATGCTCGTTTTGTCCAACGGATCGGTGCCGTCGTGTCGGCGGCAATGTCCCTCAAATCCAGACTTTCCGGTGTGCCGCGACCGGATGTGATCGTCGCCCGCAATGTCGAGATGCTGGCTTTGGCGGCGCGCGCCTCCAGCGTCTTCGGCGGAGGCATTCCTGTCGTCTACGAGTGCCTCGACATTCATCGACTGCTGCTCGACCGCGGTCTCAAGGGAACACTTCTGAGAGCTCTTGAAGGATATTTCGGACGCAAGGCCAAGCTGCTGGTTACCAGTTCACCTGCTTTCGTAGAGCACTATTTCAAACCGCGCTCGACGCTCGATCTTCCAACCTTACTTCTCGAAAACAAGGTCCTGGAACTTTCTGATGAACCTCACACTGCTGCTCCGCCGCCTGCGCCTCGCACCGGCGAACCTTGGCGGATCGGCTGGTTTGGCGCCATTCGCTGCCGCAAGTCTCTTGCGATCCTGTCCGATTTTGCTGCCCACATGAATGGCCGTGTCGAGATCGTGATGCGCGGTCGACCAGCCGATAGCGAGTTCGAGAACTTCGAGCGCATTGTTCAGGCAGCACCCTTCGTCGAATTTCACGGAGCCTACCGCAACCCGGAGGATCTGGGCTCCATCTATGCGGATGTCCATTTCGTCTGGGCGATCGATTTCTTCGAGGAGGGGCTCAACTCCGACTGGCTTTTGCCGAACCGGCTTTATGAAGGTTCGGTTCATGGAGCGATCCCGATTGCCTTGAAATCGACGGAGACGGGCAAGTTTCTCGATCAACGTAACCTTGGGCTGACACTCGACCGGGTGAATCCTGAAGACTTGCTCTGCGAATTCGAGGCCATGACGCCCGCGCGTTACAAAGAACTCTTTGGGCGAATGGCAGACACTGAACGTTCGACCTGGGTTGCAGGGCCAACGGATTGTCGAGCCCTGGTGACGAAGCTCTCAAAGCTGGACGATCGCCCCGGCGGCGCATCAGAGCCGTTTCCTGCGGCGGCTGTTTCGGCGGGTGGATAGGCAATGGATGGGGGAACAATGAAATGACGCACATCAAAATTTTGATTGTCATTCCCTGCCTTAACGAGGCGGCACATATCGAGGGACTGTTGCGGCAGCTGGGCAGGGGGCGGGCCAATTTGGACGCGCTGATCGTGGTCGCCGATGGCGGTAGTACCGACGGCACGGCTGAGATCGTGACGCGTCTCACTCAAGAGATCGATGATCTTGTTCTGCTTGAGAATCCCAAGCGCCTTCAGTCGGCGGCGGTGAACCTTGCTGTAGACCGATACGGTGCAGATCGCGACTATCTGATCCGGATCGATGCGCATGGCGGTTATCCCGAGGATTATTGCCAGATGCTTCTACGCGAAGCGATCGACACGCAGGCAGATTCTGTTGCCGTCGGTATGAAGACAGTGGGCGATGGAGGCTTTCAGAGCGCAGCAGCGGTCGCGCAAAACTCCAAGCTTGGCAATGGCGGATCGAAACACCGAGATGGTGCCGGCGGACAATGGGTTGACCATGCCCATCACGCCCTGATGCGGATAGACGCTTTCCGCACAGTTGGCGGATATGACGAGACGTTCAGTCATAATGAAGACGCCGAGCTGGACCACCGTTTGCGACGCGCCGGTTTCCGCATATGGCTCACAGGCGCAACCTATATGATCTATTATCCACGCAAGACGGCGGCTGCGCTTTTTCGGCAATATATGGGCTATGGGCGTGGCCGTGCGCGCAACCTTCTCAAGCATCGCACGCTGCCGAAGCCCAGGCAGATGATCCCTCTGGCCGTCGCGCCGGTCTGCGTGGGGTTGCTGTTGGCGGTGTTCTATTGGATTGCGGCCTTGCCATTCCTCCTTTGGGCCGCGCTTTGCCTGGCTTACGGCTTTTGGCTGGCTGTCTGGGAGCGCTACCCCAATGGCGTGCTCGCAGCTGTCGCTGCGATGATCATGCATGTCGCCTGGTCTACAGGTTTCTGGTCCGAACTGCTGAGCTTCAGGCAGAGGAGGGCGGTCGCTTGACAGCTGAACCCCAGATCAACGTCTTCATTGATATTGCCGTCTGCACTTTCCGACGTCCGGAGCTGCGCGAAACTCTTATCTCGCTTTTTGCTCTTGATGTTCCCGATCGGGTGGCAGTCCGTCTGATCGTGGCCGACAATGATGAGCGTCCAAGCGCCCGTGATTTGGTTGATAGCTTGAGGGAGCATTCTCCGTTTCCGATCAGCTACGTACATTGCCCGAAGTCCAATATTTCCATCGCGCGTAACGCATGTCTTACGGAAAGCGATGGAGAATTCCTGGCTTTCATTGACGACGATGAAGTCGCGGCACCGTCCTGGCTGAGCGAACTCTATAAGGCGCATATAAAGTCGGGTGCCGATGCGGTTCTCGGTCCCGTGCGCGCGATCTACAGTGCCAGTGCTCCTGGCTGGATGCGCAAGGGAGACTTTCATTCGACACGTCCCGTCTGGGTCAACGGTCATATCCGTACCGGCTACACCTGTAATGTGTTGCTCGACATGCGCTCGCCGCATCTGTCGAACCGCCGTTTCGATCTGGCGCTTGGGCAAAGCGGTGGTGAAGACACGCAGTTCTTCAGTGCGACGACCCGAGATGGCGGACGAATTGCGTTTGCTGCCAATGCACTGCTTGAGGAGCCGGTTCCGGCCAAGCGCGAAAGCTTCGATTGGCTGAGCAAAAGGCGCTTTCGCTCCGGCCAGACGCATGGGCGTATTTTGGCGACACAGCATCACGGGACCGCTCGGCTGATCCAGGCGTTTATCGCGTCCTGCAAGCTTGGTTGCTGTGCATTGCTGATGGCACTCTCCGTACCCTTCCCCATAGCCCGCTACAGATATGCGCTGCGTGCCGCTCTTCATGCCGGCGTTGTCACCGGACTCTTCGGTAAACGGGAAATTCGCCAATATGGCTTCGTGGAGGCATCATGATTGATAGCGGCGAGCGCCCGGATATCAGTTTTGTCATCGCGGCCTATAATGCGCAGGATACACTTGCTCGAGCAATCGACAGCGCTCTTGCCCAGACGGGTGTTTCCGTCGAAGTGATCGTCGTCGACGATTGCTCCGCTGATGGCACGGTTGCTTTGGCGGAAGGGTATTCGGATCCGCGCATGACGCTTTTGCAGCAGGCGCGCAATCAAGGCCCGGCGGCGGCACGCAATGCCGGAATATCAGCAGCCCGCGGCCGCTGGATCGCTGTGCTGGATGCTGATGACGAGGTGCGTCCGGGCCGGCTGCGGCGAATGATCGACCGTGCTGCCGTGGAAAATGCCGATATCGTCGTCGACAATCTCGATGTGGTGCCCATGGATGGCGGACCGGCAAAGACGATGTTCGCAGAGCGCCATCTGCAGGGCATTCACTTGTTGTCACTGGCAAATTTCATCCAGTCCAACATCATTTTTCGCGCGACTTACAACTACGGTTATATGAAGCCCATCTTTGCCCGTCGCTTCCTTTTGCGGCATCAGCTTTGCTTCGATGAAAGCCTGAAGATCGGCGAGGATTACATGCTGTTGGCTTCTGCGCTTGCCTGCGGCGGCAGATGCGCGGTGGAGCCGCTTGCAGGCTATATCTATCATCTGAGGCAAGACTCCATTTCCCGCGTCCTGGAAGCGCATCATCTGGACGCGATGCTTGCGTCCGACCGACTGTTTCTCGACCGCTTCGCACTCCATGGTGCCGCTGCAAAAGCGCAGCGTTTGCGCACCCGCAGTCTTATTGAAGCGCGTTCCTTCATTACCCTGATCGGTGAGATCAAGAACAGATCTATCGGTGGGGTTCTCAAAACGGCGATTGGTCATCCTCGTGCCTTGAGGCACCTGAAAATGCCGCTTGCCGTTCGCATAAACCGGATCCTGAGTGGCGCCGGTTCCCTCCCAACTGCATGGGGCAAACGCCTCCAGAAAGGACAGAATTCATGACGAATTTGCAGCCCGTACGAAAGGCCGTCATCCCGGTCGCCGGCAACGGCACCCGTTTCCTGCCCGCAACGAAGGCCACGCCCAAGGAGATGCTGACGATTGTTGACCGTCCCGTTGTTCAATATGCGGTGGATGAGGCCCTGCAGGCCGGTATCGAGCAGATCATCTTCGTCACCAGCCGCAACAAGGCGGCGATCGAGGACTATTTCGATACCTCTCCAGAGCTGACGGCTTCGCTGACGAAGGCCGGCAAGACAGCACAGGTTGCGCAGCTTGAAAAGATGCTGCCGCTTGCGGGGACCATTACCTACACCCGCCAGCAAGCGCCGCTAGGTCTTGGTCACGCTGTATGGTGCGCACGAGAACTGGTCGGCAATGAGCCCTTTGCGCTCCTTCTTCCTGACATGGTGTCCTTTGGGCCACGCGGTTGCATGGCGGGCTTGATGGATCTCTATCAAGAGGTTGGCGGTAACGTTTTTGCGGTCGAGGAATGCGCTCCGCAGGATACATCCAGCTATGGTATTATCGGCGTAGGTAATCGTGTGGAGCACGGCGTTCAGGTCACCGACATGGTCGAGAAACCCGATCCTGCGGTTGCGCCGTCCAACTATTACCTCAATGGTCGCTATATTCTGCAACCGCAAATCTTCGACTTGCTGGAATCGCAAGAGCGCGGGGCTGGCAATGAGATTCAGCTGACAGACAGCATGCAGCGTCTTGCCGCAAGCCAGCCGTTTCACGCGCATCCGTATACCGGACGTACCTTCGACTGCGGCAGCAAGCGTGGGTTCATCGAAGCCAATGTGGCCTTTGCCATGCTGCGCGCAGACCTGGGCGAGGAGCTTGCCCAATCAATCCAGCAACTGGTTTCCGAGCGCCGCCAAAGCGCACACGCCGCTTGAATCGAAACGCAAACGAATACAGGCGCGATACCGCGCCTGTACATCAATGTTCCTGAGGTGGATTGAACATGGACCACACCACATTGCGGTCGAGACAGGTATTCCAGATGGACCGCAGAGACAGCGACAGCTTTATCGATCTCGACAAATTGTGGAGCATGGTCGTTCGGCGATTTGCATTGATTGCCATGTGCGTTGCAGGAGCAATGGTGCTGGCCGGTGTCTATCTCTTGATGGTTCAGCCGTCCTATACGGCCATGACACAAATCCTGGTCGACGAGGATATGTCCCGTTTCGCCGAAGACGAACCTGGCCGCCAGAGCGGTCAGCAGCTTGATAACAGCATGTCCAGTTCGGTCGAGATCCTCAAGTCCAAGGCATTGGCCATGCGGGTGGTCGATGACGGCAAATTCGCCGAAAACGACATTCTCATGAACCCACCGAAGTCGCCTGTTGACGCTCTGAAAGGCACCGTTCGCAGCATGATCTCTGCGCTTTTGCCCAGCAAGCCGCCGGCTTCTGAAGGTGCCATGGAGGCGGGCCTTCGGGAGAAGGCAGCCGCTATTTTACGTCAGTCACTTTCGGTGGAGCGTGTTGGGCGCAGTTCGGTTATCGCGCTTTCGGTGCGTTCGCCTGAGCCTGTGTTATCGGCGCGTATCGCCAAAGCCTATGCCAAAGCCTATCTCGAGGAGCAGCTCAGCGCCAATTTCGAAGCAACCGAACGGGCCTCCAGCTGGTTGCAGGAACGGCTGACCGATCTCAATACCCGTTCGCAGCAGGCGTCGATGGCGGTCGAGCAGTACAAGAACGAGCACGGTCTGGTTTCGCCGCGCGGCGAGTTGATGACGACCCAGCAACTTTCCGATCTGAATAGCCAGCTTATCGCGGCGCAGGCGGATACGGCGACAGCTGAGGCGCGTTATCGCCAGTATGAGGCCATTCTGGAGCAGGGGCAGGCAGCGGCTGTGACCAATGCGGTCATCTCGTCACTCCAGACCGACAATTCGATCCTGCAGGATCTGCGCAAACGCTACATCGCCGTTAACGACCGTGAGCAGGAGGTCACGAAGCAGTTCGGTGCTGACCATCCCCAGGCGCTGGCGTTGAAGGCCGACAGGCAAGATATTTCGCGGCAGATCTTCAATGAGCTTCAGCAGCTCACCGAGAGCTTTCGAAATGAGTTCGAAGTGGCCAAATCCCGCGAGGCTTCGTTGCGAGACAATATCGCGCAGGTGACGGGTAGGAACTCTGATGCCAATGTCTCCATGGTGCAATTGGCCGAACTGGAGCAGAAGGCATCAGCGCTGAAAACGCTCTATCAGAGCTACCTCACGCGCTTCGAACAGACGGCTCAGCAGCAGTCATTTCCGATTGCGAAAGCGCGTGTGATTTCCGAGGCAGGTGTGCCGTCTGCGCCGTCCAGCCCGAAAAAAACCTTGACGATGGCCCTGTCCGTCGTTCTCGGTGGGCTTGTGGGGTGCGGACTTGCTGGCTTTCTGGAACTCAAGGACAGAACGTTTCGAACCGGGCAGGATGTGCGGGATAGACTGGGCGTACGCTTTCTCGGCTATCTTCCGTGGATCGATATGGCCCAACATTCGAGAAAGAGTGCCGATCCTTCACATGATCCTGGCGTGGATGCTGAGCACCATGCTGTACCTGACCACTTCCGACAGATGATGCGACTGGCCGTCGATGCACCGCGATCTCCCTATACCGAAGTGCTAAGGCATGCGCGTATTGCCACCGAGCTGGCGCTCAAGGGCAGAAAGTGCCGTGTGATCGGCATCGTCTCCTGCCTGCCGGGCGAAGGTAGCACCACGGTTGCTGCCAATTTTGCCGGCTTGATGGCGATGAGCGGCCAACGCACGCTCGTGATCGACGGCAATCTGCGTGAGCCATCCTTGAGCAAGATGCTGGCGAAGGAGCCGGAGGCGGGGCTTCTCGAAACGCTCTATGAGGGTATCGAGTGGACCAAGGTCGTTCGTGTGGACCGCCGCTCGAAGCTTGCCATCATGCCGATCGCATCGCTTGGAAGTTCGTTTGCGCATTCCAGTGAAGTCTTCACATCTGCCGGGATGGGACAGCTTCTTGGAAATCTGCGGGACATGTTCGATGTGATCGTCATCGATCTGCCGCCGCTGGTGCCCGTTATCGACGCAAAGGCCCTGGAGCCGCAGCTCGACGGCTTCATCTTCGTGACGCAGTGGGGGAAGACGCCCGTGAAGGTTGTCGAAAACCTGCTCGCCGCCGAACCCCAGATCGCGGCAAAGACCATTGGCATGATGCTCAACAAGACGGATATGGAGCGGCTCCATCGCTATGCCGATCCGGGTGCGGCCGAACGTTTCCGCGAGCAATTCACATCCTATTATGACGGTGGCGGCTACGGGCAGCAGAAGCCCTTGCTGGCAAAACCGGACCGCAAGGCGCCCGCCGAGGAGTCCGAAATAGAAACCTCGTAACCCGGCTCCACCGTGGTCGCCCATGCTTCCGCGAAGCGGTGGACGTCTCCGCTAAAAAGAGGACATGCTCTGGTATCGCCGGGCGGTGCGGCTATACTCCACCCGCCCGTCAGTCGCGTTTACAGGCGTCTGGGGTTTCTTCGAAATTTGGGAGTGAAATATTGCAAAATCCGCTATTTAGCCTCAACGGCAAGACAGCACTTGTTACTGGCTCATCGCGGGGGCTTGGGCATGCAATCGCAATCGGTTTGTCTCAGGCCGGTGCACGCGTGGTGCTCAACGGGGTCAATGCAGAGCGTCTCGAAGCGGTCGCGGAAAGCTTGAAGGCTGAAGGGCACGATGTTCTCAGCCAGGCGTTTGACGTCACCGACGAGGATGACGTTATTGCCTGCTTTGAGCGGCTGGATGCCGCTGGCGTGAATGTGCATATTATCGTCAACAATGCCGGTATTCAGCTTCGCAAGCCACTGGTTGAATTGCAGGCCGACGAATGGCGTCGTGTCATTGATACCAATCTCACGAGTGCCTTTTTCGTCGGACGGGAAGCTGCCAAGCGCATGATCCCGCGCGGCTATGGAAAGATTGTCAATATCGGGTCTTTGATGAGCGGCTTCGCCCGCCCAACGGTTGCCCCCTATACGGCGGCAAAGGCCGGCATCAAGGCTCTCACCCAATCGATGGCAGCGGAATGGGCCGAGCATGGCCTTCAGGCCAACGCTATCGCGCCGGGCTATATGCTGACGGATATGAACGAGGCCCTGACGAGCAATCCGCAATTCGATTCCTGGGTAAAGGGCCGGACACCGTCGCGGCGTTGGGGACGCCCTGAGGAACTTGCTGGCGCTGCGGTATTTCTGTCATCGTCGGCATCCGACTATATCAATGGTCAGATCATCTATGTCGATGGCGGTATGAGCGCAGTTCTCTGATCAACGGAGAAAGCGGCCAGTGGTGTACCGGCGGCTTTCTCACACAAGACTTTATGGATCAGGCCGCGCGGCGCGGCAGTCTCCAGTTCGGGCGCGGGAAATGGCAGGTATAGCCATTGGGGTAACGCTCCAGATAATCCTGATGCTCCGGCTCCGCTTCCCAGAAATCGCCGACCGGTTCGACTTCCGTCACCACCTTTCCGGGCCAGATGCCTGAGGCATCGACGTCGGCAATGGTGTCTTCGGCTACGCGTTTCTGTTCATCGTCGGTATAATAGATTGCCGAGCGATAACTCATGCCGACATCGTTGCCCTGACGGTTCAGCGTCGATGGATCGTGGATCTGGAAGAAAAACTCCAGGATATCGCGATAGCTGGTCTGGGTGGGATCGAATTCGATCTCAATCCCTTCAGCGTGGGTGCCGTGGTTGCGGTAGGTCGCATTTGCAACGTCGCCGCCGGTATAGCCGACGCGTGTGGAGACGATGCCGGGCATCCGGCGGATCAACTGCTGCATGCCCCAGAAGCAACCGCCTGCCAGCACGGCACGTTCGGTCTTGTTTGTCATGCCATCCTCCTTTGGGTGGGTTCTACCCTTAGATGGTGCGCAACGCCGGCAATTTCAATTTGCCGGCGTTGAACAAACGATGATGTGATCATGCGCCAATTGGGACGCAGGATCTGCGCCGTCAGTGGTTGTGGCGCGGTGGCGTCTTTGCCAGTTGACGGAAGTCAGATGCGCCCTTGATGGTGGCACCGTCTGCGAGTTGGGTCACTGTTTCCCGGTAGATCTTCTGCCAGGGTGTGGCACTTTGCGGTACGGCTGGAATGCCATCTGCCTTGCGCTTTTCAATCTCGGCATCGTCGACCAGCATGTCGCAACGACCTTCGTTGAAGTCGATACGAATGATGTCGCCGGTCCTGATCCAGGCAAGGCCACCGCCGGCTGCACTTTCCGGAGACGCATTGAGGATCGACGGGCTGTCGGCAGTGCCGGACTGACGTCCGTCGCCGATGGTTGGCAGGCTGGTGATGCCCTTCTTCAGAAGATGTGCCGGGGGCTGCATATTGACCACCTCGGCAGAGCCCGGCCAGCCGAGCGGGCCGGCACCACGGATCACCAGGATAGTTCGCTCGTCGATGCCAAGTGCGGGATCCTCGATGCGCTTGTGGTAGTCTTCCGAACCGTCAAAGACGACGGCCTTGCCTTCGAAGACACCTTCATTGCCGACTTCCGACAGATAACGCCGGCGGAACTCTTCCGAGACGACGCTCATTTTCATGATGGCGAAATCGAAAAGGTTGCCCTTCATCACCAGGAAGCCTGCACGTTCGCGCATCGGCTCGTTGAACTGTTTGATGACCTCGCGGTCGACGGCTTCGCGGCCTTCCAGGTTTTCGGCCATGGTCTTGCCGGTGACGGTCGGACAGGAGCCATCCAGCTTCCCTGCCTGCATCAGTTCCCACATGATCGCGGGTACGCCGCCTGCGCGGTGGAAGCGCTCGCTCAGATATTCACCCGCGGGCTGAACATTGGCGAGAAGCGGGATGTCGAAGCCATGGACCTGCCAGTCTTCCGGGAAAAGCTCAACGCCGGCATGTTTCGCCATGGCGGCCAGATGCGGCTGGGCATTGGTCGATCCGCCGATCGCGGAATTGACCTTGATGGCGTTAAGGAAGGCTTCGCGTGTCAGAATGTCAGAAGGCTTGATGTCCTCCATGACCAGTTCGACGGCGCGGCGGCCGGTCCGGTAGGCCATCTGACCACGGGCGCGGTAGGCGGCGGGGATCGCGGCGCAGCCCGTCAGCGACATGCCGAGCGCCTCTGCCATGGCGTTCATGGTGGAGGCGGTGCCCATGGTGTTGCAGTGGCCGATTGACGGTGCGGAATCCAGCGCTGCCTCAAGGAAGTCTTCCTTGGAATATTCGCCAGCTGCATATTTCCGGCGCGAGCGCCAGATGACGGTGCCGGAGCCAACCAGATCGCCGTCGTGCCAGCCGTCGAGCATCGGACCGCCGGAAAAAACGATGGCCGGAATGTCAACGGTTGACGCTGCCATCAGTGCCGATGGGGTTGTCTTGTCGCAGCCGGTCGTCAGCACCACTCCGTCCAGCGGATAGCCGTAGAGGATCTCGACGAGGCCGAGATAGGCCAGGTTTCGGTCGAGTGCTGCCGTCGGCCGCTTGCAGTTTTCAAACAGCGGATGCGTCGGGAACTCTATCGGAATTCCGCCTGCATCGCGGATGCCGTCGCGCAGGCGCTTGGCAAGTTCGATATGGTGTCGGTTACACGGATTGAGATCAGAGCCGGATTGGGCAATGCCGATGATCGGCTTGCCCGAGCGCAATTCCTCCGGCGTCGTGCCGTAATTCATGAAGCGCTCGAGATAGAGAGCTGTCAGGTCAAGGTGATCGGGATTGTCGAACCAGTCCTGCGAGCGCAGGCGGCGGCCAGTTTTGTTGCTATCGCTCATCAATTGTCCTTGGGCGTGCGCTTGTTGATCTTTTCGAGATGCAGCAGCAGTCCGCTGTGATCGGTTTCGGCGCCGCCATCTGACACGAAGTCACGGAATTCGCCACGGACTTTTTCTGTCAAAGGGAGGTCGAGGTGGTAATGCTCGGCCATGGCCGCAACGGCATCCAGGTCCTTGAGCTGAAGGCGCGAGGGGCCACCGGGGGCGAAGCTGCGATTGACCATGCGCTCTCCGTGCAGTTCGAGAATACGGCTTTCGGCAAAGCCACCACGAATGGCATCGCGGAATTTTCCGCGATCCGCGCCGCCGGCTTCCACCAGCATCATGGCTTCTGCCACAGCGCCGATGGTCACGGCGACAATCTGTTGATTGGCAAGCTTGCAAATCTGGCCAGCTCCTGACGGACCAACATAGGTCACGCGTCCAAGAGGCGTGAAGATTTCTGACAATCCTTCGACAGTTTCAGGATCGCCGCCAGCCATAATGGCCAGAGTGCCGGCTTCCGCGCCAACCACGCCGCCGGAAACCGGAGCGTCGATATGGGCTATGCCGATTTCCTTGAGCTTGTCGGAATGGTCGCGAGCGATAGGCGGGGCGATCGAACTGGTGTCGATCAGCACAGCGCCTTTCTTCATCGCGGATGCCACGCCCTTGTCGAACAGGACGTCGCCAACGGCATTGCCATCGGAAAGCATGGTGAAAACGACGTCTGCGCCATGCACTGCTTCCGTTGGGCTCGATGCATGGCTTGCCCCGTCGGCGACCAAGGCTTCAGCCTTGTCGCCCGCCCGGTTCCAGACGCTCACGGCAAAACCTGCTTTCAGCAGACGCCTTGCCATCGGCGCGCCCATCAGTCCGGTGCCGAGAAATGCTATTTTTGTGTCAGCTGCCATTATAACTTTCCTCCCAGTTCATCCTCGATATGCGCCTGGATGATCTCGTCGAAGGAGTTCTCCGCAGTGAAGCCAAGTGCACGC
This sequence comes from Agrobacterium sp. H141, assembly GCF_057158725.1. Taxonomy (NCBI): domain Bacteria; kingdom Pseudomonadati; phylum Pseudomonadota; class Alphaproteobacteria; order Hyphomicrobiales; family Rhizobiaceae; genus Agrobacterium; species Agrobacterium sp. H141. The sequence goes on from NZ_CM169893.1 coordinate 806,872, forward strand.
GCTCTCTTTGCTTCAAAGCCCGGTGCCCATCCAGCGCACATCTGCATGACCATTTCATCTGGTTCGCGGCGGATCAAGGCGACCGCCTTGTCTCCGGCGACGCGTCGCAGTGCTTCAATCTGTTCGCCAACAGTGGCGCTCAGACCTGGCATGGACAGATTGCGGCGGGGGCCGACTTCGTCAAGGTCGATTGTCGCGCCATGCAGAAGGAAGCCGACGGCAGAGCGCGGCGATGCATGCCAGTGACGAACATCATCGGAAACGGGAAGCACGGCTTCCTTGCCGACAAGCGGCTCGCGCAGGATGCCGGAGAAGAAACCTGATGCAGCCTTGTTCGGTTTGCCGGGGCGAATGCAGATTGTGGGGAGACGGATGCCAATGCCTTCGAAAAATCCACGGCGGGAATAATCGGAGAGTAGCAGTTCGCAGATCGCCTTTTGCGTGCCGTAGCTCGTCAGTGGTGTCGTGTGGAATTCATCCGGGATCGGGTAGGGCAGCGGCGCGCCAAAGACGGCGATCGAGGATGTGAAGACGACGCGCGGTTTGTAGCCATCTTCGCCATTGGCAATGCGGATTGCGTCAAACAGATAGCGGGTTCCATCCAGATTGATTCGGTAGCCCTTGTCGAAATCGTGCTCGGCTTCACCGGACACAATGGCCGCCAGATGGAAAAAGACATCGGGGCGAGCCGCGACAAGGCGCTCAGCTTCGCCGGGCGTTGATAGGTCAACAGTTTCGATGTTGACCTTGCCGGTGAAGCCGGCTGGTGCCTCTGGCGCTACGACGTCGACCAATGTCATCGTCTCGACCGCACGGCCGTCGATGTTGCCGTTCTTTGCCACACGTTCTGCCAGCTTGCGCCCGACCATTCCTGCTGCGCCAATGATACAGATATGCATGAAATCCTCCCTCGGTGTGTCTCGGCTTCTGCCATGAGGGGCAGACCGAATAAATATATTGTAAGGTTGTCTGATAACCTTATATGATGGCGTTGAAAACAAAATAGTTGTGACCGCGTCAAGACGCTAGTGCTGTCGGTGCGCAAGGCACCGCTTTACGAAGCGGGAGGGATTTTATGAACGAGCCAATGCAAAGCTTAGCCGAGGCGCCAGAGAATAGCCTTCACACCGAGAATTTGATTGCTGTACTCGGAGCCGATGTCGTGCTCAGCGGTGAAGATGTGGTTCGCTATTGTCGGGATTGGCATGGCGATGTCACGACCGGGGCGGTGGCGGTATTGCGCCCGCGGTCGACTGAAGAGGTTGCAGCCGCGGTCAAGGCATGTGCAGCGCTTGGGTTGGGCATCGTTCCTCAAGGCGGCAATACCGGACTTGTCCTGGGTGCGACGCCCGATCAGCCTTCGGGTCAGGTGGTGATCAGTCTTGAGCGTATGACGGCCATCCGCCGTATCGATAGCGATGATTTTTCCGCTGTGGTTGAGGCAGGCTGCATCCTGTCCGAGTTCAAGGATGCCGTGGCCGAAAAAGGCATGTTCTTTCCGCTAGCACTTGGCGCCCAGGGGTCCTGCCGTATGGGCGGAAACGTGTCCACCAATGCCGGCGGCATCAATGTGCTGCGCTACGGTATGACGCGCGAGTTGGTTCTGGGGCTTGAAGTTGTGCTGCCGGATGGCACCGTATTCGATTGTCTGTCGACCCTGCGGAAGGATAATCGTGGCATTGATCTCAAGCAGTTGTTCATCGGCGCAGAAGGGACGCTTGGCATTATCACTGCCATATCCGTCAAGCTCACGCCGGAACCGGACCAGGTGGCGACAGCTTTGCTGGGGCTCAATGCCCTGGATGACGCCATCAAGCTTTTCCGCCGCGCGCGGCGGGATTGCTGTGACCTGATGTCGGCCTTCGAGTTCATGCCGCCGCTTGCCTTTGTGCTGGCCCAGGAAGCAATCCCTGATCTGGCGATGCCTATCTCCGGCGAATACGAGGCCTATGTGCTGATGGAGATTTCAGGATCCGGTCTGGTCGATATCTCCGATCTGATGGAGCGCTTTCTTGAAGGTGTTATGGAAGAAGGTCTTGTGGCCGATGGTGTGATTGCGTCCTCGTCGACGCAGGCGCGCAATCTATGGCTTTTCCGCGAGGGCATGAATGAAGGTCAGGCCAAGCGCGGTCCGCATTTGCGTACGGATATTTCCGTGCCGCTTTCTAACCTTGCGGATTTTGTCCGTGACGCCGAGGCCGCCGTTACCGAGGCGCTGCCGGATTGCGTCAGCGTTTCGTATGGCCATGTGGGCGACGGCAATGTTCACCTGAACGTTCTGCCTCCGTCCGGCCTTTCTCCAGACGAGGTCGCTCAGCGGATCTACAAGGCGAAGGTTGCCATCAACGGCGTTCTGGATGCCTATCAAGGGTCGATCAGTGCTGAACATGGTATCGGTCGATTGAAGCTGGCTGACCACGAAGCGCGGATGCCAAAGGTGAAGCGCAAATTGCTGACTGCCGTGAAGACTGCGATCGATCCAGCTTCTCTGATGAATCCGGGCTGCCAATTGAATTTCGACAAGAACTCGTAGAAAACATTTGTGGAGGACTGCATCAGCGGGGGAGACACGAGTGGATTTCGGTCAGATTAGGCGCGGAGAGCATTTGCCAGCGCGCATTGCGGCTCAGATCGGTCGAGAAATCGTCGAGGGACGCATCGCGCCGGGCGAGAGGCTTCCGACAGAGCATTTTCTTGCCAGCAGTTTTGGCGTCAGCCGGTCTGTGGTGCGCGAGGCCATTGCGCAGTTGCGCAATGAGGGCCTCGTCGAGACGAGGCAGGGCGTGGGCGCGTTCGCAACCGAGCAGCAGTCTCGCCAGGCGATCAGGATCGAGCAACACGACCTCGACAACAAATCGACTTTCCGGGACCTTTTTCAATTGCGCGTCCCTCTCGAAATAGAGGCCGCAGGCCTTGCCGCGGTCCATCATACAGACGCTGATCTGGCCAAACTCGATGAGACACTGGCGGCCATGATGGGCGCGGATAAGTGGACGGAACAGGGGATCGTCGCCGATCTCGCCTTTCATCGTGCTGTGGCGACGTCGACCGGCAATGAATATTTCTCGATCTTCATCGGATTCATCGCCGAGCGGATCAGTCTGGCCATCAACGAAGCGCGGGCAGTGGCTGTGCTGGAAGAGATTGTGGAGGTGACAATTGCCGAGCATGTGGACATCCGCGATGCAATCGCCACCCGAGATCCGAAAAAGGCGCGGGAGGCGATGAAGTCGCATTTGTCCGGCGCTGCCAAGCGCATTGGGCTGACAATCGCTTCCTATTGAGTTTCACAAATTGAGCTGTGCTAAATTTCGCAGCCTAAATGAGGAATTCGCGTAACTATAGTCAGTTTGACTGCTAGACAGGTTGCAAAACTAAAACTACAACGTCGCTGGCCGCGTTGTCAGACATCCGGACAATGTGGCAAGGTGTTTACATAAAACCCTGTCCGGGAGACATGGGGGAGGATTATTTTGAAACTCACGCGTTCACTTAACGCTGCGAAAATTTTGCCCGACGACGCTTCGCAGGCGTTGCTGATTGGTCGCGTCTGGTCGAAAGCCGTTGATGGCCCCTGCGTCGTGCTCGTTCGAGACGATCGTGTGTTCGATCTGTCATCCTTATCCGCCACAGTGTCGTCGCTTCTGGAAGCCGAGAACATTGTTGAGCAGTTGAAGTCTGCCGAAGGCCTTGCCGATCTCGGTGCCTTGGATGACTTCCTCTCCGGCGAGGCCGGCGAATTGCTGGCACCCATCGACCTGCAGGCAGTCAAAGCTGCAGGCGTGACGTTTGCCGACAGCATGCTTGAGCGTGTGATCGAAGAGCAGGCCAAAGGCGATGCATCGCGGGCCCAGGCTATACGCGAGCAATTGGCGCCAGTCCTTGGCGACAGCCTTCGCGGACTGGTCGCCGGCTCGGAACAGGCCAGCAAGGTCAAGGCGCTTCTGCAGGACATGAATCTCTGGTCGCAGTATCTCGAGGTTGGCATCGGTCCGGATGCGGAAATCTTCACTAAGTCACAGCCCATGTCATCGGTTGGATGCGGCGCGCTTGTGGGTATTCACCCGATGTCGGAATGGAATAATCCGGAACCTGAAGTGGTTCTGGTCCTTCGCTCCGATGGTCAAATCGTCGGTGCGACGCTTGGAAATGACGTCAACCTGCGCGATGTTGAAGGTCGTTCGGCGCTTTTGCTGTCGAAGGCCAAGGATAACAACGCGTCGTGCTCGATAGGGCCGTTCATCCGCCTGTTTGACGCGGGATTCTCGCTTGAAGATTTGTCGCGAGTGAAGGTTTCGCTGCATGTCGAAGGCGAAGATGGTTTCGTCATGGCCGGCGAAAGTCCGATGGAAGCGATCAGTCGCACTCCGTCCGATCTCGCACGCCAGTTGCTCAATCGCAATCACCAGTATCCTGATGGTGCTGTTCTGTTTCTGGGAACCATGTTTGCACCGGTCAAGGACCGCCGTGGCGAGGGGCAAGGCTTCACCCATGAAATGGGTGACCGGGTTGAAATTTCCACGCCAAAGCTTGGACGGTTGGTCAACTGGGTTCAGCGCAGCAATGCCTGCCCGGAATGGACCTTCGGTCTGGGTGCGCTGATGAAAAACCTCGCAGGCCGCGGCCTTTTGTAAACAGAACCAGGGAGGAACGGATGCAAAAAGTCGTCGATCTTTTCTACCGATTTCTCGAAACCCTGATGGTGCTGCTTCTTGCAGGCATGGCGATCATGGTCTTCGGAAATGTTGTGCTGCGCTATGGCTTCAATTCGGGCCTCAATGTTTCCGATGAACTGTCGCGATATTTCTTCGTCTGGCTCACCTTCATCGGCGCTGTGGTCGGGTTTCGTGAATATGGTCATATGGGTGTCGAGACCGTTGTGGCGATGTTCGGGCGCAAGGGCCGCATCGTATTGATGGCTATCACCAATCTCGTGATCATAGCGGTCTCCGCGATCTTCTTCTGGGGTACCTGGAAACAGCTGCCGATCAATATGAGCATGAGTGCTCCGGTGACCGGGCTTTCCATGGGCTGGGTCTATGGTATTGGCTTCTTCACCGGCACAGGCTGTATTTTGATTGCCTTGGAACGCCTGTTTCGTATCGCCACCGGTCGCATAACCGAGCGTGAACTTGCCGCTTTTGCCGGCGAAGACATGTCCATAGAACATCTGTCGGAGCGCGGCTGATATGACCCTTCTGGTATTTATAGTATCGCTTCTCGGCGCCATGGCGATTGGTGTGCCGGTCGCATTCGCGCTGATGTTCTGCGGTGTCGTGCTCATGAGCTACATGGGCATGTTCAACAGCCAGATTATCGCGCAGAACATGATCATCGGCGCTGATACATTCACGCTGCTTGCTATTCCGTTCTTCATTCTTGCCGGCGAGTTGATGAATGCAGGCGGCTTGTCTCGCCGCATCATTGAATTCGCGATTGCCTGTGTGGGCCATATTCGCGGCGGTCTGGGTATCGTTGCGATCATGGCTGCGATCATCATGGCCAGTATCTCCGGCTCGGCTGCTGCCGATACGGCGGCACTTGCCGCGATCCTGATCCCGATGATGGCCAATGCCGGTTACAACGTGCCGCGTTCCGGCGGTTTGATTGCGGCTGGTGGTATCATTGCTCCCGTCATCCCGCCGTCGATGGCTTTCATCGTCTTCGGTGTGTCGGCAAACGTTTCGATCACACAGCTTTTCATGGCTGGTATCGTGCCTGGCATTTTCATGGGCTTCGCCCTGATTGCCATGTGGCTCGTCGTTGTCCGCAAGGACAAGATCGAAGCCTTGCCAAAGGCGTCCGGTGCTGAGCGTCTTGGAGCAACTGGCCGTGCGCTTTGGGCGCTGGGCATGCCGGTCATTATTCTCGGCGGCATCAAGGCTGGCGTCGTGACGCCAACCGAAGCTGCAGTGATTGCAGCTGCCTATGCTCTTTTTGTCGGTATGGTGATTTACCGCGAGCTGAAGCCAAAGGACCTGCCATCGGTTATCCTGCGGGCCGCCAAGACGACGTCCATCGTTATGTTCCTCGTCTGTGCCGCGCTGGTTTCGGCCTGGCTGATTACGGCTGCGAATATTCCGGCGGAGGTCGCTGGCTATATCGAGCCGCTGATCGACCGGCCAAAGCTGCTGATGCTAGTCATCATGTTGCTGATCCTGGTCGTCGGTACGGCGCTCGACCTGACGCCGACCATCCTGATCCTGACCCCTGTCTTGATGCCGATCATCAAGATGGCGGGTATCGATCCAGTCTATTTCGGTGTGATGTTCATCATGAACTGCTGCATCGGTCTCATCACGCCGCCTGTTGGCGTCGTGCTGAACGTGGTGAGTGGTGTGGGGCGCATTCCCCTCGGCAAGGTCGTGGTCGGCATTCTGCCGTTCCTTCTCGTCGAAGTCTGCGTGCTCATGCTGTTCGTTCTATTCCCCGAAATCATCATGGTGCCTGCACGGTGGCTGCATTGAGGGGTTTCAACGCCTATCGTTTAACTTCAACCATCCTTTGGGAGGATAATATGAGAAAGATTCTACTCGCGACTACGGCACTTGCATTTGCTGCTTCGGCATCCGCTCCGGCCTTTGCTGAATTCAATGATCGCAACATCCGCGTTTCGAACGGCATCAATGCCGACCACCCGGTCGGCAACGGTATCGAAGCAATGCAAAAATGCCTTGACGACAAGTCCGGTGGCAAGCTGAAGCTGACCGCATTCTGGGGCGGCGCTCTTGGCGGCGACTTGCAGGCCACGCAGGCTCTGCGTTCGGGCGTACAGGAAGCAGTCGTCACGTCGTCTTCGCCGCTCGTCGGCATCGTGCCTGCTCTCGGCGTGTTCGACCTTCCGTTCCTGTTTGCCAATGCACAGGAAGCCTACACGGTTCTCGACGGCGAGTTCGGTGACATGATGAACGAGAAGCTCGAAGCTGTTGGTCTCGTAAACCTCGCTTACTGGGAAAACGGCTTCCGTAACCTGTCGAACTCGGTTCGTCCGGTCACCAAGTGGGAAGACATGGAAGGCATGAAGGTTCGCGTCATGCAGAACAACGTCTTCCTCGACACGTTCCAGAACCTCGGCGCCAACGCGACGCCAATGGCATTCGGCGAAGTGTTCTCGGCTCTCGAAACCAACACGATCGATGCACAGGAAAACCCTTATGTGACGATCGATACTTCGAAGTTCTACGAAGTTCAGAAGTATGTGACCGAGACCAACCACGCTTACACGCCGTTCCTGTTCCTGTTCTCTAAGGCTATTTTTGATACCTATACGCCTGACGAGCAGGCTGCTCTTAGCGAATGCGCAAAGGTCGGCCGCGACGTTGAGCGTTCGGTCATCGGCGATCTGAACAAGAAGTCGCTGGAAAAGATCGAAGCTGAAGGCATCAAGTTCAATCAGCTTTCTCCCGAAGAGCAGGTCCGCATTCGCGAAAAGTCGATGGTTGTTTACGACAAGCACAAGGCTGAAATCGGCGCTGACGTCGTTGACTCCGTTCTTGCTGAATTGAAGAAGATCCGCAACTAACAGACCAAATGACGGCTGCGGTTGCAGTCATAGAAGAGCCCGCAGCGGGAAACCGCTGCGGGCTTTTTTGTCTCTGCCCGAGACTTGGCGGGCGCTTTGGAACATCTATTCAGGTACTGCCGGCAGAACGGTGTCCCGAGCCTTCAACTGGCGCTCCCGGAAGAAGATAAAGAGGCCGGAACCGATAATCAGCGCTGAACCGACCAGCATGGTGGTGCGCGGCAGATCACCGAAGAACATCCAGCCGAAGATGATTGCCCAAATGAGAAGCGTGTATTGAAGCGGTGCCACGGTGGCGGCATCCGAGATCTTCAAGGCACGATTGACCAGCATGTGGGCCAGCATGGCGACAACGCCGAGCAGGCATAGCAGCAGTATCTCGCTTGAGGAGTTCAGCGGAGCCCAGTTGAAGGGTGCGAAGATCAGGCCTGCAATGGCTGCTCCCAAAAGCTGGAAGAAGACGAGTGTCTTGTCCGGAGTGCCCCGCAATGTTCGACCAGTCAAAAGCATAAATGCAAAGGCGACCGAACCCACGATCGAGATGATGGCCGGCATGGTGAACATTGCGCTGGACGGTTCAAGCGTGATCAACACGCCGATGAAGCCAAACGAGATTGCTGTCCAACGGCGCCAGCCCACCTGCTCCTTGAGCAGGAGCGGGGAGGCGGCGGCGACATAAATAGGCGCGGCCAGCCAGTATGTCATCACGTCCGCCAGAGGCAGGTACATTACGGCGTAATAGAAGCAGAAGACCTCGCCTGTGGAGAAGGCAACCCTTGCGAATTGCATGAGAGGTCTCTCGGCGCTGATGATCGGTTTCAGGCCCGCGTGCCATAGAAATGGCGACAGGATCAACAGAGCGGCAACGCTGCGGATCAGCACCACCTGGCCCAGCCCATAGCTGGCCACCAGCCATTTGCCCATGGCATCATTGAGGGCAAACATGAACATGCCCAGAAGCATGATCGCTGGCCCGGCAACAGGCGCCAAACGCGCCGCGAAATTGTCGGTCTCGGTGGTGCTGGCCATTCATATCCTCCCAGATGGCTAAGCCGAAATTGTTCAGAGCGTGGTCGCGTCGGACCGTCTGCGACTGACGGTAAAGGCGCGCTCCAGATCGGGGTTCAGTTCCATCCCAAGGCCTGCTCCCGGAGGCACCGTTATCATGCCATTGCGCACCTCTGGAAGAGCCGTCACAAGGTCGCGGTACCATGTGCGGTAAAAGGCACGCACACTTTCCTGGAAGACCGCATTCGGTGCATTCAGCGAAAGGTGGGTCGAGGCACAGAGCACCACTGGCCCCGTGCAATCATGAGGTGCAACCGGCAGATGCCAGGTTTCCGCCATCGAGGCAATCTTGCGTGCCTCCGACAGGCCGCCGCACCAGCTTATATCGAGCATGACTACGCCTGCGACACCGGTCTCCAGATAGTCCCGGAAGCCCCAGCGCGAACCGAGTGTCTCGGAGGCAGAAATTGGCGCCGGCGATACTTCGGCGTAGCGCTTGAGGCTTGAAAGACTGTCCATCTTGATCGGATCTTCATGCCAGAAGGTCTGGAACGGTGTCAGCGCCTTTGCAATCTGCATGGCGGGAAGAAGTTGCCACATGGAGTGGAACTCCACCATGATATCCATCTTGTCGCCCACAGCTGCACGGATTTTTTCGAATGGTACCAGTGCCTGTTTCAGGTCGGTCAACGAAATATATGTGCCGCGCGTCTTTTCGGCTGCCGGATCGAAGGGCCAGATCTTCATGGCCGTGATGCCCTCTTCCAGCAGGGATTGGGCGAGTTCGTCTGCGTGGTTCAGAAAGCCATTCAGGTCGTCGTAGTCGCTGCCCTTGGACAGACCGAAATTGGCTGTGGTCTGGCCGGTCGCCTTCTTGATGTATTCAGTCCCGGCGCAAGTGTTGTAGGTGCGGATTTCCTTTCGGGTAAAACCACCGAGCAATTGCGCAATCGGCTGGCCGGTTGCTTTGCCGAATATATCCCAGAGCGCGATATCAAAGGCGGAGTTACCGCGCACTTCTGCCCCGGACGAGCGGAAGCCGACATAGCCAACAAGATCTGCCGAAAGCCGGTCAATTTCCAGAGGATCGCGGCCGATGACGCGTGGTGCGATATATTCATGTACATAGGCTTCAACGGTCTCTGCACCAAAGAAGGTTTCGCCCAGACCTGTGATGCCTTCGTCTGTATGAACCTGAACCCAGAGCAGGTTGGCGCGCTCGGCAATGCGCACCGTTTCAATGCCGGTGATTTTCATAGGAACTCCATTTTATTATTCAGGTGAGACCGGCGACCGCGAGTGCCTTGAGGCTGAGGTCGAAATGTCGCTCCATCATTGAGGCAGCGACCAAGGGATTACCGGCCGAGATTGCTTCGGCAAGATCGAGGTGCAACTGGTTCATGGCGTCTCGTTCGACATCGCTTGATCGTGCTTTCCAGCCAATTGGCCAGCTTTCGACGATGACACCACGGAAGGCGCCGATGATGAGTGCGAAAACCGGATTGCGCGAGGCTTTGGCGATTGCCGTATGCAGTGCCAGGTCGTGCTCCATGACCACTTCCGGGCGATCGAGACTGTTTTGCATGGCGCGTGCGTGGGCAATAATTTGAATTGCCTCATCATCGCTGCGCCTGAGGGCAGCAAGGCTTGCTGTCCTCGCCTCAATGGTCCGTCGCGCGTCGTAAATCTGGCGGATATCGATCTGGTCAGTCGTCACGCCGTGGCGGAACGTCATGGCGATCGAACTGTCATCGAGTTCGGCGACTGTCGGGCGCTTGCCGACGCCGAGGTCGACTAGCCGCATTGCCGCCAGCGAGCGCAAGGCTTCCCGTATCACCGTTCGCGAAACGTTGAGGCTGTCGGTGAGCGTCGCTTCCGATGGCAGTTTGTCGCCGGCTTTAAGCTGGTTATCACGTATGAGGCTCGATATCTGCCCCACCGCAATGGCAACGCGGTCACCGGAAACAGGCTCAATCATGTTATCTCCAGACCCAATTAATCCTACAGAATTGAAAAACCTGTAGTACAGGTTTTTATTTTCGCCAAGATCAATCTGGTATTTCGGGCAACAAAAAAGGGACCCGGCGGGGTCCCTTTGACGTCAGCTTCACTTCGAGATGACAACCCTTAACCGTCGACTTGAAGCAGCCATTGCATGAAGGTCGTTGGCTTTGAGCGGTTTGGCATCTTGCCGGAATTGCCAATCTCGCGTGCGTCCCTTGGGCTGTAGCCATAGCGCGTGCGAAACATGCGGCTGAAATGCGCTGTGTCCGTGAAGCCGTAGTCATAGGCGATGGTGCTGATCATTCTTCGATCAGTAATTTTTTCAAGCGCATTGTGGCAGGCAGCCAAACGGCGATTGCGGATAAATTTGCAAACGCCGCCGCTGTTCTGGAAGAGATAATAGAGCTTGCGCCGCGAGATCTTCAAGGCTTTGCATAGGCTATCTGATCCCAGCTCGGGAGATGCAAGGTTTTCGTCGATATGCTTGCGCGCCAGTTCGAGCAGGCCAGCCGATATCGGCAAGGATGCGTCTTCAAGAGTGTCTTGGGTCTGCCTGAGTGATGCGGCAAGAAGCGCAGAGAAAGAGCTTGCTACGGATGGAATATCCTCGAGGGTCAGCGTTGCCCTATGTCGCTCGAGAGACAGGATGAATTCCTGCAGGACAGGTTTCATGGTGCCGCTAATTGCGCGGTGGCTTGCTGCATCGAGTGAAGTGGAAAGCTCCGGGAAGTTATCTCGAGCGAGCCAGATGCAGATCACACTTCCGGCGCTAGCGTTTGCAGAGATCGGTCGGACATAGGATCGAAGGTCCAGGCTGCCCGCATGGCTTTGCAGTACACGGTTGCCGGAGCAACTGATCTCGCTACCGGTCTTGCGCAATACCAGCTGCCAGTGATCCAGCTCCATCCGCTGGACATGCTGAGAGGTTCGGCGATATTGCATCGCGTCGTAGTCCATGGTGGCGATGTGCAGCTTTCGGAAATCATGACCAATGAGCGTTGCTGAAAATCCGTCATTATCGTTGGTCGCGGGGCGGGCTTCCGCAATTGGCGCACTGATTTCGCGCCAATAGTCCCATTGTTCGGTCTTACGCTTTGCAAGCGTGGTAAAGCGTTGTTCTGGCAGGACCGTTTCCGGCTCCTCAATGTCTTTAATCAGTGCTCTCACGGCGACACCACATTCTGGCCCGCAACAGAGCGGGAGGAATTCTTCAGATTGTGCGGCTAGCACGCAAGGCGTGGTAATCACCGTTGTAATATAGGAAAAAGCTTACGTAATGTCGGCGGTTTCTTCGAAATCGCGAGCCTGCAAATAGCAGCGTGGTACGTATTCTATTCGATCGCCCCCTATTTGTTCCATAGGCTTTTTGGCCTAATCGTTGTCAATCTGAAACCATTTATTGTGTTACGGTGCACACTGACTGGGCCTCACTGGAGTGAGGCTGCGGTCATGGATATTGGGGCTGCATTATGTGCGGACGGGCGCTGTGTCAAAGATGGGGAACCGCTTTGTTATTCCAGGCGCGTAACAGGTCAAGTCGGTGCCGGAGATACAATTCGGGGAGTGACGCTCGTCACGCCCTACACCACAGATGCTTGTTGTATTTGCCTCCTGAAAGCAGGCTGAAAGGCGACCGCTTTTGATCGCGTCCTTCGTGACATTTTCATTCGACTGCATTTCAAAGAACGATTTATGCCCTTGCGACAAGGTCAGGCGTCATCAGGGCTGCAACCGTTTATCGATAGAATACAGACCTAACCGAGTTGGTGGCATCATATGCGTAATCGTAAACATTCTAGCTTCCCCGCATTGTTGGGCACTTTGTGCATCGGGCTTGCAACCCTGCTTGGTCTAACGCCGCAAAGTATTCCAGCATTCGCGCAGTCCGCTGTGGTTCGGCCAGAACGTCCCTTGGTGTTCGTCCCCGGGCTTCAGGGCTCGAGACTCTGCAGCAATGACGCTTCCGGCAACGAGACGGTGGTCTGGGGGACCGTTGACGCCATCGTCCGCTTCCCGGAACTGGCTGTCAGTGGCAAGCCGGATGCTATCAAACCTTGCGGTCTCATCCGGGAGATATCCTACCTGGGTGTCTATACGCAGGATGTTTATGCTCCTTTTATCGAACGCCTGAAGAAGGAGGGGTATCGCGAAGGGGAAACGCTTTTTCTGTTCGATTATGATTGGCGCCTGAGTGCGTTCGATAATGCAAAAGAGCTCGCTGATTTTGTCGATCGCAGGCTGCCTGATGGCCAGCGTTTCGACCTGGTCGCCCACAGCTTCGGCGGTCTGGTGGCACGGGCCTACGCGCTGGATGAAGGCGGTGCAGATCGCATAGATCACCTGATCAGCGCCGCCACGCCTTGGCGCGGATCGGTTGAGGTGTTCGATCTCCTGCAGAATGGCTGGGGGGCAACCAATATCTTAATGGGCGGACTGGACGGGTTTCGCAGTACCATTCTCACATTTCAGTCCATGTTCGAACTCATGCCGCGCTATCGCGGGTGCTGTGGTGACAGCGTCTCCTCGGCCGATGGATTTGACGCGCGTGACGCAGCAGCTTGGAACCGTTTGAACTGGAGCGCCGTTGATCGAGATAATCTACCGGATCTGTCTGATCTGTCCGATCGTCAGGCCAGACTAAACGATCTCATCGCAAGAGCACTGCCCGCCTCCGTTGAAGACGTTCTAGTCGTGGGAGATGATCAGCGCACTCCGGTGCAATATTCGCTCAATGCCAGCGGGTCTGAGGCGCAATTTGTCATTCACACAGGCTGGGAGGGCGACGGCACAGTGGCGCGCGATAGCGCCGTTTTACGAAAGCGTGTAACCTTTCCGACCAGCTTCGCAACACACGAATCCATTCTGAATGAAACCTCCGTGCAGGAGTTTGTCGTGGCAACATTGGCCAGGGGTGCCGATCAGGCCCTTCGTGACGTGCCGGTGCGGGAACGCACATCTGTCCTCACATCCGTTGGCGAACTCGTCGAACTCATTGGCGTGTCAGTCACTGCCGATCAGCCGGCATACCGCGCAGGGTCGACCGTCAAGGTTTCGGTCCATGTTCGGCTGGATGCCGGCAATGTGGTTGATGCGCGTATTATCGACATATCTGCAGTGCGACCGGACGGAACAGAGATCAGCGTCGCACCCATCTCCGATCCGCAAGCATCCGATCCTACAAGTCCGCTGGAGCAATCTTTTTCGGCCACGATCGATACGGGAATGGTTGCCGGTCCACTCACGTTCACCGCAACACTGTCGGCTGAAGGTATGGAAACGCGGCAAGCAACACTGTCGGTCCCCGTGCTCGCCCGGTGAACGCCGCCGAACCGTCAGTGCGCCACGCTTGGCTTACGGATCGCTGAAGTTTTTCACTAGCAGATCGCGCATCTTATCCATCGGCTGCTCCGGCAGGTCGGCGGCCGGGGTCATGCCGGGGCCGAAGCCATCATGGGCAAATTTTGCGATCAGCTTTTTGTCGCGGCTGATGATGTGCAGCGGGACCGCGCGTGATGCGTCGGGACCCGTGATAATGGCTGCCGGCTGGTGATCGCCGAGAATGATGAAGACCGCGTCGTCTCCGAAGCGTGCGACATAATCGCCGAGTGTTTGAAGCGAATAGTCGATCGTCTCGATATATTGCTTGCGAACCCGGTCGTGATCTGACCAGACGACAGAGGGCGTGTCGCCGCTGGTGGCCTGATCATTGAAAGCGGTACCGTCGCCCACGTCATTCCAATCGATCAGCGTCGGCACCGGCGTCCAGGGGGCGTGGCTGGAAATCAGTGCGATTTCCGCCATCACCGGTTGGCCCTGACGGTTTGCCGGTCGACGCGCCAGTTTGTCGAAAGCAGACAGGGTATATTGGTCCGGCATGGTGACCCAGTTGAACGGCTTGCCCTTATATTCAAGGTCCTTGGCTGCAAGGACCTGATCGTAGCCAAAATAATCCGCTTCCGGCCAATCCATGGAAATGGCCGGCATGACTGCTGTCGTTTTCCAGCCCGCCCAATGAAACAGCCGGTTGAGGCTTGGCCGTTTGCTGATCATCAACCGGTCATAACGTGCCTGGCTGTCGACCCAGAGACCTGACAGGAATGTGCCATGGGCGAGCCAGCTCAAGCCGCCAACAGTTGGCGAGCGGCTCCATGTCGTTGCCGAGGCAAAGCCCGCAGCGTCGAGCTGTTGCTCCACGCTTTGAAGTCGCGGTCTGATCAGGCTGCTGTAGCGCGGATCTTCAATCGCGCTTCGACCATAGGACTCGACAAAGACCAGCACAACATCACGTCCGCGAATGCCTTGAAAGAGGCTTTTTTCAACCGCGTTACCCTCCGCCTCTTCGGCGGCGAGCTGCTGCTCGAAAACGTGCATATCAGCAACGGATTTGGCCACCAGCGATAGTCTCGCCTCAAGGTAAGAGGCGGCTCGCGCGTCCGCGATGCCGCCAAGCCCAAGGCTCGTGCCGGACATCCACACGGCAGTCCCGAGCGCGAGAATAGCAACAAACGGGATCGCCAGAGTTCTCTTCTGCCGGGGATGGGCAATCGCTATGCGGCGTTGCGCGAGGAAAAATGTGATCGCCAGTCCGATGAAGCCGGTCAGAACCAGGGCGATCAGCAAGGCTGTCTGCCACGCGCCAATGGTTCCCGACAGCAGATTCCAGCCGTCGAACAGCATTTTGATATCGAGGTAGGGATTAAAGCGCCTCTGGAAAGCCGACTGAACGCCGATATCGGCGATCCGCAAAAACAGCGAGGTGAAAACGACGAGCGTTGTCAGGACGGCAAATGGTGTTCCTAGCCTGCGGGGCAACAGCAGCAAGGCAAGAGGCAAAAGAGGTATCTCCAGCGGAAAGCGCAGGAAAACATGTGGGCGGAATGCGCCTGGATGATCGGGCAGGGTGAGGCCCACAAACGCAATGACAACGGTCACGACAACGGGAATGATAATTTTGTGCAACTTGTGTTGCACGGTGTTGTCGGCCATTGCGTTTCGCGGCATGACGGCAGTCTCCAAATTCTGACTTATTAGAAGTTGCGGGCATAGCCGCATTCAGGAAAAAAATACGATGAACCTCAAATTCGCAATTCCGGCGATATTGATCTGCGCCGCTATTCTGGCGGCTCTGATCGTTTTTGTGGAACCGGAGAGTGTTCTGGCGGCTTTTCGCGAGGTTCCGATCACGTCCGTGGTTGCGGCGCTGATTGTGGTACAGGTCCAGATCGTTCTCTCGGCGGTTCGTTGGCGCTTCACGGCGAAGAGACTTGATCACCAGATCTCGCTGTCGCTGGCTATACGCGAATATTATGTGAGCAGCCTTTTGAACCAGCTCCTGCCGGGAGGTATGGCGGGTGATGCGTTTCGCGCCTATCGCAACCGAACCGACGAAAGCGGCGGCTGGAAGCGGCCTGCAACTGCGGTGCTGCTGGAGAGGCTGTCGGGACAAGTTGCCTTCTTCTTTCTGATCGGCCTTGGCCTCTTTGCATGGCCCTTGCTTCTGTCGGATCATCTTCCCGATGGGTTTGCGGTGCTGGTCTGGATATTTGTGTTGCTGCTTGTCGGGTGTGCCACGCTTGGAACCGTATTCTGGCGGAGCAATCTGTTTGAGCGGTTCAGGCGGTTGAAGCCGGATCTGGCTGCCGTGTTCTGGCAGGGTGGTGCGCTGCGCGTCCAGGTGGGCTTGAGCGTTTTGATTGTGGCCGGTTATGTCGCGACGTTCCTGATCGCATCTGATGCGGTTGGCGCGACGCTGCCGGTGGTCGCTGCCATGACGGCAATCCCGCTTTGCCTGTTGACGATGCTGATCCCTGCTGGCGTGGGTGGCTGGGGCACACGCGAGGCTGCTGCTGCCGCTCTGTGGCCGCTGTTCGGCTTCACCAGCGCTCAAGGCCTGTCTGCAAGCCTGCTCTACGGACTTTTGTCCATTGCGGGAGCTGCCCTTCCAGGACTGTTCTTTATCGTTCAATCCCTGCTGCGCGGACGTATCGGCCAGGCCTAGGCGCGACATTACTCGACCAGCCGGAGCCGGGCGTAGATGTCTCCGGATGGGCTATCCGCTGTCAGTTCCGACAAATCGGACAGCAGTTCGTCAGCGTTCTTCCAGTGCGTATAGAGGAACTGATGCCGTTCTCCGACCACTCTGTTGAACCGGTAATCACCGAGTAAGGCCAGCCGGTCGATGGATTCTTTTGCAATCGATGGCATCGCTGGAATGTATTCGAAGGCGATCAGGGCCAAGGGCTCGCTCAGTCCCTTCAATATCTCCGCTTCAGCGCCTTCAACGTCGATCTTGCAAAAGGCCGGTTTGCCATAGCGTGCAATCAGCGCGTCGAGCGTGGTCATGGGGACCTTTATCTGGCGATCCCAGACAACGTTGCTAAAACTGCCCACTGTTTTTGCGCGCTCGATAAACTGGCTCGAAATGCTGGTGACAGTCGGATGACGGCTTGAAATATTGAGGGTGATTTCGCCTTCAGAGGCACCAACTGCCACGCGTTCGAAACCCTTCAGCTGCGATGCAAAATGTTTTGCGATCAGGTCTGCAAATGCCGGTTGAGGCTCCACAGCGACGACCTTTGCGCCAAGCGAGAGCATGGTCTTGCTGCGGCTACCCACATGCGCGCCGATGTCGAACACCAGATCTCCGGGGGAGACCAGATCGCGGTAGAAGGTTTTCAGCGCCGACCTGCGCCAGGGCTGGCCATAGTATACCACCAGGGAGCGTGTCATGCCGACGGCCGTGTTCAGGTGGCGCAATATTGCCGTCATGCGCTTGCCCTGTGCGTGAAGAGATAGACCGTATCGACGGTGAAGGAATAGACCAGCAGTCCAAGGGCTATGGCGGCGATTGCTGTTGACTGCAGAACTGTGACGAACGGTGTCAGGACAAAGCAGAGGGCAAGGCCCTGCACGACGCAGACTATCTTGCGGCGCAGCGACGACGGTAACTCTCCGCGCAACGTCGGGATTGCCCATTGAGCAACCAAGAAGCCATAGCGCATGAGGCCGATAAGCAAGACCCACCAACCGGCCTTGCCGAGGGCCATCGCTGCCACAGACAGGACCATGATCAAAAGGGCGTCGATTTCCATGTCGAAGCGTGCGCCAAGGGTCGATTCTTGTCTGAGGCGACGTGCGAGATAACCGTCAACGCCGTCCAGCACCAACGCTGCGACAACCAGGCCGACCAAGACCCATGGCAGTGTAGCCTGCCAATAGATATCCAGAGAAAAGACGACGAGTGCTGCGACAATGCTGGTGATTGCGGCGCGCACTGCAGTGACCAGATTGGCGTAGCCAAAACGCACATAGGGATGGTGCGGGAGGGCATAGATCACAATTGTAAAGATCAGCAGAAGAAGAGCTGCTGCGGACGCGAACACCTTGGGGCCGAGCGACAGGTGCGATGCGAGCAGGACATAGGCCGCGGAGGCGCTGAAGAAGACCGCGCCCAGAACCGACAAAGTATTGGTCAGCAGATTCGGCTGTACCGGCCAGCGGCCAGTGGCGCGCTTGGGCAATACCGATATCGTTTGATCAAACTGTGCCATCGCTGTTTACTCCGCTGCGACGATTGACTGAATATCGAGAAGGTGGCCAGCCCGTATGGCTTTTGTACGAAGGTAATTCTCGTTTTCTGCCGTTACACGTCCGGTGACGGGCGCACGTGCATCGACGTCTATACCCCCCATTCGCAATCCGGCAATCTTGGTCGGATTGTTGGTGTAGAGGATGACTTTTCGAATATCGAGTAGCTGCAGCATTGCGACCGCAGCTTCATAACGTCGGTGATCCGGACCGAGGCCCAGTTCGGCGTCGGCATCGATCGTATCCAGGCCTTCATGCTGATAGCCATAGGCGCGCATCTTGGCGCCAATCCCGGTGCCTCGGCCTTCCTGATCGAGATAGAGCAACACGCCGCCGCCAGCTTGCTTCAGCAAAGCCAGGCCGTTTCTCAACTGATCGCCGCAATCGCACTTTAACGAACCACACAGGTCGCCGGTCAAACAGGACGAATGGATGCGGACGGGCACTGCTTTGGTGAGATCCGGCTTGCCGACGATAATCGCGACCTGATCCTTCTGGGCGAGACCGCCGCGGAAGATCACGAAGTCCGCGTTTCCGAGATCCTTCAGCGGCACTCTTGTGCGTACGACCTTGTCGAAGCTCTGCCGCGCCGTATCGGCACCCTGCAGATCGCCATGATCAAGCCTGCAGCAACCTTCGAAGCGGGACGCGGTGTCGGTGATGTCTGCGCAAACCATTGCGGGGAGCAACAGTGCAAGCCGTGCGAGTTCTGCGGATGCACTGACCAGCGGATTTGCTGCATGCCATTGTGATGGCGCTTGTACGCCTCTTGCGTAGGACAGGCGGGATGCCTGCTCGAAGGAGATGTCTGACAGCGGAACAGAGATGTCGCCCAGTGCATCGATACCGAGACGCTTCGCCCGTGGCGCGGTTAATAAAAGCGAGTGCTTGTTGTCAGTCGCATTTGCAAACTGCGCGTAGATGGAAGGAGATACGCAGTCGAGGGCCAGTACTGCAAGTGTAGTGTCGCCGCTTTGCAAAGCCACCGGCCGGCCAAAGCGCAGTTCGGACACTGCGCGTTCCACCTTCATGGCCGGCGTTGCAAACTGAAAACCGAAGTTGTCAGCCTTTGACATTGACATATCTCCTAAAATCGATTGAGCGCATGAGCTGCTACAAGTTGCGAATTCGGTGTTAAATAACGCAGCTCGCTCGTACGAACAGAGCGGGGTGTAGACCGATCTTTCAACTTTTCGCGAGGTCAATCTTGCGACCTGCACGGAAAATCCAAGTTTTTGCACATCAGTCCAAGTTGATGCGTGTACGTTATGGCGCATCAAGTGATAACGCTCCGATTGCAGCGGTTGCTCTGGACGTGAGAGGACCGTGGTTTGTCAAGTCACGGGTGCATGCCGCGCGGTGGAAGCGCATTTTGCGTGGAGCTCTGGGCATGGGCCTCTCACCTTCTTCGAGTTTGCGCCATTGCCGACGCTGGACGTTGTGTTGATGTGCACTACATCATGTTTGCCGCGGCAGGCGCTGTGACGTGCGACACAGGCTGGTCTCATGTTATTTGATAGTCCGCAGGTCGCCATGCAATGCGCATCAACGAAAGGTGAGAGTGTTTGACCAACGAGGTCCCCGATATCGATAGGGCGCAGAAGCACGCGGTGCGTGCATTTTGGATTCCCGCCGCCCAGCAATGCGCGATGCGCGAGGAGACGATCTCTTCACCTGGCGATGGCGAAGTGTTGGTCAAGACCCTTTTCAGCGGCGTCAGCCGTGGTACGGAGTCGCTTGTCTTTAATGGCAAGGTTCCCGCTTCGGAGGTTGAACGCATGCGCGGGCCCAATATGGCTGGCGAATTTTCCTTTCCTGTAAAATATGGTTATGCGGCGGTTGGCCAAGTGATCGACGGGCCAGGTGCGTTGCATCGAAAGCCCGTATTCTGTCTTCACCCGCATCAGGATCTTTTTGTGGTGCCAGAAGCGATGGTTACAGTCTTGCCGGATGCTCTTCCGCCCAGCCGTGCCGTGCTTGCTGCCAATATGGAGACAGCGCTTAACATCGTGTGGGATGCAGGCGTACTCCCCGGTGATCGCGTCGCCGTCTTTGGCGCGGGTGTGGTGGGTGCGCTTGTCGCTTACATTTGCTCATCGATCCCGGGAGCAGATATCCTTCTGATAGATCGTGATAGCAACCGAGCCGATCTTGCCAGGCGTTTAGGTGTTCCGTTTGCTTCCAGCGCTCGTCTGGAAGGTGAATTCGACATATTGATCAACGCATCCGGCGCGCCTGAAGCCTTGGCGCAAGCGCTCGAGCATGCGGGTCAGGAGGCCAGACTTGTCGAGGCCAGCTGGTATGGCGAGAAATCGGCGAGCTTACCGCTCGGCGGCGCGTTCCATTCCAAGCGACTGTCCATCATCAGTTCTCAGGTTGGTTCTGTGCCGGCGGCCAGGCGGGTGCGTTGGAATTTTGGCCGACGGCTCGGCAAGGCTCTGGACCTGCTTTGCGATGATCGTCTCGATATTCTCATCTCCGGCGAAACGGATTTCGCCAACCTTGCCGACGCCTATCCCGGTATTCTGGCAAGTCCTCAAACTCTTTGTCACCGCATACGTTACTGAAGAAAGTGAAACCCATGTTTGCAGTTGAAGTTCGCGACCACATCATGATCGCCCATAGCCTTCCCCGCCCGGTTTTTGGGCCAGCCCAAGCCATGCATGGAGCAACCTTCGTGGTCGATGCTGCGTTCTATACACGCGATCTCGATGAAGACGGGCTGGCGGTTGATATCGGCGCAGCCATGGAAGTTCTAAGTGCGGTGCTCAAGCCGCTCAACTACTCAAATCTCGATGAAGTCGATGTCTTCAAGGGTAAGGTTACGACAACGGAAGTGATTGCCAAACATATCTTCGACCAGCTCGCCAATGCCGTTGCCAACAAGAAACTCGGTCCCGGCAGCCACCGAATCTGCAAGCTGAAGATCACATTGCATGAGTCTCACACGGCCCGCGGTTCCTACGAGGCCGATCTTTGAGCGGTACCCTGTTTTTTGCCTATCCGGGCAAGCTCGATCTGAATACCGGCGGTTTCGCCTATGATCGCCGGGTGATCCGTGGCCTCGATAAACTTGGATGGGATGTCCGTCCGCTGAGTTTGGGCGACGGGTTTCCGTTTCCAACGGATGACACCCGGCACTCCGCGGAAGAGGCTTTGTCGGCGCTAGCGGACGGTGACCTGGTGATGCTGGACGGTCTTGCGTTCGGCGTGCTCGGCGACTGGGCCGAGCGTGAGGCCGAGAGACTTCGACTTGTTGCGCTGGTGCATCATCCTTTGGCGCTTGAGACGGGACTCGATGAAGCGCAGCGAGAGATGTTTCACGCGAGTGAAGTGAAGGCCCTTTCGCATGCCCGACACGTGATAGTCACCTCTCCCATGACGGCCCGCGAGCTATCGTCTCATTATGGCGTGCAGCAGGATCGCATTACGGTGGCTATTCCCGGCACTGACCCTGCCTCCGCTTCGATTGGCGACAGGTCCATTCCACATATCATTTCGATTGGTACACTTACGCCTCGCAAGGGACACGACATCTTGCTGGCTGCGTTGAAGCAGGTTGAGGATCTGGACTGGACGGCGACCATTGTCGGCAGCCGGGCACTCAACGCGCAGACGACGGTGGAACTTGATCGTCAGCTTGAGGAGCTCGGGCTGGGGGAGCGTGTCACTTTGCCCGGCGAATGTAATGACCCACGTGAGTTGCTGGCCAATGCAGACATATTTGCGCTCGCCAGCCGGTATGAGGGTTTCGGAATGGTCTTCGCCGAGGCTCTTTCCCACGGCTTGCCGATCGTGGCCTGCAGCGCCGGGGCTATTCCGGATGTTGTGCCGGAAGATGCTGGCATCCTTGTTCCGGTCGATGACGTGTCTGCATTTGCGGCTGGTTTGCGTCGGCTGCTGTCGGACCCCGATGAGCGTCAAAGGCGGGCTAAGGCGTCACAGCTTGCCGGCGCAAAGCTTCCTGGCTGGGACGAGACGGCAAGCATTATTTCAAGCACACTGGAGATAAAAGCGTGAGCGGATTTGACAAGGACTGGCTTGCGCTTCGCGAACCGGTAGACAAAGCGGCGAGAGACCCGGAGCTTGTCGCGCAGCTTTCGAGTTATCTGGACGCCGTCGATCAGGCCCGGTTGATGGATATCGGCTGTGGCACAGGTTCGACATGGCGAACGCTTTCAAGAGATTTACCTCAGGTAAAGAGCTGGCTTTTGCTCGATTACGATCAAAACTTGCTTGATGAAGCGGAGCGGCGCATTGGTTCGCGTTCCGAGGTGCAATTTCGTCAACAGGATCTGACGGATCTCTCCTCATTGCCAGTCGATGGCATTTCGGTGGTGACCGCATCGGCCCTGTTCGACCTGTGTTCCGAGGATTTCTCTTCGGCATTTGCTGATCTCATGGCCGCACGCTCATGCGGGCTCTATGCGGCGCTCAACTATGATGGTGTCATGCGATGGAGCATTGCGCATTCTCTGGATCAGGAGGTGGTGGAAGGCTTCAACAGCCATCAGCGCACCGACAAGGGTTTCGGCGTGGCGCTCGGTCCGGATGCGACGTCATGCCTTGCCAAGCAGTTCGAGCAGAGAGGGTACCGGGTCACAATCGGCGATAGTCCATGGAAAATGGGTCCGGCTGAGGCCTCACTTCAGGAAGTATTTCTCAACGGGGTGGCTCAGCCTCTGCGTGAGATTGAACATCTGACGAATGCACAAATCGATGACTGGCTGGCGTTCCGCCTTTCCGTCATTGAGGCAAATGGAAGCCTATGCGAGGTCGGCCATGCAGATCTTCTCGCTCTGCCGGGCTAAGGGGATGTCCGATTTCAGCAGACAATCGAAAACGATGTCGCTGCCGAGCGTATAAGTCTCGGTGGCAGGCCGGTGGGCAGACGACAATTTGTCGATGGGGGGAAGGGTGATTCCGCTTGGCCCCGACCCTATGATGATGGGGGCGATTGCGACGTGCAGCCGGTTGACGAGATTCGCGTCGATAAAGCGGGCAATCGTCCGTGCACCACCCTCGACAAGAATTCGGCTCAAGTTTCGGTCGGCGAGTGCTGAAAGAATATCCTGCGGTGACAGTCCGTTTTCATCCGGCATCAACCGGATCACATCAGCATTTGGATAGGTCTTCATAGGAGCTTCGCTGCTCTGGAAAATCAGGACCGTAGCCCCCCCATCGGTGAAGATGCCTTCATCGCCTTTCAACTCGGCGCGACAGTCGATGATCACACGCACCGGATCCTTGCCCTTTGCCATTCGAACCGAGAGGCGTGGGTCATCCGCTTTGACGGTGCCAACACCCACGATCACGGCATCCACCAGGGCGCGGCAACGATGAAGATGGGCCAGGCCATCGGGGCCAGATATGTCGCGGGCATCTCCCGATGGTGTGGCGACCCGACCGTCAAGAGACTGACCGACCTGTGCGAGCACAAATTTGTTTCTTGCCGATGCGATCGGGCCGTAAAGCGCATGAGCCGAATCTGACGGACAAAGGGAGATCTCGGCCCCATCTTTCAGACGCAGCAACAAATCCCAGCAATCGTCCGTCAAATCGACCTTGCGCATAGCCGCTCCTAAATTATCCGGTAGAGCGTTTTGTCCCGCTTGATGACATGATGAAGCAGAACGGCACCAATATGCAACGCAAACAGTCCGAAAAGGATCCATGCGCTCGTTGCATGAATGACGGAAAGTGCCCCTGCAATATCCGGCGTCTTGCCGATCGGGCTCCAGACGGGGATGAAACCGAACCACTGCAGCGGAAAGCCGTGCGCATTGGTGGCAAGGAAGCCACTCACTGGCATCAGGATAAGGAAGACATAAAGAAGTCCGTGAACGCTGCCGGCGGCCATACGTTCAAGCATCGGGCCTTCTGAAGGTGGCGCACCGACTGTCAGCTTGGTGCCAATGCGCAAAAGCATGACCCAGAGGACAAGAAAGCCAAGGCTTTCATGGACGAGATAAAAGTCCAGCTTGACCTCGTTCTTGGTGAAACCGATGAATAGGCCCAGCGGCCAGGTGGCAAGAACCAGTAATGCCACGATCCAGTGCAGAATTCTGGAGGCACCGTGATAGCGCTCGCCAGGGGGCAGAGGATGGGGATCGGTCTTATCCGTTGCCGATGTGGCGACATTCACGTTCTCTGACAATTGGCTCTCCATAGTTCTTTGATGATCGCCTCGCTGCCATGGCTGCACAACCGTTAACGGGGCATGCCGCGCTGAAGCGCAGTGTTCGGGCGGTTGACGTTATCTGTGATACAGCTTCTGGTAAATGTCGCTGCGTGCACGATCCTGTGTTTGCGTGCAACTCCAGTCATTTACGCAGCATGCTCAGTCAAGCTGCTTCAAATTCCTTTCTCGATAAGGAAACGACCGACGGTTTCCAGAGCGGTCTTCCAGGCAGGCTCGTGATCGACGAGAATATGGTTGCGGCTTTCGAGCGGCACAAAATGGGCGTCCGGTATTTTATCCGCGACCGCACGTCCAAGCTCGATCGGAATTCTCTGGTCGTATTTGGAATGCAGCACGATTGTCGGGGCTTTGACGTCAGCTAACCGTTCCCGCACGTCGATATAACCAAAGGCGTCCTGAAAACGGGCCGCATTCTTCGGTGAGGTCGTCAGCCGCTGAAACTCGTCAAACCACTGCAGATCGGCGGCGCTCGCCTCGGGCATGAATGTCTGCGAAAATATATGCCGATAGGCGGGGTTGTCGGTACCCCAACCGAGCTCGGTGAGTGTCAAAACGGCCTCGCGTCTCGCCTGTTCTTCCGGTGTGGCAGTATGGCGCCAGCCAGCCTCATAGCCGCTGATCAAAATCAGACCGCTGACCCTTTCGGGATGACGCACGGCATATTCGATGGAGACGGCGCAGCCTTGTGAAATGCCGAGAAGGGGAAAGCGCTCCAGGCCAAGCTTGTCGGCAACCGCCTCCAGATCCTCGACAAAGGCATCGAAGCTGAGGTCGTTCACATCCCAGTCGGACAAGCCGCAGCCACGCTCGTCATAGCGAATGAATGTGCGATCTCTGGCGATGGCTGCAAAACTACGCCCCCAGATGGGGCTCGACCAGTCAAATTCCAGGTGGTTGAGCCAGTTTGCAGCCTTGAGCAGCGGTGGACCAGAGCCCACAGTCGCATAGGCAATCTTGGTGCCGTCTCGCACATCGCAAAAACCGATACGCTGGTTTCTCAGCGCGCTGCCTCTCGCGGAAATGCGTGGGCGTTGTTTCTTCTCGCGCGACGCCGTCGCAGCAGAGATATGCGACGACAACAGCTGTTGATTTAGGGCTTTGTCCGTCAGCCTTGATTGGCTCTGACTGGCGTTGGATTTTTCAAACGCATCAACGCCTTCAGGATCTTCCTCGCGCCAGCGGCGCAGCCATTTCTGAACTGTGATCGCACTGGCTTCGGGGTGAGACACCAAACGCCGCAACACCTCAAAACGAGCGGCACGGGCATCCTCGCGTTCGGCCATCAGCCACGCGTCAAAGCTGTCGTCTCCTGCGCCATCGAGACCGTCCAGCAAAATGCGTTCGAGGTTGCGTGCCATGTCCTCAAGATCCTCCACCGAGATCGGGCCAGCATCCGGACGCAACCGCGAATGAATATTCCTGATGTCGACGTCAACGCCGTCCAGTTGAAAGTTCACCCTTTCCCTGTCAGCCAGAATTCTCAAGGAGTCCGGCGCGTCCACGACCTTTCGCAATTTGCTGAGGGCCCATCGGAGACTTGCCTTGGGGTCATCTGGCAAGTCCCACAGCAGTTCGCATAGGCGCTCGCGCCGATGGGGGCGTCCGGTCGCAACGAGGAAAGAAAGCAAAGCGCGGGCCTTGCGGGACGCCGGCAGGCTGATCTCTCGTCCAGCAGCTGTCACTCGCAGTTCGCCGAGCAGCGAGATCTGAATCTGGTTTCGCATTCACGCCTCAAATCCGTACCACGACGGGTTTCTATTGATTTTATCACGGCCCTTACAACGGTGACAACAACGGTGCAGTGCCACATGGGTTCTGATGAGCCTATTCAAAACAGCGGCATCGCAATTGGTAACCACGTCAATTCTGTGTGTGTGAGCCGCATCTTGCTGTCCAAGCCTGTTCAGCAGCAGAGTTGAAAATACGACATCGACGGTGAGGCGCCTGTGATTTCCATCACAGCGAAGTCGCTCCAATGTCGTTCAGATTAAGTGCGTCGAACGATTTCTGAGCGCAGATGCTCAGAGCTTCGTCTGTCCTTCGCGGCATGAGAAGCGTCTTTTTGTGTTGCCCAATTTCGCGGGGGGTGCCGAGCAGCGGCCAAGATACCCGCCATTTGTCGGAAGGTTCCTCCAGGCCTTCCGACAACTCTTTCCAGAAGCCGATGATTGTCCCCTCGACCTGTGACCTCCAGCACAGGTCGAGGGGACAATATGGGGCTAGAACAGCTGCAGACAACAACACTCTTCTTCATCCGTTCGGGACCGGCACTTGATTGCAAGTCCTTTCTCGAAAGGCACGTCACAACGCATCCATAAGGAATTTTGAAATGGCATCAGTCGATTTAGTCCGGTATTTTGACAGCTTTTACGAGGAGCCTGCTGCGCCTTCGTTGAGTGGAAAATTACGCGAGATGGCGGGCAAGGTCTCTGCCCATTTTCGCGCCCGTCGCGATTATCAGCAGTTGGCGGGCATGCCTGACTATCTGCTGCAAGATGTCGGGATCACGCGCTCCGATGTACTCTCTGCGTTGCGTCGCCAGACAGTATTCTGACAAACTGGCGGCCTTTGACAAACAGACAAGTCAGGGTCGGCTTGAAAGCTGGCCTCGCCGTCATCGTCTTTCTCGTCCTTGCTCCTGTTGCTCCAGAAGTGAAACAATTTCGGCGTGGTGCTGGTCAATATGAGGTGGCGGCCGGTGGAAACGAACCGGGGTGGCCGACATTTTCAGCGGATTTCCGAGCAATCTGACGGTTTCACCATCTGCCTGCTCAAGCTCAACCACCATCTCACGCGCACGGGTGTGCGGGTTGGACAAAACCTGATCGATGGTCGCAACGCGACCTGCTGGGACTTCGGCCGTGAGCAAGCGGGTTTCCCAGTTTTCGGCTGTATCCGTCGCCAGTAGGCGGGTGATGCGCTGGTCCAGCGCGTCGATATTGATCACCCGGTCGCGGTTTCTTCGAAAGCGTAGGTCTTCTGCCATATCAGGCGCATCGATTGCTGCGCAGAAACGCTTGAACTGGGTGTCATTGCCAACGGCGACCGCGATGTCGCCGTCGGCCGTCCTGAAGGTCTGGTAGGGGGCGATGTTCGGGTGTCGATTGCCGATGCGACCCGGTACCTTGCCAGACACCAGATGGTTGGTTGCAGCGTTAATCAGCCAGGCCACCTGGCTGTCGTAGAGTGCCAGATCGATATATTGACCCTCTCCGGTTCGATCGCGATGGCGAAGTGCAGCCAGAATGCCCGTCGTCGCATACATTCCACACATCACGTCGGCGATGCCGAGCCCAACCTTGAGCGGGCGGCCAC
Organism: Agrobacterium sp. H141; assembly: GCF_057158725.1. Lineage (NCBI taxonomy): Bacteria > Pseudomonadati > Pseudomonadota > Alphaproteobacteria > Hyphomicrobiales > Rhizobiaceae > Agrobacterium > Agrobacterium sp. H141. The sequence goes on from NZ_CM169893.1 coordinate 834,510, forward strand.
CGGCACTATCAGGCTCGCCTGTGATGCTCATGATGCCGCCCATGGCTTGAATCAGGAAGTCATAGCCGGTCCGGTCCGCATAGGGGCCTGTCTGGCCAAATCCGGAGATCGCGCACCAGACAATGTCGGGTTTGACCGCCCGGATGTCTTCATAGCCAAGACCGCGTCTGGCAAGGTCGCCGGGTTTGTAGTTCTCGATGACCACGTCAGAAATGGCGACCAGGCGTTTCACCAGATCGACGCCCTCATCTGTTGCGAGATCGATGGCGATGGAGCGCTTGTTTCTGTTGGCCGACAGGAAATATGCGCTCAGGTCACTGTCGCTGCCATCAGGATTTGGGACAAAGGGCGGCCCCCAGCTTCTTGTGTCATCGCCCACGCCCGGTCGTTCGACCTTGATGACGTCGGCACCCAGGTCAGCCAGAAGCTGCGCTGCCGTCGGACCTGCCAGAATTCGGGAGAGGTCGAGAATGCGCAGGCCTTCGAGGCTTGCCGGCGTCCGGGGTTTCTCGACCATTGTCATTTCCTTTTGGTGACGTCCGCCCAAGGTGCGAGCTTGAACCAGCGCACCGCATAGGCGGTGATGATAACGACGCCGAACCCTGCAAGGTTGGCCAGTGCAACCGGCAGCGGGGAGCGCGATGTGTAGTCGAGCGCGATGCCGATAATCTGGGCGAGTACCATGCTTGTGACAAAAACGGCGAGAGATTGCTGTCCAATGACAGAGATCACTCTGACGAGTGGACCGCGCAGATATTTGCCGTTTTTGCCGACGACATTAACTGCGATGTAGCAAAGGGCCAGGAAGTGGACGAAGCGCAATATGCCGAAATGGCTCTTGTTCGTCAGGGGGCCAAGCGCGTTGGCAATCTCGCGCAGCTCAGGATACCAGTCGAGCGTGCGATACCAGGCAAAGGGGATGGTTGCAAAAACCAGGACAAGGGCCAGCACCATGAGCCATGGGTTGAAACCGGGCGCAGGAATGGTCTTTCGCATCAGGAAAAAGCCGCTGAAAAACAGAAGTTGCCAGCCGAACGGATCGAAAAACCATTCCCTGTTCGACCATGGCTCGGCCGGGAAATGCGGATAACCGAATTGGGTGGCGAGCCAAATCCCGATCATCAGGCCGATGGGCAAAGCGGCATGCACCCGCTCTGCCATCAGCATCATGGGTAGCAACGCCAGAATGACCATATACATCGGCAGGATGTCGAAATAGTTCGGCACATAAGTGAGGGTCAGCAGAGAGGCCAGCAGGGCCGCAGGGTTTTCGACGAAGGGGATCAGGTTCAGCGTTCCAAGATAGTTGGCACCGTCAGGCCGTGTTCCGGCAAACGACATCAGCGCCACAACCGTGACGAAGACGCAGATATGCGCCCAGTAGATCTGCCAGATGCGGTGCAGGATGCGGCCTGTCAGGGCCAGCAAACCTTGCCGGTCGAAGAGCGTGCCAAAGGCAAGCGCGGAGGCCATGCCGGACTGAAAGACGAACATTTCAGTGGCATCGGAGAAGCCGAAGCGGGCAGGTATCCAGAGAGCCCAGGGATCATTCGGAACATGCGCCAGCAAAATGATGAGCATGCCGATGCCGCGGAAGAAGTCGAGCCGGGGATCGCGTGGACGGCGTGTCGGCTTGTTCTGGCTGAGTGTTGCTTCAGAATGCGCCGTCATAGGCCCTTGCGTCGAATCTGCAGCAGATAAGGGAGAAGCCGTCTCGGGCTGTGGTCGCTGCAAGCGCGTCACGAAGTTCATGCTTTGTCTCCACATTGATACCGTTGCCGCCAAAGCCTTGAGCAACCGCTGCAAAATCTGTTTTTCCGAGCTTCACACCTTCTGACGCAAGCTGAGCGGATGCCTGTTTCAATGCGATCAGCGCGAGGCTCTCGTCCTGGAACAGAACAATTGTGATCGGCAGGCCGAGATCGCGCAGGGTCGCCAGTTCGCCGATGCCCATTTCCAGTCCGCCATCGCCCATCACCGCAAAAACACGCTTCCCGGGGGCGACGGCGGCCACACCTATTGCCAGGGGCAGGGCGGCTGCCATGGTGCAAAAGCCTGCGGATTGAAGGAGTGTCAGCGGCCGCTTTGCTATCCATTTCTGAGATAGCAGAATGCGGTGCGCGCCACTGTCGACTGTGACGATCGCGTTCGCGCCTGCTTGAGCCTGCAGCACATCGACAATGGCATGCGGACCCCAGGCGTCGGATGTCGCGAAGGCGGAAGCAAGTTCTGCCCTCAGTCTTTGCGGCTCTGCATTTGCCCATGTATTGCGAGTGGAAAGTGTCTCGTTCAGGGCGCCGAGATAGGAGCGGATATCGGCGATGATGCGTGTTGCGGGGTGGTGCATGGCGTGATCGGCAGGGGTGGAGGTTATCTCCACCAGCTTTTCGGTATCATTGACAAAATCGAGCCAGCCCAACCGCATCTCGATCGGATCATAGCCGATGGCAAGCACGAGATCGGCATCATTGATCACCGGCAGCAGCATCGCATCGGCCCTCGGCGAGAGACCGGCGCCGCCAAGGGCGAGGGGATGATCTTCCGATATCAGCCCCTTGGCCTTGTAGGTGGTGATGACGGGCGCACCGATCTTTTCGGCCAGCGCCGACAGTTCCGTTTCGACTCCACTGCGAGCTGCTTCAAAGCCCGCGATGATGATCGGTCGCTCGGCTCTGTGAATACGGTTCCGCAATGCATCGATTGCAGGGTCGCTCGCGGAAATTCGGGGGTGAAGGACAGTTGGCGGCGCGATTGCCTTCTGCTTGCCGGAAGCCATGGCGGCCGATGCTGGAGAGAGGTCGAGGTGGACCGGGCCCATGGGATGGGTGCAGGCGATGGCGAGTGCGCGGGCGATTGTGGAAGCTGCACTTTCCGGCTCGATTTCGAAAGATGCCTTCACCAGCGGTCTGAGCATCTGTGCGTGGTCAATCACCTGATGGGTATAGCGGGCGCGCGTCGGTCGGTCGACAATGCCGGAAATGACGATCAGCGGAACATGCTCCTGCGCTGCATCGGCAATCCCGTTGACTGCATTTGCTAGGCCCGGGCCGACGGTCGTGACCAGCAGTTGAGGGCGACCGGAGATCACGCTTGCGCCGGCTGCCATGATGGCCGCTGCCGTTTCGTGGCGGGCGAGATGAAAGTGGATGCCAGCAGTGACCAGTCCATCGATCAAGGTGACCACTTCGCCACCGGGCATGCCAAAGGCTTCCGTGACGCCGTGATTGCGCAATGTGCGGGCGACTACATCGGCTACCCGGTCCAACTTCGTCGTAAGATCCATTGTGTTCATTCAATTCTTGCCTTCACTCGGGAAAACCGATCGTCGTCAGCCCTGCGCCCAGAAGGTCGTCCCGAACAGTATGGCCGCCGCCATGAATGCATAGGGCGCTGTTTCCACGCAGACACGGCGCCACGTCACATTCGATGCCGTCTAGCATCGTCTTGTGAGCCTCGGTCATGTCGCACTCAGCCCGTTCGCGATAGATTGCGACGCTCTCATAGGTATTGCCCTGGCGACTGTTTGGACCGATTGCGCGCCCTTTCAAAGGAAATGTGCGGTCGGCTGTGCCGTGGAAATGAACCATCGGCGGGAGTTTCGCCACGCAATCTTCCGGACTTGGCAATGGGTCCCAAAAGACGCCTGAAAAGGTCACCATGCCCGCTACCCTCTCCCCCTGCTGACAGGCCGTATACCAGGCCATGGATGCGCCAATCGAGAAGCCGCCAATGACGGTGTTGTTTGCCGTAAAGCCAAATTTTTGATCGAGATCGTAAAGGACGGCTGCGATGAAGCGGGTTTCGTTGCGACCGTTACCGGGCGAATTTGGAAAGGCCCAGTTGCCGTTCACACCATCGATCGCAACAAATGCGAGGTGATGGGCATGTGCCATGTCGATCAACTGGCGATGCTTCATCTGCGCTTTCGCCGATGACTTGTAGCCGTGAAAGAAGACGTAGACGCCTCTCGTGTCGCCATCCTTTGGCAATTCTATTCGATAGTCGCCACCATTCACCTGGCACGGCACATCGCCGCCGCAGAGCGCGGCGGCGAGTGCTGATGATGCGGTTGCCAGTGTCACGAGAAGCAAACACAAGCGCAAAAGCATGGAACCTCCTGTGTTTGCAAAATTTGCAGACACCGTAGCCGCTTGTTGATCACTTGCCAAAGGCGCGAATGACAAATGCCACCACGACCCCGAAAATGACATGGCCGACCAACGACGCCCAGGTGAGGGGAATAAAGCCCAGAAATGCCGGGAAGCCGGCGAGCAAATGCGCCATGACATAGAGCGCGAATACCCACAGGCCAATGCCGAAACCAATGCCGGTCAACAGCAATGGCAATCCGGGCACGATCAGGCGCTGCAATGGTCGGGCAATGAAGAGGTAGCCGATCGGGTAGAAGATAATGCCGACCATGGCGTGAATGAGTTCTGCCAAAAGAAGATTGTTGAAGCCGAAAACGGATTGCACGAGCCCTGCGGGTTCAAGAGGCCCACCGACCCAGAGCGGCGTGATGAGCCTTGCCCATATTTCCCATGCAATATCGGCGGAAAGACCCGCTGCCAAAATGGCCTTGAACAGGCCGGGCTCGATTGCCGGAAATGCCGGCGACTTTTCCATCGTCATCATATTCATCTGCTTACCCCTCTCTCAATGGTTGGCGTCAGGCCGACAGGCTCATGACGGCGGTTTGTTGAATGGATCTGAACAGTCTATCTTCCACCTTCAGGTGGCGGCGTAGCTGGCCGATATGCGAGACGCCTGCACTGTCGCCATTGCTGCCGACGGCCTGGGCAAGTGCAAGTACGAAGAAGTCGCGCTGGGCATTGCTGCCGCCAACTTTGGGCAGGTTGATCATCATGCGATCCAGAACCTGACGATCTGCCGGTGTTCCAAGACCCGCCAGCATACGTGCCATCGGCACACCGATTTCGGCCGCCACACGCGATTGATCGCCGGTGCCGCTTGCCTTGTTTTCAATAGCGTCCACCAAGTCGGATGCGCCATCTCGATCGCCAACGGCGATCAGGGCGGTGAGATTGTGGAGAGCTGCAAAGATCAATGTCGTGTCACGGCTGCGCGTGCGGGCGATCTCTGCCAGATCCTTCCAGCGCGAGCCAACATGGACGCCGACCTGATTGAGCCGCCAGAGCAGCGAGACCGCATTGGCCATATCGCGGAAATCGTCCGTCTGTTGCGGGCGTACCTCGTCATCGTAGATCTGCAGTACTCGATCATGGTCGCCGCGTTCGAGATGGAGAAGGGCGAGGTGCCAGGCCATATGGAAGGAAAAGTTGTTGCAACGGGTCCATTCCGTGCGGCTGCTTTCCAGCCAGTCGATGCCATCTTGTGTTTGTCCGCGCATCTCGAAGACATGGGAGACGGCATGAAGACCCCAGGAATCATCCGGCTGCAGATCCACTGCCCGGTAGCCGGCGGATAGCGCTTCGTCATAACGGCCTTTCTCCTCAAGCGAGAAGGCAAGGCAGCCGAAAATGAAACCGGCGCCGGGATTGGAGGGGGAGAGGTGTTTAACTGCACGCGTGCCCGCAGCCAGCATGCCGTCGCTGTCTCCCAGCATAAATCGCAAGGAATGGGATAGCTTGAACGGGAGGAAGGTTGCTGGCTTGTCAGCAAATCCGGCATCAAGACGGTCGATTGCCTGGACGAAGGAGCCGGCTTCTGCCGCTTCCAGCGCATGTACGAGAATACGTTCGTCTTCGGTGCCGCCATTGCGCTTGGCCAATGCTTTGCGGGCATCGGCGAGTGCTGCAGTGGCGTTCGGGGACAATTCGGAGCGCGCAAGAACGAGATTGGCAAAACCCTTCAAAGCATGAGCCGCAACATGATCGGGATCGGCGCGCAGCGTAGCCTGCAATGCCGCACCGGTGTTCGGTCGGTGTGTCGCGAGGCCATACACGGCATCTTCGAATGCCCGCACAGATTCGGCTTTGTCTGTGCTGGTCGTCAACTCATAGGCGTCGCGCTGCATGATATTCTCCCCTTCAGCTGACCCGGGCAATTGCCGCCGGAGCCATGACATCGGTCGAGTGCCGATATGCAGCAGTACGGGGCATGCCGATCATTCGTTACAGCGGCTGCCGTTTTTTCAGGACGGGGATTCATAAATTAGCAGGAATGCCGAAATGCAGGCGCATGACTGTAACATTTCAGAGCGCGCGCGCGAATAGGAGCCGAGGGACGCAGTGCGGCTGCGGGATTTGTCGGGAAACAGAGTATGGCTTTGACACGCATCGGCACTTCATCGCAGTCCGTTGACCAGCACGCCACAGAGCGTGCGTTTGCTCCCGCGCCGTCGGCCGTTCCTGATGCGCAGCCGATTGCGGCAGAACAGCTTTCCATTCACCTTCCTGTCGGAAGTCTGGTCAAGGTCCGCGGTCGCGGACATCTTTCGAATGCGACGCCATCCTGCGTGATGGAATTTGTCGTCAGGCGGATAGACCAAGGCAAGTCCCTGCTCCTGCAGCCCGCCAATGTCGCGGCCCTCGAAACAACCTTGCGACCGGTTTCAGGTGCCGTCATGATGGTTCAGCGGGGAAAGGAGTTTGAGGTGCAACTCTGGGGGCAGATCCGTGCGAATCCGCTTGATGGCGTTTTTCTCCACCTTTCGCTCTGGCATCTCTATCCACTTTAACGAGGCGACATGTATCTCTACCTGAAAGCCGCCCATGTTATTGCGCTCGCCACATTTATCGGTGGTCTTATTCTGCTTGGGCTTACGTTGAGGGTTGTCGGACTAGAACGACATGCAGACGGCACCAGAAGCTTTGGGGCTACCGTTCTCAAATGGGATGGTTACATCACCGCGCCGGCCTTGGCTGTCGTTTGGATTGTCGGTATTGCCATGGTGTTCGGGGGCGGTTGGGAGACATCCGCCTGGTTTCTCGCCAAGCTGCCATTGGTGATCTTTCTGTCAGGGTTACATTCGGCATCGGGTGCTGCACTCAAGCGGACCATTGCAACAGAGGGCGAGGTCTCGTTTTTCTTTCGCCACACGGCAGTCTGGACGCTTTTGGCATTTTCGATCATTGCCGTCCTGGCTGTAGCCAAACCGATATAAGATGGTCATGATTGCCCTGTGCTGCCGGACCACCGTCGGCAAAAAAACTTCGAGACCTTGTAACAATTCCGGCCTTTTACCCGAATGACCACACATGGAATGATGCAGTCGGACCGCGAACGACACTGGGCGGATATGATGCGTGCCTCGCTGGAAGGCGACGCGCAGGCCTATCGCAACCTGTTGATCGCGATCACACCGCATCTGCGTTCAATGGCGCTGAGGCGCTGTGCGCAGTACGGGGTTGCGGCAAGCGAGGCGGAAGATGTGGTCCAGGAAGTGCTTTTAACGATCCACCTCAAGCGAACGAGCTGGGATGCCGACCGAAAGCTCGGTCCGTGGCTCGCCGCGATCACGCGCAACAAGCTGATTGATTTTCTCAGGCGTCGCGGGCGGCATGTCAGCATTCCGATCGAGGATGTGGAAGCAACACTCTGTGTCGATGAAGGTTCTGCCACGACTGACCGGATGGACGTGGAGAAAGTTCTCGGCAATCTGCGTGAGCCGCAGCGAACCATTGTCCATTCCATTTCTGTGGAAGGTGCCAGCGTGCGGGACACGGCTGAGCGGCTGAATATGAGCGAGGTGGCTGTCAGAGTTTCATTGCACCGGGCGCTAAAGGCGCTTTCAGCCCTTTACCGGAGCATTTGAGATGAAGACGAACGATCTGATCGAGCTCATCGCCCAGGATCTTCATCCAAGGCTGCCCTTTGGGACCATGCTTCGTCAAACGGCCTTGATTGGTGTTTCAATCGCGGCATTGGCGTTTTTCGCCTTTATCGGTTTTCGTGCGGATATCGGCAGTGCCCTGCAAACCGGACGCTTCCTGTTCAAGTTTGTCGTGACGTTGGCTTTGGTGGTTTCGGCCTGGCTGCTTTTCAAGCGAGTTGGCAGGCCCGGTGTGCCGCTGACGCAGGTCTACTGGGTACTGCTGTTGCCACTGGCGCTACTTGGTGTTGGAGCCATTGCCGAAGTCTCGAATTTGCCGTCGGATGCCTGGATGAGCAGTGCGGTCGGCACGAATGCGGGTGATTGCCTGTTCATTATTCCGCTGTTGTCTATCGGACCGCTGGCCTGCCTCTTATACGGACTGCGGCAGGGCGCTGCTGAGAATGCAGGCAAGGCTGGTTTTGTTGCCGGTCTTCTGGCAGCGGGCATGGCCGCGACGTTCTATGCGGCCAACTGTGATGATGACAGTCCGCTGTTTGTCCTGACATGGTATCCGCTGGCCACGGCGATTGTCGGGTCCATGGGCTATTTCGCCGGAAGGGCTGTCCTTCGCTGGTAGGGATTGGCTAGCGAATACGCATTAGTATCAAGCTGGTACGAAGAACTGGAGTGCAGGGTTTGAAAACCGACAACCTGATTGATCTGTTGGCGCAGGATGCACCGGCGGGACCGCGTCTCAGTCAAATTCTGGCATTGGCATGCGTGATCGGCGTTGCCGCTTCTGCTTCGATCATGCTGCTTACCATCGGGGTTCGCCCGGGGATGATGGACGCGCTGATGACTCTTCGGGTTATGCTGAAGATCGGAGTAACCGTGCTTCTGGCCGTCCTCTCTTGCCGTCTTGTTTTTCAGATCGGGCAGCCGGGCGTAGAACTTAAAGGCCGCGTTGCCGCCCTGTTGCTTCCCGTTGCGGTATTGTTTGCTGGTATTGTCGTTGAACTCGTCGTCGTGCCAGAGCCGCAATGGTCGACAAGCCTCACGGGCCGCTTCCCGGCATTCTGCCTTGTTTTCGTCCCCTTGCTTTCCGTCGCTCCGTTGATCGCCTTCTGCTGGGCGTTGAAACAGGGAGCACCGGAAAAACCGGGGCTTGCCGGTGCTGCTGCCGGCCTTGCAGCCGGTGCGATCGGTGCTGCCATTTATGCCTGGCATTGCCCGGATGATAGCCCGCTTTTTGTCGCCACATGGTATGTCCTGGCGATCGGTCTGGTCACGATCATCGGTTATCTGTCCGGGCGTCGTCTGCTGCGCTGGTAAGCAAAAGCACTCTTTCTAGAACTTGGAAAGGGAGCCGATTGCCGGCTCCCTTTCCTATTGTCTTGATCGTTTGGAAGCTCAGTTGCCGCCGACCTTGTCCTGCGTCTTGGTGTCGAAGTCGCTGGCGTCGTGCCGTTCGTGTAGTTGGCTTGCGGGATCGCCATTGACACGGTTGACCATGCGACCACGCACGACGGCTGGGCGTTCAAGGATGGTATCGGCCCAGCGGTGGATATTCTTGTAGTCGTTCACCGACAGGAATTCCGCCGCGCCATACTGCCAGCCCTTCACCAGTCCGCCATACCAAGGGAAGACCGCGATGTCGGCGATTGTGTAGTCGTCGCCACCGAGATAGGCGCTTTCGCCCAGACGCCGATCGAGCACATCGAGCTGTCGCTTGGTTTCCATCGCAAAGCGATCAATGGCATATTCGATCTTGAAGGGTGCATAGGCGTAGAAATGGCCAAAGCCGCCGCCGAGATAAGGCGCGCTGCCCATCTGCCAGAAAAGCCAGGACAGGCATTCGGCCCGTTTGGCCGGATCGGTTGGCAGGAAGGCCCCGAATTTTTCTGCGAGATACATCAAGATGGCACCGGATTCGAAAACGCGAACCGGCTTGTCGCCTGAACGATCCATCAGTGCCGGGATTTTCGAGTTCGGATTAACGTCAACGAAGCCACTGCCGAACTGGTCGCCGTCACCGATCTTGATCAACCAGGCGTCGTATTCGGCGCCTGTATGGCCGAGAGCCAGAAGCTCTTCCAGCATGATCGTGACCTTCTGGCCGTTCGGGGTGGCTAGAGAATAAAGCTGCAAAGGATGCTTGCCGACCGGCAATTCCTTATCATGGGTGGGGCCGGCGATCGGCCTGTTGATATTGGCAAACTGGCCGCCGCTGGCCTTGTTCCAGGTCCATACCTTCGGTGGCACGTATTCGTTATTGTCTGTCATGTTTTCCCTCTTTTGTCAGATGTATGAACCCGCGTTTTCTATTGTCGGGTCATCTCTCGTGAAAATGACTGTGTGATGAAATGCGGCAGGACGTTCCCGAACAGACATAGTGCGCCCGTGGCAATCTCCCAACGGTCAATGCCGTCAAGATGCAAATTTATATGCTGATCAGGCCGCAGTTTTACGCAGACATCCCAGCCAATATGCAATTTGGTCGGGCTGCTTCAGAGTGTTTTGGCAATGGTGAAGGAAAAGGTCGTGCCGCCTTCCGGGTGTTGGCTGGCGGAAATCCAGCCTCCATGGCGTTCGACGATCTTGCGACAGATGGCAAGGCCGAGTCCCTTGCCGAAAACGTCGGTCGAGGTATCTGCCCTAACGAATGGCTCGAAAATCATCTCAGCGTCGGCATCTGCCATTCCGGAACCGTTGTCGATCACGGAAAACCGCCAGACGTCGTCTCCATCCGTCGCCAGAATGTTGATCCGCGGGATATCTCGGGTGGCGTATTTCAAGCTGTTTTCGATCAAGTTCTGTATCAGTTGTACTAGCTGCACCTGACTGCCCTTTACCTCCGGCATGGGGTCATGTTTTACGATCGCGTTTGCGTCCGTGATTTCACTATTGAGATTTTCGATTGCATCTTGCACCACGTTTTCCATCGACACAGTGGCAAACTCCGGTGCATCTTTGGCACCGGTATAGGCATGCAGGGTCGTGATCAGTGTATCCAGCCTCCGCGCAGCCTTGATCATCCGGTCGCAATTGATGGCAATCTTGTCTCTGTCGCCGTCCAGCAGTCCTCTTTGCAGGAAGTTGCCGAAGCCTTGAATGGCTCTCGTCGGGGCCATGAGATCGTGGGCGACCACGTGAGAAAAAAGCTCGAGGTCCTCTTTTTGATGATCGATCTTGAGCAGCAATTCCATTCTGGTGATGGCGCTCTCCACGATTTGGCGCAGAGACTGCTCGTTCCCTTTGACCAGATAATCCGTTGCACCTTGTTTGATCGCCGTGGCGGCAACATTCTCATCGCCTTGGCCAGTCAGCATAATAATGGCCATGTGCGGCCATTTTTCTCTAAGCGTCGGGATGCCCGCAAGTCCGTCGCCAGCCGGCATCTGATAATCGATGATGGTGCAGTCGAAGCGCAGTTCCTGACATGCTGCGAATGCATCGTTCAAGGTCGACGTTTCCAGAAAGGTGGCATTCAACCCGGATCGCGTCAGTACGCGCTGAATGTTCTTGCGATCTCCATCGTCATCGTCGACGAGCAGGATGCGATAGGGATCTCGCTGGTTGCGGCTATCCATCATCATGGCAATTCCACTATGCGCCAGTAGTGCTCCATCATATTCACCAGTTGCAGGAAGTCCTCGCCTGCGCGCTGCTTGAGAATATATCCGGCGACGTTGAGATCGTAGGCAGCCATTCGGTCCTCATCTCTTTTGGAGGTGGTCAGTACAAAAATTGTTGACCGGTGAAGCGCCGCATCGGCCCTCATTGCCTCAATCAGTTCGATGCCGTTCATGCGAGGCATGTTGATATCGACAAGCAACAGATGTGGTTGGGTCAGTTTCGTCTTGCCGTTTTCACCTCTGAGAATTTCAAGTGCGTCCACGCCGTCAAAGGCTCTGATGATTGGATTGGCAATCTTTGCCTTTGAAAAGGCACGCGTGACTGCCTTTGCGTCTCCGTCGTCGTCTTCGACAAGGAATAAACTCAGCGGCTTAGTGTTCAATGCCATCTTCGTGCTCCCTTGCCGATTGGTTGAGCGGCCAGGTGAATTTGAAGCGGGCACCTCTTCCCGTCTGTTGCTCCAGCCATATGTCCCCTCCTGCCTGCTTTATGTGTTTGCGAACAATGGCCAATCCCATGCCGCTGCCCTCTATCTGATCGCGCGGACGCAGTGTGTAGAACATGTCGAATATTTGCGAGGCGAACTTCTCCGGTATTCCGGGGCCATCGTCTTCCACTGTGAAGAGAAGTCTGCCGTCGCTTTCCTCCACGTCGATTGTAATTTTCCCGGAATTGCGATCGTGATGCTTGAGAGCATTGCCGACAAGATTGAGAAAGATCTGCTGCAGTGGCATCCTGTTCAGCTCAATCTTTTCCAGCGTTGCAGTCGCCTTTACGGTGAAGCCGGCCGGTGGTGCTGCCATCGACAGTACATCATCGATCAGTTCTTTTCCTGTCACGACTTCGTTGGTGATGTTTTTTCGGGAGACGATACGGGAGTATTCCAGCAGATCGTCGAGGAATTTGTCCATCCGATCAATGCGGCTGCGCATCAATCGCATGCTGTCGCGCATGTCATCCGTCAGATGTTCTGCGAGATCCTCTTCCAGCCAACGCGAGGAGTTATCGATTACCCGCAGGGGGGCCCTTAGATCGTGAGAGGCAACATAGGCGAATTGTTCCAGCTCATAATTGGCAGTATTGAGCTCTTCCGTGCGAATGCGAACCTGTTCCTCCAGCATCTCACTAAAGCGCTTTGTCTGTCGTTCGGCCTCCTTGCGGATCGAAATGTCCACGATCGTCACTACGGTCATTAAACCGTCTTCGGTTTCCACCGGTGTCAAACCAACTTCGACGGGGAAGAGCGTTCCATTCTTACGTCGTGCATTGAGGTCGCGTCCGAAGCCCATTGCGCGTTCCGAAGGTACGGTGAAAAATGCGGATCGCAACTCAGCGTGACGATCTCGAAGCTCTTCAGGTATAAGCATTTCAACCTGTGACCCGAGAAGTTCGCCGCCGCTGTAACCGAAAACAAGCTCTGTCTGCCGGTTGGTGAGGGCAATTTTACCGTCACGACCTGTCATGACGATAGCGTAAGGTGCGCTGTCGACGATCTGCTCGAACCGTCTTTCCGCTCGCCTAAGAACAGCCAGGTCCCGTGCGATCTTGGTGGCACCGATGATCTTGCCTTGTGCATCGCGGATGGGCGATATCGACAGGGCCACGTCCACCGATCGCCCGTCGCTGCGCAGGCGTGTTGTCTTGGAAATCTCGACGCTCTCACCATTGGCGACACGGGCAAGAATATCGTCCTCCTGTGGATAAAGGTCAGACGGCACGATCATTCTTATATTCTTGCCGACCGCGTCTTCTGACGCATAGCCGAACAGCTTCTCAGCACCTCGGTTCCAAGCGACGATCCGGCCGTCCAAAGATTTGCACAACACAGCGGTGTCATTGCTTTCGACCAGTGCCGTAAACATCGCACTCTTGTCGAATATCGGCGCTTGCTCTTCCATAGGGGGTCGCCTTTCGCGAGCCTCTCGGCATCTAGAGGTCATCTGAGCATTCTTCCGGCGTTCCTGTTCGCCGAATTCGAGTGTCCAAGACATACTTGCGTGCGCTTTGTGGAGGAGACCGGTGTGCCATCTGTCCTGAACTGCGAAGAGCACCGATCAATGTCCTGCCTCAGTTCACCCTTACCTTGTTGTTGTTTAGCGCTTCTGCCCAAGCTATGACCTTTCGGATGGCCGCATCCAGTTGCTCGGACGTGTTCGATCCGGGATCCTTGACGATATAGTCCATGGCCCCGCGGCGGGCGGCTTCTGCCTGAATCTTCTGGCCGCCGGAACCGGTGAAGATGATCAGTGGAAGCACGCGTCCCAAGGCCATTTCCTGCAACCTATCCAGAACGCGCAGTCCATTGACTTCCGGCATATAGAAATCGATCAGCGCACAATCGATGTGGTGTTCCTGAAACAGATCCAGGCCTTCCTTTGCATTTCTGGCGGTATAGACGCTGTAGTTGGGATCGGCTTGTTCAATAAGTTCCGAGAAGAGTGCCAGATCGGACTCACTGTCATCGATCATCAATATGTTTGTCACCAGTGGTCCTCCTTGATCACGACCTCATGCCTTGTAAATGAAATGTTGCCCTTCGGCGTCGCTTAGGGACAGTCCGGGCAGTCGCGCGATTACCGGGGCAAGTTTTTCGTAATCGAGCGGTTTAACCAGGTAGTCGGCTGCCCCGAACGATAGCGATGTGTTCATGTCCTGATCGCTATCTGAGCCGCTGCAGATGATCACCGGTATCTGCTTCAGCAGGTCCTTGTATGCCATCAGTTTGAGCACTTCGAAGCCATTGATATCCGGCATGTTCAAGTCCAGCAGCATGAGATCGGGCAGGGGGGCATCTTCGAAAGGCGGTTCCTGTTCGATATATGACATCGCTTCGCGCCCATCGCCGACCGAAATCAGGTTCATCATGACCTTGTCGCGTTCCAACAACACCTTGGTCAGAACCACGTCGTAATGCGAATCGTCGACCAGCAGCACGCTAGCTAGTGACGGTTTGTTTGACATGGGTAATGCCCTTCCCTGGTTGACTCGGGAGTTCGAAAAAGAATGTCGATCCTTCACCGAATTCGGACTCAACCCAGATCTTGCCTTCATGTCGTTCAACGACTTTCTGGCAGATGCTCAGTCCAAGTCCAGTTCCGGGAAATTCCTCTGTTTTGTTCAAGCGCTGGAAAACGTTGAATATTTTTTGAGAATGCTCCTGCTTCAAACCGATGCCATTGTCCTTGATGGCAAACTGATATCCATGCTCCAGGCGCTGTACGGATACATGAACCCGTGGCCTTCGACCTCGGCAGAACTTCAGGGCGTTGCCGATGAGATTCTGGAAAAGCTGGAATATCTGCATGCGGTCCGCGCGGATCCAGGGCAGGATATCGTGGGTCACTGTCGCCTCGGAATTGTCCAGGCTGTGTTTGAGGTTGTCGAGAACTTTTTCGATCTCCTCATTCAGGTCTATATCCTCCAGAGCCAGATTCTGGTTTTCGAGCTGAGAATAATTCAAGATTCCCTTGATCATCTTTTGCATCTGGGTGGAGCATTCGTGAATGTATTTCAGGTATTGCCGTCCGCTGTCATCCAGCCCAGTTGCGTGATCCTGAAGCAGCAGCGAGGCAAAGTTCTCGATTGACCGCGCTGGCTCCTTCAGGTCGTGCGAGCAGACATAAGCAAAACGCTCAAGTGACTCGTTGGTCCGGCTTAGATGTTCAAGTGCAAGTCGACGCTCCGTCACATCATAGATGAAGCCGGTCATGCGCTGCGGCTCTTTGCGCTCGCTCCACATGGCCTGCCCACTGGCGTTGGCCCAGAAATAGGTTCCATCTTCACGACGAAGACGGAACTCCACGTCAAACTCGAATCCTCGATCGAGATGTGCCTGCAAGATATCCATAATGTCGCGGCGCTCGTCTTCGTGGATCCTCCGCTTCAATTCGTCCATCGAGGGCGAAAAATTCGGGTCCCTTATACGAAGCATGGATAGCAAAAGATCAGACCAATGCATCCGGCCGCTTTTGATATCCCAGTCCCACATACCTGCCTGCGACCCTTCGGTCGCAAGCTGATAACGTTCCTGACTGTTGCGCAATTCATCCAGGGCCTGCTGCTCCTGGGTGTTGTTGACGTAAGTGAGAACGGCCCCGTTCACCTTACCGTCGCTATCAAGATATGGCTGAATTCGTTCCATATAGTAGGTTCCGTCACATTTGAGCTGCCGCGCGCGAAGCTTTCCTGTGTCAACGACCTCCACAATGTTACTGCGTAGTTGCGGTATGTCGATTTTCGTCGCGATGCCGGTGATCGGTTCGCCGATTGAGTTGTGGGTGATAAGGAAGATCTCACGCGCACTATTGTTATAGCGCGTCAATCGCAACGACTTGTCGACGACCACAATCGGGATGTTGATGCTTTCCTTGATGTTTTCCAGGTTCTCATTGGAGATCGCAAATTCCGCGGTCTTGATCTGAAGTTCCTCGTTGACGGTCAGCAATTCCTCGTTGGTCGACTGGAGTTCTTCATTGGCAGTCTCTAGCTCTTCATTGGCGGACTGCAGCTCTTCGTTGGTCGACTGCATTTCCTCGTTGGTGGACTGAAGTTCCTCGTTGGACGTTTCCAGTTCCTCTACGACCGTCTGCAGATGCTCCTTAGTCGCTGCCAGTTCCTGCTCCAGTTCCGCGAGCATGGGATCTGTGGCCCTTCCGCGAGAATCGCCATCTTCCGGAGTCGCGAGCAATTGCTCGCGGCGGTCGAAGGAGACCAGCAGAAGTTTTTCGCTGGACTGCTTCAGGGGAAGTGGGCGGATGTGAATGTCGACCCGATGGGGGACATTGTTGATCATCAGCTTTTTGGGCAGAACTGATTTTTGCAAGTTCTCTCGCTGGACCTTGTAGACCAGCGCTCGCAATTCCTGACGGAATTCGCGTCGGGCAATTGACACCAGATTGGTGCTGGCTTCGCCAGGTGACAGCTGGATATAGGGCTGAACATCTCCGTAAATACGCAGGATGTTCATGTTCTCATCGATCAGCAGGCTGTCCGGAGAGAGAGCCGAGACGACCGCATCGGGAAAGTCGTGATTGGTTTTCCTCTGAGCCGGTGGAGGGGTCGCCGTGACACTCTTCGATACATTCGAATAGGATGCTTTTGCCGAGCGGATGGCATCGTAGGATGACACCAGTTTGCGCTGGTAGATCTTGGCGCGATTGTCGAGGGGCTGAAACAAGTTGGCGCCAGTGCCTAACGCCTCCGACTTGCCGAGGTAGAGGATACCATTTGGGTTTAGTGCGTAATGAAAGAGGTTCATCACGGTCGACTGAAGCTTGCTGTTGAAATAGATCAGCAGATTGCGGCAACTGATGAAGTCGAGGCGCAGGAACGGTGGGTCGCTGAAGACGTTGTGACGAGAGAACATCACCATGTCCCGCACAGACTTCAGAACTTCGTAATTCTCGTCCTTGTGGCGAAAATAGCGGTCGCGGAGATCTGTGCTCATGCCTTCCAGAGTGGTGGCGGAATATACGCCCTTTCTGCCGAGTGACAGGGCATCTGTGTCGATGTCGGTTGCAAAAAGCTGGAAGTTATATTGCTGCTGTAATTGTCTTATCCCGCCGACAGCCTCGGCAAACATGATGACAATCGAATAGGCTTCTTCACCCGTCGCGCAGCCCGGGATCCATACGCGCAGATCGCTTCCGGCCTCCTTTTCGCTCAGCAGTTTCTTGATGACATTGGTAAGACTTTTAAAGGCCTCCTTGTCCCGGAAGAAATAGGTGACGCTGATCATGATGTCCTTGAACAACAGGTCGAGCTCTTTGGGGAAGGACTTCACGTAAGCGAGGTAGTCGTCCAGATCTTCCGACGAACAGGCGGTCATTCGCCTGTTGATCCGGCGGTAAAGGGTTCCGGACTTGTAGTCGCGAAAGTCCACGCCTGAACTCTCCTTCAGCAGATGGAGCAGTTCGTGCATGGTGGATCGGCTGACTTCTTCTTCCTGCAGCAGTTTGAGATTGCTGGGCGTACGGATGATCGACAGAATCTGCTGACCGATGCGCGCGGCCGGAAGCACGAGATCGATGGAGCCGGCAGCGATCGAATTGGCCGGCATCCCGTCATATTTGGCTTCTTCCGGGTCCTGGGCAATCGTCAGGCCGGCTTCAGCCTTGATTGCGCGCACCCCGTGGGAGCCGTCCGATCCGGTGCCGGACAAGATGACTCCGATGGCATGATCGCCGATTTCCCGGGCGAGCGTTGCGAAGAAATAATCGATGGATGGCTTTGGCGAGAGCTCGTAGGGCGGGCGGCTGAGATGCAATTCGCCTTCGTGAACATAGACGTCACTATTGGGCGGCGTGATATAGATGACCCCCGGTTCAGGCGTCAGGCCATCTCGGACCTCTTCAACCGGCATCGACGTCTCTCGGCCCAACAATTGCACAAGCATGCTCTGGTGCTTTGGCGAGAGATGCTGGGCGATGATGTATGTGATGTTGGGTGCAGACCGGGGAAGCGTCTTTAACACTTCACGCAGAGCTTCCAGTCCACCTGCCGACGCACCAATGCCGACCCAGTACAGACCGTCTTTGACGTGTGTTGTCTGACCATCCTTCTGCTTCCGGTCGGCGTCATCCTTGAAGGTATCCGCCCTGTTCCTGGCGCCGGACGATGGCTTTCTTGTCGTCGTCTTCTCTGTCGCTTTCTTCGCCACTGGTCTGATCGCCTCGTTACTGTTTGCAAAGCTTCGGAGTGCTGAAGATCGTGAAAAGGTCCGATTTCATTAAGGATTACTATTTTTACCACAAGTTGCAATACAAGCGCTGGCTTATGTAGCAAATTATTGTGATCGATCCTCATTTTGCGTTCTCCTGGCGCAACTTACCTTGGAGCAGGCGCGAAATTCCTGAAATTCTCTGTGGACGAATAGGCCTTCCGCTGATTGCAGCATGTCGGGTTTGCATCGGTCGGCCTAAGTTCCCAATTCCGTTTGCATTTGAATGTAACCCCGGCCGGTCTGCCGCTTGTTTTCGAGATTGAAATGGCTTCCAATACCGTTCCCACAGCTCCTGCAGCCGCAGCATTCGTTACGATGCTGGACCTTGCCCGTTCGCAGCGACTGTCTGTCACGGATCTGTTTCAGTATGCGGAGACACGCGGACTTGCCGGTCAAGGCGGTGAAGCGATTGAGATCTACAAGGCGTGGATTGCCTACAACGATACGCATCCATTCCTGCATCTGGTTTGCTTCAACTACTCGGTTGCTCTGCGGCAGTCGGGCGATATCCCTGGTGCCATTCACGCGCTCCGCGCATGCCTGAAACTGGATCCTCAGTTCGGCCAGGCGCACATCAATCTCGGGCGCGCCTTGGAAGACAGCGGATTATTGATGCAGGCGATCCAGCAATGGCAGAGCTATGTGGAGTTGACGAAGGACAGCACTGCAGATCGTGTGCTGCACCGGCTGATGACCTTGCAGCATATCGGCCGTGTGATGGAAAATGCCGGGCTGATGGAAGACGCGGAGAACGCGCTCTGGCAGGCGATTGAACTGCGTCCGGACAAGACGGAAGCGGGGCAGCACTGGAGTGCACTGCGGCAACGGCAATGCAAGTGGCCAATCCTGGTATCTTCGACCCATGTGACGACGCGGCAATTGCTCGATGCCATGTCGCCTCTTGCATTGGCCTGCTATTCCGATGATCCGATGTTCCAGTTGGCGCGTGCCTATAAATACAACCAGTCCTTTGTCGGTCGCCCTGATACGAGTGCGTTTGTCAAGAAAACGCCCAAACTCAAAACCGGCACAGGTGAGCGTCTGCGCGTGGGCTACCTGTCATCGGATTTGCGCGATCACGCAGTCGGTTTTGCGCTTCGTGAAGTGCTTGAATTGCACGACAAGGAGAGCGTGGAGGTTTACGCCTATTATTGCGGCGATCCCGTTGCCAACGACGTGACGCAAACGCGGATGAAGGCGGTCGTGGACTGCTGGCGTGACATTGGTTCGCTCTCTGACGAGGCCGCAGCCCACCAGATTGCGGAGGATGATATCGACGTTCTTGTGGACGTGAACGGTTATACCAAGCATGCCCGCACCAAGATATTCGCTTATCGTCCGGCGCCGGTGATCGTCAATTTCTGCGGCTATCCCGGTTCCATGGGCAGTCCGTTTCATCAGTATATGATTGCAGACGAGCACATCATTCCTGCGGAGCACGAGATCTACTATTCGGAGAAGGTGTTGCGGATCGCATGCAATCAGCCCATTGATCGTAAGCGTGAGATTGCGGATGCGCCTTCGCGGAAGGAGGCAGGGCTGCCGGAAGATGCATTTGTGTTCGCCTGTTTCAACGGCATGCAGAAGATAACCGAAAGCACCTTCTCGCAATGGATGACCATTTTGAATGCCACGCCTGGCAGTGTGTTGTGGATACTGACCGGCGGAGAGACCGTGGACAAGCGCTTGCGGGAGATTGCCGCCCAGGCAGGCGTTGCGGAAGGTCGCCTGATCTTCGCCGCTAAGGCACCGAATGCCAAACATCTCGCACGTATTGCTGTTGCTGATCTTTTTCTGGATACATTTCCCTACGGCGCTCATTCCACAGCCGGAGACGCGCTTACCGTCGGACTTCCCGTCCTCACTTTCCCGGGCAAGAGCTTTGCATCCCGTTTCTGCCACAGCATCGTTGCTGCAGCCGGTGTTCCGGAACTGATTTGTACGGGGCCTGAACACTATGTCGAACGTGCGATCGGTTTTGCGAAGGACCGTCAGTCACTTGAAGCCGTCAGAGAAGCGCTGAAGGCTCGTCGCGCGACAAGCGCCCTTCGCGATATTCCGGGTCTGGCGCGTCGTCTGGAGGAACTCTACTGGCAGATGCAGGGCGAATGCGAACGCGGTGAGACGCCGGTTCCGGATCTGCGTAATCTCGAGCTCTATTATGAAATCGGTGCAGAACTGGCGGACGGAAATGCTGCGTTTGTGGATGAGGACCGTTACCGCGCCCGTTATCGTGAAAAGCTGAAGGCCTGGAACGACTATGCGCCGATCGTGCCTGACAACCGCTTCTGGACGGAAGCGGAGGCTTTATCGCTGTGATCATTGAACGCGACAATCAACCTGTTGCAATCGTTGGGGCCGGGCTTTCGGGCGCGGTCATCGGGCGAGAGCTTGCAGAGGCTGGTCATAGGGTGGAGATCTTTGAAAGCCGCACGCATGTCGCTGGAAATTGTCACACGGAGCGCGATGCCGAAACCGGCGTGTTGGTTCATGTCTTTGGCCCACACATCTTTCATACAGATGACAGCGACGTCTGGGACTATGTCAATCGCTACCAGAAGTTCATGGCCTTCAAGAGCCGCGTGAAGACAACAGCCAAGGGCCAAGTCTACTCGCTGCCGGTCAACCTGCATACAATCAACCAGTTCTTTGGGAAGACGTTGCGACCCGACGAAGCGCGTGACTTCATCGAAACGCTTGCGGATAAAACCATCGAAGTGCCTGAGACTTTGGAGCAGCAGGCTCTTCGTTTCGTCGGGCGCGAGCTGTATGGGGCGTTTTTCGAGGGTTACACCCAGAAACAATGGGGCTGTGCGCCCAGCGAGTTGCCGGCATCAATCCTCAAGCGATTGCCCGTGCGCTTCAATTATGATGACAACTACTTTTTCCATAAATATCAGGGCATGCCCGAACATGGCTATACAGACATGGTCGAACGCATTCTGGATCATGCCAATATCACAGTCCATCTTGAGACGCGGTTCGAGCGAAACCTTGCCCAGGACTACGCGCATGTCTTCTATTCCGGGCCGCTCGATGGCTATTTCGATTATGAAGAGGGGCGTCTCGGGTATCGTACTCTCGATTTCGAGCGCTTTGTCTATCAAGGCGATTATCAGGGCTGCGCGGTCATGAACTATGGCGACCTATCGGTGCCTTACACGCGCGTGACAGAGCACAAGCATTTCTCCACCTGGGAGCAGCATGAGGCCTCTGTTTGCTACAGAGAGTTCTCGCGCGCTTGTGGCCCTGACGATACGCCCTATTATCCGATCCGGCTGGTGAAGGAAAAAGAACAGCTTCGCCGATATGTTGATCTGGCTGAAAAGCAAACCGGTGTGACCTTTGTCGGTCGACTTGGTACCTATCGCTATCTCGACATGGATGTGACGATCCGCGAGGCCCTGGATACTGCGCGTGTGTATCTTTCTTCAGTGGCGCCCATGCCGGTTTTTGTGCACGCTCCGATATAGTTCGATCGCGCTCCTACAGCTTCAGGCAAGCCAGTTCTCATAAAAATCAGTTCGCTGGGCGATGGCCTGTGCGGCTGGGTGCGTTTTCATGCCCATTTGTTCGCGCATAAGCCGTTGTCGCTCACGGATATTGTGATTTTTAATGGTAGCATTGAAGGCTTTTCTCCATGACTTCGACCATTTCTTCCATGACCACGAGTCAGATCAGATCACTGTCAACGGCGGCGGTGGCAGCGTGGTCAACAGAGGATGTGAGTTCGCTTTCAACGCAGCAGATCAATGTCTTGTCGTCCGCGCAGATTTCGGCGCTGGATACTGAAGATGTCGATGTGCTGACGTCCAAGCAGCTGGGGGCGGTTTCTCCGAGCGCCGTTGTCGGTTTGACGCTGTCTCAATTGGCTGTTCTTGATCGCCAGGATATCGAAAGTTTCAGCTCCTCGCAGATCGCCTCGTTCTCGACGACGCAGATCGGCAATTTCACGACGGTTCAGGCTGAAGCCCTGACGTCATCTCAGGTTTCAAGTCTCAACAGCGCTCAACTGGCTGCGTTGGGTCCTGATGATTTGATGACCTTCTCAACCGCTGATATGGCCGCGATCAACGCCTATGCCGTCGCGGGCTTATCCACTGAGGTCATGGCTGCACTCTCTACAGCGCAGGTTTCCGCCTTGAGCACCGGTGCTGTCGCACGATTGTCGACGGCGCAGGTCTCTGCCTTGACCTCGGCTCAGATCGCTGGCCTGAATACCTCGCAGATTGCTGCCTTGACGGCGTCGCAGATTTCGGTTCTGGGCACGGATGATATCGCGGCTTTGTCCGCTTCACAGGTTTCGGCCATCAGCCCAACCACAATCCGCTATTTGTCCACAGCGCAGATCACGGCGCTGAGTACGGGTCAGGTTGAGGCGTTGACATCCAGCCAGATCGCCACGCTGACATCTCAGCAACTGAGTGCTTTCGGCGCTGATGATCTCCTTACCTTCTCGACTGCGGATGTCGCTGCAATCAACCAGTCGTCCATCGCCGGCATTTCGGCTGACAATATCGCCGATATGACGACCGATCAGATCGCTGCGCTGAGCGTCAACGTCGTCAAGGGATTGTCGAGCGAGCAGCTCATTGCGTTGAGCACCGCGCAGGTGGAAGCGCTGACGGCGGCGCAGATTGCAGTCCTCAGTGCGGCCCAGTTGTCGGCCTTCGGTTCGGATGACATAGCGACCTTTACCGATGCCGAATTTGGCTCCATCAATTCCAGCGCCATTATCGGGCTTACGACCGAAAGCGTTGCTGCGTTGCGCACCAGCCAGTTGACATCGTTGAATTCGGCGGCAACTGCACGTCTGACAGCAGCTCAGATAGCAGTTTTGAGCACGGATCAGGTGGCAGCGCTGTCGACGCAGCAGATTTCCGCTCTCAATGCCACGCAGATTGAAGCGCTGGGCGCGGTCAATATCGCTGTCATGTCCACCGATCAGATCGCGGCGGTGGCGACAACGTCCATCAGTCGGCTGACTGTCGATCAGATCGAAGCCTTGAATACGGCGCAAACCGAGGCGCTTACGTCGCGTCAGGTTTCAGCGCTTTCGACATCCCAGCTGGCTGCTCTTGGTTCCGATGATCTTTCGGTCTTTTCTGTTGAGGACATTTCGGCAATATCGGCGCGCTCTGTCGGCGGGCTGTCGACTGATGTTCTGTCGTCATTGTCTACCGAGCAAATTGCCGCAATCAGCCGTGAGGCAGTCGCGCGCCTGAGTGTTGAGCAGCTCAATTCGCTTGGAAGTGCGCAGCTTGCTGCGCTCTCTGGCAGTCAGATGGCCGCACTTACACCGTCCCAGGTTGGCGGTCTTAGCACCGCAGCCGTGTCTGTGCTTTCTTCAGACCAGATCACCGCGCTCAGTGCCACATCGCTGCGCTATCTGAGCACGGAGCAGATTACGGCTTTGAGCACCGGGCAGATCGCAGCTCTCAGCACAGCCCAGATCAAGGTGCTGAATGCGACCCAAATGTCTGCCTTCGGCGCGGATGATATTGCATCGCTTTCGCTGGCCGATATATCTGCGATCGGGCAGAGCGGTCTGTCCGGTTTGACGACAGACGCGATTGCGGCTCTCACGACCGCTCAAGTCGCAGCGCTGAATTCCACTGCCATTCGCAGCCTCACGTCAGATCAGATCATTGCCTTGAGCACCAGTCAGGTCGAAGCGCTGACGTCTGTCCAGATCGGAAATATCGTGAAGACCCAGGTCTGGTACCTGGGAGCGGACGATTTGGCCACTTTCTCGGCAGCGGATATGGCCGCTTTGACATCGGCCGCAGCAACAGGCCTGTCCACCGAGCATATCGCGGCTCTGTCGACGGAACAGGTTTCCGCCTTGAGCCCTGCAGCTATCGCCCGCTTGAGTGGCGGGTTGCTCGCCACTTTAAGCCCCGAGCAGACGGCCGCATTGACGACTGCGCAAATCGCCGCGATCGGTGGAACCCAGGCGGCCGTTCTTACGACGGATCAAATCGCAGCCCTGACAACGGGCCAGGTGGCTGCGTTGAGCACGAGCGCCGTTTCCCGTCTTTCGAGCGACCAGATCGTCGCTTTCAGCACAGCTCAAGCCGAGGCGTTGACATCAAAACAGGTTGCGGTTTTCAGTTCGCTGCAGGTTTCGGCATTCGGTGTGGATGACATCGCCACTTTCTCCACCTCCGACATTGCGGCGATCAGCGGGTCAGGTGTTAGCGGGCTGACCACCGATCTGATGGCGGCGCTGTCTACTGTCCAGCTAGCAGCTCTTGCAACGACCTCAGTCAATCGCTTGTCCAGCGACCAACTCGGGGCGCTCTCCACATCACAAGTCACGTCGTTTACGACCGCTCAAATTGCCTCCTTGAAGTGGCAGCAGATTGCCTCCCTCAGCACCGACGCCGTTGCTGCTCTGTCGCCTGCACAGATGGCAGCCATCAGTGCATCCGGAATCACCGGGCTGACGTCCGAGCAAATCGAAACCTTAAGCACGACCCAGGCAGAGGCGCTGACCACATTGCAGGTGAGCGCACTGGCCTCTTCGCAGTTGGCCGCGTTCGGTGCAGATGATATCGCGACTTTTTCGTCCGGCGATATCGCTGCGATCAATGGCAAGATCGTCTCCGGTCTGCCTGTCGAGTTTCTGGAGGCATTGTCGACAGCACAGGTTTCAAGTCTGGGAACATACGCGTTGTCACGACTGACTGCAGACCAGATCGAAGCTTTCAGCACGGGACAGATTGATGCTTTGACATCGGCTCAGATCGGTGCGCTGATAACAACGCAACTTGCAGCGCTCGGCGCCGATGACATTGCAACATTCTCCACCGCGGATATTGCGGCACTTAGCTGGTTGTCTATTCCCGGTTTGTCCGAGGAGGCGATCGAGGCGCTGAGTTCCGCACAGATCGCTGCGCTGACGACGAGTTCGGTCAACAGATTAACCGCCACCCAGATTGAAGCGCTAAGTACGGCTCAGGTCGATGCCTTCACCACCAAGCAAATTTCGGTGATGACATCGACGCAATTGTCGGCGCTTGACGTCGAGGATATCGCGACATTCTCCACTGCCGATATGGCCGCTTTGACGGCGGCTTCCGTTTCGGGACTGTCTGATGACGTTTTGCTGGCGTTGACGTCAACACAGCTTTCTGCGCTCAGCAGCGCTTCTGTCGGGCGGCTGACGGCAGCGCAGATCGAGACGCTGAACGCGGACCAGATCAAGGCATTTTCAACTTGGCAGCTTTCTGCGCTCAGCGCGGCCCAGGCAGCAGCGTTGAGCGGGGATGACGTTGCTGGACTGTCTTCAGCCCAGATTGCAGCGCTCAGCGCAGCCAGCATCGGCGGATTGACCGATGTCGCTATAGAGGCTCTCACGACCGCCCAAGTCGCCGCGCTTTCCACCAAACAGGTGGCTGCCCTTCGATCAAACCAGATAGCCGCCCTGAGCGAAGACAATATTGCTGCCATGTCTGCAGACCAGATTTCCGCCATCAATGGTGGCGCGATCAAAGGGCTGACACAGGAGCAGATCGAAATCCTCAGCACGGCGCAGGCGGAAGCTCTGACGTCGAGCCAGGTCGCAGCGCTGAATTCCCAGCAGGTGGCGGCATTTGGCACGGATGACATCGCAACCTTTTCAACGAAGGATATCGCTGCTCTTACCGGCGCTGCCGTGACCGGTCTGTCGACTGAGGTCATCGCATCGCTTTCCACTGCGCAGCTGGAAGCGCTTGGTACCGCCGCAGTTTCCGGCCTGACCAGCGAGCAGATCATTGCGCTCAGCACCGATCAGGTTTCTGCCTTGTCGACGAAACAGATGGCGGCCTTGACCTCGCAGCAGGTCAGCGCATTGGAAAGCAGTGATCTCGCAGCCTTGACGACCAAACAGATTGCCGCCTTGAGCGCTGAGGGTATTGCAGGGTTCAGCACATCGGATATCGCCAGCCTGACCACGGCACAGCTCGAAGCATTGAATCCTGCCCAGGTTGCCGCACTTTCGTCAGCCCAGATTGCCGCGCTCGGCACCGACGACATTGCTACCTTCTCAACCAAGGATATTGCCGCCATCAGTTCAAGCGCGATGGCGGGGTTGACCACCGGCCTCATCTCCGCGCTGACCACCGACCAAATCGTGGCCTTGAGCATTACCGATATAACGCAGTTGAGCACGCTGCAGATCAATGCGCTGAGTACCGCCCAGATCGAGGCGCTGACAGAAAAGCAGGTGGGTGCGCTCGATTCGGAGCAGGTCAGCGTTCTTGAGCCCGAGGATATTGTCACGTTCTCGACGAAGGATGTTGCAGCGCTCGGTTCTGACACGATCAAGGGTCTCACCACAGAGGCCGTTGCAGCGCTCACCACGCTTCAGATCGCCGCTCTGTCCACAGCGGGCATCTCGGGCCTGACGACACGGCAGATCGCTGCGTTGAGCACCGATCAGATCGCAGCATTGACGACACGCCAGATCACCACTCTCAGCTCCCAGCAGATTGGGGCCTTTGGAACAGACGACATTGTCGGCCTCTCCACCAGCCAGATTGCGGCTTTGGGAACGGCTGGCATTGCCGGCTTGTCGACAAGCCAGGTCAACGCCCTGAACACCGCGCAGGTTGAGGCACTTTCCGCCACTCAGGTTGCCGCCCTGAGTTCCAGGCAGCTTGCCACACTTGGCACTGACGATATCGCTGTCTTTTCAACGGCGGACATTGCGGCGATCGGCTCTGGCGTCATTTCCAGCCTATCCACAGCCGTCATTGCTGCACTGACCCCGACGCAGATCGCGGCGCTGAGCAATTCCGGCATTTCCGGCCTTTCGACAGAGCAGGTGAATGCGTTCAGCACAACGCAGATTTCCAATCTGTCCACGCTCCAGGTCAGCATGCTGAGCTCGCGGCAGGTTGGCGCCTTTGGCACGGACGATATTGCGGCGCTGACAACAGCGCAGATTGCGTCTCTAAGCACCGCCGGACTGGATGGGTTCACCACGTCGGATATTGCCAGCCTTTCTTCGGAGCAGGTGGAAGCGCTGACGGCGACACAGGTGGGCTCGTTGAGTTCAAGTCAGATTGCAGCGCTTGATCTGGCGGACTTGAACACCTTCTCCAATGCCGATCTTGCCGCCATTGGCTCCAATGCTATTGCCGGGCTTTCTCCGACAATTATTGCTGGACTGTCGGCCTCACAGATATCTGCCTTGAGCACGCTTGGAATCTCTGGTCTCTCCACGACACAGGTCGCAGCGCTTGGCACCGCACAGGTCGCAGCGCTGACCACGGAGCAGATAACGGCACTGAACTCGCGCCAGGTCGCAGCACTCGGTAGCGACGACATAGCCGCTTTGTCGATCGATCAGGTCGCAGCGATCCAGGGCGAAGCCATTGCCGGCCTATCAACTGCGGTGATTGCGGGTCTCTCTACGGCCCAGATCGAAACCCTGCCCACAGAAAGTGTCGCAGGCCTGACGACGAAACAGGTCGCCGCGCTTAGCGCAAGTCAGATCCAGGCTTTGACGACAGAGCAGGTCCATGTGCTGGGCTCACGGCAAGTTGCTTCACTCGGGACGGATGATGTCGCTTCACTGACGACGGCCCAAATCGCGGCTCTGGGAACTGCGGGTATTCCTGGCCTAACGACAGATCAGATGAATGCGCTGAGCACGGCACAGCTGGAAGCCTTGTCTTCCACGCAGGTCGCGGCGTTGAGCTCACGGCAGGTCTCTGTTCTCACAAGCGACGATATCGCAGTCTTCTCGACCGCCGATATTGCAGCGATCAGTGGCGATATCATTTCGGGTCTGTCGACAAGCGTCATGGCCTCGCTTTCCTCCGAGCAAATGCAGGCTTTGAGTACGGCGGGAGTCGCTGGTCTGTCCACCGAACAGGTCATTGCTTTAAGCACGGCGCAGATTGCTGCGATGTCGACACAGCAGATCAACGCCATGACCTCACGACAGGTCGCGGCACTCGACATCGACGATATCGCGGCGATGACAACCGGGCAGATCGCGGCGCTGAGTACAGCCGGCATCAAGGGACTTGCGCCAACCGACATTTCCAGTCTGACCGACAGTCAGATGGAAGCGCTGACCGCTGACCAGATTGGCGCTTTGACATCCGCGCAGATCGCTGTCCTCGACATTTCGGATCTGGAAATGTTCTCGACCTCCGAGCTTGCGGCAATTGGCTCAAGCGCCGTCGCCGGTCTTTCGCCGGCCGTGATAGCGGCTCTGTGGCCGGACCAGATCGAGGCGTTGAGCACGGCTGGCATCTCCGGTCTTTCGACCGACCAGATCGCCGCTTTGACTGGCGAGCAGATCGAAGCCTTGACCACTGCACAGGTCGCAGCACTCAGTTCCAAGCAGATAGCGGCCCTCGGATCCGATGACATTGCCTCGCTGACCACCGCGCAGGTCGCCGCGATCAGTACGTCCGCGATCAGAGGATTGACCACCGCAGATATCGCGGCACTCGATCCAAACCAGGTGGACGCGCTGACGGCATCGCAGGTGGGTGTACTGACCTCCGAGCAGATCGCCGCCCTTAGCCTCGAAGACCTCGAAATGTTTTCGACGGCCGATATGGGCGCGATCAGTTCCAGTGCGATCAAAGGACTTTCGACCGCCACAATAGCCGGACTTTCCACTGCGCAGATCGCTGCCTTGAGCGCTTCGGGCTTGCCCGGCCTGACGACGAGCCAGATCAACGCCATGAGCACGGATCAGGTTGAGGCACTGACTTCCACGCAGGTTGCGGCCCTGACATCGAGTCAGATTGCTGCGCTCGGCGCCGACGATCTCGAAGTGTTCTCCACTGCCGATATCGCTGCGATTAGTGCAGAAGGTATTCTCGGATTGTCGACCGCGACCCTGGCGGCCCTTACGCCCGATCAGATATCAGTCATCGGCACGGCTGGCATATCGGGCCTTTCCACGGCGCAGATCGCTGCATTGGGCATTGAACAACTGGAAGCGCTGACGACGGCGCAGATCGCCGCTCTCAGCTCTCGTCAAGTTGGTTCACTCGGAACTGACGATATTGCGGCACTCTCGGCCGATCAGGTCGCGGCCTTCAGCGCAACGGCCGCCAAGGGGCTAACCGGAACACAGATCTCTGCCATGAGCGCAGAGCAAATTGATGCGCTTTCGACCGGTCAAATTGCTGCTTTGAGTTCCGACGCGATCTCTGGGCTGAGTTCCGACAAGTTGGGATCGCTGTCGACTGCAGAACTCGCAGCGATCAGCCACGATGGTATTCCAGGATTGCCTGCCGCCTTTATCGCGGCACTTTCAGCCGCGCAGATTGAAGCACTGAGCACCAGCGGTGTTTCGGGACTGACAAGTGCGCAGGTGAGCGCGATGAGCGCGGGGCAGATCGATGCCCTGTCGACGGACCAGATCGCTGCGTTGAGCACAGCTGGCCTTGCAGGTCTGGCCGTCGAAGATATGGATATGTTCTCGATCGAGGAACTCCAGCTTATCGACGCGGCCGCTTTCAAGGGCATTTCCACTTCCGTCATCGCGTCGCTCTCCACCGATGAGATTGCAGCTCTTACAACCGGCCAGGTTTCGAAGATGAGCTATAATCAGGTCCTGGCCATGAGCACGGGGCAGGTTGCTGCCTTGTCGACCGACCAGCTTGGCGCATTGACCGCCATCCAGGCGGCGGCGATCGGGGTGGACGATATGGCCACATTCTCGACTGATGAAATCATGGCGCTCGGGACCAATGCAATTTCAGGACTAAGCACGGCGACGATCGCGTCTATGACGACAGCGCAAGCTGAAGCGTTGACGCCGGCGCAGGTTGCGGCTCTGACGTCTGCTCAGGTCGATGCCATGTCCATGGATGAGTTGCTCACCTTCTCGACCGAAGACATTGCGGCGTTCAGTAGTGCTGGTCTCGCTGGGCTGTCCACAGAAGACATCTCTCAGCTTTCAAGCGAGCAACTCGGCGCGATCATGGATACGCAGATGGGCAAGCTAACACCGGAACAGATCGCGGCGGTTATCGCAGCGTATGTTTGATCCGATGAGGTCCGACGAGGCTAGCAGCCGCTTTCGCGCCGGTTGAATAGCGGGCTCGAAAGCTAGTGGAATGTGATTCGTTTGTTCGAATTGCAGACTGAAAAAACCTGCGCTTCAGGTCGCGCAGTGTTTTTTCAGTCTTTCCAAACTTTTATATATTTCGATTATTATCATTATTAACAGTCACTTAGGTGCGCCCCAGAAAATGTTTGCGCTGTCATTTAGATTGTTCGAATATAAAAATTGACAGAAATCATCAATGCGCTCAAAACGTGTAGTGTGGTGAAGGAGCAATCATGCAACTTCGGTCCACATGGCTACGGTAAGGAGGCGCTGGTGTATGGGGCATATCGTAAGAATGAGCCGGTTAAGGCGTTCTGGACGCACGTGAAACCTGAAGGTCACGTCGCCAGCCGGCCCTCGATATGCCTGGACACTGGGGAGTTTCCAGACCCTTGCCGGCAAAACTCGGGAGGGAAAGTCGCCGGAATTCTTCAGTAGCCCGCAAGGGCTTGGGTGAGAGAGCTGGTTTCAAGGTCCGCCAACCTGTTTGCGCTAATCCTCGTTATGCGCTTTTCCAGCTCTCTCATTCCCAATTTTGTTAACGTAATCAGCTTTTGATCACCCGCAGGTGAGCAAGCCTTTGTTCGTCGTTTTCGTGATTGCGCTCGTTTCTCGTGCCGGACTTCGAAACTCAGATTCTAACCGTAATGTTCTGAATTTGTCTGTTCTTGCATGCGCTTCTTGAATTCGATGATCCAGTTCTACCTGACTGTGCACATGATCGAAATCCCAAGTTCTAGGGATACGGACATAGCATCGAACCGCGGTGCTATTCGAATAGAGTTAGAAATTCTTGACGGTGGTGCGTTGAAAGACGAAACAGGACAGAATGGTATGCAACAACTGCTTGACGTTAGTCTGCATGAAGGACCGGAGATGGAGCGTGCGATCAATCGCACCGACTTCTTCCGCTTGTTCAAGTCAGTGACCCGCGCTTATGGATTCGATCTCTTCCTGGTATTCAGGCACACACAACATCATCAGGGTCTGAGGGCACATAGCGACTTCCTGCTCACAAACTTGCCCGAAAGCCAACATGCTGCCGCTGCGCTGGCGATGACGAGCGCTCCAGGAGATTTGCTGCAACTCATTCATCGATTGAGCACTCCATTTTTCCATAAGCTGCAAGCCAATTTCTTCGATCGACGTGGGCCGGCGGGTTGGGGAAAAGAGAGCCGGGACTTCATGTTTGTTCCGCTCTATGCACCGGATGGAAAGAGGTATTGCCTGCTGCTCGGTGGAGAGCGCGCATTGCCGTTGAAGCGTGAGACTGCAGAAATCCTGCTCGACAGCCTCCGCGTTTTCAACAAGTACTACGACAAGATCATCACTTCAGAGACATCGCCGACCCTCACCGCGCGTGAAACCGAAGTCGTTCGGTGGACGAGCGAAGGCAAGACGTCGGCGGAAATCGCCATCATCCTCGGGCTTTCCGAGCATACGGTCATCTCGCATATAACGGCATCAGCCAGAAAATTGAATGCCGTCAATCGCACCCACATGATCGCCATCGCGATCAAGAAGGGTATCGTTTCTTAAAGAGGACAGGACGCTTCAATGGAAAAGGGAGAATAGAGTTGAAGTTGGAATTATCGAGCAAGGCAGTCTCATCCGCGTCGCCAATCACCATTCTTCTTGTCGATGACGAGCTGCTGGAATTCAAGGTACTGGAATTGAAGCTGGCATCGACGCCCGAATTCAAGCTCGGCGTCGATTATGCGGCCACTATCGCTGAAGCAGTCCTCAAGGTCAGGGCTGGCGATTATCAGATGATTCTGGTCGACAACCGTCTCTTTCCCAACAATGATTTTCGCGAAACGGTGCCGCAATTGCGGCGCGCGGGCTATACCGGTCCGATCGGCGTGATCTCTGCAGACATCTCGGACGCGTATTTTCAGCAGTTTCCGCAATACGGTGTCGATTTTCGCATCGGCAAGGATGAGCTCGATTACCACGCCATTCGCCATATCATAGGTGAGTATGTGAACAAGAAACTTCCGGATGATTGGTACCAGGAAAGCGGTGTGTCGGTGACGGAAAATGGTCTTTCGTCCTGAACGCTCGGCTTGGCCGTTTTTAGCGGCTGCAAGGCGGGCGGTGATCACTCGCCGGGCGAAACCATGTTCGTGCCGGGCAGGGACACTGTCATGACGGTTCCGGCATCATCGGTCTTGGCGACCTCGATATCTCCATCAAGTGCCAGCAGGATTGTCTTGCAAAGGGTGAGACCCAGTCCAGGGCGGCGTGGCCGCCCACCTGACGGGCGGCTCCAGTAGGGATCGAAGACACGTTGCGTGTCGTCCGGCGCAATGCCCGGTCCATCATCCTTGACATGTACCTTGATGCCGCCCTGGCTCCGTTCACCTTTCACAATGATCTTGGGCGGTGCATCACCTCGATGCAGCAGAGCGTTTTCGATCAGGTTGACAAAAACGAAGATGAGTAATTCCTCGTCACCTATTGCCTTCGGTAGCGAATGTGCTTCTACGGCGCCTTGAGCTATTTCGATATCTGCCGACATTTCACGTATTGCGCGCTCGACCACGGCGTCGAGGCTTACGGTATCGCGTTTGGGTGTTTTGGTCTTCGCCGAAAACCCCATCACTGTCTGCACGCGCGTTTTCAGCTCTGCTCCTTTCTTCTCTATCGCGTCCAGCATTTCCTTTTGCTGCGGGGTTGCGGTGGCACCGAGATCTGATGCCAGAATGGACGCAAACATTGACATCAGACGGAGCGGCCCCTGTATGTCATGGGATGTCGCGGACATGAATTGTTGCATGCGGCGGACTGCATCGGCCTGCCGTTCGACCACCTGCTTTCGTTCAGAACAGTCGGAAAAGATGCCTCCGGCCATGGGTGTGCCACTCGCGTCTGCCGCGCTGGTGCCCTGCATCTCAAACCAGCGCCACTGGCCGTTGTCATCGCGAACGCGAAATTCGATGGCCTGACGTTTTTCAGGAGCCGCAGTCAGTTGCTGGCAAAATTCCGAAAATGCCAGCCTGTCTTCCGGGGGCATACTCTCCATCAGGGCGTCCTGGGTGCGCTGTTCCGCATCCGCGTGGCGACCATACACCGACATGAAAACAAAATGCCCGGCGCTGAGGTCGGCATGCCATTGACCGAATTCACCGAATGACTGTTTCATCGCATTACCCCCCAGTCCCCCTGTAAAGCTTGCCCTTTACGCGTACTGCTTTGGGCTACTGTCTCTCGCAGATGATCAGGCGGCAGGTCACATTTCAAGTCTCTAATGGTTGTCTAGATAGATCCGAGCCCTGAATGCCAGTGGCTTGGTCATTGGTTTATGTTTGAAATAATTTGTTCATAGCTAGCGTCGCCAATGTGCAGGTAATGTGAATCATGACCATGGATTTGGAATTCATTGGGGGCGAGGTGCAGGAAGGCAAACAGGAGCTCAGGCTCTGGCTGAAGCTTCTGGCTACGACCAAGCTGATTTCGCAGGAGCTCCGCCGCCGTCTTCGCTCGGAATTCGGCGCAACGCTGCCCCAGTTCGATCTACTGGCACAGCTCTATCGAGAACCTGATGGTTTGAGACTCGGTGAATTGTCGAAGCGAACGATGGTTACCAACGGCAATGTCACCGGCCTTGTGGAACGTCTTGAAACAGACGGACTGATCAGGCGAGTGACATCGGGTACGGATCGACGTGTCACAGTCGTGCGCCTGACAGATGAGGGTCGCGCGTTTTTTGGCCGCATGGCGGATGCCCATGAAGGCTGGATCCGGGATCTGATGGGTGACGTCGATCCCTCCACGATCCGCACGCTGCTGGAAGATGCCGACACGCTGAAGCAGTCTGCCCGTACGCATCTCTCCGGTCCGGAAGAAGGCTAGACATCACACACCCAGATAGCGATCCTTGATGTCGGTGTCGATTTCGACTGGCTTGCCGGCCCAGACGGAACGACCGTTTTCCAGGATCACACAGCGATCGGCGACCGGTAGCAATTCCGATAACGTCTTGTCGACGAGCAGGATCGAGAGTCCGTCCGTCTTCAATGCACGGATCGCCCGCCATATATCGTCGCGGATCACCGGAGCCAAGCCTTCCGTTGCTTCATCCAGGATCAGAAGTCTCGGATTGGTCATCAGTGCGCGACCGACTGCCAGCATCTGCTGCTCGCCGCCCGACAGGGTCCGTGCTTGCTGATTT
This sequence comes from Agrobacterium sp. H141, assembly GCF_057158725.1. Lineage (NCBI taxonomy): Bacteria > Pseudomonadati > Pseudomonadota > Alphaproteobacteria > Hyphomicrobiales > Rhizobiaceae > Agrobacterium > Agrobacterium sp. H141. The sequence continues at coordinate 868,852 of NZ_CM169893.1, forward strand.
CGACGCTCGGCGAGCCTTGGAAAGAGGTCGTTGACCCTCTCAATCGTCCAGTGTCCGGGACGAGCAGCGGCTGTCAGGTTTTCGTAAACGGTCAAAGATCCGAAACACCGCCTGCCTTCCGGTACAAGTCCAAGGCCACGTTGCGCGACCTTGAAGGCGGGCTGGCGCGCTGTGGGCTGTCCGCCAAACATAATGGAGCCGCTTTTGGGTGGTGTCAGATTGCAAATCGATCTGATGGTGGTGGTCTTGCCCATGCCATTGCGGCCCATCAGCGCCACGACGTCACCTTCGGCAATGGAAAGATCAACGCCGAAAAGCGCCTGGCTGCTACCATAGAAAGTCTTGATGTCTTCCACCTGCAAGAGCATCAGGCATGTTCTCCCAGGTAGGCGGCACGCACTGCTGGGTCGCTGCGTATCTCATCAACAGTGCCGGTTGCAATAATTTTGCCGTAGACAAGCACGGATATGCGGTCGGCGAGTGCAAAGACCGCATCCATGTCATGCTCGACCAGAAGAATCGGAGTCTCGTGGCGCAGTTCATCAAGGAAGACGGTCAATGCCCTGGAGCCTTCCGGTCCCATGCCCGCCATCGGCTCATCCAGCAGGAAGACTTTGGAGCCCAATGCGAGTGCAATAGCCATCTCAAGCTTTCGTCTTTCTCCATGCGAAAGTTCGGACGAGGGAAGGGTTGCGCGCGACGCCAAGCCCACTCGTTCCAGAATTGCCATGGCCGGTTCAGTCAGCGATTTGTCGCTGATGACCGGTTTTATGAAGCGGAAACTTGAACCCTGACGTGACTGTACGGCCAGCATGACATTGCGTAGTGCGGAAAATTCAGGTGCAATCGAGGAGATCTGGAATGTGCGACCGAGGCCCCTGCGCGCACGCGCGGCAACACCAAGGGACGTGATATCGTATCCCTCAAGCCGGATTGAACCCTGGTCTGGGTGAATTGTGCCGCAGATCTGATGAATGAGCGTCGATTTGCCGGCGCCATTTGGGCCAATCAGCGCGTGGATCTCGCCGGGTTTCAGGTCTATGCTGACATGGTCGGTGGCGCGCAGCGCGCCAAAGTTCTTCACCAGGCCTGAGATTTCGAGCACGGGATCAGCCATGACGCGCCTTTCCGGCCAGAAGGCCCATCACGCCGCCACGGGCAAAGAGAACGGTGCCGAGCAGGATAAGCCCAAGGAAGAATTGCCAACGTTCGGTCACTTCACCGAGATTGTGCTCGATCAGAACGTAAAGTGCGGCACCTGCTACCGGACCGAACAGGCGACCGGTGCCGCCCAGAATGATCAGCACGATCAGTTCACCCGACATGTGCCATGACATCATGGAGGGACTGACAAAGCGGTTGAGATCGGCATAAAGCGCGCCGGCAATGCCGGTGATCATGCCGGAGATGGCGAAGGCGACCAGCTTGATCGGGAAGGGCGCAATGCCGACGGCTGCCGCGCGTGTTTCGTTCTGCCGCGTAACCTCGAGTGCGGTGCCAAAGCGGGAGCGGCGAATAACTGCGACGATCAGGATACCCACAAGCATGGTGCAATAGGCAATGAGGAAGAAGTTCATCGGTACCATGGTGTTGGTGCCGGGGAACTTGTTGCGCAGCACGATGGACAATCCGTCCTCGCCGCCATAGGCCGGCCAGGAGACGGCGAAATAGTAGACCATCTGTGCGAAGGCCAGCGTGATCATGATGAAGTAGACGCCGCTGGTGCGCAGGCTGATGGCACCGACTGCCACACCAATTACCCCGCAGGCGATTGCCGCAGTCATCCAGATGATCGGCATCTGCGTGGTGCCTGGAATTCCAAGCAGCAGCGGCTCGGCGGAAAAGCCGTGCGCTGCCAGAATGCCAGCGGCATATCCGCCAATTCCGAAGAACAGGGCGTGGCCGAAGGAGACCAGTCCACCGAGGCCGAGCGCCAGATTGAGGCCGACGGCAGCCAATGCCAGGATCACGATCCGGGTTGCAAGCGTGATGTAGAAAATCTGCCCGGCAGCCTGTGCGGCAAAGGCGGCAGCCAGAAGCCCAAGGGCAATGGCTGCGTTGACGATGTTCTCGCGGGTCAGCATGGTCATGTTGATGGCGGCCTATGCAGTGAACAGGCCACGGGGCCTGAATGCGAGAATGAATGCCATCATGATGTAGATGAGCATGGAGGAGATGGAGCCACCGACGGTGCCGGCAGCGGATGGCACGAGAAACAGAGATAACATCTGCGGCAGCAGCACACGCCCCATGGTATCGACCACGCCCACCAGCAGCGCTGCGAAAAAGGCACCCTTGATCGATCCGATGCCACCGATGACGACGACGACGAAGGCGAGGATCAGCACCGGTTCGCCCATGCCGACCTGCACCGACTGCAAGGCTCCGACCATGGCGCCGGCAAGGCCAGCAAGGGCGGCCCCCAGCGCAAACACGACCGTATAGAGCGTCTGTATGTCGACCCCCAGAGCACCAATCATTTCACGGTCATTTTCTCCGGCGCGTATGCGGATGCCGAGTCGGGTTCGCCCAATCAGCAGCGCAAGACCAAGTGCCACGAGAGCGCCGACGACGATGACGGCCAGCCGATAGAGCGGATAATGCACGTCGCCTGGAAGAGAAACCGCCCCTTGAAGTGCTGCGGGTATGTTCAGGTAGAGCGGGAAAGAGCCGAAGATCCAGCGGGTACCTTCCGAAAAGATCAGGATCAGGGCGAAGGTGGCCAACACCTGATCGAGATGGTCGCGGTCATAGAGGCGCCGGATCACCAGCACTTCGACGATCGCGCCGGCTGCAGCGGCTGCGATCAGGCTTGCCGCTAGCCCCAGCCAGAAGGAGCCGGTGGCGGCTGCGACCGCAGCACAGGCGAAAGCGCCCACCATATAGAGGGAGCCATGGGCCAGATTGATCAGGCCCATGACGCCGAAGATAAGGGTCAGGCCAGCGGCCATCAGGAAGAGCATGACACCCAGCTGAAGGCCGTTGAGCAGTTGCTCGATCGCAAGTGCAGCGGTCACAAGCAGTCCTTACTTACATCTTGCAGTCTTGAGCATAGGCATCGCCATGGTCGGTAAAGGCGGTGCCAATGATCTTGTTGGTGATGACGTCACCTTCCTTGACCACCTCGCGGACATAGATGTCCTGGATCGGGTGCTGGTTGGTGTTGAACTTGAACTTGCCACGCGGAGAGGCAAAGTCTGCCTTCAACAGTTCGGCGCGGAAGGCATCTGTGTCTTTAACATCGGCCTTGGCCGCTGCCGACAGGATCAACTGCGCTGCGTCGTAACCCTGCAAGGCATAGATCGACGGCAGGCGATCATATTCGGCCTGGAAGCCTTCGACGAATTTCTTGTTGGCTTCGTTGTCGAGGTCATGAGACCACTGGCCGGAATTTTTCGTGCCGAGCGCTGCGTCGCCCATGGCGCCCAGAACGTCCTGGCTGAACGAGAAGCCCGGGCCCATGACCGGGATGTCGATGCCCGACTGGGAATACTGCTTCATGAAGGCGATGCCCATGCCGCCCGGCAGGAACATGAACACACCATCGGCACCCGACGCACGGATCTGCGCAATCTCGGCGGCATAATCGGTCTGGCCCAGCTTCGTGTAGATTTCAGAGGCGATTTCACCCTTGAAGTAGCGTTTGAAGCCAGTCAGCGAATCCTTGCCGGCCGGATAGTTCGGCGCCAGGATGAACATCTTCTTGTGGTCCTGGTTGGCATATTGCCCCATGGCCTCGTGAAGATTGTCATTCTGGTAGGCCGCGTTGAAATAGAGCGGGCTGCAACCGGCACCCGCGAGCGGAGCGGGTGCCGCGTTTGTGGAGATATAGAATTTGCCCTGCGCGACGACGCCCGGCTGGACGGCCATCAACAGGTTTGACCAGACGATGCCCGTGAGGATATCGACATTGTCCTGTTGGATCATCTTGTCGGCGAGTTGAACGGCCATTTCCGGCTTTTGACCGTCATCCTCGATGACGACCGAAACGTCCTTGTTGCCGGCATTCTTGATGGCCAGCATGAAGCCGTCGCGGGTGTCGACGCCAAGACCGGCGCCTCCGCCCGACAGCGTGGTGATCATGCCGATCTTGACGGGCTCAGCCGCGGCTGTGCCGGCAATGCCGAGGCTCAAGGCCAGGGCGGCGGCAGAAACGAATGTTTTCATGGTTCCCTCTTCTCTTTTTTCTGGTCCGGTTGCCGCGCACACTAGCGGCAGCGACGGTTCTTACCAATACGTTCAATCCAATCTCCAACGCCAAAACGATCCGCGTCAAGCCGAGGAGGGTAAACAGGTTCCTTTGATTTGCCGGATTTTCTTCAAATGTAGGCGCTAGAGGGTTGCCGGGCACGCAGAGACGTTGACAGGGATGAACTGCAGCACGAATTTGGCTCCAACAATGGCCGGCTTTCGTGTCGTCGCCACTCGGTAATATCTCAGTCTGGAGGAACCATGCTTCACCGTATTGACGACTGGTCGGATGCTTATGCCAATGGACCGAATATTCCGGGCGGAGACAGGTGGCCGGGACTTTGGGTTGAGCCAGCCAAGGCCTTTCGCGAGGAAATGAATGCGGCTGGGCGGGCAAAACTGGATATTGTCTATGGGGATAGAGAGCGAAACAGGCTGGACCTTTTCATGCCTGCGGGAAAGCCAAAAGGACTTGTTGTGTTCGTCCATGGCGGCTTCTGGGTCCGGCTCGACCGGAGTTTCTGGTCGCATCTGGCTGCGGGTCCTCTGGCGCATGGATATGCTGTGGCCATCCCCTCCTACACGCTTTGCCCTGAAAATAGCGTAAGCGGTATTACGCTTGAAGTTGGCAAGGCGATCGAGATGGTGGCTGGTATGGTTGAGGGACCGATCCGTCTGATCGGGCATTCCGCAGGCGGTCATCTGGTCAGTCGCATGGTGTCTTCCACTTCGCCGCTGTCTCGCGAAGTTGCAAGCCGCATCTCGATGGTGGTCTCATTGTCTGGTCTCCATGATTTACGGTCATTGCTGTCGACCAATCTGAATGAGGGTATCAGGTTGGACAGCCAAGAGGCGTTGCGCGAAAGCCCGGCACTCCTGGAGCCTGCGCCAAATACGCGCATCATCTGCTGGGTCGGCGGCGCAGAGCGCTCGGAATTTCTGCGGCAGAATGCTTTGCTGGCCAATATCTGGAAAGGGCTTGGAGCGATGACGGACTGTGTGGAAGAGCCTGACCGACACCACTTCAACGTTCCCGATGGCCTGACTGATGCCGACCATCCCCTGACGCTTGCATTGATGTCCTGACGGTTTGTCTGCCGCCCCGCCGGTTGTGGACTCATAAAATAAAGGTGATATTTTCAGTCTAGTATTGCGCTCGTTTTAAAACATGATAATTCATATCAAGAATTTAGATGTGACATTGACCCTCGCCCAGCCAGCCCAGAGCCAGCCCAGCGAGACGAGGGATAGCCGAATACATGACTGGAAGACCAAATCCTGAAATTGCGGGTTCGACCGAGCATTCGAGGGAGCGACATTCGCCGGTGACCGCGCGGTCGGTTGCGAGTGTGCCCGTCGTCGATAGCCGTGACTTGTTTAATGGCAAGCAGGAGGTCGGCATCATTCATGAAGGTGCCCTCTACCGTTTGAAAATTACCCGTCAGGGCAAGCTTATTTTGAACAAGTGAAGAGCTGGGACCATGAACAAGACAATTCATCCATCTGATATTCGCCAGGCGCAGGCCGATAATCCGCGCATGCGTTCGCGCGATCTCGCCAGTCAGCTTGGAATCTCCGAGGCACAATATGTGGCGGCCTGGTGTGGCATTGGAACCGTGCGTCTTCGGATGGAATTCGACGGCCTGTTCTCTGCCTTTGCGAGCCTTGGTGAAGTCATGGCTCTGACGCGCAATGAGAGCGCGGTTCACGAGAAAGTCGGTGTCTACGACAATTTTGTGCCGGGCAAGATGGCCGCCATGATGCTGGGCGAAGCCATCGACATGCGCATGTTTCCCGGACACTGGGTCCATGGTTTTGCGGTTGAGACGCGTGACGGCGAGACAGTGCGCCGCAGCCTGCAGTTCTTTGACCGCCACGGCGAAGCGATCCACAAGATCCATGCCCGGCCTGCGACGGACCTTGGGGCGTGGAGCGCGCTCGTTGCCTCCTTCGCCCATGAGGATCAATCCGAGCATATCGAACTTGAGGTTCGCCAGCCGGAGGTCAAGGATCTTGTTTCAGAAACTCCCGTCGATGAACTGCGCGAGCGCTGGAGCAAGATGACGGATACTCATCAGTTCTTCGGCATCTTGCGTTCGCTTCGTCTCGATCGCTTGCAGGCCCTCAGAGACGTCGGCGAGGATTTTTCCTGGCAGATCGATACGGCCTCAATCCACGAGATGTTGACAGCATCGGCGGAACAACAGCTCGCCATCATGTGCTTCGTTAACAATCCGGGCTGCATCCAGATCCATTCCGGAACGGTGACGACCATCAGCGAAATGGGGCCCTGGCTCAACGTGCTTGATCCCGGCTTCAATCTGCATCTGCGTCAGGATCAGGTTCGTGAGGTCTGGGCCGTGCGCAAGCCGACCGATACCGGACACGTGACGTCGCTTGAGGCCTATGACGCCAATGGCGAGTTGATCGTGCAGTTCTTCGGCAAGCGCAAGGAAGGCCAGGATGAGCTTCAGGGCTGGCGTCAGGTCATGGAGAACCTGCCGCGTGCGAGCGATCGCAAGGCTGCTTGAGGGAGATGGCGATGTTTTCTTTGCCTGCTTTGCGTCCGGTAGCCCTTGTCGCCGCGCTGCTTGTGTCGGCTCTTTCGAGTGTGCATGCGGCCTCCGCTCAATCGGACGAGGCACAGCGTATTGTTGTCATTGGCGGGTCGGTGACGGAAATTGCCTATGCGCTCGGCGCGCAGGATCGGTTGGTTGCGCGTGATAGTACCAGTCTCTATCCGGCCGAGGCAGCTGAACTGCCCGATATCGGATATATTCGCCAGCTTTCGCCTGAGGGGGTGCTGTCGGTCAATCCGGATATGATCATCGCACTTGAGGGATACGGCCCGCCGGAAGCGGTTTCGGTCATCCAGCAGTCGGGTATTCCGCTTGTCGAAATTCCGGACGGGATCGATCGACCGGCAATCGTCGAGAAAATCCGCGCCACGGCAAAGGCTCTCGGTCGGGTGGAGGCCGGCGAGCGTCTGGCGCAGACTGTTGAGGCCAAGCTGGAAGCGACGGAGGCTGCGGCAGCCTCTGTCAAAGACAAGAAGAAGGTGCTGTTCGTGCTGTCTGCTGCCGGTGGGCGTATCATGGCAGCCGGGCGCGGAACCCATGCGGACGGTATCATTACGCTGGCCGGTGGCGTCAATGCCATCAGCGATTTCGAGGGTTACAAACCGCTTTCCAACGAGGCGGTCATCGATGCGGCGCCGGATCTCATTCTGCGTATGCGCGGCGGCGGCGATCACTCCAAGGATGAAGAGGTGCTCCATCACCCGGCGATCGCGCTGACCCCTGCCGGAAAGGCTGGCGCGATCCGAGGCATGGATGGTCTCTATCTCCTGGGCTTCGGTCCGCGCACCGCAGATGCCGCGGCCGATCTCGCGGCCATGCTTTATGGCGGCGACGACAACCAGGGCAACTGACCATGTTGCAGATCGTGTCCGCCTCCAGGCTGAAGGGCGACGTCGTAACCGCTGGCGAGGGCGATCGTGCCGGCCGAGCGCGTGTCGTGCTCGGCTGCCTCGTACTCGGGCTCCTCAGCGCGGCGTTTTTCTCTCTGTTCTTCGGCGCTTTCGATGCGCCGGTATGGCGCATTGTGCTTTTCTATGCCGGGCTTGATGATGGCCAGGGGATCCGCGCCGCCGATTTTCTCGTGCTCGAAAGTATCCGTTTTCCGCGGGTGATCATGGGGGTGATGATCGGCGCTTCGCTTGCCATATCCGGTGCCGTAATGCAGGGGCTGTTTCGCAATCCGCTCGCGGATCCCGGTATTGTCGGGGTATCGTCCGGCGCCAGCCTGGGCGCCGTTACCGTGATCGTGCTCGGCAATACCGCCCTTGCACCATATCTCGCCTTTGCCGGCATGTATGCGGTCTCGCTTGCTGCGTTTTGCGGCGGGCTTGTGTCGACTTTTCTGCTTTACCGCATCGCTACCCGTAACCGGCTCACCTCGGTCGCGACCATGCTGCTGGCCGGCATCGCGCTTGGGGCGTTCGCAATGGCCATCACCGGCGTGCTGATTTACATCGCCAACGATACTCAACTGCGGGAGCTTTCTTTCTGGGGGCTCGGTTCGCTTGCGGGCGCCACCTGGGGCAAGCTGCGGGCGGCCGCATTGATCATCGTCCCGGCGCTCGCCGCCAGCCTGTGTCTCGCTCGTGGTCTCAATGCTCTGGCATTCGGCGAGGCGGCAGCCCGGCATATGGGCATTTCCGTTCAGATGGTAAAGAACATCGCCATCGTTGTCGTTGCTGCTGCCACTGGCGCTTCCGTGGCTGTCTCGGGCGGTATCGGCTTTGTCGGTATCGTCGTTCCGCATCTGCTGAGGCTCTGGATCGGACCGGATCACCGCTATCTCATTCCCGCTTCCGGTCTTCTCGGCGCAAGCTTTCTGCTCCTTGCCGACAATATCAGTCGCACCATCGTTACCCCAGCAGAACTGCCGATCGGGATCGTGACCGCCGCGATCGGTGCACCGTTTTTCCTCTGGATATTGCTGCGCCGGCGCGGCCTTCTGGATATGTGAGGTAATGCCTGTGACACTGACAGCCAGCAATCTGACTGTGCGCTATGGATCGCGCGAAATCCTGAAAGGCCTGAATTTCGAGGCGCGGGCCGGCGAGGTGACGATGATTATCGGTCCCAACGGCTCGGGCAAGTCGACCTTGATGAAGGCGCTATCCGGCGACTTGCCATTTGATGGATCCATCCGGATTAATGGAGATGATATCTCTGCACTCAAGCCGCGCGAGATGGCAGTGCGGCGCGGGGTTTTGGCACAGGAAACGCAGCTCTCTTTCCCCTTCACGGTCTCCGAGATCGTGCACATCGGTCTCCAGGCAAGCGGTGATCCTCCGACCAGCATTGGCGGACGGGAACAGCGTATCTACGAGGCCTTATCGGCAGTCGATCTTGCCGGCTTCGGGGGGCGCTTTTATCAGGAGCTTTCAGGTGGCGAGCGCCAACGCGTGCAGCTTGCCCGCGTGCTTTGCCAGGTCTGGGAGCCGGTCAACGCCACTGGTCCAAGCTGGCTCTATCTGGATGAGCCCATTTCCAGTCTCGATATTCGCCATCAGGTCGCCGTGATGGAACTCGCGCGTGACTATGCCAATCGCGGCGGGGGAGTGGTTGCCGTGATGCATGATCTCAATCTTGCCGCAGCCTTTGGCGACCGCGTGGCCCTGATGTCGCACGGCGCGCTTGCAGCATTTGGCCATCCGCGCGATGTGTTTCTCGATGATGCCGCACCACGCGCGTTCGGATGCCCGCTCGCGGTCACTCAGGGCCACGAAAACGCAGGCGGGCTGGTTATTCTGCCTTGCGCGGTGGCGGCGCGTCGCATGCCTGCCATGCCCGTTTAAACAGCGGCCGGCCTCGGCCAGTTCTTGATGCCGCCCGTCCAGGTTTCGAACTGCTTCGACAGTTGCAGGACAACCATGTCGCCAAAGCGCGGGCCGATGATCTGAAGTCCGATCGGCATGCCGCTTTTGGAGAAGCCGCAATTGATCGACGACGCCGGCTGTTCCGACATGTTCCACGGTACAGTGAATGCTATGTGTTCGAATGGCAGGTGAGGATCATTCGTGGGTGATGCCCAGTCCGCGGGATAGGAAATGATCGGATTGGTGGGGGACAAGACCGCATCGACCGTGGCGAAGAGCTCGGCGCAGGTTTTGCGCATTTCTATCGTCTGGCCGAAACCCTTGACTGCATCGACACCGGACACCGAAGCGCCGCCCTTTGCCCATTCGTAGATGTAGGGCAGGATCCTGGCGCGACGTTTCTCGCTCAAGGGGGCGATGTCGCCCCAGAATTTGGCACGCCAGAAATTATCGAGACCATCGAGCATTTCTCGTGTCAGGACCGGCGCGACTTCAAAAACGAGCGCCCCGGCATCCTCGAAGCGCTTGGCCGCTTTGAGGACCGCGTCTCTGATTTCGGGATCGACTGCCAGTCCGCAACCAGCATCCAGCATGACGCCGATCTTCTTGCCACGCATATCGATTGCGTGATCCATCCAGTCGAAATCATTTGCGGGAAGACTGGTTCCATCGCGCCAGTCGGGTCGTGACAGGGTTGCCATCGCATATGCAGCGTCATCTACCGTGCGGGTCATGGGGCCGGCGCAACGACCGACATAATAAGGATCGACGGGAATGCGACCGTGGCTGGGTTTGAAGCCGAAAAGGCCGGTCCAGCCGGCGGGCAGCCGCACGGACCCGCCTATGTCTGTGCCGATATGCAAAGGTCCATATCCGCCAGCGCCTGCGGCACCAGCACCGGCGCTGGAGCCGCCAGGATTCTGGGTCGTATCCCAAGGATTGCGGCTCAGCTTGTGAAAGCTGGAAAGGCCGGACGACAACATGCCGTAATCCGGGCACGTGGTCTTGGCGAAAATGACGGCGCCATCTTCCTTCATTCTGGCGGCAATCGGCGCATCGGCGGCTGCCGGCACCAGTTCGACTGCAGCGGTGCCCAGCGGTACGGGCTGACCTTTCGTGGCAATCAGCTCCTTGAGCGTGACCGGAATACCGTCAAGCGCACCCTTTGTCTCGCCCTTTATCCAGCGTTCCGTCGATGCGCGAGCCTGGGCGCGGGCACTGTCCGGATCATAGGCATACAGCGCCGCAATCTTGGGCTCGAAAGCGTCGATGCGCGCTTCCACGGCTGCCCAGTATTCGAGTGGAGACAGCGTCCTTGCGCGGTAGTGGTCGACAATCTGCGGGATCGTCAAATCGAGCAATTCACTCATTGCGGCATCCTTGGTCTTGCGGGATCAAACCGGGTTAGGTCGTTTGAACGAATATCATCAAGGCGATAGGCGCTGTGCCATCTCTTCAGCCCTGTGACAGGCGACCTGCCGGCCCTTGTCCATGGTTCGAAGCTCTGGTCGTTCCGCGACGCAGCGCTCGATTGCCAGCGGACAGCGGTCCCGGAAAACGCAGCCGCCTTGTCCATTGAGTGCAATTCCGGTCGCCGGAGCTTTCGCCGGTGGGCGACCGAAACGGGTGATGCTTGGCTCGGCATCTGCAAGTACCTTTGTATAGGGATGATGGGGCTGCTCGAAGACCTCTTGTGCCGGTCCCGTCTCGACCAATCGCCCGCGATACATCACGCCAACTCTATCGGCGATGCAGTCGACGACCGCCAGGTTATGCGTGATGAACAGGAAGGTGACGCCGCGCTTTTCGCGCAGATCCATCAAAAGGTTGAGAACCTGTGCCTGCACCGACAGATCGAGTGCGGAGACGGCTTCGTCCGCGACAACAAGCTTGGGCTCGGTGATCAGAGCACGGGCAATGGCGATGCGCTGTCGCTGACCTCCGGAAAATTCGTGGGGATGGCGATCGGCATGGGCCGCTTCTAGTCCGACGCTTTCGAGCATGTCGGCAACCCGTTCCCGGATTTCCGATTTTTCCGGGCGGCGAGCAAGGACATGCATGGGTTCGGCGATGGTACGACCAACACGGAAGCGTGGATCGAGTGAGCCGAACGGGTCCTGGAATACCATCTGAAAATCTTCACGCTTGGCGGTCAGGTCTTTTTCCGGAAGCGAAAACAGGTCCTGATCGTCAAAGATCACATTGCCAGCGGTTGGTCGATCCAGCGCCATGACGATACGGGCCAGTGTCGATTTTCCGCAGCCGCTCTCGCCGACGATACCGAAGATCTCGCCCTTGTTGATGGTCAGCGTGAAGTCGTCCAGCGCACGGGTGACATGCGGCGTTCCGAACAGGGTGGAACTGGTATAGTCGCGGGTGAGGCGGCGCATATCGAGAAGAGGCTTGGTCACGTTTTTGCTGCCTCCTCTGCCGCCCGTATGCAGCGTACGCCTCTGCCATCGTCAAACCGCGTCCAGGCCGGTTCAGTCGTATGGCAGGCGTCGATGACATCGGGACATCTGTCTGAAAAAACGCAGCCTTGCGGCAGATTGGCAAAACCTGGCACCGTGCCTGCAATGGTCGGCAACCTGCAGCCTTCGGCTGCGCGGTGCGGCACGGAGCTTATCAGGCCGCGTGTATAGGGATTAAGCGGTCGGGTCAGGACATCTGCGGTCTGACCTTCCTCCATGATGCGGCCGGCATACATCACGATGGTCCGGCTGCACATACGGGCTATGACGCCGAGATCGTGGCTCACCAGAATGAGAGACATGCCATATTCGCGCACCAGATCGTCAAGAATATCGAGTATTTCGGCCTGAACGGTCACGTCCAGCGCAGTCGTCGGCTCATCAGCGATCATGACGGACGGCTTCAGCGCGAGAGCAATTGCGATGCCGACACGCTGCCTTTGGCCACCCGACATTTCGTGCGGATAAGTTTCGATACGCTGCTTGGCGTCTGGAATGCGCACCTGCTCCAGGAGGTCTATCGCCTCCATTCGGGCATCCCGCCAGCTTACGCCGCGGTGACAAACCAGCCCCTCGGCGATCTGGTCGCCAATGGTCATCGCCGGGTTGAGGGCTGTCAGCGGTTCCTGGAAGATCATGGCGATGCGGTTGCCGCGAATTTCACAGAGACGGTCTTCATCGGCATCGGCGAGGTTTTCGCCCTCAAAGATGATGCGTCCGCTCGTCCGTCCGACGGGCGGTAGAAGTCCCATGAGCGAGAGAGACAGCAGTGATTTTCCAGATCCGCTCTCGCCGACAATGCCCAGCGTTTCGCCGGATCTCAGGTCGAAGCTCACCTCGTTGAGGATGCGCCGTTCGCCACCTTGCGGAAGACGAATACCGACCGAGAGGTCTTCGACGCTGAGCAGGGGGTGGGTCGTCATGCGCGGCCCTTTCCCTTGGGGTCGAGCAGATCGCGCAAGCCGTCGCCCAACATGTTGAAACCGAAGACGGTCAGCGCGATGGCAAGCCCCGGCAATATGGCAAGCCAGGGGGCCGGACCAAGATAAGTTTGGGCTTCGGCCAGCATGCGCCCCCAGGTGGGGGCCGGGGGTGCCATGCCGAGGCCCAGGAAGCTGAGACCTGCTTCGGTGAGTATGGCAAGGCCGAGCTGGATCGTGGCCTGCACGATGATCTGGTTGGAGATATTCGGCAGCACATGCTCAACCGTGATCAGCACCTTGCCCTTGCCCGCGCCGCGCGCTGCGAGAATGTAGTCCCGTGACCAGATCTGTGATGACGCACTGGCCGTAACGCGGGCAAATACGGGGATCATGAACACCGCAATTGCGATGATCGCCGTCAGGCGCCCACCACCCATCAACGCGCCGAGCATCATGGCCGACAGGATAGGCGGGATTGCGAAGACAACATCGTTGATGCGCATGATGACGGCTTCCAACCAGCCGCGTCGTGCGGCAGCCGCCATGCCGAGAATGGATCCGACTGTGCCACCCAGGAAGACAGCCGCGGCCGAGGTGGAGAGCGAATTCCATGCGCCGACCATCAGTCGGGACAGGAGATCGCGGCCGAACTGATCGGTGCCAAGAAGGCCAAAGGCCAATGGTGGCTTCAGTTTCTGGACGATCTGCATCTTCGACGGCGACAGAGGCGTCCACACCAGCGACAGCAGGGCTGCTCCCACTAAAAGCGTGATCAGTGTTGTGCCGATGGCGAGGTTCGGATTGCGCAAAAATGCGCGTGGCAGGCGGGCAAGAACTGATCCGGTCATTGGCCACGGCCCCGCATTCTCGGGTCAAGCAACAGGTAGGTCATGTCGACGAGGAAATTCATAATGATCACGAGACCTGCGAAAAACAGCACCACGTCCTGCATGACGATGATGTCGCGCTGGTTCAGCGCCTGATAGGCAAGGCGACCCAGACCCGGAAGGTTGAAGACGTTCTCAATCAGGATCGCGCCAGCGATCAGGAAGGTAAACTGCAGGCCGAGAATGGTGACAATCGGGACGAGCGCGTTGCGCACGGCATGTCGCCAGAGCGCCACGCGTCGGCTCACGCCCTTGGCGCGTGCGGTGCGCACGAAGTCCTCGTTGATGACCTCTAGCACAGACGATCGCGTTACGCGCGTCAGCACGCCGGCTTGGGGAAGGGCGAGGGCAATTGCCGGAAGTAAAAGCGCCCGCAGCCCATTTAAAATGCCTCGATCCCAACCGGGGAAGCCACCGGCGGGAAACCAGTCCAGCGAGATGGAGAAGACCAGGATCAGGATGAGAGCAACCCAGAAACCGGGAAGGGCTATAAAGAGTTGCGAGAACACACCTGCCGTGAAGTCGAAGGCGCCGTTGCGACGGCTGGCGGAGATGACGCCCAGCGGGATGGCGATGACGATGGACAGAAGCACGGCCATGACGGCAAGCGGTAGCGTGACCACCAGCCGGTCGGCGATGAGGCCAGCGACCGGAACGCCATAGGTGTAGGACTTTCCCAGGTCACCGCTCGCAACACCGAGCAACCATTGCAGATAGCGTAGCACGACGGGTTGATCGAGCCCCAGTTCGCGACGAAGGGCGTCCAGTGTTTCCGGGCTTGCGGATGTACCCAGCATGATGGCTGCGGGATCGCCCGGCAGCACGTTCATCACCAGAAATATAAGGGCCGAGACCGCCGCTAATGTCAGCAGAAGACTGCCGCAACGACGGAGAATGAGAGCGGGCATTGCTGGCTTCCTACGATGCCTTCCGTCGAGAAGACATGGAACTCACCTTATCGAATGCTGGTCGGCCGCCGGGCGCAATGCAGGCAGCCGACCGGCATCATCAATCTTCCCAGTAGACGTTCTTCAAAACGTTGGACGGGATCGGTTCATTTTCCCAAAGCCCCTGGATCTTCTTGTTCCAGACACCGAGTTTGGGCATCACGAACAGATAGAGGGCCGGCACATCTTCGGCGAGGATCTGCTGTGCCTTGCCGTAGAGCTTGTTCTGCTCCTCGGTATCGGTGGTCGCCTGGATCTTGTCGAGGATATCGTTGAACTCGGGGTTCTTGTAATTGAAGTAGTATGGGTCACGCGCATAGATATCGAGATCCATGGGCTCGGCATGGGCAACGATTGTCATGTCGTAGTCCGTGCCCTTGAAAACGTCGGCCACCCATTTGGCTGGAAACTCGGTCGGCTCGATATTCATGGTGACGCCGATTTCGGCGAACATGGCCTGCATCACCTGTGCCGAGCGTGGCGCATAGGCCATTTGCGGGGTCTTGATGGTGAATGTGAAGCCGTCGGGATAGCCGGCTTCCGCCAGCAGTTCCTTGGCCTTTTCCGCGTCGTAGGGCAAAACGCCGGTGGTATCGACATAACCCGGATCGTTTGGCGTGTAATGGCTGCCGATCGGCGTGCCATAGCCGGACCATGCGCCCTCCACGACCGTTGCACGATCCACGGCCATCATCAGTGCCTGGCGAACGCGCTTGTCTTCGAACGGCTTGCGGGTATTGTTCATACCGGCAACGACTTTCAACTCGGTATTGCCGATCACTGTCGTGAGGTTTTCATCGCCTTCGAAGCTGTCCATCAGCTCGGGAGCGGCAAACTCCGGAAAGGCGTCTACATCGCCGGACTTCAGCGCTGCGGCTTGTGCCTGGGCATCGTTGATAAAGCGGAACGTTACTTTCTCGAGCTTGGGAAGATTGTCCTTGTCCCAATAGTCGGGGTTGGCTTCCAGCTCGACCTTGTCGCCCTGGGCCCAGTTGACGAATTTGAACGGGCCGGTTCCAATCGGGTTGGTCTTGTCATTTTCGGCGCTCTTGGTGCCGACGATGATCGATGACGGCCAACCGAGCCAGTAGAGAAGGCTGCCGGTGGGCTTGGTAAGCTTGATCACCAGTGTCGATGGATCGACGGCTTCGACACTTTCTATGGTCGAAAAGAAACGCTTCTGCGGATTGACGGAATTCTCGCCGCGCGCGCGGTCGATGGATGCCTTGGCCACATTGGCATCGAAGACTTCGCCATCGTGGAAGGTCACGCCATCCTGCAGCAGAAATGTATAGGTCAAGCCATCTTCGGAAATATCCCAACTTTCTGCGAGCTGGGGAAGAATTGCGCCATCTTCGCTGATCGTGACCAGACCTTCAAAGATGTTCTGCCAAGTCACCTGGCCGATCGCGACAGGGGCCGCAATTGTGGGATCGAGACCGGTTGGCTCGACACTCATGCCGACTGTCAACGTGGTATTGGCGGCGAAAGCCGGCATGCCAATCAGGGTGGCAACGCTTGCAGTCAGCGCGAAGGCCATTCCCTTGAAACGGAATTTGCCCATGGGAGGCAGAAAGGTCATCTCGATATTCCCCTTGTTCAGCGTTTTCATTGTGACGGTGTAACACCGGATAACGCATTTGCGAAAAGACTGGCAGTTTTCTGCTGACCACACAATTGCGAATTTTGTGTTCTCTGTGATGCGAAAATACATGCACTCATCGACCCAGCTCCTCGCGCATGAAGCGGTCAATTGCATCCAGCAGCTTTGCTGCCGCGAAAGATAGCTGTCGATCCGCGGCCACGCACAGGTCGACATACGAGCGTACCGACTTGCCGTCTGCCAGAGGGATAGCAGCCAATTGGCCGGAGCGGCACTCGCGCAATACAGTCAGCGCCGGCAAAAGTGTGACGGCTGCGCCGCGCAGGACCAGTTCCTTTTGCATTTCCAGGGAGGACGTGACGAAGACCGGGTCGAGAGTTTGTCCGGCGGAACGGAACAGAGTATCGAAGGCTTGTCGTGCGCCGAAGGACTGATCGGGTACGGCAAGGGGGAAGGACGACAGTTCGGCGACAGTCAGTTCCTTGAAACGCGCCGCCGGATGGTGGGTTGCCGCGATGACGTCATAAACCACTTCTGCGCGCAGCCTCACCTTGGTGTCGGAAGACTGTTTGGAAAAGAGAGTGACTGCGATATCGGCGGATGCGCTTGCCAAGGCGTCGACGGTTTCGCGGGCGCTTGCAATCGTCACTGTAAAACGGATGGCCGGGAATTTAAGGCTGAATTCGGCGAGGGCCGGTGCCAGCAGATTGGCGACGGTTGCTCCGCTGGCATAGATGCTCACATTGCCGCGCTTCATGCCTTCGAGATCGTCGATCAGCTGGCGCACGTGATCGAGTTCGCGCAACGTCTTGCCCGCTCGATCCGCCAGCAGTTCTCCGGCGGCGGTCAGGCGTACGCCGCGACTGGACCGCTCCAACAATGGGGTGCCGAAGTGATGTTCCAGTTGATCTATGCGGCGCGACAATGCTGTTGGCTGTATGTTCAACCGTTCGGCGGCAGCGCGGATCGAGCGAGTGCGGACCAGTTCGTCGAAATAGAGAAGTGCTCGAATATGCATGTCGCGTCGGTATCCGTCTGTTAAGGCGAATTCAGTATGGGTGCCGTTGGCCCACCTCCCGGGTGGGGACGGTAGTTGCAGTTGCTTCGAACTGCAAACGGGAAGATCGGCTTTCAATGGATCTCGTGGCTAAGGCTTTCTTTCGGCCTCTATTGACCTGGCATTGACGAAGACCGATTTGCCTGCAAACCAGCCGTTGAATGCCACGCCCGAGCCGAGAAACAGGAAGAGTAAGGCGCACCATTCAAACCCGCCGGTCCAGTCGCGGATCAGTCCGACAATCAAGGGCCCGATGGCTGCGAGTATATAGCCAATGCATTGGACCATGCCGGACAGATGCGCTGCCACATGGGAATCACGCGAGCGCAAGACGATCATGGTCATGGCAACCGCAATCAGGCCGCCCTGGCCTATGCCCTGCATGATGGCCCAGAGCCATATCGACCATAGCGGCGCAAACAGCATGCCGATGAGCGCCGTCACGGAAATGATGCAAAGCGTGGTGTTGATGAGGCGCTGATCCTTGCCGCGGACAGCAAGGTGCGGAGCAATAAGACAGGCGCCTGCCTGCACCATAACCGAGATTGACACCACAGCACCGGCAGTCACGCCATCGATGCCGCGTGCGCGCAAGATCGGGACCAGCCAACCAAATACGCAATAGGCCAAAGCCGATTGCAGACCCATGAACAGGGTCACATGCCAGGCGGTACGATCGCGCCAAAGCCCTTCGACCCGGACATTGTTACGACGCGCCTGATCGCCCACGCGCAAAACCTGCGGCAGCCAGATGGCGGCGACGATCAGCGCCGGAAGACCCCAGATTGCCAGCGCTCCAGACAGCGACCCGTCGAGGGCGTGTTCGAGCGGAAGCGTAATGCCGGCTGCAGCCGCAGCACCCGCACACAGCGCCATCGTGTAGAAACCCGTCATCAGCGCGGCATGATGGGGGAAGTCGCGTTTGACCAGACCAGGCAGCAAGACATTGCCAACGGCAATACAGGCGCCTGCCAGTGCCGTTCCCACATAAAGAAGCGAAAGCGAGTTCATTCCGCGAAAGGCAGTGCCAAGACAAATCAAGAGCATGACGCCGAGCAATGTTCTCTCGGTGCCAAAGCGCTGGGCGAACCGGGGTGCCAGCGGCGAGAACAGGCCGAGGCAAAGGACCGGCAGTGTGGTCAGGATACCTGCGCTGAACGGCGTCAGATCGAAAGCGGTTATAATCTCGGGAAGCAGCGCCGAAGCGCTGGAAAACAGCGGGCGCAGATTGAAGGCGATCAGGACGAGGCTGAGGCCAAGGATGAAACGGGCGATTGGACTCTGTCTCACCACTATTCCGGTCGGCGACTTGGCTTCATCGTCGATCCACTGTCTGGAAGCTTCTTCAAAAATGCCACTTGTCGGACTCTCCTGCTCTTTCATGACGATTTCAGGTCGTTGATATTTGTCGGGCTCGGAGCGTCCATTTCGCATTCGCCAACGCATCGGATGCATAAATGAATAGCCAAGCCGGAGTCGCTGGTAAACCAAGCACCCAAAAAAGAGCCCGCAATCAAGCGGGCCCAGTCTGCGGGGAAAGCGGTTGGAAGGTTGATGGCTAGTGGTCAGGCTTGGCCTTTGAACTCGTATGTCTTGATGGACTCCTCCTTCATCTGGATCGAGAAGCCCGGAAGCGACGGCGGCATATAGGCCGCATTCCGGATTACACAGGGATCGATGAAGTGTTCATGCAGGTGGTCGACGAATTCGATCACGCGACCGTCCTTGGTGCCCGATACCGCGACATAGTCGATCATCGACAGATGCTGCACATATTCGCATAGGCCGACGCCGCCGGCATGGGGCCAGACGGGAAGGCCGTATTTGGCGGCCATCAGCAGAACGGCCAGTACCTCGTTCAGCCCGCCCATGCGGCAGCTGTCTATCTGCACGATGTCGATGGCGCCGCCTGCGATCATCTGCTTGAAGACGATGCGGTTCTGGCACATCTCGCCGGTTGCCACCTTGACCGGCGCGACCGCGTCGCGAATTGCCTTGTGGCCGGCAATGTCATCGGGGCTGGTCGGCTCTTCGATGAAGAAGGGTTTGTAGGCCGAAAGCTCCCTGATCCAGTCGATGGCCACACCGACATCCCAGACCTGATTGGCATCGATCATCATATAGCGGTCGTCGCCAATCACTTCGCGGGCGATGCGCAGACGGCGTTTGTCGTCTTCGAGGTCGCGGCCTACTTTCATCTTGATGTGGGTAAAACCCTGGTCGACCGCTTCCTGGCAAAGACGGCGCAGCTTTTCGTCGTCATAGCCAAGCCAGCCAGCCGAGGTCGTGTAGCAGGCATAGCCTTCCCTTTCGAGGATGGCTATGCGCTCCGCCTTTCCGGGCTCGGCTTTCTTCAGGATCGCTAGCGCCTCGTCCGGGGTCAGGGCATCGGTCAGGTAGCGGAAGTCGACAATGGAGACGATTTCTTCCGGGGTCATGTCGGCGACGAGACGCCAGACCGGTTTACCGGCTTCCTTGGCCAGCATGTCCCAGACGGCGTTGACGACGGCACCTATTGCCAGATGCATGGCACCCTTGTCCGGACCGATCCAGCGCAACTGGCTGTCACCGGTGATGTGGCGCCAGAAGCGGCCTGGATTTTCCTTGACCCATGCCAGATCGAGCCCCACGACGAGATGCTCCAAAGCCCGGATGGCCGCGCAGCAGATTTCGTTGCCGCGTCCGATGGTGAATGTCAGGCCGTGGCCTTCGATACCGTCCTTGTCCGAGCCCAGAATAACATAGGCAGCCGAATAGTCCGGATCCGGGTTCATCGCATCGGAGCCATCAAGGCTCTGGGAGGTCGGAAAGCGCAGGTCTAGTGCCTGCAGACTTGTGATCTTCGTCATGTTGCTCGCTCTGGCGCGTGGGTTAGCTGTCGGCCCGGAAGGTCTGCTTCTGGGTGCCCAAGCCTTCGATACCGAGTTCGACGACGTCGCCGGCCTTGAGGTAGCGCTGTGGTTTCATGCCCATGCCGACGCCCGGAGGTGTGCCGGTGGAGATGACGTCGCCCGGCTGCAGGGACATGAACTGCGATAGATAGGAGACGACGTGGGCAATGCCATAGACCATGGTCTTCGACGATCCGTCCTGCATCTTTTCGCCATTGACCGTCAGCCACATGCCCAGGTTCAGCGGATCGGCAATCTCGTCCTTGGTCACCAGCCATGGGCCGATGGGGCCGAACGTGTCGCAGGACTTGCCCTTGGTCCACTGTCCGGCGCGCTCGGTCTGGAAGCCGCGCTCCGAGACGTCATGCGAGACGCAGTAACCGGCGACATAATCCAGAGCGTCAGCTTCAGATACATATTTGGCTGTCTTGCCGATCACGACGCCAAGCTCGACTTCCCAGTCGGTCTTTTCCGAGCCGCGCGGGATCAGCACGTCATCATTCGGTCCGCAAATGGCGGAGGTGGCCTTCATGAAGATCACCGGTTCTGGCGGAACGGTCGCGCCCGTTTCGGCAGCGTGGTCGGAATAGTTGAGGCCGATGCAAATGAACTTACCGGTGCCGGCGACGCAGGCGCCGATGCGGTCTTCGGTCAGTTCTGGCAGCGACTTGGGATCGAGTGCTGCAATCTTTGCCAGACCTTCCGGCGAAATCGCGGTGCCGCCAATATCGTCAACGTGAGCGGAAAGATCGCGGATCTTGCCGTCGGCATCGAGGAGTGCAGGCTTTTCCTGGCCGAGCGGGCCTACGCGCATGAGTTTCATAAGAGTATTCCTTTCGAAGTGTCAGATGGTCCAGCCGCCGTCGATGGCATAGGCTTGGCCGGACGTATAGGTGGCGCCGGCGAGATAGACCGCGAGATCTGCGATCTCTTCCGGTGTGCCAAGACGGCCCATGGGCTGGCGTGCAATGAAGGCTGCGCGGGCGGTGTCATAGTCACCCTGGGCGCGCATGCGTTCCTGCAGCGACGGGCTTTCTACCGTGCCGGGGCAGATTGCGTTGCATCGGATGCCCTGTGTCACATAGTCGGCGGCAACGGATTTGGTGAGGCCGATGACGGCAGCCTTGGTGACGGTATAGGCGCAACGGTTCGGTACGCCCTTGGTGCTGGATGCCACGGATGCCATGTTGATGATCGATCCGTCACCACGGGCGATCATGCCGGGCAGCACCGCGCGAATGGTGCGCATCATGGCGCGAACATTGAGCTCAAAGGCGAAGTCGAGATCCTTGTCGTCCATATCGAGCACGGTGCCGCCGTGGACGACGCCCGCGCAATTGAACAGCACGTCGACGTCGCCGAAGGCCTGTATGACGCTCTGGACTTCGTCGCCGTCCAGCACATTGAGCTTTGCGGTTTGGATCGATGCTGAACCGGCGTCCTCGGCAAGACTTTCCAGCGCTGCCTCGTTGATATCGGTTGCCAACACAGTTGCGCCGGCTGCGGCAAATGCCAAGGCGCTCGCCTTGCCAATGCCCTGACCGGCGGCAGTCACCACGACTTTCTTCTTCACGAGAGAAGCCATAATGGTATTTCCTCCTGGGTTGTCATGTTGTCAGACCACTAGGGGTGACGGACGATAATTTGAATGTGATCGGCCATCCGCACAAGCGCATTTCCGCCAATTTGTGACCTGTTTTCCGCGAATAATACTCTCTGCGACCGTCTTCATGACGGCCGTGCCGCAAGGGGGGTGGCCGGTGCAGCGCTCGATTCGTAAAGCGCCTCGACCAGCGCCATGGTCATCCAGGCGTCCTCGACAGAAGAGACAAGCTCGCTGTCTTCTCCGTTGGCAAAGCGCTGCAGGTTTGCCATGCGACCGACAAAGGCATCCGGGAACCAAGTGCCATTAAGTGGCACAGTGACCCACTCGGATCCGTCTTTGGGGTAAATCTCGAGAATGTCCGGCTCGCCGCGGGGATAGTCCAGGTTGACGCCGAGTTGCACATAGGCTGCACCTTGCGTGCCGGACACGCGGAATTCGCAGGCTTGATGGCGCCGGCCAAACTTGTGATCGTGATTGATCGACACTGCGCAGCGTACGCGCTCACCATAATCCAGGATCGCTGTCGTGCGCGTCTGCGCCATCTCGTGGTTGGGATGACCAATCGATTTCGCATGCACACCCGCCGGATCTCCCAGCACCTGGCGGATCACGTCGAGATAATGGATCGAATGCATGGCGATTTCGATACGCGGCAAGCCTTCGAGAAATGCCCAGAGCGACCAGGGTGTGTCGAGGGCCAGATAAACGTCGAAATCGACGACTTCTCCGAGCATGCCCTTGGCAATCGCGTCCTTCAGCGCCAGCATCATCGGGGCGAAGCGTAGCTGGAAATTGACGGCTGCCTTGAGCTTCTTGTTGCGGCAGGTCGTCAGGATTTCGGTGGCAGCAGCAATATCCGCTCCCATTGGCTTCTGGACCAGAACAGGTGCGCCGTCGGGTAGGGCAGATAACACTCTGGCATGAGCCGCGGGGGGAATTGCGAGGTCAAAAACAGCGTCTTTGACGGATACGGCTTCTTCCACTGTTTTGTAGGCAGTCACATCCCACGTGTCTGCCAGTGCTTTGGCCTTATCGAAATCCGGATCATAGAGTCCAGCAATTGGAAATCCGCCTTTTCGGTACGCCGGAAAATGGGCATCGCTGACGATCGAGCCAGCGCCGAAGGTGACGATTGGGCGCGGGCTCGTGGGCAGCGACCAGGCTTGGGTGAGGGTGGTCGGGTCAAAGGTCATTTGGCATCTCGATCATGGGAGCATGGGACCGTCTGGCTTTCCAGACGTCGGATGGAGTCACTCATGGAAAAATACCTCCGGCATCCGAGCCCACCACTCGCCATTCTGGCGCGTCGATAGTGCTTCCTGACAGGGGATACAGACTGACCACCATTCCTGGGTTTTCGGGTCGGCAGCCATCTTTGCCATATCGGCGTCGTAGTCGGTGCCGTGATATTCGAAGAACGAGAAGAGCAGGTTTTCCGGCTCTTTCAGGAAGATCGAATAGTTCTTGATGTTGCAGGCCGAGATCATCGCCAGTACCTCGGGCCACACATCCGCATGCAGTCTCTTATACTCTTCGATTTTTTCCGGCCTTACGCCGATCACCATCCCGATGCGCTGCATCACTTTCTCCCTTAATGAATGTCCCGGTTGAATTCCGGGATCGAGCGTTTTGCAATCGCATCCCAGTCCCACTCGATGCCGAGGCCGGGTGTGGAAGGGGCGAGTGCCATTCCGTTTTCGATCACCAGCCTGGATGTCGTGATGTCGTCGAGTTGCGGAATATATTCGACATATTTGCCGTTCGGTACGGCGCAGGTAAGGCTGACATGCAGCTCCATGAGGAAGTGCGGGCAGATCGGCATATCGAAGGCCTCTGCTGTATGCGCGACCTTCAACCAGGGTGTAATGCCGCCGATGCGACCTGCATCCACCTGCACGATCGAACAGGCACCCTTCTGCATGTATTCGCGGAAGTGGCGGATGGAATAGAGTGATTCGCCGACGGCGACCGGTGTCGAGGTCGAACGGTTCAGACGCACGTGTCCGTCGATATCATCGGCGGCAATCGGCTCCTCCAGCCAAGCCAGATCAAGGTCGCGCAGGCGGTCTGCACGTCGGATGGCCTCGTCTATCGTAAAGCCCTGATTGGCATCGGTCATGATCTCGTAGCCGTCTCCGACAGCCTTGCGCACGGCCGAAAGACGGGCAACGTCATCAGCGCCATGCGGTTTGCCGATCTTGACCTTGGAGCCTTTGAAGCCCTTGGCCTTTGCTTCCAGGGCATCCTCGACCAGTGCTTCGGTGGGGATATGAAGCCAGCCGCCCTCGGTGGTGTAGAGCGCGCAGCGATCCCTGGCACCACCGGCCAGTTTCCACAGCGGGATATCTTGCTTGCGGGCGCGCAGGTCCCACAGTGCGGTATCGATGGCCGCCAGCGCAATGGAGGTGATGGCGCCAATGGTGGTTGCATGGGTGGCAAATTCAAGCTCGTGCCAGATGGCCTCGATCTGGTCTGCATCCTTGCCGATCAGGCGCGGCACGAGGTGATCGGCGAGAAGCCGCATCACCGATGAACCACCGGTGCCGATGGTATAGCTGTAGCCGGTGCCGGTTGCGCCGTCGCTGTCGGTAATCGTCACAAGCGGCGTTTCCTGGCTGACGAAACTCTGGATCGCGTCGGTGCGGACGACCTTCGGTTTCAGGTCTACCATGCGGATTTCAATGCGCTCGATCTTGGCCATCTCACCTCCCGAATGACGTCACGTCTGCATTCTCACAGACAACGAGATGCCGTGGGCCTTCGCGCATTAGCGCGATGGGGTCGGTATGAAATCCACTGACATTGCAGCGGGGGTGCTGGCTGAGCGAGCTCACGACAATAGGCCGGCTGTGACGCCGGTCATCAAGCGGTTCATGATTTCCTCCCAAATCACTATGCACTGGCCTCATGAAGGAGGCGTATATTCATATACAAACTCTTTATTCATTGGTCGTCAAGCTCAGGTTGATGAGAGACCCGAGTTCTGCGTATATGAAGCAGATTATTCACTGAAGGACATCTCCCTTGACGGATGATGACAACGACCGCTACCGCGCCCCAGCACTGGACAAGGGGCTGGATATTCTGGAGCTTCTGGCGGCTGTCGACGGCGGGCTGACGCAGGCGGAGATCGCCAAGCGGCTTGATCGCAGTCCGAACGAATTTTACCGCATGCTCGACCGGCTTGTTCGCCGCGGCTATGTCACCCGTATCGATGGGGACCGTTTTACTTTGACGCTAAAGCTCTTCGGCCTTGCACAACTCCATGCGCCGGTGCGCAGACTGGTGTCCTTTGCTGTGCCGTTGATGCGGGATCTGGCTGAAGCCTCTCGCCAGGCCAATCAGCTTTGTGTCTTTGATCGCGGTTATCCGGTTGTCATTGCCCAGCAGGAGGCGCCCGGATACTGGGGCATTTCCATCCGTGTCGGTTCACGCATCAGCCTTTTCGATACCGGGTCAGGACATGTTCTGCTTGCATTCCGTTCCAGGGAAGAGCGGGAGATGATGATTGCCGAAAACCTGGGAGACAGCGGCGATCAGCACCATATCACGCCCGAATTTATTGCCCGCCTCGATCAGATCCGCGAACGCGGATACGAGATGATGCCGAGTGCGCAGACGGCGGGTGTGATCAATCTGTCTGCGCCTGTTCTGGGAGCCGATGGCAAGGCGGTTGCCGCTGTGACCGTGCCCTATATCACCCTGATCAATTCACCTGGCGCACCGGACATCACCACAGCGATCCAGCTGGTTTCCCAGACCACACGCAAGCTCTCGGAAATGACCGGATCGAATTTCGGCACGAATGCATGACGAAGACGATGTCAGTTCGTATTTGAATAGCTGATTTTTCTGTGGCAGTTTCGCCGCGCCTGGAGGAAGCCGCATGATTATCGATACCCATCTTCACCTCATCTACCGCGACCGTCTGTCCTACCCCTGGCTCGCGGATGTGCCGCCACTTGATGCCGATTTCACCTATGACATCTATCATCGGGAGGCGCGGCGGCTGGGTGTCGCCGCAGCGCTGCACATGGAGGTGGATGTCGCACCCGAACAGATCGAGGCCGAGACTGTGGTGATCGGCGGGATTGCCGGTGAAGATGGATGCCTGTTGCGCGGTACCATTGCTGCGTGTCGTCCTGAAGAGGATGGATTTGCCGACTACCTGCTTCGACAGCAGGCCAACCCTTTCATCAAAGGGTTCCGCCGCGTTCTGCATGTGATGCCCGACGACCTGTCGGAAGGCGCGCTTTTTCGTGAGAACATCAAACGTCTCGCCGGTACCGGATTAACCTTCGACCTTTGCGTCAAACCACATCAGCTGGACAAGGCAATTGCTCTTGTCGATCTGGCGCCGGATGTGTCCTTCATCCTCGATCATTGCGGCGTACCGGATATAAAGAGTGGCGCTTTCTACGTCTGGAAGAAACCCCTCGCGGAAATTGCACAGCGTAAGAACGTGACGGTAAAGCTCTCGGGCATTGCAGCCTATGGCGCGGATGACTGGACGCTGGAGGATCTCAAACCTTACTTCTCCCACGTCACAGAAAGCTTCGGCTTTGACCGTATGGTCTGGGGCAGCGACTGGCCGGTGTGCACACTCGGCGGCGGGCTTTCCACATGGATCGGCGCCACCCACGCGCTTCTCTCTGGTGTCAGTCTTGAGGACAAGGCTTGCGTGCTCTCCGGCAACGCCATGCGCATCTGGAAATTGCCAAAAGAGATCAAGGCCGCGTCTTGATCGCGGCCTTTGGCGTTTTCAGAATGTGCCTTCGCAATTAGGCTCGGGCTTCCTGCAAAAGCTTGAAGCTGGAATCGGCAAGTCCCTTGAAGCCGCCGTCGATCATATAAGTGAAGCCGGCACCTGGATCTGCTGCGCGTTGCGCATCGCTGTAGCCCTGCCATGCGCTCGTCACCAGCATCTTGTCCAGTTTCTTGCCGACGAAGCAGGGGCAGCTTGTCTGGGCTGCCTGCAATTCGTAAGTGCCGACAAGAGTTCCGTCCGGTGCAAATCCGGATACCGAGCCACCACCCCAGGCAGCATTCCACAGCACTCCATTTGCGTCGACGACCGAGCCATCGTAATGCCCACCGAGCGGCAGGCTGGGTTCCTGCAGGAATATCTCCGGCTCTCCGATCGGCATGCCGGTCTGCGGATCGAGCGGAATGCGCCAGACGGTGTTGATCGCGGTGTCTGAATAATAGCCTGTTCGGCCATCGGGGGAGAAGCAGATGGAATTGGGAATGGTGACCTTGCGCACGATCGGCTTCAGATCCTGCCCATCGAAGATATAGATGGTGCCAGCCTGCCATTCGGCATTCTTTCCCATGGTCCCGATCCACAACTTGCCGGACGGGTGGACGCGCCCGTCATTGGAGCGATTGCCGGGATTGTCTGCTTCCATGGGCGTCAGCAAGGACAAGGCGCCGGTTGAACGCATACGAAGATAGATGCCGTCTTCCGCAGCCATCAACTGACGGTCGTCATCGACGCGCGCAAGGACAGACGCCATGACCGGCAGATCGTGGGAAATTATCTCTCCGGTTTCGAAACGGTGCTCCCACAGCGTCTTGCCGGTAATGTCGAACCAGAAAGCCGTGTCTGTCGAGACGTCATAGGACGGCCCTTCGCCAAGGTGGCAGGACGGGGCCGGCAGCTTGTGTGTATTGGCGGTGATGATGGTCACGATGTCTCTCCTCCCGCAGGCTGAGTTGGCGCCCAGACTGCAAACACTTCGTGCTTCGTCTCCGGCATTCCCGTCTTAGCGCAGCCTGCTTATTAGTATGTATGCTGCGCGTCAACGGGAGCCGTCTTTTGTTCGCTCCTTCGTATGGGATAGGCGCGTTATCTTTGCTTGTTCTTGTTGTAGACGTCGAAAATGACGGCTGCGAGCAGAACCAGGCCCTTGATCATCTGCTGGTAGTCGATACCGATGCCCATGATCGACATGCCGTTGTTCAGCACGCCCATGAGGAATGCACCGACGACGGCGCCGATGATTGTGCCGACGCCACCGGACATCGAAGCGCCGCCGATGAAGACGGCCGCGATTACGTCGAGTTCGAGCGCAAAGCCCGCTTTCGGTGTTGCCGTGTTCAAGCGCGCTGCGAAGACCAGGCCTGCCGCTGCGGCCAGCACGCCCATATTGGCGAAGGCAAGGAATGTCAGCCGTTCGGTCTTGATGCCGGACAGCTTGGCTGCCTTTTCGTTGCCGCCAAGCGCGTAGACGCGGCGACCGATCACGGTGCTGGAGGTGATGAAGGCATAAATGACCGTCAGCACGCCCATGGTGATCAGAACGTTCGGCAAACCGCGGAATGTCGACAGCTTATAGGTGATGAAGATCAGGGCCGCTGCGACGATCAGGTTGCGGGCGACGAAGAAAACGCCGGGTTCATCCTCGATGCCATATGCCTTGTTGCGGGAACGCTGGCGCATGCCCATCCACAAAATGGTGGCGGCGGTGACGACACCGGCTGCGAGCGCCAGCACATTGACTTTGCGGGCGTCGAACACCTCGGCCAGTGCCGCGCCAATGCCAGCAGGAAAGATGTCGGGAACGAAGCCGTTCGCCAGAAGCTGGAATTCGCTCGGGAAGGGGCCGACGGACTGGCCCGCCAGCAGCCATAGCGACAAACCGCGGAAGACAAGCATGCCGGCAAGCGTGACGATGAAAGAGGGGATGCGCCAATAGGCCACCCAATAGCCCTGCGCGGCGCCAATAACACCGCCGACAACAAGGCAGACCACGATGGTGAGCAGAACCGGCAAGTGGTAATTGACGATCATGACCGCTGCGAGCGCGCCGACAAAACCCATCACAGAACCGACCGAAAGGTCGATATTGCCCGACACGATGACAATCAACATGCCGAGCGCCATGATGATGATGTAGCTGTTCTGCAGCAGCAGATTGGTCACGTTGACGGCACGCAACAGCGTGCCATCTGTGACTATCTGGAAGAACACCATAATGACAATCAGTGCCAGCAGAAGCCCGTATTCACGCAAGTGAGAGGCGAGATAGGCGCCAATCCCTTCGCGCGGTGTTTCTGCTGCTGAGTTCTTACTCGTACCGAGTTCCATCGCCGCTATTCCTTATTCGTTGACGATGAGAGACATGATGCGCTCCTGACTGGCCTCTTTGGCTGTCAGTTCTCCAACTAGCGCACCCTCGCTCATGACG
Source organism: Agrobacterium sp. H141 (assembly GCF_057158725.1). NCBI lineage: Bacteria > Pseudomonadati > Pseudomonadota > Alphaproteobacteria > Hyphomicrobiales > Rhizobiaceae > Agrobacterium > Agrobacterium sp. H141. The sequence continues at coordinate 898,007 of NZ_CM169893.1, forward strand.
TAAATTCGATCGCACATGCCCAGCAGTTCGGGCATCTCCGATGAGATCACGACCACGCCTTTGCCCTGCGCGGCCAGATCATTGATGATGGTGTAGATTTCATATTTCGCGCCGACATCGATGCCGCGCGTCGGTTCGTCAAGGATCAGTACCTCCGGCGATGTGAAAAGCCACTTTGCCAGCACAACCTTCTGCTGATTGCCGCCAGACAGATTGACGACCTTCTGGAAGACCGACGGCGTGCGGGTGGCCAGTGCCTCGCGATACTGTTCGGCGATCCGGGTTTCCTCGTTGCGGTTCAGCACGCCGTTGGACGATACGTCTTCCAGATTGGCGAGCGTGGTGTTGAAGCGAATGTCTTCGTCCAGCACGAGGCCCAGAGACTTGCGATCCTCCGTGACGTAGGAAATGCCGGCCTTGATGGCGCGGTCGACAGTGGAGACATCGATCGGTTGTCCCTTGAGCTTCACGTCGCCGGAGATGTTGCGGCCGTAGGACTTGCCGAAAATCGACATGGCCAGCTCGGTGCGGCCGGAACCCATCAAGCCTGCGATGCCCACGACTTCGCCGGCGCGGACATTGAAGGAGGCATTCTTGATGACTTGCCGGTCGCTGTGCTCCGGATGCCAGGCATTCCAGTTGTTGACTTCGAGAAGCACTTCGGCCGGCACTCGGTTGTGCTCGGGAAAACGGTTGGTCATGTCGCGACCGACCATGTCGTGGACAATCTTGTCTTCGCTGAGCCCTGCCTTCGCATCCAGTGTGGAGACACTCGAACCGTCACGAATGATGGTCACGGTATCGGCGACGTAGCGCACTTCATTGAGCTTGTGGGAAATGATGATGGAGGTAACGCCCTGCGCCTTCAGCTCGAGCATCAGGTCCAGCAGCTTGCGGCTGTCGTTTTCCTGCAGCGAGGCTGTCGGCTCATCCAGGATGAGAAGCTTCACGTCTTTGGAAAGCGCCTTGGCAATTTCGACGAGCTGCTGTTTGCCGACGCCGATCTTTTCGACGACGGTGGTCGGTGGCTCTCTCAGACCAACCTTGGCCAGCAGGTCTTCCGCGCGCTGGTTGGTCTCGTGCCAGTCAATTACACCCTTGCCGGCCCGTTCATTGCCGAGAAATATGTTCTCGGCGATGGAAAGCTGCGGCACAAGGGCCAGTTCCTGGTGAATGATGATGATGCCGCGATCTTCGCTGTCGCGAATGTTGCGGAACTGCGCTAGTGCACCGTCGTAGAAGATCTCGCCGTCATAACTTCCGGCGGGATAAACGCCGGACAGGACCTTCATCAATGTCGATTTGCCTGCGCCGTTTTCGCCGCAAATCGCATGGATTTCGCCTTCTTCGACTTTGAGGTTCACCTGATTCAGGGCTTTGACACCCGGAAATTCCTTGGTGATCTGCCGCATTTCGAGAAGAGTGGCCATCTTGTTGCTCTGACATATTCTGTTTTGTGAAAATGGCGTGGCCGGGTCGTGACCGGGCATGGCGCTCTCGCCGGGCGTGCCGGCGAGAGGCTTGTGTCAGATGTCCAGACTTATTGGACCTGATCCTTGGTGTAGTAACCGCTGTCGATCAGGATCTTTTCCCAGTTGCTCTTGTCGACCGAAACCGGCTCGAGCAGGTAGGATGGGACAACCTTGACGCCGTTGTCGTAGGTCTTGGTGTCGTTGATCTCAGGCTCGGTGCCTTCCAGCAGAGCATTGACCATGCCGACGGTGACGCGAGCAAGTTCGCGCGTGTCCTTGAAGACCGTGGAATACTGTTCGCCAGCCAGGATCGACTTGACCGAAGGTACTTCTGCGTCCTGACCGGTGACGATCGGCATTTTCATGTCGCCGGAACCATAACCTACGCCCTTGAGCGAAGACAGGATGCCGATGGACAGGCCGTCATAAGGGGACAGCACTCCGTGGACCTGCTTGTTGGTATAGTTGGCCGAAAGCAGGTTATCCATGCGGGCCTGGGCGACTGCGCCGTCCCAGCGAAGCGTACCGACCTTGTCCATGCCAACCTGACCGGACTGGATGACGATGTCGCCGGAGTCGATCATCGGCTGGAGAACGCTCATGGCGCCGTTGTAGAAGAAGAAGGCATTGTTGTCGTCCGGCGAACCGCCGAAGAGTTCAACATTCCATGGCTTCTGGTCGGGGAAACGTTCTTTCAGACCAGAGACCAGCGAGGATGCCTGCTGTACGCCAACCTTGAAGTTGTCGAATGTGGCGTAGTAGTCAACGTTGCCGCTGTCGCGGATCAGGCGGTCATAGGCAATGACCTTGATGCCGGCGGCGGCAGCGTTTTCCAGAGCGTTGGACAGTGTCGTGCCGTCGATTGCGGCGATAACCAGCACGTCTGCACCCTTGGTGATCATGTTTTCGATCTGGGCGAGCTGGTTAGGGATATCGTCTTCGGCATACTGAAGGTCGGTCGTATAGCCGGCAGCCTTGAACTGTTCGACCATCGAATTGCCGTCTGAAATCCAGCGAGCCGATGATTTGGTCGGCATTGCAATGCCGACGGATCCCTTGTCCTGCGCGTAGGCCGGCGCAGACAGAAGCCCCGCGCCGAGCGCAAGCGAGGCCAGTACGGAAATCAAATTCCTCATTGAGTAACTCCTCCCGAGTTAGCAAATTGCACCTGCCGGTCTCCCTCCGGACAACCCAGGTGCTAACAACTGTGGATCCGTTAATGATCCTGCCGCAACGTTAAATAGGGTTGGACTTGCATTTCAATTGTTTTGATTGACAATATGCATACCAAAATTGGTAAGCTCTTATATGCAAAATCTATCTAGTAGACTACAAATTCGTGATTTACGCCTCATCCAGGCGATCCATGACAGTGGGCAGTTGGCAATGGCGGCGGAACAGTTGGCCATGACCCAACCGGCCGCATCGCGGCTTTTGGCTTCGATTGAACGCACGGTGGGTTCCCCACTTTTTGTGCGCCATCCGAAAGGCATGATCGCCACCGCGATGGGTGAGGTACTCTCCCGCGGAGCGGATAACCTTCTGAATACACTAGAAGAATCTCTGCGTGAGGCGCATGCGGTGGAACTTGGACGCGCGGGCACTGCCCGCGTCGGCGCGGTTACCGGCGGTGCGGTCGCATTCGTGGTGCCGGCAATCCAGCAACTCAAAAAGACCGCAGCCCTGTCCGATATTCATATCGATGTGGCGCCGAGTGACGTGTTGATCGACGGTTTGCTGCGCGGCCAATATGACTTCGTGTTGTCACGCATACCCTCAGGTATTGACGCACGCCTTTTCACGGTTCGGAGGGGCCGGGTTGAGATTTTGGAGTTTCTGGTTCGCAAAGACCATCCGCTCGCCAGCCAGCAGAAGGTGCCGCTCGCTGCGCTGACGGTGCATGAGTGGCTTATCCAACCTCGTCAGTCGCCAATGCGCCAGGCCGTCGACGAAGCCTTTATGGCGCGGCAGATCCCGTTGCCCCAGGAGATCGTCAACACGACCTCGCTCCTGGTGATGATATCTTATCTGACATCGACGGATGCGATCGCGCCGATCACTCGTGAAGTGGCCGACCTTTTGCGCTCTGGCAAGATCGATTGCGGTCTTGTTTCTCTGGATGTCGATGATCAGATCATCGTCAATCCGTATCACTTGATCACCCGCCGGAACCAGGCGCTGGGGCCGCTCGCTGTTCAGCTTCGCGACCTGGTGTTTCAGCGTCTGGCCGGGGAGGTGAGTGAACCCGGGCTATAACGTCGCGTCGGGTCTTACTTGCCCCACTTCAACGCGATGAGATCGAGTTCGCGCGACAGGTCCAGCAGGCGTGTCTTGGTACGCTCGGACATTGGCTTCAGCGGATGGCGAACATAATCGCTCTTGATGACGCCACCTTCCTTGAACACCGTCTTGCAGGCCCGTAGGCCGCACTGACGGTTTTCGTGGTTGATCAGCGGCAGGCAGAGCTTCCACTGTTCGAGAGCACCAGCCACATCGCCTGAGCGGTATTTCGTGACGATTGGGCGGATCTTTTCGCATTGCAGGCCGGAGGTCATGGTGCCGGTCGCGCCGGCATCGAGATCGGCAAGAAGGGTCACCGCTTCCTCGCCGTCGAACGGGCCGATGATATCGGGGCCGCCGGCTTCGATGAGAGCCGCCAGCTTGTCGGCGGCGAATGGCATTTCCAGCTTGAAGTAGCTGACGTTCTCGATTTCCTTGGCCATGCGGGTAAGGAGTGGTACCGGGAGCTGAACGCCGGAGAGAGGCGCATCCTGTACCATGATCGGGATGGAGATGGCATTGCTGACCATCTGAAAATGTTCGAAGACGCCTGCTTCTGCCGGTGCAATGCCAACGCCATGATAGGGTGGCATCATCATGACCATGGAGGCGCCGAGGCTTTGGGCAGCCTTTGCGCGCTCAACGACAATGTTCGTGGCGAAGTGACTGATGGTGACAATGACCGGAACTCGGCCTGCGACATGCTCCAAGCTGACGCGCATCATCGTTGCGCGCTCTTCGTCGGACAACACGAACTGTTCGGAATAGTTGGCGAGGATGCAGATGGCATCCACGCCCTGGTCGATCATGCAATCGAGGACGCGGCGCATGCCGTCTTCGTCGACGCGACCGTCATCAAGAAATGGCGTCGGGGCAACGGGAAGGATGCCTGTCAGCGGCGTTTTCATAAGGATATCTCCTGTAATCATCGTGATGCTATGCCGGTATTATCCGGCGAATGAGGTTCCTGGTCGTTTAGACGACCAGGACAGTGTCTGGAATCACCAGTCGAAAGCAGCGACCAGCCTGCGTTCGCCGCGAGAAAAGGCGTCTGAGACATGGAAGAGCGGGCGCAGATCCATGTCTATGCCACCAGCATTCACCAGATCGGCGAACTGCTTGTAGAGACGTGGATATTCGCCGCTTAACGGCGCATCCTCTGTGGTGCCCTGTTCCTTGCCATCAATTGTCATACGGGCGCCGCCGTCCAGCAGCTTCAGCGTGCTATCGGCGGTCTCGACCTCAATGGTCCAGGTTTGCTCGCCTTCCTGACGCCAATCGAATTCCGCAGTCACGCTCTCAGCCCCTTCATAGAAGAAGCGAAGCGATGCTGCGATCGGCGTCTGGCGGTTTTCCGGAACTTCCAGAACAGCCTCTGACACATGCATCGGACCGGGAAGGATCTCGGTCAGGATCGACAGCGCATTGATGCCGGGATCGAAGACACCAAGCCCGCCGGGCTCGAATATCCATTCCTGTCCCGGGTGCCATCTGCGCACATCCTCTTTCCAGATGGTCGTAACACGGCTGATCTTCCGTTTGGCGAGCCACGCCTTTGCGGCCGCTACCCGGTCAGCTTCGCGCGAATGCCAGGTGGCAAACAGCGAAAGACCGGCTGCACGGGCGATGTCTGTCAGTGCATTGCATTCCGCAATTGTCGCGCCCGGTGGCTTTTCCAGCATGACATGGCGCCCGGCTTTCAATGCCTTGACGGCATATTCGTAACGCGGCACCGGCGGCAGGCATAAAGAGACGCAATCGACCTCGGGACGGGCGGCCAGCATGGTGTCGATGTCGGTGAAGGCTTCCACCCCATCGACATCGCCATTGCGCGATACTGTTGCAGCCAATTGCCAATCAGAGGACGCGGCAATCGAAGGAATGTGCTGGTCGACGGCAATCTTGCCAATGCCGACCAGCGCGATCTTGCGTTCCGTCATCAGTGCGAATCCTTACCTACGGCGCTACCGCGGCCTCCCTTGAGGAAGTCGAGGTCGGCACCGGTATCGGCACCGCCAACGAATTGCTGATGCAGCCATTCATAACCGGAGGGAGCCTGATCGTGGTTGGGCTTCCAGGCGGCAAGACGAGCTGCCAGCTCTTCTTCGGAGATGTCGAGATGCAAACGGCGTCCAGCGACATCGAGCTCGATCATGTCGCCATTGCGCACTACCGCCAGCGGTCCGCCAACAGCGGCTTCCGGCGAGGTGTGCAGAACGACGGTGCCGTAGGCCGTGCCGGACATGCGGGCATCGGAAATCCTCACCATATCGGTTATGCCCTTTTTCAGCACCTTGGGCGGAAGGCCCATATTGCCGACTTCGGCCATGCCCGGATACCCCTTGGGACCACAGTTCTTCAAGACCATGATGCAGGTCTCGTCGATGTCGAGATTGTCGTCGTTGATCTTGGCCTTGTAGTCGTCGATGTCTTCGAAGACGACGGCGCGGCCACGATGCTGCAACAGATGAGGGCTGGCCGCCGATGGCTTCAGCACCGCGCCGTTGGGGGCAAGGTTACCCTTGACCACGGCAATGCCGCCCTGCTGCGTCAACGCCTTTTCAAGCGGCAGAATGACGTCTTCGTTGTGGTTGGTGACGTTCTTTACTTCTTCCCAGATGCTGTCGCCCGAAACCGTAATGCTGTCTTTGTGTAGCTGACCTGCTTCGCCAAGGCGCTTGAGGACGACTGGCAGACCGCCTGCGTAGAAGAATTCTTCCATCAGATATTTGCCCGATGGCATCAGGTTGACGATGGTGGCAACGTCGCGACCGCAACGGTCCCAGTCGTCAAGGCTGAGGTCGATCTTGAGACGGCCTGCGATTGCCAGGAGATGAACAACAGCGTTGGTCGAGCCGCCGATGGCACCGTTGGTGCGGATGGCGTTTTCGAAAGCCTGTTTCGTCATGATATCGGACGGCTTGAGGTCATCCTTGACCATCTGCACGATGCGGCGACCGGACAGTTGTGCGATCACGCGACGACGGCTGTCGACGGCGGGAATAGCGGCGTTGCCGGACAATGCCATGCCGAGCGCTTCAGCCATGGAGGCCATGGTGGAGGCTGTGCCCATCGTGTTGCAAGTGCCGGAACTACGCGACATCGACTGCTCTGCCTCGAGGAATTCTTCCTGAGACATCTCGCCTGCCTTTACGGCTTCGGAGAATTTCCACAAATGGGTGCCGGAACCAACACGTTCGCCACGGAAATATCCGTTCAGCATAGGACCGCCGGTGACGACGATGGAGGGAATATCTGTCGACGCTGCTCCCATGAGAAGGGAAGGGGTGGTCTTGTCGCAACCGACCAGCAGAACGGCGCCGTCGATCGGCTGCCCGCGCATGGCTTCTTCAACAGCCATGGCCGCCAGGTTGCGATACATCATCGCGGTCGGGCGGAAGGTGTTTTCCGACGCGGAGAACACAGGTACTTCAACCGGAAAACCACCGGCTTCCCAGATGCCGGCCTTTACCTTTTCGGCCAGTTCGCGCAAATGGCCGTTACACGGGGTCAGGTCGGACCAGGTGTTCATGATGCCAATGACGGGGCGACCGTCGAAGAGATCGTTCGGGTAACCCTGGTTCTTCAACCAGCCACGGTGGTAGATGGTGTCACGCGACGTGCCGCCATACCATTCCTGCGATCTCAATTTCCGCGGCCACTCGGCGGGCTTGAAACTCATTGTCGTTCCTCACTTGATCTGGCCAACCGCTCCGGACAGCCAATATGCCATATGTTGCGAGAGGTAACCCCTTGGGCGGGCGACCTCTCATCCTTGTTTTGAGAGAGCTTCGTCGACGTCCTTGATCGAATCGTCGAGAAGTTTCTCCATCTGCTGGCGAGCCAAGGTCGCATCCTGCTTCCTGATCGCCGCTAGAACTTCTCCATGTTGCTTGAGGCGCTCGTCCTTGATGACGGCGTTTTCCGCGCCGCGCCAGCTCAGTTTGAACGTGCTGAGCATGGCTGCATGAATAAGCGCGCTGAAGGCGCCAATAAAATGGTTTTGCGTTGCGAAGAGAATTTCGAGGTGAAAGCGGAGGTCGGCCTCTACCAGTTCAGTTTCCACCAGAGCGGTCGCTTGCATGTCTTTATAAGCTTCGGCAATCCGGCGCAGCTCCGCTTCGCTTCGCTTTTCGGCAGCCGTTGCAGCAACTGCCGGCTCGACCATGCGGCGTAACGCAAACAGATCCCGCGCGATCTCCAGCGATGGTTTGGTCTGAAGATGCCAGGCCAGAACCTCAGGGTCGAGCATATTCCAGAAAGCGGACGGTCGCACCGTGGTGCCGACTTTCGGGCGGGCCTGGATCATGCCCTTGGCGGCGAGCTTGCTATAGGCTTCACGCAAGGCCGTTCGAGATACCGAATAGCGCTTCAGCATAGAAGGCTCGTCGGGCAAACGCATATCGGGCTGGAAGCCGCCGCTGACGATCTCCCGCCCGATCTGGTGGACAATATTGTACGAACTCCCGCCGTCGGCAATCAGCGAGGCGCGCTCGGCGGCACCGAGAACCGTCACATCGGATCGGTCGGGGTTCGCAACTGGGTCTGTCATCCGTGGTCCAACATTGTCACGATGTGCCTCTCAGGCCGAAAGTGCTCACGAGGAAACGATGAAGTACGATGAAGAGGAATAGCAAGATACCGCTGCTGATCATAATCCACGCGCTGTTCAAAGAGCCGTTAAATATGATTAGTGTCGAGATCAAGCCCAGTATCATGCCTCCGAAGAGTGTGCCTGCCACCATTCCGACGCCGCCGGTCAAAAGTGTACCACCGAGAACGACAGCGGCAATGGCTGACAGTTCGAGCGTGTTGCCGGCGAGTGGGTAGCCCGAGGACGTGTAGAGCGCGTAAACGACGCCAGCAAGGGCGCTATAGAAACCGCCGAGCGCGTAGACCATAACCGTTGTCTTACGGATGTTCACACCCATAAGTCGAGCCGATTCCTTGTCGCCGCCGATGGCATAGACATTGGTGCCGAAGCGGGTGAAGTGTGCGATGAACATAGCAACCGCTAGACTGATGAGCATGACGATGGCCGAACTTCGAAGCACACCGCGACCCGGAAGCGGGATGCGCAAGGAAGCGTAGAAATCCACGAAGTCATTGCGAATCGGCACGGACTCGAGCGTCACCATGAAGCAGGCGCCTCTCAGCAGGAAGAGGCCGGCCAGCGTGACGATGAATGGCTGGATTTGGCAGAAGTCGATGATATAGCCCTGCATGGCACCGAAGGCTATGCCGAAGCATATCATCAGCGCGGCTGTTGCCAGCGGATGCCAGCCCATGGTGTCGAGCACGGCCATGCTGACGCCGACGAAGCCGATCATGGAACCGATCGACAGATCAATGCCACCAGACAGGATCACGAAGGTCGCACCGAGTGCGGCGATGATGATGAAGGCGTTGTCAGCCAGAATATTGCCGAGCACCGCTGTGGAAAGAAAATTGCGGTACATGGTGCCGCCAACGACAAACAGCGCGACAAAGACCAGGATTGTTGCCGCGAGCGGCAGATATTTCTTGTTCATTTCGCCCCCCGCGAAACCATCCGTTGAATTGTCTGGCGTGCATTGTCCGATTGCAGAAACAGGACCAGCAGAACCACGAGCGCCTTGATGATCAGGTTGTATTCCGGCGGTAGGCCGGAGATCAGGATGGAGGTCGTCAGCGCCTGGATGACGAGAGCGCCGATGACCGTCATCCCAAGATAGATGCGTCCTCCTGAAAGAGAGGCGCCGCCAATGACCACGGCCAGGATCGCATCGAGTTCGATATAGAGCCCCACGGATACGGGATCAGACGTGTGAGTGTCTGCTGTCAGGATGATGCCGGCCCAGGCGGCGGTGAAGCCGCAGATCACATAGGCGACGAAGATGATCAGCTTTGCTCTCACACCGGCCAGATCGGCTGCTGCTGCATTGCCGCCCACGGACTCCACAAACAGGCCGAGTGCAGTGCGCCGGATCAAGAGCCAGAGGCCGAGAAAGACGGCTGCGGCGACAAACAGGCGCATGGGAATGAAACCGAAGCTTCCTGTGCTCATGCCCTGCAAAAGTGGGCTGGTGAAGCTCGGATCGGTGCCACCATAGAGAAGATTGATCAACATTCCGATGCCGCGACCGGAGACCATCAGGATCAGTGTCGCAATGATCGGCTGAATGCCCAGCACAGCCACCAGCAGGCCATTCCACATGCCACAGATAATGCCGGCACCAAGGGCCATGAACAGAATGACAATATGGGGGTCGCCCATCTGGATGCGCCAGGCGATCACCGCGCCGCAAATGGCGATGGTCGATCCGACAGAGAGGTCGATACCCCTGGTGCCGATGACAATGGCCATGCCTATGGCGACGAGCGCCGTCGGTACTGCGCGATAGAGAATGTCGACCACATTGCCGAAGAGGCGGCCTTCCACAACGCGGATTTCGAAGAAGTTGGGCGATATGATCCAGTCAACGATGAGGATTAATGCCAGCGCCAGAAGCGGCCAGATCGCCCGGTGAGATCTCAGTGCCATGACGCGCTGAACAAGAACGGAATCAGTCATGCTGCTCATCGCTCCCTGCAATCATACGCACAATGTTGTCTCTGGTGATGTCGTCGCCTTCGATCTCTCCGATCTTGCAACGGTCTCGCAACACGGCGACACGGTCGGATGCGGCGACAACTTCATCGAGTTCCGAAGACGCGACCAGAAGGGCCATTCCTTGTTCGCAAAGTTTGCGGATCAGCAGCACGATTTCTGCATGCGCTCCCACGTCGATGCCGCGGGTCGGTTCATCCAGCAGCATGACGCTGGGCTTTGAGGCAAGGGCGCGGGCAAGGACCACCTTTTGTTGATTGCCGCCGGACAGTTGCTTGACCGGCTTTTCAGCATCGGGGGTGGCGATCGCCAGCGCCTTGATCATTTCGGCGGCGACCCGTTCCTGTTCCTGTCTCGAAATGCGGTTCAACCAGCCATTCTTGGCCTGCATCGACAGCATGATATTTTCACGAATGCTGAGCTCGCCGACCAGACCTTCGGCTTTGCGGTCTTCGGGGCAAAAGGCGATGCCGGCCGCAAGGGACGAGCGCGGCGAGTTGCCGTTCACTGCCTGTCCGTTAATTTCCAGCGTACCAGTGTCCGAGCGCATGGCGCCGAAAATCAGTTTGGCGGTTTCGGTTCGCCCTGATCCGAGAAGGCCGGCAAGGCCGACGACTTCGCCGGCACGCAATGTCAGGTCGAAGGGCTCCAGTGTTCTTTTCTTGCCCAGACCTCGGGCCACCACCTTTTCGGCTCCAGCTGCAACCGCCGATTTGCGCGCAAAGGCTGCTTCCACATCGCCGAGTTCGCGACCGATCATCATCGCTATCAGTTGTTCGCGGGAAATGTTGGCCGTCAGGTCGGTGCCGACATGGGTGCCGTTTCTCAGCACTGTCACGCGGTCGGATATTTCATAGACCTGGTCGAGGAAGTGCGAAATGAAGACGACGGCGATATCTTGCGCCTTAAGCTCCCGGATGATGCCGAACAGTGTCTTGGTTTCCTGGGCATCGAGACTTGCGGTTGGCTCGTCGAGAACCAGAACCCGCGTGTCGTCCTCCAGTGCCCGTGCAATTGCCACCAGTTGCTGGACGGCGACAGAATAGCTGCCGACTGGTTGCTCGACGTCAATATCCAGATGCAGGCGCTTCAATTGTTCGCGGGCCTGCTCGCGGGCCTTCTTCCAGGAGATGTAGCCGAATCTGCCGGATGTGCGTTCCAGCGCCAGGTTTTTTGTCACCGACATGGACGGAATCAGGTTGACCTCCTGATAGACCGTCGAGATACCGCTTGCCTGAGCTTCGCCGGTGGTTTTGAAATCGACCGGCTGGCCATCAAGGGTTATCTCTCCTGCGTCGCGGGTCGAGGCGCCTGTCAGGATCTTGATTAGTGTGGATTTGCCGGCGCCGTTTTCGCCGAGCAGAGCATGGACTTCACCGGGATAGAGCGTCAGATCGACGCCATCCAGTGCGCGCACGCCGGGAAACGACTTCACAATCGAGCGCATTTCGACGCGTGAGGCGCCTTCTACAGAATTCAACATTGCCGGAACCATCGTGTGGGACAAAGGTCACAATTTTTACTGCCATACAGCGATGCCCGACGCCCCGTTCCCGGGGCGCCTTGCATGTCACTGCGATGCTCGATGAGCGTCGTTACTTGGCAGTGTGAAGATCGGATGGAATCACGATCCATTTGTCCAGTTCACTCGGGTTCTTGAGATAGTCGAGAATGACCGGGTAGATGTACTTGCCGACGGCCGAGCGCAGCTCGACAGAGGCATTGGCTTCACCGTTTGCCAGTGCATCCTTGATCGCGGGGACGTAGTCGACCGAGATCATCAGAACATCCTTACCGGGCTTCAGGCCGGCTTCTTTCATGGCCTGGATCGCGCCGAGCTGCATGTTGTCGTTATGCGCAAACGACGCGCAGATGCCATCCAGATTGTTGGTGGACTTGATGAAGGCTTCCATAACCTTCTTGCCGCCATCGGTGGTGAAGTCACCCGACTGGGTGTTCACAATTTCCATTGCTGGAAACTGGTCGATGACTGCTTCAAAGCCCTTTTTGCGTTCGATCGCCGGCGCAGAGCCGGTCGTTCCCTGAAGTTCGACGATCTTGCAGGTGCCCTTGCTTTCCGCAGCCAACCATGCGCCGGCAAGCTTGCCTTCGAGATTGAAGTCGGCGGAAATGCGGGTGACGTAAAGCGACTTGTCCTGAACGTCGACATCGCGGTCTACGAGGAAGACAGGGATTTCAGCGTCCTTGGCTTCCTGCAATACCTGGTCCCAGCCGGTGACAACAACCGGTGCGACGATGATGGCGTCGACGCCCTGGGCGATGAAGGCGCGAACGGCGCGAAGCTGCTCTTCCTGCTTGCCCTGTGCATCGGCGAACTTCAGGTCAATATCGTATTCCTTGGCGCTTTCCTGCATGTTGGCAGAAAATGCCGGGCGCCAGTCTCCCTCGGATCCGACCTGCGAGAAGCCGATCGTGGTGGCGTTTGCCATGCCGGCAAACGCGAACGATGCAGCGATGGCGGTACCAGTCAAAAGTGTCTTGAAGCTCATCTTTTATCCTCCCTCAAAAGAATGCTGGCGACCTCCTCCAATCGGTAGTCCAGCAGAGCAATAAAATCCTATAGTATTATTATTTGAGCTGGCAAGCGATATTTGTTAGCGTCCACACGCTCTGGGTTGTGACTGCGGACACGCCTTTGACTTGTCAGACAACGTCCTTATGTATGGTGCGGATTTCAGATTCGCTTGCGGGGGAAACCGCGCAAGATATCTTAAGGCAATTCACCATCGCTCCGCAGCAGCGACAAACAAACACTCGAGACAATAGGCGAGGAAAATATGACCTTCACTCCGCATGGCAAACATCTCATCGCAGGCGAATGGACCAGCAGCGACCAGAAATTCACATCGGCTCCGGCAACGGGCGAAGCCTATGAATTTTCTCTGGGATCCGCAGCTGATGTCGACAAGGCAGTGAAAGCTGCTGAAGACGCATTCTGGACCTACGGCTATTCCAGCCGTGAAGAGCGCGCAGCATTTCTGAATGCGATTGCCGACGAAATTGAAGCTCGCGCCGACGCGATCACAGCAATCGGCACCAGCGAAACCGGTCTGCCCGAAGCCCGTCTTCAGGGCGAACGCGGTCGCACGACCGGGCAGCTTCGCCTGTTTGCAAGCCACATTCTCAAGGGTGACTATCTTGATCGCCGCCATGATGAAGCCCTGCCTGATCGTAAGCCACTGCCCCGCCCGGACATTCGTCTGGTTCAGCGTCCGATCGGCCCGGTTGGCGTATTCGGTGCTTCCAACTTCCCGCTTGCCTTCTCGACGGCCGGCGGCGACACAGCCTCTGCTCTGGCTGCCGGTTGCCCGGTTGTGGTCAAGGGACACCCGGCGCATCCCGGCACGGGCGAGATCATTGCCGAAGCTATCCATGCCGCGATCAAGACATGCGGTGTTCATCCCGGCGTCTTCTCTCTGATCCAGTCCAATTCGCGCGAAGCTGGCGAGGCAATTGTCCAGCATCCGTTGATCAAGGCGGTCGGTTTCACAGGGTCTCTCGGTGGTGGTCGGGCGCTGTTTGATCTTTGCGCACGTCGTCCTGAGCCTATTCCGTTCTTCGGCGAACTGGGTTCGGTCAATCCGATGTTCATGATGCCGGAAGCCATGTCGAAGCGCAGCGCGCAACTCGGTCAGGGCTGGGCCGGATCGCTCACCATGGGCGCTGGCCAGTTCTGCACCAATCCGGGTGTCGTGGTCGCCATCGATGGACCCGACACGGACGCATTCATTGAAGCTGCGACCAAGGCTTTGGCCGAAGTTTCTCCGCAAACGATGCTGACCGATGGGATTGCTTCGGCTTTCCGTTCAGGGCGTGACCGCGTTGCCGCAACCGCTGGCGTTCAGGAAGTGCTGACGTCCAGCTGCGACCTGCGTAATGCAACACCCTATGTGTTTGCGACGACTGGCAAGGAATGGCTCGCCAATGAGCAGCTGGGCGAAGAAGTATTCGGCCCGCTTGGTCTGATCGTCAAGGTCGCCGATTTCGACGAGATGGTTGCCGTTGCCCATTCGCTGCATGGCCAGCTGACAACGACATTGCATATGGATGAAGCCGACACTGAAAAGGCATCGAAGCTGATGCCGATCCTGGAACGCAAGGCTGGCCGTATTCTCGCCAACGGTTTCCCGACTGGCGTGGAAGTGAGCGAAGCCATGGTTCATGGTGGACCTTACCCGGCTTCGACCAATTTCGGTGCAACCTCTGTCGGCACCATGGCCATCCGTCGCTTCCTGCGTCCGGTCAGCTATCAGAACCTGTCGGAAAGTCTGCTGCCGTCTGAACTGCGTTCATAACAACTGAAGTCTCGGGGCGATAAAGTTTGCCCCGAGCCTCAGGGAACCTGAGCGGGGATGGCGCGTTATATAATCAAACCGGCGGCGCTTGCCTCGGTTTGTTGGGTTACTCCCACAGTGTTATTCCCTCCAGTCTTCATTCAAGTCCCGCTTCGGCGGGACTTTTTTTTCGCTCAGGCGGGCGTCGACTTTCGACCATGCCTCAAACGCAAAACACCGGCGCGATCATGAATCACGCCGGTGTTCGATTAAAGATTGTCGTTTTCTTTAGACGACCGCTGCACCAGCAAAGAGTGCAAGCGCCAGGAAGATCACGAAGATGATCAGCGCAATGAAGAACAGCACTTTAGCGATAGATGCGGTTGCTGCGGAAATTCCGGTGAAACCGAAGATACCCGCGATGACGGAAATTACGAAAAAGATGAGCGCCCATTTCAGCATGATAAACTCCTGGTTTGTTTGTCTGGAAACTCCTCACCAGGCTAGAAAGTTCCCCAAAAATGCACGAAATTGCCATATTTGGCTGCCGCAAGCGGTTGTTTTTCTCTAGATGAACAGCTGGCTTGCCAGTGAGCCGCCGATCAACACCAGCAGAAATACAGCGCCAATCAACAGACCATCACCGGTCATCAGCGCCAGTCCGAAGACCGTGATCACCAGCCCGGCGATGGAGCTGGAAAACGGTATGAATTCCATCAGGGGCATTACCAACGCGATCAGAACACATAAGAGGCTCGCCACGCGGACAGGGACCGCTCCGGTCAGCCAGGGCAGTCTCTGCCTGCTAAATCTGTCGATAAACCCTGCAACGGGCCGCATATAGCCGATTGCCTTGTCCGATCGATCCGACGACAGTCCGGCTCTGCGCAAGCGTTCGGGAATCCAGATGGACTGACGACCGAACATCAGCTGAATGCTGACAAGAAAGATGATGATTGCCAGAATGGTTGGCAGTGTCGGTATTCCGCTGAGTGGAGAGACCAGGATCAGGCCGGGCAGTAACAGCATGGGGCCGCTCATGCGCCGACCGGCCACTTCTTGAATAGTCGCAAGCGTAACCCTGCCATGCGCGCCCTTAAGGTCGTCGATCTGGTCGAGGAGCAGGTTGACGGAGGAGTGGCCGGTATCCGACATCGTGGTCTTTCCCCTCCTCAGTTCTCATTGATAAAAATCGGTGTGGCGCCCATTATGCGCCAGAATACGCATTCGCAATGCATCAGCGGCAAATTAGTTCCCCTGGAACCTTCTCATCCCTAACCGAACAATTGCCGAAGTTGCGCATTTCTTTTCCATGCCTACGAAACAAATGGAGGAGAAAATGGCTTATTCTTTGACCAGGGCAACATTCAGTTCGGCGTCGTTCTTGGTAAGCATTGTAGCGTTAGGTGGCGCATTGCTCGTTACGCCGGTGGCTATAGCGCAAGAGGCGACAGATGATTGCCGTGTCGTGCCGGAAGAGAATGCCCCAAGCGCGGTGCCAGACGACAAGACGGTTGTGGATCCGACTGAACCCAACTCGATTACAGACTGCAACGGTGTTCTAAAGCCGCCTGTGGTTGGTGATCCGCAAATGGTGCAGCCAGCGCCGGAGGTTGGGCAGACGCCGGTGTTGAAACCGAAAGAAGTCCCTGCTCAGCCTCAAAGCGAGTAGGGCAGCATCCATCAGATTTGTGAGATGGTTCGAAGCGGCGTTCCCGCCGCTCATCTTTAATTGCCCACTGGCCTGGAGTTGTCGGTGGCTTGGGACTATTCCCGTTCCACGAATTTGTTGAAGTGACTCCGATTTCCGCTGCCCGCATGGTCCTGACAGAGAAAGGCGAGATTTGCTCCCTCGAAGATCTGAAAAAACTCTGTCCATTCGATCTTTTTGAGTTCTCTATCGTCATCATCGAGCTTGTCGAATTCGACACCAAGGACCCCTTCGTCTCTTGAGCCGTTGACCTTGGCTGGCAAGCCATTGCGGGCTTCGATCCAGTTGCGGATTTCGACGTGATCGGTTGTTTGTCGGGCCATCGTCATCGTCATTCTCCTCTACGGTTGTGTGCTTACACAATTAGCCAACCGGCGCATGCCGTGAAAGTTCCATGGATTTTTAGATTTTCAACGTTGATCCACTGCCCCTTTGCCTTCCTGCTAGCGCACGAGCCCGATTTCGCACGCAAGACGGACGGTCTTTGTGCGCGCAGACACGAAAGTTGGCGATCGGCATAGAGAATACTTGAAAACTATAATCATGTTTTATATCAAGCGTCGAAACGGCTTCCAGGTTTTGGCGCAAAGGGGAGTTTTCCCAAGAGTTGCCATCGTCCGCTATTTTCCAGGTGCGTTATGATGCTTTATTCGATTTCAAGATCTCTTTGTGCTGTCGGTATTGCCGCTGCTTTCTCGGTCCTTCCGCTTGCCGCACCATCCTCATTCGCACAGCAGCAACTGCCAGCGGCTGAACAGACCGAGCAGCCGTCGACACCAGCAACCGAGGTTCCGGCTGTAAGTCTTGAGCCGACCGCCGAGATCACCCCCTCCGGCGTGTCCGCGGTGGATGACACGAGCGCAGATCCGCAGAACGGAATCGTTGCGGATGAGGCGGCTGAGGTCGAGGCAGTGTCGACACCAGCTTCGGTGCCGAATTCGACGCTCCCTCATGAACTGTCCGTTGTCGGCATGTTCCTGGCCGCGGATATCGTGGTGAAGGCCGTGATGACGATGCTGGCAGTTGCCTCCCTTGCGACCTGGACCATCTGGTTGGCCAAGTCGCTGCAGATCATGGGCGCGCGTGCTCGGGCCAATCGTGGCTTGCGGGTATTGAGCGATGCGCGCACCCTTTCTGCTGCCGCCGATGCGATGGGAAAACGCCGGGGCGTGGTGGCAGCGATGTTGGCAACGGCTGGAGAAGAGCTTCGTTTTTCAGATGGAGCAATCGATCACGCCGGGGATCATGGGGTGAAAGAGCGGGTGGCACTTGTGTTGTCCAGAATCGAGGCGCGCGCCGGGCGCCATATGTCCAAGGGGACAGGCGTTCTTGCAACGATCGGCTCGACTGCGCCCTTCGTGGGACTGTTCGGTACGGTCTGGGGCATTATGAACGCCTTTATTGGCATTTCGGAATCCCAGACGACCAATCTTGCGGTCGTGGCACCGGGCATTGCCGAGGCGCTGCTGGCGACAGCGGTAGGCCTGATCGCGGCGATTCCGGCTGTGATCATCTACAACGTCTTTGCCCGCTCGGTGACCGGATATCGCCAACTACTGGCGGATGCCGGTGCCAGCATCGAGCGCCTTGTCAGCCGCGATCTCGATTTTCGCCGGGTGCCGGCCTCACCGGCTGCGTCCCTGGTCAAGTCCCGATAAGGAGTTCGTATTATGGCTGGCGGAATCCGCGACAGTGGCAATGGCGACGAGCTTTCGGAAAACCACGAAATCAACGTGACGCCGTTTATCGACGTGATGCTGGTATTGCTCATCATCTTCATGGTGGCTGCGCCTTTGGCGACTGTTGACGTGGCCGTTGACCTTCCGGCATCCACCGCGACGCCGGCGGACCGTCCGGACGAGCCTGTCTATGTCACGCTGACCGAGGATCTCGGCTTAAGCCTGGGCGACAGTACCTTGCCACGAGATCAGTTCGTTGCGGCGCTGGACCAGCAGACAGGTGGGGATCACGAGACGCGGATCTTTTTGCGTGCCGACAAGGCTGTCGACTATGGCGCATTCATGGATGTGATGAATCTGCTGCGAGATGCCGGATATCTGAAGATCGCGCTTGTCGGTCTGGAAGCAACGCCTGCCGCTCAACCGAGCGATGCGGCTCCCGACGACGAGAAAACCCAATGACGCCCGAGGCAAGAGCCAAGGCCTATCGGTTCAGTGGTGGGGATTTCCTTCTGTGGTGCTCTGCGGCGATCATCGTGTTAGGCGCGCACGGAGCGGCGATGGCCGTAATCCTGAGCAACACACCTGAGCCACCTGCTGCGGATCCGGGGCAGGCAGCGATCATGATCGACCTTGCGCCCGAGCCGGAGGCTGTGGAGACCGACCAAACGGAGGTGTCGACCGACACTGAAGATTCGATGGCCATGGACTCGCCAACCGTAACACCACCGCCTATGCCGGATCTCGAGGCACTGGCCGAACCCCCGCCGGATCTTACTCCCCCGGAACCGGTCCAAGAACCTGTGGTCGAGCCTCCGCCCGTCGAGGAACCACCTCCGGTCGAGCCGCCCGAGGAGGAAATAGAGCCCGAAGAAGTTCCGATCGAGGAACCCGTCTTGGAGGAGCCTGACGAGATCCAGGAGGTGTTGCCGGTGCTTCCGGATGAGATTGCCGTGCCTTTGCCTATGGCTCGGCCGAAGCCTCCGGCACCTCCGGAAAAGAAAGTCGTCAAGAAGAAGGCGCCTCCGCCGCCGGCTTCGAAGGCCAGGAGCAAGGCAAAGGCGGACACGACCCAGTCCGATCGTAATGCCGCCTCCAAGAACAGCACAGGCGGTGCCAGTTCGTCCGTCTCTCCGGCCCGCTGGCAGTCCAAGCTGCTGTCGCATCTGAAACGCTACAAACGCTATCCGAGTGCTTCGAAAAGCGATCGCGAGCAGGGCACGGTCACGGTGCGGTTTCGTATCGATCAGAGTGGTCGCGTCCAGTCCGTCTCGGTCTCACGGTCGTCCGGTTTCAGCGCGCTCGATCAGGCTGCTATCGACATGGTTCGCCGCGCGTCGCCAGTTCCGGCACCGCCAGCCGGCGTGAATCTCACTTTGGTCGTTCCGGTCCGCTTCGATATCCGCTGAGAGTATGCTCTGGATAGTTTCTCCAGAGCGTACGCGTTGGGCGTTAGCTGCGGATACGCAAACCATCGTCGCCGAATCGATAGATGCGGGTTCGATCGAGCTTCAGCGTCCGCTCGGTGTTGATGTCGACCGAATATTCGCCGAACAGCCGCACGACAATCAGGCCGGCCTCACCGCAATTCACGTAGACATTGGTCTCCGAGCCAAGGTGCTCGACATGGGAGACCTTGCCGGAAATATCGCCAGCGCCTTCGACGAAGGTCAGGTGTTCCGGGCGAATGCCCACGGTTTTTGCATCGGTGTCGCCAATTGCCTTGCCCGGCATCAGATTCATCTTCGGTGAGCCGATGAAACCGGCGACGAAGAGGTTGGCGGGATCGTTGTATAGCTCCATCGGCTTGCCGACCTGCTGGACGATGCCGTTATGCAGCACCACGATCCTGTCGGCGAGAGTCATGGCCTCGACCTGATCATGAGTGACATAGACCATGGTGGCACCGAGTGTGTGGTGCAGGTTGGCAATCTCCAGGCGCGTCTGGACCCGCAGCGCCGCATCGAGGTTGGAGAGCGGTTCATCGAACAGGAAAAGCTCCGGCTCGCGCACAATGGCGCGACCGATGGCCACGCGCTGCCGCTGGCCACCGGACAGTTCTGCAGGGCGACGCTCCAGCAGTTGATCGAGCGACAGCATGGTGCTGGCCTTGTCGACGCGCTGCTCGATCACGGCCTTGTCTTCGCCAGCCTGTTTGAGGCCGAGCGCCATGTTGTTCTTCACGTTCAGATGCGGATAGAGCGCATAGGATTGGAACACCATGGCAATGCCCCGTTTGGCGGGTGGCGCTGTCGTCACATCCTTGCCGCTGATTTCGATGGTGCCGGTCGTCGTGTCCTCAAGACCGGCGATGGTGCGTAGGAGAGTCGACTTGCCGCAACCAGAAGGTCCGACAAATACCACAAACTCGCCGTCGGGGATGTCGAGATCGATGCCCTTCAATACCTCGACATGGCCATAGGACTTGGTGACACCCTTGATTTTCAGAGAACCCATTGATGTCGTCCCTTAAAGTTTGACTGGTTGGCCGCTGCGCACGCTGTGATCGGCAGCGAGGCAGATTTCAAGCGATGCGACGGCGTCGCGCATGTGGCGTTCGAGATCGACGTCCTGGGTAATCGCATTCAGCACGAATTGCTGCTCACGGTAGCAAAGCTCGTCGTGGCCGGGCTCATCTTCCATCGAGAGGTTCTGATCCTCCTTCGTAAAGGCACCATTGGCGTCCATCGTCGATTTGTGGATGCGGATCAGGGAGGTCTTGGTGTGGGTGTCGATATCGTCGGACTTGATACCTTCCGGTACGACGATCGAGACACAGCCGGCAGGCGAAATCACGTCCTTCACGAAGAAGGCGGTCTCCGACATCATCGGCCCCCAGCCGGCCTCGTACCAGCCAACCGATCCGTCGTCGAACAACACCTGGAAATGGCCGTAGTTATACATGTCCTCGGCAATCTCGTTGGACATGCGCAGTCCCATGCCGCGTACCTCCACGGCCCTGGCATCGGTAATCTGGCACATCACATCGACATAGTGCACGCCGCAATCGACAATCGGTGGTGTCGTGTTCATCAGCTGCTTGTGTGTGGACCAGGTTTGGCCGCTGGATTGCTGATTGAGGTTCATGCGGAAGACGAAGGGGCCGCCCAGGTTGCGGGCTTCCTCGATCAGTTTGATCCAGGAAGGGTGGTGGCGCAGGATATAGCCGACGACCAGCTTGCGGTTCAGTCGGGTTGCGCATTCGACCACGCGGCGTGCGTCCTCGGCAGTCGTTGCCAGTGGCTTTTCAACGAAAACATGGGCACCGTTTTCCATCGCATGAATGGCGAAGTCGGCATGGCTGTCGGAATAGGTGGCGATCACGCAGAGGTCGGGTTTCAGCTCGGCGATTGCGGCCTTGAAATCGGGCAGGATGGTGTGGTGGGAGAGACTATCGGGAAGCTTGACCTTCGAGCGGTTGACGAGTGCGACGATCTCGCAGCCCGGCAGAGCTTCCAGTGCCTGGGCATGGCTTAGGCCCATATTTCCGAGGCCGGCCACGATAACGCGAATAGGTGTGGTGGATGTGTCGGTCATTTGACAGCTCCCGCAGTGATCCCGCGAATGAGCTGACGGGAGAAGATTGCATAAAGGATCAACACTGGAATGATCGCCAGTGACAGAGACGACAGGACCGCGTTCCAGTCGGTGACGAACTGCCCGATGAAGACCTGGGCACCGAGCGTGACGGTCTTGGTCTCTTCGGATGGTGCCAGGATCAGCGGAAACCAGAGATCGTTCCAGATCGGGATCATGGTGAAGACGGCAACTGTTGCCATGGCCGGGCGCACCAATGGCAGTACGAGCTGGAAGAAAATCCGGTATTCCGACAATCCATCGACTCGCCCGGCATCTTTCAGGTCCTTGGAGACCTGCTGCATGAATTCAGAGAGGATGAAAATCGCAAGCGGCAGACCTTGAGCGGTGTAGACGAGAACAAGGGCGGTCAGCGTGTTGACGAGGCCGGAGGCCACCATCAATTGCAGGATCGCAACCGTGCCCAGGCGGATGGGGATCATGATGCCGAGCGCCAGATAGAGCCCCATCAGGCGATTGCCTCGAAAACGGTATTCCGACAGCGCGAATGCCGCCATCGCCCCGAACAGGAGCACGAAGAACAGCGAGGCGACTGTGACGGTCAGGCTGTTTTGAAAATAGAGCACAAAGTCGCCCTGCTTCATCACCGTCTGGTAACCGACAGTCGAAAAGCTCTCGGCATCAGGCAGGCTGAGCGGCGAGCGGAAAATGGCCTTCCTTGTCTTCAGCGAGTTCATGACGATCAGGACGACCGGAAACAGCGCTATCACCGTATAAGTCGCGAGGATCGCATGGGAGGCGAGGGAACGGGAAAAGGATTGTCTGGCCTGGCTCATCTTACTCTCCTCAGAACTGGTATCGACGCATGCGCGTCTGGATCAGGAAAAGATAGGCGCAGACGCCCGCAAGGATGATCAGGAACATGATGGAGGCGATAGTGGCGCCCATATTGGGGTCGCCGATCTGGAGCTGGAATCCGAAGAACACCCGATACAGGAAAGTGCCGAGAATATCGGTGCCGAAATTTGGACCGGCGAGCGCCCCTTGCGCCACATAGATCAGGTCGAAGGCGTTGAAGTTGCCGACGAAGGTGAGGACCGAGATGATGCCGATCGATGGCAGGATGAGCGGCAGCTTTATCTTCCAGAATTGCCCCATGCCGGTAATGCCGTCGCATTCCGCAGCTTCCAGGATTTCGTCCGGGATCGACAGGAGTGCGGCGTAGATCAGCATCATAGGAATGCCGATGAACTGCCAGACCGAGATGAGTCCGAGTGTTGTCAGGGCGTAAGCCTCTTTGCCGAGCCAAGGCAGGAAGAGCGATTTCAACCCTACCAGGGCCATGAGATCCGGTGCGACGCCCCAGAGCGGCGAGAGAATGAGTTTCCAGACGAAGCCGACGATCACGAAGGAGAGGATGGTGGGCACGAAGATTGCTGTGCGGTAAAAGCCGCGGAACCGCAGCCTGGGATTGGACAGCAAGGCTGCCAAAAGGATGCCAATCGGGTTCTGCACCAGCATATGGATGACGAAGAACCAAGTGTTGTTGCCCAGCGCATTCCAGAAGCGTTCCGAGAAATGCGGCTCGAAGAACAGGGTGCGGAAGTTTGCAAGGCCAGCAAAGACCATCTGGTTGTCGACTGACCGGTAGAGCGAAAGCTGCATCGTCGCAAACAGCGGCAGGATCATGATCGCGGTATAGACGAGCACTGCCGGCGCCAGAAACACGGCGATGTGGAGCCTCGAATGGCCACGATTATTGCGGGCGTTGGTCATCGATCCCTGCCGTCGTCATCAAGAGTAATGGACACATGTGCCGTTAAACGGGCTTGCGGGCCATCACAAGGATGGCCCGCAATGAGATTGACGACTTACTTCTGCGGATCGTACCAGCTGGCCAGGCCGTCCTGAAGCTGCTTTGCGGCTTCTTCCGGCGTCTGTGTGCCCTTGATCACGTTTGCTGAAACGGCCCAGGTCTCGTTTTCGAGGTTGGGTGTTCCACGCGACAGGATCTGGTAGGTCGAGCGGATAGTCGACTGGCACTTCTCACGCCAGGACACGAATTCCTGAGCAAGCGGATCGTCCAGCTTCACGGCTTCCTTGGAGAGCGGGAAGAAGCCGGGCAGGGCATTGGCGTAGAGCGTTGCGAATTCCGGCGAGGCAACCCAGTTGAGGAAGGCCTTGGCGGCTTCCGGATGTTCGGTCTTGGCGTTCATGCCGATGCCGATATCGGTGTGGTCGGAAATGTAGCAGGTGTCGCCTTCGTTTTTGACAGGTGGCGGGAAGGCGCCCATCTTGAAGTCTGCATTGGCTTCAAAGCCTGCAATTTCCCAGGAACCGGCCGGATAGATGGCGGCGCGGCCAAGGGTGAACAGGTTCTGGCTGTCGGGGTAGGTCTGGGCTTCGAAACCGTCGCCGAGATAATCCTTCCACTTGGCCAGAACGCGATAAGGTTCGACCCAAGGCTCGTCGGTCAGCTTTTCTTCGCCCTTGATCAGTTTGTTACGGCCTTCTTCGCCCTTCCAGTAGGTTGGGCCAATGTTCTGGTAGCCCATGGTCGCAGCTTCCCACTGGTCGTTGGTGCCCATGGCCATCGGGATATAAGTGCCGTCTTCCTTGATCTTGTCGAGGGCGGCGAAGAACTCCGCTTCGGTCTTCGGCACGGAGATGCCGAGTGTCTCGAAGGCGTCCTTGTTATAAATGAAGCCGTGGATAACAGAGGCCATCGGTACGCAGAATGGTGTGGAGCCATCGTCGGTGATCCAGGCGGATTTTGCGACGTCGGAGAAGTTCTTCATGCCTTCCAGATCGGAAAGCGATGCGAGATAGCCTTTGTCGTAGAGGGCAAGGGAGGCATCAAACGGACGGCAGGTGATGAGGTCGCCTGCAGAGCCTGCTTCCAGCTTGGAGTTGAGTGCTGCGTTGTATTCGGTTGGGGCCATGGGCTGGAAATTCAGCTTGATGCCCGGATGCGAGGCTTCGAACGCCGGAATGAGCTTTTCCTGCCAGATTGGCAGGTCGTCATTGCGCCAGCTTTCAATGGTGAGGGTTGCATCTTCTGCGAAGGCGCTCCCTGCCGAAGCGAGCACTGTCGCCCCGATGAGCATGGACTTGATGGCGGTCATGGTCATTTTTTTACTCCCAGTTTTCTTTGCCCTGAGGCGGTTGAAGTCTCGTTCCCCTTGATGCCTTCCAGCGCCCTATCGAGGCGTCCTTGGGCATCAAACAGCAGCCGTTCGGCCTGTTGCTTGTCGTCGGCTCCAAAGCCGATGAGTATCGCTGTTTTTACGTCGCCGCCGGTTTTGTCCAGTAATTCGCCAGCATGTTCGTCGGAGGTCTCGGCAATTGCGCTGACGATCCGGATTGCACGCTTGCGCAACTTGCTGTTGGCGGCATTCAGATTGACCATATGGCCTTTATAGACGTGACCCAGGCGGGCTCCGACCAAGGTCGAGATCGAATTCAGGACGATCTTCTGCGCGGTCGCAGCGCCAAGGCGCGTAGAGCCAGCCACCACTTCGGGCGGCGTATCCAGGTCGATTGCGATTGCACAGATGCGCCCGAGTTCGCTTTCGGAATTGTTGGTGATGGCAATGGTCTCGGCGCCGGCCGTTTTGGCCGCATGGGCCATTTCCATCACGAACGGTGTGGAGCCGCTGGCCGAGAGCAGCAAAAAGCAATCATCGGAACGAATGGCCTGTTTGGCAAAAACAGCGTCTGCTTCTTCCGCAGAATCTTCCGCCGATGCCTCAAAGCTTTCAATCGTGTTCAGGCCTTCCGCCAGAAGAATGCGGATCTGCGATTTGTCGATGCCAAAGGTGCCGGGAATTTCCAGCGCATCGGCAAGCGCCATCAGTCCGGAGCTTCCGGCGCCGCAATAAAAGACCCGTCCGCCACAATTGATCGTGTTCGTGACCTTGTTTGCCGCTGCTGAAATCAACGCCGCTTTGGAAGAGACGATCTCTGCTGCAGCAAGGTGAGAGTTGACCATGGCGGCAACCGCATCGGCCTCGTCCATCTGATCGATGGCGCCAAGGTCGATATTTGCTTGCTCGGTCTTGGGTATCGCGTTCAAGGCCATCCGGTCCCTCCGAAAGGTATCATGCCAAATCAATACCATTTGTCCAGAGTCATTTTTCCACAGGCCGGGAAACGCGGAATTTTGGGCGATATGTGTCGCATTTTCTGAGTTGGGAGAGGCAGGAGAGAATTGGACTTGTCGAATGGTATGTTTTTGGTATCCTTCTTTTTGAGGAGACGTCCATGGATCTCGCATTCAGTTTTGACGGCAGCGGTAAGAGTTGCAACGCAGTGGGCTCAACCATTGCGGTGAGCGATCCGGACGGTGCGGGGCAAGATACGATAAGGCATTTTCCGCGTCGGTTGAGGATACCGGTGTGACGGATTTTCAGGCCATCCTGTCCAAGGACCAGATCGTGGCACGAGGGCCGGGTCCGCTCTATGTCAATCTTCAGAAGATTTTGGACGAACTGATATCCGAGCGACGGATCGAACCGGGTACGGCTTTGCCGACCGAGCGCGATCTCGCTGAAATGTCCGGTCTCAGCCGGGTGACGGTGCGCAAGGCGGTTGATGAACTGGTTCAGCGCGGTCATCTGGTGCGCCGGCAGGGGTCTGGGACCTTCGTTGCACATCTTGCGGCGAAGGTCGAACAGCCGCTGTCTAAACTCACATCGTTCAGTGAAGACATGGCGCGGCGTGGCCTTGAGACCAAATCGGTCTGGTTGAACAAGGGCGTTTTTTCTCCCTCGCCCAATGAAACCATGGTGCTTGGTCTGTCACACGATATCGATGTCGTCAGGCTGGAACGCTTGCGCACCGGTGGCGGTATGCCGCTTGCGATCGAGCTTGCGGCAATTTCAACGGAGTTCCTGCCGGACCCGGATCTGGTCACCACGTCGCTTTATCAGGCGCTGAAGTCGCGCGGGCACAATCCCGTTCGCGCGACACAGCGCATTTCGGCGCGCAATAGCGACGAGCGCGAGGCCGAACTGCTCGGTATCGAGGTGGGCTCGGCGGTGCTGCAGATGGAGCGGGTTACATATCTTTCAACCGGGCGGGTGATCGAATTCACCCGATCGGTCTATCGCGGCGACACCTATGATTTTGTCGCCGAACTCAGAGTCTCAGACAATAACAATCAACTGGTGGAAGTTTAGACGTGTCACAGACCCATATGCAGCGCGAAGTGCTGGAAATTCCCGAAGCCGTAGCGCGGTTGCTCGAACTCGGTGCTGCTCAGGCGGAGAATTTCGCGACGGAGTTTCTGAAAGCCCAACCTTCGATGATTGCCACCATCGGACGCGGATCGTCCGATCACGCTGCTTATTTTCTCAAATATGCATTCGAGATTACATTGGGTATTCCCGTGGCGTCGCTCGGTCCATCGCTCGCATCGCTCTACGGCGCATCGATGCATCTGAAAAATACCGCTGCCATTGCGATTTCCCAGTCGGGCAAAAGTCCTGATATCGTTTCGCTTGCGCAGTCGGTCACCCAGTCCGGCTCCTTGTCGATTGCGCTCGTCAACAGTGTGCCGTCGCCCTTGTCTGATGCATGCAGCCATGTGCTGGACATCGGTGCCGGACCGGAAAAATCGGTCGCTGCGACCAAGTCCTTCGTCAATTCCATCGTCGCCGGCCTGATGTTGCTGGCCGCAATCAGCAAGGACGCCGGACTTTCTTCGGCATTGAAGACGCTGCCCAAGTCGCTGGATGCTGCCTTGAACCAGAACTGGCAGGCGCTGTCTGATCATCTGATCCAACGCAAATCCATGTTCGTGCTTGGGCGTGGTCCAGCCCTTGCGATTGCCCATGAGGCGGCGTTGAAGATGAAGGAAACATGCGCGGTGCATGGTGAGGCCTATTCGTCTGCCGAGGTGCTGCACGGCCCTGTCGAAATCCTGGATGATGGCTTTCCGGTGCTGGTGTTCAATCCCGGCGATCGCAGCGGGCAGGCAACTGCCGGCGTTGCGCGCGAGATTGCGGGACGTGGCGCTTCTGTGTTCATGGCGGGCGGTTCTGTCGGTGCCGGGCTTTCGGAGCTTTCCGTTGCGTCAACCGGACATGCGCTGACGGATGCGCTGGTCCAGATTGTCAGCTTCTACGTGTTTGCAGAGGCCCATGCCCGCCGCTTGGGACGCAATCCCGATGAGCCCAAACAGTTGAAGAAAGTCACGGAGACTATCTGATGGCAAAGACTGCCTTTACCTGCGACCAAATTTTCGATGGTCATGCCATGCATGGTAACGCGGCCATTCTTGTCGAAGACGGGGTCTGCCTCGGTGTCGTGCAACAGGATGCCGTTCCTGCAGGGGTTTCGGTAGAGGCAGTGGCCGCCTGGTGTCTATCTCCCGGGTTTGTCGATCTCCAGGTCAATGGCGGCGGTGGAGCGCAATTCAATGATCAGGTGAACGTTGATGGGATTGCAACGATCTGCGCTGGCCATGCCCGATATGGAACGACATCGGTGATGGTGACCCTGATTACCGATACGGCAGATTGCTCCAGGCGTGCGGTGGAGGCTGCCATTGCAGCGCAGGCGGCAAATGTGCCGGGCTTTCTCGGGCTGCATCTGGAAGGTCCGCATCTGTCGCTTGCGAAAAAGGGCGCCCATAGTGCCGATCTCGTTCGCCCGATGATGGTCGCCGATCTGGATTTTCTGATTGAGGCGAAAAGCAAACTGAACCATCTGATGATGACGCTGGCGCCTGAGTCGGTGACGGAGGCGCAGGTCAGGGCACTGAGTGGCGCAGGTGTCCGCATCAGTCTGGGCCACAGTGCCTGCGATGCGGAAACGGCCAAACGATACACCGAGGCCGGTGCCTGTATGGTCACCCATTTGTTCAATGCCATGAGCCCGCTCGATCACCGCACGCCGGGGCTTGCAGCTGCGGCCCTTCTCGACGCGCGCCTGATGACAGGTATCATACCGGACGGCATTCATGTTCATCCAGACATGATGCGGATTGCGCTGAGAGCCATGGGCGGGCCGCGCATGTTTGCCGTTACCGATGCCATGGCGACCATTGGCACCGACATGACGAGTTTCGACCTCAACGGGCGCAAGATCCTGCGCGAGAACGGTCGGTTGACGCTTGCAGACGGCACGCTTGCCGGTGCCGACATCGATATGGCGGCCTGCGTGAAGAACCTGCATGAACTGGTTGGGTTGCCGCTCGAGGATGCACTTGCGATGGCGACCTCCATTCCGGCACTTGCCCTTGGCGTGGATGATGTCGGCCGCCTCACACAGGGAAGTCGTGCCGATATTGTTGCCATCGATCAACAGTTTGGCGTTCGTGTTTTGCCGGTCGCTTGAGTGATGTTCATGGGACTGCAGACAATGCCGGCCCGGCCGTGCCTTTCACGACACTGAGGGAGCCGTCCGTCTCCAGGATGACGGCCGCGACCTCCGTAGGGTCTGCCTCTCCGGAGGCCCGGATAGCCGAAAGAACTTCGTCTTTCGTCAGCCGTTTTGCCTTGAGCGCCGCTGCGAGGAACTCACCATTGCTGAAGACCAATGCAGGCTCGCTTTTGATCAGGTCGCTCACTTTTTCGAACCGAACCGACATCCACGTAATGGTGAACTGAAGAAGGATCAGCAATGCAAGGGCAACTAACCCGTCTGCCAGAGGCACGGATTTGCTCAGCATGACCGTCGCCAGCACAGAGCCGAGCGCGACGGTGACCACCAGATCGAAGGCGTTCAGCTTTGCAAGCGTCCGCGGCCCTGAGATGCGCAGCATTGCAATGAGGGCGATATAGGCAATGACGCCCACCAGAATGACGCGGGCGATGCCAAGCCAGGATTCAAATAACATCGATCAAGTTCTCCTCTCAAAAAGAGGCAACGCTTGGGGTGGGAGAATGGCACCATCTGCCGACCAGAGACGATAAGTTTCTAACAGCGCAGGGAACGAAAAGACGAGACTGTCCGTTGTGGGGCCTGAGACAATGTCGTCTCCGAGGAGATTATCATGGGTAGCACAGCCGATAAGGTCGCCGGAAAGTCCAACGAGATTGCTGGCAAGGTTCGTCAGGGTGTAGGCGATGCCGTCGACAACAAGGAGATGGAAGCCAAGGGCGAAGTTCAGGAAGCCAAGGGCAAGGCCCAGCAGGCCAAGGGCGAAGCCAAGGAAGCTGTCAAGAACGTCGTCGACAAGGCCTGAATTCTTTTCAAGGCAATTCAGAAGAGATCCGCAGCCTTCCGGCCGCGGATTTTTTTTCGCCTCTATTTGCATCGCGACGGCAAAGACGGGATCCGTCCCATCCAAAAAATATCAACTGAAAGTTGGAACCTTTTATCGTCTAAGGTGTTGTTATTATACGGAGTTAATCAAGTTCGAATTGCCTGATGGCAACGAATGTCGCTGTGCACAAAATCTCCGTTGCACGCGGGGCGATCGAACGCATAAACCGAAAATTCAAGGGGAGATACCTTATGAAACAGTTTCTCGCGACCACCGCACTGAGCGCAATTCTGATGAGTTCGGCAGCAGGTGCTGCCACTCTCGATCCGACAATGATGTATCAGTCGCAGCCAACAGACATCCGTGCCTCCGAGTTCATCGGTTCGCGCATTTACGCCACGGAAGACAATGTTTCAGCTGAAACCGCGGTTAAGGCTGGTGATGAAGCGAATTGGGACGATATCGGCGAAATCAACGAGGTCATCTTGAGCCGTCAGGGCGAAGTTGAAGCCGTTGTTCTCGGCGTCGGCGGTTTCCTCGGAATCGGCGAAAAGGATGTTGCTATCCCGATGAAGGACGTCACTTTCGTCAAGAACGGCGACGAGCATGACGATTACTTCCTGGTCGTGAACGCCAACAAGCAGGTCCTGACTGACGCGCCAGCCTATATGGCTGACGAACACGCCGATGCGTCTGCCTCCATGAAGACGGACGCGACAGCAACCGACATGAAGACGGACGCCACTGCCACGGACGGCCGCACGGCGCTGGTTCGCCCGGATGTGACGAAGGAAGGTTATACGTCTGAAAAGACCGACCTGACAGCTGACGCTCTCAAGGGCGCGTCGGTGTATGGTGCCAAGGATGAGGATGTCGGTGATGTTGCTGAAGTCCTGCTCAATGACGACGGAACCGTCAAGCAGCTGGTTCTGGATATCGGCGGCTTCCTGGGCATGGGTGAACACCGCATCGCTGTGAACCTCGATGAGGTCAATATCATGCGCAACGCCGATGGCGACGATGTTCGCGTCTATGTCGACTCGACCGAAGAAGCTTTGAAGGCACAGCCGGAATATACCGGCGGCTGATCAAGAGCGTATTGATCGAGCGCTATAAAGTGATTGCCTCCCCATCGGTATTGCCGGTGGGGAGGCTTGTGTCTGAGAGGCGCCTTTTGGAATTGGCTTTAGAGCAAATCAAACTTGTCTCGACGCCGTCCCATCTCAGAACTCGGTCCATTCCTGCGCCGCGGCTGCATTGCCCAGCGCTGCACGACGCGGTGCCTTGTTTGAACTCGTGTAAGTTGCCTCTCCAGATGCCATGCGTTGTGCTGTCTGTTGAAGTGCTTTCACCTGGCCACCGGAATTGCCCAAATTAAATTGGTCAATGAGCTGGCGCAGGTTGTTAGCCTCTTTGGCCAGTGTTGCAGCCGCTGCTGAGGATTCTTCGACCATTGCCGCATTTTGCTGGGTGGTCTGGTCCATCTGGTTGACGGCCGTATTGACTTCGACGAGGCCGGTCGACTGTTCACGACTGGATGTTGCAATTGCGTCCATGTGCCCGTTGATACTGACAATGAAGCTGCCGATCGATTTCAGCGCTTCACCTGTATCCGACACAAGCTTTACGCCTGTAGCCACTTCCTGCGTCGATGTCTGGATAAGGCCCTTGATCTCCTTGGCAGCGTTGGCTGAACGCTGGGCCAGTTCGCGCACTTCCTGCGCGACGACTGCGAACCCCTTGCCGGCTTCGCCAGCTCTTGCCGCTTCGACGCCGGCATTGAGGGCAAGCAAGTTGGTTTGGAAGGCAATTTCATCGATTACGCCGATGATATTGGAAATCTGGCTCGAAGAGTTCTCGATCTGGCTCATGGCGTTCACGGCCTGAGCGACGATCTCGCCAGAATGCGTGGCCGATGAATTGGCCTGTGCTGCCACCTGCCGTGCTTCTTCGGCCCGTTTCGAGGCAGACGTCACGTTGACGGTGATCTGATCGAGCGCTGCAGCTGTTTCCTCCAAAGCAGCGGCCTGCTGTTCTGTGCGTTTGGACAGATCGTCGGAACCAGAGGAGATTTCTTGCGATCCGCTGGTGATGCTGGAAATGCTACTGGCGACAGAAGACAGTGTGCTGGCAAGCTGTGTGACGGAGGTGTTGAAGTCCTGGCGCAAGCCTTCAAAATCAGGGGCAAAGGCGTCAGTCAACTGGATGGAGAGATCACCGGCCGAGAGGCGCTTCAATCCAGAACCCAAGTCGGTGGTTGCCTTGGACATAGCATCTGCCCGTTCCTTGTCTGCCTTTGCCTGCGCAATACGGTCTTTCTCGGATTGAGACCTGTTGGCTTCAATGAGCTGATCAGCCTCGATCTTCGACAGGGCCGTCTTGTGGAAGACCTCAACAGCGCTTGCCATGGCTCCGATTTCGTCACGTCGGCCGAGACCCTGGATTTGGATATCGAGGTTGCCACCCGACAGGTCGCGCATGGTGTTCGTGATAGAGACCACCGGCTTGCTGATCGCGCGGATGAGGAGCCAGCACATGAAGACAGCGCTGAAAACAGCTCCAATTGCCCCTATGATCAGTGAGAGTGTGGACCGCGAAAGGTCGTTTTGTAACTGCCCTGAACGCCTTTCGAGCAGTACCTCTTCGGCTGCACTAAGGTCCGAAAGCTTGTTGCGGATGGCGTCCATTGTCGTCTTGCCGGCACCTGATGCCTCCAACTGCCTTGCCTCGTCCAGCGTTGCTGGATCGGAGCCGAGCTTCAGCTCGACATTGGCAACGGTTTCATGCCATTCCCGTGCAAATGCCGCAATCTGATCGATACGGACCTGCTGTTCGGCATTGTCACTCGTGAGCTCTTTCAGTTTTGCCAGTTGCGTATTGAATTCGACTTGTCCCGACTTGTAAGGGTCAAGAAACCCTTCGTCACCGGACACGAGGAAACCGCGCATTCCCGTTTCCTGGTCCACCATGGCGGCCCCCACCTTCTGAGCTACGCTCAACACGACATAGGTGTGGTCATTCCATTGGTTTGCCTCCTTGACCGACGCGGTGGCGAGCAAGGAGGAAATCGAAGCGGCAATCGAGATCACGATCACGACCGCAAAGGCAATCGTCAGTTTCAGCCCTATAGTCAGGTTGGACAGCATTATGGTCTCCGGTAGGTGAAGCGCGGGTCTGAGCCGGCTGCAATAAGTCGTTTGAAACTTTGGCGGGCAGGCGTAGGTAACGGAGCTCATCATGAGGTCCGGGGCACGACGACGGTTGATTGCGGGCAAATATTTTAGAAAATGGTTCGCAATGGAATCGTGATATTCTAAAATATAAATTTCATATATTTATGTTCAGTTAATTAGTGTACTGTGCGGAAGTGGACGTCGCGTATAACTCAGTGCGCTTTTACTGAAGCGGTGGCGCAGACCGATGCACCTGTCCTGTCCCTGGACATCAAGCCGGAGACTCACATCGCGGGCAATGCGATCTCTCATTCATTCGGTCTGGACGTTTTATCTAAAACTCACTTGTCGACAGGCGCTCAAACAGCGGCGCCTGATGACCCGCGTTAGCGAAAGAGGCAAACGCGCAATTCCATGAATTTTGGAAGAAAAATGGTGCTGCTAGAGAGATTTGAACTCTCGGCCTCTCCCTTACCAAGGGAGTGCTCTACCCCTGAGCTATAGCAGCATCCGACGGGCGAAGCGGTTGGTGTCCGCCCGGAGCGAGTGGCCTATTGCCATAGCTTGGCGGTGAGCGCAAGCCGCAATTCAAACTTCGGGGAAAGAAATGGTGCGTTCCGCGCTTGGTGCTTTTGGCGCGGCAGGTTTTCGGTTAAGGAAAGCGCATGTCCCAGTCGAATGATGAAAATTCCACAACCGCTGAAAGGCGGCGCGCTTCGCTCAAGATCGAGCAGGATGCCAAGCGCGCGCGCGTCGCCAGCAAGCTCAAGGAAAACCTTTTGCGGCGCAAGCAGCAGATGCGGGCGCGTCGGGCTGGCGATGCCGATGAGGCAGAAGGCCTGCCTGCCGCAAAATCGTCGCAAGCCGATGATTAAGCCCTTCTGCACGGGGCGAATTGAATGCGCTTCTCTTTTCCTCTAAGACGCCTTTCCTCGGCGGCAAGTACCCTGACGAAATAACAAGAAAGGCGGGCCCGGCCCGTAAGCACAGTATGGATCGTATTCGGATTGTCGGCGGAAATCAGCTCAACGGCATCATTCCCATCTCCGGCGCAAAGAATGCC
This sequence comes from Agrobacterium sp. H141, assembly GCF_057158725.1. Lineage (NCBI taxonomy): Bacteria > Pseudomonadati > Pseudomonadota > Alphaproteobacteria > Hyphomicrobiales > Rhizobiaceae > Agrobacterium > Agrobacterium sp. H141. The sequence goes on from NZ_CM169893.1 coordinate 932,018, forward strand.
GCGCTTCCCCTGATGATCGCGTCGCTTCTGACCAGCGATACCCTGACACTGGAAAATGTGCCGCATCTGGCCGATGTCGAACTGCTTCTGCGCATTCTCGGCAATCACGGGGTCGATATTGCCGTGAACGGTCGTCGCGAGCACCAGGACGGTTCTTATTCGCGCACGGTTCATTTCACCTGCCGCACGATTGCCGACACCACAGCGCCTTACGAGCTGGTGTCGAAGATGCGTGCCAGCTTCTGGGTGATCGGTCCGCTGCTGGCGCGCGAGGGCCGTGCCCGCGTTTCGCTGCCGGGCGGTTGCGCCATCGGTACGCGACCGGTCGATCTGTTCATCGATAGTCTTGTTGCGCTGGGCGCGACGATGGAAATCGATAGCGGCTACATCGAAGCGACAGCGCCGAAAGGCGGCCTTGTGGGCGCGCGCTACACGTTCCCCAAGGTTTCTGTCGGTGCGACCCATGTGATGATGATGGCGGCATCGCTTGCCAATGGTACCACTGTCATCGGCAATGCTGCCCGCGAGCCGGAAGTTGTCGATCTCGCCAATTGCCTCAATGCCATGGGCGCGAAGATCACCGGTGCCGGCACTTCGACAATCACCATTGAAGGGGTTACCAGCCTGTCGGGCGCGCGCCATCGGGTTCTGCCGGACCGCATCGAGACCGGTACCTATGCGATGGCGGTGGCCATGGCCGGTGGCGATGTTGTTCTTCAGGGCACGGATCCCTCACTGCTCGATACGGCGCTCGAGGCCCTTCGCCGTGCCGGTGCGGAAATCACGCCGGTCGAAGGCGGTATTCGTGTTGTTGGCCATGGTGATGACATTCGTCCCGTGGACATCGTGACCGAGCCGTTTCCCGGTTTTCCAACGGACCTTCAGGCGCAGTTCATGGGGCTCATGACGCGTGCCAACGGGGTCTCGCATGTGACCGAGACGATCTTCGAAAACCGCTTCATGCATGTGCAGGAACTGGCGCGTCTGGGTGCGCATATCACGCTGTCGGGCCAGACGGCACGGATCGAGGGCGTGAAGGGCCTGCGGGGGGCTCCGGTCATGGCGACCGATCTTCGCGCCTCGGTGTCGCTGGTCATTGCCGGCCTTGCCGCTGAAGGTGAAACTCTGGTCAACCGCGTCTACCATCTCGATCGCGGGTTTGAACGGCTGGAAGAAAAGCTCACGCGTTGCGGCGCTATTGTTGAGCGGATCAGCGACTAACCTCCCATTTCGGGCGAAAATCGTCATTCCGTTTCATTTTTATCCAGCTTTGGGGCGCAACGGCGTTGCGTCCCTTGGCATCGCGACTTATTTCCAAGGCAAGTTGAATACTTCGGAAACAGGCGAGAGCCGGCGGGATTAAGATATCATGGATGCATTGAAACTTCTGGCTCTTGATCAGGACGACCTCGCGATCATCTCTGCCCATGTGCAGGATGGGGTGTTCAAGGTTGGCGATATTTCCTTTTCGGCCCGGGCCGGTCAGTTGAGTATCGTTCTCAATCGTTTTGTCTGGGAAAAGGCGCAGCGCAAGCAGAAGAGTTTCGAGCGTCGACGTGCAGCCATCACCTTCAAGCGCGTCAATGCCGTTCGCTCCATCGGATTCGATCGTTCCAAACGCGAAGAGGTGCTGTCATTGCTTGCCATCCGCTTCGTTCAGGACGGTGACGGGCCTGAAGGGCGCATCGAAGTCTTGCTGTCAGGTGGCGGGACGATCTCGATGGATGTCGAGGTGATCGAAGTCCAGCTTGCCGATACCGGCGGAGCATGGGAAACCGGCTTCATGCCGAGCCATCCGGGCAACTGAGCGCTGTAACGCAGTCCGGATCATAGAATATATGGCAGTGTCATCTGCCAAGGAAAAAGGGTCTTTTAGAGTGGCAATCTGGCTTGAACAGACGTCGAGTGATTTTGAGCAGCGCTTTGCGGAATTTCTGATGACGAAGCGCGAAGTCTCCGACGACGTGAATGCCGTGGTGACCGCTATCATTTCGGATGTACGGGCCCGCGGCGATGCAGCGCTTGCCGAATACTCCAAGCGCTTCGACGGTCTGGACTTTGCTCAAACGCCGATGCGTGTCGGTCTGGAGGAGATCGAGGCAGCTGTATCGCTCGTCGAGCCGGAGGTTCTGGGTGCCTTGAAGCTGGCTGCCGAACGGATTGAAAAGCATCACGCCCGGCAGATGCCGAAGGACGATATCTATGAGGATGCGCTGGGCGTTGGCCTTGGATCGCGCTGGACAGCGATCGAGTCCGTCGGTCTTTATGTGCCGGGCGGGACAGCCAGCTATCCAAGCTCTGTATTGATGAACGCGGTGCCAGCCAAGGTTGCCGGTGTGCCGCGAGTGGTGATGGTTGTGCCGGCGTCTTCCGGGCTGATCAATCCGACTGTGCTGGCGGCAGCCCATATTGCCGGTGTCGATGAGATCTATCGGGTCGGCGGCGCGCAGGCGGTGGCAGCGCTTGCCTATGGCACGGAAACCATCGCGCCGGTGGTCAAGATCGTCGGACCGGGCAATGCCTATGTGGCAGCCGCCAAGAAGCACGTCTTCGGGACTGTCGGGATCGACATGATAGCCGGCCCGTCCGAAGTGCTGATCATTGCCGACAAGAACAATAATCCCGACTGGCTGGCTGCCGATCTGCTGGCACAGGCCGAACACGATACGGGCGCGCAGTCGATCCTGGTCACCGATAATTCCGATCTCGGCCATGCGGTGATCGAATCGGTGGAGCGGCAATTGGAGACCCTTGGTCGCGCGGCCACCGCCGCGGCGAGCTGGCGCGATTTCGGGGCGGTGATTATCGTTCCGGATCTGGACGCGGCTGTGCCCTTGGCTGACCGCATTGCTGCCGAGCATCTGGAACTGGCCATGGATGATCCTGACACATTGCTGCCCAAGATCCGCAATGCCGGTGCGATCTTTGTCGGCCGTCACACACCGGAAGTGATCGGCGATTATGTCGGTGGGTCGAACCATGTGTTGCCGACGGCGCGCTCGGCACGTTTCTCGTCCGGTCTGTCCGTTCTGGATTTCGTCAAGCGTACTTCGATCTTGAGGCTTGGCCCGGAACAGTTGCGCGAGCTTGCTCCGGCTGCGATTATCCTTGCAAAGAGCGAGGGGCTCGATGCGCACGCACGTTCCGTTGCCATACGCCTCAATCTTGAGGAGTAGCGATGGCTTCGGGCGACTTCCGTCTCTGCGATGTTATTCTCGATGAAACGATCGGGCGTTCGACGCCCGATGTCGAGCATGAGCGGGCGGTCGCCATTTTCGATCTGATCGAGGAAAACCGGTTTGAGCCTGCCGGTCACGAGCATGGGCCCTACAAGCTCTATCTCTCGCTGGTGGACAGCAAGCTGGTCTTTTCGATCAAGACCGAGGCAGAAGAGGGTGTGGCGACCCATATCCTGTCGCTCACACCCTTTCGGCGGATCATCAAGGACTACTTCATGATCTGCGAAAGCTATTACGAAGCGATCCGGTCCTCGACACCAAGCCAGATCGAAGCCATAGACATGGGGAGGCGGGGCATTCATAACGACGGCTCGCAGATCCTGATGGATCGGCTGTCCGGCAAGATCGGCATTGATTTCGACACGGCACGGCGCCTGTTCACGCTGGTCTGTGTTCTCTACTGGCGTGGATAGGCCGATGGAGAGCGACGCGCATGCGGGCGCCGCGGACAAGCTGCCGGGCGCTATTCTGTTTGTATGCGGAATGAATGCGATACGCTCGCCCATGGCGGAGGTTCTGGCGCGGCACTTGCTGCCGTCAGGAACCTATATCGCCTCTGCCGGTGTGCGGGCAGGGGAGCGGGATCCGTTCGTGGATGCCGTTCTGGACGAGATCGGTCTGGAACTGGGGCGGCGTCAGCCGCAACGGCTGGACGATCTGGAGGACGACTATTTCGACCTGGTGGTCACGCTTGCACCGGAGGCGCATCACGCGGCATTGGAACTGACCCGGTCGATGGCGGTCGAGGTGCTCTACTGGCCGACGCCCGATCCGACGGTTGCGACCGGGACGCGCCAACAGATACTGGATGCCTATCGCGATGTGCGCGATCGGCTGAAAACGATGATAGAAGGCCGCCTTTTGAGCGGTCGAACGGCGGCTTCCGACACGGGTTTTCCGCCCGGTTGAAAAGCTTGCGTAACAAGGTTCACAAAACCGCGATGATTGTGTAGTTTCCGCCCACATTTTCGCGGAGTCATTTCCGCTGGATAAAACAGAAAGAAAAATGCTCAATGGCAAAAGAAGAAGTTCTCGAATTTCCGGGTGTGGTCGTCGAACTGCTCCCCAATGCGACGTTCCGGGTTAAACTGGAGAACGAGCACGAGATCATCGCCCACACTGCTGGCCGCATGCGCAAGAACCGTATTCGTGTTCTCGCCGGCGACAAGGTGCTGGTGGAGATGACTCCATACGACCTGACCAAGGGCCGCATTACCTATCGTTTCAAGTAAGATCACGCAAAACGCCGAACGAGAAACCCGGGGTCCATGGAACTGAGACAAAAGCTGATATTGGCCTCCGGCTCGCCGCGCCGCGTCGATCTGTTGAAACAGGTCGGCATCGAGCCAGATCGGCTGATGCCGATGGATATCGATGAGGCACCGAAGAAATCCGAACATCCCCGTTCGCTGGCAAGGCGGCTTTCGATCGAAAAAGCGCGTGCGGCTCAAGCTGCGGTGAAAAGCGATCTCGGCTGGAAGGACAGCTATATCCTCGCTGCCGATACCGTGGTGGCTGTCGGTCGCCGTATCCAGCCGAAGGCGGAGTATCTTGAAGAAGCCTCGTCTGCGCTCCATCTCTTGTCCGGGCGCAGTCACTGGGTGTTTACCGGTGTGTGCCTGATTACGCCCGACCGTACGGTGCGCCAGAAGGTAGTGGAAACCAAGGTCCGCTTCAAACGGCTGTCGCGTGCGGAAATCGAAGCCTATCTTGCTTCGGGCGAATGGCGCGGCAAGGCCGGGGCTTATGGTGTGCAGGGACTGGCCGGCAGCTTCGTGCAGAAGCTTGTCGGCTCCTATACCAATGTGGTCGGACTGCCGCTGTTTGAAACCACGCAACTGCTGGCTGGCGAGGGCTTTGATACTCTCGCATCCTGGGCAGAGGGATAAACATGTCGGAGAAACCATCCATCGGGGCGAAAGTCGAACCCCTTCGCAAGGCAATGCCGTGTCCGGAATGCCGTCGTCCGTCCACCCGTGAAAACTATCCGTTTTGCTCGGATCGCTGCCGATCGCTCGACCTTTCGCGCTGGCTGAATGGCGCCTATGCCATTCCGGTTGCAGATGATGAAAGCAGGGCTGACGGCGATGACGACTGATACGGCTTGAAAACACCGTCGCGCATGCTAGTCTTTCGCGATGCAGCAGAAAATCGATCCGCCCAAAGTTTCAACCTCGGACGATAGTGACCAGATACCGCGGCGATTGCGCGAGAGTCTGGAGCTGCATCTGGCCAATATCTATCCGGATCTCGACGAGAGTGATCTGGCCCGAAAGATTGCTGCTGCATTCTGGACTGAGGGCCATGTGCCTCGCCGCCGTGGACGCACGCCCATGCACCCGATCTGGACGGAGCGCGACACCTATGTGATTGCCTATGGCAACAGCCTGATCGATGGCGAGCACAAGCCGCTCGATCTGTTGAAGGACTTCCTGAGCGCGCATCTCAAGGGGACGGTCAGCGGCGTCCATATCCTTCCCTATTTCCCTTATACCTCCGATGATGGTTTCGCCGTCACCGATTACCGGGCCGTCAACAGCGTGCTTGGCGATTGGCATGACGTGGAGCGTATCGCATCAGACTTCCGGCTGATGTCTGACCTTGTGCTCAATCACGGCTCCAGCCAAAGCACGTGGTTTGCCGAATATCTGCAGGGCCATTCGCCCTATGACCGCTTTTATTTCGAGGCATCGCCGAGCGACGATCTGACCAATGTGGTTCGGCCGCGCGCCCATCCCTTGTTGCGTGAAGTGGAAACGGCCAATGGTACGCGCCATGTCTGGGCGACCTTCAGCCACGACCAGATCGATTTCGATTTTTCCAATCCGGAAGTCTTGCTGGAATTTATCCGTATCCTGCGCTTTCATATCGATCGCGGGGTGCGCACGGTCCGGCTCGATGCTGTTGCCTTTGTCTGGAAGGAAGTCGGCACCAATTGCATTCACCTGCCGCAAACCCATGAGATCGTGCGCCTCTTCAGGGTGCTTGCCGATTATGCAGAAGAGCCGGTGGTGTTGATCACCGAGACCAATGTGCCCAATGTCGAAAACCTCTCTTATTTCGGCAATCGCAACGAGGCGCATGCGATCTACAATTTCTCGCTGCCGCCTCTGATCCTGCATGCGCTTTTGAACGGCACGTCCAAGCATCTCAATTCCTGGCAGATGGCAATGCCGCCGGCACAGCTCGGTTGCGCCTATCTCAATTTCACCGCCTCCCATGACGGGATCGGCCTTCGACCGGCCGAGAGCCTTCTTGAAGACACCGAGATCGCCGACATGATCGAGACCGTGCAGGGCTTTGGCGGGCTTGTGAGCATGCGGCGTCTTCCCGATGGGGGTTTCCGCCCTTACGAGCTCAATGTCGCCTTGTTCGACGCCATGAAGGGCACTGTGAACGGCGTTGACGACTGGAATGTCGAGCGCTTCCTGTGCAGTCAGGCCATAGCCATGTCGCTGGAAGGAATTCCGGCCTTCTACATCCATTCTCTGCTGGGGACGCCCAATGATCTCGAAGGGGTTGAAAAGGCGGGCTATAACCGCGCCATCAACCGGCATCGCTGGCACTATCCCGAGCTTCAGGAAAAGCTCGCAGACCCGTCGACGATACAAGCTCGGGTGTTTTCGGAAATGAAGCGGCTGATCGGCATCCGTATCCGCCAGCCGGCCTTTCATCCCAATGCCACGCAGTTCACGCTGCAACTGGGGGAGAAGCTGTTTGGCTTCTGGCGCCAGAGCGATGACCGCACACAGAGCATATTTGCCATCCACAATGTCTGTGACGAAACCATCAGCATTTCGGCGATGTCGCTCAATCTCATTGGCGGCATGAACTGGAAAGACCTTCTATCCGACGAGGTCATCAGTGCCCGAGGCGGCGATATCGCGTTTGCGCCCTATCAGTGCCGCTGGATCTCGAACAAGGCTTGATCGCTGTCTCAACAGCGCTCCTGCGGCAGCGGAAAAATGCCGCTGTTCAGCGGTAGCGCGTACAGTCGAAGCACATGATTTTTATGCTTTTTTCGACTTCTTATAGATCTCCGTCAAAAAAGTGCCATTTGCCGCTGGACATGGCCGAACAAGATGTTATAACGCGCTCGCTTCCGGGGGAAACTATCCCCCAAAGAACCGGGAAACCGGTCTTTCGCCCGCAAAACGGCGTCGGTTGCCCGGATAGCTCAGTTGGTAGAGCAGCGGATTGAAAATCCGCGTGTCGGTGGTTCAAATCCGCCTCCGGGCACCATTTTTCTAAACGAAAATCGGTGTTTGTGTTTGGTCGTCGTCCTTGCCGCCGCGCTTGCTTTCTCCTCACGACATATTCCACTTTAGCCCGGGGTGATTGCGCGTTCGTCGCATGCTAGTCCTTGCTGGCTGATCGCGCTCCTCACTCAAGAGCGCGCGTCTGGCGATCGCAGCTATGCAATTTGCTGCGGTTCGGGAGGAGGAGGAATTTATGGAGTTTGCGCTCGATGACGAGCAGCGGGCCATTGTCGATATGGCGCGCCAGTTCGCAGATGAGGCCTTGCGGCCATTTGCGCTCAAATGGGACGAGGACAAGCATTTTCCGCTCGATACCTTGCGTGATGCCGGTGCTCTCGGCATGGGGGCCATGTATGTGCGCGAACAGTCTGGCGGGTCGGGGTTGGGGCGGCTTGAGGCTGCTCTGGTGATCGAGGCATTGGCCACCGGTTGCCCGACGATTGCTGCCTATATTTCCATTCACAACATGGTTGCCTCGATGATCGACCGGTTCGGATCGGATGATCAGCGCGAACGCTTCTTGCCCGGGCTTGCCAGCATGGAGGCTCTCGGCAGCTACTGCCTGACAGAGCCCGGCGCCGGCTCCGATGCGGCGGCCCTCACGACCAAGGCCATCCGGGATGGCGATCATTATGTCTTGAGCGGACAGAAGCAATTCATATCCGGTGCCGGTGCAAGCGCCGTCTATCTCGTCATGGCGCGCACGGGAGGTGAGGGGGCAAAGGGCATCTCTGCCTTTCTGCTGTCCAAGGATACGCCCGGTCTGAGCTTCGGGGCCATTGAGCGCAAAATGGGCTGGCATGCACAGCCGACACGGGCGGTCATTCTGGATGGCGCACGCGTTCCGGTGGAGAACCTGCTGGCGGCAGAAGGCGAGGGGTTCCGGATTGCCATGGCGGGGCTCGACGGTGGTCGCATCAATATCGCTGCGGCCTCGCTTGGCGGGGCGCAATCTGCTTTCGACAGCACGGTCGATTATATGGATGAGCGCAAGGCTTTTGGGAAACCGCTGCACGCATTCCAGGCTCTGCAGTTCCGACTGGCAGAGATGGCGACCGATCTGGAAGTCGCACGCAGCTTTTTATGGCGCGCGGCATCGGCGCTCGATCACGGCGATGCCGATGCGGCAAGGCTTTGCGCCATGGCAAAGCTGCATGTGACGGATCGCTGCTTCGAGGTTGCCAACCAGGCGCTTCAATTGCATGGCGGCTATGGTTATCTTGCCGAATACGGGATCGAGAAGATTGTGCGCGATTTGCGTGTGCACCAGATTCTCGAGGGTACGAATGAAATCATGCGGCTGATCATCGGGCGATCGATCACCGGTCGTGCGGGAGGCCGATAGAATGAATGCAGCGCTGGATATTGTCGCAGGCGAGGAGGTCATCATCCGTCGCCGTGGCACTCTTGGTCACATCGCGCTTAACCGGCCAAAGGCTATCAACAGTTTGACGCTTGAGATGGTGAGATCGATCGCCAGTGCGCTGGATGAATTTGCCGGGGATCCGGGCATTGCTGCCGTCTTGCTGACGGGGGAGGGCGAGCGTGGGCTTTGCGCCGGCGGCGATATCAAGGCAATCCAGGCATCGGCCAGCAAGGACGACGGTTGGGCGGAGACCTTTTGGCGTGAGGAATATCGTTTGAACGCCGTCATCAACGGATATTCAAAGCCTTATGTGGCGATCATGGATGGTGTGACCATGGGCGGTGGTGTCGGGCTTTCTGCTCATGCAAGCCATCGCGTCGTCACGGAGAAAACCCGGCTTGCCATGCCGGAAACAGGGATTGGCTTCTTTCCCGATGTGGGGGCGTCCTGGCTGCTGTCTCATGCGCCGGGAGAAGTTGGAACCTATCTCGGTCTGACCGGGCAGATGATCGGCGCTGCCGATACCATGCTCGCCGGACTGGCCGATCACTATGTTGCGACCACGAGACTTGAAGATTTATTGGCGGCCCTTGAGGCACTGCCCGCTGACGCGAGTTTCGAGCAGGTTGGCGATGTGATCGAAAGCTTTGAAGATATCGCTCCGGAAGGTGATCTTTCCGGCCATAAGCCACTGATTGACCGGTTCTTTGGCGAGAGTTCGATGGAGGCAATCATCGCTGGATTGAAAGCGGACGAGAGTGCGTTTGCCGCAGAGACGCTTGCCACGCTCGAAACCCGTTCACCGACCAGTCTCAAGGTGACGCTTGCCATGTTGCGGGCCGGTCGTCAAAGTCGCGATCTCGAAACCTGTCTGGAGCGGGAATTTGGCGGAACGGCATCGACCGTCATAAGCCATGATTTTCATGAGGGCGTGCGGGCGGCGGTGATCGACAAGGATCGCAATCCGAAATGGCAGCCGCGGAGGCTCGACGATGTGGGAGAGGACATCGTTGAGGCCTATCTGACGCCGCATGTGCGGCCCTTGTTCTAGAATTGCAGCGGGAGGAGTACTGGCTGTGGGGGCAGAGACATTCGACTATATCATCGTCGGTGCCGGCAGCGCCGGATGTGTTTTGGCCAATCGGCTTTCTGCTGATCCGGCAAACCGGGTGCTGTTGCTCGAAGCCGGGGGTCGCGACAATTATCACTGGGTTCATATCCCGGTCGGCTATCTCTATTGCATCAACAATCCACGCACCGACTGGTGTTTCAAGACCGAAGCGGAGGCAGGCCTGAACGGCCGTGTGCTCGGCTATCCGCGTGGCAAGGTTCTGGGCGGCTGTTCCTCGATCAATGGCATGATCTATATGCGTGGCCAGGCGCGGGATTACGATCAATGGCGGCAACTTGGCTGCGACGGCTGGGGTTGGGACGATGTGTTGCCCTTTTTCCGCAAATCGGAAGACCACCACGGCGGTGAAGATGAGATGCATGGAGCGGGCGGTGAATGGCGTGTCGAGAAGATGCGCGTCCACTGGGCCATTCTCGATGCTTTCAGAGCCGCTGCCAGCGAAGCCGGAATTCCGCAAACCGATGATTTCAATCGCGGCGATAATGATGGGTCGAGCTATTTCGACGTGAACCAGCGAAGTGGCATTCGCTGGAATACCTCCAAGGCTTTCCTGCGACCCGCCATGAAGCGGGCAAATCTGACCGTGCTTACCAACGCGCATGCACAACGTCTGCTGGTCGCCGACGGGGCGGTGGCTGGGGTTGAGGTCCATCACGATGGCATGGTGAAGCAATATCATTCCCGAAAGGAAACCGTGCTTTCGGCTGGTGCTATCGGTTCGCCGCATCTCCTGGAATTGTCCGGCATCGGCAAGGGAACTGTCCTGCAACACGCGGGCATTCCTGTGGTAGCGGAGGTTCCCGGGATTGGTGAAAACCTGCAGGATCACCTGCAACTTCGCATGGTGTTCAAGGTGACGGGCGCACCGACGCTGAACGAAAAGGCATCGAGCCTGTTTGGCAAAGCGGGCATTGGGCTTGAATATCTCGTGCGTCGGTCAGGGCCGATGTCCATGGCACCAAGCCAGCTTGGCATCTTCACCCGGTCTGGACCGGAAAAAGATACACCTGATCTGGAATATCACGTGCAGCCCGTGTCTCTGGACAAGTTCGGTGGGCCTGTTCACAGATTTCCGGCCATCACGGCAAGCGTGTGCAATCTGAGGCCCGAAAGCCGGGGCTCTGTCCATGCGGCATCACCGGACTTTCGGCATCACCCGTCGATCCGGCCCAACTATCTGGCGACCGAAGGCGATCTGGAGGTGGCGGCGCGCTCCATTCGACTGACACGCCGTATTGCTGCCCAGCCGTCCTTTGCGCGGTTCAAGCCGGAGGAGTTCAAACCGGGTTCGGCCTTTGAGACGGATGAGGATCTAAGGCGTGCGGCTGGCGATATCGGCACGACCATTTTTCATCCGGTCGGTACCTGTCGCATGGGTTCGGATGTGGAGAGCGTTGTCGATCCGCGCCTGCGTTTCAGGGCATTGAAGGGGCTACGCATTGCCGATGCCTCGATCATGCCGACGATCACATCGGGCAACACCAATTCGCCAACGGTCATGATTGCCGAAAAGGCTGCGGAGATGATCCTGGCGGACCATCACTAAGCCGGTTGCGCACCGGACATTGCATACTCTGGGAGGAGAGCGAATGACGAGGATCACATTTATCGGTCTGGGCAATATGGGCGGGCCAATGGCTGCCAATCTGGTGGCTGCGGGTCACGCGGTCACAGGTTTTGACCTCTCTGCGGACATGCTGAAGGCGGCTGCGGAACGCGGTGTCAGTTCCGCGCCGACACTTGAGCAGGCGGTTGTGGATGCCGAGGTGGTGATCACCATGCTGCCCAAAGGCCAGCACGTGCTGCGTGTGTGGGCAACACTTGTGACACTTTCGAGGCCCGGACAACTTCTGATCGATTGCTCCACCATCGATGTGGACAGTGCCCGCAAGGCGCACCAGATGGCCGCCGCTGCGCAATGCCTCTCTCTCGATGCGCCCGTTTCGGGCGGCACCAGTGGCGCGGAGGCCGGCACGCTCACATTCATGGCCGGTGGCAGTGTCGAAGCGTTTGAGCGCTCGCGACCTGTCCTGGAAGCCATGGGCAGAAAGATTGTCCATTGCGGCGATGATGGCGCGGGTCAGGCAGCGAAGATCTGCAATAACATGATACTCGGCATTTCCATGATCGGTGTCTGCGAAGCGTTCGTATTGGCCGAATCACTGGGGCTCTCGCATCAGGCCCTGTTTGACGTTGCGTCGACATCGTCGGGCCAGTGCTGGTCGCTCACCAGCTATTGCCCGGTGCCGGGTCCCGTTCCCGCTTCGCCTGCCAACAAGGATTACCAGCCGGGTTTTGCCGCCGCCTTGATGCTGAAGGATCTGAAGCTTTCGCAGGAGGCGGCCATGGCGAGCGGTGCGGCTACACCACTTGGAGCCGCTGCAGCACAACTCTATGGGATGCTCGATCGCCAAGGGCAGGGTGGCCGGGACTTTTCCGCCATTATCGAGATGTTGAGAGGCAAAACTGCCGTGGAATGAACCTTCGTTTCCTCTTGCTCCATTTTCACATCTGCGTAAAATGAAAGGCAAGTGAAAGCGGGAGGTTTCGTTGTCCGGGATGTTGCAGCCTGCATTGGGAGCGACCGAGCTGGAAGCTGTGCGGCGATGCTCGCACCAAGGCATCTTCCATGACATTGGCCTCGCTTGATCAGACATACCGGCTTGCCGTTGGGCGGTCGCGGGAGGAGATAAGTTTATGAGCGGTTACATTCTGGCGATAGACCAGGGAACCACGTCGAGCCGTGCAATCGTCTATGACGCGCAGATGCAGCCTGTCGGTGTTGGCCAGCAGGAATTTTCCCAGCATTTTCCCGATTCCGGTTGGGTGGAACATGACGCCGATGAAATCTGGCAAAGTGTCGTCGCGACATCCAGGGCCGCGATCAAGAACGCTGGTCTTCAGGCCTTTGATATCGCGGCGATCGGTATTACCAACCAGCGCGAGACGGTCGTGCTTTGGGACCGAAAAACAGGCGAGCCCGTGCACCGGGCAATCGTTTGGCAGGATCGACGGACCGCGCGGTTCTGCGAGCGGCTGAAGGACCGGGATCTGGAACCGCTCTTTACCGAAAAGACCGGACTGCTGCTCGATCCCTATTTTTCGGGCACCAAGATTTCGTGGCTGCTCGACAATGTCGAGGGTCTACGCGGGCGCGCCGAACGGGGTGAAATCTGCTTTGGCACGGTCGACAGTTTCCTTATCTACAAACTGACGAGCGGAAAAGTGCATGCCACCGACGCCACCAATGCGTCGCGAACATTGATCTACAATATCGCCGACAATGGCTGGGATGAGGACTTGCTGGAGATCCTCAAGATTCCGGTCGGCATTTTGCCTGAGGTGAAAGACTGCGCCGATGATTTCGGCATGACGGATGCCGGGATATTGGGTGCAGCGATACCCATCCTGGGAGTCGCAGGCGATCAGCATGCGGCCACCATCGGTAATGCCTGTTTCGAGCCCGGCATGTTGAAGTCCACCTACGGCACCGGTTGCTTCGCTCTGCTGAACACCGGTGCCGACAGGGTGCCGTCATCCAATCGGTTGCTGACGACCATTGCCTATCGCCTGAACGGCAAGACAACCTATGCGCTTGAAGGATCTATCTTTATCGCAGGCGCTGCGGTTCAGTGGCTGCGTGATGGTTTGGGCATGATATCTGCTGCATCGGAAGTGAATGAACTGGCTGCGAAAGCGGATCCAAATCAAAATGTCTACCTGGTGCCAGCCTTCACCGGGCTTGGTGCTCCCTACTGGGATTCAGATGCACGCGGCGCGATGTTTGGGATGACGCGGAATACGGGTCCTGCCGAATTCGCAAGGGCGGTATTGGAAAGTGTGGCCTATCAGACGCTCGATCTTCTCGACGCCATGCAAAAGGATTGGGCCGGAGACGCGAGATCGCAGACTGTGCTGCGGGTCGATGGCGGTATGGTTGCCTCGGACTGGACCATGCAGAAGCTGGCCGACATTCTGGCCGCCCCTGTGGACCGTCCTGTGAACATGGAAACGACGGCCTTTGGTGCTGCCTGGCTTGCCGGCTCCAAAGCCGGGATATGGCCGGATCAGGCGGACTTTGCTGCCAACTGGAAACGTGAGCGCCGGTTCGAGCCTTCAATGGATGAGACCCGGCGTGTGGCTGGTATAGCTGGCTGGAGAGATGCTGTTTCTCGGTGCCTCACCAAATAAGTTGACTGAAATTCGCCAGATTCCGCGTGGCAAGATCACATGGCCGGTGGCATAATAGCCTTGAGCGGTGATTTTGTCCCGCGTGCGGAAAAGCGGATTTTCATGAGAATTGTTCTTCTTTGTCTCGGTTGGCTTGCTGTGGCGCTGGGCGTGATCGGCGCCTTCCTGCCGATCCTGCCGACCACGCCCTTCATGATCCTTGCAGCCGCGCTTTTCGCCCGCTCTTCACCGCGTTTTGAGAAGTGGCTGCTCGATCATCCAAAGTTTGGAAAACCCCTGACCGACTGGCGAAAACAGGGTGCTATTTCGCGTCCGGCCAAGATTGCATCTTTAAGCCTGATGAGTGTCAGCTACGGCATCATCTGGTTCACCGGCTCGACGATGCCGTGGGTGCGGATAGTGACTGCCGTCATCCTGCTCAGCAGTGCCATCTTCATTGTCACCAGACCCGAACCGAGTTGAATTTTGCCGTGAATTGATCCAGTTCGGCTGGCTTTCCGTATACGTCTTTAAGGTAAAACTTGAGGGCGATTATTGATGCAGATTGGCGATAAACCGACACCTCCTTCGGCCTGGGTCATCGGTGCAAGTTCGGGTATCGGGCGGGCTCTCAGTCTCGCCTTGGTCAAGGACGGTTGGAGAGTTGCGGTCAGCGCACGAGGTGCGGAAGGGCTGGAAAGCCTTTTCGAAGAAGCGCGCACTTGTATCGAGCCGTTTCCTGTCGATATCACGGATAAAAAAGCTCTGGACACGGTGACCTGTTCGGTTAACGAGGTCATGGGGCCGCTTTCGCTCGTTGTTCTTTGCGCTGGAAACTATGAGCGCGACAATCCGAGCCATTTTGACAGTGCCGCCTTGCAGCGCATGGTCGATCTGAACCTGATGGGAACGGCAAACTGCCTCGAGCGTGTTCTGCCGCCCATGATCGCCAAGGGGAAAGGTCAGGTCGCAGTCGTGTCTTCCGTTTCCGGTTACGCAGGCCTGCCGGGCGCCGCATTCTATGGCGCGACCAAGGCTGGTCTGGCGATCATGTGTGAGGCGATGTATCCGCAGCTCAAATCAAAGGGCATCGATATCAAGCTGATCTGCCCGGGTTTTGTCGAAACGTCTTTGACATCGAAGAATGACTTCCCCATGCCGTTCATCGTGTCAGCTGAAAAGGCGGCAGGCATCATTTTGCGCGGCTTGAAGTCAAAGCGCTTTGAGATCGCCTTTCCCTGGCAAATGAAATACGGCCTGAAACTGTTGCGCTTCCTGCCGTATCCCATCCAGTTCGCGCTTACGAAAAAGATGTTGCGCAAGGAAACCTGATCCTTTCCGGGTCAGGGCGCCTTCAACTCGAATTGCACCACATCGAGCCGACCGATGCGGAAACCCACGGCGCAATAGTGGAGATAATACTGCCACATGCGCCTGAAACGTTCGTCGAAGCCGAGCGGCTTGATCCGGTGCCAGTTGGCCTCGAAGGTTTCGTCCCACATCAGCAGCGTCTTCTCGTAGTCGCGCCCAAATCTGAACGTGTCCAGAACGTCCAATCCCGACTGCCTTGCCGTGTTCTCGAACACCGTAACGGACGGCAGCATGCCGCCCGGGAAGATGTAGGTCTGAATGAAGTCGGCGCTGCGCCTGTAATCCTCGAACCTGCTTTCGTCGATGGTGATGACCTGTACCAGCGCATGACCACCCTTCACCAACAGATCCCGAACCCGGTTGAAGTAGAGGTGCCAGTTCTCCTCGCCCACAGCCTCGAACATCTCGATGGATACGATCTTTGTGAAGCGTTCGCGGCAATCGCGATAGTCCTGAATTCGGATATCAGACCTGTCGCTCATGCCCGCTTCGTCGAGCCTTTCGCGGGCAAAGGCAGCCTGTTCTTTCGACAGCGTCAAACCGGTCACATGGCAGCCGGTGCGTCTTATTGCGTATTCTGCAAAGCCGCCCCATCCACAGCCAATCTCCAGAACATGATCGGTGGGGCCTATCTCCAATTTCTGAAGGATGCGTTCATATTTGGCGTTCTGCGCGTCAGCCAGATCCTGATCCGGATGCTCGAAAAGCGCCGAGGAATAGGTCATCGTTTGGTCGAGCCAGGTCGCGTAAAACTCGTTTCCGAGATCATAGTGGAACGCGATATTGCGCTTGGAACCGGATTTCGAGTTGCGGTTCAGGCGATGGCGCAGGCGAGCCAGAAGTCTTGTCAGAATGCCGGGATGAACAATGCTCCCGAGGCTTTCCTCATTGGCAATTGCCAGTTCAAGCAGATCGGCAATATTGCTCGTGTCCCAGTCGCGATCCATGAAGGAACGGGCAAAGCCCAGGCTGCCGCCCGTCAGGATGCGCCAGACTGCGCGACCATTATTCAGTCTCAACGACGCCGAGGGGCCTGGCTCCATGCCAACGAAAATCTGCTCTCTTCCGTCTGGAAAAGTCAGGGTAAGGTGGCCGTGCCGCAGCTTTCCAGCCCAGCGAAAGAGCATCCGCTGCCACGGCAGTGTCACAGGCGGCATGATGGGTGCGGTCTGTTGGTCGACATGGGTCATGGCGTTTCGCTCTTGATGATACTGTCAGTGGGAACCAGGGATATGGCGATGGGGTCTGCTGCCTTCTTGTGGCGGTAAACCGGAAGGCCCTTTTTCCAGAGGCGAAATGCTTCCAGATGAATTCCGCCCATGATTTTCAAAGTCATCAGCGGATAAAGCGCGAGCATTTTCCAGAGCGCTGCCGAGGTGAGAGGTTTCCTCTTGCCGTTGAAACTTGCGAAAAGAAGCGAACCTTTCGCGTCGTGCTCATCTATGGCAATCAGCACATCATCCTGCGGCGGTGCGATGCGGAAACGGTAGCGGCATTCCATTGGCATGAAGGGCGAGACATACATGGCCTTGTCGCATTCATGGCGGATGGTGCGGTGCTCAGGGTTTGCGACCGGAATCACATAGGTGTGACGCTCGCGAAAGGTGTTGCAGACCTCGTAGAGCATCGCGAGCAAGGTGCCATCATCGTCTCTGCAGAAATAGACCGTCAGCGGGTTGAAGCCATAGCCCAGAACGCGGGGATAGCAGAGCACTGCGACAGACAATTTCTCCGCCTGAATCCCGGCGTCATCCAGACGCTCTCCGATCCAGGCTTTCAATGTGCCGGGTGTGCCCGAACCATGATCGGCATCGTTGAAGGAAAATGCGCCGAAGCGGTTGTAGCTGAAGAGCGAAAGTGTGCGATCGAGCACTGGCAGTTCATCGAGGTCCAGCAGAAGGGTAAAGACGCCATAGCGCAAGCGATGCTGGCGCGGGCGGTGCCGTACATGAACCACGTCGCCGACATAAAGTGCTGATGTCCCCGTCATTCGGCGGCCACTAAATGATCCGGCACGACGATACGACCAGACTCATTTTCCACGTTCCAGGGCCGCTTCATTCCGCCGAGTTGCTCCGCGACGGCAAGACCGGACTGAAGGCCATCCTCGTGAAAACCGCAGCCGAAATGCGCGCCGCAGAACCAGGTGTTGCGGCGTTTTTGCAATTGCCACAGATCCTTCTGTGCACGAATGGCCGGTTGATCGAACAGCGGGTGGGTGTACTCAAAGCGCGCCAATATCTTTTCGCTCGCGATCTCCCTGTTGGGATTGAGCGTCAGGAACATCGGTGGAGCATTTTCCAGGTTTTGCAGCTTGTTCATCCAGTAGGTAACGCACAAGGGCTGTTCGCTGTTCATCCCGGAATCGCCGATGAAATTCCAGCTGGCCCAGACCTGCTTGCGTTGCGGCATCAAGGTCGCGTCGGCATGCAGGACTGCCGTGTTGGCCGTATAGCGGAACGCACCCAGAATCTTGCTTTCTGTCAAATCCGCATCGGCCAGCATGGCCAAGGCTTGATCGGCGTGGGTTGCGATCACGACATCGTCGAAGATATCGACGCCGGCCTTTGTATCGGTGACCATGACATGATCGGCTTCGCGCCTGACTTCGATCACGGAGCAGCCGAGGCGCACTTCGCCGGCGAAATCGGCCAGAAGGCGGCTCACATATTCGCGGCTGCCGCCCTTTACCGTGCGCCATTGCGGGCGCCCTTTAACCACCACGAGGCCGTGGTTGACGAAAAAGCGGATGAAGGCTTCCATCGGATAGTCGCGCATGTCGGTCATGGTTGTCGACCAGATGGCAGCGCCCATCGGCAGAAGATGATCCTCGATGAATGAGCGGCCATATTCCGCCTGATCGCAATATTCGCCAAGTGTCATACCGCCGAGGTCGCCACGCGTGGCAAGCTCAGGCGCTTCAGCATAGAACCTGCGGATGCCGGAGAGCATCTTCCAGAAGCGCGGATTGACGATGTTTGAGCGTTGCCCCAGCAGCCCACCTATGCCGGATCCGGAATATTCGAACCCGCCTCCATCCAGGGAGGCCGCGAACGACATGTTGGATGCTTCTGTCGGAACATTGAGGTGGTCGAAGAGAGCAACGAGGTTTGGGTAGTTGCGGTCGTTATAGACAATGAAGCCGGTGTCGACTGCAATCGTGTCACGCGTGGAGCCGGCGTCGACCGTGTTGGCATGGCCGCCCGGTCGGTTCTCGCTTTCGTAAAGCACAACATCCGTGGTTTTGGACAGAAGCCATGCCGCCGACAGACCGGAAATGCCGCTACCGATGACTGCTACCTTGCGTCTGCGCGCGCCTGAGAACTTCAATGTGTCCAACGGTTTGACCCCTGCTTTTTATCGTATTGCAATCTAATACGCGGTGCGAGGCACTGCGGATTTATGAGGGGTAAAAATTTCTTGGTGATCCAGTTTTCTGTGGCGGACGTATAGGTCAGCATGACGGTCCTGTTTCCCACAACGGCATTGACGTGCCACTATGTATCTCGCATCGCGATGAGGCCCCTGGTCCGCCGCGCTGGCAAGGGTGGGAGAGTGCGTGTCTGCATGAGTGGGGCGTCCGATAAAAACAATGAGACCAATGTGGCCGCTTTGCTGGCCGCTGTCGCGAATGCGAGGGATGTCGATGCCTTCGAAGCACTTTTCCGTCTATATGCTCCGCGCGTGCGGGCTTATATGGCGCGGCAGTGCCGCGACGTTCAACTGGCCGAAGAATTGATGCAAGAGACCTTGATGACCGTATGGCGAAAAGCATCGCTTTTCGATCCCGCACGCGGAAATGCAGAAGCTTGGATTTTCACGATCGCGCGTAATCTGAGAATTTCCGCCTTTCGCAAGACCAGTCACCCCGCATTCGACCCTTCTGATCCGGCATTTGTGCCGGATGGTGAAGTGGCACCGGATATTGCGTATGAACAGGCCACTGAGGCAGACAGACTGCGTGAGGCCATGAAAGCTTTGCCTCCCGAACAGGCGGACTTGCTCCGCTATTCCTTCTTCGACGAAATTTCCCACCGTGCGCTCGCCCAGAAGCTCGATCTGCCGCTGGGGACGATCAAGTCCCGCATCCGGATGGCTTTTGCAAAATTGCGTGTTGCACTGGAGGACCGCGAATGACCATCCAGCACCATTTGGGCGATGAGATCCTGTTGGAATACGCCTCTGGCGCATTGAGCGAGGGCTGGAGCCTGGCGGTCGCCAGCCATATGGCCTTGTGTCCGTCCTGCCGTCGCAGGCTCGCCGTGCTTGAACAGGCGGGGGGTATCATGATCAAGCAGATTGAATGTGCCGATGCCGGAACAGACCAGGCATGGGACAGCATGAGAGCCCGGCTCGCGGATGAGGGCGGTGCACGGACTGAAACACCGGCGACCGAGGTGCCTTCTGCAACTGAGCAAGCCCGTGGCAAATCCGTGTTGCCTGAACCATTGCGCTCCTATGTCGGGGGCGATGTGGATGCGTTGAAATGGAAGGCGCTTGGCCGTAGCGCCAGCCACGTTATGGTGACGACCGGCGATCCCTCCACACGTGTCCGCCTGTTGCGTATCCCGGGCGGAAAGCCCGTTCCGGAACACTCGCATGGTGGGCGCGAGCTGACCCTCGTGCTTGCCGGCAGCTACATGGACGGCGATCAACGCTTCGGGCGTGGTGACCTTGAGGAAGCCGACGAAGAGGTGATGCACCAGCCGATTGCGGACGATGGTGAAGATTGTATCTGCGTGGTTGTGACCGATGCGCCAATCCGGTTCAAGAATTGGTTTTTCCAACTTCTACAGCCTGCTTTGAAGATCTGATGGCGGTGCCTGCTGTCTATGTGAACCGTCAATTCCACCTGAAAAAATTGAGTTTGTTTCAGATTTTATACGCCCAGCGCCGTTGAGAAGGATGCGATGAAGATGACGACCTATATCATTGCCTATGTGAGTGCTGTGATCGTTTTTCTGGGCGCCGACTATCTGTGGCTTTCAAAGATTGCCATCGGGTTCTATCGATCGCGCGTTGGCGATCTCTTGATGGCACAGCCCAATTTTGCTGCTGCCGGCGCGTTCTATCTCGCCTATATCGTCGGTATCGTCTATTTCGCAGTCGTGCCTGCACTCAATAGCGGTACCTGGGTCACGGCTGCCGTTGCCGGCGCTCTTCTGGGCTTCATCGCCTATGGCACCTATGATATGACCAATCTGTCTACTCTCAAGGGGTGGTCTCTTTCGGTGAGCCTGATCGATATGGCCTGGGGGACAGTGTTGACCGGTGTGACGGCGACTGTTGCCTATCTGGTGGCATCACGCTTTGCTGCCTGATCAAGATCTCCGTCGATAAAGTGAAATAGCGGACTTAGGCACCTTCTGTCGTGCGGTCCGCTGCGTTATGAGTTCGCGGCTGCGCCAGCGATAAGGCTGGTGGCATTGCGGAGTATCACCATGAATTTTCTTCGTCACTTCGTGACGGTTTGCGCCCTTGCGCTGATGACGATGCCGGCTCTGGCAGATCAAGATCTGCCGAAATTGCGCGCGGCCATGCTGGCGACCGGCACCGTCAACTGGGAAATCAGTACCATCCAGCATCACGAGCTCGACGGTCGAAACGGGTTTCAGCTTTCGGTTCTGGCCTACGCCGACAATGGCGCGACGCGCGTTGCTTTCGAGGGCGGCGAAGCGGACGTCATGGTGGCAGACTGGATCTGGGTGGCGCGCCAACGCGCAGCCGGCAAGGACTATGTTTTTCTGCCCTATTCTCTGGCCGTCGGCGGTTTGATGGTGAAGGCCGATAGTGGCATTGAAACGCTCCCGGATCTCAAGGGTCTGAAGATTGGCATCGCCGGTGGGCCAGTCGACAAGAGCTGGCTGATCCTCAGAGCCTACGCGAAACAGGTTTTCGATATGGATCTCGCAGCCGAGACGGAGCAGGTCTTCGGTGCGCCGCCCTTGATATTTAAGGCAGCACTTTCAGGTGAGACCGCGGGAACGATCAATTTCTGGCACTTCATGGCCAAGATGAAGGCCAAGGGCATGCGCGAGCTTGTGTCTGTTGCCGACGCCGCAAAGGCCCTGAAGCTCGATCCGGATACACCACTGCTGGGCTATGTGCTGAAAGGTGATTATGTGGCGAACCATCCGGATATCGCCCGAGGTCTGTACATGGCGTCGCGCGAGGCCAAGGATTTGTTGCGCGTGGATAATGAGGCTTGGGATGCCATTCGCGAGACTATGAATGCTGCCGATGACGCAGAGTTCAGTGCCCTGATTGCCGGATATCGTGCGGGTATTCCGAGCGGCAAGCCCATTGACGAAGCGGCGGCGGATCGCTTCTTGCGGATGATGGCCGATCTCGGCGGCGAGGATCTGGTGGGCAAGGCCACGACGCTGCCGCAAGGAGTGTTCCTTCATCTTGAATAGGGCTTTCCACAACAGGGCGCTGGTGCGCGTGCTGTCATTGCTGTTGCTCTTGGCGCTCTGGGGTGTCGCGGCTTGGCTGACGGCGGACCGACAGGTACTGCCGGGACCTCTTTCTCTGATTGAGCCCTTCGCAAAAGCCGTTGCTTCGGGTACCTTGCCCTATCATTTGGCCATGACGCTGATGCGTGTGGTGCTTGCCTTTATTCCAGCCCTCGTGATCGGTCTGGTGCTGGGTTACTTGATGGGCCGGATGCCAACGGTGGATAAATGGCTCGATCCGTGGCTCGTGGTCTTTCTCAACCTGCCGGCGCTGGTCCTGATCGTTCTTTGCTATCTTTGGATAGGCCTCAACGAGACGGCAGCCATTGCCGCAGTGGTGCTCAACAAGATCCCCGGTGTCACCACGATCATTCGCGAAGGTGCCCGAGCGCTCGATCCGAGCCTTGATGCGATGGCGAAGGTCTACCGCATGGGAAGCGTGGCACGTCTGCGTCATGTGATCGTGCCGCAGCTTGCCCCCTATATCACGGCAGCATCCCGGTCCGGGCTTTCCGTCATCTGGAAGGTTGTGCTGGTGGTTGAATTTCTGGGCCGTTCCAGCGGCATTGGCTTTCAGATCCATTTCTACTTCCAGCTTTTCGATGTGGCGATGGTGCTTGTCTATTCGCTGAGTTTCATCGCTGTCATGCTGGTGGTGGAGGCTGCCTTGCTGCAACCTTTAGAGCGGCGCGTGCGCCGCTGGAGAACCGCATGATCAGCGTCGATATCCAAAGGAAGGCTTTCGGAGCTCGCGAGATCCTCAAGGAGATCCACTTCACGATGGGGCACGGCGAAACTGTCGCCATCCTCGGGGCGTCCGGGATCGGCAAATCGACGCTGTTGCGCATTGTGGCCGGTATCGACACTGATTTCGATGGAGCGATTACACGGCCGCAGAACGTTGCCATGGTGTTTCAGGAACCCGTACTTCTGCCCTGGCGCTCAGTGCTCGACAATCTCTTGCTGGTTCATGGAGGTCTGGATGAGGCGCCAGCGTTTGCGATGCTGGAACGCGTTGGCATCGTGGCAAAGGCCAGGGATTATCCCGGGCAGTTGTCGCTTGGTCAGCAGAGGCGACTGGCTTTGGCGCGTGCCTTCGTTGGCAAGCCGGAACTGTTGATCATGGACGAGCCCTATGTTTCACTGGATCCGGTGACCGCCAATGATATGCTCGAACTAACGGAGGCTCTGATGAGCGATATCCGTCCGGCGGTGATGCTGGTCACGCATTCCAAGGTTGATGCCGAGCGGCTTTCGAACCGCTGTTTGGTGCTTGAGGGATTGCCTGCATCCCTCACTCTGGTGGATGTGGCCAACACTCTATAGGGTCGGCCAACGGTTCTGAGCCAGGGGGCAAAATACAATTGACCCTGACGTCGGTCGATGACTGTGCAAACGGGGGATAGCTGTAAAAAGCACAGTGACGGACCGATTGCATGTTCCAAGCGTACTCATATGATAAAAACGGGCCTTGTGCGCGGCTGAGGTCTTGTTAGGGATCTGGAGCCAATTTACGGTTTGTTTACAACTAACTTGATGGGAGACGGGTTTGAAGATCGGATCACCAAAAGAGGTGTTCGAGGGGGAGGCGCGGGTCGCCATGACCCCCGAGAGCGCTGCACAATTGCAGAAACTTGGTTATGACTGCATCATTGAGACTGGCGCTGGTAAAGCTGCCGGGTTCTCGGATGAAGCCTATAAAGCGGCAGGCGTCGAAGTGGTAAAAACGGCAGCCGCGCTTTTCAAGGCCGCCGATATCATCGCCAAGGTGCGTCCGCCTGTTGATGCCGAGGCCAAGCGTCTGACCAAGGACAAGACGCTTATTTCCTTCTTTTACCCGGCTCAAAGCCCTGAAATGCTTGAATTGTGCAAATCCAAGGGCGCAAACGTCATTGCCATGGACATGGTGCCACGCATCAGTCGCGCCCAGAAAATGGATGCCCTGTCGTCGATGGCCAATATCGCCGGCTACCGTGCGGTGATCGAGGCGGGCAACAATTTCGGTCGCTTCTTTACCGGTCAGGTGACCGCCGCCGGCAAGGTTCCACCGGCCAAGGTGCTGGTCATCGGTGCAGGCGTTGCTGGTCTGGCCGCCATTGGGACCGCAACGTCGCTGGGTGCTGTTACCTATGCTTTCGACGTGCGTCCTGAAGTGGCCGAGCAGATCGAGTCCATGGGTGCTCAATTCGTATATCTCGATTTCGCCGATCAGCTGCAGGATGGGGCCGCGACCGGCGGTTACGCCGCTCCGTCGTCGCCGGAATTCCGCGAGAAACAGCTCGCCAAGTTCCGGGAACTGGCACCTGAAATCGACATCGTGATCACCACTGCGCTGATTCCCGGTCGCGATGCGCCCAAGTTGTGGCTGAAGGATATGGTGGAAGCCATGAAGCCCGGGTCGGTCGTTATCGACCTTGCGGCCGAACGGGGCGGTAACTGCGATCTCACGGTTGCCGACGAAAAGGTCGTGTCCTCCAATGGCGTCACGGTCGTTGGCTATACCGACTTCCCAAGCCGCATGGCTTCGCAGGCGTCCACGCTTTACTCGACAAACATCCGTCACATGATGACGGACCTGACGCCCGGCAAGGATGGCAAGGTCGTTCACAACATGGAAGACGATGTCATCCGTGGGGCGACGGTTGCCTATCAGGGCGACATCACCTTCCCGCCGCCGCCGCCGAAAATCAAGGCGATCGCGGCGCAGAAGCCGAAGGAAAAAGCCAAGGAACTGACGCCCGAGGAAAAGCGCGCGCAGGAAGTGGCCGCCTTCCAGAAAGCGACCAAGCAGCAGGTTGGTCTGCTGGTCATCGGTGGTCTGCTGATGGCAATCATCGGAGCCTTTGCACCGGCAAGCTTCATGCAGCATTTCATCGTGTTTGCGCTGGCATGCTTTGTCGGCTTCCAGGTGATCTGGGGCGTTTCGCATTCGCTGCACACGCCGCTGATGGCCGTGACCAACGCCATTTCGGGGATCATCATCATCGGTGCCTTGCTGCAGGTCGCAGCAGGTGGATGGATTGTCACCGTTCTTGCGGCCATCTCGGTGCTCATTGCCATGATCAACATCGTCGGGGGCTTCATGGTCACCCGTCGCATGCTGATGATGTTCCAGAAGTCTTAAGGGGGCGGTTTCATGTCTTTCGGTATCCAGACCGCCGCCTATATCGCGGCTTCGGTTCTTTTCATCCTTTCACTCGGTGGGCTTTCCGGTCAGGAAAGCGCCAAGCGTGCCGTGTGGTACGGAATTTCGGGCATGGCGATCGCAGTCATTGCCACCATTCTCGGCCCTCAGGTGCAGATCTCGTTCATTTTGATCCTGGCACTGATCGTCGGCGCTGTTGTCGGCGTGTTCCTGGCCAAGCGGGTCGAAATGACCGGAATGCCACAACTGGTGGCGGCGCTTCACAGCTTCGTCGGTCTTGCGGCCGTGTTCATCGGCATCAACTCCGATCTGACCGTGCATGAGTTCTTGACCCATGCGGAGCAGGTTATCCATGAGGTCGAGGTGTTCCTCGGCGTCTTCATCGGTGCGGTAACCTTTACCGGTTCGATTATCGCCTATGGCAAGCTTGCTGGAAAAATCGGCGGCAAGGCGCTCATTCTGCCTGGTCGGCATATGTGGAATGCAGCGGGTGCCATCGTGTCGCTGCTGCTGTTGATCCTCTATATCGGCGGTGCAGGATCGTGGACGCTTTACCTGATGACGCTGATTGCCTGTGTGCTGGGTGCGCATCTGGTGATGGCGATTGGCGGTGCGGACATGCCCGTCGTGGTCTCCATGCTCAACTCCTATTCGGGTTGGGCGGCGGCTGCCACCGGCTTCCTGCTCGGCAATGACCTGCTGATCGTTACCGGTGCGTTGGTCGGCTCGTCGGGTGCAATCTTGTCCTACATCATGTGCAAGGCCATGAACCGTCACTTCCTGTCGGTTATCCTGGGCGGCTTCGGGAATGCCTCGGGTCCGCAGATGGAGGTCGAGGGTGAGCAGATTGCCATCGACGCGGATGGTGTTGCGGCTGCGCTGAACGAGGCGGACTCGGTCATCATCGTTCCAGGCTACGGCATGGCGGTTGCGCAGGCGCAGCAGTCGGTATCGGAGCTTACCCGCAAGCTGCGTGCGAGTGGCAAGGAAGTCCGTTTTGCCATCCATCCGGTGGCCGGACGTCTGCCAGGCCATATGAATGTGCTTTTGGCAGAAGCCAAGGTGCCTTACGACATCGTCATGGAAATGGATGAGATCAATGACGACTTCCCCAATACGGATGTCGTGATCGTCATCGGTTCCAACGACATCGTCAATCCGGCAGCACAGGAAGATCCGAACTCACCGATCGCCGGCATGCCGGTCCTGGAAGTGTGGAAGGCCAAGCAGGTGTTCGTGTCCAAGCGCGGGCAGGGTACAGGTTACTCGGGTATCGAGAACCCGCTGTTCTACAAGGACAATACGCGCATGTTCTATGGCGACGCCAAGAAGTCGATCGACAACCTGCTGCCTTTGATCCGGTAAACTGAACTGAAATTTCGAAAATGTGAAAACCGGCGGGAGAGCAATCTCCCGCCGGTTTTCGTTTGGTCCGCCGTTATTGGATATGGAAATTCAGACGTAGCTGACCTTCTCATGGCCGAGTGCAGCCATCACGCCGCGCAGTTCGGCCAGGCCGCGCATGCGCCCGATCAACGGATAGCCGGGATGATTGGCGCGCTCGGCATCGTTCAGCAATTCATGGCCATGGTCGGGGCGCCAGGGGATCCGCCAGTCGGCCCGGCCTTCGGCTTCGCGTCGCCTCTCTTCGGCAACAAGGGCGGCGGCCAGCGACACCATGTCTGTATCGCCCTCGAGATGGGGCGCCTCCTCGAAAGAACCGTCCGGCTCCTTGGCGACATTGCGAAGATGGGCAAAATGAATGCGGTCGGCAAAACGGCGTGCAATCGCCGGCACATCATTTGCCGGATTGGCACCGAGCGAGCCGGAGCAGAGCGTCAGCCCGTTGGCGAGGCTCTTCTGCTGGTCCATGATCCAGCCGATATCATCTGCATCGGAAACGATGCGGGGAAGCCCGAGAATGTCCCGTGGCGGATCGTCCGGATGGACGCAAAAGCGCATGCCGAGATCATCGGCCGCTGGAATGATTTCGGACAGGAAGCGGGCATAATTGCCACGCAACTCGTCCTGGTCGATGCCCTCATAGTTCTTCAAGGCAGAGCGCAGACCGTCGATGTCATAACGGTCAAAGGCACCCGGAAGGCCGGACATGATGCTTTTGAGGAGCGTTGTGCGCGCTGTTTCGTCAGACGACTGAAACCAGTTCGCGGCCGCCCTTCGCACTTCTTCGGGATAATCCGCTTCGGCCTCCTGCCGTCTGAGCATGAAGAGCTCGAAGGCTGCCATCTGCGGGGCGTCGAAACGCAGGGAGGATCCACCGCGTTTGACGGGAGCGTCCAGCCGTGTGCGGGTCCAGTCAATCAGCGGCATGAAGTTATAGCAGATGGTATGGATGCCAGCTTCGGCAAGGTTCGCCATCGACTGGCGGTAGTTGGAAAACAGCCGTTCCAGATCGCCTGTGCCGCGCTTGATGTTTTCGTGGATGGGCAGGCTTTCGACCACATTCCAGTGCAGGCCGAGGCCAGCATTGTCGATTTCCGCCTGTCTGTTGCGGATGGTCTCAAGCGGCCAGATCTCGCCATAGGGGATTTCGTGCAGGGCAGTGACAATGCCGCTTGCACCGGTCTGGGCAATCTCGCTAAGCCGGATCTTGTCGAAGGGGCCGTACCAGCGCCAGCTTTCAATCATCGGTGCGTTCTTTCGCCATCACACGGGCACCCTTTTCGACAAGGCCCTTGTAAGACTGAACAAGTGCGTCGCGAAAGATCGGGTTCGATGCGAGCGTCTCAGGGAAGATCTTGCGCACCGCGAGGATTGCCTCGACCTTGCCCTCAGCGGACGACGCGCCATCGCTGAGCGTCTTCAGGTCTGCCGACAGCGGGTCGCGCACGTCAATTGCGTCGCCATTTTCGTCGGTGCCGCCGACATAGCGCATCCAGGCAGCCACCGCGAGGCAAAGGCCTTTGGGCGTGCGGCCGGCGTCGAGATTTTCCGCGATTGTTCCCAGAATGCGTTGCGGCAGTTTCTGCGATCCGTCCATGGCAATCTGCCAGGTTCGATGCCGGATCGCCGGGTTGGCGTAACGCTCGAACAGTTCCCCGGTATAGGCCTGGAGATCGACACCCGGCGGTGCCTTCAGTATCGGTAGGATTTCCTTTGCCCAGAGAGACTTGCAAAAGGCCGCCAGAACCGGATCTGCCACCGTCTCCGAGATGGTTTCATGGCCTGAGAGATAACCGAGATAAGCGAGCGATGAGTGAGTGCCATTGAGGCAACGCAACTTCATATGTTCGAAGGGTGTCACGTCTTCGACGAGTTCCACACCGACGGCTGCGAAATCCGGGCGCTCACCATCGACGAAATCATCCTCGATCACCCATTGGCTGAAAGGTTCGTGCATGACAGGCGACAGATCCATGACGCCAGTTTGCTCCGCCAGCCTGTCGATATCTTCTGGTTTGGTGGCGGGCACAATGCGGTCGACCATGGTCGAGGGAAATGTTGCGTGTGTTCCGATCCAGCTTTTCAGTTCGTTGTCGATCAGGCCGGACAGTTCCAGCACGAGACCGCGCAACAGTTTGCCGTTTTCCGGCAGGTTGTCGCAGCAAAGAACGGTGAAGGGCCGTGTTCCCGCCTTCCGACGGCGGTCGAGCGCACGCACGAGAAAACCGACGGCCGAGCGCGGCGCATCAGGGTTTTCCAGATCGTGGGCGATATCGGGGTGGTCACGATTGAGCTTGCCGGTCGATGGTTCGTGGCAATAGCCTTTCTCCGTTACCGTCAGCGAAACGATCTTCGTTTCGGGCGCGCTCATGACACCCAGAACCGCGGCGGGATCTTCCCGCGCCACCAGAACATCCGTAATGACGCTGATCACCCTTGGTGTTTCGCCCTCGGGACCAAGCTCGACAGCGGTATAGGCAAAGTCTTGGGGGGCCAGCGCATCGCGCTGATCCGGGCGCACAAGGCTTACACCTGCAATGCCCCAGTCGCCGCCGGATTTCGTCATGGCTTCTGCGATATAGACAGCGCCGTGGGCACGGTAAAACGCGCCAAGACCGAGATGCACGATCGCGGTCGATGGACGCGCGGCGTCAGTGGGACGTTTCAAGCGGGGATATTCAGCGGGCAAGCCAGCCTCCGTCAACATTGAGTATCGCTCCGTGCACGTATTTGGCGGCCGGAGAGGAAAGAAAAACCGCAGCGCCACCGATGTCGGAAGCGTCGCCCCAGCGACCTGCTGGAATGCGCTCGAGTATAGCCTTGTTGCGGCTTTCGTCGGCACGCAGCGCCTCGGTGTTATTGGTCGAAATATAGCCGGGTGCAATAGCATTGACGTTGATGCCCTTCGCCGCCCACTCATTGGCCAAGAGCTTTGTCAGGCCCGCAAGGCCACTTTTGGATGCGGTGTAGGACGGAACACGGATGCCGCCCTGGAAGGACAGAAGCGAGGCGATATTGACGATCTTGCCTTCGCCGCTTCTGGCCAATACCGATCTGGCAAAGGACTGGCAGAGGAAGAAAATCGCCTTCAGGTTGACGTCCATCACCGCGTCCCAGTCTTCCTCGGTAAAGTCGATCGCATCGGCGCGGCGGATGATGCCGGCATTGTTGATGAGAATATCAACCGGACCATTGTCCTCGAACACCGGGGCACCCGCCATCGGGTCGGCGAGATCGAGCTTGAGGCCTTTCGCTTTTCCGCCAGCCTTCTCGATCATGCCCACTGTTTCGTCGAGCGAGGAGCGGCCAGCGCAGATCACCTCTGCACCGGCTTCTGCCAATGAGATCGCGATGGCCTGGCCGATGCCGGTATTGGCGCCCGTCACCAACGCCCGCTTGCCATCGAGGGAAAAGATGCCGCTCATCGCAGGGTCTCCATCGAGACCATGTCCATGTCCTTGTAGTTGATGTTGTCGCCAGCCATGGCCCAGATGAATGTATAGGCGCTCGTGCCGGCACCGGAATGGATCGACCAGGGCGGGGAGATCGCGCCTTCTTCGCTTTTCAGCACCATATGGCGTGTCTCGTTGGGTTCGCCCATCATATGGAAGACGCGCTGATCGGCGGGCACATCGATGTAGAGATAAGCCTCCATGCGGCGGTCATGATAATGGGCAGGCATGGTGTTCCAGACCGAGCCGGTGGAAAGTTTCGTCATGCCGACCACCAGTTGGCAGGCTTTCATCACTTCCGGATGGACAAACTGGTAGATGGTGCGCTCGTTGGCGGTTTCCTTTGAACCCAGAGTGACCGATGCCGCATCCTCGATCTTGATGAGACGTGAGGGATAAGTGTGATGGGCCGGGGCCGACAGAATGTAAAAGCGGCCCTTACCGGAGAACGAGATCTTGCCGGCGCCCATGCCGAGATAAAGCATATCGCCTTTGCTCATGGCATATTCGTCATCGGCCTTTATCGTGCCGTCGCCGCCGATATTGACGATCACCATTTCGCGGCGATCGAGGATGGAGGCTGTGCCGCAGGGCTTGACCTCGTCCAGCACCAGTTCCTTGCCGTCCGGCACGGCACCGCCGACGATCATGCGGTCGTAATGGGTGTAGATCAGATTGATCTGGCCGGACTGAAAGATATCGCCGACGCGGAAATTCTGCCGGAGTTCTTCGGTGCCGAAGGTCTTGGCGGTCTTCGGATCGATGGCGTGGCGGATTTCAACATTCAGCATTATCGCATTCCTTTATGTTTTATAGAAAATCGTCGCGGCGGGGCGTAAAGCAATCGACAAGCGTGCCGCCCTCCAGCGCCCTGCAGCCGTGCACTACATTGGAGGGGATGACGAAGCTGTCTCCGGTTCTCACCACCGTCTTTTCGTCGCCAACCGTGAATTCAAATGTGCCGGATTGCACATAAGTCGACTGCACATGGGGATGATTGTGGAGGGCGCCGACGCCCCCTGTGTCGAAGTGGAATTCCACCACCATCAGCTCCGGGCTGTCGGCGACCACCTTGCGTGTGACGCCTTCGCCGGTGATGACGGTTGGAAAGGATTTCACGATGGTGTCAGACATGAGAAGGCCTCAATGGAACAGTTTCGGCAGCCACAGCGACAGTGCCGGAATGTATGTAACCAGCAGCAGTGTCATGACGGCGGCACCATAGAAAGGCCAGATGGATTGCATGGCCTGCCAGATCGGTATGCGCCCGACGGCGCAGCCGACAAAGAGCACCGCTCCCACCGGGGGTGTGCAGAGGCCGATCCCCAGATTGAGGATCAGGATCACGCCGAAATGAACCGGGTCCACACCGAAGGCCGTTGCGACCGGCAGGAAGATCGGCGTGGTGATGACGATCAGCGGCGACATGTCCATGAATGTGCCGAGGATCAAAAGGACCACGTTCAAAAGCAACAGGATCACGATCGGATTGTCGGAGACGCCACGCAGCAGTTCGACCATGGATGCCGGCACCCGCAAATAGGCGAGAAGCCAGCCGAAGGACGCGGCGCAACCGATGACCATCAGCACCATGGCTGTTGTTCGCACGGCCGCAAAGGTCGCTTCGACGAAGTCCTTCCATGACAGCGTGCGGTAGACGAGGATGGTGACCAACAGCGCGTAGACCACGGCAATGTTGGAGGATTCCGAAGCGGTGAAGACGCCGGAGCGCACGCCGCCGAAAATGATGGCGATCAGAATGAGACCCGGCACGGCATTGAGGAAAAGACCACCCATCCGGCTCCAGCCGGGAAAGGCTTCCGTTGGGTAGCCTCGTCTGGTTGCAACAAACCAGGCGGCGACCATCAGCGAGACGGCCAATAGAAAGCCTGGAATGATGCCGGCGGTGAAGAGGTCGGCGATGGAGATTTTTCCGCCGGCGGAGATCGAATAGATGATCATGTTGTGCGACGGTGGGATCATCAGGGCAATGATGGAGCCGACGACTGTGATGTTGACGGCATAGTCGACGCCGTAGCCGCGTTCCTTCATTTGCGGAACCATCAGTCCGCCGACGGCGGAAGCATCGGCGGCTGCCGAGCCAGAGACTCCACCAAACATGACGGATGCCATGATGTTGACCTGGCCAAGGCCGCCACGCAGGTGGCCCACCATCGCGCCCGCAAGCGCCACGAGCCGGCGGGCGATATCGCCACGAACCATCAGGTCACCGGCATAGATGAAGAAGGGGATCGCCATCAATGCGAAGACCGAGACGCCTGAGTTCAACCGCTGAAACACCACGACCGGCGGAAGACCCAGATAGAGGATCGTCGCGAAGCTCGAAACGCCGAGGCAGAATGCAACGGGAGTGCCAATCAGCAGAAGAAAGACAAATGAGCCAAAGAGAACATAGAGTTCCATATCAATCCTCAAGCTCTGTTTCGCCAAAGCGCGCGGTCGGCAGACCAGCGGCGCGGCGGATAATACGTTCAATGGAGAAAAGCACGACGAGAACGCCGCCGGCGACCAAAGGAATGAAATCGAAGGCGCCGGATATGCCAAGGCTCGGGATCGTGTTACCGGCTGTTTTCTGCGCCAGTTCAGTTCCGTAATAGATCATGCCGCCGCCAAAACAGCCAACGAACACATCTGATATCGAGTGCAGAAAATCCTTGCCGCGATCTGGCAGCAGGTAGAGGAAGACGTCGAAGGACAGGTGGTAGCCTTCGCGCGTGCCCACCGCTGCGCCCAGAAAGATGAACCAGCCCATGATCATGACTGAAGCCGGTTCGCTCCAGATCAGGCTGTCGTTCAAAATATAGCGAAAAAAGACCTGAGCGGCGATGAAAACGGTCATCAGGACCAGACCGATGCCCGCCGTCCAAAGCGCGGCGCGGGCCAGAATGCTGGTCATGCGCGCAATGAATATCATTTTACTCTGCAAGGAAAACGCTCCACGACAAGGGATGGCCTGCGGCTGGTGCCGCAGGCCTGAGTGACGATTACTTGGTTTCCTGAATACGCTTGACCATGTCCTTCAGCTTGTCGGACGTGACGTATTTGTCATAGACAGGCTTCATGGCGTCGATGAAGGGCTGCTTGTCGATATTGGTGACAACCTTGACGCCGGAGGCCTCGACCTTGGCTTCAGAGGCTTTTTCCTGCTTCTGCCAGAGATCGCGCATGTAAGGCACGGATTCCTTGGCGGCTTCCTTTACGGCCTTCTGGTCTTCCTCAGACAAACCGTCCCAGGTCTTCTTCGACATGACCAGAACTTCCGGCACGATCAGGTGCTCATCGAGCGTGTAGTATTTGGCAACTTCGAAGTGGCCGGAGCTGTCATAAGACGGCCAGTTGTTCTCAGCACCGTCGATAACGCCGGTCTGGATCGATGAATAGACTTCGCCGTAAGGCATGGGTGTCGCATTGGCACCGAGTGCAGAGACCATGTCGACGAACATGTCGGACTGCATGACGCGGAACTTCATGCCCTTCAGGTCGGCCATCGAATTGATCGGCTTTTCCGAGTTGTAGAAACTGCGCGAACCGCCATCAAAGAAAGCCAGGCCGATCAGATCGTGATCAGCGAAGGCGGCCAGAATTTCATCGCCAATCGGTCCGTCCATGACCTTGTGCATGTGATCGACCGAGCGGAAGATATAGGGCAGGGAGGGAACCTGGGTTTCCTCGATGATATTGTTGAACGGACCAAGCGAGACGCGGTCGAGGTCGATCACGCCGAACTGGGTCTGCTCGATGGAATCCTTCTCTTCGCCCAGCTGAGCGGAATGGAAGACCTCAATGCCGAGACGGCCATTGGTCTTTTCTTCCAGAAGCTTGCCCATGTGCTTGACGGCTTCCACTGTCGGGTAGCCATCCGGATGGGTGTCAGACGAACGCAGAACGCGGTCTGCTGCCTGCGCTGCCATTGATGTCATTACCACGGCTGCCGTTGCCAGCAGCGCAATTCCCAATTTCTTCAATCCTGTCATTTTCCACTCCTCCCAGAGAAAAAGGCTGTCCTCACAGCCTGTAGGCTTGCTTGGCAAGCCGATAGGCGAGGTCACCAGCGACCTCGTCTGCGTCTGCCCGGTCCAGCCGCCCATCGGCGACCAGCGTGGCGAGATAGGAACAATCCACGCGGCGCGACACATCGTGGCGAGCGGGGATTGAGCAAAATGCGCGGGTGTCATCGTTGAACCCGACTGTATTGTAGAAGCCTGCCGTTTCCGTGGTCGCTTCCCGGTAGCGGCGCATGCCCTCGGTGCTATCGAAGAACCACCAGGCGGGGCCAAGCTTCAGCGCCGGATAGGCGCCGGCCAATGGCGCCAATTCGCGCGAATAGCTGGTCTCGTCGAGCGTGAAGACGATCACGGTCAGGTCCGGACGCATGCCGACGGCGTCGAGCAGCGGCTTTAACGCATGCACGTAGTCGGTCCGCGTGGGTATATCAAAGCCCTTGTCGCGGCCATGGCGGGCGAAGACTTCGGCGGAATGGTTGCGGAACGAGCCCGGATGGATCTGCAGGACCAGACCATCCTCTAGGCTCATCTTCGCCATTTCGGTGAGCATCTGGCCGCGGAAGGCATCGGCTTCGTCTGCTGAGCAGTTGCCGGCAAGCGCTTTTTCAAAGAGGGCCGCCGCGTCCCGATCCGACAGGTTTTCCGTGCGCGCCGTTGCATGGCCGTGGTCAGAGCTGGTCGCACCATGGGATTTGAAGAAGCTGCGACGCTTGCGATGGGCTTCGAGATAGCCCGACCATGTGGTGGCGTCGGTGCCGGCAAGCTCGCCCAGGCGCTCGACATTTTCGGCAAAACCTTCGAATTCCGGATCAACCACCGCATCCGGGCGATAAGCCGTGACAACCTTTCCCTTCCAGCCGGATTGCTGGATCATCTTGTGCCAACGCAGATCATCCAGCGCGCTTTCGGTTGTGGAGATTGCCTCGATGTTGAAGCGCTCGAAAAGCGCGCGCGGTCTAAATTCCGGTTTCTGCAGGCAGTCGGCAATGTGGTCGTAATGATGATCCGCATTCTTGGCCGAAAGCGGATCGGTGAGGCCGAACAGCTTTTCGAACGAATGATCGATCCAGAGCCGGCTGGGTGTGCCACGGAACAAAAAATAGTTTTCGGCGAACAGACGCCAGATCTTGCGTCCGTCTGTTTCAATCGGACCGTCGTCAATGCGCGGAACGCCCAGATCTGCCAGGTCGATACCCTGGGAGCAGAGCATGCGGAAGACGTAGTGATCCGGTGTGACGAACAACTGGGCCGGATCGGGAAAAGCTTCGTTCTCTGCAAACCAGCGCGGATCGGTATGTCCGTGAGGGCTGATGATCGGGAGATCTTTCACACGCTCATAGAGTTCACGCGCAATGCCACGAGCCTGCGATTCAATCGGGAATAACCGATTTTCGTCCAGCATTCTCATGGCCTCCCCGCCAGGCACGCTTTATGGTGCCGAAAGATTGTAATTGGTCTACTGGTCATCTAATATGTTAGTATGCAGGATGAGTCAACGGAGGCGTTATGGGTGAAGAAATGCAGCTGCGCGTTGTGGATTTCGCGCGGGCGCCGTCCGTTACAGATCAGGTTTTTGACCAGCTTTATCATCAGGTGGTGGAGCTTGTTCTGCCTCCCGGCACAAAGTTGTCGGAGGTGGAGGTGGCCAAACAGATGGGCGTTTCACGACAGCCTGTCCGCGATTCCTTCTATCGTCTATCGCAGCTCGGCTTTCTGTTGATCCGGCCACAGCGCGCCACCGTCGTCACGCATATCTCCGAGGAAGACGTGATGCAGGCGCGTTTCATCCGCACGGCGCTTGAAATGGAAACGGTGCGGGCTGCATCCGGTCGGCTGACATCCGCCGAGATGGATGAGCTCGACGACCTGATTCGTCAGCAGCAAAGCGCCATTGACGATGGCAACCGAGTTTTGTTTCACAGCCTCGATGACGATTTTCACAAGCGCATCTGCGATATGTCCGGCAACCATTTTGCCTGGGCGCTCATCCGCGACAGCAAGGCGCATATGGACCGTGTCCGCTATCTCAGCCTGTCATTCGGTGCCCAAAGCGCTCTTGACGATCACGTCAGGATCATGGAGGCGTTACGGAACCAAAACGGCGATGTCGCGGCTGCCACCATGCGCGAACATCTCTACAGGATTCAGACCATTATCGGACGCATTCGCGAAAGCCACCCGTCCTATTTTTCAGAAGGTGAAAAGTCATTTCCATGAGTAAGCGTATTGTGTCGATCGGCGAATGCATGGTCGAGTTGGCGTTGCGCGCGGATGGCGCCTATGACCGGAACTTCGCTGGCGACAGTTTTAACAGTGCCTGGTATCTCCGTCATATTCTCCCAGAGGCCGATAAGGTCGACTATTTTACAGCGGTTGGTGAGGACACTGTCTCCTCCCAGATGCTCAGCTTCATGGAAACCTCGGGTGTTGGCACAGGCTATATTCGCCGCGTCTCCTCGCGCACCGTCGGCCTTTACATGATCGAGCTTGCCAATGGCGAGCGCAGCTTTTCCTATTGGCGCGACAGTTCGGCTGCAAAGCTTCTGGCCGAGGACAGGGCCGCTCTCGAAGCCGCCGTGGCTGGTCGCGATCTGGTGATTTTTTCAGGGATCACGCTTGCGATCCTTTCACCGGAACATCGCAATGTGCTGCTCGACGTTTTGGCCGGCGCGCGCGCGAACGGAACCGTTATCGCCTTCGACCCGAATATGCGCCTTCGCCTCTGGGCGACCAAGCGGGACATGACCGATGCGGTGACACACGCATCCAAAGTGGCCGATATCGTGCTGCCGTCCTTCGATGAAGAGCAGGCGGGTTTTGGCGATCTGACCGTGACGGATACGCTTCGTCGCTATCGCGAAAATGGCGCGGGCACCGTGATCGTCAAGAATGGCGGCGGGTTGCTGGTCGCTGAAGACGCAATAGAAGGTCTTGTCGAGTTTCAGCCCGTTGCTGCGTCGCAAGTGGTCGATACCACAGCTGCGGGCGACAGTTTCAATGCCGGTTTCCTGGCAGCAAGGCTGAGTGGAGCGACGCTTTTGACTGCGCTTGAGCAGGGGGCTGCCCTTGCCGGGAAGGTCATCCAGCAACGTGGGGCGCTCGTCGATATCGGTCAGTAAAACCGGACGGTTCAGTTGGTCGGCGCGTCGGTTAGGTGCTTGAAATAGGCCTGGGTGGCCATGATCAGCGCTTCCAGGCTTTCATTGGCCACGTCTTCATCGTGAAGGGCAAACGTCTGCAGGATCAGTCCATCGATACCGATCAGGATGAAACGGGCAAGCGCCTTTGCAATCTTCTCGTGCTGTGCTTTCGGTAGCATCTTGTCGTCCAGAACAAGACGACTGTAGAAGTCGATATAGGCGCCATATTGCCGCTCGGCCAGCCATCCCGATCCGCGGGTTCTAAGCGCGTAGAGTGTCAACTCTATCTGGGCGATCTGCCGATCGCGGGTGCGGCCTATATAATACCAGATCAACCTGTAAAGCGACGCGATGCGCTCGTTGGGGTCCGCGCTGAGAGGTTCGGTCTCGTAGCTGTTTGTCATGTCAGCAATCATGTCTTCCAGCACCGCCAGGAGAATGGCTTCCTTGCTGTCGAAATAGTAGTGCAAGGTGGCGAGGCGCACATCGGCACTGGCCGCGATCTTGCGCGTCGTCAGCGCTTCGATGCCATCGTCTTCCAGAGCCTCGCGTGCGCCAAGAATAATGCGGGCGCGTGTTTCAGCGCCCTTTTTCGTGTTTCCGACTGCCGGAGCTGTCGTTGGCGCGCGTGTCGATGTTGCCTCTTCACTCATTCGTATCAGCTTGCTTTGTAGGTGATGCGACCATCGCATATGGTCATCACGGGTGTCATATCTGCAACCCCGTTGGGGGCGGCGGCCTCGATATCCCCTGAAAGAACGACGACATCGGCGAGATAGCCCGGTTTCAATTTTCCTTTGGTATGTTCCATAAATTCTACCCAGGCACCTTCAGCTGTATAGGCATAAAGCGCTTCTTCCAGCGTCATGCGCTGATCGGTCAGGCCTTCCTTCCATGGCTTGCGGGTAAGGGCATCCTGCATGCATTCAAAGGGGTTGACCGGCGAGACCGGCCAGTCGGAGGCAAAGACCATGCGAGCGCCGGCATCTTTCAATGTGCGCCAGGCATAGGCATATTCCCAGCGATCCTCGCCAATCCGTTCCGTTGTCGGTTCCGGCGGGAAGCAGGAGCCGCCGGGATAATGAACCGGCTGCACGGAGGCAACGACGCCCATCTGCTGGAATCGACTGATGTCAGCGGGATGGATCAGCTCGATATGCTCCACGCGGTGGCGGCTGTCCCGTGAGCCGTTTGCCTTGATGGCTGCCTCATAACCGTCGAGGGTCTGGCGCACCGCCGCACTGCCGATCGCGTGAACGGCAATCTGCAGGCCAAGTGCATCGGCCCTGGTGGCAATGGCATTGAAGGCTTCCGGTGTAAACAGCGGTTCATAGCAATAGTCGGGGCGGTCGCCATAACCGTCGAGCATGTAGGCGGTCTGGCTGTCGAGAACACCGTCCATGAACACCTTGACGAAGTCGCCGCGAACCATGTCGGACGCATAGGTCTTTTTCCACTCGGCAGCTTCGTCGAGCTTTTCCAGATCCATGAAGTTCTTCATATGGAACGGGATGCGGATCCGCACCGGCAATTCGCCCGCCTGTTCAAGATCATGCATGATCTTCAACTGGTGGTGATTACCATCGAAATTCTGGATTGAGGTAATGCCTTCTGACGCGCAATATTCGAGGCCGCGCTTCAGGATGGCGCGATCGAGCGCATATTGTTCTGGTGTCAGATTTTCCGGATCCATGCCCGTCAGCATGCCCAGTTCCTCGCGGCCGCCCGTCGATGCAAGCGCTGCCACAGGACCGAAGGCGTTGCCCTCGCGCAACTCGCCATTGGCCAGACCGTCTTCGCCCATGACGATTTCATTGCCGACACCAACATCGCGTCCGCCCAGAATGCCGGCTGCCTTCAATGCTGCGGTATTGGCCCAGGCGGTATGGTGATCGGGTGCGAACATCATGAAAGGGCGGTCGGCCAAGATGGCATCGAGATGGTGGCGGGTGACCTTTTCCTGTCCGCCCAAAAGTGTGTAGTCGGCGGAAAAACCGACGAGAAGCGGTTCGTCAGGATTTGCCTTGGCATAATCCTGGATCGCTGACTTCAATTGGTCGAAGCCATGCACGTGGTGCAGGTTGAGCTGTGTGAGCGACACTGCGCCTGGAAAAATGTGCATATGGGCTTCGTTGATGCCGGGCAGAACGGTTGCGCCTCCTGTATCGATGATCTGGGTGGTATCAGACGATAGAGCCTTGATCTCGTCATTGCTGCCGACGGCGAGGATCTTGTTGCCTGCAAGGGCAATAGCGTCCGCCTTTGGCTGGTCTTCGTCCATGGTGAGGACCTTGGCGTTGACGATGATGATGTCTGCGTGTTGTGCCATGTGCATGTTCCCGTAAAATGCCGGCTGTCAGATTGTGGCGTTGCTGACCGCCCGGAAGAAGGCGAAATTGTCTTGTTTGAGTTCGTCGTCGAGCGGATTTGGCTGCGATGACAGTTTCACGATGACTGTCTGCGCGGACGGATCGACATAGAGCCATTGGCCATGAATGCCGATGGCACAAAAAGCGCCGTCCGCTTCGCCTGACTGATACCATTGGCTTCGATAGCGCCCGTTCGGCAGGAAAGTCGGCTTTGCCTGCCGCCAGGCCTCCGCGTCTCCCGCCTTGCGCATGTCGAGGATCCATTCAGCGGGTATGACCTGTTGGCCTGTGATAGCTGAGACGCCATCATCCAGAAGCAATTGCCCGACCCGGGCTAGATCGCGTGCGGTGACGCAGACGCCGCCAGCCGCTCTGGCCGTTCCAGCACCGTCGACGCTGATGAAGGCATGATTGCGCGCGCCGAGCGGTTTCCAAAGGAGTTCGGAAAAGAGATCTGCATAGCGTTTGCCGGATGCCTGCTCGATCAGGAGACCGAGCAGATCGGAATTGGGGGATGCATAGAAGAAGCGACCGCCATGGGGGCGATCGGCTTTCTTCATGTTCATTAGAAATTCCTGCAACGTTTCCGTTGCCAGACCTGTTTCAGCGGGGTTCCACAAAGTAGAGCGGCGATAACGGGCAAAGGCGCCGGTCTTGTCCAGATAGGCTTCCTCGAAATCGAGGCTCACGCGCATGTCCAGAACATCACGCACACTGCAATCGGCATAGGCTGAGTTTTTTGCCTCAGGCAGATAATCGGCGACGGGGCAGGCGGGGTCTACGACACCTTGAGCCTCCAATATTCCGCAAAGAATGGCCGTCAGCGATTTGGAAATTGAAAAGACGATGTGCTTCTCATTGACGCCGGCATGCGGCGCATAGTGTTCGGCGACGATCCGCCCGGATTTTATCAAGACGAAGGCATCGGTATGGGCATAATCGAGAAAGGCGCGCGGCGTTGCTGCTTCGGCAAGACCGGTTTGGAGTGGTTCATCCAGAAAGGGTGAGGACGCGAGCTCTGTTTCCCCCAGTTCCTGCATGCAGGAAATTGCGGATGTCGGGACCATCTCGCGAAAGTTCTGAAAAGACCATTGGCTGAAAGGATGGCTGCGCCAATTGGAGATGTTCACATCCCCCCTCTCAAAGCCGAAGCGTGTTTTGAAATCTGTCATGATGGCCGCGCAAATATGCTGCGGGAGGGCGTAGATGCCCTCCCGCTCGCTGTTTGTGGAATGGTCGGGGCCGATTACTTCTGCAGTTCGGTCCAGATCTTTGTGTAGAGTTCCTGAACCTGAGGTTCGCAGCTCGTGAGAAACTCGCCAGCGTCCTTGTATTCGTCGGGAACATTCAATTCGGGTGCATCGCGCATTTCTGCCGGCATGAATTCTGCGGAGCCCTTGATGCCGTTCGAATATTTCGCGAAGTCCGAAATAAGCGCCGCGTTTTCCGGTGCCATGATGAAATTCATGAACAGCTTGGCATTTTCAACGTTCTTGGCGTCCTTGAGGATGGCAACGCTATCCATGAAATATGGGAAGCCTTCCTTGGGGTAGCCGAACTTGATGTCCGGGTTCTTCTCGCGCGAGCGCATGATCGCGCCGTTCCAATAGTAGACGGCGTCATATTCACCGGTTGGCAGTTTCTCGGTGACGCTGTAGTCCATGGCGAGCCACTTTGTCTTCGCTTCGACCAGCTTGTCGCGAACCTTGCGCAGCAGGTCCTTGTCCACCGTGCACCAGTCGCCGCCGAGATATTTGATCGTGGCGAAGAGAACGTCGTTCATCTCGGGCGCTACGTTGATCTTGCCCACGAGTTCTTCAGGTGGGTCGAGGAAGATTGCCGACGTGTTGATGTCACCCTTGTAGACGGATGTGTTGACGCCGATACCGGTGAGACCCCACTGCCAGGGAACCGTGTAGTGACGACCTGGATCCCAGGCGACGTCGACCCAGCGCTCGTCAACGTTTTTGAA
Organism: Agrobacterium sp. H141; assembly: GCF_057158725.1. Taxonomy (NCBI): domain Bacteria; kingdom Pseudomonadati; phylum Pseudomonadota; class Alphaproteobacteria; order Hyphomicrobiales; family Rhizobiaceae; genus Agrobacterium; species Agrobacterium sp. H141. Next base: position 973,517 of record NZ_CM169893.1, read on the forward strand.
GTTTTCCATCTGGTCAGGGCGGGCTTCAAGCAGCAGGCCTTCTTTCACCCAGATCGGAACGTAGTTGGCAGAAGGCACGACGATGTCGAAGCCGCTGCCGCCGGCACGAACCTTGGACAGTGCCGTGTCGTTCGAGTCGTAGTCCGTGACGGTGACCTTGACGTCGAATTCCTTCTCGAACTTCTTGATCAACTCGGGATTGGTATAGTCACCCCAGTTGAAGATGTTCAGGTCGCCGGCTGCGAAGGCATTTCCTGCAAATCCCATGGCGATGATCGCCGCGGTTGCCGTTGTTGTCATCCATTTCATTGTCATTCTCCGTTCCCTCTGTTGTTCAGATTTGGATCTCGTTATTGCTTTCGCCTATTGATGAAAAACAGCAGCACCACGAGCAAGACCGAGAGCGCCAGGAAGACTGTGGCTATGGCGTTGATCTCCGGAGTTGTCTCGCGTCTCAGCTGTCCCAGCATATAGGTCGGCAATGTGTCTTGACCGCCTGATTTGACGAATTCCGTAATGACCACGTCGTCCAGTGAGGTGACGAAGGCCAGCATGAAACCCGCAATCATGGCCGGACGCAGCAAAGGCAGTGTAACGCGTCTGAAAGCTGCCCAAGGCGTTGCGTAAAGGTCTGCGGCGGCGCGCTCCAGCGTCAGGTCCATGCTTTCCAGTCGCGCCCGGATGGGCAGATAGGCAAATGGAATACAGAATGCTGTATGCGCAAGGACCAGGTAGCCAAGACCGGAATAGCCCGTCCAGACCTTGATGCGTGAAAAGACGATCAGGAGGGCCACGGCTGTGACGATTTCCGGCACCATCAGCGGCTGGTTGATGATCGCATATTTGAATGTGAGGCCGCGATAGGGCCCGGTGCGGGTGGTCGCCAAGGCTGCCATGGTCGCGGCCGCAGTGGCCAGAGCAGCAGCCCAGACCGCGACGATCAGCGAGCGAATTGCTGCATCCTGTACAGCGCTGTTGTTCCAGGCGGAAACGAACCAGCGCATTGAAAAGCCATTCCATTCCGACAGCGATTCCGCTCCATTGAACGAGTACACCACCAGGGCGATAATCGGCAGATAGAGCGCAAAGAAGGTGAAAATCGCGATGAAAGCAAAGCCCGGCTGGGTGCGGATGTCGAAGTTTTTCCTACGCATGACCTGCTCCCGAGCGCGAGGCATTTCGCACATAGAACAGCAGTGCAATCGTGACGAGAACCATCAGCGTGATTGAAATGGCAGCGCCCAGCGGCCAGTTGCGACCGGCACCGAACTGAAGCTCGATCAAGTTGCCCAGCATCATGTTCTTGCCGCCGCCCAGGACGCGCGGAATGACATAAGCGCCGAGCGAGGGAATGAACACCAGGATTGAGCCTGCGATCAGGCCCGGTTTGACCAATGGGATTGTGATCCGGCGCAAAACCTGAAGCCGGTTGGCATAGAGGTCATAGCCGGCCTCGATCAGTCGGAAATCAAGCTTCTCGATGGATGCATAAAGCGGGAGGACCATCAGGGGCAGATAGACATAGGTCATGCCGAGCAGATTGGCTGTGTCGGTGTACATGATCTGGAGCGGGCTATCGATCACCCCGAGCCACATCAGCGCATTGTTCAACAGGCCGCCATTGCGGATGATCTGCTGCATTGCGAAGGTGCGGATCAGAAGATTGGTCCAGAACGGGATCGTGACCAGGAAGACCCAGACCTCGCGGTTGCTTGGCGGACGTGTCGCGATGAAATAGGCCGTCGGAAAGCCAAGGATCAGTGTCAGGATGGTGGTGAGTAGTGACAGTTTGATCGAGCGCCAGATGATCGAAAGGTGGGCGTCAGCCAAGCCTAGAGTGTCGTCGAAGATGTCGCGCTGGAACAGAACCGATGTCCAGCCATCGAGCGAGAAATGCCCAAACTGCACTTCGCCGTAGTCGCCTTTGAGCATGAACGAATAAAGCAGCATCACGAAGAGCGGACCGACAGCGGCAATCAGAATGATGACAAGCGCGGGCGCACTCAAAAACCAGCGGTTTCGAATTTCTCTTTTCTGGGCCGCTTCTGCGACTTCCTGGGCACCACTCATGATCAATCCTTCAAGATCTGGGCCGCATTCGGGCCGAGTATGATGGCGATCTTCGTGCCCGGCTTATGAAGCGCCGAACCGCTGCGCATATTCTGCTCGCGCACCACGAATTCAGTGCCGCTGTCGAGCCGGACGTGAAAATGGGTGTCTGTGCCGAAATAGATTGCCTGTTCCAGCACGCCATCGAAGCTGCCGCTGCCGGGTTCGCCAAGGCTTGCATGTTCCGGGCGGATGACGATGGTGACCTTACCTGATGCTTTGCCGCCTTGCGGAAGGCTCGCCTCGATCAAGGCACCATTTTCCAGCTTCACATGAGCGGTCACATCGTTTGAAGACTGGATCTGGCCCTCAATCAGATTGGATTCCCCGATGAAATCCGCGACAAAGCGATCCGACGGACGGTCGTAGATTTCGCGTGCGGTGCCGACCTGTCGCACTTCGCCATTGGACATGACCGCAATGCGGTCGGACATGGTCAGTGCTTCTTCCTGATCGTGGGTCACGAAGATGAAGGTGATGCCGGTTTCGGACTGAACGCGTTTCAGTTCGATCTGCATTTCCTTGCGCAGCTTGTAGTCGAGCGCCGAGAGCGGCTCGTCGAGCAGCAGTACCTTTGGCTTGGGTGCCAGTGCGCGAGCAAGTGCCACGCGTTGCTGTTGGCCGCCCGATAGCTGGTCGACCTTGCGGTCACGCATCGCGGTCATGTGGACGAGTTCCAGCATCTCTTCGACGCGGGCCTTGATCTCCGCTTTGGGTTTGCCGAGCATTTCCAGGCCGAAGCTGATATTTTGTGCAACTGTCATATGCGGGAAAAGTGCGTAGGACTGGAAGACCGTATTGACCGGACGCTTGAACGGCGGAAGCGTTGCGATGTCTTCGCCATGCAGGCGAATCTCTCCATCTGTCGGAAAATCGAAGCCCGCGATCAGTCGCAGCAATGTCGTCTTGCCGCAGCCGGAGGGGCCCAGCAGTGTGAAAAACTCATTCTCCGCGATATCCAGATCGACGCCGCCCAGAGCGGTGACCTTGAATTCTCCGGCTCCGTAAACGCGGCTTACGCCGCGAATTTCGATTGCCGTTTGTCCCTGATTTTCACCCAAGATTTTTCCCCGGTCTTTATTGTGTTCGGCCACTCAACTGGTCAGTCATTCACACTGCAATTGCTGTTGTCTCCATCAAAACGCAATTACCATGCCACGCACGCATATGACTTTTCGTCTCCGCTGTCATTTTATGCAATTTCAGTAAAAGGAGAATAATTTCTGTACCTTATTCTATGTCGCGTGCACTTGGGTTGTCGTGTTCAAATGTCTCTTTGAACCCATGTTGCCTCATAATTGGTCGTTTGACCATTTTTTATTTTCGCTCTCGGCAAATTAGCGCATCATCAGCCAAGCATGCAGGTTCAGCGGCGTTATGCGCTTGACGAAAAGCGATGAGGATCTTCAACTTGTATCAGATTTTTCAGCACTTGCGAGCGACGCGGTCCGCGTTCATCCAATCGGGAATTGCAGCGTGACAGACCTGACAACACTTAATGCCGGACAGTTGTCCGCCGATATTCATGCGGGAAAGCTCTCCTGCACCACGGTCATGGAGGCTTATCTGGCGCGGATTGCCGCGATCAACCCTGGGATCAATGCCATTGTCAGCCTGCGCCGCGAAGCCGAGTTAATGGAGGAGGCGCGCGCCCGCGACGGGGAACTGGATGCTGGCAAGTCACGCGGCTGGATGCATGGCTTTCCGGTCGCGATCAAGGATCTGAGCGAGGCCAAAGGCATCCGCTGCACCTATGGATCGCCGCTGTTTAAGGATTATGTGCCGGATTTCGATGATATCCACGTCGAGCGCATCAAGGCGGCCGGGGCAATCGTGATCGGCAAGACCAACACACCGGAATGGGGTTTCGGCTCGCATTCCTACAATCCGATCTTTGGTGTCACGCGCAACCCCTATGACGTCAGCAAGAGTGCTGGCGGATCGTCCGGCGGTGCCGGTGCAGCACTTGCAGCACGACTGGTTCCTGTGGCCGATGGCTCGGATATGATGGGGTCGCTTCGCAATCCTGCCGCCTTCAACAATGTCGTCGGCTTTCGCCCAAGTTTCGGGCGGGTTCCCTCGGGGCCAGGGGCTGAACTGTTTCTCGGTCAGTTGGCGACCGCTGGTCCCATGGGTCGCAGCGTGTCCGATGTTGCGCGGTTTTTGCAAACGCAGGCGGGCTATGATCGGCGCGATCCACTGTCGCTGCCGCTGGAAGCATTCGATCTCGATAAACCTCTGCGCAGAGGCGGACGCGTTGCCTGGCTCGGCGATTTCGGCGGCTATCTGCCGTTTGAGCCGGGCGTGCTCGATGTCTGCCGTTCGTCACTTCCGGTGTTCGAAAAGCTCGGCATGAATGTACAAGACGCGTTGCCGGACTTCTCCATGGATCGGCTTTGGTGGGCGTGGATCACGCTTAGAAGCTGGCTCACGGCTGGCAGTCTTCAGGCGCAATATGACAATCCGTCTGAACGTGCACAGATGAAGGCCGAGGTGCATTGGGAAATCAGGAACGGTCTCAAGGTCACAGCGTCCGAAGTTCAAGAGGCATCACGTATCCGCAGTGCGTGGTATGCTGCGCTTCTGTCGCTGTTCGACCGGTATGACGCACTGGTCCTTCCGTCCGCGCAGGTGTTTCCGTTCGATGCGGATATTCCCTGGCCTCGAGAGATCGATGGACGCCACATGGATACCTATCATCGCTGGATGGAGGTGGTGATAGGTCCGAGTATGGTTGGCCTGCCCGTTGCCGCAATGCCGGCTGGCTTTAATCCAGCTGGACTTCCGGCGGGGATCCAGATCATCGGGCCACCCCGAGCCGATGCCCAGGTTCTACGCCTGGCGCGTGCTTACGAAGCGGAAACGGATTGGTTGCAGCATACGCCGTTTTGAGTGTGTCACGACAAGATTGCGCGCTGCCATCGATTTGAGCAGTGCCTAAAATTGCGCTTGAAACCAAATCTCGTTTGGCTCTAGGCTGGCATCGTGTCTCCACCGGAGGAGACTTCTCACACGATCAGTGGTGCCGGCGTTCTCGATTATAAAGAACCAGGGTGCTGCTTCAGGAAATGCATATGGAATTGGTATTCGACGGCCACAATGATGTTCTTTTGCGGCTGTGGAGAGGGGAGCAGGGCGGGGGCGATGCCGTTCGCGAGTTCTCGCAAGGTGCCAATCACGGCCATATCGACAAGTTGCGTGCAGCGGAAGGTGGTCTGGCCGGCGGCCTATGTGCCATCTACATTCCTTCGATGAGCGACTTTGCGCTGACGGAGCCGGACGCGCAAGGCCACTATGTGACGCCGCTCGATGCGCCGCTTCATCGCGCGCAGTCTCTCGATATCGCGCTCGATATGGCCTCGATTGCCCTTCGTCTCGCCAGGGCCGGCGCTTGGCGGCTTTGCACGTCAACCGCCGATATCCGTGCCGCCATGGAGGACGGCGTGTTTGCAGCTGTCATGCACATGGAAGGCTGCGAGGCGCTGGACAAGGATTTGTCGACGCTCGACATTTTCTATGCCGCCGGCCTGCGCTCACTCGGACCTGTCTGGAGCCGCAATAACATTTTCGGCCATGGCGTGCCGTTTGCCTATCCCATGTCGCCGGATACCGGCCCGGGTCTGACGGAGGCCGGGTTCGAACTGGTCAAGGCCTGCAACCGTCTCGGTATTCTGGTCGATCTGGCACATATTACCGAAAAAGGCTTCTGGGACGTTGCCAAGACCAGCGACCAACCATTGATCGCCAGTCACTCCAACGCCCATGCGTTGACGCCGGTGGCACGCAACCTCACCGACAAGCAGCTTGATGCAATCCGTGAAAGCCGCGGCCTTGTCGGTCTCAACTATGCCGTCACGATGCTGCGCGCGGATGGTCTGGACAAGGCGCAGACGCCGATCTCCGACATGATCCGCCATATCGACTATCTGGTCGAGCATGTGGGAATCGATTGTGTGGCGCTTGGCTCCGATTTCGACGGAGCAACAATTCCCGAAGGAATTACAGATGCCAGCGGCAATCAGAATCTGGTTACCGCGCTGCAAGACGCTGGCTACCGTGACGACGACTTAAGGAAGATCTGCCGGGAAAACTGGCTCCGTGTCTTGAGTTCTGCCTGGCACGAATAGTGTGGGCGAACGTAAAGGTCTCAACCAATAAAAAAGGGGAACAAAGACCATGACTATGATGCTCAACAAACGCGTAAAGATGCTTGCAACCAGCGCGGCTCTGGCCGTACTGCTCGCGTCGGCTCCGGCCGCCTTTGCGGAAACACCACAAAATACGCTGGTGATCGCATGGGCCATCGACGACGTGATCACGCTCGATCCGGGCGAAGCCTTCGAGCTCACAACCGGAGAGATTACCGGCAACACCTATAATACGCTGATCAGCCTCAACACCGAGAACACATCCGAGGTTCTGCCGACGATTGCCGAAAGCTGGACGGTGTCGGATGACGGCAAGACCTTTACATTCAAGATCAAGCCCGACCTGAAATTTGCCTCGGGAAATCCGATCACGGCAGAGGATGTGGCTTGGTCTTTCGAGCGCGCCGTCAAGCTCAACAAGAACCCGGCCTTCATTCTGCAGCAGTTCGGCCTGACCGGTGACAATGTTACGGATATGGCCAAGGCCAGCGATCCGATGACCTTCTCTTTCACCACGGACAAGGCCTATGCGCCGAGCTTCGTCTTGAACTGCCTGACGGCTTCCGTTGCCTCCGTGGTGGACAAGACCCTTGTCATGGAACATGTGGAGTCGGTCACACCCAGCGACGAATATAAATTCGACAACGACTTCGGCAATAACTGGCTGAAGACCAATTATGCTGGGTCCGGGCCATTTGCGATCCGCGCATGGCGCGCCAATGAAGTGATCCTGCTGGACCGCAACGACAATTATTTCGGCGATGCGCCAGCTCTGGAGCATGTGATCTATCGCCATATGCCTGAGAGCTCGGGTGAGCGTCTTGCGCTCGAAGCCGGCGACATCGACGTTGCCCGCAAGCTGCAGCCGCAGGATATCGATGCCGTCTCCTCCAATGCCGATATCAAGACGGCATCGGCGGCCAAGGGGACGGTGTACTATTTCAGCCTCAACCAGAAGAACGAAATTCTGGCCAAGCCCGAAGTGCGCGAGGCCATGAAATATCTGGTCGACTACGATGCGCTCAGCACCACGCTGATCAAGTCGATCGGCACGATCCACCAGACTTTCCTGCCATCCGGCATGTTCGGTTCCCTTGACGAGAAACCCTACACATTCGATCCGGCCAAGGCGAAGGAACTGCTTGCCAAGGCAGGCTACCCCGATGGCTTTTCCATCACCATGGATGTGCGCAATACGCCACCGGTCAGCGTTGTCGGTGAGGCGCTTCAGCAGTCCTTCGCAGAAGGTGGCGTCAAGCTCGAGATTATTCCGGGCGACGGCAAGCAGACGCTGACCAAGTACCGTGCCCGCAACCACGACATCTATATCGGTCAGTGGGGCACAGACTACTGGGATCCGAATTCCAATGCCGATACCTTTGCCGCCAACCTCGACAACAGCGACGAGACGATGACAAAGACGCTGGCGTGGCGCAATGCGTGGGATATTCCGGAACTGACCACGAAGACGCAGGCAGCGCTTCTCGAAAAGGATACTGCCAAGCGCAAGGCCATGTATGAAGAGCTGCAGAAGACAGTTCTGGATACCGGCCCCTTCGTCATCATGTGGCAGGAAACGGAAGTCGCGGCCTACCGCGCCAAGGTTTCCGGCTACAAGCTCGGTCCGACATTCGATACCAACTTCCTTGCACCCGTCAGCAAGGAATAGTGGAATCGGAATAGTTCGTTGGCTTCCGTAGAACCCCAAATCGGAGCGCGGCGCATTAGTCGGCGCGCTTCGGCCTATGCCATGCCGGTGCTGGGATTCGTGGTCACGATCGTGACCACTTATCTCGGGCTACTGGCCGTGACCTTCTTTATCGGTCGCATCATTCCAATCGATCCGGTGCTCGCGATGCTTGGCGACCGAGCGCCGGCCTCTGCCTATGCGCGGGTGCGCGCCGAACTTGGCCTCGATCTGCCGCTCTATCAGCAGTTTTACATCTATGTGAGCAAGGCGCTGACAGGCGATTTTGGAACTTCTGTGCTCACCACTCATCCGGTGATGGAGGATATCCGGCGGGTCTTTCCAGCGACGATCGAGCTTGCCACGCTCGGCACGCTGATTGGCTCCTTCATCGGTGTTCCTCTGGGTGTGCTGGCTGCGGTCAAGCGTGGTAGCCTTGTCGACCAGATCGTCCGTATCATCGGGCTGATCGGCTATTCGGTGCCGATCTTCTGGCTTGGCCTGATCGCTCTGGTGCTGTTTTACGCCCGATTGCACTGGGTCGCCTATCCCGGACGTATCGATATCGTCTACGAATACACCTTCACGCCCAATTCCGGCTTCTACCTTTTCGATGCGCTCTGGCAGGGCGAGTGGGATGTGTTTCGCGATCTGATGCGCCACATCATTCTGCCGGCCGGATTGCTCGGCTATTTCTCGCTTGCCTATATCAGCCGTATGACCCGCAGTTTCATGCTCAACGAGTTGAGCCAGGAATATATCGTGGCAGCGCGCGCCAAGGGCCTGTCGGAAACCCGCATCATATGGTTCCACGCGCTCAGAAACGCGGCGGTGCCGCTGGTGACCGTGATTGCTCTGTCCTATGCCGGTCTACTGGAGGGATCGGTCCTGACCGAAACCATCTTCTCCTGGCCGGGGCTTGGGCTCTACATCACCAACTCGCTGCAGAATGCCGATATGAATGCGGTGCTCGGCGGCACGATCGTGGTGGGCTCTGTGTTCATCGCCATCAACATTTTCACTGACCTTATCTACCGCACACTTGACCCGAGGACGAAGAGCCGATGAGCCCAGTAGCTTCGATCGAAAAACAGGGCCTGCGTGACTGGTTGCTGTCCGACCGTCCGCAGTCGCGACGGCAGGCGAAGCTTGGACGTATCTATGTCATCTGGCGGCAGTTCTCTGCCAACAAGCTTGCCGTTGTCGGCCTTTTCATCCTGCTTGGGCTGATATTCATTGCGGCCTTTGCTGATTTTTTGTCGCCGTTTTCGCCGGTCACCGGTGATCTGAAAAACGCACGTCTGCTTGCGCCCAATGAAACCTATTGGCTTGGCACCGACGGGCAGGGCAGAGACATTCTCTCTCGCCTGATCCATGGGTCGCGACTGACATTGATGGTTGTGGCGCTGGTGGCGATCATTGCCGCGCCGATCGGCCTTCTGGTCGGTACGGTCTCGGGATATGCAGGCGGATGGCTAGATGCGGTGTTGATGCGCATCACCGATATCTTTCTTGCCTTCCCCAAGCTGGTTCTGGCGCTGGCATTGGTGGCAGCGCTTGGTCCCGGCATCGAGAATGCCATTTTGGCCATCGCCGTTACGTCCTGGCCGCCCTATGCCCGTATCGCCCGGGCCGAGACAATGACCTTTCGCAATTCGGACTATATTGCCGCCGTTCGGTTGATGGGGGCATCGCCGCTTCGGATCGTCGTGTCGCATATCATGCCGCTTTGCATCTCCTCGCTGATCGTGCGCGTCACGCTCGACATGGCGGGCATTATTCTGACAGCGGCAGGGCTCGGCTTTCTGGGGCTGGGCGCTCAACCGCCACTTCCCGAATGGGGTGCGATGATTGCCGATGGTCGTCGTTTTATTCTCGACCAGTGGTGGGTGGCTGCTGCTCCGGGCGTTGCCATCCTGATCGTCAGCCTCGGCTTCAACCTTCTGGGCGATGGCCTTCGCGATGCGCTCGATCCGAAGGAGGCCGGCCAATGACGCCGCTTCTGACCGTCGACAATCTGAAGGTCGCCTTTCCTACCCGGACAGGGGTCGTCGAGGCCGTGCGCGGCGTGAGTTTTACGCTTGGCAAGGAACGTTTAGGCATTGTTGGAGAAAGCGGCTCCGGCAAGTCGCAGACCGGGCGTGCGATCATGGGGCTTACGCCGGAACACGCGCGCATCTCCGCCGACAGGCTGCATCTGGGCACAACCGATCTTCTGGCCGCGTCGCCTGGGGAACGTCGTGCACTGCGCGGACGCCAGATTGCCATGATCCTTCAAGACCCGAAATATTCGCTCAATCCGGTGATGAGTATCGGTCGCCAGATCGTCGAGACCTTGAGGACGCATGAGAAGATCGGCAAGCGGCAAGCGCGTGAGCGTGCGCTTGCGATGCTTGAGGCCGTGCAGATCCGCGACCCCGAAAGGGTGTTTGATCTATACCCGCACGAGGTCTCCGGCGGCATGGGGCAGCGCGCCATGATCGCCATGATGCTGGTCTGCGGGCCGGAGCTTCTGATCGCCGACGAGCCGACATCGGCGCTCGACGTGACCGTGCAACTTGAAGTGCTGGATGTTCTCGACAAGCTGGTGTCCGAGCGGGGTATGGGTTTGATCTTCATCTCTCATGATCTGCGTCTTGTCTCCTCCTTCTGCGATCGGGTTCTGGTCATGTATGCCGGCCATGTGGTGGAGGAGTTGAAAGCCTCCGACTTGTCGCAAGCCAAGCATCCCTACACGCGCGGACTGTTGAACTGTCTGCCAAGTATCGGCGGCGATCGGCATCCGCTTCCGGTGCTGGAACGTCAGGCGGAGTGGGCCGAATGACCAAAGCCCTTTCTATCCGTGACATGGTTGTGACCTTCGATGAATACCGGGCGCTCGACGAGGTGAGCTTCGATATTGCCACCGGCGAATCCTTCGGTATCGTCGGCGAATCCGGATCGGGCAAATCGACGCTGCTGCGTGCCGTGACCGGGCTCAATTCTTTCGACAGCGGAACGCTTGAAGTTGACGGTCGTCGTTTCTCGGGGCATCGGCGCGACAAGGAGTTTTTCCGGACCGTACAGATGGTGTTTCAGGATCCTTACGGGTCCTTGCATCCGCGTCAGACGGTCGACCGGTTATTGCTGGAGCCTTTGAAGATCCACGGTTTTGCGGACAGCGAGGCGCGCATTGCACGGGCGCTGGACGAGGTGGGACTGGGCTCCGGTTTCCGCTTTCGTTATTCGCACCAGCTATCCGGCGGCCAACGCCAGCGCATTGCCGTTGCGCGCGCGCTGATCGTCGAGCCGAAGATCCTGTTGCTGGACGAGCCGACATCGGCGCTCGATGCCTCGATCCAGGCAGAGATCCTCAACCTGCTTGAGCAGGCGCGCAAGGATCGGGGGCTGACCTTCGTCATGGTCAGCCACGATCTGGCGGTGATCAGCCATATGTGCGAGCGGCTGGCGGTCATGCAGCATGGCAAGGTGGTGGAGACGCTGAGTGCCGATGCTCTGCCGCGCCGCGAATTTGCAACCGATTATACGCGGGAATTGATGATCGCCAGCGAGGGCTTCAAACGGGTCTGAGCGTCAGGCCACTCTCAGCCCCTCGCGCCAGATCATCTTTGGGAAGGGATGTCCTTCGAAGAGGCCGATATGCACGAGATCGGCCCGGCGACCTTCAACGATCTCACCGCGGTCCATCAGGCCTGCCGCCTCTGCCGGGGCCTTGGCCACCATTCGGATCGCGGCCGGCAGGTCTTCGGTGAACGCGCCGCTTTCGGCAATCACGAAGGCGGCGTCCAGCATGGAGCGTGGCACATAGTCGGAGGCAAGGATGTCGAGCAGGCCTTCCGCCATCAGGGTCTTCATCGCGACATTGCCGGATTGCGACTGGCCGCGCAGGATATTGGGCGCACCGCCCACAGTGACCATGCCACGAAGCCTCGCTTCGCGGGCGGCCTCCAGTGAACAGGGAAATTCGGAAATGGCGACGCCTTCATCTGCGGCCAGATCGACATGGGCAATGTCGGTATCGTCGTGGCTGAGCAATGGCAGTCCGCGTGCCTTGGCCATGGCGACGATCAGCGGGCGGACCTTTCGACCGATCTCGCTTTTCTCGTCGACCATTTTCATGACCTGCTCGCGTGTCGTCTCCACGCTCTGGCGACGAATGTCGGCAAGCCTGTCGATATAGCCGTCAATGTCGCGGGTCTGCCGAATGCCTGGCAGATGCTCCATCACTGAGGCGATTCTCACCAGGTCATTATCGAGCACCTCCGCCATCAGTTGCGGTGTCTTCTCGTCGATGACTTCGCAACGAAGGTGGACGAAATGCTGCGCCCTGAGCATGCCGCCGGCGGTGGCTCGCTCCAGCGCGTCGATCATCGGTTTCAGGATTTCGGAACGGTAGCTGTCGCTTTCCGCATTGCCGACCGCAAGACTGTCGAACACGGTGGTCACGCCACCGCCGATAATCTGCGCATCGTGGGCGAGGGCTGCGCGGACATAATCCCAGCGAACGTGAAAGCGCGGGAAAATGTGCTTTTCAAAATGGTCGGTATGAATGTCGACGAGACCGGGGATGAGGTGATCGCCACCGAGATCGAGCGCGCCCGCAGAGACCTTGTCGCCGGTTTTCTCGATTGCCTCGATCGCGCCGCCGCGAACAACGACACTTCCGTGTTCCATGCGATCTGCAAGCACGATCCTCGCATTGGCAAGCACCAGCGGGTCGCTGGCGCTGATCAGATCTTGTCCCGTCATTCCTCGTCCTTTACGGCAGTGCTCTCAATTCGCGATGATATCATGCAGGCAGATAGCGCCGGTTGATGTCAGTTCCATGTCGACGATCGCGCCTTCAGGCGAAGCGGTCGCGCCATGCCGGTTGGGCGGTGTCATTGGGAAGAGCCGTCGCCTCGAAGACTCCGCGGGCAATGGCGCGGGCCATGACGATCGTGGAGAGATGGCAGAGTTCCATGAATTCCGCGGCATCGGCAAGAGTGCGCTTTCCGGTTGCTGCAGAGAAAACAGTGTCGCCATCTGCCGGCAGGTGCGCGGGCAGAATTGCGCGCGCAAGTCCGTCATGGGCCATGATCGACAGTCGATGTGTTTGCGCCTTGGTCAGGACTGCATCCGTGACGACTGCGCCAATTGTGGTCGCCGTGATATCGACGCCCTTGGCCCGTAGGGCGATGTCGGACGGTGAGACTTTATTCGGTTGGCCGCGCCCACCGAATTCGCTCTCCTGCTCAAAAGGTGCCGACCAGAAATGCGGCCCCTCGCCAACGGTGGGTGAGCCCATGGCGTTGACGGCGACGATCGCCGCGATGTGGGTCCCGCGGGTGGTGCATGCGCTCGCCGACCCAAGCCCGCCCTTGACCGTTGCCGTTGTGGCGCCGGTTCCAGCGCCCACAGTTCCCAACGCAAATGTGCCCTTGGTCGCTGCCTTGAAGGCATCATAGCCCATGTCGCGATAAGGGGATTGCAGGCCCCAGTCCTTGTCACCGCCATTCAGCAGATCCATCAGGATTGCCTGCGGGACGATCGGCACGCGCACGGGGCCGACCGGATAGCCGCGACCGATTTCGCGCAGGCCTGCCTGGACCCCGCCTGCTGCATCCAGCCCGAAAGCCGAGCCTCCGGAGAGGACGAAGGCATCGACCTGTTCAACAGTCATTGCCGGATCCAGAAGTGCCGTTTCGCGCCCGCCCGGTGCGCCGCCAAGGACGGAGCCGGATGCGGTCGCCGGCTCATCGAATACGATTACCGTGACGCCGGAACCAAGCGCGAGATCGGTGGCATGGCCGACAGATAGGCAGTCGATGTCGGTTATGAGATTGAGCATACGGGTCATGGCGCCTCTTTCGTCAAATGTTGGCCGGGACCCTAGCGTGATTCTTTGCCCAGAACATAAATGAGAGAGGCCTGGGCAATAAATGAACTGGAATGGCCCGGACTACAGGCGATCCGTCGCCAGCCGATGCATTTGGGATCCGTCCACTGACGCGTGGAACCGCGAGCCTCGAAGCCTGAAGTAAATAACTGTTGGGCGCTATTGCGCATTATTTGAGCATTACAGTGTAGTGATGAATGTTCGGGCTTTTTTGCTTGCGGAACGTAGCAAATCACTCTAGCGTCCCTGGCGGATCAGGAGATGCGGCGGGCTTTTCTATTTCCGGTGTTTTGTGAACGATGTTCTGCGACACGCGGGCGCGATCGCGGTGCCGAATTGTTGTGGGCGGCGATGAGCGTCGCGCGACTGGCCGTGGACGCTGCCAACACCGGGCGCAAGTCGCTTCTTGCTGCTCTGAGGTGTATCGGTTGAGGAGCATATGAACTTCTGGGCCAAGCTTTAAGGCAGGTATTAGACCAACGTCGCATGGCCTGAAGGCGTGTCGATGGAACTTGGCACAATTTGCACCTTTCATTGTATTCACAATTGGTTTTTATTGCTTCTTGTCACAAAGAGGTGGGCTTCGTGGGAGCGGACCGCACCGACAAGAGGAGGAATTCCATGACCCGATTTTTCGGACGCGCGGCCTTTGCCGCCATCACCGTCAGCAGCCTTGCGCTCGCGCCATTGGCTGCCAAGGCTGATGAGTTCATCAATGTTCTGACGGGAGGCACATCCGGCGTCTATTATCCGCTCGGCGCCGCACTCTCCAAGATTTACGGTGAGAAGATCGAGGGTGTTCGCACCCAGGTCCAGTCCACCAAGGCATCGGTCGAGAACCTCAACCTTCTGCAGCAGGGCAAGGGCGAGATCGGTTTTGCACTGGGCGATAGCGTCAAGCTTGCCTGGGAAGGCGATACCGAAGCGGGCTTCAAGGGACCGCTGGACAAATTGCGCGGCATTGCTGCGATCTATCCGAACTATATCCAGATCGTCGCTTCCAAGGAATCGGGTATCACCTCTCTCGATCAGCTGAAAGGCAAGAGCGTTTCCGTCGGTGCGCCGAAGTCCGGCACGGAGCTTAACGCCCGCAAGATTTTCGAGACTGCCGGCATGAGCTATGAGGATCTTGCCAAGACCGAATATCTGCCATTTGCGGAATCGGTGGAACTGATCAAGAATCGTCAGCTCGATGCCACACTGCAGTCCGCTGGTCTTGGCGTCGCTTCCATCAAGGATCTGGCGACATCCGTCGACATCCAGGTGGTTTCGGTGCCTGAAGAAATCGCCACCAAACTCGGTGCTCCCTATATTGCCGCCACCATTCCAGCTGGCACGTATCAGGGCCAGGATGCTGATGTACCGACAGTGGCTGTCGTCAACTTCCTCGTTTCCAGCACGAATGTCTCTGATGATCTCGCCTATGAGATGACCAAGCAGCTGTTTGAAAACCTGCCGGAGATGGAAGCCGCTCACAAGGCTGCTGCGCAGATCAAGCTTGAGAATGCCATCAAGGGCATGCCCGTGCCGCTGCATCCCGGTGCTGAGCGCTACTACAAGGAAAAGGGCCTCCTCTAAGGACGTCCGATCAGGCCCGGCTCTTGCCGGGCCTTTTTCGACCCGGTCCGTCTTCTTCGGCCGGGTGATGAATTTGTGGTTCAGTGGAGCGTCTCATGCCGCACGACAAGGCCGGGCATCATATGCCGCAGGGCGATCAGCAACTCTCAATCCATGATCCATTGGCCGAAAGCTTCCCGGCCGGGCGCGAGGGGCGTTTGCTGTTTTACATCGCGATTGCCTTTTCCGTCTTCCAGATTGCGACCGCTGCCCATCTGATCGACCTGCCCAGCCAGGTGGTCAGGGCATTGCATGTCGGCTTTGTGACCTTGCTGGCCTTTCCGCTTCTGGCGCTGGCGCGCCAGTATGGCGTGATCTTGAAAACCGTTGCCTGGGGTTTTGCGCTCGCCGGCGTGGCAGTCGCGCTCTATCAGTGGGTTGAATATGCGCCGCTGATCCAGCGTGCGGGCGATCCCCTGACACGCGATCTGGTGATGGGCATCATTGCGCTGGTCACGGTGTTTTCCGCTGCATGGATGGTGATGGGGCCAACTTTGCCGGTGATATCGGGGCTCTTTCTCGCCTACTGCCTGTTCGGGCAATATCTTCCGTCGCCCTTCAATCACCGCGGCTATGATTTCTCGCAGGTCATCGATCACATGACCTATGGCACAGAGGGCATTTACGGCATTCCTGTATATGTGTCCTCGACCTATATCTTCCTCTTCATCCTGTTCGGTGCCTTTCTGGAAAAGGCCGGCATGATCAAGCTGTTCACAGATGTGTCGCTAGGATTGGTCGGTCACAAGAAGGGTGGCGCGGCCAAGGTTGCGATCATCTCTTCGGGGCTCATGGGGACCATTTCCGGTTCGGGGGTCGCCAATGTCGTAACCACCGGGCAGTTCACCATTCCGCTAATGAAGCGTTTCGGCTATCGGGCGGCCTTTGCCGGCGGGGTGGAATCCACCTCTTCCATGGGCGGGCAGATCATGCCGCCGGTCATGGGGGCGGTCGCTTTCATCATGGCTGAAACAA
The DNA here is from genome assembly GCF_057158725.1 of Agrobacterium sp. H141. Lineage (NCBI taxonomy): Bacteria > Pseudomonadati > Pseudomonadota > Alphaproteobacteria > Hyphomicrobiales > Rhizobiaceae > Agrobacterium > Agrobacterium sp. H141. The sequence continues at coordinate 989,931 of NZ_CM169893.1, forward strand.
TTGGCGTAGAATATCACGAGATCGTGCGGGCCGCGATCATTCCGGCGCTTCTCTATTTCGCCTCTGCTTTCTGGATGGTCCATCTGGAGGCCGGAAAATATAATCTGGTCGGCCTTCCCAAAAGCGAGCTGCCGTCGGCGCTCAACGCCATCCGCACGCAGTGGTATCTGATCCTGCCGCTGGCTGCCCTCGTCTGGCTCTTGTTTTCCGGTTACACGCCGCTCTTTGCCGGCACTGTGGGTCTCGCTTTCACCGTATTGCTGATCCTTGGCTCATCGGCAGCGCTTGGGCTTCCCTCCACTGTGCTGCGGGTCATCCTGTGGGTGGGACTCGGTCTTGTGGCAGCAGCCTTCTTCCGCTTCGGCATGCATGTGGTGCTTGCAGCTCTGGTTGTGCTGGTGGCCTGGAACGCGGTCCTCAAAGGCGGGCGCGAAACGCTCATCATCTGCCGCGATGCGCTGGCTGACGGGGCAAAGACCGCACTTCCGGTCGCGGTTGCCTGCGCCGTCGTCGGCGTGATCATCGGCACTATGACGCTTACCGGAGCTGCCAACACCTTCGGCCAGTTCATCGTTTCGGTTGGCGGGCAGAGCCTGTTCCTGTCGCTTATCCTGACAATGGTCACCTGCATCGTGCTCGGCATGGGTATACCCACCATTCCGAACTATATCATCACGTCCTCGATTGCCGGTCCGGCTTTGCTCACCCTCGGTGTGCCGCTGATCGTCAGCCACATGTTTGTCTTCTATTTCGGCATTCTGGCGGATCTGACACCGCCGGTGGCGCTTGCTTGTTTTGCCGCAGCCCCCATTGCCAAGGAAAAGGGGCTGAAGATCTCCATGGAGGCGATCAAGGTGGCCGCTGCCGGCTTCGTCATTCCCTATATGGCAGTCTATACGCCGGCATTGATGTTGCAGGATGGTGGCACGCTTGCCGGTGCAATCGGCTTCCCGTTGGCGGTTGCCTATATCGTGCTGAAGGCTGTGATCGCCATCGGTCTTTGGGGGGCTGCGGTCATCGGTTTCTTGCGCATTCATCTCAGTTGGCTTGAACGATTGCTTGCCATGGCAGCGGCCTTCACGCTCATTACGGCCTTGCCATTGACGGACGAGATCGGCTTTGCACTGGCATTGGTGTTTGCTTTTGTCGTCTGGCGGCGGTCTGCCAACCGGCAGGTTACGGAAGCCGGCGCGTGAGTGCAGCCGTTTGCATTCTGGCCGGCGGTAAAACCGTTGCGCTGGCGGCTGCAACCTTCACGCTGTCGTGGATACATTCGGTCGAGAAGACCGAGTGGCGGGAAAGCTGGGCTCTCACACCATCCGGGTTCGAACTGACCGAGGCGTCTGTCAAGGGGTCCGGTGCCGGCATGGATCCGGGCGAGGGAGCGAAGCTTGTCGATGATTGGTGGGTCTGGTCTCCACACTTGCCGCCGCAGCCGAAACTGGCGCTTGCCGCCTCAGGTGCAACGGTCTCCGCCTGGACAGTATGCTCCGCTGGCGTTTGCCAGGATATCGGCGGACATGCGGACGCGCCGGTCGTGATTAGACCCTGCGATAGCTGACATTCCCGACCGCCGCGATCACGGCCTGCGTCTTCCCATCGCTATGATGTTTCTGCCGGATGTTGCTTGCGCGAAAGCATGGGGGCTATAGGTTGACCCGTGGTCCGAGGGTGTCTTTGGCCCTTTATCTGTTTTTCGTATTGGAGCTATCGCATGCCAGGTCCGCAGGTTGTTGCCGTTCAGGGAGATGAAGCGCTTCCGTCCAAGGTGGATGTGGTGGTCATCGGCGGCGGTATTATCGGTACCTCAACAGCACTGGAACTTGCCGAGCGCGGCGTGTCTGTCGCTCTTTGCGAAAAAGGTGGCATTGCCGAGGAACAGTCCAGTCGCAACTGGGGCTGGGTGCGTATCTCGCAACGCGATCCGCGTGAAGTGCCTTTGATGGCGGAATCGATCCGCATCTGGCGCGATCTCGACAGCCGTGTCGGGCGGGATACCGGTTATCGCCAATGCGGAATTGTCTTTGTGTCTGCCGATGAAGCGGAGGAGGCCTCCAATGCGCAGTGGCCGGAAGAGCTCGGGCGCTACCAGTTGCCGTCGCGCATGGTGGGGCAGGTGGAGTTCGACAGCCTATATCCAGGCCTGAGGCTTCCTGTTCGAAGTGCTCTTTATACGGCCGCTGACGGTCGTGCCGAGCCGCAAAAGGCGGCACCCGCCATTGCCGAGGCCGCGCGCGACAAAGGTGCCCATATCCTCACCCGCTGCGCCGTGCGCGGCATTGAAAAAGCAGGCGGCAAAATCTGCGGGGTGGTGACCGAACGCGGCTCTATCGCCTGCTCGTCGGTGGTCTTGGCCGGCGGTGCCTGGTCAAGCCTCTTCTCGCGCAATTTGGGTGTAGACCTGCCGCAGTTGAAGGTGATGAACACGGTCATCCGGACAACCCCGGTCGAAGGCGGGCCTGAGACAACGCTGTTCAGCAATGATTTTGCCATCCGCAAGCGTCAGGATGGCGGCTATACCATTGCCTCAGAGGGCGACAATGTCGTCGATATCGTGCCCGACAGCTTCCGCTATTTCGGAAAATTCCTGCCGGCATTGAAGAACGATTGGCGTTCTTTGAAATTTCGCGTCGGAAACCGTTTCCTCGAAGAGGCAATGCTGCCGTCGCGCTGGGCACTCGACAGGCAAAGCCCGTTTGAGCGCTGCCGGGTACTCGATCCCGTTCCTGCACCTCGTGAGACTGATCGTGCGCTTTCCAGGCTCAAGGCGGCCTATCCGGTTTTCAAGGATGCCCAGATCGCACAACGCTGGGCCGGCCTGATCGACGTCACCCCCGATGCCGTGCCAGTCATCTCGCCTGTCGAGACAGTGCCGGGCTTCTTCATCGCCACCGGTTTTTCCGGCCACGGATTCGGCATCGGTCCGGGCGCCGGACGATTGACCGCGGATCTGGTGACTGGCGGTACACCGTGCGTGGATCCGACAGCCTTCAGGCTCTCACGGTTTTTCGACGGTTCGACGATCGAATTGCTGACCACGCTCTGATCGAGGTCCGTGGGGCGCGTTGCGCCTCAAGAAATCAGAGGAATATCTTCGGCAGTTCTCAGGTTTCCCTGAGATGTTGAGTACGATAAGTGTTTCAGCTCATCGCTGACTGGAGATGTGTCTAACACATTTCCAATGCGGTCCGACTATGTCAGCCACACTGCCACGGAGTTTTCATGCGCGTCGCCATGTTCCAGATGTTTTCAGAGTTGACGAATGTCGACGGCAATCTTGCCAAGATCGCTAAAGCTGCGGAAGCGGCAGCCGTTATGGGGGCTAATCTCTTGGTCACTCCGGAAATGTCCGTGACGGGCTATGCGCTGGAAGCTGCGACAGCAACGATGGCGGAGCCCGCAGATGGTCCTATTGCCACCAAGCTTCAGGCGATCGCAGACAGGTTCAAGATTGCCCTGGTGGCCGGTTTTGCCGAGCGCGATGGTGACACGATCTTTAACAGCGTTGCTCTTTCGCAGCCGGGCAAGCCACAGCGTGTCTACCGGAAATGCCATCTCTATGGCGATATGGAGCGCCTTGCGTTCACGCCTTCGGATACAGGGCCCGAACTGTTCGAGATTGGCGGTCTGAAGGCTGCGATGTTGATCTGCTACGATGTGGAATTCCCTGAAATCGTGCGCAGCATCGGCCTGTCCGGCGCTGAATTGTTGATCGTGCCGACAGCACTTGCGACGACACCTGCCAATCGTCGTATCCCGGAACGCATCTTGCCGGCGCGTGCGATGGAAAACCAGCTTTTCATTCTCTATACCGACCTTTGCGGCAATGACGGCGTGCTGAACTACGAAGGCCATTCGGTTGCGGTCGCACCTGATGGCAGTTTCCTCTGCCGCGCCGGCAGCGGCGAATGCCTGATGTTCGCCGACCTCGATCCGGCCGCCTATGACGAGAGCCGAGCAGAACTGCCCTATCTGCGCGATCGTCGGCCAGAACTCTACGGTGCTGTGACTGCGACCAAGGCATAATCCTCCGACACTTTTGGGCGCTGGCTTGCGCGTTCGCGCCCGCCTTCTTACATCGATAGTCATGTCACGAGGGAGAGATACATGATTTTCGACGCGGCGAGGCTTGCGCTGACCAATCTATTTGCGGTCGAGACCCGGTCGGTTTTCTGGAAGGTGCTGGGCCTGACCATCCTCGTTCTGATGGGGCTATGGTTCACCTTTCGCAGCGCCTTCATGGCCTATGCCATGCCCTGGCTTGCCGGCTTCTTTCCCGATCTGCCCGACTGGGCTGGCTGGCTGACATTTGTGTTCGGCATTGTTGCCAGTATCGGTCTGGCGCTGGTGCTGGCTTTCCTGTTGTCGTCGGTGACCGCAATCATTGCCGGACTGTTCCTGGATGATGTGGCCGAGGTGGTGGAAAAGCGCGATTACCCAGCCGATGCGCCCGGAACGGCAATGCCTCTTGGGCAGGCCATCATCTACTCACTCAAGTTCTTCGGCGTCGTCATTCTCGGCAATATCATTGCGCTGCTGTTACTGTTTATTCCCGGCGTTAACATCGTCGCCTTCTTTCTGGTCAACGGCTATCTGCTCGGACGTGAGTTCTTCGAATTCGCCGCGACACGCTTCCGGACGCCTGCGGATGCACGGCTTTTCCGGGCCAAACACAGTGCCACCGTTTTCATGGCCGGATTGCTGATCGCGGCCTTTCTGGCGGTGCCGATCGTCAACCTGCTCACTCCGCTGTTTGCGGCGAGCATGATGGTGCATCTGCACAAGATGTTGTCGAAACGCGATCCGGGCTTTGCCCCAAGCCAGCCTCGATGAGAGGTCAGGCGGACGTGGCCAAAATCTGAGCCGGCAGCTCGACCAGAGGGGCTGGCACGTCGCAGGTCTTTTCGCCGGACTTGCAGATATCGGCAATGACGCAGCGCTCGCATTCCGGCTTGCGCGCCTTGCAGACATAGCGCCCGTGCAGGATTAGCCAGTGGTGAGCGTGGAACAGATAGTGTTTGGGGATAATCGCCTCGAGCCTGGCTTCCACCTCGTCTGGCGTCTTGCCCGGTGCAAGCTTGATGCGGTTGGCAATGCGCAGGATATGGGTGTCGACGGCTATGGTCGGAATGCCGAAGGCCATGGACATGACCACGTTGGCGGTCTTTCTGCCGACGCCCGGTAGTTGCACAAGCTCCTCGCGGGTACGGGGCACGACCGAGCCGAACTCATCTACCAGCATCCGGCTGAGCGCGATGACATTCTTGGCCTTGTTGCGATAAAGGCCAATGGTCTTGATGTAGTCGCGGACCTTGTCTTCGCCGAGCGCCAGCATCTTTTCCGGCGTGTCTGCAATCTGGAACAGGGCGCGGGTTGCCTTGTTGACACCGATATCAGTCGCCTGCGCCGATAGGGCCACGGCGACGACCAGGGTAAAGGGATTGACGTGTTCGAGTTCGCCCTTGGGCTCCGGCCGCTGGATCGCAAAACGGCGAAAGATCTCTTCCAGCTCCGCCTTTGAATAGGCACTGCGACGCACGGGCTTTTTCCGCGCAGTCGCGGAAATTGACATTTTCGTATTTTGGGTGCTGGATTTGGCCTTCGGAGTCGTCATCGTCATTCTATAGATGGTTCACATGAGCGAAGGCAACGTAGACGATATGATCGAGCAGCCAATTTTTGCAGCCGAGCTGACACCCTATCGCTCGCTCGGGCGCAAGGGCTTTGTCATCATGCTGGCGATAGCCGGTTCGGTCTGCGTTGGCCATGCGCTGTTCTTCATCATGACCGGTGCCTGGCCCATCGGTCTGTTCTTCGGCCTCGACTTCCTGCTTCTCTACGGCGCCTTCTGGCTCAGCTACCGGTCCGGTCGCGCCCGCGAAGAGGTAGAGGTTGCGCGCACCTATCTCCATGTCCGCAAGTTCACGCCTTCCGGTCTGATGACCGAACATCGCTTCAATCCGTTCTGGGCAAAATTCTTCGTCAAGCGTCAGGGCGAGGACGGTATCGTATCGATGCATGTGAGTGGCGAGGGGCGGCGAACGGATATCGGCTCCTTTCTCAATCCGGATGATCGCGAAAGTTTTGCCAAGGCGTTTCGCGGCGCTCTGGCAACGGTGAAACAGCGGATCTGATGCGCGCAAGAATCGGGTGGTTTCAACGCGTTCATCGTGGTGTTCTCTCATCATGAAGGAGAGCCCCATGACCCTTGCTGCCAAGATCGACATATCCACGCTTCAAGACATCACGCCTGAGGGCGGCGACTACGAGACTGTGCGGCGCGTGATCGAGATGATGACGCTGGACTATCAGGAGCAACCGTCACTGGAGACGGTAGCCGCACGGCTCGGCCAGTCGCCGACCCAGTTGCAAAAGACGTTTACGCGCTGGGCGGGACTGTCGCCCAAGGCTTTCCTGCAGGCTGTTACGCTGGATCATGCCAAGCGGTTGCTGGGGCAGGAGGCGATGCCGCTTCTGGAGACCTCCATCGAGCTTGGTCTGTCGGGACCGGGGCGGTTGCATGATCTGTTCGTTACCCATGAGGCGATGTCGCCGGGCGAATGGAAGGCGAGGGGAGCCGGCCTGACTATTCGCTACGGCTTTCATTCATCGCCCTTTGGCCAAGCGCTGATCATGGCGACCGAGCGCGGTCTTGCAGGTGTTGCCTTCGCCGATATTGGCGCGGAGGCGGCAAGTTTCGAGGATATGGCATCACGCTGGCCAGAGGCCAATTATATTGCCGATCAGGCGGTTACCGCTCCCTATGCCGCTCGCATATTCGATCCCGCGCAATGGTCAGGCGATCAACCGTTAAGGGTTGTCCTGATCGGCACCGATTTTCAGGTCCGCGTGTGGGAACAGCTTCTGCACATACCGCTTGGCAAGGCTGTGACCTATTCCGATATTGCCAAGGGTATCGGTCAACCGAAGGCAAGCCGGGCCGTTGGTGCAGCGGTCGGACGCAATCCTGTCTCCTTCGTGGTGCCATGCCACCGGGCGCTTGGAAAGAATGGCACCCTGACCGGTTATCACTGGGGACTGACACGCAAGCGCGCAATGCTGGGTTGGGAGGCGGGGCAGGTTTAAGCGGTTTCCTCAGCCCCGGGTAGCGATTGCCCCTGCAGCTCGAGCAATTCCCGCGCGGCGGCTTCGTCCGTGATCAGCGTGTTGCAGCCGATGCGTTTTATTGTAGCGCGAATGGCTTTGGCGCGATGGGCGCCGCCGGAGGAGAGCACAATGTGCTTCGCTTTCTTCAGCGTATCCAGTTCCACCGACATGACGCGTTGGTTGATGGAGTGTTCGACGGAACGGCCCTCGGCATCGAGGAAGTTGAACATAGTATCGCAGATGCAGCCGGCCGCGATCAGTTCGTCCAGGGTTTCATGGCTGATAAAGCCTTCCGACAGCGATGTGGACTGTGGACCTATATCGCCGCAGGAAACCACGGCGAGGTCCAGATTTTCGGCAAGGTCGTAGAGGGTCTTCAAGCCGCATTTTTCGATCAGTGCCTGCTTGGTCTCCACCGAGTCCACCAGCAATGGGGCGAGGAACATGTAGCATTCCGCGCCGAGCTGGCTTGCAAGCCGCCATGTATAGTCGATGGGATTGGTCTGATGGACGGCGACGATGCCGCCAAGGAGAGACACGACCTTGCAGTTTTCGCGTCGTGGCGGGCGAAAGCCCGACAGCGAGGCGGTCATCGTGCGGCCCCAACCGACGCCGATCGTGGTATTGTCTTCAATGACGTCAGATAGAAATTCACCGAGAGCCAGCCCCACTGCCTTGGCAATCGCGTCAGCCTGATCCGACGCCGGCGCCGGAACGACAATGGCTTCATCCAGCCCGAAGGCTTTTTCCAGCCCCGTTGCAAGCTCAACGCAATCGCCGATCGCGTCGCTGATCCAGATCTGGACTTCGGCACGCTTCAGCGCTTCGTCGAGCAGTCGGATTACGGTCGACCTGCTGATGCCGAGACGTTCGGCCACATCTTTCTGGGTCAGGCCCTGGTTGTAATAAAGCCAGGCGGCACGCAGTCTCAAGGACGAAGCTTCGGAATAGGTCGGATGGCTGCCGCGTCGAAGTTTGGCCACTATGCATTCATTCCCGTCAGGTGAAGATCGTCATACTATTGCCATCCGTGAAACTTATGTCAAATGGGATGAACAAATGTCTTGACTTTGTCGCGAGCGAGCGATGATATTCTGCTTAATTAAAGCGTTCGGTCGTGAAACGAATTCGCCTGCCGACCGTTCCAATAGAAACGCATTCTCCAAAGGGTTTTCCAGATGACTTCCAAGCTTGAACAACTGCGTTCCATGACTACCGTGGTGGCCGATACCGGCGATATCGAGGCTGTGGCGCGGCTGAAGCCAGTCGACTGCACCACCAACCCCACCATCGTCCTGAAGGCGCTCGGCACCGATATGTTCGATGATGCCTTCAAGAAAGAAATTGCCTGGGGAAAATCTAAAGGCGGATCCAGCGATGCAGTGGCGTCTGCCGTTGCCGACCGTCTGGCCATTTCCGTTGGTGCAGCGCTGGCCGGTATCGTTCCTGGCCGCGTTTCGACCGAAGTGGACGCCGATCTTTCCTTCAACACCGAGGCTTCCATTGCCAAGGCGCGCGAGATCATCGCTGCCTACAAGGAGCGCGGCATCGAGCGGGATCGCATCCTGATCAAGCTTGCATCGACATGGGAAGGCATTCGCGCAGCTGAAGTGTTGCAGACCGAAGGCATCGATTGCAACCTGACGCTGCTGTTCTCCAAGGCTCAGGCGATTGCCTGCGCCGAAGCGAAGGCATTCCTGATTTCACCTTTCGTCGGTCGTATTCTCGACTGGTATAAGAAGTCGACAGGTGAAGAATATACCGCTGAAACCGATCCGGGTGTGAAGTCGGTGCGCGAGATCTACAACTACTACAAGGTCAATGGTATCGAGACCATCGTCATGGGCGCATCGTTCCGCAATGCCGGCGAGATCGAAGCCCTTGCCGGTTGCGATCGCCTGACTATCAGCCCAGCGCTACTGGACGAACTCGATGCTGACAAGGGCACGTTGGAGCGCAAGCTTTCGCCCGAGAAGACCACAGCCGATCCGGCTGTTTCGCTCGATGAAAAGGCATTCCGTTGGGCCATGAACGAAGATGCAATGGCAACCGAAAAGCTGGCCGAAGGTATTCGCAGCTTTGCCAAGGATCTGGGCACACTGCGCAGCAAGGTCTCCAAGGCGCTCGACGCCTGATCAAGACTGTATCGTGCTCGGCTTACCAGTCGAGCACGACTTTATCTGGAATAAAATACGTCTCATAGCCACCGACGGTGACCTCTGCCTCACCGCCGCGCTTGCGCGATCTGGTTGCGACCCCGTCCGTGCTTTTGAACCGTCCCGCCCTGTATTCGAGCTGCCGGGTCATACCGTCCGGTGTTTCAATGTCGATCAGGGCGCTGGTCCCTTGACGTTGCAGGCCGAAGCGGCAGTTGTAGAGCTTGGGGTCGGGGTCGAAACGGCAGTCGACATAGCCTGACTGATCGTAGCGACCAGGTTTGACCGGCGGCGGTTGATAGGCTCCGCCCTGACCGGGATCGACAAATTCATCCGAGATATAACGTCCGTTTACCCAGCCGCTGATGCGCGGCCTGCCATAGGTCGAAACGCGGCACCAGTATTGACCATCGCGGTCCTGGCAGCCTTCATTGCGCACCGGCATGCCTTCTTCCAGGGCAGCAATCACTCTACCTCGCAGGCTGGGCGCCGTTCGCATGTTGAGTACATCTCCCCGGCGAAGTCCCAGGACATGCCAGATGGCTGCGTCGTCTGACGGATTCGTGCGAATTTCAGGCGCTGGCACGACATAAGGTTCCTGCGCGAAAGCGATGCCAGCAGTGAGGATGGTGCTGGCTGCAATGATGGCGGCAATTGAACGCATGCAATTCTCCGTTGTTCGGGCAAAGCATAAACGATCTGTCCGACAGGCTCACGAATTATCGCAGGCAAAGGTAAATTCTTGGGCAGTTCAAAATTTACTTGCAGTACAAACTATTTTGATACAAATGAAATATGACGAAAAATTCGAAACACCTTCTCGGCATGCGCATCGTCGTTCTTGCCCGGCGCTGGCGCCAGTTTCTGGATGACCGACTATCCGCAAGCGGGCTGAGCGATGCGACCTGGGCGCCGCTTGTGCATCTCCATCGCGCTGACGGCTGGCTGCATCATAAAGATCTGGCGGCCCGGATTGGACTGGACGTGTCCAGCCTTGTGCGCCTGCTCGACAAGCTTGAGGAGCAAGGTTTGATCGAGCGGTGCCAAGATCCCGCAGATCGCCGTGCCAAGCGGCTTTCGCTGACAGCTGCGGGCAAGCACCGTGTGGATGAGATCATGGGCGTAGTCGCGCAACTGGAAGAGGAGCTTTTGCAGGATGTCGACGATCGGACCGCCGAGGCGATGATGAGTGCTTTTTCGCGGATTGAAGAACGGCTTGAAGGCACAAAAGACAACCGAGATAATCAATGAAATCAACATGTAATGCGTCACCTCTTTCAAAGCTTGGCTTTGATCTGCCAAAACTGCGCTTTGCGGCACAGACTGCCTTTGCGGCCTCGGTTGCGCTGGTTATCGCCTGGCTTCTGGGCCTCGAGCATCCCCAATGGGCGGCGATGACGGTATGGGCGACATCGCAGCCGACGCGGGGACAATTGCTGGAAAAGGGACTGTTCAGGGCAGGCGGCACCTTTGTCGGGGTGGCTGCGGGCATCCTGCTTGTATTGCTGTTCAGCAGTTCGCCGCTTGGTATGGTCATCGGGCTCGCAATCTGGGTAGCGGGATGTGTTGCCGCAGGGAACATCCTGCGTGGGCTTACGTCTTACTGTGCCATGTTGGCTGCCTATTCGGCATCCATGGTCGCGCTGCTGGACATTGGTCATCCTGACCATGTCTTTGCTTTGGGTCTCGATCGGTTGGGTACCATTCTGACAGGCGTCGTTGCATCGGTTGTTATCGGATGGATTTTCACCCCTGAAAGCGGAGAGGCCGAGATCGTCGGGCGTATGCGCCACATGACGGCCAATCTGTTGCGTGCCCTGGCATTACGCGTTCGTAACGGCGGGGCCAAGCAGTTGACCCCGGCCGAGGAACGGATACTGGCCGACATGGCGCTGGCCGATGAGCAGTTCGATCCGCATGCCGCTGGATCTTTGCGACGTCGGCAGTCGACCCGGGCAATGCGCAGCATTCTGTCTGCGCAGATAGCGCTACTGTTGTCGGCCCGCTCTCTGTCAGAGGGTAACGATATCGAGATTGCCGCTGCACTGGAAGACGCTGCAAGCCTGCTCGAGGGAGGCGAGGATAGCGCCTTGGCGATTGAGCGGATCAATCTTGCGGCCGCCAAAATAAATCATTTTCCTGACCTTGCGGAGGCGTTGCATGGTCTTGGCAATGCTATAACTGCCTTCCGTTCGGCTCGCTTTGAGAAGCCTGTGCCTTTGCCGACAGCGTTTTTACCTGTGCTGCATCGCGACTGGCACGGTGCACGGCAATCGGCGGTGCGGGCCTTTGTCAGTCTTATGCTGGTTGGTCTGGCCTGGAGCCTGACCGGCTGGCACCCGCTTGCGTTTCTGATGCTTGGTCTGTCCATCATGACCACCATATTCTCCACCTTCGATAATCCGGCGGGCCTGATGCGTTTCGTCATGAAAGGGCAATTCCTCGGAGCGTTGGGCGCTCTTGTCTGCAATTTCGTCGTCTGGCCTTTCGCCGACAACGCATTCCAACTCGTGTTGATGATGATCCCGTTCATCTTTGCGAGCGCGCTTTTGTTTGCGCATAAACGCACTGCGGTACTTGGCTTTGACTATGCCATGGTCTCATTGCTCCTGCTGCAACCGCATCTACCGCTGACGCTAGACCTTGCGGGCTGGATACCCAATGCGGCTGCGGTTGTCGCTGCTCCCGTCGTGGCGTTCTTCGTTTTCAAAGGCATTTATCCTGTGGATGCCAAACGCCGCCTGAACGCGCTGATCAGGATGGCTGTCGATGAGGTTGCGATGCTGGCGCGTGCAGAGGATGCGCTTGACCACCGTCTGGTCTGGCGTGCACGCCTGCATCATCGTCTGTTGCGCATGGTGTGCTATGCAGAGCGCAGTGGCATGCCCGTGCATGAGGTGGCAGAGGGTGCTCTCGCGGTGCTGTCACTCGGCAAGGCGGTCATGGAATTACAGATGATCTTGCAAAGTGAACGTGCGACGCCCGCGGAAAGACGCGTTGCCTTGGCCGCGCTGGCACGATTACAGCGGCTCGATCGTGAGCCGGCAAAGGCAGCGGTTGCGCTGAACCGCGCTGCGCGACGTGTCGGCGCCGGGTGGCTGCCGTCACTGCGGTTACTCAGCGACGCCAATGACGCACTCACGCAGCACAAAGTTTTTCTGACTGCCGCCCGATAAGTCGAACAGAGGCGGCCGAACGCCGCCTCGTTACGCGTGTCAGTGTGCGATCATCACATGGCGCACCGCCGTATAGTCTTCCAGCGCATAGACCGACATGTCCTTGCCATAGCCAGACTGCTTCAGTCCGCCATGGGGCATCTCGTTGCAGAGCATGAAGTGGGTGTTGATCCAGGTGCAGCCGTAGCGAAGCTTGGCGGCGGTCTTCATGGCGCGGGAAATATCCTTGGTCCAGACGGAGGATGCGAGACCGTAATCGCTGTCATTGGCCCAGGCGATGGCATCGTCCGTCTGCGAGAAACGGGTCACAGAGACGACGGGACCAAACACCTCACGGCGCACAATCTCGTCATCCTGCAGAGCCCCTGCAACGACGGTCGGCTCATAGAAGAAGCCCTTGTCGCCGGACACCTTTCCGCCGGTGACGATTTCGATGTGCTTGTGTTCGGAGGCGCGGGCGACAAAGCTCTCGACCCGGTCGCGCTGGCGCCTGGAAATCAGCGGGCCGATCTCGTTTTCAGTGTCATCTGCCAGATTGAACTTCAGCGTCGAGACGGCGGATGCAAGGTCGGCGACAAAATTGTCATAGACCTTGTCGGAGGCATAGATGCGACAGGCTGCGGTGCAGTCCTGGCCGGCATTGTAATAGCCGAACGCACGGATGCCTTCGACAACGGCATTGATATCGGCATCGTCATACACAATCACCGGGGCCTTGCCGCCCAGTTCGAGATGCGTGCGCTTCACCGTCTTGGCGGCTGCCGCCAGCACCTTCTTGCCAGTTGCCACATCGCCGGTGATCGAGACCATGTTGATCTGCGGATGGTTGATGAGCGCATTGCCGGTGCTCTCGCCACGACCGAGCACGACATTGACCACGCCTTCGGGCAGGATGTCGGCCAGCAGCCTGGCCATCTTCAAAGCCGTGAGAGGCGTCTGTTCAGACGGTTTGAAGACGACTGTGTTGCCGCCGGCAATGGCCGGTGCCAATTTCCAGGCCATCATCATCAGCGGGTAATTCCAGGGGGCGATGGAGCCGACGATGCCGACCGGATCACGGCGGATCATGGAGGTGTGGCCCGGCAGGTATTCACCGGCAACGGGGGCGTGCAGCGAGCGGATCGCACCAGCAAAGAAGCGGTAGCAATCGACAATGGCGGGGATTTCATCGTTCAGGACGGCATTGATCGGCTTGCCGCAATTGAGCGCTTCGAGCGTGGCAAAGCCCAGCGCGTCGGCCTCCACTGCATCGGCGATCTTGAGAAGATAAGCCGAGCGTTCACCCGGCGTCGTTTCCGACCATTTGTCGAATGCCTTGCCGGCTGCGTCCACGGCTGCGTCGATCTGGGTTGCGGATGCCTCCGGCAGGTCGAGGATGGTTTCACCGGTTTTGGGGTTGAGGATCTTTTCCTCGATCTCGGTTCCAGCTTCGAACTTCGAGCCGATCAGCATTTGCGTGTCCATGTCGTTCTCCCTCGGGCTTTATTGTCTGGGTTACTTCCCGCTGCCGGAAATCTGGTCGGTGTCGCGGGTCAGGTAATAGGCGGCAAGAATTGGCAGGAATGTCACCAGCACCACGGCCATGGCCACCACATTGGTCACAGGGCGCTGGCGTGGGCGGATCAGTTCCTCGAGCATCCAGATGGGGAGCGTCGACTGTTGCCCGCCGGTGAATGTGGTGACGATGACCTCGTCGAAGGATAGGGCAAAGGCGAGCATGCCGCCGGCCAGCAATGCCGTCGCGATATTGGGCAGGATCACATAACGGAAGGTCTGGAAGCCATTGGCGCCCAGGTCCATCGAGGCCTCGATCAAGGAGCCGGATGTTCTGCGGAAACGGGCGACCGCATTGTTGTAGACCACCACCACGCAAAAGGTGCCGTGGCCGAGAATGATCGTCCACATGGAATAGGGGATATCAGCCAGCGAAAAAGCGGAACGCAGCGCGATACCGGTTATGATGCCCGGCAGTGCAATGGGCAGAATGACCAGCAGCGATATGGCTTCGCGCCCGAAGAACCTGGTCCGGGAAACTGCCGCTGCTGCAAGCGTGCCAAGCACCAGTGCAATGAGGGTTGCGATGGCCGCAACCCGAAGCGACAGTCCCAGCGCATCCCACACATCGGGACGGTTCCAGGTCACCTCGAACCATTTCATGGTGAAGCCCGGCGGCGGCCATTGATAGCTCTTTTCCTCCGTCGTGAAGGCGTAGACGAAGATCAGCAGGATCGGCAGATGCAGAAAGGCCAGGCCTGTTCCTGCTGCCAGTTTGAGCGTCATGCTGGCGCCAGTCGAACGGTCAGAGCGCATTGAAGGCCCCCATGCGTTTGGCAACAGCCAGATAGATGCCCATGATTACGATCGGGACGACGGAAAAGGCGGCGGCAAGCGGCACATTTCCAGCGGTTCCCTGTTGGGCATAGACCGCCTGACCGATGAACAGGCGGGACGAGCCGACGATCTGCGGGATGATGTAGTCGCCCATCGTCAGCGAGAAGGTGAAGATCGAGCCGGCGATGATGCCGGGCAGTGCCAGCGGAAACAGTACATGGCGAAACGTCTGTCCGGGCTCCGCGCCAAGATCGCCGGAGGCCTCGATCAGATTGCCGGGCACGCGTTCCAGTGCTGCCTGCGTTGGCAGGATCATGTAGGGCAGCCAGACATAGACGAAGACGATGAAGGTGCCGATATAGCTGATCGACAAGGAATTGCCGCCGATCACGGGGATCGCCAGAATGCCGTCCATCAACCATGTCAAATGGAGCTTGGCAAAGATCCAGGTAAGGATGCCTTCCTTGGCAAGGATCAGTTTCCACGCATAGATCTTGACCAGATAGCTGGACCACAGTGGCAGCATGATGCCGAGATAGAAGAAGGCCTTCCAGCGACCCCTGGCATAACGGGCAGCGTAATAGGCAATCGGGAAGGCAATGGCTGCGGAGGCAAGGGTGACGGCTGCCGACATCAGAAGCGTTCGGACGATAATGTCCAGATTGGCCGGGTTGAGAAGCTGACGATAGGTCGAGAATGTCAGCTCGTAATTGATCATCCCGGAGAAGTCGTCGATCGAAAAGAAGCTCTGCAGCAGAAGTGCGATCAGCGAACCGATATAGATGATGCCGAGCCAGAGAAGCGGCGGGATCAGCATCAGGATGAGGAAGAAGGTGGGCTTGCGCCAGAACAGATCCGACAGGCGCCCAAGCACGCCACCGCTGGCGGGCAGGATGGAGGCTTGGGGAAGGGCGCTCATGCCTCGCCGTCCATATAATGCAGGTCGCTCGGCCGCCAATTGATATGTGTCTCAGTTCCTGTCTCTGGCAGCGGCAGGCCAGCGGGAGCCATGACGGTCAACGGAATATTCATGGCCGAAACGCAAATCCGCGTTGTGGCACCAAGGAAGTTCCTTGAGGTGACGGTGGCCGGAATTCCATCTGAGGCGATGCTGATGGCCTCGGGCCTGAGGCTGGCCCATCTCTGTTCGCCACCGAGCCTTGCCGTATCTGCCGGTGATATGACATTGGAGGAGCCGACGAAATCGGCCACGAAACGGGTTCTCGGCTTGTTGTAGATATCTTCCGGCGTTCCGGCCTGTACGATCTTGCCCTCATTGAAAACCGCCACCCGGTCAGCCATCGACAGGGCCTCGCTCTGATCGTGGGTGACAAAGATGAAGGTGATGCCGAGGCCGCGTTGCAGGCCTTTCAATTCGTCCTGCATCTGCTCGCGCAGTTTCAGGTCGAGTGCGCCGAGAGGTTCGTCTAACAACAGCACTTTCGGCTTGTTGACCAGAGCGCGGGCGAGCGCCACACGCTGACGCTGGCCGCCGGATAACTGGCTTGGCTTGCGGTTGCCATAGCCCGGAAGCTTGACGAGTTCGAGCGCGTCTTCGGCCATTTTCAGCCGCTCTTGCTTTGCAACGCCCTTGACCATCAGGCCGTAAGCGACGTTGTCGAGAATGGTCAGATGGGGAAAGAGCGCATAGTCCTGGAAGACGGTGTTCACATGGCGACGATAGGGCGGTACGCCCTCGCAGCTTTCTCCGAAGATTTCGATATGGCCCGATGTCTGTTGCTCGAAACCGGCAATCAGGCGCAGGCATGTCGTCTTGCCGGAACCGGAGGGGCCGAGCATGGCGAAGAATTCGCCCGGCGCGATCTTCAGATCCACCCCATCGACAGCTTTGACGTCACCGAAATGGCGTGACACCTTCGAAAATTCTACCGCTGCGGTCATGGATACTCCGGGTCTGACTGATTTTACGGCCCCTCATCCGCCGGCCGGGACCTTCTGCCCGCATGCGGGCAGAAGAACGAATCCAGCCGGCCTCAGCTACAAATCTGCAACATCGGTTCAGGGCGTGTCCCTCTCCCCTGAGGCGGGGAGAAGGTTGGCGTATGGGGCAAAACCTATCCGGATTTGCCTGACGTGACGGGTCAGCGTCCGCCGATCACGCCAATATAGTCGGAGACCCAGCGGTGGTACGGGACGCACTCGCTCTGGCTTTCGCATTTCGAGGTTGGCGTGCGCCAGAAGCTGATTTTCTCGAAGTCGTCATAGCCGTTGGTTGTGCAGCCTTCGTCGGTGAAGAGCTCGTTGCCCTTACAGGCAGCCGGTACCGAGGGCACGGTGCCGAACCAGGCGGAGACATCGCCCTGAACCTTGGGGGCCAGCGAATGCTCCATCCACATATAGGCGCAGTTCGGATGCTCACTGTCGACATGCAGCATGGTGGTGTCTGCCCAGCCTGTCACACCTTCTTCGGGGAAGGTGGATGCAATCTTGGCGCCTTCGGCCTTCATCAGGTTGACCTGGAATGGCCAGGAACCGGATGCGACCACGCCTTCGTTCTTGAAGTCGTCGATCTGGATCATGGCGTCGTGCCAGTAGCGACCCACGAGCTTGCGCTGACCGCGGAGCAGATCGAGGGCGGCCTTGTACTGGTCTTCATTGAGTTCGTAAGGGTCCTTGATGCCAAGTTCAGGCTTGTGGGTCATCAGGTAGAGGGCGGCATCGGCCACATAGATCGGGCCGTCATAGGCCTGAACGCGACCGGCATTCGACTTGCCATCGGGAAGCGTCATTTCTTCAAAGACGACGTTCCAGCTTTTCGGTGCTTCACCCTTGAACGCATCGGTGTTGTACATCAGCACATTGGCACCCCAGACATATGGTGTGCCGTAATGGACGCCATCGACCGTGTGCCATGGCGCGTTCTGGAGGCGTTCGTCAATGGTGCTCCAGCTCGGGATCAACGCCGTGTTGATCGGTTGAACGCGTTTGCCGGCAACCAGGCGCAGCGACGCATCGCCAGAGGCGGTCACGAGATCGAAGCCGCCTTCGTTCATCAGCGCGACCATTTCGTCGGAGGTTGCCGCGGTTTTGACCGAGACCTTGCAGCCCGTCTCTTCTTCGAACTTGCTGACCCAGTCATAGGCGGGATCCGTTTCGCCGCGCTCGATATAGCCGGCCCAGGCAACGATCGACAGCGCGCCTTCGCCGGGACCCAGTTCCTTGAGTGGCTCGGCTGCAATCGTCTGAGTGGCAAAGCTCAAAACGGCGGTCATCGCAGTGCAGGATTTCAGGATGGTCTTCATCGCAAATTCTCCCGGTAAGGGCCGCATTTTTGCGGCGTTTGTTCCCGATGTTGAACCTGCCGTGATTTCACCGCATTCGCAAATTCATTTGTCAGAAAGTTGATATCGATTTTTCCGATACCGGGGTGAAATGCCGATTGCGCAGGCGAAAGTTTCGTGGGGCGCAATTATCGCGGGCGACCGCTTCTGAGCGCTTCGGCAATTCCCACGAAATCTCTTGCCGATTGCGGCAGGCTTGACCCCTTGCGCCAGACCATGCCCACCTGCACGACCGGAAGCGAACCGGAGACGTCGCGGCTTTCTATGCGGTCACCTTCCAGCGACCAGGGGCGGTAGACAAGGTCGGGCAACAGAGCGACGCCGGCACCCGTCGCGACCAGACTTCTGACGGCTTCCACCGAGCGTGTGCGAAAGGCCACATGCGGGCGCGCACCCAGAGCAGAGAGTAGTTTGCCTGTGTTTTCCTCGATTTCATCGACCGTCAGCATGATCAGCGGTTCACGGGCGATATCGGCAATCGAGATGATGTCTGCCGATACCAGCGGATGCCCCATGGGCAGCCACAGTCGATAGGGCGAGGTTTCGAGGATTTCGGCCTGCAGCGCCATGCGGTCGCGCAGGTTGGAAATCACCATGACGGCGACATCCAGTTCGCCGCCCACCAGCAGATGTTCGAGATAGGAGCCGTTATCCTCGATGGCCGAAATCTCGACATTGGGGCAAGCGCGGCGATAGCGGGCCAGAAGGTCGGAGAGAACATAGCCGGCGACGAGCGATGTCACGCCGATATTGAGCGTTCCACCCGGCTCGGTTCGGGTTTCGGAAAACACATTGCGGGCATCGGCAACGGAGCCAAGGATCTTGGTGGCGTGGCGCAGGAACTGATGGCCGTTATGGGTGATCGACAATCCGCGCGGATGGCGGTCAAACAGTTCCAGGCCCAGATCGCTTTCCAGCTCCTTGATCGCTTCGGTGACCGAAGACTGGGAAATGGAGAGATTCTGTGCGGCCCGGGTCACCGAACCCTGTTCGGCAACGGCGACGAAATACTGCAATTGTCGAAGCGTGAAGGCCATGTCGCTTTAGAGCATGACGCAAGGTTGAACCGCAAGATGATCGAGACCGAAACTCGGCCTTACCAAAAACGCATGGCGGCTGTGCAAATTGGCGACTTCGCAAACGTCAAGAATGCTGTTTATTGTCTTTTTATTGACCTCGTCTTGATACGGTGGCGCGATTACGATCCTCGCGTCACCGTTTCTGCATTGCAAGCTTCATGAAATCCACTCGCCTCGGCTACCTCCTGGCTTTCACGGCCTTCACCGTTTTCGCGATGCAGGACGCAATTTCCAAGCATCTGGGCGACAGCTATTCGCCGGTGGTGGTTGCTTTGGTGCGCTATTGGGCCTTTGCGGCCTTTGCCATCTTCCTTGCGCGCCGCGCGGGTGGCGTGCGCCACAGCCTCAAAACGAAACACCCTGTTTTGCAGACCATTCGCGGCATTCTGCTGGCCGGGCAGATCATCATCTCGGTCGCCGCCTTTCACTACGCGGGACTCGCGCAGTCGCAGGCAATCTTTGCGTCGGGACCGATTATCGTTGCGCTGCTGTCTGTGCCTATCCTTGGAGAAAAGGTTGGTTGGCGTCGTTGGACGGCAATCGGTGTCGGCCTTTGTGGCGTGCTGCTGATCCTGTCTCCGGATTCCAGCGGGCTCAACGTCTATTTCCTGCTTCCTCTGGCAACGGCTTGTGCGGGTGCGCTTTATGGCGTGCTGACGCGGTTGGTCAGCCGAGACGATCCGCCGGTGACCAGTTTCGTCTATATGTGCTTCGTCGGCTTTGTCGGCATCAATCTCATTTCGCCGGCATTCCTGACACCGATTGCGACCGAGGACTGGGGCTGGATGGCCGCCTTGTGCTGCACAGGCATCATCGGTCATTTCTCGCTGATCCGCGCTTATGACAACCTCGATGCCGTGGTTATTCAGCCGATCACCTATTGGCAGCTTGTCTTTGGCTCGACGCTGGCGGTTTTCATCTTTGGCGAAACGCTGACATTCAACATGGTTGCCGGCGCCATCATCGTGGTGGGGGCAGGCCTTTTCACGGTCTGGCGCGAACATGTGCTCAATCGGCGTGCGGCCCTTGAGGCGCGAAAGCAGCAGGCCGCCGCTCGATAGAGAAATCACTGCAAGAGTTGAGTGACGGCATCTATGATGCGCCGGTGCTGATGCGCGTGGCGTGTTCTGATATTGGTTGCCGCATAGACCGGCTGGGGTATCGGCGCGACATCCACCACAATCTGCGCGATGCCATTGTCAGCCAGCTCGCGGGCGGTGACATCGGTTACGAAGGCCGCGCCTCCCATGCTTTTCAACAGGCTGGTCATGGCGACATTCTGGCCCGTAGACAGTGTGGCGCCGACCAGATGGGGTAGCGCTATGCGGTGTGTGCGCTCGAAGGCGGGAGAATAGTGGGTGCTGCGATAGGTCTCCAGCCGCAAGTCTGCGGCAAACGGCGAGAGCGTGCTCACCAGTTGATAGGTGATTTCTCCGATCTTCTCGTAATGCAGGTCTGGCAGGAAATGCGGCGTGTAGAGAACTGCCAGGTCCAGTTCGCCCGATGCCAGATCGCGGTTCATCTGGGTCGAATAATCGACCTCCATGTAAATCGAGGTTGTCGGCAGTTCCTGATGAATCTTGCTCAGCCACGGTCCGGCCAGTTGTTCGGCGACATCCTGCTGCACACCGATGCGGATGGAATGTTCAAAGGCGCCGGCACTTTCAACCGCTCTTGCCGCTTCGTGCCACTGTCTTTGCAGGGCGCGGGCATGGTCATGAAAACGCAAGCCGGCAGACGTGGGAGCGGTGCCTCCCTTGTTTCTGGAAAACAGACGCTTGCCAAATTCGGTCTCCAGCGACTTCACCCTGTGGGACACCGTTGACTGGGTTACCCCCATTCGTTCCGCAGTTCGATTGAAGTTGCGGGTTTCCATCAGGTCGAGAAATGTCTCAATCAGGCCAATTTGCATTTTCGCGTCGCTTTTGTGGAAATTTTCCCGCACTGTAATCGAATTTATCGATCAATAAAGCAATTTCATGCGGCTTGATGGAGACCTGTCTGATCTGCGAAGCTTCGCAAAAATGAGGGGCTTTGGAATGGCGGATTTACCGACGCAGGCACGGGTGGTCATCATTGGCGGCGGCGCAGTCGGTGCGTCCGCACTTTACCATCTGGCACTGGCGGGCTGGACGGACTGCGTTCTTCTGGAAAAGAACGAATTGACGGCTGGCTCCACCTGGCATGCGGCGGGCAATGTGCCGACCTTTTCGTCATCCTGGTCGATCATGAACATGCAGCGCTATTCGGCTTCGCTCTACCGCGATCTGGGTGAGCGGGTCGGTTATCCGATGAACTATCATGTCACCGGGTCGGTACGGCTCGGCCATTCGAACGAGCGGCTGAGAGAGTTCAAGCGCGTGGTCGGCATGGGTCGCTATCAGGGCATGGATCTCGATATCCTGACGCCTGATGAACTCAAGTCGAAATACCCCTTTGCCGAACTGCACGATCTGACCGGTGCCCTTTACGATCCCTATGACGGCGATATCGACCCGGCACAGTTGACGCAGGCGCTGGCCAAGGGCGCGCGCGATCTCGGTGCCAAAGTCGTCCGTTTTTGCCCGGTCACAGCCGCGCGGCGGGAAAACGAGGAATGGGTGCTGTCGACACCGCAGGGCGAGATCCGCTGCGAATACGTCGTCAATGCCGCCGGCTATTACGCGCGCGAAGTGGGCAAGATGTTTGGCCGGGATGTGCCGATGATGGTGATGAGCCATCAGTATATGCTGTTTGAGGCCATTCCAGAGCTCGAAGCCTGGTCGAAAGAAGTGGGGCAGAAGCTTCCACTGATGAGGGACGTCGACAGTTCCTATTATCTGCGGCAGGAAAAATACGGGATGAATCTCGGCCCGTATGAGAAGAACTGCAAGCCGCACTGGGTGACGGCTGACGATCCGATGCCAGAGGATTTTTCCTTCCAGCTTTTCCCCGACGATCTGGAGCGGCTGGAATGGTATCTGAGCGATGCGATTGAGCGCGTGCCGATCCTTGGTACGGCTGGACTGTCGAAAATGATCAACGGGCCGATCCCCTATGCGCCCGATGGTAATCCGCTGATCGGACCGATGCCGGGTGTGCCCAATGCATTCGAGGCTTGCGTGTTCACCTTCGGCATCTGCCAGGCGGGCGGGGCCGGCAAGGTTCTGTCCGAATGGATCACCGAGGGCGAAACCGAATGGGACATGTGGTCCTGCGACCCGCGTCGCTATACGGGTTTTGCCTCAGACAAGGATTACTGCGTCGCCAAGGGCGTGGAAATCTACGGCCACGAATATGCGATGCATTTTCCGAAACATTACTGGCCTGCGGGACGCGACAGGAAGCTGTCGCCGATCCATGATCGTGTCGCCAGGCTCGGCGCACAGTTCAAGCCGTTCAACGGTTGGGAGCGGGCCATGTGGTACGCAAAGCCGGGCGACGATACGTCGGAAGAGGCGACGCAGACCTGGAGCCGCAATGGGCCGTGGAGCCCGCGTATCGAGGAAGAGTGTCTGGCTGTGAGAGACGCTGCCGGCATTCTCGACCTTCCCGGATTTTCCCGTTTTCGCGTTCAGGGGAAGGGCGCCACCGAATGGCTGTCGTCGATCATCACCGGCAAGGTGCCGAAGCCTGGCCGTATGGGTCTTGCCTATTTCGCCGACGACAAGGGCCGTATTGTTACGGAGATGTCGGTGATGATGCTGGGCGAGGATTTCTTCTTCCTGATCACGGCTGCAACGGCGCAGTGGCATGACCTGGAATGGCTGAAGGCGCTTGTGCCTGCTGGCTCGGCTTTCTCTATCGACGACATGACGGACGCCTTTTCCTGCCAGATCCTGACTGGTCCCGCGGCGCGCAAGATTTTGGCAGAAGTTTGCGACGCTGACCTTTCCAAGGGATGGCTCACTCACCAGTCCTGCCAGATTGCCGGACGCTGGTTGCAGCTGGTGCGCGTCTCCTTTGCCGGTGAACTTGGCTGGGAACTGCACACCAAGATGGACGATACGGCGGCCGTGTTCGACGCGGTGTGGGAGGCCGGGCAGTCCCGTGGGCTCAAGCCATTCGGGATGGAGGCTCTCGATTGCCTGAGGATCGAGAAGGGCTACCGCGCCTGGAAGGGGGATCTCTCAACGGATTACACGGTGTTGCAGGGTGGACTGGAGCGTTTCGTCGACTGGTCCAAGGACGACTTCAAAGGCAAGGCGGCACTTCTTGCCGAGAAGCAGCACGGCGTTGCCAAGCGCTTTGTGACGCTGTTGGTCGAAGCCGGTGACTGCGATGCGCCCTACATGTCGACGCTCTGGCATGGCGGCAAGGTTGTCGGTGAGACCACCTCCGGAAACTGGGGTTACCGCATCGGAAAATCGGTCGCGCTTGGCATGCTGCGCGCGGATCTGGCGACGGAGGGAACTGAAGTCGAGGTCGAGATTTTCGGCGATCGGTTCAAGGCGGTGGTGCAAGCCGATCAACCGCTCTGGGACCCGACAAATGAAAGATTGAAAGCATGAGATTTGAAGTATGAGCAAGACGATCCCTTCCAAAGCGCGCGCGGTCATTATCGGTGGGGGCGTTTCCGGCTGCTCGGTGGCCTATCATCTGGCCAAGCTGGGCTGGACGGATGTCGTGCTTCTCGAGCGCAAGCAGCTGACGTGCGGGACAACCTGGCATGCCGCCGGGCTGATCGGCCAGTTGCGTTCCAGCCAGAATATGACGCGCCTCGCCAAATATTCGCGCGATCTCTACGTCAAGCTTGAAGACGAGACCGGTATCGGCACCGGCATGAAGCAGAACGGGTCGATCACCGTCGCACTGACCGAAGAACGCAAACAGGAGATCTATCGCCAGGCATCGCTTGCCCGGGCATTCGGGATAGACGTCCAAGAAATCTCGCCCGATGAAGCGAAGGCGATGTATCCGCATTTGAATATCGCCGATGCAGTTGCAGCGGTGCATCTGCCGCTCGATGGGCAATGCGATCCGGCCAATATCGCCATGGCCCTTGCCAAGGGCGCGCGCCAGTTCGGCGCCACGGTCATCGAAGGGGTGCAGGTTGTCGATGTGCTGACCGTGGACGGACGGGTAACCGGGGTCGTATGCGCGCAGAACGGCGAGCAATATACGATCGAGACGGAGCATGTCGTCAATGCGGCTGGCATGTGGGGCCGAGACTTCGCGGCCAAGTCCGGCGTGACTGTTCCACTGCATGCCTGCGAGCATTTCTACATCGTCACCGAACCCGTGGCCGGACTGAAGCAATTGCCGGTGCTGCGCGTCCCCGACGAACAGGCCTATTACAAGGAAGATGCAGGCAAGCTGTTGCTGGGTGCCTTCGAGCTCAAGGCCAAGGCCTGGCCGCCCAAGGGAGAGGCCATTCGCGCCGATTTCTGTTTCGACCAGTTGCCGGATGATTTCGATCACTTTCAGCCGATCCTGGAGATGGCGATCAACCGTTTGCCCATGCTGGAAACGGCCGGCATCCACACATTCTTCTGCGGCCCGGAAAGTTTCACGCCGGATGACCGCTATTATCTCGGGGAGGCACCGGAGCTGAAGGGCTACTGGGTGGCCGCCGGCTACAATTCCATCGGTATCGTGTCCTCTGGCGGTGCGGGTATGGCGCTGGCGCAGTGGATGAACGATGGCGAGCCGCCCTTCGATCTGTGGGAAGTTGATATCCGTCGTGCCCAGCCGTTCCAGAAGAACCGTGCCTATCTTCGCGAACGGGTGACCGAAACGCTGGGTCTGCTTTATGCCGATCATTTTCCCTACCGCCAGATGGAGACGGCACGCGGTGTGCGACGCTCGCCCATTCACGAACATCTGAAAAATCGCGGTGCCGTCTTTGGCGAGGTCGCTGGCTGGGAGCGTGCCAACTGGTTCACCATAGAGGGGCAGAAACCGGAATACCAATATAGCTGGAAGCGCCAGAACTGGTTTGAAAACCAGCGGGTCGAGCATATGGCGGTGCGCGAGAATGTAGGTCTTTTCGACATGACCTCATTCGGCAAAATCCGGGTGGAGGGACGCGATGCCCTGTCCTTCCTGCAACGGCTGTGCGCCAACCAGATGGATGTGCCGAACGGACGCATTGTCTACACCCAGATGCTGAATGGCAGAGGATGCATCGAGAGCGATCTGACGGTCACACGATTGTCCGAGACGGCCTTCTTCCTGGTGGTTCCTGCAGCCACGCTGCAGCGCGATCTCGCCTGGCTTCGCCGGCATATTTTAACGGATGAATTCGTTGTCGTGACCGACCTTACGGCTTCAGAAAGCGTGCTATGCGTCATGGGTCCCAAGGCGCGCGATCTGATGGCCAAGGTGAGCCCGGATGATTTATCCAATGCGGCGCATCCCTTCGGTACGGCCCGCGAGATCGAGGTCGGAATGGGGATCGCCCGCGCGCACCGCGTCACCTATGTGGGCGAACTCGGCTGGGAGCTTTATGTCTCAACCGATCAGGCCGCGCATGTGTTCGAGGCACTGGAAGAGGCGGGGGCGGATGTCGGCTTGACGCTTTGCGGTCTGCATACGCTCGACAGTTGCCGCATCGAAAAGGCTTTCCGCCATTTCGGTCACGACATCACGGATGAGGATCACGTGCTGGAAGCGGGCCTCGGCTTTGCTGTGAAGACGGCCAAGGGCGACTTCATCGGGCGCGATGCCGTTCTCAGGAAACAGGACGATGGGCTGACGCGCCGCATGGTGCAGTTCAGGCTCAAGGATCCCGAGCCGCTGCTCTTTCACAACGAGGCACTGGTGCGCGATGGCAAGATCATCGGTCCGGTGACGTCAGGTAATTACGGTCACTTCCTCGGCGGTGCCATCGGCATGGGCTATGTGCCCTGTGCCGGGGAGACGGCTGCCGATGTTCTGTCGTCCACATACGAAATCGAGATCGCCGGCGAACGGTTCCCGGCGGAGGCATCGCTGAAGCCGATGTATGATCCGGGCGCCGAGCGCGTGCGGGTCTAGGCAGAACCGAACATTTTGGGAGGGTACCATGATTGTAGAACTTGGATCGACTGAGGTGCCCTCCAGCAGCTTGGGGGACATGGGGCCCGGTTGCGCAGTGGTGCCATCGCGTCGCAGCGGCGGACGTGCCGCACGGGTGGCCATGCGCAGCTCACCGCTTGCGGAGAATATCCGGCCCGTTAGACCCGGCCTCTCGGGCGGGCAATACAAACCCCTGACCGACGCCAATGTTCTTCGCATACATGAAGCAGCCCTTGACGCCCTGGAACAGATTGGCCTTGCCAATGCGCCAAAGTCGGGCGTGGAAATCATGACGAAGGCGGGTGCCTTGTTGGGCGACGACGGGCGGCTTCGGTTTCCCCGGGCACTGGTGGAGGACATGTTGGCGCTTGCCGCGCGCAACCTCACGCTTTTTGGCCGTGATCCAAAGCACGATATGCAGTTGTCCGGCACCCGCGTTCATTATGGAACGGCAGGTGCTGCCGTACATGTAGTGGATTGCGAAAAGCGCGAGTATCGGGAATCGACCTCCAGGGATCTGCTCGATGCCGCCCGTCTGGTGCAGCATCTCGACAATGTGCATTTTTTCCAGCGCGCAATGGTGTGCCGTGATGTCACCGACAATTTCCTGATGGATATCAACACGCTCTATGCCTGCTGTGCGGGGACGACCAAGCATGTGGGGACGAGCTTTTCCGATCCCGCCCATGTCGAGGGTTGTTTCGATGTCCTGCACATGATCGCCGGTGGCGAGGACAAGTGGCGGGCGCGGCCGTTCGTGTCGAATTCCAACTGTTTCGTCGTGCCGCCCATGAAGTTCGCCGAGGAAAGCTGCATTACCATGGAGGCCTGCATTCGTGCTGGCATGCCGGTGCTGCTGTTATCGGCGGGGCAGGCGGGCGCCACGGCACCGGCTCCTCTGGCCGCTGCCATTGTCCAGGCGGTCGCCGAGTGCCTGGCTGGCGTGGTCTATGTCAATGCCATGGCACCCGGTCACCCGGCGATCTTCGGAACATGGCCTTTCGTTTCGGATCTTCGCACGGGAGCCATGTCGGGCGGGTCAGGCGAACAGGCTTTGCTGACTGCGGGTCTTGCCCAGATGCACCGCTTCTACGATCTGCCGGGCGGAGCGGCTGCCGGTATTGCAGATTCCAAGTTGCCGGACATGCAGGCAGGATGGGAACAGGGAATTTCCAATGTGCTCGCCGGTCTTGCCGGACTGAACCTCGTCTACGAGTCCGTCGGCATGCATGCCTCGCTGCTGGGCTTTTCGCTGGAAAGTCTTGTTCTGGGTGACGACCTGTTGGGACAGGCGCAGCGTTGTATCCGCGGCATCGATGTGACAGAGGACAGCCTGTCGATCGAGACCATGCGATCGGTGTGTCTGGAGGGTCCCGGCCACTATCTGGGCGACCCGCAGACGCTGGAGCTGATGCAGACTGAATATATCTATCCAGCCGTTGCCGATCGAACGAGCCCCAAGGAGTGGGTGGAGAATGGCCGGCCGGATCTGTTGCAGAAAGCCATTGCCCGGAAGAACCGCATTCTTGAGAGCGCTCCGCTTTCGACCATCGATGCCGATGCCGACAGGGCAATCCGGGAGAAATATCAGATCTATTGCTAGCGGCGAAGCGGAGGGCCGAACGCAGATCGTCTGCCTATTCTGCGTTTACAACTGGTGTATCTGTTGCGCGCCCCGCGCGTCGAACGGTCCGGACGAAGGCAAAAATGAAAGTGGCGGTCAAAAGCAGGACGATGGTGGGTGCCGGTGCGCTGTCGAGGACGAAGCTCAGATAGATGCCGAGCAGGGATGATCCGCAGGCAATGGCCACGGAGACGATCAGCATTGCGGTGAACTGTCGCGTCAGAAGGAACGCGATTGCGCCTGGTGCCACCAGCATGGCGACCGAGAAAATGATGCCGACCGCCTTCAGGGCACCGACCACGGTCAGCGAGAGAACAGCCAGCAGCCCATAATGCAGGAAACGCACCGGCAGGCCGATGGCGCGTGCATGCTGAGGGTCGAAGGCATGGACCAACAGATCCTTGCGCCAAAGAACGAGGAAGGCGGTGGCTGCCAATGCAATGAGGCCTGTTTGCAGAAGATCGCTCATCTGAATGCCCAGCATATCGCCAAACAGGATGTGATCGAGATGCACGTCGCTTTCGACATTCAGATAGAGAATGAGGCCAAGCCCGAACATTCCTGAGAAGACAATTCCAAGCACGGTGTCTTCCTTGATGCGGCTGTTTTCCTTGAGGTAGCCGGTGGCAACCGCACAGACCATGCCCGCCGCAAAGGCTCCCAGTGCCAGTGGCAGGTTGAGCATATAGGCAAGGACGATGCCCGGCAGGACCGCATGGGACACGGCATCTCCCATCAGCGACCAGCCTTTCAACACGAGAAAGGCAGACAGGATCGACATCGGGATGACGATCATCAGCGTGACGAGAAAAGCTGTCTGCATGAAGGGCAGTTGAAAGGGCAAGAGGGCAAAGGCCAGGGTATCGCTCATGCGTTCCCCGCTTTTGTGCCAAGCGCGCGCCTCGCCTTGCGCCGGCTGGCGAGGAGACCGTGTTTGGGCGCAAAGACGAAGGCTGAAAGAAAGATCAATGTTTGCAGCACGACAATGATGCCGCCGGTTGCGCCGTCGAGAAAGTAGCTCGCATAGGCACCGACGAGACTGGTGGCAGCTCCTATTGCTGCGGCCAGCACAATCAGCCTCTGAAAGCGATCTGTCAGCAGATAGGCTGTCGCCCCCGGTGTCACCACCATGGCGATAACGAGGAAGGCGCCAACGGTTTGAAGTGCCGCGACGGTCGAGGCCGCAAGGAGAGTGAAGAACAGGCCCTTGAGGAAATCAGGCTTGAGACCGATTGAACGGGCGTGGTTTTCATCGAAGAAGACCGCCATCAGGTCCTTCCACTTGAAAGCCAGAATGACAAGCGTGACGCTGCTGATCAGCACGAGCTGAAGCGTATCGGCAGGCGTGATCGCCAGCACATTACCCATGATGATCGTCTGGATGTTCACCGGCACCGGCGAGACGGAAACCATGAACAGGCCAAGGCCAAAGAAGGAGGTGAAGATCAGACCGATGATGGCATCTTCCTTCAGGCGGGTCCGCTGGTTGAGAAAGAGCATGGCTATGGCGGCAAGACCGCCGGATAGAAACGCGCCGAGTGCAAAGGGCAGGCCGAGCATGTAAGCACCGGCCACGCCGGGTACGATGGAATGCGAAAGCGCGTCGCCAATCAGCGACCAGCCCTTGAGCATCAGATAGGCGGAGAGAAAGCCGCAGACGCCACCGACCAGCGCACTGACCCAGATGGCATTGACCATATATTGATAGCTGAAGGGCTCAAGAAGAACGCTCATTGTTCTCCTCACCAGTGCGCGGTTCGCCGTAGATCACGAAGGGGCGTTCGTCGTCGGTGATGACCGTCAGTTCGCGCCGGTCAGCATCGTCGTGCAAGTCGCGACCGCCGAGAACGAAATGACGCAGCACGCCGCCGAAGGCATTCTTCAGGTTCTCTTCGGTGAAGGTGTCGGCGGTCAAACCTGCGGCCAGGACGGTCCCCTTGACGAAGACGGTACGGTCGCAGAAATCCGGGACGCTGCCGAGATTGTGGGTCGAGACCAGCATGATCCGACCCTCGCGGCGCAGTTCACCCAGCAATGCGATAATCTGCTCTTCGGTGGTGACGTCGACCCCGGTAAACGGCTCGTCGAGCAGGATCACCTGGCCTTCCTGTGCCAGCGCCCGTGCCAGAAACACGCGCTTGCGCTGGCCGCCGGACAATTCGCCGATCTGGCGTTTGCGATAGTCGATCATGCCGACGCGCTTGAGGGCGTCATCGACCAGAGCACGGTCGCGCTTGCCGGGGATGCGCATGAAGTTCATGTGGCCGTAGCGCCCCATCATCACGACATCCTCGACAAGGACCGGGAAATTCCAGTCCACCTCTTCGCTTTGCGGAACATAGGCAATGAGATTTTTGCCGAGTGCTTCTCGTACCGGCATGCCGAGAATGGAGATTGCCCCTTCGGCCAGCGGCACAAAGCCCATGATGGCCTTGAACAGGGTCGACTTGCCGGCACCATTCACACCGACGAGTGCAGTTATGGTTCCATTCGGGATCGAAAAGCTCGCATTTTTCAGCGCCGTGTGTCCATTGCGGTAGGTCACAGAGATTTTGCTAACCGATAGCCCCGCGCCCTTCTTGCGCGTCCCCCCGGACATGATCATTGCGACAGACCTTTCACGATCGTCGAAACGGTCACCTTGAGGAGGTCAATATAGGTCGGTACAGGTCCGTCTTCGCTGCTGAGTGAATCCACATAGAGCACTCCGCCATAGCGGGCACCGGTTTCCGATGCGACCTGCCGGGCCGGCTTGTCGGAAACGGTACTTTCGGAGAAGATGGCGACGACCTCGTGTTCGCGCATGGCGTCGATGATGGCGCGGACCTGCTGGGGGGTGCCCTGGCTGTCGGCGTTGATCGGCCAGAGGAATAGTTCTCTCAAACCCAGATCTCGTGCAAGATAGGAGAAGGCCCCTTCGCTGGTCGCCAGCCAGCGGCGATTCTGCGGCAGGCTGTCAATCGCCTGTTTGAGCGGATCGATCTCAGCCTTGATCCTGGCCGTGTAGGCCTTGGCATTGGCAGCATATGTGTCGGCATTGGCCGGGTCGGCATCGCTGAGCGCCTTGCGTATGTTGTCGACATAGATCACGGCATTGTCGGGAGACATCCAGGCATGCGGATTGGGCTTGCCATCATAGGCGCCGCCGGAAATGCTCATCGGATCTATGCCGTCACTGACGACGGCGCTTGGCACGTCCCGCAGATTGGTAAGGAACTTTTCAAACCAGCGCTCGAGGTTCAGCCCGTTCCACAGGACCAGACCTGCGCCGCTTGCCTTCAGGATATCGCGGGGCGTCGGTTGGTAGTTATGAATTTCCGCATCGGGTTTCAGAAGGCTGTCGACGTCGGCTGCATCCCCCGCCACGTTCTTTGCCATATCAGCGATCACGGTGAAGGTGGTGATGACCTTCAGCCGCTCAGTGGCCTGTGCCTTCAAGGGCGTGATGCAGGTGGCGAAAGCAAACAGGATCGCCAGCAGTCTGGGCATGCATTTCTCCGCTTTTGCGACTTATTTGCATTTAACCTATGCCCAATTTCTGTGTTGTCAAGTCAGTTGCGAGCGGTTCGCAAAAGCGAAAACTCGAGTTGTGCCAAAAAAGCAGACGGGGAGTGTGCTCATCAGTCCGCAGGTTAAACCTTCCTCAAGAGAAAGCTGTCAGGGTCTGCGCCGAGTATAGCGTAAATCAGTGGAGTGGCCTCAATTGGGTATGCCCAGCGTAAAGGGTCTTTTCGGGCGCATTCATCTGTCCCGGAAACTGGTCATTGTTGTCGGAGGCGTTCTGGTGCTGCTGGGCGGCACTGGCGCTGCTGCTGTGTTTATCGGCGCCGACACATTGCTTGGTCCCTCCTATGCCGAATTGAATGGCATGGCCTGCACTGAGATCAAGACCGTACAGATTACCAAGAAAGACCGCTTCTGGATCCGCAAATATGTGTCGACCGAGCCAGGTGACGGTCTGGCTCGGGTCAAGACCGCCTTGCGTGTGGCCGCTGCCGTCTATGAAGCCGAGAAGCCGGATCTCGTTCAAGTCGTGGTTCTCGACAAGAACGGTCCGACAGACCGCGCCGGCATGCGTGGCCGCGCAATCGGTGCCGATGTTGTCTATATTCCCGACCCCAGCAAGGTGCCGGAAGAAGCCGGTACGGAAAAACTGACCGCGCGTTTCGTCGACAAACAGGCCAGCGCCGATGGCCAGTTTTATGGCGAGCGTCTGTCGCTACCGGAGGCAGAGATCGACGCGCTGTTTGCCAAGCTTGACGATCGTACCGATTGCATCAAGCCCGAGGTCGAGACCGAGGGTGACCATGGTGCGGTGGCAGGCCACGGCGAAGCACCTGCCGGACATGGTGAGGCAGCGGCGGGTCACGGTGAAGCTGCAGGGCACGGAGAAGATGCGGGCGCCGGCCATGGCGAAAGCGATGGTCACGCCACGGACAGCGGCCATGGGGACGCTGCACCCGCCGAAGGCGGCCATGAGGTTGACGCCTCCCATGGTGAACCTGCGCCAGCGGAAAGCGGCGGATGGTTCGCATCGATCAAGGGCATGGTTTTTGGCGG
Source organism: Agrobacterium sp. H141 (assembly GCF_057158725.1). Lineage (NCBI taxonomy): Bacteria > Pseudomonadati > Pseudomonadota > Alphaproteobacteria > Hyphomicrobiales > Rhizobiaceae > Agrobacterium > Agrobacterium sp. H141. Next base: position 1,022,244 of record NZ_CM169893.1, read on the forward strand.
AGAGGACGCTCCGGCTGAAGCGCATGGGGTAGACGGACCAGAGGGTGCTGCGCCGGTGGCCCATGGTGAGGCTCCGGCCGATCATGGCACGGTGCCGCATGGTGATGCTCAGGGTGTGTCAATTGAGAAGTCTCCTCATGGCGAAACGGCGCATGGTGAAACTGCCCATGGAGAGCCATCCAGCGGTCACGAGCAGCCCGTGGAAGCCAATGACCACCCAACCGTGAGCGATGCAGAGGCACCCGTCGAAGAAGCTAAGGCTGCAGATACCGGTCATGACGCCGAACCTGCTGCCGAGGACGGCAAGGGTTGGCTCGGTTCATTGAAAGATATGGTCTGGAGCAATAGCGGCGACCATGAGGGTGAGCTTCCGGAAGAAGTGATGGCTAAGGATGTGCCGGAAGCTGGCGGTGACGCGGATCAAGCGGGTGCGGCCTGGCTCGCCAAGCTGAAGCGTAAGGCCGCGGCCGATGCCGAGAAGCTGTCGGACGATACGGCGCATAATGAGCCCTCGATTCCTGACGTCCCGGCAGAAGATTCCGATTATCTACCGCCCAAGGCGAGCGATTCCGCTCATGACGAGGCGACCGCAGACTCGGGTCACTGAAGGCTCTGCACGGCATTTGACACTCCCTCATGATCCAACAAAAAAGGCTTCTTCCCGACGGGAAGAAGCCTTTTTCAATTCAGCACGCTGTGGCGAACTCAGTCCCTGGCGCGACGTGCCGGGAAGAGGATCACGTCGCGGATCGACGGCGCATTGGTCAAGAGCATGATCAGGCGATCGACGCCAATGCCGAGACCGCCGGCGGGCGGCATGCCCTGATCGATGGCGTCGAGGAATTCGTCGTCGAGCTGCTTTTCCGTCTCGCCGCGGGCATGAGCCTGTTCCAGCTGATCCACCATGCGGCGGCGCTGTTCTTCCGGATCATTCAGTTCGGAGAAGGCATTGCCCAGTTCCCAGGCGTTGCAATAGGTCTCGAAGCGCTCGACCAGGCGCGGTTCGCCCGGCACTTCCTTGGCAAAGGGCGAGATGTCCTTGGGGAAATGCGTGACGTGGCTCGGCTGGATCAGCGTGCCTTCGACCTTTTCCTCGAAGATGAAGGCAAGGCATTCGCCCCAGGTCCAGTCCTTCTCGACCTCGAAGCCGGCGGCCTTGGCGGCAGCGCGGGCTTCTTCGTCCGTCTTCATCGCAAGGAAATCGATGCCGGTCACGTCCTTGACGGCTTCGGGCATCGGCACGCGCTTGAAGGGACCCTTGAACGAGATCTGGTGTTCGCCATAGGCAAATTCGGAAGAGCCGTGGATCTTGATCGCCAGGCTCTCGAACAGCCGCTCGACGAGATCCATGATGTCCTCGTAGTCGGCATAGGCCCAGTAGCATTCCATCATGGTGAATTCAGGATTGTGCCGGGTGGAGACGCCTTCGTTGCGGAAGTTGCGGTTGACCTCGAACACCTTGTCGGTGAGGCCCGAGACCAGCGTGCGCTTCAAAAACAGTTCCGGCGCGATACGCAGATACATGTCCTGCTTCAGCGTATTGTGGTGGGTCTTGAACGGATCGGCCGAGGCACCGCCATAGACCGAATGCAGCATCGGCGTTTCGACTTCCATGAAGCCGTCGTCTTCCATGAAGCGACGCACGCCGGAGATGATCTGCGAGCGCTGCTGGAAGCGCAGCTTGGAGTCATCATTGCTGAGGATGTCGAGGTGGCGCTTGCGATAGCGGATTTCGACGTCGGCAATGCCGTTCCACTTCTCCGGCATCGGAAGAAGCGTCTTGGTCAGCATGGTGATTTTCTGGGCGTTGACCGTCAGTTCGCCCCGCTTGGTGCGGCGCACGACGCCGGTCACGCCTATGATGTCACCGAGATCGATCATCGGCAGCAGTTCGCGGGCTTCCTCAGGTGTGGTGTCCTTGTGGGAGAAGACCTGGATCTTGCCCGAGGCGTCGCGAAGATCGATGAACATGCCCGAATTGCGCGCGGAAAAGACGCGGCCGGCAATGGTCACGACGTCACCGGTTTCGGTGTCGTCTGCGAGATCCGCATATTTCTCCGCCAGTTCCGCATTGGTGATGGTGCGGTGAAAATGGGCCGGATAAACGTCGCCGATCTTCTCGCGCAACTGGGCGAGTTTCTGACGGCGGACCTCGGTCGGGTCGGAGGAAAGTGCGGTGTCTGTCTTCTGGTCAGTCATATCGGTCTCGCCTATCGGGCAATTGTCTCGTTTGCGTTCCAGCGCTGCCTTCGCGGCTGGTTCTGTCTGGCCCTGCCCTTGTGGGGAGGGGCTTTTTTTACTGCGCGGCCACCATTGCGGCCACGACCTTTTCGGCGGTCTTCAAGCGCTGGCGCACGACCGAGCGGCCGAGGATGTCCATGCTGTCAAACAGTGGCAGCGAGCGCGAGGTGCCGGACATGGCGACGAAGAGTGGAGCAACGACGATGCGCAGCTTCTTGTCCATTTCTTCGGAGAGCTCGCGCAGGCACTGCTCGATCGTCTCGACATTCCACTCGATCAGTTTTTCCAGCGCCGGCTGGACGGCTTTCAAGATCTCCAGCGTTTCTTCCGGCGAGGTCTTCTTGAGCGCGGCAAAGGCTTCCGGCTTCGGCTCCATATCGGACTGCAGAAGGAAGCCGGCCAGGTTCGGGATCTCGCCCAGCTTGGAGATGCGCGACTGCGAGAGCTTCAGGCCGGCCTTCAGGCGTTCATTCTCCATCGCCCAGTTGAGCGTGCGGGAGATGAACTCCTCTTCGGAGAGCCTTTCGCGCAGCCAGCGGCCGTTCAGCCAGTCGAGTTTCTGGATGTCGAAGATGGCACCGGCCTTGGAGAGATTTTCGGGATCGAACTGAGCGGCCAGCTCCTCCATATCCAGCACTTCCTCGCCTTCACCGATCTGCATGAAGAACAGGCCGAGGAAGTTCATCAGTGCTTCCGGCAGATAACCGAGCGCCGAATAGTAGGAAATCGATGTCGGGTTCTTGCGCTTCGACAACTTCGACTTGTCGGCATTGCGCATCAGCGACAGGTGCATGAAGGTCGGTTCCTGCCAGCCGAAATACCGGTAGAGCAGGATGTGCTTGGGCACAGACGACAGCCACTCCTCGCCGCGGGCGACATGGGTGATCTTCATCGCATGGTCGTCGATAACATTGGCCATGTGATAGGTCGGCATGCCGTCGCCCTTGACCAGAACCTGCATGTCGACAGAGTCATACGGGATCGAGACCGGACCATAGACGCCATCGGTGAAGTCGCAGGATCCTTCGGTCGGGATCTTCATGCGGATGACGGAGCTTTCGCCCGCTTCCATCTTGGCGGTCACTTCTTCCGCCTTCAAATGCAGGCAGAAGCCGTCGTATTTGGGTGCCTTGCCGGCGGCACGCTGGGCGTCGCGCATCTGCTCCAGACGTTCCGGGGTGCAGAAGCAACGGAAGGCATGACCCTCGTCGAGCAGCTCCTGCGCATAGGGCTGGTAAAGATCCTTGCGGTCGGACTGGCGGTAGGGACCGTAGGGGCCGCCGACGTCCGGGCCTTCCTTCCAGTCGAGACCGCACCACTTCAATGCATCCAGCACCTTCTGCTCGAATTCGAGCGTGGAGCGTGTTGCATCGGTGTCTTCGATACGCAGGATGAATTCGCCGCCGTGTTTCTTGGCGAAGAGATAGTTGAACAGAGCGATATAGGCGGTGCCGACATGCGGTTCGCCTGTGGGAGAGGGTGCGATACGGACGCGGACGCCGGAAGTGGTCATGGGTTTTTGCTCTTGCTGACGTGCGGGCAACACAGAGGCAGTGCCAAAGGTCGCGGGAAATCGGTTGAATTGCGGAGCAGGCGGCAAGCAAATGGCGGCTTTTCCGCGCTCTTCCGTTCGGCTGGCCTTAGGCCACATTCAAGGGGGTACGTCAAGGGAAAGCGCCGCAACGGTGCCTTTGCGGATTGCCTTCAACGAGCAAAAAAACGCGCTATTGAAAAAAATCTCATTTTTCCCGGAACCTTTTTTTCGCACCCGCATTATCTGCTCAGTGTGTTGCCGGTCGCAACTGCGAAGACGGTGAAAATCAAGACGGCGTTTCGTCATCCTGTTTTTCTTCGTGTTCAAGGAAGCGGTAGTCGAGAGCCCCCCACTTGGACTATCGGCGACACCTATACCCAAAGTCCCCGCCCTGAAAAGCCTGCATCCGCCAATGCAGGCTTTTCTCTTTTTGGGTCAGCCTACTGTCTCGATTTGTCAGAGCGGCGTTTGCGGCGTGCGAGCATATTGAGCCCTTCCACCAGACCGGAAAAGGCCATGGCTGCATAGATGTAGCCCTTGGGCACATGGAAGCCCATGCCATCGGCGATCAGCGTCATACCGATCATCAGCAGGAAGCCGAGCGCGAGCATGACGATCGTCGGGTTCTTTTCAATGAAGTTGGCAAGCGGCGTTGCAGCAACCAGCATGACGGTGACGGCGATGATGACCGACGTGACCATGATCGGTAAATGATCGGTCATACCGACGGCCGTAATGATGCTGTCGACGGAGAAGACCAGGTCAAGAATGAGGATCTGGCCGATGGCCGCAGTCAGTGTGGTCGTGGCCGAGGAGGCGATGAAATCTTCCTTGTCGTCTTCCGGATCGACATTGTGGTGTATTTCCTTGGTGGCCTTCCAGACGAGGAACAGTCCGCCTGCAATGAGGATCAGGTCCTTCCAGGAATAGCCATGACCAAAGGCCGTGAACAGGGGGGCTGTCAGTTGAACAATCCAGGCGACCGTTCCCAGCAGAAGAAGCCTTAACACCAGAGCAAGACCAATGCCGACGCGCCTGGCTGGCACGCGCTGTGCTTCGGGCAGTTTGTTGGTGAGGATGGAGATAAAGACCAGATTGTCGATGCCGAGCACGACTTCCATAACGACGAGCGTCAGAAGCGCTATCCACGCAGCAGGGTCTTGAACAAGGAGCACAATATCCTGCATGAAATCCGATCCGATTGCTTATCGCACGGATCTAGCATGGATTACTTAAGGTGCAAAGGCGATGTCTCGGCAACGTGGCCGAGCGCAGCCTGCGTCAGGGCTTGCGGGTATAGAACCGCATGAACATGTCTACCGCCCGCGACACATAGCGATGCACTTCTTTGTCAGGCGGAGTGGCCAAAATCTCATCCAAAAGGCGGCTTTTGAAAAATGTCGCGCTGCAGGCGTCGATGAACTGGCGTGCTGCAAGCTCCCTGTCGTCGATATCCAGGCGCGCCTTGACATCGGGCCGATTAAAAAATTCTATCAGAACCGTCACTGCATTGATCGGCGAGGCCGCGAAGAAGTTTTTACATAGGCCGGGCATCCGGTCGATCACGCCCAGCAAGGTGCGCATGGCCGGGACCATTCCGGTGCCTGTCATCTGTGTGACGAAGGTTATTCCGAACTGGTAGAGAGCATCGGCCACATCGTTGCTTTCCGCCATCACGTCGCGCAGCTTCATGCTGAACAAGCTCTTCTCGCGATTGATCAATGCAGCGAAAAGTTCTTCCTTGCTGCTGAAATAGACGTAGACGGTTCCTTTCGAAACTCCCGCCTCTCGTGTCACGTCGTTCATGCTTGCGGCATCGAAGCCAAGTCGCATGAAGACGGATTTCGCACCGTCGAGTATCTGCTCGCGCTTGACCGGATCCTCGCCCGCTGCATAGCGACCTTGCCCTTGCGAAGGCTTGTCCTGCGAGGCGTCGGGATTGGCTTTTTTTGGTATTCCGCTCATTGGATACTCGTTCGTTAACTTTTTGGAACGTTTCAATTAGATAAGACTTGATATGGGCGAGTAATATGACTATGTCAATCGAACCGAACGGTTTAGTTCGAATTAGTTTCTCCTCAATTGGTCCGAGATCATGTCCATCAACAACAGAAATGCCGCAATTCGTCCCGTGAGCGCAGTTGAGACTGTCGATCAAACGGATAACGTCCAAAACGATGCGGCCCGGGCCGATGCCGGCGCGCCCGTCGATCAGACGACGGTTCAGGCGAAGCAGCCGGCAGCGCCGGCCAAGAAGAAGCGTAGCAGCCTGATCATGCCGGTCATCGTTATCGCGCTTCTCGGTGGCGCTGGCTGGTATGGCTATAACTGGTTTACCGACTATCGTTTCCAGATCTCGACCGATGACGCCTATATACAGGGAGATATCGCCGAGATCTCGCCGAAGGTGTCCGGCTATGTCGCATCGGTTGCCGTGCAGGATAACCAGCACGTCAAAAAGGGCGATGTTCTCGTTACTCTCGATGATGGCGACTACAAGATTGCTGTGGAACAGGCCAAGGCGCAGCTGAATAGCGCGCAGCTGACCGTTGATCGTATCGACGCCCAGATCAAGGGTGGCGATGCAGCGCTTGCGCAGGCCAAGGCTCAGAGAGAAGCATCCGACGCCAGCCTTGACCTGGCACAGCTGTCCTTCGACCGTGTCACCAATCTGCAGAAGCAGAAGGTTGTCTCGACAGCCGATCTCGACAGTGCGAAGTCGACGCTTGCCCAAGCAAAGGCCAATGTCACCGGAGCTGACGCCAATATCGCATCTGCCGAAGCGCAGATTGCTGTTTTTAAGGCGCAGCGCGCCGAGGCCGAAGCATCCGTGCACTCCGCGGAAATTTCTCTGCAGCAAGCAGAGCGCAATCTCGATTTCACGGTTTTGAAGGCGCCCTATAACGGCATTGTCGGCAATCGCTCCGTCCAGATCGGCGATCTTGTCTCCAGTGGCCATCAGTTGATGGCGCTTGTGCCGACCGAAGATTTGTATGTCGCTGCGAACTTCAAGGAAACACAGCTTGACGGTCTGGTGCCGGGTTCAAAGGTGAGAGTTGTGGCCGACGCCTATCGGGACGATCCGATTGAGGGAACGGTCGAGTCAATCTCGCCAGCGTCCGGTTCGGTCTTCTCTCTGTTGCCACCCGAAAACGCCACCGGCAACTTCACAAAGATCATTCAGCGCATTCCTGTTCGCATTTCTCTGCCTAAGGAAGCGCTTGAAAGCGGTCGTCTGCGGGCGGGCCTGAGCGTGGTTGTCGATGTCGACAAGCGGACGGCTCCGAAAAGCGCGACCGAGTAAAGAGGTCAGTCATGGCTGAGACTGCTAATCCTGCTGCGGGCGTGGCATCGACCGCGCCTGCCGACGAAGCTATGGATCCACGCAAGCTGATTGCCTTCTTCGCGATGGTGCTTGGCATGTTCATGTCGATCCTCGACATCCAGATCGTCTCGGCCTCACTATCTGAAATCCAGGCAGGCCTGTCGGCCGGATCCGACGAGATCGCCTGGGTGCAGACTTCCTATCTGATCGCCGAGGTGATCATGATCCCTCTGTCGGGCACCCTGGCGCGCATCGTCTCGACGCGCTACCTCTTTGCGTTTTCGGCTGCCGGTTTTACCGCGGCGAGCGCGCTGGCTGCGACAGCGACCAATATCGACCAGATGATCGTCTACCGGGCGATCCAGGGTTTTATCGGCGGTGGCATGATTCCTTCGGTGTTTGCTGCTGCCTTCACGATCTTCCCGCCGTCCAAGCGCAATATCGTCTCGCCGATCATCGGCCTGATTGCCACGCTGGCGCCCACCATCGGCCCGACCGTCGGCGGCTATCTGTCCAATGCATTTTCCTGGCACTGGCTGTTCCTCGTCAATATCGTGCCGGGGATCATCGTGACCATCGTCACGTATAATTTCATCGACTTCGACAAACCCGACCTGAAGCTCTTCAAACGGTTCGACTGGTGGGGTCTGGCAGCAATGGCGATCTTCCTTGGCGCGCTGGAATATGTTCTGGAGGAGGGCAATGCCAATGGCTGGTTCAACGATGAAATGATTATGCTGGCCGCCATCGCATCGGCGATCGGTTGCATCATTTTCTTCTACCGGGCTTTTACCGTGGATTTTCCGGTCGTCGATCTGACCGCTTTTGCCAACCGCAACTTCACCTTCGGATCGATATTCTCCTTCGTGATGGGAATTGGTCTGTATGGCTTGACCTATATCTATCCCGTCTATCTGAGCGCTATCCGCGGTTACGATGCGTTGATGATCGGGGAGACCATGTTCGTCTCCGGTCTCGCCATGTTCATGACTGCGCCGATTGCGGGTCGGTTGGCGTCCCTTCTCGATTTGCGCTTGATGATGGCGATCGGCTTTGTCAGCTTTGCTGCCGGCACCTATCTGATGACCGGTATTACCGCTGACTGGGATTTCTGGGAGCTCTTCATTCCCCAGATCCTGCGTGGTTTTGGCCTGATGATGTGCATGGTGCCGATCAACAATATTGCGCTTGGCACCCTGTCTCCACAAAAGATCCGCGGTGCGTCGGGGCTTTTCAACCTCACGCGTAACCTCGGCGGGGCTGTCGGTCTGGCGATCATCAATACGATTTTGACCACGCGTCAGGATGTGCATTACCAGCGTCTGCGCGAAGGCGTGGAATGGGGCAAGCCCGCTGCAGAAAACATGCTGACCGACCTGACCAACAAATTCAATGCGCTTGGCATGGACGGTCCGACCATCGCCATCAAGAAGATGGTCGGCATGGTCACGCAGCAGGCCGTCGTCATGTCTTTCTCGGATGTGTTTCTGCTTTTGACGGTGCTTTTCTCGCTGATGATCCTCGGCGTCTCCTTCATCGACAAGCCGGCGCCGCAGGGCAGTGCGTCGGGTGGCGGAGGCCACTGACCGCGCCACGTATCCCAAGCTATCCACCGCCTGCAAGCAAGCCGTCGTCCCCTGAGGGGCGGCGGCTTGTTTGCTTGCGAAAGCGCTGGATCAGTCTCACTCTGCGCATTTGCAGATTTTTGATTTACGTACCTCAAAAACTTCGTTACAGGTGTGCGCCGGAGGAGACATGAAACCAACGGTGCATGATATTGCGGCCCATGCCGGCGTGAGCCTGGCAACGGTTGACCGTGTCTTGAACGACCGTCCGGGCGTGCGAGAAGTCACAAGGGTCAAGGTCGAGGAGTCGATTTCGGCGCTTGGTTTCGTGCGCGACGTGAATGCCGCCAATCTGGCGAAGAGCCGCAGCTATTCCTTCGTTCTGATTTTGCCGACCGGCAATAATTCCTTCATGGAGGCGCTGAGAGCCGAAGCAATGGAAGCGGCACAGCGGGCAAAGTTCGAACGAACGTCGATCCGTATCGTCGATGTCCGTGCCTTCGATGCCAAGTCGCTTGCAGCCATCCTGGATGGACTTGCCGAAGAAAGGCCCGATGGCGTGGCGCTCGTGGCGGTGGAGTCGCCCGTCGTCGCAGCAGCGATCGACCGTCTGGCGGAACAGGGTATCGCCTGCGTTACCCTCGTTTCCGATCTTCTCGGCTCCAAACGGGTGCATTATGCCGGCATCGACAATCTGGCGGCCGGCCGAACAGCGGCCAGCCTACTTGGACGATTTTTGCGAGACCGCCGTGGATCGGTCGCGGTGCTGGCCGGTTCCATGCTGGTACGCGACCATCGCGAACGTCTGGAAGGTTTCTCAGCCGTCCTCAATACGGAGTTTCCAAAGCTTAATATCCTGCCAATTCTCGAAGGCTGGGACGAGCCCGAGCGGGCCGAGCGGATGGTGTCCTCAGCGCTTGGCGAACATCGCAATATTCTGGGTCTTTACAGTCTGGGTGCCGGTAATCGCGGTCTTGTGCGGGCAATATCGGCGCGTAGCGAAGGCGAACATATTTCCGTCATCGTCCACGAGTTGACCAATACCACGCGCGAAGCACTGAAGAGCGGCGTCATCGATGCGGTGCTGAACCAGGATCCTGGTCATGAAATTCGCAGCGCCATTCGCGTGCTCACGGCGAAAGCCGACAATCTTCAGATCGTGGCGGCGCAGGAGCGCATTCGCCTCGACATCTTCTTGAGAGACAATCTGCCGTAAGGGCAAAGACAAATTAGGGAGTAAGGCATGTATCTTGGACTGGATCTTGGCACGTCAGGCGTGAAGGCGATGCTGATCGATGGGGATCAGCGGGTCGTTGGCGTCGGCAACGGCACACTCGACGTCAGTCGCCCGCATCCCGGCTGGTCGGAGCAGGACCCTGCCTGGTGGATCAAGGCAACCAAGGACGCCGTTGCCAGCCTCAAGCAGAACTTCGCCAAGGAACTGGCAGCGGTGAAGGGCATTGGCCTTTCCGGCCATATGCACGGCGCGACGCTGGTCGATTCTTCCGACGAGGTCATCCGCCCCTGCATTCTTTGGAATGACACGCGATCCTGGAAAGAGGCAGCCGAGCTGGATGCCAATCCGATCTTTCGCAAACTGACCGGCAATATCGTTTTTCCAGGCTTTACTGCACCGAAGCTCGTCTGGGTGCGCAATAACGAGCCTGAGGCGTTTGAGGCTGTGGCCAAGGTATTGCTGCCGAAGGATTATCTGCGGCTTTGGCTTTCGGGCGAGCATTTGTCTGAAATGTCGGACTCTGCTGGCACTTCCTGGCTTGATACCGGCGCGCGCAAATGGTCCGACGAGTTGCTTGATGCGACGGATCTGGTTGAAGGCCAGATGCCGGGTCTGGTCGAGGGCACCGAACAGGCCGGCACGCTTCGGGCCGAGCTTGCCGCTGAGTGGGGCATGGGCGATAAAGTGGTGATCGCTGGCGGTGCCGGCGACAATGCGGCCTCTGCCTGCGGTATGGGCACGGTGGCGGAAGGCAATGCGTTTGTGTCGCTTGGCACTTCCGGTGTGCTCTTTGCGGCCAACGCATCCTATCTGCCAAAACCGGAAAGTGCAGTCCACGCCTTCTGCCATGCGCTGCCGCAGACCTGGCACCAGATGGGCGTTATTCTGTCTGCGACCGATGCGCTCAACTGGCTTTCGGGCGTGACCGACAGAAGTGCCGGCGATCTGACAGCCGAACTGGGCAACGATCTCAAGGCGCCCGGCAGCGTGACCTTCCTGCCTTATCTCTCCGGTGAGCGGACCCCCCACAATGACGCGCAAATCCGCGGTGCCTTCATGGGTCTCGGCCATGAGTCCGGCAGACAGGCGATGACGCAGGCTGTGCTCGAAGGTGTGACCTTTGCCATTCGTGACAATCTTGAGGCCCTGAAATCCGCTGGCACCAGCATCCAGCGCGTGACGGCCATCGGAGGCGGGTCACGCTCGCGTTACTGGCTGTCTTCGATTGCGACCGCTCTTGGCATTCCGGTCGATATTCCAGCGGATGGCGATTTCGGCGCAGCATTCGGCGCTGCCCGTCTTGGCCTGATCGCAGCAACCGGTGCTGATCCGGTAGCCGTGTGTGCGGCACCTCAGACCGCTGAGACGGTTGAGCCGGTCTCGGCGCTTTCAGATGCCTATGCGGAGGCCTATGGCCGTTACCGGGCATTTTATCCAGCGCTCAAGGGGATGTGAATTTTCTAGATCCCCTCTGGTTTGCCGGCCATCTCTTCCACAAGGGGAGACACCATGCCTGGCCCGCATGCTTTAGGCAGCGGGTGAGGCGGAGGCAAATTTCCGCTCCCTTGTCGGGAGGGGTGGGGAGGGCAGTTTCACTCAGTTTCAAATTTCGACACACAAGGAGGAGTCATCCATGTCGACAGGATTTTTCGGCAACATTTCCAAGATCAAGTATGAAGGCCCTGACAGCACCAATCCGCTGGCCTTTCGTCATTACAACCCGGACGAAATCGTCATGGGCAAGCGCATGGAAGATCATCTGCGCTTTGCCGTTGCCTATTGGCATTCCTTTGCCTGGGAGGGCGGCGATCCCTTTGGTGGGCGCACCTTCGACCGACCCTGGTATGATGGCGAGATGGACAAGGCAAAGCTGAAAGCCGACGTGGCCTTCGAGATGTTCCAGCTCTTGGGGTCGCCCTATTACTGCTTCCACGATGCCGATGTTCGGCCGGAAGGCAAGACCTTTGCCGAGAACACCAGGAACCTCAACGAGATCGTCGACTACTTTGCCCAGAAGCAGGAAGAGACCGGCGTCAAGCTTCTGTGGGGCACGGCCAACCTGTTTTCCAACCGCCGCTTCATGTCCGGCGCATCGACCAATCCGGATCCGGATGTGTTTGCCTATTCGGCTGCCACCATCAAGACCTGCATGGATGCCACCATGAAGCTGGGCGGCGAGAACTACGTGCTTTGGGGCGGTCGCGAAGGTTATGAAACGCTGCTCAACACCGATCTCAAGCGCGAGTTCGACCAGATGGCGCGCATGTTGCACATGGTGGTCGAGTACAAGCACAAGATCGGTTTCAAGGGCGCGATCCTTGTCGAGCCCAAGCCGCAGGAGCCGACCAAGCACCAGTATGACTACGACGTTGCAACGGTCTATGGTTTTCTCAAGAAGTATGGCCTCGAAAACGAAGTGAAGATGAATATCGAGCAGGGCCATGCAATCCTGGCGGGGCACACCTTCGAGCATGAACTGGCACTTGCCAATGCGCTCGGCATCTTTGGCTCGATCGACATGAACCGCAATGACTACCAGTCGGGCTGGGACACGGACCAGTTCCCCAACAATGTCCCGGAAATGGCGCTTGCCTATTACCAGGTGCTGCAGGCCGGCGGATTTACCTCCGGGGGCACCAATTTCGACGCCAAGCTTCGTCGCCAGTCCATCGATGCCGAAGACCTGCTGATTGGCCATATCGGTGGCATGGATTGCTGTGCCCGTGGCCTGAAAGCGGCTGCGAAGATGGTGGAGGACGGCGCTCTGCAGAAGCCGCTCGACGAGCGTTATGCCGGCTGGAACTCGGCGGAGGCCCAGAAGATGCTGCGCGGTGAATACACGCTGGAAGAGATCACGGCGAAGGTCGAGAAGGACAACATCAATCCCGAGCCAAAGTCGGGCCGTCAGGAATATCTGGAAAACGTGGTCAATCGTTACGTTTGATCCGTTCTGCAGAAGGAAGAAAAGCCGGGGTGCCATGCGCCCCGGCTTTGTTTATTGCCCTGTCTGGCTCACTCGGCTTTCGGCGTGAGCTTCAGGAGTGGGGCCGGGCTGTCATCGACGGCCAGCCAGACTGCACCGTCCGGCCCTACCGCGACGTCACGGATACGGGCCTCCATGTCATAGCGTTCGGCCTCGTCGGGATTGCCGCTGCCGTCGAAGGCCACACGCACCAATGTGGTGGCGGCCAGACCACCGATCAGGGCAGAGCCTTTCCACTCAGGGAACATGTCGCTCTCGTAGAATGTCAGGCCGGCTGGCGCGATCACCGGCGTCCAGTAAAGCGGCGGTGGCGCAAATTCCGGACGCGTCGAATGGTCAGGAATCGGGGTGCCGCTATATTGGCTGCCGTTCGAGACCTCCGGCCAGCCATAATTCTTGCCTGCCTCGATCAGGTTGAACTCGTCCCCGCCCTTTGGCCCCATCTCGTGTTCCCAGAGACGACCGTCGGGTGCGAAGGCGAGGCCGTAGGGGTTGCGGTGGCCCATGCTCCAGGTCATGGCTTGGACGCCACCCTTGTCGGCGTTCGGGTTGTCGTTCGGTATGGAGCCGTCTAGGTTCAGTCTGAGTATCTTGCCGGCGGTGTCATCCGGGTCTTGCGCCCGATCCGGTACCATGCGGTCGCCGGTCGAGAGAAAAAGATGCTGATTGTCGGGCGAGAAAGCGATGATGCCGCCCGGTTGGCCGCGACCGCCCGGCGGTGTCTGGCGGAAGATGACATTGAGATCGGCAAGGGATGCCTTGCCGTCGCTTTCGGAAAGTGTCGCCGTGGCCAGTTCCAGAATGCTGCCGCCTTCGCCCGGTCCGACATACGAAATATAGATCTTGTTGTCGTCGGCGAAGCTCGGCGCCGGTGCGACATCGAGCATGCCTATCTGTCCGGAATAACTGACTTGCGGCATGCCTTCGACTTCAATCTTGCCGCCGTCCTGGGTGGCCAGATACATCGCGCCGGGCTTTTCCGTGACCAGCATGCGGCCATCCGGCAGAAAGGCGATCGACCAGGGTGTGTCGAACTCGCCGACCTCAGTGACGGTAAAGGGCAATTCCGACACGGGCTGGCGGTCGCCGGCATTGATGGACTGGGCGAGCGCTGCCGTGGTCGTCATAACGACGGTGCCGGATACGAGTATTGAGGCTACGGTGGCCGCGGCTGCTCTGTGCCATAGGCTGGTTCGTCTGCTGGTCATCTTTTTCCTCCATTTCGGTATGCTCTCATCGAGATCTAAGGTCTCAACGTTACAAACGCCGCAATCGGAGGTGCTTGGTGTGGTCAACTCTTCGTTAGATGCGCGTGCGGCACCCCGCTATGAGACGGGGGAACGCCGTGGTGACCGCCAAGCGGCGGTTTGCAAGTTGCCTGCCGATCGGGGCTAGCGGCAGGGCTCTTGCAGTCGCCTCGCTACTTAATCTTGAAACCCATTCGCCGCATGATCGCGGACAAGAGGTGCCGACCATGCAGCGACTGCGCTTCGCCAATACGGTTGGCGACGACCTTTGTCCAGCCGCGAACAGCCATATCCTGGGCGCTCTGGAAGGCACGCATGGTCTCGTCATAGCCTTCGAAATCCCGTTCGACAGCCCCGGACCGATAGTGTTCCCGATGCAGGACGAGCGATTGTGGGAGTCTCGGTTTCACTGCGGTCTTGATCGCCGGGTCCGGGTAGCCGACAGTCATGCCGAACACCGCCATGCTTTCCGGGGGCAGGCCCAGCAGTTCCGCGACCTCGGACGGATGATTGCGCATGCCGCCGATATAGCATGTGCCAAGTCCGAAGGATTCGAAGGCAACAAGCGCGTTCTGGGCGGCCAGCGTCGCGTCAATGCTGGCAACGAGAAAGCTCTCCAGATAATCGAGGCCTTCTCCGCTCTTGCCGTTTGACTGGCTAATGATGCGAAGCCGCGAAAGATCGGCGATCCAGACGAGAAATAAGGGAGCCGAAACGATCTGGGGATTGGGTGAGGCCAGTTGCTCCAGCCTTCTCCGCTTTTCCTCGTCCTCCACAGCCACGACGCTCCAGGCCTGCAGGCTGGAGGATGTCGGTGCCGACTGTGCGGCGGCGATGGCCAGTTGCAACAGGTCTTCCGGCACGGGATCCGGCAGATAGCTGCGGACGGAGCGGTGCGAAAGCATGGCCTCCACCGTCTCGTTGTGGCGCTCGATCTTCGCTCCCTGATCCGCACCGTAGCGACGGTGAAGCAGATCGGTGGCTGTTGGGGATTGAGGCGACATTTACGTGTCCTTGCTGATTGTTCTGTCCGGGGACGTGACACCGCCAATCTAGGGCATGATCCGGTGGCAGCAAGATCTCGCCGGGCGTGGTACGTGTTGAAATGAAAAGGGCCGGCGAGAGGCCGGCCCTAGTATCGCTATTCTTCCGCTTGCTGCTCGACGGCATGATGGGCGCGCGGTTCGAGGATCTCGCGCTTGCCAACATGGTTGGCGGGGCCAACCAGACCTTCCTTTTCCATGCGCTCCACCAGCGAGGCGGCTCGGTTGTATCCGATCGAGAGGCGGCGCTGGATATAGGAGGTCGAGCACTTCTTGTCGCGCTGGACGATCTTCACGGCCCGTTCGAACAGGTCGTCGCCATCGTCTTCACTGCCGGCGGCACCCATCGACGTGTTGTCGAAAACGGCGCTGTCGTCTTCGTCTTCCATGTCCTCGTCACTGTCTTCCGTCACGCTGCCGAGATAGGCCGGCTGCCCTTGCGTCTTCAGATGGGCAACAACCTTTTCGACTTCTGCGTCGGCGACGAAAGGACCGTGGACGCGGGCAATGCGGCCGCCACCCTTCATGTGCAACATGTCACCCTGGCCGAGAAGGTTTTCAGCACCCTGTTCACCAAGGATGGTCCGGCTGTCGATCTTCGACGTTACCTGGAAGGAAATACGGGTCGGGAAGTTGGCCTTGATCGTGCCTGTGATGACATCGACCGAGGGGCGCTGCGTTGCCATGATGAGGTGGATACCGGCGGCACGGGCCATTTGGGCGAGACGCTGGATGGCACCTTCGATTTCCTTGCCGGCGACCATCATCAGATCGGCCATCTCGTCAACGATGACAACGATATAGGGCAGTGCCGTCAGGTCGAGTTCCTGTTCCTCGAAGATCTGTTCGCCGGTGCCCTTGTCGAAACCGACCGGGACCGAAAGCATGATCTTCTCGTCGCTGGCGCGGGCTTCGGCCACACGCTCGTTGAAGCCGTCGATATTGCGCACGCCGAGCTTCGACATCTTGCGATAGCGATCTTCCATCTCGCGCACGGCCCATTTGAGCGCCAGGACTGCCTTCTTCGGATCGGTCACGACCGGCGTCAGCAGATGCGGGATGCCGTCATAGACCGAGAGTTCCAGCATTTTGGGATCGACCATGATCAGGCGGCATTCTTCGGGCCGCAGATGATAGATCAGCGACAGGATCATGGTATTGATGGCAACCGACTTGCCGGAACCTGTGGTGCCGGCGACCAGCAGATGCGGCATCTTGGCAAGTTCCGCCACGACCGGTTCACCGCCAATGGTTTTGCCAAGGCACAATGGCAGGCGGTATTCGGTGCCGACATAGGCGCGACTTTCAATCAATTCGCGCAGGTAAACCGTTTCGCGCTCATTGTTGGGCAGTTCGATGCCGATGACATTACGGCCGGGAACGACGGCGACGCGTGCCGAGACCGAGGACATGGAGCGGGCGATATCGTCTGCAAGGTTGATCACACGCGAGGATTTGACGCCGGGTGCCGGCTCGAATTCATAGAGCGTGACCACAGGCCCCGGACGCACATCGATGATCTCGCCCTTGACGCCGAAGTCTTCCAGCACGCTTTCCAGCAGACCGGCGCTCTGTTCCAGTGCTTCCTGGGTCATGTGACCGGTATGGCCAAAGCGCGCCTGCTGCAACAGATCGACGGACGGGAAGAGATAGTCGTCTGTATGAATGAAAGACATCGGCGATAGTGAGCGTCTTGCGGATGCCGGCGCGGGCGCGGGCGATGGGCTGGCGACTTCCGGCCTGCTCGGGATAACCGTCGCAGGGACCCTTTCCAAGGGCGCAATTTCGGTTTGAATTGCTTCGGCAATCTCGTGGCGCGAAACTGGCTGGGCTTCAGCTGTTGCGACGTCCAAGGAGGGTTCGGTTGTCCGGCGCAGTTCGATCTGACGGTAGAGATGAACGGCGGAAATCGTGCTCTCGGTTTCGGCGGCAGCATGCTGAACCGCCGGCGCTGCGGGCTTGACCCTCGGAAATCTTGGTGCCGTGGCGGGGACAGTGTAGGAATGCACGGGCGGCCTCGACGCAGTCTCGTTTGGACGCGACGGTGTTCCGGGAGAGGGGATATCTGGCAGATCGCCTGCAAAGCTGCGAGGCTGGGCGGTTGTCGTCGCAGGCCGTGTTTCGGCGCGTTCGGAGGCACCCGAGCTTAGCATTTCCCACAGCAGGTGATCCGGGATGATGGCCAGCGGCCGTGCCGGCTTTGCGGATGCGGTTGGTGTTTGGGGCATGGGGGCTGCTGTCTCTGGCATTTTCGGGTATGTCGGCTCTGTTTGAACGGCAGGTGCAGGCGTCGGGGTCGGAGCAACTGTCGATACTTGAGGCGACTGCTGTTCGATGGCGCGCCTTGCCAGTTCTGACACATCGGGCAGGACCGCCGTCTTGTCGCGCGGTGGGCGGGGCGGAATGCGCAATGGCGAACCGGTGCGCGGCGGCAGGTTCAGGTGCGCGGGGATCACATATGGGCCTGGAACGGCAACGATCGGGCTCTCGTCGGCTGCCATGGCGGTCACCGCTTGCGCGACCTTGTCTTGCAGGTCGGCAACAGGCGAAGATCCGGTGTCGGATGCCGGAGGATGCGCATTTTGCCTGGTCGAGGCGTCACGATCGGGCCGGATCTGCGTCGGGGTGCGGGTGAAACGGACATTTCGGCCCAGTACGAATGGTTGCTGCCAGCTTGGAAGCGTCTCTGGATCGAGCGCGACGCCGCTCTTGGAGATGCCTGCCGTTGGCGGCGCGCTGTGCGCCTCCGTCTGGTTTTCATCCTGCGGCGATTGCCTTTCACCGGAACCGGTTTCAGAGCTGCGGGAAGCGATATATCGAAGATTTGATCGGGAAAACTGCATGCTACGCGAGACCATTACACAAGCTGTCAATCTGACCTTGTTAATAGAAAGCAAACCTTAATCAGCCCTTTCCAAACTACGGCGAGAATGTGTCCGAAGCTGCCGCGCGTTTGAAATCGTTGCGTTTTTTAAGTTAAGTATTTTTTCGTGCCGAGATGATCGTTAAATACTGCTGCATGCCCGAGCGACCTTCTGCCCGCAGACAACCGATGCCTCAAAGGCCTTCAGCCGCCAACTCCGGCAGACCCTCGCGGGGAGGTGATGCGAACTGGATGGCTGGCAGGGGGCCAGCAGTCATCAGCGAGAAATCGAAGGTCGTCTGCTTGTCGGAGGCCAGCACGTATTGGCGATGAACGCGCAGCATGTCCCATTTGATGCGGCGATAGCGTTCGGGCGTCAGCATGTTCTTGATGCGGATAAGGCGGATGACAGGCTGCGGGGCATCTGCGTGGCCAAGAATGGATGCTGTGCGGGATTTATAAAAGTTGACGGCATCCGTCAGGCACTGCACCTCGAACCATTTGATGGAGGCCGCGTGGGCAATCATGCCGGCGCGGGCACGCAACAGCTTTGCAGATTTGAGCAGCGCGCATTGCAAAATGGCTCCGCCGAGTGTGGCAAAGACCACGCGCTTGCCGTCCAGAAGATGCGGGTCGCGTTCCAACAGCATGCCGATGACATGAACAGCGGCGCTCGAGCCCATGCTGTGGGAACTCACCAGATACTCGTCGGCATCGTCCTCGAAGACCGATTTTGCATGGGCGGCACATCGCTCCAGCCAGTCGCGGACGTCGGCACGGTCAAGGGCTGCAACTGCGACGGCCATTTCCCAATCGGAAAAGAGATGCAGCACATGGTATTTTTCCGACCAGGGCAGAAAGAGTTTCATGAAGAAAAGCCATGCGAGCACGAGGCCGATTGGAAAGTGCCACAGGGGTAGCTCAAACCAGAATGGATAGGTGGCGATGCCCAGGCTTGCGGCGAGTGCGAGGGCGACAATCAGGAACGGAAAGACGAAGAACAGGCCAAAGCGCCATCCATGCTTCATATAGCCTGCGGCACCGCCTTCCATGACAACGCGCGCAGCGCTTTTGTAGCCATGGACAAAGCGGCCGAAAAGCGATCTGTTCGCAAGCTTTTCCACCAGCCAGTCATGGTCGAAGACGTGGATATGGCTTGCCGTGTGCCAGCCCTGCCCGCGGCTGTCGACGGTGAAGCGGGCAATGCCGTTATCCATTTCGATCGGCGCGACGTTTGTTTCGAAGTCCCAGAGTTCAGCCGCTTTGGCAACCGTGTGGGTGTAACGCTCGCGATGTTGGGTCGCATCCAGTGGCTCGAAGCCTGGAAAATGCAGGACATGGCGTTTTGCAATGCGCGATTTCGAAATCGTGTCGTCCAAGCTCGGTTCTCTTCTCTATCGGCCTCGTCCTTCGAGCCCTGAGGCTGAAGGCCGTCGGATGTGCGGTGCACAGGCGCCGGACAAGCGGTTGTCACGCTGCCGTATTTCAAAATGCAATCCGCCGCAATGCGCCTTTGTCTGACGCGGGAAACATAATGATTGCTCGTGCATCGGTGGAGAAGCATCGGGAATGCAGCTACGAGGCGTCAATCAACGCCTGACGAAAGCTCTGCTGGACAGCGCAATCGGGTTGCCGTCGGGGTCCTTGGCGTTGGCGAAGACGTAACCGTCTGCTGGATGTCGCGGACCGAAGATCAGGCCATTGGCGGCGCATTCGGCGCTGGCCTTCTCGACATCCTCGACATCGAAGATCAGTTTCACCAGAACCTGACCCATTTTCTGTGCTTTGCCAGCCTTGTGCAGCAGTAAATTCGCACCACCGTCAGTTGAGACCAGTTCGACAATTCGGTCACCTTCCAGTCTCAAGACGCTGAAGCCGAAATGGCGTTGATAGAATTCAGCCGAGGTCTCGACGTCGCGCACGTAAAGTGTGATCCGTCCAAGACGCATGGGAGGCCCTCTATCGTTGTTTTCTGGTGGGGCTTGTCACAGAGCCTCTGACGACCAGATCCGGCATGATCAGCACTTCCTTCGGTGCGCTCAACGGCGTTGCGAGCGATTGCAGGAGAAGCGCCATCGCCTGTTTTCCGATGGCGGTTCGGGGCTGGCGAATGGTGGTTAGGGCCGGGTTGAGGTAGGTTGCCTGGGGCACGTCGTCAAAACCGATGATGGAGAAGTCATTGGGCAGATCGTAGCCGCGTGCGGCAAGCCCGTTCATGACGCCGACGGCGGTGGCATCGTTGACGCACATGAAGGCGGTTGGGAGCGTATCGCGCATGAAAAGCTGCTCGACTGCCAGTCTGCCGCTTTCAGTGGTGCCGTCACCCTCGATCACCATGCGCTTGTCCTGCGCGATGCGGGCCGCATCGAGCGCCATGTCATAACCCTGCCGGCGGCGGGCTTGTCCGAGGCGCGTGCGGTTGTCGCCGATAAAGGCGATGGCGCGATGGCCGGCAGACAGCAGGTGTTCGGCAGCCTTGCGTCCGCCCGCCACGTCATCTACGCCCACATAGGAAATCTTGCTGCCAAAGACGGGTTCGAACACGGCGACCGATGGGGGCAGGTTCTGACCCAGCGCCTGATGGCCAAAGGGTTCGTGGCCGGTGAACAGCACCATTCCGGAGGCCTGACCGGAACTCAAGAATTTCAGATATTCCAGTCCGCGTTCTGGATCGTTCTGTGTGTGACCGATCAGCACTCCATAGCCATGGGCGCGCGCTTCGTTTTCCAGCCCCACGAGAATATTGGAAAAGTTCGGGTCGCCAATGTCGGGGGCCAACACGAGAATCATGTTGGAGCGGCCCATGCGCAGGGAGCGGGCCATGGCATTGGTGGTGTAGCCTGTGATGGCGATTGCCTGGTTGACGCGCTGGCGTGTCGACTTTGCCACCTTGTCGGGCGTGTGGATGGCACGGCTGACCGTTGCGATCGACACCTCTGCCATACGCGCGACGTCCTCGATGGTTGCTGTCGTGGAATTCGACACGGACGGCGTTATCCCCATATGCCTCTGGAAGTTCAGACGACCTTATAGCGGGAGTTGCCAGCGGAAAAGCTGTCTAAACGCCAACAATCCCCAGAATGATGCATGATGTAAACCTTTACATAGGTCATGTAAAGGTTTACATAAGTTGTCAGGAGCGGTTGAGGAGCCGCGGGAGGATATCATGGACAGCCAGATTGGCGAGGCGCGCACGCCTGTGCTTGCGGCCGAGCGCATTTCCAAAACCTTCGGTGAAGTGCAGGTGCTTTTCAGCGTCGATTTCGATGTGCTGCCGGGTGAAATTCATGCGCTCATTGGCGAGAACGGTGCCGGCAAATCGACGCTGTCGAAAATCCTGGCCGGTTTCGAACAGGCAAGTTCCGGACAGATTATGCTCGACGGTCAGCCAGTCACGCTGCCGTCCAATGGTCGGGCCGAGAATATGGGCATCGTGCTCATTCATCAGGAATTCAACCTTGCCGAACACCTAAGTGTAACCGAAAGCCTGTTCCTTGGTCGAGAGGTGTCGCGCTTTGGCATGCTCGACCGCAAATTCATGCGCGAAGAGACCCGTCGCATTCTCGATCAGCTTGGGTCCCATATCGACGAGGACGCGCCGATTTCCTCGCTGGCTGTCGCCGACAAGCAGATGGTTGAAATTGCCAAGGCCATCAGTCGCGATGCTCGCGTCGTGTTCATGGACGAGCCAACGGCTGTGCTCTCGCGCGAAGAAACCGATGTCCTTTTCGACCAGGTGCGTAAACTGAGCGCAAGGGGAACCAGTTTCGTTTTCATCTCCCACAAGCTGGATGAGGTGCTGGAGCTGACCGACCGGGTGACGATTCTGCGTGATGGTCAATGGATCAAGACGGCGCCGACCGCGATCCTCGACGGCGAGTCGATGGCGCAGCTGATGGTTGGCCGCGAACTCTCCAGCCTCTATCCCGCCAAGCACGAGCCGGATGTGGATGAAGAAGTGACCCTGTCTGTCCGGGGTCTCACCACCGGATATGTCCGCGATGCCAGTTTCGATCTGCGCAAGGGCGAGGTTCTTGGCTTCTCCGGCCTTGTCGGATCAGGACGCTCCGAGCTGATGGAGGCCATTGCAGGCCTGAGGCCCTGGCATGCCGGCGAAATCGACCTGAAGGGTGCCAATCTCCAGTCTGGCGATTTCCGCTCGGCCAAGGCGCGCGGTCTCTCCTATATGACCAAGGACCGCAAGGGACGGGGACTGTTGCTGGGTGAGGGCATGGCGGTCAACCTGACGCTGCAATCGCTCGACCGGCATGTGCGCCATGGCTATCTCAATCCGCAAAGCGAGGCCCAAGCTCTGGCGCGTGCACGCCGTCGCTTCGATATCCGCGTGCGCGATGACAGCATTATTGCCGGGCGCATGTCGGGCGGTAACCAGCAAAAACTGATGCTGGCGAAAATCATGGAAACCGAGCCGGATGTCATCATCATCGATGAACCGACACGTGGCATCGACGTGGGCACCAAACAGCAGATCTACCATTTCATCGCAGCGCTTGCGCGCGAGGGGCGTTCCATCATCGTGGTATCCTCTGAAATGCAGGAGATCATCGGTCTTTGTACCCGCGTCGCGGTGATGCGTGAGGGCCGGATCGTCGGCATGTTGGAAGGCGAGGAAGTCTCTGAACAGGTGATCATGCGCTATGCTGCAGGTCTGAAGAGACAGCTGGCGAGCTGATCGGGTCAAGTTCGAACGCTTAAAAAGACAAGGTGCCGGCATGCTGAATGCGCCGGTCAGGGAGGAAGAGGGTGACAATGTCGGCAAGTGAAGAGGGCGGATCCAGCGTGGAGGTTCGAAAAGGACGCCGGAATATCGATCTGCGTGCGGTTGCGCCATTTGCGGCGCTGGCTCTGCTCTTGATCGTGGGGGCTCTGGTCAATCCGAACTTCATCGGGATCAACAATCTCGCCAATGTGGCAACACGCAGCGCTTTCATCGCCATTATCGCGGTCGGCGCTACCTTCGTCATTTCGTCGGGCGATCTCGACCTGTCGGTTGGTTCGATGGTGGCCTTTGTCGCCAGTCTGATGATCCTGTTCATGAATTCCGCAGTGATCGCCGACCCCGCCCTTATGCTCTTTGCGGCCATGGCGCTTGCCATCGTCATCGGTGGACTTTGCGGCC
Source organism: Agrobacterium sp. H141 (assembly GCF_057158725.1). NCBI lineage: Bacteria > Pseudomonadati > Pseudomonadota > Alphaproteobacteria > Hyphomicrobiales > Rhizobiaceae > Agrobacterium > Agrobacterium sp. H141. Next base: position 1,045,422 of record NZ_CM169893.1, read on the forward strand.
TGGCCAACGGTCTGATCACGACCGTCGGGCGGATCGAACCCTTTATCGCCACGCTTGGCACCATGGGCATCTACCGCGGATTGACGACGTGGCTCAGCCAGGGCGGCGCCATCACCCTGCGTTCGCCCGAACTGCAGGACATGTACCGACCGGCCTATTTCGGTTCGATCCTGGGACTGCCGGTGCCGATTGTCGTCATTCTGGCGGTTAGCGCCGTTGCAGCCTTTATTCTCTATCGCACGCGCTATGGCCGGCATGTCGTGGCCGTTGGGTCCAGCCGGGATGTTGCCCGCTATTCCGGTATCGGCGTCGACAAGGTGCGCACCATCGCCTTCATCATTCAGGGTGTCTGCGTGGCCATTGCCGTGCTGCTCTACGTGCCACGTCTCGGCTCCACCTCCGCGACCACCGGTATCCTCTGGGAATTGCAGGCGATCACGGCTGTGGTGATTGGCGGTACGGCGCTGAAAGGCGGTGTCGGTCGCGTGTGGGGCACCATTTGCGGCGCGTTCATTCTCGAACTGGTCGGCAATATCATGCTGCTGTCCAACTTCATCAGCGAATATCTGATCGGTGCCATTCAGGGCGCGATCATCATCATCGCGATGCTCGTCCAGCGCTCGCTGACGCGCAAATCGTGACTTGACCGGGCTTGGTGGGGTGGCCCGGTTTTCAAACCGCAGACCCCGACGACACTCTGGGAGGAGAACATGAAGAAGAACCTTTTGGGCCTCGCGGTCGCCATGACGGCGATGATCGGCACGGCCTATGCCGCAGATACCAAGACCATCGGCGTTTCCATTCCGGCTGCTGACCATGGCTGGACGGCTGGCGTCGTCTACCACGCCAATCGCGTGGCCGAGCTTTTGATGAAGGAACATCCGGGCCTTAACGTCATCGTCAAGACATCGCCCGATCCGGCCACGCAGGCCAATGCGCTTCAGGATCTGGAAATCCAGGGTATCGACGCGCTGGTGATCCTGCCGACCGATCCGGACCCGCTCGTCAATGCCATCAAGGAAGTGAAGAGCAAGGGCACATTCGTCTCGATCGTCGACCGCGCACCGTCGGTCAACGACAATTCCGTGCGAGATCTCTACGTTGCCGGTAACAACCCGGCGCTCGGTCGCGTTGCCGGTGAATATATTGCCGAGAAGACACCGGACGCGAAAGTCGTCGTCATCCGCGGTCTGCCGATCCCGATCGATCAGCAGCGCCAGGACGGCTTCGATGAAGGCATCAAGGGTTCCAATGTCGAGATCCTCGACCGCCAGTTCGGCAACTGGAACCGCGACGATGCGTTCAAGGTCATGCAGGACTATCTGACCAAATACGACAAGATCGACGTTGTGTGGTGTCAGGATGACGACATGGCCGTTGGCGTGCTTCAGGCCATCGAACAGGCTGGCCGCTCCGACATCCAATATGTGGTGGCCGGTGCCGGTTCCAAAGACATGATTAAGAAGGTCATGGACGGCGACAAGATGATCCCGGTCGACGTTCTTTATCCGCCGGCAATGGTGGGTACGGCCATGGAACTGACAGCGGCTGCTATCTACGATCAGGTTCCGGTTCACGGCACCTATACGCTGGATGCAACGCTGATCACCAAGGACAATGCCGAGAACTACTATTTCCCGGATTCGCCCTTCTGATTTCACTCACCCGTTCGCCAATCTCCTGCCCGGTCTCCGGGCAGGCCTTTCGGGGTCGACTTGCCCTGTTGTCACCATGATGCAATGTTGTAAACGTTAACGGAAACGTTGCAGCTATTGGGAGGAGTTTCATGAAAACGATTAAAGGTCCGGCTCTTTTTCTGGGGCAGTTTGCAGGCGATGCGGCACCATTCAACACATGGGACGGCATTACCAAATGGGCAGCGGAAAAAGGCTATCTCGGCGTTCAGGTGCCGACCTGGGCAAGCCAGCTGATCGACCTGAAAAAAGCTGCCGAATCCAAAGATTATTGCGATGAATTTGCCGGTGTTGCCAAGGATAACGGCGTCGACGTAACGGAACTTTCGACCCATCTCCAAGGCCAGTTGGTTGCCGTGCATCCCGCCTATGACGAAGCCTTTGACGGCTTTGCGGCACCGGAAGTGCGCGGCAATCCGAAGGCGCGTCAGGAATGGGCGGTCGAGCAGGTCAAGATGGCGCTCAAAGCCTCTCGCAATATGGGCATCAAGGCGCATGCCACCTTCTCCGGTGCGCTGGCCTGGCCCTATATCTATCCATGGCCGCAGCGTCCCGCCGGTCTGGTCGAAACCGCATTCGACGAGCTGGCCAAACGTTGGGCGCCGATCCTCGATTATGCAGACGAGCAGGGCGTCGATGTCTGTTATGAAATCCATCCGGGTGAGGATCTGCATGACGGCGTGACGTTCGAGATGTTCCTGGAGCGGGTCAAGAACCATCCGCGCGCCAACATGCTCTACGATCCCTCGCACTATGTGCTGCAGTGCCTCGACTATCTCGACAATATCGACATCTACAAGGACCGTATCCGGATGTTCCACGTCAAGGACGCGGAGTTCAATCCGACCGGTCGCCAGGGCGTCTATGGCGGGTATCAGGGCTGGGTGGATCGCGCCGGGCGTTTCCGGTCGCTCGGTGACGGTCAGGTCGATTTTGGCGCGGTCTTCTCCAAGATGGCGGCCAATGACTTCGACGGCTGGGCCGTGGTCGAATGGGAATGCGCGCTGAAGCATCCCGAAGACGGTGCCCGCGAAGGCGCCGACTTCGTTCGCCACCACATCATCCGTGTGACGGAAAAGGCATTCGACGATTTTGCCTCGAGCGGGACCGACGATGCAGCCAACCGACGGATGCTGGGGCTGTAGACGAACAACAACACCCCTCCTCACACTCCCCACAAGGGGAGGGCTTGACCCGACGGCCCCGCCGATATGCCATTCCGGCCAAGGGATGCGGCGTAGTATCTCCCCCTTGTGGGGAAGATGGCTGCCAGACTTGAGGGGAGCTTGTTTCGAACGACATTTCAGGGAGAAAATCTATGGCAATCGAAGGCAAGGACGAAGGCACGCGAGCCCCACGCATCAGGCTCGGCATGGTTGGTGGCGGGCAGGGGGCGTTTATTGGCGGCGTGCACCGCATGGCGTCCCGGCTCGACGATCACTTTGAACTGGTGGCGGGCGCACTGTCGTCCACGGCTGACAAATCGAAGGCATCTGGGAAGGATCTCGGTCTTGACCCGGAGCGTTGCTACGGGTCTTTCGAGGAGATGGCCGAGAAGGAAGCCGCGCGACCTGACGGGATCGAGGCGGTGTCGATTGTGACGCCCAATCATGTGCACTATCCAGCGGCCAAGGCATTTCTGGAGCGGGGCATTCATGTGATCTGCGACAAGCCGCTCACATCCAATCTGGAAGACGCAAAGAAGCTCAAGGCTGCGGCCGACGGCTCCAAGGCGCTTTTTGTGCTGACGCATAACTATACGGGTTATCCGATGATCCGGCAGGCCCGGGACATGGTTGCCAATGGCGATCTCGGCACGCTCAGGCTCGTGAACGTCGAATATGTGCAGGACTGGCTGACCGAGGCGGTGGAACAGACCGGCGCCAAGCAAGCCGTGTGGCGCACCGATCCCAATCAGTCGGGCGCCGGCGGGGCTACCGGCGATATCGGCACCCATGCCTATAACCTTGCAAGCTTTGTATCGGGTCTGACGCTTGAAAGCCTTTCTGCCGATCTCGACAGTTTCGTCGAGGGACGTCGCGTGGACGATAACGGCCATGTCATGATGCGCTTCACTGGCGGTGCCAAAGGCATGCTCTGGTGCAGTCAGGTGGCGCCGGGCAATGAAAACGCACTGAAACTGCGCATCTACGGCACCAAGGGTGGGCTCGAATGGGAGCAGGAGAACCCCAACTATCTGTGGTTCACACCGTTTGGCGAACAGAAGCGCCTGATCACCCGTAACGGCGCGGGAGCGGGTGCTGCCGCAGGCCGTGTCAGCCGTATTCCGGGCGGGCACCCTGAAGGTTATCTGGAAGCCTTTGCAACGATCTATACCGAAGCGGCGGCGGCCATCAATGCGGCCAAGTCGGGTTCTGCACTCGATCCGGCCGTGCATTTCCCAACGGTGGACGATGGGGTGAAGGGCGTTGCCTTTGTTGGCGCTTGCGTTCAATCGTCGAAGCAGAATGGCGCCTGGGTCAAGCTTTGACCATCGAACGTGGCCGATAGGCGATCCATTATTTCGTAGAGATGAAAAACCCCGCCGCGCAATGCACGGCGGGGTTTTTCAATTCAGCAGATGAACCGGCCCGATGCGGACCGGTGTCATCAATGGCCAGCGTCGCGGGCAGCCTTCGCATCTGCCGCCGTTACCGCCGGCGCGTCATTGTGCCAGGCCTGACGCAGGAAGGTGGCAAGCGTCGCCGCTTCCTCGTCAGACAGACGATCTGCATAGCCCTGCATGCGGACCTTCATCGGACGATCCTTGGTGGAGGGAAGTTCCGCGCCGTGGAAAATCACGTCCAGCAGTCCCTTTGGCAGCTTTGCCGTTACCAGCGAATTGCCATCCAGTTCCGGGAAGATCTCGGGCGCGCCCTTGCCGTTGACGAAGTGGCAACCGTTACAGTTGTCCAGATAAAGACGGGGTCCGAGTGGCATGTCCGTCTTGGCTTCCGTCAGCATCTTTTCCGTCTCGGTGACCTCAGGCTTGGCCTCGGCGGTGTCCGCCTTCTTGTCGCCGCCACTGATCGTCTTGAGGTATGTGGCAATGGCCAGATTGTCCTCATGCGTCATGTATTGAAGCGAGTCGCGTACAGCCAGCATCATTTCACCGGTCGCGGTGGAATGGGCGTTGCGACCGGTCGAAAGATAGGCCGCCAGCTGTTCGGTGTCCCACTTCTGCGGTGCACTGTGCGGGCCGCGAAGGGCCGGAACGGAGAAACCGTCGACTTCGCCACCGGTCAGGAATTCCGGGCTGGTCTCATCATGACCGCTCTGCGCCATGATCAGGTTGCGCGGGCTGTGGCAGGCGGCACAGTGGCCGGCACCTTCGACGAGATAGGCGCCACGATTGAAGGCATCACTGTCTTTCTCATTCGGATCGAACCCTGCCTTGCCAAGGGCGACCCAGTTCCAGGCTCGTATGCCGAAGCGCATGTTGAACGGAAATGCCAGTTCGGTAGGTTGAACCTTGTTGGAGACCGCATCAACGTCATTCATGAAATACTGGTAGAGGGCAACGACGTCCTCTTCCTTCAGCTTGCGATAGTTCTCATACGGCATGGCCGGATAGAGATGCGTACCATTCTTGCTGATGCCGTCATAAAGGACTGCGCGGAAGTCATCGAGCGTGTATTCGCCGATGCCGGTTTCCTTGTCCGGAGTAATGTTGGTGGACCAGATGGTGCCCATCGGGCTTTCGATCGGGCGACCACCGGCGAAGGGCTTGCCGCCCTCCGCGGTATGACAGGCCATGCAGTCCGATGCCCGCATCACGTATTCGCCGGCACCTTCGGCCGGCTTGAAGTCGCCGGCAAGCTGCGTCACCGGACCGGTCTTTTGAACGGGAACGAAGATGAACGCTGCGAGCGCGACAACGCCAATGACGACGAGCCCCAGAAGAACGCGAATCAATGTTTTCATAACGGTTCTCCTCAGACCAGCGGACGCGGGTTGCGCAGGTAGTTGGTGCGGATGGCGTGCGCTGCCCAGTAGGCGAGGCCGCCGACCATGCCGGTCGGGTTGTACTGGGTGTTCTGCGGGAAGGCACCTGCACCCATGACGAAGATATTGTGCTTGTCCCAGGCCTGCAGATAGCGGTTGACCGCCGAGGTCTTGGGATCATCGCCCATGACCGATCCGCCGACATTATGGGTCGTCTGGTAAGGACGCACGTCGTACATCGCGCCTTCCTTCTTGAAGCTGGCGGACGAGATGTCGGGGTTCATGGCCTTTACGATCGGCTCCATCTTCTCCTTCATGAACTGCGTCTGGCGGATGTCATTGGCATTCCAGTTGAAGGTCATGCGCATCAGCGGACGGCCATGGCGATCCGTGTAGGTCGGATCGAGGTCGAGATAGTTGCCGCGATAGGACATATGCGAACCGTGCGAGCCGATCGACATGGAATGGCCGTACCATTCGCCGATCGATTCTTTCCAGCCCGCGCCCCAGGACGGCGTACCGGGCGGAAGGCGCATGGAGCGGATTGGCTGACCATTGGGCTGGCCGGCGCGCCAATAGGCGCCGCCGATGAAGCCCTCGCGGCCAAAGTCGATGCTATCCAGACCGAAATCATTCACGGACATGCCATTGGCACCTGTGCCGACGAACGGGTTGAAGGATTCGTCCTTGAAGAACAGCGAATAACCGCCATTCATCTGGTAGGCGTAGTTGCGGCCCGTCACACCTTCGCCGGTGTTCGGGTCATAAGCCTGTCCGATGCCCGACAGCAGCATGAGATGGACGTTGTGCAGCTGATAGGCGGCCAGGATGACAAGATCCGCCGGTTGGAACACTTCTTCGCCGGCCTTCTCGTCGAAATAGGTCACGCCGGTTGCGGTCTTGCCGTCGGCTGCCATTTCGATCTTCAGCACTTCAGAATTCACGCGGTATTCGAAATTCGGCATGCGCTTCAGCGCATCCAGGATGGCCGTCTGCGGCGAGGACTTGGAATAGTTGTAGCAACCGAAGCGCTCACAGAAACCGCAGAAATTGCAAGGGCCCATCTGCATGCCGTATTCGTTGACATAGGCCTTGGAGGCAATGCCGCCGGGACTCTGGAAGGGATGGTAGCCCAGGGACTTCGCAGCCTCGCCAAATTTCACGCCATCCCAGGTGACCGGCATGGCTGGCATCGGATAATCTTGCGAACGGGGGGCTTCGAACGGGTTGCCACCTTCGACCGTCTTGCCGTTGAGATTGCCGGCATTGCCGGAAATTCCGGCTACACGCTCAAAGCGGTCGAAGAAGGGCTCGAGCTCTTCGTATGTGACCGGATAATCCTGAAGATGCATATCTTCCGGAATGATGTCTGCGCCGAAGTTTTCTTCGACATGGGAACGCAGACGATATTCTGACAGCTGGGGACGCCAGGTCAGTCCGTTCCAGTGGGTGCCTGCTCCGCCGACGCCGTTGCCGGGAAGGAACGAGCCGAGGCTGCGGTATGGCAGGGCGGTCTCGTCGGTGCTGCGACGAATGGTGAGGGTGGATTTGCTGGGCTTTTGCATCAGGCCGTAACGCACGCCGTATTTCAGCTCATCCATCATGTTCGGGTACTGGAAGTCCGGAACGGTGTTCTGATCATGGCCGCGCTCGAGCGCCACAATGTCCAGGCCTTCCTGTGCCAGTTCCATGCCGAGGATCGAGCCTGTCCAGCCGAGCCCGACGATGACGACGTCTTTCTTCTTTTCAGTCCGTGCCATGGATCAGCCCCTTTCCCCGGAAATCGATACCGGACCCAGCGGGTAAGGCACGTTGTATTTGTCGACCCATTCCTTGTAGTTGCCGCGCGCGCCCGGAAAGCCGATATATTTCCAGGCTTCCATGCCCTGGTTGCCGCCATACATCGGATCGGCGAAATAGCCTTCCTTGGTGTTTTGTAGCAGGATCGAGAAGAAATCGCGCAATTCAGGCTTCAGGCCGATCTCGTCTTTCTGCAACGAGGTCAGGGCTTTATCCTGGGTCTCGGCATCCAGTTCAGCGAAGGGCTTGCCGTGATTGGTCTGGCACCATTGGTCGAAAAACGGGATGGCTTGCTGGTAGATTTCCAGCGGCGTCAGCGGTGTCTGCCAGCCGCGCAATGGGCTCGCGTCGGCCTCAAAGGGGCCTTCCATATACCAGTCGGAGGCTGCGCCGAAGTCGCCAGCCAACTGCCGGTCGATGAAGACGGGAACACGGGCTTCGAGTGCGCCGGGGCCATCGCCTTCCGACGGGATCAATCTGGCTACGGCTGCCATGACAAAGGCCCACTCAGTGGGCTTGAGACAGTCCGGTTGATAATCGTCCAATGGTGGTGGCGGCGGCGCTGTTTCAGCCTTGGCTGGCACGGCAATGCCGGCCAGAGCGGCTGTTGCCGCCGATGCTTTCAAAAAGCTTCTGCGGGACGGTAAACCCGGTACATCTCTCATGTTTCGCTCCTTAGCAACGTTTATATTTTCCCGTTTCAGATTCCAGAAACAGCGACCTCGTCCTCGTGAAAGGCGACACGTTGTCGCGTCGCTTTACGCCTCGGAATCAGGTGTAGCAACGGTTGTAAAGTTGAAGTGTGTATACTTACTACCTATGCTGACTAAGATGTTCACGATGTCTCGAGTGAAGAGAGTGGCGGGATCAAAATCCATCTTCCCCGCCAAAATCCGGCACGTCTGGGTGTCTCAGCGATGTCCCGCATGCCGATGAATCGCCTGTACATCTTGCGGTTGATTGTCTAAATCGCATGAAACAGTCGATTTTGACCGAGACAGACAGGTTTGATTTTCCCATGAACGATCCCAAGAAACTGGCAGGCCGTTTCCCTGGAGATTTTCTCTTCGGGGTTGCTACCGCGTCATTCCAGATTGAAGGCGCGACAAAGGAGGATGGGCGCAAGCCATCCATCTGGGATGCATTTTCCAACATGCCCGGTCGTGTCTATGGTCGTCAGAACGGTGATGTGGCTTGCGATCATTATCACCGTTGGGAACAGGATCTTGATCTCATCAAGGACATGGGCGTGTCTGCCTATCGGTTCTCGATCGCATGGCCGCGCATCATTCCAGATGGCACGGGACGCGTCAACGAACAGGGGCTCGATTTCTACGACAAGCTGATCGACGGTCTGAAAGATCGCGGCATCAAGGCCTATGCAACGCTCTATCATTGGGACTTGCCGCTGACACTGATGGGTGAGGGCGGCTGGACGGCCCGCTCGACCGCCTATGCCTTCCAACGTTATGCCAAGGTGGTCATGTCTCGTCTGGGCGATCGTCTGGATGCGGTTGCGACTTTCAATGAGCCCTGGTGCTCGGTCTGGCTTTCTCACCTTTATGGGATTCATGCGCCCGGTGAGAAGAATATGGATGCAGCCCTGCATGCCCTGCACTATACCAACCTGGCGCACGGCCTTGGCATCGATGCCATTCGTCAGGTTGCCCCGAACGTGCCGGCGGGCCTTGTGCTCAACGCGCATTCGGTCATTGCCGGCTCCGACAGCAAGGCCGACAAGGCGGCTGCCGAGCGCGCCTTCCAGTTCAACAACGGCGTTTTCTTCGGACCTGTGTTCAAGGGCGAATATCCAGATAATTTCATGAAGGCCCTTGGTGGTCGCATGCCACCAATCGAAGATGGCGATCTCGAGGTGATCAGCCAGAAACTCGACTGGTGGGGCCTCAACTATTACACACCGATGCGTGTCGCGCATAATCCGGCCAAGGGTGCCGAATTCCCTGCTGTCGTGGACGCTCCGCCAGTGTCGACGGTCAAGACCGATATCGGCTGGGAAGTCTATGCGCCGGCGCTGGGCAGTCTGGCGAAGGATCTCTACGATCGCTACGACCTGCCAGATTGCTACATCACCGAGAATGGTGCCTGCTATAACATGGGTCTGGAAAACGGCGAGGTCGACGATCAGCCACGTCTCGATTATTACGCCGAGCATCTGGGCGTTGTGGCTGATCTGATATCGGACGGCGTGCCGATGAAGGGTTATTTCGCCTGGTCGCTGATGGATAACTTTGAATGGGCGGAAGGCTACAAAATGCGCTTCGGGCTGGTTTATGTTGACTATGAGACACAAGAGCGCGTTCTGAAGAAGAGCGGCAAGTGGTATCAGATGCTTGCAGGCGAATTCCCCAAGGTCAATCACGCGTCCTCCTGAAGCTCGATGTCCGTGGTCGCCGGCAGGTAAAATTGGAAGATTTTTGCTCACGATCTGATGATCGACGCAATGCTATTGCTGTTGTTCGTGCGTGATCCGAGCCATAAGCTCAGTCCCGAGCGCAGGGCAGATTTGCGCAGACCGGTTTGAAAAGGTGAGTGAAAAGATGTTAGGGCCGCGCCATACCCGCCGAATGTGTCGAACAGCCTGACTGTTCGAACCCTCATCTTGTCCGGCTTGCCGGGCTCATCACCGAGAGACTTCCATGCCCGAGTCCCCATCGTCCAACACGGAACATCCGCGTCCGCAAATTTCGCCCGTTCCAACAGCCAGGTCGCATAATGTCCATGATGCGATGGTTGCCTTTGAGGCTGTGACCAAGACATTTCCCGGAGACAAGGATCGCCCGCCTTTCGTGGCCCTGGGCGGCGTCGACTTCACCGTGCCACGCGGCTCCATCACCGGTATTATCGGGCGCTCGGGCGCCGGCAAGTCGACGTTGATCCGTCTTGTGAACGGGCTTGAGATGCCAAGCGATGGCAAGGTTATCGTGGACGGCGTCAATGTCGGCGGGCTGGACGATGCCGGACTTCGCACGCTGCGTCGTTCTGTTGGCATGATCTTCCAGCATTTCAATCTGCTGTCATCACGCACCGTTTGCGACAATATCGCCATGCCGCTTGAAATTGCCGGCGTCTCCAAGGCCGTGATCCGCGACAAGATCGGACCGCTGATGGAACTGGTTGGACTGGCTGACAAGGCCGATCGCTATCCGGCGGAGCTGTCGGGCGGTCAGAAGCAGCGCGTCGGCATTGCGCGCGCATTGGCCACCGATCCGAAATTGCTGCTCTCCGACGAGGCGACCTCAGCGCTCGATCCTGAAACGACGCAATCGATTCTGGAGCTTCTGAAGAATATCAATCGCGACCTCGGTCTGACCGTATTGTTGATTACCCATGAGATGGAAGTGGTGAAGGCGGTGACATCCGAAGTCGCTGTCATCGATCGGGGCAAGATTGTTGAAAGCGGTCGCACCTTCGATGTGTTCACCGATCCGCAGCACGAGACCACGCGGGTGCTTCTGTCGGCGACAACCGGAACCAAACGTCCAGACTGGATCCGCTCGGACCTGAACGCTGCGCCCTCGGCGGGCGACCGGGCATTCGTGCGGCTGGTGTTCTTCCGCGAAACAGCCTTTCAGCCTCTAACGGCGCGGCTTGTCGCCGAGATCGGTGCGGATGTGAATATTCTTGCTGGCAACATCGACGAAATTGCAGGCGAACCCTTCGGGTCGCTGGTGGTCTCTTATCCGGCGTCGCCCGAGATCATGGATCGGGCCAATCGTTTCTATACACAAACCGGTCTGAAGACGGAGGTGCTCGGTTATGGCGCTTGATATGCTGTTCAACCTTCTGACAAAGGCGCTGTGGCAGACCATCCAGATGGTGGCCGTCGCCGGGTTCATCGGCAGCGTCATCGGCCTGCCGCTCGGTGTCTTTCTGGCAACCAGTGGCAAGGGCGAACTCTATGAGGCGCCATTGGTCAACCGTGTGCTCGGGCTGATCGTCAATGCCGCGCGCTCGACGCCGTTCATCATTCTGGTCGTCGCCATCATTCCGTTGACCCGTCTGCTGGCCGGCACATCTATCGGCACGGCGGCTGCCATCGTGCCTCTGACAATCGCGACCATCCCCTTCGTCGCCCGCCTGGTGGAGGCCTCCATCCGCGAGGTAGACAAGGGATTGATCGAGGCTGCTCGTGCCATGGGGGCAACCCCGATGCAGATCGTGACGAAGGTATTGCTGGCGGAATCCCGCTCCGGCATCGCACTGGCGTTGACGATGACAGTTGTCAGCCTCATCGGTTATTCGGCCATGGTCGGTGCCGTCGGCGGTGGGGGGCTGGGCGACCTTGGCATTCGCTATGGCTACCAGCGCTTTATGCCCGACGTCATGCTGGCGGTGGTGGTGGTTCTGATCCTGCTTGTGCAGGCGGTGCAAAGCGTCGGTGATGCGCTTGCCCGCCGGTTCGACAAGCGCAATCGCAAATCCTGAACAACACAATTCATTCCAAGGAGACAATCATGAAGAAGCTAATTCTCGCGGCCGCTGCCGTGGCGCTCTTTTCCGCCGGTTCGGCAATGGCTGAAACCATCAAGGTCGGTGTCACCGGTGGTCCGCATGCGCAGATCATGGAGAAGGTAAAGGAAGTCGCAGCCACCAAGGGCCTCGACATCGAGATTCTCGAATTCTCCGACTACGTCGTTCCAAATCAGGCACTGGCTGACGGCGATCTCGACGCCAATTCCTTCCAGCATCAGCCCTATCTGGACAACCAGGTGGCCGATCGCGGCTTTGACCTTGTCAGCGTTGCCCAGACCGTGAACTTTCCGATGGGCATCTATTCCAAGAAGATCAAAAGCCTTGATGAGCTTCCGGAAGGCGGCACAATTGCCATCCCTAACGATCCGACAAATGGCGGTCGCGCACTGCTGATCGTTGCCGATCAGGGCCTGATCAAGTTCGCAGATGGTGCCGGCCTCAAGGTTGGCCCAGCCGATATCGTCGAGAATCCGAAGAACATCACCTTTGCAGAGCTCGATGCGGCCCAGTTGCCGCGCGCGCTGGATGATGTCGATGCGTCGGTCATCAACACCAATTACGCCCTGGAAGCCGGTCTTAATCCGGGTACGGATCCGATTGCCCGTGAAAACGAAAAGGCGCCCTACATCAACGTCATCGCCGTCAAGGATGCCAACAAGGATGCGCCTTGGGTGAAGACGCTGATCGAATCCTATCACAGCCCCGAAGTGAAGGATTTCATCGCAACCCAGTTCAAGGGCGCCGTCGTCGCCGCCTGGTAACGGGTCGACATTGACAGTCTGATGAAGAGGCCTTCGCACTCGCGGGGCCTCTTTTTTATGTGGCAGTTGGCAACGCTGTTGTCCCTGCACGACGATTAAGCCTTGCTGTCTGTCCGTCCCCATGACTATCAAGGTGCAGTGCATTTATGCAGAGAGGTTCAGTTGCCGATGATCGAACGCAGGACATTGCTGAAGGGGGTTGGCGCTGTTGCCGCATTGTCATTTCTGGGACAAATCCCGGCTCTGGCGAGCGCGTTGACCGAGGACGACATCTTCCTCGATGAAGATGCGCCGGTGCTCGGCAATCCGGACGGTGACGTGACGATGGCCGAATATTTCGACTATCAATGCGGTTACTGCAAGGCCGTCCATGCCGATGTGATGTCGCTGGTCGAGGAAGATGGCAATATCAAACTGCTGATGAAAGACTGGCCTATCTTCGGCGATGCTTCGATCTATGCGGCGCAGGCTGTGCTGGGGGCTGCCCAGATCGGGCAATATGAGCCGGCCATGGAGGCGCTGATTACAGCCAAGGGCAGGCTGACCAAGACCTATATCAAGATGCGTCTGGAGAGTGCCGGCGTCGACATGGATGCGGTTGCGGCTGCCGTCAACGCCAATAGCGGGAAAATATCCGGTTTGCTGGACCGCAATTACCAACAGGCGGTCGGTCTCAGATTTCGTGGAACGCCCTCCTTCATCATCGGCACAACAGTCTATCCCGGTGCCATGGACCGTGATGCAATGAAGCGTGCGGTGGAAGCCGCGCGCAAGGCGTAGCCGCGCAGATCGTCCCTTCAGCTGTTCCGGCTTGACGTTGCCGAAAAGCGATCTCAAATAGGTGGTATACTTTTTGTTCCTGCTTGCAGGGCGGTTTTGCATTGCCATCTAGGTGCGATGAAATCGCCAGCGGCTGAGGTCTCGTCTTGTCTCCCAGGAAGGCGAAGAGCTGCCGCACTGCCCGGAAAGGACATTCCATGTTGCTCGAAAAACTGAACTGGCGTTATGCCACCAAGAAGATGGATCCCTCGAAATCCGTGCCTGCCGAGAAGGTTGAGCGCATTCTCGAAGCCGCACGGCTTGCGCCGACCTCAAGCGGCTTGCAGCCCTTCGAAGTGATCGTGGTGACCAATCCCGAGACAAAGGCCAGGTTGCGCACTGTCAGCTGGGATCAGAGCCAGATCACCGACGCCTCGCATGTTCTGGTCTTTGCTGCCTGGGACAACTACACCGAAGAGCGCATCGATGGTGTACTGGCGCAGATCACGGCCGAGCGCGGCCAGAATGATGTGATGGATGCCTATTACGCGCGCCTGAAGGGTATGTATCTGCCGCGGGACGCACAGACCAATTTCGAGCATGCCGCACGTCAGGCCTATATCGGCTTTGGCATGTCTATCGCCCAGGCGGCTTTTGAAGGCGTGGACGCAACGCCGATGGAAGGCTTCGAGGCTGACAAGGTCGACGATATCCTCGGTCTTCGCGATAAGGGCTTGCGCTCGGTCTGCATTCTGCCGCTTGGCTATCGGGCCGAAGATGGCGATTGGCTTGCCGGCCTGAAAAAGGTCCGCCGACCCAAAGATCTGTTTGTGACCGAAGTCGCTTAAGGCAATTCAGACATCAAGATAGAAAAGGCTCCAGTGATGGAGCCTTTTTTGCGGAATGATCTCGCTCCGTGCTCAGACTGCGTGGAGTTCGTGATTACTCCAACTGATTGCATTCATATAAGGCACTTTTAATGCTTCCATGCGATATCCAGACAAAGCATTGGAGTGTTGATTATGGCTGGGGTTTGCAACGGGTGTCGGAATGGCGAGGGCTTCGATTTGCCGTTTTCCATGGCATTTCAGCCAATTGTCGATCTCTCCAGCGGCCGTATTTTCGCCCATGAGGCGCTCGTTCGCGGGTTGAATGGAGAATCGGCTGGTTCAGTTCTGTCGCGGGTGAGCGATGATAACCGCTATGCCTTCGATCAGCGGTGCCGGGTGAAGGCTATTGAACTGGCGTCGAAGCTGTCGGTGCCCGGCGATGACAGCAAGCTGTCGATCAATTTCATGCCGAATGCGGTGTATGAGCCGCGCGCCTGCATTCGTCTGACGCTGGCGACCGCCGAACGAGTCGGCTTTCCGCTCAACCGTATCATCTTCGAATTCACCGAAAATGAGCGGCTGGATACCGAGCACGTGCTCAATATTCTAAGGGTATACAAGGCGATCGGCTTCAAGACGGCCATCGATGACTTCGGGGCAGGGCATGCCGGCCTCAACCTTCTGGCCAGGTTCCAACCGGATATTGTCAAGCTTGATATGGACCTGATCCGCGGGATTGATGTCGACACGTCAAAGCAGATCATCGTGCGCCATACCGTGGCCATGCTGAACGAGTTCGGTATCACGCCGGTGTGTGAAGGCGTCGAGACCGAAGCGGAACTGTCTATCCTGCGCGATTTCGGCATTACCCTTATCCAGGGCTATCTCCTGGCCAAGCCCTCTTTCGAGACCTTCTCGACGTTCGGGCCCCGTCCGGTAGCCGTCAGCCAAAATCTGGAAACAACTGCAGCCTGACGATCCGGCCAATCGCCGTCCCGCGTTACGGGTTCACGCGACCGAGGCGGTGGTTCCGATCAACTGCCGATATGTTTTTCGCCGCGCGTCTTTGCCAGCGCAATCTGCTTCTGGCGCTGGCGGTAGCGCAGGCGATCCTCTTCGGTGCGCGTCGCATGGCAATGGGGGCAGGCCACACCTTCTTCGTAGAGAGGGGATTGCACTTCCTCTGCGGTAAGCGGATAGCGGCAGGCATGGCAAAGCGTGTGCTCTCCTTCCTTCAGTCCATGGGTGATCGAAACACGCTCATCGAAGACGAAGCATGCGCCCTCCCACAGGCTTTCTTCTTCCGGTACCTCTTCCAGATATTTCAGGATGCCGCCCTTGAGGTGATAGACCTCATCGAAGCCCTGTTCCTTCATGAAGGCCGTTGCCTTTTCGCAGCGAATTCCGCCGGTGCAGTACATGGCGATCTTCGGCTTGTTGTGCAGGCCGGTATTGTTTCTCACCCAGTCGGGGAATTCCCGGAAGGTCTTGGTGTTCGGGTCAATGGCATTCTTGAAGATGCCAATCGAGGTTTCGTAGTCGTTGCGGGTGTCGATAACGATGGTTTCCGGATCGGAGATCAGTTCGTTCCAGTCCTTCGGCTCGACATAGGTGCCGACGATCTTGTTGGGGTCGATGTTCTCGACGCCCATGGTGACAATCTCTTTTTTCAGCCGAACCTTCATGCGCAGGAAGGGCATTTTGGAAGCGCGGCTTTCCTTGTGCACGAGAGCCGAAAATTCCGGCTGGGCGCGCAGGAAGGCAAGCACATTGGCAATGCCCTCATCGCTGCCGGCAATGGTGCCATTGATGCCTTCGGAGGCAATCAGCAGCGAGCCCTTTACGCCGTTTTCCTGACAGAGCGCATAAAGCGGCTCTTGAAAGCTTTCGAAACGCGGAAAGCGGGCGAAATGATAAAGGGCAGCCACGCAAAACGCGCCGCCGGGCTCATGCGGGATGGTATCAGGATTGTCGCTCATGGCCCGCAAATACAGCTTCTACGGCCGTTGCGCAATCATCATGTGGGTGATGATTGCGCTTTGCCTTTCGTCAAGTCCGGCGGGTCTCAGAGTATCTTGGGGTTCCCGCTACACGGGATTGTTTTCGTTAAAGACACGAATGCGGTGGCCGTCGGGATCGGCCGCGAGGAATGTCCGGCCGAAGACGAGGTCGGTCGGCTCCTGCAGAATGGTCGCGCCGAGCGATGCCCACTCCGCGCATTTAGCGTCAACATCATCTGCTGATTTGACCACCAGCGCGACTTCCGATCCGCCCGCCGGCGTCACGTCCGGCGCGACCGTGGACGTGGACCAGAGGCCCAGCCTCATGCCGTCATTCAACAGGAAGCTGGCAAAGGTCGGGAATGCTTCCAGCGGTGGCATGCCGAGCATTTTTTCATAGAAGGCGACGCTCTTCATTACGTCTTTTGTGTAGAGAAGGGAGTATACGGTTTTGGTCATTGTCTGGCTCCTTGTCGTGTTTGAACGAGGAGACAATAACGCGACATGCTGCCAAATTTTGTCAGTATCATAATGGCGGTGGCGAGATACCGACGTGCTCGCGCCATTCCTTCAGAAGTTGCGTGCGACGCCTGGGATAACGGTCGGGCAAGGGCGTGAGCGTGACGACGCGATCTGTTCTGAAATGGCGGAAGTCCTGGCGCAGTTCGCACCAGCCGACGATGATACGCTGCTTGTCGAGGTAGCCGAGCGCAATTGGCCAGACCGTGCGCTCGCTGGCGCGACCCGAGGCATCTGCATAAGCCATCTCGACCTTGCGTTCTTCCCGGATCAGGCGACGAACAAGCGATGCGTCGATCACGCCGTCGCTGCCGCGCTCCCCGCCGACGATCAGCAGTCCGGAATCGCGCAAGTGCGCCTTGAGGTCCGAGGGTAGAACCGCCTCGATCTTGGCCAGTGCATTGCGTGCCGCATCGTTCAGGTCGTTGTCGGCGCGGCTCGATACCCAGCGGGAGCCGAGAACCAGCGCTTCAATCTCTTCTGGTGAAAACATCAACGGCGGCAGCATGAAGCCCGGTCGCAAAATGTAACCGACACCCGGCTCACCCTCGATGTCGGCACCTTGCGCCTGCAGCGCTGCGATATCGCGATAGAGGGTGCGAAGAGAAATACCGAGTTCCTCGGCCAATACCTGTCCGCTTACCGCGCGGCGATGTCGGCGGAGGATTTGCAGGAGTTCAAGCAGGCGGACCGAGCGGTTCATGGACGATCTCTATGGGATCATGCTGACAGATCATGTCAGCATGATTTCCTGTTCATGAACCTTGGTCAAGTGATCATGTATCGGCCGCTGCCATCCAGAGCGTCGAGATGGTCTTCGCCTCGCGTTCGGGCGTGTCCTGGAATACGCTGGCTGCCAGTGTGAGCGCCTCACGGCGCAGGATCTGTTGCTGGCGGATGATGACGCCCAGGAGATGCGACAATTCCTCGCCGCCACCCAACATGCTGGCATCGAGGTTCAAAAGTTCAACGAGCAGTGTGATGTCATGTTCGTGGCCAAGAAGGTCGACGAGGGCTTTGGTCTGCGACCGCTTGGCATTCATCGCCGAGGGCCAGATATCGCGCAAGAGCGAATTGTACATCCAGTAGGTTTGCGCGGTCTTGCGCAATTCATGGAAGGCCTCTGCGTGGACATTGTCCTGGCATTCCGCAAGATTGCTGTGGGCGCGCTCCAGTGTCTTGACCCAGCTCTTGCCCAGCAGTTTGGCCACCTTTTTCGGGTGGTCATCGAAGTTGAGTTCTGACAAGGCTTCGATCGCGCTTTGGCATGAGCCGATCGCCGCCTGCACATCGTCCTTCAGATCGGTCGCCGCGTCCGCGACCTCTTCCCGGCGCGCTTTCAGAATGTCACGGGCGTGTTCGATCGATTGGGCTTCTTCGGGTGTCTCGGTGAAGCCTGCCAGATAGTCCAGTGTTTCGACCAGAGCGGTGGCATCGCGCACGACCGACAGGCTGGCCGCGGTATCGCGCAGCCGGGCATTTTCGCGTGTGCGAAATTCCTTCTGTCCCTTGGCGATCAGGCGATAGAGCCCGCGTACGCGCTTGAACTTCTTGCGGGCTTCATGAATGGCCTCATGCAGGCCGTCCGGTTGTTCGGTCAGTGCCTTTTCAGCCGTGCGCAACTGGTGTTGCGCCAGGGACCGGATCTCCTGAGTGAAGGGTTTGCCAGGCTTAACGCGATAGCGCATGCACGAGCTCCGGCTTCAGCCGTTCGGTGGCCAGAGCCTGATTGGAATAACGACGGTCGCCTGTCACTTCGCGGCCGACCCAGTGTGGGATTTCCGGATCATCGGTCTCGGCCTTCATTTCCACTTCCGCAACCACCAGTCCATGATAGGCACCGGCGAAAACATCCACTTCCCAGGTGAAATCGCCGATTTTCACGTTATGGCGGGTTTTTTCGATGACGTTACCAAGAGAAAGATCGATCATCTCTTCGGCATCGGCCAGCGGAATGTCGTATTCGAATTCATCGCGAACCAGCGCTGCCCCGCCCACCTTGACCGTCAGTCGGGCCGAGCCGTTGTCCAGGGTGCGCACGCGCACCGATCTGTCGGAATTGACGGAAATATAGGCCTGACGCATGGTGACCGCAGAGATTGCGTCCCGGCGCCAGCTATCGTCAACGACTAGAAACTTACGTTCGATTTCCTTGGCCATGGGGCAACCTCGGTTTCATCAGCGAAAAGCCTATCGCAAAAGATCACATTGGCCAATGAAAGACATCAAGAATGTGGCGTCTTGTCTCGACAAGGGGCAACACCCGCGATACTTCTTCGGCCAATCAATCGTTTGAAAAAGGATGGTCCGATGATGGGTCCGAAAACCGAGAAGCTCCTTTCCGTTCTCAAGTTGCAGCCGGTCGTGCCGGTTCTGATCATCGAGGACGCTGCAAAGGCTGTGCCGCTGGCACGGGCGTTGGTCGCCGGCGGTCTGAAGGCCATCGAGATCACCATGCGCACGGAGGCGGCTCTCGAGGCGGTGCGTCTCGTGGCAAATGAAGTCGAAGGTGCCGTTGCCGGTGCCGGCACCATTCTCAATGCTGCGCACTACGAGGCGGCCGTTGCTGCCGGTTCGCAGTTCATCGTCAGCCCCGGCACCACCCATGAATTGCTGGACGCCGCACGCAAGTCCGACATTCCCCTTTTGCCGGGGGCCGCGACCGCAAGCGAAGTGATGGCACTGCGTGAAGAAGGCTACCGCGTGTTGAAGTTCTTCCCGGCAGAACAGGCGGGCGGTGCTGCTTATCTGAAATCACTGTCGTCGCCGCTCGCCGGCACGGTGTTTTGCCCGACCGGCGGTATTTCGCTGAAGAATGCGCGCGATTACCTGTCGCTGCCCAATGTCATCTGCGTCGGGGGCTCCTGGGTTGCGCCGAAGGAGCTTGTCGATGCGGGCGATTGGGCTGGTATCACCAAGCTTGCAGCGGAAGCTGCGGCTCTTGCCGGCTGACATTTCCGTGACCTCGGCTCCGGTCGCTTTGTAATAGCGTCTGTGCATCCTTATCTCCCCTGTCGAGAATTGAACGACAAGGGAGAAGGCTATGTTTGACGCGAAGAAGTTGCTGGATCAGTTCCTCGGCGCACAGGTTCCGGGGTCGAGCGGGTCGGTGAAGGAGAAGGCTGGCGGGGTTGTCCAGATGGCGAAAGACAATCCGCTGGCAACCGGCGCCATCGCGGCTGTGCTTTTGGGGACCAAGACCGGAAGGTCGCTAACCGGTAGCGCCGTCAAGCTCGGGGGACTGGCAGCCATTGCCGGTCTTGGTTATCAGGCCTACAAGAATTATCAGGCTGGTCATGCACCAGACCGGTCTGCCGCCAATGCCCCGGCCGAACTTCTGCCGCCACCATCAGATTCCGCGTTCAGTGCGGAAGCACCTCATGCCACCAATGACTTCGCCCTGGCATTGGTCAGAGCGATGATCGCTGCGGCAAAGGCCGATGGCCATATCGACAATTCCGAGCGTGCCCGGATCATGGACCGCGTGCAGGTGTCCGGTCTCGGCGCTGAGGCACAGGACTTCATTGAAAAGGAATTGTCCAATCCGACCGATCTCGATGCGCTCGTGGCAGCGGCTGTCACGGAAGAGCAGAAGGTCGAACTCTATACCGCGTCCAGGCTCGCCATCGAGCCCGACAATCGTGCCGAGCGGGGCTATCTCGACCTGCTTGCCGGACGTCTGGGCCTGGCGGATGCTCTGGTCGATCACATTGAAGCAACCGTCTCCGCGTCCAAGGTCTGACCAAGGTCAAATTGCCGCCCGTTGAAGCGGTTGCCTTTGGCGGGCGGCTGGCCTAATCCTCGTGCCCCACGACAAGAGGCAATGATGCGCGATCTGAGGAATTACAAGGTTTCACCGCCGGCTCCCGTCACTTTGAAGGGGCGCTTCGTGACGCTCGAACCCTATAGCCATGAGGAGCATCTGGCCGATCTGTGGGATGGGCTCGGCGGCCTTGGCACCAATGCGCTGCTCAAATATTTTCCCAATGACGATTTCGCCGACAGGGCAGAGTTTGGCGATTGGCTCGATGGCGCCAACGCTTCGGGCAGTCTGATCACGCTTGTCTGTCGGGAGAATGCCAGTGGACGCATCGTCGGCATGGCGAGCTACATGCGTCCCGATCCCAAGAATGGCGTGATTGAAGTGGGCTCCGTGGCGCATGGGCCTTCCATGAAGCAGTCACCGCTTGCGACCGAGATCCACTATCTGATGGCGCGCCATGTGTTCGACGACCTCGATTACCGACGCTACGAATGGAAGTGTCATAACGAAAATGAGCCCAGCAAGATTACGGCGAAGCGATACGGCTTTACCTTTGAGGGTGTTTTCCGGCAGCATGTGATCTCCAAGGGCAGCAATCGCGATACCGCATGGTTCTCGATGATCGATTGCGAATGGCCGGTGATCAAATCTGCATTCGAGGCCTGGCTTGCGCCGGAGAATTTCGACGCCGACGGCAAGCAGGTGCGCCGTCTGGACGATATCCGCAGCGAATTTTTGAAAGAGACACTGTGAGCAACGCAGACCAGAACCGTTCTTCAGCCATCGCGGCTGCCATCATCTTGCTGGGCGCAGGTGTCGCACTTTATTTCCTGCCGCAACTGGTGCTGTGGATTGCAGAGTTCTCACCTATCCTGGCGACCATTGTCGGCGGGCTGGTGATCCTGTCCTTCTTCGGTGTTTTCTGGCTGCGTGCCCGTTACAAGCGGCGGCATCCCTCTCAGGATTGAAGGGCTGCCAGCAGCAGGATCACACCGAGGACAACCACCAGAAGAGCGCCCAGAAGTTCAATGGCGGTCGAGATGCTGCGTGACAGCGTGGAGCCGGGCCCAGACAATCTGACGGCAATACCCTTGGCGGTCACGGCAAGCGTCGCCAGCAGAGACACGGTGATCGCGGTGCCGATCGACATGGCCAGCACCGACAGGATGCCGCCGAGATAAAGTCCGTTCAGTATCGAAAAGGTCATCACCAGAAGCGCACCGGAGCAGGGCCGCAAGCCGACTGCGATGATGGCTGACCACGCCTCTTTGATGCTGAAGCTTGAACCCTTCAGCATTGCGGGGTCCGGAAGATGGGTGATGCCGCAGTCGGGGCATGTGGCTCCTGCTGCAAGGCTGTCATGGCCATGGTTGGCGTCGGTTGCAGAGAAGGACAGACCCGTACCACCAGCCTGCGCCAGTTGCGGCCCGTCGAAAAGAGATGCGCTGACAGGCGCCGATCTGCGGATGGCGATCTGCCGCAGCTTGCGAAACAGAAGCCAGCTGCCAAACAGTATAATCATCGCATAGCTTGCGATTTCCATCGTGTTGGTGGCGTCGGTCAGGGTGATGCCGCTTCCGCGCAACACCATATATGCGGCGGCGACTGTGAGGATGGCGACGATGCCTTGCAGCAAGGCCGATACGAGCGAAATGGTTGCGCCGCGGCGAAGCTCTGTCTCGTTGGCAATCATGTAGGACGAGATAACGGCCTTGCCGTGGCCGGGGCCGGCTGCATGAAAAACGCCATAAGCGAACGACAGGCCGATCAGTGTCCAAAGATGGGTGCCATTATCCCGCATCGACTCCAGAGACTGGGTGAGTGCCCGGTAAAAGCTCTGTTGATGCTGGTTGACCCAGAACAGGAAGCCGCTGAACAGCCCCGACGTCTGGAAGGATGGCTCGGCAGTGCCGATGCCAAGGGGGGAGGCTGCCTGGGCGATTGCGGGCACGACATTCGCGGCCATGACCGCGAGCAGCCCTGTCACGATCAGGGCACGCCTCGATATCAGCATGTCATCTCCAGCCGGGTCGCAAACAGCTTGCCGATATCGGTGTTACCGGGATCGTTGAAAAAGGATTCCGTCTGCATATTCTGGTTTTGGGCGAATATCTTGTCCGGATCCGGGCGGATGACCGAGCGTTTGCACGCCTTGAGCAGCTTGCCCTCCACCTTCATGTCCTCATCCTTGTTGAAATCGATCGCCGTGTAGAGCGTCGGGTCGTAGATGCCGATATTGAACTTGCCCTTAAGGGGGACCTTGTCGACGGGTCTCAGCGAGAAAACCAGAAGTAGCTTGTTGTCCTTGAAGTCCGCGTGGAAGTGATCGGGCTTGCCAATTTTAACCGGGGCACCGTCTCGGGTGATGAAGGTGAAGTAATCATAGTCGGCAAGCGACGTGCGGATGGTCTTGGAAATCTCTTCCAGCTCGTCGTGATCGAGCTTCAAGTCGGTATTGGTGTCGAAATCCAGCAATACGCTGGACGAAAACACATCGTCGAAGCGCCAGACATTGCGTAACTCGCCAAGCGTTCCATCCTTGTTGGCGGTGACCTCGATGGTCGCGTCGGCGAAAATGTGCGGATGCGCATCGGCAATGGCAGGCGCGACGAGCATGGAGATCAGGAAAGCGGCAAGACGAGACTTCATCTCTTCTCCCAGAATTTCGGGTTGGTGCCGGTATTTCGAGCAAATGAGACTGAATTGGGACGCGCGACCCGTTCAGGTGTTTTTTCGGAACCACGCATGCAGATAATCGACAAAAACCCTGACCTTGGCCGGCAGATAGCGTCGATGCGGATAGACCGCATAGATGCCACGGTCGCTCGGCAGATAGTCCTCGAACAAACGAATGAGTTCGCCTGATTCGACATACGGTCTGGCGATGAAATCCGGGACCATGGCCACGCCCATATCCTTGCGGGTGGCGCGCAAGGTCGCAAGCGGACTATTGACGACAATCGGTCCGCTGACTTGAACCGTGATCGGTTCGCCCTCGGGGCTCTGGAACTTGACCGAGTTATGCGCTCTCGCATTGGTATCGATCAGGAACGGCACGTGACTGAGATCGGACGGGTGATCGAGCGGCCCGTGCTTTTCCAGAAAGGCGGGACTCGCAAGGGCATAGACACCGAAATCGGACAGCTTCCTTGCAATGAGGCCCGAATCCTCCAAACGGGTGATGCGGATGGCCAGATCGAAGCTTTCTTCGATCAGATCGACAAACCGGTCTTCGGCCAGGATCTCCAGGGTGACATCGGGGTGTTCAGCGGCAAAATCGATCATCGACTGGCCGACATCGGCGTCGATGAAGGTGCGCGGCACCGACACTTTCAGCTTGCCCTTCAGATCCGCATTGTTTTCGCGTACCAGATCGGCAAGGCTTTCAATTTCCTTCAGGATTTCGGATGCCGAGCGGTAATAGGTGTTGCCGGCCTCGGTCATGGAGAACTGGCGTGTCGTTCGATTGAGCAACAGGGCGCCGAGTTCATCCTCAAGTTCGCGGACATATTTTGATAGTAAAGCCTTGGAACGGCCGGTCTTGCGGGCGGCTGCGGAAAAACCTTCCGCCTCGACCACGTCGATAAATGCGCGAATTCGCGTAAGGGTATCCATTGGCGTCCTGTTTCCGACTCGTCTCGTTTCATTGAACAATTAGCATATTTTGTTCGAAGAAAAATTTCTCGATGCGTTCAAAAAACACTTGATTATGACGACGAACATTCATATCTCCTGACTTGCCCAAAGTCGCACGTGCCTGTGGGTGTCCGCCGATCCTCGAATGGTGAGAAATCGGTAAGGTACCTGGAACTAACCCCTCCAGTCGTTTCTCCGGCCAACCGGAAATGCGAGGACATCTTGAAGCAACGACGGTGCGGGCCTTTCTGGTTCTCTTCCGGCTTTCCAACAGCCGGGGTCACTGAAGAGGCACACCATCATTGCCGGAAGTGCGGTAGGCTCAACCTCCCAATCCAAGGCAGACAAAGCGGATCAATGCTCCTTTCTATGCGTTGTTCCCATATACCGCGCGCCGAGCGCTTGTTCGTCACCAGGGTCTCCAAAGGCTGGTTTCGCTCAAGATTTCGTCGTCCTTTGTCACTCCGGAATCCGACTGGATTCCGGGTTTGAAGCTATTTGGAAGGGTTATAACGATGACCACTCAGCGCATCCTCGACTTCATCAACACCCGACGTCCCGAAGGTCCCTGCCTCGTGGTCGATCTCGACGTCGTCCGTGACAATTATTCCGCTTTCCGCCACGCCCTTCCGGACAGCTCGATCTATTACGCCGTGAAGGCAAACCCCGAGCCGCAGATTCTGAAACTTCTGGCTTCGCTCGGTTCGAACTTCGACTGCGCTTCGGTTGCGGAAGTTCAGATGGCTCTGGAAGCCGGTGCTACTGCGGATCGCGTTTCCTTTGGCAACACGATCAAGAAGGAGCGCGATATCGCTCGCGCCTTCGCGCTCGGTATCGACCTCTTTGCCGTCGACAGCCACGAGGAAGTTGAGAAGATTGCCCGTGCCGCTCCCGGCGCTCGCGTATTCTGCCGCGTTCTCACAGATGGCGAGGGCGCCGAATGGCCGCTTAGCCGCAAGTTCGGCTGCGTGCCGCAGATGGCGGTCGACGTTCTCGTCTATGCGCATCAGCTTGGACTGGAATCCTACGGGGTTTCCTTCCATGTCGGTTCGCAGATGACCAAGGTCGATGCATGGGATGCAGCTCTCGGCGATGCCAAGCGCGTCTTTGCACAGCTTGCCAAGCAGGGAATCCACCTGCAGATGGTCAATATGGGCGGCGGTTTCCCAACCAAGTATCTGCGCGATATCCCGTCTGCTGAAGCCTATGGTCAGGCCATCGTTTCTTCGCTGAAGAAGCATTTCGGCAATCAGCTTCCGCGCACCATCATCGAGCCTGGCCGCGGCATGGTGGGTAACGCCGGTGTGATCAAGGCCGAAGTCGTACTGATCTCGAAGAAGTCGGACAATGACGCACATCGCTGGGTGTTCCTCGACATCGGCAAGTTCGGCGGTCTGGCTGAAACCATGGACGAAGCGATCCGCTACCCGATCCGCACCGCCCGTGATGCCGACGAGATGGAGCCGTGCATTCTGGCCGGTCCCACCTGCGATTCAGCCGATGTGCTTTACGAGAAGAACATGTATCCGCTGCCGCTTTCGCTCACGATCGGCGACGAAGTTCTGATCGAGGGCACAGGCGCTTACACGACCACCTATTCGGCGGTTGCCTTCAACGGTTTCGATCCGCTGAAGTCCTACGTTATCTGACAGGACGTCCGCGCCGGGTTTTCCGGCGCGGCTCTTCAAACAATTTGTTGAAACTGCTTTGCAACGGGAGGCCGCGATGGCCGCTGTTCTGGATAGCGTGCGCGCATTTTTCGCAGCACCTGCCTTTTTGATCGACACTGAAACACCGGCCGATGTCGTGGCGCGCGAAGCGCTTCTCGACAAGGTCATGGGTGAGGACCGCAAGACCAAGTCGTCGGAAAAGATCCGCCGTGGTCGGCTGCCGGCTGAAGGCCTGGCACTGGTTGCGCGTGATCGTGACGGTCATGTGATCGGCACCGTGCGCCTTTGGAACATCGAGGCTGGCATTTCCAGCGAGGGCAATGCCATCGATGCATTGCTTCTTGGGCCGCTCGCCGTTGACTGCGCCTGCGAAGGCAAGGGGATCGGTTCTGCCTTGATGCGCGCCGCACTTCTGGAAGCCAAGCGGCGTGGCCATGGCGCGGTGCTGCTGGTGGGCGACGCTGCCTATTATGAACGTTTCGGTTTCTTCGCTGACAAGGCACAGCATCTGATCATGCCCGGTCCTTTTGCGCGTGATCGTTTTCTCGGAATCGAGTTGAAGACCGGGTGGCTGAGTGGCGCTGCCGGCATGGTTGTCGCAACGGGTAACAAGCTAGGGGTGTCCTTGGAGACAAAGGCGGACTGAGGACCCCACAAAGGGCTCGCGCTCCCGGCTTGGCTCGATTTGGCGGGACTTCTTGAGTCGCCGGTCGACAGCGCGGGCCCATACTTATTCTTATAGCTGCGATCACATTCTCGGGATCGCAGCTATTTTTTTGCACGCCCCAATTCCGGGTGTCACGCAGTTGGTGATGAAGTGGCTGTTTTCGCTGTGTGTTTTACCGTCACTGTCGACTTGTCCGCGGCGACCTGAAAATCGTTATGTCACATAACCGCCACGGTGTGCGGAAAGAAGTTTCATTTCGTATGGAACCTTCGGAACATTAGCCCCTCCTTCGAGAGTTATGGGTTCGTGGGTGATCCACATACGCTCCGACATGTCGGAGATCTAAAACGCAGCCCTTAGGGAGTAACCCAAATGTACAAGAAGATTCTTCTGGCCTCGGTCGCAACAACACTGTTCACAGCCGGTGCAGCCATGGCTGCCGACGTCGTCTATGAAGCACCACCTGCGCCACCAGCGGCTGTTGAAGCCCCTGTGGTCTATTCGTGGGGCGGCGCTTACGTCGGTGCTGAAGGCGGCTATGGCTGGGGTGACGGCGACGTTGCCGGTTCCGGTTCCGGTGATTTCGATGGCGGTCGCTTCGGTGGCTTCGTTGGTTATAACTGGGATACCGGCAGCAACCTGATCGTCGGTCTCGAAGGTAACCTCGATTACGACTGGAACAAGGATTCCGTTGGCGGTGCCGACTTCGAAACCGGTCTGAACGGTGGCGTTCGCGGTCGCGTCGGTTATGCCATGGATCGCGCGCTGCTCTTCGGTGCAGCCGGTTGGACGGCGACGGATGCCAAGCTCGACACAGGCGCGGGTGAATCCAACGAGATGATGAACGGCTGGACCGTTGGCGGTGGTGTAGATTACGCCTTCACCGACAACATGTTCGGTCGCGTTGAATATCGTTACAACGATTACGGCGACAAGGATATCGGCGGCACAAACGTCGACTTCAGCCAGCATGTGATCAATGTCGGTCTCGGCGTGAAGTTCTAATATTACGCTCGGCGATCTTTTGCCGACGTCAGTCATGGGCCGGTCAGCATCTGATGATGCTGGCCGGTCTTCGCGTCTGGCCCAATGACACGCATTATTCTTGACGTTTGTCAGAGCCTTGCGTGCTAATTTTGTGACATGGGCGCCGGATCGGGAAGCATGCTTATCTAATTTCTAATGTATTGATTTAAATCAATATATTTATCTCCTCCGTCAGGAAAGTCGCGGAAGGCTTTGGCCTTACGATTCCTAAGGAGAGATAAAATGACGACCATCTGGACGACTGTCCGCACTCTGGCTCTTTGCGCATCCACCCTGACTGTGGCGTCTGCTGCGACCGCGGCCGATCTGATGCCGATGACGCCTGCGGAAGAAGCGGCGATGACCTCTGTCAGCCCCTGGATGATCCGCCTGCGTGGTCTGGGTGTAATCACCGAGGACAAGGGCTCTCTGGATGGCGTTGCGGGCTCCGACCTTTCCTATAGCGACACCGTCGTTCCCGAACTCGATATTTCCTATTTCTTCACCGACAATATTGCTGCCGAACTGATACTCGGGACGACCTATGCCAATATCGATGGCGAAGGTGCGATTTCCGGTTATGGCAAGATTGGCAAGACCTGGCTTCTTCCACCAACGCTGACATTGCAGTACCACTTCACCAACTTTGGCAACTTCAAGCCCTATGTCGGAGCGGGTGTCAATTACAGCATCTACTACAACCAGAAGGGGTCCGCTGCGGACTCAATCGATGTGAAGAACACCTTCGGTGCGGCGCTGCAGGCTGGTTTTGACTACATGGTCGATCAGCACTGGGGTGTGAACTTCGACGTGAAGAAGATCTTTATGGAGGCCGATTATGATGCGGTCGTTGGCGGCACACCGGTAAGCGGCAAGGCCAAGTTGAACCCGTGGCTGATCGGCGCGGGTGTCACCTACCGCTTCTGACCTTTCAATGTTTCGCTGACAGATCCACGTCTCATGAGAAAGGGCTCCCGTTCGTTTGGACGGGAGTTCATTCTTTTTTTGGGACAGAGCTGCCTGCCGCTGCCTTCTTCTTCCGTCTGATGTAGATCCGGGTTTTCAATCTCGACGTCCGCCAACCTTACTGAAATGTAAGGGATTGCCCTGGAACAAAGCACCAGTTTTCGGCCTTAGACGTATGCTGCTTACTCGTGCGCCATACCTGCCTTATTATCCGAGACACGCATTGCGTTGAGCGCAGAAATGCCCGGCTCCCGCCGGGATGGTTTTTGCTTCGCACTTTGACGGTATCCGGACTACAAGCCGCCTCACCGCCGGTGCTCCGATGGAGGACCTCATGTCGGCAATCTCAGATCTACGCGCGTTGACCCCAACGCAACGCAACACAGTCATCGCCAGCTATCTCGGCTGGACACTCGATGCTTTCGACTTCTTCATTCTCGTCTTCATACTCAAGGATATCGCAAAGGACTTCCACACGGACGTCGCTGCGGTGTCCATCGCGATCTTTCTGACACTGGCCATGAGGCCTGTCGGCGCCTTGATCTTCGGTTTCGCTGCCGACAGGTTCGGGCGTCGCACCACCTTGATGATCGATGTGCTGTTGTATTCCCTGCTCGAACTCCTTTCGGGCTTCTCGACAGGGCTCACGCTGTTGATCGTTCTGCGTCTCCTCTATGGTATCGCCATGGGTGGCGAGTGGGGCGTCGGTGCCTCGCTGACGATGGAGACCATTCCAGAGCGAACACGCGGGATCGTGTCCGGGCTTTTACAGGCCGGTTATCCCAGCGGCTATCTGCTTGCTTCGCTCGTCTTCTTCTTCCTGTATCCGCTGATCGGCTGGCGCGGCATGTTCTTCATTGGTGTCGCACCGGCTTTGCTGGTTCTCTATATCCGTCGCAATGTGGAGGAATCTCCGGCTTTCATTGCCAGCCGCAATCAGGTGCGCAGACCATTTTTGGTCGTGCTGAAGGAGAATATCCCGCTGTTCATCTGGGCTGTCATCCTGATGACCGCTTTCAATTTTTTCAGCCACGGAACGCAAGATCTCTATCCGACCTTCATGGAGAGCCAGCGTGGCTACACATCCCATACCGTCGGCGCCATCGCCATCTTCTACAATATCGGCGCGATCATAGGTGGTCTTGTCTTCGGTGCCCTGTCCCAGAAGATTGGGCGGCGCAAGAGTATCGTTATCGCTGCTTTGCTGGCGATCCCGGTTGCCCCGCTTTGGACCTATGCTTCCACGCCCATTCTGCTGGCAATCGGTGCATTCCTCATGCAGTTCCTCGTCCAGGGTGCCTGGGGTGTCATTCCCGCTCATCTGAACGAGCTATCGCCTGACGAGGTTCGCGGAACCTTCCCGGGTTTCGCCTATCAGTTGGGCAATCTGCTGGCCTCGGGCAATGCCACGCTGCAGGCAGGGCTGGCCGAGCACTGGAACGGCGACTATGCCTTCACGATGCTGGTCGGTGCCATTGTCGTCTGTATCGCGGTCGCCCTGCTTGCAGGCTTTGGCTACGAGAAGAAGGGCATCAGCTTCAAGGGGTCTGTTTCCCCGCAGGTGGCGCCGCGCTTGGCCACATAATCTTTAGTTGTGCTCATCCAATCAGAAAGGCCGGCGCATTGCGCCGGCCTTTGCCGTTTTCCGTCATGGCTTGCCACATGCAGTCAGGCGGCGATATCGATGACGCCGCAGTCTCCGGCCTCGGAGGCATAGGCGAGCAGTTTGCCGTCACGGTTCCAGCCCATGGAGGTGATGGCACCCTTGCCGGGTCGGCGCAGCAGCGCTTCCTTGCCGTCGGCGATGCGCACGGCGAGGATCATGCCGTCGATAAAGCCGATGGCCAGTACTTCTTCGGCCGGATGGAAGGACACTTGCGTGACCATGATGTTGGAGCGGGTGCCGAGCTCGAGAGGCGCCTTGCCCATTGGCCCATCCTTGCTGGCAAAGGGCCAGACGATCGCGGCCGGTGCGCCGGATGAGGCAAGCCATTTGCCCTTGGGCGACCAGGAATAGGATTTCACCTTGGCGGGATAGCCGGTCATGCGCATGTGGCGTGCATCTGGCCCGTTCTTGCCATCCAGTTTCCAGCCATGCAGTGCGTTTTCCTGCATCGTTGTCACGACGAAACGACCGTCCGGCGAGAATGTCACGCCGGTATGAGCGCCTTTCCAGTCCAGATCGATCGGTGCACCGGCGGTGCCGACCCAATGCAGGGTCACGCCATTATAGCGGGCAACAGCAATGCGCATGCCTTTGGGGGCAAAGTCGATACCTTCGATTGTGCGCTCTTCGGTAAATTCCTTCACGCTGCCATCGGCGAGACGAACGAATGCAGTCTTGCCATAGGCATAGGCGATCGCACCTTGCGGGCCGGGTGCAACGACCGAAATCCATTTGCGCGGCACGTCAGCGAGCTCTGTCACCGAGCCATCAGCCGCGATTCTCAAGACCTTGCCGTCCTCGCCGCCCGTCACCAGCGTCTGGTTGCTTGCGTCCTTGACGCAGGAGAGCAGGCCCTGATGCGCCTCGGTCACCTTGTCTGCGCCATCGAGGCGGTGGATGCGGCCGGCTGCGGTGGCAAAGACGGGGGTGTCGCCAAGAAAGGCCGCTGTGACGACGTGGCCTTCAAGATCAAGTGGAGCTACGGATGGCATGGCTGTCTGAATATCCTTTGAATTTGGTGCCTATTTGCGACCCGGTTCGCTGTTAGGCAAGAGCAAACGACCATTTTTCTGTTCTGTCTGACGGTCTGCGAGCGTCGATCTGAGCTCTCGGTTCTGACGATCAGGCGCGTCGCCGCGCACATTCGAACAGTTTCAAACAATTGTGCAACAATTCAACCTTACTCCGGGCATTGCGTTCTCTTGCTTGGGCCAGGGACGCAAGATTGGAACTCAGGTCGCTTCGATACGTGCGGATGTTGAGCCTGCATCTGGGCGTATCGGAGCGAATTTCACTCCAGTGAATGCTGACAACTTCGAAGGTCGCTTCTTGACCTTCAGGCGGGCCGGTCGTGTCCCAACCCGGCTGCCCGCCACTTTTCTCATGGGGGATATCATGCTGCATTCCATTGCATTGCCGACGGTTGATACAGCTGCGCGGCCTGTGACACTCATTTCACGCATAGGGTTATGGTTCCAGAACGCTCGGACGCGGGCACAGCTTCGCGAGGCCGAGGATCGTGTTTTGCTCGATATCGGTATCACACGTGATGAGGCTCTTCTTGAAGCTGCCAAACCATTTTGGCAGAACCTGCAGACGCCCATCCGCTAACGTACAAAAAAGCCGCACCCTCTCAAAGGGCGCGGCTGATCATGTCTTGTTGTTTCGGTTTGTCAGGCTGCCTGGCAGGCCTTGAAGCTGTTTTCCAGCTTCTCGCGGTCCAACTCTCTGCCGATGAAGACGAGGCGGCTTTCACGGGTCTCGTTTTCCTTCCACGGGCGCTGATGATCGCCTTCGATAATCATGTGCACACCCTGAACCACATACCGTTCCTCGTCGCCCTTGAAGGCGATGATGCCCTTGAGGCGCAGGATGTTCGGGCCTTGCGTCTGCGTGACCTTCTGGATCCAGGGGAAGAAACGATCCGGGTTCATCTCGCCGCCGCGCAGCGAAATCGACGTAACCGTCACATCATGGATAGCGGAGGGGGCGTGGTCATGATGATGATGGCCGTGTCCGTGATCATGGTCATGGTCATGGTGGCTATGGTCGTGGTCGTGATGATCGTGACCGTGGTCATGGCCGCAATCGGGGCCGCAAACGTGATCGGGATCATCGTGGTTGAGGAAGTAGGGATCGTTTTCCAGCGCGCGCTCAAGGTTGAAGGCGCCCTGGTTCAGGACCTTGGCGAGATCAACGCCGGACCGGCTGGTGGAATAGATGCGTGCAGACGGATTGATGGCACGGACGATATGTTCGATCTGGTGCAGTTCGTCATGGGTGACAAGGTCGGACTTGTTGACAACGACGACATCGGCAAAGGCGATCTGGTCTTCAGCTTCACGGCTGTCCTTGAGGCGCAGCGGCAGATGTTTGGCGTCGACCAAAGCGACGACTGCGTCCAGTTCGGTCTTGGCGCGTACGTCGTCATCCATGAAGAAAGTCTGGGCGACCGGAACCGGGTCTGCAAGGCCGGTTGTCTCAACGATGATGCCATCGAAACGGCCCGGACGGCGCATCAGGCCCTCCACGACGCGGATAAGGTCTCCGCGCACGGTGCAGCAGACGCAGCCATTGTTCATTTCGTAAATTTCTTCGTCCGACTCGACGATCAGATCGTTATCGATGCCGATTTCGCCGAACTCGTTGACGATGACCGCATATTTCTTGCCATGGCTTTCCGACAGGATACGGTTCAACAATGTCGTCTTGCCGGAGCCGAGATAGCCGGTCAGAACGGTGACGGGAATGGGTTTTGCCGTTACTTCGGTCATAGCAATCATCCTTCGCGGGGGAATTCCGGCCCTATATAGGGTGGGGACCTGCTCCCCCGCAAGGACGTGGCTCAAATCAGTTGGTGTGGCTGCCTGCCTCGCAACACTGGCGCGCCGTGCGCGCTTTGTCGGTTGCGGTCCGGTGGGCAAACAGGCTTTTTGCCGATGCGACGACGCGGTCCTTCACACTCTTGAAAAACAGACGACGCTCCTCTTCTCTGAATAGGGTGGCATTTCGCTCAAGGCTTGCGAGGTCCGTGCGCTTGCCCGGCCAGATCTCGGTCGGGATATCACCCCAGATGTCATCTGCTGATGGACCGGTGCCCTCGCTTTTGGCCTTTTGGCTGGCAAGGCCCTTCAATCCGTCGAACTTGTCCATGGCGTTTCTCCTTGGGTTGGACAAGTTGGACATTAAATCATTCCTGGATTATGATAATCGCATCCCTAAGATCTATAATAATGAATTGAAGTCATGAATGATGGATCCATTTGCTGCTCATGAGATGAATGTCTTCTCCAAGATCGTGGATGCCGGAAGCTTTGCGGCGGCGGCAGGTGAAGTGGGAATGACGCCATCTGCCGTTTCCAAGCTGGTGAGCCGCCTGGAAGCCAGGCTCGGTGTACGCCTTCTGACGCGAACGACGCGCCGATTGGCTCTGACCGGGGAGGGGGAGACCTATCTGGATGCGGCGCGCCGGATTGTTGCCGATATCGAGGCTGCCGAGGCCGAGTTGACGGCCAGTGCCCGGGAACCGTCCGGGCTTTTGAAGATCAATACGGGTGTCGTGCTTGGGCGCCATGTCGTCATGCCCATGATGCCCGATTTCATGGAGCGCTATCCCAAGATCTCGGTCGAGCTCAATATCGCCGACCGTCAGGTCGATGTGATCGGCGAACAGGTCGATATCGCCATTCGCACCGGACCGCTGGTGACATCACCGCTGATTGCGCGAAAGATCGGCGACACCATGCGGGTGATCTGCGTCAGTCCGACCTATCTTGAGCGATACGGCCATCCTGCAAGCCCGGCTGATCTCAGAGGTCACAATTGCATGGCTGCGGGTGGTTTTCCGGAGCTGCTGCGCTGGCCTTTCCTCACACCGGAAGGTGTGAATGTGATCGAGGTGAACGGTGGTTTTACCTCCGACAGTCTCGATGTGATTGTCGACATGGTTCTCGCCGGCAAAGGCATTGGCCGGATGTCGCGCATCATCGTTGCCCAGCATCTGGACAGCGGTGCGCTGGTGGAACTCTTCAAAGACAGTCACAGACGCGACCCGCTGGCGGTTCATGCGTTGATGCCGCCCGGCGGCAACCGCTCATTGAAGGTGCGCGCTTTTCTCGATTATATGATCGGCCACCCTTTGGTCAGCGCGCGCTTTTAGGCATGAGACTGTCGATGTCGAAGCGGTCGACGTCACGAAGTAGTTCGACAATGCCCGAGATTGCATGGGCGAGGATTAGCTCACCTTTTTCAGCCGATGCAGCGGCTGCGTCGCCGGCGACGCCCTTGGCGTTGAGATCCGACATCTTCCAGCCGAATGCGTGGGGACCATAGGCCCGCAAGTAGCGGAATTTTTCGGCAAACTCGCTCTGGCGCGAGCCGAAGGCTTCAGCCTTTTGCATGTTCACCTGATCGGGGCAGAGCGCCAGCATGACGGAGGTCTCGATATCGCCGCCGTGAATATCTATGGCTTTGTCTTCCGGCTTGATCAGGCCTTCCGGCAGACCGAAACGGGTCCAGCTTGTGGCAACCGCGAGCATGTCGAAACGGATACGGGCTTCGGTGGCAACTATCGTGAGCAATGGTGAGTTCCCGCCATGGGCATTCAGCATCACGAATTTCTTGATACCTTGCTTGGATAGTTCCTCGGCGATGCCGAGCCAGCGTTCGACGGCCTCGCGCCAGTAAAGCGTTTTCGTGCCGGCGACATCCATATGCTCGATAGAATAGCCTACGGATTCTAGAGGCAGAAACGTGACGGGAAGCTCGTCTGGCAGGACATCAACCAGTCTCTCCACGATGCCGCTTGCGATCAGTGCGTCGGTTTCGAAGGGCAGATGCGGGCCGTGCTGTTCATGGGCGCCCAGGGGCAGAACCGCAATCCAGTCCTTTCGTGCATCGGCTGACATGCGGTCGTCGTTGTCTTGGAAACGTCGTTTCGGAATGGGCATCTGGCGTGCTGCTGCTTCTTTGAATATGAATCGGGCAAGTTGAACGATAACCGCAGCCGAATGCCACCGGCTGGCGCGGGGGACAAGATGGCGAAAAAGGGTAAGGCCGACAAGAAAAACAAATCGGGCAAGAAGAAAGACCAGCTCAAGGAGCAGGTCGAGGCTCTGCCACTGGAGCTTGGTCCGGCGGTCGCGCAAGCTGCCCGGTCCATGCGCACGGCTCTGTCCCATCAACTTGCCGCGCATGGCCTTTATGCCGGCCAGGATGGCGTCATTCAGGCACTGGCGGGTGAGGATGGTCTGACGCCCGGCGCCCTTGCCCAGAAACTTGGTGTCAAGGCGCCGACCATGACGCGGACGATCGGGCGCATGGAGGCGCAGGGCTTTGTCGAACGCCGCGCCGGTGCGGGCGATGCACGTCTAACACAGGTTCATCTGACAGAGACCGGGCGGGCGAGCCTTGCCGCCATCAATACCGCCGTCGATGAATGCAATCGTATCGCGACCAAGGGCCTGTCGGGCAAGGAAGTTCGCGCGTTGGTCAAATTGCTGGCAACGATCGATGAAAACCTGCATGGTTGATCATCCGCGCGTTCGGCGAAGTACCTGTTATCCGACGAAAAATTCCATCATGAAGATTGCGCTGCAGAATTAAACTGTTTAATTAAACAGTTTAGAAGGCGAGGATAGTTGTGAGGATCGCCGCTTCGCTGCCGTGGAGGAAACGTGGCGCAGAAAATCAAACTCTCGACAATTGCCGAGTCTCTCGGTCTGTCCACCGCGACGATTTCACTTGCTTTGCGCGACAGTCCGCTGGTGGCAGCCGATACACGCGAGAAGATCAAGGAACAGGCCCGGCTGCTCGGTTATATCTATAATCGTCGCGCTGCCAGCTTGCGCACATCGCGTTCGGGGATCATCGGTGTCGTTGTGCATGACATCATGAACCCGTTCTATGGCGAAATCCTCAAGGCCATCGAGAGCGAGCTCGACCGCAACCGTCAGACCTTCATTCTCTCCAATCACTACGACTCGGTCGAAAAGCAGCGCATGTTCATCGAGACACTGCTGCAGCTTGGCGGCGATGGCGTGATCATGTCGCCGGCGATCGGTACGCCGCCGGAAGATGTCATGCTGGCGGAGGAAAACAGCATGCCGGCCATTCTGGTTGCCCGTTCCATGGACGGCGTCGACCTGCCGACCTATCGCGGCGACGACAGCTACGGGATTTCGCTGGCGACCAATCACCTGATTGGCCTTGGCCACCGGACCATCGCCATGATCGGCGGCACCGACCAGACGTCGACTGGCCGCGATCGATATCAGGGCTATGTCAATGCATTGCGCAAGGCTGGGATCGAGGTCGATCCGGAGTTGCGCATTCCAGGCCCGCGCACCAAGCAGGGCGGCTTTGAGGCTGCTGTGCACTTCTTGTCCCTGCCGCAAAGGCCGACTGCGGCCGTGTGCTGGAACGATCTGGTTGCCATTGGCCTGATGAACGGCATTTCCCGTGCGGGGCTGACCCCCGGTCGGGATATTTCTGTCACCGGTTATGACGATCTGGAGGAAGCCTCCATCGCCACGCCGTCGCTGACCACCGTCTGGAACGGACAGGCCGAAGTCGGGCGCCTTGCGGCGCGCGCGCTTCTTGACAAGCTTGCCGGAAATCATGATCCCGACGGTATCCATCTGATCAAACCTGAAATGCGGATCAGGCAATCGACTGGTCCGATCAACCGCTAAAGGAGGGCTCCATGGCCGAGTCATTGCCTGTGATCCTGCTCACAGGGCGCATCAATCCGCGCGTCCGCGAAGGGCTGGACGGCAAATTTGAAGTCGTGACCGTTGACGGAGATCTGTCGTCTCTCGATGAAAGCGTGACTGCGCGTGCGCGCGGTATTGCCGGCTTCAACGCTGCTCCCGCAGAGCTGATCGATCAATTGCCGGCTCTCGAGATCATTGCCAATTTCGGTGTCGGTTACGACGGTGTCGATACTGCCGCTGCCGCCAAGCGCAATATTATCGTCACCAATACGCCTGATGTGTTGAACGATGAAGTGGCCGATACCACCATTGGCCTGCTGCTCGGCACGGTGCGGCGTCTCTATGACGCTGAGAAGTGGCTGCGTGATGGCAAGTGGGAAAACGAAGGTCCGTTCGCTCTGTCGCCGCTGTCTTTGCGGGACCGCCATGTCGGTCTCTACGGGCTTGGCCGCATCGGGCTCGAAATTGCCAAGAGACTTGAGCCTTTCAAGGTCAAGATTTCCTATCACACCCGGTCTGAGCGCAAGGACGTCTCTTACGGCTATTATTCGTCACTCGGCGAACTTGCCACGGCTGTCGATACACTGATCTGCATCGTGCCGAAGACGCCTGAGACGCATAAGGCAATTGATGCGGACGTTCTCAAGGCCCTTGGCCCAAATGGCGTGATGATCAATGTCGGTCGCGGCTGGTCCGTGGACGAGGAAGCACTTGAGGCAGCGCTCAAGAGCGGCGTGATTGCCGCCGCTGGTCTCGATGTCTTCCAGGATGAACCCAAGGTTCCTGCAGGACTTCTGGACGCGCCGAACCTGTCTGTCCTGCCGCATATCGCGTCAGCCTCTGTACCGACGCGCAATGCGATGGCCGATCTGGTTGTTGCGAATTTGGTCTCCTGGTTCACAGATGGCACTGTGTTGACGCCAGTTGCAGAGACGCCTGCCAAAACCCGGTAAAACAGCCTTTCGTCCCGGAACTCCAGCTTTCGGCAAGTTCCGGGGCGCATGCTTGCCTATCCTAATTCAGGGTATGCGAGGTGTTTGAATGAAAGCCCGCGTTATCGTAGCGGCAAGCAGTCTTTCGGCAGCGCTTGCTGCAGCCGTCGTTCTCGGCATTTGGACCTTTAATCCAACACCTGTAGCCGATCAGGATCTCGACCATCTGGTTTCCGCGTCGATCTCGCACGATGCAGACGTCAATCCGCGACCTGCGCCACCGGCCATGTTTTCCGTATCCAACCTCAAGAACCGCGCGGTCTGTCTGGCCGAACGCGGCGCAACACTCACCAGCCGCAGCCGCAGTTTCTGGGCACCTCCGGACTGCGATGACGTTTGGCCAGGCCTCTCCATGGCCGATAACTGGACACAGAACGAGGATGGCACCGTCACGATCACATCCAATAGTGGACATGTGGTGCTGACACTGGCACCCGGGGCCGGGTTTTCCTACGAGGCCCTCGATAATCCCGACGCAGATCTTGCCTGGATTATGCTGCCCTAGGCGTTTTCCAGCGCACGGTGTTTGACGTATTCGCGGACGGCATCGCCAAAGGCTTCGAACAGTGCGCGGGACGGCTTGTCAGTTTCCGCCCAGTATTCCGGATGCCATTGAACGCCGATGGCAAATCCCTTTGCATCCACAACAGAGACCGCCTCAATGGTGCCATCGTCGGCGACCGCCTCTACGGCGAGACGCGGTGCTGCCTTCCAGATGGCCTGCCTGTGCAGTGAGTTTACCATGACTTCGCCGGTCCCAAGATAGCGGGCGATACAGGAGCCCTCCTTGATCTGGATGGGCTGGCGAACAGCAAAGGCCTCGTCGCGAGAGACATCCTTGGGCTTGCGGTGATCCCAGATGCCCGGTTGGTCCTGAATTTCTGTCGCAAGCGTTCCGCCAAGCGCGACATTCAGTTCCTGAATGCCGCGGCAAATGGCGAGGACAGGGATGGCGCGTTCAAGTGCTCTTTGGATCAAAGGTATGGCCGTTGCATCGCGACCTGGATCAAAGGGGCCATCTATTTCGCTGGCTTCAACGCCATAAAGCGAGGGATGCACATTGGTTGCAGATCCGGAGACCAGCAGGCCATCCACACGGTCGAGAATAGCGTCGATGTCGTTGCCATTTTCGAAGGCTGGAACGATGAAGCTCATCACATCGGCAACCTTCAAGGCCGCGTTGACATACTGGTTTTGGGCAGCGTGCCAGCTTGTGCCGTCAAATTCACGAATATCGGCAGGAACGGCGATAATTGGCTTGGCCATGGAAGTCTCCGGAAACATGCGATGCAGGGGCAATTCTTGATGATATTCGGTGCAAAATGTCAACGTCGCGGCGCCAGAAGACAGCTTTGAGCGCATCAACAGCCTTCCGTAGCGTTAGTTAAGCAATCAACCCTTATATTGCTCCGCTTGAATTAGCAGGATTAATGCAACCCTTTCGCTTGAAAGCGCTTTGACAACATGGTTATCTCGATAGCATTGACGACCAGCCTACGGGAGACGGGCTGGCGCAACGATCTGATATGGGAGGTATTTTATGGATCGTCGTTCATTTATCAAAAAGGCTGGTGTCGCCAGCGCCGGAGCCGCGGCTTCGACTGTGCTGGCCGCACCGGCCATTGCGCAGGAAAATCCGAAAATCACCTGGCGTTTGACGTCGTCGTTCCCGAAAGCGCTTGATACGATTTTCGGCGCTGCCGATGATATCGCAGCGCATGTCTCGGCTGCGACCGGCGGAAACTTCACCATCCAGAACTTTGCCGGTGGCGAGATTGTTCCTGGCCTTCAGGCTGCGGATGCGGCGGCATCCGGTACAGTCGAAATGTGCCACACAGCGACCTATTATTACTGGGGCAAGGATCCGACCTATGCGCTTGGCACAGCTGTGCCGTTCGGTCTCAACGCACGCCTGCAGAATGCCTGGTTCTATGATGGCGGCGGTAATGATCTCATGAATGAGTTCTTCGCCACGCAGAACCTCTACGGCATGCCGGCTGGCAATACCGGCGCCCAGATGGGCGGTTGGTTCCGCAAGGAGATCAACAGGGTCGAAGATCTCAAGGGTCTGAAGATGCGTATCGGCGGGTTTGCCGGCAAGGTCATCGAAAAACTCGGTGCGGTCCCACAGCAGATCGCTGGCGGCGATATCTATCCGGCGCTGGAAAAGGGCACGATCGACGCCACCGAATGGGTTGGCCCTTATGACGATCAGAAGCTCGGCTTCTACAAGGTCGCCAAATACTACTATTATCCCGGTTGGTGGGAAGGTGGCGCCTGCCTCCATGCCATGGTCAATCTGGACAAGTGGAACGAACTGCCGAAGCATTATCAGGCAATCCTTCAGGACGCGTCTGCCTTCGCCAATATGAACATGCTGGCCAAGTACGACACGAGGAACCCGAAGGCGGTGAAGGAACTGGTTGCCGCCGGCGCCGTTCTTCGCCCGTTCAGCCAGGAGGTTCTATCGGCGTGCTACGACGCCTCCATGGAAACCTATGCGGAGATCAACGCATCCAATCCGGGCTTCAAGAAAATCTATGACAGCCAGCAGGCCTTCAAGAGAGACGCCTATCTCTGGATGCAGCTGCCTGACTACACTTTTGACACGTTCATGATGATGCAGCAGCGCGCAGGAAAGCTGTAAGCTGTCACAACCGTCTGATCGACTTTGTTCAAGGCCCCGGGGTTCGCTCCGGGGCCTTTTGCTTTGTTTGGCAGAACCGCCCACAAACGCAAAACGGCACCGTGAGGTGCCGCTTCGCGTGTGCCTGCATTGTCGGTGTTATTGAATGACTGGCGGTTGGCTGAGATCCATGGAGGGTGTCTGGCCGTTTGCTTTCGGTTCGTCCGGCTTTGGCGTTGCAGCGCCGCCAAGGTCGAGCGGTGGGAGTCCCAGTGTTGCAGGGGCGTCGCCGCTCGGTTGGGGGGCGGCATCCGTTCCAAGGTCAAGGGGCGGAAGACCGAATGCCGGTGGCTGATCCAGTCCATTGGAGGTGCCGTTCGAACCCGGAGGTGTCAGGCCGAAATTCGGGCCGTCGTTGCCACCGGTGCCCATGGACGGCAGATTGATGCCGCCATTGTTCTCCTGTCCGAAGCCCGGAATCTGAATATTGATGCTATCGGGATCCACCGTCGGCAGGTCATCCTTGTAGCGCGTCACCAGACCCGGGAACGCAATCACCACCATGATGACGATGAACTGGATGATGATATAGGGCACCACGCCTTTGTAGATCTGTAGCGTTTTAACGCCTTCCATCATCTGGCCTGTCACCTGGTCCTTCCACGTTCCAGCAGGTGTGATGGAACGCAGATAGAAAAGCGAGAAGCCGAAGGGCGGCGTCAGGAAGGATGTCTGCAGGTTGATGCCCAGGATAACGCCGAACCATATCAGGTCGATGCCGAGCGTTTGCGCCACAGGCGCCAGCAGCGGTATCATGATGAAGGCGATTTCGAAGAAATCGAGGAAGCAGCCGAGAATGAAGACAATGATCGTGACGACGATCAGGAACCCATATTCGCCACCGGGCAATGCCAGCAACAGCTCCTCGATCCAGACATTGCCGTTGATGCCGTAGAATGTCAGGCCGAAGACACGGGCGCCGATCAGGATCATCATCACGAAGGCGGAGAGCTTGGTGGTGGCGTCGAGCGCGTTTTTCAGCGTCGCGATAGAAAGCCGGCCTTTCATGGCCGCCATGACCAAGGCGCCGGTCGCACCCATGGCGCCACCTTCGGTTGGGGTGGCAATGCCGAGGAAGATGGTGCCGAGGACGAGGAAGATCAGCGCCAATGGCGGGATCAGCACAATGATCACCTGCTGCGCCAGGCGCGAGATGATGTTGAGGCCGAAAATACTGTTTGCCAGCGCCACGAGGTAGACAACCAATACTGCGAAGACAAGGGCTGCGACCAGTTGCCAATCCGGCGACTGGATGCCTGTAAAGAGCATATTGTGGCCAAGGAAATAAAGCGCGATGACGATGGCGATCATCACGATCAATGACGTGACGCCATCGCCCAGCGTGCGCGCCTCACGGGGCAGGGCCGGGGCCCATTGCGGGCGCAGCATCGACACGCCGAAAACGTACAGGCAGTAGGCGACAATGATGAGCATCGCCGGATAGAGCGCGCCGACATACATGTCGCCAACGGAACGGCCGAGCTGGTCGGCCATCACGATCAGCACCAATGAGGGGGGAACGATCTGCGCCAGTGTGCCTGAGGCCGCGATAGTACCGGCAACGAAGGGCCGGTTATAGCCGTAGCGCAGCATGATCGGCATGGAGATGAGACCCATGGCCATGACCGACGCGGCAACAACGCCGGTAGTGGCACCAAGCAGGGCACCGACCAGGACGACGGCATAGGCGAGGCCACCGCGTATGGGCCCGAACAACTGACCGATTGTATCCAGCAAGTCTTCCGCCATGCGCGATCGCTCAAGGATCAAGCCCATGAAGGTGAAGAACGGGATCGCCAGCAACGTGTCATTATACATGATGCCGTAGATGCGTTCCGGGTGGGATTGCAGCAAAGGCCAGAAAAGACGGATCTCCGGCGATATGGAGGAGAGTTCCACCCCAATTGCAAAATAGATCAGACCGCCTGCTGCCAATGTGAAGGCCACGGGGTAGCCGAGCAAGAGCATCAGCATCACGCTGGAGAACATGATCGGCGCGAGGTTGTGGGCGATGAAATCGATCATGTCACTGTCCCTCGGTCTCGACCGCTGCCGTTGCCGGATCTTCCATGTAACCGAAGACGATGGCCGCGCGCTTGATAATCTCCGAAACGGCCTGGGCGCTGAGAAGTATGAAACCTATCAAGACTGCTGCCTTTGCAGGCCATATGATCAAGCCGCCGGCATTGGTGGAGACTTCGCCTGAGTTGAAGGATAGCCAAAACCAGGGCCATGCGAGCCATGTCATCAAAAAGGCAAAGGGCACGAGGAACAGGATGTGGAGTACCAGATCCACTCTGTCACGTGTCTGCTTGGACCAGGAGCCGGAAACGATGTCGATACGGATATGCTCGTTGCGCAGGAGAGTATATGCGGCGGCCAACATGAAGACCGTGCCGTACAGATACCATTGGAGTTCCAGCCAGGCATTCGACGACACATCGAAGAGCTTTCGCGAGACTGCATTTCCGGCGCTGATCAGTACAGCAGCCAGAAGCAACCAGGAAACAGATCTTCCGATCGCTCCGTTGATCGCGTCTATCAGTCGGCTCACTGACAATAAAAGACCCATGTTTTTCCCTCCGACAGGCGCTTGTGCATAGAGCAAGGCCCGTTTTGGCGCAACAAGCCTTTTGTCTGAGGGGCTAGGCTGTTAACCCGGCCTTAACCGCTTCGCCGTTTATGCAGCGCTCTTTCGCACTTTGTTAAAGAGGAATTGGTGTCTTAGCCTGCATTGATAGTGGCGAAGTGTCAGAACGAGGCAGTTGGTTGAAGATTATTGCTGATCATTCGTTGATGGTCTCTGAGCCGAAGCGTGCCCGTCTGCCGGTGCGGCAACTTCGGGCGCGTCATTGCGCGCCTGCCACTGACCGTCTTGGCGAGGCTGGTTCTGCGCAAAAGCCGTGGGATACTGTTTTGAAAGTGAGTAGGCATTTCAGTGCCTTGTGCTCCGGCTTCATTCGAGCACGGGGAGCGAGCAATGCCGATTAGTAGCACCAGCCGTGCGCCGAAGGACGTTTATCTTTCCTTCGTGAGCTCGCTGTTCGGCAATCGCAGCACTCTGCTGACGGGTGTGTTTG
This sequence comes from Agrobacterium sp. H141, assembly GCF_057158725.1. Classification (NCBI taxonomy): domain Bacteria; kingdom Pseudomonadati; phylum Pseudomonadota; class Alphaproteobacteria; order Hyphomicrobiales; family Rhizobiaceae; genus Agrobacterium; species Agrobacterium sp. H141. The sequence goes on from NZ_CM169893.1 coordinate 1,089,089, forward strand.
TGCACATCCTGACCTATCTGGCTGTGTTCCATAAAACCGGCGATTTGTATTTCATCTTCCTGTCCTTTGCTTTTGCAACTGTTTTTGTCTACCGCATCCTCGGTTTTACCCGTTTCGTGCAGTTGAATAAGACCGACTGGTCTCTTTCGGATATCCGGCGGTGGGAAATACGGTATGTCACCGGCGCGGCCTCAACAGCGGCAATTCTGGGCATCGGTTGCGGTTATTCGATTCTTGTCTATGACGACACGTTTGTCGAACTGGCCTGTATTGCAGTCACCATGGCCTCAATGGTCTCTGTTGTAGGTCGTAACTATGGTTCGCGACTGGCGGTGAATCTGCAGAGCCTTGGCTGTTGTCTGCCGATTATTGTCTGTTCACTGTTTTCCAATGACCCGTACAAGGTTTTGCTGTCTGTAATGCTTGTGCCCTTCGTGCTGACCACGCAGGCCATGGCGACCGGAGTGCGCGAATTTCTCTATGAGAATGTGATCGCATCGCGACAGATGCGGAAGATTGCGGATAGCTTCGATACCGCCCTCAACAATATGACGCATGGTCTGATCATGCTGGATACGGAGAACCGCATCCAGGTGATCAACAACAGGGCATGCAACCTCCTTCATCTCGGTGATCGTCGACGCCTGATCAATTGCGACCTCGATGTCGTCATGCGCTATGGTGTGCGTCACAGTTCGGTGGATGGGGTAATGCCGGAGGATATCCAGCGGCAATTACGACAGTTGATCGACGGTACGCTGTCTCGTGCCGTGATGAATTTCTCCGACGAGCTGATCCTGGAATTTTCAGCCAACCGGCGCCCTGAGGGCGGCGTGGTTCTGATTTTCGAGGATGTCAGTGCGCGCGTGCGAGCCGACCGGAAAATCCTGCACATGGTGCGCTTCGATACGCTGACGGGGCTGCCCCAGCGTAATTATTTTTCCGAGGTCGTTCAGTCGCGCATTGCCCAAGCGCGGCCGGCGACCGATGTCGGTTTTATTGTGCTTGATGTCGATGAGTTCAAGCATGTCAATGATATGAAGGGACATCATACCGGCGACCGATTGCTGGTGGCAATTGCCAAACGTTTGGCAGAAATCGTCGAGGACGAGACCGAAGTGGCGGGTCACCTTGTCGGTGATCAGTTTATGGTCTTCGTCGAGGCGACCGGCGGAATTGCCGTTCTGGATGCGCGAATGCGAACGATCCATGGCGCGATCAGCGGAGCCTATGAGGTCGATGGTACCACCTTCAACATATCCTTCAGTGCGGGCTGCATGATTGCGACACTTGATGAATTGCAGGTGGACGAGTGGTTGATCAAGGTCGATCTGGCGCTGTTTGAATCAAAATCGCGTGGCAATGGCAGCTTCACCGTGTTCGCCGAGGAAATGGATGCGCGCTATGTCGAGCGCCAGCGGCTCAAGGAGGATCTTCGAGAGGCGGTGGAGAGCGGTGGACTGCACGCCGTCTATCAGCCTATGTATCTTCCGGATGGTTCTCGTCTGGAAACCTGCGAGGCCCTGTCTCGATGGATCCACCCCACGAAGGGGAGTATTCCGCCGAATATCTTTATCCAGATTGCCGAGGAAATGGGTATTGCGCCCATGATCACCCGCTTCATGATCCGCCAGGCCTGCCGTGATTGTGCAACCTGGCCTGAACATGTTTCGGTGTCCGTCAATCTGTCTGCGCATGATCTGCAAGACAATTCAATTGTCACTGTGGTCCTGGAAGCTTTGGCCGATGCAGGCATCAGCGCCTCTCGCCTTCATCTTGAAGTGACCGAGAACAGTCTGATCAAGGAACTCGCAACTGTCCGCCATATTCTCGACGAACTGCGAAGCTTCGGCATTACGATCTCTATCGACGATTTCGGCACGGGCTTTTCAAGCCTTAGCTATCTGGATGTCCTGCCCGCGGATGTGATCAAGATCGATCGGTCTTTCGTCCGGGATATTTCCAAGAATGCCCGCAGGCTCAAACTTCTCAGAGGTATCGTCAATCTTGCGCGCCAGTTGGACCTGAAGATTGTTGTCGAGGGCGTCGAAGATACCGAGCAACTTGCTTTGATTATCAAGCATAAATGTGCGGATCTGATACAGGGCTATGTCTATTCCATGCCTGTTTCGAGTGAAGATATTCTCGAGCGCATGGTTGCTGGCGCTCCAAAGGGCACTGGCGGTCACAAAAGCGTCGCCTGAAGTGCCTTGTCCAAAAACACTTTCTGTAAACTGACTGTGTTGATGTGGTAAATTAGTATTCATCGATTAACATTCTGTTAACCTTAATGAAAGGTAAACGCAATCCCCCAAATTCTTGGAGGTGCTACGCTGGTGGCCGCATGATAATTATGGTTACTGTTTCCTTAATTTTGGCGGGACCTTTTCCCTATGAGTGCTGCGTCTAACGAAAGTTTCCCCGATCGATTGCTGAAGCTGTTGGATCACATCGAATATAGGCGCATCGATAGTAGCGAAGATTTTAGTGACATCGAGCGACTACGCTATAAGGCTTACAAGGCTGCAGATGTGCTCCCTGTTGGTTCGCAGAGTCTCATCGATGACGTCGACTTCGATAAAAATGCCTATGTTTTCGGAGTTTACTATTTCGAAGAATTGGTCAGCACGATCAGGCTCCATTATGTAACACCGGACCATCGTGTTTCTCAGTCCGCAGGCGTCTTCCCTGATGTGATGGATGAAATGCTTGGGGCAGGGCTGACCCTGATCGATCCGGCGCGATTCGCGGCAGATCCCCAGGTCGCAGCCGAACTGCCGGTTATTCCCTACATAACCTTGCGTCCGAGCATCGTCGCTGCGGCGTATTTCAAAGCCGACCGGGTGTTGCAGCATGTGCGTCCCCCGCATGCCGCATTTTACAAGCGCGTCTTTTATGCCGACACTCTTGTCGAACGTCGCATGACGGAGATCTATGGACTGGAGTTGACGCTGATGTCGACAAACACCCATACCGTCGGCAGCAAGCTTTTGAAACGTTATCCGTTTTTCGATTCCGGCTCGCATGAACGGCGGCTGATGTTCGGGCGGACGGAAGAGCGCTCTTCGCCGAGCCTCACCGTGTTGCCTTCGGCGCGCCTGGTTGCGTCAGGGGCAATTGTTGGAGCGCAGGCCGGCATAGACTATTGATCGGCTGACTTGACGTGGACCTTATTGCTTCGGCAAGATCCTTTGTGTATTCGAATGATAGAGGGCGGTAGAGCCGCGTCTTTTAGAATTCGCGTCCGGACAAGACGGCCGGCCATCTGAGGAGAGTTGACCATGAGCGAACATCATAGCGGACCTGTCGAAACCGGCGCAAAGATGGACTATTCCGAACACGAGAAAACCTACGACAGCTTCATCAATGCCACGAAGTATGGCACAGCGATCCTTGTCGCGCTGATGATCGCAATGGCTGCCGGGTTCTTCACGGCCGCAGGCTTCTTTGGCGGTCTGATTGCGTTCATCGTGCTGAGCGTCGTCGGCGTGATCATGCTGCGCTAGGAACTGCTCCGGGAAACCGAATTTTCTGGTAGAATGTCTAACGGCCCGCTTCAGAACTGAAGCGGGCCGTTTTTATATCATCGATTTGAGAGGTTCGTTGCAGGCCTGCGATCAGCCGCGGGTTCTTGCCAATCCGGCTGCAGCTGGGCTGTATTTGGGGTCGAGGCCCAGCGCGTGTCTGTAGGACTTGGCGGCCAGTGCCGTTTCGCCGCGACGCTCATAAACCAGCGCCTGGTTGGCCCAGGATTCTGCGACCTTCGGATCCAGCTCAATGGCATGGTTGAAGTCGGCAAAAGCATTTTCGTCGTCGTTCAGGGCAACGTAGGAAACGCCACGGCCATTATAGGGTTCCGGCGACGTTGGTGAAAGTGAGATCGCCTTGGAGAAGTCCTCAATCGCTTGCGCGTGCTGTCCGCGCAGCTGATAAATCAGGCCGCGATTGTGATAGGCGCGTCCATCGGTCGTCCCGAGCTGGATCGCACGGTTGAAGTCACCGAAGGCTTCGTCGTTTCGACCGGCCTGACGGTAGATATTGCCGCGGCCAATATAGGCCACGTCGTAATTGGGGTTGAGCTTCAGCGCTGCACTGTAGTCGCTTGCTGCTTCCACGGGCTTGCCCATGTTGCGGTAGACCAGGGCGCGGTTGGCATAAGCCTGATAGAAGCGCGGATTGATCTGTAGAGCGGTGTTGAAGTCATTCAGCGCGTTGCGGAAGTCACCGGCGCGGCCATAGGCGGAGCCACGCACATTGTAGCCTTCGGGATCGCGCGGGCTGGCGTTGATCACCGAGGTCAGCGAGGCAATGTTTTCTTCAGTCCCCTGCTGGCGGTCGAGGCGGATCACGTCATCCGACTGCGGCACTGTCGTGCATCCGGAAATGACAAGTGCTGCGAGCATTGTCAAAACCAGACCATTGGCGCGGGGGCGAGTGAGTAATGTCGTTGCATGCATCGGCGAAGAACTCGTCGTCATCAGTGCCATATTGGGGGGCGTTTCCGGTTTCGTATCCATGCCATCTCGGCAGTCATACGTGCATAAGTCAATAGAAAAGGGCGGAGGCGACTGCTTCGCCTCCGCCCTTAGATCATTGGAAAGAGTCTAAAAAACGACCGATCAATGGGCCGGACGGCTTACGCTCACGAGGCCTTCACGCTGTGCGCGCTTGCGGGCCAGCTTGCGAACGCGGCGAACGGCTTCTGCCTTCTCGCGGGCGCGCTTTTCGGAGGGCTTCTCGTAGTAGTCGCGCATCTTCATTTCACGGAAGATGCCCTCGCGCTGCATTTTCTTCTTGAGAGCGCGAAGCGCCTGATCAACGTTGTTGTCGCGGACTAGTACCTGCACGTTGTAATCCCGTTCCTTTGGTTTTTAGAGTTAAGATCCGTTGACGCAGCAAGGTGTCCGCGGAATAGCACATCCGTATCGCACGGTGCTAATCCGGGCGATTTGGCAGGCGAATATCAGATCGTGTCGTCAAAGTCCATATGCCGCAGGGGCTGTAGCGCATAAAAATTTTTCGTTCTTCTTCGATTTTTTCGTGGTGTCGAAAGTCAGCTGTCTGTGCGTCGCAAAAGGGACTTCGCGTGCAGCATTGATTTGCGAGTGGTAAGGTCATAGGCAATGCTTGCATGCGGCCCGACGGGCGGAACCACAGGAGTTTACAAGGCAAATGCGCAAATATTCCGTTTTTGCCGTGGCGCGTGAAGCGCTGCGCGGTCACAAGGGTTGGGGGGCGCAGTGGTCCTCGCCCGAGCCGCGATCCGCCTATGATGTCATTATCATCGGTGGTGGTGGCCATGGCCTGGGCGCCGCTTACTATCTCGCCAAAGAGCACGGCATCACCAATGTCGCTGTGATCGAGAAGGGCTGGATCGGAGGCGGCAATACCGGGCGCAACACCACCATCATTCGCTCGAATTATCTCTATGAAGAGAGCATGGACATCTACGAGCACTCGCTGAAGCTGTGGGAAGGCTTGAGCCAGGATCTCAACTATAACGTCATGTATTCGCCGCGTGGCGTGATGATGCTGTCGCACAACGTGCATGACCAGCAATCGTTCAAGCGGCATGTCAATGCAAACCGCCTCTACGGTATCGACAATGAATGGTTGTCGCCTGAACAGGCCAAGGCCTTTTGTCCGCCGCTCGATATCGCCAAATCCGCCCGCTACCCGATCAATGGCGCGGCCCTGCAGCGCCGTGGTGGCACAGCCCGGCACGATGCGGTGGCCTGGGGTTATGCCCGCGCGGCATCCGATCGCGGCGTGCACATTATCCAGAATTGCGAAGTGAAGGGGATCACCCGCGGTGCAAACGGCGAAGTCACCGGCGTCGAAACCTCGCGGGGTTTCATCGGGGCCAAGAAAATCGCTGTGTCGGCATCCGGTCATAATTCGGTGATCGCGGAGATGGCCGGTGTGAAGCTGCCGCTACATTCAAACCCTTTGCAGGCGCTGGTGTCCGAGCCGTTGAAGCCGATCTTCCCCTGCGTGGTCATGTCCAACACCGTGCATGCCTATATCTCCCAGTCAGACAAGGGCGAGTTGGTCATCGGTGCGGGTACCGACCAGTACACATCTTACTCTCAGACGGGTGGCTTGCAGATCATTACGCATACGCTTGATGCGATCTGCGAGTTGTTCCCGATCTTCCGGCGCACCAAGATGATGCGTCAATGGGGCGGTATCACCGACAATACGCCAGACCGTTCGGCGATCCAGAGCGTGACACCGGTTCCGAATTTCTTCGTCAATGCCGGCTGGGGTACGGGTGGCTTCAAGGCGACGCCGGGTTCGGCGCATCTCTTTGCGCATCTCATCGCCCGGGGCGAACCGCACAAGTTGGCCGAAGGTCTGACCTTGAAGCGGTTCGAGACCGGCCGCCTGATCGACGAGGCGGCAGCTGCCGCCGTGGCGCACTGATTACTCAAAGGATTGAACATCAATGTTCCTGATTAGATGTCCCTATTGCGAAGAAGAGCGCTCGGAACTCGAATTCCGTGGTGCCGGTGAAGCCCATATCGCTCGCCCGCAGAATATCGCCGATATCACGGACGCCGAGTTTGCCGATTATTTCTTCATGCGCGAAAACCCGAAAGGGCTGATCTTCGAGCGCTGGCGGCATATTCATGGCTGTGGCCGATTCTTCAATGCCGCGCGCGATACCGTGAGCGACAAAATTTACATGACCTACAAGGCCGGTGAGCCGCAACCCGATGCCGAAATGCTGACGGCAGCAGGCGTACCCGCGGGAGCTATTCGATGAGCGCGTCCAATCGTATTCCCGGCAAGGGCCGTCTGACGCCCGCCCGCACCGCACGCTTTAACTACGATGGCGTCAGCTATACTGCGATCGAAGGCGATACCGTTGCTTCCGCGCTTCTGGCCAATGGCATTCATCTCGCCGGTCGCTCCTTCAAATATCATCGTCCTCGCGGCATTCTGACGGCCGGTCCGGAAGAGCCCAATGCGCTTCTCGACATTTCGCGTGACAGTGCCCGTCGTCAGCCGAATGTGCGGGCGACCGTTCAAGAAGTCTTCGACGGCATGACGGCCCAGTCGCAGAACCGCTGGCCTTCTCTGGCCTATGACATCGGCGGTATCAACGATCTGTTTTCGCCATTCTTTGCCGCCGGCTTCTACTACAAGACCTTTATGTGGCCGAAGGCCGCCTGGCATGCGCTTTACGAGCCCTTTATCCGCCGCGCGGCGGGTCTGGGTGTTGCGCCGACGGAAGCTGATCCGGATCACTACGACAATCGCTATGCCCATTGTGACGTGCTCGTTGTCGGTGCCGGCGCTGCCGGTCTGGCTGCTGCCCTTTCTGCAGCGGAAGCGGGCGCCAAGGTAATCCTTTGCGATGAACAGCCCGAAGTTGGTGGTGCATTGCATTTCGATACCGGCGCGAAGATCGAGGGTGTCAATGGTTATGACTGGGCGCAGGCGACGGCTTCGCGGTTGTCCGAAATGGACAATGTCACCCTGCTGAACCGCACTACGGCTTTCGGCTACTACAACCACAATTTCGTGGCGCTGGCCGAGCGTGTAACCGATCATCTGGCCAATCCCGGCCGCAATATGCCGCGTGAGCGGCTGTGGCAGGTTCGTGCCAAGCAGGTGATCATGGCAACCGGCTCGATCGAGCGCCATATGGTATTTGCCAATAATGACCGCCCGGGCATCATGCTTGCCTCTGCCGGACGCACCTATCTCAACCATTTCGGGGTTGCTGTCGGTGCCAAGGTCGGCATCTACACCGCTCATGACTCGGCGTACGAAGCGGCCTTCGATCTGAAGAACGCCGGTGTATCCGTTCCCGCAATCGTCGACTGCCGTGCGAACCCGGGTGATGCCGTTCTGGCGAAAGCCAAGGCACTCGGCATCGAGGTTCTGACATCGCACCATATTACCGACACCTCCGGGCGCCTTCGGGTCAAGTCGGTGACGGTCAAGGCCAATGGCGGTGGCTCCGCTCGCAAGATCGAGGTGGATGCCCTTCTGGTCTCGGCTGGATGGACACCGTCGGTGCATCTGTTCTCGCAATCGCGGGGCAAGCTGAAATTCGACAAGGCAAAGGACCGTTTCCTGCCGGACGTCTATGCGCAGAACGGTATCTGCGTCGGTTCTTGCAACGGAACGGACGACCTTCAGGCTATGCTGGACGAAGCATCCATTGCTGGCCTCAATCTGGCCAAGGAGGCCGGAACCAAGGGCAAGAAGCCGTCGAATATTCGGGGTGAGAATGCGTTTGACTGGACGGGCGGCATGATCGGTGCTGCAGAAGGCGCCGGACCGGAGACCTCGGTCAAGGCCTTTATCGACTTCCAGCATGATGTCTGCGCCAAGGATATTCGCCTTGCTGTGCGCGAAGGCATGCATTCCATCGAGCACATCAAGCGATTCACCACAAACGGCATGGCGTCTGACCAGGGCAAGCTTTCCAACATGCATGGTCTGGCGATTGCCGCTGAAATGCTTGGCAAGGAAATCCCCAATGTGGGGCTGACGACATTCCGGGCACCCTATACGCCCGTCACTTTCGGTACGCTCATCAACCATTCCCGTGGCGAGTTGTTCGATCCTGCGCGCAAGACGGCAATGCACCAGGTCGAAGTTGCCAATGGTGCGGAGTTTGAGGATGTCGGCAACTGGAAGCGTGCCTGGTATTACCCCCGTCCTGGCGAGGACATGCATCAGGCCGTCAACCGCGAGTGCAAGACCGTTCGCGACGTAGCCGGTGTGTTCGATGCCTCCACGCTTGGCAAGATCGAGGTTGTCGGTCCTGACGCTGCAAAGTTCCTGAACCTGCTCTATACCAATGCCTGGGATACGCTGAAGCCCGGTCGTTGCCGCTACGGCATCATGACCCGCGAAGACGGCTTCATCTATGATGACGGCGTTGTCGGGCGCATGGCCGAGGATCGTTTCCATGTGACCACCACCACCGGCGGCGCGCCACGCGTGCTGCAACACATGGAAGACTATCTGCAGACCGAGTTTCCGGATCTGAAGGTATGGCTGACCTCGACCACCGAACAATGGGCTGTCATCGCCGTTCAGGGACCGAAGGCGCGCGAGATCATCGAGCCTTTCGTTGAAGGCATCGATATCTCCAACGAAGCCTTCCCGCATATGAGCGTGGCTGAGGGCAAGTTCTGTGGTGTGCCGACGCGGCTGTTCCGCATGTCGTTTACCGGCGAACTTGGCTTTGAAATCAATGTGCCTGCCGATTACGGTGCGTCTGTTCTCGAAGCTGTCTGGGCGCGTGCCAAGGACATGGGGGCTTGCCTTTATGGCACCGAGACCATGCATGTGCTGCGCGCTGAAAAGGGCTATATCATTGTCGGTCAGGATACGGACGGCACGCTTACGCCGCACGATGCCGGGCTGTCATGGGCCGTGTCGAAGAAGAAGACGGATTTCGTCGGTATCCGCGGCCTCAAGCGTCCGGATATCGTGCGTGAAGGCCGCAAGCAGCTTGTTGGTCTGATCGTCAAGGAAGGCAGCAATGTGCTGGAAGAGGGTGCGCAGATCGTTGCCGATCCGAACCAGCCGAAGCCGATGACCATGCTTGGTCATGTAACATCGTCCTATTGGTCGGAAAATCTCGGCAAGCCGATCGCGCTTGCGATGGTGGCCGGCGGACAGACCCGCATGGGCCAGACGCTTTTCGTGCCGATGGCCGACAAGACAATCGCGGTCGAAGTGACCGATATGGTGTTCTACGACAAGGAAGGGGGGCGCATTCATGGCTGATGCAATGGAAGCGGTACGCAAGCCTGTGCTTCAGGGCAAGCGCGGTGGATCGTCAACGGTGCGCCTGACCCCGGCTGAGCCGGCGGGCCGGGTTTCTCTGAGGGCAGGGGCGGATGCAATTGCCGGGCTTTCCAAGTCTCTCGGCATCAAGCTGCCGGTCAAGCCGAAGAGTTCGGTTGCAGCCAAGGGGCGTATTGCGCTCTGGCTCGGTCCCGATGAGTGGCTGTTGATTGACGAGAAGGGCGGCGACCTGATGGCCGATTGCGCCGCATCGGGGACTGTTCATTCGGCAACGGATGTCTCTCACCGCAATACGGCGATTATCGCATCCGGTCCCGGTGCTGAGGCGACCATCAATGCGGGCTGCCCGCAGGATCTGTCGCTTTCGGTCTTTCCGGTGGGCGCTGCCTCGCGCACCATTCTCGCCAAGATCGAAGTGGTGCTCTACCGCGTCGATGAGGAAACGTTCCGCGTCGAATGCTGGCGGTCGTTTGCCGATTATGCGTTCGGGCTCCTCGCCGAAGGCGCGCATTGATTAATTGCGAGTGATGCTGGCCGTTGCTAAGCCGACGGCCAGCCTTTCCAGTTGACCCAGCGGCCATGGAAATCGGCTCGGCCGATCTCGTGGCGCTCGCCTGTTGGCCAGATTTGCAGCGTCAGTGCTGCGCCATCCGTCTTTCCATCCGCTTCCATCTGCAACCGCGCCAATGGTGCGTCGGTCGTTGCTTTTTTACCGGCTGCTGCGATGAGCGCTTCACCTTTGGCTTTCAGCGCATCCGGCAGATATTGCCAGGCGATGGTGTGGTAGATCACGTGGGTGACGCCGGTATGCTGTTGCGACAGGCGCCGTTTGAGCCAGTCGATCGCGTCTGCGCGATCCACGACGACATTGTTTGCAACGGCAATTTCCAATGCATGGCGTGTCCGCTCCAAACGATCGGCCTGATCGGCCCAGATATAGGACATGAGCCGAAGGCGATCTTCCGCGGATGCGGGATTGAGAGGGTTGAGATCGCAACCGGCTCTGTTCGTGACGCTCAGTTTCGCATTCGGCACTGGCTGTCCCTGCCAATCAGGTGCCAACGACACTGTCGATGTCCCGCCCCAGGTCGTGGACCCGAATGTGTAGGCATATTTGTCCCAGTTGAGATTGAGGCCAGCGCTGGCGCCGACTTCCGAGAGCATTAGCGGCTTGGCCGTCAGCTGCGCAATTGTGAGGAAGCCTGGCAAGAGGGCAGCGGATCGGCGCACCTCGTTGGTCTGGGGTGCCGACGTCAGACGGTCCAGTATGAAGGCTTGATGGTCAATGAAGGCGGCCTTCACCGATGCCCAGAGCATCGCATCCTCTGCGGCCTTTGGTGGATAGATGTCGGCCAATGCCGCGCTTTGACCGGAGAGCACGAGCGCATGCAGCGAGCCTGCAAGGCGAAGTGCCAGGGCATCACCGGTCGCCGTTGCGTTGCCGGGCCAGGGGAGAATGCGTTCTTCGACTGCGGTATCGGCGCGCATGTGCTTTGCTGCCAAGCGGCACAATCTGGCGGTGAATGCGGAGCCCAGATCCTCGCAGCTTTTGGCTTGTTTCAGGAAAGCCTGCCGCACATCGGTTTCGGTGGAGGTCATGGCTTGGCGTCAGGCCTGTCCTTCGGGTCGAACTGGATGATGGTAATCCAGTTGGCGGTGAGCGCCGGCTTGCGTTCCCCTTCAATCTCGATGGAGACCTCATAGGTGGTCATGAGCATGCCGGCACCGCGAAAGCGTGCCTCCGCCAGCACGAAATGGCCGCGGATGCGCTTGCCCGTCCTGACCGGCGACATGAAGCGGACTTTGTCGAAACCGTAATTGATGCCCATGGTCTGCTCGCGGATCGTCGGCAGGCAGTTGAAGTTCATGGTCGACAACAGGGAAATCGTCAAAAAGCCATGGGCAATCGTGCCGCCGAAGGGCGTTTCAGCCGCAGCGCGCACGGGATCAGTGTGAATGAACTGATGATCGTCGGTCGCGTCGGCAAAGGCGTCGATCCGTTTCTGATCGACTGTCATCCAATCCGAAACGCCTACTTCCTGTCCAACGAAGCCTTCGACTTCGGCCAAGGAGATTTCACGCGGCATGCTACCTCACAATTGTTCGAACGTATTCTTATTGAATAGGCATGGCAGACGGTCGTTAACATCGTCATCCACGTAAAGGGCAATATTTAGTCAGTGCTGGACAAGGAATACGACGCTTCGAGGATCCATTTCCAGTGCGGTCGGCGTTGCACCCGTTGATGCAATTTGCCATTCAGCTGTGCCGGACATGGGAAGCTCCACTCGATGCATATCATCGCTTCTATTGAAAATGACTGCAAGTCGTGTGTCTTTATCCGACATCGCGTCATGGGTCTTTAGCACCATGGCAAACCCGGCGGTGTCAGGCTGCTCCCAATCGGAGACGGACATTGGCTGACCGTCGAGCGTCAGCCACTCCACATCGTGATCGGTTAAAAGCCTGGTGTCTGAGAATACCGAGAAGCGCCGGCGCATGGTCTGGAGACTGGCGGTGAGGTCTATGAGTTCCGCATCCATGGTTTCCCAATCAAGCCAGGTGATTTCATTGTCCTGGCAATAGGCGTTGTTATTGCCCTGTTGGGTGCGCCCTCCCTCATCGCCTGCGGTCAGCATGATTGCGCCACGGCTGGCAAAGAGTGTCGACAGGAGCGCCATGATATCGCGCTTGCGGCGGCTGGCTATTTCAGCGTCCTCGTTGGGACCCTCTGCGCCATTGTTCCAGGAGAGGTTCTCATTGTGGCCGTCGCGATTGTCTTCGCCATTCCGCTCATTGTGCTTGTGGGCAAAGGAGACGATGTCCATCAGCGTGAACCCGTCATGGGCGGCGATAAAATTGACCGAGCGTGTCTGGGTGCCTTCATGGCGGGAGAAAATATCGGAAGAGCCTGCAAGCGCCGTCGCCATGGCTCCGGTCATGTGGTGGTCGCAGCGCCAGAATTTGCGGATCGTGTCGCGGGCCTGATCATTCCACTCGAGGAAAGGTTCGGGGAAATTGCCGAGTTGGTAGCCACCGGGGCCTATATCCCATGGTTCGGCAATCAGGATGCGATCGCACAGCACCTCGTCCGAGGTGATTGCCCGCAGGGTCTCGGCATGCCGGTCGAAGCCATGCGCGGTTCGGCCCAGCACGGGACCAAGATCAAAACGGAAACCGTCAATTCCGGCATTCAAGACGAAGTGGCGCAGACTGTCGACGATCAAACTGCGGATATAGGGGTGATCGCAGGCGAGTGTGTTGCCGGTGCCGGTGTCATTGATCAGTACGCCCGCATTGTCGGCTTGGTGACGGTAACTGCTGATATTGCTCAGGCCCCGCAGCGACAGGGTCGGACCCAGGACATCGCTTTCGCCGGTGTGATTGAAGACAAGATCAAGAATGACGCCGATGCCGGCATTGTGCAGGGCTGAAACGGTATCGCGCAACTCCTTCACACCGCCCGGCGCAAGGCGCGGATCAAGCGCCATCATCGCGACCGGATTATAGCCCCAGGCATTTGTGAGGCCGAGCGCTGGCAGATGGCGTTCGTCGATCCAGGCGGTGATGGGCAGCAGTTCGACTGCATCGACGCCGATCTTCTGCAAGTGTGCGATCACCGCCGGGTGAGCCAGGGCCGCAATCGTGCCGCGCTGTTTGACCGGCACCTGAGGATGTAACTGCGTGAAGGCTTTTACCGAGAGTTCATAAATGAAGCCGCCGCTTTTGAATTTCGGGGCAGATTGCTTTACCGGCCGGTCTTTGCCAACGATCGTTCTGGGAACGAGGTCGGCCGTATCCTCGCCAAAGACGGCAAGCCGTCCGTCATAGGTGAAGGCACGGTCCAGTTCCTTCGCATAGGGATCGATGAGAAGCTTCGCCGGATCGAACCAGAAGCCATTTTCTGGCTCATAGCGTCCATAAGCGCGAAAGCCGTAGCGCTGGCCTTTGCCAACCTTGTCGACATGCAGGTGATGATTGCCGTCATCACCGCGGATCATTTCAAGCCGATCTGTTTCCGTCTTTCCGTCACGGTCGAAGAGGCAGAGTTCTATCCTATCGGCGTGATCTGACCACACGGAAAAATCAGTGCCTGATGCTGTCGGCGTTGCGCCTGAAACTGTGGATGTCATGGCTTCTTTTCGCGCAGGTAAGGATTGCGAATCTGTCCCGGTTTCAGTGTGCCGGATAAGACGCGACTGGGCGAGCGATAGTTTGATGACGCTTGCGATCGCGGGGGCGAAATCATCGTTTCAAAACTATCGATTGACACCATACCAACTGGTTGGTTTATTATCGCATAAGTTGGAGCGAGGAGATCCGCATGTCCGAGACCATTCATCCTTCCCGATTGAAATTGATCGAGGCAGCACTCGGCCTCGTCCGCGAAAAGGGCTATGCTGCCACCACCGTCGACGATATCTGCGCGCGCTCCGGTGTCAGTAAAGGCAGCTTTTTTCATCACTTCAAAAGCAAGGAAGAACTGGTCATCGGCACTGTCGATTTCTGGAACCGGTTTACCGGCGAGATCTTCGTCTCTGCGCCCTACCGGTCGATGACCGATCCGCGCGCGCGTCTGCTCGCCTATGTCGATTTTCGCCTCGATATCCTGGACCGGGACGTGTCCGAATTCACCTGTCTGCTGGGTACTTTGGTGCAGGAGACCTATCAGACGCATCCCGCGATCCGCGTTGCATGCGATGATGGCATGTCGGGGCATATCGCATTTCTGGTCGAGGACGTTGCTGCCGCCAAGGCGCTCTATGCGCCTGATGCCGACTGGACGCCTGAGAGCGTCGGCTACTTCATCCAGTCGGTGCTGCAAGGTGCCTTCATTTTTGCCAAGGCCAAAAATGGCGCTGATCAGGCACGCGACAGCCTGCGGCATCTGAAGGCCTATCTTGAATATATTTTGCCACAACCGTAACCATCAGGGAGCTTGTCATGCCGCATACCATTCGCATTCACCGTGTGCTCCGCGCACCGCCGGAGAAGGTCTATCGTGCATTTCTGGATGGCGACGCCCAGTGCAAATGGGTCCCGCCTTATGGCTTTATCGGCAAGATGCATCATCTGGAGGCGAAAGTTGGCGGGACGTTCAAGATGTCCTTCACCAACTTCACCACCCAGCACTCGCACACATTCGGCGGAACCTATCTGGAGCTCATCGAAAACGCGTTGATCCGTTACACCGATGTCTTCGACGACCCCAATCTGAAAGGCGAGATCGTGGTGACAGTGACGCTGAAGCCGGTCTTTTGCGGGACGGATCTGACCATCGTTCAGGAGGGCGTCCCGGAGGTTATTCCCGAAGCGGCTTGCTACCTCGGTTGGCAGGAGTCCATGACGCAATTGGCGCATCTGGTCGAGCCGGACATCCAACAGTAAAGCCGTAGCGAGCGACATTCCGAGGAGGACAACGCATGTCACAGTATCTCGTCGCCATACATTTTCCGGATGATTACGATCCCTTGGCGTCAGAGGACGAAGCGATGTCCCGCGACATCGACAGGCTCAACGACGAAATGGTCGCAGCTGGTGCACGCATCTTCGCTGGCGGCCTGACATCGGCAAGCGAGGCCAGGTCTCTCACTGCACAGTCTGATGGGGAAGTGCTGGTCACCGAAGCGGCCTATCTGCACACAAGCGAGCATATGGGCGGCTTCTGGATCCTCGAAGCCCAGTCCATGGACGAAGCCTTGGCCTGGGGCCGCAAGGCCGTGATCGCCTGCCGAACACCGGTCGAGGTGCGCGCATTTCACTGATCAGTTCGTATCAGACGAGAAACGGGTACAGGAAGGTCAACCTCCGGCACCCGGGCCAAGCGTTAGCCTGTCATGATCAGGTGATGACGGTCGGTGCGTCGAAACCGGTGCGGCTCTTGATATCGGCCAATGTTTCGGCCGCTGCAATCAGATCCGCAAGGGCCGTCTGGGTTTCGATGTCGTGTCGGTCGGGATCTGGCTCGTAGCGCTCGATATAGACACGCAGTGTCGCGCCAGAGGTGCCTGTGCCGGACAGTCGGAAGACCACGCGGGAGCCGCCTTCGAAGAGGATGCGGATACCCTGGTTCTTCGATACGGATTCGTCGACCGGATCGTGATAGGCGAAATCGTCTGCCTCGGCGACCACGAGATCGCCGACCCTGGTGCCGGGAAGCGTGGCCAGACGTTCGCGAAGCGAACCCATCAAACCATTGGCGCGATCCGTTTCCACACCTTCATAATCGTGGCGGGAATAGTAGTTGCGGCCATAGGTCGCCCAGTGCTTGCGCACGATGTCTTCGACGCTTTCGCCGCGACCTGCCAGAATGTTTAGCCAGAGCAGGACGGCCCAGAGACCGTCTTTTTCGCGGACATGGTTCGAGCCGGTGCCGGCACTTTCCTCGCCGCAAATGGTCACCTTGTCGGCATCCAGAAGATTGCCAAAGAATTTCCAGCCGGTCGGGGTCTCGTACATGCCGATACCGAGCTTTTCCGCCACCCGGTCTGCGGCCGCACTGGTCGGCATGGAGCGGGCAATGCCGGTGATGCCGCCCGCATATCCGGGCGCGAGCGTAATATTGGCCGCCAGCAATGCCAGGCTGTCGGAGGGGGTAACGAATATCCCCTTGCCGATGATCAGATTGCGGTCGCCATCACCATCGGAGGCGGCGCCAAAATCGGGTGCATCATCGCCCGACATCATCAGGTCATAGAGTTCCTTGGCATGGACCAAATTCGGGTCCGGATGGTGGCCGCCAAAATCGGGCAATGGCGTGCCGTTGCGAACCGTTCCCTTGGGCGCACCGAGGCGATTTTCCAGAATTTCGGTCGCATAGGGGCCGGTAACCGCGCTCATGGCATCAAACACCATTCGGAATCCGAGACCGAACATGCCACGGATGGCGGCGAAGTCGAACAATTGCTCCATCAGTTCGGCGTAGTCAGCAACGGGATCGATCACCTCGACCGTCATGCCGGCGAGTTCTGTCTCGCCAATATCGTCAAGATTAACCTCGTCTGCCTCTGCGATCTTGTAACTGTCGATCACCTTGGAACGTTCGTAAATCGCATCCGTGATGCGCTCGGATGCCGGGCCGCCATTGCTGGCGTTATACTTGATGCCGAAATCTTCGTTCGGGCCGCCGGGATTGTGGCTGGCCGAAAGAATGATGCCGCCGAAAGCCTTGTATTTACGAATGATGTTGGAGGCTGCAGGCGTCGATAAAATGCCGCCCTGTCCAACCATGACCTTGCCGAACCCGTTGGCGGCCGCCATGCGGATAGCGATCTGGATGACCTCGCGGTTGAAATAGCGGCCATCGCCACCGATCACCAGCGTCTTGCCGGCAAAACCTTCCAGTGAATCGAAGATCGACTGGATGAAGTTTTCGGCATAATTCTCCTGCTGGAACACAGGTACCTTCTTGCGCAGGCCCGAGGTGCCGGGCTTCTGGTCAGCATAAGGTTTGGTGGCAACAGAGTTTTTCATTGTATTACTGGCCTTTCGCAACGAGGCTTGTGTAGAGGTCGTGATAGCGCGCGGCGCTTCGACCCCAGGACACATCCGATTTCATGCCCTGTTTCTGCATCTGAGCCCAAATCTTGTCCTCACCATGAAGGCGCATCGTGCGGCGCAGCGCCTGACGCAGTCCATCTGCGCTCACATTGCCGAATTGAACGCCGGTTGCAACGCCGGCAGACAATGCGGCCTCATTGGCATCGACCACGGTGTCATTCAGTCCGCCGGTGCGTGCAACAACCGGAATACATCCGTAGCGAAGGGCGTAAAGCTGGGTCAGGCCGCAGGGTTCGAAACGGGAGGGTATGAGGATCGCATCCGATCCTGCCTGCATCAGGTGAGAGAGAGGTTCGTTATAGCCGATGGTCATGCCAATCCGGCCAGGATGGCGGGCGGCGGCTTCGGACAGTGCGCCTTCCAGGCCTGCATCGCCGGTGCCCAGAATGGCCAGTTTGCCGCCCATGGCGACAAGGTCGTCTGCGACGTCCGCCAGAAGATCCATGCCCTTTTGCCATGTCAGCCGCGAGATCACGCAAAAGATCGGGCTGTCATCAGCGTCGAGACCCATACGGTTGCTCAACGCCTTGCGGTTCTGGGCGCGTTTGCGTGCCGAAGAGGCAGTAAAATTGGCAGCGATCAGCGGATCAGCGCCGGGATCCCAGACGGAGGTGTCGATGCCGTTGGCAATGCCGAACAGATCGCCGGCGCGGCTGGCAATCACACCTTCAAGGCCCATGCCAAATTGCGGAATGAGGATTTCCTCGGCATAAGAAGGGCTGACGGTGCTGAGCGCATGGGCCGTCATCAGACCGCCTTTGAGGAAACTCATGCTGCCATAATATTCGAGCGCTTCCGAATAGGCGTGGGTTGGCAGTTCAAGCTGCGGAAACAGGTCTGCGGAGAACTGACCCTGAAAGGCGATGTTGTGGATGGTGATCAGGCTTGGCACTTCCGGCGCTTCGGCATAGCGCATGAAGACAGGCGTCATTGCAGCCTGCCAGTCATGCACGTGAACAACGTCCGGGCGCCAGCCGGGAAGGGCACCTGCCGCGATTTTTGCACCGGCCAGTGACAGCGCGGCGAAACGCTTCCAGTTGTCGGTATAGTCTTTGCCGCTACCGTCCACGTAAGGTCCGCCCGGCTTGTCGTAAAAGGCGGGGATATGCAAAAGCAGCATATCCAAGCCTTCATGCTTTACTTCGAGAATTGTCGCCTTTTCGCCGAATAATACGCCCAGCGGGAGCTTCTTTCGGGTTTTGCCGACCGCCGCCAGAACAGACGGATAGGCCGGCAGCAGTGTGCGGGTCGTGACACCATGCGCACCCAGTGCCAGGGGCAGCGCACCTGTCACATCCGCAAGCCCACCGGTTTTGATCAGAGGGTAGAGTTCCGAGGCGACGGACAGAACATTCATCAGGTCGTCATTTCCAGTTTGTCGATCATGGCTTGGGTGATGAGGCAGATGCCGTTTTCGGAGCGGCGGAAACGCTTGGCATCCATTTCCGGATCCTCGCCCACGATCAGTCCTTCGGGAATGACCACGCCATGGTCGATCACGACATTGGTCAGTCGCGCATGGCGTCCGACGAGAACCTTGGGCAGGATGACCGCGCCTTCGAGCCTGGAATAGGAATTGGCGCGCACACCGGTGAAGAGCAGGCTCTTGTAGAGGGACGAACCGGAAATGATGCAATCGCCCGATACCAGCGAGGATATCGCCGAGCCACGCCGGCCTTCGTCGTCATGGACGAACTTCGCCGGCGGATTGATCTCCGCATAGGTCCAGATGGGCCACGACTTGTCGTAGATATCGAGTTCCGGAACGATATCCGTCAGGTCGATATTGGCCTGCCAATAGGCGTCGATCGTACCTACGTCGCGCCAATAGGGCTCACGCTCGAAATCGGACCGCACGCAGGACTGGGCGAAGCGGTGCGCCACTGCCTTGCCATTCTTGACGATGTGCGGAATGAGATCCTTTCCGAAGTCACGGCTGGAATTGGGGTCGGCTGCATCCTCGCGAAGGATTTCCATCAGGAACTTGGTGTGGAAGACGTAGATGCCCATGGAGGCCAGGGCAAATTCCTCGTTTCCGGGAATGCCCGGCGGATCGGCGGGTTTCTCGACGAAGTCGATGATTTCGTCTTTCTCGTTGACATGCATGACGCCGAAGCCGGTCGCTTCCATACGCGGCACTTCCATGCAGCCGACGGTCACATCGGCACCGGAATCGACGTGCTGCTGAAGCATCAGCTCGTAGTCCATCTTGTAGATATGGTCACCGGCCAGGATCACCATATATTCCGGGCCATAAGGCTCGATGATGTCGATGTTCTGGTAAACGGCGTCGGCGGTACCTTCATACCACTGCGTCTCCGACACACGCTGGGAGGCCGGCAGGATGTCGAAACTCTCGTTACGCTCCGGCCTGAAGAAGTTCCAGCCGTGCTGCAGATGGCGGATCAGGGAATGCGCCTTGTACTGGGTGGCGACACCAATGCGGCGAATACCGGAATTCATGGCATTGGAAAGGGCAAAATCGATAATGCGGGCCTTGCCGCCAAAATAGACGGCGGGTTTTGCGCGCCGGTCTGTCAGTTCTTTCAGGCGGCTCCCCCGTCCGCCTGCAAGAACATAGGCCATGGCATCACGGGCCAGCGGCTGGATCCTTCGTTCCGACATTCAAACCTCCCCTTAAATTTCCAGTTCCAACATGATGGTTGCAAGGGGCGGAAGGGTCAAATCGGCACGGATCGTTCCGTCGCTGTGCCGTACCGCATTCACCCGCCCGCCATTGCCTTTGCCGCTTCCTCCATAGACTTCGGCATCGGTATTCAAAAGCTCTCTCCAGCGGCCCTCGGCGGGCAGCGGAACAGAGTAACGCTCGTGATAAACAGGCGTGAAGTTGCAGATCACGGCAACCGGCGCTTCCCCCGGTGCCTTGCGCAGCCAAGAGAAAACCGAGTTTTCCGGATCGTCCGCCGTCAGCCATTCGAAGCCTTCGCCTTCGCAGTCACGGGCATGAAGCGCGGGCTTGCGGCGATAGGTCATGTTCAAATCGCGCACCAGACGGCGCATGCCTTCATGGGCGGGATATTGCAGCAGGTTCCAGTCCAGCTGCCGCTCCTCGCTCCATTCGCTCCACTGGGCAAACTCCTGGCCCATGAACAGCAGTTTCTTGCCGGGATAACCCCACATCATGCCATAATAGGCGCGCAGATTGGCAAACTTCTGCCAGTCGTCACCGGCCATCTTGGCGATCAGCGAGCCTTTACCGTGTACGACTTCGTCATGGGACAGCGGCAGAACGAAGTTTTCGTTGAAGGCGTAGACCAGCCCGAAGGTGATTTCGTCATGGTGGTGCTTGCGGTGTACCGGGTCGCGGGCCAGATAGCTCAGCGTGTCGTGCATGAAGCCCATATTCCACTTGAAGCCGAAGCCGAGGCCGCCCTCGTGGACGGGCTGCGATACCTTGGGCCAGGATGTGGATTCCTCTGCGATGGTCATGAAACCGGGCGTGGAGCCGTAAACCAGTTTGTTCATCTGCTGGAGGAAGCGAACGGATTCGAGGTTTTCTCGGCCACCATATTCGTTGGGCACCCACTCGCCTTCTTTCCGCGAGTAGTCGAGATAGAGCATCGACGCCACGGCATCGACGCGCAGGCCGTCGAGGTGGAATTTCTCTGCCCAGTAGATGGCATTGTTGACGAGATATGCCAGAACTTCAGCGCGCCCGAAATTGTAGATCGCAGTGTTCCAGTCGGGATGGAATCCCTGGCGGGGGTCCTCGTGTTCGTAGAGTGCGGTTCCATCGAACCAGCGCAAGCCGTGCTCATCTGTGGGGAAGTGGGCAGGCACCCAATCGAGAATGACGCCGATGCCGACCTTGTGGCAA
Organism: Agrobacterium sp. H141; assembly: GCF_057158725.1. Lineage (NCBI taxonomy): Bacteria > Pseudomonadati > Pseudomonadota > Alphaproteobacteria > Hyphomicrobiales > Rhizobiaceae > Agrobacterium > Agrobacterium sp. H141. The sequence goes on from NZ_CM169893.1 coordinate 1,110,267, forward strand.
CCATTGACGAAGCGGGCAAACCCCTCCGGCTCGCCGAAGCGAGCAGTCGGCGCATAAAGCCCTGTCGTCTGATAGCCCCAGGATGGGTCGTAGGGGTGTTCGGTAATGGGCAGGAACTCGATATGGGTGAAGCCCATATCGATACAGTAGGGAATCAGCCGTTCGGCTATCTCGTCCCAGCTCAGCATGGAGCCATCGTCGCGGCGCTGCCATGAGCTGGCGTGTACCTCATAAATGGTGATCGGCTGACGGCGATGATCAACAGAGGCCCAGTGCTCGCGATGGGCTGTGTCCTCCCAATCCTGGATCAGTTCGGGCGTTGTGACCGAGGCGTTGTTGGGCCGCAGTTCAGCACGTCTGGCATAGGGGTCAGCCTTTAGCGGCAGTCGCTCGCCATTCTTGCCGATAATCTCGAACTTGTAGGACGAGCCCGCATGGACATCCGGCGCGAAGATTTCCCAGATGCCGGTATCGCGTCTCAGCCGCATGACATGGCGACGTCCGTCCCAGCCGTTGAAATCTCCGACCACCGACACGCGCCGGGCATTGGGAGCCCATACCGCGAAATGGAAACCGTCGACACCCTGGTGACGCAGCGGATGGGCACCCATGCGGTCGAAGAGACGCAGATGCGAGCCTTCGCGGATGAAGTAGTCGTCCATGGGACCAAGAACCGGCCAGAAGCTGTAAGGGTCCGTGACCGTCCATTCTGCATCCTCGCGTTCGGCGCGGAAGCGGACGGGGAAAACACCTTTCAGATTGACCGGCCCATCAAAAAAGCCTGCCGGGTGAAGGCAGGCCAGTTCTCCGATGGCGGTACCGTCGAGCTTGTAGACGGTGACTTTTTCCGCATCAGGGATGAAGCAGCGGGCCACATAACCGGAGCCGCTTTCGTGAACTCCAAGCACTGCGAACTGATCAGAATGCTCACCTTTGACGATCGCTTCGATTTCCTCCGGCGCAATTTTGTCTTGCTGTTCCTGTTTGCCGGCGCTCTTCGTTGCTTTCGCCATCAAGCTCTCCAGATATCCGCGGTATATTGGCGGATCGTCCTGTCAGAGGAAAACCAGCCCATGCGGGCTGTATTGCGGATCGTCTTGCCGAACCAGCTCGGCTTGTCCTGCCAGATGCTGTCCACGAAGCGTTGAGCCTTGGCATAGGCTTCGAAGTCAGCGGCAACCATGAACCAATCGTGGCTGTAGAGGCCATCGATCAGGCCCGAGAAGCGGTCGCGATCATCCGGTGAAAACACGCCGGACGCGATAGCAGACAGCGCCTGCGACAATTCTCGCGAGCCTTCAATAATGGCACGGGGATCATGGCCCTCCGAGCGCATATTGGCAACCTCGTCAGCCGTCATGCCGAAAATGACGATGTTGTCTTCACCCACATGATCGCGCATTTCCACATTTGCACCGTCCAAAGTTCCAATCGTCAATGCACCATTCAACGCAAACTTCATGTTGCCGGTTCCCGATGCTTCCATCCCGGCTGTCGAAATTTGTTCGGAGAGGTCTGCCGCGGGTACCATGACCTCTGCCAGAGACACGTTGTAGTTGGGCAGGAAGACGACCTTGAGCAGGCCACCGACGGAGGGATCGTTGTTGATCACGCGGGCAACATCATTGGCCAGTTTGATGATCAGCTTGGCATTATGATAGCTGGGGGCAGCCTTCCCGGCGAAGAATTTTACGCGCGGCACCCATTCACGATCGGGATGAGAACGGATTTCATCGTAGAGCGCGACCGTCTCTATGATGTTCAAAAGCTGGCGCTTGTATTCGTGAATGCGCTTGATCTGGATATCGAAAAGCGCGTCCGGGTTCAGGCGGATGCCCATTCGGCTTGCCACCAGTGCAGCCAGCTTCTCCTTGTTTGACCGTTTGACGGCCGCAAACTTTTCCTGGAACGCAGCATCGTCAGCAAAGGCGTCGAGTGCTGTCAGCTTTTCCGCATCGTCGAGGAAATCATCGCCGATCGCTTCGCGGATCAGCGATGTCAGTTGCGGGTTGCATTGCATCAGCCAGCGGCGCGGGGTGATGCCATTGGTCTTGTTGTTGATGCGGTCGGGATAGAGCTTGTGAAGGTCGGCGAAGACCGTTTCCTTCATCAGTTCTGTGTGGAGCGCTGACACACCGTTGATGCTGTGCGAACCGATAAAGGCCAGATTGCCCATGCGCACGCGGCGTTCACCGTTTTCGTCGATCAGCGATATGCTGCTGATTTCGCCGTCATCGAACTGCTGGCGTTTGCGGACATCGCGCAGGATTCTGGCGTTGATCGCATAGATCAGCTGCATGTGACGCGGTAACAGGCGCTCGAACAAGGGGACCGGCCAGCTTTCCAACGCTTCGGGCAACAGCGTGTGGTTGGTATAGGAGAATGTGCGTGAGGTGATGTCCCAGGCCTGGTCGAAATCCATCCCGTGAACGTCGCAGAGCAGGCGCATGAGTTCGACAACAGAGACAGCAGGATGGGTGTCGTTGAGCTGGATCGCGACCTTTTCTGGCAATATTTCCAAGGCGTTCCCGTGCTGGATATGGCGACGCAGGATGTCCTGCAGCGAGGCGGCACAGAAGAAATATTCCTGACGCAGCCGCAATTCCTGGCCGGCCGGGGTGGCATCTGCCGGATAGAGAACGCGCGTCAGCGTTTCGGCCCTGTTGCTCTCCTTGAGTGCGCCGATATGGTCTCCGGCGTTAAAGGCATCGAGCAAAATTGGATCGATCGGCTGGGCCGACCATAGCCGCAGCGTATTCACGCGTTCGCCGCGCCAGCCAACCACCGGCGTGTCGTAGGCCATGGCGATGAAGCGCTCGCTTGGCTTCCACACATAGCGCAAATCGTCATGCTGTCCGTTGACCGTCTCGACGGTGCCACCGAAGCCGATCTCATAGGACGATTCGCGGCGCTCAAATTCCCACGGGTTGCCGTGGGCGAGCCAGGTTTCCGGAAGCTCGACCTGCCAGCCATCGGCCATCTGTTGGCGGAAAAGGCCATGGACATAACGAATGCCGTAGCCATAGGCCGGAATGTTGACGGTTGCCATGCTCTCCATGAAGCAGGCGGCAAGGCGTCCAAGGCCACCATTGCCGAGCGCTGCATCTGGCTCGAGGCCTGCGATCATGTCGAGGTCGACGCTCAGCGACGCCAAGGCGGCCCGGATTTCCTCGACCAGACCGAGATTGGACATGGCATCGCGCATCAGGCGACCGATCAGAAATTCCAGCGACAGATAGTAAACACGCTTGGAATTGCTGCTATAGGCCGAGCGAGTGGTTTCCATCCAGCGGTCAATGATGCGGTCGCGCACCACCAGGATTGTCGCCGTCAGCCAGTCATGCGGTGTCGCGACCTTGGCGTCCTTGCCGATGCCATAGGTGAGGCGCTCCATGATCTGGTCGGCCAGAACCTCGGGCGTCGATGCTTTGGGCTTGGGAAGGGGGAGGTCGGCTTCATTGACGGTCTTGATCATATCCCCAATCCTTTTCAGCGGCTTTAGCGCAGGAGATGTCTCCTCGCATATAAGCAATCGATATCGACAGTTTATGCATCGTTGTGGGACAGTTGCAACAAGGGAATTTGTTCGGTGCATCGCAAAGCGATGACCAGAACACTGTTGTAAACCTATTCGATTTCAACCGTTTGCGCGATATTGCGGCGCAAAGCACAAAAAAAGCCGCCCCAATCGTTGGAGGCGACTTTTCTTCATGGTCTCAAGTTCGGTGGCGCTTGCGCGCGACTTTGTCAGTTGGTCAGTCGGGTCATCGCTTGCGAGGCTTTTTCGCCGATCTGCTTGAATGCCGCGACGAGGTCCGAGGCGTCCTTGGCCGTGTAAAAATGCTGGTCATCCGTTGCACAATTCTTCAAAAGTTGGCGTCCCCGATCGGGAGCCATGAAGGCAACAGAGAAAATCTCCATTCCCTCTTCTTTTGCCTTGTTGCAGTAATTGATCGTCTTTGTGTCGTCACTCGTGCTGTTGTTGTCACCGTCGGTCATGAAGACGATATACTTGCTGGGGATCTGTCCGTTCTTCTTCTGGTGTGCCTCGTCCTCTGTCGAGCCGGAGAGCGCGGTATAAGCAGCCTTGACAGCGTCTGTTGACGCCGTGCCGCCTTCAGCGTCCAGATGTTCGACATATTTCAGGGTCGCCGTGGTGCCCCACTGGAAATCGGTGGGCTTCTGCGCCGAGTAACTATACGACACTGCGGCTGTGCGGACGTAGATATTGTCGGGGTCGGCCTCATTGAGCTGCGACGTCAGGTTCGCTGTTGCAATCTTAAGTGTCTCAATTTTCGTCACATAGCAGGGGGATGTGGCCTGGATATTTCGTCCCCAGTTCCATTCATAGTAGTTTTTGCATTTCTTCTTTGCCGAATTGATTGTGTCGGTTGCCCAAGCCATCGATCCCGAACGATCCAGAACAAGATACATGGAAAGCGCATTCTTGCTTTCCGTCGCGCTCTGCGCCTTGCTCGACGCCCCTATAGTCACTGTTTTGAACCCGAGTAGCTGGCTAAGAGGGTTCAGTTTTATATCGAGTTTCGTATTGACCGTGACGTCGAATGTCTTGGCCGTGCCGCTGGTCTTTTCGGTTGCTGCAAGATCCGTCGAATCCTTGAGTTTCTTCAGCTCATCCTCAAGCTCTTCAAGGCCTGCTGCTGACAAATTACCGGTCGACATGAGGTTCATCATCTGGGCGGCAAGGTATTTTTCCGCCATTTCCTTGGCTTCTTCCTCGCTGATACCCTTGCCCGACATGGCAGAGGCCGCTGCTAGGGCTGCCGCATCTGCAGAATTCTGAAGCTCGGATTTCATGGTCATCACATGGGTAAGATCCATGGCGATACCGGCGGTACCCAGAGCCATCGGGAGCAAAAGGGCGGTTATCATCCCGAAATTGCCTCGCCGGTCGCGGAGAAGATTGAGAAAAGAATTTTTGCTAAATCCGTTGTCGATCATCATGAACTTTCACCGATGTCAGCGTTGTTTTGCCGCAAAATACAAGGGAGAGGTCTAAATCGACTTAAACAGTGTGGTAAAATTTGAATGAAATTAGGGTTCTTTTGAAACCCGTCTCAAGTGACAGGGATGACGTCTACCGCCTGTACTGTCTGGTGGCTGCCATAGGTCTTTAGAATGCCGATGACCGGGGCAACATCGGAATAATCCCGGCCGTAGCCGACAACGATATGGTCGGTGCCGGCAAGAATATCATTGGTCGGGTCCAGCTCGATCCAGCCCGTCGCGGCACCGCACCACACACGCACCCAGGCATGCATGGCGTCCGCGCCTTCGAGGCGCTCCTTGCCCTCAGGTGGAATGGTGCGCAGGAAGCCACTGACATAACCTGCAGGAATACCCAGGCTTCTAAGCGCGATGATCATCACGTGGGTGAAGTCCTGACAAACCCCCCTCTTGATCTCGAAGGCCTGTTTCGGAGTGGTGTCCACGGTCGTTGCTTCCGGATCATAGGTGAAGTCACGATTGATCATCGTACACATATGACGTGCAAGCTGTCGTACAGTCTGTCCGGGTGTCACCATGTCGCGGGCATAGGCCGCAATCTCAGGCACTTCATCGATACGCTGACTTGTACCCATGAAATGATGCGGCGATGCCGGCTCCAGGGACCAATATGTGGCCAGTTCGGCGGGCAAATTCTCTAGCACCGGCGACAGATCGGCAGTCACCGGTTCGGCCTGCACGATGATGCGCGCCTTCATGCGGATGTCGAGCTTTTCGTGATGACTGCGGAGCTGGAAGCTTGTCACCGGATGCTCGAAGAAGTCCGTGAAGGTCGAGGTTTCGTCCGGTGTCGGTTCAATCGATATGGTGCCGGCAACGAGTCTTTGGCGATCAGGCAGGGTCATCGGCAGCAAGCGCAGGATATGATGCGCTCCCGATGCTGCCGTATCGTAGAGATAGCCCATATGCAGCGATAGGTCGTATAGCATTTCAGGTCTATCCAAGATGGGTGCTGGCGATGAGATTGGCCAGACTTTCAAGGTCTCGCTCGAGCGTTTCGTAAACATCGGCGTTCATGGATTCCGGTACCATGACGGCCAGGCTCGAATGCAGACGCATGGCTTCGCGATAAAAGGGCGACATCTGCCCATTCGTCATGGCATTTGGAAGCTGTTCGACCTCGGTGCGGATCTCGTTGAGCTGGAACAGGATGGAGCGCGGGTTGAGCGGATCGAGTGCAAGAAGGTCGGTCACGGTCAAATGTGCCGTGTTGACGTTATAGCGGCGGCGATGGGTCATCACGTTGTCGCCAATCTCCAGCAGCATGTCGAGCGCGCCATCGGGTGCATCCGGTCCGGACATGCGACCCAGCAGGCGTGTCATGTGCAGGCTACGCTCGAGATAACGGCCGAGGGCGAGGAAGCGCCAGCCGGTGAAGCGATACATGTTTTCATGGACGAGACCGGCAAAGCCCGCAAGCTTTCGCAGAAGGATGGTCATTGCATGCGCGGCATCGTCGCCCGGTGTGACGTGGTCGTGGAAGCGTTTTGCGGTTTTCGACAGATCCTTCAGCGCCAACCAGCCATCGGGCGAAAAGCGGTCGCGGATATTGCTGGCAGAATAAACCGCGCTGTCGAGGTTCTGGATCAGGCTTTCCGGCACACCCTTCTCGGAGTCCATGTCGATATCGAGAAAGCCCAGATAGTCGGCGACATCAGCAAGCAGCGGGTCCCCGCGGTCGGCCGCTTCAGCAAATCGCGCGTGCCATGCGCGCAACACGCGCAGGCTTCCTTCTGACCGCTCGATATAGCGGCCCAGCCAGAAGAGATTGTCGGCCGCGCGGCTCGGCAGGCTGCCGGGCAGATTGCGGGTGAAAGTCTCTTCTGTGGGGAGAAGTGTGGTGCGTTCGACTGGCTTGTCGGAAACGATCCATACGTCGGCAGCACTGCCACCGGACTGCATGGCAATGGCAGTCACATCATTCGAACTACCGATGCGGGCAAAGCCGCCCGGCATGATCTGCCAGCCGTCGCGGGTGCGGGCGGCATAGACGCGCAGGCTCATCGGACGCGGTGTCAGCTTGCCATCCACAAAGGCCGGGGTGGTGGACAGAGTGACAACCTCCTGCCCGACCAATTTTGCGCCATCGGTCAAGAGCCAGTTCGCCACCGTTTCCTGTGCTGTTTCACGCAGGCTGGATCCGAGCACGGAGACGCCATTGTCATCGAAGAAGGGCATGCGCGAATAGGCCGGTCCGATGACCATGCGGTCGATATTTCGGGCCACATGCTCGCGCTCGGTCTTTTGACCGCACCACCATGTGGCGACAGACGGCAGGATCAGTTCTTCTTTGAACAGATGATGACAGATAGTCGGTAAGAAAGAGAGGAGGGCGCGGGTTTCAAGGACACCGGAACCAAGGGCGTTGACGAAGGTCACAGCGCCGTTTCTCACGGCCTCCACCATTCCGGGTGTGCCGATATGGGAATTCTGATTCAATTCCAGTGGGTCGCTGAAGGCGGCATCAAGACGGCGCCACAGCACGCTGATCGGTTTGAGGCCGGCCACGGTGCGCACCATGACACGCCCATCGACCACGGCCAGATCCTCGCCTTCCAGCAGCATGATGCCGAGGTAGCGGGCAATATAGGCGTGCTCGTAATAGGTCTCGTTGGCCGGTCCCGGTGTGAGTACGGCGATACGGTCGTCGGAATGCTGCTTTCGGCCCTGTAGCGCATCACGGAATGCGCCGAAGAAGGAGGCGAGCCGGTGCACATGGGATTCTGCATAGAGGTTGGAAAAGGCTCTGGTCGTCGCCACGCGGTTTTCGAGCGCAAAGCCCGCACCCGATGGCGCCTGGGTGCGGTCGGCCAGAACCCACCAATCTCCATCAGGCCCGCGACCGATTTCGAAGGAACAGAAATGCAGGTAGTGCCCGCCGGCGGGCTTGATGCCGACAAGGGGGCGTAGATATTCGGGGCTGGATGCAATCAGAGCTGGCGGCAGGAAGCCTTCGCGCACAAGCTTGTTGTCGCCATAGATATCGGCAACGACCGATTCCAGCAGATTGGCGCGCTGGACAAGGCCTGCAGACAGGGCAGCCCATTCCTTTTCGGAGATCAGTACCGGAATGTGGGAGAAAGGCCAGGGACGCTCGCCGCCCCCTTCGCCGTCATAGGCGCGGTAGAAGACGCCGGCATCGCGCAGATAGCGGTCGGCTCTGGCAAAGCGTTCATGCAATTCAGGCTCGGACATCGCATCGATGGCGGCGACGAATTTTTTCCAGACCGGCTTGATGACGCCGTTGGCGTCCAGCATTTCGTCGGCTACGCCCGGAAGGGCACGGTAATGCTTCGCACCCAAGGCTCCTCCCTTCTTCGGTTCCGTCTCTTTCTCAGCAACCGTCTGGTTTGCCATACGCCGTTACATTCCTCGAGGTCGTCGCATGTCCAATGTATGCGGAAACTCGGGTGCGACCGGTTCCGACGACAAGACATAATTTCCGGCAGTGTGTCCCCACGACTCGAAACGCGCAAGGCGGCGGGCCTGGGCTTCATTGCCATTCACAGGGAAAGTGTCGTAGTTGCGTCCGCCGGGATGTGCAACGTGATAAACGCAGCCTCCGACGGCTCTCCCGCTCCATGTATCATATATATCGAAAGTAAGAGGTGTATTAACCGGAAGCATCGGGTGCAGTCCCGATGCCGGCTGCCAGGCCTTGTAGCGGACACCGCCGACCGCGGTGCCATTGACACTTGTCCTGGACAGCGGAACCTCGCGGCCATTGCAGGCAACCTTGTAACGATCCGGATTGCCGGTATCGAGCTTTACCTGAAGGCGCTCGATGGAGGAATCGACGAAACGCACGGTGCCGCCGATCGCACCTTGCTCACCCATGACATGCCATGGCTCCAGCGCCTGCCTGAGTTCGAGCTTGGTGCCCTCGTATTCGACTTCGCCGTAGAAGGGGAAGCGGAATTCCAGCTGGGCTGTGAACCATTCCGGCTTCAGATCAAAGCCGTGCTCCCTCAGATCCGCCAATACATCCTGGAAATCCTCCCAGATATAATTCGGAAGCATGAAGCGGTCGTGCAGCGACGTGCCCCAGCGTACGAATTTGCCCGAAGCCGGATTGCGCCAGAAGCGGGCAATCAGGGCGCGGATCAGAAGCTGCTGTGCCAGCGACATGCGGGAATTGGGCGGCATTTCGAAGCCGCGAAACTCGACAAGCCCAAGCCTGCCTGTCGGTCCATCCGGCGAGAACATCTTGTCGATGCAGATCTCGGCGCGGTGGGTGTTGCCGGTAACGTCGATCAAAAGATTGCGGAACAGACGGTCGACCACCCAGGGCAAAGGTGGAGCGCCTTCCGTTGGCAATGGCACCTGGGCCATGGCGATTTCGAGTTCATAGAGGCTGTCGTGACGGGCCTCATCGATGCGCGGCGCCTGACTGGTCGGGCCGATGAAGAGGCCGGAAAACAGATAGGAGAGCGAGGGATGGCGCTGCCAGTGCAAGACCATGCTTTTCAACAGGTCGGGACGACGCAGGAAGGGGCTGTCATTGGGGGTCGCGCCACCCACCACCACGTGGTTGCCGCCGCCGGTTCCGGTGTGTCGACCATCGATCATGAACTTGTCTGCACCGAGACGCGACTGACGTGCTTCCTCGTAGATCGCTTCCGTTGTTGCCACGCATTCGTCCCAGGACGACGCAGGGTGGATGTTGACCTCGATCACGCCCGGATCAGGGGCGACGCGGATGACATTGATGCGGTCGTCATGCGGTGGTGTGTAGCCTTCGATATGCACCGGCAGGCCGAGTTCGGTTGCTGCCCGTTCAGCAGAGGACAAAAGGTCCAGATATTCCTCGACCGCAGCCGTTGGTGGCATGAAGACGCAAAGACGTCCCTCGCGGACCTCGACTGAAATCGCTGTGCGGACATGGCCGCCGATTTCCTCATAGCTCTGCGGGATCTGCTTCTGCTGCGCAGACGTGTCTGCCTGGAAAGAGTGCTCGGGCAAAGCGCGGCTCTTGCGGTCCTCTTCCTTGTAGTCGGGCAAGGGCGGCCGCTCGACCGTCGGATCCACCGGATTGACATAAGGATACCAGGACGCCGAAATATGCGGCAGCGCATTGAGCGGCAAACGAAAACCGACCGGGGAATCGCCGGGAACGAGGTAAAGCTGACCGCGCCGGGTGCGCCATTTTTCACTGACCCACGAGCGGCCCGAGGCGCGTGACTGCCAAGCCTGAACCGGCAGCACATAACCTGCGGGATTGGTAAGACCATTGGCAAAGACCTTGGCCATGCGGCTTCGCTCTTCCGGATCCTTCAGCATGGAATTCGACGGGTCGACATTGTCTGGAAGGTTGGCCTCCTTGACGATCCATTCTGCAGGATCCTCATAGGCGGGCACGACGTTTTCGGCTTCCAGATCCAGCTCGACGGCGATCGTCTGCAACAGCTTGGCGGCATCTTCATGAGTAGGCTTGTAGTCCTTGCCTTCGCGGGCAATCAGCTCCTGATTGGCCCAGATCGGCTTGCCGTCCTTGCGCCAGTAGAGCGAAAAGGTCCAGCGTGGCAGGCTTTCGCCAGGGTACCATTTGCCCTGACCGTAATGCAGGAAACCACCGGGCGCGAAACGGTCGCGCAGGCGTCGGATCAGGTCGTCTGCCAGTTCACGCTTGGTCGGGCCAACGGCTGCGGTGTTCCATTCTTCGGCTTCGAAGTCGTCGATCGATACGAAAGTCGGTTCTCCGCCCATGGTCAGGCGTACATCCTGTGCTTCAAGCTCACGATCCACGGCCTTGCCGAGCGCGTTCAGCTCGTCCCAGGAGCCTTCCGAAAACGGCTTGGTGATGCGCGGGTGTTCGGCGACACGATTGACCACCATGTCGAAATCGAATTCGGTGTTGGCCTCGCCGAAGAAGCCGCCCGAGATTGGCGCCGCATTCTTGTAATGCGGAGTGGCGGCCAGCGGAATATGGCTTTCGCCGGTGAGCAGACCCGATGTCGGATCAAGGCCGACCCAGCCGGCACCGGGCAGATAGACTTCCGCCCAGGCGTGCAGATCGGTGAAGTCGGTCTCGGTGCCAGACGGGCCGTCGAGCGCCTTCAGGTCCGGCTTGAGCTGGATCAGATAGCCTGACACGAAACGGGCGGCCAGTCCCAGTCGACGCAGGATCTGCACCAGGAGCCAGCTGGTGTCGCGGCATGAGCCCTTGGCAAGTGTCAGCGTTTCCTCAGGCGTTTGCACGCCGGGCTCCAGCCGCACGATGTACCCGATATCCTGCTGCAGTCGGGCGTTCAGATTGACGACCATGTCGACGGTCTTCTGGCCGGGCGCCTGGTCGACGGTCGCCATGAAGGCGTCCAGTGCCGAACTGCCGCCCTCCGGCTTCATGTAGATCGCCAGATCGTCGCGGATGTCATCGGGATAGGAGAATGGCCAGACGGATGCTTCTTCCTCAACGAAGAAGTCGAACGGATTGTAGACGGCCATGTCGGCCACCAGATCCACCTCGATCTTGAACTCGGTCACCGGATCCGGAAACACAAAGCGGGCGAGATAGTTGCCGTAGGGGTCCTGCTGCAGGTTCACGAAGTGGTTGGACGGCGACACTGTGAGCGCGTGGCTCAAAACCTTGGTGCGCGAATGGGTCGCGGGTTTGAGGCGTATGATTTGCGGGCCAAGACGGATGGGCTTGTCGTATTTGTAATGCGTTAAATGATAGATGCTCGCTTTAATCGACATACGTGCCCCAATGTCTGTTGCTCGGTTCTTGTCTTTATCCAGTCATTACGTCGACTTTGTGCAATGCAATCTCATAAAGCAAGCGCAAGCGTCATGTGCAGCTCTTGTTTGGCTCCCGGATCGCTGTATAGACCGCTTAATCAGTCCAATGTCCGCCGGAAGCGACGAATTGCGATCGTGATTGTGATTGCAGTCAGGATTGCCAGCGCCAGCGTGTCGTAGCTCAAAACCGACAATGGTGCGCCTTTCAGCATGATGGCGCGCACCAGGCGGATATAGTGGGTGAGCGGCAAGGCTTCGCCAATCCACTGCGCCCAGTCCGGCATTCCTGAAAAGGGGAACATGAAGCCCGACAGCAGGATGTTCGGCAGGAAAAACATCATGGTCATTTGCACCGCCTGCAACTGATTGCTGGCGATCGTGGAAAATGTGTAGCCCAGCGAAAGATTGCAAATCACGAAAAGGAGCGACAGCAATACGAGCGCGACGGGGCTGCCCAGCAGGGGGACGTGGAAGACAAACAGGCCCGCGACGATGATGATAATGGCCTGAATGAGCCCGACAAGCACATATGGTGCGATCTTTCCGAGCATGATTTCCATCGGCTTGATCGGCATGGAAAGAAGATTCTCCATGGTGCCGCGCTCGATCTCGCGGGTGACGGCGAGCGCTGTGAAGATCAGCAAGGTCATGGTCAAGATGGTGCCCAGAAGGCCCGGGACAATGTTGAGTGTCGAGGAGCCTGCCGGGTTATAGCGGCGGTGCTGGATGATGGTGAATGGCGGTTCGCGCGGCTCTCCAATCTCCGTGGCGCGATTGCCGGCCAAAGCATGGGACACGATGCCAGACAGGGCACCGAGCGCCGAACTGGCGGCCACCGGATCTGTCGCGTCTGCCGCCACCAGCAGAGCGGGGTTCTCCCCGCGCCTGACGGATCGCTCGAAACCTTCGGGGATCTCGACCACGAACAGGACCTCGCCCGCTTCCAGCAGGCGGTCCATGTCCGTCGCTCTCGTCACTGTTTGGCGCAGATCGAAAAAATCTGTGTTTTCCAATGCCGCAATGATGGACCGGCTTATATCGGTATTCTCGCGCATCAGCACGGCCGTCGGCAAATGGTGGGGTGTGGTGTTGATGGCAAAACCAAACAGGAAAAGCTGCATGACGGGGAGCATCACCATGGTGGCAAGAGTCACCCGGTCGCGGGTCATCTGGATGAATTCCTTGACGGTCATGGCCCATGAGCGCCGGAAGAAACCGGATATGCCGTTGCCGGTCATGTGAAATTGTCCTTCGACCGGTTCATCAGTTCGATGAAGGCATCTTCCAGGTTGGGCGCGCTGCGTCTCCAGGTGATTTCCCTGTTGTCCTGGAAGGGGGCAATCGCGGCCTCCAGAGCATTCGCATCGCGACCGCAGACATGCAGGCTGTTGCCGAATGGTGCGACCATGTCGATGCCCGGCTGGTGTTCCAGTTTTTCCTGCAGCTGATGGACGGTCGGGCCGGAGGCTGTGTAAGTGGTCAGGCCCACAGAGGCGATCACATCGTCCACCGTTCCACGCACGAGCAATTTGCCATACGCCATATAGGCGATCTCGTGGCAGCGCTCGGCCTCATCCATATAGTGGGTCGATACCAGCACAGACAGGCCGTCGGCTGCCAGTGCATGGATCTCGCTCCAGAAGTCGCGCCGCGCCTTTGGGTCGACGCCAGCGGTCGGTTCGTCGAGCAGCAGCAGGTCAGGCTCGGGCAGGATGCAGGCGCCAAGGGCCAGACGCTGTTTCCATCCACCTGACAAATTGGCGGCAAGCTGCTTTTCCCGTCCCCCCAGCCCCAACCGTTCGATTGCATCGCCAGCCCGTTTGCGCGGGTTGTTCAGACCATAAACCCGGGCCACGAATTCGAGGTTTTCTCGGATCGAGAGATCCTGATAGAGCGAGAATTTCTGCGTCATATAGCCAACCCGCCGGCGGATCTGGTCTGACTGCGTGAGGATATCGAAGCCGAGGCAGGTGCCGTTGCCACTATCGGGAGTGAGCAGGCCGCAGAGCATGCGGATGGTGGTTGTCTTGCCCGAACCGTTGGGGCCGAGGAAGCCCTGAATTGTTCCGGCCTTCACCTGCAGCGACAGGTCGTCGACGACCCGGCGCCCGGAAAAACTCTTGGTCAGATGCGAGACCTCGATTACCCAATCGGTTGAAGCCTTCTGCCGTTCGTTTTTCACATCGTCTGGAGCCGGCTGCATGACCGTCTCACTTTTCTGTCTGGTCTGTGGACAGCATCACATCCACAGGCAGGCCGGGGTTCAGCGTTTCAGGCTGTTCGGGAATGGCGTCGACGCGGTAGACGAGTTTGGCGCGTTCTTCGCGGCTGTAGATTTCGGGCGGGGTGTATTCTGTTGTCTGCGAGATAAACGATATTCTGGCAGCGATGGGGCCGCAGGCATCGCATGTGACAGTCAGCTTCTGGCCGATATGCAGTCCTGCGACATCACCTTCTGGAACGTAGAAACGGATTCGGACGTCAGCCGGAGGTAGGATGGAGACGACAGGACGCCCTGCGGGCACGATCTCGCCCTTATTGTAATAGAGTTGCTGGACGCGGCCGTTGACGGGAGCTTCGATCGTGAGCCGCTCAAGGCTGCTTTTGGCGGCTTCAAGTTCGGCCAGCGCTGCGTCCATATCGGCCTGAGCCTGTCTGATCGCTTCTTGCCGGGCCGGCATGGCCGCGAGTTCGATCTGGCCGTTGATGTTGTCCAACGCCGCCTGATTTGCCGCTTGGGTTGCGACGGCAGAATCGAGATTGGCTTTTGTCGTCGTGCCGGATTTCGCGAGTGTTCTCACTCGTTCGAGCTCCTGGCTGGCGAGATCCAGGTTTGCTTCCGCCTGTCGTCTGGATGCCTTTAGGATATCGATTTCTTGCGGTCGCTTTTGTGCAGCATTGGCCTGCTCGAGCTTTGCCCTGGCTGCCGCAAGACTGGCCTCGGCGGCATCTGCCTTTGCACGTGCGATGTCATCTTCGAAGCGAAAGAGCATCTGTCCCTTTTGAACGATTTCTCCCTCTGCGACCTTTAGATCCGTCAGACGGGCAGAGGTTTCCGCGCCGATGAAACGGAGATTGGCTTCGATCCATCCCTGATAGGATTGATGCTGCTCGCTTCGAAAGAGGTAGGGGGCGGCGAGCACACAAGCGGCGACAATGAGAAGCAAAATTGCTGCCTTTTTCATGATCTCGTTTCCTGTTGTGGCACAAAAATGCTGTCGAGGAAGGTCGTGAACATAAGATCGGCATCAAGCGCTTCATACGGGGCAAACAAGGAGTTCCAGATGATCGTCAAAAGCACCGGCGCGATTAAGAGCTGGGCCGAATTGCTGATCGTTTCGCTGCGCAATTCCCCTCGCGCAGCCCCCCGTTTGAGTATCATCTGCATGGCAGAAATGCCGGGTGCAGTAACATTGCGGTAGTAATGCTCGGCCAGTTTGGGAAAGCGTGGCCCCTCGGCGATCATCAGTCTCAACAGATGACGCCTGTCGGTTTCGATGATTTCCCGGCGAATAAGGGTGTAGAGTTCGGCGACTTGTTCCCGGCAGGAGCGGGCGCTGGCGACAACGGCGAAAGCCTGAAGTCGTTCGACAATGGGCGATACCGTGCCGGAGATCAGTTCGCTGAACAGTGCCTCCTTGTCAGGGAAGTGCAGGTAGACCGTGCCCTTTGCGATACCGGCACGCATCGCGACATCCTCCATTCGCGTCGCCGCAAAGCCGTTTTCTGCAAACAACACCATTGCTGCCGACAAGATTTCGGCCCGGCGTTGTTCTGGCTCGATCTTGCGTCGCTTTTTATCCGAGACCATAGCGCACTCCAGAAATGACTGTCCGGTCAGTCATAATGCGTGCGGCGATGATAGGCAAGTGAAGTCTTCGTGAGTGACTGACGAGATTTCGGTGGGACGGGACCACAGAGACGCCAAACGAAAAAGACCCGGAGTATTCGCTCCGGGTCTTTGAAAGCGGCTGGCTTGATGTAGCGCTTAGCTGCGTCCGAATTCGTCGACGAGGCGAATGATGTCGTCTTCGCCGAGATAGGAGCCGGTCTGGATCTCTATCAGTTCCAGGCGGATCTTGCCCGGGTTGCCGAGACGGTGAACGGAGCCTTGCGGGATATAGATCGACTGGTTTTCGTGCAGCAGTGTCACCTTGTCATCGATGGTGACTTCGGCCACGCCCTTCACCACAATCCAGTGCTCGGCGCGGTGGTGGTGCTTTTGCAGCGACAGCTTCTTTTCCGGGCTGACGAAGATGCGCTTCACCTGGAAGCGGTCGCCGTTGATCAGCGAGGTATAGCCGCCCCAAGGACGCAGCGAAGTCGGATGCAGTTCGGTCAGTTGTTCGGTCTTCTTGGAGCTCTTCAGCAACTTGACGAGATCACCGACCTGCTGGCTCTCGTCGAGCTTGCCCACATAGACGGCGTCTTCGCTGGCGATCACAGCAATGCCATCCATGCCCTGCACGGCCATATGGCTGTTGCGGGACATCACCAGCGAGTTGGTGGTGTTGACGAGTGTGGCATTACCCGAGATGACATTGCCTTCTGCGTCCTTGTCGCCAAGCTTCCAGATGGCATCCCAGCTTCCAAGGTCGGACCAGACGATGGGGGAGGGAACGACCGCGGCATTCCTGGTCTTTTCCATGACGGCATAGTCGATGGAGATATTCGGACTTTCGGAAAAGGCATCCTTGTCGAGGCGGATGAAGTCGAGGTCGCTGGCGGCCTTTGAAACTGCAGCGCGTGCGGCTTCGATGACCTCTGGCGCGTTCTTTTCCAGTTCTGCCAAAATCTGCTTTGCAGAAAAGACGAACATCCCGGAATTCCAGTAATAGTTCCCGGATTTCAGCATTTCCTTGGCAGCGTCTTCGGCCGGCTTTTCGACGAAACGGGCAACTGTATTGCCGCCGGCGGGCAGTTCCTTGCCCATCTCGATATAGCCATAACCGGTGGCCGGTTCTGTCGGCTTTATGCCGAAGGTGACGAGCTTGCCAGCCTCTGCTGCAGATCGGGCCGTCTTGACGCAATCCCAATAGGTCTTGTCGGCCTTGATTTCGTGGTCGGAGGCAAGGATCTGAATGATGGCATCCTCGCCGAACTGTTCTGCAACGACGAGGGCTGCAACAGCGACCGCGGCTGCGGTGTTGCGCGCGATCGGTTCCAGAACCAGGCCGGAAAGGGCGATGTCGACTTCGCGGGCCTGTTCGGCGGCGAGGAAGCGAAACTCCTCATTGGTGATGACAAGTGGCGCTTCATAGAGGGCGGTATCGGATACCCGGTCCAGCGTATTCTGGTAGAGCGTCTGATCGCCAACGAACTTGATGAACTGCTTGGCTGCTGCGGCGCGAGACAGCGGCCACAGCCGGGTTCCTTTGCCGCCAGCCATGATAACGGGTACGATCTTGTTGCTCATTGCGTCTTACCTTTTCTCATCTTGCAGTTCGCGACCACCGGGGGATGCGGCGGTCAAATCGGGAAATCTCAGGGCGCGGACCGGTCGGTCGGATGAAGCAGAAGCTCTGTCAAAATGTACAGGCGCTCTCATCCCCCAATTGTTTTTAACGTCTCAAGCCTGGATAAGTTCAAATAAAATCCCATCGATTTCTCCCGTATCGCTGCGGCGAGAGAAGAGCGTCACGGAAAGCAGTTGTTTCGAATGACACGCTATGTCTTTTTTAGTCGCAGAGATCACAGGCGGATCGTAACCATTGAATTTGATAAATAAAAGCGTGGCGGTCGCGTTTTCGTTGCTGCTGACAATTGAACCGATGTCGGCCCGTGATTTATGGCCGCTTTCCGGTTCGGATACGCCCGTGTGGACGGACCAGCCGATGAGGATCGATCGCACTCGGCAAAGTTATGAGCGTGTTCCCGGTTTCAAGGATGATCATTTTCTGAAGTTCCGGGTCAGTCCAGCCGTCAAAGTCCATGACGGCGCTTCCTTCTCGATAGGCGGACAGATCTACATCGTGGCAAAGGCTATCGGTATGCGTCCTGACAAATCATTGTGTCGCAATGATCGGGGGGCTGTTTTCGCCTGCGGCGGCCAATCTCGAGCCTATCTGCGGAAGTTGATCACAGGCCGTTATCTCGAATGCAAATCCCAAACCCTGGCGCAGTCAACCAGACTCGTTGACTGCCGTTTGGGCAGAGACGATCTTGCAAAACGTCTGGTTCTATCTGGATTTGCGCATGCTGCGCCCGGCAGCGGGCTGTCGGGTGCAGAACAACGTGCCGTCACGCTCAAGGCCGGGATATGGGCCGATCCCACGTGTCGCGACAAACCCGCCACTTGCTGACGACGACGTCACCTGCATCGTCGCCATCGATGCTCAACTCATGCGCAGCGGAGCGCGGCTGCGCTCATTGACAGCATCTGCGGACTTTCTGAGAAGCGCCACCAACTGTGTCCGTTCCTCATTGTTAAGACCAACGAGCAGCATATCCTGCGTGCTCCTCACAATCGGGCGAATTTCGCCAAGTACGGCTGTGCCCTTGTCGGTGAGGAAAAGTTCGCGCGCGCGTCGGTCAGCAGGACTAATTTCGCGGCGCACGAGATCCTTCTGCACCAGTCGGTCAACGACACCGCCAATAGTAACGCGGTCATAGGCTATGTGGCTTGCAAGCGTCGCCTGATCCAGTCCAGGTCTGTTGGCGATTGCGGCCAGCGAAGCGTATTGAACTGGCGTCAGGTCGTAGCCTGCCTTGCCAATTTCTTCCATGAATATGGATACGGATGCCTGATTTAGGCGTCGTACGAGATGTCCCGGCATTTCATAAACTTCCAGCATAAGGTGCGGCCCTCCCCAAATATGTCTTGTTTTTCTACCCTCAATTGCGAATGTAGGGAAGAGCAAGTTAGTGTCGGGACGGGGGCAAGCAAGGGTCTTGGCATGCGCCATTGGTCTAATATGATTGAGTTTTTCCAGTCGCACTCGCGATTGAACTTGGCACGACATGCCACTCATCTGTTGTTGTTGCTCCCGATCCGGTTCCGTGCTTCAAGCACATGAGCATAATTGTCCGCGACTTTCGGTTTGCGGATATCCACAGGGTCGTCATCACATGAGTGCATTGTTTGCCGTTCCGCCAACCCCTCTCGTTCCCGTTCGTGGCGAGAGCGACGCTTATCCTGTTCACAGGATTTTCTGTGTAGGACGTAATTTTGCCGAGCATGCCGCTGAAATGGGATTCGAGGTTGACCGGGAGGCACCCTTCTATTTCACCAAGCCGCCGAGTTGTATCGTTCTGTCGGGTGCCGAAATTCCGTATCCGCCCGGCACCAGCAATCTGCATCACGAACTGGAACTGGTTGTCGCCATTGGTGGACCGGCATTCCGTATCACCGCAGAAGAAGCGGAAGCGGCAATTTTTGGTTATGCCTGCGGCTTCGACATGACCCGACGCGACCTGCAGCTGGCGTCCCGTGCCAAACAGCGACCCTGGTCGCTTGGAAAGGCTTTTGAAAATTCTGCGGCCATCTCCGAGATCACCCGGGCGGCTGAATTCGGCAAGCCCGGTGAACAGCGTATCTGGCTGGAGATCGGAGATCATGTGCGTCAGGATGCGCATCTGTCGGATCTGATCTGGTCGGTTCCCGAGCTGATCAGCCATCTGTCGAATTTCTATCATCTCGTGCCAGGCGATCTGATCTACACGGGAACGCCGGCCGGTGTCGGTGCCGTTCTGCCTGGCGATACGCTCAAGGGGCAGATCGAGGGATTGGAGCCGGTTGTTCTGACCATCGGCGCTGCTGAATGAGGACTGCAGCTCTCAACTGAGCACACGGCGCAGGCCTTCCTGCACTCTGACGAGCGCTGGCAGATAGAGACGGACAAGATCGTCCGGTTCTGTCTGAAGGGCGGCCATGCCGGTGTTGAGTGCGGCCACGGTCTGGCCCTTGGCGTTCAGGACAGGGACCGCCAGCGAGCGTACGCCGATCTCGACTTCCTGATCGATGATGGCGTGACCTTTGATCTTGACGTCGGCGATCACGCGCATGATTTCATCCGGATCGGTGAGGGAATGGGGTGTGCGCGGTGTGAGGTCTGACGTTTCCACAAGATTGCGCGCCGCATCTTGCGGAAGCGCTGCCAGAAGAACGCGACCCATTGAGGTGCAATGGGCGGGAAGCCTTGACCCAGGCATCAGGCCGATCGACATCACCCGCTTCTGGGCCGCTCTGGCCATATAGACTATATCGTGCTCATCGAGGATCGATACCGAGCACGATTGGCCGATCTGCTCGGACAGTTGATCCAGCCATGGCTGGACAATCTGGGGCAGCGGCAGGGCCGCCAATGCGCCCATACCCAGACGCAGCACCTTCGGTGTCAGCGTGAAGAATTTGCCGTCATAATTCGCGTAGCCGAGATCATGCAGGGTGAGAAGGCAGCGGCGCGCTGTGGCGCGGTCAAGCCCGGTCGCATCCGCCACATCGGCGATGGCAAGTCTGGGGCGCTCCGCACCGAAGCATTCGAGAACGCGCAATCCCTTGGCGAAGGAAGCAATAACGTCAGTTTTGTTCAACATGCGCACGGATCATGAATTCATTTGAACAAATGTCAATATGCGCACAAACGGGATTGCCTGACATATCAATTGGCCTACACCAGAATGCAAAACCCATTTTACGGGAGGTTTGGTTTAATGGACAAGACAATTGCCTCGCTCCGCGAGGCTGTGGCGGATATCGGCGACGGTGCCACATTGATGATCGGTGGCTTTGGCGGCTCCGGCGCTCCGATAGAGCTCATTCACGCGCTGATCGACAAGGGACCGAAAGGCCTCACCGTCATCAATAACAATGCCGGCAATGGTCATGTCGGTATCGCCGCAATGATCGAGCAGGGCATGGTGGCCAAGATGATCTGCTCGTTTCCGCGGTCTGCCGATCCAAAGGTCTTCACCGATCTCTATCTGGCCGGCGAGATCGAATTGGAAATCGTTCCGCAGGGAACGCTGGCGGAGCGTATTCGCGCCGGCGGTGCCGGTATTCCAGCCTTTTATACGCCCACGGCCTACGGAACGGATCTCGCCGACGGAAAGCCCGTTCAGGAGTTCGAGGGCAGGCACTATGTGCAGGAGCGCTGGTTGAAGGCCGATTTTGCGCTGATCAAGGCGGAACTTGGCGATCGGCTTGGAAATCTCACCTACCGGATGGCTGCGCGCAACTTCAATCCACTGATGGCGACGGCTGCGACCCGAACGATCGCTCAGGTGACAAAGATCGTTCCCCCCGGCGGCATTGACCCCGAACACGTTGTCACGCCGGGCATCTTTGTCGATGCCGTTGTCGAAGTGTCCGATCCGAAGCAGGAAGAAATCCTCAACCGCGAGGGAGCTGTCTACCCATGAGCGAAGCACTCGACAACATCAAGCTGTCCAACGAACAGATCGCCTGGCGCGCCGCGCAGGACATTCATGACGGTGCCTATGTCAACCTGGGTATCGGTTTTCCGGAAATGGTGGCCAAGTTCCAGCCCGAGGGCCGGGAGGCGATCTTCCATACGGAAAACGGGGTTCTCGGCTTCGGTGAGGCACCTGCTGCCGGCGAAGAGGACTGGGATCTCATCAATGCGGGCAAGAAGGCGATTACGCTGAAGCCGGGTTCGGCCTTCTTTCATCATGCCGACAGTTTCGCCATGGTTCGCGGTGGCCATCTGGATGTGGCCATCCTCGGGGCGTATCAGATCGCGGAAAATGGTGATCTGGCCAATTGGTCGACGGGCAAGGGCGGCGTGCCAGCGGTCGGCGGTGCAATGGATCTCGTCCAGAGCGCCAAGCGTGTTGCGGTTATCACCGAACATTATACCAAGAAGGGCGATCCGAAGCTGGTCAAGCGTTGCTCCATGCCGCTCACAGGTGTTGGCTGCGTGACGCGTGTCTACACCTCGCTCGCAGTCGTCGATATCGAAGAGGGTCGTTTCGTATTGAAGGAGAAACTGGCTCAAATTTCGCTCGAAGACTTGCAGGCCGTCACCGGGGCAGAGTTGCTGGTCAAGGGCGATATTGCCGAACTCAAAGTGCCAGCACTTTAAGGAGAAACGCATGGCTGACGCTTATATCTGCGACTATATTCGCACCCCCATCGGCCGCTTCGGTGGCGCTCTGTCCTCCGTCAGGGCCGATGACCTTGGCGCCATTCCCCTGAAGGCGCTTGCCGAGCGCAATCCGGATCTCGATCTGGAAGCTGTCGCGGACGTGATCTACGGCTGCGCCAATCAGGCAGGAGAAGATAACCGCAATGTTGCGCGCATGTCGTTGTTGCTGGCCGGTTATCCGGTCTCTGTCACCGGTACAACCGTCAACCGGCTTTGCGGCTCCGGGATGGATGCCGTCATCATGGCTGGCCGCGCCATCAGGTCTGGAGAGGCTGACCTGATGATTGCCGGTGGCGTGGAAAGCATGTCGCGTGCGCCCTTCGTCATGCCGAAGGCAGAGAGCGCTTTCTCGCGCAATGCCGAAATTTACGACACCACCATTGGCTGGCGTTTCGTCAATCCCCTGATGCAGAAGCAGTATGGCGTCGATTCGATGCCTGAAACGGGCGAGAATGTCGCCGAAGACTTCAAGGTCAGTCGCGAAGATCAGGATGCCTTTGCCGTACGCTCACAAGCCAAGGCTTCTGAAGCGCAGGCCAACGGGCGTCTGGCGCAGGAAATCACCCCGGTGACCATTCCGCAGCGAAAGGGCGATCCTGTGGTGGTGGATCGGGACGAACATCCGCGCGCAACCACACTTGAAACACTGGCCAAGCTGAAAACACCCTTCAAGAAGGAAGGCGGCACTGTGACGGCCGGTAATGCATCGGGTGTGAATGACGGCGCAGCGGCGCTCATCATTGCATCAGAGACAGCCGTCAAAAGACACGGTCTGACACCGATTGCCAGGATTCTGGGCGGGGCCACGGCTGGCGTTCCACCGCGGATCATGGGCTTCGGTCCGGCACCGGCCTCGAAGGCGCTGATGACGCGGCTTGGGATGACGCAGGACCAGTTCGATGTGATCGAGCTCAATGAGGCGTTCGCCTCTCAAGGGCTCGCAACTCTGCGCGATCTCGGCATTGCCGACGACGACGCTCGCGTCAACATCAATGGTGGCGCCATTGCCCTTGGTCATCCGCTCGGCATGTCGGGTGCCCGCATCACTGGCACCGCGGCCCTCCAGCTTAAACTGGGCGGCGGGCGATATGCATTGTCGACCATGTGTATCGGCGTCGGGCAAGGCATTGCCATCGCGCTTGAACGGGTCTGATCCCCGATCCGGCGCTTCGGCGCCGGATACTGCTTCTACCGACGGAGATAACAGCAACCGCAGGACCGGTGTCATTTAATATTACCCTGCTGCAGTGACCATCTCCCGGTGACAACCACGTCAAATCAGCGGCGTCCCCCGCCGCGTTTTCACTGTTCCGAAAATGCGCGTGACATGCTGTCGGCAACGGGTTTTGCGATGTAGTTGAAGAAGGTCCTCTCATTGGTCTGGATCATCACTTCGGCCGGCATGCCAGGGGTCGGCGTGAAGCCATGCACCCGCGCCAGTTCAGCCGGTGCAATGTTGATCCGTGCCAGGTAAACATCGTGCGGGGCGGATGATGCATTGCCCGATTGCTGAAGCGCGTCGGCGGAAAGATACAGGACTTCCCCCTTGACCACGGGTGTCGTTCTCTGGTTCAGCCCCACCAGCCGGATGGTTGCCTGTTGTCCAAGCTTGACACTGTCTATGTCGTTGCGCGAGATCTGGGCCTCGATGATCAGTGGCACGCCGGCCGGCAGGATTTCAAGTATAGCCTTGCCACTTTCGATAACGCCGCCATTTGTGTGATAGTGGATACGGACGACGGTCCCGGCGACCGGTGCGTTGATGGTTGCGCGCTCCAGGACATTGGACGCTTCCCGCAACTGCTCACGCACCATGTCGCGCTCGCCCTGGATGGATTGCAGGCGCTCCAATGCATCTTCCCGATAGGCGCTTTCCGCGCGCAACACTTCTTGCTCGCCTTTCGTCCGCTGTGCCTGGGTCTCGGCGATTTCTGCCTCCAGTCTACCGATCTGACCGTCCGCCTCGGCTATGGACCTGAGCAGGGCTTTGACGTCGTTGGCGCGTGCGACGCCTTTTTTTAGCAGGATCTCCTTTGCCGCGAATTCATCCTTCAGCAGATCGAGTTGGCGGATCGTCGCATCGCGTTGCCGTGTGTAACCCATCTCGCGAAATTCGAGCGCGCGGATATTCTGCTGCAACAGGGCAACCTCGCTGGACAGTTTTTGTTGCTGACTTCTGAAGTTGAGTTGCTGGCTAACCAGAATTGCCCAGACATCGGCATCGCCGCGATGTTCTTTCAAAAGCAGTGAGAAGTCGAGTTTTTCAACGGTCTCGAACTGAGCCGTCAGCCGTGCTGCGGTCACATCCAGTCGCATACGGCGCAAGAACAGTTCACGCTTTTTCGCCATTGCAGCGGTCTCGTCCAACTGCACGAGAGCCTGACCTTCGACGACCTGATCGCCCTCGTTGACAAAGATCTGCTTGATTATACCGCCTTCCAGATGCTGCAGGACCTTGTTCTGGCCGGTGGCAACGAAGCTGCCCTGGGCGATGACGGCCGCCGCCAGCGGGGCGGTGGAGGCCCATGTGCCGAAACCGCCAAAAGCGACCGCCATCAGAACAAGACCGACAATCGTCTGCTTGCTGATCGATCGTGGCACTTCGGAATACCACTCGATGTCGTGGACCTTGGCGATGTCTGACATGCCCGTCGCCTCCTACTGCAACTGATGACCGAATGAGCCACCCTCGATATCGATGCCTCGGGCTTGCAACGCATTGAGCACATCCGTGCGCATGCCGAACAAGGCAACCGTGCCGTTGACCAGCAGGAGAATCCTGTCGACGCTGGTGAGCAGGGAAGGGCGCTGGGTGACGGTTATCATCGTGATTTTCTGATCCCTGGCATGCTGCAAGGCGCGCATCAGGGCCACGTCGCCGGCACTGTCGAGGTTGGAATTAGGTTCGTCGAGAACAACCAGATGGGGATCGCCGAAAAAGGCGCGCGCCAGTGCGACGCGCTGTTTCTGGCCGCCTGACAGTGGTGAGCCATCGGCTGCGACCATGGTCTCGTAGCCATGCGGAAGACCTGCGATCATTTCGTGCACGTCGGCCAGCATCGCTGCTCGGTAGATCTGTTCGTCATCCGCATCCGATCTCATCCGGGCGATGTTGGCCTTGATCGTGCCGGGGAACAGTTGCACGTCCTGCGGCAGGTAACCGATGTTTTCACCGAACTGTCGCTGGTCCCAGTTGCGCAGGTCCATCAGGTCCAGACGCACATTGCCGGAGGTGGGAAGGATCGATCCGACCAGCATCTTGCCGAGTGTGGTCTTTCCCGCACCGGAATTGCCGATAACAGCGAGCGACTCGCCCGGTTGCAGGGAAAAGGAAATGCCGTTGAGTACCACCCGCTTGGTGCCCTGCGGCACATAGAGCAATCGCTCGACATCGAGCCGGCCCTCTGGCTTGGGCAGGTTGAGGCGCTCGAAATTGAGTGGCGAGGATTTGAGCAAAGCGGCGATCCGACCATAGGCGGCGCGCGACTGGCTGAACTGGTTCCATCCCTCGATCGCACCTTCGATTGGTGCGAGAGCGCGTCCCGCAATGATCGAGGAAGCAATGACCATCCCGCCGGTGAGTTCACCGCGGAGCGAAAGATAGGCGCCCCAACCAAGCATGGTCACCTGCGTCAGAAGACGGACACCCTTCGATATCGCGGCAATGGCGATGTTCCGGTCTTGGGCAATAACCTGCGCTTTCAGCGATGTGGCCGTGTCCTTGCCCCAGATGTGTACTGCCTCAGGGATCATTGCCAGGGCATTGATGATCTGGGAATTGCGGGTCATCGAATCCAGATGCAGGTTCGCCTTGACTTGCGCTGCGTTGGCCTCGGCGAATGGTTCAGCCGTAATGCGCTGGTTTATCTGGGTGAAGATCAACAGCAGGATTGCCGTGACCACGACGATGAAGCCAAGATGCGGATGAATCAGGAAAACCGCCAGCAGGAAGATCGGCGCAATCGGGGCGTCCAAAAAGGCGAGCAGCGTGCGCGAGACGAGGAACGAGCGAACCTGTTGAAGGTCACCGAGCGTCTGGTATTCACGACCATTGCCCTGCAAAGATGCCCGCGCCGCCGCACTGAGGATCGGCGACCCGAGCTGGGCTGCAACCTCCACGGCGGTTCGCATCAGGATGAAACGGCGCAAAGCGTCGAAGGCGGCCTGCAGAATGATGGCACCGACGATCACGATCGTCAGCATAATCAGCGTATCGGTGGACCGGCTGGTCAGGACCCGATCCGAAATCTGAAACAGATAGATCGGTATGGCCAGCACAAGCACGTTGCTGGCAACGGTAAACACCATGACGATCATCAAGTTACGTTTGACGGCGTGAATCCCGGCCTTCAGGCTGGCATTGAAATCGACCTGCCCAAGTCGCTTGTGGAAGGTGCCGCCCCCGCCAACGCCGCCGCCATTTCCGCTCTTCGATTGCGGCCTGTCAGAAGTTGACGTTTCGATCCTGGTCGGCCCACATTCGCCATCGATCACCTTCATGCCATCCGGCGCTCTGGATTTTAGCGGCTGGATTCGCGGCTCCTCGGGCTCCGGCGCTGGCTCTTGCCTGGCCTCCGCCGCCGGTTCGGCTTCGGAGCTTTCGGTCCTGGGCGCTTGGCTGTAGGCAACGCGCAAGTTGTTGGGTGGCTGGATCGACTTTGCGGCCTCGGATGGTCGCGCTGCGGGGTTGCCGAACACACCTCTGATGTAATCGTCGACAGCTCGTCCGAGCCTGGCATAGGTGCTGCCCGTGTCATTTGACGCTTCCAACCTTGACGCTCTCGGAGCCGGAGCTTCCACGGGCTCGATTGCCCGGTCAAGGTGTTTGCGGAATTCCGACATTAATGCCCCCTTCAGTGGCCAAGCATGCTGTTTACGCCGTCACACGCATGGCCGTCGTAGTCCGACGGCAGACACGAGGCGTCGGATGTCATTGCGTGATCGTCCCGATCGAGCATGGAATCATCGAGAAAGAGCACGGCTTCATTGACCAGTGCATCCGGGTTCGGGTTACCAAAGTCGGGATGGGTCGAGATCATTTCCGCCTGAAAGAGTGTTTCCTGCGAATATTGTTGCCCGCCGATATAGGTCTTTCCCACGGAATCGAGATCGATGATCGTTGCATTGTTGAGCAGAGCATTGGATCCCGTTTCGATCGTCCAGGTGGCGTCGAGATTGGGCGCTATGGCATCCATTGCCAGAGCGATCTGATCGCTGTCGCCGAGGATATTCGTCTGCCGAATGTATTGAAGGTTGATCAGGTCACCGCTGACATAAAGGACCCGCAGACCCTGCAGCCCTGCAAAATCTTCGCTGGACAGGAATTCGGAGGCGATGTCGCCCTTGCCATTGGCAAATGATCCCAGGGTGTCGCTCTGCGCCTGCGACAGACTGTCGAAACGGTCGGGATCGCCAAGCGTGGCTATACGCGCCTGGTTCCAGAGCAAGTTGCCTGAGGAAGAAAAAGAACCTTCGCCGGAAGTCTGAAAATCGTCCGTTGCGCCGACAAGATCATTGTCGAACAGGATGTTCATCTGATGGATGATGTTTGCGTCGAAGATCGAGCCGCCTACGATGATCATATCGTAGAAAAATCCCAACTCGAAGACCGAGGCATGGTTGACCGCGAAATTGTCGCCAGCGACCACGCTGGTGCTCACGCCGGAGGCCGACAGAATGCCGACGTCGTTGTCGCTCATGAAAATGATCTGCTCGAGCCAGTTGGTGATCATCAGATCGCCATGGATTTCCGTGACCGCCCAGAATGCAGGATAGCCGTCGTTGGCCCCTTCACCAGGTTCGGAACCCTCGGCGGTATCCAGATGCTCGAAGGTTGCAATATTGAACAGCTCGTTTGCGGCTGCGTCCGCAGTCAGATTGCTGACGGATGAGGTAATCGAGTCGGTATCCCACAATGCATTGATCTGGACGATCGCATTGACCTCGATGTGGTCCTCGGCAACCAAAGTGACGGTTCCGCCTGTCCAGAAGTTTTGCAGCACCGCATTGTTAATGAGTGTGTTGCCGCCGGTATGAACCTCCACTGAAACGTCTATGGAGACCGCACCGTTGTCGGATGTCCACGTGCTGGAACTTTCGTCGGTGGCGTCAGTTCCCTCTTCATCCTCGTCGAACGAGTGATAGTCCTCGACTAAAGGCACTTCCTCGACCATTTCGCCGTTGACATAGATCCCATCAATCGATTTCGCGCTGATGTGGAGCTGAACGGCGTCACTGCCTTCGGGCACATCCTGCAGTCTGTCCATCACCGTGTGGATCACATTGATGAAGTCTTCGTTTGAGCCCGGGCGGACAAGGTCACCCAGAGGCGACAAAGCAAGGGTCTCTTCCACTCCCTGCAGCACAGCCGCGTCATCGATGGCTTGCGGATTGAATGTCAGTCCATGTCCGCCAACGCTGAAATAGTCGTCGTCCGACAGGGAGATTGCCTGGTTGAATTGATTGACGACCGATCCGGGCGGTTCGATCTCTGGAGAGAGATAACGCACCGCATTGTTCGATATATTGAGATCCTGGTCAGGCGCAGCGCGAAATACCCGGCTATCGAGCTGGTCGCCGACCAGTCTTCCACCTGTCGAAAGTTGCGATGCAAAAGGTCTGTTGACGACATACCAGTGATCGGGGGCAGGGGAGCGATAACCAAAGCCTGGCTCAAACCCGAGAAGATCGAATGGTGCTGCAAAATCACTGGTGTGGACTGGCAATTTGTCCAAGGTGACATCGGCCTTGTGGAAGGCGAATTCGTTATAAGCGTCCCGGGCCCGTACAGTCTCGACGTTGATATGGAAGAAGCCGATAAAATGACTGATCTCTTCGGTAAATTTGTCCATCATCGTCAAGGCCGTATCTCCTTGTTTCCAAGGTGCCGCCATGACGTCATGTCATGAGGCACAAGGGAGCTGCGCAGGAAGCCTGCGCAGTTCCAGAGTGTTTGTTATGTCGCTAAGTCCGGTCCCGGCTCACACGCCGTCGTCGCCGTCCTCGCCCACAACCGTGCTGGTCAGGCTGCCGCCGACAATCGTCATGTCGATGGCATTCTGCTGCAGGTTGGCGCCCATGACGATTTCCTGGTTGAAGGCGCTGGTGTCTATGCCGGCATCCGCACTGGCGGAACTCGTGCCGGTGACATATCCGTCATCACCATTGTCAGACCCCCAGGAACCACCGTCGCCCTCGCCACCGTAACCGGTCGAGGCCGTGCCACCCATGCCCCCGAAGGAACCGTCGCCGCCATCTGCCCAGCCGCCGACTGCGCCGCCACCGGTGCCGGATGTCCAGGCACCGCTGAGAGCTGCGCCACCATCTCCACCGGTCGCCCAGGCATCACCGCCCCAGGCATCACCGCCGGCTGCATTCCCTGAAGCGCCACCGGCACCATTGCCGGCAGCACCATTGCCGCCGTCACCGCCGACGCCAAATCCAGCGCCATTGCCAGCACCGAGACCGAGGCCCATACCGCCGGCGTCGCCACCGCCACCGCCGTTGCCGGCATTGCTGGCCGCACCACTGTTGCCGCTGTCACCACCGGCACCACCGCCAGTCGCCGCGCCGCCTGTGTTGTCGCCGCCGTTGCCACTGCCTCCGGCATTGCCTCCCTCATTGTCGATGAGGATCGGATTGATCAGGCCGAGAGAAAGGCCCAGACCATTGCCGCCGTCACCGCCCGTGGCTTCGCTGTCGCCAGCGTCATCGGCATCGCCACCCTCTGCGTCTCCTCCGGCGCCACCGCTTCCGGTGCCACCTGTGGAGTTGTTGCCTGCGGCGCCGGTGCCGCCCATTGCCAGACCGGCACCAAGGCCGAGACCCAGACCGAGGCCGAGGCCCGTGCCGGAACCACCGGTGCCGCCGTCACCGCCGACGCCAATGCCGCCGAGCGCTGCGCCAGAGTTCGTGTTGCCCGATGTGGCGCTTGCCCCATCGGCATCGCCGCCATCGCCTTCGCCACCGTCAGCACCGCTGAGTGCCAAACCACCAAGGCCGATACCGCCGAGAGCCGTGCCACCAAATGCCGCGGCGCCGTCGCCACCATTGCCGCCGTCGGCGTCGGCATTGCTCCCTCCGTTGCCGCCTTCGCCGCCGCCGTTAATGCCATCTTCGGCTTTGGCTGTTCCGCCGTTCGCTTTTGCATTTACCGTGAAGCCGGCTTCATTTCGGACTTCGGCATTATCCAGCCTGTCGTTGTCTTGAAGATTGGCGATCTGGTTAAAGACATTGCCGACATCATTGCCCGCGCCATCGAGGGCATCATTCATTACATCGTCGAACTGAACGTTGAACATGCCTTCGACCGACGAGCCGCCGGAGACATCGACATCGGCGAAGTCGTCATCGGTGGGGATCAGGTTTTCGATACCGGGATCGACGGTCACGCCAACAGAGACCGTGGTGGTGCTGACATTCTCGTTGTAATTCAGATTGCCGTTCAGGTTTCCGTTGCCATTCAAATTGCCGTTGAAGTTGTCAGATTCACTCGATTGGGACTGCTCCTGGCCTTGTCCCTGTCCTTGAGCTTCCATCTGCGCCTGCAATTGGGCCTGGGCCTCAAGCTGGGCCTGGGCCTGAAGTTCACTCTGATGCTGGTCGTCATCGTTGTGGTGATAATTGTGATGCCTTGAACTGCCTGACATAGTCGTATCCTCCGTTGCCGGATTCCGCGACTGCTTGACCGTTATTCATCTTCTATACGGTCTTCACATGCGAATTCCGGATTTGTCTGCGGTTAAAAGACGAATTGCCTCATGGGGCCACTATTCGTGTCGCCATTCCGGCGATTGTTGATGCTCCTCCAACTGTTCCCCATGAATGCGGTTGAGAGGTATCGAACTCCGTTCGGGCCATGTCCTTCAGAGAATCATGCCCAACGCGAACAACAAGGTCGGCGCCTCGAATCTGAGTCTCTACTTGTTGGGGGCCGGAGATAAGCTGATAAATAGAGCTAGTAATGTGCGCTGCGGCATTGATGCTCGGCGATCTAGATTGGCAATGCCGTCGTCATGACTTGCCCTCACCACGGTCAAGTTCTTGCTGTCTGATCGTCGGCTCGAAATGAAACAGTCGATGGCACTGTTGGGCTCAGCCTCGATGTATCAGGCTGGTGCTCATCCGAAGGGGACTGTTCTGGCACGATCATTGGCAGCGAGGATGAAATCGTGCCGTCCACCGCTTGGCAATGAAGTGGTGTAAAGAGAGTAGTTTACCGTCAGAATATCATTCGTTGTGTGTAGACGATCTAGACCTTTGGTTGTGTATGCGACGGTAAAAGGGCTTCGTTTGAAATGTGCTGGAACAATGATCTCGCCCATCATGTCTATGAGCGCGTCCTTTAGATCATTCGGACTATTCCCAATCTTTATTGTTTGGTTTACGTTTTTCTAACGGACCGTGGATTGCATTCGATAAGTGCACTCTGGGATTGTATCGGGGAGGGATGCTGCATGAAACAACTTGCGCCAGACGTCGCAAGCGGTGGCGAGGAGTTGGCGGCTTCTCTTGACGCGATGCCGAATCTTCGAACGCTTCTGTATGTCGGCCCGTCGGACGTTATTTCCGGGGCAATGGCTGCGGCCATTCAGAGAGAATTTCCCTTTCTCAGAGTGGCACAAAGTGTGACCATGCGGTCGGTTTTCGAGGAATTCGATATTCCACTGCGACTTGTGCTGGTCGATTTGATCCATGCCCATGAGCTGAGCGAGTGCGCCGACGAATTGCTTGCCCAGCATCCTTCGTCTGCCATTGCGATTGTTACGGACAGCGATTTACGCGGCAGCGTCGAGCGGTTTCATCTCATCGACACCAGCCACGTCCAGGGCGTGCTGCCTTTGAACGTGAGTCTTGATGTCTTGCTTTCAATGCTGCGTATCATCCTGAGGGGAGGAACGTATTTCCCGTTTGTCGCCTATCGAAATCAAGACAGGATCAGTTGGCGAAACGAAAATGACGGTCCATATGACGGGCCGAAACCGCAGCTGGTGCAAGAAAAGCAAGGTGCGGTCATGCACCAGTTGACCAAGCGCGAAAACGAGATCTTGGCCAAGATTGCCTTGGGCAACCAGAACAAGATTATTGCCGCAACGCTGGGTTTGTCGGAACACACGGTCAAGATCCATATCCACAACATCATTACCAAGCTCGGCGTTCACAATCGAACCGAGGCTGGTGCCCTTTATTTCGAAAACAGGGACAGGGAGGGCGGCGCTTCGGGTTCCGGCTACGATCATAGCCCGCGTAACAATCCATTGTCGGACGGCGATGCGTAGATTCCAGGATGTGCTGCTGCTGATCGGGCAGTTGAACTATACCTGGACCAATACCGAAAGTCTGTTGATCCATATGATTGCCGGCCTCGCCCAATCGGACAAGGAGACGGCGATCGTCATTTTTCTGACGCTGAATACGCCGCGTGCACGCATCGATCTCGTCGAGCGCCTGGCAAAGATGCAAAAGACGCCGGCGGAGTGTCGCGCGGATGTGCTGGCATCTACGAAACGCCTGTCAGAAGAGGCAAAACTTCGTAACAAATACAACCATTGTATCTATTCGTTCGACCCCGACAGCGGTCGCGGATTGACCCAGTCAATGCGTATTTTCGAAAGCCGGGAAGACATTAAATATGGCAAGATCGAAGAACTCGACGATCAGGAAATAGAGCGTATTCGCGAGAGCATTCGCTCTCTTATCCGGATAAACCAGTCATTCTGGAGCATTACTGAAAAATATGGCTTCCCCAAATGACCCGGCGTGTCCGGTCTTGGCGAGGGACTACCGTGAATTGGCCTGTGGAAAACTCAGGATCGCTGCTGAAGACGGAGGGGGGAGGCGCGGGCGCGTGATTTTGGTGGCCCTCTGGCCCAGAGGCGAGGGCCATGCATGATGTCTCCGCGCTCATCCGACGTTTCGTTTTGGCGAATAGGGGACGGGTAAGAAGAGGAAAATGCAGATTATATCGTCAACCTTGCACACGCCTGAGACTTCAGGAAGATCGGATGGTGGGCGTGACAGGGATTGAACCTGTGACCCCTACGATGTCAACGTAGTGCTCTCCCGCTGAGCTACACGCCCATCCAATGAGCGGCTTAAGACCACAAAACCGGAGGCCGCGTCAATAGGCTTTTTCCGGTTTTGTGAAGAGTTTTTGAAAGCCGCCGGATTGCGGCCTCAAGCGGCCAGCATCTTGTTCACTTCGTCGACGAGATCGCGCAGGTGGAACGGCTTGGACAGTACCTTGGCGTCCTTGGGTGCCTGCGAATCGGCATTGAGCGCGACGGCTGCAAAACCGGTGATGAACATGACCTTGAGGTCCGGATCGAGTTCGGTGGCGCGACGCGCAAGCTCGATGCCGTCCATTTCAGGCATGACGATATCGGTCAGCAGCAGCGAGAAGGGTTCCTCGCGAAGGCGGTCATAGGCACTTGCGCCATTGTCGTAGGACAAGACCGTGTATCCGGCCTTTTCGAGCGCCTTGACCAGGAAGCGGCGCATATCGTTGTCGTCTTCCGCGAGGAGAATTTTTTGATTCATTGGGTGACCGTAACTCACATCATCTGGGATAAGTCGGATCTCTCCGGCAGTCCACGTTAACCTTTGACCGGTAAACATCCGGTGAAGGCTATGTGGGCAACCGGCTTCAGCCGTTGTGCCTAGTATGGACTTCCCCTGGTCCAACTGGCAACATGTAGCACAAATCAACTTGATGACTTGGTAAAAATTCACAGGGCAAAATGGACCAAATGGAGTGTAACGGCGGGATCTTCGAAGTGCGCGAGCCAGACGAGCAGCGTATTCCCTTCGTTTTCAATTCGCCGCATTCCGGTCGTTGCTATCCTGCGTCGCTGTTGCAGAACTCACGGCTCGACGAGCATGCGATCCGCCGTTCGGAAGATCCCTATGTGGACGAGCTGTTCGGGGCAGCGCCGGCGATCGGCGCTCCACTGCTTCTCGCGCATTTTCCCCGCGCTTTCGTCGACGTGAATCGTGAGCCCTATGAACTCGATCCGCGCATGTTCGATGGGCCGCTGCCGCCTTATGCCAATTCCCATTCTATCCGGGTCGCCGGCGGTCTTGGCACCATTCCGCGTATCGTCGCTGAAAACATGGAAATCTATTTCGGCAGACTTCCTGTGGAAGAAGCGATCATGCGGATCGAGGATATCTACAAGCCCTATCATGCGCGGCTGCGAAAGCTGATTGCGCAGACGCATACGCGCTTCGGTCTGGGCGTTTTGGTGGATTGTCATTCCATGCCCGGCAATCTCAATGCCAGTGGCGGCCGTAACCGGCCCGACTTCATCATTGGCGATCGCTACGGAACCAGTGCATCGGCAGAACTGTCGCGGGCGGCCATGAGCTTCCTTGAAGACCTCGGTTTTCACGTCGCCCGCAACAAGCCTTATGCCGGCGGTTTCATCACCGAGCATTATGGGCGTCCGTCGCGCGGGCTGCACGCCTTGCAGATCGAGGTCAGTCGCGCGCTCTATGTCAATGAAGCGACGCTTGAGAAGCGGTCGGATTTTTCTGCGCTCGTTTCGGCGATTTCCAGCTTCATGCGGCAGATGGCAGCCTTTGTCGAAGGCTTCGGTGAAGCGACCGCGCTCGCCGCCGAATAGGTTTCTCTCTATTTTCAGGACAAAAAAAACCGCGCCAGTGGCGCGGCTAAGTCTAGGGAGGAAACACCCAAGGAGGGTATTTACAGTCGTTAAACTGTGACCTCAGACTATTGTTGCGCTGCACAAGTGTCAATATGTTTTGTCAAAAATTTAAGCACTCCATCGGAGTGCTTAAATACTCATCGTTTTTGCCCCGGTGGGCCGGAATTGCAATTCCGGTAAAAGCGGCTAAGACGGAACCAGTTTCTCAAGCCTTTCCGGATATTTGCCATGCTTCCCGACCGCGACTTTTTCAACCGACTTGCCGAAGCTGCCAAGGCTGAAACCTTGCCACGGTTTCGCTCGCGACTCGATGTCGTCAACAAGGAGCAGGGTGGTTTCGATCCGGTGACCGAGGGTGATCGGGCCGCAGAGGCAGCCATCCGCGCCATCATCGAGAAGGACTTTCCCGAGCACGGCATTCTCGGAGAGGAATTTGGCAATGTTGGCATCGATCGTGAGCATGTCTGGGTCATCGATCCCATCGACGGCACGCGGGCCTTCATTTCCGGTGTGCCGGTCTGGGGAACGCTGATCGGTTTTCAATCGGCCGGTCGTTCGGTGATGGGGCTGATGGATCAGCCATTTACAGGCGAGCGCTATTTCGCCGACGGCGAGCGCTCGTGGTATTCAGGCCCTGGCGGTGACCATCAGCTTCAGGTCCGTGATTGCGGTAGCCTGGAGAATGCGACTTTGTTCACCACCTCTCCGCATCTGTTTACCGGCGATGCGCTGACACGCTATCGCACCATCGAAAGTCGTTCGCAGCTGTTCCGCTATGGTATCGATTGCTATGCCTATGCTTTGCTTGCCAGTGGCCATATCGATCTGGTGATCGAGAGTGGCTTGAAGCCCTATGATGTCGGTGCACTCATCCCGATCATCGAACAGGCCGGTGGCATCGTCACGACCTGGGATGGCGGACGACCGGAGGAGGCGGGCACCATCATTGCTGCCGGATCGGCAAAGGTCCATGCCGAGGCGCTGGCGATCATGTCAGGGCGCTGACGGTTCCAGTGCCTGTTTTGCTTGCTCCTCGGCCTCGCTGCCGGGAATGAAGGCGGCAATGGCCGCCAAGGCCTGTCCCCTGTAGTAATCGCTCTCCTGCAGGATCTCGTGGCGCGAGCCGGCGACGGGCACAAACTGCGCGGCGCGAAAATACTGCGACATCCGCTCTTCTGCCTCGTAGGACACGACTTCCTCTCGTGTCGGCGCAATCATAACCGTCGGCACTGTGATTGAGTAGAGATGTGCTGGCATGTTGACCCGGTACATGGCCTTCATGCACTCGTACAGCCAGCGGGCTGACGGCGGACCGATTGCCAGTTCGGGTCGTGTCTCTTCGATTTGCTGATTGCGCGTGAAACGCGCGACGTCGGATGTCAGCGCATTGGTGGCAAACTCCTCCAACGGTCCATCCTTCGTCATGGGACGTGCGCCAAAACCGAAAAGACTCATCAGCATGGTCAGCCAATAGACCTTGCTGTTGGAAATGGATTGTTTTGCCAGTCCGACAAAGGGTGCGCACAGCACCATGCGATCAATCCGGTTGACGAGGCGAGGCGCAGCGGACAGCGCGATCAGGCCACCGGTGGAATGGGCGAGCATGAAGAAGGGCAGGCGTGTGTCTGGAAGCACGACCTGCTCCAGAAAGATCTCAAGGTCGCGGACGTAATGCGAGAAGCGCCTGACGTGGCCAGTTCGCGGGTTCTTCAGCAGGCGTTCAGATCCGCCCTGTCCGCGCAGATCGAAAGTCGCGACCCATAGGCCCCTTGCCGTCAGATCCTTGATCGTCTCGTAGTATTTCTCGATGGATTCATTGCGGCCCTGAATCAGCACGACGGTGCCCATGGACATATGTTCTTCGGAGCGGAAGATCGCATAGCGCAGTTTCACACCGCGATAGCCGTCGAAGAAGCCGGCGACATGATTGCCGGGTACGGGGTTTCCGGGTGTGGCGTGCAGTATCTCGTCCATGATGCTCGCCTGTGCTGGAGGCATTGGTGATGCAGGTGTAACCGGGATAAGCGCAAGGCGATTCGAGGTCAAAGGAAAAAGCCGTTTTGTGCGGTCCAGAGCCCACCTGCACGGGCGGTGTATTGCCCTCTTGAACTGGCAAACGGGATTTCCCATCTATTCTTTCGGAGGCCAAAAAGGCTCCGATAACCGCCTCGAACCATCGCCGACACAGGGATGAACGAGGTTTTGACATTCGCAAACCGTCGCTTCCAGGAGGACACCATGCGTCACGTTGATTTTTCGCCACTCTACCGTTCCACAGTCGGCTTCGACCGGCTCTTCACCATGCTCGACAGTCTCGGTCAGCCAGACCAGGCTCAGACCTATCCGCCCTATAATATCGAGCGCACGGGTGAAACGACCTACCGTATCACCATGGCCGTTGCCGGTTTCGATGAATCGGAATTGAGCATCGAAGCGCATGCCCACGTCCTGACCGTCAAGGGTGAGAAGGCAGAGGAAGGCTCAGAAGAGCAGACTGAATTCCTCTATCGCGGCATCGCCAAGCGCGCTTTCGAGCGACGTTTCCAGCTCGCCGATCATGTCGAAGTCCAGAATGCTTCGCTGAAAAACGGTCTTTTGCATATCGACCTTCTTCGCAATATCCCCGATGCGATGAAGCCGCGCCGGATCGAGATTGCTGCCGAGCCGGTGAATAGCGCCAAGGCCATCGAGGCTCATGTGAATTAATCCGTATCGCGTTTACGGTGCTGAACGAGCGGCTCTCCTGACGGAGGGCCGCTTTTGTATTTGTATCGCCGTAGTGCTCGGTCTCTCTTGTTAATACCCGCCCGTCTCAGGCCAACGTGAGCAGAAAGCGATCCACCTCTTCAGCCGTGGTCGAAAAGGACGTGACGAGACGAATGATTGTCTCGTGGTCCTTGATTTTGCCCTTGAGTTCCTGCGGCACAGGCCAGTGGTAGAAGCTCGCGCCGCGATCCGTGGCATCTTTGGCGGCGGTCTTGTCGAGAACCGCGAAGACCTCGTTACTGGTGGTTTCCCAAGCCAGACGACCATTGGGAGAGGCGGTGAAGCCGGCGCGCAGACGGTCAGCCATGGCATTGGCATTGCGGGCGAGATCGAGCCAGAGACCGTTTTCGAAATAGGCGTCGAGCTGTGCCGAGATGAAGCGTGTCTTGGAAAACAGCTGGGCCGAGCGCTTGCGGATGAAGGGCATGTCGGCTGCCATGTCCGGCTTGAAGAAAATGATCGCTTCCGCACACCAGCAGCCGTTCTTGGTGCCGCCAAAGGACAGGATGTCGACGCCGCGCTTCCAGGTCATTTCGGCGGGGCTGGCATCCAGTGCCACCAGCGCATTGGCAAAGCGTGCGCCATCCATATGCACCGGTAGGTCATGCTCGCCGGCAATCGCGCTGATGCGTTCGATTTCCTCAAGGCTGTATACGGTTCCCGATTCCGTTGCCTGGGTCATGGTCACGGCCATGGCGCGGCCCTGATGTACAGCATTTGAGGGGTAGCGGGCAATGGAGGCTTTTAGCTGATCGGCGTCGATCTTGCCGTTGCGTCCCTCGACCGGACAAAAGCGTGTGCCGGTGAGGAAATCCGGCGCGCCGCATTCGTCTGCGACAACATGGGCTTCGGAGTGGCAGAAGGTTACGCCGCCCGGCTTTGCCACCGCTGCCAGCGACAGGGAATTCGCAGCTGTGCCTGTTGCGACAAAGAAAACAGCGACATCACGCTCGAAGATCTCAGAGAATTTTTGCTCGACACGCTTGTCGAGATCGCTGGTGCCATAGGCTGCGGCATAACCGGCGGCTTCCCTGGACAGGCTTTCTGCGATAGCGGGATGGGCGCCTGCCCAGTTGTCGGAGGAGAAAAACATGACAGTATGGGTTCCAGTTCGAAGGGGGAGGAATAGATCCTATCCGGAGATTATGTATTTCACCGGTCGGATCAACCGTCATCCGCGTCGTCACATGCCGCCATTGCCAGCAAAGCAACAAGAGCAATTCATTTGCGCCTTTTGACGTAAGAAAATATCGGCGAAGAGCGGCTGGCGGACATCTTTGTCCGCGCGCTTTCCACTTTATTAAAGCATGCTCTTGCAGTCGCCATCGGTTTCTGGCATAGAAACTCTCAAATTAGGTCAGTTTTATTGACCTAATTTCTGATGTGACGATGGCTTTTCTGATCGCTGAAACCTTCCTTCTGGCTGGTTTCGCGGTATAGTTCTGCCAGCATGTATGAGGACTGTCTGTTGTAGGGCGCAAAGTCGAGGGCAAATGCTCCGGTTTTCCGTCACCATTGCAGACGTAGTCCTTACGTCACACCAGACTGTTTTATTGGCATTGCGCGGCTTGCATGAGTTCATGGGTCGTAGAGTGGTGCCGCAAGGTGTTTTGGAGGGAAGTTGATGACCGATACGAGAGCATCCACAGTCGCAGGACAGGTTGCCGCGGACGTGACGGCGAAGGCCGCCAGCGGCGCAATCCGTGCGGGCTTTCCGGAAAAGCAGGGTCTTTACGATCCGGCCAATGAACACGATGCCTGCGGCGTCGGCTTCATTGCCCATATGAAGGGTGAGAAGTCGCATCAGATCATCAAGGACGGGCTTTTCATTCTCGAAAACCTCACCCATCGCGGTGCTGTTGGTGCTGATCCTCTGATGGGCGATGGCGCTGGCATTCTGGTGCAGATCCCGGATCGGTTCTTCCGCGAGGAAATGGCATTGCAGGGCGTGGCCCTGCCAGAGTCCGGCAAATATGCCGTTGGCCATTTCTTCTTCCCGCAGGATGACGGTCAGGTCGATCACTTCAAGAATGTCATCCGCGAAGTGGTGGACGCCGAAGGTCAGCATCTGCTTGGCTACCGCGATGTTCCGGTGGACAATGCTTCGCTCTCCAAGGCCCCAGAGATTGCCGCGACCGAGCCACGCCATATCCAGGTCTTTATCGGTGCAGGCAGCGATGCCGAGACGCAGGATCAGTTCGAGCGCAAGCTGTTTACGCTTCGCAAGGTCATTTCCAACCGCATCTATGATGAAGGTGGTGGCAAGGAAAGTCATGCTTTCTATCCGGTATCGCTGTCGGCCTCGACCATTGTCTACAAGGGCATGTTCCTCGCCTATCAGGTCGGTGCTTACTACAAGGATCTGTCTGACCCGCGCTTTGAATCCGCTGTCGCCCTTGTGCATCAGCGCTTTTCCACCAACACGTTCCCGTCCTGGAAGCTTGCGCATCCGTACCGCATGGTCGCCCATAACGGCGAAATCAACACGCTGCGCGGCAACGTCAACTGGATGGCGGCGCGTCAGGCGTCGGTCTCTTCGCCACTGTTCGGTGAGGATATCTCCAAGCTCTGGCCGATCTCCTATGAAGGTCAATCGGACACGGCCTGTTTTGACAATGCGCTCGAATTCCTGATGCGTGGCGGTTATTCGATGGCGCATGCCGTGATGATGCTGATCCCGGAAGCCTGGGCGGGCAACCAGTCCATGAGCCCGGACCGGAAGGCCTTCTACGAATATCACGCCGCTCTGATGGAGCCCTGGGACGGGCCGGCTGCCGTTTGCTTTACCGATGGTCGCCAGATCGGTGCAACGCTTGACCGCAATGGCCTGCGTCCTGCACGTTACATCGTCACCAGCGATGACCGCATCATTCTGGCTTCGGAAGCGGGAACGCTGCCGGTGCCGGAAGAGCTGATCGTGAAGAAATGGCGCCTTCAGCCTGGCAAGATGTTGCTCCTCGACATGGAAAAAGGGCGTATCATTTCCGACGAGGAAGTGAAGTCGGATCTTGCCAAGAGCCACCCGTACCGCGAATGGCTCGACCGGACCCAGCTGATCCTTGAAGATCTGAAGCCGGTTGAACCGCGTGCGCTTCGTCGTGACGTGTCGCTGCTCGATCGTCAGCAAGCATTCGGTTATACCACCGAAGACACCAAGATCCTGATGTCGCCAATGGCGACAACCGGTCAGGAAGCAATTGGCTCGATGGGCACCGATACGCCGATCTCGGCGATGTCGATGAAATCGAAGCTGCTTTATACCTATTTCAAGCAGAACTTCGCCCAGGTGACCAATCCGCCGATCGACCCGATCCGCGAGGAGCTGGTGATGAGCCTTGTCTCGTTCATCGGTCCGCGGCCGAACCTTCTCGACCATGAGGGCGCTGCAAACGCCAAGCGTCTGGAAGTGCGCCAGCCGATCCTCACCAATGGCGATCTGGAGAAGATCCGTTCTATCGGCCATACCGAAGACCGGTTCGACACCAAGACACTCGACTTCACCTATGATGTGGAGCGTGGCGCCGAAGGCATGCCGGATATGCTGGAGCGGCTTTGCGAGCGGGCTGAAGCTGCCGTTCGTGGCGGTTACAACATCATCGTCTTGTCTGACCGTCAGGTTGGTCCGGATCGTATTGCGATCCCGGCGCTTCTGGCGACTGCTGCCGTTCATCACCATCTGATCCGCAAGGGGCTTCGCACTTCTGTCGGCATCGTCGTGGAGTCGGGTGAGCCGCGTGAGGTGCACCACTTCTGCTGTCTGGCAGGCTATGGTGCCGAGGCGATCAACCCCTATCTTGCCTTTGACACACTGCTCGATATGCACAAGCATGGCGAGTTTCCAAAGGAGGTCGATTCCGAGGAAGTGGTCTATCGCTACATCAAGGCCGTGGGGAAGGGCATCCTGAAGGTCATGTCCAAGATGGGTATCTCGACCTACCAGTCCTATTGCGGTGCGCAGATCTTCGACGCAGTCGGTCTGTCGTCTGAGCTCGTTGGCAAATATTTCTTCGGCACTGCCACCACGATCGAGGGCATTGGCCTTGCCGAAATTTCCGAGGAAACAGTTTCGCGCCACCAGTCGGCCTTCGGCAAGGATCCGGTTCTGGCCACAACGCTGGAAGTCGGCGGCGAATATGCCTACCGGATGCGCGGTGAAAACCACGCCTGGAGCCCGGATTCGATTGCAGCCCTGCAGCATGCCGTGCGCGGCAACAGCCAGGACCGCTACGGCGAGTTCTCCGAAATGGTCAATGACAGCAATCTGCGGATGAACACCATTCGCGGTCTGTTCAAGATCAAGTCGGCTGAAGAGCTGGGCCGCAAGCCCATCTCGATCGATGAGGTCGAACCTGCAGTCGATATCGTCAAGCGTTTCTCGACCGGTGCC
This sequence comes from Agrobacterium sp. H141, assembly GCF_057158725.1. NCBI lineage: Bacteria > Pseudomonadati > Pseudomonadota > Alphaproteobacteria > Hyphomicrobiales > Rhizobiaceae > Agrobacterium > Agrobacterium sp. H141. The sequence goes on from NZ_CM169893.1 coordinate 1,151,957, forward strand.
ATGTCCTTCGGCTCAATCAGCCGCGAGGCGCATACGACATTGGCCATTGCCATGAACCGGATCGGCGGGAAGTCGAACACGGGTGAGGGCGGTGAAGAAGCCGACCGTTATCTGCCGCTACTTGACGGTTCGGCAAACCCTGAGCGATCGGCAATCAAGCAGATTGCGTCTGGCCGCTTTGGCGTGACGACCGAATATCTGGTCAACGCCGACATGCTGCAGATCAAGGTGGCGCAGGGTGCAAAGCCCGGCGAGGGCGGACAGCTTCCGGGCCACAAGGTGGATGCGACGATTGCAAAGACCCGTCACTCGACCCCGGGTGTAGGCCTGATTTCGCCTCCTCCGCATCACGACATCTATTCGATCGAGGATCTGGCGCAGCTGATCTTCGACCTGAAGAATGTCAATCCGGAGGCCGATGTTTCGGTCAAGCTGGTCTCAGAAGTGGGCGTCGGAACGGTTGCGGCCGGTGTTGCCAAGGCGCGTGCCGACCACATCACCATTTCCGGCTTTGATGGCGGTACCGGCGCTTCGCCGTTGACCTCGCTCAAGCATGCCGGCAGCCCGTGGGAAATCGGCCTTGCCGAAACCCAGCAGACGCTTGTCTTGAACGGACTTCGTTCGCGCATCGCACTTCAAGTCGATGGCGGTCTGAAAACCGGTCGCGACGTGATCGTCGGCGCGCTGCTCGGTGCCGACGAGTTCGGCTTTGCCACGGCACCGCTGATTGCCGCCGGCTGCATCATGATGCGCAAGTGCCATCTCAACACCTGTCCTGTTGGCGTCGCCACCCAGGATCCGGTCCTGCGCAAGCGCTTCAAGGGTGCGCCCGAGCATGTCGTCAATTACTTCTTCTTCGTCGCCGAAGAAGTGCGTGAGATGCTGGCGGCTCTCGGTGTCTCCAAGCTCGATGACATCATCGGTCAGTCCGAGATGCTTGAAAAGGATGAGATGCTGGCGCATTGGAAAGCCAAGGGCCTCGATTTCACGCGGATCTTCCACAAGGTCGATGCATCGAAGAACGACACCTTCTGGACCATGCGTCAGAAGCATCCGATCGACGATATCCTCGACCGCAAGTTGATCGAGAAGGCGATGCCGTCGCTGGAAAGCAAGCAGCCTGTCGTCTTCGATGTCGACATCAAGAATGTGGACCGGTCCGCCGGCGCCATGTTGTCGGGTGAACTGGCCAAGCGCTACGGCCACAAGGGGCTAAAGGACGACACGATCCATGTGACGCTGAACGGCACGGCTGGTCAGTCCTTCGGTGCATTCCTGGCACACGGCATCACATTCGATCTCGTCGGCGATGGCAATGACTATGTCGGCAAGGGATTGTCCGGTGGCCGCATCATCGTCCGTCCGCCTGAGAACACCAAGATCGTTGCCGAGAATTCGATCATCGTCGGCAATACTGTTCTTTACGGCGCGATCGAGGGCGAATGCTACTTCCGCGGCGTTGCCGGTGAACGGTTTGCCGTGCGCAATTCCGGTGCCATCGCTGTTGTCGAAGGCGTGGGTGACCATGGCTGCGAATACATGACCGGCGGTGTCGTCGTCGTGCTCGGTCAGACCGGCCGTAACTTCGCAGCCGGCATGTCCGGCGGCGTGGCTTACGTTCTCGACGAGGAGGGTGATTTCGCCAGCCGCTGCAACATGGCCATGGTCGAACTCGAGCCGGTTCCGGAAGAGGACGACATGCTTGAGAAGCTCCATCACCATGGCGGAGACCTCATGCATAAGGGCCGTGTGGATGTGTCTGAAGACATGACACGGCATGACGAGGAGCGTCTCTACCAACTCATCGCCAACCACTACCACTACACGGACTCGGCGCGGGCCAAGGACATTCTGGACAATTGGGCCGCGTATCGTGCGAAGTTCCGCAAGGTCATGCCGGTCGAGTACCGTCGTGCGCTTGAAGAGATGGAACGCATGCGCATGGGTGTCGCGGCTGAGTGAGGCAGCCTGATCCTTCACCGGATCGTTTCTTTGATCCTGGCAATCGCCATTGCGGCGATTGCCGGTCTGGTGAACGGCAGGATTGAATTTGAATTCATTGTGCTAGGGGCGGCAATTGGCTTTGCCTACTGGTACTGGGGCCCGAGTTGGCCACCGCTTTGAAGCAAGGACTGAGAAAATGGGTAAGGTAACAGGCTTCATGGAAATCGACCGGCAGGTGGGTAAGTACCAGCCTGCGTCCGACCGCATCCGTCATTTCCGTGAATTCACCATTCCGATGTCGGATCCCGAAGTGCAGAAGCAGGCAGCGCGCTGCATGGACTGCGGTATTCCCTATTGCCATGGTCCGACCGGCTGTCCGGTTCACAACCAGATCCCCGACTGGAATGACCTGGTTTATAACGGCAACTGGGCCGAGGCGATCCGCAACCTGCATTCCACCAACAACTTTCCCGAATTTACGGGTCGTGTCTGCCCGGCACCTTGCGAAGAAGCCTGCACGCTGAACCTCGAAGACACGCCGGTGGCGATCAAGACGGTCGAGCAGGCCATTGCCGACAAGGCTTATGAGCTCGGCTTCATCGTGCCGCAGCCGGCAACCGTCCACACCGGCAAGAAGATTGCCATCATCGGTTCGGGTCCATCTGGCATGGCGGCTGCTCAGCAGCTTGGCCGTGCTGGTCATGCCGTTCATCTTTACGAGCGTGAATCCAAGGCTGGCGGTCTTTTGCGTTACGGTATTCCCGATTTCAAGATGGAGAAAAACTTCATCGACCGCCGTGTCGAACAGATGCGTGGCGAGGGCGTGACGTTCCATTACGGGGTCAATGTCGGTGTCGACATCTCGATGGAAAAGATGCTGGCCGATCATGATGCCGTTCTCTATTGCGGTGGGTCGGAAACGCCGCGAGAGGCTGGCATTCCGGGTACGGATTTCCACGGCGTTCACGATGCGATGCCTTATCTCGTTCAGCAGAACCGTCGCGTTGGCCGCGAAAACATCGACAGCGTCGGCTGGCCGTCGGATCCGATCCTTGCCGGTGGCAAACATATCGTGGTCGTCGGCGGTGGCGATACGGCGTCGGACTGCGTCGGCACGGCCTTCCGCCAGGGGGCTGTCAAAGTGACGCAGCTCGACATCCGTCCCCGTCCGCCTGAAGTGGAAGACAAGCTTGCTGTCTGGCCGTTCTGGGCAACGAAGATGCGCACCTCGTCCAGCCAGGCCGAGGGCGCTAACCGAGAGTTTCAGGTTGGCACGCTCGAATTTGTCGGTGAAGACGGTGTTCTGACCGGTGTGAAATGCTGCCAGGTGGATGAAAAACGCCATCCGATTGCAGGCTCCGAATTCATCATCAAGGCCGATCTCGCATTCATCGCCATCGGATTCCGCGGTCCATTCGAAAACAGCGTGCTGAAGGATATGGGCGAAAACCTGTCTCTCAATACCGACCGTCGTGGCTCGACGAATGTCATTGCCAATGACAAGGACTACAAGACGTCGGTCGACAAGCTTTGGGCCGCTGGCGATGTGCGCCGTGGCCAGTCGCTGGTTGTCTGGGCTATCCGCGAAGGCCGCCAGGCGGCGCGCGCAATCGACGAAGCTCTTATGGGCGCGACCGAACTTCCGCGATGAACTTCGAAGTTGATGGAATGAATAATGCGACGGGGAGCCTCAGGGCTCCCCGTTTTTCTTGGCATCGACTGTTTTTGCCAGTCGGTAGTCATCGACGCGGCCAGTGGGGGCCGGCGACATTTCACCTTTTTCGACAAGCAGATCACGCGGGGTCGGGATGGGTGAGGACGACAGGCTGCTGAGCCCCAACAGTTCGGTGCTGCCGTCCAGATCGGGATCGGACAGATCAATCGGCCGGGTATGCACCAGGTTCTGCATCTCGGAGGGCGGTAATTCGACAAGGCTTGGCAGGTTGCTTTCATCCAGGCGCAAGAGGTCGGGGCTTGCCATGTCGCCCAGCAGTCGGCGCAGCGGCTTTTCTGCATAAAATGCCATCTTGCGCTTGCCGGCGGGTGTCATGCCGATCCCGTCCGGGCCACGCAGGCGCACCTGCTGGCCCTTGATGTCCGACCCGGTGACGATGAAGCGCCCCTCAACGTCGACAAAGCCGTCCCAGATATCGATGAATTCGCCACCGACCTTTGTGACGGTGTTCCGATAAATGCTGTTCAATGTGATGGCATCGGCGGTCATCTTGGAGGAACTGAAGCTGGGAAGGCCAACCCACATCAGGGGAACATTCCGCTTGGTCACGATCGCGGACAATTCTGCGACACGTTGTTCGTAGCTGTTCAGCCAGGCATCGGTGCGAAATGGTATCTCGCTCGAAGCGGTGGTGATGGTCTGGCGGTCATTGGCGCCGATTGCGACAACCACGAGTGCCGGTTTCTGGTCGTCGATCAATGCAGGCAGAGCAGAAGGCCAGTCATAGTAGTCCTGGCGAACGAGTCCGGAAGACCCTTTGCTGCTTTCGACGATGACGACGCCAGGGGACACGGCAAAGGCTTCCTTCAGACCATCTGCAAGGGCGCCGGCAAAGAAGTCGCCCACCACCAGAATTTTACGGGCGTTTTCCACCTTCTCGACCGCAGGTGGAGCCTTCGGTACCGTCCTGATGGAGGTCACGCTTTTCGTCGTCTTCCTGGCTCTGACTTTGGGCGTGCTCTTGCGAACCGGTTGTGGAGGCGCTTCCCTTATCTGCGGTGCCTGGCGTCTGCCGAAAAGAAGCTCAAGCAGGGTCGTGCGCTCGCGCTGTTGCGCAAAGGCTGGCGCTGTCGTTTCCACAACCAGTAATGCGACGGCCAGAACGGCCATCGCCTTCATCCATGTGACGGCACCAAATTTCATAGTCTTCATTGCCCGGTTCGAAACCGTGTCAGCCCCAAAGGGCTGGCATCACCGACTTTTCTGAAGCCGGTGATGTCCTTTGTCAATTGCGCAGGGCGTTGAGAAGATGCTTCGACGGTTCGCCGTTCACTTCCATCCCCAGCCGTTGCTGGATTGCCTGGATCGCGGCCTTGGAGCCTGAGCCGAAATTGCCGTCGATCTTGCCGTCGTAATAGCCGAGCGCCTTCATGCGCGATTGCAGTTCGAATTTTTCGCGAACATCGAGACTGTTATGCGGGCGCGGCCAAGACTGGTGCATGCCGCCATAGCCGGCAATTTCGTCCGCCAACAGGCCGACGGCCAGCGCGTAGCTGTCGGCTGCATTATAGCGCTTGATGACAAAGAAATTACGGGTCATCAGGAAGCCCGGTCCGTCCGCTCCAGCCAGCATTTTCAGCTCTGCCCTGTCGCCGGGGCGTGGAAAGCCCTTGCCGTTCGGGCGTGCAAAACCGAGCTTTGCCCATTCGCCCAAGGTCTTGGTCTGGCCGCTATATTTATTGCCGCCGGAGGGAACCACAGCCTCATAGCCCCAGGTCTTGCCGGTCTGCCATCCGTTCTTCTTCAGCAGGTTGGCGGAGGTTGCAAGTGCGTCTGGAATGGAGTTCCAGATATCCTTGTGGCCATTGCCGTCCGCATCGATCGCATAGAGCAGATAGCTCGACGGGATGAACTGGGTGTGCCCCATGGCGCCGGCCCAGGAGCCCAGCAGGCCACTTGCCGATACGTCGCCGTTCTGGACGATCTTCAGCGCTGAGACCAACTGTGTGCGGGCATATTTTGCCCGGCGCTTGTCGGCATAGGCGAGGGTTGCCAGTGCGCGGGGCACATTGTGCAGTCGGTCTTCCTTTTCCAGGACGGCACCGTAGTTTGACTCCATCGACCAGATGGCCAGCAGGATTGTGCGGTCGATGCCAAAGTAATTTTCGAGAGCGGTCAGCGTGCGCGCATGCTTTTGCGCCATCTCGCGGCCGGTCTGAACGGTGAAGGGGTTTACCCGCGAATCGACATAGTCCCAGATATTGGACTTGAATTCGGGCTGATAACGGGCCTTCTCAAGGACAGTTGGATCAGGTTCGGTGACCCCCGCAAACACTTTCTGATATGTGCTCTTGGAAATGCCGCTCTTGGCGGCCGTGGCATAGAACCCGTTGATCCATTTGACAAATCCGGCGTCAGCCCTTGCCTCCATTGGAGCGAGAAGCGCGAACGTCGAGAAGACGATGGTCGGAATGAGTCCGGTGCGGCGTCTGGTCATTTGCATTTGGTCCCGTGTGCTAGGCGGTTTGCGCCTCCCTCATGGAGGCAGGTTTGGTGCGAGCTCACGATACGGCAATCAGGTCAATAAATTCTTTACCATATTGAACCTGGGAAAGGTTGCCTTTTACAATCCGGCCATGATTATACGCTAGATGCTGCCTGCCACACAGTCGTCCTCACCGAATTTCCGGCTCCCCAAGGAGAACAAATTGTCCGAACGTAAAAAGCTGCGCAAAGCCGTGTTTCCTGTTGCAGGTCTTGGCACCCGATTCCTGCCCGCAACCAAGGCTGTTCCAAAGGAAATGCTGACCGTTGTCGACAAGCCTGTCATTCAGTATGTGGTCGACGAGGCAGCCGAGGCCGGCATCGAGCATTTCGTCTTTGTGACCGGTCGCGGCAAGGCGGTGATCGAGGACTATTTCGACATTCAATACGAGCTTGAACAGACGCTGAAGGCCCGCAACAAGAACGCCGAACTGACGCTGCTCAACGACCTGTTGCCGGAGGCAGGTTCGGCAAGCTTTACCCGCCAGCAGGAACCGCTTGGCCTTGGTCACGCTGTCTGGTGCGCACGCGATATCGTCGGACACGAGCCCTTTGCCCTGCTTTTGCCAGACATGATCATGCATGGTGAAAAAGGCTGCCTGAAGGGGATGGTCGAACTCTACAACAAGGTTGGGGGCAACATCATCTCTGTCGAGGAATGCGCGCCGGAACTGACCCACAAATACGGCATTGTCGGCATGGGAGAACAGCTCGACGGCGGCTTCAAGATCACCCAGATGGTCGAGAAGCCGGAGAAGGGCACCGCTCCGTCGAACTACTTCATCAATGGACGCTATATCCTGCAGCCGGAGATCTTTTCGGTTCTGTCGACCCAGGAGCGCGGGACCGGCAATGAGATCCAACTGACCGACGGCATGTTGAAGATGGCGGCGGAACAGGATTTCGCCGCTTATCCATTCGAAGGCAAGACCTTCGACTGTGGCGCTAAGGACGGTTTTATTCTGGCCAATGTGTTCTTTGCCGTTCAGCGTGCGGATATCCGACCGCAGATCGAGGCTCCGCTGACGGAGCTTCTCGCCGCCCTCAAATAAGGCGTGGCCGCTTGCGGACTCCCGTCCTCAGCGCTTTGCCGTCAGGCCCACAGAGGCTCTTAAAACCTCCGTATCAGCGGAGGTTTTTCTTTGCGTGTATTCATAGCCAAGACCGGCAGTCAGCGCGAGGTAGCGGTTGAACTCGTAGGCCAGCTCGGCATCGGCAGCATAGCTGGTGCTATTGCTGGAGGATGCATCCGGGTAGCGGTTCCAGGTGGTGGTGCCGGTGAGGGTTGCGACCAGATTGTCGCGCAATTGCTGGGCAATCTCGGCATTTGCAGAATAGACCACCGCACCGCCCGTGCCGGCGGTCGTGGCCGGATCAAGCGAGGTTGAAAGACCATATTTGATATCCGTGCCATCGCGCGGCGACCAGTTGATGGTGCCATCGAGGGTCAAGCCGTTGATGTCATTCAGGCGTGCGTCGTCGAACGTTTCATGGATGTAGCCGACGGCCAGTTCGCCACGCAGTTTCTCGCCGAAATCGAATTCGGCACCGGTCTTGGCTGCATAGATATAGGCAGACCGCTGATATCCGGTCGAATCCGTCTTTTGATCGTAGACCAGTCTGCCGCCAGATACTTCGATGAAGGGTATCAATGCAGGCGAGATTTCATAGCCTAGCCGTCCGCGGAGGGTTCCCAGAGTGCGTTGCCGGTCCTCAAGCGAGAGATCGGTGCCATTGTTCAAGACTGCATCCGAATAGAGCCAGCGGCTACCATCGAGGCCCACACTGCCACGCAGTCGGCCAACGGCGTGAGCGGCGGTGATGCCACCGTCGAACCTGTGGATGCCATACTGGGTTTTCGCATTGGCGATCGCGTCTTGATCTTCTGCGTCTTCACGCGTGAAGCTGTAACCGCTCGAGAGCGTGACGGTGGTGCCGGCTGCCAGATCGAGACGAAGGTTTGCATTCACGTCCGCCGATGGATCGGCATCGCCGCTGCCGGACAGAAGCTTTTGCCATGTTCCGGCACCGGTTACGGACAATTCGTGACGTGACCAGTCGGATGTCAGGCTGCCCTTGAGCGTTGTCGAAGAGTAAAGCGCATGTTCCTTCGATCCGCCTGTCTTTGTTGTTTCTGACAGCAGCCGTTCGGAGAGCGAGGGGCGCAGAACCACTGTGCCGAGCCTGATCCCGTCCAGTTCCGCCCTCGTGCCTTTTGGCTGAAGCCTGTCCTCATAATCGACGCTCTTCTGCGGAAGGTTCTGGCGGCGCATGGCCTCCAGATCCAGAGCGTCCTGCTCTTCCGGGGTTAATGCAACATCTTGCGTCTGTCTGAGCGCCAGATCGCCCGTTGCTGTGGTGTCATCCGCGTTCTGTGACAGGTCACTCGGGTTTAAGGTCGCTGTCGAGCCAGATTGCGTTGACGCGTATGATTGTCCGGGTGTCACCGTTTGAGCAGCCACAGGCGTTACGGCAAATGCCGCGAGGGTGGCCGCCAATAGCGCGGATGCGCGCGGGCCTTGGGCGCGCTGACTGTCCGCTCCGAGTCGGTGAGCCTTCACCATATTCTCCGGTCTTGCAAAAAGCTGAATTCGTTACCCAAAGGTAAAGCCATGTGGTTAACGTTTGGTTGCTTTTGTTCGCCCGCATCCATATTTCGCCACCACACGAGCCGCGTCTAACGCCATCACTGGATACAGCACGCGGTTATATTTTGTTTGGTGGACAGTTTTTCGCAAAAGCGTTATTCAACCGACATGATCACACGTGCAGTCAAACTCGTCGAAGCCGGTGCTATCGAAACGGCTATTCGTTCTGTTACCGCAGAGAAAAATGGCCTGGACGCGCTGGAGCGCGCCCTGTCGGGACCGCTGGCCGCGCCCTTTTGCAATGCCATTGATGTCATTGGATCTTCGTCCGGACGGGTTATCGTCACTGGCGTGGGCAAGAGCCATCATATTGGCGGCAAGGTAGCTGCGACTTTTGCCTCTACCGGCACGCCCGCCTTCTTTATCCATCCGGCCGAAGCCAATCATGGCGATCTGGGTATGATTGCCCGCGACGACGTCATTCTGGCGATGTCCTGGAGCGGCGAGAGTGCGGAACTGCATGGTATTGTCAGCTTTTCACGGCGTTTCCAGATCCCGCTGATCGCAATCACATCGGGTGAAAACTCTACACTGGCGCGCGAAGCCGACATCGTTCTTCTCTTGCCAAAGGAAGAGGAAGCCTGCCCGCATGGTCTGGCACCGACAACCTCGACCATGATGCAGCTTGCAACCGGCGATGCGCTGGCTCTGGCGCTTCTGGAAGCACGCGGGTTTAGCGCTGTCGATTTCCGCACATTCCACCCTGGTGGTAAACTGGGTGCCATGCTGTCGCATGTCTCCGACATCATGCACAGCGGCGATGAAATGCCGCTGGTTCCAACTGGAACCCTCGTTCCAGAGGCGATCATCAAGCTTGCGGAAAAGCGGTTCGGTTGTGTGGGTGTGATCGACGCCGCCGGAGCGCTGTGCGGCATCATCACAGATGGCGATATTGCCCGCGGTCTGCACCGTAATCTGGCGGAAATGACTGTCGAGCAATTCATGACGGTCTCGCCCAAGACGGTGAAACCCGATTCACTTGCCACAAGTGCCATGGGCATCTTGAACCAGCATAATATCTCGGCGCTGTTTGTGCTGGATGACGAGTCCAGGCCACAAGGCATCGTGCACTTCCACGACCTTCTGAAGATCGGCGTTGCCTGATCAGGCTGCGTCGACGGTCAGATCTCCTCCATGGCTGGACACGATTTTCACGCGAGAACCCGATGGCAAATCAGGTCCGGTAACCGGCCAATAGGTCCCGTCCAGATGAATGCGACCGCGACCCTCCGTGATCGGATCCTTCAAGGTTGCGGTTCGACCGACCAGGCTTGCGCCGCGTTGATTGAGCAATGGCTCATCCGTCTCGTCACGGCTGCCCGATAAAAATCGTCGTCCGAGCAGGGTTGCAACGACTGCCAGTGCGGCAAAGACCAGCAGCTGAATTTGCCAGCCCCAATAGGGTGCACCCCAGACGGCGAGTGAAATCGTGCCTGTGACGATGGCACCCAAACCGATCCAGACCAGAAAGACGCCGGGCATGATGAGCTCGGCGCCCAGCAGAAGCAGGCCGACCACCCACCAGCTCCAGGGGCCGAGTTCAGTTACGATCGCCTGCAGCATGGGTCAGGTCTCCCGGCGAGGTGGCGCGAAGGGATTGACGACCGGCGTCGTGGAACGCTGAGTATTGGTTTCCGGCGGACGGGGCCTTTGCGAACCATTTGGCTGGTCGCCGAACACTTCGCGCGCCAGGGCGCCAATGCCGCCCAGCGAGCCGATCAGCGACGAGGCTTCCATCGGCATCAGCACGATCTTGGAATTGGGTGCCGTGCCGATCGCGGCCATGGCTTCCGTATATTTCTGAGCGACGAAGTAGTTGATGGCGTTTACATCACCGGCGGCGATTGCCTCGGATACCATTTTGGTCGCTTTGGCTTCGGCTTCTGCCGAGCGTTCGCGGGCTTCGGCCTCGCGGTAGGCGGCTTCGCGCTGGCCTTCAGCCTGGAGAATGGCGGACTGCTTGGCGCCTTCCGCGCGCAGGATCTGGGCGTTGCGGAAGCCTTCGGCTTCCAGCACCTGGGCGCGCTTTTCACGCTCGGCCTTCATCTGTCGGCCCATGGCATCCACCAGATCCTTGGGTGGCTGGATATCCTTGATCTCGACACGGGTGACCTTGATGCCCCAGGGGCCGACCGCCTCGTCGACGACGCGCAGAAGTCGGTCGTTGATCACTTCACGATTGGACAGCAACTCGTCCAGATCCATGGAACCCATGACCGAGCGGATGTTGGTCATGGTCAGGTTCTGTATGGCGTTTTCGAGATTGGTGATCTGGTAGGCTGCCTGGGCGGCATTGAGGATCTGGTAGAAGGCCACTGCATCGGCAGAAACCGACGCGTTGTCCTTGGTGATGACTTCCTGGGTTGGGATATCCAGAACCTGTTCCATGACATTCAACCTTGCGCCGATACGCTCGATGAAGGGAATGATCAGATTGAGGCCCGGCTCCAGCGTTCTGGTATAGCGCCCGAAGCGCTCGATCGTATAACGGGTGCCCTGCGGCACCGTCTTGATCCCGGCAAACAGGACCATGATGACGAGCACCACCAGTGCGATCACCATGATGTCAAATCCGGTCAGCTGCATATTCATGTCGTTTTCTCCAGTGTTGTCTTCAATCTAGTGGTTCGAACGGCAACTCACCAGCCATCTTCTGTCGAATCTGGAAAAGGCGGCCGGTTCCGCGGGAAGAATTTGCCAAAGGCTTGCGACGGCGTTATGAGGCTCCCGGACTTTCACCACCGGTCGCAGCCCACCCGGACAAAACAAGGGATCCATACATGAATACGCTCGTCGTCTGCTCCGGCGGACTGGACTCGGTTTCGCTCGCCTATAAGGTGGCAGCGGAGCAGGACCTCATCGGTCTCATCTCTTTCGATTACGGACAACGCCACAAAAAAGAACTCGATTTCGCCGCTGCCTGTGCGGAGCGGCTTGGCGTTCCACATCAGATTATCGACATTACTGCTATCGGCGCAGGTTTGAGCGGTTCGGCCTTGACCGACGATATCGACGTGCCGGACGGCCACTATGCGGAAGACACGATGCGGATCACCGTCGTGCCGAACCGAAATGCCATCATGCTGTCGGTCGCCTTTGGCGTGGCCGCTGCAAAGAAGGCGGATGCCGTTGCCGTTGCGGTTCACGGCGGAGACCATTTCATCTATCCCGATTGCCGCCCCGGCTTCATCGACGCCTTCCAGGTCATGCAGAACCATGCGCTGCAAGGCTATGCCGAGGTGACGCTGCAGGCGCCCTTCGTGATGATTTCGAAGGCGGATATCGTGACGGAAGGCGCACGTCACGACACACCCTTCGAGATGACCTGGTCCTGCTACAAGGGCGGAGCGCGCCATTGCGGTCGTTGCGGAACCTGCGTCGAACGGCGCGAAGCCTTCCATCTCGCGGGTGTGGCCGATCCCACGGACTATGAAGATCGGGATTTCTGGAAGGCTGTGACTTCCAGCTTTCGCGCCGAGGCTGTGCGCTGATGTACCGGATCACGAAGGAATTTCATTTCTCCGCTTCGCACCAGCTTGCCCATCTTCCGGCCGACCACCAATGTGCCCGCCTGCACGGGCACAACTATATCGTGGTGGTGGAACTGACGTCGCCGGAACTCAACGAGGACGGTTTCGTGCGGGACTACCATGAACTGACACCGCTCAAGTCCTATATTGACGACAACTTCGACCACCGCCATCTGAATGAGGTTCTGGGTCACGCGCGCGTCACGGCGGAACATCTGGCGCGCCACTTCTACGACTGGTGCAAGCTGCGTTTTGCTGAAACGGCTTCGGTGAAGGTCAGCGAAACGCCGAAGACCTGGGCGGAGTATCGCCCGTGAGCGGAGAAATCCGCGTCTCGGAAATTTTCGGTCCAACCATCCAGGGCGAGGGCGTTCTGATCGGCAAGCCAACCGTGTTCGTTAGGACCGGAGGCTGCGACTACCGCTGCTCGTGGTGCGATACGCTGCATGCGGTCGACAGCGAATATCGCCACACCTGGCGTCCCATGTCGGTGGAAGCGATCATGGCAGAGGTGGAGCGTCTTTCAGGCGGCGCGCCGCTGACGGTGTCGCTGTCGGGCGGCAATCCTGCAATCCAGCCGCTGGGGCCGCTGATCGCCGCCGGTAAGGCGAAGGGTTATCGCTTCGCGCTCGAAACGCAGGGGTCGATGGCGAAACCCTGGTTCGGCAGGCTCGACACGCTTGTGTTGTCGCCCAAGCCACCATCGAGCGCGATGGCGATGGATCCAGCGACGCTCGCTGACTGTGTTGCGTCGGCAGGCAAGGAGACGACGGTCGTGTTGAAGTTCGTTGTGTTCGACAAGCCGGATTTTTGCTTTGCACGGGAGATCTCGGCGCTTTGTCCCGGTATCCCTGTCTATCTTCAGCCAGGCAATCATACGCCGCCGCCGCCCGGGGCGGATGATGCCGCCATCGACATCGACGGCATCATGGCGCGCATGCGCTGGCTGATCGACTGCGTCATCGAAGCTCGCTGGTACGACGCGACGGTACTGCCGCAGTTGCATGTCCTGATCTGGGGAAACCGTCGCGGCGTCTGACGCCGCGCCGTTCGGCTGGCTAAGTCTTCAGACCCAGCCCTGCAATTCGCGGCGCACGACATTCTCGATCACGCGCATGCCATCAGGGCTGTCGTTGAGGCAGGGGATATGGCTGAATTTTTCCCCGCCATTGTGGAGAAAGATCTCCCCTGCTTCCCCGGCGATTTCTTCCAGCGTCTCAAGGCAATCGGATACAAATCCGGGGTTCATCACGGCAATGCGCTTGACGCCTTCCTTGGCCAGTTTCTCAACCGTCTTGTCGGTATAGGGCTGCAACCATTCTTCCGGTCCGAAGCGCGACTGGAAGGTGACCATCAACTTCTCTTTGTCCCAGCCCAGCCGGTCGCGCAGAAGACGCGAGGTCTTGTAGCACTGACAGTGATAGGGATCGCCCTTCATGAAGTAGGACATGGGGATACCGTGATAGGAGGTGATGACCAGTTCCGGCTCCCAATCGAGCGTCTTCAGATGGGCTTCGATGGAATTGGCCAGCGCGTCCACATAGACTGCGTCGTCGTGATAGGGCGGGACTGTACGCAATGCAGGTTGCCAGCGCATCTTGAGAAGGGCCTTATAGGCCTCGTCGTTGACTGTCGCGGTGGTGGCGGCTGCATATTGCGGATAAAGTGGATAGACGAGAATCCGTTCGCAGCCGGCCTTCTGCATTTCGTCCATCTTCTTCTGGATCGCAGGCTGACCGTAGCGCATCGCCCAGTCGACGTGAACGTTCGGCAGGTCTTTCAATTGCTCTGCGAGCTTTTCTGCCTGGCCGCGCGTGTAGGTCCGCAGATAGCTTTCATCCAGATCGTTGTTCCAGATGCTCTTATAGGCCTCGCCGACCTTTTGCGGGCGGCGGTTCAACACGATACCATAGAGGATCGGATACCATTTCCAGGGTGACCATTCGATCACGCGCTTGTCGGTCAGAAACTCCGCCAGATATCTGCGCATCGACTTGTAGTCGGTTCCGTCTGGCGTGCCCAGATTGACGAGAAGCACGCCGACCTTGCCGAACCGGACTGCCGGATGATTGGCGGGGAAATGGGTGGTGTCAGATTTCATGTCGTACAATCCGGCGTTTTGAGGTCTGCTGCGAGTTTCCATGGAAACGAGCTATATCTGTCCGTTCTTTTAAAGCAAAAACCGGCCCGGGGAAGCCCGGACCGGTTCTTCAGCTGCGGCCAATCGACTTAGTTGGCGGGAATCTTCAGTTCCTGGCCGATGGCGATCACATTCGGATTGCGTAACGCATTTGTCTCGGCAATCTTCACCCACATCTGGCCGTCTTTCAGCTTTTCCTCGGCGATATCCCAGAGCGTATCGCCTTCTACCACGACATAGGTATTGGAACCGAAGGCAGAGGCATCCGGGGCCGCCGATGTCAGATCGTTGGATGCTGCTGGCATGTCGGGAAGGGTAATCGTCGGTTCCGGAGCGGTTGCCGTTTCGGCCGGCGCTTCAGTCGACGCTTCCGTTGTCGGGGCCTCAGTCGCCGGCGCTGCGACTGCCGTGATACGACCATCCGTATAAGGCTTGTAGGGGGAGTGGGCGGCAATGAAGTCGGCGACCACGATTTCAAGGCTCGGGCCGTAATCATAGGCGTTGCTACCTGCCGTCGAGAAGATCTTGTAGCCGTCGCCGCCACCACGCATGTAGTTGTTGGTGGCGAGGTTATAGGTCTTTTCCGGATCAAGCGGAGCGAATGCGTCGCCATCCTTCACTTCGACCGATACCACGCGGCTGCCCGGCTCCTTCGACGCGTCGTAGGAAAACTTCATTCCTGAGACCTGAGGGAAACGACCAGCACCTTCCTCGATCTGGCTCAGGCCATTTTCCAGAGCGGTGACGATGTCTGCGCCCTTCAGCTGAAAGGTTGCAAGCGTGTTCTGGAAGGGCAGTACGGTCAGCACTTCACCCATGCTGACGTCGCCGGCATCGATGGAGGAACGCAGTCCGCCACCGTTCTGGATGGCAATGGTCACGCCCTGGTCCTTGACGCGATCAACCATGGCGTCGGCGACGAGATTGCCCATCGAGCATTCCCCGGCGCGGCAGACATCGCGGCTGCCGTCGATCGGTTCGGAGGTGGAGCCTATGATCTTCTGCTTCAACTCCTCGATCGGTGCGCCCATTTCCTTGACGCGGGCAGCGGTTGCCTCATCCGGCTTGAATTTGGCGTCGACGAGGATCGGGTCTCCGGAGGCTTCCTTGACCACGCCTGCGTCATCGAACACGACCTTCAGGTCGCCGAGATATTTAGTATAGGACGCGGCCTGAACCACGGGAACCTTGTAGCCACCGGGGTTGTCGACCATGGTCGGATATGGGCCTTCGGCCTTTTCGTCGGTGTTCGACAACAGACTGTGGGAGTGACCTCCGACAACGACGTCCACATCCGGGATCTTGGCAATGGCTGCGAGGTCACGCGGATAGCCGACATGGGTGAGCGCGATGATCTTGTCGACGCCTTCGGCCTTCAGCTTTTGCACGGCATCGGAAATGGTCGCGACATCCTCGGCGATCATGATGTTGGGACCAGGGGATGACAGCTCGTCGGTATCATTGGCCACAGCACCGACGATGCCGACTTTCTGGCCGCCGATATCGAGGACGATGGACGGCTTGATCTTGTCGCCAATCTTGGAGGCATGGCCTGCCAGCACATTGGCCGTGACGACGGGGAAGTTGATCTTGTCGAGAAAGCCGACCAGGCCGTCTTCGCTATCGTCGAATTCATGGTTGCCGACGGTCATTGCGTCAAATTTCATCAGGTTGAGAAATTCCGCTTCGGCCAGGCCCTTGTAGGTCGTGTAGAAGAGGGAACCCTGAAAGTTGTCGCCCGCATTCAGGAGAATGACGTTCTTGCCGTCGAGCGAAGCGCGGGTCTCGTTGATTGCGGTCAGCAGCCGAGCCACGCCGCCAAAGCATTCATCGGCGCTTTCTTCTTCCGCAGAGCAGGTCGAGTCATACTTGTTTATGGACTCGATGCGGGAGTGCAGGTCGTTGATATGAAGGATATTGAGCTCGAAATCTGCCAGCGCAGCGCCGGCGGACAGTGCGAGCACAGACGCGCTCATCAGGCCAAATCGTAAGGTTCTCAACATCGATTCTCTCTCCTGTTTTTGGTTGGTGGCCTGGCGCTCCGGTCTTCGACCTTTCGCCCTTTCCCTAGCCAACAGAAAACGATGTTTCCATTAAGCGCGTGTGACTGCAAGCGAAAAGGCGGCAATAAAAAACCCGGCTTCGTGGCACACGAGCCGGGTCTTCGATCGTTGATATTGCAGCAAATCGGATAAAAGTCGGTCAGCCCCGACGCGCCAGCGAGAACTGTGCACCGCTGTCGGACGTGCAGTTCAACTGGTTCGGCGTGACGAGAGCACAATTGACCTTCTGCTGTGTGTTGCGCACCAGCGAGGTCATGTTGATTTCCACCAGCCGGTCCGAGACCTGCGTGTAGGTGCCTGAGGCCAGCAGCTGGCTGGTATCGGTCGTGCGGGTCGAGAAGCTTCCTGCCTGGAAGGTCGAGACGATGCCATTGGGATCGACCCATGCGCCATCAATCGCCGGTCCCTGATTGACCGGGGGCAGGGGACGCGGACGGGGGCCACCGCTCGGATAGCAGGCTGTGAGTGCTATGGATGCGACCGAGAGGGCCACAATGGTCTTGAAGTTCATAAAATCGCCTCCAGCGATGCACGTCTGGCACCGAGTCGCTTGCATAGAATTGAATAAACCATGGCGTGAAGGCATGGTGAAAGCAAGGCTGACCGCTGGTGTGCCGGGCATTATCCAAAACGCATCGGCATTATTTTAGTTGGCGCAGGCAAAAAAGCCCGCCGCAAACGCGACGGGCTTGTCTCACGATCAGCGAACGAGAACGTTCTTGAACTGCCAGGGATCCTTTTCGTCGATCTCTTCCGGGAACAGGCCGGGGCGTCCTTCCAATGGCGTCCAGTCGGTGTAGTGTCCTTCGACCGGTCCAAGATAAGGCATCTGAACCTCGAGGCAGCGCTTGTAATCGACCTCGTCGGCCTCAACGATGCCGGCCTTCGGATTTTCCAGAGCCCAGACCATGCCGGCCAGAACCGCAGAGGTTACCTGCAGGCCGGTCGCGTTCTGATAGGGCGCAATGTTGCGGGTCTCTTCCAGCGACAGGCGCGAGCCATACCAATAGGCATTCTTGTCGTGGCCGTAGAGGAGAACGCCGAGTTCATCGACGCCGTCGACCAGTTCATGTTCGTCGAGAACGTGAAGCACCGGCTGCTGGGTGCCGCCATTGCCGAACATTTCATGCAGCGAAAGCACTGCATCATTGGCCGGGTGGTAGGCGTAATGGCAGGTCGGGCGATAGAGGACCTCGCCGTCCTTTTCGACGGTGAAGTAGTCAGCAATCGAGATCGACTCGTTGTGGGTGACGAGGAAGCCGTATTGCGGTCCGGGGGTCGGGCACCAGGTGCGCACGCGGGTGTTGGCGCCTGGCTGCTCGAGATAGATGGCGGCCTTGCAACCTTTCTTGTGCTTCTTGGCGTTCTTGGGCATCCACTTTTCATGCGTGCCCCAGCCGAGTTCGGCAGGCTGCAGACCTTCCGAGATGAAGCCTTCGACGGACCAGGTGTTCCAGAACACGTTGAGCGGCTTGGGGTTCTTGGCGCGCTGGGTGTCGCGCTCGGCAATGTGAACGCCCTTCACGCCGACCTTCTTCATCAGCTTTGCCCAGCCTTCGCGGTCATCCTGCGTCGGTTCGTCGAACTTGATGCCGAGCTCGTTGGCGACATTGACGAGCGCCTGCTTGACGAACCAGGACACCATGCCGGGATTGGCGCCGCAGGTGGAGACCGCAGTCGTACCACCCGGGTTCTTTGCCTTTTCCTTGCGCAGGGTCTCGCGCAGCGCATAGTTGGTGCGCTCGGAATTCTTCATGTCCTTGTCGAAATAGAAGCCGAGCCACGGCTCGACAACCGTATCGATATAGAGAACGTCGAGCTTGCGGCAAAGGCGCATCAGATCGACGGAACCCGTATCGACAGACAGGTTCACGCAGAAGCCCTGGCCATCGCCTTCTGTCAGAAGCGGCTTTAGCAGATCCTTGTAATTGTCCTTGGTGACATGGGCCTGGATATGCTTGATGCCGTGCTTGGCAAGGAGTTCGGCCTCTTCATTGCGGGGATCGATGACGACCATCCGGCTCTTGTCGAACTTGAAGTGGCGCTCGATCAACGGCAGCGTGCCGCGACCAATCGAGCCGAAACCGATCATCACGATCGGGCCGGTAATCTCCCCATAAACCGGATAGGCATGTTCAGTCATGTATGTCTCCTTGCCGCGCGGGTGGCAATCCGGCGTTATAGCTAGCGATTGGTCGGCCAGAGTTGATCTCGGGGCGATCTTGGATCGGTCTAGATCACAAAATCCTGACATAATAAAGAGGTTCCAGATAGGCGGCGGGGCGGGAGTTTATTTTACCCGGAACCGACCATCAGGGCATCGACCAATTGCTGCCTCATTTCCGTCAATCCCTTGTATTCCGCCTGTTTCATGTCCAGCGATTGAAGCTGTTCAGCCAGGACAGTTGCGCGCGCCGTCCCGCCCGGACCTGTGGCGATTGCCTTGATTGGATCAAGGTAGATGCGGATGGTGAAGACGATGGCACCAGTCTTTGGCAATTTGCGCAAAGTCTGCCGCTCCACCCGGATGATCGCGTTGGCGACATCGATGTCAGCGGAAAGGGGGCGGGGCGCCGGCGGATGATAGAGAGCGGACGTCCAGTTTACAGACCAGTTGAAGCGCTCGGCTGGCTGTTCGGGCAGAAGATTGTCGAAGATGCGGTTGACGATGGTGGCGTTTCTGGTGCCGGCCTGGAAGCCCGGCACGTGTTCATGCACCTTGTCCATCGGCTGCGAGAATTTTTCAGCAAGCGACCAGGAGGAGGGAAAAGCAAGGTGTGCGGCGGTGATCGTCCAGCCGTCCGGCCTTTTCTGGAGGATGACGAGATCATCCTGGATCAGCGACCCGGCGCGGAAGATCGGCGGGTCCCTGGTGTCGGCAATATCGACAATGCGATCGGCAGTAGAGACGACACCGCCCTTACGGCTGTAGAGATGGCCGTGATTATGGGTCATATGGTCGACCAGCATGTCCAGGCATTCCTGCTGCGCCTGCACGCTTTCAGGGGACCATCTCAAGATGTCATGCCGGCGCAGTTCCACCAGCCTGGACTTTTCATCGAGATAGCGTGGTAGATCCGCGTCCGGCTCTATCCATCGGTTTTCGTCGAGCGGAGACAGTCCGATGGTGAATGGTTTGGAGGAGCCGTCATAAGGTGTGTAAGTGAGCATGGTGACCGCCAAACCTGATCGACAACGAATGGGTGTCTCGTTTCAACCCTTCAGCTTTGCAAGCCCGATCGCGGTTCGGCTGATGCTGACTTCGGTAATCTCGTATTGCGCCACACCGGCGACGGCGAAGGGGTCTTCGGCGACATAGGCTTCGATGGTGGCACGGTCGCCGTCTGCCAGAATGACACCGCCCGTTCGGGGTTCTTTACGACCTGAGGCTAGAAACCAGCCCTTGTCATAACCGTGATTAACCCAGGCCATATGCGGCTCGATATGTTGATCGACCTCTTCGAGCGGCTTCACATAGTTCAACGACAGGATCAGCATCAGGCGTCCTCCTTCACCAGTTCTGCGCGGATCAGGCCGCGCAGGGAATTGCCGACAAACAGCTTTCGACCGTTAAGATCGGGCAGGCTCAAGACCTGACTTCTTGCCTTTCGCTCTCGGATCAGTTCGGCGCGTAACACGCCGGGCAGGAGACCGCTTGCAAGGGGCGGTGTCAACAAGGTGCCATCCAGATCTTCAGCGAAGATATTGGTGATGGTGCCCTCGCATAATTCGTTACGCTCATTGAGGAGCAGAACCTCATCGGCCTCGTCGGACGGGAATTCTGCGCGGGCAGCTTCATAGGGTTCGCGGCGAGAGGTCTTGTGGCGGTAGAGCGTATCTTCGGAGTTCAGTCTGGTGGTCGCAATCCTGACCCGCCAGACGTCATCGTCGCCAAGCGGTGTGAAAGGGGTTGCCGTCACCTCGATCTTGCCGCGATAGGTCATGACCAGGCGGATCCGCAGCGGTTCGTCTCCGACTGCCTTCTCCTCCAGAAGTTCTTTGGCTTTTTGAGGTTGGCGAAAACCCAGCGCATCGGCAGATCTGCTTAAACGACGCATGTGTTGATCCAGCCGAAGGAAGCCTTCGCCCGGTTGCCACCGCATGGTTTCGATCAGCGAGAAATCCATTGATCCCCTACCGCAAAGCGCGCCTTCAACAGACATTCCTCGTATTCCGCCTGCGGCTTCGAATCGAAGACGATGCCGCCACCGACATTGAAGACTGCCCGACCGTCTTTGAAAAGTGTGATCGTGCGGATTGCCACTGAAAAACGCATCGGCCCGGCCGGATCGCACCAACCGATCGCTCCGCAATAGACATCACGTGGTTGGTTCTCCAGCGCATGGAGGATAGTCATGGCACTTAATTTGGGCGCCCCCGTGATCGATCCGCAGGGAAATAGCGCTTCCATGATCTGGGGCAATCCGACACCGGGTTGCAGCTTGGCACGGACATGGCTCACCATCTGATGGACGGTCGGGTAGGTCTCGATGTCGAAAAGTTTCGGTACCGACAGCGAACCGACCTCGCTGATGCGGGATATGTCGTTGCGCAGCAGATCGACGATCATGCGGTTCTCGGCCTGGGTCTTTTCGTCCGCCAGCATGGTGGCGATGATCGCCTCGTCTTCAGCCGGCGAATTGCCACGCGCAGCCGTGCCTTTCATCGGATGGGTCTCGATCCATCCGTCCTCATCGACTGCGAAGAACAGTTCCGGGGAGCGGGAGACGATGGCTGGGCCGCCAAGCTCCGCCAGCGCGCCGTAATGCACCGGCTGCCGGTCGATCAAGGACCAGAACAACGTCGCCGCGTCGCCGGTCCAGTGGGCCTCGATCGGGATTGTCAGATTGGCCTGATAACAATCACCTTCACGCAGATGCTGGTGGAGCCTTTCGAAATGGCTGGCATAGGCGTCATAATCCCAGGCAGCATGCGGATCGGTGATCAGCGGCGCATTGGGCGGCGGACTTGCGGGCGCTTCTGCCCGCGGATCGGATGTCCCGGTCGGAGCGTCGAACACGCCCATGCAGATCAGCGGTACGTCGCGGCGAGCCGGGGCGAGCGGGTACAGTTTTTCCTCGAAGGCGAAACCGGCCTCATAGGAGATGTAACCGGCCAGCCACCTGCCGGCCTTGCGGTGTTCTTCCAGTTCAACGAGAGCCGGTTTCACATCATCGACGCGCCGCGCGACGATGATGTCGCGCGGCTTCGTGAACAGAAGGCTTGTTCCGCGCGGATCGTCGCGGAAGAGGATATAGGCGGACATCGAAAGCCTTCCGTGCCGTTCAGCGTCGTGATCAGGTGGTCTTGTCGAGCGCTTCCAGCTCGTCAATCAGGCCTTCGATCATGGACAAACCACGATCCCAGAAAGAGGGATCGGTGGCGTCGAGGCCGAAGGGGGCGAGCAGTTCGGAATGGTGTTTGGTTCCGCCGGCCTTCAACAGTTCGAAATACTTGTCCTGAAAGCCAGTCTCCGCGTTCTGATAGACCGCATACAGCGAGTTCACCAGGCAATCGCCGAAGGCATAGGCATAGACATAGAAGGGCGAGTGGATGAAGTGGGGAATATAGGTCCACCACGTCTCATAGCCTTCCGAGATCTTGATTGCCGGGCCAAGGCTCTCTTCCTGCACTGAAAGCCACAGCTCGCCGATTTTCTCGGCGGTCAGTTCACCTTCCTTGCGCGCGGTGTGGATCTTGCGCTCGAAATCATAAAAGGCGATCTGGCGCACGACCGTGTTGATCATGTCCTCCACCTTCTGGGCGAGCATTGCCTTGCGCTCGCGCTTGTCGTTGGTCTTGTCGAGCAGCGCCCTGAATGTCAGCATCTCGCCGAAGACGGAGGCGGTTTCGGCAAGTGTCAGTGGAGTCTGGCACATCAGCGCACCCTGTTCTGCTGCCAGTACCTGGTGGACGCCATGGCCCAGTTCGTGGGCAAGGGTCATCACATCGCGCGGTTTGCCGAGATAGTTGACCAGCACATAAGGGTGGGCGGATGGCACAGTCGGATGAGCAAACGCCCCCGGAGCCTTGCCCGCGCGGGCGGGCGCATCGATCCAGCCGCCATCGAAGAATTTTTCGGCAATGTCAGCCATTTCCGGGGCAAAGCCGCCATAGGCCGAGAGCACCGTATCCTTGGCTTCCGACCAGGGAATGATGCGGTTGGCCGATTCCGGCAAGGGCGCGTTTCGGTCCCAGTAGTTCATCTGGTCCATGCCGAGCCAGCGGGCCTTCATCTGGTAGTAGCGGTGCGAGAGGCGTGGATAGGCTGCCTTCACGGCACTGGCCAGCGCATCGACCACTTCGCGTTCGACGCGGTTTGCCAGATGGCGGCTGTCGGCAATGTCTTCGAAATTGCGCCAGCGGTCGGAGATTTCCTTGTCCTTGGCGAGCGTGTTGGTGACAAGCGTGAAGATACGCTCGTTCTTGCGGAATGTTTCCGACAGGGCCGCTGCCGCTTTCTTGCGCATTTCCGGATCGGGCTCCTGCAGCAAGTTGAGCGTTGCTTCCAGCGGTTGTTCCTCACCATCGACATTAAAGCGCAGGCTGGCGAGCGTTTCGTCGAACAGGCGGTTGAAAGCAGCAGCGCCAGTCTGCGATTTTTCCAGAAACAGCTGCTCGATCTTGTCTTCCAGCTGATGGGGCTTGTCCTTTCTGAGGTCGACAAGAAACGGACGGTAGTGGCCGGCCAGCGGATCATTGGTCATCGCCGCATCGATCACAGCATCATCCACGCGGTTGAGTTCGAGTGTGAAGAACAGTAGATGGGACGACAGATCCGTCAGCTTTGCCTGCACATCGCCAAAGAACTTGGCGTTGGCGCCATCTGTCATGTCGGAATAATAAGTCAGCCCTGCAAAGGAGCCGATGCGGCCGATCAGGTCGTCCAGTGCATCCATTTCCTTGAGTGCTTGACCTAGCCCGGCATCGCCCGTTTTGGTGGCGGCGTCCGCGAGCTTGCCCTTCCATTTCGTCTCGAAGGCCAGGCTTTCTTTCTGGGCCGTCTTCATGGCTTCGGCAAATTCTGGCGAGTCGGCAGAAGGATAGAGGTCGGAGAGCTTCCATACCGGCAGGTCGGCCAAGCCGGCGGCACCGGCACTTGCTTCCGGTTGCTGCATTGCCGGTGCCGGGTTGTTTCCTGGGCTGAAGCGCATCGCGAATTTCCTTATGCTGGTCTCTGGTTGAGGCCTAGATTTAGTGAAGGCCATACCGCGCGGCAAGCATTGCGCGTGCGCTATCGTCATTTCGGGACAGATCCTACCTATTCGTTAAAATCCGAGCGTTTCTCAAAAGAAGTTATTCAAACGTGCATGTCAGGTTCAATGGCTAGAGCGCGGTTGCATGTTTGCCCGCGCGGCATATTGGTCATGGGAGTGTTTACGTGACTGCGCATATTCTCGTCGTCATCGATGATCCGGCACAGCGGCGGCAGATCAAAGCCACGGTGGAAGCTTTGGGACATTTTGTCGAGCTCGCCGATGGCGGCAGGGCCGCACTTGATTTCCTCAGACATCGGGGACGCGAGGTAAAGGCGATCATCCTCGACCTCAATGCTTCGGGCATGGAGACCGGGGAATTTCTAGCTGCCCTTTCCGCAATGGATGCAGATGTCCCTGTCATCGTGGAAACAGGGCAGGATTCGATTGATGCGGCTGTCGAGGCCATGCGGGCCGGTGCTTACGACTTCGTGCTAAAGCCTGCCTCGCAGGAGCGCATTTCGAGCGCGATTGCCAATGCGCTGAAATCGCACAGGGGCGAGGGGACGGCCGCGCGGATCTCCAGACGTTCGCGTGCCGGCAATGTGTCATTCAATGACATCATCGCTGCCAGTTCCGCCATGGAACGGGTCATCGATCTTGCCCGACGTGCCGCACAGTCGACCATCCCGGTTGTGCTGGAAGGCGAGGCGGGCGTGGGCAAGGAAATGGTGGCGCGCGCCATCCATTCCGCCAGCGACCGTTCGAGCAAACCCTTTGTCATCGTCAACTGCGATGCGGTTGGCGTAGAGGCCATCGAGGAGCATCTGTTCGGCGATACTGACGGTGAAGCCGACACAAGTCACAATGGCGGGAAATACCGCGCCGCCGATGGTGGAACGCTGTTCCTCAATGAAATCGGGGCCTTGCCGATCGGTGTTCAGGCGCGGTTGCTGCAGGTGATGGAACACGGCGAAACGGATCGCGGTGGTGCGGCAAAACGCCGGAAAAACGACGTGCGGCTGATTTCGGCCACGCACAAGAACCTGATCGAGGAAGTGAAGCTGCAGCGCTTCCGCGAGGATCTCTATTACCGATTGAACGTCTATCCGATCATGGTCCCGGCGCTTCGTCGCCGCAAGGACGATGTTCCGTATCTGGCGCGCGCCTTTGTCGAACGTTTTTCGCAGGAGCAGAGGCTGCCCAAATCGCTCACCATCAGTCCAGCGGCACTGGCATTGCTGACATCTGCCGATTGGCCCGGAAATGTGCGCGAGCTTGAAAACGTGATTTTCCGTGCCGTTATCCTTGCCAGTGGCTCCGAGCTGAACGAGGTTGATTTCCCTCAGATTGCGGCCTTCGTGGACCACGCTCCTGCACCCGTCTCGCGGTCCGCCAGCTATCGCAGTTCCAATTCATCCGCACCATCGAGGCCGCTTGACAGTTACATCCGCGAAACGGCGCGATCGGAGGCGCTCGAGACGGGCGAACCGGGTATGGCCGCCAATATGATTGTCAGCACGGATCAAAGCGGCAATGTTCGCAAACTGTCGGATGTCGAAGAGGAGTTGATCCGCTTCGCTCTGAAGTTCTATCGCGGCCAGATGAGCCAGGTCGCGCGCAAGCTCGGCATCGGGCGTTCGACGCTCTACCGAAAGCTCAAGGATTACGGCATCGATCCCGAAAACCCCCAGAAAAAAGTTGCCTGATTACTGCTCGGTCCCGTGCATTGTTAACCTTGACACAATCTTGGTAGGATAGATTCTTATAACGACTTGTTAGAATTTTATTCACTATGTAGAAAAGGTGTGGTGAAGTGTGGCGATAATGCCATGGTGTTACCGCATTTTGCATTCATCTGAGGGACGGGACGTCATCTTCAGACAACGGGGACTGAATTGCAGGGACGGCATGAGACTAGAGCGCCATTTGTATCATTTCGGCGCGATGATCTGGCTGTGAAGCGATGCGCTGCCGCAAGGCTGCTGTTTGGCTTCATGTTTGCGTTGTTTGCGTTTGCCACCGTTTTCGGCAATCCCACGCAGGCTTCCGCTGCCGAAACCCGCTCCTTGAAAATCCTGTTCGTGCATACCGGCGAAAAGGCCAATATCGTCTTCAAGCGCAATGGTCGCTACGACGCCAAGGGCCTCAAGCAGCTCAGCAATCTTTTGCGCGACTGGCGCCGCAACGAGCCGACCAAGATGGATCCGCGACTGTTCGATCTGTTGTGGGAAGTCTACCGTCAGTCCGGCGCACGCGATTATATCTATGCCGTGTCCGGATATCGTTCGCCGCAGACCAATGCGATGCTTCGTTCCCGCTCCAAGGGCGTTGCGAAGGAAAGCCAGCATATGAAGGGGACGGCGGTCGATTTCTACATTCCCGGCGTGCCTTTGAAACGCCTTCGTGAAATCGGCATGAAGATGCAAGCCGGCGGCGTTGGCTACTACCCTAATTCGGGATCTCCATTCGTGCATATGGATGTTGCGGGCGTGCGCGCATGGCCGCGCATGTCGCGGTCGGAGCTGTCGCGTCTTTTCCCTGATGGCAAGACGCTGCACATTCCGTCTGACGGCAGGCCACTGCCGGGTTATCAGCAGGCAATGGCCGAATATAAGAGGCGCGTCGCGTCGAACACAGTCGTGATTGCCGACGGCGGTGGCCGTTCCAAGCCGAAAAACCTCTTTGCCATGCTGTTTGGGGGTGGTGACGAGGATGAAGAAGAAGATGTCGTGACGCCGGCAGAACGTCCGACCTTTGTCTCGAACAACCCGCCGGGTGTCGCGGCACCGCCGCCGCCAGTGCTGGCACCCGCGCCGCCGGCCCAGGCCATGGTTGCCTCGCTCGATGCGCCAGTGCCTTTGTCGCGCCCGTCGCTCGGGTCATCCAATGGGGAAAGCCTTGCCGTTGCGCTCTATTCGCCGGCACGTAGCGCCGCCGAAGATGCCTTGACGCAGGTCGCTGCCGCAAGTCCGGTTGAGCAAAAGGGCGACGATTTCACCGATCTGTCGAGCTATCAGATTCCGGTGCCCACGCTTCTTGGTCCACGCGGAATGCGCGGCGATGCACAGCCTGAGGTCATGACCGCGTCTGTGGCGTCCGATATGATCGTGCCGCAGAAGGAAGAGATGCTCGGTATTCCAGTACCAAGCGACCGTCCGTCTGTTGCCGAAGCGCTTGAGACCGCCAATGTCGGCGCAGAAGAAGCCGAGGCCGATGCGGTCGAGCAGGCCATTCTGTCGCCGGAAGCCGCTGAAGCCATGGCCATGGCCGAAACCGGTTCGCAAGCCTCTGTTGCGACCTATGTCGTGGTGCCACCGGAACCGCGTCCGGATCGCAAGGCCGAAAAAGTTCAAACGCAGATGGCGTCGCTGACACCGCCTGTGCCTGCCAAGCGCGCAGTGGAGTTCGGGGACGGGTTCGATACGCCGAAGCCTTCGTCAGCCGGTCTTCAGGCCGGGCTGCCGACCAAGGGTGCGCGTCCGACCGAGAACGAGGCCGATGTGGCGCGCATGGCAATGTATGGCGGCACGTCGCTTACCAAGAAAATGATCTCGGAATGGGCGCTGAACAACTCGCATAATGTGAGCAGCAGCAAAGCCTTCAAGGCGCCACGCGTGGTCACGCGTTCGCTGACGGCAGCTCCGGCTGAAACCTATTCGGTCGGCTTCGAGAGCGAGCCCGTCGAAATCGATCCCGGTCGTTTCGGTTCGATCAAGAAGAACTGACCCCTTCGAAATTCAGTTTGAAGACAAAAAAAGACCCGCGAAAGCGGGTCTTTTGACATCGTGTAACCTTCGGACTGCAATCAGGCAGAGGGATCTTCCGGCGGGCTTTCGATCATGCCGAGAGCATGCAGATAAGTATCGAGGATCAGGTCCTCTTCCATGCGCTCCTGATCGTCCTTCTTGCGCAGCGCGATCACCTTTTTCATGATCTTGGTGTCGAAGCCCATGGCCTTGGCTTCGCCGTAGACGTCCTTGATGTCGTCGGCAATGGTCTTCTTTTCTTCTTCGAGGCGTTCGACGCGCTCTACAAAAGCGCGGAGTTGGTCGCGAGCGACGCCATGAGCAGCATCTGACATTCGGTTCTCCTGTACGTGGATAAAATTTGTGGCCGTGACCTGCCGTGAAGCGGGGGCCGCGTCAAGCCTTTAGCATGGGAAAGATGGCTATTCTTCGCGCGGCGCGTTTTTTTCGAAGGCGGCCTTCTGGTCACTCGAGGCCTCGCTCTGATGGATTGCCTTCCATTCCTCATAGGGCATTCCGTAGACCATGGTGCGGGATTCCTCGCGGGTGATCTCCACACCCTCGGCCTTTGCTGCATCCATATACCAGTTGGAGAGACAGTTGCGGCAAAAGCCGGCGAGGTTCATGAGGTCGATATTCTGCACATCGGTGCGCTCGCGCAGATGACCGAGCAGACGCCGGAAGGCCGCCGCTTCGAATTCGATCTGCTGTTGCTTGGTAAGGTCGGTCATGGGTTTGTCCAATCAGTCTGTATAGGGGCCCGTCCGTGAAGGATGAACCTCATATTGATGCAAGGCTTCCTCAGCATTGAGCGCGGCAAAAATCGGGTGCAGGCGATCAGCCCAGGCGGCAATGCCAGCCTCATCGCCGATCAAGTCCTGCCGCACTTCCAAAAGTGCATGCGGTATGCCCTTGATCATGCAGTGTCGATACATTGTATCGCCCTTCAGGGCGCCGTCATAGGGCTCGTTGTCGCCGACCACGATGTCGCCCGGCGCGCTCAGCAGATCGAGAAAGCGGTGAGCGACCCGGCCATCACTGTCCCACAGCACTGTGGCATGCCAGGGGCGGGCCTGCCCTTTCCAGGCGGGCGTGAAGGAATGCACCGACAGCACCAGAGGTGCCTTGCCTGTGGCGGCGGCTACGGCGTCGATGGTGTCTGCGACCGCGTTATGATAGGGGCGGTGATAGGTCTCGATCCTATGTTTCCACTCGGTCTCGGTGATCGGATGGTTTGCCGGGATGACCGCGCCGTCTGAAATCTTCATGATGAGGGTCGGATCATCCTCGCCGCGATTCGGGTCGATCAGCAGGCGGGAGAAGCAGCTTAACACTGCTGGCACGCCCAGTCTGGCTGCGAGCGCACGGGTCAGCCCCTCCACGCCGATGTCATAGGCTATGTGGCGTGAAAAGGCGGTGTCGGGCAGTCCGAGTTTACCGTAGGCTGGCGGCACGGCGTTCATGGCATGGTCTGCAAGCAGGACCAAACCTCTGTCACAATCGCCGGGTACCAGTTCGAAGGGAACGAAATCTTGCATGGGAATCTGGGGTTTTCGCCAAATGGAATGAGCCTCTGTCTGATCGCATGCAGGATCGCGTCGTGCAAGCAGTGTGGAGGCCGCGATTATGACAATATCGGGCGTCAAGCATCTGTGTAGCATTATAATCGATTAGACTTACGTTGACTTTCTTGGCCTATCGTCGCAAGAAAGCTCATGACGAACAACCGGGGAGCCCCTTCGGAAACCGTGTCGAAGCAATCATCAAAACACTCGTTTTTTTCGCCGAAGCGCCTGCTCAAAGGCGGCCTGTTTGCCGCTGTTGCAGCTGTTGCTCCTATGTTTTTTGCCGATTCCGCCTTTGCTGAATTCAGGGTCTGCAATGGTACCCAGAATTTGGTCGGCGTAGCCATTGGCTACCGCGCATCGGAGGGTTGGGTCACGGAAGGGTGGTGGCAGGTTCCCGCCTCGACCTGTGCGACACTGATCGAAGGGGAGCTGCAGTCCCGCTACTACTATCTGTACGCAGAGGATGCGGCCCGTGGTGGCCGCTGGACTGGCGACGTTAATATGTGCGTGGCCGAAAACGAATTCAAAATCGCTGGTGTGCAGGATTGTTTCGCACGCGGATATCAGCAGATGGGATTCAAGGAATATGACACCGGACGCCAGGGAAGCTGGATGGTCCAATTGTCCGACACACCAGGCACCCAAGAAGGCCAAAATTGATGAAGCGTAACCGCAAAGTAAAAATCCTGGCCACACTCGGCCCGGCATCCTCCGAAGAGGAGATGATCCGGAAACTGCATGAGGCCGGCGCGGATCTTTTCCGCATCAACATGAGCCATGCCAGTCACGACATGATGCGCACCCTGATCAAGCGCATTCGCTCTGTCGAAGAGCAGTGCGGCCGTCCGATCGGCATTCTGGCCGACCTGCAGGGTCCCAAGCTGCGCGTTGGCAAGTTCAAGGACACGACTGTCGAGCTGACGCCCGGCCAGACATTCACGCTCGACAACAAGGATGAGCCCGGCGACAACAAGCGCGTTTTCCTGCCGCATCCGGAAATTCTGGAAGCCGTGAATGTGGGCGACCGTTTGCTGATCGACGATGGCAAGCTCGCTTTGCGCGCAGAAAAATGCGACGGCAAGAGCATTGTCACGACGGTTGTTTCCGGCACCAAGATCTCCGACCGCAAGGGCGTGAGCCTTCCAGACACCATCCTCTCCACCGGCGTTTTGACCGACAAGGACCGCGCTGACCTCGACGCGGTTCTGGCCACCAATGACGTCGATTGGGTGGCCCTGTCCTTTATCCAGCGCCCGGAAGATCTGGCCGAAGTGCGAAAGATTGCCCGCGGTCGCGTTGGCCTCATGTCCAAGATCGAAAAGCCGCAGGCGCTCGAGCAGATCGAAGAGATCATTGCATTGTCCGACGCGCTGATGGTTGCCCGTGGCGACCTTGGCGTTGAAATGCCGCTGGAGCGGGTTCCCGGTATCCAGAAGCAGCTGATCCGCGCCTGCCGCCGCGAAGGCAAGCCGGTTGTTGTTGCCACGCAGATGCTGGAATCGATGATCACTGCGCCGGTTCCGACGCGTGCGGAAGTCTCTGACGTTGCAACCGCCGTGTTCGAAGGCGCCGATGCCATCATGCTGTCCGCTGAATCGGCCTCCGGTCAGTATCCGGTTGAAGCCGTCTCGACGATGGCGTCGATTGCGGCGACCGTCGAGCGCGAGCCGCATTATCCGGGCATCATCTATGCGCAGCGCGCCCAGCCGGAGGCAACGGGCGCCGACGCGATTTCGCTGGCTGCCCGCCAGATTGCCGAAACGCTCAAGCTGCAGGCTATCGTCTGTTACACCTCGTCTGGCACGACCGGCCTTCGTTCGGCGCGCGAGCGTCCTGAGGTGCCAATCCTGGCGCTGTCGCCCATCATCCAGACGGCACGCCGTCTTTCGGTTGTCTGGGGCCTGCATTGCGTCGTGGCCAAGGAGCCGACCGATCTCGACGATATGGTCAATCGCGCCTGCCGGATTGTTGTCGAAGAAGGTTTTGGCAAGCCCGGCGACCGCGTGATCATGTCGGCTGGTGTTCCGCTTGGCACACCCGGTGCGACCAATATGCTGCGCATCGCCTATATCAGTGCAGACGGCCAAAGCGGCGTCTGACAAATCCAATTCAGGCGGCATGGCCGATCAGTCGTGCCGCCGAAGTTTGTCCATAATCCCACTTAAAATTAGATGGTCTTGCCAGCCTCCCTTCAGGGGTGAGCTGCTGGAAAGCCATGGCGTTCGGACAGAGCGGCCAGGATTTTGTCCTTGTCATCGATGAAGGCGATGCCCTCATGCGTTCCAGTCTGGTGTGGCGATGTCTCGCCTTTCGCCAGGATCAGCAGGGGAAGCACCTGATGTGCTTCGCCAAGGAGGGCGACGACCTCCTGCCGTGGTCTCGGCCAGGCAATACGCTGGACATCTAATCCGGATGCCAGTTCGGGAAACGAGACCAGAACCCCTTCCATCAATGCACAGTGCCAGCAGTAGAAGCGTTGGCCGGGATAGGCCGGATCTTTGAAATCCGGACGCAATAGGAACAGTTTGTCTCTGGTCACAGGCAAGTCTCCCGATAACTCCGTATTGGGAAGCCTATGCCCACACAATGACCGGCATGGCAACCGCGCTTGGGTGCCTTATGGCTGCGAAGTGACCTGCACTTCCAGCTCAGCTTCGCGTGCCAGGGTCTGAAGATCGCGTGGCTTTCCAGCGATGCTTTCGATTGCCCCTATGGCGAGCCCTGTCACGGCGTAATCGGGTTTGTGACCGACATTGTGGATCCAGAGCAGTTGTGCGCCTTCTATGTCGTGGGCAAGGCCCTTGGAGTGGATGTTGGCGAGAACCACATCGTCACTGTCTCCGGTAATGATGACGGTGGGTGTCTTGATCTCCTTGTAGCGTGGCGAGAACCGCGTGACATAATCGTTCAGGTTTACGACATCAGCTGAATTGGCAAGGAATGCCGACGGCCTCAAAACGAGCGCTGGACCAGCCTCATCAATGTAATCATCCGGCATGGGATTGGGCGAAAACACACTGACGGTTGCCGGCTTCAACATCGACATGCCGGCGTTCAGCGCCACCGTGTAGCGAAATAGCGGGCCGATCACGGGTGCGGTGGCCACATGATAGTACCAGGCAACACCGCCCGGCCATGGATGGGTGGCTGGCGACAGAAAGAGCAGGCCTGCTGTTTTTTCCGGATGAAGCACGGCGAAACTCGCCGCAATGGCACCGCCGAAGGAATGGCCGACGATGATTGCGCGCTTTATACCCTTCTCGTCCATCAGTTTGGCAATAGCAGCCGCCTGACCGTCGGGATAATCTTTTTGCGGCCCGCCGCGCTCCGAGTAACCATGGCCGGGGCGGTCGACAAACAGGAGTTCGGCACGCCCTTCCAGGGGCTTCCTGAACGCGAGCGCCTGGTCTCTGAGATTGCCGCTGGCACCGTGAATGAAAACGATGGGCGGCAGATCGGCATCCGGGCCGGCGGGGATGTGAAGCGCGTTCATCTGCATATCGCCCAGATCGGTCAGAGTGCCGATATTGGGGTAGCGCGCCTCAATCGCATGGGCACGCCAGATGGTCAGGATGATGCTTCCGATGATGAGGAGAATGAGGGCAGATACTGCCCATAGAAGATAAGTGGTCATTTTTGCCATACGCACTCGCAAGGTTACTTATCGTCTACGCAACCGCGCGCCTTCTGGATCTGTCATCGGGTTAAGGGAGCCAGAAGGGGGAGGGGCAAATGGGAGGTCAGGTGCGGTTTCCGGCCAGTTTTTCCGAGAGTTTGGTGACGACATTCTGTGCGTCGCGGTCTGCCGGATAGATTTCCAGATATCGCTGCCAGGCGCGCAACGCCATTTCGTCCCGGTCGGTCTCGACAAGAATGGCCGCCATGCCGGCCAGGGCACCGAAGTGACGCGGCTCGATCGCCAGGACCTGGTTAATGTCTTCCATGGATTTGCGGTATTCGCCCATCGTGTAATGCAGCGTCGCACGCCTGTTCCATGAACCGGCAAAATCGGGCTTGAGCACGATGGCCTGATTGAGGAAATCGAGTGCGGCGGCGTTGCGGTTTTCCTGGATAGCCTCAACCGCCCATTTCATCAGCAGATTGACGGTTGCGCTGTCTGAGTCGGCCCAGCGGGTGAAGATACGCTTTGCCAGGGCCTGCGCCGATTCGGGGTCGCGGTCGCGCTTGAGTTCGACGAGCATCTTGTCGATGCCCTCGACTGCATCGCTTTCAACGTCGACCTCGGCCTGCTGCTCGATGACCGGTGCCTGCTGCGGTTTCGGCATGTCCTGCATGGGTCCGTCGCGCTCAAGCGGCAGCTCAGGCACGGTCTCCGGTTCCACAGGCTGGAATTGCGCCAAGGCAGCGAAGGCGGGAAGGGCGAGGCAGAGTGTGAAAGTGGTCAAACGAAAATAGCGCATGTGGGATATGGTAATCCACATGCGCTATCTTGCAATTCAATTTTACGCGTTCACCACAGCCAATCCTCTGATTGGCTGAAGCCTTCGCCCTTTGCCAATCAGCCCTGACGAGCCTTGAAGCGTGGGTTCAGCTTGTTGATGATGTAAACACGACCCTTGCGGCGAACCAGACGATTGTCGCGGTGACGGGCCTTAAGTGCTTTCAGCGAATTCTTGATCTTCATTTTACTGATCCGCAATGGTTGCCGGCGAAATCATTGTCGAAAACGCCAGGGGTCATAGACATTCAAAAGCGCGCCGTAGCGCGCTCGTTTGAGGTTGCAGGCAATTACCCCGGTCTTGCCCTCCGTGTCAACCGGGGGCGGCGGATTTCCCGCCGAAAGCCGGGATTTATGCCTGTTTCAGGGCCGTCACATGGCCCATCTTGCGGCCGGGCCGCGCTTCCGCCTTGCCGTAAAGATGAACAAGGACATTCTTTTGGGCGAGCCAGGCAGGCACTGATTCCATATCGTCGCCAATGAGGTTGGTCATCACGCAGTCGGAGTGCCGGGACGGATCGCCGAGCGGAAGGCCCATAACGGCACGTATGTGCTGCTCGAACTGAGAGACTACACAGGCGGCTTCCGTCCAGTGTCCGGAATTGTGAACCCGCGGAGCGATCTCGTTGGTGATCAGGCTGCCGTCTGCCAGAACGAAGAACTCGATCCCGATGACGCCGACGTAATCGAGTGCTGCGAGAAGCTTCTCCGCTGCGGATGCTGCCGCCTGGGCTGTGCCGGCCGTTAGAGTGGCGGGTACGGTCGAGGTGTCGAGGATGCCGTCCTTGTGGACATTTTCCGCAGGGTCGTAGCATGCCACTGTGCCATCCGGCGCACGGGCGGCGATGATCGACATCTCGCGCTCGAAGGCGACAAAGCTTTCGAGAATGAGTGGCACGCTTCCAAGAGCGTCGAAGGCACCGGCAGGACTGTCCGATGCGGAGCGGAAAACACGCTGACCCTTACCGTCATAGCCAAGCCGCCTTGTCTTCAGCACGCCCTGTCCGCCGAAATCGGCAAGAGCTGCTTCCAGATCTGCCTGACTGTCGACGGCGTGGAAACGTGCGGTCGGAAGACCGCTGGCATTGAGGAAGCGTTTTTCGACAAGCCGGTCCTGGGCGACTTCCAGCGCCTTCGGGGGCGGGTAGACCGGCACCAGATTCGCAAGCGTTGTTGCGGCTTCCACCGGTACGTTTTCAAATTCATAGGTGATCACGTCGCAGGCATCGGCCAGTTCCCGCAATGCGGCGGGATCGTCATAGGCGGCAGTAATCTGGCTATTGGCGGCTTGTGCTGCAGGGCAATCGACCTGCGGTTCCAGAATGATCGTGCGGACGCTGAGGCGGGCAGCGGCCATTGCCAGCATGCGGCCAAGCTGACCGCCGCCGATAATGCCCAGTGTCTTGATTGTCATAGGGTATCGTCCACCGGATAATCTGCGACCGAAGAGCTTTGCCTGTCGATCCAGTCGTCGAGGCGCTCGGCGATATCCGTGTCATTGAGGGCCAGGACGCGGGTTGCCAGCAAGGCCGCATTGATCGCGCCTGCCTTGCCGATTGCAAGCGTGCCGACGGGAATGCCGGCCGGCATCTGCACGATCGAATACAGGCTGTCCATGCCGGACATGGTTTTCGATTGAATGGGCACACCGAAAACCGGAAGAGGCGTCAGCGAGGCCGTCATGCCGGGAAGGTGAGCCGCGCCGCCGGCGCCGGCGATGATGACCTTGAAGCCTTCTTCGCGCGCAGTCTTGGCAAAGGCATACATACGGTCCGGAGTGCGGTGGGCAGAGACAATGCGCGTCTCGTAATCAACACCCAGCGCGTCCAGCGTATCGGCGGCATGTTTCATGGTTTCCCAGTCGGACTGGCTTCCCATGATAATGGATACTGGCGGCTGCTCTTCGTTCATGCTTGGCCCTTCTTCGGTCATGCGATGATGTCGGGGATGATCTGGTCCTCGAGCTGCGAAAGCTTGTCCTTGATGACGAGTTTCTTCTTTTTCATGCGCTGTATGCGCAAGGCCTCGCAGCCAACCTTGATCATTGCGTTGATCGCGGCGTCGTAATCTTCATGCTCCTGGCGTAGCTTCGCTAGCGCCAAACGCGAATCCGCCTGTTCCTGATCGGACATCTTTCCTGTTCCCATTCCAGCTTCACGTCTGTTTTCAGGCGTGCCGAATATTTGCGCAAGCTCCTATCATCAAATAGCGGTAACGGGAAGTTATCCTTGTTCGCGAATTTGGGCCCTCGAATCCACTGTTTGGCCTTCGACAAAACACATTCTTCGTGTCACATTACATTCGCAAACCCTGAAACTCCCGCGATGGATTGCGGGAGGAATATAGAAGGAAGGATGTGTCGAATGACAATTCACGCTCACATTGCATCTCTAGAGAAAAAGCATGGTGCTCTTGAGGAAAAACTCAACGATGTTCTTGCGTCACCCTCCGCCGATGATACCGAGATTGCCTACCTCAAGCGTATGAAATTGCGTATCAAAGATGAAATGCAGCGTTTGAAGACGTCTACGCGTCACTAGTCGAGTTTTGCGGCCGGCCTATGTTTGGCCGCATGAGATGATCGTTAAGCGCCCCGGTTGCCAATGCGGCTTCCGGGGCTTTGTTTTGTCTGGAAAGCTGAACGTGATTCGCAGGTATGATTCGCTGTTCGCAGAATTTCGTCCGCCGCAACGGGGCGTCAGGCCCAGAACTGATCGAGCCAGATGTTCATCTTGTCGAAGCCCTTCGCATTCACGGAATAGATGCGGCGTGTGCCGTCGGCCTCGACCGTGACGAGGTCACATTCCAGCAGTGCCTTGAGGTGCTGGGACACCGCCGGACGGCTGATCGGCAGGCCCCTGGCGAGGTCATTGACCGTTTTCGGCGCGCGACGAAGCTCCTCCAACAGATGGCGGCGGTTCGGGTCGGCAATGGCCGAGAAGGGGTCCGTGTTCGTCATCCCCCAAATCTAGGGTAAAGCGGGATTTTCAGCAAGCGTATTTGTGCGTCGCAGCATCGTTGGAGCAGACGAAAGAATGCGCGACTAAAAGCCGGCGCCATCCCAAATCAGCTTGATGGCGGTGAGCGACACCATTCCATACATAAGCGGGTAAAACGTCGTCGGCTTCATCCACTTGACCACCTGTGCGCCCATCAAGGTGGAAACCAGCGCGACCGGAAAAAGAAAAGCCGACAGGGTGATATTCTGGGTGTCCAGTTCGCCCAGGGCGAAATAGGGGACAACCTTGATCAGATTGACGATCGCAAAGAAGCGGACACTGCAGCCGGTATAGGTCTTTGGATCCAGCTTCAGTGGCAAAGTGTAGATCTGGAAGGGCGGTCCGCCGGCATGGGCGACAAAGCTGGTATAGCCGCAGATCGTGCTCCAGAAGGTTGCCAGCACCGGCTTGTGTTCGCTTGGCGGAGCCTGCCCCTTTTGCGAGCCAAAGGTCTCGATCAGATAGCGCAGCACAAAGATCAGCGTGATCAGTCCCAGAACGAGGCGCATGGCATTGGCCGAGATCATGTTGGATGTCGCCCAGCCAAGGGTGATGCCGATCAAGGCGCCCGGCAACAATATCAAAAGTGTCTTGCGGTCGTTGTAGTGACGCCAGGCGAACAGCGCGACACCATCCATCACCAGAAGGATCGGCAAGAAGATGGCTGCGGCCTGCATTGGCGGCACCGCCATGGCGAGAATCGGGACGCCCATCAGGCCGAAAGCGCCGCCAAGGCCGCCCTTTGACAGGCCGACGAGAGCAACAGCGGGGATGGCTGCAAGGAAGAATGCGAGGTCAGGAAGCATTTGTTTCTGTTGATCCGTTTGCCGGACCGGTCTATCGGAAATGTTTGAACGACACGAGAGTAGTTTTCGCAATGTGCGAAACGAATAGGGGCAGGAGCACAGAATGACCAGACCAGACAAGCGCTGCCGACTGGTGCTGATCACGCCTGATGTGACGGACGCCAAGGAAATTGGGACTGTTGTCGCAGAGGCATTGAAGGGCGGAGACGTCGCATCGGTGATCATCCCGCGCTACGGTTTGAACGATCAGGAGTTCCAGAAGCATGCGGAAATTCTGGTGCCCTTGATTCAGGAAGCCGGCGCTGCGGCTCTGGTTGTTGACGACAGCCGGGTCGCCGGACGGGCAAAGGCCGATGGTATGCATGTCTCGGGCAATGCGGCGGCGCTTGCCGAGGCCGTCGAAGCTCATACGCCGAAGATGATTGTCGGGGGTGGCAATGCCAAGGAGCGTCATGTCGCGCTTGAAATGGGCGAGGCACAGCCGGATTACATCTTCTTTGGCAAGCTCGACGGTGACATCAAGCCTGAGGCGCATTCGAAGAATCTCGCCCTGGCCGAGTGGT
Source organism: Agrobacterium sp. H141 (assembly GCF_057158725.1). Taxonomy (NCBI): domain Bacteria; kingdom Pseudomonadati; phylum Pseudomonadota; class Alphaproteobacteria; order Hyphomicrobiales; family Rhizobiaceae; genus Agrobacterium; species Agrobacterium sp. H141. The sequence goes on from NZ_CM169893.1 coordinate 1,189,841, forward strand.
GGGCCGACATGATCGAGATTCCGTGCATCGTCATGGGCGGAACCGATCTGTCTTCCGCCGTGGCGGTGGCCGAGACGGGCGCGGAGTTCGTTGCCATGCGGCTGGCTGTCTTTGCCGACGCATCCAAAGCTTCGATGGCGGTTGCCGAGATTAATGCCGCGCTTGACGAAAAAGCGCCACGGTTTGGCGCTTGAACCGGCGTATGATCATACGCACTGCTCCCAGAATTGCCTTTTTTGTCGCAGCCCTTGCCTTGCAGGGAGTTTTGTCCGGATCGTTTGTGTCGGCACAAGAGGCCGATCCGGCGATCACGCGTGGCGCAGATGACGCTGTTCCGCTGGAGCGAAGTGGCCGGGCGAGCAGACCTGCGGGAGACGTGAATTCCGAGACCAAGGCTGGGCCAGTTCTGAATGAAAGCAACGGCGGTACTGGCGGGGAGGCGCCTGCATCGGGCATTACGCTGTTTGAGCGCATGGGCGCGCCCTTGCCTGATCTGCCGCCGGAAAAGACCTATGACGGTCCAGTCGATGACGCCTATGGCGCCTATCAGCGCGGTCTGTATCTGACGGCCATCGACAAGGCACTTCCGCGAGCGCAGCTCGGCGATCCGGCGGCACAAACCTTGATTGCAGAACTGATGTCGCAAGGGCTTGGCGTCAAGCGCGATACCAAGGGTGCCGCCTTCTGGTATTCTCAGGCAGCAGCAGGCGGGTATCCCGCCGCCATGTTCAAATATGCCATGCTCCTGATGCAAGGCCGTGACGTCAAGCGCGACAAGGCCAAGGCCGACGAATACATGAAAAAGGCTGCCGATGCCGGTAATGCCTCGGCGCAGTTCAACTGGGCGCAGACGCTTGTCACCGACAATCCGGGCCAGAAGGGGCTGGAGCTCGCCTTGCCCTATTATGAAAAATCCGCCGATCAGGGTATTGCCGATGCACAATATGCTGTGTCGCAGCTCTATCGCACGATTATCGACCTTCCCGAGGAAAAGAGATCCCAGGCGCGCAGCTATCTCGCACGCGCGGCCAAGGCCGGCTTCGACACGGCCCAGCTCGACATGGGCATCTGGCTGGTCAACGGCATTGGCGGGGAGAAAGACTATGATGAAGGATTTCGCTGGCTGAGTATTGCTGCCAACCGGGGCAATGTGGTCGCGCAAAACCGGCTTTCGCATCTCTATATCAATGCGCTTGGCACGCGGCCCGATCCGGTTGAGGCTGCGAAATGGTATGTGCTGTCGCGCCGGGCCGGCTTGAAGGACACTTCGCTTGAGGACTTTTATCTGGGCCTGACCGACGATCAGCAGAAGCAGGCGATTGATCGCGCAAACCGCTTTCGCGTCAGCTAAGTCGGGTCAATTGCCGACCCCATATGCCTGTTCAGGCAATGCGCATAGCCTTGCCCCTTGAATTGCAGCGGATTTTGTGGTCTTGAACCCGCCGACCAAGCGGCTCGACCGCTATTATTTTGTCCGGGATCAAAAGACCGGACCACTCGCCGAAAATCCAGGGATATTTGCCAGATGGCCCGCTCAGCTCTTCTTAACGTTATGGTTCAGGCCGCCCTCAAGGCCGGCAAGTCACTCGCGCGCGATTTTGGCGAGGTGCAGAACCTGCAGGTTTCCGTCAAGGGACCAAGCGATTTCGTCTCTCAGGCCGATCTGCGTGCCGAACGTATTGTCATGGAAGAATTGCTGAAGGCTCGTCCGACCTATGGTTTCCTCGGTGAGGAGAGCGAAGAGATCCAGGGGACCGATGGCGCGCATCGCTGGATCGTCGATCCGCTGGATGGCACCACCAACTTCCTGCACGGCATTCCCATGTTTGCGGTTTCCATTGCGCTTGAACGCAATGGCGAACTGGTCGCTGGCGTGATCTTCAATCCGGCAACGGATGAACTCTACACCGCCGAGCGTGGCGGTGGGGCCTTCCTCAATGACCGTCGCATTCGTGTGGCAGCCCGCAAGGTTTTGTCAGACTGTGTCGTCGGTTGCGGCGTTCCGCATCTGGGTCGCGGCCATCACGGCAAGTTCCTGGTCGAGCTTCGCCATGTCATGGGCGAAGTCGCGGGCATGCGTCGCATGGGTGCGGCGGCTCTCGATCTGGCCTATGTTGCAGCCGGCCGCCTGGACGGATTCTGGGAAACCGGCCTGTCGCCATGGGATATGGCAGCCGGCATTCTGTTGATTCGTGAAGCGGGCGGTTTTGCCAGCGATATGAACGGCGGCAGCGATATGTTCACCAGCGGTAATGTGCTCGCAGGCAATGAATATATCCAGAAAGCCCTGATGGAAGTGCTGCATCGGCCTGTTCCCAAGGCCTGAGCAGCAAATCTGTACGAAGCTTCGGTGAGCCCGGCTTACCTCTTCAAATCTTCGCAATTTTCCACTAGCCTCCGTGTCGCGCATACCGGAGGTTAAGGACAATATGGCGAAAGTGAAGCTCGCGGACCTGGAAGTAGCTGGGGAGGAAAGCGGCGGATACGGATACAAGCTTTCAAGCCCGATCCCTTTTTTCTCGACGATGCTGATCTTTTTGATCATTGTCGGATTTATTACAGCCATTCTTTACCGGCAGGCGCATGCCGCCTTCGTCACCAATCCGGGCCTTAACGGCCTGATTCTGGGTGTGCTGGTTGTCGGTATCATTCTTGTTTTCAATCACGTGCTGGCGCTCATTCCCGAGGTACGGTGGTTCAATTCGTTCCGTGCTGCCGGCAGTGCTGAAAAGGTCGGTCGCGATCCGAAACTGCTGGCGCCGATGCGTTCGCTGATCGGCAATCGCAACACCGTCAACATTTCAACGGCCGCCTTGCGCTCCATTCTCGATTCGATTGCAACACGTCTGGATGAATCGCGCGACACATCGCGCTATCTGATCGGGCTTCTGGTGTTTCTCGGTCTGCTCGGCACCTTCTGGGGCCTGCTTGGCACCATCGGTTCGATCAGCACGGTCATCCAGTCGCTCAATCCAGCCTCCAATGACAACAGCGACGTGTTGCAGGCGCTCAAGAACGGCCTCAGCGGCCCGTTGAGCGGCATGGGAACGGCATTCTCGTCCTCGCTTCTCGGTCTGTCGGGATCGCTGATCCTGGGCTTCCTCGACCTGCAGGCGGGCAGGGCGCAGAACCGTTTCTATACCGAGCTGGAAAACTGGCTGTCGTCAGTCACGGATGTCGGTTCGGAGATCGGCTCGACGAATGGCGGCGGCATCAGCTCTGCCGACCTGCAGACGCTTCTGGACAAGATGTCTGCAATGGCGGAGCAGTCCGGCGGCGCTGGCTCCAGGTCTTCCAACTCGATGGCGGGGCTTGCCGAAGGCATTCAAGGACTGGTCAAGAACATGCGCAATGAACAGCAGATGCTGCGCGACTGGATCGAAGCCCAGCAGGAAGATGCCCGCGCGATGCGCAAGACGCTGGATCGCCTGAACGACAAGCTGAATGACAAGGCGATGGACAAACTGGTCGAGAAGCCGGCGGATAGGCCAGCTGAAAAACCCGTCAGGAAGCCAGCTGGAGATGCCAAATAATGGCACTTTCGCGAAATCGTCGCCGCGACAGGAGTGTTGACTACTGGCCAGGCTTCGTGGATGCGCTGTCCACACTTTTGCTGGCCATCATGTTCCTGCTCATCGTGTTCGTGCTCGGGCAGTTCATCCTCAGTCGGGAAATCAGCGGCAAGGATGAAGTGCTCAATCGGCTGAACAGCCAGATTGCGGAACTGACGCAGCTTCTGGCACTGGAAAAGAGCGGCAAGCAGGATCTGGAAGACAATCTGGCCAACCTGCAAAGCTCGCTCGCTTCGTCTGAAAGCGAGCGGACGCGCTTGCAGCAATTGCTGGCATCGGGCGCCGGGTCCGCCGATGCAGCCAATGCCCGCGTGGGTGCGCTGACCGATCAACTGGAAGCGGAGCAGCAGGTGAGTGCACGGGCGATGAGCCAGATCGATCTGCTGAACCAGCAGATCGCGGCTCTGCGCGCGCAGATCGCGGCCGTCGAAGATGCCCTGCAGGCGTCGGAGGCCAAGGACAAGTCCTCGCAGACCAAAATTGCGGATCTTGGCCGCCGGCTGAATGTCGCGCTTGCGCAGCGCGTGCAGGAACTGAACCGCTACAGGTCCGATTTCTTTGGACGTCTGCGCGAAATTTTGTCCGACCGGCAGAATATCCGCATCGTCGGTGACCGGTTCGTATTCCAGTCCGAAGTTCTGTTTTCCTCCGGTGCCAGCGACATCAATCCTGCAGGCCAGCAGGAAATGGCAAAACTTGCCAGCGCCCTGCTGGACGTGGCCAAGGAAATTCCGCCTGAAATCAATTGGGTCCTGCGTGTCGATGGCCACACTGACAATGTCCCGCTATCCGGCACCGGCCGTTATGCCGACAACTGGGAGCTTTCGGCCGCGCGCGCCATTGCGGTCGTCAAGTATCTGATCTCGCAGGGTGTGCCAGCCAATCGTCTGGTTGCTGCGGGATTTGGAGAGTTCCAGCCAATCGTGGCGGGCGACACGCCTGAAGCGCGCGATCAGAACCGACGCATCGAACTCAAGTTGACCGAGCGCTGATCCGGTAGGCTGCAATCACATGCCGTTTCTCTTCCGCGCTTAAAGCAGCGGTTGAGAGTTGCGGAATGACGTCCCGTGCACACACCCTGTCATTGCGCCGGGGTGAGGAAATCCCGGGCACCGGTTTCGAATTGGAGGCGGGCCAGCTTTTCGTAAAGGCCGCCTTGCTGAATGAGGCTTTGATGCGTGCCTTCTTCGGCGATACGGCCATTTTCCAGGACCAGAATTCGATCAGCCTTGAGAATCGTTGCAAGACGGTGGGCGATGACGATGGTTGTGCGGTCGGTCATCAACTCGTCGAGCGCCTTTTGCACCAGGGTTTCGCTTTCAGCGTCCAGAGCCGAGGTCGCTTCATCGAGGAGCAGGACGGGTGCATCTTTCAGGATTGCGCGGGCGATGGCGATGCGCTGGCGCTGACCGCCTGAGAGCGTGACACCACGTTCCCCGGCCTGGGTCTCATAGCCCTCAGGCAAGCGGTCGATGAATTCATCGGCGCGGGCGGCCTTTGCGGCGCGTTGCACCGCTTCGCGGCTGGCATGCGGCATGCTGAAGGCGATGTTGTCGTGAATGGAGGCTGCGAAAATGGTGGTATCCTGCGGGACGATGGCAAGGCGTTCGCGCACCGACAGGGGATCGGTATCGCGAATGTCGATACCGTCGAGGCGGACTGCGCCCGATACCGGATCGTAAAAGCGCAGCATAAGCGAAAAAATCGTGCTCTTGCCGGCTCCCGACGGCCCGACGATGGCCACGGTTTCACCGGGCGCGATCTTGAAGGAGAGGCCGTTCAGCGCGGACCTCGTGGGGGCAGACGGGTAGGAAAAGCGGATATTGTCGAACTCGACCTCGCCGCGGGCCGGCGCGGGCAGGGCGACTGGCTTATCCGGGGCGCGGATGGCGGGGACTTCCTGCAGGAGTTCGCTCAGGCGCTCCGCGGCACCGCCGGCCTGTGCCAGTTCACCCCAGACTTCGGAGAGAGCGCCAAGGCCGCCTGCGGCAATCACGGAATAGAGCAGGAACTGGCCAAGCGTTCCCGCGGTCATGGTGCCGGACAGAACACTCTGTGCGCCGACCCAGAGGATGGCGACAACGCTTCCGAACACCAGGGTGATGGCCACGCCTGTCAGCAGTGCACGGGAGCGTATGGCGGCGCGCGCGGCATTGTAGGCGGTCTCCACTGCGCCGCCGTAACGGGCTGCGGCGACTTTCTCACCATTGAAGGCCTGGATCGTACGGGTGGCGGCAATCGTCTCGCTGGCGAAGGCTGAAGCATCGGCCAGCATGTCCTGTGCAATGCGCGAGCGCTGGCGGACCTTGCGACCGAAGGCGATGATCGGAAACAGGATGAGGGGAATTGCAACCAGAACCAGGACGGCAAGGCGCGGGCTGGTATAGATCATCATGCCGATGGCGCCGAGACAGAGGATGGAATTGCGCAGCGCCAGCGAGGCCGTGGCGCCGACTGCCGATTTGATCTGGGTTGTGTCTGCGGTCAACCGCGAGACAATTTCGCCCGACTGATTGACGTCAAAGAACTCCGGCGACAGCGAGGCGACATGGGAGAAGACATCCTGACGCAGGTCCGAGACAATTCGCTCGCCGATGCTGATGACGAAGTAGTAGCGCATGGCGCTGGCGATGGCCAAAATGATGGCGATGACGATCAGCATGGCGAAATAGGCGTTGATGAAGGCGCTGTCGGCTGCGTTGAAGCCGTGATCGACCATGCGGCGTATGGCAAGCGGCAGCGTCAGAGTGGCGGCGGCTGCCAGAACCAGAAAGAAAAGCGCGCCGCCGACCATGCCGCGATAGCGCATGATGAAGGGTATCAGATGCGAGAGTGGCTTGAGAGAGCGCTTTTTTGTGGTTTCTTTGCCATCTTGTTCGCTCACTTCAATACCTCTGTTCATATCCGCCGCGCTTGTCGTTCATCGGCTCTTGTTATCCTCGCGACCTTCATGTATAGGCACCGCATCGAATTGGGAAGCCGTGGCCTGATCGGACTGCGGCTTCATTTATTGAATAAGGTCCCGTGACGCAATTGCGTCAAATGGACCCTGGCAAGATCAGGAAGATCGTTATGAAGGCTGATATCCATCCCGACTACCACAAGATCAAAGTGGTCATGACCGACGGCACCGAGTACGAAACATTTTCGACTTGGGGCGCTGAAGGCGGCGTCATGAACCTCGAAATCGACCCGACCTCGCATCCGGCATGGACCGGCGGCAACCAGCAGATGCTGGACCGTGGTGGTCGCGTGTCGAAGTTCAACAAGCGCTTCGGCGGCCTCGGCCTCTGATATCGTCTGTCGATACGGTTTACGAAAAAAGCCCGGTTTGCCGGGCTTTTTTTATGGCTGACCGTCTGGGGTTTCAGGTTGCCGACAAACGTTCGGCGATCTCGTCAAGCGCCATATCATAGGTCCTGGCCAGCGTTTTGGCGAAGCTTTCAAGCTTGTCAATGTTGTCGCGCGTCGCATCGTCCAGCGCGTCGCTAACACCTGTGAGTGGCGCATCTATCCGAAAATAATGCAGGTCCGCCCGGTTGTCCTTGGTGACCGTGGTGCCTCCATGCCGAAAACCGCCCTGATCGCCGTTCAGCAGTTTGTTGAGCTGGTAGGAGGCGGTGCTGGCCTGTCCCTGCATGAGGACCGAAATGAGCGGCGTGTTGTTGAAGGGGTTTATCCAGCCGGCAGCGCCCCAGTTCTTGGCTTCCTGATAGGGGATCGGCCGGTTGGCCGAGCCGGTGCCGATGGACAGAATCACCATCTTGTTGCCATTGTCGCGCCAGCCGAGCTTGCTGCCCTCCACATAGGCTGCAATGCCTGGATCATTGGCAAAGACGCCGCCATCGATCATGGCGATCAGGCGGTCCGCGCTGCTCTTTGGAACCGAAAGGTCCTCAACCAGAGCCGGCTCGAAATATGTGGGTGCTGCCGATGAACCGCGCACGGCCTGCCAGAAGCGGAAGCGCTCGTTTTTCTTGTCGGCATTGGTCATGAACACCGCAGAACGGTTCTTGATATCATAGCCGGTTATCAGAACGGTGCTGAGCGCATGGCCGATCTCGGTGTTCTTGCCAAGCATTTCGATCAGGATGTTCTCCAGCGGGCGCGCGTCATAGCGCTCTTCGACAATCCCACCGAGATTGGCGAGCTTGCGAAAGATCGATGTGTCGAAGATCTCCTTTCCCCTGTTGCGGTAAACCTCAACCAGCGTATCGGGATCTGCAGCACTTTCCTCCGGTTTTCCAGGCTTGGGGCAGGTGAGGCCGGCGCTAATGATCGCGCCGGTCGATGTGCCGGCAATCATGTGGAAGTAGCGGTGAAGCGGTAATCTCTTGTTCTTGTCAGCAAGCTTCTTTTGCAAGACACGGAGAATGACGGCTGGAATGATTCCGCGTATGCCGCCGCCGTCGATCGACAGAATGAACTTCGTCATGGTTCCCTCCCTCTGATGGAGAGAAGATAACACACTCAATAATTGTGGATAAATAACTTTTCGCGCGCAAACAGTGCCAAAATGGCGAAAGCCCGGCTTGCGAATCAGCAAGCCGGGCTTTCGAAAAACAATTATCCTAGTCGATCAGGTGCCACTGAAAGCGGTGCGCAGCAGATCAAGCTGGGCCTGAACTCGATTCTCGGTATTGGCCGCCACCAGGTCATCCGAAGGACGATAGATTTCGCGGTCGAGAAGGGCGATGCGGTTTTGCAGGCGCAGCGAGCGTTCGACAAGATCGCGGAAGCCTTCTGGAAGATCGTTCCAACCGGGAGCCGAGCGGTCGACGTTGAAGCCGTCGAGGCGCACCTTGCTCTTTTCGGAAATGACCTGATCCCGGCTCATTTCGCCATTGTTTACAGCGCGTTGCAGCAACAGCCACGAGGCCATCTGCATCAAACGGGTTGTCAGGCGCATCGATTCAGCAGCGTATAGAACGGAAGCCATGCGGGGCAGAACTTTCGCAGCTGCACGACCGGGGCCGTCCAGATAAGCTGCGGTTTCTTCCACCAGACCCATACCTTCAGCGTAGGTCGCCTTGAACTGGGACGATGCGGCGGCGTGGCCGGCAAAATTGATCGTGTTCATTCCAAGTTCCGACATCGAGATTGATTCCCTGTTCTACGCAAAACTTAATACATTAACGGACGATGATATGTCCGGGTTCCATTCGTTGATAAATACGATGATATCAATACCTGAAATGCGCAAGCCGATTCTTAAGAAAGGGTTAATTCCCACAATTTCATGTAAGCATTGTGGCGACGAAAAAAAGAGCCGCAAAAGCGGCTCTCAAGGTAAAACAGGGAGAAAAATCAGACCAATTCGCCAGAAGGTGAAACTGCCTGAGTCCAGAAAGATCCGGACATGCACATCATGGTTTTAAACAGTTAACGGCAAGTTAACGAAGTCCTTAAAAGACGCGATAAACAGGCGATATGGCTGATTCCCAAGTAATATTTATGTATCAATTAGGAACGAAACAGACTTTCAGCTGCGCTGCGGCCTGCCTGCTTTCGCACATACTCTGCTTCCAGTCTCTGGATTTCCTCTTGTAATAGAGAAATCCGGATCTGCAACTCATCTGCCGAGATCATGGAGAGGTCGCAGCCCAGTTCGTGGGCTGCCGGCTTCTTGGCCCGTTCTTCATCCATAAATGCCATAGTGTCCTCCCGATGCTATCCCGCTGCCTGTCTGGCAGGATCCTGCTTCGGCATAGAGCGCGGGTCAAGCTGGAGGCTTTCTGGCGTGCTGTATTGAGTGCCATTCGTCATCGCAGGGCGGAGTTCGCGATCTTCCACGGGGATCGCTGCGCGGACGCGGCTTCTGAAGATGGCATAGGCAGCCAGCGATATATGGGCAACGGCCGTCACCGCAAACAGCATATAGGGTCCCAATATCGTCATCACGGGACCGCCAACCGTCGGGCCAATGATTGTACCAATACCGAACAAGAGCAGCAGGCCACCGGAAACTTTAACGAATTCGTCCGAGGAGGCGAAGTCGTTGGCGTGGGCAACCGCGATCGGATAGAGCGCGTTTGCAGCTGTTCCGTATAGGGCCACCAACACAATCATCATGATGACATTGGACGGCTCGATGGCGACAATCAGCAGGGCGGCGACAGCCGATACGGTGGCGAGCGCTGCCAGCACATAACGACGGTCGGTCATATCCGAGACCTTGCCGGCCGGCATCTGTGCCAGCGCACCCATGGCAATGGTGATGCCGAGCATGATGGCGATCTGAGCCGGTGTCAGGCCCGCCCGTGAGGCGAATACCGCGCCAAGCGTGCCATAGGCGCCATTGGCGATGCCGATGAGCAGGATGCCGACGCAAGAGACGGGCGAATTGCGATAGAGACTACGAAGGTCGAGCTTCACGGATTTGAGCGGCTGCGGGGAGGCTGCATTCGACAGCGTGGTCGGCAGCATGGCGAAACAATAGAGAATGCCGCAGATCATGAAGAGGATCGTTGTCGACGGATTGCCCAATCCGACCAGCATCTGGCCGCCGACGACGCCAACGAGCGTCACGGTCGTATAAAATGAGAAAATGGTGCCGCGGCTTTCATTGGTCGCGCGCTCGTTCAGCCAGCTCTCAATGATCATCGTCGTACCGGCGGTGCAGAAGCCGGTGAGTGCGCGCAATAGAACCCAGGAATACTGATCGATCAGGACACCCGTTGTCAGGGCGATGATGGCGATCATGGCGATGAAGCAGGAGAATGCCCTGACATGGCCTATGCGGCGAACAAGTTTTGGCGCAAAGAAACAGCCCGCAACGAAGCCCGATGCCCAGGATGTACCGAGAAGACCGAGGACTTCGTTGGAATAGCCCTCAAGCGAACCGCGAACGGGGAGCAGAAGGCTATGAAGACCGTTGCCCAGAAACAGGAACAAGACGCCTGACAGAAGGGCGAGAACAGGAAGAAGATTTCGTTTCATGAAGGATTTTTTCGTCTATTCGATGTGGGAAGAAGTGACGGAGGCTACCGGTGAAACGTCTATGCGCATGTTTTGTTGCAGTGCGATTGTTGCACTATAGGATCGATTTGGCGAATCTTTTGCGGGGTTCATTTTGACCCGGGACTGTATCCGGTCTACGGAAAAGGCCAAGAGCGAAGGACATTCATGACCAAAGTAATAGGCCTGTTTCTTATCCTTGCCATGGCCGTGCAGATTATAAAACCGCTCGGGTTTCCCGGGCTTAGACGGCGAAGCGACTTCTGGAAAATCGCGTTGATCGCCTTTTTGATCTGGTCACTGACACTGCTGCTGCGGCCCTGACGCCTTCACACTTCAATCGTCCCGGACATCACGTACACGCTGTTGCCGGAGATGCGCACATCGCGATCTCCGTCTTCGCGCTTGCGAACAGATAGTCGGATCTCGCTCGGTCGTCCCATTTCCACACCCTGTTCGATCAGAATGTCCATGCACTCTTTTCCGGGCTCGCGAAGCGTTGAGAGGAAGGCGGCAAGCGCAGCCGAGGCGCTTCCGGTCGCGGGATCTTCGCTCACGTTGTCGAGCGGTGCAAACATGCGGGCGCGCAAGTGGCTGTCGCCCTCTATTCTCGTGTAGAGGAAAAGGGCGAAATCGCTTTCTTCATGAGGATAGCGCTGTACACCCTCCAGAAAGACCGATTTTACCGGCTGTGCCCTGCCGAGTGCATCCAGATCTGTCACCTCGGCTACCACGAATTTAAGGCCCACAGAGAGGAAGAGGGGGGCATGATTGGTCAAGTCGATGTCGCCGACCGCCAATGATGCGCAGCGCGCAACAAGATCGACATCAACGCTGCTGCCGAGGGAGAGCTGTCTTGGCGCGCGAATGCTGCTGCTCACCCTGCCGCCTTCGCGGACAAGGTCGATCTCCACCAGTCCGGCAGCCTCCTCAAAGATCAGTCGTTCGCCGGGAGGCTTGCCGAAGATGTCCCTCTGATGGCCGAGGACGAATGAAGTTCCGACATTGGGGTGACCTGCAAAGGGGACTTCTGTCACTGGCGTAAAAATGCGTATTTGAGCGGAATGCGCTGGGTTTTCCGGTGGCAAGACGAAGGTGGTTTCCGCATAGCCGAATTCCGCTGCGATTGCCTGCATCGCCTTGCTGGTCAAACCACGGGCATCGGTGATGACCGCCAGCGGATTGCCGCCGAAGCGCTTGGTGGTGAAGACATCGACAGTTGTGAAGGGATAATGCGGCATCGGCTCTTTCCCGGGGTCAGGCTTTTGACGCTACAATGAAAAAAGCCCCGTTCGAACGAGGCTTTTTGTCATCACAACAATAAATCCGGACCGGACTGGTGCGTTCAGGCAGCCTTTTCCAGTTCCTTCTTCCAGTTCCCCTTGGCAGCCAGGCTGTTCATGTGGGCGCGGTGGTTAAAGGCGCGCTGTCCAGCGGCGACGTTTTCCGTCTTGCCGCCCCAGGCTTTCAGTGCATCTTCCTGCAGAGCACGGCCATAGGAATAGGTCAGCGCCCAGGGAAGATCGTAGCCGGAATTCATGGCGGAGAGATGCGCCGTCGCTTCTTCCGAGCTCTGGCCGCCGGAGAGGAAGGCAATGCCGGGTACGGCAGAGGGGACGTTGCGCTTCAACAGCTTTACCGTCATTTCGGCAACCTGATCGATAGATGCCTTGCGGGCATTCTTGCCGTCGATGACCATGTTGGGCTTCAGGATCATCCCTTCGAGCATGACACGTGCATCAAAAAGATCGGCAAAGACCGTCTGCAACACCTTTTCGGTGACTTCGTAGCAGGTCTCGATGGAGTGGGTGCCGGGCTTTCCGTCCATCAGGACTTCCGGTTCGACGATCGGCACGATGCCGGCTTCCTGGCAGAGCGCCGCATAGCGGGCCAGTGCCTGGGAGTTCGCCTTGATCGATCCCCAGGTCGGAAGGCCTTCGGAGATGGTGATCACGCCGCGCCATTTGGCAAAGCGGGCGCCGGCCTTGTAATAGTCGCCAAGACGCTCGCGCAGACCGTCGAGGCCTTCCGTGATGGTCTCTCCGGGAAAGGCTGCCATGGGCTTTGCGCCGGTATCGACCTTGATGCCGGGGATCGCGCCGGCTGCCTTGATGAGATCGACGAAGGGAGTGCCGTCGGCTGCCTTTTGAAACAGCGTCTCTTCAAACATGATGACGCCTGAGATGCACTTCTTCATCGCTTCGTCCGTACGAAACAGCATCTCGCGATAGTCGCGACGCGAGGTTTCGGTGGATTCAAGGTCGATGCTGTCGAAACGTTTCTTAATCGTCGAGGTGGACTCGTCTGCGGCCAGCAATCCCTTGCCGTCGGCCATCATCTTTTCGGCAATGTCTTCGAGACGTTCACTCATAGCTTTCTCCACATCCAAGATACAAGCGCGATACCAGAAGTTTAGCGGCAGGAAAATGGCGGGCTAAGTTATTGAAACGATTGAAATCGTTTCAATCGTTTGAAAGTCTACAAGTATTTTTCAAGCTTGGTGCGAGGCAGGCCGAAAACATGTCCAACCCGCCTCAAAACCCAGTCAGCCGTGGAGGACGGCGACGCCTGGAAGTTCCTTGCCTTCCATCCATTCGAGGAAGGCGCCGCCGGCTGTCGAGACATAGGTAAAGTCGTCTGCGACGCCTGCATGGTTGAGTGCAGAGACAGTGTCACCGCCGCCGGCGACGGACACCAGATTGCCGGCCCTTGTCTGTTCTGCTGCGTGTTTGGCGGCTGAGACCGTTGCCTTGTCGAAGGGGGAAATCTCGAATGCGCCGAGCGGACCGTTCCAGACGAGTGTTGCTGCCTTGGAGATCCATTCGTTGACGGCGTCTACCGATTTCGGTCCGACATCCAGCATCATGGCGTCGGCCGGGATGGCGTGAATGTCGACGATTTCATTGTCGGCGTCTGCCTTGAACTCGCGCGCGACAACGCCGTCCAGCGGCAGAACAATGGCGCAGCCGGATTTCTCGGCTTCGGCCATGATTGCCTTTGCGGTGTCTGCCAGATCGTGTTCGCAGAGCGACTTGCCGACATCAATGCCCTGTGCGGCGATAAAGGTATTGGCCATGCCACCACCGATCACGAGCGCATCGACCCGCGTGACGAGGTTTTGCAGCAGGTCGATCTTGGTTGAAACCTTGGCGCCGCCGACAATGGCCACAACCGGATGCTCAGGCTTGCCGAGGCCCTTTTCCAGGGCTTCAAGCTCAGCCTGCATGGTGCGCCCTGCATAGGCTGGCAAATGATGCGCAAGCCCCTCGGTCGAGGCGTGGGCACGGTGGGCTGCGGAGAAGGCGTCATTCACATAGAGGTCGCCATTTTCTGCCAGACGGGCTGTGAATTCAGGCGTGTTCTTTTCTTCGCCCTTGTGGAAGCGGGTGTTTTCCAGCAGCAGGATATCGCCATTGCCCATTTTCGCGATGGCGTCAGTGGCGGGAGCGCCAATGCAATCGCTGGCGAAGGCAACGTGCTGGTCGAGCACTTCCTCGACGGCTGGCGCAACCAGTTTCAACGACATATCGGCGACGACTTCACCCTTCGGGCGGCCGAAATGGGCAAGCAGGATGACCTTTGCGCCCTTGTTCGACAGTTCCTGAATGGTGGGGGCCACGCGCTCTATGCGGGTTGCATCGGTCACCTTTCCGTCTTTCATCGGAACATTGAGGTCCACACGGACGAGCACGCGCTTGCCCGCGATGTCGGAGAGGTCGTCAAGTGTCTTGAAAGCCGGCATGGAAATACCCGTCGTTATGATGGTTGCTCTGTATTGGTCGAAACGGGGCGGACCTTACACCGCTCATATTCCGGTGCAAGGGAATCAGGAGGATTTTTCGTCCGGCACATCCCTATGACGGCGGGCGCGGTAGCGGCGTACTGCGTCACGAAAACTGTGTACCAGTTCGCGCATGTTGAGGAATATCGGCACGTTGGTCGACCGGGTCACGGCCTCGAGCGATATGCCGACGGAGGCCACATGGCCATTTTCATCGGTATCGCGCACGATGAGGATCACATTGCCAACGCGCAGCCGATCCGCATATTCCGGGCGTCCGCCAAGCTTGGCTTCAAAGAACTCCCCGACAGTCTTGCCCTTGTCGCCTTCGCCGATCAGGCCCGGTCCATAGGCCGCTTCAAGCTCCTCGACAGGTCTTGCCGGCGAGATTGCAAACATGCCGAAAAACTCGTTGTCGTCCGCGTTGAGGTTTGCCTTTTCGGCAAACAGACGGTCGAGCAGATGGGAATAGCCGGGGGCGACGAACAGATAGACCTGGTCGTTTTCGCGCAGCCGACCGGCATATTGGTAGCGCATGGACTTGCCGTCGCGAATGACAAGCGAGGGCATGGACCAGCGCGGAATGCGGCCACCACTCAAGATCGGGCTGTTGGGCGCAACGCGGTAGGAGATCAGTTCGTGATTGGCGGCACCTGGAAGGTCGAGCTCGTACTTCTCCACCGCACCCATGCGCGGCGGGATGATGAGGCGCAGGGCCTTGGCCAGTGGCTTGATGGTCCAGCCCTGGATCGCCAGTGACATCATCACCACAATGAAGGTGATGTTGAAGTATAGTTGGCCATTTTCGAGGCCGCCGAGGATGGGCAGGATCGCAAGTAGGATTGAGACCGCGCCGCGCAGGCCCACCCAGGCTATGAAGGTCGTTTCCTTCTGGGTGAAGTCGTAAGGCAAAAGGCAGAGCCAGACGGCAAGAGGGCGAGCGATGAAGACGAGGAACAGGGCCAGCAGCACTGCGGGCAAGAGGATCACGGTGAATTGTGACGGCGTTGCCAGAAGCCCCAGAATGAGGAACATGACGATCTGTGCAAGCCAGGTCATGCCATCCTGAAATCGCGAGATCGACGAGTTTGCGGGGATCTTCTTGTTGCCGGTGAAAATGCCCGCGACATAGACCGCCAGGAAGCCACTGCCGCCGACTGCACCGGTGTATGAGAACACTGCGAGCGAGAGTGCCAGCACGATGATCGGCAGCAGACCGCGCTCTATGCGCAGGTGACGGACGATGAAAACGATAATGTAGCCGCCGATCAGACCCAGCAGCAGGCCCATGCCCATCTGCTGGATGAACAGCTTTACCAGGCCGAAGTTCAAGTCTGCTTCAGCCCCGCCTTCAGACAGAAGCGACACGATGGCAATCGTCAGGAAGATCGCCATGGGGTCGTTGGTGCCGGATTCCACCTCCAGCGTGGATCGCACTTTCTCACGAATATGAATGCCGCCGATACGCAGCAGAAAGAACACAGCCGCCGCATCGGTGGACGAGACGATGGCACCCAGCAGCATGCCTTCGAGTAGCGAGAAGCCAATCAGATAGCTTGCCAACAGGCCAAAAAGGCCAGTCGTCAAAAGGACCCCGACACTCGACATGGTGATTGCCGGGAAGGCTGCAATCCTGAAGGACTGCAGCGAGGTTCTGAACCCGGAATCGAACAGGATGACGGAGAGGGCAATGGAGCCGACTGCATAGGCCGTCTCGTTGCTGGAAAAATCAATACCCAGCCCATCCACCCCGGCCAGAAGGCCGATCAGCAGGAAAAGAAGCAGCAAAGGTGCGCCAAAACGAAAGGCGAGCAGGCTTGAAAAGGCGGCAAGCAGGATCAGCGCGGTCAACACAAGTGTGATGAGATAAAATGCGTCCAATCCGGTAACCTCTGCAGTATGGGGTGGAAGTGCTCCGCCTCTCCCGAACAGGGGGCGCGAGTCACATCAAGGCGGGTAAGTGTCGTTTCCGTACCCTTAGACGTCAAGCTTGGCAGTGTTGAGGCAGCTGTCAACAATACGTTATTTCCAACGCATTTTTTCAATGCCTGCCGCTATCGGTCTTGGTCCGGTGTGTCGTTCCGGTTCTCCCCTGTCTTGAGACGATAAAAAGGCGGCGCGAAGTTCTCCGCGCCGCCTTCCGATCTTTTTAAAATACCGACCTTTTCAGGCCAGAAACAATTAGATGAGCTTGCTCATGGCGACAGCTGTGTCGGCCATGCGGTTGGAAAAGCCCCACTCGTTGTCATACCAGGACAGGATGCGCACGAAGTTGCCGTCCAGCACCTTGGTCTGGGCGGAGGCGAAGCTCGACGAGTGAGCGTCATGGTTGAAGTCGACGGACACCAGCGGCTCGTCGGAATAGGCCAGGATGCCCTTCAACTCGCCTTCGGCAGCGGACTTGATGGCAGCATTGACTTCTTCGGCGGTGACATTGCGCGATGGCACGAACTTCAGGTCAACGACCGAAACGTTCGGCGTTGGCACGCGAATCGAGGAACCGTCGAGCTTGCCCTTCAGTTCCGGCAGCACGAGGCCGACAGCCTTGGCGGCGCCAGTTGATGTCGGGATCATGGAGAGCGCTGCGGCGCGGGCTCGGTAGAGATCCTTGTGCATCGTATCCAGCGTTGGCTGGTCACCCGTGTAGGAGTGAATGGTCGTCATGTAGCCTTTTTCGATGCCGAATGCCTTGTGCAAGACATAGGCGACCGGTGCCAGGCAGTTGGTGGTGCAAGACGCGTTGGAGACAACGAGGTCGTCCTTGGTCAGCGACTGGTGGTTTACGCCGAACACGATGGTCTTGTCGGCGCCATCAGACGGAGCCGAGACGAGAACACGCTTGGAACCGTTGGCAAGATGCAGCGATGCCTTTTCCTTGGAGGTGAAGATGCCTGTGCATTCCATGGCGATATCGACGTCGGCCCATGGCAGGTCCTTGGGGTCGCGGATCGCCGTTACCTTGATCGGCTTGCCGCCGTCGATGACGATGCTTTCGCCTTCGACCTTGACCGTAGCCGGGAACTTGCCGTGGACACTGTCATGACGCAGCAGGTGAGCGTTGGTCTCGACCGGGCCGAGGTCGTTGATGGCCACGACTTCGATGTCGGTGCGACCCGACTCGATGATGGCGCGCAGGACGTTACGGCCGATACGGCCAAAACCGTTGATGGCAACTTTTACAGTCATTGCAGTGTCTCCCGGAATAGACGGATATTTGTTTATGAATAAGGGCCGCAAGGACATCAGTCCTTGCGGCAGATCAACAATCAAGCCAGCTTGGCTTGAGCTGCTTCGACAGCAGCCTCGGCGGTGATGCCGAAATGCTTGTAGAGTTCCTTGGCGGGGCCAGAGGCGCCGAAGGACTTCATGCCGATGAAGATGCCATCGCGACCGATGATCTGATCCCAGCCTTCGCGCACAGCCGCTTCGATGCCGATATTGACCGGTGCGGTGCCGATGATGGCTTCCTGGTACTTCTTGGACTGTTCAAAGAACAGTTCGAAGCTCGGTACCGAGACGACACGGGCAGCGATGCCCTTTTGCGACAGCATTTCCTGCGCCTTGACCGCGATTTCCACTTCCGATCCGGAGGCGAAGATCGAGACCTTGGCATCGCTTGCCGATACAAGCTCGTAGGCGCCGTAGGAGCAAAGGTTCTTTTCTTCGTAGACCTTGCGTACCGGTGTCAGGTTCTGGCGGGTGAGCGCCAGGCCCGAGGGACGGTCATGCTGCTTCAGCGCCAGCTGCCAGCACTCGGCCGTTTCGGTTTCGTCGGCCGGACGGAACATCACCAGCCCCGGAATGGCGCGCAGCGATGCCATCTGCTCAACCGGTTCGTGGGTCGGGCCATCTTCGCCAACCCCGATGGAGTCATGAGTCCAGACATGGATGACACGAATACCCATCAGGGCCGCCAGACGAACGGATGGACGGCAGTAATCGGAGAAGATCAGGAAGCCACCGGCGTAAGGAATGAGGCCGCCGTGAAGGGCGACGCCGTTCATGGCCGCCGCCATGGCGTGTTCGCGAATGCCCCAATGCATATAGCGACCGGAGAAATCCGTCGGGGTGATCGAGTCCATCTGGCTTGTCTTGGTGTTGTTGGACGGTGTCAGGTCGGCAGAGCCACCCAGCGTTTCCGCCAGAAGACCGTTGACGAGTTCGAGAACATTCTCCGACGCCTTGCGGGTTGCAACAGTCGGATTGTCTTCGGCAATCTTCTTCTTGAGCGTGTCGATGGCGGTATCGAAACCGCCGGGCAGGTCACCGGCAAAGCGGCGCTGGAATTCTGCCTTGGTCTCCGAAGGTGTGGCGGCCAGGCGCTCTTCCCACTCCTTGTGGGCCTTGGTCGAGCGAAGGCCCGCCAGACGCCAGGCGTCGAGAACGTCAGCTGGAACGACGAAGGCTTCTGCATCCCAGTCCAGCGCCTTGCGGGCGGCTGTAATTTCGTCTGCGCCCAGCGGTGAACCATGCACCTTGTGCGTGCCGGCCTTGTTGGGTGCGCCAAAACCGATCGTGGTCTTGGCAGCGATGAATGTCGGGCGGTCGGACTTTTGAGCAGTTTCGATCGCGGATGCGATCTCGTCCTGATCGTGGCCGTCGATTTCGATGGTGTTCCAGTTTGCCGCTTTGAAACGGGCGATCTGGTTGGTCGAATCGGAAAGGCTGACAGCGCCATCGATGGTGATGGAGTTGTTGTCCCAGATGAGCACCAGCTTGTTCAGCTTCAGGTGACCGGCGAGCGTGATCGCTTCGTGGCTGATGCCTTCCATAAGGCAGCCGTCACCGCAGATCGCATAGGTATAATGGTTCTGCAGGTCGCTACCGAATTCGGCTTCGAGCTTGCGCTCGGCAATGGCCATGCCGACAGCATTGCCGATACCCTGGCCCAGAGGACCTGTCGTGGTTTCGATGCCGGATGCGTGGCCGTATTCGGGGTGTCCGGCTGTCTTGGAGCCGAGCTGACGGAACTGCTTGATGTCCTCGATCGTCATATCCTCATAACCTGTGAGGTAGAGGAGAGAATAGAGAAGCATGGAGCCATGGCCTGCCGACAGCACGAAACGGTCGCGGTCTGGCCAGTTGGGCGCCTTGGGGTCAAATTTCAGGTATCGAGTAAAGAGAACCGTCGCGATGTCTGCACACCCCATTGGCATGCCTGGGTGGCCAGAATTGGCCTTTTCCACTGCATCCATTGAGAGGAAACGGATCGCATTCGCCATCCTTTGGTATTTTTCAGGAGAAATCATGGCTTTTCCGCTTGTTTCTGATCGTAGAATGGCGGCCCCAACCGTGGACCGTCTAAGGCGGCTGATCCATAGCAGGTAGGGCAGCCAAGTCAATAAAAGGGCGCGTCGCGGCGCTGTGCCGGTTCGATATGATGCACCTCCTGTTAGAGGTAGGTTAGATTATGGAAATGTGAATACCACCGCCTGAATTTGTCGTTTGCCACTTTCCGGCCTCCGTCCACAGATAACACACCCGAATGGACCTCAGGTTTTGTTGACGCACGCGGTTGGCCACAGCTACTCTTATATACCACCACACCATCATTACGGGTCGATTCGGTGACCTTTTTCACGAGGGCCGGGCTAACGAATGCCGACACAGAGCAAGGTTGACGCGGCGCTTGGCGCCTTGGCACAGGCCATTTCAGGTCTGGAAAACGCAATAGATATGCGCGCTGAGATCCGCCGTGAAAACGGTGAGGCCGAAGGCGAGATCAAACGTGTGCATGTCGATCGCGCCCGGCTTGCCCAGGAACTGGATCAATCCGAGTTTCGGGCCAACCGACTGGAAGAGGTCAATCGCGAGGTTTCGCGGCGACTGGTGACCGCGATGGAAACAATCCGGGCGGTTCTCGACAAGTAAATCGGCCGTGCGGCGGCGGAATGCGGATGGAAGAATGGCGCAAGTTACAGTCACGATCGATGAAAAAGCCTATCGAATGGCTTGCGAGGAGGGCCAGGAAGATCACCTGATCTCTCTGGCAACCGATTTCGATCGCTATGTCGGCCATCTGAAAAGCCAGTTTGGCGAGATTGGCGATCTGCGCATTACCGTCATGGCCGGCATCATGGTCATGGACGAGCTGTCTGAAGTCACCAGAAAGGTTTCAGGGCTTGAAACGGAACTGGCAAGCTTGCGCAGCGGTCAGGACGGCGCTGCCGAAGAATATGCGCGCAAGGAAGAGGCGCTGACACAAGCGGTAACAGAACTCACCGCACGACTGAACAGCCTGACGCGCAAGCTTAACGGTCAGGCAAGTGTCGACAAGACGGAAACGGTCGAAAGCTGACGCCCGCTCTCGGCGCGAATTTATTATCGCGCTCAGTGGGGCCGCCTCTGGTATGCGGCTTCGAATAAGCCTATATCGGTTATGCGGTCTGCGCCTCTCGACAGGAAAAACAATCCCTGGGGCCATACTCGATCCATTGGGAGCTGTCCCTGATCAGGCCCGTGGGCTTGGTTACACGGCGCCCACCTACTTTGTAGGCACCCAGGATCGTAAAACTCCATCGGTTGCGTGGATCGTACTTCCCTTGTTTTTTGCATCGACCTGGCAGGCTGGTGCCGCGCGTCGCGACAGAACCGCTACATTCCGGCGCCGTCGCCATAATAGCGTGGCTCGCTCTTCGGATGAGAATCTTCAGTCTGTCGGGTTTGTGCTCGCAGACCCATAACAAAGGCCCCGTATCGTGGATACGGGGCCTTTGTTATGAGAGGTTCAAATGGTGGTTTACGGGATCAGAATTCTTCCCAGTCGGCTGCAGCGCTACCGCCGGAACTCTTGGCGGGGGTGAAAGCCTTGGCAAGGCTATTGACCATGTTGCGCGCCGGAGAGGATTTCGGCTTTGCATTGACCGGAGCTGCGACCGGACCGCGTGCAGCCGGGGCAGAGCGGTAGACAGGGGCCGGTGCCGGGCGCGAAGGTGCGAAGCCCGCGCTCGGTGCGGACGTTCCGCCCGTCGTGGAGAACTGATTGACCAGTGTCGCAAGCGCTGTTGCGCTGTCGGCCAGACGGTGGGTCACGGCTGTTGTCTCTTCAACCATGGCTGCGTTCTTCTGGGTGAACTGATCCATCTGATTGACCGCGGTGTTGACTTCCTGCAGGCCGGTTGCCTGTTCGCGGGCAGCGCGGGCGATGGAGCCGATATGGTCGTTGATGCTGGCCACCTGCTGAGAGATTGTGCCAAGGGCTTCGCCGGTGGCGCGCACAAGCGAGACGCCGCCTGACACTTCCTCACCGGATTTGGTGATGAGCGCCTTGATGTCCTTGGCCGCGTTGGCAGAGCGTTGAGCCAGTTCGCGAACTTCCTGGGCGACGACTGCAAATCCCTTGCCGGCTTCGCCAGCGCGGGCAGCTTCAACACCGGCATTCAGGGCCAGAAGGTTGGTCTGAAACGCGATTTCGTCGATCACGTTGATAATCTTGGAAATCTCGTTGGAGGCGTTTTCGATCCGGCCCATGGCCTCGACGGCGTCGGATACGACCTTGCTCGAGTTTTCGGTGCTCTTGCGGGCAGCCTGCGCCATTTCAGAGGCTTCTTCGGCACGTTCGGACGAACTCTTCACGGTAGACGTGATTTCGTCGAGCGCTGCGGATGTTTCCTCAAGAGATGCTGCCTGCTGTTCTGTGCGCTTGGACAGATCCTCGGTTGCAGAGCGCATTTCCGACGCATTGGCCTGAATGCCGCTGCTTTCCTGATTGAGCTGGGCCAGTGTGTCGTTGAGCTTTTCGACCGAGTTGTTGAAGTCGATGCGCAGCTTTTCGAGACCGCCGCTGAAAGGATCATTGATGCGGACGGTCAAATCGCCTTCGCTCAGACGGTTAAGACCGTTTGCCAGCACAGAAACAGCTGCCTCCGTGCGGCTTGCTTCTTCAGCCTTCTCGGCCTCACGGTCGCGTGCAGCCTGTTCGTTTTCGTCACGGCTGGTGGCGGCCTGTTCTTCAAGCTGCTTCTTTTGCAGCGTGTTTTCATGCAGGACCGACAGGGCACGCGCCAGCGCACCGATTTCGTTGCGGTAGTCCTGATGCGGAATTTCGATGTCGAGACGGCCATCCGCCAGCTTGCTGGCAACACCGGTCAGCTTCGGCAATGGGCCCATGACCTTGCGGGCGACGAAGGTCATGATGCCGGCAGCGACGATCAGCGTGATCAACGCGGTCACCCCGATGACCAGGGCCATCTGGTGGGCAACACTATCGATCTCGGCTGCGCCGACACCGGCGTAGAGAATGCCGATGACCTTGCCGGCCGGCGAGAAGATGGGCTCATATACTGTATAATAGGGTGTGCCCAGAATGACGGCCTGACCGCGGAATGTCTTGCCCTGCGTCAGGACCGGGTAAACGGCACCCGTCTGGCCGAGCGGCGTGCCGACGGCGCGTTTTCCGTCCGGCTTGACGATGTTGGTGGTGCGGCGCCAGAAATCCTTGCTCTCTTCGTCCCAACCGAAGATCGTGGCGGTCTGACCGGTCATACGACCAACCGTGTCGATCATGTCGTGGTTTTCGAAGGATGCCGGAATGCTTTCGGCAACGATCTTCTCCACATTGCCGTCCTGACCCCAGGTCACCTTGGTGCCCGGCAGGTCGCGTTCGGCGATCGTCGCGGCTGTGCGCAAGCTGGCATTCTGCCCGTCAATCGCCTGCTGGGCAATGCGGTCGTCGATGCTGCCTGAAATGGCGATCGCGACCGCGCCAAGTGCGGCCATCAAAATGATGATTGCGGTGGCCGTAATGGTGCTGACCAGTCCGAAGCGGGAGAAAACCCTCATCTGCAAAAACCCCAACGTTGAATTCGATGTCGGAATAATAAATCTCATTCGTTAAATTTGAGTGTGCGTACATATTAATTACACGGCCCTGTTGCATCGCATTGGCCTTTCGTTCGTCGCATCCTTGCAAAGAAATGTGTGCCATTGGATAAGGGCACCAGTCTTTCAGGGGAATGATGAGATGGACAACAGGCAAGCCAAGGCTCTGATCCGCACCGAACGGTTGGCGCTCAGAGATGCAATCAATGCGGAAGTCCGCATCGAGGCCAGCCTTGCCATGGCCGATCACGCGGGCGACGCAATCGCGTTCGATCCCGGTGCCATCATTTCCGGTTTTTTCCCGATCCGCTCTGAAGTCGATGTGCGGCCATTGATGGGCAAGCTCAAGGCGCGGGGCGCGCGCCTTTGTTTACCGGTTGTCATTGACCGGGAGACGATTGTGTTTCGCGCGTTGTTGCCGGGTGCAGAACTGGTGTCCACCGGCTTCGGGACGCGTGGTCCGGGACCGGAGGCTGAGGTTCTCGATCCCGAGATCATGCTGATGCCGCTTGCCGCATTCGACGCGAGGGGCAATCGAATTGGCTATGGAGCCGGTCATTATGACCGCGCCATTGCCCGTTTAAGAGCAAAAGGTGCCAATCCGGTGCTGATCGGCGTTGCATTTGACTGCCAGGAAGTGCCAGAAGTGCCGTTTGAACCGCATGACGTTGGCCTCGACGCGATCCTGACCGAAAGCGGATTGCGCAATCTTTCGATTTAACGGGGCTGAAAATGAGGCTGCTATTCCTGGGTGACATGGTTGGAAAGACCGGACGTACAGCGGTTTGGAACCGTCTGCCGGGTCTGGTGTCCGACCTGAAGCTCGATTTCGTGATCGTCAATGGTGAGAATGCCGCTGGTGGCTTTGGTATCACCGAGGATATTTTTCTCGAAACGATCAATGCCGGTGCCGATGTGGTGACCACGGGAAATCACGTCTGGGACCAGAAGGAAGCGATTTCCTATTGCGAACGCCATGACCAGTTCCTGCGTCCGGCCAATTATCCCGCAGGCACGCCCGGCCGCGGCTCCAGCGTGTATTACGCCCGCAACGGTGCGCGGGTTCTGGTGGCCAATATCATGGGCCGCGTCTTCATGCATCCGGAACTGGATGACCCCTTCAAATCAGCTGAAGCCATTCTGGCCGCATGCCCGCTGAAGGAACAGGCCGATGCCATCGTGTTCGATTTTCATGCGGAAGCCACGAGTGAAAAGCAGTGCTTCGGCCATTTCGTCGATGGCCGTGCGAGCTTTGTCGTTGGAACCCATACGCATGTTCCAACGGCAGATCACCAGATCCTGAACGGCGGCACGGCCTATATGTCGGATGCCGGCATGTGCGGCGATTATGACTCGTCGCTGGGGATGGACAAGGAAGAGCCGCTCAACCGCTTTATCTCGAAAATGCCGAAAGGTCGGTTCGAGGCGGCCAATGGGCCTGCCACCATTTGCGGTGTCGGCGTGGAGATCTCCGACAGGACAGGTCTGGCCGAGAAAATCGAGCCGCTCCGGATCGGGCCGAGGCTCGCGGAGAACATTCCCTCTTTCTGGCGCTGATCCAGCTTCGCAAACGTCATGCGATGCGGATGACAAAAATGTGAGGATAACTTTCCGCGTCGCACCTTTACCGATGTGCGCCGCTCCCGCATCCTGTAGGCCATTGGTTGACGGCGCGGGAGCGGCATGATGCTGCGGATACTTGCCTTGGCTTTTACGGGTCTGATGATACTGGCTGTCCCAGTGGCAGCTCAGGAGGACCGTCCGCCCGTCAGCCAATGTCAGCTTATTGCGCAAAACCTGCCGAACGTGATGTTTGCGAACTTCAGGCCGAAGACGTCTGCGCTGCCCGTGGACTTCGCTGAAGATGTGACGATTTCCTTTCTCGGGCATTCGACGTTTTTGATTGAAAGCCCGGGCGGAGTGTCTATCGCCACCGACTATAATGGCTGGCTTCGTTCGCCGCTCAGACCCGATGTGGTCACCATGAACAAGGCGCATTCCAGCCATTTCACGCTCAACCCCGATCCGGGTATCCGTCATGTGCTGCATGGCTGGGCCGATGTGCCGGGCGAGAAGGCCAGTCATCATCTGACACTTGGCGACACCTATATCCGGAATGTCTCCACAGACATCCGCTCCTATGGCGGGTTCGAGGAGAACGGAAACTCGATCTTCATATTTGAGATTGCCGGGTTATGCATCGGTCATCTCGGCCATTTGCACCACGAACTGACGGATGCGCATTATGCCGAAATTGGCCGTCTGGACATCGTGATGGTTCCGGTCGATGGCGGCCTGACGATGGGCGCGCAAAGCATGAGCCTTGTCATTCAGCGTCTGCGTTCAGCGCTGATCCTGCCCATGCACAGGCCGGGACCGCCGCTTGCAAGCTTTCTTGCCATGTTCGACGGCAAGTTCGATGTGAGCATTTCCGACAGCGCTGCGGTCACTGTGTCCATGCGGAACTTGCCGGACAAGCCACTCATCCTGGTCTTGCGCGGCATGATGTAGAAAAGCCCGCGCGGAACTTCCACGCGGGCCTTGTTGATGGATCGGTATCGATCTCAGGCGAAGGACAGCTTGCTGTGGACGCCGACATCGGGCGCTTCGTCCTTGAGATTGGCCTTGGCGATTTCCCAACCGAAGCGCAACGGGTTTCCGGTCGAAGCCCAGAATTCGCAATCGTCAATGTGAAGCGCGATCATCGTGAGCGTCGGATCTTGCTTGCCGCCTTCAAACCAGGCGTCAACGACCGAACTCCAGTATTCATCGATCTTGTCCTTGGACTTGCGCTCGGTCAGTGTACCGCTCAGGCAGGCGTGATAATCGTGGTCCTTACCGATGACGCAAAAATGTGCGCGGGCGCCGGGGCGCAGCTTCTGCATCAGATCGGAATCTTTCTTGACGTAGAACCAGATCGTATTGGCCTGAGGATCGGCAAACGGCGCCATGGGTTGCATGTGCATGTCGGTGCCTGACAGACCCAACATACCGGCATGAACGCCGTCGATCTCTTCCCAGAGCTGCTTTACCGGTTCTTCGCGTGCCTTTGACAGACTGACCATTTCAAATTCCTTCTTCTTGCGGAGTTTCACCACAAAAACGGAAGCGGGCCGTCTATGTTCCACGGATGGGACAAGTAACTTTGCACCATTCCAAATCGACCGATTTGCCCGATGCCCTTGAATGAAGGCTCCATCACTTCTATAAGGCGCTCATTCAAAACAGAGACGTGATCAGGGGTGCCATGGCTGGCCATTCACAGTTTAAAAATATCATGCATCGCAAGGGGAAGCAGGACGGTATCCGTTCCAAAATGTTCTCCAAGCTTGCGCGCGAAATCACCGTTGCTGCGAAGTCAGGCTTGCCCGACCCGTCCATGAACGCGGCGCTGCGTCTGGCCGTCCAGAACGCCAAGGCGCAGTCCATGCCCAAGGACAACATCGACCGTGCCATCAAGAAGGCGTCGGGTGCGGATGCCGAGACTTATGATGCGATCCGCTACGAAGGCTATGGACCGGGCGGCGTTGCTGTCATCGTTGAGGCGCTGACGGACAACCGCAACCGGACCGCATCCTCGGTGCGCTCGACCTTTTCCAAGGCCGGCGGTGCGTTGGGCGAAACCGGATCTGTTTCCTTCTCCTTCGACCATGTGGGCGAAATCGTCTACAAGGAAGAGGTTGGCGATGCTGATGCTGTCATGGAAGCTGCCATCATGGCCGGTGCCGAAGACGTTGCCTCCAGCGAGGACGGCCACAGCATCTATTGCGCGTTTGAGGATATCGGAGAGGTTTCCAAGGCGCTTGAAGAAGCTCTTGGCGAAGCTGAGTCGGTGAAGGCCATCTGGCGTCCCCAGAACACTATTCCTGTCGACGAAGAAAAAGCAATTTCGCTGATGAAGCTCATCGATACGCTGGAAGACGATGATGACGTGCAGAACGTCTATTCGAACTTCGAAGTCGACGATGAAGTCATGGCCAAGCTTTCGGCTTAAGCCTTGATATGACATGAATGCCGAAGCCCGGTGTCACAGGATGCCGGGCTTTTTCGTGTCTGCCTGACTGCTTTCACAGTCACTCGTCCCTGTCAGGCTGGCGGAATGAGAACGATCTTGCCGACATGGCGTTTCTGCAGGAAGTCGCGCTGGGCATCGGCGATCTGCTCGAGCGGATAGGTGCGCTCCAGCAGAGGACGGATCTCGCCGCGCTCGATGTAGGAGACAAGGTTGGGAAAGACCGCTTCGTCCCAGGCCGTGCAACCGATCAGCATCAGGTTCTTCAAATAGAAGATGCGCATATCCAGCTCGACCAGCGGACCGGCGATTGCGCCCGAAGACACATAGGTGCCGCCGCGCCGCAACAGCTTGAGCATGGCACCGAAACCGGAGCCGGCGACATTGTCGATGACGACGTCGATGCTTTCTTCGCCCAGAAGCTCAACAGCATCCGCATTGCGATCAATCATGCGATCGGCACCGATTGCCCGGATCGCATCGTGCTTGGCCTTGGTGGAGATGGCGACCACCTCCGCACCGCGACGTTTGACCAGTTGAACCGCAGCCGAGCCCACGCCGCCGGAGGCGCCGGTGATCAGCACGCGCATATCTTTGGAGATACCGGCGCGGTGAACCATGTTTTCAGCGGTGCCATAGGCGCAGGGAATGGTTGCGAGCTCGGCATCCGTCCACGGACACTCGATGGGGAATATTTCCTGCGCCGGCACTTTCACGAATTGCGCGAAGGCTCCGTCGAAATCGGACCCCATCCAGATGTTGTCCATGGAGGCAAAACCTTTCGGGCGCATGCAGGCGCGCACCAGCACTCTTGCGCCGATCAGGCTCTTGTCACCGTCTGCGGCGACCTTGACGACTTCGCCGCAGCAATCGGTTCCCTGGATGAAGGGAAAGGGCGTGGTCTTGTTCCAACCGCCATCGTCGCGGGGTGTCGGTGGATCTTTACCTGCGCCCTCCGTACCGGTGCGCACCGATGCGGAATACCAGCCCAGGCGCGTATTGATTTCGGTGTTGTTGACCCCGGCTGCCAGAACCCGCAGCAAGACTTCGCCCCTTGCCGGCTCAGGGATCGGCACGGTCTGAAGTTCGAGCTTGTCGTAGCCGCCGGTGCCGGTGGTGACGATGGCTTGCATGGTCGCTGGCAGATCTGGAGGGGAGGGGCGCTCCGTTTGACAGCTCATGCTGCGCACCTCCTTTTTTGTCAGGCTGCCGCGCTTTTGGCACCTGCAATAACGCCGACAAGATCGTTGACGATCCGCTCGATCTGGCTGCGATCGTCACCTTCGGCCATCACGCGGATCAGCGGCTCCGTGCCGGATGGACGGATGACGAGGCGACCGGAGGTTGCCAGTTCGGCTTCAGCATCCTTGATCGCCTGTTTGACCTGCTTGTCTTCCAGCGGCTTTCCGCCGGCGTAGCGTACATTGCGCAAGAGCTGCGGAACGGGCTCGAAGCGGTTGCAGATTTCGCTGACTGTCTTGCCCGTGCGCTTGACGGCGGCCAGGATCTGCAGCGCTGCCACGAGACCGTCGCCGGTGGTGCCGAAGTCCGACAGCACGATATGGCCGGACTGCTCGCCGCCGACATTGAAATTGTTGCGGCGCATATGCTCAACGACATAACGGTCGCCCACCTTGGTGCGCGCCAAAGACAGGCCCTTGTCGCCGAGGAAGCGTTCGAGGCCGAGATTGGACATCACCGTCGCAACGATCCCATCGCCTTTCAGCAACTGGTCATTGGCCCAGAATTCGGCAATCACGGCCATCAACTGGTCGCCATCGATGATGGCACCGTTCTCATCGACGATGATCACGCGGTCGGCGTCGCCGTCCAGCGCAATGCCGATATCGGCGCGGGTTTCATGGACCTTCTTCTGCAGCGCGGAGGGATGGGTGGAGCCGCATTCGAAATTGATATT
The DNA here is from genome assembly GCF_057158725.1 of Agrobacterium sp. H141. Taxonomy (NCBI): domain Bacteria; kingdom Pseudomonadati; phylum Pseudomonadota; class Alphaproteobacteria; order Hyphomicrobiales; family Rhizobiaceae; genus Agrobacterium; species Agrobacterium sp. H141. The sequence continues at coordinate 1,218,901 of NZ_CM169893.1, forward strand.
GGTACCATTCGGCTCATTGCCGATGGTCACCACTTCGGCACCCAGTTCCCACAAAGCCAGCGGGGCGACCTTGTAGGCTGCACCATTGGCGCAGTCGAGCGCCACGCGCAGGCCATGCAGCGTCACGTCGCGCGGCAGCGTGCGCTTTACGAATTCGATATAGCGATAGATGTCGCCTTCCACGCGCTTGGCCCGGCCGATCTCGTGGGCAGGGGCGAGCTGCGCCTGGAAGTCCTGGTCGAGCAGGTCCTCGATTGTCGTCTCGATTTCGTCCGACAGCTTGTAACCATCTGGGCCGAAAAGCTTGATGCCGTTGTCGGCAAAGGGATTGTGCGAGGCGGAGATCATAACGCCCACATCGGCGCGCAGCGAACGGGTGAGCATGGCGACGGCCGGCGTCGGGATCGGGCCGAGGAGGAAGACATCAAGCCCGGCTGCGGTAAAACCGGCCACGAGCGCATTTTCCAGCATGTAACCGGACAGGCGGGTGTCCTTGCCGATGACAACGCGATGGCGGTGTTCGCCGCGCCTGAAAATCGTGCCAACGGCGATGCCGACGCGCATGGCAATATCCGGCGTCATCGGAAACAGGTTGGACTCTCCGCGAATACCGTCGGTTCCGAAATAGCGACGTGTCATGTGCACTCCCGTTATTGTCTTGTCTGCGCTGCCGCGGCCCTGTCGAGCGGCAGCGTGTGTTGTTCCGCCTATATAGCAGGCTTTTATAAGGCCGCTCATGCCACAAATTGTACTCGTCGGCACGTAAATTCGCGCAAACTCTGCTTACATCCCGTTACTGAGGACGACTGGTTTCCGGATGAGATGACAGCTGTCAAGAAAAAGGCCGCCCGTCGGTAAACGACGGACGGCCTCGATTGTGGCGTGAAGCTTAGGCTCAGTGCGGCTGGGGTTCCAGACCGCCTTCGGCTTCGCCACCCTTTGGCGTATCGTTCTTGGCACCGGCAGACGGGACAGCGGAACCACGGGTCGGCGTGGAATCGTCGCCGTTGTCGCGCGTTGGCTTTTCGCCAGCGATCAGCTTCTTGATTTCGTCACCGGACAGAGTTTCGTATTCGAGCAGGCCTTCGGCCAGAATGACGAATTCGTCGTGCTTTTCGGTGATGATGCGGGTCGCTTCCGTATAGGCCTCATCGATCAGGCGGCGAACCTCGCTGTCGATCTTCTGAGCGGTCGATTCCGACACGTTCTTCGACTGCGAGACCGAATGACCGAGGAACACTTCCTGCTGGTTTTCACCATAGGAAACGTGACCGAGGATATCGGAGAAGCCCCACTGGGTGACCATGGCGCGTGCGAGCTTGGTCGCCTGCTCGATATCCGAGGATGCACCCGACGTGATGTTTTCCTTGCCGAAGGTCTGCTCTTCCGCAACACGTCCACCCATCATGATGACGAGGCGCGATACCATCCACTTGTAGCTCATCGAGTAGCGGTCGCCCTCAGGCAACTGCATGACCATGCCGAGTGCCCGGCCGCGTGGAATGATGGTCGCCTTGTGAAGCGGATCGGCAACCGGCACGTGGAGTGCGGTGATTGCGTGGCCGGCTTCGTGATAGGCAGTCAGCTTCTTTTCGGCTTCGGTCATGGCGGACGAGCGGCGCTCCGCACCCATCATGATCTTGTCCTTGGCATCTTCGAATTCGGCCATGGTGACAACACGCTTGTTGCGGCGGGCGGCCATCAGGGCTGCTTCGTTGACGAGGTTCATCAGATCCGCACCGGAGAAGCCGGGGGTGCCGCGTGCCAGAACCTTGAGGTCGACATTCGGTGCCAGCGGCACGTTGCGGGCATGGACCTTGAGGATGCGCTCGCGTCCAACGATATCCGGGTTCGGCACGACGACCTGACGGTCGAAGCGGCCCGGACGCAAAAGCGCTGGGTCGAGCACGTCGGGACGGTTGGTCGCGGCGATCAGGATGATGCCTTCATTGGCCTCGAAGCCATCCATCTCGACCAGCAACTGGTTGAGCGTCTGTTCGCGCTCGTCATTGCCGCCGCCCAGACCTGCGCCACGATGGCGACCGACAGCATCGATTTCGTCGATGAAGATGATGCAAGGTGCGTTCTTCTTGGCCTGTTCGAACATGTCGCGGACACGGCTTGCGCCGACACCGACGAACATTTCAACGAAGTCCGAACCGGAAATCGTGAAGAAGGGCACATTGGCTTCGCCAGCAACGGAGCGTGCCAGAAGCGTCTTACCGGTACCGGGAGGGCCAACCAGAAGAACACCGCGTGGAATGCGACCACCGAGGCGCTGGAACTTCTGCGGGTCGCGCAGAAATTCCACGATTTCTTCCAGGTCCTGCTTGGCTTCATCCACGCCTGCGACGTCTTCAAACGTCACACGGCCATGCGCTTCGGTCAGAAGCTTGGCCTTGGATTTTCCAAAGCCCATGGCACCGCGGGATCCACCTTGCATCTGGCGCATGAAGAACAGCCAGACACCGAGGATCAGCAGCATCGGCAGAAGCGTGCCGACATAGCTCAGGAAGCCTGAGGAACCGTCAGTTTCCGGACGTGCGACAATCATCACATCCTTGGACTGAAGGCGTTCCAGCAGGCTGTCATCCACGACCGGTGAATAGGTCTGGAAAGCGGTGCCGTTTTCCGAATAGGTGCCGGCGATCTTGTTGCCGGTTACAGTGACGTCGCGAACGCGACCGGAATCCACTTCGCGCAGGAACTGCGAATACGGAATCTCACGGGAGCTGGACGTGGACGGTGTCGTCTGGAACATGCTGAAAAGTGCAATCAGCAGGAGCGCGATTATCGCCCAGAGCGCGAAGTTTCTAAAATTTGGGTTCATTGAACTCCCCGGAGCATGCGCGGCATGCAGTAATGCGCCGCTGATATCGTCCCTAACATAGGTTCGCACTGTCGCCTTGCCAAGGTAAACAGCAACACGAATGTGTTTTCCGTCAATAACCTCTAAAGAGGCGGCGTCAAACAGCTTTCCACACCGATCAACTGCGCCAGGGCATTGGCGAGTTCGAGCTCGAAAACAGGCATGAAACGATCATAAGCACCGAGCACCGGGCGGCACTCGATATCGACATTCAACGATGCGCTTGAGGTTGAAAGTACAGCCGTATGCGAGAAATGCGGCAGAATGCCGGTAATATGGGCTTTTATGCCCGGCGGCAGCGTGTCGCAGTCGTCCGGGATCTCCGCTGTGCGGTCGGCGGAGACCGTGACCGGCTTTGACCCCTTATTGGTGATGTGAAAGCGCCCATCCCAGATGGCGTTCTCCCCGGGTTGCAAGACCAGCGACTTTACGCCGCGCCTCTCGCGCATCAGGAACAGCCCGCTCTTGTGGCGAACCAGCAATGTTCGTGCGGCGGTCATCCGTCCGCTCTCAGTCGAGGCGATGAAACGCATGACTTTATCCATCGCCTCGCGGCCGGGCAGATAAGCGCGTCCACCCGTCACAGAAAGCAGGGCCGCCAGGGCGTGGCGTAGAGCGGTTGCGTCGGATTGCAGCATGTCGGGCGACAGGTGGAAGACGGTCTGGGCATAAGCAGTCGCATGGCGGTGCAAAAGTTCAGCCGCAGATTTTCCCAGCATCCTGCGCCGTTCGCCGGCGTTTTGATCGATGTTGGTGTCGGCGTCGTCAGCGATTGCCTGGCGGGTGCGCACGCGTTCGTAGTGGCGATCGTCATTGCTCGGATCGTCGATCCAGCCCATGCCGTCCGCGCGCAGCACATTCCTGATGTCGACGCGACGGCAGTTGAGCAGGGGACGCAGGATCCAGATGCTGCGGTTATACAGCATGGCGTCTGCCATTCCGGCCAGACCGGTATCGTCTTGCCTGCTGCTGCGGGTCGCGCGCATCGCAATGGTTTCGATCTGGTCATCCAGGGTGTGGCCGGTGACAATGGCGTCAGCCTGCAGTTCGCGGGCCGCATCGGCAAGCAGAGCATATCGTGCTTCGCGCGCCGCGGCAGAAATGCCGGTCGGTGGCTTATCCGCGTCCCACCGGCGAATGACATGGGAAATACCGCGTGTGCGGCAGAGACTGGCGACCTCAAGCGCTTCGTCAGCGGCTTCGGGGCGCAGCGCATGGTCAACCGTGGCAGCGGCCAAGGATACATGGGGAAATGGTGCTTGGGAAATCTCTTTGTGGAGAATGTGAAGAAGGCCGGTGGAGTCGCTTCCGCCTGATATGGCGACAAGAAGCCGGGTGGGCTTTTCTAGCTTGTCGAGGAAGTGCCGGATTGCAAGGTTGGGCGCAAGTGCGTCAGTCATCTAAGACGTCGCGCCGCGATCAGCAGCTCAGACGCTTGCGCTCGCTTGCAACCTTGTTGGTGATGGCGCGCGAGGCCTGGGGATAGCGTTTGCCGACTTCGGTATAAATCGCGCAAGCCGTATCCTTGTTGTCGAGCTGTGCCATCGACATGCCAAGCTTCAAGAGCATTTCCGGTGCCTTTGGCGACATGCTATAGGCCTGATGCGCGTTCAGGAAGGTCTTGGCCGCGGCGTTGAAGTCGCCCTGGGAATACTGGGCTTCGCCGAGCCAGAAATGGGCGTCGGCGATTTTCTTGCTATCGGGATATTCGCCGATGAACTTGGTGAACTCTTTTTCCGCGACGCCGTAATCGCCGGAGAGAACGTGGCTATAGGCTGCCTGATAAATGTCATCGCCGCCGGAGAGTGAGGCGGTATGTGCTTCCGGTCCGGCGTCGACACCGGGCAGGGTGCTGCTGTCGATCGCTGCTTCCTGGTTCTCCGTCTGAAGCGAGCCCTCGTTCAAGGTGGTGCCGACGGGCATGCCGTTGGCATCCAATTCGATCGAGCCCAGCGTTTGCTCCGGCATGCCAAGGCCGGAGTCGCCAGAATTCGGTAGGGAGCCTGCGTCTGCCACGGAACTCTGGGTCTGCCCGCCGTCTACGGGTTTATCCAGGGCGCCGCTTTTCTTTACGCCGCCGCCTTCCAGCTCCTGAAAGCGGAATTCGTTATCTTCCTGATATTTACGCAACTGTTCCTGCATTTGCAGCAACTGGAAGCTCATTTCCTCGATCCGGCCATTGAGGTTGCGGATCTCTTCCTGAAGCTGGGTCACGCTTGCAGGATCGGCTGCCTGGGCCAGATGAACCGTCGGCTGATCAGCGGCCGGCCTTGCCTCGTGATGCCCGCCAAACAGACCGTGCGGAAACAGCTGAAACGCGGCCGCGGCACTATAGCTTCCTGCCAGCGGGGCCAACGAGATCAACGCTGCCATGACAAGTCTTTTCATGTCTCTCAAATCCTGTCGTTCCTTGAGTCGTGGCGCAAATGGCGCTCTCGCCAGAGTTTTTCAAATTGTTGGCAAAAAGCAACCGAAGTTCGGCCAAAGTGTGGAGAAATGCAAAAAGGCGGCCTTTGAAGACCGCCTTTTCGTCATAGACTATGCCGGGTGTCAGAGACCGGCGCCACCGCCGATAACGGTAACGGCGCGGCGGTTCTGCGACCAGCAGGAAATATCGTCGCAAACGGCGACCGGACGTTCCTTGCCGTAGGAGATCGTCTTGATGCGGTTGGCCGGAATGCCACGCGAAACAAGGTAGTCGCGGGTTGTCGCTGCGCGGCGGGCACCAAGCGCAAGGTTATACTCGCGGGTACCACGCTCGTCGGCGTGGCCTTCGACCGTGATCGGATACTGCGGATACTTCATCAGCCACTGGGCCTGACGATCGAGCGTCTGCTGGGCATCGGCGCGAACCGACGAACTGTCGGTGTCGAAGAAGATGCGGTCGCCAACATTGACGGTGAAGTCCTGGGTTGAACCAGGCGTTGCCGAACCCGCGCCGCCAAGGCCAAGCTCGGATGCGCTGTTGGGCAGGTTTTTCTTGGATGCGCAGCCCGCCAGAGCCAATGTCATGGCCAGGGCGACGATGGCTGGATTGGTCGCCAGCTTCTGCATACGGCTTTTTGCCGGGGAAATAGTGCGGCTCATGGCCGGTCTCCTTGATATCGTCGGGGCATTATCGTCAGGGTTTCCGGAGAGTAACCGTACTCGGTTAATCGACCGCGAAGAAACATGGTTAACAGATCGTGAAATGAACCCTCAAACCCCTTGATTCGCCGCATTTTGCGGCGAAAAAGCGGCGATCTTGAGGCCTATTCGAGGAGCGGTGACCAGGCCGGGTCGGAAGCATATGCCGGGGTGCGGATCAGCTGTTCGTTATAGCCCGTCAGATCGATGGAATAGAGCTGCGGACCACCGGCGCCGGCGGCCTGGCGGAAGAACATGATGACGCGACCATTGGGTGCCCAGGTCGGACCTTCGTTATGGAAGCCGGTTGTGAGGATACGCTCACCAGAGCCGTCCGGCTTCATCACGCCGATGGAGAATTTGCCACCCGACTGCTTGGTGAAGGCGATAAGGTCGCCGCGTGGCGACCAGACCGGGGTCGAATAGGAGCCATCGCCAAAGGAGATGCGCTTCTGGCCGGAGCCGTCTGCGTTCATCGTGTATAGCTGCTGGCGGCCGCCGCGGTCGCTTTCGAAAACGATCCGTGTGCCATCCGGTGCATAGGAAGGCGAGGTGTCGATGGCGGCTGTATTGGTCAGACGCGTGGTCGTGCGCGAACGCAGGTCCATGGTGTAGATATTGGCGTTTCCGTCCTGCTGCAGGCTCATGATGACACGCTGGCCATCGGGCGAGAAGCGTGGCGAGAAGGTCATGCCGGGGAAGTTGCCGACCACTTCGCGCTGGCCTGTCTCAAGCTGGAGCAGGTAGACGCGCGGTTGCTGGCCTTCGAAGGACATGTAGGTGACTTCCTGACGGCTCGGCGAGAAACGCGGCGTCAAGACGATGTATTTGCTGTCGGTCAGCATGCGAACGTTTTCGCCGTCCTGGTCCATGATGGCGAGCTGGCGTTTGCGGTCGAGCTTGGTGCCCTGTTCGGAGACGAAGACGATGCGGGTGTCGAAATAGCCCTTTTCGCCGGTAATGCGTTCGTAGATGGCATCGGCAATGATATGGGCGACCCGGCGCCAGTTTTCCGGCTGGGTGAAAAACTGCTGACCGGTCATCTGCTGGGCTGCGACCGTGTCCCACAGACGAAACTCGGCGCGCAGGCGGCCATCCGATTCCTGGGTGACGCGACCGACGACAAGTGCCTGGGCGTTGATGACCTTCCAGTCCTCAAGGCGCGGTGCCTGGTCCGGATTGGAAATCTTTTCGATGAAAGCCTGGTGGCCGATGGGCGCAAACAGGCCGGAGCGTTTCAGGTCGGCCTCGATGACCGCCGAGATCTTTGCGCCAACATCGCCGTTGGAGACGAAATCCGTCACCGCAATCGGTAGAGGCTCGACATTACCCTTGTTGATGTTGATCTCCACCAGGGCGAAAGCCGGAGTGGCAAACACCCCCGCCAGCGCTGCGGCTGCAACGAGAATGCGAATGAGGGCTGATTTGATCATCTTGAGGCCTTTCAGCATTAAAGAGCCAGGTCACTGGGATCGAAATTGACGACGACTTCCGACCAGGCATCATATTTATCGCGCGGAAGGTTTTTGAATGGCGAGGATTTGAGAACGGCACGACGTGCACCGCCCATAAGAACCTGACGAGCCGAGTCCGAGCCGCCACTGGCGGTCACCACGGGTTCGCCGACAATGGCGCCGGACTCGTCCAGCTGGAACTTCACCTGGATACGAACGTCCGCACTGTCGGCAATGCCGGGGATGATCGTCCAGTTGTTCTGGATCTGGCCGCGCAGGGCATCCATCTCGCTCTGGCTGAGCTTGGAACCGGATGTGGTCTTCTTGCCGCCAAGCGCTGCTTCGTCCGTCGACCGCTTGGCACCGCCATTGGCCGGTGCCTGCTTGTTGAGGATAGCTGCAACCTCACTGTCGAGGTTGAAGTCACTGTCCTTCGACGTCTTCGACTTCGCGGTTTCCTGCTTCTTTTCATCCAGCTTGCGGTCGGGCGTCTTGGCAGTCTGGGCCTCGGCTTTTTCAGGCTCGGGTTTCTTTTGCTCTTCCGGCTTAGGCTTGGGTGCAGGCTTCGGCTTGGCTTGTGGCACCGGAACGGAATCGGGTAGCGGGATTTCCTCGGCGGTCTCCTGCTCGGCAGGCGCTTCCGGTGCGGCGTCAGCCGTCGGCTGCGGCGTCACTTCGCGTGGCGGTTCGGCCTTCGCTGCCACTTCGGTTGCCGGAGCGGTGTCGGTTTCTTCCTTGATGATCTGCTCGATATCGTTGGTCTCGTTGTCGACCTTCGGCGTCGGCTTTTCGACCTTTTCAGGGGCGGCGGCAATCTCGACACTATCCGGGCGCTTGTCCGGTGTCGGCGGCGCCTCGACGTCGACCTTGTTATCACCGACGTTCTGGGCGTTCTCGACTATGTCAGGTCGCGTGGTCGGGACGGGCGCTGCGAATTCGCGTGCGGTTGCCTTCTTGTCGCCCTGCTGGATCTGGGTGATTTCCTCGATCGGCACAATGTCGACCGGCAAAGCCTCGACGTCAGCGACATCGAAGGATTTGGGCGCACTGATGCTCACCAGTGCCCCGACGAGCACGAGGGTGTGCAGGATAGCAGATGTGACAAGACTGCCCTTCATCTGACGGATCAATTGCCCTGTTCTTGCAGCGTTACCAGACCGATATTCTTGAAGCCCGCAGACGAAATGCGGGCCATGACTTTCATCACGGTACCGTAGGCAGCAGCGGTGTCGCCGCGCACATAGATGCGTTCATTATAGCCGGTTGTGGCAATGGCTTCGAGTTTCGGCACGATGTCGTCGAGCGCGATGGCCGTTTCCTGCAGGTAGATTTCACCGGCAGGATTGACCGAGATCGTGATCGGCTGCGTATCGGCGTTCATTGCCTTTGCCTGCGTTTCCGGCAGGTCGATCGGAACGCCAACGGTCATCATGGGGGCGGCGACCATGAAGATGATCAGCAGCACGAGCATGACGTCGACGAGCGGCGTAACGTTGATTTCACTGACAAGGCCACGATTGCCGCGACGCGACCGACGACCGCGCCGTCCGCCTCCGCTACCCTGTGACCCAGCTGACATTCCCATGGACTTGCTCCGGTGTGTCGTTTGCGACGGGCAAAGCTGTTACTGCGCGGCCTGGCGCGGCTGCAGCTTTTCGTCGATCTGGCGCGAAAGGATGGCGGAAAATTCGTCCGCGAAGCCTTCCATACGGGCCGACAGCTTGCCGGCCTCGCCAGAGAATTTGTTGTAGGCAATGACCGCCGGAATAGCGGCGACAAGACCGATTGCCGTTGCCAGAAGTGCCTCGGCAATACCGGGAGCCACGACGGCAAGGTTTGTCGACTTCGATCCGGCGATTGCCTGGAAGGAGGTCATGATACCGACAACCGTACCGAAAAGGCCGATAAAGGGTGCGGCAGAGCCGATGGTGGCAAGAGACCCCAGACGCGATTCAAGCTGTTCGGCTTCTCGCGCCAGCGTCACATCCATGGCGCGGTCGATACGCATCTGCAGGCCGATCGGAGAGCGGGCGCCGCGTTCGAAGCTCTTCTTCCACTCGCGCATGGCGGCAACGAAGATCGCGCCGAGGCCCTTGTTGGAGCGTTCGGCAAGCGTGCGATAGAGTTCCTCGAGCGACTGCCCGGACCAGAACACCTGTTCGAACTGGTCGAACTGGCGACGAATGCGACCGTAACTGACGGCTTTGTCGATGACGATTGCCCAGGTCCAGATCGACGCGCCGATCAGACCGAGCATGACCAGTTTCACGACGATGCCAGCCTGCAGAAACAGGGACCAAAGGCTAACCTCTGTCGCTGCGGCCAATCCAACTTGTTCCATGCTTACCTGCCCCCGAAATCCAAACGCCCGGCACAAGACCGGGCGGTTTACGGCTTACCTGCTCGATTTGTGCGTTTTGATGACCAACGCCCACTTCGCCTCAAGCTACTTATCCAGCCTTCTTGCCTTCAATTTTGGTGAAAGGAAGGCGTGCGCCGCACAAAAAAGCGTTAGTAGAGTAAGACTACATTATGGTTAACGAAGTGTTAGGATAAAGGTGCTGCCTACGGAAAGACTGTCCTACGCCAGCAGTTTTTCGGCCAGACCATCCGGCAGACGGCGGGGGCGACCCTCGCGATTTATGAAGGCGATAACAACTCTGGCACAGACAATGGGTTGATCGCCCCGGAAAATCTCCTGCACCATGATCGTTCGTGCGCCGCCTGCCTGTTCCGTCGTGGTCCGGATGGTCAAAATGTCGTCCATTCGGGCAGGGCGCTTGAAGTCGATCTCGATGCGATGAACGACGAAGGACAGGCTCTCTTCGGGTGAGGCGTAGAGGGTGCTCTGATTGATGCCCAGGCAGCGCAGATAGTCGGTACGGGCGCGCTCCATAAAGTGCAGGTAACGGGCATGATAGACGGCGCCTGAAAAGTCAGTATCTTCATAATAGACCCGCTGGACGAGTTCATGACCCCGTTGTGCCAGTCGACCTGAAATTGAAAACTGAATATCCGTCATATGCTTGCCTTGGTTCACTTGTGCGTTGAATGTCGGGGAACGGCCCCAGTCATGCCACGTTGTCGTACTGTCATATAGTGGCATTATCACGTGTTGAAGGTTTCAAAGACCAGGAGTTGATTCCATGAAGATAGCCATTATGGGTGGTGACGGGTTTGTCGGCTGGCCGACATCGCTCCATCTCTCCGATGCTGGACATGAAGTCCATATCCTCGACAATCTCTCCCGACGCTGGATCGATACCGAGCTTGGCGTGCAATCGCTGACGCCGATGGACTCGATCCAGGAACGGACCCGTATCTGGCATGCGGAAACCGGACGGCGCATCCATTTCCACCTGATCGACCTTGCCAGGGACTATGAGCTCTTAAAGAACTGGCTGGCAGACGAGCGTCCGGATGCGATCGTGCATTTTGCAGAGCAGCGTGCCGCCCCCTATTCGATGAAGAGCGACCGTCACAAGAATTACACCGTCAACAACAATGTCAGTGCCACGCATAATCTGTTGAACGCGGTGGTCGAACTGGGTCTGGATGCGCACCTTGTCCATCTCGGCACAATGGGTGTCTACGGGTATTCGACTGTGGGTGCTGCGATCCCGGAAGGCTATCTGCCGGTCGGGATCGAAACCACCTCGGGTGAGACGGCAAGCCAGGAAATCCTCTATCCGGCCAATCCCGGTTCGATCTACCACATGACCAAGTGCCTGGATCAGTTGCTGTTCCAGTTCTATGCCAAGAATGACGGCATGCGCATCACCGATCTGCATCAGGGCATTGTCTGGGGGACCCATACCGAACAGACCCGCCGTCACCCGCAACTGGTCAACCGTTTCGATTATGATGGCGATTACGGCACGGTGCTCAACCGCTTTCTCATCCAGTCGGCGATCGACTATCCGCTGACAGTACACGGGACTGGCGGTCAGACGCGCGCCTTCATCCATATTCAGGATTCCGTGCGCTGCATCGAAATCGCGCTCAAGAACCCGCCCGAGCGGGGATCCCGCGTCGAGATCTTCAACCAGATGACCGAAACACACCGGGTGCGGGATCTGGCCGAAATGATCTCCAGGCTCACGGGAGCACAGATCGCCTGGCTGCCGAACCCGCGCAAGGAGGCCGCCGAAAACGAGCTGGTGGTGAAGAACGAGAAATTCCTCGGCCTTGGTCTTGAGCCAATAACCTTGAAAGAGGGATTGCTGGACGAGATCGTCGAGGTGGCGAAGAAGTTTGCCTATCGCGTGGATCGCTCTCGCGTGCCGTGCGTCTCGGCATGGACCAAGGACATTGCCCAGACCATCGACCGGGACCCGGAAGGCAAGAGGTTGAAATCGGTGTCATGATCTTTGGCTCTGAGACATTGAAGGGCATCAGGCCCGCGACGACCGCCCGTTCGCGACAGGCCTTTGTGACGCTTGTGACCAATGCCGATTATGCCATGGGTGCGACAGCGCTCGCGCGTTCGATCATGCACAGCTACACCTCTGCCGATATCGTCGTGCTGCATACGGGGGGCGTGGACGAAGCGGTGCTGGCGCCGCTGTCGGAACTCGGTTGCCGGCTGGTCGAGGTGGAACACCTGCCCATGTCCGATGGTTTCAACGAGCGCCATGCGCGCGGCAATCTCCATTCGGCGGCCCCTTTTACCAAGGGTCGAAAGCCGGATTTCCACTCGCCGCTCGACAATTTCTGCAAGCTCCGGCTGTGGCAGCTGATCGATTACGAAACCTGCGTCTTCATCGATGCCGATGCGATCGTACTTCGCAATATCGACAAGCTGTTTGACTATCCGGAATTCTCTGCGGCGCCCAATGTCTATGAGAGCCTTGCCGATTTCCACCGACTGAATTCCGGTGTCTTTGTCGCCAAGCCATCGCTTCGAACTTACAACGCCATGCTGGAGCGCCTTGACGAGCATGGCATGTTCTGGCGGCGTACGGATCAGACATTTCTGGAGAACTTTTTTCCCGACTGGCAGGGCCTGCCGGTGTTCATGAACATGCTGCAATATGTGTGGTTCAACCTGCCGGAGCTGTGGGACTGGAACCAGATTGGCGTTCTCCATTACCAATATGAAAAGCCTTGGGAGAAAGACCATCCGAAGGCCGCAAAGCTGAAGCCGCTGATCGATCTTTGGTACGCCTTTCATGACGGGCGGGACATCCCCGATATCGCATCGCTGCACAATCCCGGCAAAGCAGAGGCCGCATGAAGGTCCTTGTTTCCGGGGGAGCGGGGCTTGTCGGGCGCTATCTGGTCGAAGGGCTGCTGACCGCCGGCTATCAGGTGACCGTGGGTGGCAGAACAGCGCCACATGACACGCTCTTTCCCTTGCCTGTCGACTTCATACCGCTGTCGCTCGATCCCGATGCAGACCACTCCTGCGCCTTCGACGACGCCTACCATTTCGTTCACGCAGCCTTCGATCATGTGCCGGGGCGCTATCGTGGCGGGGAGGGCGATGATCCCCAAGGGTTTCGTCGCCGCAATCTGGATGGAACGGTCAGGTTATTCGAAAGTGCCAAGCGGGCTGGCGTTCGGCGTTGTGTGTTTGTCTCCAGCCGCGCCGTCTATGACGGATTGCCGGATGGCACCGTGCTTCACGAAGAGGCTGCCGCAAAGCCGACATCGCTTTATGGAGAAGTCAAGCTTATGGCCGAGCAGGTACTGGCTGAACTGTCATCGCCGGGATTTGCCGGCGTTAGTCTCAGAGCGACCGGCGTCTATGGCAATCTCTTTCCGAACAAATGGGACGGGATGTTTCGCGACTATCTTGCAGGCCGTCCTGTTGCAGCACGCGCTGGCTCCGAAGTTCATGGGCAAGACGTCGCGGCCGCTTTGCGGCTGGTGCTAGAGGCTGACACCGCAAGGGTCAGTGGACAGGCTTTCAATATCTCCGACATCGTCACGGATAACCGCGATATCCTGTCTCATTTTCGCGATGCGATCGGCTCGAAGCAACCGTTGCCGAAGCCTGCTGCCAAGAGCCGGATTGCCCGGATGACAACCGACAAAATCTCTGCGCTAGGCTGGCAACCGGGCGGAACGGCATTGCTGCGCGACACTATTGACGACTTGTCTGCGCGCTATCTGCAAAAATAGATCTCCCCCGCTCGCGGCAAGGGAGATCCGCAGAACCTAATGCGCGGCAACTATGCCGGCAATCACACCGGATGCGATGCTGATCAGCACAAAGTCATTATCGACCTTGACCCAGCGCTGATCGGGGCCGGGCTTGCGCAGGCCGTGACGCTTGTAGTCTGTGACCTTGGAATGCTTGTTCCAATTGCTCATGTGCTGGCCTTTTTGCCAATGCTTCTTCACTACGACCTTCTTGGCCGGGTGCTTGTTGATCAGATATTGCTGCTGCGGCTGTTTGTGATCGCCATGCGTTTGCGCCTGCGCCATCGGGGCGGCCATCAACATTGCTGCAATCGAGATCAAGAGTGCTTTTTTCATGACGGTTCCTTTTTGTTGTCTGTGATAACAACATAGGGCGCGTCACATGAATGGGAAGTGAACGTATTTGTTACGATTTTGTAATGAATTCAATTATTTGAAAGTGTATTCTTTGTGGCCGTTTCTCGGTCGCAGACGTAATCCCAAGCCCCAATTAGCGCATCAATTCGTCTTCGTGCCAGCCGAGCATTGCCATGTCATCGGCCCGTGCCGATGCATCGTCGCCAACGACAAATTCATCGAGCTGTGGCGGTTTGATGCCTGTGCCGGACAGCATGGCATGTACTTGTCCTCTGTGATGCGTCTGATGCTGGAAGAGGTGGGTGAGGATATCGTCCCTGCGCTCTGTCTGAATGCGATTGCCGCGATGGACTTGGCATGGTCTGCCAAGATCGCTCGCACTGGCGCTGTCGCAGAGAGCCAGAAGGCGTATATCGACCTCGGCCTGTGCGCGCGTCAGGTTGTTCAGTTCGAGATATGGCTCCTCGTTCGCCCATGCCTTCGGTCCCAGTGTGCCACCTTCCAGTGCGTCGACATAGAACCAGTCGACCACGAGAATGTGGTTCAGGGTCGCCCGAATGGAGGGGAAGAAGCCAGTGCGCGGGGCTTCAAATTCCCCGACGCCAAGTTTTGCGCAGGCCGCGTGAAGGCGCAGATTGGCAAGGCGGTTGTTGCGGGCGAGTTTGCGAAAAACACGGCTTGGGTCGTAACCGTCACCGGACATTCTATTCGTCCTCCAGCGTCAGCCTGAACTGAGCCGCCTCCAGATCCTTGGGCGGCTGCATGCCGAGATGCTTCCAGGCATTGCCGGTGAGAACGCGGCCGCGCGGGGTTCGCTGGATGAATCCCTGCTGGATCATATAGGGCTCGATGATGTCTTCGATCGCGTCGCGGGGTTCCGAAAGTCCGGCGGCGATGGTTTCGATGCCGACCGGGCCGCCGCCGAAATTGACGGCGATCATGTTGAGATAACGCTTGTCCAACTGGTCGAGACCCATGTTGTCGACCAGCAGGCGGGTCAGAGCCTCATCCGCGATTTCGCGGGTGACCGCGTCGGCGCGCGCGACTTCGGCAAAGTCGCGAACGCGGCGCAGCAGGCGACCGGCGATGCGCGGTGTACCACGGGCGCGGCGGGCAATTTCGCGGGCTCCCTCATCGGTCATGCCAAGGCCCATCAGCCTTGCACCGCGACGGACAATCAATTCCAGTTCCTCGACGGTGTAGAAGGCGAGGCGGACCGGAATGCCGAAGCGGTCGCGCAACGGCGTCGTCAGAAGCCCCAGGCGTGTGGTTGCCGCCACCAGCGTGAACTTGGACAGGTCGATCTTGACCGAGCGGGCAGCAGGGCCTTCGCCGATGATGAGGTCGAGCTGGAAATCCTCCATCGCCGGGTAGAGAATTTCCTCGACCGCCGGGCTTAAGCGGTGGATCTCGTCGATGAAAAGGACGTCACGCTCTTCAAGATTGGTCAGAAGGGCAGCGAGGTCACCAGCCTTGGCGATCACCGGGCCTGAGGTCGAGCGGAAATTCACGCCCAGTTCCTTGGCCATGATCTGCGCGAGCGTGGTCTTGCCAAGGCCCGGTGGGCCAACGAACAGGACATGATCCAAGGCCTCGCCACGGTTTTTGGCGGCTTCGATGAAAATCTTCAGGTTTGCGCGCGCTTCTGCCTGGCCGGTGAACTCGTCCAGCGACTGCGGGCGCAGCGTGGCGTCGATGTCCTCGCCCTTCTTTTCCGGCGACAGAATGGGATTGGGTGTATTCATGCAAGCAGTTCCATGCCGGGCGGGCGGGCCGTGGCTTTGTGGTCAAAGGTCTTTGTCACGCTGCATCCTGCCCCGGTGGCCATATCGGCAATTATGCAGTCCAAGAGATCTGCGGTGGCGGCACGACCGCTTTCCGGCAGGTCGTCGAGAAAGTCTTCATCTTCGACCAAAAATCGCTCTGCGGGAAGACGCTTCTGCAATGTCTGGGCAAAGATCTGGTTTTGGCAAGGGGATCGACGTTCCAACACCGATGCTGTCTCTGCGACACCCTTAAAGGGTGCGTATGAAGGGACATTCAAAGAGCGGGCGGCGATGAACGTTTTCGCCAGTGCGAATTGCTCCGGGTCGTGCAGAAATTCTGCCAAATCCAGGGCATTCTTGTTTTTCACCCGTCGATAAATCCTGTCGCCCTGGGGTCGATACGAGTTCACCTGGACAACTCCTTCAGCCCCAGGCGGATCAGTTTGGCGCTGTCGGCGTCCTCGCCTGCAGTCTTCATGGCCGCGGAGACGGCATTGGCGGCCTGGTCGCGCGAATAGCCAAGATTGGTGAGCGCCGACACCGCGTCGGACACGGGAGCGGAGGCCACGCCTTCGCCCAGTTCCTGTTTGAGGCCGATAGAGCCTGAGGCTTCCCCCGCAAAGGCCGGCGCCTTGTTCTTCAGCTCGGTCACGATCCGCACTGCCACTTTGGGGCCGACACCCGGTGCGCGGGAGACGGCGGTCTTGTCCTGAAGCGCGATGGCATTGGCCAATTCCGATGGGGTGAGGGTGGAGAGCACAGCAAGTGCGACCCTGGCGCCCACACCTTGCACGCTTTGCAACAGGTTGAACCATTCACGCTCCAGCGCGCTCGTGAAACCGAACAGTTTCAACTGGTCTTCCCGTACATAGGTCTCGATGAAGAGCACGACGGCTTCGCCAACGGAGCCCATGCGCGACAGTGTTCGGGCGGAACAATAGGCGACGTAGCAGACGCCGTGTACATCGACGAGCACATAGTCATCGCCGATTTCCTCGATAGTGCCTTTCAGCTTGCCGATCATGGTGTTGGTTCCGTCAGGGATGGGTTTCGGGAGTGATCATAACGAGAGACGGGAAGTAGCTGCGATAGCGTGCTGCATCCCGCGTTAAAAGTCTGTGGGCATTGATATTGGCATGGGCGCCGATTAGAAAATCCGGCAAGGTGCGTTCTTTCAATCCGCCAGTCCTGCAGTAATCGAAGTGCGCTTTTCCCGCACGATAGGCTGCCTCGTAAGAGAGTTGCTCTCGCTTGAAGCTGAGCCAGCCAATCGCCCGGTTGATATCGTTTTCGCTTAAAGGGGAGGCTGATATTTCCGACCAGATGATCGGATTCAAAATCAGGTCGCCTTCGTCTCGACAACGCTTCAACGCCGCAAGTGACCAGTTTCGAAACGGTGACGCCGGTCCAAGCACGTCGATCAGGATATTGGTATCAACGACGGTCGAGGTCATCACCGGCCCCCCTTAGCCAATCCATATACTGGTCTGTCGTCATGCCTTGAGTATCGAGGGTGCCCTCTACGCTTTTGGCCCAGTCATCGAAACTTTCGAAGTCCGGCTTGAAATCTCCGGTCTTTACCAGAAGTACGCCATGATCCGAGGGAACGAATTCCACCTCCGAACCTGGACCGATCTTCAAATGGTCGCGGATTTCCTTCGGGATCGTGACTTGGCCCTTGATGGTGACGCGCATTGTAATACCTCTGCGGTATTACTTAGATCGACGATGAGAACAAGTCAAGAACGAATTAGCTGGCGGCCAGCAGCTTGCGCATGCGATCGCCACCGCGATTATGGGCATGGCAAATGGCAATGGCCAGTGCGTCAGCGGCATCGTTGCCCTTGAATTCAGCCTTGGGCATCAGGATTTTCAGCATCATGTGGATCTGTTTCTTGTCACCGTGGCCGACGCCGATCACGGATTTCTTGACGGCATTCGGCGCATATTCGGCAACCTGCAATCCTGCGCGGGCAGGGACCAGCATGGCGATGCCGCGGGCCTGACCGAGTTTGAGGGTGGCGACGGCGTCCTTGTTGACGAAGGTCTGTTCGACGGCTGCCTCATGCGGTTGATAGCTGTGCACCACCTCTGCCAGACCATCATGAAGCTGGCAAAGGCGGGAGGCGAGATCCATATCGCCGTCGGATGTCACTGTGCCCGAGGCGACGAAGCGCAGCGCGTTTCCCAGGGTTTCGATAATGCCCCAGCCGCAGCGTCTGAGGCCCGGATCTATGCCGATGATACGAATCGTGTTGGTCATGAGTCATCCTAGCTTTCGGGCTTGAAACCTGCCAGCGATAAGTGAACAAAACAAAAACAAAACTGTGAAGGCGGCAATTCGATTTTACCGCACCGCTGGCACTGGGCAGATCAGCGCCTATATGAGTGAAAAGATCATCAAAGCCCGAAAGTGACGTTCCCCATGGTTCCGTTTTCCATTCTTGACCTATCCCCGATTTGCGACGGACAGACGGTGTCGGAAGCATTGGAGGCCACCCGCCTGATGGCGCAGAAGGCAGAAGCCTGTGGCTACAACCGCTTCTGGCTTGCCGAGCATCACGGCATGCCGGGAATTGCCAGTGCCGCGACCTCTGTGCTGATCGGTCATGTCGGAGCTGCCACCAAGACGATCCGCATCGGCTCCGGCGGCATCATGCTGCCCAATCATTCACCCATGGTGATCGCCGAACAGTTCGGCACGCTTGCCGCGCTCTATCCCGGACGTGTCGATCTTGGGGTCGGCAGGGCGCCGGGCACAGATATGCGCACTGCCATGGCGTTGAGACGCAATCTGGAGGCCGGCGCGGAGAACTTCCCGCGCGATATCATGGAATTGCAGATCCTGATGGGAGATGCCGATCCGGAGCAACCGATCCGCGCCTATCCCGGCACGGGCAGTCATGTGCCTGTCTGGCTTTTGGGCTCAAGCCACTACAGCGCTCATCTGGCAGCGGCACTCGGGCTGCCATACGCCTTTGCCTCGCATTTCGCACCGGATTCTCTGATGGATGCGATTGCCATTTATCGCGATCGCTTTCAGCCGTCGGAACGGTTGCAAAAGCCGAAGGTCATGGCGGGTGTCATGGCGGTGCTCGCCGATAGCGATGAAGAGGCTCGGTATCTGTCCACCTCGCTCACCCAGCAATTCCTCAACCTGCGGCGAGATGTTCGTGTGCCGTTCCCGCGCCCGGTCGACAATGTCGATGAGCTGGGGACGCCGATGGAGCGGATGGGTGTGGAGCACACGCTTCGCTATGCCATCATCGGTTCGCCCGAGACGGCGCGCAAGACGCTATCCAGCTTCCTCGCCGAGACGGAAGCCGACGAGGTCATCGTCTCGATGCCGATCCACGATGTGAAGGCGCGGCTCCATTCGGTCGAGTTGTTCTCGGGCCTTGGCCAGATGGCGCAGGCGGCGGAATAGCAATAGCGCCACATCACGAACCTGGGTCGGGTGTTTCTACTCAGTTGCGATTACTTTCAAGTGCCCCGTTTCGGGGCATTTTTTGTACTCGAAATCAGTATAGTCACTTGATTTCGTTGATGTCAGACCCGGCCCCGCGGGATGAAACTTGGTAAAGATACGTGGTTAAGCGCTACTTAACCTTTCCCTTCTATTATCCATGACGGATCATAACAGCGCCTTCTGTTGGGGCGGCCGGGATCACAACGGATTTTGGAGTTTCAAATCATGAAGATGAGCCTTTTCGGTGCAGCCGCCGTATTATTTGCAAGCACGTCCGCTTTTGCGGCCGACGTTTATCAGCCGGAGCCTGCACCATTTATCGATGCACCGGAAGTCACCGTCAGCGAAGCCTCTGGCTGGTATCTGCGCGGCGATCTTGGCTATTCGTTCAACGATTTGCGGGGCGCTGAATATTTCCAGGGGAGCAATAGCAACCTTGTCGATTTCGGCAGTGCCAAGTTGAAGAACGGCTACACGGTCGGGGCCGGTGTCGGTTACCAGATGAACAATTATCTGCGCGGCGACCTGACATTCGATTACATGACAAAGAGCGACTTCCGCGGTTCGACAAACGGTGAGTGCGGTGCCGGGCCGGTTGCCTGTACATCCTCAGACTATTCGTCTCTGACCGCCTACACGCTGATGGCCAATGCCTATGTCGATCTTGGCACCTATGGCTACTTTACACCCTATGTCGGTGGCGGCCTTGGCGGCTCCTACGTCAAGTGGAAAAACCTGAACAACACCGCATGCCCAGACGGCGGTGGTGCCTGCGATGATACCGTTACCCATGGCGGTCGTGGCAACTGGCGCTTTGCCTATCAGCTGATGGCCGGTGCTTCCGTCGACCTGACCTGCAACGTCAAGGCCGATGTCGGCTATCGCTTCCGTCATACGCTGGCCGGCGGCATGTTCGGTTACGCCGAGAATGGCGGTCCGGGTCGTGACAAGGGTTTCTACAGCCACGAAATTCACGCCGGCGCACGTTACTCGTTCGGCGGTTGCGATCAGCCTGTCTACACGCCTGAGCCGGAACCACTCGTCTACAAGTAATCCCTCTCCAGTCGGGATCTTGAAAGGTCGTCCTTCGGGGCGGCCTTTTTTGTTTTGAGGTCAACGGGATAGGAGGCTCTGCATCTGTCTCGATCGTGTTTGCTGATGCTTCGATGCCGGTATTCACCGGTTCGGATGCGTCACAAGATTTTCCGAGAGCGACGTGAAATTCGCTTGACGGAAAATTCGGACAGGCATATTCACGACGGCGGGACACCTCTCCCCAACGAGAGGCTAACTATCTGGAAGGATAGATCATGACAGAGCTCGCTAAGCCGGCATTGCGTCCGGCCAATCCCAATTTTTCTTCTGGCCCTTGCTCGAAGCGTCCCGGTTGGTCGCTCGAAGCGCTTTCCGATGCCGCACTGGGACGGTCTCACCGCGCCAAAATCGGTAAGACCAAGCTGCAGCAGGCCATCGACCTTACCCGTGAAGTCTTGAACGTGCCGGCGGATTACCGCATCGGCATCGTGCCTGCCTCCGACACCGGCGCTGTCGAAATGGCGCTTTGGTCGCTGTTGGGCGAGCGCGGTGTGGATATGCTGGCCTGGGAAAGCTTCGGCGCTGGCTGGGTCACCGATGTGATCAAGCAGTTGAAGATCGACGCTCGCAAGTTCGAAGCGCCTTATGGCGAACTGCCCGACCTTTCCGCCGTCGATTTCGACCGTGACGTGGTCTTTACCTGGAACGGCACCACCTCCGGTGTGCGCGTTCCCAATGCCGACTTCATTCCGGCAGACCGCAAGGGTCTCACCATCTGCGACGCGACATCTGCTGCCTTTGCGCAGGATCTCGACTTCGCCAAGCTCGATGTCGTCACCTTCTCCTGGCAGAAGGTCCTGGGCGGCGAGGGTGGTCACGGCATGCTGATCCTGTCGCCCCGCGCCGTCGAGCGGCTGGAAAGCTACACACCGGCCTGGCCCATGCCGAAGATCTTCCGCATGACCAAGGGCGGCAAGCTGATCGAAGGCATCTTCAAGGGCGAGACCATCAATACGCCGTCGATGCTGTGCGTCGAAGACTATCTCGATGCGCTGCTGTGGGCCAAGCAGATCGGTGGCCTCAAAGCCTTGATGGCACGCGCCGATGCCAATGCAAAGGTCATCTTCGACTTTGCAGCCAAGACAGACTGGCTGGCCAATCTTGCAAAGGTTGAGGCCACGCGCTCGAATACGTCCGTTTGCCTCACCATCGTCGACAAGGACGTGGCAGCACTCGATAACGATGCGCAGGCGGCCTTCGCCAAGGGCATGGTCTCCGCGCTCGACAAGGAAGGCATTGCCTTCGACATCGGCGCTTACCGTGACGCGCCTTCGGGCTTGCGGATCTGGGCCGGCGCCACGGTCGAGACGTCCGACATGGAAGCGCTGATGCCGTGGCTTGCCTGGGCCTTCGAGGCGCAGAAGGCAACGCTTGCCAAGGCTGCTGCCTGAGGCTTATTGCGGCTCCGCCCAAGGGCGGGGTCCCTTTCCCTGATCATACCTGTTCATCTCTTGAAGGAGGCCTCCCATGGCACCTCGCGTACTCGTATCCGACGAACTGTCGGAAACCGCCGTCCAGATCTTCCGTGACCGTGGCGTCGAAGTCGATTTCCAGCCGAAGCTCGGCAAGGACAAGGAAAAGCTTGCCGAGATCATCGGTAATTATGATGGTCTGGCGATCCGTTCGGCCACCAAGGCAACCGAAAAGCTGATCGCGGCTGCGACCAATCTGAAGGTTATCGGCCGCGCCGGTATCGGCGTCGACAATGTCGATATTCCTGCCGCTTCCAAGCGCGGTATCATTGTCATGAACACGCCCTTCGGCAATTCCATCACCACGGCCGAACACGCCATTGCGCTGATGTTTGCCGTGGCCCGCCAGTTGCCCGCCGCCGACGCCTCCACCCAGGCCGGCAAGTGGGAAAAGTCGAAGTTCATGGGTGTCGAAATCACCGGCAAGACACTCGGTGTGATCGGTGCCGGCAATATCGGTTCGATCGTTTGCTCGCGGGCCATTGGCCTCAGAATGAATGTCATTGCCTATGACCCCTTCCTGTCGAAGGAACGGGCCGAAGAAATGGGTGTGACCAAGGTCGAGCTGGACGAGCTGTTGGCCCAAGCCGATTTCATCACGCTTCACGTGCCCATGACCGACAAGACCCGCGGCATCCTCAACAAGGACGCGCTGGCCAAGACCAAGAAGGGCGTACGTATCATCAACTGTGCCCGTGGCGGTCTGGTGGATGAAGCAGCTCTTGCCGAAGCGCTGAAGTCCGGTCATGTCGCCGGTGCCGGTTTCGACGTGTTCGAAGTCGAACCTGCCACAGAGAGCCCGCTGTTTGGCCTCGACAATGTCGTGTGCACGCCGCATCTGGGTGCCGCCACCACGGAAGCCCAGGAAAACGTGGCGCTCCAGGTTGCCGAACAGATGTCGGACTATCTGGTAAAGGGTGCTGTTTCCAACGCGATCAACATGCCCTCGATCACGGCGGAAGAAGCGCCGATCCTGAAGCCCTTCATCCGCCTCGCCGATGTTCTGGGCTCCTTTGCCGGTCAGGTGACGGAAAGCCCGATCAAGGAAATCGAGATCCTCTACGACGGTGCGACGGCCAACATGAACACGAGGGCGCTCACCTCGGCTCTTCTGGCCGGCTTGATCCGCAACCAGGTGGCCGACGTCAACATGGTGTCCGCCCCGATCATGATCAAGGAAAAGGGCATCGTGCTCTCCGAGGTCAAGCGCGACAAGACCGGTGTCTATGACGGCTATATCAAGCTGACCATCACCACGCAGAACCAGACCCGTTCCGTTGCCGGGACGGTCTTTTCCGACGGCAAGCCGCGCTTCATCCAGATCAAGGGCATCAACATGGACGCCGAAGTCGGTGCCAACATGGTCTATATCGCCAATACCGACGTTCCCGGCATGATCGGCTTCATGGGCACGACGCTGGGTGCTGCCGGCGTCAACATCGCCAACTTCCAGCTTGGTCGCGGTACCGAAGGTGGAGATGCCATCGCACTTCTCTATGTCGACGAGAAGTTGAAGCAGAATGTGCTTGATGACCTTCTGGCCAATGCGGCGATCCGCCAGGCCAAGCCGCTGGTCTTCAACGTCGACTGATCACTCAATACGGCTAAAAGTTGCAGGGCCCGGTGCGGATTGTTCGCGCCGGGCCTTCTCGTTTAAGGTTGCCATGAGGGACATTAGGCCGCACTGTGCGCTCCTGACGCAGCGAAAGGACGCAATGTCGCATTGATCATGCAGCGCTTGGGTCTATTTCCATAAGCAGATATTCAACTTCGGTTTCAACCGGGAAATGCAGATCATGTTTGACACCTTCGACGCCGAGATACTGGCGCGAGCGCAATTCGCGTTCACCGTGAGCTTCCACATCATCTTCCCAGCGTTTTCGATCGGACTTGCCAGTTATCTGTTCGTGCTGGAGGGGCTGTATCTGTGGAAGAAGGACAAGGTCTATCTGGAACTGTTCGATTTCTGGAAGACGATCTTTGCCGTGGCGTTCGGCATGGGCGTCGTCTCCGGTCTGGTCATGGCCTATCAGTTCGGCACCAACTGGAGCGTTTTTTCGGACAAGGCAGGCCCCGTGATCGGGCCATTGATGGGATATGAGGTTCTGACCGCCTTCTTCCTGGAAGCCGGCTTCCTCGGGGTGATGCTGTTCGGCCGCAACCGGGTCGGCGCCGGTCTGCATTTCCTGGCCACATCCATGGTGGCGCTGGGCACGCTGATTTCAGCGACCTGGATTCTCGCTGTGAATTCGTGGATGCAGACGCCGGCCGGCTTTGCCATCAACGATGTCGGCCAGTTCATTCCTGTCGACTGGTGGGCGGTGATCTTCAATCCGTCTTTCCCTTATCGCCTCGTCCACATGGTCATAGCCGCCTACCTCACCACCGCATTTGTCGTCGGCGCTGTCGGTGCCTTGCATCTGTTGAAGCGGACGGCTCCGTTGCGGGCAGGAAAGATGTTTTCCATGGCCATGTGGATGGCCGCCATCGTTGCGCCAATCCAGATCTTTGCCGGTGACATGCATGGTCTCAACACGCTTGAGCACCAGCCTGCCAAAGTGATGGCCATGGAGGGCCATTTCGAAAGTCATCCCGATGGCGCACCGCTGATCCTGTTCGGCATTCCCAATGAGAAGGAAAAGCGGGTCGATTATGCAATCCAGATACCCAAGCTATCGAGCCTGATCCTCAAGCACGACATCAATGCACCTCTGGCCGGTCTCGACACGATCCCCGAAGAGCTGCAGCCGCCGGTGTTCATCGTGTTCTGGTCCTTCCGCGTGATGGTCGCGCTCGGCTTTGCCATGCTGGGTGTCGGGTTGTGGAGCTTGTGGGCGCGCTCGCGAGGGACACTTTACACCAGTTTCTGGCTGCACCGGGTGGCGGTCGTCATGGGGCCGGCCGGTTTCGTTGCCGTGCTTGCCGGCTGGGTCACGACAGAAGTCGGGCGTCAGCCCTATACGGTCTACGGCCATCTGTTGACATCGCAATCCATGTCGGCGATCGGCGCGCCGGCAGTTGCCGCGTCGCTGATCGCCTTTGTCATCGTCTACTTCCTGGTGTTCGGGGCAGGCACGTTCTACCTGCTGCGTCTCATGGCACGCCTGCCGAGAGATCCGACGCCGGAACTCGACGAGGGGCCGATCCGGACATCCGGCATCACACCAGCCACACCGCATCACGGAGCCCATCATGGACATTGATCTCGCATTTATCTGGGCAGCTCTGATTGCCTTTGCCGTGCTGGCCTATGTCATTCTCGATGGCTTCGATCTGGGTGTGGGCATCCTGTTTCCCTTCTTTCCGCAGAAGCGTGACCGCGACGTCATGATGAACTCGGTGGCCCCTGTCTGGGACGGGAACGAAACCTGGCTGGTGCTGGGCGGTGGCGGTTTGCTGGCAGTCTTTCCGCTTGCCTATGCCACCATATTGCCTGCGCTTTACGCGCCGATCATCGCCATGCTGCTGGGACTGATCTTTCGAGGGGTTGCCTTCGAATATCGCTGGCGCACAAAGCGCGGCAAATTCCTGTGGGACTATGCCTTTGCCGGCGGGTCGTTTCTGGCAGCATTTTCGCAAGGCATTGCGCTTGGGGCCCTGGTTCAGGGTATCCACGTCGTTGACCGTGCCTATGCCGGCGGCTGGTGGGACTGGCTGACGCCATTTTCGATTGCGACGGGCGTCGCGATGGTCATCGGCTACACGCTTTTGGGCTCAACCTGGCTGGTGATGAAAACGACTGGCGATCTGCACGACAAGGCGAAGCGTCTGGCGCTGCCGCTGACATTTGCAACGATTGCCGCCATGGGCGTGTTCAGCCTTTGGACACCGTTCCTGAAGCCTGTCTATCTGGAGCGCTGGTTCGGCTATCCGACCATTGTCTTTTCCGTCATCGTGCCGCTCCTGGTTCTGGCCTGCCTTTACCTGATCCTGACGGGGCTGAAACGCGGTCATCAGGTGCAGCCCTTTGTGGCCGCACTCGGTCTGTTCGTGCTGGGCTATGTCGGTATCGGTATCAGTTTTTACCCCTATATCGTGCCGGGTTCGCTGACGATCTGGGAGGCGGCCGCTCCGGATGAAAGCCTGGCATTCCTGCTGGTCGGTGCGGCCGTGTTGGTGCCGATCATTCTCATCTATACCGGCTATGCTTACTGGGTGTTCCGCGGCAAGGTCGATCCAGAGGAGGGCTACCATTGACAGGTCGTGTCGCGCAAACCGCCAAACGGCTTATGTGGTTCGTCGGCTTGTGGGTGGCCGGCGTGGCGACAGTTGCCATTGTCGGCGGTATCATCAAATTCTGGCTCGGCGCATAAGCGCCGGCCAGCCACAATCACCAATCATTGACCGAACTCTTCGCTATTTCCTCTTTCAATCCGGTCTCAGCATCCTCATATGGAGGCCAAAGCCTGTCACCAAGGACAGGCAAAGATATGGGATGGAAAGATGCAGCGATTGGGTAAGGTGTTTTCGATTTTGGCGGTCGGCCTCATTGTGATGATGGCAACGGTCGATTTTGCCGAGGCGAGACGGGCCGGCGGGTTTTCAAGCTTTGGCAGCCGAGGAACGCGCACTTTCAGTTCGCCATCGGTAACGCGCACGGCGCCGAACGCTGCAACCGGCATTCAGCGCAGCATGACACCGCAGAGCACTGCGGCGCGTCAAAACAGTAGCGGCTTTCAGCGCAATGGCCTGTTCGGCGGTCTGGGTGGCGGCATTCTGGGTGGCCTGTTGATGGGTGGCCTGTTCGGTATGTTGCTCGGCAGCGGCTTTGGCGGCGGTTTCGGATTTATCGGCATGCTGTTGCAGATCATTCTGCTGGTGATGCTGGGCTCCTGGCTTTTGCGCCGCTTTGGCGGTCAGCAGGCAACAGCGACCGGTGGCGCTGCCGGTTCGCGTGCCAACGCAAGTGGCGACAATACCGCCATGCGCAGCGGCGGCGGTTTCGGCATTCCCAAGATGGGCAGCGGGATGGGCAGCGGCTTTGGCGGCTCAGCGCCGGCGATCAAGGATATTGAAGTCGGCGAGGGCGACCTCGACCGGTTCGAGGCGATGCTGAAGGATGTGCAGGCAGCCTATGCCGATGAGGATTATTCGGCCCTTCGCGAGCTGACCACACCAGAGGCGATGTCCTATCTCGCGGAAGAACTGAGTGACAGTGCCACCCAGGGACAAAAGAATGTGGTGCGCGATGTCAGGCTTGTTGAGGGCGATATTTCCGAGGCCTGGAGCGAGGGCAATACCGATTATGCCACCGTTGCCATGCGCTATGAGAGCATCGACTACATGATCGACCGGACAAGTGGTGCCGTGGTGAGCGGCAATCCCGATAGTGTCAGCGATTCCGTCGAGGTCTGGACCTTTACCCGCCAGAACGGCGGCGCATGGAAAGTCTCCGCCATCCAGAACGCTGGCTGATCTCGCATTATCCCGGCGTTCACGCCGGGATAGGCTTTGCCTGGGCGGTGCCGGCAATCCGCATGGATCGATCCGCCTGCAGCTCAGGCTGCCCGCTCAAGGGCACTGCTGGAGCTGGCGTGCGTAATTGTAGGTGATTTCGGTAAAGCGCTTGGCGCCGCGCGTTGCCTCGGGGCGCGCGCGCCAGGCGCCACGTTCATAGCCCTTGTGGCCGGAATGATAGGCCAGATACATGTTATAGGGGTCGTTGTAGTCGATGCCGTTCTTGATATGGCTCTGCTGGTGATACCAGCCGATGAAACGGATCGCATCGGCAAAATTGGTACGGCGCGCGGTATAACGACCTGTGCTGCGCTGATACCCTTCCCAGGTACCGTCCAGCGCCTGCGAATAGCCATAGGCGGTCGATGGTCGTTTCCACGGAATAAAGCCCAGCAGTTTCTTGCGGGGCGGTCGCGCCCGTTGCTCGAAACCTGACTCGGTATACATTGTGGCCATCAGAATCGGAACCGGCACGCCGTATTCGCGCTCCGTCTTTTCCGCCGCCCGGCGCCAGTTATTAAACAGTCCATCCTTCTGCTCGAAGATCGCGCATGCATTGCGCGTATTGCTGGGTGCAGTGGCGCAACCGGCAAGACCAACAGCGAGAAGGGCTACGACAAATACGCTACGCATCGCAAAACCTCATACTCACGATCAGAGTATTGATTAAAATTTAACGAAACCTTTTTTGAATGTGACCTTTTCGGGGCGATTGCATGCGGATTCGGTGGTAGGCACAGGCATGCATCTGTGGCATTTTCCGCCCGCCCGGCGGTTTCGAGCCGAATGAGCTGAAAGGATGACCCGCTTTTGCCCGTGCCCACCTTTACCTTTCATATGAATGGCTGGAAACGGCCGTTTCTGGAGGCGGCATTTCCCGGGCGTCAATTTCGCTATATGCCCTTTTTCCTGTCGGCCAGAGGCTTCAGGCGGGACTGGGCGCGGCGCATCCTGCAGGCGACAGATCCGGAGTTCTTCGTCTGGAGCCTGAACCTGTCGGAAGAGGCAGACTGGTTTGCCCGAGAACACGACATTCCCGTCCATTACATCGAGGACGGTTTCTTGCGGTCTCTGCGCCCCAGTGCCGGCTACAGCGTTCCCTTCTCGCTGACCATTGACCGCCAGCGCCCATATTTCGACAGTCGCGGTCCGTCCGATCTCGAGGATCTGCTGAACAGCCATGACTTCACCGATGCGGAGCTTGGTCGCGCCAGAACCGGCATCGACAGGCTGCTTTCCACCCGTATCAGCAAATACAACGACCAGGACCCGAACCATGGCGATCGGGCGGTGGGGGAGGGGCGTCGGCGCGTTCTTGTGATCGGTCAGGTGGAAGAGGATGCCTCCATCCGCTACGGCTGCGATCGGCCTTTCACCAACAACGATCTGGTGCGGCTGGCGGCTTTGGAAAACCCCGATGCCGAGATTGTCTACAAGCCCCATCCGGATGTGTTGAAGGGCGTGCGCCGGCGCTTGTCCGATCCGGCCGAGATTGCGCATCTGGCCACCATCGTCACCCGGCCGCAGCCGCTGCCGGATGCACTCGACGGTGCGGACCAGGTCTACACCATCACCTCGCTTGCCGGGTTCGAGGCGTTGATGCGGGGCATCAAGGTCACCACGCTTGGATGCCCCTTCTATGCCGGCTGGGGCCTCACCGACGACCGTCAGCCGAACCCGCGCCGTACACGCAAGCTCAGAATCGAAGAGCTCTTTGCCGGTGCCTATCTCCTCTATCCGCAATATTTCGATCCGCTGACCGGCAAGGCCTCCACCTTCGAGGAGGCGTTGACGCAAATGGCCGCGTGGCGGCAGACCGGCGTGCCTGCGGATGCCGACCGTCTGCTCGGCATTCATGGCAGGGCCACTCGCTGGGCCCCGCTTGGGCCTTACGGCCTGCTCGGCTGGCGGCATTTGCTGACGCCTGTTGTGGCGCGGGTGATCGGGCATATGGGCAATGCCGAGGATGTCAGCTATTACCGTCGCGATCCGATCGGCTTTTTTCGCGAGCTCTCCAATCCGAGGTTGAGACGCATCGGACGCTGGCTCTACCCGTTCACCCTCTGAGGAGGCGCAATGCCCATTCTTGAGATGCTCGATTATGCCGGCGTTGCCGTCTTTGCCGCAACAGGCGCGCTGTCGGCCTCGCGCAAACAGCTGGATATCATCGGCTATATCTTTCTGGCCTGCGTGACCGGCATCGGTGGCGGCACGATGCGCGATCTGGTGCTGGGCACGACGCCGGTCTTCTGGATTGCCAATCCGGCCTATCTGCTGGTGTCCACCGCGGTTGCCATCACGCTCTTCTTCACCGCCCATCTGTTCGGCTCGCGCTACCGGGTGCTGGTCTGGCTCGATGCCGTGGGCATGTCGGCCTATTGCGTCATGGGGGCTGCCAAGGGATATGAGGCTAGCGGATCGATGACGGTGGCGCTGGTCACCGGCGCGCTCACGGCAACCTTCGGCGGCATATTGCGCGATGTCATGGCCGGCGAGCCTTCGGTGCTGCTGCGCCCGGAAATCTATGTCACCGCAGCCCTTGCCGGCTCTTTCGTCTATGTGGTTGCAACTGAGTTCGCGCTGGAACTCCCCGCCGCTTCCACCCTCGGCCTGCTGGCCGCCTTCACCGTCCGCGGCGGCGCACTGCGCTATGGCTGGACACTGCCCCGTGGCAAGGCATTGCCGGGACGCGATCCGGATGATGTCATGTGAGGTGATGTGAGGGGGCGGGCGCGGGCGTCAACCGCCTTGCGTGCCGCTGTCGATGGCATCTTTGAGCATCCCTTTATGGGGTGCAACATGCGTATCGCTGACCGGGGGATGCTCCGGCTTTGCCGCGTCATGAACATGGGCGGCATCCACGTGCCTGACGTCGCTTGCCGATGCAGGCGTGGGCGTTTCGGCATATGCACCACATGTTGAGGCCAACATGGCGAGCGGGAGCAGAATGGTCGACAAGCGGTTCTTGAGGCGGGGGAATGACATAAGGACTCCGGATATGAAGCTACAATACTGGAGCTCTACACGCCACCGGTTTCGACGGGCTTTCTCATTTCCTGGGCTTTTTAGGAAACAGGGTGCAATTCGTTCGGCACGAGGTTGTCACCCATGTCTTAGGTACGCGATGTTACCTATGTCTTCGGTATGGACAAAGGAAATTTTGGTAGCGGGAGAGGGACTTGAACCCCCGACACGCGGATTATGATTCCGCTGCTCTAACCACCTGAGCTACCCCGCCACATGCGCCGGATCATCTGGTTTTTCAACCGTCCGGCGTCAGGATGAGCGGCTTATAAAGGGCGGCTCCCCGGCCTGTCAAGCGCAAGATCGGCATTTTGCTGTGCTTTTGCCAAGCCTTTGTAAAAGGAGGCAAATGAGGCCGGAAAAGAGGAGGCAATAGCGGCAGAACAGCCGTCAGGCGGGTCGCCGTCGCAGGCAAGCAGGGCCGGCACGTGCGGGCGATGATGTCCGCTTTGACGCTCAGGCAGCGGCAGGGGTTGCCAGAAGCGCCCGCAAGGCCAGTTCTGCATCTTCCGCACGCTTGGAGCTTTCAATGAAGCCGCCGCCATAGACGCGGGCATCTGCGCCTTCGCCGGAATAGAGCACGCAGGCCTGTCCGGGGGCGATACCGGCTTCGCCGATGGCGAGATCGACATAGATACCGTTCTCATCGGCATGAAGGGTGGCCTGTGCCGGCGGGCGGGTGGAGCGCAGCTTGGCATAGCATTCAAAGCCTGTGCGGGCAGTGTCCTTTATGGTTTCGTCGCCCAGCCAGTTCATGTCGCGCAGATAGACGCGGCGCGTGTCGAGCGCTTCCTTCGGGCCGACCACGACGCGGCGCGAGCGGGCATCGAGATAGATCACATAGAGCGGATCGCCGGTGGCAACACCCAGACCCTTACGCTGGCCGATGGTGTAATGCAGGATGCCGTCATGGCGACCGAGCACGCGTCCGTCCAGATGGACGATATCGCCGGCCAGCGCCGAATCCGGCTTCAGCTTGGTGATGATGTCGGCATATTTGCCCTGCGGCACGAAACAGATGTCCTGGCTGTCGGCCTTCTGGGCGACCACCAGTCCCATGTCTTCGGCCAGTTTCCGTGTTTCCGCCTTCGACATCTCGCCCAGCGGAAAGCGCAGATAGTCGATCTGCTCCTGCGTCGTGGCAAAGAGGAAATAGCTCTGGTCGCGTTCGCTGTCGATCGGGCGGAACAGGGCGCGGTGGCCCGGATCGTTGTCCAGCGGCACGGATTTCGAGCGGATGTAATGACCGGTCGCCAGCGCGTCGGCGCCCAGTTCCCTGGCCGTTGCCAGAAGGTCGGCGAACTTGACCGTCTGGTTGCAGGCAACGCAGGGGATCGGCGTTTCGCCGGCAATATAGCTGTCCATGAAGGGGTTGATCACGGTATCGCGAAAACGCTGCTCGTAATCGAGCACATAGTGCGGAATACCAAGCGTTTCGCAAACCCGGCGGGCATCGTCGATATCCTGGCCGGCACAGCAGGAGCCGGCACGATGAACGGCTGCGCCATGATCGTAAAGCTGTAGCGTGATGCCCAGAACGTCATAGCCCTCGGCTTTCAGGATGCCGGCCACAACGGAGGAATCCACGCCACCCGACATGGCAACGACCACGCGGGTGTCTTCCGGCTTCTTGTCGATATCCAGCGTGTTCACGGGGTCTCTCGCCAATTCTGCTTGTTGAACGTCACATTTATCATATCGGGCGGCATCGGGGCATTCTCTGCGCGGCAATGCGGCATATCATGGTGACAAGGCGTTTCTCGCCTCGACCGAATTGCTGAGGGATATAGAAAGGATTTGATGGCCGGACAAGGGGCTAGGCACGTCATTGACGGGCGAAGACCAAGGGAAATGACGAAAATCGCCGCGTCAGCGTCATCTTGGGGCAACGATGACGGTTCTGCGCGGCAGAAAGGAGCACGGTGCTGCTGCAAGCCGTACTCCCTCGCGCAATGCTGCCCATTCGCTTTCAATGCGCGTTGTCGGCCGAGACGCGCCAGACCGTGTCTCCCAAATCGTCAGCCACGATCAGCGCCCCTGTCTTGTCGAAATCGACACCGACCGGACGTCCTCTCGCCTCGCCATCCTTGTTCAGGAAGTCTGTGACGAATGGCTCTGCCTTGCCAGCAGGCTTGCCGTTGGCAAAGGGCACGAAGGCGACCTGGTAGCCGTTGAAATCGCCCCGGTCCCAGCTGCCGTGTTCGCCGATAAAGGCGCCGCCCTTGTATCTGGTCGGGAAACTGTCGCCAGTGTCGAAGGTGAGGCCAAGCGGGGCAACATGCGAACTCAGCGCATAATCCGGGGGGATGGCCGAGGCCACCAGATCCGGTCTTTGCGGTTCGACGCGCGGATCGACATGCTGACCGTAATAGCTGTAGGGCCAGCCGTAAAAGGCACCGTCCTTGACCGAGGTCATATAGTCCGGAACGAGGTTGGGGCCGAGTTCGTCGCGCTCGTTGACCACCACCCACAGCGTATCGGTGCCGGGATAGAAGGTCAGGCCGTTGGGATTGCGCAAACCGCTGCCATAAATGCGGTGGGCGCCGGTTTTGGCGTCCACTTCCCAGACGGCTGCTCTTTCCCGTTCAACGCCTTTGCCATTTTCCATGATGTTGCTGTTTGAGCCCACGCCGACGTAAAGCTTGGTGCCATCCGGGCTGGCCGTCAGGCTTTTCGTCCAGTGGTGGTCGATCGGCCCGCCGGGCAGGTCCGTCACCTTGGTTCCCGGACCGGTGATTTTCTGGTCGCCGTCATGATAGGTGTAGCGCATCAGGCTGTCGGTATTGGCGACGTAGAGATCATGGCCGACCAGCACAATGCCGAAGGGCGAGTGCAAGCCATCCAGAAACACCGATTTCTGGTCGTAAGTGCCATCGCCATTGCTGTCGTGCAGAATACTGACGCGATTGCCGCCTTTGGCACCTGCGCCGGCATATTTCTGCACCCAACCCATGATCAGGTCCTTCGGACGTTCGACCGGCTCAAGGCCCGGACCGTTGGATTCCACCACCAGAATATCGCCATTCGGCAGAACATAAGGTTGGCGTGGATGTTCAAGCCCTGTGGCGATAGCGTCTATCTTGAAGCCTTGCGGAACGGTCGGATGTTCGCCCTTGGACCAGCCGATATCATGGGCCACATGCATGGGGGGCACGAGATAGGCATTGGGTG
Organism: Agrobacterium sp. H141; assembly: GCF_057158725.1. Lineage (NCBI taxonomy): Bacteria > Pseudomonadati > Pseudomonadota > Alphaproteobacteria > Hyphomicrobiales > Rhizobiaceae > Agrobacterium > Agrobacterium sp. H141. Next base: position 1,252,308 of record NZ_CM169893.1, read on the forward strand.
CTGGCAGCACCGGGTCGGGGCCTATCTGCGACTGTTTGTCGAAGGCTGCCGCCATCGCCGGCGCGCTTGCCATCAGCGAAGCCAGCAGCAGGGCGGTGGTCCCTGCCAAACGATTTGTCAGGTGACGGCTCATGACACATTCTCCCTATAGGCAAGGCTCACGTTCCGATAATGGAAGAACGCAGCGGCGATCATCAGGATGACGGTGAGGGCAGACAGCATCAGTCCGCTTGGCACCACCGAGGTCCAGGCATCGCGGCTATGAACCAGATTGTTGAAAAATGCGGTTGTCAGCGTGAGTGCGATGGCTGCAACAAACAGCCAACTGTTGACGTTGAGGGCAGGCCTTGGACCGCTGAAATAGGCAATGATGCCTGACAGTGCAGCCAGACAGGCAAACAGCATGCCGAAGGCCAAGAGCCACGCCGAGAAATTCGTCCACTGCATGTCGGGCGCGCTTGCATAGGTGAGATCTGTCAGAAAAGCGCCTGTGAAACAAACGGCTGGAACGGCTGCGAGTGCGGTCGTCAGTCGGTCGAGAACGCCGAGTTGATAATAGACATGTGTCGAGGGATACGGCGCAATTACATGAGGTTTTGAATGCATGATTTTGCTCCTCCAAGAAAAACGATGTTCGTCATTCCATAGTCAAGTAAAAACGTATGCGTGCGCCGGCCGTTCCTTGGAAATATCTTAAATCTTTGTAAGGTTTGACCTTGCTTGCACCGTGCGCTGATGCCGGTCCACAACTGAGCGCTCGACTGTCTTCGCCCTTGACCCGTCTGGTACGTGGGATCAAAACAGGGGTGCTTACACACCGGACGATTTCCCAAAATCTCCCTTGCGCATTTGAAAGATAGGGCATGCCTGCTGCAATCCTTCTCGATGTCCGCGATGAGCGCTTTGCCGTCGCCGGTGCCTTTACCATTTCGCGGGGGTCTCGCACGGAAATCCGGGTCGTGACGGTCACGCTTTCGCATGACGGCTCCAAGGGCCGCGGCGAATGCGTGCCCTATGCGCGCTACGGCGAAACCGTGGAGGGTGTGGTGGAGGCAATCCGTGCGGTTGAGGGGGATCTGGCGGCGGGGCTCGACAGGCAAGGCTTGCAATCTTTGATGCCGGCCGGGGCTGCCCGCAATGCCCTCGATTGCGCGCTCTGGGATCTGGAGGCCAGGCGTGCGGGCATGCCCGTATGGCAACTGGCGGGATTATCGACGCCCAGGCCGGTGGAGACGGCCTATACGCTGTCGCTCGGAACGCCGGAAGAGATGCGCTTGGCCGCCGCCCGGAATGCGACGCGCCCCTTGCTGAAGGTCAAGCTCGGCACCGATAGCGATCTGGAGCGGATCGAGGCCGTGCGTGCCGGGGCACCCGATGCCCGCATCATCGTCGATGCCAATGAGGGCTGGACGCTTGCGCAGTATCAGGCGCTTGCCCCGGTCTTCGTGCGGCTGGGCGTGGCGCTTGTCGAGCAACCTCTGCCGGCGGGGTCCGATTATGCGCTGGCAAGCATTTCCCGTCCGCTTCCCGTCTGCGCAGATGAAAGCTGCCACGACCGGGCCTCGCTGTCGTCGCTGAAGGGCAAATACGATGTCGTCAACATCAAACTCGACAAGACTGGCGGACTGACCGAGGCGCTTGCCATGGCGCGGGAGGCAGAGGCCATGGGATTCGAGATCATGAGCGGCTGCATGCTGGGCACATCCCTTGCCATGGCGCCTGCCTCTCTGGTGGCGCAAGGGGCAGCATATGTCGATCTCGACGGACCATTGCTTCTGGCAGCGGATCGCGATGTGCCCTTGGAATATGTGGGGTCTCAGATGCAGGTGCCGCAGCGGGGGCTTTGGGGTTAGGCGTTTGTGGAAGTGCGGCGCCGTCAGTCAGGCCAGGATTTCGCCGCTCTATCCGCATCGATTGCGACTAGAGCTTTTTCATCGTCCCATTGCCGGCAAGCCAGATCACATGCCGGGCGCCGCCGCGTTTGCCGTTGGCGCGGGTGTTGACTTCGCGCACGGTGTAACCGCTGTCCTTCAGTCTGCGGGTGAAGCGGGGATCGGGGCCGGAGGACCAGACGGCGAGCATGCCGCCCTTGCGCAGTGCTGCCTTTGAATATTGCAGGCCGGAGAAGCTGTAGAGCTGGTCGTTGCTTTCACGCGTCAGCCCGTCCGGGCCATTGTCGACATCGAGCAGGATGGCATCGAAAGTGTCGCGCGATGCCTTGATCAGTGCTGCGACATCGCCTTCGTGGATCGTCACGCGCGGATCGTCGAGGCAGCCCTTGAAGACCTCGGCCATCGGGCCGCGAGCCCAGGCGATGACGGCCGGCACCAGTTCGGCAACCGTGACGGTGGCATCTTTGGGAAGCACGGCAAGGGCTGCCCGAAGAGTAAAGCCCATGCCCAGCCCGCCGATCAGCATATGCGGTTTTCGGGTCGCTTCGATCTCGGCAAAGGCAAGTGTCGCCAGCGCCTCTTCGGACCCGCTCAGGCGACTGTTCATGAGCTCGTTTGAGCCCAGCATGATCGAGAATTCGGTGCCACGCTGCTTGAGCCGCAGCTCTCCGCCACCGCCTGGAATGCTGGCGGAATCGATCTGGGTCCAGGGGATCATTCGAGCTCTCACTATGTCAATGAACGGCAGCGCTCCGGTAGCATGGACGCGCGCGGGGTTCAACAAACGGCAATGGCCCTCGGTGCTCAAATGCTGTTGAGCTCGGCCCGGTGGCGCTGCATGGCGAGAAAGCGGGCATAGTCTCGCTGGTAGAGCCTTGCTGTTTCGGGGTTGGGCGCGCGGCGCTGTCCCTTCGGTCCCATGGCGCTTCCGGCGGCCGTGAGCGAGGGGTAAAGGCCAGCGGCGGCGGCGGCATTGATCGCAGTCCCCAGCAAGACCGCGTCATCGCTCTGCGGGATCACCACGTCGATGCCCGTCACATCGGCATAGAGTTCGACCAGCAGCGGGTTTTTCACATGGCCACCGGTCAGGTGCAGGCAGTCGCATGAGAAACCTGCTTTATCCAGCGTGTCGAGGATCTGTTTCAGACCCAGTACGATTGCCACGCAGGCGCGCCAGTAGATGCGGCACAGACCGTCGAAGCTCGTGTCGAGCGTCAGGCCGGAGATGACACCGGTGAGGTTCGGATCGGCAAAGGGCGAGCGGTTGCCGTGAAAATCGGGCAGGATATGAATGCCCTTGGCAAACTCGTCACCTTGCTCGTTGCGCAGTTCCTGAATGCGCGCAATGACGGCGCGATGGTTGGCGACAGCCGATCCGCCGCCGGCGCTGTGCAATTCCAGCAGATGGCCGAGCAGGCCACCGGTTGCCGATTGCCCGGCCTCGACCAGCCAGAGATCGGCAAAGACGGCCTCGAAGTAAGGCCCCCAGATGCTTGTCCCGTGATGGGGTTCGGCGGCAAACCCGATGATGCAACTGGATGTGCCGCCGATCATGGCGACCTGTCCGCCTAGCTGCCGCGGATCGCCAGCGGCATTGCCCAGCACACCCAGCGCACCGGCATAGGCGTCGATCATGCCCGCTGCGACCACGACGTCTGTATCGAGGCCCAGAGCTTCTGCTGCGTTGCCGCAGAGCGTCGCGATCGGTCTGCCGACCGCGACGGTGTCATCGGGCAGGCTGCCACGCCTTTTCAGATCTTCCAGACCGATCTCAGCCAGAAAATCATCCTGCCAGCCGGAGGGCTTGTGGGCGAGGAAGTTCCATTTGGCAGTCAGCGTGCAGCGCGAGCGGCTTGTGGTGCCGGTTGCCTTCCAGGTGAGGAAATCGGCAAGGTCGAAGATGTAGCCAGCCTGCTTCCACAGATCCGGTCGATTGCGCTTCAGCCACATCAGCTTTGGCATCTGCATTTCCGGCGACATGATCCGCCCGGAATGCTTGATGGCCTCGTGGCCGGTGGCTGTGCATTGCTCGGCTTCTGATCCGGCGCGGTGGTCCATCCATGCGATGGTGTCAAAGGCGGTCTCTGCCTCTTTAGCCAGTGGCAATGGCGCGCCATTGGCGTCGCGCAGCACCAGCGAGCAGGTGGCATCGAAGCCGATGGCGGCAATGCGTGCCGAATCCATGCCTGCCTCTGCCAGAGCCATGCGCACGGCCTTGCAGCAGGCGGCCCAGATGTCTTCAGAGGCGTGTTCGGCCTGTTCGGCATCCGCTCGGCGCATCAAAATGGGATGTTCGCAGCGTGCCAGAAGTTTGCCGGCGCGATCCACCAGGCCTGCGCGCGCGCTGCCCGTTCCAACATCGACGGCAATCACGTGATCGCGCATTCTTGCTCGTTTCCGTCCCTGTTTTTAGTTTTGCCTGATAAGGTGGAGCAATTCGCCCATCGCGTCAAATGTCGCATCGGCACCCAGCGAAGCAATGGCCGATCGATGTTCGGGGGCCGCGGCGTGACCGCCGCCGGTGAAGGCCAGAACCCGCATGCCGGCGGCTTTGGCTGCCTGAATTCCAGCGGGGCTGTCTTCGATCACCACGCAGTCTTCGGGGGCACGGCCCATGCGCTTGGCGGCAAAGAGGAAGAGATCGGGAGCGGGCTTGCCGTTGGCCACCATGCTGGCCGAATAGATTGGCGGATTAAAGCGAGGCTTGAGCCCGCAGACCTTCAACGACAACTCTATGCGCTCGATCTGCGAGGAGGAGGCGACGCACCATTTCAGGCCGGCCTGCTCCAGTGAGGCGATGGCATCTCCAACGCCGGGGACAGGTTTGAGATCCGTGCGGAAGCGCTCGTATAGGGCCATCCGCATGGTTGTCAGAAAGCTATCGCCAAGGGCCAGTCCGTGTTCTGTACGGGCCGTTTCAATGACGGTGGAGAGGCTGCGGCCGAGAAATCGCTCTTTGGCCGCCTCTTCATCGATCTCGATGCCCACGTCGCGCAAGGCCTTTACCAGCACCTCCAGCGAGATCGTTTCGCTGTCGACCAGAACGCCGTCGCAATCGAAGATCACTAATGGTCCCGTTGCCGCGTTCATGGTTCCGCATCCTCTCGCTTCAGGTCAGCCCACCGGAAAGGTAGAGCTTCAGCGTTTCTGCTGTGCCAATTTCATGAAGCGATTGCAAGGCGTTGGTGAAGCGCTTGACGAACAGCGGGTTGGAACCGACGCTGCCGAAAATGTCGACGATGCCGATAAAGGCGTTCGGATCTTCCTTGGCCTTGAGTGCTGCTGCCTGCAGCCGTTCAGCATTGCCGTCGTTGAATTCGATTGCCTTGCCAGTGTCGGACACACCTTCGAAATAACGGCACCACAGTGCCGAAACGAGGGCGAGGCCGACAACGTCGAGGCCCTTGGCCAGGCGGTCGGATGTGGAAGGCAGGATGAATTTCGGCTGGCGGTTGGAGCCATCCTGGGCGAGGCGCGGAATGGTGTCGCCGATCTTGGGATTGGCGAAGCGATGTTCGATCAGATTGAAATAGTCGGCAAGATCTGTGTCCGGCACAGGCGGTACGATGGGGATGATCTCGTCCTCTTCCAGCTTGCGGAGGAAGTCACGGATCAATGTGTTTTCCATGGCTTCATGGACGAAGTGGATGTCCATCAGGGCGGCTGGATAGGCAATCGCGGCATGGCCGCCATTGAGGATGCGCAGTTTCATCAGTTCATAAGGGGCGACATCGTCGACGAAAGTCACACCGACCTTTTCCAGTGCCGGACGACCCAGCGGAAACTTGTCTTCCAGTACCCACTGCTTGAATTCCTCGCAGAAGACCGGCCAGTTGTCCTCGATGCCATAGGTGTCCCGGGTGATGGTGAGCTCGCGTTCTCCGGTGGCCGGCGTGATGCGGTCGACCATGGCGTTGGGGAAAGCGACGTTTTCGTGAATCCAGTGCGCAAAATCAGGGTCCGACAGTTTTGCCAGTCCGCACACAGTCGCCTCGGTCACTTCGCCATTGCCTGGAATATTGTCGCAGCACATGACCGTGAACGGAGCCAGATCCTTCTCGCGGCGGGCCTTCAGGCCGGCGATGATCAGGCCGAACACGGTCTTCGGGCTTTTCGGGTTTTCCGCATCGGCGACAATGGCCGGATGTTTGGGGTCGAATTTTCCCGTTGCCGGATCGATAAAGTAGCCGCCCTCCGTGATCGTCATCGAAACGATTTTGATCGCAGGGTCCGCGAGGGCGGCAATGATCTTGTCGAAATACGGGGCGGCGATCATGTCGATCATCGGACCGGTGACGGTGGCGCTGGAGCGGTTATTGTCCTGCTCGACAACGGTCGTCAGATAGTTCTGGGCCTCTAGCTTTTCCTTCATCAGGTGATCGTTGGGCATGACGCCGGCGCCCAGGAGCGCCCAGCCGAGATCCAGTCCCTGGTTGAAGAGTTCATGCAGATAGACGGCCTGGTGGGCGCGGTGGAAATTGCCGACGCCGAAATGCAGGATGCCGGTCGACAGCTGGTCGCGCCGGTAAAGCGGCACGGCTGCGGTCTTTGCGGCGTCGTCCAGGGTTGCGAGTGAAAGTTTGCAGGTCATGTCATCGTCCTCGATGGGGAGAGCGTGCTTGGGGTCAGCTCATCCGGTTGCCGCCGTCGACTTGCTGAGTCTGGGCGACGATGTCGTCGGTCCCGCCGACGAGTGTGTTCCGCTCGCCGGCCGGAGTGTTTTCATGTTCGGCAAAAAAGCGCGCTCGCACCCGTCCGTCGATTGTGCGGACAGGCACATGGTCATTTCGCCATGCCTTTTTCGTCAAAGCGGTGCATGCGCTCTTCGTCCGGGGTAATGTAGACGGTGTCACCGTGGCGAACCGGCAGTTCGCCGCCGACGCGCGCAGTCAACAGGCCCACACCCTCGGTCTGGACATGCAGGAAAGTGTCAGAGCCCAGGTGTTCGGCGACCACGACCTTGCCCTTCCATGTGCCTTCCGTCGTCGACAGCGCCACGTGTTCAGGACGAATGCCGATGGTCGTGGCACCGTATTTCGCCGCAGGCTCACCCGACAGCAGGTTCATCTTCGGCGATCCGATGAAGCCGGCGACGAACAGGTTGCGTGGATTGTGATAGAGATCGAGAGGCGACCCCACCTGTTCGATATTGCCCTTGTTGAGCACCACGATCTTGTCGGCCATGGTCATGGCTTCCACCTGATCGTGGGTCACATAGATCGAGGTGGCACCGAGCTTGTGGTGCAGTTCCGTGATTTCCAGACGCATGTTGACGCGAAGAGCCGCATCGAGGTTCGACAGCGGTTCGTCGAACAGGAAGCATTCGGGGGAGCGCACGATGGCGCGGCCGATGGCGACGCGCTGGCGCTGACCGCCAGAGAGATTGCGCGGCTTGCGCTCCAGATAGTCGGTGAGGTTGAGGATCGCTGCCGCGTCCTCAACCTTCTTGTCGATCTCCGCCTTGTCCATGCCGGCCATCTTCAACGGAAAGCCGATATTGGAGCGCACGCTCATATGCGGATAGAGCGCATAGGACTGGAAGACCATGGCGAGACCGCGCTGCGACGGCTGTTTTTCGGTCGCGTCGACGCCATCGATCATGATCCGTCCGCCGGACACATCCTCCAGCCCGGCGATCAGCCGGAGAAGGGTGGATTTGCCGCAGCCCGACGGGCCGACGAAGACGACGAATTCGCCATTGTTGATCTCGAGGTCGATCGAGGGGATGACGACGGCTTCGCCGAAAGCCTTGGAGACCTGTTCAAGCTTGATGCTGCCCATTGTCTAATTCCTTACTTAACAGCGCCGAAGGTGAGGCCGCGTACGAGTTGCTTTTGGCTGAACCAGCCGAGAATGACGATTGGCGCGATGGCCATGGTCGATGCCGCCGAAAGCTTGGCATAGAACAGGCCTTCGGGGCTGGAATAGGAGGCAATGAATGCCGTCAGCGGCGCCGCATTCGAGGTGGTCAGGTTGAGGGTCCAGAAGGCTTCGTTCCAGGCCAGGATCACGTTCAGCAGAAGTGTCGAGGCAATGCCGGGAACGGCCATCGGGGTGAGCACGTAGATGATTTCCTTGATCAGCGATGCACCGTCCATGCGGGCCGCCTCCAGGATCTCGCCCGGAATTTCCTTGAAGTAGGTGTAGAGCATCCAGACGATGATCGGCAGGTTGATCAGGGTGAGGACGATCACCAGACCGATGCGGCTGTCGAGCAGGCCCATGTTGCGGAAGATGATGTAGAGCGGCACGAGCACGCCAACGGGCGGAAGCATCTTGGTCGACAGCATCCACATCAACACATCCTTGGTGTGCTTGGTTGGCGAGAATGCCATGGCCCATGCTGCCGGGATCGCGATGATCAGGCCGCAGATGGTGGAGCCGAGCGATATGACCACCGAGTTGGTGAAGTAGTGGAGATAGGTCTCGCCACGGGTGCTGGTGAGGATGTCGTGGTAGTTTTCCATCGTCCAGCGGAAGAACAGGAAGGAGGGCGGGGAGGCAATCGCCTCGCCCTCGGTCTTGAAGCTGGTGAGGAAGGTCCAGAGGATCGGGAAGAAGATCAGGAAGCCGACAAGCCAGGCTATGACGGTCCACATGATCTTGCGGTTTGTGGAAATTGCGCGTGCCATGGTTCAGCTCTCCAGATTCTTGCCAATCAGGCGGATCAGGAAGAAGGCGACGATGTTGGCCAGGATGACGGCGACGATGCCGCCTGCCGATGCGCCACCCACGTCGAACTGCAACAGAGCCTGGGCATAGATCAGATATGTGAGATTGGTGCTCTGCGTGCCGGGGCCGCCATTGGTGGTGACCAGAATTTCGGCAAAGACGGAGAGCAGGAAGATGGTCTCGATCAGGATGACCACGGTCATGGCGCGCGATAGATGCGGCAGGATGATGTAGATCAGCTTGGAGATTGGACCGGCGCCATCCATTTCGGAGGCTTCTTTCTGCTCCTCATCGAGCGACTGCAGCGCGGTGAAGATGATCAGCGTGGCAAAGGGCAACCATTGCCAGGCCACGATGATGATGATCGAGGTCAATGGCGCCGTGGCGAGCCAGTCGATCGGCTGCATGCCGAGCGATTTGGCGATCCAGGCAAACAGGCCGTTGACCGGGTTCATCAGCATGTTCTTCCACACCAGGGCGGAAACCGTCGGCATGATGAAGAAGGGGGCGATGACGAGAATGCGTACGAAACCCTGGCCGAACATCGGCTGGTCCAGCAGCAGTGCCAGCGCGATGCCGCCGATGACGGTGATTGCAAGCACGGAGCCGACCAGAATCAGTGTGTTCTTCAAGGCCGCGAAGAAGGCGGGATCGGTCAGGAAGTACTTGTAGTTCATGAAGCCGGCAAATTCTTCCATGCCGGGCATCAGCAGATTGTATCGCAGGAACGAGAAGTAGATGGTCATCGCCAGTGGCACGATCATCCAAGCCAGAAGCAGGAGCACGGATGGTGCTATCATCAGACGTGCCGCAGAATGTGTGTGGGTGGTCGCCATTGGGACTGCGCCTTTCGTCATCAACTGTTGATGAGGCTGCGGTTTTTGCGGGTGGCGAATATTCGCCTGACCCTTGAACCTGACCGGCACCGCAGCCGATCCGGCCATTGTAATTTCAAAGAAAAAAAAGGGGGCGGCAACCTGCTATGAGCTTGTGATCAAGCCGGCTCCCGCCCCAGTTGGGACAGGGAAACAAATGCTTCCCTGTTCCGTGTCTTCGAGGAGAACTGTTACTTGATGTAACCGCCCTTGGTCATCTCACGGGTGGTGAGCGCCTGAGCATTCTGCAGAGCCTGGTCGACCGAGACCTGACCGGCGAGGGCTGCAGAGAACTGCTGGCCAACCGCTGTGCCGAGACCCTGGAATTCAGGGATCGCGACGAACTGGACACCTGTGTAAGGCACCGGCTTGACGGTCGGGTTCTTCGGATCCGCCGAGTTGATGCTGTCGAGCGTCATCTTGGCGAAAGGAGCGGCTTCCTGGTATTTCGGGTTCTCATAGAGAGAGGTCCGCGTGCCCGGAGGAACGTTTGCCCAGCCATCGGTTGCGGCAACAAGCTCTGTGTAGTGCTTGGATGTTGCCCAGCCGATGAACTTTTCGGCAGCTTCAATCTTCTTGGAGCCAGCCGGAATGGCCAGGTTCCAGGCCCAGAGCCAGTTACCGTTCTTGTCTACGCCTTCCTTGTGGGGCGCAAGCGCAAAACCAACCTTGTCGGCAACCTGCGAGTCCTTCGGGTTTGTCACGAAGGAGGCCGCAACCGTCGCATCGATCCACATGCCGCATTTGCCGGTCTGGAACAGAGCGAGGTTTTCGTTGAAGCCGTTGGATGACGCACCGGGAGGTCCGGATTCGTTCATCATGTTGACGTAGGTCTCAAGCGTGTCCTTCCACTCTGGCTGATCGAACTGGGGCTTCCAGTTCTCGTCGAACCAGCGTGCGCCGAAGGAATTCGACATGGCGGTGAGGAACGCCATGTTTTCACCCCAGCCGGCTTTGCCGCGAAGGCAGATGCCGTAGACTTCATTGTCCTTGTCGGTCATCTTTTTCGCCGCTTCGGCGATGAAGGACCAGGTTGGGCTGTCAGGCATTTCAAGCCCGGCCTTTTCCATCAGGTCCTTGCGGTACATGATCATCGAGCTTTCGCCGTAGAACGGTGCTGCATAGAGCTTGCCGTCTTCGGTGAGGCCCGACCGGATGGCCGGAAGCAGGTCGTCGACATCGTAGTCAGCGCCGAGATTGTCGAGCGCAACCAGCCAGCCCTGCTTTGCCCAGATCGGCACTTCGTAGGTGCCGATGGTCAGGACGTCGTACTGTCCACCCTTGGTGGCAATATCGGTCGTGACCTTCTGGCGAAGCACGTTTTCCTCAAGTGTTACCCACTCAAGCTGGATATCGGGATTGTCCTTGGTGAAGTCGTCCGTCAGCTTTTGCATCCGGATCATATCGCCGTTGTTGACGGTGGCGATGGTGAGGGTTTCAGCGGAGGCCATACCGGCCATCGCCAATGCCGAGCAAGCGCCCAGCAGAACGGTTTTCAAATTCATGATCTTCCTCCCAGAAGAGAAGTGAGCATTCGCTTTGCTCGTGGGCAATTACTCATTTTCTAGCGTCGAAAGTCAATGGCAAAAGAATGCTGCAGTGCCGAAGACCTGTGTCATCGCACGGAAACTTAACGATAAAAACTGATGTTAAGAGTTTATTTAGACAACAGGAAACGGGCTGTGTCTTCGTCGGTAATGAGCGCATTTACGCGTTTACCGTGCAGTGCGGCACGAATTGCCCGGTGTTTGCGGCGACCTTTGGCAAGGCCGATCACGCAGGACGTGTCTCTCGAGGGGATGGCGATACTGGCAACCCGCTGGTTGACGTCATTGTCCAGAAGCTCGCCTTCGGCATCGAAGATCCAGCCGCAGATCTCGCCTATGGCGCCGGCGGCCAGAAGGGCATCCATTTCCTGCGCGTCGAGAAATCCATCGAGCAACAGGGGCGCTGTCTGGTCGAGTTCGCCAATCCCGACGAAGGTGACGTCGGCGCGGGCGCCCAGCTCCAGCGTCGGCAAAACCAGCGGCTGCTCATGCAAGAGGTCGCGCTCGGCTCTGGTCGACACCAGAACCGGAAGCGGCATGGGAAAATGGCGCGCCTTGATGGCGTCGGCCATGGAGTAGATGACGTTGTAATAGGCCGCTGATCCGTCCGGGCTGATATTGCCCGTCAGCGAGACAATGCGGTGCTGGGGACACTCCATCGGCTGAAGCTGATCGACTGCCGCGCGAAGGGTACGTCCAGTTCCCATGGCAACCACCAGCGGTTCGGAATGCATCAGCCAGCGCTCGATTTCGGCGGCGCCCGCTTCGGCAATGCCGGCAGCGCTCGAATCGGAGCCGGGATCTGCGGGCACGACCTCGACCTGCCGGAGGTCGTATTTCTCCTTCACGGCCTCGGCCAGTTCCAGACATTCGGCGATCGGATGCTCGATACGCACCTTGACCAGCTTTTCAGCGACGGCAAGCGAGACGAGACGCTGGGCGCTCTGGCGTGAAATGCCCATGGAGGAGGCAATCTCGTCCTGGGTCCGTCCGGCGACATAGTAAAGCCAGCCGGCGCGCGCTGCGTCGTCAAGCCGTCCGGTGCTGCCTATACGTCGTGCCATGGTCTCTCCTCTGCGAAATTGAGTAGCCGCGAGGGGAGGGAGTGTCAATTGTCACGCAGGCATGGGCCTGTCAGTACCGCTATCCCTGACGACAGGGAGCATGCCATGGGGGTGAAGGGACACAATGGTCTTCCACACCCTGTCTGTCCTTTCTCGTGCCCGGCTTCCGTCCAGAGCACCGATTCCCGATCGGTTGCGAGATATCCTTGCGCTGCTCTGAGCCATAGGCGACACGATGAAGACGGCATCGCCAGCTGCGCATTGTTTCAATTCAAAAAGAGCCGTCACATCGACCGCAAATGGTACTTGTCAGACAACTAAGCATACTGCATCAATGTCTGCTTTCAGGCGCTTGATCGAAAAGGCGCACCGCAGGAGAGGAGACACCATGCCCGCACCCGTCAACACGTTCAAGAAGGCTCTTCTGGAGGGGCAGACCGTCTACGGTCTGTGGGTCGGTCTCGCCAATCCCCACGCGGCGGAAATTTGTGCCGGTGCCGGTTTTGACTGGGTGTTGATCGATGGCGAACATGCGCCGAACGACATTCCGATGATTGCGGGCCAGCTTCAGGCGGTCTCCGCACAGCCGGCCCATGCCGTGGTCCGTGTGCCGGTCGGCGAAAGCTGGCTGATCAAGCAGGCGCTCGATATTGGCGCGCAGACGCTGATGTTGCCGATGGTCGAAACAGCCGAGCAGGCAGCCCAGCTTGTCAGGGCTTGCCGTTATCCGCCGCACGGCATTCGTGGCGTGGGCGCTTCGCTTGGTCGCGCCAGCGATTTCGGTCGCGTCTCCGATTACACCACGACCGCCGATGAGCAGATCTGCATCGTGGCGCAGATCGAAAGCGTCTCTGCAGTCGAGAATATCGAGAAGATTGCCGCTGTGGAGGGGGTCGACGTCCTCTTCATCGGTCCCGCCGATCTGGCAGCGGATATGGGCCATTACGGCGATGTCAGCGTGCCGGACGTCATGGCTCTGGTGGAAAAGGCGATCAAGACCATTGTTGCGCTGGGCAAACCGGCCGGCATCATGACAACAAACACGGAATTGCAGCGTCGGGCAAAGGCAGCGGGTGCGACCATGCTTGCCAGCGAAAGCGATGTCGGGCTCCTGATGCGGGCAGCGGCTGCGCATTGCCACAGCATGAAGGGGTAAGCCTCGATCGACTGCGTAGAGAGGATATGGCGATGACAAAGCTGACATTGGATGAAGCGCGCGAACTGGTGATCGGCGCGCTTCTAAACAGCGATGTCTCGCGCGAAAATGCTGGCATTGTTGCCGATGCACTGGTCGCAGCAGAGGCTGCCGGACAGGGCGGACACGGGCTTCGTCGAGTTCCCGCCTATGCCGCCCAGGCCCGTGCGGGCAAGACTGCGGGGCACGCCAAGCCTTCGTCCTTTCGTGTAAGACCCGGCGTGTTGCGCATCGATGCCCAGAACGGTTTTGCCTATCCTGCATTCGATCTGGCGCTTGAGGAAATGCCGGGCATTGCACGGGAACAGGGGATTGCTCTTGCTGCCATCAACCGCTCGCATCATGCCGGTGTGATGGGGCTGACAGTCGAGCGTTTTGCAGAGGCAGGGCTCGTTGCCATCATGGTGGCCAATGCGCCAGCGGCCATGGCACCGTGGGGCGGCCATCGCGCACTCTACGGCACCAATCCGCTGGCCTTTGCTGCGCCGGTCGAAGGCGATTTGCCGATTGTCATCGATCTGGCGCTCTCCAAAGTGGCCCGCGGCAAGATCATGGCCGCACAGCAAAAGGGTGCGGCCATTCCCGATGACTGGGCCTTTGACGTCAACGGCAATCCGACGACGGATGCGGATGCTGCAATGGCCGGCACCATGGCGCCTCTTGGCGGTGCCAAGGGAGCGGCGCTTGCGCTGATGGTCGAACTGCTGGCTGCAGGACTGACGGGTGCCAATTATGCTTTTGAAGCGTCTTCCCTGTTTACCGATCAGGGACCTCCACCGTCACTTGGCCAGACCATTATTGCGATCGATCCCGGTGCGAGTGCGGATGGGGTTGCCGGACGCATGAAGGAGATGGCCGAGGCGATCTCCAATCAGGAGGGAGTGCGTATTCCCGGACGGCGCGGACAGGGCCAAAGAGCTTCAGCCTTGCGCGACGGTCTGGATATCGACGACGAGGTGGTCGCGGCCATCCGTGCGATCGGCTAAGAAGCCTCAGACGAAAATTTGCAGGAGGTCCCCATGGCCAAGATGATCCACTCGATGATCCGCGTGCTTGAAGAAACGCGTTCGGTCGATTTCTACAGGAAAGCCTTCGGGCTGGAGATAGCCCAGCGGCTCGATTTCGAGACGTTCGCGCTGGTCTATCTGAGTAATGCAGAGACGCCGTTCGAACTGGAACTGACCGTCAACAAGGGGCGGGAAGAAGCCTATAATCTTGGCGACGGCTACGGTCATCTGGCAATCTCTGTCGATGATCTCGACGCGGAGCATGCCCGCTTTGCCGAGCTTGGCCTTTCACCCAACAAGATTGTCGAGTTCAATCGAGATGGCACCTTGTTTGCCCGCTTCTTCTTCGTCACCGATCCCGACGGATACAAGATCGAAGTGCTGCAGCGTCATGGACGCTTTCTCTGACATTGCTGCCTGGTGCTTGGCGCATTTCAACGCCAGTGGGCTGCCATGATCCGTGCCTTGGCCCGGGTTCGTTCATAGGCATGGCGGATGCGCACTGCCGCCGTGCCTGCGCCGTGGTGCTGTTCGACGGCCATCTGGTTTCCGCGCCAGACGAAGCCGTTGCCGAACCAGGCTGCGGTCCACAGTGCCGGTAGTGCCAGATCGCGCAGCATGATCGTGCCGGGTGTCTTGATCGACAGGGGCCAGCGATAGGCGCGGATCAATAAGAGTTCTGCGCCATACCACAGTGTGACATAAGCGAGCATCGACCACGGAGACCAGTCGCTGGCCAGTGTCAGTGCAAGTGTCGTTGCGATGGGGAAGAACCCGCCGGAAAACAGTTCCGGCACGAAGAACAGCGGGAAGGATACGCGTCGCAGCCGTGCCCAGCGTAGTTGCCTGCGCCAGATGCTTGCAAAATCGCGTTGACCCAAAGGCTGAGGGAAGGGGCGTTCGACCAGACGCACCGACAGGCCTGCCGCGCGCACGATCTTGGTGGACGCTGCATCTTCGGCCACTTCGTCCGCCAGCCGCTCAATGCCGCCGGCATTGTCGATCAGATGCCTGTTGACCAGCATGGTCTTGCCCTGGGCAAAGCCCATTCCGATTTCGTCGGCCAGCAACTGCCAGCGGGCCTGAAAACTGTTGAGCCAGGCGCATTCCAGTTCGGCCGCAAAGCCTTCAGGCGCGGAACCCACAGGCGGAGAGCAGACCATGCCGGTTCCCGGCGTCATGCGTTCAAACAACAGACTCAAATAGTCTGCGGGCATCAGCACATTGCTGTCTGCCATCACGATCCAGTCGTGGCGTGCGGACTTCCAGCCCTTGACCAGATTGTTGAGCTTGGGATTGATGCTGACGCGGTCGTCGCCGACCAGAAGCCGCGCCTCTATGTTTGGATGGCGGTTCATCAACTTTTCGACCAGCGGAACAGCCGCATCGGTCGAGCTT
Organism: Agrobacterium sp. H141; assembly: GCF_057158725.1. Lineage (NCBI taxonomy): Bacteria > Pseudomonadati > Pseudomonadota > Alphaproteobacteria > Hyphomicrobiales > Rhizobiaceae > Agrobacterium > Agrobacterium sp. H141. The sequence goes on from NZ_CM169893.1 coordinate 1,267,958, forward strand.
GCGACGCAAAACAGGATTTCGATCTCGGTTGGCCAATCGAGCTGGAAGGCGCTTTCGAGCGTCGCCTCGAGATTGTTTTCAAGGCCGCAGACCGGACGCAGGATGGTCACCGGTGGCGAGATCGTCTTGGAGGTTTCGGACACTGCCCGTCGTTTCAGCACACGTTGAATGGTAATGGCGATCGTTGCGAGCTGGATGAACAGAGTGGTTGCGCAGAAGGCCGTAAAAGCGACCATGGCCGAGGTCTCCTAATGTCTGTGCACTAGGTGACAAGTCTGTGTAACAGGCGTGTGACGGTGGACAGGGCTTGCCGCCCCTGCGGTCGTCGCTCCTAACGCTGCTTCTTGCTGTGGCGCGTCCTGCGGGCGGAGATCAGTTGCCATCCGAGCAGGCCCGCAATCGTCGCGGCAACCAGAAAGCCGGTGGCGTTGCTGGCGAATTTGGCGATGGCGATCACATGGTCGCTGAAGAAGAAGCCGAGGCCGACATAAACCATCACCCAGATGGTGTTGCCAAGGCAGCTCAGCAGGAAAAATGCGGGCCAGCTGAACCGCGTGACGCCGGCAATGAGATTGACATATGGCGCGAGCGGGCTGAGCAACCAGTGGCACAGGAATATCGCGAAACTGCCATGCCTGGCCATGGTGTCTTCGGCCTTGGTCAGGGTCTTTTGTCGGGTCGGATTCTGGCCGACGCGCTTGAGGATTGCAGCACCTCCGACGCGCCCGACGACGAAGCCGATCTGATCTCCGAAGAAGGCGGCGGCCAGCGCCGTCAGGAACACAGAGGTCAAAGAGAACTCGTCTGCGGCGACGAGCGAGCCCATGACCAGCAGCACAAGCGAGGAGGGGACCGGCAGTGCCAGGCAACCCAGAACAGTGACGAGGGCGAGCAACGGTAGGCCGTAGGTCGGAACGAGTGCCAGGAAAGCTTCACTCAACGGGTCGCACCTCCCTGCCGGATGCCGGCGATGGCACCGTCTATGCGAGCCTTCATGGCGTCGAGCGCGATGCCATTTTCCTTGGCGATTTCGCTGATGGTTCGTCGCTTTTCCGGCAGTGGCTCAAGGTCCAGCTGTTCGGCCAATGCCTGTGGGGGCACATGATAGGAATGCGCGATGTAGCGCATGGTCATCCAGCCTTCGAGCGGTTGATCGCGATGGGCCGGATCGTGCCAGTAGAAAGCGAATAGCAGGAAGCGGATCGCGAAGATGGCCGCTACGATGCATGCCGCCAGGAAGGCTGGAAAAAGCAGTCGGTCAAGTCGCCAGCGTTTGATACTCTTCGTCATTGTCATCCCGTTCTTGTTTCGACCTGACCCACATGATGTGTTGTGTCCGATCGCATGTTGCGGGTGTGTCGGGGCTTGACTTCGATTGGTGTGCGTTTTCAATCACAATGAGCTTTAACCGGAAAAGGCACAGCGCGGCAATGACGATCACAGATGTAAGGCTCGACGAAAGCTGGAAACAAGCCTTGGCACCTGAATTCGAGAGCGCCTATATGCGCCAGCTCAAGGCGTTCATTCTGGCCGAAAGAGAGCAAGGCAAGCATATCTTTCCCAAGGGGGCGGACTATTTCAGGGCGCTGGATCTGACGCCGCTTGCTCAGGTGAAGGTGGTGATCCTGGGGCAGGATCCCTATCACGGCGCAGGACAGGCGCACGGGCTTTGCTTCAGCGTGCAGCCGGGCGTGAAGGTGCCGCCGTCGCTGGTGAATATCTACAAGGAGCTCCAGGGCGATCTCGGCATTACACCTGTCCGTCACGGCTTTCTCGAAAGCTGGGCGCGGCAGGGGGTGTTGTTGCTCAACAGCGTGCTGACGGTAGAGGAGGCGCGTGCGGGTTCACACCAGGGGCGCGGATGGGAGCGCTTTACCGATGCCGTCATCCGTGTGGTCAATGACGAGTGCGATCATGTGGTCTTCATTCTGTGGGGTGCCTACGCCCAGAAGAAAGCGTCTTTCGTCGACGGAATACGGCATCTGGTGCTCAGGGCGCCACATCCGTCGCCCTTGTCGGCGCATGCCGGTTTCTTCGGCAAAAAGTACTTTTCCAAGGCCAATGCTTTCCTCGAAAAACACGGAAAGTCTCCGATCGACTGGCAACTGCCTGAAGTTCCTCCGCAAAGTTGATGCGACGTCGTATTTTCACTTGACCCTAAATTTCTATTGGTTTTGATTGCAGCGGTATTCTGGTTGCAAATTGACGCTTATCAACTCATTCAAGGCACTCTTTCATGTCGCCGACGTTCAGCGAGCCGGTCTGGATAAGCCCTGCGCGCGCCTATACTTTCGATGCCAAAATCGACGCAGACGAGGCCGTGGATCTTGCTGTCATCGGCGGCGGGCTGCAGGGTCTTTCGACCGCTTTTCATGCTGCCAGAGCCGGGCTCAAGGTCCGGGTCGTGGAGGCCCAGCAAATCGGCAGCGGTGCTTCCGGGCTGAATGGCGGTCAGGTTATCCCTGGCCTCAAATACGATCCGGAATGGCTAATCCAGCATTTTGGCGAAGAACGGGGCGGCAAGCTTACGGATTTCGTGGCGTCGGTCGCCGATTTCACGTTCGGTCTGATCGAGCGCGAAGGGCTTGATGTCCAGCATAACAGAAGCGGTTGGATACAGGCCTGTCATACAGCTGAGGCCATCAGGCGGGCTGAGGAACGGCACCGTCAGTGGTCTGCCATGGGTGCTGATGCGCAACTCCTGAACGATGCCGATATAGCCTTGATGACGGGGGCGAATGGCTATGTCGGCGGCTGGCTCGATCGGCGCGCAGGCGTGGTCAACCCGCTGGCCCTGACGATGGAACTTGCACGCCTTGCCTGTCAAAGCGGCGTGCGCATTGTTGAAGGCAAGGCGGCGACACGACTTCGCAGCAGCCTCGGTGAATGGCAGGTGGAGCTTGCCGACGGTTCGACCCTGAAGGCGAAGAAGGTTCTGGTTGCCACCAACGCCTATTCCAGTGATCTGGTGCCCGGATTGGCACAGAGCCTTGTTACGCTTCATTCCTTTCAGATCGCCACCGCACCGCTGCCGGCTGACCTTTCAGATGCCATCCTCCCGCACGATCAGGCGGTTTCCGATTCCCGTCGCATTCTCGTCTATTACCGCAAGAGCCCGGACGGGCGCCTGGTGCTCGGCGGGCGAGGACGCATGGGGCATCCGAAGGGTCCGCAAGACTGGGCGCATCTGCGTCACGCGATGCTCCGGCTCTATCCCGCGCTGGAAGGCGTCGCAATTGCAAAACGATGGTACGGACGCGTTGCCATGACCCCCGATCACCTGCCGCATCTGCACGAACCGGAACCGGGCCTGATGATGATGGCCGGCTGTCAGGGACGCGGCGTGGCGCTGATGACCGCCATCGGTGCGCCACTTGCCGCTTATGTACAGAGCAGCGACAAGGGCCAACTTCCCTTTCCGGTCTCGCCGATCCGGCCCATCCCGTTCCACCGGTTCCGTAAACTCGGTGTGACGGCCTTGATCACCTGGTACAGAATGCTCGACAGTTTCGATCGCTGATCCAGGCGCTCGGCTTTCCATGTGTGCATGGTGGCGATAGGGTTTCGGCGGGAGTAACCTCTCGTGACAGGAGCATCGAATATCCGTGAAACGCAGCTTTAATCCGCCATCGGTCCGCCGTCCGTTCGGGCACTATAATCATGGTCTGCTGGTGCCGCCGGGCGCAAGCCTTCTGGTCACGTCCGGCCAGCTTGGCATTGGAACCGATGACTATATCCCGGAGGATGTGACTGGCCAGGCCGAACTCTGCTTCGAGGCGATCAAGGCGATCCTTGAAGAGGGCGATATGAGCTTTGCCGATGTGATCCGTATTTCAGGCTTCGTGACCAAGCGAGAGGATTTTGCCCCTTATATGGCTGTGCGCGATCGCTATACGCTCGATCCGAAGCCCGTCTCCACGCTCCTCATTGTCGGTGGCTTCACGCGCGCCGAGTTTCTGGTCGAAGTCGAGGTCACTGCGGCAAAGGTGTTTTGAAGAACCTGTTTTACGCAGAAAAATCATCACCTTAAAGTTCTGATATGCTAACTTTAACATGTCCTTGAAGTCTCCAGTTCGCCGGTCAGGTGAGCTGGATACGCTTTGACGTGTGGAACAAATCGCGTCTGACTTTGTTTTCCTGCCGAGATTATTCGACAGGAAAGGCAATCGCCATGAAGACGAAGATTATTGCACTTGCAGCTCTTGCCGCTGCTTCCCTTTCAAGCGTTGCTTTCGCCCAGGAAGGCACTGTGACCGGTGCCGCCGGCGGTGCCGTAACCGGTGCGATTGTGGGCGGTCCTGTCGGGGCTGCCGTGGGCGGTATCGCTGGCGCCATCGCCGGTACGGCGATCGATCCGCCGCCGCCGCGTGTCGTTGAATATGTTCAGGTTCAGCCAGCTCCAACCGCACCTGTTGTCATTCAGCAGCCGATCGCAGTGGGTGAGCCCTTGCCGCAGACAGTCGTTCTGACGCCGGTGCCGGAAGATCCGACCTACGCCTATGCCATCGTCAACAATCAGCGCGTGATCGTCGATCCGCAAACCTATGTGGTCGTTGGCGTTTACTGATTGCCATTCGATATCGTGGGGTCGCTGGTGGCGACCCCGTTTCATCAATGCCAACCATCCTTGAATGAACAAGGGGAAGTGAAAATGAAAACCGTCCTGCCTGCCATTGGAATGTCTGCTCTGTCCGCCCTGATCATGGGTGGGGCACTTTACCTCGCCGTTGACAACGCAAGCACGGATGCGACTGCCTCTGAAGTGTCCGATCATGCGACGCCGCAGCAGGTGGCGATGGTTTTCGATGAAAGTCCGGCAGTCGATCCGGTAAAGCATGACGAGACCGCCGAGGCCATCGTGTGGAAGCCGCATGATATCCCAAAGAACCGGCAACATGTTCGCCGCGTCGGTGCCCGTTTTTATCCCGATCCCGACAACAAGCTCAATCTGATGCTGACCGGCTTCTAAGGCCAGTCACGGTCTGATCAGAAATTCTCCATTTCCTTGCGCACCTTTTCCATGAAGGCAGCGCGCGTTTCGGGCGTGCAGTTGTTCATGTCGTAATGCGCCATGAAGCGCACGGGTGCACCGATCTTCACCTGTCCACGGATGACACGGTGAATGACTTTCTTCGGCGGGTTTCCAGCCAGTGTGGCACGCCATCTGGTCGCACCATAACTCATCACGGCCGCCACCTTGCGGATATGGCGCAGTGTCGGTGTGAGCTTTCCATCCTCCAGGTCGAATGAGACCCCCATGGTCCACACGCGGTCGAAATACCCTTTTAACATGGCCGGAAACCCGAAGTTCCAGACAGGTGTGACGAAGACCAGTGCTTCTGCTGCCCGCAGGCGATCGACATAGGGCTTCACCAGTTCGGTATTCTCGGGATAGCTGTGATAGATGCGCCGATCATGGGCTGACATCACCGGGTCGAACCCCTCGGCATAGAGATCGCAGGCGTCGACGTCGTGGCCGGCCTTTGCAAGGCTATCGCACACCAGCTTGAACAGCGCCTTGTTGAAGCTTTCTTCAACGGGATGGGAGTGGATCACGAGGACGCGCATTGCTGAAAAGCTCCAGGGCAAGGCTTCGCAGCACGCCCGCGAAGCGAAGTTGAAATTTTTCCGCGCCGTTTGTCCCACTGATTTCAATATCGCCGCCAAGCCGATGTCGAAACCATCATCGCGTTTAAGGCGATGGGCCGGCGCAAACCGCATTTGACTTGCGCCGGACGGGAGTACCTTCGGAACTCGTTTAGTCTTCTGGCGGGTCAGGCCTCCGTAAAGGACTGAAGGCCGGGGAAGAGATAGTTCTTGCCAGCCTTGAAGTCGAAATCGGGATTGTCCCAGGCAATCATCTTGCCGGGATTGAGCAACCCCTTGGGATCGGTCTCTTTCTTGAATGCCAGCTGAACCGTGTCGGTCTGCTTCATTCCGCCTTCTTCCAGCGTATAGCGGTGCGGGTTGAAGATCGGGCAGCCGTTTTCCTCATGCAGACGGATGATCTCGTTCAGCCGCTCTTCTGTGGTGTAACGCACCAGCGGCAGGCCGGAGCACTGGATCTGGCCATCGAATTTCAAAAATTCGAGGTGCCCGAACACTTCGCCGGGGAACATCTCGACCATCTTTTGAACCTTGGCAACGTGATCGGGACCCGGATATTGCACCTGAAGATAGGTAAAGCCGGTGTCGAGCTTGAGCGCGCGCAAGGTCGTGTGGTTCCAGGCAAGTTCATAGGCATGCGGGATGCCCTTCATGCTTTCGACAGTGTCGGAGCGGAAGCGGAGATCGGCCTTCATCTTGTCGGCATAGGCAAGGAAGGGTTCCATCGAATGGGGGGCGACCATGAGGACTACAATCGACTGGCCTTCCTTCAGCCACGGCTTGTGACGGGTGAAGTAGTCATAGGGGATCGGCGCGGTGATCGGTGCGACTTCCTTCAGAAGAATACCGTTGCGGCGGCAGATGCCATCGGCGAAGCGCACCGCGTCCATGTAGTCGTCAAAGCCGACGATCACATCCACCCAGTCATAGGCGGGCGCAAGCGGCATTTCGATCTCGGTGATGATGCCGTTGGTGCCATAGGCGTGGGAAACCTTCTGCAGATCCCAGGCCGACAGTTCCAGCACGCGCGGTTCGGCTTCCATGGTGACGACGCGCAGGCGCAGGATATTGCCGAGATCGCGCAGTCCGCCCCAGGTGATGGAGCCGACGCCGCCGGAGCCGCCTGCAATGAAGCCGCCCAGCGTTGCCGTCTGGGCAGTCGAGGGATGGAAGCGCACCTCCTGTCCGGAATGCTCTTTCAGATATTTATCGAGCTGGGCGATGATGATGCCGGGCTGGCAGATCACGCGACCGGGATGCACTTCCTTCACCGCGTTCATCTGCATCATGTTCAAGATGATGCCCCCCGACAGCGGCATGGCCTGGCCGTAATTGCCGGTGCCGCCGCCACGGGCCGTCACCGGCGCACCGTGGGCATAGGCGACTTTGAGAACCTTGATCAGTTCTTCCTCGGTTTTCGGCGACACCACAATGTCAGCCGTCACATGGTCGAGCTGTGCCTTTAATATCGGCGAATACCAGTAGAAATCGCGGCTCTTCTGCTTCACCAGTGCCGGATGGTCTTCGATGTCGATGCCGGCAAGTTCTGTCTTTATCTGGTCGTAATCGGGCATGGCTTCAGTCCATCATCAGCGGGTCAAGGTCACGGTAGTCCGGCAGGCTGCGGTCGATGCCCATGCCATTCCGCATGACAATGCGGTCGGCCTGCGGACGGGACAGGAATTCACTCCAGCGGCGGGCGCTGAACAAGACGAGATCGGCAGGGAGGCCGGCCGCGATACGGCCGATATCGGGACGCCCGAGAATTTCGGCAGGCGACCGGGTCACGACGCGGGCTGCGTCGTCCAGCGGATGGTCGAGATGGAGGATGCGAACCGCTTCGCGGAAGACTTCGACCGCATCGAGATCGCCATAGGCATAGAAGGGGTCGCGCGTGTTGTCGGAGGATACCGCTGTGGCAACGCCGGCGGCAGCCAGTTCTTTCAACATGGTGACGCCACGATAATGGGGCGTGCGCCCCGGTTCGCGGTCCTGCAGATACATGTTGCACATGGGGAGAGACACGACGGAGATGCCGGCTTCTGCCACCTTGTCGATGGTGTATTTCGCGACATCGGCATCCTGCCGTGTCAGCGAGCAGCAGTGACCGACGGTGACTGCACCTTCGAACCTGTTGCGCAGCTTTGCCTCGGCGATGGATTTCAGCGTCAGGACTTCCTTTTCCTGGGTCTCGTCCACATGGAGGTCTATGTCCAGACCGTTGTCGGCTGCCGTGCGAAACAGAAGATCAAGGCCGTTATCGAGTGCGCCTTCCATGCGGGTCACGCCGCCGAGCAGGCCCTTATGGGCGACGACGACCTCGACCAGATCCTTGAAGAAGGCCTCGTTGTCGATCTCATCGAATGGGAAGAGGGCGACGGCCTGCAGATCGACCTTGCCGGCCCAGGCATCGCGGACCTCGGAGAATACCTCGAAGGAAATACGGTGCTGCGGGGCGAGGCTATCCAGATGGGTGCGGATGAGTTTGGTGCCATGGGCATAGGCGCATTTGAGCGCAAATTCCATGCGGGCACGCACGTCCGCCGCGTTCCAGTGGGCCTCGCGGTCGGCACGCACGGACGAAAGTGCGCCCATGAAATCGCCAGTCGGGTTGGGGCTGCGCGGCCAGATATGGCCCTTGTCGAGATGCGTGTGCATATCGGCGAAACAGGGCCAGACCATTCCCTCGTCCAGATTGGCAGCGGGCAGGTCGGCAGGCGCTGTGCCAGAAGGCAGGATGGCCTCGATAATGCCGTTGGCAATCACGATATCGGCGGCGACAAGCCCTTCCTTTTGCGGCGCTTCAAATCCATCCACCGTGACGGCGGGAAGCGTGGCATTGGTCAGGGCATAGCGGTCTGCAACCGGCAGGCTTGGAGAATGGAATGACATCAGTTTTCTCGTTTCAGGCTGCTTTCATGCCAGCGATGCAGGGCAAGCCATGAAATGAAGGAGGTAATGGCGAAGATCACCACGCCGAGCAGCGACAACAGGAAGAGGGCTGCAAACAGGCGCGGGATGTTCAGGCGGTATTGGGATTCCAGCAGGCGGAAGGCGAGGCCCGAGCCTGCCCCTGCCGAACCGGCTGCAAATTCCGCGACAACGGCTGCAATCAGTGCCAGACCGCCGCCGATGCGCAAGCCGGTCATGAAATAGGGCAGCGACGCCGGAAGCTTCAGATAGATCAGTGTCTGCCAGCGCGAGGCGCCGTACAGGTCGAACAGATTGAGCAGGTTGTGATCGACGCTCTTCAAGCCTTGCGTCATGTTCGACAGGATGGGGAAGAAGGCAACCAGAAAGGCGCAGATCAGCAGGGCGATCTGGGTCGTTGGCGTGTAGATCAGGATCAACGGCGCAATCGCCACGATCGGGGTCACCTGCAAGATCACCGTGATCGGGTAAAAGGCCGTCTCGATCCATTTCGACTGGTTGAGGAAGATGGCAATGCCAACCCCGCCGATCAGGGCCAGTGCCAGTGAGGCCAGGGTAATCTTGGTCGTGACCAGCAGAGCCGGCCAGAGAATGCTCCAGTCATTGTAAAGGGCGCCTCCAACATCGACCGGGCTTGGCAGGATGTATTTCGGTACTCCTGTCACGACGACGCCGATATACCAGAACAGGATCAACAGGACGATCACCAGGATCGGGATGGCGATGCTCAGGATCGTGTCGCGGTGGCGGGAGAAGACGGTCTGTTTCGGAGCTGTCGGCAATGTGCTCTGTATGTCGTTGCTCATCAGTGTTCCTCCCCGCCGATGGCGTCCAGCAAAGTCTTGGACACCGTTTCGCAGGCCTGTCGGTATTCTTCGGACGTGCGGTAATAGGCGTCGCGCGACAGGCTGGTCACCAGCGGGAAATCGGCATGAACGCGTCCGGGCCGGGCTTTCATGACGACGATGCGGTTGGAGAGGTAGGCGCTTTCGAACACGGAATGGGTGACGAAGATCACGGTGATCCCGGTCTCCTGCCAAAGCCGTAGCACATCGTCATTGAGTTTTTGCCGGGTGATTTCGTCGAGGGCGGCGAAGGGCTCGTCCATCAACAGAAGCTTCGGCTTGGTCACCAGTGCGCGGGCAATGGAGACACGCATTTTCATGCCGCCAGAGAGTTCGCGGGGATAGGCATCGGCGAAATCTTCAAGGCCGACGGTGGCCAGTGTTTCCATGATGGCGTCGCGACATCCCGATTTTGGCACGCCGCGCAGCTTGAGCGGCAGATAGACATTGCCGAACACGGTCTGCCAGGGCATCAGGGTGGGCTCCTGGAACACGAACGAGATATCGCCGTCCGGCAGGCCCTTGGAATTGATGCGCGAACTTGGCCAGTCGATCGTGCCGGTCGAGGCATCACCGAGACCTGCGATGATGCGAAGTGCCGTGGACTTGCCGCAGCCGGATGGGCCGAGCAGGCTGACGAATTCGCCGCTTTCGACCTTGAGCGACATATCCGCGAGCGCAAGGGTGCCGTTCGAGAAGATTTTCGAAACGGATTTCATGTCCACCAGCGGACGCAGTCGCGTGTCGCCTTTCGGGGTGGTCGACGGACTAACCGTGGTCTGCATTGCGAGCCTTGATTGTTTCACTTGAAAGATTGCCCCTCGTCACAATCAGACGCGGAAGGTTGGAAACCGCGGCTACAGAGACGAGGGGCAAAAAGCGTCTTACTTTTTGAGGTCCATGCCAACGCCCTTACAGACGAATTGCGTGGTGTAGGCCTTCTTGTAATCGAGGTCGGCTGGCTCGATGCCGATCTCAACCATGTTGTCGAAGAAGGATTTGTACTTTTCGTCGGTCATGCAACCGATACCCTTTTCAAGCGTCGCGCCGGAATCGACGATGCCGTATTCCTTCATCTTCTCGAGCGAGAAGGCGAGCTGGCCATCGGTCATTTCCGGATTGTCTTTCTTGATCAGGTCATTGCCGGCGGTGTTGTCGCCATAGAGATAGGTGTACCAGCCTTCCAGCGAGGCATCGACGAAGCGCTGCACGAGATCCGGATGCTCTTCCACCATCTTGGTCTGGGTGGTGATCATGGTCGAATAGGGATCGTAACCATGGTCCGCCAGAAGGAAGACCTTGGGTGCCCAGCCCGCCTGCTTTTCGATCTCATACGGCTCGGATGTCAGGTAGCCCTGCTGAGACGACTTCGGATCGGCCAGGAAAGGAGCGGGGTTGAAGGTATAGGGCTTGAACTGCGCGTCGCTGAATCCCTTAAAATTCTTCTTCATCCACTCGAAATAGGTGACATAGCCGTCCTTGCTCATGAAGATGCTGTCGAGCTTGGCGAGATCCTCGAATTTTTCGATGCCCTGGTCCGGGTGCGCGATCAGGATCTGAGGGTCTTTCTGGAAGATGGCTGCAACGTCAACGAGCGGGATGCCCTGCTTGACGGCATCCATTTCGCCCAGCGGTCCGCCCATATAGAAGTCGACCTTGCCGGCAATCAGGAGCGAACGGTTGGATGACTGCGGACCACCCTGAACGATGGTGACCTTCAGGCCGTATTTTTCATAGGTGCCATCGGCGACGGCCTGATAAAAGCCGCCATGTTCGGCCTGGGCCAGCCAGTTGGTGCCATAGGTGACCTCGTCCAGAGCGAAGGCGGGTGCGGATGCCATGACGGCGCCTGTCAGGCTGAGCGCGGTGATGAACGTCTTGATCTTTGAGGCGTTTTTCATGGATAGCGTTTCCCCTGTTAAACCTTTACGGCATCGTGAGATTGTTCTTCTTTTGGCATTTGAGCGGTTGCGTTGCGCTTTGAAAAGCATCAAAATTCGTTCGCATTGATGCCTTTCAGGCATCGCTCGATACTTTGTTTGTGCATTGTGCGTTATGCGTAAAAATTAGGCAATGATGACGGTATGCTTCACTCTCGCAAGCTTCAATATATTGACGAAATCGCCCGTTGCGGTTCGATCCGAAAGGCAGCTGCGCGGCTGAATGTTGCCTCTTCCGCCGTCAACCGGCAGATCCTGGCACTGGAGGAGGAATTCGGCGCGCCGATCTTCGAGCGATTGCCGCGGGGCTTGCGTCTGACCGCTGCCGGAGAGCTGTGTGTCGAACATATCCGTGAGGTGCTGAAGAATTACCAGCGGCTGGAATCGCGTATTCGCGGCCTGAAGATGCCGCAGGTGGGAAAGGTCTCGCTGGTGGCAACGGTCGGGCTTGCCGCCGGTCCGCTGCCCTCGATCGTGGCGCGGTTCATCGAAAAGCATCCGCGCGTCCATATCTCCATGCGCAATGATGGCGGCACCACAACCATCAATGCTGTTTTGACCGGCGAAGTGGATATCGGCCTCGGATTCAATATTCCGGCGACACCGGGCATTCGCACGCTTGCCAATTTCGATATCCCCGTCGGGGTAGTGTTTCCGCCCGGTCACCGCCTGGCCAAGGAGGAGGGGCCTGTCGATCTGGTCGATGTCGTGCAGGAGCCGCTGGTGCTGGCGCAGCAGGGGACGAGCTTGCGCAATGTCATCAATCTGGCACTGGCGCCTGTGCCCTTGCCGGTGGAGCCGATGCTGGAGACCAATTCATCGGAAATGCTGAAACAGCTGGTGATGCTGGGCACGGGGTTGACCCTGCTTAATCCGCTGGATGTGATCACCGAGTGTCGGCGCGGCGATCTGGTTTTTCGACCCATCGCCGATCCCTATACGCGCCACCAGCCGATGAAGCTGTTTGCCCGCGCCCGTGCGCCGCTCGATGCCACCACCAGCATGTTTGTCGAATATCTGATGCAGGAGATGATGGTGCTCGTGGGCGAGCTTCAGGCAAAGGGCCATCTGCCCAGCCCTGAACGGGCAATGGGTATCACGCAGCCGGAAGGCTATCAGGAGGGTGTGTAGAGGTTTGACAGGGGGTAGGCTTGCAGATCGCGCAGCAATTCGATGAAACCTGCCACCTGATGCTTGCAAATCGCCTCGCCCTTTTCGACCGTCCCCTTGGAGGCATCGCCAACGACGCCGTCCGGGTTGAGGTCGTGGGCAATCCAGGCCAGTGAATGTGGGGGCAGCGGGGTAAGGAATTTCGAGCTGGCCTTCATCTCTTCGGCCTTCGACTTGAAGTTCTTTGCATTTTCCATCCGCACCAGTTCCGGGCGGAAATACAGCATCAGCGATGTTTCCACTTCGCCGCCATGAATGCCGAACTTCGTCTCGTGCTCGGAGATCATGCCGTCCGGATTGCCGAAACGACCCCACTGGGTGGAGACGACCGCCATCTGGTGGCGTACGCGCAGTTCGCGGGCGACGATGCTCATGATGTCGACATTGCCGCCATGGGAATTGACGATCAGCATCTTGCGGACACCAGCTTCGGCCACTTTTGCGCCGATTGCGGTCCAGGCCGGGATCAGGACCTCGGGGGGGAAGGAGAGGGTGCCGGGACCGAAGACATGTTCATTGGCCTTGCCGATTTCCTGGACGGGGAGCACGAGAAAGTCGATGTCATCCGGGCGCTGACGCTTCAATTCGTCCAGCATGCCTTGCGCAATCGCTACATCGGTTGCAATCGGCAGATGGGGGCCATGCTGTTCTGTTGAGGCAATCGGAAGGATCGCGATGGTCTTTTCCGGGTCGAGCTTCGCAAAGTCCGCCGTGTTGAGTTCGTTCCAGTAAAACGGCTTGGACATGCATGCTCTCCTTGTTTCCAGACCTATCGATTAGGCAATTCTGCAAACGTGGAAAAGCATCAATTTGTGGTCGGCCTGCTGCCTAAAAGCGTTCAGTCTGGCGAGGCGACGAGGGCGGTGGCGCTCAGCGGTCCTTTGTCGGCTTTCCCCGTTCGGCAATGGCGATGCCGCCCAGCACCATTGCGAGCGCGAGGATGTGGAAAAGCTCCAGATGCTCTCCCAGGACGACGATGGACAGCAGTGTGCCGAACACAGGTACCAGATTGATGAACAGGCCCGCCCGGTTGGCACCGATGATCTCGACACCCTTGATGTAAAGGATCTGCGAGATCAGCGAGGGGAAGAGCGCCGCATATATGATAATGCCGAGGCCTGTGGCGTCCGGAAGAATCAGGGCGTTGCGGCTTGCTTCCCAGCCGATCAGGGGGATGGCGGCCAGCATGGCGCCGAGTGCTGCCCCCGCCATCATGCTTTTCCAATGGATCTGCGGTTTCCAGCGCAGGGCGACGGAATAGAGCGAGTAGGCCAGCACGGCCAGAAGCAGAAGCCCGTCACCGAAATTGAGATGCAGGTTCAAAAGCGTGGCCAGATCGCCATTGGAGACCGTCAAGGCCACGCCAATGAAGGAAATGATGAAGCCGACGATCTGCACGATGGTCACGGGTATGCGGAAGATCAGGAAGTTGATGATGAAGATCAGGACGGGAATGCCGCCCTGTTCGATCGCGCCATTGACCGCGCTGGTATATTGAAGGGCCGAATAGAGAAAGGCGTTAAATGCCGTATAGCCGATGGCACCGAAGGCCAGCAGGCCCAACCAGTTGGCGCGGATAAGCGGCCAGTCCTTTTTCAACTGCGGCACGGAAATGGCCATGATCAGGCAAAAGGCAATTGTCCAGCGGCTGACATTCAGCATCATCGGGCTGACATGCCCCACAGCCATCTTGCCAACCATCGTATTGCCGCCCCACAGCATGGTGGTGATGACGAGGTAGAAATAGGCTTGGAAGGGCATGACGGGGACCATAATACTGAACTCGGCGTGACAGCGAGCGCTGTGCAATGCCTCCGCAATAGGCAACGGCCACAGTTTTGTCACGCAAAAAGCCTAAGCGCCCGGACAAACGGGTCGCTTTCCGCAAAACAACACAGTATAGATGCGCGGGTTTTTTGTAGGCGCGACAACCGCGCATAGACGGGATTTGGAAATGACGAATGTAGTGGTGGTCGGCTCACAGTGGGGCGATGAAGGCAAAGGCAAGATCGTGGACTGGCTGTCCGAGCGCGCCGATATCGTCGTGCGCTTCCAGGGTGGCCACAATGCCGGTCATACCCTGGTAATCGACGGTATCAGCTACAAGCTTTCGCTGTTGCCCTCCGGTGTCGTGCGCCCCGGCAAGAAGGCCGTTATCGGCAATGGTGTGGTCATCGATCCGCATGCGCTGGTGGCTGAAATTGAACGGCTGGCAAAGCAGGGCGTTTCCGTCACCCCGGAGAACCTGCGAATCGCCGACAATGCCACGCTCATTCTGTCGCTCCACCGCGAGCTCGACGGCATGCGCGAGGATGCCGCCTCCAATAGCGGAACCAAGATCGGGACAACCCGTCGCGGCATTGGCCCGGCTTATGAGGACAAGGTCGGTCGTCGTGCGATTCGCGTGATGGATCTTGCCAATCTCGATAGCCTGCCGGCCAAGGTCGATCGTATCCTCACCCATCACAATGCTCTGCGTCGTGGTTTTGGTGTGGCCGAAGTCAGCCACGAGACGATCATGGAAGAGCTGACCTCGATTGCCGATCGCATGTTGCCTTTCATGGAAACCGTCTGGGCCATGCTCGACAAGGAGCGCCGCAAGGGTTCGCGGATCCTGTTTGAAGGTGCGCAGGGCTCGCTGCTCGATATCGACCATGGCACATATCCGTTCGTGACGTCGTCCAATACTGTCGCTGGCCAAGCATCTGCCGGGTCTGGAATGGGTCCGGGTGCGCTCGGTTATATCCTGGGAATCACCAAGGCCTACACGACTCGCGTCGGCGAAGGACCGTTTCCGACGGAGCTTCATGACGAGATCGGTCAGTTCCTTGGGGAAAAAGGTCATGAATTTGGAACCGTTACAGGGCGCAAACGTCGCTGTGGCTGGTTCGATGCGGCGCTGGTTCGCCAGTCGGTTGCCACCAACGGCATCACCGGTATCGCGCTCACCAAGCTCGATGTTCTGGATGGTCTGGATGAGTTGAAGATCTGTGTCGGCTACAAGCTGGACGGTCAGGAAATCGAGCATTTGCCGGCCAGTCAGGGTGCGCAGGCAAGGGTTGAACCTATTTATGTCACGCTTGAAGGTTGGAAGGAATCAACCGTCGGGGCGCGCAAGTGGGCTGATCTTCCGGCACAGGCCATCAAGTATGTTCGTCAGGTCGAAGAGCTGATCGGAGCGCCGGTTGCGCTGCTTTCGACCAGCCCTGAGCGGGATGACACCATACTTGTGACTGACCCGTTTGAAGACTAAGCTCAGGATTTGTTAAGGATTGTGTAATCGTCGTGTTGCGGCGATCAAGAGAAAGTGCTGATGGCTGATTTTATCGCTGTTATTCGGCGGGCGGTGTCCGGTCTGTCGAACAATTCTCCGGAAATGCGCGTCAAGGTCTATGAAAAGGCCCGGGGCGCAGTCATGCGGCAACTGGAGAATATGTCGCCGCGTCCATCCGAAGAGATGTTTCGGCGTCAGATCGATAAGCTGGAAACAGCTATTCGCGAGGTCGAGGCGGAATATGCGCAGGCATTGCCCGCCGAGGACGACGTGCCGACGGAAGCCCCCGTCATCCTAGAGGATGCTGCGCCGGAAGATCCCGTCGCCGAGCAGAGCGAAGCTGTGGCCGAGGAACAGCCGTTCCCGGCCGAGGCGGATGCTGTCGAGGCGCCTGAAGAACCTGTCGCCGATTGGCAGGAGCCGGCTCCCGTCGCGGAAACCTCCGCATGGCAAGCCGATCAGGCCGAGCCGGATGCGCCTTTGGAAGACGATGATACGTCCGAACCGGAAACGGTCGAGGCCGAGCCCGTCCATGAAGGCCCACAGGAGGAGATTTCTGCTGCTGCGGAGCCTCTGTCGGCCGAACCTGTGGACGCGCCCGTCTATTCTGAAGAGCCGGTTTACTCTGAAGAGAGCGGCTACGAAGACGAGGGCGAAACCCTGCCGGTGGAAGAGCCGACATGGGCCGATCAGCCTGCTTCGCTCGATCCTTCCGGTGCGCCGGTTGCTGAAGACTACGAGTATAACGGCGAGCCCGAGACAACGGATGATGTTGTGGCGCTGCCGCAAGATGAGGCTTTGCCTTATTCGACCGAGCCCTATGTCGAGCCAGATGCTGCCTATGTGGCACCTGTTGCGTCCGATGCGAGTGTCGATGAACAGGTCTCGTGGTCTGCGTATGAACCCGGCACGGTCGAACCTGTTGCGGGCGATGTGTCGTCCTCGCTGGATGATGTTGTGACGGCTGATGAACATGCGCGCGCGCTTGATGACGAGGGTGCGCGCGATGAATTCGTGGCCCTTGCGCGTGGCGATCATGCCGCAGCTGAAACCTCCGATACCGAGGAGCTCCTGCAGTGGGAGCCGACAACGCCGCCTTCTGCCGATACATCTGGGACGGGTGAAGCCGATGACGGTTTCGATGCGTGGCTCACAGGTGGAGAGCCGTCACGGGCCGAGCCAGAGGATGTCGATCAGGCGCCACCGCGTGCGCCTAAGGTCGACGATACGGATCTGAGCGCATTGTTTGCGGGCGTGGAACCGTTTGTGCCTGCAGCGCAACGCGATGCCGAGCCGGACAGCGAAGAGCCGCGCGACGAGACAGCTTTCGACGAGTTTCCTGTCGGGACTCAGACCAAGGCCTATCGGGTGGAACCGCGCCAGAAGCGCAGTTTTGCGCCTCTGGTTCTGGGCGTTGTCGGCCTGCTGGTGGTTGCCGGCGGCGGATATGCGTTGTGGATGAACAGAGATAGCGTGAGCGAGCTCGTCGACGATGTCGTCAGCCCCGTGGCTGAGGTGACGCCGGCTGCGACGGATGAGCCCGCGACGGAGACGCCGGAGACGGAGGTTGCCGCCACGCCGGCTGTTGAGGAGCCTGAAGCAGAAACACCTGCGCCCGCTGACGGAAGCGCCAGCGGCTCCAAGTTTACCCAGCGTCTGCTGTCCGATGGGACAGAGGTCGACCCCGGTGAAGCGCCGGCGTCCGACGGGTCTACAGGCCGGTCTGTGTCAGAGCAGAATGTCGCTGCGGCAGGAGAGGCAGCCAGCGCCGGTACGGCTGCCGAGCAACCCGCCGCGTCCGCATCAGCCGATGCGGCCCTCCCGGCCGGTGGCGAGAAGGCCATTGTCTATGAAGAGCGTCTCGGTCAGGCAACGCCGACGGCGATCAATGGCAATATCGTCTGGGCGCGTGTGGAAGAACAGGCGGATGGAAAGCCTGATCCGGCAATCCAGGGGCGTCTGACGATCCCGAGCAACGGGATCACAGCGCTGATCACGATCAAGCGCAATGCAGACAGTTCTTTGCCCGCCAGCCATCTGATCGAGATCGTGTTCTCTGTTCCGGCTGATTTCGAAGGCGGTGCCATCGACAGTGTCGAGCGCGTGACGATGAAGCGGACTGAGCAGGAGCGCGGCGAGCAGCTGGTCGCGGTGACCGCCAAGGTCACCGACGACACCTATCTGGTGGCGCTCAACGACTTTACCGACGTGGTGGCCCGCAATCTCGATCTGCTCGACACACGCGAGTGGATCGATATCCCCGTGACCTATCGCAACGGCCGCCGCGCCCTCATCACCATCGACAAGGGCACGACCGGCACACAGATCTTCGACACGGTCGTCAAGGAATGGCGGGCTGCGGCCAAGACCAACGGCGGCTGATGCCGGCGCCGGTTGGGCGTCAAGTCCAGCCGAAAAATTCCCAATAAAAAAGGGCCGGAGTGATCCGGCCCTTTTTGTATTCATACTGTGACTGCCTGCAATCAGGCGTCGACCACTCTTAGCGCTTCGGCCTGTTCAAGGGCCTGCTTCTGCACGGCGTCCTGCACCTTTTCAAAGGCGCGAACCTCGATCTGGCGGACACGCTCGCGGCTGATGTCGAATTCGCTCGACAGATCTTCCAGCGTGATCGGATCTTCCGACAGGCGGCGGGCCTGGAAAATACGGCGTTCGCGGTCGTTCAACACGCTCATGGCGCGCGACAGCATGGAGCGGCGCTGTTCCAGTTCGTCCTGCTCGATCAGAACGTCTTCCTGGCTGTCATGATCGTCGACCAGCCAATCCTGCCACTGGCCGGATTCGCCTTCGGTGGCGCGGATCGGTGCGTTCAACGAGGCGTCACCGGACAGGCGACGGTTCATCGATACCACTTCTTCCTCGGACACCTTCAGCTTGGTGGCGATTTCGCTCACCTGATCCGGCTTCAGGTCACCGTCATCGATGGCCTGGATCTTGCTCTTCATCCGGCGCAGGTTGAAGAACAGCCGCTTCTGGTTGGCGGTCGTGCCCATCTTCACCAGCGACCATGAGCGCAGGATATATTCCTGGATCGACGCCTTGATCCACCACATGGCATAGGTTGCCAGGCGGAAGCCCCGTTCCGGATCGAATTTCTTGACTGCCTGCATCAGGCCGACATTGCCTTCGGAGACAACTTCGCCGATCGGCAGGCCGTAACCACGGTAGCCCATGGCAATCTTCGCCACGAGGCGCAGATGGCTGGTCACCATTTGATGTGCGGCATCGCGATCCCCATGTTCATGGTAGCGCTTGGCCAGCATATATTCCTGCTGCGGCTCCAACATCGGGAATTTGCGGATTTCGTCTAGATAGCGGTTGAGACCGCCTTCGCCGGCTGTAATAGACGGCAATGAACCACGGGCCATAAAGCACCCTCCTTGATCGAATGCGGCTTCCTCATCAGTAAGCTCGTCGAGGCAAGCCTGTTCCGCATGAATTTAAAAATCTCACACAGAACCATATCCCAAATAAGTGTGGCGGTCCTGTGTTTCAAGAAGACGCAGTGTCGCTGAAATGCGAACACAGTATTGTACAAATGGCCGGTAATTCGTCGCGTATCTCGCGGTTGTTTGGGGTTTTCAGGCAAATGTCGCCTGACGCTTCAATCTTTTCTGACTAAAACGTGATCCATGCGTCCCTCGCTCGTGATCGCGTCTCGCAAGATGGAGGGCTTGTTGCTGTCGGCCCAGAACGTCTCTTGCCAGGTGGTTTTGCGAAGACTTGTCTCAGATGGTCCTGAGCGCTTCCATGACTTTCACCATGTCATCCGGGATCGGGGCCTTGAAGGACATGGTCTCACCGGTCACGGGATGCTCAAAGGCCAGGAGATAGGCGTGCAGTGCCTGGCGGTGGTAGCCGTTGACGATGGCCTTCACGTTATCGGGCAGAAGATTGGCCTTGGTCTTGAAGGCGGCACCATATTCCGGGTCGCCGATCAGCGGGTGGCCGATATGGGCCATGTGCACGCGGATCTGATGGGTGCGGCCCGTTTCCAGCCGGCATTCGATCATCGAGGCCAATGAGGTTGCATCCGGCTTTTCGCCAAAGCGTTCCATTACCAGATAATGGGTGATCGCCTCGCGGGCGTCGTCGGTGCCTTCGCGCTTGACCGTGCGCTTGGTGCGGTCGCCGGCGCGTCCAAGCGGTGCGTCGATGGTGCCTTTCAGGCCATTGGGGCGTCCCCAGACAATGGCGAGATAGGCGCGCTCCAGCGGGCCGGTGCGACCGTGGTCGGCAAACTGGTCGGCCAGATGGCGGTGGGCGATGTCGTTCTTGGCCACTACCATCACCCCGGAAGTTTCCTTGTCGAGCCTGTGGACGATGCCCGGGCGCTTGACGCCGCCGATGCCGGATAGCGTGTCGCCGCAATGGTGGATCAGCGCGTTGACGAGCGTGCCCGTCCAGTTGCCGGCGCCGGGATGGACGACGAGACCGGCGGGCTTGGCGATGACGATCACGTCATTGTCCTCATACAGAACGTCGAGCGGGATATCCTCGCCCTTGGGTTCTGGATCTTCAGGCTCCGGCATGATGATGTCGATGGCATCGCCGGGCGTGACCTTCTTCTTCGGCTCCGTCACCGCTTTGCCGTTCAGGGTGACCGCTCCTTGCTCGATCAGCGCCTTGACGCGATTGCGCGACAGGTCGCCGCCAAGGGCGCCCGCCAGCCAGGCATCAAGCCGTCCTTCAGCGTCTTCACCTGCGATCAGGGCTTTCCTTGACGGGTCGGCTTGTTTAAAGGGGTCGTTCATTCTGTCATCCTGCGTGTATGCCACTGGCCGATAGCCGAAGGCGTGGGTGCCACTTGGCACAGGTTTTCGCCTTCGACAATCTTTAGGCGCGCCGGAGGACTGTTTTTCTTGCCCCGGACTCGTGTGGCGGGAGCATATCGCAAACGGAGATGAGACGCCCAGATGGACAATCTCAACCACGACGAACAGGAAGACAAGCCGCTCGATCCGGCGATGGAAAATGTACGCCGGAAGATGGTGAAGCTCCAGCTCGTCTCCGGCGGCATCATGCTGGTGATGTTCATGGCCGTCCTGGCTGCCATCGTCTACAAGGTCACGCGCCCAGACGGCAAGGAGCCAGTCCTGGCCGGTGCCGGTTTCGCCATTCCTTCCGATCAGCCGATTTCGGCAACAGCCAATCTGCCGGCAGGTTTCAATGTTCTTTCGACATCGCTTTCCGGCGGCCAGATCCTGTTTTACGGTGAAGCGGCTGACGGTGCGCGCAAGGCGCTGGTCTTCGATATCGGCGTGGGTCGCATCGTGGCCGACATCACCCTTTCGTCCAACTGACAGCGGTCGATGGAATTTCTTGCGCCAATCGAGATTACGGATGCCGAAGATCCCCGGATTTCCGAATTCAGGGATATTCGCGAGCGCGATCTGACCGGCCGCGAGGGGCGTTTCATTGCCGAAGGCACCGTGGTGCTCAGGGTTCTTGCCGAGGCGCATACCGCGGGCCAGGGGATCCGCGCCGAAAAGGTGCTGCTGCTCAAGAACCGGGTTGCGGGGCTTGCCGATATTCTGGCGATGCTCCCGGCAGAAATACCGGTCTATGTGGCCGAGAGCAGCGTACTGGATGCGATTGCCGGTTTTCACCTGCATCGCGGTGTCTTGGCGCTTGGATGTCGCTGCGAGGAGCCGGCGCTTGTCGATTATCTCGCACGGCTACCGCAAAAGGCGCTGCTCTTGTCTGCTTGCGGAATTTCCAACCACGATAATGTCGGCTCGCTGTTTCGCAATGCGGCTGTGTTCGGCGCCGATGGCGTGATCCTCGATCGGACCTGTTGCGATCCGCTTTACCGGAAATCCCTGCGCGTCTCGGTCGGCTCGGTGCTGGCGCTGCCCTATGTGCGGCAGGGTACGCCGGTGGAGACACTGGAAGTTCTGGCCGCTGCCGGTTTTGCCATCTGGGCCCTTTCGCCGCGCGGGGAAACCGAAATGCGCGATATCCCTGCCTCTGATCGCATGGTGCTCGTCATGGGGACGGAAGGCGAGGGGCTTCCCGACAATGTGCTGACACGCTTCCGGACGGCCCGCATCGCGCAGTCACCCCGGCTTGATAGCCTGAATGTAGGAACGGCGAGCGGCATCGCTCTCTACCACGCCGCGATGGCACAGGGACGGTTGTAGACGAGGCGCGACCGCTCACCCTGCGCACTGCATTTACTTCGAGCGTTCGAACAGCCCTGGTTCCAGCTTGCGGGCGCGCTCGGCGAGCGTGATGCGGTTTCCGGCACCCTTGGAGGCGCTTTGGGAGAGGATCTCGCGAACAGGCGACGCCGTTCCCTCATTGGCGGCTGTCAGGACCACCATGCGGGCTGCGATATCGGCGATTTCATCGCGCAGGGCGTCGTCGTTTGTGGTGTTCTTTGCCTTGATCAGCCGCTCGGCAAGCGCTGTCTGGCGATTGCGCAAGTCTTCGGCAATGCGACCGGTGTCGAGTGTGTTTGCCTTGCGCGGTGTGTCGGCGGGGTCTGGGCGGTCCATCTCTTGCAAGTCCTCCTCCAGCTTTTTCGGCAGACGAAGATTGGCTGCCCGCATGGCCCGCTCGGCCGCACGCCCCACGGAGCGGGCTTCCTTGAGCTTTTCCTTCAGCCGGGCCACTTCGTCGGTGCGACGCTCGATCAGCGCTTCCTTGTCGGCATTGCTGGCCATTTCGCGCACCAACCGGTCGTCTAGGCGGATACGGGCATGCTCAGCCTGGGAGAGGCGTTGCTCGGCATCCTTGGCCCGCTGCCCGGCAAGCTTGGTATCGTGTCTCAGTTCTTCACGCTCGTCACGCAGTATCTGGATGCGCTGCTTGAGATTGTCGATCTCGGTCTTCTGGGACGCGCTTTCCATATTGAGGCCGTCGATCTCGGCCGTAAGCCTTGCCGCCGTTTTCTGCAGCGATTCGATTTCGAGATCCTTGGCGGCTGCGGATTCCTCCGTTCGCTTCAAGGTATCGCTGACCCTGAAGAACTCGCCGTCCTCGCGGCGCAGTTGCGAGCGCAGTTCGCCGGCCTCCACCTTCATGTCCTCGATCAGGGCCTCGAGATCGCGGCTCCTGCCCAGCAGGCGACTTGCCTCTTCCGCCAGCTTTTCGTTCTGGAACTGCAGACCAAGCGTTTTTTCCCGTTCCTTGCCGAGCGCATGGGTGGTCTTGGCGTTTTCGGCTGCGAAAAGTGCGCGGGCCATGTCCTTCTGGGCACGGATCTCCTGCGGCGAAAGCGGCATGGTTGCCTTCAGCCGGTTTTCGGTAAACCGCACGATGCGCTGATGAATTGCAGGCGTCAGCAGAAATGCGATGAGGGCTGCGGAAAGGAATCCAAGTCCAAACAGGAGGGCGTATTCAATCACGGTCGCGCCAAATCACAGTTGAAGTCCACTTTAACGAGTGGCCATTAGACACGGTTTCGCCCAAAGGACAAGCACCCGAGACAGATCGGGCCGCCGAAGAAGACTTCGCGGCCCGATGAATTTTATCCGGTGTTGCAGGCGGTCTCTATCAGAACGGGTTCCAGGTCGGTTTATGCGTCAGCTTGAGATAGCCGACATTCACACCCAGTCTGGCGCCAACGCCTGTGCGAATTGGAACGAGAACCATATTGCTGTTCTTCAGGGCCGTCATGCCAACCCCGGCCACGATATAGGCTGAGCCGCTCACGCCGCCGAAACGCCTGTAGAGGCTTTCGATGTCGGGGAGATTGTAGACCAGCATCATGGCGCGGGTGCCGTTCCCGCCGTAATCGATGCCGAGGGAGGGACCCTGCCAGAACACCTCGTGCTGGCCGGCATTCTTGGTATAGAGAACGCCTTCTCCATAGGTGAGGCCGGCAATGAACGCACCTGAGCCTTCCTGACCGAGAATATAACCGTTGGGCAGTCCGTAGGTGGCGAAGGCCTGTTCGACCACTTTGGCCAGACCGCCGCTGGTCGAGCCGAACAGGTTATGACCGGCATCGACGATCTCCTGCGCCGTATATTCGTCTGCAGCGTTCGCGACATGCATCGCGGGCAACAGGGCCGCGATAGAAATCATGAGGGCCAGAGCCCCTTTTCTAACGCGCGCAACGTCAGTATTTCTGAGAAAGCGCATGTTTTCTTCCTTGGTATGCAGTGCACACAGTGCGAAATCGAGTATTCCGATCATTTTGCGACGATCAGATTAACAATCGGTTTACCAAATATGGTGTCATTATGACGACGAGGAAACGGTGTAGGCACAACTATCGGCGCAGTCGTGTCCGGAAGTCGTCGCGGCGTTGCCCAATTGCAGGAGAATTTGATGGACAAAAATCCCACCCTCACGCTCGCTGGCCCTGATCTGGCTGCCCTTTTGTGCAGTCGTGTCTGCCACGACGTGATTTCGCCCGTCGGCGCCATTGCCAATGGCCTGGAACTGCTGGACGAGGGTGGGGCCGACGCTGATGCGATGGATCTGATCCGCTCCAGCACGCTGAATGCTTCCGTCCGATTGAAGTTTGCACGTCTTGCTTTCGGTGCGTCGGGGTCTGTCGGCGCGTCGATCGACACCGGTGAAGCCGAAAAGGCTGCCAGAGATTATATCGATGCGGAGAAGAAGGCAGAGGTTACCTGGAACGGTCCACGGGCGATCATTGCCAAGAACCGCGTCAAAATGCTTCTGAACCTGTTTTTGGTCTCCTACGGTGCGATCCCGCGCGGCGGCAAGATCGATGTCATGCTGGAAAATCCTGAATATGACGCCAAGTTCACCATCACGGTTTCCGGTCGGATGATGCGCGTTCCGGCAAAATTTGCGGAAATTGTCGGTGGGCAGCTGGAAGAGGCCGTCGACGCTCATTCCATCCAGCCCTATTACACTGTGCTTTTGGCGCAGGAATGCGGCATGGAGCTGAAATATGTGCAGACGGAAGAGAACATCGTCTTCACGGCGGAAGTCGTCCCGGCCTGAGGCTGCGGTCCATTATGTGCATCCATTTTCGGCCGCCGGGCAATCGGCGGCCGAATTGTTTTTGGCACAGGCCGTATGGCGACAGCTTTAGAATGCGCCAATCTACGGTAACCAATCCTTAGGGGAACGACGTTAAGTTGCTGGAGAGGCGATGGTGGCCTCGGCCATTTTTGAGGGGAAATGTTGATGCGACGTCTGATGATTGCGGATAGCTCCGATATCGTTCGCAAGGTCGGCCATCGCATCCTGACCGAAATCGGCTTTCAGGTTTCCGAAGCTGCCAATGCGCGCGATGCGCTGCGCTTCTGCGAAACCGACCTTCCCAACATCATGATCGTGGATGCAGGCCTTGAAGGCGCTCTCGACCTGATCACCAATGTTCGCGCCTTGCCCGAGGGCAAGAGCGTAAAGATCTACTACTGCGTCATCCAGGCGGAATTGAAGGTCATGATGGCTGGCAAGCGCGCCGGCGCCGACGATTTCCTGTTGAAACCGTTCGACCGCAAGATCCTGACCAAGATCTTTACCGACCAGGCGATCGCCGCCTAGCAGAAATCACCCGTGATAATTTCGATGGCTTCACGCGACAGAGATACGAGATGGCGAAATCGCGTGCCGATATTTCGGCCGATATTTCGTATGCCGTGGCGCCCCGATCTTTTGGAAATGCCGAGTGGCAACGCCCAGACGTAAAAAAACCTGCCGCAAAAGAGGCAGGTTTTTTTGATTCGGCTGATGTCCGCTCAGAAGACGTCAGGCTGTCTCGGCGAGGATCCCGCCATCCGGTTCGCGCAGCACATAGCCACGGCCCCAAACGGTTTCGATGTAGTTTTCGCCACCGGCAGCATTTGCGAGCTTCTTGCGAAGTTTGCAGATGAAGACGTCGATAATCTTCAATTCGGGTTCGTCCATACCGCCATAAAGGTGGTTGAGGAACATTTCCTTGGTAAGCGTCGTACCCTTGCGGAGCGAAAGAAGCTCCAGCATCTGGTATTCCTTGCCCGTCAGGTGAACGCGCTGACCGCCAACTTCGACAGTCTTTGCATCCAGGTTCACAACCAGTTCACCGGTGATGATGATGGACTGGGCATGTCCCTTTGAACGACGGACAATGGCGTGGATGCGCGCAACCAGTTCGTCCTTGTGGAACGGCTTGGTCATATAGTCATCTGCGCCGAAGCCGAGACCGCGAACCTTATCTTCGATACCGGCCATGCCGGACAAGATGAGGATCGGTGTCTTGACCTTGGAAAGACGCAGCGTTCGCAGCACTTCATAGCCCGACATGTCGGGAAGGTTGAGATCGAGCAGTATGATGTCGTAATCATAGAGCTTGCCGAGATCGACACCCTCTTCGCCCAGATCCGTCGTGTAGACGTTAAAACTCTCTGATTTGAGCATCAGTTCGATGCTCTGTGCCGTAGCACTGTCGTCCTCGATGAGAAGAACCCGCATTAAATATCCCCTTTACCGCCGCCGAAAGGTCGAAAGGCCCCTACGCGAAACGGATCCAGTCGTTGCCTGATTTGAAGGCTGCCACCAAATGGTTAACAAATTCTAATCTCCTCTGGCAAGGTGTATCGAATTTATTAAGCAAAAAGGACAGACTCCTGTTTTTCCGAGATTTTCAGACATCGCCGAACTTGAATCTTATTGTCAGAATTTGACGCTAACAGATTCATTTGACTCATCATTGTCAAAGTTCCCTTTTCAGGGGCGGCATTTACTGACCCTTAAATGATCGTCCCTATCATTAACGATGCCCGTAAATGAAAAGTTACCAACGGTAGTTTTTCGTTAACACCGCCGACTTTTTTAGGGACAAGTGATTCGTCCGGGTGGTGTGGGAGAGTGAGTAAACTGTGACGGCGGGAGGTCTCGCATCACCGGAGTATTGCGTATGAAGTCGCGTGAGAGCCTAGTTCGCCTGAAGGAATTTCAGGTAACTGAAAAGCGTCGCCAGCTGCAGCAGTTGCAGACGATGATGTCCGAATTCGATCGAATGGCGAAGGAGCTGGAAAACCAGATCTCCATCGAGGAAAAGAAATCTGGAATTTCTGATCCAAGCCACTTCGCTTACCCAACTTTCGCAAAGGCAGCACGCCAGCGTGCCGACAATCTGCAGGTTTCAATTCGCGAATTGAAAGTCCAGCAGGACGCCGCCGAATTGTCGCTCGAGGAAGCCGAAGCCGAATATGAAAAGGCTGCGGCGCTGGAAGAGCGCAACGGTCAGCAGCGCCTTCGCGCCTAAAAACAATCCGGGGCCGCAAGCTGCGGCCCTAAACTGAGTGGGGAACGGCACGTTTTTGCTGGCAAATTGCCAGAGCAACGGGCCTTTTTCGCTTGGGTGCAATTTGGGCGTCCTCCTCATCGGCCGACGAGAAGCGCGTTTTGCCCAGGCGGGTTTTCTTTTTTCCGATTTCACGGCAAAGATCGGTCCCATTCGATCCTTAGCTCACGCTTTGCGGGAACCGACAATCGGACAGGAGTTCATTTCAGATGATTTGGGTGAGGGCCGCCTTGCTGGCATCGGCGGGATTTTGTCTCGCGCTCGGGCTTAGCCTGCCATTGCTGCGGTTTGAAACGCTGTATTTCTTTTCCGACGCGCCATCGCTTGCGGGGATTATCGCCAGTCTTTGGCAGGAGGGCGATGCGTTCCTTGCATTCCTGGTCGGATTGTTTTCCGTCGTTCTGCCGATCTTCAAGCTGGTTGCCCTGACGGCAGAGGCCATCGCGCCCGCCGCCGACAGAGGCGGCGATGGGCTGCTTGGACGTCTGGTTCCCCATCTCACACGGTGGTCCATGATGGATGTGATGCTGGTTGCCATCGTCATATTCGCAGCAAAGACCAGTGGCCTGGCGAGCGCTTTCACGCAGCCTGGTCTCTGGTTCTACGCAGGATCGTCTCTTATTGCGGGGCTGCTGCAAGCAATGATGCGCAAGCCCCGGCAATAGGGAAGGGATCTTTTAGTGACGGTATTGCTGGATGCGTGTGGTGCGCAGGCCCGGAAGACCATGGTCGCTGATCGAAGACTGCCATGAGAGGAATTCCTCCACGGTCAGAGTATATCGCTCACAAGCTTCTTCAAGGCTCAAAAGACCTCCGCGGACGGCCGCGACGACTTCAGCCTTGCGGCGAATGACCCAGCGACGGGTATTGGCCGGCGGCAGATCAGCAATCGTCAACGGGCTGCCATCGGGGCCGATAACATATTTAACTCGAGGTCGTATCAATTCGGTCATTGGACTCTCTACACATACACAAGACCACACTCCGCAATCCTAGCTCGCGACCTTTAAAATTTGCCTAAGCTCCTCGTAACAATTTGATAATAAATGTCTCTATTTGATTAACCCGGACGAAAGGCTTTCTCAAAGCAGCCGTGTCCTTCCCCAACGTAAACTTGTAACGGATGCATAGGAGTCATGCTGAATTAGTATTATTATCGGTTTCGAATATGTGCGAAAAAGACTTTAGAAATACTCGCGCGCCTCTCGGGGCAGCTTGTTTTGCCTATGGATCAATTCTTCAGCTGCCGCATCTTCAGTCTACGACTGCGGGCGCGCGTGGGCGTTTGTTTAGCGTCATCGTGGCCGGAATGGCATGAAAGATCCGGCTCGTCGATCACGGGGCAAGACGCCCATGCAAGGAAGTTCCATGTATTATTCTTCTGACGGACTGCAGCGCCAACTGGATTCTGACAATATATTCAATGCAGAAGACGATGATCGTGGGCTTTATTCGGCCTTCGAGGCGCTTGCCTGTCGCCATGGAATGGGTGCGTTTCTTGTCACGCGTTTTCCCAAGGGCGACATGCCCGAATTCAGCGCCAATCTACTCTTGAGCAACTGGCCCGAGGATCTTCGTGAATCCTATGGTTCGGTGGATGTTTTCGGCTTCAGCAAACTGATCGCGCTGCTTAAATCCGGCATTCGCCCCACGCTGGTCGACGGTTGCGTCTTTGGTGACGCACAGTCCTCGTCGACCAAGGAAAATGTGGAGGCAATTTTTGCCGGGCGCGGCATGAGTTCCAATCTCGTTTTCTCTATCCACAGTGCCGATTTGAACCACTATGTGTTCGTTTTTTCCGGAAACCGTAAGGAAATGCCCCAGGCGGAGATCCGGGAAATCTACTTTTCCACCATGGAATTGATCGATACGCGCTTCGATGAGTATCGTCCCGAAGGGCCGCGCGAACGGTTATCCGGGCGTGAACTCGAATGTCTGCGCTGGTCGGCGGCGGGCAAGAGCAGCGAGGAAATCGCCTTGATCCTCAACATCTCCAGCCACACCGTGGTCAGCTACCTGAAAAGCGCGATGCGCAAGCTGGACTCTGTCAATCGCATGCAGGCCGTGGCACGTGCCTGTCGCTTCCGGTTGCTCTAGCCGGACGCACTTTTGTCCAAGATTTCGACCGCATGGGCTGATGATGGACTCTAGAGCCTGATGAGGCTGAGTTCCGTGTAGCCTGGCCCGAATTCGATCTCCGCATCGCCTGAATGTTCGAGGCAGAGCCAGTCGCCGGCCGCGAGCTCGACGATGGCGGTTACCGACTGATGACATCGCGGTCCGCCGCTATTGTGGCCGGCAATGCGGGCAAGCGTCGTGCTGCCGTTTTTCAGCACCCGGGCCTCATGGCTGGTGGATGAATTGACCGCGAGGTTGAGGCAGATGAGGTAGAGACCGCCTGCGGGTATATCCAGGCGATTGCCCGTGCCGGACGGAACCGCGGCACCCAAGGCAAAACCGCCTTGCGCGACGCTCAGTGACTGAAAACCTGTCTGACTGCCATCCGCAGGCGTCACGGCTGCTGCAGTTCTGGATGCGCGTGTCAGCGGACGATTGGGCAGGTCGACGATCCCGCCTGGGGAGGCCACAAGTGCCGTCGCCCAGGATATGCCGTCGGCGCTGACCTTGATCGAAAACCTGTCTTCGCCAGCGGTCCCGAATTCCGCTCGCCCCTGCCAGTCGGTTTGAAACAGTAGTGAGGCGGTATCGCCTGTGGATTGTTTGTTGATCTTCAATTGATGACCGTTGCCCGCATGGGTGAGCAGGCTCGCATGGGCCGATAATGACAGCCGGTTGTAATCGTCGGCGGTCGCGTTGATCCCCAGCTTTTCGAAGCTGGCTGTTAAGGGCAGGGGGAAATCTTGCCATGCACCGTCGTCAAACGATTTCACATGTCCGGCGCTATGGTCGAACGCCAACCAACCCGGTTTTGGGGTGATAAAGTTCCAGGCCCCATCCTGCCAGCAGGCGAGCTTGCCGTCGCGGCCGCTCCATTCGCCGGTCGCGTCCTCAGCCACGCCAAAGCATTGGCCTTCGCCCGGGTCTTCGGGCGGCTCCCCAAGCATATCCGCGATCGTAAGCTGCACTATCGCGTCCAGTCGCTGAAGCGCCTCGTTATGGGTGACATGCTTTTGTGCCTGTGCCGGCAGGATGTAGGGCAGTTCGAGATTGTTGGTTTCGTCGCTCATATCCGTCTCCTAATGGTTCGCTGCCTCTCTGGGCCATGACGCTATTGTCACCCGGTTTTGGAAGGTGTGGAAAAAATGATGTCGCATTTGTTGAAATTGCTGGATTTTCCGCGATTTTCTTCCACAGATTCGGCGCTGTTTTCGGCGATAAGGGCAATCAGGACAATGTGAACGGGTTCGATTGGACGATGTCGCATATGGGCAGATTTCTGTCCCGTATCCGCTTGCTCTTTCAGCCGCATATGCCAATCTGTCGCCACGTCTTTACGGGATACCCTTATGCGATATTCAGCCCTTTCCATTTTGAAGAACGGCTTTTCCGGCAACCGGCACTGGAAGCCCGCCTGGCGGGAGCCGGAGCCAAAGCCGCATTACGATGTGATTATCGTGGGCGGCGGGGGGCATGGTCTTTCAACCGCCTATTATCTTGCCAAGGAATTCGGCATCACCAATGTGGCGGTACTGGAAAAGGGCTATCTCGGCTCCGGCAATATCGGTCGAAACACCACCATTGTGCGTTCCAACTACATGCTGGAGGGCAATGAGCCCTTCTATGAATTTTCGCTGAAGCTCTGGGAGGGCATGGAGCAGGATTTCAACTATAATGCCATGATGAGCCAGCGGGGCATCATCAATCTCTATCATTCCGACGGCCAGCGCGACGCCTATGCACGGCGCGGCAATGCCATGCGCATGCATGGCGTCGATGCAGACCTGCTCGACCGCGAGCAGGTCAGGAAGATGATGCCCTATCTCAATTTCGACCATGCGCGCTTCCCCATCATGGGCGGGTTGTTGCAGAAACGTGCGGGCACGGCGCGTCACGATGCGGTCGCCTGGGGCTATGGTCGCGGTGCGGACAGCCGCGGTGTCGATATCATCCAGCATTGCGAGGTGACCGGCATTCGCCGCGACGCCGAGGGCCGGGTGGAGGGCGTGGAGACCAGCAAGGGTTATATCGGCTGCAACAAGCTGGCGTTGGCAACGGCCGGCCACACCTCCGTCACGGGCAAGATGGCCGGTCTGGACTTGCCGATCGAGACCCATGTGTTGCAGGCCTTCGTGTCGGAAGGCATCAAGCCGGTGCTCGACAATGTGGTCACCTATGGGGCCGGCCACTTCTATATCTCGCAGTCCGACAAGGGCGGCTTGGTGTTCGGTGCCAATCTCGATTATTATTCGTCCTATGCCCAGCGTGGCAATCTGGAGACGGTGGAACACACGATCGAGGAAGGTGTCGCCATGATCCCCGGCCTGTCACGGCTTCGGGTGCTTCGCGCCTGGGGCGGTGTCATGGACATGTCGATGGATGGATCGCCGATCATCGACAAGACGTCGATCGACAATCTCTACCTGAATTGCGGCTGGTGCTATGGGGGCTTCAAGGCAACGCCTGCATCCGGCTTCTGCTTTGCCCATCTGATCGCCAAGGACGAAACGCATCAGGTGGCGCGCTTCTTGCGGCTCGATCGTTTCCGTCGCGGTTTCCAGATCGACGAGACCGGCCACGGTCCACAGCCGAACCTTCATTAAGCTCCTGTTTGCATTGAGACATAATTCATGGCCAGCCTGATCCATTGTCCCCATTGCGGGGTCCGTCCCAAGGAAGAATTCTCCATTCGCGGCGATGCCACGCCGCTGCGTCCCGATGCGTCTGCCAGCGACGATGCCTGGTATGAATATGTGTTTGTGCGCGATAATCCCAAGGGGCGTGTTGTGGAACACTGGCACCATACCGGCGGCTGCCGACGCTGGCTGGTGGTCGAGCGCGACAATGCGGCAAGCCATGAGGTCTATGCCGTCAGCGATGCTGCCAAGCTTGCCAGGGAGGCTGGACGATGAGCGCTTCCCGTCTGTCGTCCGGTGGCATTGTTAATCGTGGGCGCACCTTCACCTTCACCTTTGACGGCAAGGAAATGCGTGGCTTCGAGGGCGACACGCTGGCCTCGGCTCTGCTCGCCAACGACCAGATGCTGGTGGGGCGTTCCTTCAAATATCATCGCCCGCGCGGCATTGTAACCGCCGGTTCCGCAGAGCCCAATGCCCTGGTTGGTATCGGCACCGGTGCCCGCAGCGAGCCCAATACGCGGGCAACCGTTGCCGAGCTTTATCACGGCATGACGGCGGTCAGCCAGAACCGCTGGCCTTCGCTCAAATATGATGTCGGTTCCGTCAATCAGCTTTTGTCGCCCTTTCTGTCGGCCGGTTTTTACTACAAGACCTTCATGTGGCCTGCGGCGTTCTGGGAAAAGGTTTATGAACCGCTGATCCGCAAGGCGGCCGGTCTCGGCCGGGCCGTGATGGAGGCCGATCCGGATCGCTACGAGAAAGCCTGGGCCCATTGCGACCTGCTGGTGATCGGCGCCGGGCCGACCGGACTGATGGCAGCCCTTTGCGCGGCGCGCGCCGGGTTGCGGGTCATTCTGGCGGATGAAGGTTTTCGCCTCGGTGGATCGCTTCTGTCGGAGAAGATTTCCATCGACGGCATTGCCGCCGCCGCGTTTGCCGAGCGCACGGTGGAGGAGTTGAAGAGCTTCGACAATGTGACGCTGATGCCGCGCAGCACGGTCTTCGGCTGGTATGACGACAATGTCTTCGGCGCGCTTGAAAAAGTGCAAAAACACGTGGCCCAGCCATCGCCCGATTTGCCGGTGGAGCGGCTGTGGCGCATTGTTGCCAAGCGCGCCATCATGGCGACGGGTGCTGAAGAACGTCCGCTGGTGTTCGGTGGCAATGACAGGCCGGGCGTGATGATGGCCAGTGCCGGGCGCAGCTATCTCAACCGTTACGGGGTGAGTGTCGGCGAAAAGGTTGCGGTCTTTACCAATGGCGGTGCGGGTTATAGGGCAGCGGCGGATCTGACGGATGCCGGTGTCGAGGTTGCAGCCCTGATCGACAGTCGACCCGGTGCTGCCAATACCGCGCCTTCCGCTGTGCGGGTGATTTCCGGTGCGGGGGTGACCTCCACCAAGGGACGTCAGCGGTTGTCGGGGATTCTGGTTGAACGCTCCGGCTATGAGGAGGCAATCGATTGCGACGCGCTTTTGATGTCTGGCGGGTTCAGCCCGGTGGTGCATCTGGCCTGCCAGCGCGGGGCAAAGCCAAAATGGTCGGACGCGCATCAGGCCTTCATGGCGCCGGATGTCGGACAGCAATTTGCGGCCGCCGGATCGGCTGCCGGGCTTTCATCCATCGCTGCCTGCCTGAAGGATGGGGCGGAGAAAGCCCATCTGGCGGTCGAGGCCATGGGCCGGATCACCGGCATGGTCGAAATTCCGGATGTCGAGGGCGACTATGACGCCGACTTTGCCCCGCTCTGGTATGTGCAGGGCTCCAGGGGCAAGGCCTTTGTGGACTTCCAGAACGATGTCTCGGTCAGGGATCTGGCGCTTGCCCAGCGCGAGGCCTTCGGTCATGTGGAGCACACCAAGCGCTACACCACGGCCGGCATGGCGACCGATCAGGGAAAACTTGGCAATATCAACATGGCCGGCATCATGGCCGGCATGCGCGGGGTTTCACCCGCCGAGATCGGCACGACCACCTTCCGCCCCTTTTACACACCTGTCTCCTTCGGTGCGCTGACGGGCACCAGCCGGGGCGAGCATTCAAGGCCGGTCAGGCAATCGCCGCTGCATGGCTGGGCGAAGAAAAACGGCGCCGTGTTCGTTGAAGCCGGGCTCTGGTATCGATCCTCTTATTTTCCAAGGGACGGCGAGAGCGGCTGGCGCGAAACGGTGGACCGCGAGGTCAAATGCGTGCGTGCCCATGCCGGGCTTTGCGATGTTTCGACGCTCGGCAAGATCGAAGTATTTGGCCCGGACGCCGCCGAATTTCTCAACCGGGTCTATTCCAACGGGTTCCTCAAGCTTCCGGTCGGCAAGGCGCGTTACGGGCTGATGCTGAGGGAAGACGGGATTGTGATGGACGACGGCACCGCCAGCCGTTTTGCCGAGGATCATTTCTTCATCACCACCACTACGGCTGCTGCCGGCGAGGTGATGACCCATCTGGAATTTGCAGCGCAGGCGCTTTTCCCGGATCTGGATGTGCGCATGGTGTCTGCCTCCGACCAATGGGCGCAGATGTCGCTGGTTGGGCCGAAAGCGCGGGTGATCCTTGACCGGATCGTTGAAGACGATGTGTCCAACGAGGCGGTACCGTTTCTGGCGGCGCAAGAGGTAACCCTGAAGGGCGGGCTTTCCGCACGTCTCTACCGTATCTCCTTTTCCGGCGAGCTGGCCTATGAACTGGGCGTTCCGGCCGGTTACGGCGAGGCGGTCGCCGATGCGATCATGGTCGCCGGCAAGGAGCACGGCATCTGCGCTTACGGTGTGGAGGCGCTCAATGTCATGCGTATCGAGAAGGGGTTCGTGACCCATGCCGAAATCGACGGACGTACCACGCCGGACGATCTGGGGCTTGGCGCCATGTTTGCCGGTCAGAAACCGGATTTCATCGGCAAACGCCTCTCCAGCCGCTTCGGACTGACTGCCGCCGACCGGGCGCAGCTTGTGGGCCTGAAACCGGTCGAGCACGATCAGCACTTCAAGGCCGGCGCGCATATTCTCAAAGAGGGGGCAAAGCCCTCGATGACAAATGATCAGGGCTGGGTGTCATCCGTCTGCTTTTCGCCCATGCTCGGCCACACGATCGGCCTTGGCTTCCTGAAATCCGGGCGTGAGCGCATGGGCGAAAAAGTCGTGGTCTGGGACGGTTTGCGCGGGTCGGAGGTGCTGGCGGAAGTCTGCTCGCCGGTCTTTATCGACCCCGACAACAAGAAGCTGAAGGTGTAAGGAGTGCTGCCCATGTCATTTTCTCACGCCCACGCGCTGGACGACTATATCGCCGGATTTGCCGGCACGCCCAATCCGCATCATCTGGCGATCCTGAAGCGGCCGCTGGTGTTTTCCGTACTGGCGCATGCCGGTCACGAGAGCTCGGTGGAGGAGGCGCTGGCCGAAATCGCCGAGGTATCGGTGCGCTTTTGCGGTCCCGGCGAATGGCTGCTGGTGTCGGAATCGATTGCGCCCGAAACCCTGATCCGCGACCTGGCTTTGCTGTCGGGTCAACTGTCCTTTGTCGACCAGAGCGAGGGCCGTGTGGTGATGCGGCTTTCAGGCCCGCGGGTGCGCAATGTTCTGGCGAAATGTGCGGGTTTGGATCTTGATCCGGACCAGTTCGACCTTGGCGGCTCTGCCAATACACTGTGCTGTCACACGCCGGCCAATCTGGCGCGCACCGGCGTCGATGAATTCGAGATTACCGTCATGCGCTCCTATGCCGGCTATGTGTTCGACGAAATCGTGGAAATGGGCCGGGAATTTGCCATGACGGCCGGCTTTGCGGGCTAGGGCGGACATCCTTGCCTGGATTGCCCGCCCTTGTCATTACGACTGGGTAGCAGCGCTTGCTTCCTGATCGCCGAAGGCGAGATGGGCGACCAGTGTTGCGCCGATGGCGCTGATGGCGATGATCATCAGCATGGGCAGTGCGGTGCCGTCTTCCAGCAGGCCGATGCCGAGGCTCGACAGGGCACCTGCGCCAAAGCCAAGCGCGCCGGAGAGGGCGGCTGCCGTGCCGGCGATGTGGCCCTGGCTTTCCATGGCAAGAACATTGCAGGAGGGCATCATGCCACCGACACCGATCACGGCGATAAACAGCAGGATGCAGACGGAATAGACCGTGCCGATATGCAGCAGTTCCATGCCGACCAGCAGGATGGCGGCGCCTGCAAAGATCAGCGAGGACATTCTCACGACATTCTTAAGCCCGATCTTCTCGCCGAAACGGGTGGAGACCTGTGTACCTATGCCGATGCCCAGAGCGTTGAGCGCGAAAATGACCGAGAAGGTGATGGGGCTCAGACCGTAGACATTGATGAGCACGAAGGACGAGCCGGCGATATAGGCAAAAAAGCCCCCTTGTGCGAAGGCCAGCGCGCCGGCATAGGGAATGAAGCTTCGGGTGAAGAGAAGCTTTGCATACCAGTGGATGGCCCTGGAGGGCTGGCTGGTGGCGCGTAGCGCCGGCATGCGTGTTTCAGGCAGCAGAACGACGACCAGCGTTGCCACGACAAGGCACAGCAATCCCATGACCATGAAGATCACGCGCCAGGTGGAAAATGTCAGCAGCATGCTGCCGGCCAGCGGGGCGATCACCGGAGCAAGGCCGAGGACCAGGATAACCAGCGACATCAACCTGGCCGCCTTTATGCCGCTGAAGAGATCGCGGATGGTGGCGGTGGCGATGACCATGCCGATGGAGCCGCCACAGCCCTGGAGGAAGCGGAAGGCGAGCATCTGATTGGGGGTGACCGAGAGCACGCAGCCGATGGTGCCGGCCAGAAAGACGGCAAGGGCAAAGAAGATGACCGGCTTGCGACCGAGCGCGTCGGAGGCGGGACCATAAAACAGCTGGCCGATGGTGAAACCGCAGAAATAGGTCATCATGGTCATCTGGATCGTGGCGGCAGAGGTCGCCAGATCCTCGGCCATCTGCGGCATGGCCGATACATGCATGTCGGTGGAGAAGGGGCCGAGCGCGCAGAGCGAGCCGAGCGCGATGGCAATAGGCAGGGTTTTCGGAGGGCTGGTCTGTTCCACGGTTCTGCTCCTTCAGAGACGGCTTGCAACGATAACAAGGAAACGATATCGTTTCTTTATTGCATTAGGAAACGCATTCGTTTCGATTTGTCAATGGACTTGTCGACAACGCGGTTAAGAAGGAATGACTGGGATGGACGGCAGTACGGTTACGGCGGGGCGCCCTCCAAGCCTGTCGGAGGAGGCGCGCAAGACCGCGATCCTCAATGCGGCGGAGCGCGTTTTCGATAGCATGGGCTATGGCGATGCGACCATGGAAGAGATCGCCCGGGCCGCCGGCATGGCGAAGAAATCGGTCTACAAACATTTTCCCGACAAGGGTGCGTTGTTTGGCGCACTGGTCGACAGCCATGATCTCCTGCCCATCGATGAGGTGGTGATGTCGATAGGGGATGCAACGCCGGTGCAGCGTCTTCGCCGCATGCTCGAAGAACTCGGTGCCTTCATCCTGTCGCCACGGCAGGTGGCGCTGACCCGCCTTGTGATATCGGAGGCCACCAAGACGCCGGAGCTTTCCGAGCGTTTCTACAGCGAGTGTGTGGACAAGACCCAGATCTATGTTGCCACTGAACTGCAGCGTGGACTGTTGACCGGAGCCGATCACCCACCCGCCATCGATCCCGATCTTCTGGCCGATATGTTTCTTGGCCTCATCCTTGGAAGTCTGCATCTGAAGGCATTGATGCTGAACCAGAATATCGACACCATGCGCGACGAGCTGGAGCGACGGGTGGAGATGGCAAGCATGGTGATGATCGGGCTTTTCGGCGCCGGCGTCTCAGACTGAGGGCGCGGGTTCGAGTGCGGCAGTCGCGTGGATCGCGGCTGGCCGTGGCGTTTCTATGTGATCTTCTGGATTTCCAGTTCCTCATTGCCCAGCATCGCCAGATCGCCGGGTGCCTTGCCGAGCAGGACCCGGGCGAGGGGAGAGACCCAGGAGACGGTGCCGGATTTCGGATCGGCCTCGTCCTCGCCGACAATGCGGAACGTCTGCACGCGTCCGTCCTCGCGCTCGAAGCGCACGGTGGAGCCGAAGGCGACGATATCGTTGCTTGCCGGCGCCGGCTGCAGATCGGCGGTGCGGATGCGCTCCACCAGATAGCGGATATCGCGGGCCGGACCTGCCGTCTGGCGACGCTTGTCGTTGACATCCTCGATCAGATTGCCCGCAGCATAGGCCTCGCGCGCGACCGCCAGTTCCGCCTCCAGCGCCTTCAACCCGCTCTCCGTCACCAGATTGGGCTGCGCGGAAATCACCCGCTCGGGGAGAATGGTTTCCGATGCGGTCTCTGAGGATTCTTCCTTGGTGAAGGCGACGGACAATGCGGGTGCTCCCGTGACTGAGATTGCAGATCTGGTGAGAATGTAGGCGCAAACGGCCCGCTCGAAAAGGGGCGCGGTCAGCCAGTCGACGGGCAGCATCTTCATGGAATTCAACGCGCCATGGCTCTTGCGCGTTGCGCGGTCGGTCGCAGTTGCGCATCTCAATGCACGTCGGCCGAGAAAAGTACCACGCTCGCTACAACGATTGGCAAATATCGAGTGCTCCCGCGCCGCAGCAGTATCCATGGGATACGGTCGGC
This sequence comes from Agrobacterium sp. H141, assembly GCF_057158725.1. Lineage (NCBI taxonomy): Bacteria > Pseudomonadati > Pseudomonadota > Alphaproteobacteria > Hyphomicrobiales > Rhizobiaceae > Agrobacterium > Agrobacterium sp. H141. The sequence continues at coordinate 1,306,337 of NZ_CM169893.1, forward strand.
CTGACGGAAGAGGGCGGATCAACCATAGGCTCTGCTGCGTGCCGACATTCTAAGACAATGCATTCGGTCTGTCATGCCCGACACAGCGCCTCATTCGGCCTTGTCGCCAGGTTGGCGAGAGACATCGAGACCGTTTTGCGGGCCGAGCGTGCTTGCAAGGCGAACCGGAATTTCGCGGCGCTGCAACGCGCAGAGAACCGCCATTCATTTCAGATCCTGACACAGGAAGGACGCACACCATGAACCAGATTTCGCCCATCGCCGCAGAGGCGCCCCTGATCGACCCGCATTGGCTGCTCGAGGACCCGCATGCAAGGTTTGCGGAACTGCGCGAGAAACATCCGGTCATCAAGATCAATGATCGCTGTTACTATGTTCTTCGTGCCGAAGATGTGATGCCGCTGTTGAAAGATGACGGCACCGTGCAGGTCGAGGGCCGCGACTACGTTGCGCATCACCAGGTGCCCGAGGGAGCGATGGCCCGCTTCCTGCGCGATGTCCTCCTGTTTGCCAACGGTCAGGACCATCGGACAAAGCGCGGCCCCTTTGCGCGCACGTTTTCCCATCAGGCCATTCGTGCCTCGCGCGATGGCATCGAGGCTGTGGCGCGCAATATCGTTGCCAACCTGCCGCGGGGCGAGAGCTTCGACTTTGTCGAGCATATGGCAGGCCGCGTGCCATCGGAGATGATCGCCTCGATCATCGGCCTGCCGATCGCGGAGGCTTCCTATTTTGCCCCGCGCATCTACGATATGGCCAAGGCGGTGGCACCGATCTATCCGATCGACAATCATGCCCGGATCGAGACGGCGGCCGGTGAGGTCTTCACCTATGTGAAGGAGCACATGTTGGCGCGGATGACGGCACCGAACGACGATCTCCTGTCGAAACTGGTCGCCGATTGGGTGCACAACCAGGAGATGGAATTCGACTGTCTGGTGAACCAGGTGCTGGCCATGATGCTCGGCGGTAGCGACACCACCCGTGCCGCCTTTGCCATGACGGTCTCGCTGCTGCGCCAGCGCCCGCAAGACTGGGCGGCGCTTCATGCAGATCCAGCGCTCGTGCCCGAGGCGATCTCCGAAAGCATGCGGTTCGAACCCTCGGTCTCCAATGTGCCACGCTTCACCGTGAGCGAGATGCAGATTGGCGGAACGCGGGTGCCGGCCGGCGTTCTGCTGCAGCTGAGCACCATGTCCGCCATGCGCGATCCCAAGCTTTATTCCGAGCCCGATGTGTTCAACATGCGCCGGACCGATCATCCTCGCCTGCATCTCGTTTTCGGTCACGGGGCGCATCGCTGCATCGGCGAGATGCTGGCGCGCCTCGAAATGGAGGAAAGCCTGAAGGCCCTTCTCGCGGCGGCCCCCGATATCGAGATCGAAACGGCACCGCGTATGCTGGGCTTTGGCGGCATCCGCCAGATCACGCCGATGATTGTGCGGATACCGTAGAGAACCGGGGCAGGCAGAACGACCGCCCGAGCGTCTCGTCGTCCTCGGCTCGGGTGGCCGGGATGAAAGGGCTCTCTACACCGCCTTCGATGCATGATCGGTCGCAAGAGGAAGAGGATGCCAGATCTTCCGCTCGGGCAGGGCGTCCTGCGATGGGGTCTCCGTGGATTCTTCCTTGGTGCAGGCGGTGGACAATTGGGCGCTCGGGGATGGTTGAGGGGGAGTTGTAAATGCGGGGCGCAATGATGGGGCGGCGGAAAGTGCGATACGCTCTCATGTCGGTTAACGTGCTCGACGCGCGCGTCATCTCCGATAGCTGACAACGGCTATAGCTTGCCGGCGGCGATATTTTTGCTTTGTGGCCGGAAGGGGAGATGGGGCTATTCGCCATGTCTCAAGCTCCTAACAGCTGCTGCAATGCTATTCTGGTTAGCGATCTGAATGCTTCCGGCAGCCCTCAAGCCATACATCGCTCCATCCTTCAGGCACACATGATCCTGCCACAAGACGTTCAATTCGAGCGACACGCCCATCGAGTTCAGCGTCGCTTTCTTCAAGCTTATAGGACCCCGGCGCGATAAGTACGGCTACCATTCGAATGAATTCTGCGTTGCTCAGCTCGGCGGGCGGCCGCCCATAAATCGCGGAACTTGCGTTGTAAAAGCCTCTCATCCATCCGTCCGGGCCTTTCCCCATCTCCAATGTGTCGAGCCACAAGGCAAGGATTTGCTCTTTGGAAAGCCGGCTTTCCAGCCCCATCGCGTAGCCGGTTTGGCGGATCTTGCCGATTCCCGGATGGAATTCCTTGAACGCGAGGCGCTTGGAAGCCGACTGCGTAATTGTTGTCAGTCCCGCTCCTGGGGTTGAAAAATCGACGCCGGGATGACTGGTGAAGCTTGGGTCTTGCACCTTCAGCAAGATCGCCAGATGCGCCGCACCAAGGGAGTCTCCTCCATGTCCCTGAGCTATCAAATCGTCTGCGCGCTGACGTAGTTGCGGAGCATCGGACAGAGCGTCCCAATATCCTTTTGCACCGTATAGAAAAGCTGAAACGACCAGCAGGCCCAAAAAAAGGCCTCCGAACTTGAAAATGCGTCTCATGCGAAATCTCTTTCGAAATCAACCGGGCAGGATAATAGAGTTAACTGACACTCAATTGTCGCGACATTCAGGCATTTCGCGGATATTTCGCCTACGGCCAATGACGGTAAAGGGTCGACATTCGTCCGCCGCTTCGCGCCCATTGCGGTCATTCCAACCCCTTTGATAAGGGTGAGACGTTTTTGCTGATGGAGCCTGGCATGATGGTCACAATATCTATCGAGAGCCCGCGTCAAGCTGGCGTGATCAGGCTTTTGCAGGCGTCCGATGCCTATGCGGCCTCATTGTATCCCGCAGTGAGCAACCATGCGCTCGACCTCGCAACCTTAGAAAAACCAAATGTTACGTTTTTCGTTGCGAGAAGACGCGAACAGATCGTTGGTTGCTGCGCCCTAGTGGATTCCGGCGACATGACGGGAGAGATCAAGCGCATGTTCGTCGATCCGAGTGCACGCGGCTTTAAAATCAGTAAGCAAATGATGGATAAGCTGGTTCTTCGAGGCTGCGAAATGCGCCTGCGGGCCATCCGGCTGGAAACGGGCATCTATCAACCTGAAGCCATCAAACTGTATCGCGGATATGGATTTCGGGAAATCGAGCCTTTCGGGACTTACACGGCCGACCCCCTTAGCCTCTTTATGGAAAAACACCTGAGCTGAGCCAATCACAGCGGAGCGACGATGACCGGTTTTGGCCGCGGCCACGATTGCGCCCGAACCAATTCGCACGCCTGGCATGATAGCTGCGTCGTGGCCGATCCACACGTCATGGCCGACGACCGTGTCTCTGACAGGCAGGTCCTTGTAGCCAAATGTCTCGGGCTTGAAGATCCGAAATGGATAGGTCGTGAAACCAGTCATTGGATGATTGGCCGAACTGGTTATGAAATAGCTGCCCCGAGCAATCTGCACAAATTTGCCAATCACCAGCCGCTCGCAACATTCGTGACCGAGATAGGGTGCCAGTATTTGGGCCGTTTCTCCCGGTGTTCCAGAATGCGTGAAATAGCTGAAGACGCCGACCTCAATGCGCGGATGGTCAATGACGTTCTTCAGGTAAACCGTGTCCGAATAGACTCTGCCGTCAGGTAGAGTGATTGGGTGGATTGCGTCCGCATCGAGCAATGACATGGAGAACCTTTTTGACTGGCCAATTGCCGCGCAACGGGAAAGTCTCGGCGCGATGGATAATCTTGAATATCTAACAGCCCGCACGATATCGCAGCCAAGCCGTCAAATCGAGCTTGCCGCCCTTATCGCACCATGAATAGTTCTGATGAAAAGGTCCTAAGTACGGGATCCCAATGACCGCTTCGGCCGTTGAGGGGCAGACGTCTCTCGGCCCCGATCCAGCCGGTAGTTGCATGATTGATGATGTCTCCTACTGGCGCTTGTCCGGCGGAGCCGACTTTGAAATTTGTGCCGCTCATGTCCGCGTTCGGCCCTAAGCGGACATGCGGCTTGCTTCCGTCGCTGATCCCTGCAAGTCTCAAAAACATGCATTGATGTTAGTCGGGGAGCCTGGGGAGGAGTATGGTAAGTCTGCGAGCGCGTGTGATTTTGGCGGGCACCGTCGTTATATCAGTCGTGTGTGCGTCGGCGTTTGCATATATTTACATCCAGCGCATCAATGCCCGAGATCATTTAAAAAACCCGGCAAGGATTGCCTTTATTCTCAATCTCCCGGAGCTGCCTTCCTCTGTGCGAAATACAGAATGCTCGGCACGGGCAATCACAGACATTATAATCAGTTGCGCTTTTAAAATTGACCCTACGGACTTTGATCTGCTCTTGCGCGGGTGGGAGTTCAAAAGTGAAAAAATTCGCGGCAATGGTAGAACGTATGGAATGGACGCACCTGTGGGCCCGGATTTCGAGGCCGTCACAAGACACGTCATCCATCCGGGCAGTTTTAAAAACGGCGGCTTGGTGAACCTTGTCACAAACCGAGACCGCACACTTGTGGTCGCCAACAGGTTCGAGGAATGAAGTATCTATGACCGCAGTTGGCGCCAAGGCGACATGACACGGCCATCGTTGGATGACCGCATTTCGAATGCGCTAGGCCCTGTTGACAAAGTGGATTCCCAAATCACCGTAAGCATGATTCAAGACTGTCTTTTAGGAGGCGGTTTTGGCTCGCGGGGACCTGACGGATACGGAATGGCGGATCATTGAGGGGCTATTGCCCACTGAACGGGGGAGGAAGTCCAGGCCCGCGCACGATAATCGGCAATATCTGAACGGCATGCTGCATGTTCTTCGGGTCGGCTGCCCTTGGCGCGACATGCATGAGCGCTACGGTAAATGGAACTCCGTCTATGTGCGCTTTCGCCGTTGGGCCGAACAAGGCGTTTGGGACGCCCTCCTTGAGACCCTCGTCGAACTGGGGCTGACAGATGACTGGCAGCACATGATCGACAGCACCACGGTTCGCGGCCATTCGTAGGCGGCCGGCGCAAAAGGGGGACTTATCAGGAGGCTTTTGGTCGATCACGCGGCGGCTTTACGACGAACATCCACGCCCGAGCAGACGGTCAGGGCCGCCCTCTTGGCTTCGTCCTGACAGGCGGCGAAGCTTCGGACTACAACGCCGTTCCTGACTTGCTGGCGATACCGATCGGCAAGCCGAGGCTGTTCCTCGCCGATAAAGGCTGAGACGGGAGAAGTTCTAATCTGAGAATTTCTTATACACCAGCTTGCAGATGTTTTTTATTGGTCCAAATTCTCGATATCCGATTGCTCGGCTGTCGATGTCCGTAAAAGGTGTTTTCCCGAATGTTTATCAACGCTATCAAAGATTTTTGTTCGCCGCCGCCGGAGAGCGGCGACCATGAGGAGAGTCAATGAGCGTTGTTTCGGAAGTCGATGAGATCCGTTCCGCGGTCGACCGACGGATGGCCCCGGATCCACGCAACGCAAACCAGCCACCTGCGTTAGGGGGTATCTGGCACACAGAGAATGAGAACGGCTATTTGAGTTTGGACTCTGCCAAGCTCCTCTTGCTCCGCGACGCCCCTCCAGGCGGTCAGCAGCGTGGACCTTGGCTGCACTGGGGAACCCTAAAGCTAAACCGCGTTTTCATTAACTTCTGTATATCTCGTTGGATTGAGGAGATAGCCCCCGCGAAATCCCTGCCCCTTCCTAAGGGTTTGATGCAGCCGGCAGCGTTGCAGCTGAACCTTGCCATTGAGCAGATCAATTTCACTGGCATCAACTATCCCGCTATCCAAGATTTGAGGGATGACGACAATGGAAGGATCGCCGACCTTATACGTACCCCGCTCACGGAATACCTTGACCGATGGGTCAGCTATGATCGCCACATTCAGACAAAATTCGGTCGCCATGCGATTCCGGTCATAGGCAAGATCCACGAGAACTGGCGTCGACCACGATCGCAACTGGTTGAATTACATGAACATCTCTCCGACTACGCGGCCAGCTTCTCGCTGCAACGCATTGCGAGTTCAGCCGTGGATTTCCACCCTATCGGCAGGGAAAGTGGGCGAAATGTTTTTCGCGTAGTTGGAGAGCCTGAAATCCTGATCACTCTGCCTGAAGAAGATCGAGAGTATCCTCGATACTTTCCCGGGATTGTTCGCATCGGGTCGCGTGAAATCGAAATAGACGTTGAGCCTCTCGGTTCGGTTCGGCTAGTGCATCCTATCTTGGATCAGCCACGCGAACCAATTGAACGTGTGAGCGTGGATATGATGACGCATCCATTCAGTCTCCGCGCACAACCGCAGGGAAAGCTTCCGCCAGATCTGGATGTACATACAGCAGACCAAGCTATTCAATTAATGCGGATAGCATGGCTGAAATATCGCAATGATCGCTTGGAGAAAAGCTCCAAGCGCGCAGATGTAGTTATAATTTAATTGATTTTAGCGAGAAGATCATGTTGAGCCGCAACCGCGCGCTTGAACGCCTTGAAAATGCTTCTTCTATCGATGAGATCCAAGAAATCATACGTCAACTTGATGCAAGTGGACCCAGCGCTGCAAGCTTGTATCTCTTCTATAGCGGCAATCTTGGTGATGCCGTGATGCAAAACATTGCGGCTAGGCCCTGTTGACAAAGTGGATTCCTAAATCAGCGGAAGCGTGATTCAAGACTGCCTTCTAGGAGGCGGTTTTGGCACGCGGCGACGTTACGGATATGGAATGGAGGATCATCAAGGGGCTGCTGTCCACCGAACGCGGCAGGAAGTCTCGGCCCGCGCATGACAATCGGCAGTTTCTGAACGGCATGCTGCATGTTCTTCGGGTCGGCTGCCCCTGGCGCGATATGCATGAGCGCTACGGTAAGTGAATTCGGTCTATGTGCGCTTCCACCGTTGGGCCGAGCAAGGCGTTTGGGATGCTCTCCTTGAAACGCTTGTCGAACTCCGGCTGACGGATGACTGGCAGCACATGATCGACAGCACCACGGTTCGCGGGCACTCGCAGGCTGCGGGCGCAAAAGGGGGACTTATCAGGAGGCTTTTGGTCGATTACGCGGCGGCTTTACGACGAAAATCCACGCCCGAGCAGACGGTCAAGGACGGCCTCTCGGCTTCATCCTGACGAGTGGCGAGACTTCAGATTACAACGCCGTTCCTGGTCTGCTGGCGATACCCCTCGGCAAATCGAAGCTGTTCCTTGCTGACAAAGGCTGTGACGGCGATTTCCTGCGCGAGGAGCTTATGATCCACGGGCCGCCGAAGGCCAACCGAAAGAACCCACCTGCCAGCGACTTCCGGGCTTAAAAGAACAGGAACCGCATCGAGCGGATGTTCAACCGCCTCAAACAGTTCCGTCGCGTTGCGACCCGATACGACAAGACACGAAAATCCTTCTCAGCCTTCCTCGCCCTGGCCGCCGTAAAGATATGGCTGCCATACTTTGTCAACAGGACCTAGGGGATCGCTGCCATGACCCAGGTGGAGGCATAATGCCGTCCGTCTGCTTGCTCTCCCGAATGACCGCATCGGGTCGAACCCGCATCTGCCGCGTCCGTCCGGGCATGGCCACACCCCACGCCGCGCTCAGAACACTGCCCATCTCGCATACGACATAAATCGTCGCTCCGCAGTCTTCACGGCTTCATGCTGCCGCTCTAGCCTGCAGGCAATTCCAGCCTAAGCTCAGGGGAGCGTTATCCATGAAAAATCATGCGCGGGTCGTCGTTATCGGTGGGGGTGTTGTCGGGTGTTCGGTGCTCTATCACCTGACCAAATTCGGCTGGACCGATGTGGTGCTTCTGGAGCGTTCGGAGTTGACGTCCGGGTCTACCTGGCATGCAGCCGGGGGCATGCATACGATCAATGGCGATCCCAATGTGGCCAAGCTGCAGAAATATACGGTCGAGCTCTACAAGGAGATCGAGGCGTATTCGGGCCAGGATATCGGTTTGCACATGACATCCGGGCTGATGCTGGCGGCAACGCCGGAGCGGTTCGACTGGTTCAAGTCGCTGCTCGCCAAGGGAAAATATGCCGGCGGTGAGGCGCGGATCGTGACGCCGGAAGAGGCGCATGAGATGATGCCGCTTCTCGACCCCAAGCAATTCGTCGGCGCGGTGTTCGACCCGCATGAAGGCCATCTCGACCCCTATGGCACGACGCACGCCTATGCCAAATCGGCCAAGAAGAACGGGGCGGAAATCTATCTGCATACCAAGGTGGAGGAACTGTCGCAGCTTCCCGACGGCACCTGGCGGGTGATTACCGACAAGGGCGAGATCATGGCCGAGCATGTGGTCAATGCCGCGGGGCTCTGGGCGCGTGAGGTGGGCCGCATGGTGGGGCTGGAACTGCCGGTCCTGGCCATGGAACATATGTATCTTCTGACCGAGGATATGCCAGAAGTCATTGAATATAATGAAAAGTCCGGACGCGAGCTGATGCATTGCGTCGATTTCGACGGCGAGATCTATATCCGCCAGGAGCGCAACGGCATGTTGATGGGCACCTATGAAAAGGATTGCCGCCCGTGGTCACCGATCGAGACGCCCTGGGATTTCGGCCATGAGCTTCTGGCCGAGGATCTGGAGCGCATCACGTCCGAACTGGAAGTCGGCTTTCGTCATTTCCCGGCCTTCAACAATGCCGGCATCCGCCGCATCATCAACGGGCCCTTCACCTTCTCGCCCGATGGCAATCCGCTGGTGGGGCCTGTGCGCGGCATGACCAATTACTGGTCGGCCTGCGCGGTCATGGCCGGCTTCAGCCAAGGCGGCGGCGTGGGCCTGGCTCTGGCGCAATGGATCATCGAGGGCGATCCGGGCTTTGACGTGTTTGCCATGGATGTGTGCCGCTATGGCGATTACGCGACGCTTGGTTATACCAATGCCAAGGTGCGCGAGAATTATTCACGCCGTTTCTCGATCCGCTATCCGAACGAGGAACTGCCGGCCGGACGTCCGCTTTTGACCACGCCGATCTACGACAAGCTCAAGGCCGCCGGTGGCGTGTTCGGCGCCTATTACGGGCTCGAAACGCCGCTGTGGTTTGCGCCGGACGGGGTCGAGGACAAGTTCTCTTGGCGTCGCTCCAGCGATTTCGACACGGTCGGAGAAGAGGTCAAGGCGGTGCGTGCCAGCGTCGGGCTGATGGAGACCTCGGGCTTTGCCAAATACACGATCTCCGGCGAGAGCGCCCGCGACTGGCTGGACATGATGCTGGCCTGCCGCATGCCGGAGACGGGGCATATGGTGCTGGCACCGATGCTCAACGATGCCGGCAAGCTGATCGGCGATTTCACGCTGGCCAATCTGGATGGCGAGGAGTTCCTGCTGATCGGATCCGGCCTTGCGGAAGACTATCACATGCGCTGGTTCGAAGAGCATCTGCCCGATGACGGCTCGGTCGAGATCAATGCACTCAATCTGGGTCTTCTGGGACTGGCCATTGCCGGACCGAAATCCCGAGAGGTGCTGGCAAAGCTTACTCATCTCGACGTCTCGGACGAGGCCCTGCCGTTCATGGGCATTCGCGAAATGGATCTCGGCATGTCGCCCGCCGTGGTCGGTCGCGTCTCCTATACCGGCGATCTGGGCTATGAAATCTGGATGCGGCCCGAATATCAACGCAATCTGTTCGATGCGATCATGGAAGCGGGCAAGGAGTTCGATATTCGCCTGTTTGGCCTGCGTGCCCTCAATTCGCTGCGGCTTGAAAAAGGATTCGGCAGCTGGTCACGCGAATATCGACCGCTCTACGGGCCTGTGGAAGCCGGCCTTGGGCGATTCGTGGCCTATAAAAAGGACATGGATTTCATCGGTCGCAAGGGTGCGATCGAGGAAAAGCTCGCAGGCGGTGCCCTGCGGCTGCGCAGCTTCGTGGTCGATGCTCGCGATGCCGATGTGATCGGCGACGAGCCGATCTCGTTCAAGGGCGAGGTGCGTGGCTGGGTGACATCCGGTGGCTATGCCCATGCCAGCGGAAAATCGGTGGCGATCGGCTATGTGCCCAAGGATATTGCCGGTGAGGTCGATGGCTGGGAAATCGAGCTTCTGGGCGAGATGCTGCCGGCCACACTACAGGCTCAACCGTTATTTGACGCCAATGGATCGCGCATGCGCTCCTAGTCGTTCTGTCCTGGCGGATGAGGACCATCCGTCAGGACATATTGTCTCTGCATATCAATGGCTTGAGACGGTTTCGGCGAATCTGGCGACCATTTCCGTCGCGATATTCCCATATATATTTAGGGGGTTCTTCAACTATAAAACGTTGTGTGCTTATTATTCTATGCACGCGACATTTTCACGTTTCTGCTTAATCCGGACGATTTACTGCTTAATTTTTTGTCCTTTTCCCCAGAAAAAGGTTAGAATCTAGGCAATTGGTATTAAAATGCACGTTGCCTAGCTTTTAGGCTTCACATTTTCACCTAAAGCGCTATGGAATCTCCTTCAGGTTGATGGCCCGAGAGGGCAAACGAACAAGAGACGCTGCGGTTCAACGACGGCGTCCAGGGGATTGTGAATGGAGTATTTCGTTCAGCAGCTCATCAATGGGCTGACGCTTGGCTCCATCTATGGCTTGATCGCGATCGGCTATACGATGGTCTATGGCATTATCGGCATGATCAACTTCGCCCATGGCGATATTTTCATGCTTGGCGGCTTTGCCGCTCTCATCGTCTTTCTCATCGTCACATCGTTTTTCGCCGGCATTCCGGTGGCGCTTCTCATCCTCGTCATGATGGTGGTGGCGATGTTGACGACGGCGCTTTGGAACTGGGCCATCGAGCGGGTGGCCTACCGGCCGCTGCGCGGTTCGTTCCGCCTTGCGCCGCTGATCACCGCGATCGGCATGTCGATCGTGCTGTCGAATTTCATTCAGGTCACGCAGGGTCCGCGCAACAAGCCGATCCCGCCGATGGTGAGCGAAGTCTATCACTTCGGTGCCATCACGATCTCGCTCAAGCAGCTGATCATTGTGGTCGTCACCGCCGTTCTGCTGACCGTGTTCTGGTACATCGTCAACAAGACGCCATTGGGTCGTGCGCAGCGCGCGACCGAGCAGGATCGCAAGATGGCGGCGCTGCTGGGCGTGGATGTCGACCGTACCATCTCCATTACCTTCGTCATGGGTGCTGCATTGGCTGCGGTCGCCGGCACCATGTACATGATGTATTACGGTGTTGCCTCGTTCACCGATGGCTTCATTCCGGGGGTCAAGGCCTTCACCGCTGCCGTTCTGGGCGGCATCGGCTCGCTGCCGGGCGCTGTGCTTGGTGGCTTGCTGATCGGTCTGATCGAATCGCTGTGGTCGGCCTATTTCACGATCGCCTACAAGGACGTTGCCACTTTCGGTCTTCTCGCCTTCGTGCTGATCTTCAAACCGACCGGCATTCTTGGCCGTCCCGAAGTGGAAAAGGTCTAAGACCATGGCAGTCAATCCGGAAAACGTAGAAACCAGGCCCAGCGGCTCTGTCGCACGGGGCCTGAAGGAAGGCTTGATTGCAGGTGCAGTCGCACTTGGCATGTTCATTCTCTTCGTCGGCATCAAGACCGATCAGGACATCAACAATGCTCTGGTCTGGTATCCGCGCTGGGGACTTCTGGCGATCTTCGTGGCCGTGGCCGCGATCGGCCGCTTCGCCGTCGTCGCCTATTTCCAGCCGTGGCGGGCCGATCGGGCCAGCCGCAAGGCAAAGCTGCCGGTGCGCGAGATCGAGGCAGAGCCATCCTTCTTTCACAAGCACTTCCTGAAGCTGGTGACAGCCTTCCTGCTGATCTATCCGTTCCTGGCGGTGACGCTGGCGGGTACGCAAGGATCGCTCAAATATGTCGACAATTTCGGCATCCAGATCCTGATCTATGTCATGCTCGCCTGGGGGCTGAACATCGTCGTCGGTCTGGCCGGCCTGCTGGACCTTGGTTATGTGGCCTTCTACGCAGTCGGTGCCTATTCCTATGCACTGCTGTCGCAACATTTCGGCCTGTCCTTCTGGGTTCTCCTGCCGCTTTCCGGCGTTCTTGCCGCCTTCTGGGGCATCATTCTGGGCTTCCCGGTTCTGAGGCTCAGAGGTGACTATCTCGCCATCGTGACGCTGGCCTTCGGGGAAATCATCCGTCTGGTGCTGATCAACTGGTCGGATGTCACGATGGGGACCTTCGGCGTGTCCGGCATTCCCAAGGCTACGCTGTTTGGCATGGAATTTACGGCTTCAAAGGACGGCTTTGCCAAGACTTTCGGTCTGCCGATGTCGTCAGCCTATTACAAGATTTTCCTGTTTTATGTGATCCTGGCACTCTGCGCAGTCACGGCCTATGTCACGATCCGGCTGCGGCGCATGCCGATCGGTCGCGCCTGGGAAGCCTTGCGCGAAGACGAGATTGCCTGCCGTTCGCTCGGCATCAATACCGTCACCACCAAGCTCACGGCCTTTGCCATCGGCGCCATGTTCGGTGGATTCGCCGGGTCGTTCTTTGCGGCGCGCCAGGGCTTCGTCTCTCCGGAAAGCTTCGTCTTCCTCGAATCGGCGGTCATCCTCGCAATCGTGGTTCTGGGCGGCATGGGCTCGCTCACGGGGATTGCCATTGCCGCCATCGTGATGGTGGGCGGTACCGAACTTCTGCGTGAAATGGAGTTCCTGAAACATATCTTCGGGCCGGACTTTACGCCTGAACTCTACCGCATGCTCATCTTCGGTCTGGCCATGGTCGTGGTCATGGTGTTCAAGCCGCGCGGCTTCGTCGGCTCACGGCAGCCGACAGCCTTCCTCAAGGAGCGTAAGGCCGTATCCGGCAGCTTCACCAAGGAAGGTCACGGCTGATGGTATCCGGGGATAAGGCAATGACTGATACAATTCTCAAGGTAGAGCATCTGTCGATGAGGTTCGGCGGTCTGATGGCCATCGACGACCTGTCGTTCGATGTCAAACGCGGCGAAATCACCGCATTGATCGGCCCCAACGGCGCCGGCAAGACCACGGTGTTCAACTGCATCACCGGTTTTTACCAGCCCACCATGGGCATGATCATGATGAACCAGAAGGGCGGTCGCCAGCATATGCTGGAACGCCTGCCGGATTTCGAGATCACCAAGAAAGCCAAGGTGGCGCGCACCTTCCAGAACATCCGGCTGTTTTCGGGCCTCACCGTTCTGGAAAACCTTCTTGTGGCCCAGCACAACAAGCTGATGAAGGCCTCGGGCTATACGGTTCTCGGCCTTCTCGGCTTGCCGACCTACAAGAAGGCGGCCGCAAAAGCGATTGAACAGGCATCGTTCTGGCTGGAAAAGGCCGAACTGACGGATCGTGCCGACGATCCGGCCGGGGATCTTCCCTACGGTGCTCAACGCCGTCTGGAGATTGCGCGTGCCATGTGCACGGGGCCAGAGCTTTTGTGCCTGGACGAACCCGCAGCCGGTCTCAACCCGCGCGAATCTGCAGCGCTCAATACGCTGCTTCGAAGCATTCGGGAGGAGACAGGTACGTCGATCCTTTTGATCGAGCATGACATGTCGGTGGTGATGGAAATTTCCGACCATGTCGTGGTGCTCGAATATGGACAGAAGATTTCCGATGGAACGCCCTCCCATGTGCAGAACGATCCGAAAGTGATCGCGGCCTATCTGGGCGTCGAGGATGACGAAGTTGAAGAAATTGAAGAACAACTCGACGAAGGGACGGTATAATGACCGGTGAACCCCTTCTCAAAGTTCAGGGCGTCGAAACCTTTTATGGCAATATCCAGGCTCTCTCAGGCGTGGATGTCGAGGTTCACAAGGGCGAAATCGTCAGCCTGATCGGTGCCAATGGCGCTGGCAAATCGACGCTGATGATGACCATTTGCGGATCTCCGCAGGCGCGCAAGGGATCCGTCATCTTCGACGGGACCGACATCACCAAGATGCCGACGCATCTGATTGCACGCCGCCGGATTGCGCAGTCGCCTGAGGGACGCCGTATTTTTCCGCGCATGACGGTTTACGAAAACCTGCAAATGGGTGCCGGTCTCGACAACCTCAAATATTTCGATGAGGATCTGGCCAAGATCTACGAGCTGTTTCCGCGGCTCAAGGAACGTCAAAGCCAGCGCGGCGGTACGCTGTCGGGTGGTGAACAGCAGATGCTGTCGATCGGTCGTGCGCTGATGGCCCGGCCCAAACTGCTCCTGCTCGATGAGCCTTCGCTCGGTCTCGCCCCCCTGATCATCAAGGGGATCTTCGAGGCGATCAAGAAGCTGAACAAGGAAGAGGGGCTGACTGTCTTCCTCGTCGAGCAGAACGCATTTGCAGCGCTCAAGCTTTCTGACCGAGCCTATGTCATGGTCAACGGCAAGGTGACCCTGAGCGGTTCCGGCAAGGAGCTTCTGGCCGATCCGCAGGTCCGTGCGGCCTATCTTGAAGGCGGACGCCACTAGGGCGGTCAGGGGAGATTTGACATGCAGGGATTGTTTTTTGAAACTGATACAGGCGTCCGTTACATCCTAAGAGGCCTGGTCGTCTTGATCGGCTTCTGGACGGCGTGGCGCACGGGCAGGGCTGTGGCCGATGGCTGGCAGGGGTTCGGCACGGTCTTCGTCTACACGCTGTTGCTTGCCTGGGTAATGCAGTTTTTGCATTATGCGCTGTTTGAGGGTCCGTTCCTCAGCCTGTTTTATTATGTCTTCGATTTCGTGCTGCTTCTGGCGTTCTCAACCATGAGCTTCCGCCTTCGGCGCACGACGCAGATGGTTGAAAATTACTATTGGCTCCATGAGCGGACATCTCCGTTCTCATGGAAAGACAAGCATTGACAGGCCGCCAATACTGGCATCAGATTTCAGCTGGCCTTCAATAAAGAGAACCGAATTCCGGCGCAGTGGGAGTGGGTGCTGCGAAGGGTCATGGAAACCTAACCCGCTATATAAAAACTGGGAGTTACAATATGAAAAAATCGCTTCTTTCGGCAGTTGCGCTGACCGCTATGGTCGCATTCAGCGGCAATGCCTGGGCTGATATTCTCGTCGGCGTCGCCGGCCCGCTTACCGGTCCAAACGCTGCCTTCGGTGCACAGCTGCAAAAGGGTGCCGAGCAGGCAGCTGCAGATATCAATGCTGCTGGCGGCATCAACGGCGAGATGATCAAGGTCGTTCTCGGCGATGACGTGTCCGACCCCAAGCAGGGTATTTCCGTTGCCAACAAGTTCGTGTCTGACGGCGTCAAGTTCGTTGTCGGTCACTTCAACTCTGGCGTTTCGATCCCGGCTTCGGATGTTTACGCCGAAAACGGTATCCTGCAGATCACGCCTGCTTCGACCAACCCGCAGTTCACCGAGCGGGGCCTTTGGAACACATTCCGTACCTGCGGCCGTGATGACCAGCAGGGCGCAGTTGCCGGCGGTTACATCGCTGAAAACTTCAAGGACGGCAAGGTAGCGGTCGTTCACGACAAGACACCTTACGGCCAGGGTCTTGCTGACGAAACCAAGAAGGCCATGAATGCCGCCGGCGTGACGGAAGTCATGTATGAAGGCATCACTCCTGGCGACAAGGACTATTCGGCTCTGATCGCCAAGATGAAGGAAGCCGGCGTCAACGTCGTCTATTTCGGCGGTCTGCACACCGAGTTCGGTCTGATCGAGCGTCAGGCTGCTGACCAGGGCCTGAAGGCAACCTTCATGTCGGGCGACGGTATCGTTTCCAACGAACTGGCTTCGATCGCTGGCGATGCCGTCAACGGCACGCTGATGACCTTCGCTCCGGATCCACGCAAGAACGCTGCCGCTCAGGACGTCGTGAAGAAGTTCCGTGACGCTGGTTTCGAACCTGAAGCCTACACGCTCTACTCCTATGCCGCTCTTCAGGTTATCGCTGAAGGCGCAAAGGCAGCCGGTTCTACCGATCCGGAAGCAGTGGCCGAGTCCATCAAGTCGGCTGGTCCGTTCTCGACCGTCATCGGCGATCTCGGCTTTGACGAAAAGGGCGACATCACACGTCCTGACTATGTCATGTACGAGTGGAAGAAGGGCGACGACGGCAACTATTCCTACTTCGAAATGTAATCTGCTTCGGCCCTTCGGGTGCCGATTGGATGTTCAGGAAGGTCCGGCCGCAAGGTCGGGCCTTTTCTGTTTCCACCGGATGGTCATACATCCAGTGTTGGACCAATTTCCACTATGGCTTGTCGCTGGCTTGGACTAAGACTTCTTATCGAGGAGTATCAGGGAGGCAGATATGACCGTCGACGCAAAGGCTGCGGCTCGCGAGGGGATTTACGATCGCGACCTGGAGAAGACACAAGCCAACTTTTCGCAGATGACACCGCTCAGCTTTCTCGAGCGGAGCGCGCAGGTTTATCCGGGCAAGACAGCGGTGGTCTATGGCAAGATCAAGCGCAACTGGTTGCAGACCTATGACCGCGTTCGAAGGCTCGCAAGCGGGCTTTGCGCCCGGGGCATTGGCAAGGGCGATACGGTCTCCATCATCGCGGCGAATATCCCGGAAATGTTTGAGGCGCATTTCGGTGTGCCCATGACCGGTGCTGTGCTGAACGCCATCAACACACGGCTGGATGCGGAGACAATCGGCTTCATTCTCAATCACGCCGAGACGAAACTGCTGATTGTCGATCCGGAATTCGTCGATGTGGCGGAGCGTGCCGTTCAAATCTCCGGACGCCAGATCGAGATCGTCGACATTGTCGATCCGACGATCCCTGACGCCAGGACGCTGGGCACAAAGTCATATGACACGCTTCTCTCCGAGGGGCGGCTCGATCATGCGTGGGAACGTCCGGCGGACGAATGGGATGCGATCAGCCTCAACTATACTTCAGGCACGACCGGCGATCCCAAGGGCGTCGTCTACCACCATCGCGGCGCCTATCTGAATGCGGTGGGCAACATCCTCACCTGGGGCATGGGCAACCACCCGGTCTATCTCTGGACGTTGCCGATGTTTCATTGCAATGGCTGGTGCTTTCCCTGGACACTGGCCGCTGTCGCCGGAACATCTGTCTGCATGCGCGGTGTGCATGTGGAACGGATCTACGATCTCATCAAATCCGAGAAGGTAACCCATTTCTGCGGAGCCCCCGTCGTGCTCAACATGCTGGCTCATGCGCCGGATGATTTGAAAGAGGGTATCGATCATCGGGTCAATGTGATGACGGCGGGGGCTGCACCGCCTGCTGCTGTGATCGAGGCGATGGAGGGGATGGGCTTCGAGATTACCCATACCTACGGTCTCACCGAGACCTATGGTCCGGCCGTGGTGTGCGCCTGGCACGACGAATGGGATAGCCGGGAGATTTCCGAAAAGGCCCGGCTGAAGGCGCGCCAGGGCGTGCGTTACTCGGTGCTGGACGGATTGATGGTGGGCGATCCCGATACCATGGAACCCGTGCCGCACGATGGCGAGACGATGGGCGAGATCTTCTTTCGCGGCAATAACGTGATGCGCGGATATCTGAAGAACCCGAATTCCACGGCCAAGGCCTTCGATGGTGGCTGGTTTCATTCGGGCGATCTGGCCGTATGCCATGCCGACGGTTACATCGAGATCAAGGATCGCTCCAAGGACATCATCATTTCCGGCGGCGAAAACATTTCCTCCATCGAGGTCGAGGGCGTGCTCTATCGCCACCCGGCGGTGATGGAAGCGGCTATCGTTGCAAGGCCGGATGAGAAATGGGGAGAAACCCCTTGTGCCTTTATCTGCCTCAAGCCCGGCGGGACGGCATCCGAAAAGGATCTCATCGATTTTTGCCGCGCCAACATGGCCCACTACAAGGCACCCAAGACCGTTGTCTTTGGCCCCTTGCCGAAGACTTCGACCGGAAAGATCCAGAAATTCGTGCTGCGGGAGAAGGCGAGGGCACTTTGAGCGGGCTGACGCATCGCCCTCTTATCGCATATGCGCTATATAGCGTATATGCGATGGACGGTTGAGACTTTCTGGCACATCGTCGATGCTAAGATTGCTGCCCCTGCCACCGGACTTCGGGCGCATATGATCCGTCTTATGGAGGCGGCGTGTCACCTTCCATCTCAACGCTTCGTCGTTAGGCAGAGACAACAGGAGCAAAGCTCGAGATCGATCTGGTCTCGTGACGATCTTCAGATCTCGTGCAATGCATTGGCGGCCTTCACGGCCGCCGATGCCCGGTTTTCAACGCCCAGTTTGACGTAGATCTGCTCCAGATGCTTGTTCACCGTGCGCGCGGACAATCCCAGGATATCGCCGATATCGCGGTTGGACTTCCCCCTGGCGATCCACAGGAGCACTTCGGATTCACGCGCTGTCAGGCCAAAGGTCTGACGAAGCTGCTCGTCTTCGGCACGGCCGCCGGCGGCCGTCAGGCGGAAGAGATATTCGTCGGCTCCGATGGCCCCCAGAAAAGCGATCTGCAGAGCGGCTTGGCCATCGTGATCGAACGAAAACGCCACATCTCTGGAGAAGCCGGGTGTGTCGCGTTTCTTCAACCAGTCGGCGATCGTGCGTGCGACGCTGTCCAGCCCATCGTCACTTCCAGTCGCTGCGTTGACGAGACGTGTCGCCTGTGGCGTCGACCAGTGTATCGCCCCCCTGCCGGTGACGGCCAGCAGATGGCGTCCGGCCGCATCGAGTGCAACCCGTGCGCTCTGGGCCGAGCGGGCATTGGACAGATGAACCCGGATACGGGCGCGCAGCTCGTCGATATTGATGGGTTTGGAGAGATAGTCCACACCACCGGATTCCAGCGCATGGACCACATGCTCGGTCTCGGTGAGGCCGGTCATGAAGATCACCGGGACCTGCACCACTGCCGGATTGGCTTTCAGTTTCCGGCAGGTCTCGAAGCCATCCATCTGCGGCATCACCGCATCGAGCAGGATGAGATCCGGGCTGATCTTTTCGACGATGGACAAGGCCGCCTGACCGGATGTCGCGATGAGCACGGAGAAGCCGGAGGCTTCCAGCGCTTCGGTCAAGAAGCCAAGCGCGTCCGGGCTGTCATCGACCAGCAGAATGATGTCGCGCGGTTTTGCTGCCTCAGCCACGGGTCTAAGCGTCCTCCTCGGAGAATGATTTCAGAAAGGCCGAATATCCGGCCATATCGAAGGCCTGAACAAAGGTCCCCGCAGCCTTGGTAAATGGCAGGTTCTGCTCCTGTTTGGCAAGGTCGGCGAGTTTCAATTCGATGCCGCGCACATAGCCGATTTCGCCGAGACGCATCAGATCCTCGACGTGGGAGCGGCCCGGGCTTGCGATCGGCTTGTCTTCACCTTTTGCCACCACTTGCTGTTCATCGGCGTATGCCCAGTCGAGCCCCATATGCAAAGCCAGCTTGTCACGCAGACGGCCCATATTGATGGGTTTGGCAATGGCGTCGTTATGGCCGTCGGTGCCGGGGGAGGCGGAGCCATCGCCGATATTGGCCGACAGCATGATAATCGGCGCCGCCTGGCCGGCGTCGCGCAGCTTTTCCACCAGTTGCCAACCGTTCATGGAAGGCATTTGAATGTCGACAAGGAAGAGATCGGGCTTGGCGCCCTCGATCAATGTCAGGCAGTCCGGTCCGGAATTGGCGGTGAGCACGATGAAATCGAGCGGGACCAGCATTTTATGCATCATCTCGCGATGATCCTCATTGTCATCGACGACGACAATGGTGCGGCGCGGACCCGAATAGCCGGTGATCTTGCGTTCCGGGGCAGGGGCGGTGCTGGGGCGATCTATGGCAGACAGCATCAGTCTTACCTTGAAGGTCGTGCCCTTGTCGCGCTCGCTGGTGACGGCGATTTCTCCACCCAGCGTATTGGTCAAGAGCCGGGTGATCGTGAGGCCAAGGCCAAGGCCCGGCATGGGACGAATATTATCGGCCTCGCCGCGCTGGAAAGGCTCGAAAATGCGCGCCAGATCGCGCTCGGTGATGCCCCGTCCGCTGTCGGCAATGGTGAAGGTCGCGACCTGGCTGCGATAGGCGACGGTAAACCTGACTGCGCCTTCGTCGGTAAATTTGATGGCATTGGACAGGAGGTTGACGAGGATCTGGCGCAGGCGTTTCTCGTCGGTTCTCACATATTGCGGCAGGTTGGGCGGGCGCTCGTGGACGAAGGCAAAGCCCTTGGCCTGGGCCTGAGGCGCAAACATATCGGCGATCTGGTCGAGGAATTCCGGCAGGTTCAATTCGTTGGAATAGACCTGCAGGCGACCGGCCTCGATCTTGGAGATGTCGAGAAGGCCGTCGATCAGACCCGACAGGTGATCGGCGGAGCGGCGAATAACCTTGATGGCGGATTGCCTTGGCGGGGGAATGGTCTCGTCATGTTCCAGAAGCTGCGCATAGCCCAGAACGGCATTGAGCGGCGTTCTCAGCTCATGGGACAGGCCGACGACATAGCGGCTCTTGGCGCGGTTGGCCGCTTCTGCACTTTCCTTGGCAGCCTGGAGGGCCGCATCCGTTTTCCGGTGGGCGGCGATTTCCTTCAACAGCAGCGTGTTCTGGCGCGAGGATTCCTCTTCGGCCACCATGCGGCTGTCATGGGCCAGAACGTAGAACCAGCTGGCAACGCCGGTGACGACGGCAAAGACGAAGAAGACGATCAGCACAGTGCGATCCACCACGTCGGCCGTTTGCGGGGTGCCGGCGCCCACCTGATGCGCGATCAAAGCCAGAATGCCACCGATGATCGATATGGCAATCACGGCAATCATGACATAGCGGCCAAGTCGCGTGGACAGGCGCTCGACGATCGTATTGGAGAGGAATGTGCGTGCGACGGTGCCGATCTGCGCATTCAGCTTTGCGTGCGGCTTGCACATATCGTGGCAACGGCTGTCGAGCGAGCAGCACAGCGAGCAGATCGGTGCTGCATAGGCGGGACACCAGGCCATGTCCTCCGGCTCGAAAGGGTGCTCGCAGATGGAGCAGGTGATGGAACTCTCGGTCTTCCAGCCCTGACGTGCCTTGCGGGCCAGATAATATTTGCCGTCGGTCGCCCAGGCGATCAGCGGCGAAATGAGGAAGGCAATCAGGGTCACATAGGTGGACAAGGATGCAAGCAGCGCGCCGAACAGGCCGAAATGGGCGGCAAGGGCGATGGCCGCCGACAGAATCATCGTGCCGCAACCGACAGGGTTGATATCGTAGAGGTGGGCGCGCTTGAATTCGATACCGGGCGGGGCAAGCCCCAGCGGTTTGTTGATGCAAAGATCGGCGGAAATGGTCGACAGCCAGGCCATGGCAATGATGGAGAAAATGCCGAGTGTTTCTTCCAGCAGCCGGTAGATGCCAAGCTCCATCAGCAAAAGTGCGATCAGGACGTTGAAAACAAGCCAGACCACACGGCCGGGATGGCTGTGGGTGAGGCGCGAGAAGAAATTCGACCAGGCGAGCGAGCCGGCATAGGCGTTCATCACGTTGATCTTGAGCTGCGAAACGACGACGAAGGCGACCATCAGCAGCATGGCTGCCGCTTCATTGGGGATCATGTAGCCGAAGGCCGCGAGATACATGTGGGCCGGGTCGGCAGCATCGCGAACGGGCATGCCAAGTTCAAGCGTCAGGACGGCAAGGAAGGACCCCGCCAGCAGTTTGGGTACACCGACCACGACCCAGCCTGACCCCGCCAGAAACACCGCAATGCGGTGATGGATCTTGCGCAAACCTTCCGGCGGCAGAAAGCGGAGAAAGTCGACCTGTTCGCCGATTTGCGGCATCAAGGCCAGAATGACAGCGGAGGCAGCGCCGAATTCGAACAGGTCGAACGGTGCGGCGTTGCCCGGCATGGCATCGGAATGATGAATGCCGGCAAAGGCACGCCAGACGTCGAATTTTTCCCAGTCAGCAAAGGCAATGAAGGCGAAAGGGAGGATATTGAGGATGATCCAGAAGGGCTGGGTGATCAGCTGGAATTTCGAGATCAGCCGGACGCCATAGGTCACCAGCGGGATCACCACGATGGCCGAGATGATGTAGCCGATCCAGGGTGGAATGCCAAAGGCCAGATCCAGCGCGCCGGTCATGATCGATGCCTCGATCGCAAACAGCATGAAGGTGAAACTTGCATAGATGAGCGAGGTGACCGTCGAGCCGATATAGCCAAAGCCGGCACCGCGGGTCAGGAGGTCGATGTCGACACCGTGGCGGATGGCATAGCGGCTGATCGGAATGCCGACGATCAGCATCAGGACCGCTGCTGCCAGAATGGCAAAGAAAGCGTTCGTGGTGCCGTAGGAGAGGGTGATCGTGCCGCCGATGGCCTCCAGCGCCAGAAAGGAAATGGCGCCGATAGCCGTTTGCGAGATGCGGGAGGAGGAGAACTGACGCGCACTCTTTGCCGTAAAGCGCAGCGCATAGTCTTCCAGCGTCTGGTTGGCCACCCAGCGGTTATAATCGCGGCGGACGGGAATGATGCGTTGGCGTGCGGCCATGCCTAAATACTAGCGCTCCGGGCAAGCTGAATACAGTTTAGGCATTTTCACGGGAATGGGACGAATTGCAAGCCGTTGTATCGCTGAAGGTTGTGCTGCGCTTATTCGACAATTTACGCCATGTACAAAGAACCGGAGTGAGATCATGGCTGATGTATCGAGAATGCCTGCGACCACTACCGAGAAGGTGATTGGGATCACCCGTCATGGGCGCGTCATCGGCGGCTATTTGTCTGCCGGTGACCTTGAACCTTACAAACCGTTGAAGCGCCAGAAGCGAGAAGTCCTTGTTCTCTGAGATCTGGACGATGACACCGTCGCCGATCTTGAAAACGCTGAATATGGCGTCACACCTCAGTGACGTTTCCCAGTCCCGCACCAGGTCGTGGCGGTACCTGTCGCACACGCATTGCCTCAGGCGGGCGAGATCGACACTTCGCCGAGGTGCCACGATCCGTGGCGATGGCAATCGGATCGGACCGAGAGAGGAATGGGGTGTGCTTTTCCCAGCCACACCGCCACATCTGGCCCGTCTACGATTTGCAGCCTCGACCTGATGATCCAAGCCGTGTGGATGACGGCTATATTCGCAGCACTTCTCTCAGCCGATCAGGCAGGCGATATTGGCGGACAACAAAAAAGGAAGCTTTCATTCACACCGCGAGAGGAGTGAAAGCGCGCATCGATCCCTGAGACGCCTGCTTACTGGATCTGGGGCTTCTTCAGAAAGCTGCCTCGATCGGCGGATTTGACACGCAACCAGGTATCTCGGCCGTCGCGGATGATGCGCATGGGGATTTCCACGCCGGCCTGACCGCTATCCCAGACCTTGCGGTAGAGATCTGCCAGGCCTTCCACTTCCACATCCCTGATCTCCGAGATGATGTCGCCTTGCTGCAGGCCTGCAACCTCTGCCGGACTGCCTTTCGAGACGTTCATGACGATCACGCGGCCGTTGTTCTCGGCAGAATAGGCACCAAGCCAAGGACGCGGCGGGCGGTCGACCTGACCAAGCGCCATCAGATCTTCCAGAATGGGCTTGAGCAGGTTGATCGGCACAGCCATATTGATATCGGAGACGGAACTGCCTTGGCTCATCTGCAGTCTGAGAGAGCCGATGCCGATCAGGCGGCCATCTTCGTCCACCAATGCTGCGCCACCCCAAGAGGGATGTGCCGGCGAGATGAAGATGGCTTCGTCGAGAAGATATTCCCAATAACCGGCAAATTCTTGCTTGGCGACAATACCGGCAGGCACGGTCTGGCCCATGCCGTCGGACAAAAAGACCCTGTCGCCGACATCGATCAGATCGGAATCGCCCAGTTCCAGCGGTGGAGCGCCGAGGTCGCCCAGTGCCTGGACGAGGCCAAAGCCGCTTTGCTGATCATAGGCGACCACATGGGCCGGCACGATGTGACCGTCATCACGCGTCAACCAGATGTCATCTGCCTCGGTCACCAGATAGCCGATGGTGAGAACAAGTCCATTTTCCCGGATGACCACGCCGCTTCCCTCGCGCCTGATGCCGAGCGTGTCGGCGGTGAAGGCGTCTTCGGGAATGTTTGCGTGGACGGCCACGACGGACCGCAGGATGTCGGTAATATTCATGCTCCCATCCTGATTGGTTTAAAACGGGCCATACTGGTCTGCCGACGATGACAAACCTTGCTGTTGTAAAGGTATGGCGTTTCAGAGGGAGTGCAACCCTGATGGGTGTGCTTTTTTAGCGTCGGGCAGAAGGCTTTACGTCGATTCTGCACTCTCACCCGAGGTCGCCAGGCGTTCGGTCAGGGCCTTCTGGAGCTGGCTGGCGTCATAGGGTTTGCGCACGACAGGCACCGACAGAAGCTCGGGCGGCAGGGCCGTGCGGTCATCATATCCGGTTGCAAAGATGAACGGAATACCACGTCTCGTCAGCTCTTCTGCGACGGGGACGGAGGTTCCAGCACCAAGATTGATATCGAGAAGTGCTACATCGGGCGAAAAGGTCT
Source organism: Agrobacterium sp. H141 (assembly GCF_057158725.1). Classification (NCBI taxonomy): domain Bacteria; kingdom Pseudomonadati; phylum Pseudomonadota; class Alphaproteobacteria; order Hyphomicrobiales; family Rhizobiaceae; genus Agrobacterium; species Agrobacterium sp. H141. Next base: position 1,330,724 of record NZ_CM169893.1, read on the forward strand.
TCAAGGTATCGAGAGCCATTCGGCTGGAATTGGCGGTCATGACTTCACCGACGCCCATTCCCTCCAGCATGAACTCAACATCCATGGCGATAAGAACCTGATCTTCGACCAACAGGACTGACATTTCATCGATACCTTTCAAATTGGACTGACCATCCGGCACTGTCTCGCGTACTTCCCGATGGCCCGTTTTTTCCAATATGGTCAAAAACTTTGCCGGAATTTTGATCTGCGCCGCCAAGCCTTCCCTATCGAAGCTCACGGTGCTTTCGCCGCCAAGGTCGAATGGGATACTGCGCTCTATCAGCGCGGTTCCAAATCCACGTTTGCTCTGGCCAGTAACGGGGGGACCGCCCGTCTCGTTCCAAAAAATTTCCAGGTCGCCGTCCGACAGCAGGTTCCACTCGACCTTGAGAGAGCCTTTCGGCCGGGACAGCGAACCATATTTGGCGGCATTCGTGCACAGTTCATGGAAGACGAGGGCCGCAACGGCATAGGCGCGTCCATCGAGCTGGACCTTGGGACCATTGAACGTGATGGCTGAAGCTGTGCTGAACGGTGACAGTTCGGCTTCCAACAGCCCCTGAATATCGCCGCCGCCGCTACCGCGAATAACCTGGTCATGGGCGTGAGAAAGCGCCTGGATGCGGCCCTTGAGGGTCGCCACATAATCTGCCAGCGAGGTCGCGTCGCGCGCGGGTGTCGCGATCAGAGACTTGATGACGGCCAGGATATTCTTGACCCGGTGATTGAGTTCTTCATTGAGCAGTCGCTGGCGCAGTTCCGCCTTGTGGCGTTCTTCCTGCATCAGCTGATTGTGGCGCAAAACGACCTCGACCGTGGCCGACTGAATGGCAGCGGCGATCTCATGCTCTGCCTCGGTCCAGGTCTCCGACATCCGGTCGACTGTTTCCTTCCAGATGGAAAAGCTCTTGCGCGGCGTCAAGCGGTCGCCCAAGGGGCCGGCTTCATAAAGCTTGTCCGGGTTTCCGGCCCAGTTCAAAGTCTCCAGCCGTTCCTTGCGGAAGAACATCAGGCAATCGCCAGAGACCTTTGACAGGGGGATGAACAGGACGCCCGAGACATCCTTGTAGTAGGGTTCGGCGGCCTCATAGATCGCAGACAGGCTACTGGTGGACCAGATGCGGTTCTCACCTTCTGTATTGGCATAGGTTGCCAGATCCTCGATTGCACTTTCCGGCGGGCTGACCCCGAAAGAACGATATTCGGTATCGAGATAGAGGCCGATGCCGTCGCAGGCGATCATCTCGCGGAAATCCGGCAGCGCCCGCTCCATCACTTCGGAGACATCCAGCTCCTCGGTCGCGCTGGTCAAAAACCGGTCGAGCGACTTTCTGGCTTCGGTGACGACGTCGAGTTTGCTTTGCTGAAGAAGGCCGATCAGATGCATGGAAAAGAACTCGCCGAACATTTCGGCGGCCACGCGTTGGGGCAGGGTCAGTATTTTCGGGGAATAATGATGGCAGGCAATCAGTCCCCATAACTCGCCATCGACCACAATCGAGACCGACATCGATGCGGCAACGCCCATATTGCGCAGATATTCCAGATGGATCGGAGAGACGCTGCGCAAATGTGCGTGCGACAGATCCAGTGGCTCGCCGTCTTCATTCAACACAGGGTGGATGACTGAGCGATCGCCGCGGGCGTCCGAAATGATGCGGATCGGGTTGTTGATATAAAGCTGGCGTGCCTGCTGAGGAATGTCACTTGCCGGGAAATACTGGCCGAGAAAGCTTTCAAGGTCGGGACGCTTGGCTTCGCTTTCCACCTTGCCGGCACCGTCCTGCTCGAAACGATAGAGCATGACGCGGTCGTAACCCAGAACCGCCTTCAGCAGATTGGTGGTCATGCGCAGCAGTTTCTGCGTGTCGGTTGTCGTACGAATACGGCCGATCAACTCACGGGTCAGCTGTAAAGGTTGCAGTTCAAGATCGGCTTCCTCGAATTCGATGATGGCATGGCCGGCAAAACGGTGGGCGGCGATGTCGACCACCTTGCCGTTTTCCAGTCGCATGCGCGGCAAAAGTGCCGGCCGGGAGGCCTGTGGAGCTGCCGCCAGTGCATTGCGGATGTCATGGGTGGCGTTGCTGCCGATCAGTTCGCCAAGCTTGTCGCCTATGCCGAGCGACGGAATGCCCAGCATTTCGGCACAGTTTTCGGAATATCTGAGAACATTTCCGGCCTGGATATCGCAAGCGATCAAGCATCCATGGGGCTGAATACTGCCCGGGATATGGATGGGTTCTCTATCACAATTTGTGAGATTTACGGGGTCGGATGAGCGCATTCAGATCTTCTCAAAAACATCGATGGCAACGGTGAATGTTTGCAACGCAGACACAATGATGGCCTGGTCGTCCAGATCTTCAGCGCTCTCCAATAACGCAAGGAACGCTTTCCAGTTCCCACCGCTGGCCGATTGTTTTGCAAGGTGTTCGGCACCGTTGGTTTCGTCAATACCGATCGCGGCCGCTTGTTTGATCAATAGGCGAGATCCAAGGGTGGAGCCTTCCAGCACATAGAGTGTGCCGAACATTTTTTCCGGCGTAGACAGGTCAATGTCGGACATTTCCTGTCCATGCGCGACCTGATCGTTCGCTACCACCATCATATCGCGCTGAAGGGAGGAGGCGATGTAACTCGGTGTGAATCCTGAAAGCTGGGAAGGATAGGAGGCATCAGCGAGCGTTCGCTCCAAAGGCCCCCTGAAGCGCATCATGCCGCGAAGATATCGCTGATAGCTTCCAAGGTCAGAAATGGACCCGACACGTCTGTCCAGCTCTTCATGGAGCGTCGACGTTCCTGACCGCAGCAGCCACCGGCGTTCTGAAGAGGGCATAGGGAAGGTGTTTTCCTGTCATTTCTGAAACCGCGCCTCTATGTGGCGCTTTTGGTGTCCACGTCAACTGGGGATGGTAAAGAATTAGATTGTTCTGAATGACGCGTCTTTGCCCCACCACCTACGTCAATTGACGTATACGATTTTGCACTGCAGCGTCGGATAGTCCCCTCCAGCAACTGTTAATGACTTTTAACCAAAAAGTTGCGTTACAAAGAGAGGGGTTCACGACAATGAAACTCAAGACACATTTGATGGGCGCGCTTGCAGGCGCGATGCTATCCACCACTGCCTTTACCGGCGCGCTTGCACAGGAAGACACGATCAAGATCGGCGTTCTTCACTCGCTGTCGGGCACTATGGCAATCTCCGAGACGACGCTCAAGGACGCCATGTTGATGATGGTGGAGGAGCAGAACAAGAAGGGTGGCGTGCTCGGCAAGAAGCTTGAAGCCGTCGTCGTCGATCCGGCCTCCGACTGGCCGCTGTTTGCCGAAAAGGCTCGCCAGCTGATCAGCCAGGACAAGGTTGCTGCCGTCTTCGGTTGCTGGACCTCGTCGTCGCGCAAGTCCGTCCTTCCAGTCTTTGAAGAGCTGAACTCGATCCTGTTCTATCCTGTTCAGTACGAGGGTGAAGAATCCTCGCGCAATATCTTCTACACAGGTGCTGCGCCAAACCAGCAGGCCATCCCGGCCGTCGACTATCTCGCCGATGCCGAAGGCGTCGAGCGCTGGGTTCTGGCGGGTACCGACTATGTCTATCCGCAGACCACCAACAAGATCCTCAAAGCCTACCTGATGTCCAAGGGCGTGGCTGAAGACGATATCATGATCAACTACACACCATTCGGTCATTCCGACTGGCAGACGATCGTATCGGATATCAAGAAGTTCGGCTCTGCCGGCAAGAAGACGGCCGTGGTCTCCACCATCAATGGTGACGCCAATGTGCCATTCTACAAGGAACTCGCCAACCAGGGCGTCAAGGCCGAGGACATTCCGGTTGTCGCCTTCTCCGTGGGCGAAGAAGAGCTTGCCGGTCTCGATACCGCTCCACTGGTCGGCCACCTCGCGGCCTGGAACTATTTCCAGTCGGTCGATGCTGACGTCAATGCCGAGTTCATCGATAGCTGGCATGCGTTCATCAAGGACGACAAGCGTGTGACCAACGATCCGATGGAAGCTGCCTATATCGGCTTCAACGCATGGGTAAAGGCTGTTGAAGCGGCCGGTACCACCGACACAGATCCGGTTCTGGATGCCATTATCGGTGTCTCCGTTCCAAACCTGTCTGGCGGCTATTCGACCGTCATGCCGAACCACCACATCACCAAGCCTGTTCTGATCGGTGAAATCCAGTCCGACGGCCAGTTCGAAATCGTTCAGCAGACACCATCGGTTGTCGGCGACGAATGGTCCGACTACCTGCCGGACTCCAAGGATCTGATCTCCGATTGGCGCAAGCCCATGGAATGCGGCAACTTCAACGTTGCCACAGGCAAGTGCGGCGGCAAGGGCAGCTAGGCCCATCGACCTCCAAGCTTCGGCTTAGCCCTTTTTGCGCAACTCTCTCCCCGCAAGCGGGGGGAGAGGACGAGTCTGACACAGCGTTGCCGAACTCCCTGTCTTGCCTTGCGCAAAGACAATTGGCCTTGGAGCCAGGGGCGGGGCGACAAGGGACCCGTAGTGATGACCCGACTTCTCGCTATATTCATTTTCATCGTTTCGATTGCAACGCAGGCCTTCGCCCAGAGCGCCGACCCCAAGGCGCTGTTCGACAGCCTTGCCGGGGCCAAATTCGGACAGGCCGAAGAGATCATCGGACAGATCGGTGCCACCGGCGACAGCCGCGTTGTGCCAGCCCTTGAAGCCTTTGCCGAAGGCGATCTCTATTTCCGCAAAATGGACAAGGCGGTGTTTGTCGCCAAGCCTGCCGGCAAGCAACTCATGCTGGTCGATCCCGTGTCCGGCGAAGAGGTGGAGGCGGTGGCCAAAGGCGCTGTCTCCAAGATTCGCGTCAACAATCCGCTGCGGCGTGCCATTCGCACCGCCATTGGCGGCTTGACGCTGATGAGCCCGGATCGCAATACGCGCCTTCAGGCTGCCAGTTCCATTCTCAATGCGCCGAGCGAGGAAAGTCTCGATCTGGTCGAGGCAGCCCTTGCCAAGGAAACAGACGCCGAGGTCAAGTCGCGCATGGAAGAAGCGCGCGCAGTGTCGCTTTTGTCGTCGGAGCGACCGATTGAACAGAAGCGCGAAGCGATCGAGACGCTCAAAGTGCGCGGTGACCGCGACGCCATTTCCGTGCTTCGCTCGGTTTCCTCGACGGTCGATGACAGTCTGAAGGCAGATCTGGATTCCGCCATTGCGGCCATCGAGAGCAATCTGGCGCTTTGGGATCTGGGCCAGAATGTCTGGTACGGGGTGTCGCTTGGGTCGGTATTGCTTCTGGCGGCCATCGGCCTTGCCATCACATTCGGGGTGATGGGCATCATCAACATGGCCCATGGCGAAATGGTCATGCTGGGGGCCTATTCGACCTTTGTGGTGCAGGATGTCATTCGCACCAACGCGCCCTACCTGTTCGACTGGTCGCTGGTGATTGCGCTGCCGGTCGCGTTTGCGGTGACCGGCGTGATCGGTTTTGCCATCGAGCGCAGCGTGATCCGTTTTCTTTATGGCCGTCCCCTGGAAACGCTGCTTGCTACCTGGGGTATCTCGCTGATCCTGCAGCAGTCGGTGCGCTCGATCTTCGGGCCGACGAATCAGGAAGTGGGCAATCCGTCCTGGATGTCCGGCTCCTTCCCGCTGGGGGGGCTGACCATCACCTGGAACCGCATGTGGATCGTGATCTTTTCGCTGACAATCTTCTTTGCGCTGCTGGCGTTGATGAAACGTTCCTCCTACGGGCTGTCGATGCGGGCGGTGACGCAAAACCGGCGCATGGCATCCTCCATGGGGATCCGCACGCCCTGGGTCGATGCGCTGACCTTCGCCCTTGGCTCAGGTATTGCCGGGATCGCCGGTGTGGCCCTCAGCCAGATCGACAATGTGTCGCCCAATCTCGGCCAGAGCTACATCATCGACAGTTTCATGGTCGTGGTGTTCGGCGGGGTCGGAAATCTCTGGGGAACTCTGGTCGGCGCCCTGTCGCTCGGTGTGCTCAACAAGTTCCTCGAACCTTCGGTTGGTGCCGTTCTGGGCAAGATCCTGGTGCTGGTTCTGATCATTCTCTTCATCCAGAAGCGCCCGCGCGGTCTCTTCGCACTCAAGGGAAGGGCAGTGGAAGCATGATTACCGGTTTCATCCTTCGCGCTTTCGACGGCAAGATCATCATTGCGGCTGCCATTCTTCTGGCGGTGGCCGCGCTGGTGCCGGCGCTCAACATGCTGACCACGCCGGGCAGCTTCTTTCATATCCCCACCTATGCCGTCTCGCTGATGGGCAAATATCTCTGCTATGCCCTGTTGGCGCTGGCACTCGATCTGGTCTGGGGCTTTTGTGGCATCCTGTCACTTGGCCACGGCGCCTTCTTTGCGCTCGGTGGCTATGCCATGGGCATGTATCTGATGCGTCAGATCGGCACCCGCGGCGTTTATGGAAACCCGCTCCTGCCCGACTTCATGGTGTTCCTGAACTGGAAGGAATTGCCCTGGTTCTGGTCCGGGTTCGACATGTTCTGGTTTGCAATGATCATGGTGCTTGTGGTGCCGGGCTTGCTTGCCTTCATCTTTGGCTGGTTCGCCTTCCGCTCTCGCGTCAATGGCGTCTATCTGTCGATCATCACCCAGGCGATGACCTACGCGCTGATGCTGGCCTTCTTCCGTAACGACATGGGCTTTGGCGGTAATAACGGGCTGACCGACTTCAAGGACATCCTCGGCTTTTCCGTCCAGTCGGACGGAATGCGCTCGATCCTGTTTGCGATGTCGGCGATCATGCTGACGCTTTGCCTGATCATTGCCTCGGCCATTACCCGCTCCAAATTCGGCAAGGTGCTGGTGGGCGTGCGCGACGCGGAAAGCCGGGTGCGGTTCCTGGGCTTCAGGGTGGAGAATATCAAGCTCTTCACCTTCGTGGTCTCGGCCATGATGGCCGGCATTGCCGGTGCGTTGTTCGTGCCGCAGGTCGGCATCATCAATCCGGGCGAATTTGCGCCTGCCAACTCCATCGAAGTGGTGGTGTGGACGGCTGTCGGCGGTCGCGGCACGCTGATCGGTCCGATCATCGGTGCCGTGCTGGTCAATGGCGGCAAGAGCTTCTTTACCGGAGCCTTTCCCGAGATCTGGCTGTTTGCGCTGGGTGGCTTGTTCATCGCCACAACGCTGCTCTTGCCCAAGGGCATTGTCGGTACGGTCCAGCATGGCTGGAATGCGCGCAAGGCCATGAAGGCTGCAGCGGAAGCGGAAAAGGGACGGGATCGCGAATCCCAGGTCCCACAGGCAGCGGAGTGAGCCCATGAACGCGGTACTCGACAAGAGCAAGAAGAAGAGCCTTCTCTATCTCGACGGCGTGTCCGTCTCGTTTGACGGGTTCAAGGCGCTGAATTCCCTGTCCTTCGTGGTCGAGCCGGGCGAACTGAGGGCCATCATCGGCCCCAATGGCGCGGGCAAGACGACCATGATGGACATCATTACCGGCAAGACCAGGCCCGATAGCGGGACTGTCATGTTCGAGGATCATGTGGATCTGACCAAGAAGGATGAGGCCGATATTGCCCAGCTGGGCATCGGTCGCAAATTCCAGAAGCCGACCGTCTTCGAAAGCCACACGGTGTGGGACAATCTCGAACTGGCGCTCAACCGCAAGAGAGGGGTGTTTTCCACGCTGTTTTATCAGTTGAGCGGCGAGGACAAGGATCGCATCGACGAGATCCTGGAGACAATCCGGTTGACGGGACGTCGCGACGAACTGGCCGCCAATCTCAGCCACGGACAGAAGCAGTGGCTGGAAATCGGCATGCTGCTGGCGCAGGAGCCCAAGCTGCTGCTGGTCGATGAACCGGTTGCCGGCATGACCGATGCGGAGACGGCGGAAACTGCCATTTTGCTGCGTCAGATCGCCAAGACGCGCTCTGTTGTCGTGGTCGAGCACGACATGGGCTTCATCCGCGACCTTGGTGTGAAGGTCACATGTCTTGCCGAGGGATCGGTGCTGGCAGAAGGATCGATCGACTTCGTCTCGAACGATCAGAAAGTCATTGAAAACTACCTGGGGCGGTAGGGGGCGAGGGGGAGGACTTGCGCTGTATGGCGTGCTCCTCCCCCTCCAGTTCCGCGACGGGAGGTCCGCTCCCACCACTGGATTTTACGGAGGTCACCATGCTGACTGTCGACAACATCAACCTCCATTACGGGGCCGCGCAGGCGCTCAGAGGCGTCAGCGTTTCGGCCCCCATGGGCAAGATCACCTGCGTTCTCGGGCGAAACGGTGTGGGGAAATCCTCGCTTTTGAGAGCGGTGACCGGCCAGCATCCGGTGTCGGGGGGAACGATTTCCTTCAATGGCACGACGCTCAACGGCATGGCGCCGTTCAACCGGGCCAAACAGGGACTGGGTTATGTGCCGCAGGGACGCGAGATCTTTCCGCTGTTGACGGTGAAGGAAAATCTGGAGACCGGCTATGCGCCGCTTTCCCGCAAGGACCGCACCATTCCGGACGACATCTTCAGTCTGTTTCCTGTGCTGCAAACCATGCTCTCGCGCCGGGGCGGCGATCTGTCCGGCGGTCAGCAGCAGCAACTCGCCATCGGCCGGGCTATGGTGACGCGACCGCAGATCCTCGTTCTGGACGAGCCGACCGAGGGCATTCAGCCGTCGATCATCAAGGATATCGGACGGGCGATCCGCTACCTGCGCGATTCCACCGGGATGGCCATCCTGCTGGTCGAGCAATATCTGGATTTCTGCCGCGAGCTTGCCGATCATGTCTACATCATGGATCGCGGCGAGATCGTGCATGAGGGGCCGGCTGACACTTTGGACACACAGGAGGCGCGTCGTCATCTGACGGTCTGAAAATGCAAGGCAGACTTGACGAATTGTTAAGGATATCCGCTTGATGCTGTGGGCTGACGTGATATTGAACGCGCATCTACAAACAGAGGTGTATCCATGACAACCAGCGCGGTTTCCAACCGCTGGCAGGCAGGGATTCTTGTCTTGCTTGCAGCCATTTTCCTGACGATCGTCAATTCTGCAGCCCATGCGCTGGAATGCGGTCCGGGCTTTGGACCCGGACGCCACAAGGTGACGATCCAGTCCGACGGCGTTGACCGTTCAGCGGTATTTTTCGTGCCGTCCAGCTATAGTGGGACACGCAAACTGCCTCTGGTGTTTGACTTTCACGGGTCCAACAGCAATCCGGTCGCGCAGCTCAGCCGCAGCCATTGGGATCAGGTGGCAGAGCGCGAAGGCTTTCTGGTGATGGCGCTTCAGGGCAGTCTGAAGGGGTCCATCCAGGGCGGGCATGCGTGGAATGTTCCAGGTGTTGTGCCGGTCGCAGGCGTGAGTGCCGATAACGGGCTCGATGAATCGGCCTTTATTCGCGATGCCATCCGCTATGCGGAGGATAACGCCTGTGTCGACCAGAAGCGTATCTATGCCACCGGTTATTCGGGCGGCGGTCGCATGCTGTCGCAATTCATCTGCAACGGGAATGATGCATTTGCCGCAGCCGGTTTCATGATGGGGCTTCGTGCCGGATATCCCGAGCAGGAAGAAGGCGGGGGCTGGCGTCCGCGTCCGGATACCTGCAATCCAGCCAAGCCCGTTTCGATCATCGCCTTTTCGGGGCTGAAAGATAACGTCAATCCATTTGCCGGCGGGGGAAAGCCCTATTGGCAGTATGGTGGCGAAGTGGCCGTCGGGCGCTGGGCTGCGCTTAACGGCTGCGACATGAAGCCGATGAACCATGAAGGCGAGAAGGCCAGTGTTTCGATGTATGGCGGATGCCGGGACGGTGCGACGGTCATGTCCTTCGTCATCCCCGATGCCGGCCATGCCTGGCTGAAAAAACGTGTGCCCTTTCAGCTTGAATCTTCTGCGGACGACCGACTTGAAGAGGTTGATGCGACAGCGGGAATATGGGAGTTTTTCAAGAATTCGGGTGGCGGCCTGCTTGCAGGTGAGCCCAACAAAAGCGGTGCGCCCAGCCGCCAATAAACTAGCCCGCAAAAGTCGGGCGGACAGGGGATATGTTGCAGTCAACCGCTCGACTGAACCATCAGCGCGCCCGCGGTCGTGGGCGCGTGGTTGCCAAGGCGCTCGACGGGCGCAGCCGTCTGGCGGAGCTCTTTCAGGAGGGCGCCGCCAAGATCAGGCTGCCTCAGACTTTCTCCGATGAAATGGAAGCGGTGATCATCAATACCGCTGGTGGTCTTACCGGCGGCGACCGGATGGACTGGTCGATCAGCGCCGGTGCAGGCACCTTCATCACAGCCACCACCCAGGCCTGCGAAAAGATCTACAAGGCGCAGGAGGGCACCGCCGAGATTACCACGGCGATCGAGGCCGGAGCGGGCGCACGGGTGCACTGGCTGCCGCAAGAATCCATTCTCTTCGACAATGCGTCGCTGACGCGCCGGCTGGATGTCGATCTGGCCGAAGATGCCGAACTGATTGCGGTCGAGGCCGTGCTGCTCGGACGCAAGGCCATGGGCGAGACGATGCAGCGCGGGCTGATGCGCGACAGCTGGCGCATCCGGCGCGCGGGCAAGCTGATCCACGCCGAAGAACTGAAACTGGACGGCGATATTTCAGCACTGACGGCCGAGGTGGCGGTGCTTTCCGGTCAGGCGGCTTTTGCCACGCTGCTCTATGTCGGGCCGATTGCCGAGGCGCTCTTGCCCAAAGTGAGAGCGTTGCTGGGCGAGGGAGAGGGCGGTGCCAGCCACTGGAACGGCAAGCTTGTGGTGCGGATGGCCGCTTGCGACGGCTTTGCCTTAAGAAAAAAGCTTATTCCGGTCATTTCGGTCTTGCGCGGCGGCGCCTCAGTGCCGAAAGTCTGGAATCTGTAATTACGAACGCATTGCACAATTGGAGCGGGCATGAATCTGACGCCGAGAGAAAAAGACAAGTTGTTGATCTCGATGGCCGCGATGGTGGCGCGTCGCCGGCTGGAGCGCGGCGTGAAGCTCAACCATCCGGAAGCGATCGCGCTGATTACCGATTTCGTGGTCGAGGGCGCGCGCGACGGCAGAGCCGTTGCCGACCTGATGGAGGCGGGGGCGCATGTGATTACCCGCGATCAGGTGATGCAGGGCGTGGCCGAGATGATCCATGATGTGCAGGTGGAAGCGACCTTCCCGGACGGGACCAAGCTTGTGACCGTGCATGAACCTATCCGTTAAGCCATTGGGAGACTGATTCATGATTCCGGGCGAAGTCATTGCCGCTGCAGGCGAAATTGAACTGAATGCAGGTCACGAGAGCATCACTCTCGAGGTCTCCAATACCGGCGATCGGCCGGTGCAGGTGGGTAGTCATTACCATTTTTTCGAGACCAATGGCGGGCTCTCCTTCGAGCGCGACAAGGCGCGGGGCATGCGGCTTGATATTCCGGCCGGCACGGCCGTTCGGTTCGAGCCGGGCCAGACGCGGCAGGTTTCACTGATCCCGCTTTCCGGCAAGCGCGAGGTTTACGGTTTTCGCCAGCAGGTCATGGGAGCTCTTTGAGGTGAATTTGCGGGAGGAGGCCAGGTTATGAAAGCAGCATTGATCTTTGCGCTTTGCGGCTGCGTGTCTTTGGCCGAAGGTCCCGCCCTGGGCGATGACGAGCCGGATGTGGATTGCAACAACGCCATGACGCAGTTCGACATGAATGTCTGTTCCGCCCGCGATTACGAGGCCGCCGATGCGGAGCTCAATGCCCAGTGGACGATCACCAAGAAGGCGATGGCCGAGGTGGACCGCGATATCGACGATGCCGCCCAGCGCGGCGCGGAGAAATCGCTTCTGTCGGCACAGCGGGCCTGGATTACCTATCGTGACGGCCAGTGCGAGGCTCAGGGCTACCGCTATTACGGTGGCAGCATTCGCCCCCTGATCGTGTCCTCATGTCTGGCAGATCTGACCCGCAATCGGACGGAAGAGCTGAAGGCACTGATCGAGGAATATTGATAGCTTCTCTGCCAGACGCCGGTTTCTCGGCGTCTGGCGACAACCTTGTTTTCCGTCTCGCCGGAAATTGTTTCCGGTCGAACCTGCAAGCCCTTTTACAACTCGCGCCAGGAGTTTGACGCCATGCCTTACAAGATGTCCCGCGCGGCCTATGCCTCGATGTTCGGTCCGACGACCGGCGACAAGGTGCGCCTTGCCGATACCGAACTCTTCATCGAGGTGGAGAAGGATTTCACCACCTATGGCGAAGAGGTGAAGTTCGGCGGTGGCAAGGTCATTCGCGACGGCATGGGCCAGAGCCAGGCAACCCGAGCTGAAGGCGCTGTCGATACCGTCATCACCAATGCGCTGATCGTCGATCACTCCGGCATCTACAAGGCCGATATCGGCCTGAAGGATGGTCGTATCCACGGGATCGGCAAGGCTGGCAATCCGGATACACAGCCGGGCGTGACCATCATCGTCGGTCCGTCGACCGAGGCGATTGCCGGAGAGGGCAAGATCCTGACGGCTGGCGGCATGGATGCGCATATCCACTATATCTGCCCGCAGCAGATCGAAGAAGCCCTGATGAGCGGCATTACCTGCATGCTGGGCGGTGGCACCGGTCCGGCCCATGGCACGCTTGCAACCACCTGCACCGGCGCCTGGCATATCGAGCGGATGATCGAGAGCTTCGACGGTTTTCCGATGAACCTGGCGCTGGCCGGCAAGGGCAATGCCTCGCTTCCGGCACCGCTGGAGGAAATGATCCTTGCAGGTGCCTCCTCGCTCAAGCTGCATGAGGACTGGGGCACGACACCGGCTGCCATCGACAACTGCCTGTCGGTTGCAGATCAGTATGATGTTCAGGTGATGATCCACACCGATACGCTAAATGAAAGCGGTTTTGTGGAGGATACGATCGGGGCGCTGAAGGGCCGCACCATCCATGCCTTCCACACGGAAGGAGCGGGCGGTGGCCATGCACCAGATATCATCAAGATCTGCGGCCAGAGCAATGTCATTCCCTCATCGACCAATCCGACACGGCCCTATACGGTCAACACCATTGCCGAACATCTCGACATGCTGATGGTCTGCCATCACCTGTCGTCGTCCATCCCCGAGGACATTGCCTTTGCCGAGAGCCGGATCCGCAAGGAGACGATTGCAGCTGAAGATATTCTCCACGACATTGGCGCCTTCTCGATCATCTCGTCCGACAGCCAGGCCATGGGCCGCGTCGGGGAAGTTGCGATCCGTACCTGGCAGACTGCCGACAAGATGAAGCGCCAGCGTGGCGCGTTGAAGGAAGAAACCGGTGACAACGACAATATGCGTGTGCGCCGCTACATTGCCAAATACACGATCAACCCGGCCATCGCTCAAGGGCTGTCTCATGAGATCGGTTCGATCGAGGTGGGCAAGCGGGCTGATCTGGTGCTGTGGAACCCGGCCTTCTTCGGCGTGAAGCCGGAAATGGTGCTGTTGGGCGGCTCGATTGCGGCGGCCCCCATGGGCGATCCGAACGCGTCGATCCCGACGCCTCAGCCGATGCATTATCGTCCAATGTTTGCAGCCTATGGCAAGCTCAGGACCAATTCGTCGGTCACCTTCGTGTCGCAGGCATCGCTCGATGCAGGGCTCGCCGCGCGTCTTGGAGTTGCCAAGAAATTGCTGCCGGTCAAGAATACCCGCGGCGGCATTTCCAAGGCGTCGATGATCCACAACAGTCTGACGCCGGAGATCGAGGTCGATCCTGAAACCTATGAAGTGCGCGCCGATGGCGAATTGCTGACCTGCGAACCGGCCACTGTGCTGCCGATGGCGCAGCGGTATTTCCTGTTCTAAGGGAGGGCATATGGCGGGCGACACGTTCTCGGTTCGTCGCTGTGAGCCTTCGGATCGCGCGGAATGGATACGGCTAAGACAGGCGTTGTGGCCGCATGTGACCGCGCAGGCTCATGCGGAGGAATTGGCCGTCCTTATTGAAGAGACCCAGCTTTGCGGGTGGCTTGTGTCGGATCGCAATGGGCCTGTGGTTGGGTTTGCCGAGGTGTCCATACGCCCCTATGCCACGGGCTGCACCCAGATGCCGGTCGCGTTTCTGGAAGGGATTTATCTGGAGACTGCGTATCGACGCCAAGGCCTTGGGCGTCTGTTGATCGAACAGATCGAGCGCGACTATGTCGCCAAGGGGTTTACCGAACTTTGTTCGGACGCAGAACTGGACAATGACATTTCTCATCAGGCGCATGCGCGCTGGGGATTTGATGAGATGCAGCGTGTGGTCTATTTTCGCAAGCCGCTGGATTGATCGGAAAGCCGCTGAAATTCACGGAATTTCGGTATGAATGGCAATCGCGCGCCGGGATGGCAATCTGTGCAGAACCTTGCCCTCAAGGCAGCTATTCGTCGTGTGCATGTCTGCCATGCATCCCCACCTTATTTCCACTTTGATGCTGCAGTGCACTCTCGTTTGCGATAGGGATATTTCTCCAATTCCAACCGTGGCGGCGTCTTTCTCCCAAGAGACCTGCGGCCACCAAACGCAAGAGAGGAAATATCATGCTGATTGGCAAGAAAGTTCCAAACGTTACCTTCCGTACCCGCGTTCGCGACGAATCCATCGAGGGTCCGAACCCGTTCCGTTGGCAGGAAATGACCTCCGACGATTACTTCAAGGGCAAGAAGGTCGTTCTGTTTTCGCTGCCGGGCGCATTCACGCCGACATGCTCGACTTTCCAGCTTCCAGACTTCGAAAAGCTGTTCACCGACTTTCAGGCACAGGGCGTCGACGACATCTACTGCATGTCGGTCAATGATGCGTTTGTCATGAACGCATGGGCCAAGAGCCAGAACCTTCAGCATGTGAAGGTCATCCCGGACGGTTCCGGCGAATTCACCCGCAAGATGGGCATGCTGGTCGCCAAGGATAACCTCGGCTTCGGCATGCGCTCGTGGCGCTACGCCGCCATCATCAATGATGGCGTGGTCGAGCAGTGGTTCGAGGAAGAAGGTTATTCGGACAATTGCGACAGCGACCCATATGGTGTTTCGTCGCCGCAGAACATTCTCGAAAACCTCAAGGAAAAGGCTGCAGCCTGACCCCTTGTCGACTTTCGCACTGATGAAAGCCCTGGCGTTCGCGCCGGGGCTTTTTTGAATTGTGGCAACATGAAAGAAGACCTGCCAAATAGCTTAACGACATCAAGGGGCTGCCCCCATCTCACCTGCGGTCGTTGTTGAAGAAGTTGCAATCTGCGGTGGTCGCTCTGTCTCATTGTGGATAACTTCCCGTCGTGGCAATTGGCGGGCTAATTGTCGCACTATTGCGCGAAATATAGGGAATTCAGGTAGATGGAACGGAGTTTGCCCATCAATCAAATGGTGAATTAGAATATCCTAACAATCGTTAGCGCAGTATTTTCAACATGCTTCGCATTTTAAGGGATCTCTTAAGGAAACTCCAAGAGAAGACCTCTATTCGAGGGGTGCTGCATGAAGGGGAGAGCGGCACTTGGAACTCTTTAAAAGATGGCTTTCGCTACAGGTTGATCTCGGCAAGTTTCATGGCCGGCGCGCGGTCTATGGCTTTGCGATGAAGATGACCTTCCGTGCGGTCATCCTCGCCTCCATATTCAATATCGTCGCCTTGCCAGTCTGCTATCTTCTGGGCCTTCTGCCGATGTCCTTCAGCGACGCGGTCAAGCTCTCCGTCGCCTTTTCCTGGATTTTCGGTGGGGCGGTGTCCGGTTCTCTGGCACTGGTGACGGGCAATGTTATCCGCGAGTTATCTGTCTCGCGATCGCGCTATGCCCGCCTCAGCCGTGTCGACATGCTGTCGGGCCTCTTGAACAGGCGCGCATTTTCCAAGGTGTTGGAAGAGGCCGATGAAAATGCGTCGCTTGCAATCTTCGATCTCGACCGGTTCAAATCGATCAACGATTGTCATGGTCATGCCGTCGGCGATGCGGTGATCAAGGCTGTTTCTGGCGTCATTCGCGATGTCTTTCCGCAACCGAGTGTCTGCGCGCGTCTGGGCGGCGAGGAATTCGGTGTTATCATTCTGGCCGGTTCGGTGGCCGAGCGTCATGCAAAGGTGGAGGAAGTTCGTGCGCGCATTGCCGATCACCCGATCCTGAGCGATCACGCATCGATCACTGCCACAGTGTCTGCCGGTATTGCCGAGTTCGGTGACGGACGGCCAGCCGACATTGTCTATACCGCGGCCGACAGGGCGCTCTACCTTGCAAAGGCTGGCGGTCGAAACAGGGTCGTGCATGAAGGTGAGGGGCATGAATTATTCGCCCGTCGGGATACTGCGCTCGCACCTGACCTGGTCATCGATACTGTGAATGTCGCCAGCGCCTGAAACAGGCCATTTTCACATCCGTTGTTCATTCTGATATCGCAGGCGCAAAGCGCGGCCTTCACGCAAGTTCCGTGTTGCAGTGCGGCCGCGAATTTTGCATGGTTTTGGCAGACGAACGAGGAGATTTCATGCGTCGCGTCACGTCCTATCTGCCTGCCGGTGAAACGACCGGTTCCGCCCAATCCAAGATCCTTCTTGGCCATGCCGAGCGACATCTGCGCCGCAAGCTGCTGCATCTTGAGGATGGGGAGATGATCATGCTGGATCTGAAAGAGCCGGCACTGTTTCACCATGGTGACCGGTTGCAGGTCGACGACGGCAGCGAGGTTGAGATCTGCGCCGCGGACGAGAAGCTGTTTGCCATCAGGCCGCGCGATCCTCTTCACCTGCTGGAGCTTGCCTGGCATCTGGGGAACCGGCATCTGGCCGTGCAGATCGAGCCCGAACGCATCCTCATCCAGCGCGACCATGTCATTCTCGATATGTTGAAGGGGCTGGGTGCCGAGGTCGATGAGGTGGTCGAGCAGTTCCAGCCACTCAGGGGCGCCTATCATGCTCATGGTGGCGGGCATGGTCACGGCCATCACGGCCATGGCTGATCGGTGATGAGCGAGCGGAAGGAAACGCAGGCACTTCTCAGATTGCTGACCTGGATGTCTCCGGCATTTCCGGTCGGGGCATTTGCCTATTCCGGCGGATTGGAGCGTGCGGTCGACGATGACCTGGTGCGCGACGCTGCGACGCTTCGGCAATGGATGAAAGCCAGTCTTGAGCATGGCACCGGCTGGAACGATGCCGTGCTTCTGGCCGAGGCGCATCGTGGCTTTGAGGATTGCGCAACTCTTGCTGACCTCGCTGACCTCGCTGCCGCCTTGTCGAGCTCGCGGGAGCGGCATGCCGAGACGCTTGCGCTTGGGTCAGCCTTTCTGCAGGCGGCGCGTGCCTGGCCGCATGATGTTCTCGAACGGCTCGGCTCTGCGGTTGCCTATCCTGTTGCGATCGGTGCCGTGTCCGCTGCGCACGGCATTTCGCTTGAGCCTGCGCTGATCGGCTATCTGCATGCCAGTGCCTCGCAATCGGTATCGGCGGCGATCAGGCTGAGTGTCATCGGACAACGGGAGGGGGTGGAAATCCTGGCTGCGTTGGAAAAGCCGATCGAGCGGCTTGCGCCGCTTGCCGCGTCGGCGGGCCTGGCGGGGCTCGGGACTGCAACCGTCATGGCTGATATCGAGACCATGCGACACGAGACACAGCATACACGCCTGTTCCGATCATAAGCGGTCAGGCGCCATCATAAGAAGGGAACGGCAGGATGAAATCTGCAAACGGGCCATTGCGGGTCGGGATCGGGGGGCCGGTTGGCTCCGGCAAGACGGCGCTGACGGAAAAACTCTGCAAGGCGTTGCGGGATCGCTATTCGGTGGCCGTCGTCACCAACGACATCTACACACGCGAAGACGCCGATGCGCTGGTGCGCATGCAGGCCCTGTCTTCGGACAGGATTGTCGGCGTGGAAACAGGTGGCTGTCCGCATACGGCCATTCGGGAGGATGCCTCGATCAACCTGCAGGCGATTGCGGAGCTGAATGCGCGCTTCCCCGATCTGGACGTCGTGTTCATTGAATCGGGCGGCGACAATCTGGCGGCGACGTTCTCACCCGATCTTGCCGATATTACCCTTTACGTCATCTCGGTCTGTCAGGGCGAGGAGATACCGCGCAAGGGTGGGCCGGGCATTACACGCTCCGATATGCTGGTCATCAACAAGGCCGATCTGGCGCCTTATGTGGGCGTGGATCTTGAGGTGATGCGGGGTGATGCCGGACGCATGCGTGAACAGCGCCCCTTCGTGTTTACCGATCTGAAGCGCGGCGAAGGCGTCGACGAAATTGTCGATTTTCTGGCGCTGAACGGCGGCATGTAGGCCGCCGCTACTCCATGATCAGAGCCGCTTCAGGGCATTGACGTCTGCGACCTCTATCACTCGCCCTCTGACGGTCACACCGGCACTGCGCAGTGTGGAGAAGGCACGGGACAAGGCTTCTGGCGCAAGGCCCAGTTTGCCGGCCAGAAGGCTTTTCTGGAACGGCAAACGGATGGAGGCCGACTGGCTGTCGTCCGGGCATTGGTCGAGCAGGTAATGGGCCAACCGCTGCTGGGCCGTGAGCAGACGATCATTGGCGATGCAATCCAGCGAGCTCAGCAAATGGGCGGAGAGGCTGGTGATGATTGCCTTTGAGACGTCTTTCTCCTCATCGGCAAGCATCCTCACCCTTTGCAGGTCGAAGCGGGCAACGGTGACGCTTTCCACGGCCTGGGCGTTGTAATGATAGACTTCACCGGCTGCGAGCAGGCATTCGGCAAACACGTCTCCGGGGCAGCAGATTCGGATATTGGCGTCTCGACCGTCTTTGCTCAGGCGGAAGAGCCGCACATGGCCCGACAGGACGCAATAGAAGGACCTGGCCGGTTCCCGCTCCCGAAACAGCAAATCTCGGGCCTCATAGTTGACCACATTGACCACATCCAGCATCCGCTCGATTGCCAGCGGTCCAAGCGATGCCATGAAGGGTGTGTGCAGCAATGTCGTGCGGTCACGGTGGTTCAACTTCAACAATTTGTTCATAGCCCCCTTGGTTCCCCAGGCAATGTTTACGTTCCCCGCGCTCTGGCTTCTCATCGAAATTGTCCTGGTGCGCGAGGTGAAACGGGAGAGCTGCGCGACGGTCGTGCCAACGGGGTGCCGAGCAGATCCCTTTCTGCTCTTGCCGGGATGGTCCATCTGTTCGTCGCTACCGTTGCTCTCATCATCCCGGCCTCCAAGCTTTGTCTCTGAAGGCATGCGCCATCGCGCTGCCTTCGTGATTTATTAGCGACAATAGAGGAGCTGGCACGGTTGCGGATTGATTTCGATCAAGCGGATATATCGCTCTAGCCGAAAGCGGGCAGCCTTGGCTTAAACAGGCGTCCAGCCATGAAAAAAGGCGCCCCTTGCGGAGCGCCTTCATGCGACAGCTTTGTCAGTTCTGTCGATCAGAACTTGAAGCCGACGCCGACCTTGATCGTGTGCTGGCTCAAATCGGCATTCACCGCTGTGCCGCCGATGTTAAAGTCGGTGCTGCCAAAATCATTATAGCGATAGTCGACACGCGCAAAGACTGTATCGGTTAGCGCGTAATCAACGCCGGCACCGACGGTGTAGCCTTGGACGATGCTGTCATCGCCACCAAATCCAGCAATATTGGCTTCGGCATGGGCGGCGACCCAGCCCGCAGTTGCGTAGACAAGGGCGCGATCAAATGCATAACCGACACGGGCACGCACGGATCCCTCCCATTTGCCGCTGGCCTTGAGCTCGCTCCCGCCGATGTCAAACTTTTCCTCGTTCCAGTTGTAATCGAGATCGGCCTCGATGCCGAGGACGACATTGTTCTGGTACTGGTAGTTTGCGCCTGCAAAGGCCCCGATAATGCCGCCGTCGAAATCGCCATTCAGAAAAACGGTTCCGGCCTGGTCAAACGAGCCGTCAGCCCATCCGTAGCCGCCCTGAACACCGAGGTAGCCACCGGTCCAGCTGAAAGGCTGAGAGACCGCTTCGGGGGGCTGCGCGGCCGCCTGATAGACGGCGTCGGCCGCAAAGACCGAGGTGGCAGTCATCAAAATGGCGGTGGTTGCGAGAATTAGTTTCATAAATCAACTCCTGTTACAGGTGGAGCTGATAGTGGCCTTCCGTTCGATTTGCTGTAGTAAAATTGCACCATATAATTAGTATGCTAAATACATTTCATTCTCAATATACATTTAAAATCATATGTTTAGTTCATTTCTCAAGGAATGCAGTGGCTGTAGGCGACCTTGACCGGCGGCGACGCAAACTGGGTCTGCCCGGGTCACGCGAACGTGAAGCCTGCGTGAAATCGGATAAGGGCGAGATGCAGTCCAAACGCAAATCGGCGCCCGCCAGGCGGACGCCGATCTGCATGAGCTGGCTGTTGCCTTCCGGCCTTTTTATTCTGCCGCGAGCGGCGGCAGTCTGACGATCTTGGGCTTGGTGTTGCTCTGATCGCTGGTCTCGACCGATCGGACACGCTTTTCCAAGGTCGAAAGCGAGCGCCTGTTTTCCATGGCAATCCGGGTCAGCTCCTCGGCGCTCAAGGCCTCTTGCTCTTCTTCCTTTTTGCCGACCATGCGGCCGAACATCCAGCCAAGCAGGCGCGACAGGTCGTCCATGATCAGGAAGAAGGCAGGAACGACAAGCAGGCTCATCACGGTGGAGACGATGATGCCGCCGATGACGGCGATGGCCATGGGCGCGCGGAACGAGCCGCCTTCACCGACGCCCAGCGCCGAGGGCAACATGCCGGCAGACATGGCAATCGAGGTCATGATGATGGGACGGGCGCGCTTGCGCCCGGCTTCCACCATGGCCTTGCCGCGTTCCATGCCGTGGCGACGCATCTCGATGGCAAAATCGACCAGAAGAATGGCGTTCTTGGTGACGATGCCCATCAGCATCAGAATGCCGATCAAGACCGGCATCGACAGCGGATTGTTGGTCAGGATCAGCGCGGCTGCCACGCCGCCGATGGCAAGCGGCAGCGAGAGAAGGATCGTGAAGGGCTGGATGACATCCTTGAACAGCAGGATCAGCACTGCCAGAACCAGCAACAGCCCCGTCAACATGGCGTTGACGAAACTCTGCTGCATTTCGTTCTGGATCTTGGCATCACCGCTTTCGGCGAGCTTCACGCTTGGCGGCAGATTGGCGTCCTTGACCGCCTGCTCGAAGGCAGCCGATGCCGTATCAAGCGCAACGCCGGGGCGCAGGTCCGCGCCGATGGCAACGACGCGGTTGCGGTTGTTGCGCTTGATCGACGAGACGCCCTCCGAATATTCGATATCGGCAACCGAGGAGAGGGGAACGGTCTGCCCGCCCGCTGTCTGTATCTTCAAGGCGCGTATCTTGTCGAGGTCGCGGCGCATGTCGAGCGCGGCCTGAACGCGGATCGGGATCTGCCGATCATCCAGCGAGATTTTCGGCAGCGCCGCATCGATGTCACCAATGGTGGCCACACGTACGGTGGAGGCGATCTGCGCGGGGGTGATGCCCAGGCGCGCAGCCTCTGCCTTGCGTGGCAGGATATGCAGTTCCGGGCGCGGCAGCGAGCCATCGGCGCTGACATTGGCGAGAACCGGCACCGTGCGCAGTTTCGATTCGAGGATACCGACCGCGTTGTTGAGATCTTCTTCGCTCTTCGACAGGAAGTTATAGGTGAGATCGCGCTCGCCGCGGTCGTTGAGCTTCAAGACGCGAATGTCGGGAATGGGTTTGAGCTTGGCGAAGACTTCCGATTCAATATCCCATTGCGGCTTGGTGCGGCCGTCATCGTTCAGCTTCGGCATATACTGGCCAATGAGCGGCAGACCGCCCAGGCCCTTGTTGACGAGTGTGTTCACCAGCGAATGGTTGATCTTCTTGAGCGCCAGGGTGACGGTTGCGCGGCGCAGTTCGAGATCGCCCTTGGGCGAGGCACCGCCGAGGACGAATACGCTTTCCACGCCGTCGATATCACGCACCGCCTGATACATCTTGTCGGTGGTCTTTTCGGTTTCTGCCAGCGACGCGTTCGGCGGAAGCTCGACCGACAAGACGATACGGCCAGCATCTTCCGGCGGCAGGAAGCTTCCCGGCACCTGCATGAGCAGCATGACCGAGCCGGCCAGGAACGCGAAGGCTCCCAGCAGTGTGGCATAGCGGGCATACCACCGTGATGTGGTGCCGCGGACCAGCCATGTGTAGCTGCGCATGAAGGCGCCGTCATTGCCTTCGTGATCGTCATCCATGCCGTCTTCGGCACGCATCAGATAGGCAGCCATCAACGGCGTAATCAAGCGGGCGACTGCCAGCGAGAAGAAGACCGCAAAAGCGACGGTCAGGCCGAACTGGATGAAGTACTGGCCCGGAATGCCCGGCATGAAGGACACCGGCACGAAAACAGCAATGATGGTGAAACTGGTCGCAATCACGGCCAGGCCGATTTCGTCGGCCGCTTCGAGCGCTGCCCGATAGGGCGACTTGCCCATCTTGATGTGCCGGGCAATGTTTTCGATTTCCACGATCGCATCGTCGACCAGGATACCGGTCGCCAGTGTGAGTGCGAGGAAACTGACCAGATTGAGCGAGAAGCCCATAATGTCCATGATCCAGAAGGTCGGGATCGCAGACAGGGGCAGGGCAACAGCTGCAATCAGTGTCGCACGCCAGTTCTTCAGGAACAGGAACACCACGATGACGGCGAGGATCGCGCCTTCGATGAGGGTATGAAGGGCGGCCTCGTAGTTTCCGTAGGTGAAATAGACCGAGTCGTCGATCATCTGGATCGAGACGTTGGGGTTGTCCGCTCTCACCTGATCGAGGCTTTTGCCAACAGTTTCGGCAACGGAGACTTCGGATGCCCCCTTGGCGCGGAAGACCGCGAAGGTGACCACCGGATTTCCGTTGAAGCGGGCAAAGGACTTCGGCTCTTCGTAGGTGTCCTTGATCGTGCCGAGTTCGGACAGCTTGACGAAACGGCCGCCAGCAAGGGCAATGGTGGTATTGGCCAATTGGGCGGCACTGCCGGCGTCGCCAAGCGTGCGGATCGTCTGTTCTGTTCCGGCCACCTGGCCGCGACCCGAGCCGGCATCGGTATTGGTGTTGCGCAATTGCGTGCTGACGTCTGCTGCGGTGATGCCGTAGGCGTTCAGACGGTCGGGGTTGAGTTCGACGCGGACCTCGCGGTCGGCTCCGCCATAGCGGTCAATACGACCGATGCCGCTTTGTCCCTGCAGCGCGCGCTTGATGGTGTCGTCGACGAACCAGGACAGTTCTTCCAGCGACATGTTGGGGGAGGAGACCGCAAAGGTCTGGATTGCCTGTCCCTCGACGTCGACCTTGGAGACAATCGGCTCTTCGACGGTGGCCGGCAGATCGCCTCGGATGCGGTCAATGGCGTCCTTGACGTCCTGCACGGCCTGTTCGGTCGGTACTTCCATGCGGAACATGACAGCGGTCTGCGACTGGCCGTCGGTGACCGTCGACTGGATTTCGTCGACACCGCTGATCGATGCGACGGCGTCTTCGATTTCCTTGGTGACTTGCGATTCAAGTTCTACCGGCGACGCACCGCTTTGCTGGACGACCACGGACACCAGGGGAACGTCGATATTGGGGAAGCGCGTGATCGGCAAGGCGTAAAACGACTGTATGCCGATGACAAGCAGCAGGAAGAAGCCCAGGAGAGGGGCGACCGGATTGCGAATGGACCACGCCGAGAAATTCATGACTTATGCCACTCCTCAGTTCGACACGACCGCATCTTCGCGGACTGGGTTGATCTTGTCGCCATCGCGCACGAAGGCACCGGCCTTTGCCACGATCATGTCGCCGGCCTGAAGACCGCCGGTGACCTGGATGAAACCTGAGTCCTCGATGCCGGTGGTGATGTCGACCTGATGCACGACGCCATCCTTGACGATACGGGTTGTTGTGGACGTGCGGCCCATGGTGACTGCAGACAGAGGCAGCGCAATATCGTCCGCTTCCGTTACAATGATCTCGGCGCTGGCATACATGCCGGCGCGGGCGCGGTCGTTGTCGAGTATCTTGACGTGTACCGCACCGAGGCGGGTGACGGGATCGACGACAGGAGACACCAGACGCACGCGGCCCGGCACTTGTTCTGTGCCGCCGGCAAGCGTGATCATGACTTTCTGACCCTCTTTTACCTTGAGGATCTGTGTCTCGGAGACATCGGCGACCAGCTCCACTTCACCGTCCCTATAGACAGTGAAGAGCGGTTGACCGGCGCCACTGGCAATCGAGCCGACATTGGCATTCTTGCTGGCAATCACGCCTGCAACCGGGCTTTTCACCTCTGTGCGGGCCAGATTGAGCTCGACATCCTTCTTCTGGCTTTCGACAACCTTGATGTCTGCCTCGGCAATGGCAATCGCCTTTTCGGCCGTGGTCACCTTGGCCGCAGCACTGGAGGACGCGGATTCCGACTGTTCGATCTGCGATGTCGGCAATGTGCCAGACTTGCCGAGTTCCACCGAGCGCGCATATTGCCGCTTTGCCTCTGCTGCGTTGATCTTTGCGTCGTTCAGCTGCGCCTGATATTGGGCCAAGGCGGCTTCTGCCTTGGCCAGATTGGCCTCAAGCTGGCTCCGCTGCAGGATCAAACTGTCTTCGTTCAACTCGGCAACGACCTCGCCTGCCGCGACGTGATCGCCGACATCCACATTGACAGACTTGATGGACAGTCCCTCCACCAGCGGTTGCACGAAGATTTCAGAGACGGGCTGGATCGTGCCAGTGGCCACAACGCGCTCGACGAGCGGTTTGACGACCGCTTCGGTGACAACAATGGCTGGCAGACTGGGACTGGCAGCAACACTTTCTCCCTGCGCCCAGGAAAATGCAGGCAGCAGGATGAGCGAGGTCGCGGCAATTGCCGCGAAAGTCTTTGTCGATAGGCGAAGCATGGGTCCCTTCCAGGATGTCTATCAATCTTGCTTAGGCGAATTTAGCGACTAAATCACATTCTGTCTGTTGTCATTTTTGGCATGCGCGCCGACTGGTCTGCCCTGCACATTTCGATGCAACTTTTAGTCTTCCGAGTCGATCTGGTCATGTTATTTGGCGTGTGCGGTCCAGCATACAAGATCACCATGACGTTTAATTTGGAGGCGATAAAGTATTCTTCGGCTCTGGGCAATTCTACAACACCACATGCCCAAAAATGGCAGTGAGGGACAACCCATCGGAGCAAAACTTCGGGAAACGTCACATATACAAAAAAGACGCATAGGTGTCCCCATGCGTCTTTTTAGTGTAATCGCTGCGATGCAGCAATGACTATTTCAGGGCTTCGTCGGTGATGCCGTGGGTCCAGGCGCCTTCCGGCTGCTTCTCGATGATCTTCTGGTCGAGAAGGGCCTTGGCCGTGCGGTCGTAAACATCTTCCTTCAGCACGCCGGAACCATCGCCGATCAGCTTGGCCACTTCGCCCATCATGCGCTTCTGGTGATTTTCATCCTGGCCACCATTGTCCATGACGATTTCAGCCGCTTCATCCGGATTTTCCATGGCGTAGTTCCAGCCCTTCATCGAAGCGCGGACGAACTTGACCATGTCTTCCTTGAAGGCCGGATCAGCGAGCTTGTCTTCAAGCGCGTAAAGACCATCTTCCAGCAAATCGTTGCCCATATCCGAATAGTTGAAGACCGTCAGGTCTTCCGGCTTGTAACCGGCGTCGATCAACTGCCAGTATTCGTTATAGGTCATGACCGAGATGCAATCGGCCTGCTTCTGGATCAGCGGCTGGACGTCGAAGCTTTGCTTCAGCACGGTGACGCCATCTGCACCGCCTTCGGTGGAGAGACCAAGCTTGTTCATCCAGGCGAAGAATGGATATTCATTGCCATAGAACCATACGCCGAGGGTATGGCCCTTGAAGTCGGCCTCGGTCTTGATCGGACCGTCAGCCGGGCAGACCATTTCCATACCGGCCTTCTGGAAGGGTTGGGCGATGTTGACCAGCGGAACGCCCTTTTCACGGGCAACGAGCGCGCCGCCCATCCAGTCAACGATCACATCGGCGCCACCGCCGGCGATGACCTGTTCCGGAGCGATGTCCGGCCCGCCGGGCTTGATTTCGACGTCGAGGCCTTCTTCTTCATAAAAGCCCTTGTCCTTTGCCACGTAATAGCCGGCAAACTGGCTCTGGGCGACCCATTTCAGCTGAAGCGTCAGCTTGTCGGCGGCCATGGCCTGGGCTGCAGCAAGCGACATGGCGCCCGCCATCAATGAAAGCATGAGTTTTTTCATGTCTTGTACCTTTTCCCTCTGTGGTTTTCGCCGTGCCCGGTCGTTGCCGGGCCGGTTGGTTATCGTCTACCCACCACGGATAGACGGATGCCAGAATGTGGTTGCCCGCTCGATGAGGGCGATCACACCATAAAAGACCGATCCTGCCAGGGCTGCAACCGCGATTTCCGCCCAGACCATGTCGACATTCAGACGTCCGATTTCGGTGGAAATCCGGAAGCCCATGCCAACGATGGGCGTGCCGAAGAATTCGGCAACGATCGCGCCAATCAGCGCCAGTGTCGAATTGATCTTCAACGCATTGAAGATGAAGGGCATGGCAGCCGGCAGGCGCAGTTTCAGCAGTGTCTGTCCGTAACTGGAGGCATAGGTGCGCATCAAGTCGCGCTCCATGTTGCCCGATGCGGCAAGGCCCGAAACGGTGTTCACCAGCATGGGAAAGAAGGTCATGATGATGACGACCGCTGCCTTCGACTGCCAGTCGAAGCCGAACCACATGACCATGATGGGTGCGACGCCGATGATGGGCAGGGCCGAGACGAAATTGCCGATGGGCATCAGGCCGCGGCGCAGGAAATCCACGCGGTCGGCCAGAATGGCCACGGCAAAACCCGATGCCGATCCGACGACATAGCCGAACAGCACCGCCTTGAAGATGGTCTGGCGCACGTCGGCTGCCAGTATCGGCAGGGAATTGACGAGCCTTGCGCCGATCGAAGACGGTGGCGGCAAGAGGATGAAGGGCACGCCGAAACCACGGGTTGCCGCTTCCCACAGGATCA
This sequence comes from Agrobacterium sp. H141, assembly GCF_057158725.1. Lineage (NCBI taxonomy): Bacteria > Pseudomonadati > Pseudomonadota > Alphaproteobacteria > Hyphomicrobiales > Rhizobiaceae > Agrobacterium > Agrobacterium sp. H141. The sequence continues at coordinate 1,357,715 of NZ_CM169893.1, forward strand.
GGATCCAGGCACCGAAGAGGGCCGGGATCAGCAGGCGCAGCAACCAGTTCGCCGCTTGGGTCCTTGCATCGATGGCCGAGAGTGCGGTGACGGAAGCCCAGCCCAAGGCCCAGCTTGCGCCCACCAGCAGGAAGAAGGCCGTCGACATTTCGCCTTCATGGCCGGCAAGGCTTTTCAGCAGCAGATAGGCTCCCAGATGCGCACCGACCACGAGAATAAAGGCTCTGAGCACGGTCATGCCTCGCTCGAGCGTGATCGCTGCGCCCAGCGATGTCAGGATCAACAGGGCGGAGATGACGAGCGAACCGGTACCTTCACTACTGGCGCCGTCGGCCAGAGGGCGTCCGGCTGCCAGAATGACCAGCACCATTGCCACGACGATCTGCCAGCTGTTTGTCAAACGACGCATCATGCTTGCCTCCCACCCATCGCGCGGTTGACGATGCGCGAGGCAAGGTCGACCAGCATGACCAGCATGGCTGCCAGCACGGAGCCGGCAACAAGGGCTGCCCAGATCTCGATGGTCTGGCTGTAATAGGAGCCGGCGAGCAGTTTGGCACCGATGCCCGCGACCGCGCCGGTTGGAAGTTCGGCGACGATAGCACCGACCAGGCTTGCTGCAATCGCGACCTTCATGGATGTGAAGAGATAGGGCACGGATGCGGGCACACGCAGTTTCCAGAAGGTCTGGTTCATGCTGGCGCTATAGGTGCGCATCAGATCGAGATGCAGCGCATCCGGTGAGCGCAGACCCTTCACCATGCCCACCGTCACGGGGAAGAAGGAGAGATAGGTCGATATCAGCGCCTTGGGAATGAGGCCGGTCACGTTGATCGCGCCGAGCACCACGATCACCATGGGGGCAATCGCCAGAATCGGGACCGTCTGTGAGGCGATGATCCAGGGCATCAGGCTGCGGTCGAGCGATTTGAGGTGTACGATGCCGACGGCAATCAGAATGCCGAGCAGCGTGCCGAAGATGAAGCCGACCATGGTTGAGGAGAGTGTCACCCAGCCATTATAGACCAGACTGCGGTTCGACGTGATCTTCCGCGTGAACGTGTTCTCATAGACATTGATCGCCACCTGATGCGGGGCGGGCAGGGTTGGCTTTGCCTGCCACATGGTCTTTTCGACCAGTTCCCAGGTGGTGGATGTGACGCCGGCGCGCTTGTCTATATCGCGCTGTATCGGCGCATTCATGAAGATGGCAGCTATATACCAGACCGCCACAATAACGGCGAGAATGGTGAGGATCGGAATGATGCGGTCGCGGGCATTCGTCATGGTGCGATCCTCTCCGCTGTCGGATAGAGCATCAGCACCATCGCCACTACGCCCAATCCGACCCCTGCCATCTGGATGTTCGACAGCCGCTCGCCGAACATTGCAACGGCGATCACGTTGATGAGCACCAATTGCCCGACGGAGGATGCTGAAATCGCAAGTCCCATCCCGCCTTCGCGCATTAGCCGCACCATCATCAGATTGCCAATGCAATAAAGAACGAGTGCAAAGACAAGAATTGTCCAGCGACTGCTGTCGAGATAGCTGCGGGTGGCGGTGGCGGCGCCTAAAAACACAGTCATGGCGCCGGCGAGCCAGAGGAGGAAGGTGGGGTTCATGGGCCGGGCTCCCGTTCAAGGAGCGGCGCAATCGCCTCTCCGATCGAAATTGCCACATAGTCGGGATTGCCGACTACTTGGGCATTGTCGAAACGGAGAACGACAAAACCGGTCTCGCGCATCCATGCATCGCGTCTGATATCATGCCGGCGTCCGTGTTCAGTCTCGTGGCTATTGCCGTCGACTTCGATAACGATCCGAGCTGATAGCCATGAAAAGTCGGCGATGTAAGGACCGATCGGTGTTTCGCGGCGGAAGCGAGCAACGCGGGGGCGGAAATCCCTAAGGATCTCCCACATGATACGTTCCGCCTTGGTCATTTCGCGGCGAAGGTTGCGGGCGCGTCTGCGGGTTTTTCCGTCGATATTGGAATGCGGCATGCGACACTCCTTCGATCGAAGATAAGGCAAGGCCCCTGCCCAACCCCTCCCCACAAGGGGTAGGGGCTCACGTCGCCGGCGTCTCGCATCGTTCGCTGAAATCGATAATTTGCAAAACTGCGTGGTAGAGCGTGCGGTTGGATGGGTGTTCTCTCCCCCCTTGTGGGGGAGATGGCCGGCAGGCCAGAGGGGGACTTTTTGAGCAAGCTGCGAACTACTCATCATAGCTGTGTCCCGCGCGCAGGCCCTCGCGGACGCGGTGGGCGATTTCCAGAAATTCCGGGGTTTCGCGGATGTCGAGCGGCCGGTCCTTGGGGAGCGTCGAGGTGATGACATCCGTGACGCGGCCGGGGCGGGGGCTCATGACCACGATCTTTGTCGAGAGATAGACCGCTTCCGGGATCGAGTGGGTGACAAAGCAGATGGTCTTGTTGGTGGCGGCCCACAATTTCAGCAGCTGTTCGTTGAGGTGATCGCGGACGATTTCATCGAGGGCACCGAAGGGCTCGTCCATCAGCAGCAGGTCGGCATCGAAGGCGAGGGCGCGGGCAATCGAGGCGCGCTGCTGCATGCCGCCGGAGAGCTGCCAGGGATATTTCTGACCGAAGCCTGTCAGATTGACGAGTTCGAGCGTGCGGGCAATGCGCGTCTTCTGCTCGGCCTTGGTATAGCCCATGATCTCCAGCGGAAGGGCAATGTTCTTTTCGATGGTGCGCCAGGGATAAAGGGCTGCCGCCTGGAAAACGTAGCCGTAGGAGCGATCCTTGCGGGCATTGTCGGGCGTCATGCCGTTGACGGTGATTTCGCCGGCGGTGTGTTTTTCCAGATCGGCGATCACCCGCAGAAATGTGGTCTTGCCGCAGCCGGACGGGCCGATGAAGGAGACGAAATCGCCCTTCTTGACCTCTAGATTGACGTTGGAGAGCGCGTGCACCGGGCCATCATTGGTCTCGAAGGTGAGGCCAAGATCCCTTGCGGAGACGACGGAGAAATCGGACGAACTCATCAGTGACAGCCACTCGCTTTTCGCGCGGGGTACAAGCGTGCCCGGCGTGGTATGATGGGATGGCCGGGACGACCCGGCTTGTTGAACGTTTGGGGCGAAGCCCGCCTGACCCAGGAGCGTGACAATGAACCCAGCATCACAACCGACCTGTCAAATCGTGAAGCCCGGCAATGCTTTCGACGGAAAGCAGGGCCTCAGCTACTTTCAGGGGATTTCTGCCGAGACTGTCGGTTCCCACCGTCTCTGCATGCATCTTTTGACCATGCCGGCCGGTGCCCGGGCCAGAGCCCATATGCATGAAGCCCATGAGACGGCGATCTATCTGCTCTCCGGTTCGGCCCATACCTGGTATGGCGCGCGGCTTGAAAACCATGTGGTCCTGCATGCGGGCGAATTGATGTATATCCCCGCCGGTGTGCCGCATCTGCCGGCCAATCTCTCCAACGTGCCCTGTACCGCGATCATCGCGCGGACCGATCCCAACGAGCAGGAAAGCGTCGTGCTGCTGCCGGATCTGGATGGGCTGGTGGAGATCTGAGCCTACTGGCATCTATCGAGCGGCCCCCAGGTCGTGCCGTCGTCGAGACGCAGCGAATAGGCATTCACGCCATCGGCGATGACGTTCATGTCGAGAGCCGCCTTGGCGACCGTGTCGGCGCCATGACAGGCGGCGCGCACGGCAAAGCGTTGCGGCGTCGAATTCAGCACTTGTTCGAAGCCACAATAGGAAACCGATGTGGTCACACCTTCCGGCGTGAGCAGAAACATCTCCTCTGACGCGGTCTCCACGCCCGTCTGGGCGTAAAGACAGCCGGCGGCATTGCCGTAAGCGCCATCAAAGGGCAGCGTGTCGGCAAAGGCGAGGCTTGCGGCGGCAAGCAGCATGACTGTGGTTGCGGCGGTGCGCGGGATGCGCGGCATTTGAAACTCCTTAAACGCCCGTCGCTGGAATGCCGGTGCGCTCGATCTTGCGAGGCGATACCAGCTCCTTCCAGGTGGAAAGGGCCTTGTTGACCGCCTGAAACGGTTCGCGCTTGACGAACTTGCCGTGGCCTTCCTTGGCCTTGACGGCGCCTTCCTCGATGGCGACTTCGCCGCGGGTCAGCGTGAAACGCGGCAAACCGGTGACATCCTTGCCTTCGAAAACGTTGTAATCAATGGCGGATTGTTGGTTCTTGGCGGTGATGGTCTTGGACAGTGATGGATCCCATACCACAATATCGGCATCTGCGCCGACCAGGATCGCGCCTTTTTTCGGGTAGACGTTGAGGATCTTGGCGATATTGGTCGAGGTGACCGCGACGAATTCATTCATCGTCAGGCGGCCGGTGGAGACGCCATAGGTCCACAACATTGGCAGGCGATCTTCAAGGCCACCGGTGCCGTTGGGGATCTTGGTGAAGTCACCGACGCCGAAGCGCTTCTGCTCGGTGGAGAAGGCGCAGTGGTCGGTGGCAACCACGGACAGCGAGCCGGACTGCAGACCGGCCCAGAGTGAATCCTGATGCTGCTTGTTGCGGAAGGGCGGGCTCATCACACGGCGGGCGGCATGGTCCCAGTCCTTGTCGAAATATTCGCTCTCGTCGAGGGTCAGATGCTGGATCAGCGGCTCGCCATAGACGCGCATGCCCTTCTGGCGGGCGCGGCGGATGGCTTCATGGCTCTGTTCGCAGGAGGTGTGCACGACATAGAGCGGAACGCCGGCCATGTCGGCCAGCATGATGGCACGGTTGGTGGCTTCGCCCTCGACTTCGGCCGGGCGGGAATAGGCATGGCCCTCGGGACCGTTATTGCCCTCGGCCAGCAACTTTGCCGACATGGCTGCAACCACGTCGCCATTTTCGGCATGGACGAGGGGCAGTGCGCCCAGTTCTGCACAGCGCGAGAAGGAGGCAAACATCTCGTCGTCATTCACCATCAGCGCACCCTTATAGGCCATGAAGTGCTTGAAGGTGTTGATGCCCTTGTCCTGAACCACGGTCTTCATCTCGTCGAAGACCTGTTCGTTCCAGGAGGTGATCGCCATGTGGAAGGAATAGTCGCAGTTGGCGCGGGTCGACTTGTTATCCCATCGGGTCAGCGCTTCCAGCAGCGATTGGCCAGGATTGGGGAGGCAGAAATCGACGACCATGGTGGTGCCGCCGGCGAGTGCCGCCCGGGTGCCGCTTTCAAAGTCGTCGGAGGAATAGGTGCCCATGAACGGCATTTCGAGGTGGACATGCGGATCGATGCCGCCCGGCATGACATAGCAGCCGGTTGCATCAAGAACCTGATCGCCCTTCAGATCGGGGCCGATCTCGGTAATGACGCCGCCTTCAATCCTGACATCGGCCTTGTAGGTGAGATCGGCGGTGACCACGGTGCCGTTCTTGATGACCTTGCTGCTCATTGGCTTCCCTCTTTTATTGTCGTTTGCCCGTGCGCGTCAGTCGGCGTAACTGCCGTCTTCAGCATCGAGTATCGTCTTCATCTGTTCGAAATGGGCCAATTCCGCGCCCTTGTAGGTGTCCCATTCATGGGCCGTCTGTTCGGCCAGTTCGTCGCTCATGATGGAAAGGGGCTGGCCGGTGGAATAGGCAAGGATCATCGTCTGGGCGGCGCGCTCGAGATAATACATCTCGTCAAAGGCCTCTGCGACCGTCTCTGCCATGACGGTGACGCCGTGATTGCCCATCATCACGGTCGAATGGTTGCCGACTGTCCTTGCAATACGTTCGCCTTCCGCCTCTTCGGTGGCGATGCCGCCGAAAGAAAGATCGATGCCCATGCGGTTGTAGAACCGGGCGGTATTCTGGTCGATCGGCTTGATCGACGGGTCCTTCAGGCCTGCCAGTGCTGTTGCATGGGGTGGATGCAGATGGAGCACGACGCGGGCATGCGGCACCTCGCGGTGGATGGCGGAGTGGATCGACCAGGCGGACGGATCCGGCGCATCCTTGCGCTGCATGGCAGACTTGTCATCGGCATCGAGCAGCAGCAATTCGCTGGCCTTGACCAGGCTGAAATGCCGCCAGCGCGGATTGATCAGAAACTGCTTGCCATCCGGCGAGACGGCAGCGGAAAAGTGATTGGCGACGGCCTCGTTCCAGCCAAAGCGTGCCGCCAGGCGGAAGGCTGCGGCAAGGTCGATGCGGAGCTGGCGCTCTGTGCTGATTTGTGTGTCGATACGGACGGCTTCGTTCATAGGATGGACTCCTTGAATTGAACAGCTGGCGACAGTGCATGGGTCTGCCGTGTGATCATTCGGGTGAATAACCGGCGAATGCGGCGATAGCGTGCGACATAATCAAACGTCCGCGAGGTCGAGGTGCTTTTCAACGCGTTCGAGGCGCTCGCCCGGAGGGTCACCGCGCCGAGAAATGCGCGCATACTGTTGGTCGAGAAATCCCAGCCGCTCCTTCGTCTCAAGGCGATTCTGGGTATGTAGGGCGAGCGTGTCCTGCATGCGCTTGAGGGTCTCGTCGATGAGCTTTTCGGACATCGATCCATCCTCTTTGACAATGAATACAGTACCATAAGGCCTACTCCACAATCTCCGCGGTTTCGATCACGGCATGGAAGAGGACGTCGGTGCCGGCGGTGGCCCATTCCTTGGAGATGTCTTCGGCCTCGTTGTGGGATAGGCCGCCGACGCAGGGGCACATGACCATGGTGGCCGGTGCCACCTTTGCGGCCCAGCAGGCGTCGTGGCCGGCGCCGGAGATCAGGTTCATGTGGCTGTAGCCCAGCCGCTCTGCCGCGTTGCGGACATTCTCGACCAGCGTTGGATCGAATGTCACGGGATCGAAATGACCAACGGCCTCGACCGAACAGCCAACGCCCAGAGCTTCGCAGATGCTGGCGGCCTCGGCCTCGATCCTGGCGCGCATGCGGTCGAGCTTTTCCTGGCTCGGTGTGCGGATATCGACTGTGAACGTGACCTTGCCCGGCAGCACGTTTCTTGAATTGGGTGAGAAGAACATCTGACCGACACCGCCGACAGCGCCCGGCTGCTCGCTCATCGCCACGGTCTGCACCATTTCCAGGATGCGGCTCATGGCAAGGCCGGCATTGACCCGCAGGTTCATGGGCGTGGAACCGGTATGCGCTTCCTTGCCGGTCAGGGTGAATTCCAGCCACCACAGGCCCTGACAGTGGGTGACGACGCCGATGTCCTTGTTTTCGGCTTCAAGGATCGGACCCTGTTCGATATGCAGTTCGAAATAAGCGTGCATCTTGCGCGCGCCAACCTCTTCCTCGCCCAACCAGCCAATGCGCTTCAGTTCATCGCCATAGGTTTTGCCCTCGGGATCCTTGCGGTTATAGGCGTAATCGAGCGAATGGATACCGGCGAAAACGCCAGAGGCCAGCATGGCCGGCGCGAAGCGGGCGCCTTCTTCGTTGGCCCAGTTGGTCACAACGATCGGGTGTTTGGTCTTGATGCCAAGGTCATTCATGCTGCGCACGATTTCCAGTGCGCCCAGCACGCCGAGCACGCCATCATATTTACCGCCGGTGGGCTGGGTGTCGAGATGGGAGCCGACATAGACGGGCAGGGCATCGGGGTCGGTGCCGGGACGGGTGGCAAACATGGTGCCCATCCGGTCGACGCCCATGGTCATGCCGGCGTCATCGCACCATTTCTGAAATAGCGAGCGACCTTCGGCATCTTCATCGGTCAACGTCTGGCGGTTGTTTCCACCTGCGATGCCGGGACCGATCTTGGCCATCTCCATCAGAGAATCCCAAAGACGATCGGAATTGATGCGCAAGTTTTCGCCGGGTGCCGCCACCATGATAAACCTCACCTGTTTTTCCGGAGATCATGCAAGCTGCATGTCTCCCTTCGTTCCCCTGGCCGCGGCGCGTTTGTTTTTGTTTTCACGCCGGCTATATCGCACGTTGCCTTTGTTGGACTTCTCGCGGATAATTTGACCGATTGGTAAACCTTACAATTTCCGGCGCGGCACTCAAGACGGAAAACGCGAAAAAACAGTGTGGTGTGCGGATAATTGCATAAAAATAAAACAGTGCTGGAAATGAAGGCAGCAGGTCAGGCTCAGCTTTGACGATTGCCGGTTAAGAAAGACGATAATGGCCATACCCAGGGCGGCGCAGACGATCCGGCGGACCCGTATCCAAGAGGAAAAGGAAGAGCGCATACTGGAAGCCGCGCTCGATGTCTTTTCCACCGCAGGCTATCGCGGTTCAACGATTGACCAGATTGCCGAAGTGGCCGGCATGTCCAAGCCGAACCTTCTCTATTATTTCCGCACCAAGGAGGCGATCCACCGCTCGCTGATCGATCGGGTGATGGAGAACTGGCTGGAGCCGCTCAGGGCTTTCGACACCATCGGCGATCCTGAAGACGAACTGCGCTCCTATATTCGCCGCAAACTGGAAATGGCGCGGGATTTTCCCCGGGAAAGCCGACTTTTTGCCAATGAGATCATTCAGGGCGCACCGCATATCGAGGATATGCTGCATGGGCCGCTGAAGGAACTTGTGGATGAGAAGGCCCAGATCATCGAGGTGTGGATTGCCGAGGGCAAGATCGCGCCTTGCGATCCGCGCCATCTGATCTTTTCCATCTGGTCGACCACGCAGCATTATGCCGATTTCGATGTTCAGGTGCGAGCGGTGCTGGGCGAGGGCGCGGCGCGCGAGACGCGTTTCGAGGATGCTGCCGAGTTTCTGGAGGGTCTTTTCATTCGCAGCCTTATGGGCTCTGCGCCATCCAGATCCCGATCAATCGGGCAATAGTGCCATTACCACCAGGCCACCGGCCGTGACCAATGCACCGAGAAAGATTGGCGCTGCGGCCCATCCATGGCCGAGAAGGCCCTCATAGACAATGATGTATGACGGCGTCAGATAGCCGTAAGCCAGAACCTTTGGCGCGGGCAGGCGCATGGAAGCATATTGCAGCAGAAAAACCGTCAGTGCTGTGGTTGCGATGGTGAGATAGGCAATGGTGATCCATACGATCGCTGGCAGGCTGGCGTAATCGATTTCCCAAAGTTCGGGGGCGGCGATGGCAAACAGCATGAGAAATATGACCACCGACTGCCAGAAACCGAACAGCAGCGGATGGTCCTTCCTATCAAGCAGCCGGATGACCGGCACATACATCGCGTGGCAAAGAACGCCGATGAAATAGATCATCTCGCCTCGACCGACATCAAAGCGTAGAAGCGCGTCCACATCGCCGCGGAATATGACCCAGACGGAGCCGATGGCGGCGATCACGAGGCTGAGCAGGACACCGCTTCTGGTGCGCTGGCGCAAGAGAACAAGCGCAAAGCCGGCACTGATCAAAGGCATCAGGGTGAAAACCGCGCCGGTGGAGACCGGATTCGTGAACTCCAGCGCTATGAACATTGTGAGCATGTAGATGCCCATCAGTCCGCCGAAGGCCAGATACCTTACCGGCTGCGGTGGCAATCTGATCGGCTTGCGCACGATGATCAGGTAAAGTCCGCCCAGCAGGCACATGTTGAAGAAATAGCGCAGAGCCTGGATGGCCGTCGGGTCGGCATATTGCGTGGCGATCCCGCCCAGCGAGAAGGAACCGGCGATCAGCGCAGCAAACAGCATCATGGCAAGATGCGCGCGCAGTTTTTCCGCACCCTTTGCGTGACTGTTGTGTGGGGATGCCGGACGGCTTTGGACTGTATTGGTCATGGAAACGGGGTTCTCACGGACGGGAATGCCGAGCGCAGGCGGCTGCGCGCACCCGCCGGTCTATCACGCAGTATACTGACCGGGAAAGTCCGGGTTGCGCCAAACTTTGGTGCAGAGCGGTGGGGAGCCGATTGCTCAGGCACTTAACCCGGATGCCGGCTGCCTGGGGAACCAGTTGCGTTGTTTGGCAAAAATGGCGAAATCATTGGCGCTCATCGGTCGCGCCAGGGCGTAGCCCTGAAGTGTCTGGCAGCCAAGATCACGCAACAGAGACACATGGTCCATTGTTTCGACGCCTTCAGCGATGATTTCGATATTCAGTGATCGGCCAATATCGACAATGGACGAGATCAGGCGACGCTGTGGCTCAGATTCAAGAATGGGCCTGGTCAACTGGCGGTCGATCTTCAACCTGCGCGGAGAGAGTTTCAACAGGCTGAGAATGGAGGCGTAGCCGGTGCCGAAATCGTCGATTTCGATATCGATACCCAGCGCCCTGATTGCGGCCAGCGCCTTGTTGGTGCTCTCATTCTTGTCGTCGAAAGAAATGGATTCCAGCAGCTCGAAGGACAAGGTTCCCGGCCTGACATTCAGTTCCTCTAGATGCTCCACCAGCATGTCGTCGAACAGGCGCTGGGCGGAGATATTGACCGAGACCTTGGGGATGTGGAGGCCGGTTGCCGTCCACCGGGTCATCTGCAACAGGGACTGGTCGAGAATGGCTGCGTCGATCTTGGCAATGACATTGAGTTCTTCTGCCGCCTTGATGAAGTGGCTGGGGTCCAGCATGCCCTTTTCCGGATGATCCCATCTTGCCAGTGCCTCTACGCCCACGATTTCCAGCGTGTGGGAATCGAATTGCGGCTGGAAATGCGCGACAAACTCGTTTCTCTCGATAGAGCGCAAGATCGCGTCATTGGTGCGCTTGCTGTCGACTGCCAGGGAGCGCATTGCATCGGTGTAGTGCTCGACACGGTTACGACCACGCCGCTTGGCTTCATAAAGCGCTATGTCGGCGTTGATCAGCAATTGCTCGGCCTTGAGGTCCGCATTGGAGCGAGAGGCGATGCCGATGCTGGCGCCAACACGGCAGTCCTGACCGGAATAGCGGACCGGCATGTTGACGGCATCGATCAGCCGTCTCGCCAGGTCCGTGAATCTGGGCGCATCGATCCGGCCAGCGCAGACGACCACGAATTCGTCTCCGCCAATGCGGGCGGCAAAGTCGCCGCCGCGGATGTTTTCGCGCAGTCGTGCTGCGGTATGGCGCAGGATCTCATCGCCCGCACCGTGTCCGAGCGTGTCGTTGATTTCCTTGAACCGGTCGAGGTCGATGTGGAGTAACGTATAGGTCGAGTGCGGCCCCTCGCTGGCATCCGCTGCTTTCAAATGCTGATCGAGATAGCGGCGGTTGGGCAGTTCCGTCAGCGCATCGTGCAGCGAATTGTGTTCCATATGCTGGCGGGCACGTTCCAGTTCCTGGTTATGCTTGTCTGCCTGCAATTTCGCCTTACGCAATTCCTGCTGGAGGCGCATGTCGCGCGTCACGTTCCAATTGACGCCGACGATCTTCTTGCGGAAGGCCGAGTCGCGATACATCGTGCCATAGGCGCGGATATGGCGGACTTCGCCGGAGGGGCAGACGATGCGGAATTCGTTGGTGAAGTCACGGCCGGTTTTGATCGTCTCGTGGAGTGTACGCTCTGCGTCTTCCACATCATCGGGATGAACACTGCCTCGCCAGGTGGCATAATTGTTCTGCCCATCCGTCGGTTTTTCATCGAAGAGCATGAACATGCGCGCATCCCAGTCGAGTATGCCGCTACCGACATCCAGTTCCCAGACGCCGATCTTCGAGGCTTCCAGCGCAATTTCCAGCCGGTGCGAGATGGTCCGCAGATCTTCTTCGCGCTGACGCAGTGCGGATATGTTTTCCTGGCGTTCCCGCAGCAGACTGGCGACCCAAAGAACCGGTCCGATGATCATTACGCCGATGACGCAGGCGAGCAGCTTGAAAAGAAACGCGTTGGCCGGCGCTGTATACCAACCGGATGCCGGTACCGCGAAGATCTGCCACTGATCCGTGCCGAAGTTCACGGTCGTGATGACGGGATGGTCAGACACAGCAGAAGGGTTTCCGTAAATCGTGTGTGTCGTGCCTTCTTCGCCTTCGTTGGCGACAATCGCCACATTCAAGCTTTCAGCCGGCAAGCCGCTGTCGGCATATAGTTTGTCGAGATCGACCAGACCGGACAAGACGCCCCAAAATGTGCGGCCGGCGGCACCGGTTTCCTGGACTATGGGATAGTGCACGACCAAAACGGTCTTGCCGTCCCGCAGCGTGATCGGCCCGGTCACCACTATTTTTCCCTCGTTTTGAACCTTCGCCACGGCGGCATGCTGTTTGGCGTCGCGCCGCAAATTCCAGTTCAGATGCCCCATATATCCACCGGTTGGATAGACATAGCGTGTGACAAGATCAGGAGATGCGGACACACTGATCAACTGCGAGGGATGAGAGAGCAAGTGCCGGGCGATGGTTTCAAAGCGATCTTTCGCAATCACATCGCCTTCGGCTTCAAGGGTCGCCGCTATGCCCTGCATCATATGGATATTGGCGGCAATGTTGCCTTCAAGGCCGGCCCTCAAGCGCCCCAGACTCTCGGTCGTGTTGGTGCGAAGGTTCTCGAGGTTAAGTTTTTCGTTTTGATGGGTTGCGTAGGTGACAGCCAGGAAAACGCCCACGACGACGATAAACGCCGGTGCGTAATATGCAATCGATGCATAAAACGACGCCCAGCTGAGATCGCCTTTTCTGCGTGTGGTCATCTAAAGACCGGCCCCCCGACCCACCAACAATAACGGCGACGGGCTGGAAGCACATCGACGAATTTTCGTTAAAGTACTCGCTATTGTTGAACGCTTTCTAAATCAGACTGTTGAAATGCAGTCTACTCAGGTGGCGCTAGTTCAGGGTGTCGATCCGGAGGCTCTGCGTATCAGTGCATCGCAAACCTGGTCAATTTGGGCGTGCACAAGAAAACGCCCGGACAGAGCCGGGCGCTGGAGGATGCTATTCCGCGGCCTGAACGGCCATCGGATTGTTGGGATGGGTGGTCCAGTTCGCGTAGTTGGGGTCGACCGGCTTACCGGTGCGCTCGTCCATCGCGCCGGGTTCCAGACCGACCATGGTGATGCAGTTTTCCACGGGACAGACGTTAACGCACAGATTGCAGCCCACGCACTCGTCTTCCATGACCTCGAACTTGCGCAGGCCATCGACCATGCTGGTGATTGCCTGGTGGGAGGTGTCCTCGCAGGCAATGTGACAGCGGCCGCATTTGATGCAGGCATCCTGATCGATGCGGGCCTTGGCAATGTAGTTGAGGTTGAGATACTGCCAGTCGGTGACGTTCGGGACGGCACGGCCGGTAATGTCGTCGAGATTACGGTGGCCCTTGGCATCCATCCAGTCGTTGAGGCCGGTGATCATCTCCTCGACGATCTTGAAGCCATAGGTCATCGCCGCAGTGCAAACCTGCACATTGCCGGCACCCAGCACCAGAAATTCAGCCGCATCGCGCCAGGTGGTAATGCCGCCGATACCGGAGATCGGCAGACCAGCTGTTTCCGGATCCCGGGCGATCTCGGCCACCATATTGAGTGCAATCGGCTTGACGGCCGGGCCGCAATATCCTCCGTGCGAGCCCTTGCCGCCGACCGTAGGGTTGGGGGCGAAGCTGTCAAGGTCGACCGAAACGATGGAGTTGATCGTGTTGATCAGCGACACCGCATCCGTGCCACCCGATTTCGCCGCGCGGGCGGGCTTGCGGATGTCGGTGATATTGGGCGTAAGCTTGGTGATCACCGGCATGCGGCTATACTGTTTGCACCAGCGCACGACCATTTCGATATATTCCGGCACCTGACCGACGGCGGCACCCATGCCGCGCTCGGACATGCCGTGGGGACAGCCGAAATTGAGCTCGATGCCATCAGCACCGGTCTCCTCAACCAGGGGGAGGATCGATTTCCAGCTCTCCTCCTCGCACGGCACCATGATGGATGCGATCAGTGCGCGGTCCGGCCAGTTCTTCTTGACCATCTTCATTTCCTGCAGATTGATCTGCAGCGGACGGTCGGTGATGAGTTCGATATTGTTCAGACCCAGGAGACGGCGGTCTGCGCCCCAGATGGCGCCATAGCGCGGGCCATTGACGTTGACGACCGGCGGTCCTTCCTCGCCCAGCGTTTTCCAGACAACGCCGCCCCAGCCCGCCTTGAAGGCACGCTCGACATTGTAGGCCTTGTCGGTTGGCGGGGCAGAGGCCAGCCAGAAGGGGTTCGGTGACTTGATGCCGACGAAATTATTGCGAAGATCAGCCATGATTTTATCCTCTCATTCCCGGTTCAAGCGACAGCACTTGCCCCCGCCACGCTGAGCGCGGCGAGAGAACGATGGATGCTTTCGGCCGCATCGCGGCCCATGGCGACAGCCGAGACGGTCAGATCCTTTCCACCGGTTGCGCAATCGCCGCCGGCCCAGACGCCTTGCAGCGAGGTGCGCCCCTCGGCGTCGATGGCGATCTTGCCACCTTCGGTCTTCAGTGTGTCCATGCCGTAGGTGTCGAGCTTCTGACCAATGGCCACCAGAACCTGATCGGTGGCGATCTGGGCGATATGGCCGGTGCCCTTCATCAATCCGTTTTCAAGATGGGTATATTCAAGCTTGATCGCGCTGACATGGCCGTGTTCGTGTTCGAGTTCCTTCGGCTGTAGCCAGTGGCGGATAACGACGCCCTTGGAGGTTGCCAGATCCTGTTCGAATTCGGAGGCATTCATGTGTTCCTTGCCGCGGCGATAACAGATCGTCACGGTTTCGGCACCCAGCAGCTTGGACTGGACGGCGGCATCAATGGCGGTCATGCCGCCGCCGATGACGACGACATTGCGACCGACCGGTATGTCGGCCTTGCTATCGGCTTCGCGCAGGTGGGAGATGAATTCCACGGCATCGAGTATGCCGTTGGTATCCGTGCCTGGAATGTTCAAACCATTGACGTTGCCGAGACCGACGCCGAGAAAGACGGCATCAAATTTCGATTTCAGATCAGTGAGCGTGAAATCGCGCCCCAGCATTTCGCCGTTGATGACGTCGATATTGCCGATGCCGAGAATGTAATCCACTTCCGTCTGGGCAAAATCATTGGGCGTCTTGTAGGCGGCAATGCCGTATTCGTTGAGGCCGCCTGCCTTTTCCTTGTGGTCGTAAATCGTGACCAGATGACCGTTCATGGCCAGGCGATGCGCGCAGGCAAGACCGGCTGGGCCGGCACCGACCACGGCGACCTTTTTTCCTGACGCTTGCGCCGGTTGGTAGAATTGATGGCCCTCGGCAATGGCAATATCAGTTGCGTAGCGCTGTAGGCGGCCGATTTCCACGGGGCGTTCTTCCGCGGTATTGCGAACGCAGGCCTCCTCGCAGAGCTGTTCGGTGGGACAGACGCGGGCGCACATGCCGCCCAGAATATTCTGGTCGAAGATCGTCTTTGCCGATCCCATCGGATTGCCCGTGGAAATCTGTCTGATGAACATCGGAATGTCGATGGCGGTGGGACAGGCCGTCATGCACGGCGCGTCGTAGCAAAAATAACAACGGTCTGACGCAACAAGGGCCTCGTGGTCGCCAAGCCGTGGATGCAGGTCGGAAAAGTTGCTTTCGTATTCGGCAGCGTCAAGCCGCCCGGCCTTGAGGCCCGGTTCCAGTCTTCGCATCGCAGTTCCCTCTATCGTTTTTTGTGGTGCGACTGCGAAGAGGCTAACCCGGTTTTTAAAATTTATCAAACGGTAAAAAAACGATTTCACCCTTGCGAATGCGGTGTTCTGAAGCGTCCGCAGCCGCCTTGAATTGTGCGACGGGCGATCTTTCGGGTGCCGCTCGATCGGCGGGGGACGAGCTATGCCGCGGGATTGATTCCATCTTCGCGCGCTGCTAGAGAAATTCACACTTTATTAACGTTAAAATTTTCTTATAGGCCGTCATGACGTCCACTCAAAAACAACGACACTATCTGGCGCAATTTTACGAAGGCGTGGACGGCAGCGATGCCACCCATCGCAAAGCCAATCTTGTGGCTCGCGCCGTTTTTCCCGTGGCGGGGGTGAAATCCTTCCAGGCTGCTCAGGTCCGGATCGTCGGTCTATCCGATGGCGGTGCCGTTCTCCATTCCAGCATGTTGGAGTATCTGCCGGAGCATTTTTACCTGTGTCTGGGCGAACGCGAAATTTTCATCACCTGCGCCCGCCGCAAGGTCGAAAACGGTGAGATGACGGTCACCTTTTCAAACCGCGAAGATCCTGCCTTTATCGACGCCTTGTGCCAGATCACCTTTCCGCTCAGCACCCTCAAGCGGCTGAGAGGGGAGAGCGTTCGCGCAATCGAAGCGCGTATCGTGCGGCGTGCGGACAAGCACTGACATCGTCGATCTCAGTTTTTCAGGTCTCATTGCAGCCGCTATCCGCCATAGGATCTCGTCCGTGGCCTGTGGATTTTTACCATCTGTTAAGGTTGAAATTTGATTGCACTGAAACCCTTGTCCGTTGCGCGCTAAAGCAACCTCTTAGACCAAAAAAAGTCATTGCGTTTCAAGAGGTATTGTAAATGAGCGTCAACCGTCACGGTGTGTCAGATGCGATAGGTATTTCCGCCGACAGCACGGCGTTGCCTGTGCGTGAAATACACCCGCAGAGCGGGTCTTCGACACGTGATTTCATGATCGATGTGGCCAAGCGCGCCGCCAGGCCCGGCAATGTTGAAGACATTCCGGTTCAGGTCGAGGTGGTGATCGGCCGGATGAAAATCTCGGTTGCCAAACTGATGGCCGCTTCCAAAGGCCAGTGCTTCTCACTCGACACACATTTCGGCGAGCCGGTCGAACTGCAGGTTAACGGGCGCACTATCGGCTTTGCCGAACTCGTGGCCGATGATGCCGATAATTTGATCGGTGTGCGGATGCTGTCGATCAATACTGAGAGCTGAACCTTACGATTGAGGCGCCACGTTTCTGGTGAGGCGTTGGTGTTCCTGCTCGCGCCAGGCCCGTGGAGGCAGGCCGGCATGGCGTGAAAAGAAGCGGCTGAAATAGGCCTGATCTTCAAAGCCCAAGGCATCGGCGACCTGCTGGATGGTAATCTGTGCAAAGACCAGTTCACGCTTTGCCTCCGTCATCTGTCGCTCGGCGATCAGGTGACTGACGGGCTTGCCCGCAAAGGCATGGGCAATGCGGTTGAGATGCGTGACTGAAAGGCCGAGCCGGCTGGCATAAACGTCGACGGGCCAGCGCTCCCGAAAACCGACCTGTATCAATGCCATCAATGCGTCGAAGCGCGATCTGTCGCGATTTTCTTCCGGCGAGACGTTTGGCGCTTCCATGCGTCGCAGCAACATCAGGGCCGTTGCCAGATGAGCCTCTGCCATGACCACGGGTCTGGCGCTTCCTTCCGCAATCGCATTTTCCAGCCTGTCCAGGGTCTCTGTCAGGTAGCGGGCATCGTCGTGTTCACTCTTTATCGAGACGAGGCGCGGCGAATGAAGCCAGTCGCCAAGGCCGGGGTGACCGGGCCGGCATATGGGGAAATGACGGGCCAAAACGGTGATCACTGCGCCGTCAATGTCATCGGAAAAGGTAAAGCCGTGGCGATGGCCTTCGGGGATGACGATGGCGCAGGGTGCCAATAATTGCTGCTGAACGTCGCCCAAAACCGCTATCCCGCTGCCTTTGCGGATGTGCAAAATTTGAAATAGCGCATCATGGCGATGTGCGTTGATTTTCCACTGGTGCAACCGGCTGCGGCTCGCAATCGACTCGGCATGCATCCAGAACTCACGTGCAGAGGCCGTTTCCTCACCATAGAGACTATAGGTCGGTATGCGCTGGTTCATCGGTTGGTGTCCGGGCGATGGTTGAATTGTCCAAATAATTGGCGGAATATTCCATTGAATGCAAGTCGTGCCCTCTTATCCTTAAGGCAGGAGGATATGATCATGCGTACACAGGTTGCCATCATCGGCTCAGGCCCGTCCGGACTGCTGCTCGGACAGCTGCTGTCCCATGCCGGTATCGACAATATCATCGTAGATCGGGTGGATAGAGAGTACATTCTGGGACGGATCCGAGCGGGTGTGCTGGAAGCCGGTATGGTCGGTATGCTGGATGAGGCCGGTGCCGGCAAACGCATGCATGAGGAGGGCCTTGTCCATGACGGTTTTTCGCTCGCCTTCGCCGGAGGCCATCAGCGCATCGATCTGCAAGGTCTGACGGGCAAGTCCGTGATGGTCTATGGCCAGACCGAGGTGACGCGGGATCTCATGGATCAGCGCGCGCACGAAGGCGGCGTGACGATCTATAACGCTGCCAATGTCACGCCCCATGACTTTGAGGGAGGTGCACCTTACGTCACTTACGAGAAAGATGGCACGACGCATCGGATTGACTGCGACTTCATTGCCGGTTGCGATGGCTATCACGGTCCCAGCCGCGCAGCCGTGGAGGGACGGGGGCTCAAGACCTATGAGAAGGTCTATCCGTTCGGTTGGCTGGGATTGCTCGCCGATGTGCCGCCGGTGCATCATGAGTTGATCTACGCCAATCACGAAAGAGGCTTTGCGCTTTGTTCGCAGCGCTCCAATACCCGCTCGCGCTACTATGTTCAGGTCCCGCTTTCCGACAAGGTGGAGCAATGGTCTGATGAGGCTTTCTGGGATGAGATTCGCAGACGTTTGCCCCGTCCCGTCGCCGAGGCGATGACCACCGGGCCTTCGCTGGAGAAATCCATCGCGCCGCTTCGGTCCTTCGTTGCCGAGCCGTTGCGCTTCGGGCGTCTGTTTCTGGCCGGGGATGCCGGACATATCGTGCCGCCAACGGGTGCCAAGGGCTTGAACCTGGCGGCATCCGATATTCGTTATCTGTTCGATGGCCTTCGGGATTACTATTCCGATCATTCCAGTGCCGGCATTGACGGCTATTCTGCACGCGCCTTGGCGCGGATCTGGAAGGCCGAGCGTTTTTCCTGGTCCATGACCATGCTCATGCATCGCTTTCCCGATGAGGGCGATTTCGGGCAGAAAGTGCAGGAGGCAGAGCTGGATTTTCTATCCTCGTCCACTGCCGCGCAAACTGCCATGGCCGAAAATTATGTCGGGCTTCCGTACTGAAATCGACAAGACGGCAATCCACAAGACCCTGAGGCAGCGTTCCGAGCACGCTCGCCTCAGCTCGCTTTTGCGGTAAAATGCATCACCCGAATAAAGGTGATGAAAATTATCAAGTTTAATCTTTACTCAAAAATTCAAGTTTTGTAGTGTCTGCCTCGACTTCACCGAATCCTTGATGGACCAGAGCAGAAGAGGGAGGCCATCCAATGGCGAAAAAAGGACGAAAGCCGAAGGCGAGCAAGAGTATTGAGACCGTTCAGCCGGCGGCGCGCGAGGATAGCAGGACGCTGGATATTCGCAGTTTCCTCTATGTCGGCGGACGTGATTGCCAGGTTGCGCATCTAAGGCGCATCGCCAGCAATTTTGGCGCTGAACTCATCCATCACGATGGCGGATTGCGCGAGGCGGTTTCCCGGATCGATACCGTATTGCCATCCGTCGACTGTGTGTTCTGCCCCATCGACTGTATCAGCCACGATGCGTGTCTCAGGGTCAAAACGGGTTGCAAGAAGTTCGGGAAGACATTCATTCCATTGCGCAATGGTTCGAAATCCAGCCTGGAGCGCGCGCTGCAGACATTGAATGACAAGGGTCAAAATTGATGGACGATGACGAATTTGTGCAGGGCGATTTGCGCAAACGCGCCGGCAATGATTGTGAAGACGGGCGGGGTGCGTATAATGACGTGCAAAACGATACATTAACCAGTTCGGCCCTGGTTGCCGAAATCGTGAAGATACCGGCCTTGCACGAGAGGGCCGGCAGTACCATGTTACGCATGTCGTTTGACATGTCTGCGACGATTATCAACTTCCCAGTGCCGCAATGGCAAAGGAACGCAAGCCGCAGAAGCGGGTGATCGTTCGATTTGGCCATTCCGGTCTCGGCCCGTTCTCAAGGACCCAATCGCATGGGTGCGAAACCTCCGGTCAATATGGATCTCGACTCTGTCGACGTCCTGCCAATTCTTCCCTCGATGAATTTCGATCAAACCAAAGACTTCTACGTGAACCATATGGGTTTCGAAGAAGTTCAGGCGCATTGCGAAGATTATTGCGTCTTCCGCCGTGGCCGTATGGAACTGTGGTTCTGGCTTTGCCAAAATCACGAGATTGCAGCCAACAGTTCTGTGATGATCCGCGCCAGCAATGCGGTCGAACTTTTTGACGAATATACACAGCGCGGTGTTGCCAGCTCGATGCGCGATGTCTGCGAAGAGAGCGGCGTGACAAGCTTCCATGTGCGTGACCCGCATGGAAATCTATTGTTGTTTCGAAGCCCGGTGACCTCTGCGGTCTTACGAGCGGCCTGATCTGAACAGGCCGCCGGCGGCAGCAATCAGCCAGCCGCCAATCATTGTCAGCCCGCCCAACGGTGCTGCCATGGGGAAAAGGCTGACTCCATAAAACTGTTTCAAGCTCAGATCGCCTGCGAAAACCACTGTGCCAATGGCCAGCACAATGGCCGACAGACGCGCAGTCCCCAGTTTTTCGGCACACGCCAGAAGGGCAAATATGGCGGGTGCGTGAACCAGGCACATGGTGGAGGCAGGGCCGAGAAGGCTCGCGCCCGTATGGGTTGCCAATGCCGCCAGTGCCACGCCACAGGCCCCGATCAGGCCAGCCAGCAGCACGATGAACGGTTGATTGCGTTCCAAAAAACCCATTTTCGTCACTCGTCCTTGTTTTGCATGTGGTGCGCCAGTCTCTCCACTGGCGCCCAGATGATTTCGCGCAGTTTCGGATGGTCTACGGTTTCGTCCATGGCGCGCTGAAAACACAAGAGCCATTCGTCCCGTTCAGCGGTACCGATCGCGGCACCAAAGTGGCGACGTCGCAGCATTGGGTGGCCATATTTTTCAATGTAGAGCTGGGGACCGCCCAGATATCCGGACAGATATTCGTAGAGCTTGTTCTCACTGCCGGAGAGATCTTTCGGGTGGATGGCACGGCAGCGCGCGGCTTCCGGAAGCGTATCCATAAGCTCATAGAAACGGTGGGTGAGCTTTCTGACGGTATCGTCTCCGCCAATCGCTTCATAAAGGGTGATTGTCTTGCCGTCGTCTTCGCTCAAGGGTCCGTCCTGCCGATGTTTGCCTGTTTGTATCCGCTTCGACGGCACATCGGCAATGATGACCTTGGCGGTGCGGCAATATGTTTGGCGCCGTCCGGAGACCGGACGGCTGGCTGCCTAACCGTAATGCTCTTCCAGCCAGGATTTCGGCAAGGCCGGTACAAAGTTCCCATCGCGACCGGTCATGTCCTCATTGGCGACAAGGCTGTTGAGGATCGCTTCCTCGACCGTCTGGACGATGGCATCGAAGAAGGGGTCGATGTCGACGTCCGGAATGAAATCAGCCGTTGCCAAGCGACCGCTTTCAGCGGTGGCACCGATAGCATTGGCCGTTGAAAAGGCCAGAAAGATATCGCCGGAGGAATGATAGCCATAGCCACCGGTCATGGCGATACCGAGCGGAATGCGGCGTGCCAGACGTTTCAACTGATGCGGCAAAAACGGCGCGTCGGTGGCGATGATTGCGATGATCGAGCCCTTTTCGGCGCGGGTAGACTGCTCGATCAGCTTTGGCTCCACAAGATCGGGACCCACGCGGTTGCCACGAATCGTCAAATTGCGACGCTGGCCGAAATTCGACTGAACGAATGCGCCGAGCGTGAAGCTCTGATCCTGCCACCGCACGATGCGCGAGGACGTGCCCGAACCAGCCTTGAAATTACAGGTGATCATGCCGGTACCGCCACCGACACTGCCTTCCTCGATCGGACCTTCCACCGCGTTCTCAAGTGCCTCAAACACGTGTTCAGCCGTTACATGGTGTCCGTTGATATCGTTGAGGAAACCGTCATAGGTCTCGCCGGCGACCGGCAAGCCCCAGGCGGTGTCGATCACGTCCGGCCGCACATTGTGAATCCACCGCAGCGTCGCGTCACGCGTCACGCCGCAGGAATGGGTGTTGGTGATCGTGATTGGAAAATTGAAGGCACCGATCTCTTCGATGATATGAGACCCCGTCAGCTCGCCATTGCCGTTTTGCGAAAACATGCCGGCAAAGAGCGGAATGTCGAGCTTGTCGACGGGACGGGGGATGATGGCCGTCACGCCGGTTCGCACCGGTCCTTGTCCGACATTCAATTCGCCATCGCCGCTGATCAGCGTCTTGTAACCGACAGCAACGCCAGGGACATCGGTAATGGCATTGTGTGGTCCGGCTTCGCCATCGAAGGGAATGGCAAAACGACGCGCGCGCGGTTTGCCCGATGGCGTCGAAAGATGGGGCGCTGAAATCGTCATCGGTGTCTCCTGCTCAAACCGATGTCATGTCTAGCAGGATCGATCCAATATTCGCCAGTGGAGTCTCCAGTGAGACAGGCCAATCGCGCGGCTGTCGGCTGAGATGGTGCCGGCTTTGACCGGGCAACCTTCAGGCGGCGAATACCTTGGCGCGGTGCAGTGTGGCGTAGCCGATGTCACCGGCCGTGACCTCGCGTTCGGGATCGAGGTCGAATTCCAGGGCTTCGCCGTTCTCCGTTTCGGCAATCACGCGGCGTTCTCCGGCGCGGTCAAGGACGCGGGTCACTGTCGCCCTGATGCCGGGACCTTTTGGCGACCAGTCAAGATCGCGTGGACGGGCGAAAATATTGGCGGGGCCGTCCGGAATGCCGGGCGCGGCGACATCCGTATCTCCGGCGATGGCGCGACCCTTCGTGACGGTGGCACTGATCCGGTTTGAATCGCCGAGGAAGTTCAGGACGAAGGCATCGCGTGGATCGCGGCAGACCTCGCGCGGCGTCCCCTCCTGCACGATCTTGCCGTCTTTCAAGATGATCACGCGGTCGGCGAGATCCAGCGCCTCTTCCTGGTCATGGGTGACGAAGATGGTGGTGATGCCCAGCTCGCGGTGGATCTCGCGCAGCCAGCGGCGCAGATCGTGGCGGACATTGGCATCGAGTGCGCCGAATGGCTCATCCAGCAGCAGGACCTTTGGATCGACCGACAGCGCGCGGGCAAGCGCCACACGCTGGCGCTGACCGCCGGAAATCTGTGCCGGGAAACGGTCCCCCAGACCTTCGAGGCGCACGAGGCGCAACAGGTCTGTCACGCGGCTGGCGATCTCCGCCTTGGAGCGCTTCACCTTCGACACGGCCATGCCGAAGCCGATGTTTTCGGCCACTGTCATGTGCGGGAAGAGCGCATAATGCTGGAAGACGAAGCCGACGCCGCGATCACGGACCGGAATGTCGGTGGCATCCTGATCGCCGAAATGGATGTGGCCGCTGTCGGAATATTCCAGCCCTGCAACCATGCGCAGAATGGTGGTCTTGCCCGAGCCCGAGGGGCCGAGCAGAGCGACCAGCTCGCCGCTTTCGATTTCAAGCGAGACATCGCGCACGGCGCGGAAGGTTTCGAAGGTCTTGACGACATTTTCCAGGCGGATTTTCATGGTGTTGCCCCATTGGCAGCGTTGGACGGGTTGGCGAGCTTGGAGCGGCGACCTGCGCCCTGACGCTCCAGCGCAACCTTGGCGATGATGGTGAAGACGGCAATCACGGCGAGTACGGAGGCAGAGGCGAAGGCGCCGGCCGCCTGATAGTCGTGATAGAGAAGCTCGATATGGAGCGGCAGCGTGTTGGTCTGCCCGCGGATATTGCCCGATACGATGGAAACAGCGCCGAATTCACCCATGACGCGGGCATTGCACAGGACTACGCCATAGAGCAGCGCCCATTTGACATTGGGCAGCGTCACCGAAAAGAAGGTGCGCCAGCCAGACGCGCCGAGCGAGGTGGCGGCCTCTTCGAGATCGCGACCCTGCGCCTGCATTAGGGGGATCAGTTCGCGGGCGACGAAGGGGGCTGTCACGAACATCGAGGCAAGCACGATGCCGGGCAGGGCAAAGAGGATCTTCACATCATAGGCGTCGAGCAGCGGACCGAAGATGCCTTGCAGGCCATAGACGAAGAGATAGGACACACCGGCGACGATGGGCGAGACGGAGAAGGGGATCTCGGTGATCACCAGCAGCAGGCGCTTGCCCCAGAAGTCGAATTTTGTGATCGCCCAGGCTGCTGCGACACCGAATGCCGTGTTGAGCGGCACGGCAATCAGCGCGGTAATCACTGTCAGCATGATGGCGTGGCGGGTGTCCGGGTCCTTCAAGGTGGCCAGATAGACGCCGACGCCTTCGCGGAAGGCTTCGACACCGATGACGATCAATGGAGCAAGGATCAACAGCGCGCCGAGGATCAGCACGATACCGATCAGCACCCGGCGGAAGACAGGACCATCGCCAACACGCGGCGGCGTTTTGCGGGAAGAGGCGGAGCTCATCGGGTCATCCTCTCACCGTGTAGCGCAGGGCGCGCGACTGCAGCCAGTTGGTAACGGCCAGCATGACGAAGGCCGTCAGGAGCAGCACCGAGGCGATCGCGGCGGCTGCCTGATAATCATATTCTTCCAAGCGGATATAGATGAGCAGGGCGGTGATCTCTGTCGACATGGGCTGGTTTCCGGCGATGAAGATGATGGCGCCGAATTCGCCGAGCGAGCGGGCGAAGGACAGCGATGTGCCGGCCAGAAGTGCTGGCATCAGAAGCGGCAGGATGACTTTCCGGAAGATCGTCCAGTCGGAGCCGCCGAGCGATTGGGCCGCCTCTTCCAGTGCCGGATCGAGATCTTCCAGCACCGGCTGCACGGTCCGCACGATGAAGGGCAGGCTGGTGAAGCACATGGCGATCATGATGCCGATCGGCGTATAGGCAACCTTGATGCCGACATCCGACAGAATCGAACCGAACCAGCCATTGGTGGAAAATAGCGCCGTCAGTGCGATGCCGGCAACCGCCGTCGGCAGGGCAAAGGGCAGGTCGATCATGGCATCGATCATGCGGCGACCGGGGAACCGGTAACGTGTGAGCACCCAGGCGAGCGCCAGGCCAAATACGAGATTGAAAGCGGTAGCGGCCAAGGCCGACAGGGCGGTTACGCGATAGCTTGCAAGCGAGCGCGGCGATGAAATGATCGCCCAATAGTCAGCGGGACCCAGGCTGCCGGCCTTGTAGATCAGGGCTGCCAGCGGCAGCACGACGATCAGACCGACATAGAAAAGGGTGATCCCGAGCGATAGGTGCAATCCGGGCAGGACGTTGCGTCTCACAATGTGCTTCCTGTTGTCACGGGCGCTTGTTCTTCTTCATGGGGAAAACCCGGCAGAGAACCGCCGGGTTTGAACTTGGTTCGATTTCAGACCGATCAACGGCTGCCGTAAATGCCGTCAAGGATGCCGCCAGAGCCGAAATGCTCCTTCTGGATCTTGTCCCAGCCGCCGAACTCGTCGTCCACATTGACGAGCTTGATTGCCGGGAACTCATCCTTGAATTCAGCTGCAACCGTCTCGTTTTGCACGCGATGACCGAATTGGGCGGCGATGCGCTGGCCTTCCTCGGTGTAGAGGAAGTCGAGATAGGTCTTGGCAAGATCACGGCTGCCACGCTTGTCGACCACCTTGTCGACGATGGCCACCGGGAATTCAGCCAGCAGGCTCATGGACGGGATCACCGGCTCGACCTTGTCGGTGCCGTATTGCTTGGCAATGCCGCGCGTTTCAGCTTCGAACGTGATCAGCACGTCACCGGTTTCGCGCTCGACGAATGTGGTGGTCGCTGCGCGGCCTCCCGTGTCGAAGACCGGAACGTTGTCGAAGATCTTCTTGACGAATTCCTCAACCTTGGCTTCGTCGCCGCCAAAGGCCTGTTTGGCGTAGGCGGTGGCAGCCAGATAGGTGTAGCGGGCATTGCCCGAGGTCTTCGGGTTGGGGAAGATCACCTGGACATCGTCACGGGCGAGGTCGTCCCAATCCCGGATGTTCTTCGGGTTTCCTGCGCGCACCAGGAAGGACGGGAAGGAGTAGAAGGGCGAGGCGTTGTTGGGGAAGTCTTTCTGCCAGTCGTCCGAGACAAAGCCTTGCTTGACGAGGAAATCGATGTCGGTGACCTGGTTGAAGGTGACAACGTCGGCTTCCAGTCCTTCGACGATGGCACGGGCCTGTTTCGAGGTGCCGGCGTGCGACTGGTCGATGGTGATGCCGGGATGTTCCTTGACGAAAGCCTCGTTTTCGGCGGCGAATATTTCGCGGGCGATGTCGTAAGAGGCGTTGAGAAGGGTCTTCGGTTCTTCGGCGGATGCCTGGCCGGCGAGAAGGGCGGCAATGGCCGAACCGATGATGAGAATGCGTTTCATGAAAATCTCCAGACGAATGTCGTGGAGCGGAAACTACAGCTTCGGCAGCTCAGCGACGAGAAAGCGCTGACCTGCGATTGCCGGAGATTGGAGAAATTTGCTCTCAATCTGGCCCCGAAGGGCGATAGCCATTCCAAAGGGAGGCGGGACGCTCGTGTTGAACGGTTATATTCGAGGCGAAAGCGACATGCGTCCGTCATAAATCGCTATTAATTGGG
The DNA here is from genome assembly GCF_057158725.1 of Agrobacterium sp. H141. Taxonomy (NCBI): domain Bacteria; kingdom Pseudomonadati; phylum Pseudomonadota; class Alphaproteobacteria; order Hyphomicrobiales; family Rhizobiaceae; genus Agrobacterium; species Agrobacterium sp. H141. The sequence continues at coordinate 1,384,075 of NZ_CM169893.1, forward strand.
TCTGTGGAGCGTCGTGTCACTCTTTCGCTACCAGCCGTGCGCGTTTTCGCTGTACCGATAGATTCAACAGTTCTGTATACCGAGCTTCTTCCGTCGCTATTCTCCCCACCAGCCGATCGCCGTCGCGCAATCGGAGACAATCACCCCAGAAAGCAAAAACCTCATGCAGGAACAGGATCTCGAACGTGGCATTGCTGCGCGTCTCAACTCGGGAAAGCGCATCATCCGCCAAGCTGGCGAGAAGGCGAAAGAATATTTCGAGAATTACGAAACGCTTGAGGTCGAGGTCAAAACCAGCCGTCAGGATCTTGTGAGCGAGGCTGATCGTGAGGTGGAGCGCTTGATTCGCGCCGAGATTGCCAATGCGTTTCCGCTCGATGGACTGGTGGGCGAGGAGCATGGGCAGAGCGAGGCTGAGAGCGACTATACCTGGGTGATCGATCCGATCGACGGCACGTCCTCGTTTCTGCATGGCCTGCGGTCATGGTGTGTGGTGATTGCGGTGCTGAAGGAGGGGCGGCCGGTGATCGGGATCATTTATGACCCCATGACGGGCCAGCTCTATCATGCCGCCGAAGGGGCAGGGGCCTTTCGCGACGATCGCCCCATCTCGGTCGATTTCGAAACGCCGCTGTCGGGTGGTTTTTTCGTGGTCGGGGCCAGTCGTCCGGAACAGAGCCGCCATGTGGGGCAGGTGATCGAGGGCCTTCTTTCGGCCGGCGGTATGCATATGCGCAACGGATCTGCGGCCCTGTCGCTCGCTCATGTCGCGGCCGGTCACTATCTTGGTTTTTACGAACCACAGCTGTCATCCTGGGATTGCCTTGCGGGCCTGTTGCTGGTGACCGAGGCCGGTGGTGTGGCCGATGATTTCCTGGTTGCAAACGGGTTGTCCAGCAGAGGCCCGGCATTCGCTTGCGCACCGCAGGCGGCCGCTCAGTTCAAGGCTTTGACGGTGTAGTCAGTTTCGCACCAGACATTTGCTGCAACCTGAGGTCATTATATATGCGGTAACGCTGATTCTCTTGTGGTGGGTGCGCTGTGACAAACATGCTGTCGGGACCAAGTTTTCAACATGACATCCATGGGGCTTTGAGCGGAGCTTCTGAGCTCCCTCGCCGAAAGGTGCTTTTTGTTGTCGTGACCCATCTGCGATCAGAGGGCAACGCCGGCAATATCCAGGACTACCCCTACGGTGTCCTGTCGATCATCAAGCACAATGACGGGCTGGCTGATTTCGATATTCTGGATCTGGCGGTAAGCCAGGACAAACTCCCTGATGTCGAGAGAATTTTGACGGCAAAGCTGCACGAATTTCGGCCTGATATACTCGGCATATCGGTCATGTTCGACAACGCGTATTTTTCTATTGCTCCCATCATAGAACTGACAAAGCGGGTATCTCCATCAACCCTGGTTGTTTGCGGAGGCCCAGCCGTTTCTCCCATCGCCAAAAAAATCTTGCAGAACCAGCCGGAGCTCGATGCCGTCTGCTTCTCGGAAGGGGAGATACCGTTCCACGACCTGTTGATGTCCGAGGATCTCTTTACCGCAGTCGAGGAGCATCCTTCGTGGGTGTCGCGCAAGGATATCTCCAGCAAGACCGGACCGCAGAAAAGACTGCTGAACAATCTCGATCATGTCATCGACATCGACTATTCGCTGATCGACGTTTTTCAATATGATCGCAAGGTCTCGTTCAATCCGCTCGATAGCCGATACCTGGATGACTTGCGTGCCTTTCCGATCGTCACCTCACGGGGCTGTCCATTCAAATGCTCATTCTGCTGGCATTCCGGCGAGAATGATCGCTCCATGCGTTATGCGGGTGTGGACGAACTGATTGCGCATGTGGCGAATATCGTCGACTTGTACGGTGCCAATTGCCTGATCTTTTATGATGACATGCTTTTGCTCGCCAGAGACCGGGCAAAGGAGATTTTCCGACGCCTCGCGCCCTTCAACCTGAGGATTGAACTGCCGAACGGCCTTTCCCCGACCTATATGGACGAGGAACTGGTGGCGCTGATGTATGCGGCAGGTGTGCGCTCGGTGCGTATCGCGGTGGAATCCGGCGACGAATGGGTCATTCGAAATCTCGTCAACAAGCCGATGAAAATTGCCCATGTGCAGCCCGTCATCGATGCGCTGCGCAAATACAATATCTGGGTTATCGCGTTTATTGTGGTGGGGCTTCCGGGAGAGACCGATGTGCATCGCCAGACGACGCGCGACAAGATCATCGAATGGGGTATCGATTTGTGCAGCATCTCCGTTGCCAGCCCGATCAAAGGGTCCCTGCTCTATGAGCAGTGCCTCACGGAGGGCTATATCGATCCCAATGCGGAATTCCTCGTATCCGGCTTTCTCTTTGGCGAGAATGTGATCAATACGAAGGAATTCACCGCCGAATATATATCGGAAGCCGCTTATCTGATGAATCTGGATGTGAATTTCGTCAACGCATACCGTTTGCAGACTGGCGATTACGCCGCCGCCGACAGCTATTTCCAGTACATCACCCGGACCTATCAGAACCATGCTTTCGGCCATTATTGCCTGGCGATTGCCAAGGCCAATCTTGGGCAGAGGGATGGGGCCGAATTTCATTGGTCCGAAGCATCTCGCATCAGCAGCAGCGATCCTGTATGGGCCGGCTATTTTGATCACTTCGGCATAGTCTTTGATGACGCATTCGATGACTTCATGCGGTCGGCGGTGTTGGGCAAGCATCCTGGGGCATGCCTGCCGGTTGACAATTTCGCGCATGTTAGCGCCTAGTTTTTCGCATAATGTCGATGTGCGAAGTGCAGTCTATCTTGCTTAGTCGTCGAGCCGGGGCGAATTTCGGGGTGGTCTGCGTTTTTCGAAGATAAGCTGGCGAGGCGTGGCTGGCGCGCCCGTGGTGGCCGCCAGGACCAAGCTTCCGGTAATAGCTCACACTTGTATTTTCGATATTTATGGCGGCAGTTCATGTCGGTGATATGCTGTCTGCAATGATAGAAGCCTTGCAAGTCTATGCCGACGGATCCTTCGATGCCGCCTCCCTGTCTGGAGGATGGGCCTTCGTGGTCATGGATGGTGACCGTCAGGTCCATAAGGCTGCAGGTGCGTCGAGCGGCCCCTCCAACAACACGTTTGAAGTCTTGTCCATGGTGAAAGCCCTTTCCTGGCTCGTGGCAGAAGCGCCATCGGCGCCCGCAACCATCTGGACAGACTCGGCCCATGTCGTCGAAGGATCGAGCCGGTGGAGGTTCATATGGCGCCGCAATGGCTGGAAGCGGGTGAGGGCGAATTCCCATCAGAGACGCCGTGCGATTCCAGACCTTGCCCTCTGGCAAGAGCTCGATGGCGCACTCGACAGCAATCCGCAGATCACAATTCGATTATGCAAAGGGCATACAGGTATCGTCGGCAACGACCTTGCTGACGAAGCGGCGCGGGCGGCGCTGACACAAGGTCTGGGATGCAACGGCGCTTCTCGCCCTCGTCACGATCATCCACGGCGTTTATAAACTTCACGACATCGGCCTTATCGCCCCCCCAGCATCGGCGAAAATGCAGCCCATTGGCTTGCCGTCGACGAACAGTCATTCAACAATCCTCGAACGTCCGGGCCTGGTCATTCTGTGCCCAGTTTTTTGCTGATAGCCCTCCTTGTCCTGACATAAGACATGGGTTGGTCAGCCAAGCCTTGCTTTCGGCGCTTGCGGGGTCGCGGGGTCGATATGCGGGCGCGGCAGGCAGGGTGCGGGGCCGCTTGGATCACACTGATCGGCGGACGACATGCAGTCTGTCCGCTCCGGTCAGTGCGATATTGAGGGCGCAGGGGCAAAACACCTCGGACCTGGTCTGTGCATGAGGGATCGACGCCAACGGGCCATGACCGATAGGGGCGGGTTTGGTGCGCGAGAACCCGAGCGGATGACGCCATCACGTTGAATTCACAGCCAAGACCAAACGGGCGCGCCCCACCTCGCTGCCACGACACGAAAGCCGCATCATCGCCCTTATTCCCTGGAGCAGGCACGCGCCCGACCTCCGCATCCTTCCAAACCCCAATGGTGGGATCTGGAGCGGGGCCGAAAGGCGTCAAGGGTCGGTTTTTCCTGATCCGAGGAGACGACGTTGAGCCTGAACAGATGGCGTGAAGCATCCAGCCGCAGAACAGCGAAGCTGCACAGACTATCCAAAATAGCTTTCGCCGCCGCCAAGTTCGGCAGTCAGAGGCGTGAAATCCTAAGGATTTCGCTGGGCAATAGTGCGGCCGAGTGTCTCGCCATGGCTTTGCTGCTGCCTGTGTTTTGTCGCTGAACGTTATTCGGTCATGATGGATTGGAGCGTATCGGGGATGATGAGCTTGCGCCGGACGGCATTAACGGTCGCCGCCATTTTGTTGTTTGTGCCCATTTTCTGGAAGATGTTGTTCCAGTGAAACCGCACGGTCGTTCTTGAAATCCCGATTATTTCGGAAATCTCCCAGTCTGTCTTTCCTGATGCGGACCAGCTCAAGACGTCCCTTTCCCGTTCGGTCAAATGCGGAGCTGCGCCTGTTTCATAAAAGCCCAGATATTTATCGTGGAAGACCGAGGACAAGAGAAAAATATCCGCGAGACTTTTGATGTTATGCTCGTCGTCGGGCTGCGCGCGCGAAATCCCGAACCCGGCAATTTCGCCCGATGCATTGACGATGGATACGCTGATGCCATCAGACACGCCTGCATCCGCGGCTTCCTGTAACAGCCTTTGCCACTCGCCGCGTATCCGTCCCTGAAAGCGTGGCGTCTCACTCAATTTCGAGATCGCCTGTGCCCAAAAGAACGCGCCCGGCCTGCTGATGATGAGTTGAAAAACGGGATCGACTTCGTGGCAGTCGTACTGCCGGTAATATTTCATCCAGTCATCGGGATAGACTGTCAGAAATCCGTGCAGCGCTTTTTCGCCGATGGAGGGGTGATCTGTCATCAGGGAGAAGACTGCCTTGTCGTAGCCGTAATGGCCGACGAAATCGCAATATACGCCAAATGCTTCTTCCTGCGCTTGCGCATTGAGAATGGCTTCGGCGGCGGATTGCAGCTTTGTCATGCTTCCCCTCTCAACGTTGTCAGGTTTTTTCTTCGTTTGACGGCTGCTAGTGTTTCCCGAGACTTAATGGTCTGTGGTTCTTGAAACCGGCAGGCCGAAATACTGGCGCTGATACTCATTCACAACATGCATCTCACCATCAAATCTGGCCATCGTAAACACGAATGTTGCGGTGCGTGGGAGATTTTGACGGTCGTCGAAGAAAGGATAGGAGTTTGAAATGCGGAAGAACCTAATTTCCCTGGTGGTGGTGGCCTTCACCGCACTCGCAGCGGTTAGTTCGGGATATGCGGCGGGCGAGCGCGCGCTGATCGCTGCCGTTCCGGGCTTCAAGGGCGGTCTCCCGGGTCTTATGCGGGCAGCGGCAGCTGGAAAGTCGGCTGGCTGGCGCGTGCCGACGCACAAGCAGAATAATGTGCCGATTTCCGGCACCTGGAAATTCTCGACCTACAAGGGAGTGAAAGGCACCATTACCTTCGGTTCAGGCAACAAGATCACCTACGGTTCCGGTAAATCGAGCGGAGCCTTTACCAGCTACGGTTTCCTGAGCAACAAGAACGAACCGAACTCCCCGATACTGGTTTCCCTCAAAGGCGGCGGCGGACAAGGGAACTTTATGCCCTTCATCAAGGGAAAGCAGATGATCTTGCTGAGCATCACCAACAAGCGGCAGTGGATTTCGCTTTCAAAGTAATATTCCTCCGCTGCAGCGCGCAGACAGTAAATGTCCGTATGGCGATATTTGCCTTGCCGTAATGCTGCTTGCAGTTTGAAATTTTAGAAGGGCATAGACGATGCTTAGATTTTTGTTTTCGGCGTTTCTTCTTCTTGCCATCGGGCGTCTTTCAGCCGAGGCCGCAGAACTCTACGATCCCAATCTGCTGCCCTATGACCCCAAGCCTGTTTCCATGCCCGCGTGCGGGTTTTCCATGGCTTTGGATTCGACCTGGAAATTTGAGCCGAAGGAGAAGACGAAAAAAGGATATACCGAATATTTCTACGATTTCGGCTCTGACACGAAGCTCAATCCACGACCGTTCGATGCGTTTTTTTTCAATCCGCAAATCAAGGGTTACGTAAACTGCCATGCGAGCATCGACAAAGACGGTGAGCAGCGAAAGGGCAAACGCCTGCAGAAATTCGTCAAGTCTTTCGTCGGCATCCTTCGCGACATGGCGGTGGAAAAGGCGACCTACCTGAACTTCAGCGCGGTCGAGGAAACCAAGATTGCAGGGCTCGATGTCGCCTATGTCTATCACGCCGAAATTCCGCCGAAAAAGGGAACCGAATTCGTCTCCCGCGGGGTGATCTTCTGGCTGGCCGGTACGAAGGGTGATGTGTTCGTCAATGGAATGATACGGGTCATTGACCCGGTTGGCGGCAAGAACCGCCTCTTGAAGGGCTCTACGGCTAAAGGAAAGGGAAACGGCAAGGTGATGGAGGCCGAACTGCAAAATGACGCCACTCTCGTGAAAAAGGTCTTTTACGGCACGCGCACGCTCGATCAGGACAGGGAATTCGTGATGCAACTGCTGCTATCCATTCAGCAGTGAGCAGGCAAAGCCTGGCTTGCCACATCATCGTTTGTTTTTCACGGCTTCGGTATGCCGATCCGCGCATGCCGATCCGTCGATCATTCCTAGGGTGAAAGATGCATAGTCAGAATTGGTTGAGGAGGAAGATATCCGAAATGCGCTGTGTCGGTATTGTCAACAGGATTGCCCTTGTTGCCGCCGGTGTTGGGCTTTTGGCGGCATCGGTGCAGGCGCAATCGGCCTATGAGCCCGAACGCGGCTCGAAGGAACGCACGCAGATCCTGGATGCGGTGCGCATTCCCGCCGTCGAAACCTTCGGAGCACCCGTTGAATTCGTGGTACACGACCTCACGGTTTTTGGCGATCGGGCGTATGCTTTGCTGGTGGCGCAAAGGCCCGGCGGCAAGGAAATCGACATGGCATCGACGCCCGATGCCCGCAAATATGGCTACGATCCCGAGAGAGAGCCAAGCACCTACAGCCTGCTGGAGCGCAAACGGAATCAGTGGACCGTCGCTGCCTTTGTCGTCAGCGCGACGGATGTGCCGTTCTACGGTCACCCCTATTGCGAAACCTGGTCCGAAGTGCTTCCGAAAACCTGGTGCAATGGAAATTGATGTGTTCTGCCATGATCGGCTGTTTGCAAACCATCGACACCCCGTTCGGCACGACATTGTCACCCATGTCTTGGGTACGCGATGTGACCTAGGTCTCCGGTACGTCTAAAAGCGAAATGGCGCCCCGTGCCGGGTGAAGACGAGAGCTGTGTCTACGATATGGCCCTCTTTTGATCAGAGCGCTTATGGCCGACTTTGGCTCCCGCCCCTCATGACCCGAATGCGTGATGAATGCCGGGCAGGATGCGCGCGAGATGGTTGAACTCGGTCATGTCGTGAACCGACATTTCATAGGCCGTTGATACCGCAACCTGTTCGTTGAAGCCAATCTTTTGCAGCATTGCCGGAGCCTTTTCCGCATTGGCGAAGCGCGCCATGTCCGCATGGGCTCCGATCCAGTATCGGCTGAAGAGTTCCATGCCGGCACTTGTATCGCGGGCAATATGGACCATCAGCGTGAACGGGATATCGGGTGCCGGCGTTGCATAGCACACGGCACTGGCGCTGGCGGTGAAGCCTTCTCGCGCCAGGGCCTGAGCGTCGAAGCCGAGCGTTGCCGGTTCGGAGAAATGGATGATGGCGTCGAGACGGCTCGGGCCAATCCATTCCTGGATACGATTGGGATTGTTGAAGAGCCGCTTCTCATAGCTCAGCGACGTATCTTTCAGGCGGGACGGGTCGGCGACACTGGTGTCGATATGCGCCTGCGGAAACCAGAGCATGTAGCGCTCTTTTTCGACCGGATGCCAGGTAAACCACCACTTGAACATCTCGGTGGTGACGCCGGGCATGACGATGCGGCTTTGCGCATAGGCCATCTGGCCATCCAGCACCGCATAGCCGTTGTCTTTCGTCTTGAAGGACGGGTCGATCAGGCGGTTGAGGTTCTGCGCGCTCGGCGTCGGCACCTCGCCGGGGTCGAGCGGGCCGAACTGGAGGGCTTTCGCCGACGCCGAGGGGACCGAGAGATCCGTGTCGAGATAGGGCGCATACGGGGTGGCGCCCACGGCCTGCTCATTGGCGGTGCGTTGCTTCTGGCATTCCAGAGAGAGGTAAGTAAGCGCGCTCCACTCCCCGTAGGCGTCGCGATGCGCTGCGGGTTCGGCAGCGGAGGCCGCCTGCGCCAGGTCAGAATGGGACAGGATAGCGGCAGACGTGGTGCCGACGATTGCGGCTGGGGCGCTTTTGAGAAGGGTGCGGCGGGACAGCGTATGGGTCATGACGAGCTCCTTGGCGAAATTCGATGCTTGACCCTGAAACTACGCCATGCTCATCATTAATCAAATTGATCTGGTTAATGGCTAAAATCGACATGACTGATATCGCAAACATCGACCTCAACCTGCTGATCTCGATGGAGGCCCTCCTGGAGGAAAAGAATGTATCGCGCGCGGCGCGGCGTCTTTCTCTCGGTCAGCCCGCCATGAGTCACAATTTGGCGCGCCTTCGGCGCTTGCTGGGGGACGAATTGCTGGTGCGAAGCGCGGGCGGCATGGTGCCGACGGAAAAAGCCGTCAGTCTCGAAGTCGAACTTCGCGCGACCATGCGGAAGATACGCATGCTGTTTGCGGAGCAAATGCCATTTGAGCCTTCAACAGCGCAAATGTCCTTTCGGCTTGGTGTGACCGACAGCGCCGAAGCAATCCTCATTCCCGCGGTCTCAGCCTTCTTGCTTGAAAAGGCGCCCGGCGTCACGCTCAAGTTGATCCCCATAGACGGTGTCGATGTCGCCGACGGTCTGGAGATGGGCGTCTTCGATCTCGCCATCGGCACCTTCGCCGGGGGAAGAAGCTACCACAAGCAGCGCGTGATCTATCACGAAGGGTATCATACGGTTTTCAATGCCAGCCTGGTCGCCATCGGTGAAGCGATGACGCTTGATGACTACAGGCGTCATCCGATGGTGGTGGTCGAGGGAGCGGACGGAGACGCGATCCTCGACGCGTTGGGACGTCTGGACGTGTGGCCGCATATCGCTCTGCGAACGCCCCATCTGCTGACGGTGCCTTCTATCGTTTCCCAGGCGCCGATGATCGCCGCCGTCCACACCCAGGTGGCGGAACGTTTCGCCGAGCATTTCGGCCTGTCCGTCAGGCCGCTTCCGGAAGAAATCCGCCTTGCGCCAGCAAAGCTGATGCTGATGTGGCATGCGGCCAGCGACAAAGCCCCTGCACACCGCTTCTTGCGCGATCTCGTCGTCGAAGGGCTCAGATGTCTGCGCGGGAGGAAACTATAGGCCACCGCTTCCACGATTTTCCCGCTTTCCGCGAAAATGGTGGCGATATAGCGGCGCTGGACAAAAGCGATGGCGCGCCGCGCCGGGCGAAGACGAGAACTAGGTCTATGCTATAGCATCCCCTTAGGCCGAGGAGGACTACTGTGTGGGGCCTCGCCGCGATTGCTATCCCGCGACCGGCGGATCGAGCCGCGCGAAACCCTCCTGACGACGATAGGGAAAATGCGGGTATGGCGCGTTGACGGCGCTGCTTTGATCCAGCTTGGCGATCTGCTCGGATGAGAGTTTCCAACCGATCGCGCCGAGGTTCTGGCGAAGCTGCGCCTCGTTCCGCGCGCCAATGATGACGGAGGACACGGTCGGCCGCTCGGTTAGCCAATTAAGCGCCACTTGCGGCACTGTCTTACCAACTTCCGCCGCCACATCCTCCAAGGCATCGATGACACGGAACAGATGCTCGTCCTCCACCGGCGGCCCGTAGCTTGCCGTCTCATGAAGACGGCTTCCTTCGGGCAGAGGCGCACCACGCCTGATCTTTCCCGTGAGACGACCCCAGCCGAGCGGCGACCAGACCAACGCGCCGAGGCCCTGATCCGCGCTGAGCGGCATCAGATCCCATTCGTAGTCGCGGCCAATCAGTGAGTAATAGACTTGATTAGCGACATAGCGCGGCCAGCCGTGGCGATCGGCAACACCAAGCGCCTTCATGATCTGCCAGCCGGAAAAATTGGAGACGCCGACATAGCGGACCTTGCCGTCACGCACCAGCGTGTTGAGCGTGGACAGCACCTCCTCCACCGGGGTCGCGGCGTCGAAGGCGTGCAGTTGCAGGAGGTCGATATATTCGGTGCCAAGCCGCCGCAATGCATCCTCGACAGCCCGGATCAGGCGGAAGCGTGACGAACCGGCCTCATTGGGTCCGTCGCCCATGGGCAGGCCGGTCTTGGTGGAGATCAGCACGCGATCGCGCCGCCCTTTGAGGGCAGCCCCGAGCACCTCTTCGGAAGCGCCATTGGAATAGACATCGGCCGTGTCGAACAGCGTGACGCCCGCTTCGAGGCAGATGGCGATGAGGCGGCGCGCTTCTTCGACATCGGTGTTGCCCCAGGCGCCGAACAGCGGCCCCGTGCCGCCGAATGTGCCCGCGCCGAAGCTCAAGACGGGCACCTTGAGGCCGGAATGGCCGAGAGAGCGATAATTCATGGAATATTCCTTTCAGATGGTGGTGAGAGAGCGGCGGTCTGTCGCGACCGCAAGAACCGCGACGGTCATTGCCGCCACGGGAAACAGGGCTGATGCGAGCGGCACGAAGGCCAGTCCGGGGCCGTGGTCGATCACCACGCCACCCGCCCACGCCCCGATGGCGTTGCCGAGATTGAAAGCGGCGATGTTGAAGGAGGATGCCAGGCTCTGTCCGGTCCCTTCCACCTTGGACAGCACCCACATCTGGAGCGGCGCTACGGTCGCGAAACCGGCCGCGCCCAGGAGACCGGCGAGGACCACCGCCGACAAGGGAGAATGAAGCCCGATCGCCATCGCCGCCAGCACAGCGGCGAGCGCGACAAGCGTGCCGAAGATGGTGGCGAGAAGGTTACGATCCGCAAGCTTGCCACCGATCAGGTTGCCGATGACGAGACCGCCACCGAATACCAGCAGGATCGGGGACACCGCCGCCTCGCTGAAGCCGCTGATTTGCGTCAGCATCGGCGCGATGTAGGTGAACACCCCGAAGACACCGGCATAACCGAGCACGGTCGTGGCCAGACCGAGCATCACGGGCGCTCGGAGAATGGCGGCGAGGTCGGAACGCCAGTCCCCGGCTGCGGGCGTCTCGCGATCTGTCGGGACGAGCATCGCGATAACCGCGAAAGCCACAAGCCCGACCAGTGTGACGGCCGCGAAAGTTGCGCGCCAGCCGAAATACTGGCCGATCCATGTGCCGAGCGGCACGCCGAGGATGGTGGCAACCGTCAGCCCGGTGAACATCACGGCAATCGCCGACGCCTTGCGATCGGCTGGGACGAGACCGGTCGCTACCACCGATCCGACGCCGAAGAAGGTGCCGTGCGCCAGTGCGGTCAGCACCCGTGCGGCCATGAGGAAGCCATAGCTCGGGGTCTGCGCGCAGGCGGCGTTACCGGCGATGAAGATCACCATCAGGCCGAGCAACACGGTCTTGCGAGGCCAGCGGTCGGTCAACACCGTCAGCACCGGCGCACCCACGACGACGCCGAGCGCATAGCCTGAAATCAAGAGGCCTGCCGCCGCGATCGACACGCCGAAATCGGCGCTGACATCAAGCAGCAATCCCATGATGACGAATTCTGTGACGCCGATGCCGAAGGCTCCGGCCGTCAGGGCGTAAAGAGCCAACGGCATGATCTGTCCCGCACGATTGAGTTTCGGGACAAGAGATAGACGGCAAAGGTCACATGATATAGTGTGCCGATTGGAACATCATTTATGAATTGAAAGACCAATGTCGCGATCCGAGATCAACCGCTCCGGAGAAATGGAAGTCTTCGTCTGCGTCGTGGAACGCGGCGGGTTCTCGGCCGCCGCGCGGGCGTGCCGGATAACGCCTTCCGCTGTCAGCAAGCTCGTCGCCCGGATGGAGGCTCGGCTCGGCGCCCGCCTGGTCAACCGCTCGACGCGCGCCTTCCAACTCACGCCAGAAGGTTGCGCGTTCTACGAACGCGCGACACGCATCCTGGCCGACATTGCGGACGCCGAGCGAAGCGCGGGCGCCGGAGAACAGCCGGTGGGGCGCATCCGCCTCAACACCAGCGCGTCTTATGCCACGCACGTGCTCGCGCCGATCCTGCCGGAGTTTCTGGACCGTTATCCGGGCGTCACCCTCGACCTCGTGCAGACCGATCTGGTCGTCGATCTCATGGCGGAGAGAACCGATGTAGCGGTTCGCGCTGGGCCGCTGAAGAGTTCGAGCCTCGTCGCGCGCAAGCTCGGCGATACGGCGATGGTGGTGGTGGGTAGCCCCGCTTACCTTGCTCGTTTCGGCACGCCGGAAACGGTCGAGGACCTCGACCGACACAATCGCCTTGGTTTCGGCTATCTCCGCACCGTCGATGGCTGGCCGATGAAAAAGAACGGCGACGTCGTCGTCGTGCCGACCATGGGAAGGGTTCAGGCGAGTGATGGGGAAGGTCTGCGGCGGCTCGCGCGCGGTGGCGCGGGTCTTGCGCGCCTTGCCGCTTTCACGGTGCGCGACGACATCACCGCTGGCCGCCTTGTGCCGGTACTTGAGCCTCTGAACCCCGGCGACCGCGAAGCCTTCCACGCGATCCATATCGGTCAGGGCGGCCCACTCCCTTCGCGAGTGCGGGCGCTGCTTGATTTTCTCGCGGAGCGCGGTCGGATTTCCTGAAGCCGGTGGCTACAGCGTAAAAGCGGGAATATCGGGCAATCGGCGGAAATCAGTTCGCCAGAACTTATTTAGGAGAAATGGCGCACCCGACAGGCGTCAATTATCTGAAACTGTTGACTTTATTGATACTCCCCCATTGATTTTCATAACTTTCATGCCGAAATGGTCGCAGTGGTTGACCATATTGGAAACACCATAGGTTATGAAAAAGGTTATGAACGGTGGCGCGGCACAAACTCACGGATTCCAAGATCAAGAGCACTTTGAAACCGGGTGTCCACGGCGACGGTGACGGGCTTTACCTCCGTGTTCAGGCGTCTGGCAGCCGGTCTTGGATCTTCGTTTGGCGCCGATATGGCAACCGCCGCGAGATTGGGCTCGGCCCATACGGTTCGGGGGCGGGTCATGTATCGCTAGCCGCGGCGCGATCGAAGGCGCAGGAGTGCCGTGAGATTATTGGCGCAGGAGGAGACCCAAAGACGGAGCTTTCCGAACGGAAAGCGGCGGTGAAGGTAGCATCGTTCGGGCAAACTGCAGACGAGTACATTGCCGCCATGAAATCGAAATGGAAGTCGGACAAGACCCTGGCTAAATGGCTACGCTTCGCCAAAGTTCACGCGAAGGATATTCGCAAGGTGCCGATTGCGGCCGTTTCTACCGAAGACGTGCTAAAGGCTATCCGTCCGATGTGGGCAGATAAGCCGGAGACGGCCGGCAATATACGGGAATGTGTGAAGCTCGTTCTCGACCATGCTAAGGCGCGAGGTTTACGCTCTGGTGACAATCCCGCTGAATGGAAAGGCCACTTAGACCAGATCCTGCCACCGCCGAAGAAATTGGTGCGAGGACACCATGCCGCGATGCCTTTCAGCGATGTCGCTGACTTCTTCGAGAAGCTTGGTGCGGTTGGAGGCGTTGGTGCGAGGGCACTGGAGTTCACAATTCTAACTGCCGCGCGATCAGGCGAGGCGAGGGGGGCTACGTGGGAGGAAATCGACCTCACCGCGAAGGTCTGGATTATTCCAGCTATGCGGATGAAGTCCGACCGTGAGCATCGTGTTCCCCTATGTGATCGTGCGGTGACGATTCTCGAAACCATGCGCGAACGTGCCACTGATCGACTTGTTTTCCCAGGCGCGAAACAGAATAGCGCCTTGTCAGATATGAGCCTAGCAAAGGCGTTGAAGTCGGCAGGAGGCAGCGAGTACACAGTCCACGGTTTCCGAAGTACATTTCGGGACTGGGTCGCCGAAGCTACCAACTTTCAGCGCGAGGTAGCAGAAGCTGCGCTGGCACATGCCGTCGGCGATAGCGTCGAGAGAGCGTATCGGCGAGGTGACGCGCTTGAAAAGCGTCGCCAATTGATGGACGCATGGGCGGCATACGTCGGGGGCGCACCTGATGGCGTATTGCGTCTTGAGCGCGTGTCATGAGGATCTTCGCCTATGACACAGTGCAGAGAGGCGCGATCCTCACCTCTCTGCCAGGCGCGATCTGTTTTGGAACAAACGAGGCGACGGACGCTGAGATTTTGGCCGCTCTTGAGGCATTTGCATGTCGCTATATCACCCGCGTGCGCATGACCACGGCGGATGGTGTTCGTAAAAAACTGGAAGCGTTGGAACTAGTTGGTACTCTGCTCAACGGTCGGTCAGACGAACAACATCGGAGGAGGATTGCGAGCGAGGTCGAACGATGGAAATTTGAGCTGTATTTGGCAGAAAGCCCAAAAAGGCACAGGCGAGCACGCCTACACTTCATCCACGACGCTTTCGGCGTTTTCTCAGGATTTGTCGATTCCGTTGTCCTGAGTGATGCTGACACTCAAGTGGCGGCTTTCTTCCGTTCAGCCATCGGACCAGTTTGTAAAGCGGCTGGTGAGCCTCTTGGTATTCGACAAGCCATTACGGCAGTTAAGCACCTCCAGGACGAATTGCGACTTGCAGAAATCGAAATTATCCGCGCCGAAATGAACTATGCAGCGAACCGCCTGAAAAGCTAATGGTCGCTTCATAGGAAGAATTGGCCGTTTCCGCGATGGTCGCCTTGTTCGACAAAGACGAGGTGACAAATGAACGACAACTCTCCAAAGCTAATTTCTCTGAACGACGCTTGCGAGCTAACTAGCTTGAGCCGCACGGCCGTCAATCGCTATCGGTCGGAAGGCCGATTTCCACAAGCCGTGTCGCTCGGCGAAAAGCGCGTTGCGTTTGTTCGAGCGGAAGTGATCGAGTGGATTAAAGCTCGCATTGCCGACCGCTGCAGTGGGGTCGCCCGATGACCGGCCTCGATCACGAACACAGTGCAGCGGTCGAGGAGGCCGCCATGTGGTTGGCGGACCAACCGGAGCACGTCCGCTTTCCTGTTCCTGCTATCCGCGAAAGATTTGGGCTGACTTCAGTTGAGACGTGCGAGGCGATTGGCCTGGCTCAACGGTTCCGGTTGGTGCGGAGGGCATTCGGATGAAAAGTCAAAGCACAGTGAAAACGGATTCGCGGACTACATACAGTTACGAGTTGACCGTCGATATGGCTACTCGCGCTCTCAACCCTACCATTGAGGTCTATGTGAATTGGCCTGAAGGGCGTAACCAATGGTCTACCCCCATCAGTGTCGAAGGGGCGCTGCAAAGTTTCTGGCACGATCGGCTCTTAAGCCTAGGCGTTCCTTCTGACATCCTCGAAGCGATTGAAAGAGACTTTTACGCTCTCACCCACAGGAGGTCGTGATGAGCAGTAAATACAAGCGCAAGGGCAGGCAGAAATTCATAATGCTCGATGCCTATGTGAAGCGCAGCAAGGCATGGAAAGAACTGTCCCCGGTCGAACGAAATGCCTATCTGGAGGTGAAATGGCGCTACAACGGATTGAACAACGGTAGGATTGGGCTTGGATGCCGAGAACTGGCTGATGAGCTTGGAATGGGGCGCACCACAGCGGACCGTGCGCTGGACAAGCTGGAGAAGGTCGGCTTCATCTGCAAAACGAAGCCGAGTGCCTTCCACGTGAAAAACCGCGCCGTCACGGAGTGGCGTCTTACGGAATACCCATGTGACGTAACAGGCGAATTGCCGACCAAAACCTTTATGAGGTGGGTGCCGGAAGAAAAACAACAGTCCCGTCCAGCGGACACACAGTCCCACCCACGGGACACCACATACAAAAAAGCAACTGAAAAGGCCCACGACAGTCCCACAGAGCGGACTGTGAAGCCCGATTTGACCATTTCACAGTCCCGTACAGCGGACACATATAGATATACCATGGGGAGTGCTTCTGATGCAGCGTGATGACCTTCGTCTGTTCAACTTGCAGCATCCGTCCGAACTTCTCATCTTCCCAATGTCTCGGCGGACAGGTAAAATTCGGCGCACCGCCTCGATATTGCTCACCAAGTCCCAGGACCGCGAAGCCTCAAATCTCTACCTGAAACAGGTCACCGCTAGTGTGCGCAAACAGATGGACCGACTTGGTCTGGCTGAGGAGACGATACAAGCCGAATTGGAGCAATTCTTTCTAGCTGTCGAAAATGAAGTCACTCGCATGAGACGAACTGTGCGGAAAGGCGGTGCAGCATGAAAGCCGAATTCTATGTCCGCATGGCGAGCATTACCCACGAAACCGCTGTAATCGATTGTGAGGCTTTTATCATCCAGCTTGAACAGCTGCGGGAGCGATGGGTCGTAATGGGCCGGCAAGGGGAAAGGATTGCACCATTCGCCAACTGTGACACTCCAGAGCAGGCAGAAGCCGTGCTTAGCTATCTGCAGGAATGGATTGCGCTGCTTCTGTGTGAGCAGGGCGAGGGGAGGCTTCATTGATCGATGTAGATATCTCCGAACCTGTTGTGATCATTTGGAAGCCCCCCACTTCCGCATACCCGTTTGTGGAAGGGGGCAGCGCAGGAATGCCATTTGCGATCAACTTCCGCGGTGGACTGTGGGATGGCGACTTCATCGGCGCATGCTCGACCTATGCTGAGGCCTTGGACGGGGCGAGAATGGTCGCCGATGCGCTCGGTCTTGTTCCACTTGATCTGACGGGGGAAGCGCATACGCCCCCGGGATAGGTTCTCCTGGGTGAGGGGGCCGTCCGCGGGGACGCGGCAGCGCAATGATTGAGCAGTTTTTGCCGAACTATTTTTGGAGTTCCGGTTCCGCTTTTTGCTCTTCTGGATCTGGAGGGCAGAAATTCGAAATGTTTCCGAGGCTTACCTATTCCATACGAGCGAAAACTGGCTGCATCCTCAGAGCAGACGTCTGCATAGTGGGTTTAAATGTCTTCCTGCTCAACTTGTCAGAATTTGAGATGGGGCACACATCGTTGCCGCGACTCAACCAAAAGTCGCTTGGGGTATACAGTCAGCCGTCGCTTCGTGATTCTCCAGCAAGTTGAGCGACGCACAACATTAGGTAGGGAATGCTTTGAACAACGAAGATGATATTCTCAAAGCTATCTCTGATTTCATGAAGGGAAAGTCAGGTTCGCCCGACATGGAAATGGCAAAGCTTTCGATTGAGGGCACTTTGCCGCCAGATGCGCTCAATTTTCCGAAAATGAGTTCCAACTACGGTGAATTTGTCAAAGAATACTCGCTTGTCGCACACGGCTTGTCGAGTTGTTCGTTAGAGCATTGCTTGGCCATAATGGGGTCGATGCTCACACTGCCAGAGTTTCAGTCAAACGCTTATCGGCTAGAAGTGCTAGTCCATCTGGCATTCTTATGCGCGAAAGGAAAAAAGCGCCCATCCCGAGCGCAGATCGTAGCGTGGTTCAATCAACTGGATAAGGGCACATGTGGTCGGCAAGAAGACGCGGCGGAAGACGTGTTTATGTCAATCGCTTCAATGAAGGCAGGTGATTTCCGCTTGTTTGAAGGCAACGCGGAAGGCAATGGATTTCACACGCAGTTGTTTTTGACAATTCTGGACGACATGCCCGATAATGGCTCCTATCGGGCGCTGAAAGCTGCCGTCTACAGTTTACTCCGGTTGTCAGATGCACTGGCCGAACGAACTGGAATTCCGGTGTACGGTGTTGGTAACACTACGCCGGTCTCGAATATAAGAAAACCTGATGATCGCATCTGGGCAGAATTGCGCAAGCGGGCGACATTTACGCTCCAGGAATTGGAGGATCTCGAAATTGCTCCCAATTCGCTGCGTCCTTTCATAGTTAGCAGCAATGATGTGGAGAATCTGGAGGCTTATTGTCCCGGACATAGCCCACTCGACTTTAAACCAATCTATCCCACGGAAAATGGGCTAGTCGTCTATCAACCCGGCCTGATCGGTACGGCGATCAGATGTTTTCTTATTGCACGCTGCATCCAAGCAGGCATGGAAGAGAGCCTTCATGCAGCGCTTGCAAATGCCTATACGATGCATTTTGCGAATGAGAGTTTCTTGGGGGGGGGGGCTCCTCGGCTCGAGATGCAGCGATACGAAAGTTTTTATGCGTCCCAGGTCGTGAAGGAAATAGATCCGGGAAGGTATTTGCACTTCTTGTTTTTTGTCGATGGCTTCGAAGATTTTGACAATGGTGGTTTCATTGGAGTCAATCCAATAAAAAAAATCAGTGATTTTGTTAACACTTCTGTCGATCACGCGTACCAAACATATGCATCTGTAGACGGATTTCGGGAGGGGGTGACATTCGTAATCGGTTGTGGTTGGGGGCGTTCATTGGGGCTGGGGCTTGGTAAAAACCCTTCAGGTTGGCGAATAGAGATGATCCCAGCGCACGATGCGACCACGCTAAGCAGAACTCCGTCATTTCAAACTCTCGACCTACTTCGCGTGTTGGATGCAAGCGATGCGTTAGGCCGTTTGAATATTGAGGTCATGAACGCTAATGGTTTTCTCAATCTCTTCGCGTGGATCAAAGGGAATAATGGTCACATTATCCCGCACGAAAAGATGGATGATGACCTGCTCAATGAGTCCGGACAAGGCTTCTTCAATATTCCTCTAAACTGTAATCTAAGGCTGCGCCACACAGCATATCTGTCGGTCGACGTGCGGACTTTAACGAGACCTGACGGCTCAGTAGCAAAACTGCGAAGAGCGCACGGTACTCCCCGATACGGCACCGAAGACCTATCGCCGTTCTATGCCGATATAACTGCCCTGGAAGAACGGATATTTCGGTCTGTCTACATTGGACAGCGCGGAACTTATTGGGTTGAAGCCAATACGTCGCCTGACTTGGAACCCGAAACCAGATTTCACCTTGGCAACATGACGATGCATTGGGGTGAGTTGGTATTCCAGCATTTCGATCAACTTAAGCGTACTCAAGATGGTGTTCGCGTATCTTGCTGTTTTCATTATCTGGATCGCAGGTTGCCGGTTGGAAGTGATCCAATACCAACTACTGATGACGTTTCTGTGCTGGTTAGCATTAGAAGTGACGATACCGGCGCTTCGGTCACTTTCGATGTGAAAGAAGGGTTTATTTCGGCTGGTCGCCGCCCCGATAACCTTGGCGAACGGGCTATCGTCCGAGCGCTCATACGGTCTTGCTTTACTGCATTGTCTGAAGCACCGGATGAGGACGAAATAGATGCCACCGTCAATGAAGTGGTTAAAACCGATAGCGCTCGTCACTTCCATGCATTTTCCGTTCCTCAACTGCGCGACTACATCAAAAGCGATCTGCCCGATAGGTTTCAAATTATTGAGAAGATGGACGATGCCTATACCCGTTTGGGTCTGGGCTGGCTTTGCAGAAAGCCATCCGAGGGTAGCCACATTGAAGGGATTAATGAATGTAAGGCTTACCTGAGAAAGCTGGTGAATGAGCTGGTTCAGAATTTTAAAGCCAACGTTGCGCAGTTCGACAAATGTATGCTCATCGAGCAGTTGCTTCGAAATCAAGAAGCATTGTTTGCAGAAATGGATACGTGGAAACGGACCTACGGTGCCGTTGAAGCGTTGAGCTCGGATAAATCTCTGGCAACGCGTGAAGCCATAAAACAAATCGGGAATTTCAACGCAGCAAGCCTGTCGTCGCGGATAGCAATAGAAGCGGCAATTTGTGAAAGTCCGCTCAATGGCGGTTTAAAGCCGGGGAACTATGACCTCGCGCAGATGCTAGCTCATGCATCGTTGATACACCACATGGGCGGATACTCTGAAGCTATGGTCGCAGGAATGATGCCCCCGGAGATCAAAATTTCGCCTGCCGGTGAAGTGATGATGAACCATGAGTTTTCTGAGGAAATCATTCAGCCTTTTGGTGAGCATTTCCAGTCCAGTTCACTTAGAAACTCTGCGCAGACATACATCGAGAATTACGCTTCGGCATCTGACGGAGGTGCCGAAGAAAAATCAGAGCAGACGCATTCTGATCACGATCGGCAGTTTGAGGAAGCTTGGCATGAGGAATATGGTTTTACTGTAGATAACTTGCAGGCTTTTGTCGGCGGCTTTGACTCATTGCTGGTGGCTGATCGCAAAGCGGTACTTCAGATGAAAATGTCAGACCTGATTAAGCGGCTTTGCAGCAAAACTGCTCTCTCTTCTGAAATTGTTGCTGCCTGTATTCAAGCATTTTCGTCCATTCCACGTGAGAAGTGGGATGTGTCGCCTGAAGGATATATGAGTTCTGCTTGGTTCCCCTGGCAATTCCAACGGCAACTCTCGCTGGTTTCTCGACCGATCATTCAGCTCGAAAATATTGACGATCCGGACTGCTTAATTGCGCCTGCGATGATTATTATGAACATTGCGAAATTCGTTTGCGACGCGAGAGATGGTGCGCTTGATCAGCGAATATTCAAACAAGACGGCCTAATGTTCAAATGGGTTGGACTAGTGAACGGCGATCAGGGGGAAGCGTTCAATGAAAAAGTCGCTGAGAAACTCCGGACCACCGGATGGGATGCACAAGCCAATCTGTCGGACGGCCAGATTCTCAACAGGAAGAAAAACCCGGCATTTGGTGATGTGGATGTCCTTGCATGGGACAAAATGCAAAAGCGCGTCCTGATTGTTGAATGCAAAGACCTGTCATTTGACAAAACAATCGGCGAAATCGCGAGACGGCTCGCCAATTACAAAGGCGTTTTGAAAGCAAACGGCAAACGTGATGATCTAAAAAAGCATCTCGATCGGTGTGAAGACATTGAGGCCAATATCGCACATTTATCTCAGTTTGTCGGATTTGATGTCGAACGCATTGAAAGGGTCTTGTTGTTCAGTCAGTCAACGCCCATCCAGTTTTCAAAGATCGCCGAGCTATACGCCGTCACAACCTGTACATTTGCAGATATTGCAAAGCAATTTGTCATTTGTTCTGAGTAACTGGTATTGTGGGTGGATCGGTGCCAAAGCACGGGAACGTGACCGAGCAGCGATTTCGACTCGCTGTTCGCCATTGCTACCCACCTGTCTAAATCTGGCTTACAGACGACCTTATGACCGACCGGGACAGCTTAACGGCCCATTGCACGCGTCCCTAGCCTTATCGCGGCTAATCAAGTGCGGTTCCCCACCTGGTTGTAATTCGTTGCGGACAGGAATCAGATTGGATTGGCGCACTGTATAAATCTGCCGCCGTAGTTCACTGTCACCCTGCAACTGAAATTAATCTTCTTCATTGGGGCCCAGATCCTGCGCATAAACATCAATACAAGTTGCGCAACACAGTAGACTCATCACATATTGTTATCATTGTAAACTCCCCCCGATCAGGCTGGAGGCACTGACCGAATACGATGATAGTCTTCTCAACGCGAGCAGTCGGCTCGCTCACATCCTTTGATCCCCGAATGCGAACGATTGATGCGGTCCTAGCAACCGAAACGCCGGTGCGAAGGCAAGACTGTGAAGGGCAGTTCGATGAGGTGCTAGTGTGCCGTCGCGAAGCAATCGATACCGCCCGTATTGAAAACATGGCACTGCTGGATAGCCACCAAGCCTTCGGTGTCGACGCGCGGCTAGGCTCGGTTGTCCCGGGTTCGCTTCGGTTTGTGCGAGATGCTGCATTAGTGACAATCAAACTCTCACGCAACGACAAAGCTGAAGGCATCTTCCGAGACTTGGAAGACGGGCATCGCTTTTCTGTCAGCGTCGGCTATCAGCTACTCGAAATAGAACGCAAT
Organism: Agrobacterium sp. H141; assembly: GCF_057158725.1. Taxonomy (NCBI): domain Bacteria; kingdom Pseudomonadati; phylum Pseudomonadota; class Alphaproteobacteria; order Hyphomicrobiales; family Rhizobiaceae; genus Agrobacterium; species Agrobacterium sp. H141. The sequence continues at coordinate 1,406,038 of NZ_CM169893.1, forward strand.
GAAAGCCCGCTGGGCGGAGTGCCGGTGGTCCGCGCAACACGTTGGCAACCAATGGAACTGAGCATCGTAAACGTTCCGGCTGACCCCAATGCAACTACCCGCGCCAATCACAATAATGAGGAAACCTCCATGACGGAAACGCTCACCCGTGCCGATCGTGTACAGACCATTCGCGCCATTGCGGACCTGGTATGCCTTAAAAAACACCATCCTCTGCTTCGACAAGCCCTTGCAGAAGACATGGATGTCGAGCAATTTCGCGCCGCCGTTCTGAACTACTTGGTCGAAGAACAAGAAAAGGCTCCGACGTTTCCGCATTCCTCCATGCGAGGCATGGTGGATGAAACCGACACCCGCCGCCGTCTTGCGGCAAACTCGCTTCTGCATCGCCATGGACTGACGGCCAAACTGGAGGATGGCGCACAGGAGTATCGAGGTCTCGATACCGTTGGCATGATGCGGAAACTGCTGGACCATTCTGGTCAGAGCAGTAGCGGCTCCCCAAGGGAAGTGATTGAGCGCTCCTTGCATACCACATCGGACTTCCCCTCGGTGATGAACAGCGTCGTCAATACGACGCTATCTTCGACCTATGAAGCAGCCGCAGAAACGTTCAACCTGATCTCCAATCGCAATGTGGTCCAAGACTTGCGCGAGGTCCATGTCATCGAAATGGGCGATGCGCCGAGCCTCGAGAAGGTGTCCGAGAAGGGCGAGTACAAGCGAGGTAGCATCCGTGAGAGTGGAGAAGGCTTTACGATGGCGCACTACGGCAAGGTCTTCGGCCTGACCGAGGCTATGCTGATAAACGATCAGTTGGGCGCATTTGCACGTGCGATCGCAGCATGGGGGCGGCAGGTAGCCCGCCTTGAAGGCGACATTGTCTGGAACGCGGCACTGAATGGGAAGCTGAAAAACGGCAACACTCTCTTCCACGCCGACCACAACAACATAGCCACCAGTGCGGCCCTGTCTCAGGCGAGCGTGATCGAGGCTCGTAAGCAATTCCGCAAACAGAAGGACATGGATGGCAACCTGATCAATATTTCGCCGAAGTATCTGTTCGTTGGTACTGACCACGAAATCACGGCCCAGATGCTTACTCAGGCGTCTACAGTGCCGCAGACAGCCGATCAGGCTATTCCCGAGGCGATCCGTTCTCTGGTGCCCGTGTATGAGCCGCGTGTAGATGCACTCCTGTCCGAAAAGGCATGGATGCTATTCGCATCGGTAGAAGACACGATGGGTCGCGGACTTCAGCACTCCTACCTTTCCGGATTCGAATCTCCCCGTCTCAAGGAGCGCTGGGGATTTGATTATGACGGCGTTGAATATCGGATCGATCATTATTTCGGTGCGGGCATCACTGACTATAGATTTGCCGTGCAGAACGCCGGTACCTAAAGAATTCGGGCTGGGGAGCCTGATGACGGAGTGGGTGCCTCCTAAAAACCACCCCATACGCCAGCCGGCTGTCCACTCCGTCGACCGGTGCGGTAAGTCCGAAAGGACATCCGCCGATTAGAGCCCGGCATCGCCCCTGGACCCCGCGTTTCTTTGCCGCGGGAGTGAGGGGCGCCCCTCAAGAAGGGACACAGGCTCTGGGCGATTCGAGATCGTGACAGTTCGAGCAGATAGCTTATCACGAAAAATGTGGTGGCTCGTTGAGCGCTAACCCCTGTATTTTTGATACTCTCAGTATCATCTCACCTCATTTTTATACGCCGCGTATTGCTAGCCGATACATGGCGTATTTTATTGATATAATTACATTTTATTTGTTGACGACCTGCGCTTCTCGGAACTTCATGGGGGCGCCACCAACCCATGAGGACCACATGAATGACTTTCACAACACATTGAAAACAGCACCGATTGGAGACCTCGCCATCTTGTTCCGGGCCTCAATGCGGATCGTTGCGGCGCTTGAGGATGAAGGAAATCGACCCGTATCCGACGGATGTGCACAGTTGCTTCGTTGGCAGGACGATGCTGACGGAAGGCTTGGCGAAATTGCCGAGGAATTACGGTCTAGGGCACCTGCGACTACGGAGGATGCAGAGCGACGGTTTGCTTGCCTGCTTGCCTATGGGGCGCTCACCTGCACCACCGAGTACGATCTTCGGTTAATGGTCTAGGGGCAGCCGAACCTGCTAACGCACATCAAAATGTTATGAACAGATTTATGTGCAGCGGACAGAACTCGGTAATTTCTGTTTTTATTACAGTCACTTAAGTGAATGAATTGGCGCACCCGACAGGATTCGAACCTGTGACCTTTGGAATCGGAATCCAACACTCTATCCAGCTGAGCTACGGGTGCATGGCGGTTTTGGGCCGCTTTGTGTGATGGCTTCATAGCGCAGAGTTTGGTCAGCATCAATCGTGAAAATATGCTTTTCCGTCCTGCCTTGAAACTAACCGACATACGTCGGTCTGCTGAAGCTCTGTGTGGATGTTTAGCGGCGCCTTGAGACAGTTTATGACTATAAAAGTCTTCGCAGAATGTCCCAAGTCTAGGAAAGGGCTTGAGATTCTTTTTCTGTTCTGTAGCCTGTTAAATATTGTGTGGATCGCGATTGAAGTGTACCCGTGATCTGGGGACAACAATAGACTGGCTTGGGGATGGCCGATAATTTTAATAAAGAATCTGAAGCTGAAATTGATTTTTCGATGTTTGCCGACGCCGTTGGGTACCGTCTGAGACGCGCCCATCTTTCGGTTATGCAAAATTTCAACGAGACGCTGGCGGCCAAGGGGTTGCGGCCTGCGGATTTTGCCTTGTTGATGCTGTTGACGAAAAATTCCGGTTTGAAGCAGAGCGAAGTGGCGCAGGCCCTGGGCGTGCAGCGTGCGAATTTCGTTGCCATTGTCGATGGTCTCGAACAACGCGGATTCGTCGAACGGCGCAAGTCCGAAGTGGACCGGCGCGTGCAGTCGCTCTATCTCACGCCTGAGGGCTTTGCCTATCTGGACGAGATCCGGCCTGTCTGGCAGGGATATGAGCAGCGCATAACGGAGTTGCTGGGCGGTCCAGAAGCGAGTGCGGAATTATGCGCGTTGTTGGGGCGGCTCTATACGGAAGGCTGATGCTGCTCATTCAGCGCGCGCGGCTCATCGCTTCGTCAATCAGGAGATTGGCAATCTTCATGCGGCTGGTCGCCTGTTCGCGAAACTGCGGCGCCAGCCGGTCAGGATGATTGTTTCTGGCAAAGGTGCGGCGTTTCTCGGACAGTTGTGCCGGCGTATCTGACTGCGACAGCTGTAGATCTTCGAGAATTTCAACAACGGACAGGCGTTCCAGGTGCGGCGGCATCCGGGGCTCGGGTTCCTGGCATTCCGGCTTTGGCTGCGGGGGTGGCGGGCCGCCTTCTGCCATTTCCTGATAGGCGGCGGCATGCTGTTCGAAGGCCGCCTTCGACGGCTCCGCCTTTTCTGCAATGAAGGCGGCGCCAAAGCCGCGCAGCTTGTAGGCTCCGGGCGCTGCCGCATCCGGCTCCAGTTCTTCCGCCTCTTCGGCAAGACGTTCCAGCACTGACTGAAAAATTGATTGTCCAAACAACATCAAATGATCTCCGCTTCTATGGCTTAGGCGCGCAAGGTGGCGCGGGGCTTGCCGGAGCCGGGGTGCCAAATTGGTATGGTTGAATTGTCGGTCCGTTCCGTTGCAGGATCGCGCCGAATTGATACGCCCTTCGACAGGAGACCGTCTGCATGCCCGTCACGCCGCGATACATCATCGAGCCTCAAAGAGCGGTGGAGGTCATCCATTCAACCGATGTGCTGGTCGTGGGCTCCGGTCCCGGTGGTCTTGCTGCCGCACTTGCGGCGGCGCGAAGCGGGGTGGCAGTGACACTGGTCGAGCGTTTCGGATGTTTTGGCGGCAATATCACGGTCGTTGGTGTCGAAGGTTTCGCCTGGTACCGGCACGAGAAGACGGTCGAGGCTGGTGGGATCGGCTGGGAGTTCGAGGAGCGGGCCAAGGCCATGGGGGCTGCGGCTCCAGAAAGCCAGTCGCTTTCTTACGAACTCGATTCGGAAGGCTTCAAGCTGGTGGCCGACCGCCTGGTGGAGGAGGCGGGCATCCACGCCATGCTTCACCGGCAATTCGTCGCTCCGATCATGGAGGGCGATGCGATTATTGGCATCATCGTCGAATCAAAAGCCGGCCGCGAGGCCATCCTTGCCCAGCGGGTGATCGATGCCACCGGCGATGCCGATATCGCCACGCGCGCCGGTGCGGCGGTGTTCAAGACTCCGGTTGAAGACATGCAGGCGGCCTCCGTGATGTTCCATCTGGCGGGAGTCGACAAATCGGCCTTTATGGCGGGCGTTAAAGCCGATCCGCAGACCTATGGCGACTGGTCGACCGGTGAATGGAAGATCGAGACATCGGGCAAGGAAGACCAGATGTTTTCCCCCTTTCTCTCCAAGCCTTTCGCGCAGGCCATCGAAGAGGGCTTGATCCCGAAACACCTGAATACGATCGCCGGCACCTGGGGTGTGCCGCATGACAGCGGTGAACTCACCTATATGAACCTCATTCATTTGGCCGGATGCGACGGGACCGATCCGGACAGTCTCACCCGTTTCGAGATCGAGGGACGCAGGCAGTCGATGCTGGCAATCGAGGCGCTCAAGCGTTTTCAACCGGGCTGCGAAACGGCCCGGCTTCGCAATTTCGGCATGTCCATCGGCATTCGCGATACCCGCAAGATCGATGCGGTCTACAACATGACGGAAGCAGACGCCCGTCATCAAGGGCGGTTCGAGGATACGATCGGCATCTATCCCGAGTTTATCGACGGTTATGGTGTGCTGATCCTGCCGACCACCGGTCGTTACATGCAGATCCCTTACCGCTCGATGTTGCCCAAGGGGGTGCGCAACCTGCTGGTGGCCGGCCGCGCCATTGGCGGTGACAAGATTGCCCATGCCGCCACGCGCAACATGGCGTGCTGCGCAGTCGCCGGACAGGGCGCAGGTGTTGCTGCTGCCCTGTCGGTGAAGACGGGGGCTGAGTTGGGCGGAATTTCCATGCCCGAGGTTCAGGCCGAGCTTCAGCGGCAGGGCGTGCGTATCCATTAAAGAATGAGGCGTACGGCGCCGCTGGTTCGGCCGCTTTCGATATCGGCATGGGCGGTTGCGGCATCGGCAAAAGCGTAGTCGTGACCGCCGGAGACATCGAGACCCGCCTCCAGTCTGGAGAACCAGCCTTTTGCCGCGCATCGATAGGCTATCGGATCGGCCAGATAGGCCAGTACGCTTGGACGCATAAGGGAGCGGTTTGTCAGCAGCTGGATATCGAGCGGCGGAACAGGGCCGGCGGTCTGACCGATATTCAGCACCGTGCCAAAGGCCCTGGTGGCCTTAATGCTGCGAACCAGATTGTCACCCCCGACACCGTCGATGACAAGATCTGCGCCCCGGCCCTCGGTTGCAGCCAGCGTTTCTTCAACGAAATCTGTGTCGCGATAGAGGACGGGAATGTCGAGGCCCGCCTTGAGAGCCATTGCGGCTTTGTCGGTGGTGCTGACGGTCCCGATGGTACGAGCGCCGCGCCGTTTTGCCCATTGCACCAGGATCAGTCCAAGGCCTCCCGCTGCCGCATGGATCAGGACGCTCTTGCCCGGTTGCAGCTGGCCAACGACATCGAGCAGCAAATGGGCTGTCATGCCGCGCAGTAGCGATCCGGCAATGGCCGTGTCGGGCAAGCTGTCTGGCACTTTTACAAGTCTTTCGGCGGCGATGTTGCGGTATTGGCGATAGGCACCCACAGGCAGGCCCGCATAGGCAACGCGATCTCCGATGCGGTAGTCCTTCACGCGTGTTCCAACGGCGTCAATCACGCCGATCGCTTCCACACCCGGCACGGTTTCACCCTTTGGCATGGGGTAGAGGCCTTGGCGGAAATAGATATCGACATAGTTCACGCCGATTGCCGTCTGGCGTATGCGCACGTCGTTGGGGCCGGGGTCGACGGTCTCTGCGCTTCGCCATGCCAATTGTGCGGGCCCGCCGGGCGTGTCGAATTCAAGCTGTTGGTTCATGATGTGTCTCCGGGTTCTGATGGAACCAATCTAGGCATTGGCGCCTATCTGCGGTATTCCACATTATCGCGACATGGATGGGTGAAAATGCACACATGAACTGGGATGACTATCGTTGCTTTCTGGCCGTGGCACGCGAAGGAAGCCTGTCTGCGGCGGCCCGCAGCCTGCATGTCGATCACACCACAGTCGGGCGGCGGCTTGCCTCTTTGGAAGATGCGCTTGGCGTGCGTCTGGTTCACCGCTTGACGCGCGCGGTCATGCTCACCGATGAGGGGCGACGGCTTGCAGATCTGGGTCTCGAGGTGGAGACGGCGATGCAGGCCGTGTTGCGTGCTGCTGCCGGCGCGCAACCGGATATTGCCGGCGACGTGCTTGTCAGCGCGCCTCCCGCCTTCGTCACCTGCGTTCTCTGTCGCGCACTGCCCTTGATCAAGGAGCGCTATCCCGCTCTGGTGCCGACATTCGTCGGCGATATCGGCAGTGCCGACCTCAATCGTCGGCAGGCGGATATCGCGCTTCGCATGTCGCGCCCGACCCAGCCGGGACTGGTCATCCGAAAGCTTTTCGATGTGACGTTTCGGTTTTATGCCGCAGAGGACTTTGAACAGTCCGAGGCGGATTGGCCATTCGTCACCTATGATGTGGACAATGCAGTGCTTCCGCAGATGCGTTGGCTCGATACCGTTCTTGGCGGACGTCACATCGTCGCACGCAGCAATGACGCCTATTCGCAAGCACAAGCGATTTCCACAGGCATGGGCGTGGCTTTGTTACCCGATTTCGTCGGTGAGCTTTTTCCCGGTATCAAACCGCTCGACACCAAGCTCAAGCCGCCTGTTCGGGAAATGTGGCTCGTGGTCCATGAAGATCTGAGACAGGCGCCGCGCATTCGTGCGACGATGGATTTTCTGGCCGAGGTACTGCCGGGGCTGTCACCCCGGCACTAACCAATATTGACGATCAGCTCTGGCCTTGCGACTGGCTCTGCCCCTGTTGTTCGACAACGACCGTCACGTTCAGGTCCTCTCCAGATGCGCCAAAACGCATGCCGGAAATAGGCGCGGCATCTTCATAGCAAAGGCCTGTGGCGAGGCGCACATAGCGGTCGTCCGGGCACATATTGTTGGCAGCGTCAAAGCCAACCCAGCCAAGGCCGGGAAGATGGGCCTCCGCCCAGGCATGCGTCGCCACCTGCTGTTCGACGCCGTTCATCATCAAGTAGCCGGAGATATAACGGGCCGGAATGTCGAGGAGGCGTGCCGCCGAGATGAAAATGTGGGCATGGTCCTGGCACACACCGGTGCCGCTTTCCAGCGCCTGTTCGCCCGTGGTTGTGGCTGTGGTCATACCGGTTTCATATTTGACCGTCTCACTGATCGTATTCATCAGGGAATGCATGACCTCCAGCGGATTATCGCCGGACAGGCTGCGGGCAAGTTCGCGTATCAATTTTCCCGGCTTGGTCAGGGGCGTGTCGCGCAGATAAAGCCAGAGCGGCACAAAACCCAGATGCGGGCCGAAAACGCCGGTTCTGTCTTCCGTCTCCACCTCGCCAGAGGCGACGATGTTGACGGCATGGGTTTCACCCTCGGTCGAGACGAGATGGACGTGATTGCCGAACTGGTCGTTATAACCGGCTTCGACAACAGCACCGTCCACCTTGATGTTCCAGCTGCGGACATTCTGTCCAGGGCCGATGCAGGGGGTGAGCCGCAATCGCTGCAACGAGTATTGCACCGGCTTGTCATAGGTGTATTCGGTCGTATGGGTGATCTTCAGGCGCATGACGTCATTTCCTGCTGGGCTCGTTTCTATTTGTAGAAACGATAGCCTTCGGTGATCTCCTGGCTGAGCTGGTTGTTGCGCGAGATAAAGGTATCGAGAAACTCGTGCAGCCCCTGTTCCATGATGTGTTCAATGCCAACCGTTTCCAGGGTACGCTTGATCTCCGCAGCTGTATCATCTGCCGGGACGCGTTCGCCGTATCGTTTGGCGATGTAGCCGAGATTGGAGACGATCTTCTCGTAACAATAGGCGAGGGATCGCGGCATCTGTCCGTTGAGGATCAGGAAGTCGGCTATATTGGCAGCGTTATACTCGCCATCATAGACCCACCGGAACGACCGGTGGCCGGAGACGGACCGAAGGATCGATTCCCACTGCATGTTATCCAGTGACGAGCCAACCTCGCTGATGGCCGGAAGCAGGACGTAGTATTTCACGTCGAGAATTCGGCTGGTATTGTCGGCGCGTTCGACGAAGGTGCCGATGCGGGCGAAGTTGTAGATCTCGTTTCGCAGCATCGAACCGTGGAAGGCACCGCGCACCAGACCGGCACGACGCTTGATAATGTCGATGACCTCGGGCAGATCGGCTGATTTGAGCCTGCGGGCGAGGACATGTTTCAGTTCGATCCAGAACTCGTTGACCGCTTCCCATGTTTCGCGGGTGAGGGCTGTTCTGACCATGCGTGCATTGTTGCGTGCCGCTTCCACACACGACATTACGCTTGCGGGATTGGCGCGGTCACGCAGCAGGAAATCCACCGCGTCGGCAGAGGTGACCTTGTCGTATTTCTCGCAGAAGGTTTCGCGCACGTCTGCACTTTGCAAAACGCCGTCCCAATCGTCATCGGACGCGCCGGTGCGCGTCAGCGACATTCTCAGGCCCGCATCGACGATGCGAGCGACATTCTCTGCCCGCTCGATATAGCGGAACATCCAGTATAGGCCATTGGCCGTTCTTCCCAGCATCACCATGGCTCAGTCCTCCAGCACCCAGGTATCCTTCGTGCCGCCTCCTTGTGAGGAGTTGACGACGAGCGAACCCTGCTTGAGGGCCACGCGGGTGAGCCCGCCCGGAATAATGCGTACCTTGTCGGAGACCAGTACATAGGGTCTGAGATCCACATGGCGCGGGGCAATGCCCTTTTTGACCAGGATCGGAACGGTCGAGAGCGACAGCGTTGGCTGGGCGATATAATTGCTGGGCCTTGCTCTCAGCTTCTCGGCGAAGATCGCGCGCTCCTTCTTGGTCGAGGTCGGGCCAACCAGCATGCCGTAGCCGCCCGAGCCGTGCACTTCCTTGACGACCAGCTCTTCCAGATGCTCGAGCACATATTTGCAGCTATCGGGTTCTGAGCAGCGCCATGTGGGCACGTTTTCGAGAATCGCCTTGCGACCGGTATAAAATTCGACGATTTCCGGCATGTAGGAATAGATCGCCTTGTCATCGGCAATGCCGGTCCCGGGTGCATTGGCGATAGTGATGTTGCCGGCACGGTAGACATCCATGATGCCCGGAATTCCCAGCGCAGAGTCGGGACGGAAGGTGAGGGGGTCGAGAAAGTCGTCATCGACGCGGCGGTAGAGCACGTCGATCGTCTCATAACCCTGCGTCGTGCGCATCTTTACCTTGCCATCGACGACACGCAGGTCCGAGCCCTCAACCAGTTCTACGCCCATCATGTCGGCGAGGAAGGAGTGCTCGTAATAGGCGGAGTTGTAGATGCCGGGCGTGAGGACGGCGACGCGCGGCTTGCCACGACAACCGGGCGGCGCCACCGCTGCCAGCGACTGACGCAGTAGGTCGGGATAGTCCTCGACGCGCTGTACCTTGTTGAGCTGGAAAAGCTCCGGGAACATCTGCATCATGGTTTCGCGGTTTTCCAGCATATAGGATACGCCAGAGGGGGTGCGGGCATTATCCTCAAGGACGTAGAACTGGCCTTCCCCCGTTCGCACGATGTCGGTGCCGACGATGTGGGTATAGACGCCGCCTGGCGGCTTGAAGCCGATCATCTCTGGCAGGAACGTGTCGTTCTTTTCGATCAGTTCACGCGGTATGCGACCGGCGCGGATGATTTCCTGCTTGTGGTAGATGTCGTGCAGGAAGGCGTTGATCGCGATCACGCGCTGCTCGATACCCTGGGCGAGTTTTCGCCATTCCTGGGCAGCAATAATGCGTGGAATAATGTCAAAGGGAATGAGTTTTTCAGAACTATCGGCGTGTCCGTAGACAGCGAAGGTAATGCCAGTCCTGCGGAAAATGTTTTCGGCGTCCTTCGATTTTGCAATCAGATGCGCCGGATCCTGGCTGGAATACCACTCGTGATACTTCTGGTATGGCCCCCGCGGTGCGTCCCCCGCAGATATCATTTCATCAAATGCCAATGGCGCCGACTCCCCTTTTTTATGTTCATTGAGTACAACACTTCTTGCAATGCAAGAACCGTGCACAGTTCACGCAACATACTGTGTCGGGTCTCCGGAAAACCGGAAACGGCCTGTGTGGCCAGCGTATTTCATCCTTCTATTGTTCGTGGCCCCAGCGGTCTTTGCCGCAATCAATTCAGGTTTGCCCTGACTTTGATCCATAAATTATGGTGATGCCCATAATTTAGTCATTCAGCATCAAAGTCCAGTGCAATCGACCCTTCACCGAAATTGGATGCAGACATCAGCAAAACTGCTTTGACCTTTTGCTCCCCGATAACTAACGCAACAAGAGCGGGATAGTTTCCCTCTCGCGACATCATTTTCATTCTGGATATTTAATGACCCTGGATCGCCTGGCGCCCGCCATCTTCGTTTTTCTGTGGTCTACCGGATGGGTGGCTGCAAAATATGCGGGTTTTTATGCCGACCCTCTCACCTTTCTGACAATCCGTTTTGCGGTTGCGGCCGTAATCTTCTACGGGCTCTGTCGCGTTGCCGGTGTCGCATGGCCGCGCGGGCGGATGTCCATTGTCCATGTCATCCTGTCCGGCGCGTTTCTGCACGGACTTTATCTGGGGATGGTATGGTGGGCGATCGGGCAGGGTGTGCCCGCTGCGATATCGGGGATCATTGCCGGACTGCAGCCCTTGATGACGGCGGTGGCAGCGCCGTTGATCGTTGGCGAGCGACTGGCGATCTGGCAAAAGGTCGGGCTTGGCCTGGGCTTTTTAGGCATCGGGATTGCCGTTCTGCCCAACCTCTTCGCGCTGGGAGGCAACGCCATTCCGGCATTTGCGGTGATGATCAATGTCATCGGCATGGGTTTTGTCACGCTCGGAACGCTCTATCACAAGCGCTTTGTGCGCGACGGAGACCTTCGCTCCGTCGCCACATTGCAATATGTGGGGGCGGTGGCTGTGACCTTGCCGGCGGCCATGTTGCTGGAGGATTTGCACGTCGACTGGCAGATCGGTTTTTTTGTGACCATGATCTGGTCCGTGGTCGGTATCTCCATGGGTGCAATCTTGCTGCTGCTCTATCTGATCCGGCGCGGGGCCGTGTCGAAGGCCGCATCGCTGATCTATCTTGTGCCGCCGCTTGCTGCGCTTGAGGCCGCCATCGTGTTTGGCGAAAGACTGACTGTGCCAATGATCATTGGCACGGTTCTGGCTGTGGTCGGGGTGTATCTGACCAATCGGCGCGGGGCTGAGCGCCAAGCATAAAAAAACGGCACCGCGAGGGTGCCGTTTTCGTTGTTACTTCAATTTGTTGCTCAGGCTTCCTGACGCTGGCGACGCTGGCCGCCGCCCTGGTTGGCGGAGCGCTGCGGGCGACCGCCGGGCTTGCCGAAGCCACCCTTGTTGCCGCCTGGCTTGCGGCCGTCGCTGCGGGCCGGACGACCGTCGCCGGCAGCCTTGGCGCCCTGGCCTTCGCCTGGACGCTTTGCACGATGGCTCTTCGGTGCACCAGCACCCTTGCCAGCATGGTTGCGATTGGCGCCACCGCCGGCGCGACGCTGGGGACGGACCGGGCGGTTCAAGGTCGCATGCGGTTCGCCGCTTGCAACTGCGATCTCGATGCCCATCAGACGTTCGATATCGCGCAGCAGGCCACCTTCGTCAGGGGCGCAGAATGCAACTGCGATGCCTTCACGACCGGCGCGGGCCGTACGACCGATACGGTGGATATAGGCGTCCGGCACTTCCGGCAGGTCGTAGTTGAAGACGTGGCTGACGGCCGGGATGTCGATGCCGCGGGCCGCGACGTCTGTTGCGATCAGTGTCTTGATGTTGCCGTCGCGGAAGCCCTTGAGCGCGCGTTCACGCTGGCCCTGGCTCTTGTTGCCGTGAATGGAGGCAACCGAGAAGCCGACGATTTCCAGATGCTTCATCAGCTTCTCGGCACCATGCTTGGTGCGCAGGAAAACGATGGTGCGGCCATCTGGATTTGCCGTCAGGATCTGCTTGAGCAGTTCTGTCTTGTGGTTCTGGCCGTTTACGAAGTGGACATACTGTTCCACCTTGTCTGCTGCCTTGCCGGGAGGGCTGACTTCGACCTTGACCGGGTTGGTCAGGAAGTTGGCGGCGAGATCGGCAATTGTCTTCGGCATGGTGGCCGAGAACAGCAGGGTCTGGCGCTTCGGCGGCACAAGCTTGGAAATCTTGCGCAGATCATGGATGAAGCCGAGGTCGAGCATCTGGTCAGCTTCGTCGAGAACGAGATGCGTGACGTGACGCAGGCTGACGGCATTGCGGTCAAGCAGGTCAAGAAGACGACCGGGCGTGGCGACCAGAATGTCGGTGCCGCGTTCCAGCATCATCTGCTGCTTGCCGATCGAGGCGCCGCCGACGACCTGTACGATCTTCAAAGGCGTCTTGCGCAGAAAGTCGCGCAGGTTGTCGCCGATCTGGTTCACCAGTTCGCGGGTCGGTGCGAGGATGAGCACGCGGGTTGAACGGCCCTGCGGGCGTTCGCCGTTGTTGAGAAGCATTTCGATGATCGGCAGGCCAAAGGCTGCCGTTTTGCCGGTGCCGGTCTGGGCGAGACCGATGAGGTCGCGGCCTTCGAGAACCTGCGGGATGGCCTGGGCCTGGATCGGCGTCGGGGTAGTGAAGCCGAGCTGTTCAACCGTCTTTACGATTTTGTGGGACAGGCCGAGGGTTTCAAAAGTGGTCAATTCAATTGCCTTTCGGGGGCGCCAACAGCAATCGGGCACGATCGCGTCTTGCGATCCTGCCTGCTCTTGGCGTCAAGAACCCCGCGTGAAGTGGGAACTTGTGTGTTGGAAAATGCTTCCCAGCGCTGCGACCGCAAAGTGCGGCCTCTTCATCTGTGCGCTTTTGTCCTTCTTCGCGAAGTCTGTTCGCAAGGCGCGCTCACGCGGCGGCCGGAAGGTGAAAGCTGACCTGCATTTGGGCTCAAAGCGTCTGAAAGTCAAGCAAATGTTTTTGCAGTGCAACCGTCAGCTGTCGCACGAAGTTCGACAGAGGGCTGCAGATCACCGTCAACTGGCGAGTTTTTCACTATAGAGCGGCTTGGCGTCGCGACCGTAGAAAGTCGCATTGCTACCATTCGCTGAGAGTTCCATCAGCAGGAAGCCGGGTTCGGAGCGGGAGAAAAGGCTCTTGTCGTGATGCTTCACAGGTCGCCCCTTGCTGCCGCCGCCGGAGACAAAGTAGGAGACGCCGTTATCGCTGAGCGCTTCCAGGTCGTGATCGTGCCCGCAGAGATAGGCATTGACGCCATACCGGACGAAAAGCGGCTTCAAAATACGGATCAGCTCTTTATTGTCGCCATGTGCGCCCCCGGAAAAGAGGGGATGGTGGCCGGCCACGATCTTCCAATCGGCCGTGCTGGCCGCAAGTTTCTGTTCCAGCCATTTCAGTTGATCGGCTTTTGCCCAGCCAAACCATTCTGTGATCATGCCGTTCTGGATCAGGACCTCGGTGTCGAGAAAGAAGAAATCTGCCGTCTTCGAGCCCACGCTTTTGCTCATGGTGTAATAGGTGGACGGCATGTTCCAGCGTGGATCGACGCTGCCATATTCCAGTTCCGCATCCACATTGCCCTTATGGTCATGATTGCCGAGCACGGCATACCAGGGGAGTTGCAGTGCCGGTGCCTTGTAGATGGCTTCGAAGGTCGAGGTCCATTTGGGATCTTTGATATTGGATACGCCAGCTTCGTAAAAATTGTCGCCGGTGGAAATAATGAAAGTGACCGCCTGCTGCTCGGCGACTTTGGCCATGGCGTCGGCAACGGCTGTCTGATCCGCCTCGACTGCCTCATCGCCCCAATCGCCAAGAACAAGGAAGGACAGGTTGTCGTCGGCTTTAGTCGCCCATGCGTGACTGGAAAGGCTTGCGAGGGTGAGCGCAGATGCGCCCAGCAGAAAATGGCGTCTTTTCAATTCCATGATAGGGCTACCTGTCTTTTTGATTCAGCTCAGGGCGTGGTCCGGGCCGAAAGGTCTGGCGTGAAATTAAGAGTGAAGCGCAATCCGCCAGACAGCCGGTTCTCGATGCAGATCGACAGATCATAGGCGGTGGCGATGTCGTGGACGATGGAGAGGCCGAGACCTGTTCCAGGTGTGGTGAGGTCCAGTCGCGTGCCGCGTTCCATCAGCCGGCTGATATCGTGCGGATTTGCGCCCGGGCCATCATCTTCAATAACAAGACGGCGGCTCTTCTCGTCGAACTGGATAAGGATGGAGGAGCGTGCCCATTTGACGGCATTGTCGATGACATTGCCGAGCATTTCTTCAAGGTCTTGCTGGTCGAGTGGAACCGGAGTGTTGGTGGCGACCGTCACCTGCCAGTCCAGATATTCGCCGCGCGGGGTGCGTTTGAGCGTTCGGACAATGCGCTCGACACCGAGTGACAGATCGGCGCTCTTTCCCGATAGCGCACCCGTTGCTGCGATCCGGCTCCGGCTCAGTTCGCGATCCACATGCGATCGCATGACCGTCGCGAGATGGGCAAGCTCCTCGCCAATGTCCTTTTCTCCGCGTTCTTTCAACGTCTCGGCGTCGTTGGACAAGACAGTAAGGGGCGTCTTCAGCCCGTGGGCCAGGTCGGCTGCGCGCGAACGGGCGCGCTTGATGGTTTCCGATTGTGCTTCCAGCAGCCGGTTGACGGCTTCGACGACGGCTGAAAGCTCACGCGGGAAGGGGCCGGTCAGGCGTTCTGCCTGTCTCTCGCGAATGCGATTGAGGCCTTCACTCACGGAATACAGGGGCTTGAGGCCGAAGGTCAGCTGCGCGAGCGAAGCGGCGATCAGGAAGGCCGCGATTGCCACCATATAGGGGATGATGTCTTCGGCGAAGTCGTTGCGTGCCTTCGTCAGCACCTTCGCGTCCATCGCCACCGCAACCCGCACCGGCCGTTGTCCATCCGGGGCCGCAAAGAGAAGCATCTGTTCCTGGATGATCACCTGTGAATTGTCGGGCCCCTTGAGAGAATAGCGGTCTGTTTCACCGATCTTCTGGTCATCGACGGGGAGGGGAAGAACATAATCCCAGAGCGATTCAGATCGCAGCTGCACGCCCTTGTGATCGTCTTCCACCTGCCAGTACAGGCCGCTATACGGCCGATCGAAGCGGGCGTCTATCGGTCGGACGGGGGGCAAGAGTGTGCCATCGGCAGCAAAGGTCAGTGCGCCGGTAATATTGTTGATATGGTCGGTCAGTTCCTGATGGATTCGCCGTTCGAGACTGTTGGTAAAGAGTGCCACCAGCGCGAAACCAGCAAGTGCCATTGCCGCCAGTACACTGAGGACCGACACGATCAGAAAACGGCCGCGGATAGATTGGATCATTCCGGCGCCCCGCCGATGCGGTAGCCATATCCCCTGCGTGTCGCGATAACATCCTTGCCAAGCTTCTTGCGGAGCCTGCCAATCAGAACTTCGACCGAATTGCTGTCGCGCTCGAAATCCTGCGCATATAGCTGTTCCGTGAGTTCGATCTGGGAAATATGGCGCTCGTGGTTGAGGGCCAGAATGCTGACGCAACGATATTCGAGCGGCGTCAGGTCGATCTGCTCGTCGCCGCGATGAACGGTCTTGCTGCGTGGATCTATGGTGATGCCGGCAAATTCGAGCAGCGGGTTGGCCTGGCCGGAGCTGCGGCGGATGATGGCGCGCAGTCGCGCCAGAAGCTCTGCCATCTGGAAGGGCTTGGCCAGATAATCGTCGGCACCGGCGTCGATGCCTTCGACACGCTCCTGCCAGTTTCCGCGCGCCGTCAGAATGATGACGGGCATCGTGCGTCCGGCTGCACGCCAACGCTTCAAAACAGACAGGCCATCCAGGCCGGGCAGGCCGAGATCGAGAATGGCTGCTGCAAATTCTTCTTCGTCGCCGGAGAACCAGCCAGCCTCACCATCGGTCTCGTGAACCACGTTATAGCCGGCGCGTTCGAGATTTGCGGTCACATCGCGCGCAATTCGCAGATCATCTTCGACGAGGAGAAGGCGCATCAGTCGTTCTCCACCTGCAGGATTAGTCCGCTTTCTCCATCGACTTCAACCTCGACGACGCGACCGTCGCTGCGCAAGATGCGAAACTCGTAATAGCTCTTGTCGTTGCAGCGCTCGATTTCGATATCGACAATTGTCCCATCGACCCGTGACAGAACGGTGCGGCGCAGTTCCGACAGTGACTTGATGCGGCCGCTCGTTACATCATCGAGCACCCGGTCGTGTTCCTGTTCGTGGTGTTCTTCATGCGCGTTGCCGGCATGCGCATGGGCAACGACAAGCATCAGCACAGCCATCAAGGCGGTGCTGCACGCGGCAAATGTGATCACGGGATGCTTGGGGGCATGTCTCATGCCTTCTCAATACCATCACAAGACTGAAGTTTCGCTGACATTTCTCGTCAGTCTTCCCTCAGTCCAGGTCCACTAGGTTGCAATCCATGGCCGGGCAATGATGCCGGGCCGACAACATCCTAAGGACTTTACGATGAAAAAGATCATGTTTGCCTCGCTTTTCGCAACAACGGCCTTTGTCGGGTTTGCCCATGCGGAAAACGACATGTCGTGCGGTGATGTGCCGAAGGAAAAGTGGATGACCGAAGACCAGATGAAGGAAAAGGCGACCGGCATGGGCTTCGATGTCCGTCAGGTGAAGGTCGAAAACGGTTGCTTCGAGGTCTACGGTATCAAGGACGGCAAGAAAATCGAAGCGCTGTTCAATCCCGAAACGGGTGAACAGGTCGGTGAAGACTGATGAGCGCAGCCGAGCACATTCAGCCCGGCTCACCTGCCGGCCGCGACAGGCGGCCGGACACGGTGCGGGTCTGGGATCCGGTCGTGCGCGTCTTTCATTGGTCTCTGGTCGCGCTGTTTACCTTTTCCTTTTTCACCGGCGACGAGTGGAAGACGGCGCATATCTATTCGGGCTATGCGATCGGCTTTTCGATCGCCGTCCGGGTCGTCTGGGGCCTGTTCGGCTCGCACCATGCCCGTTTCGTCAATTTCCTCTACCATCCGCGAACGGTCGCACGGTTTCTCATTGAAAGCGCCGGAATGCGGGCCAAGCGCTATATCGGTCATAATCCCGCCGGCGGTGCGATGGTGATCGCGCTGCTGTCGATGATCACCGGTATCGTTGCGACCGGCTATATGATGACGACGGATGCGTGGTGGGGCGTCGGGTGGGTGGAAGTCACGCACAAGACACTGGTCTATACGACGCTCGGACTGATCGCCCTGCATATCGGCGGCGTGTTGTTTGCGAGCCTCGAGCATCGAGAAAATCTCGTTCGCGCCATGATTACCGGACGCAAGCGGCGCGACTGAATTGGCAGCCCCGTCCACGCCTTCATCTGCCGAACGGCGTGGAAGAAGCCCGAACGTGCCCCCGCGTTCGGGCTTCCTTGCGTCCGTGATCCGACGTTCGCTTCAAAGCGTCTCAGATCACATCTGTCGTGTCGAAATGCTGCATCAGCTTTACCGATACGATTGTCTTCATATAGGGGGCAAAGGCCGGATCGGTGCGGACCAAGGCGGCCGCCTTCTCGGCTGAGTCCATATCTTTCCATTCGACGAGGTCGGCGACCGTCTGCCGGTCTCCATGGCCGGTGAGTGCGCGCCACGAGAGGAACCCGGGATAGTTTTGTACGGCTTGCATGGCCGCGCGACGTGCAATCTCGGCCTTTGCGCTATCCGTGATCGTGCAGATAGCGATTTCGAGAACGTTTGTGTCTGTCATTCTTCTTTGTCTCCGTTGCAGATGGCTTGACCTAGCATTGTCCAACTGACAACCTTGTGGCCATAGCCTTCAAGGAGCTCGCCGATGCGTCCTGCAGATCGTCTATTTCGCATCATTCAGCTCATGCGCAGCTCCGGTCGAGCGATGACGGCGGCCGAGATTGCCGAGAAGATGGAGGTGGCACCTCGCACCATCTATCGCGATATGGAACATCTGATGGCATCGGGCGCTCCGATCGAGGGGGAACGGGGCGTCGGCT
Organism: Agrobacterium sp. H141; assembly: GCF_057158725.1. NCBI lineage: Bacteria > Pseudomonadati > Pseudomonadota > Alphaproteobacteria > Hyphomicrobiales > Rhizobiaceae > Agrobacterium > Agrobacterium sp. H141. The sequence continues at coordinate 1,424,282 of NZ_CM169893.1, forward strand.
ACATGCTGCGTGAGGCGTTCGATGCCCCGCCGCTCACCTTTACATTCGAGCAACTGGAGGCGCTGGCCTTCGGATTGCGTGCGGTCGAGATGCTGGGCGATCCAAAGCTTGGGAAATCAGCGCGCGAAGCCCGCGACAAGATGCTGGATATCCTGCCTGAGGATCACCGGCAGCGTCTTGTCGGCGCGCCGATCCATGCTTTTCGCTCTGCCTCGCAGCCACCGACGGAAAGTCTGTCGGAGATGCGGCGTGCCATCGGCGAGACCCGCAAGATCTGGATCGCGTATCATTCGCTGGACGGCGAGCGCAGCCAGCGTGTGATCTTGCCTGTGGCGCTGTGCGCATTTGGTACCATCTGGCTGGTGACGGCATGGTGCGAAATGCGCGATGATTTCCGTGACTTTCGCGTCGACAGGATCGAGGATTGGCAGATGCTGTCAGACCGTTTCACCCTGGAGCCGCATCAGGCCTATGAGGTCTATCTGCAGCGACTGCAAAAGGGCTGATCAGAAGTCGGTCTGTACACCGCCTTCTTCCTTGCGTCTTGCAACGAAAGCGTCGAGCTCTTCCTCTATGGCCGGATCCAGCGGTGGCCGCTCATAGGCGTCCAGTGTTTGCCTGCAGACGCGGCTGGCGTGTTCGAATGTGGTCGGGCGTCCGGCATCGGTCCATGTCTCGAAGTTGCGCCAGTCAGACAGGATCGGGGAATAGAAGGCGCTCTCATAGCGTGCCAGCGTATGCGCTGTTCCGAAGAAGTGGCCGCCTGGGCCGACCTCGCGGATGGCATCGAGTGCCAGGGCATCCGGCGATGTATCGAGCGGTTTGAGGAACTCGGCCACCATCTGCAGCATGTCGACATCCAGAATGAACTTCTCGAAGGATGCGGTAAGCCCGCCTTCCGACCAGCCGGCGGCATGCATGATGAAGTTGCCGCCGCCTTGCGTAAGGGCCCAGAGCGAGAAGGCCGATTCATAGGCTGCCTGGGAGTCGACCGTGTTGGAGGCGTTGGTGTTGGAGGTGCGGTAGGGCAGGTTGTAGCGGCGTGCAAGCTGACCACCGGCGATCACGGCCTTCATGTATTCCGGTGTGCCAAAGGCAGGTGCACCGGTCTTCATGTCCACGTTGGATGTGAAGCCGCCGTAAATGACGGGTGCGCCCTTTCGCACCATCTGGGTGAAGGCTATGCCGCACAGAGCCTCGGCATTCTGCTGGACCAAGGCGCCAGCAATCGTCACCGGGGCCATGGCCCCCGCCAGGGTGAACGGAGTCATGATCACGGGCTGGTTGCGGGAGGACATTTCGATGATGCCCTGAAGCATCGGGCCATCCAGTCTGAGAGGAGAGGAGGAATTGATGACGGTAAAGAGCGTCGGCTCCATCTCCATCTGTTCCGCCGTGATGCCTCTGCCGATGCGTGCGATCTCCAGCGCATCGAGATTGCGCTGTTTACCGAGCGAATAGCAATGGAATGGCTTATCGGTCAGTTTGACCAGGTCAGACAAGCAGTCCAGATGGCGTATGGATGCGTGGATGTCAGTCGGTTCGACGGGATATCCGCCGGTCATATGAATGATGTCAAAGGACTGGGCGAGCTTTAACAGCTTACGGTAGTCCGCCTGATTGCCGGCCCGTCGTCCACCTTCAAGATCGCTGACAAAAGGTGCGGATGCGATCTGGGCAAAGGCCAGATTCCGGCCACCTATGGCGACATTGCGGGCGCTATTGCGGGCATGAAGGGTGAACTGCGACGGTGCCGAGGCAATCAACTGCATGATCAGGTTGCGATCAAAGCGCACGCGGTCGGAGCCTGGATGAACGTCTGCGCCGGCACGCTTCATATAGTCCCGCGCCTCGGGCAGCATGATATCCATGCCGACGTCCTCGAGAACCGTCAACGAGGCCTGGTGGATATTCTCCAGTGCATCGGCAGACAGCAGTTCGCTGTGGGCAGTCGGGTTGACAAGGCTGCTGTAGTGTCGATCCGGCACCGTGCGTTGACGTTCCCCTGATCTGCTCGACGATCGGCGTCGGCGCTCAGGAGCGGGTGCGTTACTATCAGTCTCGGGCAAGGCTGTGGAGATATCATCCGTCATGAAAATACCGTTCCTTTTGATAGACCCTGAATTTGACAGAGTTGAAACAATATTTCTTCCGCCAAATGCGACAATCACCCGGCTCATCTGGAACATTGGACAAGATACAGGGACAGGCGATTCAGTATTTGCGCATGTTGCGAATGGTTAACGAATTGGATCTATCTTGTTCTGAGTCGCGTTGCCGGTAGGCCGAGTATTTTGATGATTTTACACAAAGACCGCGTCCGGCGGCGAAGAAGACTGGTTTTGAGGAGGCGTTTTTGACGCGGCACAGCAGCTTGCTCAAGCTCGCAAGTGAGAGAATTGGCGACCTGCCGCAGCCTGCCTATGTGAAGGACTGCGAGCTTCGCCATGTCGTGGTGAATGCCGCCTATGCCCGCTTCTTCGGCCTTTCGCCGGATGACTTCATTGGCAAGACCAGCTTCGAACTCTTCGGCCGCAGAGAAGACAAGGCGATTGAGGATATCGAGTGCAAGGCGCTCGTTTTCGGCGAAGAGCAGGAAGCCTTGAGTTTCGAGCCGGATGGGCCGGGACGCCGCGGCGTCATGATCGAGCGTTTCGTCGACGAGGATGAGAGCCTCTATCTGTTCGGAGAGTTTCTGGACGGGGAGGCGGATCTGCCGCCTGTGGCCGCTGCACCGGTACAGGCGAATGAGAACCTCCCCGTGGCCGATGGTCTCTTGAAGACGATTATAGAAGAGCTGCCGTCGCCGACATTCCTGCGCGATGCCGATCATAAGATGTTGATCGTCAACAAGGCCTATTGCGATCTCTTGGGTCTTCGCAAGATTGATCTGCTCGACAAGAGCGAGATTGAAACGATGGGTGAAGATGTCGGACAACATCTTTACGAGCTCAATCAAAGCGTTCTTGACGATGGCACGGCATTTGAAAACGAAGAAATATTCGGCACGCCAACGTCGCCCGTTCATGTGCTTACCAGCCGACGTCGCATTATCGGTGACGATGGCAAGCCTTATCTGCTCGGTTCTTTCACCAATATGTCAGAACTGAAAGCGCGCGAAACGCAGTTGAGTGAAGCTCAGCACGAGGTTGAGATATTGCGGGCGCAAGTCGAAAGCCTGTTGCGCGCCATGCCTGTCGGCATCCTACTCCTCGATCATGAATTCCGCATCGAATATGCCAATGAGGCCTTCACCCGGATGTGGGCAGTGCCTGATGCGTCCAAGCTGACGGGGCGTTCATATCTGGATATGATCGTGGGGAGCCATAAGCGTGGCATTTACGATCCCGAAGGCCCCAGCCCTGCTGAGATCTTTGCTGATCGCAAGGACAAGCTTAAAAACAAGCTTACCGCTTCCTGGCAATTCGAACGTCCGGATGGGACGTCGCTTTCCGTGCGTGGGAAGCCTCTGGAAACCGGGCAATATCTCCTCAGCTATATCGATGTCTCGGACTTGCGTGCGCATGAGCGAGAATCCGCGTTGTTTCGCGCGGCGATAGAGCAGATGCCGGTGCCGATGTTCGTCCGGGACGATGATCACCGCCTTGTCTTCGTCAATGCCGCCTATGAGACGTTGTTGGGCAAGACCCGCGACACACTTTACGGGACGCGCGAAAGCGATCTTTTTACCGACAAAGCAAAGCGTTTCGAGGACGAGAACAACGAGATCCTGACGACAGGAAAGAGTGTCCAGCGCGAACATGACTTTGAGACTGTCGACAAGCGCAAAATGTCAGCGATCACGCGGATCAACCGGATTACCCTGCCCAGCGGGCAACATTATATCGTCGGTTCGATCTCCGATGTGAGCGCGCTGGTTGCCCAGAAGAAGGAATTGATCCAAGCCCGGTCTGAGGCAGAACGGTTGAACGACTATCTGGAAGGCATCATGCGGACCATGCCGGTTGGCGTGATGATCCTGACAGAGGACCTCAACATCGAGTTCGCCAATGAGAAGGTTTACGAGATCTGGGATCTGTCGGTGGACCGTCCGCTGGAAGGCGTGAGTTTCCGCGACCTTTCCGAGGCGAATTACCACCGGGGCTGGACCTGGGCCCAAGACGAGACATTTGACAAGAATTTCGAGGATCGTGCGAAAGAGTTGAGCCAGCTCGAAGGCACGCTTCAGCGCGAGTTGTCCGGCGTCGACGGAAAGCTCGTGTCGATTACATCCAAGCGCATGCCGGACAACAAGATCCTGCTTGTCTATGCCAATATGACCGACCTGCGCGAGAGAGAAATCGAAATCGACAAGGCGCGCGCCGAGCTCGAACGTCTGGGTTATTTGTGGCAGGACGCCACACAAGTGATGTCTCAGGGACTTGCGATCATCCAGGACGGCGTGATCATCGAAAACAGCATCGCGCTGTCACGCATGCTCAATGCCCCGGCCTCCCTTCTGGATAAGGGAAATGCCTGGCGTCATTGCTTTGCTTTTTGCGCGCGGCGCGGCGATTTCGGAGCGGAAGCCTTGCCGCTTCTGAGGGAATGGCATGAGAGCATTCGCGCCAACGAAAACTTCTCGCTGACATTTCTGGCTGACGGAACGACCTGGGTGCAAGTGGAAGCAATCGTCAGCGGTCGCGGACACTGGATGTTGGTCTTCACCGACATGACAGAAGTGAAGGATCGCGAACTCGAGCTCAAGGCACTTCTGGCACGGGCCGAGATGGCGGACCGGGTGAAATCCGAGTTTCTGGCGAATATGAGCCATGAAATCCGCACACCGATGAATGGTGTGCTGGGCATGGCCGAGCTTTTGTCTAAATCGCAGCTTGAAACGCGACAGAAGACCTTTGTCGACATCATCGTCAAATCGGGCAATGCGCTTCTGACGATCATCAATGACATTCTGGATTTCTCCAAGATCGACGCCGGCCAGTTGAAACTGCGCAAGGCGACATTTGACCCCGTCGAAGCAATCGAGGATGTTGCCACGCTGCTGTCGGCATCGGCCTCCGAGAAGGATCTCGAACTGATCGTTCGCGCTGATCCAGCCATGCGTCACCTTTTGCAGGGCGACGCCGGGCGGTTCCGTCAGATCATCACCAATCTGCTTGGCAATGCCATCAAGTTCACCGAGACGGGGCATGTCCTGATCGAGGTATCCGGAGAGCCGCAGTCGAATGAGCAGATGATGCTGTCCGTGCGTATCGAAGACACCGGAATTGGTATCCCGGAGGTCATGCGGCAGTCGATCTTCGAGAAATTCTCACAGGTAGATACATCCTCCACGCGCCGCCATGAGGGAACCGGGCTGGGTTTGGCAATCACCGCCGGTCTCGTCGACCTGTTTGGTGGACATATGGAGGTCGAGAGCACGGTGGGAGCCGGATCAACCTTCTCGATCCATATTCCGCTCGCCATCTCGACCGACAGCAAGCCGCAAGAGGGCGTACCGTTGCTGGTCAAGGATGCCCGTGTCGTCGCGATCGACGACAATCCGATCAACCGGCAGATCCTGTCTGAACAATTGGCCAGCTGGGGGTTCGACGGCGTGGCCGTTGATGGCGGTCGGCAGGCTCTCACCCTTCTCGACGAAGCCGTGCGGCTCGGCCTGCATGTCGATGCCCTGGTGATCGACTATCATATGCCGGAGATGAATGGCGTTGAGCTCGCGCGGCGCATTCGTGCCGATCACCGCTTCGACGAGATTGCCATCATCTTCTTGACCTCCATGGACATGGTTGGTGACGACGATATTCTGGATGAACTCAATATTCAGGCGCACCTGATGAAGCCGGCGCGGGCCAGCATGCTGCGCAAGGCCATTATCGATGTGACGCGGGCGGCACGGCTGAAACGCGGTTTGAACGCTGCTCCATCTGCCGGGAACGCCCCGAACCTTCCCGTGGCAGCCAAGCCGACGCCGGAGCCGGCAAAACCTGAAAACACTGTCCCGCAGGGGGGCAGTGATCTCGATGTGCTGGTGGCAGAAGATAACGAGGTGAACCAGATCGTCTTCACGCAGATCCTTCAGGCGACCCCATTGAGCTTCAAGATTGTGCAGAACGGTGAGGAAGCAGTCGCTGCTTGGGAGCGCGACAATCCGCGCATGATCCTCATGGATGTCTCCATGCCTGTGATGAACGGACACGAGGCAACCCGTACCATTCGCGCCAAGGAAAACCTGAAGGGTGCCAGGCAGCATGTGCCGATCGTCGCTGTAACCGCGCATGCGCTCGACAGCGATCGCGACATGTGTCTGGCGGCGGGAATGGACGATTATCTCTCCAAACCGATCAGTCCCGAACTGCTGGAACAGAAGATTGCCGTCTGGCTGAAGGATTTCGCCGACGCGCGCGCATCGTCCAAAGGCGCTCAGGGCTGATCGCTGTGACGGTCAGCCCGCCGATCTTACCCCGCACAGCATTTCCCTTTTGCCGGCAAAGCCCTTGCGGCGCTCGAGATTGAAGCCGGCTGCGATCAGGTTGCGACGGACAAAACCGGCGGCGGCATAGGTGGCGAAACTGCCGTTTTCCGCGGTGCGGTCGTGGACGGCCTGCATCAGTTCAGGTGACCACATATCGGGGTTACGCGAGGGGGCAAAACCATCGAGATACCAGGCATCGAACAGGGCCTGCGCCGATCGGACATTGGGCAGGGCATTCCCGCACACCACCGTCAGGCGTGTGGCGTCGTCCAGCGTTATATCGATCACGTCTTTCGGAGTATCGGGCCAAAGTGCGGTCAGCGCCTGTCTTTCGGCATCCAGTTCCGGCCAATGCGCGAGGGCGCGGTCAATCGCGTCCCGGCTCATCGGATAGAGTTCGAAGGATGTGAAATGCAGGTGTCCGCCCGGCTTGCGTTCCAGCTTCCATTGCCGCCAGGTTTCGCAGGCGTTCAGACCGGTGCCGAAACCGAGCTCGCCGATGCGGAAATCGCCGGCCGAATGCCAGCGCTCCGGCAGGCCGTTGCCGGCCATGAAGACATGACCACATTCAAGCCTGCCATCGGTCTGGCAATAAAAGTGGTCGCCAAAGGCGGTTGAATAAGGCATATCGCCCTCGTGCCAGACGAGGGCATTGTCCTCATTTTTATCCGCTGGATCGAGATTTGTAACTGTCATGCCTGAAGCCGATATTCTGACCGGAGCCGGCGGTCAATCTTCCGTCGATCTTTTGATTGTCGGCGGCGGCATTATGGGACTTTGGGCTGCACTCAAGGCCGAGCGGCTGGGCATCAACACATTGCTCGTGGATGCCGGTGTTCTGGGGCAGGGTGCAAGCGGTGGCGTTCTGGGTGCGCTGATGGCGCATGCGCCGGAGCGATGGAACCCGAAAAAGCAATTCCAGTTCACCGCATTGATTGCGCTTGAAGAGGAAATCGATCGGCTGGAAGCCGAAAGCGGATTGAAGTCAGGCTATCGGCGTTGCGGGCGGATCATTCCGCTGCCCACGGCGCATCATCGTGTAACGGCGGAGCGGCAAGCGCTTGAGGCGAAGGTGAACTGGCTGGCAACAGGTCATGATTTTCGCTGGGAGGTCTTTGATAGGCCGATGATCGGCGGCTGGCCCTCTGCCGATGTGGCGGCACATGGGATCGTGCACGATACGCTTGCCGGCCGGGTGTCGCCACGGCAATTGCTCGCCGTTCTCATCACGCTGCTCAGGCGGGCCAAGCATGTGCGGATCGTTGAGAATTCCAGTGTCGCTGCGCTCCAGCCGAATGCCAGCAGTGCAAGCCTTTCCGATGGCGATACAGTTGTGTTCGGGCATTGCCTGATTGCGGCTGGGCATCAGTCCTTCCCATTGCTGCAAGGGCTTGGCGAACCGACGAAAAAGCCCCTGGGTATGCCGGTCAAGGGGCAGGCGGCCCTGATGAAGGCTGAGGGGTTGGAGGATCGGCCATTGATCTTTCGCGATGGTCTCTACGTCGTTCCGCACGATGATGGGATTGTTGCGATCGGCAGTACCAGTGAAAACAGTTTTTCCTCCGCAGACGATACCGATGCGCAACTGGAGACCTTGATTGCCGAGGCCCGCAGGATTGCTCCGGTTCTGACCGATGCGCCTGTGATCGCGCGCTGGGCCGGCTTGCGTCCCAAGGCGATTGGGCGCGATCCCATGATCGGCCCGCATCCGGCTCACTCCAATATTCTGGCGTTTACCGGCGGCTTCAAGGTGAGCTTCGGGGTGGCGCATCAGCTGGCAGATGCGGTCCTGGCCCTGGTCGGCGATCGCACTACCGATCTGCCTGCATCCTTCCTCTTTTCTGCGCATCTGGAATCGGCTTCGCGCTAAACGCGAGCCATCCCTCTGATTCTTCGTCAAATTGTCATGCAAATCACCTATCTGCATGAGCAATCGGTGATTAACGCCGATGTGACCCGAACGGACGAGGAATGCCATGCGCTACGCCATCTTCTTCACGCCTTCTTATGGCGATCCGTTGACACTGGCTGGCGCAAGCTGGCTGGGTCGCAGCGTCTATTCGGGCGAAGAGGTCGAGCATCCGGACAGTCTGGGTGTCTATCACCACGATATCGCCTTCCAGACAGCCTTGCCGCGCCGCTATGGATTTCATGCTGAACTGAAGGCGCCCTTTGCCTTGCATGCCGATACGAGCGAGCCGGCCTTGCTGCGTGAACTCATGCGGTTTGCCGGCACGGTCGAGCCCTTCGTCATTGAAAGCCTCGAGGTCATGCGGTTCAGCAATCACTTCGGTTTGGGTCTCAGGTTGCCCTGTGCCGAAATCGAGACTCTTGCGGCGACCGTGGTTCAGCATTTCCACGCTTATGCCGCGCCTCTTACGGAAGCTGAGATCGAGCGGCGCAATCCAGATCATCTGACGGCACCGCAATTTGCCAATCTGCATCGCTGGGGAAATCCTCATGTGATGGAGGAATACCGCTTCCAGATGCCGTTGACCGGCCCTGTGCAGGCGACGCATATGGCGCGGATCGACCGGGCGCTCCGGGATTACTTCGAGCCGCTGCTGCACCGGCCCGTGCCCTTTACCAATCTGGCGCTGTTTGTCGAGCGCGAGCCGGGTGCGCCTTTTATGGTGCATTCCCTGCATCCGATGGGACGAGTATCGGCGCGCAAGATCGCCTGATTGCACTCAAGCTGTTCCGCATTGCCTAAATGGCAGCGCACTGTTTCCGGTTTTGTATCTCGACATATGGAGTTGTCCTGCTTACCGTTTGCGTCATCACGAGCCAGGATGACCGTATGACAACCAAGACCTATCCCCGCAATCTCGTCGGCTATGGCCGCAATGCGCCCGATCCGAAATGGCCGGACGCGGCGCGGATCGCCGTTCAATTCGTCGTCAATTACGAAGAGGGTGGCGAGAGCAGCATCATGGATGGCGACAGGGCCTCGGAAAGCCTGTTGTCGGAGATCGTCGGCGCGCAGCCTTGGCCCGGCCAGCGCAATCTCAATATGGAATCGATCTACGAATATGGCTCGCGCGCCGGTTTCTGGCGCTTGTGGCGCATGTTTACAGAGCGACAGGTGCCGGTGACCGTTTATGGTGTAACGCTTGCCATGGCGCGCAATCCGGAAGCGGTGGCCGCAATGAAGGAGGCGGATTGGGAAATTGCCTCGCACGGCTATCGCTGGCTGGAATACAAGGACTATTCCGAAGAGGAAGAGAAAAAGCACATTCTTGAAGCCGTACGGCTGCACAAGGAGCTGACCGGATCCCATCCGCTCGGCATGTATCAGGGCAAGCCGTCCGACAACACGCTGAAGCTGGTGATGGAGGAGGGCGGCTTCGTCTATTCCTCCGACAGCTATGCCGATGATCTGCCGTATTGGGTACCGGACGCTGACGGCAAGCCGTTTCTCATCATTCCCTATACTCTGGAAACCAACGACATGCGGTTTGCAACGCCTCAAGGGTTCAATTCCGGTGACCAGTTCTTCACCTATCTCAAGGACGCGTTCGACGTTCTCTATGAGGAGGGCAAGAACGGCGCACCGAAGATGATGAGTGTCGGACTGCATTGCCGGCTCGTCGGTCGTCCCGGTCGGGCGGCAGCCCTTGCCCGTTTCATCGATTATGTCACCAGTCACGAGAAGGTCTGGGTGCCCAAGCGGATCGATATCGCCCGCCACTGGCATGAACACCACAAGCCGGCATGGTGAGCCTATGACCAGAGACGAGTTCATTTCCAGCTATGGCGGGGTTTTTGAGCATTCGCCCTTTATAGCTGAACGTGCCTGGGATGCCGGCACGATCGCGCTGCCCCTGACGGCTGCGGCAGTGCATTCCGCGCTTTGTGAGGAATTTCGAAGCGCGACACGTGACGCGCGATTGGGCGTGTTGTGCGCGCATCCGGATCTTGCCGGAAAGCTGGCTGTTTCGGGGGACTTGACCGAGGATAGCCGCAACGAGCAGGCCGGTGCCGGGCTCGACCGGCTGACAGAGGCCGAGTTCAGCCGCTTTACGCAACTCAACGAGCGCTACACGCGGGACTTCGGTTTTCCCTTTATTATTGCTGTAAAAGGCCTCGACAAAACCGATATTCTAGCCGCTTTTGAAGCGCGCATTGACAATAGCATCGAGGTGGAGTTTGCGACCGCCTGCGGGCAGGTTGAGAAAATCGCCCGACTGCGCCTCGAAGCCCTTCTTCCGGAGACCTGATATGCCCGAAATTTCCACAGTAGACATGCCCGGTTTTGCCGCCGGCGCCATTAATCTCGCCTCGGCGCGGCTGGGGGCCGTCGGGATTGCGTCCAGCGACGAGTTTTTTGCGCCGCTGTCACGCATGCTGGAAGATCGTCCGGCGGAATTCGATCCGGACCTCTATGACGACAACGGCAAATACATGGATGGCTGGGAAAGCCGGCGCAAGCGCGTGCCCGGGCACGACTGGGCCATTGTCAGGCTCGCCATGCCCGGTCGCATCTTCGGCTTCGATGTGGATACGCGGTTCTTCACGGGCAATTATCCGCCAGCCTGTTCCATCGAGGCTGCCTATATTGCCGATGGTGAGCCGGTTGACGACACGGTCTGGACCGAGCTGGTGAGCAAGCATGATCTGGGTCCGTCAGCGCAGCATTTCTTTGAAAATGTCGGTCAGGACAAGGTGTGGACGCATCTGCGGCTGAATATCTATCCTGATGGCGGTGTGGCACGTCTGCGGGTCTATGGTGCCGCCTATTTCGACTGGTCGAAGATCGGGGATCAGGACGAAATCGATCTCGCCTATATCTTCCATGGGTCCAAATCGCTGGCCTGGTCTGATGCCCATTACGGCCATCCGGACAAGATGCTGTCGACGGGGCGTGGCATCAATATGGGTGATGGTTGGGAAACCAAGCGTCGTCGCGGTCCGGGCCACGACTGGGCGATCATCCGGCTCGGGCATGCCGGGCACATATCCCGTGTGGTCGTGGATACGCATTTCTTCAAGGGGAATTACCCCGATAGCTGTGAATTGCTCGGGGCTTATCTCCCTGACGCTGGCGATGTGCTGAGCCAGGCCGACATTGCTGCTTCGGAACTCTGGATGCCGATATTGGGGCGCCAGAAGCTTGAGATGGACAAGGAACACACCTTCTCTGGCCAGGCACTTGCCGATATCGGCCCTGTCACGCATGTGCGTTTCGCCATGCATCCGGATGGCGGCGTCATGCGTCTGCGGCTGATCGGCACCAAGGCCTGATCAGTCGCCTGGCATGGGACGCGCTTACTGTTTGCGCGTCTCGTCTGCTTCGCGGATGGCGTCCTCGTGATACCAGCTGCCGCAGCCGCTCTCCATCACGTAAAGGCTTGCCATACGCTGTCTTTCACGCATTTCCCGCAGTTTCTGCGGATTTTTTACCGGGAACTCGTAGATCGTGGCCGATTCCCGAACAATGTTCGTTGTCATGCTCCTGCCTCTCGTTCTTCATCGACTCCTCGTTCGATGGTAATTGCCTAACATATTTCGCAATGGGACGCACACAAAAAGTGCAAAATGCCTAAAATATGGGCATGTACGCGGCAAAAAGTGACATGGTCGCAATTTCATCATGTCTGCCTCGCTCAATATTGTGGCAGGCGAAGCTTGCCCAAGCTTGAACGATGCTCTCATTGTAGGCCGCAAATCTTAATGAAAAGGCGGGTTGTCGGGTTCCACTGCCGGCGCGGATGTCGGATTTCACATTTTTTCTAATGTAGAGAGCAAAGTGGCACGCTATGTGCATGTAATGTGACGGCCTCCGGTTTTTACCGGAGATTCGACCCCTCTGGTGCGCCCATGAAAGGCGCCGGACTAAAGAGAGAGCACTATGACCAAATACAAGCTCGAGTATATCTGGCTCGATGGCTACAAGCCGGTACCAAACCTGCGTGGCAAAACGCAGGTCAAGGAGTTCGACACCTTCCCTTCCCTGGAAGAGCTTCCGCTTTGGGGCTTCGACGGTTCGTCGACCGAACAGGCCGAAGGCCGCAGCTCCGATTGCGTTTTGAAGCCCGTGGCGATCTACCCAGATCCGGACCGCAAGAACGGCGCTCTCGTGATGTGCGAAGTGATGATGCCGGATGGCGTTACCCCGCATCCGTCGAACAGCCGCGCGACCATCCTTGACGATGAAAACGCATGGTTCGGTTTTGAGCAGGAATACTTCTTCTACGAAAACGGTCGTCCGCTGGGCTTCCCAGAGCAGGGCTATCCGGCTCCGCAGGGTCCTTACTACACGGGCGTCGGCTACAAGAACGTCGGTTCGGTAGCACGCGAAATCGTTGAAGAGCATCTCGACCAGTGCCTCGAAGCCGGCATCAACCACGAAGGCATCAATGCTGAAGTGGCCAAGGGTCAGTGGGAATTCCAGATTTTCGGCAAGGGCTCCAAGAAGGCCGCCGACCAGATCTGGATGGCACGCTACCTGCTGCTTCGGATCTGCGAAAAGTATGGCATCGACATCGAATGGCACTGCAAGCCGCTCGGCGATACCGACTGGAACGGTTCGGGCATGCACTGCAACTTCTCGACCAAGTTCATGCGCGAAGTGGGCGGCAAGGACTATTTCGAAAAGCTCATGGCCCAGTTCGACAAGAACCTGGAAGACCACATCGCTGTTTACGGTCCGGACAACCATATGCGTCTGACCGGCAAGCACGAAACGGCTCCATGGAACAAGTTCTCCTACGGCGTTGCTGACCGTGGTGCGTCGATCCGCGTTCCGCACTCCTTCGTCAACAACGGCTACAAGGGCTACCTTGAAGACCGCCGTCCGAACTCGCAGGGCGACCCCTATGCCATCGCTTCGCAGGTTCTGAAGACGATTTCTGAAGTGGAAGAATCGGCAGCAGCAGCGGCCTGATTTCAGACCTGACTTCCAGGGGGAATGATCCCAAAAGGGACAGTAAACATAAAAGGCGTCGACTTCGGTCGGCGCCTTTTTCGTTATGGGCGGTTTGTTCGACGTCCGATATGGCTGCTTTACGGAGTGTGGCGGCGCACGGTAGAGTTCCGACGGTCGCAAAGACGAAATGACACAAGAGTATGATTTGCCAATGTCCAGCAGGTTAGGCAGCACGCGCGAGGAAAATGATCATGGCTGACATTCTGGCCATCAAGCCGCTGACTGCGGCAGCTTTTGCGCCGTTCGGCGATGTGATCGAGGCGGTGCCCTCGACGATGCGTCTTATCAATGGGGGAACGACCGAGCGCTTTCATGGGCTCGCTTCCGCAGAGGCTTCGGGTGAGGGCGCGGGGGTTGTGATCAATATCTTTCGCGGGCAGCCTCGTGCTTTCCCGTATGCGATTGACATGATGGAGCGGCACCCATTCGGGAGTCAGAGTTTTTCACCCCTTGCAGGGCGTCCCTTTCTTGTGGCCGTCGCAGAAGATGAGCGCGGGCGACCGGGCAAGCCGCGCGTCTTTCTCGCGCGCGATGGACAGGGCGTGAACTATCATCGCAATGTCTGGCATCATCCGCTCATGGCTCTTGGGGATGTGTGCGATTTTCTCGTTGTGGATCGCGACGGTCCGGGCAACAATCTCGAAGAGTTTTTCTACCTCAACCCATTTACCATCCAGGAGCCGCAGATATGACTGGACTGACAACGCATGTTCTCGACACGGCGCTCGGCAAGCCTGCGAAGTGCATGCGCATTCAGCTTGTGCGGATGAAGGGTGAAGAGGCCGAATTGATCCGAACGGTCTTTACCAATGACGATGGACGGGTCGATGGTGGGCCTATCCTGGCTGGCGATGAATTCATCCCCGGACAATATGAGCTGATTTTTCACGCGGGCGACTATCTGAAGGAAAGTGGCGCTGAGCTCACGGATCCGCCATTTCTCGATGTCATTCCGATCCGCTTCGGTATCTCCGACACCGACGCGCATTACCATGTGCCGCTGCTGATATCACCCTATGGCTATTCCACATATCGCGGCAGCTGACGATGCGTTTTGCAGTGATTGCTGACATTCACGGGAACGCGCTGGCGCTTGAGGCTGTGCTTGCCGACATAGCAGCCAAGGGCATCGGCGATATCGTCAATCTGGGCGATTGCTTTTCCGGGCCGCTGGAAGCTGACAAGGTGGCAGAAACGCTGTTGCTTCTCGACCTGCCAACGGTGCGGGGAAATCACGACCGCTACCTGATCGAGCAGGATTCGACCGAGATGGGGGCGTCCGACGCGATTGCCTTTTCTCAGCTTGATGACCGCGCGCTCGAATGGATCCGTGGCCTGCCGGTCGATATGGTCTGGCGCGATGACGTTTATTGCTGTCATGCACAACCAGAAAACGACAACAGTTACTGGCTGGAAACCGTCTCAGACGGTGGAAAATTTCATTTGAAGCCGTTGGCCGAGATCGAGGCGATTGCCAGGGATATTCCGCAGTCGCTGATCCTGTGCGGGCACAGCCACATCGCGCGATCAATGCGCCTTTCCGATGGGCGGCTGATCGTCAATCCGGGCAGCGTCGGCTGTCCTGCTTATGATGATGACCTGCCGATCCCGCACAAGGTGGAGGTCGGCCATCCACGCGCCTGCTATGTGATCTGCGAAAAGATCGAGGACCACTGGCATATTGCCTTCCAGCAGGTCGATTACGACCATATGGCCATGTCGGCCCTTGCCGCCGCCAATGGCCGGGCCGAATGGGCAAGTGCACTTGCCTATGGCGACCTACGTTAGGAACTTTCTTCAATGCGCATTGCGGCACTCGCCGATATTCATTCCAATCATCTGGCACTCCAAGCCGTGCTGGAGGATATCGCCGCTCAGAACGTCGATATCACCGTGAATCTGGGCGATGTGTTTTCAGGTCCCATCGACGCGGGCAAGACCGCGGCCTTGCTGGCACCGCTCAAGCTTCCCACGGTGCAGGGCAATCATGACCGGGCGCTGGTGGAAGAGGATCCGGAGGCATTGGGCGATTGGGAAAAGCCTGCCTATCCGCTGTTGCGTCACGAGGATCTGGAGTGGCTGCGGTTCCTGCCTCTCACGGAAGTGGTCGCCGATGAGGTGCTGCTCTGCCACGGCACACCGGAGAGCGACAGCCGGATGTGGCTCGACACGCTCACGCCCGAAGGCTATTTCCGCATGAGTGACCGTGCTCACATCGAAGATCAGGCTGTGGGCGTCGATTATCCCCTGATCCTGTGCGGGCATACCCATGTGCAGCGGGCAGTTTCAATTTCAGGTGGGCGCATGGTGGTCAATCCGGGTAGCGTGGGCTGTCACGGTTTTGCCTATCACAAGCCCTGGGAGCACCGGCTGGAGCAGGGCGCACCGGTTGCCTGCTATGCGATCCTGGAAAAGTCTTCGCGCGGCTGGCAGACGTCGTTTCGACAGGTTCGCTACGACCATATGGCCGCGGCGAAGCTGGCGAGGGAGCGGGGATTTGAGGGCTGGGCCGAGGTCCTGACCAGCGGTTGGGCGGGCTGAAATCAGGCCGCGAACGGGTTCTCAGCAATGATGCTGCCGTCGATCTGACCGATTTCCCGCTTGCCGCAGAGCGCCATGGTCACATCCATTTCCCTGCGGATGATCTCCAGCGCCTTTGTCACTCCCGGTTTGCCCATGGCGCCCAGGCCATAGAGGAAGGGGCGGCCGATGAAGGTGCCCTTCGCGCCCAAGGCAACGGCCTTCAGCACATCCTGGCCCGAGCGGATGCCGCCATCCAGGTGTACTTCAATGCGGTCTCCGACTGCGTCGACGATTCTGGGCAACATCGAGATCGTTGAGAGCGCGCCATCGAGCTGGCGGCCGCCATGGTTCGACACGACGATGGCATCGGCTCCGCTTTGTGCCGCCAGGACGGCATCTTCCGCGTCCAGGATGCCCTTGATGATGAGCTTGCCGCCCCAGCGTTCCTTGATCCATTCGACATCTTTCCACGACAGTTGCGGGTCGAACTGCTCGTTGGTCCAGACATTGAGGGATGACAGGTCGGTCACGTTCTTCACATGGCCATGAATATTGCGGAATGTGCGGCGCTCAGTCTGCAGCATGTGCCAGCACCAGCGCGGGCACATGGCCATTTGCATCAAATGCCTTGGCGTCAGCTTCGGCGGTGCGGAAAGACCATTGCGGATATCCTTGTGGCGCTGGCCAAGGATCTGCAAGTCAGCGGTCAACACCAGTGCCGAGCACTTTGCCGCCTTGGCCCGTTCGATCAGGTTGAGGACAAAATCGCGATCGCGCATCACGTAAAGCTGAAACCAGAAGGGCTTTGTGGTGACAGAGGCGACATCCTCGATCGAGCATATGCTCATGGTTGAGAGTGTGAAGGGCACGCCGAATTCTTCCGCAGCCTTCGCCGCCAGCATCTCACCATCGGCAAATTGCATGCCGGTCAGGCCGGTCGGCGCAAGTGCGACGGGCATGGATACATCCTGCCCGATCATGGTGGTGGCCAGCGACCGGTTGGTCATATCCACCAGCACGCGCTGGCGAAGCTTCACCTTGGCAAAATCGGATTCGTTGGCGCGGTAGGTGCTTTCGGTATAGGAGCCGCTGTCGGCGTAGTCGAAAAAGAGCTTAGGGACGCGGCGCTTGGCCATTTTCTTGAGGTCGGCAATTTCCAGCGGTGCGCCCATTCGACAAACCTTTCCACGTTTTCCCTGACCGGATAGCACGGGCAGGGAAAGTCTGTGAACAGGAATGGCGCGTTATCCGTCGTGTGCTGCGCATTTTCCTTCAGCCGGCGCGGTTCTGTCGCCATATTATGACAAGCTGGACCGACAGGCCGACCACGAGCGCAACAAAAAGAAGCGCCTGCACACCGATCAGCAGTGGTGCGTCAAGGCTGGTGACGAAGGGATGACCGTCCGGAACGCGACGCAGTGTCTCGCTGACCGCAGGTACCATCAAGAGGAAGACGGTCAGGCTTAGACAGATCGTTTCGATATAGCGTCGTGCACCACCGAGGACGGTCAGCCGACCGACGCCATAACCTGCCAACAGGAATACAAGAGTGGCAACACCGATCACATAACTGATCTGCTGGTGGGCCACGAGAAAGACGGTGAGGGCGCCGATCAGCATGCAAATGAAATAGATGGCGCCGGGACGGGTTTGCGGGGCGATACGACCGCGGGTTGCCAGCATGTATAGGGCGGCAGGTATGGCGGGCAGACTGGAAAGGGTGTGAACCCAGCCGAGGGGTGAGATTCCGAACATGGAGATTTCCTTTGACATGGTGTTGGAGGGCTAAATACATCTATCTACTAGTTGGTAGGCTCATTGGGTAAATTGCACGACGGAGCTGGGATGCTCAAGAACCGAGGCGTTGCAAGGCCGGCTGGATGATGGACGCGAATGTTGCGGGATCTCCATAGGCACGTGCCGACAACATGGCGCCATGGACGCTTGCCATAAAGCCGTCGGCTTCCGCGGCTGGTGGCGCTGACAGGTGGAACTCTCCCTGGTTGGCCCCCGTTGACAGGACCGCGGTCAACCAGGCGGACAAGGTTTGAAAATGCGTGCGAACCTCCAGCGCCACATCTTCGGGCAACATGGTCATTTGTCCGGCCAACAGGGCGCAGAGGCAGAACGATGCTGTGTCGTCGAGAATGCAGGTCTCCCAATAGCCGGCATAGGCGCGTAGCCTTGCTGCGGGTGAGGCGATGGCACTGTCGAGACCCGCAAGGCCGGCTTCTGCTTCCTGGCGGTAGCGATTGACGAGCGTCCGCACAAGGTCGGATTTCGCCGGAAAATGATGGTGGATACTGGCTTTGCGGATGCCGACAACGGCAGCGATGTCGGCATAGCTGAAACCGTTATAGCCGCCGGCGATGACCAGCGAGCGCGTGCAGTCCAGAATTTGATCGGCAGTGGTACGAAGATTGCTCATTCAGTTCGATTACCTACTAGTAGGTAGATTGTCAATCCCGGCTGTAGCATGTGGTGCCGATACGCTTAAGGACAGTATGCATTCTGCGATTGGACTCGACCGTTCATGGCCGCATGCCACTGCGATGGCCACATATTCGGCTGCGACCGGCGATCCAGCTTATGACGTGGGGATCGCCATAACGCCGAACCTGTGCCTGCCGACCGTCAGTGACATTACCAACGTGCAAAGCGCCATGTTGGCGGTGAGGTTCATCACATGGGCTTGCTTGCCGTTCCCGCTACATAGGTTTCGACCACAGCCCGGTCGTCGCCAAGGGTTTGCAGAAGAAAGAGCTCTTCTGCGAGTGTTGTCACGGTCTCCATGCGCAAGGCCATGGCTGGCGTCGAGGCTGCGTTGAGGACAACAAGATCCGCATCCGTTCCGGGTTCCAGTGTGCCGATGCGGTCTTGAAGGGAGAGTGCCTCGGCATTGCCCAGGCTCATCATGTGGAAGCTTTCCAGCGGGTTGAGCCGTTCGCCCAGCAACTGCTGGATCTTGTAGGCTTCATCCATTGTTTTGAGCATGGAATAGCTTGAACCACCGCCGACATCAGATGCGACAGCCATGCGGACCGGCTTTTCGCGGTTTTGAAACTTGCGCATCGGAAACAGGCCGGAGCCGAGGAACAGGTTGGATGTGGGGCAATGGACGGCGATGGCTCCGGCATCGCTCATGGCATCGGCTTCGCGATCGGACAGGTGGATGGCGTGACCGAAAAGCGCCTTTTCCCGCAAAAGGCCGTAGCGAGCATAGACGTCCGTATAGTCCTTAGCATCCGGATAAAGCTCGCAGGTATAGGTGATCTCGTCGAGATTTTCCGACAGATGGGTCTGAATGTGGAGATTGGGATATTCGCGCGCCAGCGTTGCGGCTGCTTCCATCTGTTCCGGCGTGGAGGTGATCGCAAACCGTGGGGTGATGGCCACGTGATTGCGGCCCTTGCCATGCCATTGTTCGATCACCGCCCGGGTTTCGTCGTAACCCATTTGCGGGGTGTCGAGCAGACCCTGGGGCGCGTTCCTGTCCATCATCACCTTGCCGGCAATCATGAAGGTGCCGCGCTTCAGGCTTTCGGCAAAGAAGGCGTCTGCGGAGGCCTTGTGCACCGAGCAATAGGCGGCGGCCGTGGTGGTGCCGTTGCGCAGCAGTTCGTCGAAGAAATGCGTGGCGATGCGGGCCGCATGGGCGCTTTCGACGAAGCGGCATTCCTCCGGGAAGGTATAGGTGTTCAGCCATTCCAGCAGGTTGGCTGCATAAGATGCAATGACCTGCATTTGCGGGAAATGGACGTGGGCGTCGATAAGGCCCGGCATGACCAGGTGCGGGCGGTGGTCTATTTCCGTGCAGTCTGCTGGCGCCCTGGTTTTGATGTCAGCAAAGGTGCCGCAGGCGGAGATCAGGCCATCTTCGATCAACAGTCCGCCATCGTCTTCATAGAAATAGGATGCGCTGTCATCGATGGACTGCGGTGCGCGCTTGAAGGACAAAAGTCGGGCGCGAATCAGAAGGGGTGTCATTGGATCTCTTTGTCTTCGGCGACAGCGCTTTCGAACCAGGCGGTCAACAATGCCCGCTCCTGCGGCGTCACCTCGGTAATGTTGCCGGGCGGCATAGCATGGCTGCGTCCAGCCTGGATATAGATCTCACGGGCATGGGCGGCGATCTCCGCATCTGTTTCGAGCATGACATTCTTGGGTGGGCGTATCACGCCTTCCCAGACGGGTTCTGCCGCATGGCACATGGAACAGCGCGACAGGACCACATCACGGGCCGCATCGAAGTGGATATTCTGGGCAAAGCGCTGGTTGACCGGTGCCACCGACAGTTCATCCTCGTGCGCTTCTTTCGGCACCGTGGACAACCAGGCGATGACGATGAAGATCAGGACGGTTGCAAGCCAGGTCCATGTAGGGCGGCCCTTGCGGGCATGGGTGGTGTTGAACCAGTGCCGGATGGTGACGCCCATGAGGAAGACGAGCGCTGCGATGATCCAGCTATAGGCGGTGGCGAAAGCCAGCGGATAATGGTTCGACAGCATGAAGAAGATGACCGGCAGCGTCAGGTAGTTGTTGTGAAGCGAGCGCTGCTTGGCGATGCGGCCATATTCGGGATCGGGCGTGCGACCGGCCTTGAGGTCTGCCACCACGATCTTCTGGTTGGGAATAATGATGAAGAAGACATTGGCCGACATGATGGTGGCCGTGAAGGCACCCAGATGCAGGAAGGCGGCGCGACCGGTGAAAATCTGCATATAGCCCCAGCCCATGGCGACCAAAACGCCATAGAGAATGACCATCAGGCCCCAGGTATTGCGGCCGACAGGCGATTTGCACAGCAGGTCATAGATAATCCAGCCGACGGCCAGGGACGCCATCGAAAGGCCTATGGCCTGCCATTGGCTGATATCCAGGACATGGCGGTCGATCAGGAAGAGATCTGCGCCGCCGTAATAGACGACCGCCAGCATGGCAAAGCCGGACATCCAGGTGAAATAGCTTTCCCATTTGAACCAGGTCAGGTGTTCCGGCATCGAGGCGGGCGCCACGAGATATTTCTGGACGTGATAGAAGCCGCCGCCATGGACCTGCCATTCCTCACCGGAAACACCTGCAGGCATGTGGTCTCGTTTGACGAGACCGAGGTCGAGCGCGATGAAATAGAAAGACGATCCGATCCAGGCAATGGCCGTGATGACGTGCAGCCAGCGGACCGCGAAGGCCAACCATTCCCAGGCAATGGCGTATTCGTACATGCAGTGTCCCTTTCTATTCCCCACCGTCCACATTGCAAAAACTGGGGGAGGAAGGGAAGGGCGAGATCAGCTGTGAGGGCGATTTATCGTGTTTTTTTGCAGTGCAATAAAATGTCCCCCATTTCATGCGATAGGACGTATATGACGAATATGTTACGATCATCCCGCAGTGCCGCCGGAGGAAGGTGGTTTGCGTAGCACCGGCGGCTGATCTCGAATGGAGAACAGCTCATGCGCATTATCCTCCCAAGCGTATTGTTTGCGTCCGCGTTTCCATTGAGTGTACTGGCCCATGATGCCGCTTCTGGCTGGCGGTATGAGGCCTATTGTTGCAACGGCAATAACCATACGGGGGATTGCCAGATGATCCCGTCCAGCAGTGTGAAGATTATCGGCGGCGGTTATCGTGTGCAGATCGAGGCCGGTGAACACAGACTTGTCACGCGCGAGCATATCTACCAGTTCCCCCAGACGACCGCGCGACGCTCGCAGGACAGCGAGTATCATTTATGCCTCTATCCGGATGAAAATACCCCGCGTTGTTTCTATGCGCCGGATATGGCCTTTTGAAAGATGCGTTCCGTCGGGCCTGATCATGGCGTCGGTATCGGCCAATCGACGCTTGCCGTCGCCATGATCCAGTCAAGAAACGCCTTGATCTTGGGTGTCCTTCCCCGATGTTCGGGATAGACGACCCAACAGTCGTTGCCGTCATTGCAGGAGAGGTCGAACGGCTGTACCAGGCGGCCGGCTGCAACTTCTTCCGCATAATAGGCAGGCGTCAGAATGGCGACGCCTTGTCCCGCCATGGCTGCGTTTGCCTCGTAGGATTGCACGCCGAGTTGGCTTCGGGGGTGCTTTTTCAGATCTGCATCCGGCACACCTGCCGCGTCGAACCATATGCGCCACCAGGGATCACCGGGATCGATGATCCGCAGTTTCAAGAGGTCGGACGGGTGCTCGATACCACCGATCGTCTCGGCCAGCTTCGGGCTGAGCATGGGCGTGAAGGCTCCACGCAGAAGCAGGTGGCTGGTGAGACCCGGCCATTCTCCCTTTCCGATGCGGATTGCGACGTCCGCCTCCACCCGCGAGAAATCGATGATGGACTGCGTCGTATCCAGACGAACGGCCAGATTTGCATGCTGCATCTGAAATGTGCCAATCCTGCGCGCCAGCCATTGCGATGTAATGGTCATGGGCGCGTTGATGGTGAGTGTGTCATTGGCGTCTTGCCGCAAGGATCCAACCGCCTCCGTCAATGTGGCAAACCCTTCCGTCACCTTGGGCGCCAGCTTTCGGCCTGCGTCGGTCAGGGTCACCTGACGTGGGCGGCGTAAGAACAGAGACTGGCCAAGGGTCTCTTCCAGCAGCTTGATCTGATAGCTCACCGCCGTCTGCGTGAGCCCCAATTCCTCGCCGGCCTTCGTAAAGCTTAAATGTCTTGCCGCCGCCTCAAACACGCGCAAGCCGTTGAGCGGAAAGTTTCTCGACATTTTCATGGATGAGTCCTCTTGATCCATGCAGATGATATACTCGTTGGAATATCCCTATGATTCAGCGCTATCTCATCCACGATAGATGAATTGCACAGTCCTATAGGGAAGGGAAGACGGTTATGATCATGTCATTGCCGAAGGCCGTGTTGCGCCTGCTCCAGCGCGCAGTTGCGGCTATTGCACACCGGTGCCTGTCGAAGCGTCCCGACATTTTGATGTCGGACGACCAGCGCAGGGATATAGGTCTTCTGGATGGCCGTCGGCGGCATAGCGCGGACGAGCGCCGCGGTGTTTCACGATACCCGGCACCGTTCGAAGAGCGGCGGTGGTTTCTATGATTGCGGCTTCAGTGCTCCAGCAGTGGCAAATCCCGTGCGGCACTCGCGCCTGCTTCGAGAATCAATTCCAGTGATGGTCAGGATCGATGCGCGCGTCCCGAAGGGTCGCCTCCAAGGGAGCCAGGAAGGGTCTGAACATTTCCGTCCGGCGATCCTTCGAGCGGTCGAGACCCTCACGTACGCGGGCCGCCGAGAGGGTCTTTACCGCGCGGTTGGTGCGCTCGAACGACAGGCAGGCGTCAGACCATTCAAGGCTGCAGAACTCGAGGAGGCGGCGTGTTTGCCCGTCCTGGTCCTGCTTTAGTGCCGTCAGATCGAAATGCAGGATGTGATCTTCTCCCAGCACATTTGTCCAGTGCTGCATCAACTGGACATGGGCGGCATAATAGCGACCCAGTTCCTGCTGCTCATAGGCATAGCGATTGCCTTCGGAGCCGAAGAGGCTGGCATAGATCGACATGCAGTTTTCAATGGGCGGGCGGGTGCAGTGGATGATCCGTGCGTTTGGAAAGAGCGTCTTGATGATACCGATCCAGCGAAAATTGAGCGGCATCTTGTCGGTGAAGCGCGGTTTGCCGCCGGCGACCTGTCTCAGTGCCGTAAGATAGCGGTCTGCCATGATGCTTGCTTTGGGTGCATGCGGTTCGAACCCGTCGAGCATTAATCGAGGGTGCCTGGGATCTGCCAGGTACTCAACCACCAGTTCGGTCAATTCCGCTCGTTCTCCGCCGCCATGAACGCAGGGGTGGCTGGCAAGTATTTGTTCTGCAAGCGAGGTGCCGGATCGTGGCATGCCGACAATAAAGATCGGCGATCGCTGGTCGTCCCGTGGCGGCGCTTGAAAATAGGCGGCATCGAAGTGGGATTGCAGTGCCGCAAACAGCGCTTCCTCGATCTGAGGGGCATGACGAAAGCTCAATCGGCACACCTGATTGCCGCGCTCAAGGGCCGCAAAGGCCAGATCAGGGTTGTCAGACCTTTCATGGGCGCGGAACAGGGCAAAGAGGAGCATGGCGCAGTCCGTTGCATCCGAGGTCTTTTTCGCCAGCCGTTCCGTCTCGGCAATCCAGGTCGCATCCGGATGGAAATCCGGGCCATGGGCAAGATTGTATCGCGCCTCCGCATCTGCCGGCTGCTGCGTCAGCAGATGCAGCCAAAGGCAACGTGCGCCGGGGCCATCGCCCTTGTCGCGAAGCAGTGTGGCGAGCATTCTGAGGATAACAGGATCGTTGGGTGCCTGTTCCAGGCCGGAGCGGAGGATCGTTTCTGCTTCCTCATCTCGTTCCAGATCCAGCAGAATGCGGCCTAGATTGGTCAGCACCGATGCGTTTTCAGGGGCCAGTTCCGAGGCCTGCCGCATGGCACGAAGGGCGAGCTGGGGCTTGCCGCACTGGTGGAGTGTCGTGCCGAGCAGGAAGAATAGTTCTGCGTTCAACGGATCTAGTTCCGTTGCCTCCAACAGATGCCTGGCTGCGGTATCATAGTCGCGCCGGGCGCGGCACAGGATGGCAGTCTGCAACAGTTGTCCAGACCGTTGCTTGGACGTCAGCTCCGGTTTCGTCCTGCTGGTCTCTGAGCTCTGGCCGTTGGCGAGTTCGTTCAAAAGGGCGAGAGCCGCTACCGGACGACTTGCGTGATTCATCGTTTTCTCCTTCCCGTTTGGACGTTCGAGAGCTTCAGGGTCACATGGAGGTGGCACCGCGAAGTGCTTAAGCCATGGTTCCATGGACATTCAGCCTCACACTGGTCGTTCTGGCTTGTCCGGGCCTTTCGCGCGGGCATGTAGGTGGCTGCCGTTGGGACAATCGCAGTTCAGCGCGCGAGCGCTGCCATCAGTTCAGCGGCAACCATGGCCGCGATCACGGCCGGCCGCTTGTCCCTCACCGTTTTGCCGCCGATCGGGAGTATCAGTTGCTCCAGCCTGGCTTCGGGTACGCCCTCCCGGGCAAGCCAAGAGGCAAAGGTGGCGCGCTTTGTGGTCGAGCCTATCATGCCGACATAGGCAAGGTCTTCCCGGGCCAGCGCCTCGTTGGCGATCAGGAAGTCCAGCGCATGATCGTGGGTGAGGATGATTGCCGCACCGCCTGCGCCAATTGACGCTACTTCGGCTTCGGGCATGGCAATATGGCGAAGATTGACGCCGGCGGGAAGCGTTTCTGCAATGGGGCGGGTCTCCACAATGGTCACACGGACGGGCAGGGGCGCCAGTGCCTGCGCCAATGCCAACCCAACATGGCCGGCACCGAACAGGAACACATCGGGGTCCTCTTCGCGCTCCGCCAGATCCTTGGCCACAAGCCTCGCCGCCACCAGCATATCCACGCGCTCAAACGAAAGCGCCACCCTGCCGCCACAGCATTGGCCGATCTCGGGACCGAGCGGGATATCGAGTTCCAGCGGCTTGTCCTCTCCGCGCAGCAAAGCCTGGGCATGGTCGATTGCCATGAACTCCAGCTGCCCACCGCCAATGGTGCCAAAGCAGGCCTCTTCCGCCACCACCATGAAGGCGCCTGCTTCCCGCGGCGTGGACCCCTTGGCGCCGATAATCTCGACGAGGACGGTATCGGGGTGCGTCGACAGGAAGGTCGGGAGCGTGTTCGCCATCCTTTCAGGCACCGCTTGCGTTCCGCAATCGCTCCACGGCCATCAATATCCGCTCGGGAGTTGCCGGAGTGTCCAGCTTCGGGCAGATCTTGTAATCGGCGACACTGGCGACGGACATGGATAGGGCTTCCAGCACTGAAATTGCCAGCATGAAGGGTGGTTCGCCGACGGCTTTGGAGCGGCCGATGGTGGGTTCGGCATTTTCAGACCAGGTCGCGAGCTTTGTGTTGAAGATCTTCGGGCGGTCGGAGGCAAGCGGGATCTTGTAGGTGGACGGCGCATGGGTTCTCAAGCGACCCTTGTCGTCCCACCACAATTCTTCCGTTGTCAGCCAGCCCATGCCCTGCACGAAGCCGCCTTCGATCTGGCCTATATCGATGGCTGGATTGAGCGACTTGCCGGCATCGTGGAGAATGTCGGTGCGGTCGATCAGATATTCTCCCGTCAGCGTGTCGATCGAGACTTCCGTACAGGCGGCGCCATAGGCGAAATAATAGAAGGGCGTTCCCCGTCCGGCGGCGCGGTCCCAATGGATTTTCGGCGTCTTGTAAAAGCCCGCAGCAGACAGCTGGACGCGGGCGAAATAGGCCTTGTTGATGAAATCCGGGAAGGGAATTTCCTCCTCGCCGACGCGCACGCGGTTGGGCATGAATTCGACCTCGTCCGGCGGCACCTGGTAGTGCCTGACGGCAAAGGCCAGAAGCCGTTCCTTGATCTGGCGCGCAGCATCATAGGCGGCCATGCCGTTGAGATCAGAGCCCGAGGAGGCGGCCGTTGCCGAGGTGTTCGGCACCTTGGCCGTGGTGGTCGCGGTGATCTTGACCTTGTCGATATCGACCTGAAAGCAATCGGCGATCACCTGGGCCACCTTGATATACAGGCCCTGACCCATTTCCGTGCCGCCATGGTTCAGGTGGATCGATCCATCCTGATAGACATGGACCAGGGCGCCGGCCTGATTGAAGGCAGTCATGGTGAAGGAGATGCCGAATTTGACCGGCGTGAGTGCAATGCCCTTCTTGATCACCGGGCTCGTCTTGTTGAACGCGATGATCTCCCGACGGCGGGACTGATAGTCGCAGGAGGTTTCGAGTTCATCGACGACGCGGGCGATGATGTTGTCGTCCACTGCCTGATGATAGGGGGTGATGTCGCGCCCCGAACCGGCTTCGCCATAGAAATTCAGCTTGCGGATTTCGAGAGGGTCCTTGCCGACAGCGTAGGCGATTTCCTCGATGATCCGTTCTCCACCCACCATGCCTTGAGGACCACCGAAGCCGCGATAGGCCGTGTTGGAAACCGTATGGGTTTTAAGCGGTTCGGAGGTGAGCCTCACATGGGGGAAGAAATAGCTTGAATCCGCATGAAACAAGGCGCGGTCCGTCACGGGGCCAGAGAGATCGGCGGAGTAACCGCAGCGGGCGGCGAAATTGGCATCCACCGCGTGAATACGACCCGCGCTATCGAAGGCGACGTCGTAATCAACGACGAAATCGTGACGCTTGCCCGTCATCGTCATGTCCTCGTCCCGGTCGGGGCGGAATTTGACAGCGCGGTTCAGCTTCTTGGCTGCAATCGCGGCAAGGGCTGCAAACTGGTTGCCTTGCGTTTCCTTGCCGCCGAAGCCGCCCCCCATGCGCCTGACATTGACGGTGATGGCGTTGGAGGCAATGCCGAGCACATGGCCCACCATATGCTGGATCTCGGAGGGGTGCTGTGTGGAGGACCAGACGGTGACGTCGTCATCCTCGCCCGGCACGGCCATGGCGATGTGGCTTTCGAGGTAGAAATGTTCCTGACCACCGATCACCATCCGGCCCTTCAGGCGATGGTCGGAGCTATCCAGTTCGGTTAACGGATCACCGCGCTTCAGAACCATTCCGGGTGTCACCAGCGGCGATCCGTTGGTCTTTGCGCCTTCCACATCCGTCCAGAAGGGCAGGTCGGCATATTGGATCTTTGCGAGGCGCGCAGCGCGCCGTGCGGCGTCCCGCGTTTCGGCAACCACGGCAAACATCACCTGACCGTGAAATTCGACCGTCTTGTCGGCCAGCAGCGGTTCATCGTGATGGGTTCCCGAGGCGATGTCATTGACGCCGGGAACATCTTTCGATGTCAGCACGCAGACAACACCCGGAGCGCTTTCGACATCGGATAGATCCATCGAGACGATCTCTGCATGAACCCGATCTGACATGCCGATGGCACCATGCAACAGGCCGGCCGGTTCGGGAATGTCGTCGATATATTCCGCGGTGCCGGCGACATGCTTATGCGCTGAATCATGGGCGCGCGCCGCATGCATGGGGCCTTTGATATCCGTGGCGGCGATAAAGGCGGCCTTGTCGATTATGGGGCTCTTGTCCATCATGCCTCCTCCAGCGCAAAACGCTGCAATTCCTGGCCCTGGCCCGAGGTTTCCAGGAAGAACCGGGTGAGCAGGTTCTTGGCTGTCAGCGTTCGGTACTGGGCGGTGGCGCGCCAGTCGGTGAGCGGTCGATAATCCTCCTCAAAGGCTGTTCGTGCTGCGTCGACAGTGGCTTGGGTCCAGGACTGTCCGATCAAGGCGGCTTCCACGGCTTTCGCGCGTTTCGGTGTCGCGGCCATCCCCCCGAACGCGATGCGGATGGTGTCGACAGTGCCCTCGTCATTAAGCCCAAGAAGGAATGCACCGCAGAGTGCGGAGATATCCTCGTCGCGGCGCTTGGAGATTTTGTAGGCCGCGTAGTGAAGTTTGGCAGCGGGCCTTGGAACGAAGACACTTTCGACGAATTCGCCCTCTTTCCTGTCCTGCTTGCCGTAATCGATGAAATAATCTTCGAGCGCGATCGTTCGGCTGCCGGCCTTGCTGCGCAAGGTCACTCTCGCATCCAATGCAATAAGGGCAGGCGGCGTGTCGCCGATGGGGGAGCCGTTGGCGATGTTGCCGCCGATGGTGCCCATATTGCGCACCTGTTGTCCGCCGATGCGGTCGATCAGGCGGCCGATGGCTGGAATTTCGCGGCCCAGTGTCGCAAATGCCTGCGCATAGGTGACGCCAGCGCCGATGGTGATGCCCTCTTGCGAAACAGTCGTCGTTTGCAGTTCCGGGAGATGATTGACGAAGACAACAGGATCGATGTCACGCATCTGCTTGGTGACCCAGAGACCGACATCGGTTGCTCCGGCCACAATTGTCGCCTTTGGTTGTTGAGCGAGTATCTCGGCCAGGTCATCAACCGATCCCGGCACGACGAGCTGTCCGCCATTGCTGTTCATGGCGATGGTTCGTCCGTCTGACAGGGACCAGAGGCGCGCGCTTATATCGGCACGGTCGCGCTCAATCGGATCGAAGAGCGAAGACGGACGCTGGGCTGCCACCTGTTCGGCGGCCTTCACAATCGGCTCGTAGCCGGTGCAGCGACAGAGATTGCCTTGCAAAGCGCGTTCGATATCGGCGCGAGACGGGCTGCTGGCCGTCAGCCACAAACCGTAGAGCGACATGACAATGCCCGGCGTGCAGAAACCGCATTGTGACCCGTGCTGGTCAACCATGGCCTGCTGGACCGGGTGAAGTGTGCCGTCCTTTGCGGCCAGATGCTCAACCGTCACCACATGGGTCGCATTCAAGGAGCCGACAAAACGGATGCAGGCATTGACGGTTTCATAGCAGAGCTTGCCATCGGCAAGGCGTCCGACCAGCACGGTACAGGCGCCGCAATCGCCCTCCGCGCAACCCTCCTTGGTGCCGGTCAACCGGCGTCGCAGCCTGAGGAAGTCCAGCAGCGTTTCCGTCGATCCGACATCGGTGAGTGCGATGTCCTCGCCATTCAAAATGAAACGGATGCTGTCACTCATGCCCTTGCCTCTTCTCCGCCCGGATGGCGGGGTCTTTTTCGCATTGTCTTAATCAGTCTACTGCGCGGTCCAGCCGCCATCAATCGAGATATGCGTGCCGGTAACCTGCCTGGCGGCGTCGCTTGCCAGGAACAGCGCTGTGGCCGCCACTTCATCTATGGAGACGAATTCCTTGGTGGCCTGCAGTCGCAGCATGACGTCCGATTTGACTTCGGCCTCGGATATGCCGCGGGCCTTGGCGGTGTCCGGAATCTGCTTTTCGACCAGCGGTGTCAGTACATAACCCGGACAGATGGCGTTTACGGTGATGCCGAATTCGGCAAGCTCGAGGGCAGCACTTTTGGTCAGACCCATGATGCCGTGCTTTGCTGCCACATAGGCCGCCTTGTAGGGAGAGGCGACAAGCGCATGGGCGGATGCGATATTGATAATGCGACCGGATTTCTTCGCCTTCATCGCCGGGATCGCTGCTTTCATCGTGTGAAAGGAACTGGTCAGATTGATGGCAATGATGGCATCCCATTTGTCGGTGGGAAAGTCTTCGACCGGTGCCACATGCTGGATTCCGGCATTGTTGACGAGGATGTCGACCATCCCGAATTGGGCGGCGGCTTCCGCCATCATGTCGGCGATCTCGTCCGGCTTCGTCATATCTGCGCTATGGTAGAGCGCGCGGCCTCCGCCGCTTTCCAGACCCTTGCGGATCTCTTCGATCTGGCTTCGATCGCCAAAACCGTTGATCATCACGTTGGCGCCGTCCGCTGCAAAGGCCCTTGCTATGCCAAGCCCTATACCGCTGGTCGAACCGGTGACGACGACTGTTTTTGGCATGTGATCTGTTCCCCCCGAAACTGGAGCGCTGTGTTGCGCCGCAATAGACTGGGAGGTTAAGCGGAAACGGGTTTCCGGCGCAATCCGGTATTTGGCATCGTCACGGGCATAACGCAGTTGCCGAAAGGTCCAGTGACGCACTGTTTCTGTATCCGGCCTTTGCGGTGGAGGGCTGCTGCACTATCTGTTTGCAAAGCTTTCACAGACGAGGAAACCCCATGGAACTTGGCCTTTATACCTTCGCAGATGTCGACCCGGACGCGCCCAACAAGGGCGCAGAGGCCAAGCGGCGCATGGACGAGTTGATGGCGGAGATCGAGCTTGCCGACCAGGTGGGGCTCGATGTGTTCGGCCTTGGCGAGCATCACCGGCCTGACTATATGGCCTCGTCTCCCGCCACCATTCTGGCAGCGGCTGCCGTCAAGACCAAGAATATCCGACTCACCAGCGCCGTAAGCGTGCTGTCATCGGATGATCCGGTGCGTGTGTTCCAGCAATATTCGACGGTCGATCTGTTGTCGGGCGGTCGTGCTGAAATCATGGCCGGTCGCGGATCGTTCATCGAGAGCTTCCCGCTGTTTGGCTATGAACTCGACGATTACGACAAGCTGTTTGACGAAAAGCTCAAACTGTTGATGGAGCTGCGCGACAATGAGACCGTGACATGGTCTGGCGAAACGCGGGCACCGATCCCAGGTCTTCCAGTCTATCCACGACCTTTTCAGGATCCGCTGCCGCTGTGGATTGCCGTAGGTGGCACACCCAATTCGGTCGCGCGGGCTGCCTATTTCGGCCTGCCTCTGGCGCTTGCAATCATTGGCGGCGAGCCACGTCGCTTTGCGCCGCTGTTCGAGCTCTATCGCAAGACGGCTGAAAAGGTGGGGCGCGATCCGGCGACCTTGAAGACCTCGATCAATGTGCACGGCTTTGTGGCCGACACGACCGAGCAGGCCGCCGACATTTTCTACGAGCCCCAGGCTGCCGTGATGAACCGGATCGGTCGCGAACGCGGCTTTCAGGGCATGACGCGGGCGCATTTCGATATGCAGCGCGGACCCCATGGCGCGATCTTCGTCGGCGATCCGGAAACGCTGGCCGAAAAGATCATCGCTCATCACGACATCTTCCAGAACGACCGTTTCCTGATCCAGATGGCCATAGGCCTGATGCCGCACAAGGAACTGATGCGGGCCATCGAGCTGTTCGGCACCAAAGTGGCGCCGATTGTCAGAAAGGCGTTGACCGAGAAGGCAAAGAACGCGAAAGCGGGCGCCGACGAAAAACAGACCGGGTGAGGCCAAGTCTCATCCGGACGGGAAAACCATGATTGTAAAGACTGACGACGAACTGCAGAAGCTCAAGGAGATCGGACGGCTGTGCGGGCTTGCCATCAAGACGATGAGCGAGGCACTGAGGCCGGGGATCACCACGCTTGAGCTCGATCAGATCGGTCGCAAGCTGCTGGAAGACAATGGCGCGCGCTCGGCGCCGGAGCTTTGTTACGAGTTTCCCGGCGCGACCTGTATCAGTGTGAATGAGGAAGTGGCGCACGGCATTCCCGGCGACCGGGTGATCGGTGCCGGCGATATCGTCAATATCGATGTGTCAGCCGAGAAAGACGGCGTGTTCGCCGATGCTGGCGCGTCCTTTGCGGTGCCGCCAACCACATCCAAGATGGAACGCCTGTTGCGCGATGGCAAACGGGCCATGTGGGTCGGTATCAACCAGGTGAAAACCGGTCAGCCGCTTGCCAGTATCGGAAATTCCATCGGCACCTTCGCCAGGAAGAACCGCTACACGCTGATTTCCAATCTCGCCAGCCATGGCGTTGGCTATTCGCTGCACGAGGAGCCGAAGGAACTGGCCACATGGCCCGATCCCGACGAGACCCGGATCATGGAGGAGGGGCTTGTCTTCACCATCGAACCGTTCCTGTCGATCGGCGGTCAATGGGCGGAAGATGGTGACGATCCCTGGACGCTCTATTCCAGTCCCAAGGCACCAACCGTGCAGTTCGAGCACACGGTGGTCGTGACCCGCAACGGCCCGCTGGTCGTAACCATGGTGGACTGAGACAGGCGCGGTTTGCCACCGAGTTGAAACTCGGCCTCTGTTATCCCGAATGACGGTGCAGCAGGCCGACCCCGCTTCGACTGAGAGTCAAAAGCGGGGAACGTGGTCAGCGCGCCAATAGGTCAGTCCGTGAAAGTGACGGTGATGCCCTTCTTGCGGAAGTAGGACTGCATCATCTTGCGACCCTGGCGGTTTGGCACGGCCAGTTTCTTTGTTTCGAACACAGCTTCCCTGGCACCTTCGCGAGCCATGGCGGCTTTCAGTGCTGCCACATGGGCGTCGATATCTTCATTGTCATTGTTGATCGAGACGTAGATGGCGTCGGTTGCCTGCTGCACGGTCAGGTCGCTCATGGGATGCTCCTTTGAATTTTTCCCCTCCAGTAGCGGATTTTGCGCCAAGAACAAGTCATCAACGGCTTGCTCCATCGCCGATGCTCTTCAGTCGCATGAATGGCGGCATCAGAATTTATGATTTGTCAGTCTGGGGACCGGGTGCGATATCCCGGCCATGACGATCATCAAAACGGGCGACACTGGACTGGTTGGCACCGCGCTTGCGGGTGCCGTGGCGATGGCATCCGCCATGGGTTTCGGACGTTTTGTATTCACCCCTATTCTTCCGGGCATGATGGCCGATCTTCCGCTGTCATCGGCAGAGGCAGGGCTGATTGCCGCTGGAAATTTCGTCGGTTATCTGGCTGGTGCCATTCTGGCAGCCTATGGCTGGGCGGCGGGCCGCGAACGATTGGTGGGGCTATTGGCGCTGCTTGTCAGTTCGTTCATGCTGGCGGCCATGGGGGTCACCAGCAGCGTGGTGGTTTTCATCGCCATCCGGTTCGTGGCCGGTATCGCCAGCGCCTTTGCCATGATCTTCATTTCGTCGATTGTCCTCGCGCATGCGGCAGCGCGTGGCAGCGAACATGCGCAAGCCACGCATTTCGGCGGTGTCGGCATGGGCATCGCGCTGTCTTCCCTGATGGTGTTCGTCACAGCGCTTCACGGCGGTGGCGATCCTGGCCTCTGGCGCACCGATTGGCTTTATGGTGCCGGTATCACGATCTTGCTGCTGTTGTTTGTGTGGCGTTACCTTCCGCATGCACCGCATATTCCGTCGGGCGTGGTTCGCGAGCCACCGCTCGTCTGGCGCCTGCCATTGGTCCTCGTTACGCTTTCTTACGGTGTGTTCGGCTTTGGCTATGTCATCACCGCCACCTTTATCGTCACCATGGCGCGTATGGGCGACGCCGGACCGACGGTCGAGTTCCTGACCTGGTTCCTGACCGGTATCGCTGCTGCCATCTCGCTGTTTGTGTGGCGTCCTGTGATGCTCCGGATCGGGCTGGCTGGCGCCTATATCACCGGCCTCCTGGTGGAAGCTGCGGGTGTGATGTCGACTGTCGTCCTTCCCGCATCGATGGCACCGATGATCGGGGGCACAGCACTTGGCGCGACCTTCGTGATGATCACGGCCTATGGTCTTCGAATCGGGCGGCGTCTGGCGCCTGAAAGTCCCCGCCGGGCGCTTGCCTTCATGACAGCGTCCTTCGGTGTCGGTCAGATCGTCGGGCCGCTTGTGGCTGGATGGGTGGCGCAGGCGACCGGTGGCTTTACAGTTGCGACTGTGCTTGCAGCGGTTGCACTTTGTCTGTGCGTTCTGCTGGTTGTCCCGGTCTACAGGCGGTTGGCCGACTGATATCCCCTGATATGCGGCATTTCACGGGGCAAACGATCGCCGGGCGTTCGTTCAAACTCCGCGCGTGCACACGCAAAAAGCGCGGATGACATTACAATGTTGCAAGGTTGGATTGTTGCCATTGCTGGCGAATAAATTCTGCCTTAGTTTCACGGCACTCAAGAAGTTTGACAGGGCTTGCCCTGTCTTCGCCGCTCTTGCATGAAAGTGCCCCGCCTGTGTTTCAATCATTCTTCCCAAAGCCGAAACTGTTCTTTTCCTCAGCCGCGATTTGGACGTTGCTGTCTGTTCTCATCTGGTTTTTCTACGGAGATCAGATGGGGACCGCGCTGGGTATGCCGCCACTGGGTGCGGATGAAGCCCCGTCCATCAGTCTGGGCTTCTTCGTCACGCGGGATTATCTCTGGTTCTATCTCTACGCTCTCGTCTGGACCGTGAGTTTCGGCCTGTTCTGGCAGTTTTATGCCAAGGACCAACCCTGGCGTATATGGTCGATCTGGGGCTCGGCCTTTATCATTTTCACCACCTATTTCGGTGTCCAGGTGTCCGTTGCCATCAACAACTGGCGGCGGCCATTCGGCGACCTGTTGCAGAATGCCCTTGCCGGCAAGGAAGGCATTACGGCGCAGAACTTCTACGACCTGATGGTGTTGTTCATGGGGATCGCCTTCCTGAACGTGATTGTCTTTGTCGTCGTTCGTTTCTTCGTCAGTCACTATGTCTTCCGCTGGCGCACCGCGATGAACAATTACTACATGTCTCAGTGGCAGCGCGTTCGCTATATCGAAGGTGCCTCACAGCGTGTGCAGGAAGACACGATGCGTTTTGCATCGACCTTCGAGGGACTTGGTGTGTCTTTGATCGACGCCCTGATGACCCTGATTGCGTTCCTGCCGATCCTGTTTTCGCTGTCGCAATACGTGACCGATCTACCGATCCTGGGTGCCATTCCACATAGCCTGTTCTGGCTTGCACTTGTGTGGTCAGTGTTCGGTACGGGGTTGCTCGCCGTCGTCGGCATCAAACTGCCGGGCCTTGAGTTCAAGAACCAGCGGGTGGAAGCGGCCTATCGTAAAGAGC
This sequence comes from Agrobacterium sp. H141, assembly GCF_057158725.1. Taxonomy (NCBI): domain Bacteria; kingdom Pseudomonadati; phylum Pseudomonadota; class Alphaproteobacteria; order Hyphomicrobiales; family Rhizobiaceae; genus Agrobacterium; species Agrobacterium sp. H141. Next base: position 1,459,345 of record NZ_CM169893.1, read on the forward strand.
TCGTCTACGGGGAGGATAATGCTGACCGCGCCCAGCCGATGACGGTGCGTGAATTGTACAGCCATGTGCGCACGAATTATTTCCGCCTTTATTTCCACTATCTCTACTTCAACTTCGCACGTTCATTCTATGGACAGGCGGACAATCTGTTTCTGCTGTTCTTCCTCGTGCCGACGATCGTGGCGGTAAAGATCACCTATGGTATCTACCAGCAGATCGCGACGGCCTTCGGTCAGGTGTCCAACTCGTTCCAGTATCTGGTCAATGTGTGGCCAACGGTGGTGGAGCTGATGTCGATCTACAAACGTCTTCGTGCTTTCGAAGCGGCAATCGACAACGAGCCGCTGCCGGATCTCGATCAGGAATATCTGGAGAAGGGCGAGTAAGCGTTTCGCTTTGTCCACTTTTGAACATGGAAGATCCCGGCGTCCTGGCGTCGGGATTTTTCGTTATTGGCTGACGCTCTTTGGCTCCTGCCGTTCCGCATTGACGGACTGCATGGCCTCGGAATAACTCACACAGGCTACATCTTTGATGCCGCAGACCTCGCTCACGATACGGTCGAGGGCCCGCCAATAGGCGCCGGCGTTCATTTCGACGAAGTGGAAGCCGAGCTGGAGTGGGATGCGGTCGCCGTCATACTGTTCGTCGAAGGCTGCGCGGAAGGCCTGATAGGCGCGCTCCTCAAACTCTCTGGTGCGGGACGGATTGTCCATTCCGGCGGAGTGGCGAACGAACAGATTGTAGTCCATGCCGATAATGCGGCGTTGCTTCGGTCCCTCGAGAATGAGGGGCAGGCCGAAGGCGGTCATTCCTTTTTCCGTGTCCGGCAATTGCGGTCCGTTGGTGACGAGACTGGCGTCGAAGGTAAAGCCGGCTTCGCGTTCGGCTGCGTGCAGGCTGTCGCTGGTGGAGAGGTAGGGTGCGCGAAAGCCTTTGATGCCGTGCGTTGCAAAGTCGCGCCAGCCTTCCGGTTCCTTGTTCGCGATGCCGGCTGTCTGCCAGGCGTTCAGAACCACATTATCGAAGCTGCGCATTTCCTTCAGCCAATCGGCCTTGGTCCAGTCCTTGCCGTCGAAATGACCGCAGCCGTGGCTGGCGATTTCGTGGCCTTGCAGATGGGCGTTCCAGATATGGTCGAGGCGCGTGCGCACGTCTTCGGTTGACACGGCAAAGCCGACATTGGAGCGTCCGGCCTTCATGCCGGGCGCCTTGTAGGCGGCGCCCTGTTGGCGCGTCATCAGGTTTGTGCAGGAGAGGAAATAGGTGAAGTGGGCACCGCTTGCCTTTGCCATGGCAAGGCTCTTGTCCCACAGCTTGTTGTCGCCGGCACCATCGAAGGAAATCAGCACCAGCTGTTTCTGCGGGTCGGCAGCTTTCGTGGCATGCGGCGAAGCGATGCTGAGCGCAAGGACGGAGAGGGCGTAGAGAGAACGCGACATGGGCACCTCGTAATGTTTGGCGGCCTCGGTGCCACTGAATTGCGGCCAAGCTTTGAAACGGCTGGAAATTTACCTCCGGGCGCTTTATGCCAAGCCTTGGAAACCTGACCCAGGGGCGAGGACAAATGGCCATTCTCATTATCGGTGTTTTGATGTTTATCGGAACGCATTCATTGCGCAGTTTTGCACCGGGTGCGCGCACCTCGATGATTGCCAAGCTCGGCGTGCAAGGCTGGCGCGCCGTCTATTCGCTCGTCAGCATCGTGTCGATTGCGGTTATCGTCTACGGCTACAGCCAGGCGCCGACCGTCAATCTGTGGTTCCCGCCCGTCTGGACAGCGCATATCGCCTTGACCCTGATGCTGTTTGCCATGGTCTGTCTTGTGGCGGCAGTTTTGCCGGCCGGCCATATCGCCACCAAGACCAAGCATCCCATGGTGCTATCCATCAAGATCTGGGCAACCGCCCACCTGCTTGCCAATGGCGATCTGGCCTCGGTCATCATGTTCGGTGCTTTCCTGGCATGGGGCGTCTTCATGCGCATCACCCTGAAGCGCCGTCAGCGCGCCGGAGAGATCACGCTCAGGCCTTTCGTTTCCACGCGTTATGACCTGCTTGCACTCGTTCTCGGCGTCGTCGTCTGGCTTGCTTTCATCCTCAAGCTGCATGAATTGTTATTCAACGTCGCGCCATTGCCGGCGATGAGCCTCTAAATATAGGCGCTTTTAGCGCTAGCCCCCTTACAACCGGCTGGATTTGTCGCTAGAAGGCCGTTTCGATCTCAAAATACTGCAGGCGGCCAGCCGGAGAATGACATGGTAGATGAAAACGACAGCTTTATCCGCGAAGTGAATGAGGAACTCCGTTCCGATCAGGTCAAGGATGTATGGCGCCGTTTTGGCAAGATCATCATCGGTCTCGCTTTGCTGATCGTTGTCGGCACTGCCGGTTATCGCGGTTATGAGTATTGGCTGAATACTCAGGCCTCCGGTTCCGGCGACCGCTTTCTGGCGGCGCTCAAGCTTTCCAAGGACGGCAAGAATGACGAGGCGCTGGCCGCGCTCGAAGCTCTTGAGAAGGATGGCCACGGTTCCTATCCGGTGCTTGCCCAAATGCGCGCTGCCACCATTCAGGCGCAACAGGGCCATACCGATGCAGCGGTCAGCGGCTTTGACGCTATTGCCAAGGATACGTCTGCCCCGGATGCCATCCGCGATGTGGCACGTCTTCGTTCTGCATGGCTGCTCATTGACAGCGGTGACTATGACCGGGTCTCAGCCGAAGTCGAAGTCATGGCTGTGCCTGAAAATCCGATGCGTCATTCGGCGCGCGAAGCCCTTGGGCTTACCGCCTACAAGGCCGGTGAATTTGGCCGTGCGCGCGAATGGTTCGAACAAATTACAGAAGACCCGGAAACGCCGGGTAATGTCCGCAGCCGCGCGCAGATGCTGCTGGACGACATCATTGCATCCCAGGGCGCCTCGTAAGCGCTTGCTGGTGAGCTAGAAAGAAGACTGAAATGAGCTTCTCCATCGCCATCGTCGGTCGTCCGAACGTCGGTAAATCCACCTTGTTCAACCGTCTGGCTGGCAAGAAGCTGGCGCTTGTCGATGACACGCCCGGTGTGACCCGCGACCGACGTCCGGGGGAAGCCAAGCTGGTCGACCTCAGATTCCGTATCGTCGACACTCCCGGTCTCGAGCAAGCCGCTCCCGATACCCTGCAGGGCCGTATGCGGGCCCAGACGGAACTTGCCATTGAAGAGGCCGATCTGACGCTGTTCGTCATTGATGCCAAGATGGGGCTGACCCCGGTCGACCAGGAAATGGCGGAGATGATCCGGCGCAAGGGCAAGCCTGTTGTGCTCGTTGCCAACAAGTCTGAAGCCAGGGGGTCGGACACCGGTTTCTACGATGCCTTTACGCTTGGGCTTGGCGATCCGTGCCCTATCTCCGCTGAGCACGGCGGCGGCATGATCGATCTGCGCGATGCGATCGTTGAGGCTCTGGGTGAGGACAGGGCGTTTCCGCCGCAGGACTTCGAAGAAGCTGAAACGGATGTCACCCTGCCGCGGTCGGAAACGGACGAGGACGACGAAGACTATGTCTACGACGAGACCAAGCCGTTGCGGGTTGCCATCGTCGGTCGTCCGAATGCCGGCAAGTCGACGCTGATCAACCGTTTTATCGGCGAGGACCGTCTGCTGACCGGTCCGGAAGCCGGCATCACCCGTGATTCCATCTCGGTTGAATGGGACTGGCGTGGCCGCATCATCAAGATGTTCGACACCGCCGGCATGCGTCGCAAGGCGCGTGTTCAGGAAAAGCTCGAAAAGCTTTCCGTTGCCGATGCGCTGCGCGCCATCCGTTTTGCAGAAACAGTGGTCATCGTCTTTGACGCGACCATTCCGTTTGAAAAACAGGACATCCAGATCGTCGATCTGGTGCTGCGCGAAGGTCGTGCCGCTGTGCTGGCGTTCAACAAGTGGGATCTGGTCGAGGACCCGCAGGAGGTTCTGGCAGAACTGCGCGAAAAGACCGAGCGGCTTTTGCCGCAGGCACGCGGCATTCGTGCTGTGCCGATGTCCGGACAGACCGGCTACGGGCTTGAAAAGCTGATGCAGTCGATCGTCGATACAGACCGTGTCTGGAACCAGCGTGTATCGACGGCCAAGCTGAACCGCTGGCTGGACAGTCAGCAGACCCAGCATCCGCCACCGGCCGTATCGGGTCGTCGCCTCAAGCTGAAATACATGACGCAGGTCAAGGCCCGCCCGCCGGCCTTCATGATTTCCTGCACGCGACCGGATTCACTGCCTGAAAGCTATACGCGTTATCTGATCAATGGTTTGCGCGCAGATTTCAATCTGCCCGGTGTGCCGATCCGCATCCATTACAAGGCAGCAGACAACCCCTTCGCCAATCGTCGCAAGAAGCGCTGACCCGTCAGGCCTTTCCGGGCTGACGGGCCGTCGTGCGGCAGGTCTTTTCGCGACGGGTCTGAACGGCTGCGATGACGTTGTCGTAAAACTGGCGCGACGCCGAACGCCAGGAATAGCTTTCTGCCAGGTGACGGGCGGCCGTTCTCGATAGATCCAGAGCATTCAGGCAGGCTGCACGCAGGTCCTGATCCAGCGCGCCGGCCATGCCGTGCTTTGGAATGATGTCGATAGGACCCGTGACGGGGAAGGCGGCCACAGGAACGCCGGATGCCAGCGCTTCCAGAATGGTGTTGCCAAAGGTGTCGGTTTTCGACGGGAAGACGAAGACATCGGCCTGCGCATAGGCGTCGGCCAGCTCCTTGCCGAATTTCACCCCGGTGAAATGGGCATCCGGATAGCGCGCCTGCAGATCGGCGCGTGCCGGGCCATCGCCGACCACGACCTTTGAACCCGGTAAATCCAGTTCGAGAAAGGCCGACAGGTTCTTCTCGACCGCCACGCGGCCGACCGTCATGAAGATCGGGCGGGGGAGATCGAAGGGTGCAACCTCCTGAGCTTGCGGGTGAAACTGCGTGGTATCGATACCGCGGCTCCAGATGCGCAGGTTGGTCAGCCCCTTGCCTGCCAGTTCCTTCTTCAGGCTCTCGGTTGCCACCATGCAGGCGCCGCTTCTTCCATGAAACCAGCGCACATAGGCATAAAGCCAGCTGAGCGGGACCGGGAAGCGGGCTGCCACATATTCGGGAAATCGGGTGTGGTAACTGGTCGAGAAGGCCTTGCCGTTTCGCAATGCCCAGGCACGCGCCATCAGACCAAGCGGGCCTTCCGTGGCGATGTGCAGATAGTCGGGGTTCTGATCTTCAAGGGCCTTGCGAACCTGCCCATAGGTCGCCAGCGACAGTCGTATCTCGCGGTAGGTGGGCATGGGGATGCTGCGGTAGCGTTCCGGCGTGATCATCGATACGTCGACGCCCATTTGCGCCAGTTCTCGATTGGTGTTTTCAATGGTGCGGACCACACCATTGACCTGGGGGTGCCAGGCGTCGGTTACGATCGTCAATCTTGGCATGCGGTGCGCAGCCTCCTCGCGGATGGTCCGACCCTTATGTGATGTTGTTGTTACAGTTTGATGTCAGGGCCGGTCAGCCCCCTTGAACGGGAACCATCGTGCTGCGGTGCGGTTCTTCTATAGTGTCGGCTAGCCGCCGATTCGTCACGTCGCTCAGGAACCCTCCCACGGAGCCCCGCCATGTCCAGAACATCCCCGAAGAAATCGATGACGCAGACCCAGGCCAGCGAAGACTGGTGGCGCGGTGCGGTGATCTATCAGGTCTACCCACGCTCGTTTCAGGACACCAGCAAAGACGGCATCGGCGACCTGAAGGGGGTCACCCAACGCTTGCCCTATATTGCCTCGCTGGGCGTCGATGCGATCTGGCTGTCGCCGTTCTTTACATCGCCGATGGCGGACATGGGCTATGACGTTTCCGATTACTGCGATGTCGATCCGATGTTCGGGACGCTGGCCGATTTCGACGAGATGATGGAAAAGGCCCATTCCCTCGACATAAAGGTGATCATCGACCAGGTCATCTCGCACACATCCGACAAGCATCCATGGTTTGTCGAAAGCCGGTCGAGCCGGGATAACCCCAAGGCCAAATGGTATGTCTGGGCCGATCCGAAGAAGGATGGCACTGCGCCCAATAACTGGCTTTCGATCTTTGGCGGACCGGGCTGGGAATGGGATGGGGTGCGCAAGCAGTATTACATGCACAATTTCCTCACATCGCAGCCCGATCTCAATTTCCACAATCCTGCCGTCCAGGAGGCGCTTCTCGATACAGTGAAGTTCTGGCTCGATCGCGGCGTGGACGGGTTTCGTCTCGATACGGTGAATTTCTATTTTCATGACAAGGAATTGCGGGACAATCCACCTCATGTGCCCGATAGCGACGATGCCGGCCTCGATGCACCGGACGTCAATCCCTATGGCATGCAGCATCACCTGCATGACAAGACACAGCCGGAAAACGTTGTTTTTTTGAAGAAATTCCGGGCGTTGCTCGATCAATACGAGGGGCGCACCACGGTTGGAGAAGTGGGCGACGGTGCACGGTCGCTGAAGACCGTGGCAGACTATACCAGCGGCGGCGACAAGCTGCATATGTGCTACACTTTCGACCTGTTAGGCCCCGATTTTACGCCAAGCCATATCCGACACTGCGTGGAAGCGTTCCAGGCGGCGGTGACCGATGGCTGGGTGTGCTGGGCCTTTTCCAACCACGACGTCAACCGCCATGTCAGCCGCTTCATGCAACATGAGAGCGAACGTGCGGATATTGCCAAGCTTGCCATTTCTGTCCTGGCGACACTGCGAGGCTCGATTTGCCTTTATCAGGGCGAAGAGCTCGGTTTGCCGGAGGCAGAGCTTGCATTCGAGGATCTGCGCGACCCCTACGGGATCCGTTTCTGGCCAAGCTTCAAGGGACGGGATGGATGCCGCACGCCGATGCCCTGGGATGCTGGCAAATCGCATGCGGGTTTTACCAGCGGTACGCCCTGGCTACCGGTTCCCGATGCGCATCAGGCATTGGCGGTCAAGGACCAGGACGGAGACCCGGAATCGGTTCTGGCCCATTACCGCGCTACGCTGGCGTTTCGTCGTGAGCATGAAGCATTGCGTGACGGGGATATCGAGTTTCTGGACATCACCGAGGATCTGTTGACGTTTGTTCGCAGCAAGGGCGAGGAAAAACTGCTGTTCGTCTTCAATCTGCGTCGCGGACCGCAGGTGGAGCATCTGCCCAAGGGCCTGACTGTCAGGGATGTTGTGCCGATGCCGGGATCGCAGGCCACAATCAAGGGCCATGAGATTTCGCTCGATAGCCTCGACTGTTTCTGCGCCCGGGTCTGATTTCAGGCTTCGGTGTAGCGCTCCGGCTGGACGCGCAGACGCCCGATATCCTGCAGGGGCGGCGCTCCGAATTGCCGCCGGTATTCGCGGCTGAACTGCGATGGGCTATCGTAGCCCACGCGGCGGCCGGCTGTTGCCGCGTCCATGCCGTGCGCGAAGATCAGGCGGCGGGCCTCCTGAAGGCGTAGCTGTTTTTGATACTGCAGCGGGCTCATATTGGTGACCTGACGGAAATGCTCGTGCAGCGATGATGCACTCATGCGCGCTTCGCCCGCCAGATGCTCTATCAGCAGCGGTTTTTGGAAATTCGCCTTGATCCAACCGATCGCACGATTGACGTTTTGCAGGCGGTTGTTGGGCGTGAGGATCTGGCGTAACAGGCCTGCATGCTCACTCTTCAGCAGGCGGTAGAGGATTTCACGCTCTATGATCGGGGCAAGGAAGGGCGCGTCGTCCGGCGCATCCAGCAGGCTGACCAACCGGTGGGCCGCCCCCAGAAGTTCCTCTGAGGTCTCGCCAATGCCGATGGCCTTGCAGCCGGTACTGCTGATCTCCGTCGTGGTCCAGTCCATCGCCAGCACGAGTTCGCTCAAAACAGACAGATCGAGGTCGAGGCGCAGGCAAAGATAGGGTGCATCATCCGTTGCTTCGATGATCTGGCCAATGATCGGAACGTCGACCGAAATGACGATATGTTTGCCCGGTCCGTAATCGATCACCTGTTCGCAAAGCATCAGCTGCTTTCGTCCCTGTACGATCATGCAAATGGATGGTGTCTGTACCGTGTGGACAGGTTCCGTCTGCTTCGACATTCGAACAAGCGACAAGCGCGGTATGCTGGTCGCATGTATCCCGTCTTCGGCGGCGTGTTGTGCAATCATTTCAGCGATATCGCGGGCAATGCTCATGCTCTTCTCCGGTAGACGGTCCAGTTCCTGTGGCTGGAAGAGCATATAAGTGGGGTTGACCGTTTTGAATGCAAGCAGATGCAGTTCTGGAGGAATGTGCAATCTTGCCGGAGATATGTTCTATCACCTCATCGAGGCTTTCCCCATATGATCAACACCGCCAAACAGGGCGGGTCTGATATGGAGAACAGCCATGGCCGCAATGCAGTGCATTCTGGAAAGTCCTTTCCGCTGGATCCTGAAAACAGGCGCGAAGTTCTCGCGTCGTGTGATGAGCCGTATCCGCAGCCATCGCGACGCCACAGAATCCCGGTACGAGCCGAATGGCTAGGGGGCCGGATAGTCTCATCGGTTTTGCCGCAACAATGGCAGCGTTCACCTTCATCCTGATGCTCACAATCGTGAGCCTGGACGGAAAACATGTCTGGCGGTCCGACCCATTCGCATCTTCCAAGGAGAGACAAATGACCAGCGAACAATCTCAGGCCTATGTGGGGCTCTGGACCACCGAGGACGGGCATATCCGTCACGAACTGCTCCCCAATGGACGCTATGTCGAAGCACGGGGGGCACGGGAGCGTGCATATGAGGGACGTTATGCGGTGAGTGGCGATCACATCGACTATGTCGACGATACCGGCTTTACCGCTGACGGCGATTTCCGGGGCGGGGTGCTTTATCACGCCGGCATGGTTTTGCACCGCGACTGAGCGAATATAGATGTTGCGGCGACGGGCGAGGGCTCACAGGCCCTCGTCCGGAATGTTCAGGATGTGACCGCAAGCCTTGCAGTGGACGGCATCGGCATCATGGCGCTGCAGACCGCATTCCGGGCATGGAAACGTCACCTTGTAGGGACGAACGATCGCCTGGGCCAGACGCACGAACAACGAGATGCCGATGATCATGGTGATGATCGAGGTGAGCTTGCCAAAGGTGCCGGGCAAAGTGATATCGCCAAAGCCGGTGGTGGTGACGGTTGCGACGGTGAAATAGAAGGCGTCGATGAAGCCGGTGCCGGCATCCTCCCGATAAAAGAAGAAGGAATAGACGAATCCGGTAACCAGGAAGAGAAAGACGAAAAGATTGATGAAGGCCGTGACCACATCGGCCTGTTCCTTCAGCCCCAGACGTCGCATCATCATCTTGAATACCGGCCTCTGCGCCACAGCCCATATGCGGGCAACGCGCAGGAAAGCGAAGTTGAACAGCGACTGCGGAAAGAGCAGTGTGCAAAGGACGAATATGTCCACCCAGGTCATGGGTTTCAGGAAAATCCGTTTCCGGGTGGGCGACGCGACGAACTGGGCGACAAGCTCGGCAGCGATCCAGACCGCTATGGAATAATCGAGAATGAGATAGCTTGGACGGTCGCGCAGATAGGGACCTGCCAGAAAGAAGCCGATAATCGCAAGATCGATCACCATCAAGGCGATTTGAAAGCGTATGGCAGCGGTATCCTGACCGAAATAAAGGCGGGCAAGACGTTCACGGAGCATCGGTGATGGAGGGGCCGCTTCAGCGGGCATAGCTTTTCCTAGTAGTGATAGCGACATTGCGCGATGACGAGAACCTCATCATCACCTTGACCGACAACTCGATATACGAGCCGATGTTCCTGAGTGATCCGGCGAGACCAGAAACCCTTGAGGGTCCCGCGCAAGGGCTCAGGTTTGCCTATTCCGTTGAAGGGATGGCGTAGTGCGTCCTTGATAAGGTCGTTGACGCGTTCAAGCGTCCTGCGGTCGGTTGCCTGCCAATGGACATAGTCCTCCCATCCGCCTGATGAGAAAGCCGAATTCACGTTCAGGTTCCCAGCAAAGCCTTGCTGTCCTTTAGCTCAAAATCACCATTTGCGATATCAAGTCCTGCTCGCACCAGTCGCTCGGCATTTGTTGGCGATGACAAAAGGTGAATTGTTTCAACGAGACTGTCGTATTCTTCCTTCCCCATCAACACCGCAGATGGTTTGTCGCGCCTCACAATTTCGATTGGTGCTGCGTCGTCGTTCACCTTGTCGAGCAAGCCTGCAAGCTCGGCCCGGGCACGCGAGAAAAATATGGTGTCCATTGCCAACTCCTTAGTTGTCCATAATATGGTACAAGTCTTGGTGCTTGCCAATCCCTCAGCCAATCAGTTCGAACTTGTCGACATCCACCATGCCCTTATCCGAAATCTTCAGATGCGGAATGACGGGTAGCGGAAGGAAAGCGACCTGCAAGAAAGGTTCGGCCAGCGTGGTGCCGAGTGCATAGGCTGCCTTGCGCAGGTCGTGCAGTGTGTCACGCACGGTCTCGAAAGGTTCAAGGCTCATCAGCCCGGCGACCTGCAGGGCGATTTCGCCGGTGACCTTGCCATCCGCGACCACCACAAATCCGCCCTTGATCTCGGAAAGGCGATTGGCGGCGAGCGCCATGTCATCTTCGTCGACGCCGACCACGCAGATATTGTGGCTGTCATGGCCAACGGTGGAGGCTATCGCACCTTTCTTCAAGCCAAAACCCTGAACGAAACCATTGGCATGATTGCCATTCTTGCCATGACGCTCGATGACAGCGACCTTGATGATATCGCGGTCGAGGTCGATGCCGGTCTGGTTGCCGGCAGAGGGCAGCACATACCGGCGATGATCGGTGATGATCTTGCCCGGTATCACGCCCATGACCGGGGTTTCGCCTTCCGTCACCGGCACCGCAAACTGGCTGGCGAGGACGGTTCGTGCCTTGACGCTGTCGAGGCCGACGGGAGCGACCGCTTTGCGGGTGTCGAACAGGGCATCGGTCACAGGGCGTCCGCCGGAGAACACCATCTCGGCTTTGCAATTCTCCAGACTGTCGATAACCACCAGATCGGCCCGCCAGCCGGGTGCCACCAGGCCGCGGTCGCGAAGGCCGAAGGCGCGTGCGGCGGAAATGGAGGCGGCGCGATAGATCGCCAGCGGCTCGACGCCATGGGCGATGGCTGTGCGGATCATATAGTCGAGATGGCCTTCCTCGGCGATATCGAGGGGATTGCGGTCATCGGTGCAGAGCGCCAGGAAGGGCGACAGGCGTTCGGTGATGATCGGCATCAGAGCGTGCAGGTCCTTGGAGACCGAGCCTTCGCGCACCAGAATATGCATTCCCTTGCGGATCTTCTCCATGGCCTCGGGCACATTGGTGCATTCATGCTCTGTGCGGATACCGGCGGAGAGATAGCCGTTGAGGCCAGTGCCCGACAGAAGCGGCGCATGGCCGTCGATGTGTCCGCCCTGAAAGGCTTCCAGCTTTGCCATGCAGATCGGATCCTTGTGGATCACGCCGGGGAAGTTCATGAATTCGGCAAGGCCGATCACCTTGGGATGGTCGCGGAAGGGCAGGAGCTTTTCAATCGGCAGATCGGCACCGGAGGTTTCCAGATGGGTGGCCGGAACGCAAGAGGACAGCTGGACCCGGATGTCCATGATGGTTTCGAGCGACGAGTCGAGAAAGAACTGGATGCCTTCGGTACCAAGAACATTGGCGATCTCATGCGGATCGCAGATGGCTGTTGTGACGCCATAGGGAAGCACGCAGCGGTCGAATTCATGCGGGGTCACCAGCGAGCTTTCGATATGCAGATGCGTGTCGATAAAGCCGGGCACGACGATCTTGCCGGAGATGTCGATCTCCTCGGTGCCCTCGTAGCTCTCGCAGGTGCCGACGATGGTGTCGCCGCAGATGGCGATGTCGGAGGCCACGAGTTCGCCGGTGACGAGATCGAAGAGGCGACCGCCCTTCAGCACGATATCTGCCGTTTGCCGGCCTGTGCCCTGGTCGATACGTTGTTCCAGCGTGCTCATCTGCGTGTCTCCTATTCTTCAGTCAGTCGTCATCCTAGCCCGGCGAGGCGGGCTGAGGAAATGGTAGGGGAATGGCCGTCTCTCGGCTCAGGCGGGCAGTTCGACAGAAAAGCCATAGCTTGCTTTCTCGCCGGGTGCCAAAGCGGCGGTGAAGGGGCGTTCGGTCAGTTCTGCACTGCCATCCAGGTGTGCTGCCATGCCGTGCCAGGGTTCTATGCAGATGAACGGTGCGCCGGGCTTTTGCCACAACGCCAGATTGGGCAGATTGCGGAAGGTGAATTTCAGCGCCGGGCCTTCTGCGACGTCATAGGTGAGGCCGTCGCCGGCCCCTTCGGGAAAGATCATGGCATCTGCCTCGAATTGGCGGTGTTCGAGCATCAGGTGACCGCCGATAAACGGGGACAGGTGTATTTCCGGAGAGAGCATGCCGTCCTTCAGCCGAAACAGATCCGGCTCTTTGCCATTCTCGAGCGTTATCCGATGCGGCAGGCCGGTTGCGCCGGGCAAAGGCCAGAGGAAGGCCGGGTGAAAGCCGATGCCATAGGGCATGCTTTCGGAACCGACATTTGTGACCGTGGCGGTGACAGTGAGTACGCGACCGGTGAGGCGGTGCTCGAGTTCGAGTCTGAAGTCGAAGGGGTAACTTGCCATGGTTTCATCGTCTGCTGCCAGTTGATGACGGCAGACGTCGGAGGCGGAGCCAATCAGCGCAAATTCGCGGCGTCGGGCCAGGCCGTGCTGTTTCATGGCATAGGCTTTGCCGTTGATCGCCAATGTGTCCTCCGGCGCCTTTCCGACGATGGGGAAGAGAATGGGGGATCGGCCGGACCACCATTCGCCATCGCCGTTCCACAGCCATTGTCGCCCGTCAGCGCTTGCGAGCGACTGCATTTCGGCGCCGAGCGACGAGACTTCGACGGAAAGCTCTCCATTGTCGAGGCGGATCGTTTCGGTCATGGTTCATCCTTTCAGCCGGTTGTTGCGCCGCAAGGTAACGGATTCGGATGAAAGGCGCTCGTTCTTCCTGGGCTGAAGTGCCGTCAGCGCGATATCGCTTCCACAGGATGGCCAGCATCGCGCCAGGCGGTGAAGCCGCCGGATATATGGGAGACTTTGTCCAGGCCCATATCCTGTGCGGTCCTGGTGGCAAGCGCCGAGCGCCAGCCACTGGCGCAAAAGAAGACGAAGCGCTTGTCCTCGGCAAAGACCGGCTTGGCATAGGGGCTTTCCGGATCGATCCAGAATTCCAGCATTCCGCGCGGGCAGGAAAAGGCATTGGGGATCGTGCCCTCGCGCTCTCGTTCGCGCGGATCGCGCAGATCGACGAAAACCACATCCGTCTCACCATGAAGAGTAATCGCCTCCGCTGCCGTGACGGCGTCGATACTGGCGTTGGCTTCCTCCAGAAGCTGTTTGTACCCTTTTTTCACGACCATTCCTCCCTTTGAATGCGGCGCGCCTGTGTGCCGGTATGGGCGTCCTCGGCGGCAGGTTAGCATGCTTGCCGGTGCGCTCGCCATGGAAAGGGCATCTGGTGCGGAACAAAGCGGCAGGCTGTCTGCTTTCGCTTTCATGAAACAAGCAATCGTGACAGGTGGTGCCGGCCTTATCGGTGCAGAAATTTGCAAGAGTCTTTTGGCCCATGGATATGAGGTCGCTTCTTTCGACCTTGAGGTGCGTGAGGACGGTGTCCGTCATTTCACCTGCGATGTCGGCGATGAGGCGTCCGTGGCCGAGGCACTTGCGGGCCTTGGCTGGGACAGGCTGGATCTATTGGTGAACAATGCCGGGATTGCCAATCCGGATCGCGGGCCGATTGAAACGCTCTCGCTCGACGAATGGCGCAAGGTGACCGACAGTCATCTGACCGGTGCCTTCCTGATGAGCCGGGCGGCGATACCGTTGATGGGAGAGGGGGCTTCGATCGTTAATATGGTGTCGACGCGGGCATTCATGTCGGAGCCGAACACGGAGGCTTATGCTGCCTCCAAGGGTGGGCTTGTCGGCTTTACCCATGCATTGGCAATCAGTCTTGGACCGAAGATCCGGGTGAATGCCATTGCTCCCGGCTGGATTTCGGACGGTGAACGCCTGAGCGATGCCGATCATCAGCAGCATCCGGTCGGGCGGGTTGGGCGCGCGGACGATATTGCCGACGCGGTGCTTTACCTTGCGTCCGCCGGTTTCATGACCGGGCAGGTGCTCACGCTGGACGGCGGCATGACACGCAAGATGATTTACGCAGACTAGCATTTGCCGCCGGTCGCGTTGCGAACCGCAGACCAGCCAATCGACCTTTCTCTACCAGAGCCAGCCGTTGAGCAGGAAATAGATCACGGCGGAGAGGCTCGAAAGCATGACTGCAAGACCCGGTATCCGGGATTCATCGTAGGCGCGTATGTATTGGACGATGGAAGACATGCTGTCCTCCTTTGTTGGGGCGAAGTCGAAAACACTTCCGTCGACGGTGCCCTGCATGAATGCCGTCGATGCTCTATGATGCACACCTGAGCCCATGACTACAAGGGTCGAACACATTTCGAGCGCAATCGGCTGGCGGAACTTCTGTCGATTTACGCCAAAACAAGAAATAATGACGCGGCCATCTTGTATAAAACACAATTGAGGCGCATGGTTATTTCACGTTGATTTGGCCGACTTGGCTTGTTGCGGTGTCAGAGACCCGCCATTATCCTCCGAATTCTCGATTGTGAACGCATTAAGCCTTCGGGCGCTTATGTCGTTTCTGTTCGTATCCGGATTGATTTCTCCCGCTGACCACGGATGTACTGGCAGCAGGGCTTCACTCCGGACCGAACGGATTACCAGCGAAGAGCAGTTTTCGCAGGGCTTCCCAAGTTTATAAAATCGCATTCTTCAGATCGTGGGCCATTTACATCCCACTATTTCGCTTCGCATCGCACCGGCGCAATCCAGCCATCCAGACGTTTTCTGGCAGCTGTGGGGTCGCCCGCCCAGGATCTTTGTCAGGCATGCCTGATGGGGGTCGATGCACACTCAAAGGGACTATCATCATGACCAATACGACTTACAGGCCGCAGGCGCGCAGAGTGCGTGCCGTGGATTCCGCCACCCATATCTTCGCAATCGGTGAGACCGTGCGGATGAAAAGCTCGCTGCCGATGAAGGCAGAGCAGTCTGCCGTCTATCAGATCACCGCACAGCTTCCCGTTCGCGAAAACCTGCCGCAGTACCGGGTTCGCAGCGAAGATGAACGTCACGAACGCGTAACGACACAAGATATGCTCGAACTTGTTGGCCGTGCCAAAGCCAAGACCGGTTCGAACCTGATGGAGAGGACCTTCGGTCATGGCTAAGGGACAAGTGCGCAGTTCGCGCGAGATCAGAAAGCCTAAAAAAGACAAAAGCGCTGCACCGAAGGTATCCGCTCAGGGAAGCCAGGTGAAAGACGCAACAAGTCCGTCAGCCGCCTGGTCCAAGTCCAAGGGCAAGAGCTAAGACTAAGGCAGGCGTATGTGCCCGCGCGCTGATATGGCCGCGGGCCCGGGATAAGTCCTGACATGCCTGTTTTCCCTGAATGCGTTCATGGCGGCATACCGATTGGTCACCCGAGCTGAACGACACTTTCCAAAGGAGTGCCAATCATGTCGCTTGTTTTTCTCAATCCCAGCCGCAGTTATGACGAAACGCGAAAGGCCATCCGGTTCATCGGGCATGATGGCATGTCGGAGATTCGCTTCTTCGTTGAAGTCGGAGCACTCGACAGGCCGGGCGCAGAGATGTGCGGAACGCGCACGTCGGAAGCCGCCTGCCTGACGGCCTTTGACGGATCTGTCGATGCCATCCGCAAGGCGGCACACAAGCTCTATCAGCGGGGGCGTCAGCCCACCTACACCCTGACATCCAACGATTTTCGCTAGGACGACTGAATGCTGATACGTTACGGCTATGAAATCACGCTGACCTGCGAGCAACCGACCGCGATGGTTTGCCTTCTGTCTGTCCACGATGATCGAACGGCGGATATCCGCGACCCGGAAAAGATCATCACCAATCCCGATCTGTTGACGACCACCTATCATGATATGTTCGGCAATCGCTGCCGACGGCTGGTCGCGCCTGCGGGCAATCTGACCATCTGGGGCGATGCGACAATCGAGGATGATGGGCAACTCGACGAAGTGGCACCAGACGCCCGCGAAATCGCTGTTCAGGATCTGCCGGATGAGTGTCTGGTCTATCTGATGGGCAGTCGCTACTGCGAAACCGACCGATTGAGCCAGTTCGCCTGGGACCAGTTCGGGGAGACCCAGCCGGGTTGGGCAAGAGTCCAGGCGATCTGTGACTTTGTGCACCAGCATATCAGCTTCGATTACATGCAGGCACGGTCTACCCGCACGGCCTATGAGGCGTTTCAGGAGCGCGTGGGTGTTTGCCGTGACTATGCCCATCTTGCCGTCACTTTGTGCCGTAGCCTGAATATTCCAGCCCGCTATGTGAATGGGCATCTCGGTGACATCGGTGTTCCGGTGGTGGATCCGATGGATTTCAGCGCCTGGATGGAAGTGTTTCTGGATGGCAAATGGTACACATTCGATCCACGCAACAACAAGCGGCGCATTGGCCGGATCGTTGTCGCGCGTGGGCGTGATGCGGCGGATATTCCGCTGATCAATTCGTTCGGTCCACATGTGTTGAATGGGTTTCGCGTCTGGACCTACGAAGTTCAAGCCGTCGAGTAGCGTTTCGTCAAACGATGACGGAGCGCTCACCGAACGGGGTATCGTCGTCGAAATTGCGCGTGCCTATGCGATCGCTTTCGCCTGACAATGTGCAATCCTCATGCGGTTCTTCTGCCGTATCGACACGGTCATCCGGTTCACCGAGTTGGCGCGCATGGCGGGCCTGCATTCTTGCGTCGGCGTCTTCCTCGGCTTCGTCTTCGGGTGATTTGTGGTGGCCGTCGGGATCACTGGCGTGCTCGCGCGCCCTTTCTCTCAGGTCGTCATTGATCTTGTCCTGACGGGCAGCGACCCATGCATTGTAGGGCTCTGAGCCAATGGCAAGGCTGTTGTCGATCTGCGTGGATGAAGACGACGCAGAGGATGAAATACGGGAAACGCGTTCGACCATCGACATTTCTCCTGATCAGCTGTGCTGTCCGCATATATTGCCGACAAAATCCTAAGGCGCGATAAACTCCGCGTCACTCGCTCTGATAGAGCGCCATGGCCGTGCAGCCGAGGCCGAGCCTTTTCATAGAGGTGGGGCTGCGGTCGCGTTGCTGCAAGTGCTGCCCGCTGATGGCGGAGTTTTGGCGACCGGAGAGAGTGTATTGCGTTGAACCGAGAACTGCGCGCCAGTGCGCCCGTCAGATGATGATGGAGCGGTTGCCGAAGGAGGTATCGTCCTCGCTCTGCTTCTCGTTTGTGTCGTCGTCGCCATACAGCCGCGCGCTCGCCGGGGGGTGCTCAGCATCCTGCTCGTTCGGGTCGCGGGATGCGAGTTCGTCTCGCGCGGCCTGCTCAAGTGCCATCAGATCACTCTTGAAATTGGCCCATGGATCGCTGGCTTGCGCTGTGCCGGTGCTGCTTTTTCCCGGCTGCGTGTCAGATGTTTTGGCGCTGGGCTTGTCCGGGTCGACCATGGATTGTTCCTGATGGGACCTGCCTTGCAATCGAAGCGGGTGACGTGATGCCACCGAGGCTGCGTGCCCGGCTTGCTAAGTGTTTGTCCAACCCTGTGACCGTCACCGGTATCAAAGATCGGCCATGATTTGTGGTGCCGAGGATAAAGGCGACGTTGCAGTTGCGCAAGACGTGCCTGCAACAGACAAAGAAGCGGTCGTCACCGACCGCTTTTCATCAGCTCTGATATGCCGATCAGATGTTATTCATCAACACCTTGCGCAGTTTGTCGAACAACTCGTCGATCTGCTCCTTGGTGATGATCAAAGGCGGAGACAGAGCAATGATGTCGCCTGTTGTGCGGATCAGAAGCCCCGACTCATAGGCTTTGAGGAAGGCTGTGAAGGCACGTTTCGTCGGTTCTCCGGCGATCGGGGACAGCTCGATGGCACCGATCAGGCCTGTATTGCGGACGTCGATGACATTGGGGCAGTCCTTGAGCGAATGAAGCTGCTCCTCCCAATAGGGCGCGATCTCGGCTGCGCGCGTCAACAGGCCCTCTTCCTTG
Source organism: Agrobacterium sp. H141 (assembly GCF_057158725.1). NCBI lineage: Bacteria > Pseudomonadati > Pseudomonadota > Alphaproteobacteria > Hyphomicrobiales > Rhizobiaceae > Agrobacterium > Agrobacterium sp. H141. The sequence goes on from NZ_CM169893.1 coordinate 1,477,550, forward strand.
TAGGTATCGAGTGTTCCAAGGGCTGCTGCACAGGCAATCGGATTGCCCGAATAGGTGTATCCATGGAAGAATTCGATCATGTGTTCCGGACCGTTCATGAAGGCGTCGTGGATCTCTGAGGTGACGAACACAGCGCCCATGGGAATCACGCCATTGGTGAGGCCCTTGGCGGTGGTGATCATGTCGGGCTTGACGTCGTAATACTGCGACGCGAAAGGTGCGCCCAGACGGCCAAAGCCGGTGATGACCTCATCGAATATCAGCAGGATGCCGTGCTTGGTGCAGATGTCTCGCAGTTTTTGCAGATAGCCTTTCGGCGGGATCAGCACGCCAGTCGAGCCGGCAATGGGTTCGACGATGACAGCAGCCACAGTCGAGGCATCGTGCAGGGTCACGATGCGCTCGAGTTCGGTCGCCAGATCACCGCCATGCTCCGGTTGCCCCTTGGTGAAGGCGTTCTGGTCGGGCAGGTGGGTGTGTGGCATGTGGTCGACGCCGGTCAGGAGCGTTCCGAACATCTTGCGGTTGGAGACGATGCCGCCGACCGAAATGCCGCCGAAATTGACGCCGTGGTAGCCGCGCTCGCGACCGACCAGCCGGAACCGCGAGCCGTCGCCCTTTACGCGGTGATAGGCCAGCGCAACTTTCAGCGCTGTCTCAACCGATTCCGAGCCTGAATTTGTATAGAGGACGTGGTTCATGCCTTCCGGCGCAATGTCGACCAGGCGGTTGGCCAGTTCGAAGGCCTTGGGGTGTCCAAGCTGGAAGGCGGGCGCATAATCGAGTTCGCCAGCTTGCTCGCGGATCGCCTCGGTAATCTTGGGACGGCAGTGACCGGCGTTCACACACCAGAGGCCAGCGGTGCCATCGAGCACCTGACGGCCATCATGGGTGGTGTAATACATATCCTTGGCGCCGACGAAAAGGCGCGGTTCCTTCTTGAACTGACGGTTGGCCGTAAAGGGCATCCAGAAGGCACGCAGGTCGTTGGGCGTCGTATTCATTCGGTTGGACATTCTGTTCTCCATGAGCCCGCATGCGCTGGGCGACCTTAGGCCCGGCTGGCGGCAAAGCTGTCCCTTTGGCAAGGGCGGCGTCACGTTATCAGCGCCGATTGGACCGTCAAGATGGCATCAGAAAACGTCATGGATCCGCAACGCGTCATTGATGAATGCGGTGCGAAAATTGTTGGGCGCCGATGCTGAGGGGGAGAGGAGAAAAGCCTAGCGCAAGTTCGCTGGTGCATGATCGGTCCGGTCGTCGCGGGAGTCGCGGAGGGCAGTCCTCGGCTTCCGGCACGCGGCGACATGGCCATCAAGACTTCAGCCCTAACCGGCTGAAGTCTTCTTTTTTCATGCGATCGTTCAAAAGAAAGACCGGCTTCCGCAAAGGAAGCCGGCCAATCTGCAATGTTTATAACGTGATTTAAAAAAGCCGTGGCAAGAAGGCCAGGTTATCATTATCCACCGAAAGCGTTAAAACTACGCAATGGTAGCGCTAACTTATGCGGCAGAACGATTGGCTTCTGTCTGGCAATAAATATCTTCCAGTGTCTGAAGGACCTTGATGACCGATTCAGAGGTGCTGGAATAATAAATGGTCTGCGCGTCACGGCGGGTCTTTACCAGCTTTTGTGCACGCAGTTTCGAGAGATGTTGTGACAAGGCCGACTGGCTCAAGCCCACCTGATTTGCAAGTACGCCAACCGGTACTTCGCCTTCAACAAGGCTGCACAGGATCATCAGACGCTTTGGGTTTGCCATCGCCGACAAAAGACCTGCCGCAACGTTAGACTGTTCAGACAATGATTTCGTTTTCATACGATCATTCTTTCCTTAAACGCGGGTCCGCCAACCGGAGTGCCCGTTTGCAATCCGTGAATTTCGTATTCTAAAAGTGTACCAACTGGGCAAAAATTGTATATGCCTAAATTTAAGGTATCGAGTATGCTTTTTTAGGTATTACGAAATTAATTTTAGCTTCATTGAAATGGCTGTCTGCCGTGTGATTTGAGCGCAGAATTGCCATAAATTCGATAAAAATCAGCCATATAGTATGCGTTTTATCGAATTTTCTCGATATTCAGATGAAAATCAACGGCGTGAATTTTGATGCCGCGTGTGCGATGACAATCCCAAAATCTTGTAGTGCGCCACGCAGTGCTACCAGATTTCAGGTGTCGATGGGCCTCTGTTCAAGCAGGTCGATTCTGGACAAATTGTATGCACGGCCGAAGCCGCCATTGAGACTCGCGCTCTGGGGGACCAGCCGGAAAAAGCCAAAATCGGCAAAATCGATATAGAGTTTGGCCTTTGGGTGGAGCTTCAGAAAACGCGTTCTGAGCGTCTCGTGTACATCTGTGTCGTGCTCAACACGCTCTGCCAGGCATTGCACGGAGATGCGCGCATGGGCGAGGGGATCGCCCTTGCCGGGTTCACCTGCCAGAAATGAACATCGTGGATCGGTAGACAAAGACTGCGTATGCGCCGAAAGGCACGAAACGAGAATGAACGGTATGCCGCCCGCATCGGTGGCAAGCAGAACGCGACTTATCTGCGGAAATCCGTTCTGGGGGTCGATTACGGCCAGCCCGACATAACGGGCCTTGCGGATCAGCTCTCGGGCAAGCTCTCTTGCTTCATTGTCGGTGTCGCGAATCACGGAAGGCTTGTCTGCCATCTATATCTCCGACGGAGCCGGCCCCAGAAGGGCCGGCCCCGGTTTCTCAACTGGCTTCGCGCATGCGGTGACGGGTGAGGCCGGCGACGATATCCTGGGCGCTGATGGTCCCAATGATCGAGCCTTTTTCGACCACGCCGATCGTGCCCGGTTGACGGGCAAGCGCGTCGAGTATTTCGACCAGTGGCGTATCAGGTCCTGCGGTGCCGGCCACCGATCCCTCGCTGACGGTGCCAACGCCGCCTTTCATGACGTCGCGGGCATTCAGCATGGCTATCGGGTTCATGTGCTGCACGAAATCGGCAACATACTGATCGGCCGGGTTCTTGACGATCTCCTGCGGCGTGCCGCACTGGATGATGCGTCCGCTTTCCATGATGGCGATGCGATTGCCAATACGGAAGGCTTCATCCAGATCGTGGCTGACGAAGAGAATGGTCTTCTTCAGCCGCGCCTGGAACTCCAGCAATTCGTCCTGCAAGCGATTGCGGATCAATGGGTCGAGCGCCGAGAAGGGCTCGTCCATCAACAGGATCGGTGCGCCGGTGGCAAAGGCGCGGGCAAGGCCGACACGCTGCTGCATCCCGCCCGACAACTCGTTGACCTTGCGGTCCGCCCACTGGCCAAGGCTCACCAGCTCCAATTGTTCCGTGACCCGCTCCTTGCGCTCGGCTTCCGGGATGCCTGCCAGCTCAAGGCCGAAGCCGACATTGTCGGCGACGGTGCGCCATGGAAGAAGGCCGAACTGCTGGAACACCATCGAAACGGTGTGCATGCGCAGATCGCGCATCGACTTCGCGTTGGCCGTATAGGGATTAACCGGACCCGTCGCGGTGTTGACGGTCACGCCACCACGGACAACCGGGGCAAGCCCGTTGACGGCGCGCAACAGCGTCGACTTTCCGGAGCCGGAAAGGCCCATGAGTACCAGGATTTCGCCTTCCTTGACGCTCAGCGACGCATCGGCAACCCCCAGCACGAGGCCGGTTTCCTCGCCGATCTCGTCACGGGTTTTTCCGGCGTCGATCAGGGGTAATGCACGTTCGTTGTTCTTGCCGAAAACAATATCGACATTTTCAAAGATGATCGCATCACTCATTTGCCGTCTCCTTCTTCCGGTACGCGGAACATGCGGTCGAGGATGATCGCAAGGATGACGATGCAAAGACCCGATTCAAAGCCCATGCCGACATTGACGGTGTTGAGCGCACGAACGACCGGAACGCCAAGACCGCTTGCGCCAACCAGTGCGGAAATGACCACCATGGACAGAGACAACATGATCGTTTGCGTCAGGCCCGCCATGATCTGGGGCAGGGCATAGGGTAGTTCCACTTTGCGCAGCACCTGTGTCGGTGTTGCGCCGAAAGCGACGGCTGCCTCCACCAATGCCGGTGGCGTGGAGATGATGCCAAGGCGCGTCAGACGAATCGGGGCCGGGATGGCGAAGATCACGGTTGCGATCAGGCCTGGAACCATGCCGAGACCGAACAGGATGAGCGCCGGAATCAGATAGACGAAGGTGGGGATCGTCTGCATCAGGTCGAGGATCGGTCGCATGATGGCATAGACCCATTGGCGCCGTGCTGCGGCGATGCCGAGGGGTACGCCAATCAGCATACAGACGAAGGCCGCAGACAGAACCAGTGCCAAGGTCTCTGTCGTTTCTTCGTAATAGCCGAGGTTGATGATCAACAGCAGCCCCAGGAAAGTCAGTATCGCGACGCTGAAGGAGCGACGCAAGGCATAGGCCAGAAGGCTGATTGCCAAGACGACAGCAATAGCCGGAGGTGCCTGCAAGACCCATAGCAAGGCATCGATGACCTGCCTCAAGACATAGGCAAGCCAGTCAAAAAACCAGTCGCCGTTATCGGTTAGCCAATCGACCATTGTTCTGGCCCATTGGCCAATCGGAATTTTAGTTTCAGTGAGCCAATCCACTTGGTCTCCGCCCGTTCTTGATTACTGGAAATGATGTGGGGGTAAGAAGAAGGCCGGCGGTGCATTTGCGCCGCCGGCCCTGAATTCTTGCTTACAGACCGAGATTGGTCTTCACAGCTTCCGCTGCGTCGCCACCGTCGAAGGTGGTAACGCCTTCCAGCCAGGGCTTTACAGCGTCGGGATTGGCCTTCAGCCATTCGGCAGCAGCCTTTTCCGGATCCTCACCATCGTCGAGGATCTTGCCCATGATCTGGTTTTCCATATCGAGCGAGAACTTCAGATTTGTTACGAACTTGCCAACATTCGGGCAGTCCTCGACGTAGCCGCTGCGAACATTGGTGTGAACGGTTGCGCCACCGAAGTCGGGTCCGAATGTATCGTCACCACCCGTGAGGTAAGTGATGTCGAAATTCGAATTCATCGGATGCGGTGCCCATGCGAGGAAGACAATCGGCTTGCCGTCCTTTTTGGCGCGGGAAACCTGTGCCAGCATGCCCTGCTCGGAGGACTCGACCACTTTCATCTTGCCCATGCCCATCTTGTCTTCTTCGATGAGGGACATGACGAGACGGTTTCCGTCGTTGCCGGGTTCGATGCCGTAGATCTTGCCGTCGAGTTCATCGGCATGCTTGCCAATGTCGGAGAAGTCCTTGATGCCGAGTTCCGCACCCTTGGCATTGGTGCCCAGCGTGTACTTGGCGCCTTCAAGGTTGGTGCCGATGGAATCGACAGAACCGTCTTCAATATAAGGAGTTACGTCCTTTTCCTGCGCCGGCATCCAGTTGCCGAGGAAGACGTCGATGTCGTTGTTCTTCAACGAGGTATAGGTGACCGGCACGGACAGGACGGTTGTCTTGGGTTCATAGCCCATGGCCTTTAGCACAACAGTCGCTGTGGCGGTTGTTGCGGTAATGTCTGTCCAGCCCACGTCGGAGAAGCGTACGGCCTTGCAGCTTTCCGAATCCGCGGCATATGCCGTTGAGGAAAGTGCAATAAGCGATGCTGCCGATGCGAGTGCAATACGGCGAAGAGACGGGTGAGTCATTTAGGTACTCCCTTTTTTTGCTGTTCCCAAGTCAACATTCAATACCGCATTAATGCAAGTATGATGGCGTGTTTGCGCCGTATGGACCGCCTGCTTTGCGACGTGTCGGCGTTAACCCGGGATTTTGCCCGCAAGAAATGCGGGACTGGGATGGGAGGCCGTCAGATGCGGCCTCCGCTGCGAAGGCTGCATTGCCTAGTCCAGAAAGGACGCCGTTGTCGACCCCGAACTCCCGTAAAACCCCAAAAATCCTGACGTTAGGCAGTCCGCAGCCTTGATCCGCGTCAAGGCGCCACAACGAAAAGGCTGATAGAGGCATGTAGAGTTCAATACAGTCGTCCTTGTCTTAACAAGGGACTTAACACGACATGACGAGGAAAGTTCCATGACAATTTACAAGCTTGCTCTGATCGCGGCGCTGATCCTGCCAGCGGGTGCTGCACTGGCCGATGGCGATGCCGCAGCGGGTGCAAAGGTTTTCAAGAAATGCGCTGCCTGTCACACCGCCACCGAGCCCAGCAACAAGGTCGGTCCATCCTTGATGGGCGTCGTCGGGCGCCCGGTGGCCTCTGTTGAGGATTACAAATATTCCAAGGCGATGAAGGCCTTCGGCGCTGATGGCATGGTTTGGTCGGAAGAGGAACTGACGGACTATCTGCCCAATCCCCGCGGTCTGGTGAAGGGGACGACCATGGCGTTTGCCGGCCTGAAAAAAGACGAGGACATCGCTAATGTCATTGCCTATCTCAAGGACCCGTCTGCCGCGCAGTGATCATCGGCGGTTTCATTGCCAGAGCAAATGGCCGGGGCCTTGTCGTCCCGGCTTTTTTGTTTTCGCCTTTGTCGGCAAGCGAGCGGCGCAGACTTGTTCTTGTCACATGGCATTTCTATGTGGAGGTTGTGAAAAGCTATTTTAAAATCAGGCTGCTGCTGTAAGTTCAGCGCATTGCAGACGGTTGCGGACGATACGGTTCGCCATACACGAGAGGGAGAGGCAGGACATGGCATCGCTACAGTCGTTCGACGCGGAAATCGAGAAGACCCGCGGAATTGTCACCGATATGCGCGGCAAGCTTGAACAATCGGGTGTTGTTCTCGACCAGTTCGCCAAGGCGGATACCAAGATCGGTGATGCTCAATTCGATATCGAGAATGCCCGCATTCAGGATGTCATCAAGCAGCAGGCGGTGATGGAGTCGAATATTGCCGACCTGATCATCGGCCTTGAGGACGCAACCAATGTTTTCGGCTCCGAATTCGAGAGCATGAAAACCTATACCGGTTACGAAAAATTCGTCGGTATGTTCTCCAAGCAGAAGGCCCAGCGCATGCGCACCGAACGCGTGCGCAACATGTCGCTTGCCGGCAATCTGCAGGAGCTTTTGTCGAAGTCCGACACCATTGTCGGCATCCTCAAAGATCAGCGTCAGGTGCTGGATCAGCGCTACAAGAGTTCAGAGGCAAGCCTTGTGCAGGTCATCGAACGGCGCAAGGGCACAATCGCCGAGCTTGAGGCGACGCAGCAGAAGATCAACGAGCTTAACCCGATGTTGATGGACATCGAAAACCGTATTGCAGCCTCCACGGACCAGTCGGCCCGCACAGAGCTTGAAGGCCAACGTTCCAAGCTTGCGACCGAATATAACCAGGCGCAGGCCAAGGAGCAGGAATTGCTGGCCGAGAGTCAGACGCTGGAGCGCTATACCTCGATGTTCCAGACCTTCGTGGATTCACTCAACAACCAGATCGCTGCGCAGAACACGCTGATCAACAAGCTGACCATCGATACCGAGCAGCGTATCGTTCTCTACAAGGCACTCGAAGACTCGTTGAAGACTGCCGCACAGCAGGATGTCGCTCACAAGATCAATACACTGGGCAGCCAGGTGGATACGGCAGCGGAAGAGACCATGGCCGGCATCGGCTCGGCGTCCCAGCGTCATATCGGCGATCTTCTTGAACTGCATGAGACCAATATGCGCTCGTCGCAGGACATTCAGCGCCGCAAGAAGCTCGCCGACGATGCCTTCGCACGGCGCTTCCAGGCGGTGATGGACAAGCATAATGCGGCGGATTACGTGAAGCCGTGATGGGTTTGGCTTTGTTGATCGGTCGCGGGATATCCTTCTTCGTCACGGTCGAGGCGTCGCCATGTTGAATGCCGTGGATGGCCCGGTCGCGCGTTATTTCCAGTCGGTCGAAGCCGCGCTGAACGGGCTTGCGATCTATCTCTCCAAGCCGGATCTTGGAGTGCCGGGTGCGGGAAGTGCCGGGCCTCTGCTGCTGCCTTACATCGAGCGATTGAAGAATTCCTTTGCGTGCTGGGAAAACCGGATCGGCTTTACCGAGCAGTTTCGCATATCCCGTGCCGAAAGCGGTTTCCCTGTTTTCCAGAATGTTCTGGAGCTGGAAAACGATCGCGGGACTGCCGAAAAGCGGTTGGCGTCGATACCGGAAGCGGGCGCGCTTCGATCCGAAATGGTCGACTTCATATTTCGCCAGAAAGAATTGCCCGAGGCATTGCAGTCGCAAATGGCGGAAAGGCTCTATCTGGAACAGATCGGCAAGGGGGAGATCTTTTCGCCCTTCGTGTTGCCCGAGACTGTGCGGGTGACGGTCAATTCTGCGACGCGCCGGCCTTATTACGTCGTGACCTGGGCCGCGTTCGATGGCTCAAACACGCTGCCGATGATCTATGTCGCCGGTATCGAGGATTCGGCTGCCAATGTGGCCAGGCTGCTGGTGACCGGGGACGGCAAGTTGAACGACGCGGTGGATATCCCGCTTCCCGTTGGCGGGCTTCTCAATCCGGAACTGGCGGCGCAGTTCGACGACTTTGCCGGCAAGAACAGCGCCTATTCGCTGACGCCGGCCACCATTGCCAGCAATATGGACAAGGATTTTGCCTCGCTGCACCCCAAGCATCTGCACCGTATGGTGCTGGGGCCGTTTTATGCGGCGGGCGTGACCGAAAACAGCAATCGCATTCAGGAGATCCTGACGCGCGTACGCAAGCCTGAAAATGCCTGGCTTTTGACCTGGACGATGCAGGAGATCTTTTCCAAGAAAGAGCGCCCGGAAAAGCGTGGGATTTTTTCGACGACGCCGGCGGCCGAGGAATTCCACATCGATACGGGCGATCTGGAGGCGGCGCGCATGGGCGTGTCCTCCTTCGAGAAACACGCATTGGTGCCCCATGATGCCTATCAGGCGCTCTACGCATCCGGTGAGGCAGCGTCGATCTTCGGCAATTACCGGGTGCATGTGATTTCAGGAAATAATGTGGTGAGCGAGGTCTGAGATGAACGCACTCAATGCGGGGCTGACGACAATCCACGAAGACGAGATCGAAAAGCATCTTGCGGTGGCGCAGGGACTGGTGACGCGCACGATCGTCCTGGATCAGGGCGACAGCCAGTCGGGCCCATCGCTTGCGGGGACCGGTCGACGTTTCGTCTCGCCCGTGGCCACAGGTTCGGTGCGCCGCACGCGTGAGGTGGAACTGGTCAAGACCATTGCCTCTCTGAAGGCCGGCGATCCGCTGATGTCGCCGCAAAGCCATGCGGTTCTTTACCGGGCGCGGCGCGGGGCGCAGGTGGCGCTTGCGGTGGCAGATGTTTTCGCACGACAGAGCAATCTGGAAGCGCTTCAGGCGCGCAACCGGTCGGCACCGCTTCAAGGGGCGGATGCCGAGCAGTTCAAGGCGCTGCTGGCAGCCTCGGCCTATGTCGCGTCCTTCACCTTTGCTGCCTATCTGGCATCGACGCTGGCGGGCGAGGGAGAACCGGTCAACGACACCCGTGAGCCGGATTTCCTGTTCGATACACCGCAGGATGCCCTGAAAAGCATGATGGCCGGACTTGATGCAGCCATTTCCGGGTCGCCGGATGACCAGGCATTGACCGCGCGGGCGCGTGCCTTTGCCCGCGAGGCGCTGGAAGGACTGATTTCCCGCAAGGCGCGCTTCACCGGACTTGCCGGTTTGGACAATACGCATATCCGCATCGACCAGGACGATTTTACCCTGGATGGTTTCGATGTGGCGCCCGGCATGAAGCGCAAGCCGCTGGTGATGACCTTCAAGAAGCCGGAAGAGATCGTCGGCAACCACATTGCCAAATATCAGGCGCTCAAGCTTGCCAAGATGATGATGGCCTACGACTTCGACCGACAGATGAATCCGTTTGTCGAGCTTGGCGGCTTTCTCTTTACCTTTATCGGCGACGGCATGCCGGGAACAGGCAAGACCATACTCATCCAGATGCTGGCGGGCATGCTGAACGATTACTGCCAGGTCGCAGGGTATGCCTTCCATTACGAGAATTTCGGCGTCGACCAGATTTCGTCCTATCAGGGTAAATCCGGCCAGAATGCCAAGGAATTCATCAACAATGTCCTCAATCCCCGCGCCATCGGCTTCGGCACGATCGACGATATCGATCAGGTGGCGGCAAAGCGCGCCGATGACCGGGCATCAGCCGGCCAGCAGGAAGTGACTGCCGTTTTGATGGAGAGCTTTGCCGGGGCCTCGACCGTGGTGCGCGGCAATTGCAGTTTCGGCATGTTCTCCAACTATCCGGAAAATGTCGACGATGCGCTGCGTCAGCGGGCGGGTGCGCGCTGGCTGGTGGATGGTCCGCAGACCGAACACGACTATATCGACATCTTTGCGCTTCTGATCGGCAAGAACCACTCACTGCCTCTGGGCGACCATACGCTCTTTGCCGACCAGGAGATCAAGCGTGCGGTTGCCACCTCCTATGCGCAGCACAGCCAGCCGAAGGAGGCGGGGCTGGTGTCTGTCTGGGAGCGCTACGAGACGGCGCATGGAAAGATCAGGACCCTTGCCGATGTCGGCGCCTATCTGCATGAGATCAAATTGGCGGAACCGCGCTTTACCGGGCGTGCGATCAAGAACATCACCGATGCGATCAAGATGCGGGCCATGGATGTGGAACTGCCGGACGAGTGGTTCGAAACGCCTCAGGCCTTCATGCACAAAGGCTATGACGAGAAGAAAGCGATGATCGAGGCGCTGCGCGGGCCGATCACGATGGACATGATCCTGCAGGAGGTCAACCGCTACGCCGACAGCGAATTCCGCTACACCGACAAATCCGACAATGCTGCCGTCTCCGACATTATCCGCCGTGAACGCCAGCGCGAAAAGGCCATCGCCGAGATCGAAGCGATGAAACGCGATGGACGGTGGCAGGGATGAACCGCCTTCTCGAAGCTGAGCTGATCTATGGGCGGTTGCTGACGATTCGCGAGCCGCATCTGATCGAACGATACAACAAGGCGCTGGCCGGGTTCGGACTGCGGGGAACGCAGCTCGAAAGCTTCGATATCGATATGACCGGGTTTTCGCCGCAGATTGCAGATGAGCTGGGTGACAAGGATTATCTCGATCCTGACCGGGTCAATCGACGCTTCATCATCATGACGCCGGATCAGGAAAACCTCCCGGTGGTGCATACGAGTTTTTCCAATACCGCAGGCCTGATGCACGAGTTCTTTGACGCCAATGTACGGGCGATCAACGCGGTCACGATCAAGGACGCGCTCTATGGCGAGATCGAGGATTCGGTCGCGCGGGTGGAGACACTCGAGGATCTGCTGTCCATCAACGAGGTGCGTTTTCGGGTCCTGTCTGCCGAGGATCTTCTCGGCAAAGCTGCGGAGTTGCGCCAGCTTGCCGATCGCCTGCGCAGTTCCGACAATGCCTGGCGTGACGATGCCATGCTCAACCGGATGGTGGAGCTGGTCAAGCTGACCGGGGATATCCGCCAGAATGTACTGGTGCCGGACAAGCTGGTCTTTCGCCATGACGCCTATTGGGCAAACCATTTCGGCGGAGTGTTCATCTTCGTCGACGAGAAGAACACGACGGTGATCTGCGATCCCGAGGCACCGGGTTTCCGCCGCTCGCGTCCGTGGCAGGTAAGCTATATCGGGCTTGACGATCCGTCGCGCATTTTCGACTTTCTGGCCCGCACCGGCCGCATCGAGTTGCCGCGCGCCAGTTGGGTCGAAGCTTCGGGACTTTACAGGCATCGGGCCGACATGGCTTTGACGGCGCTTGCCGAGCGCTCTGAGCCAGACACAGATATGTCGAAGATCGATGGGATCTGGTTGCAGACCTGGGCGCAGCGCAATGCCGGTCTGGTGGCGGAGGAGGGAAGCTATCCCTTCTTGATGGATATGCAGCGCGCAATCGCCCGCACCGGCAATATCCGTATGGAGGAGATCTCGGCCAGGCAGCGCTTCATGCTGATCCGGGCAGCGCCGCAGCATCCGGACCAATGGCTGACCAACAGGCTGATCGCCCAGTTCAATCCAGCCGACTTCGTGTCCCGCTTCATCTTCGACAAACAGGGTTTCTATCAGGCTTATGAGGGATATCGCGAAACCTACCGCGAATTTGTTGTATCACGACTGACGGCAACATATCTGCAGGACAAGAAACGCTTCCGAAAGCAGCTTTACGACATAGGAGACGAGACGAATGCTTGATCCGATCATCGCGTTTTTCCAGCGCATCTTCAGCGCGATCGGGCGGGGTGTCGGCCTTGTTGTCGCCTGGCTGCTCTGGCCGTTTCTCGCCGCCCATGGCTGGTACAAGGATCGCAACTGGCTGATCAAGGGACCTATCATCCTGGTCCTGGCGGTGCTGGTCGCGTCATACGGATGGTTCTTCTGGCGCACGCAGATCTGGTATGGTTTCGACACCCAGATGGTGGAGAAATATGACTTCGCCAAGCGCACGGTCGCGGCCGGTGAAAAACTGCCCGATCAACCCAATGCGTGCCAGAACTCGGCAATTGCAACGGTCGCTGCGGATCTGACCGATCTCAACGTCAACCAGAATGCATGGGTGTCGTCGACACTCCTCTACAAGCTTGGTTTCTTCGGGATCGACTGGGACAATACGCCCTTCTTCGACAACAAGGCCTCTTTCCAGCGCGGTGTGAATCAGGTGGTTCGGCGCGTGGCAATCGAGCTTGCCGACAATCTGGGGCGAGTCCGCGGCACATCCGGTATCAACAGCGATCTTCAGGAAGCGCGCGGGCGTATCCAGTATGACGAGGAGGCCTGGTATTTTGGCATCCATCCATTGGGCTTTCGCTCGACGACACCTGCCACCTACCGGTCTGCGATACGCTACTGGCGCCAGTTCAATGCCGATCTGCAGCAGTGCAAATCCGTCTTCGACACAAGAGCGGACAATCTGATGCAATTGCTCGACCGGGCGGCGAGCGACCTTGGCAATACGTCCGATATCCTGCGCCGTCGGTCGGAGGATTATAATGCCGGCTGGTTCGACACACGTGCCGACGATCGCTTCTGGTTTGCTTACGGCCAGCTCTATGCGCTGCGTGCCATTCTTGCGGCAACGCATGCCGACTTTCAGGACGTGATCCGCGAGCGCAATCTGCAGAGCCTCTGGATGCAGACGGAAGAGCAGGTCGAGGCTGCATTGAGAGTGCAGCCGGCAATCATTTCCAATGGTGCGGAAGACGGCTGGATCATGCCCACCCATTTGGCCACCATGGGCTTTTACATTCTGCGCGTGCGCTCCAACATGGTGGAGTTGCGGACTGTGCTCGACCGTTAGCCGCCCACAGGGAAGGGGTGGGAAACTGCCTCTTTTCGCTATTGCTTTTCGGACGAGAAGCCCACGGTGCGCAGGCGCTCGAAAAACTCGTAGGTGACGCCGACCACTTCGCCTGCTGTGCCAGCCTTCTCACGGTATTTTCCCACCGTGCGTACAAAGCGGTGGTTACCGTCTTTGCGGCGCACACGGTATATGCTGTGGTAGGTTTCGTTATGAACGCTTGCGCGTTCGAAAGCCTCCATGACCATCGGCAAATCCTCCGGATGGATCTTGTGTCCGAACTCGACCATGTTCAGGGGGCCGTCGTGATAGGTCATCTCGAAGATTTTGAAGACATCGGGCGTGGCATACAGGAGCCCGCTATCGAGATCGATCCGGAAAAATCCATAGTAACGAAAGGCTGTGACAAGCTCGACAATTTCGGCATTGGAAATGCCGACAGCGTTGCCATCATGCAGGCCAGGATCTGAATGCTGGTCAAAATGTGTTGGCAAGCTGTGCACCTTCGTGTCTTCAGGATAGGCGAGGACCGCTCCCCGTCCATCCAAATGCTCAATGTCCGTCGCCTGCTAGCGTGGCGTAAAGCGATCAGGTGCATCCTGCGACACGGTATATGGGCAAAGCATATCACACGATATTCTTGTCCTTCCCACGCATGCCGCCTGGCGCACCCGGTTCGCAGTCTTATATTACAAGTTAGTTAATTAGTTTCAACCGGATCGCCTTGGCCACGAGCTGGGTGCGGTTGACACAATCCAGTTTCTTGATGGCATTTGTCATATAGGCATTGATCGTGTGATCAGACAGCGAGAGGATTTGCCCAATCTCGATCGAGGTCTTGCCCTGAGCCGTCCATCTGACGACTTCCAGCTCGCGGGCAGACAAGGCGTTGGGGGCGGAGAGTTCTATGCGCCGCATACGGTCAAAGACGTCGAATGCGTGAAGCGATACCATGCTGAGTTCGTTGAGCTCAGACTGGTTAAGCAGAGGACGACTGCCGTAGAAGCGGATCAGAAAGCGGGTCGAATCGACGGAATTGAAATTGAGTACGACACCGGACGACATGCCAAAGCGCAGGAAAAGTTCGCACATGGCGTCGGAGCAATCGAAGCGATAGGCGATGTTCGGGTCATTGATGCGCCACATCTGAGGCAGAACGCTGTCCTTCACACGGCCACCAATAGGACAGTCACGCAGGTAGTGGTTGCGGTCAAATTCGCGCAGGAATGGCAGCGGGACGGAGCCGTAATGAACCAGCGGCGCTGCCAGACTGTCGTTCGGCCCGGGGGCAGTCATCACGGCGAAATAGGCGTAGCCGAACTCATGGGCGATGCGATGCATCACCTCACTGAATTGGGTTTTTGTTTCACAACCCGAAATTTCGCTGTTCAACAGCGATTGGCGCTCCGCAATGATCATTTCTGATTTCTAAAATTACCGTGATTGGTATGTTACCGTTAACAAATATATCATGTTCCAACAAAAGCTAGTCTTTTTTTGTCATGAATTATCCGCTCCGCGCATATCCTTTGTCATTCCTTGCAATTGGAGCGCAAAGACAGGGTTTAGTGTTTACCGCAAGTCAAACAGGAATGTGTCCGGTGTCCTTGATTTCTTCCATCACAGCATAGGTGTGGGTTTCCCTAACCCCCGGAAGTGCCAGAATCACATCGGATAGAAATTTGCGGTAGGCGTCCATCCCCGAAACGCGCGCTTTCACAAGATAGTCGAAGCCGCCGGCAACCATGTGGCACTCCATCACGTCGTCGCTACGTTTCACGGCCCGGGCAAAGGCATCGAAGACGTCCGGTGTGGTGCGGTCCAGTTTGACCTCAATAAAGACGATCAGTTCGCGGTCGAGCTTTTGCGGTGACAGAATTGCCATGTATCCTGTGATGACACCGTCGCGGGTCAGGCGGCGTACCCGCTCGGCTGTCGCTGTCGGCGACAGGTTGATGCGATCTGCGAGCTCGACATTGGTCAAGCGCCCATCGTTTTGAAGCGCTCTGAGGATCTTGCGGTCGACCTTGTCGATTTCTTTCATAAAACACTACCTTCAGGAATAATTGCAGTTACTTTCACCGTTTGAGTATTCATCTTTAGTGAGATTATCTGCAAATTCGTTTATATGCTGCATCAACCACGGAGGCAACCATGAGTGCATCAGCTATGACCGAGATTTCCCAGTTCGACGCCCCATTTGGCGGTGACGATGATCGCTTGTTGCGCGATGTGGCGGGGCAGATTTCGCTTTCGTCGAGCCAGGAGCAGTCGATTGACCGACGCGCGACGAAGTTCATCCAGGCTATCCGGAACGATTCCGGCTCTGTCGGCGGTGTCGAGGATTTCCTTCGGGAATACGGGCTGTCCACGCGCGAGGGGCTAGCGCTGATGGTTCTGGCAGAAGCGTTGCTGCGCGTGCCGGATGCTCATACGCAGGACAAGCTGATCGAGGACAAGCTGAAAGAAGGCGGCTGGAGCCAGCACGAAAGCAGCGCCGAAAGCTGGTTCGTTTCGGCTTCGGCCTGGGCACTCGGCATGTCGGCCAAGGTCATCCGGCCCGGTGAGACGCCGGAAGGCGTGGTGCGTGGGCTGATGAAGCGGGTTGGGCTGCCGACGGTTCGCAATGCTACCCGTCAGGCGATGCGGTTCCTCGGACATCACTTCGTGCTTGGCGAGACCATGAAGGAAGCACTGTCGCGGGCCGCCAAGAGCGAACAGAAGGGCTACCGCCACTCCTTCGACATGCTGGGCGAGGGTGCCCGCACGGCGGCGGATGCCAAGCGCTATTTCAAGTCCTATGCGGATTCGATCGAA
The DNA here is from genome assembly GCF_057158725.1 of Agrobacterium sp. H141. NCBI lineage: Bacteria > Pseudomonadati > Pseudomonadota > Alphaproteobacteria > Hyphomicrobiales > Rhizobiaceae > Agrobacterium > Agrobacterium sp. H141. The sequence goes on from NZ_CM169893.1 coordinate 1,493,650, forward strand.
TCCATCGGCACCTTCATGGCGAAGAACGCCAAGGGCAAGGAATTGCCCGACCGTATGGGCATTTCCGTCAAGCTTTCGGCCCTTCATCCCCGTTATCTGGCCACCCATCGTGAGCGGGTGATGCGCGAACTGGTACCGGATCTGTTGAAGCTCGCGCAGATGGCCAAGGCGCATCAGCTGAACTTCACCGTGGATGCCGAGGAGGCCGACCGTCTGGAGCTTTCGCTCGATGTGATCGCTGCCGTCTTTGCAGATCCGTCGCTGGATGGCTGGGACGGATTCGGTCTGGCCATTCAGGCCTATCAGAAGCGTGCGCCTGAGGTGATCGACTTCGTCGACACTCTTTGCAAGACCCATAACCGCCGCATGATGGTGCGGCTGGTCAAGGGCGCCTATTGGGATACCGAGGTGAAGCGGGCGCAGGAGCGCGGTCTGGACGATTATCCTGTGTGGACGCGCAAGCCGGCGACAGACCTTGCCTATCTCGGTTGTGCGGCGCAGATGCTGGAAAAGCGAAAGCGCATCTTCCCGCAATTTGCCACCCATAATGCGCTCACCGTTTCGACCATTCTGGAACTGGCCGGTGCCGACCGCAGCGGCTTCGAATTCCAGCGTCTGCATGGCATGGGCGAGGCGCTTTATGACAATCTACTATCGGGCAATGAACGCATTGCCTGCCGCATCTATGCACCGGTTGGCGGTTATCGCGATCTTCTGGCCTATCTGGTGCGCCGCTTGCTGGAAAATGGCGCCAACTCCTCTTTTGTCGCCGTTGCTGGCGACAAGAATGTGCCGATACGTTCGCTGCTGGAGCGACCTGCAGAGCGTCTCGGGCTTGGCAAGGGTGTGAGCGCCCGCCATAACCAGATCCCGATGCCCGATGGCCTCTACGGCGCGCGCAAGAACAGTTCCGGCCTGGAATTCGGCCACCGCGAAACTCTGGACGCCTTGCTCGTACGTGTCGACAGCAAGGCGGCCAAAGTTGATGCAACGCCATTGGCACCGGGGGCAACGGGCCAGGGCGAGGCGCGTCCGGTTCTGTCGCCGTCCGACCGCAGCCGCGTGGTCGGCTCGGTGCGCGATGCAGCACCGGCGGATGTGGATCGCGCCTTTGCGGCTGCCACAAAGGGCTTTGCCAAATGGTCGCGCCGGCCCGTTGACGAGCGCGCCCTATGCCTCGACAAGATGGGCGATGCGCTGGAAGAAAACCGCGACCGTTTTCTGGCGCTGCTTTCGGCAGAGGCTGGAAAGACTTTGGATGACGGCATTGCCGAAATCCGCGAGGCGATCGACTTTTGCCGCTATTATGCCGCTGAGGCGCGTCGCCAGTTTACGGCGCCTGAATCCATGCCCGGCCCGACCGGTGAGACAAATCGCCTGATGTGGCGCGGACGCGGCGTCTTTGCCTGTATCTCGCCCTGGAATTTTCCGCTGGCGATCTTCCTCGGTCAGGTCTCTGCCGCACTCGTCGCGGGCAATGCGGTGATCGCAAAGCCGGCACCCCAGACACCCCTTGTTGCGTTTGAAGCCGTCAAGCTGTTCCATCAGGCAGGCGTTCCGCAAGACGTGCTCTTCCTTTTGCCGGGTGGTCCGGAGATCGGTGCGGCCATCACGGCGCATCCGAAGCTTGCCGGTCTTGCCTTTACCGGCTCAACGGCAACGGCCAAGGCGATCAACCGCACACTGGCGGACAAGGACGGGCCGATTGTTCCGCTGATTGCAGAGACCGGCGGTATCAACGCCATGATCGTCGACGCCACGGCGCTTGCCGAACAGGTGACGGATGATGTGGTGATGTCTGCCTTCCGGTCTGCCGGACAGCGCTGCTCGGCGCTGCGCATTCTCTATCTGCAGGACGATATTGCCGATGGCATGCTGGAGATGATCGAAGGGGCGGCAATGGAGTTGAACCTTGGCGATCCATCGCTTCCGAACACAGATGTCGGGCCGGTGATCGACGAAAAGCAGAAGGGCATGCTGACCGCCCATGTGGACGAGATGCGCAAGACACAGAAGGTGCGCTACGCCGGCACCACGCCGAATACCGGCAACTTCTTTGCGCCGCACATCATCGAGCTCGACAAGGCCGAGGCGCTGACGCGCGAAGTCTTCGGGCCGGTGCTGCATGTGGTGCGCTGGAAGGCCAAGGATCTGCCCAAGGTGATCGCGGCGATCGGTGATACCGGATACGGGTTGACACTTGGCGTCCACAGCCGGATCGAGGCGACCGTGCGCATGGTGACGGATGCTCTCGACACCGGCAATATCTACATCAATCGTAACATGATCGGTGCTGTTGTCGGTACGCAGCCGTTTGGCGGCTCAGGCCTGTCCGGGACCGGCTTCAAGGCCGGCGGTCCTGCCTATCTGCTGCGCTTTGCGGTCGAGCAGGTGATTTCCGTCAACACTGCGGCAGCCGGTGGCAATGCCAGCCTGATTGCCCTTGGCGAAGGCTGAGCGCTCGTTCGGTGCCTCTGACAGAAGAGAGGGCTGCCCGATGGACAGCCCTTTCCAGCCCATTTAGCCAAATTTGGCAGGGGACTTGGCCGAAAAGCACTCGCCTTCCACCTTCGTTCAGGCTCTAATCCGGCGCAAAGCCGGAACGGCCAATGGACGCAGGAGAGGTGACACTTATGGCGGAGATCAAGTCGGATATCGAGATCGCACGCGCGGCAAAAAAACAGCCGATCATGGAGATCGGTGCCAAGCTTGGTATGGTGCCCGAGGATCTCATTCCCTATGGCCATGACAAGGCGAAGGTTGAGGCCGGGTTTATTGCCGGGCTGAAAGACCGGCCCGACGGCAAGCTCATCCTTGTGACCGCCATCAATCCGACGCCTGCAGGCGAGGGCAAGACCACGACCACCGTCGGGCTTGGCGACGGGTTGAACCGGATCGGCAAAAAGGCGGTCATCTGCATTCGCGAGGCTTCGCTTGGCCCCTGCTTCGGCGTGAAAGGTGGTGCTGCAGGCGGTGGGCATGCGCAGGTGGTGCCGATGGAGGATATGAACCTTCACTTCACCGGCGATTTCCACGCGATTACCTCGGCCCATAACCTGCTCGCCGCCCTGATCGACAATCACATATACTGGGGTAACGAGCAGAATATCGACACGCGCCGCGTGACCTGGCGTCGGGTCATGGACATGAATGACCGCGCCTTGCGCGAGATCGTCTGTTCGCTGGGCGGTGTGGCCAACGGCTATCCGCGCGAAGCGGGCTTCGACATCACGGTCGCCTCGGAGGTCATGGCGATCCTGTGCCTGTCTCGGGATCTGAAGGATCTGGAGCAGCGGCTCGGCAATATCATCATCGGTTACCGGCGCGACAAGAGCCCGGTCTTTGCCCGCGACATCAAGGCCGATGGCGCGATGACGGTGCTGCTGAAGGATGCCATGCAGCCGAATCTTGTGCAGACGCTGGAGAACAATCCGGCCTTCGTTCATGGCGGTCCCTTTGCCAATATCGCCCATGGCTGCAATTCGGTGATTGCCACCACAACGGCGCTCAAGCTTGGCGAGTATGTCGTGACGGAAGCCGGCTTCGGGGCCGATCTGGGGGCGGAAAAATTCTTCGACATCAAATGCCGCAAGGCCGGGCTGAAACCGGCTGCCGCCGTCATCGTTGCGACGGTGCGGGCACTGAAGATGAATGGCGGCATCGCCAAGGAGGATCTTGGCACCGAAAACGTCGAGGCGCTGACGCGGGGCTGCGCCAATCTGGGCCGGCATGTTGCCAATGTGCGCAAATTCGGCGTTCCGGTGGTGGTTGCCATCAACCACTTCATTTCCGATACCGAGGCGGAAATCGAGGCGGTGAAGGACTATGTCTCGCATCTGGGCTGCGACGCCATTTTGTGCCGGCACTGGGCGGAAGGTTCAGCCGGCATTGAAGAGCTCGCCCGGCGCGTTGCCGAACTGGCCGATAGCGGTCAGGCACAGTTCAAGCCGCTTTATCCCGACAATCTGTCTCTTCTGGAAAAGATCGAAACGGTTGCATCCAAGATCTATCACGCGGGCGAGGTGACAGCGGACAAAGCGGTGCGCGACCAGTTGAAGGCCTGGGAAGAGCAGGGCTATGGCGACTTGCCGGTCTGTATTGCCAAGACACAATATTCATTCTCCACCGATCCGACCCTGCGCGGTGCGCCGGAAGGCCATAGCGTGCATGTACGTGAGGTCCGTTTGTCTGCCGGTGCCGGCTTTGTGGTGGCAATCACCGGCGAGATCATGACCATGCCGGGCTTGCCACGCTCGCCATCGTCTGAGCGGATTTTTCTCAACGATATCGGTCAGATAGAGGGACTTTTCTAAGCCCATCCGCCAACTACCTCATATGGTGATTCAAATCGTGAGCCGCAGCCCTGGTGCGGCCGCGATTGCCGGCGTCGTGTATGAGACGATCTGAAAAGAATAACATGAGTTTAATAATCATGATTTTTAAATTGACTTAAAAAATCATGTTTTATATGGCTAGCGGCAGGCAGCCAAAAGCAACCCACCACATCTCAATCAGTTCGTAACGGATCCTGGCCGGCATATCGCTGTGCACGGCGCGTCTTCGCGCGGATCCGTCAAGGGGGTCTCATGTCAAATTCACTCCGCGCGTCGCTGCTGGCTTGCACCGCGCTGGCCGCATTTTCCGTTCCTGTCATTGCTTTTGCACAGGATGCCGAAGACGGCGCCGTCGAGCTTGGAACCATTGTCGTTAAAGGAAAACGTGTTCCCGCCGGCTCGGTCGAGGATACGCCGCTCGCCACGCAGACTACGGCAAAGGAGATTGCGCAGAAGGATATCACGAGTCTCGATGATCTTGGCAACACCACGGAGCCGGGTGTGTCCTGGGTGGCCGAAACGCAGAGCGTGAACATTCGCGGCCTCGAGGAAGATCGTGTGCTGACGACAATCGACGGTATTCCAATCCCCTATCTCTCGGACGGGGTCAGGGCCAGCTATGGCGGTGCCAACACTTACGATTTTTCCTCGTTGTCATCGGTCGACATCTTGCGTGGCGGTGACTCAAGCCGGGCAGGCTCGGGCGCACTGGGCGGTGCCGTCCTTCTCAGAACATTGGAGCCGAAGGACCTGATCGGAGGGGGGCAGGATTTTGGCGGTGTGGCCAAGGTCACGTTTGACGGCAAGGACCAATCAATTGGAGGTTCTGCGGCCATCGCCAAGAAGATCGAGAATACGTCGATCCTGTTTCAGGGAAGCTACAAGAAAGGTCACGAGTCAAAGACTGGAGGCGATATCGGCGGATACGGAGCGAACCGCACCAAGGCAGATCCGGAAGAGTATGATCAGCGGAATATTCTCTTCAAAATCCGGCAGGATCTCGAGGGGGGACATCAGATCGGTCTGACGGCGGAACATTTCAATTTCGACTCGACCACGAATTTGAAGAGTGAGCAGGGCTCCAGTTATGCTCCGGATGATTATGATAACCTTGTCGACAATACGAGAAATCGCGTTTCCCTGGATTACAGCTACGAAGCAATTGCAGAGGATAGCCTGATCTCGTCTGCCTTCGCGACACTCTACTGGCAGCATACCGAGCGGCAAGAGGGGACTGATGGTGAGCGGCTGACTGATCCGAAGGGCGGATATGGGCGCATCAGTACCAATGAAGAGCAGGCCTTCGGCTTCGCGGGTTTTGTGAACAGCGATTTCGTGACGGGCGATCTCATCCATAGATTGACAATGGGTGGGGATTTTTCGTTTGCCACCACAACGCAGATACAGGTCGGTCATGATACATGCGACGTGACCTATGTGTCGAACTGCGCTTTCTACCATAACAATCAGGCCGACATGCCTGAGACGGATGCCGCGAAGCTTGGTCTGTATATGGAGGACAGGATCGAGGTCGGACAGACTGGCTTGACCGTAACGCCTGGCATTCGCTTCGACTGGTATGACTACAACCCGAAGGAGACCGCGGGTTACGAGAATAATAGCGGTTATGCCGGCTTGCCGGACGGACAGAGTGATTGGCAATTGTCACCAAAGCTAAGGGCTGCCTATCAAGTCCGTCCTGATGTCGAGTTGTTTGCCCAGTTTGCCATGGGCTTCAAGGCACCCAATGTCACTCAGCTCTATGTCAATTACGATAACGCGCCGTTCTATCGCTCTTTCGGCAATTCCGATCTTGAAGCGGAGACCAGCTATGGCTTCGAACTCGGTGCTAATCTGGGCGACGAAGACTTTGGAGGGCGCATCACGGCGTTCACCACTCGCTACAAGAATTTCATTGATACCGATACGGTCACAACTGCCGGGTATGCTTTCGGCTCGATCGAATACTTCAATCGTGACAAGGTGCGCATATCCGGTGTGGAAGTGCGCGCCCACAAGACGTTTACGAGCGGCTTCAATCTCCATGGATCCGTTGCTTATGCCTATGGCGAGGATATCGACACAGGCGAACTGCTCGCGTCTGTCGCCCCGCTCAAGGGCATATTCGGGGTCGGTTTCGAGCAGGAGACTTGGGGCGCAGACGCCAGCCTGATTGCTTCTGCTGCGGTTGATAATGACTCCACCGCATCCTCCAAGCCCGACGGATATGGCATTGTGAATCTCACCGGCTGGTGGGAGCCCGAGCAGTTTCAGGGGCTTCGTCTTCAGGCAGGAGTCTACAACGTTTTCGACAAGACCTATTTCGATGCACTCGAGGTAAAGGAAGCGTCCACGTTGAGTGACCTCTATTCGGAAAGCGGGCGCTATTTCAAAGTCTCGCTGACAAAACGCTTCTAAGTCTTCAGCCTATAAAGGCGGCATCTTTGCGGATGCCGCCTTTTCCATTTCTACCGGCAATAGCGATACCCGCCGCGCCGCTCGATCACGTCCAGATGCATGTGGTCCTGGTGGGCGGCGTCGCTACCGGGGGAGAGGACAGTGGTGAAGTAAAGGCAGGCTGCGGCGTTGAATGTACGCTGGAAAGCGTCTTCCAGCGTACTGTCTTCCTGCTTCACAATGCGCATCGGCACCGTCGTCTTGCCGAAACTCAGCGAGGCGATGTCGATGCCGTTGCCGCGGGCATGTTCGGAGATCTTGCCGGTCTTGGCACTGTTTCTAAGCCTGCAGACATAGCCGGATGCCTGGTTGATGGAGGTGAGCGCTGCTTTGCCGGGAAAGCCCGTGCGAGCGGCGGGAATGATGAACTGCTTGGAAGTGCGCGCGAGCTGAAGAGCCGTCTCGCAGCGGATCGTGGCGGGCGGCGATAGCGAGACGCCGGGCAGGACCTTGTCGACGATGAGTGGTTTGTCGATGCCGCAGCCATTGCCGTCATCGATGCGATCCACTTCCCTGAAGCTTGCGCCGATGGATTTGAGATCTGCAATGCAGCCAGCATAGGCGGCTGGATCCTCCGTCTCAACGGGCGGGGGCGCTGGTGCTTTGACTTCTTTCTCCTCTTCGGGATTTGGGGTTTCTTCTTCCGCTTCGGTTTCAGTCTTGTCTTTCTTGTCGGTCACGGTTTCCGTGTCCGGCTTTTCTACCGATGTCTCTGCCGGCTTCGTCGCTGTCGGCTTGCTGTCGGGGAGCGGGCCTTGTTTGGGCAAATCGGTCGCTGCGAATGCGCATGTCTGGAGCAAAAGAATCGCCAGGGTGGTGATGGTCGTCCGTCGCATGTGATCGCCTTCTACAAGTTTCCGCCAAGTTCAAACGCATCAAAACTCCATAGGTTGCCTTGATGGCAGAAATGGACGGGATCGCATGTCATATCTGCACTTGCGCAAAGGATCGACGCAGGCTAACAATTCGCACCATGAACATGTCGCAGAACATTGGTAACTGGTGGTGGGCACGCTAACGCGGCCTTGACCAGTCATGTCTGAACGACAGAGTGTGATGAAGCCGCCCGGAAAACCTGAGGCGGCTTTTTTGTATTCAGCGCCCGGGGCCGGGCCTGAACAGGGAGCAGAAAACTATGGTGACGGTTATTCACGATGACGGCGGAGAAACCTATGAGACGCGCGGCGGCATTGCCGTTACGCGTAGCCGCCGGCCGGTCTCCTATGCAGATGCGATCAGTTCAGCGATCGACAAGCTGGACGAGCGTCGCGGTGCGGTGTTTTCATCCAACTATGAATATCCCGGTCGCTATACGCGTTGGGATACCGCCATCGTCGATCCACCGCTCGGGCTTTCGTCCTTCGGTCGCAAGGTTTGGATCGAAGCCTTCAACGAGCGCGGTGAAGTGCTGCTGTCCTTCATCGCCGAGCGCCTGAAGACGGTATCTGAGCTCACACTGGGCGAGAGAACGGATCGGCGACTTGATCTCACCATCAACGAGCCAGACCGCATTTTCATGGAAGAAGAGCGTTCGAAAATGCCGACGGTGTTTACCGTTTTGCGGGCGATCACCGATCTCTTCCATTCCGAGGCCGATTCTGCCATCGGGCTGTTTGGCGCCTTCGGTTACGATCTCGCCTTCCAGTTCGATGCCATCAAGTTGTCGCTCGAGCGGCCCGAAGATCAGCGCGACATGGTGTTGTTCCTGCCGGATGAGATTATCGTGGTCGACCATCATGCCGCCAAGGCGTGGATCGATCGCTATGATTTTGAAAAGGGTGGTGTGACCACCTATGGCAAGTCGCAAGAGATTGCGCCTGAACCGTTCCGGCCGACCGATACGATCCCGCCAAGGGGCGATCACCGCCCGGGTGAATATGCAGCGCTGGTCACCAAGGCCAAGGAGAGCTTCCGCAAGGGCGATCTGTTTGAAGTGGTTCCCGGACAGAAGTTCATGGAGCGCTGCGACAGCAAGCCTTCAGCAATCTCAAAGCGGCTGAAGGAGATCAATCCGTCTCCCTATTCCTTCTTCATCAATCTCGGGCATCAGGAATATCTGGTCGGTGCCTCGCCGGAAATGTTTGTGCGCGTCTCCGGTCGCCGCATCGAGACCTGCCCTATCTCCGGAACCATCAAGCGTGGCGACGATCCGATTGCCGATAGCGAACAGATCCTGAAGCTTCTCAACTCCAAGAAGGATGAGAGCGAGCTTACCATGTGCTCGGACGTCGATCGCAACGACAAGTCGCGCGTCTGCGAGCCGGGTTCGGTCAAGGTGATCGGTCGCCGCCAGATCGAGATGTATTCGCGGCTTATTCACACGGTCGATCATATCGAAGGGCGTTTGCGCGACGATATGGACGCCTTTGACGGTTTCCTGTCCCATGCCTGGGCGGTGACGGTCACCGGTGCGCCGAAGCTCTGGGCCATGCGCTTCATCGAGCAACATGAGAAGAGCCCGCGTGCCTGGTATGGCGGTGCCATCGGTATGGTTGGCTTCAACGGCGACATGAATACCGGTCTGACGCTCAGGACAGTCCGGATCAAGGATGGCATCGCCGAAGTCCGCGCCGGTGCCACGCTTCTCAACGATAGCGACCCGCATGAGGAAGAAGCCGAAACCGAATTGAAGGCATCCGCCATGATTGCAGCTGTACGCGACGCCAAGTCCGGCAATGATACCAAATCCCAGCGTGGGGTCGCCAAGGTGGGGCAGGGCGTCAAGATCCTGCTGGTCGACCACGAAGATTCCTTCGTGCATACGCTTGCCAATTACTTCCGCCAGACCGGCGCGACCGTCTCGACGGTGCGCACTCCGGTTGCCGAAGAGGTGTTCGACCGGATGAAGCCCGACCTTGTGGTGCTCTCACCCGGTCCTGGCACGCCTGCCGATTTCGATTGCAAGGCGACCATCAAGAAGGCGCGGGCCCGCAATCTGCCGATCTTCGGGGTCTGCCTCGGCCTGCAGGCGCTGGCGGAAGCCTATGGTGGAGAGCTGCGCCAGTTGGCAGTGCCGATGCACGGCAAACCTTCGCGCATCCGCGTGCTGGAGCCGGGTATCGTGTTCTCCGGCCTTGCCAAGGAAGTGACTGTCGGTCGCTACCATTCGATCTTTGCCGATCCGTCGACCCTCGACCGCGATTTCATGATCACGGCGGAAAGCGACGACGGCACGATCATGGGTATTGAACACACCAAGGAGCCGGTGGCCGCCGTACAGTTCCACCCGGAATCGATCATGACGCTTGGGCATGATGCCGGCATGCGGATGATCGAGAATGTTGTGGCGCATCTTGCCAGGCGGACGAAGGTGAAGGCTGCTTAAACCGTTTGGGACGGGGCGCCGTCCGTGCCCCGTCTTGCCCCTAGACAGTGGCCCATATGCTTCCCAGAGCAACCAGGAATGTGCCCACCAAATACGGTGATCGGTAGAGCCATTGTTTCAGTTGCTCTGACAAAGTTTGATCATTTTGGGTAAGCGGAATTGGAGCAATGGGCTTCATCGTGAGTTGCCGATACTGAGGTCCACTGTTCAGTTTAAAACTGAACCGAGACGACGATATTTTCCATCCACAATAAGCCTTAGCTCGGCAAACCGATATATTTCTCAAAGGCTTCCCATGTGTCATCCATGGCGTAGCTCTTCATGAATGGCAGGTTTATGTGGCCATAGAGGGGGGAGAGCTGCCACTCAGCCGCTTCCTCGTCGACGCCCGCGATCTGTTGAAGATACATGACGGAGGCGAGGCCGGAGCGGTCTGCGCCGCCCTGGCAGTGGACGAGGATCGGAGTTTCGGCATTGCGCATGGTCGCGATCAGCGCTTCGGACTGTTGGCTATCTAGCGCGCGCTTGGCTGACATGCGGAAATTGACGAAGGTCGCATTGTGCGCCCGGACGGCTTCGACCTCGCGATTATACCAGTCGCTGCTCAGATTTTCGCCGCGCAGGTTGATGACGGTCTTGATCCCGTAGCGATCGATGTAGCGGCCGAGCGCCTCGGGCGAAAGCTGCGCCGAACGGTAGAATTTGCCGGGTACGACTTCGTGGAAATTGCCGGAGACATAGAGGTAACCGATCCAGGCGCCGAGGCCAAGCATTGCTGCCATACAGACCAGGGCGGCATTGCGTGCAATGGACGTCAATTTCATCGGTTTCCTCCCGGCAGCACGCAATTGGCACCATGTTTCATTAACGATGATTGCGGCGGCTTGATAGCGCGTCACGGTATATTCATCAAATTAAATGTACTGAGGCGGGTGCTTTGATTGTCTGTGTGCAGTCGCTATCGGGAAGGGTGTTGCAATTGACGGGCTGTGGCAATTGGCCTAATGCGGCGCCATAAACCGTCCGCGCCAGCCGTGGGCGGTTTCGTCGTTTTTGATTTGTGCACTGCAAGTCGCTCGCAACTGCAACAAAGGTCCAGCGTTTTGGCTCGTACAGACAATCTTGTTCAACGTATTGCTTTCTGGGGTATCCCGCTCGCCTTTGGCGTGATGGGCCTGAAGCTTGTCGCCTGGTGGCTGACGGGTTCCGTAGCATTGTTGTCGGATGGCCTTGAATCGACGGTCAACGTGATCGCTGCCTTTATCGCCTATTTCGTCATCCGCTACGCGCACAAGCCGGCCGACGACGACCATCCCTACGGGCATCACAAGGCGGAGTATCTGTCGGCTGTTCTCGAAGGCGTGCTGATCGTGGTCGCGGCGCTGCTCATTCTGAATGAGGCGGTCCGGGCGCTTTGGGATCCGCAGGTGCTGGATGCGCCTGTGCTCGGGCTGGCCATCAATGCGGTGGCGGGTGTCATCAATTTCATCTGGGCCGGTCTGCTGGTTCGTGTCGGCACGGCGCATCGCTCGCCGGCCCTTCTGGCAGACGGGCATCATATCATGTCGGATGTGGTCACATCCGTGGGCGTGCTTATCGGGCTCATTCTGGTGGTGATCACCGGTTACGCCATTCTCGATCCGCTCCTTGCCATTCTGGTCGCACTCAACATCATCTGGCAGGGCTGGAAGGTGATTTCGCATTCTGTCAGCGGGTTGATGGACAAGGCGGTGGAAGCGCATGAGGAAATGGCGATCAAGGCTGCGATCGCCACGCATTCTGCCGGCTCTCTTGGCGCACACTATCTCCGCACCCGACGTGCAGGGGCTGCGACATTCGTCAGCTTCGATCTCGTGGTGCCTGCGGATATGCCCGTCGGTGCAGCGCATGAGATCTGTGATCGCCTTGAAATTGCCATCCACGAGGTGTTGCCGGGATCACGCGTGACAATCCATGTCGAGCCGGAAAGCGAAGAAGCCCACGGCGTGCGTGTCAATGTAGAGGAGACTGGACAATGAGCATGACCGATGTTTCAGGGCTGACGCAGCTCGGTACCAATGTGGACGCGCCCGTGAGCCCGGAGGCTGCGGTGCTGGAACGGGTTCCCAACAGCAATGCCGGTACAGACTTCGTCGTGCGGTTTACCGCGCCGGAATTCACCTCGCTTTGCCCCATGACCGGTCAGCCGGATTTTGCGCATATCGTGATCGACTATATCGCGAACGATTGGCTGGTCGAGTCGAAGTCACTCAAGCTGTTTCTCGTTTCTTTCCGCAATCACGGCTCGTTCCACGAGGATTGCTCCGTTTACATTGCAAAGCGCATCGTGGAACTGCTCGATCCGAAATGGCTGCGGATCGGAGCCTACTGGTATCCGCGCGGTGGTATCCCGATCGATGTCTTCTGGCAGACCGGCGAGGCGCCCAAAGGTGTCTGGTTGCCGGATCAGGGTGTGCCGACCTATCGCGGTCGCGGATGAGCCGTTATTAATAGTAGCCATCTCTAACATTTTTGTGTTTTCAGGCTTCTAGTTGTTGTCGCTTGGAAAGTGATTCCAGTTTGCGCGTCGAGGGCGCCCCAGGCGGAAGGCCCGACTTCGTTTGGCGCATTAAAACGCACTTCACTAAGATTGCGCACATTAATTCATTCTAAAATTTAACATTTTCCCTTTAATTCAGGCAATTCTAATTTGTGAGGAGCTGAATGACGGGCCTGATCGGGAAACGTGCATCTGCAGCGATACCCATGCGCGTGGTCGGCCTTTCCGTGCTTGGAACGGCGTTTGCGGCGCTTTTGATCGTTGCGGCACTTGGTTGGGTTATGAGCGCGGTTGACGAGGTGTCGACGCAACGTGAAATCAAGATCGTCAGGCGCCTGACCGATACATTTCGATATCACATAGCTCACGAACAGGAGAGTGCGACGATATGGGACGATAGTGTCCGGTACTTGTCTGCCCCGCAAGGCAAGCAGAAAGACGATTGGATCGATAACAATCTTGGCAGCTGGATGCACAGCTATTTCGGCCACGACTACGCCTTTGTCATCGATAGTGACGATCAGCCGGTCTATGCCTCATCAGGTGGGGAACGGGCCGACAATGGACGTTTTGAAACGGTGCGCGCTATCGTCAGTCCTATGGCGAAAGCACTGAGACGCCGTCTTCTTGATGGTGAGGTCGAAATTGGCGGCGATGGCAATCTCTCGCCCGGTGTCTCTGACATCGATTATGTCGAGGGGCGTCCGGCGATTGTCAGTCTCAAGCCTGTGATATCCGATACAGGCATGATTACCCAGGCCCCGGGACGGGAGTATATTCATGTGGCCGTGCGGCGGCTCGATAGCGCCCTTTTGAACGAACTTTCCTATGAGTATGGCTTCCAGGACCTGCATTTTTCTCCGGTCGATAAAACATCGAATTTCGACGCCTCAATGGCCTTTGAGAAGACGGACGGCAGTATTCTCGGATACTTCATCTGGAGCCCGGTTCGTCCTGGTCTGGTCTTCCTCAAGTCGATCCTGCCCTACCTGGCCGCGCTCTACGGTTCGATCACGATCGTCATCGTGACATTCTCCGTTCTTCTTCATCGCCGCAGACAGGTCAACCGGGCGCAGGAAGATCGGATCCACTATCTGGCGACTCATGACGCCTTGACCGGTCTGTTGAACCGCGCATCCTTCGAGGGCGGGTTTGAACGATTGCTATACAAAAGAGAAATCGAACACCAAGCGCTGGCCGTGCTCTATCTCGATCTCGATCGCTTCAAGCACATCAACGATAGTTATGGTCACGCCGCCGGCGATGCCGTGATTGCCGCGATCGCTGACCGAATCCGGTCTGAAATGCCAGAAGGGGCGCTTGTTTCGCGCGTTGGCGGCGATGAATTCAACGCGGTCGTGCCCGTTCAGTCGGTGTCCGCCGCCGGCGAACTTTGTGAACGGATATTATCTGTCACCGGTGTTCCTATCTCCTTTGGAGAGCATGAGATCACCGTCGGTACCTCGATCGGCGTTGCCTTTTGGTCTGGCGATGAAACGGATCGCGGCGAACTGGTGCGCCAGGCGGATGTGGCGCTTTATGCCGCAAAATCCAGTGGGCGGGGTCAATATGCGATATTCGATGTGCATATGGAGGCGCGGGATCAGGAGCAGATGGCTTTGCAACGGGAGTTGAAGGCATCCGTTAACGATCTGAGCCAGTTCAAGGTGTTGTACCAACCCAAATACGCAACCCTCACCGGTCAGATCGATAGCGCTGAAGCGCTGGTTCGATGGATGCATCCGTCGCGTGGAGAGTTGTTGCCGGACGCCTTTATTCCCCTGGCAGAGGAAGCGGGGGTTATTCAACAGATCGGGCTTCGTGTGCTTGAAGAGAGCTGTCGCGCAAGCATGAACTGGCCATTGTCTCGGGTCTCGGTCAACGTGTCGCCGGTGCAGTGGAGCGATCCGAATTTTTCGCTCTCTGTCGCGGCGATCCTGTCGCGCGCCGGCTTCGATCCCAACAGGCTGGAACTGGAGATTACCGAGAGCGCCTGGATAAGAGATGCGGATAGCTGCAGCCGTAATATCATGGCGCTCAGGGCCATTGGCATTACCATCGCGCTGGACGATTTCGGGGTTGGCTATTCCAGTCTCGCCAGGCTGCAGAGCATGGAGGTCGATCACGTGAAGATCGACAAGCGTTTCATCGACGGTATCGGGACATCGAAGTGCGATGAAACCATCGTCAGGGCCATCATCGACATGGCTCGTGCCAAGGGATTGTTGACGACGGCGGAAGGTGTGCAGACGGAGCAGCAGTATGCGTTCCTGAAGGACATTGGCTGCGACAGCCTTCAAGGTTTCCTGTTTTCCCGCCCGATCGCGGAGGAGGATATCGATGCGCTGTTGCGGTTGGCCAAGGCCCCGCTCGATGGTGTTTTGGAACGAGCCGGTTAAAACGTATCGAACACGGCGCAATCAAAAACGGCGGGCCATAAGCCCGCCGTCTTCCGTTTAACAGACTATCGCTGGATCAGCCGAAAACCAGAGCCGCGCCGCCCAGAGCGGTGACGACGCCCAGAACGCGCGTCACTGTCGGACCGAGGCGGGAAAGACCCAGACCCGCGCCCACGCCAATGGCATGAAGGGTCGCGGTTGCAATCAGGAAGCCAATGCCGAACTGCATCGCGCCAGCGGCCCCCAGTTCGCCACCATGGGCATAGCCGTGAAAGAGCGCGAAAGCGCCGACAACGGCGGCCGAAGCCGAGGCCGGAAGGCGCGCAGCGGTTGCGACCAGAAGGCCAAGGCCGATGACGGATGCGAGGATGGCAGGCTCAACGAAGGGCAAGCTGAAACCGGCAATGGCCAGAACGAAACCGAGAGCCATGGTGCCGACAAAGGCTGCGGGCACAGCGATCAACGCGCGACCGCCGATTTGCGAGGCCCAGAGACCGACTGCGATCATGGCCAAGATGTGGTCAGCACCGAAAAACGGATGCGAGACACCGGCCATGAATGAGCCGTGTTCAGCGGGATTAAGGTGGGCAAAAGCTGGTGCCGAGGCGGCGGCAAAAATGGCTGCGGTGAGTGAAATGCGTTTCATCATATTGTCTTGTCCCTCATTTGGTCGACATGGCGCCTGGACATCAGTCGCGCCAGTCCCGTCTATAAACTGGCAAGCAGACTAGCGTAACCCGTTTTCCTCTGTCCATGGCGAATTCTGCCGTATGCCAGCTTGTCCGCGACGTCCTGTGTTTCAGCGGGGGGATGAGATCTCGGTCAGTTCGTGCCTTCGTTCGCATAGAACCGGCGCGCGTCGTCGGTCGCCAGTCGACGCGAATCGGCATCGGTGTAGAACATGTGTCCGCCACGATAGACATACAGTTCCGCGCGGTTTTCGGCGAGGTTGGCGGGCAAGTGATCCAGCACATAGCGACTGGCTCCGAACGGGGTGAGAATGTCGCTATAGCCATGCATGATCGCCAGCCTGAAGGAGGGAATGACGGAGAGAAGATCCCTGAGATCTCCCGAGGCATCTGCCTCGCCGCGGCTGCCGTCCCAATCCCAGCGACGGTTTACCTCGGTGCTGAGCAGCGTATAGGTCATGTCCGAGAGGTAGCCGAGCTCATGGCGGGCATAGTTGGCAAAGGCCGGGCCATAGGCGCGGGTGAAACCCTCCAGAACGGGATCATCATTGTGATCGCCGCCCGATTCGGGATAGGCGTCGGCCACTGGCGCGCTCGCATCATAGGCGCTGACGATGTGGCCCGGACCGGCCGCCTGTTTGGTATAGATATTGCCGACAAAGCCGCGCGTTTCACTGACGGCTTCTGTGGGCAGGCCGGTCAGATCGGCGATGCGGTTATACAACTGCTCTGCTTCCAGGCCCGTTGGCGTTGGCCCTGCCAGCGAGACCAGGTAGTCGGTCATGGCAAAGCGCTCGGCATCAGCCACCGCCGCTTCGCTGAATTGCCCCTCGCGTTCCAGCTTCGCTGCCGCCAGGGACGGCAGCTGCACCGCTGCCAATACAGGATCGAGCTGACCAACCGGCAGGAAGCGACCATCTATCATCGGTGAAAGCATCACTATGCCCGAGGTGAGGATGCCCTGGCTCTTTTTCAGCGTCGTTGCGACCTTGGCTGCGCGGAAACCACCATAGCTTTCGCCCAGCAGGAACTTGGGTGAGGCGAGGCGCTCATTCTTTTGGGTGTACAGGGCGATGACCTTTGCGAGGCTCTCGGCGTCTGCATCGACACTGTAGAAATTCCGGGCGGTGCTGTCGTTCTTGGCTCTGCTCCAGCCGGTGCCGACGGGATCGATCAGAGCGAGATCGGTAAAGGCGAGCCAGCTGTCGGGATTGTCCGTGAGCTCGGGCCGGGTACCGTCATGACCGTCCTTGCCGAAGGCGAGGATCTTGGGGCCGACCAGCCCCAGATGAAGATAGGCCGAAGCCGCACCCGGACCGCCATTGAAGGCGAAGGTGAGGGGGCGGTCCGTGCCGCCATCCTTGGCGACATAGGCAGTGTAGAAGATCTTGGCATTTTGGGTGCCATCGCCTGCATAAAGATCAAGCGTGCCGGCAGTCGCCGTATAGGTCAGGTCGCGGTCGCGACCGTGCAAGACGTGTTCGGTTGTGGAGTCTGGAGGCAATAGAGAGAAGATGCCGGTCGTGGTTTCCGATGGCGGTGCATCCTGTCGTTCGACCTCCGCGGTATCCTCGGTGCCTCCGGCTGCATCTTCCTGTGCAAATGTAGAGACGGGCATGATGAACAGGGCTGTCATCAGGCAGGCGATCAGATCGAAACGGCGGAAAGGCACTGTATTGTCGCTCCTGCGTTGTGGTCGCATCGGTTGAAGAGGGCAACATACACGACATATAGGCATTGTTGTGCTGGCTGATGCAGTGCTTCTCGGTTTCTTCGCGCGACTGGCCAGGCTTGACCTCCCGTTCTGCCTCGACACCGGTCGTATGCCCGGGGCTGCCGGAAACCTTGTACCGAATGGCTCCTGCGCCATATTGGGGGAACGGATTTATAAAGGGACAGCCACATGCAGATTGCCTTCGACAATTCCTATACCCGTTTGCCGGATCGGATGTTCCGCCCCGTTGCGCCGGCTATTGTGTCGAAGCCGGAGTTGATCCGGGTCAATCGTCCGTTGGCCGATGAATTGGGGCTCGACCTTGCGGGGCTTTCTGATGACGAACTGGCGGGCATTTTTTCCGGCAATGTATTGCCCGAGGGGGCGGCCTCCATTGCCATGGCCTATGCCGGGCATCAGTTCGGACAATTCAATCCACAGCTTGGCGATGGCCGGGCGATCCTCATGGGCGAGGTGGTGGACAGCAAAGGTCAACGGCGCGACATCCAGCTCAAGGGGGCCGGCGAAACGCCGTTTTCGCGCAATGGTGACGGTCGTGCGGCGTTGGGGCCGGTGTTGCGCGAATATATCGTGTCGGAGGCAATGTCTGCGCTTGGCATCCCCACCACCAGGGCGCTTGCTGCCGTTTTAACGGGCGAGGATATCTATCGCGAGACCCTGCTGGCCGGCGCGGTGTTTACCCGCGTTGCCGCCAGTCATATCCGTGTCGGTACATTTCAGCTGTTTGCCTCGCGCGGCGATGGCGACGCGGTGAAGGCGCTGGCCGATCATGTCCTTGACCGGCACTATCCGGAGGCGAAGACGCAATCTGCACCCTATTGCGCACTTCTCAATGCCATTGCCGCGCGACAGGCCGGGCTGATTGCGCGCTGGATGTCGGTTGGCTTCATTCACGGGGTGATGAATACCGACAATATGGCGATCTCCGGCGAGACGATCGACTTTGGCCCTTGCGCCTTTCTCGATGAATATGATCCGGGCAAGGTGTTCTCCTCGATCGACCGGCAGGGACGATATGCCTATGGCAACCAGCCGGGCATTGGCCAGTGGAACCTTGCGCGGTTGGCGGAATGCCTGCTGCCGCTGCTGGACGACAATGAGGAAAAGGCCGTCGAAACTGCCAATGCGGCGCTGGTGGAGTTTGGCCGGGTGTTTCAGGATCGATGGCTATCGGCGTTTCGCGCAAAGCTTGGTCTTCACGGTGAGGCCGAAGGCGATCTTGATCTGGTGAACGGATTGCTTGGCTTGATGCATCGGTCGAGTGCCGATTTCACGCTCACATTCAGAGCGCTTGGAAAAGTCGCCGGCGGTGCCGGGGAAGAGGCTTTGCGTGTGCTTCTTGGCAATGGTGACGATTTCGCCGTTTGGCTTTCATTATGGCGTCGGCGTATCGACGGGCAAGGCCCACCGGAGCAGATCCAGTCCGCGATGGATGCCGTCAATCCGGCGCTGATTCCGCGCAATCACCGCATCGAAGAGGCCATTCAGGCCGCGACCTATAATGATTTTTCTTTCTTCGAGCGCCTGACGACCGCGTTGCAACGGCCTTATGTCGATGACGTCGCCTATGACGATTTGCGGGTGCCGCCTGCGCCCGAGGAGCGGGTGACCCGGACATTTTGCGGAACCTGAGGAGATGACTGGCAGCAGGAGTTATGCAAGCCGGCTGTGAGCGCGGAGCCACGCGTCGCACAGTGGTGTTTCCATTCGCTTGGACTTGCAGAGTTAAGGGGGAGATGTGCGGCCATCGGTGCCCGCTGGAGGCCCGAGCGTTTGGCGCAGAAGCGAGACGTCAGGCATTGCGGGGCGCCATCTCCTCTATATGCACGCTTGAATTGAATCTTGCCGAATTATTTTTGTTTTTTTAATTAGTTGCCTCTAAATTTATAGAAAATTTGGAGCCACGTAAAATGTCATTCTTTTCAAGGTCTGGTCGTTCTTCCTATCGTAATGACATGGACGCGCTGTCGCGTTCGCAAGCCTTGATCTGGTTTTCGCCGGACGGGGTTATTCTCGACGCAAACGAGAATTTCTGTCGGGCCTTAGGCTACGAGCTCAACGAAATCGTGGGCAAGCATCACCGCCTGTTCTGTGAGGAGGCCATTACCTCTTCACCCGACTACCAGACCTTCTGGCGTGATCTGGCGAGTGGCAAATTCAAGCAGGGACAGTTTCGCCGGATCAACAAGAGCGGTGCGGATGTCTGGATCGAGGCCTCCTACAACCCGGTCATGCGCGGCAGCAAGGTGCAGAGCATTCTGAAGGTTGCCAGCGACATCACCCAGTCGAAGATTGTTGCGCTGCACGACGCCAACCGCATCCGAGCGATCGGTGAATCGCAGGCGATCATCGAATTCGAGGTGGATGGCACGATCGTCAACGCCAACACCAATTTCTGCAAGACCATGGGTTACGATCAAAATGAGATCATCGGCAAGCATCATCGGATGTTCTGCCAGAAAGACTATGTTGCAACCTCTGACTACGACAAGTTCTGGGAGCGTCTGCGTGCAGGCGAGTTCATCGCCGACAATTTCATTCGCATCGGCAAAGGTGGCAATCAGGTCTGGATTCAGGCGGCTTATACGCCGATGTTCAACAGCCGTGGCAAGGTTTACCGGGTGATAAAGGTTGCGACCGACATCACCTCGCGCATGGTGGCAGTCGAGATGATCGGCAAGGCGATCAGCGACCTTGCAGCCGGTGATCTGACCATCGAGATCAGCCAGGACATCGACAAAGCACTGGAGCAGACCAAGCAAGATTTCAACTCTGCGGCCCGGGCGCTGGAGGCGACCGTGGAGGCGATTATCCACTCGTCCGACGCGCTTGCCACCAATGCGCAGGTGATCATGTCGGTCTCCGATCAGATCGCACGGGGGGCCGAACAGCAGGCAGCTTCAGTCGAAGAAACGGCGGCTGCTCTCGGTGACATCACCAACTCCGTGAACGATGCCAGCCGTCGCTCCGCCAAGGCAAGCGGCATGGTTGAGGAAACCCGCAAAAATGCGGAAACCTCCAGCGCGATCGTCACCAATGCAATAGAGGCGATGAAGCGGATCGACGCGTCGGCTGGACAGATCACCAATATCATCGGCGTGATCGATGAAATCGCATTCCAGACGAATCTGCTTGCACTCAATGCCGGCGTCGAAGCTGCGCGTGCAGGTGAGGCCGGCAAGGGTTTTGCGGTGGTCGCACAGGAAGTGCGAGAGCTTGCCCAGCGCTCGGCGGGCGCTGCCAAGGAGATCAAGTCGCTGATCAAGGAATCCGGCGTCGCCGTCGCATCCGGCGTCGATCTCGTCAACGACACCGGAACGGCGCTGAGCCGGATTGCCGATCAGGTCATGGCGATGGACGAGGAAGTCAAGGCAATCTCGCTTGGTAACGCCGATCAGGCAACTGCCATCCAGTCGATCAACCATGCGATCAACGCAGTCGATCAGGGGAGCCAGAAGACCGCAGCTACAGTCGAAGAAGCCAATGCGGCCTCCCGGAACCTGTCCGACGAGGCGAACGCATTGTCGCAATTGATCCGCCGCTTCAAGGTGCGTGACCGTGCTGCCGGGCACCGCCAACCGCCTCTTCGCCAAGCATCCTGATGCATGCCACGCACACGCCTTTTTGCGGGGCGTGTGCGGTCTGCTCTCCGCCGACGATCAGATCATGCCTCCGCGGTGACAGGCGGTGACACGATAACGACTGAAAATGCCAATCGCTGCTCGTCGTCTCCCTGATCATCTATGTCGCAGACAGGCTGTTTTGCGCATCGGCCTCGCCCTAATATCCGGCCTTGATTTTCCACTCCGGCATTCAGGATATTCGAGGCTATGGCAGAGTTTCCCACCAAGGCAAAAGTCGTCATCATCGGTCTCGGGGGCATCGTCGGTGCCTCGATTGCGCATCATCTGATCGAGCGCGGCTGGGACGATATCGTCGGTATCGACAAGTCGGGCATTCCGACCGATATCGGCTCGACGGCCCATGCGTCCGACTTCTGCTACACCACCAGCCACGACTATCTGTCGGTCTGGACCACGCAATACTCGATCGATTTCTACGAGAAGATGGGCCATTACGCCCGCATTGGCGGCCTGGAAGTGGCGCGCACCGGCGACGACGCCTGGATGGAAGAGATCAAGCGCAAGGTCACCTCGGGCAAGGCCTTTGGCACCAATGTGCGACTGGTCGATCCAGCCGAAATCAAGGCCATGTTCCCGCTGATCGAGGAAGACCAGGTGCAGGGCGGCATGTTCGATCCCGACGCCGGTCTCGTCATCCCGCGCTCGCAGACGGTTGCCGGCAAGCTGGTAGATGCGGCCGAAAAGTCCGGCAAGCTTCAGATGTTCGGCAATACGCCGGCAAAATCCCTGATCGTCGAGGGTGGCCGGATCAAGGGCGTCGTCACCCATCGCGGCACCATCATGGCCGATCACGTCATCGTCTGTGCCGGACTTTGGGGCCGCCTGATTGCCGAGATGGTGGGCGAGGACTTGCCCGTCATGCCGGTCGATCATCCGCTGACCTTCTTCGGTCCCTATAACGAGTTCGAAGGCACCGGCAAGGAAATCGGCTTTCCGCTTTTGCGCGATCAGGGCAACTCCGCCTATATGCGCGACACCGGCGACCCGAAGACCACCGAAGGCGGCCAGATCGAGTGGGGCTATTACGAGCAGACCAATCCGCGCATGTGCCATCCGCGCGAACTCTTGGAAAAGCACGAGGCGCGGCTTTCGCCGTCACAGCGCGATCTGGATATGGAGCAGATCCTCGAGCCGCTTGAGAAGGCGATGGAACTGACGCCGATCCTCGGCGAGCTCGGCTATAATGAGAGCCACTCCTTCAACGGCTTGTTGCAGGTCTCTGCTGCCGGCGGAGCCTCCTGCGGCGAAAGCCAGAAGGTGCGCGGTCTCTGGTATTGCGTCGCCATCTGGGTCAAGGACGGTCCCGGCTACGGCAAGCTGATTGCCGACTGGATGACCGATGGCCGCACCGAGATCGACCATAACTCGATCGACTATGCCCGTTTTTATCCGCACCAGCTGACGGAAGAGTTTATCGCCGATCGCGCCTACGAGGCCGCGCAGAAGATCTACTTCCCGGCCGTGCATCCGCGCGAGCCCTATGCGTCCAGCCGTGGCGTGAAGCGCTCGCCATTCTACGAGCGTGAAAAGGCGTTGGGCGGCCACTTCATGGAGCTGGGCGGCTGGGAGCGCGCCCATGGCTATGCATCCAACGATGCCTTGCTGGAAAAATATGGCGACAAGGTTCCGGTGCGCGAAAACGAGTGGGACAACCGCCACTTCTGGCGCGTCTCCAATGCCGAGCATCTGGCGCTGTCTGAGGATTGCGGTATCATCAATCTCAGCCATTTCCATATGGTCGATATCGAGGGGCCCGATCACGTGGCACTGCTGGAATGGCTGTGTGCGGCCAAGATCGGCGGCGACAACAATATCGGCAAGGGCATCTATACCCACTTCCTCGACGACGAGGGCATGGTGCGGGCCGATTTTACCGTCATCCGTATGGAAGACCGCTGCCGGCTGATCAACGGTGCCGATGCCGGCCCGCGCGACCTTCACTACATGAAGCGCACCGCCGAGGATAAGGGCTTCGATGTTACCATTACCGACGTGACGGAGAAGTATATCACCATCGGCATCTGGGGCCCGAATGCCCGCGACACGCTGAAGAAGGTGGTCTCTGATCCCGCAGGTCTCGACATCGAAAACTTCCCCTTTGCTGCTATCAAGCCGATCCTGATTGCCGGCAAGACCGTGTCTGCCTTCCGGCTTTCCTATGTCGGCGAGCAGGGCTGGGAACTGCATATGAAATACGAAGACGGGCTGGCCGTCTGGGACGCGCTTCGCGAAACCGGGGTTATGCCGGTTGGCGTCGAGACCTATGCCAATTCGCGCCGCATGGAGAAAAGCCTGCGGCTGCAGAATGCCGACCTTCTGACCCAGTATAACCTGATCGAGGCGGATCTCGCCCGTCCAAAGGTCAAGGAGGCCGATTTTCGCGGCAAGGCCAAGCATCTGGAATACAAGGCTAGGCCCCATCAGCCGGCGATGCTGTGCACACTGGTGATGACGGAGAACACGGATGCCCGTGGCGTGAAGCGCTATCCCGTCGGATCGATGCCGGTCATGGATCCGGACACCGGCAAGACGCTGGTCGACGAGCTGGGCCGTATTTCCTACACAACGTCGGTCGCTTACGGCCCGACCATCGGCAAGAATATCATGCTCGCTTACCTGCCGCATGCCTATTGCGAGGTGGGTCGGACATTGCAGGTGGAGTATTTCTCGGAGACCTATCCGGTGGAAGTGGCGGCCGTCGGTTACAAGCCGCTGTATGATCCGGAGAATTTGAAGCCACGCAGCTGAGGCGGGGCGGTCCGCTCAGAGGGTTATGGACCCGTCGGTCGAGAGACCGGCGGGTTTTTTACGTTCACGCATCTTGATGCGTCTGTCTTGAAATAGCTGTTAAATGTAGCTACATTTAATCATGAAGATCGTCTGGGATGAGCCCAAGCGGCGTGCCAACCTTGAAAAGCATGGTTTCGACTTCGCCGACGTCAGCGAACTTGATTGGGAGCATGCCGTTGTCGAAGACGGCAGGCCGGATGCGGATGGCCGGCGACGACTGAAGGCGATCGGATATTTCCGTGACGGAACGGCAGCCGTTATCTTCGCCATCCTCGGATCGGAAGCCATATCGATCATCAGCTTTCGCCCGGCAAGCGACAGAGAGAGAAGGAGGCTCCCATGGCCACCAAAGGCAAGACACTGAAGACATTCGAGACTGGTCGCGGTTATGACCGCGAAGACTGGGATGCGGTCGAGTTTCCGGAACTGAGTGACGACGAACTGGCGCGTATGCGCCCGGCGCCGGAGATCTTGCCACCTGCCTTCTTCGAGGCCATGGATAACCACCGCCGCTCGCGCGGTCGCCCAGCGGTGGCGCATCCCAAAAAGCAGATCACGCTGAGGCTCGACGAAGACGTCATCGCCAAGTTCCGCGAGACCGGCAAGGGCTGGCAGGGGCGCCTGAACGCGGCGCTGCGCAAGGCGGTCGGGATTTGAGGGGGGAGGGACAATGAGGCCGTTGGTTGAGAGGCCGCGCATTCTTTTGATTGCAGGCTTGTCTTGACGTCGTTGCCTTGAGAAGGCCACAGCCTCCGTGTGTGGATAGATGTCTGTGCATCGTTTAGCTATTGCCCGGCAGATGGTGCTTTTGTGTATTGCTATGCTGAGCCTCCTAATCCTCCACTTTGTGGTTGTCGGGTGGGGTGTCTTTTCAAGTTTTTCGTGGGAGCGGGCATCGGTCGAAAGAGCCTCTACAAGGCACTGGGCGAAAATGGCACTCCCGAGTTTGGGACTGTGCGCAAGCCGGTGAGGGCGATGGGGCTATCGCTTTCAGCCGTACCGCTCGCGGCGGAGCAGATGCCACCACCCCAATCGCTACCCCCAAACACCAACATCGCCCTTGCCATCCCCCCGGCAATGTCTGTATCGCTTTTCTCCGGTCCCGGCGGCGTCGCGGGGCTTTCATGCACCCTCGCACACGGCGCCTGTCGATATGATCCGGAGACCATGATGTTCGATGCCCTTTCCGCCCAAGCTCCCGACGCCCTTCTGGCGCTGATCCAGGCCTTCCAGCAGGATCCGCGCGCGGGCAAGATCGACCTTGGCGTCGGCGTCTACCGCGATGCCCAGGGCAATACGCCGGTGATGCGCGCCGTGAAGAAGGCCGAGGCGATCCTGCATGAGACGCAGGAAAGCAAGAAATATCTCGGCCCTGAAGGCGATCTCGGTTTCGTCACGCTCTTGGAGCCGATCATCTTCGGCAAGGCAGACCCCTTCGGCGACCGGCTCTGCGGCATCCAGACGCCCGGTGGCACCGGGGCGCTGCGGCTCGGTGCGGACCTGATCGCGGCTGCCAAGCCGGGTGCGACGATCTGGGTCGGCACGCCGACCTGGCCGAACCATCAGCCGATCTTTACAGCGGCAGGCCTCACCATCAAGACCTATGGCTATATCGACCTTGAAAGCCAGAGGCTTGAATTCGACAAGATGATGGATGCGCTAAAGGGCGCTGCCAAGGGCGATGTGGTGCTGCTGCATGGCTGCTGCCAGAACCCGACCGGCATCGATCTGTCGCTCGACCAGTGGAAGGACGTGACCGCGCTCGTCGTAGAAAAGGGCCTGATCCCCTTCATCGATCTTGCCTATCAGGGTCTTGGCCTTGGCCTGGATGAAGATGCTGCCGGAACCCGCATGGTGCTTGAGGCCGTCGACGAGGCGCTGGTTGCCTATTCCTGCGACAAGAATTTCGGCGTCTATCGCGACCGCGTCGGCGCGCTCTATGTGCTCTCGCGCGATGGCGCAACCGCCGTCAATGCCATGAGCGGCATGTCCATGCTCGCCCGCGTGTCCTGGTCGATGCCACCGGATCATGGAGCGGCCATCGTGCGCATCGTGCTGGAGCGTCCGGAACTCGTGGCGATCTGGAAAGAAGAGCTTCTGGAAATGTGCGCGCGGGTCAATGGCAACCGTGCATCTCTGGCCAGCGCCCATCCGTCGCTTGCCTTTATCCGCGATCAGCGCGGACTGTTTTCGACGCTGTCCATGGCCAAGGAGCAGGCGATTGCCCTTCGCACCAACCACGCCGTCTATATGGCCAATTCCGGTCGCATGAACATTGCCGGCATGGGCACCGATGATGCAGAGGCAATCGTTGCAGCGCTGAAGGCGGAAGGCTGCATTTAGCAGCTTTCTGTCGCCGTCGCAGAGTGTGCCGCATAGACGGGTCGCGGTCGTCAGGGCCGTTCAGCCTATGGCTCAGGCGATCCGGATTTGTGGCACGGGCTCGGCCTTGACGGCGGTTTCAAAGTCGAGGCGCGGGGCAGGGCGACCGAAGAGGTAGCCCTGGAAGATCCGACAGCCGGTCGTCAAGAGAAAGGCGAGTTGGGCCGGGTTTTCCACCCCTTCGGCCACGGTTTCGAGACCGAGATCGGTGGCAATAGCCCTGATCGAGCGCACAAGGGCGGCATCGCGGTCGTTTTCGGCGACTGTGGCGACGAAGCTGCGGTCGATCTTGAGTTCGCTCACCGGCAGACGGCGCAGATAGGCCAGCGAGGAAAAGCCGGTGCCGAAATCGTCGAGCGAGAAGGTGAGGCCAAGCTTTTTCAGCGCAATCATTTTTGCAGCGACGGGTTCAAGTCCCGCAATCAGCACGCTTTCGGTCAGCTCCAGGCGCAGGCGTGTCGGATCGATGTGATAGCGGTCGAGAAGGCCATGCAACGTCGCTTCGAAATCGTCTTCGTTGAATTGGCTGGCGCTGACATTGACGGAGAGCCTAAGCGAGCTGAGCTTGGGATCGGCCTGCCAGCGGGCGAGTGTTTCCAGCGCCTGTTCCAGCACGAAGGTGCCGATCATCGGCATCAGGCCCATTTCCTCGGCGGCGGGAATGAAGGTGCCGGGCGAGACCGGGCCGCGGGTCGGATGGTTCCAGCGCAGAAGCGCTTCCGCACCGAGGATATGGCCGTGTCGGTCGGTCTGGGGCTGGTAGGCAAGGCTGAGCCCGCCATGCCGAAGCGCTGCCACAAGATCGCGAGCGATGCCGCGGGGGACGGCCAGACGCTGCTGCAGGGCGTAGATCGTGCCGCAGAACATGATGGCCGCCACGGTCGAATTGAGCCAGATGTAGGGCCGATGCAGCTCTGGCGGCATCGGCTGCGCGAAAGGCAGCCGCAGGTCGGCCCCACACAGGACGACGAAGGCGACAAGGCTGGCGGCGATGACCGACAGCTGCATCCTGGAGTGGCGGCGCAAGTGGTTGATATAGGCGAGCATGCCGAGAACCGGCAGAAAGAGATATGTGGCGCGGGGCGCGCCATTCTGCGGCAGGTCGAACATCAGGCTGAAGCCGATGATGAAGATGAAGAAACTGATCTGTGCGACAAGCAGGAATAGGTCGAAGTGTCTGCGGGTGACGAGAACGAAGCAGACAAGCGCGGTGACGACGGGGCAGAACTCGGCCAGCGCCATGAGCGGGAGGCCGTTAACGACGAAGAGCACGGTCCAGAAGAATGCGAGGACAGCCACGCCAAGCGATACGCCTTGATAGACGTGAATCACCCGAGCGACCTTGTGCTCCGCGCTGCTCTTACCGATCATATCCCGCTCAATCCTGCCCAAACGCTCTGGATCCACCGCCCATGCGCGCCAGCACAATGCCGGCAGGAGGTCGAAATTCAGGAACGCCTAACTTAGTCCGCTAAAGAAAACCTCTATTTAGATGATCAAATTGTTCAGACTTTTGGTGAAGCAGGGAAAGGCAGACATGGCGGCCGCGGCTGCTGCCGTCGACCGCCCCTCCGGAGAAACTCAACCGGCCTTCTTCATCCCCGCAATCTCCGGGTCGTAGACGCTGCCGAAGCGGTTCGCCAGAAAGGCGTCCAGCGCAATCTCTTCCTGTCGCACAAACCCCTTCTGCGGCAGGGTGCCGTTGGCCAGAAGATCGAGGACTGCGCAGATGCCTGAGGCTGTTGTGATCTGGATGGCGCTCATCTTTTTGCCGGCGACAACGCCTGCATAGACCTTGTTGGCATAGGTTTCCTGAAGATAGCGACCGTCCTTCCAGCCGCAGGCGGTCACGAAGATGACCACGACGTCCTGCATGGTGGCGGGGAGGGCGTTCTCGAACAGGTCCTTCAGCACGTCGCGGCGGTTCTTCAGGTTGAGGTCGTTCAGCAGCGCCCGCATGATGGCCTGATGGCCGGGATAGCGGATGGTGCGGTAATTCATGGTGCGCACCTTGCCTTCGAGCGTTCGAGCCAGTGTGCCGAGGCCGCCGGAGGTGTTGAAGGCCTCATAGGTTACACCATCCAGCGAAAATTCCTCGCGTTCTTCCATGGCCGGCACCGTGATCATGCGGCCTTCCACGATGGCTTCGCAGGGCTCGATATATTCGTTGATCAGTCCGTCGGTCGACCAGGTGAGGTTATAGTTCAACGCATTGGACGGATATTGCGGCAGCGCCCCTACGCGCATGCGCAGACTGTCCAGCTTGTCGAAATTCTTCGCCAGATCGTGGGCGACGATGGAAATGAAGCCGGGGGCGAGGCCGCATTGCGGAATGAGCGCGCAATCGGCGCCATCGGCCAGTGCCTCGACCTTCCGTGTGGTGGCGACGTCTTCGGTGAGGTCGAGATAATGGGTGCCCGCCGTGGCGGCGGCTTCGGCAATCGCGCCGGTCAGATGGAAGGGGGCGGCAGAGAGCACCGCGAACTTTCCGGAGAGCAATCGGGTCAGAGCGCCGCCGTCGGTGATATCCAGTTCGGCGGTGGAGAGGGCATCGTGGCTGTCGAGGCCCGAAAGCTGCTCGGCGCTGCGGTCGGCGACTGTGACGTGGTAGTCGCCGCTTGCGGCCAGCATCAGCGCAATGGCGCCGCCAATCTTGCCCGCGCCAATGACGACGATCTCTTTTGGGGTGTCCGTGCTCATGGATAGTTCCCTTCTGGCCTGATTTTCAATGCCCTCAGTGTGCGCGTGGGAGATGTCGATTCCTAGTGACGTTTTATACGATTTGACCTATAGAATTTATCGATATGACGTAGGGTTTGACCATTATGCAGATCACCGATCACGACCGCGCATTGCTGGCGCTTCTTAGTGAAAATGCCCGTATGCCCGTCGCAGAGCTGGCGCGGCGGCTGTCATTGTCACGCACGACAGTCCAGACGCGGCTTGAGCGGCTGGAGCGAGAAGGCGTTGTCGCCGGCTATGCGGTGAAACTGTCAGAAGCCTATCTGTCGGGTCTGGTGCGCGCCCATGTGCTGATTACCATTGCGCCGAAATCGCTTGCCCAGGTGACATCGGAGCTTTCGGCGATCCGCGAGGTCACCACGTTGCATTCGGTGAGCGGTACCTTTGACCTGATTGCGATCATTGCCGCTCCCTCGATTGCCGATCTCGACCGGTTGATCGATGTGATCGGCGAAATTTCCGGGGTGGAGCGCACCTTGTCGTCGATCATCCTGTCGACGCGGATCTCGCGATAGGTGTCAGGCGGCCGCGAGTTCGGCCTTTTCAAGTGCGCGTTCCAGCGCCTCGATACAGATCGGGTCGTGGGATTTTCCAGCCCCTTCCCAAAGGATGGCAAGAGCCTTGGCCACCGGCATTGCTTCGCGGTAAGGCCTGTCGGCGGTCAGCGCATCGAAGACATCTGCTGTCGAGACAATGCGCGTTTCCATGGTGATGTCATCGCCCTTGATACCGCGGGGGTAGCCGCTGCCGTCCAGCTTTTCATGATGCGCGCCGCCAATCCTGGCAAGATCGGCAAAGGCTGTGATGCGCGACAGAATGGTTTCGGAAAATTCGGCATGCCGCTTCATCTGGCCCCACTCGTCATTGTCCAGCTTGCCGGGCTTGTCGAGTACGCTGCTGGAGACCCCGAGCTTGCCGATATCGTGCAGGAGTGCTGCACGTTGCAGGCGGCGGCGTTCCGCGATGGGCATGTCCAATTGTTCGGCGATCATGTCCGTGAAAAGGGCCACGCGATCGCTATGACCCGAGGTATAGGGGCTTTTGGCATCGATCACGCGGGCAAAGCCGGCAGCGATATCGTCGAGATAGTCCTCGTCGGCCATCAAGGCCTTACGACCTGGTTCGGAGCCGAGCACGACCTGCTCCAGGTCGGGCGAGGCAAGGTGAGGCCAGAATTCCTCGGTTGCGACGACCATGAAGGCATCGACCACCCGTGGATCGAACCATGTGCCGGAGCGTTTCAATGCCTCGGCCATCGCAGCTTGCGGCCCCGCATCGATGAAGAAGACATCGACCACCTGGGCCAGCAGGGCGATGCGCGCGAAGATATGCAGTGTCTCGCCGGAAATACCGTTGGGCTTGCCTCCACCATCGAAATGTTCGTCAAGATCGAGAATGCCCTGTGCCACCTCTTCAGAAAACCGCATCTGCCGGGCGATTTCGGCCCCGCGCTGGCAGCGGGTCTGGATCAGCGTGGTCGAGATTTCAGCGCCGTTCTTGAAAATGGTCAGCAGGCTGCGGAAGCGCTCGGCAAGATTTGTTTCCATGGCTGTATGGGAAAGCACGAAACGCAGAACCTGCGGAAAGGAGCCGTCGACCAGTTTGAAGTCCTTCTTGAACTTCAAATCATCCGTCAGATAAAGCTCGCAAATCCGCGCCGCATTGGACGAGCAGCCGAGGTCCTTGAGCAGAAGGGTGTAAAACAGATCCTGCAGCGCGTCTTCCGGCAGTCCAAGTGCTGAACCGATCTTCATGCCGATATAACAGCAGCGAATACAATGGCCGGGCGGCTGGCCTTCGGTCAGGTCCAGTGCGTGGCTCAGCGCCTCGATGATTTCGGCCAGTCGGATCTCTTGTGTCATGGGCTTTTCCCGTTTCGGCCATTATCCGATGATCGGGTTAATACCGGGTATGTAGGGCAGGAGGAACTAGCCTCGAGGTGGCGTGGCACTCCTGTGCTGCCAAACGAGGCGAAGTCGTCCGGCAGAGCATAGATCGGGCAAAACGGAGCTGGTCGCTGTGAATAGCGAGCGGGTTTACCATCTTTGCCGACATAGAGGAGATAAAGCACAACCCGGCCTTTCCGTTTGCGCGCCATTGTTTTAGACCTTGAGTCGCATTATGTGCGGAATTCAGAAGACACCAAGAAACGCTGGAGCAGCCTCCGATGAATGAAGACGACGACGACAAGAGCAAGGAACTGCCGATCGGCAAGGAAACGGAAGCGAACCTTTTCAAGTCGCGTTCGATCTTCATCTATGGTGGCATCACCATGGAGCTTGCGCAGAAGGTCTGCACACAATTGGTGGCACTTGCTGCTGCATCGGATGAAGATATCCGCGTATTTGTCTGCTCGCCGGGCGGTCATGTGGAAGCGGGCGACGCGATCCATGACATGATCAAGTTCATCAAGCCCAAGGTCTGGGTGATTGCCTCGGGTTGGGCGGCATCTGCCGGTTCGCTGATCTATATTTCCGTGCCGAAGGAGCAGCGCCTGAGCCTGCCCAATACGCGCTTCCTGATCCACCAGCCGTCTGGCGGCACGCGCGGCATGGCCTCGGACATCGAGATCCAGGCCCGCGAAGTGATCAAGATGAACAAGCGCCTGATCAAGCTCTATTCCAAGGCCACCGGTCAGTCGGAAGAGAAAATTGCCAAGGACATCGACCGCGACTTCTGGCTTTCGGCCGAAGAAGCCAAGGAATACGGTCTGGTTGGCAAGATCATCGAATCGGAAGCCGACATCGGCTGATCATCGGCAAAGCCGTCGGACACAATTTCATCAAGGCCCTCGTCGGAATTCCGCCGGGGGCTTTGTTCTGTGATGTTTTCTACTGCGACGCACAAGTTGCGTATTGTCACATTGCTGCCGTTTTTCTATAAGCGGCCTACTCACCCCGGACCCGGTGAAATCCCGGGTGGCTCTTCTGGCCGCCGATCCGCCAGACAACGCATCAGCATCTAACCTTTGAACGACCGGAATATCTTCGGTCCGGTGCACTACTTTTGCGGAAAATTTCATGAATCTTGTCCACTATAAACGCGAATGGTTCCACAATGTCCGAGGCGATGTGCTCTCGGGTATCGTTGTGGCTCTTGCCCTGATCCCTGAAGCCATCGGCTTTTCGGTGATTGCGGGTGTCGACCCCAAGGTCGGCCTCTTTGCCTCTTTTGCCATTGCCTGCGTGTCTGCCTTTGTCGGCGGTCGTCCGGCGATGATTTCGGCGGCCACCGCTGCCACTGCCGTGCTGATGGGCTCGCTGGTGCGCGAGCACGGCGTGGAATACCTGTTTGCCGCAACGCTTTTGATGGGTGTCATCCAGATATGCGCCGGCATCCTGAAACTCGGTCGGGTGATGCGCTTCGTGTCGCGCTCGGTGATCACAGGATTCGTCAATGCGCTCGCCATCCTGATCTTCATGGCGCAGCTTCCCGAACTGATCGGTGTGGCCAATGCCACCTATCTGATGGTGGCCGGCGGTCTGGCGATCATCTATCTGTTCCCCTATGTGACCAAGGCCATTCCGTCGCCGCTGGTGGCAATCGTCGTTTTGACGCTGATTGCCGTCTTTACCGGGATGGATATCCGCGCTGTTGGCGATCTCGGTGAACTGCCATCCTCGTTCCCGATCTTTGCATTGCCGCAGGTTCCGTTCTCCTGGGAGACGCTGCAGATCATCTTCCCCTATTCTGTGGGGCTTGCAGCCGTTGGCCTGCTGGAATCGCTGATGACGGCGCAGATTGTCGACGACATGACCGATACGGCCAGTTCCAAGAGCCAGGAATGCATCGGCCAGGGCACCGCCAATATTGCATCCGGCATGATCGGCGGTATGGGCGGTTGTGCGATGATCGGCCAGTCGGTGATCAACGTCACCTCTGGCGGCCGCGGTCGTCTGTCGACATTTATCGCTGGCGCCTTCCTGCTGTTCCTGATCGTCGTTCTTGACGACATCGTTCGCATCATCCCGATGGCGGCGCTGGTTGCGGTCATGATCATGGTTTCGATCGGCACCTTTTCCTGGCGCTCGATCCTGGAACTGAAGAGCAATCCGCGCACGTCGTCCTTCGTGATGCTGGCGACGGTGGCCGTGACTGTCGGCACGCATGACCTGTCAAAGGGCGTGTTGGTTGGCGTGTTGCTGTCCGGTGTATTCTTTGCCAGCAAGGTTGCCCGTCTCTTCCATGTGCGCTCGACGCTCACGGACGATGGCAAGACCCGCACCTATCACGTGGATGGTGCCGTGTTCTTCGCCTCCGCCGAGACCTTCATCATGGCGTTCGATTTCATCGAACCGCTGAAGAAGGTCGTCATTGACGTGCACGAGGCCCATTTCTGGGATATCACCGCCGTTGGCGCGCTCGACAAGGTGGTGCTGAAATATCGCCACCACAATGTCGAAGTCGAGGTGATCGGAGCCAATGAGGCATCCAGCCACATGTTGGATCGCTTTGCGGTACATACCGACGAAAACGCAAAAATGGCGTCGGCGCATTAGAGCAGTCGATGGCTTGGAAGGGTGGAGCCCGGCATTCGCGCGAGTGCCGGGCTTTTTCGTATACCGCGATAGCTAGGTCCGCATCGCGGCCTCGAGAACGTCAAACACGCGTGGCTCGGTGCATTGTGCGGCATTGAAGCGCATGAAGTGCGTGGCAGTCTGCGAGACCGAGAAGACGTTTCCGGGGGCAAGGACGACGTTATCTTCCAGTGCCCGCCGGGCAATCTCGGTGGCATCCAGACCGTTCGGCAATTGGCACCATAAGAACATGCCGCCGCGCGGTTCGATCAGCGGCGTAAGGCCGAGAGAGGTGAGACGGCGAGTGGTGGCGCCCATGGCGGCGGCAAGGCGCGGTTTGAGCGTGTTCATATGGCGTCGATAGCTTCCGTCTTTCAGGATTGAGGAGACCAGCTGGGCGGAAAGCGACGGGCCGCCAAAGCTTGAGGCGATCTTCAGGTCGAGCAGGCCCTCGATCCAGGCGGGCCTGGCGGCAATATAGCCGACGCGGGCTGCGGCCGAGATTGTCTTTGAAAAACTGCCAATATGCACGACGCGCTCAAAACCGTCGAAGGCGGCAAGACGGGGGGCGGGCTCGTGTTCGAAATCGGCGAAGATATCGTCTTCCACGATCGTCAGTTTTGCTTCTTCGGCCAGCTTCAGCAGCTTGTGTGCAGTGACCGGTGACAGGGTGGCACCCGTGGGATTGTGGAGTGCGGAATTGGTGAGATAAAGCCGCGGCGCATGATCTGCCAGCGCTGCTGCAAATTGCTCCAGATCCGGCCCGTTCGCGGTGTAGGGGACGCCGACCACCTTGACCCGGTGCGCGCGCAAAAGCGCCAGGAAATTAAAATAGCAGGGATCGTCCACCAGAACGGTATCGCCAGGTTCGAGAAAGAAGCGGCAGAGCAGGTCGAGCGCTTGCGCCCCGGATTCGGTGAGCATGATGATGTCGGGTGAAGCCTCGATGCTGTGCTCTGCCATGCGGCGCGACAGCTGCGCGCGCAAGGCGGGCAGCCCAAGCGGTGTGCCGTAATCGGTCAGATCTGCGGCATCGGCACGTGACAGGCTGCGCAGGCTTCGGCGCAGGTCCTCCTCGGGCATCCAGGACGGCGGCAACCATCCGCAACCGGGTTTCAGCACCGCGCGCCCTGCCTCAAGCGATTGGCGTGATACCCAGAAGGGATCGACAGCGCGATCCAGTCGCGGGGCGAGGTCGGCCAGAACCAGGGGCGCCTGCGGTGTTGCAACGTAAAAGCCGGAACCTGGTCTTGCGCGGATAATGCCGTCGGCGGCTAGCCTGTCATAGGCCTCGACCATGGTGGAGGGCGAGACGCTCATCGCCTTTGCCCCCATGCGGATTGACGGCAGTTTTGCCCCGGGCTGCAGGGTTCGTTCGGCAATGCGACGGCGGATATCCGTCATCACCCGTTCCACACGGGTGCCGCTCGCTATCTCTTCCATGGTGAAATCCGCCATCCGTGTTGCTTCTGTCATCAATACAGTTTGCGTCAATTGTACTGTTCTGTCTCTGCCCCGTCCAGCGGTCGCGCGTTAGACAGGGTAAAACAGTGCAGGAGTGCGACCATGGAGAAGACCACAATTGGCTGGATCAACGGTGCCATCGGCATGCTGATCTTTTCCGCATCGCTTCCGGCGACGCGCGTGGCTGTCAGCGGCTTCGATCCGGTATTCCTGACCTCGGCGCGGGCAGCGATTGCCGGTGCCCTGGCGCTTGTTCTGGTGCGGGTGGTCGGCGGACAGCGGCCGCAGCGGTCGGATCTGGTTTCGCTGGCGGTCATCGCCTTCGGCGTGGTCATCGGGTTTCCGTTGCTGACGGCGCTTGCGCTGCAACACGTGACCTCGGCCCATTCTCTGGTGTTTATCGCCTTGCTGCCCCTTGCTACGGCGAGCTTCGGCGTCTTGCGCGGCGGCGAGCGCCCGCGACTTGCGTTCTGGCTTTTCTCGCTGGCCGGTAGCGCCATTGTCGCCGGTTTTGCTCTGATGGGCGGCGGCGAAGCATCGTTGGTGGGCGATCTGTTGATGGTGCTGGCGGTCATCGTCTGTGGACTTGGCTATGCCGAGGGCGCACGGCTGTCGCGCAGGCTTGGTGGCCTCAAGGTGATCTGCTGGGCACTCATCCTGTCGCTGCCGATGATGCTTGCCATTGCCATCGCAACGCATCCGGACAGTCTGGTCGGCATTGGCGACAGCGCCTGGGCGGGGCTTGCCTATGTCTCGGTGTTTTCCATGCTGATCGGCTTCGTCTTCTGGTATCGTGGGCTGGCGCTGGGCGGAATTGCAGCTGTCGGCCAGCTTCAACTGTTGCAGCCGTTTTTCGGGTTAGCACTGGCTGCCAGCCTGCTGGGCGAGGTGGTGAGCTGGTCGATGGCGGTGGCGACCATTGCGGTGGTCGCCTGCGTTGCCGGTGCGCGCCGGTTTGCGCGCTAAAGAGCAGGCAGTCGGTTCCCCTCGGATCGGCCGTCCGATGCCCGGTCCGGTCCACGGCGAAGCGTAATGCGCGTGAGTTCCGAAGGGATGCCGAGGCGAAGGGCGAAGCCCGGCCAGAGTGCCGTGCCGTTGTTGACATAGAGCGACATGCCGTCGACATCGTAGAGGCCGGAGACGAAGCCATTATTGCCGCGCGCGACCAGCCAGTGCAGGCCATAAACCATGCCGCCATGGGTGTGGCCCGAAAGCTGGAGGGCGACCCCCGATTTGGCGGCAATGCGCGCCCGCATGGGCTGGTGGTCCAGAAGAATGACAGGTGTCTGGGCAGGCGCTCCTTTGAG
The DNA here is from genome assembly GCF_057158725.1 of Agrobacterium sp. H141. Taxonomy (NCBI): domain Bacteria; kingdom Pseudomonadati; phylum Pseudomonadota; class Alphaproteobacteria; order Hyphomicrobiales; family Rhizobiaceae; genus Agrobacterium; species Agrobacterium sp. H141. The sequence goes on from NZ_CM169893.1 coordinate 1,529,974, forward strand.
AGCTGCGCCAAGGTCCGGTGGCGGGGAACCATGGCCACTGGCCGAGAGATCGGTCACGCCGGCCAGCACCAGTTCGGCATTGCCGCGCTTCAGCACCACATGACTGTTTTCCAACAGGGGCAGGCCCAGACTGCGCAGATGATCCATCCACGCGCGGTAGCTGAAGAAATATTCGTGGTTTCCGGGAATGGAGAACACGCCATCGGGCGCATTCAGCTTTGCAAGCGGGGCGACATCTGCCCGGCGATGCTCGACGCTGCCATCGATGAAGTCTCCCGTGACGACGATCAGATCGGCTTCAAGTGCGTTGGCCCGCGAGACGACCGTTTCTGCCCAGCGTGCCGGGAAAAGCCGGCTGATGTGGAGATCGGTCAATTGGAGCAGGCGATACCCGTCAAATTCGGGTGCCAGGCCCGGAATGGCAATCTCGATATCTTTCAGCGGCGGCACGCGGATGGCCTGGGTCACGCCAAAGGCGGATAGTGCCAATGCTGTGACGCCTAGCGCATAACGAGCGCCCGGCGGAATGGAGATGGCCTGCCATCGGAGGGCCATGATGACAAGGGTGATGAGATCCAGCGCGATCTGGAATACGGCGAGCAGGACAATGGCACCGAAGACCAGATTGAAACCGATGACCAGTGCGCGCGGAAATTCCGGCGCAAAGACCGAGCCGGAGGAGAGGCGGCTGATCAGGTGGTATTGCGAGGCGATCAGCAGAACAATCGCCAGCATTGCCTTCAGGGCAAAGGGCCAGGGCAGCGGCTGGATGAAGCGGATGACGACATAAAGCCAGGGAAGGCCGAAGATCAGATGAAACATGGGGTCCGAGCCTTGTGGCGAGCCGCCTTGCGACGTGTGCTCTCCTAATTGGGTCAAAGCGGGCGTCGGATCAAGCCGCAGGCGAAATTATGGCCTTGGGATTACATCCACTCGTAAGCCAGGTCGCCCTTCAGGGGCCTGTCGGTCACGAAGGCGGCGCTGTCTTTTCCCTTTTCAGCATAGGCCAGGGCATCCGCGTCGTCGTTAAAGCCGATGAACACCATGCGCATGGAACGTGCCTTGGGATGCCCCTTCTTGCGGTAGGCGAACCGCACCGCGCAATGGGGATAATCGGCATCCACCACGGCGTCCTGCGCAGCCTTGCCGGACAGGGCCAGAAACTGGCCGAGTGCCAGGAAGCGATCAATCGCGGCAAAGGCCGTGGCCTGGGATACCTGCTGGTTGGTGCCGGATTTGACCGAGCGGCCGTAATAAAGGCTGTCCGTCAGCCCCCTGGCGCGCCTGGTTTCATAGACCATCACACCGCCCGCGGCTGCCAGCTCCAGATGGACATCGAAGGTCTGAAACAGCTCCGGGGTCCCGTCGAGTTCGGCAAAGAGGGTGCGCAGGTCAGCGATGGTATCGGCGTATAGGGCAGGGGTCATGATGGCTCGTGGTCGTTGGGATATATGGAGAGGCTGGCTCCTAGCATGGCGGGGACCCGGTGGATATCCTCAGTTCGCGTCCGTTGTCAGATCGACACGGCTTTCCTTGCCATCGGGGGTCTTCAACATGAGTTCGACGCCGCCGCCGATCGAGCGCATATAGCGGACCACGGAGGAGAGGAGCACATCGTCGGCGCGTTCGATCTTCGAGACGGTGTTCTGGGGCATGCCCGCTCGAGCAGCGACATCCTACTGGGTGGCCTGTATGGCCTTGCGGACCTCGGCCAGTGCCTTGCCAAGACGGCGCTCGTCGCGCTTGATATCTAGGCGTGCGTGGACATCGTCCCGCAGTTCGGCGCGGTGGTTTTTTCAGTCAGCGTCCATTGAGGTTCTCCCTCAGCCAGGCCGAAAGCGGGTATCGGCCTTGCGGATCAGGGGCTTGTAAAACAGCGTCTAACTCATGCCCTGCTTGTCGCCGCCGCAGAGGATGATGGCGTTGTGGGACGGGGCCGCGGCAATGCGAAACGCCAGATCTGTTTACAGAACCGCGCTCGGACTTCCCTCACGTTGAGGTGGTTCCGTGATTGCATTGCGCGGGATGGCGCAACTCTTCCAAGAGATGTTTTGCATCCGCTTTCTGGATCGTTTACGTCTTGGTCTATGCGTCGGCTAGATCTGGCAATCTGTCGCGGTTCCCTATTGAATGAGGTTGAAAGCAGATGACTCAAAGCTCAAGGGCGTCTTCGGTTTCAAATGTGGTTCCCCTGCATGCGGTTCAGCAACTTGAACGGATAGAAGTGATTCCGCCTCGAGCGTTGTGTTACCCTGATCTCCGATACATGGGTTCAAAATCCCGGCTCCTACCGTGGATATTTGAAACCCTACACAAGGTCGATTTCGAAAGTGTTCTCGATCCGTTCTCGGGAACCGGTTGTGTCGGGTACCTTTTTAAGAGCATGGATCGCCGTGTTGTCGCTTCGGATTTCATGAATTTTTCGAGCATGGTTGCAAAAGCGACAATCGAAAACAACCGCGTGCATCTTGACGGAAGGGCGGTCAGGCAGTTGCTGGATCTTACCCCGCCGGTGCATGATTTTATCGAGAAAAACTTCCACAATGTTTTCTATACACTCGAGGACTTGAGGTTCCTCGATCGCGTTTCAGGAAATATTCGCCAACTACAAGATCCCTATGAACAGGCCTTGGCATTCGCAGCACTATTTCGCTCGTGTCTCAAGCGTCAACCTCGGGGCGTCTTTACGATTTCTGGTGATTTGTCCCGATATGACGACGGTCGTAGAGATCTCAGGCTTTCGCTTGAAGAGCACTTCATTGAACAGATTGAGGTTTACAACAATGCCACGTTCGATAATGGACGAAAGAACGTGTCGCTTCGATCTGATGTATTCTCCATTGAAAACAAAAGGGTCGATCTCGTCTACCTCGACCCGCCGTACGTGCCGCGGTCGGACGATAATTGCTATACGAAGCGATACCACTTTTTAGAGGGGCTTTCCTGCTACTGGCAGGGCCTCCCAATCGACCAGACTACAAAAGTGAAAAAAATTGCGAAGCGTTACACGCCTTTCAGTTATAGGCGTGAGGCGATTGACGCATTTGACCGTATGTTCTCACGCTTCGCAAGAAGCAAGATTGCTTTGTCCTATAGTTCGAACGGATTTCCTGACCTCGAACAACTTGTAAGCCTGATGTCCAAATATAAACAGACTGTTAGTGTTTTTGAGAAGCCTCACAGGTATCACTTTGGAACCCACGGCGGTGTGGCAAGAGCGTCTGTCACTGAATATTTAATCGTAGGCCAGTAAATGCAGCCCAAAGATCAAACAGTCGAGGAAGTTGTCAACAGCTTAAGTCCACTGACCGTCGACTGGATGGACGAGAAAGCAGCTGATGCGATTGCCGCACTAACCGAGATTAGTCCAAAAGCGTCTTACGAAAAGGCCGATGTCGCTGACTTGCTCGATCGCAGCTTTGAACGTGGGTTGCTATGCGTTCGTCTGTTTCTCGGGCTATCTGATGATACCATGTCAGGAGAGTTGCGACGACTTCTCGGAGGCGGTGGGATCGGGGTAACGAGATACAAGAAAGATAAAGCTCGTTTTCTTGACGTCCTCGATGATCTCGGTGTCCCGCAAGCGATGACCGTAACGATCAACCACAAACCTGTGTGGAGCGACATTCTTGTTGAGCGGCTGAGATCTGGTCGGGGTTCGGCGATTTCGGGGCAGAAGCGTGGACGGGGCCTGGAGGATCTCGCTGAGACTATGGTCCGGGACGTTTTCGGTTCAAATTACGAGACCCGCTGTACTTTCACAGGGGCGGATGGCAAATCAGCGAAATGCGATGTTGCTGTTCCGGATCGATCACGTCCGAGGATTGTGATTGAAGTTAAAGGTTACGGCGCAACCGGGTCCAAGATGAGCGACATTATAGGCGACTTAGATGCCATCATCGATGCAATGCGTCGAGATACGTACCTCTTGTTCGTGACAGACGGAATGACCTGGAAAGATCGTCTGTCAGACCTCAAGAAGATTGTGGACAGGCAAAATCAGGGCAAGATAGCGCGAATCTACACGACCAGTATGCGGGGCGAATTCCGCGAAGACTTGGAGAGCCTTAAGGGCATTCTTCAGCTATAGATGGATTGCATGTTCCTGTTCAGCGGACCCCGCCAGATCGCTCCGGCGGGGTCTGCATTCCCTCAATCGTCAAACGCTAACCCGCGCTCTCAGAACTCCACAGCCCGATCGCCGTCTTCGTCCTTGATCCGCGTTGGCAGGCCGATCTTGTTCAAGATGCTGATAAACGGCTTCGGTGCCAGTTCTTCGACATTGGCCATCTTCTTCACGTCCCACTCACCTGTCGCCACCAGCATGGCGGCGGCGACCGGGGGGACGCCGGCGGTGTAGGAGATGCCTTGGCTTCCCACTTCGTTATAGGCGTCCTTGTGGTCGGCGACGTTGTAGATGAAGACGGTCTTTTCCTTGCCGTCCTTCGTTCCCTTGACGAAATCGCCGATGCAGGTCTTGCCTTCATATTCAGGCGCAAGCGATGCCGGATCGGGCAGGCAGGCCTTGACGACCTTCAGCGGCACGACTTCGTCGCCGTTTGCAAGCTTGACCGGCTGTTCGGACAAGAGGCCGATCGATTTCAGCACGGTGAAGACGTTGATGTAGTGATCGCCAAAGCCCATCCAGAAGCGCACGTCGGCGCCGTCCATGTTCTTGGCCAGCGAATGCACTTCGTCATGGCCGCAGAGATAGGCGCGCCGCGTGCCGACGACCGGCAGATCGTAGTCCTTGCCAATCTCGAACATCTTGTTGGTCTGCCATTCGCCATTCTGCCAGGAGTAGACGACGCCGGTGAATTCGCGGAAGTTGATTTCCGGGTCGAAATTGGTGGCGAAGTATTTGCCATGGCTGCCGGCATTGATATCGACGATGTCGACGTCGGTCACCTTGTCGAGATATTCGTCCTTGGCAAGCTTGGCATAGGCGTTGACGACGCCCGGATCGAAACCGGCGCCGAGGATGGCGGTGATGCCCTTTTCAGCGCATTCCTCCGCGCGCTTCCACTCGTAGTTCCCGTACCACGGCGGGGTCTCGCAGATCTTGTTCGGCTCTTCATGGATTGCGGTGTCGATATAGGCAACGCCCGTATCCATGCAGGCGCGCAAGACCGACATGTTGAGGAAGGCTGTGCCGACATTGATGACAATCTCGGATTTGGTCGACTTGATCAGCGCCTTGGTGGCCTCGATGTCGAGCGCGTCAAGCGCGTGGCCTTCCAGCACGCCGTTCTGCTTCATCGCCTTCTTGTCGTGAACGGAGGCAATGATCGCATCGCATTTGGATTTGGTGCGCGAGGCGATGTTGATGTCGCCGAGGACATCGTTGTTCTGGGCGCATTTGTGGGCGACCACCTGGGCGACGCCGCCGGCGCCGATGATGAGCACGTTCTTCTTCATAATGGGGACCAACTCCTTAAGTCCAATCGTCAGAACCTGTCTTGAGGGGTTTCAAGACAGGCTTTGTTCGTAGTCCGCATAGGAAAACTCGCGGACCGTCCTGAGGCTGCCATCCAGTTCACGGATGGCGATTGCCGGCATTTGCACGCCGTTAAACCAGTTTTTCTTGACCATCGTATAACCGGCTGCATCCTGAATGGAGATCCGGTCGCCGACATTGAGTTCTTTCTCGAAATCGAACTCGCCGAAGATATCGCCGGCCAGGCAGGATTTGCCGCAGACCATGTAACGATGTGGTCCCTGGTTAGGGGAAACCTTTGCGTTTTCGCGGTAGATCAGAAGATCCAGCATATGCGCTTCGATGGACGAATCCACCACGACAAGGTTCTTGCCGTTGTAGAGCTTGTCGAGCACGCTCACTTCGAGCGTGGTGGATTTGGTGATCGAGGCTTCGCCTGGCTCGAGATAAACCTGCACGCCGTATTCGCCTGCGAGCCGCTTCAGCCGTTCGGCGAATTTTTCGAGCGGATAGTCCGGCCCGGTGAAATGGATACCGCCGCCAAGGCTTACCCATTCGGCCTTTTTCAACAGCGGTGCGAATTTCTGCTCGATATTGCCGAGCATCTTGTCGAACAGGTCGAAATCGCCGTTTTCGCAATTGTTGTGGATCATGAAGCCGGAGACCATGTCCATCACGGGCTCGACGACGTTCAGATCCCATTCGCCAAGGCGCGAGAAGGGACGGGCGGGATCAGCCAGATCGAAGGTCGAAGAGGAGACGCCCGGATTGAGGCGCAGACCACGGATGATGCCGGAGGACTGGCTTTCGAAACGCTGCAACTGGCCGACGCTGTTGAAGATGATCTTGTCGGCATGGGATACGACTTCGTCGATCTCGTAATCGGCATAGGCGACCGAATAGGCATGCGTCTCCTTGCCGAAGCGCTCGTGTCCGAGGCGCACTTCGTTGAGCGAGGAGGATGTGGTGCCATCCATATACTCGCGCATCAAATCGAAGACCGACCAGGTGGCGAAGCACTTCAACGCAAGAAGGGCCTTGGCACCGGACAATTCCCGGAGCCTTGCGATCTTCTCCATGTTCTCAAGGAGCTTCGACTTGTCGATCAGGTAGTAGGGCGTTTCCATGAAGACCGTTTCCTTCCCGTAGGGACAATGCAGGGGGCAATAGGAAAAAGGGGGGCGGAACGCAAGCTTTAGAGCGGGGATTGGTCCAAAAAATGGCATTTGTGCGGTCGGAAAGCTCTGAAGGAAGAGTACCAGACTGCGCTATCGCCTTCTAATGTCGTTTATTTAAGGGATCGCTGCAACTTTCAGAGGGCATGAGCCGTCCGAAATTGGCAAGCTCCATCCCGGACACTTTGGCCTAGAATGGCCTTGCCAGCAGGCGCTGGATTTGATTTTGGCTTGGTATCGTCCTTTCCCTCATCGCCAGGGTCGCGCCATGCTCAAAGATCTTTCCATCCAAAGCCTGTTCATGGGCGTGCTCACGGCCTTTGTCGGTTTCGCCAGTTCGTTTGCCGTGGTGCTTCAGGGGCTGAAGGGCGTCGGTGCTACGGATTTCGAGGCGGCGTCGGGAGTGATGGCGCTGTCCGTGTCCATGGGACTTTGCGCTGTCGTGCTCAGTGTCTGGACACGGCTGCCGGTCTCCATTGCCTGGTCGACGCCGGGGGCGGCATTGCTGGTGTCTGCTGGCATTCCAGAAGGTGGCTTTCCGGTCGCCGTGGGTGCTTTTCTCGTTTGCGCGGTGCTGATTGTCGTCGCCGGCCTTGTCAGGCCGTTCGGCCGCGCCGTTGCTGCCATTCCGGCGCCGCTTGCCAATGCCATGCTGTCGGGCGTCATTCTGGGTCTCTGCTTTGCGCCGTTCAAGGCCATCGGGTCTCTGCCGGCCCTGGCGCTGCCGATCGTGGTCGCATGGGCGGTGGTTGCCGCGTTCAAGCGGCTCTGGGCGGTCCCGGCGGCGCTGGCTGTGTTTGTTGTGGTGATGATCTTCGGTGTCGATCTGCCGGAAGGCGCGATGGCGCAGTGGGCGGCCTCACTGGCACCGCCGGTCGAATTCGTCATGCCGGCATTCACCCCGGCATCGCTGATCTCGATTGCCTTGCCGCTGTTCATTGTCACCATGGCCTCGCAGAATATTCCGGGGATCGCGGTGCTGAAGGTCAATGGCTATGATCCGGCGCCGGGTCCATTGTTTGCGGTGACGGGCGTCTTTTCGGTGCTGTCCGCGCCCTTTGGCGGCCATGCGGTCAATCTGGCAGCGATTACGGCTGCCATGTGCGCCGGTGAGGATGCCCATCCCGATCCGAAGAAACGCTACTGGGCCGCCATCATTGCCGGCATCGGCTATGTGATCTTTGGTCTGGCTGCAGGTGCCGTGACGGGTTTCGTCTCGCTTGCACCACCAATTCTCATCGAGGCGGTCGCCGGTCTGGCACTGATCGGGGCCTTTTCCGGTTCGGCTGTTGCAGCCTTCAAGGATGTCGAAACGCGCGAGGCGGCCGCCGTGACCTTCCTCTTGACGGCATCGGGTGTTTCCTTTGCAGGCATTTCCGGTGCCTTCTGGGGGCTGATCGGCGGTGGCATGATCCTGGTACTGCTGCGGGTGGCAAGGGCGCGCGCATGAGGCGCTCATATTTCCATGGCTGTTTCCATGGCTCCAAAGCCTCCCGTTGCGGCAAATGACATGCTTGCCCTTCCGCTTCTTCTTGGCTATAGACGATTCCATGAAGATTTCGGGCGACATCAATTCGACTTCATTCGCCGCTGGCCGCATGAGCGCCGGCGCGTCGACACTCGCCCTAAACTCGCTTCTCCTTCTTATCCGCGGTTGCCGGGTCCATTGAGGAGCGCCCGGCGGCCGGAAAGCCGCGTGGCGACAGCTCCTCTGACATCCTGAATTCAACTAAATTGACCCGAAAGGGTTTCCGTATTTGCCGTCGCAAGTGAGCCGACGATGCGCTATGAGCGCCTTGCATTGCGGGAAGAGGAAGAGACGAAGACAATGATTTTGAAGAACCATTCCGTCAAACAGGGTATGCCGGACGCCGAACAGAAATATCGTCCCTATCCGCAGATCGATATTCAGGACCGCACCTGGCCGTCAAAGACCATCACCCAGGCGCCGATCTGGTGCTCCGTGGATCTGCGCGATGGCAATCAGGCGCTGGTCAACCCGATGGGGCATGACCGCAAAGAACGCATGTTCAAGCTGTTGCTGGACATGGGTTTCAAGGAAATCGAGATTGGCTTTCCCTCCGCATCGCAGACCGACTTCGACTTTGCGCGCTGGTGTGTGGAGCAGGGCGGGGTACCCAAGGACGTGTCCCTGCAGGTGCTGGTGCAATGCCGACCGGAACTGATTACCCGCACGTTCGAGGCGCTGGAGGGCGCTCACAAGCCGATCATCCATTTCTACAATTCCACCAGTGAGTTGCAGCGCCGCGTGGTGTTCGCCAAGGATGTGGCCGGGATCAAGCAGATTGCCGTCGATGCAGCCAAGATGATCACGGACATGGCGGAGAAGGCAGGCGGCGGTTTCCGCTTCCAGTATTCCCCGGAAAGCTTCACCGGCACGGAACTCGACGTGGCTTTGGAGATTTCCAATGCGGTCATCGATATCATCAAGCCCACGCCGGACAACAAGTTGATCCTCAACCTGCCGTCCACGGTGGAGATGTCGACGCCGAACATTCATGCCGACCAGATCGAGTGGATGTGCCGCAATATCGACAACCGCGAGAACGTGATCATCTCGCTCCATCCGCATAACGACCGGGGCACCGGCATTGCAGCGACCGAACTGGGTCTGATGGCGGGTGCCGACCGCGTCGAGGGCACGCTGTTTGGCAATGGGGAGCGGACCGGTAATGTCGATATCGTCACTCTGGCGCTCAACATGTACACGCAAGGCGTCGATCCGGAACTGGATTGCTCCGATATCGAGCGCATCAAGGCCGTTTACGAATATTCCAACCAGATGGTCATTCCCGAGCGTCATCCTTATGTGGGCGAACTGGTCTATACGGCCTTTTCCGGCTCGCATCAGGACGCGATCAACAAGGGCATGAAGGCGATCAAAAAAGCCAATTCCCCTGTCTGGGAAGTGCCTTACCTGCCGATCGATCCGCAGGATGTGGGACGCACCTATGAGGCGATCATCCGGATCAATTCGCAGTCGGGCAAGGGCGGCATCGCCTATATCCTGAATGAGGATTACGGCATCAACCTGCCACGCGGGATGCAGGTCGAGTTCCGCGAGGAAATCCAGCGGATTACCGATGAAGAGGGCGTGGAGCTTCCGTCCAAGCGCATCCATGAGAAGTTCATCGAGCATTATGTCACCCAGCCGGAAGGCCGCATCAAGTTTGTCGATCACCACACCTATCCAGCCGGTGCCGACAAGAAGGGCGTCAGGGTGGTCGCCGCCGAGATTACCGACAACGGCGAGACAAGGAGGATCGAGGGGACCGGCACAGGCCCTATCGACGGCTTCATCAATGCGCTGTCTGCCTATCTCGGCATCGAGCTTTCGGTGGCTGATTATTCCGAGCACTCATTGCAGCATGGCTCCAACGCATCTGCCATCGCCTATGTCGAAGTCGAGCATGGGGGCGGCAAGCTGTTCGGTGCCGGCATCAACAGCAATATCGTGTCGGCCTCGCTCGAAGCCATCGTTTCGGCTGCCAACCGGGTTCTGGACAAGAAGATGGCCTGATCCATGGCGCTCGATGCCGTCATTTCCGGCAATCTGACAGCATCGCCGCCGCTTGTGCTTCTGCACGGTTTTGGCGGCGGTGCCTATATCTGGAAAGCGGTGATGGCGCAGTGGGACGGCGTTTGCCCAGTAATTGCCTATGACCTGCCGGGCCATGGCGGCTCCATTGGCGATGCCGGCACCGGCGGGGCCGGGCGGATGGCGAAATCCGTCATTGCCGATCTCGATCGGCGCGGCGTGGAGACATTCCTCGTCGCCGGTCATTCCATGGGTGGAGCGCTGGCGGCGATCCTTTGCTTGCGCCATCCGGAGCGGGTGATAGCCGCGAGCCTGCTGGCGCCGGGGGGAATCGGTGCTTCAATCCATCACCGTGCCTTGAGAGATTTTGCCAAGGCGCAGACGACTGATGAAATGCGGCAGGCGATGGTGGCGATGGCTGGGCCTCACGCGCCTGTCTCGCCCGAAGCGGTTGAACACGCTCTGGCCAGCCATCGTCTTCCGGGCGGTCGAGAGGCCCTGATCACTGTGCTGGATGCGATCCTGACCCGCAGCGCCGACGAAATCGTGCAGGGCAGGTTGCCGATGGACGAGATCGCGACACTGCCGATGCCGGTTCAAGTGATGTGGGGCGATCAGGATGGCATTTTACCGTTTGCACAATCTGCCAATCTGCCGGGCAATGTCGTGCTAAAGCGCATCGTGGGCGCAGGGCATATGTTGGTGGACGAATGTCCGGTTCAGGTGTCAAACCTGCTGCGCGATATGGTGTCGCGCGGTCGGATCCCTCGGTCTTCAATTTCAGTCAGAGACTGAAATCCTGACGACAGGTGATCTCCATGCCGCTTGCCTTGGCGTTCAGGCTGTGGCGGTCGAGGTGAAGCTTCCAGGCGCCTTGTTGGCCGGAGATGGAAAACAGGTTGAAGGCCGCTGGCGGTTTGGTGGCACCGGGACCTTGCGAGGCGGACGCTATGCCGACCACGGGCACATTGCGGTCCCGGGTCTTCAGATAGTTGATCGTGTTCAAATGCGTATGGCCATGTAGCACAAGCTCAGCGCCACCGGTTGCAATGGTTGCGGCAAAGCGGCGAATGCCGATCATGCGCTTGTGCGGCGTGGTCGCTCCGCGGATCGGCGGGTGGTGGATCAGCACGACGCGAAACAGACCTTCCTCGCCGGCTGCCTTCAACAGATCGACGGTCTCGCGCGCCTGGCGCGAGCTGAAATAGCCGCTCGCGGAAAAGGGAAGGGTGGCATTGGAGGTGGAACAGCCGATCAGCGCCACCGGGCCGCGACGCGTGATGGTCGGAAACAGCCTGTGCTCCTTGTCGAAGATCAGCGGATCATTGTCGCCGCGGACAAAATCATACCAGGCAGCCAGCGCCTTGTCGCGCGCGCCGGGGACATAGGCGTCGTGATTGCCAGGCACCAATGTGGTTTTGACGGGATCGCAGGTGAGCTTCAGCCAATCTGCTGCGGCGCGGATTTCGATGCCGGTTGCCAGATTGACCAGATCGCCGGTGATCGCCAGATGGTCGGGCGCGTGCTGGTTCACACCCGACATCATCAACTCCAGCGCATTGGAGAAAAGATGCTTGCGCCGGTTGCGGTGCCAGTTCACATATCCGGTGATACGCTTGGAGGCCAGTTCGCGAAGCGTCAGCTTCGGCAGGGGGCCAAGATGGACGTCGGATATGTGGGCGAGCTTGAACATGGTGCTTTTCTTAGAGGCCTGCATGCACGGGAGCAAGCACGTTGAGTGACATGAAACCCAACGCGGAGGTGCCACACGGTGTTCCTCGGCTCATTTTGAAGCTCATTCACAGCTATTTTGCCTTGTCTCGCGGGATGACCATGGGCGTGCGGGCTGCCTGCTTCGACGATCGGGGACGGATTTTTCTGGTGCGCCATTCCTATGTGCCGGGCTGGTATATGCCGGGCGGCGGAATTGAGCGGGGCGAGACAGCGCGCGGTGCGCTGGTCAAGGAGTTGCGGGAAGAGGGCAATCTGGAAATCCTGGGCGAGCCGCAGATGATCCACGTCTATTACAACCGCAGCGCCTCAAAGCGCGACCACGTGATCTTCTACCGGGTGAATGTGCGCCAGAGCGCCGAACGATTGCCGGATCATGAGATTGTGGAATGCGGGTTTTTCGATCTCGATGCGTTGCCGGAGGGCACGACGGCGGCAACGCGCCGCCGTCTGAGGGATTTGCAGGCCGGTGTCAGGCCCGACGATATTTGGTGATTTCGAGCGCTTCCGAAAGCTTGTCGCGACCATGCGGCCGGTCGAAATCGAGTTCGGGACCAACCGGTACCACGCCTGACGGATTGATCGTCTTGTGGCTGCGGTAATAGTGGTTCTTGATGTGGTCCATGTGCACGGTCTCGGCCACGCCCTTTACCTGATAAAGGTCGCGCATATAGGCTGACAGCGCCGGGTAATCGGCAATCCGGCGGATATTGCACTTGAAATGTCCGACATAGACGGCATCGAAGCGGATCAGCGTGGTGAACAGCCGCCAGTCGGCCTCGGTCAGGCGCTCACCCAGCAGGTAACGCTTTGAGGTCAGCCGCTCTTCCAGCCAGTCGAGGCTTTCGAACAGAGGCGCGACTGCTTCCTCATAGGCTTCCTGGGTGGTGGCAAAGCCCGCCTTGTAGACGCCGTTGTTGACGGTGTCGTAGACGCGCTTGTTGACCTCGTCGATTTCCGCCTGCAGCTCTTGCGGGTAATAATCGTCGCTATTGCCGGTAATCGCGTTGAAGGCCGTGTTCAGCATGCGGATGATTTCGGCTGATTCATTGGAGACAATGGTGTTGGTCTTCTTGTCCCACAGAACAGGCACGGTCACGCGGCCGCTATAGGCAGGCTCGGCGCGCAGATAGACTTCGTATAGGAAATCGGAGTTGAACAGGTCGTCGCCGGTGGCGCCGTTGCCCTTTTTAAACTCCCAGCCATTTTCCAGCATCAGCGGATCGACGACCGACACGGAAATGTGGTCTTCCAGGTTTTTGAGGGCGCGGAAGATCAGCGTGCGATGTGCCCAGGGACAGGCATAGGACACATAGAGGTGGTAGCGACCAGACTCCGCCTTGAAGCCGCCTGTGCCGGAGGGACCTGCCTCGCCATCGGCTGTCAGCCAGTTGCGGAAACCGGATTCACTACGCTTGAAATGTCCCTTGGTCGACTTGGTGTCGTACCAGATGTCCTGCCATTTTCCGTCTACGAGCCTTCCCATGGGAGTTTCCTTCCGGTTGTTCCGTTGTTTTGCTATGCTCTCAAAAATAAGGCCCTGGCTCAGGAAAGCGAGGGGCGTAACTATGAACAGTGCGTTTTCCGTTGGACGGCAAGAAAATTTGCTGGTATCGAGGCCTTCACTTTTTCGATGGAAGCGACCCCATGACCGTATTCAGGACCCTTCGACGACGCTGATGCTTTGAGAACGCCACCCGCGCGTTGCATCCGCCTGTCGTCTTGTTTGTCCTGATATTTACGGTCTCGCTCATGAACACCCACAGCCTTGTCTACCTCACCGAGGATGCGTCGCATGACGACGTCATCGAGATTATCAATGAAGAAGCGTTCGGTCCCGGCCGGCACACGCGGGCAGCAGCGCGCATTCGTGAGCAGGGGCCGCATGACCGCTCGCTCTCCTTCGTTTGCGCCGATCACGGCGAGACGATCGCATCGGTGATCATGACGCCGGTGATGGCAGGGGCCGTGAAAGGCCATCTTCTCGGGCCGCTCGCCGTTCGGCCCTCCCACAAGAATATGGGCATTGGCCGCGAACTGGTGCGTATTGCCATCGAGGCTGCCCGGCGGGCCGGCTCCGAAGCCGTGATCCTGATCGGGGATCCGCCCTATTACATGCCGCTCGGTTTTGAAAAGGTCGGCTGGAAGGCGCTTGATTTTCCAGGTCCGGTCGACCCCGGCCGGGTGCTGGTGGTGCCTATCGGCAATGATGTGCATGCACGGTTGAAGGGCGTGATTGCCTGGAGGCCGGACGCGCATGCCCGCGCATCGCAGATGACAACGGGCAGTCGCGCGGTGATCGACGCGCCGCTAGAACTTCTTCTTGAGCCAGGTCAGTGACGAGCCTCTGGAAAATCCGTCCAGCGTGCTGAAAGCCTCATAGCCCTGCCGTTCGTAAACGCGGCGGGCGATGGGGTTGAGCGTGTCGATATAGACGCCTGTGCAACCGCGATCCTTCGCCTCCTCTTCGGCCATCCGCAACATCTTGCCGGCCAGTCCCTTGCCGCGCAGGTGGTCGGGCACGAATAAAAGCTCGATATAAAGCCAGCCGCGGCCGATATAGCCAATCAGCCCACCCTCGGTCTCACCCTCTTGATCCTTCAACGGAATATAGATCTCGCCGCGTGAACTCTCGCCGAGGATCTCGTTGTTATAATCCAGCAATTCCGCAAGGATCGCCTCGCGGTCTTCATCGGGGACTGTGTGGGTGAGGGTAAGTTTGGGCTGCATGGGGGAGGTGTAGGTGGTTTTGGAATGGGTGTCGAGGTGGGGAGAGGTTGATAATGAGGCACCGGTGTTTGGAGTGCTTGCGTCATCGAAGCGGTGAGCTGGACTTCTTCAGCAGGCGAGGTCCGATATGAGCAGGATCACGCGCCAGACGAGGGCAAAAAGCAGGATCAGCAGCATCCAGTTCGGCATGAGCCGCGACATATCCTGCAGGGTTCGGGCGCGTTTGCGCAGCATGGTGACGTCGGAGTCTGGCGCGCCTTGGCGTTCAAGACGGTCGGAGCGAAGCTCGGCGAACCGGGACAGGCCCAGATGCACCGCAGCCCAGATTGCGGGCAGCATTACCAGCAACGAGGCGAGAGCTTCGGCGTTGGTCATTTCCGCTCGGTCACCTTCAACTCGATGTCGAATCCCAATGCTTCGGCCAGTGCGTAAAGGCGCCAGAGCGTCGGACCCGAAACCGATTTCCCATTTGCCGTGCGTGACAAAGCGGCATGATCATAGCCGAAACGGGCATCGATTTCCCGACCGCTCAACCCGCTATCGCGGAGCATGGAGGCAAGTGCCTGCGCACCTGCGACACGGGCCACATCCTTTCCGATGCCGTCGAACATCGCCTTGCGTTCATCTGGCGACATCGTGTCGAACATCGCGTCGAATCGCGTCTCGTCACCTGGCGCCATAAGCGCCTTGGCGACACCCTTTTCCGGCGCGTCGTCCTTCTCGGCATAGAAGGTCGTTGCGGCGGTTTTTGCTACAGCATCTGCGTAAGGCATCTACGCCTCCTTTGTTCTGAAGGACACATCAAGTGTTGCCTTCCAAGACAACAGATAGAGGATGTTGCCTTGCAAGTCAACATTACGTGCGGAGCGCACGTGCG
The DNA here is from genome assembly GCF_057158725.1 of Agrobacterium sp. H141. NCBI lineage: Bacteria > Pseudomonadati > Pseudomonadota > Alphaproteobacteria > Hyphomicrobiales > Rhizobiaceae > Agrobacterium > Agrobacterium sp. H141. The sequence continues at coordinate 1,545,483 of NZ_CM169893.1, forward strand.
GCGGCAATGACCTCTTTTGCTGTTTCGACGGACCGTAAGGTGTAAAGCAGGCCGGAAATGTGGGTCTTGTCGCCGATCCCGAAGACCACAAGACGGGGCGACGGTAGCAAAGTGAAGAGAACCGCGCAGTGCAGATCTTCCAGGCGAGCATCGTAGCGCGTGAAATACCCTTCAGGATCCTGGTCCGAAAGCTGGGCAAGGCCGGCGAATGAGAGGCAGTCTCCCTGGTCGCGGTGGTCAAGGTCACTCAGGAAGGCACCGAACATCCGCGGCGGGTAAATGGACCTGGAATGTGCAGGCTCTTGCAGGTGGCTCAATCCGAGCCACTCGCCGTTCTGGCAGATCTTTCCGATCTGCAGAAGACGGCAATGAATTCGCTGAAAGGCTGCTTCCTTCACTGATTTTCTCTTCGTGCCGAGCTTGTCGAGCCCCGGAGGGCCGTCAGTGAAGCCGCTCGTGAAATGAACAACCAATGTCTTCATGCGCGCCCCCCACTCCCCCATCAACTCCATCAAGCACCATTCAGGCGCATCAATCAACTATCGCGGGAAGAAATGTGGTTCGCACGCAAGGCTGAGGTGCGTGAACATCGTGTAATTCGCTTTACTGGCAGACGTGGAGCAGGCGTACCCTTGGGGCCATCACAGCATTCGGAAACGTGTTCCCTCCGTTTGCCGAGGAGCGCTGGTTCGGGGGCCGGAAGTAAACAACGGTCCCGCACAGAGTGGCGTATTCACTCCACGCCCAAGGCCCATTACCGCCCCTCACGCCACCACATCGCGGAGATCGCCAGCAGCAGTACGCCGAGTCCTGCAAATCCTGTAAACAGAGGGAGCGTATCGACGCTTTTCAGCACGGTTTCGTCGGTCATGCGTACGGTGAGGCGGCGGTTGTCGGCCACGCGGACCTGGCCGCGGACGGGCAGGATGTCGGGGAGGCGCAGGCCGCCATTGCCGTTGTCGAGGCGGGTGGTAATGCCGCGTGTTTCCTCGCCGATGGGCTTCAGGCTGTCGGTGGTGGAGACCATGGCCTTGAATTCGGGTGCATCCACCGCGCCGACATGGACGAGCGCGGAGAAATCGCCGTTGGTGACGGTGAAGAGGCCTGTTTCTTCCATGCGGCGTTCGGCGGTAAACAGCCCGGGCTCGGTTTGCGTCAGCTGCACGGTCTCTGTGCGGCCGGAGGGATATTCGATCGTTGCTTCGCCCGGATCGTCGCCAATGGTCTGGCGGTGGATTTCCAGCCTTCGGCCATTGGCCCTGGCGGTCAGCGCCTCTTCCTCGAGCTCCGGTTCCTTCATCAGCCAATGGGCGATGCGGCGATAGAGCGAGACATGGGGGCCACCGCCTTCGAAGCCACGTGCCCACAGCCAGCCCTGATCGGACAGCAACATGGCCACACGGCCCTTGCCTTCGCGATTGAGCACCAGAAGCGGGCGATCGTCCGCCGCCGTCATGACCGTTTCGCCGCCCGGTTGGACAACATCGACGCTGCGGAACCAGCGACCCCAGTTTGGCGGCTCGGCAGCCGATCCATCCAGTCCCCGGGTGACCGGGTGGCGCTTGCCGATATCCGACAGGCGCGGATAAAATCCGGCCTGGTGGACATCCCCGGTGGGGGCGGCCGGCAGCACATTGGACAGCGGCGTGATGGCGATGGAATCCTCGCCGGCATGTTCCGGTCCTGCCGCGATCAGCAGCGCGCCGCCATTTCGCACATATTCAGCGATGTAATCGTAATAGAGGATCGGCAGCACGCCGCGATGCTGGTAGCGGTCGAAGATGATCAGGTCGAAATCATTGATCTTTTCGACGAAGAGTTCGCGGGTGGGAAAGGCGATCAGCGATAATTCGTTGATCGGTGTGCCGTCCTGCTTTTCCGGCGGGCGAAGAATGGTGAAGTGCACCAGATCGACCGAGGCGTCGGATTTCAACAGATTGCGCCAGGCGCGCTCGCCGGCATGGGGTTCGCCCGACACCAGCAGCACGCGCAGGTTCTGGCGAATGCCCTCGATCAGGTGAATGGCGCGGTTATTGGCCTCGGTGACTTCGCCGGGCAGGCCGTCGACATCGAATTCCAGCACATTGTTTCCGCCGCGTGGCACCTTGAAGGAGAAGGGCGTTTCCTCGCCGGGGATCGCCTGCAAGGTGCCGGCCGGTTCGCCATTGATGCGGGCGGTCACAGTTGCGGGCGCCGTGTCGGGTGTACCGTCGTCGAAGACGCGCAGCGTCAGCTCCTGATCCTCGCCGACAATGCCGAAGCGGGGTGCGCGCACGACTTCGATGCGCCGGTCGGTTTCGCCTTCGCGACCGGTGATCAGGCCATGAACAGGAGCGTCGAAGCCCAGCGCATGGGCATTGGCGGGAATGTCATGGATCTGGCCATCGGTAACGAAGACAGCACCGCCAACACGCGCCGGCGGAACATCGGCGATGGAGGCCGACAGGGCCTCGAACAACCGCGTGGACGGCGTGTCGGAATCTTGCGCGCCTGTGACCTCGACAATGCGCGGCTCGATCTGGGGAAAGCGGGCAAGGCGTTCCTGCAGACCTTTGAGCGCCTCGTCGGTCATGGCCACGCGCTCTGGCGTATCCTGGCTCTGGCTGCGGTCGATGATGACGGGCAGAACGGTGGACAGAGCCTCGCGGTTTTCATTGAGCACGACCGGATTGGCAAGCGCCAGCAACAGGGCTGCGAATGCTGTAAGGCGCACCACCGTGCCGCGGATATGCGAGCGCAGGCCGGCCAGCGATATCAGAATGCCAAGGACTGCAAAGACGGCCAGAGCCGACCAGGGCAGGAACGGGGAGAATTCGATTGTCATTGCGCCCCCTTACTGGCCAAGCCGTTCGAGGAGAGCGGGAATGTGCACCTGGTCTGCCTTGTAGTTGCCGGTCAGCATATACATCATGATGTTGACGCCGGAGCGGTAGGAGAGTTCGCGCTGGCGTTCACTTGCGGGAACGGTCGGCAACAGCGGCGCGCCCTGATCGTCAACGGCCCAGGCGCCCATCATGTCGTTGCCGGTAATCATGATCGGCGTCACGCCGTCGCCCGAGGAGGAAAGGGCGGCATTGGAGTTGCGCGCTTCCTGCCGGGCCTCGACCCAGAGGGGGCCATCATTGTAGCGGCCGGGGAAATTGTTGAGCAGATAGAAGGAGCGGGTCAGAACGTGGTCTGACGGCACGGGCTCCAGCGGGGGGATGTCCATATTGGCAAGGATGGCGCGCAACCGGTCGCCATTGGCACTCGATCCGCCACCGCCGTTTAAAGAGCTGAACTGGTCGCGGGTGTCGAAGAACACCGTGCCGCCGGAGCGCATATAGGCGTCGATGCGGCTGATGGCGGCGGCAGTCGGCATGGGCGCTGTTGCGGAAATGGGCCAGAAGATGATGGGATAAAAGGCAAGCTCGTCCCTGGATATATCGAGTGCGACCGGTGCCGAGGGTTCCAGCGTGGTGCGATAGGTGAGGAAGTCGGTGAGCCCGATCAGGCCGCGTTCGGACAGGCGATCCACATCGTCTTCGCCGGTAATCACATAGGCGAGACGGGTGTTGTCGAGATGTTCGATGAACTGCTGGTCGCCGGGGCGGCTGTCGTCTGCAAGGCCCACATCCGGGCGCATGGCCAGCACGACGGCAAGACCGATCATGGCAGCCGTTGCCGCAGACGAGCGCGCGCGGCGCGAAAAGGCGCCGCCCATGAACAGGACGATGATGCCGTCCGCCAACAACAGCAGGAGAGCGAGCATGAACAGATAGGGCTTCAGCGGCGTGGTGACGGCGCCAATCAGCGGTGCGTTGGTCAGGGGCATGGAGGCAGCAGTGTCAAGCGGGCGCAGAACGGTTGCAGGTGCCAGAAGGTTGAGCGCGACAAAGCCATCCTCGCTGCCATAGAGGCCCGGAGGATTGTCGATCGTGGCTGCTACCGGGCGGTTGGTTCCGGTCTCGATCGGGCGGGCGCTTGCGGTTTCAGCGGTCAACGCACCGCGTTCGTCGAGGAGCCGGTAAGGCGGCAGGCTCTCGGCCCTTGCGCCATTGTCGCTGATGCTGGCGGTCGCGTTGGACAGTTGCACGATCCGCCGCAGCATTTCGACGAATTCTCCGGAGATCGGCAGGTTGGACCAGGTCGCCTCAGCGGTGACATGAAAGAGAACGATGCGGCCACGGCCCGTTTCGCGGGTGGTCACCAGCGGCGTGCCATCTGCAAGGCTGGCCCATGTGCGTTCGGCCAGATCCGGCGTCGGCTCGGCCAGTACCTGACGGCGCACCAGCACGCCCTCCGGCTGATCCATGCCGGCAAAGGGGCCGAAAGCGGGGAAGTCAGCCAGCGGCTGCGGCTCGGCCCAGGAAAGCGCTCCCCCCAGTTCGCGTTCGCCCTGACGCAGGATCACCGGCACCAGCGGATCGTCGCTTGGCGCGGCTGCCAGTCGCGGTCCGGCAAAGCGGATCAGCGTGCCACCATTTTGCAGCCATTTCTGCATGGGTTCATACACATTTTCCGGCAGACGTCCGATATCGGCCATGACGATGGCGGATGGGTTCTGCTGCAGGACTTCCGGAATGGAGACGGCGAGGTCCGGCACACCGGGCTGTATCAGGTCGGCATAGGGCTGAAGTGCGCGCTGGATATAATAGAGCGGTGCCAGCAAGGGCTGAAAATCATCGCTGCTGTCGCCGGTCAAGAGTGCCACCCGGCGGCGGCGGAAGCCATCGTCGAGCAGATGGACTGCGCCGGCGCTGGAAACGCCTGCGACCGAAAGGCGGGCGAAATCATTGCGCAGCTCGAAGGGGGCTTCGATCTTGCCTGATGCGGTGGACTGTCCGCTTGCAAATTCGACCGTGCCCGAGGCGATCTGGCGGCCCTGGCTGTCCAGCGCATCGACGTTTATCCGCTGGGCGCCACCGCTGTTGAGGCGCGTGGCGGTGACATCAAGGCTGTCTGCTTCGTTGAGGGCACCGGTAATGGCCAGTGCTGCGCTGCCATCGCCTTCGATGAGGCGCAGTTCGTGCGGGGACAGGTCGGCCAGCCGGCTTACGGTTTTGTCGTCATCGCCCACGGCCATGCCATCGGACAGGAAGGCCAGCGTTCCGGGGCGGGTACCCTGAAGGGCTGCTTCCAGCGCTGTGACGGCACGGTCGCGGTCCACCTGCAACGGGTGCGGGCGGGCGGCGGCGAGTTTGTCGCGGGCGATGGCGGCACTCGACGGCGTTGCATCGTTCAGGCGATCGGCGGTGAGGACGATGGAAACCGGCATGTCGCGGCTTTCGGCATCGTCGACCAGCGCCTGGGCCGTGCGCATGCGCCGATCCCAGTCTTCCGCCGTTGCCCAGCCATTGTCCATGACGATCGCCAGCGGTCCATCGGTGGAGAGCGCATCATTGCGCGGATTGAGGATCGGGTCGGCCAGCGCAAAGATGATGACGGTTGCAAGTGCGATGCGCAGAAGGGTTAGCCACCAGGGGCTCTTGGCCGGCGTTTCCTCGCGGCGCAGAACGTGAGCGAGGATCTTCAGCGGTGGAAAGACCTCATGCCTGGGGCTTGGCGGGGTGAGCTTCAGCAGCCACCAGATCAGCGGCAGGGCGGCCAGTGCCGCAAGGGCTGCCGGAAATGCGAAGGCGAATGGCAGGCCACTCATCGGCTACTTCCCCGCTCGCTGCCCGGTGCCATGCCGGAGAGATACATATGCACAGCCACCAGCGCCTGCGAGGCAAGCTGATCGGTACGGTGGGGCACGAAGCTCCAGCCCTGTCTGCGCAATGCCTCGCCCAGCGCATCGCGGCGGGCGAGATAGGCCGTGCGGTATTCTTCGCGAATACCTTCGGCGCGTCCTGACACGAGTTTTTGTCCTGTTTCTGGATCGATAAATTCCGTACGGCCGCTATAGGGGAAGTCTTCTTCCGCCGGGTCGGCAATCTCCACCACATGACCGCGCAGGCCCCGGCGGCCAAGCGGTGCGATTTTCTCCATGATGGTGTCGGCGTCATCGAGAAAGTCGCCGATCAGCACCACATCGCTCAGTCCGCGGATCATCACGGTATCCGGCATTCCCGTGGTCAAAGGCGCGTGGATCAGTGCCGTCGCCAGCCGTTCGGCTGCGTTACGCGCCGAGACAGGCTCCATGATGCCAGGGCAGCCAATGCGTTCGCCCGAACGGGCCAGAATTTCGGCAAGCGCCAGCATCAGCACCAAGGCGCGGCTTTCCTTGGAAACGTCGGCAAGCGTCGATTTGTACATCATCGACGGAGACATGTCGGCCCAGAGCCAGACCGTGTGGGCCGCCTCCCATTCGCGGTCGCGGACATAGACATGGTCGTCGCGGGCCGACCGGCGCCAATCGATGCGCGACAGGCTTTCGCCTTCGGTGAAGGGGCGGAACTGCCAGAAATTTTCGCCGATGCCGCGTTTGCGGCGACCATGCCAGCCGGCAATCACGGTATTGGCGATGCGTCGCGCCTCGACCATGCAATCCGGCACAAGGATTGCGCGCTGACGCGCTCTGGCGAGCGCATCGCGTCCGGGTGTCTGCTCGACGATCTGGCCGATGGATGCCATGTCCGTCTACCTTGCTTCCTGTTTCAGCTGACGCGCTTCACAAGGCCGGCAATCAGATCGCGCACCGACATGCCTTCGGCGCGGGCGGCGAAATTGAGGGCCATGCGGTGTTGCAAAACGGGTTCGGCGAGTGCGCGCACGTCATCGATCGATGGTGCAAGACGGCCCTCGTAAAGCGCACGGGCACGCACGCACAACATCAGTGCCTGACCGGCGCGGGGACCGGGACCCCAGGCAACATGCTTGTCGGTTTCTTTGTCGCCCTGGCCGGGGCGTGCGGCGCGCACGAGGGTGAGAATATAGTCGACCACGGCATCGGAGACCGGCATCTGGCGGATGAGGCGCTGGATCTCCAGAAGACGCTCCGAGGTGATGACGCTCTGGGCCTCGACGTCGACCATGCCGGTCGTATCGAGCAGGATCTGGCGCTCGGCATCGCGTGCCGGATAGCCGACATCGACCTGCAACAGGAAGCGGTCGAGCTGGGCTTCCGGAAGCGGATAGGTGCCTTCCTGCTCAAGCGGGTTCTGGGTCGCGAGCACGTGGAAGGGGGCCGGCAGATCGTAGCGCTGGCCGGCAATGGTAACGTGATATTCCTGCATCGACTGCAAAAGGGCCGATTGCGTGCGCGGGCTTGCTCGGTTGATTTCGTCTGCCATCAGAAGCTGGGCGAAGATCGGTCCCTTGACGAAACGGAAGGAGCGCCGGCCGGTTTCGTCCTGATCCATGACCTCGGTGCCGAGAATGTCGGATGGCATCAGATCCGGCGTGAACTGGATACGGTTGGCATCGAGGCCAAGCACGGCGCCGAGCGTTGTCACAAGCTTGGTCTTGGCAAGGCCCGGAACACCAACCAGCAATGCATGGCCGCCGGACATGATGGCCAGCAGGGTGTTTTCCACCACTTGCTCCTGGCCGAAAATGACCTTGGAGACTTCCTGGCGGATGCCGGCGATATCGGCAAGGGCAAGTTCTGCCGCCTCGACTGCGGCTTTCTCGTCCAGGACGTCCGGCGTGGTAATCATCCCCATTGGCTCTACTCCATCTGGTTGGCGTCGCTTCCGGCGAATCAGGCCGGCTATTCGTTTTTCACCGGCTAAGTTAGCTTATCCTCGGGGCGACGGCTGACAAGCGCGTTTCGAATGACTATCTCGTGAGGGACAACCGTTAGTGAGCAACCGGGACACAAAGATGGCAGCCGAGACCCTGAAAGCGACGAAAGATGCCGGCGATCTTGCCGCGATGATTTCGCGCGCGGCAGAACAGAGCGGCGGAAATAAGCGTGGACTTCCGCCCATCGATCGTTGGAATCCGCCCTTTTGCGGCGATATCGATATGGAGATCAGGGCCGATGGCACCTGGTTCTATATGGGAACGCCCATCGGACGGGCACCGCTTGTGCGATTGTTTTCGACCGTGTTGCGCAAGGATGAGGACGGAAAGACCTATCTCGTAACTCCTGTGGAAAAGGTTGGCATACGCATCGCTGACGCGCATTTCATCGCTGTTGAAATGGGCGTGTCAGGTGAGGGCACCGGACAGGTTTTGTCCTTCCGGACCAATGTCGGCGATGTGATCGAGGCCGGCCCGGATCATCCGCTACGCTTCGTCATGCAGGGCGAAAACAGTGAGTTGAAGCCCTATCTTCACGTCCGCGGGCGGCTGGAGGCACTGGTGTCTCGAGCGGTCATGTACGATCTCGTCGAACTGGGCGAGACCATCGATGTCGACGGCGTCGACATGTTTGCGGTGCGTTCCGGCGGTGCCGTGTTCCCGGTGATGCCGGCAAATGAACTGGACGTGCTTTCCAGATGAGTGAGAGCGGTCTTTTCTCCGCGAGGGAATTCCGGGCACGCGCCATCAACCAGATGGGCGGGCCTGTCGAGGATGCCTGGCGCGATCACGGCGATCATCTTTTGAACCCGCAAAGCATTCGCGAGATCGAAGGTATCCGGTTGAAGGACGCAGCGGTTCTGATCGGGATCGTCGACGATGGTGATGGCGAAGACGCCAAGGTGATCCTGACGCAGCGAACATCGACGCTGCGCAAGCATTCCGGCCAGATTGCCTTTCCCGGCGGCGGCATCGACGAGGAGGATGCGACACCGGAGGTCGCGGCATTACGCGAGGCGGAAGAGGAGGTCGGGCTTCATCCGTCCTTCGTCGAGACCGTCGGACGGTTGCCGCTCTATCTGTCGGGAACCGGTTTTCGTATTCAGCCGGTGCTGGCGGTGGTGCAACGCGGCTTTACCATCACGCCCAATCCAGACGAAGTGGACGAGGTGTTCGAGGTGCCGTTATCGTTCCTGATGAACCCGCACAATCACCGGCGCGACAGTCGGATGTGGCAGGGAAAAGTCCGTCATTTCTATACCATGCCCTATCATGACTATTATATCTGGGGCATTACCGCGGGCATTCTGCGCACGCTCTATGAAAGGCTCTACGCATGACCAATCTCTCTGCCCAGCCATGGTTCAACGAGCCTTCGCTGCGCAAGGTGCTCGCATTGTTGAACGAGGATGGTGGTGAGGCCCGGATCGTCGGTGGTGCCGTGCGCAACAGCCTGATGGGGCATGCCGTAGGCGACATCGATATTGCAACGACGCTGGTGCCGGCCGAGGTGATGGCGCGGGCGGAAAAAGCCGCGGTGAAGGCTATTCCAACCGGTATCGACCATGGAACCGTGACGCTGGTTGCCGATGGCAAGCCTTTCGAGGTGACGACGCTGCGCCGCGACCTTGCGACCGACGGGCGCCATGCAGAGGTTGCCTTCGGTGCGGACTGGAATGAGGACGCGCAGCGTCGCGACCTCACGATGAACGCGCTTTATGTCGGCGCAGACGGCGAGGTCGTCGATCTCGTGGGCGGACTGGACGACATTGGCGCAGGCAATATCCGCTTTATTGGCGATGCAGATGCACGCATTGCCGAGGACTATCTTCGGGTGCTCAGGTTCTTCCGGTTCTTCGCCTGGTATGGCTCCGGTCGTCCGGATGCCGCAGGGCTTAAGGCCTGCGCCCGTGCGCGGGATCGTCTGGGGCAGCTGTCGGCAGAGCGGGTCTGGGCTGAAATGAAGAAGCTGCTCGGTGCGCGCGATCCGGGCCGTGCACTGTTATGGATGCGCCAATCCGGCGTCCTGACTGCGATCCTTCCGGAGACCGAGAAGTGGGGCATCGATTCCATCGCGCCGCTGGTGGCCTGCGAAGAGGCGCTTGGCTGGTCCCCAGATCCCATGTTGCGGCTTTCCGCGATTGTGCCGCGCGACGCGGACAGACTGGCGGCGATGGCCAGGCGGCTTCGCCTGTCCAATGCAGAGACGGCCACGCTCGACGGTTTCGCCAAGGCTCCGGACATTGCCGATGACATGAAGGAGGCGGCACTGGATCGTCTGCTTTATCGGGAAGGGCGTGACGGTATTGTCAGCCGCCTGAAACTTGCTCTTTCGTCAGCACGGGGCGGGACAGGCAGCGCCGATATGGAAAAGGTCGGTCGTTATTCCAGACTGCTCAAACGGGCTGAGGGTTTTGAACGGCCGGGCTTCCCGCTTAGCGGTGCTGATCTGCTGGAGGCGGGCTTTGCCGCTGGACCCAAAGTGGGATCGGTGTTGAAGGCGCTTGAATCGGAATGGGTGGACAAGAATTTCAGCATTGACCGGGCGAAACTGATCGCCCGGCTGCAAGATTTTCGGGAGGAATGACGATCAGACGTCAGGCTGCATTCGCTTCATTTCTAATGCGCGCCTTGATGTTCTCGACCATATTCTCACGAATGATGGTCTCGCCGTGAACGTTGCGCATGTGCTCGACAGCACGGCGCACCACTTCTGCCTCCTCGTCTGCCCGGGTGTGCCAGTCGCAACCCGGAACCAGTGAACCACATTCATATCGCTTCATAGCTTTTCTCCTCTTTGACGGGTTCAACGTCCATAGAGTCAACGCAAGCGCAGGGACGCAAGATCCCGATACTAACAAAAAATGAGGGCATCCTGAAGTTTCGGGACCCGATCTAGTCTCGCATCGCCCAGGAATGAAAGACGGACGAGGTGGATGCGCGCGTTTCTCTGCGGATGATCCGTTCGGCATCATTCGCCGTTGCGCGGTCGCGCAGATCTCGCCCGGCGAGCCTCAGCTTGACCTCTTCGACATAATAGGAGTGGGGTAGATCCATATCCCCACTTGCCCGTAGTTGCTCGGCCAGTCGGTCTATGACCTCCGGCGCGTTCATTGCGCGATCCGTTCCGCTTACGGAAATGATCCGGTCAATGCCAGTTTTCGTGCTCATGTCAGTTCTCCTCCCGACTCACATTAGAAAAATAGCATACAATGGGCTTTCACCCAAAATAGTATTCCCCGGCAATTGCGGCGTGATCAGGGCCAGCGCACCGCTGGTGGCATGGAGGAGAGGATCGAGTCGACATTCCCACCGGTTTTAAGGCCGAAAATGGTGCCGCGGTCGTAGAGCAAGTTGAACTCGACATAGCGACCGCGCCGGACCAGCTGTTCCTCGCGGTCCGCCTCAGTCCAGGGCAGATTGAAATTGGCACGCACCAGCCTTGGATAGACAAGGTTGAAGGCACGGCCGACATCCTGGACGAAGGCAAGGTCCGCGTTCCAGCCGCCGGTTTCCTCAGGCGTCTGTAGCCAATCGAAGAAAATGCCGCCGACGCCCCGCGGTTCGTTGCGGTGCTTGAGGTAGAAATATTCGTCGCACCACTGCTTGTAGCGATTGTAGTCGGCGATGGCAGTGTGACGGTTACAGGCGATCTCCATGGCGCGATGGAACAGACGTGTGTCCTGATCTTCCTGCGTGCGCCGCCGGTTCAGCACCGGCGTCAGATCGGCGCCGCCACCGAACCAGTTGCTGGTGGTGACGACCATGCGGGTGTTCATATGAACGGCCGGCACATTGGGATTGACCGGATGGGCGATCAGCGAAATGCCGGAGGCCCAGAATCTCGGATCTTCCTCGGCGCCGGGGATCTGCTGGCGGAATTCCGGCGAGAATTCGCCATGGACCGTGGAGGTATGAACGCCGACCTTTTCAAAGACGCGGCCTTCCATCATCGACATGCGTCCGCCACCGCCTTCGCCATTATCGCGCTGCCAGTCCTTCGGCACGAAGCGGCCGGGGTCACGGTCCGACAGAGGGCCGGCGACTTCGTCTTCCAGGGTTTCGAAGGTCGTGCAGATGGTGTCGCGCAGGGTTTCAAACCATGTGCGCGCCGCAATCTTCTTGTCTTCGATGTCAGCCGGCAGGCCGATCGGCAGTTCTGGTCGTTCCATGTCATTCCCTGTCACGCCGAAAGCGTGGTCCTAGCGGTCGCCCCTAGCATGAGGGTTCGCTTATCAGTTCACTCTCGCCGGGACCAGCAAAAGGGCGCTTTCTTCCCCCGAAATTAGACTCGCAAATGGCGTCAGACGGCACTATTCTCAAGATGGATGAGGTTGGTATTATGGCAAGAGTACCCGGGCCACCGCCTTTTGAAGGGCTAAAACGCCGGATCTCCCGGCACAGGCTGGACGCGAGCAAGACGTCCAGCGGACATTTCGTGCGCGAGACCTTTTGCCTCGACGTGGAAGAGGCCAGAGCCAAGGCGCGCGAATGGTTCGATTGCTTTCCCAAGGCCGCTTACTGGACCGAAGTGGAGAGCTGGCGGATGCTTGAAGGCGACCGGGTCGAATTTACCATGCGCCGCCTGCCAACGGCAGATTGATGCATGCCATTGTGCATGTCGGCTCTACTTCTTCAATAAATGCGTATCTGCTAAAATTTTAGCAATTCCCTAAACGGTGCGGCAAAGCCTCTCTGGCATCATGTGTGACGGTTCTAATTTAGGGCCGCTGTCGAACGTAAATGTCGGGGAGCCGCAATGACGAGTGTATCAGTCAATTCTACCGCGTCGTCCGCGCTGTCGCTCCTCACCGGTTCGAACAAGGCGCTCATCCAGTCACAGCAGCGGTTTTCATCCGGTCTGAAGGTCAATCAGGCGTCCGACGATGCTGCCTATTGGTCGATCGCAACCTCCATGCGGTCGCAGAACCTGTCCCTGTCGTCTGCGGAAGATGCGACCGGACTTGCTGCGGCACTTTCGGACACAGCTGCTCTGGGCATGCAGGCGGCGACCGATATCGTTGGCGAAATTCAGTCCCGGCTGGTTCTGGCAAAGGCAGTGGGCTCCGACAAGACCGCCATCAATGCCGAGATCACCCAGCTCAAGGAGCAGTTGGGCACAGTCGCCAGATCCTCGTCCTTCAATGGCGAAAACTGGCTGAACCTCGATGCTGGGCAAACGCCCGGTGTCGAATCCATGGTCGCGTCCGTCAGCGACAACGGCGATGCGGGTGTCTCCGTCAACGTGATCGACTTCGATACCGCTACCTCCACCTTGATGAGTGCCGGGGATGCCAGCGACGGCATCTTGACGCGCAGCTATTCGGGAACGACCAAAGACGGTTCGTCTTATGACTATTACCTGATGGATGCCGGCTCCACGGTGCCGGCACCTGCGAGCTCGAGCGAAATCAAGCTGGATGCCAATACGACCAATGAAGAAATCGACGGTATGCTCTCTGCCGTCAACTCGATGATGTCCGGCTTGACCGATGCGGGAGCCGCCCTTGGTGCGACCAGTAATCGTATCAGCCAGAACAGTGAATTCCTGCGAGACCTTCAGGATATCACCGAAATCGGTGTCGGACGACTGGTGGATGCGGATATGGAAGAAGAAGCCGTGCGCTTCTCCGCTCAGAAGGTTCAGCAGCAGCTGCAGACGCAGGGGCTGAACATTGCCAACAACATGAAGTCGATGCTGACTCTGTTCATGTAACAGTTTGCGTCAGGGAAATCCGGTCTGCCGCATGGCTTCGCCGGTGATCATCGCAACCGACATTGCAAGGTTGAGCGAACGCTGTCCCTCGACCATCGGGATCAATATCCTGGCGTCCGCCTTGTCATGGACACGGTCCGGGACGCCGGCGCTCTCGCGGCCGAACAGCAGAATATCATCTTCACCATACGTGAAATCGGCATACCGGACCGCCGCCTTGGTCGAAGCAAGGACGAGACGGCGTCCGCTGGCCACGCGCCATTCCTCGAAACGATCCCAGTTGACGTGCCGGGTGAGACTGGCTGCTGCCAGGTAATCCATGCCGGCGCGTTTCAGATTGCGGTCGGAGAGGTCGAAGCCGGCAGGCTCGATGATGTCGACAGAAAGGCCAAGGCAGGCAGCGAGCCTGAGGATGGTTCCGGTATTGCCGGGAATATCCGGCTGGTAGAGGGCGATGCGGAGTTTCGTCATGCGCCTTGTTACGCGATCAGGGGTAACATCCTCAAGTCGTTGTTGCCGCCATTGCCTTTCTGTGGACTTCCGGCAACAGCTCTGCGTCGTTCAATCCGCCTGACAAACGATTGCGGCTTTTCAAATGACATGCGCGGGGATAGAAGTGCTGATCTTCAACACTCACAAAGGGAGGCTTTCGATGATCAATTCCGACTGTAAACGCCTCTCGCCGCCGGATTTTCCCAGGCTGTTGAGTTAGGCGACCTCTGGTCGTTCTCTTCTGTTTTTTCCATTGATTCGTCGCGCGGCTGATACACGGCCTCGCATATAAGACAGCCAAGGTCCGTCTTTCGTCTGCGCGTTTTTCGCATTGGCAGACTTTCTTCGAAGCGGATCCCGGTCATTTTACTGGAGCATTTTAATGTTCGCGTGGTTCGAAAATCGCATCAATCCATATCCTGCCGAGCAGCCTGACCTGCCGCCGAAGGGGCTTGTCGCGTTCTGCTGGCATTATACCAAACCGACTGCCGGCTGGCTGGTTCTTCTGGGTTTCTGCTCGATGGCGATCGCTGTCGGCGAAGTCTTCCTCTACCAGTTTCTCGGCAATATCGTTGACTGGCTGTCGACCGCCGACCGGGCAACCTTCATGCAGAATGAAAGCGGCAAGCTGTTGTGGATGGGCTTGCTGGTGCTTGTCGGCCTGCCGCTTCTGGGCGCCATGCATTCGATCACCATGCATCAGGTTCTGGCCGGCAGTTTCCCCATGATTGCCCGCTGGCAGATGCACCGCTTCCTGCTGCGGCACTCGATGACATTCTTTGCCAACGAGTTTGCCGGGCGCGTGGCCACCAAGGTCATGCAGACATCGCTGGCCGTGCGCGAATCCGTGATGAAGATCATCGACGTGTTCGTTTATGCGATCAGCTTCTTCGTCTCGATGCTGGCGCTGGTGTTTGCTGTCGACTGGCGTCTGGTGCTGCCGCTGGCGCTATGGGTCGTGTTCTATTGCCTGATCCTGTGGTATTTCGTGCCAAAGCTTCGCCAACTGTCGAGCGAGCAGGCCGATGCGCGTTCTTTGATGACCGGTCGTATCGTCGACAGCTACACCAATATCGCAACGGTGAAGCTGTTTTCGCATGCGGGTCGTGAGGAGAGCTATGCGCGCAGCGGCATGGATGCCTTTCTCGGCACAGTCCATCGTCAGATGCGCCAGATTTCGCTTTTGAACATCGTGGTCGACATCAACAATGCCATCGCCTTGTTCTCAATTGCCACGCTCAGCATCATGTTCTGGCTGGGCGGCACGATTTCTGTCGGCGCGATCGCGATTGCGATCGGTCTTGCCATGCGTATCAACGGCATGTCGCAGTGGATCATGTGGGAAGTGTCCGGCCTGTTCGAGAATATCGGTACCGTCTATGACGGCATGGGCATGATGACCAAGCCGCACGACATCATCGATGGCGAGAAGGCCAAGGATCTCAAGGTCGACAATGGCGGCATCGTCTATGACCATGTCCGGTTCCATTACGGCAAGGACAAGGGCATCATCGAGGACTTCTCGCTGACGATCCATCCGGGCGAGAAGGTCGGTCTGGTCGGACGCTCCGGGGCCGGCAAGACAACCTTGATGAACCTGTTGCTGCGCTTCTACGATCTCGAGGCAGGGCGCATTCTTCTCGATGGTCACGACATTTCGGAGGTGACACAGGAAAGCCTGCGGTCGCTGGTGGGCGTGGTCACGCAGGATACCTCGCTGCTGCACCGCTCGATCCGTGACAACATCGCCTATGGTCGTCCGGATGCGACCGATGAGGAAGTGATCGAAGCGGCCAAGCGTGCCAATGCCTGGGACTTCATCGAGGACCTGGTCGATATGCAGGGCCGCAAGGGTCTGGATGCGCAGGTCGGCGAACGCGGTGTGAAACTCTCCGGCGGACAGCGCCAACGCATCGCGATTGCCCGTGTGTTCCTCAAGAACGCACCGGTCCTGATCCTCGACGAGGCAACCTCGGCACTGGATTCCGAAGTCGAGGCGGCGATCCAGGAAAGCCTGTTCTCGCTGATGGAAGGCAAGACCGTGATTGCGATTGCGCACCGCCTTTCGACGTTGACGCAAATGGATCGGCTGGTCGTTCTGGACAAAGGCCGGATCATCGAGACCGGTACCCATGCCGAACTGGTTGCCAATGCCAGCGTCTATGCTGACCTTTGGAACCGCCAGTCCGGTGGCTTCCTGGCCGATGAGGCAGATGCCGAGACAGCGGCGGCCGAATAAGCTTTCGCGCTCCAACAGATGAACGCCCTGCCGGTGTCAAACGGCAGGGCGTTTTAGTTTTTCTATAGGCTAGCTGCAGAAATATCGATTGGCCTTCGGGCCGTCGTCGCTTAAGCGACGGTTCCGGGATGTTGGTCCCGCGCAATTCAGGAGCCTGATTTCATGCGGCGATATGCTGACTGGTTGTGGGGTGCCTTTGCCGGCATTCTGCTGGCCTTAATGGTGACGATCAACAGCGGTCTTGCGGCCTATACCACGCCGTTTACCGCGTCCTGGATCGTTCACGGCGTCGGCGCGCTTGCGGCCTTCTTTCTGGTGCTGGGCAATCTGGCCATCGCCGGCCGGCGCGGGCCGAAGGGCGTGTCGGGACAAAGGGCACCCCTATGGTCCTATTTCGGCGGCGCTCCGGGCGCGTTTGCCGTGGCGCTGTCTTCCATTGCCGTGAATTCCGAACTGGCGCTGGCCGGCGGATTGTCACTCCTTCTCGTGGGGCAGATCCTGTTCGGTCTCCTCTCCGATGTGTGGGGACTGTTCGGGACACCGAAACGGGCGCTCAACCGCTTCGATCTGATCGCGGCTGTCTGTGTGATTGGCGGTAGTGCACTGATCATCTTCTCGGGAGGGGCGTGATGCTGTCGTCTGTCATTATCGCGCTTGCAGGAGGTGCTGCTGTCGGCATGAGCCGTTCATTGAACGGGCGTCTGACCATGGAGAGCGGCGCATTCAGTGCTTCCTTCTGGAATCACATGATCGGCTTCCTGTTGTTGTCGGTCTATATCGTCACGCTGCATCGCGAGGGCATTGCCCTTCTCGGTTCGACGCCGCTCTGGGCCTTTTCCGGCGGCATTATCGGTGCGCTGTTCGTGGCGATCAGTTCCTATGTATTTCCGCGTCTGGGCGCCAACCGTTCGGCACTTCTCATCATCGGCGGACAGATCATCACCGGGCTTGTCATTGATTATGCGAGAGGAACGGCAGGATTTCACATCGGCCAGCCGGTGGGCGTGGCGCTGATCCTGTTCGGCATTTATCTGACGCGATTTTCAAAGTGAGCGGGCGAGATCTCGCTCCATGAGAAAAGGGGCATCGCTGCCCCTTTTCGTCGTTCCCATTTCTGGTCGTAGAGATCAGAATTCGGTCCACTCCGCCTCGATTTTTTGCGCTGCGGCGCTGCCGCCAAACGCTGAGGAGATGCGACGTCCCAGTTCGCGGGCCGGCGATGGGGCAGGGCGGCTTCCAGCCGTCGCGGTCACGGCGCTCTTCGGCGCTGTCGCTGCTCGACCGTCCAGCCTGAACTGAGCGAGCAACTGGTTGAGCGTGGCTGCCTGCTGGGCGAGGCTGTGGCTGGCTGCCGTCGACTGCTCGACCATGGCTGCATTCTGCTGTGTGCCCTGGTCCATAAGGTTGACCGCCACATTGATTTCCTGGAGGCCGGTCGATTGTTCGCGGGCCGAGGTCACGATGGCGCTGACATTGCCATTGATCTGCTGAACGTGTTCGGCAATCTCGCTCAGCGCCTCGCCGGTCTTGCGGACGAGCTGCACACCGTTGTGAACCTGAACGCCCGAGGTGGTGATCAATGCCTTGATTTCCTTGGCGGCATTGGCAGATCGCTGGGCAAGCTCTCTGACCTCTTGCGCGACAACCGCAAAGCCCTTGCCGGCTTCACCTGCACGGGCCGCCTCAACACCGGCATTCAACGCCAGCAGGTTTGTCTGGAAGGCAATGTCGTCAATCACGCTGATGATATTGGAGATCTCGCCGGACGACTTTTCGATCTTGTTCATTGCGTCGATGGCGTCGGCAACCACCTTGCCGGACTGTTCGGCACTGGTGCGGGTGTTGGCTACCAGCTGGCCGGCGTCTTCGGCGCGAACGGCCGAATCCTTCACCCCGGTTGTGACTTCTTCCAGGGCTGCAGCGGTCTGTTCGATGGACGACGCCTGCTGTTCAGTGCGCTTGGACAGGTCATTGGCTGCAGAGAGGATTTCCTGCGCTCCGGCATCGATCCCACGGGCATTCTCACCGACTGCGCTCAAGGCCTTGTTGAGCTTGGAGACGGAGTCGTTGAAGTTGTTACGCAACTGATCGAGGCTGCCGGTGAAAGCGGTGTCGAGACGGACTGAGAGGTCGCCGTCGGAGAGCTGTGACAGACCGTTGCCGAGTTGATCGACAGCGAACTGAATTTCGGCTGCTTCGCTGGCCTTCTGCTCCTCGCTTGCCTTGCGCTGTGTTTCGCTCAACGAACGGTTGGCTTCTGCATCGCGCTCCAGCTTGACGCGTTCGATTGCGTTTTGACGGAAGACCTCAACTGCTGCCGCCATATCGCCAATCTCGTCGGTGCGCTCGGCATAGGGGACATGGCTGTCGATGTCGCCACCGGCGAGCTTTTTCATCGCTCCCGTAATACCGTCGATCGGTTTTGCAATGCGCAAAGTGCTCATCACAGCGGCGCTGACAGAAACAGCAAGCGCGAGGAGGGCAACGACAATGGTGAGCCACTGGGCGAAGTTCGACGCTTGGTCGGCCTGCTCGGTCGCCAGATCGGCCACACTGCTATTGTTCGTGATCATCTGGTCGAGAAGATCGCTCATTTCGGTCGCAGCAGTATTCATGCCACCGGTATAAAGTGTCATCACGTCCAGCAGTTTGCCGTCCGCCTTGAGCGTCACCAACTGCTTTGCAAGCACATCATAGGCAGCTGTTTTGGCGTTGAGATCGTCAATAAGCGCTTTGGTCTCTCCTCGTTTTGCTTCTAAAGCGTAGGCTGCGAAGGCCTGATCACGAGCGGCCAGCTTGTTATTGATACCTGCGGTGGCATGTTCAATTTCGTCGGGGCTATAGGAGGCCACAAGCACGGCATAGGCGCGGCGCACTTCCGCGACGGCCAGGCGCATGTCGCCAAGCATGACGGTCTTCGGCAACCGTTCATTGGCAATTTCGTTGATGTGCGATTTCATCTGGGTGAGGGAGGACATGGCAACTCCACCCTGAACAAGTCCGAGAATGACTGTGATGCCGAACAACAAAGGCAGCAGAATTTTTATCTTCATGAAGCGCATCGGATTTTTCCAAATTCAAAAAATACAAACTTTGAAGAAGCTGGTCACTTATGCGAATGCCGACCTGCTATCTGGTTTGGAAAATAGATTGCATACGTCCTTTAATCGTTAACAACGGACATAAAATTGCGATTTCAGGCGATGTTGTCTGACACATTTTGATTGTGGCACGCCGTATTAATCCGCCCGGGCTTTGTCTTGTCGTCAAAGCCGCCTATATGCATCGTCATGATCATTAAAAGCGTTGTCCGCCTCTTCGAAAACTGGATCGATCCATTCGGACATCGTGACGAATTGCAGCCACCGTCCAGAACGGCGGCGTTTGTCTGGTTCTATGTGTCCAAAGCCAAGTGGGCGTTTGCCACCATGGCAGTGTTCGGCGGGGCCGTTGCCGTGTTGGAGGCAGCCCTCTTCTGGTTCGTTGGACGCCTGGTCGATATGCTCGACACTGTGCCAAAGGATGCCGGCTGGAACGGTCTTGTCGACGCGCATGGTCCGGAATTGCTGGTCATGGGCGTGGTCGTGCTGATCGGGCGCTTCGTCGTGGTCACCATTGGCGCGCTGGTGGAAGAGCAGGCGATTGTTCTCAACTTTTTCAATCTGGTCCGGTGGCAGGCCTATGCCCATGTGGCGCGGCAGTCGCTCAGCTTTTTCCAGAATGACTTTGCCGGGCGCATTGTCACCAAGGTCTGGTCTGCCGGTCAGGCAACCGGCGATCTTCTCACATCGTTGTTGCAGGTGGCGTGGTTCATGGTGATCTACACCGTCTCCACCATGACGCTGGTCGGCCAGCTGGACTGGCGGCTGGCCGCAATCATCGGCTGCTGGATCGTCGTATTCGGCTTTCTCGCTCGCTATTTCGTGCCGCGCATTCGTCGCCATGCCCGTGAGACGGCAGAGACGAGTTCAATGTTGAACGGTCGCCTGGTCGACAGTTTCAGCAATATACAGACGTTGAAGCTCTTCGGACGTGAAGAGCAGAACGATCACTATATCCGCCAGGGTTTCGAGCGCTTCCAGGATTCGCTCAAACCCTTTGCGCGGTTAATTACCGGTGTCAGGGCCTCACAGGCCATTCTGTCCGGCATCATGATCACGATGATTGCAGCGCTCTCCATTGACCTTTGGTTGAAGGGGCAGATGACCGCCGGTGGCGTTGCCTTTACACTGGGACTGGTTTTGCGGCTCAACATGCTTCTCGGTCGCATGATGACGCAGATGAACGGCATCATGCGCAATATCGGCACCATCCAGAATTCAGCTGAATTGATTTCCAGGCCTATCGGCCTTGTCGACGATGCCGCCGCCAAGCCCTTGGTCGTGTCGAAGCCTGAGATCCGCTTCGAGGATGTGAGCTTTCACTATGGCAAAAAGTCCGGGGCCATCGATCACCTGACACTCGCCATCAGGCCCGGCGAGAAGGTCGGTATCGTTGGACGGTCCGGTGCCGGCAAGTCGACGCTGGTCAACCTTTTGCTGCGCTTCTACGACGTCGAGGGTGGCAAGATCCTGATCGATGGGCAGGACATCTCCACCGTCACGCAGGAAAGTCTGCGCACCAATATCGGCATGGTAACGCAAGATACGGCGCTGCTGCATCGCTCGATCCGCGACAATATCCTGTTCGGTCTCGAAGATGCCGGGGAAACGCAATTGGTGCGGGCCGCCGAGCGCGCCGAGGCTATGGCGTTTATCGACAAGCTGGAAGATCAGCGTGGGCGCAAGGGGGTCGACGCGCATGTCGGCGAACGCGGGATCAAGCTTTCCGGTGGGCAGCGACAGCGTATCGCCATTGCCCGGGTAATGATGAAGGATGCGCCCATTCTGGTTCTGGATGAGGCGACCTCGGCTCTCGATTCCGAGGTGGAGGCTGCCATCCAGTCGAATCTCGAAAGGCTGATGCAGGGCAAGACAGTGCTTGCCATCGCCCATCGCCTCTCGACCATTGCGGCACTGGATCGTCTGGTGGTGATGGACAAGGGCCGCATCATCGAACAGGGCACGCATGCCGAACTTGTGGAGCGGGGCGGTCTTTATTCCGAACTCTGGGCGCGACAGTCCGGCGGGTTTATTGCCGGCGATCCCATGGATCCGGCTGAAGCGATCAAGGACTGACTAAGGTCGGGACCGCGGACCGTCACCGATCGCCACGTCTGCAATGATGCCAAAGTGGTTGGAACCCAGGGAATCCGGAATCCGCTGCAGTGACAGCGGGGTAACGTCATCGGTCACGAAAATGTGGTCGATTGCAATGCCATAGCGTCCAGCCGCAATCGGCCAGGTTGCCGGTTCAGGTCCCGTCTTCGACAGGGAACTGTCCTTGAGAAAACGCTGCATATCGGGGGCAATGCTGCTGGAGTTGAAGTCGCCCCCCAGAATGATCGTGCCGCCGAAGGCATCCAGATAAAGCGACAGCCTGCGCAATTCGAGTTCATGATAGTTGTCGAAATAGGGCTTGGTCAGATGAGCCAGCGCAAAACGGACCGTCTTGCCGGCGATCTCGGTTTCGATGACGCCGAAATGGTTCCGGCGGATATCGCTCAAGCTGTCCGTAAACTCCGATTTGATCGGAAACTTTGACAGGATAGAATATTCGCAGCCAGGCATTTTCGGACCGCAGCCTGACTGGTACGGGTATTTCGTGGCGAGCTTTTCCAACTGCGAGGCGATGGGGTTTGCCTCCATGAAGAAGGCGACATCAGCATTCGAATCGAGCAAGTAATCGGCAATGCGCTCGGAATTGGCAAAGTTTTCGTTCAACATGTTAAAGGAGAGCACCCGGACTTTCTGGCTGCCGGCAGGTGCTGCGACAGCTTGCCGCACGAATTGCTGTTTCATGACGATGGAATGGCCCGTGAGAAAGACCGAGATGGCGAGCAAGCCGACAGTCAAAACGTTCCGTTTCATGAAAATGCATACAACAGCTGCGGCGATGCAGGCGATGCCCGCATGGGTCTGGAAACTGTAGACGAGTGAAAGCAGCCAGAAGTCCGTAACGTAGCGCAGCGCCATGATGGCTAGCGCCAGTGAAAGAAAGGCGCATAGGGCACAACTGAGGCAGTGACGCATCTTCGGGAAATCCAGATTGCTGAAACATGGGCTGACGACCGTTGGACCATGCCCCACAACTCTGAGGGTAGCAATATCCGCCAAGCCGAACACAAGGCAAGGAAGCCTTGGTAGCCAGTTACTTCAGTCCGATCATTGCCCCCAACTATTTCCGCGTCATTGTGCCCTATCCCCCTGTCAAGGCTGGACATAATTCGCTATCAAGCTTAGAACGCGCCCGAATGAGGGGGAATCTATGTCATCTTTATGGCGGAGTCTGATTCCCAACCTTTGGGGGCAGTGCGGTTTGTCGCAGCACAATGCGAAAAGGATTGGTTGACCGTGAGCGAACACGATACGAACAGCGAAACCATGGGCGAGCCTACTCGCCGCGATTTTCTTTATCTGACAACGGGTATGGCCGGCGTGGTCGGTGCAGTTTCAGTTGCATGGCCGTTTATCGACCAGATGCGCCCTGATGCTTCCACACTCGCTCTCGCATCGATTGAAGTCGACGTTGCGGCTCTGGAGCCGGGCATGTCGTTGACGGTCAAGTGGCGCGGCAAGCCGGTTTTCATCCGCAACCGGACGGACAAGGAAGTCGAGGAGGCCAAGGCTGTCGCACTGGGTGACCTGAAGGATCCTGTCGCGCGCAATGCCAATATTGCAGATGATGCCAAGGCGACCGACGTCGATCGTTCTGCAGGCGAAGGCAAGGAAAACTGGCTGGTCATGCTCGGCGTTTGCACCCATCTGGGTTGCGTTCCGCTCGGTCAGGCCGGCGATTTTGGCGGGTGGTTCTGTCCCTGCCATGGCTCGCACTACGATACCGCGGGCCGTATCCGTAAAGGTCCTGCGCCGGAAAACCTGCACATTCCGACCTATGGCTTCGTTTCCGACACTGTGATCAAAGTCGGCTGAGGGGATACGAGAATATGAGTGGTCATTCTAGCTACCAGCCAGCAAGCGGCATCGAGAAATGGGTGGACGCGCGTCTTCCGCTGCCTCGCCTGGTTTACGACAGTTTCATCGCCTTTCCGGTACCGCGCAATCTGAACTATGCCTACACCTTTGGCGCAATGCTGGCGGTCATGCTGCTGGTCCAGATCCTGACCGGTGTCGTGCTTGCCATGCACTATGTCGCCGGCACGGGCCTTGCCTTCGATTCCGTCGAAAAGATCATGCGTGACGTGAACCATGGCTGGCTGCTGCGCTACATGCATGCCAATGGTGCATCGTTCTTCTTCATCGCGGTCTATCTGCATATTGCCCGCGGTCTCTATTACGGTTCCTACAAGGCGCCGCGCGAAATCCTCTGGATCCTCGGCGTTGTCATCTACCTGCTGATGATGGCAACCGGCTTCATGGGCTATGTTCTGCCCTGGGGTCAGATGTCCTTCTGGGGTGCCACCGTTATTACCGGCTTCTTCTCGGCCTTTCCTCTGGTGGGCGAGTGGATCCAGCAGTTCCTGCTTGGCGGCTTTGCCGTTGATCAGCCGACGCTCAATCGCTTCTTCTCGCTCCATTATCTGCTGCCCTTCATGATTGCCGGTGTCGTTATCCTGCATATCTGGGCACTGCATGTGACCGGCCAGACCAACCCGACGGGTGTCGAGGTGAAGTCGAAGACGGATACCGTTCCATTCACGCCCTATGCGACGTTGAAGGATGCCTTTGGTGTTTCGATTTTCCTGATCGTCTATGCATGGTTCGTGTTCTACATGCCGAACTTCCTGGGGCATGCCGACAACTACATCATGGCCAACCCGCTGAAGACACCGGCTCACATCGTTCCTGAATGGTATTACCTGCCGTTCTACGCGATGCTGCGTGCGATCACCTTCAATGTCGGCCCGATCGACTCCAAGCTTGGTGGCGTTCTGGTGATGTTCGGTTCGATCCTCATCCTGTTCTTCCTGCCCTGGCTCGACACCTCCAAGGTCCGCTCGGCTGTCTACCGTCCCTGGTACAAGCTGTTCTTCTGGATCTTCGTCGTTAACTCGATCCTGCTCGGCTGGCTCGGTTCGCGTCCGGCGGAAGGCTTGTATGTGGTGATGTCGCAGATCGGCACGCTCTACTACTTCGGCTTCTTCCTTGTGATCATGCCCCTTCTGGGTCTGTTCGAGACGCCGCGGCGCATTCCGAACTCGATTACCGAGGCGGTTCTTGAGAAGAACGGCAAATCCGCCCGGGCACAGGCCTAAGGTCGCGAGAGAGGGAAAAGACTATGAAAAAGCTCGCTACAAGCATCCTGTCGCTGGCCGTTGTTGCCGGCATCGGGTTCGCCTCAGCCGTCAAGGCCGAGGAAGAGCATGATCTGGCACAGGCCGTGGAGCACGCTGAAAAGGCGCTGCACTACCCGGTGCTCAAGCCGAAGAACGTCGACTGGAGCTTTGCCGGCCCGTTTGGCCACTATGACAAGGGCCAGCTTCAGCGCGGTCTGAAGGTCTACAAGGAAGTCTGTTCGGCCTGCCACTCGATGAAGCTGGTCTCGTTCCGCACGCTGGAACATCTCGGTTATTCCGAGGATCAGGTGAAGGCGCTGGCGGCTGAATACGAAGTCGAAGACGGTCCAAATGCAGACGGTGACATGTATAACCGTGCTGCCACACCGTCCGATCACTTCCCGTCGCCTTTCGCCAATGATGAGGCAGCTGCTGCATCGAACGGTGGCGCTGTGCCTCCGGACATGTCGCTGCTTGCCAAGGCGCGTGGCGTCGAGCGTGGGTTCCCGACCTTCATCTTCGATATGTTCACCCAGTATCAGGAAGGCGGCCCGGATTATATCTACTCGCTGCTGACCGGCTACCAGGAACCGCCTGCAGGTGTCGAAGTCCCGGAAGGTACGCATTTCAATCCGTATTTCATCAGCGCCAAGTCTCTCGCCATGGCACCACCGCTCTCAGATGGTGTTGTGACCTATGATGACGGTACGCCTGAAACCCTGGACCAGTATGCCCACGACGTTTCTGCCTTCCTGATGTTCACGGCCGAGCCGCATCTGGAAGAGCGCAAGCGCACCGGCTTCATGGTCATGGTGTTCCTGGTGATCTTCACGGCTCTTCTGTACCTCACGAAGAAGTCGGTATACGCCAATAAAGAACACTGAGCCTCCAAGGTTCAGGACATGAAAAAAGGCGGCTTCGGCCGCCTTTTTTGTTTCTTGCGCCCGGCCCAGTTGATAGGGTCCGGGCGATTTTCCTTCCATTGTTTTGGACGTGCCCCATGAGCAAACTCGCCGAGGAACTTGCCTCTTCCATTCGTTCCATTCCGGATTACCCAAAGCCCGGGATTATCTTTCGTGACATCACGACCCTGCTCGGAAATCCGCGCGCCTTTCGGCGTGCCGTGGATGAACTGGTGCAGCCTTATGCCGGTCTGAAGATCGAGAAGATCGCCGGCATGGAGGCACGCGGTTTCATCCTGGGCGGCGCGGTGGCGCATCAGCTGTCCGCCGGCTTCGTGCCGATCCGC
The DNA here is from genome assembly GCF_057158725.1 of Agrobacterium sp. H141. Taxonomy (NCBI): domain Bacteria; kingdom Pseudomonadati; phylum Pseudomonadota; class Alphaproteobacteria; order Hyphomicrobiales; family Rhizobiaceae; genus Agrobacterium; species Agrobacterium sp. H141. The sequence continues at coordinate 1,571,182 of NZ_CM169893.1, forward strand.
AAGAAGGGCAAGCTGCCGCATGAGACGGTCAGTATTGCCTACAGCCTGGAATACGGCGTGGACGAGATGGAAATGCATGTCGATGCGGTGCAGCCGGGCGAAAAGGTGATCCTGGTGGATGACCTGATTGCAACGGGGGGAACCGCTGTCGGTGCGGTTCAGCTGTTGCGGCAGATCGGTGCCGATGTCGTCTCGGCCTGTTTTGTGATTGATCTGCCGGATCTGGGGGGACGCAAGAAGCTCGAAGCGATGGGCGTCGATGTGCGCACGTTGGTCGAATTTTCGGGCCACTAGACAAAGCTGGTTGCCAAAACCCAGTCGGCTCGCTTCTAACGTTGTGTCAGGGCGAGTTTCAGGCCCATGGCGAGGAATGCGCCGGCGAATGCTCTGCGCAGCCACAGCAGCACGCGTGGGCGTTCCAGCACATGTCTGTGCATGGCGGCTGCGAACAGGCCGTAGAGTGCAAAGACGATCAGGGTCATCGCCATGAAGACTGCACTGTCGAGCAACAGGGCTGGAACAGCATTACCAACCTCCGGATCGACGAATTGCGGCAGGAAGGCAAGGAAGAACAGCGACAGCTTGGGATTGAGCAGGTTGATCATCACCGCATGGGTGACGATACCCAAACCGCGCTTCTGTTTTTCTGGTGACGCTGACGTGCCGCCCAGACCTGAGCGCAGCATGGTGATCGCCATATAGATCAGATAGGTGACGCCCGCGATCTTGACGATGGAGAAGGCCGTGTCGCTGCTTTTCAGAACCGCCGCCAGACCGAGGATGGCCGCGGCCATATGGGGCAGGATACCGGCTGTGCAGCCAAGCGATGCGAGAAGCGCGGCACGACGCCCGGCGGTCAATCCCATGGCGATCGTGTAGAGCGCGCCAGTGCCCGGTATCAGTACCACGACAAGGGCGGTCAGCAGAAATTCAGGTGTCAACACAATGCTCCTCTTCGTTCGGGATCGGAGGAGATTAGCCGTGGTTTGGAGTGCGGTCTTGAACAGGATTGCAGCCGAGCATCGCGCGCTGAAAGCGGGCAGGCGGCATGCCGTAGCGACGGCTGAATTCGCGCGTCATGTGGCTTTGATCGGCAAAGCCGCAATCGGCCGCAACAGTTGCGAGCGTGTTGCCGCTGGCAATCATTCTGCGTGCTTTCAAAACACGCTGTTGCAGAATATAGGCATGCGGGGTCAGGCCTGTGGCGCGGGTAAAGGCGCGAAGCGTCTGGAAACGGCTGAGGTCTGCCGTCTTGGCCAGCTCAGCAAGCGAGGGATTGTCGCTGACATTGTCATCGATAGAGGCCTTGGCCCGCTCGATACCCGACCCGATGGCCGGTCGGCGCTCTGGGATTGCCGGCTGCAACATCCCGGCCATGAGGGAGAGCAGCGTCTCCTCCTGCAACAATCCGGCGTCCCTTGCTGAACCAAGCGCGGCTGTCCAGGCTTGTTCGAACTGCCGGCTCCGCAGGCGGCTGGACAGAACCGGAGTCTCGAACTCCAATGCGTCGCAACGTGCCTGTGATATCCCGGCTGCGAGCGATGTCAGAAGGGAGGGGGCGAGATAGAGCATATGCCAGCGTCTTGGCCTGCCGCTGATCGGCATGCCGTCATGCACTTCACCCGGATTGACCGTGATGATATCGCCTGTGCTTGCCTCCACCTGTCCGCGCCCGGACGCCGAGAGCTGGCCGCCTGCGACCAGAAGCCCGATGCCGAATTCGTCATGGCTATGCTTTGGAAAGCTGTGCGCGCTTTTTGCGGAGACAGCGATGAGACCCTCAAGGCCGGTGGCGTGGATGGCGAAATCGCTCATGGGCATTTGCCTCGGTTCACAGCGCCTTTTCGATATCCGGAATGATGGCATTCGGTTCTGTCTGGGGCGCATAGCGGGCGACCGGTTCACCGTCGCGGGCGATCAGGAACTTGGTGAAGTTCCACTTGATTGCCTCGGTGCCGAGGATACCCGGCTTGTCATGGGTCAGATACTGGAAGAGGGGATGGGCATTCTCGCCCTTCACGTCGATCTTGGCAAAGAGCGGGAACCGGACCTTGTAGTTCAGATCACAGAAGGTCTTGATCTCTTCCTCGCTGCCGGGTTCCTGCGCGCCGAACTGATTGCAGGGGAAGCCCAGAACCACGAGATCGTCGGCATAGGTTTCCTGCAAGGCCTGCAGGCCTTCATATTGCGGGGTGAAGCCGCAGGCGCTTGCGGTGTTGACGATCAGCATCAGCTTGCCGGCATAGTCGCGGAGCTTGCGCTCCTTGCCATCGATATCGGTGGCGATGAAGTCGTGGACGTTCATGATCGTGTCCTTCAGATGAATTCCAGCAGGCTGCTCTTGAAGCGTAGCACGGGTTGGCCGTGCTGATTGATGCCTTCGCCTTCGGTGGAGAGAAAAATCCAGCCCGGCCGGTTTTCAAGCGTTCTGCTTTCCAACAGCGAGACAGAAAAATCCAGCGTGTCGCCAGCATAGACAGGCTTCAACCAACGCAGTTCGCGAAAACCGGACGACGGGCCAATCTTGGGCGGTTCGATGCCCTCTCGCGCCATGCGCTCTGTTTCGGCCTTCCAGTAATCGACGAAACACCGCATCCAGGCACAGCAGGTATGCCAACCGGAGGCGCAGAGTGCACCGAAGACATAGTCCTTTGCCGCTTCCGCATCTGTATGGAAAGGCTGGGGATCGAACTTTTTGGCGAAACGAATGATGTCGTCTGCATCAAACCTGGCCTGGCCGATGGCTGTCTTTTGGCCCAGTGGATAGAGCTCAGCCATTTTCACTGCGTATCTCCTTCGACATTCCTGCGACGGAACATGATCGAGTTTTCTGAGACCAGCACCCGCTCATCGCGCTGGTTGTCCAGTTCGTGACGGAAAGTGACGATACCGATATGGGGGCGCGAGCGCATGGGGCGCGCTGCCGTGACGATCGACCGTCCCGTCAGTGTGTCGCCGGCCAGTACCGGTTTCTTCCACTCCATGATGTCGATGCCTGGAGCGCCTTCTGATGCAGAATCAAGAAGATAGGCATTAATCATCATGCGCATCATTATGCAGCTGCTATGCCAGCCGGATGCTGCGAGCCCACCAAGAATGGATGCCTTGCCGGCGTCTTCTGACAGGTGCATGGGTTGCGGGTCGAACTCGCTGGCAAAGTCGACGATCTCTTCTGCCGAGACCGTTTTCGGGGCGAAGTCGAAGACCCGGTCGGGCTCAAAATCCTCATAGAAAAGTTTGGGAGACGACACTGGTGCTTCCTTGTTCTTTCTTGTCTGGAGAATGGCGCTCGAGACTGACAATTTCAAGGAATGCTTTGAATCGACAACTTTTGCGGAGAACACAGGGTGCGTCATATGGACGTGTCGGGCGTTTGTTAATCGATTCAACTTTTAACGCTTAAGATATTGAAATTCATGGGCAATGTCTGGCTTGATCGGCGCAAAATTCTATCTGGCTCACGTGGCCCTTTCATGCATTTGCATCCTTGTCGCACGAGGGGTTGTTGGCGGGGAAATTGTCGCTAAGTTGCGCGCGAATGAATTGTCGAATTTCGCATTGAGCGCGATGCAACAGGGACTGCCGATGACGAACCTGAAAACGATATTACGCGACGCCGCCAGCGACGGCCTGATCACCGACGAACAGTCGGCGCCACTGGAAACGTATCTGGCGCGCAAGGGTGTCGGCGTGGTCGAGCCGCGCCTGGCGGTGACCGTTTCTGACGACCCATATGGGCTGGATACGGCTGCCGAGCCGGAGAACCCTGCATTCGAGAGCGAGGCGCCGCGCTTCATTCGCGGATTTCACGACATCCTCATCACCATCGGTATCGTGGTGGCGCTGATCGGGGCGAGCGGACTTGGTTCTGTCTTTCTGCTGCTGCCGCTTACAATTTTGCTGGCGGAAATTCTCGTGCGTCGGCAGCGGCTTGCACTTCCAGCCGTGGCGCTGACCATTGCCTTTATCCTGTCGATCTCCGCAATTCTGCAGGCTTTCGTGGAGCCGCTGGCCCCCGATACGGCGTCCGAGGCATTCTTCGTGCTGATTTTTGTCGCGCCCTATCCTCTGCTGCTGGCCGGCTTTCACTGGCGCTATCGTGTGCCCTTGTCGCTGTCGCTCTGCATTGCCAGCATTGTGGCACTGGTCGTTGCCCTGATCATCACGTCTCTCGGGCAGGTGCTGAGTGTCACCGATATGGTCGAGAGCCATCGGCTTTTGACCCTGTCCATTCTGTTTGCCGCCGCTATCTCTCTGTTTACGGTCGCGATGATGTTTGATCTCAAGGATCCGGTGCGGCAAACGCGGCGCTCGGATGTGGCCTTCTGGCTTCACCTGCTGACGGCACCGTTCCTGCTGTCGACGACGCTTGCCTTCTTCTATGTCGGCGAAATATCCGGGCTCGGCTTTGGAATTACTGGGGGGGCGGGTGTTGGTCAGGCCGTGTTGACGATTCTGGTCGTTGCCTGCTTCATGGCGATCGGGGTGATTATCGACCGCCGTGCCTTCGTGACATCCGGTCTGCTGTCGATGGGCTATGCCATCTACGCCATCTTCGAGAGCGCCAATATCCAGGTCGGCTCGTTCGTCTTCGTGACGCTGTTTCTGGTCGGGGTGCTGGTGCTGACAATCGGGGTTGGCTGGGCCTGGTTCCGGCGCCAGATTTTCAAGTTGTTGCCCGAGGCGATGAAGGCAAAGCTGCCGCCACTGCGATAGTCCTCACGCAATAAAAAAGGCCGCCCTTCAATCGAAAGGCGGCCTTTTTCAGATTGGGGATCGTCAGCTGGTCAGGTGTTGAAGCGGAAGTGGATCACGTCGCCATCCTGGACGACATATTCCTTGCCTTCGTCGCGGCCCTTGCCGGCTTCCTTGGCACCGACTTCACCCTTGAAGGTGATGTAGTCGTCATAGCTAATGGTGAAGGCGCGGATGAAGCCACGCTCGAAATCGGTGTGGATGACGCCGGCTGCAGCCGGTGCCTTGGTGCCACGCTCGATGGTCCAGGCGCGCGTTTCCTTGGGGCCGACCGTGAAATAGGTGATGAGGTCGAGCAGATTGTAGCCGGCTCGGATGAGGCGATCGAGGCCTGCTTCTTCGAGACCCAGCGCGCCGAGGAATTCCTGGGCTTCTTCATCTGGCAACTGGGCCACTTCGGATTCGATTGCTGCTGAGATGATGACGCATTCTGCGCCCTGCGCCTTTGCCATTTCAGCAACGGCTGCGGTATGGGCATTGCCGTCGACAGCATCGCCTTCAGCGACGTTGCAGACATAGAGAACCGGATGAGAGGTGAGGAGGTTCAGGCCCTTCAGAACCTCGATCTCGTCGGCGGCCAGCGTCTTCAACAGGATGCGGGCCGGCTTGCCTTCTTGCAGCAGCTTGATGACTTCTTCCATCACCGGCAGCTGGGCGAGCGATTCCTTGTCTTTCGACGAAGCGCGCTTGCGGGCCTGATCGACACGGCGCTCGAGGCTTTCGAGGTCGGCGAGCATGAGCTCGGTCTCGATGGTATCGGCATCGCCGACCGGATTGATCTTGCCTTCGACATGGGTGATATCGTCATCTTCGAAACAGCGCAGGACGTGGACCACGGCGTCGACTTCGCGAATATTGGCGAGGAACTTGTTGCCGAGGCCTTCACCCTTGGAGGCGCCGCGCACCAGACCGGCAATATCGACGAAGGAGATGCGGGTCGGGATGATCTCCTTGGACCCTGCGACGTTTGCCAGCGTCTGCATGCGCGGATCAGGGACTGCCACTTCGCCGGTGTTCGGCTCGATCGTGCAGAACGGGTAGTTGGCAGCCTGCGCCGCCGCCGTCTTGGTCAGTGCGTTGAAGAGGGTCGACTTGCCGACATTGGGCAGTCCGACGATACCGCATTTGAAGCCCATGGTCCGATATCCATTCCGGTCTGTAATTTCCTTGCCGTGCCTATGGGATAAAGGCGGGGCGGGGTCAAGACTCACGGCGGGTAAAGCGTTTGTTTGTCGGGCATTTTTGCCGTATTTAAAGGGCAAAGGACGTTGAACTTAATCCATCCGGACGTCGCGCATAGTGGTCTGGCGTTGTGCTTGGCAATGCGCTGCGATATGATGGGGCTGCGCCCAATACCCTCAGCATTGCATGTTTGCCTTTCAGCTCTCGGAGCTGCCATGGCGGCTGCTTGGGAGATACTACGCGATGAGCGGCAATTCCATTGTGAAGCCCAAGACTGAAACGAAGCCGAAGCTGGAAAAGCCGAAGCTCTACAAGGTCATCCTGTTTAACGACGACTATACACCGCGCGAATTCGTCACGGTTGTCTTAAAGGCCGTGTTTCGCATGAGCGAGGACACTGGACGCAGGGTAATGATGACGGCGCACAAGATGGGAAGTGCAGTCGTGGTGGTGTGCACCAAGGATATCGCCGAGACAAAGGTGTCGGAGGCGATGGATCTTGCCAAGGAGGCCGGCTTTCCGCTGATGCTTACCGCAGAGCCTGAGGAGTAGGGCAGGGATTTGCGTCCTCGGGATTGCCTTTTCCATAGAGATAGCTTGCCGGAAGACCGAGCCGCTTGCAGGCCTGTACCGGTGCTGACGATGGCAATAGCAGCCGATCGGCGGCTCTGGCCAGTGTATTGATAATCCGTCGTTCCGTGCTGCTGAGCGACCAGTGGCTCCAGAGATCCAACCGGTCGCGCACCCAAGGTGGCAGGACGTCAATCGCAGCCTTGACGAAAATGCCGCGAAGCGGTCGCAGCGGTGCCGGCAAAGACCGTACATGCTGCATGGTATCGAGGAAGTCATGGATGACAGCCGATTTGACAAGTCGGTTGCGCATGACATCGAATAGCAGGTCAAGATCGTCCAGCGAGGCAGCGGCGCTTTTGGCTCCATAGAGCTGCGCGACATGCTGGCCTTCTGCAAGGAAGGTATTGCGGTCCGCATCCGTGAGTGGACGGACATAACGGTGATAGGCTTCGATAGCGCTGAAACTTGACGCCGCCTGTACCCAGTCGAGGAGGATCGGATCTTCTGCAAGACGGGCGCGGCCTTTAGGCAAGGCAGCAGATTTGCGGCTTATGCCCTGGTCTGTCCCATCGATCATGCGCTCGGCCGCACTTTTGGCACCATAGACGGCGATCATTTTGGCAAGTGCCAAAGCCTTCAATCGCTCCGGTGCATCGGTGCGGAAGGTGGGCGACTGCCACAACCCGTCGCGGACCTGTGGCTCGGCGAGTTCAAGGATGACGGCTGAAATGCCGCCGATGTGGAGCGTCAACGGGTTCTTGAAAATCTGCCATGCCACGGAGTTCGCCGCGATCAGTGCAGGTTCGCCCACAGGCCTTGCGAAGTCGAAATGCATGCCCTTGGATTGCGACAGGGTTTGCGCGTAAGCATCGAGCCTGCGGCTCAGCAGGGCGGGAACGGGCAGGGGGGAAAGCGCAAGCATCATGTTTGTAACTCCTCCGGCCTTGGAATGCTGAATTCCGGCCTGAGGTTCCAATGGTGCATGACTTCAGGACAATTGCAGGGCGAAATTGTGCCGCCTGGTAATTTAGTCCTTCTTGGCGAACATTCGTTTCAGCATCTCGGCCATTGGACCGGTGGCAGGCAATTTCGGCGGGGCCTGGTTGCGTGCCTGGCGGATATGAGACTGACCTGCAGGACCGGGTGCCTTTGGTGCCTTGGGCGCTTTCGGTGGCTTTCTGGCGGGTTCATCTGCCGGCGCGCCGGTGGCCAGCGCCAGCTTGTTCAAGAACTGAGAATCCTGCGCCTTCACCAACAATTCGGCATTGTCGGCAATGGCATCCAGCAGCGGCTCCAGCCATTCGCGGTCCGCTTTGGCAAAGTCGCCGAGCACGTGGCCATTCACGCGCTCCTTGCTGCCTGGATGGCCAATGCCCAGACGCAGCCGGCGATAGTCCTTGCCGCAATGGGCATCCAGCGATTTCAGGCCATTGTGGCCGCCATGTCCGCCGCCGATCTTCAGCCGGGCACGACCCTCCGCCAGATCGAGTTCGTCGTGGATGGCGATCATGTCGCCAACCGCAACCTTGTAGAACCGCATGGCCTCGCCGACAGACTCGCCTGAAAGGTTCATGAAGGTCGCCGGCTTTACCAGCAGGATTTTCTCTCCGGCGATCTCGCCCTCGGAGATTTCGCCCTTGAACTTCTTCGACCAGCCGGAAAAATTGTAGCGGCGGTGGATCGCATCCACGGCCATGAAGCCGATATTGTGGCGGTTGTCTGCATATTTTGCGCCCGGATTCCCGAGACCGGCAATGATGATCATGAGCGGCGTTCCATCTGTTGGCAGGCCTTCACCACAGCGAAACGCCGATCATGTCAACCCGTTTTTACTGAAGTTCGTCCGTGGTATCGCCCAAACCGCCCAAGCCGTGGGCGGCGAGAATGGCCGACTGGGTTCCGTCCTCGATCATTTCGCTCAAGGCAGCCTGCATGCGTTCATGCAGATTTTCGGGGAAGGCGATGTTACAGGCAATGGAAAATGTCTGCGTGGAAAACACAAATGCCGCCTTGATCGGGTTTCCGGCGGCCTTCAACTGCATGTAGTATTTTTCCGACAGGGGCATCAGGTCGATGCGTCCGGCCAAGAGCTTTTTCAAGGTGAGATCCAGATTGGTGGCAAGGTCGATCTTGGGGAAATTCTGCCGCTCCAGCAGGGACTGGGTATAGTCGTCACGCTGTGTCCCGACGATATAGGCCTTTGCTTCGTCGGCATTGGCGGGCTCGACGCCAGAGCCTTGCTTGAAGACCATGAAGTTGCGGTCGATCGCCAAGGGTTCAATCCATTTGAAACGCGCATCGCGTTCTGGAATATGTGCGGTGGTGAAGACGCAGTGATCCGGCTCGGATTCGGCCAGCGCTATTGCGCGCGCCCATGGCATCAGTTCGACCGTGTAGTCGATGCCAGCGCGCTTCATCATCTCGACGACCTGTTCATATCCTGCGCCGCCGTAGCCGTCACCCTCGCGATAATTATAGGGCGGATACTCTTCTGTGGTGAACTTGACGCTCTGGGCCTCTGCAGCCGGCGCTGCGGCGAGAAGAGCGAGTATGGGATAGATGAATTTCATGCTGCTGCTCCCTTGTTGGCAGTTCAGTATTGCTGCCTATGCCGTTTCCGCTGATTTCTCTGTGAGCCACATGTGGCGTTCGAGCAGATCGTCCAGGCTCTGAGGTTTGGCAAACAGATAGCCCTGGCCATATTCGGCACCGAAATCGCGCACGATTTCCCATTGCTCGCCCGTCTCGATGCCTTCGGCGACAACCGAGCAGCCCATCCGGCGGGCCATGTCGGTGATGCCTTCGGCGAGGATGTGACTTTTCTTTCGCTTGGCCGGATCCCCCTCGATCAAGGAGCGGATGAAGCTCTGGTCGATCTTGATGATGTCGACCGGGAAACGGTTCAGGTAGCTCAGCGACGAGTAGCCGGTGCCGAAGTCGTCGAGCGCGATGCGGCAACCGAGACGCTTGAATTCATCAAGCGTGGTGTGAACCACCGGGTTGTCGTGCAAAAGCATGGCCTCGGTGATTTCGATCACGATGCGGGTCGGGCAGATATCGTTGCGCGAGAGGATCGCGGCAAGCCGCAGTGGCAGATCTGGCTCGAACTGCAGCGGCGAATAGTTGATGGCGAGATAGGTGCTGTGGTCTCCGGTGGCTGCGGAGAGCTTGACGAGGTTGTCGACCGCCTTTTCAAAAATGCACGTGCCGATGCGGATAATGGAGCCATTTTCCTCCGCCACCGTGATGATGTCATAAGGCGGCAGGAGACCCTTGTCGGGATGGTCGAGACGCATCAGGGACTCGTAACCGATTACGGTGCCATCAGAGAGGTCGACGATCGGCTGCAAATAGGCCTGGAACCAGTCATTGGCCAAGCCGAGTTCGATCGATTGTTCGATCTCTGCCCGCTGCCGGGTGTTGTCCTGGAAGCGCGGATCGTAGAGTTGAGCGCCATTCTTGCCATCGTGCTTCTTGCTGTACATGGCAAGGTCCGATTTCTGCAGCAGTTCTTCCGCGTTGGCCGCATGCTCGGGATAGATGGCGACACCGATGCTCGCGCTCAGACGGGCCGTCGTGCCGCTGACGACAAACGGCTTTTCGAAGATTGCGCAAATGCTCTCGCTCAGACGCAAGGCATCCATTTCGGCATTGGCAGACAGAACCAGGATTGCAAACTCGTCGCCGCCAAGGCGCGCGCCGATGGAGCCGGGCGGCAGCTGCGGGGTAATAAGGGTGGCGACCCTGCGCAGCACGATATCGCCAGCCTGGTGTCCGAGATTGTCGTTGATCCATTTGAAGCGATCGAGGTCGATAAACAGGCATGCGAGCTGCAAATTTGCCTGATCCGCTTCGCGTATCTTCACGTCAAGTGCGGCCTCGAAACCCTGACGGTTCATCCAGCCCGTCAGATGGTCCGTGATGGCTTGCTTGTGATTGCGTGCTTCCGAATGCTTCAACGCCGTAATATCGGTCATCACACTCAGCGCGAGCGGCTGATCTGCATCTTCGGCCTTCTTGGAGCTTTCGACGATCAGGACGTCGAGTACACGACCGTCGGCGCACACGAATTTTGTGGTGCATTCCCAGACCAGCGAATTTTCTTCGCGCTGGGATTTACGCAGCAGATAATGATCCAGATGACCGGCTGGAACCATGTCGGCGAAATGGGTCCCCAAAATGTCTGCGCGTTCATATCCTGTCGCCAGCAGCCAGTAGTCCGAGACACCGATGATCCGGTCTTCCTCATCCGTGGAGAACAGCATTGCCGGTGTCATATTGTAGATCTCGGTGGCGCGGCGATGTGCCAATTTCAGTTCGCGCTCTTCCTGCTCCAACTTGATCTGCATTGAATTGAAACTGTTGGCGAGAAGGCCGATCTCGTCGTTGGATTGCCAGTCGACATGGTGCCGTGAGCCAAGTTGACGCGTTGCTTCAATCGCTGCCGTCAGCTTCAAGAGCGGCTTGACGATCATCAACCTGTTGCCGAGGACCGCAGCTCCGATCACCGCGATCACGGCGACCAGGAAGATAGAGATGATGTATCCCTCTCCCTGTTCAAAGCTGGAGAAGAAATCCTGTCGCTGATAGTAGACGGTAAGAGATCCGACGGTCTTTGGACCGTCAACCGTTTCATAGACAATGGCCTGCGTCTTTTGGGTCAGCGAATTGTCCGGCCAGGTCGGGAAGACAGGCATTGCAACCTGAATGTTGCCAACCTCGTCGCGGACCAAGATCTTGTGCACGGCGGCATCAGACAAGACAGTACCGGCAATGCGTCGCACGCTTTCTTCGTCAAAGTCCCAGATGGGCTTTGCCAGTGCCTGAGCATTGGCTTCCGTCAATATCGTGATGTTGTTTTCGAGTTCGCGCGTCGCGCGCTCCGTCGACAACGTTAGGAAGAGCGCAAAAAGTGGCACGACCATTATGAAAACCGCCGTCGCAATAATGGCGAAAAACCGGTTCTCGACCGAATGGGTCATAGAAATATTGCCTCGTCCCGTCCTCGTTAAAATACCAGTGCCCGGCGTCGATTGTGCCTCGCACTCTAAAATTCTCCTTAGACTTGCAGGAAATGTTTAAATCCGGCTGAAGCGGCAGGCTTAACAAATCATGCAGAAAAAACGGGCACATCGTTGGCAATAAAAAATCCCGCCTCGATGAGGCGGGATGCAATCGTTCAGAGCCTTGAAGGCGGGCGTGCAGCTTATGCTTCGCCCGAATCTTCGCTCGACGTTGTTTCTTCTTCGTCCGAAACGCCGCCTGCAGGTGCAACGATCGTTGCGATCGTGAAGTCGCGATCAGCGATGACCGGTGTCACGCCCTTTGGCAGGGTTACGTGCGAGATATGCAGGCTGTCGCCGATCTTGTGGCCAGCCAGGTCTACCGTGATGTATTCCGGAATGGCGTTGGCCGGGCAATGCAGTTCGACTTCGTGGCGAACGATGTTGAGAACACCGCCAACCTTTACGCCGGACTTTTCTTCATTGATGAAGTGAACCGGAACCTGAACCGAAACCTGGCTCTTGGCGGTTACACGCAAAAAGTCGACATGCATCGTGAAGTCACGAACCGGGTCGAGCTGGTAGTCCTTCGGCAGAACGGTGATCTTCTTGCCGTCGAGAACGATCGTTGCCACGGTGGTCATGAAACCACCAGCATGGATGCGCTTCGTCACTTCATTCGTGCTCAGCGTGATCGAAATAGGGTCTTGCTTGTCACCATAGATGACAGCGGGAATGAAACCGTTGCGGCGTAGTTCGCGGGAGGACCCCTTACCAACCCGGTCGCGCGCTTCGGCCTTGAGCTCATAAGTTTCGTGGCTCATGGCTAGTCCTTTCAGTGTTACTGGAGAGTTTCTCGTCGACAAACTGCCTTTTGACGGAAACTGCAGGAACCCTTTGCAGGGCGCCTCATCCGCATTGCCTCCAAGGGTGTCTGCGCGGACCGGCGGGCTATAGACCAAGACCGTATGGATTGCAAGGGATCTGCTCGGCAGCTGGGCCGTCGCGCTCTTAATGCGTAATTCATCAAACGCTAACCACGGGCGACAAGCATTTGGAAATTGACAACTGTTAATTACCGAAATTCGAATATTCGTAAAGGCTTGCTATGCTCAACGTACTTTCCTGTATCGCCACAGAACACAATCCATTTCTGCTCTTTGCTGCCGTAACAATCTGCGTCGTCGGAAGCGTGCTGACGATGCGGCTGTTTTCCTGTGCGCGGAACACACGCGGTGTCACGCGTCTATGCTGGCTGGCCCTGTCCGGTATCGTTGGTGGTTCCACCATCTGGACGACGCATTTCGTCTCGATGCTTGGCTATTCGACGGGTTTCGCTGCGGGCTATGAGCCGGTAATGACACTTTTGTCTCTGGGCACCGCGATCGTCGCAACAACGCTGGGTTTTTTCATCGCCACTGCGCAGGTTCGGGGCCCGCTCGTTGAAGCCGGCGGCGTCCTTGTCGGTCTCGGTATTGCTCTGATGCACTATATGGGCATGTCGGCCTATCAGGTCTATGGGGACCTGGTCTGGAACCAGGGCAATGTCATCGCATCGCTGATTGCCGGGGCCGTGTTTGGCGCGCTTGCGACCAGCCGTATCGGTCGACCCATTACACCTTTTTGTAGATACGGTGCTGTGCTTGCCTTTGTTATGGCAATTGCTCTGACCCATTTCATCAGCATGGCGGGGCTGACGATCATTCCGAACGCGACCAGCGCGGTACCGATGGAAATCGTGCCGGCTGGCATTCTGGCGGTCGTCGTGGTTGCCGTGATGATTGTCATTCTTCTTCTGGGGGCGGTGAGCTATCTCATCGATTTCCAGTCGACGAGGGCGAGCGTCGAGCGTTATCGACATCTCTCGATGCATGATGCGCTGACCGGGTTGCCAAATCGTGCGGCTCTTATGGACCGTCTCGAAGCCGTCATCGACGATCCCGACGGGCGTTCGCCCAGCATTGCCCTGGTCTCGTTCGATCTCGACAGGTTCAAGGAAATCAACGATGTGCACGGTCATGCGGCGGGCGACCATGTCTTGCGCGTGGTTGCCGAACGGGTGTCCTTACAAATGCGACCTGACGAGTTTCTCGGTCGCGTGGGCGGCGACGAGTTTCTGGCGATCAAGTCCAGCTATTTCACTCGATCCGGTGCGGCGCAGCTGGCCGAACGATTGATCGCTGCGATCTGCGAGCCGATTGCATGGAACAACCAGCAACTGACGGTGGGCAGCAGTGTCGGCATATCGGTCTATCCCAATATGGCAGAGACGGCTGACGATCTTCTCGCGCAAGCCGATATTGCCATGTATCGCGCCAAGGCGAATGGGTCGAACAACGTGTGCTTTTATGATGTGAGTATGGATCAGGCTGCGCGAGAACGCAGCGTTCTGGCCATGGACCTTCGCGAGGCACTGCAGGCGCAACAGTTCGAACTCTATTACCAGAAGCAGAACGACACAGCCTCGGGTGAGGTTATCGGTTTTGAAGCGTTGATCCGCTGGAACCACCCGAGGCGGGGGTTTATTTCCCCGGTCGATTTCATCTCCATCGCAGAGAAAACCGGGCTTATCAATAATATCGGCGACTGGGTACTGGAACGGGCCTGCCGAGAGGCTGCCAGCTGGCGTAATCCGTTGTCGGTGGCCGTCAACGTGGCACCCGGGCAGTTGGCTGACAACAATCTCCCGGCGAGGGTCGGTCAGATCCTCAAGGAGACGGGTCTCGATCCCAAGCGTCTGGAACTGGAAATCACGGAGTCCGGTATCATCAGGGACCAGCAACGAGCGCTGGTTGTCATTCGTCAACTGAAATCGCTTGGCGTCCGTATTGCCATGGATGACTACGGGACAGGCTATTCGTCGCTGTCGACGCTACAGCTGTTTCCATTCGACAAGATCAAGATTGACCGCAGCTTCATCGAAAGTGTGTCCACCAACCGGCAGTCTGCGGCTATCGTTCGCTCCACGCTTATTCTTGCAGCCAGCCTGGACATTCCTGTGCTTGCAGAAGGCGTTGAAACCGAAGAGAGTATGTCCTTTCTACGGCAGGAGGGATGCCAGCAGGTTCAGGGGTTTCTTTACGGCCGACCGCTGCCGCGTGCCGGTATCGAGCGTGATGTCAACGACGTCGTGACGGTGACGGCGGTCGAACCTGATCCCAAGGCTGCTCCTGAGAACGATAAGTCACGCTCGGCTGCGTGACGGGGCAGGGGCCGGCGGCCAGCACTGCGCTGCTCGCTGGACCGGTTTGGAATTTCGGCAGTGCGAGCGTTGCGCCGAGATGCCTTGCAGCACATCAACTGCCCCGAAGACGTCTTTTGACTTTCCATGACGACCCAAAGCGATCAGCCGCTGCTGTATCGAAGTCATCATTGGCAAAACGGAAAACCCCGCGATGACGGTTCGGTCATCGCGGGGTTCAGCCTGTTTGGTTTTGTTGACGGCTCAGGCGGCTCGACGGGATGCCGCTTGTGGCGAGGCGCCGCTGACCGAGAAGATGCCGACCTGCTCGTTGAGGGCATCAGCCTCGCTCGACAGGGCAAAGGCGGAAGCGGTCGTTTCTTCCACCATGGCCGCGTTCTGCTGGGTGACCTGATCGAGTTCGTTGACCGAGGAGTTGATTTCACCCAGGCGTGTGGACTGATCGCGGGCGGCTGTTGCAATGGCGCCAATATGGTCGTTGATCAGGGCGATATTGTCCTCGATCAGGTGCAGGCTTTCACCCGTCTTCAGCACCAGTGCCACACCGCCTTCAACATCCTTGGTCGAGGTGTTGATCAACTGGCTGATGTCGCGTGCAGCGGCGGATGACCGCTGGGCCAGTTCGCGGACTTCCTGAGCGACAACCGCAAAGCCCTTGCCGGCTTCGCCAGCACGCGCAGCTTCCACGCCAGCGTTGAGTGCCAGCAGGTTTGTCTGGAAAGCGATCTGGTCGATCACATCGATGATCTGGCGGATCTTGGAGGACGAGCTTTCAATGCGCTCCATGGCGACGATCGCTTCGTTGACCACAGACGAGGAGGCGTTTGCACCCGAAAGCGTATCCGCGGTGACTTCGACAGCTGTCTCGCAACGCTTGAGCGAGTTGCCCACGAGGTCTGTCATCTCGCCAAGTGCTGCCGCTGCTTCCTCGAGCGAGGCTGCCTGGCGCTCCGTGCGATGGGCGAGGTCTTCCGATGCGCTTCGAAGATTGGCAGAACCGCCGCGGATCGTGTCGGCGCTGCTGGTAATCGTGCGGATGGTCGATTCCAGCTGTTCCACCGACTGATTGAAGTCGAGGCGCAGATGATCGAGGGACGGCACGAAGGGGCGATCGATGCGAAGGTCGAGCTTGCCCTTGGACAGGTTCTGAAGGCCGGTTGCGAGCGCAGAGACGGCTTCTTCGAGTTCCTGTGCGCTTCTGGCCTTCTCAGCGTCGCGCTGCTGACGCTCTTCTTCGATCTCGTGACCGCGCGCTTCCGCCTGCTCTTCGATGCGATCCTTGTCGAGGGCACTTTGACGGAAGGATTCCAGTGCGCGCGCCATCGTGCCGATTTCGTCCTTGCGGGTAACGGCCTTGATGTCGATGTCCTTCTCGCCATTGTTCAGACGGTTCATCAGGTCGGCGAGGTCGACCAGAGGACGTGTGAGGCTTGAGGATACAAACACACCGACGGTGCCCATGCAGGCGAGGACGGCAAGTGTTGCGAAGAAGGCCCAGAAAGCCAGATCATTGGCGGAGGCAAGGATTTCGCTTTCCTGCTGGCCGATGACGAGCAAGTGACGCTCACCGAAGAGGTCGACGGGCATGTAGGAGTAGAAATTGCGGTGATCGCCAGCCGCTGCGAAGACTGAACCCTTCTGGCCCGACTTTGCGGCATCTGTCAGGGCCGAGGCTATACCACCTGCGCCGACGGTTCCGCTGCGCAAAGTGCCATCGGCAGACAACAGGAAAGCCTCACTGATCGTGGTGCCCAGACCATCCGGTGCCACCATTTCAGACAGTTTGTTTGCAGAGACGCGCACCATGATGACGCCGCGCTTGACCGTTTGTCCCCACACAGAGACGGCCAGAGGCTTGCCCACAAAGGCGGAGATGTCACCATCTTCGGTCTTGAATTTGATGAAACCCGAATTGTGGATCTGATCGTCCGCGCCCTTGTCGACCTGGTCGTAGAAGGACTTGAGTTCAGCATTCTGAGGATCGGAGATGTTGGAGGTAAACTCGTCACCCTTGATGACGGTGTAGACAAAGGTGCCGTTCAGATCGATGACATAGATATCGCTGATATTGGCATTCTTGCGCGCGCTGGCCAGAATGCCGTGAATGGCACTATGACGGACGCCGTAGAGGATCTTTTGATCTGCGCCAGTATAGGCTGCACGCTCTTCGATGCTCTTCGACTTGTCCTGAAAAGCGGCCTGAATGGCGGCCTTGTCAATACTCAGAAGATTGGCGCCGGAATCGGCGGTCTCGCCGATCACCGAGTTTTGCGCAATTTCGCTGATCATCTGGTCGATGCGCTTGTTGTAGCCGAGCAGCGACTTGCTCTGGTTGGCGGCGACGGCGTCGAGACGCAGCTTGCTCGCCTCAATCAGGCCATCCTTGCCAATCTGATAGCTGATCAGGCTGACAGCGAGGCAGGATACCAGTGTGGCTCCGATCACCAGGCCCGCAAATTTCGCCTTGACCGACGAAAGTGCTGAAAATTTGTTAGTTTGTAATGACTTACCCGACATAACATGACCCCTCCAGGCAATAAATATGCCGGGAGTTTCAGTCAAATTACTTTCAGGACTGTTAAGTAGGTTGCATAATACCTACGAGGCGATCCGAATTGTTCAGTCGAACAGGCTTGATACCGATTCCTCGGCACTGGTGCGGTTGATTGCTTCGCCCAGGAGACTGCCGACCGAAAGAACGCGAATATTATGCGCTGACTGCACCGCCGTGGTTGGCTGGATGGAGTCTGTGATCACCAGTTCACGCAGTTTCGACGAGGTAACACGGGCAACCGCGCCGCCTGAGAGAACGCCGTGCGTGATATAGGCCGTGACGCTGGTCGCACCGTTCTTCAACAGTGCTTCTGCTGCGTTACAGAGCGTTCCACCGGAATCGACGATGTCGTCGATCAGGATACAGTCCTTGCCGGCGACGTCGCCGATGATATTCATCACCTCAGATTCACCTGGCCGATCGCGACGTTTGTCGACGATGGCCAACTGGCCGTCGAGACGCTTGGCAAGCGAACGGGCACGCACCACACCACCAACGTCTGGCGAAACGACAACGACATTCTTGAGGTCGTAGTGTTCCTTGACGTCACGGGCCAGTACAGGCACGGCGAACAGGTTGTCTGTCGGGATGTCGAAGAAGCCCTGAATCTGGCCGGCATGCAGGTCGAGCGTCAATACGCGGTCTGCACCGGCTTCTGTGATCAGGTTGGATACCAGTTTTGCCGAGATGGGCGTGCGGCCGGAGGCGCGGCGATCCTGGCGGGCATAACCGAAATAGGGAAGCACGGCAGTGATGCGGCGTGCCGAGGAGCGGCGGAAGGCGTCGATCATGATGAGAAGTTCCATCAGGTGATCGTTTGCCGGATAGGACGTGGACTGGATGACGAAGATATCCTGACCGCGTACGTTTTCCTGAATTTCAACGAATATTTCCTGGTCTGCAAAGCGCCTGACTGTGGCCTTGCCGAGTGGAACGTTGAGATAATTGCAGATGGACTCGGCGAGTTGTCGACTTGAGTTTCCTGCGAAAACCTTCATTTTGGTCCGCCTGTTTCCGTGCTGATGGGCGCTTTTTAGCTACCTTGACTTCGAATGCAAGCGCCATGATCACGTTGAGGTAGTTTTTCGTGAAAAGTCTGTGACTAGATTAACGTGCATTCGGCAGAGAGGCGGACTGAAAGCTGTGCCAAGTCCGCTCATGTGCGGCTTATCCGGTCTGTCTCAGCCGTTGGTAGACTGCTTCCAGGCGAGATATTCCGCGATGGTATTGGTGCCAATCTGCTGCATGACAGATGCGGGCACGCCAGCCCATGGATCGGTGGCGCTGGAGCGGACGCTTTGCTGACCCTGAATACGGTGAAGGCGCGCGCCGCTACCATCGAGGACATCCCAGACATAGACCACATTGACATTGCCGCCATCGGCAAAGGCCGAGAAATACCCCTTCAGGATATGGCGGGTCGAGGGATCCGATGAGCCCTTGATCGATAATCCATGGGCACGTGCCTCCGATCCCAGCTGGCGCGAAAGCGGTGTGACGGCTTCGACTGGGGCGCCGATGATCGGCAAGAAACGGATTGTGTCTGCAACTGTTGCCGGGCTTGCAGCGGCAACCTGCTGCTGCTGAGCGGGCGGCTGGCTTGTCACCGGAGGCGGCAAGGGCTGTTGCGCGGAAGGTGTAGTCCGCCGTGGCGTGCCGGCCGGCGGTGTTCCGGTGGTCTGTCCGGCAGCCAGAGCCTGTGCCTGCGCTTCCAGCGTGTTTTGTGGCGGCTGAGAATAGCTCTGTTGCGCTGCCGGCTGCGTATAGACGTTTGACGCCTGCGCGCCGCCATCGCCGTATTCCGGTGCCGCGGCTGTCGTCTGACTGTCTGCGTTGCCGACATCGGCACGGGGGATCAGGGCTTCTGGCGTATTACAGCCGGCAAGCAATGCTGCCGGCAACAGAATTGGGATGAGGAACCTCAGTTTTCTCACGCCTGCTTTCCTTCCGCCTGTGCCGCACCGTCCTGGTATTTTATGTCGTTTGAGCGCAAAGCCTGTCAATTCCGCAAAGTCTGAAGGGTGCGATTAGCGGGTGATAAGCTCCAGGGGATGACGTGACAGCGCTTCCGGTGCCCCTTCTGTGGTCAGATAGGTGTGACCGAGCGTCATGGCCGTGGAGCGTTCCGAATCGGCCACGATGATGTGTACGAAGAGCGTCATGTCCGGGAGGATGGGCTGCGGATTGCCCATATGGAACATCTGATGCTCCATCCAGGACGGAGAGAACCTTGCGCCGAGCGAGTAGCCGCAGGCGTTCAGCCGATGCCGTGTCAGGCCGCGTTCGTCCATGACCCGTGCATGAGCGTCGAAAACATCGCCGAAAGTGTTGCCCGGAATGAGGATGGGTTCGATCGCCTTCAGGCCTTCCAGGCAGGCGTTGAAGAGTTCCTTATGGCGTGCGGATGGTTCGCCGATGGTCAGGGTGCGCATCATGGCGGCATGATAATGCGCCGACACTCCTGCCCATTCGAGCGTGAGCTGATCTTTTTCGTCGAGAACGCGACGTCCCGACTTGTAGCGGCAAAGAAGGGCGTCTTCACCCGAACCGATGACGAATTCATTGGCAGGGTAGTCACCTCCGCCGGCAAGGACGGCGCCCTGCATGGCCGCCAGAATTTCGGATTCGTTTGCACCTGCTCCGATAAAGGGCAGCGCTGCATCGAGCGCATCATCTGCCAGTTCGGCTGCGCGCCGGACATGGGCGATTTCGGCAGGGCTCTTGATCAACCGCAGACGGCTCACGAGGTAGGACGCGTCGCTCGTCTCGGCGAAGCTCATGAGCTGGTTGTCGAGCTTGCGGGTCATCGCGCCGGTCAGGCCGTGCGTGTCGTATTCGATACCGATGCGGGCACCGAGCAGGTCGAGATCGCTCAGCAGGTTCTTCAAGTCCACCGTTGGATCGGCGTTGACGCGGTCCATCCACACAACGACGTTTTCAATTGTCGAGGTGTGCCGTGCCTGACGCAGGTCTGGCGAGCGGGTGAGGAGAGACATCGAGCCGTCAGCCTTGACGACGAGTGACTGGAAAAAGCAGAAGCCAAAGGTGTCGTAGCCGGTCAGCCAGTACATGCTTTCCTGAGCAAACAGCAGCATGGCGTCGAGCTTTTCCTCGCGCATCTGCTGCGTCAGGCGGTCGACCCGGGCGCTGTATTCTGTCGGTGTGAAAAGCGGGGCCATGTTACTCCTCCATAATGGCGATCGCCGAGATCTGCCGACCGTAGTCGGGCTCTCCTGCATGGGTCATGCGGCGATAGGAATAGAAACGATCCGCATCGGCATAGGTGCAAAGGCCTAGGCTGCCTGCCTGGACACCGGCCTCTTCAAGGCGGGCGACAGTCAGGGCCGGCAAGTCAAACATCATGTGGCCTGGCCGTGCGGAGGGGGTGAAAAATCGGTCATAGGAAGGGTCGTAAGCTCGAAAGCGCTCGACGAATTCCGGGCCGACTTCATAATTTTTAACACTGATCGATGGGCCAAGCGTAGCCCGGATGGCGTTGCGTCTGGCACCAAGGGCGACCATGGCATCAATGGTGTTTTCGAGCACGCCGTTGAGCGCGCCCTTCCATCCGGCATGGGCGGCACCAATGACGCCGGCCTCACTGTCGGTAAACAGCACAGGCCCGCAGTCCGCCGCCAGCACCCCAAGCACGACGCCCGGTTCATTGGTGACCAGGGCATCTGCGCTGGGCCGCGCGCCATCGTAGTCACGGCCCACCGTGATCGCATCTGCCGAATGGACCTGGTTAACCGTGGCGAGTTTTGCCGCGGGGGCCGAAAACCAGTTGGCCACGCGGGCGCGATTCTCCATCACTCTGGACTGGTCGTCATTCGAACCAAGGCCAACATTCAAACCTTTGTAGATGCCTTCGGAAACACCGCCTGCACGCGTAAAAAAGCCGTGGCGTATCGGACCTGCGCTATCGGCGAGGAAAGGGCTTTCGATCGGCTCTGGCAAAGCTTGATCCTGCATGGGTGTCCGTTTCTGGGCTTTTCGGAGGTGATTCTGTTGCGCGCCGCCGTTGTTTTCCGGGGCGGTCGCGGTTCCTTCAGGGCTGCGTCGTCATCAGCGCGCGGATGGTGTCAAGCGCGAGGGGCTCTGTCAATCCATGGCCTTGAACGGGGCGAGCCGCCTTGGCGGGCTTGAAATTGCGAGCACCTTAAACAGTTCACCCATGCGACCTTCGCCTCCGCTGATCAACCGATCCAGCGCCACTCGAACGTCGGCCTGCACTTCCGGAGGCTTGTCCTTGGACAAGGTCATTGCGCGTTGTTCGATGCCAAGGCCCCGCAGGAAATCGCCCTGGAACATGCAGCCTGTTATGGCAACGCCGAGGGCACGGGCAGCCAGCGCCAGTTGTTCGAAGTCGACATGACTGGTGAGGTCGGCCATGCCGGGATGGGCAAGCGGTGGATCAAACTGATGGGCAAGCACCGCCTGCAACGTGTCGCCGAAGCCGGTGACCATGTGACCATAATCCACGATCAGTGCGGTTCCGCCTTCTGTGAGCAGCCGTTGGCAGATCACATCGAGTACGGCGATCCTTGCAGGCGACGTCTCGAAGATCGTGCCTTCCGGCATGCCGTCGCTGTCGTCGGGCAAAAGTTCCGGGTCGATGGTTGCAACACCTGCGACGAAAACCAGATTATCGTCCGGATCGAGGCCGACCATACGCTCGCGGAATCCGCGCGGCGTCTTGACCCATTGGCGGATTGGAATGGCGTCGAAGAGTTCGTTGGCGACGATGAGGGTGAAGCCCTCAGGCACCTCGTCGAAGGCGACATGCCAATCGGTCTTGGCGGAGTAAGGCGCCAATGTCTGCTTCTGGATCGCCTGCAGCCGTTCGCTGGTCTCAACCAGATGGGCGGACATGCTGTCATACAGCGACGGTGCAAGGCGCGCGATGACCCGCAAGATGTCCGACATCATCGTGCCGCGCCCGGGACCGATCTCCACAAGACGAACCGCCTCTGGCGAATCATGGGTCTGCCATGCGTGGATGATGAAGACGCCGATCATTTCACCGAACAACTGGCTCACTTCAGGCGCTGTGATGAAATCGCCTTCTATGCCGAAGGGATTGCGGGTCTTGTAATAGCCGTTCTCCGGATCGGCCAGGCATAGCGAAAAATAGTCCGTGACGCTGATCGGACCGCCGGTCCGGATCATCGACTTGATTCTCGTGGCGAGCGCTGTGGTCAATGTGGGCGCCTCGTCATTCCTGATTATCGGTCACCGGAGCGCAAGGCACGGAGGAGAACCAGCAGGCCGATGATCGCCATCGGCAGGGACAGTATCATTCCCATTGTCAGCCAGCCTCCCGCCAGATAGCCAAGTTGCGGATCCGGCTCTCGGAAAAACTCTACAAACATTCTCGAACCTGCATAAAGCAGTGCAAAAATGGCTGTGACAAGACCGGGCTTCTTTAATGCACCGAAACGTCGCGCGGCCAATTGCAACACAATGAAGACAAGGACGCCTTCCAGCAGTGCTTCATAGAGCTGGCTCGGGTGGCGGGCGAATGGTCCGCCCGTCGGAAAAACAAAGGCCCACGGGACATCTGTCGGACGTCCCCACAGCTCGCCATTGATGAAATTGGCAATGCGACCGAGGAAGAGACCGATCGGAACCACGCTTGCGATCAGATCGAACATGCTCCAGACGGCAATGCCGTTACGCCGGGCAAAAATGATCATTGCGAGGGTCGCGCCTATAAAACCTCCATGGAAGGACATGCCACCGTTCCAGATGCGCAAGGCCCGCATAGGGTCTTCCATGACTGCTGCGCTATCGTAGAACAGGATATAGCCGATGCGTCCGCCCAGAACGACGCCGGCTGCGGCCCACAGAATGAAGTCGTCCAGATGGCTGGCATTGACCGGCGCTATTCCATCCTTCCACAGGCCGCGATTCTCAATCATTCGCCGTGAGAGCCACCATGCGAGCATGATGCCAACGACATAGGCTATGCCATACCAGTGGATGGCGAGCGGGCCGATCGATACGGCAATCGGATCGATATCGGGATAGGGCAAGATGGCGAGGAGTTCAGCGGCTGTCGGCAAGTTTTTGCTTTCGGTTGATCGGGCGGAACATGACGGCGGGACAATTACCGGTCAAGATGGAATCTTGAAGGCAGGAGAATGGGCCACCCTGGGTGACATTCTCCCGCTGCGGCAAAGAGGGGGGATGAGCGAAAAATACTTGCATCCAATGTCATGAAACCCTACCTCAAATCGAGTATCATCGATCATCGAAGCCTTAAGGGCCGATCTTGGAAAAGGGAGCCGAGCCGATGTCAACCGGACCGAACCGCATCATGGATGAATTCGCAAAGCTGATGACTGACGCCGCCGGCGCCGCACAGGGTGTTCGCAAGGAGGTTGAGACCGCCTTTCAGGCTCAGGCAGAGCGCTGGCTCAACTCCATGGATCTGGTCAAGCGGGAAGAATTCGAGGCCGTCCGGGACATGGCGATCATGGCGCGGGACGAAAACGAAGCGTTGAAAGCTCGAATCGAGGCGCTTGAGGCAAAGCGGTCGACAAAGTGATGGCCGCCTTGATCTGCTGACGTATCCTATCGCCCCGCGCTTGCCCAAAGCGCGGGGTTTTTCGTTGCCGATCCGCTGAAATCGGACCTGGATCAGGTAGAACTTGCGGCACCGGAAACCTGAAAATGAGATCTCCGCGCCCGTCCGCACTGCGATCGTTTTCATCAACTAATTTCGATGGTTGTCCACATGCCGGTCAGAGTCGAAAAAACAAGCGCACAGAGTCAGTTACCGTCGCTTGGTAGTGCATCGCGAGAAAAGCTTTCCACAGCGCTGTTCGGTTATTCAACGAAACAGGGCTGGCACAGGTGAGTGTCCATTATAGACTGATTTTAAATGATGATTCGAAACGGGGCGTCGTAAGTTTCAGACAGGGTCTATAGTTTATCCTGAAGCTCCATCGGCAATCGTCTATAATGAAGTTCTCCGGTTGCTGTGTTTGTGCGCGTTATATGTGGGACCACATTTCGTCGCATTCCGTTCCGGTCAAAAAGGTGCCGCATGAACCTGATCGACATAGATATCGAACGCCAATCCAATCCGGTCGACATGATTGAATTTGTCGCCGCGACAAATGACTGGTCGTTCGAACGTTCCGGCGAAGACGAAATCGCCATGACTGTCGAGGGGCATTGGGCGGACTATCACGTCTCCTTCTCCTGGATGGAAGAGTTCGAGGCGATCCATCTGGCTTCGGCCTTCGATCTTCGCGTTCCCGAAAATCGGGTCAACGAAGTGATCCAGCTTCTGTCTTTGATCAATGGTCAGGTGTTGATGGGGCATTTCGACCTGTGGCGGCAGGAAGATGTCGTCATCTTCCGCCAGTCGCTGCTGCTTGCAGGCGGTGCCGAACCGACCAACCGACAGGTTGAAGTTCTTCTGTCCAGTGCGGTCGAAGCGTGCGAGGCCTATTACCAGGCGTATCAGTTCGTTGTCTGGTCCGGCATGGACGCCAAAAGCGCCATGGATGCGGTGTTATTCGAGACCGTTGGACAGGCCTGAGACATGAGGGGGATCACTATCGGCCAGGTCGTCCTCGTCGGTGCCGGCAATATGGGCGGCGCGATGCTCTCCGGATGGCTGAAAAATGGCGTACCAGGCGCATCTGTCACCGTAATCGATCCTGGCCCTTCTGACGCCATGCAGACCATGATTGCCGAGGCGGGGTCTGTCTCCGTGCCTGTTCCGCCCGCCGGGCTTGTTGCCGATGTTCTCTTTCTTGCCATCAAACCGCAGATGATGGCCGATGTCCTTCCCGGTCTGAAATCGCTTGTCGGACCTTCAACCGTTGTGGTGTCGGTTGCTGCGGGTACGACACTGGCTGTGATGCGCGAGCATCTGGGCGACGCGGGTATGGTGCGTGCCATGCCGAATACTCCAGCAATGGTTGGCCGCGGGATCACCGGCGCCTATGCCAACGACCGGGTGAGTGACGACCAGCGTGATCTGGTCGATCGTCTGCTCAAGGTGTCCGGGCCAGTCGAATGGGTCAATTCCGAAGCTGATATTAACGCCGTCACTGCCGTTTCGGGCAGTGGGCCGGCCTATGTTTTTTATCTCGTCGAGTGCATGGCGGAAGCAGGCCGCAAAGCCGGTCTGCAGGCGGACCTCGCCATGCGCCTCGCACGAGAAACTGTCGCTGGGGCTGGTGAACTTCTTCACCAGTCCCGCGATGACGCTTCGCGTCTGCGTCAAAACGTGACCTCGCCCGGTGGCACAACCGCTGCGGCACTTTCTGTCTTGATGGATCCGCAATCGGGCCTGCAGCCGGTGTTCGATCAGGCGATCGAGGCGGCGAGGCAGCGTGCCGAGGAGCTTGCCAAGTGAGCGGTGGTAACGAGAGTGGCGCCCAGATCACCTTCGATGATTTTGAGAAGGTCGATATCCGTAGCGGCACCATTGTCGAGGCCTTGCCCTTTCCGGAAGCACGAAAGCCGGCTTTCAAGCTGAAGATCGACTTTGGCCCGGAACTCGGCATCAAGAAGTCCTCCGCCCAGATTACGGTGCATTATTCGCTCGACACCCTTGTGGGGCGTCAGGTGCTGGCAGTGGTCAATTTTCCGCCGCGCCAGATTGGTCCGTTTCGCTCAGAGGTGCTGACACTCGGCTTTGCCGATGAACACGGCGCAATCGTGTTGGCGGCGACTGACAAGACCGTGCCGAACGGGCAGCGTCTGATCTAGGCGTCAGTGGATATCGCGACTGTCCGGCTCTCTGAGCGAGAAGTGGTGAAAACCGGCTTTGAAGCCTGCGCGTTGCGGTGAACAGGCGAATATGCCGACATCAACTGGATCCATATCTGCCGGGAAAAAGGCGAGACGCGCCATCTTCCACTGACTATCCGGGTCCATTCGATATTGCACAAACAGGCTGTCACCTAGCCGGCTGACCTTGACGCCGAGCGGTCCCTTTTGGTGGCCGATTTCAAAGGCAGACCAGTCCGACTGGCCAGATGTGGTGACGACCGTGCTGAAATGGCAAACACCGTCGGTATATTCGATTCCGCATTTCATCCAGTTCATGGCGTCTTTGCGGATCATGAGTCCTGCCTGATCATAGAGCGCTTCATAGCAGCCGGTGAATGCGGTCTCGGCGGTGAACTCGCCTTGCTGGCTGACGTGGAGAAAATGACCATTGTCGCGCTGGAAGCCATAATAGGTCTTCTGCCAGAAATCGGTCTCGTGTCCCGTCTCCAGCGCTAGCGTGCCCTCTTTCACGTCATGGCGAGGTGGGGAGTTGAGCCACTGCATTTCCTGCCAGTTCATGCGGTTCTCTTTCCATGTATGGTTTAGGCCGGAATTCTAATGATTGCCCTCAGCCCGCCGAGAGGACTGTCGGACAGTGTGACGTTGCCGCCATGGCTTCGGGCAATATCCCGGGCGATGGCGAGGCCGAGGCCGGTTCCGGAGGCATCGAGATTGCGCGCCTCATCCAGACGGAAGAACGGCTTGAAGACTTCTTCGCGGCTTTCCCTGGCTATTCCGGGACCATTGTCATCGAAGGTGATGGTCAGCCATTTGGCGCCATGGCGCGCGTCGACCTGCAACGTGTCGGCGTAGCGCCGCGCGTTGGAGGCGAGATTTCCGACGAGGCGAGCAAAGGCCTGTGGCCTGACCTGCAGCTTGTCGTCCCCTTCCATGGTGTAGGAATAGGTCTTGCCATGCAGATCGAATTCGGGTCGCAGACGTTCAAGTGTCTCGGCCAGCGATACTTCACCAACATCTTCCTCGGCCTCGCCGCGCGCGAAAGACAAGTAGCCCTCCAGCATGGTGCGCATGTCGTCGACATCCTGGTTGAGATTTTCCAGCTCCGGGCTGTCACCGGCCAGTGCCAATGTCAGCTTGAAGCGGGTCAGAATGGTGCGTAGGTCGTGGCTCACACCGCTCAGCATCGCGGTCCGCTGTTCCATCTGGCGTTCGATGCGTTCGCGCATGAGAATGAAGGCCAGTCCGGCACGACGGATTTCGACTGCTCCGCGCGGACTGAAATTTTCCGCCTTCTGTCCCTTGCCGAAGTTTTCGGCAGCCCTTGCCAGGGCAAGGATCGGACGGATCTGGCCGCGCAGGAACAGTGTGGAGATGACAATCAGCACCAGCGACGTACTCATCATCCAGACCAGGAATATGTGGCTGTTGGAGGCATAAGCCTGATTGCGGACAGCGAAGACCCGAAGAACCTTGTCATCGAGAAGGATGCGGATCTCCACCAGGCGGGAATCGCCGACAGTATTGATCCAGTAGGGCCGTTTGATCTGCTGGGTGATCTGTTCGGACAGGATTTCGTCCAGAATGGAAAAGAAGGGTTTGGGCCGCGGCGGCGGCAGCGTGCCCCCGTCTTCAATTGAAATCTGCATGCCGAGATCGTCGCGGGCGATGCGGATGACGTTCTTGTAGCCGTCGTCAGCGGGGTAGGTCTCGATGATGTCGATGACGGCGGCGATGTCGCGCGTGACAGCTGCAGACAGCCGTTGCGTGACCATCTGCCAGTGACGTTCCATGAAGACGAAGGTCAGAACGGTCTGGAGGATCAGGATCGGCAGGATGATGATGAGAAGCGAGCGCGCAAACAGGCCGGTCGGCAATTGCCGCCTTATCCATTTGTTGACGCGTTTCAGGCCTCTCGCTGGAGGTCTTTGCTCGTCGCGTCGTGTCGGGTCGTAACTGGCCATCCGTTCCTTCGTTTCCGACTTTGCCGAACCGTCTTTTCGTTGCGCAGACTATCGGGCTTTTCGCTGGCTACTGCCTGGAGGGGCATTGCGGTAGCCCCCAAAAGTGCTCCCTGGTTGTCGCTCGCGCTTGCCGAAGAGTGGCATCAATCCATGCTCAGGCGATAGCCGATGCCGCGCACCGTCTGGAGCCAGACCGGATTGGCCGGATCATCCTCGATCTTGCGTCTCAGACGGTTGATCTGCACATCGATGGTGCGCTCGCCAACATCTGCGTCGTTGCCGATCAATTCGTGCCTCGGGATCGTTTCGCCGGCCTTGGTGGCGAATATCCACAATATCTCCTGCTCGCGATCGGTCAGACGGATGACGTCGGATGCCTTCTTCAACTCACGGCGTAGAATGGAGAACGTATAGGGGCCGAACATGACCTGTTCGATTTTGGGCGCGTCGGCATTGATATTGCGCTTGAGGATGTTGTTGATGCGCAAGACCAGTTCGCGGGGATCGAAGGGCTTGGCGAGGTAGTCATCGGCACCGGCTTCGAGGCCGGCGACGCGGGATTCGGCTTCGGCGCGGGCTGTCAGCAGAATGACCGGGGTCTCTCCACCCGACAGGCTCTGTGTCAACGAAATGCCGGATTCACCCGGCATCATCACGTCCAGTATCAGCAGATCGAAGTTCAGCCCTTCGAGCTTGCGCCGTGCTTCGGCTGCATCGGCCGCCGTGGTGACGCGGAAGCCCTTTTCGGTGAGGAAGCGGTGGAGGAGGTCACGGATGCGGGTATCGTCGTCCACCACGAGAAGATGGGCGGCATCATCTGCAATGGCGGTGGATTTGGTCATCTCAGACGTCCTTGCTTATGTCCCGCAGCGCCGTCGACGTGCTCATGCCGTCGAGAAAGCGTTTGACGCCCTCGCGCATTTCGGGGGTCAATTCTTGCAATGCACCCTCTATCCGGCGGGATTGCGGCTGTGACAGTGCCAGCGCCAGTTCCCGGCCTGCAAGTGTTGCGTAAAGCCTGCGTTGGCGGCGATCGGCAGGGCCGGCCATCTGTCGGATATAGCCGGAATCGATCAGTTCCTTGAGCACGCGCGCGAGGCTCTGTTTGGTGATTTGCAGGATGCCCAGAAGATCTGCCACCGTCATGCCCGGCCGACGGCTGACGAAATAGACAACACGGTGGTGGGCGCGGCCGTAACCGATCTTCGCCAGGATGGCATCGGGATCCGATACGAAGTCGCGATAGGCAAAGAACAGTTTTTCGATCGTGTCGAAATCAATCGACTTGTCGTCGACGACCGGGAGCTCCGGAATATCCTTCTTCGCCGTTCGTAGCGCTGCCTGCCGTTCCACTGATATTCCTTCTCGATCATCACCGCAGAATTGTCGCGCTTTGGTGTTTGCGAGCACAAATCCGCATCATATGACCTAAGCACACAACGGGCAAAACGCCACCCAAAAAGGCGCTTATCCCGCATTTCAACGTTAACGATCAAGGCGGAAATACGGTTTTTGTTTGCGGGGAGAGGGAACAGGTTGGTGCAAGCCTGCGTTGAGAGGCTAATCAAGTTCGCAGAGGGAAAAATGATGCGATTGGACGCTGTCGAAAATACGTCGGAAAACATGGTCGAGGCGCGATTGAAGCCTCTCTTCATTGCTGTTGTGACAGCCAAGTTGCTGATCGCCGGTCTGCTGATCGCCAATCTGAACCTCTTGCCGCATGCCTGGACCGATACCACGGTCATGGCCGCTCAATAGAGCCAAGGCTTTAAACGCTGGCGAAACCGCCTATGTTGGGAATGGGCCACTGAGTGCCCGACACTATACTCCAGCGGAACAGAGGCGTTTATGAGCCAATTGCAGGCGGGTATCATTCCCGTCACTCCCTTCCAGCAGAATTGCACAATTCTCTTTGACAGTGACACCAAGGAAGGCGTCGTTGTCGATCCGGGCGGTGATGTGGATGTGATCACCCAGACTATCGCCGAAAACGGCATCAAGATCGCTGCGATATGGCTGACCCACGGCCATCTCGATCACGCCGGCGGTGCCGCGGATCTCAGAGATGCGCTCGGTGTCGATATCATTGGCCCGCACAAGGATGATTTACCCCTCCTGCAAGGGCTGGAAGATCAGGCCAACCGCTTTGGCGTGCCGATGAAATTGCGCAATGTGACGCCGGATCGCTGGCTGGAAGACGGGGATACCGTGTCTTTCGGAGCCCATGAATTCAAGGTCCGCCATTGCCCGGGACATGCGCCTGGTCATGTCATTTTCTTCAACGAAGCGCAGAATTTTGCCCATCTTGGCGATGTGCTGTTCAGTGGCTCGATCGGCCGAACGGATCTACCGGGCGGCAATCATCAGCAATTGCTGGATTCCATCCGTGACAAGGTGCTTCCGCTTGGCGACGAGGTCGGCTTCATCTGTGGTCATGGCCCCGGTGGGCGGATCGGGGATGAGCGGAGAAACAACCCGTTTCTGGTTGGCCTGTAAGTCTCTCAAAGCGAAAAGGCGCCGGAAATTCCAGCGCCTTTCTTCAGTATCAGCCGGCTGAGCAAAAATGGCTGCGGCCGTCATAGCCAATAAAGGTGCCGCTGCGTGGATTGAAGCTGCGGTAACGATCCGAGCAGTAACGATACCATTCCGGGCTCCACGGCTCGAGATCGCCGCCATAAGATGCGGATGGATATTCGTTGGCATAAACGGGTGCCGGACGATAGGCACGGGGTGGCGGTGGCGGATAGTCCGGCTCGACATAGATCGGGCCCGGTTCCACATAGCGCGGCTGGCTGGCAATGGCCGCGCCGACGACTGCGCCGGCTGCGAGGCCGAAGAGACCGAGGACAGCTGCATCATTGTTGGAGCGGTGATGGCGGGGACGCTCGTAACGGTCATGGTGACGACCGCCGGCGAGGACCGGGCTTGCTGTCGATACAGCAGCGGTGACGAGGGCTGCCGAAACGAGGGCGAATTTTGCGAATTTGATCATGGCTTAGCCTTCCTCTGACCTTTCACGTTCGACTTCCATTGTGAAAGGCGATGAGAGCAAAATAGAGGCGCCAACCTGAATGCAGTCTGAATAAAAAAACCCGGCAATGATGCCGGGCCGAAACGCGAGTATTCAATGTAAGGGAGAAGGTTCAGTCTGCAACCTGCAGATTGACAGCCTTCGGGCCCTTGCCGCGCCGGTCCGGTTCCGTGTCGAAGCTTACTTTCTGATTTTCAGAAAGACCGGTCAGTCCGGAAGCCTGTACAGCGGAAATATGTACAAAGATGTCAGCGCCGCCATTGTCCGGCTTAATGAAGCCGAAGCCTTTGTCGGTATTAAAGAATTTTACAGTGCCAGTTTCGGCCATGCGTCAGGTCCTTTTATCTCCGTCCGATATATGGACAGCATTACTTCGTTCACCCTATTCGGGTTGTGACAGGCATATTCGGATTTTGAGGAAAGGATCCTTGTTACCGCAGTGGCCATTACTTGAAGGACTATTCGTCCTTTCTTCAGCCGGCTGCCCGGAACATTTTTCGCGTATCCGGAGCGCATTAATTATAGGTCTTCCCATGCTCGTTATCTGCCCGAACATGGAAAGATTGATAGGTTTATTCCAACTTGGCAAGCAAAAGTTTTATTGCCAAAAGACCCCTTATTATATTCGATAATGTTGAAATAAAAGAATTTATCCGATTTGCCTGTATCTGAGGCATATCATTGCCCAAAACCATATCGTTGGCGATCTAGTTTGCACCATAAACGGGCATCGGGCAGTCCGAGAGACAGAATCGCTTTTTCGTGGGAGGCTCATTTTTTTGCGCTTTTCGCGCATTTTCAATGCCGTTTTGTCCGTTTCGGTGCGCCTATATCCGCTGCTTGTGCAATCAATGGCTGCTGCGACGTATGCTGCTTGTGCGGAAAATCTCACCGGTACCGTGTCGCATTCGCTGATAATTCGCTCGTTTTCCGTGTCGTGGTTTCGATCAGGCTGGCTTCGACGATGTAGCGCAAGGGGCCGCGCTCGGTGGCACCAAAGGGCCAGCACGTGGTGAGGGCCAGGTTGTGCCCGAAGGCTTGGGGATCTATGCCGCTTTCATCCCAGCGGGCGATCCGGCTTCCTGAGGTGCGGAAGGTCAGGATCGTTCCATCGCCGCGTTCGACTTCAAGCAAGTCTCCAGGCTCGACGTCTTTCAGCCAGCTGAAATGCGTATCGCGGTGGGCGGCAATCACGGCGGTTCCTTCGTCCCCAGGCTCTGGCGTTCCGTTGAGGTGCGCGGGACCAAAGGCGAGTGCTTCGCCAGTTGCGCCGGAAAGGACAATGGCTGACTTTCCCAGTCTGGGGGCGACGATCCGCGCATCTGTGGAAAAATCAGCCCAACTCCAGGGCTTGGCACCGGCATTGCCGGCCAGTTCTGCGTTGAAGCTGCGGTTCAACAAAACCTGCGACAGCGATGCCTTGGCCTTCATGTAGAGGCCGTCTGCGATGAGCAGGAGCCCCCCCAGAGCGACAGCGGCAATCAGCGCCGCGACTAGCCGCTCTGTAGGGCTCAGCCTTTGCCAGAGGTGCGGTGAATTGCTTTTGGTTCTTTCAGACGCCACGGCGACGCGCCTCCGCCCCGACGAAGTCCTTCCAGCTGCGGCGCCACAAAGCCATGCCGGCTGCTGCCATCAAGGCAAAGACCATCATCAAGATGCCGAGCATGATGCGTTGGTCTGCCATAGTCGCCGTCTGAGGCAAGGCAATGCCTGCTGCGCCCCTGGCAATCAGGCTCGCGGCTGCGGGGGTGGGGGCCGCTGCCATGTTGTTGGCTGCGGCCTGTGCCATCATCCGGTATTGCGCCGATGGCGGCGCAAGCATGGCCTTGTCATCGCCGGGGGCGGGGAGGACTGCCGGAATGCTTTCGCCGAACACCTTGTCGAAGTCCCAACCTGCAGGAAGGTTCAGAGGAACCTCTGTCGAGGCCAATGGCTGATCCGTGGGCCGCGATGGAGTGACGTCGACTGCAACGAGGCTTGTCATGCGCGAGACCAGATGATGGGCCATGGCGACGGTCTCGATGGCCTTGTCGGTCGCTTGAGGATCTTCGGCCTCATAGGCGCGGGCCTCGATATCGTCGATCTTGCGGCGCGCCCAGAGTTTGGAAATGCCTTGGCCATCGGCGGCATTGGCGATGTCCATTTCCACGCGCCAAGGCTGGGCGCCTGTCTTGCCGACGATCAGGAGCTTTCCGGTCGCCGTGCCATCGATCTCAGCCGTCAGTATGACAGGTTCACCGGCATAGAGATCGGGAATCGGGTCTGGGGTGATGTCCTTCGCCGTGGCATTTTCGAAGTCGGCGCGCATATCGGTCATGACCGGGTTTTCGAGCTTCTTGAACAATTCGCCCATGCGCTCGGCGACCTGCTGTTCGGAACCGACATGGGTGAAGGTGCCGCGGCCGATTTCTGCGGCTTTGGTCATGAAATAGCTGTTGGGTGCGGAGCCGATGCCGACGGTAAAGACCCGGGCATCACCCCTGTTGCCGGAAATTTCGCTGAAGAGCTGCGCTTCGTTGCCGATGGCACCGTCTGTCAGGAACACGACCTGACGCAATGCATCCGGGTCCTTTGCGCCCTGATTGCGCAGAGCATCCTGTAGTGCGGGCAGCATTTCCGTACCGCCCTGGGCTTCAAGGCCGTTCACATAGGCGATGGCTTTTTCACGATTGTCGCCGGTTGCGGGCACCAGACCGCCGAAGAAGTCGGTCATGGTGTCGTCGAAGCGGATGACATTGAAGCGGTCTTCATTGCCGAGCGGCGAAATGGCAAGCGCCAGTGACTGGCGGGCCTGCTCGATCGACGGACCGGACATGGAGCCTGAGTTGTCGATAACGAAGACGACTTCGCGAGCGGGCTTCGGGGCTGACGCATCCTGCGTTGCCGGTGGGGTGACGAAGGCCAGAAGATAGGTCTTGCCGTCCTTCATTTCCTTGAAGAGGCCCGCGCCGGGTGTGCTTCCGGGCGCGGCTTTCCATGTCAGTTCGAAGTCGCGGTCAGCAGGCACGCTGTCATTCTTCAGCGTAATCTTGCGATTGTCGGCTCCGTCCTCAGTGACGGTGATCTCATGAAAGGGGGACTTCACGTCGCCAAGCGGAAATCCTGCCTTCAGGTCGACGGTGAGGGAAACAGGATTGATCTTGGCATTCTCGCTTGGATCCAGGACGGGTGCTTCGATTTTCTTGCGGTTCGGGACCGGATCCTGAGGGACTGCAAATCCGCTGCCATTGTTGAACTCGACCTGCTGGACGATCGGCTGTGGATTGTAGCGGGGTGCTACGACCATGGGGAAACGCAGTGAGAACTGGCCGCCCGACTGGTGGACCGTCTGCTGGTATTCGATTTGAACGACCACGGTCTCGCCCGGGCCGATATTGGCGACCTGGTTGGTGAAGATGTTGGGGCGCTGCTGTTCGAGGAGCGCTGCCTTCTTGCCTTCCTGCTTTGCCTTTTCGTAGATCTGTCGTGCCTCTTCACGCGGCTTGATCTTGCCTTCGATGAAGCGGTCGCCGATCTGCATCTTCAACTGGTCTACGGCCGAATCGTCGGGAAGGGGAAAGACATAGGTTCCCTCGACCCACCCCTTGCTCGGATTTTCGAAACGCTGGGTAACCTTGACCCTGGCAACGGGGCCGGTGACATCGATTGATACATCGGTTTTCAGGCGCGGTGCTTCGACGAAGAATCCGGGTTCTCTGGAAGGGAACAGCAGCGCGCCCGAGCTCATGTCATTGGGTCGCACAAGTGCAGCAATTTCCGTCGAGGCCTGTTGTGCGGGCTGTGTCTCGGCGTGGGCGGCAGCGGAGAGACCTGCGAACATCAGCGTGATCGCGGCAACCGCCAAGGTCGCACGACGCATCCAGTGAAACATCTGACGCCTCGCGCTACGCGCTTTGTCTTCCTCGTCGTCGATAAACATATCTTACCCCTCCAGTCCGCGAACATGTCGCGAAATTCAACCCTCTCAAAGAGACTGCAGAGGGACAGAACGGAGGCAGGATAGGATTTTTATTGTGGCTTAAAGTTGACGCGCGTCACAGGCGCGACACCGCAGCGCGTGCAAGCGCTGGCCGCGCGCCAGCCGTTGAAACGGTCAGGCCTGACGTTTGCCGAAAACCGGATGCGGGCGATGCTGATCTGGCGCGGAGTTGCCGGTGTTTGTGTCGCCAATGGCTCTTGGAAACGGTTGCGGGTGTTCCGGGAACTGGGCGTTGAAATTTGTGGGGACAAGTTGGGGGCGGGCAAGGGCATAGCCCTGCATCAAGGGCACACCGATTTCCTCGCAGAGTTCAACCTGCCACATTTCCTCAAGTCTCTCGAACAGAGGCTCGATCCCCTGTTTGACGAACTGGCGGACTGCGACCCTCAAAAGTGCCAGGCCCGCCGGATTGTGCATGTAGTTGCGGACCCAGTAGCCGTCGAATTTCACGCAAGTCGGATTGAGCGCTACGGCCCGTTCAATGTCTTCGTCACCGGAACCGTAATCGGAGAGCGATATGGAAAAACCTGCATTGCGCAAGGCGTCGATTGTCGTCTTGCGCATGTCTGCGGATCTGCCGAGCGTGAAGGAAATGTCACATATGATGCTTTCCGTCGGAAGACCAGCTTCGTGGGCCGCCAGGCGCAGATGTTCTGTCTCGATGCGTAAACTGTCTGCATCGGGATAATGGTCCGGCGTAAAGCTGACAAAGACACGGTTGGGTGAACGTGCCAGCAGGCCAGTATTCAGGATATGGATGGCGCGCAGCAAGCTGTCGACCCTGGGATGGTCTTGCTCTTCGACGAGCGGAAGAAATTGCGAGGGTGAATGCGGTTCACCGTTCTTTTCGGCGCGGACCAGCCCTTGAAAACCGTCGATGGCCAGCATTCCAGCCGATGTTCTACGGAAGATCGGCTGCAGGGCGCTGCGCAAGATGAAAGGGCCATAAGCTGTCGACCACGCACCATCAGGATCGCGCACGAGATTTGCGTAAAGACTTTCCGTCATTTTTCGCACTCCGCTCTATGCCGCAGTGAATTCCGCCATGCTTACGGTAATCTCAAGGTTTTACCCGAATATTAACGGAACCTTAAAAAATCTATCGGCCGGGATATGTCCCGATGACGCATTTATGCTTGAAAGAGCGGGGCGAATTGGCCATAGAGCTTGAACCTGTAGCCTCTTATGGTTCCACACCGTTCAACAAGCTTCAGGACTGATTGATCATGGCTTTTCTTGCCGACGCACTTTCCCGTATCAAGCCTTCCGCGACCATCGCTGTGACGCAGATGGCCCGCGACCTCAAAGCTAAGGGAAAAGACGTCATTTCGCTCTCCGTTGGCGAGCCTGACTTCGACACGCCTCAAAACATCAAGGACGCAGCCATTGCGGCCATCGAGCGCGGCGAGACCAAATATACGCCGGTTGCCGGCATTGCGCCTTTGCGCGAGGCGATCGCGGCCAAGTTCAAGCGTGAAAACGGACTAGACTACAAGCCGAGCCAGGTGATCGTCGGAACTGGCGGAAAGCAGATTCTTTTCAACGCCTTCATGGCGACAATCAATCCTGGCGATGAAGTTGTCATTCCGGCTCCGTTCTGGGTGTCCTATCCGGAAATGATCGCGCTTTGCGGTGGCACACCTGTCTATATCGAGACCAAGCTTGAGAACAATTTCAAGCTGACGGCAGAAGAGCTGGACAAGGCGATTACGCCAAAGACCAAGTGGTTCATGTTCAACTCGCCATCGAACCCGTCTGGCGCGGCTTATTCCAAGGATGAGTTGAAAGCCCTGACCGACGTGCTGATGAAGCATCCTCACGTTTGGGTTCTGACCGATGACATGTATGAGCATCTGGTGTTTGGCGATTTCGTCTACTACACGCCGGCTCAGGTCGAGCCCGGTCTCTACGACCGCACGCTGACCATGAACGGTGTATCCAAGGCCTATGCCATGACCGGCTGGCGCATCGGCTATGCAGCGGGACCTGAACAGCTGATCAAGGCCATGGACATGATCCAGGGGCAGCAGACATCAGGTGCGTGCTCGATTGCCCAGTGGGCGGCTGTCGAAGCGCTCAACGGACCGCAGGATTTCATCAAGGAATCGCGCAAGGCCTTTGAAGAGCGTCGCGACCTGGTGGTGTCGATGCTGAATCAGGCATCCGGCATTGTGTGCCCCAAGCCTGAAGGCGCGTTCTATGTCTATCCGTCTTGCGCAGCCCTGATCGGCAAGACCGCGCCATCGGGCAAGACAATTGAAACGGACGAAGACTTCGTCATGGAACTGCTGGCTGCCGAAGGTGTCGCGACCGTCCACGGTTCCTCCTTCGGCCTTGGCCCGAACTTCCGTGTTTCTTACGCGACATCCACGGAAAATCTGGAAGAGGCCTGCAATCGCATCCAGCGGTTCTGCGCGTCGCTGAAGTAAGATCTGGGCGTTATCGCCATTAAACTGAATAGGGCGGGGTGACTTGGATGTCATCCCGCCCTTTTCGATTGTGGAAGATGATCAGGCCAATCGGCCCTTGGCCTCCCGCCCGTAATGTTATCAGCCGGGCATTCTTTGCACCGGTCCCTGCATCGGGCGTCTGGGCGGCCCGAAGGGAACCATGTTGGCCTTGTCTTCCTTGTTGCCGAAGAACTTTTCGCGCTCGCGCCAGATGGCGGGAAGGCTGAGAAGGGCCAGGCAGAACAGCGTGATCGCGGTCTTGGTCAGTTCCGACATTTCGCCGACACGGCCATCCAGGTAGCGCACGCCATAGACCAGCAGCACGTGCCAGACATAGATCTGCAGGGAGTGGCGACCAAGCAGGCGAAGATAGCTGAAGGAGAAGACCGTCGTCATTCCGGCGGCAATCTTTTGAATGACCGGGCTCTGATGGCGTGGTCCGGCGATCAGCAGCCAGGCGAAACCGTATGCGACTGCGGCAAAGTTCAACAGATAGACCGGGCCGAAGTCAGCGCGCACTTCCATCAGGCCGAATTTTTCCAGCACAAAACCGGGCATCAGGCCATGGGCGGTCATGATGCGAAGCGGCATGAAAAATAGCACGACGGCAAGCGACATCTTCGCAAGGAAGGTGTTGTCGGGCGAAAACACCTTGCCCCATTCGACGGTCTTCATGGAGGCGAGCGTTCCAGCCACGATGCCGGAGAAGAAGACCACCTGCCAGCCGAACAGGTTGAAGCTGGCACGGATGCCTTCTTCTTCCGGTGTGGCGGCCAGCCAGTCGTTGATCGGATATGTGAGCACCCTGTGCAGGCCGAGCTGGGCGGTGACCCACAATAGCAGCGAGCCGATAGCGACCGACTTCCATTTGCCTTCGAGGCAAAGCGCAATCACGAAGGGCGCAAACGCCATGTAGATGATGTATTGCGGCAGGATGTCCATGAAGGTGGGCTGGAACAGGAAGGCGGCGATGGTTGCCAGACGCAATGGGTCGTTCAACTGGCTGCCGCCCGTCCAGTTATGCCAGTATTCAGCAGCGCCCGGCAGCACCAGTTGAACCGCGAGTACAAACAGAATGATGCCCATCGCATAGCGATAGAGTTCCAGCACGCGCGACCAGAGCCGATCGCGACCTTCCGCATATCCGCTCTTCATCATCTTGCGCGAATAGACCATGCCGGTCAGCAGACCAGACAGGAAAACGAACCCTTGTGCGTCTTCGACAAATGCCAAATTTCGGTGGTTGATCTGGACAAGCCAGAGGCCACCGGTAAAGACCAGATGATTGATCAACATGAAGACGAGGAAATATCCTCGCATACCGTCGATGACGTCCAACCTTTTCAAGATATCCGCTCCCGATTTGGATCGGGCAACCTGCCTTTGCAGATGTGCCACTCAATTTCATGAGAACAGCGAACCCAGATACCGTTACAGATCCGCCGATGAAAAAACGGCTGGGAGCGGGAAAGGTTCCGGATGGATTCGCCATCCGATCCAGGATCTATAAACCCAAAAACGACAGCATTATGAACGTTGCAAACAGCACGAAGTGGGTCATGCCCTCAATCGCATTGGTTTCCCCGTCATTGAGGTTGATTGCGGCAACCACAAGTGTAATCGCCACCATGACAGTCTGAGCAGGGGTCATCGCCATGATGAAAGGCTGGCCCGTATAAAGTGCTATCGCTTCCATGACAGGCACTGTCAGGATGACAGTGGAAAGCGATGCACCCATGGCAATATTGACGGTTGCCTGCATGCGGTCACGCAGGGCAGCGCGCAGAGCGGCCAGGATTTCCGGGCCTGCTGATATGGCGGCCACCATGATGGCAGCCAAGGCCGGAGGCGCGCCCGTGCCCTCAAGGCCGGTGTTGAGGAAGACCGACATCATCTCGGCCAGTGCACCGATCACAAGAACGCCGACGATGATGACGACAATCGCTACGGTTGCCGATTCATCACTTTCTGTACCGTGTTCTGCCTCTTTTTCTTCCCGCGAGCGGGTAGGGTACCGGTAGCTGAAAAAATAACTGTGGGTTCCGACCTGCATGCGCAGGAACAGTCCGTAAAGGGCAATCATCGCGATGATGGTGAAGACGGAATAGTATTGCCATTTCGCATCGGGCACGAATTCCGGCACGATCATGGAAATCCCCATCGCGGTCAAAATCATCACGCCATAGGTCTTGCCGGAATCGTCATTATACGGTTGTTCTCCGTGTTTGAGACCGCCCAGAAGTGCCGCGAGGCCCAGGATGCCGTTGATATCGAGCATGACGGCTGAATAGATCGTATCGCGCACCAGTGTCGGCGAGCCGTCATTGCGCATCATGATTGCCAGAATGAGGACTTCCACGGCGACGGCCGAAGTGGTCAGGATCATGGTGCCATAGGGATCGCCAACCTTGGCCGCCAGGACTTCGGCATGATGTGCAACGCGCATCGAGGCCAGCATGATGGCGCCGATCAGAAAGGCGGCCCCCAGAAGTGAGGCTAACTGGCCAGCTTCGAGAACGTGATGTTCGAAGAAAAATCCGATGATGGCGGCGAGAATAGCCAATCCGATGAGACGTTCCTGCTTCAGGATCTGCACGGTTCTTCTGTTCCTTTTGCTGGGCGTGGACTCACGGCGTGTCTGGCGGGCATTGTATGTAAAGCCTTTAGCCCTTCAAGCTGTTCCGTCCTAATTGCAGTCGAAGGCGATTGATGAGATAGTTTTAGAGTGTTCAAAACAACAGGTTCGGCCACGGGAGGCGCATCATGACCAAGGTCACTTACCAGATCGTGCAACACGATGGAGGCTGGGCCTACCGGCTGGACGGCGTCTATTCGGAGACATTTCCAAGTCATGACGATGCCTTGGCTGCCGCACGGATTGTCAGTCTGGAACAGCAGGTTGGCGACGAGGCTGTCGAGATCAGTTATCAGGATGCCAATGGCCGGTGGCACCAGGAACATTCCGATGGCGGTGACCGTCCCGAAGTCGAGATTGTGGATAGCCCGGACAGCTAGCGGTCCAAGGCGATGGCCCTGTAAGCATTCAGTCCTTCCACCAGTGCGTCGAAAGTGACACGGCAGCGCGGACTTGTCTTCAGGTTCTCGTGCATCACCACGTAGGTCTCCAGAGCCAGAGGAAACTGGTCCGGCAATACCTCTAAAAGATCAGGTGCGCGCAGGCCGATCGGAACCTGACAAATGCCTATGCCGCCTGCGGCCCGGATCATCGCCAGTTGGGCAAGATTGCTGTCCGATCGAAATGCGAAGTCGATGCTGTCGAGTGAGGGGACGTCTTTCAAGGCAGTTCGAACGTAAGTTAGAAAACGATCAAAGCCGATCAGGCGATGGTCTTGCAGTTCGGCCAGATTTCGCGGGGCAGGGCAGGCGTCGAGATAACGGCGATGGGCAAAAAAGCCCAAGGGGATTGCGCCGATCTTTTTACTGACAAGTGCTGCCTGAACTGGCTTCACCAGGCGCACGGCGATATCGGCTTCCTGTCGGCCAAGATCTTCCAGCGCGTCCGAGGACGACAGTTCCACGACCAGCTTTGGATAGCGTGCCTGCAAGTTGGCGAGGATCGAGGGCAAGACCTCGACCGCCATGACTTCACTGCAACTGATACGGACACGACCTTCCGGTGAACTGTTGCTGGAACTTGCCGTGCGCAACAGGGCGGCGGCGGCCGATCGCATGCTTTCGGCATAAGGTAACATGGACCGCGCGGTTTCCGTTGCCAGAAGCCCTTGCGACGAACGGATGAACAGGGGCGTTCCTGCAGACCGTTCGAGTTGGTCGATATGGCGCCCGACGGTCGGTTGGGTGAGACCAAGAGAGCGCGCGGCAGCCGATAAGGAGCCTTCCTTATGGACGGCCAGAAAGCTTCTGTAGAGGTCCCAGTCGCCGGTCGTATCGCTCATGTATTTTTGTATATCAGGTATAATTATTTCCGCAATTTTGTTTAGCGACCGGATCGAGGACAATCACGCCATATCCACGAGAGGAGGGCGTCATGTCCCACACAGTTGAAAATTCCTCCACACAGCCGATCCGGAGTGAACCGCAGGACACGGTGCTTGTGCTCGGGGCGACGGGCGGTATTGGCGGCGCGGTTGCTGAGGCCTTCGCGTCCAGAGGCTATCAAGTGCGGGCGATGCACCGGAACGGACCCGTCATGGCTGACCGAAAGCCCGAATATGAATGGGTGAAGGGCGATGCCATGAACCGCGACGATGTGATTGCCGCCGCCAATGGCGCGCAAATCATCGTTCATGCAGTCAATCCGCCCGGATACCGCAATTGGGGGGCACTGGTGTTGCCGATGATCGACAATACAATCGCGGCTGCCAAGGCTGTCGGGGCCCGGATTGTTCTTCCGGGAACGGTCTATAACTTCGGTCCGGATGCGTGGCCGATGATCAGAGAAGACAGCCCGCAGCATCCGACGACCGTAAAGGGCGGCATTCGGGTCGAGATGGAGGCGCGGCTGGAAGCTGCTTCAAAGCAGGGTGTCAAAGTCCTGATCGTACGGGCCGGTGATTTCTTTGGGCCTTCTGCCGGAAACAACTGGTTTGCCCAGATGGTCAAATCGGGAGAGCCGGTCGACTCCATCACCGTGCCGGGCACAAAGGGAATTGGTCACCAATGGGCCTATCTTCCGGATCTTGCCGAAACCATGGTGCGCTTATTGGAAGCCAACAGCGTTTTACCCGATTTCGCGCGGTATCATTTCGAGGGATTTTGGGACCACGACGGACTGCAACTGGCCGAAGCGATCCGGCGGGTCACAGGAAAGCCTGCCTTGAAAGTGAAGCGCTTTCCATGGTGGCTGGTGCGCCTGGCGCGACCGTTCGTCGGGATTTTCCGCGAACTATGGGAAATGCGCTATCTGTGGCAGCGAAAATTGCGCATGCCCAACGACAAACTCATTGCCGTTCTGGGCGAGGAACCGCGAACGCCGCTAGACGATGCCGTGCGTCGAACGCTTGCGGATTTCAATTGTCTGGAAACGAGGCCGTAGCCTGCTTCACTGGCGAACTCTGCTCTTTCATCGGCGGAACAAAGGACGTGCGGCTCCCGGTAAAACTGACGCCGGGAGCCACTCGGTCGTGATTATCGAGATAGCGAAGGATAGTCGGTGTAACCCGGTGCACCACCGCCGTAGAAGGTTTCCTTCACAGGCTCGTTCAAAGGCGCATTCTTCTTGAAGCGTTCAACGAGATCCGGGTTGGCGATGAAGAGTTTGCCAAAGGCAACGATATCAGCCTTGCCGGATGACACAGCCTCTTCTGCCAAATCCTTGTCGTAGCCGTTATTGACCATCCAGGCACCGGTGCCACCGGCCTTGCGGTAGGTTTCGCGCAGTTCGTCCCAATTGAACGGTGTCTCGCCCTGCTGGTAGTCACGGGGACCGCCAGTCGCCCCTTCAATCACGTGAATGAAAGCGAGGTTGCGCTTGGCCAGTTCGGACACGAGGTGGTTGAACAGCGGCTGCGGGTCGGGGTCGGCAGCGCCATTGGCGGGGGTTACCGGAGAAATGCGGATACCGGTGCGGCCCGCGCCAATTTCGCCAGCGACCGCATCGACGACTTCGAGCGCGAAGCGGACTCGATTTTCGATCGAGCCGCCATATTGGTCGGTGCGGTGATTGCTGCCGGAGCGCAGGAACTCGTCGATCAGATAGCCGTTGGCCCCATGGATCTCGATGCCGTCGAAGCCGGCTTCCTTGGTGGCGCGTGTGGCCTTGCGATAGTCCTCGATGATGTCGGTAATGTCCGACAGCTCCAGTGCACGGGGATCGGATGTCGCTTCAAATGAGCCTGTGCCGTCCGGATTGACGATAAAGGTCTTCGAATTTGCATTCAGCGCCGACGGGGCGACCGGTGCTGCATTGTTCGGCTGAAGTGCCGTGTGCGAGACGCGTCCGACATGCCACATCTGCGTGACGATCTTTCCGCCTGCCGTGTGGACCGCGTCCGTGACGCGTTTCCAGCCTTCAATGGCTTCCGGTGTGTAAAGGCCGGGTACATCCGAGTAGCCCTGACCCTGCTGGGAAATCGGCGTGCCTTCCGTGATGATGAGGCCTGCTGATGCGCGCTGCTCATAATAGGCCATGTTGAGGTCGTTGGGGACAGCGCCCGGAGAACGATTGCGGGTGAGGGGGGCCATTGCCACGCGGTTCTTCAGTGAAATGTCGCCAAGGGTGATCGGGTCGTAGAGGCTGGGCATAGTAAATCCTTTGCTCGTCCGGCGCAGACTGTCGGGCTTTGGGGTAACGCTTGCCCGCGGAGGGGGCAGCTGGGGTCAGAGACTGTTCTGCATGTCCTGCAGGAAACTGCAGATAGTGTCTTCGTTGCGCTTGTAGAAGACCCACTGACCGAATTTTGTCGATGTCAGAAGATTGGCGCGCAACAGGATTGTGAGGTGGGCAGACACGGTTGATTGCGACAATCCGCAACGTTCGAACTGTCTGGCGCAGACGCCGTCGCTAAATGGTCGCGCCTGTTCACCAAAGAATTGCTCCGGTGTTTTCAGCCACTGCAAGATGTCCATGCGGACGGGATGCGCCAGTGCTTTCAGAATATCGTGCATGCGCCTCTTACCAGTTGCGACAGGCACGCTAGTCAACACTATCCACCAAG
The DNA here is from genome assembly GCF_057158725.1 of Agrobacterium sp. H141. NCBI lineage: Bacteria > Pseudomonadati > Pseudomonadota > Alphaproteobacteria > Hyphomicrobiales > Rhizobiaceae > Agrobacterium > Agrobacterium sp. H141. The sequence continues at coordinate 1,615,267 of NZ_CM169893.1, forward strand.
GGATAGGTCAATACACTATGATGTGAGCGTCGCGATTGGAAAGCACCTGTCGGCGACCGAGCGTCTGCCGGGCTCAAGGCAAAAAAAGAGGGCCACCGGATAAATCCAGGGCCCTTATAAGTTTGAAGGTTAAAAACCTCCAGAGGGGAACAGCTGCTGCGGTGGAACTGGGAGGTAAGCCACCATGTGCATCAGCTGAGTGCGATATGGTGGTTTTTTGTGCAGTGAACAATGCTTTTTTGTGCATGTCTGTCATGCGCTCAACGCAGACCTGTAGAAATGCTCCAGAATTACAACCCTAGGGATGCGTTTCGACGTTTTGCTCGTTTGTACGCATGCTTCCTAGAAGCTCCAGTTTCGGGCCTTGGACACGATGAAATCGCGGAAAGCCTTGAGTTTGGCCGCATTCTTCATCTCGTCCGGATAGCAGAAATAGGTGTCAAAGGAGGGAATGTCAGCGGGAATTGCCAGCTGGATGAGGCCGGGATCGCGTCCGACGATGTAATCGGGCATCATTGCGACGCCGATGCCGAGCAGGCAGGCGCGCTTGATCGATGTCTGGCTGTTGATCTGCAGGTGGGGCGCTCGGGGATTATCCGAAGTGCGGCCTGCAATTTCCAGCCAATTGACGTCGAGAAGGTAGTTGGGGGCCGGCTCACCGAAGGTAATGATGCGGTGGTTGTCCAGATCCTCGATCGACTGCGGTTCGCCGTAGCGATTGATGTAGGAGGGCGCTGCATACACATGCATGTGCACGGTAAACAGCTTGCGCTGGATCAGATCCGACTGCTGCGGCTGCCTGAGGCGGATCGCGCAGTCGGCATGTCGCATATTCACGTCCAGCTCTTCGTTGTCGAGGATCAGTTGGATCGACATGTCCGGATAGAGCTGCAGGAACTCCTGTACCTTGTCCGTGAGCCAGCCCTGTCCGAGACCAACGGTGGTTGTCACTCTCAGCTTGCCACTGGGCTTGTCTGTTGTCTCCGTCAACTGCATCTTGACGGTTTCGAGCTTCAGCAGGACGTCATGCGCCGTTCGGTAGAGAAGCTCACCCTGTTCGGTGAGAATGAGACCGCGCGCGTGGCGATGGAACAGCTTGACGCCGATATCCATCTCCAGCGCGCTGACCTGGCGGCTGATGGCTGATTGCGACAGATGCAGCTTGTCAGCGGCATGCGTGAACGAACCTGCTTCAGCGGCGGCGTGGAAGATCCGCAGCTTGTCCCAGTCGAGTGGCATGCCTACACCTCTCATGATGTCACTCTGCCGCTTCTTTAACGGTTTCCACAGCCGTCAGATAACGTTCGACTTCAAGCGCTGCCATGCAGCCCATGCCGGCGGCTGTTACGGCCTGGCGGTAGATGTCATCGGTGACATCGCCGGCGGCAAAAACGCCCTCGACATCCGTTGCGGTGGAGTCCGGGGCCGTCCACAAATAGCCATTCGGCTTCAGTTTGAGCTTGTCTTTGAACAGTTCAACCGCAGGAGCATGGCCGATCGCCACGAACACACCGTCGATCGGCATGTCGGTGATGGTGCCGCTCACCGTGTCCTTGAGCCGAACGCCCGAGACAGATGGCGGCATCGGCGCCTTGGCCGGTTCGCCGGTGATTTCGGCCACTTCGGTGTTCCACATCACCTTGATGTTTTCCTTGGCAAACAGGCGCTCCTGCAGGATTTTCTCCGAACGGAAGCTGTCACGGCGATGTACGACCGTGACAGATTTGCAGATGTTGGACAGATAGAGTGCTTCTTCGACAGCGGAATTGCCGCCGCCGACCACGATCACATCCTTGTTGCGATAGAAAAAGCCATCGCAGGTGGCGCAGGCCGAGACCCCAAAGCCCTGAAAATGTTGCTCGCTCTCGATGCCGAGCCATTTGGCCTTGGCACCGGTTGCAATGATAAGCGTGTCGGCCGTCCACACCGCACCGCTATCGGTCTTTGCCGTGAAGGGGCGGCGGGCCATATCGACTTCGGTGACCAGATCACTGACGATCTCGGCACCAACGTGGATTGCCTGGTTGAGCATCTGCTCCATCAGGAACGGTCCCTGGATCGGGTCGGCATAGCCTGGATAGTTTTCGACGTCGGCAGTAATCATGAGCTGCCCACCCTGCTCCATGCCGGCAATGAGCACGGGCTTTAGCATGGCACGGGCTGCGTAAATGGCCGCGGTATAACCTGCCGGGCCGGATCCGATGATCAGCACCTTCGTGTGACGGGCAGTCATGACGTTTGTCCTTTCAATCTGCGCAACTCTGGCTGAGGATTGTCCAGAGATGGGGCGGCCATGGTCTTGGCGCAACGGTTGCGCCATTTACGGTTGATCTCTGCAAATATTCAAGGCCAGCCGTGCATAAGCCACAAGACAAACCGCCTGCGTCGTAATAATTGTACGCAAGTGAGTCATATTGTTGCGGAAATCACGCCTTAGGGTATTGGGTTCCAAACGCAGTTCGTGAGAAAGGCCTCCCCATTGTTGCGCGCCGAGCTGGATGCAATCGATCTGAAAATTCTCAAAGAACTTCAACACGACGGGCGCATGACCAATGTCGAGTTGTCTGAACGTGTAGGCATCTCGGCGCCGCCATGTCTCAGACGCGTGCGAAAGCTGGAAGAAGCGGGCATAATCGAGGGCTATCACGCAGCATTGAATGCCCGAAGGCTTGGCTATGACCTGGTCGCATTCTGTGCGGTGGGGCTGAAGCACCAGTCTGAAGCCCAGCTGAAATCCTTTGCTGCAGCAACCGAAGGATGGCCGCTTGTGCGTCAGGCCTGGATGGTCTCCGGTGAAAGCGACTTTCTGCTGCATTGCGTCGCGGAGAACCTGACGCAGTTTCAAGATTTCGTGATTGAAGTGCTGACAGCTAATGAAACCGTGGATACAGTCAAGACAATGTTGACGATCCGACCGGTCAAGAGATTGGGGTTGGTCGATATCTGAGCGGGGGCAGATGCTATGGGGTTGTTGCGAGAATTGAGGAAATTGGTTTTCGGGCGCACGGATGGAGTGATGTTCGAAGGATCAGGAAATTATTGGGAAGAGCGCTATCGAGCCGGCGGCAGCTCAGGCGGGGGGTCTTATGACCGTCTCGCTGAGTTCAAAGCTGACATCTTGAATGATTTCGTTGCCAAGCACGAGATTAAGTCCGTAATCGAATTTGGCAGCGGCGACGGCAATCAGCTCAGTCTTGCAGATTACCCTGCTTATCTTGGTGTCGATGTCAGTCCGACCGCCGTTGAGCTCTGCCGGTCTATATTTGCGGAGGATGATACCAAACGTTTCGTCACGCTCGAAGAATATGATGATGAGGGTGCCGAACTCGCCCTGTCTCTCGACGTGGTATATCACCTTGTCGAGGATCAGGTATTCCATGCCTATATGTCTCGTCTTTTCGATGTCGCCCGCCGATACGTGATTGTGTATTCGTCAAACTATGACTCTGTGGGTGCTGCTCATGTGCGGCACAGGACTTTCACCGATTGGATCGAGAAAAACCGCTCACAATGGCATCTCGTCGAGAAGATTCCGAACCGGTATCCTCGCCAAAAGAAGAAGAAACCGCAAACGTCGTTTGCTGAATTCTATATCTTCGCACCATCGCAATAAGGGGTGCGTTGGTTCAGTTGGTCAGATTGTTCCGCCGCTCTAGTATGGTCTTGGCGATCAGTGCCGTCGAATTGACGGGCGGGTAGTCTCCGGACGCGGGACTGTCTGGAAAGGTTCCGATAGTCACTTCGCCTTTGAGGGCCTCGATGAAGCGGTTGATCTTTGGATGGCCGCCCGTTGGATGGAACACCTGGATCGGCTTTCCTGTGGTTGCTGCGTCGCCGACCATATTGGTGGAATCGGCCGTGACAATGACCTCGTCGGCCAGTGCCAGATAGGCGGCGAGCGGATTTTCACCTTCACCCGTCCAGTACTGTACGGCGTCTTTGTCTGCGAGCATGTCAAGACGCGTCTTCAACGTATCCGGTGTCCGTCTCGATGCGGTGATCATGAGCGAGAAGCCAGCGCTCAATCGTAAAGACAAACCATCTATCAGCCTGTCAATGTCGGATGCCGTGAACTCGTGATGGCGGCTATTGCCCCCTACAAGCACGGCAATGCGCGGATGCGGCAACGCGGCAAGGTCATGCGGTGGCGATTGTCGGATGGCTTCCAGTCTGGAGGCGGGCAAGCGATTGGGGGCGGTCGTCACCTGCAGAGCGTCGTCGCCCAGCATCTCATCGTGGCGCTGGACGATGATCAGGTCTGCGCCGTGACTTTTCGTTCGCGGGTCCTTGAAGAAGACTGTCAGCGTTTTCGGCGATGCGGATTTCAACGTTCTGAGATAGGCAACCGCACGACGGCCGGTTGCAAGGCAGATGTCAGGGAAGGGCGGCTCAATGGGTGATCCCGGCCGCTTTGGTGCATCGCGGGGATCGATCGGTCCCCAGGGCATCAGCCAGGTGAAGGCCTTGCGGGGCCTGACGCGACGCAATTGTGGCTCGACGCCCAACGCCTCGGCGATACCAATCAGCGGCTGTTCATCGCCGGCCTTGCCATCGGTGAGGATCCAGACTGTCGGCTTGCGATTAGAGGTCATCTCATCCCTTCAGTGGCTCGCTCATGACGCGCTCATAGGCTGAATATTCCTTTTCGAGCATCGACTGCGTGGTGAAGTGAGCAAGAACATGGGCGCGCGCTGCGTGTCCCATGCTTGCAAGCCGCGCTGGATCTGAAAGGGCTTGCCTGAGAGCCGAGGCCATGGCGTCGGAATCGCCTGGCGCCACCAGCCAGCCGGTTTCACCATGCAATACAGTCTCGCAACTGCCGCCGTGACTGGTGGCGATCACCGGTGTCTCCATGGCCTGCGCCTCGATTGCGGCGCGACCAAAGGCTTCGGGGCGCGTGGACGCGGAGACGGCAAGGTCGGCGGCGCTCAGAACCGTCGCGATGTCGCGGCGGCTGCCGGCAAATCTCACGCGGTCTTTGATCCCCAGTCGTTCTGCCTGCGCCTTCGCGTTTGTGATGGTCGTTTCATCGCCGCTGCCGATCAAAGCGAGGCGGGTCTTGGGATCGGCAAGCTTGGCAAAGGCATCGAGCAGGATGGCATGGCCTTTCCAGCCGGTGATGCGCCCGACCATGACTATCAGTCGCTGGTTGTCGGCAGCACCGAGTTCCCGTCTGACAGAAAGTCGTTGTTCTGATGTGATGGCTGCGGGGTCAAAGACCACCGGATCAATGCCGCGCGGCGCGACGATGATCTGATCGGCGGGGTAGCCGTAAACACTGACGATATGGTCGCGGATGAAGTTCGAATTGGCGATCACCACCGGGCAGCGCAACATGGCGCCGTTATAGACGCGCTTGAGCCCGCTCTTGTGGCCATAAAGGCCATGAAATGTGGTCAGATAGCGGGGCTTGCGTTTGGATAGTCGGATAGCCAGCAGGGCAACCCATGCCGGCGCTCTGCTGCGCGCATGGACGATGTCGATTTTTTCGCGGTCGATCAGTTGTGCTACTTTGAAAGCGGATCCGATCATCGTGATCGGTGACTTGGCCCCAACGGGGATCACAATATGGTCAGCCCCGGCAGATTCCAGATCGGCGACCAGCGGTCCGCCGCTGCTTGCAACCCAGTTCGTGGCGCCACGCTTGCCCAGAAACTCCGCCATTTCGACAGCGCTGCGCTCGACCCCACCATCGCCGAGGGCTGGCAGAAGCTGGAGGATGCGGGGTGTGTTCATGGGCTGGTCCAAAGTTGCTGGCATTGACTGGGTCTGCGGTAGCAAGAGGTCGCCCGCGTTGCAAGCAGAAGCGCTGAGGACGCAATGAATGCTACAGCTATCCGGATCGGTTCAAATGGTCTAAGAGAACGCCGAAATTGTTGCAGTCGAGTTTTGCCACTTCTTCTTGAGCGCGGCTCCTGCATTCGGGATTTTGCCTTTAGGGCACGCATTGCAGGAGCAAGAACGTGGTACAAACTATCGTGTGTATGAAGTGGGGCACCCGGTATCCGGGCGATTACGTGAACCGTCTCTGGTCCATGATACAGCGCAATACCAAGCGTCCAACACGGCTTGTTTGCCTGACCGACGATGCCTCGGATATCGATCCGGCCGTCAACGTATTTCCGCTGCCACCGATCACCATTCCTGAGCGTGTGGCCTGGAAGCCCTGGCGCAAGATCTCCCTCTGGCAGACCCCGTTGGCCGACCTTGAGGGCGATGTACTGTTCATGGATCTCGATGTGGTGATTACCGGGCCGCTCGACGACTTCTTCGACTATGAGCCGGGCAAATTTTGTATTGCCGAGAACTGGACGCAGCCGGGTGAGGGGATCGGCAATACGTCGGTGTACCGCTGGCGCGTCGGCACAAACACGCACATCTTTAGCGACTTCATCAAGGACCCTGAGGTGCCTCTAAAGAGATATGGAATCTCGCAGCGCTATGTATCGGGCTCAGTTGACAACATGACCTATTGGCCCGCTGAGTGGTGCGTGAGCTTCAAGCACACGCTTTTGCCGAAATGGCCAATGAATTTCTTCAAGGTTGCGCCGCTGCCGGAGGCAACCCGCGTCGTCGCCTTCACCGGCAAGCCGGATCCGGATGAGGCGGAGATCGGCGTCTGGCCTGTCCGGGCGTGGTATAAGAAGCTCTACAAACATGTGCGGCCGACGCCTTGGATCACGGAGAACTGGCGCTGAGCCAGAATTGCCTCAGAGTGGCGATTTTGTGAAGGCGTTTGCAATCCGGTTTCTGAAGTGAAGTGCCTCTCGAAAGGTGAGGTCGCCCAAGGCAGTGAGCGGCGCTGACTTTTGCGCGGCCCGTTGGCTTCTCAACACGTCAGTGTCTGGTCTGTAGTCACTTGCAGTAGTGGAGGCAATGACCCGGGCGACCAGCGGGAACAAGCTATGTTCCTCCAGTACGCGACGGCGCGCCTCGCGGATGGCGGGCAATCGCTTTTCGTATTGATTGGTCGCGATTGCTTCCTTCATGACTGCAATTGCCTCATCCGGTTTGCGGATGTCGATGGCGATGAAGCTCTCTTCGGGGAAGTAGTCTGCGGCATTCGGCGCACCGAAATAGAACGGTAGCGCCAACCCCAGAAAAGTGTCGGCCAGTTTTTCAGTAAAATGATGAGGTGCGATGTGGTTCTCTACTGCGAGGTGATAGCGATAGTCGTCGATCGCCTCAGCCTTGTCATCAAGCGGGCGGTGACCGCGCCCGAATACTTCCATCTCAGTAATCTTGTCGGCGGCGTAGAGAGTAAAATCATAACGCAGCCGGTGCAGCGTGTGGCCCTGACGCTTGGTCGAGCATACAGTCGATACGGTTTTCGTCTTGATCGGATCATTTGCAGCAATTTCATCTGCTGTCATGACGCGATGTTCTCCGGCACCGTAAAACCAGCGCAAACCAGCCTGGCTCCACAGTCGACCGGGATGACGGAGCGCAAAGGGCTCCTGGCTGGTGACGACGTGGCCGAACTGACGGGTGTATGCGCGGCTGTAGATTTTCACAGCGCTCGGCTCGGTTGTCAGCAGAATGGTGTTTTGAGGTGGGCAGGCGAGCTTCTCGATCCGCATCGGGCGGCGTTCGCCGGCGCTTGCCGGCATGTTTTCGTAGACAACCAGCCAGTCATAATCCTTTGCATCGGCTTCGAAGGTGAAAGACAAATCCCGTTTTTCGGCCCAGCCACCCATTAGCTGGCGTCCGAGCACGCGTGCTCCGTCATCACCAGCTGCGCGGCTCATGACCTTGATGGTGATTGGGCTCATTGTCGGTTGCCTCACTTTGTCGTTCTGAAAAGGTAACGTTCTCGCGCTTTTTCGGGCTGTAGTCGCTTGTGATCGTCTTATTGTCTTTTAGTTGCACATCTAAGTGATGGCAGAATAGGGATGAGTGCCGGACATTGAATTCGAGCCGGTGGGCTCTGCGCCATTTCCCGGCTCCTGTGGGGTTCATAGCATTTTCGAGATCGGTAGCTTCTAACGGTCTACTTTGGGTTGACGTAAAGCTGACCGAGAAAAAACTTGTCGTCAGGTTTGATCTATCTGACCATGTACACTTGGCCGACTATAATCCTTGCAGTTGACCATCGGTTGCGACCACATGCTTCTTTCGCCAGTTTTGTCTTTATCTTTTCACGTTCAAGACCGCAGTTTCGATCATGTGTCCGATCTGCAGCGGTTTGAAATTTTCCTGGATGTAGGACCATCCTTTCAAGGAGAGGCTTTGGCGCAACTGAGGGTCTTCCAGCAATTCCTGCAACGCATTTGCCAATCCCTCGGCGTCGTCGATCTCCACCAAAAGGCCACCGCCGGACTGCTCGATCAGGTCCAGCGGTCCGTCGGTTCGAGAGGCGACCACCGGCACGCGACGGGCCATGGCCTCGATCATTACGAGACCAAAGGGCTCACTGCGAGAGGGCAGGCAAAAGATATCGATCTCGTCGAAAAACGAACGCGGTTCGCTGATCCAACCGCGCCATTCGATATGGTCTGATACTCCAAGTCTTTCAGCCTCAGCCTTGTGTTTGTCCGCGTCGCTTCCATCGCCCCCGATCACAAGCTTGAAGGCGCTGCCTTGCGCTTTCAGGTTGGACGCGGCAGCGATAAGGCAATCGAGTCCCTTCTTCGGACGGATTTCTGCGAGGAAGCCAATGACCGGCACCGGGTTCTTGCAGCGGTTTGTCGGTAATGGTTCGAAACAGGCAGGTGACAATCCGTTGCGGATGCGATGCACGCTTCGAACCCAGCGACGCTGACGTGCTTCTTCTTCAAGATAGCGATGCTGGGCATTGGAGATCGACAGCCAGTGGGCGTATGTGCCACGGCTGCCTACGCTATAATTGTGAAAAACTGCAAAGTGCTTTCCGCGTCCTGAAAGCCAAGCGAGTGGCCAGAGGCGGCCATTGTTGTGGATGACGCCGTCGCATTGCAGAAAGACTTGGATCATGTGCCAAAGAAGGCCGGGGTGCAGAAGAACCGACAGAAAGGATCGTATGTTTCGATCCTGATACACAGTGGCGCCAAGGGCCTGCGCGGCCTCTGCAAATATGGGAGAAGCCGTCCACACGCAGACATTATGGCCCGCTGCGATCAAGCCCTCAACATAGGAGAGACCCGCTTTGACGATGCCGCCTGTTCTGACATTGGCGGAAGCGTGAACTATTGCAATGGAAAGAGGAGGTTGGTTCATCCGATGTAAACGGCCTGTAGGCTCAGACGGCGCATTTACATGCGCCGCCTAGCATTCCCATCAACCCCAGTTGACCGCAAGGATCTCGTAGGCCTTGGAACCGCCGGGGGCGACGACTTCGATGGAATCGCCGACTTCCTTGCCGATCATGGCGCGGGCGATCGGGGACGAGATGGAAATGCGGCCCTGCTTTACATCGGCTTCCTGGTCGCCAACGATCTGATAGGTCTTTTCCTCGTCCGTGTCCTCGTCGACCAGCTTGACGGTCGCGCCAAATTTGATCTTGGAGCCGGACATTTTCGACAGGTCTATGACCTCTGCGCGGGCGACCAGATCTTCCACTTCGCCGATGCGGCCCTCATTGTGGCTCTGCGCTTCCTTGGCGGCGTGATATTCGGCATTTTCGGAAAGGTCGCCATGGGCGCGCGCTTCAGAGATCGCCTCGATGATACGGGGCCGCTCTTCCTGCTGGCGCCAACGCAGTTCCTCTTGCAGCTTGGTAAAGCCACTCTGCGTCATCGGTACCTTTTCAACCATATTTACTTCCTTTGCACTTCCATCTGCTTGCCGCAGACACAAAAGAAAACAGGCCCCGAAGCGAAGCTTCGGAACCATGTCTCAAGTCAACGTTGTATTCACTATAGCAGATCGTCGGAGGCAATTTCCAGAGTTTTATGAAGGCCGTTCCATCAGCTGTGGTGAGCCGGATCGGGCAGGACGGCCGGAGGGCTTGTGGCATAGACCCGGCTTGCCAGAGCGGCAAGGGCCAGAAGGGTAATTGCAGCCACTGCGCAGATAACGGCAAAGCCCAGAGAAAAGCTGAAACGGGCAAGCGCCAGCCATGCTGCATCCATTGCGTTCAATGTGGCAGCGCTTTCAACAGCCCCTGCCAGGGTTTCGCGTACGGCATTGGCATGCTGCGGCGTCAGGTCGCTGGTGTCGGCGCCTTGCATTTGCAGCCGGTAGACCAGAGAGCCCAGACTGCCGAGAACTGCGACACCGAGGGCGCCGCCGAATTCTGCTGCGGTTTCCGATATGGCGGAGGCGGCGCCGGCCTTGGCCGGTGCCACTGATCCGACTACCAGTCCGGTCGTGGTCAGGACCACCGGAACAAAGCCGATGCCGATCAGCGTGCTGGCAAATAGCAGTCCGTAGAGGTTCTCGTGATAGACGGCGACAGCCATGACTGCCACGCCGACGGCGTTGATCAGCAAGCCTGACAGAACCGTGGGCACGGCACCCAGCCGCTGCGTCACCCGCCACGCCTGAAGGGACATGACGGTGAAGGCCGTGGAGGGCAGTATCGACCACAGGGCTGCCTCAAGCGGACTTTGCCCCAGCACCAATTGCAAAAACTGATTCTGATAGAGAAAGACGGCAAAGACGAAGCAGACGCCGAACAGGTTGACCATCAGCGAGGCTGTGAAGGCGGGCACTTTAAAAAGCTTGAGGTCGATCAGCGGATCGGCGAGGCGCAACTGCCGGCGCAGGAAGGTCGTGCCGAGGCAAAGTCCAATGGCGATCGGCACCAGATGGTGGATGCGAAAGCCGTCCACAGCCATATGCTTGAGGCCGTAGATGACCGGCAGCACGGTTGCCAGCGAGAGGCCCACACTGAGGAGATCGAGCCTGCCGGATTGCTCGTTGCGAAATTCCGGCAACAGAAAAGGTGCAGACACGATCAGCGCTGCCATCACGGGCAGGTTGATCAGGAAAACAGAACCCCAGTCGAAGAACTGCAAGAGCACGCCGCCGATTAGTGGCCCGATCAGGCCGCCCAGCGCAAAGGCCGTACCCCAGATGCCGATGGCGCGGTTACGCTCGGCTTCCACCGAGAACATGTTGACGATCAGTGACAGGGTGGAGGGGGCAATGGTGGCACCGGCGATGCCGAGCAGCGCGCGGGCGACGATCAGCATGGACGGTGTTGGCGAAAATGCCGCCATCAGCGACGCCAGGCCAAAGGCGCCAGCGCCGATCATCAGGATTTTTCGTCGCCCGATGCGATCGCCCAGTGTGCCCATGGTGATGAGAAAACCGGCAACCATGAAGCCATAGATGTCGTTGATCCAGAGAAGTTCGGAGGCGCTCGGATGCAGATCGCGGGTAATGGCGGGAATGGCCAGAAAGAGCACCGACAAATCCATGGAGTAGATGAGGCACGCGACCGACAGCACAATTGCGCCGATCCATTCCTTGCGGCCAGCGGGTATGGGGGCGGTGTCCGTGATCGGCTGCATTATCGGGTTTCCAGAGGCAAAGGCGCCAAAATGGGTTGGTGCGGATGAATAGACAAATCTAAAGTATTGATGGGTGTTGGGCCACCGACGACTTATACGATATCGATGCTGACACTTTCCGACAGCAATGGTGGAACGCGCGTGGTTTACCGCGAAAGGACGTAACGTTCCAATTTCGCCAACGTCTGTTTTCCGCCCTCGACAGCGCCGAACTCGACCTTCGCAGCGCGGTCTTCTTTTGTCGGCAGAACCAGAACCAGCGATATGTGCGTTTTGCCGCTCACATCCTCGAATGTTATGACGCCGTTGAAGTGTGCCGGCTCGCCCATGTCGCCGCCGTGCTCATAAGCGATACGGGAAGGTGGGGATATTTCGGTGTAGCGGATCCAGTTTGGCCAGTCTTTTCCGTCCGGTCCATGCATGGTGTAACGCCACAATCCGCCGACGGAGAAGGTCATGTCATGCGTTTCGTTGGTGAAGCCATCAGGTCCCCACCAGGCATCCAGATGTTTGGGGTCGGAAAAGGCTTCGAAGACTTTTTCGCGCGGTGCGGCGATGGTGCGTTCGACGCGGATGACACGGGCGGGATCGAGTTCGGCGCTCATCTCACTGGCACTTTCCACTGGTCAGCAGGGCCTCCAGCCGGTCCAGGTTCTGCTCGTTGGCGGCGTGAAGGAATTTTTGCAACTGCTCGTTCTCCTCTGTGCGGTCAAACAGCATGCGCCAGACAAGCGATGTGCCGTCCGGCGTGTCGCTGTAGGTCATTTCAAGCGTGAACACGTGGACCGGTTCGTGGTGACGGGCCACAATGCGTTCGCCCTCGATCACGTCTTCAAAGGTCCAGCGGTTGTGAAAGTCGGCTCCATTGGAAGCCGTCATGGTCACACGCCAGGTGCCGCCCGCTTTGAGGTCAAAGGCAGAGATCCTATTGGTGAAACCATGCGGCCCCCACCATTGAGCAAGCCGTGCGGGATCGGCAAAAGCGGCAAACACAGTTTGTCTGTCGAAGGGATAGTGGCGCTCGTTGAGGATTTCGATCGTGTCGGTCATGATTGGCCTTCGTCTTTGGTGGCGTCATTTGTCTGAAGGTGGGTGAGGTAGGATTCCAGCCGGTCGAGACGCTGATCCCACAATTTCCTGTAGTCGGTCATCCAGCTATCAATGTCTTGAAGGGGTGCTGTCTCCAGGCGGCAGGGTCGCCATTGTGCCGTCCTGCTGCGCGAAATCAGGCGTGCCCGTTCAAGAACTTTCAGGTGTTTGGAAATCGACGGCAGGCTCATATCGAAGGGCTCGGCCAATTCACTGACCGTCGCTTCGCCCCTGGAGAGGCGAGAGAGGATTGCCCTGCGCGTTGGATCGGCCAGCGCGAAGAGGGTTTCGGAAAGCGCATCGGTCGCCATATTTGCCCGCTTGGTTAAATAGCTGATTGGCTAAATACAATATGCCCCTGTTTCCGTCAAGATAACGGTAAAGCGATTGCGGCAGGTTGACGGAGATTGAGTGAACATATAGTGAACAAGCCTATGAAGAAGTCGTTCTCTCACCGATTGGCAGTTCTGTCCGATGCCGCGAAATATGATGCGTCTTGCGCCTCGTCGGGCACCGAGAAACGGCATTCGGGTCCCGGCGGCGGACTTGGCTCGACAGAAGGTGCTGGCATTTGTCATGCCTATGCGCCGGACGGGCGCTGCATCTCGCTTTTGAAAATCCTGCTCACCAATTTCTGCATTTATGATTGTGCCTACTGCATCAATCGATCGTCCAGCAATGTTGAGCGGGCGCGCTTCACGCCGGACGAAGTGGTCTGGCTGACAATCGAATTCTATCGCCGCAACTATATTGAAGGCTTGTTCCTGTCCTCCGGTATCATCCGCTCGTCGGACGATACGATGGGCGAAATGGTGAAAATCGCCCGGGATTTGCGACTTAAGCATAATTTCCGCGGATACATTCATCTGAAGACCATCCCGGAAGCGTCAGCGCACCTCATCGAGGAGGCGGGGCTTTATGCCGATCGCCTGTCGATCAATGTCGAACTGCCCACAGACCAGGGGCTCTCCCGTTATGCACCGGAAAAGAAACCGCTGGGCATACGCCGCGCCATGGGGGATTTGCGGTTGAAGATCGAGGAGGCGAGCGAGCCAACGCTTCAGACAGGCAGACGCCGCAAGTTCGTACCCGCCGGGCAGAGCACGCAGATGATTGTCGGCGCCGACGGTGCGGACGATGCGACGATACTGGGCTCGAGCGCGCGACTTTACAGCAGCTATGGCCTGAAGCGCGTCTACTACTCAGCCTTCAGCCCGATCCCCGATGCGTCCAAGTCGCTTCCTTTGGTCAAGCCACCTTTGATCCGTGAACACCGGCTCTATCAGGCCGACTGGCTCTATCGCTTCTATGGCTTTTCGGTCGAGGAGATTACCTCGGGGCGAGAAGGCGGAATGCTGGATCTCGATCTCGATCCCAAACTCGCCTGGGCGCTCGGCCATCGCGACCGGTTTCCGGTTGACGTCAACCGGGCAGACCGGGAAGCCCTTTTGAGAGTGCCCGGCCTTGGACAGAAGGTGGTGAAATCCATTCTCTCGGCCCGACGCCAGCGGAGCCTCACGCTTGACGATTTGAAGCGGCTCGGTGCGTCGCCTAAAAAGATCCGGCCCTTCGTCGTGGCACAAGGATGGTCTCCGATCCGGCTGGCGGATCGCAGTGATCTTCGAAGCCTGTTTGCTCCGCAGCCGCAGCAACTGGCGCTGTTTTGATGCAGACCGTCACGCTGGACGGGCGCGGCGATTTCGAGGAATGGCGCGCAGCCGCTCGTCGGTTGCTCTCTGCCGGTGTTCGGCCGGAAGACGTTGCCTGGCAAATGCTTGGTTCTGACGATTCAGGACTGTTTGGGGGCATTGACCATTCGTTCAAAGGGGAGGCGTTCGGAGGGAGAGTAGACCCTGGGGCTATTGCCCGAACTGCCCCGATCAATGTTCCGCGTGCTTTCATCGAGGCTGCTGAAGCCGCTGTCTGTCATTGCGATTCTTCCAGATTTTCGCTGCTCTATCGGCTGCTTTGGCGTTTGCAGGACAATCGTGCGCTCCTGGATGACCGTGCGGACGGCGATGTCGCGCTGTTGCGCAAGCTGGTCAAGTCGGTACGCCGCGACAGCCACAAGATGAAAGCTTTCGTGCGCTTCAAGGATGTCGGCGACGGAACGGGTGGACGGCGCCGGTTTGCGGCATGGTTCGAGCCTGACCACTTCATCGTCGGTCGAACCTCAACTTTTTTCGCACGTCGCTTTGCCGATATGGACTGGCTGATCGCCACGCCGAAAGGGTCAGCGGCATGGGACGGAGAAAGGCTTACGATCGATCCGTTGCCAGCGGGAAAGCTGCATGATGAGGATGAGGCCGATGCGCTGTGGCGCATTTATTACGCCAATATCTTCAACCCGGCGCGTTTGAAGGTGAAGGCAATGCAGTCGGAAATGCCGAAGAAATACTGGAAAAACCTGCCTGAGGCGCAGTTGATTCCGGAGCTGATCGCCAGTGCCGAAGCGCGAATACGGACAATGGCAGAGGCCCAACCGAAGACTGCGCCGGCTTTCCACGACAGGCTGCAGGCGGAATGGGAGGACGGCCGAGCGCGAAGCGCGATTGTCCCCGACGATCCGCTGGAGGCCTTGTCACGCGAGATCAATGGCTGCGACCGCTGTCCGCTTCATAGAACGGCAACGCAGGCGGTGTGTGGGGAAGGGCCACTCGATGCCGAGATCATGATGATCGGCGAGCAACCGGGGGATCGCGAAGACCTGGCGGGGCGGCCGTTCGTCGGTCCGGCTGGCAGCATACTGGATGGCGCGCTTGAAAGTGCGGGACTGGATCGCGGACGACTTTATATCACCAATGCCGTCAAGCATTTCAAATATGAGCCGAGGGGCAAGCGGCGTATCCATCAGCGTCCGAATGTCGGAGAGGTCGAACATTGCCGCTGGTGGCTGGAGAAGGAGTTTCAGCTGGTGAAGCCGCAGATCGTGGTCGCTCTGGGGGCGACGGCCTATCAGGCGTTAACAGGCAAGACATGCGTGATGGACGAGATCCGGGGCATGCCCATACCGATTGACGAGGCGCGCATGCTGTTCGTGACGGTCCATCCCGCATTCATTTTGCGGATACCGGAGGTCGATCGGCAGCTTAGGGAGAAACAACGGTTTCGCGATGATCTTGCAGCTGTTGTAAAGCTTCAGGCCTCGCGACAGGCCTGAAACGGCAAACCGGCCTTTGATGAAGCCGGTTTGCCTTTATGGATTTCAGAAGTAGCTCTGCAGTGGCCGTACTTCGAGCTGACCCTGCTTCAGGCCACGGATCGCTTCGGCTGCGGCAAGGGAGCCTGCCATCGTGGTGTAGTAAGGTACCTTTTGCATCAGCGCAGCGCGGCGCAGCGACTTGCTATCGGAGATCGCCTTGGTGCCGTCGGTCGTGTTGATGACGAGCTGGACCTGGCGGTTGCGGATGGCATCCTCGATATGCGGACGGCCTTCCTGAACCTTGTTGATCTTGATTGCGTCGATGCCCTGTTCGGCAAGGAAGCGCTGAGTGCCGCCGGTTGCCATGACCTTGAAGCCGATTTCGGTCAGGATCAGGATCGCTGGCAGCACGCGGGCCTTGTCCTCATCGCGGACGGAGACGAAGACCGTGCCGTCGCGTGGCAGTTCGACGGATGCGCCGAGTTGGCTCTTGGCGAAGGCGAGCGCAAAGTCGGTGTCGAGACCGATGACTTCGCCGGTCGAGCGCATTTCCGGACCGAGCAGCGTGTCGACGCCGGGGAAGCGGGCGAAGGGGAAGACGGCTTCCTTGACGGCGATGTGCTTGAGGTTGCGCGGATCGGGCTTCTTGCCATAGGCGGCAATCGCGTCGTCGAGTTTTTCCCCGGTCATGATGCGAGCTGCGATCTTGGCGATCGGCGCGCCAATGGTCTTGGCGACAAAGGGTACGGTACGCGAGGCACGCGGGTTGACTTCCAGCACATAGATCGTGCCGTCCTTGATGGCGTATTGCACGTTCATCAGGCCGCCAACGTTGAGTGCCTTGGCCATGGCAGCGGTCTGGCGTTCCAGTTCGTCGAGCATGTCCTTGGAGAGCGACCGCGACGGCAGCGAGCAGGCACTGTCACCTGAATGGATACCGGCCTCTTCGATATGCTCCATGATGCCGGACACGAAGACGTTTTCACCGTCGCAGAGCGCGTCGACGTCGACTTCGATGGCATTGGTCAGGTAGCTGTCGAACAGAAGCGGGTTCTTGCCGAGCAGGGTGTTGATCTGGCCGGTCTTGTCGTTCGGATAGCGCTGCTTGATATCCTCCGGCACCAGGCCCGGCACCGTGTCGAGCAGGTAGCTCTGAAGCATCGATTCCGAATGGATGATCTGCATGGCGCGGCCGCCGAGTACGTAGGACGGGCGCACGACCAGCGGGAAGCCGATTTCGGTCGCGACGAGGCGGGCCTGCTCGACCGAATAGGCAATGCCGTTGTTCGGCTGGTTGAGATCGAGCTTCATCAGAAGCTTCTGGAAGCGGTCGCGATCTTCGGCAAGGTCGATCATGTCGGGCGCTGTGCCGAGGATCGGGATACCGTTCTTCTCAAGCGCTTCGGCAAGTTTCAACGGAGTCTGGCCGCCAAACTGGACGATGACGCCGACGAGTTCGCCCTTTTCCTGTTCCGCGCGCAGGATCTCGATCACGTCTTCGGCCGTCAGCGGCTCGAAATAGAGACGGTCGGAGGTGTCGTAGTCGGTCGACACCGTTTCCGGGTTGCAGTTGATCATGATCGCTTCAAAGCCTGCATCTTTCAATGCGAAGGCGGCATGGCAGCAGCAATAGTCGAACTCGATGCCCTGGCCGATGCGGTTGGGGCCGCCGCCAAGGATCACCACCTTTTTGCGGTCGGAAACCTCTGCTTCGGACCGGAGCTGGCCCACGAACGGGGTCTCGTAGGTCGAGTACATATAGGCGGTCGGTGACGCGAATTCGGCCGCGCAGGTATCGATGCGCTTGAAAACCGGGCGTACATTGAGGGCGTTGCGGATTTCCGCCACTTCCTTGGGACGCTTGCCCGACAGGCTTGCCAGTCGCGCATCGGAGAAGCCCATCGACTTCAGCTTGCGCAGGTTGATCGCATCTTCCGGCAGACCATGCTCGCGAACGCGGGCTTCCATGTCGATGATCGCCTTGAACTGGGCTATGAACCAAGGATCGATCTTGCAGCCGTCATGGACATCGGCCTCGGACATGCCGAGGCGAAGCGCCTGAGCAACCATGCGAAGGCGGTCGGGTGTCGGGGTGCCGATGGCGGCGCGGATGGCATTGGTGTCGTCGTTGCTTTCGCCATTGGCACCAAAGCCCGGAATTTCGATTTCGTCGAGGCCGGTGAGGCCTGTCTCAAGACCGCGCAGTGCCTTTTGCAGGGATTCGGCAAATGTACGGCCAATGGCCATGACTTCGCCGACCGACTTCATGGCTGTGGTCAGTACTGGCGAGGCGCCCGGGAATTTCTCGAAGGCAAAACGCGGGATCTTGGTCACGACATAGTCGATGGACGGTTCGAACGAGGCCGGCGTTGCGCCACCGGTGATGTCGTTGTCGAGTTCGTCGAGCGTGTAGCCGACGGCAAGCTTTGCGGCGACCTTGGCAATCGGAAAGCCGGTTGCCTTGGAGGCGAGTGCCGACGAGCGCGACACGCGCGGATTCATTTCGATGACGACAAGCCGGCCGTCTTTCGGATTGACGGCGAACTGCACATTCGAGCCGCCGGTCTCCACACCGATCTCGCGCAGAACCGCCACCGAGGCGTTGCGCATGATCTGGTATTCCTTGTCGGTCAGCGTCAGGGCTGGCGCAACGGTGATCGAGTCGCCGGTATGGACGCCCATCGGATCGATGTTTTCGATGGAGCAGATGATGATGCAGTTGTCCGCCTTGTCGCGGACCACTTCCATTTCATACTCCTTCCAGCCGAGAACCGATTCCTCGATCAGCACTTCGGTGGTTGGCGACGCGTCGAGGCCAGACCCGATGATCTCGAAGAATTCCGAGCGGTTATAGGCAATGCCGCCGCCTGTGCCGCCCATGGTGAAGGACGGGCGAATGATGGCTGGCAGTCCAACCACGTCCAGCGCCTGGGCTGCAATCGCCATGGCGTGGCTCATATAGCGCTGCTTGCGATCGGTCTCGCCGAGGTTCCAATGGTTTTCCAGATCGTCCAGAGCCTTGTCGAGTTCGTCGCCGGCAAGCTTGGCGCGCAGTTCGGCGCGGGCAATCTCATGGGTCTTGCGATCGGCATCCTTGATGTCGGTGGCGTTGGCCAGCATCGACTTTGGCGTTTCCAGGCCGATCTTGGCCATGGCCTCGCGGAACAGTGCGCGATCTTCCGCCTTGTCGATGGCTTCCGGCTTGGCGCCGATCATCTCGACATTGTAGCGGTCGAGGACGCCCATGCGCTTCAAGGACAGCGCAGTATTCAGGGCCGTCTGGCCGCCCATGGTCGGCAGCAGCGCGTCGGGGCGTTCCTTGGCAATGATCTTGGCGACGACCTCCGGGGTAATCGGCTCGACATAAGTGGCGTCGGCGAGGCCCGGATCTGTCATGATGGTGGCGGGGTTGGAGTTCACCAGGATCACCCGGTAGCCCTCTTCCTTCAGCGCCTTGCAGGCCTGGGTGCCGGAATAGTCGAATTCACATGCTTGCCCGATGACGATGGGCCCCGCGCCGATGATGAGGATGGACTTGATATCTTGGCGCTTTGGCATGGGCTTTCATCCGTCTCTAATGCAGCCTGCGTGAAAAGCCGGCGACGGTTGGAAACCGGGCCGGGTGCGGGCGTGTCTGTCTGTAGGCTAGGTGGGCCTTATAGGGAAAGGATGGGGGGAACGGAACCCCGAAAATGGCCTGTCAGATGGATTTTTGGGGACGAATGAAACGCGAGAGTGCAAGTCGTGCAGATAAAGCGGTGTCACCGGCCTTTTCGTCGCCCGGGTTGCCGATCACAATTCACTTCTTATCTATCCATTCCGGGCAGCCAATCTTGCTTACTCGGCAAGTCGTTGATGTGGCGCCGTTGTCCGAAGGCCAATTGGACGAAAGGAATTAGATCATGCGAGCAGCTGTTCATCATGCGTTTGGTAACCCCGCCGAAGAACTGAAGGCGGAAGAGGTGGAGGCGCCAAAGCCAGGTCCCGGCGAGGTCCTCATCAAGACCACCCTGTCTGCCATTCACAATCACGACCTGATCACCGTCGAGGGAAATTACGGCTACAAACCAGCGCTTCCGGCAATCGGTGGCAGCGAAGCTGTCGGGGTGATCGAGCAGTTGGGAGAGGGCGTTTCCGGTGTCTCCGTTGGGCAGCGGGTCGCAGTTGTCGGTGTGCATGGCACATGGGCTGAGTATTTTGTCGCAAAAGCCAAGGCCGTCGCCCCGCTTCCCGATGCGATCTCCGATGAGGCCGGCGCGCAGCTGCTCGGCATGCCGCTCAGTGCTTACTTCCTGCTTGATTTCGTCGGTGTTCAGTCCGGTGACTGGGTCATCCAGAACGCAGCCAATGGGGCCGTTGCCAAGGTTTTGGCGATGATCGCCAAGACGCGCGGTATCAATGTCATCAACCTTGTGCGCCGCTCCTCGGCCATTGCCGAGCTGGAAGAGCTCGGCATCACCAATGTTCTGGCGACGGATGACGATGGTTGGCAGGATGCGGTAAAGACAATGACTGGCGACAGCAGTATCAAGGCTGCGGTTGACGGCGTTGCCGGCCCGGATGCCGCCGTATTGATGTCGCTGCTCGGCGAGAACGGGGTCTTTGTGTCCTTTGGTGCCATGTCCGGCAAGCCTTTGTCCCTGTCTGCCAGCGACCTGATCTTCAAGCAGGCTCTGGTGAAGGGATTTTGGCTTGGCAAGATGATGGAGACAATGCCTCAGGAGGAAAAGTTCAAGGGTGTCTCCACGATGATGAAGCTGGTAGCGTCTGGCGACGTGAAGCTTCAGGTTGGTGGAATCTTCGATCTGGACGATATGTCAAAGGCTGCAGCCGCCAGCCGTGAGAGCGGTCGACCCGGTAAAGTTCTCGTTCGACCGTGAGGTTCCGATCGACCTTGGCTCCTCGGACCGCATAGATGTCATCGGACTGTTTCAATCCTGTCTTATGAGCACGTTTTGTGTTTCGAGGAGCCATCTATGACCGACCTTCCTGCGATTGACCTTTCTCCCTTCTCAAAACGTCGCCATCCGGAGCCGCCGCCGCATTTGGGAACGCGCTATGACCGCAGCGGAAGTTTCCTGCGCGAGCCTGGCAACACGGTTGTCTCGCATGTGGTGGATGGCTCCGAGACCCAGAAGGTTTTGGTCGAAGCGCGTCAGCGTTATCTGGATATGACTGAGGCTGCCCAGCTTGCTTTCACGCCGGTCTCCAGCCTGCATATGACGATTTTTCAAGGGGTAATCGAGTATCGCCGCAAATCCGGTTTCTGGCCGCCAGATCTGGCGCTGGACATGCCGATTGACGAGACCACCGTAAGACTGAGAGAGCGCTTGAAAGAATTTACCGGTGGACCGCCGTTCAAGGTGCACGTCGTCGAGGCGCTGCCAACCGGGCTCACTCTGGACGGAATAACCGCTGCGGACCGCAAGGCGTTGCGCGACTGGCGCGACGCGCTGGCCGATATTTTTGGCTACCGTCACCCGGATCACGACAGTTATCGTTTTCACATCACCTTTGCCTATGTGATCCAGCGCTTCGATGACGACGCCTTGACGTCCTGGCAGACGATGCTGGAGCGGGTCGTCGCCGATATCCGTGAGCGCCTCGATCATGTCGAGCTGCGGCCGCCCGCCTTCTGCTCATTTGAAGACATGAACCATTTTGAGGAATTGGTGGTGTTGGCATGCGGCAAGTGACGCCTGGCGTCGAAAAGCGATAGCCGCGGGAAACCGGACGGCGTTCTGATGCGTAGTGATCAGTGAATATGTCTCGATGAGCCGTATTCTATCGTTTGCCGCGCATTGGAGCCCCATCATGATCACTGTCCATTATCTCGACGATTCCCGCGCCCATCGCATTTTGTGGCTGCTGGAGGAGCTAGGGCTTCCCTATGCGATCAAACTCTATCGTCGCGGTTCCGATATGCGCGCACCCGTTGCGCTGAAAGCGGTCCATCCGCTCGGCAAGTCCCCGGTGATCGATGATAATGGCCGGATCATCGCTGAAAGCGGGGCGATCGTCGAATATCTCATCGACACTTATGGAGGAGAGGCGTTACGGCCCGAGGCCGGCACTGAGGAGCGTCTGCGGTATACCTATTGGATGCATTATGCCGAGGGATCGGCCATGCCGCTTTTATTGTTGAAGCTCCTGTTCGGTCGACTGCCGGAGCAGGTGCCCTTCTTCATTCGTCCAGTTGCCGCCCTCATCGCCAAGGGTGCGCTTGCCAAATTCGTCGATCCGCAACTGCACGACCACCTGGGCTTCTGGAACAGCGAGTTGAAGCGGGGAGGCTGGTTTGCCGGCGGCAGCTTTTCAGCCGCTGACATCATCATGAGTTTTCCGGTGGAGGCAGCCGCCAGCCGCGTGCGCTTCGATGGGGATATGAGCGCCATGCGGGCCTATCTCGATTCCATCCGCGCCCGACCAGCCTATCAAAAGGCGCTGGAGCGGGGCGAGTACCGCTATTCCCAGACCTGAAAGCGCCCATCGTCGCAGCCGACCCCACGTCTTTCCAATGGTGCGTGGGAACGCTTTGACCTATAAAGCATTTCAGTGTGATCTTGATCACTTTTCGGGGGAATTGGAATGGAATGGAAGGGTCGGCGGCAGTCGGACAATATCGAGGATCGTCGCGGCGCATCGCGGGGCGGTGGCTTCGGTCGTAATCCGTTCGGAGGCAGGGGTGTTCGCATTCCGAGTGGAGGCCGGCGCGGAGGCGGTCTGAGTATCGGTGCCATCATTTTCATCATGATTGCGATCTTCGTTTTGAAGATGATGGGGATCGACGTGATGCAGATGCTGGACGGCGGCTCGACCCAAGGCAGCGGCTACGAACAGACCACCGGCGCTCAGCCCTCATCTCCGGCCAATGACGACACCACGGCATTTGTGCGGACAGTGCTGGCGGAAACCGAGGACGTCTGGAACGGCATTTTCCAGGCATCGGGCGAGCGCTATCAAGAGCCGACGCTCGTTCTTTTTGCCGGTCGCACGAATTCGGCTTGCGGAACGGCCTCCTCGGCGAGCGGTCCGTTCTATTGCCCATCAGATCAAAAGGTCTATCTCGACACCGCTTTCTTTCGCCAGCTTGCGCAGCAGTTCGGCGCATCCGGTGACTTCGCTCAGGCCTATGTGATTGCCCATGAGGTCGGTCATCATGTGCAGAACCTCACTGGCGTATTGCCGAAGTTCAACCAGGCGCGCCAATCCATGAGTGAGGCAGATGCCAATGCGATGTCGGTGCGGGTTGAACTCCAGGCAGATTGTCTGGCTGGCATTTGGGGAAAATATACCGAGCAGAAGGGGCTGCTTTCGGATGGCGATCTGGAAGAGGCCTTGAACGCCGCGCACCAGATTGGCGACGATGTGCTGCAGAAAAGCGGGCAGGGCTATGTCGTTCCCGACAGCTTTACCCATGGTACCGCCGCGCAGCGCATGAAGTGGTTCAAGCGTGGTTTCGATAGCGGCAAATACAATGCCTGTGACACGTTTTCCGGTGCCATCTGATACTTCGGTCATGATGCGCCAAAAGGGTCCATATGGCCCCTTTTCAATGGGCGCGGGCGCGACAATGTGTGCTCTACACATCAGTTGCTTTGATCGGTCGACCAATTCTTCTGCTTGATCGGTTTTCGGGCTTGCCGCTCATTTTTTAATCATCTATCCCTCGATCATCGCCGCTCGCCAGATCTGCCTGGAAGCGGCTTTTTTCGTCACAGGTGAACGGTCATGGCTATCGAGGCTTCAGCGCATCATATCGGCAAGGCGGACAATCGCTGGAGCGCGCATATTCGCGCGACGCTGTCGCTGGGGATTCCGCTGATCGGCGCACAGCTTGCCCAGGTTGGCATCCACACAACCGATACCGTGATCGTCGGGCAATTGGGTGCCGTTCCATTGGCGGCCATGGTGCTTGCAGGTCAGTTCTTCTTCGTGCTGTTCGTCTTCGGATCGGGCTTTTCGATCGCTGTCGTGCCGATGGTGGCGCAGGCCTATGGCCGAGGCGATGGCGTATCCGTGCGCCGCTCGCTGCGCATGGGCATGTGGGTGGCGCTCGGATTTTCGCTTCTGGTGATGCCGCTGTTTATGAATGCCACACCGGTTCTGCTCGCGCTGGGGCAACAACCTGATGTGGCCTCGCTTGCGGCCGGATATCTGCGGATTGCATTTTTCGGCCTGCCGGCGGGGCTGCTGTTTTATGTGTTGCGGTCCATGGTGAGCGCCATCGGGCGGGCCGGCATCGTTTTGTATGTCACGCTTGCGACCCTCACGCTGAACGGCGTTCTGGCCTATTGCCTGGTGCTTGGTCATTTCGGATTTCCGGCCCTTGGCATGAAGGGCGCGGCAATCGTTGCCGTCATTTCCCAGTGGACGAGTTTCTTTCTGCTCGTCGCTTATGTGCAGACGCGCGAGGAAACCCGCCAATACGAATTGTTCGTGCGCTTCTGGCGGCCGGACTGGCGTGCTCTTGGAGAAGTGCTCTATCTCGGTCTGCCGATCAGCGTGACAATCATTGCCGAGGTCGGTTTCTTCAGTGCGTCTTCCTTGTTGATGGGCAAGATCGGCACGCTGGAACTGGCAGCCCATGGCATTGCGCTTCAGCTCGCGTCCATCGCCTTCATGATCCCGCTTGGCCTTTCTCAAGCTGCAACCGTCAGGGTCGGCGTCGCCCATGGGCGAGGGGACTATGCCGAACTTGTGCGGGCGTCTATCGTCGCCATCGCTATCGGCGTCATTCTCTCGCTGATCTACGGACTTGTGTTCGCCGTGATCCCCGGGCCGCTTGCCGGTATCTTTCTCAATCCGGAAACGCCCAATGCCGCACATGTTCTTACCATCGCGGTTCCGCTCATCATTGTCGGTGGTTTCTTCCAGTTGATGGATGGGCTGCAGGCGATTTTCAGCGGGTTGCTGAGAGGGCTCAAGGACGCGCGGATCCCGATGATCATGGCGCTGATCGCCTATTGGCCCATCGGCATGTTATCGGGCTGGGCTCTGGCATTCCCCCTGGGCTTTGGAGGCGTCGGCATCTGGTTCGGCTTCCTGATCGGCCTTGCCAGCGCGGCACTGATGATGTGCCTGCGCTTTGTCATTCTGCTCAAAAAGGAAATGAAAGCAGCGGGCGTTTAAGCCGTCGGCGAATGGCCAGTCTGCAGGACAGCTTGCCTGGCCTCAAAAAAAGGCCGGTCACGCATGCGACCGGCCTGAACTTCAAGTCTGATATCGTTTTCCGCTTCAGCGTTCCGTCAAAGCCGGCTCGCCCTTGTTTTCGCGCAGCATGTTGACGAAGCGGCGGAACAGATAGTGGCTGTCCTGCGGGCCGGGCGAGGCTTCCGGGTGATGCTGGACCGAGAAGACCGGCTTGCCGACGAGGCGCAGTCCGCAATTGGTGCCGTCAAACAGCGAGATATGGGTCTGCTCGACGCCGTCCGGCAGGGACTTGGCATCGACCGCAAATCCATGATTCATGGATACGATCTCGACCTTTCCGGTGGTGAAATCTTTTACCGGATGGTTGGCGCCGTGGTGGCCCTGATGCATCTTTTCCGTTTTTGCACCAAGCGCGAGACCCAGCATCTGGTGGCCGAGGCAAATGCCGAAGATCGGCAAGCCGCTGTCGATCAGTTTGTTGATGACCGGGACCGCATATTCGCCGGTCGCGGCCGGATCGCCCGGGCCGTTGGACAGGAACACGCCATCCGGAGACATCGCTATGATGTCCTCGGCACTGGTGGATGCCGGAACGATCGTGACCTTGCAATCGAGGCCGGTGAACAGGCGCAGAATGTTGCGCTTCACACCGTAGTCGATGCAGACAACATGGTATTTTGCATCTTGCGGCTCGAGGTCCGCGCTTTCCTCATCCCAGACCCATGGCTTTTCGGTCCACTGCGAAGACTGGCCGGACGTGGCAACCTTTGCGAGGTCGAGACCTTCCAGTCCGCTCCAGGCCTTGGCTTCCGCCTTCAATGTGTCGATGTCGAAGACGCCGTTCGGGTCATGGGCGATGACAGCGTTGGGAGCGCCGTTCTCGCGGATCCATGCGGTGAGCGCGCGGGTATCGACGCCACAAAGGCCGATTACGCCGCGGGCCTTCAACCAGGCATCGAGATCCTTGACCGCGCGATAGTTGGAAGGCTCGGTGATATCGGCCTTGAAGATCACACCGACAGCGCCGTGGCGGGCGGCGGGTGTCAGATCCTCGATATCGTCGTCGTTGGTACCGACATTGCCGATATGGGGGAAGGTGAAGGTGACGATCTGTCCGAGATAGGACGGATCGGTGAGGATTTCCTGATAGCCGGTGAGCGCGGTGTTGAAACACACTTCCGCCTGCACCTTGCCGGTTGCGCCTATGCCGGTGCCCTCGATCACAGTGCCATCGGCGAGAACGAGCAGGGCGGTCGGTTTTGCGGTTGTCCAGGGGGCTGAAGACGTCATGTTCGGTGTCCGTTTCCGGCCGCGCGCAGCCGGTCTTGAAGACCGACGGCGGAAGGGCCATATCTGTCGCAGATCAGGGCGGCGCGAAAATCTCGCACCGAGTGTGTCTGACTATATAATGTCCGTGCAGGTGCCGGAAAATAGTCGGAACGGCTTTCAAGGTCAATTATTCACTGTGGAAAGCGTGGATTTTAATCTCATTGAATTCAATGGGTTGCCAATTTGATTTGCCTGCTGCTCTGGCTATGGATATGACAGCGACAGAAACGTCAAGGAAAAGCCACATTCCGACAGGCTCCCAAACCGGCTTTTTCCCGGAGAAAAAATCATGATGCGTGACAAGCTTGCCAACGTTCTCAAGGAAGCGTTGAAGGCAAAAGACGTGCGACGAACCTCGACGGTCAGGCTGATCCTGACTGCCGTCAAGGATCGCGATATTGCCAATAGAGGCATCGGCAAGGATCCCGTCAGCGATGACGAGATTATGCAGATCCTGATGAAGATGATCAAGCAGCGGGACGAGTCCGCGAAGATTTACGATGACAATGCGCGACCGGAGCTTGCAGCTCAGGAGCGTGAGGAAATCGCTGTTATCAAAAGCTTCATGCCGGAACAGCTGCCGGAAGAAAAGGTGCGTGAACTGTGTGCCTCCGTCATCGATGAAACCGGCGCGCAAGGTCTGCGTGACATGGGGCGCTGCATGAACGCGCTCAAAGAACGCTATCCAGGCAAGATGGACTTCTCCAAGGCCTCGGGCGTGGTGAAGGACCTGTTGAAGTAATCTGGCCGCATTGGCCATTCACATGTGCGACGCCGCTCGGGATCGGGCGGCGCTTTCTCGTTTTTGCCCCGGCGCGTTGTGGATATCGGGAACAACAGGGGGCCAAATCTGGCTCCTGTCGTTTGTGATGATAATGACGCTGGGGTGGCGGCTGTTTGTGTGAAATGATCGCTGACAGAGGTGATGATGCGTTTTTCCAATTCCTTCCTGGACGAGATCCGTGACCGCGTGCCGATTTCGCACGTCATCGGTACGCGTGTGTCCTGGGACAGGAAGAAGACGAATGTTCCGCGTGGCGACTATTGGGCGTGCTGCCCGTTCCACGGCGAAAAAAGTCCGAGCTTTCACTGCGAGGACCAGAAGGGACGTTATCACTGCTTCGGTTGCGGCGTGTCGGGCGACCATTTCCGGTTTTTGACCGATCTGGAAGGCTTGAATTTTCCCGAAGCCGTCGAGCGGATCGCCGATATGGCGGGCATCGCCATGCCGAAGCCTGACGCGCAGGCCGAGCGGCGCGAGCGTGAACGCACGACACTGCAGGACGTGATGGAGCTGGCAACGCAGTTCTTCCAGGAACAATTGCAGATGGCCAGCGGTGCCAAAGCGCGTTCTTATCTACGCGAGCGGGGACTGACCGGCCGCACCATCGAGACCTTTCGTCTGGGCTATGCGCCTGAAAGCCGCAACGCGCTGAAGGAGTATCTGTCGTCCAAGGACGTTCCCAAGGAGCAGATCGAGGCCTGCGGTCTTGTGGTTCACGGGCCGGATATTCCGGTTTCCTACGATCGCTTCCGCGACCGCATCATGTTTCCGATCCTGTCGTCGCGCGAAAAGGTCATTGCATTTGGCGGGCGGGCGATGTCGCCGGATGCCATGGCCAAATATCTCAACTCCAATGAGACCGAGCTCTTTCACAAGGGCAATGTGCTCTACAATTTTGCCCGCGCACGACGCTCGATGCAGGGCGCCGGCGGCGCCGATACCCTGATTGCCGTCGAAGGCTATATGGACGTTATTGCGCTTCACCAGGCTGGCATCGAAAATGCCGTGGCGCCGCTTGGAACTGCCTTGACCGAAAACCAGCTTGATCTTCTGTGGAAGATCACCCCGCTTCCGGTCTTGTGCTTTGACGGTGATGGCGCGGGTATTCGGGCGGCGAGCCGTTCAGCTGAACTGGCACTTCCGCATTTGAAGCCTGGCCGATCGGTCCGCTTTGCATTGTTGCCCGACGGCAAGGATCCGGATGATCTGGTGCGCCACGATGGTCGCGCGCCGTTTGACCGGGTGATTGCCGATGCCAAACCCCTGGCCGAGATGATCTGGCAGCGCGAGATCAGCCAAGGTGGTTTCGATACGCCGGAAAAACGGGCAGAGCTTGAGGGACGGGTCAAGCAGGTGATTGCGGTGATCGGTGACGAAAGCGTGCGCCGCCATTACCAGCAGGATATGCGGGATCGGTTGAATGCATTTTTCCGTCCGTCCTCCGGCTTTCGCAATGAGGGCCAGTCGGGTTACGGGAACAAGGGCCGTCAGGGGCAGGGAGGCCGCCAGCCGCCAGCCGCCAAGGGACCCAGGGGCGCCGGTCTTGGCGGTGCCATTTCCGACCGGCTGACCCGGTCTGGCATGGTGAAGGGCTATATGACCCAGCCGGCCTTGCGGGAAAGCGTTCTGGCGCTTGCTATCGTCAACCATCCTGAACTGCTTCAGGAAGATTATGACGAGCTGGCTGCCATCGATTTTGAACACAAGACGTTGCAGGTGCTCTGGTCAGCGGTGCTGACGGCTGCCGTCAATTCCAGCGCAAGGTTGTCGCGCGACGAGCTTGCCGCCCGTTTGAACGAAGAAGGCCATGGCGAGCTTCTTGCCATGCTCGATCAGCAATTGCGCAATGCCCGGCTGTGGATTGCGACGTCGGAAGCTGCCATCGAAGATGCGCGCGAGGCCTATCGCCAGGCGCTGTCGCTGCACAAGCGTGGCAAGGCGCTGTCGCGTCAAAGACGCGAGCTGGAAACCGAAATGGTTCAGGTCACGGAAGAGGGAGACGGCGAACGGATGAGCCAGTTGATCGGCGCACTTCAGGAGGTGCAGATGGAAATCGCACGGCTTGAAAATCAAGAGGCGATCGTCGACGGGTTCGGTGTCATGTCGGGTCGTGTGAAGGGGGCAGCCATCGGTCACGGCTGAGAATCGGCCCAATTTTATCGTGGAAAAAGTGGAGGCGGTCCAAGATTTGCCTTGTTCGCAAGTGAAAGGCGTAAAAACTTGATGGAAATGGGATTATGCTGCCCGTCAAAGCCGTGTTGCCCTTGTCCGCTGGTACATTCGTCCTAAATAGGCGGAGGAAGTATGATCTTCGCGAAACCGACCGGATGCAACGATTTTACGGAAATTCGTTGGCATTTGTAGCGGAAAGCCTTGACGCCAGACGAAATTGTGGGAATCACCAATCAAGGCATTACGGTTTAAACGGGTCGCGCGGATCAACAAGGGTATCGCCGGTCATTCAATCAAGCGGATGTTTCGGCGTCTGACTGGCACCATTGTGGTTAATCGGGAATTCATACCGTTCCTTTAGAGCATGAGCGAATCATGACGGCGGGCAATTCGCTTGGGCCTAAAGGCCTCGTATCGTGATCTTGAGAAAACGCGCCAGGGAAAGCGACAGGATAGAATGGTAACCAAAGTCAAGGAAAACGAAGAAGCTGAAACCGAGCGCGAAGGCGCTACAGATGGTCCGCTTCTCGATCTTTCGGATGACGCGGTCAAGAAAATGATCAAGGCCGCGAAAAAACGCGGCTACGTCACAATGGATGAGTTGAACTCGGTTCTGCCATCGGAGGAAGTCACCTCCGAGCAGATCGAAGACACCATGTCCATGCTGTCCGACATGGGCATCAATGTCGTAGAGGATGAAGATGTCGAGGAGATGAACTCCGACGACAGCGACGATTCCGAAGAGACAGAGAGCCAGGGCGGCGAACTGGCACCAAGTGCCGGTACCGCAGTCGCGACTGCCAAGAAGAAAGAGCCGACAGACCGTACCGACGACCCGGTGCGCATGTATCTGCGCGAAATGGGTTCGGTAGAGCTTTTGTCGCGCGAAGGCGAAATCGCGATTGCCAAGCGTATCGAGGCTGGCCGCGAAACCATGATCGCCGGTCTGTGCGAAAGCCCGCTGACGTTCCAGGCGCTGATCATCTGGCGTGACGAACTCAACGAAGGCACGACGCTTCTGCGCGAGATCATCGATCTCGAAACCACCTATTCCGGTCCAGAGGCCAAGGCTGCTCCGCAGTTCCAGAGCCCCGAGAAGATCGAGGCCGACCGCAAGCTGGCCGAAGAAAAGGAAAAGACCCGCAAGGCCCGTTCAGCAGACGACGACATTACCAATGTCGGCGGTGAGGGTGGCTCTTCGGAAGAGGAAGACGAAGACGACGACGAATCGAACCTGTCCCTGGCCGCGATGGAAGCAGAGCTTCGCCCGCAGGTCATGGAGACGCTCGACACGATTGCCGACACCTACAAGAAGCTGCGCAAGCTGCAGGATCAGCAGGTCGAGGCGCGTCTTGCCTGTGCCGGTACGCTGTCGACCGGTCAGGAACGTCGCTACAAGGAACTGAAGGATCAGTTGATCACGGCCGTGAAGTCGTTGTCGCTGAACCAGAACCGAGTCGATTCCCTCGTCGAGCAGCTTTACGACATCTCCAAGCGTCTGATGCAGAACGAGGGTCGCCTGCTGCGTCTCGCCGAATCCTATGGCGTGAAACGCGAGGCCTTCCTCGAGCAGTATCAGGGTGCGGAACTTGATCCCAACTGGATGAAGTCCATTGGCAATCTGGCCGGTCGCGGCTGGAAGGAATTCGCCAAGGAAGAAAACCAGATGATCCGCGACCTTCGTGGCGAGATCCAGAACCTTGCGACCGAAACCGGTATTTCCATCACGGAATTCCGCCGTATCGTGTCCATGGTGCAAAAGGGCGAGCGCGAAGCGCGTATCGCCAAGAAAGAGATGGTTGAGGCCAACCTTCGTCTCGTGATCTCGATCGCCAAGAAGTACACCAACCGCGGCCTGCAGTTCCTCGACCTCATCCAGGAAGGCAATATCGGCCTGATGAAGGCGGTCGACAAGTTCGAGTATCGCCGCGGTTACAAGTTCTCGACCTATGCCACATGGTGGATCCGTCAGGCGATCACCCGTTCGATCGCCGACCAGGCTCGCACGATCCGTATTCCGGTGCACATGATCGAGACGATCAACAAGATCGTCCGCACATCGCGCCAGATGCTGCACGAAATCGGTCGCGAGCCGACGCCGGAAGAACTGGCCGAAAAGCTGGCCATGCCGCTCGAAAAGGTCCGCAAGGTCCTGAAGATCGCCAAGGAGCCGATCTCGCTCGAAACCCCCGTGGGTGACGAAGAGGATTCGCATCTGGGCGACTTCATCGAGGACAAGAATGCGCTGCTGCCGATCGACGCTGCCATTCAGGCGAATCTGCGCGAAACCACGACCCGCGTTCTCGCCTCGCTCACGCCGCGCGAAGAACGCGTGCTGCGCATGCGCTTCGGCATCGGCATGAACACCGACCACACGCTCGAAGAGGTTGGTCAGCAGTTCTCGGTGACACGCGAACGTATTCGCCAGATCGAAGCCAAGGCACTGCGCAAGCTCAAGCATCCGAGCCGCTCGCGCAAGCTTAGAAGCTTCCTCGACAGCTGAGGCACTCGCTTTCGAATATTCTCATCCCGGCGTCGTAAAAGACGCCGGGATTTTTGTTTCAGGCACGTGACTGTTTTCCCAGTCCCAGCGCCCGCCAAAAGAAGCTCTGTTGTCATGTCGCTTTCCGTCTTTGCCTTTGTCATGCTGGCTGCATTCTTGCACGCGACATGGAACGCCATCGTCAAAGGTGGCAGTGACAAGCTTTTGACCACGGCGCTTGTCTCCAGTTTTTCCGGGCTTCTGGCGCTCGCTGCATTGCCGTTCCTGCCGCAACCGGCGGCCGAAAGCTGGCCGTATATCGGCGCTTCGGTCTGTTGTCACTTAACCTATTTCAGCCTCATCGCGCGCGCCTATCACATTGGCGATATGAGCCAGACCTATCCGCTGATGCGGGGGGCAGCACCGCTTCTGGTGGCGCTGGTGTCGTTTTTCGTCATCGGCGAATATCTGGCCGGTTTCACATGGGCCGGCATCGCGGTGATCAGCATCGGCGTTCTGGCGCTTGCCTATCGCCCACGCGCAAGCGCCGGCGTGCTGCCGCTCACGGGCGAAGGTTCAGCCGTCGGTACTGCACTTTTGAATGCCTGTGTGATTGCTGCCTATACCCTGATCGACGGCCACGGCGTGCGGCAGTCCGATGCGCCGGTCGCCTATGCGCTCTGGGTCTTTTTTCTCACCTCCATTCCTTTGGCGGGGTGGGCGATCTACACGCGCAAGGGTCTGTTTTTTGACTATCTGCGGGAAAACTGGAGCAGCGGCCTGATCGGTGGCGTCGGCACGTCCGCTTCGTATGGCCTTGCCCTTTGGGCCATGACACTGGCGCCGGTTGCCGTGGTTGCCGCCTTGCGCGAGACCTCCATCCTGTTCGGTGTGGCGATATCGGCTTTCGTGCTGCGCGAGCGTGTCGGCAAACGCCGGATCATGGCAGCTGCGATCATCGCCGCTGGTGTGATTCTTCTGCGGCTATCTTGAAACGAGCGTCTATCCACGTGAGAGCAGGGGACGATCGACATTCCGCGCGTTTGACGCTTTTCACGACAGTACATGTTATCCACCCTTGATCCAGCCATGATTTGACGCCACATCCGGTGCGAGCAGAGAGTATTTATCCATCGGCATGAAAGAGCATTTCCGGAGATATTGGGGACGGTGGGGCGGGAGCGTCGTGATTTCGCTCGTGCTGCATATGCTTGTCATGCTGGTCGTCTTCATCAACCTGCCATTCACGCTGTCCTCACCGGAGAAGGAAGAAACGGTGAGCGTGGAGCTCGTGCCACCGCCGGAAGAGCAACCGCCGCCGGAACAGACGCAAGAGCAGCCGCCCGAAGAGGCCAAGGCGCAGGAAGCGCCTCCCGAGGAGGCCGCTGCACCTGCCGAGGAAGAGCCGAAAGCCGAAGAGAAGGCCGAGGCGCAACCGCCGGAACCACCGCCAGCGCCGGAAGACCCTGAAGAACCACCTGCGCCGCCACCACCGCCGGAAGAGCAGACGCCACCCGAACCTTCGCCACCACCAGAGCCTCCCACGCCAGAACAGGCGCCTGAAGAGCATCCGGCTGCCGAGGAACCAGCGGCGCAAGCGCCAAGCGGAGAGCAGGGGGGCGATGATGCCCGGCGGGTACCCATTCCGGTTCTGAGACCCGTTTTCCAGTTTGGCGACGAAGGAAGCGGTGCGCGTCAGGCGCTGGACGGCGATAGCGTGGAAGAGGGCGAGCAGACACCGGACGAGGCAAAGTCTGAAGACGAGGCCGCTCCGGCAAGACCTGCCGAGAGCGATGCAGAGACTGCGCAAACCGACCAGCCACCGCCACCGACGGATCAACTGCCCGGCGTCGATATTCTGGGTGTCGGGTCGGGTGCCGACGGAATTGCCATAGGTGCCCTGCCTGAGGCCGAGGTTGCTGCCGTGGAGACATCCGACGATCCGTCTGCGACCGCTTCCGGTGGTCCCCAGCCGGATCTTCCCGTCCTCAACGAGGCCAAAAAGCTCTTTTCGCGTGACGCCACCGATGATCCCGTGGCGGTGACGGCAATGGCCAATATTCCCCGCGGCGTGCGGGCGGATCAATTGTGTCTGACCGAACTGCGCGAGCAATTGCGCAATGGTACGCCACCGTACTGGCCGGAGCTATTGCCGTCGCACCGGCTGGACAGGGGAACCGTGTTCGAGATGCGCGACTCTGCCTTCCGCGCAAAGGGGCAGTGGTACAACCTCAACTTCCGCTGCGAGATCGACGAGAAGGCCACCAAGGTCGTGTCCTTCGCCTTCAGTGTCGGCACTGCTATTCCGCGCAGCGACTGGAAACGGCGCGGTCTCCCCCATTGAGTGAGGCGGCCATAATTTACCAGCAATTTCCAGTAAGTAGTCCCCGTTGTTTACTCTTTCTTGGTGCTTCAGAGTCCAGTTTTGTTCAGGCAATCCGTTATTGTTTAAAATAAAAGTATGCTAATTTATATTCTTGTTTCGCTATATCGGTTTGTGCCGACCGGTACCCGCTATGTTGGGGGAGTATATGATTGGCTTGATATTGGTAGCGTTGTGGATCAGTGAGCCGAAAGCAGCGATACCGGATACAGGTGGGGTTTGATGGCATCCAGGACGAATGACGATAGCGTAGAAGCGGTTCAACAGCGGATTGCCCGGCTCGAGCAGTTAGTGGAAAAGGAACGGGCTGCACGTCGTCACGCCGAACAATTGCTGGCGGAAAAATCGAAGGCGTTATCGCTCACTAACCAGTCGCTGTTGCGTCTTGCTGAAGATCTTGAGACGCGGGTGAAAGAACGCACGGGCGAACTGGCACTGGAGCGCGAGCGCGCCGTTTTGCTGGCTCGTGAAGACCAACTGACAGGTCTGGCAAACCGTCGTTTTTACAATGAATTTCTGGCGGACGCCTGTGCCAAAGCAGTGGCAGAGGGTAGCCAGCTTGCACTTTTTCTCATCGACATCGATCATTTCAAACATCTTAACGACGGCCTTGGCCATGAGGCAGCAGATGATATTCTGAAACTGGTGGCCCAGCGGTTGTGCGACATCTGGCCGGATGCGCTGATCTCGAGACTGGGGGGCGATGAATTCGCGGTGATCGCGAAAGTGACCGGTGACCATCTTGCGCTCGAGGCAGACGCCAGTCGTGTGTCCACAGCCTTTGCCGTACCGTTTGGCGATCAGGGGCGCGACATCGAGCTCTCCTGTTCGGTGGGGTTCGCCGTCTTGCCACAGGATGCGCAGACCGCTGGCGACCTGCAACGATACAGCGATATGGCGCTGACGGCCTCCAAGAGAAACGGCCGGCGTTCAACGACAGCGTTCAACGCCGTGTTGCGGGACGAGGTTGAGGAGAAAATGCGTCTGGGTACGGAACTCGCGGAGGCGATTTCAGGTGGCCAGATCATTCCCTGGTTTCAACCCATCGTGGATGCTTCGACGGGACGCATCAAGGGGCTTGAAGCCCTGGCGCGGTGGGAGCATCCAGAGCGTGGGCTGTTGTCGCCGCATCAGTTCATCCCGCTCGCCGAAGAGCGCAAGCTGATGGATGCGCTGTTTCAGTCGATCACCCGACAATCGTGTCAGGCGGCGCTGCCCCATGTCGTTTCAGGCCGGTTGGACTATCTCTCGGTCAATGTGTCGCCGAGCCAGTTCCGGTGGAATGAAATGTCCACCACGATCAGGGATCTTCTGAAGGAGATTGGCTTTCCGCCCAGGGCGCTCGCCCTGGAGATTACCGAGGAACTGGTCTTTGCCGATGTTGCGGCGTCGCTCAGGGAATTGTCGCGGATTTCCCAGCAAGGGATCAGGATTGCGCTTGATGATTTCGGAACCGGTTATTCGAATATCGCGGCGTTGCGTCGCTTGCCGATCGACTGGTTGAAGCTGGATCGCAGCCTGATCGTCGATATCGATCATGAGCGTGTGGATCAGGAAATCATCTATGCTGTGCTCATCATGGCGCGCGGCCTCGATCTCGAGGTGATTGCCGAGGGCATAGAGACGCCTGCGCAGGCCGACTGGCTTCTGAGTGCCGGTTGTCGCAGGCACCAGGGGTTTTTCTATGGCAAGCCATCGCCTATCCAGGACCTCGTCCCTCACTTCGCATGAGCTATCCGGTGTCGGGGCTTCCTTGACCGGACAGCAATCGCGGGCGATTTTCCGTTCTGCCACAATCTCAGGAGACGCTTGATGCCACAGACTGTTTTAACCATCGAGACGCGCGGGCAGGGCCTCTACGAGTTCACCGACAAGTCACAGGACTTCGTCCGGCAGCATTCGCCGGAAGAGGGCCTGCTCAGCCTATTCGTGCGCCATACCTCGGCGTCGCTGCTCATTCAGGAAAATGCCGATCCTGACGTCAAACGCGATCTGAAAGAATTTTTTCGAAGACTGGTCCCGCCGTCTTCCGACCCGTCGATGAAATGGGTGGTCCATACGATGGAGGGTGAAGACGATATGCCGGCGCATATAAAATCGGCGCTCACACAGGTGTCGCTATCGGTGCCGGTTCATCGCGGCCGGCTGATGCTGGGAACCTGGCAGGGGCTCTATCTGTTCGAGCATCGCGACCGTCCGCACCGGCGCGAGATCATTCTGCATCTTGGATCCTGATTGGCAGAAGACGTTAAAAAATAAAATAAAATAAACGATTTCAGGTTCTTGATCGAATGAATGGAAACTGAACGGCAGGTTCGGACTGCATTCAGGCGGCAGGTCATATCTTCTTCTCAATCGCTCAGACGACAGCGAGATTGCCATCCCGGCCCACAGGATCAAGAGGAGAAGACCATGACCAATATGATCGCAAAGGCAGGTGCTGCCGCTTTGATCGCCATCGCATCGCTCACCGCAACCGTATCGACAGCATCGGCTGGAGGCTATGGCCATGGGTCAGGAGCGGGCTTCACCATCCAGTTCGGCGAACGCGGCCACAATAAAGGCCATAACAGCCACAATCGTCATCATTCCCGCCAGTTTGCCGCCTGCGCACCCCGTCATGCCGTGAAGAAGGCGCGCTGGAACGGTCTGCACCGCGCCCATATCCAGCGCGTTTCTCCTCGCCATGTCGTGGTATCCGGCTATCGCCACCACCGCCATGACCGGATGGTCTTTGCCAATGTTCCAGGCTGCCCGCTGATCCGTCGCTAAGCAACGGTTTCAGGCCGTCCGGACCTCGTCCCTGATTACCGGATGGCTGGCGCCACTGTGTCTCTCCGCCCAGAGCGGGTTGGCACGGTGGCGCCTTTTTTTGTTATTGGTCGATGGCGTAGGTGATGTTGACGGTGACCGAATAGCTGTTTTCACCGCCGGCAATCGGCACGGCATCGGAGGCTTCCTTCGCCATCGCCATGCGATAGGCCGGCTGCGGCATGGGCCGGGCGAAATTCTCGCTCATTTCGACGATACGGCCCAGCTTGACGCCGGCAGCTTCCGTCAGTGCCCGCGCCTTGGCAATTGCCTCATCGACGGCCTGTTTGCGGGCCGCCGTCACGGCCTCCTTCGGGTCGTCATTGGTGAATTGCACATTGCCGCTCTCGTTGACGCCCAGCGTGACGGACTTGTCGAGGATAGCGCCGAGTTTCTTCAGGTCGCGGACCTTGACGGTCAGGCGATTGCTCACCTGATATCCATCGATCTTCGGCGACTGGTAGCCGCCGTCGCTGTTCTTTTCCTGGGTGTAGCGCGGATTGACCGAAAAATCGGAGGTCTGGATATCCTTGTCGGCGATGCCTTCGCCTTTCAGGGCATCCAGAACGGCCGTCATTGCGGTGTTGCTTTCTTTCATCGCATCGGCCGCGGTTTCGGCTTCGCGCACGACTGCCAGCGAGAGAATCGCCATATCGGGCGCAATGGCTGATTCGCCTTCGCCGGAAACCATGATGACCGCTTCGCGTGGCTTTTCCTGATCCGCAAAGGCGATGCCTGGCAGAGCTGGAACAGTGGCCAGCATGACGGCCAGGCTCGCGAGGGTGGGCTTAACGCTCGACATTTTATGCTTCCTTCAATCAGACTGGCCCCGTTATGACGGCCATTAAGAGGCATGTGAAGCCTATGATTGTGAAGCGAATACGGCAACGGCTTGTCGTGCCGAACGAAATGGGCTAAGCGATTGCCCAAGCGGGTGCCATTGCCCGCGCTCTGGCAAATGAAGCCGGGCAGGGCCTGTAGCTCAATGGTTAGAGCCGGCGGCTCATAACCGCTTGGTTGGGAGTTCGAGTCTCTCCAGGCCCACCATTTTTTATCTTCGGACTTCACCGTCGAATCAGTGGGGTATCCTACCTGCGCTGATTCTTTTTCTCGGCCTTTGGCGTTTTTCCGGTCGCACGGTCTCTTCCTCGGCGTTCGCCCAGGCTTTTTGTGTTGAGCGCGTCCTCAACCAGAAGCTTTTTCCAGCGCTCAAGCCGGCTCTGATCGATCTCACCGCGCTCGGTTGCCGCGCGCACGGCACAGCCGGGTTCGCTTTCGTGGCGGCAATCGCGAAAGCGGCAGGATTCGGTCAGCTCGGTGATGTCGGTGAACACCTCCTCGATACCTTGCTGAACGTCCGCCAGTTGCAATTCGCGCATGCCGGGCGTGTCGATCAGCCAGCCACCGCTTTCGAGCCTGTGCAGTTGCCTCGATGATGTGGTGTGCCGGCCCTTTGCGTCATCCTCTCGGATGGCCTGGGTCGAGATCGCGTCCGCTCCGGTCAGGGTGTTGATCAGGGTCGACTTGCCGACGCCGGATGAGCCGACAAACGCCACCGTCTGCCCCCTGCCGCACCATGGATGGAGGGTTGCCACCTGATCGGGCTTTCGTGCGTCGACAAGGATGACTTCAAGTCCTTGAAAGAGCTCGACCGCCGACTGGCGAAATGTTTCGGCGTCGTCCACGAGGTCTGACTTGGTGACGACGACGACGGGGGTAACGTCGGCTTCTCTTGCCAGCGTCAGATAGCGTTCGAGGCGGGCAATGTTGAAATCCTGGTTACAGGAGGTCACGATGAAGAGTGTGTCGATATTGGCGGCGATCAATTGCAGGCCGCGCCTCTTTCCCGGCGCGCGGCGCTTGATGAGGCTCGATCTGCGCAACAGGCGCAGGGGCTGACAGGTGCCGGGATCCAGCAGAAGCCAGTCGCCGACCGTTGCAAAGCCTGCGGCATCGCCATCGCCTGCTGAAAAATGAGCAACAGTCCGGTCTATGTCGACGCCCAGAACATGCAGGACCGAGCGATGGACTGCGGTGACCCTGCAAATCTCGAAAAGCGGCAATTCATCCGCTTCGAGTTGCTGCATGAAAAACGAACGCCAGCCGAGATCGGATAGATCGAAGAGCTCTCCCGAAACGGGCTCCTGTCGATTTGATGGCACGCTTGACCCTTAAATTGCTAGACCCTGGCTGTGATAACGGCAACGGTTGTCGTTGTCGTCTGAAAATCGTCGCTGGGTCCCATGCAAGTGCTCTCGCTGCTTGCGATCGGATCGACTATTCGGCATGCGTGAAGGATTGTCCAGCGGCGATCGGCCATGACAGCATGAGGGCTCAATTAGCCTCTGCGCAAGCCGAGACGCCTGGACAGGTTAACGATCTCCGGCGAGAGACAATCAAACGACTTTCAGCCAGCCCAGTCCGTCCGCAGTTGAGCCGACCGGACGGTATTCGCACCCGACATAACCCTGATAGCCTATGGCGTCGATCTCGGCGAAGATGTGGAGGTCGTTCAGCTCTCCGCTCATGGGCTCGTGGCGCTCGGGAACAGAGGCAATCTGGATGTGGCCGATATGGGGTGCCATGCGGCGAAGCGCGACGATCACGTCGCCATGCAGGATCTGGCGGTGATAGATATCAAATTGCAGCTTCACATGCGGCGCGTCGGCTTCGATGACGAAACCAATTGCCTGGTCGAAGTCGTTGAGGAAATAGCCCGGCATGTCGCG
This sequence comes from Agrobacterium sp. H141, assembly GCF_057158725.1. Lineage (NCBI taxonomy): Bacteria > Pseudomonadati > Pseudomonadota > Alphaproteobacteria > Hyphomicrobiales > Rhizobiaceae > Agrobacterium > Agrobacterium sp. H141. The sequence continues at coordinate 1,654,776 of NZ_CM169893.1, forward strand.
GCCATTGATCGGCTCGATCACCAGGCCGATGCCGGCCTCTCCGGTACGCTCTGCAGCACGCTTGAGGTTTTCGCGGTAGCAGGCGATCGCCGCGGCATCGTCAGATGGCGCAATCCCCGCCATCGTGTGCAGAAACGATGTTCCAATAACCTTGCCGTAAGCGATTGCCATGGCGAGCGCTTCGGTGAAGTCGGCTTCCCGTCCGGGAAGGGACGCCAGTCCGCGCTCACCGGCTGCCCAATCGCCGGGCGGCATGTTGAAGAGTGCCTGTTTGAGGCCGGCATCGGCCAGTCGTGCGGCAATGGTTTCGGCTGGATGATCATAGGGGAAGAGAAATTCGACTGCCTTAAAGCCACACTCGGCTGCGGCGCGAAAGCGATCTAGAAATGGCACCTCGGTAAACATCATCGAGAGATTGGCGGCGAATCTGGGCATTTCAGTCTTCCTCTTCCATTCCAACATGCGTGCCAAAGGGCCTTGGACACACCTTGCCCACTCACTTGCCGGAACGACCTTGTCGGGAGGGACAATAAGTCAGGGGGGCGCTGAAGGAAATGGCCAAGGGCTCAGCTGGAACGCATCATCCCGATCTCCCTTTCGGCCCTATTGCTGTCGCGATAGCGACGCGGTTCGGGGATGGGGACAGCCGACATGAGGGCTTGCGTATAGTCGTTGCCGGGGTTCTCGAATACCTGCCGGCGTGTGCCCATTTCGACGATCTGGCCGCCGCGCATGACGGCCACGTGGTGTGCCATCTTTTCGATCACGGCCATGTCGTGGGAAATGAACAGATAGGCGAGACCCATCTGCTCTTGCAGTTCCAGCATCAGGTCGAGCACACGGCCACGCACCGATACGTCGAGCGCTGCAACGCTTTCGTCGGCAACGATCAGCTTGGGCTCCAGGGCCAGCGCGCGGGCGATGCAAATCCGTTGCCGTTGCCCGCCGGAGAATTCGTGTGGGTAGCGTCCGGCCGCATCGGGTGTCAGCCCGACGCGTTTGAGGAGGGCGGCAACGCGGTCGCGGCGCTCGGAAGCATTGCCGATATTGTGGATCACCAACGGCTCGGCGACCGCCGATCCCACATTCATGCGCGGGTCGAGCGAGGCGTAGGGATCCTGAAAGATCATTTGTGCCGCACGACGGATCGGCAACATGATCGACGGGGACGACTGAAATACCTCGCGTCCGGCAATGCGAACGCTGCCGTCAAAGGGAATGAGGCCGAGCACGGCCTTGCCGGTGGTCGATTTGCCCGAGCCGCTTTCACCAACCAGCCCCAGCGTCTCGCCAGCCTTCAAGGAAAAGTTGATATTGCTGACGGTGGGCGGTGGGGCGGTGCCACGACCCAACCAGCCGCTTTTTGCGCCATAGGTGACGCTTAGCTCGGCCACCTCGAGGATCGGTTGCGGCTGGGCCGGGAGACGAGCGGCCTCGGTGACGCGTGGGGGACCGTCGGTTCCGGCGAGTGCCCCCAGATGCGGGACCGCAGCGAGCAGTTCCCGCGTATAGGGTTCGGCCGGTGTCTCGAAGATGTCGATAACATCGCCCTGTTCGACGATGCGGCCATTCTGCATGATGGCGACACGATCGGCCATCTCGGCCACGACGCCCATGTCGTGGGTGATCATCAGGATGGAGGTGTCGAATTCCTGGCGTAGTTCGCGCATCAGGGTAAGGATCTGGGCCTGGACTGTCACGTCCAGCGCTGTCGTTGGCTCGTCGGCGATCAGCACCTTTGGCTGGCACGACAGCGCCATGGCGATCATCACGCGCTGGCGCATGCCACCGGAAAGTTCATGGGGAAATTGCGTGAGGCGGTGGGCTGCCTGCGTCATATGCACGGCATCGAGCATCTGTTTTGCCACGATTTCCGGGCTTTGCGTGAGATCGTCGCGATGTTCGCGGATGGCCTCGGTCAGTTGCGCGCCGATGGTCATGACCGGATTGAGCGAGGTCATAGGCTCCTGGAAGATCATGGCGATCTCGCCACCCCTTATCCGGCGCATGGCCCGTTCCGAAAGACCGAGCAAATTGCGCTCGCCGAGGCGGATTTCGCCTGAGGCCACACGCAGCGATGCCTTTGGCAAAAGCCCCATGGTGGCAAGAGAGGTTACCGATTTACCGGAGCCGGATTCGCCCGCAAGGCACAAAGTCTCGCCGGCGTTGAGCGTAAAGCTCACACCGTCGAGAATGCGCTTCAGACCGGTCGGTGTGCGGGCGTCGACCGAGAGATTGCGGACCGAAAGAACCGGCGCTGTGCCTTTTTGTTGCTGTGTCACGAAAGGACGATCCTCGGGAAGTAGAAGGAAACGACCCAGTTGGGGGCGTCGACGATTTCGCTGATCCTCAGATCACCGCAGACCGAGCACAGGAGATAGGCGTCGACGGCGCTCATGCCGTGCTCACTGCCCAGCAAGTCGATCATCCGCATGAGGGCTTCGCGAGCCCCTGTCATCAGATCGGGTCCGATGCCGGTGGTGACTTCGTAACCGGCGCCATCGAGGTGGCGGGTGACAGGCTCGGTTACCGTGAAGCGTGGGCTCTTCAGGTTGGCACCCTTGACCAGATCGAGCGTCAGCTCGACATTCATCTGGCTTTCGATCGCGGTTCCGCAGACCTCGCCATCGCCCTGGGCCGCGTGGGTGTCGCCAACAGAGAACAAGGCGCCCTTGCATTCCACGGGCAGGTAAAGCGTGACGCCGGCCGACAGGTCGCGGATATCCATATTGCCGCCGACGCGACGTGGCGGCACGACCGAATGGAGGCCGGGCTCTGCAGGGGCGACACCGATGGTGCCGGTGAAGGGCTTCAGCGGTACCTTGCCGCCTGGGCCATAGGCTGCGGGCGCCATGGTCTGGGTATCGTAGGTCCATACATGCAGTGCCGGATCGGCGAACTGATCTGCCAGCAGGCCAAAGCCCGGAATATTGGCGGTCCAGCCGTAGCCGCACGGGTGGAACTTGTTGATGGTGACTTTCAGCGCATCACCGGGTTCAGCGCCCTCGACATAGACTGGGCCGGAGACCGGGTTGATCTTACCGAAATCGAGATTGGCGAGTGTGTCGAGCGTCGCATCGGGGCCGATCTGGCCGCCGGAGGAATCCAGGCACTCAAACAGAATGGTTTCGCCCGGCTTTGCCGTCAGGGATGGCGGGAAATCCTTGTTCCAGCCGAAATTATGTTGAGCGCTATGGATGGTGTGGTTGCATGCGACGCACATTGTTGAAGCTCCCTAGAAATAGGCGACTGCCCCTTTCGCCTTGAACCCTCTCCCCGAATGGGGAGAGGGGCGTTTGAGAGGCAATTTCGCTGTTGTGCTGTTATTGCTTTACGTAGATCGCATCGTAATTGATGACGCGGGTAGGGTCGATGTAGATGTTGTCCGGACCGCCCATGCGCAGCGATTTTGCCACCACGCGACGTTCGTTGATGACCGGTACCCAGGGCGCGTCATCCATGATGTCGGTGAAGATCTTGCCCCAGACAGCCTGGCGTTCTGCGGTCTGTGCCGGGTCCGACATCGCGTCTGCGGCGATGGCGCGCTTGTCGAGTGCCTCGTTGCAATACCACGACCAGTTCCAGCCGCCCTGAACTGCGCCTGCGCAACCGAGGATCGGGCCGTAGAAGTTGGATGGATCCGGGAAGTCTGCGATCCAGGCCATGCCGCCCGACCAGATCATCGGGGCTTCGCCTTCGGTGCCGCCGGCGGCAATGACATTGCCCTGCGCCAAAGCGCGAACTTCAGCCTTGACGCCAATGGCTGCCAGATCCTGCTGGATGGCCTGGGCGATGCGGGGCTGCGGATCGGTATTGGTGGAGAAGAGCACGGTCTCGAAGCCATCCGGATAACCGGCTTCGGTGAGCAGGGCCTTGGCCTTTTCCACGTCGAATGGATAGCCCTTGTAGTCCTTGTCATAGCCCGGCATCAGCGGCGGAAGCGGCTGGTTGGCAGGCGTTGCGCGACCGTTCAGGATGCGCACGATACGCTCCTTGTTGACAGCCATGTTGATGGCCTGGCGCACCTTGACGTCGTCGAACGGCTTCACCTTGGTGTTGAGGGTGATGTAGCCGGTGTGGAGTTGTTCGCCGTCGACAATCATGTCGGCGCCTTCAGGCGAGTTCTTGATTTCGAGGAACTTTGCCGGCGGAATGCCGTCGCCTGCGATATCGACTTCACCCTTTTGCAGCCGAAGCAGGGCGACCAGTGGCTCCTGGCCCACTTCAACCGTCACCTTGTCGATATGCGGGATATCCTTGACGTAGTAGTCCGGGTTCTTGTCGAACACCAGCTTCTGGCCAATGGTCCAGTCTTTCAGAATGAAGGTTCCGGAGCCGACGGGATGTTTGCCGAAATCGCCGTTGGCCGCTTCGACGGCTTCCTTTGGCACGACCGAGGCAAAGTTGATCGCCAGCACATGCAGGAAGGTGGCGTCAGGACGGGTGAGGTGGAAGATGACCGTACCATCATCCGGCGTTTCGATGCCGGACATGGTGTCCGCTGTCCCAGCCGTCATCTCGTCAAAACCCGCAATCGCACCGAAGAAGCCGGCGCCCGGGCCTTGTGTCTTCGGATTGACGGCGCGTTCCAGCGAGTATTTCACATCGGAGGCGACAACATCGCGACCGTTGGAGAATTTCACGCCCTTGCGCAGCTTGAAGGTATAGGTGAGGCCATCAGGTGCGACTTCAAAGCTCTCGGCCAGCGACGGCACGATGTTTGCGGTGCCGGGCTCATAGTCGACGAGACGTGAGAAAAGGCTCTTGATCATGGACCAGTTGACCCAGTCGTAACCGATGGCCGGATCGAGCGTGGTAATGTCGTCCTTGTAGGTGACGACGATGTCGCCGCCTTGACTTGGCGTGTCCTGGGCGTTGACCGTAAGCGGTGTCAGCGCAAAGAGCGCCGCCGTCGTGGAGTTGAGAAGCAAACGTCTAAACATAAGCAGTTCCCCTTTTATCGTTTGGGCTTCAGTTGGAACGGATACGCGGGTCTATGGCCGGCGCAATGAGATCGGCGAGAAGGTTGCCGATGATGATGGCAAGGGCGGAAGTGAGCGTGACGCCCATGATGATGGGAATGTCGACCTGCTGGATTGCCTGCCAGGCGAGTTGGCCGATGCCCGGCCAGCCGTAGACGGCTTCAACCACAACCACACCGCCCATGAACTGGCCGATATCGATGCCGATCATGGCAATGACTGGCAGCATGGCATTGGGCAGCACATGACGCAGGATCACGCGGGTCGCGGACAGGCCCTTGGCGCGGGCAGTGCGGACATAATCCTGGTTCAGCACGTCGATCATGGCCGAGCGCACGATACGGGCGTACCAACCGGCACCCAGGAGCGCCAATGTGCAGGCCGGAAGCACCACATGGGCCGGCGTTCCATAACCGGACATCGGGAACCAGCCGAGCATGGCGGCAAAGACATAGAGCAGCAGAAGGGCGACCACGAATTGCGGCGCTGACACGCCGACAAAGGCCGACATCATGACGGTGCGGTCGATGAGGCCGCCGCGGTTCAGGGCCGCAATAGAGCCAAGAAGGATGCCGAAGACCACTTCCAGAAATATGCCTGCAGCCATCAATGTCAGGGTGGCGGGGAGCCGTGCGGCAATCAAGGTCGAAACTTCAGTCTTCTGGGCATAGGAGCGACCGAGATCGCCCTGAACCAGACCACTGACATAATGGAAGAACTGCAGGAACAGCGGTTGGTCGAGGCCAAGTTCATGGCGGATATTGGCAACCGTCTGCGCTGTGGCGCTGCGCCCGGCAATCATGCGCGCCGGATCGGCCGGCAGGGCATAGAGCAGCACGAAGGTGACAGCGGCGACGCCAAACAGGATGAGGGTTGCTTGAACCAGACGCTTTGCGAGAACGGATATCATCAGCCTCTGCCTCGCTGGGTCGGGTCAAGGATGTCGCGAAGGGCGTCACCGACCAGGTTGAAGGCGAGTGCTGTCAGAAGGATCAGGACGCCGGGGAAGAAGACCAGCCAAGGCGCGACGGTGAAATAACTCTGACTTTCGAAGATGATATTGCCCCATGATGGATCGGGCGGCTGGACGCCGACGCCGAGGAAGGACAGCGTTGCTTCGAGCAGAACCGTGGTGGCAATGCCGAGCGTGCCCCAGACAATCGCGGTTGGCACCAGATGCGGCAGGATATGGAGAAACAGGATGCGGGCATGTCCGGCACCCAGCGAGCGCTCGGCGAGGATGAAGTCGCGTGCCACCAGCCCACGGGTCTCGGTATAGACGATGCGCGCAACCTGAACCCAGTTGACCAGCGCGATGACCATGGCAACGATCCACAGGCTGGGTTTCAGCAGAGCTGCCAGAACGATCGCGAGCAGCAGGGCGGGGAAGGCCATCATCAGATCGGTGAAGCGCATCATCAGATTGCCGGCCCAGCCGCGCATGTAGCCGGCGGTGATGCCGACAAATAGGCCTATTGCCACGGCAATGCCATTGGCAACGAGGCCGATGATCAGCGAGGTTCTGGCGCCGAACAGCAGACGCGACAACAGATCACGGCCAAGCGTGTCGGTGCCCAGCAGAAACTGGTCGCTCGGCGGAATGGGAGCGCCTTCCAGCGTCAACCCGTCGAACATCTGTGCGTCGGGATTGTAGGGGGCGAACAGCGGTGCTCCGATTGCCGCGATCAGAACGATGAGGACGATGGCAAAGCCGAACAAAGCGGCTGGTTGGCGGGCAATTTCTCTGAGCACACGCATCAGCTGACTTCCCTCAAGGGTTCTGAGCCACCGATGAAGAGGGCGGCGAGTTGTTCAATCGGCATGCGACGCTGCATGGCGTTATCCCGGAGGGCGGCATAGGCCTGTTCGTCGTCGAGTTGGCGCTCACTCTTCAGACGGTTAATCGCTGCATAGACGACGGGCCGCAGCCGCAGCCGCTCTTCCAGCCTTGCAATGCGGGCCTCCTCTTCCATGCGCTGTCCATGGGACGTGACGGCGAGAACGAGTGCCGGATAGATGGTCGCGGCCGAGACCGGCTTTGGAATGATGGAGCTTGCTCCGCAGCCAATGGCCCAGGCGAGACGTCCGGGCGCTTCAGAGCCCAGCAGTGCCGAGACAGGTCGAGCGGGCTTGCGCTCCGGCCAGGGCAGAAGCTCGTCCCAGCCCCGGTCGGCATCGACGATGACGAGATCGGGCAGGTCAGTTTCGGCAAGGGGCAGCCATTGCAGTGACGAGGCGACGCCAAGCAGGGTCAACTGACGCCGCAAGCGTTCGGTATTTCCGTCTTCCTGCGCCAGGATCACAGCGCGCCATCCGGTAAAGTTGGGTGTCTTGGATATCATGAGACCACCCTTAGCCATGGCTCGCTTCTGTTGCCGATGCCGGTCAGATAGGGATCGGCTGCAAGCGGCGGGCGCGAGGCGATAACGTCAAAGCCGCGTTCGGCGTTGATACGCCCCAGCAGGAAGGGCAGGGCTGCATGATTGGTGTCGGGATCGACCACCATGTCGCCGAACAGGCCCGGCCATGATCGCGACAGAACCTGCCGACGCACGTCCGCCGGATCGTCATTGCCGCTTGCCTCGAGCGCGCCGATGCACATGGTGACCGCGGTATAGGCGCTCGCAAACATGCTGGAGACGCGAGTGATGCCGGGGCGAAAGGCGGCGAGGCGTTGCTTGAAATTGCGGTTTTCAGGACTTTCCAGCGTGTCGAAATACGAGGCTGCACAGAGCTGGCCTGTTGCTGCGCCATCGGCCACTTCGTCGAGTTCCGATTCCTGCAGGTCGCAACTTGCCACCGGGCAATTGCCGGGCAGGAAGGCGGGATTTCGCTCCCCGAGCGCTCGCATGGCTTCCAGAAAGGCATAGCTTGCAGGACCGATGAGATTGTTGAGCACGAAGCTTGGTTTTTTCTCTTCGATATCGGCAATCAGGCGATCTACCGCTGTCTCCTCGAAAGGAAGGTAACGTTCACCCAGAACGGTGCCCCCGGCATTGGAAATCAGTTCGCGTGCCAGCCGGTTCATTTCCCAGCCCCAGACATAATTGGCCCCGACCAGATAAGGCCGGGCGCCATAACGGGGGATCAGGTGCTCAAACAGGGGGATCAGGTGCTGGTTCGGGCAGCCGCCGATATAGATGGTGTTCTCATTGGCCTCGAAGCCCTCATAGGGGCACATGTACCAGAGCAGGCCGTCATGCTTTTCCACGAGCGGCAAGACTTCCTTGCGGGCAGCCGAGGTGATGGTCCCGACGATCTGGCGGCAGCCGTTTTCGCGGATCATGCGGCGTGCACCGTCCAGATAGGCAGACAGATCGGCATGCGGGTCGAAGAAGACCGGTTCTACGCCAGTGCCGCCGGCCTTTGCATATTCGTGAAAGGCAAATTCCGCGCCCGCCATGGCATCCCGCCCCATGGCTCCATAGGGCCCCGTGGTGGAATAGAGTATGCCGATCCTGACAGTGCTTCGCATGGGAATTCCAAACGCAAAAAATCCCACAACGCGGATCCCGGAGCTCGGGGCGTTGTGGGCGGTGTTGCCCGTTGACGGATGTCGCCGATGTGAGAAATCCAAGCCAAATGCTCAGATGGTGTGCATGATTAAAATATGGTCATCGGGTGTTTGTCAAGCGGCGCTGCGAAAATTGAGAGAGGCGGATGGTGGGGCGTCACCGACTGAAATCCGATGCGCTGCCCAAAGCTCGCATTGCAGATGACATCGCGCCGATCTGGCAGTGAAAGCTGCGGAGACAGTTAGAATATTGCTTGGCACCGTATGCAAATCCAGTAGATCTAATGCAACCTTTGCGATTTTTGGCTCTATCCCGTTTTCCGGCAATGATGCGCCTTAACGCTGCATTGTCATTGATTCGTATGCTTCTTTTGGCGCATGTCGGTCCGGTTTCGGGCCGGTTCCTGTGGGGGTGTCAAGAGAATTTCCGTGCCATCAATTTTTGTTCCCGCGTAAAGATTGTATTAGTGTTTACTAAGCTAGATTCCGGTATCTCATCTATTAGGATTCTGGCGCATGTCGATACACATCCCCGGATTTGCAAGCGACGAAAAGGCGATGATGGCTGCCTTTAACCGTTCGCAGGCGATCATCGAGTTTACACCTGACGGCACGATTCTGACTGCCAACGAGAATTTCTGCAAGGCGCTCGGCTATGAGCTCTCCGAAATTGTCGGCAAGCATCACCGGATGTTCCTGACACCACAAGAAGTGTCTTCACCGGAATATGCAGACTTCTGGACCAGTCTTGCCAAGGGCAAATTCGACCGCCGCCAGTACAAGCGCGTCACCAAGACCGGCGACATAATCTGGATCGAAGCGTCCTATAATCCGGTGATGCGTGGCGGAAAAGTCTACAAGGTTGTCAAGCTCGCGACTGATATCACCGAGTTGAAACAGAAGGAAATCGATAGCAATGGAAAGCTCGAAGCGCTCTCGCGCGCGCAAGCCATCATCGAATTCACGCCGGAAGGTGAAATTCTGACGGCCAACGAGAATTTTCTGTCGGTTCTTGGCTACACACTGTCGGACATCGTCGGCAAGCATCACTCGATATTCTGCGATGCCGAAGAGGTGCGGTCTCCTGCCTATCAGGAGTTCTGGCGAAGCCTGAACACTGGAAAATACGCCAGCGACGAGTTCAAGCGGATCGGCAAGGATGGTGCGCCGGTCTATATCCAGGCAACCTATAATCCGATCCTCGACGATGAGGGCAAAGTCGTCAAGGTGGTGAAGTTCGCCACGGACGTCACTGGACGGGTGAAGGCGATACAGGAAGTCGGTGCTGGCCTCGGGCGACTCGCCGATTGTAATATACGCATCACAATCGACGAGCCCTTTGTTCCCGAGTTCGAACATTTGCGAAACGATTTCAATGTCTCGATCGGGCGCTTCCAGGAAACTCTTGAGGAAGTGCTTCACGAGACGAATTCGCTTTCGTCGAAGAGTTCCGAGATGAAGGAAAGCTCTGGAAGTCTTGCACATCGCTCCGAGCAACAGGCAGCAGCACTGGAAGAGACGTCGGCAGCGTTGGAGCAGATTACGGTCACCGTTCGCGATTCCAGTTCCCGGACGACGGAAACCCGTCGTTTGGTGGGAGATGCGCGTGAGGCGGCGACTGCATCCGTTGGGGTCGTCAAGGCCACCGTCGATGCCATGAGCCGCATCGAATCGGCTTCTAAAGAGATCTCCAATATTATCGGTGTGATCGACGAGATTGCCTTCCAGACCAATCTTCTGGCGCTGAATGCCGGCGTTGAGGCCGCCAGAGCGGGCGAAAGCGGCAAGGGCTTTGCGGTTGTGGCGCAGGAAGTTCGCGAACTGGCCCAGCGCTCTGCCAAGGCTGCGAAGGAGATTTCCGATCTCATTGCCAATTCCGGCAAGGAAGTGACGGAAGGGGTGCGTCTTGTCGGCGAGACTGGCAAGGCACTGACCAAGATCGAGGATTTCGTCCAGTCTATCGACAGTAACGTGCAGGCGATTGCTACGGCAGCCTCCGAACAGTCGACCAGCCTTCTGGAAATCAACTCGGCGGTGAACTCGCTTGACCAGATGACGCAGCAGAACGCCTCGATGGTGTCCAGTATGTCTGCGGTCAGTGAGGCGCTGTCCGGCGGGGCCGCTCATCTGGCCACGCTCGTCCAGAGCTTCAAACTCAATCGCCGTGCCGGTGTGCGCCTGCCGGGAAGCGCGCCTCCCGCCGTGCGCCCGGCACCTTTGCCCGCTGCGAGAGCCCCTGCTGAAAGCCACGCACCGCTGGCGAAGCCGGCAGCCCCGCGTCCAGCGCCAATGGCTGTGGGAAATACCGCGCTCAAGCAGAATGATTGGGAAGAGTTCTAAGAGCCCGTAAACGACTGAAGACTGCGCGGCGGACTGAAACTCAGTTCCGTCGCGCAGTCGCGTCTTGTCGTCTCTTGTCCATACTGACTGTTATCCCGCGTCCTTGCCGGTGTCGGTGGTCTTGCTGACCGTTCTGCAAATCGTCTACATAAGCTCACGGTCGCGGCAGGCATCGTTCTCAGCGGTCATTCTGTGAGGAAGGTGCTTTGATGACATGTCGGTGGGTTTGGCTCGTTGCTTTTGCAGTGACCGTCCTTGGCGTTGCTGCTGACGTTGAGGCGGCCGGACAACCGGATTTCAATGCTCTGGAGGGCACATGCCTTCGGGTTGAACTTGGCGGCGATGATCTGACGGCGAGCTGTCTGGCCACCATCGGTCGCAGTGCCTATTCGGATGGTCGTGTGGGGTTCTACTTCATGCTGACCGGCAGCCGTATTCTGACATTCAGCGGTGTGGATCGCTCCAATCGTGCTCAGGGATTCGACATCGATCGTGTCGTGATCAACGCAGGCGCTGCCAATGGGTCTCCCAATGTTCTGGCGGCAAGCGGTCATTGCGCCGTTCGCAATGGGCCGCGTGGCGCCGATACCATTCAATGTTCGGGTCAATTTTCCAAGGGAACACGCTTTTCTGCGGCTTTTCGCCTTAAGGGCAAGCCGAAAAAGGGCGAAGTCCAGTCCGACAACTGACACGGCGGCAAGAAAAACGAGCCGCCGTGTGACAGCTGCTTAAAGACGTCCGCCGGTTTCGGCAATCACCTTGGTCAGGCTGCCGGTCGCCGGATAAAGCGGGATCAGGCAAGCCTGAAGGGCGTGGTAGATATCGCCCTTGCCGGGGAAGAGCGTGTTTGAGGGTTTCAGGTCTTCCGTCAGTTCCTCATGCCAACCGCCCAGCGGATGGTCGAGACTATAGCGATTGATGAAGCCCCAGATCTGACGATAGCTCTCTTCGTGAAAAGCGCTGGGCGAGTGCTCATTGAGGAAATGGGCAGCGGCTGCCCCTTCGCAAAGCGGCCACCACAGCTTGAAGCGCTTGTCCGGCCGGTTCTCCCAATCCAGCGTATAGAAGAAACCGCCATGGCTGTTGTCCCAGCCAAGTTTCATAGACTGGAAGAACAGGCCGCGGGCGGCTTCCGGCATCCAGTCATGTTTCTTGCCACCAAGCACCCAGAGCTGGAGCACCAGGCGAGACCACTCGAGCCAATGGCCGGGCGTGGTGCCGGCGGGGCGGAACATCTCGTTTTCGTGGTAGTAGTTCTCATCCACGCTCCAGTTCTCGTCGAAATGTTCCGGCACCCGGTAGCTGCATTCCGTTGCCTTGCGGCGGATCAGAAGATCGGCAATGCTCTCAGCCTTGTCGAGGTACTGGTGTTCTCCGGTCGCTTCGAAGGCGGCCATCAGGGCTTCGGTCAGGTGCATATTGGAGTTCTGGCCACGATAGCCTGGCACCGGTGTCCAGTCGGCTGAAAACTCCTCGGCAATGGCACCGTGTTCCTTGTCCCAGAATTTGGTTTCCAGGATTTCGGTGATGTCGGCGAGCATCTGGTCGGCGAGGGGATGGCCGACAGTTTTTGCCGAGGATGCAGCAAGCAAGACGAAGGCGTGGCCATAGCCTTGTTTGGATGTATCGACCGCACCGTTATCATCCGCCTGCCAGGCATAGCCGCCATTGTCCATGTCGCGATGGCGGTTCCAGAGGAAGTCCATGCCGTGGTCGATTACATCCCGGGAACCCGGCAGGCCGAGAAGGTCGCCAATGGCAAAGCAGTGGACCATGCGGGCGGCCATATGGATGCCGCGGACAGGATTGTCTGTGGAAAGGGGCTTTCCATGCCGGTCAAGATCGTAGAATCCGCCCTTGGGATTGATCGCTGCAAACTGGAAGAAGCGAAACAGATCCGTCGCCTGTGCGTTCAACCATTGGCGGTGATAGGGGCGGCCGCTCCAGTTTTCTGCAAGTGCGCTGGATGGGGTTTTCTCCGACATGGTTCCTCCCTTGGGGCATTTCGAGTGTTGCAAGAGCTATATCGGGGGAGTGGGCAAATGTCACGGCGAACGGCTTTAGCAAAGGTCGCCGAATTGCCAGTTTTGGCAAACAGTTGTTGACATAAAGATATCTTTATGTGACTTCACGATGTGTCGCAATGAAGACAAGGGAGTTCGCGTATGCTTGACAATCTTTTCGGCCCTGAGGGCGCGAAACGGGATGGCGCGGAAGTGGCAGAAGCCCTGGCCAAGGCTGCGCGTGAGCGAATTCTCGTGCTGGACGGTGCCATGGGCACCCAGATCCAGGGTCTAGGCTTCGATGAGGAGCAGTTTAGGGGCGAGCGCTTTTTAGGTTGTGCCTGTCACCAGCAGGGCAATAACGATCTCCTGATCCTCTCGCAGCCGGATGCAATTGAGGAAATCCATTACCGCTATGCCATGGCGGGTGCCGACATTCTGGAAACCAATACCTTCTCGTCCACGCGCATTGCGCAGGCGGATTATCAGATGGAAGGTGCGGTTTACGATCTCAATTTCGAGGGTGCGAAGGTGGTGCGCCGGGCTGCGATCCGTGCGGAGCGCGAAGATGGGCGCCGCCGTTTCGTCGCCGGCGCCATCGGGCCGACCAACCGCACCGCATCCATGTCGCCCGACGTCAACAATCCGGGCTACCGTGCTGTTTCGTTTGACGATCTGCGCATTGCCTATGGCGAGCAGATCGATGGTCTGATCGATGGCGGGGCCGATCTCATTTTGATTGAGACGATCTTCGACACGCTGAACGCCAAGGCAGCGATCTTTGCCTGCGAGGAGCGCTTCGCCGAGAAGGGCATCCGTCTTCCTGTCATGGTGTCGGGCACGATTACAGACCTTTCCGGCCGCACGTTGTCCGGCCAGACGCCGTCGGCATTCTGGTATTCGGTGCGCCATTCCAACCCCTTTACCATCGGGCTGAACTGCGCTCTTGGTGCCGATGCCATGCGTCCGCATCTGCAGGAATTGTCGGGCGTTGCTGACACGTTCATCTGCGCCTATCCCAATGCAGGCCTGCCCAACGAGTTTGGCCAGTATGACGAGAGCCCCGAGATGATGGCGCGCCAGATCGAGGGTTTTGCGAAGGAAGGTCTCGTCAATGTAGTCGGCGGCTGTTGCGGCTCCACGCCGGAGCATATCCGGGCGATTGCCGATGCCGTTTCGCAGCACAAGCCGCGTCTGGTGCCTGAGCACAAGCCTTTCATGTCGCTTTCGGGCCTCGAGCCCTTCGTGCTGACCAAGGACATTCCATTCGTCAACGTGGGCGAGCGCACCAATGTCACCGGCTCTGCCAAGTTCCGCAAGCTGATCACTGCGGGTGACTATGCGGCAGCGCTGGTCGTGGCGCGCGATCAGGTGGAAAACGGCGCGCAGATCATCGACATCAATATGGATGAAGGCTTGATCGACAGCGAAAAGGCAATGGTCGAGTTTCTCAATCTGATTGCTGCCGAGCCGGATATCGCACGCGTGCCGATCATGCTCGATTCATCGAAGTTCTCGATCATCGAAGCCGGTTTGAAATGCGTGCAAGGCAAGGCGGTCGTGAATTCGATCTCGCTCAAGGAGGGCGAGGAGAACTTCATCGCCCAGGCCAAGCTGATCCGCAATTACGGTGCCGCTGTCGTCGTCATGGCGTTCGATGAGCAGGGGCAGGCGGATACCTACAAGCGCAAGGTCGAGATCTGCGAGCGTGCCTACAAGATCCTGACTGAAATTGCCGGGTTCCCGCCGGAAGACATTATTTTCGACCCCAATATCTTTGCGGTCGCCACGGGTATCGAAGAGCACAATAATTACGGCCAGGACTTTATCGAGGCCACGCGGACGATCCGCGAGAAAATGCCGCTGGTTCATATTTCCGGTGGCGTTTCGAACCTGTCCTTCTCTTTCCGCGGCAATGAGCCGGTTCGCGAGGCCATGCATGCCGTGTTTCTCTATCATGCGATCCAGGTCGGCATGGATATGGGCATCGTCAATGCCGGTCAGCTGGCGGTCTATGAAAGCATTGAGCCGAAACTGCGGGAGGCCTGCGAAGACGTGGTGCTGAACCGCCGCGATGATGCGACCGAACGACTTCTGGAGATTGCCGAACAGTTTCGCGGAGCAGGCGGTAAGGAAGCCAAGAAACAGGATCTGACCTGGCGTGAATGGTCGGTCGAAAAACGTCTTGAGCATGCGCTGGTCAATGGCATTACCGAATATATCGATGCCGATACCGAAGAAGCGCGCCAGAGCGTCGAGCGCCCCTTGCATGTGATCGAAGGTCCGTTGATGGCCGGCATGAATGTCGTTGGCGATCTGTTCGGCTCGGGCAAGATGTTCCTGCCGCAAGTGGTCAAGTCTGCCCGTGTGATGAAGCAGGCTGTTGCTGTCCTTCTGCCTTATATGGAAGCGGAAAAGCTTGCCAATGGCGGCAATGGCGAGCGCGAGACGGCTGGCAAGGTGTTGCTTGCGACCGTGAAGGGCGATGTCCACGATATCGGCAAGAACATTGTCGGCGTTGTGCTGGCCTGCAACAATTACGAGATCATCGATCTTGGCGTGATGGTGCCGGCTGCCAAGATTTTCGAGACGGCGATCAAGGAGAAGGTCGATATCATCGGTCTCTCCGGTCTGATCACGCCATCGCTCGACGAGATGGTCTATGTGGCGTCGGAAATGGAAAAGCAGGGTTTCGATGTGCCGTTGCTGATCGGAGGTGCCACCACCAGCCGTGTGCACACGGCCGTGAAGGTCAGCCCCCAATATGAGCGCGGGCAGGCGGTGTATGTGACCGATGCCAGCCGCGCTGTCGGTGTTGTCTCCGCGCTGCTCTCGCCCGAGCAAAAGGGACCTTACGTCGAAAAGATCAAGGCGGAATACACGAAGGTGGCTGAGGCCCATGCGCGGGCCGAGGCCGAAAAGCAGCGCCTCCCGTTGCCGCGTGCCCGCGAGAATGCGCTTAAAATTGACTGGACGGGCTACAAGCCGGTCAAGCCGAGCTTTCTTGGCACCAAAAGTTTCGACCATTACGATCTGGCAGAGCTTGCCGATTATATCGACTGGACGCCCTTCTTCCAGACCTGGGAGCTGAAGGGGCGCTATCCGATGATCCTGGAGGATGCGAAGCAGGGTGAGGCCGCGCGGCAGCTGTTTGCCGATGCGCAGGAGATGCTCAAGAAGATCATCGACGAGAAATGGTTCCGCCCGCGCGGCGTGATCGGTTTCTGGCCGGCCAATGCCGTTGGCGACGATATCCGCCTCTACAAGGACGATGCCCGCGGCGATGAGCTTGCCATGCTCTACACACTGCGCCAGCAGTTGTCGAAACGCGACGGTCGGCCCAATGTGGCGCTGTCGGACTTCGTTGCGCCTGAGGCGAGCGGCGTCGAGGACTATGTGGGGGCCTTTGTCGTGACAGCCGGCTTTGAAGAAATTGCCATCGCCGAACGCTTCGAACGCGCCAATGACGACTATTCGTCGATCCTGGTGAAGGCGCTGGCGGACCGTTTTGCCGAAGCCTTTGCCGAGCGTCTGCACCAGCGCGTGCGTCAGGAATTCTGGGGCTATGCGCCGGACGAAACGTTGACGAGCGACGAACTCCTGGCCGAAACCTATGCCGGTATCCGTCCGGCACCTGGCTATCCGGCACAGCCCGACCACACTGAAAAGCCGACACTGTTCAAGCTGCTCGATGCGGAAAAGGCAACGGGTGTCACGCTCACCGAAAGCATGGCCATGTGGCCCGGTTCTTCCGTATCCGGTCTCTATATCGGTCATCCCGAGAGCTATTATTTTGGCGTGGCCAAGGTCGAACGGGATCAGGTGGCGGACTATGCTAAGCGCAAGGGTATGGCACTTGGCGAGGCCGAACGGTGGCTCGCAACGGTCCTGAACTATGTGCCGGTGAAGCCTGCCGACAGCATGGATGATGCTGCCTGAGAGTTTGATTCAAGAGGTTGGCAATCTGATTCCAGAAATGGTTTTATGTCTCTGAAATCAGGGAGATTAACGGGTCTGCCTGATCTCGATCAGGGTGCTGGCGAAACAGGATTTTTGACCAAATGACCAAGGGTTTTCCGATGCCCGGTGAAGCAGGAATTCTGGCTTTTCTGGAAAAGAGCAATGCCTTTTATCCGGCGGATGCCGTGGATGCATCGATCGAGCAGCAGCGGGAATGGTATAATGCGCTTTGTGCGCAATTTGCACCGGCGCTTCCGGATGGCATGCTGACCGATGACAGTCTGGCAGACGGTCGGGTTCCGGTGCGCCGCTATCGCCCGACACGGATCAAAACCAATACGCATTTGCTCTATATCCACGGCGGCGGTTTCGTCGTGGGCTCGCTGGAGAGCCATCACGCGATCTGCGCGGAGATTGCCGATGCCGTTGGGGCCGAATTGACGGCGGTCGATTATCGCCTTGCGCCGGAACATGTTTGGCCGGCCCAGACTGACGATGCCTATACCGTTCTGACCACGTTGCTGGATCAGGGCCATGACGTCGTCGTGATCGGAGATAGCGCCGGCGGCAATCTGGCGGCCGGGCTTTGCGTGCGCGCGGCGCGTAGCGGACTGGCCGGTCGCCTCCGCGGACAGGTGCTCATCTATCCAGCGCTCGGGGGTGATCTGGAGGTGGGCTCCTATGTGGAGATGGCACAAGCTCCGGGGCTGACAACGGCTGACGTGAAATACTACCGCGAGGTCTTGCAGGCCCCGGCAGATGAAGCCGTCGCTCATCCGCTCTTGCTGGAGGACCTCTCGGATCTGCCGCCTGCCTTTATCACCGTTGCGCATTTCGATCCGCTGCGGGACGACGGTCGCCAGTATGCCGCCCGGCTGGCCGAGGCTGGTATCGAGGTCTGGTTTCGCGAAGAACCGCAGATGGTGCACGCCTGGCTTCGCGCGCGCCATATGAGTGACGGTGCCAGGACAGGCTTTGAAGCGCTGTGCAGAGCGGTTTCGCATTTTTCTGGCGCGACGGCCTGAATGACTGCGGTCGCTATCGGCTGCTGCAGGCAAAGCGGGTCGCGCTCAAGCCTCTCAGACGAAGCGGTCGATGATGGTGATCCCGGTTTCTGAAAAGCGGTCCATTTCCATCAAGGCTGGTATCCCCTCGCTTAAAGTGACGTGACGACCGATCAGCCTTTGCGGCTGAAGGCTTCCCGATGCGATCATCTCGAGCATGGCGTCGTAACGCCAGGCCTGCATGCCGTGACTGCCGTAGATTTCCAGTTCATGGGCGATGACGCGGCCCATGGGGATAGCAGGGTTTGCCTGATCTCCAAGCATTAGCCCGACCTGCACATGACGCCCCCGGCGGCGAAGGTTCATCACGGAATTGCAGCAGGTGACAGGATGGCCAAGCGCATCGATCGAGACATGGCTGCCACCATCGGTCAGATCGCGGATCGCAACTGCCGTATCCAGTTCAAGCGTGCCGTTGACCGTGTGGTCGGCGCCCAAGGACCTTGCGATGGCGAGCTTTTCTTCCGAGATGTCGACGGCGACCACCTTGGCACCCAGTGCCTTGCCAATCATGATGGCCGACATTCCAACGCCGCCGCAGCCATGCACCGTCAGCCACTCGTCTTTCTTCAGTCGGCCCTGGTCGACCACGGCGCGGAAGGATGTGGCAAAGCGGCAGCCGAGGCTTGCCGCTGTTGCGTCGTCAATCGTTTCCGGCAGGAGAACGAGGTTTTCGTCGGCATAGTCGATGGCGACATATTCGGCAAAGGAACCCCAATGGGTGAAGCCCGGCTGGAATTGCGCCTCGCAGACCTGCTGGTTTCCCGACCGGCATTCACGGCAGTGGCCGCAGCCGGACACGAAGGGCACCGTGACCCGGTCTCCGCGCTTGAAGCGTCTGACCTCGGCGCCAACCGATTCCACGACGCCGGCGAATTCATGGCCGGGGATGTGGGGGAGGTTGATGTCCGGATCATGGCCCATCCAGCCATGCCAGTCACTCCGGCACAGGCCGGTGGCGGTGACCTTTATCACCACACCGGCGGATGGCGCGACAGGGTCTGGTACGTCCACGATCTCCGGTGCTTCGCCAAAGCGTTCGTAGAACATAGCCTTCATTGTCGGCCTCCGGTTTGCTGTGCCGCAACCGTTACCCGGCTGTGGGATTACATGAAGTCGCGCGGGATCTTCTGCTCCTTGCGGCGCGTAAAGATTTCCTTGCCGTCTTCATAGGCCGTGACTTCCACCGAAATCAACCAGTCGGTTTTCGTGCAGGTCATGTAGTTGGTCGCAACCGAGCGCGCAGACCAGCCCTGTCGGCTGTATTCCGTGGTCCAGGTTGCGCGACCTGTCATCGACAACGGATCCGCCGGCGAGATTGTCCAGCATTCATCGCGGATTTCGTGGCTGGTGATCCCTGAACCCGGATGTTCCGAATGTCCGGTATCCTCATAGATGCGGTATTCCGTGCGGTTGTCGGTCAGACTGCGATTGACCTCGCGTCGCGTTTCGCCCGGGCCGTGTGTGATGTATTTCGGCAGCGGATCCGGATCATCCGGTTCCTTCACGGAAATCTCCCGATGGTCGCCCAGAAGCGGCATCGCCAGTTTGATCGAGTGAACATCGATGGTGAGGCCCGCATCTTCCGGTGGTGGCAGGATCATCGGCCAGTAGCTGGTGGACAATGCCAGGCGAATGCAGTGGCCCTTGCGGACACGGTAGCCGCAGGCATCCAGCTCCAGCGTGATCGTGACCTTTTTGCCGTGGGGCATGGCCTTCGGTTCAGCATTGCCGTCGCGGTGAGCAAGGTTGAGCACACCGAACGACACGCGATAGGACGTACCGTCCGGGTGAACATCGACGATGCGGGCGGCGATGTTGGCGATATCTGCGTCGCAAGCGACATCGAGTGTCAGGACCGTCTGGCCGAGATAATCGGTGTCTTCTTCAAGCGGTGCGGATTGGAAGCAAAGCGACCCGCCATCATCGGCACGCTGGTCCATGGCAAGCTCGGCATCTGGCTTCAGGGTGAACCATTCGCCGGATGAGGTGCCGAGATCGAGCGGTGACTTCAGGTAGACGTCCCGTTCACCGGCAGAGGCTGGCTGATCAGCTGTCAGCTCGTCATGGGCGCTGACAGAGAAGGTCTGAAATTCCGGTGTTGTCCACTTGTCCTTGGCGATCCACCGACCGGCATCATGGTCGCGTCGCGCGGCAGGTCGAATCGCGTCAAGGATGTAGGCGCGCACTTCAGGCGTGTCTTCCGCACCATTTAGCTCGTCGCGCAGCCAGCGGTTCCACCAGCGGATCGCTTCGCCGAGAAAATCGGCGCGGGGTTTCGGCCAGGCAAAGTGCGGGTATTTGTGCACCCAAGGGCCGATCAGCGCCTTGGCGCGTCCCGGCATGCCATCGACGGCTTTCAGCGGGGTGTTGCGATAACCATCGGCCCAGCCCGCCAGAACCAGTGCCGGGATCTTGAAGGCGTCGAAGTCTTCGCCGATGGAGCCGTGCTGCCAGAAGGCGTCGCGGCGCTGATGCTGCAGCCACTCGGCCATGAAAAAGGGTTCGTTCTCCAGGCGGTCCAGCCACATCTCGCGCCAGCGGTCGCCGACGATTGCCGGGTCCGGTGCGCGGGACTGGTATCCCTGCATGGTGCCCGCCCATGAGAGCTGGGCATAGAGATGGCAACCATTCTTGTAATGGATGTCATCATTGTAGCGGTCGACCGTCGAGGCGATGGAGATTACCGCCTTCAATGCCGGCGGGTTCATGGCGGCGACCTGCAGGCAGTTGAAGCCGCCCCAGGAGATACCCATCATACCGACCGAGCCACTCGACCAGGGCTGTTTGGCAATCCAGGCAATCACTTCGCAGGCGTTGGCCAGTTCCAGTTCGGTATATTCGCCGTCGATAACGCCTTCGGATTCGCCCGAGCCACGTATATCGACGCGCACACCGGCAATGCCGGCGGCGGCAAAATGCGGATAGGTGCTTTCGTCGCGCGGGGCTGTGCCGTCGCGCTTGCGATAGGGCAGGAATTCCAGAACGGCTGGAACCGGATTGACGTCGGTTCCGTCCGGCATCCAGATGCGCGCGGCCAGGCGCGTACCGTCCTTGAGTGTGATCCAGTCATTCTCGATGACCGTGAAAGTACGATTAGTCGACATGTTGATGATCCGTAATTCAGTTTCAGGCGTCGAACCAGACTCGGCTGCCAATATAGCCATTCGACATGTCGTTGCCGATATCATCGACAAAGCCCTGAAGCTTGTTTGAAGACGCCATGACGTAGTCGTTGAACACGGGCAGTATCAGACCGCCTTCGTCGCGGACCATCACGGCCATGGTGCGGTAAAGTTCCTTGCGCCTGGTCTCGTCCAGTTCAGAACGGGCTTGCAGGAGCAGCTTGTCGAAGTCGTCACGCTTGAAGCGGGTATCGTTCCACTGTGCGGTTGACAGGTAGGATGTCGAGTAACGCGAATCCTGCGTCGGACGACCGCCCCAATAGGATGCGCAGAAAGGCTGGGCATTCCAGACATTGGTCCAATAGCCGTCTTCCGGTTCTCGCTTGACCTCGATCTCGATGCCGGCCTTTTTTGCGCTCTCCTGGAAGAGAATGGCCGCATCGACGGCGCCGGGGAAGGCAGCGTCCGAGGTGCGCAACAGAACCGGGCGATCCAGACCCGATTTCTTGAAGTGGAAGGCGGCCTTGTCCGGATCATAGGCCCGTTGCTCGATGCCTTCTGGCGCCAGAGCATAGTTGCTGTTGACGGGATAGTCATTGCCGAGCGTCCCGAAACCACCAAGGACCTGATCGAGGATAGCCTGGCGGTCGATCGCGTATTTGAGCGCAAGACGTAGGTCGTTGTTGTCGAAGGGAGCGGTGTCGCAATGCATGAGGAAACTGTAGAAGCCCTTGCCGGCGCTGCGGACGATTTCAACGGATGGCGCTCGTTTCAAAAGCGGCACGGTCTTGGGGTCGACGCTGTTGATGAAGTGTACCTGCCCGGATGACAGGGCGGCGATACGCGCCGTTGCATCGTTCATGACGGTGATTTCGACGCTGTCGACATAGCCGCGATCCGAACGCCAGTCGTTCTGGTTCTTTTCAAACACGGCACGGATACCGGCATCGAAGCTTTTGACAGTATAGGGGCCGGTACCGATTGCGGCATTCGGGTTTTCCACGCCGCCCTTCGGCTGGATGATGAGGTGGTAGTCGGTCAGCATCAAGGGCAGGTCGGCATTGCCCTCCTTCAGCGCCAGGACGAGATCGCCGGCCTTCTCCTCGATCGTGGTGATCGAGCCCAGAAGGCCGAGTGCACCGGACTGAGACTTCTCGTCCGAGTGACGCTTCAATGTCGCGACAACGTCTGACACGGTCATCTTGGAACCGTCATGGAACGCCACGTCATCGCGGATCTTGAAGGTCCAGATGGAGGCGTCTGCGGACGGTTCCCATGCAGTTGCCAGAGATGGCAGCGGAGCGCCCGTCTTTGGGTCGGATTCCACCAAGGTGTCGCCCCAGAGGCGGCCGGTGACGAACAGAACGGAAGCGCTATAGGTTGCGGGGTCCAGCACGTCGCTGCTGGCGCCGCCCTTCAGGCCAAGCTTTAAATCGCCACCGCGTTTGGGTTCGGCAGCGCGGGCATCCTGGCTTGTCAGGCCTCCGGCAAGTCCCGTCAGGGCGCCCAATGTTATGGCGCCACCGAGAAAGGTGCGGCGGTCGATGGCACTTGCATGCAAAATGCGATTGCGGTTCTGGTTGGCGTCGGACATTGGAGGACCCCTGTTGTTGAATTTCCGGGGTGAGGCTAGTCGGAACCATGCGTCAGGCAATTTCGCGACCTGACGTGACTTTGCGCGAGTTTACGCTATTGTGCCGCCACAGATCAGACTGCCGGAATGTCCAATGCATCACTTCGTCGAAAACCTCAAAGCAGCCTGCGCCACGCAACGCTCCATCTCTCATATCTGCCGTGAAATTGGTCTCAATCGACAGCAGTTCAATCGCTACACCAGTGGTGAAACCAGGCCGTCGGCGCATAATCTGGCGCGCATTGCGAGCTTCTTTGACCTGAGCGCTGCCGATTTCAGTCTCGCCCCGGCTGCATTTGCCAATAGGTTGCACAAGCCCGAGCGGGGAGGCTCGGAAGGCTCGGATCTCTTCAAGGGATTTCCGGGCGACCTTGCTGCGCTTCGGCGGCATGCGGGCTACTACCAGACCTATCATCTGTCACCGTCGTGGCCTGATATGGTCGTCTGCTCCTGCAGCCGTTTGTACGAGGCGGGCGGACTGATGCATGTGACGTCGATAGAGCGTATTCGGGATGCAGACAATTCCATCGAGCAGCACAGTAAATATGCCGGGCTCGCTTCCTTTTCGCGGAATCGCATCTTTATCTATGAGCGCGCGCGCGGTCGCAGTGCCATGCTCTCGCAGACCATCCTGCTGCCGTTCGAGCTGCATCAGAAGGTATATCTGCGGGGAACGACGATGGGCGTTTCGTGGCGTAAGGAAAATCTTCCCTATGCGTCGCGGATGATCTGGCGGCATGTCGGTGCCGAGCCTGACCTGAGGCAATTGCTATCGCGTTGCGGCGTGGTGCCGTTTTCGTCGCGGCAATTGCCGCCGACGGTCAGAAGCTACCTGGAAGCAGCTGGTACCAGTGTGATGGCGGTACCGTCCGACTACTAGCGGACAGGAGGTCCGTCGCTTCGTTGAGGAAGCGGCGAAGACCTGATTGGGCTTCGCCGCATCGGCATCAGTTTCCGGCGCTTTCCATCTTGCGCTCGGAGAGCGCCTGTTCCAGCCAGCCGAGCTGCATTTCCGGCACGGATTTAAGCAGCAGGTCGGTGTAGTCGTCGAAGGGAGGTGCGAGCACCTTCGACTTCGGACCGAAGCGGACCAGCTTGCCACGATGCATCACCGCCACACTGTCGGCAATGGCGCGCACGATTGCGATGTCGTGGGTGATGAAGACATAAGAGACATCGGTCTCCTTCTGCAGCCGCATCAACAGGTTCAAGATACCTTCAGCCACCAGCGGATCGAGCGCGGAGGTCGGCTCGTCGCAGAGGATCAGTTCCGGCTTGGCTGCAAGCGCGCGGGCGATGGCCACACGCTGTTTCTGACCGCCGGACAATTCTGCCGGATAGCGATCGACAAAGCCGGAACCCATTTCGATCTGGTCGAGAAGCTCTTTCACACGGGCGGTCTTCTTCGCACCGCGCAGACCGTAGTAGAAGGTCAAAGGGCGGCCGATGATATCACGCACCGTCTGGCGCGGGTTCATCGCGGTATCGGCCATCTGGTAGATCAGCTGGATGCGGCGCAGGTCGTCATTGCTGCGTTTCTTCAGCGTTGCCGTCAGTTCCTGGCCTTCGAAGGTGATCTTGCCGGATTTCGGCGGTAGAAGTCCGGTGATCACGCGGGCGAGGGTGGATTTGCCCGAACCGCTTTCTCCGACGATGGCAAGTGTCTGGCCCTTGGGTAGATGCAGGCTCACGTCATGTAGAACCGTCATGCCATTGCCATAGGCTGCTGTGACATTTTCCACCGTGAGCTGGGTATTGCTCTGGTCTGGTGCCTCTGTTTTCTTGGCCTGACGGACGTTGACGAGCGCCTTCGTATATTCTTCCTTGGGCGCCTCGATGATCTGCTGAACGCTACCGTATTCCACGGTCTCGCCCTGCTTCAGCACCATGATATCGTCGGAAATCTGGGCGACGACGGCCAGGTCATGGGTGATGTAGAGAGCAGCCGTATTTGTTTCTTCGATCGCATGCTTGATCGCTGCCAGTACGTCGATCTGGGTGGTGACGTCCAGCGCGGTGGTCGGCTCGTCGAAGACGATCAGTTCCGGATTGGAGCAGAGCGCCATGGCAGTCATGGCTCGCTGCAACTGCCCACCCGATACCTGGTGGGGATAGCGATCGCCAAAATTCTCGGGATCGGGGAGCCCCAGCACGCCGAACAGATAGACGGCGCGTTTGCGCGCTTCCTGCTCGCTCATCAGCTTGTGGGTGAGGGTGGCTTCGATCACCTGATCCGACAGCCGATGGGCCGGATTGAAGGCTGCTGCTGCCGATTGGGCGACATAGCAGACACGGGCGCCGCGCACCTTTCGGATGCCGGACTTGCCGAGCGTCAGGATATCCTCGCCGTCGAGTTTGACCTCGCCGCCGGTGATGCGCACACCGCCGCGGCCATAGGCCAGCGCTGCCAGGCCAATGGTGGATTTTCCGGCGCCGGATTCACCGATGAGGCCAAGAACCTTGCCCTTTTCGAGGTCGAAGGAGACGCCCTGAACGATGGTGATGTCTCTGGGTGGTTCACCCGGTGGATAGGAGGTTGCTTCGATCTTGAGATCGCGGACGGTAAGAAGATCAGGCATCACCGCGCCCTCCCTTGAGGCTCGAGGTCCTTTTCAGCAGCCAGTCGACTACCAGGTTCACGCAGATGGCCAGGGCTGCAATGGCGCCGCCTGGAACAAGTGCTGCGGAAATGCCGAAGATGATGCCGTCCTTGTTGTCCTTCACCATGCCGCCCCAGTCCGCGGCGGGCGGCTGGATGCCGAGGCCAAGGAAGGAGAGGGTGGAGAGGAACAGGATGGAGAAGGCAAAGCGCAGGCCGAATTCGGCCAGAAGCGGTGTCAGCGTATTGGGCAGGATCTCGCGGAAAATGATCCAGACTGTGCCTTCACCGCGCAGACGTGCGGCTTCCACGAATTCCATCACTGCGACATCCAGGGCCACGGCGCGGCCGAGCCGGTAGACACGGGTGGAGTCGAGCACCGCCATCACCAGAATGAGGATGATCAGGTTCTGGGGCAATACCGCCAGAACCACCAGCGCGAAGATCAAAGTCGGGATCGACATCATCAGGTCGTTGAAGCGCGACAGGACCTGATCGACCGCACCGCGTGTGACGGCGGCGGTGAAGCTCAAGACCATGCCGAGCGAGAAGGAAATGATGGTGGCAGCGAGTGCGACAAACAGGGTTGTGCGAGCGCCGTAGATCATTCTCGACAACAGATCGCGGCCCAGGTTGTCTGTGCCAAGGAGATAGGTGTTGCTCCACGGTTCCCAGACGCTGCCGACGATTTCGCGCTCGCCGAAGGGTGCGATGAAGGGGGCGAAGATGGCACAGAAGAAGGCAATGAAAATGCCGAAGAGGCCGACCCAGGCACTGATGGGGATTTCTTTCAGTCTCATCGTGGGTGCCTCAGTCTCGGGTTGGCGACGATCGCAATGATGTCTGCGACCATGTTGAGCAGGATGTAGACGGCGGCAAAGATAAGGCCGCATGCCTGTACCACCGGCATGTCGCGAACGGTTACGGCGTCGACCATGTACTGACCCATGCCGGGATAGACGAAGACAACTTCGACGACGACGACGCCTACCACGAGGTAAGCCAGGTTGAGGGCGACGACGTTGACGATCGGGGCAATGGCGTTGGGGGCCGCGTGCTTGATGATGGCGCGGAAGGCGGATAATCCCTTCAGTTCTGCCGTCTCCATATAGGCCGATGACATGACCGAGAGGATGGCAGCACGGGTCATGCGCATCATGTGGGCCAGTACCACCATCACCAGCGTCGCTGTGGGCAGGGCAATGGCCTTCAGACGCTCGATCATTCCCATGCCGTCATGCACTGTGGCGGGGAAAGTGGCGATGTTGAACTTGATCGAGAAGAACATGATCAACAGGTAGCCGATGAAGAATTCCGGCAGAGAAATCGCGGCCAGCGAAATGACGTTGATGATCCGGTCGGGTATGCGATTGCGGAATTGTACGGCCACCATTCCGAGGCCGACGGCGAGCGGCACCGATATGACGGCGGCGAATGCGGCGAGGAACAAGGAGTTGCCCAAGCGCTTGCCAATCTGTTCGGTGACCGAGTTCCGGCTGGCCCAGGACGTGCCGAAATCGCCCTGGAGCGCTCCGCCCAGCCATTCGAAATAGCGAGTCACAACGGGGCGGTCCAGGCCGAGTTCGGCACGGATATTGGCGACAGCCTGTGGTGTGGCCGACTGTCCGAGATAGGTTGTGGCGAAATCGCCGGGGAGGGCTTCGACGCCGCCATAGATGAGCACGGAAACGGCCATCAAAAGGGCAGCACTCAAGGCGAGGCGCTGCAGGATCAGCGCTGCGAGGGGGTATCGGTCACTCCAACCGAGCGTTTCCGCTCCGTCGTCTGGGATGTTTGTCATCGGCTCCGGCCTGTCGATCGCGAAACGTGTCGAAAGGTCCCTCGTGGCTGTCTCGTTTTTCCGCGGGTGTGACGAGACGTGCATTCCGCTTCAGGAATGGCAAATCCGGAGAGACGAGGTTCGAGGTGCTCCGGACATGGCTTGGCTGAGGAACCAGAAAAATGGCAGGGCCGCCATATGCGGCCCCGCCAAATGAAGTTTTCTTAGTCTTCCAGCCAGACGCGGGTAGCGACATAGCCGTTCGACATGTCGTTGCCGATGTCGTGGACGTAGCCCTTCACGCTCTTGGTCGAGGCGTTCACGAAGTCGTTGAACATTGGCAGGATCAGACCGCCTTCGTCGCGGACCATCATCGCCATTTCGCGATACATTTCCTTGCGCTTGTCCTGATCCAGCTCGGCGCGGGCCTCAAGCAGGATCTTGTCGAAGTCCGGGCGCAGGAAGCGCGTGTCGTTCCAGTCGGCAGTCGACAGATAGGCAGTCGAATACATCTGGTCCTGGGTCGGACGGCCACCCCAGTAAGAGGTGGAGAAGGGCTGGACGTTCCAGACGTTCGACCAGTAGCCGTCACCCGGCTCACGCTTCACCTCGATATCGATGCCAGCCTTCTTTGCCGATTCCTGGTAAAGAACGGCTGCATCGACGGCGCCAGGGAAAGCGACTTCGGACGTGCGCAGCAGGACCGAACCGTCGTGACCCGACTTCTTGAAGTGGAACTTCGCCTTGTCCGGATCATAGGCGCGCTGTTCGATGCCTTCCGGGAAGAGAGCATAGGTCTCGTTGATCGGGAAGTCGTTGCCGACCTTGCCGTAGCCGCCGAGGATCTTTTCGACCATGGTCTCGCGGTCCATGGCATATTTCAGTGCAAGGCGCAGGTCGTTGTTGTCGAACGGCGCAGTGTTGCAATGCATGATGAAGACATAGTGGCCGCGACCAGAGGTGTTGAGGATCTCGACGGTCGGAGCGCGCTTCAATAGGTCGACGGTCTTCGGGTCAACGCGGTTGATGAAGTGAACCTGGCCGGATGAGAGAGCCGCAATACGGGCCGTCGCATCGTTCATGCCGATGACTTCGATGCTGTCCACGTAACCGCGGTCAGAACGCCAGTCGTTCGGGTTCTTCTCCAGCGTGGCACGCACACCGGGTTCGAATGTCTTGAGGATGTAAGGGCCGGTGCCGATCGATGCGAGCGGATCGTCATTGCCGCCATTGGGCTGGATGACCAGATGGTAGTCGGTCAGGAGCAGCGGCAGGTCGGCATTGCCTTCAGTGAGCGTCAGCACGAGGTTGTCGCCGTCGGCCTTGATGTCGGTGATCGACTTCATGACACCGAGCGCACCGGATTCCGACTTTTCATCGGTGTGGCGCTTCAAGGTCGCAACAACGTCGTCGATGGTCAGTTCCTTGCCGTCGTGGAACTGAACACCCTTGCGGATCTTGAAGGTCCAGGTGGAGGCGTCGGCAGACGGTTCCCAGCTCTCGGCGAGCGATGGTACGGGTTCGCCGGTATGCGGATCACTTTCGACCAGCATGTCACCCCAGCAACGGCCGATAAGGAACATGAACTGCGACAGGAACTTTGCCGGGTCCTGGCTGTCGGTGGCAGAGCCACCTTCGAGACCAAGCTTCAGATGGCCGCCCTTCTTGGGCTCCTGCGCGGAGGCGCTTTCGGCAAACAATGTGCTTGCGGCTGTGATTGTGAGGCCGGCTGCCATGGCGCGGCCCATGAATTCGCGACGGTTCATGCCACGTGCTGTGACACTGCTCGCGAGGTGTTTCTTGAAATCAGTCATTCCCTGTTCCTTCTCTGGTTGCGGACGCATGCCGGATCTTGTTCTTCTTGCCTAGCATGCTGATGAATGGCGGCATCATATGGAAATGTGATCGAAAACAAAGTCTTGACTTTATTTTTTTCACTTTTCGCATGAGCTTTTATGGCGAAATGTTGGCTACCTACCTTTCCAAACGGGATCACGCTTCTCTGTAAATGCGCGGGCACCTTCCAACTGGTCTTCACTGGAATAGAGAGTATCGACGGTTTGATATTGCCGTTTGGTGATCTTGTTCATGGTGGTGGGGAAGTCTTTGCCCTCGGCATCGCGCACGATTTCCTTGATCGCGGCATAGACGAGTGGCGGCCCACTTTCGAGCATCCGGGCGAGCTCCCAGGCACGTTCCATCAGCTTGTCGGCGGGCAGAATTTCGTTGACGAAGCCCCAGCGATGACCTTCCTCTGCATCGAGCCAGCGCCCCGTGAACAACATGTCCATGGCGACATGATAGGGGATTCGCTTGGGCAGTTTGATCGATGCCGCATCGGCGACCGTGCCAGAGCGGATTTCCGGAAGCGCGAAGGTTGCGTGTTCGGCTGCGAGAATAAGGTCTGTCGACAGCGCGATTTCGAACCCGCCGCCGCAACAGATGCCGTTGACTGCGCAGATGATCGGCTTGTTCAGGTCACGCAGTTCCTGCATGCCGCCAAAGCCGCCAACACCATAATCGCCGTCGACGGCATCTCCGTAATGGGCAGCCTTCAGATCCCAGCCGGGGCAGAAGAATTTTTCCCCGGCACCGGTGACAATCGCGACGCGCAAGGAGGCATCGTCACGGAAGTCGCGGAAGATTTCTCCCATCACCCGGCTTGTCTTGAGGTCGATCGCATTGGCCTTTGGACGGTCGATTGTGACCTCCAGAATGCCGCCTTCGCGTCGTGTCCTAATCGGGCCGGTCATTCCGTTATCTCCTTTTTCTGATCAGGGCATCCACGGCGACCACACCCCGACCTGCGGGAAGGACCATCAATGGATTAATGTCCAGTTCTTCCAAGACAGCCGCATTGTCTGCGACATATTTTGCCACAGCAGCGACGGCAGCGACGAGCGCGTCGATATCGCCGGCTGGATTGCCGCGGTAGCCATGCAAAAGCCTGGCGATTTTCAAGCTTTCGATCTTGCTCCGGATGGTTTCCGGCTCTGTGGGCAGCGTGATGATGGCGGCGTCATCCAGCAGTTCGACGAGTATGCCTCCTGCACCGATGGTCAGTACGGGGCCGGCGACTGCATCGCGCATGGCGCCGACGATCATCTCGGCGACCGGCTTATCCGCCATGGCTTCCACCAGAAATCCGGTGGCAATCCCGGCCATGCCGGTTGCCGCTTCACGAACGGCATCTGCGTCCTTCAAGTTGAGCTTGACGGCACCAGCTTCGGTCTTGTGGGCGACCCCCAGGCCTTTC
The DNA here is from genome assembly GCF_057158725.1 of Agrobacterium sp. H141. Classification (NCBI taxonomy): domain Bacteria; kingdom Pseudomonadati; phylum Pseudomonadota; class Alphaproteobacteria; order Hyphomicrobiales; family Rhizobiaceae; genus Agrobacterium; species Agrobacterium sp. H141. The sequence continues at coordinate 1,685,032 of NZ_CM169893.1, forward strand.
AGAGCGACCGGGAAGCCCAAACGGATTGCGGCCTCTGCCGCTAGATCGGAGGTCTTCGCCGTTTCGCCCTTGGGTACGGTCAATCCGAACTTGGCCAGTTCTCCCTTGGCCGTATCTTCAAACAAGAGTTCCGTTTCGCCGTCGATAAATGCTTCTGCGATCAGCGGAGCGGGCAGGGGCTTTGCCCATGCTTGTCCAATCGAGGCGGAGACTTCGATGGCGGTAAGGGCTTCATCGATGCCAAAGAAGGGAACGATGCCGGCTTCCATCAGGGTAACGGCAATGTCTTCCGACAGATTCTCGCCAAGGCTTGTGACGATGCCTGCGCGCTGGCCGGTTGCCTTGGCCGAACACAGTATCGCATCCACCGTCGTCATCCAGTCCGCGCTATCGCAGCGGTCCGCTCGAGGGAAATCGAGGACGACCAGATTGATCGCATAGGCTCCGTCCATCATGGCAGAAAAGGCGGCAGTCTGGCGTTCCTTGTTGCCCCAGACGAAGGTATGGTAATCGAGCGGATTGGACAATGTGACCATGTCGCCAAGGCTCTCGCGCAGTGGCTTTAACTGTTCGGGCCGGAGATCGCGATAGGTGACCTTGTGGCGTTCGCCAGCATCCGACATCAGCGATGCCTCGCCACCGGAACAGCTCATCGAGGAAATCTCTGCACTCTCCAGAGGATCGTGCAGGTGAAGCAGCTTCAGCGTTTCCAGCATTTCCGGCAATGTGTCGACACGGCCGATGCCCAGACGTTCAAACAGGGCAGACGAGACCGCATCGTTTCCCGCCAACGAGGCGGTGTGCGAGACGGTCGCTTTCCGGGCGGCTTCCGATTTGCCGACTTTCAGGGCAATCACAGGCTTTTTCAACTCGCGCGCCCGGGTGGCGAGGCGTTCGACTGCGCGAATGTCGTCGAAGCCTTCGATATGCAGTCCGATTGCGGTGACGCGCTCGTCTTCCAGAATGCCGGCGGCAAGCTCCGACAAACCCGTTTGCGCCTGATTGCCTGCCGTCATGAGATAGGCAATAGGAAGTCCACGCATCTGCATGGAAATGTTGCAGGCGATGTTTGAGGACTGCGTCAGGATCGCCACGCCACGGTTGGTGCGGGTCAGTCCATGCTGGTCCGGCCACAGCAGCGCGCCGTCGAGCATGTTGATCAGACCATAGCAATTGGGTCCGACAATCGGCATGTCTCCAGCGGCCGCGACCAAGGCGTCCTGCAGATCGCCGCCATCGGAGAGTTCGTTGACAGCCTCACGGAAACCGGAGGCATAACAGATTGCACCGCCGCTTCCGGCGGCCGACAATTCGCGGATGATATCGATTGTCAGTGCGCGATTGACGCCGACAAAGGCCGCATCAGGGGCAGATGGCAGATCGGCGACCGAGCGGAAGCAGGGCAGGCCGTGGACGGTGTCCTTGGTCGGATGGACCGGCCAGATCTCGCCCGCATAGCCCATCTTGCGACACTGTTCGACCACGCGGCCCGCTTCCTTGCCGCCAAAGACGGCAATGGATTTGGGGCGGATGAGGCGATCAAGCGAGCGAGTGGTCATTACGCCCCCAATGGCCGCAGGAGTTCACGGCTGATGATGTGACGCTGAATTTCCGACGTGCCATCCCAGATACGCTCCACGCGGGCGTCGCGCCAGAAGCGGGCAAGCGGGAGGTCGTCCATGAGGCCCATGCCGCCAAAGACCTGTATGGCTTCGTCCGTCACCTTGGCCAGCATTTCGGTGGCAAAGACCTTGGCCGATGCGATCTCTCGATTGGCGGGCAGGTCGTTGTCGAGACGCCAGGCGGCAGACAGGGTGAGCAGGTCTGCGGCGTCGATGTCGGTGATCATGTCGGCAAGCTTGAAGGAGACACCCTGATTGGCGCCGATGGGCTTGCCGAATTGTTTGCGCTCGGCGGCATAGTTCAGTGCGTAGTCGAATGCGCGGCGGGCACGGCCAACCGAGGTCGCGGCAACCGTGAGGCGCGTGGCGTAAAGCCAGTCATTGGCGATATCGAAGCCCTTGTGCAGTTCGCCGAGGATCTGTGCCTTTGGCAGTCGGCAGTTGTCGAAGGTCAGGATGCAGTTCTTGTAGCCGCGATGGGAGACGGAACTGTACCCTTCGCGGATTTCGAAGCCGGGTGTTCCGCGATCGACGAGGAAGCAGGTGATCAGCTTCTTGGGGCCGCGCGGTGTGTCTTCTTCGCCGGTGGCGATGAAGACGATGACGAAATCGGCGATATTGGCATGGCTGATGAAGTGCTTGGTGCCGTTGACGACCCAGTCGTCGCCATCTGGCTTGGCAAAGCACTTCATGCCGCGCACGTCGGAACCTGCGTCGGGCTCGGTCATGGCGAGTGCATCGAATTTTTCGCCGCTGACGGCCGGCAGCAGATATTTCTCGCGTTGCTCATCGTTGCAGGCCATGAGAATGCCGGAGGGGCGGCCAAAGAAGACGGTGAGGGCCATGGAGCCGCGACCGAGTTCACGCTCAACGAGGGTGAACGTGGTGTGGTCGAGGCCCGCGCCGCCCACTTCTTCGGGCAGGTTACAGCCGAAGAAGCCTATCTCCTTGCACTTGGCGGCGATCTCCCGACCAAGTTCGGGCGGCACTTCGCCGGTCTTCTCGACCATGTCCTCATGGGGATAGATTTCCGTCTCGACGAAGTCGCGCACCGTCTTGACGATCATTTCCTGTTCTTCGGTGAGGCCGAAATTCATGTGCTTCCCCTTTTTGCCGTTCTGGCTGCGCGCAGTCTTTGCCCTCATTCGTCTTCTGCTTTCCTCTCCCCGCAGGCGGAGAGAAGGTAGAGCGAAAGCCAGGCGTTTGTCGCAACGCTACTTCTTTTGTCCGACCGAGCGTCCTGCTGCATCCGGCCTGGGCAGGTCAGCATGGGCGGCGGCAATGGCTGTGAGCTTCGACAGAACCTTGTCCGGTGCCGTCATCGCCTTTCCGGCCTCGGAATCGACATAGAGCAGCATCTGTTCGGCGGTTGCGATCACGCTATCGTCCTTACCCAGATGGATCTGGTGGAAAACATGGATACGCTTCTGGTCCGTCGAGAGGATCTGGCAGGTCGTGTAGAGTTCCTCGCCGATCTTCGCTTCGCCGAGATGGCGGATATGGGTTTCGACGGTGTAGTAGCTCTGCCGCTCGGTCTGAACATAGGTGTCATCCACACCGATCAATCGCAGCAGTGCATCGGTGGTGTCGCCGAAGACCTGCAGATAGCGGAATTCCGTCATGTGGCCATTGTAATCGAGCCAGGACGGATTGACCTTGGTGTCGATCAGACGCAGCGGCTGCTTGGCGGTGGTGTCGACCTCGGCCTTTCCGGCATTGGCCCACAGACGGGCCTCGAAATCGGCGAGCAGTTTGCCGGCGCCCCAGCCTTCGCCGCCATTGCCACCTTTCAGCGCCTGCATGATGCCGACGAGATTTTCGTCGCGGATGCGTTCCAGTTCACGGATCGAACGACCGGCGGCCTGGGCGTCCGACTGGGCGCCAATCTTCTCGACCAGTGCATCGTTAAGATCGACAACATCGGTGAATTTGGTCCAGGGCCATTTGAGGCAGGGGCCGAACTGGTTGAGGAAGTGACGCATCCCCGCCTCGCCACCCGCAATGCGGTAGGTCTCGAACAGACCCATCTGCGCCCAGCGCATGCCGAAGGAATAGCGCATGACATTGTCGAGTGTTTCGGTGTCGCAGATATCGTCCTGGATCAGCCAGAGTGCCTCACGCCACAAAGCTTCGAGCAGGCGGTCGCCGACAAATGCCTCGATCTCCTTGGCAATGACAACGCCTTCCATGCCGATGGTGGCGGTCAGTTCCTTGGCGCGGGCGATTGTGTCCCTGGATGTCTTGGCACCGCCCACCAGTTCGACCAGCGGCAGCAGGTAGACAGGATTATAAGGATGCGCGACGAACATGCGTTCGGGATGCTTCATGTCGCGCTGGAGGTCTGACGGCATGAGGCCGGATGTGGACGAGCCGATGAGGGCCGACGGATCTGCTGCCGCGTCGATCTGGGTAATCACACCGCGCTTTAGCTCCAGGCGCTCAGGCACGCTTTCCTGAATCCATTCAGCGCCTTGAACGGCGTCTTCAAGGCTCTTGGCGAAGGTCAGAGTGCCGCGCGGTGGTAGCGGTGCCATGGTGAGCATGCCATAGGCTCGCTCGGCATTGGCCAGCACTTCGCCGACGATACGCTCGGCTTCCGGATGCGGGTCGAACATGGCGACATCGATACCGGCGAGCAGGAAACGGGCCGCCCAGGCTCCCCCGATAACGCCACCGCCAATGCAGGCGGCCTTGTTGATTTTGGTCATATGCAAAGATCCTTGATTTAAGACCCGGCCCCAAGCCCTTACCCACAAGGGCGAGGGGCTTAACTCGCGGCATTCGCTCATTCTCAACTCTACGCTACAGCCATCTGGTAGAAGGACTTTGGCTGGCGATGAGGGTTGGGTGTGGTAAACCCTCCCCCTCGTGGGGAGGGTTTGGAAGGGGACTTGGTGTTATCGCTTTGTCAGCTTCAGCTTTTCGCGCACTTCGGCCGGACCGATGATGCGGGCGCCCATGCCTTCCACGACAGAGGCTGCCTTTTCGACGAGCTGGGCATTGGTGGCGAACTGGCCCTTGCCGATATAGAGATTGTCTTCCAGACCGACGCGAACATTGCCGCCGGCGAGGATCGACGCTGCCGGATAGGCCAAGGCATTGCGGCCGATGGAAAACGCCGAGAAGGTCCAGTTCGACGGGATATTGTTGACCATGGCCATGAAGGTGTTGAGATCGTCAGGCGCACCCCACGGGATACCCATGCAGAGCTGCACCAGAACCGGATCTTCGATCAGACCTTCTTCGACCAGCTGCTTGGCAAACCAGAGGTGGCCGGTATCGAAGGCTTCGATTTCGGGACGAACGCCAAGATCCGTCATCTTCCTGGCCATGGCGCGCAGCATCGACGGCGTGTTGGTCATGACATAGTCGCCCAGCGAAAAGTTCATGGTGCCGCAATCGAGCGTGCAGATTTCCGGCAGGCATTCGGCAATGTGGGACACACGTTCGGTGGCACCAGCCATGTCGGTGCCCTGTTCCTTGAGGGGCAGCGGCTTTTCAACGTCGCCGAAGATCATGTCTCCGCCCATTCCGGCGGTGAGGTTCAAGACCACATCGACGTCGGCGGAGCGGATACGATCGGTCACTTCCTTGTAGAGATCGTTGCGTCGGCTGGGGGCGCCGGTTTCAGGATCGCGGACGTGGCAGTGGACAACGGCCGCGCCGGCTTTTGCGGCGTCGATCGCGGAGTCGGCAATCTGCTTTGGCGTGATGGGAACATGCTCGGATTTGGACGTCGTGTCGCCCGATCCGGTGACTGCGCAAGTGATGAAAACGTCGCGGTTCATGGCTAGTGGCAAAGTCGATCTCCCTTGGTCGTTGTCCCTATTACGAGCCAATTGCCAATGCCATGCTATGCATTCTAGGATTGATTTGATACATATTCGGCTGAATTTGGATGGTGCTATGCAGCAATTGGCGTCTCAGACCGTCGATATCGATCTTCTGGTGGTTCCGGAAACCAACCTCATGCTGGTTGCGTCCGTGCTGGAACCCATGCGCGTCGCCAACCGTGTGAGCGGGCTGCAGCTCTACCGCTGGAAGGTGTTCAGTCTGGACGGCAAAGCCATCGAAACGAGGAGCGGTATTCCGGTTCCAGTCGATGGCCCTTTCAAACCTGGCCCAGAGACCAATCCGCTGTTCATTCTCTCCAGTCACAACTGGCGACGTTACGCCACATCCAGCATGAAAACGCAGCTGTCGAAGACTGCCCGACATCGCGCCTCGGTCGCGGGGATCGAATCGGGTTCGTGGCTGATGGCGGAAACGGCATTGCTGGAAGGCTTTACAGCCACGACGCATTGGGAGGATTACGATGAGTTTGCAGCGACCTATCCTCAGGTGCGGGCGGTGCGGGAACGCTATGTGATCGACGGCAAGCGCATTACGGCTGCAGGCTCGCTGCCTGCACTTGATCTGATGCTGGAACTGATCCGCCGTCGTCACGGCTATTCGCTGGCGCTGGAGGTCTCGCGCCAGTTCATTCACGAGCAGGGCGGGATCGATGCGTCCGTCTCAGCCATGCCGTCCACCGGCAGTATGCGCATGGTCGATGGCCGGGTGAGCCAGGCGATGCGGCTGATGGAAGAACATATCGATCAACCCCTGACACTGCCGAGGCTTGCCCGACGCATCGGGGTGAGTGCCCGGCATCTGACGGCGTTGTTCGGCAGTGCCGTCGGAGTGCCGCCGCATGTCCATTATCTGGCTCTGCGGTTGAATGCGGCACGTCGCAAGGTGATCGAGACACGCACCCCCTTCGCCGATATCGCAGCTGCGACCGGTTTTAACTCGGCCTCTGCCTTTGCCCGAAGTTACCGCGCCAATTTCCGCGAAAGCCCGTCAGATACGCGGCGACGGTTGAAGCCGATGACGCCGCTGCCGTTATAGAAGATCGTTTGCAATGGCCGCTCGCTTCAGTCCTTGATGACGAGAAGATCATCGGCGGCAAAATGGAGCGTGGCCGGTGCGCCGATCGGTGGCAGCTTGAGGCCCGGATCATTGAACATGTCAAAGGAGATCGTATTTCCTCCAACATCGAGCCGGGTGCGGATGACCGAGCCCAGAAAGTGGCTGGAGGTGACTATGCCGCTTAACGTGGTGTCGTCCTTGGGCGAGGGTGTCAGAGAGGCTGCTTCCGGACGCAGCGCCAGCTGAATTTCATCGCCCATCTTGTAGCCATCGAGCGATTGCTTGAGCGTCAGCACATTTTCGCCGATGCGCACATTGTTGCTGTCGACAACGGCGCCGGTGATGAGGTTCAGCGTTCCGACAAAGGATGCGACAAAGCGTGTAGCCGGTGTGTTGTAGATCTCGAACGGCGTGCCGATCTGGTCGGCGCGGCCGGCATTCATCACCACCACGCGGTCGGAAATCGACAGCGCCTCTTCCTGATCGTGGGTGACGAAGATGGTGGTGATGCCGAGCTTGCGCTGAATGGCACGGATTTCCTCGCGCAGTGATACGCGGATCTTGGCATCGAGCGCCGACAATGGTTCGTCCAGCAACAGCACCTGCGGACGCGGCGCAAGCGCACGCGCGAGGGCGACGCGCTGTTGCTGTCCGCCCGACATCTGGTAGGGGTAGCGGTCGGCCAGATGCGACAGCCCGATCAGTTCCAGCATCTCGTTGACGCGCTTGTCGATCTCGGACTTGGCGACGCCAGCAACCTTGAGGCCGAAGGCGACGTTGTCGAAGACATTCATGTTGGGAAAAAGCGCATAGGCCTGAAAGACCATGCCGATATTGCGTTGATTGGGTTTCAGCGAGGTCTGGTCCTTGCCGTCGATCACGATCGAACCGGCGGATGGTTCCTCAAAACCTGCCACCATGCGCAAAACAGTGGTCTTTCCGCAGCCGGACGGGCCGAGGAACGAAACGAATTCGCCCTGATCGATCGACATGTTGAAATCATGCACGACCCGAACCGGTCCGAACGACTTCTTGATATTGGACAGTGTCAGGAAGCTCATTGGGTCAAGTCCTCAGGCGGGGCGTTGGTTTTTCTGGAAACGTGAGACGAGTTGGATCAAGCCGAGGCATCCCCATGTGATGCCGAAGGCGATCACGGCGAGGGCCGCCGGCTCGTAGGCGCGGTTGGCACCGAGGAGCTGCATATATGGACCAAAGGCCGGACGGTTCAAAAGGGCGGCCATAGTGAATTCACCCAGCACGATGGCGAAGGTGATGAAGGCGCCGGACAGAACCGCGATCAGCACGTTGGGCAGGATGATGCGAAAGAGAATGCGGGTCCAGCCCGCACCAAGGCTCTGGGCGGCCTCCGTCAGGGTTCTGACATCGATTGCGGCAAGACCGGTATCCACGGCGCGATACATATAAGGCAGCGACAACATGGTGTAGCCGAACATCAGCAGGAGATTGGTGCCCATGACGGTGCCGGTCAGCGGCAGCCAGCTTGACGTGTTGTAGAGGCGGATATAGCCGAAGACGACCACGATCGCCGGGATGACCAGCGGCAATAGGGTGATGAATTCGATATAGGGCCGCATTTTGGGCATGCGCAGCCGCACCCAGTAGGCGGTCGGGACAATCAGGAGCATGCCGAAGACGATGGTCACCAGGGCCATTGTCACCGAATAGCTGAATGTCTGCTGGAACTTCGGATCACCGAGTACCTTGGCATAGGCATCGAAGGAATAGACGCCGCGCCGCATCTTGAGCGAGAAGTTGGTCATGCCGATCAGCGGCAGCGCGAAATAGACAATGCCGAAGGCAAGCGCTCCCCAGGCCCAGAACTTCTTCATTTGAGCCACCTTTCCGAGCGGGCGCGCAGCCAGATATACATTGCATTGGCAAGGCCGGTGACGACGATCATGCCGAAGGCCAGGGCATAGCCGAGATTGGGATTGCCGAGCACATCACCGCGGATCTGCGCAAACAGCAGGATCGGCACGATGTTCAGCGACGAACCTGTCAGCGCGATGGCGGTGGCGACAGCGCCGAAGGAATTGGCAAACAGCAGAGCCAAAGTTCCGAGCAACGAGGGTGTGAGGATCGGGAATGCGACCATACGCCAATACTGAAACTGTGTGGCACCAAGGATTGATGCTGCCTCGCGCCATTCCCGCTTCAACCCGTCAATGGCTGGTGTGATGATCAGCACCATCAGCGGGATCTGGAAGAACAGATAGGTGATCGTCAGTCCCCAGAAGGACAGGAGATTGAAGCCCAGCATTCGCAAATCGACGCCGATCTCGGTGCGCAGGAAGACTGTCACCAGGCCGACCGGTCCCAGGGTCGCCAGAAACGCAAAGGCGAGAGGGACACCGGCAAAGTTGGAGGCGACGCCGGAAAAGGTCATCAGCGGACCGCGGATCCATTTCGGCAGGCCACCCAGAATGACGGCTGCTGCAACGGAAAATCCGATCAGGCAACCGAATATGGCCGATGCGAGACTGATCTTGATCGAGACCCAATAGGCCGACAGGATGGATGGCGTGAAGAGGTCCCTGATATTGTTGAATGTGAAGCCACCTTCCGGCGTCTGAAAGGCACCGATGACAATCTTCAATGTCGGCATGAACAGAAAGAGCAGGGCAAAGATCAGGAACGGTGCGACGCCCAGCCAATGTAACGGCAATCGCGCCGAGACGCGGGCAGCCGCGGGTGCGGAACTGCTGTCAGCCATACCTGTCCCCTTCATCGCGTCTGAGACGACGCTTCTTGTTGTTGGAATATAAGATAAGAAAAACCGCCCCGGCTCAAGAGCCGAGGCGGCGATATCAAGAGACTTTACTGGACGTTGGCGCCAACCACTGTGTCCCAACCGCTGGTGACTGCGGCCTTGTTGGCATCGACTTCCTCAAGCGTCGGGAAGTAGGCCTTTTCGTAGGACGCTGCAGGCGGCAGCTTGTCGAGCAGATCCTGCGGGATCTTGCCTGCCTTGGACATGGCGTTAAAGCGGGCAGGGTGGCAGTAACCGGCGAGCCAAAGTGTCTGGCCTTCGTCAGAATAGAGATATTCCATCCAGAGCTTGGCGGCATTCGGGTGTGGCGCGTAGGCCGAGATGCCCTGAACGTAGACGCCAGCCAGAACGCCGGATTCCGGAACGATCACATCAACAGGCGGGTTGCCGGCCAGTGTGTCCTTCCAGGAGAGCGCGTTATAGTCCCAGGCAACGACGATCGGGGTCGAGCCCTGAGCAAGCGTTCCGGACTTGCCGATGACGGGTACGAAGTTGCCAGCCTTGTTCAATTCGGCGAAAAACTTCAGACCGGCTTCGCCAGCATCCTTGCCGGCCGCGGCGCCACTGGCCATGCCAGCTGCGAGAACACCGAGGATCGCCTGGTTGGAGGCGCGCGGGTCACCGGCGAGCGCAACCTGGCCGTTGTATTCAGGCTTTTGCAGGTCGGACCAGTCTGCCGGTGTGTTGGTGACGAGATCCTTGTTCACGATCATCGACATCACGCCGTAATAGTCACCATACCAATGACCATCGGCATCCTTGATGCTGTCTGGAATTTCGTCCCAGGTCGAGACCTTATACGGCATCAAAAGGCCTTCGGCTTTCATCTGCGGACCGAAAGCAAGTCCAACATCCACGACGTCAGGGGCCTGCGGGCCCTTGTTGTCCTTGTTGGCCTTTACGGCTTCGACTTCGTCAGCGGAGCCGGCATCCGGGTTCAGTTCGTTGACCTGGATTTCGGGGTATTTCTTCTTGAAACCGTCGATGACTGCGCCGTAGCCACACCAGTCGTGGGGCAGGGCGATGGTGGTCAGCATGCCCTCAGCCTTGGCGGCATCGACGAGTTCTGCGCTCGGCTCTGCCATTGCCAGCGAGGAAGTCGCAACGACCATGGCGGTCGACAGAGACAGAATACGCTTGATGTTCTTGAACATAGGTGTTTCTCCACTTGAACGTCGCGCCGGGCTCAAGGAGGCCGCGCGGTCGCAAGACTGATATTCGGGTTCAATGATAGTATTGTGACAGATGCCGCGCGCCAAAGGCGCGTCTCTCAATCCGCTTTATCTTTGATATTTTTGATTTTTCCCCTCCCATTGTTATCAACGCTTCTACCGCGGCTTGCGGAAAAGGCGGGCCTGTTCAAAAAGGCCTTCGAGCGTCGTCATACGCTCGCGTGTCTCGTCCCAGGCAGCATTCTGCACGGCTTCTATCAAAGCCTCAACCACGAAGAGTGTGACCACAGATGAATCCCAGGCAGAGGGCGCCTCGATCTGGATCTTGAAACTATGGAGTGCATGCTTTGTAACGGGGGAGGACCAGTTGTCGGTAAAGAGGACGATCTTGACGCCATTGTTACGGGCAACCTCCGCCAGCGTCACCATATCGGCCTCGTAACGGCGGATATCGAAGATCACCAGAACGTCGCCGGCATTCATGTTCAAGACATGCTGTGGCCACGCGCCGGAATTGCTGGACATCAAGGTCGTGCGGGGGCGGATTACCTGCATGTGGGTGAAGAAATATTCGGCCAGTGAGCCTGTAATGCGGCCGCCGACGAAATAGACCGACTGCTTCTTGTCGCAAAGCAGCTTCACCACGGCATCGAAACTCGCGGTATCCAGCTCGGACAGGGTCTGGCGCATATTGTTCATCACCGCATCGGCAAAGCGGTTCAGGATATGGGTGCCGGGCGCATTGGCGGCCCAGCGATCGTGTTTGGCAATCGGATTTGAAAGCGTCGCTTCCAGCTCATGGTGGAGTTGCGCCTGAAACTCGCCATAGCCTTTGTAGCCCAGTTTCTGCACCATACGGGCAACAGTTGGTGTCGATACCGCGGCGTTTTCGGCCACGGTCGTAATGCTTCCCAGGCCCGAGACGGGATAATTTTCCAGCAGTGTCTCCGCCAACTTGCGCTCGGCGCGCGTCAGTTCGTCGAACTGCGCGTGGATGACTTCAGAGACGGTTTTCGTAAAAATGACCACGTTTATCCCACGATCGGCGCCACGTTTTCGCGCCATGAGGGAAGTTTATCATCCCGGAAAGAAACAGCGTCAATCAAATTCTGAAAAGATTTTTACAGAAATGCGATTGACAGTGACGGCTCCTTGAAGAATTCTCTTCGTGATTTTTCTTCCCACGCGACAGAGGCGTTGCATGCTTTCACGAACGGACATCCTGACGGTTGAGGACGGCGAGCCCGTTGCCGTGGACAATCCGGATGGGGCTGGCCGGTTTCTGTTTATCTGCGAGCACGCATCCCGGCTGATGCCACGCAATGCCGGTAACCTGGGCCTCGGCCCAGAGGCGCTGGCAAGCCATATTGCCTGGGATCCGGGTGCGCTTGCCGTTGCAAGCCAGCTTTCGAGCGAGTTCGACAGCGTTCTGATTTCGCAGCGTTTTTCCCGGTTGATCTATGACTGCAATCGGCCGCCGGAGTCACCCTCGGCCATGCCGGAAGCAAGCGAGATTTACGAAATTCCGGGCAATAAAAACCTTGCGCCTGCGGAACGTTATGCCCGCACCGCTGCTCTCTACATTCCGTTTCACGACCGGATCGCTCAAGAGGTTGCCGCAAGAAAAGCGCGGCGACAGGATACGATTGTCGTTACCGTTCACTCGTTTACGCCGGTCTATCTGGGCAAGCAGCGCGATGTCGAGGTCGGTATCTTGCACGACGAAGACAGCCGCTTTGCCGATGCGCTTCTGGATGTGGGCAAGGGTGGTCAATATCGGCTGGAGCGAAATGATCCTTACGGCCCGGATGACGGCGTCACGCACAGCCTGCGGCTGCACGCATTGCCCAACGGGTTGATGAATGTGATGATCGAGGTTCGCAACGATCTTCTGGCCGACGAGGCAGGGCAGGGTCAGGTATCTGCCTATCTCACCTCGCTGTTTTGCGACGGACTATCGCGGCTGGGGGCCGCAAGCTGAGGAACGGTGTCCAGGCATTTAGACCAAAGATCATAAGAGAGGGGAATGGATGGGACGGGACAGGACGATAGCGGGCGAACGGTGCATGGCATCGATGCCTTGCGCACTGTGGATCGGGGGCGGGGATGCCTGAAGCCATCAAGACCTATGTTCGTTTCGTGGACGGTTTCAACCGCCGCCTGGGACGCATCGTCATGTATGGCGTGCTCGTGATGATGGGCATCCTGCTCTATTCGTCGATTTCCAAGACCACCCATCTGCCCGCCAACTGGACGCTCGAGACAGCGCAATTTGTCATGGCCGGCTACTATCTGATGGGAGGCGCCTATTCGCTTCAACTCGACAGTCATGTGCGCATGGACCTGATTTATGGACGCTGGTCGCCGCGCACCAAGGCGATTGTGGATGTGATCACCATATTCATGCTGTTCGTCTACCTGTTCTTCCTGCTTTACGGCGGTGTCTCCAGCACGAACTACGCGCTTCAATATGGTGAAACGAGCTATTCGAGCTGGTCGCCCTATATGGCGCCGGTCAAGATCGTGATGGTGGTCGGCATCGCGCTCACCTTCCTGCAGGCAACCTCTATTTTCTTCAAGGATCTGGCCGTTGCGGTCGGGAGGCCGATCGCATGAGCTATGAAATTATTGCACTCTTGATGTTCTCATCGATGATGATGTCGATGTTGACCGGTCAGCGCGTGTTTGCCGCCATCGGATTCGTCGGCGTGGTGGCTGCAGCCTTCCTGTGGGGCGATGGCGGCTTCGAGCTCGGCTTTTCTGCCGGCATGAAGCTGATGAAATGGTATCCGCTTCTGACGCTGCCGCTGTTTATCTTCATGGGCTATATGCTGTCGGAATCCGGTATCGCCGAGGATCTCTACAAGGCTTTCCACGTGTGGATGGGCGGACTGCCGGGCGGCCTTGCGATCGGTACGATCGGTCTGATGGTTATCATCTCTGCCATGAACGGCCTGTCGGTCGCGGGTATGGCCATCGGGGCAACGATTGCGCTTCCAGAGCTTTTGAAGCGCGGCTATGACAAGATCATGGTGTCGGGAGTCATTCAGGCCGGCAGTTCGCTTGGCATTCTGGTGCCGCCGAGTGTCGTGCTTGTCCTCTATGGCATGATTGCGCGTCAGCCGGTCGGCAAGCTATGGATCGCTGGCGTCTTTCCCGGCCTTTTGCTGGCGTCAATGTTTATCATCTACATTGTCGTTCGCTGCCGCATTACTCCGTCGCTCGGACCAATTCTGCCAAAGGAAGAACGCGATATTCCGCTGGTCGAGAAACTGAAGCTGCTTCGTGCGGGCATCCTGCCGTTCGTGATCTTCTTCCTGATGATGGGCCTGTTCGTCATGGGTGTGACGAGCCTGGTTGAAAGCTCGGCAGTGGGCGCGCTGTCTTCACTGGTGGCTGCTGCCATCAAGGGTCGGCTTAACTGGACTATGTGGAACAAGGTGCTGGAGCAGACGCTCGGCATTTCCTGCATGTTCATGTGGATCATCCTGGCTGCCCTTTGCTTTGGTGCCGTTTTCGACGGTCTTGGAGCCGTCAAGGCGCTGGAGAACCTGCTGGTCGATGAGCTGGGCATGAGTCCCTGGCAGATCCTCATCATGATGCAGATATCCTATCTGATCATGGGGACATTCCTCGACGATACGGCCATGCTGGTAATCGTCGCGCCGCTCTATATTCCGCTGGTGGGCAAGCTCGGTTTCGACCTGATCTGGTATGGCGTGCTTTATACGATCACCTGCCAGATCGCCTATATGACACCGCCATTTGGCTACAATCTGTTCCTGATGCGGGCCATGGCGCCGCCGGAAATTACGCTTGTCGACATCTACAGATCCATCATTCCGTTCGTTGCCATCATGATCCTCGGTCTTGGTATTGTCATGGCCTTTCCGGAGATCGCCACCTGGCTGCCCAACCATGTTTATGTGCGGGGCTAGGGACAGGTCAAAACCAACGAGGTCCGCCATACGGGCCCGTAGAATGAGACGTCCCCCAAAGCCTCAAACGAGGTGCGGGGGGAATCGAACATCAACTGAAAGAGGGAAACGATAATGACCAATAGAAGAACCTTTTTGAAGAATGCCGGTATCGCTGCTGCTGCAGCCGGTCCGGCCATGCTGGCGGCACCGGCCGTCAGGGCGCAAGACAAGAAGATCACCTGGCGTCTCCAGACCTATGCCGGCGCTGCCCTTGCCGAAGAAGTCGTGCGTCCTTGCATCGACGCCTTCAACAAGGCGGCCAATGGGGAGATGGAGATCGAGCTCTACACCGCTGACCAGCTGGTCCCCACGGGCGAACTGTTCCGCGCCATGCAGGCCGGCACCATCGACGCCGTCCAGTCGGACGATGACTCGATGAACTCGCCGGTCGATATCAAGGTGTTCGGCGGCTACTTCCCGTTCGCCTCGCGCTTCAGCCTCGACGTGCCGACACTGTTCTACCAGTACGGTCTGGCCGAGATCTGGGACGAAGCCTATGCGGAAGTCGGCGTGAAGTGGCTGTCTGCCGGTGCGTGGGATCCATGCAACTTCTCGACCAACAAGCCGATCAAGTCTCTCGAAGACCTGAAGGGCCTTCGCGTCTTCACCTTCCCGACCGCTGGCAAGTTCCTTGAGCAGTTCGGCGTCGTGCCTGTCACCATCCCGTTCGAAGACGTGCCGGTTGCCATGCAGACCGGTGAAATCGATGCGATTGCCTGGTCCGGGATCACCGAAATGAAGACGTCCGGCTGGGAAGAGGTGACCAAATACTTCCTGACCAACAACATCTCCGGCGGCTGGTGCGGTTCGTTCTTTGCCAATGCCGACCGCTGGAATGAGGTGCCGGAACATCTCCAGCAGCTCTGGAGAGTTTGCATGGATAGTTCGCATTACCGTCGCCTTCATTGGTATTGGGGCGGTGAAGCATCGCTTCGCGCAGGCGGCAGCTCTCTCGAGCTCACCACAATTCCGGCCGAAGAGTGGAAGACTGTGGAAGAGAAGGCCTATGCCTTCTGGGACGAGATTGCAGGCCAGAGCGAGCGCAATGCCCGGGTCGTGAAGATCCTCAAGGATTATCAGGCTGTCATGGAAAAGGCCGGTTCGCCTTATCGTTGATCCCTTCGATCGACACTGAAACACACGGTCCGGTACGCGGTTTTGCGTATCGGGCCGGTCAATGAAAACACCACGTTTACAGGGCCTGAAACACCGCCTGTCAGGATTGACCGATGTCTGCACAATACACATTCGATGAACTGAAAAAAGATGTCGCCGAGGGACGTATCGATACCGTGCTTGCCGTGATGGTCGATATGCAGGGTCGCTTGATGGGAAAGCGTTTCCAGGCTGAATTTTTCGTCGAGGGCGCCTATGAGGAAACTCATAGCTGCAATTATCTGCTGGCGACCGATATGGAGATGGAAACCGTCTCCGGTTACGCGGCGACGAGCTGGGAAAAGGGCTACGGCGATTATACGATGAAGCCGGATCTTTCGACGCTTCGAAAGACACCCTGGCTGGAAGGCACGGCGCTGGTTCTCTGCGACGTTCTCGACCACCATACCCATGCCGAAGTGCCCCATTCGCCGCGCGCAATCCTCAAAAAGCAGGTCAAGCGTCTGGAGGCGATGGGGATGAAGGCTTTTATGGCCTCGGAGCTCGAGTTCTTCCTGTTCGATCAGACCTTCGATGAGGCCCAGTCATCGGGCTACCGCAATCTGAAGCTCGCGAGCGCCTATAACGAGGACTACCATATCTTCCAGACAACCAAGGAAGAAGACGTGATGCGGGCGATCCGCAAGGGCTTGCAGGGTGCCAATATTCCGGTCGAAAACTCCAAGGGTGAGGCGTCTGCCGGGCAAGCCGAGATCAATGTTCGTTATGGTGAGGCGCTGACCATGGCCGACCGCCATGTGATCATCAAGAATGCCTGCAAGGAAATTGCCTGGTCGAAAGGCAAGTCCGTCACATTCCTTGCCAAGTGGCATTACAATGCTGCCGGCTCGTCGTCGCATATTCACCAGTCGCTCTGGTCACTGGATGGCAAGCCGCTGTTCTTTGACGACAAGGCCGAGCACGGCATGTCGGATCTGATGAAGCATTATATGGCGGGGCTTTTGACCCATGCCAGCGAGATCACCTATTTTCTGGCACCCTATATCAATTCCTACAAGCGCTTTGCCGTCGGCACATTTGCGCCAACCAAGGCGATCTGGTCGAAGGATAACCGGACCGCCGGATACCGCCTGTGCGGCGAAGCCACCAAGGGTATTCGCGTCGAATGCCGTGTCGGGGGTTCCGATCTCAATCCGTATCTTGCCATGGCAGCGCTTCTGGCTGCGGGGATCGATGGTATCGAGAAGAAGATGGCGCTCGAGCCGGAATTTACCGGCGATGCCTATGGCGCAAAAGATATCCGCGAAATTCCCAATACGCTTCGTGCAGCAGCCAAAGAGCTCAACGCCTCGGAGATGCTGCGCTCGGCGCTCGGCGACGATGTCATCGATCACTATGTTCGTGCGGCCGAATGGGAGCAGGAAGAATATGATCGGCGGGTCACCGACTGGGAGGTCGCGCGCGGTTTCGAACGGGCTTGATCGGGCTCAATGCTGTCATAGTGCCGTTTGATAACAACAAGTCACGAAACGTTTTTCAGGGTCGGGCGCAGCGCGTCGCGATATCTACAATGAGTCTGGAAACAGCCTGCGTTCATCCTGCAAGAAGGCGCAGCTGATCCACGCGGAAACACCGGCCTCAAGGCCGAAGGAGCAGTGAAATGGCAATGTTGCAATGTATTTCTCCGATCGACGGATCGGTCTATGCGGAGCGGGAGACCTTGTCTCTCGGTGCCGCACAGGATGTGGCAAAGCGCGCGAAGAATGCGCAAAAAGCCTGGGCGCGTCGTTCGCTTGAAGAGCGCGTGCAGCTCGTCATGAAGGGCGTGGCCCGCGTCAATGAAATGGCCGACGAGGTGGTTCCGGAACTCGCTCACATGATGGGGCGCCCGGTGCGCTACGGTGGTGAGTTCAAGGGGTTCAACGAGCGCTCCAATTATGTCGCCTCGATTGCAGCAGATGCGCTGAAGCCGCTTATCATCGAAGAAAGCAATGCTTTTGAACGCCGGATCGAGCGGGAGCCTCAGGGCGTCGTGTTTGTGATCGCACCCTGGAACTATCCTTACATGACGGCGATCAACACTGTCGCGCCGGCGTTGATGGCCGGCAACACCGTGATCATCAAACACTCCACCCAGACATTGCTGGTGGGCGAGCGCATGGTGCGCGCCTTCGTTGAGGCCGGCGTGCCGGAAGATGTTTTCCAGAACGTGTTCCTCGACCACGACACGACTTCGGCGCTGATTGCTGGAGGGTATTTCAACTTCATCAATTTCACCGGCTCTGTCGGTGGCGGCCGGTCTATCGAAAAGGCGGCAGCCGGGACCTTCGCCGGCCTTGGGCTGGAACTGGGGGGCAAGGACCCCGGCTATGTGATGGAGGACGCGGATCTTGATGCTGCCGTCGATACCTTGATGGATGGTGCGACCTTCAACTCCGGCCAGTGCTGCTGCGGTATCGAGCGCGTCTATGTGCACGAGAGCCTGTATGACCAGTTTGTCGAAAAGTCCGTTGCGTGGGTCTCCAACTACAAGTTGGGCAACCCGCTCGATCCGGAAACGTCTCTCGGCCCAATGGCCAACAAGCGGTTTGCTATGGTGGTGCGAGAACAGATCGGCGAAGCGCTTTCCAAGGGTGCCAGGGCGCTGGTCGATCCGAAGCTCTTCCCGGCGGATGACGGCGGTGCCTATCTTGCCCCTCAGATCCTCGTCGATGTCGATCATTCGATGTCCTTCATGAAAGAGGAGACCTTTGGTCCCGCAGTTGGTATCATGAAGGTGAGGAGTGACGAGGAGGCACTGGCGTTGATGAATGACAGTCCTTATGGCCTGACAGCATCACTGTGGACGCAGGATCCCGAGCGTGCGGCCAGCCTTGGCCGCGATATCGAGACGGGCACCGTGTTCATGAACCGTGCCGACTATCTCGATCCGGCCCTGTGCTGGACCGGCTGCAAGGAAACCGGCAAGGGCGGATCGCTTTCCGTCATCGGTTTCCAGAACCTCACCAGACCAAAATCCTATCATCTCAAGAAGGTCACCCAATGAATATCGTCGCCAACTGGAGCTACCCGACCGCCATTAAAATGGGGCGGGGCCGGATCAACGAACTTGCCGATGCCTGCAAGTCGCTGGGGATGAAGAACCCGCTTCTCGTCACAGACCGTGGTCTGGCGAGCATGGCCATCACGCTTGGCGCGCTGGACGTCATGGAAGAGGGCGGTCTTGGCCGGGCGATCTTCGCCGACGTCGATCCCAATCCCAACGAGATCAATCTGGAAGCCGGCGTGAAAGCGTTCAAGGACGGTGGTCACGACGGCGTTGTTGCCTTCGGTGGCGGCTCGGGTCTCGACCTTGGTAAATGCGTGGCCTTTATGGCTGGCCAGACCCGTCCGGTCTGGGACTTCGAGGATATCGGTGACTGGTGGACGCGTGCCTCGATCGAGGGTATCGCTCCAATCGTCGCTGTCCCGACGACCGCCGGCACCGGTTCGGAAGTCGGTCGCGC
This sequence comes from Agrobacterium sp. H141, assembly GCF_057158725.1. Taxonomy (NCBI): domain Bacteria; kingdom Pseudomonadati; phylum Pseudomonadota; class Alphaproteobacteria; order Hyphomicrobiales; family Rhizobiaceae; genus Agrobacterium; species Agrobacterium sp. H141. Next base: position 1,704,133 of record NZ_CM169893.1, read on the forward strand.
TTCGGTCATCACCAATTCGCAGACCCATGTGAAGAAGATCATCTTCCATCCGAAGTTCCTGCCGGGTGTCGTGATCTGCGATCCGGAACTGACGATGGGCATGCCGAAGATGATTACGGCGGGCACCGGCATGGATGCATTCGCCCATTGCCTGGAAGCCTATTCCTCGCCTTTCTACCATCCGATGAGCCAGGGTATCGCGCTGGAAGGCATGCGGCTGGTCAAGGAGTTCCTGCCGCGGGCCTACAAGGAAGGTGCCGACATCGAAGCGCGGACCAACATGATGGCGGCGGCTGCGATGGGCGCTACGGCCTTCCAGAAGGGGCTCGGTGCCATCCACGCGCTGTCGCATCCGATTGGGGCGGTCTACAACACCCATCACGGCATGACCAATGCGGTGGTGATGCCACCGGTTCTCACGTTTAACCGTCAGGCCATCGAAAGCCGGATCGAAATGGCGGCAGCTTATCTCGGTATCTCCGGCGGCTTTGACGGCTTCTACAATTATGTGCTGGAGTTGCGCGCATTGTTGAGCGTTCCGGATAACCTGACGGCGATGGGTATCAAGCCAGACCGGATTGATGAATTGTCAGCCATGGCCATAGAAGATCCGAGTGCAGGTGGTAATCCGGTGCCGATGACGCTGGAAAACACCAAGGAACTGTTCAAGGCCTGCTTCTAGGAAACAGACTATCGCTCGGTTCGTCTGGTCCGGTGCAAATGCGCACCGGACCATTTTTGTATTCGCCGCTCGCCACTGTTGTCACCTGTCGGTCATCCTGCCGTAATGTAACTGTTGAACTCTAACAGCTGTCGATTCGGGGGATTTCAGATATGCGATTTTCAAAACTGGTTTTGTCCATGCTTGCGGGACTTCTGCTTGTGCCTGCAACAGCGTCCGCGGAAAGCTTCACAACGCTTTCAAAGAAAGGCTATGCAGTTGGACCTCTCGCGGCCGGCAAGTCCGGCAGTCTTGGATGGGTCGTGTCCAAGGACGGGAAGGCTTTTTTCTGCAAGATGAAGGTCAGCACGGTTTATATAGGCAAGGACAAGATGGCTTCCTTCACGTCCGGTGGGCGCATGATTCCGATCGATAAGGCGGTTTTCGAGGCTTCGATTGGCGGACATGATTCTTCCATTCCGCAGCTTTCAGACCTGAAGGCTGGCAAAGTTCAGCCGCGGCATGTCGGTTCGTGTATTAAAAATAGATAATATAATGCCCGATGGTCCCTAATTCTTGGGATGGATAAATGCTCCCCGCTAACAGCGCGGGAGTATTTTTCTATTGATATCAGTGGCTTATTTTATCGGCTGCGCGCACTGACCATGAATTCAGGATCGCAGCATTAGATGTTTATTAACCATAATTCGCAAGAGTTGGCAGCAAGGACGCTATGAAAGCATGTGACCAGCAGAGCAATCTCCGGCTCGAATAATACCTTCAAGGAAATAGAATGCCAGTCATCTCATTTGCCAATGCCAAAGGTGGCGCCGGAAAGACCACTGCCGCACTTCTTCTCGCAACCGAACTCGCCCATCAGGGGTATCGTGTGGCCATTCTCGACGGCGATCCACAGCGCTGGATTTCCCAGTGGCATGACATCTCCGGACCGCAGCACAATATTGAAGTGATTTCCGAGATCACCATGGCATCGCTTCAGGGCCATATTCGTGAATTGTCCCAGACGACGGATTATATCGTTGTCGATCTCGCCGGCGCACGCGACGCCCTGGTGACGGCGGCCATCGGTCTGTCGGATCATGTCATGATCCCGATTCAGGGCTGTGCGATGGATGCGCGCGGTGGCGCGCAGATCCTTGACCTGATCAAGTTGATGGAAGATGCAGGCAAGATGAAGATCAGCCATTCGGTGGTGCTGACGCGTGTGACCTCCATGGTGACGACACGGGCGCTGCTGACGATCAAGGGACTTCTGGCGGCTCGCGGCGTCAATGTGATCAATACGCCGATCGGCGAGCGCACGGCATTCCGTGAACTGTTCGACTGTGGTGGCACGCTGCGGACGATGGACGCAGCGAAGATCAGCAATCTCGACAAGGCCCGTGACAATGCGCTCGCCTTTGCCGGCGAAGTGATGCGCCTGCTTCCGGTGCGCGTCATCCGCTCGCAACAGCCACGCCGTCTCTTGCGACTGGTCAGCAACGCCGCCTGATATCCGCACATCGCGAAGTTTTAAAGCCGTCCGCATCCGACTGCGGGCGGCTTTTTCGTTGTCAGAGTTCCGACAAATCCTGCGCTCTTGCTGCTCGAACCGGTCGTGGCTAATGTCCCGCCGATATTGAAAGTTCTTTTCAAACGGGACATTCCGATGCCGTCTTATCAGTCCTACATCATCTGCGGCACACCCCGTAGCGGCAGCACCTTGCTGTGCTACCTGCTGGAGCATGCCGGTTGCGGCCAGCCAGATTCCTATTTCCGTCGTCAATCGATCATGGGTCTCGCACGCGATCTGGGCGTCACCCATGATGGCGATCTGCATTCGACTGAGTTTAGTCGTCGCTATGTGGACGCAGTCATTAAAGAAGGTCGTGGCGGTACGGGTATCTTCGGTTTGCGGGTGATGTACGAAAATCTCGGTGAGATGTGCGAGAGGCTTGCGCTTCTTCATCCGGATGCAGGATCAGGACGTGCGTTGATTGAAGCCGCTTTCGGTCGCGTGCTCTACATCTATCTCTCCCGCGAGGACAAGATTGCCCAGGCCATCTCTTTGATGAAGGCAGAGCAAAGCGGGCTGTGGCATATCACTTATGACGGAGGCGAGCTGGAGCGAACGCAGTCACATCTCGAACCACATTATGATGGTCAGCGGATCGGCGAGATCGTCCGTGAACTGGAACACGACGATGCGGCATGGCGCGCATGGTTCAAGACATTCGGCATCGATCCACTGCCGCTGACCTATAACGGGTTGTCGGCAGATCCGCATGACGGCTTAGCCCGAGTATTGGATGCGCTTGGCATGGATAGCAGCAATGTCTCGTCTATTCCGATCACGACCGGCAAGCTGGCCGACCGGCAAAGTCAGGACTGGTCGGCCCGGTTCAAGGCGGAGTCCACCGGTGCCTGACGCCGACTTCGGTTTGTCAGTCGACGAATTCCACGGTGACGCCAGGCTTCGACATCTTGGCGAGCTCGGTCGCGTCCCAATTCGTCAGACGAATACAGCCGTGACTCTGTGTCCGTCCGATCTTGGAGGGATCAGGTGTGCCGTGAATGCCGTAGGTCGGCTTTGACAAAGCCATCCAGACAACGCCAACGGGTCCATTTGGCCCAGGCGGAATGTTGAGGACCTTGTCGTTTCCACCTTGCTGGAAATTGATTTTCGGGTTGTAGGTGTAGCCCGGATTAAGCGCGATGCGGTCAACCGTGACAGTACCTGAGGGGGAAGGGGTGTCGGTGGAGCCGATACTGGCCGGGTATGCCGCGATCAGACCACCAGCGTCATTATAGGCAAAAACCTGTTTCAGACCCTTGTCGGCGACGATGCGGGCAACCTGTCCCTTTTTGGCAGCGCCCGGATCGATCACCTTGATGATGGTGCCGGGGATGGTGAAGTCGACGCCTGGGTTCAATTCGCGCAGATAGTCTTCATCCATGTGGAATTTTTCCGCCAGCATTTCGGCTGTGGAAGTGAAGGCGAGCGAAGGCAGCATGGCCTTCTGGCTGTAGTCGGTGGGGATTTCGGCCACATAGGGACCTGCAGCGTCGCCAGCGGTGATGGTATAGCTCATAAAGGCGAGGCCACCCGAAAGGCGCAAGCGCTCAAGGATTTCATCGGCATTGTTGGGATCGAGCTTTTCGCCGGTCATCTGTTCCCAGGCAACGATGGCCTTGTTGACGTTCTGGCCAATCTTGCCGTCGATGACGCCCGGGGAGATGCCTTCACGGTCGAGGAATACCTGGAGTGCTGTTGCTTCGGCACGGGCCAGTTTTCCAACCGGGATTTCCGGTGTCACGGTGCGCGGAGTAGCCTGATCTGTGGCCATGGGGGCCGGCTCTTCATAGACCTGCCGCTGCTCGTCGCTGATATCCGGGTAAACCTGATCGAGTGGCTGGCTATCGACCCGACCTTGCGGCGGAACGCCGCCGGTCACGACGTTGTCGTCATTCCATCCCTGATTCGACACCTGTTGGTTGTCTGTCGGGTATTCGCGGGCGTTGTTTTGCGGAAAATAAGTCTCTGCCGGAACTTCGGTCGCGATGAGGTTACCCCGATGATCAAACAGCACGCGCCGACCGAGACGGTCATAGCCGATCTCCACTTCGCCGCGCTCGGGTACATAATCGAGGATATCGCCCTGCGGCGTGACCAGTAGCGTGTCCCTGTAGCCGTAATTTTGCGCAAGCGCCGGCTGTGACGCGAGTACAGCGGAGGTGAGCAAAGTTGCGATTAGCAGACGGGGCTTCGTGGTGTGGGTCATGGGTCCATTCATATGAGTAGAATTCCCGAGGGATCGTCATGTTCCGAGATTTGACAGTAGCTTGGAAAAGGTGAATTCATGATGAACGAGAGCTTAATGCCGGCACTGGCTTACTTTCGAACTGTGGCGGCGGCATGCCTTGCCTGAGACAAAATCAGGGCAGGACTATTCTCAGGAGAGATTTTAGATGGAATTCAAGGCTGCAACGGGGCCGATCATCAGCCTTGATGAAAGCTCTGTGCTCGATATCGGCAATTTGCTGATTGCTGGCGTTGATTTGGCGCCCGGACGGGCGATCCCGGACGATGGCGATTCGCGCATCGATCATTCGCTCCAAGGGTTTCTCTTCACCTGCGGTCCCGATCATATTCGCCATCCAGAGCCGATCGATCAGGGGGGCAAGAAAAACTATCCGCTACATGGTTCTTTCTCGTCTCATCCCGCCGAGATCGTCTCGCTGACGATGGATAAGGATGCGGAGTGCACGGCAAGGGTCGCGGTTGCGCTTGCCGATGGCGGTGAGGCGCTGCTTGAGCGCCATTGGCAAATCGACGGCGAGACCGGAATGGTCAGCCTGCGCGATACCGTGACCAATACAGGGTCCACATCGTTCCCACCGATGCTGATGTACCACATGAATATCGGCTCCAAACACCTGGATCACGGTACGATGCTGGCCGGTGCGATGCTTGAGGACAGCCAGACGCCCTGGCGCTTTGGAAAGCCTGACGGTGATATCATTTGCGTGTCCGCTGGAATGGGGGGATGGGCAGAGCTTCGGCTCGGGCCGATCGCTGCCATCGGCGGGCGGATGCTGCAGGTCCGCTTCCGAACCGATACGCTGCCTTATCTGCAGCTGTGGCATAATCAGACCGATCCAGCGAAAGTTATCGGCATCGAGCCGGTTTCGCATCGTATGGAAGGTCGCAATGCGCTTGAGGCGCGCGGCGAACTGCCGCTCCTGGCACCGGGGGAAACACGTGATTATGGCCTCAACTTCGCCTTCATCTGACGGATAGCTGCAGCCTTGCGAGATTGACGCCGCGCGGCTGGCAACGTAGACAAGCGGTCATCGAAATCCAGGGAATGACGTATAATGGATATCAGGCAGGTCAGCGACGAATACTGGGTCAGCGGTCAGATCACGGTAGAGGATCTGGACGAGATCAAGGAGCGGGGCTTCAAGTCGATCGTTAGCCATCGTCCAGACTTTGAAGAACCGGGCCAACCGCTGTTTGACGATATCGCCAGGCGTGCAGAAGAACTGGGGTTGAAGATCCGCCATATTCCTGTCGGGTCCATGGGCATTACCGAGGACACCGTGAGCGGCATGATGGATGCGCTCGACGACCTCGAACGGCCAATGCTTGGGTTCTGCCGCTCCGGCGCACGCTCGACGAAGGCCTATCAGACCGTACTCCCCCTTCGCGGCTAAGCGTTCTCAACCAATTTATCACACCGCCGAAGCGCAGTCTTCGGCGGCATCATCATGTCAAAAGGAGATTTCCATGAGCATCAAGCGTATCGAACCTGGTAAACGTATGAGCGGCGCTGTCGTCCATGGCAACACAGTCTATCTCGCCGGTCAGGTGGGCGAGGGCTCCAGCGTTACGGAGCAGTCGAAGTCCGCTCTGGCCGAAGTCGATCGTCTTCTGGCGCTTGCAGGTTCCGACAAGTCCAAGATCCTGCAGACGATCATCTACATCTCGGACATGTCCACCTTTGCCGAAATGAACGCTGTCTGGGAAGGCTGGATCGATCCTGCCAACCCACCAGCACGCGCGACCAGCGAGGCAGCACTTGCCACGCCTGACTACAAGGTCGAGTTCATCGTCACGGCTGCGATCTAAGCCAAAGACGATCCGCAGATCGCACGAATATTCGAAGGCCGGCGCATCCATCGGGGGCGCCGGCTTTTTCTTTACGTGCGATGTTTCATCATCTGCTTGCAGCCTGGATTTCGCTCAGCGTCTTTGCAGGGGTAATGGCCTGCGGGTCGAGTTTGATATCCAGGATTGCCGGCCTCCCGGATGCGCGGGCGCGCTCAAAGGCTGCTGCGAACGCGTCCGTCGTTTCCACCGTTTCGCCGTGTCCGCCATAGGCCCGGGCAAGGGCTGCAAAATCCGGATTGGTCAAATCCGTTGCGCTGACGCGGCCCGGATATTCGCGCTCCTGATGCATGCGAATGGTGCCGTAGATGCCGTTGTTGATCACGAGGACGATGATCGGCAGGTTGTGGCGCACGGCTGTCGCAAATTCCTGCCCATGCATCATGAAACAGCCGTCGCCGGCAAAGCAGATAACTTCGCGTTCGGGGTGGAGCTTCTTTGCGGCCACTGCTGCTGGCAGGCCGTAGCCCATAGAGCCAGAAGTGGGGGCTGCCTGCGTTGCAAATGCCTGAAATCGGTGAAAACGATGCAGCCAGGTTGCGTAGTTGCCGGCACCATTGGTGAAGATGGTCTGCTTGTCGGTATTGGCTTCGATCCAGTTCATGATCGGTCCCATCTGAACCGGCCCCGGACCTTGTAAAGGCGGTGTCGACCAGGCCAGATAGGCCTCATGCATGGATTTGGTGCGCGCCAGCCATGCAGGACTGTCTGGCGGAGCCTGCGACTTCATTGCGGCCGAAAACTCTGCCGGTGCGGCACAGATGGCCAGATCCGGGCGATAGACATGGCCGAGTTCTGACGGTTCGGGATAAACATGCACCAGTGTCTGGGATGGGTAGGGGATGTCCAGCAAGGTGTAACTTGAAGATGGCATCTCCGACATGCGGGCACCGACGAGCAGAAGCAGGTCCGCGTCCTTGATTTCGCGGGCAAGTGCCGGATTGATGCCAATGCCAACATCGCCGGCATAGGACGGATGCGTATGATCGAACAGCATCTGGCGTCGGAAGGAGCAGCCGACCGGCAGGTTCCATGTTTCGGCAAACGTCCGGAAATCGGCGACAGCTTCTTCGCTCCATCGCGTCCCGCCGAGGATGGCGACCGGACGCTTGGCCTTGGCCAGCATGTCAGCCAACTCTTTGATCTGTGCTGGGCCTGGATGCATCTCGACAGCTGTGTATGGTTTTGCCGCGGGGGCATCAACCAGATCTGTCAGCATGTCTTCGGGCAGGGATAACACGACCGGGCCGGGACGGCCTGACGTCGCGACCGCAAAGGCGCGGGTGACGAATTCGGGAATGCGGGCGGCATCGTCAATCTCGCCGACCCATTTGGCGAATTCGGTCAGTGCGCGGCGATATTCGACTTCCTGAAAGGCCTCGCGATCGCGCATGTCACGGGCAACCTGGCCGATGAACAGGATCATGGGTATCGAATCCTGACGGGCAATGTGCAGGCCGGCGGAGGCGTTTGTGGCACCCGGACCGCGCGTCACCATGCAGATGCCGGGTTCGCCGGAGAGCCTTCCCCAGCAATCGGCCATCATCGCAGCGCCACCTTCCTGACGGCAGACCACTACTTCGATGCCGCTGTCGTAAAGCGCGTCGAGGACCGCGAGATAGCTTTCACCCGGAACGCAGGAGATGCGCTTGACGCCATTGGCCTGCAGGGCATCAACGATCAGTTGGCCACCGGTCTTCTTCATGTCGACTTCTTTCCTTCAAGCTCGGCCAGTTCGGCCAGAATGTCGTCTCTATTTTCATCAATACGCGGGCTGGGGCGATTATAGGCCAGTGGTGTCTTCGACAGTACAATCGGGGTGCGCATGCTTGGAATGCTGTTGCCGCGGTCGTCGTCAAGATCGATACGCAAGCCGCGATCGACGATCTGGGGATCGGAGAACATTTCCGCGATCGAGTTGATCGGACCGGCTGGAACCGCGCTGGCCTCGCAGGCGGTCAGCAGGTCTTGCTTGTGCCACTTCACGGTTTCGCCCGTGACGATCTCCCTCAGTTCGGGCTTATGGGCGACGCGTGCCTTGTTGGTGGCGAAGCGTTCGTCATCCGCCAGTGCCTCAATACCCAAAATGGCGCAAAGGCGGCGGAACTGGCCATCATTGCCAACGGCAAGGATCAGGTGGCCATCGGCCGTGGGGATCACCTCATACGGAGCGATATTGGGGTGGGCATTGCCAAGGCGGGACGGAGCCTTGCCGGAGACGAGATAGTTGAGGTTCTGGTTGGCCAGCACGCCGGACATGACATCCAGCAGTGCCATGTCGACCTGCTGACCCTCGCCGGTTTTCAGCGCATGGATGAGGGCTGCCTGGATGGCTGTTGCGGCATAGATACCTGTGAAGATGTCGGCGATGGCAACGCCTGCCTTCATGGGTTCTCCATCGGGTGTGCCGGTAATCGACATGAAGCCGGACATGCCCTGAACGATGTAGTCATAACCGGCAAAGCCGGCATAGGGGCCTGTCAGTCCGAAGCCCGTTATGGAGCAATAGACAAGCTTCGGATTGATGTCCTTCAGGCTGTCATAGTCGAGACCGTATTTCTTCAAGCCGCCGACCTTGAAGTTCTCGATGACGACATCGGCGCTGGCGATCAGACGGCGGACGATGTCCTGACCTTCGTCCGTTCGAAAATCAACGGCGATGGAGCGCTTGTTGCGGTTGGCCGAGTGATAATAGGCGGCAGAGAGGTTTTCTCCGTCCTTGCCTTCTATGAAGGGCGGTCCCCAGGCGCGGGTTTCGTCGCCGCTGTCGGGGTTTTCCACCTTGATCACGTCGGCACCCAGATCGGCCAGGATCTGGCCGGCCCATGGCCCTGCCAGGACACGGGCAAGTTCAATGACGCGGATACCGGAAAGGGGGGGCTTGCTTAAGGTCATGTTGCTCTTGCCATCAGGGGGCTATCGATGTTTTGGCGGTGGCCGTCACAGGTTTGGACGCGAAGCGGCGCTCACGCCAGATGATGAAAAGTCCCGAGCCAATGATGATGGCTATGCCGAGCCATGTTGTGGCGTCCGGGAAATCCGAAAACACCAGCCAGCCAAACAGCGTGGCAGAGACAATCTCCATATATTGCAAAGGAGCGATCACGGAGGCCGGTGCTGCGCGATAGGCATAGGTGGCGAGAATACCGGAGATGGCGGCAACGAAGCCGACGCCAATCAGCCAGGTCATGGTGACCAGGTCGGGCATGCTGGGCTTCATTATTGCGATATCAGCGATCTCGCCAATGAACAGAAGTACAGCCGCGATGGGGATACCCCAGGCCGACATCTGAAGCTGCATCGACCAGGGATTTTCCTTGTGCGCCAGGGCGCGGGTCATCAAGGCGAAGATTGCGATACAGAGCGCGGTAATGACGGGCAGCAGGGCGACAAAGCCGACTTCGGCAAAGCTTGGGCGAATGATGAGCATGGCGCCCAGAAATCCCACCGCGCAGGCTAAGTAGCGGCGCCAGCCGACGGTTTCCTTCAGGAATATACTGGCCAGCAGGGTGAGCATGATCGGTTCGACGAAGAAAATCGCGATTGCATCCGCGATCGGCATCACCTTCAGCGTGCTGACAAAGCAGATCATCGACACGGCAATGATGGCGGCGCGAATGGCATGAAAGCCGCTGAGCCGCCAGGAGAACCCGCGCCAAAGCTTCAGACGGAGCACAATCGGCAGCATGAACAGCGCCTGAAAGAGGAAGCGGGCAGCGGTGATCATCGTTGCTGACGTGCTGGCGGTCGCCAGCTTGGAGAAAACATCGATGAAGGGTGCCACCAGCATGGCCAGCATCATCAAGCCAAGCCCGCCAACAATTTGGGCATCCGGTGTCGATAGCACGGGGCTGGGCGATGGTGATTTCATACCCCACCTATAGCCGTTTGAGAGTGGCTGTTCACATGAAGAAAAATCATGGCTTCATTCCGATTGGGTCTTGATCGCGTCGCCCGTGATATTGGCTGACGCACACCATTCGGCGAAGTCCGCCATGGCGATGTCCCGGCCCAATTCGTTCAGCGTTTCGTGGCGCATATCGTCGTAGATCCGCAAGGTGACGTTCGAGAAGTCTTTTTCCGTCAGGCGGCGTGCCATCCAGGCGACATCTTGTCCGCATCGCGTGGCCGGATCCTGTCCGCCACCGACCAGATGGATCGGCAGGTCCGCGCTCAGACGCGACAGGGCGCCCGGACGCAGCGGTGCCTTGGAGAATTCAATCACGTCCGCCCACATGCTGACGCTCGGCTCAAATCCACATAGCGGATCGGCGATGAATGCCCGCACGACTTCGTCATCATGCGACAGCCAGTCGGACAGGGTCTTGCGACCTTGGATGCTTTTGCCCCAGGCATCAAATGTTGCCTTTGCCATGATGAGGCTCGGAACGTCCGACCCCTTCAGCATGCGTTCGATCTTGAGGACGACTTTGGCGACATAGCCCGACAGGCCCGTATTGAAATTCGAATTCCAGATGGCCAGCGCCTGAAAGGCATCGGGCCTGGCAATTGCTGCATTCAGCGCAATCAGACCGCCCATGGAATGACCGAAGAGGATGACGGGCAGACCGGGATAAGTTTCAACCGCGTGATCGCGCATGGCCACAATATCGTCAATGACCTTGGCTGCCCCATGGCTCTTGGCAAAAATGCCTGGATCTGCGTCATTTGCCGTCGTCTCGCCATGGCCGCGGTGGTCATGGACAAAGACGTGACAGCCGCGCGCCGCCATGAATTCAGCAAAGGGCAGATAGCGCCGGGAATGTTCGGCGAGGCCGTGACTTACGACGAGGACGGCATAAGGGGCGCTCACCGCCTCCACTTGATGAAAAGCGAGACGGGCGCCGCTTGGCGCGTCGAGAAATTTGGGCGCGCTGGACATGTTTGACCTCCCTCAGTGACGACCTTTTTGTCGGTAGTCGTTTCGGCGCACAGTGGCGGCTTTTTGCGACTGCGTTAAGTGCCGATGAAGACTTGTCGGCTGATTTTTGCCGTGAGGAGGGATGGTTCTGGCGGTTCGACCGAAATTTACAACGATGTCGGAGATGTTGTTCGATCTACGCGCTGCCTTTCCGAGGCTGCCGTCATTCCCGTGGCACCTCCAACAGAAGTTGAGAAGCAATTGGCTCCACCGCAAATCACTCATTGGACATTGCCCCGGACAAGGCTTTCCCTTACATAGCGGGCAAATCCACACGCATTCGCGGAGCAATTATTCGATGGCACGTCAGTTCATCTATCATATGTCCGGGCTGAACAAGTCCTATGGCGCCAAGAAGATCCTTGAGAACGTCAACCTGTCTTTCTACCCGGATGCCAAGATCGGTATCCTCGGTCCGAACGGTGCCGGTAAGTCGACGGTGCTGCGCATCATCGCCGGCCAGGACAAGGAATTCACAGGCGAAGCCTGGCTCGCCGAAGGTGCAACGGTCGGCTATCTCGAGCAGGAGCCGCATCTGGACGAGAGCAAGAATGCTTTCGAGAACGTGATGGTCGGAGTTGCTGCCAAGACCGCAATCGTCGAGCGCTATAATGAACTGATGATGAACTATTCCGACGAGACCGCCGATGAAGGCGCGCAGCTCCAGGATATCATCGACAGTCAGAACCTGTGGGATCTCGAGCAGCAGGTCGAAATGGCCATGGAAGCGCTGCGCTGCCCGCCAAAGGATTCCGACGTTTCGTTGCTGTCCGGTGGTGAGCGTCGTCGTATCGCGCTCTGCCGCCTGCTGCTGTCGCAGCCAGATCTGCTTCTGCTTGACGAGCCGACCAACCATCTCGACGCCGAAACCATCGCCTGGCTTGAAAAACATCTGCGCGACTATCCGGGCGCCGTGATGATGATTACCCATGACCGCTACTTCCTCGACAATGTGACGGGCTGGATTCTGGAGCTCGACCGTGGTCGCGGCATTCCCTACGAAGGCAATTACTCTGCCTATCTGCAGGCGAAGGCCAAGCGCATGCAGCAGGAGCAGCGCGAAGAAGCCGGTCGGCAGAAATCGCTGTCGCGCGAGCAGGAATGGATTGCTTCCAGCCCCAAGGCACGTCAGGCCAAGTCCAAGGCCCGTATCAAGGCTTATGAACAGCTGGTGGATGCGGCCGAAGGCATTCGGCCCGGCGACGCACAGATCATCATCCCGGTCTCGGAGCGCCTTGGTCAGGTTGTCATCGAACTTGACGGCATTACCAAGGGCTTCGAAGGGCGCACACTGATCAACGACCTGTCGATCAAGCTGCCGCCGGGCGGCATTGTCGGCATCATCGGTCCGAACGGCGCGGGCAAGTCGACGCTGTTCAAGATGATCACCGGGCAGGAAACGCCGGATTCGGGCTCGATCCGAATCGGCGAGACCGTACAGCTCAGCTATGTGGACCAGAGCCGCGATGCGCTGGCCGGTGACAAGACCGTCTGGGAAGAAATTTCCGGTGGCGCAGAAATCGTCAAGCTCGGCAAGTTCGAGATGAACTCCCGCGCCTATTGCGGGGCGTTCAACTTCAAGGGTGGCGATCAGCAGCAGAAGGTCGCGAACCTGTCCGGTGGTCAGCGCAACCGCGTGCATCTGGCCAAGATGCTGAAGGCTGGCGGCAACGTGCTGCTGCTCGACGAGCCGACCAACGACCTCGATACCGAAACGCTGGGTGCGCTGGAAACGGCGCTGGAAAACTTCGCGGGCTGCGCCATCATCATCAGCCATGACCGCATGTTCCTCGACCGTTTGGCAACCCATATCCTGGCCTTTGAAGGCGACGGCCATGTGGAATGGTTCGAAGGCAATTTCGAGGATTACGAAGAGGACAAGGTTCGCCGCCTGGGCGCCGACGCGCTCAATCCAGGCAGCCAGTCCTACAAGCGCCTGACGCGATAAAGCAAATTCATAGTCGATGAATTCCAAAGCCCCGGGAGACCGGGGCTTTTTTACGTCGTTACATTGCCGCGAACGGCGGGATGCGGGGGAGATGACGCACCGCTGCGAAGCGGCGTTTATCAATCGCGCTTGCGTCGCAAACAAAAACGATATAAAGATATGTTTATATCTTGATTGCGTCTGGTGGCTATTGTGAACTTCGGTATTGATAAACTGGTCGAATTGCTGAAAGCGGTCGGGGAACCGACGCGATTTCGTCTGCTCATGCTGCTTTCTGCGGGTGATCTGACGGTCACGGATCTTACAGAAATTCTGGGGCAATCCCAGCCGCGTATTTCACGACACTTGAAACTCTTGGGTGAGGCGGGTCTGATCGAGCGATATCAGGAAGGTGCCTGGGCCTATTTCCGGCTGACGCAGGACGGAGATGCGGCAGCGCTCATCCAGACCTTGCTGGCGAGCACCAAGTCCGATGATGCCGTTCTCAACCGTGACGGCGAACGGCTGGCGGCGGTCAAGCGGAACCGCGCCGAAAGGGCACAATCCTATTTCAGCCGCAACGCATCCGAGTGGGATGAATTGCGCCGGCTTCACGTCGATGACGACCTTGTCGAATCGGCTCTGCTGAAGCTGGTTGGTGGCGAAGGTGCCGACAGCATGCTGGATCTTGGCACCGGTACCGGTCGTATTCTGCAGCTCTTATCCGACACATATCGGCGTGGCGTCGGCATCGATGCCAGCCGCGACATGCTGTCTGTGGCGCGCGCCAATCTCGACAAGGCGGGGGTCTTGAAAGCCTCCGTTCGTCAGGGCGATATTCTGAATCTGCCACTCGATGGCAACGAGTTCGATCTGGTCGTTATCCATCAGGTGCTTCACTTTCTCGTTCATCCAGAGCTCGCTCTGAACGAGGCTGCACGTATGCTCAAGCCCGGCGGAAGACTGGTCGTTATCGATCTGGCGCCTCACAGCCTCGACTATCTGCGGGAAGAACATGCCCACGAACGCCTCGGCTTTTCGCATTCGATGATGAGCGAATGGCTGTCGCGGGCGAACTTCTCTGTTGAGAAGATTGTCGATGTGGAGCCACGCGAGCCCAGCGCCAAGGCGCTGACTGTGACGATGTGGCTTGCCCGGCATGAAGCCGCCGTCGTGGACCTGAATGCGAAATTACCCAGACTTGTAGGGAGCAACTGATCAATGGCACTTATCGAGCACGGACCGCTGCGCGGACGCGATATCAAGCTCTCCTTTGAATTCTTTCCGCCGAAATCCCCGGATATGGAGGGGCAGCTCTGGTCCTGCATCGAAGAACTTGCCAGCTGGAATCCAGAGTTTGTGTCAGTGACCTATGGCGCAGGCGGGACGACGCGCGAACCGACCTTGGCGACGGTGAAGCGATTGATTTCGGATACACGTCTTCCAACGGCGGCGCATCTTACATGCGTGGGCGCAAGCCGGGACGAGGTGCGTCGGGTCGTAGACGAGTTCAAGGCCGTCGGTGTGCGCCATTTCGTGGCCTTGCGGGGCGACCCTCAAGATGGTGTTGGCGCTGCCTACACGCCGCATCCCGAGGGATTTACCAATGCCGCCGATCTTGCGCTCGGTTTGCGCGAGATGGGAGATTTTGAGGTGTCGGTCTCGGCCTATCCGGAAAAGCATCCGGAAAGTGCCGATATCCAGGCGGATATCGAGATGCTCAAGCGCAAGGTCGACAATGGTGCGACGCGCGCGCTCACCCAGTTCTTCTTCGATAACATGGCCTTCGTGCGTTATCTTGAAAAGGTGAGGGCCGCCGGTATCACGATCCCCATCGTTCCGGGTATCATGCCGATCCTGAACCTTGCGCAGCTGAAGCGCTTTGCCGGTGCCTGTGGCGCGACTGTGCCTTCCGTGCTCGACGCGCGATTTGCCGGACTGGAGGATGATCCTCGCAAAAGGGCGGAAGTGGCCGCTGAAATTGCGTCCGAGCAGATCATCGATCTGGCCCAAAAAGGGGCGGACGAGTTCCACATCTATACGATGAATCGGTCGCCACTGGTTAACGCGACGCTCGAAAAAATCGGTCTTCGCCGAGATGCAGAACGGATGGCTGGAGCAGCCTGAGCCTCTTTTGTTTTTGAAGCCCGTCTATCTGCAAAGCGCCACGATCACGCGGCGCTTTGCCGTTTCTGGATTAGGGGCGCATTGGAATCAATGCGCCATAGGTGGGGTTTTGCGGCCCTGATCTCCGAGGCCTAAAGGACGATTTTTGCGTCCGTTTCTGCTATTTTTTTGTTTTTCTTAGATAAACAGCATCACTGTTACGAACACAAACGCTGCACTGACGATCAGGACATTTAGAGAACGAGTTAGTCCCATGTCTGCCTCCTTAGCGTTGACGTGGTGATACTATGTCCGTTTTGTGTCGATTGAAAAGTAAATTTTATGCTGCATTGCGGCAACACTCGGTGGATAACTTTCTGCGTTAGATAGCAAGCAATTGAAATTCCATGGATATGCTGAGATCCGGCCGCGCTGATTTAAATTAACAATTCTTACCGTCGGGTAACCAATGCGGCAGCGCATGTTCCAATGTGCAACAAATGCGTGCCGGAACTCGATTTGCCAGCAGGCAACAGAAGTGCGAAAAATTGGACATGACTCACACGCAAGGGAGATCCTGCGCTGGAAACCGTCACTGAAACCATTTCCCATTCAACCGGTCATACGGCCGATCTCGTTGCCATTGCCGGCGTTATTGCCGTCGCGACTGTGCTGGGATTGATGTTCCTGTGGCTACGTCAGCCACCGCTGGTCGGTTTTATCGTGGCTGGGGTGGCCCTGGGGCCGACCGGTGCCGGTTTTATCGCCAATTCCGACAATGTGGCGCTTCTGGCCGAGATGGGCGTCGTCATGCTGCTTTTCTTCATCGGTATGGAATTGTCGGTGCGCGCCTTCATCCTGACGCTGAGGCAGGCCTTGATCGTCATGGGTGGGCAGTTGCTGGCAGCGCTTCTGCTGGGCTTCGGAATCGCACAGATTACCGGGGCGTCGCATTCCGAAGCGATCATTCTGGGCTTCATTATCGGCATTTCCTCGACGGTTGTGGCAATGAAAATGCTGGAGGAGATGGGGGTCTTGCGCGGAGAGGCGGGGCGGGTGGCCGTCGCCGTGTTGATTGCCCAGGACATTGCCGTTGTGCCGATGCTTATTTTTGCCTCCAGCCTTGGCGGCGAAACTGTGGATTACGCCCTGATTGCCAAGAAGATGGTGGTGGCGCTCGGCTTGCTGGGCGGGTTGCTGTGGTGGTTCGGCGGCCACCGGAAACTGAAAATCCCGTTTGCAGAACGCGTCGAAGACAAGATCGAGATCCTCGCTCTGGGGTCTCTTGCTGTATGCTTCACGGCTGCGTCCGTTTCCGGTGTCGCCGGACTTTCTCCCGCCTACGGTGCCTTTCTGGCCGGATTACTCGTCGGAAACTCGACCTTGCGCAGCCGCGTCATTCCGGTGATCGAGCCGATCCAGAGCGTATTGCTTGTGGTGTTCTTCCTGTCGATCGGTCTGCTGATCGACCTCAACTTTATCTGGGAGCATCTGTGGACGGTGCTGTTCGTCTCGCTGTTCGTGATCGCGGCCAAGACTTCGCTTAACATTTTCCTATTGCGCAAAACGGGGTCCAGTCCACAGACGGCACTGATTGCCGGTCTTTCGATGGCACAGATCGGCGAGTTCTCGTTCGTGCTGTCGGCTGCCGGCTTTTCGAGCGGTGCGCTGGGCTATGATCTGTTCCGCCTGTCGATTGCGGTTACCGCCGTATCGCTGTTGCTGTCGCCCCTTTGGGGAAGCGTTTTGCACCGGCTCGAAGGCTATGCCAGCGAGGGCCTGCAGAATTATCGACAAGCGCTGGCCAAGGCCTATGCCCATGAGTTGTATGAGGTGCATCGCGGTCGCGAAGCCCTGGTGCTTGCGCGTTACTGGGCCAAGGTGCGCTATCGCGCGATCCGGTTGACGATCTATCACCGCCGCCATGAGCGGGATCGTCGCAAGAGCTGACATGAAAAAGGCGGCTTTGAGAGCCGCCTTTTTTTTGCAGAAATGCCGATGGTTGGTTTCAGAGCGCGTTCAGCAAGGCGGGGGTCGGCCAGCCGTCAGCGGCCATGCCGCGCTTGGCCTGTTCCTTTTGTACCGCAAAGCGCGTGCCGGAACCCCAGATTCCGTCGATCTTGCCGACATCATAGCCCATGGACTGTAGCTTGGTCTGGAGCGCCTTCATCTGATCGTTGCTGAGGCCCGGATCAGGATTGCCCTTCAGATAGGGTTCTGCGCCGGACAGGCGCGTGGCGAAATAGGCTGCCGACGTGGTGTAGATGAAGGACTGGTTCCATTCGAGATAGATGTTGAAGTTCGGATATGCCATGAAGGCAGGACCGTGGCGACCCTGTGGCAACAGCAGTTCACCTTCAAGATTGCCGAACTGGGTGTTTCCGTCGCGCGGCTTGACGCCCAGGGCAAACCAGTCGGCGGCCTTCATGCCGCTGTCGAAGCCTGTCTTCTCCCACGGCAGGTTCTCGGGCACCGTTACTTCCTGGAACCAGGGCTGGCCCGCCTGATAGCCGAGATGCTGAATGAACTTGGCGGCGGTCATGATGGCGTCGGGAGAGCTTGATTTCAGGCTCACATGGCCATCGCCATCGCCATCCACGCCAAACGCCACGATGTCCTTCGGCAGCATCTGTACCTGACCGATTTCGCCGGCCCAGGCGCCGGTATTGGTGGCTGGATCGACATCCCCATGCTCAACCATGGTGATCAGGGCCATCAATTGCGGACGGAACAGTTCGGGGCGGCGGCAGTCATGGGCGAGCGTTACAAGCGCGTTGCGGGTATTGAAATCGCCCTGGACCGCCCCAAAATCGGTCTCCATGGCCCAGAAGGCGGTGATGACACCGGGCGCGACACCGTATTCGCGCTCTGCACGGTCAAAGACGCTCGCATATTCCTTCATCTTCTGGCGGCCGATATTCAGTCGTGCCTGGCTGACCGTGCGCTGGGAAAATTCGAGGAAGGTCTGCTTGAAGACACCCTGAGCGCGGTCGCGCGACAGGACCTTCTGGTCGATCTTAGCACCGGCAAGCGCCTTGTCGGCTGCGGCCGGAGAGGCACCGTTGGCGACAGCCTCGGCCTTTACGCCGGCCAGGAACGAGCCGAGATCACCGCCACATTGTTGGGCTGCAGCGGGTCCGGCCACGCAGGTGGTGACTGCAAGAGCGAGGGCGAGGCGAGAACGTGCGCGCATCGTTTGATCCTTCCGTGGGTCATATTGTCTATCGTTTTCGGTAGTCTACCGGAGGCTGCGCATATTCCAAAGGAACAAGGCGGAAGCATGGTGAGGCCAAGGCGTCAGCCTTTGGTGACGGCCTCAACCCAGTTTTTCCAGTTGCGCTCGTTGCCGGCGAAGACGTTGATATCGGTATCGCCGCGGATGCCGGGGATGACGCCGGTGGAGGTGTACTGCCAGAAGGCCCATCGACGATCGGGATAGATTTCTTCCGGGTGCTGGGCGACGGCGCGAACCCAGAAGTGATAGTCCTTGAAATAACCGTCAAGGTTGTCGCGGTGGAAATCGACAGAGGTGTAGATGATCGGCCGAAGACCGTAATAGGCCTCGATACGGTCCATGAAGCGCTTCATCTCTGCGCGCACGGTAAAGGCGCTCGGGCGGTATTTGCAGGTCTTCGACGTGTGGTTCCACTCCACGTCAAGCACCGGCGGCAACTGCATGGCGTCCTTCGGCACATTCTGGATGAACCAGTCTGCCTGTTCGTCTGCCGTCGAGCAGAAATAGTAGAAGTGATAGGGGGCATGGGCCACGCGCGCGGCACGGGCCTGCCGCCAATACTCGTCGAAGCGCGGATCGACCATGTCCTTGCCTTCGGTCGCCTTGATGAAGGCGAAGGCGACGCCCGAGCGACGCACGGTCGTCCAGTCGATTTCGCCGTTCCACTTCGAAACGTCGATGCCGTGAACCTGATGACGATAAGGGGTCTTCTTGCCGAAATCCTGCGGATCCTTGTCGCCGAAGCGGGTCTTGATCGACGCGGTTTCCATGAGGTCGTAGCTTGCCGAGGTGCAGCCGCCAAGAAGCAGTGCAAAAGAGAGTACCGCCGGTAAGAGCCAACGCATGGGAGATCCGTTATCCGTGTTTGATCAAGACCCCTGATGCGGCGCACTTACGCAATACTCAGGAGCGCGTATCGCCATCTGAGGCCATCATGGTAAAAATTCAGTTAGGATCAACTCAAATATGTAATCAGGTTCGAATAATCGCATGCCAGGCATAGCCGCGGCCGATGCTTTCGAACTCCAGGGTGGCATTGCGTGCATGCGCCTGGGCTGCCAATTCGTCCCGTAGATCCGGCCGTGGCGTGACATGAAAGCGGTTGAGCCATGCCTTGAGCACAGTGTGGAAACCGCGGGGAAGGCCTTCCTGCTGGCCGAAGTCGACAATGTGGAGCGAGCCGCCGGGAGACAGGGCCGACAGGGCAGCACCGATGGCCTTTTTCCAGTCGGGTATCATCGACAGGGCGTAGGAGATCAAAATTCGCTCGAAATCGTCTTCGCCAAATTCCGACGGTGCGAAGCCTGTGGCATCTGCGACCTTGAAGATTGGCGACTGCCGCTTGTTGCGAAAGCTTGCCTTTGCCGAGGTGAGCATTTCCGCGGAAATGTCCAGGCCATAGAGCCTGGCTTCGGGATAGGCCTTGTGGGCCATCAGCAGATTGCGCCCCGTGCCGCAGGCGACTTCCAGCAATCGGCCGTCGCCTGGAACATCGAGACGCCTGATCGCGCGGTCGCGCCCGAACAGGTAATATTTGCGGGTCAGATCGTAGATGTGGCGCTGATAGCGGTACATTTGGTCCATGCGCTCGGCATGGCCGGATGTCTCAATTGCCGCGCCGTTGTCCGCCGGCATCAGGATGCTTTCTCGTAGATATGAAAGCCACCATAGATCGCGGATCGATCCTTGGCATTCAGCGCCCTGGACATACCTTCGAGATAGGTCCACTGCGCGGCTATGGCATTTGGCAGGCGGCCTTCGATAATGCTTTTTTCGGCAGCCGTGCGGAAGATCACGCGGGCAGCGGGTGCCGACGTTCTGCTGATCTCGCTCCAAAGTTGACCGATCTGTCCATCATTCATCCAGTCCTGCGCATCCAGCAGCACGTAGCGATCAACCGAGGCGGATGGTTTTTCGGCCAGCAGTTCGGTGAAGCTTGCATGATGCACGCTGACACGGCCGGCATTGCGGCGGATCGACTGATAGTGTTCGCGCTGCAGATAAGTCGGCAACAGGCCCTCATCGGCATAGGGATAGCGGCGCACGAAGGCTTGCCAGGCAAAATAATTGTCCTTCAACGGAAAATGACAGGCGAGCTTTTCCAGGCGGTGCTTGAGCACCGGCGCAATGGTGCCGTTATCGGCAAGGCTCGCGAGTTCGTCATATTGGCGCGGCGGAATGCCAAGGCCAAACAGCGAACTCTTGCGCTCCGTCATCCAGCGGATCATCGGTTTGTCGAACAGCGGTGCGACACGGTCCTCGAAGAACTGACGTTGTTCGCGCAAGGTGCGGGTCCTGGCGAATTCTTCCAGCCGAACACCATGCAGCCGGGCGATCAGGTGGCCGACCGCGATGAAGCGACCAAGCAGCCCCGTGCGATAGAAATTGCCGTTGAAGACGCTGATGCGGCGACGTCCGGTCAGGCTTCTTTTGTTCCAATAGGCACGCGTATCCGCATCGAGATTGGGCGCAATATAGCGGTCGAAACTGCGGCTGTTGGAGCGGATACGTTCACGGCCGAAATGAGCGACCAGCGTCTTATAGTCCGGAAGGTGCTGGAAGGCGGCAAGCTTCAACCTGTTGAGCGCGATATGGTTGGGATTGAGGTCGACGACATCGATCTTGGCGGGGCTGCGCGAGAGGTAGGCCAGCATGTTGCAGCCGCCGGAGCCGATGGTGACGACGCGATGGCCGGCTGCCAGTTCCATGGCCTCCATGTCGACATCGGGATCCTCCCAGATCTGTGGATAGACGAGACCGGAAAACAGCAGCCCGAAAAGGCGTTCAGACAGCCCATCCCTGCTAAGCGCCTTATGCTGGAGAAGTGCGGTCTTGAGTTTGCGGTTCCCGCGGAAACCGGCCTCCGGTGCAAGCTCGGTCATCTGATGCAGCCATCCGTTTCGGTTCCTAGCCGTTTAAACGCGACGTGCTACAGTTTCATGACGCGGGTTGTGGGAAACGCCTTGAAAACCGGTCGAATGCTTCAGTTTGAACGCGATGCAGTGGATGCCAAATTAACGGAATACGTGCAGCATGCCGCGGCGCTTGGCGTCGTAGTAGTAGCCGCGGGCATAGAGTCTGACGGCATTGTCCGAGCTCTTGTCGGCGACAAGCCAGGCACCGCGCAGATATTTGATGGCGTATTTGAGATTGTTTTCCGCATCGAACAGACCATTGGCGGGGCCCCGATAGCCCATCGATTTGGCCGTCGCATATTTGATCTGCATCAGGCCGTAATGGCCATTGTTGAAGGCTGCCGGATTGTACCGGCTTTCGCGGTGAACGACACGGTGCACCAGCGCTTCCGGAATGTCATAGACCGCTGCATATTTGCGGATCAGGCTGTTGATGACGGTTGGACCCGTGGTCGCCGGGGCGGCCTGTAAGTCCGGTGCAGTCGCAGGCGGTGTGACGTCGAACTGGCTGTCGAGCGCCGCACCGGCATTGGCAGCCGATGGCGCGGCATAGGCAAGGGCGTCGCCGGGCTTTGGCGTTGGCACGATGGTCTGGACGGACGTGACTTCCTGCGGCAACTCGGTGTCAGTTGACGCATCGGCAAGTGTGGTCAATGTATCGGGATTGTCCGAGGCGGGCATTGCCGGTGTCTGCAACGCGTCGTTCTGCTTGGCGTCCATGACGGCGACGGCATCGCCCACTGTCGGAGCGTCGGCCGGGTTCTGCAACGCGGCTTCACGCGATGTCGGCACGGGGGCATGCGAATTCGAGCCGGGAACGAGGGGGCCCGGTTCTGCCGGTTGCTGCATGGCAAGCGACGTGCCGGCTGACGGGTTGGATTTAAGCTCTTGGCGAGCCGCACTTTCCAGTCCGCTGGTACAGCCCGCAAGGCCTATCAGCGTTGTCGCTGATGCCAAAATTCCGATGCTGCGAAAATTGCGCGCAATCATGCCTGATCCCATGTTCCCCAATCGCATGCACCCTCACAAACGAGTCAGTGCAAGCTCCATAATTCGGGTTTCCACGAACTCGCGGCCAAATTGCGGCACCGAGGTGGCAGTCATGCCCGATCAACAGCTTTGCTATGCGTGTGTGACTGCAATCACGCAGCGATCTTGCGATACCCTGCCGTTACTGCGCCGGCTGCAATCAGCAACGTGCCGCCGGTGCGGTTAACAGCGCGCTGCACGGTGTGCTTGCGGATAAAGACGCGGGCCTTGTCGGCAATCAGCGCATAGACGAGTGCATTGATGGCAGCGAGCGTGACGAAGGTCGCCTCAAGCACGATCATTTGCGGCAGAAACGGCTGCGTGGCATCGATGAATTGCGGAACGAAGGCTACGAAGAAAACGATGCTTTTCGGGTTGAGTGCCGTCACCGTAAAGGCATGCAACACGATGCGCAGCGGGCTTTGTTCGCGTAGATTATCGTTGTCGGCAAGCGGGCCATCGCCAACCGGCGCCCGCCACAGGCGGATGCCGAGATAGACGAGATAAGCACCGCCGATCCACCGCAGGACCGTATAGGCCTCCGCAGAGGTGGCCAAAATTGCGCCGAGACCGAGGATCGAGGCTGTCATGGCGACGAAATCGCCCAAAGACACACCGGTCACCGTCGCCAATGCCGTTTTTCGACCATGGCCGAGCGCATAGGATACCACGAGCAGAATCGTGGGTCCGGGTATCGCCAGAAGCACCGCAGATGCGGCGGCGAATGCCAACCAATGTTCAAACGACATGATTCAATCCTCCTGATTGAGACCAAGCCACCGAAACGGGATGCCGTCAATTGGCTGGTTTAAATTTCTGCCCCATGTGATCCATAACGGTCTTGAACCATGGCGTTTCCAAGTCAAAGGCTTTGCCGCCCTTGATACGCGGAAATTCGATGGTGCGCAGTTGGCCGTTTCGATCCTCATCATGACCGGTTACGCCTGACACGCCGTTGAGGCCGCTTTCGACTGCCAGATCGACCATTCCCTGGATCAGGCGCAGATCATCATAATTGGCTGGTGCGGAACGTGCGTAGTAGCCGGACTTTTGGACAATCGAACGTTCAGCCTTCAAAAGCTTGGCGAAGTGCTGCTGGAACCACTGGCCGACATTGATGGTGTCGATCTTCACATGCCCAAATGCGTCGCGCTTGATTTCGGCACCGGCTGCTTCGCGGTCGGCAACGATTTCATGGAGGCAGGCACCCTCGGAGACGAACAGCGTGACAAAGCCGGTTCTGTCCATGATTTCCAGAAGGCGCGCGCCTTCGGCTTCCATGTCGAAATGGGTTTCAGGCAGATAGAGCCCATCGATATTCTTGAGCTCCGTGTTCATCATGAAGCCTTCGATATATTCGTTGTTCTTGGTGCGCTCGATATAGGCGCGCGCGGTGGCCGCCGTCAGCCAGCCGCAGTGGCGGCCCATCACTTCGTGGATAACGAGTGTGCGTGGGGCGGCACTTTGTTCATTGGACACGTGGTCGAAGAAGCGGGCGCCGACTTCGGCTGCCGTCCAGGCACCCAGCGACTGCTTGATCGGAACAACATCGTTGTCGACCGTCTTGGGCAGGCCGACGACCGTCAGGTCATAGCCATTGGCGCCAAGATAGGCGGCCAGGTCGGCAGCCGTTGTGTTGGTGTCGTCGCCGCCAATGGTGTGGAGGATCGTGACGCCTTCATCGGCAAGCCGTTCAGCGGCCACTCTCAGAGGATTTTCGCCTTCCTTGATCAGGCCATTCTTCACGCAGTCGGCGGCATTTGTCAGCTTGACGCGGCTATTGCCGATCGGCGAACCGCCATAGCGGTGCAGCAGATGGGCTTTTTCTCGCATGTCGCGGGTGATATCGATCTTGTAGTCCATCAGCAGACCGCGATAGCCGGATTTATAGGCCACAATGTCGATGTCGGGGGCGATGTCGGTATAGCGCTCGATCAGTCCGCCAACAGCAGACGAGAGGCACGGGGCGAGGCCACCAGCGGTGAGCATTGCAACTTTTTGTTTGGGCACACGATCCTCCTGAGGCTTACGCACACTGAATGTCCATCTGTGAACGGACCATGGATGCGACAGGTGACGGGAGCGTGTAAAGTGAATTTACGAAGAAATTCGGGCATTTCGCCGCTATCGACAGGCGATTGCAAAACTCGCGCGAATATAATCGTTTCAAAGGCTGGGTGCTCGCGTATAGGTGGTGGCGCTTATGCGCATTGATCCAGCTGCAAACGGTAAAATGGGAAAATGCCGGGCTGACTGCGATATCGGGGACGGACGATCTGTCGCGCAGCAGAGGCTTTGATCCGACGTCGATGGAGATGATCGATTTCGCGCCGCTTTCCCGGATTTCACCCTGTCCATTAGGAATGCATCAACTTTATGCAAGGGAAGGTGAATAAAGTTTAATGTCGGAGGGGCTGCTCTCGCTTGCTTTTTCGGCGATTATTTGGTCAAGCTTCGATATGATATTTGATTTCTTTTGCGAACAAGCATCTTCGATCTGGGAGCGACTGCTGGGTGCGGTCGCCGACGCTGCTGGCAATGTGCTTGGCGGTCTGGTCGAAGCTGTTCGCACCGCATTCGAGGGTGACCCCGAGACGCGCCGCCGTGTTTCCTTCTCTGTCGCGATCATTGCGCTGTCGGCCAAGATGGCCAAAGCCGACGGTGTGGTGACGACCGCCGAGGTCGATGCCTTCCGCAGCATTTTCGATTTTCCACCGGAAGAAGCCAAGAATGTTGCGCGCCTCTATAATCTGGCGCGGCAGGATGTGGCTGGTTACGAGTCCTATGCTGAACGTCTGGCGGCGATGTGCCGAACCTGCGAACTGCATTGCCCTGTTCTGGAAGACATTATCGACGGTCTTTTCCATATCGCCAAGGCAGATGGGCTCGTCCATGAAAGCGAAATGGCCTTTCTGGGCCGTATCGCCGAGATCTTCGGTTTAAGCGAGCAGCGTTTCGACGAGATCACCCGTCGCCATCTGCATCTGGAGGGCGATCCCTATGGCGTTCTCGGCGTTTCGCCCGAGGATGATTTTGCCACGATCCGTCAGCGCTACCGGGCTCTCGCGTCCGAGCACCATCCTGACCGGCTTCATGCGCGTGGCGTGCCGTCGGAGTTTCATGCGCTGGCGCATCAGCGTATGGCGTCCTTCAATGCGGCCTATGAAGCGATCGAGAAAGAACGCCGCGCCGCATGACGCTGTTTGATGCCGACTATCCCGGCGCAATAATCCTGCCATCTCCCAATCATGGTGAACGTGTCGGTGTCTCGACGCCGGATATGATTATCCTGCATTATACCGGTATGCCGACGGAGGAGGGGGCTCTCTCCTGGCTTGCCGCCGAGGAGAGTCAGGTTTCCTGTCACTATTTCGTTCATGGCGACGGTCGCATCGTGCAGATGGTGCCGGAGAGCCGCCGCGCCTGGCATGCGGGCAAAAGCTGTTGGGAAGGCGAAACCGACATCAATTCCCGTTCGATCGGAATCGAGATCGCCAATGGCGGTCATCCCTCTGGCCTGCCTGATTTTCCATCGGCGCAGATCGATGCCGTCGTCGAATTGTGTCAAAAATGCGTCGAGCGCTACGTTATTGCCCCGGAACGTGTGCTTGGACACTCGGATATTGCCCCTGTTCGCAAGGTTGATCCGGGTGAAAATTTCCCCTGGGAAAAACTGCATCGGCAGGGTGTGGGCCACTATGTAGAACCGGTGCAGGTATCCGGCGGACGGTTCTTCCAGCACGGGGATCAGGGGCAGCCGGTCGAGGCCCTGCAGTCGATGCTGTCTCTCTACGGTTACAATGTTGATATCACCGGCGAATTCTGTGAAAAAACCAAGGGTGTGGTGGAGGCTTTTCAGCGCCATTTCCGACCCTCACTGGTCGATGGAATTGCTGACATGTCGACGATTGAGACGCTTGCTCGACTGCTTCGTTCTCTTCCGCGTTTCGCTTGACAGGCTGCTCAATTGTGGTGCGACAACCTGTCCGGGTAGAGCCGCTGCGGCTGGAAAATGTTGCGTTGCCACAGGAAATCCATATTGCGCCGGTCTAAAGACCCTCGCTGAGCGGCGGGTTGGCGTCCTAAATACCTCATGGCCTCCCGCAGAGATCAACGTTAAGGGCAAGTGACCGATGGCGTTCCCCTGGAACCCCAAACGGATAAGGCGTGCGGAGACATGCCGGGTCTTGCCCTTCGGTTCGGAGACTGAAGGTTTACATGAAAAGACTGGTTATTGCTGCTGCGGCAAGCATCGCTATTGCTATGACTTCTTTTGGCGGCGCGTTTGCCAAAGAGAAGGAAAATCACATCATCAAGCCGTTGTTCCCGCTGTCGGGCAGCGTGGAGAGTGCAAAGGTTGAGAAGGCTCCCTACGGCAAGCTGATCTCGAAATACGCCGCCAAGTACGGTGTGCCTGTGAACCTTGCGCATGCTGTTGTTCGTATCGAAAGCAACTTCAACCCGAAGGCTCGCGGCAGTGCTGGAGAAATCGGCCTGATGCAGATCAAGCCAGCCACGGCTCGCATGATGGGCTACCATGGTGGGGCAAAGGGACTTTACGATCCCGAGACCAATATCCGCTTTGGAATGATGTATCTTGCGGCAGCGCATGAACTTGGCGGTGGTCAAACATGCCAGACCATCCTCAAATATAATGCCGGTCATGGTGCAAAGCGCATGAATCCGGTATCAAAGCGCTATTGCGGGAAGGTGCAGGCGCTTCTGCATTCCTGATCACTGCGGGCCATTTTCAGATATTGGCCAGAACAAGGGCGACCCCATCAGGGTGCGCCCTTTTTCGTGCTGAGCGACGGCGCTGGACATAAAACTTGCTGGCATGGCGTTTGTTCCCAAGGCTGATAATTTTTTTATCGGACGTGTATATCGTGCTTCCACCGATGATTTCAGGTCTGCTACCTAGGCTTCTGAATGCAAACGGAATCAAGGCTGGTCTTTCATGAGTGAGCGGTTCGAATCGATCGTCATTGGCGCAGGCATGATGGGGGCTGCTGCTGCAAAATATCTGGCGCGCCAGTCACATGGGGTCGCATTGATAGGCCCTGGTGAACCTGCCGATACCGCAGGCCATTCGGGCGTTTTTGCCAGCCATTATGATGAGGCGCGGATCACCCGAACCATCGATGCCAATGAAAACTGGGCCAGGCTCGCCCATCGATCCATTGCCCGTTATGCCGATATCGCCACAGAAAGCGGCATTTCGTTTTACGAGGAAGCGGGTTGCCTGATCGTGGGGCCGGAACCGCACGGGCCCGATTGCTATATCGCCGATGTCAAAACAGCCGCCGAGCGGCTGGCAGTCAAGACGCAGACGCTTGACGACACACAATTGAGGCCTGAGTTTCCGTACTTCTCCTTTGAGCAAGGTAGTGAGGGTGTATTCGAGCAAGCGAATGCCGGCTACGTCAATCCGCGCCGTCTGGTGAAGGCGCAAGGTGTTCTTGCTCATCAAGCCGGCGCTCGGTTGATCGAGGAAACGGTGGCTTCGGTCCGTGAGCAGGCCACCGGGGTCGAGGTGGCAACCTTCGAGGGGCAGACATATCTGGCAGACAGAGTTTTGGTCGCAGCCGGCGGATTTTCCATCGCAGCCGGCTTGTTGCCGCGACGGCTGGATTTGCAGGTCTTTGCCCGAACCGTCGCCCTATTCGAAATAGCCGAAGCTGAAGCTGGCGACTATGCCGGGATGCCTTCGCTCATCTCCGCGCCGTCCGTTCCAACCGATCACATCTATCTGCTGCCGCCTGTGCGCTACCCGGATGGACGGCTTTATCTCAAGATCGGCGGAGATCCAGACGATCTCGTTTTGCAAGACGAAGCGGCGGTGAGGGCGTGGTTCCACAGCGGCGGACGCGAGAGCACGCGGCTCCACTTGAAGCGAATCGCGGAGGGTCTGGTACCGTCGCTGAAAGGCATTGAGCCGCATATGGCCGCCTGCGTGACCAGCTTCACCCCGAACAACTATCCAGCGATTGGCTATGCGAGTGAACGGATTGCCGTGCTGGCAGGCGGGTGCGGGCAGGCTGCGAAAAGCTCGGATGAAATCGGCCGTCTCGGCGCTGAGATGCTGCTGAGAGGGCATATCGAGGGCAACGACTATAGCGCCGATTTCACTCCGAAATTTCTCTGAGAGAAAGCGGCAGGTCCTTGTCTGGCATATTTTGTTGGCAATCGCAGGCTCAGTCGGTTATGGGAGCGCTGCCAGTCGGCCGGGCAGCCGCGCTTTACCAATGCCGAAAGGCGGTAGGGTGAGGAAAGTCCGGGCTCCACGGAAATACGGTGCCGGATAACGTCCGGCGAGGGTGACCTCAGGGAAAGTGCCACAGAAAGGAAACCGCCCCGCCTGCTTTTTCGCCCCATAGGGACGGCAAAGCTGGCGGGGTAAGGGTGAAAGGGTGGGGTAAGAGCCCACCGCGGACCTGGCGACAGGGACGGCATGGCAAACCCCACCGGGAGCAAGACCGAATAGGGATGACGCGGGCGGCGCAAGCCGCTACAGCCGGTTTCCGGGCCAGTCATCCGGGTGGGTTGCGAGAGGCAGCGTGCAAACGCTGTCCCAGATGAATGGCTGCCACGTTCCGGGCAACCGGAGCCTTACAGAACCCGGCTTACAGGCCGACTGGCAATTTCTCATTCGAACACGGGTACTTAGCAAGCGTCCTAGCAATAGGACGCTTGCAACTCATTGAATTAATTAAATAAAATTATGGATGCCTAATATTCCGGGTCTCGGGAAAATAACTCTTCATTAATCTTAATGGCTTATAAAGTTTTGATGCCCCGAACCGCCTTCGATAGGCTCAATCCCATTGACGCCCAAATTGTCCCATGGTATCCCATAAGCACAATACAGACGGGCCTTTCGAGGCTCAATTTCATCAAAGCGGGAGCGGTTGTTCCGGTTCGCATGGCGAGCTGGTGTGTGGATCTTTGCCGCTTTTTTTGGTGTCGAGTTTGACGGGGTCTCTGTTTGGCCCTTCGCCGGTGGGAGCGGCGTCAGTTTCTGATGAACCGCTTCTTGTCCAATGCGACGAACAAGATCGATGCGAAGGGGCGGGTATCCGTTCCGGCGGCCTTTCGTTCTGTGCTCGCGCAGCGCGACATCCAGGAGCTTTACTGTCTTCAGGATTTCGTGTTTCCGGCCATCAGCGTCGGTGGGGCGGATCTGTTCGACCGGTACGAGCGGCAGCTGGCGGCGCTCGATCCGTTTTCGGCGGAGGCAAACGAGTTGTCTCTGCTGGTGCACGGTGGTGGATTGCATATGCGGCTCGATGGCGAGGGCCGCTTGATGGTAACGGATTTTATCCGCGAGTTTACTGGCATCACGACGGAAGTCGTTTTTGTCGGTCGTGCGGATCATTTTCAGCTTTGGCGGCCGGAGACCTTCCTGGAGGCTCAGGCGGCGGCGAGAGAGGGGCGCAGGCTGCGAGGGCTGCAGTCCCGGTAAGCGAGGGAACGGAATGGTGACGAATCTTGGCGGAGATTCATCTGATGCCGATGGCGGACTGGTTCGTCACATTCCGGTCCTTCTTGCTGAAGTGTTGGATGCGCTTTCTATCGATAGCGGCTCAGTCGTTCTCGATGGCACATTCGGTGCTGGCGGCTACACATCCGCGATCATGGATGCTGGCGCTGACGTCATTGCCGTCGACCGCGACCCCAATGCGATCGAGGCTGGCCGTGCGATGGTGGATGCCAGCAATGGCAAGCTTGCGTTGTTTCATTCCCGGTTCTCCAGGCTCGACGAGTTTGCGCCTGAGGGCGGCCTTGACGGGGTCGTTCTCGATATCGGCGTATCTTCCATGCAGATCGATGAGGCAGAGCGCGGGTTTTCCTTCCAGCGCAATGGACCTCTCGACATGCGCATGTCGTCTAGCGGCGTGACGGCTGCAGATGTGGTCAATCGCGCCAAGGTTGGCGACCTGATCCGCATTTTCGGCTTTCTCGGCGAGGAAAAGAAGTCCGGTCGTATTGCCCGCGCCATCGAAAAGCGCCGCGCCGAACAACCTTTCACGACCACGCGCGATCTCGCAAATCTGATCGAGACCGTGAACCCCCGTAAAATGACTGACAAGATTCATCCGGCAACGCGCGTGTTCCAGGCGTTGCGGGTTTTCGTCAATGATGAACTCGGTGAACTGGCGCGCGCACTCTTTGCGGCTGAACGGGCTTTGAAGCCCGGCGGTCGGCTGGTGGTCGTGACCTTCCATTCACTGGAGGACCGCATCGTCAAAAAGTTCTTCTCCGAGCGCTCGGGCAAGGCGGGCGGTTCGCGGCACATGCCCATGGTCAACGTCGTTCCTGCGACGTTCAATCCAGTCGGAAAGGCCATGGTTTCCGCGAGCGAGGAAGAGGCAAATGCCAATCCGCGCGCGCGTTCGGCCAAGCTGCGCGCAGGTGTGCGCACCGAGGCACCGGCTGGAAAGGCCGACCTGTCAATCTTCGATCTGCCGGCGCTGGCGGACCTCGAGCGGATCGGAGGTTGATCGGCCATGCTTAAAACCATTGATATCATCATGATCGGGACCATGGTCGCTGCGGCTACCATTACCTATCAGATCAAGCACCATGCCGAGGACAAGCTCGAAGAGGTCCATAAGCTTGAGGCGGAAATCAAACTCGAGCACGACACGATAGACCTTCTGAAGGCGGATTGGGCGCTGCTGACGCAGCCGAACCGGCTGGAGCAATTGGTCAAGGTCTATGGCGATGAGCTGAAGCTCGAACCGACCGCACCCGATCAACTTGCGCGTCCCGATGAATTGCCCATGCGCCGCGATCAGCTTCCGCCCAAGGAGGAAATTGCAGAAGGTGAACATGCACCCACGGACGATATTTTAACCGGATCGGTGAAGCCATAATGTCATTTCTTTCCCGGCTCATGTTGCTCAAAAGCAAGGCGCATTTTTCCACAGACAGTCCTCGCGGCGGTGTGCCTGCCGATGGAATTTTCATCGGCGCCGGCAAGCGCAAGTCGGGGCTGGCGCGCAAGCGGGTCGGTTTGATGATTGCCGCCTTTGCGGTTGCCTATGGCGTCGTCGGCGTGCGGCTGATGCAGTATGGCTATGAGCAGCCGGAAGTGGTCTCCTCCATTCCGCCAGCTGACAGGTTGATGGCATCGCGCCCGGATATTCTCGACCGCAACGGTGAAGTGCTGGCGACCGATATTCGCACGGTGTCGCTGTTTGCCGAGCCGCACAAGATCGTCGATCCCGATGAGGCTGTCGAGAAACTCGCAACCGTCCTCAACGATCTCGACGTCAAGGATATTTATCGCAAGCTCTCCAACTCGAAGTCGCATTTTCAGTGGCTGCGCCGGCAGTTGACGCCCAAGCAGCAGAGCCAGATCCTGGCGCTTGGCATTCCAGGCATCGGCTTTCGTCCCGAAAAGCGCCGTTTCTATCCGGGAGGGGCTACGGCTTCGCATATCGTCGGTTACGTCAATATCGACAATCGCGGCATGTCGGGCATGGAAAAATATATCGACCAGCAGGGGCTTGCCGATCTGCGGGCGCTTGGGATGACGACAGATACACCGCTTGAGCCGGTAAAGCTGTCGATCGATCTGCGGGTGCAGAACATCGTTCACGATGTGGTCTCCGAAGCGCAGACAAAATATGAAGCCAAGGGGGCCGGCGCTGTCGTTCTCGATGTGCGCACCGGCGAGGTTCTCGCCATGGCTTCTTATCCCGATTTCGATCCCAACAATCCGGCCAGCGGTTCTGAAGAAGGCTGGCTGAACCGCATGTCCAACGGTACGTTCGAAATGGGGTCGACCTTCAAGTCTTTCACCACGGCGATGGCGCTGGATTCGGGCAAGGTGAAAATCACCGACTCATTCGATGCCAGCAAGCCGATCCGTATCGGCGGATTTACGATCAAGGATTTCCACGGCCAGCGCCGTGTGCTGACGGTGCCGGAAATCTTCAAATATTCATCCAATATCGGCACCGGCAAAATGGCCGATATCATCGGTATCGATGCCCATAAGGAATTCCTGACGCGTCTCGGCCTTTTGACCCGTATGGACACAGAATTGCCGGAAGTGAAAACGCCCAGCCAGCCGCGGGAATGGAAGAAGATCAATTCGATCACGATTTCCTTCGGCCACGGTGTGGCAACGACACCTCTGCAGACGGCGGTTGCCGGTGCCGCCCTCGTCAATGGCGGATATCTGATCGAGCCGACATTCCTGCCGCGGAACTCAGAGCAGGCCGCCCTGGTGGCCAAGAAGGTGATCCAGGACAAGACCAGTGACGAGATGCGCTATCTCTTCGGCTATAACGGGTTCGAGGGGTCCGGTCGCAATGCGCGTGTGCCAGGCTTCGATGTCGGCGGCAAGACCGGAACAGCCGACAAGGTGGTCAATGGTCGTTATGACTCGAAGCTCAACTTCAACGCATTCCTCGCAGCGTTTCCGATCAACGATCCGCAATATATCGTGCTGACCTTTTGTGACGAACCGCACAAGGGCAAGGACGGTCAGTCACCCATTGCCGGTTACACAGCTGCGCCCATGGTTCGCGACATAATTCGCAGAAGCGCCGCAATTCTCGGTGTAGAACCAAATTTCGGGGAAGCCGGTTCGGACTTGCTCGTATCATATTGAGGGATATTACTTCGCCGGGTGAGTCGTTGTTGATCCGGTGATGAGGGATAATACAGATCATGATTTTGCGAGAGTTGCCCTTTGGTGACGTGTTGCAGCAAGCTAAACTGCAGGGAAGTACAGGCGATCTCGAGATTTCCGGTCTTTCTGCGGACAGCCGGGCGGTCAGGCCGGGCATGCTGTTTGTGGCCTTGGCAGGTGTGAAGGCCGATGGCGCAAGCTTCGCCGCCGACGCTGTCTCAAAAGGTGCGGTTGCTGTCGTATCGTCTCATGATCTGGACGCTTCGGTGCCTGTGATTGTGGTCGACAATCCGAGGCGTTTTCTGGCCTTGGCAGCCGCACAGTTTTATGGCGCTCAGCCGGAGACAATGGTTGCCGTGACCGGAACAGCCGGCAAGACATCCGTCGCATCATTCACCCGGCAGATCTGGGCGCATGCAGGGTTGGCAGCGGCACAGATCGGCACGACCGGCGTCGTGTCACCCAGCCGAAATGAATATGGTTCGCTGACGACACCTGATCCTGTCGCTCTTCATGAGTTGCTTGCCGAACTTGCCGGTGAGGGGGTGACCCATGCGGCGATGGAGGCCTCCAGCCACGGGCTCGATCAGAGCCGCCTGGACGGTGTGAAGCTCTCAGCCGGCGCCTTTACCAATCTCGGCCGCGACCACATGGATTATCACCCGACGGTCGAGGACTATATGGCCGCCAAGATGCGTTTGTTCGATACGCTGCTGCCCAAGGGATCGCCTGCGGTGATCTTTGCCGATGACCGCTGGTCCGGTGAAGCGATCCGGGTGGCAACGGCTGCCGGCCACGATGTCCGCACGGTTGGTCGCAAGGGCAGCTTCATTGCACTGAAACGCGTCGAGCATTTTCGCCACAAGCAAGTGGCCGAAGTGCATGTCGATGGCCAGATCTTTGAAATCCAGTTGCCGCTCGCCGGTGACTTCCAGATCGCCAATGCGCTGGTGGCTGCAGGGCTTGCCATATCGACCGGCGTTTCTGCGGCACAGACCTTCAAGGCACTGGAAAAGCTTCAGGGGGCCGCAGGCCGGCTGGAACTGATCGGCCAGACCAAAACGGGGGCGCTGGCCTATGTCGATTACGCCCACAAGCCGGACGCGCTTGAGAATGTGCTGACGTCGGTTCGCCCCTTCACCAGCGGTCGCATCATCGTGGTGTTCGGTTGCGGCGGTAATCGCGACAAGGGTAAACGACCGATCA
This sequence comes from Agrobacterium sp. H141, assembly GCF_057158725.1. Taxonomy (NCBI): domain Bacteria; kingdom Pseudomonadati; phylum Pseudomonadota; class Alphaproteobacteria; order Hyphomicrobiales; family Rhizobiaceae; genus Agrobacterium; species Agrobacterium sp. H141. Next base: position 1,738,449 of record NZ_CM169893.1, read on the forward strand.
TGGGCGAAATCGCCTGCCGGTTGGCTGATGTCGTGATTGTCACCGACGACAATCCACGCACCGAAGTGCCGGATGAAATCCGCGCCGAGATCATGGCGGCTGCACCGGGTGCCACAGAGATTGGCGACCGCGCGAAAGCGATCAAGTCCGCAGTGTCGATGCTGTCGTCCGGCGACACACTGATCGTGGCCGGCAAGGGACATGAGGAAGGGCAGATCGTCGGCGACGTCACGCTGCCATTCTCTGACCATACGGAACTTCGCAACGCATTGAAGGAACTGCAGCATTGACCTTGCTCTGGACATCGCAGGACATGGCCGAGGCCATGGGTGGACGTCCGGTGGGCCATCTGCCCGAGGGCATTACCGGCATTTCCATCGATAGCCGGTCGATCTCGCCGGGAGAGGCCTTTTTCGCCATCAAGGGCGACAGGGTCGATGGTCATGATTTCGCAAGCATTGCCATTGCCAATGGCGCGTCTCTTCTTGTCGTGAGCGAAGCCAAGCTGCCGGCACTTGGGCGGCTGGTCGTACCGATGATCGTGGTGGACGATGTGTTGGAGGCGCTGGTTCTGCTGGGCAAGGCTGCCCGCGCCAGAACACGCGCGAAGATCATCGGTGTTACCGGTTCAGTCGGCAAGACAACGACGAAGGAAATGCTGCGCAAGGTACTGGAGCCGTCCGGCAAGGTGCATGCAGCCGTTGCCTCGTTCAACAATCACTGGGGCGTGCCGCTCACTTTGGCACGCATGCCAGCCGATACCGAATACGGTATCTTTGAAATCGGCATGAACCATCCGGGTGAAATTCGTCCGCTGGTGAAACAGGTCAGGCCTCATGTTGCGGTCATCACCACGATCGCGCCCGCTCATCTCGGAAACTTCAAGGATATCGAGGAAATCGCCGTTGCAAAGGCTGAGATCTTTGAGGGGTTGGAGCCAGGTGGCCATGTTCTGCTCAACCGCGACAATAGCCAGTATGCGCTTCTGGAAAAGGCGGCACGGGCCGCGGGCGTGGAGAATATTCACAGTTTCGGCGAATATGCCAAAGCCGATTTCCGGCTGGCGGAATTCGACGGCGGGGCTGAGGTCTCAACCCTTTGGGCCGTCTTTGGCGGCAAGACGCATGAAATATTGCTCGGCGCGCCGGGCAAACATCTGGCCGAAAACGCCATGGCGGTCCTGGGCGTCGTCGCGCTGATTAGCGCGAATGTCGAATCTGCCATTGCAGCGCTTGGCGACCTGTCTCCCGTCAAAGGGCGTGGCGCCCGACACAAACTTGCCATCGACCGCAAGAGTTTCACGCTGATCGATGAAAGCTACAACGCCAATCCGGCATCGATGAGAGCGGCGATCTCCGTTCTGGCTTCTGCCAATCCGGACGGCGAGGGCCGGCGTATCGCCATTCTGGGCGACATGCTGGAAATGGGAGAATTTGCCGAAAGCGTTCACGCCGAGCTTGCAAGTCCATTGCTGGCCGCTGGAATCGAGCATGTCTGGCTTGCCGGTCCGGCCATGGTCGCGCTTCGGGATGCTTTGCCCGAAAGCGTGAAAGTCGAATACCATGAAAATACGGATGAACTGGCGGCTTTCGTTGTCTCATCGGTCCAAGCCGGCGATGTTTTGATGATAAAGTCGTCTTTGGGTATCGGGTTTGGGCGTATCGTGACCGCTCTGCTTGACAAGTTTGCTGCATTCTCCGACACGTCGCGCCAATCTTAATCAGGGCTTTCGGAAAGGGCACTCATGCTGATCTGGCTCGTTGAACTGTCGGACCATGTACAGTTCTTCAACCTCTTTCGTTACATCACGTTCCGGACAGGGGCTGCACTTTTCACCTCCGCGCTGATCGTTTTTCTATTCGGTCCGGCGATGATCAATTCCCTGCGTGTCCGTCAGGGCAAGGGCCAGCCGATCCGGGCTGATGGTCCTCAAACGCATTTCAAGAAGGCGGGTACGCCGACAATGGGTGGATTGATGATTCTGGCCGGTCTGGTCGGGTCGTCGCTGCTCTGGGCCGATCTGTCGAATATTTACGTCGTGTCGACGCTGCTGGTTACGCTCGGCTTCGGTGCCATAGGATTTTACGACGACTATCTGAAAGTGACCAAACAATCCGACAAGGGCTTTTCAGGGCGCGCGCGTCTTGGGATCGAGTTCCTGATTGCGGGCATTGCCGTCTACTTCATGATGCAGTCGGCCTTTGCAACGGCACCGCCCGGGTCAACGGCTGCATCGTCGGTCGCGTTTCCCTTCTTCAAAGACTTCATGATCAATCTGGGCATCTTCTTCGTGCTGTTTGGCGGTTTCGTCATCGTGGCTGCCGGCAATGCGGTCAATCTGACAGATGGCCTTGACGGCCTGGCCATCGTGCCGGTGATGATTGCTGCTGCATCCTTCGGAGTCATTTCCTATCTCGCGGGTAACGCCGTCTTTGCCAATTACCTCCAGATCAACTTTGTCGTCGGAACCGGTGAGCTTGCGGTCGTCATGGGCGCCGTGATCGGGGCCGGTCTCGGATTCTTGTGGTTCAACGCCCCGCCGGCTGCGATTTTCATGGGCGATACAGGGTCACTGGCACTGGGCGGTCTGATCGGCACGGTCGCCGTGGCGACCAAACACGAGATCGTCATGGCGATCATCGGTGGGCTGTTCGTGCTTGAGACCCTGTCCGTGATCATTCAGGTGGCCTGGTTCAAGACTACGGGCAAGCGCGTGTTTCTCATGGCGCCGATCCACCACCACTTCGAAAAACTCGGCTGGACTGAAAGCCAGGTTGTGATCCGATTCTGGATCATCGCGGTGGGGCTTGCCATGCTCGGTCTTTCCACCCTCAAGCTGCGGTAGTCGATCATGATCCCGGTCAAAACCTTCGCTGGCAAGGATGTCGCTCTGTTCGGTCTCGGCGGTTCGGGACTGGCAACGGCGAAGGCACTGGTTGCAGGCGGTGCCAAGGTGATGGCCTGGGACGATAATCCCGAAAGCGTTGCAAAGGCAGCCGCAGACGGCGTGCCAACCGCTGACTTGCGGGACATTGACTGGAACGCCCTGTCGGCCTTCGTTCTGTCTCCGGGCGTCCCGCTCACGCATCCCAAGCCGCATTGGTCGGTGACGCTGGCGCGGACCGCGGGCGTCGAGATCATCGGCGATGTGGAATTGTTCGTGCGGGAACGGCGTGCTTTGGCCCCGGATTGCCCTTTCATCGCAATCACCGGCACCAACGGAAAGTCGACCACGACCGCGTTGATTGCCCATATTCTGCAAAGCGCGGGTCGCGATACCCAGCTTGGCGGCAATATCGGTCGGGCAGTGCTCACACTCGATCCACCCAAGGCAGAGCGCTATTTCGTGGTCGAGTGCTCGTCCTATCAGATCGATCTCGCACCGACGTTGAATGCGAGCGCCGGTATCCTGCTCAACCTGACGCCGGATCATCTCGATCGCCACGGCACCATGCAGCACTATGCCGAGATCAAGGAAAGGCTGGTGGCGGGAAGCGATACATCCATCATCGCCGTTGACGACAGCTATTGCGCGCTGATTGCCGATCACATCGAAAACGGTGGCGGCAACGTGGAGCGCATCTCCAAACGTCAGCCGGTGGCTGAAGGCTTTTACAACGACGGTCACCGGATCATGCGCGCCCATATGGGCAAGACGGACGTTCTGGCAGACCTGAATGGTATTCCGACGCTTAAAGGCACCCACAACGCACAGAACGCTGCAGCCGCGATTGCTGCTTGCCTCGCGGTGGGTGTGTCTGCGGATGAGGTCAGGGCCGGGCTCAAGAGCTTTTCCGGCCTCAAGCACCGGATGCAGCCGGTCGGGCGTCGCGGCAATGTCGTGTTTGTCAACGATTCCAAGGCCACCAATGCGGAGGCCGCCGAGCCGTCACTTTCAAGCTATGAGCGGATCTACTGGATTGCGGGCGGGTTGCCCAAGGAAGGCGGTATCGCAAATCTGGCACCGCTTTTCCCGCGTATTGCCAAGGCCTATCTGATCGGCGAGGCGGCGTCGTCCTTTTCGGCGACACTGGGCGATGCGGTACCTTATGAAATTTCGGGCACTTTAGACAAAGCCGTTGCCCACGCTGCCGCCGATGCGGCCGAAGACAATCAAGATGCTGCGATTTTACTAGCCCCGGCTTGCGCAAGCTTCGATCAGTACAAGAACTTCGAGCTGCGTGGCGATTCGTTCGTAACGCAAGTTGCCGGGTTGCCCGGTATCAAGATGCTCGTCGAGGTTCCTCAAGGAGGGCAATGACATGGTAAGCCGCGCTGAGCGTGGTCCCGTCGCAGACTGGTTCTGGACGATCGATCGCCTTTTTCTCGTGCTCTTTCTGCTGTTGATGGGCGTGGGGCTGATGCTGTCTTTCGCGGCGTCTCCTGCTGTCGCCGAACGTTTGGGGCTGGACAGTTTTCACTTCGTCAAGCGTCAGGCGGTCTTCATGATCCCTGCCATAGGCGTAATGATCGGGCTGTCCTTCCTGACGCCAAGACAAGTGCGCCGTGCCGCCGTCCTGATGCTGGCGGCATCTCTGTTGCTGATGCTGATTGCGCTGTTCTTCGGCATCGAGGTCAAGGGTGCTCGTCGTTGGGTGACCATTGCCGGCCTGTCCATCCAGCCATCCGAATTCATGAAACCAGCCTTTGTGGTTGTCTGTGCCTGGCTGTTTGCCGAACATGCACGCCAGCCCGAGATACCCGGTAATCTGTTTGCCATCATCCTGTTCGGTGTGGTTGCAGCCCTGTTGATGGCGCAGCCTGACCTTGGACAAACCATTCTGACCTCGGTTGTGTGGGGGGCGATGTTCTTCATGGCGGGCATGCCCTGGCTCTGGATCACGCTTCTGGGCGGACTGGGAGCCTCGGGTATTGCGGTTGCCTATGTCACGCTCCCGCATGTGGCGGGACGAATAGACAGGTTCTGGACGGGCGAGGGCGATACATTTCAGGTCGATACCGCGCGCGAAGCCATCATTCGCGGCGACTGGCTTGGTCAGGGCCCGGGGGAGGGCATCGTCAAGCGCATCATTCCCGATAGCCATACCGACTTTATCTTTTCTGTCGCGGCCGAAGAGTTCGGCATTATCTTCTGCATGGTTCTGGTGTCGATCTTTGCCCTTCTGGTGCTGCGCGGTCTCAGCCATGCTTTCAAGGAACGCGACGACTTCAATCGCTTTGCCGTCGCCGGTCTCGTTCTTCAGATCGGCAGCCAGTCGCTGATTAATATCGGCGTCAACCTGCAGCTTCTTCCAGCCAAGGGCATGACCCTGCCGCTGATTTCCTATGGTGGTTCGTCGATGATCGCGATCTGCGTGACGGCGGGCTTCATTCTTGCACTGACACGGCGGCGTCCGGAAAAGCGGGCGCAGGAGCGCAGCCTGTTTCGAATCGCGCATGGCGTGCCGGCGGAGTAATTTCTATGTCCAAGGGTATTGTGTTTCTGGCTGCCGGAGGAACCGGCGGCCATTTGTTTCCGGCTGAGGCGCTGGCCCATGCGTTGATTGACCGCGGCTATCAGGTGCATCTGGTCACCGACCGACGGGCGGAGCGCTATGCCGGCCATTTCCCGGCCGAAACCATCCATACCATACCGTCGGCCACCATCGGCTCGAAGAATCCGGTCTCGGTTCTGAAAGCTGTGTGGACGCTTTGGCGCGGCATGCGGGCGGCGCGCAGACTGATGCGCGACGTCAAGCCAAAGATCGTTGTCGGTTTTGGCGGCTATCCGACCGTTCCTCCAATGATGGCTGCCAAGGGCCTTGGATTGCCGACGGTGCTGCATGAACAAAATGCTGTCATGGGGCGCGCCAACAAAGCGCTGGCCAAGGGCGTGCGGGCAATTGCCGGCGGTTTTCTGAGTGGCAGCGGCACCTATGGCGAAAAGACTGTGGTCACCGGCAATCCGGTTCGTCCCGCAGTCATCGCTGCGTCGTCCATCCCTTATGCGCCCTCTGAAGCCCAAAGACCGTTCCGTCTCGTTGTCTTCGGTGGCAGCCAGGGGGCGAGCTTTTTCTCCGGTGCCATTCCCCAGGCGATCCGCTTGCTGGATGCGCCGCTTCGCCAACGCCTCACTGTCAGCCAACAGGCGCGTGCCGAGGATCTCGACGAGGTCAAAGCCCAATATGCCGACCTCGGTGTGACGGCGGATATCGCGCCCTTCTTCAACGATATGGCGGGACGAATTGCGGCGGCACATCTGGTGATTTCACGCTCGGGCGCCTCGACCGTGTCTGAACTTTCGGTCATTGGCCGTCCATCACTGCTGGTGCCATATCCTTATGCGCTCGACCATGACCAGGCGGCCAACGCAGCGGCGCTTGCAGCCAGCGGTGGCGCGATAGTGACTGCCCAGTCCGACCTCTCGCCGGAACGCCTTTCAGAGGTTATCTCTCAGGCGATGCTGGACCCGCAGCGGCTTTCAGGAATGGCAGACAGCGCGCGCCGGGTTGGTAAACCTGATGCGACACGCTTGCTTGCTGACCTCGTTGAGGCTATTGCCGCAGGCACAAGCGTCAATGATTTCAAAGGAACGACGTCATGAAAATGCCGACCAGCATCGGCCTTGTGCATTTCATCGGCATTGGTGGTATCGGCATGAGCGGTATCGCCGAGGTGTTGCATAATCTCGGGCACAAGGTTCAGGGCTCGGACCAGTCCGACAGTGCCAATGTGCAACGTCTGCGCGAAAAGGGCATTCCTGTATTCGTTGGCCACGAGGCGGAAAACCTTGGCGAGGCCGAAGTCGTTGTGGTCTCCACCGCGATCAAGAAGAGCAATCCTGAACTCATCGCTGCGCGTGAAAAGCTGCTGCCTATCGTGCGCCGCGCTGAAATGCTGGCTGAGCTTATGCGCTTCCGCAATGCGATCGCCATCGGCGGCACGCATGGCAAGACCACGACGACGTCCATGGTTGCCGCGCTGCTGGATGCCGGCGATCTCGATCCGACGGTAATCAATGGCGGAATCATCAACGCCTATGGCACCAATGCGCGCATGGGTGAGGGCGAGTGGATGGTTGTCGAAGCCGACGAATCGGACGGCACCTTCCTGAAGCTGCCAGCCGAAGTGGCTGTCGTGACCAATATCGATCCGGAGCATCTGGATCACTACGGCAATTTCGATGCGGTGCGGGCGGCCTTCCGCCAGTTCGTCGAGAATGTGCCGTTTTACGGTTTTGGCGTGATGTGCCTCGATCATCCGGAAGTGCAGGCGCTCGTCGGCAAGATCGAGGACCGCAAGGTCATCACTTACGGCGAAAATCCGCAGGCAGATGTGCGTTTTTCCAACGTGCGCCTTGAGGGCACAAAGTCTATCTTCGATGTTGAGATTCGCCGTCGTCGGACCGGTCGAGTCTTCAATTTCAAGGATCTGATGTTGCCCATGCCCGGTCGTCACAATATTTCCAATGCCTGCGCCGCGATAGCGGTTGCCAACCGGCTCGGCATCAGCGAGGCGGCGATCAAGAAGGGGCTGTCGAGCTTTGGCGGGGTCAAGCGTCGCTTTACCCTGACCGGCACATGGAACGGTGTGCAGGTGTTCGATGACTACGGTCACCATCCAGTCGAGATCAAGTCGGCAATCCGGGCGGCACGCGAATCGAGCAGCGGGCGGATCATCGCGGTCCATCAGCCGCATCGCTATAGCCGACTTGCAAGCCTGTTTGACGATTTTGCCAATTGCTTCAACGATGCAGACAGCATTTTTATCGCACCGGTTTATGCCGCTGGCGAAGATCCAGTCGACGGTGTTGATGCTGAAGCGCTGGTGTCGCGGATCAAGGCCAGCGGTCATCGCGATGCTCGTTATATGGCGTCTCCCGACAAGCTTGCGCCGATGATTGCCGAACTCGCCAAGCCCGGAGATTTTGTGATTTTGCTCGGTGCTGGCAATATTACCCAATGGGCCGCATCGCTGCCCGGCGAACTCAATGCCTTTTCAGGAAATGCGTGAATGAAGCAGGTTGACGGAGAAAAATTGCTGGCGTCGCTGGGGCCCGAGGTTGAAAACCTCAAGGGTCGGCTGACACCGAATGCGCCGATGGATCGTGTTACCTGGTTTCAGGCCGGCGGGCTCGCCGAGTTGATGTTCCAGCCGCATGACGTCGAGGATCTGGTGACCTTCCTGAAGCTGCTGCCCGATGATGTGCCGGTGACACCCGTCGGTGTCGGCTCAAACCTTCTGGTGCGTGACGGTGGTATCAAGGGTGTGGTCATTCGCCTCTCTGCCAAGGGCTTCGGCCAGGTTGAACTGGCCGGCGAGAATCGCATTCGCGCCGGTGCGATCTGCCCCGACAAGCATATCTCGGCGATGGCGATGGATAACGGCATCGGCGGATTTCATTTTTATTACGGTATTCCCGGCAGCATCGGCGGTGCCGTGCGCATGAATGCAGGTGCCAACGGTTCGGAGACCGCATCGCGTCTGGTCGAGGTCGAGGCGGTGGATCGCAAGGGAAATCTGCTGACATTGTCGAATGCGGATATGGGCTACAGCTATCGCCATTCATCGGCTCCAGCAGGTGTCATCTTCACGCATGCCACCTTCGAGGGGTACCCGGAGGAGAAGGCCAAGATTCGTCAGGACATGGATGCCGTTCGCACCCATCGCGAGACAGTTCAGCCGGTCAAGGAGAAGACTGGTGGCTCGACGTTCAAGAATCCAGCGGGTCATTCGGCCTGGGAATTGATCGACGAGGCGGGCTGCCGTGGTTTGATGATCGGTGGTGCGCAGATGTCTTCCCTTCACTGCAATTTCATGATCAATACCGGTCAAGCGAGCGGTTACGATCTGGAATATCTGGGCGAGACCGTTCGTCAGAAGGTCTTTGAAAAGTCCGGCATCAAGCTGGAATGGGAGATCAAACGGCTCGGCGTCTTCATGCCGGATCGCGAAATCGAACCTTTTCTGGGCCAGCCCAACGAATAACGCAGTTCGGGCAGGCTGATATGGCTCTGCCCGAAACGCAACCGCGGCTGCATGAGGCAGCTTGCGAGGGGATGATTCCGAACCGGATCACTGATTCCGGGCTTTGGCAGAATCGTCCGGCGAACACCCCTCTGCCTGCCGGTGGAAAAGCGTCTGTTTACCAGATTGCTGATGGTCATCTGAGCAGCGTGAGAATGGGGTCTCTTAGCCTTCTTCAATGAAAACAGTTGTTTAAAGCGCTTTTTTCGGGCGCGGAGCAAAATATTTTTCGCGTCAAAATGGCGTCGGTTAACGAAAGTAAACACTTCATTAACCTTAATGTTGTTCTACTAACGCTACGCAAAACAGGACCGCATCGGTCGCGGGTTTCGCGGAAGTGAAGTGGCGCAAGGCACGAGAATCGCCAGGAGCGTTTATGGGTAGCAAGCATGTCGCCGTCCTTATGGGTGGCTTTTCCTCAGAGCGGCCGGTCAGTCTGGCTTCGGGCGAGTCGTGTGCAGCGGCTCTCGAGGCCGAGGGTTATCGCGTCACCCGTGTGGATGTCGGCCGTGATGTTGCTGCCGTGCTTGCCGATCTGCGCCCCGACGTCGCATTCAATGCGCTGCATGGACCTTATGGCGAAGACGGCACCGTTCAGGGCGTGCTCGAATATCTTCAGATACCCTACACCCATTCCGGCGTTCTGGCTTCGGCGCTTGCCATGGACAAGGGGCAGGCCAAGGTCGTTGCTGCCGCTGCCGGCGTTCCCGTTGCCGACGCCAAGATCCTGATGCGTCACGATATCGGTCGCGCGCATCCCATTGAGCCTCCCTATGTGGTGAAACCCGTCAGCGAAGGCTCCAGCTTTGGCGTTGTGATTGTCCAGGAAGGTCAGTCGCATCCGCCGCAGGTCCTGACCTCGTCCGAGTGGCGCTATGGCGACCGTGTCATGGTTGAGCGCTATGTCGCCGGCCGTGAATTGACCTGCGCTGTGATGGACGGCAAGGCGCTGGGTGTCACCGAGATCGTTCCTAAAGGTCACGCCTTTTATGACTATGATTCCAAATATGTCGTGGGGGGCTCGGAGCACGTTCTGCCGGCTAAAATTTCATTAAATATTTACCAAAAAATACAAGAGTTCGCAGTCAAGGCGCATCAGGCCGTAGGGTGTCGCGGTGTTTCGCGGTCGGACTTTCGTTTTGACGATCGCCTGTCCGAGGATGGTGAGTTGATCTGGCTTGAAGTCAATACGCAGCCAGGCATGACCCCAACCTCTCTGGTGCCTGAGATGGCGGCTCATGCGGGCTACACTTTTGGTGAGTTTTTGCGTTGGATGGTGGAGGACGCGTCGTGTTTTCGCTGAACGGCAATAGACGGTCTGGTATGTCGGTTTCTGATTCGTCCAATGGCGAGCAGCTGGTGCTGCCGCGTCCTGTGCGTCGGCTGGTGCGTGTTGCTGTCGGTCTGGGCACTGGCCGCATTGTGTTGCCGGAAAGCCTTGGTCGTATCTCGCTTGCCGGCTATTGCATTGCCGTCGTTTCGTTCGGCGTGGGCGTTGGCGGTCATGGTCAGGGCTTCGTTCAGGCTGTGACATCCATGGCTGGTTTTGCCATCGAAGATGTGAAGGTCGCCGGCAACCGCCAGACCTCTGAAATCGATATTCTCCAGACCCTCGGCCTTGATGGCACGACATCTCTGCTGGCGCTGGATATCGACACCGCTCGTCGTTCGCTTGCCAATCTGCCCTGGGTCGAAAAAGCTGAAGTGCGCAAGATTTATCCGGCAACCGTTGAGGTGATGCTCGAAGAGCGCAAGGCCTACGGTATCTGGCAGCACGGCAACGAGCTTTCTCTGATCGAGAAGAACGGTAGCGTGATTGGCCCGTTGCGCGACAACAAGTTCTCCGGCCTTCCGCTGTTCGTTGGTCGCGATGCCGAAACGGCAGCTGCGAGCGTCGAAGACGAGTTTTCGCGCTGGCCTGACATTGCTTTTCGCATCAAGGCTTTCGTTCGGATCGCCGGTCGTCGCTGGGATGTGCATCTCGACAACGGCATCATCGTGAAGCTGCCGGAAACCAATCTTGCTGGCGCTCTGGACCGTCTGGAAAAATTCAATGCGCAGAACCAGATTCTGGAGCGCGACATTGCGGCCATCGACCTGCGCCTCGACGATCGCGTTGCCGTGCGTTTGACACCTGAAGCTCTGGAACGCCGTCAGACGGCTATCGCCGAGCGCGACAAGCTGATCAAAAAAGCGGGAGAGCGCATATGAGCCTCTTCGGTCACCAGAATTTCGGCCTGCCGCGCCTCAAGCCCCTGTCGTCCAAGCGGATGCAGATCGTGTCGGTGCTCGACATCGGCTCGACCAAGGTCGTTTGCATGATCGGTCGCTTGACGCCCTGCAAGGAAAGCGATGTCTTGCCGGGCCGCACCCACAGCGTCGAAATCATCGGTATCGGCCACCAGCGTTCGCGTGGCGTCAAATGTGGCGTCATCGCTGATCTGGACGCGGTCGAAAGCGTCATCCGCAATGCGGTCGATGCAGCCGAACGTATGGCTGGCCTCACCATCGACAGCCTGATTGTCAACGTGTCGGCTGGCCGCCTGGGCAGCGATGTCTACACCGCGACAATCGATCTCGGCGGTCAGGAAGTCGAAGCCGGCGATCTGCGCAAGGTGCTTGTTGCGGCTGGCCAGCAGTCCCAGAACAACGACCGTGCAGTTCTCCACTCGCTGCCAACCGGTTTCATGCTGGACGGCGAACGCGGTGTTCGCGATCCGCTCGGCATGTATGGCGATGCGCTCGGCGTGGACATGCATGTCGTGACAGCCGAGCGTGCTGCCCTGAAGAATCTGGAGCTTTGCATCAACCGCGCGCATCTGAGCGTGGAAGGTGTCGTGGCGACGCCATATGCCAGCGGTCTTGCAGCGCTCGTCGATGACGAGGTTGAACTGGGTTGCGCTGCCATCGATATGGGCGGCGGTACGACGACGATTTCGGTTTTCGCCGAAGGCAAGCTCATTCACACCGACGCAATCGGTCTTGGCGGTCATCATGTCACCACCGATCTGGCGCGCGGTCTGTCGACCCGGATCGAGGATGCCGAGCGTTTGAAGGTCGTTCACGGTTCTGCGCTTTCGACGGCAGCCGACGAGCGTGACGTGATTGCCGTTCCACCGATCGGCGAAGATGACCGCGACCTGCCGAGCCAGGTGTCGCGCGCACTGATTTCCCGGATTATCCGGGCTCGCATCGAGGAGACGCTGGAACTGATCCGCGATCGGATCCAGAAATCGGGTTTCAGCCCGGTTGTCGGAAAGCGGATCGTTTTGACCGGGGGAGCAAGCCAGCTCACCGGTCTGCCGGAAGCCGCACGTCAGATCCTGGCACGCAATGTGCGGATCGGTCGCCCCATGGGCGTATCCGGCCTGCCGGCTGCAGCCAAGGGACCGGCATTCTCCACGGCGGTCGGGTTAATGATTTACCCGCAGGTCGCGGATCTGGAGACACATGCAGGACAAAATGGCCTGTTTTCTCCATTCGCGAACGGAAATGGTCGAATTGCCCGCGTAGGGCAGTGGCTGAGGGAAAGTTTTTGAATTCTGTCCGGTCGCCGTTGGCAGCGGCGCCGGGCAAAAAAGAGCAGTGATCAGGCCAGCGTGGCGATGCGGCCTAATAGAGAAGGAATTGGACCATGACGATTAAGCTGCAAAAGCCAGACATCACTGAACTGAAGCCACGTATCACCGTATTCGGTGTTGGTGGCGGCGGCGGAAATGCTGTCAACAACATGATCACGGCCGGCCTGGAAGGCGTCGACTTCGTTGTCGCCAACACAGACGCTCAGGCGCTGACCATGACCAAGGCTGATCGGGTTATTCAGCTCGGCGTGAGTGTAACGGAAGGCCTCGGCGCGGGTTCGCAGCCTGAAGTCGGTCGTGCGGCTGCTGAAGAGTGCATCGACGAAATCATCGATCACCTGTCGGGTACGCATATGTGCTTCGTCACCGCCGGTATGGGTGGTGGTACCGGTACGGGTGCTGCTCCGGTTGTTGCCCAGGCCGCCCGCAACAAGGGTATCCTGACGGTTGGCGTTGTCACAAAGCCATTCCAGTTTGAAGGTGCACGCCGCATGCGGCTGGCAGAATCGGGTATCGAGGAGCTTCAGAAGTCGGTCGACACTCTGATCGTCATCCCGAACCAGAACCTCTTCCGCATCGCCAACGACAAGACGACATTCGCTGACGCCTTTGCCATGGCCGACCAGGTTCTCTATTCGGGTGTTGCCTGCATCACCGACCTGATGGTCAAGGAAGGCCTGATCAACCTCGACTTCGCCGACGTTCGCTCGGTGATGCGCGAGATGGGCCGTGCGATGATGGGTACCGGCGAGGCTTCCGGCGAAGGTCGTGCGATGCAGGCTGCAGAAGCCGCTATTGCAAACCCGCTGCTCGACGAGACCTCGATGAAGGGTGCTCAGGGCCTGCTGATCTCCATCACCGGTGGCCGCGATCTGACACTCTTCGAAGTGGACGAAGCTGCAACCCGTATTCGCGAAGAAGTCGATCCGGATGCCAATATCATCCTCGGTGCAACCTTCGACGAAGCGCTGGAAGGCATCATCCGCGTGTCGGTTGTTGCGACCGGTATCGACCGCGAAATCAACGCACGTGGCGGCAACACCTATGAAGTGACGCCACGCGCTGCTGCCCGTCCTTCCATTGCGTCGTCGGGACCTGCCGCGCAGCCGGCTCCGGCTCCGGCTCCTGCACCAAAGGCCGTCGATTCGGTTGCAGATACGATCCGTTCGGCTGAAGCCGAAATGGAGCGTGAACTGGACATCGAGATCAACCGCCAGCCATCGGCTCCTGCTGCTGAAACCTTCCGCCCGCAGAGCAAGCTGTTCAATGCGCCTCCGGCTCATGAAGCCCCTGTCGCCGTACCGCAGGCACAGCCGGCTCCAGCGATGGTCCGTCCGGCCGCGCCTCAGCCGGCACCGCAGCCGGCCCCTGTTCGTCAGGAGCCGCAGGCCGTTGCACCGCGCCCGATGGCCGAGCCCGTTCGCATGCCAAAGGTTGAGGACTTTCCACCTGTCGTCCAGGCCGAAATCGATCGCCGTGGCCAGGCACAGGGCGTTCAGACCGACGAACGTGGTCCGATGGGCCTGTTGAAGCGGATCACCAACTCGCTTGGACGCCATCAGGATGAGGAATCGGTCGAATCCGACATGACAGGGACGCCTCCCGCTGCTTCACAGCAGCGTCGCCCTCTGTCTCCGGAAGCAAGCCTCTATGCGCCACGCCGTGGTCAGCTCGACGATCATGGCCGTGCAACACCTGCGTCGCATACGTCTCATGATGACGATCAGCTCGAGATCCCGGCATTCCTTCGCCGTCAGTCGAGCTGATAACAATCGTAAATTCGAATAAGCAGGGCCCGAGCTTCGTGCTCGGGCCTTCTTATTTCGGTATCGCGTAAGCCCATAATTTCGCAGGAGTTTCCAACTCCGTTCTTTCGTTACATTCAGAAAGAAACAGTGATTTGGAATGTGTTGCGGGCATACGTATGTATTGTCCGAAACGGAAGGGTGCTTGCCGACTTCGTGCAGGATTTCCGGGATAGTATGAGCGGTGTGTCAGCTTCGAGGAGCGACCTTAGCACCGCGACAGGAAGGTACGCATTTTATGTCAATCGGTTTGCTGGGGTTTCAGTCTACAATCGCGTTTGCCATTTCGCTGAAGGGCATAGGCGTTCATTCCGGAACCGAGGTGACATTGAATTTTCTGCCGGCTGAGGCGGATAGCGGCATCGTCTTTCACCGTCTGCACGAGAATGGCAGCGTGACAGAGCTGAAAGCAGTGTCATCCCAGGTGGGCAATACTGATCTTTGCACCGTGCTTGGCGTTCAGGCCGACCGCTCGATTGCGACAATCGAACATGTGATGGCAGCGATCTACGCACTTGGAATCGATAACCTCGTGATTGAGGTGGACGGTGCCGAGATGCCGATCATGGACGGCAGCTCCGAACCCTTCATCGATGCGATCAATCAGGTCGGCATTCGCAACCTGAGGGCCAAACGTCGTTATATCCGTGTTATCAAGCCGGTCCGTATCGAAGCTGGCGCGTCCTGGGCAGAATTTCGACCGCATCATGGTACGCGGTTCGAAGTCGAGATCGATTTCGACAGCCCGTTGATCGGTCGTCAGGGCTGGCAGGGCGAACTGACGGCTGAGAGCTTTACAACCGAATTGTCGCGCGCACGAACCTTCGGCTTCATGCGCGATGTTGAGAAACTCTGGGCTGCAGGTTTTGCGCTCGGTTCATCGCTTGAAAACTCCGTGGTCATTTCCGATGACGACACAGTCATCAACATGGAAGGCCTGCGTTACGCCGACGAGTTCGGCCGGCACAAGACACTGGATGCCGTTGGCGATCTGGCGCTGGCCGGTGCGCAATTCATCGGCTGCTACCGTTCTTATCGTGGTGGCCACAAGCTGAATTCGAATGCGCTGAAGGCTTTGCTCAACGATCCAACCGCTTACGAAATTGTCGAGGCGCCGAGGCGTGAGACAAATGCACGGGCACGTGAATTCGTTGCGGTCAATGAGCCGGGCTTCGCGCCCTGGGCTGCTGAGGTTTAAGGGAAAGGCCTTGCCTTTCTCTGTCATGTGGGAGGCCCGGGTTTAAGAATAAAACCGGGCGTGGTGGTCAAGCTGCCATAAAAATGCGTTAAATCACCATCATTGCGTTGCTCTCATGCCGCATTTGTGGCTAGAAACGCCAGTTGTCGGTGGCCATTTACTCGGGCTATCTGCAGCAGGATACTTTTTGAAGAGTGATGTAGGGTCGAGAATGCTCAATAAAGCAGCGCGGATCGCCACTGTATGTTTTCTGATGACGGCTCCCGGAGCGCTTCTGGCAGGTTGCCAGTCCGACCCCGACATCGATATCACAAAGCTGGCGGCGGAAACCGATCCGCCGGATGTGCTGTACAACCAGGGCCTCGCCAACATCAAAGCCGGGAATATGGCCGAGGCTGGCCGCAAGTTCGATGCGGTGGATGCGCAGCATCCGTTCTCCGAGTGGTCGCAGAAGGCGCTGGTGATGAGCACCTTCGTGAAGTATCGCACCGGTCGTTATACCGATGCTGTTACCACCGGCGGTCGTTATCTCAATCTTTATCCGCGTTCCGATGATTCGGCCTATGTGCAGTATCTGATCGGGCTGTCCTACTGGAAGCAGATCGTTGACGTGACCCAGGACCAGGCGTCGTCGGTCAAGACGATCGATGCCATGCAGAAGGTCGTCAATGACTATCCGGATTCGGAGTATGTCGAGGACGCGCAGGCGAAGATCCGTTTTGCACGCGACCAGCTTGCCGGGCGCGAAATGCAGGTCGGCCGCTATTATCTTGAGCGCAAGGAATATCTGGCCGCCATTTCGCGCTTCCGCAAGGTCGTGGAAGACTACAGCAATACCAACCAGATCGAAGAAGCGCTCGCGCGGCTCGTCGAGGCCTATTATGCAATGGGCGTGGTTCAGGAGGCCCAGACGGCTGCGGCTGTGCTCGGTCACAACTATCCTGACAGCCAGTGGTATGCCGATTCCTACAAGCTCCTGAAGGGTAAGGGTCTTGAACCGCGTGAAAATCCGGGTTCCTGGATTGCGAGGGCGGGCAAGAAGTTTATCCTCGGGACCTGAGTACTGATTCCTACGACCGAGATAGAACGCTATGCTGGTTCAGTTATCGATCCGTGACATCGTCTTGATCGAGCGGCTGGATCTAGCCTTCGAGGCCGGACTTTCCGTGCTGACCGGCGAGACCGGCGCTGGCAAATCCATCCTTCTCGACAGCCTGTCGCTCGCCCTTGGCGGGCGGGGCGATGGCTCTCTCGTGCGTCATGGTGCCGACAAGGGGCAGGTTACCGCCGTTTTCGACGTCGGCACGATGCATGCGGCGCGAAAGCTGCTGAGCGAGAACGGTGTCGACGATGATGGCGACCTGATCTTCCGACGCCAGCAAAATGCCGATGGTCGAACCAAGGCCTATATCAACGACCAACCCGTCAGCGTGCAGCTCATGCGCCAGGTCGGCCAGTTGATGGTGGAAATTCACGGTCAGCATGATGATCGCGCACTGGTGGATACCGACGCACATCGTGCTCTTCTGGATGCATTCGCAGGTCTTGCAGAAGAGGCGGCCTCTGTCGGTGAGAAATACCACAAGTGGCGCGAGGCCGAGCGAGCCTTCAAGACCCACAAGGCAAAGGTGGAAGCTGCGGCCCGCGAGGCCGATTATCTGCGCGCCTCCGTCGAGGAGCTGGAGGGATTGGCACCGGCGGATGGCGAGGAAGACGAACTGGCAGAACGCCGCTCCGTGATGCAAAAGGCCGAGCGTATCGCCGGTGATATTTCCGAAGCCTCCGATTTCCTCAACGGTCATTCTTCCCCTGTTCCATTGATTGCCTCGCTCGTCCGGCGGCTGGAACGCAAGAGCCATGAAGCGCCGGGCCTGTTGGAAGAGACGGTTGAGCTGCTGGATGCGGCGCTGGACAACCTGTCCAATGCCCAGATGGAAGTGGAAGCGGCCCTGAGGCGGGCTGAGTATGATCCAAAGGAGCTGGAGCGGGTCGAGGAGCGTCTCTTTGCGCTTCGGGCCGCGGGGCGTAAATACTCGGTGCCGGTGACGGCTCTTCCAGCCTTGGCCGAGAAGATGGTCGCCGATCTCGCCGATCTCGATGCCGGCGAGGAAAAACTCGGACGGCTGGAAGCGGCCGTTGGCGAACAAAAGGCATTGTTCGATCATGCAGCCAAGGCACTTTCGGCAAAGCGTCAAAATGCCGGTTCGGCGTTGAGCCGGGCCGTTATGGACGAGCTTCCGGCGCTGAAGCTTGAGCGCGCAACTTTCATGGTTGAGGTGTTGAGCGATCCGGAGACGCCCAAGGCCGAGGGTATCGACACTGTTGAATTCCATGTGCAGACGAACCCCGGTACGCGTCCGGGACCGATCATGAAGGTCGCGTCCGGTGGTGAGTTGTCGCGCTTCCTTCTGGCGCTCAAGGTTGCCCTGGCCGATCGGGGATCTGCGCCGACCCTGGTCTTCGATGAAATTGACACGGGTGTCGGTGGCGCCGTTGCAGACGCAATCGGTCAAAGGCTGAAACGGCTTTCAAGCAAGGTTCAGGTTCTGTCTGTTACCCATGCGCCGCAAGTGGCGGCACGGGCGGCGACTCACCTGTTGATATCCAAAGGTCCGACAGAGGGGGCAGGCGATAGTATCTCCACACGTGTTGCCACGATGTCCGAAGATCACCGCCGGGAAGAAATTGCCCGCATGCTGGCGGGGGCCTCGATTACGGATGAGGCGAGGGCGGCTGCAGCAAAATTGCTGGCTGGTGATCACTGAACGAAAGACGCCCTGGGACGTTATACTCTTCGGCAATTGACGGAGTGCTTCTCGCTTGGACCTTTTTCAAACCTATTGGCCGCATATTCTGGCGGCTTTATCCCTCGTCATGGGAAGTCTCGCGGCGATTCATGCGACGATGAACAAGCGGGAGGTGCGCTCGGCCATCGGTTGGGTCGGCGTCATCCTGCTGTCCCCCATACTTGGCGCGCTGATCTATGCAGTGGTCGGTGTCAACCGTATCAGGCGCAAGTCGATCCTGTCTCGGCGGACAAAGCGCGGTGACGCTGTCTGGGGCGACCTGTCTCATTTTCGGGTGGAGCAGGCAGACTATGAGCGTCAGTTCGGCAGTCGTCAGGGCTCGTTGAAGCGGCTAAGCGACAAGGTGACCGGTCATCCGCTGGTCTCTGGCAATACGATCGACATGCTGTCGACCGGCGACGAGGCCTATGCAGCGCTTGCGGATGCCTTCGACAAGGCAAAACGCAGTATCCTGCTGGAAACCTACATCTTCGACAGGGACCATGTCGGTCTCAAGCTGGCAGACTGTCTGATTGCTGCGCGCAAGCGCGGGGTCGAGGTGCGGGTGCTGATCGATGCGGTCGGAGCGCGCTATAGTGTGCCGAGCATCGTTTCCTATTTGCAGGACGGTGGCGTCACGGTGGAAGTGTTCAATGGTCAGGTGATCGCGGGGCTTAGGCTTCCCTATGCGAACCTGCGCACCCACCGCAAGATTGCGGTGGTTGATGGCGCGCTTGCCTTCATGGGGGGCATGAACATTCGGGCAGCATTCAGTGGTCCCGATGCAGCCCGCGACACGCATTTCAAAATCACCGGGCCGATCGTTGCAGATCTCTTCGCTGTCGCCGCCGATGACTGGCAATTCGAGACCGGCGAGGATTTGTCCGGCGACCCCTGGGCACTCCCCCGGGATCATGCGCATGTCGGTGCTCCGCTTTTTGCCCGCGCGGTCGTATCCGGGCCGGATGCCAATATCGAGCGCAATCACAAGGTGATGATGGGGGCCTTTTCGGTCGCGGAAAAATCGATCCGTATCATGTCGCCTTATTTCCTGCCCGATAGCGTGCTGCTGGCGGCACTGTCCACGGCTGCACGACGCGGTGTGACTGTCGAAATCGTGGTGCCGGGCAAGAATAATCTGGCCATTGTCGCGCGCGCGATGACCGCGCAATTCGATGTCATCCTGAAGGACGGTGCCCGTATCTTCAAGGGTGCTGGCGTGTTCGACCATTCCAAGCTGATGGTGGTGGATGGGCGCTGGTCCTTCGTCGGTTCATCCAATATCGATTCCCGGTCGTTGCGGCTGAATTTCGAAGTCGATCTGGAAGTGCATGACGACGAATTTGGGCGGCGCATGGACGAGCGGATCATCCGTGTGCGGGATGGTGCCGAGGAAGTGACGTTGCAGGGCCTGCGGTCGCGTGCCTTCCCAATGCGGTTGCTCGACCGTATCCTTTGGCTTGCATCGCCCTATATCTGATCGTGGACGTCCAACAGACGGCA
Organism: Agrobacterium sp. H141; assembly: GCF_057158725.1. Lineage (NCBI taxonomy): Bacteria > Pseudomonadati > Pseudomonadota > Alphaproteobacteria > Hyphomicrobiales > Rhizobiaceae > Agrobacterium > Agrobacterium sp. H141. Next base: position 1,758,289 of record NZ_CM169893.1, read on the forward strand.
CGGCATCGAAGAGGTTCGGCTGAGACATGAAGAAGAATGGCAATCTTGCGCAGGCAGTCTTTCACTCGCTTCGCACCCAGCGACGACCGCCCATCGTGGTCCCTTCGGTGCGCAAGACAGAGGATTGTCTCGTGGTCGCTTCTTACAACGTGCATAAATGTGTGGGAACGGATGGTCGCTTCGATGCGGGCCGTGTCATCGATGTGATCAGCCAGATCGGCGCGGATGTGATTGCCCTGCAAGAGGCGGATATGCGCCATGGAGAGCGTGCCGGGCTGCTGGACCTGAACCGGTTGCGGCATGAGACGGGATTGGTGCCGGTTGCCGTTCCTGTTCGACCGACGCCAAAATCGCATGGCTGGTGTGGCAATGTGCTGCTGTTTCGACAAGGCATGGCGCGGGATGTTCACCAGGTATCGTTACCGGGTCTTGAACCTCGCGGCGCGCTGATGGCCGATATTGAGCTTGAGCGGGGTGCCACCATCCGCATCATCGCCGCGCATCTGGGCCTGCTGCGACGCTCGCGGCGTAAACAGGCCGGCATTCTTCTCGACATGCTGGACACGGGGAATGCCCAACCGACGCTGCTGATGGGCGATTTCAACGAGTGGCGGCTTGGTAACGGTTCTGCGCTCAAACAGTTGGAGCGGGCGCTTGGACCATTGCCACCGGCATTGCCAAGCTTTCCGGCCCGTCTGCCGGTGCTTTCCCTTGATCGCATCATCGGCAATCGGGAAGGTCTGGTGGATCATATCGCCGTCCACGATACGCCTCTGGCACGGCTGGCATCGGATCATCTGCCGCTGGTGGCGCGGATCGATATAGAGGCTGGCCAAGAGGCTTGAGGATGGTCACGCTTCAGTCTTTTCATTCCCTCAATTTCGGCTAAGACGTGGGGGGTCAGCAAGCGGAGACGGCCATGGCGGAACAGTTGATTCCCGTTGAAGAACTGAACGAGGAACAGGCGCGCGCCGAGCTTGAGCGCTTGTCGGCAGCGATTGCCCATCACGATGCGCTTTATCATGGTGAGGACAAGCCGGAAGTCTCCGACGCCGATTATGATGCGCTCAAGCGGCGCAATGATGCCATCGAAGAGCGGTTTCCGGGCCTTGTTCGCACGGACAGTCCCTCGCAGCGCGTGGGTGCGGCGCCGGCTGGTATCTTTTCTCAAGTTACCCACGCTCGCCCGATGCTGTCGCTGGATAACACGTTTTCGGACGAGGACGTGCGGGACTTCATAAACTCGGTCTACCGTTTTCTCGGGCAATTGCCTGATGGCTCGATTGCCTTTACCGCCGAGCCCAAGATCGACGGTTTGTCGATGTCCTTGCGTTACGAGAATCGCAAACTGGTCACCGGCGCCACGCGTGGCGACGGGACGACCGGCGAGAACGTCACGGCCAATATCCGCACCATTGCCGAAATTCCCGACTCGCTGCCTGACGACGCACCCGATGTGGTGGAGGTCCGCGGTGAGGTCTATATGGCCAAGTCCGACTTCATGGCGCTCAATGCGCAGATGGAGGCCGACGGCAAGCAGACCTATGTGAACCCGCGCAACACGGCTGCCGGGTCGCTGCGCCAGCTCGACGCGAAGGTGACTGCCAGCCGTAAACTCAAGTTCTTCGCCTATGCCTGGGGCGAGATATCGGAGATGCCGGCCGACACCCAGCTGGGCATGGTCAAGACCTTCGAACGCTGGGGCTTTCCGGTCAATCCACTGATGAGCCGGCTTTCGTCGGTTGAGGCTATTCTCGATCATTATCACCAGATCGGTCTTAAACGCCCCGATCTCGACTATGATATCGACGGCGTGGTCTACAAGGTCGACCGGCTGGACCTGCAGCAGCGTCTCGGATTCCGTTCGCGTTCGCCGCGCTGGGCAACCGCACACAAATTTCCCGCCGAGCAGGCCTTCACGACAATCGAGACGATCGACATTCAGGTGGGCCGCACCGGCGCCTTGACGCCGGTGGCGCGGCTGACGCCGATCACGGTTGGCGGCGTGGTGGTGACCAATGCCACGCTGCACAATGCCGACTACATTCTGGGCATCGGCAATAATGGCGAGCGTATTCGCGAAGAGGGCCACGATATCCGGATCGGCGACACGGTGATCGTGCAACGGGCAGGGGATGTGATCCCGCAGGTGCTCGACGTGGTGCTCGAGAAGCGTAAGTCCGACGCGGAGCCTTACGTGTTTCCGAGCAAATGTCCGGTCTGCGGCAGCCATGCGGTGCGCGAGAAGAATGAGAAGACCGGCAAGCTCGATTCGGTCACCCGGTGTACCGGCGGTTTCATCTGCAAGGCGCAAGCCAAGGAACATCTGAAGCATTTCGTCTCCCGCAATGCCTTCGATATCGAAGGGCTTGGTACCAAACAGATCGACTTCTTCTTCGACAGCGAAGATCCTGCGATCACGGTGCGCACGGCACCTGACATCTTCACGCTCAGAGAGCGGCAGGAAGCGACCTCGCTAACCAAGCTTGAGAATATCGAGGGGTTTGGACGAGTGAGCGTGCGCAAGCTCTTCGACGCGATCGATGCGCGGCGCTCGATTGCGCTCAATCGTTTCATCTATGCGCTTGGTATTCGCCATGTGGGCGAGACCACAGCCAAGTTGCTGGCACGCTCTTATGGGTCATATGCAGCGCTTGAAGAGGGCATGAAGCAGGCCGGGTCTTTGCATGGTGAGGCGTGGAACGAACTGAACGCGATTGACGGGATCGGCGAAGTGGTCGCCACTGCAATTGTCGAGTTCTTCAAGGAAGAGCGAAACCGGGACGTGATTCACCGTCTTCTTGAGAAGGTGACGCCTGAAGATGCAGAAGCGCCACAAGCGAGTGACAGTCCGGTTGCCGGCAAGACGGTGGTCTTTACCGGCTCGCTTGAAAAGTTCACCCGGGACGAAGCCAAGGCACGGGCAGAGAGCCTCGGCGCCAAGGTCTCCGGCTCCGTTTCGAAGAAGACGGACATTCTGGTTGCCGGGCCTGGCGCCGGTTCGAAGCTCAGCAAGGCGCAAGAACTTGGCATCCAGACCATGGATGAGGATGAATGGCTGGCGCTGATCGCTCCTTGAGGAGCGACGCGCTGGCATCATTCAATAACGGATCTGCAACAACTTGTAAGAATTGGAAACACTTTGTGACTAAGTGACTGGGAAAGCTTTGCTTTTTTGACTTGCTGCAAAAGGTGACTTCGCGGATAGTGAAATGGCTGAAGGATTACCGTCATGATCAGATTGATTGAAGACCCCGCCGAATTGCGCGGCGAGGACATCACCGGAAAATACATTCTGCGCAAGCTGAATTATCACTGGTTTGCCTATGGCAAGGCCGCAGTCGTGACCAGCGTTGATGGCACGCTGCTCAATCTCGAACGCGAAGAATTGAGCTATTCCGAGCAGTGGGGCCGCCGGGTCTATACCGGCAATGGCAAGCGTTACCCCGGTGGGGTTTGCCCAATCTCTGCTGTCGCGTGCCTATGCGATACGCCGGATGAAGTGAATTCCGTCATTCAGATGAATGTGGAAGCCGAACGCGAATTCCACAAGCTGATTGCCAAGACCGAAGCCAAGGTTCGTTCGCTCGCCTATTCGTCGCAAGGTGCGATCTATCTGGCCGCTGCCGAGTAACCGGCAGTAGGGCGGCTTGCAGGTCAGGGATCTGTATAGCCCACGACCCTGATGGTCGTTTTCCCCTTTGCGGGGTTTTCATCGAAAAACAATGCCCCTGAGGCCTGCGACTGCGCGGGCACATAGTCGAATGTGACATCGCTTGTCTGTGTCGATTCGCTGCCCGTCAGCGTGCCCTCCACGACAACGGCGGAAGCCGTGGTGTTGGACTTGTTGTCAATTGTAAAGGCCAGGCTCCAGCCGCTTGCAGCCTTTGTCGTTCCCGTGACCTCGAGCATGAAGTTCGGCTCCTCAGGCGTATAGGTCAGCGCTTCATACCCTATCCAGCCGATAAGTGCTGCGACCAGAGCAGCCGACAGGATGCCTGTGATCCATTCGATCCAGTGGCCTTTGTGGGCTTCGGAGTGAATTTTGCCCTTTGTCGTGGTCATCGACTATCCTTCACAAAATGAGTCGTGCTGCTGCGGCACCCAGCGCACCGGGCAAATTGAGGACGATGACCGTCATGGCAATCGTCAGCGGCGCAGATCCACCCAGTCGCTCGAAGGTCCACAAGGCGTAGAGACTGATCACGGTGGAGACGACGTAACCGGGCAGGCTAAACCTGATAAAGGCATGCCATTGCGGGGTATCCGGTTCCAGTTCATGGCCACCCTGAAAGGACAGCGCATAAACGAAGGCATGCATGATCGCGAGCGAGATCAGGATCATCGCCAGTGCATGCCAATAGGTCATCTTGTAAGAGACGAGTATGACTTCTTCGGTCGGTGCAACGTTGAAAGAGATGAATAGCGAACCGACCGCCATCATGAACAGTTCGATGCCATAACCGGTCTGTCGCTCGGGTTGGTCTTCTTCTTCAGTATCCTCGTCGTCATTGTCCGATGTGCCACCGAGTTGGCTGCGGCCCAGCATCGCACCGATGGACGCGGATACGGCCTGGATTGCGATCTTGCCGAGAATCTCGTCTGCGGGCATGCCGGTCTTGATCAGGCCGAACAGCGCCAGAAAGACGATGCTGGTGAAGATGCCGATTCCGTAGGCGACAGTCGCATCACGCAGGGCCTGACGCCAGGTGCGCGTCTTTTCAAAACCGAGGCGATGGGCGAGCACGACGAGCAGGGGGATGTTGAGCAAAAGCAGCAGCAAGAGTTTGCCGCGTCCAACATAAAAGCCGAGATACCACATTTCAGAGGTCAGCAGCATCGGTATGGCGAACAGGAGTGCGCCGCCGATGGCACGGGCGATGCCGATCAGGAACTCCCGGTCGTCGTCACTCAGACCTTGTGTCGGTTCGTCTTGAGCCTGCGCCACGTCCTGCCCTCTGCCTGACGGCAGTAATGCGGGCGGGCACAAAAGGTTCCGCCGGCTCTGGGATGACCAGCAACCGGCGGAATTTATCTGCAGTGATCTGTGCTTGAAGGACGCTTAGCGGGCCTTGTTGGGTGGCTTGCCCTTCTTGGCAAATGGCTTGTCACCGTCCTTCTTGAAGGTGCGGGGCTTATCGCCATCCTTCTTGCGCGCGAAAGGTTTGTCGCCAGGCTTTCCTGCGCGGGCCGGCTTTGCGTCACCTTCGTTGAAGCTGCGCTTGGCAGGCTTTGGCGCAGCATCACCCCAGACATCGTTGTCAGTGGCACGCAGGTCGTCGCCCTTGTGCCTGGCGGCTGCGGGCTTGCGATCCTCGAAGCGCTCGCCGTCCTTCTTGAATTCGCGTGGCTTGCGGTCGTCGCCGCGCTTCTTGAAGTCGCCGCGATCACCCTTCTTGTCGCTCCAGTCGTCGCGACGCTTTGGCCCCTTCGGGCTTGCAGAAAAGTCCGGTGTGCCTTCCAGTTCGGTGACCGTAATGCCGCGCTCCAGCGTCTTGTTGGGACCGAGTGCGGAGACGAAGCGGTCAAGGCTGTCTTCGGCAATCTCGACAAAGCTCTCTTCGGCCTGCAGCTTGATGGCGCCGATATCGCTCTTGGAGATCTTGCCGTGACGGCACAGCATCGGGATCAACCAACGCGGTTCGGCGCTCTGGCGACGACCAACGGAGATCGAGAACCAGCGGCTCGGACCAAACTGATCGCGCGGACGGCTTTCGCCAAAGTCGCGCGGTTCGCGTTCACCGCGTTCTCGCGGCTTGCGGTCGGCTGCTTGAACGTTGAGCTGTGCGATATCTTCAGGCGCCGAGCGATTGCCACGATAAAGACGGGCAAAGGCAACAGCCAGCTGCTCGGCACTGAACTGCTCCGTCAGGGCTGCAACGGCATTGCGCTCGTCGTCGAGGATGGCGTCTGAAAGGGACGTGTCGCCCATCATCCGTTCCTGGTCGCGGGCGATCACTTCATCGGCTGACGGAGGGTTGGCCCAGTTGGCATCAACCTTGGCACCCGCCAGCAGGCGTTCAGCCTTGCGACGCTGATTGACCGGAACGATCAGAGCGGAGATGCCCTTGTTGCCGGCGCGGCCTGTACGGCCCGAGCGGTGCAAAAGGCTTTCCGAATTGGTTGGAAGGTCGGCGTGGATCACCAGTTCGAGACCCGGCAGGTCGATGCCGCGGGCTGCAACATCCGTTGCGATGCAGACGCGGGCACGGCCATCGCGCATCGCCTGCAGCGCATGCGTGCGCTCGTTCTGGGAGAGTTCGCCCGAGAGTGCCACGACCGAGAAGCCACGGTTGGACAGGCGCGATGTCAGATGGTTCACATTGGCGCGGGTCGAGCAGAACACGATGGCATTCTTGGCTTCATAGTAGCGCAGTGCATTGATGATCGAATTTTCCTTGTCGGAAGGAACGCTGATCAATGCGCGATATTCGATGTCGATATGCTGCTTCTGTTCGGCAGCCGTCTTGATGCGAACAGCATCGCGCTGGAAATTGCGGGCCAGATCAGCAATCGCCTTCGGCACCGTGGCCGAAAACATCAGCGTGCGACGTGCATCCGGGGACGCCTCGAGAATGAATTCGAGATCTTCGCGGAAGCCCAGGTCGAGCATTTCGTCAGCTTCGTCGAGAACGACGGCGCGGATATTGGAGAGATCCAGCGCGCGGCGCGTGATGTGGTCGCGCAGACGGCCGGGCGTGCCGACGATGATGTGGGTACCGCGTTCCAGCGCACGGCGCTCGGAGCGGGGATCCATGCCACCGACGCAGGAGGCAATCTCGGCCCCTGTTTCACCATAAAGCCAGTCGAGCTCGCGCTTGACCTGCAATGCCAGTTCGCGTGTCGGCGCGATGGCGAGCGCAAGCGGCGCTTCAGCGCGACCGAAACGACCGTTTTCGCCGAGCAGGGTCGGCGCAAGCGCGAGGCCGAAGGCCACGGTCTTGCCGGATCCGGTCTGGGCCGAGACGAGTGCATCGCGGGTAATGAGCTCGGGATCGAGCATGGCCTCCTGCACGGGAGTAAGGGCGTCATAACCACGCTTGGCCAAAGCCGCGGCAATCGGCGGCGCGAGGCCGTCTCTTTCGATCATATGATGTGTCTTTCGAAAACTCTGTTCTATGCCGAATCTCTGGGAGATGCGGACGCGCGAAACAATGCTACGATTTCGCGCCGGATTTGCGGCGTTCCTAGCTGTGAACGCCGCAAATGTACAGGGCTTGCGGCAAAAAAGACGTTTGCGTTGCGCCCAAGGTTAATCCCGGATGCGTGCCATGGCGAGCGCATCGACATAGGCGCCGTCTCGGAAGGCGAATTTTCGGTGACGTCCTTCTTCCTCAAAGCCGAAACGTTTGTAGAGGGCAATCGCTGCCTGATTGTCCGGGTAGACGGTCAGTTGCACGCGTTTCAAATCCAGCCAGTTATCGGCGACGGACAAGACTTCCCCCAACAGTGCGCGTCCGATGCCGAGCCCGACATAATCGTCGTGGACGCCCATACCGAGTTCGGCGACGTGACGGCGGCGGCCGGTCATGGGAATGAGGGCGATGTCGGCAACCACGGTGTCTTCTAGCAGTGCCACGAGTGTGACAGCGCCCGCGGGCGTGTGTTCGATGAGTTTCAGCATGTCGGCAGTCTTCTCATGGGGAAGGCGAAGCGTGCCGTGGCGGTAGCCTGGCAGTCTGTGAATGGCTGTAATGCCTGCTGCATCGTCCGGCGTGGTGGCGCGAATGACAAGATTGGCTGGTTGCGGTCGTGCTGAAGGTGGTTGTTCGGGTGGCATGAAACTCTCCTGAAGAATGCCGGAGAGCAGGGCACTTCACCGACCCTGCTCCATCGTTGGCAGGGTGGTGACTGGATCGCTTGCTTCTTTAGGTCAGCATGAGCGCCCGGCCGTCCCTGCGGACGTCGGTGAGCGTGGTCACATGAAGAAGCGTTACACTGGCGATCATGCTGCCAATGTTCTAGGGAAGGGCATCAAAGTCAAGCCGCTTCGAATCGAAACGCTTGGCCGCAGATCACGCAGGAACAGCCGATGAAAGCCATTGCCATCGATTTCGAAACCGCCAACGAACAGCGCGGAAGTGCCTGCTCGGTTGGGCTCGCATGGATCGAGGATGGTGCCGTGACCCGGGTGGAAGAGCGACTTATCCGTCCAAAGGACATGCGATTTTCATCCTACAATATTGCCATTCACGGGATCAGGCCCGAGCATGTTGAAGATGCAGGCGAGTTTCCGGAGGTCATGGACGAATTTGCCGATGATTTTGCGGGCGCGACGCTTATTGCCCATAATGCCTCATTCGACTTCTCGGTCTGGCGCAACGCGCTGGATGCTTATCGCCAGCCCTATCCGACGCTGTCTTACATGTGCAGCGTGAAGATGGCGCGCCGTTTGATGCCGGAACTGCCGTCGCACAAGCTCAATATCATTGCCGATTATCTTGGCCTGCGTTTCGTCCACCACAATGCGGCTGAAGATGCAGCGATGTGTGCCGAGGCGGTGCTTGCAATGGCGCGGCAGGTGAAGGCTGCACGCATCGATGATGTGGCGCGGGCGATCAACATGCGCGTCGGCCGGCTCTATCCGGGTGGATATGAAGCATGTTCCTGCAAGGCAAGCTGATACTCTGCACTTGTAACCAAGGGCAGGCTTCTTACTTCTTTTTCGAAACAGTTATCGGAGGAACGCCATGCGTTTGGGGAAAATTGCGGCATGTGCTGCAGGCTTTGCAGCTCTTTGGGCGACATCCGCCCATTCAGAGGTCGTCGGTAAGGTCGGGGTCGACTGGGTCGGCAACGATATCATCATCGAGGCTCTGGCTGACCCGAAGATCAAGGGCGTGACCTGCCATGTGACCTATTTCGACCGGTCGATCATCGATCGCCTGAGCAAGGGCAACTGGTTCGAGGATCCCTCCAACAGTTCGATCGCCTGCCGACAGACAGGGCCAATCACCATTGGCGATATCGAACTGGATGAACAGGGCGAAGAGGTTTTCCGGGAGGGGCGGTCGCTCATCTGGAAGAAGCTTCTCGTCAACCGCATTTATGACAAGCCGAACAACACGCTGATCTATCTTGTTCATTCCAAGCAGGTCACGGACGGATCTGCCAAGATGGCCATCTCGACTGTTCCGCTGTTCGGTCAGCCGGTCACCTGGGAAAAAGGCGAGCCCAAATAGGTTTGGAATTTCGTCTCTGTGGTCTCGGTCCTATAAACGAGCAGAGCGCCCTGGAAAGGTCCAAGGCGCTCGCTTGAGTGGCTGACTGTGTCGGTCAGCGGCCGCTTTAGCGGACATAAACAATCTTGCCGCCGTTGGCAGCAGTGTCCACGTCAATCACGTTCATCAGCTCGATGCTCTGCTCCTTGAGAGCGGAAGCGATCGCAGGGTCAGCCGTGACTTCAGCCTGTGCCTCGGCTACCTGATCCTTGTCAGTGGCCTGAAGCTGCAGACGGTCGAACTGACCGCGTGTGCTGTCGTTGTCGAGGGTCTCGATGCGGACGATGTTCACGCCTTCGGTCATCGTTGTTGCTGCGGTCTGGGCTGCGGCGATACCGCCAAGCGAAGACGCTGCAAGCATACCGGCGAGGGCGATTTTAATTGTCTTGTTCATGATCAATCTCCTTTTGTCATGGTGTCGTTTCGACGTGTTATCGAAGACACTGGGATAATGATCACGGCTTCCATAAGTTCCTGGATTATCAACTTTATATGCGAAAATTATTTTATTCACATATGTGTGAGAGATCTTGAAAAGCCACAATTGGAGAACACCGGAAATAGCAAAGCCGGCCCTCCGCAAATGCAGAAGGCCGGTTTCCCGGGAAGGGGCTTAGTATGTTGTCAGGCGGCCTGAGCGAGCTCGTCTGCGATGACGGTGTCGAGGTTCAGGAAGCAGACCATGGTCTTCTCCAGGGCCACGATGCCGCGGCAGAAGGCGCGCTGGGTTTCCGGGATGATTTCCGGTGCCGGCTGCAGGTCTTCACCCTTGATCGTCATCATGTCGGATACCTGTTCGACCAGAAGGCCGACCAGCTTGCCGGCAATGTCCGTGACGATGATGGCAGCACGTTCCGATGGTTCGGTCATTTTCATGCCGAGACGGCAGGCCATGTCGATGACAGGGATCACGGCGCCGCGCAGGTTGATGAGACCCAGGACATAAGGCGGGGTATGCGGCATCGGCGTCACCGGTGCCCAACCGCGGATTTCACGAATGGCCATGATGTCGATGCAGAATTCCTGGTCGCCCAGGTGGAACGATACGATTTCGAGATAAGCGCCCGACTGCTTTATTGCGTTTGACATGATCAGAACTCTTCCCAGTTGTCTGCTGCGGCTGTCGGAGCTGTCTGGACAGCCGCCGAACCGCGATTGAATGCACCTGCGACCTTGTTGACCAATTGGTGCGCAGGCGATGGTTTGGGCTCGGAAGCAGCATGGGCTGCTTGCGGGCCTCTGCTCGGTGCAGCGGAAGCTCCACCTGTGCGAAACCGGCCGACCAGGCGGGTTAGATTTTCCGCATCGTTTGCCAGTGTGTGGCTTGCAGCATTGGTCTCTTCCACCATGGCCGCGTTCTGCTGTGTTACCTGATCCATCTGGCTAACGGCCGTATTGATCTCTGCTAGTCCTGTCGATTGTTCACGAGATGCAGTTACGATCGACTTAACATGATCGTTGATTTGCAAAACATTGTCGCCAATGGTGCGCAAAGCCTCTCCGGCGGCAGCGACAAGGTCGACGCCGGTCTTGACTTCTTCATTGGATTTTCCAACCAGCGTCTTGATGTCGCGAGCGGCATCGCCCGCACGTCCGGCAAGGGCGCGGACTTCCTGGGCGACGACTGCGAAGCCCTTTCCGGCTTCGCCAGCACGCGCGGCTTCCACGCCTGCGTTGAGGGCCAGAAGATTGGTCTGAAAGGCGATTTCGTCGATCACGTTGATGATCTTGCCGATTTCGCCTGTCGCATTTTCGATCCGCTCCATGGCGGAGACGGCGTCCGATACAACTGTGCCCGACTTTTCCGCATAGGCCTTTGCGTTATCGACCATGTGGCTTGCTTCTTCAGCGCGTTCTGCGGAGCCACGTACGGTGTTGGTGATCTGGTCTAGCGATGCAGAGGTCTGCTCCAACGATGCTGCCTGCTGTTCGGTACGTTTTGCCAGGTCATCGGCTGCGCTGCGCATCTGGTGGCTATTGGCGCCGATCGAGCTTGTGCTGCCATTGATCTGGTGAATGACGTCGCGCAATTGCGTTGTCAGCTGGTTGAAGTCGTTGCGCAGGCGTTCGAGATCCGGCTGGAAGGGCTCGTTAATCTCAGCGGTCAGGTCGCCATCGGCGAGGCGGCGCAGACCCAGCGCCAGAGCATCGACCGCGACCTTGATGGCGCGCGCATCGGCTTCCGTGGCTGCTGCACGGTTGGTGCGTTCCTGCTCGTTTTCCACACGCGCCCGTTCGGCTGTGCTTTCGAGCTGATTTTTTTCGATTGCCGCAACGCGGAAAAGCTCGGCAGAGCGGGCCATGTCGCCGATCTCGTCATTCCGACCGGTCTGTGGCACTGCGCTTTCATAGTCGCCGTTGATGATCTTCTGCATGGAATTGCGCACGGCACTGATGCCATTAATAATCGAATTTCCGTGCACAAGCTGAAGGAGGATCACTGTCGCGAAAGCAACAAGCCCGAGTGCCATCTGGATATAGATGGACATGCGCGACAGGCTCGTGGCTTCTGAGGTTCGTTGGTCCATGAAAATGCCGCCGGCCTTGGCGACATCATCGAGGGCCTTGGCAACACGGTCGCCGGCGCCATCAATGGCATCGTCGATGCGCACATATTCTTCGTCAGGGGCATTGTTGCTGATCAGGTCTTTGAGTTCGACGCCGATGGCCTGACGCAGTTCCACGAGATCTGCATCATAGGTTTGCACCATGCCAGGATTGCTGGTTTCTGCCGCAAGCGCCTTCAGATCGGCAGCGCCGCTGGCCAACATGTCGCCGGTATTATTTATGATGTCGATTCGCTCAGCGGAAATAGCGCCCTCGGATCGATCGATGATGGAATCCATGGCAGCCAGGACGAGACTGGAATTCGCCAGGCGCATTTCATTGACGTGCTCAATCTGATCGCCGACCTGTATTGCCCGCAGGAGGGCGGCGTCAGCCTGCTTTCCGAGATACCAGCCTGCGCCAACCACCGACGCGAAGCCACATGCCGCGGCTATGCCCAGGGTCATCAAACGTTGTTTTACGGAGAGATTTCGTCCCGCGATGAAATTCAGCATTCGTCCTCCAGTGGCTCGGCAAGGCATTCGGGCTGCAGATGTTGGTTCTCATGCAGAGCCGAAAGACAGGCTTTCGGAGGACGTCATATCCACAATAGCTAATTTAACTATCTTCGCGGGCTTATATTTCATGTCATTGGTTAATCTATCGCTAAAATTCAAAATGGTGATGCTATGGAATTGCTTGGCCGGGCCGCGTTTTGCCCAGCGAGTGGGGGGATGGCGCGATGATGAACCGCGAGAGCCCCTGGTGAGGACGCATCGGATAGTCATCAGGAGCGCTTCCATTTTTGTCTTCCTGCAGTAAAATGATCGCATGAGTGACATAACGTTGCGGATTTCACCGATCGTCTTCTGGCTGGCACTGGCGGGACTGCTGTCGGCCCTTGCCGCCGTCGTCTTTGCTGGCTGGTTGAAATATGGCGCTGCCATTGTACTCACCTATGCCGAGAACGGTTTATCCCTCTGTTTTTAGGGGAAGCGGTCGGCGCAACCGGGACATATCCGCGCATTTGCCGCATTTCCGTTTGTGTTGATTTGCGCGTCAGTATGCCAGCTGCCATAAGCCATCCGGTATGACAGTCATCGCGCGACTGCTCTCTGTGGGCAGGCTGGGTAAAAGAAAATGAGTTCCATGAAGAAAATACGTATCGCTCTTTGGGTTGCCGTTGTCGCTATGGCCGGGGTTTTCGGTTGGCTGACATTTTCGATCACGCAATCCAAACAGCAGATGACGGAAGCGCCATACGGTGTGCCATTCCAGCTGGTGGATCAGAACGGGCAGGAAATTACCGAGCAGGCATTTCGTGGCAAACCGACCGCCCTGTTTTTCGGTTTTACCCATTGCCCGGAAGTCTGCCCGACGACGCTTTTCGAACTGGATGGCTGGCTGAAGAAGGTCGACCCGGAAGGCAAGGGGCTGCAGGCTTATTTCGTGACCGTCGATCCTGAACGCGACTCACCTGAATTGCTGGGCAAATATATTTCCAATGTCACCGACCGCGTGACAGGCATCAGCGGCTCGCCTGACAAGATTGCAGAGGTCATCAAGGGCTTTCGCGTGTATGCCAAGAAGGTGCCTCTGGATGAGAATGATCCGACCGGCGATTATACGATGGATCACACGGCATCGGTCTTCCTTCTGGATGGCGGCGGGCGTTTTACCGGCACGATCTCCTATGGCGAAAATCCGGATGTCGCTGTCAAAAAGCTTGAAAATCTGATGAAGAAGGGCTGAGGCGCAAAGCCTCCGGCTCTTGCTCTCAAAGGCGACCCGTAGTAGCGGAACGGTGTTCTTGCAGCGCTGTGCCGTACATATTGTGTGCTGATCCTGGCTGCAGCACCTCTGTCTGTTGCGTGATTTGTGCCCTGGACCACTTCGGGTTCAGTGAATCAGGTGTCAGGTACCATTCAACCGTTCAAGCGAGATACAGACCGTGAGTGAAATCCGCCTTTATGTGACGACCACCGAAATTCAGGCCGGCCAGGTGCTGGACCTGATGAGCGTTGCATTCGAAGACGACGGATATGCAATCGCCACGACCGAGGTCGACGAGACCAAGGACATCTGGGAGGCCTCCGTCTACATGATGGGGGACGAGGAAGCCGACATCCATGAACGCTTTGCCGCTGTTCTGGCCGAGGCTTTCCCATCGTTGGAGATCGAAAGAGAGGTCTTGCCGCTCATCGACTGGATCGCAAAGTCGCTGGAGGGATTGAAGCCCGTTCGTGCGGGGCGGTTCCTTGTCCATGGCGCGCATGACCGCGACAAGATCCGGGCGAACGATCTTTCCATCGAAATTGAAGCGGGACAGGCTTTCGGCACCGGACATCACGGGACCACTTCCGGCTGCCTGGAAATGATCGATTCGGTCATCCGCTCACAATCGGTCACCAATGCACTGGATCTTGGGACAGGCAGTGGTGTGCTTGCGATTGCTGTGCGCAAGTTGAAGGCCATTCCAGTTCTTGCCACGGACATCGATCCCATTGCCGTTCATGTGGCGCGCGAAAATGCGCGCAACAACGGCCTGGTCAGCGGTATACACTTCGAGACAGCGCCCGGCTTTCACTCCACGGCCTTTTCGCGACATGGACCATTCGACCTGATCGTCGCGAATATTCTGGCGAGGCCTTTGATGAAAATGGCGCCGATGCTCGTACGGCACCTGACGGTCGATGGTTCCGTCATCCTGTCAGGCATTCTGGCAGCGCAGCGCTGGAAAGTCCTGGCTGCTTATAACGCAGCCGGAATGAAACACGTGAAGACGATCTGGCGCAATGGTTGGGTGACGATCCACCTGAAGTGATCAGCTTACACCGTTATTGTGTGCGTCGCAGCATTGCGTGGGTTGAATATCAGGAATTCCTCACTGATTTCCCTGAAAAAGCAAAAGGCGGCATCATTGATGCCGCCTTGCTTTTACCCGCGAGCCTTGGGAGGAGAACGCTCAAGCAGGTCAACGTATTCTATAGAGAACCGGCGGAGGGAGGAGATACGCCGGGTCGTCCAATCTTAGAATACGTAGCTGTTGGCGCCCTTGCGGCGCAGTTCTGCACGGCTGGTACCCATGGATTCCAGCGTTTTGTCGTCGAGGTTCAGGAGTGCACCGTTGACGTAACGGCTAACCTGACGCTCGCGAGCTTCGACCATGCGAGTGTAGGCATTGCGAAAGAATGAGTTGGCCATTTTAAAATCCTTTTCGTTCCGGGAGCCTCTGTGGCCCCGTTCGATGATTGGAATATACGCACTGCAACATGGTTTAGGCAGGGGGTTTGTCTCACAGCTGTTATGCGTTTGTTGCAATGGTCGTGGCGATTTCGCATCGAACTCTGCATTTCTGCACAGCATCTAGGCATTGTCTGCCGCAATTTTTATCGCATTGCATCATTTCTCCCTGCGGCCGTGGCGAAGCGAATTGCGGAGAGGCTCATGCTGGGGCTGGCGCTGCCTTATGCGCTTGCTATAACGAATCGCGAAATTGCAGAAAGGCCCCTCCATGTTCCAGTCCTTCGATGTCACCTCCAATCCACAATTCGGCAAGGCACGCGTGGAGGCGTTGCGCGCGCGCTTCGACGGGCTTGGCGTGGACGGCTTTCTGGTGCCACGCGCAGACGAATATCAGGGGGAATATGTACCGGCCTCTGCGGAACGGCTTGCCTGGTTGACGGGCTTTACCGGTTCGGCGGGTATTGTGCTGGTCACGCGAACGCAAGCTGTGGTGTTCGTCGATGGCCGCTACACAACGCAACTCGTCGAGCAGGTCGACGGCGAGGTCTTTACCGGCGGTGATCTGGTTGGTGAGCCGCCGCACAAATGGATCCCCGCGAACCTGCCTTCGGGCTTTCGCCTTGGTATCGATCCCTGGCTTCATACCGGAGCCGAAGTGCGACGGTTGCAAAAGGCGCTGGCGGAAAAGGACGGCAGTCTGGTGCTGCTGGAGGCCAATCCGCTTGATGCCATCTGGGACAATCGCCCGGCAGAGCCGCGCGGCGCGGTCACCATACAAGGTGACAGCTATGCTGGCGTGTTGGCGAAAGACAAGATCGCGACGATTGCGGCCGAGCTGCAGAAAAAGCATCTGGGTGCCGTTCTGATCACGGACCCATCGTCCGTGGCCTGGATCTTCAACATTCGTGGTGCCGATGTGCCCCATACACCGCATCCACTGGCACGGGCGCTGGTCCATGCCGATGGATCGGCCGAGATTTTTCTTAGCAAACACAAGACCGGTATCGAGGCCGAAGCCTATCTCGGGCAGTTGGCGACGCAGTCCGAGCCAGAAGAGATTGCCCCCCGGCTTGAGGCGCTGAGCAAATCTGGCGCACATATTCTGGTCGATCCGGAGCTGACACCCTACGCATTGTCAGATGTGATTACGCAATCGGGTGGACAGGTAGTTGAGGGTGAGGATCCGGCCAAGCTGCCGCGAGCCATCAAGAACACGGTCGAGCTCAACGGCTCCGCTGCTGCGCATCTTCAGGACGGTGTCGCCATGGTTGAGTTTCTCTGCTGGCTGGACCAGCAGCATCCGGGCACAGTCTCGGAAATCGATGCCACCAAGGCATTGGAAGCCGCGCGGGCCAAGGTGGGAGAGCGGATGCAGAACCCGCTCAAGGATATCTCCTTCGACACAATATCGGGTGCGGGCGAGCATGGTGCCGTCATTCATTACCGGGTAACGACCGTTTCTGATCGCAAGCTCAATTCCGGCGAGTTGTTCCTGCTCGATTCCGGGGCGCAATATATCAATGGCACCACGGATATCACCCGTACCGTTGCCATGGGTGCTGTGCCGGAGGAGCAGAAGCGCTTCTTTACACTGGTGCTCAAGGGCATGATCGCGATCAGTATGGCGCGCTTCCCCAAGGGGACTCGCGGCTGCGATCTCGACCCGCTGGCGCGCATGGCCTTGTGGAAGGCCGGTGCCGATTATGCCCATGGAACGGGTCACGGCGTTGGCTCATTCCTCTCCGTTCACGAGGGGCCGCAGCGCATTTCTCGGGTGTCGCAGCAGGAATTGCTGCCGGGCATGATCTTATCGAACGAGCCCGGTTACTACCGTCCCGGTGCCTTTGGTATCCGTATCGAGAACCTCATTTATGTGCGCGAGGCCGAGAGCATCGAGGGCGGCGATATCCCGATGCACAGTTTCGAGACGCTGACCTATGTGCCGATCGACAAATATCTGGTTTTGACCGAGCTTTTGACGCGCGAAGAGCTGCAATGGCTCGATGCCTATCATGCCAAGACGCGCGATGAACTAATGCCGCTTGTCGAGGATGCAAAGGTCAAGGCATGGCTTGAGAAGGCAACGGAGCCATTCAACCGCTGAAATGGCGCATCGCCATGACCACGCACCAGCCGATGATCAGCATGGGGATGGCTGAAAAGCGAAGCCCTGCGATCAGTCCGGCAGCCATTGCCACCTTCACATCCAACCCGCCTGCATAAAAGGCGGGTGCCACAAGGGTGGTGAGCACGGCTGCCGGGACGGCGTTGAGCGCGGCATCAAGGCGTGGCGGGATGGTCTTCATCCGGCCGATGATCAGATGGCCGCCGATGCGGGTGAGATAGGTGGCCACAGCCGATGCCAGAATGACGACGAGCATGTAGGGGCTGGCAAATTCGCTCATCGTGCCGCCTCCGCAGTGGCGACCCCATCCCGGTTTTTCGGCGGAAGCGCTGCTGCCAGCAGAATACCGACGGCCGCGCCGATGCTCACATGCCATGGCGAGCCGACATAAATATAGGCCGCGATTGACGCGATCGCGCTGGCGACGACAACGATGGCGAAGTTGTCGCGCTTGCGAAAGCCGAGTGTCAGGCCACCGAAATAGATGGGCAGCAGCACATCGATGCCGATGGTTTTCGGATCGCCGATCAGCGTGCCGAAATAGGCGCCGACGGCTGAGAGTATGACCCAGGGTACGTATAACGCGACGCCAAAGCCGAGATACCAGCCGAAGGTGACCGCCTTTCCGCTTTCCTTGCGCGCCAGAGACAGTGCGAACTGCGGATCGGTGAGAAGGAAGAAGGCGAGCGCCTTTTGCGCTGGAGAGTAGGCGGCAAAGAGCGGGCCGATGGCGGCGGAGTAAAGAATGTGGCGGAAATTCACAGCGAACACCGACAGCACGATCAACCATGCCGGCACGTTGTGTCCGAACAGTTCCAGACCAACCAACTGACTTGCTCCGGCAAAGATGGTGGCGCTCATCAGGCCGGCCTCTGCCACCGTCAACCCGTTGCTGGCGGCGATGGCGCCGAACAGGATGGCGAAGGGCACCGTCGATACCAATACCGGAGGGGTTGCCGACATCCCCTCAATGAAGTCCCTACGCATCTCTACTCCTCATGTCCTGTGTGTCGGGCATAGAACCGCCGGTGTGAATGCACAAATGAATTCCCTTTATGGGGCGTTGGAATTTGCTGAACCGGTCTTTCCGTCATAATCTTTGTGTCTCGCACCGTTTTCTTGAAGAAAAGGAACGACGTTGATGGCAACACTCGATTTTTCCCCCGAAGAGCTGGCCGAGACCGTTGCGCGGCTGCAATCTCATTTTCGCGAGGAATTCCAGCTGGAGCTGGGGCGGTTCGAAATGGAGGAACTGGTCGCTGTTTTTGCCCGCGAGCTCAGCTCGCATTTCTACAATCGCGGGCTCTACGATGCGCAGGCTGCGGTGATGCAGAAGGTGGACGATATCAACGAGGCGATCTATCAGCTTGAAATGCTTGGCACCGACACGAATTGATCTTTTCTGCACATCTTGGGGAAGGTGCTCAGGTCGCAGTCAGCCAGTCGTTATGACGCGGTTATCGAGCAGTCTCGTTGCGCCGATACGGACGTAAAGCAGGACAAGAATGGCATCGGCCCCGGTTTCGATCTGCCCAAGGGTATGGGGGTCGCGAACGGCGATAACGTCGGGGTGGGCGAGCGGTTCCGTGCGGATGAAGGTCGCAAGCGCTGCTTCCAGCTCTGCCGCGTTGCGCATACCACCCTTAAACAGTCTTTGTGCTTCGCTGAGCGCATTCGGTACGATGACGGCCGCAGTCCGCTCGATTTGCGAGAGGTAGACATTGCGTGAGGAGCAGGCGAGGCCATCGGCTTCGCGAACGGTGGCCACCGGAACGACACGAACCGGCTGCGCCAGATCTTCGACCATGCGCTTTATAATGGCGACCTGCTGGTAGTCTTTTTCACCGAAATAGGCGGAATCCGGCTGGACGATGTTGAAGAGCTTGGCAACGACGGTCGCGACGCCTGCGAAGTGACCGGGGCGGGCTTCACCCTCCAGCTGATTTCCCAGCTTCGGAAGGTCAACCACCGTTTCCATCGGGCGCGGATACATGTCTTCCACGCTCGGCGAAAACAGAAAGTCGACACCGGCTTTTCGCAGCATTTCACTGTCGCGTGCGAGGTCGCGTGGATATTTGCCGAGGTCCTCTTTCGCCCCGAACTGCAGCGGATTGACGAAGATGGATGTGACCGTCACATCGTTTTCGGCGCGCGCACGGGCAACAAGTTCCATATGGCCCTGATGCAGATAGCCCATGGTCGGAACGAAGCCGATGGACTTTGCGGCACGTCTTGGTCCGGCCAAGCGTCCGCGCAGTGCCGCTATGCTGGTGAGGGTTTCCATCCGCTTTTCCGCTTGGGTCAACCGAGGATGTCAGTGCTGTCGACGATAGCGATGCCCTTGGCACGCATCTCCTCTTTTGCCTGTTCGACGCCTGCGGGATCGATGCCGCGGCTGGCATCGGAGATGAAGCGAACGGTGGTGCCCGGCAACATCTCGACGGCGTCGAGAGCGGAGAACTTCACGCAATAGTCCGTGGCCAGACCGCAGATATCGACGGCCGTGACATCCTTCGATTTCAGGTAATCGGCAAGGCCGGTCAGGGCTGTCTGGTCGTTGTCGCGAAAGGCCGAATAGCTGTCGACCGCCGGGTCTTCACCCTTTTGCTGGATATAATCGATCTTGCCGGTCTCAAGATCCGGATGGAACTCGGCATCCTTGCTGCCTTGCACGCAGTGATCGGGCCACATCATTTGCGGTTGGCCTGCCAGTTCGCCCATTTCGAACGGATGCTTGCCGGCATGTTGCGACGCAAAGCTGCCATGGTTGGCTGGATGCCAGTCCTGCGAGGCGACGATCAGATCATACCCCCCGCCATCCATCAGCCGGTTGGCGATGGGCACGATCTTATCGCCTTCGGGCACTGCCAGATTGCCACCGGGGCAAAAACCATTCTGAATGTCGACGAGAAGCAGGGCCTTGGTCATGAAAAATCCTTTGTCTATCTGGGCGGAGAATGCCAAGTGCCGTCTTCGGGATCAATCGGGAAATTGCCTGAAATAGCCGGAGAGACTGGAAGGGTTAGGCAATCGATGCCGCGTTTTCGCCCAAAAGGTAAAGACAGCTGTGCATGGTTTGCGTCAGGACACGGATGTATGTTGCCGCTCACTGATCGCTTCTATAGAGGGCAATGAGGTAATTGCTTTTCGGTTTCACGAGGTTGAGTTGAGCGGCACGTCAAAGAAGATGAGCGTGGAAGCCTGGATTCTGGCAGGGCTCGAGGCGCTTGAGGCCCACGGTTTTCGGGTTGTCAAAGCCGATACCCTGTCGAAGATGCTGAACGTCACGCGCGGCAGTTTCTACTGGCATTTCCCCGAGGTCGGTTCCTTTCACCGTGCCGTGATCGGTCGCTGGACGGACGAAACGATGGCGCTGCTCAGCAAGGAGTTCGCTGCCGACGACATCAGCGTCAGAGACCTGCTGAAACAGGCTTTCGGCTCCGGTGCCATGCGCGAGCGGCAGATGCGGCTTTGGGCGATCGAAGAGCCGATGGCACGCGCTGCCCTTGCCGAAATCGACGGACGCCGTCTGGCGCTGATGGAGGAACTGGCCGTTGGCCGTGGTCTGGAGCGCGACACCGCAAGCCGCCGCATCAAGCTCATCTATTGGGGTTATGTC
This sequence comes from Agrobacterium sp. H141, assembly GCF_057158725.1. Classification (NCBI taxonomy): domain Bacteria; kingdom Pseudomonadati; phylum Pseudomonadota; class Alphaproteobacteria; order Hyphomicrobiales; family Rhizobiaceae; genus Agrobacterium; species Agrobacterium sp. H141. The sequence goes on from NZ_CM169893.1 coordinate 1,779,047, forward strand.
GGTGCATCCGTGCTGGAAGAGCCGGCTCGCGACGATCTCTCCATCTATATCGAGGAACTGGCACTGATGCTGGAGCCGGCAGGTATCAATCTGTCTGCTGCCATGGGTGTGGAGAAGGTTGCGGCATTCGAAGCCGTCGCCGAGCCAATGGCCGCAGCTGGAAGCGACAACGATGCTGTCTTGGAGCCGACACCAAAAGCCGCCAAGCCGAAACGTGAGAAGCCCAAGACCGACAAACCTAAGGCTGCGAAGGCAAAGCCAGTACCGGACATGCCGGTTCAGCAGGCGCTATTTGACTTCTAAGGCGAGGGCCATTGAAGAAACTGCGACAGCCGGGCTTCATGCCCGACTGCCAAGGGCCGCCTATCACTCAGGCTCTTATTTCCTGACGCTGGAACGCGACGTAAGCGATGGTATAGATGACGATCATCGCCGCAATCAGTCCCGAGAACTGCGGCCAGATCAGCAATGCGCTCTGATCCAGAGGCAGTGGCGTTCCCATCAAGGCACCTTGCAGCTGGCTCATGAAGACAAGGCCCAGAGAGCGGGTTTCCGGATTCAGCAGTGCCTGGATCGTCTCCTGATAGAGCGTCGCCGGTGATAGCCTGGCAAGATCATGCGCCCACTCGGCCTGCGAAATGAGGGTGAGCGGGTTATAGGGATCGACCGGGGAAATGGCCGATGCTGCAAGCGGCGCGATCATGCCCCAGAATAATGTCAGCACCAGCCACAGGGTCAGTGCTGCCAGCGCCGAGGTCGCCGGTGAGCGGAACAGCGTCGAAAACAGCATCGACACGGCGAGCCATACGCCCGCATAAAACAGCGAGGCGAGCAGGAAGGCGAGACCGCGTGCCACTTCCTCACCCGATGGCGGCAGTCCCAACGTGATCAGAGCCATGCCGGTGACCAGCAGCCACAAGGTGACGAGGCAGATGCCGATGATGGTCAGCCCGCCGAGGAACTTGCCAGCCAGAAGCGCGTCGCGGTAGATCGGTTGGGACAGGATGCGGCTCATGGTGCGGCGGTTATATTCGCCATTGATCGCGTCGAAGCCGAGCGCGATACCGATCAGCGGCAACAGGAAGCCGAGAAAGGTGACGAAAGAGGGCAGTGGCTGCTGGGCCGTGGTAAAGACACGCAGGAACAGGAACTGGTCCTGTCCCACGGTGTCCTTGATCTGGCCGATGGCGCCATAGATCGAGCCAGCCGCCGTCAGCAGCACCAGCAGCATGACCAGATGCATGCGGGCGCTTGCCATATGGTCTGCCGCCTCCTTGAGGGCGACGGCGGCCAGTCCCGAAAAGGGGGAACCTTCACGCTGCTTCATGATGCATCTCCTTGAAATAGCGGACATAGACCTCGTCGAGGCTGGTCCGGTCCATGGAAAGCCGCTTCAACGAACCGCCGGCATCGACTATCGCCTTCGAGACGGCGGCGCGAACATCCCGATCGGCTTCGATGCGGATCGTGTCGCCACCGGAGCGGCTGACATGGGTGACGCCATCTAGTTTTTCGGTGAGCGCCTTGGCATCGCAGCCCTGCGCTTCCACTTCGACCACATGCGAGCCACCGAGCACCTGGGTGGCAAGATCATCGACCCGGCCGACAAGGGCGGCCTTGCCGGCATTGAACAGGGCGACGCGGGTGCAGATGCTCTGTACCATGGCCAGCATGTGCGAGGACAAGACGATGGTCATGCCGTCGGCGGCCAGTTTCAGGATCATGTCCAGCAGTTCCTGCGTGGACTGCGGATCGAGGCCCGAGGTCGGCTCGTCGAGGATGGCCAGTTCGCATTGCTTGACCAGGAGATCGGCGATGCCGAGTCTTTGGCGCATGCCGCGCGAAAAGTCCGATACCCGTTTGTTGCGCACATGGTCGAGGCGGACGCGCTTGAGGGACTCATCGACGCGCGCGCCGATCTCGGCGCCGGCAATGCCGGCCAGCCTTGCCGTGTAAGCGAGGTTTTCGAAAGCTGTCATGCCGTCGTAAAACCCCACGGCATCGGGCAGATAGCCCACGCGGCGTTTCACTTCCAGCGGTTCTCGCAGCGGATTTCGACCCAGAACCTTCACCTCGCCGCCGCTCGGCTCTGTCAAACCGAGAAGCAGGAGAATGGTGGTGGTCTTGCCGGCCCCGTTTGGTCCCAGCAGGCCGAAAATTTCGCCCTGCCGGATTGTCAGGTCAAGTCCGTCGACGGCGACGTGCTGACCGTAGCGTTTGGTGAGGCCTTTCGCCTCGATGACGGGGGCACTCATCTGCGGCCATACCTGGTGACTGCAAAGGCCAGAACCATGACGGCAGCGCCGATTGTGCCAAGGCCCGCCAGACCCCATACCGTGGAGGTGGTGACGGTGACGCGGAACTGCTGGCTGTCGGACAGGCCATCTCCATGAGCGCGTACGCTGACCATATAGTCACCGGCAATGGCCTTGTCGGACGGTGTCATGGTGACGGAAACGTCGGCCTTGTCGCCGGGGGCGATTTCCGGCACTTTTTCCGGACTTGCCGTGACTTTCCAGCCCGAAGGTGCGTTGGCACTCACTTCAACATTTTCGGCCGGAGCCGTGCCGGAATTGGCGACCACGAATTTGAAGCTCTGCTCCTTGCCGGCTTCAGCGCGGCCCGAGAGGCGTTCATCGGCGGTTGAAAGTTGCAAGTCTGCCTGACCGGTCACATCGAGAACAAGCTGTGTCTCGCCCTGGGCCTTGGCATCGGATGCGCCGACCTTGACCGGATACTGGCCAGCTGCGACCTGCGCCGGCGGCTTCACGGAAACCTTCACCGTTTTTGTCTCGCCGGCTTTCAGCGGCAGACTGGTCAGCTCGTTGCTGCCATATTGTTCCTTGAAGGTTGCGGTAAAGCCGGGCGGTGCCTGACTGAGAAGATTGACGACATTATCCTCGGTGCTATCGTTCTGGATGGCTACATCGTAGTCGAAGGAGGATTTTGGCGTGCCGCGCAGTGCCGGCAAGGTGGGTTTCAGCGTCAGCTTGTCAGGCTCGGCGGCAGCCAGCGTGATCTTGACCGGCAGCGTGAGCGTCCTGCCATCATCGGTGTGGCCGGCAACGGTGAAGGCGTAATTGCCGGGCTTGGCCGTGTCGGGCGGTGTGAGCTTCAGTTGGAGGGCGCGGGTCTCGTTGGGGCCCGCCATGGCCGCTTCAACCGCCTTGCCATCGCCAAGCAGCGTCCACGTCCAGCCAGACGGCAGACCGCTGACGGAAAAATCGACGCGGGCCGGCGGCATCTCGGCATTTTGCAGGCTGAGCGGCAAGGTTGCGTCCTGGCCGATCTTTTCGGTCAGTGCAGGATAGGTGGTGGTCAGCCACAGGCCGGTCGGCTGTGCGGTGTCCTGCTGGGCCAGAGCTGGCATTGCGGCAAGCACAAGCCCACCGGCAAGCGCCAGGGCTGCAGGCAGGTGACGAGGAGAAGTCATCCCATTACTCCCAATGTTTCGAAATGAAAAATGTCTCGATGCCGGGCGGTTTTGCAGGAGTGCTCAACGCCGGCGAATACGAGACTTTGCCTGAAAAATGACGAAACCGGGGCAAAGAAAATTACAGTTATGTAATGTTGCCAAGGGGTTATGGTGGGCGCGTCATATTCTCGACGCGCCCGGCGCTCTGCAGTTCGCTTGGAAAAACGGCCGTGATGTCGATGAAGCCGGCACTGCTGCAAGGTTTCTTTAACCCTGATGGGGCACCTTTGACGAATCTGCGAAGCAGGGGCAGGGGCGATTGCCCGGGCCTATTATTGCCGCATGATGATCATGCAATCAGCCGGTCTTGCAGCGTGTGTCGCAAGCGGTTCAGGGAGTGAAGAATGACGCGTTCAGCCGCCGCCAAAAGCCCCGCCGGAGCCCTCCATTTCTTTCCCATCAGCCAGCGGTCCGACGTGGTGCGCCAGGCCGCACGCGAACTCGACAGTCATAACGGTCAGGCGGCTCTCGACTTCTGGAAGAACAAGTGCCGCGCGCTCGGCGCTGAACTGACCGCCCGCGGCTGCGCCGAAGACGAAATGCGCGCCCAGATCATGGATTTCCAGGCGGCCGTTCAGGCAGAACTTCTGGAGCTGCATCATCAGCGGATGGTTGAGGGCTGATTTCCCAGTTTGGCGATTGCCGCCTCACACCCGCTCCACAAATCCGTCCAGCACGCGTTTCTGCCCGGCCCGGTCGAAGTCGATCGTCAGCTTGTTGCCTTCGATCGTCGCGATGTTGCCGTTTCCGAACTTGATGTGGAAGACGCGGTCGCCGACTGAATATTTCGACGGTTCGGTGGCGGTCGACTTGGCCACCAGTTCGCCATCGATGGTCTTGCCGCGCGGGCCCGATTCGCCGTAGCCGATGCGTTCGACCGCATGGCCGGAACGGTTGCCCCAATTGTTGCGGGTGGCGTCGGTCTTGTTGGCCTGGGCGCGCTTCCAGCCGGGGGTGGAATAGCTGTTTTCAAAGGGCTCCTGCTTGTCGAAGCGGGATTGTCCGTAGCCACCACGACCATAACCGCCATAATTCCCCTCGGATTCGGCCACATCCACATGGGCGGATGGCAGCTCGTCGAGAAAGCGGGACGGCATGGTGGATTGCCAAAGGCCGTGGATGCGGCGGTTGGAAACGAACCAGATATGGCAGCGCCGCTTGGCGCGGGTGATGCCGACATAGGCGAGGCGGCGTTCTTCTTCCAAGCCCGAGCGCCCGCCTTCATCCAGCGCGCGCTGGTGCGGAAAGAGGCCTTCTTCCCATCCGGGCAGGAAGACGGTTTCGAATTCCAGTCCCTTGGCGGAATGGAGCGTCATGATGGAGACGGCGTCCATATCCTCGTTCTGCTCGGCATCCATGACCAGCGAGACATGCTCGAGGAATCCGCGCATGCTCTCGAACGCCTCCATGGAGCGGATGAGTTCCTTGAGGTTTTCCAGACGACCCGGCGCTTCTGCCGATTTGTCGTTCTTCCACATATCGGTGTAGCCGGACTCTTCAAGGATCTGCTCGGCAAGTTCGGTATGGGGAACGGTTTCAAGCTGTTCTTGCCATCGGCGAAAGTTTTGCACGACGTCAAACAGGGCCTTGCGGGCCTTGGGCTTCAGGTCGTCGGTCTCGGTCATGTCGCCTGCGGCCTGCAACATGGGAATGTCGCGGGCGCGGGCATAATCATGCAGGGCGCGCACCGAGGTGTCGCCCAGACCACGCTTGGGCGTGTTGATGATGCGCTCGAAGGCCAGATCGTCTGCAGGCTGGCAGACGAGGCGGAAATAGGCCATGGCATCGCGGATTTCGAGCCGCTCATAAAAGCGCGGGCCGCCGACGACGCGGTAATTCAGGCCAAGGGTTACAAAACGATCTTCGAATTCGCGCATCTGGAAGGAGGCGCGCACGAGGATCGACATATCGTTGAGCTTGTGTTTCTTGCCGTCTGCATCGCCACGCTGCAGGCGCTCGATCTCTTCGCCGACTGCGCGGGCTTCCTCTTCGGAATCCCAGGCAGCATGCACCACGACCTTTTCATCGTCGGGTTCGGAGCGTTCGGTGAATAGCGTCTTGCCAAGGCGGCCTTCGTTATGGGCAATCAGATGGCCGGCAGCGCCCAGAATATGTTCGGTGGATCGATAATTGCGCTCCAGTTTCACCACCTTGGCGCCGGGGAAATCCTTCTCGAACCGCAGGATGTTGTCGACTTCCGCGCCACGCCAGCCATAGATCGACTGGTCGTCGTCGCCCACGCAACAGACATTCTGGGCCACGCCCTTGGGGCGTTGGGCCAAAAGCCGCAGCCACATATATTGCGCGGTGTTGGTGTCCTGATACTCGTCGACCAGAATATAGCGGAACTTGTCGTGATATTCCCGCAGCACATCCGGATTGGCCTTGAACATGCGGATGGGGCGCAAGAGAAGATCGCCGAAATCGCAGGCGTTCAGGCTTTTCAGCCGGTTCTGATAGGCGGTGTAGAGTTCACGACCCTTGCCATTGGCAAAGGCACGGGCGTCGCCTTCGGGGATCTGTGACGGATCGAGCCCCTTGTTCTTCCAGCCATCGATCATCCCGGCAAACTGGCGGGCCGGCCAGCGCTTGTCGTCGATGCCTTCTGCCTGGATCAATTGCTTGATCAGGCGAATGACGTCGTCGGTGTCGAGAATGGTGAAGTCGGAGCGCAGGCCAACCAGTTCGGCGTGGCGACGCAGCAGTTTCACGCCGATGGAATGGAAGGTGCCGAGCCAGGGCATGCCTTCGACCGCGCCACCGACCAGAAGCCCGATACGCTCCTTCATCTCGCGCGCGGCCTTGTTGGTGAAGGTCACGGCGAGAATCTGGCTTGGCCAGGCGCGGCCCGTCTCCAGAATATGAGCAATGCGGGTGGTCAGAACGCGGGTCTTGCCGGTGCCGGCGCCCGCCAGCACCAGAACGGGGCCTTCGGTCGCTTCCACCGCTTCACGCTGTTCCGGGTTGAGGCCTGACAGGTAATCGGGTGCCCGTGACTGATCGCGCGCCGCCATGGCGCGGGCCGCAATGCCAAGCCCGCCTTCCTTGGGCGCATGGGCCTGGGGGGCAGGGGCATTTGAGGGCTTGCGCGGCTCGTCAGGCTCCTCGTCGAAAAAGGGGATATCACTAAAACCACTGGTCATGGGGCTCAATGTAGTGATTCGAAACCGAAAGGCCAGAAAAGATGTTCTCCTTTCATTCCCAAAAGGTCACTATGCAACGGAAAATTGCCGGCTTTGGCGGATATCGTGCCGGACGCTGTCGTGAATGTGATTGGTCAATAGCCCATATGGGTGCGAATGAAGGCTTGCGTTTCAATGTCGCCGGGCTTCGCAGCACCTCAGGATAATGACAGTTTCGTAATGTTCATGATGGCGGGTTGCGGTTGCAACGCAGTCATGAATATTGGGCTTGAGCCGTTCCAAGACGCTGGGCCGCGGCGATCGCAAATCAGTTCTATTTCAGTGTCACTTGCGGAGATTGCATGGCCTTTTGGAAACAGTTGCTTCTGGCAATTATCGTCCTCGTTGCGGGGTTCTTTGTCTGGATCTGGCTCGTGCCCGGCAGTGGTGCCGTTTTGGCGCGGCTCGGCGTTCCAGCTGGCGTCGTTGCCATGGTGTCGACTTCGCAGACCGAAGGGGGGGATGCAGCCGGCGCAAAGCGCGGCGGTGGCCGCGGTTTCGGAAATACGCCTCAGGTCGTGGTTCAGCCGGTCGCGATCGGCAAGGTGAACGACCGCCTGACGGCGATAGGCAGCGGTGAGGCGGTTCAATCTGTGATCGTCACGCCACAGGTGGCCGGCACGTTGAAGGAAGTGCTGGTCAAATCCGGCGATCTCGTTGAGGCCGGCCAAGTGATGGCCCGCATCAAGGACGAGGAACAGATCATTGCGCGCGATCAAGCCAAGGTGGAACTGAACAGCGCTCTGGAAAAGGCGAAGCTCTACGAGAACCTGAAGTCGACCATATCGCGCATCGATGCTTTCAACGCCGATATCGCGGTCCAGACTGCAAAGCTTGCGGTCGAGACGGCAGCGCTCAATCTGCAGCGGCGCGAAATTACCGCGCCGATCAGCGGCGTCGCGGGCATCGTCACCGTCGATCCCGGCGATAATGTTACCACGACAACAGCCATTGTCAGTCTCGATGACCGTTCGGAAATCCTCGTCGATTTCTGGGTTCCGGAGCGTTTCGCGCCGATCATCAAGGTCGGCCAAGCGGTCGAGGCTACGGCAGTTGCGCGTCCGGCAGGGCTCTATCGCGGTGCGGTCGAGGCCATCGATAACCGCATTGATGAGGCCAGCCGCACGCTTCATGTGCGGGCCCGCATTGCCAACGAGAACGACGATCTGAGGGCCGGCATGGCGTTTACGGTCGCCATGACGTTCGACGGTGAAGACTATCCGGCCGTCGATCCGCTAGCGATCCAGTGGGACAGCGACGGCTCCTATGTCTGGCGGGTGAGTGACGGCAAGGCCGAAAAAGTTACCGTGCGTATCGTGCAGCGTAATCCCGACAGTATTCTCGTGGAAGCTGCATTGTCCGCCGGGGATCAGATTATCATCGAGGGTGTGCAGCGTGTGCGGGCCGGCGGTGAGGTCGCAATCGCCGGCGAGCAACGTCCGGCCGATACCAAGCCATCCGCCGATGCGCCTCAGCAGGAGGCGGCCAAGCAATGAGCGATCGCGAAGAAGGTCTGTTGCCGTCAGCCGATCATGGCGGGTTCACCGCACTGTTCGTGCGACGCCCCATCCTGGCGCTTGTTTTCAATGCCCTGATCGTGGTTGCCGGCCTGTCTGCGCTTTACGGCGTCGAGGTTCGTGAACTGCCGGATGTCGACCGTCCGGTAATTACCGTTCGCACGACATTTTCAGGTGCGTCGCCCGAAACGGTCGATCAGGAGGTGACGACGGTCATCGAGGGGGCGGTGGCACGGGTCAGCGGGCTCAAATCCATGTCGTCGTCCTCGTCCTTCGGCTCCAGCCGCGTGACGCTCGAATTTTCCGATGCAACGGATCTCAACGTGGCCTCGACCGATGTTCGCGATGCGATTGGCCGTGTCACCAATGAGCTTCCCGACGAATCGGACGAACCACGAATCATCAAGGCCGATGCCGATTCCAGTGCGATCATGCGGCTGGCGATCACGTCGGACAGTCTCAGCCTCGACGATCTGACGCAACTGGTCGATGACGAGATCGTCGACCGCCTTGCCGCAGTGGATGGCGTCGCGGATGTCGATATCTACGGGGATCAGGAAAAGATTTTCCGGGTCGATGTCGATCAGGCAGCGCTTGCCAGCCGTGGGCTGACCATCGCCAATCTGTCCACTGCGCTGAGCGACCTTGCCTTTGACGTGCCGGCAGGCGCGCTCAACAGTGCCACGCAGAATATCGTGGTGCGGGCGACCGCGGAGCTGAAGACGCCGGAGGATTTCGCAAGTCTTATCATCCAGAACCGCGTGCGGTTGGGCGATGTGGCCACCATTACCCTGGGGCCGGATACCAGTTCGACCACTTTGCGGGCCAATGGCAGCCCTGGCATCGGTCTTGGCATCATTCGTCAGGCACAATCGAATACGCTCAGCATCTCCGATGGCGTGACCAAGGCTGTTGCGGATATCTCGAAGACCTTGCCTGAAGGCACGCAGATCCGCATCACCAGCGATGATGCCGTGTTTATCCGCGGCTCCATCGAAGAAGTGGTGCGCTCGCTGGCACTGGCAGCGATCATCGTGGTCGGTATCATCTATCTGTTTCTGCGCGACGCGAAGGCGACGATCATTCCGGCGGTCACCATGCCGGTGGCGTTGATCGGGACGGTTGCCGCGATCTATCTGCTCGGTTTCTCGATCAATATTCTGACCTTGCTTGCGATTGTGCTTGCCACCGGCATGGTGGTGGATGACGCGATTGTCGTGCTGGAAAATATCGTCAGGCGTCGAGCACAAGGTCTTGGACCTCGGGCAGCCGCCGTGCTTGGCACTCGGGAGGTGTTCTTTGCGGTCGTCACCACCACGGCCACGCTTGCCGCTGTGTTCGTGCCGCTGTCGTTCCTGCCGGGGCAGGTGGGCGGACTGTTTCGCGAATTCGGCTTCGTGCTGGCCTTTTCGGTGACGCTGTCATCGATTGTGGCGCTGACACTCTGTCCCATGCTGGCGTCTCGGCTGCTGACCCGCGATGTCGACCCGGACCCGGGTATGCTTGGCAGGTTGGGGAACCGCTTCTCCGATCTCTACCGCTATACGCTTCGCGGTTGTCTCAGAGCACCGTTCGTCGTGTTCATCGTTGCCTTCGTCTTTGCCGGAGCAGCCTTTGGCGCGTTCCAGCTGATCACGAGCGAGTTGACGCCGCGCGAGGATCGCGGCCTGTTGTTGATGCGGGTGTCTGCTCCGCAAGGGGTCAGCCTCGAATATACCCGTGATCAGATGCGCCGGGTTGAGGAAAACCTTGAACCCCTGCGCGAGAGTGGAGAGATCATCAATCTGTTCTCTATTTCCGGATTTGGCAGCAGCAAGAACAGCGGCTTCATGGTGCTGACGCTGGCACCCTGGGATGAGCGCAGCCGCAGCCAGGACGAGATAGCAAAGGACGTGAATGCGGCGGCCGCAAAAGTGCCTGCCGTCCGTGCCTTTGCCATTCAGCCCAATTCTCTGAAAATCCGCGGCGGAGGAAATGGTCTCAGTTTCGCGCTTGTCGGTTCAAGCCATCAAAAGCTGACCCAGGCCGCTCTTTCCGTGGTCGATGCCATGGAACGGGACGGCCGTTTCGACAATCCGCGTCTGGCCGACGATGTCAGTCAGGCGCAGCTATCGGTCGTGATCGATCGTGAACGCGCGGCCGATCTCGGGGTCAATATAACGGGGCTTGCGCAGGCGATGCAGGCATTGCTCGACGGTCGGTCCATCGGTGATGTCTTCGTCGATGGCAAGTCTTATCCGGTGAAACTGGTATCGACCACGCGGCCAATCGATGATCCGACCGATCTTGAGAACATCTTCCTGCAGACGAGCGAAGGCAAGTTCGTGCCGATGTCGGTGATCGCCACGCTGAAGGAGAATGCGGTCGCGCCATCCTTGTCGCGTGAGCAGCAATTGGCGTCGGTTGGCATCAATGCCGGATTGAACGAGGGGACGTCGCTTGGTGAGGCGCTTGCCGTTGCCGAAGCCATCGCCGAACCGCTTTTGCCGCCCGGCGCAAGGCTGATGCCGCTGGCGGAGGCAGCCACGCTGAATGAAAATTCAAGCGGTATGGGCACGACCTTCGGTTTCGCCATCGTGATTGTCTTTCTGGTACTGGCGGCGCAGTTCGAAAGCGTCCTGTCTTCACTGATCATTCTGGCGACCGTGCCGCTCGGGCTTGCCTGTGCCGTCTTCGCGCTGGTGCTGACGGGTTCATCGCTAAATGTCTATTCGCAGATCGGGCTGGTGCTTCTTGTCGGGGTGATGGCCAAGAACGGTATCTTGATCGTCGAATTTGCCAATCAGCTTCGTGATCAGGGGCAATCGGTTCGCAATGCAATCGAGAACGCATCCAATATGCGTTTGCGCCCTGTGATGATGACGATGATCTCGACGGTGCTGGGCGGTGTGCCGCTCGTGCTGGCCTCCGGCGCCGGTGCCGAGGCCCGTATCGCCCTCGGTTGGGTGATGGTGGGCGGACTGGGGCTTGCCACAATCGTCACACTCTATGTGACACCGGTCGCCTATCTGGCGCTTGCCCGGTTTTCAAAGCCGCGTGGCGACGAAGAAAAACGCCTGCGTCAGGAAATGGATATTGCAGCCTCGCTCGAGGCTGCTGAATGACTGCCGATAAGCAGGAGACTTTTGCATGACGACACACATGATTGAGATCAGCACCGCAGAGGGCGTGGCCAAGGCCGTTCTGGTAAAGCCTGCCGATGCCATTGCCTCCAAGGCGGGTGTGATCCTTTATATGGATATTTTCGGGCTTCGATCGACGCTCACAACCATGGCGGAGCGGCTGGCCAATGAAGGCTATACGGTTCTTGTTCCCGATCTTTTCTATCGCTTCGAGAACAAGCAGGACTTCGATCCCAAGACCGCCTTTTCCGACCCGGTTGCCGGTCCAAAACTAAAAGCCATGAAGCTTGAGACCACGCAGGCGATGACGGCAAGCGACAGTGCTGCCTTTATCGCCGCACTCGATGAGGCCGGAGCGACCGGTCCTGTCGGTGTCGTCGGTTATTGCATGGGTGGCGCTTATGCGCTGACGGCCGCAGCCCGCTATGCGGCGCGCGTGGCGGCGGCTGCAAGCTTTCACGGCGGCAACCTTGCGACAGATGCTCCAGACAGTCCGCATCTTGGCGCTCAGTCGATCAAGGCGCGTGTTTATGTCGGTGCTGCCGGTGTCGACGGATCCTTCCCGCCGGCGCAGGCCGGGCGGCTGGCCGAAGCCATGGCTGAGGCCGAGGTCGACTTCATGTTGGAAAATTACAAAGACATGAAGCATGGCTGGACGATCAGCGATCACGGTGTCTATGACCGCGACGGCAGCGAGCGCCACTGGACCCGGCTTCTGACCTTTCTCGGCGAGACACTAAAGTCCGCCTGAACTGACACATCCGTCACTTGGGCCAGAATGTGATCTGGACAAGCCACGCCGATCTATCCCATATCTCGCGGCAAGAGGCGCGTCACTTTGCGCGCTGGCAATGGAAGTGCATAAGGGATTTCGCCATGGCGATGAAGGATGTCATCACGGGAGAGCGCAACGAGGACGGCATCGCGACGGTTCTCGCACTGTTGAAGCAGGTTTTTGGCGACAGGTTTCAGACCGGGCAATCTTTCCTCGAACAACACGCGCATACCACCACCTATCTGCCGGCGCAGCTTCCGGACGGTGTGGTCTTTGTCGAGACGACTGAAGACGTGCAAACGGTCGTGCGTTCCTGTGCCGAGCACAAGGTTCCCGTGATCGCGTTCGGTACCGGATCGTCGCTCGAAGGTCAGGTCAATGCATCGCATGGCGGTATTTCTCTGGACTTCAGCCGGATGAACAAGGTTCTTGAAGTCAATGCCGAGGATCTGGATTGCACCGTTCAACCGGGCGTCACGCGCGAGGACCTGAATGTCTATCTGCGCGACACAGGCCTGTTCTTCCCGATCGATCCGGGTGCCAATGCCTCTCTTGGCGGCATGGCGGCGACACGTGCCTCGGGGACTAATGCAGTTCGCTACGGCACGATGAAAGACAATGTGCTTTCGCTGACCGTGGTTACGGCTGACGGTGAGGAAATCCGCACGGCGCGCCGCGCGCGCAAGACGTCAGCTGGATATGATTTGACCCGGCTTTTTGTCGGATCTGAAGGTACGCTCGGGATCATCACCTCAATCACGCTGAAGCTGCAGGGCATTCCCGCGATGATATCAGGTGGCGTATGCGCTTTTCCGACCCTGAAAGCGGCGTGTGATGCTGTGATCATGACGATCCAAATGGGGATTCCGGTGGCGCGCATTGAATTGCTCGACGAGACCCAGATGAAGGCGGTGAACGCCTATTCCAATCTCTCATATGCGGAAAAGCCGACGCTCTTTGTCGAATTTCACGGCACGGACGAGACTGTTGCGATCCAGGCCGAACAATTTGGGGAGATCGCCGCCGAATTCGACGCTGACGCGTTTCAATACACAACCAATGCCGAGGAGCGCACCAAGTTGTGGAAGGCGCGCCACAACGCTTATTGGGCGGGCAGGGCGCTTGCGCCTGAGCTCAATGGTCTTTCCACAGATGTTTGCGTTCCGATTTCAAGGCTTGCGGAATGCGTGGAAGCGACCCAGGCGGACATCCGCGAGACCGGATTGCTGGCACCGATTGTGGGGCATGCCGGCGACGGAAATTTCCACGTTCTCGTTTTGATGAACGACAAGGATCCTGCTGAAGTTGCCAAAGCGGAGAAGTTCCTGGAGCGGTTGAATACGCGGGCGTTGGAGATGGACGGTACCTGCACCGGCGAGCACGGCATCGGGCAGGGCAAGATGGGCTTTCTTCGGCAGGAGCTTGGCCATGCCGTGGACATCATGGGGCAGGTGAAGCGCGCGCTCGATCCCGACAACATATTCAATCCGGGCAAGATTTTCCGCATCTGACTATGATATTTGGCGCTTGTTCCCGCCGCGAGAACCGTTAGTCTCCGCTGGACTCGTTTGGAGTGAGACGTTTGCTCGGTCGTATTCTTGTCTTCCTTGGCGGACTGCTCGTCGTAGCTTTGTTTGCGGCACTTTTAGCGCCTTTTTTCGTCAATTGGACGGATTTTCGCAGCAATTTCGAATTGCGCGCAAGCCGTATTCTTGGCCAGAAAGTAACCGTCAACGGTGCTGTGGAAGCACGTCTTATCCCGTTTCCGTCTGTCACCATGCATGACGTCACGGTCGGACGCGGCGATGATGGCCAGCCGCTGGTCCATGTGGCACAGTTTTCCATGGATGCAGAACTTGCACCGTTTCTGTCCGGTGAAGCGCGTATTTTCGATATGCGAATCGAACAGCCGAAAATTAATCTGAGACTGCTGAAAGATGGCACGCTCGATTGGCTGCGTGGCAGCCGGTCGGACATTCCTGCCCGGAACGTTGTTCTTGAGAATGTGCACGTTACAGACGGCGAGCTGCACTTCATTGACGAGCAGACAGGCCGCACCCGCATTGTGACCGGGCTGGAAGCCGAAATGTCGGCAAGCTCGCTTGCAGGGCCGTGGACCGTCGATGGCCATGCGGTTCTGGATGGAGAGCCTTCGCGCTTTTATCTGTCGAGCCTGCAGCCCAATGTTGCGACCGGCGCGATACCGGTCAAAACGCGGCTGATGCCGGACAATCGACCTTTCGAGTTTGAACTCGATGGCGATGTAGCCGTTACCGATGGCAAACCCGGTTATGCCGGCGAGTTCGTGGGACGTTGGACGGGGCTTGAAGCTGAGGAAAAAGAGAGCGCTGCTGCCTCGGGGCCACGTGTCAGCGGCCAGTTTGAGCTCAGCAATGAACGCTTGCGGGTTCCGTCCTACCGGCTTGAACTGGGCGATACCACCAATCCATATGCAGTGACCGGCGAAGCCACGCTTGATACAGGCAGCAAGCCGGAATTCTTGCTGACGGCCGATGGCCAGCAGATCGATGTCAGCCGGATCGGCAATGAGGGGGCCCGTGGCAAGACCGACCGCAATCCTTCCCTCTCTGTCCGCCAGCGGTTGAGAAAGATGATCGATCTGGCCGCAAGTATTCCCATTCCCAATGTCCCTGGCCGCGCAAGTCTTTCTCTGCCGGCTGTGGTGGCCGGAGATACGGTGATCCGGGACATTCAGCTGGAGGTTCAGCCGGCAGCCAAGGGGTGGACGATCGACAGTGCGGTCGCGACCTTCCCTGGGCGCACCCAGCTGGAGGCCAACGGGCAGCTGACACTTTCAGGCGAGCCTTCCTTCAATGGCGAAATGCTTGTGGCCTCTACGCAGCCGACCGGTCTTGCGTCATGGTTGTCTGGACAGGTCGATCCGGCGCTGCGGCAGATCAAATCCTTGGGCTTTTCGGCGCTGGTCGATCTGACGCCGGAACTTCAACGCTTCGACAAGCTCGAGGTTGCGATCGGCACGGCCACGCTCAAGGGTCGCGTGGAGCGACAATCTGTCGGGGACAGCGAGCCAAGCCTGTCGCTCGATCTCAGCGGCAATGCCGTCGATCTGGATGCGATCCGGTCTCTGGGTTTCCTGATCGCCGGCGAAGACGGGGGCGATAGCCTGTTCAGTCATCGGATCGGCGCGCATCTGAAAGTCGATACCTTCAGCGCCTTGGGCGTGGCGGCGGAAAATGTCGACACGATCTTCACGCTTGCCGATGGCGCAATCACGCTCGACAAGCTCAAGATCGGCAGTCTGGCCGGAGCGTCCATCGAGGCTTCCGGAAGTGGGGCCGGCGGGTTGCTGGATTATAGCGGCAGCGCCAAGCTGCATGTGTCAGCCTATGACCCTGGCGCCTTGCTGCGGATATTGCGAGACCGGTTGCCGGATCATATCGCACTGGACCGGCTGGTGCGGAACTCAAGCTGGTTTGCCAATAGCGACCTGTCTGCCGATATCAGTTTTGGCGAACAGAATGGCGGGGGGCTTAGTGTTCGCGTTGATGGTAGCTCCAACGGCAGCCGGATCGATCTGCATTATCGCCTTGCCGACCTGCTGGATCCAGATGGCGAAATGACGCTCGATGCAAACCTCGCCAATGACGATACATCGGTCCTTTTGGGGCAGGCCGGTTTGCAACCCCTGCCGCTTCCGGCCGATAATCAGGGTGAGATTGCGCTGAAGGTCACACGAACAGGATCCGGACCGGCAGAGACGACTGCAACATTCAAGACGGATCGCACGTCTGCGAACCTGACGGCCAGTCTGGATATCAATGCCGATGGCGGCTTGACGGGCACCGGCAATGCCTCGCTCGAGAGTGCGGATATCGAGCCTTATCTGATCATGAACGGTATCGCGTTGCCGCAGACCCTGAGTGGCGCTCCGGTGAAAGGTGAGGCGGCATTTGCGCTGGATGGCGGCACGATTTTGGTGTCAAATCTCAAGGCCGATATTGCTGGCAATTCCCTATCGGGCGATCTCAATCTCGATATATCCGGGCAGGGACCCAAGGCCACTGGCAATCTTTCCGTCGCTCGCCTCGATCTGCCCTGGCTTGCCGAAAATGTGTTCGGCATGATCACCGATCCATTGAGCGGAGATATCGGCGAGACTGCATTTCCAAAGCCGACATGGAGCGATGCCGAGGCGAAGCTCGCGATCAAGGCGGATACATTCACGCCGGGTCCCGGACAAAGTGAAATTTCCGGATTCTCGACCAGTCTCGATTTCAATGGCGGGATTCTGGTTCTGGATGACATGGCGGGCAAGTGGTATGGCGGCGACGCCAGTGGCCGGCTGACCATGACGAACAATGACGGCAACGGCTTTGGCGAACTCAGGCTCGATGTAAAGAACGGTAACATCGCCACCTTCTATGGTGCCCCAAATGGCGATGCACCTGCCAAGGGCATGTTCGATCTGACGCTGGTGGCGGAGAGTTCAGGCGCCAACGCCAATGACCTGCTGTCATCCTTCAATGGATCTGGATCTCTGGCGCTCAAAGACCTGTCCGTCGGTGATTTTAATCTGTCCCTGTTCCAGCCGCTTCTTGCGGCGACTGACAAGATCGAAGGCACCACGATCGACGCAACTGTGGTGACGCCGCTGGTGCAAGGCCTTCTGGCCAAATCCGAGGTGGCGATCGGGAATGTCACCATACCTTTCAACATCACATCCGGCCTGGCGCGCATGCAGAATGTGACGGCCGCAACAGCCGATGCGCGCATGAGCGCCGACGCCCGTATCGATGTCCTGAACCATGACCTCGATGCGACCGTAAACGTGTTGCTGGATGCCGGCGAGGACGCGCTGGACGGGGCAGAGCCTGCCTTCCGGCTTGGGCTCAAAGGCGATGTGTTTGCGCCAGATGCGTCGCTCGATATTACCGATTTGAGCAATTATCTGTCGCTTCGCGCCTTTGAGCGCGAGCGTCGGCGAGTGGAGACGCTTCAGTCACGGGTATTGGAAAAACAGCGCCTCCGTCGCGAAGTCATGCTCTATCGCAGCAATGACGAAGCGCGCAAGGAGGCGGCGGCGCGGGAGCAGTCCCTGATCGCGGAGGAAAACCGTCAAAGGGCGCTTGCTGCAGCACGGGCAGACAAACAACGTGCTGAGGACCAGGCGAGGCGTCAGGCCGAAGAGGAGGCGCAGCGCGAGGCTGAACGTATATTACAGCCGTCCGTTCCTGACGATCAGGAGCCGCGGAGCACCGAGACAATTCCCGATAATGCGCGGTCTCTGCCGGTGCCACAGCAGGAAAAAGTGATCCGCGGCAACAAGCTGCCACCGGTACAATTGAAATTCGACACGCTTCCGGGCGTGAACTGACATTCTCAACCGTCCGGGCAGGCCGTCGAACAGGTTGAGCCATGTCAGTCATGGTGTCGTTGACATCAAAAAAGGCGGCCCGTTGGACCGCCTGATCTTTTGATTTTTTCTGTTGCGCTATCAGACGTAAGCCCGGCGCTCACCGAAGGGTGGCTCATCGTCCATGTTGGAGGTGCCGATGCGGTCGCTTTCGCCCGACATTTTTTCGCCGCTTGCATCGGGCCTGGGTGGCGGTGCCTTGGAACCGGTTTCCGTCTGCTTGTCGGCGGCTTCAAGCTTCGAGGCCTGAGCCTGGAGGGCGGCCAGCTGCTGTTGAAGCGCGGCCACTTCCTCTTCGAGGTCAGCCTTGGTGTCTTCATCTTCGGCGCTGCTGACCTCGGCCTGCTTGCTGGAGATTTTATTTTCAATAGCGGAGATCTTCGATTTCACCGCAGACGCGCTCGAGGCGGAAGACGAAACGTCGATTGACGCGGTGGTTGAGGTTCCTGAAATAGCTGCGACCATGGTCTTCAATATCCTGGCTTAAACGACGATGCTGTCGTGTAAAATGTGGGTTCAAACGCAACACATAAATGGATCGAGCCAATGCAGCTCATATAGTCAGCATGACAGCAATACGTATACAAAGTATTTACGGGTAGATTTCATATCGTTGAGCCGAATGCCGGTTCATTCAGTCTTCCAAATCACGCCGTCAACGCGATCAAAGACCTCTAAAATTTTGGATCGATGGAATGTGAATGCGGCTGGTCAGGCCTTTTCCGCTTTCAATATATCTAGCACGTGAAGGCGGAGCGCCGATGAAAGATTGGTCTCGGGTGCGCGTGCTTCGTCGATCTCGCTGATCAATGCCGCGACGGCGATCGACCGCTTCTCTGCAATGGCTTTCAATTCGAGCCAGAAAGGCTCTTCCAGGGAAAAACTGGTCCTGTGTCCATGCAACGAGACAGAGTGCTTTCGGATCATGCGACACTCCAGAGCCGATCGGTGCCTTCAAAAAGTGCTTTTAGATTTGTCGCCAAGTGCTTGATGGCGAGTCGAGTTCGCAGAACCCTGGGCGCTATTCGTTTGCCTTTGGCTTTTCGATTCGCCCCTGGTCATGTGCCGTCTCCGCCTTCTCATTGATCAGACGTGTCAGTTCCTTCTCGGCCTTGGTCCTGCCATGGCTGAGTCGATTCTGATCCGCTTGCCGATCCTTATCGGCGCGGTTCTTCGCCTTTTTGAATTGGCGAAGATTGACAACTTCGGCACCCATTCAGGCCTCACCTGGTCGTTTGCTACCTAGTGCTTTTTGCGGAAAGCGTCGAGCGAGACGACAGAGCCTTCCTTCTTTTCTTCCGGTGCCGCGTCGGTTGCCTCGGCTGGTTCTGCAGCCTCTGTGGCCACTGGGTAAGCGGCGATTTCAGCACCTTCTCCTTCGGCGTCCTCATCTGCCAGGGGCACGTCGAATTCCAGCTCGAAATTGACCGACGGATCATAGAAACCGCGGATCGCATTGAACGGAATGACCAGCTTTTCCGGGGTATCCGAGAAGGAGAGGCCGATTTCAAAGCCGGTCTCTGTCACTTTCAGGTCCCAGAACTGGTGCTGGACCACGATGGTCATCTGCTCGGCATATTTCGATTTCAGCTGCTGCGAGATCCTGACCCCCGGCGCCCCGGTGAGGAAGGTGATAAAGAAATGGTGGTCGCCCGGCAGGCGGCTGGTAGCAGCGACCTCCGTCAAGACCTTGCGGATAACGCCTCTCAGCGCGTCCTGAGCCAGAATGTCGTAGCGAATATGGTCCTGCCCCATGTGTTCCTATCTTTCTTCCGGTGCCGAATTACGCGGCTATATGCCATGTCCCGCCGCTCGGGAAAACCCCGACCGCGAGTCATGGAACTTCATATTACATGATTTTTGAGAAGGGGAGTAGGTGAAGGCTTCTGTTGCCAGGTGCCTTCGGACCCCGCCTTACAGTGCTACCTGCAAGGACTTAGTTCGGATTTCCGGAACCGCCATTAGGCAGCTACAGCATAACCCTGAGCGTTGTTGTCATTTGCAACTACACTTGTGACCCGATAACGGTGGTATCATACCGAGCAAAAGTTCGATCTTTACACCCTTGTCGATCCTATTTCGCCCCCATCAAAAGCCGGTCCGAAGCATTTCGGATACGGGCCGGTTTTTGGTGGAGGCGCCGGGTACCGCCCCCGGGTCCAATAGGTTTATTTCATCGACCGTTTATCGCCATAGCCGGAGCAAGCCCCGGCAAGGCTGATATAGGTGTTTTAAACGCGGATGAAAAGAGGCAAGCGAAGAATCCGTCGATGGGTCCTGTAAAGAAGTGGTGGGCGGAGGGCGTCAGCGCTTGGGTTTCCAGTCTGCGCGATATAAATATAGCGGCAAGACACGATTCACGGGTGACGACCATGCGCCAATATCTCGACCTTCTCAGCCATGTGCTCGAAAACGGCTCCGACCGCGGAGATCGCACCGGTACCGGCACGCGTTCCGTCTTCGGTCACCAGATGCGCTTCAATCTGGCCGACGGCTTCCCCGTCACCACCACGAAGAAACTGCATCTTCGCTCGATCATTCATGAGCTTTTGTGGTTTCTGAAGGGGGAGACCAATATCGCCTATCTGCACGCGCATGGTGTCAGCATCTGGGACGAATGGGCGGATGAGAACGGCGATCTCGGACCCGTCTACGGTTCGCAATGGCGGTCTTGGCCGGCACCGGACGGCCGGCGGATCGATCAGATCGCCAATCTGGTCGAGAGCATCAAGACCAATCCCAATTCGCGTCGGCATATCGTCTCTGCCTGGAACCCGGCAGAAGTGGACGAGATGGCGTTGCCGCCGTGTCATTGCCTGTTCCAGTTCTATGTGGCGGATGGCAAATTGTCCTGCCAACTCTACCAGAGGTCTGCCGATATCTTTCTGGGCGTTCCCTTCAATATCGCCTCCTATGCGCTTTTGACGCTGATGCTGGCCCAGGTGACCCGGCTGGAGCCGGGTGATTTCGTCCATACGCTGGGGGATGCGCATCTGTATTCGAACCACTTCGAACAGGCGCGGCTGCAGTTGAGCCGGACGCCTGGGACATTGCCGGTGATGCGCCTCAATCCAGATGTCCGCGATCTGTTCGACTTCAAGTTCGAGGATTTCACGCTGGAAGGTTATGAGGCCGATGCCAGCATCAAGGCGCCAATCGCGGTATAACGGTCCTTGTGGTGGCTGAATGATTACTGCCTCAATCCACGGAATAAAAATGACCGATATCAAACACGTAATTGTTGTGGCTGTTTCCGAAAATGGCGTGATCGGTCGCGAGGGCGATATGCCCTGGAAACTTTCCACCGACCTCAAGCGCTTCAAGGCGCTGACGCTCGGAAAGCCGATGATCATGGGGCGAAAGACATTTGAGTCGATCGGTTCGCGCCCATTGCCGGGGCGGCCCCACATAATCATCACCCGCAGCACGGATTTTCATCCCGAGGGCGTTGATGTCGTTCACAGTCTCCAGGCCGCGCTCGAGCGAGCGACGGCTCTTGCCGCTGAAGATGGCGTTGACGAGGTGGTCATTGCCGGCGGTGGCGAGATTTATCGGCAAGCCATGCCTTTGGCCGATGTGCTTCATGTCACCCATGTCGAAGCCCGGATTGACGGCGATACGCATTTCCCGACCATCGATCCAGCCGTCTTTTCCAAGATCGAGGAACACGTCGTTCCGGCGGGCGAAAAAGACAGCCAGGCGACGCGTTATGCGGTTTATCACCGCACTGTGACCGGATAGGCTGGAACTTATTGCGAATTCTTGCCGTTTCGGCGGCCTGCGCCGCCGCTTTACGTTGAAAGCGGTGATGCTGATACCTATAACGGGGCATACGTTTCGCGCCGGGGGCTCCGAGGAGGATGCCGGGGCGAGTGTGACATCGCATCAAACTAAGAGGTATGGATGCCCTGGAGCAATCAGAACGGCGGCGGCCCATGGGGCGGCGGCGGCGGAAATAATCAAGGACCCTGGGGGCAGGGACCAAAACGGCCAGGTGGTGGCGGTGGAGGAAATGGCAATGGTGGGCCACCGGATCTGGAGGACATCATTCGCCGTAGTCAGGACAAGCTGAAGAACATCATTCCCGGCGGTTTCAACGGTGGTGCAATTGTTGCCATTATTGCAGTGCTGGCGGTGTTCCTGGCGATCCAGTCGATCTACACGGTTCAGCCGGATGAGCGTGGCGTTGAACTGCGCTTCGGCAAGCCAAAGCAGGAAGTCTCGATGCCGGGACTGCACTTCCATTTCTGGCCGTTTGAAACGGTCGAGATTGTGAAGGTCACCGAGCAACAACAGAATATTGGTGCCAAGGCATCTTCTGGCAGTGCAAGCGGCCTCATGCTGTCTGGCGACCAGAATATCGTGAACGTGCAGTTCTCGGTTCTGTTCACGGTCAACGATCCGGAAGCCTATCTGTTCAATCTGGAACGCCCACCGGAAACACTTCAGCAGGTTGCCGAAAGCGCCATGCGTGAAGTCGTCGGCAGACGTCCGGCACAGGACATCTTCCGTGATGCCCGTCAGGAAATCGCGACCGACGTGCGCGGTATCATACAGACCACGATGGATAATTACGGTGCCGGCGTTGCCATCAATGCTGTTGCGATCGAGGACGCTGCTCCGCCACGCGAAGTGGCAGATGCGTTTGACGAAGTGCAGCGTGCCGAACAGGACGAAGACCGTTTTGTGGAAGAAGCCAACCGTTATGCCAACCAGAAGCTTGGTGCAGCACGCGGTCAGGCAGCCCAGATCGGCGAAGAAGCAGCCGCCTATGGCGACCGCGTGGTCAAGGAAGCACAGGGTGAAGCCCAGCGCTTTATCTCGATCTACGACCAGTATACCCAGGCGCCTGACGTGACGCGCAAGCGCCTCTATCTCGAAACCATGGAGCAGGTCCTGAAGAACTCGAAGAAGGTCATCATCGATGGCGATCAGGGTGTTGTACCCTATCTTCCGCTGACCGAACTGAACCGCAGCCAGCAGGGAGGCAATTGATCATGTCAAATCGTCTTCCCGCTTTTCTGATCGGCCTCGCAGTTCTGCTGTTGCTGATCTATTCTTCGGTCTTCGTCGTCAATGAGCGCCAGCAGGCCATCGTTGTCCGCTTTGGTCAGATCCAGGCAGTTCACTCCGAGCCGGGCCTTTACTTCAAGCTGCCCTTCGCCTTCATGGATGCCGATCGTGTTCAGTATCTCCCGGACCAGGCTCTGCGCTTCGACCTGAACAATATTCGTGTTCAGGTCTCCGGCGGCAAGTTCTACGAAGTGGATGCTTTCGTGGTCTACAAGATCACGGATCCGCGCCGCTTCCGCGAAACCGTTTCGGGTGACCGGGACGCTGCTGAATCCCGTCTTCGTACCCGTCTCGACGCATCCTTGCGTCGCGTATACGGTTTGCGCGGGTTTGAGGCAGCCTTGTCGGATGCACGTGCATCCATGATGCAGGAAGTCCGCGACGATCTGCGCGGCGATGCCGAAACGCTCGGCCTCAGCCTCGAAGATGTCCGTATCCGTCGTACCGACCTGACGCAGGAAGTGTCTCAGCAGACATTTGAACGCATGAAGGCCGAACGTCTTGCGGAAGCGGAACTCATCCGTGCACGCGGTAACGAAGAAGGCCAGCGTCGTCGCGCTATTGCCGATCGTCAGGTTGTCGAATTGCAGGCTGCGGCCCAGCGCGACGCCGAGATTGTTCGTGGTAAGGGCGATGCCGAGCGTAACCGTATCTTCGGTGAAGCCTTCCAGCGTGATCCTGCATTCTTCGAGTTCTACCGTTCCATGCGCGCCTATATCGCGTCCATGGTCGGTTCTGACACGACGATGGTGATGAAGCCGGATTCGGAGTTCTTCAAATTCTTCGAACAGTCCGGTCAGGACACTCCCTCGGCCCAAAGCCCGGCAGCTCAGCCTGACGGCACGACGGCTGCAGAACCTGCAACCCCGGCACCTGCCGGAAACTGAGTAGCAGACCGATGTCGGATTTTCTGACCGGTCTTGCTTTCTTCCTGATTATTGAGGGGCTGATCTATGCATTGGCCCCTCATGTCGTTGTCATGATGGCAAAACTGCTCCCCTCCATCCCCGAACAGCAGCTGCGTATCTCCGGACTCATTGCGATGGGGATCGGTGTGTTTCTTGTCTGGATGATCCGATTTTGAACAAGCTTCGGTGATCAATCGCTGAAAGGCGTTTCGCGATACTGCAATACGCCCTATGTTCTATGGATAGAATCTAGAGCCCGGACGAGGAGCCCCATGGTCGCTTTCCCCTTCAAGATCTGGACGTGTTTTCCAACGGCTCTTCTGGGAGCCGCGCTGGCTTTCGGGCCGGTTTTACAGAGCGTTCACGCGCAAGGACCGGTGCCGGTTGCCAATCTGGCCGAGGGGCTGCTCGACGCGGTCGTCAATATTTCCACCTCGCAAAATGTGAAGACCGAAGGCAAGGGGCCCATGCCGAAAGTGCCGGAAGGGTCGCCTTTCGAGGATCTTTTCGACGATTTCTTCAAGAATCGTGATGGGGGAGGCGGAAGCCAGAAGGTCAACTCGCTGGGCTCCGGTTTCGTCATCGATCCAAAGGGCTATATCGTCACCAACAACCATGTGATCGAAAACGCCGACGATATCGAGGTCGTCTTTCCTGATGGAACGCAGCTCAAGGCAAAGCTGGTCGGCACAGATACCAAGACCGATCTGTCGGTTCTGAAAGTGGAGCCGAAGACACCGCTGAAGGCGGTGAAGTTCGGTGATTCGCGCAAGATGCGGATCGGCGACTGGGTGATGGCGATCGGCAATCCGTTCGGCTTGGGTGGCTCTGTCACGCTCGGCATCATTTCTGCGCGGGGCCGCAATATCAATGCCGGTCCCTATGACAATTTCATCCAGACGGATGCGGCGATCAACAAGGGCAATTCCGGTGGCCCGCTGTTCAACATGGATGGCGATGTCATCGGTATCAACACAGCGATCATTTCGCCCAGCGGCGGGTCGATCGGTATCGGATTTTCGGTTCCGACCGAGCTTGCAGAAAACGTCATCAATCAATTGATCGAGTTCGGTGAAACCCGACGCGGCTGGCTCGGTGTGCGCATTCAACCTGTGACCGATGACGTTGCCGAAAGTATCGGCATGGAAAAGGCGAGGGGCGCTCTGGTGAGCGGCGTGATCAAGGGCGGTCCGGTTGAAAACGGTCCGATCAAGGTCGGGGACGTGATCCTCAGATTCGATGGCAAGGATGTTCGCGATTCCCATGATCTGGTGCGCGTGGTGGCCGAAGGTGCCGTCGGCGAGGACGTCGATGTGGTTGTTTTACGCGACGGCAAGGAAGAGACGCTGAAGGTGAAGCTTGGCCGGTTGGAAGACAGCGAAGTGGCGTCTGCCGATCCTGCAAATGCGCAGCAGGCTCCACAGGATGACAACCAACCCAAGGCGGATGATGCTGATCCCGACCAGGGTGATACACAGGCCGCACCCGGCACGATCCTGGGTCTCTCGCTTGCCGAACTGGATGACGATGCGCGCGCGAAATACGGCATCGATGCGAGCGTGGAAGGCATCGTCATTACCGATGTCGCGCCCGGTTCTGCTGCGGCTGAAAAAGGGTTGAAGCCGGGTGAGGTGATCGTCGAGATCTCTCAGGAGTTCATGGAGACCCCCGATGCCATATCGGAGCAGATCCAGAAGCTGCGGAGCGATGGGCGCAGAAGCGCGCATATGATGATTGCTGCGCCGAATGGCGACCTGCGCTTTATCGCCATTCCGATCGAATAGATTTTTGACAACCCGGGTAACCGGGTGTCTTCAATGGTTTTTGGCGCGATATTCTGCGGCCGTGATCGCATAGAGCACATGGTGCTTCAGGTGCGGATGGCTTTCGGGAACGCGCGGATTGTCAAAATCGCGGCTCGCATCACGCTTTAGACCGATGCGCTGCATGACGGCGGTCGAGCGATGGTTTTCAGCGACGGCGAAAGAGACGATTTCGTTGAAGCCGCAGGTGTCGAAGCCGAATGAGAGGAGCGCTCTGGCCGCTTCCGTCACGTAGCCGTGGCCCCAGAACCGTGTGGCCAGACGCCAGCCGATCTCGATCACACCGTCGGGTAGTTCCGGTGCAAGATTGGCGTTCGACAATCCACAAAAGCCGATGGCTTCGTCGCTGTCTTTCAGCGCCACCGCGTAAAATCCAATTCCATCCTCTCGAATGGTCGTGCGTACGCGCTCAAACAGGATATCGGCTTCCTCGTGGCTGCGGCGAAAGGGAAAATATTCCATCACCTTCGGATCGCGATTGATCTCGCGAAAGAGGTTGCGGTCCTCTTCACGCCAGTTGCGCAGTCGCAGCCGTTCTGTTTCGAGCACGAACACGGGTTTTCTCTCAATCCGGTGTCAGGGGTAGATGAAATCCGACTTCCGGTAACCCTGAAGATAAAGAAGGCCGGTCAGATCGGCGTGGTCTAGCCGGATTTTGGCCTGGGCAGCGACCGAGGGCTTGGCATGCAGTGCCACGCCAGAACCGGCCATCTGCAGCATGCCCAGATCGTTTGCCCCATCCCCGACGGCGATGACATCGGCGGGCGTGAGGCCGCGCTTCTTGCAGATGTCGAGAAGTGCGTCGACCTTGGCCTGTCTGCCAAGGATCGGCTCGGCGACCTCTCCGGCCAGCAATCCGTCTGCTTCGATTAAAATATTGGCGCGGTTCTCGTCAAAGCCCAGCCGCTCGGCAATGCGGCTTGTGAACACGGTGAAGCCGCCGGACACCAAAGCTGCATAATGGCCCTTTGCCGACATCGTTGCGATCAGTTCAGGGCCGCCTTCGGTCAGTGTGATACGCTTTTCGATGACCTCGTCGACAACCGAGATCGGCAGCCCCTTCAACAGTGCCACGCGTTCGCGCAGAGCCGGTTCGAATTCAATTTCGCCATTCATGGCGCGCGCGGTGATGGCAGCGACCTTTTCCTTCAGGCCGACTTCGGCTGCCAGTTCGTCGATGCATTCTTGTCCAATCATGGTCGAATCCATATCGGCGATCAGGAAGGCCTTGCGACGGGTCTCCGCGTCCTGAATGGCGACATCGATGGGGAGATCGCCGATCACCTCGCGCAATGCCGCTTCAGCAAGCGCGGGATCTGTACCATCGACAAGTGCTATATCGCAGGCAATGCCATCTGCCAGCCAGTAAAGACCGTGGGCTTTGACAACCCTTGCAGCCTCTTCTCCGACGGCAAGGGTCAAGACAGGATTTGACGGATTGGCGATAAGCGTGGCAACGAGAGCCATGATGACAGACCTTGAACAAGAGACAGACGCGGTTCTGATAACCGGCCCGACGGCCAGCGGCAAGTCCGCGCTGGCGCTTGAGTTCGCCCAACGCCACAACGGCGTGGTGGTGAATGCAGACAGCATGCAGGTCTATGGCATCTTGCGGGTCCTGACGGCGCGGCCGTCCGAGGCGGAAATGGCAGGGGTGGCGCATGCGCTATATGGCCATGTTGATCCGGCAACACCCTACTCGACCGGCGATTGGCTGCGTGAGGTTCAAGCACTCATGTCGCGGCTGAAGTCCGAAGGACGCTTGCCTGTGATCGTTGGTGGAACTGGTCTCTATTTCAAGGCACTGATCGGGGGGCTGTCGGAAATGCCTTTCGTTGCGGATGATATCCGGCTTCAGTGGCGCTCGAGACTTGCCGATGATGGGGCTGTGGCTCTTCATGCAGAGCTCATGCGGGTGGATCCGCAGACGGCGTCCGGCCTCAATCCCGAGGACGGACAACGGATCGTGCGCGCGCTTGAGGTGTTTTCTGCCTCCGGTCAATCGATCCGCGCGTTTCAGGGCAAGTCCGGTCCCATGGTGGTCGATCCGGGACGCGCACGAAAGATCGTGGTCCTGCCGGATCGTGCCGTCCTGCATGACCGGATCAACCGACGCTTCGAGCGGATGTTCGATGATGGGGCCGTGGCCGAGGTCGAGGCGCTGCTGGCGCTGGACCTGAAGCCTGAAATGCCGGCGATGAAGGCCATTGGCGTCTCGCAGATCGGCCAGATGCTGCACGGCGCGCTTTCGCCTGAAGCCGTGATAGAAACCGCATCGGCTGCCACGCGGCAATATGCCAAGCGACAGATGACCTGGTTCCGTAACCAGATGGATGAGAGTTGGGAGCGCATGGCGCCCTAGTGGATCGTTTCTCGCTCTTTATCTAAGGTGAGGTCGAATATGCCAAGGTCTGCCAAGATGGTCGCATTGCTTTTCAGCGCTGCGATCTTGCCGTTGATATAATCCAGCGAGACCTGCGCGTGTTGCCTGTCATAGGAGCCGATGCAGTCCGAGGCCAGCACGACGCGAAGGTCGCGCTGGTAGGCGTCTATGGCCGCCATGCGAATGCAGGCATGGGTATTGATGCCGCAAATAGTGACTTCGTCTATGCCGTTTTGGACTAGAATCGTGTCAAGGTCCGTCTTGAAGAATGCGCTGTAGCGCTTCTTAACGATCGCCTTGTCTTCGTGATCGACATCGAGCGCTTCATGAAGCTCGGCACCTCTGGTGCCTTCAATGCAGATGTGAATATTGCGATCTCGCATCTCGAGGAAGGCATCGGACAAATCGGCCTTGAATTCCTGCCTTACCCAGATCACCGGATAATCCTTGTCCCGGAATGCCTGAGCCAGAATGTTGGTGTGATCAATCAATGTCGCCACGACCTCGTCGTCCCATTGGTCGAGAAAGTCGTTGAGCATGTCGATAATGAGAAGGCAGCGTGCGGTCATACATTCAAGATCGCGCCTTCCTGTAACAAGGACATGACGACGATAACTTTCGATCTAAACCGTCGCCGTCAATCCTTGTTGTAGAGGCTCGATAGCGGCTTCTTCAGGATGCTTTCGCGCAGCGATCCCGGCTCACGTCGCATCGCCTGGGCTGACGTGGGTGCTGGTGCCGGACTTTGTGAACCTGTGCCAATACCAAAGCGCGGCGTCGTGCGCTCTATCGGGCGCTGCTGTTCTGCATACCGCGTGTCGTTCAACCCCGGTGCGCTGGTTGGTGCGCGCGCTTCGCCGACCGGCAGCATATCGGGCCTGTAGGGCTCGATCGGCGGCTGAGCGCTGGCGACGGGCGGAGAGTGCGGCTGGACGGGCGCTGTGGTAACCTCAGACGGTCTGGCCTCAGTGCGGTAGGCGTCGTGCTGTTCGATCTCCGCAAACTCGTCTTCGTCTTCATCCATGGCTACATCGGAATAGCCCTTGGTATCGTCATAGGCCTTCTGGAAGGATGAGATATCGGGGCCTGAGATCGCCCGCATGCGGTTGATGACGCCGCGCAGATCGACCGTATCCGGTGTTTCCTCTGTTGCCTTGGCGGTCGCACCGTGGGCCTTGGGCAGATAATGCTCTTCGACGCGCGAGAACCGCATGCGCATGGGCACGGCGATGGCCTCACCGAAGGCGATGGCTTCGCCATTGCCGATCGACGAGATGAAGCTTGTGGTCGAAATTGATGAATCCGGGATTGCAGAGCGAATGATTTCCTGGTCGCGGTCGTTGGACAGGCGCATGGCAAACAGCGTCGAGCACTGTGAGAGGATGGTCTGGTCGAGTTCGCCCGGACGCTGGGTGATGATGCCGAGCGACACACCATATTTACGGCCTTCCTTGGCAATGCGGGCAATGGCCTGACGGGTCGGGAAAAAGCCCAGTGTCGGGTCGGCTGGAATGTAACGGTGTGCTTCTTCACAGACGACCAGCATATGGATTGCACCGTTCGACCACAGCGCAATCTCGAACGCCATGCGGCACAGGACCGAGGCGACAGAATTGACAACTTCCGAAGGAATGCCGGACAGCTGGAATGTCGAGATCGGGCGTCCGTCTCCGGGTACCCGGAAGATATGGGCGATGGTCTCCATGATCGTATCGCTGATCGTGTTGTTGGAGAACATGAAATGATAGCGGGGATCGTTGACCGCAGACATGATGCGCATCTTCAGCGCGCGCAGATGTGGCTTTTCACCGCGGCCTTCGAGACGCCCGATGCGCTCGTCGATCAGCGCAAGCAGATCGGCTACCCGGTAGGGGACCGGTGTATCGGCGGTGATCGACGATTTCTCGTTGGCCCTGCGCATCAGCGTCGATTCCGAACCACGGAAAGCCTTTTTGGCCTCGGGCATCAGATCGCGCAGGATATCCATTTCCTCGGCAATCGGCGGGCGGCCGCGAAACAGCACTTCCGCAAATTCGTCCAGTTTCATCAGCCAGAAGGGAAGGTCGAGCGTATCGGTATCGATGACGACGGCATGATCCGGAAAGGCGGCCGCGAATTCGTTGTGCGGATCGAGAATCAGCACGCGCAGCTTTGGATCGGATTCGATTGCCTTGTGCAGCAGCAGCGAGACTGCGGTCGATTTGCCGACGCCGGTGGAGCCGACAATGGCGAAGTGCTTCGACAGCATGGAGGGAATGTGGATCGTCGCTTCGATCGACTCGTCCTGCGTCAGCCTGCCAACCGTGCGGGTGTCGCCCATCCGGCTGTCGTAAATGCGAGACAGGTCAGCTGCGCGGATTCGGTGAGCGATGGCGCCTAGATAGGGATAGCGTGAGATGCCGGTGGAGAATTCCTCGCGGCCATCGGGAAAGACCTGGACCTCGCCCAATAACTCCACTTCGATCAGGAATGGATTGTCGGTCTGTTCACCCCAGGCACGTCCATCGGTTTCCATGGAATAGGCCAGCGCCACGACGCGATTCGGGCCGACATCAATGGAAATCAGGCGTCCAACCGACCAGAGTTCGGTGAGTTCGGTTGCGCCTTCTCCCGCGACTGCCGCGATTGTCGCACGCGAGCCATTGCAGGCGACCACGCGGCCCAGGAGCCGATTTCCCGGATGCATGCCGTCGCGGCGCTCTGAATCGCCGTCGGATGCGGAATTCTGGAGGTCGTGATTACGCAATAAATAAAACTCCTGCTTGCATCGAGAATATCTGCGGCGCGTTAACAATATCTATAACAGTTGTGACTTTTTCGGGGGTGGGAAGGTGCCGCTGTCGTCAGAACTCAGAAAATGTAGCGCCTGCGTTGACGAAGCCGAGTTTTGCCATTATCAATTCCAGCCATGAAAAACGTTGCGGAAATTCTCGTGGTGGGACTGCGTATGGGCAGGGTGGTGTAACCATCCGGCGATAGCCACCCATGCGCGACAAACAGGCTCCTCAAGGGGCCTTTTTTTATGGCCAAATTCAGGGCATCTGCTGAAGCAAAAAATTCCGAGGAAATGGACAAGGGCATGACGGACACAGACAATCAGATCACTGGGGCAGAGATCGTCTTACGGGCGTTGAAGGATAACGGTGTCGAACACATCTTCGGTTATCCGGGCGGCGCGGTTCTGCCGATCTATGACGAGATCTTTCAGCAGGAAGACATTCAGCACGTTCTGGTGCGCCATGAGCAGGGTGCTGGCCACGCTGCCGAAGGCTATGCCCGCTCGACCGGCAAAACCGGCGTCATGCTGGTAACGTCGGGTCCGGGCGCGACCAATGCGGTCACGCCGTTGCAGGACGCCCTGATGGATTCGATCCCGCTGGTCTGCCTGACGGGCCAGGTTCCGACCTCGCTCATCGGTTCGGACGCCTTTCAGGAATGCGATACGGTCGGCATTACAAGGCCTTGCACCAAACATAACTGGCTCGTGAAGGACGTGAACGATCTGGCACGCACGATCCACGAAGCGTTCCGTATTGCCCAGACAGGTCGTCCCGGTCCCGTCGTCGTCGATATTCCAAAGGATGTGCAGTTCGCCAAGGGCACTTATACCCCGCCCTCCGATTACGTTGCCCAGCGCAGCTATCAGCCCAAGACACAGGGCGATATCGGGGCCATTGCTGCGGCCGTCGAACTGATGGCGCAGGCGCGTCGTCCGGTCATCTATTCCGGTGGCGGTGTCGTCAATTCCGGTCCGGAAGCGACCAAATTGCTGCGCGAACTGGTCCAGCTCACCGATTTCCCCATCACCTCCACACTGATGGGGCTTGGCTGTTATCCGGCTTCCGGTCCGAATTGGCTGGGGATGCTGGGCATGCACGGCTCTTATGAAGCCAATATGGCCATGCATGATTGCGACGTCATGGTTTGTATCGGTGCGCGTTTCGACGACCGCATCACCGGTCGTCTCGATGCCTTTTCGCCCAATTCCAAGAAGATCCACATCGACATCGACCCGTCCTCCATCAACAAGAATGTCCGCGTCGATATCCCGGTTGTTGGCGATATCACGCGCGTGCTCGAAGACATGGTTCGCCTGTGGCGCGCCTTGCCAAAGAAACCGGACGCCGCGCAGACGTCGGAGTGGAAGAGCAATGTCGATCGCTGGAAGGCCCGGAAGTCCTTTTCCTATACGCCTTCCAAAGATGTCATCATGCCACAATATGCCATCGAGCGTCTGGCTGCATTGAGCAGCGGTCGTGACACCTATATCACCACGGAAGTCGGGCAGCACCAGATGTGGGCAGCGCAGTTCTTCCCGTTTGAAGAGCCGAACCACTGGATGACATCCGGCGGCCTTGGCACGATGGGTTACGGTTTCCCGGCAGCCATCGGCGTGCAGATTGCCCATCCGGAAGCGCTCGTCATCGACATCGCCGGTGACGCGTCCATCCAGATGTGTATCCAGGAAATGGCCTGCGCCGTTCAATATGAGGCACCTGTCAAGATCTTCATCCTCAATAACCAGTATATGGGCATGGTACGGCAGTGGCAGCAACTGCTTCACGGTAACCGTTTGTCGCATTCCTACACGGAAGCGATGCCGGACTTCGTCAAGCTGGCCGATGCCTATGGTGCCGTTGGCCTGCGGTGCGACGATCCCGCCAAGCTGGACGATGCCATCATGGAAATGATCGAGGTGAAGAAGCCGGTGATCTTCGATTGCCGGGTCGCCAATCTCACCAACTGCTTCCCGATGATCCCCTCCGGCAAGGCGCATAACGAAATGCTGTTGCCCGACGAGGCCACGGATGATGCGGTCGCCACGGCCATCGATTCCAAGGGCCGTCAGCTCGTTTGACGAAATAGGGAAGGCAAGAAAACAATGAACGCACAGCTACAACCCACCGGATCTGCCTATTTCATCGCCAAGGAAACAGCAGTCGTTGAAAGCCATACACTTTCGGTTCTCGTCAGCAACGAGCCGGGCGTGCTGGCCCGCGTGATCGGCCTGTTCTCCGGCCGAGGCTATAACATCGAGAGCCTCACGGTTTCTGAAACCGAGCATGAAGCGCATCTATCGCGCATTACCATTGTCACCAATGGCACGCCTATCGTGCTGGAACAGATCAAGGCCCAGCTTGAGCGCATCGTTCCTGTCCACCGGGTCCTTGACCTGACCGTGCGCGCCAAGGAATTGGGGCAGGAGCGTCCCATCGAGCGTGAAGTGGCGCTGGTCAAAGTGGTTGCCAGCGGTGAGATGCGGGCGGAAACCCTTCGTCTTGCGGATGCCTTTCAGGCCAAGGTGGTGGACGCCTCTGTCGAGCATTTCATTTTCGAGCTGACAGGAAAGTCGTCAAAGATCGATCAGTTCGTGTCGATCATGAAGCCGCTTGGCCTCAATGAAGTATGCCGTACCGGTATAGCCGCCATGAACCGCGGCGCTCAGGGCATGTAAGCTTTAGATACTTTCGATCACCAGAAGGCGCCGGTGTTTCAGACACCGGCGCCTTTGTTTTGTCTGATCTTATCGCAGTAGTTCATGGTTAATACAAAATGAACGCGATGTTACAATCTGGTTCAGCACATCTCCTTCAGAACAAAAGCGCGAGTTGCGCGTTGTAGTGGATGAAGGATAACGCCATGACAAAGAATATTTTGCAGACCAGTATCGCCGCCGCCTTTTCCGTACTTGCAATCGTCTTTGCAGTGCATGCGTCGACGGGTGTTTTTTCGAGCCGACCTTCTGCTGATATGTTCAGCAACCAGGTCGTCGAGAAGACCGGACGTTATGGCAATGAGATTGCCAGTGCAGACATGGCGCTCGAGGACGAGAGCGAATGGGTCCTCGACTGCTATGACCAGTTCGGTCCTGACGGCTCAAATCCTGTTGCAGCTAAGCTGAAAAGCTGCCTGCCCTCTTAGAGGGCTTCGCTCTACCGCATTTCCAGCGGCATTTTTTCTGCCGGTGGCGGAAACAATTCATCCAATGCATCCCAGTCTTCATCGGTGATATCGAGTTCGCAAGAACCGCGATTTTCGGCAAGACGCTTCAGGTTGGAACTTTTAGGGATGGCAATGACCCCATCGCGCTCCATGACGAAGGACAGGGCGACCTGCGCCGGCGTCGCCTGGTAGGCCTTGGCAATGTCGATCAGTCCGGCATTCGAGAGCACGTCGCCCTGATCGATGGGGGAGTAGGCCATGACTGCCACCCCCTTTTCCTGACACCAGGGCAGAAGATCATGCTCGATCCCTCTGCGCGCCAGATTGTAAAGCACCTGGTTTACCGCGCAGTTCTGCCCATCCGGGACTGCAAACAATTCTTCCATATCGTCTGTGTCGAAGTTGGAGACGCCCCAGGCGCCGATCTTGCCTTCACGTTTCAGGTGCTCAAAGGCAGACACGGTCTCTTCGAGGGGATACTCGCCGCGCCAGTGAAGCAGATAA
Source organism: Agrobacterium sp. H141 (assembly GCF_057158725.1). Classification (NCBI taxonomy): domain Bacteria; kingdom Pseudomonadati; phylum Pseudomonadota; class Alphaproteobacteria; order Hyphomicrobiales; family Rhizobiaceae; genus Agrobacterium; species Agrobacterium sp. H141. The sequence continues at coordinate 1,813,147 of NZ_CM169893.1, forward strand.
AGGTCCAGTCGGTCGGTCTTGAGGCGTCTCAAACTGGCTTCACAGGCACGTATTGTCTTTTCGAAACTGGCATTGCCGGGATAAACCTTGCTGACGAGAAAAACGTCGTCGCGCCGGTCTTCCATGGCCAGCCCCACCAGCGATTCAGCACCGCCATCCCCATACATCTCGGCGGTATCGACCAGCGTCATGCCAAGGTCGAGGCCTTGCCTTAGCGCGTCGATTTCCGTCTGCGCCCGCGATCGCGTCTCGCCCATTCTCCAGGTGCCGAGGCCGAGTGCCGGAACACTGATACCTGAGGGAAGTTGGACGGTTGGGATAGGCTCTTGCATGGTGCTGCGCTCCTCGCTTTCCTTCAGCTTATTGAATACTTGCGGCAAAGCGAAGCATGTCGCTTTGGCAAGACGACATAATTTTCCGTTGTCGTCTCCAATGTCCAGCGCTAGCATTTGTCTTTGCGACCATTCCGGAGCTTTTCATGACCACCGCATTGTTAAGCGCCTTGTTCCTCTTTGCGATCGCCACGTCGATTACTCCTGGTCCCAACAACATGATGGTGTTTGCGTCCGGTGTGAATTTCGGCTTCCGGCGCACGGTGCCGCATATGCTGGGCATCGCCTTCGGCTTTGCCGTCCTCCTGGCTGCAGTGGGTCTTGGCCTCGGCGCGGTCTTGCAGGTCACGCCAGTCCTCTATCTCGCCCTCAAGATCGCCGGCGGGCTCTATCTTCTCTATATCGCATTGCGACTTGCGACCGCACGAACGATGGCCAAGGGAGAGGCCAGGGCGTATCCGATGAGCTTTCTCGGTGCCGCCGCGTTCCAATGGGTCAATCCCAAGGCGTGGGTAATGGCGATAACGGCGACCGCGACCTATGCCGCGCCCGGCGACTACGAACGCAGCATTGTCATCATCGCGCTGGTGTTCGGTCTGGTGACCATGCCGACAGTTTCCATCTGGACCGGTTTCGGTTCGGTCCTGCGCGAATGGCTCTCGGTGCCGCCGCGTCTCAAATATTTCAATATCGCCATGGCCATCCTGCTGGTTCTCAGTCTCTGGCCAATGCTGAGATAGCGCTTCAGATCAGGGTCACGACCACTTGGAATTTTCCGGGGGAATTCGTAGAGATAGACCGAGCTCATTGCGGGAGGTTTCTATGGACAAGCGTCATCACCATCACGACCATGGAGACCATCACGATAATCATTATTCCGACATGCAGGCCCGCGTGAAAGCGCTGGAGACGGTGCTTGTCGAGAAAGGGTTGATCGATCCTCAAGCCATCGACGCCATCGTCGAGACTTATGAGACCAAGGTCGGTCCGCGCAATGGTGCGCGCGTTGTGGCCAAGGCCTGGAGCGATGCGCGATTTGCGGACTGGCTGAGGGAGGATGCGACGGCTGCGATTGCAAGCCTTGGCTATACCGGTCGACAGGGCGAGCATATGCGGGCGGTGTTCAACACGCCAAGCACTCATAACATTGTCGTCTGCACACTATGCTCCTGCTATCCCTGGGCCGTTCTGGGCCTGCCGCCTGTGTGGTACAAGGCACCCGCCTATCGCTCACGGGCAGTCATCAATCCTCGTGCGGTGCTTGAGGAGTTCGGTGTAACCCTGAGTCCTCTCACACAGATCCGTGTCTGGGATTCGACTGCGGAATTGCGCTATCTCGTGGTGCCAGAACGGCCAGAGGGAACTGATCACCTTGACGAAGCAGCGCTTGCAGATCTGGTGACACGCGATTCCATGATCGGTACCGGTCTTGCTACTCTACCGGGATCTTCACCATGAATGGTCCACATGATCTGGGTGGGCAAATGGGTTTTGGCCCGGTCGCACCAGAAAAGGATGAGCCGTATTTCCATGCCGAATGGGAGAAGACTGCGCTTGGCCTGACGCTGTCCTGCGGGGCGTTTGGGGCCTGGACGATCGATGAAAGCCGCCATGCGCGCGAAGCGATACCGCCCGCGCAGTATTATTCCGCGAGCTACTACGAGATCTGGATACGGGCGCTGGAGACCCTGCTCGAGCGGCATGGCTTTGTTACCGCGCAAGAGATCCAAGCCCGGCAGGCGCAGCAGCGGGCTGCGACACCGAAACGCGTGCTTAAAGCGGAGATGGTGTCCGAGGTTCTGGCACGCGGCGGGCCCTGCGATCGCGCAATTCATCGAGAGCCGCTCTATGCAGTCGGCGATATCGTTCGCACGAAGAATTTCAATCCTGAGACCCACACACGCCTGCCGCGCTATGCCCGTGCGAAGATCGGCCGCGTGGAGACCGTGCAGGGAAGTTTCGTCTTTCCGGACGATAACGCCCATGGCCGCGGTGAAAACCCGCAATGGGTCTATACAGTGGTGTTTTCCGGTCCGGAAATATGGGGCGAGGGGGCCGATCCGACACTGTCCGTTTCGATCGATGCGTGGGAGAGCTATCTTGAGCCAGTGTGATGTGCCAACGCCGCTTCGGGCATCGCCGGGCTTACCCGTCTCTGCCGAGGGCGATCCGGTGTTTGAAGAGCCCTGGCACGCTCATGCCTTTGCGATCACCGTGCATCTGCACGAGCGAGGCCTCTTTTCCTGGGGGGAATGGGCCGAGACCCTTTCCGGCGAACTGCACAAACCTGGCCGCGCAGAAGACGGTTCGGACTATTTCGATGGCTGGGTCGCTGCCTTGACGACACTGCTTGGTGAAAAGGGCGTCGCTGACCATGCAACCGTCGTGGCGCTTCAGCAAAGCTGGCAACGGGCGGCAGAGGCGACGCCGCATGGGGCCGCCATCCGCATCGAGAACGATCCGTTGCGGTGAGCCGTTGCCGATATCGCTGCGTTACTTGCTGCCGCCTCTGAACGAGGCCTTCAGCACGCTCGAGTTGGTCCGGCAAGCGTCCAGGGCCGAACGGTTGAAGACAATGCCGTGGCCCGGCACATCAAGCGGTGTTCCGATGCCGTTGCTCGTCTCTATCGGGTTTTCGATCAGGCCCAGTTCCGTCAGGCTGCCGCCGACGACATCTTCCAGCATGAAGCCGTTTGGAACGCCGCAAAGCAGCGGCAGTGACAGCTCCATCATGTAATGCGGCGCGATCGGCTTGCCGAATGTCCCGGCCAGATGGGCAATCTTCAGCCATTCCGTTACGCCACCGACGAAGGCGACGTCGGCCTGAACGATATCGACGGCTCCGGCGCGCAGATAGTTGAGAAACTGGTATTTGCTGTAGAGGCTTTCACCGAGCGCAATCGGTGTCTTGGTCGACCGCTTGAGATCGGCATGGCCCTGGACATCGTGATAAATCAGGGGCTCTTCGATCCAGTCAAGATGGAAGCGTTCCAGTCCGGATGCTGCCTGAATCGCCTGGGATGCCGACCAGCGCTGATTGAGATCCACCATCAGATGAACATCGGAGGGAAGCATCTCCTTAAGTTTGGCAATGCGCTCGATATCGGCTTCGAAGTCAGGTTTGCCGATCTTGATCTTGATGGCCCGGTAGTGCCGGGAGAGATAGTCGCGTGCCCGGGCAAGGAGATCCTCGACGCGGTCGTTTTCCGACAGGTTGATTTCGCTGATATAGGCGGGGATGCTGTCGCGTGCGCCACCGATCAACCGGTGCAGCGGCTCATTCTTGTGCTTGCCGATAATATCCCAGACCGCGACATCGATGGCGGCGATGGCCATGCTGTTGACGCCGAGACCAAGCCTGCGGGACTGGTTCGACAGTTTCGACCAGAGCTTCTCGTAGGACAGAGGATCCTCGCCAATCGCCAGGGTGGAGAGGTAGTCCTCGATCAGCGTATGGATGGCGGTGCCACCGATGTCGACGCTGTAGGTGAAGCCGGTGCCCTTCAAGCCGGTATCGGTCGTTATTTCCACAACGACGAATTCCAGCGCGTCGACCTTGTTGGTCGCGTCTTCCCAAGGCGATGCCGGCGGCAGCCGGTGCACACTTGACGTAATATTGTCTATCCGCATTCGATCCTCCTCCTGATCCTCAGGATACATCTCTGGCAGTTTCAAGACACGGCACAAGGCGTCGCTGCTGGGGATGCGGTACGCATTCGTTCTTTTTCGGTTGCGCTCGTCATTCGAATCCTGCCAAGTCCGGCGATGCAATTTTCACCGCAACAGGACGAGGCCCTGAAGGCCGTTTCCAAGTGGCTGAAGGAAGGGCGCTCGCCTGTCTTCAGGCTGTTTGGCTATGCCGGAACGGGCAAGACGACACTGGCGCGGCACTTTGCCGAAGATGTCGACGGCGATGTGCTGTTTGCGGCCTTTACCGGCAAGGCGGCGCAGGTGCTGAGGTCTCGTGGCGCCACCAATGCCAAGACCATCCATTCGCTGATCTACCGCCCGCGCGGTGAGGAATCGGTTGAGGATGAAGAAACCGGCAAGACCTCGATCTCGCCCATGTTTGCCATCAATCGCCAGAGCCCCGTTGCCAAGGCAGCTTTGATTGTCATCGACGAATGCTCCATGGTGGATGAGGCGCTTGGGCGCGATTTGATGAGCTTCGGCACACCGATCCTGGTTCTGGGCGATCCCGGACAGTTGCCACCGGTTCAGGGCGGCGGATTCTTTACCGAGCAGGAGCCGGATTATCTTCTGACGGAAATCCATCGACAGGCCCGCGACAATCCGATCATTGAACTTGCCATGCATGTGCGTGAGGGCAAGGAGATCATGTTTGGCGATTACGGGACGGCGAAGGTGATCTCCAAGAATGAGGTCAATCAGGACCTCGTTCTGGGAGCTGATCAGGTTCTGGTTGGCACCAACCGCACCCGGCGGCGCTATAACAAGCGGTTGCGGGAGCTCAAGGGTTTCGTTGCCGATCATCCGCAGGCCGGCGACAAGCTTGTGTGTCTGCGTAACGATCAGGCCAAGGGTCTGCTCAACGGTTCCCTGTGGCAGGTGATGAGCTCATCTCGCGAGACGGTGAAGCCGGGCATCAATCTTCTGGTGCGCCCTGAAGACGACGACATGAATCGCGGTGCAGCTAAGATCAAGCTCTTGAAGGCGGCATTTGAGGATCTTGAAACCGAGATTCCATGGTCGACGCGCAAGCGCTATGACGAATTCGATTTCGGTTATGCGTTGACCGTCCACAAGGCGCAGGGTTCGCAATGGAACAATGTCGTTCTGTTCGACGAGAGTTATGCCTTTCGCGATACGCGCGAGCGCTGGCTTTATACTGCTGTGACCCGCGCTGCACAGACGCTGACGATCGTGCGCTGAACACGCCAGCGGGCAATCAAACCATGAGATTATGATATCGACCCTATGCGACAATCGAGAGCGTCAGGGCGTTCAGCATATCGTGGTTGAGGTCAGGAAGAGACGATGCCGAGAAGCACTGCCTTGGCAACCGCCTGAAAGCGATTGTTGGCGCCGAGTTTTTCAATGATGCGGGTTTCAAGCGTGGAAATTTCCGAGCTTGTCATATCCAGGGCCCGCGCCAGGCGAAGCGGAGCGTAACCTTCTGCCATGAGTTGCAGGCAACGGCGTTCCATATCGTTGAGGTCGATGTGTTCATGCCGGGTGTTTCCTCTCAGCTCATCGTCATCCAAATGCTGATCGGACAAGAGCTGCTCAAGATTGCCGATCTGTTTCAGGATTGTCGATTGCGCCGTCTTGAGTTCTCTCCTGCGTGCCAAGAGCGCGTTTTCAAAGATCAGATCTGCAGATTGCTGATCGTCGGCGTTCGCCAACGCGGCGAGCAAATCCTGGATTGCAGCAACGGACATGCCGATCTCGCGGCAGGTGTTGATGCACGACATCAGCGCGACATCGTCACGGGTATAGATCCTCATGAGGCCGATGCGACCTGCATGGATCATCCCTTTTTCCTCATAAAAGTGCAGGGTGCGGTGGGTGACACCGAAGAGGTTGGCCATGTCGGCGATTGCCACGGGTTCGTCCAGTTGTCGGCGGGGGCGCGTACTGGTCGGCAAGAAGTGGGCGTCTGGCTTCGGCTTTGTCCTTGCCGTTGCTTTTCGCGTGGAACCCTTCGTATGTTCAGCCATGGTGTCCCCCTTCCTGCTCAGCACGTCTCTTTTGTATTCAAAGACCAAGCAAGCAGTGCCGCTTCGTGCGTCGGAGGCTCTTCAGGGCCTGTCCGACCTTGCACATATCCCCAGTCGTTCTTTGTTTTTCCGCGACTTTAGCGAGCAGAGTAGGCCTCGCTTTTCAAATTTGCAAACCACTTCATCTGGCGTGTTTTGGTGACCGTGCAAAATGTGCAGTTGCTGTTGGAATCACATCGCAACCCATTTTCGGTTTGAAATTTAAGTACGGGAAATTGCTGGAATATTGCTGAAATGCCTGTTTGCAGAGGCAATCAATTGCAGAAATGGATAGATGATATAAACGCGTTGGCGTTTCAGCCGCTAATCGCCTAAATGCAATGGTTCCTGCTCAACATCAAAAGACGTGCGCCATGCCAGTTCAGCTTTCGGTCAATCTCAATGCCATCGCCATGCTTCGCAACAGGCGCGATCTGCCATGGCCGGATGTTGCGCATTTCGGTCGGCTTGCGCTTGGCGCCGGTGCCAGTGGCTTGACGGTGCATCCCCGGCCCGACGAAAGACATATCCGTTTTTCTGATTTGCCGGTGCTGCGCGCCTTGATCGACGACGAATTCCCGCATGCGGAATTCAACATGGAAGGCTATCCGACAGAAGAGTTTCTGGCTCTTTGCGAAGCCAATGCGCCGGAGCAGGTGACCCTTGTGCCCGATGATCCGTCGCAGGCGACATCCGACCACGGCTGGGATTTCGTCAAACACGGCGATTTACTGCAAACCGTTGTCGGGCGCCTCAAGCGCCGGGGTATGCGTGTTTCCCTGTTTGCCGATGGTGACGGCGATGTGGCGGCGGTCGACGCAGCCAAGGCGACCGGTGCCGATAGGATCGAACTCTATACAGGGCCGTATGGGGGGTGTTTTGATCGACCGGATCTGGCCGAAGAGCAGATTGATTTGCTCGGACGCACTGCAGATGCAGCTTTTGCGGCCGGGATGGGCGTGAATGCGGGTCACGATCTGACCGTTGCCAATCTTCCGCCACTGGTCAAGCGCATTCCCGACATGGCCGAAGTGTCCATTGGCCACGGCCTGACGGCGGACGCCTTGGAATTTGGAATGACGCAGACCGTCCTCCGTTTCCGTAAGGCTTGCGGTCAAAAAATCTGAAAACGGTTTGAATGCGTAACCCGTTCGACTACATATAATGCTGCGTTGCAGCAATTGTGCCGTATCGCCTTAAGTCAGGACGTATAGCCGTGAGCCATCATCGTATTGTCGTCGTTGGAGGCGGATTTGGAGGGTTGCAGTTGGTCAACTCCCTTGCGGGAGCGTCAGCGGATATCACGCTGATTGATCGGCGTAACCACCATCTATTCCAACCTCTGTTGTATCAGGTCGCAACCACAGTGCTTGCGACATCCGAGATCGCCTGGCCGATCCGTCATCTCTACCGTCACCGCAAGGATGTCCGCACACTTCTGGATGAGGTCATCGGCATCGACCGCGAGGCGCGCACCGTGGAACTCAGGTCCGGTGTGACAATTCCCTATGACACGCTTGTCCTGGCGACGGGTGCTCGACATGCCTATTTCGGTCGAGACGACTGGGAGGGTGTTGCGCCTGGCCTCAAGACTCTTGAAGATGCAACGACGATCCGGCGGCGAGTGCTTCTGGCGTTCGAACGAGCGGAACTCAACGGCGGCGAGCATGAGCGCGATGGTCAGTTAACCTTTGTGATCATCGGGGGAGGTGCGACAGGCGTCGAAATGGCGGGCATGATCGCAGAGCTTGCCAAGCAAACCTTGCCGTCCGAGTTTCGCTCCATCGATACCACCCGCACGCGTGTCATTCTTGTCGAGGCCGGGCAAAGGGTGTTGCCGGCGTTCACGGACGACCTGTCTGACTACACGGCCAAAGCCCTTGGACAACTTGGTGTCGAGGTTCGCACCGGTCTACCTGTCACGGATATCACGGACGCAGGCGTGACCGTGGGTGAGGAATTTGTACCGTGCCGGACTGTCATCTGGGCTGCCGGTGTGCAGGCATCGCCTGCGGGTAAGTGGCTCGGGGTCGAGCAGGACCGTGCCGGTCGGGTTAAGGTCGAGCCGGATCTGTCGATCGGCAGCGATCCCGATATTTTCGTGATCGGCGATACGGCGCTCGCCGTGCAGGAGAACGGAAAACCTGTTCCCGGCGTCGCGCCTGCAGCCAAACAGCAGGGGGCATATGTCGCTCGGGTGATCAAGGCAAGGCTCAACGGCACGCCAGTGCCTGCAGCATTCCGCTATCGCAACCAGGGCAATCTTGCCACGATAGGCCGGCGTGCTGCGGTGGCCGATTTCGGCTGGATCAGACTAAAGGGCGGTATTGCCTGGTGGCTCTGGGGGCTGGCGCATATCTACTTTTTGATCGGAACCCGATCGCGCCTCGCCGTCGCATGGAGCTGGCTGTGGATCTATCTGTCCGGGCAGCACAGTGCGCGGCTGATCACTCAAAAAGAAACGCTCAAGGATCACTCCTGAGCGTTTTTCTTGTGTCCGACGGCTCCCATGACGCTATTGGGAGCCGTCGGTTTCCGTTGCGCCTAAGGCGGATCGTTGGCGCAACAGGTTCGGGACCGACTGTCAGCCTGCAAGGGCTGCGGCGTTTTCAGTGATAAAGCTCTCCGTCGACTTCAAGGGCTGGCCGATCAGGGTGCGGGCGTCGGACGTGATTTGCGACAGCTTGCCTTCTCGCGTTGCTGTGCTCATGGAGACCAGAATCGGGATCAGGGGTGCCGGCAGGCCGGCACCGGCCATGCCTTCGGCCAGTTGCTCATCATTTATTGCCACGACATTGATGGGCTTTCCGGTCGCCTTGGATGCGAGTTCGGCAATTTCCGCGTCGGTATAGGCGCGCTCACCGGTCAAAGTCAGGATCTGATTTTCTTTTGCCGGTTTGGCGAGCGCCGCGGCTGTCGCGCGTGCGATGTCTTCACGGGCAATGTAGGCTGTCTTACCATCGCCGCTTGAGGTGTACATGGTGCCGGACGCAATGGCATTCGGGATGCTCATGAACATGTTTTCCTGGTACCAGCCATTGCGCAGGATGGTATACGGCAGTCCGGATGCAGATATGGCCTGTTCGGTGCCAAAGTGATCCGGTGCGAATGTGATCGGTGACGTATCTGCGTCGGGCAGGGATGTGTAATAGATCCGACCGACCTTGGCAGTTGTGGCAGCTTCGACGGCAGCCTTATGCTGCTGGAGGCGTTTTCCCGGTGCCATCAACTCATCAGTCGAAATGATCAGCAGGCGGTCGATGCCCTCGAAGGCGGATGGCAGATCTGCGTCGTCGAAATCAACCTTGCGGGTCTCGATATTCAGAGCGGCGAGTTCTGTGAGTTTCTGCGGATTGCGCGAGCCGGCGACAATATCGGAGGCGGGCACCTTTTCGGTTTCCAGAAGGTGCTTGATGACGAGGCCGCCGAGATTGCCGGAGGCGCCGGTGATGAGGATCTTTGTCATGGTATTTCCTTTCGGTGACGGGACGTCTATAAACCCGCAGGCGCTCTCAAAATGAGAGTAGGGCTAAATTGTAGATTGACGCCTCGTTGTAAAGAAGGCAGTTTTTCAGCAGTTGGTTACGTAAAAGGAACTACCCATGGACGCCACGCGCAGCACTTTCGAGTCCAAGTTACGGAAATACAGTGATGACAACTCCTCGATCGCAGATTGCCCGGTTCGTCTTGTCATTGCGCCGATCGGCAGCAAGTGGTCGACGCTTCTATTATTGACGCTGGCTGAGCGGCCCTATCGTTTCGGAGCGCTACGCCGGCTGGTTCCCGATATCTCCCAGCGGATGCTGACCCAGACCCTTCGGGATCTCGAACGCGACGGTTACGTTCAGAGGACAGTGTATCCAACCAAACCGCCGAGCGTCGAATACTGCTTGACCAAGCTTGGACATTCGCTCTTTGCGTCGCTTCACGTCCTGGTGCGTTGGGCCGAAGACAATGCCCGGAGTGTGGAGGCGGCGCGCAGGACGTATGACGAACTTCAAAACATCGGTTAATTCGTCAGCATCGCCACGCCATTTGCCCGTGCCCCGCATAAACCAGGGCACGGGATTTGCATACCAGCTTACTGGTCGTTGCTGAGCATCTGGCGCGTTACCAGATCAACACTATGCGAGGCGTTTACGCGGTAGATTTCGCGATATTCCTGACCGTCCTGGCCGGTGAAGCGGTGCTCGAAGTTCGAACCCACAGGGGACTTCGGCAGGTAGGATTCGTTACCGTTATAAGTGATGGAGCCCTGGATCGGCTGGGTCGCATAGGCTGCCGACGAGCCGGCAAGAACTGCGAGAAGGGTGGCTGTTGCGAACTTGTTCATAATACTCTCCTGTAATCAATGTTGCGCACAATCGAACTGTGCGGTTCGATTGCCTGTATTTCGTTATGTTTTATAACTTTTGCAAGAGCAGTCTCGCAAAAAAAGTCACGAAGGGCTTTCGAGGATCCGAAAAATTCTTCCACGGGCTATAATTTTTTGTAGGTTTCTCAAGTGCTTACGATTATTTTTGAAGGTTCTCATAGGTTGTTGAAAAAAGTTATAATAAACAACAAAACTTGCGTCTCCTGATCCAGGAGAAGGCTCTTGCCGTGTGCGGATTGGGACGCGCTCGGTGCAATTCATGTTGAAGGAGAGTCGCGCGCCACGTCGCTTACACTGCCAAAAAGACAGTCTATGTCGTCTGCATTTTTCTCTTGACGATATTCGGCGTCCTCTGTATCTAACTCGGAACCGTACGGTACGGTACGGAATTTGGGAGAGATATTTTGCTTAGCGATCCTGCAAGCGACAGTAGCTTTACACCGCGACAGAACGCCGTTCTGGACGTGGCTTTGCGCTTGCTGGTTGACGGCGGCGAAAAGTCGCTGACAACAGCTGGACTGGCGCGTGCTGCCAATTGCTCCAAGGAGAGCCTTTACAAGTGGTTTGGCGACCGCGATGGGCTCTTATCTGCGATGATCTCGCATCAGGCCTCCAAGGTGAGGACGGTCGAGCGCGCAGGCGAACGGCTGACGTCGGAAAGCCTGACCCATCATCTTGAAGTTTTTGCCCATGACTTGCTCGATGTCTTGAGTGGTGATGTGTCGCTGGCGCTGAACCGCCTGGCAATCGGCCAGACAAGTCGCGACGGCTCCAAGCTTGGTCACCTTTTGCGCGAGCGCGGGCGCCGCCAGATCGACCGGCGGGCGAGGGCACTGATCGAATCCGGCCAACGCGACGGTCTGCTGCGCTTTTCCGATGGCGAAGAAGCCTATCGTACCTTTTACGGTCTGATCGTCTCTGATCTGCATGTGCGCATGCTGCTGGGCGACAGACCGGACAATAATCTATTCGCCGCCCGGGCGCAGAAGGCCGTTGCAGCCTTTCTCACGCTTCACGGCACGGACAAGATACTGGCGGCCCCGGGTGTCGGCCAGAAAACAACGCTTTAAACGACTAAGTCAGGGAAGGAACAAGACAATGCGCGTTTATTACGATCGTGATGCCGACGTAAACCTCATCAAGGCCAAGAAGGTCGCTATCATCGGTTACGGTTCGCAGGGTCGCGCCCATGCGCTGAACCTCAAGGATTCCGGTGCCCAGAACGTGGCGATTGCGCTGCGTGCCGGTTCGGCAACCGCCAAGAAGGCGGAATCCGACGGCTTCAAGGTCATGACCGTTGCGGAAGCTGCGGCCTGGGCAGACCTGATGATGATGGCAACGCCTGACGAATTGCAGGCCGGCATCTACAAGGATGAAATCGCACCGAACGTTCGCGATGGTGCCGCGATTGCATTTGCGCATGGTCTCAACATCCACTTTGGCCTGATCGAGCCGAAGGCCTCTGTCGATATCGTCATGATTGCACCAAAGGGCCCTGGCCACACGGTGCGCGGCGAATATCAGAAGGGCGGCGGCGTGCCTTGCCTCGTTGCCGTTCATCAGGACGCATCGGGCAATGCTCTTGAAATGGCTCTGTCCTATGCCTGCGGCGTTGGCGGCGGTCGTTCGGGCATCATCGAAACCACCTTCCAGGAAGAGTGCGAAACCGATCTGTTCGGCGAACAGGTCGTTCTGTGCGGCGGTCTCGTCGAACTGATCCGCGCCGGTTTCGAAACGCTGGTTGAAGGCGGTTACGCGCCTGAAATGGCCTATTTCGAATGCCTGCACGAAGTGAAGCTGATCGTCGACCTGATCTATGAAGGCGGTATCGCCAACATGAACTACTCGATCTCCAACACAGCCGAGTGGGGCGAATATGTCACCGGTCCGCGCATCATCACCGATGAGACCAAGGCTGAGATGAAGCGTGTTTTGAAGGACATCCAGACCGGCAAGTTCACTGCCGAGTGGATGCAGGAATGGCATTCGGGCGCTGCACGCTTCAAGGGCATTCGTCGGATGAATGACAAGCACCAGATCGAAGAAGTCGGCGAAAAGCTGCGTGGCATGATGCCATGGATCGGCAAGAACAAGCTGGTCGACAAGTCGGTCAACTAAGATCGCAGATCGGCCGATAGAACGACTTCAATGAAAAGAGGCCGGGGCTTTCGCTCCGGCCTTAGTTTTGTGCTGCGTTTACATGGGACTATACGGCGGCGACCCGATTGCGGATCACTATGATCGCAAAGAGAAGCATTGCGATAAGGGTGATGAGCGAGCCGATTGCGGCGAAGGCTTCGGTAATATCGAGCATGGCCAGGGCGATACCGGGGGCGAGCAGAAGCACTCCCAGGGTGGCCGCGCCCACCTGGATTTTTGGCAGCCGCCCCAGAGAGGCTGCCGGCACCGCGTGATAGTAAAAACCATAAAGGGCGATGGTGACCCAGCCGACCAGATTGAGGTGGGCATGGGCTGGCGCGAGCATATGATCGTGCGACGCTGCCATGTAGATGCCAAAGGCCATGCCGGCCAGTGCGTAGAGGCTGGCTGTGGTCAGGCAGAAGAATGATAGTCCACGCATTTGGAACTCTCCTGTTTGTGGTGTCCCGGTGCATGGCATGTCCCCGCCAATGCGTCCCCCGAGTGTGTTTATGCTTATGCGCTTTCGGCGCGCGGCCTGGTCACTGTTGCGGTGATCCATGTACGCGCAACGGCGCGATGGTGTTTCGTACGGCAGCGCCGGAGACCGCGGCATTTCGTGTGCACCGTGTCAAGCCAGCTGCTTTCCCGTAGCCTGCGATATTCTTTTTCAGATGCGATTGTTCCCGCTGATTGCACGCTCCAGCGGATGACCTGATGCATTAGCGTACTGCGCGTCGCCGCGCTGCCTAAAACAATCCTAAGTGTCGAGGATGCTTTGCTTATACCAAGGTGGCGCGCCTGACGGCATCAATGATCGTTGGATCGAGGTGGTGGCAGCAGTGCGATGCCGTTGCGGATGGCCGCTTCGGCGATGAACGCGAAATCCGGATCTGTCTGCGGTGGAAACTGCGCGGCTTCCCCGCTTACGGGCTCGCCTACGGCATCGAAGAATGCCTCGTGAAAGCCGCCGGGCATGTTGATGATCAACATCTTTGCTGGCGTTTCGCCGATATTCCTGAAGAGGTGGGGCGTGCCCGGCTTGATGTAGATGAATTCCTGAGGGCCAAGCAGAATCGCTTTCCCGTCAATGATGAATTCCACATTTCCTTCCTGGATGAGGAAGGACTCTTCATCCTGTTGCGCGTGGTAGGGCGAGCCGGCACCCGGCGCGGTGATGCATTCCGCAACGGAAAATTTGCCGTCTGTTTGCGCAGCGCGGGCGCGAAAGGTCAATAAGTTGCCGAGGAAATGCACTCCACTGGGCGGCTTTGCCGGATCGGTTGTGCGGATCTTTTCGGTATTCATGGTTGCTTCCCTTCATGGTTTTGATACAGTTATCTCGTAATGAGATAGTAGTCTCATAAAGAGGATCAAATGAACGGTCAAGTGAAAAGTTCCGAGCGGATCAACCAGAAGAAGAGGACGCGGGCAGAGTTGCTGCGGGCGGCCCACGCGTTGATCGAACAGGGGATGCAGCCCACGATTGCGGAAGTGGCAGATCATGCGGGAATTTCGAAAGCGACTGCCTATCGTTACTTCTCGAAACAGGACGACCTCATTCGTGAGGCGGCGCTGGATGCCGTCGCAGCAACGATTCATGTAGACCCATCGAGTGGCGGAGCCGACCCGGAGGAACGGGTTGTTGATGTGATCGGTCGGATCATGGCCATGGTAGATGCTGAGGAGCCAATGTTTCGGGCATTGCTGGCCAGTACGGCCAACAACGACGCTGCCACGCGAAGAGGCGGGCGCCGGACTGGCTGGCTGGATGCCGCGCTGGCACCGCTGCGTGATGAACTGCCCGCCGAAGACTATCGCCGTCTCGTGCATAGCCTCAGCCTTTTGTGCGGTATTGAAACAACGGTGGTGCTTGAAGACGTCTGCGGACTCGACCGAGAGGAGGCGAGGGATGTCTATCTTTGGGCCGCCCGCAGGCTAGTGCGTGCAGCGATTGCCTAATTGAATGGCCAATCCGGTCCGAAACGACTTTTGCAAGCCGTCAGGTCTGTGGGAGTTCCTTCATCGAGGACAGCTTCAGGCCGTCGCCGCTCCGCACGCGGTTGCGACCCGACCGCTTGGCCTCGTAGAGACCGGAATCGGCCCGGTTGATCAAGTCCTCAGCGGAGAGAGGTTCGCCGTTGAGCATTGTTGCAATGCCGATACTGATCGTGATGCCCGGGGCGCCTGCAATCACATTCGACATGTCTATCTCGGACATCAGTTTGCGGAGCTTTTCCGCGATGCTGGCTGCACCTGTGGAATCGGTTGAGCTCATGATCAGTGCAAATTCTTCACCGCCATAGCGGGCGGCAAAGAGTCTTGGCACGTCGGCGAATTCCTTCATGACAAGACCGATCACAGTCAGGCAGGCATCACCGGCGAGATGACCATGGGTGTCGTTAAATTGCTTGAAGTGATCGACGTCAATCAGGGCCAGAGAGAGACAGTTCTCCTGTCTGACGGCCTCATCCAATTGCCTTGCAAGACGCTGATCGAACTTGCGCCGGTTGGGAAGGCCCGTCAGTTCATCGGTCATGGCGTAGTGTTTGAGTTGCGCATTGGCCCTCTCAAGCGCTTCAGCTTTTTCCGCCAACAGTTCCTGTGCCTCAACGCGCTCCTGCTTCGACTTGAGCTCGCTCACGCGCAATTCAATCAGTTTCCGGACCTGGCCGATCTGAAACAGCATAAGCAAGAGCGCAAGAGGAGCAACGAGATACAGGCCATCCAGCACAGCCTGTGCTGCCAGTATGAGCATCAAAGCTGCTGCCTGTGACATAGACTGAAGCGGGGCCATGTAGCCACGGGATGTTGCGGACTGAACGATTGCGCAACCGACTGTGAGGGTCATGAGCTGAATCGAAGGAGATGCCTGATGAAACATCAGCGCCATGGATATGCCCCAGAGCACCCCGGACATAAGGGCCGCGACCCAGAAGATGTAAAGCCAAAGCTGAAGACTGGCCTGTTCGGAGCGGCGTATATAGGCAAGCTTGAAGCCGGCTCTCATTAAGAGTTGTAAGGCTATAAACAGGACGGACCATTCCAGAGCGACAGATCCGCCACCCGAATAACTGGCAATCGCGATCATCAGAATGCCTGTGCCCGCAATCAAGTGCGGCCACATATCGAACAGATCGTCGAGAACGTCCCAACAATGGGTGCCTTCGTTGTACTCCTGCCCGACCGCGAGCTTGAGAAAACTTCCAGCAGGGGCGGACTTCATGTTGTGTCCAATGCGTGTGCCGATACTGATGCGGTAGTAATGCATGCCAGGCTTAAACAAACCCTTATAAATAATGCGCGCATTCACTCCGGTCGGATCATGGGACGTGACAGTGTCTCCTGTCGTCTGTGGCTGCCCTGTTTGGGATGTCACGATGAACACCTGCCGGTGATCCGAGCGCCACATTCAAATAGGTCAGCATTATTGACATATATAGGTCTTCGTGATCAGCTTCCTCTTAAAAGAACGCACTGAGGAAACGCTCCATGATGAATTGGGATCATATTTTCGCGACGCGCTCGTCGCGTATGCGGGCATCCGAAATCCGTGAATTGCTAAAGCTCCTGGACCAGCCCGATATCATCTCCTTTGCGGGCGGTATTCCCGATCCGGCACTCTTTCCCAATGAAGAGTTCAAAGACGCCTATGCCGGTATCTTCAGCCGGGGACAGGCTGCGGCGGCGCTGCAGTATTCGGTGAGTGAGGGCTATCAGCCATTGCGTGACTGGCTCGTCGGTGAAACGGCCAAGCTCGGCATTCCCTGCAGCAGCGACAATGTCTTCATCACGTCTGGTTCGCAGCAGGCGCTTGATTACCTGGGCAAGCTGTTCCTGTCGCCTAAGGACACGGCACTGGTGACATGGCCAACCTATCTGGGGGCACTGCAGGCCTTCAACGCCTATGAGCCGTCTTATGACCAGTTGACACTCAACGGCAATCGGACGCCCGGCAGTTACAAAGCGGCCGCCGAGACGGCGGGCGGGGCCGTCAAATTTGCCTATCTCTCGGCCGATTTTTCCAATCCGACGGGGGAAACGATCGACCGCGCAGGGCGGGAGCGGCTGCTGGCACTGGCTGACGAGCTGGATATCGCAATTATCGAAGATGCCGCCTATCAATCGCTGCGCTATGACGGTGAGGCAATCCCGCCGATTCTCGCTCTCGAGATTGCCGAGAAAGGCTCAATCGAAAATACGCGCACCATTTATTGCGGCAGCTTCTCCAAGACGTTGGCCCCGGGCCTGCGCGTTGGCTTCGTTGTCGCCGCGAAACCGGTTATTCGCAAGCTGGTCTTGATGAAGCAGGCAGCCGATCTGCACTCGTCGACGATAAACCAGATGGCGATTGCGCAGGTGGCCGAGCGCCATTTTACCCAGCAGGTCGCCAAGATCAGGGCTGCTTATGGTGCACGTCGCGATGCAATGCTCAAGGCCCTCACTGCCTCTATGCCGGCTGGATGCTCATGGACCAGGCCTGACGGAGGTATGTTCATCTGGCTGACACTGCCTGCGGGACTGGACGGCGGTGAGCTTCTGGCGCGCTCCGTCGAAACGGAGAAGGTGGCGTTTGTCCCCGGACGCGCCTTCTTCGCTGATGGCTCCGGTGCGAACACGATACGGCTATCTTTCTCCTGTGCGAACGAAGCGATGATCGAGGAAGGCATCAGCCGTCTTGGGCGCCTGATCGGCGGTGCTGTGGCTGCTGCAGCCTGACCAATACACTTGTGTGTGGTTACGTTCGTCAGGGGCGGAGCTCACAGGGCATTTTGTTATCTGATTGTGATTGTTCCCGTCCGGCTGGATGAGAAACGCGCCTCACCGGTTTGTCATACAGATGTTGCACGAGAGGCCTAGACCCGCCTCGAATTGAAACGAGGGTCTGATCATGTCCAAACGCCTTTCTTCCGCCGTCGCCGCCATCGCGCTTCTTGCATCCGCGACTTTTACCCAAGCCGCCGATCTGGTGCTCTATACGAGCCAGCCCAATGAAGACGCGCAGGCGACAGTCGATGGCTTCATGGCTGCCAATCCGGACATCAAGGTGGATTGGGTTCGCGACGGTACGACCAAGATCATGGCGCGTCTGATGTCGGAGATCGAAGCCGGCAATCCGGGTGCCGACGTGCTGCTGATCGCCGATACGGTCACGCTCGAGCGCATGAAACAGGCCGGCCAGTTGATGGCCTACAAGTCACCGGAAGCGGTCAATTACGATGCATCGCTCTATGACGCCGATGGTGCCTATTATTCCACCAAGCTGATCACAACCGGCATCATGTATAACACGGCAGCGTCAATGAAGCCGCAGCGCTGGTCCGACCTTGCCAAGCCTGAAGCCAAAGGTCTGGTTGCGATGCCAAGCCCGCTCACCTCGGGTGCAGCGCTCATTCATGCGCAGACCTTGAGCGGTGTGGACGGGCTCGGCTGGGATTATTACAAGGCGTTGAAGGAAAATGGCGCAACGGCCGCCGGCGGCAATGGCGGCGTGTTGAAAGCGGTTGCCACCGGCGAAAAGGCTTATGGCGTGGTCGTCGACTATCTTCCCATCCGCGAAAAGGCCAAGGGCGCACCTGTCGAGTTCGTCTTCCCAGAGGAGGGTGTCTCGGCCGTCACCGAGCCGGTCGCTATTCTCAATACCACCAAGCATGCCGAGGCAGCCAAGAAGTTTATCGACTACGTACTGTCTGAAAAGGGTCAGGATGGCTTCTTGAAACTCGGCTATATCCCGGCGCGCAACGGCATGCCTGTGCCCACTGGTTTCCCGGCCCGCGAAACGATCAAGGTGCTGCCGCTCGATGCTGCGGCAGCACTCGCATCGACAGACAAGGATCTGAAGACTTTCTCGGATATTTTCGCGACCAACTGAGCAATAGACTGCATTGGCCAAGTTCAGCTCTAGCGGAAACAGCCAGCCGCGCTGGCTGTTTCCTTTTGTTATCACTGCAATTTCCTGCCTGAGTATCGTGCCGCTCGGACGGCTGGTCTATGCAGGTGCGCTGTCGATCATGGGTGGGGGTGCCGGCGATCTGCTTGTCGATCCTCAGGTCTGGCATGCCGTCGTCAACAGTCTGGTGACGTCGCTTGCCGGTACCTTGATCTCTGTCGTCCTCGGTGGCGCGTTTGCGCTTGCACTTGCGCTGACGGATATCAGGGGGCGGTGGCTGTTGAGCTTCCTCTTCATGCTGCCCACCATGATTCCACCGCAGGTGACGGCACTGTCCTTTGTCGGCATGACCGGGCCATCCAGTCCGCTGTTGAAGGCGCTTGGCATTGCACCGCCTCTGGGGAGTCCGCAGCCGCTCTATTCGCTCGGTGGTATTGCGCTGTTATTGGGTATTCAGCATGCGCCGCTTGTCTATCTCTCGTTGCGCGCCGGACTTTTGTCCCTTCCGCGCGAGGGTGTGGAGGCAGCTCAATTGTCCGGGGCGTCGCCAATGCGGGTGTTGCGTGACATCATCCTGCCCCTCTCCATTCCAGGTGCCATTGCCGGTGCCGCCATCGCTTTCGTGTCTGCAATCGGCAATTTCGGCATTCCCGCCATTTTGGGAATTCCAGGCTCGATCATCACCTTGCCGACCTTGATTTATTCCCGTTTTGCCAGTTTCGGCTCCGGTACCTTTGGTGATATCGCCATGCTGTCGGGGATCATCGCACTGATCGCTGTCATTGGACTTGCCATCCAGGATCGCGCGCTCAAGGGGCGCGATTACAGGGTGATCGGGCTGTCGGGTCCGGTGGCAAGTTTCAAGCTTGAAGGGTGGCGTCTGCCCGTTGAAATCATGCTGTGGCTTTGCCTTGCCTGCATTCTTCTAGCACCCTTCGCTGCCTTGCTTGCAGCCTCTCTCGTGCCGACATATGGCGTCGCGCTGTCACTCGATACGGCAACGCTGTCGGCCTATCGCGAGATCCTGTTTCGTCAAAGCGTCACGCAGATGGCGTTTTTCAATTCGATATTTCTGGCCGGAGCAACGGCTATCGGTCTTTTGGTGATCACCGTTCTGGCGGCCTATACGCTGTCCAAGCGCCGCGGCTTTGTTGCAGGCCTGATCAAGTCGTCGATTGATATTCCCTATGCGCTTCCGGGCATCGTGATCGCGGTCGCCTTTATTCTGCTGTTTGCGGCACCATTGCCGATCCTCAAAGTGACGATCTACGGTACGATCTGGATCATTCTGCTTGCCTATTTCTCCAGTTTTCTGGCTGTCAGCTTCAAGCCGGTCATGAGTGCATTTCTGCAGCTTGATCCGGCGTTGGAAGAGGCCGCACGGCTGTCCGGTGCCGGATTTCGTCATCGGCTAGTCGATATCCTGTTGCCGCTGATCGCACCATCCGCCGGAGCATCGGTCATCCTGGTGTTTCTGATCGCCTGCAATGAACTCACGGTGTCTGCGCTTTTATGGTCAGCGGGTACACAGACGCTGGGCGTCGCCATCTACAATCTCGATGACAGCGGTTCCTATGATCTGGCGGCGGCCCTTTCGGTGCTTGTGGTGCTGATGGTGGTCGTTTTGATGCTGATCCTGGAAGGTCTGGCCGACCGTCTGCCCAGAGGAGTGGTTCCGTGGCGAAACTGATACTCAATCATCTGGCCAAGGATTTTGGCGGAGTGCGGCCAGCCGTCTCGGACTTCTCTCTCGATATTCGGGATGGCGGCTTTCTGGCGCTGCTTGGGCCATCCGGCTGCGGCAAGACGACGGTTCTGCGCATGATTGCCGGATTTGAAGTACCGAGCGACGGCGCGATCTATCTCGGTGAACGTCTGATGTCCGACGGCGGCGGGATTGTGCCGCCAGAACGCCGCAACATGGCGATGGTGTTTCAATCCTATGCGCTGTGGCCCCATATGAGTGTTGCCGAGAATGTCGGTTATCCTCTGAAGGTGCGCGGCGTGACTGGAGAACCGTATCGACGCAAGGTGGCTGACGCGCTTTCCGCCGTGCGGCTCGAGCCCTTTGCTGGACGACGACCGGCTGACCTCTCCGGCGGGCAGCGACAGCGCGTGGCCTTGGCGCGATGCCTCGTGACTGAGCCCGATGTGGTTCTTCTGGACGAACCGCTTGCCAATCTCGACCGCCACTTGCGGCAGGAGATGGAAGAGACATTCCGCGAATTTCACCAGCGCTCTGGCGCAACCATGGTTTATGTGACCCATGATCAGGCCGAGGCGATGGCGCTTGCCACGGATGTCGCGGTGATGTCGGAAGGGCGCCTGTTGCAGGTTGGAGCGCCCGCCGAACTGTATGCGCGGCCTGAGGGCAAGCTGGTTGGCGGACTGATGGGGCAAGGGGGTATTCTATCGGTCAGGGATGACGGGATTGCCGAGCGTGTCTACGATCATTCGAGAATGGCGACCGGTCTTGACCAGCTGCAATCTGACGAACGGACAGTCGACGTTCTCGTGCGGCCGCAAGATATCGAGATTGGTTCTGACGGTGTCGCTGCGCGGGTTGAGAGCGCGACGTTCGAGGGCGAGCGCCATCTGTTGCGACTGACCCTGGACGATGGACAGAGCCTGCGCGCATTCAGTCGGATCGCCGTCAAATCCGGAGACCATCTCAACATCAGGATCCGTGAAGGCTGGCGCCTATAGGCGCTCAGGAGCCTTGCAGACGCCTCACCACAATCTCATTGCGGCATATATACATCGCCCCGTGCAGTCGTGTTCGGTGCTGCCATATTTGCCAAACCTTAAGCACCGTCGGCCTAGTTTCGCTTGTGGGCCTCTTGCCCGTGTGGAATTTCGGGGCCGGCGATCAGTGAAGGCTGGGTGAATTGATGCGATTTTTGGCGTTCGACGGCTTGCGCGGATTGTTTTCTATTTTTGTGGTGTTGTCGCACATACCGGCTGCGACTTTCCTCTACCAGTCTGGGCTCGAATCCAGCGGCCGTTCCCTTGTCGATCTTTTCTTTGTCTTCAGCGGCTTCGTCATCGTCGCAGGCTATGAGCAGAGGCTGCTCGAAGGATACAGCTTCCGCCGTTTTCTCATCGCGCGCCTTGGACGGATCTATCCCATACATGTGGTGATGCTACTGGTTTTTATACTGACAGAAATTGCCTTTGCGACCATTTTGAGCCCGCTCGCCCCTGAAGGCCGGGGCTATTTCGAGGGCCCTAAATCTCTCTTCGCGATTGTCACCAATCTGACCCTCATTCAGGCCTGGGGTATTCACGATCAACTGACCTGGAATTTTCCAAGCTGGAGCCTTTCAACCGAATGGGCGGCTTATCTGCTGTTTGCCGCCTCGCTCTTCTGCCTAAGGCGACGTTTTCTGTATGTGACCGTCGTGGTGATCCCGTTCAGCATGGCGATGCTGGTGTTGGTTGCGCCGGATGGCATGAGTTCGTTTCAGGATTTCGGCGTCTTTCGGTCATTCCTTGGCTTCAGTTGCGGAACGCTTTCCTATTATCTTTTTGGCTATCTCTACCAGCGTGACTTGTTCAAGACTGTTGCTGTTGCGGTTTTCACGGCATTGGAACTTGCAGGATTTGCGCTGATGATCGGGCTTCAGCTGGCGATCGGTCGCACGGAATATGCCGTGATCCTGCCGGTAGTGTTCATTCTCTTGATGGTGCTGTTCGCCTACGGCCGAGGCCATATCTCGGCGTTGATGAGCACGGCTCCAATGATGTATCTCGGTGCGATTTCCCTTTCGATCTACGTCGTGCATGCGTGGATCGTTCTGCGCGCCGGCAATGTCATGATGTTGGTTCAAAAACTGACCGGTATCACCTTGTTCGATTATACGACGGATGTTGGTCAGCAGTATTTTCGACTGTCGCTCTCGCCGCTCGCAGCCAATCTCTATGCTTTGGTCATTGTTGTGCTGACCGTGATTGTCAGCCATTTCACATATCGATGGGTGGAGTTGCCGGGTCAGACGCTCTTTCGCAACTGGGGTAAAAAATTGTGGCCGTCTGCTTCGCCGGCACCGCAAGGGCAGCCAGCCACGCTGCCCGGCACCAGATAGCAGTCACAAGTCTGCTTGCGGCCTCCGCTCTTAGATGGTTCATTGGCGCTCCAGTCACGCCCTTGATCAGGCGCTCGGGGGGCGTCTCGTCTGATGGATGTCCTCAAAGGAGTTTCACCGACGCTTGCGCCAGCCCTCCGGCGTCGAAAAATCCCGAAAGTCTCACATGACGCTTCGTCTTGCTACCTTCAACGTCGAAAACCTGATGACGCGGTTCGATTATTCGGGTTTCCGAAATGGCTCGCGACAGGACAGGGTCCTGCAGCTGTTCGAGGTCGATAACGAGGCTGAGTATCAGCGTCTTGAGGCGGCACGCGTGGTGGCATCAACCGACGACACGCGTCAGATGACGGCGCTTTCGATCGCCGACGCCGATGCCGATATCATCTGCCTGCAGGAGGTGGATAATCTCGAAGCGCTTCAGGCGTTCGAATATGGCTACCTGTTCCGCATGATGGGCAGCGGCTACCGCCACAAATATCTTGTGGAGGGGAATGACGGGCGCGGTATCGACGTCGGCGTGATGATGCGCGAGGAAACGCGAGACGGCGAAAAGATCGAACTCACGGATATCAAAAGCCATGCCGGTGTCACCTATCGCGAACTCGGCCTGTTCAATCCGGCACTCGTCGATCGAAACGCACCCGATGACAAGATCTTCAAGCGCGACTGCCTGGAAGTCGATCTCAGAATCGGTGGACGTCCCTTTACGCTCTACGTCGTGCATTTCAAATCGATGGGCGGTGCACGCGATGGCGTCGATGGACGCATGGTAACCAAGCCTGTGCGCGAGGCGGAGACGTATGCGGTGCGCCACATTATTGAAGCGCGTTTCGGTAAAGGCGGCACTGCAACCAAGTCTTTTGCCATCTGCGGGGATATGAACGATTACCAGGAGCGGGTGGATGTGTCCGGCGACCGACGCCGTGGCTACAGCTTCCATCATGTCGGTGCGCTCGACAGCGCGCTCGATGCGTTCAGCCATGACGGTTTTGTTGAAAATCCAATGCTGCGTCGGGATGCACTCGATCGCTGGACGCTTTATCATTCGCGTGGCCCGCAAGAACAGCATTTGTGTCAGCTCGATTATATCTGGCTGTCGCCGCATCTGGCGCGGCGAAACGCAAATGCCGTTCCTGAAATCATTCGGGGCGGGCAGCCATTCCGCACGCCGTTTCCGCCTGGCCAGGAGGTCGAGCGTTATCCGCGGATCGGCTGGGACCGACCCAAGGCGTCCGATCATTGCCCTGTCGTCATTTCTCTGGATCTTGAATGATCGATATCACTGAAGAAGATCATCGCTTGTGGCCGCCGGAACATCTTATTTTTCCGGTCGGTTCCCTCAGTCTTCAGGTCTTGCCGGTCGATCATCCATTTCATATCGCGGAACGCTTGGAGGCAGAACGCAACTGGCTCCAGGAGGTGGACAAGAAGCCGGCTTTGTTCAACGGGCAGGTCGTGCTGCAGCATCGGCTGACGATGGACGATGGCGTCATCGAAGGGGTCGGGCACCTCGTTCCCTATTCGACCTTTCTCTGGTGGCGCGCCCAGCAGCCGGCACGGGGCGGATTTCACCTGTTTGGCTTTCCGGTGTTGATCTCCTCCGACGGGGCAATCATTGCCATCAAGATGGCGGCTCACACCATCAACGCAGGAAAAGTCTATTGCGCCGCTGGATCGCTCGACAAGGACGATGTCGCGAATGGCGCCTGCGATCTCGAGGGCAATATGATGCGCGAGGTCCTGGAGGAAACCGGTCTCGAGCTTTCCTCTGCGCGTGCTGATGAGAAACTCTTTGCCAGCCATCGGCAACGACGGGTCACCGTTTATCGCCGTTTCCATTTCGACAGGACAGCAGAAGACCTGATGGCCGATATCCGCGCACATATGGCGGTCGATGGTGAACAGGAGATCGCGGATGTCGTTGCGATCCGCTCAAACGACCCTGCGGCCCACAATTATGATGTGGCGATGCTGCCCTTGTTGACGTGGATATTTGGAGACGGGGCTTGACCGGATGAACTGTCGCGGGGGATGAACGTTAAACGGATGACACACCGATGACGAGCGGAGGCGCCTTTGGCACGCGAATACTCGATCTATGATGTTTTCACTGACCAAAAGCTTGCCGGCAATCCGTTGGCGGTCATCTTCGACGGCGAAGGATTGACAGCCGAGGCCATGCAGGCAATCGCCGGCGAGATCAAGCTATCCGAAACCGTCTTTGTTCAGAAAGCGGAGAATACGGCCTATACCGCCCGTATCCGCATTTTTACGCCAGCGCGTGAATTGCCCTTTGCAGGACACCCAACCGTCGGCACGGCCATCGCTCTTGCGGAACGTAACCATGCAGACGCCGGCGGATCGCTCGATCAGGTCTCGGTGCTCGAGGAGAATATCGGGCCAGTACGCTGCGCTGTGCGATTGCGGCCCGGAGAAGCGAGCTTTGCCGAATTCGATCTGCCGCGCAAACCGGTAAAGATGGATTATATTCTTGAAAAAGGCGGCATTGCCAATGCGCTGTCGCTGAAGGCCGGCGAGGTCGGGTTCGAGAATCACCTGCCATCCGTCTGGAGCGCCGGCGTGCCCTTTCTGGTGGTGCCGGTTCACAATCTGCGCTCGGTCGAAAGCCTTGAATTCGATCCGCAGATGTGGGAGCGCGTCGCCCCCTATGCCGATGGTGCATTGTCGTCGGCTTATGTCTATTGCCGAGGCGGGGTTCATCATCGCGCCCGTTTTCATGCACGCATGTTTGGTTCGGGCATGGGGATTGCCGAGGATCCGGCAACCGGTGCGGCAGTGGCAGCGCTTGCCGGCGCTATTCAGCATTTTGATGCATTGCCGGATGGTCATCATCCCATGATCGTCGAACAGGGTGTTGAGATGGGGCGCCCCTCCTTTATTCACCTGCATATCGATAGCAAGGACGATGAAATCGTGAAGGCCAGGATCGGGGGGCAGGCGGTGCGTGTTGCAAGCGGCGTACTGGACCTTTGAACGAGAAAAATCGCAAAGGTCGAAAGAAAATTCACCGAGGTGGTAGACAAGTCTGAGCTTCCTGTTTATACGCCGCATCACACCACCGGACGGTGGCTGTGGGTGATTAGCTCAGTTGGTAGAGCAGCTGACTCTTAATCAGCGGGTCGTAGGTTCGAGCCCTACATCACCCACCATTTCTTCTTCCTGGGAAGAAAAAACGTCAGCTCCAAATATAAAATTTTCCGTGATCTGCATCTGTTCCGCTGACTACTAGGTCGCGTTCCCGCAATGTTTCTGTTTTAGTCCTTGGGCTGTTCCACTTGCCTGTGGATTGCTGTGGATAACCTAAGGTAAGGTGGCGTGGTGGCAGGAGACAGGTAGCCGGCAACATAGATCGAAAATGCGATCATTGATGCGGCGTGTCGCTATGCATGCCGTCCTTTCCTTTGCCATATCGCATCTCTATGATCGGCCACAGTTCGTGCCTGCAGTTAAAGGACAGAATTTGCTTCTTTCGCATCGTATCCGACGTCTGTTCGTCGCCATCGCTTTTTTATCTTTGACTGCCGGCATTGCCGGTGGATCCGCCGTTCCTGTCCAGGCTCAGGCAGCGATTATCAATGATGAGAACGCCATCCAGAAGGCGGAGCAGGAAATCACCGACGCGCAGAAGCGTCTCGAGACTTTGCGCAAGGTCGTCGAAGGCAATGTCACCGACGATTCGCGTCTGATCGACACAAAAGTGAGCATTGACGAGGTCACGCGCGATCTTCTCGCCACCACAGTCAATCTTCGCCCGCGGCTCGACGAGGTCAAAAGCCACCTCGACCAACTTGGAGAGCCGCCAGCCGAGGGGCAGCCGGCCGAAGACTCATCGGTGACCGATGAACGCAACAAGCTCACCGCCCAGCGACTGAAGATCAATAATCTGACAGGAGAGGCTGAAGATCTTTCGATCACGGCCAACAAGCTATCGAATGCGATCACCAAAATTCGCCGCGATCTCTTCACTGACCGGCTTTTGGAGCATACCGACATTTCTCCCTCGTTGATTTCGGATGCAGCAGCGGCCTTTACCGTCGAAGTGAGCACCTTGGTTCGCACGGTCAGCAGCTGGTTCAACTTCATCTGGAACTACAAGCGTCTCTCGCTTGCAAGCGCGGTGTTGCTGTCCATCGCGTTAGCCTTGTTTTTGCTCGCCGTCGAATACCGGCTGTTCGGTCGCCTTATCCGACGTGATCCGGCAATCAAGGAGCCCGCTTATACAAGCCGATTGTCTGTGGCCTTCTGGGCGACGATCCTGCCGGCGCTAGCCTTGGCCTTCTTTCTTGTCACATCCTATTTCCTGCTCAAGACCTTCAACGTCTTGCGTATGGATATCGCTCCGATCGTCTCCGCGACCTACAGTTTTATCGGTCTCGTCGCTTTCGTTGCATTGATATCACGTGCGATTCTCGCTCCCAGGCAGCCCAGTTGGCGGCTTGTCTCTGTTTCCAACAGTGGCGCACGCAGCCTCGGTGTAGCCATCCTCATGATGGCCATCGTCAATGGCCTCGATTACGTCGCTGGCAGCATAAGCGAGGCGCTGGGCTCGCCCGTCGTTCTCACCGTCATGAAGAGCCTGATTTCCTCTGCGGTCGTTGGCTTGCTGGTCATCTATGTTTCATTCCTGAAGCCCGTTGCAGGTGAGGATGGAGCCGACAGCGCCGACAGCCGCGATTGGCCTCGCTGGATCGTCTGGGCGCTCAGGTTGATCGGTATCGGCCTCTTGCTTGCCAGCCTCTCGGGTTATGTCGGCATGGCACGTTTTCTGGCAACGCAGATCATCGTGACGGGCGCTGTCATCGCCACGATGTATATCGGCATGCTGTCTGCCCGCGAGATATCGGCTGCTGACCGGTTCGGCGAGACGAGGGTGGGAAAGTATATCGAGGAGCGTTTCCATCTTGGCAGCGTCAGTCTCGACCAGGTCGGCCTTGTCGCCGGATTGCTCAGCTATCTTTTTGTTCTGGCCATCGGTGTTCCGCTGATCCTGTTTTCCTGGGGTTTCCAGCCCAGGGATATCGAATTGTGGGCTTTTCAGATCTTTAACGAGATCTCCATTGGCAATATCCGGATTTCGCTATTCGGGATTGCCGGCGGCGTTCTGTTGTTCGCCATCGGGCTTGTGGTTACGCGCTGGTTTCAGAAATGGCTCGACGGTAGCGTCATGGCGCGGTCGCATGTCGATGCCGGCGTGCGCAATTCGGTCAAGACGGGGGTCGGCTATATCGGCGCAGCAATAGCCGGCGTCATTGGCGTTTCGGCAGCCGGGATCAACCTGTCCAGCCTGGCCCTTGTCGCCGGTGCCTTGTCTCTCGGCGTCGGTTTCGGATTGCAGAATATTGTCTCCAACTTCGTCTCTGGCCTCATTCTGCTGGTCGAGCGGCCTTTCAAGGTCGGTGACTGGATTGCCACCGGAACGACCGAGGGCTTTGTCCGCAAGATTTCGGTGCGGGCAACCGAGGTCGAGACATTTCAGCGCCAGACGATCATCGTGCCGAATTCGGAGTTCATCAACGCGTCGCTCGGCAACTGGACCCACCGCAACCGTTTGGCGCGCATCGATGTGCCGATCGGTGTTTCCTATGACAGCGATCCGCGTCAGGTGATCCGGATACTGGAGGAGGCGGGCCATGCGCAGGAAGGCGTGCTGAGCAATCCCGAGCCGTTTGTCATCTTCCTCGGGTTCGGCGATTCCTCGCTCGACTTCCAGCTCTGTATCTTCGTGCCGGATATTCTCGATGCCTTGAACGTCAAGAACGGTATTCGTATCGAGGTGTTTGAGCGCTTCAAGAAAGCTGGAATCGAAATCCCGTTCCCACAGCGCGACGTCAATCTCTTCATGCGCGAAAATCAGGTAAAAGAGGCAGTGAAGACAGCAACCGCTGCCGCACAACGCCCGATGGATAAACCGGAACAACACGGTATTGTGGAAACTGGCGACATACCGGAGGATGCATCCGGCGATGGCGATAAAGCCTGAGTGATATTATTCAGGTCGCATTCAGGTTGACGGTGTATAACGGTTGCAAATGCTTGAGGTCTTACAAGATCAAAGCGACATTCTAGACGAGAGGGCGGCGCTGTTGCGTCGTAAATGCCATGAGAAACATGATGACTACGCTTATGTTGCTGACCTTGTCCGCTGGCATGGCATCGGCAGCGACCGTTACAAACAAGGATTCTGCGCCGATCGTCTTGTCGGTCGTTGAAAACGGCAACCGTATGGAAGTGGCGTTGGATGCCGGTGCAAGCCAGTCACTATGTCCGACCGGCTGCTTTTTAACGCTTCCGAACGGAGACCGGATCGGTCTCCAAGGCAATGAAAAAGTCGATATCATCAATGGTTCCGGTACCATCAAGTAATGGCCTGAACCAGTATCGCGATCAAAAAGAAAGCGTCCGGTCTAACCGGACGTTTTTCTTTTTTCGCACCCCAAAAAAACAACTGCACGTCCGTGTTTGGGAATGTTTTCTTCAGGTTTCATTAATAGCTTTGCGAGTTCCGTGCTTCTGCGATTAACAGTTCTTCAAGCTGATGATGTTAGAACCTCCTGAAATTAGTGAAGTTCTCGAGAAAAGGCGTAGCATGGCAATCTTCGGTATTTCCGGAATGCAGTATTCCGGTCAGCAATTCCCCGATGTCAGGATCATCGTGGCGGAAGACTCAAATGTCTTCACATCCATGATCACCACACGCCTGAAAGAACTATTCAGCATAGACGCCGAGGTCTGCCGTACGTTCGAGGATTTGCAGGTGGCCAATGAACTGGCCGACGAGCCGGTGACCTTGGCCATTTCCAACATCAATCTGCCGGGTGCCGAAAATGGCGAGGCTCTGGAATATCTGATCGATCTCAATATTCCGACGATCGTGTTTACCGGCACATTTCACAGCGACACTCGCGAGAAACTTCTGGCGAAAGAGATCGTCGACTACATCCTCAAGGACAGCGTTTTCGCGGTCGAGATGCTGGCCGAGTCAATCTATCGCTTCTTGACCAACCACCAGCACCACGTGCTGATCGTCGATGATAGCCCGACAGCGCGTGCGTTGTTGTCCACCCGCCTGAAGCGCTACAATTTCCGGGTCAGCGTTGCCGAGAACGGTGCCAAGGCACTGGAAATCCTGAAGGCCAATCAGGATATCGGCCTGGTGGTGACCGACTATAACATGCCCGATATCGATGGCTTTGAATTGACGCGTCGTGTGCGTGCCGTTCGCGGCAGTCATGAATTGCGCATCATCGGCGTGTCGTCCTCGACGGATCGTCTGCTGTCGGCGCGCTTCCTCAAGGTTGGCGGCAACGACTTCATGCTGCGCCCCTTCATTGACGAGGAATTCTACTGCCGCGTCAACCAGAACCTGGATACGCTGGTGCAGATCAATGCCGGTAAAAAACAGCGCGCCTGATTGAGGATTGCTGGCTGTCTTCAAACCCGTCGCGGCCTCGGCCGTCGGCGGGTTTTTTGCGTCCGGGATCTGTCTGCTGCCACTTTCTGGCGGTGAATCGCGCTAACGAACTGGCAAGTTCGATCATGCTTTCTATCTATAGGGCTCTTATCCTCGCACCGACTGGTTACAACCGATGCCGCCCATTATTTCGATCCAAAATCTTTCCAAGACATATGACAACGGTTTTTCTGCCCTCAAGGATGTTAGCATCGACATCGAGAAGGGGGAGATCGTTGCTCTTCTCGGTCCCAACGGGGCGGGAAAAACGACACTGATCTCCATTGTGTGCGGTGTCGTCAATCCGAGCGGCGGGACTGTTCTGGTCGGTGGACACGACGTTGTAAAGGAGTTCCGCAAGACCCGGGCTGTAATCGGTCTGGTGCCGCAGGAACTGACGACGGATCAGTTCGAGACCGTGTTCAATACCGTCACATTCTCGCGCGGTCTCCACGGCCAGCGTGCCGATCCGGCCTATATCGAGGACTTGCTGAAATCCCTGTCGCTGTGGGACAAGCGGGACAGTGCCTTGCGCGAACTTTCCGGCGGTATGAAGAGGCGCGTGCTGATTGCCAAGGCTCTCTCTCACCAGCCCGACATTCTGTTCCTCGACGAGCCGACGGCTGGCGTGGATGTGGCCTTGCGCAAGGATATGTGGCGACTGGTGGGCGAGCTTCGCCGTACGGGTGTCACCATCATCCTGACGACCCACTATATCGAGGAAGCCCAGGAGATCGCCGACCGCATCGGTATCATCAACAAGGGTGAACTGCTGTTGATCGAGCAAAAGGATGCGCTGATGCACAAGCTCGGGCGAAAGCAGATGGTGCTGGAGCTGGCGGAGCCGATTGATGGCGTTCCGGAGGCGTTGTCTGCCTATAATCTCAATCTATCCGAGGATCGTTCTCAGTTGATCTTCGAATATGACCAGGAAACCAATCATGGTGGCGTTGCCGGGCTGCTGGCCGCTGTCGAGGCGGCCGGTGTCCGCTTCTTGGACATCTCCACCAGCCAGACGTCGCTTGAAGATATCTTCGTCTCACTCATCGGAGAAAAAGCATGAATTACGAGGCGATCAAGTCAATCTACTATTTCGAGATGAACCGCACACGCAGAACCATGCTTCAAAGCGTGGTGTCTCCGGTGGTCTCCACCTCGCTCTATTTCATCGTGTTCGGGGCTGCCATCGGCTCACGGCTGCAACAGATCGACGGTGTATCCTACGGTGCCTTCATTACGCCGGGGCTGATCATGCTGACGCTGATCACCCAGTGCATTTCCAACGGTTCGACCGGTATCTACTTTCCGAAATTCGTGGGAACGATCTATGAGATCCTCTCGGCACCGGTGGCGATGACGGAGATCCTGTTGGGCTATGTTGGGGCTGCGGCGACAAAAGGCATGATGATCGGTTTCATCATCCTTGCGACTTCGGCGCTCTTCGTTGACCTGCATATCGAGCATCCGGTCATGATGGTCGTGTTTATGGCGCTGACGGCCATCACCTTCAGTATGGCCGGTTTCATCATCGGGATCTGGGCGAAGAATTTCGAGCAGTTGAGCATGGTGCCCATGCTCGTGGTTCCGCCTTTGACTTTTCTCGGCGGGACCTTCTATTCGGTCAGCGTGTTGCCGCCGTTCTGGCAGACGGTCAGTCACCTCAATCCTGTGCTCTATCTCGTCAGTGGCTTTCGCTGGAGCTTCTACGGCATTGCAGACGTCGCTCCGACCATCAGCTTTGCCATGATCCTCGTCTTCCTGGGCATCTGCCTCGGTTTTCTGAGCTGGGTGTTCAAGACAGGATACAAGCTGCGCAACTGACCTTCAGTCCTGTAGCCGCAACTCATCGGACTGAATGTTGATCGAACTCAGCGTGGAGAGAAAGCTCATTCCGAGTAGGCTCTGATCGAGCATTCCCTGCTGGGTGACTGTCGCTTCGATGTTTTCGCGGCGGATCGGGCCGAGGTCGATGCTTTTCAGGCGGACCGGGGCTGCCTGCGCGCGGCCATTGGCCGTCAGCATGGTGCGGCTGTATGTCAAACTTTCCGGGTCTATGCCGGCGGCAATGGCGTCTTCATAGGAAAGGGCAACGATTGTCGCTCCGGTGTCAACCAACATGGAGACCGGGGTGCCGTTGACCGTGACCTTGGTCTCGAAATGACCGCCGAGCGATTTGTGCAGGATGACGATCGGCTGACCATCGGCATTGGTTGCGACGACCGCACGGCCAGGCATCAGACCGGAGACCAGACGATTTCCCACTTGCTGCAATTCGTTGCGATAGAGATAGCCCGTGGTCAGCGCCATGGCGATCAGTGCCCAGGTCAGCATCTGTTTCAAACTCTCGCCCAATGAACGACGGCTGGCAAGGATACCGACCGACAGCATCGCGGCGAAGGGCAGGAGCGTGATCAATTGCCCGAAGCTGTCATTGTCCATGCCGAAGCTTCGGCCGGTATCGTGGTTGGCAATCAAAACGACCAGGCCGAAGGCCAGGATGGCGATGACGATATAAAATCTGTTCAAGCTATTCTCGCTGTTTTGCCATGCGGCTGCGGCGGGTTTCGCGGCGCGGTTTGCGCTCGATGGTTTCCAGCCGGGTGGGGAGTGCTTCCATGATGGTGCGGCGCTGTTCACCGGTATAGCCGCTCCAGCCGCCGATCTCCTCGCGCGTGCGACCGCAGCCGAAACAGAGGCCGGTCTTGTCGTCCATCACGCAAACGAGGATGCAAGGTGATTCCATGGGGCGCCTCTGTTGTCAGACCCTATATTGTGGCTTCAGACTGCCAGAGCAAGACTTGCAAGCATCAGGCATTCGCAAATCTGTTGGGTGGCACCGATGGTGTCGCCGGTATGGCCACCGATGCATTTGCGGACAAAGGCTGTAAATGCGGCACAAGCGAGAGCCGCCATAGCCGAGCCAAACAGCATTGGCGCAAAGCCCGCCGACGGCCAGAGCAGGGCGAATGCGACGATCACCGCGGCGATGAGCGCTGCAGTCACAGCATCTCTCGTCGGTTCCCCTTGCGATGCTGCAACGCCATCTGTCTTGGCCGGACCGATGGCCGACCAGTGCCAGACCATCAGCGCTCTGCTCAAGGCGGCAACCGCTGGCAGGCAAAGGGCAGCCTCGATCGGATCGATCCTCATGGCGATGGCACCGATGGCTGAGGCCCTGAGGCCAAAGCTCAAGACCATGGCAATGACACCATAGGAGCCCACGCGGCTATCCTTCATGATGGTGAGCGCATGGTCTTTGTCGCGGCCGCCAAAAAGACCGTCTGCAGCGTCGCTCAAGCCGTCTTCATGCAGTGCTCCAGTGATCATGGTCTGCAGGGTCAGAACCAGGAAGGCGGCCAGATAGACCGGCGCATCGGCTGCCAGCAGCAACCACAGCAATATCGCGGGACCAGCCAGGATCAGCGCTCCTGCGAGCGGGAATGTCTGGACACCGCCCGAAATGCTGGGGCCTGTGCCAGAGAAAAATGATCTGGGCACGGGAATGCGGCTCAGGAAGGCAATCGAGCGGACGGTGTCGTCAAAATAGTCGCTCAATTTCATGGCCTTGCGAACCTCCATTGCATGTGCGACCGAAATGTCGCTTTTTTGGGTTGTGGCATATTCCCGGGCTTATTATGAGAGGCCACAAAGCCTCAAGTCGAGTGCAAAGACAAGGAAGCAATATCCATGAATGTCACAGGCCTGCCGTTCGACGATTTTCGCGTGCTGATCAACGACCTTCCGGGTCCCGACACCGCAGCACTGGCTGCCGCGCGCAAACGGGACGGACAGTTGACCAAGCCGCCCGGCGCGTTGGGTCGACTCGAAGAAATCGCCATGTGGCTTGCTGCCTGGACCGGCCGTACACCTGCGGTCAACAGGCCTCTCGTTGCCATCTTCGCCGGCAATCACGGTGTCACGACGCATGGTATCACGCCTTTTCCATCCTCCGTTACCCAGCAGATGGTGGAAAACTTCGCAGCGGGCGGTGCCGCCATCAACCAGATCTGCGTGACCCATGATCTGGGTCTGAAGATCTTCGATCTGGCGCTCGACTATCCGACCGGCGATATTACCTGCGAGGCGGCGTTGTCGGAGCGCGATTGTGCGGCCACCATGGCCTTTGGCATGGAAGCGGTGGCCGGTGGCACGGATCTTCTGTGCATCGGTGAAATGGGCATTGGCAACACCACGATCGCCGCTGCAATCAATCTGGCGCTTTACGGCGGCACGGCGGAAGACTGGGTCGGTCCTGGAACCGGGTCCGAGGGTGAAGTGCTTCAGCGCAAGATCAATGCTGTGAAAACCGCCGTCGAATTCCACAAGGAGCATCTGTCGGACCCGCTGGAAATCCTGCGCCGGTTAGGCGGGCGTGAGATCGCGGCCATGGCGGGTGCCATTCTGGCTGCCCGTATGCAGCAGATTCCCGTGCTGCTCGATGGCTATGTGACAACTGCTGCGGCCTCCATCCTCAAGGCAATGAACCCGTCGGCGCTCGACCACTGCCTGATCGGCCATGTATCAGCGGAACCGGGCCATATGCGGGCGATCGAAAAGCTCGGCAAGACGCCGCTTCTGGCGCTCGGCATGCGCTTGGGTGAGGGCACCGGTGCTGCGCTTGCCGCGGGTATCGTCAAGTCCGCAGCAGCCTGCCATACCGGCATGGCGACTTTCGAAGCAGCCGGCGTCAGTGGTAAATCCGATGCTTGACGATAAAACATCTCGAAGCGAAGAGAGAATTGGCGAGACGGATCTTAGCAAGAAGACCGGCGTTGCGCATTTTTTTGCAGCGGCGCGTTATTCGTCGCAGGGGTTCCAGCGGCTTCTCGGCGAAGCGGCGTTCCGTCATGAACTGCTGGCCTTCGTCGTTCTTGTGATCCTGTTTGCGCTCACCGGCGCAGTGCTGGCCCAGTATGTGATCCTGTTGGTTCTGGCGCTGGTGCTGTTTGCCGTGGAAGCGCTCAATACCGCGGTCGAGGAAATCGTCGACCGCGTATCGCCGGAATTCTCAACGGTCGCTCGCCATGCCAAGGATTTGGGATCGTTTGCCGTTTTCTGCCTGCTCATTGCCAACGGCGTGTTTGCGGCAAGCGTGGTGTTCTTCTAAGGGCCAGATACAAGTCCGTATCTGAGGACCGGAGGCTTGCTCCGGTCCTCAATATCCCGATCAAAACTCGACTTTTGCAAAGGTGGAGCGGTGATCCGATGGCCAAGGTGTGACGACGACATCGGCTTCCGGTGATTTCTCGCCGACGATGCCGGCGGCGATGACCTTGATGTCTTTGGCCTTGCCGAAGGTGTAATCGATGCGGTCATGGTGGTCTTCCGGATCGGAGACCTCGCTTGTCGGTGTCCAGGTATAGGCCGGTTTTGCGACTTCATCCGGGAAGGCTATGCGAAACAGATCCGTGAAGCCGCCTTCCTGTTCGATCCTCAATGCGGAGGGGTATTGGACAGCGATGGGCTGATGGCCGGCCTTCACGCTTGCCTCGGTCCAGTCCAGATGCGACGGCTCATTGAAGTCGCCAAACAGGAATACCGCATCTGCGCCCTCTGCTTCCCTCAGATCCTTCATCACCAGATCAAGTGCCGGTCCCCGCGCCTGAGCAGCAGCATCGACCGCTTCCGCTTCGGTCTTCAAATAGGGGGCCGGTCCGTATTCTATGTTGAGCAGTTGATAGGGTTGGTACGGGAAATCGGTCAGGTGTATGTTGAAGGCATAGACCTTGCGTTCATCGACGGTAATTTCAACGCCGAGATCATTGGCCGTCGCCTTGCCGATGGGATAGCGGCTGATTATGGCATTGGCCCACAAAGCCGGATTTTCCTTGGTCTGGTCGTAGTAGTGAAAACCGAGTGCTTGCGCGAGCTTGGCTGCCACGCTTTCGCCGACCGCCGGACAGGCATCGGCTTCACAGACTTCTGGCTCCGGTTTGGTTTCCTGAATGCCGATGATGTCCGCACCGGTGGCGCGGATGGCTGCGGCTGTTTCCTCTACACCCTTGCCCGCATTGGTGCCGCCGCCCCAGATATTGAAGCTCATTACCGTCAGTTCGGTTTTCGTATCGGCAGATGAGGCAGGCGTCACCGCGGCGGCCGTCATTGCAAGGCCCAGCAGGGCCGCGTTCAGTCCCAGTTTCATGATGTCATCCCCACTGAATAGTCAATGGACAGAGGCTAGCAGAAAACGGTGACAGATACGCGAATTCCCAACAGGCGTCTGAGCCGTCAGGCGAACTGCCTGCGGCGAGGCTGGACGGCCTGGATTTCCGAGACGGCGGGTAATGTTTCCAGAACGCGGCGGGCCGGCAGGATGGCAATCACTTCGGTGCCTTCGCGCAGCTTGGACTTGAGCTTGAATTCGCCGCCATGCTTGTTGAGGATCGCCTGGACGATCGGCAGACCAAGGCCGGTGCCCTGTTCTGCACTCTTGATCGCGATCGATCCCTGACCGAAGGCCGAGAGAACGACCGGAATTTCCTCTTCGGGAATGCCCGGGCCATTATCGCGTATCGCCACATATTGCCCGCCGCCTGCAGTCCAGCCGACACGAATGTTGACCTCGCCGCCCTGGGGGGTGAATTTGACCGCGTTGGACAGCAGGTTCAAGATGACCTGACGCATCGACTTTTCGTCAGCCCAGACACCGGGCAGGGCGGATTCGAACTGCTCGTGAATGGTGATGTTCTTGGCGCGGGCGCGAAGCTGGACCATGCCGACGCAGTCTTCGCTCAGTTCCAGCAGTGAGATCGCGGATTCGTTCAACTCGTATTTGCCGGCCTCGATGCGCGACAGGTCGAGGATCTCGTTGATAAGGTTGAGCAGGTGATCGCCGGAGCGATGAATATCGGCTGCATATTCCTTGTAGAGCGGGTTCTGCAGCGGCCCCAGGACTTCCGTCGCCATGACTTCCGAAAATCCGAGAATGGCATTCAGCGGCGTTCTCAACTCATGCGACATGGACGCAAGAAACCGGGATTTGGCCAGATTGGCGTCCTCGGCGCGGCGGCGGGCCTCATCCGACATGGATTTGGCGACTTCCAGCTCGACGATCAGGTCGTCCTTTTCGCTCTGGAACGAGAGCAGGACGATGTTGTTGCGATAGAGCTTGCCGGCCAGATAGATGAAGAAGATCACCGCCGTGGTGAACATCGTGGTCAGTCCGATGTCGAGCGGCTGACGTGTCGTTGCTGCATTGTAGAGCAGTGCCATAACGGTTGGCAGAAAGCTGAAGAGAGTCGCCTGCCGCAGCATGACGTTCGACATGGCGGTGACGGAGAGCACGATCAGTAGAACGGCGCCCTTGTAGAAAAACAAGGTGTGGCTGTTGCCATAGTCCAGGGCGAACATGGCCCAGCAGATGCCGATTGCCACCTGACCACCGATCAGGATCCGGCGAAACTTCTGCACCTGCCGTTCATCGAAATCCATCTTCGACACGCTGCGGATCAGCAGCACGTTGAGCGCATGGATGGTCAGGGTGAACATGACCCAGATGTAGAGTGCAGGCGACGGTTGGATGATCGCGCCAACACCGGCCACGAATAGCACGAGGATGGGGATGACAGCGGCACCTTGAAGTGCTGAGCGCATATGCATGCGCAGCATCTCGCAATCGAATGCAGCGCCACCGATGTGATTTGTCTGGAGACGCTCCCGGGTTGCGCGCACGGCCTTGGACGCAGCCTTGTTACGGTGACTGCGTGTGAGGTCGACAATGTTTTTGTCGGTCGAGGTGCTTACGCCGTTACTCATCTCTGCCGGATGCCGATCGGAATTGTTCCAATTGACTGCAATCTATCGTGCAATTCTTAAGAAATGCTGTTGAGAAAGGTTTTGTTTGCCATGTCGGTAAAGAATGAATTGCCGCAACTCATTGCTTTTTAGCGAAGT
Organism: Agrobacterium sp. H141; assembly: GCF_057158725.1. Taxonomy (NCBI): domain Bacteria; kingdom Pseudomonadati; phylum Pseudomonadota; class Alphaproteobacteria; order Hyphomicrobiales; family Rhizobiaceae; genus Agrobacterium; species Agrobacterium sp. H141. Next base: position 1,851,055 of record NZ_CM169893.1, read on the forward strand.
TGTTTTGAGGTAAAACAAACTCTTACGAGCTGTTTCTCGCATATCGAATCAGACGTCCAATTTCGCCTTAATCGTAAACTTTCGATATCCTGTTGGCATGTCCTCTTGGCGATCTCTGGCGAGAGCTGAATTCTTTGCTATCTATGGGAGGCAGAGGAGGCATTCGATGAAGCTATATGATGGCGGGCGCGCGCCCAATCCGCGCCGGGTAACGGTCTATTTGAAAGAAAAAGGCATTTCCGTGGACATCGTGCCGGTGGATATGGGGGCGATGGGACACAAGTCGGCGGAACTAACGGCGAAAAATCCGTTGCAGCGGCTTCCGGTGCTGGAACTGGACGATGGGACCGTGATTACGGAATCTGTGGCTATCTGCCGATATTTCGAGGAGCGTCATCCCGAGCCGCCGCTTTTTGGCGTGGATGCCAAGGACAAGGCCTTGGTTGAAATGTGGAACCGCAGGGTGGAATTTCACTACCTCGCAAGTGTGGCCGCCGCCTTCCGCCATCTGCATCCGGCGATGAAGGAATGGGAAGTCCCGCAGGTGCCGGAATGGGGTGAGGTCAACAAGCCCAAGGCGCTGGAATTTTTGCAGTTCATGGATCAGGAGTTGAGCGGTCGGGAATTCGTGGCCGGATCGCTTTTCTCCATCGCCGACATCACCATGATGATCGCCTTCGATTTCATGAAGCCGGCCCGGATCCTTTGTCCGGAGGAATTGGTGCATGTCTGGCGCTGGTACAAGGCGGTCTCTGCGCGTCCGAGTGCCGGACAGTGACGATCCAGACGACGGTAAGGTAGCATATGTCCGACATCGAGGCGTTGAGAGAGACGATTGCGGCCTGCCGGATCTGTCGGGAGCAACCGTTGGATGGCCCGGAAAAGCGATTGCCACACGAGCCTCGACCGGTCGCAGTGATCTCCAAGACGGCGAAAATCCTCATTGCCGGTCAGGCTCCGGGGATGAGGGTGCACCAATCGGGTCTACCGTTTAACGATGCCTCGGGCGACAGGCTGCGGCAATGGCTGGGTGTGGATCGCGACAGTTTTTACGATCGAGACAAGTTTGCCATCGTGCCGATGGGATTCTGCTTTCCGGGCTATGACGCCAAGGGCCATGATTTGCCGCCGCGTCGGGAATGCGCACCGCAGTGGCGGTCTTCCGTGATGGCGTCCATGCCGCAAATCGAGATCGTGCTGGCGATCGGTCAATATGCACAGGTCTGGCATCTTGGTGAAAACCGCAAGAAGACCATGACCGAGACCGTCTTTCACTGGCGTGACAGCTTCCTTGCCAATCGCGATGGACCTCGCGTTTTGCCGCTGCCGCATCCGAGCTGGCGCAACACCGGATGGCTGAAACGCAATGCGTGGTTTGAAGCCGACATACTTCCCCTGTTGAAAAGAGAGGTCAATCGTCTGCTGGGGTCTGCTTGATACTGTTTGTTATCGGTATTTGTGGGCTATACGGTAGATGAGAGCTCGAAAGGGTAGAAATGGACCGTTTAGACCGGAAGATCCTGCGCATCCTGCAGGAAGATTCAACGCTTGCCGTTGCAGATCTCGCCAAGAAGGTGGGGCTTTCGACGACGCCTTGCTGGCGCCGCATCCAGAAGATGGAAGAAGACGGTGTTATTCGCCGGCGTGTGGCGCTTCTCGATCCGGCCAAGGTCAATACCAAGGTAACGGTATTCGTCTCCATCCGCACCAATACCCATTCGATCGAGTGGCTCAAACGCTTCTCTGAAGTGGTTGGCGATTTTCCCGAAGTGGTCGAGTTCTACCGCATGAGCGGCGACGTGGATTATCTGCTGCGCGTCGTGGTGCCGGATATTGCCGCCTATGACGCCTTCTACAAGCGGTTGATTGCCAAGATCGAGATCCGCGACGTGTCGTCTGCTTTTGCCATGGAGCAGATCAAGTATACGACGCAATTGCCGCTCGACTACATGATGCTCGACAACGGAAAATCGGGCGAGGAATAGGGCTGGTCAAGAACCGAACGCCCGGTTGGTTGGAAACCGAACCGGGCATTGTTGGATAAGCCGATCACTTGGCTTCAAGTCGTGCCAGCAGGGACGACGTATCCCAGCGGTGCCCACCAAGCTTTTGCACTTCGCCGTAGAACTGGTCGACAAGGGCTGTGACGGGAAGGCTTGCGCCGTTGCGGCGAGCCTCAGTCAGCACGATGTCGAGATCCTTGCGCATCCAGTCGACGGCAAAGCCATAGTCATACTTGCCGTCGTTCATGGTCTTGTGGCGATTTTCCATCTGCCAGGATCCTGCCGCTCCCTTGGAGATAACCTCAATCACCTTTTCTATGTCGAGACCGGCCTTCTTGCCGAAGTGGATGCCTTCGGCCAGACCCTGCACAACGCCGGCGATGCAGATCTGGTTGATCATCTTGGTGAGCTGGCCGGAGCCCACATCGCCCATCAGGCCCACCATTCGTGCATAGGCATCAATGATCGGCTTTGCCTTGTCGAAGGTCGCCTTGTCGCCGCCGCACATGACTGTCAGCACACCATTTTCAGCGCCGGCCTGGCCGCCCGATACGGGCGCGTCGATGAAGCCGCAGCCCTTGTCGCTTGCTGCGGCAGCGAGCTCGCGGGCAACTTCCGCAGAGGCTGTGGTGTTGTCGATCAGAATGGCACCGGGGGCCATACCGGCAATCGCGCCATTGGCGCCGAGTGTTACCGAACGAAGGTCGTCGTCATTGCCGACGCAAGAGAAGACGAATTCGGCATCCTGTACAGCCTCCGCCGGTGTCAGGGCCATGGCTCCGCCAAACTGCTTCACCCATGCTTCGGCCTTGGCAGTGGTGCGATTGTAGACGGTGACGTCATGACCACCCTTCACCGTCAAATGGCCCGCCATCGGGTAACCCATTACGCCCAAACCGATGAATGCCACCTTGGCCATGTTATGCTCCCTTGAGAATTTTTTTCGATCTGCCAGACGTAGCGGACCGGCGCGAAAAGGAAAAGCCGGGCAGGGTGTCTTTCGGTTCGCTCCTTTCGATGGCCGGTGCTTCAGCTCTCGGTTTCGGCGGCAGCCGATGTGGCTTCCAGGAGCCAGTCGACGAAAGCGGCTGCCGGTGCGGACAGTCTGGCGAAATCACGGACCACAATGAAATAATCGCCGCTTGGAATGACAATGTCGGACAGCTGTACAAGGTCGCCTACCGCAAGCGCCGGTGCAGCCTGTTTGAGGTCGACCAGTGCCACGCCATCGCCGCGCAGGGCCGCTTGATAGACCAGCGCACCATCCGTGAAGATCGGGCCTGGCTTTGCCGGCACAGACAGGCCAGCTGCGTGAAACCAGCGCTGCCAGTTTTCCCGGTTTTCCTCGTGGAGCAGGCTGAAGTGTGAAACATCGGATGCCGCGACAATCGTCTGGCCGTCCAGTAGTCTGGGGGCAGCGACGGCGACGAGTGAGACGTCGGTCAGGTGACGCGCCTGACTGCGCGGCCAGCTGTCGCGCTCCAGACTATGGCGAATGGCGATATCCACCTTGCCCTGGCGCAGGTCGATCAATCGTGCATCGGAATCGATGGTCACATCGATATCCGGTTCGGTCTGCTGGAAGAGGGACAAGCGCGGGCCGAGCCAGTTTGCGGCAAAGCTTGGTTCGCAACTGATCGTCAGTGCGCCGCGCGCCGTGCTTGTGGACACCTGGTCGAGCTGTTCGGAGATTGTGTCGAAGGATGCTGTCAGGACGGCCAGCAAGGAATGGCCCTCGTCTGTCAAAGCGATGCTGCGGTGTCCACGGGTGAACAGCGGCTTGCCGAGCTGTAATTCGAGGTCGCGGATCTGCCGGCTGACTGCTGCTGCCGATACGAACAGCTCATCGGCGGCTGCTGCGATGCTTTGGAGGCGTCCCGCCGCCTCGAAGCTGCGTAGTGCCGTTAACGGAAGCCGACCACGTTTCATGCATAACCTCAAGTCAATCGAAGGTGACTTAAAGCTCGTTTGAGCGGAGAGCGCAAGTGGGCTCAATTGGTGTCTCGAAAGGAGACCGCCATGCCCGCATTTCTCTTGATACTATCCGATGTGATCCGGCTGATGACGTTTCAGCCGGCACGGATCATCCGCCCGTCAGCTTCGCGATCACCAGATGACCGGGGCTCGGCTGACCATCCTGCATGCGAACGTTAATTTCGCCCATTTCGACGATCTCAAAGCCAGTCGCGGCCAGACGCTCGCGGATATAGGCTTCTGTATGCAGATAACGCTGATGCGGGCCGACCGTATAGGGTCGACCTGCCGATGCCTCCAGCGTTTCGGACGAGAAGACGAAAAGCCCGCCCTCGACCATGTTTTCGGCGGCCCCGAAAAAGAGCGGTTCCAGCGCTCCGAGATAGGGCAGAACGTCTGTCGCGGTGATCAGGTCAAAAGGCTCGTCGTCATTGTCTTCGAGGAAGTCCTCGACTTCGGCGACGTAGAGCGTCTCGTAAAGATCCTTCTCGTGGGCGATTTCGACCATGTTTTCCGAAATGTCGATGCCGGTCATGTCATCCACCATGTCGCGCAAGGTGCCGCCGGTCAGGCCGGTGCCGCAGCCAAGGTCGAGCATGCGCTTGAACGGTCCAAGCTCCAGAGCCTGAAGTCGCTGGCGTACCATCACGGGGACCGCGTAACCGAGCTGCTCGACGAGAATGTCCTCAAACGCTTCGGCATGCTGGTCGAACAGCGTCTCGACATAGGCATCGGGTGCCTTGGGCGGCGCGTCTCCGCGTCCAAGTGAGGCGATGCGGACAGCGGCTCCGCCGTGGTCTTCCGGATCAAGTGCCAGGCACTCCGTATAGGCTGTGACTGCGGCATCGATCTCACCGGCCTTTTCATGGGCCAATGCGCGGTTATAGGCCTCCGCCAAAGCTTCCTCGTCGATCCGGGCCATGAACATTCCTCGTGTGCTTGAATTTTGTGGCGCTCTATCGTCTTCGACGGCATTTTGCAATGTGCAGGGCCTGGGAACCCTGAAACACTTGGTTCGTTGGAAATGCTATCTGGAGGCAGGCTGCGATGGAAACGCTCGATTTTTTGAACGAACATTTCGAACGGCAAGCGCCGGCGACGCCAAAGCTGCCATCGACCTCCGCCGAAAAAGCCAACATGATTGCCCATTATTATCGCGGTGAACTGGGACGCATGGCCAGTTGGCGCGATCGGATCGACCGGACCTCGAACTGGGCGATCACGCTGGTGGCCGGTGTCCTCTCGGTCTCACTGTCGACGCCCAACTCCCATCATGGCATCGTTCTGTTTGCCATGCTGCTGATATCGCTTTTCCTGCTGATCGAGGCGCGGCGCTACCGTTTCTTCGATGTCTATCGTTCGCGGGTGCGGCAGCTGGAGCGCAACTACTTTTCTCAAGCCTTGTTGCCCCATGGCGAGCTGGACGACGACTGGTCTGTGGCCATCGCATCCAGTCTCAGATCGCCGATCTTCCTGATGGGACGTTGGGAGGCCATCTCGCGCCGTATCCGCCGCAACTATGTCTGGATGTATCTGATCCTGCTTGCGGCCTGGTTCCTGAAGATCTCGACACCCAAGCTGCTGCCGAACCAACCTGCGGTCGATACCGTCTGGTCGTTTGGCGAACTGGTGAAGAACGCTGCCCTCGGGCCGTTGCCGGGCTGGTCGGTGCTCACGGCCGTTGCCTGCATCTATGTCGGGATCATCGCCGCAGCCGTTGCCCGCAAGCCCGGCGAGGGCGAGTTCGCCTTCGGCGATGTCCATGTGTGATCGCGTCAGTGCAGGATGAATTCGCCCTTCAGCGCCCGCCACTCATTCTGTGCGATCAGCTTGCGATGGACATAGGTGACCGAATGAATGGGGCCTTCCAGTTTCTCCTGCCAGAATTTGAGGAAATTCTGCATCTCGGGAAAATCAGGTGCCAGATCGTAATGCTGCCAGATATAGGCCTGAAGAAGTGTCTGATGGTCGGGCATGCGGTAAAGGATCTGTGCCGTGGTCATGCCATAGCCTTTGAGCATCAGTTCCATGTCGTTTTCCATGCTGTGCCTCGTATTGCTGTTCCCTTTGGTGTCGCGTTTCGTGCAGACACGGAAATGGAAACACCAAAGGCTTAACCGAAGCTTGAGCATGAGACGGCGATGACAATATTTTGTCATTTGAATCAATGTTTTGGCAGCGTTGTCTGGTGAGTGCTGCCAGTGTTGAAGCGCTGTTCCTAGCGCTTAAGATGCCGCGTGAGCCTTGCCTCGAGTGCAGCCCAGGTGTGGCGCAGGGTTTCCACAATGGCGAGATAGAAGATCGCGGCCCACAGATAGGCCTGATAATCGAAGGTGCGCGAAAAGGCGTAACGCGTCTGGCCCATGAGGTCGAAGACAGTCACGATGGCGACGACAGCGGATCCCTTGATGAGCAGGATGATCTCATTGCCATAGGGCCTGAGTGCGACGATCAGAGCCTGGGGCATGACGATCCTCCAGAAGGTGACATTGCGCCTGAGACCCAGGCTGTCTGCCCCCTCCAGCTGACCTTTCGGCACGCTCTGAATTGCGCCGCGTAAAATCTCAGCCTGATAGGCTGCGGTGTTAAGGGTCATGGCCAACAAGGCACAGTACCAGGCGTCTCTGAAGAACCACCAGAGCCCGATCGGGTCGAAAAAAGATCGAAAACTTCCCAGGCCGTAGTAGATCAGGAACAGCTGGGCGAGCAGGGGGGTGCCCCGGAAGACATAGACATATCCGTAGGACACGGCGTTGAGGAACTTGTTCCTGGACATCCGTCCAAATGCAACGGGGACCGATAGCATCGCACCCAATGTGATGGACACGGCCACAAGCGAGATTGTCACTCCAAGACCCGAGATATATCGGGGGCCGTATTTGACGAATTTGTCGGTATCCCAGTTCAGGACCATCATCGCGATCAATCCCGCGAAGAGCGCGCACCACAGGGCGAGCAAGACCAGTCCGATGATGCGCCCGGCAGTCATCTTTCCGGGCAGTGCCGGGGGAGCAGGACGCGCGTCAATGAGTTCTGTCGCAATACTCATCGCTTTGCCTCCGAGCGCTTCATCCACCGTTCAAGCCCGGATGTTGCAATTGAAGAAACGACGGCTATCGCCAGAAACAGACCGCAGGCAAGCAGATAGAATGTGAAGGGGTCTTTATTGATGCGTCCGGCAACACCAGTCTGGCGGATGATATCGGACAAGCCAATTGCAGAGACCAGTGCGGTATCCTTCAAAAGGTTCATCCAAAGATTGATCAGACCTGGGTAAGCGATCCGGATCAATTGCGGAAAGACGATGAAGATCTGGGTCTTGAGGTAGGAAAGTCCGAGGGCGGACCCGGCCTCATATTGTCCGTTCGGGATTGCTTTGAACGCCGACTGCAAAACCTCCGAACAATAGGACGAGAACACGATCGACAGGGCGATCATGCCGGCGACAAAGGAATTGATTTCAATTCGCGCTTCAATTCCAATTGCTTCCAAGGCCGATTGGATGAAAATTTGCAGCCCGTAATAGATGATGAAGAGCGTGAGAAGCTCGGGCAGGCCTCTGAAAATGGTCGTATAGATGCCGGCCGCTAATTTCAGCTCCTTTTCTCTGGACTGTGTGGCCAGTGCGACCAGAAAACCGAGGGCAAGTCCCACAGGGAGCGTGGCAACCGCCAGGCTCACGGTGATCTTGACTCCGTAGGCAATCTCATCGCCCCAGCCGGTATCGCTGCAGGCGAGAAGGGAGGATGGGTCGAGAAGGGAAAAGACGCCAACTGGACCACAGAGCGGATCGATGATGTGGCCGATCCAAGCCAGCACCTCACCGAGCGCGGAAAACAAGGCGCTCATCAAAACCCTTTCCCCTTGCGGCGTGGCCGCTTCTTCTTTGTGTTGTTGATCTCTATTTCAAACAAAAACGGCGGAAGGGCAAGCCTTCCGCCGAGGTGTTTCAACAGAAGCGTTCGATCATTCGCCGTAAACGTCGAAGTCGAAATACTTGTCGTTGATTTCCTTGTATTTGCCGTTGGCGCGGATGGCGTCGATGGCTGTATTGAACTTGGCTGCGAGTTCGGTTTCGCCCTTGCGGACCGCGATACCGGCACCTTCGCCGTTGATCACTTCATCGATCGGCAGGGTAGTCAGGATCTTGCAGCAGCTGCCATCTTCCGACTTGACCCATTCCGACAGAACGACCACGTCATCGACCACAGCGTCAATACGACCGTTGGAGATGTCGAGCTTGTATTCGTCGGCCGTCGGGTAGAGCTTCAGCTCGGACTCGGCCATATGCTTTTCGACATAGTTGGAGTGCGTCGTCGAGCCCTGTGCGCCGATAACCTTGCCAGCAAGGCTTTCCGTCGTGGCTTCGGTCAAATCGCTATCCTTGGGGACGGCGATGGCCGGTGGTGTGTTGTAATACTTGTTGGTGAAGTCGACCTTTTCGGCGCGCTCTGGCGTAATCGACATCGAGGCGATGATGGCGTCGAACTTCTTGGCCTGGAGTGCCGGGATGATGCCGTCCCAATCCTGCGTGACGAATTCGCAGGTAACCTTCATTTCATCGCAAAGTGCCTTGGCAATATCGATATCGAAACCGACGAGGGTGCCATCCGCTTCGAGATTGTTGAAGGGCGGGTATGCACCTTCCGTGCCGATAATCAGCTTTTCACCTTCGGCCATGGCGTTGCCTGCGAGGAGCGACAGGGCTGCGATGGACGCGGCGGCGAAGAAACGGGTGGAAATACGCATATTGATCCTCTCTGTTGACTATCTTTCCGTTTGGTTGCTGTTATTGCGGAAAGATGTGACGCGGCGGCGCTGCGAAGGCCGCCTTGCGAGCGCAGTTTTAACGTTTTTCAGCAAAATGCAACTGGGAAATGTATTCACCGCAAGCGCTTTAGTTCACGCACAATCGTCATTCAGGGAACATTCATGTCGGGATCGGCATTGTGGTCAGGCTTTCGTTAAAGCTGCCGCGATGCCGACAAACAGCGATTTCGGATATCGCCGTTACCGTTTGAATTCTGGCATTCGCCACCCGAGGAGACACCATGACAATCAACAATAAACTGACCCGAAGCCTTCTTTTGGGCGTCGCCGCGCTTTCGCTGCAGGCAGCCCCCATACACGCGTTTCCGATGTTGACAGACAAGCCGCAGATCGGTGCGGGCATGATCTCGCGCGTTGCCATGGATGTGGATGCTTTGCGTCAGCAGTTGGCTGCAGCCGAGCAGGCGCTTGCCGATGCGCAGGCCAATGGTGGCGATGTTGCCGCCGCACAGGCGCAGGTCGATGCTGCCCAGGCCCAGCTGAGCGCTGCGGAGGCGGAAGCCCAGCAGGCCCCGGCAGAAGAGCCGCAGGCTGCGGAACCGCCACCTGAACCCGAACCACAGCCGGAACCTGAGCCGGCCCCGGCGCCGCCTGCGCCAGAGCCTGCGCCGGAACCTGAACCCAAGCCCGCGCCGGTCGAAGAACCCAAGCCCGCGCCAGAAGCGCCGGCGGTTGAAGAACCGCAGGCTCCAGCGGCACAGGAAGCGCCAGCTGCCGAGGCGCCCGCTGAACCCGCACCTGAACCGGAAGCCGAGCAAGAGCCTGCCGAGGAAGCCCCGGTTGCTGACGCTCCGGCGGAACAGCCGGCGACTGCTGAACAGCCCGGTGAAGCAGCACCGGAGACGGCGCCTGTTCCAGAAGAACAGACCGATCCGGCACCCGGAGCGCAGCCGGCTGATGCAGTGGACCCGCCAAAGGATGCGGAAGCCCCTGTGCCACAGGAAAGCCCCGATGAGCGGCCTTTGCCGGACGAAGGCCCAGCGCCGACCTCAGCAGAGGAACCCGCTGCGACGGACGCAGCGCCAGCCGTCGAGGGCGAACAGGCACCTCCACCCGAGCAGGTGGAAGCAGAGCCGATGTCCAAGGAGCAGCTCGATAATGCCAAGGCCATTGCAGAGGATCCGTCGAAGACCGATGAGACCGTGATTCTGCCGGTGGACAAGGGTGCAGCTGTTCTCGACAGTGAAAAAGAAGCTGATCTGGATGCGCCGAAGACCCAGGATAGCCGCCGCAGGGCGCGTGCCGAAGCCGAGCCGACCGTTGCCCCAGACAGTGATGCGGCTTCGCAGTCCGGTTTTGCCAAGAGCGATGGCGAGCCGCGCAAAATGAGAGCGGCGAATGCCGAAGAAGGGCGCCGCATCGATCGACGTCCCCGCTGGGATCGCCACGATGGTGTGCGCGAGCGGGAAGGCCGCGATAACCGCATTATCCTGCAATTTGGAAACAATGTTATCGTCCGAAGCGATGACAGCGACCGGTTCACGCGTGACGGCAATGAGCGCTATTACGAGGAACTGCCACGCGGTCGCGTTCGCGAGACCATCGTTCGCGAGGACGGCAGCCAGGTGGTGACCATTCGAAACCGTTACGGCGAAATGATCCAGCGTTCGCGCATCGACAGCCGTGGCCGCGAATATGTGCTGTTTTATGCGCCTGACATGATGGATGGCCGTCGTGATGATCGCCAGTTCCGCGATCCGGGCCGTGATCTGCCGCCCATGCGTCTGAACATTCCTGTGCGTGACTATATCATCGACACGTCCAGTGATCCGGACCGCAACTACTACAACTTCCTGGAACAACCGCCCGTGGAGCCCGTCGAGCGCGTCTATTCGCTGGATGAGGTTAAATATTCGGCCCGTATCCGTGACAAGGTCCGTCGTATCGATCTCGATACCATCACCTTTGCCACCGGCAGTGCGGAAATTCCGATGAGCCAGGCCCGCACGCTGCGCAAGGTTGCCGATGCGATGACGAAGATCCTCGACCAGAACCCGGCCGAGACTTTCCTGATCGAGGGCCATACCGATGCCGTCGGTTCCGATGACAGCAACCTTATCCTGTCGGACGAGCGTGCAGAATCGGTCGCCAACCTGTTGACGGATGTCTATGGCGTCCCGCCTGAAAATCTGGCGACACAGGGTTATGGCGAGCGTTACCTGAAGGTGCGCACGCTAGGTGCCGAGCAGCAGAACCGCCGCGTTACCATTCGTCGTGTCACAGCGCTGGTTCGCCCGGTCGCGTCCAATCAGTAAGCCGGTTCTCCGACGTGAAATCAGGCCGCCGTTTCCACGGCGGCCTTTTTTATGGGCGTCAAGAAATCTCATTGCCTCAGATGCGGTCTATAGAGACGGCAGTCCGGTCGTCATGGCTATGAAGTCCGCGATGGCCGTTGTGTCGTTGAGGTCAAAGGTCTGGAGCCCATTCGCATCCCTGACTTCGTGATCGGCGGCGATGGCCACGATATGCGGATCGGCCGGGGCCAGCGGTTCGCGGTTCTTTGCCTCCAGTCGTCTTGCTTCGATCTTGGGGATTGCTTCACGCTTGTAACCTTCGATCAACACCAGATCGCAAGGGGCCAGACGGGCAAGAATTTCTTCAAAGCTGGGTTCGGCTGCGCCGCGCAATTCATGCATGATGGCATACCGTGTGCCTGAGACAATCGTCACCTCATGGGCACCCGCTTCGCGGTGGCGGAAGCTGTCGGCCCCCACCTTGTCGACGTCAAAGTCATGGTGCGCATGCTTGATGGTGGAGATGCGATAGCCGCGCCTTGTGAATTCTTCGACCAGCCTGACGGCAAGCCCTGTCTTGCCCGAGTTCTTCCAGCCGGAAATACCGAATACGCGTGGTTGGTTCATGGGGTACTTGTATCCAGCATTGTCTGCGCCCGCAGCAGATCGTCGGGGCTGTTGACGTTGAAGAAGGGATCGATCGCACCAGTCGTTGTGCCGTCGGAACTGAAATCGACGACTGTGAATGTGTGTCGGGCGATAAAATCCTGAAGCTTTCGATGTTGCGGATCGACAAGCCAGGCCTCCAGCTCATCGGCAAGGCTTAACGGCCAAAGCGCAATGACGGGATGCAGCCGGTCATTGGAGCGGGCAATCACAATCTCGTCCGCTGTCGAGCAGGCGTCAAGCAGGCGCTTCGCGAGGTCTGCCGGCAGGAACGGAGTATCGACCGCGACGCTCAGCATATAGGCCGTTTCAGGCGCCGTATGCGCGAAGTGCCTCAATCCCGCCAGGATGCCGGCAAGGGGGCCGGCATAGCCTTTAATCGTATCTTGGATCACGGGCAGGCCAAGCGGCAAGGGCGGTTCTGCCGGTGCGTTGATCGCGAGTGTCTTCACCTGTGGTGCGAGGCGGTCGGCGACATGGGCGATCATCGGTTGCCCGGCGAGGATGGCCAGCGCCTTGTTCTCGCCCATGCGCCGCGACAGACCGCCTGCGAGGATCAGGCCTGCAGGACGCTCGCGCATCAGTTCCCCTCCATGGCTCGGGCGTCATTTCGGTCAAGGTAGCAGATGTAGAGAACGGCAACCACCGCCAGAACGCAGGTGCCGCACATGACGACCAGCAGGGGCAGGGCGCCGGTCTCGACGCTCAAAATGGAGGAGGCGAGGGCCGACAAGGCTGCTCCACCACCCATGGTAATGGCGCCGCCAAGGCCAGAGGCCGAGCCCGCCAGATGGGGTCTCACGCTGACAATGCCGGCATTGGCGCTTGGCAAGGTCAGTCCGTTGCCGAAGCCGACGATGAACAGGGGGCCAAAGAAGGTGATGGCCGAGAAGTGGCCGGTCAGCAGCAAGACCATGGGAACGAGCGACCCGAGCAAGGCAAAACCGCCTCCGGCCAGCATCATTCTCGAAATGCCGACCCGACGTGCATAGCGACCGGAGAAGAAATTGCCGACGAGATAGCCGGCAGCCACAAAGGCAAACTGGATGCCGAGCGCACGTGGCGACAGATCGAGGATATTGCTACCGACGAACGGCGCGCCACCCAGAAAGGCGAAGAACGCGCCGGTCGTCATCGTTGCTGTCATCGTATAGCCCCAGAAGCGTCGGGACAGGAGCAGCTGCGGCCAATCACGGAATTGCCCGAGGATACTGGCCGATTGCTGGCGGTTGGTTTCGCCAAGATCGGTGACGACCACGGCCAGCACCAATGCGCCCAAGAGGAATAATGCGATGAAGTTGGCCTGCCAGCCGAAGGCGTCGTTGAGGAAACCGCCGGCGGTCGGTCCCAGCATAGGCACGATGGTCATGCCCATGGTGACATAGCCGATCATGGAGGCGGCCTGCTCCATGGGGACCATGTCGCGCACGATGGCCCGCGACAGGACCATGCCGGCAGCGACCGTCGTTTGCAGCAATCGTCCGATCATGAAACCCGTGACGGAAGTTGCAAAGATGCACAGCAGGGTCGCCAGCAGAAAGATAACGAGGCTGGCAATCATGGTTGGACGGCGTCCGAAGCGGTCGGACAGTGGTCCGATGACGATTTGCAGGACGGCGATGCCGGTAATGTAGCCGGAGACGGCAAACTGCATGACACCATATTCGACAGCGTAAAACTCCGCCATCAACGGCAGTGACGGAAGGAAGATGTTCATCGTCAGTGCCGACAGGCCTGCAATCAGCACCAGCGTCACAATGTGCGGCGGTGAGTGACGGTCGAACAATGTCCCTTTCGTCAAAGCGATTCTCCCGTCATATGCGCCTTTTCCCCGTGGGTGTCGTTCCGCTCACAGGGGCGAACCGGGTTGCGATTCCTGGCCAATCAGCAAGGCGGATTTGCGCTTGTTCTCTCGATAGAAAGTGTAGAGCCCGGAGCCGATGACGATGGTGGCACCCGTGACCATCCACGGATCCAGCTTTTCGTTGAACATCAGCATGCCAAGGCCGATGGCCCAAAGCAGGCTCAGATAACGAAACGGCGCCACGAAGGATACTTCAGCAGTCCGCATGGCAAGCACGATGGACTGGTGGCCGACGAAGAGCAGCATGGCAGCGGCGGCGAGAATGCCAAAGGAATAGCCAGGCATGGGTTGCCAACCGCCATAGGGGGCAATCAGCAATCCGCCCATTAGTGCATTTCCGGCAGCGGTAAAGAGGGTCACGTTGATGGATGCGGTGTTCGCGCCGATCTTCTTGGTCACGAGGTCGCGTGCTGCGGCCAGAAAAACGGCGGCGACCGCAAACAGAGCGGCGCTGGAAAATCCTTCAGGCCCGGGGCGAAGAATGATCAGGACGCCGATAAAGCCGACCGTGATCGCACTCCAGCGGCGCCAGCCGACCGGCTCGCGCAGGAACAGTGCCGCGCCCAGCGTTACGGCCAGCGGAAGGGATTGCATAATCGATGAGATGTTGCCCAGAGGCAGGTGGCTAAGCGCAGTCAAAAAGCACAGGGCGGCCAGACATTCGAGCAAGACGCGGGCGACCACCATCGGCTGTCTGAGCACGTTGAAATGCGGGCGCGCGCCGATCTTGAGGGCCACGATATAGACCAGCAGTGTCATGATCACGCCGCGCACCATAATGATCTGGCTTACCGGAATGGCGTCGGTCAGGGATTTGGTCAGCGCGTCATTGCAGGTAAAGCCGGCCATGGCGAATGTCATCAGGATGGCGCCCTGGGTGTTTTTCGTGAATGGCATGTCTGGTTTTCCCCTCGCGCTGTCAGGTTGTTCTACAGCAGCGCAGGGAGAACGGAAACGACGTTTACGGCGTAAACTGTTGGTTTGGAGCGACAAAAGTATATGCGCCGCAATAATTGAGTGTCCGTCATTAATGAAAGCGCAAGTTTCATTGGGGAAGGTGGTGATGTTGATCCGTAAACATCCAATCATCGATTCGGGCGGTTGATCGTTCATTCCCAATCGACTGCCTTTCTGAGGGATATATGTCTTTCATCGACCGTCTTCTGCAGAGCCGCCGCATCGTCACCAAGGTGCTTTTGTTCATCGTTCCGCTGGTGGTTCTGATGGCGGGCGTCGGGCTTCTCGGTTACTACACATCGCATATGCTCAACGGGCATATGACGATGACACGGGCCACGATCGGCAATATCGCAGACTTCGACAATCTTCAGTCGGCGTTACAGGATTATACCGCTGAACCGACCGAGGATATGGCTGCCAATCTTGAGGCAGCCATTGCCAGGCAGGCAGATGGTGCGAAGACACTTGAACAGTTGTTGGTCAATGACGGCGACCGCGCCAAACTGACGCTCGTCCTTGGGCTTGAGCCTGTCATGCGTGCGGCTGAAGCCGATTTCATTGCCATCGATGCAAACCGCACCGCGTTGAATGCGGCGATCTCTGCCGATATGGCAGCGCTGGTCATTGCCGGGCAGGGCGCACAAAAGCAGATCGATATCATCCAGAAGGATTTCAGCGACAAGGAGGCATTCGCCAAGGGTCTTCTTTACGACGCGGCAGCCTTCAAGGGGCTGTCGGAGCGTCTGGAGAAATTGCTGAAAGCCATGGATGGAGCACTGACCGATTCGGACCGACTGAAGACGATCAAGAATTATGGCGGGCCTTTGTCGAAAGAACTGGATTCTGCCGAAGGGATGGTCAGTGAAAAGGGTGCAAAGCAGATCGAACCGGTGAAGAAGGCGGCGACCGAGCTTGCAGAACTCGGCGCGGAAACCGTTTCGCCGCTTGCCCGTGAGACACGTTTCGAGGCTTTGAAGGCGTCTCTGCCGAAGGTTGCAGAAACTCTGGCGAACAAAGCAATCAAGAATTCCAACACGGCAGCCGAGCGTTTCGTCAAGCTCGACGCCGATGTGCTGCCGCAGCGACAGCTGGTCGGTCAGGTGGATGCCGCGCTGCAGATCATGAACACGATGGGTCTTCATGCCGCCCGCATGCAGAATCTGCTGGATGATGCCTCCCGCGAATCAGTGCTCTCCGATATTTCGGCCCTTACCGCCAATATCGAAAAGATTGCGGAGCTTGGGCAGAAGAACAGCACCATGCGCGATCTTCCGGGCGTTGCCGGTCCTCTGCTCGCGCAGATGACGGATGATTCTGCTACGTTGCTTGCGGCGGACGGGCAGTGGACCCAAACACGTCAGGCGGCCTTTGCCGAGCTGACACATGCGGCAGCCTCGCTGCATGATTTTGTCAGGCAGGCGCAGGAAGTGGGCAAGGCCGACAGCGATCGATCCGCAGTCATTTCCGTCGTCGCGATGGTGGTCGGCACACTGATGGCCATCATCGGTGGACTGATGCTTATTGAAACCCTGCGTGCGCCGATGAAGCGGATCACCGAGGTGATGAGCCGGCTTGCCAATGGCGACCTGTCTGTCCCGATCGAGGGACGCGAGCGCGGCGATGAAATTGGCGACATGGTGCGTTCTGTTACCGTTTTTCGCGATGCCGCGGTCGAGAATGTCCGGCTTGAAGAAGAAGCAAGCCGCAGTCGCGATCAGGCGGGCATGGAAGAAGAGCGCAGAGCCGCGGAGCGCGCGCGCATCGAGGACGAGCAAAGGCAGGCCTTGGCCGCGTTGGACGATGTGTTGAGGGCTCTGGCTACAGGAAATCTTGAGGCTACCATGCGCGGCGACCTGCCGTCCGATTTCCAGGACATGGCGCGGATTTACAATCAGGCCGTCGAGACCCTGCGGGTGACGCTTGCCGATGTGCGCGGGACTGCTGCCGACATCAATGCCGGTACAGGCAATCTTGCCGTTTCGGCTGACGATCTCGCACGCCGTACCGAGCAGCAGGCTGCTGCCATCGAGGAAAGTTCGCGAGCCCTGTCGCGCCTGAGCGAAGTGTGCCATGCGACCGCGCAGAATGCCCGGACCACGGCGGGTGCGGTTCAAGGCGCGCAAACGACGGCGCGAGGCTCGGGTGAGATCGTATCGCGCGCCATCGATGCCATGAGCGAGATCAACCGCTCGTCGGAGAAGATCACGGCGATCATCGGTGTCATCGATGAAATCGCGTTCCAGACCAATCTGCTGGCCCTCAATGCCGGCGTGGAAGCGGCGCGTGCGGGCGATGCCGGTCGCGGTTTCGCCGTGGTTGCCCAGGAAGTGCGGCAGCTTGCCCAGCGTTGCGCCAGCGCTGCCAAGGAGATCAAGGGCTTGATTTCCGAAAGCGGTGCGCAGGTGCGTGACGGCGTGGAGCTTGTCGAGCAGACAGGCACGGCGCTGTCAGGCATCATCGCGCAGGTCGACCAGGTGCAGTCACTGATCGAGAGCATTTCCTCGTCGACCAGCGAACAGTCTACCGGCATTGCCGAGGTCACCCGCGCGGTTGGCGATGTGGAACTCATCACCCAGCGCAATGCGGCCATGGTTGAAGAAAATAACGCGGAAATCCAAGGCTTGCGCGATCGTGTCGAGGCCTTGAGTGCGAAGATCGGGCAGTTCAGGACAGGCGAGACCGTGTCTGCAGCCGGCTATCGAAAGTCCGCCTGATTTGGGTGCATGGCGGTTCGAGCCTAGCCGCCGGTTACACTCATGTGGCGGCCAACTGCCGGGCGTTTGTGCTGACGATCGATGATGAAATCGTGACCTTTCGGCTTTCTGCCGATTGCCTCGTCAATGACGCTGGACAGATAGGCGTCGTTTGGCGAGGCCCGAAGCGCGGTGCGAAGATCGGCTGCATCGTTCTGACCAAGACACATGTAGAGCGTGCCTGTGCATGTGAGGCGCACACGGTTGCAGCTTTCGCAGAAATTATGGGTCATTGGCGTGATGAAACCCAGCCGTCCGCCGGTCTCCGCCACGTCGACATAACGGGCAGGTCCGCCGGTCTTGTACGGATTGTCGGTGAGCGTGAATTGTTCTTCCAGGCGGTTTCGCACGTCCGATAGCGGAAGATAGCGGTCGGTTCGATCTTCCTCGATTTCACCCATCGGCATGGTCTCGATCAGGGTCAGGTCCATGTCGCGTTCATGGGCAAACCGCATCAGGTCCGGTATTTCGTGTTCGTTGAAATCCTTCAGTGCGACGGCATTGAGCTTGATCTTCAGGCCAGCCTTCTGGGCCGCCTCGATGCCTTGCATGACGCGCGAAAAATCACCCCAGCGGGTGATGGTCTTGAACTTGTCGGGGTCCATCGTGTCGAGCGACACGTTGATGCGGCGGACACCACAGTCGTAAAGCTCCTCGGCATGTTTTGCCAGCTGGGACCCGTTGGTGGTCAGTGTCAGCTCTTCCAGTGCGCCGCTTTGCAAATGGCGTCCGAGATTGCGGATCAAGAACATGATGTTCTTGCGCACCAGAGGTTCACCGCCGGTCAGCCGCAGTTTGCGCACACCCTTGGCGATGAAGGCGGAACAGAGGCGATCCAGCTCCTCAAGAGTCAGCAGGTCTTTCTTCGGCAGAAAGGTCATGTTTTCCGACATGCAATAGGTGCAGCGGAAGTCGCAGCGGTCGGTAACCGAGACGCGCAGATAGCTGACGGTGCGGCCAAACGGGTCGACCATCGGCGCATCGGCGGCGGAAAGCGCTGCTGCGTCAAATACTTTTCCGATGCTGTCGGTCAATGGGTTTCCTCCGGGCTTTTCATTAAGGTGGACTTCGCACCTGCTTCCGTCAAGGAAGCGGCCGTAATGTTTATCTTCAAATTCTCTTGCGCCATGGGTCAAGCGCGCCTACGTCTCTGGCACATTTCAGCTTTATGGGCTTGCAGCATGACCGAATTCTGGCCAACCGACCTCAAGGTCTCCAAAGACCGCCGCCAATTGTCTGTTACCTATGATGATGGTCAAAGCTTCACGCTGCCAGCAGAGATGTTGCGCGTTCTATCGCCGTCTGCCGAAGTGAAGGGCCATGGACCGGGGCAGGAGGTTACAGTTCCGGGCAAGCGCAATGTCCAGATCTCGGCCATGCATCCCACCGGCAATTATGCGGTGCGCATCGGCTTCGACGACGGCCATGACAGCGGTATTTTTACCTGGTCCTACCTGCGGGAACTCGGCGAGAGTGGCGACGATAAGTTCGCCGAGTATGAACAAAAACTGGCAGAGAAGAAATTAAGCCGCGACGCCAGGTGAAGCCTCAATCTGAGGCCCGATCCTCGTCGGCCTGCAAGCGGGCGGCCAGCTGCTCCATGACATCGGCCACTGTCAGGCATTGCTCTATAGGAGCAGCCGACATGGTCTTTTCAATCAGCGCTGTCTGGATGGCCATGGCCTCTTCTGTGAGTTTGCGGCCTTTGTCTGTCAGATAGAGGCGCAGGATCCTTTTGTCTTGCCTGTCGCCAAGGCGGGAGATCAGGTCGCGTTTTTCCATCTGGGGCAGCAGCATGCTCATATTCGAGCGCCCGACCAGCAGCTTGCGGGCCAGTTCTTGCTGAGAAATACCTTCGAAACGGTAGAGATTGATCAGGATATCGAGTTGCGGCGGCTTGATGTCGAGCGGTGCAAGCTGGCGTGCGAGGGTCTGTTGCATCAGCTGGCAGGCGCGACCGACGGCGATCCAACTCTTGAATCGCGGATGTTCCCAGGGAAGAGCTTGCTTTTTGTTCATGCTTGTACTTTATTGTTCAATGTTGAACATATTATGGGAATCCGACTATGGCATCGTTCGCGCTGAAGGTCACCCGTCTCGCTTTCAGGATATTGGGTGCGCTCTCGCCGCGTCTTGCGGGACAGGCGGCATTTTATCTGTTCTGTCGGACACCGTCGCGCAAGCCACGGGGCGAAAAGCCGATTGCCATGTTTGCCAAAGGCAGAGAATTGCTAAGGAACGCCAGGCTGGAGATGGTGCATGTCGACGCGGGCGATGTCGCGACCTATCGCCTCGCAGGGACCGTCGGCGGCAAACGGGTGATGCTTGTCCATGGATTGGCGTCTCGAGCCGAATATATGGCGGTGCTGGCAACGGGGCTGCACAGGGCCGGAGCCGAGGTGGTGCTGGTCGATCTGCCGGGTCACGGACGCACCTATGGCAAGACGCTGAACATCCGAAATGCGGCGGAAGCGCTGGCGGCGGTGGAAAAGGCAATCGGTCCGTTCGACGCTGTGGTTGCCCATTCATTCGGCGGGCTGGCCTTGATGTCAGCCGTCGGGCAGATGTTTCCCGAGGTGCCGTCTTTGGCGGCACAGCGTCTCGTCCTGATCGGCGCGCCATCTCAGGCCGTCGAGATATTCCAGGACTTCTCGGGCCTGTTGAAGCTCTCACCGGCAACCAGACAGGCCTTGTTCGATCATGTGGGAAAGGTTGCCGGGCGCCCCCTTGCCGAATTCGACATGGCTCAGATTGCACGCACCGAAACCCGCCCGATGCTGATCGTGCATGCGCCGGATGACAAGGAAGTCGGTGAGCATCATGCCCGCAGCTATGAGGGAATCGGAAACCACATATCCTTTTTCTGGGCCGATGGTCTGGGACATCGCCGGATTGTCTCGGCGCCTGACGTCAGTGCTGCCATTGCCGAATTTCTCCAACTGTCGTCCTCCGACCGAATGCTTGCTCACAGCGCAAGGGCGTTATAAATCTGAAATGCGCGTCGGCTAGTGGCGCAGTTTTGAATGATTGATGTCTGGAGATGTGATGACGATCCTGCGCTCGGTTGACGATTTGAAGGCGATCTACGGCGATGTTTCCGAAGCGTCCGTGGCCAAGGTGACGCGCTTTCTGACGGCCGAATATCGCGAGATGATAGAGGCGTCACCGTTTGTTGCGCTGTCGACGGTCGGGCCTGAGGGGATGGACTGTTCGCCGCGGGGCGACGAGGCGAGTGTCGTTCGGGTCGAGGACGATCGCCATCTGGCGCTGCCGGACTGGCGTGGCAATAACCGGATCGATTCGCTGCTCAATATTGTGCGAGACCCGCGGGTTGCCTTGATGTTCCTGATCCCGGGCTCAAATACAGTCATGCGCGTCAATGGAACCGCCGTTGTGTCAGTCGAGCCGGATCTGCTTGCCAGTTTCGAAATGGACGGCAAGCATCCCCGCAGCGTCATTGTGATCGAGATCGTGGAAGTTTATTTTCAGTGCGCGCGTGCAGTGATGCGGGCACAATTATGGAATCCGGAGCGGTTTGCAGATGTTTCTGCGCTACCGACGCCGGGTACATTGCTCAAGGCGGCAAAAGCCGATTTCGACAAGGAAACCTATGATCGTGAGTGGGCCGCGCGTGCGGCCAACACCATGTGGTGACGGAAAGATACCTCACGCGCCGCGGTAGAGGAGCCAACTCTTGTTGAAGTCTTTCTTCATTCCGTCTTCGAACAGGCGCGTTCGATTGCGACCATCGTTCTTGGCGCAGTAAAGCGCGATGTCGGCCTTGCCATACAGCTCGCCGGCATCACTGACTTCTGCGGCCATGCAGCCGCCCAGGGAAATGGTGACGGAGCCATAATCGACGCCGGTTTTAGAGTTCCTGAATGGTGTGCTCTGTAATGCAATTCGTACACGCTCGCACACCTCGTAGACCTCTTCGCGTGAGCTTCCGTCGAGAATGACCGCGAATTCTTCTCCGCCGGTTCGTGCAACAAAAGCATCTCGGCGGACATTGGTGCGTATTACGGTTGCCACCGTTGCTAGAATCTTGTCACCGACCGGATGGCCATAGCTGTCGTTGATCTGCTTGAAGTGATCGATGTCCATCAAGATGAGCGCGGTTGGCAGAAAACCGTTTTCCGATTCAAAGATGCCGGCAAGTCTCTCGTCGAAGGCGCGACGGTTGGACAGCCGCGTCAGCGAATCGGTATTGGCAATCCGCTTGTACTCGTCGAGTTCCTTGCGGATCACGTCCATTTCCTGGGACTTCTGTTGGACGCTTTCGACCGTCTTTTCGCCATGCGCCATGGTGTCGCCAGTGGCAACGGTCAGTATGGTGATGGCGTTGCGCAGGATGTCGGCACTGGTGCTGCTCTTGGAAGCAATCTGTTGAACAGTTTCGCCGAGAAGCTTGTTATAGCTTTCGAGCGAGTTCTGCTCGACGTTTAGCGCGCGCAACAGGCTGTCCAGCTGCGTTATGATCTTGGAATGCGCGTTTTCGATTCCGCGGGTCCGCTGGCTGGCGAAATACCGCTCGCCAATCGTGTCAAGCTCGTCCTGCGTTGCACGTTTTCCAAGTGCCGCAAGATCTCTGCTCAGTGCGGGGTTGGACCCGATATAGGCTTCGTAGAACAGTTCATAATTGCGGGGAATCGACGGAACGCCCATGGTGCGCATGGCGTAAACGATCTGTGCAGCGATGTCTGGAAGTTGCGCTTTCGCCACTTCGACCGTATTCATCGATTCTACCCCAAAGTATTATTATTTATGCTTGCGCTTATGTTGTTATGCTTAAATTATTTTGAAAGTTTTAACAGAGTGCTTGTCGGTTTTTCCTGCTGGATTAACAAATTACAATCTAAGGCGCTGAAAAATAGAGTAAATTAGCTATATTTTTTACCCTTCCGATAAAAAAGGCGCACATTGCGCCTTTTAATTTTCGAGAACCGGCAAGATCAGCCCAGATTGAACTCCTGGAAGAAGTCGTTGCCCTTGTCATCGGTCACAATGAAGGCAGGGAAATCCTCAACCTCGATCTTCCACACAGCCTCCATGCCCAGTTCCGGGTATTCCAGAACCTCGACCTTTTTGATGCAATCCTGCGCAAGCCGTGCGGCCGGGCCGCCGATGGAGCCGAGGTAAAAGCCGCCATGGGTCTTGCATGCCTCGCGAACTGCGCGCGAGCGGTTGCCCTTGGCGAGCATCACCATGGAGCCACCAAACGACTGGAACTGGTCGACATAACTATCCATGCGACCGGCTGTGGTCGGACCGAATGATCCAGAGGCATAACCGGCAGGTGTCTTGGCCGGTCCGGCGTAGTAGACCGGGTGATTTTTCAAGTATTCCGGCATGCCTTCACCGTTTTCCAGGCGGTCGCGAATCTTGGAATGGGCAAGGTCACGCGCGACGATAATGGTGCCGGTGAGCGACAGTCTTGTCTTGACCGGATGCTTGCTCAATTCGGCGAGGATTGCCGTCATGGGCTGATTGAGGTCGATCTTGACCATTGAGGATGACAGCGCGGTCTCGTCGATCTCCGGCATGTATTTCGACGGATCGGTCTCAAGCTGCTCGATATAGATGCCGTCCTTGGTGATCTTGCCCTTGGCCTGACGGTCGGCGGAACAGGACACGCCAAGGCCGATCGGCAGTGAGGCGCCGTGACGCGGCAGTCGAATGACGCGGACGTCATGACAGAAGTACTTTCCGCCGAACTGGGCACCGACGCCCATGGACTGGGTCAGCTTGTGGACTTCCTTTTCCATCTCAAGGTCGCGGAACGCATGGCCGCTGTCCGAGCCTTCGGTGGGCAAGTCGTCGAGATAGCGGGCCGACGCCAGCTTGACTGTCTTCAGGTTCATTTCTGCTGACAGGCCGCCAATCACGATTGCCAGATGATAGGGGGGACAGGCAGCGGTACCCAGGGTCAGGATCTTTTCCTTCAGGAAATCGATCATGCGGTCATGGGTCAGAAGCGAGGGCGTGCCCTGATAAAGGAATGTCTTGTTGGCCGAACCGCCGCCCTTGGCCATAAACAAGAACTTGTAGGCGTCCTCGCCCTCTTCGTAGATATCGATCTGGGCCGGCAGATTGGTCTTGGTGTTCTTTTCCTCAAACATCTTCAGCGGTGCGAGCTGCGAATAGCGCAGGTTCTTGCGCTCATAGGCATCGCGTACGCCGGCTGCCATGGCTTCATAGTCGCCGCCATCGGTCCAGACGCGGCGGCCCTTCTTGGCCATGACGATGGCGGTGCCGGTGTCCTGGCACATTGGCAGGATGCCGCCGGCTGCAATGTTGGCGTTCTTCAGCAGGTCGAAGGCGACGAAACGGTCGTTGTCGGTGGCTTCGGGATCGTCCAGAATGGAGGCCAGCTGTTTCAGGTGTCCCGGCCGCAGCAGATGGTTGATGTCTGACAGCGCCGTTTCGGCCAGCAGCCTGATCCCTTCGGGATCGACGCTCAGGATCTCGTTTCCGTTGAAGGATGTGGTTGAAACATAGTCGGATGAGATCTTGCGGTAGGGGGTCGTGTCCTCACCAAGCGGAAACAGGTCGTCAGCCATCGCGGTGCCTTTCGAAATAGCATGCAGGATGGTCTGTGGTTTAAGGGCAGGGCGTTAACAATTCAATGTTCGGGCTGCTCTGCAGATCCCAAGTTTTCGGCATTTCCCTCGATTTGATGAAGCAGAGTGCATTTTTTTTGGCAGACTTGAGCCGCCGATGTAGTAGTGGGGCGTCAAGTTTCAGGAGCTTAGAATTTATGGATACGATGAAGTCTGCCAGCCCGATGTGGCGCCGGTCCATTGTCACGCGGATCTTTGTCGTCTGCTTTGTCTGCATTCACCTTCCCTTGCTCGGTCTGATCGCCAGTCTGAGCCTGCTCGAAGGCGGCGACAATGCACATTCCTTCTTCGTCGTTCTCGGGGCGACGCTTGTTGGTACCGTTCTTTGCCTTGGCATTCTGTGGCAGTTGATTGCTCCGCTGCGCCGGTTGTCGACGGAAATTGCGGCATTCCGGATGATCGGGGAATTCGGCGAGGCTCGGCTTAACAAGCGCGGAGACGATGAGATCGCTGTGGTCACCCGGGCCGTCTGCGGGCTTGTAAGCGAAATTGAAGCGATCGGTGAGCGCAATGACGTGCCGGCGATCACAGACCCATTGAGCGGATTGCGCATGGGGCGTGCGATGCTGGACGAGGGGGAGGACCTGTTCCGCAGATGCCAGGAGGGCAAAGAGCCTCTGAGCCTGATCATCTTCGATCTCGACCATTTCAGAGCGATCAGGGAAGAGCAGGGGCGGGCCATTGCCGACAAGACGCTGGTTGCCGTTGGTGATTTGCTGCGCTCGATGACCGATGATAATTCTCTGTCTGCACGCATGGGCGGCAGCATCTTCATGCTTCTTCTGCCGGAAACGGGGCAGGACGGCGCTTTGGAATTTGCGCAGAAGATCGGCGACAGACTGGATAGTCTGGTGGTCGATCCACTCAAACGTGGAGACCTGTCTGCGAGCTTTGGCGTCAGCCACCTGAGCCCGGAGATGACGTCGGTCGCTGACTTGATCCGCGACGGAGACATGGATCTGTTCAGGGCACGGGAGACCGGTCGCAGCCGCTGGCGGTCTGCATCTTGATGCGCAGCCGGTCCGCAATGACCGGCTGCGTCTAGATTTTCGATACTTACTTGGGCCCGATCATGAGTTCCGGGCGCACCAGTTCGTCGAATTCCTCATTGCTGAGATAGCCACCGCCCACGGCCTCTTCGCGAAGCGTGGTGCCATTCTTGTGGGCGGTCTTGGCGATCTTGGCGCAGGTGTCGTATCCAAGCCGGGAGTTGAGCGCGGTCACCAGCATCAGCGAGTTTTCGACACCCTTCTTGATGTTGTCCTCACGCGCCTCGATGCCAACCACACAATTGTCGGTGAAGGAGCGGGCTGCGTCGCCCAGCAGCTGGACCGACTGGAGGAAGTTGTAGGCCATCATCGGATTGTAGACATTAAGTTCGAAATGGCCCTGGCTGCCGGCGAAGGTGATGGCAGCCTGATTGCCGAAGATATGCGCGCAGACCTGGGTGAGGGCTTCCGACTGGGTGGGGTTGACCTTGCCAGGCATGATCGAGGAGCCAGGCTCGTTTTCCGGCAGAGAAAGTTCTCCAAGGCCTGCGCGGGGGCCGGAGCCGAGAAAGCGGATGTCGTTGGCGATCTTGAAGCAGGCAGCCGCCGCAGCGTTGATCGCTCCGTGCGCAAAGACCATGGCGTCATGGGCGGCCAGCGCTTCGAACTTGTTGGGCGCTGTTATAAAGGCGAGGCCAGTGATGGTGGCGATTTCTTCAGCGACCTTTTCGGCAAACCCTTTTGGCGCATTGAGCCCTGTTCCAACGGCTGTGCCCCCTTGGGCCAGTTCGCAGAGGCCGGGTAGGGTCAGCTCGATCCGCTTGATGGCGGAGGCAATTTGCGCCGCATATCCGGAGAATTCCTGGCCGAGCGTCAGCGGTGTCGCGTCCTGCGTGTGGGTCCGGCCGATCTTGATGATGTGAGCGAAGGCCTTCGCCTTTTCGTCTAGCGCTTGCTGGAGATGCTGCAGGTTTGGTAGCAGATGGCGAACGATCTGTTCGGCACAGGCGATGTGCATGGCCGTCGGATAGGTATCGTTGGACGACTGGCTCATATTGACGTGGTCGTTCGGATGGACCGGCTTTTTCGAGCCCATCTCGCCGCCCAGCATTTCAATGGCGCGGTTGGAGATCACTTCATTCGCATTCATGTTGGACTGGGTACCGGATCCTGTCTGCCAGACCACAAGTGGGAAGTGGTCGTCCAGTTTTCCGTCGATCACTTCCTGCGCAGCGCTGACGATTGCGTTGCCAATTTTCGTGTCGAGGACACCCAGAGACATATTGGCACGGGCCGCCGCCTGCTTGACGATACCAAGTGCGCGCACCACAGATAAAGGCTGTTTTTCCCAGCCTATCTTGAAATTGCCACGCGATCGCTCGGCCTGAGCGCCCCAATATCGGTCGGCTGCGACGTCAATTGGGCCAAAGGTATCCGTCTCGGTGCGGGTGTTTGTCATGGGGTGATCCTTTTTTGAGAACTCCCAAGACAAGATGGTGGGAGACGACCGCAAATCAAGTTGACTGGGCAGGCAAGTGGTGCGCAAGGGCATGTCAGTGCATCCTTGGACTTGCAATCTTTCATACTTCATGATTTATCGAACTATGGACAAAATTGATGCACTGGCAGCGCTTTCGGCGCTTGGTCACGAAGCACGGCTTGAAATTTTTCGTTTTCTGGTACGCGCTGCGCCGGATGGAAAGCATGCGGGCGACGTTGCAAGCCATCTCGATATTCGCGCCAATACATTGTCTGCGCATTTGATGGTGCTCAGCAATGCCGGGCTCATCGCAGGAGAACGGGAAGGGCGCCATATCAGGTATCGTGCCAATCTCGATGCAATGCGCGGACTAATGGCGTTCATGCTGGAAGACTGCTGCGGCGGCTCGCCGGATTTATGCCGTCCCATTCTGGATGAACTGGTTTGCCGGTGCTGAGATAAGCGCGGGCACATGTTTTCGGCTCTCCTCTCCCTCATTTTTCGTTTCAGGATCGACATGAACGACAACGCTTCCCGGTCGCCGCTCGGCTTCTTCGAACGCTACCTTTCCCTGTGGGTTGCCCTTTGCATTGCAGCTGGCGTCGGGCTTGGGCTGGCATTTTCGCCTGCGTTCAGTCTGATCGCATCGCTGGAATATGCCAAGGTCAATCTGGTGGTTGCGGTGCTCATCTGGGTGATGATCTATCCGATGATGGTCAGCATCGACTTTGCGTCTTTGCGGGACGTTGGCAAAAAGCCGAAGGGTCTGTGTGTGACCCTGGTTGTGAACTGGCTGATCAAGCCGTTCACCATGGCGGCCATCGCGGTCTTGTTTTTCGACCACCTGTTTGCCGGTCTCGTATCGCCACAGGAGGGCAGCGAATACATTGCCGGCATGATCCTGCTGGGCGTCGCACCCTGCACCGCCATGGTTTTCGTCTGGAGCCAACTGGTCAGGGGCGATGCGAACTACACGCTGGTGCAGGTTTCGATCAATGACGTGGTGATGGTCTTTGCCTTCGCGCCCATCGCCGCTCTTCTGCTGGGCGTGACCGACGTGGTGGTGCCGTGGGAGACGCTGATGCTATCGGTGCTGCTCTATGTGGTCATCCCGCTTCTGGCCGGATATCTGACGCGCCTGTGGCTGGACCGAAAGCACGACACTCATGCCGTCGAGACCTTCACGGCTGCGCTGAAGCCTTATTCCATCGTCGGACTGCTTGGCACCGTGGTTCTGCTGTTCGGGTTTCAGGCGCAGACCATTGTCGGCTCGCCGCTTGTGATCGTGCTGATTGCCATACCATTGCTGTTGCAGAATCTGGTTATTTTCGTTGTCGCCTATGGCTGGGCTTATCTCTGGCGGCTTCCGCATTCGGTGGCAGCTCCCGCGGCGCTGATCGGAACGTCCAATTTCTTCGAACTGGCCGTTGCCGTCGCCATCAGTCTTTTCGGACTGCAGTCGGGTGCGGCACTCGCAACCGTTGTCGGCGTGCTGGTTGAAGTGCCGGCCATGCTGGCGCTGGTGGCCTTTGCCAACCGGACACGCAATAACTTCGATCTTCGCTCTGCCTGAGTGGCGCTGTTTCGCCACAGGTGTTATCAGTGATTCGGGTCTGTTATTTGAAAGTTAACTAAAGTTTTCTTCAAATGCAGTCAGGGGTGAAAATTATGCGCGCAGACCTCACATTAATTTGAGACATGCGGTACACGTCCCTGACGGATAAAACTTTTCAGCGTGGCGTTAATCGGTTAGCTCTCGGCGTTACGCCATTGGGATTGCTTGCCCGCGAGATGCGTTGTCGGGGCGTCCTGATGAAACAATCAAGAATATGAGGTTCGATAGTGAGCAGGTTCAAGAACAACACCGTCATGGCAGTTGCAATCGTCGGCGCATTTGCCGCGGTGCAGGCAGCGCCGGTCACCGCGCAGGCCACGACGCTTCTTGATCTGTTGCGCGGCGGTCCTGCCAAGGGCGAAAATAACAGAAGCAGGGATCGCGGCATTCAGCCGCTCTTTGGCGGTAGCCGCAATGTCTCGGGTATCCAGGCGGCGATCGATGACTCGGATCCTGAGCCGCTGCCGCGGGTGAGCGGACCGCGCTATTACGACTACAAGGCCGAGGCCATGCGCCTGGTCAAGACCGCAGGTTTCTGGACAGCGCCTGAGCCCGTTGCCGCCGTTGAGAATGTCTCGGCGTCGGGCGCCGACATGACCTCCACGGCGTCAATCGCCGCTCAGCCGAATTCCGATCCGCGTGCGGCGATGGATGGGGTCAAGGTTTATGCCACCGATGATGTCGCCGATGCGGTTGAAGCCTATTACACAAGCGGCAAGCCTTTGATCTGGGTCGATGGCCAAGGACCGAGCGACAAGGCGAAAGCCATGATCGAGGCGCTGGCCGCCGCCGATACAGTGGGCCTCGACCCCGAAGACTATCGCGTCAGCATGCCAGCCACCGCGGATGCGACGTCTGACGTTGACGGACGCGATGCCGCGCTGATGCGTTTCGAGGTGGCACTGTCCACCAAGGTGCTGACCTATGTCCGCGATACCGAACGCGGTCGGATCGATCCCAACAAGCTGTCTGGCTACCACGATTTCAAGCTCAAGAAGGTCAAGCTGACGCCGGTCTTGAACATGATGCGTCTGAGCCCCGATGTTGCCGCCTATCTGCGTCACCGGGATCCGTCCAATCCGCAATTCGAGGCATTGAAGGCCGAACTTGCAAAGCTGCGCGCGCAGGATGCCGGAGCCGGCCCGCGTATCACCATTGCGCCAAAACTATTGTTGAAGCCGGGTCGCAGCGATGCGGAGCTGGCCAATGTCGTGGCGCTCATTCGCAAGAACGCGTCTCCTGAACTCAAGGCCGAAAATTCCGCGGTCCTTGCTGCCTACACCGATACGCCGGAATACACGCCAGAGCTCGTGTCGCTGGTCGAAGGCTTCCAGAAGGAAGCCGGTCTACGCCCGGATGGCGTGATTGGACCTGCGACCGTTCGAGCGCTGGTGGGGCACACAAGCGCAGACAAGATCGAAAAGCTGATCGTGGCGATGGAACAGCTGCGCTGGTTGCCTGACAATCTCGGTGAGCGCTACGTGTTCATCAACCAGCCGGCATTCCAGGCCTATTATTTCGACCATGGCAAGCAGCAGATCGCCATGCGCGTCGTGGTCGGCTCGAAGGCGCACCAGACCTATTTCTTCGAGGACAAGATCCAGACGGTCGAGGTCAATCCTTATTGGGGCGTGCCGCAATCGATCATCATCAACGAAATGCTGCCAAAGCTGCGGGCAGACCCAAGCTATCTCGACCGTCAGGGTTACGAAGTCAGCTACAAGGGGCGGCAGGTGTCCTCCACCCAGGTTGACTGGAACTCCACCCATGCTGTCGATGTGCGCCAGCCGCCCGGCGGTAGCAACGCCCTTGGCGAGTTGAAGATCCTGTTCCCGAACTCGCATGCGATCTACATGCACGACACGCCGCAAAAGGCCTTCTTCAAGCGTGACATGCGTGCACTCAGCCATGGCTGCGTGCGGCTGTCAGAGCCGCGTGTGATGGCAGCCGCCGTCATGGGGACAACAGTCGATGATATCGGTCGCGAGATTGCGCAGGGCCAGAACAAGTCTCTGCCGGTGAAGGGCGATATTCCTGTCTACGTGTCCTACTTTACGGCCTGGCCGCAGAAGGACGGATCGATCGGCTATTACAACGACGTCTACGATCGCGATTCGCATACTGAAAAGGCATTCGAAGTCACGACGGACGCACGCGAAGCCCGCAGTTGAGGAGAGGGGCTTAAGCGCCCCTCACCATCAGTTCGATCAACAGGTCGGGCGATAGCTCGTCATAATGACGGACAATCCGGTCGGCACCCAGTTGATCGACCGGAATATCGGTATAGCCGAACGGGACAGCCACACAGGGAACGGCGGCATTCTTTGCCGCCAGAATGTCGTTGATACTGTCGCCAATCATCACAGCTTTTTTCCGATCGCCTCCGGCCTTCAGGATGGTTCCCGTCAGATGGGCGGCATCGGGCTTGCGCACAGTGAATGTGTCCCCGCCGGTTGTGGCCGCGAAATAGTGGGACAGGCCGAGCCCGTCGATCAACTGCACGGCCAGCTTCTCGGTCTTGTTTGTGCAGACGGCAAGCGTAAAGTTTGCCTCTTTCAGTCTGTCCAGAGCGTCCACGAGGCCTGGAAAGGGTTTGCTCTTGCCCGGCATGTTGGCACCGTAATGCGCAATAAAACGGGCCATCAGCTTGTCGAGTTCTTCAGCTTCGATCGTTTGATCATAGAGTTTGAAGGCGCGTTCAATCATGGTGCGGGCACCCTGGCCCACCAGATGGGTGACGTCGTCGTAACTGACGGGCGGCAAATTGGCCGCTTCAATCGTGTGATTGAGGCTGTCGATCAGATCAGGCGCGGTGTCGACGAGTGTTCCGTCGAGGTCGAATACGATTGTGGGAGCTGGCATGATGTCCTCGTTGGCAACCGGATGACGCATCCGGGGTAGGAGATCATTCTTTAAAAAGCAAGCGCATGCAGGTCGCCAAAGGGGCTTTCGTTTGCACGTTCGGGCGTGTAAACAGCACTCGTCGAAATAGTTGGGAGATGCTGGCGCATGGACGCCCGGCAAATGAAGATCAAGGCCGCAGAAGCGGCGCTGGCGCATGTCGAGGATGGCATGAAGCTGGGCATCGGAACAGGCTCGACCGCGGAGGAGTTTGTCCGTCTGCTGGCCGAGAAGGTTTCGCAAGGGTTTAATGTCGAAGGGGTGCCAACCTCCGAGCGGACCGCGCGTCTTTGCGTGGAACTCGGCGTGCCGCTGAGATCGCTGGACGAGCTTCCTGAACTCGACCTGACAATTGACGGTGCCGACGAGGTCGATCACCAGTTACGGCTGATCAAGGGCGGCGGCGGCGCGCTGTTACGCGAAAAGATTGTGGCGGCTGCGTCGAATCGGGTGATTGTGATCGCCGACGATAGCAAGCTGGTGGAGACACTGGGTGCATTTCCACTGCCCATTGAGATCAATCCCTTTGGTCAGGCATCCACGCGGATCGCCATTGAAAAGGTCGCTTCCCGACTGGGTCTTGTCGGCGAACTGGTCGTTCGTTCATCGCGCGACGTGGAGTTTACGACCGATGGCGGACACCTGATTGTCGATGCATCTTTTGGCCGCATTCCTGATGCAGAGGCCTTATCATCATCGCTCAATTCCATACCCGGAGTCGTAGAACACGGGTTATTTATCAACCTGGCTTCGATCGCCATCATCGCCGGACCGTCCGGCGCACGTGTGCTGGAAGCTGGAAGCAGACAGGAGCTATAGGTTTCATGATTGGTTTTTCGCGCATTGGCCGTGTTGCTTCGGTCGCCATTGTTTTGGGCAGCGTCGTATTGGGCGCAACGGCTCACGCACAGGATGTTTCCGATGAGCAGTTGAAGGAGGCCCGTTCTGCCATTTCCGCACTGGGTTTGACGGACCGGTTCGATACCATTCTGCCGGGCCTGGCTGAGCGGCTGAAGGCGCAGCTGATTCAGGCTTATCCGAACTATCTCGACGAGATTTCCGCGACTGTCGACAAGAAGGCTATTGCGCTTGCGTCCCGTCGTGCCGATCTGGAGAAAGAGGCCGCACTCGTTTACGCAAAGGCCTTCACCACCGAAGAGCTGAAAGGCATTGCCGATTTCTACAGCAGCGATGTCGGCAAGAAGCTGTTGAAGGACGGCCCGATCGCACAACGCGAACTGCTGAAGGCCGCTGATATCTGGGCGTCCGGCATTGCACGGGATCTCAACAAGGAGACCACCGAAGAACTGGTCAAGAATTTGGGCGCACCAGTGAACGCGGATGGCGCTGCAGCCCCGGCTGCTCCTGCAACCAATAACTGACGCTTAACGGCCTTTATGATGAGTGGGGAGCCCGGACACTGTTCGGGCTTTCCCTGTTTGATGATGTGACACTGGAAGGGCCGGGGTGCTGAAGAGCGCTGCCGCGGCCGAAGGAGCTTGTAATGGCAACCTATGACTATGACCTCTTCGTAATCGGCGGCGGTTCGGGTGGCGTTCGTGCCGGACGCCTTGCCGCGGGCATGGGCAAGAAGGTTGCTATCGCCGAGGAATACCGGTTCGGCGGAACCTGCGTCATTCGGGGCTGCGTGCCGAAGAAACTTTTCGTCTATGCCTCACAGTTTCACGAGCATTTCGAGGATGCCGCCGGCTATGGCTGGACGGTGGGCGAGAGCCATTTCGACTGGAAGAAACTGATTGCCGCCAAGGACAAGGAGATCCTCCGGCTGGAAGGTCTTTACCGCAAGGGGCTGGAGAATGCCGGTGCGGAAATTCTGGAGACACGCGCTGAAATCGTAGGCCCGAACACGGTGCGTCTGGTGAAAACCGACAAGGTTGTCTCGGCCGAGCGTATCCTGATCGCCGTCGGTGGATCTGCCAATCCGCACGCGTCCTTGCCGGGTCATGAGCTTTGCATTTCGTCCAATGAGGCGTTCCATCTGGACGAGCTGCCGCGCTCCATCGTGATCGCAGGCGGCGGCTATATTGCGGTGGAATTTGCCAATATCTTCCACGGTCTCGGTGTCGATACCACGCTCATCTATCGCGGTGCTGAAATCCTGTCGCGCTTCGATTCCGATATGCGCCGGGGCCTTCATGCGGCCATGGAAGCAAAGGGGATCCGTATCCTTTGCCATGACGTGATCCAGAATGTCAGCAAGCTGCCGGCGGGCGGTCTCTCGGTTGAGACGAAGAACCACGGAACATTGTCTGCCGGCCAGGTAATGCTGGCCCTTGGCCGTGATCCCAATACCAAAGGTCTGGGGCTGGAGGCCGCAGGCGTTAAGGTCGATGAACGAGGCGCTATCGTTGTCGACGATCATTCGCGGACAAATGTACCAAGCATCTTTGCGCTGGGCGACGTGACCGACCGTGTGCAGCTGACACCTGTGGCGATCCATGAGGCGATGTGCTTCATTGAAACCGAGTACAAGGGCAATCCCACCAAGCCAGACCATGACCTGATCGCGACCGCTGTTTTCTCGCAGCCTGAAATTGGCACGGTCGGTCTTTCCGAGGATGACGCTGCAAAGCAGTATCCGGAACTCGAAGTCTACCGCGCAGAATTCCGTCCGATGAAGGCGACTTTGTCGGGGCGCCAGGAGAAGATGATCATGAAGCTGATCGTCAATGCCGCGGACCGGAAAGTGGTTGGCGCGCATATCCTTGGTCACGATGCCGGGGAGTTGGCGCAGATCCTCGGCGTCACCCTGAAGGCCGGCTGTACCAAGGATGACTTCGATCGCACGATGGCCGTACATCCGACAGCATCGGAAGAGCTGGTAACGATGTACAACCCAAGTTACCGGGTGAAGAACGGCGAGCGGGTATAACCCCGCTCTCTCGTCAGTTCGTCAGGCGAGGCCTTCCGATGACCTTGTTGAAGAGGGCGTTCATGGCGGCGGAAATGCCTTCGCCGGGAGCCACCTCGAAAAAGAGTCCCTCGGAAGCGCACTGCTCCATTCGAGTGGCGATCTGATCCTGGAACGGGCTGATCCAATTATTGTACCAGGCGTTCTTTGGCAGGGGCAGATAGGTGGTGTAGAGCACGGCTATCTGTATGCCCTTGTCTTTTAGCGGCTTGCAGTAGGAGGTATCGATGGGCTCCTGACAACGCGTTCCCGTCGTAGGTTTGGTGCAGGTGTACTGCTTTTTGCTGTCGCCCAAGCCGTCTGAGACGAAGAAAACCACTTTCTGTCGATCGCTGGCCGTGTTGCCTGTTCCACCAGTGCCCATGATCGTCTTCAACTCAGACAGTGCGTTGTCGAAGTCGGTGGTCTGGTCATTGTTGTAATTCTGCTTGGGTATCGACATCAGGTCGACCGCCGAGGCGTAGCTGCTGACCGTCTGCATGTTGGAACTTAATCCGCTCACCTTTGTCAGTTTGGCTTCTTCAGCCTTGGCGCCGAAGGTATAGACGGCCATGCGGTATTGATCACTCAGGATCATGCTGGCGGCAGCAGTATCCGTCAGCTCTTTCGTTGCCTCTCGCACGACATCGATCCGCATGTCGATCTTCAATTTCTTGGCGAGGTTATAGTAGTTGTTGCTGTCGGACTTGTCGTGGCAGGCGAAAGCGCAGCTGTCGGGCGTATTTCGCTCCAATGCGCTGATGTCGTCCGGAGTGGCGCCAACGCCCATGGACGGGGTGTTATCCAGCAACATGTAAAAGTCGATATAGGAACCAAGCGTATTGCTTGCCGTCGCCGTTCCACCGGTGGTGATCGTCTGCTTGCCGATGACCTTCAGAAGTGTGGTCGGAATGGTTGCCGTAAAAGTTACGTGTGCCGTGAGTTCGCGACCGACTTTTGTAAGCTCGACTTGAACGTCGTCCAGTATTTCTTCGTCGGGATCGGCCATCTGACCCAAAAACATGCGGCGGGCGTCTTCCTGGCCGATTGTCGTCGCCGCGCTATTGCTTGCGAGAGCGGCCTTCACAGCGGGCGATTTGGCGGCAATGGCACCGATTGCCGCTGCATCTGCGGCGTTTTGCAATTCGTTACGCAAGTTGAGCGCGCGCTGGACATCGATTGCCACGCCTACGGTGCCGAGAAGGGGGACAAGCAGCAGCGCGGTCATGATGCCGAAATTACCGGATCGATCGTGCAAAAGACGCATGATAAATGGGCGCATGGACTACCACCTAAACAGCAAACAAGAGCGTATCTTCATGACACCAAATGGCGCGCCTGCATCGGCGCACAGAATTTAAATAGATGTATTTCTTTTGCCTTAATTACTCTTTAAAATTGTAGATCCATTTGCTTGCTTTCGATCGTTTTTTGTCTTCAGATCTTTCTGTCCCTGCCTTTCGTAATCCTGGCTATTCAAGCTGCCTAAGTCCCCAAGTGAAGATTTGCGCGTGGGTCGGTTCTGTCCTGGTATCGAGCATCCCCGACCGCAAATTCGTGCCCATAAGGCGCCATTCTTTAGAAAACTACGGCTTTGCAAGCGGAGTATTAGCGACTATAAGCCGGCAATTCAGCGTGGCCGGGGTACGGCCGCCTACCGGCATGAACTAGCAGGTGATGACCATGGCACAGAATTGGACTCCAAGCAGCTGGCGGCACAAGCCGATCAAGCAGGTTCCGCTTTATCCCGACGATGCGGCGCTGAAAGCAGCCGAGGCGCGGCTTGCCAGCTATCCACCGCTTGTTTTTGCAGGGGAGGCACGTCGTCTCAAGAAGCATCTCGCCAATGTGGCCGAAGGCAACGCATTCCTGCTGCAGGGTGGTGATTGCGCCGAGAGCTTTGCCGAGCATGGTGCCGACAATATTCGCGACTTCTTCCGCGCGTTTTTGCAGATGGCTGTCGTGCTGACTTATGGTGCCCAGCTGCCCGTGGTCAAAATTGGGCGTATTGCCGGTCAGTTTGCAAAGCCGCGTTCTTCCGATTTCGAGAAGCAGGGCGATGTCGAGCTGCCAAGCTATCGTGGCGATATCATCAACGGTATCGAGTTCACGCCGGAAGCACGTATTCCGAATCCTGAACGTCAGATCATGGCCTATCGCCAGTCTGCGGCGACGCTGAACCTGTTGCGTGCGTTCGCGATGGGCGGCTATGCCAACCTGGAAAACGTACACCAGTGGATGCTGGGCTTCGTCAAGGATAGCCCGCAGGCCGAGCGGTACCGCAAACTTGCCGACCGCATCTCTGAAACCATGAA
This sequence comes from Agrobacterium sp. H141, assembly GCF_057158725.1. NCBI lineage: Bacteria > Pseudomonadati > Pseudomonadota > Alphaproteobacteria > Hyphomicrobiales > Rhizobiaceae > Agrobacterium > Agrobacterium sp. H141. Next base: position 1,887,170 of record NZ_CM169893.1, read on the forward strand.
TTTCATGCAGGCGATCGGCATCAATGCCGACAACCAGCCGAGCCTTCGCGAGACCGATTTCTTCACCAGCCACGAAGCGCTGCTTCTGGGCTATGAAGAGGCGATGACGCGTGTGGATTCCACGTCCGGCGACTGGTACGCCACATCTGGTCACATGATCTGGATCGGCGACCGGACTCGTCAGGTCGATCATGCCCATGTCGAGTTCTGCCGTGGCATCAAGAACCCGATCGGTCTGAAATGCGGTCCTTCTCTCGAGGCCGACGATCTCATCAATCTGATCGATGTGCTGAATCCGGCCAATGAGGCCGGACGTTTGACGCTGATCTGCCGCTTCGGTCACGACAAGGTTGCTGACCATCTGCCACGGCTCATCCGTGCGGTTGAGAAGGAAGGCCGCAAGGTTGTCTGGTCCTGCGATCCGATGCACGGCAATACGATCACGCTCAACAACTACAAGACACGCCCGTTCGAGCGCGTCCTGTCTGAGGTCGAGAGCTTCTTCCAGATTCACCGGGCTGAAGGTACCCATCCAGGTGGCGTTCACATCGAGATGACCGGCATGGATGTGACCGAATGCACCGGCGGTGCCCGTGCGCTTTCGGCGGAAGATCTGCAGGATCGTTACCACACCCATTGCGACCCGCGCCTCAATGCCGATCAGGCATTGGAGCTGGCCTTCCTTCTGGCGGAACGCATGAAGGATGGTCGCGACGAAAAGCGCGTCATGGCCGCCAACGGCTGATACTGGGCCGGTTCAACCCTGCTTAAGTGATGTTGCAGCTCTTTGAATTTGACCAACCGGGCCGGCTTCCCCAAGCTGGCCCGGTTTCATTTTGAAGGGGTGCGCATGCAAGACAATCATCACGGTTCGTGCCTTTGCGGTGCCGTTCGTTTTCAAACGTCAGGGCCGCTGCGGGAGGTGATCGCCTGCCATTGTTCGCAATGCCGAAAGCAGACGGGGCTATATTATGCGGCCACCGATGTGGATACAGATCGCCTGACCATCGAGGGTGAGGACTGTATCGGATGGTATCGTGCGAGCCCGGATGCGCGGCGCGGTTTTTGCAAGACCTGCGGTTCAGCGTTGTTCTGGGTCGCAGATGGAGCGCGGCGGATTTCGATCCTGGCGGGAGCCTTTGAACAACCCAGCGGCCTCACCTTCGGCTACCACATCTATTGCGCCGACAAGGGGGATTTTTACACGATTGACGACGCACAGGCCCAGTATCCGGCTGGGCGCCCGTCCTAGCCTTTGGCTTGGTCGAGCTTTTCGGTCAATCGGCCAACCTCTTCGCGAAGCGCTGCCAGTTCGGTCAGTACCTGCATGTCGATCTTCTGGTGAAGCGCCAGGACGCCGAGCTCTGCCTTGAGGTTGACTTCGTAGTCCTTGGTTGCCTCGAAACGGTCGCGCTCGGCCTGGCGGTTCTGGGACATCATGATGATGGGCGCCTGGATGGCGGCAAGCATGGAGAGGATCAGGTTCAGGAATACAAAGGGGTAGGGATCGAATGCGTCACGGGTGAGGATGACGACATTGATAATCGCCCAGCCGCTTAGGAACAGAAAGAAGAAGATGATGAAGCCCCAGGAACCGCCGATCTTGGCGATCTGGTCGGCCAGCCTGTCGCCGAAGCTGGAGCGCGCCGTGAGCTCGGCATTGACGTCGGTCGCAACGACCAACCGGTTCTTCGTCCGCTCGACCACCAGTCGTTCTGCGGCACTGAGCTGCTCGGCGGCTTTGCCCAAGTGTTTCTGGAAGAATTCCGGTCCAAGCATGTTCATTGTCCATTAGCAGTTGAAGCGCCTGTTGACGGCATACGCCATGAATGAGCGTGCTGACAATCCGGTTTCACCTTGGCAGGCGATCTCTGCTCAGCTGGCTGGCAGAAGCTGTCCCTTTGGGAAAAATTTCCCCGTGCTGAAGCCCTCGCCGAAGATGGTGTCATATTGCACAAGGCGATAATCATTCAAAGCGGGATCAGCCACAGGAGCCATCAGCCAGTCGGGATGGCCTTCGCCTTTCTTGTCGACCAGCATATAGCGATCGACCACGTCGTAGCGTTCATGAACCCTGCCAAGCAAGCCCGTATAGAAGGGATGTTCGAAGCCCGCGAGCGCCAACAAATGCATAGGTAGCTGCGAGGGGCTGACAGCGCCGAGATCTTTCTTGGTGCCGGTTTTCGAAGACCAGATCACAAGCGGCGTTTCATGTTCTCGGGCCATCTGTTCGACATCGGCACGTCGGTCGGCGACCTGATCTTTCATGTAACCGCTTTCGGGGTAAACCGTTCTGAGCGGAGGAAGGTGGTCGCCGAAGATCATAATGATGGTTTCGCGGTCACGCTTTTTTGCCCATTGCATCAGGTGTTTCAGGCTATCGTCGGCCTCTCGCACGCCTTGCGAATAGGTTGCAAGGATTGCCTTGCTGCCGTCAGACAGATCCGGTCCGTTGATGGCGATGGTATTGTTCTTGTAGCGGCCTGCCTCATAGGGGCCGTGGCCCTGAAGCGTGACGGCGAAGAAGAAGAACGGCTTGTCGGTGCTGTCGGCGTTCTCGATCAATTCGGCAGTCAGTGCCTCGTCGGAGGCGAAGATGCCGCGCTTTTCCATTGGCGGCATGTTTTCTTCCGACAGGAAGTTGTCGAAGCCCAGCGCATCATAGACATTGCCACGGTTCCAGAACCAGCTCTGGAAGGGATGGAAGGCCTTGGCGGCATAGCCTTGCGACTTGAAAAAAGTGGCAAGCGAGGGCAGCGGGCGACGGATATATTGCTGATAGGGAATGCTGCCGGTGGGCAGGAAGGCATTGGAAAAGCCGGTGAGCGCCTCGAATTCGACATTGGCGGTCATCCCGCCGAATTCCGGCGAGAACATTGTCCCGGACTGGTTGGCGCGGATGACCGGCATTGGATCAGGCGTCAGCCGCACCGAGGTAATCCGCGTCGGATCCCAAAGCGACTCGCTCATGATCATGATGACGTCGGGCTTCTCCGAGGACGTCGAAACTGCCGCAGGAGAGACTGGCGTGGAGGGGATCTGGTCGATTGCCGTGGCATCATAGCCTTGGGGCGGCGCGACATTGGCCATCGGGATATTGAAGGCAAAGGCGAACAGGAAGCCGTTCTGCCTGTAGTTGGCCTTCTGGTCCCACATCATGGGAATGATGTTGAGTTGGTCCCGCAGCGGCGAATATTTGGCATAGTCGAGCAGTGGCACAAAGCCGGCGATCAGGGGAATGGCCACGGCCAGACGGGCCAGTTTTCCCTTGGTGGAAATCGGATTGAAGTTGCGTCGTGCGAAAACCCACAGATAGACGATCGAGGCGACAGCGAGCACGGTTGCCACGCCATAGCCGAACGCGGCCAGTGGACGATCCGCCACCATGGCCGGCATCAGTTCGAAAATCTGGCGGCCGAACAGCATGTCGCTCGGATAGAGCGGATCTGACAGAAACATTTGTTTCTGGCTCGATATGAAGGCTGGCAGGATGGCCAGCGGCATCAGGATCAGCGCGGCCTGATGGGCGCGACCGAGCAGCGCATCAAGAGCAATATAGAATACGAACAAGAGGCCGATTGCGGCAAGGCCCGGTCTGTCTGGTGAAAACAGATAGGTTCCCACGTCATCGAGCGTGCCGCGCGCGATCCATTCCATCAGGAAGACGGTGGTGAAGGACAATGCCAGCGAATTCAACAGACATAGGCTGCTGGCGAAAAAACCGGCGTGACTGTGCGTTGGTATCGCTGATTTCAGCGCTGGCTGTTTTACGAGTACGGGGGCGTTATCGGTGGCAAACTCGGCCAACGCAGTCTCCAGGTTCAGTCGGAATGAAAAATATGAGCGGTGTCATACAAGTGTCATATAACTGTCATGAACGCTAGATGAACGGAGGCTATGGGACGCCCGTTGGAGTAAATTATTTTGCGCTGCGTTACAGGCTTTGCGGTCCGGGCAGTCCTTCGTCGTTGCGAAGCGACAGGACACGCGCTAGAGGATTGGCATGGCTGAGCAAAAGACTGTTACCGACACACTTCGTATCGCAATCGCGCAGGGCAATCCGACCGTTGGCGATGTCGCCGGAAACCTTGCCAAGGCGCGGGCTGCGCGGGTTGAGGCCAAGGCCAATGGCGCTGACCTCGTGGTATTGCCCGAGCTTTTCATCTCGGGCTATCCGCCAGAGGATCTGGTGCTGAAGCCTTCATTCCTGGCGGCCTGTCAGTCAGCCGTCGATGAACTGGCTGCCGATACAGCCGATGGCGGCCCGGGCGTGATCATCGGTTTTCCCCGTCAGGGTGAGACAGGCCGGCACAATTCCGTGGCGCTGATCGATGGCGGCAAGATCCTGGCATTGCGCGACAAGGTCGATCTGCCCAATTACGGCGAATTCGACGAGAAGCGGGTTTTCGAGGAAGGCTCGATTTCAGGTCCCTTCAATTTCCGCGGTGTTCGGCTCGGTATCCCGATCTGTGAGGAAATCTGGAACGATCTGGGTATCTGCGAGACGCTGGCGGAAGCCGGCGCCGAGATCCTGATCGTGCCGAATGGCTCGCCTTATTATCGCGGCAAGCTCGATGTGCGTCATCAGGTGGTGTTGCGACAGGTAATCGAGAGCGGACTGCCGCTTCTGTTCGTCAATCAGCTTTGCGGCCAGGACGAACTGGTCTTCGATGGCGCAAGCTTTGCCTTCAACTCAGACAAGACGCTGGCATTCCAGATGAGCCAGTTCGAGGAGACCTTCTATGTCTCGACATGGCGTCGCGAGGAGGACGGCTGGTGCTGTGACAAAGGCCCGATGTCACAGATTCCAGAAGCGGAAGAAGCGGATTACCGTGCCTGCATGCTGGGTTTCCGTGACTATGTGAACAAGAATGGTTTCCGCAGCGTCGTGCTGGGACTGTCCGGTGGCATCGACTCGGCCATTTGCGCGGCCATTGCGGTCGATGCACTGGGTGAGGAGCGCGTGCGCACGGTCATGCTGCCCTATCATTATACCTCCGAGGATTCGCTTAAAGATGCGGCCGATTGCGCCAAGGCTCTTGGCTGCCATTACGACATCGTGCCGATTGCGGAACCTGTAGAAGGCTTCCTGACCGCACTTGGCGAAATGTTCGAGGGCACGGAAAGTGGCGTGACGGAGGAAAACCTGCAAAGCCGCACGCGTGGCACGATCCTGATGGCGATCTCCAACAAGTTCGGTTCGATGGTCGTGACCACCGGCAACAAGTCGGAAATGTCGGTCGGTTATGCGACGCTTTACGGCGACATGAATGGTGGCTTCAATCCCATCAAGGACCTCTACAAGATGCAGGTCTATGCCATTTCTGCCTGGCGCAACGCGCATGTGCCGCCGGGAGCGCTTGGGCCGTCTGGGGAGGTTATCCCAGCCAATATCCTGACCAAGGCACCTTCTGCGGAACTGCGTCCCGATCAGACGGACCAGGATTCCCTGCCACCTTATCCGGTTCTGGATGACATTCTGGAATGCCTGGTGGAAAAGGAGATGTCGGTTGAAGACATCATTGCGCGGGGGCACGAGGTCGCGACGGTCCACCGCATCGAGCACCTGCTTTATCTGGCGGAATACAAGCGTCGTCAGTCGGCGCCGGGCGTGAAGATCACCAAGAAGAATTTCGGCCGTGATCGGCGCTATCCGATTACGAACCGGTTCCGGGATCGTGCATGAGCGATCGTACCGAGGGTCCGGGCGTTCGGACCGCGATGCCTGAATTCTCGCAGGCTGAACGAGACTATATCTTTTCCGTCTCGGCGAGCGAAGAGGGGCGCAGCTCGCTCTTCGGTGTGGTGTCGGCCTTTGCCTATTATGCGCCGGCAATCGCCATCGGTGCCTATGGCTTATGGGACGGCGACTTCAAGGTGCTCGGCATCGGTTTCCTGACATTGGTCGCCAGTCTCGTATGGGGCTTTGCGGGCGAGTGGGGTCGCCGCAACGCGTTGCAGACGGGCGTGGCGATTGTCGTCAAGCTGCGGCGTGCGCTGGAACAGCCAACCAGTTTGTAGGCGAATTTGTTATTGGGGAGGGATTATGCGCAGTTCGGTTGAGATCTACGACATGGAGACGCGCGAGTGCGAGGTGGTCTGGCAGACAGACGATCTTGTCGAAGCGCCGAACTGGTCCCGCGACGGCGAATTCCTGATCGTCAATGGAAATGGGCTGCTCTACGCGCTGCCGCTCGGCGATGATGACGCCGAGCCCGAGTTGATCGATACCGGTCTCGCGGTCCGGCTCAATAACGACCATGGACTGTCACCCGACGGCGCATCCATTGCCTTTTCGGATGAGACGCTGTTTGGCAAGTCCTGCATCTATATTCTTGGTGATGGAGATGAGGAGCCGCGTCAGATCACTGCCAATATGCCATCCTATTGGCATGGCTGGTCACCGGACGGACGGGAACTCGCCTATTGCGGTGCGCGCGATGGTGCCTTCGACATCTATACGATTTCGGTCCGTGGTGGCAGCGAACGGCGACTGACTTTCGGTGAAGGCCATAATGACGGCCCGGACTATTCGCCGGATGGCGGCTGGATCTATTTCAATTCCAGCCGTACCGGTCCGATGCAGATCTGGCGTATGCGATGCGATGGATCCGGACTGGAACAGCTGACATCGGACGGACACGGCGATTGGTTCCCGCATCCTTCGCCCAATGGCGAGAAGGTTCTCTTTCTATCCTACGATCCGGATGTCTCCGGCCATCCTCGCGACAAGACTGTACGGCTTCGATTGATGGATGCAGATGGCGGCAATGTCGAGACGCTGTTCGAGTTCTTTGGCGGGCAGGGCAGCATCAACGTGCCCAACTGGTCTCCCGACGGAACAGCATTCGCCTTTGTCCGCTATTTCCCCGAATAGATAGGCCGGTGTCGTTGCCGGCGCTTTGCGTTTGCCGTGCTTCGCGCTAAACCAACGTTGTCTGGTGCCCGCGCGAGCGGGAGAATCGGGAAGCCGGTGGAAATCCGGCGCGTGCCCAACGCTGTGAGGCTGATGCACGATCGGGAGTTTCCTGGAAACTCAGGCCACTGGTCTTGCGACCGGGAAGGCGATCGGAGCAGATGATGCCGAGCCAGAAGACCGGCCGGACACGATAGGCTTTGCCTGTGCGGACAGCAGGCGGTCGCAGCATTGTTGGGGATTTGACGATGCACGACGAACCACACGATCATTTCGTGCGGGCAGGGGCTTTTTGCGTTGAAGAACGCAACGCCGTCTACCGCGCCATCCATACCCGCCGTGATGTGCGGGATCAGTTTCTATCCGATCCATTGCCCGATGCATTGATCACTCGACTGCTGGAGGCGGCCCATGCCGCACCGTCCGTCGGGTTCATGCAGCCGTGGAATTTCCTGGTCGTGCGCGATGCTCGGATGCGGGAGGCGGTCTGGCATGCCTTCAGCCGTGCCAATGATGAAGCGGCAGAGATGTTCTCTGGAAGCCAGCGTGACAGCTATATGCAGTTGAAGCTCGAAGGCATCCGCAAGGCGCCGGTGGGAATCTGCATTACTTGCGATCCAACGCGCGGCGGTCCGGTTGTGCTCGGTCGCACGCATAATCCACGCATGGACAGCTATTCCACCGTTTGCGCCGTGCAGAACCTGTGGCTTGCAGCGCGTGCGGAAGGAGTGGGCGTCGGGTGGGTCAGTATCTTTCGCGATGCGGATTTGCGCGCGATCTTCGGCATTCCGGAGCATGTCGAGATCATCGGCTGGTTCTGCCTTGGCTATGTCGACAAGCTCTATGATCAGCCGGAACTGGCGCTCAAGGGCTGGCGGCAGCGCTTGCCGCTTGAGGATCTGGTGTTCGAAGAGCGATGGCCCGATGGAGACGGCTGAGCGAATTCGCCTATTGTACGGGTTGCGCGCCTGACAGTGCCGGGTGCTTCAGGTCGATGCTGCTTGTTTCCTTGGGAAGGAAAGCCGGGCCGACCTGCCTTACGGTGCTGGTGCTCGGATCATAGGGGCGCTCCATCGGATCGATGGTGATTTTCTCAGGTGCGATTTTGTCAGGCATGGTCTTGATCGGGGTAATGGCGGAATAAGCCGCAGCGGTGCTCTGCTGACGGTTGGCGTAGCTCAGCGCCTTTTGATGGAAGGCTGTCAGGTTGCAGCCGCAGGCCTTGTCGTCACCGGTCTTGCGGTGGAGATAGGCAAAGGCGCTCGGAAGGTCGCGATAGGGCCGCCCGGTGGACGCTGAGACCATATCCGCGCTCTCCTGGCTCAGCAGGGAGTGATAGTAGAGCTCAGTCTGGGTGCCGGGGCACATATTATCGCAAAGTCCGGCATCGCGTCCGAACATGGCCGGTGTCGCGTTGGACGATATCGGAAAAAAGGCACCGTCGCAGGTGCGCACGCACATGGTTCTAAGTGTTCCGCCCTGACCCTGCAGGCTGGCACGCCACCCGTCGATTGCGTAAGAGTTGCGCATGGCGTCGTCCGGTATCCGCAACGTTCCTGCCGGCGACGAGGCCTGCTCGTCCGCCAAAGGCTGTTCTATCTCATGTCCGGGGAGCGCGTTGCAGCCGTTCTCATCCAAGGCCTTCAGCAGGCGGGCACGCAGGGAGTTGGGAATGGCGCGTCCCTCCTTCAGGCTGTCGCGCTTTTCCTCCAGAATCTGTCGGTTCTGCTGCATGCGTTCCAGTGAGGACGTCAACGTATCGCAAGAGGAATTGCCGTTTGGGCCGAAGGTGACAATGCTGGAGTTGTCGCAACGCAGGCGGCGAATATCCTGCTTTGTCTTGCGGATTTCGAATTTCTGCCGGGCAATTGCGCTGGAATAGCTTCGGATCTCGGCATTGTCGGCGCTTACTGTCTGGGGTGCCGATACCAGTCGATCCCGCAGCCTGTCACAGACCACTGTCGCGTTGGCGGCAGCAGGCAGCGCCACCAATGTGGCAATCATCAACAGCAGGGTGTCACGACCTACAATCACGTGGCTTTCCCGTTTGGCCCTATGCGTCATGCATTGTTGCAGACATCATAAGACTTTGCCGTGTTCTCGCCAACCGCCCAGCGTATTTTACGTTAACGACGGTTGGTCAGAGCGTGAAGGACGGTCCTCAGTCCGGCTGAGAGGCTTCGACCACGGCAAGTGCTGCCATATTGACCACGCCGCGCGATGTGACTGATGGCGACAGGATGTGGGCCGGCATTGCAGCACCCAGCAGGATTGGGCCGACATGCAGGCCTTCCATCATCGTCTTCATCAGGCCGAGCGCGATATTGGCGGCATCCAGGTTCGGGAAAACCAGCAGATTGGCCTCGTCGGTCAGTGAACTGTTTGGCATGACGCGGCTGCGCAGAAGCTCGGAGATCGCCGAGTCGCCATGCATTTCACCGTCTGCTTCCAGTTCGGGTGCGACGTTGCGGATAATGCCCAGGGCTGCGCGCATCTTGCGGGCACTTTCGGAATCGCGCGAGCCGAAGTTGGAATGCGAGAGAAGCGCGGCGCGCGGCGTGATGCCGAAGCGACGGATTTCGTTGGCGGCCATCACCGTCATCTCCGCCACTTCCTCCGCACTCGGATTGTATGTGACATAGGTGTCCGTGAAGAAGGTCGCGCCGCGTGAGGAGATCAGCAGGCTGAGGCCGGAGAAATCGATAATGCCGGGCTTCTTGCCGATGATCTGACGCACATCGCGCAGATGGCGATCGTAGCGACCTTCTACGCCGCAGATCATCGCATCTGCTTCGCCACGCTTGACCGACAATGCGCCAATGACCGTCGAATTGGTACGCACGATTGTGCGGGCTGCCTCAGGCGTGACACCCTGACGGCCGACCAGTGCGAAATAATCGTCGACATATTCGCGGAAACGCGGATCGCCTTCCGGGTTGACGACCGGGAAATCGACATCCGGGCGGATGCGCAGACCGAAACGCTTGAGGCGCGTTTCGATGATCTGCGGACGCCCGATCAGGATCGGTTGAGCTGTGTTTTCTTCCAGCAGAACCTGTGCGGCGCGCAGCACGCGTTCGTCTTCACCTTCGGCAAAGATCACGCGCTTGCGGGTGGCAACCTTGGCGCTGGCAAAGATCGGCTTCATGATGAAGCCGGAGCGGAAGACAAAGCGGTTCAGCTGATCGAGATAGCTGTCGTAATCTTCGATCGGCCGCAGTGCCACGCCGGAATCGGCTGCGGCCTTGGCGACAGCTGGCGAAATGCGCAGGATCAGGCGCGGGTCAAAGGGCGAGGGGATCAGGTAGTTGGGACCAAACACCGGTGTCTCGCCGGTATAGGCGCGGGCGGCAACTTCGGAGACTTCCTCGCGGGCAAGGGCTGCGATGGCACGTACGGCGGCCATCTTCATCTCTTCGTTGATCGTGGTCGCGCCGCAATCGAGTGCACCCCTGAAAATATAGGGGAAGCACAGAACGTTGTTGACCTGATTGGGGAAGTCGGAGCGCCCTGTGCAGATCATGGCATCGGGTCGTGCCTCGCGCGCCAGATCCGGCATGATTTCCGGGTTCGGGTTGGCAAGCGCCATGATCAGCGGTTTGTCTGCCATGCGGGCCAGCAGTTCGGGCTTCAAGACACCGGCTGCAGACAGGCCAAGAAAGACGTCGGCGCCGTCGATGGTCTCGGAGAGCTGGCGCTTGTCGCTTTCCTGCGCATAGACAGACTTCCATGGATCCATCAGCACTTCGCGGCCAACATAGACAAGGCCTTCGATATCATGGACCCAGATGTTTTCGCGCCTGACGCCCAGGAGCACCAGCAGGTTGAGGCAGGCAAGCGCCGCGGCGCCGGCCCCAGAGGCGACGATCTTGGCGTCCTCGATATTCTTGCCGGCCAGTTCCAGCGCATTCAAAACGCCGGCAGCGACGATGATTGCGGTGCCGTGCTGGTCGTCGTGGAAGACCGGGATATTCATCTTGGCGCGCAATTGCTGCTCGACCTCGAAACATTCAGGTGCCTTGATGTCCTCAAGGTTGATGCCGCCGAAAGTGGGCTCGAGCGCGGCCACGGTGTTGACCATTTCGTCGACCTGGACGGCGTCGATCTCGATATCGAAAACGTCAATGCCGGCGAATTTCTTGAACAGGACCGCCTTGCCTTCCATCACCGGCTTGGATGCCAGCGGGCCGATATTGCCAAGGCCCAGAACGGCCGAGCCGTTCGAAATGACGGCGACGAGATTGCCGCGCGCGGTGTAGTCGGCCGCGGTTTCAGGGTTGTCGCGGATCGCAAGGCAAGGGGCCGCGACACCGGGTGAATAGGCAAGAGCCAGATCGCGCTGGTTTCCGAGCGGCTTTGACGCCTGGATCTCAAGCTTACCGGGGCGCGGATAGCGGTGATAGAAGAGTGCCTGCGCGTCCAGATCACCCGTTTCGGGGCCGGATTGCTGCTTGGATGTGTCTTTCGAGGTCATTCTGTCACCGAGATCTTGTCTATTGCCTTGTCACTGTCACTCCATACACCAATTGGGCGGAATGGCGAGTATTGGATTACAGCCAAGTGTGTTGCCGAAACGTGTATTCCTTCGCCTTCAGGGCTGTTTTCCACCGGAATCGGCTCACTGGAGCCTGCAACCGCCCTTCAACTGCCGCTTGTCATCTTCCTGATACACGAGTCTGGTTTTCAAAACGCGACATGGACCATCGTTGAGAGGATGACGCCCGTGAGCGCAGACATCGAAACCCGGCACTTCAGAACATTGTTCATATCGGACGTTCATCTTGGCTCCAAAGCTGCCAAAGCCGATTTCCTGTTGGACTTTCTGAGAACCCATGAAGCTGACACGATCATCCTGGTCGGGGACATCATCGATGGCTGGCGCCTGAAGCGCAGCTGGTACTGGCCGCAGAGCTGCAATGATGTGGTGCAGAAGCTGCTGCGCAAGGCCCGAAAAGGTACGCGCATCGTCTATATTCCGGGCAATCACGACGAATTCCTGCGGGCCTTTCCGGGCACGCATTTCGGCGGCATCGAAGTGGCGCACCGGATGATTCACGAGACGGCAGACGGAAAGAAATATCTGGTCCTGCATGGCGACGAGTTCGACATGGTGGTTCGCAATGCCCGACTGCTCGCTTATCTTGGTGACTGGGCCTACGATATGGCAATTGCGATCAATGTGGTTGTCGCGGCCGTTCGTCGTTATCTGGGCATGCCTTACTGGTCCTTTTCGGCCTGGGCCAAGCAGCAGGTGAAACAGGCGGTGAATTTCATCGGTGAGTTCCAGCGCGTTGTCGCCGAAGAAGCGCGAAAAAATGACGTGGATGGCGTGATCTGCGGCCATATTCACCACGCGGTGATGGAGGATATTGACGGTATCCACTACATCAATACCGGGGATTGGGTTGAAAGTTGCACTGCCGTTGCCGAGAACCAGGACGGCACATTCGAGATGATCAATTGGGGCCATCTGATCGGCGCGGCAAAGCCGATCGCGGCTTTGCCGGCACCGCAATCACAGATGCCGGTCCAGGTCGAGACCGCCAAAGTGTCCGATATACAGGCCGCCTGATTCCCGTCACCGTCTTGCGGGCACGCGTTATCGGGGCTCTGCGTCAGGTGGCGAGGCGCTATCTGTTGCCGCAGGGTGACTATGGCCTGTGTAAAGACGTTATGCGGATGGAAATGCCGGCGCGGCGAGCTATATTAACGTTTCTGAACTGTATTTCCGATGGCCGATATGTGATGTGTGCGGCCACCATTCATACCGAAGAGACATGTAAGCTTGAAGCCGGTCAATCAGGATAGCGCGAAGATCGAGTGGGCCGGCTCTTCCGAAGGCTCGGCGCGCACGCTCATGTTCAGCGGACCGTGGACCAATGCGTCCCTCGGGCCTGTGATATCCCAGCTAGACAGTGTCACCGGTGAGAATGCCCAAGGTGATGTCGCGCTCGACATTTCCGGTATTTCGACGATGGATATGGCGGGTGCCTGGTTGGTGCGGCGCATCTCCATCGGCTTTGATCAGCGCGGCCAAAAGGCATCTTTGGCAGGCGGTTCGGACACCATGATCGAACTGATCGAGGAGTTGCCCGACGAGGTCCCCAAACCCGCGCCAGCGGCTCCGAGGCCGCCGATTTTCGAACGCCTCTTCAGTCCACTCGGCAGGATGACTGTTGATCTCTGGGATGACGTTCTGGCGATGCTCTATGTCATAGGCTCGGCGGTACGTGGAGCCCAGACGAAGATCAATCGCGGCAGCGGCATATCTCCGGCAGCCGTGGTCAACCAGCTTGACCATATGGGCGTCCGCGCTGTTCCCATCATCACGCTGATGTCGTTTCTGATCGGAGCCATCATTGCCCAGCAGGGCGCGTTCCAGCTTCGCTATTTCGGTGCCGAGATCTTCGTGGTCGATCTCGTCGGCATTTTGCAATTGCGCGAAATCGGCGTGTTGCTGACTGCGATCATGATTGCCGGCCGGTCCGGTAGCGCCATCACGGCGGAAATCGGCTCGATGAAGATGCGCGAGGAAATCGATGCGCTGAAGGTGATCGGGCTCAATCCGATCGGCGTGCTGGTCTTTCCCCGTCTCGTTGCGCTGACCATTGCGCTGCCGCTGCTGACGATCATTGCCAACTTTGCCGCACTTTGCGGTGCAGCGGTGGTCTCGAATATCTATTCCGGCATCACCTATTCCGTCTTCCTGTCCCGGCTGCACGAGGCGATCGATTATTCGACGCTGGCATCCGGTATGATCAAGGCGCCCTTCATGGCCCTGATTATCGGCGTGGTTGCAGCGGTTGAGGGAATGAAAGTCGGTGGTAGTGCGGAATCGCTCGGTTTCCACGTCACGTCGTCGGTGGTGAAGTCGATCTTCGTCGTCATTCTTGTGGATGCGCTGTTTGCCATCTTCTATTCGGCTATCGATTTTTGAGGGGCCAGATGGAAGAGAGTGAAAACAGGGCTGAAAAGCGTGACGTGATCTTGTCGGTCAAGGATCTCACGGTCGGTTTCGGCTCCAAGATTGTGCTCGACAATCTCAATCTCGATATCTATCGCGGTGAAATCCTTGGCTTTGTGGGGGCGTCCGGTGCCGGCAAATCTGTTCTGATGCGCACTGTGCTCAGACTGTTGCCGCGGCGATCCGGAACCATCAATATTCTGGGTGCGGATTTCGACACGGTGGACGAGGCGGAGCGTATCCTGCTCGATACGCGTCTCGGTGTGCTCTTCCAGCAGGGCGCATTGTTCTCGTCACTGACCGTGAAGGAAAACATCCAGGTTCCCATGCGCGAATATCGCGATATGCCGAAGTGGTTGATGGATGAGCTGGCCTATCTGAAGCTGGAAATGGTCGGCCTTCATCCCGATGCTGCCGATAAATATCCATCCGAGCTTTCCGGTGGCATGATCAAACGTGCCGCGCTGGCCCGGGCGCTTGCCCTCGATCCCGACCTCGTCTTTCTCGACGAGCCCACCTCTGGCCTCGACCCTATCGGGGCCGCCGAATTTGATGAACTGATCGCGCATTTGCGCGACACGCTGGGACTGACTGTCTATATGGTGACCCACGATCTCGATAGCCTCTTTTCCGTCTGTGACCGCATTGCGGTTCTGGGGGAAAAGCGGGTCTTGGTCGAGGGGACCCTGGACGATATGCTTGCCTGTAAAGATCCGTGGGTCCAATCCTACTTCCGTGGGAAACGGGCACGCACCATCGACAGGAATGAGACCCCGGCGGAAACCGATAAAGTGATGGATGCCCATGGAAACCAAGGCTAACTACGCAATTGTCGGGTTTTTCGCGGTCCTTGTGATCGCGGCCGCCTTTGGCTTCGTCTACTGGATGTCCGAATTCGGACGCGGTGGCCCGACGGCGCAGCTTGTCATCCGTATTCCGGGTTCGGCCAACGGCTTGAGCGTTGGCTCGCCGGTGCGTTTTAACGGCATTGCGGTCGGCTCGGTCAAAAGCCTTTACATCGACAAGGACGATCCGAAGTTCACGATTGCGTTCAGTGAGGTTCGTGCCGATGCGCCGGTGACGAAGTCGACCACTGCGGTTCTGGAAATTCAGGGTTTGACCGGCGCTGCCTATGTCGAGTTGTCCGGTGGCAGCGCATCAGAGCCGTCCATCCTTGAAGAGGCAATCCGCAAAGAACAGCCCGCCCAGATTCTTGCCGATCAATCGAGCGTGACCAATCTTCTGGCCACAGCGGACAAGATCCTGAAGCGTGCGGATGATGCGATTGGCAATCTTCAGGGCTTCATCGAGGACTCGCGCGGGCCCCTGACCAATACGGTGAAGAATGCCGAAACCTTTTCCAAGGCGCTGGCAGACAATGCCGATGGCATCGACACCTTCCTGAAAAGTGTGAGTGCACTCTCTGATACGGTGACGGGGCTTTCGGGTCGTCTCGATTCAACGCTGACTGCCGTCGAAGATCTCGTTCGCGCTGTCGATGCGGACAAGATCAACAAGGTGATTGCCAATGCGGAGACCGTCAGCCAGCAGGTTGCTGATGCGTCCAAAAAGGTCGGTCCGACGCTGGATGACCTGAAGGACACCATCAATACCTACAAGACCTTCGGCGCCGATGCGACCAAGACGCTCGACAAGTTCGACAAGCTCATGGCCGCAGTCGACAGCCAGAAGATCGGCACGGCCATCGACAATATCACCGTCGCAACCGGCGATGCGCGCGAAGCGCTGTCATCATTCCGCAAGATCGGCGATGACGTCGGTGCGCGCAAGGACGATATCGATCAGGCGATCACCGATTTCACGCAACTGGCCAACAAGCTGAACAACTCGTCTGACAAGGTCGACAGTATCTTGCGCAAGGTGGACGAGTTGCTGGGAACGGATGACACCAAGTCGCTGTCTGCCGAGGCACGCAAGACGCTGGAATCGATCCGCGCGGTGGCCGAGAACATCAATTCCAAGGTCGGGCCGATTGCCGATAATCTCAGCCGCTTCTCCAGCGGCGGGCTTCGCGATATCGAAACTCTGGTCAATGACACGCGCAACACTGTGCGCAACCTCAATGATGCGATCAGCAACTTCGACAATGATCCGCAGCGGTTGCTTTTTGGCGGTGATACAGTCAAGCAATATGACGGGCGTACGCGCCGGTAAGGAATGGACATGCGGGACAGCGGACGGATGAACACCATGCGATGCACGGCGCACTTCAAATCGACAGTGAAGACCTTTGCTGCGATGTCTCTGGTGGCTGTGGCGCTTGCCGGCTGCCTGGGCGGCGGGGCGAAAAATGATACTTTCGATCTGTCGGCTGTTTCGAAAGTCGATGTGGCCCGGACTGCGCGCAATCGTCAGCTTCTGATCGCCGATCCGGCAGCACTGAAGGCGCTCGACAGTGAGAATGTTCTGGTGCGGGTCTCGTCTTCCGAAATCCGCTATCTTTCCAATTCGCAATGGAGCGACAAGCTGCCGCGCATGGTTCAGGCAAAGCTCGCCGAAGCCTTTGAGGACACCGGTCGGCTGGGGGGCGTTGGTCGTCCGGGCCAGGGACTTGCCATCGACTATCAACTTGTGACCGAGATCCGCTCGTTCGAGATCGATACCAGTGGCGCCGACCGTGCCAATGTGGAGATTTCCGTGAAGCTCCTCAACGACCGCAATGGTTCGGTGAAGGCGCAGGATACCTTCATTGCGACGGTCAATGCCAGGGGCACGCAGAACAGTGCCTATATCCAGGCGCTCGATCAGGCTTTCGGCGCTGTAACCGCGGATATCGTTCGCTGGACCCTGACCAAGATCTGACCTCCACTGGCAGCGCTTGGTGCGCCCGCCTGCATGACGCTCGTTCATAGTCGGTGACAATTGTTGGCCGTGACCCACCATGTATTTGGTGGAGGTGCGTGATGGCGCGCAATAGTTTCGTCTTCTCGCTATGAAGCCGTATCTCAACCCCGATCGCATCGGCTCGGTCTTTTCAAGCACTGCCCACATCACATCCGGATCGAGAAGCATGGGCGGATGGCGGCATCAGGCCATTTTGTCCGGCGATGCGAGCATTCGCAGTCTCAAGTCCTATGTCCGCTGAAACGGAAAAATCCGCCGGAATGACCGGCGGATTTTTTGTTTTCGGATTGTTGCGTCCGCCTTAGCTGAACCGGCCTGCCGCATGGGCCAGCATGGTGTAGACCTTGCCGGTGTCTGTGGTCAGATAGGCCTGCGTCGCGGTCTTGTCGCGGTCTGTGCGCGCGACGTCGGCGAGCAGCTTTTCGAAGTCGGCGATATAGCGGTCGACAGCGGTGCGGAATTCCGGCTCGCGGTCATACTTGCGCTTGATCTCGTCAAAGGTCTGCTGGCCCTTGAGCGTGTAGAGACGACGGGTAAAGACGTCGCGCTCACCGCGCTGATAACGGCGCCACAGATCGACCGAGGCATCGTGATCGATGGCGCGGGCGATATCGACGGACAGCGAGTTCAGCGATTCCACAACATGGCGAGGGTTGCGGGTGTCCTGCGGGCGCTGAGCGGCTGGCGCTGCTGCCGGGCGACTTGCGCTGCGGGCAGGGGCTGCCTGCGAGGCACCGTTGTCTTCTTCACGCGAGGCGCCACGCAGCAGGTCGCTGATCCAGCCGCCGCCTTCCTGCCCACCAGATGACGGGGCAGACTGACGTGCGGGCTGCTGATCGGCGGCGATGCTGCCACGCATGGCGAAAGGATCGGCTGGCTGGGCCGCACGCTGCGGTGTAGGCTGGGCCTGGGACACCTGAGCCTGCGGTGCCTGACGCGGTGCGGGAGCCGTCGGTTGTGGTGCGGCCGGTGCGGCTGCAGCACGCGGTGCCGACACTTCCATGGGCTGAACCGAACGGCCAACGAGCTGGGAAATGTCCTGCAGGGCGCGGATCTGTTCAGATACGGCGCGACGCATTGCGGCAGCGCTTTCCTTGGCTTCTTCCGGAAGATCGAAGGCACCGCGCTTCAACTCGTCGCGGGTCATGTCGAGTTCCTTGCGGATATCGGCAGCCGAGCGGCGGATTTCTTCCGTGGCACCGCCAAAGCGGCCAAGGGCGTCTTCGACCGCCGAGCGCAGAACTTCGCGCAAGTGAGCGGCAGCGCTGTCGGATTTGCGGCCGGCTTCGCTCAGAATGCCATCCACCTCACTGAGAGAGGAGGAGAGGCCGGAGCGTAGACGATCTGCAAGCTCGCCAGAGCGACGTTCTGCTTCGCTGAGTGTCTGCTCGATGGACTTGTTGGCCTCTTGCCCAGCGGACAGAAGCGCATTGCGCATCCCGTCTGCTGTTGCGTTGGCCTTGGTTTCCGTGTCGCTGAGGATACGACCGATATCGGCAAACGACGTCTGCACGCTCTGGCGCAGATTGCCGGCAACCTGACCCGAACGCTGTTCGGCGCGGTCAAAGGCAGCCTCGACCATGTTGCCGAGCATGCGCATGGTGGTTTCTATTTCCTCCGAGCGTGTCACCAGACCAACCGACAGGTCGCGAAGGGTCTGCTGACGCTCGTCGAGGGTGCCTGCAAGGTTCGATTGGGCTGCGCCCAGAAGATCCGATGCCTGGCTCAGCATCTTGGTATGATCGCCAAAGCGGGTGACGATGCCGCCGACCTGCGACAGCGTCTCGTTGGAGATTGCAATCAGCTTGCCGACCTTGTCGTCGACCAGGCGGCTCGACGTCGACAGGACTTCCGACGCACGGGCTGTCGATTCCTCAAACCTGTCGGTGGTGGCGATCAGCTTGCTGTCGACCTGTTCGAGGTTTTCGGCAGCCTTGGCGACAACATCGGAAATCGCGCTGTTGCTGTTGGCCAGGCGCTCGATCAACTGACCGGCGGTGGCAGCAAGGCTGCTTTCGCTGGCGCTGAGCGTGCGCGTTGCAAGCTCGGTGCGCTCCGCGATGGCATCGACGATAGCCGTGCTGTCGGAACGGATACGCTCGGCACCTTCCTGCACGGAGGCAGCGACCCGACCGGCGAAGGTCTCGCTGGCCTTCGTGTAATTCTCCAGAGCAGGCAGAGCCTTCTCGTCGAGAACGCGGTTGAACTCTGCGGAACGGCTCGACAGCATGGAATTGAGTTCGCGGGTGCGCTCGTCGAGCACCGCGCGAATGGACTCGCCACGCGCGGCTAGCGCCTTGTCGATCCCGTCCATCGACGTGCTCATTTCGGCAGCTGTGTTGCTGATGGCCGAGCGGATGGCATTGCCCCGTTCTTCCATCGTCGCACCGGCCTTGGCGAGACTTGCGTCGAGAGCGGCCAGACGCTGGCCGAGCAGGGTGTCGGCTTCTGCGACCTTGGCAATGATCGACTCGCTGGTCTCGGAGAAGCTCTGCGAGACGGCAGCAGCGCGCACGGTAAGGCGTTCCTGGGTCTCGGAAATACGGCTTTCCAGTTCCTGCGAACGTTCGTCGACGGCGCGCGTAAACTCGGCGCTGCGCTCACCGAGCCGGGAGGCAAACTGGTCCCCGGTTTCAGCCAGGTGGCTTGCAGAGCGCGCCGCTTCGTTGTCGATCTGCTGGGCGGCGTCCGATACAGCGGAACGCAGGGCAGCGGCAAGACCCGTGGCCTTTGTTTCGATCGTCTTGTTGACGTTTTCGAGGCCGACATTGAGGGCCCGGTCCATCGTCGACAGACGCTCGTCGATCTGTGCCGTGCGGCCATCGAAGGTCTCGACAACGCGGCCAGCACCGTCATCGATGACCTGGGCCACGCGCGCCGATGCCTCGCCGGTGACGCGCTCAAGATGCGACACCTTCTCGCCAAGCTTGGAGGCAAATTGCTCGCCTGCATCGCCCACCAGACCGGATACACCATCCAGGCCATTCTTGATGCGGTCTTCCAGGGTGTCGAGGCTGGTTTCGATGCGGCTGCCCGTTTCATCGAGGCGCTGCGTCATGCCGCCGATGGACTGTTCGATACGCAGTGAGAAGTCTTCTGCCGAACGGGTCACATTGTCGGCAGCGCCGCTGAGTTCGCCGGAGATCGCACCTGCGGTGCCGCGAAGGCGCTCGTCGAGATTGCGTCCGCTTTCTTCGATTGCCTTGCGCAGTTCTTCTTCGTGACCTTCGAAAGTCAGTTCCAGCATGCCGGCGCTTGCCGCAAGGGTCGCACCCATGGAGGTGCTCTGCTCGTGGAGCGTTGTTTCCAGCTGTTCTGCGGCCTGACGCAGGGATGCGGCAATCGCATCGCCATTGTCCGTCAGGGTGTTGCGAAGGCGATCATGGTTCTCACCGAGCGTTTCGGCAATGCGCGTGTGACCTTCGCCGAGCGTTTCAGTGATGCGCGCGTGACCGTCGCCAAGTGTGCCGGCGATCCGGTCATGCTTTTCATTCAAGGTCTCGGCAATGCGAGAATGGGTGTCGCCAAAGGTCTCTTCCATGCGCGAGAGGCTGGAGGAAAGGGTGGAATCAATCCGCTGTGAACCCTCGCCAAACACGGATTCAACCCGCTCGGCGTTGCTGTTCAAGGTATTGCCCAGGCTGTCGGTGTGTCGCGTCAGACTATCGTCGAGACGCCGCTGATTGTCTTCGAATGCCGCCTGCATCATTTCGGCGCGCAGGTTGAAGGCCGTTTCGATTTGAAGATCGGCGTCGGAAACAGCGTCCAGCAAAGCAGATGATTTCTTGTCGATGGCTTCCGAGAGATAAAGCTCGGAGGCGGCAATGGAGTCGGTGATGGTCGATGTCCGGGTCGCCAGGCTGTCGTCGATCTTCTGATGACCATCCTCGAAGGCACGGGTGATGGCTTCAGCGCGGCCGTTCAGTGTTTCTGCAATGCGGTTTTCTGCATTTTCAAAGCTGCCCTCGAATGCCGCGACATGGCCGCCAAGACTGCCGTCGATCTTCTCATGACCTTCTTCGAAGACGCGGTTTATGGCTTGCGTGCGGCTATCGAGCGTTTCGGCGATGCGCTGCTGGGCATTGTCGAATGTGCCGGAGAATTCTGCGGCACGTGAGCCAAGCGTCTCTCCGAGCTTCAGGTGGCCTTCCTCGATTGCCTTGGTGATCGCGTCCGAACTGGATTCGAGCGTGGAGGAAATCAACATCTCGGCGCCTGCAAGCGAGCCGGCAAGATCGGCTGCACGGGAATCCAGGCTTTCGTCGAGGTTGATCTGACCCTTTTCGAGGGCCTCGGTAATCGCCTGTGTCTTGTTTTCCAGTGTTTCGGAAATCAGCAGTTCGGCGCCTGCAAGCGAACCGGCAAGATCGGCTGCGCGGGAATCGAGGCTTTCGCTCAGGTTGTTTTGACCGAGTTCGAGCGCCTGAGTGATAGCCTTGGTGTTGTTTTCGAGTGTCTCCGAAATCAACATCTCGGCACCGGCGAGCGAACCGGCAAGATCGGCTGCGCGGGAATCGAGGCTTTCGTTGAGGTTGTTATGCCCCTGTTCGAACGCCTGAGTAATCGCCTTGGTCTTGTTTTCGAGTGTTTCGGAAATCAGAAGCTCGGCTCCTGCAATCGAGCCAGCAAGGTCTGCGGCATGATTGTCGAGGCTTTCGTCGAAATGCGTCTGGCTTGCCGCCAGCGCCTCGGTAATTTCGCGGGTGCGGCTGGCAACCGTTTCACCCAGCTGTGAGCCGCGCTCATCGAGCGTGCCGTCGAGGCGCGCGCGCGCTGCTTCCAGCGTTTCGTCGATCTGCTGGACCTTGGCGGCCATGGCGTCAGCGATTTCACGTGCCCGATCGGCCAATGCGCTGTCCACCAGGTCGTGGCTGGTCGCCAAGGTGGTGGCCAGAGCAAACGACTGGTCGTTCAAGGTCGAGCCCAGACGTTCGATGCTGGATGTCAGAATGCCGTCGATTGCATCGGTGCCGCCACCGAGGGATTCGTTGATACGGCTGAGGCTTTCGCTGAGTTTGGCATCGAGTGAACCGGACCGCTGGTCGAAGGCGGAGGCAAATTCGGAGACCCGCTCGTCGAAGACCGTGTTGATCTGGCCGACGGTCGTTTGCATGCGATCTTCGAACAGACCGGTGCGCAGGTCCAGATCGACGATGGCGTCATCCGCGGTCGTCTTCAGGGCATGACGGAAGCTTGCGCCCTTTTCATCGAGGGCGGAGTTCAGGCGGGCCAGAACGTTATCGAGCGAGCCGGTGATCTCTTCTTCACCGGAGGTCAGGCTGTCGGCGATGGCGCGGGTGCGCTCGACCAGCGTATCGTTGAGCTGCTTGGCACGCTCGCTGAGCGCCTCATTCAGTTTTTCAGTATTGGCTTCCAGTGTCGATGCGCGTGTCTCGAATTCGCCAAGCAGTTCCTGGCCACGCTCGGAAAGCGTTGAGGACAGGGTCTGAAGCCGGGTGTCGAATTCGCTGGCAAGGGATATGCCCGATGCGGTCAGAGCCTGCACGAGGTTTTCCGTCTTGGACGACAGAAGGCTGCCAAGCGCTGCTGTTGCACTGTTGGACTTGTCCGTGAGGATCGCCGCGCGCGTGTCGATCATCGACGCAAAGGCTTCGCCCGATGTTGCAAGCCGCACGGCAACTTCTTCTGTGGCCAGCGACAGGTCTTCCTTGAGTTGTTCGTGTACGCCCACGATGGAAGACCGGATGCGTTCAGCGTGATTGACGATGGCGTCGCGCTCGGAGCCCAGTTCCTGGACCAGGCTGCGCACGCGCAATTCATTGTCGGTATAGCTGCGTTCCAGTGCCGTCACTTCGGAATGGACGAGAGTCTCAAGCTCGGTTGCGCGTGCAATCGTGCGCTCGATGCCTTCGTTCATGGCAGAGACTTCGCGGCGAACCGCCTGACCCACCGTCATGATGCGTTCGGAGGCAACGGTTTCGGGTTCGGCAAGACGAAGCGCGACTTCCGCCATCGAACGCGCAGCACTGCGCAGCTCGTGAGCGCGCGCCATCATGATGGAGAAAGCAAAGAACAGCATGACCGGAATGATCGTGCCGACCAGAATGGCCACGAGACCAGGCATGTCGGCAATATCGGCCACGGAGGAAGCATTCCAGATCGCATTGCCGTAAAGAAGCTGTGCCAGGCCGAAAGCGCCCACGACCCAGACGAGCGATACGATACCGGCAGTGCGAAGCGCCGAACGCATCGAGCCGTTCTCAAGGGATTTCATGATGGCGGAACTGCTGCGGCGGGAGCGATCATTCGCCGGCTGGAAAGCAGGGGATTTGGGGGCAGGTTCCGACGCGCCGTCTGCGCTGCGACCGGACTTGGTTTGCCGCGCGGCGTTCTGCCTCTGATTATTCGTATCGGACACATTGGCCTCCAGTGCGTCGACTCCGTTACCATTCGAACGCAGTGCAGGCTCTTCGCTCTCCGCGAAGTTACTCCGCAAGGCTTCCTCAAGGGCCTGATAGGCGTTGTCGTCTATCGTTTCGCCTGATTTCTTACTCGCCATCGGATTACGCCTCGATACTGCCTGGACCGCTGGATCCGCACTAGAGCTCAACCGCCGGTGAAAAATATGCCTGCGGGCAAGCCGTCATTGGTATTTCAATTCCGCCGCCGCGCGGAAAAATCTATCCCGTTTTCATACAGCGGCGACATGGCTCCTTTACAGCGTCCGATGCCACTCTCATAACATCTTGGCGCCTCTGGCTCCAAAGTCGTGCGCGAATTTGCCCACGAAACCGTCTCGTAGTGACACATTCAGCCTGTTGTGACAATTAAATGCAATTGGCGCGCATGGTCTAAGTCGGTGCTTGTTAACAGTTTTTAGGCTTTCTTAATGGCGGAAAGCCCTGCTTTGTTAGATGTTTAGTGAATATTAACCATATCTGAAGCTTTTTGGCACACCAGGTCTCGCTATTAACGTGAAAACCATTGCTCGGCCCGCATCGTCGTCATGCCAAATAAGAACGACAGGGGAAACTTGCATCATGGCAGCACTGAATATCGCATTTGAAGCGCCGGACAATTCGGTCGGCTACCGTCACGGGCAACCGCGCCCGATCAATCTCGTCCAGCTGGCAATTTACGCCAAGGGCGACAAGCAGCGCGAGCTTGAAGTCTTGCAGGCCTTTGCCCGCCAGGCTCGGCATTGTCTCACGCATTTCATCAGCGACGATCACGAGCAGGTGCTGGCTGCTGCCGAAAAACTCAAGAAAGCGGCCTTGTCCGTCGGGGCGGATCGTGTGGCCGATGCCGCACAGGCGCTCGAGAGCCAAGGCATCGACCCGGCATCGATTGCGGTTGCTGGTGCGGCGATCGTCGAGGCGGAGAACTTCATTCAAAAACTGAACCGCTGAATGCATCGGTGCAATCGCATCGTGGGGAGTGGGGACTGGACCGGTCGTAATGGCCGGTTTTCCCGTTTTTGACCGGGTAACGGGCAAATTGCTTTTTGCCGTGCGAATATTGACTGCCCCTATGATTTGCTGGAATAAAGCGCGACCTGTTCTCGGTAAAATCTGGATCCCAATTTCATGACAAAGCTCACAATCGTCGCCTTCGACGGAACCCGCCATGACCTCGATGTGCAGGATGGCTCGACCGTTATGGAAAATGCGGTGCGCAATTCCATTCCCGGCATCGAGGCAGAGTGCGGTGGCGCCTGTGCTTGTGCGACCTGTCATGTCTATGTCGACGAGGCCTGGACGGAGGCTGTCGGCGCGCCTGAGCCCATGGAAGAGGACATGCTGGATTTCGCCGCCGATGTGCAGCCGAATTCGCGTCTTTCCTGTCAGATCAAGATGGGGCCTAATTTTGACGGCCTCGTCGTGCGCGTGCCTGAACGGCAGGGCTGAGCCTGCAAAAAAGCCCCGCTACACCGGCTTGCGGTGAGCGAGGCAATGGGGCGCATCACCGGGGGAAGAGGGAGGAGCTACCCGCGGTAGTTGAGGACGCGCCAGGAGAACCTGGGAAACTCTGTAACTGTACGCTTGCTGTTGATGACAGTTATATTTGTGTTTGTTAGCAAGTGCTACACTGACAAATGCCCAGTTATTCACAGGGGCGTGCACAAGGTTCGCGCAAGTTCAGTGCTCAAAAAGCACAGAAAGCGACGTATGCAGTAGAAAATCTGGGGTTTTCTTAGCGTCCGGCCTGCTCGGCGCGGTAATCGATAATCCGAGTGATTCGTTTTTCGAAGTTGATCGACTCGACTCGGTCGAAGCGTCGTTGATCCTTGTCGTGGCGCGACAGTTCCTTATCGCTCAGTTCCGCGACCTTGGCCTCAAGCAAATCGCAGTCGCGCATGGGGCGCAGGCGCTTCAGGCTTTTTTCAAGCCGACGGGCGTGCTGACGGGCAATTTCCGCGTGGCGTTCTTCGTGGCGCTTGATGTCGCTCGACAAAGCGTCCCAGACCAGTGCGATATCCGGTCCGGCCTTCCGGCGGTTTTTCCAGCGGGGCAGGATGATGCGGGTGGTCAGGGTGACCTTTACATCGCCAATTTCGCAGCGCTTCGGTTTTTCGACATAGGTCAGTTCGCCGCCGAATTTGATTTCGGTTGCGCCGGGATGACGCGATCCGGTGCCTTCGGTATAGGGGCCACGACGGGAAAGCTCGCGGTCGAGATCGTCCGCCGTCTTTCCGCCGATCTGGTAGTAGCTGATAGAATTGTGAAAAACGGTCTCGGCTGCCACGCCCTGGCTGGCAAATGCGGTGATAGCCGCTGCGCAGACAAGTCTCGTGAGGGCGCGGGAAATTATCATGGAGCGAGTCCGTCGTGTTGTGTTCGGAGTGAGCTTGGGGCATAGCCTTGGCGAGCGCAATATCGGCGTCAGTAAAATTTAATAACGTCGGGAGTAGGGCAGTTATGGAAGCCGCGCCGCAAAAGTTGTGGAGACTTGCGCACGGACGCAGCCTTGCCCTTGGAGGCAGGGCTGTGGTGATGGCGATCGTCAATGTCACCCCGGATTCCTTCTCCGATGGCGGTCGCCACAATGGTGTGGATGACGCCGTTCGCCATTCCCTGGCATGTGTCGCAGAGGGTGCCGAGATCGTCGACATCGGCGGTGAATCGACACGCCCGGGGGCCGCGCCCGTTTCTCCGGCGGAAGAGCAGGACCGGGTCTTGCCGGTGATCGAAAAGCTGACGCGCGAAAGCGAATGTCTGATCTCGATCGACACCTACCGTGCGGAGACAGCACGTCTGGCGCATATGGCAGGTGCTCATATTATCAACGACGTTCACGGGCTACAGCGCGAGCCGGAGATTGCAACAGTTGCCGCCAAGGGACAGGCGGGGCTGTGCATCATGCATTCGGGCCGCGGACGTGACAGGTTGGCAGATGTTGTCGATGACCAGTTCGACTACCTTGAACGCTCGCTGGAAATCGCCGAGCGGGCAGGGGTTGCGCGATCATCGATCGTGCTCGATCCCGGCTTCGGCTTTGCCAAGGAGAGCGAACGCGAGAATGTTGAACTGATGGCGCGCTTTGAGGAGTTGCACCGTTTCGACCTGCCATTTCTGATCGGAACGTCGCGCAAGCGGTTTCTCGGTTCCATCACCGGGCGCGAGGCTGCTGATCGCGATGCGGCGACGGCTGCGACCAGCGTCATCCTTCGGCTGAAAGGTGCGCAGATCTTCAGGGTTCACAACGTGGCCCTCAACCTCGACGCGCTAAAGGTAGCTGACGCTGTGTTGGCGCTGCAAAGACAGAATTGACGAGGACAGAGATTTTGAACGGGCTTTATACGATCGAGATGCGAAATTGTGCCTTCTTCGCCAGGCATGGCCTTTATGAAGAGGAAGCCAATCTGGGGCAGAGGTTCTTCGTGGATGTGGAACTGGATGTCGAGGCTGGCAATGCTCTCGAAGACGACACGATCGACAACACCGTCGATTACGGCGTCGCGTTCAAGGTGGTCGAGGAGATTGTCACGAAGACGCGCCGTCACTTGATAGAGGCGCTCGCCAATGACATCGTCAAGGCGCTTTTGGCGCGCTTTGAAACCATCACCCGCGCGCGGATTACCGTTCGCAAACCCAGCGCTCCGATCCAGGGTGTTCTCGATTATGTGCAGGTGAGTGTTGAACAGGTCCGCTGATCTTCGCCCGCACCGCGCCACCCTCGGCCTTGGTGGAAATATCGGCGATCCGGTGGATGCCATGGCCAAAGCGTTGCGCGAACTCGATTCGCGTACGGACTGTCGCGTCACGGCTGTGTCGGCTGTTTACCGCACCCCGCCGTGGGGCATGACTGATCAGGCCGATTTCTTCAACTGTTGCGCATTGGTGGAGACCAGTCTGGAGCCGCAGCCGCTGCTCGAACTTTGTCTGGATATCGAGCGAACCATGAAGCGGGTGCGAAAGCAACGTTGGGGCCCCCGGACCATCGATATCGATATTCTGACTTATGATGAGCAGGACGTCTCGACAGAGACGCTGGCGATCCCGCATCCGCGCATCACGGAGCGCGCGTTCGTTCTGGTGCCTCTGGCCGATATCGCGCCGGACCTTGCCATTGCTGGTCGCTCAGTCAGTTCTTGGCTGGCGGATATCGATACAGATGGCATCGAAACAGCGGACGCAAGCCGTGACTGGTGGCAGCGAACAAGCTGACGGTTGCGACTTACTTGCCGACAGACCCAACGGCGAGGGCATCAACCTGACGGTTGAGCTTGAGGCCGATCACCGGGACCATCTGTTCTGCCACCTTCACCGAGATGGTGATGTGCATCGCGGTGTCTTTGTCCATGCGCGCAACGATTGCGCCGTCGAGCTTTGCCCGGTTGATGTTGACGACCACCTTGTCACCGGCAACCACGCCGGACACGATGTCGAGACCCTTGCCCTTGGCGCCGTCCAGGAACTTGCCCTGATAGCGATTGTTGTCCCAGGCGATGACGGCCGACATCGGCTGCGAGAACATGCCGACGCGGCAGGTGCCGTCAAGCTTCATGCCTGTCGCACCATTGGGCGACGATTCACCGGTCAGGTTGCAGGTAAACTTGGTGCCCTTGTATTTGCCGGCGACGATTTCGCCGGGACCCTTCCAATAACCGGCGACGGTATCGAAAAAGCGCTTGTCGCGGTTGGAGCCCGCTTCAGCGGACGACAGAGGTGCAAACGCCATGAAGACAGAGAGCGCGGCCACAAGGCCGGAATGGATAACGGTATGGCGAGACATCATGCACCCATGGGTACGAGCAACGAAAAACTTGCCCGACAATAGCGTTCAAATGGTTAATGCTTTATTTCCGTTAACTTTAATTCAACGCCGCGGCAATGGGAAACTTCAGTCGTCGCGACTGGTTTTTGCCGTCGAATTGCCTGTCATGCTGGGTGTCAGATCGGATATGAAGTCGCCGATGCCCGGGCGCTTCAGGGCCGCAAAGGGTAGCGGCCTGCACAGATCCATGGCGGCAATGCCGATGCGGGCGGTCATTAGTCCGTTGATCACGCCTTCGCCGAGTCGGGCCGATAGCCGCGATGCGAGACCATGGCCCAGCACCTGCTGCACCAGACTGTCGCCGACCGCAATCGATCCGGTGACGGCAAGATGGGCAACGACGTCGCGCAGCAGCCTTAGCATGCCGAAGGTGCCGGGATGTCCGCCATAGAGTTCGGCCATTGCCCGGACAAGACGCACGACTTCATAAAGAACATAAGCGAGATCGACGATGGCGCGGGGGCTGACGGCGGTGACGACTGAGACGCGCTTGGCGGAATTGAGGATCAGCGCGCGGGCCTTGCGGTCGAGCGGAGACAGCAGTTCGCGCTCTGCAAGGGCCAGAAGTTCGGGGGGATCGATAATGTCGTCGCGCACGTCCTCCATGGCTGCGCGGCCCTTTGCCGTTTCGGGTCGCTCGGCCAGAAGGCTGGTGAGCCGTGACACCACCGAGCGCGCCTCGGATGATCGGTTAAGAGCAAGTGCTTCTGCAGCAGACGTCTTCAGCTTTTGCGCGGCCTCGAGCCGCATGATCCCTCTGATCTCGCGCAGGATCGCGATCAAAAGGGCAAGCAGGCCGATCGTCACCAGCCCGATCGCTGTATAGCCAAGCCAGTCGGCGCGGGTGAACAGGTCGCGGATGAGGGCGTCTGTCCAAAGGCCTATGGCCAGCGAAAACAGAATGCCGAAGGCGCTTGCGGCGAGCTTCAAGAACGAGAAGCGGCGCTTGCGCGGCACGGCGAGGGGCGGGACATCGGCATCGACGGCCTGTTCGGCCAGAAATGCATCCTCTTCATCGGGAATGACGTCGACTTGATAGTCGAAGCTGCGTGGCTGCCGTTTTGCTCTGTCGGGCTGCCTTGGTGTGTCTTGCGGCGGATCGACGGAAAACGCTGCGGGACGTCGTGTTTTATTGCCGGGGGTGACGGGTGGCTTGCTCATGCCAGTCGGTCTCCGATCAGAAACTGCAATGCGCGATCCAGCCGGATATGCGGTACCGACAAGGTCAGTCCGTCGCCGGTCTCTTCCAGCTTCGGGGGGCGAAAGCGCAGGATGTTGAGGTGCGGGAGATGGGCATGGAGCGACGGATCGTCCAGTTCACGGAAGAACCCGCTCGGGTCCTCCGGCAAGTCTCCGGGAAAGACGGCAGTGCTGCGATTGCCATCGAAGCGCTCACCGCCGATGGTTTCGCCTGCCATGGGCGTGCCGACGATGACGGGCAGTTCCTCACCGTTCTCCTTGACGTTGGCCTCCCGGGTTGCCCGAACGGAGGCCAGTGCCATCACTTCAATACCGGCGCCCGAACGGCCGATGGTTTCAATGGCCCGATCCACGAGGCGGCGTGTGACCGCCTGAAGGCGGTCATGGCTTTCGTGATGCAGATGGTCGGCCTTGGTGGCTGCCACCAGGACCTTGTCGATACGGCGACGAAGGAGGGCGCTTAGAAAATTATTGGTGCCGGGGCGGAAACAGCCGAGCACGTCGGCCAGTGCCCGTTCCAGATCCTGAACGGCTTCGGGGCCGCGATTGATGGCCTGCAAAGCATCGACCAGCACGATCTGGCGGTCGAGGCGGGCGAAATGCTCGCGGAAGAAGGGTTTGACGACCACGGATTTATAGGCCTCGAAGCGACGCTCCATCATGGCGCGCAGCGAGCCCGAGGGCGGGCGCTCATCGGGCATATCGGGAAGGGGAGCGAAGGTGAGTGCCGGTGACCCTTCCAGATCGCCGGGCATCAGGAAGCGACCTGGCGGAAGCGTTGACAACGAGCGTTCATCAGCCTTGCAGGCGCGCAGATAATCGGAAAAGAGCGCCGACAGCTTTCGGGCCGTCATCTCGTCAGCCGGCGCATCCATATCGATTTTTGCGCTTTCCTCCAGCCAGGCCGTCGACAGGTCAGAGCGGATACCCGTTCGGGCCAGTTCCACCGTATTGGCGCTGAAGGTTCGATAATCCTGTTGGAGCAGAGGCAGGTCGAGCAGCCATTCGCCGGGATAATCGACAATATCGATGGAGAGCTTTCCGGACGAAAACATGCGGCTCCAACCGCTTGCGCTTTCATACTGGATCGTCAGACGCAGCTCGGAAATCGCTCTCGTCGAATCGGGCCATATCCGATCGCGCACCAGCGCGCGGATATGATCTTCATACTGAAAGCGCGGAACGGCATCGTCGGGCTGCTCCTCCAGCGTCACGCCGCTTACCCGACCTGATCGCATGGCCTCAAAAAGCGGCAGGCGACCGCCATGCAGCAAATTGTGAACCAGTGACGAGATGAAGACAGTCTTTCCGGCGCGCGATAGTCCCGTCACACCCAGACGCAATGTCGGATGAACGAGATTGGATGCCCTGTCGGATAAGTTGTCGAAGGCAATCGCCGCTTCATCGGCAATGGACGTGATCAGTGGCGGCAAAGCTGGCTCCCGGTTGCTGTCTCCCGGTCAATATAGGTCCCCGGTAGCGGCTAAAAAAGGCAAGGAGACGTGGCATTTGCAGTTCGGTGCCGCACTTGTCCCCGCAGGCTACCTATTCCTGAAGGAAATCCACCAGAACCCAGGCATAGGGTGCCTTGGCCTTCGGATCTGTGCGGTCCAGGACTGCGAGGCCGGCAGTTGGATATCCAAAGGGTATGGCGCGATGGAAGACGTCTTCACCGACCAGCTCGACAAGTGCCTCTTCCATGGCGGGATTATGTCCA
The DNA here is from genome assembly GCF_057158725.1 of Agrobacterium sp. H141. Taxonomy (NCBI): domain Bacteria; kingdom Pseudomonadati; phylum Pseudomonadota; class Alphaproteobacteria; order Hyphomicrobiales; family Rhizobiaceae; genus Agrobacterium; species Agrobacterium sp. H141. The sequence continues at coordinate 1,918,070 of NZ_CM169893.1, forward strand.
ACGATCATCAGGGACGTGGAGCTGGTCTGCGCCGCAATGATTTCCAGAAGGGTATCGGCGGGTGCATTGTAGAGCGTGTCAATGAAATTGCAGTCGAGCTCCTCATCCATGCTTCGGCGAATGGCCTCTGATGTCTGACGGCAGCGTTTTGCGGTGGAACTGAGCAACCGGGCCGGAACGTAGTTTTTCCCGGCAGCCTTGTCGGCCACAATTTCGGCTTCGGCGTAGCCCTCGTCTGTCAGTTCGCGGTCGAAGTCGCTTGTGCCGGGCTGTGCCCATGCCGCATTGGCGTGGCGCATAAGATAAAGACGGCTAAGGGGCGATTTGGTAAACGTCATCCGGTCCGTCATCGTGATGGGTGGAGCCAGCCAGCGGCATGGTTCTAGCCTTACCTTTTGTCGTCCTTAAATGGAATTCATCCCTGGTGGATAATTCGCCTGCTGCCCCATTAAAGTTTGAAACTGTCGGTTTCGTGCCGTTCAAGAAAATTCAATTTTGAGGAGAGTTGGTCGGTCGAGAACTTTTCATGCCTAGATATTGACATGTATTAAATCGGGAATCCTGCGTGTTGCACTGCACATGCTGTAGAATTAGGCGTGTTTTGCCAATTTCCGATTAAAAATGAGGCGTTTATGAGGGTTTTATGACGTGTTGAGAATTAACCGAAACCTTTCATTCAGGCTTGAATCAGTCGTTTCGAAAAGGTATACAGCCGCCCATTGAGATGTTCTTCAGGAGAATCGCGTTGAGTGAGAAGATCAATCTTGGCAATCATGTACTCTCTGAAAATGAGGAGTTCATGAGTGCAAACCAGAAGGCATACTTTCGCGCCAAATTGATTGCGTGGAAGAATGATATCCTTCGGGAGGCGCGCGAAACGCTTGGCCATCTGGCCGAGGAAAGCGCAAATCATCCTGACCTGGCTGACAGGGCATCATCCGAAACAGACAGGGCCATTGAGCTTCGCGCACGCGATCGCCAGCGCAAGCTTATTTCCAAGATCGACGCTGCCTTGCAGCGTATCGATGAGGGAACATATGGTTACTGCGAGGAAACAGGTGAGCCTATCGGTTTGAAGCGGCTGGACGCACGTCCGATCGCCACACTGTCGATCGAGGCGCAAGAGCGGCACGAGCGGCGGGAAAAGGTCTACCGCGACGAATAATTGCGTCGCCGCAGTCGTGACAGGTGCGGGGCGTTCGTTTCGCACCCGGATGGCGATGGCTCGCAGATACGGACATTTTTCTTACGGCGCCTTCGGGCGCCGTTTTTCATGTCGAGGGGCTTTCAGTCGCTGCGTTTGACTGACATCTCACCGAAAATACGGGCAATTTCCGTCTGCAAGCTTGGTTCTTGCTGATTGGCGGCTTGCGGGGTTGTCGTCTTCGTTGCGGGTTGTGCTGCGGTCGAGCCAGCGGAGGAGGCGACCGGGCGCAGTGGCGGATCGACCATGACCATAGGCGCAGCTGTGGGCCTGGGGGGCATGACAGTGGGGGCCAGCGGGCGCTGCGGCGCAGCAGGCATGTTGTCTGCGAGGCGCAGATTCATTTCATCCTCCAGGATGCGCTCAAAGTCGCTTGACGGTTTGCCCGGTGCCTTGGGCTGCGGGACCGGTTGGCCGGCAGGTGGCATTGATGCCGCGGGCGAGGGCATCGCCGCTGGCATCCTCGCCGGGTCTGCTTGCGGTGTCAGAACACGGCTGCGCGCCGCCTCAAGGATATCGTCGACACTGTTTTCGTCGGTTATCTGCGGCGGTTCAGGTTTCTGCCGGCTTGCGGGTGGATTATCGGGCGGCGTGGGCGCCGAGACCGATATGGCTTGGGCAGGCGAAGCGGAAGGTTCGACAGCCGTGTTCTGCTGCTCGCCTTCTTCGCTGGCGGTCAGTGAAGTCGGTGTCACCGGTTGCACTTTGGCGGAATAAGTATCGTCGTCTGCTTCCGGTTCGAAAGGGTTGTCGACGATCGGTGTCTGCCTGCTGCGCGGTGGCTCGGGCTCTGCTGCCATTGTCGGTGCTGATGTTACAGTCGCTGGATCTGGTGCAGCAGCAGGAGGTGGCGTTGGGACCGCTTTTGGGGCGGCGGCAACAGGTGCTGCCTCGGCGCGGCGCTCCCCGACCGGTGGCTGAGGCATGGGACGCCGAGTGTCTACGGCCAGAGGGCGGGCCGGAGGCTCCGATTCTGCGATGGCCTGCGGTTTCTCCGGCTGGGCGGGGATCGAAGTGGCTGCTGCCTCTGGAACGGAAATATAAGTTCGTTCGTCGCCAATGCCGCTCTCGATGACGATATCGGTCGGTCCACCGATCATGACCAGATGTTCGACATTGTCGCGCCGGATCAGGACAATGCGTCTGCGCGCGTCCACTGCCGCCGCATCCAGCACCTGCAGCCGTGGCTGGCGGTTGCGGCCGCCCCTGACAAAGGGGGACGGCGCCTTATGGCGCAGAAGCCAAAGAACTGCAAAAAGGCAGAGTATCGCGAGACTTACGCCGACGGCGGCGACAAGGAAGCGGTTTCCATAGGCCGTAATCAGATCATCAAGCATAGCAATACCTCTCTCTGGCACATTTGACAGAAGACGTCTTTTTTCGCAGCGAAGCAAGGCATGGGCAAGGCCTGCATCGTAGCAAGTTTCAACATCTCCGACAGTTGGCGCTGTTTCCCGCGCGCAACATGCGTTAAGAGGCTTTGAATTCCCTGTGAATTGGCGGGATGAAACTGACCCGGCGGTCCTTTTTGTAGCAGCCGCAAATTGCTAAGAGAGAATCGCCGGTAGAATTGTGGGGTCTGTCAGGGATCGTCGCAGAACATCAATCATGAGGAATGGATGAACAGTTTGCAGCAGGCCGGTCAGACGGAAGCGCCGCTGGTGGACCGTGCAAAACGATCCGGCACAGCCTTGCGCGTCATTTTACTGGCCTTCGTCCTCATTGCCGCGGCCGTCGCCTTCGTGGTGTTCAAGGACAAGCTCGACAACGAGATCGTGCTTGGCATGCTTGGCGTGCTGGCCATGGTCGGCATCTTCTTCCTGGTGTCCGCTGTCATCGGCTTCGTCGAGGTCACACCCAATGCTGCGCATGATTCGTTGGGCCGTGATTTTCTGGCGAGCCAGCCCGAAGGTACGCTGATTACGGATCTGAAAGGTCGCATCGTCTATGCCAATGCTGCCTATGGCCGCATGACAGGGGCAACCAAGGCGACAGACGTGCAGACGCTCGAAATGTTGTTGTCGAAACAGCGGGAATCGAGCGAGGCGCTTTACCGGCTGACCAATGGTCTGCGCGAAGGCAATGAGGGTTACGAGGATTTTCGCCTCATCAAGCCGCTTGGCACGCAGCAGCCGAACGGGACTGGCGCACATTGGTACCGGCTGACTGCCCGTCTTCTCGAGCAGGAAGACAGGGGTGAGAAACTTCATGTCTGGCGGATTGCCGATATCAGCGCCGAGCGCGACGAGCAGGAGCGGTTCTTCCGCGAATTGCAGAATGCCATCGATTATCTCGACCATGCGCCGGCCGGTTTCTTTTCTGCCGGACGCAAGGGCGAAATCTACTATCTGAACGCCACGCTTGCCGAATGGCTGGGGATCGATCTCACGCAGTTTTCGCCGGGCTCGATCTATCTGTCCGATCTGGTGGCGGGTGAGGGCATGGCGCTGGTGCAGTCGGTGCATGCCGAGCCGGGTCTGTCCAAAACCGAGGCGCTTGATCTGGACCTCAGACGCAGCAACGGCCAGAGCCTGCCGGTGCGGCTCGTGCACCGTGTTCGCACCGCGCGCGACGGTGCGCCGGGCGAAAGCCGCACGATTGTGCTCACGCGCCAGGATTCTGGCAGCGATACGTCCGATTCCAGCGCCTCGATGCGGTTCACGCGCTTCTTCAATAATACGCCGATGGCAATTGCCTCGGTGGACGGCAATGGTCGAATTCTCAGGACCAATGCGCCCTTCCTTCGCCTGTTCTCCGATATCGTGCCTCGCGATGAAGTGGGCAATCAGGCTCTCATGGAAGCGGTGATTCATGAGAGTGATCGGGCGGTCTTTGCCGAGGCGCTGGCTGCCGCCAAGGACAGGCAGGTCGATATTGCGCCGATCGACTCGCGTCATCCGCTCAACGATACGCGCTACTTCCGCTTTTACGTGAATGCCGTCATCGACCAGAGCGACGAGGCGCCGGAAGAGGCGGCGATTGTCTATGCGGTCGATGTGACCGATCAAAAGGCGCTGGAAGCGCAGATGGCGCAGACGCAGAAGATGAATGCGGTTGGAACGCTTGCCGGTGGTATTGCGCATGACTTCAACAATGTCCTGACGGCAATCCTTCTCTCCTCCGATCACCTGCTTTTGCAGGCAAGACCTGCGGATGCGAGCTTTGCCGATCTGATGGAAATCAAGCGCAATGCCAACCGCGCTGCCGTGCTGGTGCGTCAGTTGCTGGCGTTCTCACGCAAGCAGACCATGCGTCCGACCGTACTCAACCTGACCGATGTCATCGGCGACCTGCGCATGCTGGTGGACCGGTTGATTTCCGGCACGAATGTCAAGCTCAAGGTGGAATTCGGCCGCGACCTCTGGCCGGTCAAGACCGATCTGTCCCAGTTCGAGCAGGTGCTGATCAACCTTTGCGTCAATGCGCGCGACGCCATGCCGGATGGCGGCGCGATTACCGTCAAGACAAGCAATGTCACGGCCGCTCAGGCCGCAGCCTTCGATTATCGCGGGCTGGCTGCTGAAGATTTCGTGATGGTCGAGGTCTCGGATAACGGCACCGGTATCGCACCTGAGATCATGGACAAGATCTTCGAGCCGTTCTTTACCACCAAGGATGTTGGCAAGGGCACCGGCCTTGGGCTTGCCATGGTGTATGGCATCGTCAAGCAGTCGGGCGGTTACATCTATCCGGAATCGGAAGTGGGCAAGGGTACGACTTTCCGCATTCTGCTGCCACGCTACGAGCAGGAAGCGGTGCTTGCCGAGCAGGCCGATGTCGAAAAGGCGGAAGGTGCCGCTGCCTCTTCGCAGGCAAAGCTGTCAAATGGCGAAGGCACCGACCAGCAGGATCTCACCGGGCAGTCGGCTGTCGTGCTTCTGGTCGAGGATGAAGAGGCCGTCCGTCGCGGCGGCAAACGCATGCTGGAGACGCGCGGCTATACCGTTCACGAGGCCGGCTCCGGGATCGAGGCGCTCGACATCATCGAGGAGCTCAATGGCGCAATTGACATTGTGGTATCCGATGTGGTGATGCCGGAGATGGACGGACCGAGCCTGTTGAAGGAAATCCGCAAGGTTTATCCGGACCTCAAGTTCATTTTCGTGTCCGGTTATGCCGAGGATGCCTTTGCCCGTAACCTGCCTGCTGACGCCAAATTTGGCTTCCTGCCGAAGCCGTTTTCCCTCAAGCAGCTGGCTGTGGCCGTGCGTGAAATGCTCGACAGTTGATGGGATCTATTGGCATTTGCGGGTGCTGGCCGCTGTCAGGGCGGATTGCGAAATCTGCTAAAATTATAATCAATAGATATACATAAGCATTGCCGCCTGAACGGGTTTCACCTAAGCTTCAGCGTCTGCGGTTGTGACATGCGCGACATGGGGGTGCGTAGACTGAAAGGTTTGCGTCGGTTGTCTTGAACATACGCGGTGGAAAAACTGTGACTGGCGATGACAGTTCGGGCCGGAACGAGATTGTTGCCGGGGTACAGGCGGCCGAGACGCTGAAGGATATTGGTGAGTTAATCGTCACTATCCGCGATCGCTTCGGCTTTTCCTATTACAAGGTCTATTGCGCTTATCCGGTCGAGCATATGCCTTTGCGCGAACAACTCCTGATCTATAGCTTCCCGGAATCTTTCATGGATCATTTCGAGGCCATCGGTCGGCGAATTTGCCTACCCTCTACCGCTTTCGATCTGTCCAAGTCTCTGTCTTATCAGTGGGGCGTTGCGGAATTTGCCGAAGGCCTCGATCCGTCGCAGCACGCGATCATGAGCGATCTGCTCGTCCGGTTCAAAATCAATCGTGGCGCGTATCTGGCGATAAACGGTTTGAAAGGAACAGAACGCATCATCGGATTTTACGGCGATCGTGAAAGGCTGTCTGAGGAGGAGATGGAGGAACTCAGTTTCCTCTCGATCCAGGTCATTCATCGCCTGAGAGAGTTCGACAAGCGCGCTGGACTGGCCGGTTCCGGATTGTCTGATCTGGAGATACGCTGTCTGGAACTTGCGTCTGCGGGCGGGGATTCCGAGCTGCTGGCCCGAGAACTTTCCCTATCCATCCGCACCATCCGCTATCTCGTCAGCGGGCTTTGTGGAAAGCTCGGTGTGGAGCGGCTGGAACAGGCCGTGGCGGAAGCGCTCCGCCGCGGTTATATTTCCTGATAGGTCTTCATCGAATTCTGATCGGCTGATTGCCGATCAAAACGTCATTGCAACAGCAATTTCGGCTGCAAGGCGCGCGTTGTTTTCCACCAATGCAATATTGGTCTTGAGGCTGCGCCCCTCTGTCAGTGTGAAGATTGCGTCCAGCAGGAAGGGGGTCACGTCCTTGCCGGCAATCGCTTCGCGTTCAGCACTGGCAAGAGCGCGACCGATATAGATTTCCATTTCCTCGCGGGGGATTTCATCGGCTTCGGGAACGGGATTTGCAATCAGCATGCCGCCTTCCAGGCCAAGTTGAGCGCGGGTTTTCTGGAAATTGGCAATCGCTGCCGGGCTTGGCAGGTTGAGCGCGCTTTTCAGACCGGAGGTGCGCGACCAGAAGGCCGGAAATTCCTCGCTGTCGAAGGTGACGACCGGCACGCCGCGCGTTTCCAGCACTTCCATGGTCTTGGGGATATCGAGAATGGCCTTGGGGCCAGCAGACACGACGATCACCGCTGTCTTGGCCAGCTCTTCCAGATCTGCAGAAATGTCGAAGCTTTCTTCGGCTCGGCGATGCACGCCGCCGATGCCGCCGGTGGCGAAAACCGAGATGCCGGCACGGGCCGCAGCGATCATGGTGGCGGCAACCGTGGTGGCGCCATTGCGGCGTTCGGCGATGGCAAAGCCCAGGTCGGCGCGCGACAGCTTCATCACATCCTTCATCTGCGCCAGTGCTTCCAGCTGATCCGGCTCCAGACCGATATGCAGCACGCCATGGAGAACGGCGATGGTTGCCGGGACGGCACCTTCCTTGCGGATGATCTCTTCCACGCTGCGGGCCATGTCGAGATTGCCGGGATAGGGCATGCCATGGGTGATGATCGTCGATTCCAGGGCGACCAGAGGCGCGCCGCGCTCTTTGGCTGCTGCGACTTCGCGCGAATAGACGATAGGCAGGGGGGACGACATGGCTTGGGTCATTGCTCTCATTCCGTTTCGTGTGCGCCCCGTCAGGCGCGACTTTTGGGCTTCATGACAGGTTTTCAGCTGGTGGCACAAGCTTCATATGCTGTTCGAGAACCGCTCGCGACAAATTTGCCGCCGTGGCATTGGTCGCCTGAAGGGTGATCGCGGCGCACGCGACGGCCTGGCGCAGCGCTTCGGCCAGCGGCTGGTGCGCAATGACTGCATCCAGAAAACCGGCTGTTGCAGCATCACCAGCGCCGGTGACATCGGCAACATGATCCAGCGGAGGCGGTGCAAGAAGGGCCGATTCATCGCCATTGAACGCGACAACCGCATCGCCACCATTTGTCACGATACCGGCTTTCAGGCCTTTGGCGCGCAAGAGTGCCGGCCATTCGGCCGTCGTGTCTGCGCGCCAGCCAGTCAGGGCGGTGGCCTCTGCCGTGTTCATGAACAGAAAGTCGAGTTGAGGTAGTATCGCGCTAAAGCGGACCACCTTGGCTGGAGAGATGGCGATTGCCGCCACGGGAATATTGCGATCGTTTGCTGCTTTGCAAATGGCAGCGAGCGTCTCCGCCGGGAGATTGGCGTCCGTCAGAATCAGATCTGTTTCATCAAGCGCATTTCTGACGGAGCTGACGCGCAGGCGGCGAGGCGTAAAAAGGCGGTAGAGGTCCATATCGGCCAGCGCTATCACCAGATTGCCATCGCGTTCGAGGATCGCGGTATAGCTTGGCGTGGCACGGTCTAGAAAGACAAAGGGGCGGTCGTCTATGCCGGCATCTATCGCTGCCTGAGCGACACTTTCGCCCGCAGCATCGCCACCCCTGGGCGTGATCAGGCGGACGGAATGGCCCAGTCTTGAGAGTGCGCGCGCGGCATTGAAGGCGCCGCCGCCGGGCTCCGCCATCCAGCTGCCCGGATTGCTGGCGCCTGGGGTGGTCGCACCTGAAATGCGCCCCCGGCGGTCGATATGGGCACCACCCAGAACCAGTATCCGCGCTGTCATTTCAGTCTCCTCTCAGACCCGGTTCCGGGCGAATCGTATAGGTGCAGCTGCCTGGGTGACTAGTCTTCTTCGCCATGGTTTTCCCCATCCGATCTTGTTGAAAACATATATAGAACATGAGGTTAAAACATTCATGAAATCAATCTGTTGGCGAGGACTTGTATTTTTGGAACAAAAAGAGTACAAACTCAGTCAGGACAGCTTCATTGCCTATGCGGCTTCAATAACCTAAAGGTGGATCTAATGGCACAAAATAGTTTGCGGCTCGTAGAGGACAAAACGGTGGATAAAAGCAAGGCATTGGAAGCGGCTCTTTCTCAGATTGAGCGTTCCTTCGGCAAGGGCTCGATCATGAAGCTCGGCTCGAACGAGAACGTGGTGGAGATCGAAACGATTTCGACTGGCTCGCTCGGTCTTGATATTGCTCTTGGCGTGGGTGGCCTGCCCAAGGGACGTATTATTGAAATTTACGGTCCGGAAAGCTCCGGTAAAACCACGCTGGCGCTGCAGACCATCGCTGAAGCGCAGAAGAAGGGCGGCATTTGCGCTTTCGTCGACGCCGAACATGCGCTTGATCCGGTCTATGCCCGCAAGCTTGGTGTCGATCTGCAGAACCTTCTGATTTCGCAGCCCGATACCGGTGAGCAGGCGCTTGAAATTACCGACACCCTCGTCCGCTCCGGCGCGATTGACGTTCTGGTCATCGACTCCGTTGCAGCGTTGACACCGAGAGCCGAAATCGAAGGCGAGATGGGCGACAGCCTTCCGGGCCTGCAGGCACGTCTGATGAGCCAGGCGCTGCGTAAGCTGACCGCCTCGATTTCCCGTTCGAATTGCATGGTGGTCTTCATCAACCAGATCCGTATGAAGATCGGTGTGATGTTTGGTTCGCCCGAGACCACGACGGGTGGTAATGCGCTCAAATTCTATGCGTCCGTGCGTCTCGATATTCGTCGTATTGGCGCAGTCAAGGATCGCGAAGAGGTTGTTGGCAACCAGACCCGCGTCAAGGTCGTCAAGAACAAGATGGCACCTCCCTTCAAACAGGTCGAATTCGACATCATGTATGGTGAGGGCGTATCCAAGACCGGCGAGTTGGTGGATCTGGGCGTGAAGGCAGGGATCGTCGAAAAGGCCGGTGCGTGGTTCTCCTATAACAGTCAGCGGCTGGGGCAGGGGCGTGAGAACGCCAAGAACTTCCTGCGCGACAATCCGGAGGTGGCACAGGAGATCGAGCTGTCGCTTCGCCAGAATGCAGGCCTGATCGCCGAGCGTTTTCTGGATAATGGCGGCCCCGGCAATGATGACGATGCCGAGGCCGTCAACGACGACTGATCCATCGCTAAATCATGTTATGACCGGTCATATATCGCAAGATGTATGGCCGGTTTTGCTTTGTCGGCTGGACAGTCTCGGTGGTGGGCGATAAAAGCCTTTGGTTTTAAGAGTATGAGCCAGCATATGGCAGCAGTGAAGGGCATGAAATGAGCGGCGTGAACGATATCCGGTCGACATTCCTCGACTATTTCAAGACGAACGGTCACGAGGTCGTGTCGTCTTCTCCGCTTGTGCCGCAAAATGACCCGACATTGATGTTTACCAATGCCGGCATGGTGCAGTTCAAGAACGTCTTCACCGGTCTCGAGCAGCGTCCCTATTCGACAGCGACCACGGCCCAGAAGGTGGTTCGCGCGGGCGGCAAGCATAACGATCTGGACAATGTCGGCTATACGGCACGTCACCACACCTTCTTCGAAATGCTCGGCAATTTTTCCTTTGGCGATTATTTCAAGGAGCGGGCGATCGAACTTGCCTGGAACCTGATCACCAAGGAATACGACCTGCCCAAGCATCGGCTGCTGGTGACCGTCTATTCGGAAGATGATGAAGCGGCGCTGCTGTGGAAGAAGATCGGCGGTTTTTCTGACGACAAGATCATTCGCATTCCGACCTCCGACAATTTCTGGACCATGGGCGATACCGGACCTTGCGGACCGTGTTCGGAAATCTTCTTCGATCAGGGCGAGAGCGTATTCGGCGGACCTCCGGGCAGTGCAGATGAAGATGGTGACCGGTTCCTGGAATTCTGGAACCTGGTGTTCATGCAGTTCGACCAGATCGATGCCCAGACGCGTCTGGATCTGCCCCGTCCTTCGATCGATACCGGCATGGGCCTGGAGCGCATGGCCGCGATCATGCAAGGGGTCACGTCGAACTACGAGACCGACCTGTTCCGCCGCCTGATCGGTGCCGTCGAAGAGGCCATCGGATCGCGCGCCGAAGGTCCGGCTGCGGCGAGCCATCGTGTCATCGCCGACCATATCCGCGCCACCGCATTCCTCATTGCCGATGGTGTTTTGCCGTCCAATGAAGGCCGTGGTTACGTTCTGCGCCGCATCATGCGCCGGGCCATGCGCCACGCCAAGTTGCTGGGTGCCCGCGAGCCGGTGCTCTACAAGCTCTTGCCGGTTCTGGTGTCCGAGATGGGCAGAGCCTATCCCGAACTGACACGCGCAGAGGCTTTGATTACCGAGACGCTGAAGCTTGAGGAGAAGCGTTTCATGTTGACGCTCGAGCGCGGTCTGTCTCTGTTGTCGGATGCCACGGGCGAGATGTCCGAGGGCGACACGCTCGATGGGGAAACGGCCTTCAAGCTTTACGACACTTATGGCTTTCCACTCGATTTGACCCAGGATGCGCTGCGTAACCGGGGTATCGGTGTTGATATCACCAGCTTCAACGATGCTATGCAGAGGCAAAAAGCAGAGGCGCGGGCCAGTTGGTCCGGTTCCGGCGATAAGGCCGCAGAAGCGATCTGGTTCGAGCTCAAGGATCGCTTCGGTGCGACGGAATTCCTCGGCTATAGTTCGGAAACGGCCGAAGGTGAAATTCAGGCGCTGGTTCGCGATGGCGCCAGCATCCCTTCAGCATCGGCTGGCGACGCCGTTCAGGTCGTTGCCAACCAGACACCCTTCTACGGTGAATCCGGCGGTCAGATGGGCGATGCCGGTGTCATTTCCGGCGAGGGATTCGTGCTCGATGTGACCGACACGCTGAAGCGCGGCGAAGGTGTTTTCGTGCATATCGCCACGGTTCGCGAAGGTATTGTGAAGCCCGGTGTTGCGGCCGTTCTGGCAGTCGATCACGCGCGCCGCGGTCGGTTGCGGTCAAACCATTCGGCGACGCACCTTATTCATGAGGCTCTGCGCGAAATTCTGGGCACCCATGTTGCCCAGAAGGGTTCCCTTGTGGCGCCCGAGCGGCTTCGCTTTGACGTATCGCATCCCAAGCCGATGTCTGCCGATGAGTTGCGGCAGGTGGAGGAAATGGCAAATGAGATCGTGTTGCAGAACGCGCCCGTCTCCACACGTCTGATGAGCGTCGACGACGCTATAGCCGAAGGCGCCATGGCGCTGTTTGGCGAAAAATACGGTGACGAGGTGCGTGTCGTATCAATGGGTACAGGCCTGCATGGAGCAAAGGCCGGAAAGCCCTATTCGGTCGAACTGTGCGGCGGCACCCATGTCGGTGCAACGGGGGAGATCGGCATTGTCCGTATTCTCAGCGACAGTGCAGTCGGTGCTGGCGTGCGCCGTATCGAAGCGCTGACAGGCGAGGCCGCGCGCGCCTATCTGGCCGAACAGGACGAGCGGGTAAAATCACTGGCGTCGACGCTCAAGGTGCAGCCGGTTGACGTGTTGTCACGCGTCGAGGCTCTGGTTGACGAGCGCCGCAAGCTGGAGCGCGAGCTGGCCGATGCCAAACGCAAGCTTGCCATGGGGGGCGGTTCATCTGCCGGTGGTGACGAAAGCGTCGATATTGGCGGTGTGAAATATCTGGGCAAGGTTCTGACGGGCGTCGATCCGAAGGATCTGAAGACGCTGGCAGATGACGGCAAGCAGGGCCTCGGCTCCGGCGTGGTCGCGCTGATCGGAGTTTCGGAAGATGGCAAGGCAAGCGCCGTCGTCGGTGTGACCGCTGATCTGACCGAACGTTTCAGTGCGGTCGATCTGGTGCGCATTGCCTCCGCTGCACTTGGCGGCAAGGGCGGTGGCGGACGTGCGGATATGGCGCAGGCCGGTGGACCCGATGGCGCAAATGCGCAGCAGGCCGTTGATGCGGTTTCGGCAGCGCTCGCGGGTTGAAGCCTCAAGTGTTGAACGGCTTCATCGTCGAGGCGGGATGTAACTGTCCCGCCACGGCGATTAACGCCATGTTTTGGCGTTCCCTATTCTCCGTTTATTCATTCTTTTTCATGTAGTCTTGGCTCTCTACGAATTGGTGAGATGGCCTTGTGACTCTTCTCTTTCATATCCCGACGATGTGGCTCTGTGTTGGTGCCACGACCGCTATCATCGGCTGTTTTTTGACCTTTTCCTGGTGGGATAGCCGCGGCGATGCCGGGCTGAAATATTGGTCGATCGGCTATTGGTGCCTATCGATCGGCTCGATCCTGCTCGGACTGTCGTCGCTTTTGCCGCCCTGGCTGGCGCTTGGTATCGGCAATTTTCTGATCTTTGTGTGCCTTTTGTTATACGGCGCTGGTTTTCAGGCCTATGACGGCAAGCCAATTTCGATCACAGCATCTGCACTTAGTCCGTTGATATGGTCGGGGCTTTATGCGTTCTGGCCCGATTTTCAACATAACGAGTTGTCGCGGGTCATCGTCGCATCGGTGTTGGTGGCATACCAGTCCATAATCGTTTCGCGGATCGCCTGGGGTGGACGGGTACCCGGTCAGCACTCGGTGCGGTCGGCAGTTTCGTATGTCTTCGGTGCGATCGCTGCAGCTTATCTGATGCGCGTCGCCATGGTCACTGCTTTGCTGGATCCAGTGGATGCGGGCGTGTCCATCTGGCCCCCGCTCTTCATGTTTATCTCATTTCTGCAGATGATGTTTTCTGCCGTTGCGATTTTCGTACTGGTTCGCGAGCGTGCAGAATTGCGCTATCGCGTCGCCTCGGAAGTGGATGAGTTGACGGGCATCTTTAATCGGCGGGCGTTTATCTCTTATGTCTCGGCCGCGCGTGCCGACGGGACGAATCGAGGTGCGCTTGCACTGCTCGATATCGACCATTTCAAGCGCATCAATGACACCTATGGTCATGGTGCGGGCGACGAGGCGCTGAACATGTTTTGTGCCATCGTGGAAAGAACGCTGGCGCCTAACATGATTTTCGGCCGGATCGGTGGCGAGGAGTTCGCCATCTATTTTCCGGGTATGGGAATTGAAGAGGCCAAGATCCACTGCGAACGTATTCGCAAAGAGGTGGAGAGCTGCCCGATCCGGGTCGGCGCCGAGCAACTCCACATGACCGTCAGCCAGGGACTTTGTGCCGATGTCGTCGGCCATGCAGAGGTGACCTTCCTGTTCGGTCTTGCCGACCGGGCGCTTTACATTGCCAAACGCGGCGGCCGCAACCGTGTCTCGGCTCTGAACCCGAGTTCGGGACTGAAGCTGATTGCAGCAAAAATGGCGGAGAAGAGTGTCGATAGACGCGGTGGGAGCCGGCCTGTGCGACAGCCTTCATGACCGTCCCGTATTGCCGATCAATTCGCAGGCCTCTTCGATTGTCTTGGTAAAGACCACCCTTGCTGGCGCAACGTCGTGGGTCTGCAACAGTCTGCGAAACTCGTCATTCGTGCCGCTGATATAGATCCTGACGCCGGCCTTTTCCGCCTTTCGGACCGTGCCTTCAATGACATTGGCCGCGGTGGAGTCCATGAAGGACAGATCCGAGCAGTCGAGGATAAAATTGCTGTAGCTGTCTGCAATGCGATCCAACACCGTGCCCACGCTTGCCGCTGCTCCAAAGAAGAAGGCGCCGCCCAGTCGGTAAATCACCGTATCGCTGTCCGTGTTGTCTATTGGATGCTCGGTCTTGTCGTCGCGGCCTATGTGCGGCCGGATTGTGACATTGCGGCTCATGCGATCGATGAAAAGCATGGCTCCGATTGCAAAGCCGACGACGATGCCTTCTGTCAGGTCCCGGAAGACGACGAGAAGGAATGTGGCAAACAGAACGACGGTATCCCCGCGCGACGAGCGCATGAGGGCTGCAAAGGCGTGGCGCTCAACCATGTTTGCGGCGACGACGGCGAGCACGCCGGCCAGCGCGGCAAGCGGAATATAGCTTGCAAGCGGTGCGGCGACGAGCATGAAGATCAGAAGAAAGACCGAATGCAGCATGCCGGAAAACGGGCTGGTGGCGCCGGCGCGTACATTGGTCGCCGTCCGCGCGATCGTGCCGGTTACGCAGATGCCACCGAAAAGGGCGGAGCCGACATTGGCGAACCCCTGGGCGACGAGTTCCATGTTCGAGCGATGACGCCGGCCCGTCATGCCATCGGCAACGACGGCCGATAGCAGCGATTCAATGGCTCCTAACAAGGTGAAAGACAGGGCACTTGGCAGGACATCGAGTGCCAGGTCCAGCGACATGGCTGGGAAGGACGGCAAGGGGAGCGACCGGGGAATTCCGCCGAAACGGGTTCCGATGGTTTCGACAGGCAGGCCGAACAGCGTAGCCACGATAGAGGCCAGAATCACTGCGATCAGCAGGCCCGGCCAATGGGGCTTGAGGCGGCGCAGAAGGAGAATGACCGCAATTGTCAGACCTGCAATCGTGGTCGCTGACGGGCTGATCGTCGATGCGGCTGCGACCAGTGCCTCAATCTTTGCCACGAAGGCGCCGGGCTCCGGACCCGACAAGGTGAGGCCAAGCAGTTCCCGGACCTGGCTTGCGAAGATGATGACGGCGATGCCGGCGGTGAATCCGACCGTCACGGGATAGGGAATGAATTTGATATAGGTGCCAATCCTGAGAAAGCCTGCCGCCATCAAAAACAGGCCCGACATGGCCGTGGCGAGAAGCAATCCCTCAATGCCGTGACGTGCCATGGTTGCCGCGACCAGCACGATAAAGGCTCCGGCCGGACCGCCGATCTGATGGCGGCTGCCACCCAGCATGGAAACGAGGAAGCCACCGACAATCGCGGTATAGAGCCCGCGATCCGGTGTTACGCCTGAGGCAATGGCGATGGCCATCGAAAGGGGCAGCGCGACAATGGCAACCGTCAGGCCGGATATTGCGTCCTTTTTCAGGCGCGCGCGGTTATAGCCTTCAACAAGGACGCTGATCAGTTTCGGGGTGAGGTCCTGGTTCATGAAGGGTTGTCGACAGCTCGAAGGAGGATGACACGGTTGCGATCATCGGATGCTACGCTGAGTCTCATGCCAATCCAAATCGGCTGACTTTGCCGATCCGGCCTTCCCTCGAGGCAATAAAAAAAGCGGCCCCGGGGGACCGCTTTTCGTTCTTTCGTCAATAGCGGGCAGCAATCAAGCCATTGCCTTCTGCAGGTTCTCGTCGATCTTGTCGAGGAAGGCTGTTGTCGAGAGCCACGGCTGGTCGGGGCCGATCAGCAGCGCCAGATCCTTGGTCATGAAGCCGGACTCGACGGTTTCGATGCAGACCCGCTCCAGGGTTTCAGCGAAGGTCTTCAGCTCGTCATTGCTGTCCAGCTTGGCACGGTGGGCAAGGCCGCGTGTCCAGGCGAAGATCGAGGCGATCGAGTTGGTCGAGGTTTCCTGACCCTTTTGATGCTGACGGTAGTGACGTGTCACCGTGCCGTGGGCAGCTTCGGCTTCAACCGTCTGGCCATCCGGGGTCATCAGAACCGAGGTCATCAGGCCGAGCGAGCCGAAGCCCTGAGCCACGATGTCGGACTGGACGTCGCCATCGTAGTTCTTGCAGGCCCAGACGTAACCGCCGGACCACTTCAGCGCCGAAGCGACCATGTCGTCGATCAGGCGGTGCTCGTACCAGATCTTCGCTTCCTCGAATTTTTCCTTGAACTCGGCGTCGAAGATTTCCTGGAACAGGTCCTTGAAGCGGCCGTCATAGGCCTTGAGGATGGTGTTCTTGGTCGACAGGTAGCAGGGGACGCCGCGCTGCAGGGAGTAGTTGAAGGAGGCGCGGGCGAAATCGATGATCGATTCGTCGAGGTTGTACATGGCCATCGCAACACCGGCTGCCGGCGCGTCATACACGTCATGCTCGATGGTCTGACCATCGTCACCGACGAACTTGATCGACAGCTTGCCCTTGCCCGGGAACTTGAAATCGGTGGCGCGGTACTGATCGCCGAAGGCGTGACGGCCAACGATGATCGGCTTGGTCCAGCCTGGAACGAGGCGCGGCACGTTCTTCATGATGATCGGCTCGCGGAAGATCACGCCACCAAGGATGTTGCGGATCGTGCCGTTGGGCGAACGCCACATCTTCTTCAGGCCAAATTCCTCGACGCGACCTTCATCTGGCGTGATCGTCGCGCACTTGATGCCAACGCCGTGCTTCTTGATGGCGTTTGCTGCATCGATGGTGATCTGGTCATCGGTCTCGTCGCGCTTTTGCACGGAGAGGTCGTAATATTCGATGTCGAGATCAAGATAGGGCAGGATCAGCTTGTCCTTGATGAACTGCCAGATAATGCGGGTCATCTCGTCGCCGTCGAGATCGACGACCGGGTTTGCAACCTTGATCTTTTTCATGAATTGCCTCTTGTGTTGGTAGGGATGTCATCCCGCCGGGATTGAATGCGAAATCGGCTGGGCTATAGCATCGTGTGCGTCTGAGGCAAAGGCGCGCGGTACCAATATTGGCCCTTTTTTATTCTGGGGAATGGCGTAAAGGCTGGTTATTGCTTTCCTGTGCCCGCCTTGCGGTCGTTGTCGACAAGGTCCAGCATGGGCGGCGCCTTCGATAGACAGCCCGGACAGTTCCATGACCCTTCGTTTCTTGCTTCCCCTTGCATTGTTATTCCCAGTTGCGGCCTTTGCCGGCGATCTGACACCTCCGGTCAAGACGGTCATGGACATCACGGCCGATAACTGGAGCGAGGATGGCGGCGAGGGGCGCGATATTTTTGCCGACGACCTGCTCAATTCGATCTATAGCAAGGCCTTCGTCGCCGAATACCGGGCCGCGGCAAAGTATCCCGTGTTCGACGACAGCACGACACCCTTCGACTATGACGTTATCCTGAACGCACAGGACGGCTGCGCGCTGGAAGATCTGTCCATTTCGCAAGGTCAAACGTCCGATGGTGTGACCGATGTGGTCGCGCGGTTCAACAACACCAAGTGCTTTGGCGATGCGCCGGAGAACCTGCGTGTGGAAGAGGTACACTTCGATGTCATCGACGAAGATGGACATGCGGTCATCGATGATATCCACCCGCCATCGGACGGCAATCTGCAGGGATCGGTCAGAGCAGACATGCAACTGATTGCCGCGCAGTAAGCGAGCCGCAATCGCATCCGTATCAGGGCCCGGCCGCCGAGGGTCTCGGCCTTTCGCCGCGATGTTTTGCTTTTTGCCTGACTTTGTGCGAGTGAACCGCCGATTTTAACATGCATAAAGAGCAGGCCATGGCAGGGACCAATAGCGAGCGCGAACTTCTGGCCGAGGGACCGGCGATCATTCTGGTTGAGCCGCAACTTGGCGAGAATATCGGTATGGTCGCACGCGCCATGGCCAATTTCGGCCTGGCCGAACTGCGACTGGTGAAGCCACGGGATGGCTGGCCGAGTGAGAAAGCGCGTTCGGCGGCCTCCAAGGCCGATCACGTGATCGATGGGACGCGGGTATTCGACACGCTGGAAGAGGCCGTCGCCGATCTCAATTTCGTTTATGCGACGACGGCGCGCGAGCGCGATGGTTTCAAACCTGTGCGATCTCCCGTTGTGGCGGCGCAGACGCTGCGTGGCCGGTTCCGTGTTGGCGAGAAGACCGGCATCTTGTTCGGTCGCGAGCGTTGGGGGTTGAGCAATGAGGAAGTGGCACTGGCCGACGAGATCGTGACCTTTCCCGTCAATCCAGCCTTTGCCTCGCTCAATATTGCCCAGGCCGTTCTGCTGATGTCCTATGAGTGGATGAATTCGGGCATGGATGACCTGACACAAACCCGCTTCGATGCGGTGGAGCAAACGCCAGCGACAAAGGATCAGCTTTTCGGCCTGTTCGAGCAGGTGGAAGAGGCGCTTGATGCGCGTGGTTATTTCCGTCCGGAGGGAAAGAAGCAACGCATGATCGAAAATCTGCGTGCCGTTCTGTCTCGCCGCGCCTTTACATCGCCGGAAATCAACGTCTTGCGCGGGGTGTTCAGAACCTTCGATCGTTATAGCCGGCAGAACCCGAAGCGGAACATGAAAGACGGTATCGAGGCAGACGGCGACAGTGACGATCAAGTGTGACGCTGGCCGCACCCCGTGTTAGCGTCCGGTAATCTGCATGTCGCGATTCCGGAGAGCGGGTGAAGGTGATCAGGTTAGGGTTGAGAGACACGCTTCTCGCGATTGATCCGGCATTGGTGCGCACCAAGCTTGCCAGCCGTGTGACGATTGGCATTGTTCTGGCGCTGGCGGTGATCACCGCCTTTTCTCATCTGGTTCATCCGATGCCCGTTGCTGCCTATGGTCTTGGCATGATCTTGTCGGTGCAGGGTGTGCTGGTCGTGCGCGATAGCGGTGCGCTCAACCAAGCCGTGACGCGCGGTCTGGGCGTTGTTGCCGCATCCCTCTCGGTGCTGACCGCTTCGATGCTGGAGGCGCACCGGTTCTACAGCGACCTGGCGTTTCTGGCGGTCATCTTTCTCGCCGCGTTCGGCCGGGCCTATGGTCCCCGCTGGATGGCCGTGGGCATGTATGCCTTCATGGCCTATTTCATGGCTGCCTATTTCCATCCTCAATTCTCCGAGATCCCTTGGGCGATTGCCGGTATCGTGATGTCTGCGCTGGTGGCGCAAACGGTTCGGTTCGTGCTGTTGCCCGACAATCGGCTGAAGAGCCTCAAGGGCGCGACAACGGCTGCCTTGCAGCGTGCGGAGCAGGTCGTTGAAGCGTTGATTGCCATCGCGCGCGATGGGGAATTGAACGAAGCCCAGATGGAACGGCTTCGCATGCGCTCACACCGGCTCAAAGAGGCCGTTCTGGTGGCCAATGGCCTGTTGTCCGGCCATGATTCAGGCAAGCTCGACGAGGCGATGATTGCATTGCAGACCAGCCTGATCGAATTGCAGCTCGCCGCAGAAAGCGTGATCGTGGCCAGTGCCGGTTCACTGCCGCCGGTCGAGCTGCTGCGCAAGTCGATCGAAGCCGGAGCGAATACGAAGGATTTCGCGGCCAGTGAAAGCGAAAGCGCGCATGCGCTTGGCTGGTTTGTACAGGCACGGCGGGAGGTGATTGCAAGGTCGAAGGCGCTGACGCGCCTGCCGCCGGCAAAGCCTCAAGCAACTGCCAAGCCGGTGAAAATCAGCCTGCGTGACCGTGCTGTGTTGACAGCGGTGCAGATTACACTCGCATCTGCACTTGCCATGAGTGCCGGCCTTGCCTTGTCGCGTGACCGCTGGTTCTGGGCGGTTCTCAGTGCCTTTCTCGTGTTCACCAATACCCGCTCTCGCGGCGATACCATGGTCAAGGGCACCGAAAGGGCGCTTGGCACGCTTTTGGGCATCATTACCGGACTGCTCCTGGCGCTGGCTATTGGCGACCGGCCAGTGATTGCCGGCGGCTTGGCTGGCATTGCCCTGTTTCTCGCCTTTTTCAACCTGCCGGTCTCCTATGCCCGCATGACGTTTTTCGTCTCGATTGTGATTGCGCTCGCCTATTCACTGCTCGGAGTTCTGACCTTCGATCTGATGGTGCTGCGCGTGGAGGAGACCGTCATCGGTGCGGTCGCGGGTGTGCTCGTATCCGCCACCGTTTTTCCGGCCCATACACGCGGTCCATTGGAGACTGCCGTGGAGGCCTGGTATTCGGCGCTTGAGGACCTGCTCGGTGCTTTGCGCATCAAACAGGTAGACCCTGGCGCGTTGCAGCGCCTGTCACGGACGCTGGATGAGAGCTACAGCGCCTTGGTCGATGCGGCTCGTCCGCTTGGCACCTCCTGGCAGGTCATTACCCGACCGGGCAGGGTGCGCCAGACGCTGGCACTGTTTCTGGCAGCCACCTATTGGGCGAGGTTGTCTGCCCGCAAACGCGCCGAGACGGAAACAACAGACAGCAAGGGGGAAGATGATATGATCATGTCTCTGATGGACCTTCTGGCGCAATTGAAGTCGAAGAAGGCCGCGTGTTTTTACGTGGCACGC
This sequence comes from Agrobacterium sp. H141, assembly GCF_057158725.1. Classification (NCBI taxonomy): domain Bacteria; kingdom Pseudomonadati; phylum Pseudomonadota; class Alphaproteobacteria; order Hyphomicrobiales; family Rhizobiaceae; genus Agrobacterium; species Agrobacterium sp. H141. The sequence continues at coordinate 1,938,551 of NZ_CM169893.1, forward strand.
GACAGCATTCGGCGTCCGCCGTCCAGCATGCCGATGCCGCAGCGCCCGATGACGGACAGTCTCGACACACTGGGTGCCACCCTCGACCGGCTTTACCCACATTGACCTTGGCGCAGCAGCCTGAAAATGATCCCGTGTGCCGCAATGACGCCGCAACAGGCGGTCAGGGAATGTGTAGATGTCAGATAGCCGATGGGTTGACGGGAACCGGGGAAATGCGATGGCAGATGTTTTGAAGCCGGTTCTGATTTTCGATAGCGGTATTGGCGGATTGACGGTGTTGCGCGAGGCGCGGGTGCTAATGCCGGAACGCGGCTTCATCTACATTGCCGACGATGCCGGCTTTCCCTATGGCGGCTGGGAAGAGGAACCGCTCAAGGCCCACATACTTGCACTTTTCGAGCGCTTGCTGGCAACCTATGATCCTGAGGCCGTGGTCATTGCCTGCAACACCGCCTTCACTCTGGCGGGAGCCGATCTGCGCGCCCGGTTTCCGGATATATGTTTCATCGGCACTGTGCCGGCGATCAAGCCTGCTGCGGAGCGCACGCGTTCCGGCCTCGTTTCTGTTCTGGCGACCCCTGGGACCGTCAAGCGCGCCTATACGCGCGACCTGATCCAGTCCTTTGCGGCGCGCTGTCATGTGCGCCTGGTCGGGTCCGAAAACCTTGCGCGCATGGCTGAAAGCTATGTGCGTGGCGAAACCGTTGCCGACGATGCTGTGCTTCACGAGGTGATGCCCTGTTTCATCGAGCAGGATGGCCGCCGCACAGATATCGTGGTGCTTGCCTGTACGCATTACCCCTTCATGGCCAATGTCTTTCGCCGTCTGGCACCGTGGCCTGTCGACTGGATCGATCCGGCAGAAGCGATCGCCCGGCAGGCGCGGCGGCAGGTGCCTTTGGTCGATTGCGCATTGCATCCCGACCAGCACGACTTCGCCGTGTTCACCTCCGGCAAGCCGGATTTTTCCGCCCGACGCCTGTTGCAGGGATTTGGGCTGCAGATCGCGGATGCTGTAACCGGCTGATCTCGGTTTGTGGCTTTTTTGCCACTGTCATGCAAGAGTGGGCGCAATCGCCAATTGCGGTCTTGTCGTAGGCCACGACGCGTGGCATAGAATTTTCCATCCGCAACTCAATTCAGAGGAGACGTTATATGATGCATTTTTACGTAGTTCGACGTCGCTCTGGCGGACTGGCTCGTTCCACTTCGTCCCGCTTTGGCGGGATGCAGTGCGCAATGATGCTCTCTCGACCCTAAGGTCGATATTTCAGCGCTTTAGCGTCAAGCCCTTATCTCCGATGTGAGCGACTCCTGCTGTAGGCGTACTGCGTCTTCACGCGGATATTCGTCGCATCGTTCATGATGACACATTTACCCGTAAAGGATCCGGCGACCGTTTGGCGCCGGGATGAGAACCTATGCGTGAATTTCAATCAAAAGTTGTTTCCGTCGATGCCGAAATCGAGAAACTGTGCGCCGAATTCGGCGTCTTGCGTGTCTTGCGCGCGGTCGCTGCGGCGTTTGGCGCAAAACGCCAGTGGCGTCAAAATCGCATCGAAGATCTGAACGCACACATGCTGCACGACATCGGGTATGAGCGTCGCGCGGAAAAGCCCAGGGACGAAATCTGGTTCAGACGTGCCCCATTCTGATAAGTGACCGCCGAAGGACTGTTGAGCATTGGGTTATGCCGTCAAAGCGGGTCGGGGAGCATCAGGTCTTCCGGCCCGATCTGCATGGTCTCGCGAAAGCCGCGTTCGCCCGGTCGGGTGATCGCAAGGGTTCGGCTGTCAGGTCCATTGCGCAGCCAGCCGAGCTCTATGCAGCGCTGGAGAAGTGCGGCTCCGAGCCTCCCGCCGATATGCATGCGACGCTCGCTCCAGTCGAGGCAGCAGCGACAGAGAGGGCGTGTGCTCTTGCGATCCGGTGCGAGGTCGATGCCGAAATCGCAGAAGAACCGTTTGCCTTCGTCTGTCACGATGCCCGCGCCATCGCCAAGGTGTAGATAGCCGTCCTGTTCAAAGCGTTCGGCAAGGGCGACCGCGAGTCTGCCAGCCATGTGGTCGTAACAGGTACGGGCGTGGCGCATCGCCGCGTCTTTCGGGCCGGTCGGTCGATGGCGTTTTGGTCCGTCCATGCTCAGGTTGGCCACACTTTCCAGCGTCTGGGCCACAGCTGCCGAGGCGAGGCGATAGTAGCGGTGACGCCCCTGTTTCTCCACCGCGACCAGATGGCCGTCCAGCAGTTTGGCCAGATGGCCGCTGGCCGTTTGCGGCGTGACACCCGCTGACCAGGCAAGCTCGCTCGCCGTCAGCGCCTTGCCGCCCAACAGGGCGGACAGGATATTGGCGCGCGCCACATCGCCGATCAGGGCCGCGACTTCCGCGAGATTGATGCCGGATATCATCGTGTTCATGGACCAATGATAGCGGCAGCGCAGCGCAACGTCATCAGCTGATACTACGGTAAGCGCCGAAGCATCGTCTCGCTGCAATCCGATAGGCAGGTCGGGTCATGATCCAACAGGAGCCGAACCGCATGTCCGATTCTCTTGAAACGACCGCCATCGAGGCCGATGTTGTCCCCCAGACTGCATTTCGAGACCGGCTGAAACACGCGGTTCGGCTCTTACTGTTTTTCTGGCCGCGAAAGGCACGTAGTCGGTTGGCGCTTCGGGAACTGGACGACCATTTGTTGAGGGACATCGGCCTCAGCCGAACGCAGGCAAAGCGTGAGGCGGAAAAGCCGTTCTGGCGCTGATGTATTTTTGCGTCATGGGCCGAATTCCCTGTGAATTGCCCGCATTGGATGCGTCTCATCCATCGCAATTCTGTTAAGAGATCGGATTGCCGATTGGCGGAATCGGCCATGTTCACGCATTCGCATTCACGAGGACTGTCACGTTGAAGGTCGGGATCGACATGGGAACCCTATCGGGCGGCCAACCGGCTTCGCTCGATATCGAGGAATTGCTTGCCACGCGTCTGCTGGTGCAGGGCAATTCCGGTTCCGGGAAGTCGCATCTTCTGCGCCGCTTGCTCGAACAGTCGGCACAATGGGTGCAGCAGGTCATTATCGACCCCGAAGGCGACTTCGTCACATTGTCCGAAAAATACGGCCATATCGTCGTGGACGGCGAGCGCAGCGAGGCCGAGCTGATCGGTATTGCCGATCGTATTCGCCGTCACCGCGTGTCATGCGTGCTGACGCTGGAGGGACTGGAAGTCGACCAGCAGATGCGGGCAGCCGCCGCCTTCCTCAACGGGCTTTTCGATTCCGACCGTGAATTCTGGTATCCGGTCCTGGTGGTGGTGGACGAAGCGCAGATGTTTGCTCCGGCTGTCGCCGGTGAGGTGTCCGAAGACGCGCGCAAATCCTCGCTCAGTGCCATGACCAATCTGATGTGCCGTGGCCGTAAACGCGGACTTGCGGGTGTCATTGCCACCCAGCGTCTGGCAAAGCTTGCCAAGAACGTGGCGGCGGAAGCCTCGAACTTCCTGATGGGGCGAACCTTTCTCGATATCGACATGGCACGCGCTGCCGATCTTCTGGGCATGGATCGCCGCCAGGCGGAAATGTTCAGGGATCTTCAGCGCGGTAATTTCGTGGCGCTGGGGCCGGCCTTGTCGCGGCGTCCTTTGCCGATCGTCATTGGTGCCGTTGAAACCTCCGCCCGTTCATCATCACCGAAGTTGATGCCTTTGCCGGACGCACCGCAGGATGTCGAGGATCTGATCTTCACGCCCGATCCCGAAGAGTTCAATCGGCCAATGGCGCCGCGCCGGGCGACGGCTGCGCCGCGACCGACGACCGATATTCTGGCCGAGTTGTCGAAGGCGCCGGTTGCCGGCGAGGATATCATTCCCGCTACGCCATCACGGCCTTCCGCGCCGGCGCTTTCGCAAGAAGAGCGCGACGAACGGCTGTCTAGCGTACTCGACGAGATCCTGGGCGATCCGCAATCGGCCTACCGCACCGATTCCGTGCTCTATCAGGAATTTCTGGTGCGTTCCCGCATGCGGCGTGTCGGTGGCTCGCCCATGGCGATGGGCGAGTTTCGTCGCCGGGTGGCGATAGCCCGTTCGGGCGTGGATGCGGAGATGGCTGCATCCGAGGCCTGGGCAACCGTCTTGTCGTTGTCCGATCAGGTGGCGGATGATCTGAAGGGTGTTTTCCTGCTGGTTGCCAAGGCTGCCCTTGCCAGTGAAGCCTGTCCATCGGACCAGCGCATTGCCAAGGCCTATGGCACGCATTCGGCCCGTCGGGCCAGACGTCTGCTTGGCTATTTCGAAGAACAGGGGCTGATCGTCGTCCACACAGACCTGTCCGGGAAGCGCATTGTTGCTTTCCCGGAACTCGAAGTGGAGACCGCGCCCGGAGCTGCCGACGCGCCGGACGACGTGGCCGGTGGCCAAGAGGCCGCCGAGTGAGGCGCTAGAGCCTTTCTATGGTCTGCGGATCGGACGCGCCGCCATAGAATTTGTCGAGCACGTCTTCAAAGATATTGCCGTCGAGGCTGACACAGGCAAACAGCGTCATCGATGATTTCAGTTTCAAATCGTCAGGCGAGCCGAAAATCGTGCGCGCATCGTTGTTCTCCAAGTGGACAAGAATATCGCAGCATTCGACAAGGCGCTGGCCGAGTACGTGGTGCGCCAGATAGGCGCGGGCCTCGTTGAGCGACGAGATGGCAAAGCGTTCGGCCATCGGGCTGGAGCCCAGCCCCCGGACCTGCGGGAAGATGAACCACATCCAGTGGCTGGTCTTTCGACCGGCACGTAGTTCGCGCAAGATGTCGGCATAAACCGCGTCTTGCGCCGTGACGAAGCGCTCAAGGTTGAAAGGGGCGCTCATATTTGTCTCCTGCCATTGCATTCAGATATCTGACGCACATCTCAACTGGAGGTAAGTGCCGGTCAGGCGGCGCGTTCTTCCCAGACCTTCACCAGTGCCACGATCGTTTCCACGGCCTTTTCCATGTCTTGAACGCTCACCCATTCCAATGGTGAGTGGTAGGCATGGCCGCCGGTGTAGATGTTGGGGCAGGGAAGGCCCATGAAGGAGAGGCGCGAACCGTCGGTGCCGCCGCGAATGCTGTGCAGAACCGGCTCCAGGCCGACGCGACGGACGGCTTCTTCCAGATTTGCGATGACTTCCGGATGCTGATCCAGAACTTCCTTCATGTTGCGATATTGCTGGCGCACCTTGAAGGTCATGGAGGAGCCCGGATAGGCTTTGAGTACGTCTTCGGCGATCTGCTTTAGAAGGTCTTCCTTCTCGTGAAGGCCCTGTTCGGCAAAATCGCGGATGATGAACTGCAGATGGGCGCTGTCCATCGAACCGGAGATGTCGGTCGGGTGGATAAAGCCATCACGGCCGCCTGTGGTTTCCGGTGCCTTGTCCTTGGGGAGACGGGCAACGATGTCGGCGGCGATCTTGATGGCATTTTCCATGACACCCCTTGCTGTGCCGGGGTGCATGGAAACGCCGGTGATCTCGATGTCGACGCCATCGGCGGAGAAGGTCTCATTCTCGATCTCACCGATGGTGCTGCCGTCCATGGTGTAGCCGAATGTGGCGCCCAGCTTCTTCAGGTCGACCTTGTCGGCACCGCGTCCGATCTCTTCATCGGTGGTGAAGAGGATCTTCACGTCACCATGAGGGATTTCGGGGTGGTCGATCAAGAACTGCGCTGCCGTCATGATCTCCGCCACGCCGGCCTTGTCATCGGCGCCCAACAGCGTGGTGCCATCGGTGGTGACGATATCATTGCCGATCTGGTTCTTCAGTTCGGCATGGTCCGCCATGCGGATTACCTGGCTGGAATCGCCGACCAGTTGGATGTCGCCGCCCGCATAGGCCTTGACCACCTGCGGTTTGACGCCGGTGCCGGTGAAGTCGGGTGCGGTGTCGACATGCGAGCAGAAGCAGATAGCCGGGACAGCCTTGTCGACATTGGACGGGATCGTGGCGTAGACATTGCCATGCTCATCCATGTGGGCGTCTTTCACGCCCATGGCCTGCAATTCCGCGGCCAGCAGGCGGCTCAGGTCTTTCTGCTTTTCCGTCGAGGGCTGAGCATCGGATTCCGGGTCCGACTGCGTGTCGATGACGACATAACGCAGCAAGCGGCTCAAAACAGTATCGGTCATTGTCTGAAATTCCTTATCCGGTTGGGGCCGGGAAAACTATTGCGATTGTGTCGGTGCGGCAGGCGTTGCCGGGCCGAGATAGCGTTCCAGAAGTGCAATCATTTCCGCATCGCGTTCTTCTGCGGTCTTGCCGCCAAGCACGACGCCGACCACCCGTTTGCCGTTTCGGACAGCGGAGGTGACTAGATTGTATCCGGAGGCTTCGGTGTATCCAGTCTTGATGCCATCGGCGCCCTGAAAGGCGGAGAGAACGCCGTTGTGCCCGCGAAACTTCATGCTGCGGAACTGAAGCGTCTTCGATGCAAACATCGGGTACTCTTCCGGAAAATCTCGGATGAGCGCCATGCCGAGGCGCGCCATGTCGGTCGCAGTGGTCACCTGGGCCGGGTCGGGCAGACCAGCCGGATTGGTGAACACGGTGTCGCGCATGCCCAGTTCATGGGCCTTGGCGGTCATGACCTCGCCGAAGGCTGCCTCGGAGCCCGCCAGTTTTTCGGCCACGGCGACAGCGGAATCGTTGGTCGAGAGCACGATCATGCCCATTACCGCTTCGCGCACGCTGATGGTGTTGCCAACGCCGACTGCATATTTGTAGGGGTCCTTGCTTTCGGCATTTTCCGACATGACCAGCCGCTCATCCCAGGTCAGGGTGCCGTTGTGGATGGCTTCGAAGGTCAGGTAGAGCGTCATCATCTTGGTGAGCGAGGCAGGATAGTTCAGCTCATTGGCATTCGCGGCCTCGAGGATCATTCCGCTGGAGGCGTCGACGACGATATGGGCCTGGCCTGCTTGTGCCATGCCGGCGTGAAGGCCGAGCGCCACGGTGAAGGCTGCGCCAAGAAGGATACGCTGGATGCGTTGAAGCATGTAAGGCCCTGACTGGAACTGGTGTAGGTTTTCGAAAGGTCGAATAAACCAGTTTGACGCCCCTGTCAGCCTTTGCGTTATCAAACTCATGACCTTTGATGGTTCAGAGTTTGGACCTCACGCAAGCTTGACCGTCTATTTGGGCTTCATCTGCACGATGTCCTGGAGATAGGCATTGGAATAGTCGGTCTGGATTTCGATCCAGACGGGCAGGTGATCCGAGATTTCATGGGTGCGCCAGCTGGAGAAGGCCCGATCGGTTTTCGGGTAGACCTTTCCGCCGTCTTCGGGCTTTGGCTCTTGTGCTGCCATGGCAACGTAAGCGGCTGCCTCTTCCCTGGAGTAGATCACGTCATGCCAGGGAATGATGCCGGCATTCAGCATATGCTTGACGTCGGCGGGGCCGGTGAAGGCTATCTGGTCATAGGCTTTCTTGCCATCGAGCGACGAGGCGGGCAGGGGCGTGACGAGAAAGCCGTTATCGGTCAGTGCCTTCATGCTGGCATCCTGAGGACTGTCGATATTCATGTCGCCCAGCATGATATGGACTTCGTCGCTTTCCCGGGCGCGCTGGCGCAGCACGGTTGCGACGGCGCGGATTTCATCCTCGCGCATGGGACGGCCTTCCTGTTCCGTGAAGACAATGTGCGTCGAGCACAGCACAAAGCGGAACCAGCCGGACTGGAAAGCGGCAAAGAATGGTGTGCGGCCGATCTGTTCATTGCCGGCAAAGGTGTCCTTTTCCAGAACCAGTTCGCCGATCAGATTGCGGAAGAACACCTTGTTCTTGTTGTAGGCAAAGGCCATGCGCTCATGATTGCCGCGTCCGCCGCCAGAGCTGTCATTGACGAAATAGTCCCAATTGGGGCCCAAAAGACGCATGAGGCGTTCCATTGCCTCGATGGTCTTCACTTCCTGGATGGCGCAGATATCGAAGTGATCGATGATCTCGGCAATATAATGCATGCTTTCATCAAGGCGCAGCCGGCCGCCGTCGAAGTGGCGGATGTTCCAGGACCCGATGATCAGCGAGTTCGGTTGGCGAATGGCCGTGATCTTGCCGTTCAGCATGGCACGCAGTCGCAAGAGCCGCTCGGATATCCAGCCGGCCTGACCGGGCTTGTCCTTGCCAAGCGGATAGCGCGTTTCATTCCTGAGGCTCTTGTAGTAGGCCATTGTCTTTCCTCTCTTTGAAACAGCCAGACAGGACGCGCAGTCCCGGCGAGATTTAAGGTTGGGCGGTGGAATGCAGTTTACGCCTTCTATTCCAGATTGTATTCAGCTTGATGACAGCGGTTGCGTGACAACTTCGGGGGCATTCCGCCACCTATTGCGCAAAACTGGTTGACTTTACGGTGATCCCTGCCTAAAGACCCCATCAACACCGGGCCGCAATGTCCGGTGTTTCAACGACATGTCCCGTGGTTTCACCGTTCGCGAACGAGAGAAACCTGTCAGAACTTCCAAAATGAGGTTCAGAGGAGGGCGTGTTTCCTTGATCCGGTTTGGTAACAAACCGGTGTAATTGTTTGAGAAGGAAATGCGATGAGCAAGCGCGCTGCATCCAAGTACAAAATCGACCGCCGTATGGGCGAAAACATCTGGGGTCGTCCCAAGTCCCCGGTCAACCGCCGCGAATACGGCCCAGGTCAGCACGGCCAGCGCCGCAAGGGCAAGCTGTCTGACTTCGGTGTTCAGCTTCGCGCCAAGCAGAAGCTCAAGGGCTACTACGGCGATATCCGCGAGAAGCAGTTCCGCGCGACTTACGAAGAAGCCAACCGCCGCAAGGGCGACACAGGTGAAAACCTGATCGGTCTGCTCGAGTCGCGTCTGGACGCCATCGTCTACCGCGCCAAGTTCGTACCGACCGTTTTCGCGTCGCGTCAGTTCATCAACCACGGCCACGTCAAGGTCAACGGCATCAAGGTGAACATCGGTTCTTACCGCTGCAAGCCAGGTGACGTGATCGAAGTGCGCGAAAAGTCCAAGCAGATGGTGACCGTGCTTGAGTCGGTTCAGCTCGCTGAGCGCGACGTTCCGGATTACGTTGAAGTCGATCACAACAAGATGGTTGCGACCTTCGTTCGTATTCCTACACTGTCGGACGTTCCTTACGCCGTCATCATGGAACCGCAGCTCGTCGTCGAATTCTATTCGCGTTAATCCCTGCGGGATGGATTTTGGAAAAGCCGCCCTTCGGGGCGGCTTTTTCGTTTGCGCCGCGAAAATCAGCGGTCATGATGAGCATTGCCAGGTTCGAACACGAGGCATGACATGGATCTGCAGGTAGTTGTTGACGAGATCGTCGAAGAGCTCGCTCCAAGGCTGGGCGAGGGGCAGGTTGCCGACTATATTCCAGAGCTGGCGCGGATCGATCCCCGCCAATTCGGCATTGCGATCACCACCGTCGACGGCGACACATTTACCGCAGGCGATGCCGCGACCTCCTTTTCCATCCAGAGCGTATCGAAGGTCTTCATGCTGACGCTGGCACTGGGGCAGGTCGGCGAAACGATCTGGAACAGGGTGGGCCGCGAACCGTCCGGTTCCGCTTTCAACTCCATCGTTCAGCTTGAGCAGGAACACGGGATACCCCGCAATCCCTTCATCAATGCTGGGGCCATCGTGGTTTCGGATGTCGTGCTGGGAGGTCACCAGCCGCGCGAGGCGATTGGCGAATATCTGCGCTTCATGCGCTACCTGGCCGATGATGACAGCCTGTCGATCGACGAGAAGGTGGCTCACTCAGAGGAGCGTACCGGGTTCCGCAATTTTGCACTCGCCAATTTCATGCATGGCTTCGGCAATCTGCATCATCCGGTCGAACATGTGCTGGGCGTCTATTTCCATCAATGCGCGCTCGCCATGAATTGCGTACAGCTTTCCCATGCAGGCCTGTTTCTGGCCAATCGCGGCACCAATCCGATTACCGGCTTTTCCGTTGTGTCGCCCAAGCGAGCCAAGCGTATCAATGCGCTGATGCTGACCTGTGGGCATTATGACGGGTCGGGAGATTTTGCCTTCCATGTCGGGCTCCCGGGCAAGAGCGGCGTCGGCGGCGGGATCCTGGCGATCGCGCCGGGCAAGGCCTCTATTGCTGTCTGGTCTCCGGGTCTGAACAAGGTCGGAAATTCGGCTTTGGGGTCGGTTGCGCTGGAAATGCTGACAAACCGTACAGGCTGGTCCGTCTTCGGGACTTGATCTTGGCCGCGTAAGGGGGCATTCCCCTCAAAACCGCTCTGACGAACCGAGCAGGAAGGTTCAGACTGTGACCATCGTTTCTCCAATAGACGTTGCCGACGATACCGTCGAGGACACCGGTGCACATCCGCTGTTTTCCGGTGCGCCGAAAAGCGTGTCCTTCAACAAGCTGCGCAAGCGGTTGCTGCGCCAGACCCGGCAGGCGATCGAAGACTTCGCCATGCTCAAGGGACAGACGCGCTGGCTGGTCGGCATGTCCGGCGGCAAGGACAGTTATGGTCTCTTGTCGATCCTGCTCGATCTGAAATGGCGCGGATTGTTGCCGGTGGAATTGATCGCCTGCAATCTCGACCAGGGGCAGCCCAATTTTCCCAAGCACATTCTGCCCGAGTATCTGACATCGATTGGCGTTCAACATCGTATCGAATATCGCGATACCTATTCGGTGGTGAAGGAGAAGGTACCGCAAGGGGCCACCTATTGCTCGCTCTGCTCAAGGCTCAGGCGCGGCAATCTCTACCGTATCGCCCGCGAAGAAGGGTGTGACGCGCTGGTGCTGGGACATCATCGCGACGACATCCTCGAAACATTCTTCATGAACTTCTTCCATGGCGGGCGTCTCGCTGCCATGCCGCCGAAGCTGTTGAACGATGAGGGCGATCTGATGGTGCTCAGACCGCTGGCCTATGCGGCTGAAGAGGATCTCGCCAAGTTTGCCGTGGCCATGGAGTTTCCGATCATTCCTTGCGATCTCTGCGGCTCGCAGGATGGCCTTCAGCGCAACGCAATGAAAGAGATGCTGTCCGGCATCGAGGCCAAAATGCCGGGACGCAAGGACACCATGTTGCGGGCGCTTTCCCACACCAATCCATCCCATCTGCTCGATCCCAAACTGTTCGACTTTTCCAGTCTCGCTGTCACGCCGGCGTCACATGACTAGTGCAGGCGGGGCTTTCCTTTTTAACCCCCCAGGGAAAGTCTGAAAATGTTTGATGACAGCCAGCTTGATCTGTTGCTTGAGATTGTCCGGGAGGCTGCGTCCGAAGAGATTCTGCCCCGCTTTCGAAAGCTCGCTGCTGGCGATATCGCCGAGAAGAAGTCTTCCATCGATCTGGTCACAGATGCTGACCTGATGTCGGAAAAGCGGATCACGCGGCTGCTGCTGGAGCATTTTCCGGGCGCTCATATTGTCGCTGAAGAAGCCTATGAGAACGATCGAAGCGTGATTAAAGGCCTGCGCGACGCCGATCTCGCCTTTGTCATCGATCCCGTCGACGGGACATTCAATTTTCAGGCCGGATTGCCAATGTTCGGCACTAATCTCGCGGTTGTCAGCAAGGGTGCGACGGTCGCTGCCATCATTCATGAAGCCGTGATGGGCGACAGCCTCGTTGCCATCAAGAATGGCGGTGCGCGCTTTATCGGTCACGATGGCCCCGAGATGACGATTGCGGTTGCGCCATCGGTGCCGCTCTCGACGATGGTCGGGACAATTTCGATGAACGATATCGTCTATGAGGAACGTCGACGCATTGCCGGCAATCTCGCCAAGACGAAGATGGCATTCGGCTATAATTGCTCGGCCTATGAATACTGGATGGCGGCGACTGGCAAGGTTCATTTCATCGGGCATCACAGCTTGATGCCCTGGGATCATCTGGCCGGCGTTCTGATCCACGCAGAGGCGGGCGGATATACTGCGCGGTTTGACGGCAGTCCTTATCTGCCGGGCGATACCAGCGGTGGCATCCTTTCGGCGCCGGACCGCGATTGCTGGGAATTGATCCTGGCCGAGATCGTACAGTCGATCTGATTTTCAAAGACGGATAATTGAAGGAGACAGCATGGAAAACCTCGACATCGCAACGCTTGCCAATCTTTTGCAGGAGGCCGCGGTAAAGGAAATCCTGCCGCGCTTTCGCAATCTGGAAGAGGGCGACGTCAGGATGAAGACCGAGGCCATCGATCTGGTGACCGAAGGCGACGAGGCCGCCGAGCGTCTGATCGGTGCGCGCATTGCCGAGATCATGCCAGATGCGCTCTTCATCGGTGAAGAGGCGGTGGCAAGCGACCCGGCGCTGCTCGACAAGATCCAGGGCGCGGATCTGGCCGTCATCGTCGATCCGATTGATGGCACATTCAATTTTGCCGCGGGTCTGCCACTGTTCGGGGTGATGCTAAGCGTCGTCTCCAAGGGCGAGACGGTTGCCGGCATCATCTATGACCCGATCGGTAACGACTGGGTGATCGCGGAGAAAGGGTCAGGCGCCTGGTCCGTTCGTCCGGATGGCATGCAGACCCAGTTGGAGGTCGTCCCCGGTGTTCCGCTGGAACAGATGGTCGGCATTGCCAATACCAGCTATGTCGCCCTGGAGGAACGTCGCCAGTTGCTGGCGCGCCTGGCGGATGTCCGTCTGTTCACCAGCTATCGCTGTGCCGCCCATGAATATCGCACCTTTGTCGGCGGCCATTTCCACTTCCTGATGTATCGCAAGCTGATGCCGTGGGATCATCTGGCAGGCGTGCTGATCGCGCAGGAAGCGGGCGCCCATGCCGCGCGGCTCGACGGTTCGCCCTATCTGCCGCATCACACCGATGGCGGCCTGCTGGTGGCCTGCGATCAAGATGCCTGGGATGAGCTTGCCGAGAAGGTTTTCAACGGCTGACAGGCCGTCCAATGCGCAACAAGAAAAGCCCGCGAAGTAAGCTTCGCGGGCTTTTTCGTTCAATCGTTCATTTCTGTTTCGAAATCAGACGGCTGGATTATGCGGCTGGAAGAGTTTTCCTTTTTCGGCGATCAACACGAAGACAAGGCCCAAGACCGAAACGCCGAAGAAGCCGGCAACCATCGGGATTGCCGTTCCGTTGAAGGACTGGCCGATTACCGCGCCGATCAATGCGCCGCCGATGGTGCTGAGGAAGCCCAGCACCGATGAAGCCGTGCCGGCAACGCGTCCCAGAGGCTCCATCGCGAGCGAGTTGAAGTTCGAGCCGATCCAGCCGAACTGGAACATTGCCAGCGCAAACAGCGTCAGGAACAGCGGGAAGGGCATGGGCGAGGGGCCGACAAGATGGCCAATCAGCCAGATGAGATTGATCAGCATAAAACCGATCAATGCCCCATGCGACAGACGCCGCATGCCGAAACGCCCGACGAGCTTGGCATTGATGAAGGAAGACAGCGCCATGAAGATTGCCACGGCGGCAAAGGCCACCGCGAACCATTCGCCGAGCTGGTAGATATCGATATAGATCTGCTGGGCGGAATTGATAAAGGCAAACAGCGCACCGAAGATGAAGGTGCTGGCCAGAGTGTAGCACAGTGCGATCCGGTTGGTGATCACGATCTTGAAACCTTCGATGATGACCTTCGGTGTGAAGGGACGTCGCTCATCGAGCGGCAAGGTTTCTGGCAAGCGAATATAGGTCCACAGGCCGACCACGGCCGCACCCAACGCCATGAAGACGAAGATGAAGTGCCAATCGGCAAACAGCATGATCACCTGACCGGTACCGGGTGCGATAACGGGCACGATCATGAAGACCATCAGGATGAGGGACATGGCCTCAGCCATGCGGCGACCGCCATAGACGTCGCGGACGATCGAGACGGTGATGACGCGCAGCGATGCGGCGCCAATGCCCTGGATTACGCGCAAGGTGAGCATGGTCTCGAAGTTTGGCGCAATGGTCGCGCCGAGAGCGGCGACGATATAAAGGCCAAGGCCGAACAGGACGGGAATGCGCCGTCCGAGCCGGTCGGAGGCCGGTCCATAGACCAGCTGCGCCATGCCGAAGCCCAGCAGAAATGATGAGACGATATATTGATTGTGGTTCGGATCGATCACGCCCAGATCGCTGCCGATCAGCGCAAGGCCGGGCAACATGCTGTCGATGGCAAGGGCGGTCAGCGACATCAGCGCTGCCATGAGCGCGATGAATTCAATCCGGTGCATCGCGCCAAGCGCTGCTGGATTTTCAGACGTACTGGACATAGAGACTTTCCAAACAGAGAGAAAGGCGCTGCTGGGCAGCGCCTTCAATATAGATAGGTAATGCGGTTTGTCGGGTTTTATGCAGCGCCGCGTACGGCGATGCCCTGCTGTTCGAAGTGGCCCTGCAATTCGCCGGCCTGGAACATTTCGCGGATGATGTCGCAACCGCCGATAAACTCACCCTTGACATAAAGCTGCGGGATCGTCGGCCAGTTGGAAAACTCCTTGATGCCCTGACGGATCTCGTCATCGGCGAGCACGTTCACGCCCTTGTAATCGACGCCGAGGTAATCGAGAATCTGGACCACCTGACCGGAGAAGCCACATTGCGGAAACTGCGGTGTGCCCTTCATGAATACGACGACGTCGTTGGACTTCACTTCATTGGCGATGAATTCGGTGACACTCATGGATCTTCCTTTCACATACGGGTTCAAGGTCCGCTGCTTGCTTTGCCTCTAGATAGCATGGACGGCCGCGAATTCCAGCAGGGGGAGGGAAAAATAAGGCATCTGCTGCCCGAACGGGCTCTCCCACCCAAACCTACTGGTCACCGGCTACGCTGTTTGCTGCGCTTGGCGGCCGTGCGGCGTTTGCTGACCTGTTTGCGGGCTGGCTTCCTGGCCGCGGTGGTCTTCTTGCGGACGAACCGTCCGGTGGTGGCCGAGCGGGCCTGACGTTTGCGCCGGCGTGTCGTCGTGCGCCCGGTGGTCTTTTTCAGGACTTCTCTGAGGGCGCCCTCCACCAGTTTTTCTACGAATTCACCGACGAGACTGGCCATGGCGTTTCAGTCCTATTCCGGAATGGAGGTCTGCAACGCCAATGCGTGCAGAACGCCGCCCATATTGCCCTTGAGCGCATCGTAGACCATCTGATGCTGCTGAACGCGTGTCTTGCCACGGAACGCCTCTGCGACGACTTCGGCTGCATAGTGATCGCCATCGCCGGCCAGATCTCGGATCACCACCTTTGCTCCGGGGATGCCCGCCTTGATCATGTCTTCGATGTCGCCTGGTTTCATTGCCATTTTGATGTTTCCTCGTTATTCCGCCGCAACCTTGGCCGCGTCGTCCATATAGGCAGGAAACCATGATTCATGGGCCTGGCGCAATTGTTCAGCGCTGAGCGACAAGACGCCATCGATGGTCAATGTGTCACCGCCCACTGTGCCGAGCTTGCGGAACGGCACGCCGGCACCTTCTGCGCTGGCGCAGACGAAATTGGCGAGATCGTCTGGAACTGCAATCACATAGCGTGCCTGATCCTCACCAAACAGCAGTGCATGCATCGGGCCGCGGCTGTCATCAAGGCTGATCTTCATGCCCTTGCCGGAGCTGATGACCATCTCGGCCAAAGCCAGAGCGAGTCCGCCTGAGGACAGGTCGTGGCAGGCAGTGATCTGACCGTTGCGAATGGCAGAGCGCACCAGTTCGCCATTGCGACGCTCGGCGTAGAGATCGACCTCGGGTGGGGGGCCATCGGTGCGGTCGAGAAGATCGCGCAGATAGATCGAGCTGCCGAGATGGGTGCCGTCGCCGCCGATCACGATGAGAGCATCGCCGTCGTTGGCGCTGCCGATGCGGGCCATGCGCGACCAGTCGGGCATGAGGCCGACGCCGGCAATGGTCGGAGTGGGCAGGATCGCCACCCCGTTGGTCTCGTTATAGAGCGAGACATTGCCCGAGACGATGGGGAAGTCGAGCGCGCTGCAGGCTTCACCGATACCCTTGATGGCTTCCACCAGCTGGCCCATGATTTCGGGTTTTTCCGGGTTGCCGAAGTTCAGGTTGTCAGTGGAGGCCAGTGGCTCGGCGCCGGTGGCATTGATATTGCGCCAGCATTCGGCGACGGCCTGCTTGCCACCTTCATAGGGGTCGGCCTCGACATAGCGCGGCGTGACGTCAGACGAGAAGGCCAGCGCCTTGGTCGGATGGGTTTCGACGCGCACCACGCCGGCATCGCCACCGGGAAGCTGCAGGGAGTTGCCCTGGATCAGCGTGTCATACTGTTCGTAGACCCAGCGCCGGCTCGACTGGTTGGGCGAACCGACCAGTTGCAGAAGCGCTGCGCCATAATCTTCCATTTCAGGAACCAGACTGGCTGGCAGCGGGCTGCGCTTGTCGGATTCGCGCCAGGGGCGATCATATTCGGGAGCCTGGTCACCCAGATCCTTGATCGGCAGGTTGGCCACTTCTTCGCCCTGATGCAGGACGCGGAAGCGCAGGTCGTCGGTGGTCTTGCCGACAATGGCAAAGTCGAGGCCCCATTTGACGAAGATCGCCTTGGCTTCTTCTTCCTTGGAGGGTTCCAGCACCATGAGCATGCGCTCCTGGCTTTCCGACAGCATCATTTCATAGGATGACATCTGTTCTTCGCGAACAGGCACCGTGTCGAGGTTCAATTCGATGCCGAGGTCGCCCTTGGCGCCCATTTCGACGGCCGAACAGGTGAGACCGGCGGCCCCCATATCCTGAATGGCGATGACGGCGCCCGTCTTCATCAGTTCAAGGCAGGCCTCCAGCAGGCATTTTTCGGTGAAGGGGTCGCCAACCTGAACGGTCGGGCGCTTTTCCTCGATCGATTCGTCAAATTCTGCCGAGGCCATGGTCGCGCCACCAACGCCATCGCGACCGGTCTTTGCTCCGAGATAGACGACTGGCAGGCCGACGCCCTTGGCTTCGGACAGGAAAATGCCGTCGGTCTTTGCAAGCCCTGCTGCAAATGCATTGACGAGGATGTTGCCGTTGTAGCGTTCGTCGAACTCGACTTCGCCGCCGACTGTCGGTACGCCGAAGGAATTGCCGTAGCCGCCAACGCCTGCAACCACGCCAGAGACGAGGTGGCGGGTCTTGGGGTGATCAGGTGAACCGAAGCGCAGTGCGTTCATGGCGGCGACAGGGCGCGCACCCATGGTGAAGACATCGCGCAGAATGCCGCCAACGCCGGTGGCTGCACCCTGATAGGGTTCGATGTAAGACGGGTGGTTGTGGCTCTCCATCTTGAAGACCACGCAGTCGCCGTCATCGATGTCGACCACGCCGGCATTCTCACCCGGACCCTGGATGACACGGGCGCCGGTGGTCGGCAGCGTGCGCAGCCAGCGCTTGGAAGACTTGTACGAGCAGTGCTCGTTCCACATGGCGGAAAAGATGCCGAGTTCGGTGAAGCTCGGCTCGCGACCGATCAGTTCCAGGATCCGATCATATTCGTCCGGCTTCAGGCCGTGTGCGGCAATGAGTTCGGGGGTGATCGCAACAGTATTGGAAATTGTCATCGTTGTCCTGGGCTCTTCCTTGGA
The DNA here is from genome assembly GCF_057158725.1 of Agrobacterium sp. H141. NCBI lineage: Bacteria > Pseudomonadati > Pseudomonadota > Alphaproteobacteria > Hyphomicrobiales > Rhizobiaceae > Agrobacterium > Agrobacterium sp. H141. The sequence continues at coordinate 1,956,070 of NZ_CM169893.1, forward strand.
AGGCTTGCGCATGGGTAGAGGTTTGCCGGTTGTTTAACGCATGTGGCCGGGCGGTGCGACAGGAAATTTGCTCTTTTGATGTCAGAAGGGTGAATCCACAGGAATAGAAGAGGGAAATTTCGCTCATCGAATGCTGCCTTGCATCGATGCCCTGCGGTCGCGTTTCTCAAAACACCGATTGCACGGCACGAGAGAGGAAAAATCCGTGTCCGTCGCGGTTCGTGCATCTTAGGCCCTTGCGGGACGAAGAGCATATGATGCCACCAAGATCGGCAGTGACGCCGTATTCCGCCGTGTCAAAGCCGCCCTTGCTGCGATTAAGAGGCCTGCAGAGCAATTTTGCAGGCCCATATTCGCGCAGGGTAAAGTCATGTCCCCAGTCCGCCTTGCAACTGGCCGGGCGCGGGATTGCTGGTGGATCCCTTCGTTGGATAATGGTGCAGAAGATATCTGTTTCGGTGTCGAAGTCCTCGCCGACCGAGCACTGAATATTTTGCGATGGTGTCTCGAATGTCCAGACATCGGCCATGGCCGGTGCTGTTGAAAATACCATCATTGCGGCCGAAAGGCCTGAAAATCTCTGCATGTTCGCCCCCGCACATGTTTGATCCGAGGTCGATGATAGTCTGCGAGGCGGGCTTTGACCATGGCGACAAAAAGCGTAACCTTGGGCTATGATCTGGGCTTTTCCAGCTGCCACTTCAGATTTGCTTTTACGGCTGGCCATTCGGACGCGATGATGGAATAGGCTGCGGTGTCGCGGACGGTTCCATTGGCCATGATCGAATGGGAGCGGAGTAAACCGTCCAGTTTGGCGCCAAGGCGCTCGATTGCCCGGCGGCTCTGGACGTTCAGGGCATGCGTTCTGAGCTCCACGCAGATGCAGTCGAGCCTTTCAAAAGCGTGCTCCAGCAGCAGCAATTTGCATTCGGTATTGAGCGGCGTCTTCTGCACGGACTGTCTGTACCATGTGGATCCGATTTCAACTTTTCGGCTCACGGCGTCGATATTCATATAGGTCGTCATGCCGACAGCCCGACCGCTTGCCTGATCAATCACTGCAAACGGCAGCATGGAGCCAGCCTTGCGCAGTCCAAGGCGCCGGTCGATCTCCGTGCCCATGTCTTCTGGCTTGGGGATCACCGTGTACCACAGTCGATGCAGTTCTCCGTCGGCGACCGCCTCGACCAGATCGTCACGGTGATCCATGGAGAGGGGAACAACGGATACATATTTGCCTTCAACCGAAAAGAGATCTGGCCAGACTGTCATTTGAAACTCCGGGATGTTTTACCAAGCTCACTACGCGACACTGTCGTATCCCGCTGATGCATTATCCAGCAGGCCGCGGATGACCTTGAGGCCGTTGGTGACTTCGTTGAGTGACTCCGGTGAGGAGAAGCCTATGCGGACGCGGTGACTGGTCTTTTCGGAGCGGCCGGCCTTGAACTCATCCTCGTCGTCGATCAGCACGCCTTCGTTGAGGGCGGCATTCTTGAATGTCGCAGAGAGCCAGGGCTCCGGCAGCTTCAACCACAGGAAGGGGATGTCGGTGTTCGACCTGAAGTCATGGCCCGCCAGAATCTTGCGTGCTTCGGCCTCGCGGGCATTGATTTCCCGGCGGCAGGCCTGCCAGATTTCATCCGCTGCGCCGGACATCACGAGCCGGGCGCAAATCTCGGCCAAAAGGAAGGGCAGACCGCCCGTCATCATCTTATGGGCCACACGGACACGCTGGGCAAAATGCGGCGGGCAGGCGACCCAGCCGCCGCGCACGCCCGCTGCCACGGCCTTCGACAAGCCATCGACGACGAAGGTGCGGTCGGGGGCAAGTTCAGCGATGAGCGGAATTTCCTTCTTGTCCATCGCGCCATAGAGATTGTCTTCAATCAGCCACACGCTGTGTTTGTGGGCAATGTCTGCGATGGCTTTGCGTCGATCGAAGGGAAGCGTCGCCAAGGTCGGGTTTTGTGCCGACGACATGATAAAGGCGACCTTCGGATGCTGCTGCACGCAAACGCGCTCGAAATCTTCAGGAATGATTCCGTCCCCATCGGATTCCACCAATGCGGTGCGGCGGCCAACGAGGCCTACGGCGCGGCTGACCTGCGAATAGGTCATGTGTTCAAAGATGATGCGATCACCGGGATTGGTTATGGCGGTAAGGATTGCCATGATGCCGGCATGGGCTCCCAATGTGGGGACGATGACCTCCGGCGACGGTCTCCAGTTGCCGTAGCTGAGCCAGCGAGCGCCTGCCTCATACCAATGATCGGGGAAGCTGCGGGTGTAGCTTGCAATTTCTGACGAGCATTCAGTTCCGATCTCTGCCATCAGCCGGGCCAGTTGTGCACTTTGGCCAATATCGGGTGCGGCCGTACTGTCGAACCTGATCTTGCCCGGTGGGGCCGTGAAGGGCCTGCTGCCGGATAGGCCGATCGTGACCGGATCATTGGCCGCCTGTGCGGTGATGTCCTTGCGCGACAGGACATAGGTGCCCCGTCCCACTTCGCCGCTGACCAGGCCGCGCTCGTGGAGAAGAGCATAGGCGCGAGAAATTGTACCGATTGTCACCCCTATGTCGAATGCGAGATTTCTCTGCGGAGGCAGCTTTGCCCCGTCGACCAGATGTCCAACCATAATGGCCTCCTCCATCTGGTCCGCAAGGCGAACATAGAGAGGGCCATTTCCTTTTTTGATGTCTGGGAGCCAAGTTGTCATAGTGACAATTATCTACATTGAACCCTTGAAGGTGTCAATATATCTAAATTGCACCGATTAAGCCATGCGGATGTAGGTGCAATATGCGCAAGTACGATGAATATCTCGTGACAATAGATACAATTTATCCCGATGGTTACCAGCGAGAGAGCCTGTTTCGGTCCACGGGTGACATGTTGGCGCCCGCGCCGATGCCCGTCACGCGTCGTGGAGCGGCGGGGTTGTGGCAGATGTTGGTCAATTGGAGTGCGCGACGTCGCAGCCGTCTGGCGCTGCGCGAGCTTGACGACACAATGTTGCGCGACATCGGTATCAGCCGACAGCAGGTGCGCGAGGAAGTGCGCAGGTCTCTGTTTCTATGAGTGGAGAGGCGACGGTTTATCGCTGTTGATAGCTGAGCCGACATGATCAGCTCAAGGCTGCATCCCTGCAGTCTTATAGGCGGTCCGAACGTTCCCAACCACGTTCGGGCCGTCTTTTGTCAGCAGCTCTTGTCGCCACCGGCCCAGCGCGTGACATCTGTTCCGATACGCGACGCGATGGACTCGTTCATCATGGGGCCGAACGCGCTCAGTTTGGCCGGTCGACCTTCCGCGAGCACGACCAGGACCGGGCGAATGTCGCTGTGGCCCTTGCGTACCAGCAGAATGCGTGGCTTGCCGGAGAATGAGTTGAGTTCAGGCGCCATTTCATAAGCGGTGAAGGCGGAATCACCAGATTTGAACCAGCAGCGGTTTGCCCCCACCGCAACCCGTTCCATCACATCAAGCGCCGATTGGGTCGGCTTGTTGTCCGATTTTGACTGGCAGGCCGAAAGGCCTGCGAGACCGATGAAGAGTGCCGCAGTGAGGGCAGGGCGCATTTTGTTCTTTCTCAGGCAGACGCTGCGACGACGTCGAGCGCAGATGCAAAGATGCCGCGTCCGTCGCTGCCCCCATGGGCGGCTTCAATGAGGTTTTCCGGATGGGGCATCATGCCGAGCACGTTGCCCTTCTCGTTCATGACACCTGCGATGTCGTCCACAGAACCGTTGGGGTTTGTGCCGTCGGCATATTTAAATACGACCTGTCCCTTATCGTACATAGCCGAAAGCGTTTCGGCATCGGCAAAATAGTTGCCGTCGTGATGGGCAACAGGGGTGCGGATGATCTGGCCCTTTTCGTAAGCGCGCGAGAAGTCGGTGTCGGGGTTTACGACCTCAAGCTTGACTTCGCGGCAGACGAATTTGAGCGAGGCATTGCGCATCAGCGCGCCGGGCAGCATGCCGGCTTCAACCAGAATCTGGAAGCCGTTGCAGACCCCGAGCACTTTGACACCCTGCTCGGCCTTTGATTTGATCGCCTGCATCACCGGCATGCGGGCAGCGATTGCGCCACAGCGCAGATAATCTCCATAGGAGAAGCCGCCCGGGATGACGATCAGGTCGACATCGGGGATTTCCGTCTCCGTCTGCCAGACGGTAACCGGCGCATGGCCGGAAATCTTGGTGAGGGCTGCGATCATGTCGCGGTCGCGGTTGAGGCCTGGGAGCTGAACGACTGCAGATTTCATGGGCTTGGTTCAAACCTTGATTGTGCTTCCTGAAGCTCGCGGAGCTCCAGACGGTTTTCGATCCTCTCAAGCCGCTCATCCAATTGCGGATGCAGGGCGTAGAGGTTGTTTATGTCGCTTTGATGCGCATGCAATGTCAGGCGCATGGCATTTAACTCATTTCGCAGGTCGCGGGCAGCTGTCTCTGGTCGGTCCGCTCGCTGGTGGATACGGCGCAAAAGCTCCTGGACCAATTCGGCAGACATGTCAGCCACTCAGTGCACCCTCAGCGTCAACACGGTTCTTGAAGATCTTTCTCTTCAGCTCTTCCGTTTTGACCTGACCATCCGTGAGTTCCTTGTTCATGTCTTTCATGAAACTCACCAGATCGTTCAATGCAGCTTCCGCTTGAGCTGCTCTCGCATCCAGCTTGAGCAGATCTTCGTAGAGCATTTCACTGGTCACTTCGGCCATGGCCGCGCCCCTTCAACCCTCAGTCGATGGCGATAGTATAGTTCTCGATGACGGTGTTTGCGAGCAGCTTTTCACACATGGCTTTGAGGTCCTGCTCGGCCTTTGCCTTGTCGGCTGTATCGAGTTCGAGGTCAAAGACCTTGCCCTGACGGACATGGCTGACGCCGTCGAAACCCAAGGTCGACAATGCACCTTCGATCGCCTTGCCCTGGGGATCGAGAACGCCGTTTTTCAATGTGACGGTGACGCGGGCCTTGATCACTGGATAGCTCCCTTGATTACTTCACGAGAACCGGACCGGTGCCCCGGAGCGGTTCATTTTCATTGATGATGCCGAGACGGCGTGCAACTTCCTGATAGGCTTCGAGCAGGCCACCGAGATCCTCGCGGAAACGGTCCTTGTCGAGCTTTTCCCGGGTTTCGATATCCCACAGGCGGCAGCTGTCCGGCGAGATCTCGTCGGCGAGGATGATCCGCATCATTTCGCCTTCAAAAAGGCGACCGCATTCGATCTTGAAGTCGATGAGCTGGATGCCGATGCCGAGAAACAGCCCGGAGAGGAAGTCGTTGACGCGGATGGCCAGCGCCATGATATCGTCGAGTTCGGCGGGATTTGCCCAACCGAAGGCCGTGATATGCTCTTCGGAGACCATCGGGTCTTCGAGCGCATCCGACTTGTAGTAGAATTCGATGATCGAGCGGGGCAAAACGACGCCCTCGTCAATTCCGAGCCGCTTGGCGAGCGATCCGGCAGCGACGTTGCGCACCACGATCTCAAGCGGAATGATCTCCACTTCCTTGATCAGCTGCTCGCGCATGTTGAGCCGGCGGATGAAGTGGGTGGGAATGCCGATCTTGTTCAGGTGGGTGAAGAGGTACTCGGAAATGCGATTGTTGAGTACGCCCTTGCCGTCGATGACATCGTGCTTCTTCTTGTTGAAAGCGGTCGCATCGTCCTTGAAAAACTGGACCAGTGTGCCCGGCTCTGGACCTTCATAGAGGATCTTGGCCTTGCCCTCGTAAATACGGCGGCGACGGTTCATGGATGATGTTCTCTGCTGTTGGCGTTCTCAGCGAAACGCAGTGGAGTTATGATTTAAAGCGGTCCCATAAAGGATAACGGCGATTTCCACAATGCGACTGTTGTTCCTTCCTCTGTTTTGCTGGTGATGGCGATGGAGGGGTGACAGGAGCTTTCGAAGCGTGAGAGAATCGACAAAGGGACGCATTGCTCTTTGTACAGGGTTTTGATTAATGGGGAAACGAAGCGCGCCCGGCGGCGTGCAAATTGGGAGATGCAGATGAGCGGTATCAATGATCGTCAAAAAGCGTTTGAAAACAAGTTCGCGCATGATCAGGATCTGAAGTTCCGGGCAGAAGCACGGCGCAACAAATTGCTTGGCCTTTGGGTTGCCTCGCAACTCGGCAAGGATGGCGAAGCTGCGGACGCCTATGCCAAGGAGGTGGTTGCATCCGATTTCGAGGAAGCCGGCGATGAAGATGTTTTTCGCAAGGTCCGCGGCGATCTGACGGCTGGCGGTGTCACGATCAGCGATGAGGCCATCCGGACCAAAATGGTCGATCTGCTCGGTGAAGCGATCGAGCAAGTACAAACCAAGTGAATTTCTGCGCGGGGGCGGGAGCTCGTCTACTCGCCCTTGCGCCCTTTGGCATGGTTCTGCACCCGCCAAGATTCGTTTTCAAGAAACTTTGCCGTCTCCTCAAAGGGGATGGGTTTCGACAAGCCGTAACCCTGCAGAACATCGCAGCCCAGCTCACTCAGCACGCGCACATGATCGGCTGTCTCCACGCCCTCTGCGATGACACGGATGTCCAGAGAGTGGCCGAGTTCGATGATGGAGCGCACCATCTGCCTCTGTTCCTTTGAATCCGGGACTTTGCTGATCAGCTCTCGATCAATCTTGAAGGTGTGGGGGCTGAGGCGAAGAAGACTGACGATTGAGGCGTGACCCGTTCCAAAGTCATCCACCTCGATATCTATCCCGAGCTTGCGCAGATGCGCCAGATTGGTACTGACCTGCTCGTTAAAGTCATCGAGAAATGTCGATTCCAGCAGTTCGAACGAGACAGTGCCCGGCTTGATGTCGAGTGTTGACAGCTTCTTCTTCAGCGCAGGGTCGTGAAGGCGGCGCGAGGATACATTGACCGAGAGTTTGGGCACGACAAGCCCCTGTGCGCGCCAGCGCTTGAAGTCTACCAGTGCCTTTTCCAGGATCAGGCCATCAATGGTGGCAACGACGTCCAGATCGTCGGCGACCGTCAGGAAGCTGTCTGGCATCAGCAGCCCCTTTTCCGGGTGCCGCCAGCGGGCCAGCGTTTCAACGCCTGTTACGTCCAGTGTGCGGGCACAGAACTGGAACTGGTAGAAGGGCACGAACTCGTCCATCTCCAGCCCGCGCAGAATGTCATCCGACAATTTCTTGACGCTGATCATCTGGCTGTGAGTGTCGGGCGAGAAGAACTCGCAGCGATTACGGCCACTGTTCTTTGCGTGGTAGAGGGCAATGTCGGCGTTGAGCAGCAGCTGGCGGGCATCGAGCCCAGGGCCTCTGGCGACGGCGACGCCGATGCTGCTGCCGAAACGGCATTCGTGACCATCGACGGCGACCGGTTTGCGCATTTCGCTGATGATGCGATCGGCAAGCCGTGCCAGCTTGCGTTGCGAGCCGTCGGAGCGAATGAGCACCACAAATTCGTCGCCGCCAATGCGGGCTGCGAAATCGTCGTCTCTGATATTATCGGTGAGGATACGGGATGCATGCCTGAGCATGGTGTCCCCGGCGTCGTGGCCAAGCGTATCGTTGATCTGCTTGAAGCGGTCCAGGTCGATATGCAGCACGGCAAGTGATTGACCGGATTGTTCGCAGTCAGCGCCGAACGCGGCCAACGTCTCGTCCAGATAGCGTCGGTTGGGCAGGCCGGTCAGATAATCGTGCATCGCAATGTGTTCGATATGCGCCTTGGCTTTTTCGAGTTCACCGTTGCGGGCTTCAGCCAGCGTTTTGGAGCGTTCCAGCTCGCTTCTGAGCGCCCTGTCTGCTGTGACGTCCCAATTGGCGCCCACCATCCTGCGGTGACCGTCGGCGCTTATATAGGGCAGGGTGCGCGAGCGGATGTAGCGCTGGGAGCCATTGGGCAAGACCACGCGGTATTCATCCGAAAACGGCTGCAAATTCTTGACGTTCATATCGACATTTTCAAGCACACGGTCACGATCATCCGGGTGCACGAGCTGTTCCCATATGCCGCCAATATTGACTTCGCTATTCTCGTCGATGCCGAAGACCTTGCGCATGCTTTGGTCCCAGTCGCTCCGGCCTGTATCGAAGTCCGCTTCGAAAACGCCGATATTTGAGACTTCCAGTGCCAGCTTGAGGCGACGCGATAGTTCCTTCAGCATTTCCTCCGAGCGCTTGCGTTCAGTAATGTCGGTGTCGATGCCGATGATACGCAGGGGCGTGCCCATGCTGTCCCAGGCGACACATGCGCCGCGGCATTCTATCCAGACCCAGTGTCCGTCCCTGTGACGCTCCCGATATTCAAAGCAGGCAAACAGGGGGTCGCCCGCGTTCTGCCGCTCCAGGGCGTGCATGGTCCGGTCCCGATCGTCGGGATGGATGAGTGCCAGCCAATCTTGGTCCGTTTCCGGGATCGGATCGTTCTTCGCGAGCCCGCGCATCTTGCGCCATTCGGAGGAGTAGAACATTTCTCCGGTTGCGAAATTATGGTCCCAAACACCTGTTGCGGAACTGGTGAGTGCCTGCCGCCAACGCGCTTCCTTAAGCGATAGCTCCGATTCCTTGGCCTTTAGGGCCGAAATATTGGCGAACTGGACCACCAGAGCCTGCCTTGGATTGTCAATCGCCAGCGGGGCGAGGCTCGCCAATACCCAGATTGCTGTTCCGTCAGCGGCGAGGAGCCGCACTTGTGTAGGGCGTCGCTCCTCGGTCGACAGTTGGCCGGCAACCAGAAAGGCACTGAAAGGTGCGCAATCGTCATCGTAGACAAAATCAGCGCAAGACCCCGACTGGGCATGCGTCTTCAGCAGTGTCTGGAATGCCTTGTTGATAAGGCTGAAATCGCCGTTTCGATCCACAATTGCTGTGGCTTCCGGCAAGGCGTCGAACAGCCCGGATGGCAGATCCGTCAGATTGGCCTGTTTGAAAAGCCGTTTGGTGGCGCTACGCTGCAACTTGCCCCCTCATACTCGGCACGGCGGGAACGTTGCAGGAAAGTTATGGATATTGCATTAAGATCGGCTTAATCGCCGACGTTGTCAGAGCCGGCCCAGAAACTGCGCGAATACCATCGTGCCTTCTGGCCAGGGTCCGTGACCCGATTCTGCATTGATATGGCCGGCCTCGCCTGCGTCTATCAGCAGCGAGCCCCAGGCATTGGCGACGTCGTCGGCGTGATCATACGAGCCGAATGGATCGTTGCGACTGGCGATGGTGAGCGTCGGAAACGGCAACGGCGCTCTTGGATAGGGGCCGAAGGTCATCAGGTGCTTCGGACGGATTTTCGGATTATCCACCTCAGGCGGCGCAACGAAGAAGGCGCCGGCAACCTTCTTCTCGAATTTCGGGATGGCATGGATCGCCGTCGGGATGCCAAGCGAGTGGGCAACCAAAACGACGGGCTTTTCGCTTGCATTGACCTCTGCGGCCACGCGTTCGACCCAGTCTTCCAGCACGGGCTTCGACCATTCGGCCTGCTCGACCCTGCGCGCCGAGGAGAGTTTCTGCTCCCAGCGGCTTTGCCAATGGTCGGGGCCCGAATTGGTGTATCCGGGAATGATGAGAATTTCTGCTTCTGACGCCTTCATGGCCCTTATCTGCTGTCACGGGCTTCATTCGTCAAGCATGGATGCGAAAGGAATTTTCCGTCACGCGATCCGCAACGGATCTTGATGATCGTTGAAGCCCGATTGGATATCGGCTTCCTTCATATTTTCGCGAGTGTGGCGACATCACGTGCAGGCTGTGATAAGCTTCAACGCATGGCTGAATATGCGTCGTTGTTGTGCTGCTCTTGAGACGCTTGCGGCCTACTCCATGGTCTTGCTGCCGATTGGCGGTAGGGAGGCAAAACCATTGAGCAGGCAATGCCGGAGCTACCGGCGGTCCAATTTGACTAGAGGACCGTTGGGTCATCGCCGGCCTAACCGGGAGTGGAGCAGCAGCATGGCCAGTATACAAGGAATGGCGGCAGCGCACGGGGCGCTTGAGCAGCCAATAATACGCCAGATTACAACGCAAGACATCAGCGATGCCTTGCATGCCGGGCTGGAGGACTTCAAGGCGAAGCCCTCTCATTATGTATTCATGGGTTTGATTTATCCGGTCGCGGGGATCGTCCTGATCGCCTGGAGCATCGGCGTGGCACTCTTGCCGATGATTTATCCTCTGATGAGCGGTTTTGCTCTGGTCGGCCCCATTCTGGCGCTGGGTCTTTATGAGATCAGCCGCCGGCGAGAGATGGGGGAGGATACAAGCTGGCACCATGCCTTTGAAGTAAGACACTCGCCAGCGCTGCCGTCGATCATTGCCATGAGTGCCTTTCTGGTCGGGCTGTTCGTCGCCTGGCTGGTCGCCGCCCAGTGGCTCTATTTCCTGTCCTTCGGTGATCTTGCTCCGGCGTCGTTCTTGCGTTTTGCTGCCGATGTGATGGAGGCTCCAGGGGGATGGGCGCTGATCATCTGGGGCAATCTCATCGGTTTCGTCTTTGCACTCGTAGCCCTTGCCACCAGTATCGTTGCCTTTCCGCTGATGTTGGATCGCAAGGTCAGCGTGGCGGTCGCCATTGAGACGTCGCTTCGTGTGACCATCGCCAATCCGGTGCCGGTGTTGCTCTGGGGGCTGACGGTGGCGATTGCGCTGCTGGTTGGCATGGCGACACTTTTGGTCGGCCTGGCTGTGATTGTACCGATCCTCGGCCATGCGACGTGGCATCTTTATCGCAAGCTGATCGAACCGCTGCCGGTGCCGGCCCAACTGCGGACGCTGAAGCCCAGAAGCAGCCGTATTGCAAAAACTGCCTCGGGGAAGGGGCAGTCAGCCGCCTGATGACAGTCTTTTCGCTTTAACCAATGCGATTGAAAAAGGGTGACGGCCTGATTGGCCGCCACCCTCAATATGTCAATCGTTATGGCGTCTTTCGGCCGTATCAACCGAAAACGCGTTTGAAGATCGTGTCGACATGCTTGGTATGATAGCCAAGGTCGAACTTTTCGCGGATTTCCTCTTCCGACAGCGCCTTGCGCACTTCTTCGTCGGCCAGGAGCTCTTCCAGGAAGTCCTTGCCCTGTTCCCAGACCTTCATGGCGTTGCGCTGTACCAGGCGATAGGAGTCTTCGCGTGATACACCGGCCTGGGTGAGTGCCAGGAGAACGCGCTGGCTCATCACCAGTCCCTTGAACTTGTTCATGTTCTTCAACATGTTGTCCGGATAGATCACCAGCTTTTCGATTACGCCTGACAGGCGGTTGAGGGCGAAATCGAGTGTGATGGTGGTGTCGGGCCCGATGGCGCGCTCGACCGAGGAGTGCGAGATATCGCGCTCGTGCCACAGTGCCACGTTTTCCATGGACGGGATGACGGACATGCGCACGAGGCGGGCAAGGCCGGTTAGGTTTTCCGTCAGAACCGGGTTGCGCTTGTGCGGCATGGCCGACGAGCCCTTCTGGCCCGGCGAGAAGAATTCTTCCGCTTCCAGCACTTCGGTGCGCTGCATGTGGCGGATTTCGATGGCGACATTCTCGACCGAAGACGCAATCACGCCGAGGGTGGCGAAGAACATGGCGTGGCGGTCCCGCGGGATGACCTGGGTGGAAACAGGCTCCGGTACGAGGCCGAGCTTTGCGCAGACATGTTCTTCGACCTGCGGGTCGATATTGGCGAATGTGCCGACGGCGCCGGAGATCGCACCGGTTGCCACTTCAGCGCGGGCGGTGACCAGCCGGTCGCGGTTGCGCTTCATTTCAGCATAGAAGCGGGCGAGTGTGAGACCCATCGTTGTCGGCTCGGCATGGATGCCGTGGCTGCGACCGATGCGGACCGTATCCTTGTGTTCGAAGGCACGCTTTTTCAGCGCTTCCAGAAGACGATCCATGTCAGCGAGCAGAATGTCGGCGGCGCGCACAAGCTGGATATTGAAGGTGGTGTCGAGTACATCCGACGAGGTCATGCCCTGATGGATGAAGCGTGAATCCGGGCCGACGAATTCGGCGAGATGGGTGAGGAAAGCGATGACGTCGTGCTTGGTGACGGCCTCGATTTCATCGATGCGGGCAACGTCGAATTCGGCATTTCCGCCCTTTTCCCAGATGGTCTCGGCGGCTGATTTCGGGATGACACCGAGTTCGGCCAGCGCGTCGCAGGCATGGGCCTCGATCTCGAACCAGATGCGGAACTTGGTTTCAGGCGACCAGATGGCGACCATTTCGGGCCGGGAATAGCGAGGGATCATCGGCGTTGCGTCCTGTCTTTGGCAATTCGTGCTGGGAAATTCTGCCGCCGCTTTAGCAAAGTGCCGTGATAATCACAACAATCCGCTCAGGCTCTTTGACGGGCAAGATAGAGGCTGGCGGCCAGGAGAAGGGCTGGCGCCCACGGAAAGACCAGCCTGACACCGATGACGCAGAATTGATAAGCGGCACCGGCAGAGGTGTAGACGAATTGATACATCCAGATGAATGAGCCCGCTGGGGCATGCCAGCGGGCATAAAACAGACGGTACTGCATGGCGAACAGTAAAGCGGTCATCGCGACCGTTCCCAAGCCTAAAAACAGGAAGCCGGCGGCAAAACGGGTTTCGACCCGGCGCCTGTAACTGGCAAAGCGGATCAGCGGCAGGGCGATCAGCCAGGCAAGGGCGCCACCACAGAAATAGATGCTGACGAGAGCCGTCAGATGAAATTCGCCCAGACGCTCCAGAATGGCGAGCGTGACTAGCAGTGCCCCGGTCATGGCAGCGCCCCAGATCAGTGCGCCGGCGATCCAGCTGAGAGCGGGAGGGCGCGATGCTGAGAGGCGAGTTCTGACGGAGGGCGCGCCGGTCTTGCCCGATTCTGGCATATCAGGGGTGAACCGGCACAGCAATCCAGCGACCGTCGTGTCCCTCGAAGCCGTGGCTCAAAACGTTGATCAGGACGACATGAACGGTGGCGCCATCCATTGCCGTATAAGTCACGACACCGCCAATACGATAGCCCGTTGGGCAATTTCGGCTCTTCGGCACGGTGGTGTCTTCGTGGACGATCGTGTTGGTGTCCTTGCCGTCTTTTTGCTTGAGGATCAGGCGAAAGCCCTTCACTTCATCCAGTATGCCCTCGCACTGATCTGCCGGGAGGTGCGAGCTTTCCTCAAGCGAAAAGGCGTATGGATTTCCAAAGGCAGGATCGGCCGGATAGGGCAGATACCGGATAAAATAAGCGTCGGTATCCAGTTCGCTGACCGGATTGAAGGCGACCAGCTTTCCGGGATGATCCTCGATGTCGTAATCTTTGAGAATTTCGCTTGCCTGCGCCATGGCTTTTGCGCGCGCCTGGCCAAGCCCGACTGTTTCGTCGTCGATCCTCACCCGTATGGGAGAGCCCGGTAGAAACGTGTCCTTGTCCGTATCGATGACGAAGATATCGGAATAGGGAAAGCCGGACCCGTCCTGGACGCCATATTGCTCGAAGGCGAAGACCGAGCGGTCTTCGGAGAAGCCGAGTGGCTGGACGCTGGCAATATCGCCGGAGTGGGCCGGTCCGCAAAGGGCAAGCGAGATGCCCGCTGCTGCCAGTGCCGTGCTGAAACGTATCAAGCTCGTCCGTCCTCTGCTGCCTTTTTCAGAGTGTCGACCGTTTTGCGGTAGTCGTCAACGCCGTCGCCCTTGAAGATGGCAGAGCCAGCCACCAGAGCATTGGCGCCGGCTGCCGTTACCAATGGCGCAGTCTCTGCGGTAATGCCGCCATCGACTTCCAGATCGATCGGCCGGTTGGCAATCATAAGGTTGGTTTTGGCAATCTTCTCGACCATGGCCGGGATGAACTTCTGTCCGCCGAAGCCGGGGTTGACGCTCATGATCAGGATCAGGTCGAGATCGTCCAGCACATGTTCGATGTTGGAGAGTGGGGTTGCGGGATTGAGCGAAACGCCGGCCTTCTTGCCAAGGGCGCGGATGGTCTGCAGCGAGCGGTGGAGATGAGGGCCAGCCTCGGCATGGACCGTGATGATATCGCAGCCGGCATCCGCGAAAGCTTCAAGATAGGGATCTGCCGGCGCAATCATCAGGTGGCAATCGAAGACTGCCTTGGTGTGCGGACGCAGCGATTTGATGACCGCCGGACCGAAGGAAATATTGGGCACGAAATGACCGTCCATGACATCAAGATGGATCCAGTCCGCGCCGGCCTCGGTCACATCGGCCACTTCCTGGCCGAGCTTGGCAAAGTTGGAGGCAAGGATCGACGGAGCGATCTTGAGCGGACGGGACATGGCAGCTTCTCCGGTTAAACGCCTGGCGCGCCCTATTTGACGCGCAATATGGGCTTCGCAATAGCACCGGCAAAACCTGCTCACAACCTGTCGGGCGGGCTAATCTCAACGATGTTTCAGGCTAGTATCCGTCACGCAATCGAGATTCGCGGGGTCTTCAGGCAGCTTACATGCCGCACTCTCGCTCAGGAGGACTGTATGGGACAATTTGCAATCATCACCGGCGGCACCAGCGGTATTGGCCGGCATTTGGTCGATGCCTTCGTCAAGGACGGCTACAAGGTTGCGCTGTCGCATTACGGTTCTGCGGAGGAGGGCGCTGCCGTTGTGGCGGATGTCGAGGCCGGTGGCGGACAGGCATTTGCCGCAAAGGCCGATGTGGGGCAGGGGGGCGATGTCGAGGCTTTCTTTGACGCCGCATGCGCATGGGCCGGATCTGCACCCGATGTGCTCGTCAACAATGCCGGCATTCAGACATGGTCCTCGCTTCTCGATCTGACCGAAGAGCAATGGAGCGGGGTGCTCCGGACCAATCTCACCGGCGCCTTTCTCAACACCAAGGAGGCCGCACGGCGCATGATTGCGGATGGCAAGGGTGGGGCGATCATCAATATCGGCTCCGGCTGCAACAAGCTCGCCTTTCCAAAACTGGTCGATTACACCGCATCAAAGGGAGGTGTCGAGCAGTTCACCAAGGTCGCCGCCGTGGAGCTTGGTCCGCACGGCATCCGTGTCAACTGCGTGGCACCGGGCGCCATCATCACCGAGCGCACGCTGGTGGAGGCCCCGGATTACGAGGAGACCTGGTCCAAGGTTACGCCTCTTAGGCGTGCAGGCCATCCGCAAGATATCGCAGGGCCGGTCTTGTTTCTGGTGAGCGAGGCTGCCGGTTTCGTCACCGGGCAGACATTGACGGTTGATGGCGGCGTGTTCTCGCAGGCGACCTGGCCTTACGGGCTGTGACGGTCAAGCTCGGTCTGTCATGATATTTCCAGACAACAAGGTCGGATTGTCAGGTTTTTGGTTTGCAATACTGTCATGCGTGATTCTCGGTTATCCAACAGCCTTAAAGGTCGCGAGCTTCACTCCAAAACCGATAAAAACCGCACCCGTGACACCTTTCAACCAGCGTTGAAACCGTTCGCCGCGCGTCGCTTGCGTGACCTTTGAAAAGAGCAGGATGAGGGCGGTGAACCAGATCACGTTGATCGTCGAGTGAATGACGACCAGCAGGAATGCAGTCGCGGCGGGGTGACCGTTGACGGGGACGAATTGCGGGAAGACGGCGAGATAGAAGAGTGAGACCTTCGGGTTGAGCCCATTGGTCAACAGGCCCTCGACATAGGCCCATGCCAGCGTCCGCTGACGGCGGGCGGGCGCAATGGTTGGCGCTTGCGGTCTTCCTGTCATCGCGGCGCGCAGCGATTTGATGCCCACCCAGCAAAGATAGGCGGCACCCAGATATTTGACCATCATGAAGGCTGTGGCGGACTTCGTCAGTATGATCGATATGCCGAGGATCGACAGGGTGCCGTGAATATAAAAGGCGGTGAAGAAGCCTGCGACATTGGCAAAGCCGGCAGCCTTGCCGGAGGTTGGCACGGTGCGCGCGATCAAGACGCCATTGGGCCCGGGCGAGGTCACCAGAAGGGTGGTCGCCAGGATGAATGCAAGAAGTTCCGACCAGTTCATTCCATGCCCCTTTGGCTGCGTCGTCCGATCACTGCGTATCTGCGGGCGGCCTGACAAAGCGTCCGTCCTGCCAGACCTGCAAGACATAGGGGTTGTCGGCGAGTTCGTGTTCGGATGTGAAGCCTATGGGACCGATGGCCGTGGCGAAACGGTTGGAAAGAAGCTCGGCGGCGACCGTGCTTTTGTCCTGTTTGGCTTTTTCAGCCGCTGCCGCGGCAATCTGCACGGCGGCATAGGCCGGCAGGACATAGCCTTCAGGTTCGATCCCTTTTTCGCGCATGCTGGTGGCGATCTCGTTTGCATCTGCCTTTGCGCCATAGTCCGGCAGTGCAACGGCATAAACACCGTCTTGCAGCGCAACGGGGGCGTCGGCTGCACGCATGGCGTCACCGCTGACGATGGTCAGTTTGATCTTTTCGGCGGAGGCATCACGGGCAATGATGGAGACATCGCTGCGGTCGCCGCCGATAAACACATGGGTGGCACCTGTGGATTGCAGCCGGCGCACGAGGCCGATCTGCTGTTCCTGACCGGGACGGAAGGTGTCGGTGAAGACCGGCTTCATGCCGCGTTCTTCCAGTTTGGACCGCACGGCTTCGGAGAGATCGCGCCCGCTGATGGTGCCGTCGTCGATCAGGGCAAGCGCCACGCCCGGCCAACGGGTGAGGATGACGTCGGCGAGTTTGTCGCTTTCAGCCCTTGTGGCTGGTGCCATGCGAAAGAGCGGCCAGTCGCGTTTCAGCGCATCTTCCATGATGCCCTGCCAGCGCACCGAAAGTGTGATTGCCGGAATGCCGGCGCTCTGCAAGGGCGGCATTGCGCCGTCGAGCGATTCCGAGCAGAGGAAGCCAATGGCAGCATCGACCTTCAATTCGACCAGGCGGCGGGCGACGGCTTCGCCGCTACCGTCTTCACAGCTTTCCGGGACCATCTTGAGGGTGACGCCGTTGGAAATACCGGCAAATGCCGCGCCGCCGCGGATCTGCCGACCGAGCAATTCGAAAGATCCGTTCTGCGGTGAGACAACACCTATCACCTGTGCATCGGCTGCTGAGGATGCGAGAAACGCTGTTGCGGCAAGGAGTAGGGAAACGGTTGGTCTTGCTGTCATCAATGAATATCCCGGTCAATATGACAATCATCGTAGCGCATAAGGGGTGGTGGCGGAAAGCAGTTTGGATATCTGCTCCGGCGCTCTTACCTTAAAACTCCAGGCACTTTATGGAAAAGGTAATCCCTGCACGCCATATTGAGTTCGAAATGGTTGAAACGGGTCCTTGAAGCCCGGGAGAGTTTTTTGTTGAACAAACAGACGCAGGCAGATTCCAGCCTCTATCGCGACGCCATGGCGCGCTATGCGGGCCATGTGCAGATCGTTACCACCGAATATGAGGGTGTGAAGCGGGGCGTGACCATTACGGCTGCCTGCTCGGTTTCCGACAATCCGCCCATGGTGCTGGTCTGCCTCAACAACAGCAATGACAAGAATGCCGTGTTTTTTGAAAGCGGCTATTTCGCGCTCAATTCGCTGACGCCGGCGCATGAGGCATTGGCAGGCGCGTTTGCCGGGTTCGGCAAGCTTTCCGCGGAAGAACGCTTTGCGCTTGGTCAATGGCAGACGCTTGCCACAGGTGCGCCTGTGCTTACCGATGCCTCTGCCGTGTTCGACTGCCGCGTGGTCGACAGCAAGATCACCGGCACCCATACAGTGCTGTTTGGTGAAGTTGCAGCGCTTCATTTCGGCGCTGATGACAATGCGCTCATCTATCTGGACCGGGGTTTCCGCAGCCTGTAAGCTTGCCCTGAAATAACGGGGAGCAGACATGGCCGAGCGTGAGGACACAAGGGTTCCCGCATCAATCGACGAGATGATGCGGCTTTTATCGGACCATGACTATCTTGCAGGCAAGGCGCTGGCGACGGTGCTGTTTCTGTCGCTTCGTATGGGACGTCCGCTGTTTCTCGAAGGCGAGGCCGGTGTCGGCAAGACCGAAGTCGCCAAGGTGCTGGCCAAGGCGCTCGACCGCCCGCTGATCCGCCTTCAGTGCTATGAGGGGCTGGATATTGCCTCTGCCGTTTATGAATGGAACTATCCAGCCCAGATGCTGGAAATTCGTATGGCTGAGGCTGCCGGCATATCTAACCGTGACCGGTTGGAGCAGGATATCTTTTCCGAGCGTTATCTGATCCGTCGTCCGGTCTTGCAGGCGCTCGAAAGCGCAGGCGGGAAGGCGCCCGTTTTCCTGATCGACGAGCTCGACCGTACGGATGAGGCTTTCGAGGCATTTCTGCTGGAAGTGCTATCCGATTTTCAGGTGACGATCCCGGAACTTGGCACGGTGAAGGCGGAGCATCCGCCCATTGTGATCGTCACATCCAACCGCACCCGTGAGGTGCATGACGCATTGAAGCGACGATGCCTTTATCACTGGGTGGATTATCCTCAGGCGCGCGAAGAACTGGAAATCATTCGGCGCAAGGTGCCGGGATGCCATGCAGACCTGTCCGGCGAGATCGTTGCCTATGTGCAAAAGCTGCGCACGCTGGATCTGTTCAAGAACCCGGGCGTTGCCGAGACGATCGATTGGGCGACGGCCCTGACCGAACTCGACCGTCTTGCACTCGATCCCGAAACGATTTCCGACACACTGGGAACACTGCTGAAATATCAGGAGGATATCGCCCGCATCCAGGGCGGCGAGGGGGCAAAGCTGCTGTCGGATGTGAAGGCCGATCTTCAGGCGGCGAGCTGAGATGATGGAGCGGGCAGGCGAATGCGATGGTCTCGTCCTTCCACCGGTCCAACCCGGTGCCGGACGGTTTGCCGACAATATCGTCTATTTCGCCCGGGTGCTGCGCAAGGCCGGCTTAAAGCCCGGTCCGGGCGCCGTTGCTGATGCCATCGAGGCCGTCAAGGCAATCGGCATGGGTAATCGGGTAGAGTTCCATGCAGCGCTGTCTTGTGTCTTCGTCAAGCGTCACGAGGATCAGATGGTGTTTGATGAGGCGTTTCGCATTTTCTGGCGCTCGCGCGATCTGGTCGGCAAGATGATCGCCATGATGTCGCCGGTCGCCCCTGATGCTGCTGAAAAGGAAAAGGCGAAACCCGGCTCGGCCCGTGTCAACGATGCGTTGTTTGCCGATCGGCAACGACCGCCGCGCGAGGCCGAAGATCCTGACGTCGAGATCGACGCGCGCTTCACAGTCTCCGGCAATGAATTGCTGCGGTCGATGGACTTTGCCCAGATGTCGGCGGCAGAGCTTGCGGCTGCGCGGCGCGAGATGGAACGGCTGGTGATGCCGGCCGACCGGGTGGAAATTCGCAGATACAGACCTGCAGGCAGGCCCGGTCGCATTGATCCGCGGGCGACCATGCGAAGTTCCATGCGCCATGGGGGCGACCTGATCCTGCCACGCTTTCGCAAGCGTCGAGAGGTTCATCCGCCGCTGGTGGTTCTGGCCGATATATCAGGCTCCATGAGCCAGTATACACGGGTCTTCCTGCACTTTCTTCACGTGCTGACCGAGAAGCGCGGCCGGGTCCATACATTTCTGTTCGGAACGAGATTGTCCAATGTGAGCCGGCAAATGAAGCATCGCGATCCGGATGCCGCGATTGCCGGCTGCAATGCCGTAGTGCGGGACTGGTCCGGTGGAACGCGTATCGGCGAGACATTGAAGGAGTTCAACCGCATCTGGGCGCGGCGCGTTCTGGGGCAGGGTGCGGTGGTACTCTTGATCACGGACGGACTGGAGCGCGACGGTGTGGAGCTGTTGTCGACGGAGATCGACAGGCTGCATCGATCTTGCCGGCGGCTGATCTGGCTCAACCCGCTTTTGCGCTTCGACGGGTTCGAAGCAAAGGCATCGGGCATTCGCGCAATGCTGCCGCATATTGACGAATTGCGTTCCGTGCACAATCTAAACTCTTTAGCGGATCTCGCAGCCGCCCTTTCCGGTTTAAGGTCGCGAGAAGCCGATCCCCGCCGTTTCGTCAACGCATGAGGTAATTTCCATGACTGAGGCTGCAGCAATGGACCCGCTGACGATAGCGGAAGACTGGAAGAATCTGGGTCGGCAGGTGGCGGTGGCAACGGTCATCGAGACCTGGGGTTCGGCACCGCGTCCCATCGGCAGTCATCTGGTGATTGATCAGGACGGGCACTTTGAGGGCTCCGTCTCCGGTGGATGCGTGGAGGGCGAAGTCATCAGCGAAGCCATGGATGTTTTGCAATCGGGGTCGGCAAAGATGCTGGAATTCGGTGTTGCAGACGAGACCGCCTGGCGTGTCGGCCTGTCCTGTGGCGGGCGGATCCGTGTTTATGTCGAGAGGCTAGCCTGATGGAGCTTCAACATCTAAAGGCGCTCAATGCCGCACGGCGTGAGCGCAAGGCCTGTGTGATGGTGACGGATATAGCCAATGGTTCGAGCCGGTTGATCCTCGAAGGCGATGATGTGGGCGGTGCGTTGGGTGACGAGGTGGCTTCCCGCTTTCGCTCGGCAAAGTCGGGCATGGTCGAGATCGACGGCAGCTCGCTGTTTCTCAATGTCCACCTACCGTCGCCCCGTATCGTGGTGATTGGCGCTGTCCATATCAGTCAGGCACTTTGTCCGATGGCGCAGATTGCCGGATTTGATGTCAGTGTCATCGACCCGCGTACGGCCTTTGCCACTGCAGAGCGTTTCGTTGGCGTCGATCTGTTGGCGGACTGGCCGGAGGATATCCTCAAATCGCGTCCTCTGGATGCCTATACCGCGCTGGTCGCAGTCACCCATGATCCGAAGATCGATGATTTCCCGCTCGCTTCGGCACTGAAGGCAGGTTGCTTCTACGTCGGCGCTCTGGGAAGCAGGAAAACCCATGGCAAGCGTGTGGAGCGGCTTCTGGCGGAGGGTGTCAATGATGCCGATATTGCCCGCATCTCGGCACCGATTGGGCTCGATATAGGTGCATCGAGCCCGGCTGAAATAGCCGTTGCGGTTCTGGCTGACATCATCCAATCGCTCAGGCGCAGAGAGCCCTCGGCATTGAAGGTGGTTGCATGATTTTTGGCGAGATCGCCACAAGTGCCGCGGAAGGAGCAATCCTGGCGCACAGCGTGACGCTGAAGGACGGCAAGCTCAAAAAGGGTCACCGTCTGGAGTACCGTGATATCGAACGGCTGCTGTCCGAAAGGGTGGCGTCCGTCATCGTCAGCCGGTTGGAAGATGGTGACCTGAGCGAAGATCTGGCAGCGGATATACTGGCCTCGGCACTGGTGCGTCCGGGTGTCCGCGCGGCGCCGCCGGCAACGGGGCGTGTCAATTTTCACGCAACCGAAAATGGATTGTTCGTGGCAAACAAGGCGCTGATCGACCGGTTCAACGCCGTCGATCCGGCCATCACGCTTGCGTGCCTTGCCGATCATTCCAATGTTCGGCAGGGCGATATGATCGCCACCATCAAGATCATACCGCTTGCCGTGCCGGCGACCGCGGTCGAAGCGGCACTGGCTGTGCTGACCGAAGGCTCCGTCATCCAGGTGAATCTCTTCATCCAGCATCATGTGTCGCTGATTGCGACCGAACTGCCTTCGCTAAAATCCTCCGTCATGGACAAGACGACCCGTCTTCTCGAACAGCGTCTCGCCGGTTTCGGTAGCCGGCTTACCGATGAGATCCGCGTTGCGCATCGAGCCCAAGCGGTGGCTGATGCAATCGGAGATGCATTGGCAGATCGATCCAGACACAAGCGTATGGTGGTGGTTTTCGGCGCGTCCGCCGTTTCAGACGATGGCGATGTTATTCCACAGGCTATCAGGCTTGCGGGTGGCAAGGTTGAGCGCGTGGGCCTGCCCATCGATCCGGGCAATCTGCTGGTTCTGGGCTTTGTTGGAGATGTGCCTGTCGTGGGCGCGCCGGGCTGTGCCCGATCGCCAAAGGAAAACGGGTTTGACTGGGTTCTGGCAAGACTGTTGGCCGGTGAACACCCGACGTCTGCTGAACTGGCGACACTTGGTGTCGGAGGATTGCTCATGGAAATTGCCAGTCGTCCGCAGCCACGGGAAGTGGCGACCGAGGCCCGCAGCGCAATCAGTATCACAGCAGTCTTGCTGGCTGCCGGCAAATCCAGCCGCATGGGCGGGCCGCACAAGCTGCTGGCCGAGTTCGATGACATGCCTCTGGTTCGCCGTGTCGCACAGGCTGCCCTTTCAAGCGGCCTGGAGAGCGTTGTGGTGGTCACCGGTCATCGCGCTGACGAGATCGATGCAGCGCTCGAAGGATTGCCGCTGACGCTTGTCCATAATCTCGACTACGAAAGTGGGATGGCCGGATCGTTGCGCGCCGGGTTCACGCTGCCCGAATCGGCTGATGCAGATGGCGTGCTTGTTCTCCTTGGCGATATGCCGGGTGTGGATGCCGAGGCTATCCGTGCTTTGGTCTTTGCGTTTCGAAACTCTGGCGGTCGGGCAATCGTGCGCGCGGTTGCCGGCGGAAAGCGTGGCAATCCAGTAATCCTTCCGAAATCGACTTTTGGAGCAGTCACAAAGCTGGAGGGGGATATTGGAGCGCGTGCTATCATCGAATCGTCGGGTCTGGAGATCATTGACGTCGAGATTGGTCTGAATGCACGTCTCGACGTCGATACTCAGGATGCCGTGATCGCGGCTGGCGGTGTGCTCAAGGGGTGATCCATGGACAATGCCGATATTGAAGAGATGTTTTCCAGCCTTGGGCAAATTACCATCAAGCGCATGTTTGGAGGCAAGGGCATGTATCGAGATGGCGTGATCATTGCCGTCGACCTCTTCGATGAGGTCATGCTGAAAGCGGACGAGCAAACTGCGCCGGAGTTCGAACGGGCCGGAGCCCGGCAGTGGGTCTATCAGCGAGAGGGCAAGTCGCCGGTTGCGATGCCCTACTGGAGCATACCCGAAGATGCGTATGACGATCCCGACCTGATGGAAAAATGGGTGCGTCTTGCCTATGAGGCCGGCATGCGTGCTGGACCGACAAAGCCGAAAAAGAAGCGTTCAGACAAGATGGGGAACGATCGCGCGGGTAAAGGCCGATAAGGGCTCGGGCAGATTGTCGAGTTCGAACCAGCCAAAATCAGACAGCTTGTCCGGCTCCGTCAGTGACGGTTCGCCGGAGAAGTCTTCGGTCTTGTAAAGCAGCGATATCCAGTGCTGATGGTCGGCGTCGATAATCTGTTCGCTCGTCTTCACGAATTCGATTTCGCCGATCGAGAGGCCTGTCTCTTCTTCGGCCTCGCGCTTGGCAGCCTGGACAGAAGGCTCAAGATGATCGACCTTGCCACCCACAATGTTCCAGTGGCCGGCTTCCGGCGCATTCATCCGCTTATAGAGAAGGAGCTTGCCGTCGCGCAGGATGGCAAGCCCGACACCGACGCCTGGAAAATGGACGCCGGGCACAGTCATCAGATCTTTGCGTTGGACGCAATCAGCATGAAGGCCGGGATATCGTCACCGAAGCCTACAGGCGTCGGGCCGTCATCGCGATCGCGCTCACGGCGGCGGCGATCACGATGATCGTCATTGGCCGGGTTCTGGCGGTTGCCATTGCCACGTGCCACCGGTGGTGCGCTTTTCTTCTGTCTGGTCTGTTCTGCAATCACGCTTGGTGCCTCTTCTGGAACAACGTCCTGTTCGACGGGCGCAGTATGCGCGCTGCGCGTTTCGGTTTTGTGACCCTTGCTCTTGCTGCGACGGTCACCACGGCCACGCTTTTCGCGGCCCTCGTCCGAGCCTTCGGTGGCAGAGGGAAGCGACGCCACATCACCGTTCAGCCATTCGATCTTCTGGTCGATGAGCTTTTCGATGGAGTCGAGATATTTGGCATCGCTCTTGGTCACGAGTGTGAAGGCAGCGCCCGCACGACCGGCACGACCGGTACGACCGATGCGGTGGACATAGTCTTCCGCATGGATCGGAACATCAAAGTTGAAGACATGGCTCACATCGGGGATGTCGAGGCCGCGCGCGGCAACGTCGGAGGCAACCAGCAGAGTGATGGCATTTTCCTTGAACCCTGCCAGCATCTTGGTGCGTGACGTCTGGTCCATATCACCATGCAGTGCACCGACGGAGAAGCCATGACGCTCAAGCGAGCGGAACAGGTCTGCCACATCCTTTTTACGGTTGCAGAAGATGATGGCGTTCTTCAGTTCCGACTGTTCGCGGATCAGATCGCGAAGAACTGCGCGCTTGTCGTAGTCCTTGCTCTGCGACGCCACGAGGCGCTGGGTAATGGTCTTGGAGGTCGAAGATGGCGGAGCCACCTCGATCCGCTCCGGGTTTTGCAGGAACCGGTCCGCCAGCTTCTGGATCTCAGGCGGCATGGTGGCCGAGAAGAACAGGGTCTGGCGGGTGAACGGTATCATCTTGGCGATACGTTCGATATCGGGAATGAAGCCCATGTCGAGCATGCGGTCGGCTTCATCGATGACAAGAATTTCAACGCCGGTCATCAAAAGTTTGCCGCGCTCGCAATGGTCAAGCAGGCGGCCTGGTGTGCAGATCAGCACATCGGCGCCGCGCTCAAGCTTGCGGTTCTGTTCTTCAAACGAAACGCCACCGATGAGGAGGGCGACATTCAGCTTGTGATTCTTGCCGTATTTCTCGAAGTTCTCGGCGACCTGGGCCGCGAGTTCGCGTGTCGGCTCCAGGATCAGCGTGCGCGGCATACGGGCGCGGGCCCGACCCTTTTCCAGAAGCGTCAGCATGGGCAGCACGAAGGAGGCGGTCTTGCCGGTTCCTGTCTGCGCAATGCCGCAGATATCGCGACGCTGTAGGGCGTGAGGGATTGCACCGGCCTGGATCGGTGTGGGGATCGTGTAGCCGGCGTCTTCGACGGCGGACATGACTTTTTGGCTCAGGCCAAGATCAGCAAATGTGGTCAAAGGGAAATCTGTTTCCGTTTCGGTTCGTGCTAACGCTGACAGAAAAATCGGTTGCGCGGTGTCATCCGCAAGCGCCGAATAGTGAAAAAACACCGGAAAGTCAAGGAATACGGCGCGTTCCTGTCCGTCAGCGTTAACGTAACGTCAGGTCGCGCGTCCGGTGGCAATGGTTGCCACTCCTGCGCCTGCGAGAAACAGACCCGTCACGCGATTGGTTTTGCGGACGACGGAAGGGCGGTGCAAGAGGGATTTCGCTCTCTGTGCCATCCATACATGGGTGCCAATCACCACGATTTCAACGGCCACGATCGTCGTAGCGAGCGCGATGTATTCCGGCATGCCAAAATCGGCGGTAACGAAGTTCGGAAGCAGAGCCAGATAGAAGAGTGGCATTTTGGGGTTGCCGAGGTTGAGTGCGAAACCTGTGGCAAACAGCTGAATGACATCGTTCTTCTGTAGCTCTGTCTGCATTTCAGCGGTTGCAGGCTTCTGCGTCCACAGTTTTATTCCCATCCAGATCAGGTAGGCACCGCCCAGATAGCGTAGCCCGGTCATCAAGAGAGACATTTCAGAGGCAATCAGTGACAGACCAAATGCGGCGAGGCCAAGATAGACCAGAATGCCGGCAACCGTACCCAGTCCATATGCAATGCCGGAGCGTGGGCCGTTAGCGACGGTCTTTGCCACGATCGTCACATTGTCCGGGCCGGGACTTGCTGCAAAAACGAAAAATGTCGCCGCGAAGGCGATCAATAAATGCGCGTCCATACGAGTTTCCTCTTGCAGATAGAGGAAGATTGCGGTTGGCGGCGCAAAGTGTCAATCGACAAGGCCCTGAAGCTTCATTCCGGCATTCAGAAATCGTATCGGGTCGACGGCAACGCCGTTGCGGCGCACTTCGTAGTGTAGGTGTGTTCCGGTGGAGCGGCCGGTGCTGCCGGCAAGGCCGATCAGGTCCCCAGCGTCCACATGCTCGCCTTTCTTGACGAGAACCCGGCTCAAATGGCCGAAACGCGTCGAGATGCCGAAGCCGTGATCGATTTCGACCATGTTGCCATAGCCGCCTGCTCTGCCGGCGGTGACGACTGTGCCGGCGCCGGTGCTGCGAATTTCACCACCAGTGCGCTCACGGAAGTCGATACCGGCATGCATGGCCATTTTGCCGAAGAAGGGATCGACGCGATTGCCGAATCGACTTGTGATCGCCTTGCCCGGAGCGGGATTTCCAAAGGGAAGGCGCTTGGCCGTGTCGCGCATTGCCTCAAGCCGGCTCAGTGCCGAGTCGAGATCGTCGAGCGATGCGTCGAAGACCTCGAGATTCTCAGGCGCCAGATAAGGACCGCCGATAGCTGTGCCGCTGTCGTCGTCACTCTCGTCGGCCAAGGATGCCTTCTGTAGCGGTTCGACCTGATCGAGCGGGATGCCGTTGCCCTTCAGGATGGTTTCAATGGCGCTTGCGGTCTGGGTGGCGCCGACTGTCAGCTTTTGCACCCGTTGCAGCTGCTCGTTTTCAATGTTCTTCAGGGACAGCGTGACGTTGGAGAAAACGCGGTCTGCCTTGTCGGCTACGCTTTCACGGAGCGGGGCATAGGCGAGCACCTCGGCGGCGGAATCGGCTTTTGCGCTTTGCTTGCCGCCCATCAGACTGTCGATTGCGGTCAAACCACTGTTGGAAAGGCTTGCGCGGTCAGCACTCGTATCCGGGCGAAAGGCCGGTACCGGCACATCGGCAGATGTCGGCTCGGCACCCTCTGCACGATCAAGCAGCGAATCGAGACGGCCGTGGCGCGAGGTCAGCGCCATCTGCTGCTCGAGAAGTTTTTCAACCTTCTGTTCGACAACCTGCTGATCGAGAAGCTGGCGCGAGGTGACGCGATCGACCTGGGCACGCAGCGCCGCGATACGGTCTTCGTAGTCATGCTGCATGCGTGCCTGACGCGCCATGGTGGCGCCGATCAGGTTGTCGCGCAAGACGAGGTAGGAGGTCGCACCGAGATAACCGACAGCCATCATGCCGACAACGCTGAAGGCGATTGCCGTCATCCAGGGGCGGATTGTCATATGGCGAATTCGATCACCGCTTGCCAGAATGATGATGTGTTGCTGGCGGCGTTTTCCGAAGCTCGGGCTTTTTGCCGTGTTGGCCACAGATGCTCTCCTACTCGGCGCACATTAAAATTCGGCGCGTCGGCCGCTGCCCCGGCCGTCATGTTCCCATGTTATCCGCGCCATTTTTACAAACAATGCAGATCGCTCTCGGGGCGCGTTGAGTCGCCCTTTTCGCTGGGGTCATTACAGGTCAATATGGTTAATAATTACTTGATGGCGGCTTGCCGCAAGCCTGTTTTGCAACACAGTTCAGGTGACTTAGCCGCGATTGCTGGCGGTCAAAGAGCGGTAGAATGACGGCGTCAATCCGGCTTCTGCGCGGGCGATGTCGTTAAAGGGCGCCTTCAGCGCGCCGCGGAAGTTTTCCCTCACCAGTTCCTTGAAGCGAGTGGCGGCATCGACGCGTTCCCGTGCGCAAAAAAAGCGGAACCATTTTGCACCGATCGCTACGTGGCCTTTTTCATCTTCGTAGATGATATTGAGGACATCTGCGCTTTCGATGTCGCCCGTTTCACGCATTTTGGCCTGCAGGGACGGGGTGACGTCGAGCCCTCGTGCCTCGAGTATCAGTGGAACGACGGCCAGGCGTGCCGTCAGATCGTTGCGGGTTGCGTGCGCTGCCTGCCACAGGCCGTCATGGGCCGGCATATCGCCATAGTCTGCACCGAGCGCGCGCAGCCGGTCTCGCACCAGGCCGAAATGCTTGGCCTCTTCATCTGCTACCCGCATCCAGCCGTCGAAGAAGGAATTGGGCACCGGCTCCGTTGCGAAGCGTGCGACGATATCAAGGGCAAGGTCGACGGCGTTGAGCTCGATATGCGCCAGCGAATGCAGCATGGCAATGCGACCGGGCAGGGTATGCAAAGACCGTTTGCCGACAGCTTTCGGCGGCACCAGTTCCGGCTTTTCCGGCCGGCCGGGTCTGTCGGGCACCAAGGGATCAGCGGGGTGACGCAATGACAGCCGGCGCGCTTTCCAGCGCACCGCCGTTTCGCGTGTCAGGTTGATCTTGCGGTCAAGATCGGTTGCCGCGATGGCTTTGGTAGCGCCTGCTCGCAGCGAGGCAATAGCCTCATCGGTATAGATCTGGTTCAAGGGGCTGACGCTCTATCCAGCACTGCTTGCGCGTGGCCCTTGACCTTCACCTTGCTCCAGATTTCGGCAATCTTGCCATCGGTGTCGATCAGGAAGGTCGAGCGCTCTATGCCCATGTATTTGCGTCCATACATGCTCTTTTCGACCCATACTCCATAGGCCTCGGCGACCGCGTGATCCTCGTCGGCTGCCAGAATGACGCTGAGTTCATGCTTGGACACGAATCGATCATGGCTTTTGACCGAGTCGGGCGAGATGCCGATCACGACCACATCCTGATCGGCGAAGCTCTTCGCCAACGCGGTAAAGTCGACGGCTTCGACGGTGCAGCCCGACGTGTTGTCCTTCGGGTAGAAATAGACCACAACCTTTTTTCCTTCGAAATCTGAAGGGCTTACCGTTGTCCCGCCATCGCGAGGCAGGGTGAAGGTCGGTGCTTTGTCGCCAATTGCCAAATCGCTCACTGTGCAAACCTTTCTTTCGCCGTCATTATCGACGTATACGGATACATACGGATATATCGTCGTATCGGCGGACGTCCACCCGTTTGCGGCAATCAGTGGAGACCAACCCGGCACATGGGAGAAATCCGGGGCGAAAAGCTTCGTTTTCGCAAGAGAGATATCACACCCCTGCACCAACTTCCGTCGGCGCAGGCGGAGGAGCCGATTATTGTGCATTGTCCGCGCGGCCGCGGCTTTGCCAGACGGTTTGCGCGTGTCTGCGTGCTTTCCATCATCGCCATTCTTCTGTTTGTCTCGCTCGTGGTTGCCAGCATCCAGACTGGTGGCCTCGATCGGCTGCTGGCTGATGGTGCGCGCAAAGCGCTGGACGCCGGTCTCAGTCCTCAATTCAGCGCCAGCATTGGCACGACATCCATCCGTTTCTCCAAGGATCTCAGGCTGTTGATCGAGGCGAGCGACGTGGTTGCGCGCCACAATGACAGCGATCTGGTGCTGGCCCAGGCAAAATCCGTCAAGTTCGTCCTCAAGACCACCGCGCTTTTTGTGGGCAAGGTTGAGGTGGATGAGATCGCTGCCGACGACATGGTGATCGATGCCGCGGTCATGCCATCAGGCCCGCCAGTGGATTTTTCCAAGTTCAGGGTCGATGCCACACCGACTGTGGTCGAACATGCATTCGCAGAACTGGACAATGCCAAATCCTTCATCGCCAATGCCGGTCTGGATCGCGTGCGGATGTCCAACGTGCGTATCAAGGTGCCCGGTCGCGGTCAGAACCCGCTCGATGTTGGCATTGTCGATCTTGTTTTGCAGCGTAATACCGATTCGGCGTTGCTCGCAGATGGCATTCTGACGGTTAAGGGCCAGCCGGCCACTTTTCACGTGGAAAGTTCAGTGAAGGGCGATGTCACGTCGGCGATGAAGGTCCGGGTGGCCGATCTGGATGTGGCGCCTATCCTTCTGCGGCGAGATGACAGTGGTGCGATCCGCCAGGGGTTTGGCGGGGTGACAGGGGTTTCCATCGACGCCGAACGGGCAGGCTCCGGGCGCACGCCGCTTCTGACTGCATCCGTCAAGTCTGCCAATGGGATCTTCTACATCGATGGCAAGTCGCAGGAGGTGACGTCTGCGGATATCCGGCTTGGCTATGATTTCACAAAGAATACGCTTGAGGTTCGCCGTTCCAATGTCGTCTTCGGAGCGACGACCATGCCCTTCAGCGGGGCGCTGATCGATCTCGACAGGTTGGATACGACCTATAAGCCCGGGAGTGGCATTGGCATCGATCTGCTGGTCAAGGATGGCGTGGCGTCAGCAGAAAACTCGGGTGAGGCTCCGGTTCCCTTCGACCTGAAGCTCTTTGGCCGTTATCTCTATGACAGCCGCGAGTTCCAAGCTGACAAACTGGCTGTTTCAACCCGTGGGGGGGCGATGACCGGGTCGCTGCGCGCGCAGTTCGGCGATCAGTCGCCAGAGCTGAGTTTCAGTGCGCAGTTCAGTCAGATCCACACGTCGGTCGTCAAGCAGTTATGGCCCTACTGGATCGCCGACAAACCGCGCGACTGGGTGATGTCGAACCTGTTCGGTGGAACGATCACCAATGCGTCAGTGGATGTATTCATCCCCGCGGGCCGCATGAAGCTGGAGCCGTCGCCTCTTCATCTCGGGGAAAACGAACTGCGTCTTTCCTTCGATATCGAGAATACCCGAGCGAACGTGACCGGCGATATTCCGCCGGTGCGCGATACCGACGCACATGTGGAGATGGTTGGCGGTCATCTGACCGTGACCTTCAAGGAAGGCGTTTCCTATTTTCCGTCCGGCCGAACGGTCAGTTTGAGTGGAGGCTCGCTGACCATAGAGGATGCCTATAGCAAACCGCTGATGGCCGATATTGACATATCCGTTGCGGGCGCCGCCGAAGCGGTGGCAGAACTGGTGAGCTACAAGCCGATCGGGGCACTGGAAAAAGCGGGCTTTTCGATCAGCGATTTTACCGGTGCCGTCAAAGCGCATGCCAGGGTCCGGGCCGGTCTTGTGCGCAGTCAGGATCCGCCTGCGCCAGAATGGGAGGCCAAGCTGGACCTGAACAAGGTCAATGTCGCGAAGGATTTCTCCGGACGAAAACTCAGCGAGCTTGACGCAACACTGGAAATCGACCCATCAGCGGCCCGTCTGAAAGGCAAGGGATTGCTGGATGGTGTGCCGATGGAAATTCACATGGTTGAGCCTGTGGACAAGGCGCTCGGGGCCAAACGTGAACGGGTCGTTACACTCACTCTGGACAATGACGGTCGCAAACGTCTGACGCCGGGGCTCGATGATATCCTGCAAGGCAGCATGAAAGCTGAATTGACCTATGTCAGCGACACCGAGTGGCGGGTGCGCGCCGATCTGGGATCCGCCGTTCTAAGCCTTCCCTGGGCGGGTTGGTCCAAGGGGCGCGGAATTGCCGCCAAGGCGGATTTCGATCTGCTGCAACGCGATGGAAGCACCCATGTGGACAACCTCACGCTGACAGGCGACGGTTTCGGCGCAGCGGGTAACCTTGTGGTGGGCACGTCCGGTCTGACCTCGGCAGATATCGACAGCATGAAGCTTTCAGCCAGTGACAGTTTTTCTGTTCGCGTCCGAAAAAGTGGCGGTGGCTACCAGGTTAAGGTGAATGGCAAGTCTGTCGATGTGCGGTCGGTGATTGCTGAGATCAAGGCGCCCGGTGAGGGGCAGGGTGAAGGAACCTCGGCCAAGAGCGTACCGATCAGCGTCGAGGCCAAGCTGGATCGTGTGACAGGGTTTGCCGGAGAAACCCTGTCGAGCGTCAATTTTGTCTACGGCAATGGCGGCGGTCGAGTGACGGCACTCAACTTGAGCGCGGTAACCGACAATGGGCAGGCTGTCATTGCCAAGCTCGCGGCCGGACAAAATGGCGACGAGTTGAGCCTGACCAGCAGCGATGCGGGGTCCATCCTGCGTTTCATCAATCTATATACAAGGATGCGCGGCGGGCTGCTCAATCTGAAGCTCATGTCGCCAGACAACAAGAATTGGAACGGTTC
Organism: Agrobacterium sp. H141; assembly: GCF_057158725.1. Lineage (NCBI taxonomy): Bacteria > Pseudomonadati > Pseudomonadota > Alphaproteobacteria > Hyphomicrobiales > Rhizobiaceae > Agrobacterium > Agrobacterium sp. H141. Next base: position 1,987,616 of record NZ_CM169893.1, read on the forward strand.
GGTCGATATCCGCAGTTTCCGGGTCGAAAACGAAGAGCGGCTGCAATCGATTGTGTCATCGCCAGCGGGGGCAGACGGCCAGAGCCTGAACAATGCGGTGAAGCGGGATATCGATATCAGTTCCGAAAAATTCCAGCGCGGGTTTGCGCTGATCGCACTCAACAATGGCAGCGTCAGCCTGGATAATGGTGTTGTTCGAGGCGAGCAGATCGGCGCGACCTTTCAAGGGACAATCCGTGATGCCGCCGGCAACATGGACATGACCGGCACTTTCATGCCGGCCTACGGGCTCAACCGGTTGTTTGGCGAATTGCCGGTGATCGGTCTGCTGCTTGGCAATGGGCGGGATCGCGGTCTGCTTGGGATTACCTTCAAGCTGACCGGCCCGACCAGTGCGCCGCGGCTGACCATCAATCCGCTTTCCATCATCGCGCCTGGCGTGTTCCGCTCGATCTTCGAGTTCCGTTGAGCCACAAAAAAGCCGGCGCGAGGCCGGCTTTTCATCCCATATTTTGGCTGCTGTTTCAGGCAGGCTTTATCAGCATATGCTTCTTCTTGCCAAGCGACAGCTTGATGACGCCGTCGCCGGTCAGTTCACCGCTGCCGATCGACATGCGCTCATCGGAAACCTGATTGTCGTTGATCCGTACCGCGCCACCCTGCACATGGCGTCTGGCTTCACCGTTCGATGAGGCAAGACCCGCTTTCACGATCAGCGACAACAGGCCGATGCCGGACTCGAGTTCCGCCGACGCGATTTCGATTGTCGGCAGGTTGTCGGATACCGCACCTTCCTCGAAGGTTTTGCGTGCCGTTTCAGCAGCCTGTTCGGCTGCATCGCGGCCATGAAGGATTGCAGTGATTTCGGTCGCGAGGATCTTCTTGACCTCATTGATTTCCGAACCGCCCAATGCGGACAGCCGTGCGATCTCATCCATGGGAAGCGTGGTGTAAAGCTTCAGGAAGCGGGAAACGTCGGCATCTTCCGTGTTGCGCCAGTATTGCCAGAAGTCATAGGCCGAGAGCATGTCGGTATTGAGCCAGACGGCTCCATTGGCCGACTTGCCCATCTTTGCGCCGGAAGAGGTGGTGAGCAAAGGCGATGTCAGCGCGTAGAGCTGCGGGCAACCCATGCGATGGCCAAGGTCGATGCCGTTGATGATATTGCCCCACTGGTCGGAGCCGCCCATCTGCAATCGGCAGTCGTAGCGCTTGTTCAGCTCCACATAGTCATAGGCCTGGAGGATCATGTAATTGAACTCGAGGAAAGACAGCGACTGCTCGCGGTCCAGACGGGTCTTCACGCTGTCGAAGGACAACATGCGGTTGACCGAGAAATGGCGACCGACATCGCGCAAGAATTCGAGATAGTTCAGGCCGCGCAGCCATTCGCCATTGTTAATCATCAGGCCGCCGTCCTTGGGACCCTTCTCATAGTCAATGTAACTGGCAAAGACGCGCTTGATGGAGGCAATATTGTCCTCGATCTTGTCGACGGTCATCAGCTGACGCGCTTCTTCCTTGAAGGAGGGGTCGCCGACCATGCCGGTGCCTCCACCCATCAAGGAGATCGGCTGGTGGCCCGTTGCCTGGAACCAGTGCAGCAACATGATCTGGATCAGCGAGCCGGCATGCAGCGAGGGAGCAGTCGGATCGAAGCCGATATAAGCCGTGACTGTTTCCTTGGCGAGCAGGTCGTCGAGGCCGGCTTCATCGGACATCTGATGGATGAAGCCGCGCTCGTGCATGGTGCGCAGGAAATCGGATTTGTACTTGGTCATGGCCTCTGACTCTCTGAACGACGCTTTGAGTGCCACGTAGTCGGCACGCTCGCTAAAACGGTGAAATCGCCGGCGCTTTAGCATTGTTTTTTGAAATGTGCACCCGTTTCGGCCATGAATGTTGCTCAAGTCATTCATTCGAGTCGGTGGAGTTGTCATTTGGCAGAAATCAAGCGAGCCATTGGGTTGATGAGCGGAACGTCCATGGACGGGATCGATTTGGCGATGGTGGCGAGCGATGGCGAAGGTTTTGTGGAGCGCGGTCCATCTCTGTCTGTCGCCTATGAGCCGACCTTTCGCGCACAATTGAAGCTCGCGCTGGATGAGGCGAAGGCCATTACCGAACGCAGCCAACGTCCCGGCATGCTGAATGCTCTGGAGCGTGATCTTACCTTACGGCATGCCGCAGCCGTTCAGCAGTTCCTGACTGCAAATCGCCTGTTGGCCGCAGATATTGATGTCATTGGTTTTCACGGCCAGACAGTGCTGCATCGGCCGGACGAGGCGTTGACTGTCCAGATTGGCGACGGTCCTCTGTTGGCGAGGGAAACCGGCGTTCCTGTGGTCTACGACATGCGCGCCAATGATATGGTGCATGGCGGGCAGGGCGCACCGCTGGTGCCAGCCTATCATGCCGCTCTGGCAGCTGGTCTGCCAAAAGACGATATGCCTGTCTGTTTCGTCAATATTGGCGGGATTTCCAACCTGACCTTTGTCGGACGGGATGGCACAATCATGGCCTTTGACAGCGGGCCGGGAAATACGCTGATCGACCAGTGGGTCGAGGCCCATGCGGGCATTCCGTTTGATCAGGGCGGTATGATTGCGTCCGAAGGCGGCGTGGTAAATGCGCTCGCCGAGCGTTATCTGTCGCATTCGTTTTTCACCAATCCCAAGCGCCGCTCATTGGATCGCAACGACTTTCTGCCGCCCGAACCGCAAGAGGCTGGCCTGCACGATGGCGCCCGCACGCTGGCTTATGTGACTGCTGCGGCTGTGCTCACGTCGGCCTCCCATATGCCCGAGCCGCCAAAGTGCTACGTCATTTGTGGTGGCGGCCGGTTGAACAAGATCATAATGGCCGATTTGATCGCCCTGGCAGGCGCGACGGGTGCCCGTGTCATGACAGGTGAGGATGCCGGTTTTGACGGCGATGCGATGGAAGCGGAGGCCTGGGGGTATCTGGCCGTGCGCTCGCTGATGGGGCTGCCGCTTACTTTTCCGGGCACAACCGGCGTGATGGAGCCGGTCACCGGCGGATTGCTTGCACGGCCTTTGCAGCGATAGTGCTATTTCAGCAGCAGTTGCGGCAGTTGTGTTGCAAAGGCCTCGCCGTCACGCAGGCCGATCTCGAAGGCTTTTCGTAAGCCCGCCTCGTCACCGATGGCGAATTTCTTTACCGTGATGTCTTGGCTCGGCGAGACGATGATCCGACGGTCTGCCTTCGGCGGTGAGCGGCCATGACGGGTTGTCAGCAAAAGCGTTCTCCCGCCCTTGCCCTCGGTTTCCTTCAGTTTCCCGATCGGCGGGTTGTCAGTCAGTCCACCGTCCAGTGCCGGTCGGCCATTCACGGTTCCAACGGGCATGAAGGGCGGGACGGATGAGGATGCCATGATCGCATCGACCAACTGTTCCGGCGCGTCAAGGTCGTGGGTCGAAATCCACGATGTTGTGAGGCCGAGATAGCGCCCGGCTCGGGAATAGGCGCCGCCGGTGAGGAGCTTTTCGAGTTGATAGGCCGTGATGGAGCCGAGCGCGGCGAGCGAAGCCGGCATGAATGGTGGCGGATGGGAAACCTGGATCAGGATAGGCGGAGCGGCTTTCAGGGCTGCAAGCTCGAGACGTCCGAACTGCTGAGTGAGAAATTCGCGGAAAAGCGTGCCGACGACGAAGGGGGAGTGGCCGGTTCTCAGGCGCGACCAGTCTCGCTCAGCTCGTTTTTCTCCAGCATAGCCAAAGGCTGCGGTGCGCACGCGTTCACCAATCCCGATCGCGTTCATGGCGCAGTGATAGGCGCCCGCAGACACGGCAACATAGTGGTCAGGCGTTTGCGGGTAACGCGCGTTCAAGCCCTCGAAGAAGCCGCTTTGCCAGTAACAGCGATTGCCGCCGCCTGCAAAACCGATGGTATCGAAAGAGAATCCGGAGGGCTTGCCGCCGCCGGAGGGCTTTGGGTCACGCGTCTCTTGTCTCAAATGTTCGGTCGTCGTTTGCTTCATCGCTGCAGAAGTTCAAGTGCCTCGTCGATCCGACCACGACTGCGTTCGGCCATCTCTTCATCGAGTTTGACGGCATCCTGATGCTCAACCAGTTCTTTAGCCAAGTTCTCCAGCAATGCTTTGCGCGACACACCGCATTGCAGGGCAATCGCTTCAATTTTGTCGCCGATATCTTTCGGACGATTACGTGTGATCGCGTTCATCCCATGAGCCTTATGACAAAATCTTCTGGCGTCTCTGCTGAAATGCCGGGGAATTTCAGGTCGTGTCTTTGAAAGTCTCTGATATTGGATGTGACGATATTAGGCGCGTTAGCCGCGATTGCCAACTCCATCAGGTGATTGTCGCCTTCGTCGCGCAGATTTGGCCGCCATTTGAAATGAATGGTCTGCATCAGGCATTTCGACACGAATGCCTCGAGCAACAATATTCTTTCGGGCATTCAGCCACATTCAGTCGCGCTGACTGGAAAATCGCTTCAAGCGCAAGGACGTCGCGATAGTCAAACAGGAGAGATGCAGAAAGAAAGACAGGGTTTGCAGAGGTCTGAGAGGCACGCCTCGATTACTGTTGAGGCGGCACCGCGGTCGATACAAGCGCTGACGAGAACGTTTGTATCGACCACGACTTTGAGCATCGGTTAGCGGATGCGCTTGGCCGGAGGTTCCGGCACCAGTTCGCCATCGAGGCGACGGTCGAGGTAATCCTCGCATTCGGCCATCAGTGCGTCGACCTGGCCGTTATAGAAGTGGTTGGCGCCGGGCATGACCTTGTGCGTGATCAGGATGCCCTTCTGGGTCTTCAGCTTCTCCACCAGAACCTGAACGTCCTTTTCCGGCGCGACCTTGTCGGCATCACCGTTGATGATGAGGCCGGACGAGGGGCAGGGTGCCAGGAAGGAGAAGTCATAGGTGTTGGGCTGAGGCGAAATCGACATGAAACCTTCGATTTCCGGACGGCGCATCAAAAGCTGCATGCCGATCCAGGAGCCGAAGGAATAGCCGGCGACCCAACAGCTCTTCGAATCGGGATGCAGGCTCTGCACCCAGTCGAGCGCCGATGCAGCGTCCGACAATTCGCCAGCGCCGTGGTCGAACTCGCCCTGGCTGCGGCCAATGCTGCGGAAATTGAAACGCAATGTCGTGAACCCGCGCTTCTGGAACATGTAGAAGAGCTGGTAGACGATCTGGTTGTTCATGGTCCCGCCGAATTGCGGGTGCGGGTGCAGGATAATGGCGATCGGTGCGCTTTTTTCCTTGGAAGGCTGGTAGCGGCCTTCCAGGCGGCCAGCCGGGCCATTGAAAATGACTTCGGGCATCTAAACTCCGGACTCGTTGTTTTTTATGTTCCAACAGCTCATTTCAGAAAGCTGACTTGACGTATTCACTCAGCTTTTCTAGAACGCAGTTTAGAACAATTCGAAACTGTGATGGCTGTCCATCTTTCGGTGGTTGGTGTCATAGGACATGCGCGGCGCGAATATCAAGGAAAATGCGTGCTGCGAGGGAGTGGGATAGTCAGGTTTTCGATGGCCAAGACGCGCATCTATCTCGATTGGAACGCAACGGCGCCGCTTCATCCGGCGGCGCGTGCGGCTGTCGTTGAGGCGCTCGACCTTGGCGGGAACCCGTCTTCCGTTCACGGCGAAGGGCGCGCGGCGCGTATGCTGGTCGAAAAGGCCAGACGTCAGATTGCAACCCTGGTCGGTGGAACGGCAGCCAATGTCATATTGACCAGCGGTGCGACGGAAGCCGCCAATATGGTGCTGACGCCCGATTTCAGGATGGGCAAGTCGCCGCTGAATGTGGGTCACCTATATGTCTCGGCCATCGAGCATCCGGCGGTTCGCGAGGGCGGACGTTTTGCAGCCGATCGCAAGTCCGAGATCGCCGTTCTAAGCTCCGGTCAGGTGGATCTGGCCGCCTTGAAGGCACAGCTCGTGTCGCATTCGTCTGAACTTGGACTGCCGCTGGTGGCGGTGATGCTGGTCAATAACGAGACGGGTGTCGTTCAGCCGGTCGCGGAGGTTGCGGCTCTGGTGCATGCCCATGGTGGGTTGCTGGTGGTCGACGCGGTCCAGGCTGTGGGGCGCATGCCAGTGGATATCGCTGCACTTGACGCCGATTTCCTGATCGTTTCCAGCCACAAGATTGGCGGCCCTAAGGGTGCTGGCGCGCTTGTTGCTCGCGGCGAGACCTTGATGCCGACGCCTCTGATTCGCGGTGGTGGCCAGGAAAAAGGACATCGCTGCGGAACGGAGAATGTGTCTGCTATCGCCGGATTTGGTGCCGCCGCAGAGGCGATGCTGGTCGAGCTTGAGGATCGCAATTCCGGCATTCGCGCCTTGCGGGATGAGCTGGAAACACGCATGCGACAAGCGGCCCCGGACGTGGTGATCTACGGTGCCGACAGTCCGCGGGTGGCCAATACCACGTTTTTTGGCCTGCCGGACATGAAGGCAGAGACCGGACAGATCGCTTTCGATCTGGAAGGTATAGCGCTTTCGGCCGGTTCTGCCTGTTCGTCGGGCAAGGTTGGGCAGAGCCATGTGCTCACCGCCATGGGATTTGACGACAAGGCCGGTGGGTTGCGTATTTCGCTTGGGCCATCCACTACGCCTGAGGAGATTGATCTGGCTGTTTCTGCTTTTCAACGTATTGCCGAACGACGGCGCGTTGGGGGGCAGGCGGCCTGAGCTTTGGAAAAATTGCTCAAACGCAATTTTAAACTTGCAACACGGGCTTAAAATGAGCCCTTGGACAACTACATAGAAGCGCATCACCGCTTCTGACGTTGACAAGCCGCCGGACTTTGAACCGGCGAGATTGGAGAACGAATATGGCTGCTGTGCAGGAAACGATCGATCAGGTCCGCCAGATCGATGTCGACCAGTACAAATATGGCTTTGAAACCATGATCGAAGTCGACAAGGCCCCAAAGGGTCTGTCGGAGGATATCATCCGTTTCATTTCAGCAAAGAAAGAAGAGCCTGAATGGATGCTCGAATGGCGTCTTCAGGCCTATCAGCGCTGGCTGACGATGGAAGAGCCGACATGGGCGCGCGTCGATTATCCGAAGATCGATTTCAACGACTACTATTATTATGCCGCGCCGAAGACGACGTCCGGCCCGAAGACGCTCGACGAGGTCGATCCGGAGCTGCTGGCGGTCTACGAAAAGCTTGGTATTCCACTGCGTGAGCAGGAAATGCTCGCCGGTGTCCAGACCTCCAAGATTGCCGTCGATGCCGTGTTCGACAGCGTCTCGGTTGTTACAACCTTCAAGGAAGAGCTGAAGAAGGCCGGCGTTATCTTCATGTCGATCTCGGAGGCCGTCCGCGAGCATCCGGATCTGGTGAAGAAGTATCTGGGCACAGTCGTTCCAGCCACTGACAATTATTACGCCACGCTCAATTCTGCGGTCTTTACCGACGGATCATTCGTGTTCGTGCCGAAGGGCGTTCGTTGCCCGATGGAGTTGTCCACCTACTTCCGCATCAACGAGAAGAACACGGGCCAGTTCGAGCGCACGCTGATCATCGCCGAAGACGGTGCCTATGTGTCCTATCTCGAGGGTTGCACGGCACCCCAGCGCGACGAAAACCAGCTGCATGCAGCCGTGGTCGAACTGGTTGCGCTCGATGATGCCGAGATCAAGTATTCGACCGTCCAGAACTGGTATCCCGGCGACAAGGACGGTAAGGGCGGCATCTACAACTTCGTTACCAAGCGTGGCGATTGCCGAGGCAAGAATTCCAAGATCTCCTGGACTCAGGTGGAAACAGGGTCTGCGATCACGTGGAAATATCCGTCCTGCATCCTGCGTGGCGATGGTTCGCGCGGCGAGTTCTATTCGATTGCGGTGTCCAATGGTCACCAGCAGATCGACAGCGGTACCAAGATGATCCATCTCGGCAAGAACACGTCGAGCCGCATCATCTCCAAGGGCATTTCCGCCGGCGTGTCGCAAAACACCTATCGCGGTCAGGTGTCTGCCCACCGCAAGGCGTCCAATGCCCGTAACTTCACCCAGTGCGACTCGCTTTTGATTGGCGACAAGTGCGGCGCGCATACGGTTCCTTATATCGAGGCGAAGAATTCGACGGCCCAGTTCGAGCATGAAGCGACAACGTCGAAGATCTCCGAGGACCAGCTGTTCTACTGCCTGCAGCGCGGCATTCCGGAAGAAGCGGCGATCGCACTGATCGTCAATGGCTTCGTTCGTGAGGTAATCCAGGAATTGCCGATGGAATTCGCAGTCGAGGCACAAAAGCTGATTGGCATCAGCCTTGAGGGAAGCGTGGGATAATGGATGCGCTCAGCCTGATCTACTATGCGCTGGTTTGCGGCGGTCTGGCATTTCTTGTGCCGGGCATAAGCAGCAAGCCTCTGCGTATCGGGATCGGGCTGGTGACCGGAGCCGTATCGGCTCTCATCCTGTCCTTTATTAAAAGCCTTATTTGAGATTGAACTGAAGAACGCGCTGAGCTTGCTCGCGCATGACAACGGAAAACAACATGCTTGAAATCAAGAACCTGCACGCCCGCATCGCCGAAGACGGCACCGAGATCATCAAGGGTCTGAACCTGACCGTTAAAGCTGGCGAAGTAGCTGCCATCATGGGCCCGAACGGCTCTGGCAAATCGACGCTCTCCTACATCCTGTCGGGGCGCGAAGACTACGAAATCACCGAAGGTGAGATTCTTTACAACGGTGAGAGCATTCTCGATCTCGATCCTGCCGAACGTGCTGCCAAGGGCATTTTCCTGGCTTTCCAGTATCCGGTCGAAATTCCAGGCGTTGCCACCATGCAGTTCCTGAAAGTGGCCATGAACGAGCAGCGCAAGGCGCGTGGAGAAGAAGAGCTCAAGACCCCTGACTTCATCAAGCTGGTCAAAGAATCGGCCGCCAAGTTGCAGATCGACATGGATATGCTCAAGCGTCCCCTCAATGTCGGCTTCTCCGGCGGAGAGAAGAAACGTGCGGAAATCCTGCAAATGGCACTGCTTGCACCGCAGCTTTGCATTCTCGACGAGACCGATTCCGGCCTCGATATCGATGCGCTCAAGATCGTGGCAGATGGCGTCAATGCGCTGAAGTCACCCGATCGCGCGACCATCGTCATCACCCATTACCAGCGCCTTCTCGATTACATTGTGCCGGATACGGTTCATGTCCTCTACAAGGGGCAGATCATCAAGTCCGGCACCAAGGATCTGGCGCTCGAACTCGAAGCCAACGGCTATAACGACATCATCGGTCAGGCCGCCTGAGCGTTCGAAAAGGAGCAAGCCTATGGCATTGCAAGCAGCTAACAGGCCGACAGCCGCGGAAGACGCGCTGAATGAGGCCTATTCCAACCAGATCGGCTATATGCCGGGCGACGGCCGTGTCATGGCCGCGCGCGACAAGCTCTTCGACGAATTGAAGCGCGGCGGGTTGCCGACACGGCGCATCGAAGCCTGGCACTACACGGATCTGAAAACGCTTTTGCGCACGGTCCCGACCGTTGATCCTGCGTCGAGCGCTCGAGCCGTTGCCGCCTATGTGGCGCGGTCGACGCGGCTTGCCATCGAGCATGGACGGGCCAATGTGATCGACAGCCTGCCGGAAGGCCTGACCGTATCGCGCCTCAGCGAAGGATTGTCCGACGGCGTTGCCGCCGACGGTCTGGTTGCGTTCGACGCGAGCGATGCGATCGGTCGCCTGAATGGCAGTTTCGTGACCGATGGCTTCATGCTGTCGCTTGACGCCGATACTGCCCTTGAGGCTCCGGTGGAGCTGCAATGCGTGCATGGCGGCGGACAGGTTCACAGCCGTTTCCCGGTCGAGATCGGGGCAGGCTCGAAGGCTCTCATCATCGAACGTCATCTATCGACGGGCGAGGGCGCTGCTCTCGTATCGGCCGTCAGTGACGTGACTGTCGGTGATGGCGCGGAGCTCACCTGGGTCATCGTTCAGACACAGGGTGCGGACGACACGCATCTTGGCCAGTTCAAGCTTGCCATCGGTGCCGACGCCAATGTGCGCCTCGTCATCGTCAATGCCGGCGGAAAACTGGTGCGTCAGGAAATTCACGCTGCCACCAAGGGCGAAGGTTCGGATTTCAAGCTTCGTGCGGTCAACCTGCTCGGCGGTGAAACCCATACCGACATCACCATGACGCTTGGCCACGATCTGCCCAATACGACCTCGACGGAAGTGATCCGCAGCGTGGTGTTCGATCGCGCCCATGGCGTTTTCCAGGGCCAGATCCGGGTTGCGCCGGATGCGCAGAAGACCGACGCCCGCATGGCCTGCAACACATTGCTGTTGTCGGATGACGGAGAGTTTTCCGTCAAGCCCGAGCTTGAGATCTTTGCCGATGACGTTCAATGCGCACACGGGGCAACGGTTGCCGATATCGATCATAACCATCTCTATTACATGATGGCGCGCGGCATCCCCGAGAAGAAGGCGCGTGCCCTTCTGATCAATGCCTATGTGGCGGAAGTTGTCGAGGAGCTGGACGACGAGGCGCTGGTTGAGGCGCTGGAAGGCACGATTTCCGATTGGCTGGAAAATTATGGCTGATACGCTACCGACATCGAAAGGCTACGACATCGACGCCATCCGCAAGGATTTTCCGATCCTGTCGCGCACGGTTCACGATGGCAAGCCGCTGGTCTATCTCGACAGTGCGGCCTCGGCACAGAAGCCCCAGGTGGTGATCGATGCGATTTCGAATGCCTATTCGAACGAATATGCCAATGTGCATCGAGGCCTGCATTTTCTATCCAATGCGGCCACCGATGCCTATGAGGCGGCCCGCGAGAAAGTGCGGCGTTTTCTGAATGCGCCGTCGGTGGATGATCTCGTCTTCACCAAATCCTCCACCGAGTCGATCAATACGGTCGCCTATGGCTGGGGCATGCAGAATATCGGCGAGGGTGACGAGATCGTCATCTCGATCATGGAGCACCACTCCAACATCGTGCCATGGCATTTCATTCGGGAACGTCAGGGGGCCAAGCTCGTCTGGGCGCCGGTGACGGATGAGGGTGCATTCGATCTGGAAGCCTTCGAAAATTGCCTGACCGAGCGTACCAAGCTGGTGGCCCTGACCCATATGTCGAATGCGCTCGGCACGGTGGTGCCGATCAAGGAGGTCTGCCGGATCGCCCATGCACGCGGCATTCCGGTTCTGGTCGACGGCTCGCAAGGCGCTGTTCATATGCCGGTCGACGTGCAGGACCTGGATTGCGACTGGTATGCGGTGACAGGCCACAAGCTTTATGGTCCCTCCGGCATCGGCGTTCTCTATGGCAAGGCCGAGCGCTTGCGAGAGATGCAGCCCTTCATGGGTGGCGGTGAGATGATCGTCGATGTGACCGAGGAGACGGTGACCTACAACGATCCACCGCACCGTTTCGAGGCCGGTACACCGCCGATCGTGCAGGCCATCGGACTTGGGTATGCGCTGGATTACATGGATGGCATCGGTCGAGAGGCCATCGCCGCCCATGAAGCAGATCTGCGCGATTATGCCCATGAGCGCTTGTCGGCGATCAATTCCCTGAAGATCTATGGCAATGCGCCGGGCAAGGGGGCAATCTTCTCGTTTGAACTTGCCGGCATTCACGCCCATGATGTGTCGATGTTGATTGACCGCAAGGGGGTGGCCGTCCGTGCCGGTACCCATTGCGCCCAGCCACTGCTTCAGCGTTTTGGTGTGACCTCGACATGTCGTGCCTCATTCGCCATGTATAATACCAGAGCCGATGTCGACGCGCTTGCCGATGCGCTCGATTATGCCCGTACATTTTTTGCTTGAGGACTGAAGACCATGAGTGTCGACGACAGTGAAGCCAAGATCGATGTTCGCGAGGGCATTGTAACGTCCAGCATTCCGACGCAGGAACTGTCGCGTCTGTCCGATGACGTCGTCTCTGCGTTGAAGTCGGTTTATGACCCGGAAATTCCGGCGGATATCTTCGAGCTCGGTCTGATCTACAAGATCGACATCGAGGACGACCGTATGGTCAAGATCATGATGACGCTTACCGCCCCGGGTTGCCCGGTCGCCGGCGAAATGCCGGGCTGGGTGGAAAACGCCGTTGGTGCCGTCGAAGGTGTATCCGGCGTGGAGGTCGAAATGACCTTCGATCCGCCATGGACGCCCGATCGCATGTCGGAGGAGGCACAGGTTGCCGTCGGCTGGTATTGATCCGTTAAGGTCGCGAGACTAGATTCAGAACCAGGTCTTCCGGGCCTTGAACCCGGTGAGGTTAGGAGAATTCATATGGCATTCCAGATCATGACGATGACTGACGCGGCAGCAGACCGCGTCAAGGCCATTGTCGAGAATTCCGGACCGGACGCCAAGGGCGTGCGGGTCGGCATCAAGAAGGGTGGTTGCGCGGGGATGGAATATACCGTCGATCTCGTCAAGGAACCCGATGCCCGCGACGACATGGTAACCCATGGCGGCGCCAGCGTGTGGATCGATCCGGCCGCCACGCTGTATCTGCTCGGCACCCAGATGGATTTCGAAGTGACCAAGTTCCGCTCCGGCTTTGTCTTCAGCAACCCCAATCAGACGTCTGCTTGCGGCTGCGGCGAATCGGTCGAACTCCAGGCAGCCGATCTGGCAGAACTGGCCCGACAGAAGCTGGCTGCGGAAGCATAGGCCTTCGGTCTACGTCACTACGTGTTTGTGCGCCCGGCCATTGTGCCGGGCTTTTTGCTGGCTGGAAGACATCTGACAGGCCGTGATGTTGCCTGGCGGGGCAATAACGGAGGACTCGTCGTCATTCCTGTGCGTGTCACAGGAATCCAGCCCCGCGTCTGCGCGCCGAGATGACGAGCTTGCCGTTTGCTCTATGTCCGAGCAGGCTTCGCTTGCGCGATCAACATCGTGTCGCCGGACCCCGGAACATGTCCGGGGTGAGGGGTACTGGAACTTCGCTGGCGTGAAACCGTCATCTTTGGCGGCGCGGTAAAAAATTCGGCTCCGCGATCATAAAATAAGGCATGATGACTTTGTCATTCCATAGAGGCGTGCCGCTGACATGCTGTTTATTCTTGCCAAGGGGTTTGTGCTCGGCCTTGCCATTGCGGCCCCGTTGGGGCCCATTGGAACGCTCTGCATTTCGCGGACACTTGAGCGTGGATTCTTAGTCGGACTTGCCGGTGGGGTGGGCACTGCGCTTGCCGATGCGACTTATGCGGCATTGGCGGCCGCCGGCTTTGCGGCTTTCGCCCGGTTTCTCGATGCGATCTCGTTACCGCTGCAATTGGCTGGTGGCGCTTTCCTGTTGTGGCTCGGTGTAACAAACCTTCGACCGCGACGCGACGTCAGGCCCGCAAGGGTCGGTACCCGAGACGTACTGTCGACGACGGTTAGCACCTATCTTCTGACCATGGCCAATCCCACGACGATCCTTTCCTTCGCCGCGATCTTTGCGGGTCTCGGTCTGGCAGGAGAGGGAGACTGGTTTGGGGCCGTATCGCTGGTCGCAGGTGTATTTGCCGGATCGATGCTGTGGTGGTTGTTTTTGTGCGGGCTTGTCACGCAGTTGCGTTATCGTCTGCCGAAGGCGTTTGCGAACTGGGTATCGCGCGTCTCCGGACTGGTGTTGATCGCGTTTGGAGCCGTTGCGGTGGTGTTGGGGCTGCAAGGATTATTGGTGTAATCGCTTCCGGTTCGACTTCAATTACGTCGAGCGCCGCCCCCTCAGTCCCGCTTGATGCTCATCAGCACATCCCACATGTCGGCACCGGTTTCCCAGACGGCCGCATTGGCTTTGAACCCGATTTCGGATTCGATGGTGGAGAGCATTTCCCGGCCGAGGTCGACATTGGAGGTGTCGGGGAAGGTCATGTCTTGGGAGGATCGGACGGTTGTTTCCACGCCAGCGGGCGAGGATGAGAATACGGTGACCTGGCGGTCATAGCCGGGCGTCATGACATTGGCGACATTGTTGGCAGTGGTCGATAGCTTGCGCGTATTGGCCTGCATGCCCGACAAGGCGGTGTTCATGATTGCAGAAATGCTCATTGCTCACCCGTGCTGTGTTGACGGATGGGAGTTTAGTCAGGGTTTTTTAGGAAAGTCTGAACGATCAAGGTAACGGGATTGTTGCGCTGATCTCCCGCTTTGTGCCGAATTGGAGCAATGTCGTGCGGCGCTTTGGCTCGCTCACGCGAAAAGGCCGGACGCGAGGCCCGGCCAATTCATGCTGATTGATTGTGGTGACCGCCCTTTGAAGGACGATCTCCCTGCGGCGCCTCAGGCGGCCTGCAGGTTGTCAGCGGAGCTCTTGCCCGAACGCTTGTCCTGAACGATGTCGTACGAGACCTTCTGGCCTTCGTCGAGACCGGCAAGGCCTGCGCGCTGAACTGCGGAGATGTGAACGAACACGTCCGGCGTGCCATCATCCGGCTGGATGAAGCCATAACCCTTGGTGCTGTTAAACCACTTTACGATACCTGTAGACATAACGATTTCCTTTCAAATCGCTTGTGGGCCCGGTCGAGAATGACCGACAGTAGATCGACTATGAGAGGAAATCTGAATGGGCTTTGAGGGCCGGCAACAGTCGCTAGCAAAGTTCGATTTGGATTAATTACGGATTCGGACAAAAAAATGCAAGAGTTTGATCGCGGGAATTGCGCCGGATTTACCACAAACTGGTGGCTCTTACTCTTTTCCCTAAGGGGCAAGTCGTTGATATCGCAGTCTTCCAAGTGAGTGCTGACGTAACCTGTGACCCTTGGCCCTCTCCCCTCATCGGGGGAGAAGGCGATTTTCTCCTGTCAGACAAGCGCTGGACTATTCACTCAGCCGCCTCTGCATATTCGCTCATTGGCGGGCAGGTGCAGATGAGGTTGCGGTCGCCATAGACATTGTCGACGCGGTTGACGGAGGACCAGTATTTGTCCACCCGGAAGGCGCCCGGCGGGAAGCAGGCCTGTTCGCGCGAATAGGGTCTTGTCCATTCTCCGACCAGGTCTTCCACCGTATGCGGTGCGTTCTTGAGCGGATTGTCGGTCTTGTCCATCCGACCGTCTTCCACCATGCGTGCCTCTTCGCGAATGGCCAGCATGGCCTCGCAGAAGCGATCGATCTCGGCCTTGGTTTCCGATTCCGTCGGCTCGATCATCAGCGTGCCGGCGACCGGCCAGCTCATGGTCGGAGCGTGGAAGCCGCAGTCGATCAGGCGCTTGGCCACATCGTCGACAGTAATGCCGCAGCTGTCGTTGAGCGGGCGGGTGTCGACGATGCATTCATGAGCCACGCGTCCGGCCTCAGACTTGTAGAGCACGTCATACGCACCCTTCAGGCGGCAGGCGATATAGTTGGCGTTGAGGATCGCCACCTTGGTTGCCTGGGTCAGGCCTTCTCCACCCATCATCAGGCAATAGGACCAGGAGATCGGCAGGATCGAAGGCGAGCCGTAAGGGGCGGCCGATACCGCGCCGGGTCGACCATCGGTTGCCGTGTGTCCCGGCAGATGGTCTGCCAGATGCGCCTTCACACCGATCGGTCCCATGCCCGGTCCGCCGCCGCCATGGGGAATGCAGAAGGTCTTGTGCAGGTTGAGATGAGACACGTCGGAGCCGATATCGCCGGGACGGGCAATGCCGACCATGGCGTTCATGTTGGCACCGTCGAGATAGACCTGTCCGCCATGCTTGTGGGTGATTTCGCAGATCTCGCGCACCGTTTCCTCAAACACACCATGGGTCGAAGGATAGGTGATCATGCAGCAGGAGAGATTCTCTGCATATTTTTCTGCCTTTTCGCGGAAATCGTCGATATCGACGTCGCCGTTTTCGCGCGCCTTGACCGGCACCACCGTCATTCCGGCCATTTGCGCCGAAGCCGGGTTGGTGCCGTGCGCGGAGGTCGGGATGAGGCAGATGGTGCGGTGGGTATCGCCATTGGCAATGTGATAATTGCGGATGGTCAAAAGGCCCGCATATTCCCCTTGCGCACCCGAGTTCGGCTGCATCGAGATCGCATCATATCCGGTGACGGCGCAGAGCTTTTCACTCAGATCGTCGATCATCTCCTTGTAACCCAATGCCTGATCGGCGGGAGCGAAGGGGTGGATGTCGGCAAATTCCGGCCAGGTGATCGGCAGCATTTCGGCCGTGGCGTTCAGCTTCATGGTGCAGGATCCGAGCGGGATCATGGCCCGGTCGAGTGCCAGATCCCGGTCCGACAGTCGGCGGATATAGCGGGTCATCTCGCTTTCCGCGCGGTTCATGTGGAAGATCGGGTGGCTCAGATAGTCGCTTCGACGCAGAAGATCCTTCGGCAGCCGGTAGTCTGCGGTGAATTCGGCAACGGCGAACGCGCCGCCGAAGGCGCGCCAGACGGCTTCCAGCACGGCTGGGCGGGTGCGCTCATCAAGCGCGATGCCGATCTTCGTTGCGCCGACCTTGCGCAGGTTCACACCTTCGGCGACGGCCGCCCGCAGGATGAGGCCCTGCATATGACCGACCTCGACAGTGATCGTGTCGAAAAAGGTCTCCGGTTCGACAGCATAGCCGAGCTTTTCAAGACCCTTTGCCATCAGCACAGCCTTGCGGTGTACCTGCTGGGCGATGGCCTTGATACCCTGTGGACCGTGGAAGACGGCATACATGGAGGCCATAACAGCGAGCAGAACCTGCGCGGTGCAGATGTTCGATGTCGCCTTTTCGCGGCGGATATGCTGTTCGCGGGTCTGCAACGACAGGCGATAGGCGCGGTTGCCGCGGGCATCGACGGAAACGCCGACGAGACGACCGGGCATCGAGCGCTTGATGGCGTCCTTGACTGCCATGAATGCCGCATGCGGGCCGCCATAACCGACCGGAACGCCGAAGCGCTGCGAGGAGCCGATAGCGATATCGGCTTCCATGTCTCCCGGCGATTTCAAGAGCGCCAGCGCCAGAAGATCGGTTGCGACGGTGGCAATCGCGCCGGTCTGGTGGAGGCGGGCGATCAGGCCGGAGAAATCATGGCAATGACCATGGGTGCCCGGATACTGGAAGATCGCACCGAACACCTCTGTCGGGTCGAGGTCGGAGAAGGGATTGCCGACGATTACCTGCCAGCCAAGCGGTGCCGCGCGGGTCTGGATCACGTCGATGGTCTGCGGGTGGCAATCCTTGTCGACGAAGAAGGCGTTGGCCTTGGATTTCGAGACGCGCTGCGCCATGGCCATGGCTTCGGCTGCCGCGGTCGCTTCGTCCAGCAACGAGGCATTGGCGACGTCGAGGCCGGTCAGATCGGTGATCATGGTCTGAAAGTTCAACAGCGCTTCCAGGCGTCCCTGGCTGATCTCCGGCTGGTAGGGCGTATAGGCCGTATACCAGGCGGGATTTTCCAGGATATTGCGCTGGATTACCGGCGGCGTGATGGTGCCGTAATAGCCCTGACCGATGAGCGAGGTCAGCGCCTTGTTCTTGTTGGCCGTCTCGCGCAGCTTGTCGAGCGCTTCGCGTTCCGTCATCGGCGCACCCCAGGTCAGCGGCACGTCCTGACGAATGGAGGCCGGAACCGTGGCATCAATGAGGTTATCGAGGGTCTTGTAGCCGATCACCTTGAGCATCTCGTCCATTTCGGCCGGCGAGGGTCCGATATGTCGGCGATTGGCGAAATCGTATGGATCGTAATCGGTAAACTGGAATTCTGTTGGCGTGGTCATGCGATCAGCTCTTGGTAGGCGGATTCATCGAGAAGGGCGTCGGCATCGGCGGCATTCTTCAGCTTCAGCTTGAAGAACCAGCCCTTGCCCTGTGGATCGGAGTTGACCAGCGACGGATCGTCGACGATTGCCTGGTTAACTTCGACGATCTCGCCATCGAGCGGGCAATAGACTTCGGAGGCTGCCTTGACGCTCTCAACTGTTGCTGCGTCCGCGCCCTTGTCGAATTCGGCACCTTCGTCTGGAAGTTCAACGAAAACGAGATCGCCGAGCTGCTCGGCAGCGTGTGCGGTAATGCCAACGGTCGCAACGTCGCCGTCGATCTGCAGCCATTCATGTTCAGCAGTGAATTTCAGCATTGGAGGATCCTCTCAAAGGGAATGGGGAATGGATAGAAAAATGGAATTATGTCGGATGTTCACCGCCACATCGCGCGCCTATCGCTTGTAGCCGGGCGTGATGAAGGGGAGAGCCGAGACGATGAGCGGCAGATATTTTCCGCGCACTTCAGCGAATACCGTCGTGCCGGGCTCGGTCTTGTCCGTTGGCAGATAACCCATGGCAACGGGGCTTTCGACCGAAGGACCAAAACCGCCGGATGTGACATGTCCGATTTCGGTTTGGCCGTCGGCATCGGCAAAGAGCCTGGCCGGTGCTCGAACGGGTGCCTTGCCTTCAGGCTTCAGGCCGACCCGACGACGGCTGGTGCCGTTTTCCAGTTCGCCCAGAATGCGCTCGGCCCCCGGGAATCCCCCTTCGCGTTCGCCGCCCCTGCGACGGACCTTCTGGATTGCCCATTCCAGGCCGGCTTCGATGGGGCTGGTGGTGGTGTCGATGTCATTGCCATAGAGACACAGACCAGCCTCCAGCCGCAACGAATCGCGGGCACCAAGGCCAATGGCCTCGCAGTCTGGATGACCGAGGAATATTTCGGTCAGCTCGGTGGCGCGCTCAGCCGGCACGGAAAGTTCATAGCCATCTTCGCCGGAATAGCCGGAGCGTGACACCATGCACTCGATATCGTGCAGCGGTCCTTCCCGCATATCCATGAATTTCATGGCGGCAAGGCCAGCCCACAGTTCCGGTACGACCTGACCGGCACGGGGTCCCTGGATTGCCAGAAGAGCGCGATTTTCCAGAACCTCAATGTCGCAAGCCTCGGACAGATGTGCCTTCATATGGGCGATATCTGCATCCTTGCAGGCCGCGTTGACGACGACGAACAGATGATCGCCGCGATGGGTGATCATCAGGTCATCGAGAATGCCGCCATTGTCATCGGTGAAAAAGCCATAGCGCTGGCGGCCGTCTTTGAGCCCGAGCAGATCGACAGGCACCAGTTTTTCCAATGCCAGAGCGGCATCCTCGTACCGTCCGGACTTGGCACGCACGAGCACTTGTCCCATGTGCGATACGTCGAACAATCCAGCCTTTTCACGGGTCTGGAGATGCTCCTTCATCACGCCCAGCGGATATTGCACGGGCATGTCATAGCCTGCGAAGGGCACCATGCGGGCACCAAGTTTCACATGCAGATCGTGCAGCGGGGTGGTTTTCAGTGTGGGCTTTTCGTCCACAGGGGCCTCCAGGTCTTGTGCGGCAGGATCAAAACGCCCGGCGCACTGGCTCATGTCTGGCGCTTGCTGCGCCGGTTCATCGAGCCCCCTCTGTCCCTTTGCCTGAGATTGTTATCCCTTCGGCAAGTGCCTTCCCTTATGGCGGGCGGCTCTATTCTCCAGAGTTCCTATCGGCACCTTGTGGTCCTGTTGCCTGAGAGTTTCCGGGGCGGTTGCTCCTTCGGCACCGGATCAAACCGGTTCTCCCAACAAGGTCAGGTTGCCATTATCGATGGCTGCGGCATGTTGGCAATAGCCAAACGTCGTTCTCAGCCAATTTTTTGTCGCGTCGGTGCGACACCTGAGGCTGGAAGACGCATTGGGTTCAGTCGGACTTCTTGTCCGGCAGACCTTTGCGCTTGGTCTCAGCCAGATCTTCCAATTCCTTTTCCGTCATCGATTCAACCATCTGTTTCGATGCGCCCTGAAGTTTGGATTTGGGCATGTCGCCGCGTTTTGCAGCAAGCGCGGCGCCTGCTGCCTTCTGCTGGGCTTTGGATTGTGCTGGCATGAAAGCCTCCTCAGTTCTGAACGTGATGGACGCTCAAAGCATGAAGGGCGGGTTGGTTCCCGGCAGGGACAATGACGGATGCAAGTTTGTCCCGATCGTCACTGTTTTCACCGGTCGCACGAGCGGGCTGCTACGTGTTGCCGCAGGCTGATGGCCTTTGCCTTCCACTCTGTTTCCGGCTAAGCAGTCGCTGACATATTCGGGGACGGTTATGACGGCTAATCTGACAAGGGCGACATTGTATCTGCGCATCCTCTGCGCCGTTGCACTTGTGTCTTTGGCATTCGCCCACAAACCGCCCCAGGTTCTGGCAGCCATTATCGAGACGACGGCTCTGCAATTGCCGGACGGCAGCTATGCCGATCTCTGCATTGGCGAGAGAGGGACCTCGATACCTGGAGTTCCCGCCGGCAAATGCGAGGCCTGCCTTTTGGGCGGCCAGACCGTGTTGCCTCCGCCTTCTGATTGCTCGTGGCTTATTGCCAGTTTTGCTTCGCTTGAAAATCGCCCTGTCAGCGACAAGGCCGTTCCGGTTGCAAGCCCCGTTGCCCAGCCGCGCTCTCGCGGACCGCCTGCGTTCTCCTGACACTATCGTTTACCCACGATATTTCATCATCCCAGATCGGGATTTCGGTCGGCGCTGTGACGTCCGGCTGTTCAGGAGACACTTATGAACAAGCATATCAATTTCACCCTTGCCGGCCTTTTGGGCCTCGGCTTTGCCCACTCGGCGCTTGCGCATGCCACCTTCGCCAACGATCCGGTCAAGGTCGGGTCTTATGTTGCCGCCACACTGCAAGTTCCGCATGGCTGCGATGGCAAGGCGACCACGGATGTCGAGGTCAAGCTGCCGGAAGGCTTTATCTCTGCCAAGCCTCAGCCCAAGGCTGGCTGGGACCTGGAGATCATCCAGGGTGACTACCAAAAGGCCTATGACAATCACGGCAAGCAGATCACGTCGGGTCCGGTAGAGATCCGCTGGAAGAACGGCGATTTGCCGGATGACAACTACGATACCTTCGTTATCTACGGCAAAGTTGCAGAGGCTGGTCCGGCAGGCCTTGCCTTCCCGACTGTCCAGCTTTGCGGCACGGACGGCGAGGTGGCATGGACCGAGATTGCAGCAGAGGGCGTCGATCCGCATTCGCTTGCTCATCCTGCACCCGTGCTGAAGATCGCCTCCGGTGAGGCTGCCGGTCACGATCATGGTGCGATGAATCATGATGCCATGGACCACGGTTCGATGGATATGGGCGCGATGGCTCCAGCGGACGGCGCTTCTGTGACAATTGGCGATCTCGAGCTCACTGGCGGTTTCACCAAGGCGATGCTTCCAGGCCAGCCTGTCGGTGGCGGTTTCATCACCATCCACAACAGTGGCCACCATGATGATCGCCTCGTTTCGGTGTCATCACCGAGCGCTGGAGAGGTCCAGTTGCACGAGATGGCCATGCAGGGCGAGGTCATGAAAATGCGCGCGCTCGATGACGGTATTGCGATCCCTGCCGGTGAGACGGTATCCCTTCAGCCCGGAGGCCTGCACATGATGTTTATGGCGGTGAAGGAACCCTTCGTTGAAGGGAAGACTGTCAACGTCACACTCACCTTTGAGAAGGCCGGGACGGTTGACGTGTCATTGCCGGTGATTTCGGCTTCGGGAAAGAAGAACTGAGTTTACTGGTGACGACGCGGGCGGTTGCGCCCGCGTCTTATTGACCGGCCTTGTACGCTTCGACGGCCTGGGTCAGCGTTGCCTGTTCAAAGCGCGGCGTAGACGCTGTCAGCCAGTATAGCGACAGGGCCGGGGGCTTGATGACGGTCATCATGGCGCGAAGAGAGAAATCTTCGCTCTTTTGGGCCAGTTCCGCCAATGCGCGGGTTTGTTCTTCCGCGAGAGAGCTTCGCGTGACCTTTTGAGTCTTTTGATGCGTATCCGCGGCGTAGTGCGCGGTTTGGGCCGATATGGTCAGAACCTGTGTCATGTGTTTCACCGCAAAAGTGTTTCGCGATTACTATGCACGTGAAATGAATATGCATTTTAAACTTCGGCATCTGTATTTTATTCAAATGCAATATGCCGAACAGGTCTCTTTTGTTGCCTGCGGCGATCATGATCGCTATGGGGGGATAAAAGGGTCCGTCGCGGCCTTAACGGAAACGAAGGCGATTGATCATGCATATTCTTCTGGTGGCGCTGGGCGGCGCCTGCGGCTCAGTTCTGCGATATCTTGTCGGGCTCTTCACGATACGATGGCTCGGCCCCAATTTTCCCTGGGGCACCATCACCGTGAATATTCTGGGCTCGCTTATGATCGGTTTGTTTGCCGAGTTGGTATTGCGCAAGTTCAACGCGTCGGCAGATATGCGGGTCCTGATCGTGACCGGTTTTCTGGGCGGTTTTACAACCTTTTCTGCGTTTTCACTGGACTTCATTTCGCTTGTCGAGCGGGGCGCCTTTGCCTCGGCAGCTGCCTATATGATCTTCAGTATCGTCTTGTCCGTGGCCGCTGTTTTCGCTGGCCTGACGATCGGGCGTATCATCTTCTGAAATCCTTTTCGCCATTAAGGTTGTCCGATGGCGGTGAAATGCAGTAAAGCCGGCGCTTGAAGAGACATTAGTGGGCGCGCGCGCCTGAGCGAAAGTGACGACATGGCCGGCATCGAACATATCACAGTGGACGGGGAAGAGGCGGGTATGCGCCTCGACCGCTGGTTCAAGATCCATTATCCCGGCCTCGGTTTCGGAGCACTGCAGAAGCTTTTGCGGTCCGGTCAGGTGCGTGTCGATGGTGGCCGCGTCAAACCCGATGCGCGTGTGCAACCGGGGCAGGTCGTTCGCATTCCGCCGATGAATGTCGACGCGAAGGATACCAAGACCGGTCCGATTGCCAGCAAGGATCTCAAGCATGCCGGCGATGGAGAGCTTCTGTCGCGCATGCTGTTGCATGAAGACGACAAGGTCTTCATCCTCAACAAGCCTGCTGGCCTCGCGGTTCAGGGTGGTTCGGGCCTGACACGGCATATCGACAAGATGCTTGAGGCATGGACCAGCAAGAAGGGTGAAAAGCCACGGCTTGTTCACCGGCTGGACCGCGATACATCAGGGGTTCTCGTCGTTGCCCGCACCAGAGGCGCTGCGCAGAAGCTGACGGCAGCGTTCCGCGAGCGCGACACGAAAAAGACCTATTGGGCACTGGTCAGAGGCGTTCCGCGCAAGCACGAAGACAAGATTTCGAGCTGGTTGCTGAAGGAAGAGACCGAGGATGGCGACCGCATGCGGATCGCCCGGCACGGCGAAGAGGGTGCCGATCACGCGATTTCCTATTACCGCGTGCTGGAAACAGCGGCGCAGACCATGGCCTGGCTGGAAATGCAGCCCTATACCGGCCGCACCCATCAGTTGCGCGTTCATGCCCTGTCGCTGGGTCACCCCATCATTGGCGATCCGAAATATTTCATCGACGATCACAACTGGGAATTTCCAGGTGGCATCCAGAAACGCCTTCATCTGCACGCGCGCCATATCGATATTCCCCATCCGGCGGGTGGTCGCTTGAAGGTTACTGCTCCCCTGCCGCCGCATATGGTGCAGAGCTGGAACCTCTTGGGCTTCGATGAGAGTTCTGCCGACGAGGACCAGTCGTGAAGCTGGTTCTGTTTGACTGCGACGGAACGCTGGTCGACAGCGCCGGTCTGATCCATGAGGTCATGCGCCGCACCTTCATTCAGTTCGGCCACAAAGCGCCGTCGCTCGACGACACCAAGTCGATCATCGGTCTGACGCTCGATATTGCCATTGCGCGGCTTCTCGGTCGTCCGCATGCTGACGGCGAATGCGTGGAGATGATGGCTCACTACAAGTCGATTTACGCGGATGTCCGAAGCGAAAGCGGTGCCATTGATCGATTGTTCGACGGTATCCGGGACGTCATCGCCGAACTCGGTGAGCGCGACGACGTCATTATCGGTGCTGTCACGGGGAAGTCCCGCCGCGGTCTCGATCTCATTCTCGATACGCATGACTGGCGCCGCCATTTTTTCGTCAGCCGCACTGCGGACGATTGTCCATCGAAGCCGCACCCGGCGATGGTGAGCGAGTGCTGCGATGAGGCGGGTATTTCGCCAGCCGACACGATTGTCATCGGCGACGCCATCTATGACATGCAGATGGCCAAGGCCGCCGATGCCACTGCCATCGGCGTTTCCTGGGGCTATGCCTCGACGGACGCGCTCTGGCAGGCGGGTGCTGACGCCGTGGTAGACCAGCCGGCGATGCTCTTAAGCTATATTCACAAGGGGTAACCCATGCGCGATGAACTCTCCGATATCTTCGGTCCCTTCATTCCTGAACTCAGTCATGAGGATCCGGTGCGGCGTGCGCAGATCCAGATGAAGAAGGCGCTGCCCAAGCGGTTCTACAAGGAGGTGGCCGTCGCACCATGCGATTCCGGCTTTCTCATCCAGCTCGATGGCCGCACGGTGAAGACACCGGCCAAGTCGGATCTGGCCATGCCGAATGCTGAACTGGCAGAGATGGTGGCAGATGAGTGGCGCGCACAGGTCGAGGTGATCAATCCCACCTCGATGCCAGTGACGCGTCTGGTCAACACAGCGCTCGATGGTGTGGCCGTCCAGATCGGGGCCGTTGCCGAGGAAATCGAGCGGTTTGCCGGCACCGATATGCTGTTCTATCGGGCCGACTCACCGGATGCTCTGGTCGAGCGCCAGACGCGGGAATGGGATCCGGTCCTCGCCTGGGCGTCCTCCAATCTTGGGGCGCGCTTTATTCTGGCGCAGGGCATCATTCATCAGCAACAGCCGGCAGAAGCGCTTTCAGCCTTTTCGAAGGCCTTGAAAAAATATCACCAACCGCTGCCCCTGTCTGCGATCCACGTGATCACAACGCTCACCGGTTCCGCCGTTCTGGCGCTGGCGTTCGCCGAAGGTGCGCTGGAGCGTGACGAGGTCTGGCGTCTTGCCCATCTGGAAGAAGATTGGACAATCGAGCATTGGGGTTCTGATGCCGAGGCGGAAATGCGCCGTGCAAAGCGTTTTGAGGAATTGCGGGCAGCATCGGCTGTGTTCGAAACGTTAAGAGCTGCTACTTAACCGTTTGCTAACTATAAATGCGCATGCTTTCGGCGTTACTTCATTTCGCCGGGAACCCGCTATGCTTCGTCGACTGCTGCCGATTGTCGCCACTCTTCTTGCTGCATTGACGCTTGCGGGCTGTGTCGCTTTTCCGACGGATCCGATCCGTCGGCCTTTCTTTTATGATGTGCGCGATGTTAGCGTGATCGCCAATGAGCAGGTCCCGCTTGCGCTCACTACGGGAGTGGACCAGCGCGTCTCGGCAGCGATCAAGGCTACCGAGCGGCGGGTGGCAACCGAACGGGTTGTGCTGACGGTGAAGATCGAAAGCTACCGCGCGGTCCGCTATCTCGGCGACAGGCGTGCGCTTGCACGCTTCAAGGTGACCGCTGCGGATGTCGTGACCGGCAATCCGGTTGCCGCCGGAAGCTTCCTTGTTCGCAGCAATACCGATAATCCGGACATCGCCATTCAGGCGCTCGCCGACGAGATCGCCGCGCGCATACGTTTTTCTTTCGCCCTGCAGACCCCGAGCCTTGTGCGTGTGGTCAAGCCGAAGCCTCGGACCTCGACCAGGCTGAAAACAGATTATGTGACCGAAGAAACCATCGCGCCTGACGCCACATTCGATGCCTTCGTGCAAAAGCCTGACGTCTCCGTCGAAGTCGTGAAGCCGACTGTGCGGTCGGGGACGAATCTGGAAGACGGGGCCAATGCCAGCATCAGCTTGTCGCCGGCTCCAAAGGTGGAGACAGCTGCACCGAAATGCGCGTCCAATGACCCTGCCTGCAAACCATAGGCTGTCTCTTTCGGGTCCTAATACCAATAGCGAAGGCTGTTGCGCTTCAATCCGCAGCGTTGTCATGGTAAGCCCGCACATTCGTTGAGGATGAGGGGCTGCCATGAAGGAAATTCTCCGGGAACTTGAAGAGCGTCGCGAAAAAGCGCGGCTTGGCGGCGGACAGACGCGCATCGATGCCCAGCACAAGCGCGGCAAGCTGACTGCGCGCGAACGCATCGACATCTTTCTGGATGAGGGCTCCTTCGAGGAATTCGACATGTTCGTCGAGCACCGTTGCTCGGATTTCGGCATGGAGAATACGCGCATTTCGGGGGATGGTGTCGTCACCGGATGGGGCACGGTCAACGGCAGAACGGTCTTTGTCTTTGCCAAGGACTTTACCGTGTTCGGCGGTTCGCTGTCGGAAGCGCATGCCGAGAAGATCTGCAAGATCCAGGATATGGCGCTTAGAAACCGTGCGCCGATCATCGGGATCTATGACGCCGGCGGTGCGCGCATCCAGGAGGGTGTGGCAGCGCTTGGCGGTTATGCAGAGGTGTTCCAGCGCAATGTGCTGGCCTCGGGCGTCATTCCGCAGATTTCGGTGATCATGGGGCCCTGCGCCGGCGGTGACGTCTATTCGCCGGCCATGACCGATTTCATTTTCATGGTGCGCGATACCTCCTACATGTTCGTGACAGGCCCCGATGTGGTGAAGACCGTGACCAACGAGACGGTGACTGCGGAAGAATTGGGTGGGGCCTCTATCCACACGACCAAATCATCGATCGCCGATGGCGCCTATGAAAACGACGTGGAAGCGCTGCTGCAGGTGCGCCGGTTGATCGAGCTTCTGCCGCAGTCGAATACGGCGCCAGTTCCCGAGATCGAGTGCTTTCAGCCCGTTGACCAGACCGATATGTCTCTCGACACGCTGGTGCCTGCCAATGCCAACAAACCCTACGACATCAAGGAACTGATTCTGAAGACCGCGGATGAAGGCGATTTCTTCGAGATCCAGGCAAGCTTCGCCAAGAATATCGTCTGTGGTTTCGGTCGCATCGAGGGGTCGACCGTCGGTTTTGTCGCCAACCAGCCAATGGTGCTGGCCGGCGTCCTTGATTCCGATGCCAGCCGCAAGGCTGCACGCTTCGTCCGCTTTTGCGATTGCTTCAACATTCCGATTGTCACCTTTGTCGATGTGCCGGGCTTTCTGCCGGGCACAGCGCAGGAATATGGCGGATTGATCAAGCATGGCGCCAAGCTGCTGTTTGCCTATGCCGAGGCGACCGTGCCGAAGCTGACTGTGATTACCCGCAAGGCCTTCGGTGGCGCTTACGATGTGATGGCGTCAAAGCATCTGCGTGGTGACATCAACTATGCCTGGCCAACGGCGCAGATCGCGGTAATGGGGGCCAAGGGTGCGGTCGAGATCATTTTCCGCAAGGATATCGCTGATCCAGACAAGATTGCCCAGCACACCAAGATGTATGAAGACCGCTTCCTGTCGCCGTTCGCGGCCGCCGAGCGTGGCTATATCGACGAGATCATCCGTCCGCAATCGACCCGCCGACGGCTTGCGCGCGGGTTGAAGATGCTGCGTAACAAGGACCTGTCCAATCCCTGGAAGAAACACGACAACATTCCTCTGTGAGCGAAGTCGTCCCCTGTCTTCTGAGGTCGCCGGTTTGATTGACTTCATTCGACGGAACGCATAATCATGCGGGAGAATTGGATGGTTTCCGCTTCATCCTGGGATGACGCGGAGAGCAAAAGGGAATGCGACGGATGGACCCAAACAGGGCGTCCCAATCGCAGCCGACCCCGCGACTGTAGAGCGGCGAGGCGTTCTCATCCGTTTGTGCTGAAGACTGTCGAGATCGACCGCATGGTGCGGCGGCAGGTGGTCTTCCTGCAGGCGGAAAAGCCACTGAAAATGTGGTGCGAATAACCGGGGTTGGACGCCTCCTTATCTACGAATCGTCCGCCTTTCGCATCACGGTAGTTTTCGGGAAGGTGAGGGAAAGCCGTGGGCAAATGCGCGTGACTGCGCAGCGCCCGAAGCCGCGAGCCAGGAGACCTGCCGTCCTTCAGGGCCTGACGCCCGAAACTGGGGTATCTCCCCGTTGCCAGCACGGAGGTTGTCGTGGCGACATTTGGTGAAGCGCCCTTGCGGTCGCGTCTACGCTGTTGTTGCTGCCGGGAGGTCGCGTGCATTGCATGCGACATGCAAACCCGATGAAGCCTTCTGCATTGTTCAAACGCTGGACGGTCCTCTTGCTGGTCGTGGCCGCGCTGTTCTTTGCCATTCTGCCGCGCTTTATCGGTCGCAACGCCGAAGACCTGAATTCTGCCGCCGACACGGAGGTGGAGCTACCCAATGTGGACAAGCTCCTGCCCGAGGAAGACAAGAGCAATCCCGATTTTGCCATTTCCGGCAAGGCGACCGCTAAGGATCGTACCGTGATCATCGGCAAGCCCGGCGGCCTGTTCGGCTTGTCCGACAAGGTGAATTGACGTGGCAGCGGATAAAACCAGAAACGTGACATTTGTTCTGGGTGGTGCGCGCTCCGGAAAGTCGCGTTTTGCCGAAAACATTGCCACAGATACGGGTCTGGACCGACATTACATCGCAACCGGACAGGCCTTCGATGACGAGATGCGGGCGCGCATCGCGGCCCATCGTTCGGATCGGGGCGAGGGGTGGATCACCCACGAGGCGCCACTCGAGCTGGTTGAGACGCTGACCTCGACCAGCGCGTCACAGAATGCCGTTCTGGTCGATTGTCTGACGCTCTGGGTGTCCAATCTGATGCTGGCGGACAAGGATGTGGAGGGGCAGAGCGCCGGGCTGGCTGACTGCCTTCGCCATCTCTCAGGTGAGATCGTGATCGTTGCCAATGAAGTTGGGCTTGGGATCGTGCCGGATAATCGCATGGCGCGGGAATTTCGCGACCATGCGGGGCGGCTCAACCAGATGATCGCCGCACAAGCGGACACAGTGTATTTCGTAGCGGCCGGTTTGCCGCTGAAAATGAAGGGTTAAATCATGCTGCAGGCCAAAATTCCGGCAACCGTCATCACCGGCTTTCTCGGATCGGGAAAAACCACGATTATCCGCAACATGCTGATGAATGCCGGCGGCAAGAAGATCGCCCTCATTATCAACGAATTCGGCGATCTGGGTGTCGATGGCGATGTGCTGAAGGGCTGCGGTGCCGATAATTGCACCGAAGACGACATCATCGAGCTCACCAATGGCTGCATATGCTGCACGGTCGCCGATGACTTCATTCCGACCATGGAAAAGCTCCTGGACCGGCCAGACCGCCCCGATCACATCGTGATCGAGACATCGGGGCTTGCCTTGCCGCAGCCGCTGGTCGCGGCGTTTAACTGGCCGGGTATCAAGACGCGGGTGACGGTGGATGGGGTGGTCACGGTCGTCGATAGTGCAGCGGTCGCTGCCGGGCGCTTTGCCGATGATCATGACAAGGTGGACGCGCTTCGTGCACTCGATGACAATCTTGACCACGAAAGCCCGATTGAGGAACTGTTCGAGGATCAGCTCACTTGCGCTGACCTGATCATACTCAACAAGGCCGATCTTCTGGAGGCCGAGGCGCTTGCCGACGTCAAGTCAAAGGTTGCCGGCCGCATTGCCCGCAAACCGTCATTGATCGAGGCCCGCCATGGCGAAGTTCCGGCACTGGTGCTTCTGGGGCTTGGTGCCGCTACAGAAGGCGACATCGACAATCGTAAGTCTCACCATGAGCTGGAGCATGCTGCGGCCCATGAGAGTGGCGACGACCATGATCATCTTCATCACCATGACCACGATGAATTCGAGAGCTTCGCGCTGACACTGCCATCGATTACCGATCCGGCAGCCTTTGCGGAGACGCTGAAGAACATCATTTCCGACCATGACATTCTGCGTCTCAAAGGGTTCGTCGACGTGCCGGGCAAGCCGATGCGGCTTGTCATTCAGGCCGTGGGCACCCGCATCGACACCTATTTCGACCGGCCCTGGGCAGCCGGCGAAAAGCGCGAAACCCGGATCGTGGTCATCGGCCTGCATGACTGGGATTTCGGCGCAGTTGTCGAAGCGGTGGAAGGGGCGGCGGCTTAGCCGTCGTTAGGCAATGCACCTTCTGCTCGCCCAGAAAGGCACGATTGCCGACAGTGACGAGGCCATCGATCTGGGACAGACGCCGGGCGATGTGTTGTTCCTGTCTGCCGCCGATACCGAGCTTGCCGCCATCGCGGCTGCCTACCGCATGGTGGCCCCTGCGTTTTCGCTGAGGGTCGCAAGCCTTTCGAGCCTCAAGCATCCGATGTCGGTCGACGCCTATATCGAGCGCACTGCGCGCCACGCAAAACTGATCGTCGTCAGGGCGTTGGGAGGTGCCGGTTACTTTCATTATGCGCTGGAGGCGCTCCATGCTGTCGCACGCCGCACAGGTGCTGCAATCGCGGTGCTTCCGGGCGATGACAAGCCGGATCAGGGACTGGACAGTTTCTCGACGGTAGACGCTGACGCACTCCAAACTCTGTGGGCCTATCTGATCGAGGGCGGGGCGGATAACAGCGAAAGCCTGATCCGCTTTTGCGCAGCGCTGATCGGCAAGGGCGACAAGCCGGAACCGGCCATCCCCTTGTTGAAAGCTGGTATCTGGTATCCGCGCAGGGGCGTGATCGGTGTTGAGGAATGGTGCACTTTGCAGCGCGCCATGTCTGCCGGTGGAGAGACAGATCTTGCCACCCATAATGTCGATCTGGCTCCATCACCCGTCGTTGCCATCTGCTTTTATCGCGCGCTTGTCCAATCGGGTGACACCGCGCCTGTTGCTGCCTTGGTGGAGGCGCTGGATGTTGAGGGTATCAGGGCGCTTCCGGTGTTCGTCTCCAGCCTCAAGGATGCCGTTTGCGCCGATACCATCCGCTCGGTCTTTGGCGCCGTGACACCCGATGTGGTGATCAATGCCACGGGGTTTGCCGTGTCTGCGCCGGGCGCCGAGCGCAAGGCAACCGTTTTGGACGAGCAGGGTGCCGTGGTCCTGCAGGCGGTCTTTTCCTCCTCGTCGCGCGAGGCGTGGGAGAACAGCAGCCAGGGACTGTCGGCGCGAGATCTGGCGATGAATGTGGCGCTGCCGGAGGTCGATGGCCGAGTGCTGTCCCGGGCTATCTCGTTCAAGTCTGCAGCCCGCTTCGATGCAGCCGTCGAAGCCAATATCGTCAGTCATCAGCCGGATACCAACCGCGCGGCCTTCGTGGCGCGCCTTGCTGCCAACTGGGCGCGGTTGAGGCGAACTTGCGCCAGGGACCGTCGTGTGGTGATCGTCATGGCCAATTATCCAAACCGCGATGGCCGGCTTGGCAATGGTGTGGGTCTCGATACGCCTGCTGGCACGATGGAAGTGCTGCGCGCGATGCAGGAACAGGACTATTCCGTCGACGATTTGCCCGCGGATGGCGATGCGCTGATGCAGCATCTGATGGCGGGGCCGACCAATGCCGCCAATGATGGTCGTGAGATCCGCGAGACGCTTTCGTTGAGTCGATACAAGACGTTCTTCGAGAGTCTTCCCATATCGATTCAAGACGCGGTCACTTTGCGCTGGGGGGCGCCTGAGCGCGATCCGTTCTTCCTCGACGGTCGCTTTGCGCTGCCGTTGACGCGCTTCGGCGAGGTGTTGGTGGGTATACAGCCGGCACGCGGTTACAATATCGATCCCAAGGAAACCTATCATTCCCCGGATCTTGTTCCGCCGCACGGTTATCTGGCGTTTTACGCCTATCTGCGGGAGGCCTATGGCGCGCATGCGATCGTGCATATGGGCAAGCATGGCAATCTCGAATGGCTGCCGGGCAAGGCACTGGCGCTGTCGCAAGCGTGTTATCCTGAAGCCGTGTTCGGCCCCTTGCCGCATCTCTATCCCTTCATCGTCAACGATCCCGGCGAAGGAACCCAGGCCAAGCGCCGCACAAGTGCCGTCATCATCGATCACCTGACGCCGCCGCTCACACGCGCAGAAAGCTATGGTCCGCTGAAGGACCTGGAGGCACTGGTTGATGAATATTACGAGGCATCCGGCGGCGATCCGCGCCGGCTGAAGTTGTTGAAAAAGCAGATCCTCGACCTGATCGCCGATATCGGTCTCGATCAGGATGCCGGTATCGCCAAGGGTGAGGCGGAGGATACGGCACTTGAAAAGCTGGATGCCTATCTGTGCGACTTGAAGGAGATGCAGATCCGCGACGGGTTGCACATCTTCGGTCTGGCGCCGGAGGGGCGGCTGCTGACGGATTTGGTGGTGGCGCTTGCCCGTGTGCCGCGCGGCCAGGGCGAGGGCGGCGATGCGAGCCTGCAGCGGGCCATTGCGGGGGATCTCAAGCTGCAGAAAAAACCCTCCCCACCCCCTCCCCACAAGGGGGAGGAGCTGCCCCTGCATTCGGCGTCTGCCTTGGCGGTCGAGCCGGTGCCGCTTGTCGTCGCCCCCCTTGTGGGGGAGATGGCCGGCAGGCCACAGGGGGACTTGGTTTCGACTTTCGACCCCCTCGACTGCGTCATGTCCGATCCGTGGACCGGAGCGAAACCGGCGATTCTCTCAGACATTACTGACGCTCCCTGGCGCACCCATGGCGACACCGTCGAGCGCATCGAATTGCTCGCCGCCAAGCTCGTCTCCGGTGATTTGATCTGCCCCGAAAGCTGGCCGCTAACCCAAGCCGTGCTTGCCGAGATCGAAACCCGTCTCAAGCCCGCCGTCGTCTCCTCCGGCCCCGCCGAAATCCAGGGCCTGCTGAAAGGCCTTGCTGGCACATTCGTGCCACCCGGTCCCTCTGGCGCGCCGACGCGCGGACGGCCCGACGTATTGCCGACGGGGCGAAACTTCTATTCCGTCGACAGCCGTGCCGTGCCGACGCCAGCGGCCTATGAACTGGGCAAGAAATCCGCAGAGCTTCTGATCCAGCGCTTTGTCCAGGACCATGGAGAGTGGCCGGTTTCCTTCGGCCTGACGGCCTGGGGGACTTCCAATATGCGCACCGGCGGCGATGACATC
Source organism: Agrobacterium sp. H141 (assembly GCF_057158725.1). NCBI lineage: Bacteria > Pseudomonadati > Pseudomonadota > Alphaproteobacteria > Hyphomicrobiales > Rhizobiaceae > Agrobacterium > Agrobacterium sp. H141. The sequence continues at coordinate 2,020,363 of NZ_CM169893.1, forward strand.
GCCCAGGCTCTGGCGCTGATCGGGGTGAAGCCGTTGTGGGACATGGCCTCTCGCCGCGTGACCGGCTACGAGATCATTCCGCAGGCTCTGCTTGGGCGCCCACGTGTGGATGTGACCCTTCGAATTTCAGGGTTTTTCCGCGATGCATTTCCGGAGCAGATCGCGCTCGTTGACAAGGCCGTGCGAGCGGTGGCGGCTCTGGACGAGGATGAGGCCGACAACCCGATCGCTGGCAGGGTCAGGGCAGAGACTGCGCGACTGCTCAGCGAGGGGCTGGATGCGACCGCAGCTGCGCGCCGGGCGGGCTACCGTGTCTTCGGTTCGAAACCCGGTGCCTATGGCGCAGGTCTTCAGGCCTTGATCGATGAGAAGGGCTGGGACAATCGTGCGGATCTGGCCGAGGCCTATCTCGTCTGGGGTGGTTATGCTTACGGGGCAGGCGAAGACGGCAAGGCTGAACGAGGCTTGTTCGAAGAGCGACTGCGTTCGGTGCAGGCTGTGGTGCAAAATCAGGACAATCGCGAGCACGACCTGCTCGACAGCGATGATTACTACCAGTTCGAGGGCGGCATGACGGCGGCGGTCGAGCATGTTTCCGGTGCTCGGCCCAAGGTCTATCACAACGACCATTCCCGTCCGGAAAAACCGGTGATCCGGAGCCTTGAGGAAGAGATCGGTCGCGTGGTGCGCGCCCGCGTCGTCAATCCGAAATGGATCGCCGGTGTGATGCGACACGGCTACAAGGGCGCCTTCGAGATTGCTGCGACTGTGGATTATATGTTCGCATTCTCGGCAACGACGGGCGCCGTGCGAGATCACCATTTCGAAGCGGTCTATCAGGCCTTTATCGCCGATCAGACGGTCTCGGACTTCATGCGCGAGAAAAATCCCGCCGCCTTTGAGGAAATGCGCGGCCGCCTTTTGGAGGCAATCGAGCGCGGGTTGTGGACGCCGCGGTCGAATTCGGCGATGTACGACCTTGCTGTTGTGAGTGATACTGGAATGCGTGATGATTGAGATTATACGCCTTGAGGACGAGGCGGGCGCGGCGAACCAGACGGCCGTGGATGCGATACTGGACGAGACGGCATTGGAGCTTGGGCGGCCTTTCCGCGCGGGCCCGGTCAATCTGCGTGCTGAGGATGCCAATGGACGGATGGTGGGCGGGCTGACCGCAAGCGTGCTCCAAGGCTGGTTCTTCGTGAAACTGCTGGCTGTTGCGCCTGAAGGGCGCGGGCAGGGAATCGGTGCCCGGTTGCTGGCTGAGGCCGAGCGGATTGCCGCTGAAAAGGGACTTGCCGGCGTCTATCTCGACACGTTCGATTTTCAGGCGCCACGGTTTTACCTTCGTGAAGGTTATCGCGAAATTGGCAGATTGCCGGCAGCCGGTGATGCGCCTCAGCGCATCTGGTTTGCCAAGACATTTGATGAAACGGGGAGCGAGACATGAGCGATGCAACCACCGGCGAGGCCGACCTTCGGCGCCATTCCGAAAAGATGGCGAAGAAGAAGGCTGCCCGCGACAAGATCATGGCGACCAAAACCGATGAGAAGGGTCTGATCATCGTTCATACCGGAAAGGGCAAGGGCAAGTCGTCCGCTGCCTTCGGCATGATCTTCCGACATATTGCCCATGGAAAGAAATGCGCCGTGGTGCAGTTCATCAAGGGTGCCATGTCGACGGGCGAGCGGGATCTCATCCTCAGCCGCTTTTCCGACCTTTGCGAATTCCACACCATGGGTGAGGGCTTTACCTGGGAAACGCAGGACAAGGCCCGTGATATCGAGATGGCGAGGGCTGCGTGGGAAAAGGCCAAGGACCTGATCCGTGACCCCTCAAATTTGATGGTATTGCTGGACGAGATCAATATCGCGATACGCTATGACTATATCGATCTGGCCGAGGTGATCGAGTTTCTGGCGACCGAAAAGCCGCATATGACTCACGTGGTTCTGACAGGCCGTAACGCCAAGGATGAGTTGATCGAGATTGCCGATCTTGTGACCGAGATGGAACTGATCAAGCATCCGTTCCGCTCCGGCATCAAGGCCCAGATAGGCGTCGAATTCTAACGGAGACATGGCCCCGGCTGGCAGTTGGCAATTCTGCTGGCCGTCGCTCGGCGCCTGGGCGGGGGCGGTGCGTTGTTTTAAACGCCGAGCCAGACGCGAACGGGGTTGGCCGGATCAGACAGAAGTTTGATTGCCATGGCAAGACAGGACAGGATCAAAAGCGGTTTGATGATCCGCGCGCCATTGCGCATGGCCAGGCGCGAGCCGATCTGGGCTCCGATGATCTGGCCGACACCCATGATCAGGCCGATTTTCCAAAGGATCGCGCCCGAGAAGATGAAGACGATGAATGCACCGACATTGGAGCCGAGGTTCAAGAGCTTGGTGTGGGCCGTTGCTTTCAGCATGCCGAAGCCCGTCAGCGACACAAAGCTCAACATGAAGAAGGACCCGGTGCCCGGCCCGAACAAGCCATCGTAAAGCCCGATCAGCGGAACGACGGTGACGCCGAAGGCGAAGGCTGCCATGCGGCGGTGGCTGTCGACGTCGGAGAGGTTCGGTTTCAGGGCGAAATAGACGGCCACTGCGATCAGCAGGAAGGGCATCAGCAATTTCAGCACGTCGCCCGGCATGATTGTGGCAAGCCCTGCGCCCACCCCACCGCCAATCGTGGCGGCCAACGCCATCGGCAGCTGCGCCTTGAGGTCCACATGGCCCTTGCGGGCATAGGCGATGGTGGCCGAGGCTGCTCCGAACTGTCCCTGAAGCTTGTTGGTGCCAAGTGTCTCCAAAGGCGGGATGCCGGCGATCAGCATGGCGGGAATGGTAATCAGCCCGCCGCCGCCGGCAATGGAATCGACAAAACCCGCAGCAAGTGCTGCCGCAAATAACAAAAGCACGGTGAGATCGAAGAATTCCAGCACGGAAAAGCCTGCATCTATGACGTTAAGAGGCGGAACGTCCGCCACGTTTTAAGCTGCCCTATGCCACAGGAGGTTTGCTGGATAAAGCGCGATATTGATCATCCCCGGCGAGCGTTTGCAAACGCGCCGAGGATGAATGCTGCTTGCCGCTAAAGACCTTTGACGACGTTGCCCAGGCACAGCAGGCCGAATGCCGCGGTCATCAGCCAGAAAGCGGGAATGCCAACGAAATGCAGAACGTTGAAAACCATCAGCAGGGCGACGATTGCCAGGACGAGCGAGATCAGAAATACGATTTGTGTTGGGCGGCTGAGATTCATGGTGTTCTCTCCGGTGAATATCAAAGCACCATAGGACTATTGCCGGGCAGGTCAATGCGAGTTGCAATGCATCAGTTCGCGCAATTATGGGCATGAATGGCGCAAACGGGTTTGACCCATTCGCGCGGCTTCGCTAAAGCTCGGACATGTGCGACGGCGCCTGTTCGACAGGCTGGAAATAGTCCGGTGCGGCTGACCCAATCAGGGGGCCAATTCCGGAGCTGTCCCAATGGCCAAAGAACCGCGTGTGAGCGTGGTTCCGGCGCTTCGTACATGAAACGGCATACGAAGCAGGAGGCCACGACATGGCGGAAAAACTCGGAATCATGGTGTGCGGACACGGCAGCCGCAATCAGAATGCAGCGCGCGAATTCGCGGTGATCGCTGAGGCTCTGAAGGCCCGAAATCCCGATATGCCCGTGGAATATGGCTATCTCGAATTCTGCAATCCGGTGATCGCCGAGGGTCTGGACAAATTGCGGTCCGAGGGTGTGACGCGCGTGCTGGCCATTCCGGGCATGTTGTTTGCCGCGGGCCATGCCAAGAACGACATTCCCTCGGTGCTCAATACCTATCAAGCGCAAAATCCGGGCATGGTCATCAATTACGGTCGCGAGCTTGGCATCGACCTGAAAATGATCCGAGCCGCCGGCGACCGCATTCAGGAGGCTGTCGAGAGCGCCAATGCCGAGTTCGGCTTCGTTGACAAGCACGACACACTTTTAATGGTGGTCGGTCGCGGTTCGTCCGATCCGGATGCGAATTCCAATGCCACCAAGGTCATGCGCATGCTGTGGGAAGGCCTTGGCTTCGGTTGGGGCGAAACCTGCTATTCGGGCGTGACCTTTCCGCTGGTGGAGCCGGGCCTGACCCATGCCGCAAAACTTGGCTACAAGCGCATCATCGTCTTTCCGTATTTCCTGTTTACTGGCGTTCTGGTGAAGCGGATCTATTCCTATACCGATGAGGTTGCGGCCAGATTTCCCGATATCCAGTTCGTCAAGGCAAGCTATCTCAACGATCATCCGCTGGTGCTCGACACGTTTCAGGACCGCGTCGGCGAGATCCTCGAGGGTGCGGCCGTGATGAACTGTCAAATGTGCAAATATCGCGAGCAGGTGCTCGGCTTCGAAGCCGATATCGGCCAGCCGCAGGAAAGCCATCACCACCATGTCGAGGGCATTGGCGGCGGGCTGGAAGACTGTCCGTGCAAGGGCGATTGCGATGCCTCTTGCCGCGATCCGGAATTCTGCAAGGCGCATGGTCTGCCCTGGACGCCGGTGCATAGCCACGACGCGCCGAACGATCTTGAACCTGCATTCGACTATTCCGCGTCGTTCACGCTCGGTGGCAAATATGCCGGTCTGGCCAATAGGGACGTCGATCCAGACCTGCAGGCGGTGATGGATGCACCGTCGAGCGGCAAGGCTGCGGTCCATGAACATGGCCCCGATTGCGGCTGCGGCCATCACCATGGACATGATCACGGTCACAGCCACGCTCACGGACATGAGCACGACCATTCCCACGAGCACTCTCATGGTCACGACCATCATCATGCACCATACCCTCATGCGGACCATCCGCTCGGGCCGAAATCGATGAAGAAATAGAAATGGCGGCGGCGGTGACATCCCTCGATTACATTCGCGATCCGGCTGAGATCTACCGACAGTCTTTCGCGACGATCCGTAGTGAAGTGGCTCTGGATGATTTTCCGGTTGTCATGCAGCCGCTGGTCATCCGTTTGATCCACGCCTGCGGTATGACGGATCTTGCCGCTGACATCGCATTTTCGCAGGGGGCGTTCGAAGCAGGGGCGGCGGCTCTCGCAACCGGTGCTGCCGTGATCGTCGATGCGGAGATGGTGCGGCATGGTATTATCACGCGACTTCTACCGGCCGGAAACCAGGTGCTCTGCCTCTTGAACGACGCGCGCACGCGCCCCAAGGCCGCCGAGATTGAAAACACCCGCTCTGCGGCCCAAGTGGATCTTTGGGATGCGCATCTTGACGGTGCCGTTGTCGCCATTGGCAATGCGCCGACCGCTCTGTTTCGGCTTCTGGAGCGGATAGACGCGGGCGCACCGAAGCCGGCGTTGATTCTCGGCTTTCCGGTCGGTTTTGTCGGCGCCGCAGAATCCAAGGATGCGTTGATCGCTGACAGTCGTGGCATTCCATACATTGCCGTTCGTGGGCGCCGTGGCGGATCGGCCATGGCTTCTGCTGCCGTCAATGCGCTTGGGGGAGGTCTCGGAACCAATGTCTGACGTCATCCTCGAACCATGGCTTACCATCATCGGCATCGGCGACAATGGGTTGAAAAGCCTGACGCCGGAGGCGCAATCGCTTGTCTGGCAGGCCGAGACGCTGGTGCTGGGAGAGCGGCTCGATGCCGTGATCGACGGCAGCCGGTTGCCGGATTTGAAGCGCATCCTCAACTGGAGCGGTGGTTTTCGCGATACGCTGGCCGAAGTGTTGAAGCTGCGGGGTACGCCGGTGACGGTGTTGGCCACCGGCGATCCCATGCATTACGGCATCGGGGCGACATTGCTGCGCTATGTTCCGGCGGAAGAAATCCGGGTATTGCCGTCACCCTCTGCCTTTTCTCTGGCGGCTTCGCGGCTGGGTTGGCCGTTGCAGTCTGTTACCTGCATTTCTTTGCATGGCAGGCCGCTGGCCAAGCTCAACCGGCATCTGATGCCGCGCCATCGCATTATGGCTCTGACATCCGGAACGGAAACCGTGATTGGCGCTGCGGCCTTGATGGTGAAGCGTGATTTCGGCAATTCATTGCTGACCGTGCTTGAACATATGGGGGGCGATGACGAGCGGGTTACCACCATGACGGCGAGTGACCTGCTGGCCGAGCAGCCGGAATTTTCCGCGTTCAATACGCTGGCTATCGATTGCGTTTCGGACTCGCCGCTCGTGTCTCCAATCGCCGGTCTGCCCGATGATGATTTCGTTCATGATGGCCAGATCACCAAGCGGGAAGTACGGGCCGTCACTTTATCTTTCTTGCAACCATTTCCGGAAGCGCTGCTTTGGGATGTGGGGGCTGGCTGCGGCACCGTGGCGCTGGAATTCATGCGGATCGGTCACGGCGCGCGGGCCATTGCGATCGAGGACAAGCCGGAACGCGTTTCGATGATCCGTGAGAATGCGGAAAAGCTCGGTTTTCCCGATCTCGATATTGTCGAAGGTCGCGCGCCTCACGCGCTGGAGCGGTTGGAAACGCCGGATGTCATCTTTATCGGTGGCGGCATAACCGGCGACGGGGTCTTCGACGCCTGCTGGCGCGCGCTCCCGCCGGGCGGTCGCATCGTCGCCAATGCCGTGACGGTTGAGGGCGAGGCCAGGCTTGCCCAGCTGCAAAGCGAATTTGGCGGGGAGTTGACGCGTTTGACCGTGTCGCGCGCGGAACCTGTCGGTCGATATCTCGGCTGGAAGGGCCTGATGCCTGTGACCATCTGGTGGACGATGAAGGGGAACGGGTGATGACTTTGGCAGTGGCGTTGTCGGTCGAGAATGCAGGAGCTGCAATCGGCAGCCTTGTTCTGTGCCGTCCGGCGATTGGAGCGCGTCCATGAGCGGCAAACTCTACGGGCTTGGCCTTGGGCCGGGCGATCCGGAATTGATCACGCTGAAGGCCCATCGCATCCTCACGTCGACGCCGGTGATTGCTTATCCCGCCCCGGATACGGGACCGAGTTTCGCGCGCCAGATCGTCGCCTCTTATCTGGATGCCTCGCAGCTTGAGGTGCCAATCGTCGTGCCGATGCGGGTGGAGCGGTTTCCGGCACAGGAGATCTATGATGCTGCCGCCAGCGAGTTGTCGCGGCACCTGGATGCCGGCTCCAATGTCGCCGTCTTGTGCGAGGGAGACCCGTTTTTCTACGGCTCGTTCATGTATCTGTTTTCGCGGCTTTCGGGTCGATATGAGACCGAGGTTGTGCCTGGCGTCTCATCGATCATGGCCGGAGCATCCGCCTTTGGCCGACCGCTTGCGGCGCGAAACGATGTGCTTTCGGTGGTGCCGGGTCCGCTGGAAGATGCAATGCTGATGGCACGGATCGAGGCTGCTGATGCGGTGGCCATCATCAAGGTTGGCCGCCATTTCGCCCGTATTCGTGCCTTGATTGATCGATTGGGGCTCACGGATCGCGCCGCCTATGTCGAGCGTGTGTCTCTGGCAGAAGAGCGGGTCATACCGCTCGGTGACGTGCCAGAGGATACCGCCCCCTATTTCTCGATGATCCTGATTTACAAGGGTGCCGAGGCCTATGCCTTTGGCGCCGACAAAACGGAAACCGCATGATCGACTTGAACAAACCTGCCGTTCTCATTCTGACCCAGCGAGCCTTGCCGTTGGCCTCGCAGGTTGCGGCGCTGATTGACGGTGAGGTGCATGGCGCCGAGGCACGGGTCAGCGGCGCTGACCTGGCATTCACAGATACCAAGGCGCATGTGCGTGAACTCTTTCACGCAGGCCGTCCCGTCATCGCCATCATGGCGTCCGGTGCGCTGATCCGCCTTCTCGCACCGGCGCTCGCAGACAAGAGCAGCGAGCCACCGGTGATTGCGCTCTCCGAGGATGGCAAATCGATCGTGCCGCTTCTGGGCGGTCATCATGGTGCCAATGATCTGGCGCGCTTGATTGCCGACGGGCTGGACGGCCATGCTGCCGTGACGACGGCTGGCGATCTGAGATTCGGCATTGCACTGGATGCGCCGCCTGCAGGCTATGTGCTGGCCAATCCGGACAATGCCAAGGCCGTGATGGCGGAGCTCGTCGCCGGTGCATCGGCGAGCCTGTCCGATCCCGATGGAATAGGTGCCAATTGGCTGAGGTCCTCGCGTATCCCGTTTTCGGACGATGCTGCGGTGACGCTGACAGTCACAGACCAGGCCCGGAACGGGGATCCGCTCGAACTCATCTACCACCCGAAAACTCTGGTGCTTGGCATTGGCTGCGAACGTCATGCTTCAGCCGAGGAAGCAATCGCGCTGGCTGAAAAGGCGCTTGCCGATGGCGGATTTGCACGGGCGAGCCTTGCAGCCATCTGCTCGATCGATCTGAAGGCAGATGAGACCGCGGTCCATGCTGTTGCCAGCCATTTCGGCGTGCCGGCGCGCTTTTTCGATGCGACAACGCTGGAAGCGGAGGCGCCCCGGTTGAAGAACCCGTCGGCCATCGTATTCGCCGAGGTCGGGTGCCACGGTGTGGCTGAGGGCGCGGCGCTCGCGGCTGCCGGTGCAAAGGGTGCGCTGGTGGTGGAGAAGATCAAGTCCAGAGGCGCCACCGCTGCGATTGCACGCGCGACCGAGCCCGTCGATCCTCATAGCACAGGCCGCGCCCGTGGCACGCTGTACGTCGTCGGCATCGGTCCGGGTTCAGATGGCTGGCGTTCGCCGGAAGTGTCGCAGATGGTGGCGCGGTCCACGGATCTCGTCGGCTACTCGCTTTATCTCGATCTGCTCGGTGAGCTTGGCCGCGACAAGACCCGCCATGATTTCGATCTGGGCAAGGAAGAGGCCCGGGTTGTCCATGCCATGGAACTGGCGGGGCAGGGCAAGACCGTTTCGCTCGTTTGTTCTGGCGATGCCGGCATTTATGCCATGGCGACGCTGGTTTTCGAACTCTTCGAAAAGGGCGGCATTTCCGAGGCTGCCCGGCGGATCGAGGTGCAGAATTCACCGGGTATTTCGGCCCTTCAGGGTGCTGCAGCGCGGATCGGTGCGCCACTTGGACACGATTTCTGCACGATATCGCTGTCGGACCTTCTGACACCCTGGGAACATATCAAACGCCGCGTCACAGCCGCGGGCGAGGGTGACTTCGTCATCGCCTTTTACAATCCTGTGTCGATGAAGCGCCGCACCCAGCTTGCCTGGGCGCGCGACACGCTTCTCGACTATAGGCCATTCGATACGCCCGTCGTGCTGGCCACCAATCTCGGTCGGCCCGGCGAATTCGTCCGCACCGTTCCGCTGGGTGCACTCGACGTTGACGATGTCGACATGCTGACCGTGGTTGTGGTCGGCTCGTCGGAAAGCCGCACTGTAACCACCGGTGACGGCAAGACCTGGGTCTATACCCCGCGCGGTTATTCCGGAAAGTCCGATACGGGCATGACGGGGGCGACAGAGTGATTGTGTCGCACAGTATTCGACCCCCTCATCGGGTGGGGCAGTGCTTTCGGCGTCGTCTGTCGCTTTGTTGTCTGAGGAGTTCTCCATGACTGTCTATTTCATCGGTGCCGGTCCCGGCGCGCCGGATCTTATTACGGTGCGCGGTTTGCGGCTGATCGAGCGCTGCCCGGTCTGCCTTTATGCCGGTTCTCTGGTGCCTGAAGAGATCGTCAAGGCAGCGCCCCAGGATGCGCTGGTCAAGGACACGGCACCCATGCATCTCGACGAGATCATCGCCGATATTGTCGCGGCCCATGATCGCGGTGAGGATGTCGCTCGGGTGCACTCCGGAGACCCCTCGATCTACGGGGCGACAGCCGAACAGATGCGCAGGCTCGATGCGCTGGATATTCCCTATGACGTGGTGCCCGGAGTGCCGGCCTTTGCCGCTACCGCCGCGCGACTGAAGACAGAATTGACCCTGCCCGAAATTGCCCAGACGGTGATCGTCACGCGGACCGGCATGAAGGCATCGTCGATGCCGGAATTCGAGACGCTGGAGATCCTGGGCAAGTCCAGGGCAACGCTTGCCATCCATCTGTCGATCCGCAATCTGCCACATATACGCGAAACGCTGACACCCTATTACGGCGAGGACTGCCCTGTCGTTATTGCCTACCGTGCGACCTGGCCGGACGAGTTGTTCATCCGCACCTCGTTGAAGGACATGCAGGCCGCGGTGCGCGAGGCGAAGATCACCCGCACCGCTTTGGTCATGGTGGGCAAGGTGTTCGGGGAGGTCGAGTTCCGTGACAGCGATCTCTACAATTCCGGCTTCTCTCATGTGCTGAGGAATGTCGGCAAGAAAAAGAAAGTCGCCAGTGACGGCTGAAAGCGGCTCTGCCGCTCAGCGTGGCAGGATTGTCCTGACGGTATTTGGCAGTTTTCTGATCTATTGTGCAGCCTTGGCGGCCGGCCTCATTACGACTGGCCTGATGTTCGTTGGCTATATCGCGCTTCGCATGGCAAGCGGTCTGCCGCCGGTCCTCAAGCAGGCCTTGGGCTACAACGTGATCGATGACGGTACGCCGTGGCAATGGACTTTCAATCTGCTGTTGTGGGGCCTGCCGGCGCTGCCGCTCTGCCGGTGGTTGCTCGGCTTCATCGCCGGACATCGGCCTCCCTGGGGCCGCATGTTTGCAGGTTTTGGAGCTCTTGGCGTGTTACTCTATTTTTGCGGTGTGCTGGCCTACGAGACCGATCTCGATCGCCGTCTTCTGGTGGCTTGCGGTGTCGTCGTCCTGTTGACCTTCGGTTTTGCCGCGACCCGTCGCTGGATCACCGTCGCCTGAGCGCCGTCGGGGCATGTGTTGGTGCCGCATCAAAGAACGGCATATTTCTAGCTGCAAAGCATGGCGGCTCTCGACAGGTTGAGGGCTCTTCCGGGTTTGTGATAGTGCTGCGAGAGGTTCATTATCGTGGGGGAGAGAGGAATGAAGGAAGACGGGCGCGTTATCGAAGGTTCTTGTCGTTGTGGGCAGGTGCGCATGAAGCTGAAAGGCAAGCCCGCGCTCACGATGGCGTGCCACTGCACGGGATGTCAGAAGATGACGGCAAGCGCCTTTTCGCTCAGTGCCTTTTATCCCTTTGAGAATTTCGAGGTCTCAGGTCTCGAGCCCGTTATCGGAGGCCTACATGGCGACCTCGATCATTATTGCTGCCCCCATTGCCTGAGCTGGCTTTTTACCCGCGCGGAGCGAATGGGGCCGTTCGTCAATGTCCGTCCGACAATGTTCGAAAATGCCCGAAGCTTCATACCCTTCATCGAGTCCCAGACGGCGGAAAAGTTGTCTTGGGCAACGACGCCGGCAGTCCACAGCTTCGAGCGTTTCCCGCCGCCGGATTCCTATCCTGCGTTGATCACGGAGTTTGCGGCATCCGGTTTCGCCGATTGATGCACAGGCCACACTGCGCTTTTGTCGCTTGAACGGTCCGTGGCGCTTCTGTAAGTCGATCTGACGGCACTGGCCGGACACAGGCAATTTAATCGGTGACACTCATGCATAAAGTCATTTTCGATACGGATCCCGGCGTCGACGACGCGATGGCCTTGCTCTTTCTGCATCATCACCCTCAGATCGATCTTCTGGGTATCACCACCGTGTTCGGCAATGCCACGATCGAAACCACGACCCGCAACGCGCTCTATCTGAAGCGCGAATGGAAGATCGATGCGCCGGTTGTCCGTGGTGCCGGCGAAACCTTTTTGCCCAATCGCGTCAGTCATGAACCGCCAAAATATATTCACGGCGATGATGGGCTGGGCAATATCGGTGTTCCGGATGACGTTGGCATTCACGCCGATCCAAGGCTCGCCCACCGTTTCATCATAGAGGCGATCAAGGCCGACCCCGGTGAAGTGACGCTCGTGGCTGTCGGTCGGATGACCAATCTGGCGCTGGCGCTGAGGGAAGCGCCGGAGATTGCCAAGCTGGTCAAGCAGGTCGTCATCATGGGCGGTGCCTTTGAGGTCAACGGCAATGTCACGCCCGCTGCCGAGGCCAATATTCATGGCGATCCTGAAGCTGCCGACGTGGTCTTCACCGCAGACTGGCCGGTTGTCGTTGTCGGTCTCGACGTGACCATGCAGACGGTCATGACCAATGGACAGCTGGCTGATATACGCGACGCGGCGGGCTCAAGCCGCGCGCGCCTGCTGTTTGATCTCTCGCAGTTCTATATCCAGTTTTACCAGAGCCGGGTTCCCGATGGCATGGTGGTGCATGACAGCTGCGCCTGCGTCTATGTCGTGGCGCCGGAATTGTTTGAGACCCGCAAAGGGACCATTCGCGTGGTCTGCGGCGGTATTGCCGACGGTCAAACGATTCAGAAACCGGACGGCCGCGGTTTCGGTCCTTCTGAATGGGACAATCTGCCGAGCCAGACAATCTGCACCGGCATCGACGCGCCTGCGGTGCTGAAGCTCATTCATGATGCGATCGTGTCGGTGAAGGAAGACTGATCGTTTTAAATGCGGACTATGGAGGCTGGGGAGACTAAAGTTTCCTCAGCGTTCCGCAGACGAGTGAGAGGATGACGGCGCATAGGGCAGGTGTGATCACCGTGCCGACATAGCCGACCAGATGGACTCCGGCCAGCGGAGGCATGTAGATCGCAATCAGCCCGCCGATGACGCCGATCATCATGTCACCAAGCGCGCCAAAATTGGCCTCCAGCACCAGAATGCCGGTGAGCCAACCGGCAATGACGGCCGGTAGCAGTGCCATCGCCAACTCTTCCATTAGGAGACACTCCGCAAACGCCGCTTGTGCGGGGGCGAGGCGTGCGCGTTCTTTGATGCGCTGGATGGACTGTTCCCATTCGGCACATATGCGGCCTGGTCGTTAATGTCTTTGCAAGCACGCTCCAGTTTGACGCTGCTCCATTTCTGGTGGAGCTCTGGTGAGCACTTAACACGCCAAAATTTCACGGCCCGTCGTTTGGTTGCGCCTGAACCAGCATTCATGGCGACATTTCTCCCTTACCCCAGAGATTTCGCTTCCGAGATAATATGTGCCAAGCCGCCTGGATTGAGAATATCGTCTATCCAAATTCTCTAATGTATATAAATTTCCGGTAAATGCACACGCCAGGCGTGTCCCGCATTGGTGCAGAACACCGGTCTTCGATGGCAATGACGGGTGGAGATGAGACTACGGAGTGTGCGGGTTGTCCAGGCGAGACAGAAGGATGACCGGGATGGCGAGCCGGCGTGCCGCTTCGAACTTGCCGTAGCTGGCGCGACCTCCTGAATTGCGGGCTACCAGATGGGTGATGCCATGCTCTTTAAAGAGCGCTCCTTCCGTGTCTTTGTCGGCTGACGGCTTGCCGATCACCAGCTCGTGTGAGGGCAGGTCAAGCGGTGCCAATGGCGGATCGACCATTCGAATAACGAAGTGGCAATCCGGACGGCTTTCGAAGGCTTTGAGATATTGCCGTCCCAGTGCGAGAAAGACGCGGGCATCGGCGGGCAGGGCGCTTGCAGCCTCCTCCAGAGATGCAACCTGTGTCCAGAGATCGCCATTCTCGGGTTGCCATTCCGGACGCTGCACGTGCTCGAGCGGCACTCCGGCCGCCTTGCTGGCAAGTCGTGCGTTTTCTGATATGCGGCGCGCGAATGGATGTGTGGCGTCAATGACGCGTGTGATGCGCTGATCTCGCAAATAGGCGATCAGCCCATCCACGCCGCCAAAGCCGCCGATGCGAACCTCGCCAGAGGGTAGCGCCGGCTCTGCGGTGCGCCCGGCAAGTGAGGTGATGACGCGGGCCTCTCCAGACGCCATCAACGTATTTGCCAGTGCATGGGCTTCTGCTGTGCCGCCCAATATCAGAATGGTCTCACCCCGCGCGGCCAATGATTTTGCCTTTCCGGTCAGTGACGACGATATCGATTTCGACGGGGGCACCGCGCAAAATAGCAAGGGCTGCATCCCGCGCCCGGGCGGCGACGATCGGGGGGAGGTCGATGCCGTTTTCGCGAGTCAGCTCAAGGACTTCCAGGGCAGTATTCGCATTTTGAATCTGCTCCTTCAAAGGGTGAGTGAGGCTCTCGGGTACAATCAGGGATTCCAGAAACCCCATGTCGACCTGGCTTCTTGCCGAGTGCAGATCCATGGCGCCTTGTGCCAGCTTTGTCAGCTTGGCGAAGCCGCCGGCAATGGTGAGGCGCGCAACGGGATGGGCGCGCACATATTTCAAAAGCCCGCCGGCGAAATCGCCCATGTCAATCAGCGCGCCTTCCGGAAGACCGTAAAGTTCTTGTCCAGCCTTCTCAGAGGTCGAACCTGTCGCGCCGAGCAGATGTGTCAAACCTTCGGCACGGGCGACGTCTACACCACGATGGATGGAGTGGATCCAGGCTGCGCACGAGAAGGGATGAACGACGCCGGTTGTGCCGAGCACAGAGAGGCCGCCGACGATGCCAAGCCGCGGGTTCCATGTCTGTTGCGCAACGGTCGTTCCGCCCGGAATAGAGATGGTCACCTCGACATCGGCGTTCCTGTCATGTGCCGTACACAACGCCTCGACTTCTGCCGTGATCATGGCACGGGGTACGGGGTTTATGGCAGGTTCACCGACGGGCAAAGGCAGGCCGGCCTTTGTGACAGTTCCCACGCCGTCGCCGGCGACAAAGCGGATACCGCTTCCGGGGGCTGAAAACCGGACAGACGCCATTACGGTGAGCCCATGGGTCACATCCGGATCATCGCCCGCATCCTTGACGATGCCCGCCGTAGCAACGCCGTGTTCGAGGCTTTCCTGTGTCAGCGCAAAGGCGGGCTCCTCGCCGCGCGGGAGCCGGATCGAGACGGGATCTGGAAAGGTGCCGGTGATCAGCGCAGACAGTGCCGCCTTGGTGGCCGCGGTCGCGCAGGCGCCCGTCGTCCAGCCGGTGCGCAAGGTCCCTTCGGGCTTGTCACGGTTTTTGCCGGAATCGGCATCGGATGGTTGCGCTGCGGCCTTGCTCATGCTGGTCTTATAGGCCAGCCTTGTGACGGGCGGAAGCACCTTGGAAACCATGGCGCCAACCGACGGGGCCTGATGAGATTTGCGAGATTGCAATTTTGCCTGCCGCAGCATAGAGCAAGACCATGAACGACACTCCTTTCCGGAACCTGCCATCGCTCGAGCCGGGGCATGTCTGGCTCGCTGGCGCTGGCCCCGGCGACCCGGGGCTGCTCACCCTGCTTGCCGCAAAGGCGCTCGGTGAAGCGGATGTCATCGTGCATGACGCGCTGGTCAATGACGAGTGTCTTCGGCTCGCCCGCTCCGGCGCGACAATCGAATATGCTGGAAAACGAGGCGGCAAACCGTCCGCCAAGCAGCGGGATATCTCTCTTCGCCTTGTGGAGCTTGCGCGATCCGGTCAGCGTGTACTGCGGTTGAAGGGCGGCGATCCGTTTGTTTTCGGGCGTGGCGGCGAAGAGGCCCTGACCCTTGCCGAACACGGAATTGCCTTTCGCATCGTGCCTGGCATTACCGCTGGCATCGGTGGTCTTGGTTATGCAGGCATTCCGGTGACCCACCGTGAAGTCAATCACGCGGTCACCTTTCTGACCGGGCATGATTCGTCCGGTTTTGTGCCGGACCGCATCGATTGGGACGCCATCGCACGCGGCTCACCGGTGATCGTCATGTACATGGCCATGAAGCATATCGGATCGATTACCGGCCAGTTGATGGCGGCCGGCCGCTCGAAAGACGAGCCGCTGGCTTTTGTCTGCGATGCGGCAACGGCTGCGCAACGCGTGCTCGTCACCACACTCGGCGAGGCCGAGCAAGCGATGACGGAAGCCGGAATTTCACCGCCGGCCATTGTCGTGGTGGGAGAGGTCGTGCGCCTCAGACCTTCACTCGACTGGCTCGGCGCATTGTCAGGCAAGACATTGGCGCCCGATCCCTTTCTAACAGACGCTGCCAGAAGAGACAGAGCATGAGCGGATTGATGATTTCTGCCCCATCCACCGGATCGGGCAAGACCACTGTGACGCTTGGACTTTTGCGCGCTCTGAGGAATGCGGGTTATGCCATTGCGCCGGGCAAGGCCGGTCCTGATTATATCGATACGGCTTTCCATGCCGCCGCAAGCGGCGAAGCCTGTTTCAATTTCGATCCCTGGGGCATGCGCAAGGAGTTGTTGCTTGCCAATGCGGCACTTCATGCATCGGGCGGCAAGACGCTGGTGATCGAGGCCATGATGGGCCTGTTTGATGGCGCTGCCGATGGGTCCGGTTCTGCGGCCGAACTGGCTTCCATCCTCGGCCTTTCCGTGGTGCTTGTGGTCGATTGCGCCAAGGCATCGCATTCGATTGCCGCACTGGTGAGTGGTTTTGCCAATTTCCGGGTCGATACACGAATCGTCGGCGTGATCCTCAACCGTGTCGGCAGCGCCCGCCATGAGGCCATGCTGCGGGCGGCGATGGACAAGATCCGTATGCCCGTCTTTGCTGTGATGCGTTCGGACAATACCCTGACCATTCCAGAGCGTCATCTGGGACTCGTGCAGGCTGGCGAGCACGGCGAGCTCGATGCGTTCATCGAGCATGCAGCGACAGCGGTTGCCGCCGAATGCGATCTTGAGGCGTTGATGCGGGCGGCGCGCTATATTCCGGACAAGCCTTCGGACGCCAATATCCTGCGCCTTCCACCGCTTGGGCACAAGATCGCGGTCGCGCGCGATGTGGCCTTTGCCTTCTGTTATGAACACATGCTGTTCGGCTGGAAACGGCGCGGCGCGGAGATCAGCTTCTTCTCGCCCTTGGCCGACGAAGCTCCGGCGGATGATGCCGATGCGGTTTATCTTCCGGGGGGATATCCGGAATTGCACGCTGGCGAGATCGCGGCGGCTTCAAACTTCCGTGCAGGTCTGATTGCTGCGCGCGATCGTGGTGCGCGTATCTTTGGAGAGTGCGGCGGCTATATGGTTCTGGGCGAGGGGCTGATCGATGCAGACGGCGTACGGCATGAGATGCTCGGCATGCTGCCGGTCGTCACCAGTTTTGAAACGCGCAAGCGTCATCTCGGCTATCGCCACATGAGGCCACTCGGCTCATCCTTCTTCACCGATCCCATGAACGGTCACGAGTTCCACTACGCCACTGTGGTGAGTGAGGGAGAGGGCGATGCCTTGTTCCAGGTGGAGGATGCGCTTGGAGCGGATCTGGGACAGGCGGGGCGGCAACGCGGCAATGTGGCCGGCTCGTTCATGCATCTGGTCGATATTCGCAGTGAGGAACAGTGAGCGCGCCTATTCGCCATGGCGGCGGCGTCGCAGACGCTGCAGCACGCTATGGAGGCTGTGAGACCGCCTGGCTGGATTTGTCGACGGGTATCAATCCTTGTCCGCCAGTTCTCCCCGAAATTGAGGAACGGACGTGGCACCGGCTCCCGGATCGCTCGCTGGACGTGGCCGCTTGCGAGGCTGCGCGGGTATTTTATCATAGTGGGACTATCCTGCCGCTGGCCGTTCCCGGCACGCAATCGGTGATCCAGGTGCTGCCGCGTCTGGCCGATCCAACCCGGCATATTGCGATATTTTCTCCGACCTATGGGGAATATGCGCGTACCTTTGCTCTGGCGGGTTTCGAGGTTGATGGCGTCGCTTCGTTGGACGACATTGGGCCACAGCATCAATTGGTGGTGCTGGTCAATCCGAACAATCCGGATGGGCGTGTGTTTTCATCGGTTGAAGTCGAAGCGCTGGCGCAGCGCCTGGCCGCGCAGGGCAGTTATCTGGTGGTCGATGAGGCTTTCTGCGATTGTTCGCCCGAGGTGTCTGTCGCAGCCCGTGTGGAGCGTTCTCCCAATCTCATTGTCTTTCGATCATTTGGAAAATTCTTCGGCATGGCAGGGATGCGGCTTGGCTTTGTCATCGCTGAGGCATCGTTGCGTGAGCAGTTTTCAACGTGGCTTGGCCCATGGGCGGTATCCGGACCGGCACTTTCTGTCGCATCCTCGCTAATGCAGGGGGAAGCGGACGTCATACGGAAGAGCCTGTTGGAGCGGCATCGGGGACTGGATGCGGTTTTAAACGCAGCGGGACTGAGAGTGCGGGGCGGGACTGCGCTGTTTTCTCTTGTCGAGCTCGACGATGCTGCAGGCCTTCACGACCATTTATGCCAGTGTCATATCCTGACGCGGGTTTTCGACTACGCGCCCAAATGGATGCGCCTCGGCCTTGCCCCTGATGCGGACGGGGATCATCGCTTGGCCTCAGCCCTCGCCGACTGGAAAGCGATGCGGCCATGATACGGCTTGCCATCCTGT
This sequence comes from Agrobacterium sp. H141, assembly GCF_057158725.1. NCBI lineage: Bacteria > Pseudomonadati > Pseudomonadota > Alphaproteobacteria > Hyphomicrobiales > Rhizobiaceae > Agrobacterium > Agrobacterium sp. H141. The sequence goes on from NZ_CM169893.1 coordinate 2,038,579, forward strand.
TCATTGCGCTCGTGCTGGACCGCAACATTGGCGACCCGCCGAAATTGTGGTCGCGTATTCCGCATCCGGTGGTCCTGTTCGGAGCGGCTATCGCGTTTCTCGATCACCGGCTCAACAAGCCACTCAGCGCGCCATCCTTGCGCAAACGCAATGGCGTGATTGCCATCGCCGCATTGCTTGTGCTGGCCTTGACCATCGGCTGGCTTCTGCACGCCGTGTTCTGGCAGCTTGGCATAGCGGGATTTGCGTTGGAGGCTGTACTCGTTTCTGTCTTGCTGGCCCATAAAAGCCTTCGCGATCATGTCGATGCGGTCGCCAAAGGCCTTCGCCAAGGTGGGCTTGAGGGTGGACGACAGGCTGTGTCGATGATCGTTGGGCGCGACCCCAATAGGCTCGATGAAGCAGGTGTCAGCCGTGCGGCCATCGAAAGTCTGGCAGAAAATTTTGCCGATGGCGTGGTGGCGCCGGCCCTCTGGTATGCGCTACTCGGTTTGCCCGGCCTCGTCGCCTACAAAATGCTCAACACGGCCGATTCGATGATCGGTCACAAGAATGAGACCTATCTGCATTTCGGCTGGGCATCGGCGAGGCTCGATGATGTGGCCAATTGGCCCGCTGCACGCTTGTCAGCGGGCGCGATTGCTGCGGCTGCAACGCTGCGTTGGGGTTTGGCGACAGGTGCGCGTGCGCTAACGGTTGCGGCGCGCGATAGCGGGCTGCACAGGTCTCCCAATTCCGGGTGGCCGGAGGCGGCCTTTGCCGGTGCGCTCGATATACGACTGGCCGGCCCCCGGATTTACGGCGGCGTGCTGGTCAGCGAACCGATGATCAACGGGGCAGGGCAGTCTGTCATGGGCGAGTCGGATATCAGTCGGGCTGTTGGACTTTTCGATATCTGTGGCTGGGTGTTGTGCGCCGTTACCGCCATCGGAATTGTGTTGCTGGCGATGCTATAGGCCGTTGATTGTTTTTCTTCCCTACCTTTGAAATTGGCCGCCCCCTTCTCATAACACTGTCTTTATTCCCGCGAGTTCTGGCCCGTTGAAGAATAGAATTGCGGCTTTTCAAGCTATTCTTTTAAGACTTTCGTGCTCATGCTGTTTGACGTTACATATCAGAGTTGCGGTTTAGATGGGGTGCACAAAGCGTTCCGCTGGGGCGTTTGCCTGTGAAGAGGGGAAAATCATGCGCAAAGTTCTGCTGGCCATTCTGGCCTTTGTTTGCTTGCAATTTCAACCATTGTTCGCCGAGGCCGGTAATGTGGTGGCGCGCATCAGCCTGTCCAGTCAGACAATGACTGTGAGCAAGAACGGTATCGTTCAGTATCGCTGGAAGGTGTCGACGGCGCGCAAGGGTTATGTGACGCCGACCGGAAGCTACAGTGCCAAATGGTTGTCCAAGAATCATCGGTCGCGCAAGTATAACAATGCGCCGATGCCGTTTTCGATCTTCTTCAAGGGCGGCTATGCGGTGCACGGGACCACGGATCTCAAGCGTCTCGGCCGCCCGGCTTCCCACGGATGCGTACGCCTCGACCCGAAGAATGCCGCGCGGCTCTTTGCCATGGCCAAAAGCAATGGTCTTTCAAATACGCGGATCGTCATTACGCGCTGATGGCGGCATTTTGCAGCGCCAATCCTTGTTTTCAGCTGGATTAAAAGTCCGGTTTTGAAGTCGATAGTGGACGGCGCCTGCGCGGCAAACGGGCGCAGGTGACAGTCGCTTTCGATTGTGCGATGCGAAATTCATGCAAGCCTTTCGCGACATATGGAAAGACAGAATCTCGGCCACTGCAATCGCGGTGCTTTTTGCCGTCTTTCTGCTTGTGCAGGGCTTTGTCAGCGGGTGGGCCAATGCGGCAATGGCTGCGCCGTCAGCCTTCGATCCACTTCATGAAATCTGCTCATCGGCCGATAGCGCACAAACAGGCAAAGAGTCTCCTGTCCCGAAAGTGCCGGATTGCCCATGCGGCAGTCTGTGCCGTCTCGCTGCCGCGCCACCGAATGCGATTATCCCAGTATCAGAACTGTCTCTGCGGGTCTCATTTTCGGCCGTTGCAACCACCTATGTTGCTGTGCCCGACGTGCCAAACTTTGGCGCACGCCGTCTGAGGCCTGAAGTCCGCGGTCCACCACGTTACGCCTGACGGAAGTATTGTGCGACGACCATTGTGTCTTCGCTTCTCAAACTCATCAGGAATTTTACAATGACCGATACGTCTATCGGCGTGAGCCGCTCGGAAAAATCCGTGCGCTCAGCTGCCGACCTTTATCGCGCCGTCTGGCGCTGGCATTTCTACGCAGGCCTGCTGGTTCTGCCTTTCATGATCACGCTCGCTATAACCGGTGGCCTTTACCTGTTTCGCGATGAGCTCGATGCAGTCATTCACGCTGACCTCAAAAGAGTGGCTGTACAGCAGGCTGTCGTCCAAGCCTCACCCTCGACAATGGTCGCGGCAGCGCTCGCTGCGCATCCAGGTGTCGCCGTCAAGTTTACGGATCCGGCAGCGGACGATCTGTCCGCGGAGGTTACTGTTAACTCAGAGAGCGAGGGACGTTTGGCGGTCTATGTCGATCCGTATACGGGGCAAGTTCTGGGGGCTTTGCCTGATCGTGGCACGGTGATGTGGACGGTGCGCTATCTGCACAGCCTGCGCTATTTCGGTCCATTCGTGCGCTCTTTCATAGAAATCGCGGGAGGTTGGTCAATTCTTCTTGTCGCAACGGGCATTTTTCTCTGGTGGCCGCGGCGGCAGACTGGAGGCGTCATCAGTGTGCGTGGAACACCGTCCCGCCGGGTGTTCTGGCGCGATACCCATGCGGTGACCGGAATATTTGTCGGTGGTTTTATCGTCTTTCTCGCAATCACGGGCATGCCATGGTCAGGCGTCTGGGGCGCCAAGGTCAATGAATGGGCCAATGGTAACAATTTCGGTTATCCGGCCGGTGTGCGAGTGAACGTGCCGATGTCGGGTGAACATCTGGACCATGTGGCCAAGACAACATGGTCGCTGGAGCAGGCACAAATACCTCGGTCGGAAGTCAAGGCGGGCGGCGTTCAGCCGATCGGACTGGATAAGGCTGTGGCCAAGTTCGAGCAGCTTGGACTGCATCGCGGATATTCAGTTGCTTTGCCCGGCGATCAGACGGGTGTCTATTCCGGTTCGGTTTACCCGAATGATCTGTCACAGCAGCGTGTGGTGCATCTCGACCAGTATAGTGGCGAACCGCTGATTGACATGAGTTATGCTGACTATGGGCCGCTCGGCAAGTGGCTGGAATTCGGCATTAATGTGCATATGGGGCAAGAGTTCGGTCCGGCCAACCAGATCATTCTGGTGGTGGTGTGCCTCGCCATCGTCCTGCTGGCAGTCTCTGCCGGCGTGATGTGGTGGAAACGCCGCCCGTCAGGTTCGTTGGGGATTCCACCGATGCCGTCTGACGCCCGCGTTTTCCGCGGACTGATCGCAATTCTCTTAATCGGGGGCGCGATCTTCCCGCTTGTGGGGCTTTCGCTGTTGATCATGTTGGTGCTGGACTTCGCCTATACGCGATTGCGCAGGCATCTGGCATCGTAAGCTGGACGGCAAGTCGACATAAAGAGGATTCGGCTGTTGTCAGGTCAGCCGGATCTTTGCCTGCAAATTCGGAAAATCAGTCGATTTCAGCGAAAATGCGCAGTCGCTCGAGCTTGGGTACCGTCAGGTGCCGGTTGTTCTCGATGACGATAATGCCTTCCTTGCGCAGTTTCGTCATCTGCCGGCTCACTGTTTCAATGGTGAGGCCGAGGAAATCCGCGATATCTGCCCGGGACAAGGGCAGATCGAAGGTGCTCTGGTCGCCGTCGCCCGGATTGATGTGGGTGGCGATCAGATAGAGGAAACTGGCGACTTTTTCCTGAGCGCTCTTGCGGCCGAGGGTCAGCATCCAGTCGCGCGCTTCGTCCAGCTCTTTCAGCGACTGGTCGTGTAGCTTGCGCTCGAAATCCGGCGCTTCTTCAACGAAACGGTCGATGACCTTGCGCGGAAAGCTGCAGAGTTCGGTTTCGGTTGCGGCTTCTGCGGTGACATTGCTTTCCCTGAGGAAGGGTCTTCCGAGAAAATCCGGTGCAAATTGCAGACCGACAATCTGTTGTCGACCGTCAGACATCATCTTCGACAGCTTCACCACACCACGCAGAATATTGCTGTAGTTGTCGATCGATTCGCCCTGACCGATCACTTCGCTGCCGGATTCGACGCGACGACGGCTGGAAAATTTGTTGAGTTCAACGAGCTGAGGGGTCGTCAGCGTGCCGCAGACTCCCCCGTGACGCGCTTCGCAGGCACGGCAAATTGCCGGGGTCTCACTGTCGAGCTGTCGTTTCCCGTGGGCGTCCATAATCGATCCAATGCGGTGTGCGGGCTGCTTTTTCGGTGATACAGCCACTGTAGCGGCGGGTCTGCGACGGTTGTCGGCATGGCACCCTTTGCGCCTGTAGCCCTGCCACAATTCCTTGTCGGAAATCTATCAGCAGTTTGACTAATGTCAAAGTCGCTATCCTGTCGGTCCTCTATCAGTATGCCGGTCGCGAACTGTATGGAAAGGTACCTCCGGATATGACAAACGCTTTGCTCGCCAAGTATTCTGGTGCGGTTCCCCGCTATACAAGCTATCCGACAGCACCGCATTTCCATGATGGCGTCGACTGCGGCAAATATGCGCAATGGCTGGGCGAACTCGGAGAGGGGCAGGATATATCGCTCTATCTCCACATTCCCTATTGTGATCGCCTGTGCTGGTTCTGCGCCTGTCATACCAAGCATACGTTGAAATATGAGCCGATTGCGGCCTATCTCGTTTCTCTTTATCGCGAGATCGAGACCGTCGGTGCGCTGGTGGGAAAAGGGGCCAAGGTCAGTGCGGTGCATTTTGGCGGTGGTTCGCCAACACTGTTGAACCCCGACGATTTGGTCGAAGTGATGGCGCGGCTGCGCTCCGCCTTCGATTTCGGCGATGATATCGAAATCAGCGTTGAAATGGATCCCAACGATCTGGATGAACCACGCTATGATGCGCTTGCCGCCATCGGTATGACGCGCGCGAGCCTCGGCGTTCAGGATTTCGATCCCAAGGTGCAGGAAACCATCAATCGCATTCAGACATTTAGACAAACGGCGGGGGTCGTGGAGGCTGTGAGAAAACGCGGTGTCCACTCGGTCAATTGCGATATTCTCTATGGCTTGCCGTATCAGACGGTGGAGACGCTCGAAAAGACGGTGCGGGACATCGTCTCACTCGATCCGGATCGTATTGCCTTGTTCGGTTATGCCCATGTGCCCTGGATGAAGAAACACCAGCAGATGATTCCCGAGGAGGCACTTCCCGGTGTCGATGCCCGGTACCAGCAGATGAGCAACGCTGCCGAGATGCTCGTGCAGGCGGGATATCAGGCGATTGGTATCGATCACTTTGCCAAACCGGATGACACGCTGGCCGTGGCCGAGCGGGAAGGGCGCCTGCGCCGTAACTTCCAGGGTTATACGGATGACGCGGCCTCGGCCCTGATCGGTCTTGGCGCATCGTCGATCGGTTTCTTGCCGCAGGGATATGTGCAAAACATGCCGGCAACAGGGGAATATCAACGCATGGCAATGCGCGATGGTCTCACCATTGTCAGGGGGATCGAACTGAGTGAGGATGACCGCTTGCGTGCCTATGTGATCGAGCGCGTCATGTGCGATTTTGGCTTTGCTTTTGCGCGATTGCGTGAAGCCTTTCCGCAGTTGGCGGATACAGTCATAAAGGAAGCGCGGATCTTTGCTGCTGGCAATGACGATGGCATCTGCCTCGTGGATCGGGATGGCTTTCGTCTGACGGATGCCGGAAAACCCTTTGTGCGCACGGTCGCTGCTGCCTTCGACAGCTATCGCGGTAACGGAAAAGGCCGCCATTCCATCGCTGTTTGAGCAACACATGCTTCGCAAATGCGTTAGATGCGCCATCTACCCATTGGCATTTCGAAGAGTTTTCCCTATGTGGGGCCATCATAAGACATATCAGAAGGGCCATTGGCGTGACTGCTACATTTGACAAAGTTGCCGACCTCATCGCGGAAACCAGCGAAATCGATCGCGAGACGATCACACCTGAAAGCCACACAATTGACGATCTGGGCATCGACAGCCTCGATTTCCTCGACATCGTTTTTGCGATCGACAAGGAATTCGGCATCAAGATTCCACTCGAAAAGTGGACCCAGGAAGTCAACGAAGGCAAGGTTTCGACCGAGGAATACTTCGTGTTGAAGAACCTGTGCGCCAAGATCGACGAGTTGCGCGCGGCCAAGGCCTGAGCAACGGAACGATCATAAAGGCATGTTGCTCGAATATTTCCAGATGATCGACCGGGTCGAGGCCGTCAGCCTCGACGACAAGGTGCTGCGCGCCCGTTCGCGCGTGCCCGCCGCAAGCCCGGTATTCGAAGGCCATTTTCCCGGAATGCCTCTCGTTCCGGGCGTGCTTTTGATCGAGACCATGGCTCAGGCCTCCGGCTTTCTGCTTCTCGCACTCAACGACTTTGCCTCCATGCCTTTCCTCATGACGGTGGACGGCGCCAAGATGCGCAGTTTCGTCAAGCCGGAAGACGAGTTGGAAATCGAGGCGAGGCTTGAGCATGATGGGTCGGGCTATGCCGTCACCAAGGCGAAGATCACGTGCGCCGGTGCCAAGGTTTGCGATGCGCAGCTCAAGCTTCGCACGCTACCGTTTTCCGAACTGCCGATCGGAGATCTCGTCAAGAAGAGGGCTGAAGATGTCGGCCTTCTGACGGCTCTCGCTGCGGGATAGATCTGAGGCGCAAGGCCTCCTTTTGTCGCCCGTGACATTCTTCATTATTGTTGACGGATCGGGCGGCTTGCGCTTTTAAGCGCCGAGATATGCAAGCGCCAAGGCAGGCGATACGGTGCGCAATGCGCCGAAAGGACGACAAGATGACCAAGAAGCCGAATGATGTGGTGATAACCGGAGTTGGGATCGTGACCTGTCACGGAACCGGCAAGGAGCCGCATATCGCTCTCTTGACGGCCAAGGAGACGGCAAGACCGCCAGTCGAAGGCGAGCGTTTCAAGCCGTATCCAGTGCATCCTTTGCCGGAGATCGACTGGTCAACACAGATCCCCAAGCGGGGCGACCAGCGGCAGATGGAAAACTGGCAGCGCCTTGGTGTCTATGCCGCAGGTCTGGCGCTCGATGATGCCGGCTTCAAGGATGATCTCGACGCGTGTGGCACGATGGATATGATCGTGGCAGCTGGCGGCGGCGAGCGCGACATCAAGGTGGATTCGATGATCGTCGATGAAGCCTTGAAGCGGAACGATCGTGAGAAACTTCTCAACGAGAAGCTTACCACCGAATTGCGCCCGACCTTGTTCCTCGCACAGCTCTCCAATCTTCTGGCCGGCAATATTTCCATCGTGCACAAGGTGACCGGTTCATCGCGCACCTTCATGGGTGAGGAGGCGGCCGGTATATCGGCGGTGGCCACGGCCTATGCGCGGATCGTCGCCGGTCAGTCCAGCCACACGCTGGTTGGCGGAGCATTCATTGCGGAACGTGCCGACATCCTGCTTCTGGTCGAAGGCATCAGCGCTCATGCGACGGGTGACTGGGCGCCTATGTGGTCGCGTGAAGACGGCACCGGTGGCGGTATGATGCTGGGTTCTGTCGGTGCATTCCTGGTCATGGAATCACGGGAGCATGCAGAGGCTCGTGGTGCGCATATCTATGCGGTGGTGAAGGGTATTGAAGGCGACCGCGGTCAGCGCGCCGATGGCGGTCTGGAAACGCGCCTCCAGCGTATGGAAGACACCGTGGGTGCCGCCGCTGGGACCGACACTGTCATCTTCAGCGGTACTAGCGGTCTGCACGATCTTGCAGCGCGCGAGAAGGCGCAGCTGGAAGCAAAATTCCCCGGCACGCCTATTCGCGGCTTTGGCGGTGTCACCGGCCACGCCATGGAAGCGCAATTCCCGCTTGGCCTGGCACTGGCCGCTCTTGCCATTGACGGAAAGGTCGCAGTGCCTGCATTCGATCCCGCCAACGAAGATGACGCAAAGGGTGCAGCCAGCCAGGCACTCGTGACGACAGTCGGTTATATCCGGGGTGAGGGCATTGCGCTTCTCGCCGCCGACGCCTGAGGAGACAGATCATGACGACCTCCCGCTTTACAGATCATCTGGGCCGTCCACTCGTCGCCGTCACCGGCATGGGTGTGATCACCTCGCTTGGACAGGGACTGGACGATAACTGGGCTGCGTTGACGTCTGGCACATCCGGCATCCACGAGATCAAGCGCTTTCCGACCGAAGGCTTGTCGACGCGTATTTCCGGAACAGTCGATTTTCTCGAACTGCCAGCGAAAAATGCCGTCGAGCGTTCCTATGCGATGGCGCGCGATACGACGCTTGAGGCCCTTGGCATGGCCGGTATCTCCGGTGATTTCGATGGACCACTGTTTTTGGCTGCGCCTCCGGTGGAGCCGGAATGGTCGGATCGCTTTGCCCTTGCCGACCGCGCTCCGCCGTCTGAGGAAGAGGGCGATGCCTATGTGCGTTTCCTGGCCGCACTTCGAGCCCGGCCCGATCCGGTCCTTCTCGAAGCTGTGCAGTTCGGATCGATCTCCGAGCGCCTGGCAGATAGATTTGGTACGCGCGGACTGCCCGTCACACTGTCTACGGCATGTGCCTCGGGCGCGACCGCGATCCAGCTCGGCGTTGAATCCATCAGGCAGGGGCGATCTGAGCGCGCGCTCACAGTTGCGACAGACGGTTCGGTGAGTGCTGAAGCCTTGATACGCTTTTCGCTTTTGTCGGCGCTGTCCACCCAGAATGATCAGCCGGAAAAGGCATCCAAGCCATTCAGCAAGGACCGTGACGGTTTCGTGATGGCAGAGGGTGCTGCCACGCTGGTGCTGGAAAGCCTCGAATCGGCCATCGGTCGTGGTGCCAAGGTTCTTGGCATCATCCGCGGCTGCGGCGAAAAAGCAGACCATTTCCACCGTACCCGGTCGTCGCCAGATGGCGGTCCCGCCATTGCCACGATCCACGCGGCGCTGGAAGATGCCGGCCTGTCTGCCGACCACATTGGCTATATCAATGCGCATGGTACGTCGACACCGGAAAACGACAAGATGGAATATGGCGCAATGCTGGCCGTGTTTGGTGAGCGGATGAAGTCCATTGCCTGTTCGTCGAACAAGTCGATGATCGGACATACGCTGACAGCGGCTGGCGCAGTTGAGGCCGTGTTCTCTCTGCAGACCATGCAGACGGGCACCTTGCCGCCGACGATCAATTACACCAATCCTGATCCGACAATCGAACTTGACGTGGTGCCGAATGTGAAGCGGGATGCAGAGGTCTCGGCGGTGTTGTCGAACTCCTTTGGCTTCGGCGGTCAGAACGCAAGCCTTGTCATGACGCGCGATCCGGCTTAATCGACGGCGCAACATCATTTTTTGACATAAGACAGACGCCCGCCGGGCGAAGGACGGACCTTTATGCGCGCTTTGCAACTCATCGAAGATCGCCGGCTCGAAATCACAGATGTGCCTGAGCCCGAAGCCCCGGGTCCCGGTGAAGTGACGCTTCGTGTAAAGGCAGTCGCTCTCAATCACATCGATGTCTGGGGTTGGCGCGGCATGGCCTTTGCCAAGCGCAAGCTTCCGCTCACGATCGGTGCAGAAGCATCCGGCGTTGTCGAGGCGATCGGTCCGGGTGTCGGCAATATTCTTCCGGGTCAGCTTGCATCGATCTATGGCGCGCGGACCTGTGGCTTGTGTTCGGCGTGCCGCGATGGACGTGACAACCTGTGTGAAAACGTCGGTGGCGTGCATGGCTTCCATCTTGATGGCTTCGCACAAGAAAAGATCAATTTGCCGGCGCGGCTGCTGGTTCCGGCACCACCCGGTGTCGATGCGGTTGCGGCGGCTCTTGCGCCCGTAACCTTTGGGACCGTCGAGCACATGCTGTTCGACAATGCCAAGCTGCAGCCCGGTGAGACCATCCTCGTTCATGCGGGCGGTTCCGGCATTGGCACGGCTGCCATTCAGCTCGCCAAGAAAATGGGCTGCACGGTGATCACTACGGTGGGATCCGACGAGAAGATCGAACCGGCAAAGGCGCTCGGTGCCGATCATGTGATCAACTACCGCACCGATCGTTTCGAAGGCGTGGTCAGAAAGCTGACCAAGAAAAAGGGCGTCGATGTCGTCTTCGAACATGTCGGCAAGGATACCTGGGCCGGTTCCATGCTGTGCATGAAGCGTGGCGGTCGTCTGGTTACCTGTGGCTCGACATCCGGCGTGTCGACCGAGATGAACCTGATGATGCTGTTCCAGCAGCAGTTGAAGTTGTTCGGCTCTTTTGGCTGCCGCATGGAAAACATGGCCAATGCCATGCAAAAAATGGCACGCGGACTGGTTCACCCGGTCATCGATACGGAAGTTACCTTCGAGGATATCGACAGGGCGCTGGAGCGCATGGAAGGCCGTCAGGTCTTCGGTAAAATCATTCTTCGTATGGACTGATTCATTGAAGCTGTTCGTTACCCGCATCGTTCTGGCGCTTATGCGTTTCCGGCAATGGCTGGTGGCCCAGCTTGCCTTTGGCTTCCTCAGCATGTTGAAGGTGTTGCCGGCTGATCCTGCGATCAATTTCGCAGACCGACTGATGCGATTCATCGGTCCAAAGACCAGTCGGCACAGGCTAATGTTGACGAATTTGCGCAATGCATTTCCGGAGAAGGACGATGCCGAGCGCGAGCGCATTGCGCTGGCCAGCTGGGGGCATATGGGCCGGCTTGCTGCCGAATATGTGTTTCTCGACCGCCTGTTCGATTTCGATCCGGAACGACAAGGTGAGGGACGGATCGAAGTGTCCGGCTCGTCGACGTTTCTCGACTTGAGAGATAACCCTCGGCCCTTTATCGTCTTTACCGCGCATACGGCCAATTTCGAGATCTTACCTGTCGCCGGCGCGACGTTCGGCCTTTATGTCACCGTTCTGTTCCGTCCACCGAATAATCCCTATGTTGCGGACAAGGTGTTTTCGTTCCGGCGCAAACGGATGGGCGAACTCGTCCCTTCGCATGCTGGGTCTTCCTTTGCCCTCGCTCGTCAACTGGAACGCGGTGGCGGTGTCGGCGTCCTGGTTGATCAGAAGTTCAACAAGGGGCAGCCCACGACCTTCTTTGGTCAGGACGTTCGAACAAATCCGCTCCTTGCCAAGCTGGCCCGCCAGTTCGAATGCGATATCTATCCGGCGCGCTGCATCCGCCTGCCTGGAAACCGCTTCCGCCTTGAAATCGAAGACAAGGTTGCACTGCCGCGTACCGAGGCCGGCCAGGTGGACGTTCGGGCGACCGCGCAGCTTCTCAACGACAAGGTCGAGGGATGGGTAAGAGAGTATCCGGAGCAATGGCTCTGGTATCATGATCGCTGGGCGATCAAAAAATCGCTCTAGGTCTCTGTATAATCAAATCTATACATATAGCGACAAGTCGACTGCGTATCGCCTTATGACGATATAGTGTTTACTTATATTGATATTTTCCCGCTGCTCTCCAGTCTGGTGTCGCCTGTATTTATTATGCGGACGTATAGCGAATTTATTCCATTTCCCCCCAAAGTTAGTTAGTTGAATGTGAGGCCTATTCATGTTAACTGGCTAACAAAGATAGTGTTTTCACTTTTTGTTTAGCCTGCGTTCCAAGTGTGAGATTTTCAGTGATTCAGTAAGTTATTGGAGTTTTGATGCCGCAAATGTTCACGGGCGACATGCTGTTGCCGATGTTTGAAGCCGTCACAATGAAAAGTCAGCAATTGGAGCAGGCTATCCGTAGCGGCAATGATGAACTGGTGCGCTTGATTGATCGGGAGATCGATCCATTGATTTCGGCCGTTGTCGAATACAGGGCGCGGAATCCAAGCGAAATTCAGCAGCAACTCCGTTTCGTCAGCAGTTTGATCCGCGAATATGCGGATGATCGCGCGTGTGTGGTGCGCACTTCGGCGATCCTCAATGTCCTGATCGAACGTTATTTCGGTGGCGAGCAATCAGCGTCGCTCGAGGGCATTGCCTGCGGTCTTCCCATGACACGGCAAGCTGGCGACGATAGTTTGCTGAACGAGAGTATCCTCGACAATATTCCAGTTCGCGTGGCGGTCATTACGCGCGATTACCGGTTTCTGCTCGGCAATGCAGCAGAAGCAGAGTTCTACGGTATCAGAGGTTTTGAGCTGATCGGGCGTCATGTGGCCGAATTTATCGGGCACGACGTATTCGAAAACAAAGCCCGTTTGTTGCTTGACCGGTGCTTTGACGGCGATGTCTTCGATTTTCACTATCAATGCGATCGAAGCAAGGGAAACAAGCGGATTTATTGCCGGATGAAGCCGCTTCGGGGGCAGCGCGGCAATATTGTCGGAGCGGTCGTCGTGAACGAGGACGTTGTTGGCAGTCTCAGCGAGACGCTGGTGACCATATAGAGAGACGTCCGGCTCATCTGCCGATCCTTATTGATGGTTTGGCCGGACCAGACCAAGAAGATAGTCGGCTTCATAGGCAATGTGGCGGCGAACGCCCTCGAAAAATCCCCGCAACATATAGCCGACTGCTTCCATATTGGACGGTTCTCCCGATCCAAGCCTGAGCAATGCGTCTGTCAGTTCCTCTGCGAAACATTCATCTTCACAGTGTTCGATTTTCAGTCGTTCCAGTGTCTTTCGCACGTCGACATGGGGCGGCGATGTTGTCGCTATCCATGGAAATAGCACCTGCTCTTCATAGTGGTGGAATCCGCCGATAAGGGGTCCAAGAGCTTTGGCTGCATAGATGCATTTCTGGCGGTTGATGTCTGCGGGGAGGGAGTCTGCTATCTCTTCCAGGGCCTGGCATAGTGCGAGCTGCTCTTGATGCGCACGGCGCAGCCAATTGAGATTGTCGCCGTCTTCAATGTGCATCGCCATCACGCGTTCAATGTCGCTTTCCGGTTTGCGCGGCAGTGCCGGATCGTTGGACGCCATGGCAATGTTCTCCCTCCGGTGTGCGTGCGCATGGTGCCGCCCAAAGCAGGCGGCGCGATGCGGAATGCCGCGTTATCGGGTGCTTTACTCGCACCTCTCCTCGGTTTTTGTTTTTCTTAGACTTTGCGGCTGTGCGCCTTGATCTGGATCAAGGTTATCCCATTGCCCGAATGGCAGATGTGCGGTGGACGCGGCGGCAGGTGAGTCTCACCAATTGCCGTTGCGATACGAAGCAAGACGTTGGGGGATACCAACAATGAATTACACGTTTGAAACTTTGGTGATGGCACTTCTCGCCTTCGCCGCACTGCTAGGGGTGGCGTTCACCCAGGACAGCTTGTTTGCGGCTCATATGAGCATCGCGTTCGTGGTGCTGGCAATCGGCACCGTCATCATGCTGCGCCGCATGTCGTTTGCGCCAGCGACGGCCAATGGCGCAGCCACTGCCACACGGAAATCCGAATATTTCGACGAAGTCGTCAAATATGGCGTCATCGCAACGGTTTTCTGGGGTGTGGTCGGATTTCTGGTCGGTGTTTTCGTCGCTTTGCAGATGGCGTTTCCTGACCTCAATATCGAGCCATATTTCAATTTCGGTCGGTTGCGTCCGCTGCACACGTCTGCGGTGATTTTCGCCTTTGGCGGTAACGCCCTGATCGCGACGTCGTTTTATGTCGTGCAGCGAACGTCCCGCGCGCGCCTGTTTGGCGGCAATCTCGGTTGGTTCGTTTTCTGGGGCTACCAGTTCTTCATCGTCATGGCGGCTACCGGCTATTTGCTGGGCATTACCCAGGGGCGCGAATATGCCGAGCCCGAATGGTATGTCGATCTGTGGCTGACTGTCGTTTGGGTCGCTTATCTGATTACCTTCCTTGGCACGATCATGACGCGCAAGGAGAGCCACATCTACGTGGCGAACTGGTTCTATCTGGCCTTCATCGTCACGATCGCAATGCTGCATATCGTCAATAATCTGGCGGTTCCGGTCTCGTTTCTGGGCGTGAAGAGCTATTCGGCCTTTTCCGGTGTGCAGGATGCCCTGACCCAATGGTGGTATGGTCACAACGCCGTGGGCTTCTTCCTGACTGCGGGCTTCCTGGGCATGATGTACTATTTCGTGCCCAAGCAGGCCGGTCGACCGGTCTATTCCTATCGTCTGTCGATCATCCACTTCTGGGCGCTGATCTTCATGTATATCTGGGCCGGCCCGCACCATCTCCACTACACGGCGTTGCCGGATTGGGCGCAGACATTGGGCATGGTCTTCTCGATCATGCTGTGGATGCCCTCTTGGGGCGGCATGATCAACGGCCTGATGACGTTGTCTGGCGCCTGGGACAAAATCCGCACCGACCCGATCATCCGCATGATGGTGATTGCCATTGCCTTCTACGGCATGTCGACCTTCGAAGGTCCAATGATGTCGATCAAGGCCGTCAACTCGCTCAGCCACTATACCGAATGGACCATCGGTCACGTTCACTCGGGCGCGCTCGGCTGGGTCGGCATGATCTCCTTCGGCGCGATCTACTACCTGACGCCCAAGCTGTGGAACCGCAACCGCCTCTACTCGCTGCGTCTGGTCAACTGGCACTTCTGGCTCGCGACACTTGGTATCGTCATCTATGCGGCCGTGCTTTGGGTTGCGGGTATCCAGCAGGGTCTGATGTGGCGCGAATACGATAGCCAAGGCTTCCTGGTCTATTCATTCGCAGAGTCTGTCGCTGCCATGCATCCCTACTTCGTCCTGCGTGCCCTCGGTGGCAGCCTGTATCTGCTGGGCGGCATTGTCATGGCCTACAACGTGCTCATGACCATTCTCGGTTATGAGCGGCAAGAGGCACCCATCGGTGGTTCGGTGGCGCCTGCAGCCCTTCAACCGGCTGAATGAGAAGGAAGGTTCATATGTCAATTCTCGACAAACACGCCATCTTCGAGAAGAACGCCAGCCTTCTATTGGTCGGTTCTCTGCTGGTGGTATCGATTGGCGGCCTGGTGGAAATCGCGCCGCTGTTCTATCTGGAAAATACGATCGAGAAGGTGGAGGGGATGCGTCCCTATTCGCCGCTCGAACTGGCCGGGCGCGACATCTATGTCCGCGAGGGCTGCTATGTCTGTCACAGTCAGATGATCCGTCCGTTCCGCGACGAAGTGGAGCGCTACGGCCATTACAGCCTGGCGGCTGAATCGATGTACGACCATCCGTTCCAGTGGGGGTCCAAGCGAACAGGGCCTGACCTTGCGCGCGTGGGCGACCGCTATTCGAACGAGTGGCACGTCCAGCATCTGACCGAGCCGCGCGACGTGGTCCCGGAATCGATCATGCCCAGCTATTCCTATCTGAAGGAAACGCCGCTGAAGGTCGCCAATATCACGGCGCATCTTCAGGCCAACCATGCGGTTGGTGTCCCCTATACGGACGAGATGATCGAAAATGCCGTGTCGGATCTGAGAGCACAGGCCGATCCGGAGGCGGATACGGAAGCGCTTCTGGCGCGCTATCCGAAGGCCCGGGTTGGCGACTTCGATGGCAATCCGGCCGAACTGACGGAGATGGACGCCTTGATCGCCTATCTGCAGATGCTCGGCACGCTGGTGGACTTTACCACCTATGACGATGCAACCGGCTACCGGTAGGGGAGCGTGAAAAATGGAAACTTATACGGCAATGCGGCACTTCGCAGACAGCTGGGGCCTTCTGGCCATGGCCCTGTTCTTCGTCGGTGTCATCGCCTTCACACTCCGGCCGGGCGGCAAACGCGCCGCCGACGAGGCCGCCAGCATCCCTCTCAAGGAGGACTAGGAAATGGCTGATAAGAAAATTGACGACATCACCGGCGTCGAAACCACCGGCCATGAATGGGATGGCATTCAGGAACTGAACAACCCTCTGCCGCGCTGGTGGGTCTGGACCTTCTACGCAACGATCGTCTGGGCCATCGGCTATACGGTACTCTACCCGGCCTGGCCGTTGCTGAGCGAAAACACCAAGGGCGTTCTCGGCTACACCAACCGTGCGGCACTGACTGAGGAGATGACGGCCGCCACAGCCGCACAGGCTGTCTTCGTTCAGAAGATTGCCGCCATGCCG
Organism: Agrobacterium sp. H141; assembly: GCF_057158725.1. Lineage (NCBI taxonomy): Bacteria > Pseudomonadati > Pseudomonadota > Alphaproteobacteria > Hyphomicrobiales > Rhizobiaceae > Agrobacterium > Agrobacterium sp. H141. The sequence goes on from NZ_CM169893.1 coordinate 2,054,731, forward strand.
CTTGGCGATATCCTGGCAGACCCGGAACTCACCCAGTTTGCCACTGCCGGGGGCGCTGCAGCCTTCAAGGTCAACTGCTCGCCATGCCATGGTTCGGGTGCGGCCGGTGGTCCAGGCTATCCCAATCTTAACGACGACGACTGGTTGTGGGGTGGTGATGTCGAGGCGATCAATCAGACGATTGCCCACGGCATTCGCTATGAGGCGGACGACGAAACACGCTTCTCCGAAATGCCGGCCTTTGCCGACATACTTGAGCCTGAGCAGATCCGCGAAGTGGCGGCCTATGTCTGGAGCCTGACGAATACACCGTCGGATCCGGCTCTGGTCGAGCCCGGCAAGGTCGTTTTCGCAGAAAACTGTGCGGCTTGCCATGGCGACGATGCCAAGGGGGATCGCGATTTAGGCGCACCGAACCTGGCGGATGCCATCTGGCTGAAGGTCAATAGCGAAGCGCAGCTTGCAGCCCAGGTGGCTCGTCCGAAACACGGTGTGATGCCTGCATGGCAAGCGCGCCTGGGGGAGACCACCGTCAAGGAGTTGTCGATCTACGTCCACTCGCTGGGCGGTGGCGAGTAAAACGCTTCCGAACTTCAGTCACGTTCGAAAAACCCCGCGACGCGAGTCGCGGGGTTTGGTGTCTTTGGATCTCAGTCGCGGCGGGACCAGATCTCTTCGTTGATCCGCCCCTGCAGCTCGGGATAGTCGGCTGCGTGAAAGCGGGGGACTTCACCCGCCTTTTTCTGCGCGAAATAGTCCTTGGTGAGTTTGGCCACCGTTCCAGACAGTAACAGGATCGCGATCAGGTTGATGGTTGCCATCAGGCCCATGGAGGCGTCGGCAGCGTCGAAGACTGTCGACACACTTTCATAGGCGCCCCAGATGACCATCAGCAGCACGGCAAGGCGCATGATCATCATCGGCACCTTCTGGTCTAGCTTCATGAAGGTGAGGGCGTTTTCGGCATAGGAGTAGTTGCCGATGATCGAGGTGAAGGCGAAGAAGAAGATGGCGATGGCGATGAAGTAGCTGCCGAACCAACCGATATGCGCGGAGATCGCAGCCTGCGTGAGCTGGGTTCCCGTCAAGCCGGAGCCGGGCTCAAGCGTGCCGGACAGCAGGATCATGATGGCCGTCGCCGAGCAGATCAGCAGTGTATCGATGAAGACGCCGAGTGCCTGGACGAAGCCCTGCGATGAGGGGTGATGCGGATCGGGGGTGGCAACGGCTGCGATATTGGGTGCAGAGCCCATGCCTGCCTCGTTGGAGAAGAGGCCGCGCTTTACACCATTCATCATGGCCGCCATGACACCGCCGGTGACGCCGCCTGCCGCTTCCTGCAGGCCGAAGGCGTGAGACAGGATCATGCCGATGGCGGCAGGTACTTCGGTGATGTGGACGATCAGGACGTAAATCGCCAGCAGCAGATAGACCACTGCCATAAAGGGCACCACGATTTCCGCGACGCGGGCAATCTGGCGAATACCGCCGAAGATCACCACGCCGGTGATGGCAGCAAGCACCACGCCGACGCCGATCTTCGGCACACCGAAGGCACCTTCCATGGCGTCTGCGATGGAATTGGCCTGAACGGCGTTGAAGACAAGGCCGAAGGAGATGATCAGGCAGACGGAGAAAACCCAGCCAGCCCAAGGGGCGCCAAGGCCACGGGCGATGTAGAAGGCGGGGCCGCCTCGATAGTCGCCGTTCTCGTTTCTGACCTTGTAAAGCTGCGCCAGCGTGCTTTCGGAATAGGCGGTCGCCATCCCGACAAGGGCAACCATCCACATCCAGAAAATCGCACCGGGGCCACCCAGATAAAGGGCGACGGCGACGCCTGCGAGATTGCCGGTGCCGACGCGCGAGGCGAGGCTGACAGTCAGGGCCTGAAAGGGGCTGATTCCGGACTTGTCGGTATTGTCACTGCGGCGCAGGACCCGGAACATTTCGCCAAAATGCAAGAATTGCGGAAAGCCAAGCTTGATGGTGAAGAACACGCCAACGGCCAAGAGCCCGTAAATCAGTACATAGCCCCAGAAGACCGTATTCAGAAATCCGATCAATGCCGTCATGGTGCTTCCCCTCACTTTGAACAACAGGAAGGCCAGACTGCGCGATGTGCGACATTTTGTCCATTCGAATTGAATGATTTAGTCATCGACCCTGGAAGAAGGCGTTGGCATCCGGCGCGTTGCGGCGCTTCGCCGCGACTTGATGTATGTCAAGGTAGAGCCTGCTTGGAGGTGACAGAGATGCACTGACTTGAGAGGTGCATCACATGAATTTTCAGGCTGACGACAAACGCCCGGCAGAGAGTGGAGACATCGAGCGTCTTGACGCTCAGGCCGTCAATGCTGCTGGCGTTCGCAAACCGCTTTACGAGGCGCGCAAGAAGATCTTTCCCAAGCGCGCCGAAGGGCAGTTTCGCCGGTTCAAATGGCTGGTCATGATCGTCACGCTCGGGATCTACTATCTCACGCCGTGGCTGCGATGGGACAGGGGCCCTTATGCACCGGATCAGGCCGTGCTCATCGACCTTGCACATCGCCGATTCTATTTCTTCTTCATTGAAATCTGGCCACAGGAGTTCTTCTTCGTGGCGGGACTGTTGGTGATGGCCGGTTTCGGACTGTTTCTGATTACGTCTGCCGTCGGTCGGGCGTGGTGCGGCTATACCTGTCCGCAGACGGTGTGGGTGGATCTGTTCCTGGTGGTCGAGAGGGCCGTCGAAGGCGACCGCAATGCCCGCATGAAGCTCGACAAGGCGCCCTGGTCCTTCGATAAGGTCGCAAGACGGGTTTCCAAGCATGCCATCTGGATCGCGATTGCCGTCCTGACTGGCGGTGCATGGATTTTTTACTTCGCCGATGCGCCGGGCCTTCTGATTGACTTTGCAACGGGGCGGGCTCCGTCTGCTGCCTACATCACAGTCGCTATTTTGACCGCCACGACCTATGTCTTCGGCGGCCTGATGCGCGAACAGGTCTGCACCTATATGTGCCCCTGGCCGCGCATTCAGGCGGCAATGCTGGATGAAAATTCTCTGGTGGTCACCTATAACGACTGGCGTGGTGAACCGAGGACGCGTCATGCCAAGAAAGCGGCTGCTTCCGGCGAGCTGGTGGGCGATTGTGTCGATTGCAATGCCTGTGTCGCTGTCTGTCCCATGGGAATCGACATTCGCGATGGCCAGCAGCTTGAATGCATCACCTGTGCCTTGTGCATCGATGCTTGCGACGGTGTGATGGACAAACTCGGCCGCGACCGCGGGCTGATTTCCTATGCCACTCTCTCGGACTACGACCAGAACATGGCCCTTGCGACCGGCAATGGAACGCATGGTGTCAATCCTGATCTGGTGCGCGACAGCGACGGCCGTTTCCACGACAAGGTGAGGCACTTCAACTGGCACGTCATTTTCCGTGCGCGCACGCTGCTATACATGGCTGTGTGGTGCGCTGTCGGTATCGGTCTAGCGGTTGCGCTGCTCAACCGTGAGCGGCTGGAAGTCAACGTGCTGCATGACCGCAATCCTCAATATGTGCTGGAATCGGACGGATCGATCCGCAACGGCTATACGGTTCGGCTGTTGAACATGATTCCTAAACCACGCAATGTTGAATTGTCGATCCAGGGGCTACCTGAGGCGACCATGAAGATCAACGGTATCGACCAGCCGATTGGGCAGTCTATCACGCTGTCAGTCGAGCCGGATGAGGCAACCGCGCTGAAGGTCTTCGTCACGCTGCCGGGCAATCAGGTTAGCTGGACATCTGAGGAATTCGACTTCGTCGCCAAAGATGCCAATGGAGATGAAACCGCAAGCTACAAGGCCGTCTTCAACGGGCCGGGAGTGAAAAAGTGACCTCGATACCGCAAAAACGCCCCTTCGTTTTTACCGGCTGGCACATGCTGGCTGTGATGTTCGCCTTTTTCGGAACGATTATTTCAGTGAACTTTTTGATGGCCTACTATGCCACGTCCACATGGAGCGGGCTGGTGGTGCAAAACACCTATGTCGCCAGCCAGGAATTCAACGGAAAGGCGCATGCGATCCGCGACATGCTGGCAACCGGCATTACCGGGAAAATGACGGTGGCCAATGGCGAGATCCGCTACAATCTGACGATTGCTGGCAAGGGTGCGGTGGATGCCGATCACGTGACGGCTCATTTCAAGCGTCCCGTTGGCGAGCACCAGGATTTTACAGCGGTCCTGTTACCTGTCGGCAATGGCGATTTCGTTGCCGAACATGATGTGCTTCCTGGCCATTGGATTGTGGAAGTCAAGGCAGAGAAAGATGGCACGTTGCTGATCCACGAAGCCAACCGGATTGCCGTGACCGAGGATGGAAAATGAGCTGCTGTGCTGCCGGCACCGAAGGGACCCTGGAGATGGAGCGGGCCGCCCATGCCCTGCCATCGTCAGAGGAATTGCACCTTTCCAGCCGTGATCTTGGTGATGGACTTTACCAGACAGAGCTGTCTGTTCCGGGCGTGCATTGCGGGACCTGTATCGCCACGATCGAGAAAAGCCTGAAAAGCCGGCCCGATGTGGAACGGGCGCGGGTCAACCTTTCCACAAAACGGGTGTCTATCGTCTGGAAGGCCAAGGTCGGCCAGATTGTTACCGATCCGGTCGACATCGTGCGCACTGTGTTCGCCTCCGGTTACGAAGCGCATTTGTTCGCAGCCGCAACAGACGGTGATGAAGCCTTGCGCAACAAGCTGATGCTGGCCGTTGCAGTGGCAGGATTTGCTGCCAGCAATATCATGCTTTTGTCGGTATCGGTCTGGTCAGGCGCGGATGCTGCCACACGAGACATGTTCCACTGGCTGTCGGCGGCAATCGCAGCACCGGCCATTATCTATGCCGGTCGTTTTTTCTTCGTCTCTGCCTGGAATGGCCTGCGCCACGGGCGCGTGAACATGGATGTGCCGATCTCGCTGGCTGTGATCCTGGCCTATTCGATGTCTCTTTGGGAGACCGTTCATCACGGTGAGCAGGCTTGGTTCGATGCCTCGGTGACTTTGCTGTTTCTGCTCCTGATCGGCCGCACGCTCGATCATGTGATGCGCGACAGGGCGCGCTCTGCCATCACCGGTCTTGCGCGGCTATCGCCGCGCGGCGCCATGGTGGCGATGGCGGATGGGGGACGCGAATACCGGCCGCTGGCCGATATCGCCATTGGTGATCGTCTTTCGGTCGGTGCCGGCGAGCGGGTGCCCGTCGACAGCATTGTTGTCTCAGGCGTCAGCGATGCTGATTTTTCCATCGTCAACGGGGAGAGCGCTGCAGTGCGCGTGCAGAAAGGGGATGCGCTTCAGGCAGGTATCCTCAATCTCACCGGTGGATTGACGCTTGAGGCGAGTGCGCTTGCCCGCGATTCCTTCCTGGCGGAAATCATGCGGCTTATGGAAGCCGCTGAAGGCGGCAAAGCCGGCTATCGCCGCATCGCTGACCGGGCGGCGGAAATCTATGCACCGGCGGTTCATCTGCTGGCCTTTGGCGCTTTCCTGTTCTGGGGTCTCTATGGCGGCGACTGGAAGCACGCGCTGCTGGTGGCGGTTGCCGTCTTGATCATCACCTGTCCATGCGCGCTCGGCCTGGCCGTTCCTGTGGTCCAGGTCGTGGCGGCCGGTCGGCTGTTCAAGGCGGGCATCATGGTCAAGGACGGCTCGGCGATGGAGCGGCTGGCAGAGATCGACTGTGCCGCCTTCGACAAGACGGGTACGCTGACGCTTGGGCGCCCCCGGTTCATCAATCGGTCGGGCGTCGATCCCGGCCATATGCAGATTGCCGCAAGCCTCGGCTCCCATTCCCGTCATCCGCTGTCGGAGGCGCTTTATCGCTCCGTCGGCAGTGTCGCCGTCACATTCGACGACGTCCGTGAAATACCGGGTTCGGGTATCGAGGCTAAGACTTCTGCGGGAATTTATCGTCTCGGCAGTCGTTCGTTTGCAGGCAACGGGACGACAGCGTCAGAGGGCCGTATGTCGTCGCGTTCGGAGGTTGTGTTGTCGCTGGATTATGCCGTGCTCGAAACCTTTCAGTTCGAAGATGCGCTTCGGCCAGGCGCTGAACAGGCATTGGCCGATTTTGCACTGAAGAAATTCCCGGTGACGATCCTGTCCGGAGACCGGCCCGAGGTTGTTGCTAAGCTTGCGACAAGACTTTGTGTCCGGGACTGGAAAGCCAATTTGAAGCCAGCAGACAAGGCGGGGTGCTGTGTAGAGGCTCAACGATCGGGCCACAGGCTGTTGATGGTGGGAGACGGCATCAACGATGCGCCGGCACTTTCGGCGGCCCATGTTTCGATGGCACCTGCCACGGCTGCCGATATCGGGCGACAGGCCGCTGACTTCGTCTTCATGCATGACAGCCTGGAAGCCGTGCCCCTTGCGATCCGTGCGTCGCGCAAGGCAGGGCGGCTTATCCGTGAGAATTTCGCCATCGCCATCATCTATAACGGTCTGGCGGTGCCGTTGGCGCTTTCAGGCATAGCAACGCCGCTGATTGCTGCCATCGCCATGTCGACATCGTCGATCATTGTGGTGCTCAATGCCCTGAGGCTCAATTCCCTTGGCAGCCATATGCCGGTGCCAAAGAGTGCGCCGACGCCAAATGTAGCGCGCCGCACAGCAAGGCTTGCATCATGAACATGCTGATCTATCTGATCCCGATCGCCTTGTTTCTGGGCGGCCTGGGGTTGGGCGCCTTCCTGTGGTCGCTGAAGAGCGGTCAGTATGACGATCTGGAAGGGGCCGCCTGGCGGGCGCTCGATGACGGTGATGACAAGCCTGAGGTTTAATTCACGTTTGCGCAAACAGAGACAAGAGCCGTTTCAGCTCTTGTCCTAGCCTGTCTGGAGTGCCAAATAGTGCCTCCAAAGAGTCTAGAAAGGGTCACCTATGCAAGCGGAAATCGGATTGATCGGCCTTGGGGTCATGGGGTCCAACCTCTCCCTCAATATTGCCGAAAAGGGTAACAAGATCGCGGTCTTCAATCGGACCGGAGCGCGTACCGACGAATTCCTCGGGGAAGCGGGTGACCTCGCCGGCAATATCGTCAACTGCCAGACACTTGAAGAATTCATCGCGGCCATACGCCCGCCGCGTCCGATCATCATCATGATCAAGGCCGGCGATCCGGTCGATCAGCAGATCGATGCGCTTTTGCCGCTGTTGTCGGATAACGACATCATCATCGATGCCGGCAATGCCAATTTCCGCGACACCATGGCGCGCTTCGACCGATTGAAGGACACAGGCGTGACCTTCATCGGCATGGGCGTCTCGGGTGGCGAAGAGGGTGCGCGTCATGGTCCGTCGATCATGGTTGGCGGTACCGAACAATCCTATGCGCGCGTCGAGAAGGTGCTGACTTCTATCGCTGCCAAGTTCGACGGCGATCCATGCTGCGCCTGGCTCGGTGAGAATGGTGCCGGTCACTTCGTCAAGACCATCCACAACGGTATTGAATATGCCGACATGCAGATGATCGCCGAGGTCTACGGTGTGCTGCGTGACGGAATGGGCAAGTCGGCCCACGACGTTGGCGCCACATTTGGTGAGTGGAACAAGGGTCGTCTCAACTCCTATCTGATCGAGATCAGTGAAAAGGTTCTGAACGCCAAGGATCCGATTTCTGGCGAGCCTATGGTCGATATGATCCTCGACAAGGCCGGTCAGAAGGGCACGGGCAAATGGTCTGTGATCGAGGCCCAGCAGATGGGTATTCCGGCGACGGCCATCGAGGCCGCTGTCGCTGCTCGCAGCCTGTCGTCGATGAAGACGGAGCGCGAAGCTGCCGAAAAGCTGTTCGGCAAGAGCACGTTGAAATTCGATCATTCCGGTGACCTCGAAAAGGATCTCGAACTCGCGCTGTTTGCTGCCAAGATAGGCGCCTACGCGCAGGGCTTTGCCGTGATGTCCGCGGCCAGCAAGGAATTTGGCTGGAACCTGCCGATGCCGACCATTGCCAAGATCTGGCGCGCAGGCTGCATCATCCGTTCGCAGTTTCTCGACGAGATCACCCAGGCCTTTACCGCGATGCCGGATGCCGCCAATCTGGTGGTCACGCCAGCCTTTAGCGAAATGCTGAAGGAATCGCTGCCATCGCTGCGCCGGGTCGTGTCCACTGCCGTGAATGCCGGTCTTCCGGTTCCGGCCCTTGCCTCGGCGCTCAACTATTTCGACGCCTATACACAAAGCCGCGGTACGGCCAACCTGATCCAGGCCCAGCGCGACTTCTTCGGCGCCCACGGTTTCGATCGTATGGACGGCAAGGACTTCCACCACGGCCCATGGGGCAGTGGGCTGGCAACGTTCTGATCAAGACTATTGCCTGCCTTCATCAGGCGACATACTCGAAAAAGTCCCGTGCATCACAAATGCGCGGGATTTTCTGTTTTGGCTCCGCCACCATGGGCGCACATTCCTTTAGACGCTTTCGGGCCATTTTGCCTGGCTGATGCTTTGCAAGGTTTCCGGCGGTGCTCCGTCGATCTGGGCGATCACGGCCCTGGCCAGTTGCGTGCCGGCCTCGCGCACATCCTCGAACGCGGTGATGATTTCCGGGCGGATCCAGTTGAGGACAGGGGCAGATTGTTTCGAGACCACGTCGACATCTTTGCCGATCCGCTTTCCGGCTGCCTCGACGCCACCATTGACGGCGATCGTTCCGCTTCCTGACGATGATATGATGCCATCCGGTGCCTCGGGTGAGCGCATCAGCGTCTCGATGGCGTCGCGGATATCGGGGAGCGGTGTGTCGATTGTCACATTGAGCGGTACTTCGCCTGCGCCGAACTCGGCGAGGGCGCGCTGGAAACCCAATCGCGTGTGCTGGTGATAGGCAAGCTTGGTCGGTGGCTGTAACAGGGCGATACGCCGACGTCCCTTGTCCTTGACCAATCTGCGCACAGCTTCTCGCGCATAGGCTTCATTGTCGAAGTCATGATAGGGATGAGCAAGGCCATTGTCGCTTCGACCATGCGCTGCAAATGGCATGTTCTGGTCGATCAACAGCGTAACGCGTGGATCATTGGGTTCAATGCGCGAAATGATGACACCGTCAGCCGAGCCCGTATCGAGAATATATCGGACTGGGGCCAGCGGATCCCGGCTGTGGGAATGGGGCGTCAAAATCAGATGATAGGGTGTTCCCGACAGGGCTTCGCTGATGCCGAACACCATCTGGCTGGAAAAGCCCATGATCTCTTCGTCGATGGAAAGCACCAGTGCGATGACATTGGTCTTGCCCGTGCGGAGGCGAACGCCTGCACGGTTTGGCTGATATCCAAGCTGGCGGGCGACAAGACGAACACGTTCCTTGGTATCGGCGCCGATATCGGGGGCGTCTTTCAGTGCCCGTGAGACGGTGGTGATACCGAGGCCCGTCATATAGGCAATCGTTTTCAGGGTCGGGCGTTCCTTGCCCGCTCCTGGACGTCTGGCCGTCCGGTCTTCTGCGTCAGCCATGCGCTTCCCCCACGATCGTCAATTTTCGCTTCTTATACTTATTATTTAGCATTTGCCATTGTTGGGCGCATCATCCTCCAACATGCGCACCGCTATTAACTGTAACGATACAGTACGAAAGTCTAGGCTTAAATTAGGGTGTGTACGGTCATTTCCGTCCTTCAAGGTTGTGTTCTCCTGTGTTTCAAAATTTCGCACCTGCGAAATACCACAGGTGCTTATTTTTGCGGATTTTGCGAGAAAAGAAGCCAAAATACTGCATTGTTTGAGATATTTGTTGACGCTGCGACGCAATAATCGGCGATCGGCAACATTTCTATCTCACTCCTGAATACGCGCGCAGATTGAAAATACGCTCTATTAGAGAAATTATGCAGCGCGCCGTTGCGTCGTCGATAGGTTTCGAATAGGTTTTTACGGCAACGTTTCAGTGAGGGAGGAGACTCATGAAATTTTCTAAAGTTGCAGCCTTTTTGGCTGCAGGTGTCGCTATGCCGTTTGGTATGGCGCATGCCACCGATCTCGAAGTCACGCATTGGTGGACCTCCGGTGGCGAAGCAGCCGCGGTGGCCGAGCTTGCGAAGGCCTTCGACAAAACTGGAAATCACTGGGTTGATGGGGCGATTGCCGGTTCGGGAGGAACTGCACGTCCGATCATGATCAGCCGTATTACCGGCGGTGATCCGATGGGTGCGACCCAGTTCAATCATGGTCGTCAGGCCGAGGAGCTCGTCGAGGCCGGGTTGATGCGTGATCTCAGCGATGTCGCTGAGAAGGAAAAATGGACCGAAGTCATTCGTCCGGCAAGCCTGCTGGAAGGCTGCACGATCGATGGCAAGATCTACTGCGCGCCGGTCAATATCCATTCCTGGCAGTGGCTGTGGCTTTCCAATGGTGCCTTTGAAAAAGCGGGTGTCGCCGTTCCGACAAACTGGGATGAATATGTCGCGGCAGCTCCAGCCTTGGAGAAAGCGGGAATTCTTCCGCTGGCCGTCGGCAGCCAGCCATGGCAGACATCTGGTGCGTTCAGCGTGCTGATGGTGTCACTGGCCGGTAAGGACAATTACTACCGGGTCTATGAAGACAAGGATGCCGAATTTGCCGGTGGTCCCGAGATTGCCAAGATCTTCAAGGCCGCCGATGATGCCCGTCGCATGTCGAAGGGCTCCAATGTTCAGGACTGGAACCAGGCGACCAATCTGGTGATCACAGGCAAGGCCGGTGGACAGATCATGGGTGACTGGGCACAGGGTGAATTCCAGGTGGCCAACCAGGTGGCGGGCAAGGATTACAGCTGCCTGCCGGGTCTCGGTGTCAACGAGGTCATCTCGACCGATGGCGACGCCTTCTACTTCCCTCTGCTCAAGGACGACGAAAAATCTGCCGCACAGGCTGTTCTTGCGTCCACCATTGTCAGCCCGGAAACTCAGGTCGCTTTCAACCTGAAAAAGGGTTCACTGCCAATCCGCGGCGACGTGGATCTGGAAGCTGCCAATGACTGCATGAAGAAGGGGCTCGATATTCTCGCCCAGGGCAATGTGGTCAAGAGCACCAACCAGATGATGTCTGCAGATAGCCAGAAACAGATCGAAGATCTCTTCTCGGAATTCTTCGCAAATGAGTCGATGACGCCGGAAGACGCGCAGAAGCGTTTCGCCGACCTCATCGCGTCGGCTGACTGACAGCAGCCGAAGCGCACGCCGGACAAGGGGGAGTCCGGCGTGCGCTGCTCGATGCCTTTTCCGGTGTCGGGTTCAGCTGCGGTTCTCACCGGACATATTGAAGCCGACCGGTTGTGGATTGCCGTGAACTTGCCTCGATCGAGCGGAGGTTACGGGGTTTGCGACGGAGGAGATTTTACCCATGACGGACAGGGCGATCGCTCGCCGACCGAACCAATTGTTTCGCAATCTCAATTCCAAGATTGCCTCAATCCCGATGATCCTCACCGCCTTGGTGATCTTCCTCGGCGGAACGGTCTGGACAATTGTTTACTCCTTTACAAATTCCAAACTGCTGCCACGCTTGAAATTCGTCGGGCTGGATCAGTATGAACGGCTTTGGGCGGCACCCCGCTGGCTCATTTCCATCGAGAACCTGGCCATCTTCGGCGTGTTGTCGCTGATTTTCAGCCTGCTGATCGGGTTCATTCTGGCGGCGATGATGGATCAGAAGATCCGCTTCGAAAATACCTTCCGTTCAATTTTCCTTTATCCCTTTGCGCTGTCCTTCATTGTCACGGGTCTGGTGTGGCAGTGGATTCTCAACCCCGATTTCGGCGTTCAATCGGTGGTGCGTTCACTGGGCTGGACCAGCTTTACATTCGATCCGCTCTATACCCAGTCCATTGTCATCTACGGCATCCTGATTGCAGCGCTGTGGCAGGGTACGGGACTGGTCATGTGCCTTATGCTGGCGGGACTGCGCGGCATCGACGAAGACATCTGGAAGGCGTCGCGGGTCGACGGCATTCCGACCTGGCGCACATATATCTTTATCGTCATTCCAATGATGCGGCCCGTGTTCATCACCACGCTGGTTATCATCGCCAGCGGTATCGTTCGCGTCTACGACCTCGTGGTCGCACAGACGAGCGGCGGTCCCGGTATCTCCTCCGAAGTACCAGCCAAATACGTCTACGACTACATGTTCCAGGCGCAAAATCTCGGGCAGGGCTTCGCGGCTTCGACCATGATGCTGATCACCGTTTCGATCATCATCATTCCCTGGGCCTATCTCGAATTCGGAGGGAAGAAGCGTGGCTAATCCTGCAGCTCTCAACGTCGCGGCGGCAGCATCCGATCCATCTGCATCGCAGATGGAAGGCCCGCGCGGGCGGCGTCCAAAACGGCTCTTTTCGGCGCGCAATCTGGTGATCTATGGCACGCTGACACTGGCCGCCATCTACTACCTGTTGCCGCTCTACGTGATGATCGTCACCTCGTTCAAGACAATGCCGGAAATCCGGCTTGGCAATATCTTCTCGCCGCCGGTCGAGATCACCTTCGAGCCCTGGGTCAAGGCATGGTCCGAGGCCTGCACGGGCCTCAATTGTGACGGGCTTTCGCGTGGTTTCTGGAACTCGGTCAGGATCACGATTCCATCGATGATCATCTCGATCCTGATCGCGTCGCTGAACGGATATGCGCTTGCCAACTGGAAGTTCAAGGGCGGGGAGATGTTCTTCACGATCCTCGTGATCGGTGCCTTCATTCCCTATCAGGTGATGATTTATCCGATCGTGATCGTGCTGCGCGAACTGGGCATTTACGGTACGCTGACGGGCCTGATTGTTGTCCATACCATTTTCGGCATGCCGATCCTGACGCTGCTCTTCCGCAACTACTTTACATCGTTGCCGCAGGAACTGTTCAAGGCCGCACGTATCGACGGGGCGGGGTTCTGGCAGATCTATTTCCGCATCATGTTTCCGATGTCCATGCCGATCTTTGTGGTCGCGATGATCATTCAGATCACAGGCATCTGGAACGACTTCCTGTTCGGTGTCGTGTTCACGCGCCCGGAATATTATCCGATGACCGTGCAACTCAACAATATCGTCAACTCCGTGCAGGGGGTGAAGGAATACAACGTCAACATGGCGGCGACCATTCTGACCGGTCTCGTTCCGCTGTTCGTCTATTTCGTCTCCGGCCGTCTGTTCGTCCGTGGCATCGCCGCCGGCGCCGTCAAAGGGTAATTCGTATGTCTATCAGCGTTTCGATCAAGGATCTTTCATTGAGTTTCGGCGCGGTCACCGTGCTCAAAAACCTAAATCTCGACATCAATGACGGCGAATTTCTCGTTCTGCTCGGCTCATCCGGTTGCGGAAAATCGACTTTGCTCAATTGCATTGCCGGCCTTCTGGAGCCGACCGACGGGCAGATCTATATCAAGGATCGCAATGTCACCTGGGAAGAGCCGAAGGACCGTGGCATCGGTATGGTGTTTCAGTCCTATGCGCTTTATCCGCAGATGACGGTGGAGAAGAACCTGTCCTTCGGGCTGCAGGTGGCCAAGGTGCCTGCAGATACGATCAAGGCGAAGGTGGCGCGTGCCTCCGAGATCCTGCAGATCGAACCCCTGCTACAGCGCAAGCCCGCCGAGCTTTCCGGTGGGCAACGGCAGCGGGTGGCGATCGGTCGTGCGCTTGTGCGCGACGTTGACGTATTCCTGTTCGATGAGCCGCTGTCCAATCTCGATGCCAAGTTGCGCTCGGAGTTGCGCGTCGAGATCAAGCGTCTGCACCATTCGTTGAAGAACACGATGATCTACGTGACGCACGACCAGATCGAGGCCCTGACGCTTGCCGATCGGATTGCCATCATGAAGAGCGGCGTGATCCAGCAACTTGACGATCCGATGACGATCTACAACCGCCCGGTCAATCTGTTCGTGGCCGGCTTCATCGGTTCGCCGTCCATGAATTTCATGTCCGGCCATACCGAGGAGCGGGGTGGGCGTCTCTGCTTCGTCACGAGCGACGCGGAAATTCCGCTCGATGGCTATGATGCGTCCGAGCCCTTGACGGCCGGGCGCAAGGTCATTCTCGGCTTGCGTCCCGAACATATCAAAGTCGATGAGGAGGTTGCTGCCGGAATTGTCAGCCATGATGCCGTCGTGGATATCGAAGAGCCGATGGGTGCCGACAACCTGCTGTGGGTCAAACATGGCGGCCACACGATGTCGGTGCGCACCGCCGGTACGCGTCGATATTCTCCCGGCAGCGCAGTACGCCTTACCTTCGACATGTCCGTCGCGTCCCTGTTTGATGCGGAAAGCGAGATTCGTATCTAGGGAAACTTCAGCTCCGGATTATTCGTTTCGGAGTTGGCATTTGGGACAGGCTTGATGAGTATACGCAGCGACAACGCCAACCATAGAGATCTTGCCGGCACATGGCGCCTGTCGTCGGCTGGCGCGCATCAGACTGTCATGGCGGTGCCCGGCGACGTGCATTCGGCGCTATGCGACGCCGGTGTCATTCCGGATCCCTATGAGGGCCGGAATGAGGAGCTTGTGCAATGGGTAGCCGAGCGCGATTGGGAGATCGAGCGAGAATTTGTGGTCGAACAGGTGGATGGCGACTGGTATCTCGACATCGACTTCCTCGATACGGTCGCCATCGTTTTCGTCAATGATGTTCCGGTCTTGTCTGCCGACAACTGCTTTCGGCGATATCGCCCATCGGTGACAGATGCCTTGCAGCCCGGCGAAAATCGTATCCGCATCCTGTTTCATTCCAGCATTGCAGCCGGCGCCGAGCGTCAGGCAAAACAGCCCTTTTATGTGCCATACCAAAAGGCCAATTCGCCAATTCCCAATGGCAATATGTTGCGCAAGCCGCAATGCCATTTCGGTTGGGACTGGAACATCGCGATCGCGCCTCTTGGGCTCTATGGCACTATTGCCCTGAAGAAGCTCGATCCGGCGCGTGTGGAGCATCTGACCTCCGAGCAGACCCATCATGCGGATGGCAGTGTCGATCTGGCTGTTACCCTGACACTGTTTTCCGACGATCCGGCCATCGTGCCGGTGCATTTCCAACTGGACGGCGAACGTATCCGCCTCGATTGCGGCACGCGTTCCGGAGAAACGATGATTACCCATGTCTTCACGGTCGAAAAGCCACGGTTATGGTGGCCGGCCGGAAGCGGCGAACAGGCAGTCTCGATTCTCAAGGTCGAAATTCCCGGTGAGATCGTGGAACGCAAGATCGGTTTTCGCACCGTTGAATTGCTGACCGACAAGGATGATGCCGGCAGCCGCTTTGCGCTCAGCATCAATGGACGCGAGATTTTTGCGCGGGGCGCCAACTGGATACCGGCGGATGCGCTGTTTTCGCGGACATCACGCGAGAAGACCCGTGACCTGCTGCAATCGGCAGTCGACGCCAATATGAATATGATCCGCATCTGGGGCGGTGGTTTCTATGAGGCCGACTGGTTCTATGATCTGTGCGACGACATGGGGCTGATGGTCTGGCAGGACTTCATGTTTGCCTGCAATCTTTACCCCTGCACCGATGACTTCCTCGCCAATGTGGCCGCAGAAGTGGATTATCAGGTTCGCCGTCTGTCATCTCATCCCTCAATCGTGTTGTGGTGCGGTGACAATGAATTGGTGGGCGCGCTCACCTGGTTCCCCGAATCTCTTGAGAACCGCGATCGATATCTTGTGGCCTATGACCGGCTCAACAGGGTGATCGAACAAGGTTTGAAACAGGCCGCGCCACAAGCCATCTGGTGGCCTTCCAGCCCTTCGTCGGGCTACCTCGACTTTGGTGACGCATGGCATGCCGATGGTGCTGGCGACATGCATTACTGGTCGGTCTGGCACGAGAACAAGCCATTTGAAAACTATCGCGAGGTGCATCCGCGCTTCTGCTCGGAGTTCGGCTTCCAGTCCTATACGTCACTGCAGGTTATCAAGGGTTTTGCCGATGAACGCGATCTCAACATCGCTTCGCCCGTGGTGGAACTGCATCAGAAGAATGCGGGCGGCAACGAGCGCATAGCGGCGACCATGTTCCGCTATTTCCGCTTTCCCACGGATTTTGGAAAGTTCGTTTATCTAAGCCAGATCCAGCAAGGTCTGGCGATCCGCACTGCGGTTGATTACTGGCGGTCGCTCAAGCCCCATTGCATGGGCACCGTCTACTGGCAGCTGAACGATACCTGGCCGGTCGCGTCGTGGTCGAGCCTTGATCATGGCGGTGGCTGGAAAGCGATGCACTATATGGCACGGCGCTTTTTCCAGCCGGCTACCGTCGTGGCAATCCCGTCCAAGGACGGGGACACCATCGATTTCAAGATGATCAACGATACAGCCGAGACGCTGGTGTTCGACATGAACCTGTCGGCTTTGACGCTGAGCGGCGAGCGCGTGCCGCTTAAAAGCGCCAATGGGCAGTGTTCACCTGATCGTGCCGAAGCGCTGCTGTCGGTCTCGCTCGACGACATTCCACCTGATTGTGTGATCGGCTGGAGTTTCATTGCGTCCAACGGCATGAGCGGCGAGGGCCATCAAGTGATGTCGAGCTATAAGGCGCTCGATCTCGAGGACTCGGGGGTGTCGCTGTCGGCTGCCTTGCGGGGCGACGGTTCCATTGAATTGGATGTGTCCGCGTCTGGACTGGCGCTCTATGTCATGGTCGAGAGCGAGTGCCCGGGCCGCTACAGCGACAATGCAATCGATCTCGCGGCGGGTGAAAGTCGACGGATCATATTCAGACCGAACACGCCGCTGGAGGGCGGGTCTGTGCCACAGTTTCGTGCGCTGGACCTTTACGGCTCCCAGGCCCTTGGTTGACGACGATATTTTGAACGAGGATTGAACTTTCAGTTCTGGAAAAGGGCCAAAGCCCACGGAGGAGACGACATGACCAAGCTCGGTTTTCAGCTTTACAGCGCCCGCAATTTTCAACCTTTTTCAGCGATATTCCCGAAGCTTGCCAAAGCCGGGTATTCAGAGGTTGAAGGCTATGGTGCGCTCTATGCCAGCGCGAGCGACGGCGAGATCGCGGCATTGCGCGACGAACTCGACGCCAATGGGCTTTCCATGCCGACCGGACATTTCGGCTTGGACATGCTGGAGAACGAACAGGACAAGGTGATGAAGATCGCAAAAACGGTCGGCATTTCCTCCATCTATTGCCCGTTCCTTTTACCGGATCAGCGCCCGGATGGCGGTGATGGCTGGGAAGCCTTTGGCAGACGTCTGTCGGAGGCAGGAAAGCCCTACCGGGACGCCGGCTTCGACTTCGGCTGGCACAATCATGATTTCGAATTCAAGGAACTGGACGACGGCTTCACACCGCAGGATTACATTTTCACAGGCGGCCCGGATCTGTCATGGGAAGCCGATATTGCCTGGGTCATCCGGGGCGGTGCGGATCCGCTCGGCTGGATCGAGAAATACGGTGACAGGATCACATCGGTGCATGTGAAGGACATCGCCTCCGAGGGCCAGAACCTCGACGAGGATGGTTGGGCCGATGTCGGTCACGGGGTTGTGGACTGGAAGGCGATCATGGAGGCGCTTACGGTGCATGACGTCCGCCACTACATCGTCGAGCACGACAATCCGAGCGATATCGATCGTCTCATCACGCGGTCGATCGAGTCATTCAATCGCTACTGATTCACTCACGGATCTCCATTCAGAGGCATAAAATGGCACGCGAACTTGGCATTGGCATCATCGGATGCGGCAATATCTCGACGACGTATTTTTCGCTTTCACCACTCTTCAAGGGGCTGAAGGTTCTGGCCTGTAGTGACGTCAATATGAATGCCGCCGAAATCAGGGCGGATGAATATGGCGTTACGGCACAACCGGTCGACGATCTCTTGAAGAACGACGAGATCGATCTGATCGTCAACCTCACCATTCCGGATGCCCACTTTCCGGTCTCGAAGCGTATTCTCGAGGCTGGCAAACATGTCTATTCGGAAAAGCCGCTCGTATTGTCACTCGCTCAGGGCGAAGTACTGCGCGCTTTGGCAAAAGAAAAGGGGCTGGCAGTCGGCTGCGCGCCCGATACCTTCCTGGGCGGGGCCCACCAGCTTGCCCGTCACTATATCGATGAGGGTGGCATTGGACGGATTACATCCGGAACTTGCCATGTGATGAGTCCGGGGATGGAGATGTGGCATCCCAATCCCGATTTCTTCTTCCTGCCGGGTGGCGGACCTGTTCTCGATCTCGGACCATATTACATTGCCAATCTCGTCAATCTGATTGGACCGGTAAAGCGGGTGGCAGCACTGACATCCATGGCCAGTGAGACGCGCACCATCACCAGCCAGCCGCGCAGCGGCGAGGTGATCCCGGTGAAGACGCCGACCAATATTCATGCGCTGCTGGAATTCGTCAGTGGTGCCACCATAACGCTGTCGGCAAGCTGGGACGTGTGGAGCCATCGCCATGCCAATATGGAGCTCTACGGCACCGACGGCTCGCTCTACGTGCCTGACCCGAACTTCTTCGGCGGCAAGGTGGAAGCTTCGGGTCGCAACAAGGATATCGCTGTCCTGGAAGAATGGGATCATCCCTTCTCGAAGAACAACCAGGACAGTCCGCAGGGGCCACGCGCCAATTATCGGACGGCGGGTCTTGCCGATATGGCGGTATCACTGATCGATGGCCGCGACGCTCGCTGCTCGCTCGATCGCGCCCTTCACGGTGTCGATGTGATGACGGCAATCCTGACGTCTGGCGAAACAGGTGAGTTTGTCACATTGTCCACCACCTGCACACAGCCGGCTGCTCTTGGCATTGCCGAAGCCGAGGCGCTTTTGCGGTAAATAATCGACGCGTATAGAGTTGACCTTCATGTGGCCGCCGCTCCTTGGTTTTGCAAGCGGGAGGCGGCTGGTGGGGACTTTCTCGACAATTGATAATCTGGAGACTGCGTTATGACATGGCACCCGGCCGAAAACCGCTATGAGCGGATGACCTATAATCGCTGCGGCAAGAGCGGGCTCAAGCTTCCGGCGCTTTCGCTGGGACTGTGGCATAATTTCGGGGACGATGCGCCGCATCAGGTCAAGCAGGCGATCTGCCGCAAGGCATTCGATCTGGGTATTACCCATTTCGATCTGGCCAATAATTATGGACCGAAACCCGGTGCAGCCGAGGCGGCCTTTGGTGAGATCCTGAAGACCGATTTCGCCGGCTATCGCGATGAGATGATCATTTCGTCCAAGGCAGGTTACCTGATGTGGCCCGGCCCTTATGGCGAATGGGGCAGCCGAAAATATCTGATCGCCTCTTGCGATCAAAGTCTCAAGCGCATGGGGCTGGATTATGTCGACATCTTCTATTCGCACCGCTTCGATCCCGATACGCCGCTGGAAGAAACCTGCGGTGCGCTCGATCACATCGTCCGGTCGGGCAGGGCGCTCTATGTCGGCATCTCGTCCTACAACTCGCAACGGACCCGTGAGGCTGTCGCTATCCTCAAGGAACTCGGCACGCCCTGCATCATTCATCAGCCCAGTTATTCGATGATCAATCGCTGGATTGAGGATGACGGACTGATCGATACCCTGGAAGAGCTGGGGATCGGGTCCATTGTCTTTTCACCGCTGGCCCAGGGCATGCTGACATCGAAATACCTGAACGGCATTCCCGACGACAGTCGTGCAGCGCAGGGCAAGTCGCTTCGCAACGAGTTTCTGACGGAGCGCAACATAGAGAATATTCGCAAGCTCAATGCCATTGCGGAACGGCGCGGTCAGACGCTCGCCCAGATGGCGATCGCCTGGGTATTGCGCGGCGGCCATATTACCACTGCGTTGATCGGTGCCAGCCGGCCAGAGCAGGTTGAAGACTGTGTCAAGGCGCTGGAAAAACCGGATTTCACCGCTGAGGAACTGGCCGAAATCGATGTCCATGCGCGGGATGCCGATATCAACCTTTGGGCAGCCTCAGCCGAACGCAAGGGGCCGCAGCGGAAGTAACCGATAGCACACGTCTGGATGGGCGTGTCCGTCCCGAGGCACCAGGGGCGGGCTCCGGGTCAAACAGAGCGGATCCTCGGCGCATGTCGCCGAGGGTCACGGCCTGACGGAGATGCGATGGGAGAGCTTCTGCGTCGGTCCGGATCTGGTTGCTGCACATTGCGCGTGTACTGGAGCAGACAGACATTGGTTTCGAGGAGGAAATTTCGTGATCCGCAATCCCATTTTGCCGGGCTTCAATCCGGATCCGTCCATTTGCCGTGTTGGCAAGGACTATTATATTGCGACCTCCACCTTTGAGTGGTTTCCGGGGGTGCAGATCCACCATTCACGGGATCTGGTGAACTGGACTTTGGTCCGTCGACCGCTGGAGCGGAAAAGCCAGCTCGATATGCGCGGCAACCCCGACAGTTGTGGCATCTGGGCGCCGTGCCTGTCTTATGCCGATGGACTGTTCTGGCTGGTCTATACCGATGTCAAACGGCTGGACGGGAATTTCAAGGATAGCCATAACTACATCGTCACATCGCCGACGATCGCGGGTGAATGGTCCGATCCGATTTACATCAACTCTTCGGGCTTTGACCCTTCGCTGTTCCACGACGATGACGGGCGGAAGTGGTTCATCAACATGCAGTGGAACCATCGGACCGAAAGCTTCGGCGGATCGCCCAAAAGCCCGGCCTTTGACGGCATTTTGTGCCAGGAATGGGATGCCAAGGAGCAGAAGCTCACGGGGCCGATCCGCAATATCTTTGCCGGCTCCAGTCTCGGGCTCGTCGAAGGTCCGCATCTGTTCAAGCGCAATGGCTGGTATTACCTGACCACGGCAGAGGGAGGGACGGGCTATAGTCATGCCGTTACCATGGCTCGGTCGCGAAGCATCGTCGGACCCTATGAGATGCATCCAGACACCTATCTGATCACCGCGAAGGACGATCCCGACGCCTTGCTTCAGCGCGCCGGTCATGGCCAGTATGTCGAAACACCCGATGGCGAAGCCTACCATACACATCTGTGCGGCCGTCCGCTGCCGCCCAAACGGCGTTGCACGCTGGGGCGCGAAACGGGTTTGCAGAAATGTGTCTGGAAGGATGACGGCTGGCTCTATCTGGCCCATGGCGGCTCGGTTCCGGCGATGGAGGTCGAGGCGCCAGCTGGAGCAGGCGAACCGGTGGCGCAAGACGTGCCGGTGCGCGATTTTGACGATGGGACGTTGCCACCGGAATTTCAGTGGCTGCGCACGCCTGAGCCAGAGCGGATCTTTTCCACCACGGCGCGGGCCGGCCACCTGCGCCTCATTGGCCGAGAAAGCCTGGGCTCCTGGTTCGAGCAATCGCTTGTGGCGCGGCGTCAGGAGCATCACCGATTCCGTTCGGAAACCGTCGTGGATTTCGATCCCGATACCTACCAGCAGGCTGCGGGGCTGATCCACTATTACAACCGCCACAAGTTTCATGCGCTGGCCGTCACGCTGCACGAGGAACTCGGTCGTGTCGTCACGGTGTTTTCCTGCCCAGGCGACTTTCCCCATGCGCGGATGGAGTTTCCTGCGGGGGCGGGCGTTGCGGTGCCGGATGGGCCGGTCGAACTCTCCATGGAGATTACCGACAATGACCTTCAATTCTGTTGGCGTTCGGCCGGCGCCAATGAATGGCAAGCGCTTGGTCCGTCGCTCGACGCCGGTGTGGTGTCCGACGAAGGCGGGCGCGGCGAGCACGGTTCCTTCACCGGCGCCTTTGCCGGGATATTCTGTTTTGACACCAGCGGACGCTGCAAGACGGCGGATTTCGATTGGTTTGTGTATCAGCCAATTTAAGCTTCGCACTTGAGCCCTGAGCGTTAGGTGGCAGTTTTCGCCACCTAACGCGGATCGTGGAGCCCAGAAGTCAGAGGGGGCAATTAACGCGCGATCACCTCGTTCGCTTACGTCCACCAAGCCAAATGATCTTCGTCGGCGCTAGACCTCACCAACTGGGAAAAGCTTCTCAGCCAGACTCACGCCAGCCGTTCGGCATGCCAGCGCAGATGGTCTTCCATGAAGGTGGAGACGAAGTAGTAGGAGTGGTCGTATTTCTCCTGCATGCGCAAAGTCAGGCCGATATCAGTGCCCTCGATGGCCTCTTCAAACAGCCAGGGTCGCAGGCCTTCGTCGAGAAACGGATCGGCGGTGCCCTGGTCGATTAGGAATTCGGGGAAGCGTGCACCGGACTTGACCAGCGCACAGGCGTCGTGCTCGGCCCATTTGGCCTTGTCGGCGCCGAGATATTGACCAAAGGCGTTGGCTGTCCAGTCGGCCGTCGTCGGCTCGACGATCGGGGCAAAGGCCGAACAACTCTTGAATCGGCCCGGATTTTTCAGCGCCACCGTCATCGCGCCATGGCCGCCCATGGAATGACCAAAGACACCCTGGCGCGACATGTCGGCCCGGAAGTGTTCGGCAATCAGGGCCGGCAGTTCCTCGGTGATGTAGGTATACATTTTGTAGTGCGCGGCCCACGGCATTTCGGTGGCGTCGAGATACATGCCGGCGCCCTTGCCGAGCTTCCAGTCAGTCAGTTCATCGGCCACATCATCGCCGCGCGGGCTTGTGTCGGGGCAAACAATAATGAGACCGAGTTCTGCGGCAAGCCGGCGATATTCGCCCTTTTCCATGACATTGGCGTGGCTGCAGGTGAGGCCCGACAGGAACCAGAGGACGGGCCTTTTTTCAGCAATGGCGGCCGGAGGAACGAAGACCGCGAAGGTCATGTCGCAATTGCAGGCTTCCGACTGGTGTGAATAGACGCCCTGCATGCCGCCGAAGGCCATGTTTTGGGAGATGATGTTCATAGTCCGTCCTCGTTCTTCATTCTCGGGTTGCCCATTCAATGGAGCGACCGTTTGTTGGCGAACAAAAACGGAGATGGCGTTACGGCGCAAGGCCGAAGCCGGATTTATTTGGCGGGATGACGCAGAGCTGGGGTGATGACGGCAAAAAAGGCGCGGTCCGTCGATGACGAAGCCGCGCCTTCAGTTGAGGGCCGGAGACCCTGAACCCGATTATTTCATCCGCATGATGACGGGAAAGCGACCGTTATGGGATGAGACATGAAGATGGATCGCAGTTTCTGGCTGTGAATAGCGCCAGGCCCGCGCACCGTGGGACAGAAGAAGGCTGATGAGATCGCGGGACTTTTCCCTGGGCCGGTTGATGCCCAGATCCGCGATCTTCAATGCGGCCTCGTGGAGCGGATGAAGCGCAAAGCGTGGCTTGTCGAGCTTCGCTTCCTCATCGGGCTGCGCATCAAAACGATTTTCGTTCATTGCCATGACGGTTCCTCGTACACGTTACAAATCGAGGTCGTCTGCCGGGCTTACTGCATTGCAGCCCAGCAGCCGAATCCCACTTTCTTCAAAGTCCTGCAGGCATTGACTGCTGTCTTCTGGTTGTCGAAACCGCCAAACCGGGCGCGGTAAATCTGTTTGGACCCGGTATCGTATGCGACGGTGAATGGGGTGGCGGAACGCAATACCTTTCCGCCTTTACCCTGCGCATTGCGCAGGAGTTCGTTTGCCTGATCCTTGTTTGGCGACGTGCCGACCTGAATGACCCAGCCCGAAAGCTGTTTCTCGGTCGAGCCGGTCACGGTGTCGTCCACGGCTACGCGCGCAGCACTACTCTCTTCGGCAACCGCAGGTGTCGATGCTGTGACTTCGCTGGCCGCCTGGGGTGCATCGGGCATGAAGGCAGGTGCGGGGGCGGGCACAGGAACAGAGGCCACGAGTGGCATGGGGGCGTGGGCCGAAGCGACACGATTGAGCGCCTGCTGAGCGGGGCTTGCGGCACCGGCTGCGGCAAAGGCAGTCTCGGTGACGGCATCTTCAACCGCCTCTGATGCGATATCATAGCGTGTCACGGGAAGAGGCCCTGTCTTCGGCAGGTCGAGAGCGCTCAGGGCGATGGCACCGCCGGCAGACGGCATGGCCAGACGGTTCTTGGCAATGTGGAAAGTGGTCGCCCCGGAACGCGAGGCGCGCGGCATGTATTTCGCGACGAGGTCACGCATGGTGGCGTCGCGACGTGCGCCGGTGGTGCCGCCCAGAACAACGGCGACAATGGAGCGACCGTCAGCCTGAGCGGATGTCGCCAGATTGAAGCCGGAAGCGCGGGTATAACCGGTCTTGATGCCATCCACACCGCGCACAGCGCCCAGCAACCTATTGTGATTGCCGATGGTTTGCTTGCCGAAATGGAAGCTGCGGGTGGAGAAATAGCCGTAATATTGCGGGAAATGCTGACGAAGCGCGATGCCGAGAAGGGCCTGATCGTAGGCGGTCGTCATTTGCGCCGTATTCGGCAAGCCATTGGCGTTGCGATAGGTGGTGTTTTTCATGCCAAGGCTGCGCGCCTTTGCCGTCATCAATTGGGCAAAGCGCTTTTCCGAACCGCCGACATATTCACCCAGTGCTGTCGCCATATCATTGGCTGAACGGGTGACCAGAGACTTGATGGCTTGTTCGACCGTGATCGAACCGCCGGCGCGCACACCCAGTTTGGACGGGGGCTCCTTGGCCGCATTGGCCGATACCGGAACGGCGCTGTCGAGGCTGATACGACCGCTCTCCAAGGCCTCGAAGGTGAGGTAAAGGGTCATCATCTTGGTCAGCGATGCGGGATAGCGCAAACTTCTGGCGTCACTCTCATAGAGGATCTTGCCTGTCCGGGCATCGACAACCACGCCGGCATATTTCGCAGCCAATGCGGGGGCAGCACTCAACATCATCAGACCTGCCAGCATGGCGGCGATAAGATTCAGCGGGGTCAGGGATGTTCGTTTGTTTTTCTTGGCGACAACAACTCGGTGCACAGCAAACTCGCTTAATCACTTCATTTCAATCGGGTGCCCCCCAGCGACCCTTGAAGCAGACGATAGCGAAACAGCCTTACCAACTCGTTTATGATGAACGAATAGTTTGCGATGCAGAGCGGATTTAATTCAAACGCGATGCTTTGGCCGTGCCATTTTGCAGGCGCGCTTCAAAATAGGATCGTATTGCGTTGTCCAGTTTGTGCCATTCAGGCAGTCGCGCACTTGAAAAGCGGTAGAGCACCGTCAGGTCGCGTCCGACGTGGATGTCGCGCTGGCAATCGCCGCTGCTTGGTCCGGTATTTGCTGCAGGTGGCAGGCAACGGACGGCATAGTCATCTGCTCCAGCAGATGAGGCGGTGTACATGATTTCACGGCCATAGCCGGTTTCAGCACGCAGGCGATGCAGTGTCAGGCCGTAATTGGCAGGTTCAGGCTGGCCTTCGAAAAGGTGTGCGTAGATCGGCTCAAGGCGTCCGGACATGTCGCGCGACATGGTGCTTTGCGAGACTTGAACGAAGATCAGTTTGTCCGATTGGCTCACATCGTTGAAACTGCGGCTGTTGGCGGCGCTGTAACCTGACATATCGGGCCAAAGGAAATAGAGATCTGCGCGATCTGTCTTGCCGTTTCGTCGCTGCTCCTCGAAGCGAAGCGTGTTCGCGGCGAGCGTCAGGTGGTCCTGTCCTATCGTGACTGTAAATTGTTGTGTGCTTGCACTGTGTCCCGCGCGGGAAAGGCGCTCGCCCAGTTCGCGACCGGCAATATTGATGACCACCGACAACAGCGCCAGAATGCCAACCGCAATGGCAACTTTCAGAAGGAAAGCATTGGAGAGCAATGGCAGCTCGTTGGAAGAATCAGTCTGAGCGGCGCTCTTATCCATCGTGTACGCGTTCCTGATGGCGCAGCGGCACAAAAGAATGGGCCGGCGCAGGCAAAGCAAATGTGCGGTCTGCGGCAGGGTCGCGTATCGTGGTTAATAAGTCGTTAAGGAACGACGGGCGGTGCATTGCGGCTTTGTCAATAAAAAGAGCCGGTTCCGATTGTGCGGAACCGGCTCCAGGCACCGGCCGGGGACGGGTATGCGGGGGACAGACCGGGCCTAAGTCGTGTTGGCTTTTCGCTTCGGCGTCAGCTCAGTTCGACGACACGGATGCGACAGCAGGGGCGCGACCGTCGTGGAGCTTTACCCAGCGACCCGAATGGTCGGAGGACTGGCGCTTGAGATAGGTGTATTCCGTCTCAGACCATAGCAGCACCTTGTTGCGCATATTGTCGAGAATGAAATCACCGCGGTCGGTGCGGACGGTCAAGACGGCATGTCCTTCGCGATTCGGTTGCAATACCACCGTGATCAGGACGTCGGATGGAGAAAAGCCGGCATCGATCAGCATCTTGCGCTTAAGCAGGACATAGTCTTCGCAGTCGCCGACGGTGCGCGGGTATGCCCACCGTTCTTCGACGCCGTAAATCTCCATGTCCGTCATGGGCTGGATCTTCGTGTTGACCGTATAATTCACGTCGAGCAGCGTTTTCCACTTGCTCTCGGTGAGGGTCATCGGGGCGCTACCGCCCGTATTGGCCTGGCATTCATTCGCATAAGTCTTGCAGAATTCGTAGTGGCCGATTGGCGGATTGGCTCTGCCGACAATCTGCATATTTGGCGAGAATGCCATGGTCTGGATTGCAGTTGCGGCGAGTGCCGCTGCGGTCAGGAGGTTGATCCTCAGGATTTTCTTTTTTGTCATTTGTTGTGTCCCCGTTGTGAGGAGACACTGACATGAAGATTTTGATCCATCGCAAAGTTGCGAAGTACAATTAAGTTCTTATCGTATTAAAACAAGTATTGATTTGTATTAAAACAAGAATAGAATTTATTTTATATTCGACGCAATTTTTCGCTAAATTTGTTGAAAATTTGAGTTATCTCGGCTCGCCAAATCACCGATCCCGAGGTTTAATATATTGTATTTAAATGCTTATTTTGGCTTGTGACGTGAGGGCGCGGCCGGTTTTCCAACTGCGGATTGTCGCCCGATTGTACTTTTGCGTTGCTCTAAGACAGCGCGCGCACAGTGTTGTCGAGCGATGTGTGCCATTTCGAAACGACAATCGAGCTCGACAATGCGAAAATTATTTCTGCATAATTTTGAAAAAAAGTTTTAGCAGGCGTGTCTGGCGGCGTTTGTTGGACGCCGAATTGGCTGATTACAGGAATTCAGCCAGAGATTCACGTGTCTGGAGCACGGTGAATTCGATCGCGACACCTTCGAGGAAGTGACGCACAACGCGCCCGCTCATGCTGCCGAGCGTGATCTTCGTGCCGATCGGTGGACGAATGTCGATGTCGATGGCCGCACCTGACAGGGAAAGGTCCATCAGGCGGCAAGGGTAGCGACGGCCGTCTTCGATCAACAGTTCAATCAGAGTACTGCGCGGGGTCAGGCGATCATGGCGGCGATCTTCGGGCAAAGACAATTCGTGCTTGTTGGCAATCCAGGTCAACTGCGCCGCGAGCTTCTCGCGTTTACGCTCCGTTGCAACGATGGACATGACGAAGCCGCCTTCGCTGAGCTTGATCACGTTGCCTTCGACGCGACCGAGATGCTCGATATAGGCAATGACGCGTTCGCCGGCTCGCGGAACGCCGGCGCAGGCGAATCGCACGTCGCCGGGCGACATGTCGATCACCGCGCAGACATACTCATCGTAGTTGGAAAGCATTAGTCGGCCCTGCAGACTTACACTCACGCGCTGATACGCCCTCTGTTCGATGGGCGCATTCGGTCGTGCTGCTTGTTGGGTCTGGAAAGAATACATTCTGTCTATGCTCAATAGCCGATACGGAATACTTACGCGGAAGCGGTTAACAGAAGGTTCTGCGTAGGTCGCCTTGGAAGTCCATATCGCCGCAATTAAGGTTAATAATTGGTTTCGCTTGATGGCGCTCTCTGAAGGTGGCAAACCTTTTTCAGCGACACGGCCTACTGTTTGTGTCGGCACTCAATTTTCCGGGCCGGGTATTCCCGCGGGGGCCCGACTAGGCCGTCCGGTTCGCCGGGCGGCTTTTTTTTAGCCATTTGCTCCTGTATGGCTGTGCCCTGAAATCGGGAGACTGCTCCATAATGAACGATACACCTCATCCGTCACAACAGCCTGACGCCCGCGGTCCAAACACCTTCGGTACCGGCGGGGAACGTCCGCCGCGCGAGCCGGTGTTCAATCTGCCGACTGGCATTCTTGTGGCCCTGGGCTTGCTGGTGGTCATTTACGCTGTTCAATCGCTTCTGATGTCGCCGACTTTGGAAGAGAGCTTTGTCGTCAACTTCGGCTTTTCGCCGGCGCGTTATGTCTATCCGTTGTCGGAGCAGGGGTTGGAATGGCTCTGGAGCCCCGTTACCTATTCTCTTCTGCATGGCAGCATCGAGCATATCGTCTTCAACGGTCTATGGCTTGCAGCTTTTGGAACACCCGTCTACCGCCGCATTGGTGCGACGCGATTCGTTGTGTTCTGGATATTGTCTTCGATCGCGAGTGCGGCGCTGCATGCTGCGCTCAACTGGGGTGAACCCTCATTGATGATCGGCGCATCGGGCGTGGTGTCGGCGCTGATGGGGTCGGCCTGCCGTTTCGCCTTCGGCGGTCCTGAGCGGCACGCCAGGTTGTTTCCAGGCGGCAAGGTGCCGCGGCTTTCCATTGGTCAGGCGTTGCAGGAGCGAACCGTGCTGGTCTTCACCGCCGCCTGGCTTTTCGGCAACCTGGCCATTGCTTTCGGTTTGCCATTGTTTGGCGACATGTCGGCCCAGATAGCCTGGGATGCGCATATTGGCGGTTTCCTGTTCGGTTTCCTGTTCTTTGGTGCATTCGACCGATAATCCCTGTCTCATTCTGGTGTATTGCATTATCTCCTAATTAAAGGCAGGCTCCCTACCGGAACGCATCGTCTCGTGGAGGCGTAATTCGGCGAGGCTTCCGGGAAGCATGAGTGCTTTAAGAAGGAGGAGCATATGTCGGTAACGGTCAAAACCATACTCGATGAAAAAGGGCGCAATGTCGTCACCATCGGCCCTAATGTCACGCTTGCAGAAGCGGCTCGCGTTCTTGAGCAACACAAGATCGGCGCCACCGTCGTGGTCGGCATGGAAGAGCGGATCGTCGGCATCTTCACAGAGCGTGATTTTGTCACCGCGATCGGTAGAAGCGGTCCGGAAGGTCTCAGCCAGCCTGTGGCAACTGTGATGACAGCCAATGTCTATCGCTGCGGCGAAGAGGCAACCGTTGACGAGTTGATGGAAGTGATGAGTGCAAGACGCTTCCGCCACGTGCCGGTTGAAACCGGTGGCAAGCTCGTCGGCATCATTTCGATTGGTGACGTGGTGAAAAACCGCATTCGTGAAATCGAACTCGAGGCTGAACAGATCAAGGCCTATATCGCCGGTTGATGGTCTGGCAGTCGGAAGAGGCCTGTTCGTCCGGAGGTGGTCATCTTACCGGGCAACAGCTTCCTGCATGCGCCGGATCTCGCTGATGCGCGACATGGCTTCCTCATAGCCGCGGTCGATTGATTCGCCTGCGCGGTGAAATTCCGACAGGCCGATTTCGCTGACGCGCGGATGAAGGGCCAGATCGGGTGGGTCGCCGGCCAGACGTGCCCGGGAGATGCGGTCCTGAATGATATTGAAGGCCTGCACCATCACGGCTGTCACGCCCATGCGATTCTTGCCCTTGCGGAAGTCCGCATCCACGCCCAGTTCCTGGGCCTTGTGCTTGACCACGGCGGAGCGGCCGAACAGGTCGTAATGAAGGTTGACGGCCATCACCAGCGGCTGTTCGTAGGCACGGCAGACGGAAACCGGGACGGGATTGACCAGTGCGCCATCCACCAGTGTCCGGTTGTTGCACTTGATGGGTTCGAAAATGCCGGGCAGGGCATAAGATGCGCGGATTGCGGTAATCAGATTGCCGCCGTCGATCCAGACTTCATGGCCGCTGTTGAGTTCGGATGCGACTGCGACAAAAGGCAGTGGCAAATCTTCAATATTGAGGCCCTGCAGATATTCCTGCATCCGTTTGGTCAGGCGCATGCCGCCCAGAAGGCCGCCGCCGCCGATGGTCAGATCCAGAAGAGCGGCAATGCGGCGCATGGTGAGGGAGCGGGCGAAGGATTCCAGCTCATCGAGGCGTCCGGCCAAGTAGCAACCACCGACCAGTGCGCCGATTGACGTGCCGGCTATCATGCTCACCTCTATGCCCGCTTCGTCGAGCGCACGCAGGACACCGATATGGGCCCAGCCGCGCGCCGCGCCGCCGCCGAGGGCAAGGGCAATTTTGGCTTTGGGCGCAGCAGGCTTTTCCAGGGTCATGATACCGCCGCCATCGGTGTTGGCAGGCCCTCCGGGACTGTCTGATGGCGCCGCAGCGGGCTGACGTGTCAAACTCCAGTTCAGCATAACCATTCATTCCTCGCCGCCGAACATTCCAATGTGCCATTAAGCGCATTGTGTCGTTACCAAAGATTTAAGTCGGGTGTGCGGCTGAGTATGGAACGGGCAACAGCATAAAAATTGAACGGATCAGCCGTAAACGTCGTCTGGATTAAAGTGTTTGTGGTCGTCGACCATTTCAAGGCGCGCCTGGCCATCTTCAGCCTTACCGACACGGTAAAAGCAGGAACGACGACCAGTATGGCAAGTCGCGCCATGGCCAGCAACCTCTACTTTCAGCCAGACGGCATCCTGATCGCAGTCAGTACGCAGTTCCCGCACTGTCTGAAAGTTGCCTGAGCTTTCGCCTTTTTTCCAGATTTTCGCGCGCGAGCGGCTGTAATAATGAGCGATACCGGTTTCGAGCGTGAGCGCCAGCGCTTCCGCATTCATATGGGCGACCATCAGCAACTCGCCGTCGGCGATATCTGTCACCACGGCAGTAACAAGGCCCGCATCATCGAATTTGGGCGTGAAAGGCGCACCTTCCTCGAGCATTGTCTTGTCTTTTGCGGGCGGGTCGAATGCGACGGTCATGCTGGTGTCCTTCACCGCGGTGTTACTGAATGCGAAGCATGGTCATGAAGCGCACCTGTTCGGCGGCATTGTTCTTGAACTCGCCGGTAAAGGTCGTGGTCATTGTTGTCGATCCTGACTTGCGAACACCGCGCATGGCCATGCACATATGTTCGGCCTCGATCATCACGGCCACACCACGTGGCTTCAGGCTGCTGTCGATGGCACCGGCGATCTGGGCGGTAATCGATTCCTGTGTCTGAAGACGGCGGGCGAAGACGTCGACCACGCGGGCGATCTTGGACAGACCCAGCACACGGTCGCGCGGCAGGTAGGCCACATGCGCCCGCCCGGTGATCGGCACCATGTGGTGTTCGCAATGGGAGTGGAAGGGAATGTCCTTGACCAGCACGATATCGTCATAGCCCGAAACTTCGCCGAAGGTGGTGCCAAGGACCTGATCGACATCGGCATGATAGCCGGAGAACATTTCCTCATAGGCTTTGACGACGCGTTTGGGGGTGTCGAGAAGCCCTTCACGTTCGGGATTGTCACCGGCCCAGCGCAGCAGAACGCGTACTGCTTCTTCTGCTTCCTGGCGGGTGGGCTTTGCGACCTCCGGCATCAACTTCTTCACAATTGCGTCCATCGCTTTCAAACTCCCGGTCCGCAACTGGTTGCGAACCCCGTTATACTGCCGTTCTATCGGCGCTAAATGCGGAACTCGCGCGCAATTTGCAAGCTTCCGCGTTGAATTGAACGGTGCCGGTATTGGGAAACCTTGTTTTCCGTGGACCGGGTAACAACATTCCATATAGGACAGTGGGGGAGAGAATAAAGGTGCAGTGGCGCTGTGCTTTGCCGCAAATATCGGCGAGCGTGACCGCATAGCTGAACGAGATGGCATCATGGACGATATCTACAATAGCAAGATTCTCGAATTCGCCGGGAACATCGAGCGAAGCGGAACGCTTGTCGATGCCGACGCCACGTCGGAAAAACACTCGAAATTGTGCGGTTCACGGGTGCGTGTCTATCTGAAGATGGATGGCGACCGGGTGGCTGATTTTGCCCATGAGGTGAAGGCTTGCGCGCTCGGTCAGGCCTCGTCCTCGATCATGGCGCGTCATGTGGTCGGGGCAAGCGCCGATGAATTGCGGCAGGCACGTAGCGATATGCTGGCGATGCTGAAAGACGGTGGTGCGGGTCCTTCCGGCCGGTTTGAAGACATGCGCTACATGATGCCGGTCAAGGACTACAAGGCGCGCCATCCGTCCACCATGCTGACCTTCGACGCTGTTGTCGATTGTCTCGACCAGATCGCGCAAAAAACGACGGCTGCGGCAGAGTGAACAGGCGGACTTTTGCCCCGGAGTGTCGGTGATGTGCGCTGATCATCGGCACGGCGGTGCCGGACCCGGAAAAACCCGCAATTATGACGGCCCTTTTCGCAAGACGCCGGATCGCTTGCTGGGCATGGGGCTTATCCGCCTATACCAGCTGACGCTCTCCAGCTTTATCGGCAATTCCTGCCGGCATCTGCCGACCTGTTCCGAATATGGCTATGAGGCCATCGCCCGTTACGGTCTGTGGAATGGCGGCTGGCTCACACTCTTTCGGGTCGGGCGTTGCGGTCCCGGCGGGACTCACGGTATCGATCGGGTACCGGACGTTCTGGATAAGCACTGGCACTGGTGGACACCCTGGCGTTTTCTTCAGGCCGGGCGGAAGAGAAAACCCCTCGATTCCTAGAGGTAGAGATGACATTCGATCCAGCAGCGCGCCTGCAATTCTTTCACGATGCAATCAATGCCCTCGACTTCGACACCATCGAAGCCTGTTTTGCCAGAGACGCCGTCTACCTCTCCGGCGGCACGGGAGACAAGACGGGGCGCGATGCGATCATGGCTTCGTTTCGCACCTATTTCGACGTCTATGGGGATCAGGTTGCATCCAATGACAAGGTCGAGACTTTGGGGCCGCATCGGGCGCGTTCGTTCTGGCGCTTGAGGGCAAGCCATGGCGAGACAGGCGAGCCGTTGGTGCGACAGGGAATCGAGACGATCACATTCAATGACGCAGGACTGATTACCGAGGTTCTGGTCGAGGACAGGTGAGACAGGCGGGAGTCTCGCGCTGGCAGAGATCTGTAATTCCCTGTCGGCCGGTGGACACCTTTACTCAACAGCATTTAGCGACTATCACGCGCCCGTTAATGGCCGGTCATACCAACTTTATCACGACCGGTTTTCACCACCCGCATTCGTTGGCGGGACTGGATCAAGGAGCAGACCATGGCAGATGCCGTTTCCCTAAAATTTCCTGATGGTTCCATTCGTTCATACGAGGCCGGCACGACCGGTCTTGCTGTGGCCGAATCGATTTCGAAGTCGCTGTCCAAGAAGGCCGTCGCGATTGCGCTTGATGGCACTCTGCGCGACCTTTCCGATCCGGTCACCGATGGCACTATCGAAATCGTCACCCGCACGGATCCGCGGGCGCTCGAACTTATTCGCCATGATGCCGCGCATGTGATGGCAGAGGCCGTACAGGAGCTTTGGCCCGGCACACAGGTGACAATCGGTCCCGTGATCGAAAACGGCTTCTATTATGACTTCAAACGTGTCCATCCCGACACGCGTGAGGACTGGCCGTTCACGCCGGAAGATCTGCCCCGTATCGAAAAGAAGATGAAGGAGATCATTCAGCGGAATGCCGCCTTCACCAAGGAAATCTGGACGCGTGAAAAGGCAAAGGATGTTTTTGCCGACAAGGGCGAGGCCTACAAGGTAGAGCTCGTCGACATGATTCCGGAAGGCCAGGATCTCAAGATCTATCATCAGGGCGACTGGTTCGATCTTTGCCGTGGTCCGCATATGGCCTCGACTGGCCAGATCGGCACCGCGTTCAAGCTGATGAAGGTTGCCGGCGCCTATTGGCGCGGTGATTCGACCAAGCCGATGCTGACGCGCATCTACGGTACTGCCTGGGCGACGCAGGAAGAACTCGACAACTATCTGCACATTCTTGAGGAAGCCGAAAAGCGCGATCACCGCAAGCTTGGACGCGAGATGGATCTGTTCCATTTCCAGGAAGAGGGTCCAGGCGTGGTGTTCTGGCATGGCAAGGGATGGCGCATGTTCCAGGCCCTGACGGCCTATATGCGTCGCCGGCTGGCTGGAACCTATGAGGAAGTCAACGCGCCGCAGATCCTCGACAAGACGCTTTGGGAGACCTCTGGGCACTGGGGCTGGTACCAGGAAAACATGTTCGCGGTGAAATCGGCCCATGCCTTTACGCATCCGGATGACGAAGAGGCCGACCAGCGCATCTTTGCCTTGAAACCGATGAATTGCCCGGGCCACGTGCAGATCTTCAAGCACGGTTTGAAATCCTATCGCGATCTGCCCGTGCGTCTGGCCGAATTCGGCAATGTGCATCGCTATGAGCCATCAGGCGCATTGCATGGTTTGATGCGCGTACGCGGCTTCACGCAGGACGATGCGCATGTGTTCTGCACGGAAGATCAGCTTGCGGCGGAATGCCTTCGCATCAATGACCTGATCCTGTCTGTCTATGAGGATTTCGGCTTCAAGGAAATCGTGGTCAAGCTTTCGACCCGTCCGGAAAAGCGGGTGGGCTCGGATGCAAACTGGGATCACGCCGAATCGATCATGATGAACGTCTTGAAGACCATCGAGGCGCAGTCAGGTGGCCGCATCAAGACCGGCATCTTGCCGGGCGAGGGTGCCTTCTATGGTCCGAAGTTCGAATACACGCTGCGGGACGCCATTGGCCGTGAATGGCAGTGTGGCACGACGCAGGTCGACTTCAACCTGCCGGAGCGCTTCGGTGCGTTCTATATCGACCAGAATTCGGAGAAGAAGCAGCCGGTGATGATCCACCGGGCAATCTGCGGCTCGATGGAGCGCTTCCTCGGCATTCTGATCGAGAACTTTGCCGGCCATATGCCGTTGTGGTTTGCGCCCACTCAGGTCGTGGTGGCAACAATTACCTCGGATGCCGATGAATATGGTCAGGGCGTTGCCGACGCATTGCGCGATGCCGGCCTTCAGGTCGAGACTGACTTCCGCAACGAGAAAATCAACTACAAGGTCCGCGAGCATTCGGTGACCAAGGTGCCGGTGATCATTGTGTGCGGCAAGCGCGAGGCGGAAGAGGAAACGGTCAACATCCGTCGTCTCGGCTCGCAAAACCAGACGTCGATGCCTCTCGTTGAAGCCATTGCGCTTCTTTCCGGCGAAGCCTCACCGCCGGATATCCAGCGCAAGCTTTTGGCCAAGGTGGCGGCACAAGAGGCCAGAGACGCGGCAAAGTAAGCCGGCTAAGCAATAACCGGAGACGGCGGGTAAAGGCCCGCCGTTTTTCGTTTGTGTCTTCACGCTGGCAGGTGCAATCGCGTCAATCGTCCGTTTGTCATCCGGCTGTCATGGCCCAAAGGCATAGCTCTTCGATCATCGGCAGGAGGTTTGCCTTGCGATTCGAAGAACTCAGTTACGCCAATGCGCGCGATCCCAAGATCAAGCGCTGGTTCATTCGCTCCATCGAAGGTTTGTCGGGTCGTGATCGCTATGCCCGTCTCTATGATATCTGGCGCAGAGATATCGTTGGAAAGTCAGACCGCGTGTTTGGCAAGATGCTCGACCTTATCGATGTGACGCTGGATGCCAAGGGGGCATGGCCGCCGACAGACCTGCCTGCGGGGCCTGTGGTGGTGGTTGCCAACCATCCCTTCGGTATCGGCGACGGCATCGCCATTCTCGCCATGGCAGAACAATTGGGCCGACCGTTTCGCGTTTTGATCAATGACGAGTTGCTGAAGGTTCCGGAGATGGAGCCCTATTCGCTGCCGGTGTCTTTTGAGGAAACCAAGGAAGCGCTGGCGATGAATATGCGCACGCGCCATGAAGCTGTGAGGCTTTTGAAAGAAGGCGTCACGGTGGTGGTGTTTCCGGCCGGTGGCGTTGCGACAGCCAAGAAGGGCTTTGGCCGCGCCGAGGATCTGCCCTGGAAAATGTTTCCTGCAAAGCTTGTCCAGGCCGCACAGGCAAGCGTCATCCCGATCTACTTCGAAGGTCAAAATGGTGCGCTTTTCCACCTGGCCAGTCGACTGTCCATGACGTTGCGGATCTCGCTTCTGATCCGCGAGTTTCGGCGCCTGTCGGGGTCGACGATTTCTGCGCGTGTTGGTCCGGTGCTATCGTGGGAAGATATCGCGCTCATGGGTGACCGCAAGCTGTTGCTGACCAAGCTCTATGACTCGGTCTTCTCCATGGCAGCGCCGGCGAAAGTGCGGCGCATTAAAATCATGGGGCGAGACAAGGTCAAAATTGCCGCCTAGTTTTCCAGCAGCAGTTCAACATCCGAATTGACACCGGCGACGACGGTGAAGTCCTTCTGGTAGATCTTGTCCTTGTTGCGGGCAATCGCGGTATATTCGCCTTCGGCGAGAACCATGGTCGGGAAGGCGCTCACGCTTTCGCTGACAATATCGCCCGAGTTGGCAAGCACCGACCAAGCCGTATCGGCAATGGCTTCTCCACCATGTTCGGAGACCAGCTTGAAGTTCACCTGGGCTGCGCGGTGCTGGATCGTTGCCTCGGTCAGTTTGCCGGCCTCCACCTTGATATCGGCGCGGATGGTGGCGTTGATGTTCCCGTATTCGGACACGATATGATAGGTATCGGCATTGAGGCGGATGATGGTGTCGGGCCTGACATCCGCAATGATCAGGCCTCGCTTTCCGTCCGATTGGGTTTCTTCCGAATAGATATCGAAGCGAAGCTGTTGAGCCGGGATGCGCGTATCCGAGCCGGAAATTGCGTTCAGCAAAAGGCCGCCTGCGTCCAGAACCATGACTTGTGGATCGAGCTTTCCTTCTTCCGGAATGCTCAGTTTCTTGGTTGTTCCAGCGCGACCGAAGGCGACATTGACGAAATAGTCGCCGGGCGTGAGCAAGAAGTCTGCCGATCCACCCTCGGCGCTTGCCAGAAGCGGAAGCTTACCATCTTCGCCGGGGATGGGACTGAAGACCCGCCAGCTCAACCCCTCGGTCATGGCCTCGCCATCCGTCGTCAAACGCGCTTCCATCACCACATTCCTGGCACTGGTATCGGGCGCACTGACATCGGGAAGGGCAGGTGAAAAGGCGTTCAGTTTCGGCATCTTGGCATTGTTGTCGAGCTGCTTGAACGCGTCGAATGCATTCTCCTGCGCACGGGCGGACGTCATGCTCGCACATGATATCGACAGGATCGCGAAAGACAGCACGAGGGCGCGAATGAATGACATTACTGGAATGCAACCGGTTGACTTCTTAACTACAGGCAGCAATTTCAATCCCAACGACATGGCAATTTCAAGTCCGACGTCCGATCTTTCCCTACAAGAGAGCATTCCCGCATGAAAAATCCCTTTACTCTCGCCGAATATCTCGCAACGCGCCGCTCGGTGCCGGCATTCCAGATGCGTGAACCCGGGCCATCGCGGCAGGAGCTTGACGATATTCTCAAGCTTGCCGTGCGTGTGCCTGACCATGGGAAATTGGCGCCATGGCGGTTCATCGTCTATCGCGGTGACAAAAGGGCCGAAATCGGTGAAGCGCTCTTAAAGCTGGCGCTTGAGGCCAAGCCCGATCTCAGCGCAGAGATGATCGACGTCGAGCGGGCGCGCTTTACGCGTGCACCCGTTGTTATTGCCGTGATCAGCCGCGCGGCACCCCATGGCAAGATTCCGGAATGGGAACAGGTTATGTCTGCCGGTGCCGTTTGCCTCAATCTGTTGATGGCAGCCAATGCGACGGGTTTTGTGTCCAACTGGCTGTCGGAATGGTTCGCCTTCGATCAGCGCGCCTGGCCACTGCTTGGCATCAATGCGGATGAGAAGGTTGCCGGTTTCATCCATATCGGCTCGACCGATTTTCCGGTTACCGAGCGACCGCGGCCAGAGCTTGCTGATGTCGTTACATGGGTTGGCGGCGAGGAGGATTGATGTTCTACGAGACAGCGGAAAACCGGCACGGACTGGACCACGATCCTTTCAAGGCGATTGTGGCACCCAGGCCGATCGGCTGGATCGGGACCAAGGGGCGCGATGGCTCCCATAACCTCTCGCCCTATTCGTTCTTCACGGCCGTCAGCGATCGTCCCAAACTGGTGATGTTTTCGTCGAGCGGTGCCAAGGATAGCCTGAAGAATGCCGAGGAAACCGGCGCTTTCACGTGTAGCCTCGTGTCCCGCGGTCTGGTGGAGCAGATGAACAGGTCGTCGATTGCTGTGCCTTACGGGGAAAGCGAATTTGCGATCGCTGGCCTCACGCCCGTCATCGGTCGTCTTGTCGATGCCCCCTATGTCGGCGAAGCCCATGCCGTGCTTGAGTGCCGGACGACGGAGGTTGTCAGGCCGCGTTCAGTCGATGGCGAAGTCTCTGAAAATTACGTCATCTTCGGGCAGGTGGTCGGTATTCATATCGATGAGGCGATCATCACCAAGGGTCGGATCGACATCGGCTTGGCGCGCCCGGTTACCCGTTTGGGGTACATGGATTATGCCGAAACCGACGAAGTCTTTGAGTTGATGCGGCCTGCCAGGCCCTGAGGCATCGTCATGTTTCTGACGTCAAACTGTCGCGTGCTATGCGCGCCTGCGAGAGCGTAGCGGCCATGACGGCGTCAAAGCCGTCGCGCTGTGCCATGATTGCTCTTGCAGAATAGTGATCGTCGCTGCCGGATGTGTCACCGAACTTGATGGCTGACAAGCCGGCTGCTGAAGCCGCCATCACGGTCATCGCGCGTGCGGTTATTTCCACCAGGCTTTCCTTTCCGTTCAGCCCGATATCGGCTTTGAACGCAAGGGGATCGAAGACGAGGGCCTTCAGTCGCTCGGATTTGCCCGCGAAACTAGATCCGTTCAATACGCCAGCACCGTTGTCGCCGGATATGGCGATGATGGTGGTTTTGCCGAGCTCCAAACCGGCCTCCACCTCCTGCACATCCAGATAGGCATGAAGTTGCTGTATATCGGCACCGTGTCTCACCTGCGGCAGAAGCACCGCGTCGGCTTTCATGCGCATGGCAAGAGCCAGATCCTTGCTGAGTGCGGTATCATGGGTAAGTGGCCTGCAGCGGATGATGACCGGTATGCCCTCCAACGCCGTGGGGATCTCCTGCGGGTCGGTTTCGGGTTTTTCCAGGCGCGCGGCATCGAGCAAAAGCGCTATTCCGCGCGGCAACTCGGAAGCCGTCAAGTCCGGGGCGTAGGGTATGATCACACTGATCGGGGTATGGCCGGATTTCAGCAAAAGCGGACGGGTCACAGGCACTCCTTACAGTTAACGGACATGGTGAACCAATCTTAAACGTTTTCTGTCTAGGGTTATACCTAGGCTCATGTAGGGCTGTTGTATGGCGAATGGATTTGATCGTGATTGTAGAGGCTTTTCTTCGTTGGGTCGAAACGGCTAAAACCGGTGAGCGGGTACGCGCGGCGAACGCGCTCGGGCGAGCGTTTTTGCAGTCTTCCATGGATGCAGAAGAGCGTCAGGCAGCCCAACTTGCTATGACCTATTTGCTGGACGATCCGTCGCCCCAGGTGCGGCTTGCACTGGCAGACGTGCTGGCCGATTCAGCCGATACCCCACGAAACATGATCATGTCCTTTGCCGAGGACCAGCTGGAGATTGCGTGCACCGTTGTGCTGCGTTCACCGGTTCTAAGGGATTCGGACCTGGTCGACCTGGTCGGGCGTGGCAGCGATTGCCTGCGCGCACTTGTTGCGGCGCGTCCCAATCTCTCCGTCGGCGTTTCTGCCGCCATCGCAGAAGTTGGCGATACCGACGACACATTGCTTCTTCTGGAGAACAGGTCTGCCCGGATCTGGCGCCCGACGCTGCGGCGCATTGCCGAACGCCATGGAAAGCGTCCGGAGATTCGCGGTCTGCTTCTCGACCGTGAAGACTTGCCCGCCGATGCCCGCCATATGCTTCTTGAATTTGTCAGCGAAGCCTTGATCGGTTCTGCGCTTGTTCGTGCCGCGGTCAATCCGCGCCGCGTGGACAATGTCGCGCGTGAGGCCAGTACCTCAGCAACGTTGGAAATTGCCGATCATGCCGTTGCCGACGATCACGGCGCACTGGTCGAGCATCTTCGCACCAGTGGAAAGCTGACGCCGTCGTTTCTGATGGAGGCCCTTTGCTGCGGTCGCACCGAATTGTTCTCGTCAGCCATCGCCAACCTGTGCGGTCTCGAAGACCGGCGTGTGCGCTCGGTGCTGGCGACAGGTCGTTTTCATGCGGTGCGGGCGCTGGTGGAATCGGCAGGTGTCGTTCGCGAGATAAGCCCGATCTTTGCCGACGCCATTCTGACGTTGCGCGAATCTTTGCAGTCGCCGCAAGGCGGTACTTTGCCAGATATCGCAAGCCGGCTTCGCCTGCATTTTGAACAGAGCAGCCATGCCGGCGAAGCCGCCCGCAATATGCTGGCCATCATTGACAAGATTTCCATTAACGAACAACGGCGGTTCGCCCGTGGTTTCGCCAGTGGGTTTTCACTCGTCGCAGCCTGATTCCCGGCGGGTGATTACGGCTTGTGGGTGAGCTTTCGGGCAACCCAGGAATAGCTGTCCGCGACGACGTGGATTGGGGTCTCAAAGACCATCTTCACATCGGCCTTGCCTGGCAAGGCTTCGCGCACCGTATCGATGGCACGCGTCGCCAGCGACTTGCGTTGGTCCTCGGCAGGTTCCGGAACTGTGACGGCACCTGGTTGTATGTCCGCGGTCACGGACGGTTTGATTGCGGGGGTGACTTTCTCTGTCTTGGGTGGCTGCGGTGCGCCGTCGATAGCGGCAATGGCCGGATCGTCGGCCTTTCGGCAAACGGCCACGACAGTCGGATAGGCAACATTGCCGTAACCAGCGAGCATTTTTTCCGAGGCAGCATCGCATAGTTCGACGCTGACGAATTGCTGCTTGACCGTATCGACATACTTGCACTGGCTGATGCTGTCATCGCAGCCGAGGATGGTCATCAGGATGAGAGCGGTCTGCATGGCGTTCTACCTCTTGCATAGGATGGACATGTTCAATCAGCGCTTTGCAGCAGAAGCATGGCATTCGGAAAACCATTCCTGTGATGACGCCTGCCTTGCGAGACCTTGTCGCGGAAAACCCGCCAGGTTGATCTTGGCCGCGCAGCACAAACATGACAGAAGGGCTCATATTCGCTGTGTCCTGCGACGTGTTACGGATTGTCTTTCATGCTATTGCGCTTCTTCTCATTCTATCGTCCCTATCTGCCGCTGTTCTTCCTCGATTTTGGCTGTGCCATTGTCACAGGATTGCTGGAACTCGGCTTTCCAATGGCCGTCAAGCTGTTCGTCGACAAGCTTCTTCCCTCGGGCGACTGGGGTGTCATCGTGGCAGCATCAGCGGCGTTGCTGGTGATCTATGTGATCAATACCGGCTTGATGGCGACTGTGACCTATTGGGGCCATATGCTTGGGATCAATATCGAGACAGACATGCGACGCATGGCGTTTGCCCATGTGCAGAAATTGTCGTTCCGCTATTTCGACAACAACAAGACAGGACATCTGGTCGGACGATTGACCAAGGATCTCGAAGAGATCGGCGAGGTGGCCCATCATGGGCCGGAAGATCTCTTTATCGCCATCATGACCTTCCTTGGCGCGCTGCTCTTGATGTTTTCCATCAACTCCAAACTGGCTCTGATTACTGCATTTGTGGTTCCCCTGACCGCGTGGGTGACCAGCCGCTATGGTCGTCGGATGACGGAGAATTTCCGCAGGCTTTACGGCAGTATCGGTAATTTCAACGTGCGCATCGAAGAAAATGTCGGCGGTATCCGCGTGGTGCAGGCCTTTGCCAATGAAAACCATGAGCGCTCGCTGTTTGAGGAAGACAATCAGAGCTATCGCCGCACCAAACTCGAAGCCTATCGAATCATGGCCGCAAGTACTTCGCTCAGCTATATGAGCATGCGGCTGATCCAGATGATCGTGATGATTGTGGGTGCCTGGTTGGTGATCAGGGGCGAGCTCTCCAATGGCGGTTTTGTCAGCTTCCTGCTGCTAATCGGCGTGTTCTTCCGCCCGGTTGAGAAGATCAATTCGGTCATCGAGACCTATCCCAAGGGCATTGCCGGCTTCCGTCGCTTTACAGAGCTCATGGAGACGGAACCTGATGTCGAGGACAAACCTGCGGCCAAGGAAGCACCGCAGCTCAAAGGGGACATCCGGTTCGACAATGTCGGTTTCGGCTATGTCGAGGGGCGCCCTGTCCTTCAAGATGTCGACCTGTCTGTGAATGCGGGCGAGACCATTGCCTTTGTCGGCCCATCGGGGGCGGGCAAGACCACGCTGTGTTCTCTTCTGCCGCGGTTCTATGATGTCACAGGGGGGGCGATCTCGGTCGATGGCTACGATATCCGCGATCTGAAGCTGGCCTCTCTGCGTGGCCAGATCGGTATCGTACAGCAGGATGTGTTCCTGTTTGGCGGCACCATTCGCGACAATATCGCCTATGGACGCCTCGATGCCAGCGATGTCGAGGTCTGGGAGGCTGCGCGCCGTGCCCGCCTCGATGGCGTGATCGGCGCCATGCCGGAGGGGCTCGATACGGTTATTGGCGAACGCGGCGTGAAATTGTCCGGCGGGCAGAAGCAGCGTCTGGCGATAGCCCGGATGTTCCTCAAAAACCCGCCGATCCTCATCCTCGATGAGGCCACATCTGCGCTCGATACCGAAACCGAACAGGCAATCCAGCAGTCTCTGCGAGAGCTTGCCGACGGTCGCACGACATTGGTGATCGCCCACCGTCTGGCGACCATTCGCGATGCTGCTCGAATCGTTGTTGTCGACGAGGGGGGGATCGCAGAGATGGGTGGTCATGATGAATTGCTGGCGGCAGGAGGCCAATACTCAAGGCTCTATCATGCGCAATTTGGTGCGGCGGCTGCAGAGTAATGTCCGCAGCCGGTCCAAACTCGATCAGATCGGCGTTGCCTTGCGGATCGGCTTGATCTCTTCTGCTTCTTCGACTGGGTCTTCGGCAATCGTTCCGTTTGCCAATCCGTGCGACAGTTCCACTTCGCGCATCCATTCGCGCCAGATGGCAACGATCAATGCCATCAGCACCGGTCCGATGAAGAGACCAAGGAAACCCATGGTTTTGACGCCGCCGATCAGCCCGAAGAAGGTCGGCAGGAACGGCAGCTTGATCGGCCCGCCGACGAGCCGAGGTCGGATTGTCTTGTCGACCACAAAGAGCTCCACTGCGCCCCAGATGAAGAGCGCCAGTCCAGCCACATAGGATCCGCTTGCAAGCAAATACAAGGACACAAGCGTGAAGGCGAGTGGCGCGCCGCCTGGAATGAGCGCCATCACACCTGTCAGGACACCAAGCGTCACGGGCGAGGGGACCCCTGCCAGCCAGTAGGCCGTGCCGAGCACGATACCTTCGCCAATCGCGATCAGCGTCATGCCGGTGACGGTGGAGCTGATTGTGGCTGGCACAACCCTCGACATGCGCTCCCAGCGGTGCGGCAGAATACGCTCGCCGAGCAAGTCGAGCTGCTGCGCAAATTTCGAGCCATCGCGATATACGAAGAACAGCGCGATCAGCATGAAGAGAAGCGTGAGAAGCAGATGGAACACGCCATCGCCTGCTGCGAGCAAGGCGCGGTAGATATTGCCGATATTGGCACCGGAGACGATCTGGATCAGTTCTCCGATTGCTCCCGGCGGGCCGACATGGACGACCCAGCGCTCTGCAAGCCATGCGCCGACGCCCGGCAGTCTCGCGATCCAGTCCGGCGGCGGTGCACCGGCACGATTGACCTCCAGCACCCAGCCTATCCACTGGCGCAGCTCTTCCACCGTGTAGGTGCCGGCGATGCCGATCGGGACCACCAGGAAAACGAGAATGGCAATCAGCGAAATGGTCGCACCAATGGTGGTGTTGCCACCGACCTGTTGCAGAAGCTTGCGGTAGAGCGGCCAACTGGCAA
This sequence comes from Agrobacterium sp. H141, assembly GCF_057158725.1. NCBI lineage: Bacteria > Pseudomonadati > Pseudomonadota > Alphaproteobacteria > Hyphomicrobiales > Rhizobiaceae > Agrobacterium > Agrobacterium sp. H141. Next base: position 2,098,575 of record NZ_CM169893.1, read on the forward strand.
AGGCGATCACCAGGGCAGCCAGCATCGGCACGACGAAACCGTGGAAGAAATAGATGCCGGCGATGACAATCAGAACCAGCAACCAGCGGGCAGCCGAGATCGGCGGGATCAGTGCCGTTCGGCTGGGCGTGGTCGGACCCAGCCAGCGAGGCCCACCATGGGGCTTGGAATTTTCAGAATTTCTCAACTGCTCTTGTCGCCCGATGGAGTGTCACTGCGGATGCATATGTGTGACTTGCGACCATCATGCAAGACACTTGTCCGGTCAATGATACAAGTCAGCCTTAAATAAGGCGCTACCGGCAAAGGTTGTATGAACATCTGGCTTGGCCGTGAAGGGCCGCTGTCTCTGCCTGCGATCAGAGCGCAGTTGTGGCAAGCGGAGCCGGATTGGCAAAATCGTCCTGGGCTGCAATCATTGCCAATTCGCGCCGACCCGCAGCCATGGTCTTTTCAAACAGTGAGAACACGCTGGAGGCCGTCTTCGACAGCGCAGACTCCAGGCTCTCACCGGCAAGACGGTGACCGAGGAACAATGCCGATGTGCAGTCGCCCGCGCCATTGGGCGCAGGATCAAGGGGCAATCTTTGCGTGGAGACAACGAATTGCTCTCCAGATTTCGCAGATGCCAGCATCTGGATGCGGTCCAGAGGCGTATTGTCGTGAATGAGCGAGGTCAACAAAACGATGTCCGGCCCCATCTCGTGAGCCGCACGCACGGCCTGTCTTGCGTCCTCCAGCGTATGGATGGTGATACCGGTCAGATATTCCAGCTCAAACTGGTTGGGGGTGATGATGCCGGCGCGGCCAAGGGCACGCTCCTTGAAATATTCAGGGATGCCGGGGCGCACGAAAAAGCCGCGCCCCACATCGCCCATCACCGGGTCGCAAAGCCATAATGCATGTTTTGGCAATCTGTCTTTCAGCGAAAGGATGACCTCGCCGACCGCCGGATCGCCAAGATAGCCTGTTAGCAGCCCGTCGATCTGGCTCAGGACGCCACGCGCCTCCAAGCCTTCCAGGATGGCTTCGATGCTGGCTGCCGAAAAGACCTCACCAGTCCAGGCACCGTAACCGGTATGATTGGAAAACTGAACCGTATCGATGGCCGTCACTTCGTGGCCCATACGCTGCAGCGGAAACACAGCCGCGCGGTTTCCGACATAGCCATAGGCGACATGGGACTGGATGGAGAGGATCTGTTTCATGGGAGACTGGCCGGTCGGGAGGGCTAGGAAGGTGATGGTATCCTTCTTAGACCCAAAGCCGGCCCTGTGCCAAAGAGAATTTGTCACGGTGACAGGTTGGCACATGGGAATGCTTTATCACAGCACGTCAATGCTGTGATGTGATATTCGATATGGCGGCAGCTTGTGCCTGCAATCAGCTTGTGCTGTCGGGCGCCTTGGCGCTCGCACGCTTGGGAGCCGCCTTCTTCGCCTTGGCCTTGGCTTTCGGCTTTGGCGCTTCTTCAACGGGCTCCGGCTGCGCCATGCGCATGGCTCTGAGCTTTTCGGTCTTCTTTTCCCGAGCATTGACTTCCGCAGCCATAATTTCGCGTGCGGTTGTATCGGTCTGCTGGGCTTTCGCCTGCGCTGACATCTTCGTCGGTTTGAAGAAGGTTTCCTTGGTATCGGTCGTGTCGGTCATGCCTTACTCCTTTTCAGCAGGAGGGAGAGAACGCGACCCAAACAGGGCCGCCCATATCCCATGCGGGCCCTAGCGGGCGCGCATGACCTTTTTCTTCGGCGCAGGCAACAGGCCTTCGCGCTGCAACTGTTTGCGGGCAAGTTTTCGCAGGCGGCGGATAGCATCGGCTTTTTCGCGGGCGCGTTTCTCCGAAGGCTTCTCATAGGCGCGGCGGGCGCGCATTTCGCGAAATACACCTTCGCGCTGCATCTTCTTCTTCAGAACGCGCAGCGCCTGATCAACATTGTTGTCCCTTACGAGTACCTGCAAAATTTCTCCTTGCTCAGCAAAACTGCTGTTACTTCCTGATCTTTATCGCGGTCGAATTGACCCAGCTCGAACCCGCCTTGACAGGTTCCGGCTCTGGTGACCGCTCCTGGAGGGTCGGCTGTGTTTCGCTCGCGTCGACTTCGTCTTCAGTGACGTGCCGGACGAAACGTTCGTCGTCGAACTGCACCCGATACTGGGCGCGACGGTTTACGACAGGCATGACCGCGCTGATTTTGCAGCTCCGGTCGTCATCTGCCTTGTTGAAGATACCGCGCTTCAAGACGACAATGTCGCCGGCGGCGTAGACAGGCGCACCCATCGAAGCTCTCCTCGTAGAGGACAAAAACAAAAGGCCGGGACTTCTCCCGACCTTCCACATCATTGTCTCAAGCGTGCCAGTACATCCGTGGTCACGCGCGACAATGAAAAATCTTTAAGCGGCCTGCAGGTTGTCAGCAGAGCTCTTGCCAGAACGCTTGTCCTGAACGATGTCGTAGCTGATCTTCTGGCCTTCTGTGAGGCCGTTCATGCCAGCGCGTTCAACTGCAGACACGTGGACGAAAACGTCCTGGCTGCCGTTGTCAGGCTGAATGAAGCCGAAGCCCTTGGTGCTGTTGAACCACTTTACTGTGCCGGTGTTCATAACGATTTCCTTTCAATCGCTGGTGTGCCCGGTCAAAATGACCGATCTGATAAATCGACGTTGAAGGGAAATCTGAAAGAGCCTAGGCTTCGTGCAAAAGTCGCTAACAAGGTGCGATTTGAGCAACATATTCATTTTTTTAGAAAATTACAAGAGCGCAGCGGGAATAAACGGCGCGATAGGCCGCTCACGCCCCCTCAGGTCCGTGCGGTTGGACCAATTGCTCCGATTAGATCAACATTATCAATGCTCGTGTCATTCCTTCTACGTTCACCAAACGATGACCGTCATATATCCAGATTGTCGGCAAAGGCCGCACGGTCGGTGATGAAACGGAAACGGGCTTCCGGCTTGGTGCCCATCAGTGCGTCGACGGCGTCGCGGGTACCTTCGAAGTCGATATCGTCGATGGCGACTTTCAAAAGTGTCCGTTTGGCCGGATCCATTGTCGTTTCCTTGAGCTGCGCCGGCATCATTTCGCCAAGCCCCTTGAAGCGTCCAACTTCGACCTTCTTGTTCTTGAACACCGTCTCCATCAGTTCCGCGCGGTGGATGTCGTCGCGGGCGTAAACGCTTTTGCCGCCCTGACGCAGAACATAGAGCGGCGGGACTGCGAGATAGAGATGACCGCCACGGATCAGTTCCGGCATTTCCTGATAGAAAAACGTAATCAGCAGGGACGCGATATGGGCACCGTCGACGTCGGCATCGGTCATGACGATGACGCGTTCATAGCGCAGGTCCTCTTCGCGGTATTTTGCCCGTGTGCCGCAGCCGAGCGCCTGGATCAGATCGGCAATCTGCTGGTTGGCCATCAACTTGTCGCGGCTGGCAGAGCCCACATTGAGGATCTTTCCGCGCAGCGGCAGGATCGCCTGATTGGAACGATTGCGTGCCTGCTTGGCGGAACCACCAGCCGAATCGCCCTCGACGATGAAGAGTTCGGCGCCTGCGGCCGTGTTCTGGGAGCAGTCGGCCAGTTTGCCGGGCAGGCGCAGTTTACGCACTGCGCTCTTGCGATTGACTTCCTTTTCCTTGCGTCGGCGAAGACGTTCCTCGGCGCGCTCGATCACCCAGTCCAAAAGCTTGGCCGCCTCGTTGGGGTTGCCGGCCAGATAATGGTCGAACGGATCGCGCAGCGCGTTTTCGACGATGCGTTGGGCCTCGCCGGTTGCCAGCTTGTCCTTCGTCTGGCCCACAAATTCCGGCTCGCGGATGAAGACCGACAGCATGCCAACGGCAGAGATCATTACGTCGTCGGTTGAAATCTGCTGGGCACGTTTGTTCTGCGTCAGTTCGGCGTAGTTCTTCAGGCCCTTGGTGAGTGCAATGCGCAGACCCGCCTCGTGGGTGCCGCCTTCGGGGGTCGGAATGGTGTTGCAATAGGAATGCAGCTGCGGATCGCCACCATACCAGGTGACGGCCCATTCCATGGCGCCATGGCCGCCGGTCTTCTCCGTCTTGCCGGCAAAGATTTCGCGGGTGACAGTAAAGTCCTTGCCGAGCGTTGCTGCCAGATAGTCCTTGAGACCGCCCGGGAAGTGGAACACCGCTTTTTCGGGGATCTCGCCACCTTCGGCGACCATGCCGGGATCGCAGGACCAGCGAATTTCCACACCGCCGAAGAGATAGGCTTTGGAGCGCGCCATGCGGAAAATACGGCCAGCATCGAATTTGGCGTTAGCCCCAAAAATCTGGGGGTCTGGATGGAAGCGCACACGGGTGCCTCGACGGTTGTGCACTTCGCCGAGATCTTCGAGCCCTGCCAATGGAAGGCCGCGCGAGAACCGCTGACGATAAAGGTGACGGTTGCGTGCCACTTCCACTTCCATGAGGTCTGACAGGGCATTCACCACCGACACACCCACACCGTGCAGACCACCGGAAGTCTCATAGGCCTTGCCGTCGAACTTGCCGCCGGCATGAAGCTTGGTCAGGATCACTTCGAGCGTCGATTTGCCGGGCATTTGCGGATGGTTTTCCACCGGGATACCACGGCCATTGTCGGTGACGGTGAGAAATCCATCGGCGCCGAGGTGCACGTCGATAAAGTTGGCATGGCCGGCGACGGCCTCGTCCATGGAGTTGTCGATCACTTCGGCAAAAAGGTGATGCATCGCCTTTTCGTCGGTGCCGCCGATATACATACCGGGACGCATGCGCACGGGTTCCAGGCCTTCGAGGACCCGGATGGAGGATGCGCCATAATCTTCACCGGGCGTCGCTGCCGCCGAAAAGGGCACGGAGGCCGCCGATGCAGGGGCAGGTGTTGCCACGGGACTTGGCGTTTCCGCCTTCGGCTCGCTTGCTGTTGCCGGCTTTTGCGTCAGCGGGGCATCTGAGAAGAGATCGTTACTATCGTCCATAGGCGTCATTGGTTCCTGGGCGACGTTGTTCCCGGCCAAAAGGGAGGGCCGGCACACAAGGGCGTCGCCGCATTTCTGTCACGGGACTTTGCGAATCGGTTCGATATTGCCAGAAAGGCTGCAGATGTGCGACCTCGGGCCGCCGCACCGGGTCCGCTTCGTCCATGAAATGTTCCGGGCGAGCTTTGCGCATCTGGCACAAGAAGTGCAAGACCCCTTGAGTGCCGGAGTTGAAAAACGCATGCAGATGTCCACAAAACAATGGCCCAACGGTGCCTTTTACCGAGGGACCATGCTCGCTGCAGCTATTTTCGCCGCTGTGATCGCGCCAGCCATGGCCGGTGAACCGTTAAAACCGTTCAAGGACAATCTGTTTTCCGATCAGACACAACTGGAAAGCCGAGACGGTGGCGACTTCCAAATCATCGACTATCAGGAATCGCGGGATATCAACGGTCGCGATCAGATCCCGGAACGTCGGGTGAAACGCGCCTATGTTTCGCTTGGTGTGCGTCGACAGCAGCAAAACGAGATGCTTGACCTTCCATCGGGACCGCTTCCCATTGCTCGCGTGGGCGCTGACGGCGGGCAGGCGTTTACGGTGATCTTCATACACGGGCGGGGCGGGGATCGCCGGCTTGGCATGAACGATTATTCCTTCGGCGGCAATTTTAACCGCCTGAAAAATCTCGCCGTCGAAAACGGTGGGACCTATTATGCACCGTCGGTGCCGTCATTCGATCAGGCGGGTGTCGATGCGGTTGCCGGTCTGATTGGCTATGCCGCTTCTCGTTCTCCCGGCAAACCGATCATTCTGTCCTGTGCCTCGATGGGCAGTTTCCTGTGTTGGGGAATTACCCGCGATGTCGCAGCTGTTTCGCAGCTGTCGGGGATGGCGATCCTCGGTGGAGCGACTGATCCGGCGTTCAGCAAAAGCGCTGCCTATGCCGCCAAATTGCCGATCTGGTTTACCCAAGGGTCCAATGACAGCGTTTATGCCGCCACCGACCAGATTGCACTTTACAGCCAACTTCATAAGTCCGGCTATCCCACGCGTTTCACCTTGTTTAGCACCGGAAGCCACGGGACGCCGGTCCGGATGACTGACTGGCGCAAGGTGCTCAATTGGTTATTGACCATAGGTTGAATAGCTCGATTTGAACCGCTTCTTCATAATATGTGGCGAAATGGGGCAGGGACCGGGGTGGTAAGCTTCACTTTATGCTCGGGTTTTGCTAGTCCAACACCTCGAGGATTTTAGGGATGGATTTTATATGACGCCGGATATTCGCCCGCTTGTTGCGGGAAATTGGAAGATGAACGGCACCCGCGCTTCGCTCGACCAGATCAAGGCGATGGCAGAGGGCGTAAAGACTGACCTGTCGGAAAAGGTTGAAACCCTGATTTGCCCACCCGCCACGCTGCTCTATGTGGCAACGGCACTGTGCGATGACAGTCCGCTCGCGATCGGTGCGCAAGATTGCCATCAGGCACAGTCTGGCGCGCATACCGGCGAGATTTCGGCCGACATGATTGCCGATTGCTTCGGTACCTATGTGATTGTTGGTCATTCGGAGCGTCGCACGGACAATGCCGAGACCGACCATCTGGTTCGCGCGAAGGCCGAGGCTGCCTATGAAGCGGGTCTGACCGCGATCATCTGCATTGGCGAGACCGCTGACGAGCGCAAGGGTGGCCAGACGCTTGATATCCTCAAGCGGCAGATTGCCGGCTCCGTGCCCGACAGTGCAAATTCCCAGAATACCGTCATTGCCTATGAGCCGGTCTGGGCGATCGGCACGGGGCTGACGCCAACGGTCGCCGATATTGCCGAAGCCCATGCCTTCATGCGTGACGACATCACCAAGCGCTTCGGGCCTGCCTGTCACGCAATGCGACTTCTCTATGGCGGTTCGGTCAAGCCTTCCAATGCGGCAGAACTGATGGCGATTACCAATGTTGATGGTGCGTTGATCGGTGGTGCAAGCTTGAAGGCTGAGGACTTCCTCTCCATATTCGGCGCTTACAAGACGCTGCTTGACTGATTTGAACGCCCAAATTCAGGCGAAAGGGGCTTTCAAAGCCGTCAAGCCTCATGTAAAGAGCCGCCAACAGATTTAGACCTTGTCCCTCGGGGCATGAAGACTTTGCCCATCGGGGCAGGCAGGAATAATCCATGCAGACCGTATTGATCGTCATTCATCTCATGATCGTGCTGGCGCTTGTCGGCGTCGTACTTGTACAGCGCTCCGAGGGCGGTGGCCTTGGTATTGGCGGTGGCTCCGGCTTCATGTCGGCACGCGGCGCCGCCAATGCGCTGACGCGTACCACGGCCATTCTGGCGACCTTGTTCTTCATCACCTCGATGGGGCTTGGTATTCTCGCACGCTACGAATCGAAGCCAACCGATATTCTCGACCGCATTCCAGCCAGCCAGTCCGGCTCGAGCGTTCTGGACCAGCTTGGCGGCGCGCCATCAACAGACGGTACAGCCGCGCCTTCGACGGGTGACGCAGCCACGCCGCCCGCAGAAGCTCCTGCAGCCGATCCGAACGCTGTTCCAACCGGCAACTGATCGGTCTTTAAAATAAACGCTCCGGCGGACCTCAAAAGTCCGCCGGTTTTCTTTTGTCCATATTCCGGATCGCTTGAAAAAAGTTGGGACAACTTTTTTAGGGCTGGCGGAATCAGTTTCTACAAGGTAACCGGTGAATCCCATGGCGCGATATGTATTCATCACTGGCGGCGTGGTCTCCTCACTTGGTAAGGGCATCGCAGCCGCGGCACTCGGAGCATTGTTGCAGGCGCGGGGATACCGTGTGCGCCTGCGCAAACTGGACCCCTATCTCAACGTCGATCCCGGTACCATGAGCCCGACCCAGCATGGCGAGGTGTTCGTCACTGACGACGGCGCGGAGACCGATCTCGATCTTGGTCATTACGAACGCTTTACCGGGCGCTCGGCAACCAAAACCGACAACATCACCACGGGTCGTATCTACAAGAACATCATCGACAAGGAACGGCGCGGCGATTATCTCGGCGCCACCGTTCAGGTGATCCCGCATGTCACCAACGAGATCAAGGATTTCGTGATCGAGGGCAATGACGATTACGACTTCGTCATCTGCGAGATCGGTGGCACGGTGGGTGACATTGAAGCGATGCCGTTCATGGAGGCGATCCGCCAGCTCGGCAACGATCTGCCGCGTGGCACTGCGGTCTATGTGCATCTGACCCTGATGCCCTATATTCCGGCAGCCGGTGAATTGAAGACCAAGCCGACCCAACATTCCGTCAAGGAACTGCAGGCACTCGGCATTCACCCCGATATCCTTCTGGTGCGCGCGGATCGCGAGATCCCTGAGCCCGAACGCCGCAAGTTGTCGCTGTTTTGCAACGTGCGCGAGACGGCCGTCATTCAGGCGCTGGATGTGGCAAACATCTATGACGTGCCCATGGCCTATCACAAGGAAGGCCTGGACAACGAGGTTCTGGCCGCTTTCGGCATCGAGCCGGCGCCCAAGCCACGTCTGGGTGCCTGGGAAGAGGTCAGCGACCGTATCCGCACGCCCGAAGGCGAGGTTACCATTGCCATCGTCGGCAAATATACCGGTCTCAAGGATGCCTATAAGTCGCTGATCGAGGCGCTCTATCACGGCGGCATTGCCAACCGCGTCAAGGTCAACCTTGAATGGATCGAGTCTGAGGTCTTCGAAAAGGAAGATCCGGCTCCCTGGCTTGAGAAGGTGCATGGCATTCTGGTGCCGGGCGGCTTTGGCGAGCGCGGCTCGGAAGGCAAGATTAATGCAGCCCGCTTCGCGCGCGAACGCAAGGTGCCTTATTTTGGCATCTGCTTTGGCATGCAGATGGCTGTGGTGGAAGCTGCCCGTCATCTGGCGGGTATCGAAAATGCCTCCTCCACGGAATTCGGCAAGGCGGAGGAACCGGTGGTTGGTCTTATGACCGAATGGATCAAGGGCAACCAGCTCGAAAAGCGTGCGGCCTCCGGCGATCTCGGCGGTACCATGCGTCTTGGGGCTTACAACGCCGCTCTGAAGAAAGGCACCAGGATCGCCGAGATCTACGGATCGACCGATATTGCCGAACGTCATCGTCACCGTTACGAGGTGAATGTCGATTACAAGGATCGTCTGGAATCCTGCGGCCTGATCTTCTCCGGTATGTCACCGGATGGCGTATTGCCTGAGACGGTCGAATACGCCGATCATCCGTGGTTCATCGGGGTGCAGTATCACCCGGAACTGAAGTCACGCCCGCTTGATCCGCATCCACTCTTTGCAAGCTTCATTGAGGCTGCTGTCGAGCAGAGCCGGCTTGTCTGACAGCAGGTGACCTTCGTCAGCAATTTCGAAACCCGGCTTTCAGGCCGGGTTTTTTGTTGTCACTGGCGCCAATCAGGATCCTTTGGGTGCCTTTCTGCGTCCACTGTTCGGCCATATCCGCTCCGCACTTAAGTCACTTTCTGCGACCATAGCGATTGTCAGCACCTCACTATGTCAAATGACAATAGGGGCTCTGCTGCGCAATCGTCGAAGCGTTGAACTGAATGTTTCCGGGTGTGACATTTCGTGCCCAAGTTTTTTCGGATCAATATGGCGGCACATGCGTTTCTCAACCGTATCCGGATCAAAACCGGAAAATGAACGAACTCACATGCTTCCGAAAGGAATACAGGGATGAATAAGAAGATTGTCACTATGCTCGCCGCTCTGCCGCTCGTCGCCAGCGCTGGCGCTGCTATGGCCGCCGATGCACTCGTTGCCGCACCTGCACCTGCGTATCATGAGGCCGACAAGTACGGTGGCGTTAAAATTGGCTACCTGACCTGCGACGTCGATGGTGGCGTTGGTTATGTGGTTGGTTCCGCGAAGGCGGCCGAATGCTCGTTTTCGTCCACTGTTGGCAGCGAGCCTGTCGATACCTACGGCGCGACTATTCGCAAGGTCGGCGTTGACTTAGGCTTCACGACCAAGGGCAAGCTTGTCTGGGCCGTATTCGCTCCCACAGCCGGCTATCACCAGGGCTCGCTGGGCGGTCTTTATCAGGGTGCCACAGTCGAGGCGACCGTGGGTGCCGGTATTGGCGCAAACGTTCTGGTTGGCGGCACGGCCGGCTCTATCCAGTTGCAGCCTGTCAGCGTAACGGGTCAGCTTGGTCTGAACCTTGCTGCAACAGGCACGTCTGTGACCTTGACGCCGCAGAGCTAAGAAAAGAAATTTCAGTTGGGTGCGACCGCAAATGCGGGATCGTACTCGCTGGACGACCTTGATCCCAAGCAAGGCTTAGTACTCGCCGACGAACCATCGTATGCCCGACCTCCGCGTCGGGCATACGCGTTTCAGGAGAGTGGTGTCGCCGTGCCTCGTACATTGGACAATAATTTGCACTGCAGGACATAACTCCTTTATTTCATTAGAGACATTATGCGCTTAAAGATAATTTCATGAGTGAATTGTTAGATCTGCCGCCCGCCCGCATCACACGACTGATTGCGAACACTGCCCGGTTGTGGCGGCGTGCGGCGAATCGTCGACTTCAACCCTACGGTCTCACCGAGGCTACCTGGTTGCCGCTGTTGCATATTTTTTCGTCCCAGAATGCCATGCGGCAAAAGGACTTGGCCAATAAATTGATGCTGGATGGTTCGTCCGTCGTTCGGGTGGTCGACAATCTCGAAAAAGCGGGTCTGGTCTCACGGGTGGGTAATCCGGGAGATCGGCGGTCAAAAGAGGTGGTCTTGACGGAGGAAGGTCTCGTGGTGGTTACAAAGGTAACCGATATTGCGTTTCTTCTGGCGAGCGAGGCTTCCAGCGGTATTGACCAGCATGACATGGAAACGGCCAGGAGGGTTCTTTCCCATATGAGCCGATTTCTCTCTCAAGAACTGGGCGATGAAATCGAGAATGACGACTAGGGCGGCAATTCTGTAAGCGTTTCCACCTACGCCCCGGCAAAGGGTCTCAGCAGCAATATGGCTGTCTCTTCACCTGCCGAAAGCGCAGGAGCGTGAGGTGCGCGAATGATAAGGCAATCCGAACGGGCAAAGATCTTCATCATGGATGAATCCTGTTTGTCGAAGGCGGTTGCATAAAGCTTTCCATCCTCCGTACGCTTCAGGCTCGCGCGCATATAATCCTGGCGCTTGTCGTTCGAAGCGATGTCACTCGTCGTCACGGCGACTGCTTCTCTTCTTTTTTCAGCCTTTCGGGCCATCTTGAGAATCAGCGGTTCCAGAAAGAGCAATGCACACACCATGCTGGAGACCGGATTGCCCGGCAGGCCAAGCACCTGAATGTCTCCGAGACTGCCGACCATCAGCGGCTTGCCAGGCCGCATGGCGATGCGCCAGAAATCAAGCGTCATGCCGCTTCCCAGCAGCGCAGATTGCACCAGGTCGTGATCGCCGACCGAGGCGCCACCGACGGTCACCAGAATATCGGCACCAGCCTTTCGCGCGCGGTCTATGCAGGTGGCGATCGCCACACGATTATCGCGGGCAATGCCCAGATCCAGAATATCGGCCCCACATTCACGGGCAAGGGCTGCGATGCCATGGGTATTCGAGGCAACGATCTGCGACGGGCCGGGTGTCCCTCCGGGAGCAACAAGTTCATCACCGGTCGCAAGGATTGCCACAAGCGGCTTCTTGTAGACATCTATGACGTCGTGATTGGTTGCCGCAGCCAGCGTCACATGCGTGTAATCCATAAAAATTCCGGATTTCAGCACAGTTTCACCTTCGGCGAAGTCCTGTCCTCGGGGCCGGATATGGCGACCTCTGGTGACCGCGAATGTCGTTCTTATCCGGTTGCCGTCGAGCTTCTCGGCGTCCTCCTGGATCAGGATGGTATCGGCGCCCTCGGGCACCGGTGCGCCGGTGAAGATCCGAACGGTTTCGCCCTGTCCCACCTTGCCGTCGAATGCATGGCCGGCAGCTGCCGCGCCAATGACCGTCAGTTCCGATCCAATGTCGACTGCATCATCAGCGCGCAGCGCATAGCCATCCATGGCGGACGCATCGAAGGGTGGTTGGGTCAGCCTGGAGACAATGTCTTGCGCCAGGATCCGGCCTTGTGCCCGATCCAGGTGTACGCTTTCCGTCGCAGTGATCGCATTGCCGCGGTCCAGGACGCGCTTTTGTGCATCGCCAACAGAGAGGAGGGACATGATCAGTCCGCCTCCGGATGGCGGAAATCGCCTGACTTTCCGCCAGATTTCTGCAGCAGCCGAATGCCGCCGATTTCCATCGCCTTGTCTGCGGCCTTGGCCATGTCATAAATGGTGAGGCAGGCGACTGACACGGCCGTCAAGGCTTCCATCTCGACACCCGTCTGACCGGTCAGTTTGGCCGTAGCCGTCACTTTCAGGCCCGGCAGGGCGATATCCTCGACAATGTCGACCGACACTTTGGTCAGCATCAGCGGATGGCACAACGGGATGAGCGACGATGTCTGCTTGGCGGCCATAATGCCGGCAATGCGGGCAGTTGCGATGACGTCACCCTTTTTGGCATTTCCCTGGCGGATAAGGGCCAGCGTGGCCTCAGCCATTTTTACCCGACCTTCAGCGACGGCGATGCGAACCGTTTCGGCCTTGTCGCCAACATCGACCATATTGGCTTCGCCGGAAGCGCCGATATGCGTGAGCTCGCCGGGCGCTGTCATTCGGCAGCCATGGCGCCCTCTACGCCCGTGAGGAGCATGCGCGTGGCCGCTGCAACATCAGCCTTGCGCATAAGGCTTTCTCCCACCAGGAATGTGGAAATGCCGCAATTTTTAAGGCGCTGGCAATCCGCATGGGTGAAGACGCCGCTTTCGCCCACCAGCAGACGACCTGGCGGCACCATGGCAGCAAGTCTCTCACTCACGGCAAGATCGACCTCGAAGGTGCGCAGATTGCGATTGTTGACGCCGATCATCGGAGAGGTGAGCTTGAGCGCCCGCTCCATTTCGTCTTCGTCGTGGACTTCCACCAGAACATCCATGCCCAGATCGAAGGCAGCGCCTTCAAGGTCTGTCGCTTCTGCGTCAGACAACGACGCCATGATCAGCAGAATACAGTCAGCACCCCAGGCGCGCGCTTCCAGCATCTGGTAGGCGTCGAACATGAAATCCTTGCGCAGGGCAGGGAGCGTGCAGGCGGCACGGGATTGCGTCAGGTATTCGGGCGCACCTTGAAAACTCGGCCCGTCTGTCAGGATGGACAGACATGTCGCGCCGCCAGCCTCATAGGCCTTTGCCAGTTCAGGTGGATCGAAATCCGGGCGAATGAGACCCTTGGAGGGGCTGGCCTTCTTGATTTCAGCGATCAGTCCAAATGTGCCGGTATCCGCTTTCGTCTTCAACGCGCTATAAAAGCCACGAACCGGGTCTTGGTCGGCAATACGCGCCTTCAGTTCGGCGGCTGGAACGGCGGTTTTCGCCGCTGCGATTTCCTCGCGCTTGTAAGCCTCGATACGCTTCAAGATGTCGGTCATGGTGCCAGCCTAAACTCAATTGCTCTGGTTGGAAACGGCAATCAGACGCTCGAGCGCCTGCGTCGCCTTGCCTTCGTCAAGCGACCTGGAGGCGATGTCCATGCCTTCGGTCACGGAAGACGCCTTGCCGGCTATGACAAGGGCTGCCGCTGCATTGCAAAGGGAAATATCGCGGTATGCGTTTTTCGCTCCGCCCAATACGTCTTTCAGCGCGGCTGCATTGGCAACGCCATCGCCACCCTTCAATTGATCGAGCGTGACTTGCGGCACACCAAAATCAGCAGGCGTCAGCTCGAACTCGCGTATCTGACCATCCTGGAGGGCTGCAACCTGCGTCGTGCCAGTGGTGGTGATTTCATCCAGCCCGCTTCCATGGACGACCCATGCGGCAGTCAGGCCGAGGTCCAGAAGTGCTTCGGCAAGAGGCCTCACGAGGTCGGGAGAAAAGACGCCGAGAAGCTGGTGCTTGACGCTCGCCGGATTGGTGAGCGGGCCAAGCACGTTGAAAATCGTGCGCGTTCCAAGCTCGACCCGGGCCGGACCGACATAGCGCATTGCAGGGTGATGCTGGGGCGCGAACATGAAGCCGATGCCGGCCTCTGCGACGCATCGGGAAATTCCGGCGGGATCGAGGTCAAGTTTGACCCCAAGTGCCGACAGGCTGTCGGAGGCACCTGATTTGGACGACAGGGCGCGGTTTCCGTGTTTGGCGACAGGCACACCCGCACCTGCGACAATCAGCGAGGCCAGTGTCGAGATATTGTAGGTCCCGGTTCCATCGCCGCCGGTTCCAACGATATCAATGGCGCCTTCAGGCGCTTTGACCGGGAGCATCTTTGCGCGCATCACCGATACCGCACCGGCAATCTCGTTGACGGTTTCGCCGCGCACGCGCATGGCCATCAGGATGCCGCCGATCTGGGCCGGGGTGGCGTCGCCAGACATGATCAGTTCAAAGGCGTCGCTTGCCTCGCTGCGGGTCAATGCTTCGCCGCCGGCGAGCTTGGCGATAAAGGGCTTGAGACCGCTCATATCCTCAACTTTCCTTGCCGTTTCACCTAGCGGACAATGGCTTGCTGGGCCAGGTTCTGGTTGACCGAGACGCCGTATTTCGTCTGCAAGCCGGAGACCATCTGATCGAGAATGTCATCGCCGGCAGCGTTGGCAAGCGTCGTGGACTGCTGGTCGTCGCTGTTCAATACTGAGGTCGTCGGCTGGTCATTCACTTCGGTCACCTTCAACACAATCTGTGTCGTTGGATCATTGCCGGGCGCAGAGGCGACGGTACCTACCGGACCGCTAAACGCTGCCGATACTGCCGCGCTGCCAAGGACCGGATCATCCGTGCCGCGCTGGATGCCGCTTTTGCTCTCTACAGCGATTGCAAGTTCGGCAGCAACGGCGTCCATGGTTTCACCGTTCTGGATACGGGTCTTGATGTTTTCGGCCTTGGCGCCGAGCGCAGTCTTTTGCTGTTCCGCAGTCCAGTCGGCCACGGCCTTGTCGTGGACTTCTTCAAGGGTGCGGTCGCGCGCTGGCTCGATGCCGGTAACTTCAAACCAGATATATCCATCCTTGCCGAAATTGATCGGCAGTGGCTCTACACCGACTTCGGTCTGGAACGCCTCGCTCAAGAGCTTTGCACCGGCTGTCAGGTCAACATCCTTACCATCGGGATCAAGTCCCTGGGCGTCGACATTGGCCACCTTCACAACCTTCAGATTGAGTTCCTTGGCAACATCATCCAGCGATGAGCCG
Source organism: Agrobacterium sp. H141 (assembly GCF_057158725.1). Classification (NCBI taxonomy): domain Bacteria; kingdom Pseudomonadati; phylum Pseudomonadota; class Alphaproteobacteria; order Hyphomicrobiales; family Rhizobiaceae; genus Agrobacterium; species Agrobacterium sp. H141. Next base: position 2,113,801 of record NZ_CM169893.1, read on the forward strand.
GAGGCGCGCAGGTCCTCGAAACGGTCGTGCACATCGAGAATATCTTCGACAGCTGCAGCATCGGCAAGCTCCTTGCGGATCTCGTCCTTGACCTCGTCGAAGCTGCGCGTGCGGCCATTCTTGATATTGGTGATCCGCAGGATAACGGGGCCAAAGGCGCCGTCGATCACGGGCGTTATCGTTCCTTCCGTCTCGACTGCAAAGGCAGCATCGGCGATTGCCGGATCCGGCAGTTGTGCCTTGGTGAAATCGCCAAGGAGAACGTCGGTCGCTGTCTTGCCCTGATCGGAGACCAGTTGATCGAAAGTGGTTCCCGACGCCAGTTCCTCGGCTGCTGCATCAGCGACCTTGCGGTTTTCAAACGGGAGCTGTTCGATTGTACGGGTGCCGGGGATTTCGTAGGTCGCCTTGCGACGGTCGTAATCCGCGCGAACGGCGTCTTCCGTGATGGAGGCCGGCGCAGCAATATCCGAAGGCTCAAGCTTTACATATTCCAAGCCGCGATATTCAGGCGCGCGATAACGGCTCTTGACGGTCTCGAACCAGGTCTTCAGCGTGTCTTCCGAAGGAGCCGCGACGGGATCGATATTGGCGTTGGTGAGCAGCAGGTAGTTGATCCCGCGGCTTTCCGTGCGGTATTTCTTCAGAGCATCGATGAGGACGGCCGGTGCTGTAAAGCCATCGGCCGTTGCCTCGACAATCTGGGTGCGCACAGCGACCTTGGAGCGCTCCTTGATGTAGTCATTCTCGTTCAGGCCGGAATTGCTCAGCCGTGTCGAGAAAAGCTGGCGACTGAATTTGCCACTGGCGTCCTTGAATGCAGGATCATCGGCAATGAGGCTTGCGAGACGATCTTCGGAGAGCCCGATATTCATGTTTTTCGAGAGCTGATCGAGGGCGGCACCGGCGGCGAGCTGCGAGTAGACCTGGCTCTCGACGCCCAGGGCGCGAGCCTGTTCCGATGTGAGCTGCGTGCCAAAGCGGCGGCTCATATCCGAGAGCGTGCGCTGATAGGCCAAGCGAAACTCGCTCGAGGATATCTTCTGGTCGCCGACCGACATGACGGTGTCGGAGGTGTCGCTGACCAGCGAGCGCGAGACGCCCCAGATGCCGAAGGATGCGACCAGCAGCAGGAGAAGGATCTTGGCTACCCAGGTTTTGGCAGCTTTTCTCAACATGTTTAACATCGGGACGCGAACCTCGTGTCTTTTTATTGCCTGCGCGCGAAGCGGTTGACGTTCCTTAAAGCAAAGTTTCAAGGAAATGAAGGGATAGCAGGGGAAAAGGCTGCGGCTATTGCGCAAAGAAAAAGGCCCGGCAAATACCGGGCCTTCATCAGGTGCCTGATCTCTTGGCTTAACGCTTGGAGATCGGTGTGTAATCGCGAGTCGGTGCGCCGGTATAGAGCTGGCGAGGACGACCGATGCGCTGCTGCGGATCTTCGATCATCTCGTTCCACTGGGCGATCCAGCCGACTGTTCGGGCAAGGGCGAACAGAACGGTGAACATGGTCGTGGGGAAGCCGAGTGCGCGAAGCGTGATACCCGAATAGAAGTCGACGTTCGGATAGAGCTTCTTTTCCTTGAAGTAGTCGTCGTTGAGCGCGTATTTTTCGAGCTCCAGCGCCACCTGCATCAATGGATCGTCGCCACGACCGGTTGCTTCAAGTACCTCATACATCGTCTTCTGCATGATCTTGGCGCGTGGATCGTAGTTCTTGTAGACGCGGTGACCAAAGCCCATCAGACGGAACGGATCGTTCTTGTCCTTGGCCTTGGCGATGTATTCAGGGATGCGTTCAACCGAGCCGATTTCCATGAGCATGTTGAGCGCGGCTTCGTTGGCGCCACCGTGAGCAGGGCCCCAGAGGCAGGCAATGCCGGCTGCAATACAGGCGAACGGGTTGGCACCGGAAGAACCAGCGAGACGAACCGTGGATGTGGAGGCGTTCTGCTCGTGATCGGCATGCAGGATGAAGATACGGTCCATGGCACGGGCCAGAACCGGGTTCACCTGATATTCCTCGCAGGGAACGGCAAAGCACATGCGCAGGAAGTTTGCCGCATAATCCAGGTCGTTTTTCGGATAAACGAAGGGCTGGCCGATATGGTACTTGTAGGCCATGGCGGCAATTGTCGGCATCTTTGCGATCATGCGCAGCGAGGCAACCATGCGCTGATGCGGATCGGTGATATCGGTCGAGTCGTGGTAGAAGGCCGACAGAGCGCCGACGGTACCAACCATGACAGCCATCGGATGGGCGTCGCGGCGGAAGCCGGTGAAGAAGCGGCTCATCTGTTCGTGCACCATGGTGTGATGCGTGACGCGATGATCGAAATCCTTCTTCTGAACAGCTGTTGGCAGTTCGCCATAAAGCAGCAGATAGCAGGTCTCGAGGAAATCGCCCTGTTCGGCCAACTGTTCGATGGGGTAACCGCGGTGCAGCAGAATGCCTTCGTCACCATCGATAAAGGTGATCTTGGATTCGCAGGATGCGGTGGACGTAAAGCCCGGGTCGTAGGTGAAGGCGCCAGTGTTTTTGTAGAGTGCGCCAATGTCGACAACGTCTGGACCAAGGGTGCCAGTTTTGACAGTCAGGTCGACAGTTTTGCCACCGAGATTTATTTCAGCGCTTTTGTCCGTCATGCTAATCCTCCGAATGGGCGGGAGATGCCCTCAAATTGGGCACCACAGGTTAAGCGTCAGGCATTAGCTATATGATCCGAAGGTTAATGCCAAGCTATCGACCCGCCAAATTGTGCACTGCACTGCATGCGCTGCACTATCTGGCCTGATGAACGCGCGTATACCGCGAGCATGTTCTGCTTAACAATCAACCGCTTCGCGAATAAGCTGTCCTCCGTGACTTGGTGTCGGCTTGGTTGTTGCAGTGAGCCGGACACTTCGTGGGGGCCGTACCATGCATGAAGCGTTGGAAAAGCACCTGGATACGATCCGATCTGTTGGCAGGCCGCGCGCTGTCGCGCCTGTGTCTTCACGTCTGCGCCATACGCGCGAAGGAATGACGCGGCCGCGGTCTGTCCCCGAGTTCAGCGCGTTTTTTTCACGCCTTGCGAGCAGAAGCGCGGCATGCCTGGAAGACGAGCGTGATCACGGCCATGTTTTCCTGTTCCTGCCGGTTTTCATGGGTACTGGCGCTATTTTATGGTTTGCGGCTGATGATCCGCCCAAGCTTTTCGTGTTGATTTTGCTCTTTTGCGGTCTGGCTTGTCTCGGAGTTGTCAGCCGCTATCGCAATCCGTGTTGGCACTACGTCTTGCTGGCCTCGATGCTCATGACCGCCGGGTCTTTGTTTGCTGTTTGGGAAACGGCGCGTCTGGATACGGTCATGCTGGACAGCCCGGTCACGACTCATATCACAGGCATTATCGAGCAGCGAGAGGAGGGGGCGAGCGGCGAATGGCGCTATATCGTCCGTATTGCACAGACCCGAGAACCACAGTTACGGCGCCCGCCTTCGAGAGTTTCGCTGGTGGCGCGCGCGGATCATAGACCATTTATGATCGGTGCCGCGATTGAGGGGAGGGCCAGATTATCTCCTCCCTCGGGGCCTGCGCTACCCGGACTGAATGACTTTGCCTTTTCTGCCTATTTTGACGGCATTGGCGCGATCGGCTTTTTCCTCGGCGCGCCTGATGTCGGCGAATCGACCCAATCCGACCAACCGCAAACGGATTTTTTGACCTCTGCGAAACGGGCATTGGCATCCAATCTACTGTCGGTGCGTGGCGCTATCGGCGAGCGGATACGAACGGCAATCGGCGGAGACGAAGGTGCTTTTGCTGCGGCGATCGTGACAGGTGAGCGGCGGGCGCTTTCAGAGCCCGTCCTGGACGACCTGCGGCGCTCGGGCCTTGCCCATGTGATTGCGATTTCCGGCCTGCATATGGCGCTGGCGGCTGGATTGTTCTTTGTCGGTCTACGGGTGGTGTTGAGCCAGTTCACAGGCTTTGCACAATCCAGACCGATCAAGAAGTATGCAGCCGCTGGCGCGCTTGTCGCAGCATTCTTCTATCTGATGATTTCCGGTGCCCAGGTGTCGGCGCAGCGCGCTTTCGTGATGATGGCAATCATGCTCATGGCTGTGCTATTGGACAGGCCAGCGATCAGCATGCGCAATGTGGCACTGGCGGCCACGATCATACTGGCAATCTCGCCCTCCGAAGTGATGGGGCCAAGCTTTCAGATGTCATTTGCAGCGACCGTGGCGCTGGTGGCTGGATATTCCGCGTGGCGTTTCCGCAGATCCCGCGAGGGCTATTTCGACTTTTTGCCTGATATGCCCATTGCCGGTGCGATCATCCGCGTGGTTGGCGGGCTGATCCTCACTTCCGTGATTGGTGGTTTGTCGACCGCGATCTTTTCGCTGGAGCATTTCCACCGCCTCGCCGGCTATAGTTTACCGGCCAATCTGTTGGCGATGCCGATCATCACATTTGTGGTGATGCCGGCCGGCCTGGTGTCGATGTTGCTGATGCCCATCGGTCTCGACACACTTCCGCTTGACGTCATGGGGCATGGACTCGGTCTCGTCATCGCAATTGCCCATACTGTCGCCGAATGGGGTGGCGATGTCGGTAGCGCGCGGCTGGCCGTTGGGTTTTGCCGTTAGCGGTTACGGGCATGCTGATACTGGCACTGCTTCGAAGTCGCATCAGGCATATTGGCACCGCCATCCTCGCAGTTGGTCTGATCACCGGATTGGCGCTTCCTAAAGACAGGACTGCCGATCTGCTGATCTATGAGGACGGTCGTCTGGTTGGGTTGATCGGCAATGGTGCCAACAATGCGGACGTGATCGCCACTACGAGCGCCCGACCGCCGGGCTTCATATTTACCCAATGGCAGAACGGTTTGCAGCGCCACAGCCATCAAAAACCTGCTGTCGAAGAGGATGCCTTGCTTGCCAAGGCGATTGCGCCGCGGGACATCGCGACCCCTGATGGTGGTCGCCGCTTTCCCGTGCTTTCGGAAAATGCGATACGCTACGCCAGCACGAAACTCGCACATATGTTGGACATGTCGGTCGACGGCCAGTTCAGTTGCCTGAACAAGGTCTGGTGCGTTGCCCGTATCAGCGGGGGCTGGCGGGTGGTGACACTTGAGGAGCCACGGCTTTCAGGCCTGGCCTGCGATCTCGGTGATATTGTTATTTCTGCGCGACGGCTTGGCTATGACCATTGTCGCTCGGGCGCGAGATTGATCACGCCCGATACACTTCGCAAAACGGGCTCTTTGGAAATATGGCTAGGCCCGCACAGCAACGGGGCAATCGCTTTGCGCTCTGCTTTCTCCGGCCGTGCAAGGCCCTGGAGCCTGCATCGTAGATATGATTGGCGCAGCGGCCGCTATGATATGAAACCAGTGGAGACCGTGCTCACCGACCTCAGTGATAGCGGCGGATCAGGCCGACCAGCTTACCCTGAACCTTGACCCTGTCAGGCCCAAAGATCCGTGTTTCGTAAGCCGGATTGGCCGCTTCAAGAGCAATCGACGCACCCTTGCGACGGAAGCGCTTCAGGGTTGCTTCCTCGTCATCGACCAGCGCCACGATGATATCGCCCGGACTGGCGGTCGAGCCATTGCGGATGATCACGGTGTCGCCGTCAAGGATGCCGGCCTCGATCATCGAGTCACCCTTGACCTCAAGCGCATAATGCTCGCCGCTGCTGACCATTTCGGCGGGAATGCTGATTTCATGAGTGTTGTTCTGAATGGCAGAGATTGGCACACCGGCGGCAATGCGACCCATCACCGGAACGGAAACCGTATTGTTGTTGTCTTCGCTCGGCTGGCGCAGCATCGGCGGTGGCGTCTTGCCGCGGCTGCCCTCGATGACGCTGGGCGAGAAACCGCCGCGACGTGGCTGCATGCTGGGTGAATAGGCTTCGGGAAGCTTGATCACTTCCAGTGCTCTTGCCCTGTTGGGTAGCCGGCGAATGAAACCGCGCTCCTCCAGCGCTGTGATCAGACGATGGATGCCGGATTTGGAGGCCAGATCCAGTGCATCTTTCATTTCATCAAAGGATGGCGGCACGCCGGACTCCTTCATTCTTTCGTGAATGAAGAGCAACAATTCCTGTTGTTTGCGGGTCAGCATTGCGATTCCCTTTGATGAAACAAATCCAGAACATACACTATCTGTTCCAGTTGTGTTCTGCAAGTGACTAAATTTTTGTGAGGCTGGCAACAATGGAATTGATGGGTCGGCGCGCACATCAGAACTAAAGTGTTCGATAAAGTGCGATGTCTTGTGTTTGAGCCTGCGATGGCGCACAACCGACGCGTTTTGATGCTGAGGAACCGTTCATGGATTCATCGTCTGCCTCGCCGGCCCGCGCGCTCGATCATATTGTCCTGCCTGTCGGAGCGCTTGGGGTCGCACGCAACCGGTTGACGGCGCTCGGTTTCACGGTGGCAGCCGATGCGCTCCATCCATTCGGCACCGAAAATGCCTGTGTTTATTTTTCCGAAGGCGGATATCTGGAGCCTCTGGGTGTTGCCGATCCTGAGAAATGCCACGACGCGATACGGCAGGGCAATGTGTTTGTGGCGCGCCATGAAGCGTTTCGGGCAGATCGTGGCGAGGGGCTGTCGGCCATTATTGCCGAGAGCCGCGACGCGGATGCGGATCACGCAAGGTTCGAGGCAGAGGGACGGTCTGCCGGCAAGATGCTGTCTTTCGAGCGACCTGTTCAAGCGGCCGATGGAAGCGAGGCGAAAGCCGGTTTCAAGCTGGCTTTCGCCAAGGATGAACAAGCGCCTGACCTGCTGCTGTTTGCCTGTGAGCGACTGTTGCCGCTGGCGATCGACAAGGAGGCGCTGGCGCAACACGACAATAGCGCAATGCGTGTGAGTGGCGTGATCTTGACGGCGGAAGACCCCTCAATATTTGAGGGTTATATCGATGCTGTGTTTCAGGCGCATGCTTCAGCAACCCGAGGCGGCAGACTGGAATTCGCTGCCGGCGGCACTCAGATAGAAGTGATGACGCCGGACGGATTTACCCGCAGCTATGGTCTATCTGTAATGAGCAGGACCGCCGGTCTTGAGGGCGCGGGATTAGTCGTTGCCGTGGGCGATCTTGGCGTGACAGGTGCGCTTCTTGCCGCTAATGGCATTTCTTACGAAGCCCGGGAGGGTCGCCTTGTGGTTCCACCATCGGCGGGTCAGGGCGTAACATTCATATTCGAGGACAAGGCATGAGCATTTCACCAAATTCAAGCGTGGTCGTTGGCGATGGCGCAAGCAAGGTCACCTTTTCCAATAGCGCACGCTTTTCGTTGATCGCCGGCCCTTGCCAGATGGAGAGCCGCGACCACGCCTTTATGATGGCTGGCGAGATCAAGGAAATCTGCGACACGCTCGGCATCGGCCTCGTCTACAAGTCCTCTTTTGACAAGGCCAACCGGACATCTCTGTCTGGGAAGCGCGGTATCGGGCTGGAGCAGGCACTTGAGGTGTTTGCAGACCTTAAAAAGGAATTCGGCTTTCCTGTGCTGACCGACATTCACACCGAGGAACAGTGTGCCATCGTCGCGCCGGTGGTCGACGTGTTGCAAATCCCGGCCTTCCTCAGTCGCCAGACAGACCTGCTGGTCGCTGCTGCCAAGACTGGTCGTGCGATCAACGTCAAGAAAGGCCAGTTCCTCGCGCCCTGGGACATGAAGAACGTGCTCGCCAAGATCGTCGAAAGCGGCAATCCGAACGTGCTCTTGTGCGAGCGCGGTGCATCCTTCGGATACAATACACTGGTGTCTGATTTCCGCGCCTTGCCGATCATGGCGGCCATGGGGGCACCTGTGGTGTTTGACGCGACCCATTCCGTGCAGCAACCGGGCGGGCAGGGTGGATCGACCGGTGGACAGCGCGAATTCGTTGAAACGCTTGCGCGTGCCGCCGTTGCCGTTGGCGTTGGCGGGCTGTTCATCGAAACCCATCAGGATCCGGATAACTCACCTTCTGACGGCCCGAACATGGTTCATCTGAAAGACATGCCGCGGCTTCTGGAAACCCTTCTGGCGTTTGACGCAATCACCAAGGGGTGAGGCTGCGAAGTTTCGACACTGAGGCGAAGGCACTGTCGATGGCATCGGCTTGTCTCGCTTCAGGCGACACCAAGCTTTCATACTCTTGCCATTGTATTTTTCTCTTCTTCGATTAATACAGGCCCATCCTCAATCCCACCCAGAAACCGGGAGGTCCCCATGACTGCAATCACCGACATCATCGGCCGCGAAATTCTCGATAGCCGCGGCAATCCGACTGTAGAGGTCGATGTCTTTCTTGAAGACGGCAGCATGGGTCGCGCAGCCGTTCCGTCGGGTGCCTCGACCGGTGCGCACGAAGCCGTCGAGCTTCGCGATGGTGGCAAGCGCTATCTTGGCAAGGGCGTTGAAAAGGCCGTCGAAGCCGTCAACACCGAGATCTTCGATGCCATTGGCGGCCTGGATGCGGAAAACCAGATCCAGATCGACAACATCATGATCGAGCTGGACGGCACGCCAAACAAAGCGCGCCTCGGGGCAAATGCTGTTCTCGGTGTGTCTCTGGCCGTTGCCAAGGCTGCTGCCGAAGCCTCCGGTCTGCCGCTTTATCGTTATGTTGGCGGCCCGAACGCCCGCACGCTGCCAGTTCCGATGATGAACATCATCAATGGCGGCGCGCATGCCGACAACCCGATCGACTTCCAGGAATTCATGATCATGCCCGTCGGCGCGGACACCCTGCGCGACGCCGTTCGCATGGGCTCGGAAGTGTTTCATGTGCTGAAGAAGGAATTGAGCGCCAAGGGCCTCAACACCAATGTCGGCGATGAAGGCGGTTTTGCGCCAGACCTGAAGAGCGCGCCTGAAGCGCTCGACATTATCATGAAGGCGATCGAAAAGGCTGGCTACAAGCCTGGCGAAGACATCAGTCTCGCTCTCGATCCGGCGTCGACCGAATTCTTCAAGGACGGCAAATACGATCTGCAGGGCGAGGGCCGTGTGCTCGATAGCGCCGAAATGGCCGGTTATTATGCCGAACTGGTTGCCAAATATCCCATCATCTCCATCGAAGACGGTATGGCCGAAGACGACTGGGATGGTTGGAAGACCCTGACCGACATGATCGGCGACAAGTGCCAGCTGGTGGGTGACGATCTGTTCGTGACCAATTCGGCGCGTCTGCGTGACGGCATCAAGATGGGCGTTGCCAACTCCATCCTGATCAAGGTCAACCAGATCGGCACACTGACGGAAACGCTGGATGCCGTGGAGACCGCGCATAAGGCCGCTTACACAGCCGTCATGTCGCATCGCTCGGGCGAAACGGAAGACTCGACGATTGCCGATCTCGCTGTTGCGACCAATTGCGGACAGATCAAGACCGGCTCGCTGTCGCGTTCGGATCGTCTGGCAAAGTACAATCAGCTGATCCGTATCGAAGAGGGTCTCGGTCCGCAGGCGTTCTACGCCGGTACGTCGATCCTCAAGGGCTGATCGGTCCTCGATCGTTGAATTGAAAAGCCCGCGCCGGGAAATCGGGGCGGGCTTTTTGTCGTGACAGTGCGGCGTGCGACAGACAAATTCTACCGGTTTCTGACAGGGTCAACGATCGGTTAAACAATCAGAGCTAATTTGAACGCTTAGTTGAGTACCGCGTATCAAGGCCATACCCCCGCATGTGGACCCGCCATCATAAAAAACGTAAAATCGGTCGCCTGGTTCTTCCAGCGGTGACCATCGCCTTTCTGGGCTATTTCGGCTATCATTGCATTCATGGCGACTACGGTCTGATTGCCGCAGAGCATTTCGAGAAGCGTAGGGTCGTGCGTGAGCGAGAGCTTGCAGCGCTTGTGGATCAGCGGAAGACGCTGGAGAATCAGGTGGCGCTGATGAGCGATGGGTCGCTTGAGAAAGACATGATCGATGAGAAGGCGCGATATCAATTGAATATGTCGCGTCCCGATGAAATTGTGATCTTCAATAGCTATTTCAAGAATTAACCTGAATTCGGTTAATATTCAATTTCCGTTAAAAAACATAGACTTATTCGGAATGCTAGGCATGCATTTATGGCATTGCCGGGCTGCCGTTTCTTGCTTATTGTACGCGACAACAAACATATCGCCCATAAAACCCAGGGAGGGATGAATGGCGCCGCGAAAACCCGCGTCTACCGCAGGACGCAAACCTGCTTCCAAAACAACCAAGACGGATTTTGAGCACGGCGCAGTCGCCGAGTTCAAGAAAGATCAGGAGCTTTCCGCCTATCGGCAGATGCTTTTGATTCGCCGTTTTGAAGAAAAAGCCGGCCAACTTTATGGCATGGGCTTCATCGGTGGTTTCTGTCACCTCTATATAGGTCAGGAAGCTGTCGTTGTTGGCATGCAGATGGCGCAGAAGGATGGTGACCAGGTCATCACCGGTTATCGCGACCACGGTCACATGCTGGCAACCGGCATGGAAGCGCGCGGCGTGATGGCGGAACTGACGGGACGCCGGGGCGGCTATTCCAAGGGGAAGGGTGGCTCCATGCACATGTTCTCCAAGGAAAAGGCCTTCTATGGCGGCCACGGCATCGTTGGCGCGCAGGTGTCGCTCGGAACCGGTCTGGCCTTTGCCAACCGCTACCGCGACAACAAGTCGGTCTCGATTGCGTATTTCGGCGATGGCGCGGCCAACCAGGGCCAGGTCTACGAGAGCTTCAACATGGCACAGCTGTGGAAGCTTCCGGTGGTCTATGTGATCGAGAACAACCGTTACGCCATGGGTACGTCGAACGCACGTTCGACTGCGCAGACCGATTACTCCAAGCGCGGCGCATCGTTCGGCATTCCCGGCATGCAGGTCGATGGCATGGACGTTCGGGCCGTGATGGCTGCAGCCGAACAGGCTCTCGAACATGCACGCAGCGGCAAGGGTCCCGTCATTCTGGAAATGATGACCTATCGTTATCGCGGCCACTCTATGTCCGACCCTGCGAAATACCGTTCCAAGGATGAAGTGCAGAAGATGCGTTCCGAGCACGATCCGATCGAGCAGGTGAAAGCCCGTCTTATGGACAAGGGCTGGGCGAGCGAAGACGAGCTTAAGGCTCTCGACAAGGAAGTGCGCGACATCGTTGCCGACAGCGCCGATTTCGCACAGTCGGATCCAGAGCCGGATGTATCCGAGCTTTACACCGATATTTTGCTTTGAGCGGGGAGGCCTAGTTTATGACCGTAGAAATTCTCATGCCTGCCCTGTCTCCGACAATGGAAGAGGGCACCTTGTCGAAATGGCTGAAAAAGGAAGGTGACAAGGTCACGTCCGGCGACGTCATTGCGGAAATCGAAACTGACAAGGCGACCATGGAAGTGGAAGCCGTGGATGAAGGCACGATCGGCAAGCTGCTGATCGAAGCCGGCACCGAAAACGTCAAGGTGAACACGCCGATTGCTGTTCTTCTTGAAGATGGCGAAAGCGCCGATGACATCAAGGCTGGCGGTTCCGCATCCAAGGCCGAAGAAGCGCCTGCCGCTTCCGATGCGTCCGGCGGCAAGGCTCGCGAAGCCAAGGACGAGGCTCCGTCTGAAAAGGCACCGGCTGCGCCGAAGGTCGATGTTGCCTCCGATCCGGACATTCCGGCCGGTACCGAAATGGTGATGACGACCGTTCGCGAAGCACTTCGCGATGCGATGGCCGAAGAAATGCGCCGCGACGAAGACGTCTTCGTCATGGGCGAGGAAGTGGCTGAGTACCAGGGCGCCTATAAGATTACGCAAGGCTTGCTGCAGGAATTTGGCGCCAAGCGCGTCGTCGACACGCCTATCACCGAACACGGCTTTGCCGGTGTCGGCGTCGGTGCGGCGATGGCCGGTCTGAAGCCGATCGTCGAGTTCATGACCTTCAACTTTGCCATGCAGGCGATTGACCAGATCATCAACTCGGCTGCCAAGACGCTTTACATGTCGGGCGGTCAGATGGGTGCGCCGATGGTGTTCCGTGGCCCCAATGGTGCTGCTGCCCGCGTTGGTGCACAGCACAGCCAGGATTACGCGGCATGGTATAGCCAGATCCCCGGTCTCAAGGTCGTCATGCCGTATACGGCTGCGGACGCCAAGGGCCTGCTCAAGGCTGCGATCCGCGATCCGAACCCGGTTGTCTTCCTTGAGAACGAAATCCTCTACGGTCAGTCCTTCGAAGTGCCGAAGATGGATGATTTCGTTCTGCCAATCGGCAAGGCGCGCATCCACAAGAAGGGTAGCGATGCCACCATCGTCTCCTTCGGTATTGGCATGACCTATGCGCTGAAGGCCATCGAGGAACTGGAGAAGGACGGCATCGACGTCGAACTGATCGATCTTCGCACCATTCGTCCGATGGATATTCCGACCGTGATTGAGTCGGTGAAGAAGACCGGTCGTCTGGTGACTGTCGAAGAAGGTTATCCGCAGTCGTCCGTCGGCACTGAAATTGCCACGCGCGTGATGCAGCAGGCCTTCGATTATCTCGATGCGCCGATCCTGACGATTGCTGGCAAGGACGTGCCGATGCCATATGCGGCAAACCTCGAAAAGCTGGCGCTGCCGAATGTCGGTGAGGTCGTACAGGCCGTTAAAACCGTCTGCTACAAATAAGGGGAGGCCTACACCATGCCGATCAATATCACGATGCCGGCGCTTTCCCCGACCATGGAAGAGGGCAATCTCTCCAAGTGGCTGGTGAAGGAAGGCGACAAGATCGGTCCCGGCGATGTCATCGCCGAGATCGAGACCGACAAGGCGACCATGGAAGTGGAAGCTGTTGATGAAGGCACGATCGCCAAGCTCGTTGTTGAAGCGGGTACCGAGGGCGTGAAGGTCAATGCCCTGATCGCGATCCTTGCCGAAGAAGGCGAAGACGTGAAGGAAGCAGCCGCCTCCGGTGGTGGTTCAGCAGCCCCGAAAGCCGATGCCGCGCCGGCCAAGCAGGAAGCCGCGCCAGCGGCTGCACCTGTCACGGATCAGGCACCGGCACCGTCTACACCTGCTCCGGTGACGAAATCCGGCGACCGGGTTATTGCGTCGCCATTGGCACGCCGTCTGGCCAAGGAAGCGGGTCTCGATCTCACCGCCGTCTCGGGCACCGGACCTCATGGCCGTATCGTCAAGAGCGACATCGAAAAGGCCAAGTCCTCCGGTGGCGCGAAGGCTCCCGCTTCGGCTCCGCAGACGGGTGCAGCAGCACCGCAGGCGCCTAAGGGTCAGTCCGACGAGGCCGTTCTCAAGCTGTTCGAGGAAGGCTCCTACGAGCTTCTTCCCCATGACGGCATGCGCAAGACCATCGCTGCACGTCTGACAGAATCGCACCAGACTGTGCCATCCTATTTCGTGTCGATGGATTGCGAGCTGGATGCGCTGATGAAACTGCGTGCCGAGATCAACAAGTCGGCGCCGATGAATAAGACCGAGAAGGGCGAGGTTCCGGCCTACAAGCTCTCCGTCAACGACTTCATCATCAAGGCCATGGCGCTTGCGCTGCGTGACGTTCCATTGGCAAACGCCTCCTGGACCTCGACAGCTCGCGTCAAGCACAAGCACTCGGATGTCGGCGTTGCCGTTGCCATTCCGGACGGTCTGATCACGCCGATCATCAAAAAGGCGGAGACGAAGACCCTGTCGACGATTTCCAACGAGATGAAGGACCTGGCCCGTCGCGCGCGTGACAAGAAGCTGAAGCCGGACGAATATCAGGGCGGCACGACTGCCGTGTCGAACCTGGGTATGTTCGGTGTCTCCAACTTCACCTCGATCATCAACCCGCCGCATGCCTCGATCGTGTCGATCGGTGCAGGCGTCGAGAAGCCGGTGGTGAAGAACGGTGAGATCAAGATTGCCAATGTCATGACAGCAACCTTCGCCTTCGATCATCGCGTGATCGACGGGGCGCTGGGCGCGGAACTGGCAGCGGCCTTCCAAAAGCACATCCAGAACCCGATGGGCATGCTGGTGTGATTTTTCTGACGCACCCCGTTCTCGGGGTGTGTCAGGGTCTCTGAGCCGGACTGTTTGGTCTTCATCTTTTGGTTGGAAATGGCGTGAGCAACATGAAATCCGTTCTGTGCTTTGGTGATTCCCTGACCTGGGGCTATGACCCGGTCAATATGGGACGGCATGCCTATGAGGACCGCTGGACAAGTGTTCTGCAAAAGGGGCTTGGGCACGGCGTTCGTGTTCTTGCCGAAGGATTGAACGGGCGCACCACAGCTTATGACGATCATCTCGCCGATTGCGAGCGCAATGGCGTGAAGCTTTTGCCGACCGTTCTGGAAACGCACAAGCCAGTCGATCTCGTCATTATCTTGCTTGGCACCAATGACATGAAGCGCGGGATCGAGGGCACGGCCATCGGGGCTGCGAGCGGTATCAAGCGCCTGGTCAGCCTGGTGCGCAACCATGACTGGGGCTTCAATTTCGAGGGACCCGATGTTCTGATCGTCGCTCCGCCTGTTATCCGCGAAACGGCCAATGCGTTTTTTGCGGCCATGTTCAATGATGCGCTGGACGAAAGCGCGATGTTGGCAAGTCTTTATCGCGACATGGCGGATGAATTGAATTGCGGATTTTACGACGCAGGTTCGGTGGCCGAGACAACACCGCTGGATGGTATTCATCTGGATGCCGAGAATACGCGCGCAGTCGGTCGCGGTCTTGAGCCCGTTGTGCGCATGATGCTGGGCATTTGATCGGGATCAAGGAGAGAGACGAGGGGAAGTCTAGACTGGTGACATGAATTTCCAATACGGGAGAGATCACCATGTCGAACACACCCCACAAACTGGCGGATGAGTTTCCGCAGTTCACGGCACTGATGCATCATCTGAAGGAGACAGATGGTCATTTTGCAAGATTGTTTGAGAACTACCAGACGGTGAACAGCGAGATCCATCGCGCCGAAACGAATATTGAGCCGACAGACGACGCCCACATGGAAGTCATGCGGAAAGAACGGATGCAGCTCAAGGATGAAATCTACGGGATGCTGGTTCGTCATGAACCGGAAGCCGAAATGCCGGATGTGAAATAACGCTGGCACGGGTGCTTCCAATCCCCAAAAGGGACGAGCGGTCAATCGCTTGGCCCATATGCAACGAAGGAGTGGAAGCACCCATGGCCAATGCTTATGACATCATCATTATCGGCTCCGGTCCCGGCGGCTATGTGGCGGCAATCCGTGCAGCGCAGCTTGGCATGAAGGTTGCCGTTGTCGAGCGCGAGCATCTGGCCGGCATCTGCTCCAACTGGGGCTGCATACCGACCAAGGCGCTGCTGCGCACGGCCGACGTGATGCACACGGCAACGCATGCCAAGGATTACGGACTTTCTCTCGAGGGTTCCATCAAGCCGGATGTGAAGGCAATTGTTGACCGTTCGCGCGGTATCGCGCATCGCATGAACAATGGCGTCGGCTTTCTGTTCAAGAAGAACAAGGTCGACATCATCTGGGGTGAGGCCAAGATCACCAAACCCGGCGAGATCGTGGTCGGCAAGACGACCAAAGAGCCCGTTCTGCCCATGGGCCCTGTGCCGAAGAACACGCTGGGTGAGGGCACCTATACCGCCAAACACATCATCATTGCCACCGGTGCGCGTCCTCGTGCACTTCCGGGGATCGAGCCCGATGGCAAGCTGATCTGGACGTATTTCGAGGCGATGAAACCGGAAGAAATGCCGAAGTCTCTGCTGGTCATGGGATCGGGCGCGATCGGCATCGAATTTGCCTCCTTCTACCGCACCATGGGCGTTGACGTGACCGTGGTCGAAATCATGAAACAGGTCATGCCTGTCGAAGATGCGGAGATCTCGGCCTTTGCCAAGAAGCAGCTGGATAAACAGGGCATGAAGATCCTGCTGGAAGCCAAGGTTGCCAAGGTCGAAAAGGGGTCCAATTCCATCACGGCAACGATTGAGACCAAAGACGGCAAGACCCAGCAGATTACCGCTGACCGTATGATTTCCGCCGTGGGCGTTCAGGCCAATATCGAAAATATCGGACTTGAGGCCGTTGGCGTGAAGACTGATCGCGGATTCATTGTCATCGATGGTTACGGCAAGACAAATGTGCCGGGCATCTATGCCATCGGGGATGTCGCCGGTCCGCCGATGCTGGCCCACAAGGCCGAGCATGAGGGTGTCGTGTGCGTTGAAAAGATCGCCGGACTTCCAAATGTTCATGCCACCGACAAGTCCAAGGTTCCAGGCTGCACCTATTGCAATCCGCAGGTCGCCTCCGTTGGCATGACGGAAGCCAAGGCCAAGGAAGCCGGTCGCGATATCCGTGTGGGGCGGTTCTCCTTTGCCGCCAACGGCAA
The DNA here is from genome assembly GCF_057158725.1 of Agrobacterium sp. H141. Lineage (NCBI taxonomy): Bacteria > Pseudomonadati > Pseudomonadota > Alphaproteobacteria > Hyphomicrobiales > Rhizobiaceae > Agrobacterium > Agrobacterium sp. H141. The sequence continues at coordinate 2,130,139 of NZ_CM169893.1, forward strand.
GGCCGTGGCGCTGGGCGAAGACCAGGGCATGGTCAAGACCATCTTCGACAAGAAGACCGGCGAATTGCTCGGTGCGCATATGGTCGGCGCTGAAGTGACCGAACTGATCCAGGGCTTTGTCGTTGCCATGAATCTCGAGACGACCGAGGAAGAGCTGATGCACACGATCTTCCCGCATCCGACGATTTCGGAGACGATGAAGGAAAGCGTGCTGGATGCCTATGGACGTGTGCTGAACGCTTAATGCATTTGCGTCTGGAACCATTTGTCGTCAACGGTGTTTGCGTTATGAATTTATTCAATCATCAAGGGGGCACACATGGATCTGAACGGCGTAGGACTACTAGGCGCAATCGTCATCGGCGGACTTGCCGGATGGCTGGCGGAACGCTTCATGCGCAGCAATATGGGGCTGCTCATGAATATCATCCTTGGGATCGTGGGAGCAGCGGCACTCAACTTCGTGCTGAAACTGGCGGGCATTTATACCGGCACTGGTTTGCTCGTATATCTGATCGTCGGTTTCATCGGGGCCTGCCTGTTGATCGCGATTGCGCGAATGGTTCGCCGTTAGCGTTCAACCTCCACTTATGCAAAAAGCGTTAGGCCGTCTTGCGTGAGACGGCCTGACTTTTTGCGTCTGACCGTCTATATTGATTGAAAGAAGTTCGCGGACGCGAGCAGTCTACAGGATATTTGATGGTTACCATTCTCGACAATATCACAGCGCCCAAAGAGCGGGCACGCCATCCGGAAAAAGCACACAAGCCCGACACCGAAGTGATGCGCAAGCCGGAATGGATCCGCGTTCGCGCGCCGACCTCCAAGGGTTACAAGGAGACACGCGATCTGGTGCGCAGCCATAATCTGGTGACGGTTTGCGAGGAAGCGGGCTGCCCGAATATCGGCGAGTGCTGGGACAAGAAACACGCCACCTTCATGATCATGGGCGAGATCTGTACCCGAGCCTGCGCGTTTTGCAACGTGACCACCGGCCGGCCGAATGCGCTGGATATGGCGGAACCTGAAAATGTTGCCAAGGCCGTCAAGCAGATGGGCCTCAACCATGTGGTCATCACTTCCGTCGATCGCGACGATCTGGATGATGGCGGTGCCGAGCATTTCGAAAAGGTAATCTTCGCCATTCGTGCAGCATCGCCTGGGACGACGATCGAGATCCTGACGCCGGACTTCCTGAAGAAGCCGGGTGCTCTTGAACGCGTTGTCGCTGCCAAGCCGGACGTCTTCAACCACAATATGGAAACCGTGCCGGGCAATTATCTGACGGTTCGGCCCGGCGCACGCTATTTCCACTCGATTCGTCTGTTGCAGCGGGTCAAGGAACTGGATCCAACCATGTTCACCAAATCCGGTATCATGGTGGGACTTGGAGAAGAGCGTAACGAAGTGCTGCAGCTCATGGATGACCTGCGCACTGCGGATGTCGATTTCCTCACCATTGGTCAGTATCTGCAGCCGACCCGAAAACATCACAAGGTCGAAGAATTCGTCACGCCCGACGAGTTCAAGTCTTATGAGACTGTCGCCTATGCCAAGGGCTTCCTGATGGTGTCGTCCAGCCCGCTGACGCGCTCTTCGCACCATGCCGGCGACGACTTTGCCAGATTACGCGAGAACCGCGAAAAGAAGCTGGCGGCGGCGATTGCTGCTGAGTAAGCGTTTTTGATTCCAGCGTTTGAAAGCCCGGAGCGGTGGCGCTTCGGGCTTTCGTGTTACGGTGTCTGGCCATCGTACTGCCAAATTCAGCATGGTCTCGGCTGGCTGGCCGACGCAGCGTCTGAAGGTGGGCTGCCCAAGGGCTCAGGCGACAGGAGATCGCGTGCAGCGCTGGACGTCAGTTCTGTCGACATGGGCGGATGAAGGCGCTAGACTTTGGGCGGGGGACTATATTTTCGGAGGTATGTCGCTACATGCTCCAGCAGATTAAGACTGCAGTGCTCTTACCATGGTATGCAATTTCCATCTTCACGGGAGAGAAGTCGTTTCGCCGCAATCCCATTCTCGGCTCCGTCCGGCTTAACAGACGCGGTCTCCATGTCTGGCGCGTCAAGCTGGCAGCGAGGATCGTCGCCTGGCGGCGTCAGTATCTCGAATATATGATCTCAGACGAAGACCGTAACGCCTATGACGCGAACGGTTACATCGAAAAGCGCAACCTCTTGCCGCCGGACCTGTTTGCAGCTCTTGTCACGGAAATTGAAAATCTGCGGGTGCCTGCGCGGGAAATGTATGAAGGCAATGCAGTGACCCGTCGCACGCCGCTGACGCCGGACGTGGTCAAGGACAATCCGGCTATCAAGGCTTTCTTGGAGAGCAAGGAGTGGACCGGTCTGATTCGTTATATCGGCGGCTTCGATGTGGAGCCTGTGATCAGTGTGCAGACGATCTTCGCCGAGGCGACACCCAAGGGCAAAGGCAAGGATCCGCAGACCAACCTGCATATGGATACCTTTCATTCGACCGTTAAGGCCTGGTTTTTTCTCTATGATGTACCGATGGACGAAGGACCGTTCACCTATGTTCGGGGCTCGCACAAATTAACAAAGCGGCGTCTCGCCTGGCAGAAGCGCAAGAGCGTGCTTTCGGCACAGAATCATGCCGGTGGAGCCTTTCGCATTTCTCCAGGCGAACTCAAATATCTGCATTTGCCTGAACCGACCGCCTTTGCTGTGCCGGCCAATACACTGGTGGTTGGCGATACATTCGGCTTTCATGCGCGCGGCGCTTCAAGCCGGGCATCTGTGCGCGTGGAGATATATGCATCGCAGCGACCCAACCCGTTCCTGCCGGTCGTCGGCCTGGACACGGCGGCACTTCCTCTCGTGAAAGGCCGCAAGCAGGTCATTCCATGGGTGTTTGAAGATCTCGCCGTGAAGTTGGGGCTGGGCAAACAGAAGTGGTTTTCCGTTGGCAGACCAAAGCCGGGTGAGCCTGTCGCGAACGGGAAGGGGTGATCGGCTGTTGCGGCTATGCTGTCCTTGCGAAATGCAAATAGCTGCTGTGGTTGTGGACATTTACCGTTGAAATACAGACCAGAACCGGCGCTGTGCCTTGATCTGCAACGTATTGCCGCCTAAGTGGCATTTATGCCTCAATTTGAAACCACTCGTCATGTCCGCCACTCGCCCGATCGCATGTTCGATCTTGTGGCTGACGTGGAGCGCTATCCGGAATTTTTGCCGCTTTGCGATTCGCTTTCGGTGCGCTCGCGCAAGGAACGTGACGGCAAGATCCTGCTGGTGGCCGATATGACCGTTGGCTACAAGGCAATCCGCGAAACCTTTACGACCCAGGTTCTTCTGAACGAGGCCGAGCACACTATCGACGTCAAATATATCGATGGGCCGTTCCGCTATCTCGACAACCGCTGGCGTTTTCTGGCCGCGGGCGAGGGAGAGTGCGATGTTCATTTCTACATCGACTATGAATTCAAGAATCGCATTCTAGGGGCTCTCATGGGCTCGATGTTCGATCGCGCATTCCGCATGTTTGCCGAGGCTTTCGAGACCCGCGCAGACAAGATCTACGCAGTGTCCTGAGCGACTTTCACCAGCATTTCCAGCGCTGTTTTCACGGTCGCCAATCGCACGCCGTCACGGCCGAGATCGCCATAGCGCATGTCGCGGTGGAGCAGGGTACCCGTACGCGATTTGGCGGCCAGATGGACAAGACCGACCGGCTTGTCGGCCGAACCACCGCCAGGACCGGCAATGCCTGTGACAGCGACGGCCAGAGATGCACCCGATCGCTTCAATGCTCCATCAACCATCTGCAGTGCTGTCTGGCGGGAAACCGCGCCATATTCCATAAGGACCGCATTCGAGACGCCAATCATCTCGTTTTTTGCGGTGTTGGAATAGGTGATATAACCGCGGTCGACGACGGCAGACGAGCCGGCGACCTCGGTTAGCGCGCCGGCAATCAGTCCGCCCGTGCAGGATTCGGCAGTGGCCACAGTCAGATTACGCTGCGTGAATTCGGTCACGATGCGGGTGGCCAGTTGTTCGATGTCGGCGGGGAACAGGCTCATGGCGTGTCGTTTCGATAAATCACGGTCGCTGTGGCAATCGCCGCGATGCCTTCATTGCGACCGACGAAGCCGATCTGCTCATTGGTGGTGGCCTTGACCGAGCAGCGCTCGAGCGAGATGGAGAGAATTTCTGCCAGTTTCTTCCGCATGGCCTGTCTATGCGGTCCGATCTTTGGAGCCTCGGCGATCAGCGAGACATCGGCATTCATGATCGTGCCACCGTTTTTGCGAACGATCTCGGCGGCGTGTTTCAGAAAGATATGTGAGGCTGCGCCCTTCCATTGTGGATCGGATGGCGGAAAGTGGTCGCCGATATCGCCGGCACCGCAGGTCGCCAGGAGTGCGTCGGTCAGCGCATGAAGCGCGACATCTGCGTCAGAATGGCCATTCAGTTTGAGGTGGTGCGGGATGAATATGCCGCAAAGCCAGACACCATCACCGGGCTCCAATCGATGGACATCATAGCCGTTTCCGGTACGCACGTCGGGCAGGGCGCCATCCATACGGTGCTGTCCGGTTAATGTCTGGTCGGCCATGTTGATATCCTGTCTGGTGGTCAGTTTGACGTTTTCGGAAGAGCTTTCGGCAATGCGAACCGGCACGCCTGCCCATTCTGCAATGGCTGCGTCGTCTGTGAAATCATCGCGGTTTTCGGCTGCTGCCCTTTCATGGGCGTCCAGGATTGTCTGGAAGTCGAAGCTCTGCGGGGTCTGGGCACCGTAGAGGCGTTCGCGTGAGACCGTTTCAGCGACCGTGCCATCCAGGTTGCCGCGCTTCAACGTATCTGTGACCGGGGCTGCGGGCAGAACGGCGGGTGCGCCGTCGGCCAGCATCGTCGCGATGCGGTCGAGAGTCACATGATCGATGAAGGGGCGTACAGCGTCGTGGATCATCACGTGCTGGACATTCTTGTCCTTCATCGCTTGAAGGCCGGCTCGCACACTTTGCTGCCGGGTGGCGCCGCCGATAACGGTTGTGATATTCGCATCGGCTGTCAGAGTTGAGCGCGCTTCTTCGAAAAGGGCGCGATCATCGCCGTGAATGACTACGATGATTGGCCCCGCATCCTTCCAGGCGAGAAATCTCTCCAGCGTATGCACGATGACCGGACGTCCGCCGATCCGGCGATATTGTTTTGGGCCCTCAATGGAGGCGCCCGCACGCTCGCCACGTCCGGCAGCGACAACAACTATCCCCGTGGTGTTTGCCTTCATGTGTTGCATCTGCACAAAAAATCCCGGACAAGTATCGGCGTTTCATGGCCCTGCTCTATCCCCGGGCGTTGGGCTTTTCCAGCAGTCGCTGTAAATTTTATGCATAGATTGACGAAACCCCTTGGCAAGCGCGAAAAGGGTGGCTAAAAATAGTGCATATTTTCCGCGTGCCCGAAAGATAATCACTTGTCTTCCAAAGCGCTTCATACTCCATTCGATATCGGGCCCATCGCAATTCGCAACCGTATCGTACTGGCTCCCATGTCGGGAGTGACCGACCTTCCGTTCCGCAAACTCGCACTGCGTTTTGGCGCTGGACTTGTCGTGACCGAGATGGTCGCTAGCCGCGAGCTTGTGCACAACACCGCTGAGTCCTGGTCGCGCCTGAAGAGTGCAGGCTTCAAACCGCATATGGTTCAACTCGCCGGACGCGAGGCCCAATGGCTGGCAGAGGCCGCCCGGATGTGCGAAGCCGAGGGTGCCGATATCATCGATATCAATATGGGCTGCCCGGCCAAGAAGGTGATCGGCGGCTATGCGGGCTCTGCCTTGATGCGCGACCCTGATCACGCGCTGTCTTTGATCGAGGCAACCGTGAAAGCGGTAAAGGTGCCGGTGACCTTGAAAATGCGCCTCGGCTGGGATGAAAACTCCATCAATGCGCCCGAGATCGCCCGTCGGGCTGAAGAGGCCGGTGTGCAGCTGATTACCGTACATGGGCGGACGCGCATGCAGTTTTACGAGGGGCGCGCCGATTGGGATGCGATTGCGGCGGTGCGCGACGTGATCTCGGTGCCGCTGATTGCCAATGGCGATGTCGACACGGTCGAGGATGCTGACGAGATCCTGCGGCGCTCTGGTGCAGATGCCGTGATGGTCGGTCGGTCCTGCCAGGGGCGTCCATGGCATGCCGGTGTGCTGGCCGGCGCTACTGCGCCTGACAATCTCTCAGATGTCATACTCGAACACTACGAGATGATGTTGGAACACTACGGCGAGAACGTCGGCGTTCGCCATGCCCGTAAACATCTCGGCTGGTACATGGAGCGGCTGGTGCCGGACATTGCCAGCCAAGAGAAAGCGGCGGTGATGACGTCCAAGGATGTCAAATTCGTCAAGGAAGCCTTGCGCCGCATATTGACAGACAGTGCCCAGGTCGGGGCACGACGCCAGGAGGCCGCATGACATCTGCAGACCCGACCTCTGCCCAAAATTCACTGGCCATGGCTGTGCTGAATGCCGTGCAAAACCCGGTCATTCTTGTGGATGCTGCCGGTCTCATCTCTTTTGCCAATTGGGAGGCGGAAGCCTTTTTCGGTGCCAGTGCCAGCCACTTGGCGCGTTATCGCATTTCCACATTCATACCCTTCGGTAGCCCGCTGCTGGAGCTGATCGATCAGGTGCGCGAGCGTCGCGGGCCGGTCAACGAATACCGGGTCGATCTTTCCTCGCCGCGACTTGGGCAGGACAAGCTGGTCGATCTTTACGTCGCACCGGTGGTCAGCGAACCGGGTTCCGTGGTCGTTGTCTTTCAGGAACGCTCCATGGCCGACAAGATCGACCGGCAGCTGACCCATCGTGCGGCCGCCCGTTCGGTGACCGGTCTTGCCTCGATGCTGGCACATGAGATCAAGAATCCTCTATCCGGCATTCGCGGTGCGGCCCAGCTTCTGGAAAGCTCCGTCGAAGACGAAGACCGGGCGCTGACACGTTTGATCTGCGATGAAACCGACCGGATTGTTTCCCTTGTCGACCGCATGGAAGTGTTCTCCGACGAGCGCCCCGTCGACCGCGTCGCCATCAATATCCATTCGGTGCTCGACCATGTTAAGGCGATCGCCAAGGCCGGTTTTGCGCGCAATATCAAAATCAGCGAGAGCTACGATCCGTCTCTGCCGCCGGTCTATGCCAACCGTGATCAGCTGGTGCAGGTATTTCTCAATCTGGTGAAAAATGCCGCTGAAGCGGTGGGGGATCGTGCCGACGGCGAAATCCAGCTGACGACAGCCTACCGGCCGGGCATCCGCCTTTCGGTTGCCGGATCGCGGGAGAAGATCTCGCTACCGCTGGAATTTTGTGTGCATGACAATGGACCCGGCGTGCCGGAGGATTTGGTGCCGCATCTGTTCGACCCTTTCATTACCACCAAGACAAACGGATCCGGTCTCGGTCTGGCGCTGGTTGCCAAGATCATCGGCGGGCATGGCGGCATTGTCGAATGCGACAGCCAGGCCAACCGGACGACATTCCGTGTCTTGATGCCCGTATCGAAGGCGCTTGCGCCTGAAGACCTGACCGCTGAGCAATCCATGGGAAGCCTTTCATGACCGCCACGATTCTCGTCGCAGACGACGACGCCGCGATCCGAACCGTTCTCAATCAGGCGCTCAGTCGCGCCGGTTACGATGTCCGTATCACCTCCAATGCAGCCACACTCTGGCGCTGGGTTTCGGCCGGCGAGGGCGATCTGGTCGTCACCGATGTGGTGATGCCGGATGAAAACGCCTTTGACCTTCTGCCACGCATCAAGAAGGCAAGGCCTGACCTGCCGGTGCTGGTGATGAGTGCCCAGAATACCTTCATGACGGCCATCAAGGCCTCGGAGAAGGGCGCCTACGATTACCTGCCGAAGCCCTTCGACCTGACCGAGTTGATTGCCATTATCGGGCGGGCGCTGTCCGAGCCGAAACGGCGACCGGCAAAGCTTGACGACGACATGCAGGATGGCATGCCGCTGGTTGGTCGTTCGGCGGCGATGCAGGAAATCTACCGTGTGCTGGCTCGTCTGATGCAGACAGATCTGACGCTGATGATCACCGGGGAATCCGGAACCGGCAAGGAACTGGTGGCCCGCGCGCTTCACGATTACGGCAAGCGCCGCAACGGTCCTTTTGTCGCCATCAACATGGCCGCCATCCCGCGCGATCTGATCGAGTCGGAACTGTTTGGCCATGAAAAGGGCGCGTTTACCGGCGCGCAGACGCGTTCCACAGGTCGGTTCGAACAGGCAGAAGGCGGCACGCTCTTTCTCGACGAAATCGGCGACATGCCGATGGACGCGCAGACCAGATTGCTGCGTGTTCTGCAGCAGGGTGAATATACCACAGTGGGGGGACGCACGCCCATCCGTACCGATGTGCGCATCGTCGCCGCCACAAATAAGGATCTGAAGACAACCATCAATCAGGGCCTGTTCCGCGAGGATCTGTATTACCGGTTGAACGTGGTGCCCCTTCGTTTGCCGCCTCTACGCGACCGCGCCGAGGATATTCCCGATCTGGTGCGGCACTTCGTCCAGACCGGGGAGAAGGAAGGTCTCGATCCCAAGCGTTTCGAAACTGAAGCGCTGGAAGTGATGAAGGCCTATCCGTGGCCGGGCAATGTGCGCGAGCTGGAAAACCTGATCCGCAGGCTGATGGCGCTTTATCCGCAGGACGTGATCACGCGCGAGATTGTCGAATCTGAACTGCGTTCGGATGTGACTGACAGCCCGATCACCAAGTCGGGCATGGCCAGTGGTCCACTGACGATCGCCCAGGCGGTGGAAGAGAACATGCGCAGTTATTTCGCCAGTTTCGGCGAAGGCCTGCCTCCTTCGGGGCTTTACGAGCGTGTCCTTACTGAAATGGAATATCCGCTGATCCTGGCGGCGCTTACTGCAACGCGCGGAAACCAGATCAAGGCTGCAGATCTTCTTGGTCTCAACCGCAACACACTGCGCAAGAAGATCCGCGAACTGGGTGTGTCGGTCTACCGCAGTTCCCGCTCGGCTTGACAAGTCGGCGGCGGCCGTTGCAATTTCGCCACAAATCGTTGCTCAAAAGCCACGGAAGTGTTTAGTGAGTCCGGGACGATAGGTCAGTCGGGTTTGCGGTCACGAAGTGAATTTTGATTTGCCGACCTGGCTGGTCCTGAAAATCATAAGGTCGGCGGTTGCGGTATGTTTTGCCGATCATACCGGCAAATGCGTTTAGCAGTGGGGGACATAATGGTCAGGCGGGTCATCGCCAGCACGTCGGATGGGGAGGGAGCACCGCTTCATGACCGCCGTGCCTCCTTTGCCATGCCGGGCCTTCTGGTTGCCGGCGGTGCGCTGCTCTGCGCGATCCTGACGCTCCCCGTTCTTCTCGGTCTGACGCCCATTGCCCCCACATCGAATGTGCTGGTCGCGTCCGCCGTCATCAATGCGATGTTCGTTCTGGCGTTGATGTATCTGATCGGCAGGGAAGTCGTTCGTCTCTTTAGTGCGCGGACCAAGGGGCGGGCCGCTGCGCGTCTCCATGTCCGTATCGTTGCGCTTTTTTCGATTATCGCCATCACGCCGGCTATCCTCGTCGCGATCTTCGCTTCGATCACGCTCAATGTTGGACTGGACCGCTGGTTTTCCATACGAACCCAGTCCATCGTTTCGTCCTCCATGAATGTCGCCCAGGCCTATATGCTGGAAAATGCCAGCTATCTGCAGGGCCAGACCATTTCCATGGCCAATGACCTGGAGCGAAATCGCGCGTTGTTCTTTCTTGATCGTAATGGCTTTGTGGAGCTATTGACGCGTCAGGCGAAAGGTCGCGGTATGCTTGGCGCCTTTCTGGTGCGCCAAGATGGCTCCGTCATCACACAGGCGACGATCGATACCGAAAAACCTTTGCCGGCCATTCCGACGGATGCGCTGAAAAGTGCCTCAGCCGGACAGCCAACGCTTATTCCGCCAGGTGTCACCAATCTGGTGGGCGCCATCATCAAGCTTGAGCAGATTTCAGGTGCGTTCCTCTACACGATCCGGGCTGTCGACCCGAAGGTCATGGCCGCCATGCGGCAGATGGAGGAGAATACCGCCGAATACAAATCGATGGAGCAGGGCCGTGCCTCGCTGCAGATTGCCTTTGCGATCCTTTACCTGGGCTTTGCACTGATCGTTCTGTTGGCGGCCATCTGGACGGCAATCGCGGTGGCTGACCGCATCGTGCGGCCGATCCGTCTTTTGATCACGGCAGCCGACAATGTTGCCTCCGGCAATATGAATGTGGTTGTTCCGGTGCGCGTAGCCGACGGCGATGTCGGAAGCCTGTCACGCACCTTCAACAAGATGATCTCGCAGATCCGCACGCAACACGATGAAATTCTGGAAGCCAAGGATGAGGTGGATGACCGCCGTCGCTTCATCGAGGCCGTGCTTTCGGGTGTGACGGCTGCCGTGATCGGCGTTGAGGAAGACAGGTCGATCACCATCGTCAACCCGTCGTCGGAGTATTTCCTGTCGATGGATGCCGACAAGCTGATTGGCCGCAAGCTTGCTGATGTGGCGCCGGAAATCGATCTGGTGGTCCTCGAAGCCGCCGCTCGACATCGCGGTGAATTCCGTAAGCAGATCAATCTGGTGCGCGGCGGCAAGGAGCGCACGCTGAATATTCGCGTGACGCGTGAAGAAAATCGCGGCAGCGCTGAATCCTATGTCGTGACTCTCGATGACATCACGGACCTGGTGATTGCCCAGCGGTCGACGGCCTGGGCGGATGTTGCCCGACGCATCGCTCATGAAATCAAGAACCCGCTTACGCCGATCCAGCTTTCCGCCGAGCGTTTGAAGAGGCGTTATGGCAAGCAGATTGACGAAAATGATCGTGCCGTCTTCGACCAGTGCACAGACACGATTGTGCGACAGGTGGGCGATATCGGCCGGATGGTGGACGAATTCTCAGCCTTTGCACGCATGCCCAAGCCGACGAAGGAAAGAGCGGATCTGCGCGATATCCTGAAGGATTCTGTCTTCCTGCGCGAAATCTCGGATGTCGACATCGCCTTCTTGCGCGAATTTGGCGACGATCCGCTGCTCGGCAGCTTCGATGCCCGCATGCTGGGACAGGCCTTTGGCAATCTGATCAAGAACGCGGTCGAGGCGATTGAGGCGGTGCCGGCGGATGAACGGCCGGAGAAGGGCAAAGTGCTGGTGTCGGCACAATTTGATGCGGTCCAGGACCGTTTCGTGGTGGATGTGATCGACAACGGTAAGGGTCTGCCGACCGAGAACCGCCACCGCATTCTGGAACCTTATATGACGATGCGCGACAAGGGCACCGGCCTTGGTCTCGCCATCGTCAAGAAAATCATTGAGGAACATGGCGGACAGATCGAATTGCACGATTCACCGGTCGATTTTGACAGCCGGCGAGGCGCGATGATCCGCGTATTGCTGCCACGTCTGGAGGCGGTCACACCCGCCGCAGACGAGAATGACAAGGAAGTAAGTTATGGCGTCTGACATTCTGGTCGTTGATGACGAGGAAGATATCCGCGAAATCGTCTCCGGTATCCTGAGCGATGAAGGGCATGAAACGCGCACCGCGCATGATGCTGACAGCGCACTTGCGGCGATCACTGATCGGGTGCCGCGACTGGTCTTCCTGGACATCTGGATGCAGGGGAGCCGGCTGGATGGTCTGGCACTGCTTGACGAGATCCGGGCACGGCATCCCGATTTGCCCGTTGTCATGATTTCCGGTCACGGCAATGTCGAAACAGCGGTTTCGGCGATCAAGCGTGGGGCCTTCGATTTTATCGAAAAGCCCTTCAAGGCCGACCGGTTAATCCTGATTGCCGAGCGTGCCTTGGAAAACTCCAAGCTCAAGCGTGAAGTGTCTGAGTTGAAGAAGCGCGCTGGCGACAGCGCGGAATTGATCGGCACCTCGGTCGCCGTTTCGCAACTTCGCCAGACGATCGAGAAGGTTGCGCCGACCAACAGCCGTGTGATGATTGTCGGCCCGTCCGGCAGTGGCAAGGAACTGGTGGCGCGCATGATCCACAAGCGTTCGGTGCGGGGTGGTGGACCCTTTGTTGCACTGAATGCTGCTGCGATCACGCCCGACCGCATGGAAATGGCGCTGTTCGGTTCCGAAGGTGCGCCCGGTCAGGCGCGCAAGATCGGTGCGCTGGAAGAGGCTCATCGCGGTATTCTCTATCTCGACGAAATCGCCGAAATGCCGCGCGAGACACAAAACAAGATTCTGCGTGTTCTTGTCGATCAGCAGTTCGAGCGCGTGGGCGGAACCAAGCGGGTGAAGGTCGACGTGCGCATCATCTCGTCGAGCGCCTATAATATCGAGGCACTGATTGCCGAGGGGCGGTTCCGCGAGGATCTGTTCCACCGATTGGCTGTTGTGCCGGTCAGAGTGCCGGCGCTTGCCGAACGACGCGAGGATATTCCGTTCCTCGTCGATATGTTCATGCGTCAGGTGTCGGAACAGGCCGGTATTCGTCAGCGCCGTATCGGTGACGACGCCATGGCTGTACTGCAGGCCAATGAATGGCCGGGCAATATCCGCCAGTTGCGCAATAATATCGAGCGCCTGATGATCCTGGCTCAGGGTGACGGGCCGGATACGCCGATTTCGGCCGACATGCTGCCAACCGATCTGTCTGACATGCTGCCGAAGATCGCGGCGCGGGACGACGCACACATCATGACGCTGCCACTACGCGAGGCTCGCGAAATGTTCGAGCGCGATTACTTGATGGCGCAGATCAACCGATTCGGCGGAAACATCTCGCGGACGGCGGAGTTCGTCGGCATGGAACGCTCGGCACTTCATCGCAAGTTGAAGTCGCTTGGCGTTTAAGCTGACCGCGTCCAAACCCGAACTGGCGAGACAGACACTATGAAAGTAATCATTTGCGGTGCGGGACAGGTGGGCTACGGCATCGCCGAGCGACTGGCCGAGGAAGACAATGACGTATCGGTGATCGATACCTCAGCCTCTCTTGTGAGCCGCATTACCGAGACACTGGACGTTCGCGGCTATGTCGGCCACGGGGCCCATCCCGAGGTGCTCAAAAAGGCCGGGGCCGATCAGGCGGACATGCTGATCGCGGTGACGCTCTATGACGAGATCAACATGATCGCCTGTCAGGTGGCCCATTCCCTGTTTAACGTGCCCACCAAGATCGCCCGTATCCGGTCGCAGAATTACATGCAGCCGGAATATTCCGATCTGTTTTCGCGCGATCATCTGCCGATTGACGTCATCATCTCGCCGGAAATCGAAGTGGGCAAGATGGTGCTGCGGCGCATCTCCTTTCCCGGTGCGACGGATGTGGTGCGCTTTGCCGACGATCATATTTCCATGGTGGCGATCGAATGCATGGAGGACTGCCCGGTCCTCAACACGCCGCTCAACCAGTTGTCGCAGCTCTTTCCCGACCTGATGGCGACGGTCACGGGTATCTATCGCAACGGCAAGCTTTATGTGGCCCATTCGACCGACCAGTTGCTGGTAGGGGATCTGGCCTATGTGATCTGCCAACGCGATCATACCCGCCGTACTCTTGGCCTGTTCGGGCACGAGGAGCAGGAGGCCGGGCGCATGGTGATCGCCGGCGGTGGCAATATAGGCTACTATGTCGCCCGCACCATTGAGGACATGCAACCGAAAACAAAGATCAAGATCATTGAAAGCGAGCGCGAGCGCGCCGTTATGGTGTCCGATCAGCTCAACAATACGATTGTGATCAACGGTTCGGCTCTCGATCAGAACATTCTTCAGCAGGCCGATATTCAGGATGCCGACCTCATGGTCGCGCTGACAAACAGCGACCAGACCAACATCCTGTCTGCGGCCATGGCAAAGCGCCTGGGCTGCCGGTCGGCCATGGCGCTGATCAATAATTCATCCTTCCAGGAAATCACGGCTTCCATCGGCATCGATGCCTATATCAATCCCAAGGCGGTGACGATATCGCGCGTTCTTCAGCATGTCCGCAAGGGCCGTATTCGCTCCGTCTACGCTATCCAGAAGGGCGAGGCCGAGGTCATCGAGGCGGAAGCGCTGGAAACCTCTCCGCTGGTCGGCGTGCCGTTTCGCGATCTGGAACTGCCAAGCGGCATCCGGATCGGCGCGGTCTATCGCGGCGGTACCGTGATCCGTCCGGACGGCAATCTCAAGATCAAGACGGGAGACCGTGTCGTGCTGTTTGCCACGGCGGAATCCGTGCGTCATGTGGAGCAGATGTTCCGCGTTTCGATCCAGTATTTCTGATTGGAAGCCTGCTGCGTTCAGGCCTCATACTCCCCAGGAATGGGGAGGGTGGCGCTGTTCGTCTCGACTTGCGCTTGTAAAAATGGCCAGACGACAAGGATACACAAGTGTATGTTTTGGCGCTGCAATCGCTTTGGATCGTGAATTCGACCGAAGGGACGCACGGGGACGAGTCTGCAAGCTTTGCGGGCGCGTTTTCGACATTGCAGAAAAGACGATGATTTGATACCAACTTAGCGGCGAAAAGGGGTATTGGGGGCAATCCCGGTCCACTTTCTGCATCATTGCACTATCCCACCGGCACTCGTGCTGGCAAAAAAGAAAGAATCGGCGCTATGGCGGAACGTTCTCAGAATTTGCAGGATCTGTTTCTCAACACAGTTCGCAAGCAAAAGATCTCCCTGACTATCTTCCTTATCAATGGTGTCAAGCTGACGGGCGTTGTGACCTCGTTTGACAATTTCTGCGTGCTCTTGCGGCGCGACGGACATTCGCAGCTTGTCTACAAGCACGCAATCTCGACGATTATGCCTGGGCAACCGGTGCAGATGTTCGAGACCGAAGAAGCCGCTTCCTGAGCGCTTCGCATCTGGCGGTGGCGCTGCGCATTGCATAAGTCCGGCCCCAAGCCTATATGGCAGTCCAAGGGCCGGACGCCTTACTTATTTGCGCATTGATCGACAGGAAAACCGCCATCTCCATTCGCGACACGAAAAACGATTCCCTAATTCCGGAACAGGAAATGCACCGCGACGACATGCGCGCGGTTGTGCTGGTTCCCGTATTGAAGCAACAGCCAAAGCAGGCCGCAAAGCCCGCGGGCGATCTGTTGAATTCGCGCTCAAGCGAGGGGCGACTGGAAGAGGCAATGGGCCTTGCCCGCGCTATTGACCTGACGATTGCCGCAGGACTGGTCGTGCCGGTCAACCAGCCGCGACCGGCGACCCTGATGGGAAGCGGCAAGATTGCCGAAATTGCTGAATTACTGGATCGTGAAAATGCCGGACTGGTGATCGTCGATCATCCGTTGACACCCGTACAGCAACGCAACCTTGAAAAAGAACTCGATGCCAAGGTGATCGACCGCACCGGTCTGATCCTGGAGATCTTTGGCCGGCGCGCATCCACCAAGGAAGGGACGCTGCAGGTAGAGCTTGCGCATCTCAACTATCAGAAGGGTCGACTGGTTCGAAGCTGGACCCACCTTGAGCGCCAGCGTGGCGGTGGTGGCTTCATGGGCGGTCCAGGTGAAACCCAGATCGAGGCCGACCGGCGCATGCTGCAGGACCGCATCGTGAAGCTCGAGAAAGAGCTGGAACAGGTGGTGCGCACGCGCCAGCTGCACCGTGCCAAACGCCGCAAGGTGCCGCATCCGATCGTGGCGCTTGTCGGCTACACCAATGCCGGCAAGTCGACGCTGTTCAACCGCATCACCGGGGCTGGTGTCCTGGCGGAAGATATGCTGTTTGCCACGCTCGACCCGACGCTTCGCCGCATGAAACTGCCGCATGGACGCACCGTGATCCTGTCCGACACCGTTGGCTTCATCTCCGATCTGCCAACCCATCTGGTTGCCGCCTTCCGTGCGACGCTGGAAGAGGTGCTGGAAGCCGATCTGATCTTGCATGTGCGCGACATGTCCGATCCGGACAATGGCGCTCAGTCCGCCGATGTGATCCAGATCCTCGACGATCTCGGCATTGACGAAGATGAGCGCTCCAAGCGCATTATCGAAGTCTGGAACAAGATCGACCGGCTCGAGCCGGTGGCCCATGATGCGCTGATTACCCGAGCCAACGGTCGTGAAGACATCATGACGGTATCCGCCGTGACCGGCGAAGGGCTTGATCCGCTGATGGATGTGATATCGGCGCGCTTGTCAGGCGTGCTGACGGAAACCACAGTGGTGATCCCGACGAACAAGCAGGCTCTGATATCTTGGGCCTATGACAATGCCATCGTCGATAGTCGACAGGACAATGAAGACGGCTCTGTGACGCTTGATCTCAGGCTTGCGGAGCGTCAGGCCGACGAACTGGACCGCAAGCTTGGCCATGGCGCGACGCCCGAGAAGGAAGACTGGGAGCGGTGAGGAAAGCGGTAGCTTTGCAACCATTGCTTCGCGCAAGAAAGCCCAGGCCGTGACACTTGATCCCATCATACTCCTGTTCGTCTGTCTGGTACCGGCTGTCTGGGACTTCAAGCGCATACAGCGCCGCTACGGCTTCATCCCCGCCATCCTGTCCGCCGCTGTTGTCGCTGGAGGATTATATCTTTGGCTCACATATCTCGTAGCCGGCATCCTGTTTCTGCTCAAAGCGCAGCCTCTGGCCGTTGATTTTGTCGAATTTTCCGCAATCGCCACTGTCCCTCCGGTTGCGACCTGGCTGGTGGGGCGGAAAAGCAGTCTGGCACCGGGCATTGTCGCAGGTGTTGTTGCAGGTGTGGCCATTGTTTTGATGGCCAGTGCGCTGAAGATGTCTCTATTCGGCACCTAAACTTGCACTCGAGTTTTTAGACAATGAACAAGCTGCAGGGCCTTTTTTCGCCGCCTGCCACAGCCCCTCCATGCGCTCCAGGGTCGCTTCGTCCACTGTCTCGCCTGCCGCCTCGAGTTCTTGTTCGATAAACCGGAACCGCCGACGAAATTTCGTATTCGTACCTCTCAGCGCCTGTTCGGGTTCGACCTCCACATGCCGGCCGATATTGACGACAGCGAAGATCAGGTCGCCGAGTTCGTCCTTGACCTTATCGGGGCTGCCTTCTGCCAATGCCTCGCGCAACTCGCCGATCTCTTCTTCGATCTTGTCGAGAATGGGGGCGGGTTCGGACCAGTCGAAGCCGACCTTGGCGGCCCGCTGCTGAAGCTTGAGGGCTTCCGTGAGGGCCGGGAAGGAGCGCTGGACGGAGCCGAGATGACCGGCCTTAAAGTCTTCGGCGGGCGCGGCGGTCTCGCCGCCTTCCGTGAGCTCAGCACGGGCAGCGCGGCGGGCGGCACGCTCGGCCTTTTCCTGCTGCTTGATCTCATCCCATTGGAGCTTGACCGCCTGCGGCGTGTCGGCGTCCGAGCGGGCGAAGACATGGGGATGGCGGCGGATCATCTTCCTGGTGATCGCCTCGACCACGTCGCCGAAGGAAAAGAGGCCCTTTTCCTCGGCCATACGGGCATGGAACACCACCTGCAGCAGAAGATCGCCAAGTTCGTCGCAGAGATCGTCGGGATCGTTGCGTTCGACGGCATCGGCCACCTCGTAGGCTTCCTCGATCGTGTAGGGCACGATGGTCTCGAAAGTCTGGACGATATCCCAGGGGCAGCCAGTGTTTGGGTCGCGAAGGGCAGCCATGATCTCGATCAGGCGGCCGATGTCCTTGGATGCTTGCATGTCTCTTCTTTCGTCTATTCCGGTGCGCGGTGGCAGACCGCTTCTATGCGGTATCCGTCCGGGTCGATGACGAAGGCCGCATAATAATGGGGGTGATATTTCGGGCGAAGACCGGGCGCGCCATCGTCCGCTCCACCATTGGCAATAGCTGCCGCATGAAAGGCATCAACCGCTGCGCGATTGGGTGCGGAGAGCGCGTAGTGGGTCTTGGGATGCGTTCTCAGCGTGTCTGCGTCCACAAGGTTGACATAGAAATCATCGGCTCCATCCACCGACCAGCCGGCAGACACCTCGGTCACATTGCACTCGACCGCGCCAAGAGCTCCAAGAGCCGCCGTATAGAAACGCCGGGCGCGCTCGAGGTCGGTGACGGCGAACGATATATGGTCGATCATGCCCATGACAGATATTCCTGTGTCGTGAAATCAATCAGTTGAGGGGAATGGAATTGTCGCTTTTCGTCGACTGATAGCTGTCCGACAGCTCCGCGTAAATTCCCTTGATCCGGACCGTCTGTTCCTGCATCGTCTGGCGTTGCGGCTCCGGCGCGGTCTCCACCAGATCTGCTGTCCAGAAGGAATTCCAGAAGGCATTCGAACGGCGATAGCCACCGGGTTCCAGGCCGAAGACTTCTTTCAGGATCCTCAGATCATGGGGAATGGAAAAGGCATCCCGGCTGTCTTCGTGAGAGAAGAAATAATAGAAATTGTCAAAGCCTGCCCAGGTGATTGCCGACATGCACATGGTGCAGGGTTCGTGCGTCGACAGAAAGATCAGGTCTTTGGTGTCCGGCTTGTCGGCCATCTCGTAAAAACGTTTCAGAGTGTGGACTTCGCCGTGCCAGAGCGGGTTTTCCAGTTCGTTATTGGTTTCTGCGAGCACCAGCGAGAGATCGGATTTCCTCAGCAGTGCCGCGCCGAACACCTTGTTGCCAAGCGCCACACCTTTTGTGGTGAGCGGCAGGATATCGTGTTCGATGACATCGAGCAGGCGGGCGGTCAGGGCAGGATTGGTCACGGGCGGGTTCCTTTGACAATAGCTATGGTTACGGGCGCCTACTCCCCCATTCGGCTTAAGGTCACGTCGCCACAGGTGGGGAGAATACGCGCCGAAAGCGCTTTCCCGCAACAACGCTGCGAGACACCGTCTGCGTTAGAGGAACGGGATAGGCTACCCGTATCGATCATGTCCACCTATCCTTCGCCACCCATCGGGTAAATGTAAAATGGAATTTACGAGGATCGTCCTATCCGACAGGCGGGCGGTGATATTTACTCCGTATCGCACGATGACTAGCAAAGAAATGTTCGCGCAGAGATGGCGCCGGATTTCTGTTTCTTCAATTGTCGCGCCGAAACAGGGATATTCGCTGGAATGATAACAGGACCGACCAATGCAAGCAGATGACAACAGATTGGGCGTCTTTCCCGCCTTCTTCCGTGTAGCGGATGAAGTGGTCGTCATTTGCGGTGGCGGCGATGAGGCGTCTGCGAAGGCGCGGCTGATTGCCAATACCAAGGCGCGCGTTATCGCTTTTGCCGAGGCGTTTGAAACGGATTATGCTTCATATCTGCAGCGCTCGGGCATTGAGCATCATGTGGCGACGTTCGACGCGTCCCAGCTGGACGATGCCAAACTGGTGTTTGCTGCGACGGGCGATGGCGCTGTCGACCGTGCGATCGTCACTGCCGCGCGGGCGAAAAAAATCCCAGCCAATGCCGTCGATCAGCCTGACTGGTGCGACTTCTTCACGCCGGCTCTCGTGAACCGCGCTCCGATTGCGGTGGCCATTGGCTCGGAGGGGGCAGGGCCTGTTCTGGCGCAGATGATCCGCGCCGACGTCGACCGCATGTTGCCAAAGTCGCTCGGCAGGCTTGCATCTCTTGCCAGCAGCTATCGCTCGGCGGTGGACAGTCTGTTGTCGCGCGGTGTCGCGCGCCGTCTGTTCTGGCGCTCCTTCTTCAAGGGCGATGTGGCTGATGCGATTGAAGCGGGCGATACAAGTCAGGCGCGTCGTCTGGCGACACGGCTATTGAAACAATCTCGCGCGCATGCCCCGGAAGGCCGTGTCTACCTGATTGGTGCGGGTCCGGGTGCGGAAGATCTTTTGACGCTCAGAGCGCATCGCATCCTGATGGAAGCCGATGTGATCCTGTTCGATGCCTTGGTTCCGCAGGCCGTGGTGGATATGGGCCGTCGTGACGCCGAGCGAATTTCGGTTGGCAAGCGTAAAGGCTGTCACTCCAAGTCGCAAAACGAAATCAACGATCTGCTTGTCCAACTTGGCCGCGAGGGCAAGCGCGTCGTCCGGTTGAAAGCCGGCGATCCGCTTGTATTCGGTCGTGCCGGTGAGGAAATGGCGGCGCTTCGCGCGGCAGGCGTTGCCTATGAAATCGTGCCTGGCATCACCTCGGCACTGGCAGCTGCTGCCGATTTCGAATTGCCGTTGACACTGCGTGGTGTGTCGTCTTCGCTGGTGTTCACAACCGGACACGATCTCAACGGCAAGAGCCTGCCGGACTGGGCCAAGCTGGCACTCTCCGGTGCCTCTGTCGCCGTCTATATGGGCCGCAGCAATGCGGCGTCAGTTGCCAAGCGGCTGATCGATGCCGGGCTTGCCGAAGATACTACTGTCGCGGTGGTGGAAAATGCCGGTCGCACATCCAGGCGCCTGCTGCATGGCACATTGTCGGAGCTGCCTCGCCTTGAGCAGGTGGAGGGACTGGATGGGCCTGTGATGGTGATCATCGGCGATGCAGTGGCTGGTGCCAATTTTGACCATTCCGAAGCCCTGTCGCTTGCCAAGGCGCCGGCTTCTTTCGAACTGACGAGGAACTGACATGGCTGACAAGGTATTGACCGCCAACCGGCTGACCGACGGCATCGCTGTCTGGCTGGATGCTTCGGGAGACTGGGTCGAAGACCTGCAGGTTGCCTTCATTGCCCGCCATGCGGAAGCTGTGCAGGCACTGGAAGAAACCGGCAAGCGGGCTCTGGCAGACAATCTTGTGGTCGATGTCAACGTGATCGACGTCGAGGAAACCGACGGCAAGATCTGGCCCACCCGTTTGCGCGAGCGTATCCGCGCTGCTGGCCCCACCATGGCCTATGCCAAGGATCACGGCTTTGCCGATCCAAATTTCATTGCCGCCTGAGGACTGTTATGTATCGTTACGATGAATTCGACCACGCCTTCGTATCAGCCCGTGTATCGCAGTTTCGCGATCAGGTGGAGCGGCGCCTGTCCGGGGAGATCACCGAAGATGCCTTCAAGCCGCTCAGGCTTATGAATGGTGTCTATCTGCAGCTGCACGCCTACATGCTGCGGGTGGCCGTTCCCTATGGGACGCTCAATTCCAAACAGATGCGTATGCTCGGGCATATCGCTCGCGAATATGACCGCGGCTACGGCCATTTCACCACGCGGCAGAACATCCAGTTCAACTGGCCGAAGCTGTCGGACATTCCGGAAATCCTGGAGAAGCTCGCAAGCGTCGAAATGCACGCGATCCAGACTTCGGGCAATTGCATTCGCAATGTCACCGCCGATCACTTTGCCGGTGCCGCCGCTGACGAAGTGGCCGATCCACGTCCCTATGCGGAAATTCTGCGGCAGTGGTCGTCGGTTCACCCGGAGTTTTCCTACCTGCCGCGCAAGTTCAAGATCGCAGTGACCGGTGCGGAGGCCGACCGGGCTGCCATCCAGGTGCATGACATTGGTCTGCAGCTGAAGAAGGATGAAGACGGCAAGCTCGGCTTTGCGGTTTATGTCGGTGGCGGGCAGGGGCGTACCCCGATGATTGCCAAGAAGATCCGAGACTTCCTGCCGGAAGAAGATCTGCTCACCTATGTGACTGCCATCGTGCGCGTCTACAATCTGCACGGTCGGCGCGACAACAAATACAAGGCCCGGATCAAGATCCTGGTCCATGAGACCGGCGTTGAGGAACTGACGAGCCAGATCGACGCAGAGTTCGCACATCTTCGCGACGGCGAGCTGAAACTGCCCGATCAGGACATTCGCTCGATCGAGACTTATTTCGCACCGCCGGAACTGCCGGAGCGTGCCGAGGGTTGGGAGGCGATGGCAAAGGCGCAGAAGGCCGATTCCGGTTTTTCCGACTGGGTTCGCCGCAATGTCGGTGCCCACAAGCATCCTGACTACGCAACGGTGACGATTTCGCTGAAGCCAATCGGTGGCATTCCGGGCGATGCGACGGACGACCAGATGGACCATGTCGCCGATCTGGCCGAGCGCTATGCGTTTGACGAGATCAGGGTTTCCCATGAACAGAACCTGATATTCCCGCATGTGGCGCGTGCCGACCTGAAGGCGCTTTACGATGCGCTGCTGGAGGATGGTTTGGCGACTGCCAATGCCGGCCTGATTACCGACATGATCGTCTGTCCCGGGCTCGACTATTGCGCGCTTGCCAATGCACGCTCCATTCCGGTTGCGCAGGAATTGTCCGTTCGGTTCGGGTCTGCGGCCCGTCAGGCCGAGATTGGCGATTTGAAGATCAAGATTTCCGGCTGCATCAATGCCTGTGGTCACCACCATGTCGGCCATATCGGTCTTCTGGGTGTGGAAAAGAAGGGTGCAGAACTCTACCAGATCACGCTCGGCGGGTCGGGTGACGAGAACACCTCGATCGGTGAGATCGTCGGTCGCGGGTTCGAGCCTGAAAAGGTGACGGATGCAGTTGAGACCATTGTCGACACCTATATCGGCCTGCGTCATAGCCCTGACGAGACCTTCCTCGACGCTTATCGCCGCGTTGGACCGCAACCCTTCAAGGACGCGCTTTATGGCGTGGCCGAAGCTGCCTGAGGGACGTGACAAATATGACCCGCATCTGGAAAGAAACCGGCTTTATCGACAATGACGCCTGGGTAGTGGAAACCGAAGAGGTAAAGGCCGGCGAGGGGGAGCGCGCGCTTCTGCCGCTTGAGGATTTCATCAAGGCGGCCGATGAGAGCAACGATGTCGGAATGGGTGTGCTGCTGGGGCCTGCTGATGACGTGATGGCGCTTGAGCCCTATCTGTACCGTCTGGAAGTGGTGGCGCTCACCTTCAAGGCGTTCAGCGACGGTCGCGGCTTCAGCCAGGCGTCGCTTTTGCGTGACCGGCTGGACTACAAGAACGAGATTCGTGCCACTGGCGATGTTCTCATCGACCAGATCCCTCTGATGTTGCGGACCGGTATCGACAGCTTTGTTGTCACCAATGAGGTGGCGCTGAGACGGCTCGAAGAAGGGCGTTTACCAGGGATCGACGAGCATTATCAGCCGGCAGCGAGAACGTCGGCCGAGACTGGTCGCTATAGCTGGCGGCGATTGGGATAAGCGTCATGCAGGGCCCGCAAAGTAATCCAAATGGATTGACGCGGATCAAGGAAATCTGGATAAACCGGTGCAAGATTTTTAAGTAGGTCGTGGCTGGCGCGAGATTTAGTGCTGGTTTCAGGCCTCACCGCTGGCAATGCCAGCACGCACCGCCGACCGACAGAACGAGACGAATAGGACGAGATAGCGAATGAACGCTCCTGCAAAGATCGAGACCCCGGCCGTTGCCGTTCCCGACGGCGTTTATGCCGAGACGGTATTGAGTGTGACCCACTATACGGACCGCCTGTTCCGCTTTCGCATGACGCGTCCGGACGGCTTCCGTTTTCGTTCGGGCGAATTCGCCATGATCGGGTTGATGGTCGGTGAAAAGCCGATCTATCGCGCCTATTCTATTGCAAGCCCCGCCTGGGATGAGGAACTGGAGTTCTTCTCCATCAAGGTGCCCGATGGTCCGCTGACATCGCATCTGCAGGCGATCAAGCCGGGCGACAAGGTGCTGATGCGCAAGAAGCCCACAGGCACGCTCGTCCTCGATGCGCTCACACCGGGGAAACGTCTTTATATGTTTTCGACCGGCACCGGGATTGCACCCTTTGCCAGCTTGATCCGCGATCCGGAAACCTATGAGAAGTTCGAGGAAGTGATCCTCACCCATACGTGCCGCGATGTCGCGGAACTGAAATACGGCTTCGACCTGATCGAGGAAATCAAGAATCACGAATTCCTGCCGGACATCGTCGGCGACAAGCTGAAGCTCTATTCCACGGTGACGCGCGAAGATTATCCGTTCAAGGGTCGCATTACCGACCTGATGGAAAGCGGTAAACTGTTTGCCGATCTTGGCGTGCCACCGCTCGATCCGGCTGTGGACCGTGGGATGATCTGCGGCTCTACGGCCATGCTGAAGGATACCAAGGCGCTACTGGAAAAGGCAGGCCTTCACGAAGGCGCCAACAACAAGCCATCTGAATTTGTGATCGAACGGGCTTTCGTGGGCTAAGGCTCGCTGAGCCATCATCGTTACTGCTAAGGCGCTGACCGATTTGGTTGGCGCCTTTTTGCTGTACGCTTAAGAGGGGTAATATTCCAGGGACTTCGCATAACAGCGGCCGTAGGCGATATACCCATTGATCGAGATTTTCGTGTCCCTCCCGTCTACGCAGGGGACGAGGCGCCTTGAGTAGTTGAGGGGGGCGGAGGATCGCGGCGGATCGAGCAGGGCCGACAAGTCCTGCGGCACTGTATAGGCGTAAGCGGGCGCGCTTGCGGCGATGGTAAAAAGGGCAGAAGTGACGGTCAGGCAAAGCAATGGGATCGAGCGGGGCATGGCATTATCCTGTTGCGTGAGCCCACTCAGGGTCGAGTGAACTTCCAAAGGTCGCCTGACGCCCTGTTTTCGGTTCGGTCGAGCCCGATTGCCCAACTCACATGCGCGACGCAGACGAGTACATGAAAATGATCTCGAATTATCCTTACCTAAGGCTTAACGGCCGTTTTGTCGTCGCAAGCCCGGCTTCCGCCCGTTTGCTGCGCATTGCTCCGCAGATCACCTGTCGAGGCGAGATTCCGTGTTTTCGGAAAAAATTCCTATGGCTGGAATGATTTTGCGTCAGTCGCCTATTGGGGGTGTTAGTCAATAATAAACAATGCGTTGCGAATGCGCCTATTCATGGCGAAGGGCATCGATCGGGTTCAGTCTTGCCGCACTTCGCGCGGGAAAGTAGCCGAAGACCATGCCGATTGCTGCGGAGAAGAGAAACGCAATCATGATGATGGAGGGGCTGGTGACAAAGGGCAGTGCCATAAAGGAGGTCGCGCCGTAAGCAAGGCCGAGGCCGAACAGGATACCGACAGCGCCACCAAATACGGACAAGGTCACGGCCTCGACCAGAAACTGCATCAGCACCTGGCCCTCCAGCGCGCCGATGGCCAGTCGCGTTCCGATTTCGCGCGTCCGCTCGGTCACAGAGACCAGCATGATGTTCATGATGCCTATCCCTCCAACCAGCAGACTGACGGCGGCCACGGCGCTCAAGAGACCGGTCATCAGTGTCGTTGTTCCGGTCAGTGTCGAGGCCATCTGCGTCATGTCGTTCACGGAGAAATCATCCTTTCGTCCAGCGATGATCTTGCGGCGCTCGCGCAAGAGGCGCTCGACATCTGCCTGAACCTTCTGCGTCGATACGCCATCGCGGGCCGAGATGACGATGGAGGAGATCATGTTCGAGCCGCCGATGCGCCGGTTGAACACCTTGAGCGGCATGAAGATCACATCGTCCTGGTCATTGCCCATGCCGCTCTGCCCTTTCTTGTCGAGAAGGCCGATCACGGAGCAGGCGACAGAGCCCACGCGGACCGATTTGCCCAGGGGCGGGGTGGAGCCGAAAAGCTCCTGTTGTAATGTCGCGCCGATAATACAGACTGCCTGGCCGCTTTTATCCTCAGACGAGGAGAAACCGCGACCTTCACCGATCGTCCAGTTTTGGGCGATCAGGTAGTCGCTGACAGTGCCGGTGACCGTGGTGCTGTGGCTCTGGCCGGAAAAGATGGCCGTCGCACTCGACTGATTGACGCCGGCGACGGCCTGCAATCCGGAGATCTGATCGCGGATCGCCTCAACATCGCGCTCGGTGAACTTCTTCGCATCGGCACTGGCACGACCAGGCCCGAACTGACCGGGACGCACAAACAAAAGGTTGGTTCCGAGTTTGGAGATCTGCTCGGTCACCTGGGCTGTCGTTCCATTGCCGATGGTCACCATGGCGATAACAGCGGCGACGCCGATCACCACGCCCAGCACGGTCAGAAAGGAACGCAAAAGGTTCCGGGTGATGGCGCGTAGCGCGAGCTTGACCGTCTCAAGAAACATGCTGGCCCTCAAGGTTGCGTTCGTCGGATTGTATGTGACCATCGACGAAACGGACCACCCGTTTGGCATAGGCTGCGATATCGTCTTCGTGGGTTACCATGATGACGGTAATGCCGTGGTCGCGGTTCAGGGCCACAATCAGATCCATGATTTCATTGCTGGTTCTGCTGTCGAGATTGCCTGTCGGTTCATCCGCCAACAGGACCTCGGGCGTCGAGACGATGGCGCGGGCAATGGCCACGCGCTGTTGTTGTCCGCCGGAGAGTTCCTGTGTCTTGTGGTGCTCGCGACCGGCAAGGCCGACCTGCGTCAGGGCCTTTCGCGCCATCTCCCGTCGCTGTCTCGTCTCCATGCCCCGATAGATCAGCGGCAGTTCGACATTCTCCATCGCTGACGTCCGTGCCAGGAGATTGAAACCCTGGAAAATAAAGCCCAGCATGTGCCGTCTGAGGATCGTGCGCTGCGCCCGGTCCAGTCCATTGATGGACATGCCCTGAAACAGATATTCGCCGGAACTGGGCACATCGAGGCATCCCAGAATATTCATCGAGGTCGACTTACCGGAGCCCGACGGTCCCATGATGGCGACGAACTCACCGGTATCGATGCGCAGGTCGACATTGTCGAGCGCGCGAATGGTCGCTTCGCCGCGACCATAGACCTTGGAGACCTTGCGAAATTCGACCAGCGGAGGAGGGATCTGATCCACCATTAGCCGCGGCTCGCGCTGTCGTCGGTGATGACCTTGTCGCCAATGGCGATGTCGCCCTCTACCACCACCGTGTTCTGGCCGTCCGTGGCGCCAATGGTGATGTTGACCGCCTTCGGCACGCCATCCTTCAGCAGCCAGACCGTGCGCTGGTCGCCTGTCGGTTCAGGCGCGGTAATGGGGCCCATGCGGGGCGGACGGAACATGCTGAACATGCCGGGTTCGCTGTCCGAGGCAGACTGGCTGGCCACGGCGCTGGGGCTGTAGCGCAAGGCGGAATTCGGCACGACGAGTGCATCCGTCACCTGCTTGACGATGATATCTGCCGTCGCGGTCATGCCCTGGCGCAATTTCATCTCGGCATTGTCGACCGACAGGATGCCGGTATAGGTGACCACGTCATTGGTGGTCGTCGACGCATAACGGACCGAGGTGATTTCAGCGGGAAAGTGCTGGTTGGGGAAGGCGTCTACGGTGAATGTCGCTTGCTGCCCGACCTCGACTTCGCCCACATCAGCCTCGTCGATGGCGACTTCGAGCTGCATCTTCTTCAGATCTCCGGCGATGGTGAAGAGTGTTGGCGCTTCCAGGGAGGCCGCAACCGTGGCACCCGGATCGACATCGCGCGACAGAACGATGCCGTTTGTCGGTGCAACGATGGTGGCCTTGGCAAGGTTTGTGCGGGCGGTGTCCACGGCAGCCTCGCCGAGCATGACATTGGCCTTGGCGCTGTCGCGCGTGGCCGTGGCGGCCTCGTAATTATAGCGCGCTGCGTCGAGATCCTGCTGGGTAGAGACGCGGCTGCTGACGAGTGAGGTCAAGCGGTCGAGTGAGGCCTTTGCGGACTTCATGTCCGCTTCCGCTTTCGCCACGGAGGCCTTGTAGCCCAGCAGGCTCGCTTCGGCGCTTTTCAGGGCAGCCTCCAGCGACGTCGTGTCGAGCTTGGCCATGACCTCGCCCTTCTTCACCTGGCTGTTGTAGTCGACCATGACTTCCCGAACCGTGCCGGACTGTTCGCTCGAGACATTGATCTGTACAGTCGGCTCCAGCGTGCCGGTCGCCGTCACCAGAACCGTGATATTGCCCTTGGCGGCGTCTGTTGTCTTGTATGTGTAGACCGGGCCATCGGCGCTCAGATAGAAATAGCCTGCTGCCCCCGCAAGGATTGCGAGCGTGAAGATAGAACGCCAGAGCCAGCGGGAACGCCCCTTTTTCTTACCCTCTGCTGCAAGTACGGCTGCAAGATCTGTCTTTGTCGATTTGCCGGCGGGAGTTGGGGTGTCTTCAGTGCTCATACATGCTTTCCAAAATTCAATTCCGACCGCCATTTTCAAGCGAGTCGCGACCAGTCAGACCTGGCTGGCGTCAAACTGGTCGCGTTTTCCGGGATAATGCGGACCATGATCATCGCTGTTCAGGTAGGAAGTTGGCGTAAAATTTCACAGAATTGACAAAAACATCAGTGAAATAAATTTAATGTTTTGCAGTGCAGCAGAACTGTGGCTAACATAAGTACGTGTTCGACGTGCCGCAGAGCGGCTTTCCGGGCATAAATCGGCGTCGAAGCGCTTCTTTTCAGAATTTCCCAGCAAGCCAGACTTTAGTCTTATAACTTTTTGTCAATTGCGGCATTACGCGCGGTTGTTAGCCTCCCATTTGCGCCTCTGAGGAGTAGAGCGCATGAATAGACGACTTGGGAGGAGTCTAATGTCGAAATTTCTTATGAATCGGCGCGGTCTGATCAAGGTGGGCGCCGCCTCCGGTGTTGCGCTCGCGACCCCGCTGCATTTCGTGCGCGGCGCCTATGCCGAAGACATGTCTTGCAACATGCCGACCGGCGACACCGTTACCTTTGGTTTCAACGTTCCGCAGTCGGGACCTTACGCTGACGAAGGCGCGGACGAATTGCGTGCCTATCAGCTGGCCGTCAAGCATCTGAATGGTGAGGGAGACGGCGGTGCGCTGACGACCTTCTCATCCAAGGCGCTGAAGGGTAATGGCGTTCTGGGCAAGAAGGTGGCTTTCGTCACCGGTGACACGCAGACAAAATCCGATGCCGCTCGAGACAGCGCCAAGCGCATGATCGAGAAGGAAGGCGCCATCATGATCACCGGCGGTTCGTCGTCCGGTGTGGCGGTTGCCGTTCAAAGCCTTTGCCAGGATATGGGCGTCATGTTCATGTCGTGCCTTACACACTCCAACGACACCACCGGCAAGGACAAGAAGCGCTACGGTTTCCGTCACTTCTTCAATGCCTATATGTCCGGTGTGGCGCTTGGGCCGGTTCTCGCCGAATATTACGGCAAGGATCGTCGCGCTTACCACCTGACAGCCGACTATACCTGGGGCTGGACGCAGGAAGAGTCGATCAAGAACGCAACCGAGGCTCTGGGCTGGGAAACGGTCAATGCCGTTCGCACCCCGCTGGGTGCAGGCGACTTCTCGCAGTATCTGACACCGGTTCTCAGCTCGGGTGCCGACGTCCTGATCCTGAACCACTACGGCAAGGACATGGTGAACTCGCTGACGCAGGCCGTACAGTTCGGCATGCGTGAGAAGCAGGTCAACGGCAAGAACTTCGAGATCGTTGTTCCGCTGTTTTCCGAACTGATGGCACAGGGTGCCGGCGATGCCATCAAGGGCATTCTCGGCACGGCCAACTGGGACTGGAAGCTCGACAACGACGGCACGAAGGCTTTCGTTCAGTCGTTCGGCAAGGAATACAGCACCCCGCCATCGCAGGCCGCACAGACCGCCTACGCGCAGACCATCCTTTATGCGGATGCCTGTGAGCGTGCCGGGACCTTCTTTGCGCCGGAAGTCATCAAGGCGCTCGAAGGTTTCGAGTTCGACGGTCTTGGTAATGGTCCGACGCTTTACCGCGACAGCGACCACCAGTGCTTCAAGGATGTTCTCGTCGTGAAGGGCAAGGACAATCCGAAGGACAAGTACGACCTGTTGCAGGTTGAAAAGATCGTGTCGGCCAAGGACGTGACCTACGATCCAGCGATCTTCGGTGGTGACCTCGGTCCCTACGACGCAAAGCAGTGCTGATCTGATGAGCATTCCATTTCGGCCGCCGGTGTATGGCGGCCGTTTGGCCTTGTGTATTTATCCTTGCTGAGGTTGTGGCGGCCCCATGGACGCAATTATTCTTCAAATTCTGAACGGACTCGACAAGGGAGGGGCCTATGCGTTGATCGCATTGGGGCTCACTCTGGTTTTCGGCACGCTGGGCGTGGTCAATTTTGCGCATGGCGCCCTGTTCATGCTCGGTGCCTTTTGCGCGGTGACCTTCAACAAGTTGCTGACGCTGGAAAAGGTCGTTGTCGATCCAAGCCAGACCACGGCCTGGGGCACGCCGATGGAAATCCGCACGCCCTATATCGAAGCCTATATGGGCGACTTCGGGCAGTTTCTGTTGAACTACTCGGTTCCTGTCTCCATTATCGTCGCCATCCCGGTGATGCTGCTGATCGGCATTGCCATGGAGCGCGGGCTCATCCGCTATTTCTACAATCGGCCACATGCGGATCAGATTCTGGTGACATTCGGCCTTGCCATCGTCATTCAGGAAATCATCAAGCATTTCTTTGGTGCAAATCCCATTCCACAGGGCGCGCCGGATGCATTTTCCGGCACCGCCCAGGTGGGCATGCTGATGGGGCTGGGCGATGCGATCCCCTATCCGTGGTGGCGTCTGGTCTACCTGTTCTTCTCGCTCGGCGTCATCGGTGCGGTCTTTGCCTTCCTGCAGTTCACAACCTACGGAATGGTCGTGCGTGCCGGCATGCGTGACCGCGAAACGGTCGGCCTGCTGGGGATCGATATCGAGCGCCGCTTTACCGTCGTCTTCGGCATTGCCGCTGTGGTGGCAGGTGTTGCGGGTGTCATGTACACGCCGATCCTGCCGCCGGACTATCACATGGGCATGGACTTTCTGGTTCTGTCCTTCGTTGTGGTGGTCGTCGGGGGCATGGGCTCGCTGCCGGGTGCCGTTGCCGCCGGTTTCCTGCTCGGCATTCTGCAATCTTTCGCATCGATGAATGAAGTCAAAAGCATCTTCCCGGGCATCGACCAGATCATCATCTATCTGGTTGCCGTGGTGATCCTTTTGACCATGCCGCGTGGGCTCTTGGGCCGTAAAGGCGTGATGGAGGACTGATCCAAATGTTTGCAAATCTCTCGCGTCGTGACTGGATCATGTTCCTGGTGTTTTCCGCCGTGGTTCTGGCCGCTCCCATTCTCTTCAAGCCGCTGGGTGCTGCCTATCCGGCGCTGTTGCAGAAATTCTGTATCTTCGGGATTTTCGCGATCGGCTTCAATATTCTGTTCGGCCTCACCGGCTACCTTTCGTTCGGTCACGCTGCCTTTCTGGGCGTCGGGTCCTATGCGGCAGTCTGGTCGTTCAAGCTGTTTACGATGAATGTGATCCCGTCGATCCTGATGTCGGTGGTGTTTGCCGCCATCTTTGCAGCCGTGATCGGCTTTGTCAGCCTCAGGCGGTCGGGTATCTACTTCTCGATCCTCACGCTGGCCTTTGCGCAGATGTGCTATAATCTGGCCTATTCGGTGCTGACGCCGCTCACCAACGGAGAAACGGGACTGCAATTGTCCCTTCGCGATCCGCGGGTGATCGATGCGATGTTCATCACGCCAGGAGCTGGACTGCCGCGCACCAATTTGTTTGGCATGGATATTTCAGGCGGCGGTCTGGGCGGATTTTACTTTACCGCTGTTATCCTGATCGTCGGCTTCTTCATCGCCATGCGCATTTTCCGTTCGCCTTTCGGAATGATGCTCAGAGCGATCAAGTCCAACCAGACCCGCATGCGCTATACTGGCTTCAACACGCGGCCCTATCTGCTGACGGCCTTCATCATTTCCGGCATCTATGCAGGGGTTGCAGGTTCGCTGATGGCGGCAACCGATCCGCTGGCCGGTGCCGAACGTCTGCAGTGGACGGCGTCCGGTGAAGTGGTCCTGATGACCATTCTGGGCGGTGTTGGGACGTTGATCGGCCCGGTGGTCGGTGGCGTTGTGATCAAGTATTTCGAAAACATCTTCTCGTCGTTCAACGATGCCACCCTGCATTCGGCGTTCAGCTTTCTGCCGGAATTCATCGAAAAACCGGTGGTCGGCATCCTGTCGTTGTTCGTTGGGGAAGGGTGGAGCCTGACGCTGGGTGTGGTGTTCATGCTGATCGTCATCTTCCTGCCGGGTGGCATCATGGAAGGCGTGCGCCGTCTCGCCAACCTGTTTGGCAAGGGCGGAGACGGTGACAAGAAGGCCATAAGCGGCCATGCGCAGCCGGCGGAGTGAGACAATGACGACATCCGACAAGAATATCGTCCTGCATGTCGCGGACGTCCACAAGAGCTTCGGCGGTCTGAGAGCGCTTTCCGATGTCGACCTTCAGGTCGAGGAGGGAAAGGTCCATGCCATCATCGGGCCGAACGGCGCCGGAAAGTCGACACTGCTCAATGTCTGCATCGGGCGTATCAAGCCGGACAGGGGACATGTGGTCTTCAATGGCAATACGCTGGATCGCCATGCGCCGCATGAGATCAACCAGCTCGGCGTGAGCCGTGTGTTTCAGACGCCGGAGATCTTTCCGGATCTGTCCCTGCTCGACAATGTCATGATCCCGGCCTTCGCCAAGCGGGACGGTGCGTTTCGGTTCAATGCCATGAGAGGTTTGTCCGGAGAGAAAGATATCCGCGAAGAGGCGGAGTTCACGCTTCAGGATATCGGATTGTTCGAGCGTCGCTTTGACGAGGCGGGCTCGCTCTCGCGTGGCGACAAGCGGCGACTGGAGCTGGCCATGTGCCTGATCCAGAAGCCCAAGCTTCTGCTGCTGGACGAGCCGACGGCCGGCATGGCGCGGCACGATACCAATATGACCATCGAGCTTTTGAAGCGCATCAAGGCGCGCGGCATGACCAAGGTCATCATCGAGCACGACATGCATGTGGTGTTCTCGCTGGCCGACAAGATCAGTGTTCTTGCGCAGGGACGCATTATCGCCGAAGGTTTACCGGAGGAGGTGCGCGGCAATCCCAAGGTCAAAGAAGCCTATCTGGGGGAGGCGCATGAATGAATGTTGTGGCTCATAACACCATGACGACGGGAGAGGTGAAAACCGTGCAGGCTGCCGACGACAAACCGTTTTTCAGCGTTAGAGATATCCATTCCTGGTATGGCGAATCCTATATCGTTCAGGGCGTCTCCTTCGATATCAACAAAGGTGAGATCCTGTCATTGCTCGGCCGCAACGGCGCAGGCAAGACGTCGACCCTGCGCACATTGGCGCGTGCCGACAGTCCGGCACTCAAGAGTGGCGAGATCTGGCTCGACGGAGAGCCTTTGCACAATATGAAGGCCTTTCAGGCAGCCCAGGCGGGCGTGCAGCTTGTGCCCGAGGACCGGCGTATCATTGGTGGGTTGACGGTGGAGGAAAATCTTGTCCTCGCACAGGTCTCAGGGCAAATTGGATGGACGCTGGAGAAGATCTACGATCACTTCCCGCGCCTTGCCGAGCGGCGCATGCAGGAGGCCACGACCATGTCCGGCGGCGAGCAGCAGATGCTGTCGGTTGCCCGTGCATTGGCGCGCGATATCAAGATCCTGTTCCTGGACGAGCCCTATGAGGGACTGGCGCCGGTTATCGTGCAGGAGATCGAAAAGATCGTCCGGCAGATCCGCGATCTCGGCATTACGACGATCATCGTCGAGCAAAACGCAGTGGCGGCCCTTCGGCTGTCCGACAAGGCTGTGATCATGGATACAGGCACCGTGGTCTTTGCCGGTTCCGCCAGGGAAGTTCTCGACAATGAAGAGCTTCGCAATGAATATCTGGCGATCTGAAGCCATCGTCACAGACTGACAGTTTATCCCGGAGAGGGGATTTGGGGCCCGGCATTGCCGGGCTCTTTTTTGTGCGTATCAGAGGCTGGAGCACGCGTCTCCAATCACGTGTGTATGGTTTTATGAAAAATTCTCCGCCCGGTGAACTTCCTTGCCGCCAAGCAGGGTCAGAAGCACTTGCGTATCGCCGATCTCGTAGACATCGCAGTGGAAAATATCGCGATCGAGGATGATCACATCGGCGTATTTTCCCACCGACAGCGAACCCGTATCGCGGGCACGCCAGGCTGCTTCGGCAGCATGCGTTGTGTAGCCCTTCACGCATTGCTCTCGTGTCAGGCGTTGTTCGGGCAGGAATGGCTCGACATTGCTTTTGCGCTTGCGCGGCTGGCGGGTAATGGCCGTTTCCATGATCTTGAACGGATTGAGCGTGGAAACGCCCCAGTCGCTCGATAGCGCATAGGGCGCACCGGCATCGATCAACGAGCGGAAGGCATACATGTATTTCGTCCGCTCCGGCCCCATCATCGGCGCAGCACAATCCGTCACAGAAGGCTCGTTGCGCGCCCAAAGGGTCTGGATATTGGCAACGACGCCCAGTTCATGGAAGCGCGGAATATCGTCTGGATGGATGGCCTGTATGTGGGCGATCTGATGCAGGCTTGGCCAGGCGCCATTGGCTTTGCGCGCCGTCTCCATGCCGTCGAGCGCTGCGCGCACGGCGCCGTCACCGATCGCGTGGACATGGATCTGGAAACGGGCGGCATCGAATGCCGTGAAGAGTTCCTTGACCTGTTCATACTCGAACATCAGCGGGTAATTTCCTCCGGCCTCATCGCTATAGTCATCGATCATCACGGCCGTGCGGTTTTCAAACACGCCATCGAGGAAGAATTTCGCCGAGTGGATCCGATACATCTCTGTATCGTTTTCGCGACGCAAGGCCTCGACGCGGGCAAGGGCTTTTGCCGTATCTTCTTCCGGCAATACCTTGGCGGTAGCGCAGATGCGGACACTCAGTTCACCCGCGGCCTCCAATGACCGGTAGACGCGTGCGTGGCGCTCATTGACCGAGGCGTCCAGCACGCCGGTAATGCCATGGCTGTTGGCGTGGGCCTGGGCAAAGCGAACACCGTCGGCGAAATCCTCGTCGCTGGGTGCCGGCATCCGCTCCTTGGCCCAGTCGATTGCGTCTTCATAGAGAAGCCCGGTTGGAACGCCATCGGCATCCAGAACGAAATGGCCGCCGGGAGGATCGGTGATGCCTTTTGCAATGCCGAGCAACTCGCAGGCCTTTGTGTTCATGCAGGCATTGTGCCCATCTGAGGCCAGGATATAGCACGGTCGGTCTGCGACGGCTTCGTCCAGCACCTGACGCGTCAGGTTGTGTTCGGTAAAGATGCCGGAATACCAGCCGACGCCATTGACCCATTCGGCATCGGTGCCAGCTGCCCACTCGCGCAAAACGGCTTGCAACGCTTCCACGGTTTCGCAGCCATCGAGATTGGCGTTTTTTCCATATTCGAAGCCGCTATCCTGAAGATGAAGGTGAGTGTCCTGAAATCCGGGCAGGACGAGCTGACCGCCGGCATCTATCACTTTGGTGTCGGGTCCGGCCAATGAGGCGATTTCTTCTGCTGATCCCAGTGCTGCGATGCGGCCGGCCGATATGGCGAGTGCCGCGACACGCGGCGTCAACGGATCCATGGTGACGATATCGCCATTGGTAACGATCAGATCAGGTGCCGTCATGGACGTTTGCCTTTCAGTGGGCATGCAGGGTGCGGACCGGCCTTAAAGACCGGTCGTTTCGCTCGGGTTGTCGGATCCTAAACGTCGGTAGCAGATAGCTGCGCTCCGCCCCGCCGTCGCAACAGTTCGGCGGCAACCGCCAAAATGGTGGAGGCAATCAGAATCAGCGAACCGAGTGCCAGCACAGAGGGGAGTTTATTGGGAAAGCGCAGCTGGCCATAGAGAAAGACCGGAAGTGTCGGCTGGGTCCCCGACAGGAAGAATGCCATCACGAATTCATCAAAGGAGGTGACAAAGCACATCAGCAGGCTGGAGATGACGGCTGGCATCACAAGCGGCAGCGTGACCCTGCGAAACGTGCCCCAGCTTCCTTCGCCCAGATCATAGGAGGCTTCCTCCAGGCTGCGATCGAGCCCTTCTAGCCGTGCCATCAGGACCATCACGGAGAAGGGCAGGCAGAGGAAGATATGGGCAATCATGATGGTCCAGAGCGACAGGTTGATGCCCAGAACCTTGACCATCAATACCAGGAATGCGACCGCGAAAATGATCGAGGGAACGATCAGCGGCAGCATGATGGTGCCCAGAAGAAAATTGCTGGCCGGCAGTTTCTTTCGCGACAATGTGATGGCGGCAACCAGCCCCAGCGCCGTCGCTGTTACCGATGCAATGACGCCCACCATCAGGCTGTTGCCGAGCGCATCCAGCATGGACCTGTTGTCGGCCATCGCCACATAGTGCTTCAGGGTAAAGCCCTTTAGCGGGAAGATGGCGAAGGTGTTGTCATTGAACGAAAAGAGCGGCAACAGCACGACGGGTGCATAGAGAAAGACCGTGAAGACGAGCGCATAGGCGGTAAAGCCATCGAAAGATTTCTTCATGTTCTCAGGCGCTCCGTTCGCGCATTTTCTTGTAGCCGACCGCCCAGAGGAAAAGTCCACTGACGCCGATGGTGAATACCAGCATCGCGACAGAGACGGCAGCACCGAGCGGCGCATTGTCCTGCTTGAAGAACAGCGCCTGAATGACGTTGCCGATCATGCTGCCGCCGGGACCGCCCACCAAGGTCGGTGTCACGTAATCGCCGACGGTTGGAATGAAGACCAGCAGAGATGCCGACACGACGCCGGGCAGAGAGAGCGGCAGGGTGATGCGGCGAAAGCGCCGCCATTTGCTATCGCCAAGATCGGTCGCGGCCTCAAGTAGCGAGCGATCGAGCTTTTCCAGCGAGACATAGATTGGCAAAATGGCAAATGTGACCCAGGCATGGGCGAGTGTGAGCACCACGGCCGCCGGGTTATAAAGCAGGAACGAGAGTGGTTCCCTGATGATACCGAGGCTCATCAGGCCGCTGTTGATGGCCCCGTTATAGCCCAGCACAATCTTCCAGGCGAATATGCGCAGCAGATAGCTGGTCCAGAATGGAATGCTGATCAGGATAAGCCATACGACCTTGTGCTTTGTCACCCTGAAGGCGAGGAAATAGGCCATTGGGTAGGCCATCAAAATGACCGAGGTCGTGGCCGCAAGCGACATGATCAGCGATTTGACCAGAAGGACAGCCGGAACCGGATATTGAAGCGGGAAGGGGATGCCCATCCACACCGTTGCCCGGTCGCTCGGCTCAATCAGCTTCCAATAATTGTCGAAGGTGAATGCCGGCAGGATGTCGAACCCCTGCTGGCGCCAGAAGCTCATCACCAGAAGAATGATAAGCGGAGCGGCAAGCAGGAGGAATATGCCGGCAGCAATAGCGGAACGTGCCGCTAACGCCGGTCCGGCAGATGCAGTCTTGCGATATAAAGTCATGACACCCTTAAAGTTTGAGCGCCTTGATCTGCTCCCAGGCCTCCGTCTGTTCGTTGACAACAGCGCTGGGCTGCGGCTCGAACAGGGTCGCGCTTTTCATGAATTCGACCGGATCGGTGATGCCCATGGCTTCCACCTGTTTGGGATCTGCAGCTTCGAACGACTTCATGTTGGAATGGCCATAGCCGGAGCCTTCAATCAGCAATTTGCCAGTCTCCGGCGACAGCCATGCATCGATGAAGTCATAGGCAAGCGCCGGATCGGCCTTGCCGCTATTGAGAATGGTCAGACCGCAG
Organism: Agrobacterium sp. H141; assembly: GCF_057158725.1. Lineage (NCBI taxonomy): Bacteria > Pseudomonadati > Pseudomonadota > Alphaproteobacteria > Hyphomicrobiales > Rhizobiaceae > Agrobacterium > Agrobacterium sp. H141. The sequence continues at coordinate 2,167,467 of NZ_CM169893.1, forward strand.
AACCATGTGAAATAGCCTTCCTTTGGCCTGGCATAGGCAATATTGATGCCTTCGCCCTTGAGGTTCTTGACTGCGTCGTTCCAGGCATAGGCCGCAACAATCTCGCCTGAGGCAAGCGCCTGCTGCACTTCAGTCTGATCGCCGCCGAGGAAGCGGCTGTTGCGCACGGCCTTTGCGGCAAAATCGAGCGATGCCTGAAGCTCCGTGCCGGTCAAAAGATTGGCCTGCTTGTAGGGCATGCCCTTGACCATGGCCCCGAGTGCAATGACCAGCGGATCGTCGAGCAGGGCGACTTTACCCTCGAAGGCATCGTCGAAGAAGATCGACCAGCTCTCGCCATCCTTGAAGGCGTCGCCGATCAGATCTGGACGGTAGATGATCGAAGACGAGCCCCAATCTGCCGGCACCATGACGACGTTGCCGTCGACGACGACGCCGTTGGCCGTCTGCAGTTCCGGAAAGACATCCTTCCAGTTGGAGAGCTTGGCGGTATCGACCGGGACGGTGAGGCCCGCCTCGACGAAGCGTCCCACGGAATAGTTGCAAGGGTGCATCATGTCGGCGTTGAAGCCGGCACGGACCTTGGCAAGCGCTTCTTCCTCGCCGGAAAAGGTGGAGAAGTTCGGCGTGCCATGCTTCGATTCAAACGGCGAAAAATAGGCGGGATCGTCGAAGCCTGCCCATTCCATGCAGGTGAGTACCTCTGCGGCCTGCGCTCCCGGAGGCTTGATCGCCATGCCAACGCCGAAAGCGGCTGCTGCCTTGAGTGCGTCGCGGCGCGAGATGCGACCGGTGGCAAGGCTGTCAATAAAACTGGTGCGACGCATCATATTCCCCTTGGTGATTTTGGATGGTCATTCAATGGCGGAATTAACTACCTCCGTGATTTCGCTGTCAATTGGGAAAATGGCGGCCGTAAGAACAATCGTTCTTTGCTTTAAAATACTGATTTCGTGACCTTAATTCTCTCCCTGCAATCGCCGCTATCCGCTCGCTATGTGTCATAGCGGTTTGGTTGCGGATCGAGTGACTGCCATGAGCGGCCGGTCGGCGTCTGTCACAGCGACTATCGTCGCGACGACATTTTGCCAACCTGCGATTGCAAAGCGATGCGCGTCCCGGAGATCGGTGGGCGGGCACGTTCAACGAATACCGCATCGGGTGAGGAACCTGACACGGGCGCAAAAGCGTGCCAAATCGGGACCGGCCCGACAGCTTTTGCGTGAACCTAAAGCATTTTAAATATTATGCTTTATAAAGTGTTTGGCTTTATTTTGTGCCTGAAAAGCATCACGGTTAACCAATCGTGAATTATTTATTTGGACTTGCATAACATACTATGCCGAAGCTTTAATAAACGGTTGCACGAAGAAAGCCGATGTCTTCTTTTGCCCCCAATGTTTAAATTCTGGGGGTTTGTTATGTCTATTGAAGATCGCATTGGCAGTGGTGAAGAAAATGTTGTGGGCCTGAGCGAAAGTGCTTCAGCGCTCGAATATTTCATTTCTTTGAACGACACCAGCGACCGTGTTGGCGAAGTTCAAATCGCACAGGCGGAAACTCAATCAGCGCAGCGCACCGATCGCGTTCCTGAAGGACAGGCATTCCCGACCGAACTTGCAGCAAACGAGAATAATGTCGTTGTCCTGCCGGAAAATGCGACGGTCGACGAGATCCGGGTTGAGGGCGATGACCTCATTCTCGTCCAGGCCGATGGCCGCGAGATCGTCATTCTCGGCGGCGCCGACAACATTCCGACGTTCCTGATCGGTGACGTCGAAGTTCCGCAGCAGGTTGTGGTCGCGGTTCTCGAGCAGAGCGGCATCAATGTCGCCGCCGGTCCTGAAGGCAATCTGGCCGTCGTCACAGCCGGTGCTGATGGCTCGGGCGGCGATTTCGACGATGGTCTTCCGAATGTGGACAACGCGCCGCCATCCTTGCTGGATCTTCTGGGCAATACGGAGCTGGCCTTCGGTGCCGATGGGAACAATGAGGAAGATTTCGACGATACGCCGACCATCATCGCGAGCGGACCATTCTTCCTTGAAGAAGATGCGGATGGCAATCTCTTTGAAACTGGGGTTATCAAGGGTTTCTTCGGCTTTAACGGCGGTGCCGATGGCGGTGTGATTACAGCAATCGGCTTCGCCGGCGCGTTCGATATGGACGAGCCGAGCGATACGGGAACAGCGACCGGGCTGACCTCCGGTGGCGTCGACGTGATTGTCACATCGTCTGTGGATGGATTGACGCTGACGGGGACAGCTGGCGGCGTTGTGGTCTTCACCCTTGAGATCACGGATGTCACAACTGGCGCTTTCACCTTCACTCAGCTTGCGGCGGTCGATCACCCAGACCTCGGTGAAACGAGCGCTGAAGACATCCTGCGCCTGAATTTCACCTATACGGTCACCGATCTCGACGGCGATGCTGTCGTCGGTACCGCATCCATCGACATCGGTGACGATGCACCGGTTGTCGGAACGAGCGAAAGCGCGACGGTTGAAGATGAGGGCCTGATTGGCGGAAATGACGAGGCTGACGGTTTTGCAAAGTCGGTCAGCGGCGTCTCCCTCAATATCGATTGGGGTGCCGATAACGCGAATGCCGGCGGCAGCAATGACCGTTCTGTCGCATTCACCGATGCAGCTGTTGCAGTTGAAGGCGCCTATGGCGCGGAACTCACCTCGGGTGGCAATGCAGTCCATACGGTCGTTCTCGCCGATGGTACATTGGTCGGCTACATCGGCGCGGAGGTGCCTGCAGCGATCGATGGCGCTGGTGTCGTGTTCCATGCCGAATTGTCCGACGCCAACGACGGTGAATACAGCTTTACGCTGGTCAAGCCGCTCGATCATGCGGAAGTCGACGGCGAAAATACGCTTTCGCTCACCTTCAATTTTACCGCGAGCGATTCGGATGGCGACACCGCAACCGGCAGCTTTGTCGTGAATGTTGTCGACGATGTGCCGGAACTGAGCGGTGAGACGGAAGACCGTACTGTCGACGAAGACGATATCGATACGACGGGTTCTCAGGGCAACTTCCCGAATGATGGCGATGAGGATGATGGCTCGTTCACGGGCACACCGGGCGTCAACAACGGTGGTCCGGCCTCGATCACGGGTTCTCTTTCTGACCTCGTGAAGGGTGGCGCGGACGACGCTGTGAAGTTCTCGTTTATCGATGAGGATGCAGCCCGCACATACCTGAAGGGCCTCGGACTGACGTCCGAAGGCAAGGTGCTGAGCTACGACATCAAGGACGGCGTGCTCTACGCCTTCGAGAATGCCGGCGCGCCGGGTGTCAGCTATGATCCTGAGAATGGCGACCGTGTTGTCTTCACGCTGAAGGTGAATGCGGACGGCTCTTACGAGTTCGAGCAGCACGACCAGCTGGACCATCTTGGTTCGACGAGCATTGATCTGCCGATCCAGTTCGGCCAGATCGTGCAGGCGACGGATTTTGATGGCGACAGCATCACGCTGGGCAACAAGTTCACGATCACCATCCATGACGACGCGCCGGAACTGAGCGGTGACACGGAAAACCGGACTGTCGACGAAGACGATATCGATACGACGGGTTCTCAGGGCAACTTCCCGAATGATGGCGATGAGGATGATGGCTCGTTCACGGGCACACCGGGCGTCAACAACGGCGGTCCGGCCTCGATCACGGGTTCTCTTGCTGACCTTGTGAAGGGTGGCGCGGACGACGCTGTGAAGTTCTCGTTTATCGATGAGGATGCAGCCCGCACATACCTGAAGGGCCTCGGACTGACGTCCGAAGGCAAGGTGCTGAGCTACGACATCAAGGACGGCGTGCTCTACGCCTTCGAGAATGCCGGCCAGCCGGGTGTCAGCTATGATCCTGAGAATGGCGACCGTGTTGTCTTCACGCTGAAGGTGAATGCGGACGGCACTTACGAGTTCGAGCAGCACGACCAGCTGGACCATCTTGGTTCGACGAGCGTTGATCTGCCGATCCAGTTCGGCCAGATCGTGCAGGCGACGGATTTTGATGGCGACAGCATCACGCTGGGCAACAACTTCACGATCACCATCCATGACGATGCGCCGGAACTGAGCGGTGAGACGGAAGACCGTACTGTCGACGAAGACGATATCGATACGACGGGTTCTCAGGGCAACTTCCCGAATGATGGCGATGAGGATGATGGCTCGTTCACGGGCACACCGGGCGTCAACAACGGCGGTCCGGCCTCGATCACGGGTTCTCTTGCTGACCTTGTGAAGGGTGGCGCGGACGACGCTGTGAAGTTCTCGTTTATCGATGAGGATGCAGCCCGCACATACCTGAAGGGCCTCGGACTGACGTCCGAAGGCAAGGTGCTGAGCTACGACATCAAGGACGGCGTGCTCTACGCCTTCGAGAATGCCGGCCAGCCGGGTGTCAGCTATGATCCTGAGAATGGCGACCGTGTTGTCTTCACGCTGAAGGTGAATGCGGACGGCACTTACGAGTTCGAGCAGCACGACCAGCTGGACCATCTTGGTTCGACGAGCGTTGATCTGCCGATCCAGTTCGGCCAGATCGTGCAGGCGACGGATTTTGATGGCGACAGCATCACGCTGGGCAACAACTTCACGATCACCATCCATGACGATGCGCCGGAACTGAGCGGTGAGACGGAAGACCGTACTGTCGACGAAGACGATATCGATACGACGGGTTCTCAGGGCAACTTCCCGAATGATGGCGATGAGGATGATGGCTCGTTCACGGGCACACCGGGCGTCAACAACGGCGGTCCGGCCTCGATCACGGGTTCTCTTGCTGACCTTGTGAAGGGTGGCGCGGACGACGCTGTGAAGTTCTCGTTTATCGATGAGGATGCAGCCCGCACATACCTGAAGGGCCTCGGACTGACGTCCGAAGGCAAGGTGCTGAGCTACGACATCAAGGACGGCGTGCTCTACGCCTTCGAGAATGCCGGCCAGCCGGGTGTCAGCTATGATCCTGAGAATGGCGACCGTGTTGTCTTCACGCTGAAGGTGAATGCGGACGGCACTTACGAGTTCGAGCAGCACGACCAGCTGGACCATCTTGGTTCGACGAGCGTTGATCTGCCGATCCAGTTCGGCCAGATCGTGCAGGCGACGGATTTTGATGGCGACAGCATCACGCTGGGCAACAACTTCACGATCACCATCCATGACGACGCGCCGGAACTGAGCGGCACGGTTGAATCGCGTACGGTTGACGAAGACGATATCGACACGACGGGTTCGCTCGGCAACCATCCGAAGGATGGCAATGGCGATGGTTCCTATACAGGCGGTCAGGGGCAGAACGGTACAGGACCGGCCTATATCAATGGCTCGCTTTCCGGCCTGGTGAAGGGCGGCGCGGACGACGCTGTGAAGTTCTCGTTCATCAACGAAGACACGGCGCGCGGCCTGCTGACGCAGCTTGGCCTGAAGTCCGAAGGCGCGGTATTGAGCTACCAGATCAAGGATGGCGTGCTCTACGCGTTCGAGAATGTCGGCCAGCCGGGCACCATCTACAATCCTGAAAATGGCGACCGTGTTGTCTTCACGCTGAAGGTCAATGCCGACGGCACTTACGAGTTCAAGCAGTACGACCAGCTCGACCATACCGGTTCGACGAGCGTGGATCTGCCGCTCCAGCTTGGTCAGGTCGTCCAAGCGACGGACTTTGACGGCGACAGCGTGACGTTGGGTGACAAGTTCACCATCACGATCCACGACGACGCGCCGGAACTGAGCGGCACGGTTGAAGCACGCACGGTCGATGAAGACGATATTCTGACTGATCAGGCAACGGGCAACCACCCGGCTGATTACGATGGCGATGGTTCTTGGACCGGTAGCTCCGGACAGCATGGTACGGGACCCGCGTACATTGAGGGTACACTTGCCGGGCTGGTAAAGGGCGGCGCGGACGACGCGGTCAAGTTCTCGTTCATCAACGAAGACGTGGCGCGCGGCCTGCTGACGCAGCTCGGACTGAAGTCCGAAGGTGCGGTTCTGAGTTACGACATCAAGGACGGCGTGCTCTACGCCTTCGAGAATGCCGGCCAGCCGGGCAGCATCTATAACCCCGAAAATGGCGACCGTGTTGTCTTCACGCTGAAGGTCAATGCCGACGGCACTTACGAGTTTAGACAGTACGACCAGCTCGACCACACCGGGTCGACGAGCGTTGATCTGCCGATCAACCTCGGCCAGATCGTCCAGGCGACGGATTTTGACGGCGACAGCATCACATTGGCTGAAAAGTTCACGATCACCATTCATGACGATTCGCCGGAAGTGGGCGAGAAGGTCGTGACGGCGATCGCCGATGAAGACGACATCGATAGCGTGCTGTCTGAGGGTAATCATCCTTACGACGGTTTCGGCGACGGTTCCGGGACGGATTGGCCACTGGGTGCAGTTGTCACGCGGGGTTCGGCTGCCGAGGCGGTTTCGTTCGGCGCGGATGGCGCCAAGGCTGGCGGCGGATTCTCGTTCGCGTCTGATACGTTATCGACGATGACCAATGTCGGCCTCTCGTCCAAGGGCGTCGGGCTGTCCTACACCTTTGTCAATGGTGCGCTGTTGGCTTATGCCAACACGGACGGCCATACAGGCTTTGGCCTGGGCGACCGTGTTGTGTTCACGCTGACGCTGGACAAGGCAACGGGTGAGTTCGTTTATCGCCAGTACGATCAGCTCGATCACGTCGACGGCGGCAACGAGAACACGGCACTGAAGGCTGCTGGCGGCTCGGTCACAGGCATCGACTTCGGTGCCGTCATCGAAGCGACGGATGGCGATGGCGACACGATCGGTCTTGACGGCAAGGTAATCGTCTCGGTAGTCGACGATATGCCGGAGACATCGATCTGGACCGACAAAACGGTTCGCGTGGACGAGACGGTCGGCAATGATGACGACAACCTGACCGGTAATTCGCGTTATCAGGCGTCGCAGTTGTTCTCCTCCGTAGACTCCAAGGGTTCGGATCCGGACATGTCGGCCCGGTATGCCAAGGACGATGTCGTCGACTTTTCCGTCGACGGAGGTGCGGACGAAACGGGCTTCTGGAATGGGTCGGTCAACGGCTCGCTGACTCTGAAGATCGATGACGCGAATTCCGGCCTGTTCACGACGGACGGCCAGGCGATTACGCTTGCGAAGGAAGGCGACCTTGTGGTCGGCCGCACCGCAGGTGGTACGGCGGCCTTTGCGATCCATATCGACAGCAATGGCCAGGTGACGGTTGCGCAGTATCTGTCGCTGCAGCATTCGGCGACGGGCAACGATGATGATGACAGCGTCAATCTCGCTGGCAAGATCTCGGCGGTTCTGACGGTCACCGATTATGACCAGGATACGGTAGTCAACACGGTCTCGATCGGTAGCAAGATCGCGTTCGATGACGATGGTCCGAGTGCGGGCTGGAATAAGACCGTTCATGTCGAAGATGACGATCTGCCGAACGGCATTGAAGGTGGCACCGGTGACGATGCCGCGCCGAAAAACGTCAATGGATTCCTTTCGCACGATTTCGGTGCCGATGGCGGTTCGATTGAATGGTTGGTCGGCTCGACGACATCAGTGGGCGGTGCAAGCGGCTTTAGCTACGAAAAGGATACGAACGGCACACTGCTGATCAAGCAGGGCGGCACTACGATCATGACGGTGACGCTCGATGCACACACGGGTGAATACCATGTGACCCAGCTTGCCCCGCTGATGCATGAGGATGGCGACAACGAGAATAACCAGATCTTCACGCTGACCTACAAGGTTACAGACGGCGACAACGACAGTGTCGAGGGTAAGCTCGTCATCAATGTCGATGACGACATGCCGACGGTCACTGCCAACGCCCGTTCTGACGTGGCTGAAGACGGGTCTACGTCGGTGACACAGGGGCTAACAGGCCTTGCATGGGGAGCCGATTCTGGCTCCAACAAGACCCTGGCGGTCAGCTCCTCGGTGACCGTCAAAGATCAGAACGACGCAACTGTCTCACTGCACTCTGCAGGAGAACAGGTGAAGTTTGTTCTGATCGGCGCGGTTCTGGTCGGGTATACCGGTGATCTGCCGGCTGCTGCCGACGCGTCCAACGTCGTCTTCACGGTATCGACCAATGCCGATACGGGCGAGTATTCATTCGCCCTTCTGCAGCCACTGGATCACACGTCGCCGACTGGTACCAATCAGTATCTCGACCTGAATTTTGTGGTCACCGCAACGGATGCCGATGGCGATCCGGCAAATGGAAGCTTCTCTGTTCGCGTCGATGCGGCTGGCGAGATCGGGTCGATCAACTACGGGGCGCTGAATACCGGTGTGTTCGTCAATCTCGACGACGCAGCCCATACCGTGGGCGGCCAGACGGTTGGCGCCGATACTGCGACCGACCGCACTGGCGCTCACGTCGTCGGCATCGACGGCATGGCTGGCATCAACGATGCCTATGGCAGCACGGCTTCCGACATCCTCGTGGGCGGCTCCGAGGCCAATGTGCTCAAGGGCAATGACGGCAACGACGTCCTGATCGGCAATGGCGGTAACGATACACTGTATGCCGGTCGCGGCGCCGACGATCTCTATGGCGGCGATGACGACGATACGCTTTATCTCGCCGAAGACGTCCTTGTGGGGAATGGCAGCACGCGCACCGTCACTTTGGGCGACGGAAACACGCGCCAGGTGAATATCGGCGGCCTGTCGGGTGAAAGCGACGACGTTTATGGCGGCCAGGGTGTCGATACCCTGCGCTTCGAACTGGGCGCCAATGCCGATGGTTTCGTTTTCGACCGTGCCAAGACCGGTACCGGACTGCAGCTCGACAGTATCGAAAAGTTCATCGGAACTGACGAGAACGACGTCATTCTTCTGCCGAAGACCTACACGACATCTGATACGGTCCTGATCGAAATCGATGGCGGCAAGGGCAACGACATCCTGCAGGGTTCTGACATCCAGGGTGACAAGATCACCGGTGGTGACGGTGACGACCTGATCTCCGGACTCGGAGGCGATGACGAACTGTTCGGTGGCGAGGGCTCTGACGAAATCTGGGGCGGCGCCGGTCAAGATGTCATCGAAGGTGGCGACGGTGCCGACAAGCTTTACGGCAACGACGGCGCAGACGTTCTGCGCGGTGGCGCCGGAGATGACTTCATCGACGGCGGTGCCGGGGCCGATCGCATCACTGGCGACGGCGGTGCGGACACGCTGATCGGTGGCGGCGACAATGATCAGTTCTTCATTGGCGGCGGCAGCGACACTGTTTACGGCAATGCGACCGATCTTTCTCTAGACAGCAACCGCCTGGCGACGCTCGGCGAAAGCGACGAGGTCGTCGTCTATGGAAATCAGAATGATTATGCCGTGACCCGCAACAGCGATGGTTCCTGGACGATCTCCAGCGCCGGCGAAACGGATGTGCTGTACGGTATCGAACACATCAACTTTAACGGCGGTGACTCCGTTGAACTTGACCTGACGGCCAACGTTCTGGTGTTCAATGCGGCAAACCAACTCGTGGGGACGTTCTCGACGATCCAGGCTGGCGTCGACTTCGCCGATGCTGGTTTCACGGTCGAGGTGCATGAGGGCGTCTACAACGAGGCGGTGGTGATCGGTGAAGGCATCACTCTGAAGGGCGTGGGCAATGTCGAGATAGACGGCGGCGAAGCCGGTCCAGCTATCACTGTCAACGGTGGCGGAACCGGACAATCGCTCGTGATTGACGGTATCGATCTGCAGGGTTCGTCTTCATCTGTCATGTTCGTCGACAAGACGGCCGATTATGACACTGTGAGCTTGAAGAACGCGGACGTGACGGGTGGCGACTACCACGGCCTGTTTGTTGACAGCGCCTCGAATGTCGAAGCCATCGTGGTCGAGAAGGTCGCCTTCTCCGGCAATGCGACCGTGGAATCCGGCGGTTCTGGCGAAGGCCCGGTCGCGATCTATCTCTACAACGGAGACGTCACGTTCAAGGACGTGCAGGTCGGCAATCCAGGTGCGGCGGCGGAAAATGGTATCCAGCTGCGTGGTGTCGATGCTCCCTTTGGGCCGATGGGTACTGTCGTATTCGACAATGTCGACGTCACCGGCACTTATTCCAAGGTTGGCGTTGCGATCTACAACTATACCAATGTTGACGGTCTTCAGATCGTCAACGGCGGTCTCGACGTGAACGTCACCGCCAATTGGCACGGTCTCAACATCGACAATGTCGGTGGAACTGTGGACCTGTCGAGTGTACCGCTGACCGTGGCAAACAACTATCTCGCCCCCTACAACGACATCGCAATCCAGGGGACATCGGGCAACGAGACCTTTACAGGCGATGACAGCGACGACCTGCTTTTTGGCCAGGGCGGTGGCGATCTCCTCAAGGGTGGGGCCGGTGATGACGCCTTCCGGCTGGCGAGTGATGTCGTGGCTTCCGGGACACGTAACATCGAACTCGGTGACGGCTCATTGCGGGCGGTATCCATCGCTGGCCTGGCTGGCACGCAGGATATCGTCATGGGCGGCACGGGTGCTGATCGCATCGTGCTCGAAAAGGGCGCGGCTGCCGGCTATGTCCACGACACCTACTCGGCACCGGGCTATATGACCGGGGTCGAGGCGATCGACGGCACGGCGGGCGGGGACGTGATCCTCGTCGACGATGCCTATGTCAGCGATGCCGTGGGTGGCGGTATCGTCATTTCTGGCGGCGCGGGCAACGACGTGCTTGGCGGCGGCGCAGGCTCGGACACCATTTACGGTGGTGACAACGATGATTTGATTTCAGGTCTCGGTGGGGAGGACCGTCTTGAGGGCGGCGCCGGCGATGACGAGATCTGGGGTGGTGCCGGTTCCGACACAATCGAGGGCGGAGCCGACAACGACACGCTCTACGGCAATGCCGGTGACGATGTTGTCAGCGGCGGCGACGGCAACGACACGATCATCCACACTGTTGGCGACGGCAACGACACGGTTGACGGCGGAACGGAAACCGGGACGTCCAATCCGGATTATGATGTCCTGGCGATCAATGGCGACGCGGTTGCGCGCCACTTCACGCTGGGACTGGCGACGGGTGGAACCGAGATCACGCCGGCGACCGACAGTTCCGACATTCTGGTGACCTATGACGGTGCCAATGCCGGATCGGTTCGCGCCGATGAAATCGAACGCGTAACCTTCAATCTCGGTTCCGGCGGCGACACCGTGACCCTGAACGACGTGACCGGCTCCGCGATTGCCGCGACTACGGTCGTCATTAACGGCGGTGCCGGCAATGACACCTTTGACCTGACCGGTTTTGCCGGCTCAAGCGTGGTGATCAATGACAGCGATCCGGTATCAGGTGGCGACACGGATACGATTAAGCTCGCCGGGCGCTGGACCGACTACACCGTTACCCAGATGGGCGACACCTATACAGTGACCCGCAACTCCGACGGCGCAGTCATCGTTCAGACGACGAATGTCGAGCAGTTCGACTTCGCCGGGGATACGAGCGGTCCGGTGCCGGTCGGTGAAGTGGTCAATGTCGCGCCGGTTGCCGGCGACGACGCAGCCGCAGTGACTGAAGCAGGCGGCACGGCGAACGCGACTGCCGGAAACCCGACTGCGACGGGCAATGTGCTTGCCAATGACAACGACGCCAACAGCCTCGACACCGAGGGCGTGGTCTCGGTCACCTTCGGCAACACGACCATCCCGCTGCCTGTCGGCAACACGCCGGTGCAGATCGTCGGCGCATACGGTACGCTGACGATCCAGGCCGATGGCACCTACAGCTATCTGCTCAACGACGCCGACGACGACACGCAGGCGCTTGACGCCGGTGAGACCGCCACCGACGTCTTCACCTACACGATGCGCGATTTTGCCGGGCTGACCGACGATGGCGCATTGACGGTGACAGTGACCGGCGCCAATGACGCACCTGTGCTGAGCTCCGTGTCCAATATGAGTGTCGACGAGGACACGACGCTCTATATCCGCCAGTCGCAGATCTGGGTTGCCTCGGATGTCGACCAGCCCGGTACCAACAACATCGCAACCGCCGTTCTCGTCGTGAAGATCGATGACGGCGAGGGTGTACTCTCGGCTTCCCGTGACGGCCTCAGCGGCGGCTTCACCGTCGATGTTTCGGCCGACGGCAAGACATTGACGATCACCACCACAGCCGACAATGCGACGACCGGACGCGACGCAATCGAAATCCTCAACTCGCTGTTGCGGGGCGATAACTTCAATGCCGTCACCAACAAGAACGGCATCGCCTTCACGCCGGATGCCAACTGGAATGGCGACGCACAGCTGAGCTACACGCTGAGCGACGGTGCCGGCGGCGGGGCGCTGAGCCAGTCGGGCAACTTCGCCATCACCGTCAATCCGGTCAACGATGCGCCTGAGGCCTTGACGACGGCGGGGCTCTCTGTCGACGAAAATTCTGCAAATGGCACAGTCATTGGAACTGTCGTCGGTAGCGATATCGACGATGATGACCTGACCTATTCGTTTGTCGTCAACAACAACCCATCTTCTGTCTCCGAAGATGGACGTTTCGCAATCGATTCTTCTACGGGTGAGATCACGGTAGAGGACGGGACGCTTCTTGACTTCGAGACTGACGAGTTCCACGATGTCATCATTCGTGTCAGCGATCCTCATGGTGCCTATCTCGACAAGACGTTCACGGTTGCTGTGGGCGACGTCATCGAGAACACGTCCGCAATCATAAGCGGTGTTGACACTGGTTCTGTTACCGAAGATGCTGTCGGCTTCAGCCAGGTCACCTATTCGGAGAATTTCGAAACGGGGTCCAGCGTCAACGGATGGACGAACGGTTTCCATGGTGGCGGCTTCAACGGTGGTTCCAACGAATTTGTTTCCGAAAACAATTACGTGGATTTTGATGGTCAGCAATCAATATCGAAGACTTTGACCCTGTCTGCCGCTGCAACTGAGACTGTCATTGATTTTGACTTCTTCAAGATCGATAGCTGGGATCAGGGTGAGCATTTGACGGTTTACCTGAACGATCAACTCGCGTTTGCATTCACGCCCGAGAATTACGGGAATGACGGGTTGGATGGTGCGGCAGGGTCGTTTACGATTGGCGGTATAGTCGCTACGTATGTTGTCACGTCCAGTGGATCTGACAGCCAACTGGGCGGTGGCGTCTGGGGTGACCGCGTTTACCACATGCAGATTACCGCCTCCGGTATTGGTGAACAGGTAAAGCTTGGTTTCGGTAACAACTTGGACCAGAGCTACACGGACGAAGATTTCGGCATCGACAACATCGTCGTGCACGGAAACGAGCCGCCGGCTCTGCAGGCAACGGGGCAGTTGACGATCGATGATCCTGATGCAGGAGAGGCTGCCTTCATTGTCCAAGACAATGTCGATGGTACTTATGGGCATTTCAGCATCGATGCGGACGGCACGTGGACCTATGTGCTCGACAACGGCCGTTCGGCCACGCAGGCTCTTGCCGCAGGACAAATGGAAACGGACAGCTTCACTGTGACTTCAGTGGATGGGACGACCCATACCGTTGACATCTCAGTGAACGGAGCGAATGACGCACCTGTTGCGGCAGACGATATCGTATTGACAAATATTGTTGATGGTTCGCCGATCTACATCCCGGAAGCTGCGCTTCTGATGAATGATCGGGATGTCGACAATGACGACCTGAACATTACCTCCAGCGGTAACGCGGTCAACGGGACGGTATCAGGCACTGTGGTGTTCGATCCCACCAATCCGGTCACAACAATTCTGGATGCCAATTTCAACGGAAATAACGCGAACGGCTTTGCTTATGAGGATGGCCGATTTGGTGGACGCAATCCTACGGATTTCGCCGCAGGTAGCGTTTCGGGGACTAAACTGCAGGTGAACGTCGGGGACTATTCGAACTCTAGCGGCAGCAACATGTTCGAAGACCGCGATGGTGGCTGGGCCAGAAGCTTCACATTGGCAGCGGCCACCACTGTTACGATCGCCTTCGATTACAAGTTATTCATCAGCGAAGGGACCGATACCGGAGAGTTTGCACAGGCCCTGTTCACGATCGATGGGGTAAAGCACGGAACCGGCTCAATCAACTATCTGGCGCAACTTGATGGGGCTGATCAAGGTGGAGCCCTCAGCACGGATGGTCGCTTCGAGATTACGTTGGATCTCGATGCCGGGACACATCAGATCGTGCTGGGTGCCTATATCAATGAATTTGATACAGGCTCAAGAAACAGCGACGAATATGCTACGGCAGAATTCGACAATGTTTTGATTACCGGTGCTGCCGTTATCGCGGATGGTTCGTTCGACTATACTGTAAACGATGGAAATATTTCCGATACGGCTGGTGTCTCGATCCATGCAGTTGCTGGAAGCACCATTACGGGTACGGCTTCGGATGAAATCCTGATCGCTGGCGATGGCGATGACATCCTTTCCGGGATGGGGGGCGACGACTATCTCAGCGGCGGTCTTGGCAACGACATCCTGTTCGGCGGTTCGGGCTTCGACACCCTGACCGGCGGTGCCGGTGCCGATACCTTCGTGCTCGATCTGGATGCCCTGTCCAATGTCGATCTGGCGGATGTCATCACCGACTACTCGGCGGATGAGGGCGATACCCTGGATGTCTCCAGCCTGCTGGAAAACATCCTCGGTCCGGATGTCAGCGCGGAGCAAGCGGCTGCCAGCGTCAAGACCACGGTTGACGGCGCGGATACCGTTGTCAGCGTCGGCGGCGATGGCAACTGGCATGATGTGGCGGTTCTGGAGAATCATACGGAACTGGTCCGCGTGCTCTTCGATGAGGATCACAACAGCATCGACGTCAACCATAGCTAGTATTTGACGCCAGTTCGCCCCGGAGACAATTCCGGGGCGAATCTGTGGCAAACGCGCCACATTTCAATATGACATCGCCGGAACAAGTCGTTTTGGCCTAAAAAAGTCTAACGTGGTAACCTTGCTCACGTTATTCATTCGTCGAGCAGACTTTATTCTTGATTGTTTGCCTTCGTTGTTGATAGGTGCGTGGGGCGATACGCACCCATAAGACAAGGAATTTACAATCCAAGATTTAGTTGGTGTGCGTATAAAATAATTCGACTTCGTGCGACAAAATATTATGAAACATAATTTTTGGCGCATTCGATAGATTTCACTCGGGGGATACAGTGGGTATTAAAGCCAAGATTTTCGCAACCTTGACCGCATCGACGGCCATGTGTTTGTCCATGGTGGTGGATGCCAACAGTATGTCTCTTCAAGAGGCAATCCAGAAAACACTGGATACCAACCCACAAATTCAGCAGGCAGCGAAGAACCGCGAGGCGATCGAATTCGAACTTCGCCAGGCCCGCGGCCTTTACATGCCATCGATCGACCTTGAAAGCGGCATCGGCCGCCGCCGGTTGGCCAGTCCGAGCTCCGGCAGCCTGACATCGGATCGCGACTATCTCTCGCCATCGGATGTCAGCTTGACCATTACGCAGACGCTGTTTGATGGCGGCGAGCGCCGTTCTGAAGTCGAGCGTCAGGCATCGCGTGTCGATGGTGCGTCCTTCCGGGTTCAGGAGCGCTCCGAAGCGCTGGCGCTGGAAGCAGCGCAAGCCTATCTCGAATATCTTCTGCAAGCGCAGATTGTCGGTGCCGCAAAGCAGAATAGCGGGTTCCACCAGCAGATCCTGGGCGACATCGATACCAGCATCAAGGGCGGCACGCTCACCGATGCCGACCGGTTGCAGGGACGGGAACGTCTGGAAGCCTCCAAGGCCCGTTTACAGGAGGCTTTGGAAGAACTGGAGCTGACCAAGATCCGCTTCCTGCGTGTTGTGGGCGAGCCGATCGGCAAGGCGACCGCGCCGCAGTCCATCGCCAAATATCTGCCGCGCACGCTCGATGACGCGATTTTCATCGCCAAGAACGGCAATCCGCGGATTTCCGCAGCAACCTCCGACATCGATGCAGCCGACGCGCAGGTCCGTGGTGCACGCGCGGCGTATCTGCCAAAGGTCAATCTGGAAGTCAGCGCCCTGACCGGAAATGATTATGGCGGCGATTCCGGCAATACCAACGATTTCCAGGCCCGTGTGGTGGCGCGCTGGAACCTTTATCGCGGCGGTATCGATACAGCGCGCGAACAGGAGCAGATCCGTCGCGCCAGTGAAATGCGCATGGCCCTTTACGACTCGCATCGCGAAGTCGAAGAGTCGGTGCGTTCTGCCTGGAATGAACGGGTCAACCGCAGCGCATTGGCCGCTACGCTCGGCCGTCAGTCGGGAACCAATGCCGAGCTGGTGTCGTCCTATCGCCAGCAATTCACTGTCGGCGAGCGCTCGCTTCTGGATGTGCTGGACGCCCAGAACACACGCTTCAACACAAGTGTACTGGCGCAGACGGCCAAGTTCGTGGCGATGTTTGCCGAATACAAGATCCTTGCCGCCACCGGGCAGTTGACCTCCACATTCGGCGGCGCTGCGGTTACCCAGGCAAATGCCTATGCCCGCAAGGAATTTGCGGTACCGGCCACGCCTGCCAATCCAAACTATGTTGAAGTCGAGTCGCATCAAAGCGCTGACATGCCCTTCGATCTCCTGGCACCGATCAGGCAGTAGAACCAGACAGGACAGGGGGTATGGACGGGGAGGTAGTCGACAAGTCTCGGATTGGCACGACGGGATCGTTCAGGGCGGCATTCAAAGCGATTGCCGCCTATTTCGGACGTCCGACATCCGAGACGGTGCTGTTTTCAGGCTTTCCTGACGATGTCATCGATTCCATGGAAGAGAATGACGTCGAACGCATGTCCGAACGCATCGGGCTTCAGGTCGACAAGAAGAGCGAAGGCGATTGCCGGCGCGGAAACTTCGATTGCCCGGCGGTTCTGGTCACGGAGACCGGACGATGCATCATCGTCTATGGCTGGGACGGCAGCAACTATACGGTGGACCTTTTCGAGCCGAGCAATCAGCAGCGGCAGATCAGCCGTGAGCAGTTCCAGAGGCTGAAGCCGGTTATGGGTTTCGCCTTCTCCATGTATTACGCCAATGACAGCGAAGAAGCGCTGGTTGGTACTGCAGGCGAGATCGAAAAGCGTCACTGGCTCACCACGGCCCTTATTCCCTATTGGCGGACCTATCTGCGCGTTGTTGCGGCGGCCTTGTTCATCAATGTGATTGCGCTGGCATCGCCGCTTTTCACCATGAATGTTTACGATCGGGTTTTGCCCAACAAGGCGATCCCGACGCTTTGGGTGCTGGCCATCGGCGTTGGCCTTGCCTATGTTTTCGATTTTCTTTTGAAAACCGCCCGCGCCGAACTGATCGATTATGCTGGGCGCAAAGCGGATCTTCGCATCTCGCAGCTGATCTTCGACAAAGTTCTCAATACCAATCTTGCATCTCGGCCCATGTCGACTGGCGAATATGCAAGCCGCGTTACCCAATACGAATTTGTGCGTGAATTCTTCACGTCCAATACTATTGGCGTTCTGATCGACAGTGCTTTTGTCTTCATTTTTCTGTTCGTCATCTTCATCATCAGCGGATGGCTGGTGGTTTTCCCCGCTGTGGCATTCGTGATCACCGTCTGCGTTGGGCTTTATGCGCAGCACAAGATCGGCAAGAGCATGGCGACTGCGGCCAATGAGGCGTCACGCCGTCAATCGCTGCTGGTGGAGACGATTTCCACGATCGAGACGCTGAAGGGCCTGCGTGCGGAAGCCACGATGCAGCGTCGCTGGCACGAGTTGACCAAAAACTCCAGCCGGACCAGCGAGAAGATCAAGCATATTTCAGCCAATGCCTCGCATATCACGGCCTTTATCCAGCAGATGGTGTCCGTCTGCGTGGTGATCGGAGGCGCCTATTCGTTCTCCGAGGGCCATATCGCCATGGGTGCGATCATTGCGACCGTGATGTTGTCCAGCCGGGCAGGGGCGCCCCTTGGCCAGATCGCGATGACCCTGGCACGATTCCGTCAGGCAACATTGTCGCTGCGCATCCTCAATAATATCATGGAGCAGGAAGAGGACCGTCCCTCAAGCGTCGGTTTCGTCAATCGCGAGGTCCGAGAGGGGCGTTTCAGCTTCGAGAATGTGAGTTTCTGCTATCCCGGTTCCGACTATGCCGTGCTCGACAAACTGTCTCTGTCTGTGTCGCCCGGCGAAAAGGTCGGCATCATCGGCCGGATCGGTTCGGGAAAGACGACCCTCGGTCGTCTCCTGGATGGGCTGTATATTGCCAATGAGGGCCGCTTGCTGGTCGATGGGGTCGATATCCGCCAATATCATATGGCGGAAATTCGAGCAGCTGTGGCTATTGCAGGTCAGTCCTCCGATCTGTTTTCCGGCACTGTGAAGGAAAATCTTCTTCTCGGGCGCGCCGACGCAACCGATGAGGAATTGCTGGAGGTTTGCCGGATGACGGGGGCCGATCAGTTCGTGGCAAACCACCCGCGCGGATTCGATATGCCGGTCGGAGAGCGCGGCAGCAATCTTTCGACCGGGCAGAAGCAGTCCTTGACCATCGCGCGACTGCTGCTCTCCAAACCGAAGATCGTCTTTCTCGACGAACCGTCGGGCGCGATGGATCTGGCCAGCGAGCGGCATCTGATCGCAAGGCTCAGAACAGCCTTCAGCGATGGCACGACGCTGGTGATTGCGACGCACCGCCACAGCATGCTGGATCTGGTCGACAGGCTTGTGGTCATCGACAAGGGACGCATTGTGGCTGATGGCCCCAAGGCGACCGTGATCGAGGCGATGCAGCGCAGTGGCAAGGGAGCGCAGCCATGAGGGCAAGCGACAATGACAGCCCTCCGTTCTTTGCACGCGCCATTCTGATCATCGTGGCACTGTTCATCCTGACATTTATCGGCTGGGCCTCGGCGACGGAAATCGAAGAGATTGCGCGCGGTGAGGGCAAGGTCATCCCGGTGTCCAAGACCCAGATCATCCAGACGTCCGAACCGGGCGTGGTGCAGCAGATTGCCGTCAAGCTCGGCCAGGTGGTTCGCAAGGGCGACCTGCTTGTCCAGATCGGCAATACCACGACAGAATCGTCGCTGGGTGAAGCCGTGGCGCGGGCGCGGGCGCTCGGCGCCAAGGTTGCGCGCCTGTCGCTTGAAGAAACCGGGAACTACGAGGCGGAATTCGTCTGTCCGGCGGACATTCTGCAGGTGGCGGAACAGGTTTGCGCCAATGAATCGCGGTTGATGGAAGCCGATCGTGCGGCCTATCACAACAAGATCAATGTTCTTGCGGAACGCGTGAAGCAGCGCGAAACGGAGCTTGCCGAGGCGCGCGCCAATATCGAGCGGCTCAGTGCCAATCTCGAAGGGGCCAAGAAGCAGATCAAGCTCTACGAGCCGCTTGCCAAAAAGAAGCTGATCGCGGAAAGCGAGATCCTCAGATATCAGCGTGAAAAAACCGATATCGAAGGCGAACTCAAGGTCTATCACGAAAGTATTGCGCGGCTTGAGGGCGCGATCGCCGAAGCCAAGCTGCTGTCGAAGGAAGCAGCGCTGCAATTGCAGCAGCAGGCCTTGGCCGACAAGGCCCAGGCACTGGCGGAACTTTCGGTGGTCGACGAGACGATCCGTGGCGCATCGGACCGCGTCAAGCGCACAGACATCCGTTCGCCCGTCGATGGTATCGTCAATACGCTCGAGGTGAATACGATCGGCGGTTATGTCGAGCCGGGTGCGGTCGTGGCCGGGGTCGTGCCGACCGCCGATACGTTGTTGATCGAGGCGAAGATCTCGCCGCGCGATGTTGCTTTTGTGCGTCCTGGCCAGCCCGCGCTGGTCAAGGTGACCGCCTATGATTTCTCCATTTTCGGCGGTCTTGAGGGTGAGGTGGTCAATATTTCTGCCGACAGCCTGGTCGAGAAGGAAAAGGGCGAGACCTACTACCTGGTTCAGGTGAAAACCGATCGTTCCGACCTGGAGAAAAACGGCAAGCTCTATTCTATCATTCCCGGCATGGTCGCCACTGTCGAGATCATGACCGGCCAGAAAACGGTCATGAGTTACCTGCTCAAGCCCATCAACAAGGCCCGATCCGAAGCGCTGACGGAGCGTTGAGATGGCACAGCGAAAGCCTTCTCTTCTGCAGGATTCTAGTCCCCGACACAGCGATGTTGCGACGGATGTGCTTCCCCTCATCGATAGCCATGATTTCGAACCGCACTTTCGTGCGGTCGGTGGAGGATCGCGAGAGCGGCGCGGCATAAGGCTCGAACGGGTGTATTGGGATGCGCTTGCGCATATGTCCAAGGATTCCGGGCTATCCATGGTGGATCTCGTGGATACGGCTGCGGCGCGCTATCCGGATGCCGGCAATCTTGCCTCACTGCTGCGCGTTCTGTCTCTCAAATGGCTGCTCCAGCGCAGCGAAGCTCTGGAGGAGAGCGCCTCGCTGCAAAGCCTGAGTGCCATCGTTCATGCCTCCCCGGTTCCGACAGTCATCATGTCGCGGGAAAAGAAGATCCTGCTGTTCAACGATCCTTTTATCGGGATGCTGCGCAATCGTTTTTCGTTGGAGCACCCAGCCGATCTTGGCCGCAATCTGCGCTTCCAGATCGATGCTCATCTCGATGAAGTGCTGGAGAAATTGAACGCGGGCAGGGGCGGGATCATCAAGACCGGATTTTCGATCGCGATCAATTTGAAGGTCATGCGCGGCAAGATCCATGTCGCGCCGGCCCCTGATCGGCTGAAGTCCCGGCTGATCGGATATGTGGCGGAATTCTAGCGATTGGGCTGCAGCCCGTGAAATCTCACAGACCTTCGGGACCTTCGCCTGGCGCGACTTTTTCAAGGGGCAGCAGCTTGGCTGTCAGCTTGCTCTTGGCACCCACACGCGTGCC
Organism: Agrobacterium sp. H141; assembly: GCF_057158725.1. Lineage (NCBI taxonomy): Bacteria > Pseudomonadati > Pseudomonadota > Alphaproteobacteria > Hyphomicrobiales > Rhizobiaceae > Agrobacterium > Agrobacterium sp. H141. The sequence continues at coordinate 2,188,366 of NZ_CM169893.1, forward strand.
GTGGAAGAAGGCCTTTCCATCCACCATGGAAAACAGCGGCATGTAATCGGGCAATTTCTTGTCGACAAGGACTGCATCGCGAACATTGTCGAGAATGAAGTAGTTGTCAGCAACAGCGACAGACAGGACGGCATGATAGACCCGGCGACGCTGGTCAAAGAGCACGACCACGCCCATATCTTTCATGGACAGGCCTGCAGCATTGAGGGCAGCCATCTTGAGGATCGCATAGTCCTCGCAATCGCCACGCTGGCGGCTGAGCGTTTCGCTAGGCTTGGCCCAACGGTCGGTCACATTGTAAAGATCGATATCGCGCGTATAGCCAATGCTGTTGTTGATGACGCGGTTGATGCGGTTCAGCTTGTCGCGTACCGACGCCTGAGCGGTCTCTGCAATGGTGGCGGACAGGCGCTTTTGGGCGGCCGTGCAGTTCGTCTTGCAATCGAGGAAGCCGCCGGTCTCGATCTCGGCCAGGGATGGCGCGAGGCTTTGCGACGCCGCCAGGCGTTTCAACGAAAAGGCGACGCTGCCGAATACGGCCTCACGGCGTTGCATCGGGGATGACTTGCGCAGCGCCGGTGCTGTCGGCTTCGAAATCGGTGTCGGGATATAAGCCAGGTCGACGGTTGAAAGGTCGGTCTGTGGCGCCATTGCCGATACCGCAACGGCGGAGGCTTTCTCGCGCAGGAAGGAGACAGCGCCGTCAAAGGCTTCGCTGCTGCGCGTCATCAGCGATTGAGCCGAGAAAGAGCTTAGAAGTACGGGCGACATTGCCGAACTAACAATTGAATAAAATGCAGTGTATCCGTTTACCTGCATCGCATTCGCCGACCGTGTCGGCAATCCTAAAGCAAATACACACAAAAGTGCGGTCGATACCTGTTTAATACTTTTCTTCATGGCGATATTTACTCCAGCCTTGGGAGCAATCTATCGGCAATTCGATAACTTAAGGTTTTTTAACTTGGGTAAATTCTCTTTAAGACAATTGCTAAAATGGAAAAGGGGATTGAAAGAAATTTTTAATGGTTTATCAATTGCACGCAGTGAGCGAACGTCGACCAGTTGTGAAGAGATGTATTGCAAAATGCGCCAGACCAAGTTTTTCAATTCTTTCATCGACCAGATTGCGGTCGGCACATTGGCAAAAGAACCAATTCGCATCGTGCGGGGGCAGCTGTTGACACGCTTGCGTCAGCCAATGCCGACCAATATTTACCGCGCGCGATCCTCTTTCGGTCTCGTCGCTTTGTCTCTCCTCCTTGCTTCTTGCCAGTCCGGACTCGAGAATTCCGGAGTGACCAATGACGTTGCCCCACCAAGTTCCACTGCCGTTGAGGAACAGTTCGGCAGCAAGGGAACGGAGATCACACTGCTTCTGGAAAAGGGCGGGGAAGGCTATTTCGAGGGTGCCGCGCGTGACGTTCGCGATGGGGCAGAACTCGCGCTCGGGGAACTTGGTGGAGATCAGGTGCATGTCAAAGTGGTGCCGATCGATGCCGACGCCAGCAATCTCAGCGCTGCTGTGGCCGGTGCATCGGAGCGCAAGTCTGCCCTGTTGGTCAGTTACGCTGCTCCTGCCATCACCAAGGGCATCACGGCTGTAGTGCCGTCCAAGAGGCCATTGTTGATCAATCTTGGTCCGGCAGTATCCACCGGCGGTGGCGGCATCTTCAATTTTGAGGTCGACGAGACCGACAGCATTGTCCAGGGCGCAAGCGTCGCCATCGCGGGGGGCACGACCAACTTCCTGCTCTTTGTACAAAAAAATTATCCCGCCGACTTTGAGAGCCAGGTCTCGGCAGCGGTGGGCAAGGTTGGCGGCAAGATCGTCGGCACGACACGCTTCAATACCAATGGCGCAGGCGTGCTGGAACAAGTCAAAGCGATGAAGGACAAGCTCGGCCAGGCAGGCGTCGCCCTGATTGCCGGCAACACCATGGCAACCGTCAATGTGGTATCGGCGTTGAAGGCGGAGGACGCCACCAAGGCCATGGCCTTTGTCGGTACCAGCGGCTGGCCGGAGACGAGCTATTCGGCACCTGCGGCCAAGGGTGTTCTCGTCGTGACCTATGACAAGGAAGATCTGGCGCTGATTGCCGACCGCTATAGCCGGCACTACAAGCGTCCCGTTTCGGATCAGGCAGCCTATGGATACGACATTGTTGCTCTTGCGTCTGGGCTGATCAGAGCCAAGGGCGAAAAGGGGGTGGAGATGAAGACGCTCCTGTCGAAGTCGGGCTTCAAGGGTCTGACCGGACGCTTCCAGTTCAACGGAGACGGCAGCACCTCGCGCCGGCTCGTCCCCTACAGCATCGCAAATGGTCGCCTCAATCCGCTCGCATCGGGTGGATGAGACGAATCGTGTCTGCAACGCGGTCGTTGGGCTTGTCCCAGCGGGCCGGTTTACTGAATGTGCTGAAGGACGGTTATCTTGAAGGTGGTGAGAGCGCAGGGGTTCGAACCCTGGACCTACTGATTAAAAGTCAGTTGCTCTACCGGCTGAGCTACGCTCTCCCACGGTGCCGGCGGGGCCGGTCAGGAAGTGGGCGGAACATATGCAGGCGACCCCGTCGGGTCAACCCAGAAAATTCAGCTATTTGCATGAAATTGGGACCGATTGCCGCGGCATTCGCAAAGGTGATTGGCAAGTGACACGCCAGGCCGTTATGAGAGCTTCGAAAAGCTGAAGTGGTCAAAGCCTTGTCGATTGCAGAAATATCCCTTTTGAGCGCCTTGCTCGCCGGAACGATCTCATTCCTGTCGCCTTGCGTGCTGCCTCTGGTGCCGCCTTATCTTTGTTATATGGCCGGCATTTCCGTCGATCAGTTCCGTGACGGTGAGGTCAAGGCATCGCCGGATGCGCGCCGTGCGGTGATGCTGGCAGCGCTTGCCTTCACGCTCGGTTTTTCCACGGTTTTCGTGGGACTTGGGGCGGGGGCCTCCACCATCGGCGTGATGCTGCGCCAGCATATCGATCTTCTGGCCAAGATCGGCGGGTTGATCATCATTGTCATGGGTCTGAACTTCCTCGGCGTTTTCCGCATCGGAATGCTGTCGAGCGAAATGCGTTTCCAGGGCGGCGGCAAGCCGGCAACCCTTTCCGGCGCCTATATCATGGGCCTTGCCTTTGCCTTCGGATGGACACCTTGTATCGGTCCGGTGCTCGGCGCAATCCTCGGTATCGCCGCATCGCGTGACACGGTCGGCGACGGCGCCATGCTGCTTGCGATCTATTCGCTGGGCCTTGCCGTTCCGTTCTGGATCGCCGCTGCCTTCTCTGGCGCCTTCATGCGGTTCCTCGGTCGCTTCCGTCGCCACCTGGGTCTCGTGGAAAAGGCCATGGGCGCTTTCCTGGTGCTCACAGGTCTTGCCTTCATTTTCGGCTATGTGAGTTCGCTTGCGATCTGGTTTCAGCAGACCTTTCCTGTGCTCAGCCAGATCGGCTGAGTGCCGAAAACTCGGCGAACCATTTTAGCGCAAGGCGACCTTGCCTGACCTTTGAAACCGCTTCATTGCTGTAATCGAAAGCGCGGCATAGCTGTTCGCTGCGCGCAAGCGGTCGCAGGAGGGAACATGGCGGATATCATCGGACTGGTTCTGCCGTTCTTCGGCTTGATCCTGATCGGCTATGTCGCCTGCAAGCTTGCCCACCAGCCGGCAGAGGCGCTTGGCTGGCTCAATTTCTTCATTGTCTACATTTCGCTACCGGCGCTGTTCTTCAAGCTTGTGTCACGCACACCGATGCATGAACTGACCCGCGTCGATTTCATCGCGGCGGATCTGGCGGCGACCTATGGCATTTTCCTCCTGGTCTTCCTGATCGGCCGCTATATCAGGCAAAGCAGCCTGAAAGACTGTACGGTACAGGCCTTGGCGGGAGCCTATGGCAATATCGGCTATATGGGGCCGGGGCTTGCTCTTTTAGCGTTCGGGGAGGCGGCGGCCGTTCCGGTGGCGCTGATCTTCTGTTTCGAGAATGCCCTGCATTTCATGGTGGCGCCGGCCATGATGGCGGCAGCCGGCGGCGATGAACGTCCACGCTCGAAGGTGGCGCTCGATGTGGTGAAGAAGATCGCCTATCATCCCTTCATCGTGGCGACAGCCGTCGGCTTCCTCGCTGCCGCATTCCAGTTTCAGCCGCCATTGCCGCTCCAGCGCCTGATCGATTATCTGGCGCAGGCAGCAGCGCCTTGTGCGCTGTTTGCCATGGGCGTGACACTGGCGCTCAGGCCGTTGAAGCGCGTTCCGGTCGAACTCGGTTATATCGTGCCGATCAAGCTGATCCTGCATCCCGTGCTGGTCTATGTGGTGTTGAGCCTTGTCGGCGATTTCGAGCCGCTATGGGTCTATACCGCCGTGTTGTTGGCGTCGCTGCCGACGGCCACCAATGTATTCGTGATCGGACAGCAATACGGTGTGTGGCAGGAGCGTGCCTCGGCAACGATCCTGATCACCACAGTCCTGTCGGTATTGACGGTATCAGGCCTTCTTTATCTGATCACGTCGGGTCTATTGCCGGCGGACCTTTTCCTTCAGAACTGACGGAAATTCACGCAGTGCCATGCCGGGGGCGACACCTTCGCGCATCATCATCTGGCGTAGTGGTGCAATGCCTGACAACAGGTGCAGACCTGCAGCGCGCATCATCTGCACGGGCAACAGGCCGCTCAAAAGCGAGCGGTTGAGAAGATCGACACTTGCGGTCCGGCTCAACACATCCACCTTGCGGCGGCGATCGAAACTGTCTCCTGCGCGCGGATCAATCGGCTGCCCGGTATTGCGGCAAAGCAGGTCTTCCAGCGCCGCGACATCGCGCAATGACAGGTTCAAACCCTGGGCACCGATGGGCGGGAAGGCGTGGGCCGCCTCGCCAATCAGCGCACAGCGCCCCGCACCATAGCGCGTTGCGGTCATGCCGGATAGCGGCCAGGCCTGGACACTGTCTTCCACCTCGACCTTGCCGAGGATCGACTCCGAACGTTGCTCGACCAGCCTGCTCAATTCTTCCAATGGCAGCGCCGTCATTGTTTCTGCGTCCCGAGGTCTGCAGACCCAGACGAGGCTGGAACGATCGCCCGACAGAGGAACCTGGGTAAAGGGGCCGGAATCGGTGTGAAATTCGGTCGAGGTGTTTTGGTGCGGACGTGAATGGGTGAAGTTCATGACCAGTGCCGTCTGGGGATAGGACCAGGTCTTGACGTCGATACCGGCGCTCTTTCGTGTCACGGAATTTTTGCCGTCCGCGCCAATGACGAAACTGGCTTCCAGTGTCTTGCCTCCGGAGAATGTCACGGTGACGTTGTCGGCGTCGATATGGATATCGTCAGCGGCATCGCCAATGACGGTGATATTGGCTTCCGCCGCAATCGCTTTTTCCAGCGCAGCCAACAGGGGCTCATTGGGAATGTTGTAGCCAAAGGCGTCGAGACCGATTTCGCTTGAGCGGAAAGCCACCGGGGGAGCGCGAAACAGGCGCTTCGTGCCGTCGATGATCTGCATGGTCGAAAGCCGCGACGCCGATGGCTTGATATCGTCCCACAAGCCAAGGCGATCGAGGAAACGGATCGACTGGTCCATCAATGCTGTCGTGCGCTGATCGCTGGCCTTGCGCTTCGGTGCGACGATCGCGACCTTTCGCCCGCCGCGGGCAAGGGCAATGGCTGCGATGGAGCCGGCAAGGCCGGCACCGATGACGACGATTTCAAACTGGCTCATGGCGAATATCCCAAATGTTTGCATCTGAATACGCGTTTTTGCGGTCCAAGGCCATGGGCCCAATTGGCGCAGCCAAGTGACAGATTGACGATTTCCGGCAATGAATTTTGTCAAACACTCCGAGCGCCGGTTGCAAATCGAGGGGATTCGGGGAATATCCGGGGGCGGGACAGCGGAGACACGATCACGGCATGAAAATCTTCAATTACAGGCGCGTACCTTATGCAGAGATGCGGGCGTTCTCGGTTCATATCCTGACCGCCTCAGGTTCGTTTCTTGCCTTTCTGGGGGTCGTTGCCGCCGCAGAACTGCGGTTTGTCGATATGTTCTGGTGGCTTGGACTGGCGCTTGCCGTCGATGGCATCGATGGACCGATTGCACGCAAGCTGAAGGTCAAGGAAGTTCTGCCCAACTGGTCCGGGGTGATGCTCGACAACATCATCGATTATGTGACCTATGTGTTGCTGCCGGCCTTCGCGCTTTATCAAAGTGGGATGATTGGCGAGCCCTGGTCCTTTGTTGCTGCCGGGCTGATGGTCGTTTCGGCCGCAATCTATTATGCCGACACGGGCATGAAGACGGATGAGAATTTCTTCTCCGGTTTTCCCGTGGTCTGGAACATGGTGGTGTTTTCGCTCTTCGTGATCGATGCCTCGGCAACCGCATCGATGGTGGTCGTCTTCGTCGCCGTGGTGCTGACATTCCTGCCCATCAATTTTCTGCATCCTGTGCGGGTCAAACGGCTGCGTCCACTCAATCTGACGATCTTCGCCATCTGGTGCATTCTGGGCGGCTACGCGCTTCTGTTGCATTTCGACACACCAAACTGGGCGATCTATCCCTTCATTGCATCCGGCATTTATCTGTTCGTCATCGGCGGCATCATGCAAGCCTTTCCGTCTCTCGGTGGCAAGAACCGATCCTTAGCCGATTAAGGAATTGCCGCACGGTTACCAATAATTTTAGGCTGTGCAGTTGTGCGGAGCAGCAATCTGGGTATCAATAGAAAACTGATCTTTTCAAAGTCTTCGCTGTGGCTTTCAAAGGTCGGGCAAAAGAATAAAAGGGAACTAGATCGTGTCTGCACGGGAAATGCCGGCGGATATGACAGGGTGGGGCTTACGTGACGCGTTCTGAGCCGCCGGGACCGGCAGCACTATTGTCCGTGCAGGGGCTGACGAAGCTGTTTGGCAGCTTTGCAGCGAATGACGGCATTGATCTATCGATCAGGCCTGGTGAAATTCACGCTCTTTTGGGCGAGAACGGCGCGGGCAAATCCACGCTCGTGAAAATGTTGTTCGGGGTGCTTGCGCCTTCAGCGGGGCAGATTGTCTGGCAGGGGAATGCCGTCAGCATCGGTTCACCGGCCGAAGCGCGAAAACTCGGCATCGGCATGGTGTTCCAGCATTTTTCGCTGTTTGAATCCCTCACTGTGGCTGAAAATATCGCGCTCTCCATGGATGATGGAGAATCGATCGGGACCATCTCGCAGAAGGCGGCCGAGCTGTCCAAAGCCTATGGTTTGCCGCTCGATCCGGATGCCCATGTGGCCGATCTGTCTGTTGGCGAGCGTCAGCGCATCGAGATCGTCCGCGCGCTTCTACAAAATCCCAAACTGATCATTCTCGACGAGCCAACCTCGGTGCTGACGCCGCAGGAAGCCGATCGTCTTTTTGAAACTCTGGACAAGCTGAAGGCAGAAGGACGCTCCGTTCTCTATATCAGCCATCGGCTGGAAGAGGTGCAGCGCATCTGCGACCGCGCCACGGTTCTGCGTCATGGCAAAGTCACGGGCGCATGCGATCCCCGTCAGGAAACAACGGCGTCGCTGGCGCGAATGATGGTGGGGTCCGACGTGGCCGCCATCGAACGCGATGCGACGTGCGAGCGCGGGGATGTGGTGCTGGATATCAAGTCGCTGTCGCTCGATCCCCGCACACCATTTGCGATGTCGTTGAAGAGGGTCTCCCTGCAGGTGAAGGCCGGCGAAGTTTTAGCGATTGCTGGCGTGGCCGGTAACGGGCAGGGCGAGTTGTTCGATGCGCTTTCCGGCGAGATGCTGGCCAACAGCGCCGACACGATCCAGATCAGAGGCAAGCCCGTGGGGCGCACGGGCATTACCGGGCGTCGATTGATGGGCGCGGGGTTTGTTCCCGAAGAACGCCATGGCCACGCGGCGGTGACCGGATTGAACCTTTCTGACAACCTGCTGCTTGCACGCTGGCGCTCGGATGCAAAGGCGTTCCTGTTCGGCGGCATATTGCAGGGCATCCGTCAGGCCGTTGTGAAAAAGGGCACGAAGCGTATTTGCGAAGAGATGGATGTGCGCAAGAGCGGAGAGGATCCGCAGGCCGGCGCATTGTCCGGTGGCAATCTGCAGAAATTCATCATCGGTCGTGAGCTTGACCGGCAACCGTCCTTGCTGGTTGTCAATCAGCCAACCTGGGGCGTGGATGCGGGTGCAGCTAGCCGTATTCGACAGGCGATTATCGATCTGGCGCGCAAGGGATCAGCCATTGTCGTTATCAGCCAGGACCTGGATGAGATCTTCGAGATCGCCAGCGAAATTGCCGTCATTTCCGAAGGCCATCTTTCCGAGAGCTATCCAGCGGGTGAACTGACGCGAGAAAAGATCGGGCTTTTGATGGGTGGGCAGCACGAGCAGAAACGCACAACGGAGGCTGCTCATGCGCATTGAACTGGAAAAACGCCCCCAAGCCTCCAGGCTCTATTCTGCCTTGTCGCCGCTGTTGGCATTGGCGCTAACGCTGATTATCGGTGCGATCATGTTCCTGCTGTTGGGCAAGAACCCGATAGAGGCGCTCTACAGCTTCTTCATCGAACCGCTGCTCGAGGTATGGTCGCTGCATGAACTGGCGATCAAGGCTGCGCCGCTGATCCTGATCGCGGTCGGGCTTTCCATCTGCTATCGCTCCAACAACTGGAATATCGGGGCAGAGGGACAATTTACGATCGGTGCCATCACCGGATCGATCCTGCCGGTGCTTTATCCCGAATGGCACTCGCCCATGATCCTGCCGCTGATGCTAGTGATGGGGATGCTGGGAGGCGCTGCCTATGCTGCCATTCCAGCCTTTCTCAAGACGCGACTGAATACCAACGAAATCCTTACCAGCCTGATGCTGGTCTATATCGCGCAGCTGTTTCTCGATTGGCTGGTGCGCGGTATGTGGCGCGATCCGCAGGGTTATAATTTTCCGCAGACCAAGAGCTTTGTCAGTGAAGCGGTGCTTCCGGAAATCCTGTCATCCGGGCGGGCACATTGGGCCATCATCTTTGCGATTGTCGCCGCCGTTCTCGTCTGGTTCATGAACCGGTTCACGCTCAAGGGTTTTGAAGTCACGGTGCTCGGTCAATCCGAACGGGCAGGGCGCTTTGCCGGTTTTTCCCCGCGCGGCATGGTGTGGTTCTCGATGCTTTTTTCAGGTGCGCTGGCCGGGTTGGCCGGCATTTCCGAAGTCTCCGGTTCCATCGGTCATGTGCAGCCGACGATTTCGCCCGGCTATGGCTTTACAGCCATCATCGTTGCCTTCCTCGGTCGCCTCAATCCGCTCGGCATCATTGCATCGGGATTTGTGCTGGCGCTCACTTATCTGGGCGGTGAGGCGGCACAGCTTTCCATCGGTGTCTCGGACAAGGTCACGCGGGTGTTCCAGGGCCTGTTGCTGTTCTTCGTGCTCTCCTGCGATACGCTTATCCTCTACAAGATCCGCATCGTGTCGTCGCGGCTGCGCGTGCCTGTTCGGGAGGCCGCAGAATGATTGCTGAAGCCATTCTTCTCACCATCATTACAGCATCGACGCCATTGGTCATCGCCGCCATGGGCGAACTGGTAACGGAACGTTCCGGTGTCTTGAATCTCGGTGTCGAGGGCATGATGATCATCGGCGCTGTCTGCGCCTTTGCCGCGACGCAGGCCACCGGGTCGCCCTATATCGGCGTGCTGGCCGGAATTGTGTCCGGCGCCCTCTATTCTCTCTTGTTCGGTTTCCTGACGCTGACACTGGTTGCGAACCAGGTGGCGACTGGTTTGGCGCTCACCATTCTGGGGCTTGGTGTATCCGGGATGATCGGCGAAAACTATGTCGGACTACCGGGCATCAAGCTGCAACCGATTGCCATTCCGCTGCTGTCGGACATTCCCGTCATTGGGCCGCTGCTGTTCCGGCAGGACATCATCTTCTACCTGTCGATCGCCCTTGTGGCCGGAGTGAACTGGTTCCTGTTTAAAAGCAGGCTTGGTTTGAAACTCAGGGCCATCGGCGACAATCACGGTTCTGCCCATGCGCTCGGGATCGGGGTTATCCGCTCCCGCTATCTGGCCGTCATGTTCGGTGGCGCATGTGCGGGTCTGGCCGGCGCTCAGCTTTCACTGGTTTACACCCCGCAATGGGTGGAAAACATGTCTGCCGGTCGCGGCTGGATCGCGCTTGCGCTTGTCGTCTTCGCCTCCTGGCGGCCATGGCGGCTGCTGGCGGGCGGATATCTGTTCGGCGCCGTTACGATCCTGCAGCTCCACGTGCAGGCGCTCGGCATCGATATTCCATCGCAGGTGCTCTCGGCCCTGCCTTATGTCGCGACAGTTGTCGTTCTCATCCTGATATCGCACAATCGTCGCACAACACTGATCAATACGCCCGCATGTCTCGGCAAGCCGTTCGTTCCCGACCGGTAAGACGAGGCTAGGGTTAAGATTCAACTCAAGGAGAGGTCCAAATGAAGAAACTCACGCTCGCATTGGCGGCAGCCGCTGCATCCATCCTCAGCGTTGCATCGACGGCCCGCGCCGAGGATCCAACCAAGGTCTGCTTCATCTATGTCGGGTCCAAGACCGATGGTGGCTGGACCCAGGCGCACGACATTGGCCGTCAGGAGCTGCAAACGCATTTTGGCGATAAGATTGAAACGCCGTTCCTGGAAAACGTTCCGGAAGGCCCGGATGCCGAGCGTGCGATTGAGCGCATGGCGCGTTCGGGTTGCTCGCTGATCTTCACGACGTCCTTCGGTTTCATGGACCCGACCATCAAGGTTGCCGAGAAGTTTCCGGATGTGAAGTTCGAGCACGCCACCGGCTTCAAGAGCGCCGACAATGTTGCGACCTACAATTCGCGCTTCTATGAGGGCCGCTATATCCTCGGTCAGATCGCCGCCAAGACGTCGAAAACCCATTCGGCAGGCTACATCGCATCCTTCCCGATTCCGGAAGTGGTGATGGGCATCAACGCGTTTGAACTGGGCGCGAAGTCGATCGATCCAGACTTCAAGATGAAGGTGATCTGGGTCAACACCTGGTTCGACCCGGGCAAGGAAGCCGATGCTGCCAAGGCCTTTATCGATCAGGGCGTCGATATCCTGACCCAGCACACCGATACGACCGCCCCGATGCAGGTGGCCGAAGAGCGTGGCATCAAGGCCTTCGGTCAGGCATCCGATATGATCGCTGCCGGCCCGACCGCACAGCTGACCGCCATCGTCGATACCTGGGGCGCCTATTACATCAAGCGTACGCAGGAACTGCTCGACGGCACGTGGAAGGCTGAACAAAGCTGGGATGGCCTGAAGGACGGTATTTTGACGATGGCGCCCTACACCAACATGCCGGACGACGTGAAGGCCATGGCCGAGGATACCGAAGCCAAGATCAAGTCGGGTGAAATTCACCCCTTCACCGGCCCGATCAACAAGCAGGACGGTACGCCGTGGCTGAAGGACGGCGAAAAGGCCGATGACGGTACGCTGCTCGGCATGAACTTCTACGTCGAAGGCGTGGACGACAAGCTTCCGCAATAATTTCGACGGTTATGGTTTGTGAAAGGGGGCGCTTTACGGCGCCCCTTTTTATTTGTCGAAGGCACTGTTATGTCTGCCTTAACCGGCCGAGACGCCGACATATGAACGTTGTATCGGAGCCTTAGATGAACCGTAGCTGCCTTGCCGTAATCCTTGCCGCTGGCGATAGCACCCGGATGAAATCGTCAATGTCCAAGGTTCTGCATCCGGTGGCCGGGCGCCCGATGATTGCGCATGTGGCGCACTCGGTCGCGTCGACCGGCATATCCGATATCGCTCTGGTGGTTGGCCGCGACGCCGATGCTGTGGCGAAGGCTGCCAGCATTGCCGATTTGCGCGTGACGCCATTTTTGCAGACCGAGCGGCGGGGCACCGGGCATGCTGTGTTGGCCGCACGCGAGGCCATCGAGCGGGGCTATGACGATGTGATCGTCGCCTATGCCGATGTTCCCCTCATCACAGCCACGCCTTTTCAGGCCGCCCGCGAGGCGCTTGCGGCCGGCAGCGACGTGGTCGTGATTGGCTTTCACACTGACAAGCCCGCCGGCTACGGTCGCCTGATCGTCAAGGATGGCGAACTGGTGGCGATCCGTGAGGAAAAGGATGCCACTGAAGCCGAACGCGCCGTTACCTGGTGCAATAGCGGGCTGATGGCGATCAACGGTGCAAAGGCCATCGACTACCTGACAAAAATTGGCAATGCCAATGCCAAGGGCGAATACTATCTCACCGATCTGGTGGAGATCGCCCGCGCTGCCGGCGACACGGTGACTGCGGTGGATGCGCCGGAAGCTGAACTGACAGGTTGCAACAACCGCGCGGAACTGGCCGTCATCGAGCGGCTTTGGCAGGACCGTCGCCGTGAGGAGCTGATGATTTCCGGCGTGACCATGATTGCTCCGGAAACCGTGTTTCTGGCCTTCGATACCGAAATTGGGCAGGATGCTGTCATAGAACCCAATGTCGTCTTCGGGCCGGGTGCCCGGATCGATAGCGGCGCTGTCATTCATGCCTTCAGCCATATCGAAGGGGCGCATGTGTCGGCTGATGCAACAGTTGGCCCCTTTGCACGGCTGCGACCCGGTGCGGATCTCGCCGAAGGATCGAAAGTCGGCAATTTCTGCGAAGTGAAGAATGCCGATGTTGGCAAGGGCGCGAAGGTCAATCATCTGACCTATATCGGCGATGCCACCGTTGGCGCGGGGAGCAATATCGGTGCCGGCACGATCACCTGCAACTATGACGGTGTCAACAAGCACAAGACGATCATCGGCGAGGGCGCATTTATCGGCTCCAACTCCTCGCTGGTCGCGCCGGTTTCGGTGGGCGACGGTGCCTATATCGCCTCTGGCAGCGTGATCACCGCTGATGTGCCGGCTGATGCACTGGCGCTCGGCCGTGCACGGCAGGATACGAAACCCGGTCGCGCCAAGCTGATCCGGGAGCGCGCGCTCGCGATCAAGGCGGCAAAGAAAGCGAAAATCTGAGGCTTGCTGCACTGCGTTACGAGCAGAAACCGAATGTGACCAGCAATGGCATTGCACGGCACGTGAAATTCTTTAGGAGTTTGCACAACGCTATAACGGCTTTTGGAGATTTGTATGTGTGGCATTGTCGGGATCGTCGGTAACACACCGGTTGCGGAACGTCTTGTCGATGCGTTGAAACGACTCGAATATCGTGGCTATGATTCCGCCGGCGTCGCCACCATCCATGACGGCGCGATGGATCGCCGCCGTGCCGAAGGCAAGCTCTTCAATCTGGAAAAGAAGCTCTCCGACGAACCGCTGCCTGGCCAGATCGGGATTGCCCATACGCGCTGGGCCACCCATGGGGTTCCCAATGAGACCAATGCCCATCCGCATTTCGTCGATGGTATTGCCGTTGTCCATAACGGCATCATCGAGAATTTCTCCGAGATCAAGGATGATCTGATCGCCGAGGGGGCCTGCTTCACGACGCAGACCGACACGGAAGTCGTGGCCCAGCTCATTGCCAAATACCGCCGTCAAGGCCTGGACAATCGCGCTGCCATGCTGGCCATGCTCAACCGGGTGACCGGCGCGTTTGCGCTGGTGGTGATGTTCAAGGATGATCCCGACACGATCATGGCCGCCCGCTTCGGACCGCCGCTCGCCGTCGGTTTCGGCAAGGGCGAGATGTTCCTGGGGTCCGACGCCATCGCGCTGTCCCCCTTCACCAATGAAATCGCCTATCTCGAAGATGGCGATTGCGCGATCGTTGATCACCGCGGTGCAGAAATCGTCGATTTTTCCGGAATACCGGTTGTGCGCAAGCACCAGATCTCGCAAGCGACCGCCTTCATGGTGGACAAGGGCAATCACCGCCACTTCATGGAAAAGGAAATCTATGAACAGCCGGAGGTGATCAGTCACGCGCTTGCTCATTATGTCGATTTTGCCACCAACACCGTAAAGCCGGTGGATAGCGCTATCGATTTCAAGGCGCTCCGCGGCCTGGCAATCTCTGCCTGCGGAACGGCCTATCTGGCAGGCCTGGTGGGCAAATACTGGTTCGAACGCTATGCACGTTTGCCGGTCGAAATCGATGTCGCATCCGAATTCCGCTACCGAGAAATGCCACTGTCGAAGGATCAGGCGGCTCTCTTCATCTCGCAGTCCGGCGAGACGGCCGATACTCTGGCCTCGCTGCGCTACTGCAAGGACGCGGGACTGAAGATCGGCGCAATCGTCAATGTCAGCGAATCGACCATCGCACGCGAGGCCGATGCGGTATTCCCGATTCTGGCTGGCCCGGAAATCGGCGTTGCCTCGACCAAGGCGTTCACCTGCCAACTCGCGGTCATGGCGTCGCTTGCGATCAGCGCTGGCAAAGCGCGCGGTACGATCAATGCCGCGGAAGAAAAGAAACTGGTTCAGAGCCTGATCGAAATGCCGCGCATCATGAGCCAGGTGCTGCACAGTATCCAGCCGCAGCTCGAGACGCTGTCGCGCGATCTCTCCAAGTTCAAGGACGTGCTCTATCTCGGTCGTGGCACCAGCTACCCGCTGGCCATGGAAGGGGCGCTAAAGCTCAAGGAGATCTCCTATATCCACGCCGAAGGCTATGCCGCCGGCGAGTTGAAGCATGGACCGATCGCGTTGATCGACGAGAACATGCCGGTGATCGTTATTGCGCCGCATGATCGCTTCTTCGAGAAAACTGTCTCCAATATGCAGGAGGTGGCGGCCCGTGGCGGCCGTATCATCTTCATCACCGACGAGAAGGGTGCATCTGCCAGCAAGCTGGAGACCATGGCGACCATCGTCCTACCCAACGTGCCGGAACTGATTGCGCCGATGGTCTTCTCATTGCCGATCCAGTTGCTCGCCTACCATACAGCCGTGTTCATGGGCACCGATGTCGATCAGCCGCGCAATCTGGCGAAATCGGTGACGGTGGAGTGATTGTTCGCGACGAAAGTACTGGCGACGAAGCCGCGATCGCAAGGGTGACGGCAGACGCCTTTGCCGGAAAGCCCTATAGCGACCAGAGCGAACCGCAGGTTATCGAGCGCCTGCGCGCAGCCGGTGCTCTGGCGCTATCGCTGGTAGCTGTGGAGGATGGCGCGATCATCGGTCATGTGGGCTTTTCGCCCGTCACGCTGTCAGGGGGGGACGGCGGCTGGTTCGCGCTTGGGCCGGTCGCGGTTATGCCTGAGCGGCAGAGGGCAGGGATCGGTTCATCGCTCGTCCGCGCCGGCATCGAGCGCATGCGGCTTGCCGGGGCCTCCGGGATCGTGCTGACAGGGAGCGCAGACTACTACCGGCGCTTCGATTTCAGCCATACCGACATGCTTGCAACTGACGCCGCTCCGGCTGAATATTTCCTCGTTCTGCCCTTGCGGGATGAAATCCCCTCCGGCATGGTGGCCTTTCATCCCGCATTTTTTGGCGCTGCAGCATGAGGGACGGCCACTGGCGATGACGGACAGTCCAGAGCGAATTTCCTTTGCTACCCGCCTCAGGAACTCCTTCCTGACCGGGCTGATTATCTGCGCGCCGCTGGCCATCACGATCTATCTGACCTGGTCGTTCATCCATTGGGCCGACAGCTGGGTAAAACCCTATATTCCCGACGCCTACAACCCTGAAGAATATGTCAAATTCGCCATCCCCGGCCTCGGTTTGCTGATCGCCATCGTGGTGATCACCATGATCGGTTTCATGGGCCGAAACCTGATCGGCCGATCAATCGTCGGCTATGGCGAATCGGTGCTCAACCGCATGCCACTGGTGCGCACAATCTACAAAAGCACCAAGCAGATTTTCGAGACCGTGCTGAAGGAGCAGTCCAATTCCTTTCGCAAGTGCGGTCTGATCGAGTTTCCAAGCCCCGGCATGTGGGCGCTGGTCTTCATCTCCACCGATGCCAAGGGTGAAATCGCAGCCCGCCTCAACGAAGACGACGATGAGATGGTCGCTGTCTTTCTGCCCCCGACCCCGGTTCCAACCGCCGGCTTCCTGATGTTTGTGCCACGCGCCAAGATCAAGGAACTCGACATGTCGCCGGAAGAGGGCGTGAAACTGCTGATTTCCGCCGGGCTGGTGACGCCGGAATGGCGCGGCCCGAAAGACGGCATACCCGAGGCCCCGAAGTCGGCGGCCTAGATCTGTTGCAAACAGGAGTGTCTGGTCACCCGGCCCGCAAGAACCGGATCGCCTCGTCTCGTCGATGCAGATAGAGCAGTGTGCGCAAGGCCTCGCCGCGCTCACTCACCAGATCAGGATCCTTGTCGAGAATGTAGTGGGCGTCGTTGCGCGCGATCTCGAGCAGATCGGCATGGGCCTCAAGGCTTGCGATCCGGAAGCCTGGCGTGCCGGACTGACGGGTGCCGAGCAATTCGCCTTCGCCGCGCAGGCGCAGATCCTCTTCGGCGATCAGAAAGCCGTCTTCGCTGTCACGCAAAATCGTCAGGCGGGCATGGCCGGTTTCGCTTAAAGGGCCCTTATAGAGCAGGATACAGCTGGAGGCTTCCGCGCCACGGCCAACACGACCGCGCAGCTGGTGGAGCTGGGCAAGGCCGAAGCGTTCTGCATGTTCGATCACCATGATCGTCGCATCGGGTACGTCGACCCCGACCTCGACCACGGTGGTTGCGACCAGCAAGCGTGTTTCGCCGTTCTTGAAGGCCAACATGGCTGCGTCTTTTTCCGCGCCGTTCATGCGACCATGGACGAGGCCAATATTGGGGCCGAGCACCTGTTGCAGGACGGCATGGCGCTCTTCCGCCGACATGAGGTCGGACACTTCCGATTCCTCCACCAGCGGGCAGATCCAATAGGCCTTTTTGCCGTCGGCAATGGCGGCCTTCAACCTTTCGGCAATATCGCCGACGCGCTCGATGGGCACGGTCACCGTCTGGATCGGTTTGCGGCCTGCCGGCTTTTCGGTCAGACGCGAGACGTCCATATCGCCGAATGCCGCGAGGACCAGTGTGCGGGGAATGGGGGTGGCGGTCATGACCAGCATATGGGGCGATATACCCTTGGCGGTCAGGCGCAGGCGTTGGTGAACGCCGAAGCGGTGCTGTTCGTCGACCACAGCCAGCAGCAGGTTCTTGTAAGTGACGCTGTCCTGGAAAAGCGCGTGCGTGCCGATCACGATCTGTGCTTCGCCGGATGCGATGCGCGCGGTGATGGCCTCGCGTTCCTTGCCCTTGGTCCGTCCCGTCAGAACCTCGACAGTCAGGCCTGCGGCAGCTGCAAGCGGTGCGATGGTGGCAAAATGCTGGCGGGCCAGAATTTCGGTTGGTGCCATCAGCACTGTCTGCCCCCCGGATTCCACGGCCGCCGCCATGGCCAGCAGTGCCACCAGCGTCTTTCCGGCCCCGACATCGCCCTGCAGCAATCTCAGCATGCGCTGGTCGCTGGACATGTCCTTCAGGATGTCGGCAATCGCTGCAGTCTGGCTGTTGGTCGGTTTGAAGGGCAAGGCGGCGAGGATCTTCTCGGATATCTCCCCAGTTGCCCGCACCGGAATGCCTGCAACGCGGCGCAGTTTCTGCCGCACCAGCGCCAGTGATACCTGGCCGGCCAGGAATTCGTCATAGGCCAGTCTGCGTCTTGCCGGCGCCTGCGGATCGATATCGCTTTCGTCGCGCGGAGCGTGAAGCGCGTCGAAGGCCTGTTTCGCCGATAGAAAGCTCTCGCGCAGAACCAAGGGCGGATCGATCCATTCAGGCATGTCCGGAAGCCGCTCAAGCGCGCTTTCAATGGCCTTGCGCAGCGTCTTGGGCGAAAGACCGGCCGTCAGGGGGTACACAGGCTCGGTGAGCGGCAGAGTTTCCCCTTCAGACACCCGCGCCATATAGTCGGGATGGACCATGGAGGGCCGGCCATTGAACCACTCGACCTTGCCCGACACCATGACATCTTCGTCGAGAGGCAGCGACTTTTCCAGCCAGTTGCCCTTGGCATGAAAGAAAGTCAGCGCCAGTTCGCCGCTGCCGTCTTGCAGAAAGACCCGGTAGGGCAGGTTGCTTCTCCCCTTGGGCGGGGCCTGATGGCGGTCGACCCTCGCGGTGATCGTGACCACCTGACCTTCAGGTGCAAAGGCGATCTGCGGCTGAAAGCGGCGGTCGATCAATCTGTGCGGAGCCAGAAACAGGAGGTCGATAACGCGGGTATCCTCCTCGTCCTCGCGGTCGAGCAGGTTTGCCATCAGCTTGGCAATTTTTGGCCCCACGCCGACAAGCGAGGATACAGGTGCGAACAGGGGATCAAGCAATGCAGGTCTCATCGGCGGAAGATGCGATGTGATTAAGCGGTTGGCAAGGCTGACAAGTGCGACTGACAGCGCTATAGAGGCGCATCAACAGGAAGGTGATCTCGACATGACAGGGCTCAAGCGCTCCAGCGCCGATCTGGACCCCCGGCGCCGGCGGATTTTGTTTCGCTGCTGGCATCGCGGCATCCGCGAGATGGATTTGATGCTCGGCCAGTTCGCCGAGCAGGAAATCGCCGATATGAGCGATGCCGATCTCGACGCGCTGGAACTGGTGATGAAGGAAGAAGACAATGATCTGGTGAAGTGGATCACCGGTGCAGAGGTCTGGCCCGAGCGCATGGATACGCCCATGTTTCGACGCATCGCTGCCCTTCGTCCGGACTTCGATCCGGTCACCATGGAGCTTTCCGGCAAACTGAAATGATCCGCTTTCTCGATACCAAGACCACGGCGCGCGCCAAGGGCCCGCTGACGATTGCCCATGTGCCTGACGGCATGGATGCGTTCTTGCTGGCGGAACTCGCCCGTGAGGGCCAGCCCGTTGCCTATGTGCTGTCCGATGGTCAAAGGCTGCAGGACCTTGAGCAGATGCTCGGCTTTGCGGCACCAGACATCCCTGTCTTGACCCTGCCGGCCTGGGACTGCCTTCCCTATGACCGTGTGTCGCCGAGTGCCGACGTGTCGGCCCGTCGTCTGGCGGCACTCTCCGGTCTCATTGCCCATCAACGCAAACCGCATGCGGCCATCGTGCTGGTCACCGTCAATGCCCTGTTGCAGCGGCTGGCGCCCGCAGATGTCATCGGAAGTCTCGGCTTTTCGGCAAAGCCGGGCAATCAGGTCAACATGAACGATGTCGTTGCGCGCCTGGAGCGTAACGGTTTCGAACGCGTAGCCACGGTGCGCGAGGTCGGCGAGTATGCGGTGCGCGGCGGCATTCTCGATGTGTTCGTGCCCGGCACCGAAGAGCCGGTGCGGCTCGATTTCTTCGGTGATACGCTGGAAAGCATTCGCTCCTTCGATCCGGCAAGCCAGCGCACGATCGGCCAGATCCGGTCGCTCGATCTGAACCCCATGAGCGAGGTGACGCTGACACCGGAGACGATCAGCCGGTTTCGCAAGAATTATCTTTCGCTGTTTGGCGCAGCGACCCGCGATGACGCGCTTTATACCGCTGTCTCGGAAGGTCGGCGCTATGCGGGTATGGAACATTGGCTGCCACTGTTCTACGAAAACACCGAGACGGTTTTCGACTATCTGCACGGTTTCCGGATCGTCACCGATCACACGGTGAAGGAAGCGGCTGAAGAGCGCGCCAAGCTCATTCGCGATTATTATGAAGCGCGCCACGAACAGCGTTCGAGCGGCAAGGGACATCTGTCGCAAGGCACGCCGTACAAGCCGGTGCCTCCGGGACAGCTCTATCTCGAAGCACCGGAATTCTCCAGGACGCTCGATGCGCTGGAACCTGTGCGGCTCACCCCCTTTGCCGAGGTGGACAGCAGCGCCCGCGCTGTGGTCGAACTGACGGCGCGGCCCAATCCACGCTGGGCCAAGGCCGCCGTTGAGGCGGGTGGCGACCAGCGTGTCAATGTGTTCGACCAGGCCGTCAAATATATCGCCGACAAACGGGCAGGTGGTTCCAAGGTCGTGATCTCCGGCTGGTCTGAGGGTTCGCTCGACCGGTTGTTGCAGGTGATGAACGAGCACGGGCTGGAACGGCTAAAGCCGATTACGGCGCTGAAAGATCTCGACACGCTGAAACAGGGCGAGGCGGCAGCGGCCGTACTCTCGCTGGAAGCCGGCTTCGAATCCGGCGATTTCGTCGTTGTCGGTGAGCAGGATATTCTGGGCGACCGCATGGTGCGCCGCTCCAAGCGCCGCAAGCGCGGTGCCGATTTCATTTCGGAAGTCTCCGGCCTCGATGAAGGTTCGATCGTTGTCCATGCCGAGCACGGGATCGGCCGGTTCGTCGGTCTTCGCACCATTGAGGCCGTAGGCGCGCCCCATGCATGCCTCGAGCTGCGCTATGCGGACGATGCCAAGCTCTTCTTGCCGGTCGAAAACATCGACCTTTTGTCGCGCTATGGCGGCGAGGGCACCGAAGTGCAACTGGACAAGCTGGGCGGTGGCGCCTGGCAGATGCGCAAGGCGAAGCTCAAGAAGCGCCTTCTCGATATGGCCGGGGGCCTGATCAAGGTCGCGGCCGAGCGCCTGACACGCACAGCACCGGTGCTCACCACTCAAGAAGGGCTCTACGACGAATTTGCCGCGCGCTTCCCCTATGACGAGACCGAAGACCAGATGAGCGCGATTGAGTCGGTGCGCGGAGATCTCGCCGCCGGTCGTCCGGCAGACCGCCTCATCTGCGGCGATGTCGGCTTCGGCAAGACGGAAGTGGCGCTGCGCGCGGCCTTTATTGCTGCCATGAACGGCGTCCAGGTGGCCGTGGTCGTGCCGACTACGCTGCTGGCCCGCCAGCATTTCAAGACCTTCACCGAGCGTTTCCGGGGCCTTCCCATTCGCCTCCAGCAGGCGTCGCGCCTGGTCGGCACCAAGGAACTCAACCTGGTGAAGAAGGAACTTGCCGAGGGCAAGACCGATATCGTGGTGGGCACCCATGCACTGCTCGGCACCGGTATCAATTTTGCCAATCTCGGCCTGCTGATCATCGACGAAGAACAGCATTTCGGGGTGAAGCACAAGGAACGACTGAAGGATCTCAAATCCGATATCCATGTGCTGACCTTGTCGGCCACGCCAATCCCGCGCACGCTGCAGCTGTCGATGACGGGCGTGCGCGAATTGTCGCTGATCACCACGCCGCCGGTCGACCGTATGGCGGTGCGCACTTTCGTCTCGCCGTTCGATCCGCTGGTGATCCGCGAGACGCTGATGCGCGAGCATTATCGCGGCGGGCAGAGCTTCTATGTCTGCCCGCGCCTGGCAGACCTGCCGGAAATCCAGTCGTTCCTGGCCTCCGATGTGCCGGAACTGAAGGTTGCGGTTGCCCATGGGCAGATGGCGGCAAGCGAGCTGGAAGACATCATGAATGCCTTCTATGACGGACGCTACGACGTGCTGTTGTCCACGACGATTGTCGAATCGGGCCTCGATGTACCAACCGCCAACACCATGATCGTTCACCGTGCGGATATGTTTGGGCTGGCGCAGCTCTATCAGCTGCGCGGACGTGTCGGTCGCTCCAAGGTTCGTGCCTTTGCGCTTTTGACCCTTCCGGTCAACAAGAAGCTGACGGGTACCGCCGAGCGCCGCCTGAAGGTGCTGCAATCGCTCGACACGCTGGGTGCCGGCTTCCAGCTCGCCAGCCACGACCTCGATATCCGCGGTGCGGGCAATCTTCTGGGCGAAGAACAGTCCGGCCATATCAAGGAAGTCGGTTTCGAGCTTTACCAGCAGATGCTGGAAGAGGCTGTGGCCGAAGTGAAGGGCGTGGACGAGATCGCCGATACGGGCTGGTCACCGCAGATTTCGGTCGGCACGCCGGTGATGATCCCGGACGATTATGTACCGGATCTGCATCTGCGCCTTGGTCTTTATCGCCGTCTCGGCGAACTGACCGAACTCAACGATATCGACGGCTTCGGTGCCGAGATGATCGACCGTTTCGGGCCGCTGCCGATCGAGGTCCAGCATCTGTTGAAGATCGTCTATATCAAGGCGCTTTGCCGCAAGGCCAATGTCGAGAAGCTGGAAGCGGGACCGAAGGGCGTCGTTGTGCAATTCCGCAACAAGGAATTCCCCAACCCGGCAGCGCTGGTCGGCTATATCGCCAAACAGGGCACCATGGCCAAGATCCGGCCGGACCAGAGCGTCTTCCTCACCCGCGACCTGCCGACACCGGAGAAGCGACTGCAGGGGGCGGCTGTGGTGATGACGCAATTTGCGGAGCTGGCGAAGGGCTGAACCTTCCATTCTTGTGGGCAGAATAAGGGATGCTGACACAGCACCCTTTATTGCGCGCGTCTGGCGACACGTCGGATCTGGAAACCTGTCTTGCTCTGCTCAAAACCCGCCGCCTCATAGAAGGCCACGGTTTCCGGTCGTGTTGACCCCGTCAGCAGCATGACCTTGTAGCAACCAGCCTGCCAGGCCGCTTCGATTGCAGACTGGAGGATCAACTTGCCATAGCCGCGTCTGCGATAGGCATTGTCGGTGACCACATTTTCGATGAGGGCATAAGGGGCGCCACCTCGTGTCAGGTTCGGGATTACAACGAGCATGCAGGTGGTTACGGGTTCCGCTCCGATCCAGCCGAGGAAAATGCCGCTTGCTGGCAATCGGTGGAGTTGCTCGAGACGCGCTACCGCGTCTGAAACCGGCAGTTCGGGATCATCGGGCTGAAGTTCGCGGTACAGCGTCAAAAGCTTGTCGACGTCACCCGGCTGACACTGTCGGATCTCCATGCCAATCTCCACTTGTTGCCAATCAGCGGCACGTCGGAACGCTTCTTATGCCTTCGGCTCGTCCACCTCTTCCGGCTTCACGGCCAGCGCCGCGCTTCCATCGTCGGCGGCCACCGCTGGCGGCAGTTGAACGCCACGGGTGCGCTCGCGCGACAGGGTCAGCAGGCCTGACCCGATGATGAGGGCGATTCCGACGATGATGGGCAGGTCGATCTTGTCGCCAAAAATCAGATAGCCAAAGATGATGGCCCAGATCATCTGACTGTATTGGATCGGGCCAACGACCGTTGCCGGTACGTAGCGCGCGGCAAACATCAACAGGATGTTGCCCAGCGCCCCGAGAATACCGTAGCCGGCCAAAAGCAGCCAGTCGGTTCCGCTTGGCATGACGAAATTGCTCGACATGGCAATGCCGCAGATGATGAAGCCACCGAGCATTCCGGCCCCGTAAAGCGAGATGTTCTTCTCCGAGGGGCCGATGGCGCGGAAAATGACAATCGAGACTGCCCCGCCGAGACCGGCGAAGATTGCACCGACATGGCCAATGGAAAGCTCGCGGAATCCGGGTCTCAGTACGATCAGCACGCCGATAAAGCCGATCAGCACTGCGCTCCAGCGCTTCACGCCGACCTGTTCCTTCAGGAAAACAACCGACATGATGGTGACGAAAGAGGGAAGAAGGAAGATCAGACAGAAGGCCTCGGCCATCGACAGATGGGTAAAGGCCGTGACCGATCCTATGATGCCGGCGCCGGCAGAGACAAAGCGCAGCAACCACAGCGGACGGTTGGTGGTCTGGAACAGGTCCGCCCAGCGGTCGCCTTTCTTCATCAGAAAAGGAATGGCGGCAATACCGAACACGGCACCAAAGAAACCGGATTCAAAGGGGCTGATGCGCCCTTCGATCAATTTCACGCAGGCATCGCTCACCGCATAGGAGGCAAAGGCGATAAAGGCGAGAGCGATGCCTCGAAAAAGCGGGTCAGTGCGCAAAGCGGCAATCCGTGAGAGGAGGAGGTTTTCGACTGCTTAGGATCGATACTGCACCCCGTCAATTCAGTTTTTGCTGGGCCTCTGCCTTGGCACGCACAATGTCACGCAGCGCACCGGCGAAGACCTCGACGGATTGCGCGCCACTTACGGCATATTGCTGATCGAAGATGAAGAAGGGGACGCCCGAGACACCCATATTCTGCGCAGCACCGATTTCCGAGCGTATGGTGTCGCAGTCGACATCACCGTCGAGAAGACGTTCGATTACCTGTGGGTCAAGGCCTGCCTCGCCGGCAATCGTGGTCAGTACCTGTTTGTCGGCAATGTTTTGCCCCTCGACGAAATGCGCCACAAACAGCCGGTCAACCACGGCGTTCTGCTTCTCGCGACCTTCGGCTTGCGCCCAGTGGATCACGCGGTGGGCATCCATGGTATTGGAGCGAACCTTGATCTTGTCGAAGTGGTAGTCGAGGCCGATTTCGCGGCCGAGCTCCACAAGCTGACCCTGCATCTCATCCAGTCGTTCTGCGCTCCCAAATTTGGCCACCAGATGTTCGCGGTAGTCTGCACCTTCAGCAGTCGCATCCGGGTCGAGTTGATACGGACGCCAGTTGATGTCGACGCCGAGTTCGTCCTGCACTTCGGCAATGGCAAGTTCGAAACGGGTCTTGCCGAGGTAGCACCAGGGGCAAACGATGTCGGAGACGATATCAACGGTAATGCGGTTCACGGGGTATAACCTGACCTTGGAATTGGAGTTCGGATGAGGGGCAGATAGGGGCCCGGTCAGGCGCCTTCAACCATTTGCGTCAAAGATGCGCGCGCCTATTGGGCACGCGCATCGTACCAGACCGGAAGTTGATAGCCATAAAGGGGCGATCCCTCCGGATGTTCAATATGCTTCCAGCGGGCAATCCATTGCGAGCCGATGTGATAGAGCGGCACGACATAATGACCGGCCACCAGCAGGCGGTCCAGCGCACGGACAGCGGCCTGAAAATCTTCCATGCTCCGCGCCTGGGTGACAGCTTCAATCATCCGGTCGATGTCGGGATCTGCCACGCCGGCATAATTATAGCTGCCCGGTGCATCGCGCGATGTCGATTCCCAGCGGAAGCGCTGCTCGGTGCCCGGCGACAGGGACGAAGGATAGGCCTTGACGATCATATCGTAGTCGAAAGAGGAGGTGCGCGACTGGTATTGCGCATCGTCCACGGTGCGAACCTGCATGGCGATACCGATCAGAGCCAGCGTGCGCTGATAGGCAATGGCCATTCTCTCCTGCGCCGGGTTCTGGGTCATCACCTCGAAGGCCAGCTGATTGCCGGACGCATCGACCATCTTGCCGCCAGATATCTTGTAACCTGCCTTAGCCAGCAGTGTGACGGCCTGGCGCAAAACCTTGCGATCCGTGCCCGTTCCATCCGTGATCGGCATCGTGTAGGTGCCCGCCAGCAGGTCGGCCGGGATCTTGTCCTTGGCCGGTCCGAGAAGCGCCAGTTCACGCGCATCGGCGGCGTTGCCATAGGCTCCGAGCGCGGAGTTCTGCCAGAAGCTTTCCGTGCGGGTGAAGGCATCGCCGAACAGGTTCTTGTTCACCCAGTTGAAATCGAAAGCGATGGACAGTGCTTCTCGGACTTTTTCATCGGCAAAAATTGGCCGACGCGTATTGAAGACGAAACCGAACATGCCGGAGGGAAGCTGCGGCTCGAATACTTCCTTGACGATGTCGCCGCGTTCGGCGGCTGGAAAGTCATAGGCCTTGCCCCAATGGCCGGCATCGGCACTGCCGCTGATTGCGTCGCCCTCGGGATAGACGTCGACATTGCCCTTCTTGAAGGCTTCGAACAGCGTCGACTGCTGCAGGAAATAGGTGACAGAAATCTCGTCGTAATTGTCAAAGCCCACCTTGGATGGGATGTCCTTGCCCCAATAATCCGGGTCGCGCTCATAGACGATCTTCTCGCCCGGCTGGATCGACTTGACCTTGTAAGGACCGGAGCCGACAGGGATCTGCAGCGAGCTCTGATCGAATGTATCCGGATCGATCGCGTGTTTCGGCAGGATAGGCGTTGCATAGGCCAGGATCAGGGGCGTCTCGCGATTGGCCCTGTCGTTGAAAGTGAAGCGAACGCTGTGCTCCCCAACCTTTTCCATCTTCTCCACAGTTGCCAGACGTGAGCTATAGGGCGGACGGCCCTTTTCTGCGAGCAGGTTGAATGTGAAAATCACATCATCCGGTGTGATCGGCTCACCGTCGCTCCAATGGGCCTTTGGATTGAGGTTGAACTGAACGAAGGTCCTGTCGTCATCCCATTCCACGCTTTCGGCGATGAGCGGATAAACGGAAAAGGCCTCGTCATAAGACCGCGTCATCAGCGGTTCGTAAATCAGATTGCCAAATTGCGGATCCCAGACACCGCGCGCAGTGGTGCGCATTCCCTTCAACACGAAGGGATTGAAGCTGTCATAGGTGCCGACTACACCATAGGCGATCTTGCCGCCCTTCTTCACGTCGGGGTTCACATAGCTGAAGTGCGTGTAGTCCGGGGGCAGGGCCGGTTCGCCATGCATGGCGATCCCATGCAGCGGTTGTGCGACAGCAGCGCTTGAAATGAGGATGAAGAATAGACTGGTGGCAAGGCGGTGCAAACGAAGACCTTTCCAAAGTTTCATGTTTGAATCAATTCTCGCCAAACTACCACGAAAGCGGTCAATACCAAGGCAATCGCGTGCCAATCGCCCGGTTTGGCGGACATATCCGAAAAGTAGGACTGGATATTCGCCTGCGTGCAATGTAACAGGTGTTCCCGGAAGAGGCAGGTCATGTATTTGCCTTATTTGAGATGGAGGGACTGGCCAACGACAAATCAGTGCAGTTCGCACGATGTCGATCCAGCCCCGGATTTCAGGAGACGGATTTCGTTATGATGTTCAAAGCAACAAAATCGACGCGTCTGGCGCTTTCCGCCGTCGCCCTCACAATCGGCGCGGTTTCGGCCCCAGCCATTTCCTCCGCGCAACAGGCCGCAGCCGGTCAGCCGCCGCAGGGTTGGTTCAAGACCTGCACCAAGCAGGAAGATTCCGACATCTGCATCGTGCAGAACCAGATCGTCGCGCAGAATGGTCAGCTGATCACGGCTGTGGGCGTCATCACGGTTGAAGGCAAGGTCAACCGCAAGATCCTTCAGGTCACCGTTCCGTCCGCACGTCTGATCCCTCCGGGCGTGCAGATGCAGATCGATGGCGGCAAAGGCCAGAAGCTCGATTACGCGGTGTGCCTGCCCGATCGCTGCACCGCCGAGTTTCCGCTGACGGATGCGATGGTGGACAGCCTGAAGAAGGGCGGCGAAGTGGTGTTCACCTCGATCAACTTCCGCCATGCTCCGAACCCGATCAAGATCTCGTTGAGCGGCTTTACCGGCGCCTTGGAAGGTCCGGCCATGACCCAGTCGCAGGCTGAAGATCGCCAGCGCCTGCTGCAGGAAGCCATGCAGAAGAAGACCGAAGAAAGCCGCAAGGCATTGGAAGACGCTCAGAAGGCGGCCAAAGAAGGCCAGTAAGCCATCGTCGATTGAAGACAGAAAAAAGGCCCGGGAAACCGGGCCTTTCTTTTTGGGAGCGTCTTTTGTCAGTCGCCCTTAATGGGCGAAGTTCATCCTGGGTTTATAATGACCACCACTCTCGACCACGAAGATCTGGTTGATCTGCGGGTTGCGAAGCGGCGTGTCGCTGTCGTCTTCTTCCAGATTTTGCTCCGAAACATAGGCGACATATTCGGTTTCTTCGTTCTCTGCCAGAAGGTGGTAGAAAGGCTGGTCCTTGCTTGGACGGATCTCCAGAGGGATCGCGTTCCACCACTCCTCGCTATTGGCGAATTCCGGATCAACATCGAAAACGACACCGCGGAACGGCAAGATCTTGTGCCGGACGATGTCCCCGATACCAAATTTTGCTTTGCGCATTTTCATGATTGAACTCCTTTTCCCACAATAATTTGGGGTAGCAGGGCACAGACATCAAGGGGGCATGCGAAAACGGTTATGCGTTGGCAACTACACCGTTGCAGTGCGCCGCGCTGGCCAGGATGCAAGGACGAGGCCGCCTGTGACAAGCACGATACCGACCGCGTGATAGCGATGGAATTGTTCGCCCAGGAACAGGACCGCCATCAGTATCGAGATCGGCGGCATCAGATAGAGGGTGGTTCCGGCCATGGCGGGGCCGAATATGCGCACCGAATGCTGGAAACATAAAAAGGCTGCCAGCGAGGCAAACAGAATGATTCCGGCCAGTTTGGTCCAGTCGGAAACGCTGTCGGGCATGAGCCCGCCCGACAGGAGCTCATAGAGGGCTGCAGGAAACAGGACGACGGCTCCGGCAAGGGCAAGCATACCGAACAATGGCAGCGATTTCATCGCGGCAATGGCCGGTCGTCTGAGGGTCAGCGAATAAAGCGCAAAGGAGACGGCTGCCACCAGAATGCCCAGATCGCCGATATTGAACCGTATCGCGATCAGCGTTTCCCATGAGCCCTTGAAAACAATCGCCCCGACGCCTGCAAAGGCAATCGCCATGCCGGACAGTTCGCGCAGGCTGATCCGGCGGCCCTGCAGCAGCCACTGCAACAGGATGATATAGAGCGAGGAGGTGGTGTAGATCAGTGTGCCGTTGGAGGCGGTGGTCATGGTGAGCGCCCAGTAGACGAAGCCACCGCAAATGCCCATTCCCAGAAATCCAAGCCAGAGCCAGAGGCCGGTATGGGATTTGACGAAAGCTATGCAGGCGCGACGGTCGGCATAGACGAAAGGACACATGATCAGCGCCGAACCGAACCAACGGATAAAGGCCGTGGTAAAGGGCGCAATGTCACCCGTGATGCCACGGCCAAATATGAGATTGGTGGAGAAGAATACCGGCGCCAGAATAAACAGCACCCAATCGAACAGCCTCGGCTTTTCGTTGCCTTGCGGACCCATGATAAAACGACCAGATTAAAGACGCAGCGTACCGGATGGCAGAGCGGAATCGAAAGCATTATGGTAGACGCCGTTGACCGCTCTGAACAGTGCGCATGCCGCCTATGTCACAATTATCACTCGTCCCGGGATTTCTTGTAAGGGCTGTCTTTTCACGTTATCCCTTTGTCCGAAAACGAGATTCAGCGCGGGTCGCGATTTCTTCGCAAGTGACTGACGAGAACATGGAGACGCAGGGTATTGGCTAGCCAGTGGGGCAGGGAGACTATCGGACCATCGAGAGGCGGTGCGCGCGCGCCTGTTGTGATCCTGGCCTGCCTGATTTTTGCTATTCTCGGTTTCCTCGGCGGTTATGCCACATTTCGCCTGACGCAGCCTGATCGCGCGGCCGAGCTTGCGGCTGCCCGAACGGAACTCGAAGGGATCAAGCAGCAGCGAGACGTGCTGCAAAGCCAGCTGGATGATGCCGGCAAGCCGCAGCCGGGCGCGACAGTGCCCGCCGATAGCACCAGTCCCGCCGTCGACAGGCTTAATGCGCAATTGACGCGGCAAGCAGAAGATCTGGACCGCATGACGGATAATCTTGCGGCGCTTAGCGAAGAGCGCAGCGCGCTGGAACAACAGATCGAGGCACTGAAAGCCGATAGAACTGCCGATACCGACCGGCAACAAAGCAGCATTTCTGAAGCCAATGCCGAAGTCGAGCGGCTGACCGGTGAGCTTGCTCACCTGAACGACACGGTCGTGCCGGAATTGATGCAGGCCCGCGAAAGCCTCGAGCAGCGCATCAAGGTGTTGGAGACCGAACGCGACGACATGGGCCGCAAGGTAGAGGCGTTGACGAGCGAGAATGCCGAGACCTCCGATCAGGTCATGCGTCTTGAGAGCCAGCTTGATGAGGCCCAGCAATCCCTGACAAAGGCGAAGGATGCTCTGGCGGCGAAGGACGGTGCGGTCGAAGACGTTCAGCCGGATGCTTTAATCGAATTGTCGGAAACGCCGCCGCCACCACAACCGGATGCGCTCACCCCGCGAAGCCGCAGTGCTGTGGAAGTGGCCATTGGCGCATCCTCCAGTTTACGAACGCTCTCCGGTCCGGAGCGCCGAGAATTAACCGACCGGCTCGTTGCCGGAGAATGTGTGACAACATCGCTTGGAGCCGTTTTCGACCGGGTTCCCGTCGTTGCCTTGCGAGATCTGATCAGCACGCTGAAGAGCGGTTGCTGACGAGAGGAGATAGCCCCGTGAAACCGATCGCCAAAATACTCTGTGGCCTTGCCGTTGGGCTTTGCGCTGTGATGCCGTTGGCCGCCCAAAGTCAGGCTGCCGAATTCGAGCGCAATATCATGACGGGCGGTCCGACCGGGACCTATATCCGCATTGGCCGCGATATCGCATCGCTTGGTGCCGAATGCGGGCTGACACTCAACGTCGTGGAAACCGCAGGTTCGCTGGAAAATTTCGTCGGCGTGCGCAACCGACGCAATACCCAGTTCGGGATCGTACAAAGCGATGTGCTGGAATATCTGAAAACCTTTGAGGCCAACGATGCAGAGGTCCAGGATGCAGTTCGCGGCGTGCGGATCATGTTTCCCCTCTATAACGAGGAGGTGCACATTCTGGCGAAAACCGGGATTGCCGATATCAGGGATCTGGCCGGCAAAAAAGTCGCGGTCGGCGTCAAGGATAGCGGCACCTATCTGACGGCATCGCTGATCCTCGATATCCTCCAGGTCAAGGATGCCGACCGTATCGCCATCAATCCCGATCAGGCTCTGCCGAAGTTGCAGTCGGGCGATATAGACGCGTTCTTCTATGTTGCCGGGGCGCCTGCGTCGCTGTTTGCCAAGGCCGATATCGACCCGTCGAAATTCCATCTTCTGCCGATCACCGATACGCCGCTTCTGGCCACTTATACCAAGGCGGAAATCCCCGCCGGTACCTATCCGTTCCAGAAGGATGCTGTCGATCTTGTGGCGGTGAAGGCTGTTTTGATGACCTTCGACTACGACCCTAAGCGCAACGCCTATCACCGGCAAAGTTGCTCGACCGTGTCGGATTTCTCCAACCTGATCCTCAACGGTCTCGACACGCTGAAGGAGACCGGCCATCCGAAATGGTCCTCTGTCGATCTGACGGCACTGCCACCCGGCTGGCAGGTTGGAAGCTGCGTGAAAGCTGGCCTGGCGCTCAACTATGCACCGCAATGTGTGAAGGCAAAAACGTCAGCGCCGTCCGATGGCAACGAAGAATACCTCAACCTGCTAAAGCAACGGTTGAAGAACTGACACCATCTATATGTTATAGTTTATAAAAAATCCGGCAGGCCAATTCGGCTTGCCGGATTTTTATGTTTTCCGGCTGCGGTCCACGACGGCGGACCGCAGTCTTGATGCATCAGACGGAATAGTACATGTCGAATTCGACCGGATGCGGGGTCATTTCGTAGCGCATGACTTCCTGCATCTTCAGTTCGATGAAGGCATCGATCTGGTCGTCGTCGAACACGCCGCCGGCGGTCAGGAACTTGCGATCCTTGTCGAGGCTTTCCAGCGCTTCGCGCAGGGAACCGCAGACGGTCGGGATCTTCTTCAGTTCCTTTGGCGGCAGGTCGTAGAGATCCTTGTCCATGGCCTTGCCGGGATGGATCTTGTTCTTGATGCCGTCGAGGCCGGCCATCAGCATGGCGGCAAAGGCGAGGTAAGGGTTGGCGGTCGGATCCGGAAAGCGGATTTCAACGCGCTTGGCCTTCGGGTTGGAGCCGAAGGGAATACGGCAGGAGGCCGAACGGTTGCGGGCGGAATAGGCCAGCAGAACCGGTGCTTCGTAACCCGGAACCAGACGCTTGTAGGAGTTGGTCGACGGGTTGGAGAACGCGTTGATGGCCTTGGCATGCTTGATGATACCGCCGATGTAATAGAGGCAGCTTTCCGACAGGCCGGCATATTCGTCACCAGCGAAAGTCGGCTTGCCGTCCTTCCAGATCGACATATGCACATGCATGCCCGAGCCGTTGTCGCCGAAGACCGGCTTTGGCATGAAGGTTGCGGTCTTGCCATAGGCATTGGCAACCTGATGCACAACGTATTTGTAGATCTGCATCTTGTCGGCATTGCGCACGAGGGCGTCGAACTTGATACCCAGTTCGTGCTGGGCAGCAGCCACTTCGTGGTGATGCTTTTCAACGGTAACGCCCATTTCCTGCAGAACGGTCAGCATTTCCGACCGCATGTCCTGGCAGCTGTCGACCGGAGGAACCGGGAAGTAGCCACCCTTGACGCGCGGGCGGTGACCGAGGTTACCGGTCTCATAATCGGTGTCGTCGTTGGACGGCAGCTCGGTCGAGTCGAGCTTGAAGCCTGTGTTGTAGGGGTCGGCCTTGTACTTGACGTCGTCGAAGACGAAGAACTCGGCTTCCGGACCTACGAAAATGGTATCGCCGATACCCGATGCCTTCAGATAGGCTTCAGCCTTCTTGGCCGTGCCACGTGGGTCACGGTTGTAGGATTCGCCGGAGATCGGATCGAGAATGTCGCACACGACAACCATGGTCGACTGGGCGAAGAACGGATCCATATGGACGGTATCCGTATCTGGCATCAGCACCATGTCGGACTCGTTGATCGCCTTCCAGCCGCCGATCGAAGAGCCATCGAACATGACGCCATCGGTAAACATGTCTTCGTCGACGCAGGTTACGTCCATCGTGACATGCTGCAGCTTTCCTCTTGGATCGGTGAAGCGCAGGTCGACAAACTTTACGTCGTTGTCCTTGATCTGCTTCATAATGTCTTGTGCGGTCGTCATTTATCCAATTCCTTGTGTGTGATGACGATTAGAATGGCCTGTCCCTCCCGGAGAGGCTCAGGTCGTTTAGATGGCGTCAACGCCCGTTTCACCGGTACGGATACGAACGACTTCCTCCACATTGGATACGAAAATCTTTCCATCCCCGATGCGACCGGTCTGCGCCGCGTTGCGGATTGCGTCTATGACGGCCTCCACGTTATCGTCCGCAAGGACGACCTCAACTTTAACCTTCGGCAGAAAGTCCACCACATATTCCGCGCCGCGATAGAGCTCGGTATGGCCTTTCTGTCGACCGAAGCCCTTGGCTTCGGTTACAGTGATCCCCTGCAAACCGACTTCCTGAAGGGCTTCCTTCACTTCGTCGAGCTTGAAAGGCTTTATGATCGCTTCGATCTTTTTCATGAGAAAATATCTCTCCGCTTCCTCATCGTCATCAACACTTGCGGGCTCATGCCCGCCCGCACACGATGATGCATGTAACGTGCCAAATTGTAATGGGGATTCGGTCCAAATTACCTCTTCCTCACTCCGCTGGAGCAAACCTCGCTTAATGGCGCGGAAAAATCCAGCCGATCTTGCCTAAAAATTGTCGTTTGCAACGGAAATCACAGGAGAATGATCCAACAGCGATCACCGAGGCCGTTCCTTGCACCACATATTATGTTTAGGAAATAGGCAAGTGCATGTTTTTTATCGCGTAAGGGAAAAGTTTGGCGCTGTCGTCTGTCACGATAATTTGCTTTGATGGGTTTCATGAACGAAGATCGCCTGCACATTTTGCTCACACCTCCTGAAATGGCGGATGCCGATCGGGCAGCGGCACATTCGGGGATCGATAGCTATCGCCTGATGGAGGCCGCAGGGCAGGCAGTGGCAGCTTCGGCCTTGAAGCACTATCCGCAGGCTCAGCGCTTCGTGGTGCTCTGCGGCCCGGGCAATAATGGCGGCGACGGGTATGTCGCCGCGCGCGCGCTTTCGCAATCGGGCGCCGCGACAGAGGTCTTCGCACTGGGCGATCCACTCAGGCTAAAGGGCGATGCCGCATCAGCGCGCGATCGCTGGCATTTGCCGGTCGACAGTCTTGCGGTGTGGTCGCCTCGCGCGGGAGACGTGGTGATAGACGTCCTGTTCGGGGCGGGTTTGGCGCGCGCCGTACCGGCAGAGGTGATTGCGGCCATTGCGCAAACCGCGGCCATGGGCCTGCCGGTTATCGCGGTCGATCTGCCGTCAGGACTGGACGGTCGGACGGGGCAGGTGCTGGGCGCGGCGTTCGAGGCCAGACACACGGTCACCTTCATGGCGCGAAAGCCCGGCCATCTGCTGCTGCCTGGTCGCACGCTCTGCGGGAGCGTTGAAGTCTTCGATATCGGCATCCCCTGGCGGATCGTCAAAGCCTGCGCCGGAACGGTGGCGGAAAATGACCCTGTGTTCTGGCGCACTCAGCTGCGACAGAGCGATGCCGGGCAGCACAAGTTTTCCCGCGGGCATCTGGGGGTGTTTTCCGGAGGTCCAAGTGCCACAGGTGCCGCGCGCATGAGTGCGATGGCGGGATTGAAGGCCGGGGCAGGGCTGGTGACAATCGCAGCGCCTCGTGATGCCATGGACGCCAATGCGGTTCATCTGACAGCGGTGATGCTGCAGGAGGTGACGGATCTCCCAGCCCTTGAAGACTGGATTTCAGACAAGCGGCTCAGCGCCTTCGTTCTTGGTCCGGGATTTGGTATCGGGGACCGTGCTCGCGACTTTGCGCTGGCACTCAAGGCGCGCTGTCTTGTGCTGGACGCCGATGGGATATCGAGCTTCAGGGACGCGCCGGAGGCTCTGTTCGATGCCTTTTCCCATGGGGAACCGCGGCTCGTGCTGACGCCGCATGAAGGCGAGTTTGGCCGTCTCTTTCCCGATCTCGCCGGCGATGACGCGCTGGGCAAAGTCGACAAGGCGATCATGGCCGCCCGCCGCGCCAATGCGGCGGTGGTCTACAAGGGGGGCGACAGCGTGATTGCGTCGCCGGACGGGCGAGCGCTGATCAATACCAGTGCGCCGCCGTGGCTTGCAACAGCCGGATCGGGCGATGTTCTGTCCGGCATCATTGGTGCATTTCTGGCGCAGGGCATGCCTGCGTTTGAAGCGGCCGCAGCTGGTGTGTGGCTGCATGGTGAGGCGGCCAAGAGGGCGGGAGAGGGCATGACGGCAGAAGATCTGGTTTCCGCCATATTGCCATTCCAACGCTCCGTAAAGGATGGTTAGCGCCGGCGCGCAACGTGTGACCGGGCATGCTCCGGATATCCGGCATCAGAGCAGGCGGCTGTGGCGCAACATGCCTTCGCCTTCCAGCACCGGATAAGCGATTGCCACCACAAGTGAGTTGATTTCCTTGAGGTCGCGCATGGTATCGATATGCAGCGAGCTTGAATCATAGCTTGCCAGATTTCCATCCCTCAGACGCTGCATGTGCTGTTCTTCACTCTGGCGTACCATCTCGCGAACCACTTCCTTGCGCACGACCAGCTGGCGGGCGTGTTCAACATCGCGATTGATGAGCAGATTGAAGGCGAGGTGGGCATTCTTGACCACCTCATTGTGCATGGCGCAAAGCTCTGCCCAGCCTTCAGCGGAGAACATGACATTGCGATCATGCTTCTTGCGGGCGCGGGCGAGCATGTTCTGGGCGATGATGTCGGCTGCCTGCTCGATCTTGATGGTGGTGCTCAACAGCGTCTGCGATTGCTGTGCGGTCAAAGGATCCTGCGAGCCTTCGGATATCCGTGCGAGATAGAACTTGATGTCGCGGTGAATGTGATCGATCTCGTCATCGAGCTCGGCAATGCGCCGCATGCGGCTTTCATCATAGGTATCGAACAGATCGAAGATGCGCCCCAGCATAACTTCGGTCTTTTCGCACAGCGCCAGCACTTCACGCGTGGCATTGTTGACGGCTTGACGCGGCTCCTTGACGTCATCCGGATTGAGCGAGGACAAGCGGGCTTCGTGGGCCAATCCGTTATCCGAGGGCGTGGGCCTTGCCATGACGTTCCGCAAAACCCGATCGACCAGGCCGCAAAGCAGAAGCCCGCCGACGAGGACCAGGGCGTTTATATAGAGATGGGTCAACACGACGGCATCGCCCGGATGTTCAGCGATAAGAGCCGTATCCAGAGGATAGGCGATCTGGATGGCCAGGGCTGCAACCGTGCCCAGACCGCGAATGACGACATTGCCCATCGGCACAACACGCGCGGCAGCTTCGGCATTGCGCGTCAGCATGGCCGCAATCACGGCGGCGCCAAAATTGGCGCCGAGCACCAGGGGGATGATCAAAACCGGGGTGACGAGATGCCGGTCTGCCAGCGAGGCAAACAGAAGAATGGTGGCCACGCTGGAATGAAACGCCCAGGCCAGCAGGGCCGCCAGCAAGAAGGCTGTGATCCAGTCTCTCGACAGATAGTTGATGATGACCGGCAGGATCTCGCTGGTCTTGAGCGGATCCGAGGCTTCTCCGATCAGGCGCAAGGACAAAAGCAGCAGGCCAAGGCCGAAGGCAATGCGCCCGAGCTGGCGCCAGTCGCGTGCCTCGGATGCACGGAACATCACGGTGCCCGCCAGCAGCAGCAACGGGATCAGAAGCGAGAGATCATAGCGCAGGATCCGGGCAACGAAGGCCGAACCGAGATCGGCACCGAGCAAGGTCGCAATGCCGATGGCAGAGCTGACATATCCGCCTGCCACGAAGGACGAGAGGATCAAGGCGACAGCGGTTGCGCTTTGTAACACAACCGCAAAGACGAAACCGGCCGCAGC
This sequence comes from Agrobacterium sp. H141, assembly GCF_057158725.1. NCBI lineage: Bacteria > Pseudomonadati > Pseudomonadota > Alphaproteobacteria > Hyphomicrobiales > Rhizobiaceae > Agrobacterium > Agrobacterium sp. H141. The sequence goes on from NZ_CM169893.1 coordinate 2,224,649, forward strand.
GGCAGAGACGCGATTGCCAAGGGCCGTGCGCAGCTTGTCCTTCAGTATCGTCCCATAGGCACGCTCGACGCCCGTCCGCACCATACGCGTCGCCCACAGCAAAAGGGCAACGGCCCCGGCCAGATTGATGAAGACGACGATGCCCGACATTGATGATCCCTGAACAGAAAAATGCGCGGGCTGGACAAACCAGTCCGCGACAGACGTAAAATTTCAAGCTTTTGCAATGGATGTGCGCAGCGCTACGACCGAAACTAGCCCAGATTCGCCATTGTCACAATTTGACGATGAAAAGTTGCACCGCAAACTTAGGCCACAAGCGATTGCAGCTCTCTTGCCCCATTGGGCGCATTGATCTTGCCGCCCGTGATGAAGAAGGCGAAGACATCGCGCGGCGTCTTGTCAGCCGTCCGGTCCGGAGCGATCAAAGACAGATCATCCGGCACACCGCCGGCCGCATAGGCTTCAAAGCGGTTTGCCCAGTCTTTCATGTCCGACTGCGGATAGCAGGTCGGCGTCTCGTCCGTCCCCTTTTGCAGGCGGGCATAGACGAAATCGGCGGTGACGTCGGCAAACATCGGATAATCGTGGTGATCGGCGCAAACGGCGGCGACATTGTATTTGGTCAGCATATCTATGAATTGCGGCGTGCAGAAGCTCTCATGCCGCGGCTCGACGACGTGGCGCAGGGCGATTCCGTCCTGCTCTTTCGGCAAGAGCTTGAGAAAAGCCTCGAAATCCTCCGGTTCGAACTTCTTGGTCTTCATGAACTGCCACAGGATCGGGCCGAGGTGACTGCCAAGCTCGGTAATCCCCTGGGTCAGGAACTTCTCGATCGATGGACCGGCCTCGGCCAGCACCTTGCGGTTGGTGCAATAGCGGCTGGCCTTCAGCGAAAAGATGAAATCATCAGGCACTTCGGAGGCCCATTTGGCGAAGGTGGCGGGCTTCTGGCTGGAATAATAGGTGCCGTTCACCTCGATCGCGGTCAGCGCGCGGCTGGCGAATTCCAGCTGGCGCCTCTTGGCCAGTTTGTCTGGATAAAACGTGCCCTCCCAGGGCTCAAACGTCCAACCGCCGATGCCGGTGCGGATTTTGCCGGATTTGGTCATCGAAAATCTCCAGTCAGAAATCGATCAAGTATACCTACATTCAACCTAAACCAGGCGCCGCCGCGAAAGCGGCAGGCCCATATTTTATCCCTCACTCCGCCGCTTGCACCTTCTTCATGGGCCGGCGCTCCAGCAGCTCCTTGAGGAACTGGCCGGTATAGGAGCGCTTTTCCTTGACGATGTCTTCCGGTGTGCCGGTGGCGACGATCTCGCCGCCGCCGTCGCCGCCTTCGGGGCCGAAGTCGAGGATGTAATCGGCAGTCTTGATGACTTCGAGATTGTGCTCGATGACCACCACCGAATTGCCCTGGTTGACCAGCTCCTGCAGCATTTCCAGAAGCTTGGCGACGTCGTGGAAATGCAGGCCGGTGGTCGGCTCATCGAGGATGTAGAGCGTACGACCGGTCGAGCGCTTGGACAGCTCCTTGGCGAGTTTCACGCGCTGGGCCTCGCCGCCTGACAGCGTATTGGCCTGCTGGCCGACCTTGATATAGCCAAGACCGACGTCGAACAGCGCCTGCAGCTTGTCGCGTACGGCCGGCACCGCCGAGAAGAAGTCGACACCTTCCTCAACCGTCATGTCCAGCACGTCGGCAATGGATTTGCCCTTGAAGGTAACGTCCAGCGTCTCGCGATTGTAGCGTTTGCCGTGACAGACGTCGCAGGTGACGTAGACATCCGGCAGGAAGTGCATCTCGATCTTGATGACGCCGTCGCCCTGGCAGGCTTCGCAGCGCCCGCCCTTGACGTTGAAGGAGAAGCGGCCCGGCTGATAGCCGCGTGCCTTGGCTTCCGGCAGGCCGGCGAACCAGTCGCGGATGGGTGTGAAGGCACCGGTATAGGTTGCCGGGTTGGAGCGCGGCGTGCGACCGATCGGCGACTGGTTGATATCGATCACCTTGTCGATGAATTCGAAGCCCTCGATGCGGTCGTGATCGGCCGGGTTCTCGCGTGCGCCCATGATGCGGCGGGCGGCGGCCTTGTAAAGCGTTTCGATCAGGAAGGTCGACTTGCCGCCACCCGACACGCCGGTCACCGAGGTGAAGACGCCCAGCGGGATTTCCGCCGTCACATTCTTCAGGTTGTTGCCGCGCGCGCCAACGATCTTGATGCGCTGCCCCTTCTTCGGCTTGCGCCGCTTGTCCGGAACCGGAACGCCCATCTCGCCGGACAGGTATTTTCCGGTCAGCGACTTGGAGTTGGCCATGATCTCCTGAGGGCTGCCTTCGGCGATGACCTGACCGCCATGGATGCCGGCAGCGGGGCCGATATCGACCACGTAATCCGCCGTCAGAATGGCATCTTCGTCATGCTCGACCACAATCACCGTATTGCCGATGTCGCGCAGGTGCTTCAGCGTATCGAGAAGGCGGGCATTATCGCGCTGGTGCAGGCCGATGGAGGGTTCGTCGAGCACGTAAAGCACGCCGGTCAGGCCCGAGCCGATCTGCGAGGCCAACCGGATGCGCTGGCTTTCGCCGCCCGACAGCGTGCCGGAATTGCGCGACATCGACAGATAGTCGAGGCCGACATCGTTGAGAAAACGCAGGCGTTCGCGGATTTCCTTGAGGATGCGAACCGCGATCTCGTTCTGCTTGGCCGTCAGCTTTTCCGGCAGTGTCTCGAACCAGGCACCGGCATTCTTGATCGACATTTCCGTCACCTGGCCGATATGGCGACCGTCGATCTTGACTGCCAGCGCTTCCGGCTTGAGGCGATAGCCGTTACAGGCCGGGCAGGGGGCGGCCGACATATAGCGCTCGATTTCTTCGCGTGCCCAGGCGCTGTCGGTTTCCTTCCAGCGACGCTCGAGGTTTGGCACGATGCCTTCGAATTCCTTGACCGTCTTGTAGGAACGCGCCCCATCGGCATAATTGAATTCTATCTTCTCCTTGGTGCCGTGCAAAATCGCCTTTTGCGCCGGCATCGGCAGATCGGACCATTTGCTCGACAGCTTGAAGCCGAACTCCTTGCCCAGCCCTTCCAGTGTCTGGTTGTAATAGGGCGACGAGGATTTGGCCCAGGGCGCAATGGCCCCGTCGTTCAACCGGCGCTCGGCCTCGGGCACGATCAGCGCTTCATCGATCTTCTGCTGGAAACCAAGACCGTCGCAGGTCGGGCAGGCACCGAAGGGGTTGTTGAAGGAAAACAGCCGCGGTTCGATCTCGGAAATGGTGAAGCCGGAGACCGGGCAGGCGAATTTTTCCGAAAACAGCACCCGCTCATGGGTCTCGTTCAGCGACTTGTTGGCCGAACCGCCCGCTGCCGTTTCTTCCGGCGGCAAAGGCTTGTCTGCAAATTCGGCAATCGCCAGACCGTCTGCCAGCACATGCAGGCAGGTTTCCAGGCTGTCGGCCAGGCGGCTGGCGATATCCGGGCGCACCACAATGCGGTCGACCACCACGTCGATATCGTGCTTGTACTTCTTGTCGAGCGCCGGAACGTTTGCAATCTCGTAGAAGGTGCCGTCCACCTTGACGCGCTGGAAGCCCTTCTTCATCAGCTCGGCAAGTTCTTTTTTATACTCGCCCTTTCGACCGCGCACCATCGGCGCCAATATATAAAGACGCGTGCCCTCCTCGAATGCGAGGATGCGGTCGACCATCTGCGACACGGTCTGGCTCTCGATCGGCAAGCCGGTGGCCGGCGAATAGGGAATTCCGGCACGGGCAAAGAGCAGACGCATATAGTCGTAGATCTCGGTGACAGTGCCAACCGTCGAGCGCGGATTGCGCGAGGTGGTCTTCTGTTCGATCGAGATCGCCGGCGACAATCCGTCGATCTGGTCGACATCCGGCTTTTGCATCATTTCAAGGAACTGACGGGCATAGGCCGACAGACTTTCGACGTAACGGCGCTGACCCTCGGCGTAAATCGTGTCGAAAGCGAGCGACGATTTGCCCGAGCCGGACAAGCCGGTCATGACGATGAGGCTGTCGCGCGGCAGATCGATATCGATACCCTTGAGGTTGTGCTCACGCGCGCCGCGAATGGAAATGGTCTTCAGATCACTCATAGATAACAAGCCTGTCAGGGAGGAGGACGGGTCTTTATGTAGGCATCGACAAGCCGGTGTCGAGGCGAATGCAAGAAACTCTCTGCAATCTCCCCGATTCGGTTGACAGGATCATAGGCAATTTATAGAACAAAAAAAGAACATAATTGGCTGTGGATTACAAGCCGAATTCTGGCCAGTAAAATCCAATCGCGCTGCGCTTTGCTTTAAGGTGTGCGCAAACGAGGCAATGAATAGGGCCGCCATGATAGCGGCAAGGATGTGAGTTATGGCAGGTAGTGTCAACAAGGTCATTCTGATCGGCAATCTGGGAGCGGATCCGGAAATCCGCCGCACCCAGGATGGACGACCGATCGCAAACCTGAGGATCGCGACATCCGAGAGCTGGCGCGACCGCACGTCCGGCGAGCGCCGCGAAAAAACCGAATGGCATACGGTGGTGATCTTCAATGAAGGTCTGTGCAAGATTGCCGAGCAGTATCTGAAGAAGGGCTCGACGGTTTATATCGAAGGCCAGCTGCAGACCCGCAAATGGCAGGACCAGACCGGCAATGACCGTTATTCGACGGAAGTGGTGCTGCAGGGCTTCAACGGCAACCTGACCATGCTGGGCGGGCGCGGCGACGGTGGCGGTGCATCGCGCGGCGGCGACTTCGGTGGCGGCAGCGATTTCGGCGGTACCGGCAACGGCGGCGGTTACGACGACTACAACCAGTCGCGCGGCGGCGCCCAGGGCGGTGCAGCCGCTGGCGGTGGCGCCCGTGGCGGCAATCAGGGCAGCGGCAATTTCTCACGCGATCTGGACGACGATATTCCGTTTTGATCGAGAGGCGCCAGGCCGAACATTGGTGTTTGCAGGAAAAGGGCCTTGCGGCCCTTTTCCGATTCTGACATCCGGGTCCGTGACGCTAATGCGAAAGCAACGCGCCATCACGCGCCGGTGATCACCGATTTCACACCGTCGACCACGAACTGGACCGACAGAGCCGCCAGCAGCACGCCCAGCAATCGGGTGAGGATCATGCGCCCGGTATTGCCGAGAAAGCGGTTGAGCGGGCCGGAGATCAGCATCGCACCCAGCACCAGACACATGCAGACCGCGATTACGGCCAGCAGCTCCATACGCTCGATTGCACTTGGCAGATGACCGGACAGAAGGATGGTTGCGGAAATGGCACCAGGGCCGGCGATGAGCGGTAGCGCCAGCGGAAAGACAGCGATGTTCTGGGCGTGATCTTCGGTGACGGCCTGGTCGCGCGCCTTTTCCTTGCGCTCCTGCCGTTTCTCGAAGATCATTTCGAAGGCAATGGCAAACAGCAGGATGCCGCCGGCAATGCGGAAGGCACCGATGGAGATGCCGAGCAGATCGAGAATGCGCGCGCCGAAAATGGCGAACACTGCCAGAATGGCAAAGGCGATCAGCGTTCCGCGCAACGCCACCATACGGCGCTGTACGGAATTCATTCCACTTGTCAGCCCGAGAAACAGCGGCGCAAGCCCCGGCGGATCCAGTGTCACCAGCAAGGTCGTGAAGGCGTTGATAAGAATATCGCCGCTAGCCATGGCTAAGTCCCTCGTTTGAGCCCATATATGACCGAGCCTTGGGGGCGGGTGCAACCCCGCGTTACCACATCATTTCAGGCCGTTTACTTCGCGGGCAAAAGTCTGTTTAAAACGGCTGGCGAAATTGGCGCTGCAACGCCCTTTCGGCTATAAGCTGAGTAGTGATTCTGAATAGAGATCGTGACCTGATTTGACTGAGCAAAATACTCCCGGCGGCGGCGAATTCCCGTCCGATATCCAGCCGATTTCCATTATCGAGGAAATGCAACGGTCCTATCTCGATTACGCCATGAGCGTGATCGTGAGCCGCGCACTTCCCGACGTCCGCGATGGCCTGAAGCCTGTGCATCGCCGTATTCTCTACGGCATGAACGAGCTGGGTCTGGACTGGAACAAGAAGTATGTGAAATGCGCACGCGTCACCGGTGACGTGATGGGTAAATACCATCCGCACGGCGACCAGGCGATCTATGACGCGCTGGCCCGTATGGCGCAGGACTGGTCGTTGCGCCTGCCTCTGGTCGACGGTCAGGGCAATTTCGGCTCCATCGACGGCGACCCGCCGGCCGCTCAGCGTTATACTGAGTGCCGCCTGCAGAAGGCCGCGCACTCGCTGCTCGACGATCTGGACAAGGATACGGTCGACTTCCGCGACAACTACGATGGCACGATGTCCGAGCCGGTTGTGGTACCGGCCAAGTTCCCGAACCTGCTCGTCAATGGGGCCGGCGGTATCGCGGTCGGCATGGCCACGAACATTCCGCCGCACAATCTTGGCGAAGTCATCGACGGCTGTATTGCACTGATCGACAATCCGGCGATCGAACTGCCGGAACTGATGGAAATCATTCCGGGTCCGGATTTCCCGACCGGTGCGATGATTCTCGGTCGCTCCGGCATCCGCTCTGCCTATGAGACCGGTCGCGGTTCTGTCGTCATGCGCGGTGTGGCCCGGGTCGAGCCGATGCGCGGCGATCGCGAGCAGATCATCATCACCGAGATCCCGTTCCAGGTGAACAAGGCGACGATGATCGAGAAGATGGCCGAACTGGTGCGCGAAAAGCGCGTCGAGGGCATCTCGGATCTGCGCGACGAGTCCGACCGCGAAGGCTATCGTGTGGTCATCGAGCTCAAGCGCGATGCCAATGCCGACGTGATCTTGAACCAGCTTTATCGTTACACGCCGCTGCAGACCTCGTTCGGCTGCAACATGGTGGCGCTGACAGGTGGCAAGCCAGAGCAGATGACGCTGCTCGACATGCTGCGTGCCTTCGTCGCCTTCCGGGAAGACGTGGTCAGCCGCCGCACCAAGTTCCTGTTGAAGAAGGTGCGTGACCGCGCCCATATCCTGGTCGGTCTGGCGATTGCGGTTGCCAATATCGACGAAGTCATCGCCCTGATCCGCAAGGCGCCCGATCCGGCAACGGCGCGGACCCAGTTGATGGAACGCCGCTGGCCTGCCCACGACGTCGATGTGCTGATCCGCCTGATTGACGATCCGCGTCACAAGATCAATGACGACAATACCTATAACCTGTCGGAAGAGCAGGCCCGCGCGATCCTCGAATTGCGTCTGGCCCGACTGACCGCTCTTGGTCGCGATGAAATCGACGACGAGCTGAACAAGATCGGTGCGGAAATCTCCGATTATCTCGACATCCTGTCCTCGCGCCTGCGCATCATGGAGATCGTCAAGGATGAGATGGCGGCCGTTCGCGATGAATTCGGCACACCGCGCCGTTCCCAGATCGTCGAAGGCGGTCCGGACATGGACGACGAGGACCTGATTGCACGCGAAGACATGGTCGTGACCGTTTCGCATGCCGGCTATATCAAACGCGTTCCGCTTGCCACCTACCGCGCCCAGCGCCGTGGCGGCAAGGGACGCTCCGGCATGGCCATGAAGGACGAGGATTTCGCAACGCGTCTGTTCGTTGCCAATACCCATACGCCGGTGCTGTTCTTCTCCTCGCGCGGGATCGTCTACAAGGAGAAGGTCTGGCGCCTGCCGATCGGCACGCCAACCTCGCGCGGCAAGGCCATGATCAACATGTTCCCGCTGGAAGCCGGCGAGCGCATTACGTCGATCATGCCGCTGCCTGAGGACGAGAGCACCTGGGACAACCTGTTCGTGATGTTCTCGACGACGCGCGGTACCGTGCGCCGCAACAAGCTCAGCGACTTCATCCAGGTCAATCGCAACGGCAAGATCGCGATGAAACTCGAAGAAGAGGGTGACGAAATCCTCTCCGTCGAGACCTGCCGCGAGCCGGACCTCACCGGATCGACACCGGAACTTGGCGACGATGTGTTGCTGACGACGGCGCTTGGTCAGTGCATCCGCTTCCCGGTCACCGATGTTCGCGTCTTTGCAGGACGCAACTCCATCGGTGTGCGCGGTATCAATCTGGCCGATGGCGACCGCATCATCTCGATGACAATCGTCCATCATTCGGATGCCGAGCCATGGGAGCGCGCAGCCTATCTGAAGCGTGCAGCACAGGAACGTCGTGCCGTCACTGGCGAAGAGGTGGAAGAAATTGCACTGGTCGGTGAAGAGGTGGTCGAAGAAGGCCAGCTGTCTGAAGAGCGTTACCAGCAGATGAAGCAGCTTGAACAGTTCGTGCTGACAATTGCAGAACGTGGCTTCGGCAAACGGTCCTCCTCCTACGACTTCAGAACATCGGGTCGTGGCGGCAAGGGTATCCGCGCAACCGATACCTCCAAGACTGCGGAAATCGGCGAACTGATCGCAGCCTTCCCGATCGACGACGCGGACCAGATCATGCTGGTATCCAACCGTGGCCAGCTGATCCGCGTTCCGGTCAACGGCATTCGGATTGCCAGCCGTGCAACGAAGGGTGTGACGATATTCTCGACGGCCAAGGACGAAAAGGTCGTGTCTGTCGAGCGCGTTCGTGAGCCTGAAGACGAGGATGTCGTGGCCGAAGGTGAGGGCGAGGCTGTTGTGTCTGACGAGGCAGCGGCGATCGAGCCTGGCAGCGAAGACACATCCGGCAATACTGCTGAGTAATCGGTAAAAAAAAATAGCCCGGCCCTTTCGGGGGCTGGGCTATCCTACGTCTCAGAGACTTTTTCGTGCGTTGCGGCAGACGCAATCGGACAGAGGCAAACGGCCTAGAACAGTTCGCGTCGAGCCATCATTGCATCAAGCTCTTCGCGCTCGCGGCGCAAGGCGACAATCGTGGACGCGACCGAGATTACAAACATTCCACTGATAAGCGCTGCCAGTATGGTCAATGTTGCAAACATGCTGTCTCCAATTCCGTTCGTGCCCGCAGGCTCTCTCTTTAGTGGCCGAAGCTGTGATACCGCGCCGTGATCGGCGGACCGTAGTAGCTCGCCTGATCCTCGGTGTTCATGTAAAAGCCGACTGACGTGGCCAGCATCGCGGTCATGGTCAGCATCCAGGCCAGATTGATAACCGTTACTTTGTCGCGCATGGCATGGTCCCTTTGGAAAAATGTTTGTGCGTGGTTCAAAAACGAAAGACTTCGTTAAAGGTTCCGCATGAGGTGGATAAAAGAACAAGAATGACGCCTAAATTGCGGCAGCGCACACGCTTGCAAGTTCAGCCTTCGTCGTTTCCATCTATTTCAAAGCGCTCTGCAAGCACTTGAAACGTATATTCCACGATGAGGGACAATAGCGTGGCGGAGAGCGCGAGTATGGCAAGCATTCCAGTATTCCTTCTCATTCGGCGCCGATCCCGCCTTGCATGCCTCCCTTGTCCCACAACGCGCTTGAAGCGATGCTGAATACTGCGTTCATCTGCGGTACATAGGCAGTGGTGTAGACAAGCAAAGCGCTTGCAGCCAAACCGCTTCCATGACAAAAGGCGGCAAACACGGTAAGGCACCTATGGCGACTGCTTTTTATCCCGGCTCTTTCGATCCAATGACCAATGGTCATCTCGACGTCCTTCTGCAGGCGCTCAATGTTGCCGACAAGGTGGTCGTGGCTATCGGCATACATCCGGGCAAGACGCCCTTGTTTACTTATGACGAGCGCGCCGATCTGATCCGCCAGGCATTGACGGAAGTCTTGCCAGCGCGGGCAGGGGATATTTCGGTCGTCTCCTTCGACAATCTGGCTGTTGATGCCGCCCGCGCAAATGGAGCAACCTTGCTGTTGCGTGGCCTTCGCGATGGCACCGATCTCGATTACGAGATGCAGATGGCCGGCATGAATCAGCAGATGGCACCGGATCTTCAGACAATATTCCTGCCGGCGGGGACGGCGTCGCGGCCCATAACCGCCACATTGGTCCGGCAAATCGCTGCCATGGGCGGAGATGTCAGCGCATTTGTGCCTGCGACCGTTCTCAAGGCCTTACAATCAAAGCTCAAGAAATGAGCTCGAAAACAAGACGGGAGACCCCATGAAACTCATTTCCCTCGCAGCCGCCGGCATCATGATGCTGACTGGCTTTGTCGGTTTTGCCCATGCGGCAGATGACGACTTTTTGACAATCCAGCTGAAGGACGGTCCGGTGGTGATCGAATTGTTGCCGGATGTTGCGCCCAAGCATGTGGCGCGCCTGAAGGAACTGGCTGCCAAGGGCGAATATGACAATGTCGCCTTTCACCGTGTCATCGAAGGCTTCATGGCCCAGACCGGCGACGTCGAATTCGGCGATATGGAAGACGGCTTCAATCCCCAGCGGGCAGGCACAGGCGGCTCCAAGCTTGCCAATGTACCGGCCGAGTTCTCAAACGTTCCGTTCAAGCGCGGCACCGTTGGCATGGCGCGCTCGCAGGACCCGAATTCCGCCAATTCGCAGTTCTTCATCATGTTTGACGATGGGTCGTTCCTGAACGGCCAGTATACGGTCGTCGGACAGGTGATCGCCGGCATGGATTACGTCGACAAGATCAAGCGGGGCGATCCGCAGAGCGGCGCCGTGGAAAATCCCGACCGGATGATCAAGGTCACCGTCGGCAGGAAGTAAGGGGCGAAACGCCCACACTACAAGGAGAGATACTATGGCCGAGATCAAAGATCCGGAAAACACGATCATCATGGAAACCACCAAGGGCAAGGTCACGATCCAGTTGCTGCCGGAAGTGGCTCCCGAGCATGTGGCTCGCATCAAGGAACTTGCGCGCGAAGGGGCCTATGATGGCGTTGTCTTCCACCGCGTGATCGCAGACTTCATGGCCCAGACCGGCGACGTGAAGTTCGGCAAAAAGGGTGGCTCTGACTTCAATCCGGCACGTGCCGGCATGGGCGGCTCCGACAAGCCGGACCTGAAGGCTGAATTTTCGGCAACGTCTCATGTCCGCGGCACCTGCTCCATGGCGCGCTCGCAGAGCCCGAACTCGGCCAACTCCCAGTTCTTCATCTGCTTCGCCGATGCTCCCTGGCTCAACAAGCAGTATTCTGCCTGGGGTCAGGTCATGGAAGGCATGGATGTCATCGACCAGATCAAAAAGGGTGAGCCGGTCAGCGATCCTGATTCGATCACATCGATGAAGGTTGCCGCCGACGCTTAAGGCCGCTATCTCAGCAACCCGTCCCAGTGCTTTTCGGCACCGGGGCGGGTTTTCTCGTTTCTGAAGGATGACCATGCGCGTCGATCTGTTCGACTTCGATCTGCCGGATGACAGCATTGCGCTGAGGCCTGCGAGCCCGCGTGATCACGCGCGCATGCTGATCGTCAAGCCCGACGGCGACCCCGTTCTCGCGGATCGCCATGCCTTTGACCTGCCGTCCTTTCTGAATGCAGGCGATGCGCTGGTGTTCAACGATACGCGGGTGATCCCGGCGCAATTGGAGGGCGTTCGCCTGCGCGAAGGCGCCGAGCGCACCGCTGTGTCCTGCACGCTGCATATGCGCGTCGCTGCCAATCGCTGGAAGGCTTTTGCCCGGCCCGGCAAGCGCATCAAGCAAGGCGACCGGATCGAATTTGGCAATTCCGGCGAGACCTGCCTGCTGGGCACGCTTGCAGCCACCGTCGCAGAAAAGGGCGAGGCCGGCGAAATCGACCTTGCCTTTGATCTGTCCGGTCCCGATCTGGACCAGGCGATCGCCACGGTCGGGCATATCCCGTTGCCACCTTATATTGCCGCCAAACGGCATGAGGATGCGCAGGACCGTGCCGACTACCAGACCATTTACGCCCGTGAAGAAGGGGCTGTTGCCGCGCCGACCGCCGGCCTGCATTTCACCCCGGATCTCTTCGATAAGCTGGACGCCGCAGGCGTCGAGCGCCATTTCGTGACGCTTCATGTCGGGGCTGGCACGTTCTTGCCGGTCAAGGCGGAGGATACAACCGAGCACAAGATGCACGAAGAGATCGGTCATGTGTCGGCTGAAACCGCGCAAAAGCTCAACGCCGTCAAGGCGCGCGGCGGCCGCGTCGTCTGTGTCGGAACCACCTCTTTGCGTCTGCTCGAAAGTGCTGCGAGCGAAGAGGGAGACATCCTGCCTTTTGCCGGCCCGACAGGCATCTTCATCACACCCGGCTACCGATTTCGTGCGGTCGACATGTTGATGACCAACTTCCATTTGCCCAAATCGACATTGTTCATGCTGGTTTCGGCCTTTGCCGGCCTTGAGACCATGCGAGACGCTTATGCCCACGCCATCGCCGATGGCTACCGCTTCTATTCCTATGGCGATACAAGCCTGCTTCACCGGAAACATGATTGATGCATGATACGTTCAAGTTCACCCTGAAAGCGACCTCGGGCAAGGCGCGCCTTGGCGAAGTCTCCATGCCGCGCGGCGTGATCCGCACACCGGCCTTCATGCCGGTCGGGACCGTTGGCACCGTCAAGGCCATGTATCTCGATCAGGTGCGCGATCTGGGCGCCGATATCATTCTCGGCAATACCTATCATCTGATGTTGCGACCGGGCGCCGAGCGCGTTGCCCGCCTGGGCGGGCTGCATGAACTGATCCGCTGGCCTCATCCGATCCTGACCGATTCCGGCGGGTTTCAGGTGATGTCGCTGTCGGCATTGCGCCAGATCGACGAGAAGGGTGTTACCTTCAAAAGCCATGTGGACGGCTCAACCCACCACATGTCGCCCGAACGCTCCATTGAAATTCAGGGGCTGCTCGACAGCGACATCCAGATGCAGCTCGACGAATGCCTGAGGCTTCCAGCCGAGCGCACGGAAATCGAGCGCGCAATGGAAATGTCGCTGCGCTGGGCCGAGCGCTGCCGCGTGGCCTTTGGCGAGCAGCAGGGCAAGGCCATGTTCGGGATCGTGCAGGGGGGAGACATCCCGGATCTGCGCATACGTTCGGCCGAGGGCCTGAAACAACTGGACCTCAAGGGCTATGCCGTCGGCGGCCTGGCCGTGGGCGAACCACAGGCCGTCATGCTGGATATGCTCGATATCACTCTGCCGGTGCTGCCAACGGAAAAGCCGCGTTATCTGATGGGCGTCGGTACGCCGGACGATCTGCTGAAGTCGGTGGCGCGTGGGGTCGATATGTTCGACTGCGTCATGCCGACGCGATCCGGCCGGCATGGCCTCGCCTTCACCCGTCGCGGCAAGGTCAATATCCGCAATGCCCGCCATGCCGAAGACATGCGTCCGCTGGACGAACAGTCCAACTGCCCCGCCAGCCGGGACTATTCCCGCGCCTATCTGCATCATCTGGTCCGCTCCAACGAGGCGCTGGGTGGCATGCTGCTTTCCTGGCACAATCTGGCCTATTACCAGGAACTGATGCAAGGCATCCGCAAGTCGCTCGAGGAGGGGCGGTTCGAGGACTTCATGGCGGAAACGCAGGATATGTGGGCGCGCGGCGATATCGACCCCATTTGAATATCCCTAAACTTTGGGGGTAAAACATGAAGCGCACCACGGACAATGATTGGTCTTCAGAAGCCCATTCGTACCGATAGTCAGCCACTGCCTGGCGTGGTAAAAAACCGCCATGACCGAGCCCGATTTCTTCGCAGACGCAACAGACGGTAAGCCAGAGCCAACCAAACGCATGGTTGCCTGGGTCAAGCGTTCGACGATTTATCGTCTGTCGCGGCGCATGATGACCGAGCACGAGCTCGTCCAGGCCATCAGCCGCAAGGCAAAGGAAAAGTTCGAGGACATATCGGAAGACGAGATCGTGGCTTTGACCAATATCGCCCTTGAATTCGGGCGATCGCTGCAGGTGCTGGATGACAAGGCCTATGCCGACATCAAGCGCCGCTCCTCCATTGCCAGCGGAAAATCGAAACGCGGGATTGCCCGCAAACTTGCTGAAAAAGGCGTCGATCGCGCCCTTATAACCGAGACCTTGGCCGACACAGATGACCTTCTGGCGGCCATGATCTTTGCCCGCAAGCGCGCTTTCGGACCTTTTCGCCGCCTGGACGCCGACGAGAAGCGCCGGGCCAAGGAGCTTTCGGCCTTCGCCCGCAACGGCTTTTCCTTCGACCTCGCCCAACGTGTCTTGTCAACGGACCGCGAAGACGCTGAAGAGTTGATTGCCGAGGGGCGCGCGCTGTAGGGCGAAAATTATATGCCCTTGCTGACGCTATCGCGCATGATCCGGACGCCACTGATGGCATAGCGACCATCTGTCTGGCGTTCCATTTCGTAAAGTGCGGCCCATTCCTTGCCGTCCGGCTCGGAAATCAAGACCACCTGAAAGGCGTGGGACTTGTCGTCATCGACATGGCTTTTGCCGAAGGCATAAGCGCCCGGGCGCAAGATCGCGCCATAGCTCTTGCGCACCATTTCAACGAAAACGCGTGGATCGCCGAAGCGTTTTTGCAGGGCAGGGGCGGCAAAGGAGAAGGCTTTGGATGCATCCTCATCGATAAAGGCCGCTATCTGTGATGAGATCACTTTGCGGATGCTATCGGTGGTCTCGTCGGCCGATGCGGGCAGGGCGAGCGACAGGAGAGACAGAAAGACAATAGTGGGTACGCGATATCCGGGCATACAAGTACCTCATGATTCGGTGCTGACACTATTAGAATAGGGTAATGGAGCCGCTTGGAAAGGGCGCTCTCGAAGTCGTGATCCGTTCAGCCCGATGCACTGACCTTGAACATCATCAATGGCGGAAGCCGGCCGGCAAGGCCATTGCTTTCGGGCGGCTTGGCTGAATTTTTTATGGTCTGATCGATGATCGAGGTGCGGCTGTCCAGTTCCTGATCAAACCTGTCTTCCGTCTCACGCGGTTTCGGCAATTCGGTTTTCGCCAGCGCTTCGACCAAGGACTGGCATATCGCGACACGTAACTGTGCCGATGCCTTCATCGTCTTCTTGCGATCAAGCCACTGGGCCGCCTCCATCAGCTTCATGCCTTCGCTCAAGACAATCTGCTCGGCGCGTTGGAGAGCCCAGACTTCGATCTCCTGCGTATTCGGCATCATCAATCCCCGTATCGTATCCGCCGGAGGAAGGGATAACACGATTCGCCATTTACGTGTAACGCCTTGATTGAACAACCATATATTCGACAATATGGATATTCTCACAGGTCAATCTGGATGCCGGATCGAAGCCGATCGGCAGTTTTGCGCGGGCCTCAGGCGGCCAGTTCTTCAAGCCCCTCGGCAAACATGCGCTGCAGGTTCAAAAAGCAGATCATGCCGGACTGATGGGTGATGACGCCTTCGCAATAGGAGCGCTCGAAAGAGCTGATAAGGTCCGGTGTCGGCTGCAACTGGTCGATCGTGACCGAGATCATGTCAGTGACCTGCTCGACCTGAAGGCCTATCGGTTTACCGAAGACTTCGACCACCACGATGGCACTGCGCTCCGAGGTGATGCCAGCGGCCATTCCGAGTTTACGCGACAGGTCGATGGTCGGGATGACTGTACCACGCAGGTTGATCACGCCCAGAACTTCCGGCGAACTGTGAGGCATCGGTGTCGACAGGGCCCAACCCCTGATTTCGCGGACAGAGGTGGTCTCGATGCAAAAGCTCTGCTGGCCGAGCGTAAAGGCGATGATGTCTAGCGTCGCCTTGCCATCATGGTTGGTGGAAATTCCGGTCATTAAAACTCCTCCCAGTTCTCGGTCTTGACCGCCAGGGCGGCATTGCCGCGGGTGCCGCCCGCGGAACGGATTGGCCTTGCGACCGATGAATTGGCGGGTGTTGGGGCAGGGCGTGCCGTCCGGTGCACCGAGCCTGCCGATTGCTTGCCATCATTGAGCTGGAACTGGCTGATCAGCTTGAACAAGGCATCGGCTTCCGACGCCAGTGAATGGCTTGCAGCATTGGTTTCCTCAACCATCGCCGCATTCTGCTGTGTGCCCTGATCCATCGTGTTGACGGCCTGGTTGATCTCCTTCAGTCCGATGGACTGTTCCTTGGCGGATTCCACGATGGCGGCAACATTGGTGTTGATGTCATGGACCTGTTTGACGATTTCTTCCAATGCCTGTCCGGTCTGACCGACAAGATTGACGCCACTCTTGACCTGCTCGCCGGAGGTGTTGATCAGCGCCTTGATTTCCTTGGCGGCCTTGGCGGAGCGTTGCGCCAGTTCTCGCACTTCCTGGGCGACAACCGCAAATCCTTTGCCCGCATCGCCGGCACGGGCGGCTTCGACACCTGCATTGAGAGCCAGAAGATTGGTCTGGAAGGCGATGTCGTCGATGACGCCAATGATGTTGGAGATTTCCTTTGACGAGGTTGCGATCTCTCCCATTGCAGCGATGGCATTGCGTACGACTATGCCTGACTTCTCCGCATTTTCCCGGGTGCGCGACACGAGCTTTCCCGCATCGTCGGCGCGCTTGCTGGAATCGGCGACCGTGGTGGTAATCTGTTCCAGCGCTGCTGCTGTTTCCTCGACAGAGGCTGCCTGCTGCTCCGTGCGCTTTGACAAATCATCGGAAGCCGACCGTATCTCGCTCGAACCGGACGCGATATGTCCTGCATTTTCAGCAACGCTTCGAAGAGCCGTGCGCAGCATTTCGGCCGCCGAGTTATAGTCCTGGCGCAGCAGGTCGAGTGCCGGAATGAATGGCTTGTCGATCGAGATGGTCAGGTCACGGGCTGCCATGCCGCGCATTCCACTGGCAAGCGTGTTCACGTTGTCGACGCGGTCAGTTACGTCCGTTGCGAATTTGACGACCTTGAAGACGCGGCCGTTCATGTCGAAGATGGGGTTATAGGACGCCTGAATATAGACCTTCTTGCCCCCTTTGCCGATGCGGGTGAACTCTTCGGCGATGAATTCACCACCGCGAAGACGCTCCCAGAATTTTTTATAGTCTGCGGTGCGAACATAGTCCTGATCGCAGAACATCGAGTGATGCCGCCCCTGAATCTCTGACAGGGTATAGCCGAGCGCTGTGTTGAAATTGTCATTGGCGGTGATGACATCGCCTGAAGGCGTGAACTCAATGATGGCTTGTGCACGCGACAGCGCTGTCAGCTTGCCGGAATCTTCCGCCGACTTCAGTTTGGTGTCCGTGATGTCGGTGGCGAATTTGACGATCTTGTAGGGCTTCTTGCCCTTGAAGATCGGGTTGTACGAGGCCTCGATCCAGACCTCTTTTCCGCCCTTGGCGATGCGTTTGAATTGACGGCGGTCAAACTTGCCAGCGGCCAGATTAAGCCAGAACTGCTTGTATTCCGCCGATGACACTTCTGCCGGATCGACAAACATGCGGTGATGTTGGCCAACAATCTCACTCAATTCATAACCGAGCGCGCGGCAGAAGTTTTCGTTGGCGGTGAGGATCTTTCCGGTCAGGTCAAACTCGATGACCGCCTGAGACTTGCTCAAGGCGGCCAAAACCGCGTTGGCATCGGAAGAAAAAGGAAATGATACCATAGTCGAGCGAGCCTCCATTTTTGACCCGGCGGCCAAGATGACCCCCAGGTTGTTCTGTTTGTTTGTCTGCGCTGTCTGGCGAAGTCAGGTCGACGTCCAATTGTGAACGCCAGATCTAGGGTCAAAACATCTACGTTTCGTAAATTAGAATGGCTAAATTGGGCATATGACCAAAAAATGTGTTTTTGCTCACTGCTTGAAATTGAATCGGGGGCTGTGGTGATCGGAGGTCGTGCTCTAAAGGATCAACTTACGGCGAAGCGCTTCGGCGATCGCATGAACGCGGTTCTCCGCGCCGAGCTTGCGGCACGCGCTCTTTATATAACTATTGACCGTTTCCGCCGCATAGCCTGTCTCGGCTGCAACCCCATCACTGGTCTTGCCATGGCTTGCCCATTTCAGGCAGGCGACTTCTCCTGCGGTCAGTTTCAGCGCCTGCGCTGAGAACCTCGCCGTGATCGGGCGGGTGACGACCTCGTGCATGGTCGGTGCGATGTCGGAGAGAAATGCCAGCTCTTC
The DNA here is from genome assembly GCF_057158725.1 of Agrobacterium sp. H141. NCBI lineage: Bacteria > Pseudomonadati > Pseudomonadota > Alphaproteobacteria > Hyphomicrobiales > Rhizobiaceae > Agrobacterium > Agrobacterium sp. H141. Next base: position 2,242,642 of record NZ_CM169893.1, read on the forward strand.
GGCATCGAACCGCGTTGCGCGCGATAATGCCACGGCACCGAAGGGGCGTTCGTCTCTGAACAATGGAAACAAGGTACGATTGAAAACCTCGAACTGCTCGGTGATATAGCGGAGACGCGGCGGAGGAGGGGTCTCGCGATAGACATCGGCTTCGACGGTCACGCCGGTTGCCTTCAACGACGCCGTCAAGAACGGATCGACCAGATATAATTCTTCGCCGTAATAGGCATCCAGGAACATGGGCGGAAGATCTGTATCGACCGAATGTCCAAGGCCCAGACGGTAGCCGTCGAGATCGAGGCCAGCGACTACCACGTGGTCAAAGGGCACGGCAGCCCTGATCCGCTCGACAAAGGGATGGTGTAACAACTGCCTGATAGCAGGTACCGAGCGTAGATCTACGGCATCTCGGTATCGTGCCTCGGCCGCTCTGCGCATCTGGTTCGGCACCGTCTCGATTACCCCCGGGTCCTCGTGCGAGGTATTTGTCCGATTAGCGGCGATGATGTTACTCCCAAAACACAGAATACCTCAAGTCGGAACACCCCTGGCAATAAAGCGGCGCATTGGGGACACAAAACACGATGTTCGATCAAAGCGATGTTGAGACGTCACGCTCAAAGCGATGCGTGAGAACAGTGGCGGTCAATGTTTCATCTGGTGGAAGCCACAACGTTTCCAGGGACGACCCTGACAGGATCCAGCCATGGTTTTCATAGAAACGTTCAGCGCGGTGGTTGCCAGCGGTACAGAAAAGACAGGCTTTGGTGAAGCCGCGCGCAGCAATCTGACTTTCTGCATGTGCGAGCAACTGACCGGCAAGACCCGAGCCCCGCACTTTACGGCAACAATAGAGTTTGACGACCTCGTCATCCTTGATCGACACGAAGCCCAGCACGGTCGCGTTCTCAACCGCCACATAAAACACATCCGTACTCTGGTCGAACCAGATCTCAAAACAATCCGGAGTTCGGCATGTCAAAACGCCAGCCGGGACCAGAGCCGCGTGGGCGTCATGCCAACCCTGATGCCAGAGGGCCAGAACGGCAGACCGGTCATCATCCTGTAAACCGCGTATCACAGTGTCGGGTCTTTCAATGAGGAGAATGGAGGCACGTGCAGGGTGGCGCTGGAACGGGCATGTCGCACTTGGAAATGGAATGTACCCCGGCTACACACATCGATCACATAAGATAGATTATGGAACTAATAAGCATCACATAACGCATTATCTCGTTCCCATAACTGTATGAACCTGCACTATTATCAGCACTCAGGAACACACCGCGAACGCCTGACAATCAGTCACCCGCGCCAACATTGCATCCCACCGCTCGTTCAGAATGCGTGGAATGTCAGCGTCGTCAGCGTGCGGTCGACATCCGGGATATCGGCGATAATGGCGTTGACATATTTGCCGACGTCCTGATCGTCCGGCACATAGACCTTGGCCATCAGATCATATTCGCCACTCGTCGAATAAAGCTCCGAGACAACTTCCTTTTCATAGATGCTGTCGGCGACCTCGTAGGTCCGGCCGGGACGGCAGCGTATCTGGATGAAGATGCAGACCATGTTACCTCCTGAGCGCCTTTTCGTCATTCGATCAGGCTATTATTCTTCTGTTCTAATGTACAATCGGAGCGCCGGTCAGTCGACCGTGACCTCGAACGAAAGCTGATCATAGGCCGGCTCGACATGATCCGGCGTCTCGCGCATCACCGTCGCATAGTCCAGCGGAATATGCATATGGGTCAAGAATACCCGGTTGGGTTTCAACCGCTCGATCCAGCCCAAAGCCTGCTCTAGAGACAAATGGCTTGGATGCTCGCGGTATTGCAAGGCGTCGATGATCAGCACATCCAGACCCTGCAGATGCTGGAGTGTGCGCTCGGGGAAATCGCTGACGTCGCAACAATAGGCAATGTCGCCAATTCTCAGACCCATCGAGATAATGTCACCGTGTATCTGTCTTAGAAGCTGCGCCGATATGGTGCCGCCAGCGCCCGTTATCGTGAACGGTGCCTCCACGTCCTCGATGATATGCGGTTCGGCAATGGGCGGATAGCCGCTGCCTGGCGGTGTCTTCAGGCAATAGCCGAAACCTTGCTCGATACGCTCCATGGTTTCCGCATCGGCGTAGATCGGTATCCGTTGCTTCTGGCTATGAAAATAACCGCGGATATCGTCGATCCCGTGCAGATGATCGGCATGCGCATGCGTATAGAACACGCCGTCGATATGATCGACCTTGGCCTTGATCATCTGCTCGCGAAAATCCGGACCGGTATCGACCACCAGTGTCGTCTTGCCGCCATCGGGCGCAAATTGCTCGATCAGAAAGGATGCGCGGCTGCGGCGGTTTTTCGGATTGTCCGGGTCACACGCGCCCCAGTCACCATTGATGCGCGGGACTCCGGGCGACGAGGAACAGCCGAGAATGGTAAAGCGCCGGCGAAAGCCCATGGATCAGAGCCTCGGCATTTTCGAGAATATCCGCAGTGCGTTATCCGTGGTGATGCGGGCGATTTCCTCGTAGCTCACACCTTTGGCCTCGGCCAGAACTTCGGCTGTGTTGACGACGTAAGACGGCTCGTTGCGTTTGCCGCGCCACCGTTTGGGCGCCAGATATGGCGCGTCGGTTTCAACCAGCAGCCGATCCATGGGCACGCCGCTTGCAATCTCGCGCAGCTCCGTCGATTTGGGAAAGGTCAGGATGCCGGAGAAGGACACATAGCCACCCAGTTCAACGCCGGTCTTGGCGAGCGCTTCACCGGCGGAAAAGCAATGCAGGATGAAAGGGAAGGCCCCCTTCCCCGTTTCCTCCGTCAGGATCGCGGCCATGTCGTCGTCCGCGCTTCTGGCGTGAATGACGAGCGGCAATTGCGTTTCGCGGGCTGCGGCGATGTGGCGGCGAAACCCCGTCTTCTGGTCCTCAGGCTTTTGCGTGTCGTAGAAGTAATCGAGACCTGCTTCACCGATGGCGACCACCTTTGGGTGCTGCGCCAACCGCACGAGATCGCCGGTCTCGATGTCCAGTTCCTCATCGGCATTGTTGGGATGGGTTCCCACCGAGCAGAACACGGTCGGATAGCGATCTGTCAGCGCCAGCAGCGTATCGAGCTTCTTCACCCGGGTCGAAATCGTCACCATCTGCGTCACACCGGCTTCGTGGGCGCGTTCGACCAGAGCATCGCGTTCTGCGTCGAAATCAGCGAAATCGAGATGGCAGTGGGTATCGATCAGCATGGGAACCTCAGGCCTTTGTCTCTGCATCCGGCGCGACATAACGCGGGAAGACCGGCTTTGGTGCCTCGAGCGGCGTGCCCGCGATCAGACGGTTGGCCGCGCCCAGCGCCGAGAAATCGCGTTTGTCGGCGGGCGAGGCAACCAGATCGAGCAGCTTTGCGGCCGAGTCCGGCATCACGGGCTGCAAGAGTATGGCGATCTGGCGCACGACTTCTGCCGTCACGTAGAGCACAGTGCCCATACGCTGCGGATCTGTCTTCTTCAAAGCCCATGGTTCCTGGCCGGCAAAATAGCGGTCAGCCTCGGAGACCACGGCGATGATGGCTGTCACAGCCTTGTGGATGGCGAGCCTGTCCATCTCGTCGCGACAGGTGGCTATCAGGCCATCCACCGCACCCAGCATCGCCTCGTCGGCTTGCGTAAATGCACCGGGCTCCGGCACCTTGCCGTCGCAGTTCTTGACGATCATCGATAGCGAGCGGCTGGCCAGATTGCCGATGCCGTTGGCGAGATCGGCATTGATACGGGTCGCAATCGCCTCTTCCGAATAGCTGCCATCCTGACCGAAGGAGACTTCGCGCATCAGGAAATAGCGCAACTGGTCCAAGCCGAATTGGTCAATGAGCTCGAACGGACCGACGGTGTTGCCGAGCGATTTCGACATCTTCTCGCCCTTGTTCAGTACCATGCCGTGCGCAAAAACCTTCTTCGGCAATGGCAGTCCAGCCGACATCAGGAAAGCCGGCCAATAAACGGCATGGAAGCGGATGATGTCCTTGCCGATGATATGCATATCGGCTGGCCAGTATTTGGCGCGCGGACCGCTCTGATCTGTGAGATAGCCAGTCGCGGTGATGTAGTTGGTCAGGGCGTCGACCCAGACATACATCACATGCTTGGGATCGTTGGGCACCTTGATGCCCCAGTCAAAGGTGGTGCGGGATATCGACAGGTCCTTGAGGCCGGACTTCACGAAGGAAATCACCTCGTTCTTGCGTTCGGCCGGACCGATGAAATCCGGATTGGCTTCATAATGCGCCAGCAGCCTGTCCTGATATTCCGACAGCTTGAAGAAATAACTTTCTTCTTCCACCCATTCGACCGGCGTGTTTTGCGGTCCGTAGCGCACGCCATCGGCGCGCAGTTCGGTCTCGTCTTCCTGGTAATAGGCTTCGTCGCGCACCGAATACCAGCCGGCATAGCTATCCTTGTAGATATCGCCATTCTCGGCCATGCGGTTCCAGATTGCCTGGCTCGCCTCGTGATGGCGCGCTTCGGTGGTGCGAATGAAATCGTCATTGGAGGCGTTCAGCAGCTTGCCCATGGCGCGAAACTCATTTGAATTCCGCTCGGCCAGCGCTTCCGTCGTGACGCCTTCGGCCTTGGCTGTCTGCTGCATTTTCTGGCCATGCTCGTCCGTGCCTGTCAGGAAGAATACATCCTTGCCGTCGAGCCGGTTGAAGCGCGCAATAACATCGGTCGCGATCAGCTCATAGGCATGGCCGATATGGGGCTTGCCGTTCGGATAGGCGATGGCGGTGGTGATATAAAAGGTGTCTGTCATCGATCGGCCTTTGACCGCAGCTACTGTTTACAAACTCAAGGCCCGCTCTTAACGCATGTTGCCGCATTGCGAAACACCAAGTTTCGCGGCAATCCGCGTTTTGCTCCCGATCCGTCTTTTCTTGACAGGATGCCAGACGGCCCTTACCCCGGTTGATGTATCGTGAATGGCTTGTTGCTCATTGTGCGGCGTATTGCGGGCTTGGCCACCTGAACCGGGGACGACCGCACGTGATCGATTCCTTCGAGCCGCTCTTTTCGCTGACAGGTTTTGCCGTCGGCATGCTGGTCGGAATTACCGGCGTTGGCGGCGCATCTTTGATGACCCCCATGCTGGTTCTGCTGTTTGGCGTCCATCCGGTGATGGCGATCGGCACCGATCTCCTCTACGCCTCCATTACCAAATCGGCCGGGGCCCTGGTTCATCAAAGCCATGGCATGATCCGCTGGCGCATGGTGGCGTTTCTGGCCGCCGGCAGTGTTCCAGCCGCCCTTTGGACCTTGTGGATGCTGTCCGGGATCGACCGTCGCAGCCTGGAATCGGTTGACCTTCTGACATCGGCGCTCGGCTGGACCTTGCTGCTCACCGCCATCATCCTCTTCGCCGGAGAGCGCATTGCAACCTTCAAGACACGACTGTTTGCCGGCGCATCGCCGCCCTCGCCCCGGACGATTGCCGTGCTCACGGTCAGCCTGGGCTTCGTCCTCGGTGTGATCGTCACCATGACCTCGGTCGGTGCCGGGGCCATCGGCGTCACCGTGCTGCTATTGCTTTATCCGCGTTTGCAGATTCAGGAAATCGTCGGTTCCGACATCGCCCATGCCATTCCTCTCACCTTGGTCGGAGGCCTCGGCTATCTGATGATCGGCGAAGTCGACTGGTTGATGCTGCTGGAACTTCTGTTGGGCTCCATACCCGGCATCATGATTGGCAGCGCTCTGGCGCCCCGCATGCCCGAAAAGCTCGTCCGCAACATTCTGGCTGTGACATTGATGACCGTCGCGGCCAAGCTGATTTCAAGTTGATACGGCCTAGATACCGAGATCGGCAAAGGTATCGAGGATGGTCTGTTTGCGATCGAGGTTATAGCCGGCGCTGATGACGAAACGCTGGTTCACCGTTTCCGTCAGCCGCGCGAACCGATCGGCTTCCGCCCCATCGCCATTCATCGCTGCATTGCGCGCCTGCTGCATCAGATAATCGCCGATGTGATCGGTAAAGAAGCCGAAGGCCGCGTCCGAATCCTTGGCGCTCAGCACATCGGCCAGCTTCTGCATGCCGCGGCGCGCAGACGGGCCACTCGAGGCGAGAACATTGTCGAAGGCCTCAATGATATCGAGACCGCCGTAGTTCACCAGCTTCAGGGCGCGGGCGACACTGCCGCCGGCAAGGTTCAAGACCCCCTCCTCCTGCTTGGCGTCCCTGAAACCAATGCCGAGATGGGCGAGGCTGCGGTGCATGTCCTCATGGTCGAGAGGCGACAGCCTGAGGGGCTGACACCGCGAGCGGATGGTCGGAAGCAGTCGACCGGGCGCATGGGACAAGACGAGGAAAAGAGACCGTTTCGGCGGCTCCTCCAGGATTTTCAGGATGGCGTTCGCCGCATTCCTGTTCAGGTCGTCGGCGGCGTCGATGATGACGATGCGCCAGCTTCCACCGCCGGCGGTCTGCGAGAAGAAGTGCCCTGCCCGGCGTACTTCGTCGACCGTGATGGCGCTCTTCACCTTGCCGGTCTTTTCGTCCACCGGTTTCGTCAGGTGCAAAAGATTGTGGCTCGCGCCGGATGACACCTGCCGGCTGACCAGCGAATTGGTGTCGGGATCGGGCATCATCTCCGGTGCCGTTTCAGGCGTTGGATAGGAAAGCACGTGATTGGCAAAGCGAAAGGCGAGCGTCGCCTTGCCGATCCCCTCCTCGCCCTCGATCAGGATGGCATGGTGCCCCTTGCCGGAGCGATAGCCCTGGGCGAGGAACGCCTCGGCCTGCGCGTGGCCATACAGGGCCGTATTGCGCATGGGCGCGATTGCGCCGTCCAGCACGCCTGGCGTTGCCTCACTCATTCGCCACCGGCCACTTGCTTGCGATCCTCGGCATTGTGCGCTGCGATCTCAGGCTCGACCAGCGACAACACATCCGCTGCAATTTCCTCGATTGCCTTTGTCGCATCAATGACGCGACAACGCTCGGAATGCGCCCTGGCGATCTCGAGAAAGGCCCGGCGGCGTCTTTCATGGGTCTCGATCTCTTCGCGCTCGAACCTGTCGGGTTGATCGGATTGCGCGTTATCCTGCTCGCTTCGACGTCTGGCGCGTGCCAGTCCGGCCTCCGCCGGCAAGTCGAAGATCAGTGTCAGATCGGGTGCGATACCATCGATGGCGACACGCTCCAGTGCGTCGATCAGGTCCGGCTCCAGATTTCCGGTGACGCCCTGATAGACACGCGAGGAATCCATGAAACGGTCGCAAAGCACGATAAAGCCCTTCGACAGGGCCGGACGGATGACATTTTCGACGTGATCGTTGCGCGCGGCAGCAAAGAGAATGGCCTCCATGCGCACGCCATAGGTCTCGGCTGCACCCGACAAGAGCACATGCCGCAGTGCCTCGGCGCCCGGAGAACCGCCGGGCTCACGGGTCGTCAGTACATCATGACCCTTGCGGCGCAGGGCCTCCGCAAGACGACGTATCTGGGTCGACTTGCCAGCCCCCTCGCCGCCTTCGAATGTCACGAACAGTCCCTTGCGGTATGCCAAAACGTCTTTCCTGCTCTGCGGGATGTGTTGAGGGTTATGTCGATGTGTTTAACGCAAGAATCAATGGGGTGAAACAGCTGCTGGCCGTTCCTACCCATGAATCAAGCGCGGCTGGCTTCACCATTGCTGGCTACCCTTCCGGACACGCATTCTAAAGCCAGAAAAACAACATCTCTATGATGGCGTCCATGGCCCGCTGCCTCAAGGTTCCAACGCTCACGGCACTGGCCGTCTCAAGCGGGACTTCGCGCAACAGGCGGTCACCGGAGAACACGCGCAATTGGGCAATTTCCTGGCCCGGCTGGACGGGTGGTCGCAATGGCCAGTGATAGACGATGCGCCCGGACAGCGGATTGGGATCCAGCACAGGCACATAGACCTCGACCGGGGCCACCGTCAGCAGGTCGACATGGCCTTCGGCACTGCCATACACGCTGGCCTGACCGATCACCTCGCCCTTTTTGAACACCGACTTTCGCTCGAAATTCGTCTGCCCCCATTGCAGGACGCGGATGGCTTCCTCATTGCGCTCGCGGTCATTCTTCAACCCGCTCAATCCCAGAAACAGCCTGACGCCGTTGCGCTCGGCCGACACGACAATGGCAAATCCACTTTCGTCGGCATAGCCGGTTGCCAGCCCGTCGACGCCAAGATCGGTGTAGAGCAGCCGGTTGCGATTGCGCTGGAAGATGTTGTTCCATTCGAAATCGGGCGTGGCATAGAGGCTGTAATATTGCGGATAGGCCGTGTGCAGATGGCGCGCAAGCGTCACCATGTCTTCTAGCGTCGTTTTGTTTTGAGGGTCCGGCAAACCGGTGGGATTGGCGAAATGGCTGTCCTTCATGCCGATTTCGGCGGCTCTCAGGTTCATGCGCGCGGCGAATGCTTCTTCCGAGCCCTCCATGCCCTCTGCCAATATGATGCAACCGTCATTCGCCATCTGGATGATGACACCCTTGATCAGGTCCTCGACCCGGATCGAGGATTTGATGGCTGCAAACATGGTGGACGTGCGCGACGGTGCGCCGCCCGTGCGCCAGGCATGTTCAGACACAGTATATTCGGTATCGAGTGAGATCTCGCCCTTTGTCAGCGCATCGAAGACCACCTCCATGGTCATCAGCTTGGCAAGCGAGGCCGGCGGAATGGTCTGTGCTTCGCCCTTGGACAACAGGATCGTCCCGGTGGACGCCTCCACCATCAGCGCCTGCTCGGCCTTTGTCTCGAAATCGGTCGCATCTTGCGCAAGCGCCTGCGTCGCCACCAGGGCGATGGCAAACAAACCCGCAACGGCACGGCGAAAGCATAGGATCTTCATGCGTTCCCAATACTGTGCCGCGCGACATCTAAGGCCGGGCGGATTGGTGATGTCAGTTGACGGCGATGCGCTTCTTGAGCGCAAAGGCCTTGATCGCCTCCTCCGTCAGTCCGTCATTGCGGACCAGAACGGCGCGGAAAGGCGTTTCGTTCGCATCAGAATCAGGCGCGGAATAGGCAGATAGCCTGCTGGCCGGCGCAGACATGATCGAGGCCGACTGTTGCGGTCGCTCGACGATCTGCGGACCGGTATCCGGCAGGATCACGAATTGCTGGAACGGATCGGCGCCGGCGGTCTGAACCGCGGTGTTATTGAAGGCCGTCGCTGTGGCGGGGACGGGCACAAGCGTCGGGGCGACCGGCATCTGGCTTTCGGGATCCACCGGTGTTGGCACGTCGTTCGACGCAACCATCACGCCCGGGGTCGCGGTCAGACCATCAGGGGCAAATTGCGGCAGTCGCCCGCCCTTGCCGTTGTAAGACGCCATCAGGAATGCCTTGTCGTGGCCATCCATCTGCGCAGGTCCGATATATTGCACACGAACCTTGGCGGTGCCCGTGCCCTTCATGTCCAGAAGTTCGGCAGTCGTGTTGGACAGGTCGATAATGCGGCCTTTGTGGAAAGGTCCACGATCATTGACACGAACAATGACCGAGCTGCCATTGTCGAGATTGGTCACACGGGCATAGCTTGGAAGCGGCATTGTCGGATGCGCCGCCGTCAGATCATACTGATCGTAGACCTCGCCATTGGCGGTGCGGCGACCATGGAAGGCGGAGCCATACCATGACGCAAGGCCGACCTTGTCGTAGCTTGGATTGGGACGTGGAACATAGGTCTTGCCCGCAACCTTGTAAGGCCGTCCCACCAGATAGCGACCGCCACCCTTGGGCACATTATTGCCATCGGTGACTTTCGGGCTGGCTTTCACACCATAGGCCGACTCTGAAAAATATTCCTTGGACTTTGCGGTTTTTTTCTTCCCGCCTGTCGTGGTTGTTGTGGTCGTGCACGATGCGACGCCGAAGCACACAATGGCGAGACCGAACCACTTGCCAGCAGCCCGCAAGTTTACGCGGTTGATTCTCATCGTCTCCACACTACTCAGACACCATCATTTTGAACGAAAACAATGGCAAACCAATATTGTCCGAACCTGTCGATCCGCTCGTCTATAACAGAAACGTGGAGACGAGGACAACATGGTAAATTCCCGCACAGCTGATGCACTGGCTATACGGGTAGTCGACCTTGGTTTAGTATCTATTAATGCTCACCGTAAAACGCGATATTTGCCGGGCTGCCGAATAAGCGCTCTTGCAAAGCGTGTGCAGTTTGTTCATAAGCGCAAACAGGACGGACAGGTGGCCGAGCGGTTTAAGGCACCGGTCTTGAAAACCGGCGTGCGGGAGACCGTACCGTGGGTTCGAATCCCACCCTGTCCGCCACTTCGCTTCTGTAAGCGCCTGATTTTCACCGACCTTTCCATGGCCTATGGTGCTAGCGCGTCATTGAGTCCATCGCGACGGTTTGGCTCGGTATTTTCCGGATAACAGCTTGTTGCGGCTGGGAATGTTCTGGTCGTCACGATTTCGTACCCAGCGATATAGACCGCGCAAACGGTTCTTAAACGAAGTCGTGCGCAGCACGTGCTTGCTGCCCCCAATGTCTGTCAGTGGCCGAGTGAGGGGGCGGTATCCGACTTCTTTCGACCGCATGCACTCCCCTCAACAGTTGTGAGAATAGTCGAGCGGTTGGGCGCGACGTCCGAAGAGCCCTAATCATATCCTTGCGGCAATGCTGGAATTTCTGGACGGAATGTCCAGTTCTCGCACGCCTTTCGGCGTCGTCCGTTTCTCGGGACATGGTGGCGTTCGATATCTTGGTCTTGCTCGCGGTTATCTGCTTCTCCCGAAAGACATTCGTCAAAATCATGTTCGGCATCGAGATCGAGCAGGCTGCCAACACATCGAAACGCTGCCACTCGATATCCGTGAGGTCGCTGAAACAGCGACCGTAACAGTTGGATTTGCGAAGTTTGATCGATTGCGACAATCTTCAGGCGACAATCTGCCCCAATATCGAGCTGTTCAAACGAACGGGCCAGCGCTTTCCCCTCCCGCTGGCCACCGTGCCGGTTCCCTCCCAACCGCGCACGTCGATGGAGACGTTATTGCTCTGTCGATTTTGGCCGACTAGCCCTACTCCGCCAGGGTTAGTCGGCCTTTTTTGTATATGGCACCATGGCGGTGCCGAATGTCGGGAAGTGCAGGCTGCGAGCGAATTCAGCATGCCGCTGATTCGGCGCATAATCGTCCTTGACGACTGGGTCAATGACCAGCAGCCAGCCTGAGATAGCTGTTCTTTCTCGCGATCTCGATATACTGAACAGACCCAATCGGGGCGTTTGGTGACGCGATTGCTATGGTCCTGACGGCTCGGGAGCCGGTGCCGATACAACAAAGAATATCAGTTATCCTCGACGCCTGCCAAAAGCGCGACGGCAGCCAGGATCACCGGCACGCAGAAAGCAGCAGCCGGTGCAAAAATGTAGCCGGCAGCACCAATCGCGCAACCGGACGCAAATGAAAGTACTGCGACGACCATCTTCCCGACACGCATCTTTGCAACAGCGACACTTTCCGCGTTGGTACGAACCACCATGTCTGCCACGTCGATCAGGATTTGTGTGGTCGTACCGGTCATCAAGGTCGTAGGCGGCGTCTTGGTGAGATATGCCCTGTGGAGACCGTTCTGAACGGCCATCGCTGCAACGAGCGTCAATCCGACGGCCAGCGTAACGCCGTTTTCACCGGGCCGAATCGGACCATGGTAGAGCACGCCGATAGCAACGACACAGAGCAATGTCAGGTTGATCAGAAGAAGTGGGCGAATGGGGTTGATGCCCGCATCTTCCAACCTGAGGCTGAAAAGCCGGGCAGTGAAAACAATCATGCAAAAGACTGGGAGCGCGAGCAGTTTTGGTAGGGCGTCGCCCAAGCCCACAGCGACGGTCGCCCCCAAGGTTACAAAATTGCCCGTCAAATGCGCGGTAAACAGACCGGAAAGGGCGAGAAATCCGAGCGTGTCCACATAGCCGCCATTGAAACTCAAAAGGACGAGATGGGTGGGAGATTTCATCTCTTCATACCGCCCAACAAGAGCAACCAAGAGCGCCAAAGAATCCCTTCAGATCGGAAATCGGCAGTGTCGAGGCCCATGCGACGGCATGGTCATGGCCGTGGACCCCGCAATCATTCGTGCAGCCGCAGGAGGCTATGACAGTTCGACCAAGAGAGTTGCGTCCCGCGCCCTCCGGCTCGCCCCAGGCGGCATAGCCGCGAAATTTTCGTACTGGCGACCAGTCCGGCATGGCTGGCGGCAAGTCGCTCTCGTCGAATGTTGCAAAATCGGCAGCTCCGTAGACAACCTTTCCGCCAACAATCGTCAGTTCGGAGGTCAGGAAAGACAGCTCGTCCTCAGAGCAGTTGAAGAAATCCTTGTCCGGTACGACCAGATCGGCCAACTGACCGACAGCGATCTGCCCCTTCTTACCCACTTCGTTTGAAAACCAGGTCACCTTTTCCGTCCACATTCTCAGCGCCGTCTCGCGGTCGAGGCAGTTGGCGCGCGGATAAAGCTGCATGCCGCCGACCGTCTTTCCAGTCACCATCCACGACATTGATACCCATGGGTTATAGGAGGCGACACGTGTCGCATCTGTGCCGGCAGACACGTTGACGCCTCTTTCCAGCATTCGGCGAATTGGCGGAGTCGCTTCGGCCACACCATGGCCGTAGCGTTCTACGAAATACTCGCCCTGATATGCCATCCGGTGCTGCGTGGCGATCCCGCCCCCCAGAGCGGCAATGCGGTCGATCGAGCGCTCGGAAATGGTCTCGGCATGATCGAAAAACCAATTCAGCCCCTCTAGCGGGATCTCCTTGTCGACCGTCTCGAACACATCGAGCGCGCGTGAAATCGTCTCGTCATAGGTCGCATGTAACCGCCAGGGCCAACGGTTTTCGGCGAGCACCCGCACGACCTCTTCCAGTTCACCTTCCATCTCGGGGGGCATGTCCGGTCGCGGCTGGCGAAAATCCTCGAAATCTGCGGCAGAAAAGACAAGCATCTCACCCGCACCGTTATGGCGAAAATAGTCGTTGCCCTGCTTGTATTTGACCGACGAGGTCCAGTTGAGAAAATCGTCCTTCTCCGCCTTGGGCTTCTGGGTGAAGAGGTTGTAGGCGAGCCGAACGGTCATCTGTCCATCATCGGACAATTTCTGGATGACCTCATAGTCTTCCGGGTAGTTCTGGAAGCCGCCGCCAGCATCGATGACACTGGTCACGCCCAGGCGGTTGAGCTCGCGCATGAAGTGCCGCGTCGAGTTCAACTGATACTCAAGGGGGAGCTTGGGGCCCTTGGCCAGCGTCGAATACAGAATAGCGGCATTCGGTTTTGCCAGAAGAAGGCCGGTTGGATTGCCGTTGGCGTCGCGCCTGATTTCGCCGCCCGGTGGACTTGGCGTGTTCTTTGTATAACCGATGGCGCGTAGCGCCGCGCCGTTCAACAATGCGCGATCATAAAGGTGAAGGAGAAACACAGGCGTATTGGGTGCCACCGCATTGATTTCCTCAATCGTCGGGAGACGCCTTTCCGCGAACTGATGCTCGGTAAAACCGCCAACGACCCGCACCCATTGGGGTGGAGGGGTCACCGCCACCTGACGTTTCAGCATATCCATTGCATCAGCAAGCGAGCGAATGCCATCCCAGCGCAGCTCCATATTGAAGTTCAAGCCACCTCTGATGACATGGGTATGGTTGTCGATAAGGCCCGGCAAGACCCGCTTGCCCTTCAGGTCGATGACTGTCGTGTCCGGACCGGCATGGGTCATGATCTCGCTGTCGCTTCCAACCGACAGAAACTTTCCGTCTTGAATGGCAATTGCGGTAGCTGCGGGATTCGTCCGGTCCAGTGTGGTGACAAGTCCATGATGAAGAATAAGGTCAGCATACATGGTTGGGTTCCTGATAGTGCGGGTGAAGCTAAGCGTCATTTGAAACAAGAGGCGTTGTGGCGACGTGGAATGCGCCATGCCTGTCGCTGGTCAGCGCTCACGCGCGGTCTTCAACACGCTGGGTGACCGCGCCATCACCGGACTTACCTGTGGGCATATGGCCGAACATGTGTGGCTTGATCTGCTTGATCCAGGAAACGGCGGCCGGCTCGCTACTCCAGAACGATCTTGCAAACGGCAAGATCTGCTCGCCGACGAGAATGCCGAGAAGCCCGACTAACGCCACCACCGGTGGTGCCGGAGAACGAACATTGAGAAGGCTGTATACGATACCAACCAGCAGACCGGCACCGAGAGAAAACAGATAGATTTTCATGCGAGCGTCCTCGATCAGGATGAGAAGCCGTGTGCGACATTGGCTGCGCTTACTTGACGGGGTTGGGACCGATGCGCTTTCCGTGAGCGACACGTTCCTCCGCGCCGTGCACCATGGTGTATGCATAATCGACACCCATGCCGTAACCGCCCGAATGCTCCCTGACCAGGTCGATCACCACATCATAGGTCTCGCGACGCGCCCAATCGCGCTGCCATTCAAGAAGAACCTGCTGCCATGTCATCGGAATGATGCCGGCCTGCATCATGCGGTCCATCGCATATTTATGTGCGTCGACAGACGTTCCGCCAGAGGCATCGGCAACCATGTAGATCTCGTAGTCGGCTACGTCATTGAGCGCCGAGAGGGCAAAGGTCAGATTGCACACTTCCGTCCAGAGACCGGAAACGACGATCTTTTTATGCCCCGAGGCCGCGTGCTTGGCCAATGCATCTCGTACATTCTGGTCATCCCATGAGTTCATGGAGCTACGCTCCAGAATGTCGTTCTGTGGAAAGACCGCCAGCAATTCTGGGTAGGTATGCCCGGAAAAGGACTCCGTCTCGACCGTCGTGATGGTCGTCGGAACATTGAATATCCTGGCGGCTTTGGCCAGGCCGACAACGTTGTTCTTCAGCGCCTGGCGATCGATAGACTGCACGCCAAACGCCATTTGCGGTTGCTGGTCGATAAAGATCAACTGGCTATTGGAAGGCGTAATGATTTCGAGCTTCGACATTAAATTCACCTCATGACCTGGGACAGTTCCGACTGAAAAGTCGCATGAAAATCAGAGGGTCTCGGAAGAAGGAGACCCACATATCGTTGACAAGCCACGAAATGCAGCATCCAGGGCAATCGCTCTTGAATCTGCCGATCAAATTTGGCCGGAATGATTGTTTTCTGACAATATGCGGCGAGAGCGCGTGTCCAAGGCCGTGGGCGGGTGGCTAAACGAGACCGATCTTGTGGAGATCCTCGAACAGCCGAGCCGATCCGCATGACAGATCGACGATCTATGAAATCGTTCTGGTCGACCGGCTGTCGGGGGTCATCGATGCTGTTCCGATCGACACGGGAGTTCGACCGCCGTTCAACCAATATGTGGGCCTGTTGCACATCAGGCAAAGAACAAGATGATCAGGTCGTCGATTCTATGGCTAGAGCCAATTCTGGGGAATCTCATGCTCGCCTCGTTAATCACGGGAAGCAACACAGCGACCGTCGTCAGGCTATGCGCGTGTTAAATTTTGTAAAACGTCGTGCGGAGTGCACAGCACAACCGACGACTGCCTGCTCTGCAACGGGTTTCGAGCAAGGCACCGTATCCCGGGCTTGCGGACCACACTGCAATTCCAAACAGGTTTTACATCTCGCTTTACGCCCAATTACACGCGGGAAGACTCGCACTTCTAGTTGCTTGTGCGACAATTTGGTATATCGTTTAGGTTGATGAGAAACTGTTTTAGAGTTCACACATAAATTGTGGTGCCGAGGGTGCCCTCATGTCAATCTTGCAAGACAAGCCAAGCGATAGGCAGGCGCCAATCGCGTCCGAGGGCAATGCCCCCTCGGCGTGGCTGGCTGTGCAGGATAATGGCGCAACCAATACTCAACCTTATGGGCCGGCGATCCGGATCGGGCCATTCACCCTATATCCTGAGCAGCACAGCTTGCACCGGGCGGGCGAGCCGGTGCGCATCGGCAGTCGCGCCTTGTCGCTCCTCATTGCCCTGGTCGAAAAGCGCGGAGAGCTAATCACCAAGGAAGCCTTGATCGCAAGCGTTTGGCCGGACACCTTCGTCGAAGAGGCGAATCTTCGGGTTCATATCGCTGCGCTGCGCAAGGTCCTTGGAGATACGGCCGATCCGCCGCAATACATCACCAATGTCAGCGGCAGAGGATACCGGCTGATCGCGGGGGTGGTTCCGGAACAAGATGACGCGCTGCGTACCGCGGCATTGACCCGCCTGATCGGCCGTGACGAAGAGATCACGACACTGGCCGAGCGTGTTGCACGCCGACGGCTTGTTACGATTTCGGGTCCGGGTGGAATCGGCAAGACATCCGTCGCTTTCGCACTGCTCGGCAAGCTGCAGGAAACGTTTGAAGACGGAATCGTCACGGTCGATCTGGACGCCGCTGCCGCTGATGAGCAAAGCCTGCAGCAGGCCGTTGCGATCGCGCTCAAGGTTTCGGCTAACGTTGACGACGGCCCGACTGCGCTTGGCGCATTTCTCAATGGCAAGAATATGTTGCTGGTGCTCGACAATTGCGAGCATATCATCGACGCTGTTGCGCAAATGGCCGAGTTGTTGCTGCGAAACGCGCCCCGGCTGCACATTCTTGCGACGTCTACTGAGCCAATGAGCGCCGAGGGTGAATGGGTATTTCGGCTGCTTCCGCTCCGGTTGCCGTCAGAAGCCGAAGCCCTCCGGGCTGATGATGCATTATGCGTCCCCGCCGTCGAGCTGTTCGTTGAGCGCGCGAGGGCATGTTCCGAGGCTTTTCGGTTCACAGACGCCGATGTTCCGCTCGTAACGGAAATCTGCCGCCGGCTTGATGGCAATGCGCTTGCCATCGAAATTGCCGCCGCGAGCGTTGAGATATTCGGCCTCAAAGATCTTGTCGAACACCTGGACGACCGGTTTCAGATTCTGGTGCGCGGCAGGCGGACGGCAGCGCCGCGACACCAGACGCTGCGTAATCTGCTGGACTGGAGTCATGGCAGGCTAACGACGAGTGAGCAGTCAACCCTGCGGCGTCTGTCGATTTTTCGTGGCTGGTTTACGCTTGATGCGGCCCGTGCCGTCGCCGCTATCGACAACTCGCCCCTTGCGGTGATCAACGATGTTGCCAGCCTCGTTCGCAAGTCGCTGCTGCAGGTCAAGGTCGAAGGAGCCTTGACCTGCTATCGGCTGCTCAACAGTACGCGTGCCTATGCCTATGAAAAGGCGGAGGAAACGGACGAATTGACTGTGCTCAACCGCAGGCACGCCGTCTATTTCGAAAGCGTGCTTGAACGTGCCGACATCGATTGGACTCGTATGTCGCGCAGCAGCTGGATGGAGAATTACGGCCTCTTGCTCGACGATGCCCGCGCCGCGACCGACTGGGCCTGGACCGCCGAAGGTGATATCGGACAGGCCCTGCGCTTGACGGCTCTGCTGCTGCCTCTGGGTTACCAATTTGCACTGGTAAACGAGTTGGACGACCGCGTGGAAAAGGCACTGGCTCGCGCCTCCGAAGCCTCGCCGCGCCAACTGCTGGCCGAGATACGCCTCAATGTTGCCTATTCTGGCCTGCGGCAGAGCCGAGATGTCGAACTCCTGAACAAGGATACTTCACTTGACCGCGCGATCGCACTCGCAAAGTTGAGCGGAGATCCCTCGCTGTTGGCCGCGCCCCTGATCAAATACGCTTCGCACGAATTGACATTAGGCCGTTACAGGGCCGGCCTGGCCTATGCCGAACGTGCTTCCGATGCACTTGCAAATACAACGGACGACGCTGCCAGACTGGCCGCCGATCGCGTGCTGGCTCAGGCGACCAACATGACGGGCGACCATGAGCGTGCCGTCCTCTATGCGCGGCGCGCCACGGCACATCCGGCTGTGAATATTCCTCTCATTTTCGGTACGATGCAGGTTGACCGTCAGGCTTCCATGCGTGTTGTCCTGGCCCGCTCGCTTTGGATGCAGGGCTACGCGCAGCAGGCCAATTCAGCAGCACTCGAAGCTTTGTCGTATGCCCGCAAGGACGGCCCACACGCTGTTTCTCTGGCGTTCGGCTTCGGCGCGTGTCCCGTCGCTATCTGGTCAGGTTTCGATGAACAAGCCGAAGGCATGGTCATTGAACTGCTCGAACACGCTCAGCGCTACGCATTGCCTAACTGGCAGCGGTGGGGAGAGATCTTCGACATGGTACTGGCACGCCGTCGCTGCGACCCGCCTCGTTCGATCCCGCCTGCCGTGTCGCTTCAGGCCGACACTCTCGTTACGTTCGATCCGGATATGCTCAGCAAGGATGCGACAATGCGTGCCCGCGTTGGCATCGCGGGATGGGCCAATCCCGAAATATTACGGGCAATGGCGCTACGTACACTCAAATCGACGCGTTCCGATCGCGTAGCGGAAGCCTCTGCCCTTCTCACGCAGGCCATGGAACTGGCGGAGCAACAGTCGGCTCTCGCCTGGCAGTTGCGGATCGCGATCACCTTGGCCGAGATGCACCGTGCTGACGGAAGACCTGCGATGCTTCGCCAGGTGCTGGAGCCAGTGTTCGAACGGCTGACGGAAGGCCACAATACGATGGACGCTCTCCATGCCCGCAGCCTGCTAGAGGGCCGTATCTGACGCGGAATGCGGCATCGCAGGTCAACACGTCGCTGGATTCTCCTGATGAGGATGGAGCGACGCTGACTGCGAAGCGCATTGGCTAGGGAGGCGCCGGTACGATTGGCGCCGCGCAAGCGGGAGACGCTTGGGCGTCAGGCGACGACGCGGCCTGCCTCCCCGCGTGGACCGAACATCGCCACCACCGTTACAAAGGCCATAAGTGTACCTGCGATCACCAAGAACATTGCGAGCGGCCCCTGAGCATGAAGCAGTGGCAGCAATGCAAGCGGCACCAGCGCGGAAGCGAAACGGTTCGCGGCCCAGCCCCACGAAGCGCCCTGCGCGCGGCGATCAGTGGTGAACATTTCAGCTGCATAAAGCACTATAATCGGTGTGAATAGGTTCACAAGCAGGTTGAACAGCAAGCCTGTAGACATCAGCGCGATCGGGTTGTTGACAATCGCGAATAGGATCCCGAGCGCACCCATTCCGATCGCCAGTAGTATGAGGGCTGATCGTCTTTCGACGCGATCCACTACGAAACCACCGATAATCGTGCCAATCAGCGGCCCGAATGTCGAGACGCCAACATAGAGGATCGAATCGCGCGGATTGATGCCTTTTTCCACCAGCACCGCTCCCGATAATGTGCTGAACCCCACCGTGGCCCACGGCATCAGCAAATAGGCGACGATCAGGAATACCAGGCTCCTCACGAAAGCCGAATTCGACATAGACTGGCGGGGCGAAGTCTCTTTTACCAAATGCGTTGCCGGCACTGCCCGACCGATCGCCGGTGAGGCGGTGAACCGCGCCAAGACCGCTTCGGCCTCAGCCACACGCCCTTGGGTCAGCAGCCAGCGGGGGGATTCCGGGACGAAACGGAACAGGAAAGCGCTGACGGCTGCACCGGCGCCTGCGGCCAGGAACGCCCAGCGCCAGGCTTCGAGGCCGAACGGCATCGCGCTGCCAAGACCGCGTACCATGAAGATGAGGCCTGGCGGTCCGAGATATCCGATGGCCACGGCGATCAGGACCAGTCGGCCGCGTCGTGACGCTGGGAAAATATCAGTCATGAAAGCAATCATCAGAGGAGGATAGGCACCGAGAGCAAATCCCGAAAGACCGCGAAACAGGATCAGCGTTTCAATGCTGGAACTGAAGCCCGCGCCAATCGAGGTGGCGGTCAAGATGATCAGCGACCAAAAGAGCACGCGTTGGCGACCGTATCGGTCGGCCAACCATCCCAGCACAGGCACGCCGCCGATGGCACCGATATAGGCTGAGGCGAGAAGCCAGGCCAACAGTCTTTGGTCGACGACATTGGGCGGCGAAGAAAAGATCGCAGAAAGAATGCCGCCAAAGGCGATTTCGGCGAGATCGAAGGAAAAGCCGATAGCGCAAACAAGAAGGATGAATATGTGCAGGCGCGTCAATGGCAGATTGTTAAGTTGCAGCTCGCGGGTCGCCACTGTCGTTGCGTCGTCGTTTCCAGTCACGTTCCACCCCCACTCCGGTTACGTGGACGGATACTCAGGTCCAGCGCCGACCGAGCGCTAGTAAATTGATGTAAATTTTTGAAAAAGTCAGGTCGCGACCGGCGCTGGCGACAGTTCCAGCCTGCCGCCGCATGACAAAGGGCTCGCCCCCTACTCCGCCCGTTTCCAGGTTTTGGGACCGGCAGCACAGGCGGGGAGGATGCTGCCGGTCGCCCGGGGATGAGCAGGGTGACCGATAGACGGTGCGAGATCCTCCCGCTCAGGCTTTGACGAATGCCAGCAGATCCGGATTCAACACATCCGCGTTGACCGTCAGCATACCGTGCGAATAACCCTCATAGACCTTCAGTGAGCCGTTCTGGAGCAGCTTCACGGAAAGCATGGCGCTTGTATCAATCGGAACGACCTGGTCGTCCTTTCCGTGCATGACGAGCGTCGGCACAGATATCGACCTCAGGTCTTCGGTCTGGTCCGTTTCCGAGAACGCTTTGATGCCGTCATAGTGTGCCTTGGCGCCACCCGCCATGCCCTGACGCCACCAGTTCTGAATCACTCCCGGAAGCACCTTGGCACCCTCGCGATTGAACCCGTAGAAAGGGCCTGCGGGGAAATCGGCGAAGAATTGGGAGCGATTTGCTGCAACAGCCTGGCGAATCCCGTCGAAAACCTCGATTGGCAAACCGCCCGGATTGGTGGTGGTCTTGAGCATGATTGGAGGCACCGCACTGACCAGCACCGCCTTGGCGACACGGCCCTGCGGTTCGCCGAATTTGGCAACATAGCGCGCGACTTCACCGCCACCTGTGGAATGGCCAATGTGGACTGAGTTCCTGAGGTCCAGCGCCTCGAACACGGCCGACGCGTCGGCGGCATAGTGATCCATGTCATGACCCTCGGAGACCTGTTGCGAGCGTCCGTGGCCACGTCTGTCATGGGCGACGACGCGGTAGCCCTGTTGCAGGAAGAACAGCATTTGCGCGTCCCAATCATCGGACGACAGTGGCCAGCCATGATGGAAGACGATTGGCTGAGCGTCCTTGGGCCCCCAGTCCTTGAAATAGATTTCGACACCGTCTTTGGTTTTCACATAGCTCTCATTCATTGGAAAATTTCCTTGTTGTATGGGGGCCACTTCGGCGGCCGCAAGAGCGGGTGCAGCAATCACGAATGAAGCTGTGGCGCTTGCCTTGAGGGCCTGCCGACGGGAAAGATGGAAATTGAAGATATCCCTCATGAAGATGTGTCTCCTGCTAGAAGGGGCTCAACAGGAGGCCCTGGTTGACGTCTTCAAGACTTTCACGTCCGTTCGTCGCTGGATTGTCTTTTTCCCTGCTCGTTTGAACAGGACACTTTTAACGGCATCTCGATCTGTTGCATGGGTGATGCCATTCCTTGGAAGGCAGCGCAGAATGTCTGTGCTCAAATTTCATTGAAGGAGACTGGCCGCAGGCGCTCGCGAATGGGCGCCGAAGCGTGAGCCGCTGTCAGCGGATCTTTCCGACAAAGAGGCAAAGCACTCAGCTCGTCGACCGCAATAAGCTGGCTTCGGGCCGCCAACAAGCCCAGCATCCGGCTCTTTTCATCTCCCCTCGCAATGAACATCGAGAACGAGACAAACCCAACAGAGATCGTCAAGCGACCGATCGTCTGACGTGTCATTTGAATTCTGCGATCCAATAGGAGGTTCAAATGACGAAAGCAAAAGTGGCTATCATCTATCACTCTGGCTATGGACACACAGCGTCCCAAGCCGCCGCAGTAGCGCGAGGCAGCGCATCGGCTGGCGCTCAAACCTTGCTTGTTGCCCTCGATGGGACGGAGGTGCCCTGGGATGAATTGGCTGGAAGCGATGCACTGATTTTCGGTAGCCCGACCTATATGGGAGGCCCCTCCGCCCAGTTCAAAGCCTTCGAGGACGCGACCTCAAGCAAGGTCTTCGGCGCCGGGTTTCTTTGGAAGGACAAGATTGCCGCAGGTTTCACAAACTCTGCTGCCCGCTCCGGTGACAAGCTCGCCACACTCCAGCAGCTATCAATCTTCGCCGCGCAGCACGGTATGTATTGGGTCGGTCTCGGTCTGCCTCCTGGCAACAACAGTTCTGCGGGATCAGAAGAGGATCTTAACCGGCTCGGCTTTTTCCTCGGCGCTGCAGCGCAATCCAACGCGGACGAAGATGCCAGAGCTGCGCCGCCGACAGCCGATCTGAAGACAGCGGAACATCTGGGACGCCGGGTGGCCGAGCTTGCCTTGCAGCTCGCTCAGGGTCGCCAATCTGCCTGGTTCGATAACCGCGCTCCGCTTGGCGCAGCAGGCGATCGCCCAAACCTTGAAACAGCGCAACGCTAGTGCAAGCCGACCGAAGGAAATTGATCATGTTAAAGCTAATCGCAGCCGCAATGACCCTGGCGACAGCCATCCTCGCCTCAGCATCCGGCGCAATCGTGCGCGCCGCGCCGATGGTGTCCTTCCCCCCATCGTTCCATATAGAGGAGATCGCCACCAACGGAACAACAATCCACACACGAGTAGGGGGACACGGGCCGGCGGTGTTGCTGCTCCACGGCTATGGAGAAACCGGCGACATGTGGGCGCAGATGGCAACCGATCTTTCGAGCGAATACACCGTCATCGTGCCGGATCTGCGCGGCATGGGACTGTCTGCACCGGCCACATCAGGCTTCGAGAAGAAGAATGAAGCGGTCGACATGGCCGGCATCCTCGACAGGCTGGATGTGAAGGACACCGTCGTTATCGCCCACGATATCGGCAACATGGTGGCCTATTCTCTTGCGATGCAGTTTCCCAAACGGGTGAACCAGCTTGTCGTGATCGATGCGCCGGTCCCGGGCATCGGTCCGTGGGAAGAGGTTCTCAAGAATCCCCTGCTCTGGCACTTCCGCTTCGGCGGTCCGGATATGGAGCGCCTCGTTGCCGGGCGCGAACGCATCTATCTCGACCGTTTCTGGAATGATTTCTCGGCCAATCCGGCAAACTTTGACGAAGATTCCCGACGCCATTACGCCGCGCTCTACGCCCGCCCCGGCAATATGCATGCAGGCTTTGCGCAATTCGCAGCTTTCGATCAGGATGCCGTCGATAACCGCGCCCTCCTGGCCAAACACGGTAAACTCGACATGCCGGTATTGGCGATTGGGGGCGAGCAGTCATTTGGCCCGGTTATGGCGACTGTCATGAGAGCTACTGCGATAAATGTAGAGGAGGGGATTGTGCCCGCCTCGGGTCACTGGATCATGGAAGAAAACCCGGTTGCAACAATTCGGATTGTGAAGACTTTTCTCGCAAAGAATTAGGGGCGTCCCCTCCTCTATCCGGCCGAAGGTATCCTTCTTCACTGTCAGGACGATACCAGCCGATCAGGGCGATCTAGGAAAGCGTTGCCGGTTGCCGGTGACGCTTTCTTGCTTTGTATCAGGCAAGTTCTTCGCCCGCACGCCCTGCCGGTGCGAGCCATGTCAGTGCGGCCGAACAACACAAGACCAGTGCCAGGGTGAGAAGCAGCGTCCATGGGC
Source organism: Agrobacterium sp. H141 (assembly GCF_057158725.1). Lineage (NCBI taxonomy): Bacteria > Pseudomonadati > Pseudomonadota > Alphaproteobacteria > Hyphomicrobiales > Rhizobiaceae > Agrobacterium > Agrobacterium sp. H141. The sequence continues at coordinate 2,266,290 of NZ_CM169893.1, forward strand.
CGGCGCCGTGAAGCAGAGGAAGAAGAACGAGCGGAGCGAAAATGACGCTGACCCGATTCATTGCCCACAGCCTTGTTGTCGCGATGACACGCTTTTCTGCGGAAAAGAACTCCGCAGCGTAGAGGCTCAGGATTGCGAGAAAGAGACCCATGGAAAACCCGAACAAGACTGACGAAACGCCCAGAAGCCAGGGTTGATTGCCGATTCCGAACAGAACCAGCGAAATGGCTCCTCCGACCAGTGTCAAAAACACGGCGCTACGTCTCGAAATCCGGTCGACCATGAAGCCGGACAAAACAGTGCCAACGGCAGGGCCGAAACTCATGGCCGTTACAAAAAGCAGTGTGTCGTTCAGATTAAAACCCTTGTTGACGAGGATTGCACCGCTCAGGAGCGGAAACCCTACTCCTGCCCAAGGGACGACAGCATATAGAACGGGAAGGATAAGGAAGGTGGTCATTTTACTGTTTCCTTGTCCCGCAGGATTGGGAGAGGCTGGCTCGATCCGCGCCCGTGTTGCGGCGCGATTATCTGACTTGCGCAGTGCGCTGAACCCGACACTGACTGCCAGCGACATCATCGCTCCGAAAAACAGTGCCACCCTCCAACCTTCAAACCCATAGACGGGGTTCTGGGTGAAATGACGCGTGGCATAGATCATCAAAGGGGCACCAAGGGTTCCGATAGCCGTTACTGTGAGCGTAACCGCTGCACGCCAGCGACCGGGGGTGTGGTCAGCCAGGAAAGCGATGGCAAGGGGTGGGAATGCGCCGATGGCAAGCCCGCTCAGGGCCCGCATAACGATCAACATCTCAATGTCTTGAGAGAAAGTGGCGCCAAGGGAGGTCACCGTGAGCAGCGCCATGGCACCGGCCAGAGATACCCGAATAGAGAACCGGCGCGCCAGTTGACCGAAGCCGAGTGCGCCGAATGTCGCGCCGACATATGGTGCCGACAGGAGCACTGAAAGCAATCCATTTCCTGCCATTCCGCTACTCGATGGCACGGAAAAGATTGCGCCAAATGCACTGGAAATGGCGATTTCTCCGATATCAACCATAAAGCCCAGGGCACAGACCAAGTATAGCAGGAAATGATGGGCTGTGAGCGTTGGCCGCTCACCGTACATGCCGGTATCGCTCTTTTCTTTGTCAGAATGTGAAGCGGAGTAAACCATTGATGCCTCCAAAGCAGGCCCATTAAACAGGCCTGTCATTTCTGATCCAGAACCTGGTATCTCACAATAGAACGAGAGCAAATACAGCGATATTTAACAAAATTTCGCATGTAATGATTTGCCTCTTCTCACCCTGCCATCGAACAATCGCACCCAGTTTCAACAATAGTTCGACCTGAAATTGAATGGAGCATGATCGATGAACATATCACCCGAGAATAACTGTATCGAAGCCAATATTAGCGCTACCCAAATAGAGCTTTTACTTAAAGATGCCGCTTCACTGGTGGTGCGCGATCCCGACGCAACACGGCTTCGGCTCGACGAGGTTTTGGTCTTGCTCGCAATCCTGCAGACATCGCGCGAAAGGCAAGAAGATGAATGTTATTTCCTTGCACCTTGGCAGAAGAAGCGCATCAAGAGCTATATCGAAGAACACTTGGAAGAACCAATCCGTATCGAGGCGCTTGCTGGGCAAACGCGGTTGAGCGCCAGTTATTTCTATCGTGCCTTCCGCGGTACCTTCGGTGTGGCGCCACACGCCTTTATCATGCGACACCGGATCGATCGCGCGATGGAACTTCTAAGTAAAGGTGACGACCCAATTGCACAGATCGCACTCGCCTGCGGCTTTGCCGACCAGGCTCATTTCTCAAGGGTCTTCTCCCGTCGGGCGGGTTTACCGCCAGGAGCCTGGCGGAGATTGAGACGAGGAGGCGTATTTTTTCCTTCTGGGATAAGGTGACGCACCTGGAGATCGTGGCCGGTTGGTCCAATGGCCAGAAAGTCCGCCGAGGGCAGTGGCAAGTTTGACCACTTGCGACAGGCCCGGGATGGAGACGATCGCGACCGATTCCACTTGAACGACTGCGCGTAATCGGCATATCCGAGGCACAGGCGACCGCGTCTCGGCTTCTCGGCGAACTGCTTCCCCGAAGGAAAGCGAGTGCACCGCTCAGCGATGCCGCAAAATGACACTTGAGACCGTGGCGACGATGAGTGATGATCTGCTTGTCAACATATCCAATGCGTTGTGCTGATCCAGACACCGACCTGTTCGGCAGGGACGAAGAGCACCGAAGCCTCACTACCTCGCAGACCTTCATCTCGGGGAACTGATGAAAGATGAGCAAATGCCATCGCTTAACGAACAGGAAGGCGACCGATCCGGGTTACCGGTCCCGTTAGAGCCTTGCTTATCGTTTTCCGATTGCTGCTTATTTCCCACACGTCGGCAATTTTTCAGGGCCAACACGGAAGTTCAGCTGAGGGGCCGGGAGTTCGACCTTCTGTACGCGCTTGTGGAGAATGCCGGAACATTCTTGAGCAACGACGTGTTAATCGCACGTATCTGGCCGACATCGACGGTAAGTGAATCCAATCTGCGGGTGCAGATGGCTTCCTTGCGGCGTGCCCTCGGTGACAATGGGACTGCCGGTCGCATGATCGTCAATGTTACCGGCAGGGGATATAGTTTCACCTTGCCGGTCGTCTGCGACAATGCTTGTCCTATCGACTCCGAACAGGTGCAGCCACCGAACCCGGCCTTTGTTCCGGTGGCCCTGCCCCCGAGCGCAATGCCCAACAAGAACCTTCCGAACCGCCTTTCCGGGCTGATCGGTCGCGAACCTGTGCTGACAAAACTTCTCGTTCACATGCCGCATCGCCGCCTCCTGACGATTGTCGGTCCGGGAGGCATCGGCAAGACCAGCCTGTCGATGACATTGGCCGAACGTTTGGAAAATGCTTACGAGGACGGTGTTTATTTTGTGGATCTTGCAACAATCCCGGACGCCTCAACCATTGTGTCCGCGCTGACCAAGGCATTCAATCTCAGGCTGACGATGGCCGAGCCAATGGATCAGATTTTGGAATGGCTATCTGATCGCCACGTGCTCGTGGTCCTTGACAATTGCGAGCACGTGATCGAAAGGGCCGCTGAGCTGGTCGAGGAGATCCTGCGGGGCGCGCCGCGTGTTCATATGTTGTGTACCAGCCGCGAAGCACTTCGCGTCGACGGCGAGTGGATCCATCGTCTGGCACCGCTCGATTCACCACCTCAATCGGACAGCTTGATGGCCGATGAAGCGATTGCCTATTCGGCCATTGAATTGTTCGTTGAGCGGGCTATTGCCTGCCGAGATCTGTTCGTGATGTCCGACGAAGACGCCGCGCATGTGGCCAAAATATGCCGAAGTCTCGACGGAATACCGCTCGCGATTGAGCTTGCTGCGGCACGCGTCGACCGTCTGAATGTTCGATCACTGGCTGCACTCCTGCCAGATCGGCTGGAATTGCTAGGTCCTGGCAAACGGACAGCCAAGCCGCATCAGCAAACGCTGCGTGCGACATTGGACTGGAGTTACCAGTTGCTCGATTCCCGTGACCGAATTACGCTCAATCGCCTGTCGATTTTCCGGAACAGCTTCACGCTCGAAGCTGTGTTTGCGGTCGCTGGTTTCGGCGACATGAACGAGGGGGAAGCTGCCGATAGCCTTTTCGAACTTGTCGGAAAGTCCATGGTGACCGTTGAGACGGTTGACGGAGAGGATTATTATCGCTTGCTGGAGACGACGCGCGCCTACGCGAGTGAGAAACTTCTAAAGTCTGGCGAGCATAACGATATTGCCGGTCGGCATGCTTTATTGTGCCGGGAGATTCTCCTGAGGGCAAAGGATGATCGGCACAATACAGCACAAGCGGATTGGGTAAGGGCTTATGGCCGGTGGATGGACGATGTCCGCGCTGCCCTTGATTGGACGTATTCCGGCGAGGGAAATGTAGTTCTGGGCATCGAACTCTCGGCTCTTTCTTCGCCGCTCGCCAGTCGGCTGGCATTGCTGCGAGAATATCTGGGGCGGATCGAGTATGCCTCGGACCAAGTTCGGATGCTGGAGCCGCCAAACCCGTTTCTGGAACTGCGCGTCAATGCTGAGCTCGCTTATCTGCTGCAGCACACTTCGGGGGACACGATCGAGCTTAGGCGCGTTTATGATCGCGTAACACAGCTACAGCTACAGACTGGGGATGCAAAAGAGAGATTCGAGGCCATTCACTTCGACTTCGGAATGCTGTTCAGCCGGACCGATTGGAACAAGGCACTGGAAGCTGCCACAGCAGCTAAGATAACTGCAGCCGTGCCGGGAGAACCGTACCTCGTGGCATCGGCCGAACGAATGCGGGCGCAGGCATTTCACTATCTTGCCCGGCACAGAGAAGCGGTTGAATGCGGACAAGCGGTGCTGACCGCGGCAACCGGCTCTTCACTTTATATGGCATTTACACGCGTCGACCCGCGGATCTCTGCGCGCGCGGTTATGGCGCGTTCTCTATGGCTGTTGGGCGAGTGCGACAACGCGGTCGAAGTCGTCCATGACTGCCTGGCTTTTGCCGAGCAATTTCGCAACCACCCCCTGTGCCAGGGACTGGCGATGGGGGCCGTGCCGGTTGCCGCCTGGTCGGGTGATACAGTTGGAATGACGCGCTATGCGAACGCCATTGTCGAAGTCGCCATTGAGAGTGGGATGGATTACTGGATTGATTGGGGTCACAAGCTCCTTCTGACTGCGACCAGCAGACCTGATGAAGTGTCAAGACTGGTGCTCGAGCCGCTCATGGCCGACGACCTTGCCACCTACAACCGCCATCTGGTGACAGCAGAGATCTGCGCGCGCTTCGAGGCCGGAAATTCACCCTGGGCGGCACCGGAAATTTTCCGCGGGTATACAGCGAACCTGTTTGAGGCAGGTGCAATCAGTTCGGCGGAAGCGGAGGCACGTCTGCACAAGGCGCTTGATCTCGCCCGGTCGCAGGAAGCCTGTTACTGGGAGTTGCGCATCATCAATGATCTTGCTGCTATGCAACTGGAAAGACAGGAAACACAGGCATTGCGGATGATCGAAAGGTTGCTTGCAAGACTCCGCGGGGCGTCGGATTCGGCGGATGTCAAACGCGCAATCGCTCTGCTTTCTTCTTCAGAATAGTGCCCGTTCGGAATGATAGAATGATACAATTTTCATTCGAATGCATGCGCAAGATATTCGCATGCGTATCACGATCCTCGACGACTGGACCAATTCTGTTCGGAATCTAAAGTGCTTCAGCAAACTCGCCGGGCATGACGTCCAGATTTGGACCGATAGTGCTGTCGACGAGGACACTCTGATCCGTCGCCTTGTCGCAACCGAAGTGATTGTTCTGATCCGGGAACGGACACATATCGGCCAGCGCGTCATCGCGGCACTTCCTGCTTTGCGCCTGATCAGCCTGTGGGGCCCCGCGTCTCATATCGATCTTGAGGGATGCCGCAGTGCCGATGTTCTGGTGACATCCGCCACCCGCGCATCGAAGCCATCATTCGCGACAGCGGAACTCACCTGGGCGCTGATCCTGGCCGCCGCCCGATATCTGCCGGATCAGATAGCCGCGTTAAAGGAAGGTCGCTGGCAAACCTCCCTTGGACGGACATTGCAAGGGCGACGACTTGGTATATTGGGATTCAATGATATCGGCCAGTTGACCGCCTGCTACGGCGTGGCATTCGGCATGTCCATAAATGTCTGGGGTTCGCAGGCCGGACGCAGCCATGCGCGTATGGCCGGATACACCGTGCCCGATACGCGTGGTGCATTCTTTTGTGGATCCGATGTGGTGTCGATTCACCTTTGCCTGCCGGGCGGGTCCATGCATTCCGTTACCGCCGAGGATCTTGCTGGCATGGGTCCAGACAGCATCCTCGTGAACACCAGTGGTTCGACAATCCTCGAAGCCCATACGCTGCTGGCTGCGCTGCAAACGGGACGCCCAGGTCTCGCAGCGATCGACCTCTTTGACCGTGACCCAACAGATCCGGCCTTGGAGCCACTGCTTTCTCACCCGCGTGTGATTGCGACGCCGCATCTTGGATACGCAACCACTGACGAATTCGAAGACTGTCTCGCAGTCGTCTTCGATCAGGTGCGCGCTTACGCCAGGGGAAGCCCGATCAACATCATCACCTGACGGCAAAGCCACTCAACCAAGGTATCTCAACCATCGGAGGACCGTGAATGCCCCTTACTTCCTTGCTCACCACTTCAGATGCGGTCGACGCGCTGCCGAAAACTGGGACCGCGTTGACTGCTCCGCTCGACCATCGGCAGAAATCCAAAATGAAGCCGCATTCCGCCGACGGGAAGGAGTGCGTCCAATGAGATATAATTTTGGCCTGTTGGCTCTCGCCCTCGGCACATTCAGCATCGGCGTGACCGAATTTGCACCGATGGGACTTCTGCCGGTGATCGCGACCGATATCGGCGTTTCCATCCCCAGGGCTGGCCTTCTCGTCAGTGCCTACGCGCTGGGGGTGGTCCTCGGCGCTCCGCTCATGACACTTGCGGCCGACAAGGTTGCGCGCAGAACATTCCTGATCGCATTGATCGGCATCTTCACGTTCGGCAATGTGCTTGCTGCGGTATCCGGCAGCTATACGGCACTGCTGGTCGCGCGCATCGTCACATCGCTTAGCCAAGGCGCCTTTTTTGGCGTTGGGGCTGTCGTTGCCACCGGTCTCGTCCCCGCCAACCGGCGCGCCGGCGCAGTCGCCATGATGTTTATGGGATTGTCACTTTCCAATGTGGCGGGCGTACCATTTGCCACTTGGGCCGGAGGCTATCTGGGCTGGCGCAGTTCCTTCTGGGGTATCGCCGGGCTCGGCGTCATCACGATGGCGGCGCTGCGGCTTACGCTTCCAGCTCTGCCGGTTGCGGTGGGAAGCAACGCTCTAAAGGAGTTGCGCGCGCTCACAAGCGGACCGGTGCTGCGCGCGCTCGCCTTAACGGTCATCGCAGCAAGCGCCATGTTTACGGTCTTTACCTATATTGTGCCCATCCTCCATGGCGCGACCCATGCCTCGCCGGGTTTCGTTACCGCGATGCTCGTCAACTATGGTCTTGGACTGACAGCAGGCAACTGGTTGGGTGGCAAACTTGCCGACCGTTCCGTTGACCTGACACTGTTGACCGGATTTGCGACGGTCATAGCGGCCCTGATCGCCTTTTCGTTCCTTATGCCCTATTCGCTGCCCACAGCTGTGATCATTTTCATATGGGGCACTGCGAGTTTCATTCTCGTTCCGCCGCTGCAAATTCAGGTCATAACAGCTGCGGCGGACGCGCCGAGCCTTGCGTCCTCGGTCAATATCGGCGCCTTCAACCTGGGCAATGCAGCCGGTGCGGCGCTGGGGGGAGCTGTCATTGCTGCCAACCTCGGGAACCCTGCAATCATGCTGGCAGGAGCCGCGATGTCGACGCTCGGTCTGGCATTCTTTGCTCGAACCAGAACAATGACGCCCAAAGCCCCCGTCTGAATGTTGATGGTCGGAAGGGTGGTTGCGTGGGGCGGGCTAGTCGGTGGGGTAGTTTGCGCCCCTTTCGAAGAGCCCCACGCCGACCAGGCCGCGTATGGCGTTCACCACAAATCGGTTGACCTGATCGGCGACTTGCCATTCTCGCCATCGGCGGGCTTTGTCAAAATTGGAGTGCACCATGATGCAGAACGCAAAAACACCATCGGGGGGCCAATTGCTGGTCCCCCGATGGTTTTTGGAAATAGTCTGCCTGGGCACTGTGTAAGGCCGATGGACTGCAGCGCTGATTCTGGAGAGTGCTGCTTTCCAGTCGCGTCCTTGGAACGCTAGTGTGAATCTCTCTGCTGGCGCGACACCAGTTTCAGACGACCGTCGGCACCGAGAACGTACAATTCGCTATAGTGATTCCCACCACTATAGAAATCCTGCGACGTCACGGAACCGACAGGGGACTTCGAAAGGTATCCGTATCCGTCATCATATGTAATGCTTCCCGGAATCGGATCGAGTGCAAATGAACTCGTGGACGAAAGCAATGCAAATCCGATTGCTGCTATAGCAAATTTCATTTTAATCTCCTGTATTTACTTGGGCGGCAAATGATCGCCGTTTGCAAAATTACTTTTGCTCCACCAGGAAATTTTAAATTGTACCATTATTCGAAATTTGCCCGATGCTGGTTTTGCGATGGCGACACGGACAGTCCAAGCGCAACAAGGCGCGCTTACGCCTGAAATCCGGGGAAGGTCCGCCGCATACTCTTCTGGAGCGCGCCTGGTCCGGCCTTGTTCAAACAAGTGGCGTCAGAGGGCCATCGTGTAGACGTGGTGTTCCCTATCGCCGGACGCGGCCAACGCCCCTCCTCCCCTTTTTCATCAGTCACCAAGCAGTTGGCGGTCGTCGCCATCGCGGTTGCGCACCAATTCCTCCTTGATGGAGCGCAGAGATTTCAGTGCTCTGTTGCGGCTGGCATAGGCCACCATGTTGGCGAGGATGTCGATCGCTGCGAGATATGCATATCGGGTGGATGTCGGACGAAAGATGTTCTTGCCTTCCGGCATCTCGATCGCAATCACCACATCGGCTGCCGCCGCCACAGGCGAGTCGTTCTGGGTCATGACGATTGTCGGGATGGATTGCTGGCGCAAAAGTTCAAGGCAATGGACGAGGCCCTCGTCCCGGCCGGTGAATGACGAGCCGAACACAACGGTGCCGGGCTGCGCGGCAGCCGAGATCATCAGGTTCATGCCATGATCGTTCGATGCATTGATACGACAGCCAAGACGGAACAGGCGATTGTGCAATTCGTTGACGATCATCGCCGAATTGCCGCTGGCGCCGAAGGCCTGAATAAACTCGGCGCTGCTGAGCATGCTCGCAGCCGTATCGATTGCCTTGAGATCAAGTTGGCGGTGGACCTCGAAAAGGGCGTTCTGCGCCTTGGAAACGATGTCGTGGGCAACCTCTTCCGCCGTCGCCGTCGGTGCCTCCGGTTTCAGGTAGCGCAAGCCGACATAGGCCAGTTTTGCAAGCTGCACCTTGAAATCCGAATAGCCCTGACAACCAAGCCGACGACAAAAGCGCGTGACAGTCGGCGGCGAGACCCCGGCCCGTTCGGCCAGATCGATGATGGAAGAGTTGACAACGAAATCGACATTTTCCAGTGCGAAATGTGCGAGCTTCGTCTCAAGGCTGGAAAGCCTTCCCTCTTCGTCGGAAAGGGCATGAAACAGATCCATCCGGTCGTCTCCTTCAGCGGCGATCTCGAAAAAATGCGCGGGTCCGTGAAAATGAATTTCACTGACGCCTGTTTTGATAGCATAATGACGCAAAGCATCAACGTAACTGTCGATGCTGACGAAAATGCAAATACTTGTGCCTGATGATATCAACTGTCTCCATTGACCAATGGCACAGCTCCCCCAAATGAGGTCTGACAATGAACTATCCGTGGCCCCAACCCGGCACGCCGCTTGAACAGGTCGCAACGCCGATGCCCGTTATCGACGAGGAACGGCTTGCCGCCAATATCGCCAGGGCCCAGGCCTATTGCAATTCGCATGGCAAGCGTTTCCGCCCTCATATCAAGACCCACAAGATGGCCGCGGTCGCCCGTCAGCAAATCGAGGCGGGCGCAATTGGCCTCAACTGCCAAAAGGTCACAGAGGCAGAAGCGTTCGCCGATGCCGGCTTCGATGACATCCTCATCACCTATAACATTCTGGGTCCAACCAAGCTTGCCCGACTCAAGGCGCTGAATGACCGCGTTGGAAAGCTTGCCGTCGTCGCCGATAGCGAAACCACGGTTGATGGACTAGCCTCCACCTTCGGTGAGGACAGGCCACTCACTGTGCTTGTCGAATGTGACACCGGCGCCAAGCGCTGCGGCGTCCAGACGCCACAGGCAGCGGTGGCACTTGCCGAGAAGATCGCGGCTGCGCCGGCGCTACGCTTCGGCGGCATCATGACCTATCCGGCGGTCGGGGGCGCGGAACAGGTGGAGCGGTTCATGGCCGAAACCATGAAATTGCTGTCGGACAAGGGGATCGATTGCCCGGTGCGTTCCAGTGGCGGATCGCCGGATCTGTTTGCGGCCCATCTCGTGCCGTCGGCCACCGAACACCGTGCCGGCACCTATGTCTATAACGACCGCAGCATGGTCCGTGCTGGCCATTGCACCACCGACGATCTGGCCATGCAGATCCTCGCAACCGTCGTCTCCCGCCCGGCCCCCGATCGCGCGGTCCTCGATTGCGGATCGAAGGCTCTCACGTCAGACCTGCTCGGCTTCACCGATTACGGCACGATTGTCGACTACGCGGGAGCGCAGATCGTCTCCCTATCCGAGGAACATGCCGTCATCGACCTTCAGGGGTGCCAGGTGCCGTTTGCAGAGATCGGTCAGGTCGTCAAAATTATACCCAACCACACCTGCGTCGTTACAAATCTGTTCGACCGCATCGTGTTTCATCGCGACGGGATCGTCACGCGGGTCGAAAAAGTCGATGCGCGGGGCACAGTCTGGTAATGCCCGGGCAATAATTTTCTTCAGTTTCAACTGACGTGCTGCGCCGAGACCCATGCGGCCTGCACCATATCGTGAAAATCGGGCGTCCATCACGGGCGCCCGTTTTCATGACGGCGCCTCAGCCACAATGCCAACCCAGCCGATCCAATGCGACTGAAGACCTTGATTTCTTGATATTTTGCCGCGTCGGGGCCGCCATGCGCTTCCTAGACAGATGCCGGCCCGCCTGAAAATCTGAGGGGCTTTTCCTCAATTACGTAAATATTTTACACAATATGTTCAGAATCGTTTCTGCGTGTTGACATAAACGGCTCGATTGGCATTATTAAGAAAATAAATTACACCGCAAATGGTGAACGGGTGAACTGAACGAGACTGGAAAGCACATCTTCAATACGCGCAGCTTCTGTCGCCACATCGGCCTCCAGACCTGACAGCGCTGACGAACGAAACTTGGAAATCAAAACAGCTTTACGACGGCATTGGATCTTCCACAGCGATGGAGGTTTGGTCCTGAGCATATTCGGATGAAAGACATGCGCATTTTTACCGCCTCGTTGGCGACTGAGACCAATACATTCTCTCCGGTGCCAACAGACATGAACGCTTTCAAGGCGGCATTCTATGCCGGACCGGGCGAACATCCGGATACGCCGACGCTCTGCTCCTCGGTCGTGCCGATCTTGCGGCGTCGCGGCAAGGCAGAAAATTTTACCGTGATCGAGGGCACATCGTGCTGGGCAGAACCCGCCGGCCTCATCCAACGCCAAACCTATGAAACCCTGCGCGACCAGATCCTCGACGAACTGAAGGCCGCGATGCCTGTGAATGGCGTCGTGCTCGGCCTCCACGGTGCCATGGTTGCCCAGGGTTATGACGATCCCGAAGGCGATTTCCTGCAGCGCATCAGGGAACTCGTCGGAACCGATGTGCTGATCGCCGCCGAATTCGACCCCCATAGCCATCTGACAGCGCGCCGGGTCGCCAATCTCGACATCATGGCGACATTTCTCGAATTCCCGCACACGGATTTCGAGCAGCGTGGGGAACATGTGGTCGAGCTCGCGCTTCAGGCCCTGCGCGGAGAAATCAGGCCGGTCATCTCCACCTTCGACTGTCGGATGATCACCATTTTCCCGACCAGTCGCGAGCCGATGCGCTCCTTCGTCAATCGCCTGCAGGCGCTGGAAGGCAAGGATGGCATCCTGTCCGTCTCCGTCATTCACGGGTTCATGGCCGGCGATGTTGAGGACATGGGAAGCCGCATTGTCGTCATCACCGACAACGACAAGGACAAGGGCGACGCTTTGGCGGCTGCTCTCGGTCGCGAGCTATACGGCATGCGAAAAGACACAGCCATGCCGATGCTCGGCACCGAAGCGGGCCTGGATCTCGCCGTGTCCATTCGTGGCGCGCAACCTGAAAAACCTGTTCTGATCGCGGATGTCTGGGACAATCCCGGCGGCGGCGTTGCGGGCGACGCCACGCATATTCTGCGGCGCATGCTCGAGCGCGGCATGGATGACTTCGCGGTCGCTGCCATTTGGGATCCGATCGCCGTCACCTTCTGCCACGCGGCCGGCCAGGGCGCTGAACTGAAGCTGCGCGTCGGCGGCAAATCCAGCCCGGAAGGCGGCGAGCCGCTGGACCTTCGCGTCACCGTTGAACGTGTCTTTCACGCCGGTTGGCAAAGTTTCCGTAACAGTCGCGTGACACTCGGCAGTACGGCCGTTATCCGTCCCGTTGGAACCAATATCGATATCGTACTGATTACCAGTCGCACCCAGACCTATGAGCCGGACATCTTTTCCAATCAGGGCATCGATTTTGCAAACAAGGCCTATTTGCTGATCAAATCGACCAATCACTTTTATGCGGGCTTCCAGCCGATTTCGTCCGAGATCGTCTATGTCGCCGCGCCAACCTCCTATCCGACCGACCCCGCAACGACACCATACCTGAAGGCAAGCCTCCAGCTTTGGCCGCGCGTTGCCGATCCGTTGGGACTGGATGGATGAATTTTCGAACCGGGACAAAAGCCCGACGAAAGCTTTGACCACACAAACTGCAACAAGGGGAATGACATGAAAAAGAGTGCATTTGTTCTGATAACACTGGCAGCGCTTGCCGGCACAAGCAGCCTGGCTTTGGCCCAGGCAAGCGACGGCGTGCTCACCGTTGCGACCATCGGTGAACCGCCAACGCTTGACGCCATGCAGACACCGACCGATATCGTGCTGACCATCGACCAGCATATCTTCGAGACCCTCTATACATATGATGCCGAATGGAAGTCTGTGCCGCTGCTCGCGGCCGACATGCCGACCATCTCCGAAGATGGTCTGACCTATCGGATCCCGCTGCGCGAAGGCGTTACCTTCCATGACGGCAGCGCCTTTGATGCCAAGGATGTCACCGCCTCGCTGAAGCGCTGGATGGCCATCAATTCCAAGGGCAAGCAGGTTGCCGAACTTGTCGACAGTCTGAGTGAAGACGGCGACCACGCGGTGGTCATCACGCTGAAGTCCCGTTATGCACCGCTGCTTGCGACCCTTTCCCAGGCATCCGTGATCATGCCGTCTGAAAAGCTGGCCGATACCTTGACCGAGTTTGTCGGCACCGGTCCCTACGAACTCAAGGAACGCAAGCCTGACCAGTATACCCAGCTCGTTCGCTTCGATGGCTACAAGTCACCGGAAGGCACGCCGAGCAATTATGCAGGCAAACGCGAGGCAATCGCCAAGGAAATCCGCTTCGTGCCGGTTCCGGATGCGAATACCCGTGTTGAAGGCCTGATCGCCGGCCAGTTCGATTATGCAGATTCATTGCCGGTCAGCGCCTATGAGCGGGTCGAGCAGAGCGACAATGCAAAGCCCGTTATCTTCAAGGATGCAGGCTGGGCCTCGCTCAACATGAACATGAAGGAAGGCTTGCTGACGAAGAAAGCGATGCGCCAGGCCGTACAGGCAGCGCTTGACCCGAATGACATGATGCTGGCTGCCTTTTCTGACGACCGGTTCTTCAGCGTCGACGGCTCGATCTTCCCGAAGGGCTCGTTCTGGCATACCGAAGCCGGTGTGGCCCGGTATGGCGAGGGCGATCCCGAAACCGCTGCCAAACTGCTTGAAGAGGCCGGCTATGACGGTCAGCCGCTGCGCCTGATGACCAGCCGGCAGTATGAATTTCACTACAAGATCGGCGAAGTCGCCAAGGCCTATCTCGAAGCCGCCGGCTTCAAGGTCGATCTGCAGGTGGTGGACTGGGCAACCTTGACCACGCGCCGCGCCGATCCAAAGGAATGGGATATCTTCATCACCCACTCCAACTTCCCTGGCGACCCCACAACGATCAACACGATCACCGATGCCTATCCCGGTTGGTACGTCTCCGACCAGAAGGCAAAGGCTGTGAGCACCTATATGGACGCCACCACAGACGACGCGAAAAAATCTGCCTGGGAAGGCATTCAGACCGTGATCTATGATGATGCGCCGCTCTATAAGGTTGGAAACTTCAACGCCGTTTCGGGTGTTGCCAAGGGCGTTTCCGGATATGAGCCAACCTACTGGCCGCATTTCTGGAACGTCACTCCCAAGCAGTAATGTGACAAAGTAAGGACCTGACTATGGCAAGGATTGCGCAGGCACTGCTCAAACGACTGGGAGGTATGGCCATTGTCCTGGCTCTCGTCGTGACGGTGGTCTTTATCATCGTTCGCGTGACGCCTGGCGATCCTGCCGCTGTCATGCTGGGGTCGGATGCGACCCCGCAAGACATAGCCCAGTTGCGCACCAAATTGGGGCTCGATGCGCCCCTGATCATGCAATATGTCCAATTCGTCGTGGGCATATTGCATGGCGATCTCGGTCAGTCGATCTTCCTCGGGCAGCCGGTGACGACCGCGCTTGCCGCACGTGCCGAACCGACATTCTTCCTGACCCTGTTTTCGATCCTGATTGCGGTTGCGATCGCCCTGCCGGTCGGCATTCTGTCTGCGGTCAAGCGTGGCACGTTATTCGACCAGATCGTTGTCACCCTGACCATGGTCGCTGCCAGCGTACCCAGTTTCTGGCTCGGCCTGATCCTGATCCAGGTCTTTGCCGTTGGCCAGGGATGGTTTCCGGCATCCGGTTACGGCGGCCCCTATACGCCGTTTCTCGAACGGCTTCATCATCTGGTCCTGCCTGCGGTGGCATTGGGTGTGGTCAATTCAGCGCTGATCACCCGCTTTACGCGCGCGGCCATGCTGGATGTTCTCGGGGATGATTATGTGCGCACCGCACGCGCCAAGGGAGCCGGCGAAGGTCGGGTGATCCTCAAGCATGCGCTGAAAAATGCACTGATCCCGATCATCACGGTCATCGGCCTGTCAATCGCCATGCTGGTCGCGGGCGCGGTGGTGACCGAAACGGTTTTCGGCCTTCCCGGTGTTGGCAATCTCGTCGTCTCAGCCGTTTTGCGCCGCGACTATCCTGTCATACAAGGGGCACTGCTCGTCGTGGCCGCCATTTATGTGTTGATCAACTTCATCGTCGACATGCTCTATATTCTCGTTGATCCAAGGGTGCGCCTATGACTACCATGGCCTCCGTATCCATGCCGTTCGCCTCAAGTCTGCGCCGCTTGTTCGGCAATCGCGCCATGCTCGCCGGTGCGATCATCCTGGCCATTGTGGTTCTCGCAGCGCTTCTTGCGCCCTGGGTTGCGCCCTACGCGCCGAACAAGCTTTCGATCGTCAACAAGCTTAAGCCGCCATCGATGGCCCACCTGTTCGGCACAGACGAATTCGGGCGTGACATCTTTTCACGCGCAATCTTTGCAGGGCGGATCTCGCTTCTTGTCAGCCTCGGCGTGGTTGCCATCTCAACGGTTCTCGGGGTTATTCTGGGCGTGGCGGCAGGCTTTTTCCGCCACCTGGACGCACCGATCTCACGGCTGCTCGACGCGATGATGTCGTTTCCCGATATCCTGCTTGCGATTGCTCTGGTCGCCGCGCTCGGCCCGTCCCTTTCCACGGTCATCCTGGCGCTCGGCATCACCTATGCACCGCGTCTTGCACGCATCGTGCGCGGGTCGACACTGGTCCTTCGCGAGCTTCCCTATATCGAAGCCGCGGTCGCCATGGGTTTGCCGACATGGCAAATTCTGGCGCGCCACGTGTTGCTGAACCTCGCTTCCCCGATCCTGGTGCAGGCCACCTTCGTCTTCGCGTCGGCAATGCTGGCGGAAGCAAGCCTTTCTTTCCTCGGCGTTGGCGTTTCGACCGACATGCCGACATGGGGGACAATGCTGGCTGCGGGCCGCGAATATATGAACAACGCCCCATGGCTGATGGTCTTTCCCGGCCTCGCCATCGTGTTTTCCGTGCTCTCCGTGCAGTTGCTGGGCGATGGCCTGCGTGATCTCGTCGATCCACGGCTGGCCAAGGAATTTTGATCATGATGGATACCATTACCAAGGTCCGGCCCGTGCTTTCGGTCGAGAACCTGACGACATCTTTTAAGACCCAGCAGGGCTGGACCGCGGTCATTCGCGATATCAACCTGCATGTGGATGCCGGCGAGACGGTCGCCATCGTCGGCGAGTCCGGCTCGGGCAAGAGCGTCACCGCGCTCTCCACGATGCGGCTTTTGCCCGCCGACCGCGAGCGGTCGCAAGGGCGCATCCTGCTGGACGGGCAGGATCTGCTGCAGGCCAGCGAAGCCGAAATGCGCGCTGTGCGCGGCGGTTCGATCGGAATGATCTTCCAGGAGCCGATGACCTCGCTCAACCCCGTCTTCACGATAGGCAACCAGATCTCCGAGGCACTGGTGCTGCATCGCGGCCTTTCCTGGAGCGATGCCGCGGCCGAAACCATCCGTTTGATGGAGCGGGTTCGCATTCCTGCGGCAAAGACGCGTCTTCACGAGTATCCGCACAAGTTCTCCGGCGGCATGCGACAGCGGGTGATGATTGCAATGGCCCTCGCCTGTCGGCCAAAACTGCTGATCGCCGACGAACCGACGACCGCGCTCGACGTCACGATCCAGGCCGAAATCCTGCATCTGCTGCGCGAATTGCAGAGCGAGGAGAACATGGGCGTCCTCTTCATCACCCATGACATGGGTGTGGTTGCGGAGATCGCTGACCGCACCGTCGTCATGTTCCGCGGCGATGTTCTGGAGACCGGCAGGACAGAAGATATCTTCAAATCGCCCAAGGCCGTCTACACCAGATCGCTTCTCGCTTCGATCCCGCGACTAGGCACGATGGGGGGAGCCATGGCTCCCAAGCGCTTCCCGGAAGTCGATGCGTCGACCGGCGATCCGATCGAAGGCCGGGAGATGATACCCGTCTCCCCGTCTATCGAACCCATCCTCAAGGTCGACAATCTTTCCGTGCGCTTCGATCTGCCCAATGGCCGTGTGCATGCTGTCGAGGATGTCTCCTTCGACCTGCGTCCGGGCGAGACACTGTCCCTGGTGGGCGAATCCGGTTGCGGAAAATCCACCACCGGTCGTGCAATCATTCGCTTGATCAGCCCCTCGTCCGGCAAGATCGTCATCGAAGGCCAGGACGTGACGAAAGCCGGCACGCGCGACTTGCGTGCCATGCGGCGCACCTCGCAGATGATATTCCAAGATCCATTCGCCTCTCTCAATCCGCGCATCACCATCGGATCCGCCATTGCAGAGCCGATACTGGCCCATGGCTTGATGGGCAGACGCGAGGCGAAGGAACGCGTGGCAGAATTGCTCGAACAGGTCGGCCTGTCGGCCAGGATGGCCGACCGTCATCCGCATGAGTTTTCCGGCGGCCAGCGGCAGCGCATATCCATCGCGCGTGCCTTGGCGCTCGACGCAAAATTCATCGTTGCCGACGAGGCTGTTTCAGCGCTCGACGTGACCGTGAAGGCGCAAGTGGCCAATCTTCTGCTGGACCTGCAGGAAAAGCGCGGACTTGCCTATCTCTTCATCTCCCACGACATGGCTGTTGTGGAACGAATGAGCCATCGCGTCGCGGTCATGTTCCTGGGTGAAATCGTCGAAATCGGGCCGCGTGCGGCGATCTTCGACAACCCGCAACATCCGTATACGCGCCGCCTGATTTCCGCCGTGCCGATCCCCGATCCGTCGCGTCGTGGCCAGACGCTGCCGCCCATGGCCGAAGAGATCAAGAGCCCCGTTCGGCCCTTCGACTATGTTGTGCCAAAACGCACCTACCGGGAAGTATCGCCTGGTCATTTCGTGCAGAACATGCCCTGATCGGCGCCCCCGCGATTTACAATCTTCCAAGCAGAAAGTTTACATCATGAGCACAAAGACACTCATTCGCTACGAAGCGGCCGAGAACCAGGCCGGCGGTCAGCGCCGCCCTTTTGCCAAGGCCGTCCGCGCCGGTGATTACGTCTATGTTTCTGGCCAGGTCCCGACCGTCGACGGTGAAGTGATCGTCGGCAATATCGTGGCCCAGACAGAACAAGTGGTGGCAAACATCAAGGCGGTTCTGGCACTGGCCGACTGCACACTGGAAGACGTCGTCAAGGTCAATGTGTGGCTCGACGACGCACGCGATTTCTCAAGCTTCAACGCCGTCTTCCAGAAGCACTTCATAGACCACCCACCCGCACGTTCCGCCGTACAATCGCCCATGATGGTGGATGTCAAAGTCGAGATGGACGTGATCGCCTACAAGCCGCTGAGCTAAGCCTGACGGCGCTCCATCTGCCGGCTCAGCCGCACCCATATCGATCAGTTCCCCGACCCGCAAAACGGATCTCTGCGGGTCGAGGACGGACATCCAAAGACCCCGGTCTTCTTGTGCGCCGATCATCGGGCATTCGCTTGGCTGCATCCCCTCTGCCAAATGCGAATGCCACCGGCTTCCCATGCATGCGGCCCTTCGCCATGGCATGCGCCTTGTCGCCCATGGAAAAGGGCGCCAAATGCGCCCTTCCCCCTCTCAGCATCTTTGAGCCTGTCACTTACTTCGGCAGGGCGTAGACCGCCACCTGATCGCCGAGGGTCGGCGACAGGATGGAGTTGCCGCCGGAGATGAAGGCGACATATTGGCGGCCTTGATATTCATAGACTGCCGGGTTGGCGACGATCGGGGCCTGCAGCTGGGCCGACCACAGCTCCTTGCCGGTCTTGATGTCGAAGGCACGGGCCTTGGCATCCATGGTGGAGCCGATGAAGACCAGGCCACCAGCTGTCACCGCCGGACCGCCAATCGTGGGCGAACCCATGCTTTCCGGCATGAAGAAGCCATATTTCTGCGATTCGCCCAGCGGACGGCGCCACTTCACATCGCCTGTATGCATGTCGATGGCGACGAGCTCACCGAATGGTGGCTCCCAGCACGGCATGCCCAGCCAGTTCAGCGCGTTCTGCAACTCCATGCCGTAGGGCGCGCCTTCCTGGGCGTAGAAACCGTTCTCATTGCCGGACCCGCCCTTGTTCTCATCATATTCCTTGCGGGCATAAAGCTTGATGTACTGCACGATATGCGAGGTATTGACCACGGCGATCTGGTTTTCCGGATCATAGGCAACCCCGCCCCACTGAACGCCACCGGCGGAATCCGGATAGGTCAGGACACCTTTGCCCTTGGCTGTGGGCGGCGTGTACATGCCTTCATACCAGAGATCATCGAACAGCTTGGAGCAGGCACCGCCACTCACCAGATCGGCAATGCCCCAGACCTTCGGCTTCTTCGACTGGTCGAGCAAGGGGGCCGGCTTGGTCGGGAATGGCTGTGTCGGCGCGTAATATTCGCCGTCCACCGATCCGTCGCCGCCCGGCACCGCACGCTCCTCGATCGGCCAGACATCCTCGCCGGTCTCGCGATTGACGACGAACAGGAAGCCCATCTTGGTCGCCTGCATCAGGGCCGGGATGGTCTTTCCGTCGACCGTGATATCCATCAGTGTCGGAGCGGAATTGATGTCGTAATCCCAGATGTCGTGATGGACCCACTGGCGCGACCAGACAACCTTGCCTGTTTCCAGATCGAGCGCTGTCGTCGAGGTTGCATAGGGGATCTCCTCGGTACGATTGCCGCCCCAGTAGTTTGGCGAGGGCGAGGACACGGGCAGATAGACCAGGCCCAGATCCTCATCGACCGACATATGCGTCCAGACATTGGCGGTACCGGTCTTCTGCCGCACCTCTTCCGGCAGCGTCTCAAACGACCATTGCAGTTTGCCGGTCTGCGGATCGACGGAGAAGACCGCACCCGGAGGTGCTTCGGCAAAGGCCCAGTCCTTGCCGGCCCAGCCGATGATCACGTGATTGCCGGCCACGGTTGGCGGCTGCAGCAGCGAGAACGGGAAGCGGTCATTGATGGTGTTCCACTGATTGGCATCGAGAACGCCGTTATTGCCGAATTTCTCGCAGGCCTTGCCGCTATCGGCATCGACCGCAAAGAGCTGGGCATCCATGGTGCCGATATAGACGATCTTCTGGCACGGCTCGCCGGCGACCGGATTTTTCGATTCCCAATAGGAAACGCCGCGATTCTTGAGCGCCGGCTGCGTCAGGGCCTCCAGCGTGGAATCGGTATCGAAGTGCCATTTCTCTTTCCCGGTTGCGGGATCGAGCGCCAGAATGCGGTAAAAGGGCGTACCGATATACAGCGTGTCATTGGCAAAGACGGGCGTTGCCGACCACACCGTCGCCGGCGTGCCGCCGCTGCCGTCAGACACGTCGCCGGTATGCATGTCCCACACCTTTTTCAGGTCCTTGACATTATCGGTCGTAATCTCGGTCAGCGGAGAATATTTCTGCGCATTCAGCTGACCGTGAAAACTGTCCCATGTCGCCGTTTTCGGCATCATCGGAATATTCGTGCGCTGACGCGGCGTGGTGTTGAATGTCGGATCGGCGACGCCCGGATAGCGGTCCGGCTTGGGCGTTGCGTCCGTAAGCGCGGGGGACGTAGACGGCGCTGCCGTATCGGCGCTGTCGGATGTCGAAGGCGCGCTTGGCGCAGTGCTGTCCTGTTCAACCGTGGTGCCGGCTGACGGAGCGGCCGGCGCTTCGGGCTGGGCGGTATCCTGAGCATAGGCGGCGGTGCCCAATGCGGCCAGGATGAGGCCGCTTGCAAAAACGATATTCATCCGCTTCATCATGCTGCTCCTTGAAATGTCGTTGCGGCAGGCGAAGGCTGGGCGATCTCCCAGATCGCACCGATCAGGGCCACAACCATGGCGCCAATCAGCAACCATTCATGCAGAAAATAACCGGCAGCTGCCGTGCAGACGATGTCGAGTACTATTAATGCGCGTACGATGTTTCTCAGCGCGCCATGGCCGAAAATCGGGAAAAACAACGCCGCCAGCAACATGATGGCCGTGGAAAACACCACCAGACCCGCTCCGATCGAGCCGTTGACGCCCGTGAGCGGGACAACAAAATTATAAAGTGCGACGGCAAGGCCGAGGGCAGCGCCGACAGCAAGCACCCAAATTCCCAATGGGTAATAATAATTTGGATTGTTCATGACTTTCCTCTTCGAGTTGGGACGGCCCAAAACGCAAAACTGTGCCCAACCACCCGCCGCGTGATTGAACGAAACCACTTTGTTTTGACCGTTTTCAGGGTCTGCACTACTCACCCCTTGTTGGGGTGAACGCACAACTTGGCGATAGGATCCATCGCGCCTTGCACATTAGCGAAATAGTTCGAAGCGCCGCCGTGTCGTGAGCAGACGGCGGCCAAGGGGCGGACACAGTTTTCAGCGACTATTCAAATTGCGCATTCTCGATGTCGCTTTCCATCGCATCGCACCCCCGCATAGCCGCTAGTATGATCTCAATCCAAGGTGCCGGGCCGCAGGGAAGCGGAGCGGAGAATTGGGAAGCCGGTCTAAATCCGGCGCTGCCCCCGCAACGGTGGCGGAGCGAAAAATCCGACGGGAGGCCACTGGGCAGACAAGCCTGGGAAGGAGTCGGATGGTCCATGACGGACAGCTCCGGAGCCCGGAAACCAGCCTTGTAGACATGTCAGTTTCGGCCGCGGCGGGCGGTCCGGGCACATGCGGCAAACCCAAGAGGCCGCATTGCTTTTCTGCGTCCGCCAATGAACATCAATGAGGGCGCAAATGGATTTGCAGACGACAGTTTTGCGGCAACTTAAGAACCGCCGCGAAGGCTTCTCCCTGGAGCAGCCCTTTTATATCGATGAGGACATTTTCAAGCTGGACATGGAGACCATCTGGTACCGTGACTGGCTGTTTATCGGCCATGACTGCGAGGTTCCGCGCGCCGGCAATTATTTCACCGTGCAGATCGGCGACTATCCCGTGGTCATCGTGCGCGGCAAGGATGGCGTCATTCGCGCTTTCCACAACACGTGTCGCCATCGCGGGCATCGCGTTTGCACGTCCGAGCGCGGCGCGGCAGCCAAGATGGTTTGCCCCTACCACAACTGGACCTACGACCTCGACGGCTCGCTGGTCTTTGCCCGGCAGATGGGTGAAACCTTCGACAAGGCAGAGTTTGGCCTGAAGCCCGTCGCCTGCGAGAGTGTAGCCGGCTATATCTTCGTCTGTCTTGCGCAGGAACCTGCCGATTTTGCGCCGATGCGCGCCAGTATCGAACCCTATATGGCACCGCACCGTCTGGCCGAAGCCAAGGTTGCTGCCCGCTCGACCATTATCGAAAAAGGCAACTGGAAGCTCGTCTGGGAAAACAATCGCGAGTGCTATCACTGCGCCGGCAACCATCCCGAACTTTGCCGAACCTATCCGGAAGCGCCGACTGCGACCGGCGTGCAAGGCGCCGGCGACGATCCGGTCATTGCCGAGCATTGGGCCCGTTGCGAAGCCGGTGGGCTGCCGAGCGAGTTCCTGATGGATCCGACAGGCCAGTTCCGCGTTGCCCGCATGCCGCTGATCCCCGGTGCGGAGAGCTACACCATGGACGGCAAGCCGGCGGTGAAGAAGCCGCTGTCAGGCGACGTCAACATCTCCAATATCGGCACCATGCTGCTGTTCCACTATCCAACCACGTGGAACCACATTCTCGGCGACCATGCGATTTCCTTCCGCGTGCTGCCGCTGTCGGCAGAAGAGACGGCGGTCACGACGACATGGCTCGTTCACAAGGACGCGGTGGAAGGCGTCGACTATGACGTCGAAAAGCTGACCCATGTGTGGAACATGACCAACGACCAGGACCGCTCCATCGTTGAAGAAAACGCCTTCGGCATCCGCTCGCCGGCCTATGAGCCCGGCCCCTACTCCGTCGAACATGAAGGCGGCGTGATGCAGTTTGTCGAATGGTACGCCAATTTCATGGTCAACCGCCTGCAGGGCGACAAGGCTCCACTCTCGGTCGTGGCATAAAATGGCAAAAGACAAAACATACAGGCATGTCGATGAAATGCGGCCCTGGAGCGACAAGGAGCATATGCTCGAATGTGTCGCCTGGACGCCGGAAACACCGGATGTGATGACCTTCACCTTCAAGTCTGACCATCCGGGCCACTGGTTCCGATACCAGCCGGGTCAGTTCCTCACGCTGGAACTGCCGGTCGGGCCGGAACCGGTCATGCGCACCTATACGATCTCGTCCACGCCGTCGCGTCCCTACACCATTCAGGTGACGGCCAAGGCGCAGAAGGATTCCATCGGCACACGCTGGATGATGGAACATCTGCAACCGGGCATGAAACTCAAGGCCTATGGGCCGGTTGGCGACTTTTCCTATGTCCGTCATCCCGGCGACAAATATCTGTTCATCTCGGCCGGCTCCGGCATTACACCGATGATGTCGATGACCCGCGATCTCTCGGACCGCGAACCCGACAGCGACATCGCCTTCGTCCACTGCGCCCGCTCGCCCAACGATATCATCTTCCGCTGGGAGCTGGAGTACAAGGCGCGCTACATGCCGCATTTCACGCTCGGCTTTATCGTCGAGCAGCTGGAGCGCACGCAGCTGTGGTCGGGCCTGAAGGGTTGGGTGGACCGGGCCAAGATCTCGCTTCTGGTGCCCGACTTCCTCGACCGCAAGGTCTTCTGTTGCGGTCCTGCGCCCTTCATGGCGACGGTCAAGGACGCACTTCAAAGTGCGGGCTTCGACATGGACCACTATCATGAAGAAGCCTTCCTCCCGGCCGCTGCCCCTGCCCCGATCGTGGTGCCCGATTATGCGGACGGCGAAAAGCCGACCAAGGTCACATTCGCAATGTCGGGCAAGGACGGTCTGTGCGAGCCGGGCCACACCCTGCTTCAGGCCGCGCGTGCCTCTGGTGTGCGAATTGCCGCTGCCTGCGAATCCGGGCTTTGCGGCACCTGCAAGGTGATGAAGCTCAAGGGCGAAGTCGACATGCAGCATAATGGCGGCATTCTCGAAGAAGAGATCGAGGAAGGCTATATCCTCGCCTGCTGCTCACGTCCGCTGACACCCGTCGAGATCGAAGCTTAAACCCTGCGATTTCACGACCGCGATCTATTCTTCGGAGCGCTCATCACTCTCCCGATCGCGGTCGTAGCGCCTTTGCAGCGGAAATGGCGGCAACCAGTTTTCGCGCCTCACCGTCCAGAGCTCGTAGGTCGGGACCTGTTGATTGGGCTGATCGAGCGATCCGAGATTGACCTCGATCTCATCGCCGCTGCATGAAAAGACGGACGATCCACAGCGCGGGCAAAAATGCCGTCCCTGATAAGCGCGCGTTTCTCCGTCCACTTTCACCGCGTCTTGCGGGAAAATAGCCGAGGCATGAAACAGCGCACCATGGTGTTTTCGGCAATCCATGCAATGGCAAAGCCCAACCCTGTCGGGCCGGCCTGAAGCGACAATACGCAGCGCACCGCACAGGCACCCGCCGGTCAAGGTTTCCATCCATCATCTCCCCGTCTTGAAACTCGGCCAGACCATTGCCGAGACTGGCTTCAATGTCACGACGCTCTGTGCCCGCTACCAGTCGGAATCGGGGCCATTCCGGCGACATGTACAGAGGACTGAAGTATTGCGACGACAGTCACTTGCCCTGCCTTAGAATAAAGCAAACGCATATTTTTTATGCGTCGGCTTGAAATCAGCACATGGATACGTCCGGTCTCAGCCATAAAGTCCTGCAATCGCGGGCATTTACTCGACGTGCAAAGCGACAAAGCAACACTTCGTTAAGTATAACCGAACAAGGATTGTGCCCATAACCTTGCGGGAAACAATCATGCGCAAACACGCACTTCTACTGACGAATACATTCTTATTTCTTGCCTTTGCTCCACCTCTTTATGCCGCTGACGCCGATCCGATTGCCTTGATCGACAAGACATGGGTTCTGGTCGCCTCTGCTCTGGTGTTCATGATGCAGATCGGCTTTCTGTTTCTGGAAGGCGGCCTGGTTCGCTCCAAGAACTCCATCAACGTGGCTCAGAAGAACCTGGTCGATCTGGTCGTCTCCGTCGCCCTGTTCGGCATCATTGGCTACATGTTCATGTTCGGCGCGGATCTCTTCGGCTTCATCGGCATGGATGGCAACCTCATGCTGTTTTCCGGCGACAGCGAGGCGGCACTTTCCTTCTTGATCTTCCAGGCCATGTTCTGCGGCACGGCTGCCACCATCGTCTCCGGTGCGGTGGCGGAGCGGCTGACTTTCTCCGCCTATCTCGTCTTGGTCGCGGTCATTGCCGCCCTCGTCTATCCCATTTTCGGTCATTGGGCCTGGGGCAAGCTTCTGTTTCCAGGCAATACGGCCTGGTTGGCGGATCTCGGCTTCATCGATTTTGCCGGCTCTACCGTCGTCCATTCCATAGGCGCCTGGTCGGGTCTGGCAGCTGTCGTCATCATGGGGCCGCGCATCGGGCGCTTTCTCGAAGACGGCACGGTCGGCCGCATTGCCAGCCACAACACGGTTCTGGCAAGCGCCGGAACGCTCATCCTGTTCATCGGCTGGTTCGGCTTTAACGGCGGATCGGCCCTAACGATGGATGCCCCCGTGGGGCATATCATTCTCAACACGCTGGCAGCCGGTGTCTTCGGTGGTCTTTCCGGCACATTCCTGTCGCGCATGAAGGAAGGGATATGGCGTCCCGAAGGCCTGATCAACGGCGTCCTGGGCGGCCTGGTCGCAGTGACGGCCGGCTGCATGGTTCTGACCACCCAAGGTGCGCTGCTCGTCGGCCTGGTGGGTGGCATGGTTGCGGTATCGGGTGTGTGGCTTTTGCTGAAACTCAAGATCGACGATCCGGTCGGCGCCATTCCCGTGCACGGTTTCGCCGGCGTCTTCGGCACCATTGCCCTTGCCCTTCTGGCACCGGAGCAGCATCTGGCCGCCGGATCGCGGTTTGCGCAGATCGGGGTGCAGATGCTGGGCGCCGGCGCCGCCTTCGTCTGGGCATTCGGCGGCGTCTGGATCGTGCTCAAGCTGTTGTCGTCCGTCATGCCTCTGCGCGTCACGGCCGAGCAGGAACTGGCGGGCCTCAATACGGCAGAACATGGCGAAACGCTGGGCACCGGGCGGCTGCAGGAGCTGCTGATGGAACTTGCGGTCGGCGACGCGGACCTCTCGGCCCGCCTGGAAGTCGACCGCGGAGACGAGGCCGGAGAACTGGCAGACCTGTTCAACCGGCTGATGGCGCGTCTGGAGCAGGACAATATCCGCCGCCGCTTCCTCGACGACCAGAACCGCGATGCCGATACGGTCCGCCGCAATGCCGATGCCAGGCGCCAGGAATCCGAACAGGAAATCATCGCCAAGATTGCCGAGGTGATCGCCGCCGTTCAGGACAAACGCCTCAACAACCGCGTCGATCTCGGTGCTCAGATGGGGACGCTGAAATCCATCGGCGATGGCGTCAATGGACTGCTCGATACACTGTCGGGCCTGATCCGCTCGATCGGCTCTTCGGTCGACGATCTGTCCGGCGCCGCCGAACAACAGGCAACCGGCTCGCGCCAGCTTGCGGTCTCGGCGAACCAACAGCATCAGCAGATGGCGTCCCTGCGCCAAAGCCTGGGTGGCTTTCAGGCCGATTCCAACAGCATTTCGACGGCAACCCAGGGTGCCACCACCGCGGTCGGCGAGGCGGTTGCTGCCTCGCGCAGCAGTCAGGATGCGGCAGCCGTTGCCGTCGATGCCGTCAACCGCATGGAGGTCACGGCCGCCGAGGCGCTCAAGATCATCGATCACATCAACGAGATTGCCTTCCAGACCAATATCCTGGCCATCAATGCCGCAATCGAGGCCTCCTCCGCCGGCAAGGCGGGGCAATCCTTCGGGGTGATCGCCACAGAGGTGCGCGGTCTTGCAAGCCAGGTCGGCTCGCTTGCCGACGAGGCCGGAAAACTGCTCAACTCATCAATGGAGACTGTGCAGGAATCGGTAAAGGCCATCTCGAAGGCATCGACCACGCTCGATGGCGTGTCCGAACGCGCCGAGCGCGGCATGCGGTCGGTGGCGGAAATTGCCGAGACCGCCAAGCGCCAGAGCGCGCAATGCAATGACCTGATGGACGCGATCGACCGCATCGGCAAATCCATCGACGAGACAGCCGTGATGGCGGAAAAGACCCATTCTGTCGCCAACGGTCTGGCTGAAACGACCGACGGTCTGCGCCGCGAGGTGGCAGGTTACGACATCGAGCCCCAAGAGCCCGCATCCCTGACGCGGAAATCAGCCTGAGGCGGCAAATTTCCACGCCTAAAGACTGGCCTGCCGACCGCGGTTCGACAAAGCTGCGGAACAATGACCGATCTGGCCCGTTCATCTTTGCGAGACAAGCAAAGGAGAGAGACAATGAACGCCATTATTTACATCGTAGGCCTTGTGGTCGTCGTCGGTGCAATTCTGTCGTTTATCGGCCTCGGCTGATAGCGGCACATTGTCGGGAACAATCAATGTTCCAGCATGAACAGGAGTGGCTTTCGCCGCTCCTTTTCTGTTTGCGCGCTCCAGAGTCCCGCATCACCCCATCAAGCCTTCGAGCCAGCGCGGAGACAGCACCGCCTCGAGCTCCCGGGCCACGTCATCGAGAGCATCTTCCACCCCCTGGCGATAGTTGAAGCCGGGCGTATCGATGCCGAGGCTTCGCAACAAGGCCATGCGATAGGCATCGCTTCCAAACAGCCCGTGCAGATAGGTGCCCATCACCTTGCCGTCTGGCGACATCGCCCCTTCTTCCCGACCGTCGACAAACACGGGTGCATGGGCGCAATCCGGTCCTTCTGTCACCCCCAGATGGATCTCATAACCGTGCAGAGGCGCATCGTATTCCCTCGAATGGGCCGTGGTGTTGCGGACCGTCTTTTCCGGCGCCATTTCCGTCTCGACATCCAGAAGACCCAAGCCCTCGATTTCCGGCAGATCACCCTCGATCCCCTTTGGATCGCGCACCATCCGCCCCAGCATCTGGTAGCCGCCGCAAATACCGATCACCCGGCCGCCGCGCTTGACATGGGCGGCAATGTCGCGGTCCCAGCCTTGCGCTCGAAGGTCCTTGAGATCGCCGATCGTCGACTTGGAACCCGGCAGCACGATCAACCCGGCATCAGGCGGTATTCGTTCGCCAGGAGGCACAAAGATCAGATCGACAGAAGGTTCGGCCCCCAGCGGATCGAGATCATCGAAATTGGCGATGCGCGAGAAAACGGGCACTGCCACTTTCAGCCCCCCCTCTGCCTTGCGTGTCAGACGCTCCAAGGCGACGGAATCTTCTGCCGGGAGGCGGCGCGCCACCTTCAGCCAGGGAACGATGCCATGGCAAGACCAGCCGGTGAAGCCGCCGATGGCGTCGATGCCGTCGGCAAACAGCGAGACATCGCCGCGAAACTTGTTGATGATATAGCCCGACACCATGCGCCGGTCTTCCTCGGGCAGGATCAGATGCGTGCCGGCGAGGGAGGCAATCACCCCTCCCCGATCGATATCGCCGACCAGTACCACCGGGACATTGGCACGGGTCGCAAATCCCATATTGGCGATGTCGCCGGCGCGCAGGTTGATTTCCGCCGGCGAGCCCGCGCCTTCGACGATCACAAGATCGGCACCGGCGCGCATGGTCTCGAAACTCTCCATCACGGCCGACATCAGTTTCGGCTTCAGCGCCTGATAGTCGCGTCCCTTCGCCTGGCCATAGACCCTGCCCTGCACGATGATCTGACTGCCCGTCTCTGTCTGGGGTTTCAGCAGCACGGGATTCATGTGGACCGAGGTCGGAATACGCGCTGCCAGCGCCTGCAGCCACTGCGCACGCCCGATCTCGCCACCGTCATCGGAAACGGCTGCGTTGTTCGACATGTTCTGCGGCTTGAACGGGCGGACCTTTAGTCCTTTGGATGCCGCCAGCCGGCAGAGCCCTGCCACCAGTATCGTTTTTCCGACATCCGAGCCCGTGCCTTGCAACATGATCGTTCTGGTCATGGTTTCAAACCTTCGTTGGCTGGCTTTGTCACAGGGCGCGACATTGTAATTTCCGCTTGTTTTTTAAGGGCTTGTAAAGTGCCAGGCATTTCGCGTCCAGCATGTTGGCGCAAATTGATCAGTCATCCTCAAATTGCGACATCGCGTGACGTCTGTGAGCATTAACGCGCCGCAGAAAGGGATTAGATGCCGGGGAAATAACGAGAAAAACAAGCCCAACAGCAGTACATCCGAGGAAATGCTCATGGTCTACGTATTTACAAACAAAAACAGCGTGAAAATCCTCTGGGGCTCGCGGGTTTCGGCCCCATCGGCACCAGCACGCTGGGAACGCGTTTTCCCGCGTTTCGGCTTCGGCAAGTAATCTGCCTGACAGCTGGGCGACACGCGTCGCCGCAAACGTAAAAAGGCGCACCGGTACGCAATACATAAGACCGGTGCGCCTTTGCCGCTTTTCAGCGGATGACAGGCACACAATTATCGGCACATCGTTACCGGAACGTTAGCGCAGCGCCTGGCAGCGCAAAAAATATTGCATCCGCAACTTTCGTCCGGACACGCCTTGCAAATTCCCGAATGTCCCAGTTTTGACGCAGATGAGACACAATCGGTCTTGCCTAAGCGCGACTTTTGCGCGCAGTCAGAATTCACGGCCAAATTTTGCCCAAACCGCTGTGAGAGACGGCCTCCGGCTGGGTGGTTGTGGTGGGTCCCAAGGGTTGCAGCCCCTATTTATCATTATGAAAAGGTTGATTTCTGTAATCAAACCTCTAGGCTTTAGGCATCGGTGAAGACGTCGGTGGCCTGCGGCACTTTTTCGCAGATCCCCAGACAAAAATGTCAGCCGACAGCCAGTCCGAGCCACCCAAGCGGCTTGGTGGCGAATGAATTCTTTTGGACCGCAGGGCCTTGCAGCTGCCGTGTCGGTCCCATCTTTCAATGCTGCTTAAATCTATTAAGACTGGGAGGTCTTAGCTAATGAAGAGGCTCCTCGCTTCCACTTTCCTCGCAGCCAGCGTTTACGCACTGGCCGGATCCGCTCAGGCGGCAGAATGCGGCAAAGTTTCCATTGCCGAGATGAACTGGGCTTCAGCAGGTGTTGCGGCATACGTTGACAAGGCAATCCTCGAAAACGGCTACGGCTGCGACGTGACCCTTGTGACCGGCGACACCATGCCGACGTTCACATCCATGAACGAAAAGAGCGAACCCGACATCGCACCGGAACTGTGGGTCAACGCTGTCCGCATTCCGCTCGACAAGGCTATCGAAGAAGACCGTCTGATCGAAGCGGCACCGCTTCTGTCTGACGGCGGTGTCGAAGGCTGGTGGATTCCCAAGTTCATCGCCGACGAACATCCGGACATCAAAACCGTTCAGGACGCGCTCAAGCATCCTGACCTGTTCCCGGCACCGGAAGATCCGTCCAAGGGCGCCGTCTACAACTGCCCATCGGGCTGGAACTGCCAGATCTCGACTGCCAACCTCTACCGCGCTCTGGGCGCTGAAAAAGAAGGCTTCGATCTGGTCGATACCGGTTCCGCTGCCGGTCTTGACGGTTCCATCGCCAACGCCTTCGAAAAGAAGAAGGGCTGGCTCGGCTACTACTGGGCGCCAACCGCAATCCTCGGCAAATACGAGATGGTCAAGCTGTCCTTCGGCGTCGAAAACGACAAGGAAGAATGGGACAAGTGCACAGCCGTTCCAGATTGCCCGGATCCGAAGGTGAACTCCTATCCGGTATCGGACGTCTACACGGTCGTCACCAAGGACTTCTCCGAAAACAATGCCGTCGCCATGGACTATCTGAAGACCCGGAAATGGGACAACCAGACCGTCGGCAAGGTTCTCGCCTGGATGGACGACAACCAGGGTACCAACGAAGAGGCCGCTGAACATTTCCTCGAAAACTACGAGGATATGTGGACCAAGTGGGTTTCTCCGGAAACTGCTGAAAAAGTAAAGGCTGCGCTTTAAGCGGTCTTGGAGATGACGGGGGAAACCCCGTCATCTTTGTTTTGGGATATCCGGTCTGGCGCCAGCCATGCGGGCGTCATGACAGAAAATAGGGCACACCTCATCGAGGGCGTGCCTTTTCGGCAGCATGTGGGACTGTCAGACAAGCAATCCTGTTCCGCATGCATCCTCCCGGTAACCAGAAGCCAAAAAGAGCTACCGGCCGGATGGATGGGGTCAATAAGGGGATAGAATTTATGGCTTCAACTTTGTGCAATGCGCTGCCGACGCTCCTGTGTGAGTTTCCGGCAATCGACAATGATCTGATGCGCGCATTCAAGAAGACGGTCGATACCGGCTTCAAATCCTTTGTCCGCGCCTATGGCGATTTCCTGGACAACGCTCTTCAACCACTACAGTGGTTTCTCAACTGGCTTCAGGACCTTTTCGTGGATTCGCCCTGGCTGATCATCCTTCTGGCGCTCACGCTGGTGGTCTACATCACCAGCCGGGATACCAAGGTGGCGATCGGCACATTTATATCCATGTTCGTGATCGGCCTGGTTGGTCTGTGGGAAGATACCATGGTCACGCTTGCCATGGTCACGGTCTGTACGCTGATTGCCATTGTTGTCGGCATTCCGATCGGTATTGTCATGGCGCGTTCCGAGCGAGCGCAGTCCATCGTCAATCCTGTTCTGGACGTCATGCAGACGATGCCGAGCTTCGTCTACCTGATCCCGGTCGTGATGATCTTCGGTATCGGCAAGGTGCCGGGTCTGATCGCGGTGGTCATCTACGCCATTCCCCCCATGATCCGCCTGACCAATCTGGGTATCCGGCTGGTCGACAAGGAAGTCCTGGAAGCGGCCGATGCCTTCGGATCGTCCAACCACCAGAAGCTTTTCAATGTGCAGATACCGCTGGCATTGCCGACGATCATGGCTGGTATCAACCAGACCATCATGATGTCGCTGGCCATGGTCGTCGTCGCATCGATGATCGGTGTGGGCGGGCTTGGCAAGAACGTGCTTCAGGCCATTACCAACCAGTTCTTCACCATCGGCTTCCTGAACGGCTTCGCTCTCGTTGCGATCGCTATCATTTTCGACCGCACCAGCCAGGCTTACGGCAAGCGGCTCCAGAGACATTCGGAGGTCATTCATGGCTAGTCACGGCATCGAAGTTCGCCAACTCTACAAGATCTTTGGCCCCGACGGTTTACGCTATATCGACGCGGTCAAGGGTGGGATGACGAAGTCCGAACTCAACGAAAAGCACGGTCATGTGCTGGGCCTGAAGGACATCAACATCTCGATGCCGGCTGGCGGCATTACCGTGGTGATGGGGCTTTCAGGCTCGGGCAAATCGACCCTGATCCGCCACATCAACCGATTGATCGATCCGACCGCCGGCGAGGTCCTCTACGATAACATCGACGTCTGTCAGATGAGCAAGAACGAGCTTCGGGAATTCCGCCGCCACAAGACGGCAATGGTATTCCAGAAATTTGCCCTGCTTCCGCACCGTACGGTGATGGAAAACACCATCTACGGTCTCGACATTCAGGGCATCTCGCGCTCGGAAAGCGAAAAGACGGGACAGAAATGGATCGAACGCGTCGGGCTCGCCGGCTTCGAAAACCACTATCCCAACCAGCTTTCGGGCGGCATGCAGCAGCGCGTCGGACTTGCGAGAGCGCTTTCCAACGATGCCGATATCCTCTTGATGGACGAGGCATTTTCCGCGCTCGATCCGCTGATCCGCGTGGATATGCAAACGGTTCTTCTCGACATTCAGGAAGAGTTGAAGAAGACCGTCTGCTTCATCACCCACGATCTGGATGAAGCGCTTCGCCTCGGCGACAAGATCGCCGTTCTGCGCGACGGTGAGGTTATCCAGCAGGGAACCGGCCAGCAGATCGTGCTCAACCCCGCGGACGACTACATCACCGCCTTCGTCAAGGAAGTGAACCGCGGGCGCGTGATCAAGGTGGAAACCATCATGCAGCCGCTGGAGGGGGCGCCCGTCGGCCTGCCGGTCGAGGCCGGTACGGTTCTCGAGGAGACGGCCAAGAAGATGACGGATGCCAACCAGACACAGGCAACGGTGATGGCCAGCAACGGAACCCCGATGGGCACCGTTACCCTGTCGACCATCATCGCCGCCATGGTCACACCGTCTTCCCATCTGGACGAGCCGATCGCGGCTGAGTGATCCATCACGGCATGACCTTTGACGCCGCAGAGACAGGGACCTGTCGCTGCGGCGTTTGTTTTGGTCGGTTTTCCGATTGCGGTCATATAAAGAAATCCTTATATCAATTCAGAATTGATATTGGAGGATCTGCCCATGCCTGCTGCGACCAATCCGCTTTCGCAACTCATCGCCGAAAAAGGTGTGCTGCTCGCCGATGGGGCAACCGGAACCAATCTGTTCGCGCAGGGCCTTGAGGCAGGCGAGCCGCCTGAACTCTGGAATACCGACGCGCCTGAGAAGATCGTCAAGCTGCATCAGGACTTCGTCGATGCCGGCGCCGACATCATCCTGACCAACAGTTTCGGTGGCACCAGCCATCGCCTCAAGCTGCACAATGCCCAGGACCGCGTTTTCGAACTGAACAAGGCGGCGGCAGAGATCGCCCGTTCCGTTGCCGACAAGGCCCCCCGCAAGGTCATCGTTGCCGGATCCATCGGACCCACGGGCGAGCTTTTCGAACCCATGGGCGCGCTCACCCACGAAACGGCCGTTGCCTCCTTCGTGGAGCAGATGGAAGCGCTGAAGGCCGGCGGAGTCGATGTCGCCTGGATCGAAACCATGTCGTCGCCCGAGGAAATCCGGGCAGCAGCAGAGGCCGCCGTCAGGGTTGGTCTCGCCTACACCTATACCGGTTCCTTCGACACGGCCGGCAAGACCATGATGGGGCTTGCGCCGAAAGATATTCACGGCGTGGCCAGCGATATCGGTGATGGCCCGGTTGCCGTCGGCGCCAATTGCGGTGTGGGCGCATCCGACATTCTCTCAAGCCTGCTCGACATGACCGAGGCTGCGCCAGACGCCTTTGTCATCGTCAAGGGCAATTGCGGCATTCCCGAATATCAGGGCACCGAGATCGTCTATTCCGGCACCCCGCCGCTGATGGCGGAATATGCCAGGCTTGCACGTGATGCAGGTGCGACGATCATCGGCGGCTGCTGCGGCACCTCGTGCAACCATCTTGCCGCCATGCGCAAGGCAATCGATGACTACAGCGCCGGTCCGCGCCCGACGATCGAAACCATCGTCGATCATATCGGCCCCCTGCGCAACAAGGCGGCATCCGACGAACCGGTTGGCGGACGCGAACGCCGCAATCGCCGTCGCGGTTGATCGCCTAGGCAAAGACGCGCGAACGGAGCCGCTCACGGTGCGAGAAAACAGCTAAGCTGCGACGGCCCGCCGGAAAAACTCGACATAGCGATCCTTCAGACCCGGCTGAAGGATATCCGCCATCATGAGCGCGATCTGAAAAATGCCGAGCGAATTCTGTTCCGCCATCGCCAGTTCGACGAGGTAGCGCGTCGTTTCGTCATAATCGTCCGGCGTCTGTTTCACCCGACGGACGAACCGTCCCATCGTCATCAGCACGATGTCATTCGCAAGCTTTGTCTTTTGCGGCTCTGTCAGCGGCGTGTCCTTGCGCGCCGCCATTACGTAAAGATCGAGAAACATCAGCAGATGTTCGTATCTGTCCGATCCTTCAGGCAAACCGACCGCAGTGTATATGGTCGTGTTGAGCGCATCGATCTTCTCCCGCGACCCCCAATTGTCCATGTTGTAGTGAAACACGGTGCCAGGGTCGTGGGCCATCTTGCCCGAGGCCACGAGGGCGAGAGAAAGCGCCCAATCGCAATAGCTGCCTTGGGTCGGATGAGCCGACAAAAATAGAGACAACAATCCGCCAAAAACGTCACGGCGGTACATACTGTAGTAGTTGCTATTATTGCCACCGGCATTGTTGAGATAGCCTTTCATCCTCTCGGCGGGATCGTCGGCAGTCAGCGAAAGCGCCTTTCGTGCCAACTGGCCATGCGCCTGGGTGAAAGCGATGTTCACGGCAAAGGCGCCGATATAATCGCCGCCCAGCGTCGCCAGATCGAGTGCGGGCTGTGCCGGGTCGGCGAAAATCAAGTCATCGTCTCCCATCGGCATGATGAAGGCGGTCTCGGCGGCTGCGAATGCACGCTTCCAGTTCTCCGCAGCCGATGTGTTGACGCTGGACACGTAGATCAAATCGCCTGAATGCCCTTGCAAGAATTCGCGTTTTTCCGGATCTTCGGAATTGTCCGAGACGATCAGAACCGCATCTGTCTGCCGGCAATAGGCGATTGCGCTCTCGATCGAGGCGATCGAATCCTTGAGCACTCTGTTGCTCGGCATGCAGATGGATAGCTGTGTCATATTTCCCGCTCCGGGCGCTGAATGGGCAAGCCACTCTGCCCTCGCCAGTTTCGCCAGTCTCGACAGAGGCTCCACGAATCGTAGCTGGCGCTAATACAACTGTTCAGACTTAAAGTTACAGCTGTCAACGAAAGCGCGCTCTCGCACGGCAAGAGCGCGCACAACTTGCGGTGAAGTCGCGTCTCTTCTAATCAAAGGGCACGAACGAATCGAAATGAAGGATGCCACGGATGTCAGCGCAGCAGATGCCCTTCCCCGACCGCGAAACGGTTGCGAGCAAGCTCTCCACTTTCAACGAAGCAGACGAATCCTTTTTTCGCCTGTTGCTCGAAAATCCGACGCAGGATGAAGCGCTGCTTGCGGGTATCAACCTTTATCTCGACAACCAGTCGGAGGCCAAGTTTCTCAACTCCTTGAAACTGGAACGTTGCGGCGAATGGATGGGCAATAACGCGCCGGCCAGATTGCAGATGCGCTTGGCAGAAGTTGGCCGTTCGAGCCAGCACGCGGCCTTCGTCGCCTTTCGCGATGGGCTGACGAAATCCGGCGGTTTCGAGCGGGCTTATCCAAAGTCGCCGCTCTGATCCTTCAGTCGGGCGCGCGCCCGACAACCGCGATCATCGGCCCCAGGGAAAACAACCTGTCATTGCGACCCGTATCCGGTTGGTAGACGCTTGAAATCGTGCCATCGAGAAACAGCGCATTAGCGCAATCCAGCCGGTCGCGAAACAGCGTGGCAAAATCATAAAAGCGCACCGGTTGGCGCGAGAGGACAAACACCACCCTGCCCTGACCGTCGATCCCCACGCCATTCCTACGCTTTAGACTGTCGCTGTCTGGCAGAAAACGCGGATGGATCTTACCATCGATCACCAGCATCGGGCCAGATTGGGTGGCATAGTCGGCCTGAAATCCGGATTGCAGGTAGCGGTGCGTCTCGGCGATCCGCGCCTCTCGCCCTCCCAGCGCGAAGACACCATTCGGCAGCAGGTGGAAATTCCCCCAGCCCTTGGCCGTTGAAGCCGCTTTCAGGCGAATGCCGTTCTCGACATAAAGCCCGACCGGCGAGAGATCGCGCTCGAACATGCCGCCGTTCATGGCAAAGCGCAGGTAATGGCGATCAATCCACAATTGCCGCTTCAACGCATCGAAGCTGCCAAACGGCTCACCATCTGGGGCGCGATTGAAAAGGCGAATGTCGTCCTTTGCCGGATCGAAGCGGCAGACGGTAAAGTCCACGCCACTCTTCTCCATGGTTTCGCAGGCTGGTTGCGCCGCAGCTGCAGGTGCCATGGCAAAGGCAATGAGGACGGCCAGTAATGCCACAAGCTTCATGATTCATGTCCAGATTCAATCGACGCGGCTCAGGCCCCTGTATTGACTGCAATATTGACGAAGCCATGACGACACCAGCCAAGACGCATCGACCCGCGCTGCAGAAAGCGGCCAGATGGGTATTGTCATATCGCCGGAAGGGTCAAAGCCTGCATGTGAAAGCGGATCTGACCGTCCGGGTAGCGGTGGCGGCTGCCAACCGGACAGGCATTGCGCGCCAGACAGCCCGACCGCATGCAGCCTACTTGCCCCGCCGTATCCCCTAAATATTGACGGCATTTGGTCACCGAAAATCCGCTCTCGGTGACCGCACCGACGGGACATACAGTCATGCATGGCTTGTCCGGGCAGCTGTCGCAGGGATGGGCATTCCGTTTCGGCGCAGGACCTTCGGCCTTGTCCTTGAAGGCAATCGCGCCGCGAAAGCCGAACCACAGGCCAAACTCCGGGTGCATCAAGATACCGAGTGGCGACGGTTTGAGACCGATGGCCTTCATCGCCCATTGCTGGAAGGGCTGATAGGGCGGATCGGAGGGATAAAAGGCCGTTCCACCCTGGCGCGTCGCCACCGGAGCGATCACCTGTCTGGACCAGGTATCCAGCGGCTCGTCGCAGTCCTCATGTTGCGCCAGCCAGGCTGAAAATCGTGGCCACATGCTGCCGCCAGCATTGCCAATCAGCAAGACGGATCGCGCCGAAATTCCGCCTTCCAGTGCCGGCCCCTCGCCTGCGTCGAAATTGACAACGCCCAGCACCGTCAAGCCCGATGGCTTCAGCTGTTCGGCAATATCGTCGACTGACATGGAAAAGGCCGCGCTCACCCGCGCGGCCCCTCGTATTTATAGTGAGGACGCCAGACCTCTTCCTGGATCATGTCGGCGACTTTAGCCGCCCCGCCTTGCTCCCTGGCAACGGGATGCTTTCAAGTAAAGGCGTCCGGCATGGAGTTCTTGCGCTCGGCAATGAAGTCCAGCAGAGCCTGATCGATGGCCGGGTCGAGTTCCGGCGCTTCATAGGTGTCCAGCCAGTTGCGGCAAAGCGCGTTGGCGCGTTCCTCGATGCGCTTGGCACCTTCGATCTCCCATTGCTCGAAGGAGTTGTTGTCGGCGAGAGGCGAGCGATAAAAGGCCGTCTGGAAATTGGCCTGGGTGTGGGCGCATCCGAGATAGTGGCTGCCGGGGCCCACTTCGCGGATGGCATCCATGGCCTGACCGTCTTCCGAGACATCGACACCCGCCGCCAGCTTCTGCATCATGCCGAGCTGATCCTGATCGATCATGAATTTTTCATAGGAGCTGACGAGGCCGCCTTCCAGCCAGCCTGCCGCGTGCAGGACGAAATTGGTGCCGGCGAGCAATGTCGTGTTGAGCGTATTGGCCGATTCATGCGCTGCCTGGGCATCCGGCACCTTGGAGCCGCACAGCGAGCCGCCGGTGCGGAACGGAAGCCCCATGCGACGGGCGAGCTGGGCTGCACCATAAGAGACCAGTGTCGGTTCCGGGGAGCCGAAGGTCGGTGCACCCGACTGCATGGAGATGGAAGCCGCGAAAGTGCCGAACAGAACCGGCGCGCCCTTGCGGATCAATTGCGTGAACGCCGCACCGGCCAGGACTTCCGCCAGGATCTGCGTCAGCGTGCCCACCACTGTGACCGGGCTCATGGCGCCCGACAGAATGAAGGGCGAGACCACGCAGGCCTGGTTGTGCCGGGCATAGACCTTCAACGCCCCAAGCATGGTCTCGTCGAAGACCATCGGTGAATTGGCATTGATGAGGTTGAGCATGACGCAGTTGTTTTCAACGAAGTCATCGCCGAACACCAGCTTGGCCATGGCCACGGAATCTTCGGCACGTTCCGGTGCCGTCACCGATCCCATGAAGGGTTTGTCGGAATATTTGACATGGCTGTAGACCATATCGAGATGGCGTTTGTTGACCGGCACATCGACCGGTTCGCAAACCGTGCCACCCGACGAGTGCATGGATGGCGCCATATAGGCAAGCTTCACGAAATTGCGGAAGTCCTCGATGGTCGCATAGCGGCGATTGCCGTCGAGGTCGCGCACGAAGGGAGGGCCATAGACCGGCGCGAAAACCGTCGCATTGCCACCGATGCGGACCGAACGGGCGGGGTTGCGGGCATTCCAGGTGAATTCCGAGGGCGCAGTCTTGAGAATGTCGCGGCACAGACCCTTGGGGAAATGGACGCGCTGCCCCCGGACATCGGCACCGGCTTGCTTCCACAGCGCCAGGGCTTCGGCGTCATCGCGAAATTCGATACCGATCTCCTCGAGAACGATATCGGCATTGCGCTCGATAATGCTCAGCGCTTCATCGTCCAGAACCTCATAAACGCCAATCTTGCGCGTGATATAGGGCATGGACGGTCCGGCGCCGCCACCGCTGCGCGACGCGCGTCTTGCGGCAGCTCCGCGACCTTCACCACGTACACGCCGACCAGCTCCCTCCGCCTGTCCGCTCCTGTCAGTCGTCTCGTCCATGGTGATCTCCTCTCTGATCGCCGCGCGCGGCCCTTTTATTCGTTTTGATCCTAATGAATGCCGCAAGCGATACCTTCCTGAAAGCGGCACGCATGTCGCTCACAACGAAACTCTCAATTTCGGGAACAGAAAACGTCCTCGGCAATTTTCATATCGACATCATCCAAATAGTATTTGAAGACAATAGTCATAGTACTGAAAAGGCCATTGCATGACATGTTCCGCTACCGCCCGCCTTGCTGCGGCCCTTGTCATTCTGTGGATGGTCCAACCGGCCCTGCCGACCACAGCGCAAGACAATATGCAGGCGAGCGAATCGGAGCTGGATGTCGCCGATACACTGGCGAAAGCGGGCAATTATGGTGCCGCCTACGAACAGTACAAGGCGCTCTTCAATCGCGAGGACGACACGACCCGGCAGCCCGTTGTGGTCTTGCGCCTTGCCGAAATGGCAAACAAGACCGGACGGCCGTCAGAAGCCCTGGATGTGGTCTTGCCGTTCCTGTCCAAATTGGGAGATAGCAGCGGCTCTGCCGCACTCTACGGACTTGAGATCGCGGTGGATGCCAGCAGCGCGCTTGAACGCTACGATGAGGCGATTGCCTATGCTGAACAGCGCATGGACCTTATCGAGCGCAACAGCGGCAAGGCTAATTTCGATTATGCCGGCGCCTTGTTAACAAAGGCGGTTCTTCTCGAGCGCGCGCAGCGCCGTCTGGAGGCCGGTCAAACGCGGCGCGAAGCCTTGGCGCTGGTGCGCCCGGTGGATCGCGAAGGCTATCGCCGCCTCGCCAATCAATTCGGCAATATTCTGGTCAACAACGGATTTGTCGATTCAGCGTCGCAGGCGTTTGCCGAGCTGATTGCCGATTACGAGACGGAGCCGGATGACTATTCGCTCGGCATCATCCTGTTCAACACGGCCATCCTCGAACGTCAGCGACAGGACTGGGACAAGGCGGTCGACTATCACGAGCGCGCCATCGCCCTCCTGACGAAGACCACTGGCGAAAACTCGGCTGATACCATTTCCGCAATCGGCGGGCTCGGCCAGACTTACTCTGTCGCCGGGCGCCCGACCGCCGCCTTGCCGCTTCTGGAAAAATCCTACGGCAGCGCCGTCGAAGAGCTTGGGGCAAGCGATGCCGACACCATGATCCAAGGCAACAATCTCGCCGAGGTCTATCGCCAGATCGGACAGGCCGACAAGGCACTGCCCATCGACAAAGGCAATCTTGACACGCGCAGGCGCACTTTTGGACCGACCGATCAGGACACGTTGGTCAGTTGGAAGAATTATGCCCTCGATCTTCTGATGATCGGTCTAAAGGCAGAATCCATCCAACAATATGACGCGCTGATTGCCGTCATGACGCAGGCTTTCGGGGAAGACGGGCAGCAGACCCTCGCGATGATCGAACGGCGCAACCGCCTGGCTGCCGTGTCCGGGGTCGAACCTAATGCAGCGTTGGCCAGCGATGTTCTGGCCGATAGTGCGCCAGCCACCGGGATGAACGTCATCATTGCCAATCAGCAGGCCGGCATTGCCGAACAGCGAGGCGACGCCCGGGAAGAACTGCGCCTGACACGCCTTGCCTATCAGCTTTCCCGTTCCGTGTTCGGACCGATCCATCAAACCTCGATCAAGATGCTCACCAACCTCGCCCGCGTCGAGCGGCAGCAAAAAGACCCGGCAGCTTCCAGGCGCTATCGCCAGCTCGAAACCGACCTGAACGCCTGGGCGCAACGCGAATTCGCATCGAGTTCGGATGCGCGCCTGCTCAACGAGATCGCGGAGACGACCCGCGCAACGCTGGGCGACATCGTCACTTTCGCCTATCGCGGTGGCCAGGAAGGACGGCCGGATGACAGCAGCGTGCTCGCCTCCGTGCTTCTCGACTGGAAATCACCGCGCAGCCTCGAACGCCTGGTGATCGATGCCGCACAACAGAACGCCAGCAGCGATGACAAGGCTCTGATCGACGAAGTCCAGTCCCTGCGCCGCAAGAGCCTGCAGGATGACAGCAGCGCAGCGGAACGCGACAGTCTGGCGAAAGCCGAGGCGCGCCTTGCCGGGCGGTTCAACGAATTGAAGCACCTGTCGACCGTCAAGCGTCGGGACTATTCCGATATCGTCCGTCACATGGGCCCGGACGCCGCCATCGCCGACTTTATCGTGGTTCCGGTCAAGATGGATGACGGTGATTGGCATGACAGGATCTTTGCCATGCTGTCGCTGTCAGACAGTCAGGTCTACATCTACGATCTCGGCGATACGGACGAGATTGCCCGATTGCTGGAACCGCCGGCCGACCCGTCATCGCGCGAGACACGCTCTGCACTTTACAAGATGCTGTTCTCCAGGATCGATGAAAAGCTTGAACGCAAGCAGACCGTTTTTGTCGCTCCGGACGGCATTCTCAATCTCGTCCCGTTCGACAGTCTGCTTGATGGCGACAGGCGCCCGCTGTTCGAGCGTCTGGACATCCGCATCGTCGGCAATGCCGCCTCCATACCGGTTGAGGAAAAACGCGATCTGTCAGCCGGCTCG
Source organism: Agrobacterium sp. H141 (assembly GCF_057158725.1). Taxonomy (NCBI): domain Bacteria; kingdom Pseudomonadati; phylum Pseudomonadota; class Alphaproteobacteria; order Hyphomicrobiales; family Rhizobiaceae; genus Agrobacterium; species Agrobacterium sp. H141. The sequence goes on from NZ_CM169893.1 coordinate 2,307,976, forward strand.
GCCAGGCAGGCCCTGGTCGTCGGCGATGTCGATTTTTCCGGTGACAGCCCATTCGCACCGCTGCCCGGCACCAAAATCGAAGCGGATGATGTGCGTTCGACCCTCTCGAAAATGGGTGTGGAGACCACCCGATTGAGTGGCGACAGCGCGACGGAAAAAGCTGTCAGGGCCGACAGCGAAGGGCGTCAGATCATTCACTTCGCCACGCATGGCTATTTCCGGCCCGTATCGAAGACCGAGCCCCATCCCTTGCGTTTTGCCGGTATTGCACTCGCCGATGCCAATCACGCCGATACGGACTCTGGCCCGACGGATCCGCAAGACGGTCTGCTGACGGCATCGGAACTTGCCACCTTTCCGCTGTCCGGGGCCGAACTTGTCACCCTGTCGGCCTGCCAGACGGCAAGCGGCGACATCAGTTACGTCGACGGTCTGGCCGGCATGCCATCGGCACTCGCAGCGGCTGGCGTCAAGCGCAGCCTGCTGGCGCGCTGGTCCGTTTCCGACGCCGGAGCCCAGCGCTTCATGGCGGCTTTCTATCGCAATCTGGCCAATGGCATCTCCTATGAGAAAGCCTTCCGACAGACAAAGATCGACACAGCAAATGGCGTTATTCAGGGCGTCGACGAGGCCACGGCCGCCGCCTTCGTTCTCATCAACAACTGATCGACAACTGAAGTGCCGTCCTTTTTGCCTGTCGCAATTTCCGCGCACCGCGTCGTTTTCGAAATGCGTTTTTGCCGAACTGCAGCTAGACTGACAATCTGGGAGCTTTGGGTTGCTCTTGAGCGATATGGTGCTGCGAGGAGTGAGAGACTATGTCAGACGACGAAATTATCCTGTCGGAACTGTCCGACGAGGAACTCGTGCAGCAGATGCATGATGATCTTTACGACGGTCTGAAGGAGGAAATCGAGGAAGGCACCAATATCCTGCTGGAACGCGGCTGGGTGCCCTATGATGTCCTGACGCAAGCCCTTGTCGAGGGCATGCGCATCGTCGGCATCGACTTCCGCGATGGTATTCTGTTCGTGCCGGAAGTGCTGCTTTCGGCCAATGCGATGAAGGCCGGCATGACGATCCTGCGCCCGCTGCTCGCCGCCACCGGCGCGCCCAAGCAGGGCAAGATGGTCATCGGCACCGTCAAGGGCGACATTCACGACATCGGCAAGAACCTGGTCGGCATGATGATGGAAGGGGCCGGCTTCGATGTCGTCGATCTCGGCATCAACAATCCGGTCGAGAACTATCTGGAAGCCATCGAGCGCGAACAGCCCGACATTATCGGCATGTCGGCACTTTTGACGACGACCATGCCCTATATGAAGGTCGTGATCGATACGATGAAGGAAAAAGGTATTCGCGACGATCTCATCGTTCTCGTCGGCGGCGCGCCGCTCAATGAGGAATTCGGCAAGGCCGTGGGCGCCGACGCCTATTGTCGCGACGCCGCTGTCGCCGTCGAGACAGCCAAGGAATTGATCAGCCGCAAGCACAACAGTCTGGGTGCGCGCGCCTGACCAATAGTGTCATAGGTTGACGGGGATCAGTTCCCCGTCAGCGCTATATTGAAGGCCGGGGCAGTTGCAGCCCCTGTCTTGGAGGTTGACCTCCACACGGCATCGAACATTCCGATCGACACAACGGTAAGCATGAGAATGGCCGAAATCTTTGCAACGGTCGTCATTTCCATGGCTGTCTACCCCTCTCCTGGCGTATACAATCAGTAAGTGGAACGCTCTACAGTTACAGCAGCATCCTGCGTCGCATCGACGGCATTTGCTGTGTCACGGCCAACGCCGCGGATGGTGTTGCCACAACCGCTCAGTACCAGAACCATGATACCGATGGCCGTCAGTGCGAATACTTTAGCAAATTTCATTATGGTAGTCTCCCCGTGATGGTTGTTAATCAAACAGATCGTTCGACACTAGAACGCACGAAAGGCGAAAAAGTTCACGTGATTGCGTGCGGAGCGATTGCGCGGGAAATTCTGGCCGTGATCGAGCAGAGCCATTTGTCGCATATCGAGCTCACCTGCCTGCCGGCGATCTGGCATGCACGCCCTGAAAAGATCGCGCCGGGGCTGGCAGACGCGATCGCGCAGGCCCGGAAAAACGGAGCCGGACGCATCTTTATCGGCTATGCCGATTGCGGCACCGGCGGGGACATCGATACGCTTTGTGCACGTGAGGGTGTCGAGCGGCTGGACGGGCCGCACTGTTATTCCTTCTTCGCCGGCAACGAGGCCTTTGCGGCCCGGTGGGACGAGGATGTCACCGCTTTTTTCCTGACAGATTTCCTCGCCCGCCAGTTCGATGCCTTCGTGATCGAACCTCTCGGCCTGGACCGGCACCCGGAATTGCGCGACATTTATTTCGGCAATTACACCAAGCTCATCTACCTGTCGCAACAGGAAGACCCCGATCTTCAGCTACGGGCTGAAGCCGCAGCCACATATCTCGGGCTCGCCTATGAATACCGCTTTACCGGATATGGTGATCTTGCAGAGGAACTGACGAGACTTTAGCGCCTCTGGCCTCAGACCGCGTCTTCGTCCAGCAGAAGAAGCAGTTCATCGCGCGGCAAGAGCAAAACCAATTCTTTCGGATTGTCGTGCAAGATCTGCGTTATGTCGAGGAGATCCAGCATTTGCACCTGTCGCTGGTCGACCTTCGCGCCGGCCACCATCAAGGCTACGGGGTCTATGCAAAAGCGCTGCGCTGCGTCTTGCGGTCCTGCGTCGCCATCGTTTTCCCAGTCGCCGTCTTTGACAATGTAGCCGAGGATCTCGGGCGAGGTGACCAGATGCGGACCCGGCTGCGTCTCCAGGTAACGCATCGCCCCTTCCCTCGTCGAAAAGCGACTGACCCTCGTCCCGCCGGGCGCTACGGTTACCTCTCCATCTGATCGTCTCATTACGCCGCTCCGGGCTCTGACATCTTCGTGCGCAAGGTCAATAAATGACCGAATATCTTCAATGACGCGCACCGCAATTGACTTGCACATTCGCGCAATCGGCGGCGCGCGGACATTCGCAAGAGATGCCTCCGGCGGGACGATAAGGGCATGTGAGAGGCAAGCCCGGCCCAAGGGACCGCGCCACCCATCATCCCAGACTGTCGAGAAGAGCTGCGACCGTCCCGCATGACACGGTACCGACTGCAACGATCGCGGCGCAGTTTCGGGAAAGACAGGTTTGTCGCTCGTCAAGGTGTGGAGCTGCCGGACGGGCAACGCCTCCCTTATCGCTCAACGGCCGTGGATCTAGAGCTGCCGGGGACCGAACAACGGCTCAAGCTCGCTTCTCGGCACCACCAGCAGCGACGACACTGTGCTCTCGTTCAAAAGATCGCTCAGGTCCATCAGATCCAGCGGGCTTTGCTGATGTCCTTCCACAAGGGCACCGGCAATCAGCATCGCCAACGGATCTGTGCACCAGGGCTGGGATACAGAGCCGACCGGTCCATCGCCGTCATTTCGCGCCCAGCGTTCTTCATCGCCGGTTATGTAGCGAAGGATTTCGGGCGCTGTGACAATATGGGGGCCCTGGGCGCTGCGGGCATAGGTTTTGGCTTCCTCTGCAGTGTCGAAACTGCAGACATTATCAAATATCTGGCTCATCGAGCTGAAATCTCTTTCCGTGCCCCAACCTTGTTTTGCTTCGTGCGGTATCGCCAATTTCGTCCCTTCGAATAGTCGGGACGAGATTGAGATGTGCACGTATTAAGCGCCCTCTTTTTGCGAGACTTATACGCTTGCGGGTGTCGTTCGGCACGATCAACGACTGAAAAACGGGTATCACGCTGCCCAGGCTTCAGCAGTGACTGGCGTCACAGGAATAAGAAACAGGTATCCTTGCCGTGGCAAAATACACATCCTGGCGAAAAAAACACCTATTGCGTGCGATGGAACCTTCCGGCCGACCAGGCACTGTAGGGGTAGGACGCCCGCATTTAAGCAATCGTTCACGATATTGCGCGAAAGGGCTCGGGGAACAGGCCTGCCTTAAAGGCTTTACAAACTGTCTGTAACAACATGGCTCAACAAACAAGAAAAGGCAGGGTGAAACAGGTGGGCAACAGGGTCGCAACAGCATTCGCACAGGCCTTCGAGCGGGCCGCAGACAAAGAGCATCCGGAACATCTGTCCGATCTGCTGCTCAGACTGTCGCGGACAACCCATGAAAAAATCTCGATCCGCGATATTGCTGTCGCCATGCAGGACCGCTCCTTCGGTGCCTTTCTCCTCGTATTTGCCCTTCCCAATCTGGTGCCCCTGCCGCCGGGCGCGACACTGATCGTCGGACTGCCGCTGATCTTCGTTGCCTGGCAGATGATCTTTTCCACCCATGGCCGACTGATCCTGCCACGCATCATTGGCGATTACGCCATCAAGCGCGAAACCTTCGAGCTGATCGTCACCCGGCTGGTGCCGTGGTTGAAACGCGCCGAGACCTGGGTTCTGCCGCGTTTCTGGTTTCTGGATAGCCGGACCTCGGAACGGCTTCTGGGCGTCTTTGCCCTTGTCGTCGCCATCGTCTGCGCCTTGCCCATTCCGCTTGGCAACTGGCTGCCAGCCTTCGCCCTTGCCATTATCGGCTTTGCCCATTCCGAACGCGACGGGCTCGGCGTGGCGATCGGCTGCGCAGTCGGCGTCATCTCCATTGCCGTGGCAGGCTTCGTCGTCTTCACCGCCGGCGCCCTGCTCAGCCTGGTATTCTAGTATAAAGGCGATATCGGCCCGATGACCCCAGCGAATTCTTCCGCCCCGGTCGTGGTGATCACGCCCGGTGGCCTTCCGGCGACGCTGGTGATCAACGCGCTTTGTGGGCGCTTTGACACTGTCCATGTGCTGATCGAAGACGTCGAGAGCAAGGGCGAGATTTTGCGCCGCCGCGCCCGACGCCTGGGCTGGGTTCGCTCCATCGGTCAAATGGCCACCATGGCCGGCTCCAAGTTTCTGCGCCGTCTGGCCGCCGGCAGGGTGGCCGATATCGTGCAGTCCACAGGCCTGTCTGCCGAACTCTCTTCCAGCGCGCATATTCACCGCATCGACACGATCAACGACCAGACCTGCCTGACCGCGCTTGCCCGGATCGAGCCTGCCGTCGTTCTTCTGGTCAGCACGCGACTTTTGCACAAACGGACATTGTCGCAGATCGCCTGCCCCATCCTCAACCTGCATGCCGGCATCAACCCCGCCTATCGCGGCCAGATGGGTGGATACTGGTCCTTGGTTCATCGCGACGAGGGGAATTTCGGCGCAACCGTCCATCTCGTCGATGCCGGCACCGACACGGGTGCGACGCTATACGAGGCGCGCACTGTCCCTGCAAAGAACGACACCATTGCAACCTATCCCCTGCTGTTGACGGCCGCGGCCCTGCCGATCGCCGTTCAGGCGGTCGCGGATGCCGTGTCTGGACACCTGAAGCCGATCGCAGCCGGCGGACCTTCGGCGCTCCATTTCCCGCCCGTCATCTGGGCGTGGTTCTGGCGCGGCATCACCCGGCGCATCTGGTAAATCTTCATCGCGTCGTTTTTTGCTCATTGCGACGTCGTCCAAAGCGCAGTCTGTCGCCCGCCACACGTGCATTCTCCTGTTGGAAGAGGAGATTGCGTGATGGCCGACAAGATCATTGTATACTGGCGAGACATTCCGGCTCAGGTCATCATCAAGCAGGGCCGAAAGACGGCCAAGCGCGAATTGTCGCTGCGCTTCACCGAGGCCATCGACATGTGCGCCATGCGCACCGGGGCCGCCGAAACCGACGACTATCTGGCCGAATGGCGCAAGGGCGATCCTGAACCCGTCAGCGACGATCTGGAAGCGGAAGCCGACAAGGCGGCGACCGAGATCGAAGCAGCCTATGACAGGGAACGGCTGGTGGCACTGGTAAAATCCGGAGGCAAGACCGATGGCTGATCCGGGAATTGCCGCCGACAAGCCGAAGGTCGGAAATGCTGCACCGGGCAAGAAGGCCGCAAGCGGCGCCTTCACCCCGTCCGATGTCTCGCCCAGCCGGCGCGCCCGTCGCTCCTATACCATCCGTTTGTGGTCGGTGCGCCATTCGCGTGCGCTCGAATGGTTCTATGCCCGGTTTGCCGATGCCTTTCTGTTGCTGCATCCGCTGTGGAAGGCGCTGGGCTACAACCGCGTCGAAACTCCGATCACCTTTGTCGAGCGCAATGTCAAAGGCCTTCTGTTTGACTGTCGCATGTGCGGCCAATGCGTATTGTCCTCCACCGGCATGTCCTGTCCGATGAACTGTCCCAAGCAGTTGCGCAACGGACCATGCGGGGGTGTACGGGCCAATGGCAATTGCGAAGTCGAGCCGGACATGCCCTGTGTCTGGGTGCAGGCCTGGAGCGGCTCGCGCAATATGGTGAAGGGCGATGCGATCATGAATGTGCAAAAGCCCGTCAACCAGTCCCTGCGCGAAACGTCGTCCTGGCTGCGCGTGACGGCGCTATCGGCGGCCCAGCGTGAGGACAAGGCAAAGGGAGAGCAGTCATGACACCGGACCTGCAGGCGCTCGACTTCAGCGCCCCTTTGCCGCCGCTTCCCGGCCATTCCTCTCGTGGTCGCCTAGAGCGGGTGCTCAGGCGCGGCGAATTTGCCGTCACCACCGAGCTCAACCCGCCCGACAGTGCCAATCCCTACGACGTCTATGAACGCGCGGCGGTGTTCGAGGGCTGGGTCGACGGCATCAATGCTGTCGATGCCTCCGGCGCCAATTGCCACATGTCCTCGGTCGGCATCTGCGCACTTTTGACCCGCATGGGTTATGCGCCGATCATGCAGATCGCCTGCCGCGACAAGAACCGCATCGCCATCCAGGGCGATGTGCTCGGGGCGGCCGCCATGGGCGTTGCCAATATCCTGTGTCTCACCGGCGACGGCGTGCAGGCAGGCGACCAGCCGGGTGCCAAGCCGGTGTTCGACCTCGACTGCATGTCGCTTCTGGAAACCGTGCGCACCATGCGCGACGAGGCGAAGTTTCTCTCCGGTCGCAAGCTTTCGACACCGCCGGAAGTGTTTCTGGGCGCGGCCATCAATCCGTTCGCCCCGCCTTACGATTTCAGGCCCTATCGGCTCGCCAAGAAGATCGCCGCCGGCGCGCAATTCGTGCAGAGCCAGTATTGTTTCGACGTACCGATGCTGCGCGATTACATGGCCAAGGTGCGCGATCTGGGACTGACCGAGGCATGCCATATCCTGATCGGCGTCGGTCCGCTGGCTTCGGCCAAAACCGCCAAATGGATCCGCTCCAATGTGCCGGGCATCCATATTCCCGACAGCATCATTGCCCGTCTGGAAGGCGCAGCCGACCAGAAGAAAGAGGGCAAACAGCTCTGTATCGACATCATCAACGAGGTGAAGGAGATCGAGGGCGTGTCGGGCATCCATGTCATGGCCTATCGGCAGGAAGAATATGTGGCCGAAATCGTCCATGAGTCCGGTGTGCTCAAAGGCCGCAAGCCCTGGCGGCGCGAACCCTCCACCGGCGACCAGGCCGTGATCGACCAGCTCGAAAGCATTCAGGAACGCAATACGGAAGACCAGCAGGCGCTTGCGGGCAAGGCAGCGCAACAATCGCAGTGAACCGGCAAACAGGCCCGGCCACGAACCCCTTATCCGGCAGCAAGGATCACAAGCCTGCCTTTGGAGAGTATGCATGACCCGTACCATAGTCGCCTCCGCCACCAAGGAAATCATCATCGGTTTCGACCAGCCCTTCTGCGTCATCGGTGAGCGTATCAATCCAACCGGCCGCAAGAAGCTCGCCGCCGAAATGATCGAGGGCAATTTCGATACGGTGATCCAGGATGCGCTGGCCCAGGTCGCAGCCGGTGCCACCATGCTGGACGTCAATGCCGGCGTGACCGCCGTCAATCCCAACGAGACCGAACCGCCATTGCTGGTGAAAACCATGGAGATCGTTCAGGGGCTGGTGGATGTGCCGCTGTCGATCGACTCGTCGGTCTCTGCCGCGATTGAAGCAGCGCTCAAGATCGCCAAGGGTCGGCCGCTGATCAATTCGGTCACGGGCGAGGAAGAAAAACTCGAGGCGATCCTGCCGCTGTGCAAGAAATACGACGTTCCGGTGGTGGCCATCTCCAATGACGAGACCGGTATCTCCCAGGACCCGGACGTGCGCTTCGCCGTTGCCAAGAAAATCGTCGAGCGCGCTGCCGATTACGGCATCAAGCCCTGTGACATCGTGGTCGATCCGCTGGTGATGCCGATCGGTGCCGTCGGCTCTGCCGGCATGCAGGTCTTTGCCTTGCTGCGCCGCCTGCGCGAGGAGTTGAAGGTCAACACCACCTGCGGCCTCTCCAACATCTCCTTCGGCCTGCCCCACCGCCACGGCATCAATGCCGGCTTTATCCCCATGGTCATCGGTGCCGGCATGACCAGCGCCATCATGAACCCCTGCCGCCCGCAGGAAATGGAAGCCGTGCGTGCGGCAAATGTTTTGAACGGCACCGACGAGAACTGCTACAACTGGATCAAGACCTATCGCGACTACAAACCCGCAGAAGGCGGCGCGGCGGCGGCCCCCTCGCCTGCATCGGCCTCCACGGGCGGTGGAAGACGGGGCGGACGTGCAGCGCGTGTCGGCGGCGGTTTAGCAAGCGAATAAGCCTCTATCGATATCTGCTCTCGACCGATTGGCATTGCCGGTGCAACATAAGCACCGGCAATTTTCCATGGAGGGTGAGCGACATGTCCGACAAGCCGAATGAAGCATTCATCTATGCGCGCCGAATCTCGGACTATTTCACCATCGTCCTTCATATAGCGATCGGCGCCGGTGCTGCCTTTGCCCTGTTCGAGCTGTCGGCCGCGCATCCCGAGCACGCCGCCCTCAATGAGACGATTGCGATCGTGATTGGCCTGTGCACACTCTATATCGCCGCCGCATTCTTCGTCTCGATCCTCATTGACCTGCGCAGCAGCCGCTTCAAGGCATCCCGTGGCCTGGCGCGCTGGCTTGAACTTCTGGCGCCGCTGGTCGCTCTCGGTTTCCTGATTTCCTTCATCTATTTCGCCCGCACGACGGCACAAATGATGATGTGACGAAGCCGTCGACATCGTTCAAACAAGCGATTGCGCAACTAAATGGCACCATGTCGGGAATAGACAATTGCCAAGGGACATGCTTGGGCATTCTCTCCTGTCAGAAGCCGCCCCTTCGGGCATGATTCCTGCTCTTTTGCGTTCGTTCGACGCTGGAAAACACGCCATGAATGATGCGTCGCAAACCGATCCCCTCGTCCTCTTCATGCCATCCGGCAAACGCGGCCGGTTTCCGGTCGGCACCACTGTGCTCGATGCCGCCCGTGAGCTTGGCGTTTATGTGGAAAGCGTGTGCGGCGGTCGTGCCACCTGCGGGCGCTGCCAGATCGAGGTGCAGCAAGGCTCGTTTGCCAAGCACAAGATCGTCTCTTCCAATGACCATATCTCCCCGGTCGGCGCGAAGGAGAAGCGATATGCGGAAGTGCGCACCATACCCGACGGGCGCCGCCTGTCCTGTTCGGCGCAGATCCTCGGCGATCTCGTCATCGACGTGCCGCAGGATACCGTCGTCAATGCCCAGGTGATCCGCAAATCCGCCTCCACCCGTCTGTTCACACGCGATCCGGCGGTCCAGCTCTGTTATGTCGAGGTGGATGAGCCCGACATGCACAAGCCGCTGGGCGATCTCGACCGGTTGAACCTGATGCTGGAAAAGGACTGGGGCTGGGAGAATATTCTGGTCGCCCAGCATCTGCTGCCGCAGGTCCAGGGCATTCTCCGCAAGGGCAATTGGGGAGTGACGGCCGCCATCCACCGGGATCTCGAAGGATCGCGTCCCAACCTCATCGCGCTTTGGCCCGGCCTCCATAACGAGGCCTATGGCATTGCCTGCGATATCGGCTCGACCACCATCGCCATGCATCTGGTCTCGCTGCTGTCGGGACGCGTCATTGCCTCGTCCGGCGCGCCCAATCCCCAGATCCGTTTCGGCGAGGATCTGATGAGCCGCGTCTCCTATGTGATGATGAATCCGGACGGTCGCGAAGCCATGACGAAAGCCGTTCGTCAGGCGATCAACGAGCTCACCGCCAAGGTCTGCGCCGAGGCAGGCATCGATGCCAACGACATTCTCGACGCCACCTTTGTCGCCAACCCGATCATGCATCACCTGTTTCTCGGCATCGACCCGACCGAACTCGGTCAGGCTCCCTTTGCTCTGGCGGTCTCCGGCGAGGTGCATACCTGGTCGCGCGAAATCGATCTGGCCATCAATCACGGGGCCCGCGTCTATCTCCTGCCCTGCATTGCAGGCCATGTCGGCGCAGATGCTGCCGGTGCAACGTTGTCGGAAGGTCCGCACCGCCAGGACAAGATGATGCTGATGGTCGATGTCGGCACCAATGCCGAGATCGTGCTCGGCAACCGGAACCGCGTGGTGGCTGCGTCCTCGCCCACAGGCCCTGCCTTCGAGGGGGCCGAAATCTCCTGCGGCCAGCGTGCCGCCCCCGGTGCGATCGAGCGCGTGCGCATCGATCCGGCCACGCTCGAACCCCGCTTCAAGGTGATCGGCGTCGACCAGTGGTCGGATGAGCCGGGCTTTGCCGAAGGCGCCGACAAGGTCGGCATTACCGGCATTTGCGGTTCGGCGATCATCGAGGTGGTGGCTGAAATGTATCTGTCCGGCATCATCTCCACCGATGGTGTCGTCGATGGCGCGATGGCCGAGCGTTCGCCACGGGTCTTTGCCAATGGCCGCACCTTTTCCTATCTTCTGCATGACGGCGCGCAGAAGATCATCGTCACGCAAAACGATGTGCGGGCCATTCAGCTGGCCAAGGCTGCGCTCTATGCCGGCATCAAGCTCTTGATGGAAAAACTCGGCATCGACCATGTCGACACGATCCGCTTTGCCGGTGCCTTCGGCTCCTTCATCGATCCGAAATACGCCATGGTGCTGGGGCTGATCCCCGATTGCGACCTGAGCGAAGTCAAGGCCGTCGGCAATGCGGCCGGCGACGGCGCGCTGATGTGTCTTTTGAACCGTGCCAGCCGCCGTGAGATCGAGGAAACGGTCAAGCGTATCGAGAAGATCGAAACGGCGCTTGAGCCGCATTTCCAGCAGCTCTTCATCGACGCCATGGCTTTGCCCAACAAGGTCGATGCCTTTCCGCAGCTTTCGAACGTCGTCACCTTGCCCGAGCGCAAGGTGCTGGCAGAGGCTGACGGCGACGGCGGCGGACGCAGGCGGCGGCGCAATCGGGAGTGATCCGCGCTTTCAGCGGGTGCGATCTGTGCAACAAAACGGCGCGTGACGCGTTGAGGCCTTGGCCTGTGTTCTGCAGGCCCCGCCGCAGACATGCTGGCGGCTCTCGCCAGGAACGCCCGACCGATGCCGAAACACACCAAAGAAGACGCCAATACCGTTGACGAGATCGAGGACGAACTTCCCTCCACCTCCGCTGCCATTCACGAGCTCATTCGCCGCGACGGCGAGAAGGAGATCAATCGCGATGTGCTGGCGCTGTTGTGGTCGGCAATTGCCGGCGGCATGACCATGAGCACATCGCTGATGGCGCGCGGCATCTTGATGGCGCATCTGCCCGATACCGAATTTTCCTTCCTGTTCGATGCCATGGGCTACACGGTCGGCTTTGTGCTGGTGGTGCTGGCAAGCCAGCAGCTGTTTACCGAAAACACGCTGACGCCGGTCCTGCCCTTCATGTCGGAACCGACCGGGCGCAATCTGTTCAAGCTCCTGCGCATCTGGGGCACGGCCCTTGCCGGCAATTTCATCGGCGGTGCCATCGCCGTCGCCTTCATCACCACCATGCCCGTTTTCGACACCGATGTGATGGAGGCCTTCACCAAGATCGGCCTGCACATGATGGAAAACGATCCGCTGCAGATGTTTGCCAAGGGCATTCTCGCCGGCTGGCTGATCGCCACCATGGTGTGGATGCTTCACCGCATCACCAATGCCCATCTGCTGGTGATCTTCCTCGTCACCTATGTGATCGGCATCGGCGATTTCACCCATATCATCGTCGGCGCGATCGAGGCCATGTTCCTCTATGCCGAGGGACAGGCAAGCCTCTATCAGGTGGTCGTCGATTTCGCCCTGCCGACGCTGCTTGGCAATATGGTCGGGGGCACGCTGATCTTCGCGCTGATGTCCCATGTCCAGGTGAAATCGGACGAGTAGACCACGAAGGAGCGCTGCAGGCCGTTCTCCGGCTACGCCGCCGCCATGTTCGGATGCATCTCTCCGAAGGCATAGCGCACGCTGTCGGCGACGGCCTGGATGATCTCGCTCTTATTGTCGCTCAAGAGCAGCCGCACCTCGAAGGTTCCAAGCTCCGGCAGGCTGTGGCGCGAGCCAAGCGCGACCATCTCGTCGGTCAGATAGCTGTTGGGTAGCGGGGCCACGGCGAGATCGGCCACGACAGCGGCGCGCTGCGCCATGGTATGGGCCGACAGATAGGCTATGCGATAGGGGCGCTTGATCTTTTCCAGCTGGGTCAGCGCCTCGGCGCGCCAGCAGCAGCCATCTTCCCAGATCGACACCGGCAAGGGTTCGCGCAGATAGGCGGTCCCGCATTTGGCGCCGGCCCAGACCAGCTGTTCACGGAAGATCGCTTCGCCTTCTGGCTCCGCCCCCCCTGGCGTGCAATTGACCAGCGTCAGGTCCAGCCGCTGTTCCTGCAGCCGCTTGCGCAGCGCATTGGATGAATCGACCGTCAGATCCACCATGATCGAGGGATAGGTTTCGGCAAAGCGCCGCAAGATGCCGGGCATGAACCGCTCGCCGATATAGTCGGTCGCGCCGAGACGCACGACACCTTGCAGGTCGGGCATGCGAAAGCGCGACACCGCCTCATTGGACAAGGCCAGAATGCGGCGCGCATAGGTGAGCAGCGTCTCGCCGCCCGCCGTCAGCCGCACCGAGCGGGCATCGCGCAGGAACAGCGCTGCCCCCAACTGCTCTTCCAGCTTCTTGATCTGCATCGACACGGCAGAGGGCGTGCGAAACACGGTCTCGGCTGCCATGGAAAAACTACCGGTCTCGGCAATGGCGACAAAGGTGCGCAGCACGTCATTGTCGAGAAGCGGAAGAGGCTGTCTGAATGAAACCGTCATGGCAATGACCTTCAATTTAATTGAACATGAAGATGATATCATTGCGTTTGATTGAATGTCAAATGGGGCGCATTCTCCTGTCATGGCAACGAAACGAAGGAGAATGCGCCATGTTGATCGGCATCATTGCCCGACTTTTCGGGCTGTTCGGCCACCGCGAGATCGCGGAAGCGGCAAAACGGTCTGACGACCGGCGCAAGACCCAGCGCGAATTGTCGAAATTGCCGCCGCATATCCTGCGCGATGTCGATTGGCCGCCCAAGGCCTGAGCGTTCGCACCGGACGGTCCGCAACATTCATCACCAATTGTGATGGATACCACAAACAACATTCGTTTGAGTGATTTATCTTGCGATGTCATAACGACATCCGGCGCTCGATCGCGCCTGGCCAAGGACGAAAGGATACCATCATGGCCTATATCACCGCACCGCGTTCAGTGGCAGCCGCCCCGTTGCACCCGCCAGTCGGCCGTCTGCTTGCCCGCACCCTTACCCTGCTTTATACCTATCGGGACTGGCAGGCGCGCCGCCGCGCTGAAAACGCACTGGCCAGCCTGCCGTTTTCCGTGCGCAAGGATATCGGCTGGCCGGCAGCCGACCGGGCCAAAACAGCCGCTCGCTGAGGCCGCCGGCGCTTTTTGGGCGGCAGTGAATGCCGCTTGCTTAGGCGCGCCATTAAAATGTCGCGAATTTAATCATCCATGCACGCATAAGACGTTTTTTGCTATTGCCCTGTCGCTTTTGAGCCATCTCCGTGGCAGGCTTCCACGCAAGGAATTGGCATATTCGCGGGCACGGGCTTTCAGCATGAACAAATCGCCGACCAAAAAACGTTCGCTTGTTTTCTTTATGGTACCGCATTTCACGCTGCTACCCTTTGCGGGTGCCATCGAGACCTTGCGCATTGCCAATCGCATGCTGGGCTACCAGGCCTATGAATGGCGGCTGGCCTCTGTCGACGGCGAAAAAGTGTTCTCTTCCAGCGGTATAGCCATGGATGCAGACACATCGCTTGCCGATGAGAGACGCTTTTTGTCGGGCGAAAACAGGCCGAGTATGGTGATCGTCTGTTCGGGCATCTATGTGGAGGAATTCCGCAACAAGTCGGTCAATGCCTGGCTGCGCGAGGTCTATAACCGCGGTGCGGCCATCGGTTCGCTCTGTACCGGCGCCCATGTGCTGGCGCAGGCAGGCCTGCTCAACGGCAAGCGCTGCGCCATCCACTGGGAAAACCTGCCGGGCTTTGCCGAACATTTCCCCCAGGCCGATGTCTATGCCGATCTCTACGAGGTGGACGGCAATATCTATACCTGCGCCGGCGGCACGGCCTCGCTCGACATGATGCTGAACCTGATTGGCGAGGATTTTGGCGAGGGTCTGGTCAACCGCGTCTGCGAACAGCATCTGACCGACCGCGTGCGAAGCCCGCATGATCGCCAGCGCCTGCCGCTCAGGGCACGCCTCGGCGTGCAGAATTCCAAGGTTCTGCAGATCATCGAACTCATGGAAAACAATCTGGCCGAACCTCTGTCGCTGCTCGAAATCGCCGACGGTGCCGGCCTGTCGCGTCGCCAGATCGAACGGCTGTTCCGCCAGGAAATGGGCCGCTCCCCTGCCCGCTATTATCTCGAAATCCGCCTCGACCGCGCCCGCCATCTGCTGGTGCAATCCTCCATGCCGGTCGTCGAGGTCGCGGTTGCCTGCGGTTTCGTCTCCGCCTCGCATTTTTCCAAATGCTACCGCGAACTCTACAACCGCTCGCCCCAGCAGGAACGCGCCGAGCGCAAGCAGACAATGTCGAACAATCGCACCGGGGTGGTGGTGTAAGGGGGCATCTTGCACCGCGTGCATTGCCGGTGTCCCTCAAGCCGCGCAACCCGACAACAGACCGGCATCTGGACCTTCCATCCTGAATAGCAGAAGGTAGGCGTCCACAACGGCTGGGGAAACGATGCGCAACAGAACCTCGAAGACACGCCTGATCGCCGTCACCTGTCTGGCAGCATTTATCCTCCTGCAAACACAGCCGTCCTTTGCCCAGACCAATGCCGATGCGCCGGCGATCTCGGCACAGTCGAGCCCCGACAAAGATGTCGCGATTTCAAAGCGCCTGAGCGCCATCTACCGGGAAATCGACGGCTTGAGCACGGTCGACGTCAAGGTGGCATCCGGCGTTGTCAGATTGCTCGGCACCGTGGCCAATGCGCAATTGATCGACGAGGCCGAGGCCCTGGCCAAACGCGTGGAGGGCGTGGTTGCGGTCTCCAATACCCTGCAGGAAGAGACCTCCATCGACGAGCGCCTGACGCCGGTCTTCGAACGGGTGCTCACCCGTTTTCAGGACGGCATTCGCTATCTGCCGCTGGTCGGCGTGGCGCTCATTCTCTGGGGCGCCTTCATTGTCTTCGGCTGGTTCATCACCTCGCGCAGCTGGCCCTGGTCGCGCATGGCGCCCAATATCTTCATTGCCGATCTGCTCAAGCAATTCGTGTGGATCCTGTTCATTCTCATCGGCGCGCTGCTGGCCCTCGACATTGTCGGGGCGGCAACGGTGATCGGCACGGTTCTGGGGGCCGCCGGCATCGTCGGTCTGGCCGTCGGCTTTGCCGTTCGCGATACGGTCGAGAATTATCTCGCCAGTATCCTGCTCAGCCTGCGCCAGCCGTTTCGTCCCAAGGATTATGTCAGCATCGAGGGCCAGGAGGGCTTTGTCACCCGCCTCACCTCGCGTGCCACCATCCTGCTCGACGCGTCCGGCAATCACGTGCGCATACCCAATGCCGTCGTGTTCAAGGCAACGATCATCAATTACACCCGCAATCCCGAACGGCGTTTCGATTTTGCCCTCGGGGTCGATGCCGAAAGCGCGCTCGATGTCGCCTTGAAAATCGGCATAGACAGCCTGCAAACACTCGACTTCACCTTGACCAGACCGCCCGCAGACGGCTGGATCGAGACGGTGGGCGATTCCAATATCCTCCTTCGCTTTTGCGCCTGGATCGATCAGAACGAGACCGATTTCATCAAGGCCCGCTCGGAAGCTCTGCGCGTGACGAAGAATGCGATCGAAGCCGCCGGCTTCTCCCTGCCCGAGCCCATCTATCGGGTGAATATCAGCTCCATGCCGGGCGGTTCGTCCTTCTTGGGGACGCAAGACAAAGCCGCCAAAACGCCCGAACCATCCAAAAAGACGCCCGCGACAAAGCCGCAACAGACCAAAGCCGATGTCAGCGCCGATCCGGCGATTGCAGAGCAGATCGACGAAGAGCGGCAGGCATCGAAACGGACCGACCTCTTGACCGACCATGCGCCAAGCGAGCTGGATTAGGGGAATGAGGCCGGGAAACGAGGGCGCGCCATCGCAGAAAAGCCTCGGAAACCGGGCTTTCAGGGGTGGCTGGGCAGACACCATGCCCCCCGTTTGTGTCTTTGCGTGTCACAGGATCGGGAAGCACGCGATGGCTGCGAGCAAGCGTTGAGGAGTGCATATCGCGCCTCCCCTTACAGCAGGCCCCTGGCGCGTAAATCGGGGGCAAAGGTGGCGAGCGGCAGAACGAGGGTCAGTGGTCTGTCTTGTAGCGGCTCCGCTCCGAAAGAAGCATACCAGCAGGCAGCACGTTCGCTCTTGGCATCGATCATGAGGAGAAGACCGCCGCCTTCACCGGCAAGCCGCAGGCAACGCAAGGCTGCTGCGGCTAGGAGTTGTCCTCCCAATCCCTGCCCCGCCAGGGCACGGTCCGTCGCCAGACGGGCAAGCCTGAAGCCCGGCACGTCATGGCGTGCCAGTCCCCTCGTCATCGATGCGGGTACGGCCTCATGCGCCACAGACGCAGGTGCCATGGTGTAAAAACCGAGGATGCGGTCTGCTATCGTATTATCGACAGCACAAAAGGTCTTGGCTGCATTCTGTTCATGGCTCTGCCGTGCAAAGCGTTGCAGAAACGCGTTCATCTGCGCATCGCCGCAATCGAAGGAAGACCGATCATGCGATTTTTTGATCGGCTCCTCATGCCATTGCGGCAGGCTCATAGAGTATCCGGCAGCGCTGCGACGGCAGCACGCAGCTTGTCATTCGGCTTGGGAGGGTTTTCCAGAAGATTGAGAATGCGCAGATAGTCCCGTTCCGAAACCTTGACGACCTCGGCTTCGGCAATCACCGCCTCTGCTTCTCGAAGCGCGGATTGTGTGACGAAACTGGTGAGATCGGTATCGCGCAATGCGGCCGCCCGCAGCAGCTTGGCCTTCGCTGTCGCTGCGATACGCAGGCTCATGCGCTCGTTGTCTTCGACTGCTGCTCTTGGCATGGAGGCCTCCATTCATACGACTTCAAGACTATGGGAGTGGATGCTTCACGTCAATCTGTACGCCTTCAATGCGTACGCGTTGCCATTCGCAGTCCCAGAAACCATAATTGTGACGAGCAGGCCCCTCGGTCCTTTCGTGCAGCCGCTTGCCCATGGCTGCCGTCGGTCCAGCGCACCCAAACGCCTGCACCGATGTCGTTGGATCGGTGAACCATGAGCGAGCGGCCACGACCCGCCTAAAGCCTTGACATGTTTGACTGCGACACGTGACGAGGGAGACACGATGGCTCCTTTTTGTGTCTTTGCGTTGCACTTGGTGCCAGAGCGCGCAACAGCTAGATGTGTTCAGCGGGAGGCAAACACACTTGTCTGTGAAATTCGATACGGGTCTGAAAGTAACTATGGCGGTGCTGGAGGGCGCGCCCACCATCGCTCAAAAGCCTTAGAAGCTGTGGCTTGAGGGGATGGCCGGGGGGGGGGCGACGTCTCCTTTTTGTGTTCATGTTAGCTACGCGTTATAACACGAACATCTGTACGTGGAACCATGGGCTGCAGGCGGTTGCGTGAAGCTGTCACTACCTGATCGTACAAATCGACTGCTTTGTTTTTTAAAGTCAGTATCAGTGCAAACTTTATATGTGGACGCCGGCCACCGTTGTGCCCGTGTAACCTCGTGATATGGCTGACATCAAATGCCGGTTCGTTAAGTGAAGTTGCCCTTTTTGTTTTGGTTCTGGTGATGGTTGTTTCCCATTTCTGCGCATCATCTCTGCGCATGAATTCTGATGTATAGAAGTCATCGGCTTGAAAGAACCTATCCGTAGGAGGGAGCTTTGGCGTGATAAGCTTACCATCTTTCAAGTATGGTTTCCCCAACTTATGCGTGTCCGGACGAAACTGGATTTCGAGACCGCCACGCGTATAGTTGATTGAATCCTCTGGATCGACCTCGCAAAAGAAGCAGAAGGTTGCTTTGATGTCGACGTTACCGCTTAGTCCAGCTGGTACCGGCAAGAATAGTCGCACAGCGCCACTAGTCGGCATCTGTCGCTGATATACAATGTGTGCCTCACCGTCAGCACAGGTCACTAGATCAGAAATCTCATGCGATACCCTTCCCCAGCCCACTTCTGTACGATCGTTGCTTCCCGCATTGGCGTGGTGGATGAGCAATCCTTTAACCGTGGGTGCCCACAGCGGGTCATTAAACTGCGCTCGGATTGCAACGCCGCTTCGCATTGCTAAGGGGGCAGCGAAGCTGGTGCCTTGTGTACCAGTTCCTTCTGAGGCGCCCCCCAATACCAAGAAAGGAGAGGTAGGTGTTCCACCGAAGCTGACTATGTCGGGTTTGACATAGCCGGGGCTACGACCGGGACCGCAAGCACTATAAGGAGCCCGCTGCCAGCTAGCGCCCGAGTTATTTGCAGCGCCTACGGCAATCATGTTCACACCATCAGATGGCGGCTGAATACGGTGAAGGCCTAAATCCTTGTCGCTTTCCCCGTTGTTCCCACACGCCACGGTAGCGACGGTTTCGCCGTCGGCAAGCAGAGTGTCGAGTGTCGATGTCCATGCGTTGACATCATCATCTTCAATCGCACAGTCCGGACCAAGGCTGATGTTCACGAAATCGTACGGCCTGCTGTCTAAGACGGTCTCTATGCGTTCGAGCACAGAATAAAGTTCAAAGTCATCGTTTGTCGTATCGTCGCCTAATACGCGCCAATGATCCACGTTTGCGGGCGGTACGGCCTGCGTGCGGCTTGGGTCCAGTGATCCAAATAGGAATGCAGAGGTGACCATAAGGCCGTGTGCTTGGGCTGACGGAATTGGGTTGCCCACGCCGGGTGCCTTCTTGCGACTAACCCATGCGTCAAGACCGTGGTTGCTCGGTAAACCGCCATCAAAAATTGCAACTTTAATCTCTTGCGCCGTGGCAGGATCAGTCGGGAGGTCAACGGTAAAACCTGGAACCAGACTACGAACTATGGGGTCCAGTGGCACAATTCTCGGCATGCTCCGTAGCGCACGAAGAAAAGAAAACTGGAGAAGCCTAGGTACCAACTGCTTTGGCGCGTAAATGGGCAGAAAGCACAGCCCCCCGTTCTGTCGTCCACGCGACAAATCGACATTGAGGCCAATGGACTTAGCGAAGCTTGCAAACCCCTCCAGTATGTAGCCGCCTTCGTCCGCATCGGCATGCAGAACAATCTCAAGTGGTATAGCCTTGTCAGACGGGGCATCAGGTAGGCGCTTGGCACGAGTGGCGTCTGGGAGCGATACCTTTTCAATTTCTCTAAATTCGCTTCGAACGGCCTGCTCTACTGGACGCCAATCAGGCAGCGCCTCAGCAAATTTCAACAGTCGTTCGCGACGACCCGCAAGATACAGCAGAGGAGCGGGTTGTGGCCTATCGTCATCGGCTACTTTCTCTGATGTGACTTTGTCTGGTGTGATGTGTACCGCCCGACTGCCTAGGTGCTTGAGCTTAAGCTCGGTTATCAAGTTTGCCGGATAGTAGCTTTTAGCAAGATATGTAGGATGAAGCGTTATAGCCACAACGGTCTCACCGTTCGGGCAAGCCAAGCTTGGCAAGCTTCTCAGCTCATTTTTTACATTTTCTAGTTGTGATGATAGCCGCTCGACCGCCTCGGAAAATGTGTAGGGATGCGCTTTGTCTCCAAAGCCGCGAGGCGGACGTGCCACCTCGACGCTAAGCTTCTCGCCGCCGCCAATTAGGTATCTCGGAGTGCTGGCCATCAATCATCATCCTCCATATCACTAGAGATTTTTCGCGCATTCCCTGTGCGGTACTTTCTCAAAGTGTCTCTTGATATTCCTGTGGCTGCGCTGATGCGTCGATCAGCGATATCTAGACCTGCGAGAAGCGGTAACAGCTTCTTACGATCAGACGCTGGTGCCAATTTCAGGTCGCGTCCGATTGTCTCCAGCAAGGCCTCCTCAATAGGAACCTTCCCGATAACAGTTCTTCGTCTAATCCATCTGGCTAGGCGGGTGATGTCGCTGCTTGATTTCCCCTCCCACAGGTCAGAAAGCGTATTCAGCAGTGGTTGTATAGCGTCGGCATCCCGGTCAAATGCGACGTTGATAACATGAGCTCTTGTCTTGTTATCCGGGAGCGGAAATACGACTACGTCGTCAAAACGCCTCCAAATCGCTGGATCAAGCAATTCAGCATGGTTTGTGGCGGCAACGAGAAGACTTCGAGACGGCCATTCATCAATTTCCTGTAGAAGTACAGTTACTAAGCGCTTTAACTCGCCGACATCTCCGTCATCGTCACGTTTTTTTGCTATTGCGTCAAATTCGTCTAGCAAAAGTATGCAGTCTATGCTTTTGGCGTATTCCAGAACCAGCCGAATGTTTGCTCCAGTTTTTCCTAGAAAACTACTCATGACGGTTGCCAAGTCCAAAGTAAGCAAGGGTCGTCTCAACCGCTTGGCTATCCACCGTGCAGACATTGTTTTGCCAACGCCAGGAGGGCCGGAAAACAAGACTGTTCTGGTTGGGGGCAGCCCAGCTTTCTCCAGCGACGAAAGATTTTGGCGCTCTGCTACTATCTGCTCAAGCTGCTCGGCTATGCCTGCATCGAGAATAGGGTCAACTTCCAGGGATACGGGAAACTCCTGCCGCAGCAAGGCCAGGCGCGAATCGGAATCAACTGGAACGAAACCAGTTCCCGCATCTCGCATTGCATTTGGCGCGGAAGGTTGACTTGAAAGTAAGTCAGTTAGGCTATCGGTGAGCGCAGTATCAGCCTTGCCAAGCTTTTTCGCGATGCGCCGGACATAAGCCTGTACATCCCCGGACTTTCCGGTCATCCCAAGTCTGGCCAAGTGGACTATAAACTCGCCCTTGATGTCAGATTCGTCAGTTTTTGTCATTTTATGCCTATCTATCAATGACTTTTCGTCAGCATACAGTGGACTAGTTTTCATTTCAATATTAAAAGTTAGTCCATTTCCATTATTGTGAGCGTGCAGGCTCCCGTGGATGCTGATTGCAAGGGGGCCTTTTGATGGCCTGATTGACGCACTTCCAGACTGCGGCGATGCCTTGCGGAGATGTGATAACGCGTGCGACAGGAGGTCCGTCGGGCGGCAAGCAGGAGGCCGATTTGGAAGAATGGGAAATCTACCTCGAAGGACTGACGACGGTTGGGATGTGGGCCAGCCAACCGAAGTACGATGGTTTTTGGGGCTATGTGTATGACTGGCAGACCTTAGTCTCAGGCGGTATCGCACTTCTGGCGGGTGCGGCTGTCTATGCTCAATTGGTTGTCCAGCGGAAGCAGCTAGCCGAAGAGCGTCGAAAGCAGCTGGAATTATCGAAGCGTCAAGAACGGGCGGCGCGGATCCGCATACCGCATGCGCTTGCTGAGTTGATGCAGTTCGTTGAGGATGGATTTATAGCATGGGGAGGGGGTACGCTAAACTCTATTAAGCTTCCTGTGCGGCCTGTAGAGACGTTGATGTCAGTAGCGGAGGCTATTGACGATATCAGCTATCAGACGGTTCGCGAACTCGTGAGTGCACTACAGGTATTCGAGAGCCGCCACCTTGAGAAGAAGCCACGCTCGCACTTTCATCCGGGGCAGGCAGCTGTTGATTTAGCAAAGCTGGAATTTCAGATAGATCGACTGTTTCCATTCGGCAGAATGTCGAACGAGGAAGCCGTGCCATTCGTTAAGCCTGCCAAGGACGACATAGCGGCGGTATTCAGCAAGCATGAGATGGAGCTTTCTGGTAGGGGCAAGGCCTCGAATATTGGGGAGCGGCTAGAGCAAGCCTTACGGTTGGTGCCTGCCAAGACGGGGTAAGCACCAACCCCACTTGTGTATTTTGATTGATGCAATGTCGGAAACCAGAAATTTTTGCGATAGGGTATTTAAGAAGGTTTGCGCAGCCACCTCCTCCTAGGGGTATACACCGGTGGGGCGCAAGAGCTTTGGCGCGCTAGCTCAGCATGAGCATTACCCTGCCTTCTATACAGCATAAGAGACATGAGGGGGCACCACCCCTTATCCTCAACGGCTATCCCCCAAACACGCCCTTGCTGGCGGGGCAAAATCGGCGTCCGCCAGCCCCCCATTGCCACCATCGGACACAGCTTCCCGCGAACGCCACCCTTTTGGGCGCTCACCTCAGGCTGACAAAGAACCTTGCCGAAACCACGAGCAGAAAGATCCCGAAACCGATCTCCAGCTGGCGTTTGCTCATGGCATGGGCGAGTCTTGCGCCGATCGGGGCCATCATCAGGGTGATGGGGATGATCAGCAGGACGGCGATCCAGTTGACGAAGCCGGTCGAAAGCGGCGGCAGGCCGGGCTCGCCCCAGCCGGCCCAGATATAGCCCAGCAGGCCCGGCACCGCGATCAGCACGCCGACGGCCGAGGAGGTGGCGACCGCCTGGTGGATCGGGCGGCCGTAGAGCGTCATGAAGGTGTTGTTCAACACCCCGCCGCCAATGCCCATCAGGCCCGACAGAAGACCGATCCCGCTGCCGACCAGAAAGGTCGCCGGCTCCCCCGGCAGGTCGGTGCCCAGATGCCAGCTGGCGCGATTGGCCACCATGCGGATGGCAAGCAGCAGGGTGATGGCGGCAAAGATGCCGCGCAGCATGGCGCTGGAGGCTTCGGCGGCAATCATCGCCGCCAGGATGGCGCCGAGCGGCACGGCCAGCACCCAGCCTTTCAGCAGTTTTTCATCGACGGCGCTATGGCGTCTATGGGCCATGAAGGAGCGCACCGATGTGGGCACGATCACCGCAAGCGAGGTGCCGACCGACAGATGCATGGCCACCGCCTCCGGCACGCCGGCCAGCCCGAAGATCTGGTAGAAGACCGGCACCAGCACGGCCCCGCCGCCAATGCCGAAAATCCCGGCCAACAGGCCGGCCAGACCGCCGGCTGCGGCCAGCAGGACGGCAAAGATCAGAAGATCGCTCAGTGGCGGCATGGCTGGTTGCCCTCCCCGGATGACGCCGGTCTCCGGCGTCCGTCATCAAACCGTGACGTGTTTAGGCCAATCTGGGCGCCGGACAAGCATGACATGGGGCAATGCGGTACGCATCCACTGCGTTTGCCGCCCCGTCCGCCGCCAGACCTGCCGCATGTCCAAGCGTCCCCTCGCAGCCCAGAAGTCGGGATGCGACGCGATATCCCTGCTGGAGCGCGGTTCCCCTGTCCGCCGCGTTTCGGGTTTTGGCCGGCCCTTGTGCCGGCCTATTTTTTGGCAGGCGTGGCAGACGGCCTTCGCACAACGGTTCCGGTGACGGCATCGGTGTCCGGCGTGTCATAGGCGTTGGGCAGAAGCACCACCGGATTTTCGGTGCCGATCCCGTCCACCACCGGCTGGGCCGTCAGCCCTTCGGCGATCGAGATGCCGCCCGGTTGCTGCCATGGCTGCGTCTGCACCTGCGCCTCTCCGCCGGCTGCGCCCCCCAGCCCGGCATCGATATTGACGCCATCGGCTGGAATGGTCAGCGGTTGCGTGCCGTCGGCGGATGCATCGGCCTGTTCATAACCGCCATCGATGGGGGGAAGCTTTGCCGGCGTCTGCTGTGCGCTTGCCGCTTCATAGCCTCCATCGATCGGCGGCAGCGCATCCTCGTCGCCCGCCTGCGCATAAAGCGGCTGTTCCGCGCTCTGCTCGGGCTGCGCAGTCGTATGGTCGGCGGCTGCGAGATTGGGCGTATTGAGATAATCGATGCCCTCGCTACCGCTGTTTTGCGGCGCTTCGGGATTGTAGGACACCTCGCCCACACGCCCCAGCAGCTGATCGCCGCGGCTGTTGACGCGCCCGACCAGCTGCCGGTCGGGATTGCCCGGCGAGCCAACGCTTGCGGTCGGCACATAGCGATCCGGCGAACAGGCCGACAGCGCCGAAAGCGACAGCGCCAGCACGGTTACGCGTCCAAGCAGAGAAGAATACGCCATACAAACAACCATTCTGCCAAGGCCGGCGAACCGGCAATATCGGGGCATTCTAGGCCGCAGCCGTAAAGCTTTCCTTGCAAATTAAGGTAAATGCAATTCATCGTTTTGAAAGCGCTGACAGGGCCAACGCAAACGGCGCCGGACGATTTCTCCTCCGGCGCCGTCTCCTCTTGCAGATCATGAAGGAGGCCTAGGCCGCCCGCTTGCCCATGCTGGCTGCGGCCAGATTGAAGCGTGACAGCAATTCGCGCAGCTGGGCTGCCTCATGGGCGAGCGTCTGGCCGGCCGCCGTGGTTTCTTCCACCATCGCCGCGTTCTGCTGGGTCATCTGGTCCATGTGGTTGACCGAGCTGTTGATCTCCTGCAGGCCGGTCGACTGTTCGCGCGCAGCCGTCGCAATCGTGTGGACATGGTCATTGACCTTGTTGACCAGTGTCTCGATGTCCACCAGCGCATCGCCGGTGGAGCGCACCAGCTTCACGCCCGTTTCCACCTCGTTGGCCGAGGCGCTGATCAGCGTCTTGATCTCCTTGGCGGCATTGGCGGACCGTTGCGCCAGTTCGCGCACTTCCTGCGCGACCACGGCAAAGCCGCGTCCGGCTTCACCGGCCCGGGCCGCTTCCACCCCGGCATTCAGCGCCAGGAGATTGGTCTGGAAGGCAATCTCGTCGATCACGCCGATGATCTGGGTAATCTTGTCCGACGAGCTTTCGATCCGGCTCATCGCTTCGACCGCATTGCGCACGATCTCGCCCGAGCGGTTTGCGCTGTCCTTGGTCTCGTTGACCATGTCGCGGGCTTCGTTGGCGCGGTCGGACGAGGTCTTCACCGTGGCCGTGATCTCGTCCAGGGCCGCGGCTGTCTGTTCGAGGGCTGCGGCCTGCTGTTCGGTGCGGCGGGACAGGTTGCCGGTCGCTTCGCTGATGCCGGTGGCGCTTTCGCTCACCACATGGCTGGAATTGTTGATCCCGGTCATGATGGTCTGCAGCGAGGAGACCGCGGCGTTGAAGTCGCAGCGCAGCTTTTCATAGTCCGCACCGAGATCGCCGATCTGCGCGGTCAGATCGCCGCTTGCCAACCGTTCCAGCGCATCGCCCAGTTCGCGAATGGCATGCTCCTGCCGCTCGGCGGAGGTGCGCAGCACCCGTTCATTGCCCTGCCGCTCGGCATCCAGTGCCTGCTGCTGCTGGGATTGGCGGCTTCTGAGCTGGATGCGTTCGCGCACGGAATCGCGCAGGACAAGCAGCGCCTTGGCCATGCCGCCGATCTCGTCCTTGCGGTCGGCATCGATGATATCGGCATCGACCCGCTCTTCGGCAATATCGGCCATGGCGGATTTCAGGCGCTGGATCGGACGCGTCACGCTTGCCACGATGGCAAAGGCACAACCGGCGATGATCACCAGGCTCGCACCGATCAGGGCGATGCTGTAGGACACCGTGCGCAGGAACTGCGCCTGCAGGTCATCGGAATAAAGGCCCGTGCCGACAATCCAGCCCCAGGGCTCAAAGCCGATCACGTGGGAAAATTTCTCCACAGGCGCCTCGAAGCCAGGCTTCGGCCAATAGTAATTGACGAAGCCTTCCTTGCTCTTCTTGACGGTATTGACGAATTCCACGAACAGATGCTTGCCGTTCGGATCGGCCATGGCCGTCAGATCCTGGCCGACCAGCGCCGGCTTGATCGGATGCATGATCATGCGCGGCGTCATGTCATTGATCCAGAGATAGCCGTCCGGCGCATAGCGAATGGCGGAAATGACATCCATTGCCTGGGACTGGGCTTCCTCCCGGGTCAGAACGCCCTGCACTTCCATGTCGTGATATTTGTTCAAAATGCCGATGGCACCGTCATCGATCGATGCCAGCGTGGCGCGACGTTCGCCCACCAGCGCGTTGTAAGACATGTACAGATTGAAGGCCATTCCGACGACCAGAACAGCCAGCGTAATTCCCACCAGCGCATATAATCGCGTCGACAATCCAAAGTTCTTCATGAAATCCCCACCCCATTAATGTCATTGACTGTGATCCGGCACAGTTCGAATTTGGTAAATTCCGATTGCTAAAATTAGCCTCAAATTCATGAGCAAAGCATTAATCGCGCTTATCGTGTGCTGGCGCCCGTCTTCGCGCGATGCATTTTTCCTGTGACTTGCCGACAATGGCTCTGGCCTTGTCTCGACAATCATGGAGCATGGCGGATGAGCGACGACGCAATGAAGGATGGATATCATCATGACTGAGCAGGCACCCGGCGGCGAACTGACCCTGCGCACGCTTGCCATGCCGGGCGATGCCAATGCGGCGGGCGATATCTTCGGCGGCTGGGTCATGGCGCAGATGGATCTGGCCTGCGGCATCCGCGCGGCTGAGCGTGCCCGCGGTCGCGTGGTCACCGCCGGCGTCCAGGAAATGGCCTTCGCCATGCCGGTCAAGATCGGCGATACACTCTGCGTTTATACGGAAGTCGCCAAGGTGGGCCGCACCTCGATCACGCTGGCCGTCGAGGTCTGGGCGCAGCGCTATCTGAAGGACAAGATGGAGAAGGTGACGGAAGCGACCTTCGTCATGGTCGCCATCGACGAGAACGGCAAACCGACGCCGGTGCCCGCCGAGTAAGACACAAGGCCTGCCGCTACAGGAAGGCCGCCTTGCCGTCATACTGCATGCCCGGGAAAACGGTCTTTTCCAATGCAGAACGTGAAATGCCATACTGGCTGGCGAGCAGGGCCGCTGCAACGGAACGCACATCGCCGGTCGGCATCAGATCGCGCTGATCGAGCAGGTTTGCATCGTCCAGCCCCGGCCATCGGCCAAAGACCTTTCCGCCACGAATGGCGCCACCGGCGATCACCGCACAGCCGCCCGTGCCATGATCGGTGCCACCATTGCTGTTTTCACGCGCGCTGCGGCCGAATTCGGTCACGGCAATCACCGCCGTCTTGTCCCAGACTGCCGGTCCAAGATCCTCTTTCAAGGTCATCACGGCCGATGCCAGACCGTTGACGGCAGACTTGAACTGCCCCTTCTGGTTCACATGCGTATCCCAGCCATTGAGCGAGAAACTGGCGATGCGATATGTCTGCTTGAGCAGGGACGCGGCCATTCTGGCCGTCGCGGCACTTCCCTGCCCCGGCATGTCGTCTCCCCGCAACAGATCGGTATAGCGGTCGAGACCCACCGCTTCCGTCAGGGCCTCTGAGAAGTCGGGGTCATTGCGGTAAAGACGCGCCAGCATCTGCAATTCATCCTCCGCCAGCGACATGTCCGACCGCGGCGACCAGACCTCGGCGGGATTGGCGCCCGACAGAATGATCTCCCGCGTCGGGCTCACATCCACGGCAGACAGCCGTGCATCGGTCAGCGACAAAACGCGGTTCAGCCAGCCGCCCTCCCCGGTCGTTCCCCGGGCACCGCCGCTTTCGAGAAAGTCCTGACCGTCGAAATGGCTGCGCACATCGCGATAGGAGGTCGAGACGGCATGCACAAATCCCAATTCGCCGGAGCGATAGAGAGGCTCCAGTGCTGCTGCCTCCGGATGAAGCCCGAAGAAACCGTCGAGGTCGATCAGGCCGGCATCGCCGCCCAGGGCCAATTTTGGCCGCAGCGCCGCAAACAGGCGGTCGCCATGCGGCTGCACGAGATCCAGTCCGTCCATGGCACCGCGCAACAGAATGGTGACGAAGCGGTTCTCTCCGGGCATGGCGGCGAAGCTCACCGGCGTCACCAGAGGCGAGGCGGCCAGACAGCAGGCCGCCCCCAACAGATCACGACGTCTCAAGACGAGGGAATTTTGCATGATCAATTCCTCCTTAGCGGCGATTGAATTCGGGCGATGCCAGCGCCGCCAGCAAACCGGCCTGACGATTGGGAGCCTGTCCAACGACACGGATGGTATCGTCGCGGGCAAAATCGGCGAGGGTCGTCTCGACAAATTCACGCGGATCGCGACCTGCGCCCAGATAACCGATGGCCCGCCTTGCCCAGGCGATGCGCTCGGAAATCTGGCTGGGGCTCAGCCAGCTCTGCGATTCGTCGTCAAAGCCTGCCGCATTGGAGGCACGCCAGAGCGGTTGCCCAAGATCGGTGAGTGCGCGCAGCGCGTGACCGGCCAGCGGCTGCCGATTCGCGCCGCCTTTTGGCCTGGGCTCCCCTTGTGCCTTTGGCTGCATCATGCCGTCCATCGCCGTATCGTCATCGGCCATCACGTCCTGTCGAGGTACTGGCCCCACCGTTGACGCCTTCAGCAAGACGGCTTCATCCGCATCGAGCGCTTTCAGGCTGGACACCACATAATCGAGCGGCATCTTGATCTTGGAACCCGCCGCCTCCCAGGACATCGGTTCGCCGAGCATGGCGCGATAAATGTCCGTCAGATCACCATCGGTGTCTTCCCATCGTCTGGCCATGGCCTCGACCACAGCAGCAGGCGGTGGCTCGCTGATGAAGTTCGAGGCCAGTTGCGTCGAGATATGCTTTATGGTGCGGGGATCGCGAGACAGGTCATCGAAAACCAGGCGCGCATCGGCGAAAGGCACATCGCTTCGCTGATAGACCTTACCCAAAACGGTAAATTGCCCCGGCTCGGCCCGGCGCTGTTCGAAACGTGTCTCGCCCGTCATCGGGGCGATAGCCAGGCCGGTCAACAGCAGCGCTAGCTGCTGCACATCCTCCTGGCTGTATCCGGCATCGACGCCCAGCGTGTGCAGTTCCATCAACTCGCGGGCGAAGTTTTCGTTTGGGCCTTCACTGCCCCGGCGCTTCCCGACCGGCGAATTCGGCCCGACGGATTTGGCCTGATCGAGAAATGTCAGCATGGCCGGGTGAAGCGATGCCGCAGCAACGAGTTCGCGGAACGAGCCGGACAGATACGGTCGGATGGCCACCGCCTCGAAATGCGGCACCATCAGCAGCATCACCGGCGTTTTTCCGGCACCGACCGTGAAGTGGTTGATCCAGAACGAGGCCAGCCGCTCGTGAAAGGCATAGGGGGATGTCACGGCCTGTGCGATACGTGCCATGGCATCTTTGCGAAACAGCGCCTGCGCCTGGCTGCGAAGCGCTTTTTTGGGCTCCGCGTCGGACTCACCCGCCGCCTTCATCTGGTTCAGGCGTTTCTGTTCTTGCAGATAGTTTCGGATATCCGCAAGCCGCTGCTGTGCTCCGCCAAGGGGGAATAGCGGAACTTGCCGGCGCGCGGGCTCGAGTTCTGCGATCAGTGTTTCTGCATCGTCGGCGGCGCTCGCCGATCCAAGACCATAACCGAAACGAATGGCCGTCATGCTCGATGGGGTTAAGGTCATCTTCCGTCCCCTTCATGGCCTTTCGGCCAACATCATTGACACTCTTTGGATGAACACCAGTATTGCCGAGCTTTACGGATTTTTGACGGCCTGATTACGCACAGATCATGGCAGTCCGCTCCATGTCGTTAACAGGGGTGGCTCGACCCCTCCTCTTGCGCGTGCGCGCGTCCGCACAGGCGGGACCGGAACTTCAACGCTGCAACACTGTTTCCCTATTGAATGTTCCACTTCCACCCTGCGACCGGCTTTCGCCCGGGCGCTCACGCGCAGAGGAGGAAACAATGTTTCCAGACTGGTTCCATCTTTTGGCCGTTGCGGCGATCTCCCTTGGCGTCATCACGGCATTGATCATCCTCTTCGATGTCCTCAAACATCCTCAGCATATGGCGATCATGAACGTGGTCTGGCCTGTCACCGCTCTCTTCGGCACGATCCCCCTGCTTCTGCTCTATTGGCGCTACGGACGCCATTCCCATCAGCACATGATGGCAAAAACCGGTGCCGGCGGTGAAGACATGCGGGACATGGGCGAGACGCCCTTTTACATCATGGTCGGCAAAGGCGCGCTTCACTGCGGTAGCGGCTGCATGATCGGTGACGTCATCGCCGAATGGCTGGCCTTTGCGGCTCCGGGCGTTGACATCGCTCTTGGCTGGCAGACGCTGTTTTCGGAAAAGATGTTCGCGGTCTGGATTCTCGATTTCATCTTTGCCTTCGGCCTCGGCGTGATCTTTCAATATCTGGCTATCGTCCCCATGCGCAATCTCACTCCGGCGGAGGGAATCATCGCGGCGTTGAAAGCCGACACGCTGTCCTTGCTGTCGTGGCAGGTCGGCATGTATGGCGCCATGGCCGCCCTACAGCTGTGGATCTTTCCAGCCGCCTTCGGAGCGGAAGCCTCCGTCAACAGCTTCGAATTCTGGTTTGCCATGCAGATCGCCATGATCTGCGGTTTCATCACCAGCTATCCGGTCAACTGGTATCTGGTCGCAGTAGGCATCAAGGAGAAGATGTAGCGGCTCGCCCGAGATCGCGTGCGCGCCCGGCGCGCATGACAAGCGAAAGTTGCGGTTCCCACCGGGATCGAGCCCCGTCGCTGCCGACCATTAAAATATTATTATTGAATATATGCAACGGTCCAGCGGGATGAGCCGCGTGCACTGGCGCGCGCTTCAATGCAATCGAATTTCGGGAGAACAGTGCCTGGTGGCATCGATAGAAGAAAGTGATCGCCAACATTTTCTTCCCGAGATTCAGCGGGCACAGGTACGTATCCTGTTTTCCAGCCATCTCGCGACGACCCTTGCCAATGCAATGATCGCCGTGTCCGCGGCGGCGGTTGCCATCATAACCCATGGTCCATCCAAGGCAGTCACGATCTGGCTCGGCGTGGTGCTGGCCACACTGATTTTGCGTGGCGTCTCGGTTGCCATATTTGCAAGAACCTCGCTCGTTCACACGAGCCCGCATCTCGTGTTGCGGACATTGATCGCCGGTTCGCTGGCATCTGGCCTGGCATGGACATGTCTGCCCTTCATCATTCCCAACTTCGATGGCAGCACCAGCGATGTTGCGATCCTGCTGGTGATGCTCGGCATATCCAGCGGCTCCGTGGTGCGGGGCATCGTCTGCTTCCCCATGTCGATGGTCTTCGCCTTGCCCATCCAGTCGGCCATCTTCATCTCGCTGCTGGGCAACGGCAGCGCTACCGCCTATATTCTTGCCTCCAATGTGTTCGCGCTCGTGGTCATTCTGGTGCGCAGCAGCCTTGGCGCGCAGCAAACCTTTTTCGAGAGCGAAGTTGTCAGACTGCGTGCCACGGCACTCGCAGACTCCCTGGCGCAGGCCAATGAGGATATCACCCAGGCCAATGCACGCCTGGAACAGATCGCCAATTACGATCCCGTGACGGGTCTGGCCAACCGGGCCAGCTTCAACGACCGCGTCGCGACCGATCTTGCTGCCGCAGCCCGGGACAAATCCGAAGTCGCCCTGCTGTTGATCGACCTCGATCATTTCAAGCAGATCAACGACACCCTCGGCCACAGCGCCGGCGACCGGGTGCTGAAGGAAATTGCCGACAGGTTGACCTGCGCGGTCCAGGATCACGGCATGATTGCCCGGATCGGCGGAGACGAGTTTGCAGTCCTGGTCAAGGGTCCCATGGCCACGGTCGATGCGCGCGCCTATGCCAACCGCATCATCGAACTCAGCGAGCGCCCGATCTCGGTCGGCGGCGCGGCGATGGTGGTTCACCTCAGCATCGGGCTTGGCGGTTATCCGCATCACGCCCAAAATGCAGACGATCTCCTGGCCTGTGCCGATCTTGCCCTTTATGCCGCCAAGGAATCCGGCCGCCGCTGCGTGCGCGCCTTCGATCCGGCAATGAAGACCCATGTGGAGCGCCAGCGCGTGATCGAACAGGATCTCGCCCGCGCCATCGAGGCCAATGCGCTCGAAGTCTGGTTCCAGCCGCAAATGGCGCTCGACACCAGGGAGGTTCTGGGTTTCGAGGCGCTGCTGCGCTGGTTTCATCCGCAACTGGGGTCCGTGTCTCCACCGGAAGTCATCCAGGCGGCCCAGTCTCTGCATATCGCCGACCAGCTGACGATCTATATCGCCCATGCCGTGTGCCGCCTGCTCACCGAACTGCCGGAACTCGGCCTGCCCGAGGCCACCGTCGGCCTCAACATATCGCCGCGCGAATTCGCCCATTATTCGGTGGCCGATGTGCTGCAAACCGTGACAGAAGCCCATGGCATCACCCATTCGCTGCTGGAAATCGAAATCACCGAGGAAGCCATTCTCGATGCCGAGGGCGCCGGCGAACAGCTCAAGCGCATGGAGAATGCCGGGTTCAAGCTGGCCGTGGACGATTTCGGCATGGGGCATTCG
The DNA here is from genome assembly GCF_057158725.1 of Agrobacterium sp. H141. Lineage (NCBI taxonomy): Bacteria > Pseudomonadati > Pseudomonadota > Alphaproteobacteria > Hyphomicrobiales > Rhizobiaceae > Agrobacterium > Agrobacterium sp. H141. The sequence goes on from NZ_CM169893.1 coordinate 2,340,607, forward strand.
TCGCTCGCCTATCTGATCAGCCTGCAGGTCGACCGCTTGAAGATCGACCGCAGCTTCGTCCAGGGCGTGACCGGATCGCGTGCCAACCAGGAACTGATCCTGGCGCTGGTCGGCCTCGGCCATGCGCTCTCCATCGAAATCGTCGTCGAAGGCGTGGAAAACCAGACCGATGCCGACATGCTGCTGATGCTGGGCTGCAAGATCGCCCAGGGCTATCATTTCGCCCGCCCCATGTCGGCCGATGCCCTGCGCGCCTGGCTTGCCGCGCGCAAGAGCGCTGTCGATACCGCAGAGGCGAAGAAGGCGGTGGCCTGAGGCCGCCTTGCGCAACCAGAACCTGTCAGCATGGTCGCTGCCCGTTGCACCTTTGTTCCGATTTTCGCGGCCCGCCCCCTTTCCTTTCCGGAGGGGCTTCTCCATATTCCTCCCATGGCAAGATCAGCGAAAAAATCCGATCCGAAACAGCAGGGCGATGCGTCCGCAAGCGCAGCGCACGGCTTCGAGGAAGCCCCGCAATCCGCATTCGAAGGCGCGCCCGCAGGCGGCAGCGTCTCCGACTGGGTGAAGCAGCTCGAGGCCGAAGCCGAGTCGTCCACGGTGGAAACGCAGCGCGAGGTGGCCTCCAAGGCCGGCAAGCACCGCAAGAAGGTCGAGAATGCCGCGCGCAAGCATTCCGAAACCGTCAGCCTCAACAAGAACACCACCGCCAGCCGCTCCGCGCGCGGCACCTCCATGGGCGCATCCTCCGATCCGAAGACGCGGGCGGCCGCCGGCCTCAATCCGGTCGCGGGCATGGATGTAAGCCTGGAGGAGGCGCAGACGCTGGCCCCCGGGGCCGTCACCGCTACGGTCGAGGCCCTGTCCTCGCTGATCGAAAGCGGCAATCCGCTGTTTAAGGACGGCAAGATCTGGACCCCGCACCGCCCGGCCCGGCCCGACAAGTCCGAGGGCGGCATCAAGATCCGCATGGCCTCCGACTACGAACCGGCCGGCGACCAGCCGACCGCGATCAAGGATCTGGTCGAGGGTATCTCCAATGACGACCGCACCCAGGTCCTGCTCGGCGTCACCGGCTCGGGCAAGACCTTCACCATGGCCAAGGTGATCGAGGCGACCCAGCGCCCCGCCGTCATCCTCGCGCCCAATAAAACCCTGGCGGCCCAGCTCTATTCCGAGTTCAAGAACTTCTTCCCCGACAATGCGGTGGAATATTTCGTCTCCTATTACGACTACTACCAGCCGGAAGCCTATGTGCCGCGCTCGGATACCTTCATCGAGAAGGAGAGCTCGATCAACGAACAGATCGACCGCATGCGCCACGCCGCCACCCGCGCCATCCTCGAGCGCGACGACTGCATCATCGTTGCCTCGGTCTCCTGCATCTACGGTATCGGCTCGGTGGAGACCTATACCGCCATGACCTTCCAGATGTCGGTCGGCGACCGGCTCGACCAGCGCCAGCTGATGGCCGATCTGGTGGCCCAGCAATACAAACGCCAGGACATCAATTTCGTGCGCGGCTCGTTTCGCGTGCGCGGCGACACCATCGAGATCTTCCCGGCCCACCTGGAAGATGCCGCCTGGCGCATCTCCATGTTCGGCGACGAGATCGAGAGCATCACCGAATTCGATCCGCTGACCGGCAAGAAGACCGGCGACATGAAGTCGGTGAAAATCTACGCCAATTCCCACTATGTCACGCCGCGGCCGACGCTGAACGGCGCCATCAAGGCGATCAAGGAAGAGCTTAAGATCCGTCTGGCCGAGCTGGAAAAGGGCGGACGGCTGCTCGAAGCCCAGCGGCTGGAACAGCGCACCCGCTACGATATCGAGATGATGGAGGCAACCGGTGCCTGCGCCGGCATCGAAAACTATTCGCGTTACTTGACCGGCCGCGCCCCCGGCGAGCCGCCGCCGACCTTGTTCGAATACATCCCCGACAACGCCCTGCTCTTCATCGACGAGAGCCATGTCTCCGTCTCCCAGATCGGCGGCATGTATCGCGGCGACTTCAGGCGTAAGGCAACGCTTGCCGAATACGGCTTCCGCCTGCCGTCCTGCATGGACAACCGACCCTTGCGCTTCGAGGAATGGGACGCCATGCGCCCGCAGACGGTTGCCGTCTCGGCCACGCCCGGCAGCTGGGAGCTGGAAGAATCCGGCGGCGTCTTTGCCGAACAGGTGATCCGCCCGACCGGCCTCATCGACCCGCCGGTCGAGGTGCGCGCCGCCAAGACCCAGGTCGACGACGTGCTGGGCGAAATCCGCGACACCGCGGCCAAGGGCTACCGCACGCTGTGCACCGTGCTGACCAAGCGCATGGCCGAAGACTTGACCGAATATCTGCATGAACAGGGCGTGCGCGTCCGCTACATGCATTCCGACATCGACACGCTGGAGCGCATCGAGATCATCCGCGATCTCAGGCTCGGCGCCTTCGACGTGCTGGTCGGCATCAACTTGCTGCGCGAGGGTCTCGACATTCCCGAATGCGGTTTCGTTGCCATTCTCGATGCCGACAAGGAAGGGTTTCTGCGCTCGGAAACCTCGCTGGTGCAGACCATCGGCCGTGCGGCGCGTAATGTCGACGGCAAGGTCATCCTCTATGCCGACAAGATCACCGGCTCCATGCAGCGCGCCATGGACGAGACCGCACGCCGGCGCGAAAAGCAGATGGCCTTCAACACCGAACACGGCATCACGCCGGAATCGGTCAAGGCCCGCATTTCCGACATTCTCGATTCGGTCTACGAGCGCGACCATGTCCGCGCCGACATTTCCGGGGCCAGCGGGGCCAAGGGCTTTGCCGATGGCGGCCATCTGGTCGGCAACAATCTGCAGACCCATCTCAACGCGCTGGAAAAGGACATGCGCGACGCCGCAGCCGATCTCGACTTCGAAAAGGCCGCGCGCCTGCGCGACGAGATCAAGCGCCTCAAGGCCGCCGAACTGGCCGCCATGGACGACCCCATGGCCAGGCAGGAGGCCAAGGCAGTGGAGAGCGGTGGAGGAAGCCGCAAGGCCGCCGCAAGCCCAACGAACGCCCTCCCCCCTGTGGGGAAGGTTGGCGAGGGGTCTGTCGACCAACCCCGCATCTCCCTGTCCGGCCGCTCCAAGACCGGCAAGCCGCAGGCCTCGTCCTCCTATTTCGCCAAGCCCTCACTCGACGATATGGGACCGGGCACCGACATGGCCAAACCCGCCGGCAAAAGCCTGTTTCGAAAAAACGATCTCGACGAAATGACCGTCGGCCGCACCGAAAAGCCGGTCACCGGCAAGGTCCCCGACAAGCCGGCAGGCACAACCAGCGCCCTCCCCGCTGCGGGCAGGGTTGGCGAGGGGCAGCCCGACGACCCGCGCCCGCTGGTGCGCGGCAAGGTGGGCACGGGCTCCTATGAGGACGAGGGCGACGCCAGACGGCAGAAGCGCAGCAAAGGCAAGACCGGCCGGCCGGGACGGTGAGCCCCACGCGATACCGCCTCTCCCCTCGTGGGAGAGGTTACAAAATCAAGGTCTTGGCGCAGCCAGGTCTTGGATTTTGTCGGTCAGGGGGCAGGTCACGCCCGCCTCACATCCCCCTCACCTGCGATTTCTAGCACTTGGCTGCGCCAAGACGCAGAAATCGCTTCCTCTCCCACAAGGGGAGAGGTGAGCGCCATCCACGTCACCATCCCCTCCTCTCCCCTTGTGGGAGAGGATAGTTCGCCCCAAGAGGCAAAGCCGATTGGCATGGCGAACTTGGTGAGGGGGTAAAGCGTGCGTCTGTCAGCCGCGCCTTGACGATGCAGCCTCTTCGCTCGGCGCACTCTGCGGCGGCTGGCGCATCATAACGGATCGCTGGCGCTGCGCGGCGCGACCGGCTTTGTACTGGCGGAGATTGTATGGTGTGTCTATCTGGATGCGGTGAGGTGTGGCCGAATAAATCCACTACGCTTGAAAACAGGTCTCATTGCAGTGACGCAGAAAGACATCGCTTCTAACCGAACTCATCGGTTAGCAAACTTATCCCATATTGACCGATTCCTCTCTTCCTATGACATCGAAGTATTGACTTTTGGATCCAGCACAGAAAAATCGGGTGGTATTGTAAGAGGGTAAGCAGACATGGCACTTGAAGGAAAGGCGTTAGAAGCCTTTGTTTTCAAAAAATATTTTGTGAACGAAATTTTGTCTGACTACGATGTCGGTATTAGGAGCCTGATTTCAGCTTGCGACACTAAAGAAAAACTCAATCTTGTCGAACACATAATCGACAACTTGCGAATATTATCCGACAAACAATTTGGGTTTGCAGTACAATCGATCGTCGGAATAATAACCGATGATTTAACCGATCAGAACAAGGTTGCAATTGTCGCAACTGCATTTGATCCAGACTCTGACAGTTCTCAGCATCTTCTATACAAATTGAAGCCATTTTTGCGCGACCACAAGAACATTGACTTATATTCCTACATGCCTAAGTTCGTATCGAAAATCGCTGAATATGATGCTGCATTCATAATAGATGACTTTTCCGGAACAGGTAAAACAATAATTCAGCGCTATGGCGTCGTTAAAAAAAGAGCCGAAGAGCTTGGACATGAGATTCGGTGTGAATGTATATTAGTCGGAGCGATGGAGAACGCCATCACCAATATTCAGAAGGCCGACATTAAAATTCATGTCGTAGAGGCCTTCAAAGCTGGCATTTCTGGTTATTTTGTTGACGAAGAGTTGGCGCTGATGACGAAAACTATGACAGCTTTGGAGGCGGAACTCATGCCCAAAGTCGACGATGTAGAACTGCCAAGTTTTGGCTACGGCAAAGCAGAAGCCATGTTTTCGCTGCACAGAAGCAATGCACCGAACTCAAATTTTCCCGTGCTTTGGTGGCCCCAGACACGCCAAGGCGCAAAACGAGACACCATTCTTGTGAGAAATCAGTAATGATCGAGCTCTCGACGGCTGAGACAACCATACTTCGCGTTCTGATGACGAATAATTCTCCGATATTTTCAGGATCGATAACGACAAAACTTGGAATATCGATTCGCGATTTAATTGCTACGGTAAAGTCTCTGGAGGCTGATGGCTTCGTATCAGTCGAAGGAGCTAATGTAGCCATTACCAGACTAGGACGAAAATGGGCGTTGGAAAATCAATCAAAGTTCCGCGCCACTCAGGATAGCGATATCAACGAAGTTCCCGATCGCTTCCACCGTCAACCATTGAAGGCCTTCGCCCCATACCTACCTCGAATTTCACAGCTTGATGCTGATTTTTTCGCTTTACACACTTCCAAGGATCATTAGGCTAGCGAGTCAAGAACGCCCATTGCTAGCGTTAGGAAGTGAAATCGCTTCTGTGTGTAAGGCAGACATAAGCCAGCTCAACGCACCTCATTTCGCGTCTCGCGAAATTCGGTGCGTTGCTGGACTTACGTCCTAGTAAGTGCCCGAAAAATCTTGAACAAGATTTTCGTTCACTCACTGCTGCGTTGTAAACAACGAATAATTTCAGTAGCAATGGGCGCTCTTGAACTCCATGAATAATGAACAAGAATGGAAATATTACTTTTCCGACTGCGGTGTTTCCGAAGATATTTCGGGAGCATATCTTAGTTTTGTGCGGAAATGCATTCAAGCGGGCGTTCCACCGGTATTCGAATCCACACATCTAAGCCAACTCGTAGGTATCGAAGAACATTCAATTTTTTCGATGGCGCACGCTCCACATTCCTTCTACCGAACATTTCGGATTAAGAAGCGCAGTGGTGGGTTAAGAGAAATATCAACACCTTACCCTTCGCTACGCACCGTGCAAAATTGGATTAAGTCAGAAGTTCTGGACCAAGTATCAATTCACAACACTGCAGTTGGTTTCCGAAAAAATAGAGACATATTATATAACGCAAACGTGCACTGCCGAAGGAAATCTCTCTTAAAAATAGACATTAAAGACTTTTTCCCGAGCATTAAGATTGGTCGGGTCTTCTCGATATTTTCAGATCTTGGGTACCCAAGAAATTTGAGCTTGTTGTTCGCTAAACTTTGCACGTTGCATGATTGCCTTGCACAGGGCGCAATAACTAGTCCATCAATTAGCAATATCATAATGCGTCCATTTGATGAATGTATGTTCAAATACGCCAAGAAACACGGACTAAGATACACGAGATACGCAGATGACATCGCTGTATCTGGAAACAATATAACTCCAAATGTTGCCCATTTCTTCACCAGATCGATAGAAAATTTCGGATTCTCCATTAACGAGCGAAAATATATACTTCTTGGCGAACATGATAAAAAAATAGTGACGGGTTTAGATATTACCTCTGGGAAACCGCGCGTCACGCGGGAGTTCAGAAGGGACCTGGCCCGAGATATTTTTTTTGTTTGGTCCGCTGGGCTTGAGACACATGTCTCGCGACGTAAAATCTTCAATCCTTTCTACCTAGAACATCTTGCAGGTCGTCTAGAGTTCATTCGACACGTTGAACCGGACAATCCCCACCTTGCTAAGTTGACAGAGCGTTTAAGAGCTGCCCGTTCGCGCTGACTCATGCCGTTGGCTCAGCGCTCACCTCAGGGCTTATTAACAATCAGTTGGCGGACACGAGACCGATTGACGCCAGAGTCGAAAACTTGGGCTATTGGCGCCTCGTTGACGCCATAGTTTCACGACCTCACTCAGAATTCACCTGCGCGAACTCCCCCCAACAAACCAAAACCCACTCCCCATTCTCATCCCCACCCCAAAACCCGTGCGACGCCCTCTCCGCCCCGCCCTCGGATACACTGGCAGGCTTGCCAGCGCGATGGGGCCAGCGCTCGGGATTGGGGGAAGACGCATGCCCCGGTCTGCGAGGGTCCAGGGCGTCAGCGATCATGGTGCCCCCCCCCTAAAAACCCACGGGTTTTTACCCCCAACCCGTTGGACGTTTCTGCCCGATTTACCAATGATTTCAACGCAGCCACCCCTAATTTTTCCACACCCGTAAAACCCGTGCGATAATGGCTCCGTTCCGCCATCGGATACACTGACAGGCGTGTCAGCGAGGCGGGGCCGGCGCTCGGGATCGGGGGAAGACGCATGTCCCGGTCTGCGAGGGTCCAGGGCGTGAGGGCCACGGCGGCGGGTGCAACACCGTCGTCCTTTAAAATCCGGCGGGCGACCGACAATCGCGAAAAGTCGCCGGACGAGGCATCGGGTGGAGCCGGTGTCAGCCCGCACCGAAGATGCCCGGGACAAAAACCGCCGAACGGGGCGCCGAAAGGTGCCATTTATAATGTTCTATCGAGGCAGCTTCCGGCGCCCCGTCCGCCTCTCAAGCGAGAGGCCAGAACAGCAGACCATCCACCGGAGGGTTTTCGCCCGGCCGGCCGTTCGCCGTCGCCGGTCAACCGCACTCGCAAACGGGACTGGCAAACAGGACTGACAAACAGGACTGGCAAACAGAAGTGGCAAACAGGAGGAGCAAACAGATGTGTCTGGCAGCGCGGCGCGACAGCAGTCTCGATCTTCCCCCGCCTGGCGTGTCAGCCGAGCATGCTTTCCAGCACGGCGACGATCATGGCGTGGTCCTCGGCGCTGGCCAGACCCGAAACGGTGATGGCGGCAACGACGCCCACGCCCCTCACCCGCACCGGGAAACTGCCGCCGTGATCGGCATAGTCGATCGGGTCGAGGCCGATCCCGGGGCCGAGGCTGCGGTCCTTGCGGGCGTTTTCCAGGCCGACGGCATAGGAGGAGCGGTGGAAATGGAAGACCACATTGGATTTGCGCCGCGCCCACAGATCGTTGGCGGGGGCGGCACCGGCCAGGGCTGCGTGAAAGAGGGTGCGGTCGGGCGTGCGGATGTCGATCACCACGGGGGCCTTGGCCCTGCGGGCGGCATCGACCAGTCGGCAGCCGATCTCGAAGGCGGCGGCCTCGTCGAAGCCGTCGAAGACCAGCCTTGCCTCGTCGGCGGCCACCTTGCGTTCCAGGTCGGTTGCTTGCGTCATGATCTCGTCTCTCCCGCGCCGATCGGTTGTCGGCCGCATCCTAGACCGGACCGGCGCCTTGGCGAAGAGGCTTTGTCGGGCGCCAGACAGTGTGATCGGCGCTTGCGGCGATCTCGTGTGCAAAATAGTGGGAGAGGCGTAATTTTCCATTCACCTTATCGCGGCAAAAGAACAAGCTGCAAGGGCTGCCTGAGGCGAATCGAAAGCGCGGGCGGCAAGGTCAAACGGGAGACATGCATGGCACTGATCGGTTTCAAGAACACCCACAACCAGGATGTTTACATCAATCCGGATCAAGTGCTTTACATCACCACCTTCGAGGAAGGCGTGTCGATCATCACCTTTGCCGTGGCCGGTGCCGGCGGCAAGCCGGCCGCCATTTATGTGCGCGGCAGTGTCGAGCTGGTGCGCGCGCGCATGGAAGGCAAGGTCAAGCCGAAATCGGCAAGCGAGGCCTGAGGCGAAAGCCCGGCGCCCGGCTCGGTCCGGCCAACCGCCCTACTCCGCCGCCTTGGCCTCGTCGGCGGCATCCAGTTCGTAGGAATAGCCCTGCAGCATGGTATAGGCCTGCTCGATCACCTCGATCTGGGTCTCGGCCTGCTTGATGGCATCGGAAATGGATTGCGAGCGGGCGCGCAGCATCGAGCCCAGCACATCGGTTTCCGGCTTGCGGCCCAGGCGGTCCATGTGCTTGCGCACCCGGGCCCGGTGGCGTTCCAGTTCCAGAATGTGGAAGCGGCTTTTCAGGATGTCGTCCGACAGCTTGCGGCGCATGGCAGCCACCGGATCGAAGCTGCCGGGTTCGCGCTCGTCGAGAATGAAGTCGTTGACCAGCGTCTCGATCATCATCAGGCCCTTGAGGTCCTTGGGATCGGCCAGCTGCGGATCGTAACCGGTGTCGTCATAGACGCGGCGGCGCACCGGATCCTTGAGCAGGTCGAAGGCCGTCTGCAGGCGCGCAAACTGTTCGGCATCGCCACCCGAATCGGGATGGGCCGTCTTGGCCGCCTTGCGATAGGCCGATTTGATCGCCTGTTCATTGGCGTCGCGCTCGATGCCGAGCATTTCGTAAGGGTCGATCACGCCGTTTTCCGTCATTCGTCAGTCCGTCCTGCAGCCCGCCCCAGACCTACCGCCCGGCGCCCTTCGCTTCAAGACGCCAAAGCGGTTTTCACCGACCAATCGCGTCCGCTCATTCACTCGGCCACGCACGGGGCGAAAATAAGATGCTCCCGGTCTGCGGTACCCGGCCGGGCGGCATGGACATAGGCACTGGCATGAGCATCGGCATGGGCATGCCGCTTGCGCAGCCTGCACGGGATTTGCGCGTAACGCATGCGAAAGCACCCCATGGTTGCAGTCCAGGCGCGGTACACTTTTATCGAGGCGCAACCTCAACGGAGCAAACACACAGGGAGAACCGACATGACCGCATCGCCAGCGAAACCCATGGACTACCGTGTCAGTGCACGCCACATCGCCAGGTGCCGGGGGCGTCGACCGCCGTTCCTGTTCGTCAACATGACCGCCAACCTGCCCGAGAATTTCCAGGAGATCGTGGCCATTGACGACATCGACTATCTGAGCCAGGCGGTCGCCTTGACGGCGCTGTTCAACGACGCCATCGACACGGTGTCTGGCCGCTTCGACCAGGGCAAGGCGCGCACTCTGATCGCCAATTACAACGCCGCCCTTCCCATCACGGACAAGCGCTATCAGATCGGCATTTTCAACGTCTACCAGTCGACGCTCAGCCAGACCAATGCGCTGGTCTCGGGCATGATCAGCCGCATTGTCGAGGTGCTCAAGCAGGCGGTGGGCGTTGCCCTCGGCACGGCAACGGTCGAACAGATGACCGGGGCGATCACCGACGCCTTCACCGATCTGGAGACGCAATCGGGCGATGCCTGGATCTTCTGGGAAAAGAAGACCGGCAACAAGACAACCTACAGCTACGCCATCCTGTTTGCCATCCAGGATGCCTCGACGGGGAAGATGATGTTCGCCTTGCCGATGTCGATGGAAATCGAGGTCAACCAGGAGTATGAACGCGTGCTGTTCATCACCGTCTCCGACCGGGAAACCTATTCGGTCAAGCTGGACGCCATGAAGGTCGGGCAGATCCTGTTCCCCAAATCGCCGGGCAGCAACAGTCTGCGCCACGCGCTCGCGGCGCAGACCGGGGCCACGCCCGACGACAGTTCCGACGACGGGCCGATGGTCGATCTCACGCCGGTCACCAATGTCATCGTCAGCAACTGGGCACGCAGCACAACCTTCGCCACGGCCGCCAAGGGGCAATATTCGAAGGACGGCACACTGGTTCAGCTCTGGGCCGAGGCCCCCGACATCCAGAACGCGGTGCATGAAGAGAACCGCTATGTGCTGTGCTATCAGCGCAACGGACGGCAGGAGACCATGCCGATGATCCTGAACTCCATCCTGCCGGACGAGGGAGCGCTGTGGTTCGTCTCCCAGTAGGCCGATCGCTGCCGGCATTCATGCCATGGCGGCCTAGTGCCGGCAGCGATCCAGCTGGGCCTGAACGGTCTCTGCAACGCTGGTCAGAACGTCGATGATGGGCGGCGGCAATCGCGTCGCCGCCTCGGACAGTTTGTCTTCGGACCTGGCGGGCATTGGATCGACATGCAAATCCATACGACCGCGGCCCAGAAGCAACCAGTCGGCCGAAATATCCAGCATCAGACAGACCCGGACCGCATTGCCCACCGTCCAGCCGCGCCCCCGGCGCCAGCGACTGATCTGGCTGGCATCGACGCCGATGCGCGCCGCGAATGCCATCTGCTTGGACGCACCGCGGCTGGCGAGCGCCATTTGAAACCGTTCCCCGATCGTGCTCATGTGCCAATTGCTCCCTCACTTGTGCAGATACAGCGGTCGGGAACATGCCAATCTGGCCGCCAGTCCACTGCATAGCACGAGCCATGGGCGCGGGACGCCGCTCCCTTGCGGGCGTGAAGACCGGCACCGACACACCGCGCAAACCCTATTCGGCAGCGACCTGCAGCTTCGGCCCTGCCGCAATATCGACGGCTGCAAAGGCGCGGGCGATCAGTTCCGGCGAAGCATCGGGCCTGGTGCTGTCATTGGAGAGGATCTGGCGAAAGCGGCGGGCGCCGGCATAGCCCTGGAACAGGCCGACCATATGCTTGGTCACATGATGCAGCCGTCCGCCGCCGGCCATCACGCTTTCGCCATAGGCCATCATGGTGTCGCACAAGAGATCCCAGTCGGGTTCCTCCGGGGTCTTGCCGTAGAATGCTGAATCCACGCCGGTCAGCAGCGTGGCGTTGTGGTAGGCCGCCCTGCCGACCATCACGCCATCCATCACCGCCAGATGTCGGGCCGCCTCGTCCAGCGTCGTTATGCCGCCGTTGATGCCGACAAAGACATCCGGGTTCGCGCGCTTCATGGCATGGACCAGATCGTAATCGAGTGGCGGAATCTCGCGGTTTTCCTTGGGGCTCAACCCCTTCAGCCAGGCCTTGCGGGCATGGATCCAGATCGCATCGGCGCCGGCGGAAATCACGCGGGCGAGGAAATCCGGCAGCACCGTTTGCGGGTCCTGGTCGTCAACGCCAATGCGACATTTGACCGTGACCGGCACGTCCGACACCGCCTTCATGGCCTCCACACAGGCCGCCACCACATCCGGCGTCTGCATCAGACAGGCGCCGAATGTGCCCGACTGCACCCGGTCGGAGGGGCAGCCGACATTCAGGTTGATCTCGTCATAGCCGTAATCGGCGGCAATCCGCACCGCCTCGGTGAGCTTGGCCGGATCGGAGCCACCCAGTTGCAAGGCCACCGGACGTTCTTCCGGCGAAAAGGACAACAGTCTCTCGCGCGGCCCATGGATGATCGCATCCGCCACCACCATTTCGGTATAGAGCAGCGCATGCGCCGACAACTGCCGATGGAAAAACCGGCAATTCCGGTCCGTCCAATCGATCATCGGCGCCACGGCAAAAACGGGAGCTTTGAAATAATTGACATTTTGTTGTGTTGCAGACACTTATGGCACTTTCTTCATCGTCTCATTTACGCTCATACCGCGCTATCTCCGCCGATTCTGGTACTAGACTTGGTACAATGTAACAATTATCGTTTTTCATGTACCAACTGAGGCACGGTTATGGGCACTATCACCGCACGCAAGCGCAAGGACGGCAGTATCGGCTACATGGCACGAGTGCGGGTTGTGCGGGATGGTGAAGCCTATCACGAGACCGAGACCTTTGACAGACGTCCGGCGGCGGCGGCCTGGATTTCAAAGCGCGAGCGGGAGCTTTCGAAACCAGGGGCAGTCATCACATCAAAAAACTCTGATCCGACGACGCTGGGCAAAGTCATTGATCGCTACACCGAGGAAACCGTCAAAGGGGTTGGTCGAACCAAAGCGCAGGTCTTGAAAGCCATCAAGAACTACGACATCGCCAATATGCCCTGCTCTTCGATCAAATCGAAGGACATCGTTGAATTCCTACAGTCACTCACGGCAAAGCCACAAACCGTCGGGAATTACGCCAGCCATCTCGGTGCAATCTTCGCGATCGCGCGGCCGATGTGGGGCTATCGGCTCGACGAGCAGGAAATGAAGGACGCTGTCAAGGTTGCCCGCCGGATGGGTATCATAACCCGGTCAGCGCAACGCGATCGGCGACCGACTTTGGATGAGCTCGATCGCCTGATCGGCCATTTCATTGAACGGCGGAAGAAAGCCCCCCAGTCAATGCCAATGCACAAAGTCATCGCTTTCGCGCTATTTTCGACCCGCCGCCAGGAAGAAATTACGCGGATCCGATGGAAGGATTTCCAGAGAGAGCACAAACGCGCCCTTGTTCGCGATATGAAGCATCCTGGAGAAAAGATAGGCAATCATACCTGGGTGGATCTTCCCGACCAGGCGATCCAGATCATCGGCAGCATGCCAAAGAACAAGTCAGACATCTTCCCCTACTCCACCGACGCCATTTCCGCGAATTTCACGCGAGCCTGCAAGTTGTTGGACATCGACGATCTGCGCTTCCATGACCTGCGTCACGAGGGCATTTCACGGTTGTTTGAGATGGGTTGGAGTATCCCCCATGTAGCTGCAGTCAGCGGGCACCGTTCATGGATCAGCCTCAAGCGTTATACGCACATTCGCGAGACGGGCGACAAATATGCGGGCTGGCACGGCCTTCAGTTGGTCATGGACACCAAATAGGTAGCGTCTGCCTACTGTGTGCCACTGGTGCAAGCGCGGAACCGCGTAGTGTGTGAGAAGGGATTGGTTGCGGGGGCCTAAGGCAACAAAGACTTGTTACGATACGCTTCGCAAAGCGCGGGGCGTTTACTCCCCTGCGTGCCAGAAGCAGAAAATCTCCCCCGTTAGCGAAGTTCTTGACCCGCCGGCCAACCGGCAATCGAAGAAATCGCCAAATTTTATCACGGTTCGGCTAAGCATGGTGAGGTGTGTTGCTCCGAGGAGTTCCGCGGTATAGGTCTGATTTTGGTTTGTTACGTTCGGCTATCGAACTAGCGCAACGAGGATGACAGATGGCGACAAACTGGATACGCGGAGTATTTTCTCGCACCATTAGTATCGGTGAGGTTTTCAAACCTGGCGGCGTTCCATCGGTAACATACGTCGCTCGGCCGCATCTTGACCTCGAAGCCAAGGTTTCGGGCGCCCTCGCTAGGAAACATGCGTTTATCGTCATGAGTGGGCCAACAAAGTGCGGCAAGTCAGTGCTCATCACGCGTGTTTTACAGAATACGCGCCAAATTTTGGTACAAGGTGGTCAAATTGAAAGTGCGCAAGATTTTTGGAAGCACATTGCCCACCATGCTAAGATTCCCTCCTCAAAAACACGGACCAAAACGAGCTCATGGTCGATTAGGTCCCTTGCCGAACTCGCACTTTCGGTACCGGCATTCTTTCAGGGGAAGATTTCTACGGATGCTACAAGAGGGTGGCAGAAATCCGAGGCCCTGACCTTTAATAACGTCGCGCTGCTTGATGCGCTTAGTGAGCTACGCCGGCAAGATGCAGTGCTCGTGATTGAGGATTTCCATTATTTAGACAAAGTAACGCAACGTACTGTTGTACGCTCACTCAAGTCATCGGTCTTTGCGGGGCTGAAGGTAGTCATTTTGGCTGTGCCTCACCGGTCTTTTGATCCAACTGATGTTGAAACTGAGGTCGAGGGCCGCGTTCATCATGTTGAAGTGCCAAAGTGGTCACCGGATGATCTACTTGACATTGCGTTGAAGGGTTTTTCTGCGCTGGGAATTGAAGTCCCGACCAATGTGCTTAGTCGTATTTGCGAGGATAGTTTCGGTAATCCTCTTCTGGTTCAGGAAATTTGCTATGAGATTAGCGAGACACTTCAGGGGGCTACAGATACCAAGGCAATAGACGCAAGCGCTCTCGCCAGAATTTATGATAACGTGGTTGATCGAAAAGGCTTGACGCGTTTCGACCGCTTCGCTTCTGCAAAGCCAGCAAAATCCAGAATGGTAAAGCTCCGCGATGGTGGCGAGGAGGAGATTGGGATTTTTTTGCTCAGCGCTGTCGCGCGCCTCGGTCCACAACAATTAACCAGTTACTCGGAAATATGCGAGTCGGCCTCGAAACTGAGTAGCGCTCGAAAACCTACGCTCAGTCGGGTCAATGAGGTTTTTTCTGGCTTGGCAAGCCAAGTTTCAGATAGTCGCACAGCGCCATTAGAATGGCTTCAAACACAGCAGGTGTTAGCTCTTACCGATCCGTTTCTGATGTTTTACATGAGATGGGTGCTGCGAGACCGGCGAAGCCTTGCTCTGGTGCCGAGAGCGATAGAACGTGCAATTCAGTTTCAGCCAGGCACGGGGAGCAATGATGAGGTTATACCAAAATGAAAGTCGTATCGGTTATCAACTACAAAGGCGGCGTCGGTAAAACTTCGCTTACCGCAAACCTTGGGGCTGAGCTTGCCTGGCGTGGCCATCGAGTGCTCCTGCTTGATCTTGACGCGCAAGCCAGTCTGACATTTTCGTTTATTTCAGCAGATGAATGGAGTCGTGTTTATGAGAAAGAGGGAACGATTAAAGCGTGGTTCGATGGTTTTGACACTGGCGACAAGCTTCCGCTGCTTTCTCTCGTTCAAAGTCCTAAGCGCGTAAATGCCAGTTTGCGCGCTAGAGGAAGGTTAGATGTAATTTACTCCCATCTCGGCTTGATCAACGTTGATTTGGAACTAGCGACACAGATTGGCGGCGCAAGTCTCGCTCAAGCACGCCGCAATTTTCTTTCGGTACACAAGCGCCTGCTAACGGGCCTCAACGATCGAAAGTTACAAGATAGCTACGATATTTGCCTCATCGACTGCCCACCGAATTTTAATATAGTAACTAAGACTGCTATCGTCTCTAGCAAGCATATATTAGTACCAACAAAACCAGATCAACTATCAACATTAGGTATAGATTATCTCAGGAGAAGCATACGGCAACTAATCGATGATTATAATGATTTCGCAAACCTTGAGAACGGCCACAAAGAAGAGACAATTAAACCAACGATCTTAGGCATTGTTTTCACGATGATCCAGGAATACGGGGGGGTCCCAATCTCCGCGCAGCGGACCTACATGCGCAAAATTGCCCAGGATAGCGGCCTACGGGTTTTTAAATCATATATCACTCGCAATGACACCATGTTTGCCGGCGCGCCGGAATACGGCGTTCCCGTTGTTCTTAATGACACATCGAATTACTCGCATCAGAAGGTTGTGGATGGCATTGGGCAAGTCACAACTGAATTCTTGGAGGCAATAAAGCTATGACAGAAAGCAAAAATAAAATTATATCGAGCTTTCTTCGTTCTTTCGCCGACGCCATTGACGCTCTCGACGAGAAAGAACTTCAGGCGGTATTGGACGTTGCAGGATTAAAGAAGTTTCGGGCTCCGAAAAATAAATATAATCGTGCCACAGAGAGCCTCGTTGAGGAGCGAAATCGAGTTCAGAATTTAGCGCATGAAATAGTGACTGCTCTTTCAATGATGGAGACAAGGGAAAAAGCTTTAGAATACCTCGATGGGATTAAAATCAGCCGCGCGGTGCTAGTCGAAGCGGGAAGGATAAGAGATGTTCACATCGTCAAGCAAGACAATGTCGAAACGATCAAAACCAAGCTCATTGCCAGAATGGTCGGATATCGTTTGGATTCGTCGGCAATCCGCGGTGAATAGTACCTCACTGGGCAATCATATTGGAGCGGCCAACGCCAAAGCGCTTCTAGAGAATGGAAACATCTCTCTCCGCATGCAATCGCAGGACCCTCTCGTTGAGGGTAATTACAGCCATTGAAAGCGGAATAAATGCTCGCATTTAGCTGGCGTACTCGACAAAGCCCCACAGCCATTGCCGTACGTCCTCTCCGATGTGGGGATCGCTGCTGGACCTGTCCAGTAGCCGAAAAGCTTCAGCTTTCAGAAAGGCACGATCCGCCTAGCCATCCTGAACGACACCCTCGATGTAGCGTGGAAGTTCGGCCGCAACCGCTGCGGCGTCATGATCAGCCCCTTTCTCCCGAATAAACCACTTGCTGTAGTGACTGATCCACGAGAGGAAATCTGCGTCAAGAATATCACGCGTGTAGCGAGTTTTGATTTGATACACTGCGTCCCATGTGTCGGCGCGATCCGGCTCCTGACCAACGATGTTAATGTTCCAACGCGGCAGGGTATAACCTCTGATCTCATTACCATTGAAAAATTCACTGCCATCAAGCGTGATGCGATAGGTAGGACCAAAATAAGGATCGGAGCAGCGACGTCTTAAGCCATCGTTCCCGATCAGAATGTCGATTGCGCGTTTATAGGTCGAGTTGCATTCGTCGCACGCTGGCGGAAGATTGCGAAGATCGGCGGCAGCAAAGGGGTATATCGAGATTGGAAGCAGATGGTCGAGCGCATGTCGGGGAGCACCGGGAGCCCGAAAATAGTTCAGGCCACAAAAGGGGCAAATCCGTATCTCAGTTGCATAGATGGCGTTGTACTGGTTGTCGCGAAGGAAGCCGTTGCCCTCTTTGATGCTCGACAGTTGGCCAAAGAGATACGTCGCCAACGCGTCCGCTGGCCCTCGAATAGACTGAGGAAGGGAATTGATAGTCGGGCATAGACCATTATCGTTAAAAACGTCCGGCAAGGCCGTCTGTCGGATGATGGCGGCCCGAACGTCCGACCGCTCCTCCATGGGGAGCTGAGAATACTCTTGGAGTAGGCTCGCGAGCTTCGACCGTAACCCCGTGCGTTGCGCCAAAATATTGCGCCGTCCCTCCGGGAGACATCCAGGCCACGTCGCAGGTTGGGAGCCGTCGTCGATCGCATCCATACCTGCGAGCATAAGATTTACGGCGAGAGCGTTCAGCCAGTTATCGCCCAACGCATTAATCGGGTAGGAAAAAAGCATCTTTAGGCCTATTTTTTCAGCTTGCGTAGATGGTCTGCCAAAAGGGCCTTCCCGATCGAGGGACCAAGATCTTTGAACCCCTCCTCAATTTCAGCGACATCGTCAGACTTGAGAAGCCTCTCGATTTCTTTTTCTGCAATCTGCGAGTTGGGCGGTCGGATGCCGAAACAGCTCTCGAGAATACGGTCGAATGTTGTCCCGAACGTCTCGATCTTTGGATCACTGACGGAAAATTTACCCGTCTCCTCATCTCTCGAAAAGATCATCACTTGATCTCTAGGCATGTCCGAAGGCACGAAGGGGCGTGCGTCGTCAGCAACAATTCCTGATTGCCGCGATCCCCCACCATCTTCATGAGTTGCTGGACAAATTCGACGCGCCATTTCGGGTTGAAGTGTGATTCAGGCTCATCGAGCAGGAAGATCGCGTTGGTGTCGGCGATCATTGCGTAAGTGCCAAGGATCAGCGCTTGTTGGTGTTCACCATCTGAGAGTGAGACATAATCGACCGGATCAGACTTAGACTGCGCGGGCCAGAATCGAACCTCCTCGAAGCTGAAAACCATGTCCTCTTGTTGAGGCTCGGGCAGCCTGGAGGCAAACCTCCGCTCCTTCACCGCCTTGTCAAACCGCTGTCGCGCAGGTCGAGGAATTGCGAGGTCATTAAGAAGGGCGAGCTTGTGCAGAGAGCGGTAAAGCGAGAAGGCATCTGGCCAGAAATGGGCAAATGCTTGCCGTGTCGCCTCCGTGATTAGGAAGTCAAAGGTGTATGTCTCGCTTTCATTGTCGACGTGCCAACAGGTTGCGGTGCGTTGAAGATTGGCGATAACCGTCTCAAGTTCGTCGGTGAGCTGGATGCCCTTGCGAGACGAGACGCGTTTTTTCTTTGGAATTTTAGGAACGGCCGGGTGAGCAAGACGCACGATGCAGCGACAGGACGCTAGATCACCAAGGCGGGCATGCCGAAGCAATTCAGTTCGAACAGGCTCCGAGCCAAGAATAAGATTAGAAAACAGTACTTCCAAGTTTGTGCCGTAGTCGATCAGCATCAGCCGGTTGTCGGGACAGCAAGACGTTTCGCCAAGGCGTTGTCGATGGCGCCTACTGGCTTCGTGAACCGCAACCGAATACGTCTCTGGTTCTGGCCTATCAGGGCTGCGTTGCGCCGGAAGTGCTGACTGCCGCCGGGCGGCTGGCAGAACGCCATCGCGACGTGGCGGTCCTAGCCGTGACGTCGGCCGACCGGCTCAATGCCGGCTGGACGGCCGCACAACGCGCCAGACGGCACGGATATCCCGCCGCCCGCAGCCACGTGGAAAACCTGCTCGCCCCCCTACACCAGCATGCCCATATGATAACCGTGACCGACGGTCACCCGGCAACGCTGGGATGGCGGGGTTCGGTTCACGGGCATGCGCTGACAAGCCTCGGCGTTGAGCATTTCGGTCAGACCGGAACGATATCAGATCTCTACGCCCATTTCGGCATCGATACTGATTCGATCATCGAAGCAGCGGAGGCGGCGGTATCGCACAGCCATCGGCAGAGTTCATTTTTGCTCGCGCTGAGATGAACGAACAACCACGGACATGGACCAGGATCTGTTTTGGAACGCGACGGTTCTTCTACCTGATGGCCAGCTATCCATCGCGCTCAATTGACTACAGGCGTTAAGCCATCAGCGTCGAGACAATTCCATATGAGTGTTTGTTTTGGAGCGCCTTCAAAGTTTCGTTCATGATCAGCGATTGGCTTGGTCTCGCCCTCGTACCCTCATACAGGCGCGCCATTTCTGAATACCCAAATAAAACTCTTGGCATTCCACAAAAGGCAACAGATTTTCATTTCTCGGGCTCACACCTCTGGTTGAGGAGCAAGATGAGATTAAGCAGGATCGCCAAGGTAGCAATTCGTAAGCGCATTCCACCAACGCCACGAATTGCCAGATGGTTGAAGACTTGCATAGAGCAATTATAGTTTTTAAGGAGGAGTATTTTTCCGGACACAATTGAATTCGGCGTTTCCGAAGTTTCGATGACCTGACAAACGTTGCCGGATTGCGACATAGTCGATAGTTTCGATGGGCTCCGCGAGGTATGAATATCTTCAAGCCCTGGCGGATCTAAAAAATAAACCATGACATATACGGCTGGACTGCATTTTGAAGACCGTGCGAAGGCTTTGGGAGAGAGGGGAGGAAGTTCTCCACCCTGCCGCTTGGGACCGCCTCCTGGGACGGCGCAATGCACTTATCGTCGCCCTCTCGATCGCGGCTGCCGCCTTGGTCGGCGCTATGATATGTTTGCGCGCCGCCCCTCTGCTCGGTTGGCTGATAATCCTTGTACTGGTCGCATTGCTGGCGACTGTCATTCAAGGAATGCTATCCTATATCCGGATACAGCAAGTCAACAAATTACACCCTGGAAGTGTTGACGATGTGCGGCAGGGGCTTTTGCTGCTGGCCGCATCGGAGCGGAGACGGTTTGGCGCGCTGCAATCGCTTTATGTCCTTTTCTGTCTCGCCACGCTGTTGACTGTCGTCGCCGCGTTTCGAAGCCTGCCCATTACTGCCGCGCTGACTGCCGCGAGCCTCCTCCCTGTTTTCGTACTGACGGCACTCTCCGTTTGCGCACGCCGGAGCCCGAACGATATCGTGACGGCGCTGTTGCCCCCCTCCGGTCACATTTCCTCAAATCTGCCGGCGGCATTGGCTATGTTTGACCGCCGCCATTTCGTCGATCGAGCCTTGCGCGCGCTTTACAGGAAAGAGAGTCACTGCCTCGCCGCGCGCGAATTGATAACACTCCTTGAAGAGCCCGGCGGTGTCTGGCCAGCCAACCTGTCCGGCCACATGGAGGGGCGCCGGCTGGCACCGGTTCTCGCGTTGCGTTTTCAAGCTCTTGCGGGTCTCTGGCTACCGTCATTGGTCGCCGCCGCGATCGCCTTTATTGTCTTGCTAACGGTCCCATCTTCGTTTGTACCGCAATTTGTCGGGCCGCTGCAATTCTGGAACGATCTTACCGACCCGACCGGTGCTGGCGAGAACCAGGACGATACGACAGCCATGTCCAGGAATAAGCCACGGCCTGACCAAGGCAACGGCGCGACGAACGATAGCGCAGCTGTGGGCGGCGGAGCCTCCGATGGGCCAACGAATGCCGCCGACAATGCCCTTGGCAATGCCGCGGCCGGATCAAACGCGCAGAATGGCGCATCAGGCAGAAGAGATTCAAGCGGGAAACCGGGAGAGCCATCGGCGGGTGGAAACAGCGGTGGTTCGCAGGAGCGGGATTCAACATCGCAAGGCAGAAGTTCTGAGCAAAGTGGAAATCCTGGTTCGGGCACATCAACAACACAGGACCCACAACAGCAGGATCAGGCATCTAGCGGCGGCGCATCGGGTAAAGCGAATGCCGCCGCTCAGGATAAAGGAACACAGCTGGAGGCCGCGTCGGTTGCACTCAGAAACGCGCCCGGCCAGCAATCCCAAACCGGAAAGAACGAGACGGGGCACGGTAAAGTTGGACAGGGAGACAACCAGTCTCCTGGAAACAGCCAAGGCCATTCTGGCCAGAATGCGGACAACGGCAACAATGACACGCAGCAGCCTAAGAAGAATGGCGCTTCGCAACCCGACACACCCCCCAGCTCAGGTGGACCGGATGAAGCATCCAACCCAGCACAGGCCGGCGGAACCGACAAGGCGGCTTCGCCCATGGAGACGAGGGCCGACGGCCATGTTCAGCGCTGGCAGGCCGGTAGCAACGCCGAAGAGTCGGGCAATAGAATGGGTGCCCCCTCTGACGGACAATTGGTCACCGCCGACAAGAATTCATCCTCCGGTGGTGTTCAGGGTAAAGATGCACCTCACGCAAACAACGACAATCTTAACGTTAAGCCTATTGAAAATCCCTCAACAGTGGTGAATGATGGTAACAATCGGGAAAAGGGTACACTAGGCGTCGGACATGTTCAGCATCCTTTCGCATCCGTGGGACAGGTGCCGGATAATCTTGAATTTTCACATTTTCCGGAGGAACCGCCTCCGACGAACGTGCCTCCGTCTGATCCAAGACATCAAAAGGTACCTGTGTGGATCAAGGGACTATTGTAGGAAAAATTGCATTTCTTTGAAACGCTAGCTCTCTCCAAATGGCGGGAACGGTCGGCTTTGACGAAAAAACGTAAAAACGGACTTTCGCGACTTTCTTACACACGCCTCGAACGGCATGGGGGCTTCTCGACAGCATGACTGACCTAAGGGTTGCGAAGGGCGAGATCCAGTTCATTCACAGCGTTCGGCAGTGCATCTGCGCCCAGATGTTCGGCATGGAGCAGGTGGTGGACCTGCTGCTGATCGGGCTCGTCACGCGCGGGCATGTTCTGCTGGAGAGCAATCCGGGCCTCGGCAAGACGGCGCTCGCGCGGAGCCTGACGACGGCGTTGAGCCTCAACAACGGCATCCATGGCAAGCCGGCTTTCGGACGCATACAGTTCACGCCGGATCTCATGCCCTCCGATATCACCGGCACGAAAATACCCGATGCGGAGAACAAGTTTACCTTCCAGCCCGGACCGATCTTCCATCAGATCCTGCTTGCCGATGAAATCAACCGCGCCACACCGAAAACCCAGGCGGCCATGCTCGAGGCCATGGCGGAAGAACAGGTGACCGTACTTGGTGAGCCAAAGGACCTGGTGGACGATGTCACGGTAGCGATTGGCTGCAGCCTGATCCAGGCCAGAACACCTTTCATGGTCGTGGCGACGCAGAATCCGGTGGATCAGGAGGGCACCTATTCCCTGCCGGAGGCGCAGCTCGACCGCTTTCTGTTCAAGGCCAAGATGCCATTTCCCGATGCCTCACAATTGCAATGGATCATCGACAAGGACGTGCATGGGAAGATCAAAAGGGACGCGGCAAAGAACGAAGGGGCAGGATCGCATGCCGATGGCCATGCAACGCTGGCCCAGCTCCACCGGCTCGGCGCTCTGGTGCGCGGGGCGCATCCCAGCAATGCCGTGCGCCAGCATATCCTCAACATCGTCCTTGCCAGCGTTCGCGCGTATCAGCAGCTGGAAGGGCTCACCCCGGGGAGGGCGAAGAACCTACGCGACTATTGCGAAGAGCGCGTCGACTACGCGCTCGGCCCCCGTGCGGCCGTGGCAATGACGCGGGGCGCGCTTGGCTGGGCGGTGGTGGCGGGCCTCGATCCCGATGGCTTTGAACCGGGCGATATCACCGCAAAATCGGCCGAGGGCCTTGTCGCCACCATCGTTGCGGCCCTGCGGCATCGCATCCGGTTTCGCCATGCCTATTCCGGAATGGAGGACGAACCGGCCGATCATGATGACGAAGTCCGTCGCTTCGTAGCTCTTTGCGCACCATCATCCAAGGAATTCGAGGGCTATCACGAGCGGTTCGAAGCCGCGATCAAGACGCCCGCAGATCGTTAGGTTCATGGCCCATGCCACAGTTCAGCGCTCCGATAGACCCGCCTTTCAGTGACGCAGAACTGAAGCGGCTGCGGCTCGACATGCGCCGGCACGTGCCGGCGCGGGACCTCGGCGCCCATTTGCGCCGCCGTATGGGACAATCGCTGGAGTTCAAGGAATTTCGCAACTATGCGATGGGCGACGATATCCGCAAGATCGACTGGCTGGCCTCGGCCCGCCGCGGCAGGCCAAACGAACGCATCGTCAGAACCTTCGAGGCGGAAGATCGTATGACGCTCGCGGTCGCGATCGATTGCCGCCCCGCTATGTATCTCCCCGAAGGAGTCGAGAAGATCCGTGTCGCGATCTGGATTGCGCAATGCCTCATCCATGCAGCACTTGCCGAAGGCGACCGCATTGTCGTCGGCACCCTGTTTGGGCCGGCAACCGAAGCCCGTCCGCTGCAGGTCCGCGGCGTGGTCGGCCTTGAGGCGGCGCGGCGGCTGTTTTCCGGCCTGATGGCTAGGCGGCCAACGGAAGCGGAATGGCGCTCGACGCCGCCGGCCAATCCAGGCCCGTTTCTCAAGCAGGTGAAGCCGGCATCGGCCGTCGCCTTGATCAGCGACATGCTGTTCCTCGATACCGATGGTGCGATACAGGCGTTTGCCCGGCACGCCCAGCGGGACTACCGCACGCTTTCGGTTATCGAAATCGATGCATGGCCAGTGGAGCGGGCGATGATCTCCGCCGGTCCGTTCAGCCTGGGCGGCATGGAGGGCCGCAATTTCGACAATGCAATCCACGAAAGCACGGACCGAATCCTTGTCGAGACGGACGCATCCCTGCAACGGCACCGCGACAACCTGCGGCGGGCGTGGAAAGGCCCCGGCCTGATCTGGCCCGAAGCACCGTTGCGGTATCCGCAGGAGGCCGGCCTTTCAACCGAAGGTGCTGCGCTGTGGTTCCGGCGGTCGTTTCCGAAAGGTGCTTTCCTGCCGGGCCTGATGTCGAGGGCCGCATGATCTGGTTCGCACTCATGGCGGCAATCGCAGGCGGCGTGGTAACGACCGCATTCCACATGGTCCGCCCGGCCTACCGGTCGCTGCGCATCTCAGTGGCGCGTTTCCTGCCGGACCTACCGGTGAGCAAGGCGCCGAAGAACAGGATATCCCTGATACCGCCGGTATCGTCCCTGCCCTTCTGGCTGCGATTCGGTGCGGCCGCAAGCGTCCTCTCCGCCGTGTTCGCCGCCTGGTTCGCCGAGATCCCCAGGGAGAGCCGTCCCATGGGGCTTCGGATCGTCCTCGACCTCAGCACGTCCATGGCCCTGCCCGAACAAACAGGCGGTGCCGGGACGCGGCTCGACGCCGCCAGGGCGATAATCCGGCAGGCGGAGGCGGAGGCGCAGGCACGTGCGGCAGCCGGCACCGCCCCGTTCTGCAGCGATCTCGTGGCGGCCGGCGCCACGCTCCAGCCCTATCCGCGCATCTCGACCACACTATTGGATGCCCTGCATCCGCTTCCCGAGGGCGCCGGTGCCGGCATTCTCCTGTCGGCGCTCGACAGCGCCGCATCAAGCGATTGCGCCGCCTCCCATGTTCTCGTCGTCAGCGACCGACCCCGGCCGGCTTCGATGCGGCCGGCCTTCCGCGGGCCGGTGATCTGGCATCAGGTGGGCGAGCCGCTGCCAAACCTCGCCATCACCAAAGTGGTGCCACACGGTGGCGGCCTGAATGGCGGCAAGGTTGCCTTCGACATCTATATTCGCGCCTATGGGCAGGCCCCTGATACAATCCTGCTGGAAGCCCGCAGGGATGGGCAAAACCTCGACGTGGCTCTCTATCGCGACGAAAATACCGAAAATGGCTGGCGCGCGACGATCGCGGAGATGAGGCTCGGTCGGTACGACATAAGGCTGCGCGACGGCGGCGCCTATTCCGGCGACGATGCCGTATCGTTCGATCTCGCCCGGGTTCCCGAGCCGGTCTTCGACTGGCAGCTCGCCGCCATGCCGCGCCCACCGGGGCTTGCCGCGGCCAATCCGTCGACAACGGGCAATGCGGTTCTCGTCACCAGCCTCGACCGCCTTGCCGGCGGCCTGCCCGCCGATCGCGCCGTCGTGGCCGTCTATGACGGCTGGGCCTCCGGAGCGGCAAGGTCCCCCGCAAGGGCTCCGGGAAGCGCCGGCGCCGCGAACCGGATCGGCCCTTTCGTTCACGCCCATCCGCTGCTGAATGACATCGATTTCGATATATTCGAGGCGAATGCGCCGGTGCCGCCCTCCGGTATCCCGCGTGACATGATCGCAGTGATCCGCCCCGAGGCATCCATCGGATCGGCGTTTATCGCCGCACGGGAAACTCCGCGGGCGGCTGTGGTTCCTGCTCCCGTCACAGGCGCCTCCGGCGATGTCGAGGCGCTCTCCCTTATCCTCTTCTTCAATGCGCTGCGCTGGGCCGCCGACAGTGCCATCGATCCGCCCGTGCTGGACTGGCACGACGCGGCCGGACGGAAAATCACCAATGCCAATTTCGAAAGCGACACGGCCCGGCCCCTTTCGCCACCGCCCGATTACGGCCCGCTCGACCTTCCGTCCTCGGCGGAGAGCGGCCTGACGACCGTCAGCGCCGACCAGCAGGTGCCCGACTGGGTCGCCTGGCTGCTGGTTGCCGCCCTGCTGCTCATCGCGATCGAACGGTGGAAAGGGCTGATCTGGCGAAAGGAGGTTCGCGCATGATCTGCCGTTGGCTCGAGGCGCTTGCTTTCGCCGATTACCACCTCACCTGCCCGGCCGGCGACATACCGCTGCTCATCGGCGGATGGCTCGGCCTTGCCGTCGCGATCGCCAGCCTGGCATGGACCTTCCTGTTCGTCTCCTCGGGACCGACACGCCGCCTGGGCGCGCTTGCGGGCGTCTTCGCCGCCTTGCTTTTCGGCGTCGCGGCCGGCCTGCCGGAACTAAGGAAAAATACGCAGCCGCCCGAAGGCGGTGTGCTGGTCGTCGCGCTCGATACGTCCGAAAGCGTGCGCCGCGATGGCGACGCGGCCTATGACATCCAGCGCAACGCGCTTGCGGACGCGCTGGAGCGCATCATCGCCGACATGCCCCAGGATGTGCGGGACGGCTGGCGCGGTGGTGTCTTGCCCTTCGGCACCACCGCAGCGCGCGGCGTCACGCTCATGCCGCTCGCCGGCCTGCCGGCGAGCGTCCGCGGGCAGGCGCTCGGCGGCGCCGACGGAAGCACGGATATCGCCGCCGGGCTCGATGGCGCGATCGATCTCATTGCCAGCGACAAGGGGACAGGCGCGATCTTCGTCCTGTCCGATGGCTGGGCAACCGGTGGGGATGCCGCCGCGGCAGCACTGCGCGCCCGGCAATCCGGCATACCTGTTCATGTCATGCCCTTCGGCTCGAAACGTCCGACCATGGGTATCATCGCCTCCGACCTGCCCGCCGGGCAGACGCTCGCAAGCCCTGCCGTCGCACGCCTGACGCTGCTCGGCGAAGGCACGATGGATTTTTCCGTGGACGGCGCGGCCAAGGGCAGGGGGCAGAAATCTCCGGGCGCCGCAGCCGAGCCCCGCGGCGTGCGGGTGGATACGCGTTTCGACCGACTGGGGATCAATTATCTCGATTTGAGCTTCCGCTCCGGCGGCGCACAGAATGCCGATGTCCAGGAGCAGACCGAACGGCTGTTCGCCCTGGTGCGAGGCCCTGCGCGGATCCTCGCCTATGGCCCCGCCGCATGGCTCGGCGCGGCAGACGAGCGGAAATATATCATCTATCATGCGCGTCCGGATGAACAGGCGGATCTTGCGACCTTCGATGCCATTGTCGTCGACGGGCTCCAGCCGTCCGATTTCGCCGCGGAATTCCCGCGCGCGCTCGTCAATGCCGCCGCAAGCGGAACGGGCGTCTTCATCGTCAACGGGCCAAAACGCGGCTCGGTCGAAGACAAGCAGCGCATCAGCGACTGGGAGGCGACGGCGCTCGGTCCGGTCCTGCCAGTCAACAGCAATCCGGACCTGCAGCTGGCGCAGCCGCCGAGACGCGACGTGCTGATCATGATCGACACCTCGGGTTCGATGCAGGACAATGGCAGGCTTGCCGATGCGAAGGCGGCAGCGCAAACGATCGTCGCACGCCTGCGTGCCGTCGATACGCTGACCGTCATTCCCTATTCGGACGTGGCTGCCCGCCCGTTCCGCAGCAATGCCATGACGGAACAGGCAAAGAGCGATGCGATGGGGTTCGTCAGGGCTCTCGGCGCCACTGGTGGCACCAATCCCGCCGCCGCCATCGAAGCCGCGACCAGTCTCAAAGGCAATAATTGCCTGTTCTTCTTCATCAGCGATGCCGATTTCTCGGCGCCCGGCGTCAGCCCGGCCTGCCACACCACGCTGATCGGCGTCGACGACCAGCGCTATAAGGGCGGGCTGGCAAGCTGGGGAGAGGAAAAAACCTTCTCGCGCGGCCGGGTTCCTGCCGATATCAAGTTCGAAGCCTTCACACCGCAGGAGCGAAAAGTGTTCTGGCGCGAGGGCGCGTTCCGACCATTGGCGCCGTTCGGCGATGCGACATTCGCGCCGCAGGCCGCCATTGACGGCATTGCCTACAGCTACGTTCGCCCCGAGGCCGATCTCGTCGCGATCCATTCGGCCCCGCCGCCCGATCCGTTGCTCGTCTTCCGCGACGATCCCGAGGTCCGGTCCCTGCGAACCGGCGCCTTTCTCGGCGCCATCCCCCAGGCCTGGGCGAATTCCGCCGATGGGAGGGCTGCCATCGACGCCATTCTCGGACGGCTCGTCAGCTGGAGCGAACAGGATCGCTTCGATATCCATATCCGCCAGGAGGGCGCGATTTTCCATCTGCGCGTCGTCTTTACCGGCGAAGACAAGCCGGGCGAGAGCCTCGGCGGCGCAATCATGCTGGCCGATGGGCAATCCGTGCCCGCAGCACTGCAGCCCGCGTCCGAGCCCGGTATTTTCGAGGGATCGGCGCGGCTTTCCCTTGGTGAAAAGCCGCAGCGGGGGTTGTTGACCCTGTCGGAACCGGGCAGGAAGCCGCAGACGATCCCCTTCTATCTGCCGGCCGCGGCAAGCGGTGCCGGAGCCCGGATCTCGACAGCGGAAGCGCTGGACTTCGGCATCAATCAGGCTAGCCTTGCCGCCCTGGCGGAGGAAACAGGCGGCATGGACCTGACCAGCGGCACGCCAAGGCTTGGCAATGCGACCTACCGCTATCCGGACCTGCCCTTGTGGCCTTCGCTCGCCGGCATCGGCCTGGTTCTGTTCGCGGCCTCCCTTTATGGCGGAGGCGTCCGGCGATGATGTCGAGGCGCGATACACATCGCAGGCAACGCGCGCAGCTCGACCGGGATGTCGCGGTGGCATCCCTGCGCGACATGGCCCTGCGCGCCATTTTCATCATACTCGACCGGCCCGCCGAGCTTCCAGCGCCGGGGCCGAACGGTCCGGCCGCCGCCAACGCGCTGATCGCGCTGCTTTCGCAGGATGAAGCGCCCGACAGGGCAGGCAAGCGGGCGATGCGCACCCTTTCCTCCAGGTTCTTCATCAACGACCCTCCCCTTTGGAACGCGCGGCAGGCCGGCATCCTGGCGAGCGCCATCGGCGGCAGCGGCTGGCAGGCTTTCGGGGACGATGTCATCCGTCGCCTTTCCCGCCAAAGGCCCAGTGCACCGCCGGAATGGCCCCATTTCATCGGCGCCCTCGTTCGGGAAGCCTGGACCGATCCGGCCTTCCAGCTGCAGGTGGCCGCCGTGATCCGCACGACGCTCCGCCGGGAAGTGATCATGCATCCGGCCGGCGGTATCGCGCCGGTCCTGTCGGAGACGACCTGGTGGCTGCTGATCGACCTCGCCGGCACCCGCGTGCAGCCGCGCGCAAGAGGCAGGGCGGGACCAGTCCTGCGCGGCCGTATCGCCGCGAAGGCAAGGTCCATGGCGAGCGGCAAGGGTTGGGCGGGCTTCTGGGACCAGTATGTGCTCATGCGCGCGCTCGGCCGCTTTTCCGTGCCCGCACCGCATATTGCGGCCTTACCGCTGCTGGTCGACCGGGACGCAGCCTTTGAGCACGAAGCTGGGCCGGCGACGGAACAGGTGCGTCCCGGCTGGCGGCGGGAGGCGCCCGGCTACGCGCCGATGCTTCTTGCAAGGCGGCTCTAGGGCGCTTTACAGTCTTCAGGACTGTGAATGGAATTGGGTCAGGCGCCGCGGACGGCACAGAATGCAAGCTGAGAGGTAATCCATGTTCGAACGTGACGGGCTCAATGCGCTCTACCAGAGCCACCGGCAGACACTGACAATGCTGAATGCCGTCGGAGCCCAGCTCAGGAAGCGCTTCTACAAGATGGACGACGCCGTCGACTGCATGTTGATCGCCGCTCTCTCGGGCGAAGCCCTGGTGATGATCGGCCCGCCGGGTACGGCGAAATCGCGGCTGGTGCGCTCCTTCTGCCACCTGCTGCATCTGCTTCCCGATACCGGGCTCGACGCCACGGCAAAGGCCGCGCCCGCCGCACCGGCTGCGGCCCAGTCATCGGGCTATTTCGAATATCTTCTGACGCAGTTCACCGAGCCCAGCGAATTGTTCGGCTTTTACGATCTTGCCGAACTGCATAAGAACAATCAGCTGAAGCGCCTCGATCGCAACATGATGCAGAATGCCAAGGTCGTGTTCCTCGACGAAGTCTTCAATGCGTCCAGCGCCATCCTGAACGCCTTGCTGACCTTCATGAACGAGCGGAAATTCCACGATCGCGGCGAGACGGTAGCCACCGAGTTACAGCTGATGTTCGCCGCGACCAACCACACGCCGACCGACCCGCACCTGGCCGCGGTATTCGATCGCTTCCTGTTGCGATGCCGCCTTTCCAACGTCGCCCGCGAGGCGGTCGAGACGGATGAGATCGCCAGCCTGATCGGATCCGGCTGGCGCGAGACCCATGCGACCGCGCTCGAGCGCAAGCCGGACTGGAAAGAGCTTCTCGCGAAGCTGGCGCAGATGCGGGCGGATATCGACGATCGCACGCGCAAGAACACGTTGCGCATTGATCCCGGGCACGTGGTGTTCAGCGCGTTGACAGACCTCGTGCGCACGCTGGTGCGCGACGATCTCTCGGCCATGTCCAACCGGCGCCTCGTCAAGCTGACCGGCCTCATCCTGAGCATGCGCCTTCTGCGCGCCGATCAGGCCGGCGAAAAGACGATCGACATGCGGCCGGAGGATCTGGACGTCATCACCCGCTTCTCGCTCGATCAATGGGATCCTAATATCGAGAGCAAGCTGAGGCAGACCGTGCTCAAGGTCAATTCGTGATGGCGGCGCCCGCGCATGGCATCCCCGCGCTTCGAATCATTGCCCCGGCGCGGACGCTGTTTCCGGATGCCGAGGCCGATCCAACGATTGATCTCGCGGTCGCTCCCCGGCTCGATGAGCGCGCGCGCGCAATGCTCGATGCGATGCATGATCGACACGTGCCGCTGACGCCGAGGCTGGCAATCGCTCTTGCGCGCATGGAGGAAGAAAGCCCCGCTGCCGTCCTCCCCTGGGGGCATGTCTATCCGCTGGCGGCAGCGGCCCTCGGCATCAACAGGGGTTTTGGCAATACGGCCGCCTGGCATCGGGTCCATGACGTGTTCCACATCCATGTGGCCGAGCCAGTGGTGCGGCATGCCGCGCTCGCGCTCGGCGAAGTGGTCATTTTCGGCCCTGTCGCGTTCGACCGCGAAGATGCTCGCTTCGGCAGCGGGCCGGACCTTGAAACCTACCATCGGGCGATCGAGGAAAAGGTGCTGGCCGCGCTGACCGACCCAACCGTCATGGGTGCGGCGTTCTGGACCTCCCGGGCCGTTATCCTCTGGGGCACGGTGAAACGAAGGGGGACCGCAGCCATCGAGGCCCACGGCCGCACCAGCGCGCCAGCCATTCCGGTGGATGTCGATCCCGTGCTCACCCAGCTCGTGTTCGATTGCGAGCCGCAATTCGACGATAGCGGCGCCAATCGCAGACGGCCGCCGCCACATTCCACCGTTGCGCATCACGAGCGCGCCGGTTCCCGGCCGCGCCAGGACGGCGTGGAAGGCATTTTGCATTCCCGCAAGCTCGAGGACCTGACCGACGCGCTTTATTCGGAATTCATGATGCCACGCGACTATCGGCTGCTGAAATTCGTCGAGCAGGGGTTTCTCATCAAGCATCGTCCCCCGCCGCAACGGCCGATGCGCGACCTCGTGTCGATCGCAATCGACGAAGCGCCGCTCGACGCCACGGCCGCCATGCTCGTCAAATCCGCCTGGATCGACGCCACCATGCGGCTGCAGCTCATTCTTGCCGACCACAGCCTGACGCGCAGCGAATTCGCCTGGTGCGGCCGGATCGGCAACGGCCTTCTTGCCGCGGCGGTCTCGGCGAACGGGCCGCGGGCAAAATTTGAACTCGATCCCATCCTGCTCTCAGGCGACGACCGGCGCCGCATGATCGCCGATTCCACGCTGACGCCGGCCATTTTCGATCGCCTGTCGAGGGTAAAACTGCGGACCAGGGGAGGCCAGCCGGCCGAGATCGGCCGAGGCGAGCTGCTAGGCCAGGCAACGGATGCGGCCATTGCGGTCTGCAGCGAAGCCATTGCCGCAGTCGCGACATCAGCCGGTGGGAAGCGCCCCTTGCGCGGTGCAGCGGCGGTGCGGCCGGTGCAACTCTCCGACTATGCCCGCGCCTTTGCACTTAACATCCGCCCGAGCCGGATCGGCGTCGATGAAACCCTGATGGTGAGATGGTCGGGAGAACAGGTGGCCTTTGCCGCGGCAATGGGATTGCAAAGGGCAAGACGCCACACCTGCGCCCTGATCCTGGTGCCGGACCGCCTCGAAACCGGCTCCGTCTTCAGCGTGTTTGCCGGCCGTACGTCGTCCGGCGGAGTCATCAAGATCGAGGCGGACGACGATCCCAGGCGCGCCCTGGAAACCGTGATGGGGCGCCTATCGGACTGGATCATGGTGCAGACGCTGGAGGCCATCCGTGGCTGAGACAAAATCCGGCCAGCGACATGGCTATACGTTTCCATCGATTTCCACCCAGGATATGCTGGCGGTGCTTGCCACTGTCGCCCGCGAAATGTGGCAGGACGCGGTCAAGTCCGGCCTGCGCGTGGATGTTCTTGACGACAACCTTGCCCGCTTCGCCCTGCCCGGCCAAGGCTCGCCGCCCTATCTGCGGGCCGACGAGATCTCCGCGAGCCGCGGCAGGCTGGTAAACTACATACAGTCGATCGCCGGCACGCCTGTCGGACCACGCTTTGAGGGCGTTCGCTCCATCGATTTTTCGAGAGGGTTGCCGCTGTTTGAAGCCGCCGTCCTTCTCGCAGATCGAAGTGCCGAACCACATGCGGTCCCGCAAGTTTTGACGGCACAGGACCAGCGGCTCGTCATCATCAGCGCAACCCTGGGTGACGCCACGGTCGCGGAGGAGATCGCAGACGTGACCCGGAGGGGGCGCGACGTGCAGATCCTCTCGGCGGAGGATGCCGAGAAGACCATTTCGGATACGATCATCTTCCTCACCGACAATGCCGAAGAGGGCGGGCTGCTGGGCGGCAAATTCGGCCGTAGCGATCTTCGCGGCGGTGTCTATATGCTCCTGCCGCAGCATGCCGGCCGCTTCACGCTGTGGCGTGACCATCGCCTCAAGAACCTCTCCAACGACGTCCTGTCGCAGCTCGGAGCCATATTCGACGCAACCCGCAACGCCGGCGCCATCAGCGCCACCTGCACAGGCATTGCGCTGCTTTTTCCGCAGGAGGATACCTATCGCCTCTATCTCGTCGAACCCCCGGCGCTACCGGTCGAAGACGTGCTGGCCAGGCAAGAGCCGTCCCAGGCTTTCGATTTCAAGGTCCTCCGCGCGACGGCGTCAGTCGAGGCGGCCGAAAAGCTGCGCCAGCGCATTCGCGACCTGCGTTTTCGCCTTGGCTACCGGGTCTCGATCGTCAGCATTCCCCGCGACCTCAGCGCTGGGCAGGATGTTGAACCCCTGCTTCGCGAAATCGATAATCTTAACGCGCGGATCGCCCAGATCGAGGCGCTTGGCGCGCCGCAGCTAAGACTGCTTCGCTTCAGCGACCGGCAGTTACCCGCCCTGATCGACGGCCTGCGCCAATTGCCGCAGGAAGCCCTGACCGACGGCAGCCTGCAATATACGGCCGGCCATGCCGCGGGCCAGGACGAACCGGCACATTTCATCCTCTACAATCCCGCGAGAACGCATATCCATCTTGCCGAAGCGCAATGGCGGCGCCAGACGGAGGATCGCCCGATCACCTATTGGCTGGATCCGTTCGTCGCCGAGGCGCATGCCAGGCGGCCGGCGCGCACCCTGGTTTTTGTGCCGAGCGGCACATTTCTCGAGCCTTCGCTGGCGCATTTCGGTTCGGATACCGATGGGACGCTGCGCCTGGTGCTAGGCGACCTGTTCGAACAGACAGCGCCGGTCTTCGATACTCCGACGGCGGAACCACTCTTTCTGTTCACCCGGATGACGGATCGGGTTCTCGAACTGGAAGTCGAGGTGCTCGACCGGCAATCCTTCGCGCCGCTCGACGTCCACATCGGCTGGCTCAACGACTATCTTCAGGTCCGGAGCCCCCAGATCGTCGACAGGCAAAAGCTGACAGAAATCGCAGCCGATCTCTATGACGGCGCGGTTGCCGAGGCGTTGCGGGTTACATTGCAAGCCTCGGTGACGGACTTGACGGCAGCCTGGAACGACAGCCGGACCGCCATCCGCAGCGACGCCGAGACAGTGATCAATGCGCTCGTCATCGAAACCGAGGCGGCCGGCGACCGGATCATGCTGGCCACGGATTACATTGCCGAAGCAAAACGACGCATGCAGGCGCTCGAAACCCTGATGGATGAGGCGGACGCAGCCCTTCGCGTGGCCAGCAAGGCTGAAAGCGCGCTTTCGATCCGGGACGGCGACCTGCTGGAACAGCGGCAGCGCTTCACCGACCGCGTGCTCGCGGAACTGCAGGCCGGCGAACTGGCCATCGACGATGCGAGCGAGCGGCTCGCCATGCTGCGACGCAAGCTGGACAGGATCCTTGCGGACAACGATCTGGACGGTGCCGGCGGATCAAGACGCGGGAGGCCGAGATGAGCCGTGACGGCGCGCAGGATTGTTTGCAGGACAAGTCCCGTCGCGGCATTGCCGATCTGGCTGCCGGCCTCGCCGCGAGCATCGACACGGCAAGGCGGCGCACCGCCGTACCCATGCCGGAGAAGGGCGAGATCCGGCTTGCCGCAAGACAACTCGCCAGGGCAATGAAGCGCATGAACGCGGTTGCGCCGAGGACCGTCGCCACGTTCGCCACGACAGCGAGCG
Source organism: Agrobacterium sp. H141 (assembly GCF_057158725.1). Classification (NCBI taxonomy): domain Bacteria; kingdom Pseudomonadati; phylum Pseudomonadota; class Alphaproteobacteria; order Hyphomicrobiales; family Rhizobiaceae; genus Agrobacterium; species Agrobacterium sp. H141. Next base: position 2,374,894 of record NZ_CM169893.1, read on the forward strand.
AAATCGGGCATATTCGCCAGGAGACGAAGCGTAAGGCGGGGCAATTGGGCCGGCGGCTCCGCCGCGCCATCGCCATCGCCGAGTTCAAGCTCTTTCTGCACCGCTATCAGCTTCACATCGCCATCCTGACCATGATGATCGCACTTGGCGTCACGGCCTTCCTGCTGCGCGAGAGGATCGCGGCGGTCATCGCAGCCATCGCTGAGACCGACGGCGCAGCTATCACGCCGGATCCCGTCGCACCCTCCCCTGCGGCCGTTCCGTCTGAGACTGGCGGGGCTGAGACTAGGCCTGCGCCTGGGACTGGGTCGATGTCCGTGGAGCAAGTCCGATGAGCGGCGGCGGGCACGGAATCGTTGCGACGCGCTCATTGCTGCGGCAGGCCGGCGCGTGGCCGAAGCGGCGGCCGCGGTACGTCCTGCTCCGGATCGCGCTGCTGGCGGCCATTGCCGCGGTAATCGGTTTGCCGGCCTATGCCGTTGCCGCGCGTCTGTTTCCGACTGACGGTCCCGGTCGGATCCTCTATTGGTTGCACGACACCGTCTATCTTCCACTGGCAGGATCCCTGTGGACCGGCCTCTACCCCTACGCGCTCCTGTGGGCGCTGCCGGCGGCCGTGCTGGCCTTGCTCCTGACCGCCGAATTCCTGAAAGTCGCCGATATCATCCGCTCTGTTCACCGGCGAGCCATCCTGGCTCTCCTGCCATTTTCCCATGGCCGCAGGTTCATAGCAGCCCGGCTGGGTCCGGGCGGCAGGCGCACCGGGCGCTCGCCGCGTGATTTTGCCCATGCCGTCGTTTCGGAACGGCAGGTGGAGCTTCGCAACGCAGCGATCGATCACATCGAAGCGGAAGGCATTGTCGACAGGCGTCTCGCCGGCCGGATGCTCGATACCGGTGCACTGCGGCTGCAGCTATCCCCGACGGATGGCGCCGCGGCCATAGAGCTGCTCGAAATCGTCGCCTTCGTCGGCCTGGCGGTACCCGGCCGGGCCGACGCCGGCCGGCGGCTCGGCGCTCTCTGGATCATCGAGCACATCAAGAGCGCACTCGACGAGAAACGCGAAGCGATCTGGTTCTATGTGCTTGCAAGCCTGACCGCCGACGACCATGGGCTGGCGTCGGCGGAAACGGCGCTGTCCAGAATGATCGAACAGCTGGAAAACGCGCTCCGCACCCGAGAAGACGTTCAGTTCGACCCCGTTGCCGCGGCAGCGATGACGCTTCTGGCCGCGCATCTGGCGCGCCGCAACGGCCTCCATTCGACACGGCCTTTCTTCACGCTCTGGGCGGCGGTGCGTGCGAAGGCGCCGGCCTGCGGCCTGCCGGAAGCCGAGACGCTCGTTTCGTTTTCCTTCTGGAGCGCCCTATCCGAGCAGTCCACGACGAGACCTCCCCTTGAAGGCCTGCTAGCGCAGGCGCTTGGCACATCCGGGGCGGACCTGCCGATCGGCGAACGCTTTGCCTGGGAGGGGACGGCATCTTGAGCAAAACGTGGCAAGGAAAATATCGCCAGTCCCTTCAAGCGCTTGTCGGCCACTGGCGCGTGAGGCAGGGGAATGCCCGCCCTGGCCAGAGGCTCGACGCCACCCTGCTTGCGATCGCCACCGCAAGCTTGGCCGTCCTGACATTCGCCGGTTTCGTCCTCGCCGTCAGCGAGGATGCCAATGGCTGGCTCGATCCGCCGATCCTGCGCAGGGCGCCCGACGAACGGATCCTGACCAATCTGCGCAACTCTTCCTCGCCGATCGCGGATGCCGCGACGATGCGCGACGGTACCGTGCTAATCGGCCGGGCCGACGGTACCGTGCATCGCTACGACGCCAACCGGGAACTGGTGATCGGCGAGGAGAAAGCTCTGGACGATCGGCGTCTCGGCACGGCACTTGTCAGCCTTTTGAGCGCCTGCGGCCAAACAGCAGAGAGCGACCAGTCGGCCTGTGCGGCGCCCGATACATCGTTCGCCGTGACCGAAGGTGGCGGCGTTGCCCGCCGCAGTCCCGGTGGTCGCTGGAGCGCTTTCTGGAGCGATGGTGCCTGGATCGGCGCAAAGGGCAGGCCTGTGGAACAGGCCGACGTGATCAGCTGGGCCGCAGCGGAGGATCATCGCTGGGTTCTGATTTATGCGGGCGCCCATGGAACCGCCTTGCTGAACCAGGAAACAGGCGCTTGGTTCACGCAGCAGGGCACGGACGTGCTCATCAAAGCTTCGGATCCGGCGGAGATGCGCATCGTTCCCGTGGGCGACGTGTTCTGGATCGCCGGGGCACAGGGCATCGGCAGGATCGATACTGCCAAGCCGCAAATGCTCGAATGGTCGAATGCCGATGGCCTCGCCATCCTCGATCTCGACCGCGCCGCCGATGGTGGGCTGATCGCCTTGGCAAAGGGCGCCTGCCAGAATAGCAGCGCCGGCGGATGCCTGAGCATCCGCTCCGTCCAGGGCATCGATCGCCTTCCGGTGATCGTCGGTGAGCAGGCGCTTTATACAGGGCTTTCGGCCAATACGATCAGCCATGCAGCACTTCAGGACGGCAAGATAGTCACGCTCGGCAACTCAGGCGTTCACGTCTACGATCCGGCCATCCGCAGCTGGAACATGATCGAGGCGGCCAAGGTCGATGCGTTTCACGCCGCCGACGGCGGCAAGGACATCTTTTTCACCGCCTCCGATCGCGTCACCGAACTGCGCGACGGCAAGCTGGCCGGTCAATGGAAACTGGATGGCGCTCCGTTCTCGCAGGTGCTGTCGATCGGCGCCGGCCAGATTCTGGTGATCGACAAGGATGGGCTGGTCCGGGAGGTAACGCGCAACAGCACGGTCGTCTCGCGGGACATCGCCATGCCCGGCGTCACCTTTACCAGCGGCGCGAGTGCCGGCAACCTCGTCCTTCTGCGATCACGGCAGGGGATCCTGGTGCATGAAGTGGCGCAGCGGCGCTATTCCTGGATCAAGATGGATCTCCTCGATCCACCCTTTGCCGATGAGAGCATGCGCCTGATGGCTGGCGGCGGCCAGTTCTGGCTGGTCTCGCCCACCAGCGGCGATGTCAGCCTGGTCGCTCTCTCCGGCATTTTTCCAAGCCATGCGATATCGGCCACCACGATCGGCAAGCTGCCTGCGCCGCTGCGCTCGTCCAATGCCGGACGCGCGGGATTGTGGCTCGTCGATCGCAACGGCCTGCCTTACGAGGCGACCGCGCGAAACGCCACCGAAGGCGATATCATGCCGCTTGTCGGCAGTCCGCGCCAGGGATCGACTACATTTTCCAGCGTCGCCGCCTATCGCGACCAGCTGTTCTTTTCCGATGGACAGCTGATCTGGCGCTATGACGGAAGCGACCGCAGCTGGAGCGGCCCCGGATCCCTTCCCAACGATGAGCGGATCGCCGACATCAGCGTCTCGGGAGACCTGACCGCACTTGCGAGCGACGGGCGCGTTCTGCGCCTCGACAATTCCAACTGGACAGAAATCGTCGGTGCAGGTCCGGGAGCGGCCCTTTCCCGCAACGAGGTCACCGATGCCCTCTCCGCCGGCGGAGATCTCTATCTGGGCGGCAACGGCCTAGTCCAGCAATACGCCCCCACCGAACGCCGCTTCGGCGACACATGGGCGGGCGGTGCGGGCGATGTGCGGATCCTCGACATCAGCAACGGAATGCCGCTGTGGTTTTCCGCCGGCACCTTGCGACATGGCACCCAGCGTCTTTCCGACCGTTCGTTCGAAGCCGCCTGGAATGCTCCGGGGGGCGGGGCGGTCGCCATGGGGAACAGAAACGGGCGTCGCTATCTCATGCATTTCCCCCGCCAGGACGCGGCAAGCTGCATGTTCTTCGGCGACATTGCCCCGGGCGGACGGGTGATCGATGCCCTGGCGCTGCCGGCCGACCGTATCCTCGTGGCAACGGAGTCCGGCGCCGGTCTCTACGTACCGGCCGAAAGACGCTGGATTACGGTGGCCGGGCTACCGAACGATACGGACCTGCGCCTCTACCTGCTCGACGGGCAGATCGTGGCGGTGACAGGAACCAGCCTGGCCTGGCTGCCGGAAAATGCGCTGCCACAGCCGCAGAGCTGTGATACTCCTGCAATCACGATCCCGTGGCAGCAGCGGCTGACCGGCCTATCGGTCGAAGTGCAGGAGCAGACCGGCAGCATTGCCGCCCTTTTGAGCGACGGCAACGTACGGCTATGGAAAGGCGGAGCGCTCAGCACGCTTCTTCACCCCGTGACGGAAGGGCCGGCGCCGGCGACGCTGCGCCGCATGGCGAAGGCCGGCAACGCGCTGCTGTTTGCCGCATTCGACGCCCTATGGCGTTACGACATATCCGCCAGGACATGGCAGCGCATAGCCCTCACCGGTGCTCCGACGCTTGTCGAGAACATCGACATGACGGATGTGACGGCGACGGCCGCGGTCGTCACGGTCTGGGGCGAAAATGGGCTTTCCTATGCCGGCAACTGGTCAGGCGGCAATACGCCTGTTCCGCTTCAGCCAGTCGAGAGACCAAAGCTTCCAAGCCTCGTCTCGGAAGCCTCCGCGATAACGGACATCTCGGCAGAACAGCAGACATGGGCGATCGGCTCGCCGGGCAAGGTCGAATTCGTCAAAGGCAATAGCGATGCCGCGGGTCGCTATCTGGTTCTTCCAAACGATGCCGTCGAGCCGCGCCCCTATCGTGTCGGCCGGAACATTGCCTTCATCGAGGGTGAGGCCGACAGGCCCGCGCATATCTGGCTGCTTCCAGCGGATCAGACCCCGGATACCGATGCCGTATTACGCGAGATTGCCTTTTCCTACAAACCCGGCGACGATCAGGGCTATATGTTTATCGGCAATGCTTCGAGGCTTATCCGCCTTGATCGAGGCGGCGCCGTCCTGAGCTGCGAGGTGCGCGCCAATGCAGCAGCGGCGCGTTGCGACACCATCCTGGAGACGCCAACCGCGCTAGCGCCCACCGCGCTCATCAAGGCGTTCCAGATCAGCGGGGGGCACCTCATCTTTGCCGAGGGGCAGACCTTCCTGACGGATATGCGGCTGCGACACCCGGTGCCGCTTCCCGATATAGTCCATTCCGCGGATAATCTGGTGTTTTCCGCGGGCGGTGGCACCTATCTATGGGAACGGCCGGGCGGCCCCTTGTGGAACCTTGGTTCTGACGGCGCCAAGTTCCTCGCCAGGCAAGTCGACAGGCTGACGATCCATGAGAACCGGGTCCTCGCAGCGGTTGGAACGGATACGTTCGCCGTGGAATCCGGGCAGCTCAAGCGCCCGGGTCTTCGCAACGGTAGAAGCACGACAGCCGTGACGTTCAATCCCCTGGGCAATGCTCAAGGTAGTCGTCAAAACGGCGGCGACCTGATCGGCATCGACGCCCAGAACCGCATCCTCCGCCTTTCCGACGGCAAGATATTGAGCGGATCAAATCCGGGCAATGGTATGGTCGTGGCCGTCATCCAGGCGACGCTTGCGAATGTGCCGCAAACGACCTCGCGCCAACAAACCCCGGGTTTCTGGCTCCAATATTCCGACGGTACAGTGAATTTCTTCTACAATGGCCTTTGCAAGCCTTCCGCCGAGGCCGGCTTCTTTTATCCATGCTGGCGTCTGGCTTTCGATACCGCCATCACTCTGCCCAGGGGCGGCGCCATCCGCGGCGCCAGCATGCAGGGTGACGTGGCCATCCTCCACACCGATGCCGCGGCCTACGCGGTCGACGCGGCCAATGGCCGGTTCACCGAACGCGTAGCCGATGCGCCGGCATGGCGTCCCCCACCGGGGATGACCGACGAAACCGCCCGGATCCTAGATCTGATCCGCCCGCTCGAAGGACGCCCGGTCCTGGCCCCTGCCACCTACCAGCAAGGCGATAATGGCACGACGATCAAAACCGCGACCGGCGATCTGCTTGCCGAGGGAACCAACACCTTCGTTCCATGGCTTCCGCTCGACGAAGGCTGGATCCGGTGGGACAAGGCCGCCGGCAAGATCGTCTTCAGGACGGTGGACGAGAACGATGTCGCATTGGCGCCACCGGAAGCGATCCTCGGCGGACAGCTGTTGCCCACCCTTGCGGGCAGGGCCTCACGCGCGGCGGACGGGACCACCGCTTGGCTCACACGCCAGGGTCTCTGGCGCTTTTCGCCCGGAAACCCGCCCCGCCTCGTCGCCTACGAGCACCGGCAAGACCCGGTCGGGCTGGCCGACGGCCGCTTTCTGATGGCCGGACGGACCGGTACCGAACGCGTGACCGGCCGCGCCACAGATGATGGCGATCTTAAAACCATTGCCGAAGACAATCTCGAAATCACTGCCTCCTTGAGGCGTGCGACAATCGAGGCCGCTCTCCTGCGGCCGGACGGATCGCGCGCCAATGCCTTCGCCGCGTCGGGATGGGCTTTCGACATCCGCGCGGCGGTCGGCTGGAAGAACCAGACGGTCACCCTTACCGGCCCGTCGGGACTGGCATCCGCGCAACGCCTCACCGGTTTCGATGCCGGACCAGTTCCCGGGCTCATGGTTGAGCGGCTTGCCGAAACGAAGAGCGGCGACGTCGCCCGAGTCGGCGGGCAGTGGTTCTCGGCAGCCCGGCAGGGCGGCTGGGTCCCGGCCCCCGATCCCTTTGCCCAGCGGACCATGGTCGATATTAACAGCACGCGCTGGACCATGACCAACGGCATGACCGATATCCGCGCGGTCCAGGCGGCCGATGCATGGCAGGTGGAACGCGACGCGCTGAACTTCAGGGCAGACAGGCTGGTTGCCGCGGCGGCAGAGGGTAACGCGTTGGTCGTTGCCACCGGTCTTGGCACCCATGCATTGCCCTCGTTTGCCGAGCTCGCCGATATAGGCCCGGCCGCGACGTCAACCGTGCCTGCGGCCGATTTCGACGCCGTACCCTCGCGCCCCGGCGAAACGATCATTTTTGCGCGGAACGGCTCCAGCGGTACCGCCATCTGGAATTCCCAGACGCAGGCATGGGCATCGCCCAGCGCCGGAAAAGATCCGTGGATCAAGCGACTGGCCGTGGAGGACGGGACTTTCGATCTCGCATTCAACGCGGGTCAGCCGGTTGTCGCGCTGCGCAATGTGAGCCTGCCCTCCGGCAGCACGCGCAAGGCGCCGTTCGACTGGTCGCGCGGCACGCACATGCCCTTCGACCGAGCAACGTCGATCCATGGGGAAAACGACGTCCTGTTCGTGGGAACGCAATTCGGCCTGCGCCGCCTGACGCCCGGCGACAGTGACCTGGCTGGCGGCGCGGGCGCGATACTCGATCTCTCGGCGAACGCCACCCCAGCCTCCGCCAGGCCGGCCGCCGCCATAACGGCCGCCGGCAGGCCTTATGCGGCGCCATCGCTCATCCAGGCCCGCGCCAGCGATGGTGGATGCGCCACCTTCGTCGGCGGGCAGGCCCAGGCGGCCTGCGGCGGCCCTTCGATTCTGGACACACGCCTGGTAGTCGACGAGGCACTCTGGGTCTGGGCCAAATCAGATGGACGGGTCTATGGCCGCTACAAGTTCGACGGCACGCTGCAGGGGCCGGTGCTGACGCGTGCCGAGGGTCGCTGGCCCCATGACCAGCTGTCCGGCACGATGCGTTGCGGCGGGGCCATGTACGAACTCTGGTCCTCCAATGACGTCGTGCGCACCGCGCGCAAGGGAACATCGCCGCTCTTTGCCCTGCCGGGCAGCCGTGCAGATCGCCTTTACTGCAACGACCACGAGGCCGCGCTCGATCGCGGTGAGGCTCTTGCCGCCGGCGCCTATCTCCTGACCGGGTCCGGCAGCCTGCAGTTCAACGATCCCGCCTGGTCCCCCGTGAACCGCACGAAGTCGGAAGCGGTGCAGGCCTTTGCCGAGGGCAAGATCGTGTTCGATGCCCGACGCCTGCGCATCGTCACAGGACAGCACGACAGGAGCTATCTGCATCTCTGGTCGGACGGCCTGTGGCGCCCGCTGGCCTGGGCGGGAGGCCTGCCCGCGATCGAAAAGACGCTTGGCCTAGCATTGCGCGACGACCGGATCGAGCGCCTGACGCCGTCAGGCATGGTTGCCATGCCGCGCGCGCCCCTGTCCGGCGCAATCGACCCGGGCAGGATCGAATTCAGGACGGCCGCTTCGGCCGACAGTCTGGCCGCCTGTGTCATCGATCGCGTGGAGAGGCTGGACGGACGTGACCAGGCCGTGGAGAACCTGCCGGGAGGGCCAGTCCAGTTTCGCTGCCGTGATGGCAGTGCCTATAGGGAAGATCCCGACGAGAAAGGTGAACTGGGCGCCTTCAAGCGTCTCTCCAAAGATCCCTTTGCAGCAACGCGTACGCTGTTCGCCGATGGCGAGACCTGGCTCTGGCGTCGCATCGGCGCCGGTCCGAACGGCTCGGACCACGCCGCCATCCGCTTCAAGGGAGAAGACGTCTCTCTCGATGGCGGGCGCTTTGCCATGGACGATTATCGCGCGCTTGCCGCGCCGTTCAGGGGCGTCACCGAAATCATAGCGGCGAACGGCTGGTGGCGCCATATGTCGACCAGGCTGAACATCGCCTCCGCGCAACGCGACAAGACGATCTCTGATCCACAGGCGATCACCGGGATCACCGCCGACAGATCGGGCGCCACCCCGCAGCTTTGCCTGAAGTCCAACGCTTCGAGCCGCAACCTGACGGCTGACGGCGTCCCGACCAGCACGCGGGAATGTTCCGAATGGCAAGGACAAGACCTGTTCTGGACTTACCGCCACGGCCTGCAATCCGGGGCGCACGCCAGCGGAAAGACAATCAACGGACCCGTAATCGCGCGCGAACTCAAACGCGGCCGCTTCGGCGATCTCGTAGCGCTTGCTCCGCCGATCGCTACTCGCTGGCCGCAGCCCGGAAAAGAGGAACAGCACGGTTTTCTGGTACCGACGGAGGTGGGGGCGACGCTTGTCGGTCAGGACGGCGTCATCGCCAGCTATTTCAGCGGGCCGGCCAATGGCGCGTGGATATTCGATCCCGATATGCAGGCGGCGGTGCAGCTATCGCGGAGCGGAGTAACTCGCCTAGACCAGGTCCAGGATGAAAGTCGCTGCGGCCCCATCCTTGCAAAGTTGCCGGACGCTCAATGGCGCAAGGCGGAACGCGCCGATGACGGCGCCCTGTTGCTGTTCGCCAATCCGGCCCGCATGGTCCGAATGGATTGCTCTGGCGAGGCCTCCGCTCTACAGTGGCAAGAAATGGTCGACGTCGCGCTACGAACCCGGTTTCGTTCGATCGCGCCGGAGCTCGGCGCCAAGACGTCATCGCTTTCGATCACCCTCGGCGGTCGGCGCATCGCGATATCAGACGGGCGATCGCTCAGGCTCTCGCTGGACCTGCCTTCGCGGCCAGCTGGCGCGACTGACGAGATGCCTGTGAAGCTGCTCGCCCGCCGCGGCCAGAACGCCGCAATGATCATTACGAGCCAGGAAGTCTATCTGCTGGACATAGACGCAGCCCTTAGCGGCCTGACAGATACCGAATCTGATAGCCCTCCGCGCGTGCCGCCTATACCGAAATCGCGGCCTGCCCCCCAGAATGCAAGCCTGGCAGCCATGAGGGAACCCTGGAGCGGCGGTCCTATTAGCACACTTGCGGGCGCCGGCCAGGCTTGCCGGCCCGAAGACTGTCGCAAGCCAACGGACCCTCTGCACGAGGGCGGAAACAGAGCACCTTGACGATGGTGAAAAGCGAACAGCATCTCATTACATTGCCATGCAATGGTCCCATAGAGTTCGTTGCTCCGGCCAGCGCGCTCACCAAGCAAATCCGGCTCCCGCCAAGCGTCCAGTGGCGGAAGCCCAATCTGCAGCTAACGGCCAGTCCCAGTCTGGCGGGACATGCCGATACACGCACCTACGTTCTCGATGCCGAGCGTTTCCTGTGGTCACCTACGGAAGGCGATGCGGAGGCGCCCGACAGCCCTGCTCTTGAACCGTACATGGCCGCGCAACTCTTCTACCAAGTCCAGGATTCTCTGAACGCGGCCCTCAGCTGCGGCCTGCGTGCGCACGCGCAAGCCCTGCGCATCCAACCGGTCTACCGGAAGCCTGAACGCGACGTCTTTCAGCGGGTCCGACCGAAAAGTTACGGCCTGGCAGCCTGGCGGCGGGCACATAGCGAATGGCTGCGCTCGGTCATGCAGCCAGCGCCCACGATCGACAATCCAGCAACCGGACCGGCCACAGGCACCACGCTCTGGCAAAACGATCTTGCCCAGCTTATGAATCAGCTCGAACGTCCTTTCGCGATCGACATGCGCGCGACACGACACGAGTACACGGGCGAAATGTTGATCGACCTCATATTTCCGCCACAAGCCTTTCACCCTCGCGTTCATACGATTGTGGAAAACGGCCAGTTGGCCATTGTGCCTGAAGAAATCGGAACTGCCGGCGCGAACCGCGACCAGCTGGCGCTGGCTCAAATGATCGCCACGGCCATCCTGGTCCAGAGTGGAACTGGAAGCGGCAACGCGACGCTGACGGTCAGGGCCTTGCAGAAGCCCGACGAGCAAGGCATCGATGCATCCGAAACGGTATTTCTTAAATTGCAAGTCGATCGTAGCGGCTGGGGGCTTGATCTTCAACGAGCCGCACGGCTGGATATTGGTCAGGTTTTTCCCGGATCGGTCGGTGGTGTGATCATCGAGCGTTTGTCATAGTCAGCACCATCGCGCCCGCGCAGAAACTGAAAAGTAGCGGGTGAATTCTGCTGCGGAACCCGCCCAAATGGGGGATTATCTTCAGAATATGCCGCACTCAAAGCTATGAGAAAATGTTTCAAAGCCGAACATTTGCAGTGTCAAAGCTCGCCACCTGATAAAGAAATGGGTGCCGAACACAGTAGAAGGCCAGATTGAAGCCAAACGCGAGGAGCGAACGGCACCCGGAACCGCGCAGGACGGACAGAATGAGGAGAAACCCAAAAATCGCATAGAGTGAAAATCAATCACCCGACAAGACAAAATAGTAACCAGTCACCAAAGACGCTTGTACTTTTTTAAAATTGGCTTTCTAGTATAGATTGAAGTGCCGGAGGCACAATTTCAAGAGTGGTGCGCATGCAAACATCCGCTTACGAAACGACAGCAGAGAATGTCAGACGTTATATACTCTCAGGGCGCAGCCTTCTCAATTTGATAGGGTTCACCGGTCTCACGCTTTGGCTGACGGTCATGGCTATGATTACAATACTCCAAGCCGTTGATTGGACGGTTGCAGTCAGCGAGTTTGGGCTTCAGTTCTCACGGGTAGCGGATGGCTCCTGGGAACGGCTCGGTGAATGGATGATCGTTACCGCATCTCGCTTCGAAACGCATAGAACCAACATCATCACATGGCCAGCCGCCTGGATTGCCATGGCCTGCATCGTTTTCCTACTGTTCTGTTTCAGCCATCTCTGCACCCACAAACTGAAAGGCGTTTCACTTCTTTCCAACGAAAAAACGACAGCAACAGCCCAAGCGATCCTGGACCGCTTTGGTTATTACAAGGACATCATCAGCACGACCTATCCGGACTATTTCTCGATTGGCAGATTGTTTTATGCGCCCCGCTTCAATATCGGACGAATATTGAACGGGCGGGATACGGGCCTACAGGCAAGCTCCCAGAAATTCTTCATGGCGCATGAATATGCGCATCATCTAACACGAGACAATCTGATTCATTCATATTTTATTTCGCTGTTTTTTTTATCTTGATTTCGATCATATATTTTTCGGCGTTCACCACACTTCCGACTTCGATGCTGATGATGCCGTTTGCATCGATATTGCCTCTATATATTTCGGGTGTGTTGGTTGTTTTTGCGGCTTTTCTTTCGTCAGTTGCGCTTTGCATCTATGGGCTGCTAACATCTTATATCAAGGCCCGGGAATATTTCGCCGATGTCGCGGCTTACCGTTCGGTGCCCGGTGTTGAGCGACCCTATCATACGCTTGGCGACGGTGAACAACCGCCACTGCTTGCGGTCTTCAGCAAAAATCGAATGTCTCTTCACGAACGCGAATATCACAAAACGGGCTACAGCCTTCACGCGAGGAATCTGTTGATTTTCTTCTGGCCTGCGGCGTTCTCCGTGCGGAGCGTTTATCTGATATCGGCATCTGTGGAACACACGAACTACATATTGATTTTTGATGCCGCGCTTCTTTGCGTATTCGCGCTTCTAACAGCCGCCTTGCCTTCTCGACCCAAAGGCCGCAAGGGAAACCCCATAGCGCCCTGGGCCGTCTCCACCGTTGCGCTTCTTGGCCTCACCCTTTCATATCCCGGCCTTCTGGGCGCCATGAAGATGATTGCGCCACCGCTTTGGGGGGACATCTTCCTACCGCTGGTCGGGCTTCCGACAATATTGGTCACGATTTATTATTTTCTCTACACCGCCTATCGCGCGATCCGCCACGCTGTAGACAGCGGTACGCTCTTTGTTTTTTGGCCTAGGTCGCCATTTTTCATGCGGCTGCTTCTTTATTTAGGCGCAACGCCGGGTCTCGTGTTGCAGTATTTTTGCTTCACACTATCGACCGGATTTCTTGCCGTTATGATCGTCAGTTTGTTGCGTGGCGAATGGTTATCTGGCACGATTTTCAATAGCATATATCTAGTGATCATTGTGGTCGTTTTGGCAGCCTATGTCGGAATCCAGTTCCTGAGCCTGATTCAACCAAAATCCAAGGTTTTCTGGGTTGAAATCTCGATTTCGAGCTGCATTTTGTGCATATTTTCATTGATTACAGGCCCCATTTTGTCAGAGGGAATCCATATGGCGACACAAAGCGAAAGATTTGATTTCTCAGGCGAGCTAACAAGGGAAGCTGCAAGGCGTGCTGCAGCGGGAGAAATAGAGTTTCCTCTATTTTTTATTTCGATTTTCACAATATTGTACATCGCGACGCGCCTCATAGCGTATTTCGCACGGAACAAGCTGACACTGTGAGGGCATTGACATGGCAGACAATCTGGATTTTGAGGATTTGAGACGGCGGCTGTTGTTGGCCATGGCGGAGGCGGTTGACGACCTTGATACCATGGAGAGCTTTCTCGCCCGAAACGCATACAAGATCGAATATGGTTACGCGCCGGCCGATGGCGCAATTGCCACTGATATCTTGATGATGCTCTCCTATGCGGATGTGACCATCAGCTTTATTAGGCAGCACGGTGTGGAGATCCTTGGTTCTGCCGGCTCTTTCGCGAGCCTCTACGCAGTCTTCGCTCAAGAAAGACGCAACTCGAAAAACGACCTGTCCGACGCTGAAGATCAGGAAATGCGAGAAGCCATAAAGAAGATTCTTGAAGAAGTACTCAAGTCGAAGCGCTAGGCGAACCGTAGATTTTGAGCCAATTGTGATTGACGTGAGTTGGACGGATTCGAGGAAGTCCTCGTCGCGTTTGTCGTATCGTGTTGTGACGGCGCGGAAGTGTTTGAGCTTGCAGTCTCCGCTCGCCCCAAAACCGGAGCGGCTATCCAGTCACAGTGCCATTGAGACCGTTGCGGCGAACGCAACATCGAGCGGGTGATGCGGCCTATGTGAGGCCGTGGAGTGCTTGCGGCCTTGACCAGTTGGCTTGTCGGGGAACAAAAACGCGACGGCCTTAAGGTCAGGCAGTAAGTGAGTTGAACAATCTGCCCCGCCCCCTCTGACGACCATCATCTTACAGGCAAGCTCTGTCTGCTTTCGGCTGCCAAGCCATAACCGCAAATAATTTGCAATACTCACCTCACGGTCAATCAATAATGCATGGTACTTGGTACATGTTATTTCGTGTATCGCTCTGTTATATATGAATGTTTTTCACCGATCGGTCCAATCGATCATGGGGGCGACGGCGAAGAGTTTTTCGCCGTTAAAATACTGCTTCTTCATTGTATTGTTCTGTCGTTCCTGCCGAGCGTCCACGCCGTCTTTTTTCAAGATCGGCCACTGTCTAACACAGCCGCGCCGTTGAAACCACTCACGCGCCCGGGCCGCTGCATTGCGCGGCGCATCGATGATATCGCACCGGTCGATGCCAGCCTGCCGTCATCGTCGCGCCTGCAAATCCATGACGCATGCCCGTATCCTGCAGATTGCAAAGCGCTGTGGATTGCCTTTTGCCCAGATCGCGATAGATGTACGTACACTAATCATTACATTGGCCTATCAATATGTTCCAGGAGGATAAAATCTTGGTCAAGACATCCGCAGCCGAGGCTGCGTCTCCCTATACTGCCGAAGAAACGCGGCACCGTATTTTCTCCATCATGGCGGCATCGTCGGGCAATCTCGTCGAGTGGTTCGATTTCTACGTCTATGCCTTTACGGCGCTCTATTTCAAAAGCTCGTTCTTTCCCAACGAAGATCCGACGGTTCAATTGCTGCAGACCGCAGGCGTGTTCGCTGCAGGCTTCCTGATGCGCCCGATCGGCGGCTGGATTTTCGGCCGCGTTGCCGACCGTCTGGGACGCAAGTCTTCGATGCTGATTTCGGTGTCCATGATGTGCGGCGGATCGCTGATGATCGCGGTCTTGCCGACCTATGCCCAGATCGGGGCATTTGCGCCGTTCCTGCTGCTGGTCGCCCGGCTTATTCAGGGCCTTTCTGTGGGCGGGGAGTACGGCACGACGGCGACCTATATGTCGGAAGTGGCGCTGCGCGGTCGCCGCGGCTTCTTTGCCTCGTTCCAGTATGTGACACTGATTGGCGGGCAGTTGCTGGCTGTGCTTGTCATCGTCATCATCGAATCCCTGATGTCTTCGGAAGAGATCACCCAATGGGGCTGGCGTATTCCCTTCATCATCGGCGCTTTGGCGGCCATCGTTTCGATCTTTCTGCGCCGCAGCCTTGCCGAGACGCAGAAGGCCGAGACCCGTGCCAACAAGAATGCCGGGTCGATCACGGAACTGTTTCGCCATCACACGCCGGCATTCCTCACGGTGCTCGGTTATACCGCCGGCGGCTCGCTGATTTTCTACACCTTCACCACCTATATGCAGAAATATCTGGTCAACACCGTCCATATGCCGGTCAAGACGGCCAGCTATGTGATGACCGTGGCGCTGTTTCTATATATGTGCATGCAGCCCGTGTTCGGCGCCCTTTCGGACCGGATCGGTCGCCGCAACAACATGCTGCTGTTCGGAGCGCTGGGTGCGCTTTGCACCTTGCCGATCCTGACAACGCTCCAGCATGTCACAAGCCCGCTTATGGCCGGCATCCTGATCGTGCTCGCGCTTGCTATCGTCAGCTTTTACACCTCGATCAGCGGGATCGTGAAAGCCGAGATGTTTCCCCCGGAAGTGCGCGCCTTGGGTGTCGGTCTGGCCTATGCCATCGGCAATGCCATCTTCGGCGGTTCGGCTGAATTCGTGGCGCTGTCGATGAAGACGGCCGGTCATGAGCAGATGTTCTACTGGTATGTCACGGCGATGATGGTCATCGCATTCCTGGTCGCCCTGCGCCTGCCGCGTCAGGGGCGTTACCTGCACAACGATCACTGAGACTGACACACTGCAAAACTGGAGCGCGGGTATCGACGATGCCCGCGCTTTTTTTTGCGATCCGCGTGCCGCCATCAGGTGCCGCTGACACCTCCCTTCCACCCTGTGTTTCCAGGGCCTCATCGCCGAGGCGCTTGACTCCATTGTTGCATCGCAGCAATAATTGCATTGCGGCATTTTAGCGCACTGTGGAGTATAGCCATGGCTTTCACGGAAGTTCGCAAGCGGGAATTCATCGACGAGACCTTTCGGCTGCTTTCCGGGGCGCTGGGCGCCAGCCGACTGGTGTTTTACTCCGTGGATGACAATAATAACCTGCATAATTTTGTATGTTCGCGGGTCCCCTCCGAGTTCCTGAAAATCTACATCCGTGAGATGCATGCCCACGACCCGCTGCATGTGCGCCAGATCGAGCATGAGCAAAGTCCGGTGATCAATATGATGGATGCCGGGCGCTATGCGCCCGAAAGCGAGGTGGCCCTCTACCGGCAGTTCCTCGACGTCTTCCAGGTCAGCAACACGATAGAACTGATCTTTCAGCGCGACAGCCAGATCTATGCCGGCATCAGCGTGATGTGGACGGCTGACGACACCATGCCGACGGCCAATCAGTTCCATCTGGCCGATACGCTGCATCCCTACATCTCCTTCAATCTCCAGGAGGTGCTGCCGCGGTCGAAGGCCGGCACGGCACAGAAGGCCAACGCATTGCTGCACCTGACCCAGCGCGAGGCGGAGGTTGCCAGACTGCTGTGCTGCGGTCGCACCAATGCCGATATCGCCGAATGTCTGGGGATCGGGGTTGCGACGGTCAAGACCCACCTCATCCACATCTTCGACAAGGCTGGCGTCGACAATCGGGCCGGGCTTGTGTCGCGCATGATGCAATTCAGCTGAACCAGCAACGCCCCCAAAATCCTCATGGACGATCCGGACAATGCCTGCTGCAGTGACGCTTCGCTGCCGGCTGCGGCCCCGGCTGCCCGGCGTTTCCGGCAAAGCCCGTTTTCTTTGACGGATGTCAACCGTTCGGTGGATGGACATTATTTGGGCACGCACAAATATTGAGCTCCAAGAGTTGACGAAGCGCAGGAATGACGCCTGCGGATGTCGACGGTGAAAACCTGAAATGGAGGATCGGCCATGAACGAGAGGCCCAATGTTTCCCTGCCCCTGCAAGCCTCGCCTGCCTTTGCGCATCCGCTCGACCCGCTCACGGCAGAGGAATTGATCAAGGCCGCGTCGATCCTGCGCGCCCACTTCGATTTCGGTCCTGCTATGCTGTTCGAGACGATCGAGTTGCTGGAGCCTGCCAAGGAGGTCGTGCGTGCCTTCGTTGCCGGCATGCCCATCGAGCGCAAGGCGCGGTTCAACGTGCACAAGCGCGGCAGCACCGGCGTCTGGCGCGGCCGGTTGGATCTCGGCACGGGGACGGTCACAAAGGTCGACTTTCTGGCCGATGCCCGTCCGATGATCTCGCCGGAAGAATTCATGATGATCGAAGATGTGGCCAAAGCGGATCCGCGCTTCCAGGAGGCCATCCGCCGTCGCGGCATCGAGAACATGGCCTTTGTCTGCGTAGACCCCTGGTCAGCCGGCAATTTTTCCGTGCCGGGTGAGGAGAGCAAGCGCCTGGCGCATACCTTTGTCTGGCTGCGCATGTCCGAACTCGACAATTATTATGCTCATCCTGTCGAGGGGCTGAATGTCGTGGTCGATGTCGACAAGCTCGAAGTGCTGCGGGTCGACGATCACTCTGCCGCCTCCGGCACCTTCGTTCCAGTCCCCGACACCCCGATCAACTACGATGCCGAGCTGCTCACCGATTTTCGCAAGCCGCTGAAACCCCTGGACGTGGTGCAGAGCGAGGGTCCGAGCTTCACCATCGAAGGCAACAAGCTCACCTGGGACAACTGGGATGTTCGCATCAGCTTCAACGGCCGCGAGGGTCTGGTGCTGCAACAAGTCGGCTATACCGTGGACGGCCAGCGCCGGCCGATCCTCTACCGGGTCTCCATGGCGGAAATGGTCGTGCCCTACGGCAATCCGGACGGCGTGCATTACCGCAAAAACGTGTTCGACAGCGGCGAATACGGCTTTGGCAAGCTGGTCAATTCGCTGGCGCTCGGCTGCGATTGCCTCGGCCATATCCACTATATGGACGTCGTTCTGCCTGACATGATGGGCAATCCGCGCCTGATCCCGAGTGCCATCTGCATCCATGAGGAAGATGCCGGGCTTGCCTGGAAACATTTCGACTTCCGCTCGGAGCGTACCGAGACCCGTCGCATGCGCCGCCTCGTCATCTCCTCGATCACCACGGTCGGCAATTACGAATACTGCTGCTACTGGTATTTGTTCCAGGACGGCACGATCGAATTCGAGATGAAGGCGACCGGCGTCATCAACACCGCCGCCTGCGTCCCCGGAACCGAGCAAAAATACGGAACCGAAGTCGCCCCCGGCGTGGTCGGTCACATCCACCAGCACGTCTTCTGCATGCGGCTCGACATGGAAGTCGACGGCCCAGACAACACCGTCGTCGAATGCGACACCGTCGCCCCGCCGATGGGCCCGGACAATCCCATGGGCAATGCCTTCTATGTCGAGCAGACACCGCTCACCAGCGAGCTGAAGGCGAGGCGCCGGGTCGATTTCGAAAAGTCGCGCTACTGGAAGATCACCAATCCGAACGTCAAGAACTGGGTGGGAAAGCCGACCGCCTACAAGCTGGAAACCCCCTCGGCCATCCAGCCCTATACCAATCCGCAGGGACCATCGGGCAAGCGCGGGGGCTTCGTCTACAACCATCTGTGGGTCACGCCCTACGACCCCGAGGAACGCTTCCCGGCTGGCGAATACATGAACCATTCCAGCGGCGATGACGGCCTGCCGGCCTGGACTGCCAAGGACCGGTCGACCGACAATACCGATATCGTCGTCTGGCACTCCTTCGGCCTGCACCACATCCCGCGCGTCGAGGACCATCCGGTCCAGCCCTGCGTGCTGTGCGGCTTCAAGCTGATGCCGGTCGGCTTCTTCAACGGCAATCCGCTCATCAACCTGCCGCCGGAAACCAACAAGGCCAGCAAGTCCAATACGCAGGGCGCGAGCTGCTGCCACAGTTGAATGCATGGCGGGCCCTGCCCGCCGCCTGTCGCGCGATACCGATCTCGCAATAATCGTCGTCATCCAACCAGAGGGTCCATACATGAAGCATAGAAACCTCTTGCAATCCTTCAGCCAGTCCCGGCGCGCCTTTCTGCGCGACACTGTCTCGATCTCGGCAGGCATCGCCGCCGCCTCCATGATGCCGGGCGCGGCCTGGGCGGCGCGCGAAAAGGAAATGAATATCTATTGCTGGGAGGGCTACAATTCAGACAAGGTGCTGGATCCGTTCCGCAAGGAATTCGACTGTAACGTCAAGGCCCAGGGCCTGATCTCCGACCCGGAAGCCGTCAACCAGCTGCGCGCCGGCGATACCAAGGTCTGGGACATCATCAACCTCAACAATGCCTGGGGCCGCCGGCAACTCTACCCGGAAAACCTGATCAAGCCCCTGGACAAGGCGAAGTTCGAGCCGCTGTGGGACATGATGATCCCGGAATTCAAGTGGCCCTATCATTGGGCCATGTCCGACGACGGCGATGCATTGCTGGGCATGATCCAGCGCTATGGTCCGTCGGGCATGCTGATCAACACCGACAAGGTATCGGCGCAGACCCTTGCCGACGAAGGCTACGACCTGATGCTGTCGGACGACTACAAGGGCAAATATGCCGTGTTGATGTATGACGACTGGGTCATCATGCATGTGGTGATTGCCGCCGGCTTCAACCCGTTTCGCGAATTGACCGAGGCGGAAATCGGCACATACGAGGAGGTCATGCGCAAGCTGATCAACAATGCCGCCTTCCTGTCCGACGACATGAACGCCATTGCGCTCGGCATGATCAACGGCTCGATCGAAGGCTCCTTCCCCGGCAGCGTTTATTCCGTTTCGGCAGCCCGCTATGACGGCAATCCGAACCTGCGCTGCGTCGTGCCCAACAAGGGGCCAGAGGAAATGGGCGGAAAGGCCGGCGTCTGCTGGATGGAACTGACCTCGCTCGTCAACAACCCTCAGCTATCGCCGCGCGCTGAGGATTTCCTCCAATACTGCTTCCGTCCGGAGACGGCCAAGAACGTCTCGTTTGCCGAAGGGACTTACAATCCGGTTGGACAGATGGGCGACCCCAAGGTGCTGGCGCTGTTCAACAGCGAAGAACTCGACGCCTTCCAGTATGACACACTGGCCGAAGACATGGCCAAATGCGCCGACTTCGACATCATCCCCAGCTACGCCAAGCTGCACGAGATCTTCTCGGCCGCCGTGCGCGAAAAGGCCTGAAGGGCCAGGGAGACCGGCGCTCCCGGCCTCCCGACAGTTCTCAACGTGTTCAAGAGACAGATGGGACCGCAAGATGACAGCAGCCACCGGCAATATCGACATCGCATCGGCAACGCCCGTGCCCATTCTCCAACTGCGCGCCGTCGACAAGTTCTTCGCCGAATTCCCAGCCGTCGACCGGATCAGCCTGGATATACGCGAGGGTGAGTTCTTCACCATCGTCGGCCCATCGGGCAGCGGCAAGACGACCATGGTGCGCATGCTGGTCGGCATGGACAAGCCGACCAATGGCGATATCCTCTTGCGCGGCGAACGCATCAACGACGTGCCGGCCAACAAGCGCCCGACCTGCATGGTGTTCCAGTCGCTGGCGCTGTTTCCCCATCGCACCGTCGGCCAGAACATCGAATTTCCCCTGAAGATCCGCGGTGTGAAGGCCGCAAGCCGCAAGGAACGGGCACTGGAACTGATGGCGCAACTGCGCCTGCCGGAAAGCTATTACGGCAAGGGCGTGTGGCAATGCTCCGGCGGGGAACGGCAGCGCGTCGCCCTTGCCCGGGCGCTCGCCTTCGATCCCGAAATCCTGTTCTTCGACGAGCCGCTGTCGGCGCTCGACTACAAGCTGCGCAAGATCCTGGAGAAGGAACTGAAGGACATTCACCGCGAGACCGGCAAGACCTTCGTCTACATCACCCATTCGCTCGAGGAGGCCATGGTGATGTCGGACCGCATCGGCGTGATGAACAAGGGCCGTTTCGTGCAGATCGGCACGCCCAACGAGATCTACGGCAATCCCTCGACCCGCTTCGTCTCGGAATTCATGGGCGAGGTCAACATTCTCGAGGTCGGTCCCGGCCCGGACGGCACGGTGATCGACCAGATCACCGGCGCCAGCTATCTGGCACCCCCGATCGCCGATGCTTTCGCCGGTGGCTCCCTGGTCATCCGCCCCGAGGACATCCGCTTCCTGGACGACCCAGCCGCCCCGGCGGCCAACAAGCTGGAAGGCGTGGTCTATAACGAATATCTGCTGGGATCGCGGGTGCAGTATCAGGTGCGCGTCGGCGATGCGCAGGTCTTTCTGGTCGAAAAACTGCGCGAGCAGCAGCTGGCCAGTGCCCGCGGCGGCCGCGTGACAATCGCCTGGGACGCTGCGGATTCAACCGTCTTCCCGGCCGCCCGCTTTACCAACTGATTTGAGCAGCAGAGACGAAGGACGTCGCCCATGACGGATGCAAGCGAAACGCTCAGCCACAATGCCGCTCTGCCGCGTCGGGTCTCGCGCGCCGAGGCCTGGCCTGTACGGCTTGGCCGCGGCCTGATGAAACCCGGATTTCTGGCGGCCCTGCCCGTCGGGATTCTGCTGCTGGTGGGCTTTCTCGGCCCGCTGACGCTGGTCTTCGTGTTTGCCTTCATGCCGCCGCAGACCTTCTCCCTGCTGCAGATGCCGACGCTTGAGAATTTTCGCACGATCTTTGCCGACAGCTATTACCTGTCCTTCCTGGCCTCCCTGCAGCTGGCCGCCTCCACCGTCGCCATCCTGCTGGTCATCTGCTATCCCCTGGCGATTGCCATGGCGCGGGTGTTTACACGCAAGGCCGGCATTCTGGCGCTGATCCTGGCCGCTCCGCTGTTCGTCGCCGACAATCTGCGGCTGATGGGATGGATGCTGTTCCTGGTCAAGGGAGGGGTCGTCTCCGGCACCCTGCAGACCTATCTCGGCATCCCCGTCGATTCCATGCTCTACACCTTCAGTGCCACGCTGTTCGGGCTGGTCTACATCAATCTGCCGATGATGCTCTTCCCGATGATCCTCGGCGTCTCCATGGTGCCGGCGACGATGCGCGAAGCGGCCTTCGATCTGGGCGCCAGCCGCTTTCAGGTGATGCGGGAGGTCGATATTCCGCTCGCCATGCCCGGCATCATGATCGGGGCGCTGATCACCTTCATCCTCGCCGCCGGCGCCATCACCGAGGCCAAGGTGCTCGGCGGAACGGCTGTGGTGATGATCGCCCAGGACATCCAGAAGGAATTCACCTTCGCGCAGAACTGGCCGAAAGGCTCGGCCCTGTCGATGCTGATGATCGTGCTGGCAGGCTCCCTGGCGCTCGCCATGTTCAAACGCGTCGATCTCGACGCCATTTTCGGCCGCAAGGGATGAGAGGATCACGCTTATGAACGATTTCAGCCGCCGCGCCAGAATCGCCTATGGCAGCGCCATGGCCGCCCTCATCCTGTTCATGTATTTGCCGATGATCACGATGGCGCTCGCCTCGTTCTCGCGGTCCAAATATTTCAGCTTTCCGGTGCCGAAATATTCCGAAAAATGGTATATCGAGGTGTTCCAGTCCCTGTCGATCCGCGATTTCTTCTGGACCTCGACGGTCGTCGCCGTGGCCGTTGCCTGCCTGTCCACGGTGCTGGCCTTCTTCGGAGCGCTGGCCTTTGCCCGCTACGACTGGAAGGGCCGACGGCTGTTCCAGAAGATCATTCTGCTGCCTATCCTTTTTCCGCAGGCCGTGCTGGGTCTGGCCTTGCTGCTGTGGTTCACCGCGCTCGGCATCACGCCCACCTGGCAGGCGACCGTGTTTGCCCATATGGTCTGGATTGCGCCGATCGCCACGCTGGTGATCGCCATCCAGGTCTATTCCTTCGATCCGGCGGTGGAAGAGGCCGCCTACGACCTGGGAGCCAGCCGCTGGCAGGTGATGCGGGAAATCACCCTGCCCCTGCTGGCTCCAGGCATCTTTTCCGGCTTCACCTTCGCGTTCCTGTTGTCCTGGGCGAATTTTCCGCTGTCGATGCTCTCATCCGGTGCCGATTCGACCATTCCCGAGTGGGTCAGCGCCAAGCTGCAGTCCGGCTATACGCCGCAGGTACCGGCGGTGGGCACTCTGACCATCCTTGCCGCCGCCTTTGTGATGGCACTGGGCTACCAGATCTCGGCGCTCATGAAGCGCCGCCAAATCAAGGCCAGCTAAAACAGATAAGCAGGGAAAACCCAACTGACGGCGGCTCGCCACCCGCGCGCCGGAGATCGGTCGAGGCCTGCTCTTTTCATGAGAGACGTGCCGGTCGAACCGGTTCCTCATCCCGTCGCACGGCCTGACGGATCGGCTGTGAGCGGCTGACGTCAAGCAATGTGAATTGCAGCTTCGAGCCCAGGCGCGATGCTTGTGACCGTGTCGGCAGCGGCACGCCAGACAAAGACGCCTGCCGACAAGCATGTCCGATGCCAAGAATGCACTATGCCGTTGCTGCGGAATACATCCATGCCGATCCGGCAAGAACCAGCGCCATGCCGATGCCGTGCGACAACCGGTTTTTCGCCACGCCCTTTTCCATGATCATGACCAAGAAGATGAGCGTCATGGCGACGATGTTCATCGTTCCCAGAACGATCATGGTCATCATCAGCGGCCCGTTGGACCTTGCACAACAGACAGAATAGCGAATGCCTGCAGCGAATGACGCGCATGTGCTCGAGGTACAATCAGTTGCAACAATATTCGCGGTTGCGATGCTTCGCCGGGCCTTGTGTTTGAACGGTGTCCATTGAAAAGCCCCGGCAGCGACAACCGCGCCTGCAGCCACAACACCCGTGAGCCCCGCAGTGGAGACCAGGTGGGGACCGACCTCAATGGACAAGGTCATGTCGATGGTCGCAAGCGCGAGGGAAAACAGGGTCCAGATAAATCCGTAACCGAAGAGGAAGCAGAAGGCCGGGGCGGCGGAACAGCCGGCCTTGAGCATCCGCCAAGCAGGCGTGGCGCAGGGCAACATCATCGCCAGCGTCATCGTTGCAGCCATTCCACAGAATTGGCTCCAGAGACCCCATGAGAAAACCGGCTTTACCTCCGCGATACAGAATGACTGCCAGAGTTCGATGGGGATCCCTTTCAGCATCAGGACAAGGCCAGCGGCGAGCGCCATGCCAGGGCCGAGCAAGCCCGTTTCGGACGCGGAAATGGCCGTACCGAGCATATCGGCGATTGCCAGCCACCCGAACACGACAAGACTTGCCGCCAAAAGATAGGCCGGTCGTGCGCCATGCGGAAACGAAATTGAAGGTGAAAGGCGCAAGGAAGGCATTGCGGTCGTTCCTCTCGAGGCAGATCCATCTTGATCAGGCATTGAAGTCTGCGCATGCGGGAGTGGCCCTGCAATCAACCATATGGTGGAGGCTCTGATGCGACCGCGGGCAACCGATGAATGAAGCTCCCCCTGTCCGACGACAGCTTGATCATTCGGTTCTGCGGCAACCTTCAGACTTCGAGGACGTCTGTCGGACTTGGTGCCGGCATCCGAGAGCGGCGTAGATCGTCGAGCATGCCAAGTGGTTTTCCAGGGCATGGCGATTGACCATGACGAACTGGATCTGCATCTGGCCGGATCTGACAGTCGGCCTGCCCGCGCCTAGAGGCCTGGAGCGGGTTGCGGTCGTTCATGCTTGTCAATTCGCGTCAAAGGGAAAGACGGCCGGTTCGCCCCGCGCTCTTCAGTGGTTGCCGCCGCCCAAGCCGTCGAACGCTCACGGTGTCCAGAAACTTGCTTGCGGATGGGCTGCAGCATATTCAGCGATTTCAAGTTGGGCTTGGGCATGCACGGCCGATGCGATCCACCAGGAAAACATTTCGTCGTGTCGCGGGTCGAGCCCGGCACAGGCGGCAACGACACCGCCCAGAACAGCACTTCCCTGGAAAACGCTGTCACCCGCGCGAAGATAGGCCGGTGGTATTTGCGCGCCGGGCAGTGCGTACCGGGCTGAAATCTCGGCCTTTTTCAGAGCGATTTCCCTGTTCGGCCAAGGCGACGTCGACAAGTCGCCCAGTTCCGTGACGAGGTAACACGCCTCCGCAAACGGCCCCCCCTGGTCCGGACGCCAGCCGGTGATGGCGTCAATTCCCGTCACCACCACGGCAAGATGCGCGCGGCCGGTAACGCCCGTATCGAAAACCGCTTCGATGGCCGGGCGGACAAAGGAAAAGGCCCTCTCTGCCAGGGCCGGTGACAGAAAACCGGTCAATGCGCATTCTCCACGGGTTGTTTCAGAAGTCTTTTTTTGTAAGCCACAGGGTCCATGTCGCGAATGTCGACACTGATGCTTTCCACGGTGGAAAAGTCTTGTGCAAGGTCGTGCCGGATGAGCTCCGCGAGGTGTGCCTTCTGCGCCGAGGTGCGACCGGCCAGCAGGCATACGGTGACATGGACGAACGTGGTCAGTCCACCCTCAAGACGGACGTGATCGAAGGGCATGGCGCGAACCTTGATATCCGCCGGCTGCATCACGCCGGAGCGCGCCCCGGCCGAAAACGCCACCTCCATCATCTCCGCGATCGAGAATTCGTGCTCCAGGTTCCGGGCATATTCGATGATAAAATGCGGCATGGCGCTTAATACAACGCGAAATATTCGCGCTGCTCCCATTCCGAGACGGTCATCAGATAACGATCCCATTCCGCACGCTTGATATGGGCCAGATACCGGACGAAGGCCGCCCCGAACCGATCGCGGTAGAAGGCGCTCGCCTCGAAGCGTTCAATGGCAGCGACAAGGCTGGTCGGCAGGGCGGCGGCATCGGTGGCATAGGGGTTCTCAACCGGTTCCGGTGCCTGGAGACCCCGCTCCAGCCCATCGAGGCCGGCAAGGATCTGCGAAGCGAAAAACAGATAGGGATTTGCGGCAGGTTCGGCGACACGGTTCTCGATCCGACTGGCCCTGTCGCCCGGCGTCATCAGCCCGCGGATCATCGCGCCCTTGTTGTCCCGGCCCCACTGGATGCGGTCGGGGGCCATCTGGTTTGGCTGATAGCGCTTGTAACCGTTAACGGTCGGCGTCGTCAGCAGGCAACTCTCCTGGGCATGCTCCAGCAGACCCGCGATCCAGCCGCTCGCCTCGACAGACAGGGTCCCATCTGCCGCCGGCATGAACAGATTGCGGCCGCTTGCGACATCGACAAGGGATTGGTGCAGATGCCAGCCGCTCGGCACCGCATTGTCCAGGCGCGGCCGGCACATGAAGGTCGCATGCAGTCCGTGACGCCGGCAGACCTGTTTCGCCATCATCCGGAACATCACCATGGCATCGGCATGGGCCAGCGGGGCATCCGGCTCGAAGGTGAATTCGAACTGGCTGGGTCCGAATTCCGCTTCCATGGAGCGCACCGGCAACTCGAGTGCCTGGGCGGCCCGACGCAGATGATCCATCACGTCTTCCAGAGCATCGTACCGCCCATCGGTCAGATACTGGAAGCCGTGCGACAGGAGACTGGTCTCGGGAGACCGGGACGGCATGCCGCCATCGCTATGCGCCAGCCGCTCGTCATCGATGCGAAAGACGTAGAACTCGACTTCGAGGCCGCAAACCATTTGCCGGCTTGTCGATTCCAGCAGGGCATTCGCACGCTTCAAAATGCCTCGTGTGCAGAACGGCATGGGACTGCCATCCTTGTCATAGACGTCGCAAATCAGCATCGCGCTGTGCGGCGACCAGGGCAGCACGCGGAAGGTTGCCGGATCGGGAACAATCAGCACATCCCCTGCCCCTGTCAGCATGCCCTCGCCGAAACCGATATCTCCGGCCCAGACATTGAAGACCGTCCGATGCGACGTATCCTTGAGCAGCAGGGTCGATGTCATCGCCATGCCGTTGCGGAACACCGATGCCAGGCTCTCGGCGGTCACCGCCTTGCCCCGCAACACGCCGTGCTGATCGACGAAGTTGAGCCGGATCGTCTCCAGCCCCAGATCTCGTATCTTTGCCAGGACCTCATGGGCCTTGTCGAAATCCTGAGCGAGCAGAAGACCCTTTTCGGCCGTCAGGCCATTGTCAAGACGAACCGAAGTGGTCTCGGACATTGGAAAACCTCATCAGTAGAGAACAAACCGGCGTCAGATGCGACGCGCAGGGCACACGGGTCAGACGGAGGCATCCCAGCCACAGGCTTCGCGGCGCCTGGAATCCGCATCCCGCCACACCTGCTGCCACTCGTCGGCCGGCCCGATGGCGTCAATCGACAGGGGCCCGCGGATCTCCTCGACAGACCGCCGCTCGCCCATCATCGGCAAGGCCGACAGGTCGCCGACCTTCAGGCGGTTGATCGCCTCGATCAAGCGGCGGCGATTGCGACTGATACCGACATCGCTACGTCCGAGATGTTCCCGGGTGCGGTCCTGGATCGCCCCCATGGATTCCACCGCCCACTGGTCGTGTACATTGATGTCGAGCCCCATGCCCGTATAGGTCAGGGTTTCCTGCTCGCTCGGATTGTAACCGTAATTGTTGCGCTTGTTCTTCCGCGGCGCGTAGTCCGGCAACGTATGCTCCTGCAGGCGCTGTTCCCGCATCAATGCCTTGTCGACGGGTTTGCCAAAGCTCGTAAACATCGCAAACCAGTAGCAAGTCTCGTCATCGATGGGCACGTGCCACTGGGTGATCGTCATTTCATTCGACATCGGAATGCAGATCGCCTCGGGGAAGATCTGGTTGGTCACGCGCACATGGCTGCGGCCATCCGGCAGGTGCCGCAGCGCGGTCAGGCGCAAACCATAGTCGGTCTCTTCGACATGGATTTCAGGGCGCGGATATTCGCGCAATAACTGTGTCATCGGGATCTCGGTGTCAGCAGCCTTGTCGCGAAACTGTTTGCCATAGCTTTTCGACGGGTCCTCGTCTTCCAGGAAGCGGTGCAGGAATGACGCATGCGCCGGGTCGATCCCGATCTCCATGGCCTGAAGCCAGTTGCATTCCCACAGCCCCTTGAAGGCAAAGACATGCGTGTCAGGCGCACGAAAGCAGTCGAAATCCGGGAACGGCGGCGGATCTCCCGCCCCGAGATAGGCGAATATCACGCCGTTCCGCTCGACCACCGGATAGGATTTGGTGCGGATGTTGCGATACATCTGGCTGCCTTCAGGCTCGCCTGGCTGCTCGACACATTGGCCGGTGCGGTCGAAATGCCAGCCATGGAACGGACAGCGCAGGCCATTGTCTTCGCGGCGCCCGAAACAGAGATCGACGCCGCGATGCGGACAGTAACGGTCGATGAGGCCGAGTTCGCCGGCATTGTCGCGAAAGAGCACCAGATCTTCACCCAGCAACCGGACAGGTGCGACCGGTCGCGCTTCCGGCAGTTCCTCGAGCAGCGCCGCCGGATGCCAATATTGGCGCAGGACCTCGCCGGCAGGCGTGCCCGCGCCAACCCGGCTGATCATTTCATTCTGCTCTTTGCTCATCATGATGGGGGCACTCCTTGACGAAATAGGTAGAATTACGGACGAACCAATCTGAGGACTGGGCCACGACCGACTACGGTCTGCGGCGAATAGCGCGCGCACCGGCCAATTCACGGCGCCAGTATGTTTCTGATCGGAAACTTGTCAATATATATTTCTGATAGGAAATTTTTTGAGTGCGAGATGGTCGAAAATCCACCCGTCCAAGGACTTTCTTGTGGCCGTTCGCCTATGAAAATCCATCTCTTACGACGCAGTGTTGCGAAAATCAGTGATTTTCATATAGGATATTTTTTTAACAACTGAGCGTCACCGGAACCAAGAGTGAACCACCGGGCGGATATTACAATGCCAATCATTCTGATCGTGGGGGGAGCCATGGGAAGCGGAGGCGCGCTGGCGCGCCTGCTGTTATCGCGCGGCTGCCAGATTGTCCTGGTGGACCCTGCGGCAAGCCAATGCGATCTAGGCTCGAACGGCCGCAAAGGCAGGCTCTTTCCGCTTGACGTGGATCTCTCCCGTGCCGACCTGGCGGATGTCGCGCTGGCTTTTTGCCATCGCGTGGCCGGCCCACCCGAGGGCCTGTTCGTCAACATGCATCGCAGCACGGTCGCGCCTCTCGACCAATGGAATGCGGAAATGTTCGACGCGGATATCGCTCACAATCTGACCATCCCGTTTTTTCTGGCACGCAGAGTCGCCCGGGACATGATGCTTCAAGGGCGCGGGGCAATCGTCTTCACCGGATCGACGGCAGGTCTGACGGGGACGGTCGGCAAGGCACCGTTTCACGCGGCAAAGGCCGCCCTCTCCGGGCTTTGCCGGGCACTTGCGGACGAATTCGGTCCCGGTGGCTTGCGCGTCAATTGCCTGATGCCGGGCTGGATCGATAGTCCATGGGGCAGGAGCACCACGATCAAGGCTGCCAGTATCCCGCTACGCCGGCTCGGAACGATGGAGGAAGTGGCGGCTGCGGCGCATTTTCTGCTCGAGGAGCCATATATTCATGGGACGGAGCTCGTCATAGACGGTGGCGACACAGCCGCGGCCGGACTGCGTAACGACCCATCCGAGACACCATACGACCGGAGGATAGTATGACTGAAAAGAAGACCGATCAACGCCCGGCGCAACGGGCTACAAAGACCGAAAATGCCGGATTCTTTTCCGAAAACAAGATAGGCCTACGCCTGAAGGACGTGCGCCAAGGAATGGGGTTGAAGCTCAACGACCTGAACCGCATGACGGATGTCTCCATTTCCTATCTTTCGAAGATCGAGAATGGCCAGGTATCCCCGTCATTCGACATCATCAAGCGGATCTGCGACGGGCTTAACATCAGCATCGAGGATTTTGTCCGCCCCGGAGAGAAGAGCCAGATTTCCGGGCGCAAAACCGTGACGCTGATCGACGAAGGCGTCCATTTCACCAGCGGCGAATACGACTACAAGGCGCATGGAACGGAATTGTCCCGTAAAGGCATGGTGCCGCTCGAAATGCGCGTCCGTGCCCGCTCCATCGACGAGTTCGACCATTGGAGCCGCCATGCGGGCGAAGAATTCGTCTTTGTGCTGTCCGGTGCAATTGAAATCCACACCGAGCATTATGCGCCTTTCCGGCTCGGCGCCGGTGAAAGTGCGTATTTCGACAGCAGCATGCGCCATCTCTATGTGACGATCGGCGAGACGGACGCCCATATCCTTTCGATCTCGCACGATCCCAACGCCGGTTCCGCCGAGCGTATCAATCACTTCATGAACCCAAGCACGCGCCGGGTGGAAAGGGAATTGATCGATCCGCCGCGCAAGACCGAGAAGCGGGCTGAGATCTCCTGAGAAAAAAGTTTCCTATAGGAAATATTTTTCTTGAATGTCTGCCTCTGCCTGCTAAAACGCGAAGACAGTCGGCGCACGCAGAGGAACCATCATGAAAATCACCGCCATTGAAGCCTTCCCCTTTCGCCTGAAGCCGAGACGGGACTTCAAATGGGCCGGGTTGCGCGAGGATCTCGGCGGCTTCGTCGCGGTCAAGATCGAGACTGACGAAGGCATTACCGGATGGGGCGAGGCAACGCCCCTGCCCGACTGGGGTGGCACGGCTGGACGCCGCTCCGGAGAGACGCAAGCGACCGTGGTCGCCATCATCAGAAACGTGATCGCGCCGACCCTGATGGGCAGCGATCCGACGGCAATCACCTCGGCCCGCAAGGCCTTGGCACGCGCGGTGATCGGCAATGCCTATGCAAAATGCGCGATCGACATCGCCCTTCACGACATTTGGGGCAAGAGCCTCGGCCAGCCCATCTACAAGCTGCTGGGTGGCGCGGTGCGCAACAGTGTGCCTGTCTCGCATATGGTCGGCCTGATGGGCGACAGCGACGCAATGGAGGAAGCCGCCGGCGCTGCGGCAGACGGATTGCAGGCCTTGCAAATCAAGGGCGGGGTCGATGCCGAGCGCGACATCCGCCTGATCGGGGCGCTGCGCCGCGAATTGGGTCCCGACATCATATTGCGGCTCGATGCAAACCAGGGCTACCGCGACGCCCGAAACGCCATCACCATCGTCAAGCGACTGGCAGATGCCGGCGCCCATGCCGTGGAGCAACCGGCAGCCGACCTGCCGTCGATGATCGAGGTGACGCGTCAGTCGACGATTCCGGTCATGGCCGATGAATCCTGCTGGGATGTCTGCGACGCCATCGAGCTTGCCGGCACACGCGGATCGGACTGGATATCGATCTACCTCGCCAAGGCCGGCGGCATCCGGGGCGCGACCGAAGTCGGCACGGTGGCTGACGCCATGAACATCCGCTGCGATGTCAATGGCTCGATCGAATCCGCCATCGGCAATGCTGCCAATATCCATTTCGCCCTGGCGACGCCCAGTGTCGAACTCGCCTGTGTCGTCCCGATCAACGCCCCGTCGGGCACCCATCCCTGCAAGGTGGGAGGCAACTATTATGTCGACGATGTCGTCACCGCGCCGTTCGAGGTGAAGAACGGCGCGCTGCTTCCACTCGACAAGCCCGGCCTCGGCATCGAGATCGACGAGGAAAAGCTCGCGCGCTACCGGGAAGACTGATCCATGACCGCTGCAACAACCAGGACCATCGTCATGATCGACGGCTACCGCGTTGCCGCCGATATCGGGGGGACCTTCACCGATATTGCCTGCCTGTCGCCAAGCGGAGAACTGGTAACGCGCAAGGTCCCCTCAACGCCGGACGACTATGCACGGGCGATCATCACCGGCATCGACGCGCTCGGGGACGGTCATGGCATACCGGGCACCGCATTTGCCGAGGTTCTGCATGCCTCGACTGTGGCAACCAATGCCATTCTCGAGGGCAAGGGCGCGCGCACAGCGCTGATCACCACACGCGGCTTCCGCGACGTGCTGGAACTGCGTCGCATTCGGGTGCCGAGGCTGTACGAACCGTTGTACGAGAAGCCTGCGCCGCTCGTGCCGCGCCGTCTGCGCTTCGAACTGACCGAGCGGCTCGATGCCACCGGCCAGGTGCTCACGCCGCTGGACAGCGTCGAACTCGAGGCACTGGTCGAGGAGATTAACGGCCTGGACATCGAAGCGGTTGCCATCTGTTTCCTGCACGCCCATGTCAATCCCGCGCATGAACGGCAGGTGGCGGACGCGCTGCGCCGCCGTTTGACCAATGTCTTCCTTTCGGTCTCGCACGAGGTGCTGCCGGAAATCCGCGAATACGAGCGGACCTCGACGACGGTGGCCAATGCCTATATCGGCCCGACCGTCGCCACCTATCTGCGCTCGCTCGCACAGCGGCTCGAGCAGCGCGGCATCAAGGGAAGGCTTTTGATGATGCAGTCGAGCGGCGGCACGCTCGACATCGAACATGTGATCGCCAAACCCGCCACGGTGGTGGAAAGCGGCCCGGCCGCCGGTGTTGTCGGCGCGGCCCATCTCGGCGCACGGGCCGGCTATCCGGATATCATCACCTTCGACATGGGCGGCACGACAGCGAAAGCCGCGCTGATTGAGAACGGTCGCGTGCTAAGCACGGACGAATACGAGGTCGGCGGTGGCATTTCGCTGTCGAGCCGGCTGGTGAAGGGCGGTGGCTACGCCCTGAAGCTGCCGGTCATCGACGTCTCGGAAGTCGGCGCCGGCGGCGGCAGCCTCGTCTCGATCGATGCGGCAGGTGCGCTCAAGGTCGGCCCGCAAAGTGCCGGTGCCGCGCCGGGCCCTGTCTGCTACGACGCCGGCGGCACCGAGCCGACCGTGACCGATGCCAATGTCGCTCTCGGCTATCTGAACCCGGATGCCCTGGCCGGCGGCTCGGTGCCGATCAAGGCGGAGGCGTCCCGACAGGCCTTCGCGGACCGGATCGCCCCCGCGCTCGGTTGCAGCATGTGGGATGCAGCATTCGGGGTTCACCGTCTCGCCAACATCACCATGATGCGGGCCGTCAAGGCGGTCTCGACCTATCGCGGCCGCGATCCGCGCGATTTCACCCTGTTTGCCTTCGGCGGCAATGGTGGCGTCCATGCCGTGGCGCTGGCGCGTGAGCTCCAGATGAAACGTGTCGTCGTGCCACCGGCAGCCGGCGTGTTCAGTGCCGTCGGACTTCTGTTCGCGGACTTCGAGGTCTCCCGCTCGGCCGCATTCCTGAAACCCGTCGAAGAAACCGCGATCGCCTCCATGATCGCCAGGCTCGACGCCATGGAGCGCGAGGTCCTTTGCGAACTCGACAATCCGGATGCGGTGGTGACCTGGAAGGCGGACCTCAGATATGCAGGCCAGGCATTTGAACTGGCGGTCGAGGTCCCCCGAGATCTCGATCCGGAAAGCACCATGGCGGCCATGCGCAAGAGCTTCGAGGACGAACATGTGCGCACCTACGGCCACGCTTTGTCGGACAAGCCGATCAGTTTCGTCACCTTGCGCGTTCTGGGCGCGATCGCAGCGCCGTCAACCGGCTCCCTCTCTCTCAGCAGGGCCGCGAGTCCGGGTACGGGTACAACCCGGCCGGTCTATTTCGGGTCCGAGCAGGGGCTTCATGACACTGCAGTCATCGGCCGGCACGCGCTGGATGACGCCCCCCGGTCGGGGCCAATTGTGATCGAGGAATATGAAGGCACGACCGTGGTTCCGCCGGACGCCCGGGTCTGGCGCGATCGTTTCGACAATATCGTCATCGAGTTCCATCAACCGGAGGTCTCGGCATGACGCCCGCTCTCGACCCCATTCTGCTCGAAGTCCTGAAAAACGGCTTCGAGGCCATCGCCGATGAAATGGCCCTCATCCTGATGCGAACCGCCCATTCCCCGATCGTGCGGGATGCAATGGATTACTCGACCGCCTTGTGCGACGCGCAGGGCCAGACGATCGCGCAAGGGCTGACGACACCGATGCATCTCGGCAGCTTCTACGATGCGATGCGCCATCTGGCCGTGCAATATGCCGGCAACATCCATCCCGGCGATGTGTTCATCGCCAATGACCCCTATCTGGCCAGTGGCCAGCACCTCCCCGACATCTATGTCATCGAACCGATCTTTTCCGGCGAACGTCTGTGCGGTTGGGCAACCACGATTGCCCACCACGCCGATATCGGCGGCCTGGTGCCAGGCTCCAACTCGATCGGGGCGACAGAAATACACCAGGAGGGCCTGCGGCTTCCGTTCCTGAAACTGGTCGACCGCGGCGTTGAAAACGCGATGCTCATCGACATCGTCGCGGCCAATGTGCGTGTGCCCGATCAGGTGATCGGCGATCTGCGCGCCCAGATGGCCGCAGCCCGCGCCGGGGTGCGCGGCCTGGGCGCCCTGCTGACACGCTATGGAGCCGAAACGGTTTCCCGCTATGGCGACGCCCTGCAGGATTATGCCGAGACGCTGGCGCGCAAGGCGATCTCGGAGATCGCTGACGGAACCTATCGGTTTGTCGATCACATCGACGGCCTGGGGGAGACGCCGGAACCGATTGAACTGCATCTGGCGCTGACGGTCTCAGGCTCGGAAATCACCGCCGACTGGACCGGTACGGCTGCACAGGTCAAGGGCGGGATCAATGCGCCCCTCTCCTTCTGCAAGTCGAACGTCTATGCCGCCCTGCGCTCGATCATGCCCGGCGACGTCCCGAACTGCCATGGCTATACACGACCGATCCATGTGACAGCGCCTGAGGGAACGCTGGTCAATGCGGTCTACCCAGCGCCCTGCGGCGCCCGCGGCATCACCGGTTACCGGATCATCGACTGCATCTTCGGAGCCCTGGCCGGAGCCTTGCCAGAACGGGTTTCGGCCGACGGCACCGGTGGATCGACACTGCCGAGTTTCGGCGGCATCGGAGCAAACGGCAACCGTTATGTCTTTTCCGAATGCGTGATGGGCACCTGGGGCGCAACGTCGTCCCATGACGGTCAATCCGGCGTTCCTCATATGGGATCCAACCAGTCGAACGTTCCAATCGAGATGATCGAGGCGGATTATCCAATCCGCATTGAGCGCTATGGCTTTGTCGCCGATAGCGGCGGTGCCGGGGAGTTCCGCGGCGGGGTCGGGCTCGAGCGGCAATATCGCGTCCTGTCCGACGACACCTATTTTGGTGTTCGCTCCGACAAATGCGTGCATCCCCCGCATGGTCTGTTCGGCGGCAAACCCGGCGAACCATCGAGCAATGTCGTCAATCCGGGGAACCGTCAGCGCATTCTGCCGCCGCTTCCGACCGAACCTGTGACGCTGGAGACCGGCGATGTGTTCCGCCATGTCATGGCGGGTGGCGGCGGATATGGCGATCCCCTTGACCGTGATCCGATGCGCGTTCTGAACGATGTGATCGACGGGCTGGTCAGCACCGGCCATGCACGGGAAGCCTATGGGGTTGTCTTGAGTGAGGGCGAGGACCCGAAGGTGAATGAGCCTGAGACCCAAGCGCTGCGACGGAAGCGACGCGGAGCAGCGGCACCTGGAAACTGAGAAAACCAAGGCCGGTGCGAGAGCCTCATTGCACCGGGAAGCGGAGAACAGGCATTATGTCAAACACAGCGCGGGTCACATCCGATCTCGATCCCTTCTCGCCGGAGTTTCGGGCCGATCCCTACAAGGCCTATGCGATGCTGCGCGCGCTCGGCCCGATCGTCTGGCTGGAGAAGCACGAGATCTGGGCTGTCTCCCACCACGACACCGTGGCCGCCGTGCTCACCGACTGGGAGACGTTCAGCAATGCCGGCGGCGGGGGCCTGCCCAACTATTTCAAGCAGAAGCCATGGCGGCGCCCGAGCATCATCCTGGAGGTCGATCCGCCGGAACACCAGAAAGCGCGTGCGGCACTGACCCGGGCATTGTCACCGAAGACGTTGCGCGCCATTCGCCCACGCTTCGAGACGGATGCCGCGATGTTCGTCGATGCGGTGGCAGACCGCGGTACGATCGACGCCATGCCGGAGCTCGTCATCCCCTATCCGCTCAAGGTGTTTCCGGATTCTGTCGGCATTGAGGAAACGGGGCGTGAAAATCTTCTCGCTTACGGAGCCATGGTGTTCGGCGCCTTCGGCCCGGCAACGCCCTGGTATGAAGATCTCCTCAGCAAGATCGGTCCGGTGCAGGACTGGGTCCTTGCCCATTGCAAGCGCGAGGCGATTGCGCCCGGTGGCGTCGGCGAGATGATCTATCAGGCCGTCGATGCCGGAGAACTGACAGAGGAGGAAGGCGGCCTGCTGGTCCGCTCGTTCCTGTCAGCGGGTGTCGATACAACGATCGACTCCATCGGTCTGTGCCTGCGGGCGCTGGCCGAGCATCCGGACCAATGGGCGCTGCTGCGCGACGACCCAAGCCTTGCGCGCAACGCCTTCGAAGAGGCGACCCGTTATGATTCATCCAGCCAGAGCCTGTTTCGCACGACGACGCGCGAAGTGGAATTTGCCGGCACAGTGCTTGGAAAACACGAAAAAATCATGTGTTTCATCGGCTCCGCCGGCCGTGATCCGGCCCGTTGGGAAAAGCCTGATACCTTCGACATTCGCCGCCGGACCGTGGGGCAGATCGGCTTTGGCGTCGGCATCCACGGCTGTGTCGGCCAGATGTTCGCCCGTCTGGAAGCGGAGGTGTTTTTCCAGGCATTGGTGGCCCGCATTGAAGCGCTGGAGCCGGCCGGCCCGTCACAGGTCCGGCTCAATCCAGGCCTCAGGGGTGTGACAAGCCTTCCGCTTAAACTCACGCCCCGCAAGCATTGAAAGGATAATACGCACATGCCCAAAGTCACCTTCATCAGCGCAGAGGGAGCGGAAACCGCGCTCGATATTCCTGTCGGCCACAGCCTGATGGAAGCTGCAATTCACGCCAATCTGGACGGGATCCTCGGGGAATGCGGCGGCTCGGCCAATTGTGCCACCTGTCATATCTATGTCGAAAGCGGCAATCTCGACGCCTTGCCGCCGATCGGCCCGGTCGAGGAGGAGATGCTGGAGGCGACATCCAGCGAACGCACGGCAAAGAGCCGCCTGTCCTGCCAACTGCCCATGTCGGCAGCGCTGGATGGCCTGATTGTCCGGCTCCCGCCGACCCAAGTCTGAGCACGGGACATCCGGTGGCGCCGCTCTCCCATGACGACTATGTGGCTCACGACGCGACAGGCCTGGCGGGGCTCGTGCGTCGGCGAGAGGTGGCAGGCCACGAATTGCTCGATGCAGCACTTCGGCGTCTGGCATGCGTCAATGGATCGCTGAACGCCGTTACGGCTCTGTATGAGGCACGTGCACGTGCACGAAGTGCGGTTGTGCCGTCAGACGCAGCGTTCGGCGGCGTGCCGTTTTTGATCAAGGACCTGTTTACCGACCTTGCCGGCACCGTCTGCGAAAATGGTTCGGCCTTTTTCTCCCCAGCTCCCGCTGTCTCGAATTCGACCGTAGTCGATACCTTCGAGGCAGCGGGCTTTTTGATTTTTGGCCGGACACACAGCCCGGAATTCGGCGGCACATCGACCAGCGAAAGCCGCCGGCATGGCGTGACCCTGAACCCATTCGACCTCACCCGCACAGCCGGTGGATCAAGCGGTGGTGCGGCGGCCGCTGTCGCCTCGGGTGTCGTTCCCGTGGCGCACGCGACCGATGCGGGGGGCTCGATCATCATCCCGGCCGCCTGTTGCGGGTTGTTCGGCCTGAAGCCGTCGCGCGGACGGGTAGCGCTCGGTCCCTCACGCTTCGAGGGCGCGGCGGGCCTTGCGGTGCAGCACGTCCTGACCCGCACGGTTCGTGACAGCGCCGCATTGCTCGACATCGAATGCAGCGGAGAACGGATGGCAGCCCATGCGCCACGGTATTTGGCGGGAGGTTTCGCAAGGGCACTCGGCAAGCAGGGACGGCGGCTGAAGATTGCTCTCGTCGGCCGCTCGGTCCATGGCATCGAGCCTGCAGCGGACTGTCTCACGGCACTGGAAGATGCCGCGGCGCTGTGTCAGTCGCTGGGACACGCCGTCGAACCGGCGACCCTACCGGTTTCGGCGCAAACGTTCTGGGATGCCGAACGCGCGCTGCGCCTGGCCTCCGTGGCGATGACGGTCCAGGGCATCGAACATCGCGTCGGGCGACTGGCGACCGAGGCAGAGCTTGAGCCGGTGACCTGGCAACGTTACCGCGCGGGGCTCGATGTTTCGGGAACAGACATCCTGCAGGCGCGTGAGCGGATGCTGGAAACCGAATTTGCCATGCAGCGCTTCATGCAAGACTATGACGCCATCCTGACGCCTGCGATGGCCGAACTACCGCCCTCTCCCGGCACCATCAGCCTTGAGCATACCGACGCGGCGGCGGCCGCGCTCAATCGCCGTTATACGAGTTTTTCCGGGCTCTATAACTGGACCGGACAGCCGTCGATGTCGGTCCCCCTTGGAACGACCAGAAACGGGATTCCCGTGGGCGTGCTCTTTGCCGGTCGCTATGGTGACGAGGCGTTGCTTCTCGGATTGGCGGCCGAGCTGGAAGAGGCAAACCGCTGGACCGGCCTTGCGCCGCAAAGCCAATTTTTGACGGGCTCGGAAAACGCGCCCGGTGGAAGGGAATAACGATGGGAAAGGTTCTTGTCGCCGGAGGCGCAACGGGCATCGGCCGGGCAGCGGTGCTGGCCTTTGCGGCTGCGGGCCACGACGTGCTGCTCGCCGACATCAATACCGAAGGCGCCGCCGAGGTGATCTCTCAGGCGGCAAAAGGGCGGGTAACCCACCTGTCCATCGATCTCTTGGCGCCCGACGCCGCCGACCGATGTGTCGCTGCAGCCGTGAATACGCTCGGTGGTCTCGACACGGTCTTCGTCACGGCCGCGATCCTGCAGTCGGCCCCGTTGAACGACTGGACGCTGGAGATGTGGGAACGGTCGATGGCGCTCAACCTGCGCCTGCCTTTCCTGCTGGCCAAGGCTTCAGCCCCGCATCTGATGCGCTCCGACAATGGCAGCCTGCTCTTTACGTCTTCTACCGGAGCGCTGCGCGGCCATGCGGGCATGCCGGCCTATCATGCCAGCAAGGCGGGCCTGATCGGCCTTGCCCGTAGCCTGGCAGACGAGTTGGGACCGCATGGGGTGCGGGTCAATTGCCTGCTGCCCGGGTGGATCGAGACACCGTTCAACGATCCGTTCTGGTCGCATCAAACGGATGCCGACGCATCGCGCGCCCGGATCGAAGCCGCCATCCCTCTGCGACGGCAAGGGGAACCGCAGGACGTGGCTGGTGCCGTGTTGTTCCTGTCGTCACCCGCCGCCCGTTACATCACCGGCACGTCGCTGGTCGTCGATGGCGGCTATACCGCTGTCTAGTTTCCGTTATCACGCATCAAGGGCCTCTCTATGCCAGTCATCCGCGACCCCTATTCCTCCGCCATCCGTCCGGTCCTCGAAGGACGGCGCGGTGCCGTCTCCGCCGCGCACCCTCTTGCGGTCTCGGCGGGTCAGGAAATCCTGCTTGCCGGCGGCACGGCGGTCGACGCAGCCATCGCGGCACAGGCGGTCCTGACCGTTCTGGCACCGGACGCCTGCGGTCTCGGTGGCGACATGCTGTGCCTGGTGCATGAACCGGGTGGCGCCGTGCATGCCATCAATGGCGCGGGGGCTGCCCCTGCGGCCTATGCCGGCGAAGAGCTTGAGGGCGCCAACGGCATCACGGTCCCCGGCATCGTTGCCGCCTGGAGCCAGGCCTCAAGACGCTGGGGGCGCCTTGCTCTTGCAGACGCATTGCAACCCGCCATCCGCATTGCGCGGCAGGGTTTCCGCCTGACGAACATCCTTGAAACGGCTTGTATTGCCCAACGCGACCGTCTTCTGGCCGGCGGGGCTGAGAGCTGGGCGCTGATGGGGCTATCGCGCGGCGATCTGTTCGTTCAGCCTGCCCTTGCAG
Source organism: Agrobacterium sp. H141 (assembly GCF_057158725.1). Classification (NCBI taxonomy): domain Bacteria; kingdom Pseudomonadati; phylum Pseudomonadota; class Alphaproteobacteria; order Hyphomicrobiales; family Rhizobiaceae; genus Agrobacterium; species Agrobacterium sp. H141. The sequence continues at coordinate 2,414,378 of NZ_CM169893.1, forward strand.
GCTTATTGGAAGCGATTGCCAGAGATGGCGAGGCCGCCTTCTACCAGGGATATGCGGCAGAGGCGATCGCCAGAGCGGTCGGCGCTCTCGGCGGAAGACTGTCACGCGACGACCTCGCCAACCATGCCTGCGAGATCGTTGCCCCCATCCTGACGGAATGGTCCGGGGTGAAGGTCGCGACCCAGCCGCCGATGGCGCAAGGCATCCTGCTCAACATGGCGCTGGCTGCAGTCGAGCAGTCCGGGAGACCGACGGGAGCCGCCGCCGATCATGCCGGTATCGAACTGACGGAATCGTCCTTTGCCTATCGCGCCCGCGTCGGTGAAGGTCTGGCGTTGCTGGATGAACGGTTGACCTTCGATCCGGAGCGCGCCTTGCTGAGGGGCGGTCCCCGCGCCTATCTGCACACGGCCGGCGTCGCAGTCTCCGATGACAGCGGCCTGACCGTCTCTTCGCTGGTCAGCGTGTTCGACGATTTCGGCTCCTGCGTCTACGTGCCGGAATGCGGGATCACCCTCAACGACCGCGCCGCCGGCTTCGGACCGGCGCCGAATGACGTGGCGGCCGGCAAGCGCCCGGTGCATACGCTGGCACCCGCACTCGTCGTTTCATCCGAGGGCGCCCTGGCATTGGCAACGCCCGGTGCCGACGGACAGGTGCAGACCCTGCTGCAGGTCCTGTCGAAAATCTACCGCGACGGCGAAGACATCGCCTCGGCCGTGGCGGCACCGCGCTGGCGCAGCGAAAACGGCAATGTGCTGATCGAGGAAAGCCACCCGGCACGCGCGGCCCTTGCGGCCAAGGGCCATGCCTTGCGCCCCCTTGCCGATGGTGACACGCGCTTCGGCGCAGTCGTCCTGGCCGGCACGCTGGATCAGGCGCCCATCGCCGTATCCGACTGGCGGCGCATGACCTGGTCGGGCGTCATCTGACGAACCATGGCAACGCGCTCAGGTGAGCATGCGCTGCAAGTCCTTTGCCGCGTCCTGAAGCACAGGCAGAAGTTCTGTGATCAGCTGCTCCTTGGACACGAGGCTGGTGAAGGTGAAGGTGTTGAAACTGCCGACCACAGCGCCCTTCACATTGAGGATCGGGACCGCCAAGGAGCGCACGCCCACCTGCATTTCCTGGTCGACCAGCGCATAGCCCTTCGTCCTGGCAGTCTCGAGTTCGCCCCGCAGCGCATCGATTGTGCGGATGCTGGCATCTGTCATCGGTTCCAGAGTGACCTGCGCGAGGACCTGCTCACGCTCGGCATCCTCCATCGCCGACAGGATGGCGCGGCCCGCGGACGCATAGGCAATCGGAAAGCGGCGCCCGATCGTCAGCGCGGGAGAGATCAGTTCATCGGTATTGGCGGAGGCGACATGGACAATGAAAAGGCCGTCGACAATGCCGAGCGCAACCGGAAAGCCGGACTTGTCGCGGATGTTCTCCAGATAGTGCTGCGCCTTCTCGCTGAGCGGCACGGATGACAGGTATGCGTATCCCAAATCCATGACTTTCGGCGTCAGGCGGAACAGGCGGGCGTTCTGCTCCACGAAACCGAGGCCGACCAGTGTCAGAAGATAACGCCGCGCACCGGCGCGATCCATGCCGGTCTTTTCCGCCACCTGCGACAAGGTCATCTGCGGGTTGTTTCTGTCGAACGCCATGATGATGTTGAGACCATGCGCGAGCGAGCCCACCATGGACTTGGTCTTTTCTTCTTTGTCCAAATGCATGTCAGTCACGAAAAAAATCCACTTTGCATAAATACAACGGCGACAGGCACGCCAGTCGAGCACCTAAGCAGCCACGCATAGGCTTCGCAAGCCGGAACAATCTCGCCACCCGCCGCCCGCCGCCCCAAGTGCCGGTGGTGCGCGTTGAGCCATTGTCCAGCGCCGTCGATCATCCAGTGCCCCCTGCACCGATCTCCGCCGGTTGTATGCACGAATATAGAGAGAACTGGCAACCGAATAATTTGCTCATGGTGAACTAATGTGCATTATATGAACTTTGATGCATTGGCCTGCGCGCCGTGAGGAAAGTCGATCATGAAAATAGTCGTAGCACTGGGCGGCAACGCATTGATGCAGCGCAACGAACCACCCACCACCGCCACCCAGTGGAAAAACGCGAGGATCGCAGCGCGCTCTCTCGAGCCGGTGGCGCGTTCGCATCAACTGATCCTGACCCACGGCAACGGACCGCAGATCGGACTTCTGGCGATGCAGGCGGAAATGTTCAAGGCCGCTACGCCCTATCCCTTCGATGTCATGTGTGCGGCCACGGGTGGGATGATCGGTTACATTCTCGAACAGGAACTCGGCAATCTCCTCGGCTATGACGTACCGATCGCAACCATCCTGACCCGTGTGGAGGTTGACCCAAACGACCCGGAATTCGCAGATCCGAGCAAATTCATCGGTCCATCTTTCGATGAGGAAGAGGCGAAGGCGCATGCCACGACCCACGGCTGGCAATTCAAGCTCGACGGGAAAAAGTGGCGCAGGGTCGTGCCATCCCCGCGCCCCAAACGGATCCTGTGGCACCGTCCGATCCGCTGGCTGCTGGAAAACAATGCGGTGGTCATTTGCTCCGGCGGCGGCGGCATTCCGGTCATAACGACGGGCGACAACACGGTGGAAGGCATAGAGGCGGTCATCGACAAGGACCGGGCCTCCAGTCTGCTGGCCACCAAGGTTCCCGCCGACCTTTTCGTCATCGCAACCGATGTCGAGGGCGTCTATGAGAACTACGCCACACCGGATCAACGGCTTTTGCGCGATGTGACACCCGAGCAGTTGGATCAGGAGACCTTCGCCAAGGGGTCGATGGGCCCGAAGATCGAGGCGGCACTCGCCTTCGTGCGAGCGACCGGGAAGCCGGCCGCCATCGGAGCACTGCATCAGATCGACGACATCGTGCAGGGAAAGGCCGGCACCCGTATCATCCCCCGTCACACTGGTTCGTGACGATGGATGTGACAGCCCGACGGATCGGCGCATTTGCCGCGACGCAGTTGCCTGACGGCCCCTGCCCGCTGCGTCTGCTCGCGCAATTCGACCGGCATGTCTATCTGGATGTGAAATCGGCCAAGGGCGGACCTCTACTCGTGTTGACGGGGCCGAATGAGCCTTCAGGGCCGATGAACCTCGCGCTTTGCGCTTGGCCCGATTGGGACGACATGGCGTCCCAGGCCGACGGCCTCCTGCAAGGACAGGAAATTGCCCTTCCTGGGCTTCGCATCGCACTGAACGACATGCAGATCTGGCCGTCCGCCACGCCAAGGCTGGATGGTTCGCAGATAAGGGGGTTCCTGGAGCATCTGATCATGGCCGCCCGGGCACGCACACATCATTCGCCGTTGCTCGCAACTGTGCTCGCTCACCCTGAATCGCGCACCATGCCCGACTGCGATCTCGGCCGACTGGCTACAGGGCTCGCGTGTGGCGACACGTCCGCAATCTTCGACGGCGCCGCGCACATGGCAGGACTGGGCGCTGGTTTGACGCCGAGCGGCGATGACTTCCTGTGCGGTGTCATGACCATGCTCTGGGCCACGTGGCAGTCACCTGAGAGCGCAGCGTTCGCGATACTGGCGGCAGCAAGGGGTAGAACGACAACCTTGTCGCATGCTTTCATGACAGCTGCGGCACATGGACATGTCTCGGAGGCGTGGAAAGATTTGCTCCTGTGCTGCGAAAGACGAAACCTTCACAGCAATCTGCAGCAGAGCCTGGATGCGGTCCTGGCACACGGCCACAGTTCCGGTGCCGACACGCTGGCCGGATTCATATGGGCCGGATTTCTGCAACGACGATAAGGAGCCGAATGGCCTGTCGCGCGCCCTCAATTCCCTGTTTGGGGGCTCATCAACGGGGCCTGTCGCGCGCCAGATGGCAGGCGACGAAATGCCCGCTCGTCGTCACTTCCAGCAGCGGCTTCTCGACCGAGCAGCGCTCCACGGCAATCGGACAGCGATTGCAGAAGCGGCAGCCCGGCAGCACGTCCAGCGGACTGGGCAATTCGCCCTTGATGCCTTCGAGCTTTGGCTTCTCACCGTTCTTCACCTGCGGGACAGGCACGGATTTCAACAGCGCGCGCGTATAGGGATGCCGCGGGGTGGCATAGAGTGCCTCGCTCGGCCCGATTTCGACAATCTCCCCCAGATACATGACGGCGACGCGATGCGCGATGTGCCGGATCACGGCAAGATCGTGGGAAATGAAGAGATAGGTAAGATCCTTTTCCCGCTGCAGCTTTTTCAGCAGATTGATGATCTGCGCCTGGACAGAAACGTCGAGCGCGGCGATCGATTCATCGAAGACGATGAAATCCGGCTCGACGGCGAGCGCGCGCGCAATGCCGATCCGCTGGCGTTGCCCGCCGGAAAATTCGTGCGGGAACCGCTCCATCTGCGAGACGTCGAGCCCCACCAGCTCCATCAATTCGACGACGCGTTCGTCGCGCGCGCGCCCCTTGGCCAGACTGTGGACTGCCAGCGGATCGGCGATGATATCCTTGACCCTCATCCGGGGATTGAGCGAGGCAAAAGGGTCCTGATAGACCATCTGCATGCGCTTGCGCATCTGCCGGACTTGCCGGGAGGACAGCAGGCTGAGATCCTGCCCGTCGAACACGACGCGTCCGCCGGTCGGCTTCTGCAAATGAAGGATGGCCCTGCCCGCCGTGGATTTACCGCAACCGGACTCGCCAACCAATCCGAGCGTCTCACCCTTCTCGATGGTAAAGGTCAAGCCATCGACCGCGCGCACGGTGGCGCTCGCGGCGGAGGCGAAACTGGCACGCCCGGCGCCGAAATGCACGTCGAGATCATCGACGGATACAAGCGGCTTCACGCGAATGGCGCCGTCCTGTCTGGAGTTATTCATCTCTGTCGATCCTCCAACAGCGTGCAAAATGTCCGGGAACAACTTCATCCAGCATCGGTTCGACCTCGCGACAGCGATCAATCGCATAGCGGCACTGCGAGACAAAAAGACAGCCCGTCGACAACGGGTCCTTGTCCAGGGGCGGAGGAAGTGTCACCAGTTCCTCGACAGGCGGCACATCGACCCGGGGCATCGAGGCAAGCAGCGCTTCCGTATAGGGGTGCACAGTGCCATTGAAGATCGTATTGGCCGAAGCTGACTCGATCTGCGTGCCGGAATACATGACGATCACCCGGTCGGCGAGCGATGCGACCACGCCGAGATCATGAGTGATCCAGATGATCGACATCTTGTATTCCCGCTGCAATCCCTTGATCAATTCGATGATCTGGGCCTGGATCGTCACATCGAGTGCCGTGGTCGGCTCGTCGGCGATCAAGAGGTCCGGCTCGCAGATCAGCGCCATGGCAATCATCACACGCTGACGGATACCACCGGAGAGCTGGTGCGGATAACTCGCCATGCGCCGTTCAGGCGCGGCAATTCCGACCTTTGCAAGGGTCTCGACGCCTCTCTGATAGGCCGCCGCCTTGCCGAGGCCGAGATGGTCCCTGGCGAGGTCCGACAGCTGCCGCCCGACCGAAAGCAGCGGGTTGAGCGCAGTCATCGGATCCTGGAAAATCATCGCGATCCGGTTTCCCCGAATCTTGCGCATCTGCCGCGGCGAGAGCTGCGTGAGATCCTGCCCGTCAAACAGGATCTCACCGGATTCCACCTCTCCGGGCGCGCGCACCAGATCGAGAAGCGCCAGAACCGCATTGGATTTCCCCGAACCGCTTTCGCCGACAATGGCGACGATCTCACCCTTGCCGACGTCGAACGACAGGTTCTTGACCGCATTCACGGTTTTCCGGTTCGATCGAAAGGTGACGCTCAGGTCTCGGACACTCAGCAACGGTTCCATCAGCTCTACTCTTTCAGGTATTGCCCATTGTAGGCGCGAAGCGCTTTGACAAAACAGTCTGATGGTGCGCGGGTCTGGCCGGCTCCGATCACGCCACCCTTGCGATGGGCAATCGCGGTGTCGATCACCGGCGTCACATCATTCTGCACGACCTTGCGGATGTCGATCCCAGCCGGCGCACCGGCGAAGTCCATGTTCGGGATCTTGAACTCGGCAAGGAGATCGACCGTGATGCCTTGCATGTTCTGAACCAGGGAGACCGCCCGTTCGAAGGAACCGTCGACAAATTGCTGGAGCACGGGCGCTGCGGCCTGCGCATGTCCACCGAGACCGATCGTTTCCATGATGGCGCTGTCGCCAATATCAGGCACCGCATCGGCATCGCTCCATTCCGACGAAAAGTAGAGACCCTGAATACGATTTGCGGGTGCGGTGAACCATTGATCGCCGAGGCCGGCGACCCTGATGCCAAAGTCGACGCCATTGCGGCACATGGCGGTCACGACGGTGCTGTGCGCGATCCCTGCCATCGAATCGGCCATCGCCTTCGCGGCCGCCATGGAAATACAGAGCGCAAACTGTTCCGCGCCCGTCAGGTAGTCAATCGCCTCACGACGCAGATCACGGTCTTCACAGGTCTCGTAGATCGCCAGCACAATCGCGTTCAGCACCATGGCACTGCCGGCGCTGTTGCGATTGTGGCATTCATCGCCCATTTCCAGAGCACGGGAGAGGATCGGCTTGACCGGTAGTCCGCCGAGATGGCGGATCGCGGCGCCGAGAACGGGACAGAGCACCGTTTCGAGCCAGGTCCAGCGCTTGCGGGCCTCGCGGTTGTAGTCGTCCCGGTTTTGTAGACCGGAGGCCGGCCCCTGAAACAGCTGGGAATAGCCGTAGCTGTCGTGAACTGGATCGTGGACCACAGCCAAGGGACTGGAAGCGCTGGTGATACCGGCCATGCCACCCACGGCCTTGTAGTGATGACAGGGTGCAATCACGACCTTGTCGGCCCGGATGAGCTCTTCCGCTTCGCTCTCGGTCGAAGCCAGTCCCTCGTGCAGGATTGCCTGGACCACTCCCATTTTCTGGGGGCCGCACATATCGTCCCAGGCGATCGGCGGACCGGCGTGAAGCACGGTCGACTTCGTCATGCCGGGCAATACCTCGATTGCGGGGCGCACATCGATCCAGACGGGTTTTGCTGATGCCAGCCGCGAGAAGGCTTCACGATTGGCGTGTTCGACGGTTTCGGCAAGGCTCATGCTGCAGCCCCCGTCACCTTCTGCCCGAAGGCCTTCAGCGCCTTTTCAAAACAGGCCAGCGGAGCCCGCACCTCGCCGGCGCCGATCAGGCCGCCATTCTTGTGGGTGATCGCCGTGTCGATCAGAGGCGTAATGCCGGTCTGCACCACCTTGCGGATATCGATCCCGATCGGCGCCGGCGCAAAGTCCATGACCGGGATGCGCACGTCGTTGTTCGATCCGACACAGATCTCCCCCATCTCGAGCGTGTTGGCGATCGCTTGCTGGACGCTGCCCTGAACATATTGGGTGACCGTCGGAGCCGAAGGCTGGATGAAGCCGCCAAGACCAACCGTTTCGGTGATGGCGCTATCCCCGAGATCCGCCGTTGCGTCCTCCGCGTTCCATTCCGCGCGGAAAAACAGGCCGCGCACATGATTGGCCGGTGCCGTAAACCACTGGTCGCCCAGACCTGAAACCTTGATGCCGAAGTCCACGCCGTTGCGGGCCATGGCGGTCACCACGGTCGAATACTCGATGCCTTCTGCCGCAACCAGCATCGATTTGGCGGCCGCCATGATCGCATGCAGCAGGAAATGTTCCGATTGCACCAGAAACCGGATCGAGTCGCGAACATCGTCGCGCGGCAGGTCCACCTCGAGCAGATGCGGATAAAGCTCACGCAGAAAGAGCGCAGTCGAGGCGATCGTCCGGTTGTGGCACTCGTCGCCCATCTCGACCGCACGGGAAATGATGTTGCGGATGTCGATCGGCCCGGAGGCCTTCAGCGCCGCCTTCAGCACGGGGGCAAAGACCTTGGCCTGCCAGGAGAGAATCTTGCCGACGCTCTCATCGTAATAGCCCCATTTCAGCAGGCGCAATCCGCCGCCCTCGGAGATGCAGCTATAGGCACGATTGCCGAAGGTGCTGTTTTCGACAACGAGCATCGGCGTGGAGGCCGATGTGATGCCGGCACCCGCGCCGACGGCGGCGTGGTGGTGGCAGGGCGCGGTCAGGATATCGCCGCTGCGGATCTTCGCAATGGCTTCATCCTCGCTGCTTGCCAGGCCCTCCCAGAGCGCGGCACCGACGATGCCGTTGCGATGCGGTCCACACATGTCGTCAAAGGCGATTGCGGGCGCCGAATGCAGGATCAGATTGGGCTTCATGCCCGGCAGGACGTCGATGGCAGGCGCAACATCGACAAGCTGCGGCTTGCCCTGACGCATGATGTCGAGCGTCTTCGCATTGGCCTGTTCAATCAACGTTTTCAGTTGGGACATGTTTTTCTCCGGCACTCGCAATCAGATAAGGGCATCAAGCAGGGTCATCAGCTCTTCGTCGCGCGGCGGCGGAGGCGTCCATTGGACATGCACGACGTCGACCGACTGCTGCTGCAGCGTTTCGGCAAAGAGTTCGACCCCGAGATTGATGACGGGGAGGTCTTCCTCGATGAGGAGTGGATTGTCAGTGTGTGGCATGGATGTCCCTCACCAAACGGGCCGCAAGCGCTGCGGCCTCGGCATTGCTGCGCACGACTTGAATTCCGGCCTCGACCAACCTGTCGCGCTGGCTGTCATAATTCTGGATGTCATCTTGCGTCCCGCATATCGTGACGATGACCGGCAGTCGCCGACCTTGTGCGGCCGCGAGTGAGCGTGCGTCGCGGATCGTGTCTGCGAGCACACCGGCAGGATCCTGATGAGCGCCGTAACCGATCACCAGATCGAGAAGGAGGAGCGCGACATCCGGGTCTTCTGCCTCCTTCAATATCCGCTGGTTGCGCATGAAGGGGTCGATCATCGGATGAGCGCGACCTTGGGTATAGGCATCATCTCCCATGTCGATAACCGTATGGCCCCGGCTTGAGAACAAGTCGGCAATCCGATTGTCACCATAGGCAAGATTGGATGAAATCGGCCCCAAAGCCTCACCGAGGATCAGCATGGCCTCGTAACACAATGTGCCGCCGGCATAGAGCCCGCGCACATAGCGTTGCGTCGGCGCCAGCATGGCCCTGGACGCCGTGACAAAGGCATCGGCATCGGCGTCCGGCAAAGCCGGCAGCGTCGCTTGCGGGTTGCGCAGCCGTGCTGCTGTCTGCGCGGTATCGGCCAGACTTTTCGCAAAGATGATGTTGCCGCGATGGTCAACGGGCTGGTCCTTGCCGAGAAAGTTGACGACGACCGGCTTGCCGATCGTCTCGACGAAACGCAGCACGGCTTCTGCGACCTGCGGGCTCGGCGGTTTGGAGGCGACGATGATCACCTCTGTGTTCGGGTCCTCGGCCAAGAGCTTCAAGCCCTGCAGCATGGTGAGCCCACCGATATCCTCGTGCAGGTCCCTGCCCCCGGTGCCGATCGCATGGCTCACGCCCTCGCCCATGGCATCGAGCAGGCACGAGATTTCCTGGATCCCGGTACCCGATGCGCCAACGATCCCGATCGCGCCCCGCGCAACCTTGTTGGCGAATCCGAATCCGATCCCGTTGATCAGCGCGGTGCCGCAATCTGGTCCCATCATCAGGCGGTTCTTCTCTGCCGCAAGCATCTTCAGGGTCTTTTCCTCGTCGAGCGGCATGTTGTCGCTGAACATCAGCACGTTGAGCCCGATCTCAAGCGCCCGCTTGGCTTCGCGAAAGGCAAACTGACCCGGTACCGAGATGACGACCAGCCGTGCATCCGGCTTCAGGGCATAAGCTGCATCCAGGGAGCGTGGATTAGCCGTCTTGCGGGCCGACTGGCTCTTTTCGCTGAGCGCCCTGCCCGCAGCCGCGATTGCCGCGTCGGCGCCCTCTTCGGTATCGGCAATGACTGCGATCGCGAGATCATCGGGATTGGCATCGCGCACGGAGGCGGTGAGCAAGCCGGAGGTTTCGAGGATCTTCTTGTTGTTGGCGGTGGCCATCATGACCATGGCTTCGCTGACGCCTGGCTCGCGCCGGAGTGCCTCGGACACCCGCATCAGCCGGACCGAGTCGTGATATTCCTTGGGACGGATTAGGACGCGCGAAGCCATCACTGCACCTTCCTTGCCGGCATATCGGTGTCATGGCACAGCGGGTAAGCGCCGATCGCATCGAATGCCATGCCGGTAATGCCGGCACTGGAGGTGACGATGTTGGTATTGCAGTGCAGTGGTACGGCGAGCGCGGCCTGCATCACCGCCTGCTGAACCTGCTTGAACAGCGGCACATAATCCTCCTTGTCGAGGCAGGTCTCGGCGGCATCGGTCAAGCTGTCGATCTCGGGATAGTCGTCCGCTCCGCGTTTGCTCCAGCCATAACCGTCGGGGCCGCTGCGGCGCGCGTGGTAGACAAAGCTCAACAATTGCGACGTGCTGGCATATTTTCCCTGCGGAATGAGGTTGTGCTCGCCATTCATGCCAGCCCGGATCCAGGGACCTGGATCGCAGAGCAAGACGTCGACGGCGATGCCGACGCGCGCGAGTTGACGCGTCACGATCGCACCGAACTGCGGGTAGAAATTCACTGGAAGGGCATAAAATACAACGGACAGCGGCACGCCGTCACGATAGCGCCGGCCATCGGCGCCAAGCAACCAGCCGGCCTTTTCCAGCATCCGGCCCGCCTTGTCCGGATCGAAAGCATAGGCTCCCTCGACGGCGGGATCGTAGCCCAGTGTAAACTGCGATACGGGACCATGGGCGCGCTGGAATTCGCCGTGAAAAACCTCCTGCACCAGGCTGTCCACGTCGAGCGCATGACTGATCGCCTGACGCACCGCAAGGTCATCTGTCGGCGTCTTCTTGATATTCATCATCAAGCTCACCGGGACCCCTCGGATCGGCCAAGTCGTGACATCGAACCGGCCATCGGCACGCAGTGATCGGCAGTCCGCAGGGTTGGTAAAATAGATTGCATCGACATCGCCCGCACGCAGCGCCGCTGTGCGCTGCTCATTGTCGGGAAGGAACTTGAAGACGATCTCGTCAATCAACGCCGGCCCCTTGTTCTCGACCAGCGGCGGCGCCCAGGCATAGGCCGCATTGCGCTTCAGCACGATGCAGTCGCCCGCGATCCAGCGATCAAAGACAAATGGCCCGGTGCCGACCGGATGGCGGGCGAACAATGCGCCTTTTTCTGCGACGGCCTTCGAGGAGACGGGCGCAAGCCAGCCCTGGCTCAGCGCATCGAGCAACAGCGCGTAAGGCGCGTCCAGCACGATCTCGACACAATGCGTATCGACCACGCGGCTTTCCCGATAGCTGCCGAGAAGCCCACCGGCCAATTGCGACTTCAACGCCGGGTCGCGCGCACGATCGAGGGAAAACTTCACCGAAGACGCATCGAACGGGGTTCCGTCGTGGAAGACGACCCCTTGCCGCAGGTTAAACCTGTAGACGCACTGATCCTCGGAGACAGAATAGGAAAGCGCCAGCCCGGGAAGATAATCGCCTTCGGCCGTCTTGTTCACCAGGGTGTCGAATACCCCATTCGTCATCTGCAACGCCAATTCGGCGGCCCCCAGATGCGGATCGACCCCGGAGGGCTCGTAATGGACGCCTATTTTCAGCTGCTTCAATGTATCCGTCCCGACTTCGATAAGTTCACATAAAAAACATATGTTCGTATTTGTATCGCCTTTGGAGTCGATTGCAATGGGAAAATGTCGCTTCCGTCAACGCGCCGTACCGGTTTGCCCCTGTCGGTAATCAAGCGGAGGTCCGCCCGCCGAGATAAGTGGCTGATATGTGAAGGCGGGACCTCTTGAGCACAGGAATTCGGATCTCGCGCTTTCCAAGTGCTCCGGCGACCGGAGAAGACTGGCGGCAGTCGTCGCCAGAACGATGGCGGCGAGCTTCATGCCCTTTTGGCCGATTGACGTGCCCCCGGCGGCAACTGCCTGCCAGGTGTGCGGCCGGGTGCCCGGCACCCAGGTTGCCGTGCCCAGGGCCGCGCAGGGCGCGATCCAGCTGAGGTCGCCAACATCGGTCGAGAAGGCACCGATCTGACCGTGATAGTAGCCACCCACCTGCGAAACCGACGAAAGGTCGGGTTTGTCGTCGAGGGTTTCCTGCAACACGCGGGCGAATTGCAATTCTTCCTCGGACCAGCGGATGGGCGGCGCGGCCTGAAGGTTCTGGTAGGTCAGCCGGCCGAGCGTATCATTCGGCAGCAAGGGATGGATCCCGCCGATCTGCTCGATCTCGACACGGGTGCCTGTCCCCATCGCAGCACCCTCAGCCGCCTGTCTGACCCGGGCAAAGACTTCGCGCACGACCGCGGCCTGCGGGTGGCGCACCGAGAGATAGCTTTCGGCAAAATCCGGGATTGTATTCGGCGCGTCGCCCCCGCGTGTGACGACGTAGTGGATATGGGTATGCAGCGGCACCAGCTCGCGCAGCATGGCTGCGATATGATGGAAGGCTTCGACAGCATGGAGCGCCGAGCGACCCGTTTCCGGCGCGCTGGCCGCATGCGCACTTTTGCCGTGAAAGCGGAATTTCGCGCCCATGCTGGCGAGAGAGTGGTTCTGCCAGACAGTGTTGCTGTCACCCGGATGCCAATGGAGGGCGACATCGATATCATCGAAGAGACCGGCGCGTGCCATATAGGCCTTGCCGGCGCCCCCTTCCTCCGCGGGCGTGCCATAGACGCGAACCTCGGCGGTCACGCCGCTCTCCTTCATCCAGCGCGTGACCGCGATGGCCGCGCCCAGCGATCCCGCGCCGAAGAGATTGTGGCCACAGGCGTGCCCTTTCGTCAGTCCCTCCACCGGCTGTCGGTTTGGCACGGCAGCCTGGGAGAAGCCTGGAAGCGCATCCATTTCCGCCAGGAATGCAATGACAGGACCTTGCCCCGCGCCATAGGTTGCAACGAAAGCGGTCGGAATCTCTGCCACACCGGTGCTCAGGGTAAATTGCTGGTCGCGCAAGGCCTGCGCCAGCAACGCCGAAGCCTGGGTTTCCTGATAGCCGAGTTCGGGATTGAGCCACATCGATTGCGCGAGTGCATTCATCGTCGGCGCATAGGCCTCGACATGGTCGACGATGCGCGTGCGGTCGGCATCTGCCAACGGCGTTCCAGTGCCGGCACTGCTTGTCTGATCCCGGCCTTTTTTATGCATGTTTGGCCTTCCAGTTAAACTCGACGATAGCGGTGCGGTGTCGACCGTCATCAAGGCACGCCTTGCAGGATTTGCCGCAAATAAGGCGTGACCTCGGCAATCATCTTGGCGGTTTGCATCGATCTTAGGTCCCTCTCGACTGCCGCCATATCGAAGAGGCTCGCCGTCAATGCGGCTTCGTCAAGCTTCGGGTGCAGCCCGTCACGGATTACAGGTTGGCCATCGACGAAGAGCATATGGACGGCCTCCGGACGTCCAAAATTCACCAGTCGCTCAAAGATCCGATGCGGCGCCATCAACCCAGGTGCGACGACGCGGTCTCCGTCGAGCAGCAGGATATCGGCTTTCTTGCCGACTTCGATCGTTCCCAACTGGGCGGACAGACCCAATGCCCGTGCACCGTTCACAGTTGCCATAGACAACACTTGACGGGCAGTCAGTGCAGCATGGCTGCGATAGACGAGACGCATTTCCTGGAACATGTCGGCATCGTCGTTCAGAGCCGCACTATCCAGTCCAAGGGCGACATTGACCCCGGCCTCCAGCATCCGGCCAACCGGTGCGAGCCCGTTCCTCAGGCGCAGATTGGAACTCAGATTGTGCACAACCGATGCGCCCGACTGCGCCATCAGGGCAATATCGTCTTCGGTCATCTGGACGCAGTGGGCGCAGGACAGCCGTTCATGCAGGACGCCCAGATCCGCCAGGTGGGACAGCTGCGATTTCGGTGCAAATTTGCAATTGTCGCGCGCCTGGTGCGGGCTTTCCAGCAAATGCATCTGGGTGTGCAGGCCGAGCTGCCGGGCCGTGGCCTCAATCGTTTGCAGCAGCGCGTCGCTGCTCCAATGCGCCGAGATCGGCCCCGCCATCAGCCAATTGCGCGAAGAGTCTGAAATCGAAGCGTAAGCTCGGAGAATGGCCTGATAGCGCTCGACGTCGAAGGGTTGCCGCTGCTCAAGAAATTCCGTGATGGCCGGACGGTGCTCTGCCGGCATGACGGCGCGCGCCTGTTGGAGCAAACGCGCCACGACGCTGTCATCCATCGCGCTGTAGACGATGCCGGCACGGATGCCGGATGCCGCGTAACCGCTGAGCACGGCCTTGAGGTTTTCCTCGCAAATGCGCGGATGGTAATAGCTGTTGATCGTGGTGCTGATGCCGCTTTTCAGTTGTCGAAGCGCAGAAAGCGCCGTGTCATGCTCCACATCCAGCATGGGCATCTGCAGCAGGCTGAGGATCCAGATTTCGAGGAGATCGTCGTCGATCCCGAGACTGAGGGGAGACAGACCCCGGCCGTGATCATGCGCATTGATCAGGCCGGGCAACGCAATCGCCGCCTCGCTGCCAAAGACGCTTGCTGTCGGAAATTCCGCGCGCAGATCATCGAACGCACCGATCGCCTTGATCGTGGCATTTTCGACATAGATCGCCGCCTTGTCGAGATAGCCCGGATGTGTCGACGGATCAGTGATCACCGTTCCTGCGCGGATGAGACTTGCCTGCTCTGCCATGGCTAATTGCGCAGTTTGGGATCGAGCATATCGCGGATCGCATCGCCCAGAAGATTGGAGGAAAGTACAACCAGTAGAATAGCGATCCCCGGAAAGACCGCAGCCCAAGGCGCATCCCACATCACCGTCCGACCGTCACTGAGCATTGCCCCCCATTCCGGATCCGGCGGCGTTGCGCCAAGCCCCAGAAAACTCAGTCCGGCGGCACCCAAAAGTGCCCAACCGTAAGACATGCTGGCGAGTGCCAGGATCTGCGGAAAGGCATTGGGCAAAATATGCAGGAAGATGATCCGCAGGTCCGAGCAGCCGGTGCTGCGCGCCGCATCGATATAGACTTCTTCCTTGATGCTGAGCACCGCACCGCGACTGACCCGGGCGAAATTGGTGATGCCCCCGATGCCGACGGCAATGATGACATTGTTCAGTCCGGTGCCGAGCACGGCAACGATCGACATTGCGAGCAGCACGCCCGGAAATGCCATCATCACATCGACGAGGCGCATCAGCAGATTGTCGATCCGACCGCCGTAGAAGCCGGAGATCAACCCGAGTGTCGCGCCGATCGAGGCCGAGATGGCAACCGCGAAGATGCCAATGACCAGTGACACGCGCGAGCCATACAGCATTCTCGACAGAATATCCCGGCCGGCGAGATCCGTCCCCATGAGATGCGACAGGCTGGGCGGCAGCATCGAGTTCTCGATCCTGACATCGTAAGGATCATAAGGTGCCAGCTGGGGCGCAAGGATTGCCAGCACGGCAAACAGCGCCAGAGTGCCCAACGCGAAGCGGGCAGTTTTGTGCGCGTAACACGCCTTGACGACGGCAAGCACGCCGGCACCGATCTTGGAGAGCCGGTAGGCCACCCTGCTCTTCTGGTTTTGCGCAAGCACTGTCATTCGAACCGGATCCTTGGATCAATGAGGGCATAGATGACGTCAATCACGATGTTCAAGGCTACGTAGACCAGCGACGTCAGCAGGACGGCCCCTTGAACCAGGGGGAAATCCTTGTCGAGGATGGCATCGACCATCACGGAACCCAGTCCCTTCCTGGAAAAGGCAGCCTCGACGAAAAAGGCCCCGGAAAACAACCAGCCGAACTGCAAGCCGATCATCGTGACAACCGAGATCATCGCATTCGGCAGCGCATGCTCGATCATGATCGACACATTCGACTTGCCTTGCGCGCGTGCGGTCAGAATGTAGTCCTGCTTCAACACCTCGAGCATGCTCGTCCGGGCAGCCTTGGCGATCGTGCCCATCGCACCGAGCGACAGGGTCAATGTCGGCAAGACCAGATGGGCGATGCTGCCCTGGCCGGACGCGGGCAACCAACCGAGCTGCACCGAAAACAACAGCACCATCATCAGTCCGAACCAGAAGGCAGGAACGGAAATGCTGACCGCGTTGAAGCCAAGGACCAGCCGGTCGAACCAGACGCTTTTGGACACTGCCGCGATTGCACCGAGAAGAATTCCGACAGGAATGGCAACCAGCATAGCGAGGGTGGTCAGAAGCAGTGTCGACGGAACGGAATTCGCCAGCAGATTGAGCACACTGTCACTGCTGACGATCGACCGCCCGAAATTGCCCAGCAGCACATTGCCCAGATAGCTGAAATATTGCTCGTAGAGCGGTAGATTGAGGCCGAGTTGGTCCCGCAATTGCTCGATCTGCTGGACCGAGGCACCGGATCGCGCCAGCATGGTGCTGACGGGATCTCCGGGCAGAAGATACATGAGCGCAAACGACAAACTGACCACTCCCAGGACGACCGGGAGTGATGCAATAATTCGGCGGACAATGAACCTGAACACTAGCCCTGCTTTCCTGCGATGGACATGTCATGTGCGCTTGTCACCAGGCCGACCAGACCAAAATCCAGTCCCTGCATCTGCTTGCTGGCACCGATTGCCACCGTGTAGTCGTAGACAGGGAGAATGAGTGCCTGCTCCATGATGTAGATTTGGGCCTGCTGGTACAGAGATGTCCGCTCCGCATCGTCTGCGGTTTCCTTGGCCTTGATCATCAGCGCATCCAGTTTCGCGTCCTTGAACTTGGAGAAGGCGAAGCCGTCATCGGCATATTCGGAGAGGAAGAAGGGTATCAGCGAGTCTCCGGCGGCAAAACCCGAGCCGCCGGTAAACAGCAGGTTCTTTTCCCCCTTCTTGCCGGCCTGGACCTGAACGGCGTATTCGAGCATCTGCAGCTCGACCTTGATGCCGATTTCCTTCAGTTGCGACTGCAGGAAAATACTGAAGGGCTCGCTGCTGCCCCAGGACGCCATCGCGACCTCCAGCACCAAGGGCTGGCCGTCTTTCTGTCGAATGCCATCGGCGCCGACGACCCAGCCGGCCGCGTCGAGTATCGAGGCGGCTTTTGCCGGATCGTAGGGGTAGAGGTCGTCCAGTTGCGGTGCAAATTCCGGCGTCGCATGCGACAGCGGACCACGTGCTTGCGGCGCAATGCCACGCATGATCGACTTCACGCCGGCTTCCATGTTGACGGCATGGAGCAGAGCCTGACGCACGGCCAGATCGTCCGTCGGGGCCTTCTGGGTATTGAGGAACCAGTAGGTCGGCTGCCCCGTCAGGTGCGAATAGATCACCTCGTAGTCGGACGAGGCCTGGACCCTGCTGAGACTGGTTGGCAGCAGGTCGAAAACGATATCGAAGTCGCCGGCAAGCAACGCGACCGAACGGCTGGAGGGTTCGGGCAGGAAGCGCCACTGCAGCTCATCGACCAATGCCGGCCCCGGATGGGCAAAGCTCTCCGGAGCCCAGGCATAGTCGGGGTTTTTCACCAATGTGTATTTCTCGCCGATATCGTATTCCGAGAACTTGTAAGGTCCCGTACCCGCCTGATGCATATGATATTCATCGCCCCATCGCGCGGCAGCCGCAGGCGACACCATTGCCAGATATGTCAGGCTCAGGTTGAACAGGAAGCCGCCATTCGCTTCCTTCAGGAGAATGGCGACCTTGGTGGGGGACATCACCTCAACGCCGGACACATCGGCGATCAGGGACGCAGCCTTCTGCGATTTCGGACCGATCGCGTTGATGCGCTCAAAATTGAACTTGACCGCCTCGGCATTGAACGGCGCGCCGTCGTGGAAGCTGACGCCCTCGCGCAGCTCAAACTCATAGCGCAAACCATCCTCCGAAACCTGCCAGGCGGTTGCCAGTCCGGGCACGATCTTGCCCGTCTTGTCCTGATAGACCAGCGTGTCGTAGACGGCCGACAGCACCATGAGGACTTCCCACTTGACGTCGATATGAGGGTCGAGACGCGCAGCCGCCTTTGTGCTTGCAAGCCTCACGACCGATTTTTCCCCATCGGCGGCGCGCGCGGCAGCCACTCCAAAGGCCGACAACAGCAGACCGCTCAGGCCTGCGACGCAAACTTCACGACGTGTAAACTGCGGCATAACTTCCCCTTTTGTGTTTGTAGCATGACGCTGGACAGAATGTTGCAATTGCGAACATAAATTGTCAATGTGAACATTATTGTTGTGATTTCATTCCCGGAGTTCCCCCCGTATGACCTTGACCCTTGAACAGGCCCAGACCGCCATTGCCGCCGCCATCGCCTTCGCGAACAAGCGCGACATCGCCATATGTGTCTGCGTTTGCGATGCTGGTGGCCGGCTCGTTTCCTTTGCGCGGATGGATGGTTCGAATTGGGCCAGCATCCACGGTTGCCAGGGAAAGGCATTGACCGCCGCTGCGACGCGGTCCAGAAGCGGCGCCATTCCACCGACCTCCGTCGTCATGCAGCGCATCGCCGAGCTGGAGGGAAACAATATGATATATGCCAAGGGGGCGGTGCCCCTGTTGCAGGATGGTCTTTTGCTGGGCGCGATCGGCGTGGGCGGGGCCAGTGCCGATCTCGATGAGGAATGTGCCCTTGCCGGCGCTGGCGCAATCGGCTGTGAAAGTTAGCCGGCAAACCCGGCGAGCGACGGTCTGCGGCGGCGCACGCCCTGCAGGCGGCGCGGCAGGAGTGCATTGACGTCGTGTTCGATTGTCATGATCGCAACCTGCCTCTAGCATGACTACCCTTCTGTTCACTCAAAACTTGAGGTTATACCGTTCTGCCTTGCGGAGCGCCGTATCAGCAGCGTGATCTGGATGGACCGTATAATGTGCGTCGCGATGCCCAACTGACGGGTTCAACGACACACGCCGTATCGAGGACTATTTATTTTCTTATAAGAAACATCAAGATTGACAATTTTCCAATAGGAAATTTATAGTCAAGCCGATCAGAGACCAAAAAAAGTGATCGCGTCCCGATCGCAGCAAGACGAACAGTGCCGCTTTGGCCGGAAAATCCATCAAGACAACCGCAATTCCCCCGCCATCGGAACGGCACATCGCGACCGCGGGGTCACGGCAATCCATGCCGCCGAAACAACGTTCAGCCTCTTTCATGTGGAACATCGGCAAGAGGTTGCGCCCGTCGAGGAAGGGGCCAAGCGAACCGGCATCGCCGCGCGGAAGGCGCTCCATGAGCCGGCGGCCCGGATCTATGTCGACAAGGGCCTGTTCATTCTGCCGGTCGATGTCCACGACGTCGTCGTGCATGACAAGGCTTGTCCGGCTCCGGCCCCAAGCCCGTATCCCCGGGCCGTATCGATTTTGTCGACGGCAACCCGGGCCGCATAATCGAACCTCAACGCCTTCGACCAGCTGTGGCGCAAGGCAGTCCCGTCAAACAGGAGGTCCAAGTGACCAAGATCAAACGAATGTTCGTGCTTCTTTGCGGCTATGAAATCATTCCCAAAACGATTTCGACCCGCGACATTGGCGCACGTTTCGTCATCTCTGTTCCGATCACCGCTTATCTCTTCGACACGGAAGAAGGCTGGGTCCTGTTCGATGCCGGTTTGGATGAAGCCAATCTGCGGGATCAAACGAAGCTGGAGGCGTTATACCTATCCAAAGGCTGGAACCCGCCGCCGGTCGTCAAACCGCATCACGAAATGGAACGGCAGCTTGCCGAGATTGGTATCGGGTTCAACGATATCACCATGGTCATCCTGTCCCATCTGCATGCCGACCACACCGGCCATCTCAAGCATATGCCACAGGCCACATTCGTGATCTCTCGCACAGAGTTCGAATACGGCCATTCGACCGCTGTGAGGAGCAGTTGCTTTCCCTCCGACTATGCCCTTCGCGGACTGGATTGGACCCTTGTGGACGGAGATACGGAGATCATGCAAGGCTTGCGCATCATCGCCACGCCCGGCCATTCCCCCGGACACCAGTCTCTGGATTGCGACCTGCCAGCCACAGGCCGTGTCGTGCTGGCCGCCGATGTCGGCGACCTGATGATCAATTTTACCGACGAAATCCTGCCTGGAGAAGCATCGAACGACGAACAGGCCCTGGCCTCGATCCGTCGCATCAACACCCTGGTCAAGGAGACCGGTGCCACGCTTTTCCTGACCCATGATCCGGATCTTGTCCAAACGATCAAACTGGCTCCCGACTTTTATGACTGAGACCGTCGCAGGTAACGGAGACGGCGGCTCTGGAATGTCGAGGATCGGACTCACCCTGCGGGGACTGTTGCCACAAGACTGCAAGCCCGGACGCGCAATCAGAATGACGACGAAGACAAGTCGCAAGGCGGCCGCTGAAAGGCCGGGCGGGCCGCAGCCTAGAGAAGACCGAGTTCGGCGAGCTCGCGTTTCAGGTCTTCGGGCATTTCGGCCAGATCGTCGCCGGATTGGCTGAGATCGCGGGGGGCGGCGTCCGGTTCCAGATAGCGCCAGCCCTGGAACGGGCGGCGGGGTGCCGGTGCGGTTTCGATCACTTCCGGGACCAGCACCAGTTCGCAACGGTTGATACCCTGCTCGTCGGTAAAGGACTTGATGTCGAGGAACTTCTGGCGTGCCGCGACCTGGCCCTTGATGATCCAGTACAGCGAGCCGCCATCCAGCAACTCCTCCACCCGTTTGGGTACCATACGGGTGACATGACTGCTTTGGGGTTCGAGGCCGGCAGAGACAGCGGACAGCGCGCGCTGAGCCACCCATTGCCTGAGGTCATCGATGGAATCGGCGCCAACGCAAAGCTTGATCATATGCAGTGTCATGGCAGATGCAGATACTCTCTCAGGCGGCAAGGTCAAGCGTCACGCAGGCAAAAGACGTCGGCCGTCAACACTCGACCGCATTGACAGCCAGGCCGCCGAGCGAGGTTTCCTTGTATTTCTCGCTCATGTCATTGCCGGTCTGGCGCATGGTTTCCACGCAGGCGTCGAGGCTGACGAAATGCTCGCCGTCCCCCTTCAAGGCCAAAGAGGCGGCGGTGACGGCCTTGACGGCCCCCAGCGCATTGCGCTCGATGCAGGGGACCTGAACGAGGCCACCCACGGGATCGCAGGTCATGCCGAGATGGTGTTCAAGCGCAATCTCGGCGGCGTTTTCGATCTGCTCCGGCGATCCGCCCATGACGGCGGCAAGGCCGGCGGCGGCCATGGCCGAGGCCGAGCCCACTTCGCCCTGACAGCCGACTTCCGCACCCGATATCGACGCATTGGTCTTGATGAGGCCACCCACGGCTGCGGCCGTCAGGATATAATCGCGGATACCCTCCTGATCGGCGTCGGGATGGAAATGCAGATAATAGCGGACCGTGGCCGGCACGACGCCGGCAGCGCCGTTGGTCGGTGCCGTGACGACGCGACCGCCAGCGGCGTTCTCTTCGTTTACCGCCATGGCGTAGACCGACAGCCAGTCATTGGCGAGAACCGGGTTGAGGCGATTGGAACGCCATTCCTGTTCCAGCTTTTCGTGGATGGAGCGGGCGCGGCGGCGGACCTTCAGACCGCCCGGCAAGATGCCGTCCTGACGCAGGCCCCTGTCGATACAGCCGGTCATGGCGTTCCATATGCGGTCGATGCCGGCATTGAGCTCGTCTCGGCTCATGACCGTCTCTTCATTGGCGCGCTTCATCTGGGCGATGGTGAGGCCGGACGCGCGGGCCATGTCGAGCATTTGCCGGGCATTGGCGAAGGGATAGGGAACCTTGGTCGAAACCGCCGTCTTCCGGGCGGCCTTGGTCGCTTCAAGCTCGGTGTCGGTGACGACGAAGCCGCCGCCTATCGAATAATAGACCGTGCTGAGAATCACGCGGCCATCGCGATCGAGGGCTGAAAAACGCATGCCATTGGCATGGCCCGGCAGCGGGTTTTTCTTGTCGAAGACCAGATCCGTGTCCGGTTGGAAGGCGTAGGCCGGATGACCCGGTGGCGTCACCTGCGCCTTGCGCTCGACCTCGGCGATCATGTCATCCATCCGGTCGGGATCGATGGTGTCGGGGGCTTCGCCCATGAGACCAAT
Organism: Agrobacterium sp. H141; assembly: GCF_057158725.1. Classification (NCBI taxonomy): domain Bacteria; kingdom Pseudomonadati; phylum Pseudomonadota; class Alphaproteobacteria; order Hyphomicrobiales; family Rhizobiaceae; genus Agrobacterium; species Agrobacterium sp. H141. Next base: position 2,436,422 of record NZ_CM169893.1, read on the forward strand.
GATGACCGCCCTGCCCGTTCCGTGACCGATGCCGGTATAGGCGAGCGAACCATGCAGGCTGACCTTCAACCCTGCTACTTGAGCACCAGCCGGCCTTGGCCAGTCGTCCGAAAGGATCAGATCGAGAAACCGGTTGGCTGCCGACATCGGCCCCATGGTGTGGGAGCTCGACGGGCCAACCCCGATCTTGAACACATCGAATACGGACAGAAACATGAAATGCGGCCCCTTGCCTGCTGTTTATGGTGGAACGCTAGAGGAGTGCGCGACAAAAGCGTAGCGGCCAACCGACATTGCCTTTCAAGGCAGCGACACGCGGTGAAAAGTCACGGCGTTCGTCAGCCTGAGATGGTGACTTTCTCCCCATCTATCAACAGATTTACCAAGCTTTGCATACAAAAACGGCGCGGTCTGGGAAAGACCACGCCGTTTTTGCAATACCGGGATCGATGATTTCAGATACGACCAAACAGATAAGCCAACGCCAAGATGCCTGCAAAGCCGAGCAGCGCGCGAAACGTGATGCTCCAGCAGGACTTCTGGATGCTTTCTTCCATAATGACTCCGAATTAATTCGCTTGTTGTAAAAGCTGTCCCCCGACCGCTTTCCTGATGCTCATCTATTAAAATTCGCTTCTCTTCGCAATCGCAAAATATGGCTTATGCGTGGCTTTTCCAACATGACAGCCATGTGACTATTGCATGGAACGTCGGGATATCAAAGATTTATCGAAAATTTGAGCGAAAATCACATTTTTTCGCCGCCCCAATTTGGCCCGAGAGGTTGACGGAAATTTACCTTGTCTGCGCAATCGCCCGTGGCCTAGAGTTTTGCCAGTTTCAATTCATGCGGGCGAATCGGTGACCATTACAGACATTATTGCTCTCTTATTGTTTGCCCTGCTGTGGATGCTGTTTTCCTGGGTCACGGGCATTGCGCAGGTGCTGCCGCGCAAGAGCCTGACACAGGCGATGGCGGAGCGTCGGCGCGAATGGCTCGAGAATTCCCTGACCCGCGATCTGAAGATGATCGATACGCAAATTTTGTCCGGCCTGCAGAATGGCACCGGCTTTTTTGCATCGACCTCTATCTTCGCCATCGGTGGCTGCTTTGCGCTGCTTGGAGCGACCGATCAGGTGGATACGGTCTTTCGCGACATTCCCTTTATCAGCCATAGCAGCCGGACCGCATTCGAGCTCAAGGTGTGCGGCCTGACGGCGATGTTCGGCTATTCCTTTTTCAAGTTCGGCTGGTCCTACCGGCTGTTCAACTATTGCACGATCCTGTTTGGTGCGGTGCCGATGATGGCGCAGACACGGGTCGATATCGATCAGGCCAGAATTGCCATCGACCGGGTGATCGAGATGAATGTCATCGCCGCCAAGCATTTCAACGCCGGCCTGAGAGCGATCTTCCTGTCCATCGGCTATCTCGGCTGGTTTGCCGGGCCATACGTGTTCATGGGAACGTCAATATTCGTCTTTATCGTGCTTGTGCGCAGACAATTCTTCTCCGAAGCACGTCGAACGGCTCTATCGACAACGCTGCCATGAAAAGGCCGAATTCGCCCTCCCATTGCGCGGACTGAACCGACATCGTCGACACGCCACAACCGCATTCAACGGGAATTGACCTTGGCCGCCCCACACTCCGCCCCCACAGTCGCTGCGTCCCTGCCCAGAATTGGCGTGCTCGACACCCTGCGCGGTATCGCTCTCATTGCCATGGCGTCCTACCATTTCGGCTGGGATCTGGAGTTCTTCGGCTATCTGGATCCGGGCGCTGCCTCCCACGGGCTGATGCGGATCTATGCGCGCGGCATTGCCAGCAGCTTTCTGCTTCTGGTCGGCGTCAGCCTTGTGCTGGCCCATTACCCGGGCATTCGCTGGCGCTCATTCTGGCGGCGTTTGGCAACGGTCGTTGTCGCGGCGGTCGCCATTACCATTGCCACATGGTTCTTCACGCCGGACGCCTTCATCTTCTTCGGCATCCTGCATTGCATCGCGGCCGCAAGCCTTGTCGGGCTGGCCTTCCTGCGCCTGCCGTGGATCGTCACGCTGGTCGTCGGTGCGGCGGCAATCCTTTTGCCATTCTATGTGCGCTCGCCTGTCTTCGACCTGCCCTATCTGAAGTGGGTCGGTCTATCGACCGTGCTGACACGCTCCAATGATTATGTGCCAATGCTGCCCTGGGCCGGCGTGGTTCTGGTCGGCATCGCCTGTGGCCGGTTGATGCTGGCGCTCGGTCTGCAACACCGCCTTGCCAATGTGCCTGCGGGTCCCCGGATTTTGCGCTTCATCGGTCGCCACAGTCTGGCGTTCTATCTGCTGCATCAACCGGTGCTGATTGCATTGGTCTATGCGATGAGCATGGCCGTACCGCCCGCCGCGCGCGATCCACAGCAGGACTATCTGGCAAGCTGCCATGCCAGCTGTGTTCAACAAGGCAATGACGCGACGCTGTGCACCCAGTTCTGCGCCTGCACGCTCGACAGGTTGCAAAACGAGAAGCTTTTCGCGCCACTCCAGTCTGGCGCAATCCAGGCGGGTCAGAATGCGGATATCACACGTATTGCGAAAGAGTGCACCGCATCCAGCTTCCCGGGGAACTGAGCCCATGAATGCGCATCGTCTGAAGCCTTCCCGTTTTCACTGGCCGCCCTTGTTCTATGCGGCAGCGATTGCCTTGGCGTTTCTGCTTGAACGTCTTTTCAACCTGTCGATTGCACCAAGCAGCCGCGACATCTTTCTTTTGTCCGGTGGGCTCATGATCGTTCTGGCGCTTGCGCTCGAGCTCTGGTCCGTGCGGACCCTGTGGCGCCATCATACATCGGTGATGCCGTACAAGCGGGCCAACAGGCTGGTCACGGACGGACCCTATCGGCTGTCACGCAATCCGAGCTATCTCGGCTACACGATGTTGACAATCGGCATCGGTCTGGTGACCGCCAGCCCGTGGTTTCTGGTGGCTGCTCTTACGGCTGCGTTTTTCACCACGTCGATGGCGATCCGCTGCGAAGAGATGCATCTGCTGAGCCGCTTCGGGGCTGATTTCGAACATTACTGCCAACAGACGCGGCGCTGGATCTGAGACAGGCGCGTCAGTTGGGCGGAAAAGGGCTTCAGACCGCAAGGGGCCGAACCAGCTTTCGCTGCAGACGCTTCAACATGGTGGAGACGATCAGTTTGTGGGCCGGACCGACAGGCAGCATATAAAGTCGCCCGAAGGCATTGTGCGTGATCACGGACGAGGTGATCGTCAGTCGCTTGTCTAGGATCTGGATGCTGGTCATGACGTCGAGGTGGCGATCACGCTCCGTCAGCACGAGCGCATTCGGCTCGACATGTTCGACCAGAAAGAAATCCAGCCTGTCGCCAATGCTGACTGTTTCCCTTGGCACACCGGAAAAGCCGCCGATCCTTTTGACGCCAAACCGCGATGCGACGGCGTCGCGGATGCGAAACGCCGTTTTCATCAAGGGCAAAGGCTCGGCGATGATGAGGTTCCACGCCTGAAGCGCCGTCATCTCGACAGGCAGATTGGCAGAGCGCGTGTCGAAGAAATGAAGTGCGCCCCTGACGTCCAGAATGAAGCCATCGGCGGTCGAAATCACCGCGCGTGCCGCGACGAACAGGTCACGTGCCGACGCCGATCTCGACCAGGCGGGTGAGACAGGCTTCTTCGGCCGTATCCAGCTCGGCGAGGGTTTCCTCGATATCGCGACGCTTCTGGCGCAGATCCTCACGCTTCTGATCGATGCGCGACATCATCAATTTGAGCTGGCCGATCTCGCCCGGCGGTTCCTTGTAGACATGGACAATTTCGCGAATTTCGGCGACAGTAAAGCCGATCCGGCGACCGCGAAGGATCTCCTGCAGCAGCCGGCGATCGGCAGCGCGATACAGACGCGTTCGCCCACGGCGCTCCGGATGGAGAAGACCTTCATCCTCGTAGAAACGAAGCGTGCGAGTCGAGACGCCGAATTCGCGTGTCAGTTCGGTGATGCTGTAGTGTTTTTTCACGATAAATCCGAGTTATTTCACGTCGGATCACTGTAAAGTCATTTACGTAAAAGTCAATTTTTTCTGACGTGCACGTCAACTAATCGAGAACCACCAGGTCGCCAATCCGAGGAAGGAGAAAAAGCCGGTGATATCGGTGACGGTGGTCACGAATACGGCCGATGCGACGGCAGGATCGATTTCGAGCCTGTCGAGCAGCAGCGGGATCAGGATGCCGGCCAGGGCTGCGGCGATCATGTTGATCAGCATGGCTGCGGCAATGATACCGCCGATATTGACGTCCTGAAACCAGAAACCGGCGATCAGACCGATCAACAGACCAAACACCATGCCGTGCAGCAGCCCCACGCCCGCCTCACGTCGCACGACGCGCCAGGCATTGTGGATGCTGAGATTACGGGTGGCAAGCGCCCGCACGGTCACGGTCATGGTCTGCGAGCCGGCATTGCCGCCCATGCCGGCGACAATGGGCATGAGGACAGCGAGCGCGACGATCTGTTGAATGGTGGCCTCGAACAGCGAGATGACCGAGGCGGCGAGGAATGCCGTCAGCAGGTTGACTGCGAGCCATGGCGCACGCGAGCGGGAAATATCGGCGATATTGTCCGACAGTTCTTCGTCGCCCACACCGGCCAGACGACGGATATCCTCGTCGGCTTCTTCGTGAATCACATCGACCACGTCATCGATGGTCAGCACACCGACCAGACGATCATTCTCATCGACGACGGCCGCGGAGAGAAGGTCGTATTGTTCGAAGATCTGCGCTGCCTCTTCCTGGTCCATCTCGGCCGGGATCGGATGGTTGGTCTCGCGCATGATCGCCTCGACCTTGACCATGCGCTTGCCGCGCAAGATGTTGTCGAGATCGACGGCTCCGAGGAGCTTGAAGGTCGGGTCGATGACAAAGATCTGCGAGAAACTGTCCGGCAGGTCCTCGTCGTCGCGCAGATAGTCGATGGTCTGGCCGATGGTCCAGAACGGTGGCACTGCGACGAACTCCGTCTGCATGCGTCGACCGGCGGAACTTTCCGGATAATCCAGCGCCCGGCTTAGCCGCACCCGCTCGGTAAAGGGCAGTTGCGCCAGAATTTCATCCCGGTCTTCCTGCTCCAGGTCTTCCAGAATGTAGACCGCGTCATCCGAATCGAGATCGCCGATGGCCGCTGCGATCTGCGAGTTCGGCATCTGGTCGACGATCTGCATGCGGATCGCTTCGTCGACCTCGGTCAGAGCGGTCAGGTCGAAATCATCGCCCAGAAGGTGGACCAGCGCATAGCGCTGATCCTGCTGGAGAGATTCGATCAGGTCACCGAGCTCGGACTCGTGCAGTCTGGCGACGTTATTGCGCAGAAAGAGCGTGTCGCGGTCGGCGATGGCTGCGCCGACCATCGTGAGAAAGTCGGATCGCACAGAGCCATCTTCATCATAGATGTCGTGGCCGCTCTCTTCTGCAGCGGTGGCGCGGAGGTCTTCGTCAACATCGCTCATCGATCCGCCCCTTCCCCGGCCTCAGCCGCATGTCTGTTTCGCCGGTCAGACAATGGCGACTGAAAACGTATTGTCAACAACTGCATAGCAATGTCATGGAGACTATGCGCATTTGCGAATGTGGCTCGTGCTAGCCCATTCGCGCCGGAAGGTCCACCCACCGGACATCAGCATAACAACCGGCGGTGCCTGGCAGTTCCCACCGCCATCACGGAAACGCAAATGAAACGCGACCTCGTCTACTTTCCCGACAACAGGCTGACAGTGCCCTGTGCGCCCGTGACCCAATTCGACGCATCGCTGAAGGCTCTTGCTGACGATCTATACGATACGATGCGGGCGGCACCGGGTGTCGGGATCACCGCTGCCCATATCGGAATTCCTCTGCGTGTGGTGGTTCTGGAGCTCCCGGAGATCGGTGGGCGGCACGATTATATCAATCCGGAGGTGCTCAGCCATTCGGTCGAGACAACGAGCCATACGGAAGGCAGCGTCTCCATGCCCGGAGCAACCGAGACGGTGACAAGGCCGGCCAGCATTCGCCTTCGATACCAGGATCTGGACGGCCAGGTTCAGGAACGCGCCATGGACGGCTTTGCGGCGATCTGCATGCAACACGAGATCGACCAGCTCAACGGCATCTTCTGGCTGCAGCGACTTTCCCGGTTAAAGCGAGAGCGGCTGGTGAAGCAATGGAAGAAAAATCGATAATCTCGCTCGATTGGTGAACCTTGCGGTGGCTTGCGCGTTGTCTTTTGACTGCAATCAAAGCCGAGGTCACGATCATGATCGACAAGAAAACCGAATTCACCCGCGAAGAAGATTACCGCGACTTCGAGGCGCGCGATCTCAAGGAAGGCTGGCCTTATAGCGATGAGGCGGGTGCTGTGGCGCCGGAGGTTGGCAATGGTCCCTATGGCAAGGCAGAAGCGGATTTCGACCGCGAGCGCAACGAGGGCTATCGTGTGACCGAAGTCGAGGCAGACGGTTTCCAGCCGAAGCTGAAAAACAGCGTCCTGCCGGAGACCGATCGTCGCGAAAACAGCGATCAGGTCGAATCTGAGGTCAATGCGGCGCTTGAGGAGATCCGTGAGATCGATCTGATGGGCGTGGACATCCATGTCGACCGGCACGTGGTTACGCTTCGCGGCGCCGTGGACACGGCGGAAGAGCGCCGCAAGATCGAGCTTGTAGCCCTGGGTGCCAAAGGCGTGGAGGAGGTGCGGAACCTCATCAACACGCGCGGAATCGACACCCATATTCCACAGGACAACGACTAGACTTGCCTGAGGTCTAAGACTTGCCTGAGGTCTAAGACTTGCCTGAGGTCTAAAATGCAAAAAACCCGGCTCGAAAGCCGGGTTTTTGGTGCGGTCGAGAAGACTCGAACTTCCACGGGTTGCCCCACAGCGACCTCAACGCTGCGCGTCTACCAATTCCGCCACGACCGCATCGTGGTAGCGCCGAATTGCTCCGGCGGGGCAGCATGTAGCAAAAGGTTTTGAACCGCACAAGGCCGGTGTGACAGATTTTTGATAAATCGTTCAAAGCCTTCCGGATGCCCTGAAGACGGAAGGCCTGCAGGTCTTGAACTTCGTTGATATTCTTGCCACTTAGGCGCAGAGGTTCCCCTATGCTGCGCACTGATCTAGCTGTTGAAATGTATGCCAATGCCGGTTCTCCGCCGATCCGCTGGAGAATATCCGAAGGGCTCGTGCCCTATGAGGAGGCGGCGGCGCAGATGGAGGCGGAAGTGGCCGCCATCGCCAATGGCGAGGCGGACGAGCTGGTGTGGCTGCTGGAGCATCCGCCGCTCTATACGGCCGGCACCAGCGCCAATGCGGCAGATCTCCTGACACCGGACCGATTCCCTGTTTTCGCCACGGGACGCGGCGGTGAATATACCTATCACGGTCCCGGCCAGCGTGTGGCCTATGTCATGCTCGACCTCAAACGGCGGCGTCAGGACGTGCGCGCCTTCGTGGCGGCGCTGGAAGAAGTGATCATCCGCACACTCGATTCGATGAATGTGAAGGGCGAACGCCGCGAGGACCGCGTCGGCGTCTGGGTGCGCCGCCCGGAAAAACCCGCATTGCCAGATGGCAGCATGTCAGAAGACAAGATTGCAGCGCTCGGCATCCGCTTGCGCAAATGGGTGAGCTTTCACGGGCTGTCGCTGAACGTGGATCCGGATCTAACGCATTTCACCGGCATCGTTCCCTGCGGAATCAGCGCCTATGGCGTGACCAGCCTCGTTGACCTCGGCCTGCCGGTCATGATGACGGATGTCGACATACGGCTGAAAGAGGCGTTCGAGACAGTCTTCGGGCCGGTCACAAACGAGCCCGGCCTCCCGTCGTAAGCACCTGTTACTCTGCCATCTGTTCTCCGCGATAGCCCGACAGTCGACGTTGCAATGTGTTGATCAGTCGGCCGGTCTCTTCGTGAAGTTCCTTCAGGCGCATCAGGTCCGATGCCATGGCCTCCAGCGGGGCATCGGCGTCACTGGCGCCATATTCGATCGGTCCGCCGCCGGCACCGGTCATCAGCCACATGGGCGATACGCCGAGAATGCCGGCAAGGTTGACGAGGCGCGAGGGACGTGGCTCGGAGCGGTCGGTTTCCCATGCCTGAAGGGTTTCGTGCTTGACGCCCAGCTGGTTGGCCAAAGCCTTCATCTCGATACCCGCCGCATCACGCGCAGAAGACAGACGGCCGCCAAGCGTGTCGTCACCGGCATCGCTGATCAGCATCTCGTTCTGTTTCTTCCTCATTCTTTCCGTCTCCAGACATTGTCTTGTCGTTTGCGCAGGACACCAGGCGCAGCGGTGGCATTCGCACATGGCCGCCGCAACGGGATCCTGCCAAGGGCCGGCTGAACTCACGGGGAGTTGCCGGCAAGAATAGGCGATATCATAGGCAGCGGGGTCGGCAGGTGCCACCCCGAAGGCGACAGAATTTGCCGGGGGCGGAGAATCACCTGGGCCGAATCGGTGCAAAAAGACAGTTGTGGCTCGCCGTCCACAGCTTCTTCCCGTATCGGTGATATGCTCACAGACCGCTTTTCACCCAAGGACATGCCCCAGAATGAAACAGGACAGCACAGGGTTACAGGGCACGGTCCTGCAGGGCATGGTGCTCATGGGTGGCTGCATGCTGGTGCTGCCGCTGATGGATGCGATCGCCAAATATATGGCTGCCTTCGAGGGGATGTCCCCGGGACAGATCACCTTTTACCGATTCTTCTTTCAGCTTGCCTGTACGCTGCCTTTCCTGCTGGTGCTGAACGGCAGCGCGGCACTCAAAAGCAAGCGACCGGGCTTCAATCTCCTTCGCGGCGTTCTGCATGGTGCGGCCAGTCTTTTGTTTTTCATCGCCGTCAAATACATGCCGCTGGCCGATGTGTTTGCGATCTATTTCGTAGAGCCCTTCATCCTTACGGCTCTGTCTGCCCTGTTCCTTGGTGACCGTGTCGGATGGCGGCGCTGGCTTGCCATCGTCGTCGGCTTTTCCGGGGCGATGATCGTTATCCAGCCGAGCTATGAAATCTTCGGCTGGACAGCGTTTCTGCCGGTTGCCTGCGCCTTTCTCTTTGCCCTCTACATGTTTCTCAATCGGGCACTCGGCGCGGCCGACTCGCCCATGACCATGCAGACGCTGGCCGGTATTGGCGGCTCTCTTTTCATGGTGGCAGCACTTGGCATTGGCCATGGTGTGGGTGACGCAGATTTCACACCATCCCTGCCCGCATCACTGAAGGGATTGCTCCTGCTGGTACTGCTCGGGGCAATCTCCGGCTTCATTCACCTGCTGGTGGTGAAGGCCTTCCGCATGGCTCCGCTTTCGGTGCTGGCGCCCTTTCAGTATTTCGAAATCATTGCCGCGACCGTGCTTGGTTATGCACTTTTCGGTGACTTTCCCACGGCCTCCAAATGGCTGGGGATTACCATCATCGTCGGCTCGGGTCTTTTCATCCTGTGGCGGGAACATCGCCTGGTGAAACATGGCATTTTAACGAAAGTGTCGACCAGCGGGTAACCCTTCCTCTTGGTGAAATCGAAAGGCTTCGGCGCTAGTCCTCCGCCCAGTTTCATGAAGAAACGGAGTTTTGGATGAGCGGGTCTCGCTTCTCTCACCCGGCATGTCATTTCGCCGGTGCTACAACTGATGATAACGGTGCGGTGCGCGCGGTTTGCCGCAACGCGCTACCGGGTGGTGCATGCGCCATTCGTGACCTGATGACCCTGCACGCACTCTATGCGTCCACGTCTGACAGTTCACCGCTATCGCGCCCCTATTTCACCGACGCCCTGATGCATTTCATTGCCCGCGACTGCGCGACTGGCGGGGCGATCAACGATGCCTGTGCGCGCGGCATCACGTCGTGCGTGTCGTCTTCCGGTGCCGTCAACACCACCGATGGAATAGACCTTCTCTTCCATCTGCTGGAATCAGACAGCGAGATCTCGGATGACCTGCCTCAATTTGTGCTCGAGCAGATCGCGCTGGCGCTTTGTGAAGACAAAGGTGCCTATGGCGACATGCGGCCGGTCAATACCCGCAGCGTCACCCAGAACGATCTGCGTTTCATCAATCGTGTGTTCAAGGCCATCATCAAGCGCGGACGCCAGACGCTTCTTCCCGGAGAACGCGCAGTGCTGCTGCGGATTGACGATGAAGTGCCGACCGGCGCGCAGCATGCGGCCTGGACAGACCTGATGGATCTGGTGCGTCAGGTGCCCGATGACGCGGTGTCTCCCCCGGTTCGCGAAAAGCAACCCTGGCTGCGGCTGGACGACCCTCGGGACAACCGGATGCGGGCCGTGGGTTGAGGGCGGAGGGCGAAGGACAGAACGCCGCCCGCCCGACCATCCCTGCCCCGGCCCGAGACCAAATGCCTATAGGCACATGATTGAACCCATCCCGGATTTGTGGCTTAAACGGCTGAAAGAATTGACGGAGGGGCGGGAGCATCATGTTCAAGAAGATATTGATCGCCAATCGCGGCGAAATCGCATGCCGTGTGATCAAGACTGCCAGGCGCATGGGCATCCAGACCGTGGCCGTCTACTCCGACGCCGACCGGGACGCACTGCATGTGGAAATGGCCGACGAGGCCGTGCATATCGGTCCGTCCGCTGCCTCCGAGAGCTATCTCGTTGCCGACAAGATCATTGCCGCCTGCAAGGAGACAGGTGCCGAGGCCGTTCATCCCGGCTACGGGTTTCTGTCCGAGCGCGCCTCCTTCTGCGAAGCGCTGGAAAAGGAAGGTATCGTCTTCATCGGTCCCAAGCCCAAGGCCATCATGGCGATGGGCGACAAGATCGAATCGAAGAAATTTGCCAATGCGGCGAATGTCTCGACGGTGCCGGGCTATCTCGGCGTCATCGAAGATGCAGCCCATGCCGAGACCATTGCCGGCGACATCGGCTATCCGGTGATGATCAAGGCTTCCGCCGGCGGTGGCGGCAAGGGCATGCGCATCGCCTGGAGCGAGGACGACGTGCGCGACGGCTTCGACCGGGCCAAGTCCGAGGCGAAGAGTTCGTTTGGCGACGACCGCGTTTTCATCGAGAAGTTCATCGTCGATCCGCGCCATATCGAAATCCAGGTCTTGGCCGACTCGCATGGCAACACTCTTTATCTGGGCGAGCGCGAGTGCTCGATCCAGCGGCGGAACCAGAAGGTGGTGGAAGAGGCCCCCTCGCCTTTTCTGGATGAGGCGACCCGCAAGGCGATGGGCGAACAGTCGGTGGCGCTGGCCAAGGCCGTGGATTACCAGAGCGCCGGCACGGTGGAGTTCATCGTCGATGCGAACCGCAATTTCTATTTCCTCGAAATGAATACGCGCCTGCAGGTGGAGCATCCGGTGACGGAACTGATCACCGGCATCGATCTTGTGGAACAGATGATCAGGGTGGCGGCCGGCGAGACATTGTCGCTCAGCCAGTCCGATATCAAGCTCAATGGCTGGGCCGTCGAAAGCCGGCTTTATGCCGAAGATCCCTATCGCAATTTTCTGCCGTCCATCGGCAGGCTGACACGCTACCGGCCGCCGGCGGAAGGGCGCAACGGCGATACGATCGTGCGCAATGACACCGGCGTTTTCGAAGGCGCGGAAATCTCGATGTTCTACGATCCGATGCTGGCCAAGCTTTGCACCTGGGCGCCGACCCGCAAGCAGGCAGTGGACGCCATGAGCGATGCGCTGGACGGATTCGTTGTCGATGGCATCGAGCACAATGTGCCGTTTCTCTCGGCCCTGATGAAGCATCCGCGCTGGCGGGAGGGCCGGATATCGACCGCCTTCATTGCCGAGGAATATCCGGACGGGTTTGCGCCCATGCTGCCGGATGAGAGTGAGAGAGCAACGCTTTCGGCCATTGCCATGACCGCGGCACTGACGGAATTGAGCCGACGCGAGAACCAGGCCGACCGGTTGCGCCAGCAGATTCCACCGCTCAAGGAGCACTGGGTCGTCAAGATCGGCGAGGCCTATGTGCCGGTTCGTCTGGCCGAGGGCTTTGTCAGCATTCCCTTTGAAATGGACATGGCCATCGATGGCGCCGATGCGATGCCGGTCACCTGCAATTGGCGTCCAGGCACCACTGTCTGGAACGGCGTGGTTGGCGAGACGACGGTGACGGCGCAGATCCGTCCACTGTTGAGCGGCACGCGGATCAACTGGCAGGGCCTTTCCGTCACGGCGCAGGTGTTGACGCCGCGACAGGCGGAACTGGACGCGCTGATGCCGGTCAAGCTGCCGCCGGATACGTCCAGGCTGCTGCTCTGCCCGATGCCGGGGCTTGTGGTCTCGATCAATGTCCAAGAGGGCCAGGAGGTCAAGACTGGCGAGACGCTGGCTGTCGTGGAAGCGATGAAGATGGAAAATGTGTTGCGCGCCGAGCGTGACCTGACCATATCCAGCATCAAGGCTGCGGCCGGAGAGAGCCTGGCAGTGGATGCGGTTATCATGGAATTTCAATAAATTAACCGCTTATCTTCAATTTTAGCAAAAGCTTGAACACTCTACTAAGACGGCTGCGCTAACTGTACCCTGCGCGCTCAAATTCTGCGGGGACCAGATCGTGACCCTACCGCTCCCGGCCATAATCCTTCTTGTCGTCAATCTCGGCCTGCTCTGGCTCCTGCTTGCCGCACCGATCGGCCGTCGCACGATCCGTCGTGACCTCCGCCTGAAGGGTGACGCTTCGGCCATCTTTGCGCTGTTGAAGCCCGACGGATTTGCGCAGTGGAACCCTTCGGTTCTGCGCAGCGAGACGGTGGGCGGCAAAGGCGACCAGACAGAGGTGTATTTCAAGCAGCCGGACCGCTATGGAAAGCCGATCACGCGGACCTTTCAGTCAGCGCTTGAACAGAATACGGCGGGACCGGATCTGACGGTCGATATGGAGATCGTGGCCGATAGCGCGCTGGACCAGAGCTTCTGGAAGAATTTTCATGAGCGGCGCTCGGTGCGCGCTGTTCCGGGCGGCGCGGCGGTGACGATCGAGCAGACCGACCGTTACCGTGGCCTTGCCTTTTATCTCTACCGCTATTTCCAGCTTGGCCGCGAGGCCTCGGCGCTTCAGGCGCATGTGGAGCATCTGCCCCGGCGCACCAATGGGCTTTTAGAACATCCGGGCATGCAGATCATTCTGGCATTGCTGTCGACGCTTATCCTGTGGCCATTTTTCGGGCTGAACCGGGAAGGTCTGGCGATGTCGACCATGCTGACCATGGTGATCGTGCTGCACGAGTTCGGCCACATGGCCGCCTATCGCGCCTTTGGCCATCAAACCGTGCGGATGATCTTCGTACCGCTGCTGGGCGGCATCGCCATTGGGGGCCGGCCTTATAACAGTCAGTTCGAGGTGGCGACCTGTGCCTTGATGGGACCGGGGATGTCGGCCTTCTTCGTGCCGATCCTGGCGGTGCTCGGTCAATCGGCCCATGCGGGACTGGCACCGACGGCGACCGAAGCCCCGGCCATGGCGATGCTGCTCATTCTCGGTGCCTTCAACCTGTTAAACCTCCTTCCCATGCAACGCTTCGACGGCGGGCAGGTGCTCCGCCAAATCTTCCAGTCGCGCAAGGCGCTTGCGGTTACCAGTTTTGGCATTGCGCTCGCTATCTTGTGGACCGGCTGGCGCATTGGCGTGCCCACCAGCGCATTGCTGGCAGCGCTTGCCGTCTTCATCTTGATGAGCCTGATGGGGGCCATCGGCGCAAAACCCCGCCATGCGCTGGACGAGATGACGGGCGCGGAACGTTTGCTGACCGGGTTCGGGCTCTATGCGGCCGTGCTGATCCACGCCTATGCGGTGGTGACGGCCTGTGACAGCCTGTTTGGCTGAGGCAAACCCTTCCATCAGGCTTGACAGCGGCGCCGTCAGCGGCTCCAAGTCGCGACCATGGACACGAATAATCCCCCTCTCCCCACCGGCTATTCCCGCGTGCCGCCCGGCATGCTTGCCAATGTCGTCATCTGCCTGGAAATGTTGGCAAAGCCGCCCGTCAAGGCAGACCCTCCCGGTGACAGCCTTCGTATCGAGCGCTGGGAAAACGCCGATCCGGATGGCTATCGCGATCTCTTTCGCCGGATCGGCGAGGAGTGGATGTGGATGTCGCGGCTGGTGATGGCGGATGAAGACTTGACCGCAATCCTCCATGACCCAAAGGTCGAGATCCATACAGTGATGGATGGAGAAAGACGCGTCGGACTGCTGGAACTGGATTTCCGGCAGGACGGGGAATGTGAGCTTGCCTTTTTTGGCCTGGCGCCTGAGGCAATCGGCTCGGGAACAGGGCGCAAGCTGATGAATGCAGCCATCGACAAGGCCTGGTCCAAGCCAATCAAGCGCTTCTGGGTGCATACCTGCCATTTCGACCATCCGGCTGCCCTTGCCTTTTATCAGCGCTCAGGCTTCACGCCCTATGCTTCTTATGTGGAAGTGGACGAGGATCCGCGGTTGACGGGGCAGATGCGCAAGGATGCAGCGGCCCATGTGCCACTGATCGAACCAAAGTGACCCATCCCGTAGAAACGCTGAATTGATCGCATGGTCGCACCGAATTTGCGGAATTCGACCTTGAGCAAATCACTTTTGCTGTGCCAAGGTCGCTCACAAATCTAAAGACAATCAGGAGACACCCCATGGACGTTCGCGCAGCCGTAGCCGTACAGGCGGGAAAACCGCTCGAAGTCATGACCGTTCAGCTGGAAGGCCCCAAGGCCGGCGAAGTTCTGATCGAGGTCAAGGCGACCGGCATTTGCCATACAGACGATTTCACGCTGTCGGGCGCTGACCCGGAAGGGTTGTTCCCGGCCATTCTCGGCCATGAGGGTGCTGGCATCGTCGTCGATGTCGGCCCCGGCGTGACCTCGGTGAAGAAGGGCGATCACGTGATCCCGCTCTACACGCCGGAATGCCGTGAATGCTATTCCTGCACCTCGCGCAAGACCAATCTGTGCACCTCGATCCGCTCGACCCAGGGCCAGGGCGTGATGCCGGATGGCACGTCGCGGTTCTCCATCGGCAAGGACAAGATCCACCACTATATGGGCTGCTCGACCTTCGCCAACTTCACCGTTCTGCCCGAAATCGCAGTCGCCAAGGTCAACCCGGACGCGCCCTTCGACAAGATCTGCTATATCGGCTGCGGCGTGACGACCGGCATCGGTGCCGTGATCAACACGGCCAAGGTGGAGATCGGCGCAACGGCGATCGTCTTCGGTCTCGGCGGCATTGGCCTCAACGTGCTGCAGGGTCTCAGGCTCGCCGGTGCCGACATGATCATCGGCGTCGACATCAACCCGGACCGCAAGGAATGGGGCGAGAAGTTCGGCATGACGCATTTCGTCAATCCGAAGGAAGTGGACGGCGACATCGTGGCGTATCTCGTCAACATGACCAAGCGTCATGGCGACCTGATCGGCGGCGCGGACTACACCTTCGACTGCACCGGCAATACAACGGTGATGCGTCAGGCACTGGAGAGCTCGCATCGCGGCTGGGGCAAGTCGGTCATCATCGGCGTGGCCGGCGCCGGACAGGAAATCTCCACCCGTCCGTTCCAGCTGGTCACCGGCCGCAACTGGATGGGCACGGCCTTCGGTGGCGCGCGCGGCCGCACGGACGTGCCGAAGATCGTCGACTGGTACATGGACGGCAAGATCCAGATCGATCCGATGATCACCCACACCATGCCGCTCGACGACATCAACAAGGGTTTCGAGCTGATGCATTCGGGCGAATCGATCCGCGGCGTGGTGGTCTATTGAGCGGCGAAAACGCCTATGACGTGGACGTGCGGGGGCTCGACGAGTTCTCCGCACGCGACCTCTATGCGCTACTGAAACTGCGCGTTGACGTGTTTGTCGTCGAGCAGGAATGCCCCTACCCCGAACTCGACGGCAAGGACGCGCTGGCGCTGCATCTGCGCCTGCTGGACGGAGGCGTCGTGATTGCGGCAGCACGCCTCTTTGCGCCTGACGAACTGAATGGCGAGGCGCGCATCGGCCGCGTGGTGGTGGCACCGACACATCGCGGCAAGCGTCTGGGCGAAGCGGTGATGAGCGAGGCGCTGACGGTGTGCGAAACACGCTTTCCCGGTCACCCGATTGCCCTTGCTGCCCAAAGCCATCTGCAGAAATTCTATTTGAGTTTCGGCTTTGAAGTCGTCTCGGATGAATATCTGGAGGACGATATTCCGCATGTCGACATGCTGCGCCATGCGCCCGGCCAGCCAAAGGCGGACTGAATGATCTATGTGGATGCCGATGCCTGCCCGGTGAAGCCGGAAATTCTGAAAGTGGCCGAACGCCACGGCATCGAGGTGACGCTGGTGGCCAATTCCGGTCTTCGCCCATCGCGCGATCCGATGGTGAAGATCGTGATTGTCTCGGCTTCGTTCGATGCGGCCGATGACTGGATTGCCGAGCGCGCCGGCCCCGGCGATATCGTGGTGACGGCGGATGTGCCGCTGGCGGTACGCTGCGTTGGCACAGGTGCCCTGGTGACCGGTCCGACCGGACGGCTTTTCGACGAGACCAATATTGGCATGGCCAGCGCCATGCGCGATCTCGGCGCCCATCTGCGCGAGACCGGCGAAAGCAAGGGCTATAACGCCGCCTTCTCACCCCGCGACCGCTCGGCCTTTCTGGAAATGCTGGACAGGCTGTGCCGGCGGGTAAAGACTGCGGGCTGACGCCCGGATTTGAAAAGACCACCATCGGAGGACCGCCATGCCGCTCTATTCGCTTGGAAACCTGACGCCGAAGACACCTGAAGACGAGAACTTCTGGGTGGCACCCGATGCCCATGTCATCGGACAGGTGACGATTGGGCCGGATGTCGGCATCTGGTTCGGTGCGGTTCTGCGCGGCGACAACGAACCGATCACGGTGGGTGCCGGCTCCAATATCCAGGAAGGGGCGATGGTGCATACCGATCCGGGCTGCCCTGTCTCAATCGGCAAGGACTGCACCATCGGCCATCACGCCATTATCCATGGCTGCACCATCGGCGATAATTCGCTTATTGGCATGGGTGCGACCGTCCTGAACGGCGCGAAGATCGGTCGGAACTGCCTTGTGGGCGCCAATGCACTGGTAACCGAGGGCAAGGAATTTCCCGACAACTCCCTGATCGTCGGTTCGCCGGCGCGGGTGGTCAGGACGCTGGACGGCGATGCGGCCAAGGGGCTGACGACGTCGGCGGAGAATTACGTGGCGAACTGGAAGCGGTTCAAACGGGATTTGAAGGTGGTGTGATCTTTACGGGCGGAGGCCGATTGCAATGATGAGACCTGTTTCCGTCATTTTCGCCGTGCTCGGTCTCTTCGGATTGCTTTTCTGCTGGTGGGGGCTTGAGACAAGTACAGGGCGTCGCCAGTTTGATGAGATGGCCGGCATGATTCCGCTTTTCGCTGGAGCGATCGCTGTGCCACTGCTGCTTCTGGCGGCGTTGCTGTTCTATCTCTCAGCCCGACGGCGCGAGTAACTCTTTGCCAATTTGCCCATCGGCCATCGGCCATCTCCTCGTAGTCGGTGAGATGCCGCAACCATTTGCGCTCGATCGCGGCCTCGATGTCGATCTCATTTGCACGCAGATAGAGAACCAATTGACCAAAGAGGTCGGCCGCTTCATCCTCCAAGGCTTCGCGCGTACCGCCTGAACCACCGGCAAGCGGCCTTGCCAGACCATTCAGCAACAGATGCTCGGCTGTCAGTTCACCCAGTTCTTCGGTGAGCTTCAGAAGATACCAGTCCGGCGTTCGGTCAATATCATGCACGCGTGCATAGAGTTCGCCGACATGGCCAATCCTATCGCTCAATTCCTTGAAGGTTGAATTCACTGGAACCTCCCCGGCTTTACTTGGGACCTTGGAGTTCAAGCATAGCGGTTCTTCTTGACGCCCATGTTTCAATACAATCGCACTTTCGACATTTCTGCTGCTCGCCGCGAGGCAGCTTTCGGCGAATAGCCTTTCAGCCGCTTGAAGGCGACGCCGAAGGCGCTTTGGGAGGCGTAGCCGAGTTCGGCTGCGATGCCGGCAATCGCTTCGCCTCGCTGGATCCGGTCTTCAGCAAGCTGCATACGCCAACGCAGCACATACTCCATCGGCGGATGGCCGATAGCGGCGCGGAAGGCCTCGGCAAACGAGGTGCGTGACATTCCCGACACCAAAGCCAGACCCTTCAGCGTCCACCGGTGCTGCGGCTCGGCATGGATGGCGTTCAGTGCCCTTGCGAGGCGCGGATCGGTCAACGCCCCGAGCCAGTCGTTGCGACGGCTATCCCGGACCTCCTTTCCACCAAGATCCTCCCGCCTGGAAAAGGCGCGCAGCATCTGGACCAGCAGCATGTCGGCCAGATGATGGCGCAGCAGCTGCGAGCCCATGTCCGAATGCGAGAATTCGACTTCCAGCATTTCCAGGGTGCGGCGCAATCCCGATGCCGACGGCGCATCGCGGGGGATGTGCATCAAATGGGGCAAGGCATCCGTCAACAGATGCTCGTGCAGGGCACTGACCTTGAAGGCGCCGCCCAGAAGAACGACCTCATCGCCACCCCAGTGACCGATATCGGATGCGTTCCAGTCGATCACTGCCGCTCCGTCCACCGGCGGCAGTGCCGGATCGCTGGCCAATACATAGGCGGGCGTCTGGGATAGAAGGAAGACGTCACCCGCTTCCATCCGGATCGGCTGGTGATCGGGGTGGATCATCCAGCATCCACCCCGAATGACGGCGGCAAACTTGATGGCGCGCTTTTCCGGGAAGCGCAGCGACCAGTCGCCGGCCGCCTCGAGCCGCGTGCAACGTGCGCTTTCCAGATCGAGCAATTCGAAGATGGAGCTTAATGCATCAAACATGTTGCGGACGATCTCAACAATAATCTGGCCTTAGAGATATAGAGTGTCCGTGCATCTTGTCATTATCCTGAGCGACATGAAAGGAGGTGCACATGAAAGATATCGAAAACAAGGTCATCGCCATCACCGGCGCCAGCAGTGGCATTGGCCGCGCCACGGCCTTGCGGCTGGCAGGCGCCGGCGCGAAACTGATGCTCGGCGCTCGGCGCGAAGAGCAATTGCGCGCGGTCGCTAAGGAAATTTCATCCACCGGCGGCGAGGCCCGGATATGCCGGACGGACGTGCGGGACCGGGCATCGGTTCAGGCACTCGTCGACCAGACCTGCAGCGCCTACGGGCGCATGGATGTGCTGGTCTCCAATGCCGGGGTCGGACCGATATCGCGCCTCGACGATTTGCGCGTCGAGGATTGGGAGGCGATGATCGACATCAACTTTCGCGGCGTACTTTATGGGATCGCTGCCGCGCTGCCTGTCTTTCGAAGACAGGAGAGTGGGCATTTCGTGACTGTTGTGTCGACGGCGGGCCTCCGGATCGTGCCGACCCAGTCCGTCTATGCGGCGACCAAGAATGCGGTTCGCACCGTGCTGGAGGGCCTGCGCCAGGAGGCCGGGCCGCATCTGCGCGTGACGGGGATTTCTCCGGGCTATATCCGCACAGACTTTGCCAAGGACGCGCCACTCGACGAGGCTGCACGGGCCATGGCCGACAAGGCGATGGCAGAAATGGCAATCGATCCCGACGCGATAGCCCGGGCCATTGCCTTTGCGATCGAGCAGCCTGCCGACGTCGATGTCGGCGATATCGTGATACGCCCGACGGCGCAGGCCTAGCGATAGCTGCATGAAGAGAGAGGAAATGGCGGGCAAATACCCGCCATTTCTATTTCTGATCGGTCTCTTCAGTGCGCCTTGGCGATCCCTTCCAGTTCCGCCATCGCATCGTCGGGCAGGTCGATCTCGGCCACCGCCAAATTCTCCCGCAAGTGACCACGTGACGACGTGCCGGGGATCAGCAGGATGTTGGGCGCGCGCTTCAGCAGCCATGCGAGTGCGGTCTGCATCGGGGTGATGCCGAGGCGGGCAGCGACCGATGTCAGCGTTTCCGATTGCAGCGGCGAGAAGCCGCCGAGCGGGAAGAAGGGAACGTAGGCGGTGCCTTCCCTGGCCAGTTCGTCGATCAGGGCATCGTCTTCGCGGTGGGCCAGATTGTACTGGTTCTGCACACAGACGATGTCGGTGATCTTGCGGCCGTCAGCGATCTGTCTGGCCGTGACGTTGGAGAGGCCGACATGCTTGACCAGACCCTGACGCTGGAGATCCGCCAATACGGTCAACGGTTCTTCGAGCGAGCCTTCCGCAGGACCGTGAATATCGAACATGGCGCGCAAGTTGACGACGTCGATGGCGTCCAGTCCCAGGTTTTTCAAGTTGTCGTGCACGGCCTTGGTCAGTGCGTCCCTGGAAAAGGCCGGGTTCCATGAGGCATCTTCCCCGCGGGTCGCCCCGATCTTGGTGACGATGACGAGATCCTTGCTGTAGGGATGCAGCGCTTCCTTGATGATCTGATTGGTGATGTGAGGTCCGTAAAAATCGCTGGTGTCGATATGGTCGACGCCGCTTTCCACGGCCTCGCGCAGGACCGCGATGGCTTCCGCCCTGTCCTTCGGCGGACCGAAGACGCCTGGACCGGCCAGTTGCATGGCACCGTAACCCAAGCGCTTTACGGTGAGATCGGCGAGTTTGAAGGTGCCGGCTTTTGCAAGATTGGTCATGGACTTTCTCCTTTTTTCGTCTGCAGCGGAGATAGGTCATTTTCCGTTTCGCGATTAGACGATACAATCGAGACAGGCTGTCCGTTTTTCCGGACAATGAATGATGGAGAGACTGTATGGCGGGCGATGCCGACATGGGGGATATTCGCGCCTTTCTGGCCGTGGCGCGGGCCGGTGGCTTTCGCGAGGCGGCGCGGGCCGGGCCATATCGTGCGTCCGCGCTCAGCGATGCCGTGCGGCGGCTGGAGGCGCAGCTCGGCGTGCGGCTTCTCAATCGCACGACCCGAAGCGTGGTGACCACCGAGGCCGGTCGCAGCCTGATGGAGCGTGTCAGCCCGGCCTTTGGCGAAATCGAAGCGGCACTCGACCAGGTGGCGAGCCTGAGCGGACGACCGGCGGGCACGCTTCGGCTCAATGTGCCGACGAGTGTGGCGCGGCTGGTCTTGCCAAGCATCGTCTCGCCGTTTCTGGCGGCCCATCCCGATATCCGCATGGAAATCGAGACGGATGAAAGCTTCGTCGATATCGTGACGGCCGGCTGCGATGCCGGGATCCGCTATGACGAACGGCTGGAACAGGACATGATTGCGGTGCCGATCGGTCCACGCGTGCAGCGATTTGCCTGCGGCGCCTCCCCGGCCTATCTCGCAGCCCATGGGCGACCGGAGCATCCGCGCGATCTGCTGCAACACAATTGTATCCGCAATCGCTTTGCCGGACGGGCGGTGTTCGATTGGGAGTTCGAGCGTGCCGGGGAAGTGATCACGGTCGATGCGCCGGGTCAGCTTATCGTGCAGGCCGGTGGAGGCTCGGATCTCGGC
Organism: Agrobacterium sp. H141; assembly: GCF_057158725.1. Lineage (NCBI taxonomy): Bacteria > Pseudomonadati > Pseudomonadota > Alphaproteobacteria > Hyphomicrobiales > Rhizobiaceae > Agrobacterium > Agrobacterium sp. H141. The sequence goes on from NZ_CM169893.1 coordinate 2,457,910, forward strand.
GTCGCGGCGGCCATCGGTGGAACGGGAATCGTGGCTCTGTTTGAGGACTGGCTGAAACCGCATTTCGATAGCGGCGCTCTAGAACCGGTGCTGGAACCCTGGTGGGAGAGCTTTTCCGGCCCGTTTCTCTATTATCCCGGTCGCCGTCTGGTGCCAGCGCCGCTCAGGGCCTTCATCGATTTCATCAAGGCGATGAAGGCCGAGGTTTGAGACTGCGTGCCGGCTACCCTCAGGCGGCACATTTCTCGCAAATGCCGCGGATCTCGATGGTGGTCTTTTCCGCCTTGAAGCCCTTCGATTTGCCCCAGTCTTCCAGCCGGTGATCGAGGGCGTGGTCGTGGAATTCGATCACGTGGCCGCAATTGTTGCAGATGGCAAAGGCGACGGTGGCATGGGCGTGGGTGCAGCAATCGTCTGAGGCGTGGGCGCAGGCGATGAAGGCGTTGAGGCTTTCAAGCCGGTGAACCAGACCGAATTCGAGCAGTTTTTCCAGCGCGCGATAGACCTGCAAGGGTGCGCGAAAGCCATGGTCGCGCAGCTTGTCGAGAATGGTATAGGCCGATTGCGGCTGATCCGAACGCTCCAGAACGCCAAAGACGAGCGACTGGTTCTTGGTGAGTTTCTGCATCATTTGCTCTCCTCCTCAACGTCTCGTCTGGGTGGCGGCGGCCTCATCCAGTCGCTTGCGCCCGAAGGGGATCAGGCTTGCGATGAAGAGGATGAGGGCAGCGACCACAATCGAGGGGCCAGACGGCGTGTCGTAATGCAGCGAGCCGAACAGGCCACCGACAACGGCGATTGCACCGATGACGGATGCCAGCACCGCCATGATCTCGGGCGAGGCCGAGAAGCGGCGGGCCGCAGCCGCCGGAATGATCAACAGCGAGGTGATCAGCATGATGCCGACCAGCTTCATGGCGATGGCGATGACCAGCGCCATCAACAGCATGAAAAACAGGCGCGCTCGTTCCGGCTTCAGGCCCTCGGCTTCGGCAATCTCGGCATTGACGGTGGAGGCCAGCAGGGGCCGCCAGAGCACGATCATGGCGACGACCACCAGCAACCCACCGCCCCAGACCACCGCGATATCGCTCTTGGTGACGGCCAGAATATCGCCGAACAGGAAGGCGATGAGATCGATGCGCACCCAGCTCATGAAAGCCACCATGACCAGACCGATGGCAAGGGTTGCGTGGCTGAGAATGCCGAGCAGCGCATCGGCAGACAGGGCCTGACGGCGTTGCAGCACCAGAAGCAGCAGCGAGACCAGAGCCGCGACCACGAAGACCGAGAGCATCAGGTTGAGCGAGAACATCAAAGACAGTGCCACGCCCAGCAACGAGGAATGGGCCATGGTATCGCCGAAATAGGCCATACGCCGCCAGATGACGAAACAGCCGAGGGGACCTGCGGTCAGTGCCAGGCCGATGCCGGCGATAATGGCGCGCACGAAGAAATCATCAAGCATGGTGGTGATCCTTGTCTGCCTTGCCGTTCATATCTGTATGGGCGTGATCGGCGTGAGGATGATCGTGGTCGCCGTGGTGATGGCCGTCGCCTGCGTGGCAGTGATCGGTGATGCTGCCATCGGCATGCTGCACGCGGCCATCGGGCAGATGGGTATGGTCGTGATTGTGATTATAGACGGCCAGGGTGCTGGCGGCCGAGGCACCGAAGAGTTTCAGATATTCCGGACTCTGGCTGATGGTTTCCGGCGTGCCGCGGCAGCAGATATGACCATTGAGGCAGATGACGGTATCGGCCTCGGCCATGACCACATGCAGATCATGGGAAATCAGCAGAATACCGCATTGGGTGCGGTTGCGGATATCGGTGATCAGATCATAGAGCGCGATCTCGCCGGCATAGTCGACCCCTTGCACGGGTTCGTCCAGCACGAGCAGATCGGGCTTGCGGGCCATGGCCCGGGCCAGAAGCGCTCGCTGAAACTCGCCGCCGGACAGATGCTGCACCTCGGCCCGGGCCAGATGCGCGATGCCGACGGAGTCCAGTGCGGCATCGATCTCGCGGTCGGAAATCGACACCGTCAGTGTCATCAGGCGACGCACGGTGAGCGGCATTGTCCAGTCGATGGCGAGCTTCTGCGGCACATAGCCAACCGTAAAGGGGGTGTGGCGCTCGACGCTGCCTTCGCTTGGCCTGGTGACACCAATGGCCATTTTGGCGCTGGTGGACTTGCCGGAGCCGTTGGGCCCGATGAGGGTGACGATCTCGCCGCGGCTGACGGAGAAGCCGACACCGCGCACCAGCCAGCGGCCATTGCGGTTGACGCCGGCATTGGTAAGCGTGACCAGAGGCTTTTCTACAGGTTTGGATAACACAGACATCGACGTCCTTTTTTGCTCTTGCACAGGCTAATGGCACACGTTATAGCATAACGCAATTGATGTAATAACATTACATCTTGATCACAAGCAGGAGCCTTCATGTTTCAACGTCCCCTACCCCTTCTCGCAACCGTCGCAGCCCTTGCCCTGATGCCGGCCGCCGCCTTTGCTGCGGCACCCAAGGTGGTGACCTCGATCAAGCCGCTGAACTCGCTGGTGGCGTCTGTGATGCAGGGCGTCGGCGAGCCTTCACTGATCGTCGACGGTGCCGCCTCTCCGCACACATACAGCCTCAAGCCATCCAATGCGCAGGCGCTGCAGGATGCGGATGTGGTCTTCTGGACCGGCCCCGGTCTTGAACTGTTTCTCGAGAAGCCTCTTGAAGCGCTGACAGACAAGGCGACCGTTTCGGAGATGGACAAGGCGCCCGGCGTGGAAACCCTGAAGTTTCGCGTGGGAGGCCCTTTTGAGGCCGATGACGATGGCGATCAGGACACGCCCGGCGGCATCGATCCGCATCTGTGGCTCGATCCCATGAACGCCAAGGCAATGGCCGCTGAAATCGAGCGTGTGCTGGTCGCAGCCGATCCAGACAATGCTGCACGCTATGAGGAAAATGCCTCGGCCTTGATGGCGTCACTCGACGCGCTCAACACCGAGATCGAGGCTGAGCTGGCACCGGTGAAGAACACGCCATTCGTGGTCTTCCACGACGCCTATCAGTATTTCGAGCATCGCTACGGAGTGAATGTGGCAGGTTCGGTGGTTGTCGAGCCGGAAGCGATGCCAGGTGCGGAGAGGCTGACCAAGATCCATGAGAAGCTGGAAACGCTGGGGGCGGCCTGCGTCTTTGCCGAACCGGAATTCGAATCCAAGTTGATCAAGACGGTCATGGAAGGGACGAAGGCGAGAACCGGCACACTCGATCCGCTGGGTGCCGATCTCAAGAATGGTCCGGACCTCTATTTCGAACTGATGCGCAATATGGCAACCTCGATGAAGACCTGCCTCGAAGGCTAAGGCCCGTTCAGGCCGCCGGGCGCCGTCAAGGTTAGCCCGGCGCAAGTCCCCTCTCCTACAGATTTTGGCGGCTGGCCGGGCACTCCCGTCCGGCCGTTTGATCTATTGAAAGAGACTGCGGGGTAGCACGTATCGTGGGGACGGAATTGGCGGATGCCAGGCGCCTGTTTGAGGCCCAAAGCTACAACGAGGCCGTGGAACTGCTGGGGCCGATCATTGCCGCCACCAATGATGCAGATGCAATTCACCTTCTGGCGGAGTGCTTTGAAAAGCTCGACCTGAAAGGCGAGGCTGGCGAGGTGTTCGAGCATCTGGCAAATCTCGGTGGCGATGAGAGTGCCGAACGACGTCGCCGCGCCGCACGACTTTATGCCGAGGCCGGACGTCGCGACAAGGCGATGGCGCTGGTCGTTCAGCTTCGCCGCGATGACCCGACCGATCCGGATGCGGCGGCCATTTTCGCCGCCCTGACGGGCCTCGGCGGCAAGCCGAAAAGCGTCGATGATGTGACCAACGAGCTGATTGCCAGCGACGATCTGGCCAAGCTCAGGCAGGCCTTGCAACGCATCGGCCATGACAATCGCGATATCCGCAATCTCACGCTGTTTTCCAAGCTGGTCGACAAGGTGCCGGACGATCCCTATCTGCGCGCCTCGCTGTCGGGCTTTGCGCGGGAATTTTGCGACTATCCCATTCTTGAGCGCGAAGAGACCTCGATGCGCGCCGCCATCGCCAAGGGCGACTTCCATCTACTGAATGCCGAGACACCGCTGCATAACCTGATGTGGTGCAGTGACGAGGCGTTGAACCGCCAGGCGCTGAATGTTGCCGAGGTTTGCGCACCACCGGGTGATGCCGGCGCTCGTCGATTGAGCATGCCGCATCAGTGGGGAGACAGGCTGCGTATCGGCTATCTCTCCAACGATCTTTGGGATGACCACGCCACGATGCGGCTGTTTCAGAGCGTTTTGACGGCCCATGATCCGGCACGCTTCGATGTGACGCTGTTCTGTTACACGCGCGAACGCTTCATCGGCTTCGATTCAGGCAATCGCAAGAGCTGGGGGCGGATCGTTCGCATCGATAGCATGAGCGACGAGGAGGCCGCATCCGCGATCCGAAGCCGCGGCATCGATATTCTGGTCGATCTGAAAGGCCATACCGGCGGGTCACGCTCCGCCCTGATGAACCATCCTATTGCGCCGGTCCATGTGCAGTGGCTGGGCTTTCCGGGAAGCTGCGTTCATGTGAATTGCGACTATGCCATCGGCGATCCAGTCGTGCTGCCTCAAACGTCGCAGCCGCATTATCACGAAAAATTCTGCCGACTGCCCGAGACCTATCAGCCCAACGATCCGGTGTTTCGGGTCCAACCGAAACCGGTCTCGCGCGCCGAAGCTGGATTACCGGAGGGGCGCTTCGTCTTTTCCGCCTTCAATTCGCAGCGCAAGAATTCGCTGGAAGGAATGGCGCTTTGGGCAAGAGTGCTGCGCGCCAACCCGGATTCGTTGTTCTGGTTGATGGTGGATGGCGAGCATGCGCGCGCGTCCACTCTTGCGCATTTCGAAAAGCTTGGCGTATCCGGCGATCGAATCCAGTTTGCCCCGAAAATGGCTTATGCCAATCATATGGCGCGCGTTCAGGCATCGGATCTCGGCCTCGACAGTTTTCCCTATAACGGCCACACAACCACATCCGACATGTTGTGGGCCGGTCTTCCAGTGATCACCCGAAAAGGCAGCAACTTTGCCTCGCGCGTATCGGAAAGCCTTCTCCATGCGGTCGGCATGCCGGAGCTGGTGGCAGAGGATGACGACGGCTTCGTGGCACTGGCGACCAGACTTGCTCAGGACGCTGCATTGCTGGCCGGCGTGAAGGCCAAGCTGAAGGCAAACCGCTATACGACACCGTTGTTCGATGCCGATCGCTTCTGCCGGCATCTGGAAGATGCCTATGATGTGATGGCGGCGCGGGTAAAGGCTGGCAAGGCACCTGAGCATTTCGATGTGCCGGCGCGGCCCGTTTGAACTCAGGCAAGCTTGCCCTTGCGCGACAAGAGATCCAGCAGAAGGACAGCCCCCTGCTCGCCCGGCGAAACCTCGGTCTCAAGGCTTTGCCAGACAAAATCGAAACCTTCCAGCATGGCACGACGCTGCAACGTGTCTGAGGATAGTCGTTCGGCGGCCCGCATGACATTGCCGGGGCGCAGATAGTCGTTCAGATATTCCGGCACCACGGGATAATCGGCAATCAGATTGGGCAGAGCGCCTGACCATGTCTTGATGCGGTTGCTGTAAAAGCGGATCAGCCAGTCCATCTTGTAGCAGGACACAACTGGCACGCCTGCCAGCGCCAGTTCCAGGATCACCGTGCCGGAGGCCGCAATGGCGACATCGGCGTCGGCGAATGCTTGCCACTTGGCGTCGGAGCCCACCACGATTTCCGGTTGGACGGACCAGGACCGTGCCAGTTCTTGCACCAAGGCTTCGCGACGCGGAACCGTCGGCAGGACGATGCGGGTCGGCCCGTTGCGGGCGATGAACTGGGCTGCCGCCTCGCCCATGACCGGCATCAGCGGCTTGATTTCGCTGCCGCGCGACCCCGGTAGCAACATCAACGTCTTTCGCTGACCTGATCCTGGCAAATGGCGGGCGGCGCGGGCGGCACGTGTGTTTCGAAGGTCAATGTCTGCTGTCAGCCGGTGGCCAATGAAATGCGTTTCAGGACCGCCAAGGTCCTGCATGACCTTTGGCTCAAAAGGCAGGACGGCCAGTACCATATCGACATAAGCCAGCATGGCCGTGGCACGGTATTCTTTCCACGCCCACACGCTCGGGCAGACATAGTCGATGACCGGGAGATCCGGCAACGCCTTGCGGACTTTCTTCGCCACGCGGTGCGTGAAATCCGGACTGTCGATGATCAGCAGCAAGTCCGGCTTCTGCTCAATAATCTCGCGTGCTGTCAGCTTGATCAGGCGGATGAATTTCGGCAGGCCGGCCAGAACCTGGCTCAACCCCATGACCGAGAGTTCGGAAAAATCGAAGAGCGGCGACAAGCCCTGGTCTTCGAGGGCTTCGCCACCCACGCCGATCAGGGAAATCTCGCCCTGATATTTCTGCTTCAGCGCGGCAATCAGATCGCCGCCCAGAAGATCCCCGGAAACTTCGCCGGCAATCACAGCGATTTTGAGTGGCCTGGCGCTCATAATCCCATCCCCGGCAAACCAAGATCAAGACCGGCGACAAAGAGGCCGGCTTCATCGGCGGCTTTCAACACGGCGTCTCTTTCGATCACAAGCGAGCGCCCCGCTTCGACGGCAATACCGGCCAGTCCCGCTTTCAGAGCATTTTCAACGGTCGAGCGCCCAATGGTTGGCAGATCGGCGCGGATATCCTGCTGCGGCTTGCACAATTTGACAAGTACGCCCTTGCGGCGGGGCGAAATACGCCCATCGGCGCGCAGGCCGGCCACGCGCTCCAGCATGGCATCGGTTCCTTCGACACCCTCGAGTGCGACGATGCGGCCGCCAATGCTGACGGCACCCTGTCCGACATCGAGACGACCGAGCACTTCTGCTGCATCGGCCGCGCGGGCGATATCGCGCCTGTCGTCATCGCTCGGCCGGGTAGAGCCGAGGGGACCGGTCGTTGCCAGGAGATCAGGGGCGATATCATGCGCACCGACCACGGTTGCGCCTTGCGCCTCAATGAGCCCGATCACCATCTTCAGAACGGCATCGTCGCCGCCGGCACGCAGGGTGCGAAGGGTGGACGGCAATTTGAGAATGGTGGCCAGATTCACATGGATCTGGCTGAAATTGGGACGCCGCTTGACCCCGCCGGACATGACGACGCGGTCGATGTCGCGGGATTTGAGGATCACGGCCAGGCCCTTCATGTCGCCAACGCCAATGACGGCATTGTCGAAACCGCTCCAATCCTGGGCGGCCTCATCCTTGAGGGCCATGATGAACGGATTTTCACCCGCCAACCGGGCCGCATGGGCAACGTGGAGCGGCAATTGCCCCTCCCCGGCGATGATCGCAAGGCGGCCCTTCCTTTGGTGACCGACCTCTACCATCGGGTTCTAGCTCTTGCCCCGGAAGGGAGAAGACAATGCCCGATCGCTTTCAACCGCGATGAAGTCAAAGATCTCTATTGCTTCCTTGCAATCGGTAAACTCGTCGCGCACCGCCGCGGCATTGGCACGGATAGAGCCTTCCTCACGGAAGATCTGCTTGAAGGCCTTGCGGACGCGGTGGATGGTTGCACGCTCGATACCGGCGCGGGTCATGCCGACCACGTTCAGACCGCCGAGAATACCCGGATTGCCGTTGAGCATGCCATAGGGAATGAGGTCATAGCTGACGGCCGACAAGCCGCCGACAAAGGCATGCTTGCCGATACGGGTGAACTGGTGGACGGCAGAACCGCCACCCAGGATCACACGATCTTCGATGGTCACGTGGCCAGCCAGCATGACATTATTCGACAGGATAATATGGTCGCCAAGCTGGCAGTCATGGGCGACGTGCGAATTTGCCAGGAACAGGTTGTTGTTGCCAACGACCGTCTTGCCACCGCCCTCGACGGTGCCGGCATTCATGGTGACACCTTCGCGCATGGTGCAGTTTTCACCCACCGACAGCGTGGTTTCCTCACCATTGTGATGAACGCTCTGCGGTTCGCCGCCAATAACAGCGCAGGGGAAAATACGGGTACCTTTGCCGATGTCGGTTCGACCGGACACGACGGCATTGGACAGCAATTCTACATTATCTGCGAGAACGACCTTCGGACCGACGTAACAAAACGGGCCGATGGAGACATTCTCGCCAATCTCGGCACCATCCTCGACAAATGCCTGGGGATGGATGCGCGCGCTGGCAGCAATCTTACTCATGGATTTTCCTTGCGCATGATCATGGCGCCGATATCGGCTTCCGCGACCAATGCACCGTCGACCTTTGCGTCACAGTGGAACTTCCAGATATTACCGCGCTGCTTTTGTTTCAAGACGTGGAACTCCACGCGATCGCCGGGAACGACGGGCTTGCGGAAGCGGGCATTGTCGATCGTCATGAAGTAGACGAGATTTCCGCCCTCACCGTGCAAACGCGCGCAGATTGCGCCAGCCGTCTGTGCCATGCCTTCGACCAGAAGCACGCCCGGCATGATCGGGGATTCGGGAAAATGACCGGTGAAGTGTGGCTCGTTCGCCGTCACGTTCTTGATGCCGACCGCAGAATTGTCGCCATCGATATCCACGATCTTGTCGACCAGCAGAAACGGATAGCGGTGCGGCAAAAGCTTCATGATTTCAAGGATATCGGCAGAGCCGAGGCTCTCCTTCTTTTCGTCAGCCATTGTCGTTCCTCTTATCTTTTGTCCGCGACTCGGACTGGCTCATGATGTTTGCCACGTCGCGAAGAAAATCCTTCATGGGTCTGGCCGGTACGCCACCAAGACGGGCACCCGGCTCGACATCTCCTATCACACCGCTCATCGCGCCGATCTGGGCCCCGTCACCGATGGTGATATGACCGTTGACGCCGGAATGGCCGCCGATCATGACACCGTCGCCTATGCGGGTGCTGCCGGCTATGCCAACCTGGCTGACAATGCCGCAATGGCGACCGATCCGGACGTTGTGACCAATCTGCACAAGATTGTCGATCTTGGTGCCCTCGCCGATCACGGTATCGTCCATCGTACCGCGATCAATCGTCGTATTGGCGCCAATCTCGACCTTGTCCTGAATGATGACACGACCGACCTGAACGATCTTCAAAAGCCCCGTCGGACTTGGCGCATAGCCGAATCCATCCTGACCGATACGGGCGCCGTTGAAGATGATCACGTCATTTCCAATCAACGCGCACTGGATCGAAACACCGGAGGCAATCGAACAGTTCCGGCCGATTTTGACCGATTGTCCGATAATAGCACCGGCGGCGATATGGCTGCCCTCGCCTATCTCCACATCTGCGCCGATCACGGCGGTCGGCTCGACGGTGACGCCGGCTTCCAGTCTCGCAGTCGGGTGAACATAGGCGCCGGGCTGGATACCGGACTGATCGTCGGCAATGCCTTTCGGTCGCATGGCTTCGGGGTGAAAAATCGCCCCGGCGCGCGCGAATGCCACATGCGGATTAGACGACAGCAAAACCGGAATATGATCGGGAATCACCGAGCGCACCGCAGGCCTGCACAGAATGGCAGATGCCCGGCAGGTTTTCAGTTCATCTCGTGAGGATCTGGACAGGATGTAGCAGATATCGCCCTCTTTCGCCCGCGCTATGGGCGAAACGGAGCGAATAAGGATGCCGTCATTGCCGGCATCCTCTAGCTCTGCATCCAGTTGGGTTGCCAACGCACCCAATCTCACCCCTGCATGGGGTGGGAAGAATATATTATGCTCCATCGAACTCTGCCCCGGAACTTGAATTGTGTTGCGGTGCGGTCCGCCAGAATTAGAACTGGTTTGCCATCGAGAAGCGGAAATTCTGGACCTTGTCGAAGGACTGCTTGACGACCGGGACCGCGTAATCGAAGCGCAGCGGGCCGAAAGGCGAATTCCAAACGATACCTGCACCTACGGATGCACGCCAATCCATACCGGTTCCTTCGGCCACATCGGTACCGATGATCGACACGTCGTTCCCATAGAGCGTACCGGCGTCAGCAAAGACTGCACCGCGCAGACCGAAGTCCTGCGGGATCACCGGCAGTGGGAAGGATGCCTCGGCAGACGCTGTCATATAGGTCGTGCCGCCCAGCGCATCGCCATTGGTGAGGCGCGGACCGATACCACCGGTTTCAAAGCCACGGATCTCCTTGCCGCCGATCGAGAACTGATCGTAGATATTCAAGTTGCCGTCGGTCGCTGCGACATAACCTGCGCTGACTGCAACGGAGCCGATGATATCAAGCTCATCCGACAGCGACTGGAAGTAACGGGCCTTACCGTAGATCTTGTAGAAATTGGAATCCCCACCAAGACCGGCATATTCATGGGTAATGCTCGCATAGATACCTTCGCGCGGCATCACGCGGTCATCGACCGTGTTGTAGACAATCGACTGAGACACGCTGGACTGGGTGTAATCGCCACCGGCGATCAGCGCCGCATAGGTATCGGACGGTGTCGATCCATTGCTGTCGTAGCTCAGCTCTTTGTAATTGTAGCGGAATGTCGTTGCCAGATCATCAGTGATCGGCGCTGTGACACGCAGAGTGCCGCCCTGTTCTTCGTAATCGTAGTCGTCATTGCTGCTGGTCGAGCTCTTGAACAGGTCGAAGCCGGTCGCAAGACGATAGCCGAGGAAATAGGGCTCGGTGAAGGACAGGTTGTAGGTCTTGCTGTCTTCAAGGCCACCACCAACGGCGACACGGATGAACTGACCGCGACCCAGGAAGTTCTTTTCCTCAACCGAGGCTTCAAGAACGAGACCATCACCACCGGCTGAATAGCCTGCACCGATGCCGAAGGAACCTGTCGGCTGGTCCTGAACATCGACCACCACGACAACACGGTCCGGCGAACTACCAGGGGCAGTCGAGATATTGACGCCGCTGAAATAGCCGAGCGCTTCAAGACGACGCTTGGCGCGCGAGATGACTTCCTGGTTGAAAGCATCACCTTCAGCGATATCGAACTCGCGACGAATGACATAGTCACGGGTACGCGTGTTGCCCCGGATCTCGATCCGCTCGACATAGGCGCGCTCGCCCTGATCGACGAGATAGGTCACACCGATGGTATTGGTGGAGAAATCGCGATTGCCGCGCGGCACGATGCGGGCGAAGGGATAACCTTCAGCCGAGACGCGGCGCGAAATGGCTTCCATCGACTTTTGAACATCGCTGGCATCGTAGGTCGCGCCCGTCTTGGTCTCGACCAGACGCTGCAATTCAGCCGGATCCACACCTTCAACGGTCGATTCGACCGAGATATCGCCGAACCGGTAGCGCTCACCTTCATCGACGGTGATCGTGATGGTGTAATCATTGCCGTCAGAATCGAGCGACACGTCGGACGACACGAGGCGGAAGTCGGCATAACCGTGGTTGTAATAGAACTGGCGCAACGCATCTTCATCAGCGCGCAGCTTGTCCTCATTATAGACATCCTTACGGGTCAGGAAGGACAGCATATTGGAACGCTTGGTGCTGATGATGGAAGCGAGACGGCTATCGCTATAGGCATTGTTGCCGACAAAATTGATCTGCGTGATCTTGGTGCGATCGCCTTCATTGACGACGAAAGCCAGATTGACGCGACCTTCAGCGACCGGAACAACCTGAGTCGTCACTTCGATATCGCTGCGGCCAATGGCGGAATAGGCTTCACGGATACGTTCGATGTCAGCGTTGATAAGCCCCTGATTGTAAGGACCGAGCGCGCGCGTCTGAACGATCGCCTGAAGCTTTTCATCCTTGATCTTGCGGTTGCCGTTGAACACGACCTGGTTGACCAGTTCGTTCTCACTGACAGTCACAACGAGCGTGCTGCCGGATACGGACATGCGGACATCGGAGAAGAAGCCAGTGGCGTAGAGACGCTTCACCGACTCATCGATGTCAGAATTCGAGAAACTTTGACCGGGCTTGATCGTTATGTTGGAGCGGACTGCGTCAGCGCCAACCCGCTGCGCGCCGCGAACATCAATGCTCCTGATGACAGCTGCTTCAGCAACTGAAGCGGATGCAAGAAAGGCGATTCCGGCTCCCGACGAAACAATCCCTGCAGACAGCGCAACCGCCGACACCGCGTTCAAAAATGTTGAACCAGCCTTCATGAGTACTTCTTACCTTTTTCCCGTTGTCCCGCAGTCATAAATCCCCGACTCCGGCCCGTCAGTCGTTTTTACCCGGTTTCACCCTACAAGCAAGTGTGGGGGTTAAATTCTGTTTACTTCGTTTGTTTCCGTGTCTCAATGGCCACTACGACTTTGAAACATCGTAAACAAATCGTATCTGAAATAGCAAGGAGCCCCCTAGCCAATCAGCCTCGAAATGTCGTTCCAGGTGGCAAAGACCATCAGCGACAGAATCATCGCAAGACCGATCCGGAACGCGATCTCCTGCGCTCCCGCGCCCACCGGCTTGCCTCGCAATGCTTCAAGCGCATACAGCACAAGATGGCCGCCGTCGAGTACCGGAACGGGCATCAGATTGAGAAGTCCAATCGAAACTGAAAGGACTGCCGCCAGTTGCAGCACAGCACCGATGCCAAGCGTTGCCATCTGGCCCGATGCCTGTGCCACGCGAATAGGGCCACCCAGCTGATCGGCATTCATCCGGCCTGTCACCAGATTCGCAAGATAGTCATAGGTACCCGTGACGACATTCCAGGTCTGCCTGAAGCCCTCGCCCACGGCCTGAACCGGTGACAATTGCTCGACCCGGAAATTGCCGGCGTCCTGATTTGTGACAATTCCGATCAATCCGACTTCCATCTTGTTCCCGAACTGATCGGTAATTTCGGTGCGCTCCGGCACCATGGAAAGGCTCATCGTTTCGCCACCACGCTTGAGCGTGACATCAATCGGCAAGTCAGGCCGCATGCTGACATAGCGTCGCACATCGTCAAAGGTGGAGACTTTTTCGCCATCGAGGGCCAGCAGCAAATCGCCGGGAAGGACACCGGCGCGCTCGGCTGCACTTTGCGGCTTTACTTCCGCGACGACGGGATCGGACACCGGCTTGCCGTAGAAGCCGAACAGGCAGGCAAAGATGACAATGGCGAGCAGGAAATTGGCAATCGGACCGGCAGCGACTGTTGCCGCTCTTTTCCACAGTTTGGCGCCAGACAGGGTCTGCGCCCGTTCTTCCGGCGTCAGCTCGGCCATGTCATCGCCATCGGGACGGCTTGATGCATCGGCATCGCCAAAGAACTTGACATAGCCACCCAGCGGAATGAGCGAGATCTTCCAGCGCGTGCCATGGCGGTCGTTGAAGCCGATAAGTTCCGGGCCGAAGCCGACCGAGAAGGCCAGCGCACGGATGCCCGACCAACGTCCGACGAGATAGTGCCCCATCTCGTGCACAAAGACGAGCAGCGACAAGACAATCACGAAGGGCAATATGTAGCCGATCAGAAAGTGGCCGGCTGTCATGATGAATTCCATGGCTTCAAAGCCTTTCTTCGTTTCGCGCCGTTAAAGGCCGAACAGGAAACCGCCAAGGGTATTGACCACTCCACCGGCGACAGAGGCGTAGAGGATGGCCAGAAAGAATGCTGCAAAACACGCAAACACCAGTCCGTCAACCCGATCCATGACACCGCCATGACCCGGGATCAGGTGGCTGGAATCCTTGACGCCGAACCGGCGCTTGATGAAGGATTCAAACAGATCACCTATCTGGGAGAATATGGAGAGAAGCAGCGACACCACAATGACCCACGGGGCCACTGTCTGAAAAAAGCTGAGTGCAACCGCAGAACCGCCGAGGATGCCGGCAACCGTCCCGCCAATGGCGCCCGACCATGTCTTGCCAGGTGAAATCGATGGCGCCAGTTTCGGACCGCCAATCGCACGACCGACGAAATAGGCAAGAATATCGGTCGACCAGACCACCACGAAAACGAACAGCATGGCGGCAAAGCCAAGCGCGTCTTCGCCGCGGATCGCGGCAAGCGAAATGGCGCTGAGGCCTGCATAAAAGATGCCGCCAGCCTGCCAGCCGCTCCATCTGCGCAGAAAAACGGGAATCAGTGCGGTGATGGTCAAACCGCATAATAAGGGAAAGGTCAGCAGATCATCGCCGAACAAGAGGTTTGCCGACACCAGCACGATGGAAAGCCAGCCGAAGGCATGCCCCCTTATGGATCGTTCGGAGAGGCGACAGATGGTCGACCACTCATAATAAACCAGCAGTCCGATCAGGGTCGCAAGCAACCGAAAGGATATGCCGCCGAGCCAGGTGGCCGAAATGACGACCGCCATCATGACAATGCCGGAGTAGATGCGAAGCTTCAGCTCTTGCGACATGGCGGGGTCAGGATCCCGCTGCGACGGCGACGGCTGGCGACAGACCGCCGAAGCGCCTTTCGCGGGCAGCATAGCCATCGAGCGCCCTGAAGAAGACGTCGCGGGTGAAATCGGGCCAGTATTCCGGCACGAACATCAGCTCGGAATAGGCTGCCTGCCACAACAGGAAATTCGACAACCGCTCCTCGCCGCTGGTGCGCAGCACGAGATCGGGATCGGGGATACCATGGGTATCCAGGCGCTCATTGATCCGTTCGGGGGTAATGTCCTCGGGAGACAGCAACCCCTTCGCCACGTCGCGGGCAAGGCTTGCCGCGGCGCGCGCAATTTCGTCGCGCGAGCCATAATTGAAGGCAATCACCAAGGTCAAAGCCGTATTGTCCTTGGTCATCTCTTCGGCTTCCTTGAGCAATTCGCGCAAGTCTTCCTGCAGATTGACCTTGTCGCCGATGACGCGCACACACACATTTTCACGATGCAGCTCGGCCAGATCGCGGCGCACGAAGGCCTTCAGCAATCCAAACAGATCATGGATCTCCGATTGCGGGCGGCGCCAGTTCTCGGACGAAAATGCAAACAGTGTGAGATAGGAAATGCCCGCTTCACCGGCTGCGCGCACAGTCTCGCGCACAGCTTCAACACCCTTACGGTGACCGATTGTGCGAGGCAGTCCTCTCGCATTCGCCCAGCGGCCGTTGCCATCCATAATGATGGCAACATGCTCGGGACGCGTGCGATGCTGAATATTCGACATGGACAATCCGCTTTGAGCAATTATGACGCGAGACCAGAGGCCTCCATCATACCTGCATGATTTCCTTTTCCTTGTCCGCGAGCAAGCGGTCGACCTCGGAAATCGTGTCGTCGGTCATCTTTTGCACCCGATCCGACTGCGCCCTGCTCTCGTCTTGCCCGATAACTCCATCTTTCTCGGCTTTTTTAAGGCCGTCCATGCCATCGCGGCGCACGTGGCGAATCGCCACCTTGGCCTTTTCGGCATAGTCATGGGCGATCTTGACCAGAGACTTGCGGCGTTCTTCGTTCAGCTCGGGCAGCGGAATGCGCAGGTTCTGACCGTCGACGATCGGGTTCAAACCGAGATTGGATTCGCGGATCGCGCGATCGACAGCGCCGACCATGGACTTGTCCCAAACCGAGACAGCCAACATGCGCGGTTCCGGCACAGACATGTTGGCAACCTGGTTCAAAGGAACACGCGAACCGTAAGCTTCGACCGTCACCGGATCGAGCAGATTGGCAGAGGCGCGGCCTGTTCTAAGCGCAGCGATATCCTGCTGAAAAGCGTTGATGGCGCCATCCATGCGGCGCTTCAGATCGTTGAAATCAATACCTTCGGTCATCGTATTTGCTCCCGTCTCAACTTGATGGCGGCTGCTGTTGGCCGCTCAATTATCCGTCACAATTGTCATCCGGCCACCGCCGGACAAAATCTCACCGAACCCGCCCCGCTCGTGAATCGAGAAGACGATGATCGGAATGGAGTTTTCGCGCGCCAGCGCCACGGCCGCCACATCCATGACCGCGAGGCCTTTTTCGAGGACTTCCGAATGGGTCAGGTGGTCGAAGCGAGTCGCGTTCGGATCCTTTTTCGGATCTGCGGAATAGATACCATCGACCTGCGTTCCCTTGAAGATGGCCTCGGCACCCATTTCAGCCGCGCGAAGAGCCGCAGCAGAATCGGTGGTGAAGAAGGGATTTCCGGTACCGCCCGCGAAGATCACGACGCGTCCCTGGGACAGATGATGCTGTGACCGGCGCTGCGAGAAGCTTTCGCAGATCTCCGGCATGGCGATGGCGGATACGACCACGGTATCGACGTCGAGCTTGCGCAGCGAGGTCGCCAGCGCCAGCGCATTGATCACGGTTCCGAGCATGCCCATGTGGTCGCCCGTCACGCGGTCGCCACCCTTGGAGGCCACTGCGACGCCGCGGAAGATATTGCCACCGCCCACGACGACGCCAACTTCCACACCCATTTTTCTCGCATCAGCGATGTCTGCGGCGATACGGTCGGCAACCGCCACATCAATACCAAAACCCTGGCTGCCCATCAGGGCTTCACCGGAGGCTTTCAGAAGAACGCGTTTGTAGAGAGGTTTGGACGGCATGCTGGCTCCTGGGGATGAATTCAATGCCGGATACACGAAGGGCACCGCGTTGTCACGCGATGCCCTCGACTTTTCCCTGTAAGGGTAAAGACCTGATCAGCCCTTTGCGGCGGCAGCTACTTCTGCTGCGAAGTCGCTTTCTTCCTTCTCGACGCCTTCGCCGAGCAGGAGACGCGCCATGCCGGTGACTTCGATCGAGGCGCCAGCGAGCTTTTCAGCATCCTTGATGGCCTGACCGACGGTGACGTCAGGGTTGACGACAAAAGCCTGCGAGAGAAGCGCAACTTCTTCGAAGAACTTGCGCATGCGGCCTTCAACCATCTTCTCGATGATGTTCTCCGGCTTGCCGGATTCGCGCGACTGTTCGATGAAGACATTGCGTTCGCGCTCGGCGACAGCAGCGTCAACTTCTTCAGAGCGGATGGCGAGCGGGTTGGTTGCAGCGATATGCATGGCGACCTGACGACCGATGGAGGTCAGGACTTCCTTGTCGCCCTCGGACTTCAGTGCCACGAGTACGCCGAGCTTGCCGATGCCGTCGCCGGCAGCGTTGTGGACATAGGTGGCAACAACGCCGTGCTCGACTTCCAGCATGGCCGAGCGACGCAGAGCCATGTTCTCGCCGATGGTGGCAATCGCATCCTTGAGCGAATCGGAAACCGACTTGCCGGTTGCAGGATAGGTCGCAGCAGCAACCGCATCGACGGAACCGTCGGTGGTCAGCGCAACGCTTGCAATACCGCGGACGAGATCCTGGAAGGCATCGTTACGGGCAACGAAGTCGGTCTCGGAGTTCACTTCAACGACAACAGCCTTATGGCCGGCGTTGGCGATACCGATGAGACCTTCAGCAGCCGTACGGCCAGACTTCTTGTCGGCCTTGGCAATGCCCTTGGCGCGCAGCCAGTCGATGGCGGCTTCGATGTCACCATTGTTCTCGGTCAGGGCCTTCTTGCAATCCATCATGCCTGCGCCAGACTTTTCGCGCAGTTCCTTCACCATTGCAGCAGTGATTTCAGCCATTGTTTGCCTCTTGATCGTTTATCTTGCGCAGCAGCGGGACTCGCGGCCGGCGCTTCGTTTGGTGGGAGGACATGAACCGGCAACATGACAGCGTTATGAAACGCGCCCCTGGCCGGGCCTCCCTCGCCTGGATACGCATGTCACGCCTCAAGCGAATATGCGGTCCTTGAAAGGAACTGGCCGCCGAACAGCATGTGCTGACAGGCGGCCAATCTTCAGTGCGAAGACATGCTTCTGAAAGAAGACATGCTTGTAAGAAGACACGGGCGGGATCAGCGATCCCGCCTTCGGGCCAATCAGGCGCCGGTTTCTTCCGAAAGTTCCGGCTCGACCGGAGCTTCTTCCGAAGCGCCGATGTCGCGGCCAGCAGAACCCTGCTGACGTGCGATACCGTCGATGGCAGCGCGTGCAATCAGGTCGCAATAAAGAGCGATGGCGCGCGATGCGTCGTCGTTACCTGGAATTGCGTAGTCGATCAGGTCCGGATCGCAGTTGGAGTCGATGACAGCAACGACCGGGATACCCAGGCGCTTTGCTTCGTCGATAGCGATCTTTTCCTTGTTGGTGTCGATGATGAACATCAGGTCAGGAACGCCACCCATGTCGCGGATACCGCCAAGAGCCTTTTCAAGCTTTTCGCGTTCGCGGTCGAGCGTCAGACGCTCCTTCTTGGTGAAGCCCTGGCCTTCGCCAGCGAGGATCTCGTCGAGCTTGCGCAGGCGAGCGATCGAGTTCGAGATGGTCTTCCAGTTGGTCATCATGCCGCCGAGCCAGCGGGAGTTGACATAGTACTGGGCCGAACGCTTGGCAGAGTCAGCAATGATCTCGGATGCCTGGCGCTTGGTGCCAACGAACAGAACGCGGCCGCCACGAGCAACGGTGTCGGAAACGACCTGAAGGGCCTTCGACAGCATTGGAACGGTCTGTGCCAGATCGATGATGTGGATGTTGTTGCGATCGCCGAAGATGTACGGCTTCATCTTTGGGTTCCAGCGATGTGTCTGGTGACCAAAGTGGATGCCTGCTTCAAGAAGCTGGCGCATGGTGAAATCGGGCAATGACATGCCTGGTAGTCTCCTGTTTCCGGTTTAACCCCCGTGCAACAAACAGCGCTCCATGCAGAGACGCCACCGGCGGAACGATCCGGATTTCTCCCGGACAATCCCAAGTCACACGTGTGGAATGCGGCTGGCCATATCCCTAGTTGGCGGGGAAAGCAAGGCTTGCGGCGAAAAAAGTGATGCAGAGGCCAGCATTCACTGGCACTTGCCATCGCCCAATATCTCCAGTTTCTTCAAATGGCCGCTCAAAACGAAGTCACCATAATCCAGCGTCAGGTCGCGGGTGATTCCATTTTCGTAGAGCTTGAAGGACTGGGTATAGACCGGCAGTTGATCGCCGCTATCGCCATCATTGAAATAGGCGATCGAGACTGGCCAATAGGGCGACTTGGCAAGCGGGCTATCGGCGCCGATCTCGGGATCATTGTCCTTGGGCTTTTGCGAATTGCCGACAAAGGTGGTGGTCAGATAGCTCTGATCGCCATCTTCCGAGCCATCGAAGATACGCTCTTCCACAACCGACTTGCCCTTGCGGGCCTTGTCGATCACTTCGAGCATATGTTCTGTCGGAAAGCGGCTGCTGGCGATATCCACACTGCGGCTTTCCGGTTCGTCGAGGTCGATGCGTATACCGCTTTCGATGCCGCTCGCGAAGCCGCTGACTTCCTTGTCGAGCTGATCGTCGGTGAAGGACTTGCTGTCGAAGCGAAACTCACCGGCATCCGGATTTTCGAATGTGGTGCTTTGCTGATCCGTCACCCGGACCTGATCGCCGGTTTCAAGGCGCGTGACGAACCGAAAATTGGTCGTGTAGCCGGTGCATTTGTCGCCGCCGAATTCATAGACAAGGCGACCGTTCATGCCATCGATGCCGGATTGCTCGTCTGCTTGCTTCAGCTCGATGTCGTAGACGGCGCGATGGGGAATTAAGCCCCCGGCGATGGCAGATGTGGCACCGACCACGGTCAGGCTCACGGCTGCGAACGTAACACTGAAAACTTCGATAACGCCCGCACGATACATGCAATTGCTCCTGTTGGACTCGCCGCCGATGATATAAGAACACACCCGGCGAAAACGAGGCACCTGCTGCCTGAATGCAGGATTCTTTGGGATAGATCAAACAAAACCGGGAGACGAATATGTCCGAAGCCATCGCTGGCCGGCTGAAGGAACTGGGCATTGCCCTGCCCGATGCCGCCGCACCCGCCGCCAACTATCTGCCCTTCACCATGAGCGGCAATCTTCTGTTTGTCTCCGGCCAGTTGCCGCTGGAAAACGGAAAGCTTGCAGCAACAGGTCTTGCCGGCACCGACATCGACCTTGCCACATGCCAGAAGGCGGCAGAACTCTGCGCAATCAATATTCTCGCCCAGGCCAAGGCAGCACTCGGCGGCGATCTTTCACGGATCGTGCGGGTGATCAAGCTCAACGGCTTTGTCGCGTCCGGCCCCGGCTTTACCGACCAGCATCTGGTGATCAACGGCGCGTCCAACCTGATTGCCACTGTGCTTGGAGACGCCGGCAAGCATGCGCGCGCGGCCGTCGGCATGGCTTCGCTTCCCCTTAACGCGACCGTCGAAATCGACGCCATCATAGAGTTTGCCTGATATGTCCGACCTCGCCTGGCTTACCGAAAGACCGATTGCCCATCGCGGCTTTCACGACATGAACAAGACGATCTGGGAAAATACGCTGTCCGGCTTTACCCGCGCCATCGAGGCCGGATTTGCCATCGAATGCGATCTTCATATTGCAGCCGATGGCGTTCCGGTTGTCTTTCACGACGACAAACTGCAACGGCTTTGTGGATTGAACGGCGATGTGCGCGAGCGGACGTCTGCGGAGCTCGGACTTCTGTCCATCGGCGGCAGCGCCGACCGTATTCCGACGCTGAAACAGTTGCTTCAACTGACCAAGGGCAAGGTGCCGCTGGTGCTGGAGTTAAAAGGTCGCGCCGGCGATGATGATGGTTTTCCGGAAGCCGTGCTGGACGTGCTTGAAACGTATCAGGGCCATGTGGCGCTGATGAGCTTCGACCACTGGATATTGAGGGATCTCAAGGCCGCCGATTGCCCCTACCCGGTCGGTTTGACTGCGGAAGGCGTCAAGCCGGAAGCCTTCTTTTCCCATGACGAGGCCATGCATCTGGGGCTCGACTTCATCTCCTATAGCGTTGCACATCTTCCCAACAGCTTCATCACCGCGCAGCGTGCACGCAAAATTCCTGTCATCACATGGACCGTGAGGGATGAAACCATGCGGGTGAAGACCTATACTTATGCCGATCAAATGACGTTCGAGGGTTTCGACCCACGAGAAGGACAAGCAGCGATCGCATGATGCAAAATGTCACCATCCGGGCAATTTCATCCTTCAAGGATATCGCACCAGACAAATGGGCAAGCCTTGAAGGCACAGCGAAAGTCCCGGGCGGTGGCAGCTATCATCCCTTTCTGAGCCACGCCTTTCTGTCTGCGCTGGAAGAGTCCGGATCGGCGTCGCCCGAAACGGGCTGGCTTGGTCATCATCTGCTGATGGAGAACGAGGCAGGCGAACTGCTCGGCGCGATCCCCTGCTATCTCAAAAGCCACAGCCGCGGCGAATATGTGTTCGACCAGGGCTGGGCGGATGCGTTCGAGCGGGCCGGCGGGCGCTATTATCCCAAACTGCAATGCTCGATCCCGTTTACGCCTGCGACCGGTCCCCGCCTTCTTCCGGCACGTGGACAGGAGGCCGGGGAAATCCAGCTTCTATTGGCCGGCGGATTGAAACAGGTGGCAGACCAACTGGGTGTATCGTCGGCGCATATTACCTTTCTTCCGGAAGACGAGCTGCCCGCATTCGAAACGCTCGATTACCTGCACCGCACCGACCAGCAGTTTCACTTCATCAACAAGGGTTATGCCGATCACGAGGCGTTTTTGGCTGAGCTTTCCTCGTCCAAGCGCAAGAACCTGCGCAAGGAGAGACGCCACGCGCTGGAGGGCGGCATCGAGATCGACTGGCTGACCGGTTCGGATCTGACAGAAGACATCTGGGATCAGTTTTATGCCTTCTACATGGATACCGGCAGCCGCAAATGGGGAAGGCCCTACCTGACCCGGGAATTCTATTCGCTGATCGGTGAGCGCATGGCAGACGACGTGCTGCTGGTGATGGCCAAACGCGAGGGGCGCTATATCGCCGGTGCCATCAACTTCATCGGATCAGAGGCGCTTTACGGACGCCACTGGGGTTGCATCGAAGATCACCCCTTCCTGCATTTCGAGGTCTGTTATCACCAGGCGATCGACTTTGCCCTGTCCAAGGGGCTGGCACGGGTCGAGGCGGGCGCGCAAGGGGAGCACAAGCTCGCACGCGGCTACCTGCCGGTGACCACGCATTCCGCCCACTACATTTCCCATCCGGGCCTCAGACACGCCATTTCGGATTATCTGGAGCGCGAGCGCCGGGATGTGGAATATACCGGGGAATATCTGGCCGGACACAGCCCGTTCCGAAAGGGCGAGTTGCAGCGGCAAGCCGAGTGCGACGAGTAGCGTGCTTGATCTTGCCGCCAGCCGGCCCTTAATGACCGACAATTACGAGGAGACCCGCGATGACTGCTTCCGCCTATGACGACACCAATATCTTTGCCAAGATCATCCGGGGCGAGATCCCTTCGGTGAAACTCTATGAAGACGAACATACGCTGGCCTTCATGGATGTGATGCCGCAGGCACCCGGTCATCTTCTGGTTATACCGAAAGCGCCGTCGCGCAATCTTCTCGATGCCGATCCGGCTGTTCTGGCGAAGACCATGCCGGTGGTGCAAAAGCTGGCGATTGCCGCCAAGCAGGCGTTTGCGGCAGATGGTGTCTATGTTGCCCAGTTCAACGAGCCAGCTGCCGGGCAGACCGTATTCCACCTGCATTTCCACGTGATCCCACGCCACGACGGCCAGACACTGAAGCCACATACCGGTGGCATGGAAGATATGGCGGTACTGACGGCCAATGCAGAAAAGATCAAGGCGGCACTGTGAGTTGCGGCTTTTCCGTGTGACGCCATGCACGGCACTAAGCCAAACGGCCCAACTGGCATCGGCCACGGTTGTAGATCCTCGGGTCAAGCCCGGGCATTTACCGAGGCCGACAAACGTGATTGAGCGGTGTCTGCCCTGGGTTTGTAGCCGGGTTTTCCGCTGCGATCGATCCAGTCGAGGATAGTGTCAAGCTCGCCTTCCAGGTTGACGCTATAGCTGCCGCGCCTCTCGCCTGGGGTGACCACCACGCGATCGATGATCTCGCGAATGGTGTCTGCGGCTTCTAGCGCGTTGCCGGGATGGGAAAGCGTCTCGGTCAAACGCTCGATCCTTCGCCTGTAGGTCTCCGCGATGCCTGGATGTAAGTCGAGAACGTCCTGCGGGATATCAGCGAGACGCGCCGTGAGGCTGTCCTGTCTGGCCTCCAACTCGGTCAGGCGGTCGGACAGGGCACGGTGCCAGCCTCCTCGCTCGATGACGCGAACGATCTCCGCAATAGCCTTTGCAGCCTCGGCAAGCTCGCGACGGTTGGCCTCGGCGGAACTGCGGCGCTCGCGGTTGAGCCTGTTGGTTTCCTCTGCATAGGCGCGCACTGCTCCCGCCATCATGTCCGGGATCATCAGGCGCTCACGCAAACCCGCCAGCACGCGGTGTTCGAGCGCCTTGCCGGGGACGGTGCGGGCGTTCTCGCAACCATTGCCAAGTATATGGTTGGCGCAGCTGACTCGGTCCTGTCCACGTCGGGCATAGGGGCCTCCGCAGCAGCCGCAGAACACCAGACCGGACAAGAGCGTGCGCGGGCGATGGGTGGCGTTCATCCCGCTGTTCCTCGCCACCCGCATGGCATCACGCGAACTGTCGATCTGCTTCTTGTAAAGGGCGGTCAGGTTGTCCTGACGCACTTTGGCTGCATCCCACAGTTCCTGCGGCACGATACGAAGCTCGGAAGCCTCGGCGCGTATCCAGTCGCTTTCGGGGTTGAGGCGGTATGTGGAGCGCCCGGTGTCGGGATTCTTAAGCTTCCTCTGCCGGTTCCAGCGGATGACGCCGATATAGAGCTCACAGTTCAGGATGCCGGAACTGATGATGCGGTTGCCCCGGATGGTGGCATCGTTCCAGCGCTTTCCCGTGGGGCTTGGAATGCCCTCGCGGTTCAAGTCGGCGGCAATGCGCTGCGGCCCCTTGCCGGCGACATATTCGCGGAAGATGCGCCGCACGATTTCGGCCTGCTCCCCGATAATCTCGCGTTCGCCCCGGATTGGTTCGCCGTGTGCGTCGAGCCGGTGAACGACGCGGTAGCCGTAGGCGTTGCCCCCGCCGATCTTTCCAGCCTCGACGCGGCCCCGGATTCCGCGATGGGTCTTGATGGCGAGGTCCTTGAGAAACAGGGCGTTCATCGTGCCTTTGAGGCCGACGTGAAGCTCGTTAATTTCACCTTCTGACAGGGTGAAGATGCGTACGCCCGCAAAACTCAATCGCTTGAACACGCCAGCCACGTCCTCCTGATCGCGACTGAGGCGGTCCAGCGCCTCTGACAGCACCACGTCGAAGCGACCCGCCTGCGCATCAGCGAGAAGCGACTGAATACCAGGACGGACGAGCGATGCGCCGGAGATGGCGCGGTCGGAGTAGGTCTCCACCACGGTCCAGCCCTCGCGAGCGGCGCGCTCGCGGCACTGGCGCAACTGGTCGTCGATCGAAGCGTCACGCTGGTTGTCGGAGGAATAGCGGGCATAGAGGGCAACACGGGTCATGGGCATGTCTCCTTGTTGGTCCGCAACGCTGGCGGCATGGTCAGCGGCGCTAGCGACGGCTGCATTCGTGGCCGAGACGGGCGCGGTTGCAGCGCCCGCAATCCGCCTTTCCTTGCGTCCCGGCCGAACGCCTGAGCGAAGACGGCCGGTCAAGGCTGGCGCGGTACGCGCCACCGCGTTAGCGGCTGGGCCTTGAGGGGACGACTTTGCTCTGGCCCAATCGTTCAAGCCAAAAAAGGCTTTCATGGCACCACACAGATTTCGGACTGTGCGGCCTCGTCAGGAATCGTAACTGCAAGCAGAGTTCTGAGGCAAGCCGTTTTCGGACGTCCGCAAAGGCCGCGACAGTGCTAAACATCCTCCGCCGTGCCTCCTCTCCTGTTGTCGTTGGCGGCCTGCTGTGCCTCGAAGTGTTCCCGCGCCATCTGCCTGCCGATCATCCGGGCAATGGACAGCACAGCTGCGTCGAGCTTACCGGAAGCCTTTGGCTTGGCCTTACCCTCGCTCTCCTGCCCATGAGGCGCAGGGTTGTCGTTCGCCGGTCTCTCTCTGTCGGTGCGGCTTCCGTCATCTTCCATCGCCGTGCTCTCCCATTGGCAAGCCGGACAGGCTCGTGCGGAATCGCCCGGTATTCGACCGGATGATACGGTCTGATGCGGGCATGGGATGCTACCTCCTCCTGCTCGTTTCTGACTGCCATCAGACGAGTCAAAGCAGGAAATAATTGCTTTGCAACAGTTACTTAGCCGCGATCGTACCGCAGCGTAGGAAGAGCGTATAAAACGTATATCTAACTCGTGATCTTCTTTGCCAGTCGCACGCCCGGGCCACTGCCGTTCTCTGGGATGAACTCGATTCCGGCGCCTTCGAACGCCATTTGAATGGCCTTTAGCGTTGAAGCGTGTGCCGATTTGCCAGATTCAATACGTGTAATGGTCGCTGCTGTCACATGAGCTTCGCGGGCCAAATCCCGGACGCCCCATTTCAGGGCCGCTCGTGCCATTCGGATTTGCTCTTCTGTGATCAAAATTATTACCTTGACATAATTTATCGAGCCGCCAAATTATGTCTGTGATATAATTTGACTCATGCAAGCGGCTAAGCGGAGTGCGGGAACACTCCACTCAGCCTGACCACAACCCAAGCTGTTCGGAGCTCAGATCATGGTTGATTCTGACAATACCACGACTTTGCCATACGTCACCCGCAGGAAGATGCTGTCAGGTACCGCCATTGTGGTGGGAGCATGGGGCTCCGGCGCCTTCGCCTTCGACACCGTCATGCCAGAGGCATCCTCGGACCCTGTCCTGACGCTCTGGCGTCAATGGCAGGATGCTCACCGTCTGACGGAACGCCTTTGCCGTCGGCAGCAAGGCCTCGAACGGCAACTCATACAGACCGTCGGCTTTCCTTTCTCACTCATCCGGTTATCCGATGGCGAGCATGTGGCGGCGTATTCGCGCGAGGCGATCCATGATGTGCTTCGTCTCGCTCCTGAGGAGGCAGCAGCCTGCGCGGAGGCCGCGGCCGAGTTCGAGGATCATAAGCTGCGGTGGGACCTGACTGACCGGGACATTGGCTATTCAGCCACGGTGCAAGCCGAGCGGGAATCCGCTGATCGAGCGACGGACCTGCTCGACGCCATGGCAGCTATGCCCGCAACTTCGCTGGTCGGTGTAGCAGCCAAACTCGACGCTGTTCTGCGGGAAGGCAATATCTGGGAGGATGGTTCCGAGTTTCCTTGGCCCCACATCCGATTGGCGCTTGCTGACCTTGTGCGCATAGCGCGGCTTGGCGCCAACGGCGTTGCGCCATGAAATGCCTCGATGGGGACGTCGGTCTCAGTCGCGAGGCGCCCACATGCTCCGACCCGGTCGTTACGCTCTTGCAGCAATGGCAGGATTCGGCCAGAAGCGGTTATGGCTGGCCAACTCCACGGTGCAGTTTCGCGCCTTCATCTTGGTCATCCAGTACGCCGCGACAACTCCCAAAGCGGCCATTTGGACGGCTTCGGCCCAACCTCAAAATAGGGTGGCGTGCGGCGTTGCATCGGCAATGGCTTGGCGCGTAGTTGGAGCCACGCCTAGATCGCTAGGACTATCATATTGCAACCAGACTTCGGGATGAAGGGTCTACCCGTTGGCCTTCCGGGGCGCAGGAGATACCGACTTCTTAATATTCCTGTGTGCAATCCCGTTATTTCAGCGAAACTCGATATATTGCTAAGGCGTTAGTATACACTCCTGCCGAGTGTTCGGTTTTGGGGTTGCTTACAAATGCGCAGTTATCGAAATGGAGTGCCCGATCTTCTATTCAACAAGGGTGATTGGTTTGCGACACAAGAGCAATGGAAAAGGCAGCTCCTAGACGCTATCGAGCGGAAAAGTGGCGACGAATTACTAAACACTTCGACTACTGATTTAGCTCAATTTTATGCGAGCGATATGGCATTTGAAGTACCACAGATATTCCCTGACGATCTAGTGGTCGATCAACGCGAGACCCAAATCGACGTAAGCCGTGATCACAACAGATGGATAAGCGACCGGTCCCGATCATATCATATCACTGGCACGTCCGTGGACGTCGAAATTCCCTTTACCGGCAATAAGCTCGGATTTGATATCCAGCCGACGACGCGCAATTTTAACAATCCACGAGCGGTCATTGGGGATGGCATCGTTTCATTCTCCATCACGGGAGCTGATCTTAGTCCTGAACGGGTGAAACAGGAAATCGACGGAGTCGTGAGATCGCTCAACGAGCATCTTGGCTGGCTGGCGAACGACGCAATGTTGTATAATAGCAGCTTGGAAAGCTTGGCGATGCAGGCGATTGAGCGCCGCAAGGAGAAACTGCTTAAAGACAAATCGCTTGTCGCAGGACTTGGCTTCAAAATAAAAGAGCGCCCGGGCGCAAGCCAGACCTTTGTCGCTCCATCTGTGCGGCGAAAGATTCGTCCCACCGTACCGAAGCCTGTCCCCTCTCGTGAGCCCTTCAAGCCAGAGCCAATACTCAGCATCGAAGATTACGAGCATATCCTGTCCGTATTGGAAAATATGGTCGGCGTGATGGAGCAAAGTCCTGGCGCATTTCGAGAAATCGACGAAGAGAGCTTACGGACACATTTCTTGGTACAGCTCAATGGCCACTTTTCGGGCGACGCAACTGGTGAAACTTTCAATTATGAGGGCAAGTCCGACATTCTCATCAAAGTCGATGGAAAGAACATATTCGTAGGCGAGTGCAAGTTCTGGACGGGTGAAAAAGGCTATCTCGAAACGTTGGACCAAGTGTTATCCTATTTAAGCTGGCGAGACACAAAGGCTGCCGTCCTTGTTTTCAATCGCAACAAGGACTTCAGCGGGGTTCTTGCGAAGATTGAGGAAGCGACCCCGGGCCATCCCAATTTCAAAAAGATGACCCGAAAACGCTCTGAAAGCAGTTGGACCTATTTGTTTGGGCATAAGGATGATGCGAACAGAGAGATCACGATCACCGTTCAGGCGTACAATGTCCCCGAACGGATTAAGCCACGCCTTTAACGGGAACGTGGAGTGGTTCAAATTGATCGTCGTAACCTTCATGAGAGAGCATGTACTGGAGCATGGGATGCGGCAGCGAGAACTTATCCTAGATAGCTGCTCCCGCAGCGATACTATTCCTTCTGCGTAGGCGCTGGTAGATCCGAAGATCATCGTATCGGATCGGATTGGAAAGGCGACGGGACGGCAAATGGAGATCGCATTACTGGAAGCAAAGGCGATTGCGAGGCGTCTGCCCGCACTCATTGAGAAGCACGAGCAAATCTCCATCGCTGTTGCCTGGGGCGAACTGACTGAAGTTGCCGAGAAATTGCTCGCAAACACTGCCAAATTTCAATCCGTACTGCTCGGTGTCGACTTCTCAGCTACCGACCCTGACCTCATCGATCGCCTTATCGACGTCCCTAACGCCTTCGTCGCGAAAAATCGGCCTGGCTGCTTCCATCCGAAGATCTTCTACTTTCAGTCGGGCGCAAAGGCCGAGGCCATAGTCGGAAGCGCCAACTTCACCAAGGGTGGTCTGGGCGGAAACCTTGAGGCCAGTATTCATGTCAAAGGTCCAGCAAACGATAGCTTCTTTGAGCAGGTCCGCGATCAACTCACTCGGTATGAGCCCCTCCATCTTCCGATTACCCGGAAACTTGCAGACAGCTATCGCCGACAGTCCGAAGCGGCTGGCAAGACGCCGAGGCCGAAAAACCCAATCTTGCCTGCCGAGACCAAGGACTGGTCGCGTGTCAACTCATCGCTCGCGACTATATCCTGGAAAGACTTCGTGAAGCTCGCCCGCCAGGACCAGCACCACGACTTCAAGAAGCGGATGAAGCTGCTCCGTGAGATCCAGCAGATGTTCGCCAAGACTGCTGCTTTCGCCGGCCTTTCCGTTGCAGAATGGAAAGGTGTTGCCGGTGTCCTTGGAGAAATCGAGGCCAAAGCGGCGGGTCTCGACGGGTTCGACTGGGCCTGGTTCGGCTCAATGGGGGGCGCTGGCACGTTTGCGGAACTGATCGGACAGCGCAGTGACGCTCTCGCAGCAGCCCTGGATTCGATTCCGAGGCGCGGAGATGTGAACGAGCACCAGTTCGATACCTATGTAATGGCCTTTACCGACGCCTTCTCGGGATCGGCTCGCACGGCTCGCCTCGGACCGGCGACCCGTCTCCTTGCCATGAAGCGTCCCGACATGTTCGTTTGTGTGAATGCCGGCAATACAATCGGTCTTGCCGGAGCTCTCTCGTTCGCGCCGACGACTCTGTCTCTGGATAACTATTGGCAGCGCGTAATCGAGCCAATCCAGCAGGCGCCTTGGTTTAACGAGCCGCGCCCGGTTGGTCGCGACATGGAACTCTGGGACGCGCGCGTCGCCATGCTCGACGCCATCTATTACTCTCCGACGTCGAAATGACTGGCATCGTCCAGAAGATATCCGAGCCGACCTTCGCGACCACCACCAACAACACCCTCGAATGCTCCGCCTTTACCCGCGTGGCCTCTATGCTTCGTCGGTCAGGTCCTCGAAATGGTCACACACATCGAGGGCGCGCCGCGGCAGCGAGAGCGAAAGCTCATCGATATCAAGCGCGTAGCGGCCCAGCAGGAACCGCCCGTGGCGCTCGCGTATCTCATAGAACCGGACGGGGCGGCTGCGGCCCGCGAGGGCTTTGACTATGGCAAATTTGACCGTGTGCGAGCACCGCATCCCGAACACCACTTCTTCCATCTCTAGCGGGGAGTCCTGCGGGCCGCGCGGGCCGATAAGCCGCCATTCGCGCTCGTAGCGCCAGTTGATGGCCTTCTTCGTGAGGACGGCGTCGTCCACCTTGCGGCGGGCTTCCTCGTCGCCGTCAAGCATGGCGACGACAGCGCTCGCCGCGATCAGCCGGCTGCCGCCGTAGCTTATTTTGTGCAGGTCGCCTGCCGCCCGCTCGGGTATGGAATAGCCGATGCACACGCCCTTGTGCTGGTCGCCATAGTGGCTCCACATCAACGGGCAGTTGGCTCGTTCCGCGAGGGAGACGATACCCTTGCCGTAGCGCCTCAGAAGTTCGTCCTCGACATATTGCCCGAAGAGGAAGCGGGCCGGGTCTTCGATATCGTATTCGGGGTTGGTCGCGTGGTAGCGGATTTCGGCGACGACCTGTTCTGCGCGCCGCCGGCTGTGGGCAGCTATGTGGCTGATCGTCTTCGGTCCGCTGTACCGGATCGTCTTTGCGGCCGCGTTCATTTCGGCGCTGACGCGCTGCTCGACCAGTCGCGCGAGGATTGCCGCCAGAGCGTCGGCGTCGATATCCGTATCGAGAGTAGGCCTCGTGTCGAGCGGGTCGTTGAAGGTGCCGGGATCGGCAAAGAATATCTGGTCCGCAATCAGCGCGTCGAGCGTGCGGTTGCTGAATGCGCGGTATTTGTAGAGCCTCTCCGGTATCTTCCGTTTTGCCATGACGGCCGCTCTACGAAACGAAGTACTTGGCGTCGCGGTTGTCGAAGGCGGGCCGAGTGCCTTCCAGCACATCGACGAGGAAGCGGTTGATGGCCGGCGACTCGATGGCGCCCATCGTGTAGATGACGGCATTGCCGGCGGCACGGTCGATATGGGCGTGGATAATCTGTTCCGCGTCACAGACCACCGCGATGTTCGGGCTGTGCGTCACCATGATGATCTGGCGGCGCTTTTTCACGTCCTTGATGACCGGGATCAGCAGCCGGTACACGGTCTGGCTGTCGAGATTCTCTTCCGGCTGATCGACGATGATCGGCTTGTTGCTCTTATCGACCAATAGGTAGAAGACCAGCAGGAGCGTGCCGCGCTCGCCGGGGGAGAGGTGGCTGAGGTCCTTGCCGTCCAGCTTCAGCGAATATTCCGGCTCCAGGTAGCCGAGACCCCAGAGGAAATCGTAGAGTGCTTTTACATCGACGTTCTTACGCAGCTGGCTGGCGACGCCGGTGGGCGTCTGCTGTGCGTTGCGCATGTCGCGTTCGAGATAGGCGATGATCTTCTCGACATAGGCGAGCGCCTCGTCTTCGTCATTTACGTTGAAATCCGCGCGGATTTCTTCGAGCGCCGTGCCCTTTTCCTTGCGGTAGAACGAGCCGGCGACGCCCGTGGAAACGAATTTGTCGAAAAGGTCGCCTTCGAGGTTGCGCTCGATGATGCTGCTCTCGAAGGTGAGCTTAAATCCTTCCTTGATGATGACGCTGGAGCCGATCAGCTCCTGCACTGCGGAGAACAGTTCCTTGTAGGCGTCGCGGATCGCCGCGACGCATTTGTGGATGCCCCGGGCGATGTCCCGGCGCTGCGTGCGCAGCTGCTCGATATCGCCGGGAAGGCCCGCCTTCAGGTATGAGAGCTGCGCTTCATAGCCCTTCAGCGTATCGGGCTTGTCGGCTGCCCCTTCGATCAGCTGGCCCTTCTCCTGCCAGGACCGCAGGGCCTCGTTGTACTCCTGGAAGCGCTTGTTCGGCGCATCGAGCTGCCCCTGAAGCCCGGCGATACGTAGCAGGCAGGCGGCTTTCTGCGCGGGAAGGCTGCCGGTACCGGCATCGTCCAGTGCGGCATCGACAAGCGTCTTTTCCGCCATTAGCCTGTCGCGCGCGGTGGTGAGCGCCGCTTTATCGACGGTCAGCGACACCAGGGTGGAGAGCGACAGTCCCAGCTTTTCAAGATCGGGCGCAGTCTCGCGGTCGAGGCGGGCATATTCGCTCTCGAAATTGTCGATCTTGCTCTCGACTTTTCGGGCGAGCGCAATCTTCTCGGTCAGCGTCTTCTGCTGCTGCGTCGTCTCTGCCGTCTCCGTATCGATGCGGTTGAGCGTGGCCCGCTCGGTGTCGAGTTTTTCCGCGATGGCGTCGTAGGCCGCCGTCTGTTCGGGGCTGACTTCGCCGGGCTGCTCGACCTTTGCCGGCTCGATCTCCCCGTGAGCTGTCAGTTCCTGCTGCTTCTGGCGCATCAGCGCCTCGATCCGCGCGGTGTAGGCGGGCGCCGCCTTTTCTTCGAGACGCACCAGTTCGGCGTTCACCCGCTCGATCTCCCGCCGTGCGTTGTCGATCTGTCCTTTCAGTTCCTCGGTTTTGTACTCGATCAGCTCGTCGAGCGACTGCCGGCCGAGCCTGTCGGCTTCGCTGATATGGGAGAAGATGACCTTACGCAGCTCGGCCTGGAATTCGCTCTGCTGGCCGGGTTCCGTCTCGGTGCAGACCTTTTCCAGATAGGTCTGCGGAATGTAGCGCACGCGCTCGACGCCGGTGGTGTCGGGCTTCGCATTGAGCGGTAGCGCTGTCTCGGTGCCGTCGGCCCAGACAGGGCGGACAGTGAACTGCTTTGCGAGCTTCCCGCTGCGCTCGCAGAAGCGCTCCCTGACGAGGAACGAGAAATGCACCGGGTCGCAGTGCGTGTTGCCGGCCAAGGCGAGGATATCGGCAAGCGCGCTCTTGCCGCTGCCCTTGTTGCCGATGATGGCCACCATGTCGGCGTTGAGCGGCAGTTCGCTGTCAAACCAGGTATCCGGTGTGTCGGCGTCGGTGTTCTTTCGAATGTGAAGCCGGTCAATGAACCGCGTGGCGTTACCGCGCACCTCTTCGAGCTTGGGCGGGATGCGGCCGATATAGACGCGGTCCTCCGGCTCATTGATGATCTGACGCAGTCCGGCGAAGGTCGGGTCGGCCTTGATCCAGCAATATTTGTCGGTCGGTCGGGAGTCCTGATCCTTCAGCTTGCCAAGCTCGTCGTTGACGTTGTGGGAGTCGCTGCCCTTGATGCACGGCTTCCGGCTCCCGAACCACTCGCGGTAGGAGTCCTCGCCGTATTTGGGGTTTTTCCATAGGAAGAAGTCGGCTTGCGCCCTGTTGGCCGACCCCAGGATATCGGCGTCACGGATCAGGTGCTGCTTGAGCATCGCATCAGTATTCGGGTCGATGTTGTCTATGCCGCCGTATTCGTCATAGGGCAGCCAGACGAGATACCGCCCGCGGAAGCTGCCGTCCGCGCCCAGCTTCTTCAGGATTTCGTTGAAATCGACCTGCACGCCCAGCAGGAACTCGCTGCTGGCGTACCGCCCGCCGATCGAGCTGCCGCCGGCCTGCTGATTCTTCAGAAATGTCTCAATATCGTCCGGATCGAGCGCCGGGTCGAATATCAGGTGGAAGTTGAGACGCTGGCCGCCCTTTCCCTGCTTGTTCATCAGCACATTGGTCATGCGGCACTCGACGACCGGCAGCAGGATCTTGCTGCGCAGCTTATCAAGGGCGTCGCGGTAGGCTGCGTTGCCTTCCGTGTCGCCGGCAGGATCGACCAGCCGGCGGACCACTTCGCGGTAGCCAGCGACGGAGAAATAGTCGTTGATGCCAATCACGTCGCAATCGGCATTGCCCAGCTGGATGATGAACTGGTTATAGTCGCCCGTGAACCCGTGCGATGCCGGGCTGTGGACGTGCAGGTCCCACTTCCGCCACTCCGCGCCCCGCGGCCATTTGCTTCCGGTCACGCCGTTTCCCCCGACTGCTGTTTTCGGCGACGCCGTCAAGGCCCTCAAGAGGTGCGCATTGTACTGTGCGGCGATCGTATCTCCGTATCTCCTGCTTTACTCAGACAAGTAATTACCGTGTGGGCATCGTCTTTCCCAGTGGAATCTTTCGAGCGCCAGCAAAGTGTTAAGAGACCCCACGGGCGGTGTCAGAGACAGCCGTAGGTCCAGTATCTAGTTTGATCGAACCTAGTCCACCTTCGCACTACGGACGGCAGCTATCGTTCACCTGTCATGCAAAGCTGTCAGGCAGGAACCGGCCCCAAGTCAGACGGTGTGTCGCGCAGAGCCAATGACCACCTCTGGCGCATTATTGCCATCCATATCGTAGCGCCATTTTTCGCAATGGCCAATCGAGCTTGGTCAATGTGCGAGGACAACACCTCTTACGCAGGAATGCTGGTCTCAGCAGGAAAACCTCCTCACTGCGCATGTCTGAGGCCCAACACATCGCGCCAAGCCACGGAAATCGTTTAAGAAATTGCGAATGCGCAGGCTGCGCCGATCAGGCGCACCTCGCGCAAACGCTTCATAAGCCTCTGAAAACACACGACCGAACGAAGGCGCACATCGCCTGCTTTTATCTAGCCCTCCTAATCGGTCGTGTTTCTGCTGGTCTTTTCGCCATCGTCGTTTTTCCTTGTGGCTACGATAACATACTGGGCTGTTCTCTTCGACACGCTGCCGCTCAGTGCGTTCGAGTTCCGGTGCGCCGTGCACTCCTCCGCGCTCGTCGACGGGGTGTTTTGGCTGCACATTGGCAGCGCCCGAACCGTCGTGGCGCAATTTACCATCGGACTGACGGAGCATCGTCACAGGCATTCGAGCGCGGTCCGGCCATCGTGTGATCGGCACGGCCGCAGGCAAGATATCGTGCGTTCCGTCGTTCCTGGTCTGCATCGGTCCTCATCCGCCGGAGCGGAGCTCGCGTGTTCAGTCTTCGACCGCTATCGTGCGGTCGCAGGGTTGCTCGGTTGTACCTCGCCGCGATCGTCGACGACGCACACCGCCGTCTCCTCAATCGCGACATCCAGTCCGCAAAAGTATTCCATCATCCGCCTCCTGCGTGGTTTGACGGCGGGCAATATATCAGCGCCGGGCGCTTCGGTCGGAGCCGCAATCGCGACCTGCCGATTGCGGGCGGCAGTCCTTTGGTCGTTTGTAAGCGTCCGATCTGTGCACCCAGATTGAGTAGTGCAATTGCGCGCCATGTCGGGCTCCTTCGATGCATGGAGGATCTCCGATGAATTTGAGACATTTCAAGAACAAGGCGCGGCAATCCTATTGGGTGGTTCACGTTGAAGCGTGGCAGCGTAGCGGACTGACGCGGACGGAATATTGCCGTGTGCATCGCTTGGCGAAGGACACGCTCGATCGTTGGCTTAAGTACTTTGCGGGCGACGACGCCGCGCGTAAGCAGGCAGAATATCAGGCGGAATTGCGCCGTCAGAAACGCATGGAAGAACGAGCGAAGCGGCAAAAGAGACGAAACCGGTTGCGCTTCTCGGTGAGCACGGACGTGCGCGACCATGCTGTCCAGGCGTTCTGGGCGATGCATGTTGAAGCGATGAACTGGAGCGGCATGGGTGTTCGTGAATATGCTGCCGCATTGCAGCTCTCGCCGTATTCGCTGCGCCGCTGGCGCGACCGACTGGACGAGGGCGAGGTTGAAATCGACTGGTGCGCCCATCTTCATCCCTCCGCCCGTCCGATCGTTGGCATTATTAGTGCTAACGGGACCTCGTGCATCCGCCTGACGGGATGACAGCGGTCGATCTGCCTCACGGACGGCGCGTCTTCGCTGCCGTCGGCAGTGATCCGGATGCTGTTCCAGAGCACGTCGGCTTTTCCCAAAGGCGAGGATCGCGACCTGAGCGCCGTTACACGACGGCTCCGGAATGTCGTTTGGGGGCACGTCAATCTTTTTTTGTGCCGCCAGTTCTTATCGCAGCGATTTTATCGCGTGACATCGCGCGAAGCACCCCTCGGAAGACCAGTGTAAGGCGAGCCACCTGCGTCACGAAGATGGACATGCGATCTTACAAACCTTCGGCCCCGTCGCGCCGCTCTTCCGTTTCAAGACGGAGGAGGAGGTCATCACCAATACTAACAGCACGCCCTACGGATTGGCCGCCTATTTCTACACGGGAAATTCAAAGCGCGTCTGGCGCGTCGATGAAGCTCCGAAATTCGGCATGGTCGGGCTGAATACCAGTTCACTCTCGATGAGAATTCACCCTTCGGCGCCGTCAAGCAATCCGACATCGGCCGCGAAGGCGCGCAGCCGCGGATCAAGGAGTATCTGGAAATGAAGAGCTTCCGTATGGGTGGGTTGTTGTGATCAGCACAATTTCTCCCAAGCCTAATTTTACGACGCTTGAACCGTCGCCTCTACCAGAGACCCAAGCGTAGGTGGGCTCATGAGATCAGCGGCAGAGCGACCAAACGCTCTTTGAGTTCTGCTCTTCCGCCAGCAAGCTGGTAGAACTTCGGGACGGGGCCGGTTTCTTCCTTGAGATAAAGCGTCTCGATCTCGACGTCCGTTTTGGCAAAAGGCGCTATACAAGCCTTCAACCGCTGCAACATATCCGGGCTGCAGTCAGCCCCATGTTCAAGGATCAGATAGTAGCGGCCCGGATCTGCCTGAAAGAGCTTAAAAGGTGGTAACCCTATTTCTCCGGCTGCATTGTCCAGAGCAAACGTATTGAAAAGCGAACCGTCAGAGGAATAAAAATATGTGACTGTTCGACCGCCTGTCAAATTCAGGCGAGGCAGACAGCTTCCACAAGGGCATCGATCTTCTTCCAAAACTCCTCTGTCGTCGATATTGTATCTGATAAATGGCATTACTTTATTTGTCATGGACGTGACGATCATTTTTCGGTCGTCGTCTACTTCCACGAAGCAATAACTTGGGTCGAAGTGAAAGCCGTTTTGCCGAGCGCATTCGATCCCGACGATCCCGGTCTCTGTCATGGCGTAGAGACTTACACAGGGCGCGCGAAAAAACCGCGCTAAGGCGAAGCGATCCTGGTTCTTAAGCATTTCGCCCGAACTCAACACGACCTTAACTGCGAAGCTTTGATCCAAAGTTGCCACCATTCGTGCGATTGGACCAGGGATAACATTCACGATTATTGTCTGATAATGTGCGGCGTGACTGGCGATCGACATGAGCCTTCGTACTACCGTATTTGGCTCAAGAAATGCGTTTACGTAGTCGACGTGCGGTAGCAGATGTGAACCAGTACCCTCTGTAGTGGCGGGATTATCCGTCAGCTTAACGAACAGCCATTTGTTTACGCGCGTAGGTGGTTTCAGTCCGTGATATTCACAGAGAAGACGAACAAGATAAATCCACTCATGAACGAGCTTGTCGCGATCCCACATTATCTCAAGCGGAGTCCCAGACGTGCCGGATGTGAAGAACCGCCTTACTTCATGCTTGCTGATGTCATCGCAACAAAAGATATGCTCTCGCGTTGCAACCGTTTCGCGATCTAATCGCGGGATATCACCCCAGCTAGAAGACAGCAGGTTCGTAAACCTCATGCGATAGTATGGAACACAATCTCGTGCAGACTCGACGAGGAATGCCAAACGGGACCGTTGTAATGTCGCGACCGTCACATCAGGACGTGAGCCGCGGCCGTAAGGCTTTCATTTGAATGCACGCCTCGTTTTTCCTCTGCACGAGCAGCGTGGCTGATAGCACTCGTCCACGCTGACTTCAGAATTGCCTCAACCGTGGGCAGCGGAACTGATGTAATATTTGCTGTTTCGATCGCCGCCACTTCGATCGGCGAGTAAACAAGCCGAGGCATACCATCCTGCAACACGGAAAGTATCGCATCCTGGCCAATCTTGTGGCTTGCAGAAAGCGCTCCTGCAACATCATCGAATGTTTTGAATTCAGAAGACATTTCTACTCCTCCGATGCTATTCGATTTGTACGGACTACGATGCCATAATATCCATATTCAACCTGAAGTAAAGCCTAGCCTATTTTGCGCTTCTCACATTTTCCACTGATGTAATCGGCAGATCGTTGAAAAACTGCTTTGTTTCGATCTTCAGGTCTGTATTCTAGGATTAAGTTGACGGATTCAAAAGAAGGAAGGCGTTCAATTTCGTTGAAAACTGGCGTCCAGTTGATATTGCCATTTCCGACAGGCCAATGCCTGTCCGCATATCCATCAGAATCGCTCAAGTGAACATGCTCCAGCAAGCCGCCGATCTCCCTGAGCCAATAATCTGGCGGAAGCGATCTTGATCCACCGGCTGTGAAGGCATGCCCGATGTCAAAGCTAACTTTTAGGAAGTCAGATTCCAGCTCTCTCACCAGTCTTACCAGCAATTCCGGTGTACTGTCCCACACGTTTTCAACGACGAGAGTACATCCGTAACGCTCCGCAATCTCCAATGTCGGCCGTATCGCCCTGATCGCATGATCAACTGCGTCCTTCTTGATATCACCATGCGAGCTGGTGATATAAGGTTCGCCCAAAAACAGGAACGGGCTGTGGATTACCATGTAGGAAGCCCCGATCTCCTGAGAAAGACCGAGCGCCGTAGCAAACCGCTGATCAACTATTTTTTGGATGTCTGGATCAAAGGGCGCAAATGATGGAACAGGGACCGGTCCGTGAATTCCAATCTTCGGGGACTTCAAGAGTCGACGAATATCTCTGATCTTGGACTTGAGCGCTTCCGCGTCTACCACCTTACCAATACGGCCGAAATCATCCAATTCGATAGGTCGGCGAGAACCGGCTATCCACTCAAGCAATTCGCCGTCAAGTTGGTTCACGCTGACTTGAATGCCAAGACGCTGCTCTTCTCTCACCGATTTACCCCAATATTTGCCTTGAGAAAATCAGATAGCGCGTCGGCATCCTCAAAGTTGGAGTCTTCTGTCGCCTCGAAAAGATCGAGAGCTGTTCTTATCCGGCTTGAGCCTAAACTCTCGCAAACAAAAGAGGCTTTTGTCCCAAAAATCTGTGCCAGTTGCCATTGCGCCTCAACCGGTCCTGGCGACACGTGCACTCCATTGCGCGCAAGTCCAATGTCGGACAGCCCGTATTCTTCTTGCGCCGACCACAACCATTTTCTGATGCTTCCATCGGAAGCGGATCGGGCGTTGATGTCACCAATGACAGCCTGTCGGATGTCAGCCCAATCAAGATCTGCCGTGCATCGAAGCACTTTGATCACCTTTGCAGGGCGGAATCTCGCGGCAAATTCGTGATAGAAGGGGTTTAGTACCAGCAGTCGCTGACCGAACGCAGCCACCAGGGCGCCATAGGTGCCGTTTCCGAACTTGTGACATCCAGCATCATCTCCAAGCTGTTGCAGGGACTGTGGGGTCAACTGGGCGTTGGATTGCAAGAACCGTTGTGCCGATACAATTCGCACTCCTTCCGCCCGAGCAAATTCGTTTGCGCGGGCTTTAGCGCTGGAGCTTGCCGCAATGAGACCGGCACGCGCCACGAGGTGCAAGCGCGGATACAATAGTTTTAGCAGAGCAGCTGCCGAACGGCCGTCGAATGTCCTTTGACCGACAATCTCGACACCATGTGAGATCAAAATGCCCGCGACCTTATCGAATATCGAGGCTCCATCGGGCCGGAGAGCCTCCGAAAGTTCGGGCTTGGTCATAAGCAAAAATTCACTAGGCATGGTTCAGCCCATCACCACAAATCTTCAGAGCCGACGACAAGCCCTCTGCTGACCTCGCCGAGATTTGCTAACGCCCGAAGGGCGCGACTTCTCACTTCGTCCAAGATGTCAACGTCCTCGGGCACTTTGCTCAGCTCGATGACAAACGAGTCGGGAGCTGAGAGCTTAGCCCCTTTGGATGTGTTGATCGACACTGTCACTTCCGAATTTAATCGGTCCGCCAACTCCTGCGCCAAGTCTCGTGCAAGCACGCCGTAAAGCTTTCCGGTGTGGTCAAGCGGATTTTTCCCGGCCGTTGCCTCCATACTCATTGGCCGCATTGGCGTAATCAATCCGTTTTGTCGATTGCCACGCCCGGTAACCCCAACGTCGCCTGTGTCGGCGACAGACCCGGTGACGGTCAGGTACGCCCGCCCCCATTTTCGTTCAGGATTGATGACGATGGCGATCTGAGGAAGTCGTTCATCTGTATGGCTTCTGAGAGCCGTCTCGACCATCTCGACCTTCGACAGGTAATCGTCAAATGAGTTCACCCTTTCCGCCAGCATCGGCAGATTGACAAGCAGGTGGTAATCACATCCGCGCCTCGTACCGACGAGCTTTATATCATGGCCGATGAAAGGCAGTCTTTTCCGGACCTCCGCGGACTGGAGAAACCTTTCCGCGGACAAGACAACGCTTTCGATTGCACTAAGTGGGGCGTAGCCGACGCAAAGGTTACAATCATTGGAGACGAGGTTGTCGCCACCGAAATCGTCCAGATCAGAGACAAGCGTTGGTGTATATCGGGTCCTGATCTGCCCAGGCCCTCTGCTCTTTCGCACATGATCTTCGACAACCAGATGTTCTGCGGGATTGAAACCGGTGAGCTGGGTGGTAAGGACGTGCTTTGCGGCCTGCGTGACAATGTCAGCTACGGGAATGGTTTGCGCTCCGACGGCGCGCGCCGCTTTTCCTGCAAAAATAACCCTATAGGGTTCGAGCAATACGCCGCGGCCGTAGTCGATATCAGCGTCGCCTCCAATCAACATCACCTTGTCAAACCAGTGATGGGGCACGCGTCCAAATCGATCGAGGCAATAGCGTGCGTAAAGCCGGGACGCCGTCTCAGCCATGTTATCACACAGCGTGTCTGGATGTCCGCTCCCCTTTCGCTCGACGACTTCGAATTCTCGACTGCTGAACACCGATTGCGCAGACTTCGCTATTTTGATCAACTGAGATTTCGGCGCGTTTTCTAAAACGTTCATTATTGCCTCCTCGAGCGCTCAATTGCCCTGATGACTTCAGGGAAATATCCCGCCGGGCGAGCAATACCAAAAATATTCAATGCGGGCGGTTTGGCAAGTATAAGATGCATTATTTGGTTGATGACATGTCCCGCTTATGGAAGAGTTAGACCAATAATCATCTGCAGGAGGGATGTATGAAACAGAGAACAACGGTACGTTTGCTCGTGTTCAATCCTGCAGGTCATATCTTACTGATGAAGATCGAGGATCCGTCGATCACGGATGTCAGCGTTGACAAATCCAAAGGTTTTTGGATCACACTCGGCGGCCGCATCGAGCCTGGCGAGACCGTTGAAGCAGCGGCAGTGCGAGAAGGACTTGAAGAAACTGGCGTCCAGATCGAGCTGGGGCCGAAAATCTGGATAGGCGAGCAAATACTGGCAGTTAAGGGTGAGCTAACCCATTTCCACGAGACCTTTTTTGTAGCGTACATCAATGACTTCAAGCCGGAGAGCATGAATCTTTCCTTAGAAGAAAAGTCGGTTGTTAAGACCCTGATGTGGTGGAGCCCGAGTCAGCTTAGAGATACTCAGGAAACTGTGTTTCCTCAGATCTTGAAAGATGCTGTCGTTGCACTTTCCGCTAAGGACTATCCCAATGAGCCAGTCGTTATCCGTTTGTAGAGACATTGCCTTGATAAATCGCTCATGATTTTTGAGATATTTTCTGTCGCGTCAATCTCTATGAAACACTTTTGGGTCTTGCCGCATTGCACACGAAGGTGTTCTCGCATCAATACAAAGTCCTTGTAACTGCGCAAAACAAACAATGGCATCGAGTTACGGGAAAGTAGGCGTTTCAGTGTTTCCGTGTTGCCATTCCAAAGCAACGTCCGATTCCAAATCAGAGAAAGCGAGCGAGATGTTACCCGACGAAAAGCGGTCCACTTAGAAACGCTGAGATATATAAGCGTGTCTGCCGCGTGAAAAATTTCGTCTGAAACCTGCGGGTACGAGCCGATTACCACCCATTGTTCTCCGTCAACAACCCGCTGAACGTCTAACATGAACGCGTCATCTGCAGCCCTCGACCAGTCAGGTTGCCAATAAAGCGCGTCTAGTTCAGTGACGCTGTATCCTAAATTCTTTCCTATCAGATTTCCGATCGTTGATTTTCCGGAGCCGGGCGGGCCAATGACGTGAATGCGTTTCAAATGAGCGACCCATATCTCGCGTGATAAACGCGGCTAGCCTGCGCGCGAGCGCACAAATGGTGAGCGTTGGATTTGCGTAACCGGACTTCGAGAAAATTCCTCCTCCGGTCACAAAAAGATTTTCTGTACCAAAAACCCTGCAATCGCTGTCTACAACAGCATGTTCAACCGATTTTCCCATTCTGGTCGAGCCTGCAGGGTGATTTCCCGGCGCAAGACGGTTTTGAATGAAGGCCTTTGGGCTTTCGGCTGGATTCCAAGGGCATTTCACGCCAAAATGTTGGCTCAAATAGTCCATCAGGCGCTCCAAGTTTCGGTGTACCCCATTCCAATCATCCTCATCGAGATGGTGACTTAAGACCAGTTTATGGAGACCGGCTCGATCCACGTCTCCCGTCGTATCAAGGAAAATCCTGTTGCATTTTTTGGGAAGGGTTTCCCACGATAGATTAATCACACCATCCTCACCCAATCCGCCCAAGATCGCGCGAAAATTTGGCGGGGCGCATTTACAGTCCTGGTCAACTGTTGGAGTAAGGACGGGAAGAATTTCATGCCCGTTAAATGCAACTGCTTTCGTCAGAGCACGCAAAAGCGCGTTCTCGTGGTTTTCCGCAACAGAGCCGGCGTTCCAGACATAAGGATGCTCGTTGAAAAAGACACCGAGCGCCGGAAGGCTTGGTGCCAACTCAGAATGAAGCAACAACCGCGTGTTTTCCAAAGTCCCTGCACACAGGACGTAAATTTCAGCACGTGCCTTGAAACGCTTACCCGGTTGGCCGTCCTCATCGAAGGACAAGACATCTAGATGCGAAATCGATCTCCCGTCACTACTCAGCCCGATCCTAACGACATTGGAGTTCATCCTTACATCCAAAGCGGCATTGTCTCGCACTAACTCGGAAAAATTGAAATCCTTCAGATAGATTCCCTCGCATCGAAGCGCGCTGTCGGTGAGCATAGAATTTGTCGGCTCAAGCCACTTTTCCATCAGAGCAAGTTCAGGCAGTCTGGCAGCCTGCAGGGCGATATCCGTCCAGTGTCGGACTTCTTCGTACTCCAATGGCCAGCTCAACTCCATACTGGCGAAGAAATCCCTTCGTGAAAGCGGGCACCACCAACCACTCCAGACGCGCCC
Organism: Agrobacterium sp. H141; assembly: GCF_057158725.1. Taxonomy (NCBI): domain Bacteria; kingdom Pseudomonadati; phylum Pseudomonadota; class Alphaproteobacteria; order Hyphomicrobiales; family Rhizobiaceae; genus Agrobacterium; species Agrobacterium sp. H141. Next base: position 2,500,594 of record NZ_CM169893.1, read on the forward strand.
AGTGCCTCCGAAAGCGCGTAGACGAGACTGGGTTAAGTAAGACGGCTTGGCATCGGCGATCCACCCCTTGGCAAACCCTCCATAAAGATCTTGCACATCAGATCCAAAATCGCGGCTTCGGCGTCCTCCCCGGTTTCGGAGCAGCTGATACGGGGTGGAAATCACAGTGTGGTTGGAAGCCGAGGATTCGAGGATCATTACCCGACAATGAGGTGCACGCATCATTATCTCATGTGCAACTGAGACTGCTGCTGGCCCGCTACCCACAAGGCATATGTCAGCGCAAATCTCCGAACCCGCATTCATGGCATCTTGACCTTTAAAATAGGATCGCTGATTGTTCCACAACTAAGGATTTTGAAGTTTTTGTGGAATTTGTCGAGAGTTTTCCTTCAAGGAGGTCGATGTGGACCTTGAACTGGCGGGAATGAGGGTCGTCGTTGTTGGAGGTACCCGCGGGATAGGTGGTGCCCTTGTTCGTGCTTTTCTTGCTGATGGGTGCGACGTTGCGTTTTGTTCCCGCACCGCGAGTGAGCTTGACCAGGAACGTGACAAGCTGGCGAAAGATCACTTCAAGGGCCGGGTTTTCACCGCACCGGTCGATGCTGCGGATCGCGTTGCTTTGGAAGCATGGATTGCGTCAATGTACGATAACCTTGGTGGATTTGATATCGTCGTCTGGAATGTGAGTGCACAGTCGCGAGACCTTTCGGAGTGTCTGCGCGTCGACGTGGAGGGATTTGCGAATGCCATTGAGCTGTTCCTGCCTGGCCTCCGGCTATCGAAGCGCGGCGCTTTGACTGTGATCGGTTCACAGGCCGCCTTGCTTCCTCTGCCGCGCTATAAGTCTTATGCCGCCGCCAAGGCAGCGCTCCTGAGCTATTGTGGATCGCTTGCGAGACAATTGGCACCCGAAAACATTCGCGTGAATGTCATTTCCCCAGGCGAGGTCTACGACGACAGAAACATTTGGGGAAGGCTAAGGGTTGAGAGGCCTGAACGCTTCGAGGAAGGCATGCGAAAGAACATTATGGGCCGCTTCTGCACGCCAAACGAAGTCGCAAAGTCAGTAGTGTTTATTTCAAGTCCCGCAGCGTCTTTCATCTCGGGATCTCATCTCCTTGTGGACGGGATGAGCCGCGAATTCATTCACTTTTGAGCCGGAGCCTGGCTTCGCCCCGTGGGCTGAAGTTCCAATCGAGCTCCAAGCCGTCGCGCCAAAACCGACCATTATCCCCATTGTCCGGAAGAAGGCCCAATCGGATGATTTCCTGGGCAGCGTGATGAGGATCAACGGGTGCCTTAGCCCCCCCCATTCGTGACCTGACCCAGCCCGGACAAACTGCGTTGACCAACACATTCTTTCCTTGCGTGGCTTCTGCCAGTGCTATCGTCATTCCATTCAGCATGAGTTTTGAAAGGGCGTAGAATGTCGATTGTGATGAGATATCCATTAAGCGACCCATGCCGCTCGATACGTTAACCACGCGGCCAAAGTCTCTGGTGATCATCCCCGGGATCACGGCCCAACACAGGCGAAAAGCGCCAAGACAATTGACGTCAATCGTTTGTTCGAGCTGATCGATCGGAAAGCGAAACAATTCCGCATCGTCGATCGCTCTGGGGTCATCGAGGTAGACAGCGGCATTGTTGATCAGGATATCGACCCGACGTTTGGAAATCTTTTCGACAAACCGAGATACGAGATCCGCATTCAAAAAATCCAGATGTTCAATCTCGAGGACTCCCTGTTCGACGAATCCATCCATCTCCGCGGCTAACGATACGGCGTTTGTCGAGGTGGCTATTACGGTGACCCCTCGAGCCAGCAACTCAAGTGTCACCGCCTTGCCGATGGCGCCGCCCACGCCAGTGACTACAGCGGTTCGTCGATTGGTCAAAGCGCTGTGTAGCCTCCATCTACAAGCAAGTCGGCGCCGGTGATGAAGCTTGCGCGAGCGGAAGCGAGAAAGGAGATCGCCTCCGCCACTTCAGATGGGTCGCCGCACCGACGTAGGATATGTTTACCACCGATATCAGGTGCTGAATCTGCAGCCCGTCGGTCGTATCCCCACTCCCGCATCATGAATTCCTTATTCGAGTCGGTCCATATTGTGCCTGGGCTGACGGAATTGACGCGCACCAACGGAGCAAAATCCAGCGCCATGCATTTTGTGAGTGTGTGCACCGCACCTTTAGCGGCGCTGTAAGTCCAGAAATTCTTTTGTGCGATATGCGCCGATATCGAACACACATTCACAACGGAGCCGCCGCCCGCCTCGAGAATCTTGGGAACAATGGCTTGCGCGGTCATGGCATAGGCCACCACATTGCCCTCCAGTGAACGAACCCATTCCTCCCTCGTGCCGCTTGAACCCCGCATGATGAAAATTCCAGCATTGTTCACCAGCGTGTCGATTTTTCCAAAGCCGCGAACGCATTCAGAACATGCAAATTCGATAGCAGTTTCATCAAGCACGCTCCCGTGAACGAAGCGTAACCGATCGCCGCCATTCACCTCTTGAATGAGTTTCGCACCTGCCGCATCATCGACGTCTAGGACAAGAACTGACGCGCCGGATCGAAGAAAAACTTCCACCGTTGCCCGTCCAATGCCCGACGCTCCACCAGTGATTATTGCCGCTCTATTCTGCAGTTCCAGCAATTAAAGCCTCCGTTCTAAGCTTGACTGGCAATGAATTCCGAAAGCTCATCTTCACCAAATTTGAGGCGTTGGAGTGCGTCATCCGCGCGCCCATAGGTCGATCCTGCATCGTAGTCTAGAAAACGCGATGCGACAGGACGAGACAGCCGCAGTTTGTTCAGTAGATGGAGGACTTGGGTTTGTAGTCCGCCGAACTCCACATGTTCCTCGATCGTAACAATGTTTCGACACATCCGGAGATATGGCTCAAAAAACTGGGCGTTGATAGGCTTAAGAACAGGAACATGGAGGGTAAAAACCCTTTCACGCGCATCGCCGCTGAATTTCAAGGTTTCGATGCGGCTCGAGATTGTTCCGGTCGAGAGCACAAGGGTCTTCCCGGCAACTTCGCAGGGGTCTCTGAGCGGCATCGACTTTCCGCCCTGGCCCGGTCCTCTTCCGATCCGCAAATAGATGGGGCCAGGCATCTCATGATATTCGGTGATCAACGAGAAAGCTTCGGCCGGCGTGGCCGGCGCCAATATCGTCAGATTGGGGACCACACTCAAGATAGCAAAATCGTCAATCGCTGTATGGGTTGGACCCAATGTCGAGTAGACCATTCCTCCGCCCGAACCCAACAATCGTACCGGAAGCTTCTGGACACCTGCATCGAGATAGATTTGCTCGAATGCCCGTCGAGTTAAAAATGTTGCGATAGTTTGCACATAGGGTATGAAACCGCTCGCTGCGAGACCCGCTGCCATTCCAATGATATACTGCTCCGATATCCCTTCCATATAGGCGCGGCCTGGGAACTTTTCGTTAAACCTGTCAAATGCGCCAGGTCCCAGGTCCGAGCCAACCAAAACAACTCGGGGGTCTTTCGCCGCGAGGTTTTCCAAAGCTTCGGAAATCGCCTGTCTCATCGCGCCCCTCTATCCAGCGCTTTTTGCCAGTCGGCGAAATGGGGATCAAACTCAGGCGTGTAATGGCAAGCCGGGCTGCCTTCATTGACAGGCATCCCCCAACCCTTGATCGTCTGGCCTATGATCAGGCGAGGCCGATCATCAGCCTCAAGGTTCAAAATGCGTCTGATCTCATCGGGGTCATGTCCGTCGAGATTATGCACATTCCACCCAAGTGAGGCCCATGCCGCCGCTAGCTCGGGTACCGGCAGGACCCGCTCGACGGGACCGTTGCATTGATGGAGATTCTGGTCGACCAGCACGCGCAAGTTTGCCAAGCCATGTTTGCTGGCGTGCAATGCTGCCTCCCAATTCGAACCTTCATTGAGTTCGCCGTCGCCCACGATCACCACGACGTCGCGGTCGCGCAAGCCATGCATCCTGTCCGCAAGTGCCATCCCCACCGCTAACGGGAGGCCATGCCCGAGCGAGCCGGTCGTGGCTTGAATACCAAACTTGAGATTGCGCTCGGGGTGGCCGCCCAGTTGCGCGCCCACCGCGCAGAACCTCGATCTTTCATCTGGCGGAATACGCCCTGCGAGAAGGAGAATTGCGTATAGCGCCAGGCACCCATGGCCCTTGCTCAGGACGACGCGACGCCGGTTTTCGTCATATAATTTGAGCGGCGCCTCGATTTCGATCAATGCTGCGCGAAGTAACTCCACAAGCGAAAAAGCCGGCCCGATGTGACCACCTATCATGGAGGAAGTCAGTATACCCATTATCTCAGCGCGTATCTGTCTCGACAAAACATCCATGTCCAACTCCCTAGCAGCACCCTGCCATGAACGCTTCGTTCCCGCTATCCCCAAAAAAATCGAGAATATTTTCATCCATCAATGAACTGTAGTAACCCTTAATTATGACTATACATAGTACCACGATAGCATTTAACATAAATATGTCTAATCTCGGATTTATTTTTGGAAATATTGAATTTTCTAAGTATGCATGCAGCGTATGTTTAGATTGTTCCACGTCCAAATGTGCTGGCCAAGATAAAATTCTCTTCGTTCGTATGTCTAACTCTAAACCGCAGCTGAAAAGCAACATATTCGAGACGTCCGTCCGTCGCGAGCAGATACGGGCGTCATCAAAATCGAAAATGTAGCACATCTGACCAAATGTCAGATTGGTGGTATTGACATCGCCGTGGATCACTGCGGGCTCATCGACAGGATCGAACGTCTGCACGAGGTCAATAATACGGCGTCTTATCCGCCGATCAATTTTGGTAGCACCCGGCATTTCCAACCAGCCCAGAAGCTTTGAAACGAAGAACCTCGCTCTTGGTCCGGCCGACAGGCTTGTTCCAGGATTAACCGGTAAGCATGAAGCATGCAAAACCGCGAGACACTTTCCAAGTGACTTTCGCTGCTCTGCAGAGCCCTCCCAGCCTTGTCCATCAATATACTCTTGGACGTAGCAATACCGCGGTATTGACGACCCGTGTATTTTCATAATCTCGGCGCCGTCATTTGTTTTTAAGACCCGAGGTACCTGCGCGCCTTGATGGAAGGCATGGCTCTGAAATTTTGGGCCGATCCAGTCTCGCAGCGCTCGATACGGCGGCTTTTCTTTGACAAGAAACGAGGCTACCTCGGTTTTGAGCACAAATGACCCATCACTGAGGGTGCTTCGATCCTGGGCAATCGACCAATCTCTAATGCCGTACGCGGCCGCGATTTTTGCGACATCAGTGGCATCAAGTTGCTGCATTTGCCGATCCACTCCAGAATGACTTTTGGAAAAGCTACGCCCCTGACCTCACACGTCAAGATAGGTTTTAGCACAGCGTTTTGATTTTAGATTGTGCTCACCCTATGGTCTCTCGGTCACGGTTACGCCGCTAAAGCTTACCGAGACCGGGTCGATTGCGATCGTGGGCTGGTCAATCTTAAACGAGGTTCACCATGATCAGGATTTTGCACGTTGTTACGGATCTCTCCTTCGTTGGAGGAGATCACGTCTTTTTGGAGAAGCTCCTCAGTTCACTTGGCCACGCCGAGCCCAATTTGAGGCTTTATGTGATCGAGATTAAGAGCCATGGCAAAGGCCATGATATCGCTGTCTACGGCCGTTTCGATCGGGCAGGAATCTCTGTAATACCGTTCGATCATAACTTGTCGGGACCAAATAACGTCCTTAGAGCACTGGTCGAGCAAAGGATTGATATCGTACATAGTCACACATTCTATGGAGATCTTTGTGTATCGTATTGCAGGTTCGGTTTTCGACAACTTCAACGGCTGTTAGACTCCGTGAGGCGGAAGTATCCGCCTGAGACCGAGGAAAATATTCTGAGTGAGGTTTCCCTCGAATTCGCTGACCTTTATCGCTCGACAATCGGGCGTGAGACATGTGAAGACTTTATGCCGCCCCACGGGTTGCACTTCAAGTGGATGTCAACCAAACATATGACGCATCTACATTCATTTTGCAATGAAAGAGACATTTCTGATCTATATTCGACTAAGTCATCGATTTTCGATCAAGTCACTTGCATGAATCGTCAACTACAAGTTTTTGTCTCGAGTATTTGTGATCGGATTATTCTTATCAATAGACGTGCCTTGAGCGCCTGGCGTGAAATACCGGTCCGCAAATACCATATTCCTGTCGCCGTAATAAATACGGAAGATCTTTCGGCGATCGACGCCGTCGACACAGCTCGCGATTCAACCGATGGCGAATTGACCTTTGTCTACGCGTCTCGGATGACGAAAAAAAAGAATGCCGATGAACTTGTCAGGGCCTTTCTATCTCATTCGGACAGACACGTAGGCCATCACCTTGTCTTAATTGGCGACGGCCCACTCTTGGAAGACATTCGGTCGGAAACCCTTGGAATCGAGGCGGTGGAGCTTTTGGGACACCGCACGAGGGATGAGATATTCTCCATCCTCCCAAGGGCGGATGCCTTTTGTTTATTTTCTTCGGAAGAGGGCTCGCCCTTGGCAATTCAAGAGGCCATGGCATGCCGTCTGCCTATCTTGACCACCGACGTTGGCGGTATTCCCGATCTTGTGGAAGATGGGCTTAACGGCTTGATTATACCATCGGGAAAGTCCGAGGCGATCGCGGGCTCCCTGTCGGCTTTTGCTTCACTGCCCCCGCGTGTCCGAACGCTGATGGGGGAGCGTTCGAGGCGACGCGTCGAAAGCGATTTTTGTCACGCGAAATGCGTTCAAATGCATGCGTCAGCTTATGCTGATCTACACAAAGAAGGATAGGAGGACTGGTCATGGTGAATATTGCTATTGTGGGAGCCGGAAATTGTGCGAATTCTCTAGTCCAACTCGTAGGTCAAGCCCGGTCGACCGCAAGTGCTTTCAAATCACCATCGCGCCTGACATTTACACCGGTTGAGGAGGTGAACGTAGTCGCAGCGTTCGACGTTGATGAAAGGAAAGTCGGTAAGACGTTAGATCAGGCATTGTTTTCTCCTCCAAACTGCACGTCGAAATACTTTGAAATCGCTCCAACGCAGGTCGTGGTCCGTGCGGGCCCGGTGCTTGACGGAGTGCCGGACATACTGCGCGATCGCGTGTTGGTTCACCGTGATTGCACGACTGCCACCAAAGAAAGCGTTGCCGAAATACTGCGGCGCTCTCATGCAGAGATCGTTGTGATCTTCTTGCCTGTGGGATCACAAGAGGCAGCCGAATTTTATGCGGACGTTGCGCTCGATGCAGGATGCGGCCTTGTCAATTGCACTCCAGCCTTCCTCGGACGATCACCAAACCTACAGCGACGCTTTAAATCGGCTGGCCTTCCGCTTCTGGGGGACGACATGAAAAGCTGTGTTGGCTCGACAGTCATTCACGAGGCCCTTCTTGAAACATTGCTCGGACGGGGCGTGTCCGTCGATCGCACGTATCAGCTGAACATTGGCGGCAATCACGACTTTCTCAACATGCGAGATCCGGCTCGTTCCCAAGCAAAACGTGAAACAAAGACGGATGCACTTAGGAAAGTACTCGGCGGCTTTGACGGGATCGGCGTCGGCCCGAGCGATTTCGTCGAGTCTTTGCAGGACAATAAAGTTGGTTACATACACATAGAAGGGACGGGGCCATTGGGCATGAAATATTCAGTCGAGGTTCGCCTAACCGTCGAGGACAGTCCAAATTCGTCGTCCATATCTCTTGACGCGATCTTGGGTGCAGCGGACTTGCTGCGAAACCCAAATACACCTGAATTCGAACTGTGCCAGCATCTTTTCAAGAGCCCAAAGCCAGATCATCTCAGCAATGCGCCCGCCGCTTAGCTGATGCCAATGCGTGCCGACAACGTGTCTTCGCCAATGGCTACCGTGACGTGGATGCGACCATTTGCGGTCAGGGTATTATACATCATCGAAACGGACGTACGCGGCCAGTCGCCGCCCCACAGGCTGGCAGCGCGGCGGAACCGCTCCAAGCCGCTCGTCAGCACATTGAGGACCTGGCTTGAGGCGCAGGTTGCGTTAGTCCCTGGCGCCAGCGAACTGGCTGGCGAAAGCTATTCACTATGCGCTCTCCAGATGGGACGGCCTTACCCGTTTCCTCAACGATGGCCGTATCGAGATGGCCAATCCCGTCGAACGGGCGATCCGGCCTGTCAGCCTCGGGCGCAAGGACTATCTCTTCGCCGGAAGTGATGGCGGAGCACTACGTTGGGCCGTCGCCTGCTCGCTGGTGGAAACCTGCAAGCTCAATAACGTCGAGTCCCACGCACATCTCACCGACGTCCCCCAGCGCATGGCCGACCGGCAAGGCTTCAAAGCGGCAGACTATTTGTTTCTGATTGCCCACAGCACGCTGCAGAGCAAACCAAAGGCACGTGAGGTGTTCGTTAAAGCGATAGGCACCCGTTTGGCAAAGAAATATCCCGAACTTCTCGACATATTGAAAGCGGATTCCCCAGGACTCGGCCGATTCTCTGTTTCACAAACGCAAAACCGCCCCTGGATGACAGAGGCGGCGCGAGAGATCGTCGGTTTAAGTGCTTGTTATATCGGTGTAATGGTGATTCATGCTTAAAGTGGTTGCGGGGGCCAGCTTCAAATCTCTACAGTCAGCAAGTGTCGGTCTCGGTCAAAACCTGCCCGAGGATGACGGCTGATCACGCTTCCGGCGGCAGATATTCACTGCGGTTCGGGAACGGCCAATCCTTCAATACAGTCATGTCCGGCTTGTAGATCTCGACCTTCAAGGGATAGCAGGCAGCCGTATCGCTGGAATGTTCCGCACTGCAATCACCGCCAGGGCAGGCCGACAAACCGCCCATAAGGTCGATTTCGGCGAAGAACTCGATGAAATCGCCGGGACGAACCGGACTGGCCTTCATGAAATATTGCTGTGTGTCGCGGGTGAAACCGGTGCACATGAAGACGTTCAGGACGTCGTGCACCAGAGGCTCGGCGTCGCGGAAGCTGAGCCCCGACGCCTTGCTCAGTGCACGCGTCAGGTTGGAGTGGCAGCAGTGGTGATAGTCGCCGCCTGACAAAAGCCTGTGCGTATAGGGGTCGCAGCGCGTGCCGATGACATCATGCACGCCACCGCCATATTGGTCGAAACCGTACCAGCCAAGCGTATCATGGGAAATCGTCGCCATGGGGCGGAGATTGGGGAGGTTACTCCACAGCCTGTGACCTTCGGTGACATGGGTTGCGTGCAGCGCCCGCGTCTTGCCGCTGAAGAAGCGTTCGGTGAGGTCGTTTGCGTTCCACAGGTTGAGATCGCCGACCTGCGGACCGTCGATGCTGACGATGCGGAAGAAATGACCCTTTGGCACATCGAAGGTTTCGCCTTCGCGAGGTGGTACGATGACCTCGTCCACCTTCACCATCGTTGCGCGGGCACGCTTCAATACAGCCATGTCTGGCGGCGGCAGCGTCTCATTCGGATAGCAGATGACCGGCTTGACGGCACGGCGCTCGGCTGCATCTTCGGGGACTTCAACGGTTATGTTCATCAGGTGCAAACTCCAAATATACCGCAAGACGTGAGGAGGACGGACTGCCTGTTCGTCGCGCACGATCAGTCAATCGCTCGCTCTGGCGCCTGCGCCCCATGCTCCCACACCTGTGCACGATATGTCAGAGCAGGAAAAGCCCGAGCGCCAGAATGGCGATGGGCACGACGACGCCAACGAAGACCTTCTGGCCACTCAGCAGAAACGCGGCAAAGCCGAGACCGGCCGCGGCCAGTCGAAGCCAGAGCGGACTGTCGGCGAGACTTCCGGCCGGATAGATGATGAGCTTGCCTGTCACGGCCATCACCAGCGAGGTGGCCACCGCCCTCACCCATTTGAGCGTTTCGGAATGCTCGTCCAGACGATTGCCCGCCACGACCCCGAGCCAGCGCCAGATATCCGTCGCCAGCCAGCCGGCGACGATGATGACGATATAGGTTGCGTATTCACCTGTGGTCACAAACGCTGCCCCTTATCAAGGCTCTGCGCCCGGCGCGGAGACAGCAGGAATCGGTCGATCACATAGGCCAGGGTTCCGCCGCCGATGCCGGCCACCAGAACATCGAAACCGGGTGCCACCAGCGCCAAGAGCGGACCACCCATGATACCGATGACGAAAGCCAGTTTCAGCACCGGCTGGCGCGATGTGGCCCAGATGGAGGCAACGAAATAGACCGGCGTCAGCATGAACAGCGCGCCGGCGACCATCGGCGGAAATGTTGCGACCAGACCGTAGCAAATGCCCACCAGCAGCGTGTTGGTGAGCGTCAGTGTCATGCCAAAGCCGCCGAAATAGGCGGTCCGATGTTCGCGGGGCACCCGGTCTATGGTCTGGGTGGTAAAGACCCATGCCGTGATGGCGATGAAATGGGACAGGAACAGCAACAGCCATACAGGCGTGCGTGGCGTCTTCAACTCCGGTACCAGCGAGGCAACCATGGGCATCATGCGGATCGACGACAGCGAGACGGCAACGAAGATGGCAAGGATATGGGCACCGCTTGCCAGCATGCCCGTCAGGATCATCTTGGCCGGCAATGCCCAGATCATGATGGTCATGAACATGGCCTCGCTACGCGTCAGTCCCGATTCGAGTGCGAAGGCGGCAAAGCCGACGAAGGACGTCATCAGGATCAGCGCCGGCATGCTGAAAATGCCGCGCATTCCGGTCAGGAACCAGTAGGTAGCGCTGCGAGGATCATCCGTTGAATTCATGCATACTCGCTAACCCAAAACCGGCAATGCGGCAATGGCACCACGCGAGCGTCGTCGCCTGATCCCGGAGCACAAAATGCAAAGAAGCCGGACACATGGCCCGGCTTCCTTGAAATGATGCAGAGGTCTGCGCCCTTACTTTTTCTTCGGCACCTTGGGCACCGAGGACCGCTTTGCCGGAGCCGGCGCCTCTTCGGACGCTTGCGCATCAGAGGCTTTTGCCTCTGCGGCCTTTGTCTTTCTGGCCTTCTTGGCCGGGGCCTTCTTCTTCGACGTTTCTGCTTCGACCTCTTCGAGTTCAGCCTCAGGCTTGGGCTTTACACGCGCCGTGTCGGCAATCGATTCGAGGTCCAGAACATCTTCACCGGCCTTGTCTTTCTTGACGCCGACCTTGACCACGCCGCCCTTCTTGAGCTTGCCGAACAGGATCTCGTTGGCGAGGGGCTTCTTGATATATTCCTGGATCACGCGAGACAGCGGACGGGCACCCATCTTTTCGTCGTAGCCGCGCGTTGCCAGCCACCCGATTGCCTGTTCAGACAGATCGAAGGTGATATTGCGCTCGGACAGCTGGGCTTCCAACTGCATGACGAATTTCTGGACGACCTGATGAATGACCTCTGTCGGCAGCGGCGCAAACGGGATCGTCGCGTCGAGGCGATTGCGGAATTCCGGCGTGAACAGGCGGTTCAATGCCTCTTCATCTTCACCGCTGCGCTTGGAGGAGCCAAAGCCGATGGCGGCCTTTGCCATTTCCGATGCGCCCGCATTGGTCGTCATGATCAAGATGACATTGCGGAAGTCGATCTTCTTACCGTTATGATCGGTCAGCGAACCATGGTCCATCACCTGCAACAGGATGTTGTAGATGTCGGGATGGGCCTTTTCGATTTCATCGAGCAGAACCACGCAATGCGGATGCTGGTCGACGCCGTCGGTCAACAGACCGCCCTGGTCGAAGCCGACATAGCCGGGAGGTGCGCCCAGCAGTCGTGAAACCGTGTGACGTTCCATATATTCCGACATGTCGAAACGCAGCATTTCAACGCCAAGCGACGAGGCAAGCTGCTTGGCGACCTCGGTCTTGCCGACGCCGGTGGGGCCGGAAAAGACGTAAGAACCAATCGGCTTGTTCGGCTCGCGCAGACCCGCACGGGCAAGCTTGATCGCGGTCGACAGGGCCTCGATTGCATTGTCCTGACCATAGACCACCGAGCGCAGCTCCTGCTCGAGATTGGCAAGCACCTGCTCGTCGTCCTTGGATACGGTCTTGGCCGGAATGCGCGCCATGGTGGCGATCGTGACTTCGATCTCCTTGTCGGTGATCAGCTTGCGACGGCGGGATGCCGGCAGCAGCATCTGCGCCGCACCGGTCTCGTCGATCACGTCGATCGCCTTGTCCGGCAGCTTGCGGTCAGAGATATAGCGGGCCGACAGTTCCACGGCAGCCTTGATCGCGTCATTAGTATAGCGCAGCTTGTGATATTCCTCGAAATAGGGCTTGAGCCCCTTCATGATTTCGATGGCATCATCAACCGATGGCTCATTGACGTCGATCTTCTGGAAGCGGCGAACCAGCGCGCGGTCCTTTTCGAAGAACTGGCGATATTCCTTGTAGGTGGTCGAGCCGATGCAACGGATCGCACCGGAGGACAAGGCAGGCTTCAACAGATTGGAGGCATCCATGGCGCCGCCAGACGTTGCACCTGCACCGATAACCGTGTGGATCTCATCGATGAAAAGCACGGCTCCCGGATAATCCTCGAGTTCCTTGACGACCTGCTTCAGGCGTTCTTCGAAGTCACCGCGATAGCGGGTGCCGGCCAGAAGCGTGCCCATGTCGAGCGAAAAGATCGTGGCATCTGCCAGCGCCTCTGGCACCTTGCCTTCGACGATACGCTTGGCCAGACCTTCGGCAATCGCGGTCTTGCCAACGCCTGGATCCCCCACGTAAAGCGGGTTGTTCTTGGAACGACGGCACAGAACCTGAATGGTGCGGTTGACCTCGTCGTGACGCCCGATCAGAGGATCGATACGGCCGGTCTTGGCTTTTTCGTTCAGATTGACGCAATAGGCCTTCAGCGCTTCCTGCTGCTTCTTGGCGCCGCCCTCTTCCTGCTGGTCGCGGGCCTGGCGTGCTTCGCCCTCGCCTTCTTCGGCGCCGCGCGGCGTACGGGCAGGACCGGAACCGGGGCGCTTGCCGATACCGTGGGAGATATAGTTGACGGCATCGTAGCGCGTCATTTCCTGCTCCTGCAGAAAATAGGCGGCATGGCTCTCGCGCTCGGCGAAGATTGCCACGAGCACGTTTGCGCCGGTCACTTCCTCGCGGCCGGATGATTGAACATGGATCACAGCGCGCTGAATGACCCGCTGGAACCCGGATGTGGGTTTGGAATCCTCATCATAACCTGTCACCAGGTTGGCGAGTTCGTTGTCGACATAATCGCCGACGGTCTTGCGCAAGACGTCAAGATTGACGTTGCATGCGCCCATGACCGCGGCCGCGTCGGCGTCATCTATCAGGGCGAGAAGCAAATGCTCGAGCGTGGCATATTCATGATGCCGCTCGTTGGCAAAAGTCAGTGCCTGATGCAGCGCCTTCTCTAAACTGGGAGAAAATGTTGGCACGGTCAGATCCTCATTTCTTTTCCATCACGCATTGCAGCGGGTGCTCGTGCTGCCTGGCGAAATCCATTACCTGGCTTACCTTGGTCTCGGCGACTTCATACGTGAAGACACCACATTCCCCCACGCCGTGATTGTGTACTTGCAGCATTACCCGGGTTGCGGCTTCCCTGTCCTTCTGGAAAAACCGCTCCAGTACGTGAATGACAAACTCCATCGGAGTGTAGTCATCATTCAACAGCAGAACGCGATACAAATTCGGCTGCTTGGTCTTCGATTTGGTTCGGGTGATAACCGAGGTACCACGTCCGGGTCCCTCGCCGTCACCGTCACCTTGCTGCTGCATTACGACCGGCTCGGCAATCATCTCAGTCTCGTCCCCATACGTCCAGCCATTCCGATCTTTTGATGCAAATTCCACGACGATTTCTTCTGTCCACATAATTAGTTCTCAATTGGCGGATTTTAAGCCCCTTCCGTCACAGTGCAATTAGAATTGCTTGGGGGCAGGTGCAAAAACACCGGAAATCAATGGTTTTCGCGCTGAAAATAGAAAACCGGCCACGCTGGGCGCGGCCGGTTGAACAAATTACATCGGACCTGCCGCGGTCGGCAGGTGGTGCGCTGGGTCAGGCGGCAGCCTTTGTCTTTTCGCTGACAACCTTGGCCATCGGCATTTCGAACGGCTTATAGGCCGTCTTTGCAAGACCGGCATACATTTCGCTGACCTTGGCGGCTTCGGAAACAAAGCTCTCAAAGGAAGACTTCATGTAGCTGGTCTGGAGTTCGAAGGCTGCCTCGAGGCTCTTCACGCCGGCCAGGGATTCCATGAATGTCGCCATATCCTGAAACGACTTCTTGGAATATTCCGAGGTCTCGCCAGCGATGGCCTGAAAGCCCTTGGCGACTTCTGAATAGTTCTTCAGCGCCGTATCCATGGCTTCCTTGCTCTTCTTGCTCGCTTCATCAAAGTTAAACATGACAGCATTCCTTCCCAATGTGTTTCAGTTCGAATTCAGGATTGCCTCATATAACATCCAGCGATCGTCGTCAAGAAAAATGCTGCATCGCACAACTCTCATAGGTTGCATTTGCGGTTAAAAAACAGGCCCGCAACCTATGCTGCGGGCCTGTTTGAACCGTTTGGAGCGATTATTGCTGCGACATCAAAATGTTGTGCAGTCACTGGCGCCAAATTGGCATCTCAAAGATCGACGTCGAGGATCGCCATCGAGAAATTGAAGGACAGATCACCGTCTTCGTCATCGCGGAAGACGACGCCGAGAAACTCGTCACCGATGTAGACTTCGGCAGAATCGTCCTTGCGCGGGCGGGCCTTGACGACCATCGCCTGATTGAAGGTGCGCTTGAAGTAGGCTTCGAGCTTCTTGATTTCGTCAGGTTTCAAGGCGTTTCTCCATCGATATGCAAATCAGGCCCGCTTGTTGCACGCACCCGGCGGCGCTGTAAACCCGCAAAGGCCTAAACGTCACCGGAAAGCATTTGATCCATGGACCGCGACGGTTCTGCACAACCCGCCTCGCCCACGACCTTGGCCGGGACACCCGCAACCGTGGTGCATGGCGGCACGGACTTCAACACGACGGAACCGGCAGCGACGCGCGAGCATGCGCCCACCTCTATGTTGCCAAGAACCTTGGCGCCTGCACCGATCAACACGCCATCGCCGATCTTCGGATGACGGTCAGCACCTTCCTTGCCGGTGCCACCCAGGGTGACACCATGGAGGATCGAGACGTTGTCGCCAATGCGCGCGGTCTCACCGACGACGAGACCGGTTGCGTGGTCGAGAAAGATGCCCTTGCCGATCCGCGCAGCCGGATTGATATCCGTCTGGAACACGCTGGACGCGCGGCTTTGCAGATACAGAGAGAGATCCCTGCGTCCCTTGCTCAGCAGCCAATGGGCGAGCCTGTGGGTCTGTATGGCGTGGAAGCCCTTGAAATATAGGACAGGCTCGAGAAAACGCAGGCAGGCGGGATCGCGATCATAGACCGCCTGGATATCGACCCGCAGGATTGCGCCCCATTCCGGCCAGTCCTTAAGCATGTCCTCGAATGCCTGACGCAAAAGCACGGCCTGAAGATCGGCATGATCCAGACGTTCGCAGATGCGGTAAATCACGCAATCTTCCAGAGACTTGTGGTTCAGCACAGTGGAATAGAGGAAGGCCGCCAGGATCGGGTCATGCTCGGCTGCGGCACTGGCCTCGTGCTTGAGCGTGTCCCAGATCGGGTCCATGGACTTCAGGTATTCGCTGCGAACGCGTTCGCTTTCAGCCGCCATCGCCGGTCTCCTCGTATCTTGCGGGCGTTCCCTGTATAGAGCATTGCAGATGCAAACTGAATGGGCAGTTGTCAATGAAACTAACAAGTGATTTCGCAGGCGGCCATATTCGTGCGGCAGTCCACGACGGGACAGGGGCACTGATCATCGACAATGGCGCGCGCAAAAACGCGCTGACGCTGGCGATGTGGCACGCAATACCCGATGCTATTCAATGGCTTGTCGCAGACGCAAAGGCTCGCGCCATTGTGCTGACAGGGGGTGGGCAAAGCGATTTCAGCGCCGGTGCGGATATTTCCGAATTTCCCGACGTGCGCCATGATGCAGCCAGCGCCGGCGTCTACGAGGCGACCAATTCGAGGGCGTTTTCCGCCATTCGCGATGCGCGCGTGCCGATGATCGCTGCCGTCCGCGGCATCTGCTATGGCGGCGGATTTGGCCTCGCCGCTGCCTGCGACCTCAGAATTGCCGACGAGACGGCTGCCTTTGCCGTTCCAGCAGCGCGTCTGGGTCTTGCCTATCCTGCCGACGCCGTGCGCGATTTCGCGATAGCACTCGGGTCGCAATGGACACGCAAAGCCTTGTTCACGGGCGCAGCGATGTCACCGCAAGAACTGCTGCAAAACGGATTTCTTCTGGAGGTCACCGCGGCTGAGGCACTGGATGCAGCAGCCTTCACGCTGGCCGAAACGATTGCCAATAACGCACCGCTCTCGGTTCAGGCGTCCAAGCTTGCGCTTCGCGCTTTCGAGCAAGGCGACCAGACCCTTCTGTCGGAAGCGCAGATCACCGGAGCCTCGACCTTTGACAGCGCCGACTACCGGGAGGGACGCGCAGCCTTTGCCGAACGTCGCGCGCCTGCATTTACCGGCAGATAGGGCGAGGAACCGCTAATCTGCCAACCCGGCATAGAATTCGAGAACGGCTTTCTTGAAGACCTTGTCGCCGACGGCCAGCATGTGGTCGCGGTTGGGAATATCAATGACGCGGGCATTGGGCATCAAGTCTGCCAGGTCCCGCGGCGAGCCGGCGATGTCGTCCTTGGTGCCGACGCCAATCAAGGTGGGCAGCGATATTGTCGAGACCTGTTCACGCGTCACCAGAACACGATTGGTCTGGATGCAGGCAGCAAGGGCATAGCGGTCGGCGCGCGTCTGTTCGGCAAAGGCGCGGAACATGCGTCCGCGCGCATGGGTAACCTCCGACAGGGACGGCGCCAGCAAGGCCTCTGCAATCGGATCCCAATCGCCGACACCCTCGACAAGGCCAATCCCCAGACCGCCGAACACCAGTGAACGGATGCGGTCGGGATGCGCAAGCGCCGCAAAGGCGGAGATGCGCGCGCCCATGGAATAGCCCATGACATGGGCCTGTTCGATGCCCAGATGATCCAGCAATGCGATGGCGTCTTCGGCCATCAACGGCGGATAATAGGCTTCAGAATCATGAGGCTTGTCGCTTGCCCCATGGCCGCGATTGTCGATGGCGATCACGCGGTAGCCGGCTTCCGACAGTGTTTTCAGCCAGCCGGGACTGACCCAGTTTACATTGGCTGTGGAGGCAAAACCGTGAATGAGCAAAACGGCGGGGGCTGCCTTGTCACCTTCATCGAAAAAGGCGAGCTGCAAACCATCGTGATGGAAGAGTGAAAAAGCAGGCAGATTGAGATTCATGAAGCGTCTTCCTTAAGTCGCCGGCGACAATATTGGAGAGGCCACACGGATCAAGCCCTGCTGCGACAGTTTTTCCATGGGTTTCCGTCACGGCGGCCTCTACACATTTGCGCAGAAGCCGGATAATGTGCGGCGCAAATCGCATTGCATTGGAGACAGACATGGCGGGACATCATAGCATTCCCCATTTCCAGAACGACGGTGGTCACCGCGTTATCGAGATCGGCGTGAAGGAATTCATGTGCACCGGCGCGTCCACGCCGTTCGATCATCCGCATATCTTCATCGATATGGGACACGACACGGAGCGAGTCTGCTCCTATTGCTCGACGCTCTACCGCTTCAACGCATCGCTGAAGCCGGAACAGACCAATCCTCCCGGATGCACATTCCACGCCAAGGCCGCCTGATCCCGGTCCCGTCGGGGCGGGTAAGTTCATGTCCATTCATTCTGTCGCCATCGTCGGAGCCGGCATTGCCGGCCTGACGGCAGCGCTCTCCTTTGCGCGTCTCGGCATCCGCACAGACATCATCGAGCAGGCACCGCAGCTCACCGATGTGGGTGCCGGGCTGCAGATGTCGCCCAATGCCACCTATATTCTCGACAGATTGGGGGTCTTGCCCGAACTCGAGAACCATTGGCAAAAGCCATCCCGGATCGGCCTGGCAAGCGGCACAAGTCTTCGCCCGCTGGCCTTTGTGCCTGCCGGCCAATTTGCCCTTGAGCGCTGGGGATCGCCCTATGGCGTCCTGCATCGCTCAACCTTGCAGCAAGCGCTGTTGACGGCCGTTCTGCACGCATCTTCTTTGTGTCACCTCCATCTCGGACAGCGACTGGAAGACACAACGCCTCAGTCAATCGGCGCGCTGACGGGCCGCGCACCTGACCTGATTGTCGGCGCAGACGGTGTCTGGTCGCGGACCCGTTCACGGGTGCCCGATGCGCCGGAGACTTCGTTTTCCGGGAATGTCGCGTGGCGCTTCACGATACCGGACGAGTCCGCTCCCGATTTTCTCGACCGTAACAATGTGACGGCGTTTCTCGGGCCAAACTCGCATCTTGTGAGCTATCCCTTGCGCGAGATCGGCGGCTTCAACGTGGTGGCAATCACGGCTGGCAACAGCCCCGGAGAGACCTGGGGTACGACTGGAACAGCTGCGCAGAAGCGCATGATGCTCAGACACTTCCATCGCTGGCACGATGCCATTGTCGACATGCTGGAAAAAGCGAACCAGCCGAATTTCTGGCCCTTGTTTCAGGCCGGCAAAGGGCGCTGGCATAATGGTCGGGACACGGTGCTGATCGGAGATGCGGCCCATGCGATGATGCCCTTTGCCGCTCAAGGCGCGGCAATGGCAATCGAAGATGCCTTCGTGCTGGCCGGCAAGGTCGCCGGGACGCCCCTGCCCCAGGCACTGGCGAGTTTCGAGGCTGAGCGGAGCGCGCGCGCGACCAAGGTGCGCGACCGCGGCGCCTTCAACAAATTTGCCTATCACGCCCGAGGCCCGTTCAGGCTCGGACGTGATGTGGTGCTTTCCCTGCGCAAGCCGGAGAGCCTGGCCGCGGATCTCGACTGGCTCTACGGTTTCAAGGCCAAGGGCTAACCGACGTCTTCAAACCTCGGCCGCTGCGGCAAATCCGGCGTCCAGATCGGCCATAATGTCCTCGACATTTTCCAGACCAATCTGCAGGCGCATGACGGTGCCTTCCGGTGGCGCCTTGCGGATTCGGCGATCATCCAGATTGACCATGACAGCCAGGCTTTCATAGCCACCCCAGGAATAACCGAGACCGAAAAGCCGCAGCGCATCCAGGAAGGCGCGTGCCTTCGGCTTTGCCTTTTCCGGCTGGCCGGCTGCAAGCACGAAGGAGAAAATGCCGCTTGCACCCTTGAAGTCGCGCTTCCAGATGTCGTGTCCGGGGAAACTGGGCAAGGCCGGATGCAGAACCCTGGCGACGCCATCGCGGCCTTCCAGCCATTTCGCAACGGTCAGGGCACTCTTTTGATGATGATCGAGCCTTAGCGACATGGTGCGCAGGCCGCGCAGGATCATGTAGGAATCATCCGGTGCGCCACACATGCCAAGCACCGTCTGGGCCTCCAGCAGACGCGGCCAATGTTCCTTGTTGGCTGACACAGTGCCCATGAGAATGTCGGAATGCCCGGATGGGTATTTGGTCGCGGCGTGGATCGAGATATCGACACCGAAATCGAGCGGCTTGAAATAAAGCGGCGTTGCCCAGGTATTGTCCATGGTCACCACACAGCCGTGCTTGTGGGCGGCAGTGGAAATGGCGCGGATATCCTGCATTTCAAAGGTGTTCGAGCCGGGCGCTTCTGTATGCACAAGCTTTGTGTTGGCCTTGATCAGCGTTTCGATGCCGGCCCCGATTTCCGGGTCATAATATTCGACCTCGACGCCCATGCGCTTCAGCATCGTATCGCAGAAACGGCGGCAGGGCGCATACACCGAATCGACGATCAATGCGTGGTCGCCGGATGACAGGAAGGCCAGAAACGGGACGCTGATGGCCGCAAGGCCTGACGGCACGAGAACGGTTCCGGCCGAGCCCTCCAGTTCGTCGATCGCTTCGCAAAGCGCGTCGGTCGTCGGCGTTCCATGGGTGCCGTAAGTGTATTTCTGCTCCCGCGATTCCATCGCCTTGGTGTCAGGAAACAGGACCGTGGAGGCGTGGACCACCGGAGGATTAACGAAGCCGTGAAAGGCTGAAGGGTCGTTGCCGATATGGCAGAGTTTTGTTTCCATGCCGGCCTTGGCCAGCATTTCTTTCCGATCATGCATTGGGGGGTGGGCCTTTCCGAGAATATGCGATGACGTTTTGTGTCTTTGCCGCAGTCACAGGTCAACCCCATGGCTGAGTGCAAGGCTGAAACAGGTCCACTGGCAGAAAATAGCGATCCAAAGCGTTTGCGGACGACCGTTTTTTAATCATTCGCTGCCTCAAGCCGTCTTTTTCTGCCCGTTTTTCATGCTGCTTGTTCAAATTGCCGTTTTTCTGGACGATTCTGTCCATCACCACTTGACCGTGTACCCATTTAAGATTGTGATAGATCCGTTCGCGCCGGGAGGGCAGCGAGCCGGTGGCAATGTGTGTGTTCAAAACGCGCAACCCACTGCTGCAAAAGACAATAGATAAAGGTTGGGAAAAAATGAACATCAAGTTCTTGTCCGTCGCAATTGGCGCCGCAGTCGTAGGAATGGCCGCCTCCGGCGCCTCCGCTGCTACCCTTGACGACATCAAGTCGAAGGGCTTCGTGCAATGCGGCGTGAACACCGGTCTTGCCGGATTTGCTTCGCCAGATGCGCAAGGTAACTGGACCGGTTTCGACGTCGACTACTGCAAGGCCGTTGCCGCTGCGGTTTTCGGTGATGCGACCAAGGTCAAGTACACGCCGACCACCGCGCAGAGCCGCTTTACCGCGCTTCAGTCCGGCGAAGTCGACATGCTGGCACGTAACACCACATGGACCATCAGCCGCGATACGGCTCTGGGTTTCAACTTCCGTTACGTGAACTACTATGACGGCCAGGGCTTCATGGTTCCGAAGGCACTCAACGTGTCGTCGGCTCTCGAGCTGTCGGGCGCGGCCGTCTGCGTACAGTCCGGCACCACCACCGAGCTGAACCTTGCCGACTACTTCAAGGCCAATAATCTCGAATACAACCCGGTCGTCTTTGAAAAGCTCGAAGAAGTGAACGCTGCCTATCAGGCCGGTCGTTGCGACGTTTACACGACCGACCAGTCGGGCCTGTATTCGATCCGCCTTACGCTCAGCAATCCAGACGATCACATCGTTCTTCCGGAAATCATCTCCAAGGAGCCGCTCGGCCCGGCCGTGCGCCAGGGTGACGACCAGTGGTTCGACATCGTAACCTGGGTTGGTTACGCGATGGTGCAGGCTGAGGAGTTCGGCATCACTTCGGAAAACGTCGACGACATGAAGGCGAATTCCAAGAACCCTGACGTGCAGCGCTTCCTTGGCGTTGAAGCCGACTCCAAGATTGGTACGGACCTGGGCCTGACCAATGAGTGGGCCTATAACGTGATCAAGGGCGTCGGTAACTACGGTGAAGTGTTCGAGCGCAATATCGGCGTCAACACTCCGCTGAAGATCGAGCGCGGCCTCAACGCTCTTTGGACAAAGGGTGGCCTGCAGTACGCACCGCCGATCCGCTAAGATCAGGCATAACATCTTACGAGGCGGCGAAAGCCGCCTCGTTCATCTCTAGGATTGCCATCAAGGCGACCAGCGATGAGCGGCAAGAGCCGGGACCGTGGATGGGAACCCGGCATGCCGATATAGAAGACCAATAAGACCCCAAAGGGGTCGCGGGGATACACAAGCATGACAGATCACGCCGTACACCAACCGGTGGCTGGTCAGAGCTTCAGCTCGCTGATCTACGATCCGAAGGTGCGCTCCATCTTCTTTCAGGTCGTCACGGTGGCATTGCTGACGTTTCTGGTTTGGAACATCGTCAACAACACAATGGAAAATCTGGCCCGGTCGAATACTGCCTCGGGCTATGACTTTTTAAAGAGCCGGGCCGGCTTCGATATCGGCCAATCACTCATCTCATACAGCAGCGATTCCACGTATGGCCGGGCGATTATCGTCGGCCTGCTGAACACGCTGATGGTTGCCGCAACCGGCATCGTGACAGCAACGATACTGGGCTTTCTGATCGGTGTCGGCCGGTTGTCCAAGAACTGGTTGATCGCCAAGCTTTGCACGGTTTATGTCGAGACCTTCCGCAATATTCCGCCGCTGCTGGTGATCTTCTTCTGGTATTCCGGCGTTCTGTCGGCACTGCCGCATCCGCGCGATTCGATCATCTTGCCGTTCTCGACCTTCCTCAACAATCGCGGTCTGGCCTTTCCAACGCCGATTTGGGGTGAAGGGTCGATCGTCCTGCCCATCGCCATCGTCGTCGCAATTGCAGCTTCCATTTTCCTTGCCCGTTGGGCAAAGGCCAGACAGATGCGCACCGGCCAGCCCTTTGCCACCGCAAAGGCAGTGACCGCCATCGTGATCGGCCTTCCGCTGCTTGCTTTTCTGGCCGTTGGCGCACCGCTGACGTTCGATTATCCGGTTGAAAGCACCTTCAATGTTCGTGGCGGCTCCATTATCCGCCCGGAATTCGTGGCTCTTTATCTGGCACTGTCCTTCTACACGGCAGCCTTTATTGCCGAGATCATCCGAGCCGGCATCAAGGGCGTTCCCCACGGCCAGACCGAGGCTGCCTCGGCGCTGGGAGTGCGCCCCTCGATCACCACGCGCCTCGTCGTGGTTCCACAGGCGATGCGAATCGTTATTCCACCGCTCACCAGCCAGTATCTCAACCTCACGAAAAACTCCTCGCTTGGGGTCGCCGTCGGTTTTCCCGAACTGGTGTCCACCGGTGGCACGACGATGAACCAGACGGGCCAGGCTGTCGAAATCGTTTCGATCTGGCTTGCCGTCTACCTGTCTATCAGCATTGCCACATCCCTGTTCATGAACTGGTTTAACGCCAGAATGGCTTTGGTGGAGAGATAAGCGATGGCACAGACTATACATTATGTCCGTCAGGACATGCTCGACTCCAAGCCGGCACCGATGCAGGGCAATACTGCCGGTGGATGGATCCGCGAAAATTTGCTCGCAACGCCCAAGGATATCATTCTGACGGTGCTGGGCGTTGCCTTTCTGTTGTGGCTCCTGCCCGGTGTTATCAACTGGCTGTTCATTCAGGCGGCCTGGACGGGCGCTGACCGTGCAGCCTGCGCGACGATTGCCCAAGGCGGCAATCAACCCGACGGGTGGTCCGGCGCGTGCTGGGCCTTTGTCGATAACCGCATGATGCAGTTCATCTTCGGTCGCTATCCGCTCGACGAGCGCTGGAGACCGATACTGGTCGGTATCATGTTCATCGGTCTTCTGGTGCCGATGCTGATGCCGAAGGCGCCGCGGAAGGGACTGAACGCTCTCTTGCTGTTCGTCATCTTCCCGGTCGTCGCCTTCTTCCTGCTGCATGGCGGAATTGGCCTTCAAAAGGTCGAAACTCCCCTATGGGGCGGCCTGATGGTCACGTTGATCCTGTCCTTTGTCGGCATTGCGGTGTCCCTGCCCTTCGGCATCGTGCTGGCCTTGGGCCGACGATCGCATATGCCGGCCATCCGGATCATCTGCGTGTTCTTCATCGAAGTGGTTCGCGGCGTTCCGTTGATTACGGTTCTGTTCATGGCCAATGTGATGTTGCCGCTATTTTTGCCGACAGGCTGGACCATCGACAATTTCCTGCGTGCACTGGTTGGCGTTGCCATCTTTGCCTCGGCCTATATGGCCGAAGTGATCCGTGGCGGCCTGCAGGCCATTGCCAAGGGACAGTATGAAGGCGCCGATTCTCTGGGTCTCAGCTACTGGCAAAAAACGCGGCTGATCATCCTGCCGCAGGCCATCAAGCTGGTCATTCCGGGTATCGTCAACACCTTCATCGGGCTGTTCAAGGACACCTCGCTGGTCTCCATTATCGGCATGTTCGATCTTCTCGGTATTGTCCGCCTCAACTTCACGGACGCCACCTGGGCATCGCCGGTGACACCACTCACGGGCCTTGTGTTTGCGGGCTTCATTTTCTGGATATTCTGCTTCGGCATGTCGCGCTATTCCGCCTTTACGGAACGGCGTCTCGACACCGGGCACAAGCGCTAAAGAGGGGAACATACAAATGGCACAGGCCAACACCGCTCAAAGAACCGTTGCCGAAAACTCGGTCGCCGTCGAAATCATCAATATGAACAAGTGGTACGGGGACTTCCACGTGCTGCGCGACATCAACCTGAAGGTGATGGGGGGCGAGCGCATCGTCATCGCTGGTCCTTCAGGCTCCGGCAAATCGACCATGATCCGCTGCATCAACCGTCTGGAAGAGCACCAGACCGGGCAGATCCTCGTCGACGGTACAGAACTCACCAGCGATCTGAAGAAGATCGACGAAGTGCGCCGCGAAGTCGGCATGGTGTTCCAGCACTTCAATCTGTTCCCGCATCTGACCATTCTGGAAAACTGCACGCTGGCACCGATCTGGGTGCGCAAGATGCCAAAGAAGGAAGCAGAGGCGATTGCCATGCACTTTCTCGAACGCGTCAAAATCCCGGAACAGGCCAATAAATATCCAGGCCAGCTCTCCGGTGGTCAGCAGCAGCGCGTGGCGATTGCCCGGGCCCTGTGCATGAAACCGAAGATCATGCTGTTCGACGAGCCGACATCGGCGCTCGACCCTGAAATGGTGAAGGAAGTTCTGGACACCATGGTAAGCCTTGCCGAGGAAGGCATGACCATGCTGTGCGTGACCCACGAAATGGGCTTTGCCCGGCAGGTGGCGAACCGGGTGATCTTCATGGACCAGGGGCAGATCGTCGAACAGAATGCGCCGGCGGAATTCTTCGACAATCCGCAGCATGAGCGGACCAAGCTGTTCCTCAGCCAGATCCTGCACTGAGCTTAAACAGACAGAGAGACCATCAAAGTCGCCGCCTCTTCGAGGTGGCGGCTTTTTTTATCGCAAGGGCAACCGGTCGGCTGGTGAAGTGGCCGGATTGCCGCACCCGGTTTGGCGGAGCCCTACCAGTTGAAGGCGTAGCTGGCCTTGAAAGCTGCGCTATTGGTCTGAACACCATGGGCAAAATCCGCTGACACGGTCCAATGGTCCAGGATCTTCTGTTCGAGCCTCAGGGTTGCCGTCATTCGCGCCTGATCGCTGGCAAGCCGTGCACCGGCTGTGACGGCCATGCGATGGCGGATATCGGTGACATAGACCTGCTGGTTGGCGGAGACTGCGACGCGGCCGGCATCGGCTTCGCCATAAATCACCGTGTCGATGCTCTGGCGCAGTTCCAGATTAGCACTCTCTCCGATCCAGACAGGCTGGATATTTTTGACTGATGCTTCCACCTGCTGCGTATTCGGACATAGCTGAACGCGCGCGCCGCGCCGGGCGTGGCTGCTATTGTCATAGAGAGTGCCGACGGAGGCCGAGATGGATGTGGGGATTGCGCTGAGTGCGCCGCTGTCTGTGGCGACCACGCCAAGCTTGAGGCTGGCACTCATCGGCAGAGAACCGCCGAAGCGCACGCGCCAATCGCCCACATAATCCCGATCGGAGTTGCGGGTGGCCTGAAACGTCAAAGGCGCTGAATCGCCTGCCCAGGCGGGGCCGACCGCAAGCACGCTCATATATATAAATGAACCAGCGAGAAACGCTTTCATCATCATCTCCCGGCGTACCGCCGGCACGCAAGAAAGAACCGCACCGAGTGCGTCCACGAATCAGTCGATATTATCGCAATGCAGCAAATCGAAAACCGGAGATGTTGAGCAAGCTGACCATTTGCGCCAACCTGTGACAGATCGGCATCGTTGATGCCTATGTCTTCGGTATGGACAAAAAGCGAAGTGGCGACCCCTGCAGGATTCGAACCTGCGACCGTCGGCTTAGAAGGCCGGTGCTCTATCCAGCTGAGCTAAGGGGCCGTCTGGCCGGCTTGAGCCGGCTTTGGGCGAGACTGAAGCGTCTTTGCGCCTGTCTAGGTGTTCAGCCTTAGTGCGTCCAGGGCTGCTGGCGGCTGTAGCGGAAATTATCGGTGTAGGATGCCACCTGGCGGACCGCTTCCTTTGGCGGGATCACGCGATAGTCGACGCCGTTCTTCTGCGCATAGGCCACTGCCTGTTCCTGCGTCTCGAAATTGAGCTTCACCTGCTGGCGCGTATCGCTGGACGTGGTGTAGCCCATGACGGGATCGATCTTGCGCGGGCTGTTCTGATCGAATTCGAGCACCCAAATATGAGTCTTGGCCTTGCCGGACTGCATGGCTGTCTTTGCAGGTCGATAGATCTTGGCGGACATGGGCTTCGGGCTCCTAAACACAAGCGAAGGATTTCATCTCAAACACCCTGGCTTTCAGCAGCGTCCATCCGGGGCAAGAGAGACGGAAGAGACTGTACACCAGCTTCTACCTTCATAAGGTTGAGATACTTGCTACAGGTTCAAATGGCAATATGCCGACCCGGCGCTGGGCATCGATTATCCCATAAATCTGAAAGGTTGAGAGGCCGTAATGCGCGTGGCCCCGGACGGTCGCAGAGGCTGATCGGTAAACCCTGCCGATCGGCATCCCTGCGCTGACAACGTGAAATGATATCCGCGCAAAAGCGCCAGACGCTTTATGTTCAGCGTCCTGCAAGTTCTTGTTTTCTTGGGAAGATCAATGGTCGGAGTGGAGAGATTCGAACTCCCGACCCTCTGGTCCCAAACCAGATGCGCTACCAGGCTGCGCTACACTCCGTGCCGTTGACGAGTGTGGCAATACACGGTTACCCCATGGGCCGCAACAGCAAAAATGCGTTTTTCTTACGGAATTTTGACAAGGCCGTTTCAACGCTGGTTGATATTGCTGAGCTTCAGGTGATCTCCCGCTGCAATGCCAAGTTCAGACGCCCGACCGCCATTGATTTCCAGCACATAGCGTACAGGGCTGCGCGACGGAACGATGGTCTCTGAATAGGGTTCGGTGTTTTCTGCGACCCGCTTGATCTCGCCGTCGCTGGCAACGAACAGCATGTCGAGCGGAAGCGGTGTGTTCTTCATCCACATCATCACTTCACGTTCCACCGCGAAATCGAAAATCATGCCGGCGTCCGGCGCAAGTTCTGTACGCTCCATCAGCCCCCTCGCCCGCTGATCGGGCGTGGCGGCAAATTCGACCGCGAATTCACGCGCGGGACCGGCTGCCGTCTCGATGGTGACGGTGGCTGTACCAAAGATCGGCTCTGCCGCCTGAGCGACGCCGGCCAAACACAAAAAAAGCGCCCCAACAGCGCTTTTCACAAAACCATTCTGCAACATCTGCATCAGTGAGCCCGGTTGATCGGATCTGGAATATCCGGGTGAATTTCGGCAGCCATAAGGCCTTTTTCGCCATCTCCAAAACGAACCAGAACCGTCTGACCCGGACGCAGTTCCGTCAGGCCGAATCGGCGCAGCGTTTCCATATGGACGAAAATGTCTTCCGTGCCTTCACCGCGCGTCAGGAAGCCGAAACCCTTGGTTCTGTTGAACCATTTGACGAGTGCGCGTTCGAGACCGCTTGTGGCCTGCACCTGGACATGGGTCCTGACGGGTGGAAGCTGCGACGGGTGGACTGCCGTCGACTGATCCATGGATAGAATCCGGAAGGCCTGATAGCCACGGTCGCGCTTCTGGATGAGGGCCACGATGCGCGTGCCTTCGAGAATGGTCTGATATCCGTCTCGCCTCAGGCAGGTCACATGCATCAGCACATCCTGCATTCCATTGTCCGGAACGATGAAACCGAAGCCCTTGGCGACGTCAAACCATTTCACGACGCCCGTGATTTCGATTAGATCTATCGGCTCGCTAGAAAGATCCTGAAATTCAGAGATCCCCTTCGCTGACATTCTGTCTGCCATTACCACCAGCCCCTCGGCAACGCTTCACATTCCAGATGTTAACTGATTCTTGATATCCAGAATAACATTCCTGCAATGGTGCTGCGCAAGCCCTTGTTTCAAATAATACCCAGATGCTTTTGTTGCTCCACAGCCTTGCTCCAAGCTGTCGTCTGCACCATATCGTAACAGCCAATACAGGAGTACCAAAATTGCGCTATCTACACACGATGGTACGCGTCAAAGATCTGGACGCATCGCTCGATTTCTACTGCCGGGTCTTTGGCCTGAAAGAAACGAAGCGAATCGACAACGAAAAAGGCCGATTCACTCTGGTCTTTCTCTGCTCGGATGAAGACATCGCCGAATATGGCGATCGCGCTCCGAGCATCGAGCTCACATACAACTGGGATCCGGAGGAGTATTCCGGCGGTCGCAATTTCGGCCACCTCGCCTATCGGGTCGACGATATCTATGCCACCTGCCAGACCCTCATGGACAATGGCGTGACCATAAACCGTCCACCGCGCGACGGTCACATGGCCTTTGTCCGCTCTCCCGACGGGATTTCGATCGAGATCCTGCAAAAGGGCGACAGTCTGGCACCGGCTGAGCCCTGGGCTTCAATGCCGAATACCGGCAGTTGGTAAGCCCGTTCGGCTCCACGCAAGATTGACATGCCATGAAGACGGGAGTTTGCGCTCCCGTCTTTTTTTGTTGCGGATGAGCGAAGAACCAAACGGCGGGGTTCGCCGGAAGCGGAGCGGATATGTTGCGTCACCTTCAATACCTCAATGTGAAACAGACATCGCGCGTGGCGGCTTGCGCCAGCCTGCTGCTATTGGCTGGCTGCATGACCGGCGCCAAGGATCAGGCAGCCCTCGGCCTGGATATTGAGGATGCTGATCTTGTGGCGACCGCGGACGCACCCGGGAAAACACCGGGCGGCTATGTCGACCCAATGGTTGCCAATGCTGCCGACCCGGTGGCACAGACGGCGGCCGACGGCAGCGGCACAACGGATACCGCACAGCTACAGGAGGCCCCTGAGGATCTAGGGGCCGTTGTGATGCAGCAAACGGGTGTCAACGCGGGACGCTCCAGCATATTTTCCGCCTATCAAGCGGTTGAGGATGCAGCGCCCGTGACCGCGTCCGAAACACCATCGAGCCTCATTCCGGCCGGCATGCCGCAACGTGGAATCCATGCCGCTTCAGGTAGCCTTTTCAGCGCGCCGGCTGCTGCTCCTGCGACCCTTCCGCCCAGCGAAGACGGTGCCCTTTACTAGGCGAGGTACGAAGGGTCCGTTGCTGGATCGTTACACCTTCAATTCATGAGAAGGGCTTTTTCCCGGCACAGCAGGGCTTTGTAATTCCTGCAAAATTTCAATCGGCAACGTTTTCTTCGGTCTGTGTCATTTTTTTGAAAAAAGCGCAAAAATCCGCTTGCGGGATTCGAAAGCCCTGACTATAAGGGCGCCACGGCACGCGCCCTTCGTCTATCGGTTAGGACGCCAGATTTTCATTCTGGAAAGAGGGGTTCGACTCCCCTAGGGCGTACCAGTTCTCTATCCTAAAACTTGCAGGATATCGATCGGCAATCATGCACTTGGCGCATGTGCCACTGGCTGTTGGTGCCGCAGTTTCCCATCTTTAAAAAAATGGACCGGCGAGGTCTGCTCAACACCTCGTCCGGTCAATTGCCCGTCACCGCCCTGTTGATATCAGACAGCGACAGGTGGGGAAGAGGCCGACTGTTTCGAAGATGCCAGAACACCGTTTGCCCAGTCCGCGCAGGTTTTCACCCCGCCCAGAGGAAAGAAATGTACCTGCCTGATTAGGCTGTCTGGCTCGTCAGCCAAATAGGACTGCAGATCCGCCAGCACATCCTCGGGTTCATAAGGCAGCATCAGCTTGGTGAGATCCGTGGCACGCTTTTGCAGCACCTTCAGCGACGGTCCGACGCCACACGCGACAGCATATTTGATCAGGGTCTGGAGTTTGGCCGGTCCGGCAATTCCGAGATGAACGGGCAGCGTGATGCCGGCCTTTCGCAATCGGCGATCCCAGGCGATGATCGGCTCGACGTCGAAGGCAAACTGCGTGACGACGGCCATCTGAGCATCGGTGCGCTCGGAAAAGGCCTGCTTCCAAACCAAGGCCTCATCGATCAGCCGGCATGAGCCGTCCTTGTCTATATCCCTGTTGCCTTCCGGATGGCCAGCGACATGCAGGCGCTTGAAGCCATATCTGTCGAACAGGCCCGTTTCGATCATCTGGATCGAACTGTCGAATGTTCCCGCTGGATTAGAACTCCCTCCCCCCAGCAACAATGCCTGCTCGACACCGGCTTCATCGCGGTATCTCTTGATCCAGTCTTCAAGGGTATGGACATCGGCAATGCTGCGTGCAGGAAAATGCGGCATGACCTGGAAACCGTCGCTGGACAATCGCGACGCCGTTGCCACCATGTCGTCGATCGGCGTTCCATCGATATGGGCGATGTAGACCCGCGTTCCAGCCGGCAACAGCGCCTTGAAGTCATCGATCTTGGCCGCTGTGCGCGGCATCACTTCAATGGAATATCCCTGAACGACAGTCGACAAATCGAGCTCAGGTTTTTCATTACCGTGATCGGCGCGCTTGAAGAACTTAAACATTGCCTTGTTCCTTCCGTCTGCGGCCGCACCGACCTTCCCTGCCTGGTGCAGAAGAGCTGATAGTCGAATGCCGGGGCACACTCATGCTCACCGGCATTCGGCAGCACCGGTTTACGTCAACCCTTGCGGCTGACATCGGCTATCAGTGGTCTCATCGGGGATTGCTCGGCCCGCGCCTAATACGACGCGGGCCGTGGTCCCTGTTACTTCTTGGAACGCCAACTGTCCGCGTAGTTTTCGCGGGCTTCGCTCGAATACGGCGTGGGCGAGACGCGCACGCGGATTTCGGTCTGCTTGTGCTTTTCCGTCGAGGTCTTGCCAGTCGTTTCCGGCTCGCCCCATTTCATCGTCAGCACATCGCCTTCCTTGACGTCGGCATGCACCACGCCCAGCGACAGGACGCAGCGTTCATTGAAGGAATAGCCGTTGAACATCGACATGCCGACCATCTTGCCGTCCCGCATGACCATATCGGCGCTGGAAGAGGCATAATTCGGTTGCGGGAAGTCGATCCACTTATATGGCGTGCCCTGTTCAAAGGCCGATGCGATGACCTTCAGCACATCCTCGCGGTTCCACTCGAAGGTGACCTTCTTTCGATGGGTCTGGCCCTTCATCTTCTCCAGCGCCGCCTTGCCAACGAAGTCCTGCTTCTTCCAGCCGATGTAGAAATCGTAGCCGAGTTCGAACGGATTGACGTAGTAATCCTCGATATTGTCGCTGACGAAGGAACCACCGATCGCACCGGCTGCTTCATAAGAATCGGCACCGAGCCACTGGCGGTATTCCGCGAGCATGCCATCGCCGGTATAGATACCGGGCAGCGGCGACGGGATCCAACCGGATTCCAGCGTATTGGTGGAATAGGCGCGGCTGCCGCAACGAACCAGATCGACGCCCGCATCCTTGGCGGCCTCAAGAATGCAATTGAGGATATAGGACTTGTCCTCATAAGGGCCCCAGATCTCCAGACCCGGCGCACCGGACATGCCATGACGAAGGGCCTGCACCTTGCGGGAGCCGACATTGATCCAGTCCACATGGAAAAACTTGATGTCGGGGATCGGACCGCCATTCATCTTCTCAAAGATCTTCGGTGCGTCCGGTCCCTGGATCTGAAAACGGTAATGGGTGCGCAGCACGCGTTCGCCCTCAGGACGCGATGGGGAACGCGGATCGTGCTTGATGCGGACATTCCATTTTCCATAGGCAGCGCAGAACTGCAGCCAGTTGGATGTCGGTGCACGACCGACAAGAATGAACTTGTCCTCACGCTCGCGGAAAATGATGTGGTCGCCGATGACGTGGCCATTCGGTGTGACCGGCACGAAGTGCTTGGCGCGGTTCAGGCCAAAATTCGAGAAGGAATTGATGCCGTGATGGCTGAGGAACTCTTCCGCCTGAGGTCCTTCGACGATCAGTTCGTCCATATGGTGAGACTGGTCGAACAGAACCGCTGTTTCACGCCAGGCCTGCTGCTCCACACGCCAGTTGGAAAACTCAGGCGTCACGACCGGGTATACATACATACCGATTTTAGAATTGCGCAAAAGCTCGACAGGATTGCCAGCAGCCTGCAATACCGCCTCTAGGCTCGAGTTAGTCATGGTTTCTCCTCCCATGGGGTTTCTCGCTATGTATACATTATAACACCCAAACAAGCGGGACTTGCAAGAGGCTTTTTCTCCTCCGACAAAGCGGTCCTGTACTTGTTGCCGGCTAATTGACCGTCTCAGGCCATAACCAGCGCCAGCGAAGGCACCTGCTCGATCAGGCTGCGATCTTCGTTCATGAGATAGTCGAGGTTATGGCGCGCAATACGCGCATGCTCTCGCGCCAAGGCTTCCGCACGCGAGCCTTCCCGCGCCGCAATCGCCCGAACCAACGCCTTGTGCTGGGCCTGGGCCTGATAGAGCGAGCGGCGAAAGGCTGTGATATCCGCCTTGTCCGGCAGGAAGGCCGATGGCGAAGCAAAGGGCAATCGCGCTGCACGCTCCACTTCGCGTGCGATCATGTCGCTGCCGCACAATCTTGCAAGCTGATGATGAAACTGCGCATTCAGCTCTGAATATCGATCGAAATCCATGCTGTCCGGGTCCGCACCAAAGCAGTCATCCAACTTCGCCACAGTCGCCCCGATCTCCTCCAGCGCATCAGGCGATACGCCGCGCTCTGCCGCAAGCCGCGCTGCCGCGCCTTCCAGAACACCCCGCAACTCGATGGCATCGATGACATCATCGAAGGTGAATTTGCGTACGGTAAAGCCACCGCTTTTGCCCCGCTCCAGCAGCCCCTCCTCGACCAACCGGCTCATGGCATCGCGCAAGGGGGTGCGCGATATTTCCAGCTCTTCCGACAAGGGCACTTCAAGCAAGCGGGTGCCGCCGGCCAATTCGCCGGCGAGTATTTTCTTGCGCAACTCGATCACGGTTCGGGTTGCGTGCGTATTTCCCGGTGTTTCCGTCATTTCCTGCCTCCACATTGCGCTCCGGACCTCTCCCCAAGTCCGGTTGCGACCAAGGCCGCAAGCTCCACTAGACCATGAGTCTGCATCATTGTCTGCAAACGCGGCACCGATCACCTTACGCACGCCGTCACATGATCGAAAACCAGCCGATTCACGAGAATGCCACCGCACTCGCCTTCAGCGTTTGAAATCCATCACGACACATCCCCATGAGAGTGTGTACATTCCCATCTCATTACCAGTTGCGCGTAAATCTCACAACGATCCAACTCCGTTAATGTGTACATAGGCCTCTTGGGAAAACCGGAACGGGGGGCAAGCTACATGCACTTTCGGCAGAATTTTCTGTTCATGGAGGTCCGTAGCGGGCAAAGAATGAATACAATCTTCGCCCAGGAGACAAAATCGTCATCGCTCTGTCGAAAAAGAGCAAAAAGGCGCTTGCGGGAATGAAAAGTCACCCCTATAAGGGCGCCCACGGCACGCGCCCTTCGTCTATCGGTTAGGACGCCAGATTTTCATTCTGGAAAGAGGGGTTCGACTCCCCTAGGGCGTACCAGTTTCCTCAAAATCGAATCGATAAATGATTACGGTGCTTTGGCGGCATCCGTTATACGCATTTGTACGCGGCGCGATCCCTGCCACTGATCGGCCGACAGCGAACCTGCGACGTGGATCTGATTGCCGCGTGAACTCATCAGGAAGTCCCCCAGAGGCGTTTCAGCGGCGCGGAAGGCAATGGCCTCCAGACGGCGGCCGTCCTGCGATTCCAGCGTCGCCTTGATATGCGTCGTGCCGACCGGACGGGCATCCTTGAGGCGATGGGACGGGACCGCGAACAGCGGCTGCGGATGGCCGGCTCCGAAGGGGCCAGCGGATTCAAGTTTGTCGACGAGTTCGGTGGTGGCAGCACTTGCGCCCAACGCACCATCAATCTTGAGCACCCGGTTTGCCGTCAGGGATGCGACCTGCTTTGCAGCCGATTCGTCGAAGAAGGCGCGAAGGGCACCAAGCTTGCCGCGTTCCACCGTCAGGCCCGCTGCCATGGCGTGACCGCCGCCCTTGACCAGCAGCCCGTCATCGACAGCGGCGCGCACCATCTTGCCAAGGTCAAAGCCGGTGATCGAGCGACCCGAGCCCGTGCCCTTGCCCATCGAATCAAAGGCAATAGCAAAGGCAGGGCGTTGGAACCGCTCCTTCAGGCGCGCAGCCAGAAGACCAACGATGCCCGGATGCCAGTTTTCTCTTGCGGTCAGGATGACGGCGGCGTTTTCCGCCGTGCCATATTCCGCCAGCGCCTCGGCCTGTGCCTCTTCCAGCATGGCGGCTTCCATGGCCTGACGCTCGCGGTTGAGTTCATCCAGTCTGGCGGCGATCTCGGCCGCGGCGGACTGATCATCGACCGTCAGCAACCGACTGCCGAGGGCTGCGTCGCCGATACGTCCGCCAGCGTTGATGCGCGGTCCGACGAGAAAGCCTAAGTGATAGGGCGTGACGGGGCCGCCGATGCCGGCGACCTTCAGGAGCGCTGCAAGCCCTGAATTGTTCATCAGGCGCGCTGCGGCGAGGCCTTTGACGACATAGGCGCGGTTCAGGCCCTTGAGCGGCACCACGTCGCAGATCGTGGCAAGGGCCACAAGATCCAGCAGGCTCAGCAGATCCATGCTGGTGGAGCCGGGATGGGCCGCCTTGCGCAGATCTCTCAGCGTTGCCACCAGCACCAGATAGACGACGCCGGCCGCGCAGAGATGCCCCTGCCCCGACAAATCGTCCTCCCGGTTGGGATTGACCAGAGCCAGACAGGGCGGCAATTCGTGACCAAGCTGATGGTGGTCGATAACGACGACATCAATCCCGCGTTCGCGGGCGACAGCCAGCGATTCGTGGCTTGTGGATCCGCAGTCGACGGTGACGATCAGTTGCGCGCCCCTGTCGATGAGTTCGCCGATGGCTGTCGGGTTCGGGCCGTAGCCTTCAAAAATTCTGTCCGGAATGTAGATCTCGGCCTCAACGCCGAAATGCGCCAGGAAGCGATAGAGAACGGCGGAAGATGCTGCGCCATCGACATCGTAGTCACCGAAGATCGCCACGCGCTCGCCGCGTTTGATCGCCTGCATGAGCCGCTCGGCGGCCAGATCGCAATCCGTCAGGGTCGAGGGATTGGGCATCAGCGCGCGCAGCGTGGGATCGAGGAAGAGCGTCGCCTCATCAAGCGTCACGCCGCGTCCGGCCATGACCCTTGCCACGAGATCTGACAGGCCGTGGACCTGTGACATCGCAAGCGCACGGTTTTGCCCGGCCTGATCCAGGCGCGAAATCCAACGCTGCCCCGAGACTGAATTTTCAACCCCGAGAAAGGCTCTCGGTACCGGATCCACTTCGTCCGTCATGTCACCTGTCTTGATTCTGGATGTGCCGTTGGAGCCAAGCTGACATGAGCTCCCGATACAGTTTACCCACGCCTCGATGGCATGACTTCACAATAGGTACTGGACGCGCGAAATCAACGGATGTCGTCTATCGCGATGACACCCGTTGCAATTCCTGCTCGACCGATGATGCTGACCGCGCCAGCAATGACGCGGCTGGAACCTAGCTGTCTTTCGGACGCTCGATGCGGATCACCTGCGGTTCGCCCAGCAGATAGCCCTCGGCCTTGATGGCGCTGACAGCCTTGCGGACCGAGGCTTCCATCGTCGCGTGAGTGACGAGGATGATCGTCTGCGGGTCGCCGGCCGCGACCTGCCGCTTGGAATGCTGCATGATCGATTCCAGCGAAATGCCGTTGTCTGCCATCTTGGCGGCGATCGAGGCAAACACGCCGGCACGATCCTCGACCGTGAGGCGGATGAAATACCCGCCCTCATGGCTCTGCATCTCGGCCTGACGGTAGGGCTGCATCAGACGCGCCGGCGTCCCGAAGACGGGAACGTCCTGGGTTCCCGGACGGCTCTTGGCGATATCGGTGATATCTCCCAGCACGGCGGAGGCCGTCGCGTTGCCGCCGGCACCGGGGCCAACCATCAGCAGCTCGCCCAGAATATCGGATTCGAGTGCGACGGCATTGGTTACACCATCGACCTGCGCAATCACGCTATCGAGCGGCACCATGGTTGGATGAACGCGCTGTTCGATGCCGGTCTCGGTCTTCTGGGCGACCCCCAGAAGCTTGATCCGGTACCCCAGATCGGCGGCAGCATGAATATCCTCGATCGAGATGTTGGAGATACCCTCCAGATAGATCTCGTCGGCTGCAATCTCGCTGCCAAAGGCAAGAGCGGTCATGATTGCAAGCTTATGGGCCGTATCATTGCCTTCGATGTCGAATGTCGGATCCGCTTCTGCATAACCGAGACGCTGCGCTTCCTTCAGGCAATCGGCAAAGGACAGACCTTCTTTTTCCATCCGGGTCAGGATGTAATTGCAGGTGCCGTTCATGATGCCATAGATGCGGCTGAACGAATTTCCCGTGAGCGACTCACGCATCGTCTTGATGACAGGAATGCCGCCGGCAACGGCTGCTTCATAATTCAGCAGAACGCCTTTCCCTTCAGCGATCTTTGCCAGTTCAACGCCATGGCGGGCGAGCAGGGCCTTGTTGGCCGTCACCACATGCAGACCACGCGACAAGGCCGCGCGCACCGAGTCTGCCGCAGCTCCATTGTCTCCACCCATCAATTCCACGAAGACGGAGATATCGGCGGTGGTTGCCATGTCCACGGGATTGTCATGCCATTCGATGCCCGTCAGATCCACGCCACGATCGCGTGTCCGGTCTCTTGCCGAGACGGCTACGATCTCGATCTGACGTCCGCATGCCATTGCAAGCGCATCGGCGCGTGTCTGGAGAATGCGGACCAGGGATGCGCCAACTGTTCCCAGTCCCGCAATGCCAATTCGAAGGGCATCTGCCATTGATCAATCCTGAATATTTCGGTGGGAGCGGCTCCGAACGGAGCCGCTTTTTAGGTCAACGATGGGCGTTGAGGGATACGACATTGTGCATCGTATCGTCCGCCGTTGAGAAGAACTTCTTGATGTTGCGGGCCGCCTGACGGATGCGATGCTCGTTTTCAACGAGCGCCAGACGCACGTAATCGTCACCCATTTCGCCAAAACCGATGCCGGGGGCAACGGCCACGTCGGCCTTCTCCACCAGCAGCTTGGAAAATTCGAGACTGCCGAGGTGGCGGAATTTTTCCGGTATCTTGGCCCAGGCAAACATGGTCGCTTCCGGCGGCGGCACGTCGAAGCCGGCCTTGCCGAAGCTGTCCACCATGACATCGCGACGGCGCTTGTAGATCGAACGCACCTCGGCGATGTCGGTGCCGTCGCCATTCAGCGCATGGGTCGCGGCCACCTGGATCGGCGTGAAAGCGCCGTAGTCGAGATAGGACTTGACCCGGGTCAGCGCCGAAATCAGCCTTTCATTGCCAACCGCAAAGCCCATGCGCCAACCGGGCATCGAGAATGTCTTCGACATGGAGGTGAATTCGACAGCGATATCCACTGCCCCCGGCACCTGAAGAACCGATGGCGGCGGATTGTTGTCGTCGAAATAGATCTCCGAATAGGCCAGATCCGACAACACGATGATGTCGTGTTTACGCGCAAAGGCGATCACATCCTTGTAGAAATCAAGGGTGGCCACATGGGCGGTCGGATTGGACGGATAATTGATGATCAGCGCCAGCGGCTTGGGGATCGAGTGGCGAACCGCACGTTCCAGCGGAGGAAAGAAGCTTTCGTCCGGTTCGACCGACATGGAGCGAATAACACCGCCAGCCATCAGGAAGCCGAAGGCGTGGATCGGATAGGTCGGATTCGGGCAGAGAATGACGTCGCCGGGCGCGGTGATGGCCTGCGCCATGTTGGCGAAGCCTTCCTTGGACCCAAGCGTTGCAACAACCTGCGTTTCCGGGTTGAGCTTCACTCCAAAGCGGCGAGCGTAATAGCCTGCCTGCGCGCGCCGAAGGCCCGGGATACCCTTGGACGACGAATAACGGTGCGTGCGCGGGTCCTGGACCACTTCGCACAGCTTGTCGACAATGGCCTTCGGGGTCGGAAGATCAGGATTGCCCATGCCAAGGTCGATGATATCGGCCCCACCCGCTCGCGCGCTCGCCTTCAAACGGTTGACCTGCTCGAAAACGTAAGGCGGCAAGCGCCGGACTTTATGAAATTCTTCCATTTCTCTCCCCGTTTAACCGTGCGGCGAAAGCCGCATGCGGCGGGCTCGTTTCAAGGTTGCAAAGACGGCACGGCATAAGACCACCGAACCGAAGCACTTTTTACTATAGCGCATTCCCAGACATTGCGCGCAATGTTTGGCGCAAATCTGGCGAATGACGCCCGTAACGGCCTGATTTGCGGCGAAATTCCATCAAAGGCAAGCGCTAATTGCCAAGCCTGGTCGTGGCGTCGCTGCCGTGTTTTTCCGCTATACCGCGCAGTTCCAGCAACCGCTGCCGATATTCGGCATCAGAGACCGTGCCGGCGCGACGTTGGGCGCCAAGCGCGCTCAGCTTTGCTTCGAGTGCTGCTGCCTGATCATTGCTCATCTGCGTATTGGCAGCCGTGAGCGGCGTGGAAAAATCGGGATAGCCGTCATTCGGTTGCATCGGTCCCTGATCGGTATCGTCGGGGTCCACCACCGTCACCACAGAGGGTGAACTTGCGGGCGCGGAGGCCACCATGTCGCTTCCGCCACTGACGCAACCTGCCAGCATCAAAGCAGTGCATGCCAAAAAGGCACCTGACATAGCTCGTTTTCCGTTCATCATAGAACACGTCACCCCGGATTGCGGCTTCCTGTCCGAATTCGGACGAGCCCGTCTTACCATCGCCAAAAGACTCTGCTTTTCTCTTGCTGGAACTTCTAGCTGTTTTGCGCAAGTATGTGCAAATACAAAGCGACAAGAAAAAGCGGGGAGATGGGTATGACCAAGGAGAGCGGAGCCGAAGGCCCGGGTGAAATGGCCAATCCAGCATTCGACCCGAAGCTGATCGAGCCTTACGTGGTGCGCGATCCGCAGGCGATGGCGATGAACATTGCCAAGGCCGTGGAAAATCTGGGCAAGGCGGCTTCTGAATGGATTGGCCCGCGCGAACGCGGCGAGGTTCCAAACTCAGCCGCCGAGCCAATGAACGAGCTTGTGAAAACACTTTCCCAGATTGCCGAATACTGGATGGCCGATCCCAAGCGGACACTTGAAGCGCAATCGCTTCTCCTTGGCAGCATGTTCAATGTGTGGATGCGCACCGCCCACAAGCTCTCCGGCTCGGCAGAGGCGCCCGTTGCCTCTGCTGTGAAAGACAAGCGCTTTTCCGATGAGGACTGGGAGCGCAATCCGTTTTTCGATTTTTTGCGACAGACCTATCTGGTGGTTGGCGAATGGGCCGACCGACTGGTTGAAGAGACACAAGGGCTGGATGCGCATACAAAGCACAAGGCAGCCTTTTACGTGCGCCAGTTGATGGCAGCATTGTCACCGGCCAACTTTATTGCCACCAATCCTCAGGTCTACCGCGAGACGGTGGCCAGCAACGGTGAAAACCTGGTGCGGGGCATGAAAATCCTGGCGGAAGATCTGGCAGCCGGACGCGGCGAGTTGCGCATGCGCCAGACCGACTATTCGAAATTCGCAGTCGGCAAGAATATGGCGATGACGCCCGGCAAGGTGATTGCCCAGAGCGATATCTGCGAGGTCATCCAGTATGAGCCCAGCACCGAAACCGTGCTGAAACGACCCCTGCTCATTTGCCCGCCGTGGATCAACAAATTCTACATTCTCGATCTCAATCCGCAGAAGAGCTTCATCAAGTGGTGCATCGATCAGGGACATACCGTGTTCGTGATTTCCTGGGTCAACCCGGATCAGCGCCATGCCGACAAGGGCTGGGAGGCCTATATTCGCGAGGGTATCGATTTCGCTCTGGAGACCGTGGAAAAGGCAACCGGCGAACGGCAGGTCAACTCCATCGGCTACTGTGTGGGCGGCACATTGCTGGCAGCCGCATTGGCGCTGCATGCGCAAGAGGGCGACGACCGTATTGCCAGCGCCACGCTGTTTACCACGCAGGTGGATTTCACCTTTGCCGGCGATCTCAAGGTGTTTGCCGACGAGGCACAGATCGGCGATCTGGAAGAACGGATGAAATCGACCGGCTATCTGGACGGACAGAAGATGGCGGCAGCCTTCAACATGCTGCGGTCGTCCGAGCTGATCTGGCCCTATTTCGTCAACAACTATCTGAAGGGCGTCGATCCGAGCGCCTTCGACCTCCTCTACTGGAACTCGGATTCCACCCGTATGGCCGCCGCCAACCATTCCTATTACCTGCGCAATTGTTACCTCAAAAACAATCTGACACAGGGCAAAATGGAACTGGCCGGCAAGACGCTGTCGCTTGAGGACGTCAAGGTTCCGATCTACAATCTGGCCACCAAGGAAGACCATATCGCACCGGCCAAATCGGTCTTCGTCGGCAGCCAGTATTTCGGTGGCAAGGTCGATTATGTGCTGTCCGGTTCCGGCCACATCGCGGGCGTGGTCAATCCACCCGACAAGAACAAATACCAGTACTGGACCAATGGGGCACCCGAAGGCCAGTTTGAAGACTGGGTGGAGACAGCCAAAGAACATGCCGGCTCCTGGTGGCCGCACTGGCAAACATGGGTCGAGGCACTGGACGACGAGCGCGTGCCCGCCCGCAAGCCGGGCGGTGGCAAGCTGAACGCAATTGGCGACGCGCCGGGAAGCTATGTGCT
Source organism: Agrobacterium sp. H141 (assembly GCF_057158725.1). Lineage (NCBI taxonomy): Bacteria > Pseudomonadati > Pseudomonadota > Alphaproteobacteria > Hyphomicrobiales > Rhizobiaceae > Agrobacterium > Agrobacterium sp. H141. The sequence continues at coordinate 2,541,359 of NZ_CM169893.1, forward strand.
GGAGCGGGTGTAGCGTGAGCGCATACCCTTCATCCGACTGCAGGCACATCTCCGCTCCGCATGCGGGACAATTGTCGACATTGCCCGGTCAGGGGCAAAGCCATCGGCAACGGCAACGGCTCGCTGAACAGTGGTAAGTGCAGCTGCCGGTTTGCGGTGCCACTTCGAAACGGCTAGACCGGGTCCATGAAATTTGCCCCGCCCCTCGTGCCCGCCACACTTATCCACCGCTACAAGCGCTTCCTGTTCGATGCGGTGCTGGATGATGGCACAGAGATGACCGGGTTTTGTCCCAATACCGGCTCGATGCGGGGCCTGACCACGCCGGGATCGCGAATCTGGCTGGCCGATCATCTGGGATCGGAACGAAAGTACCGATATTCCTGGGAACTGATCGAGGCCGAGGGGACCGTCATCGGCGTCCATGCGGCGGCGGCAAACCGGCTTGCGGAAGAGGCAATGACCGGCGGACTTGTCGGAGATCTGGGTGGATACGAAGACCTTCGGCGCGAACAGCGCTACGGCAAGAACTCGCGCGTGGACTTTCTGCTTTCCGGCGACGGGCGGCCCGATACCTATGTCGAGGTCAAGAATGTCCATTTCTCGCGCGAGGGCGGACTTGCCGAATTTCCAGACACCGTCACTGCACGCGGCGCAAAGCATCTGGTGGAGCTTGCCGCGATGGTTGCAGCCGGCCACAGGGCTGTTATGCTCTATCTGATCCAGAGGGACGATTGCGACCGGTTTAGCATTTCAGGCGATCTGGATCCTGCCTATGTCAGGGCTTTTACTGCCGCCAGTGCCACCGGGGTGGAAGCCTATGCTGTGAGTTGCCGGGTATCGCCGGTAGAAATTGCCCCGCATCGCCTGATCACCATGGACGAACCCGCCCTGGCTGCATTAGAAACGAGATAAATCGAAAGACCGAAAGTCAGCATATGGTGAACTACATCGATGCGGCCACCGCGCCGCTCAAGAATACCGGCGCGATCCGCCTATACGATGCGGCGGCATTTGAGGGCATGCGCAAGGCATGTCAATTGACGGCACGCTGCCTGGATGAACTGGCAGCGGTGGTAAAACCCGGCGTGACCACCAATGCCATCGACCGCTTCGTGTTCGAATTCGGCATGGACAATGGCGCCCTGCCCGCGACCCTCAATTATCGCGGCTACAAATATTCGGTCTGCACCTCGATCAATCACGTGGTCTGTCACGGTATGCCGGATGAAAAGCCACTGCGCGAAGGCGATATCGTCAATATCGACGTGACCTATGTGCTGAATGGCTGGCATGGCGATTCCAGTCGCATGTATCCCGTCGGAACGGTCAAGCGCGCCGCCGAACGGTTGATGGAAGTGACCTATGAATGCCTGGAACGCGGCATTGCCGCCGTGCGCCCCGGTGCACGCACCGGCGCCATCGGCGAGGCGATCCAGACCTATGCGGAAAGCGAGCGATGCTCGGTCGTGCGCGACTTCTGCGGCCACGGCGTTGGCAGCCTTTTCCACGACAGTCCCAATATCCTGCATTACGGCAAGAGCAATGAAGGGCCGGAACTGAAGGAAGGCATGATCTTCACCATCGAGCCGATGATCAATCTCGGCAAGCCGCATGTGAAGGTGCTTTCCGATGGCTGGACGGCGGTGACCCGCGACCGTTCGCTGACGGCGCAATACGAACATACCGTGGGCGTGACCGCTGGCGGATGCGAGATTTTCACGCTCTCCCCCGGCGGGCTGGACCGGCCGGGGCTGCCGCCACTCAAAGGCTAGAACATAAGGAACAGGGCATGGCGAAACACCCGCGCGACGATCGACAGGACGGCTTTCAGGCCTCTCTCGACAGCGCGGGGGAAGCCGAGCCCGTAGCCGACGAACGCGGCTTTTTCGCCGACCGACCTGCCAAGACCTCGACGATAGCCAACGAGCTCGCGCGCCAGAGCGCTACCGACGCCAAGAATGCCCATTATCATGGACATCGAGACCGGTTACGCACGCGTTTTCGTGACAATGGCGATGCAGCGCTGGCCGACTATGAAATCCTCGAACTTCTGCTGTTTCGGCTGATCCCCCGACGCGATACCAAACCGATTGCCAAGGCGCTGATTGACCGCTTTGGAACGCTGGCCGGAGTTTTCGGAGCGCCTATGCCATTATTGCAGGAGGTGAGCGGTATCGGCGAACTGGCAGCCCTCGATCTCAAGCTCATTTCCACCGTCGCCCATCGCATGCTGAAAAGTGAATTGCGCGGGCGCCAGGTGCTTGCCTCGTGGTCATCGGTCATCGATTATTGCCATGCCGCCATGGCCTATGAGGACCGCGAACAGTTTCGCATCCTGTTTCTCGACAAGCGCAATGCGCTGATTGCCGACGAGGTTCAGGGCCGCGGCACGGTCGACCATACACCTGTGTATACGCGCGAGGTGGTGAAGCGCGCGCTGGAGCTCTCGGCAACGGCCATCATCCTCGTTCACAACCATCCGTCCGGCGATCCGACACCGTCACGGGCCGATATCGACATGACCAAAATGATCATCGATACGGCAAAGCCGCTTGGCATTACCATCCACGATCACATCATCATCGGCCGCGATGGCCATGCCAGCCTCAGAGGGCTGCGGCTGATCTGATCTTTCCCGGGGACCGACCTGCGACCACAGCGCACTGCAACGCTTGTATGCAGAGAGCGTCAACGACACTCATCGCTCTTGCCGTGCGCAACTGCCAATCGCGCGAATGCATTTTAAGATTGCATATATTTACTAAATCAATTTTTAGGTGCATTATTTTGATGTTCACTTAAAGATTGAGGAGGTCTTCATGGCGCATGGCACGGCAGGCAAGGCGGACATCGTTGCTCCGCGCTCACCCTTTTATCATGGCCCATTCGGTCGCATTTGCCCCGACCTGGACCCATGGACGCCGCCATTGGGGGACAATGCCGGTGAGAGAGAAATCACTGCACATTTCCTCCAGATGGCAAATACGCTGATGGTGGAGTTTCCCGATGGACAGCCACCGAACGAGACATCGGAGGCGGTTACAAAGCTTTCATCGAAAATCCCGGCGGCCTATACGTATTTCGGTCAGTTCATCGACCACGACATCACCTTCGATCCGGCATCGTCTCTGATGCGACAAAATGATCCGGCAGGGCTGATGAACCACCGCACGCCGCGCTTTGATCTCGACAATGTCTACGGCAGAGGTCCTGATGACAGCCCATATCTCTACGACCAGCGAGAGGATCAAAAAGGGAAATTGCTGCTTGGTGAGATTGCCGACACGAAATTTCCCGATCTGCCACGCAACGCGCAAGGACGTGCCCTGATCGGTGATATGCGCAATGACGAGAATGCCATCGTCTCACAGCTTCAATTGTCCTTCCTGAAGGCTCACAATACGTTGGTGGACAGGGCAATCACCCGGAAATTCGCAGACCCGTTCGAAAAAGCACGCATGAGCCTGCGCTGGCTTTACCAATATATTGTGTGGAACGATTTCGTTCGGCGCGTGACCAAGGCGGAAATCTTCGATTCAGCGTTTGAAAAACAGATGTTCCCCATGGGGCGTACTGTCTGGAAACCCGGCATGAAGGATGTGTTCCACTGGAAGAACCAGCCATATATGCCTGTCGAGTTTTCTGTGGCTGCTTATCGCTTCGGTCATTCCATGGTGCGCAATGCCTATCAGACGAACAATCCCGTTAGAGGGTTTGGCGATTTCGCCCCGTTGTTCGATAAGGCGACGCCTGACAACGATCTTCGCGGATTTGGTCCGATCAAGATCCAGAATGCCATTCAATGGGATTGGTTCTTGCAGATGGAAAGTTCTGCCGGCCCCTTCCCGCAACACACGCGCAAGATCGACAGCAAGCTTGCCAATGCGCTTATGCAATTACCCAACGAGCCAGTCCCCATGAATGTTCTTGGCTTCCGTAACCTCTTGCGTGGCTGGCGGTTTTCGTTGCCATCGGGCACATCTGTCGCCCGCAAGTACTGCCTGCCCCCGATGGACATCGATCCCAAGCATGACAGTCTGTGGTACTATGTCCTCAAGGAAGCCGAAACGCAGGAGGGAGGCGAAACACTGGGGGCATTGGGGTCCACCATTGTCTGCGCCGTATTTTCCGGCCTCCTGCTCGGCGATCCGACTTCTTATGTCAACATAGCGCCTTGCTGGACGCCGGATGACGATCCCTTACTTGAAGCTGGCGACAAGCGCGACGCAAAGGATTGGACCCTTGCATCGATCATCCGTATCGCTGGCATGCCAGCCAGCGATAGCGATTTCACCATGATGATGAAAAATGGAAAGATCGACTAAGCTCAAGACAACGGGACCGGTTCTTCACCGACTGTGTTGGAGAATGACCTTGAGGAAAGCGTCGCCGTAGCGCTCGAGCTTGGACTGGCCGATGCCGGAGATGTCGAGCATTTCGGCTTCGTCCGTCGGGCGCTCGGTGGCCATGGCAACCAGCGTGGTGTCGGGAAAGACGACATAGGGCGGAACGGAGAGGTCCTTGGCGATTTCCATGCGTTTGGCGCGCAGCGCCTCGAACAGTTCGCCGTCGGCCTGATCGAGGCTTGCCTTGGCGCTTGCGGCGCTTGGAGAGGACGTTCGCGACGCCTTGCCCTTGGTCGGACGGTCCTTGCGGAATTTGACCTCGCGCTCCTTGCGAAACACCGCACGGGCTTCTTCCGGCTCCAGCTTCAGCGCGCCGAATGCTTCATGGTCGACGCGCACCAGGCCTGCTGCCAGCAGTTGTCGATAAACGGATTGCCAGGTCTTTGCCGGCAGATCCCTGCCCGCGCCAAAGACCGGCATATCGGCATGGCCGAAGCGCTGCGTGCGTTCGTTTTCATTGCCCAACAGCACGTCGATCAGGTGGCCAGCACCGAAGCGTTCGCCGGTACGGTATATGGCGGCGAGCGCCTTGATCGCGGCCTCCGTTCCATCCCAGGTTTCGACCGGCTTCAGGCAGGTATCGCAATTGCCGCAATGACCCGCATGGGCCTCGCCGAAATGGGCAAGAATTGCCTGGCGCCGGCATCCGGGCGTTTCGCAGATGGCGAGCAGAGCGTTCAGCTTTGCGCGCTCCACCCGCTTGATTTCCGGCGAGGAATTGCCGCCATCGATCATGCGGCCACGCTGAATGACATCCGCCATGCCGTAGGCCATCCAGACCTCCGATGGCAGGCCATCGCGCCCTGCCCGGCCTGTCTCCTGGTAATAGGCCTCAACGGAGCCCGGCAGATCCAGATGGGCGACATAACGCACATTGGGCTTGTCGATACCCATGCCGAAGGCGACGGTTGCGACAAGGCAGAGATCTTCTTCTTTCAGGAAAGCATCCTGATGGGCGTCACGCTGCTCGCGCTCCATGCCCGCATGATAAGGCAGCGCGCGTATGCCCTGCTTGTCCAGCCATTCGGCGGTTTCTTCCACCTTGGCGCGCGACAGGCAGTACACAATGCCGCTGGCCCCCTTGTGGCGCGCAAGGAAGCGCAATAGCTGCTGGCGCGGCTGGTCGCGTTCCACGATCTCATAGGCAATATTGGCGCGGTCGAACGACGTGGTAAAAACCTTTGCGCCACCAAGACCAAGGCGCTCGATAATATCCTCGCGCGTATGCGGGTCCGCAGTCGCTGTCAGCGCCATGCGCGGTACGCCCGGATATTGTTCCGCAAGCTTTCCGAGTTCGCGATATTCCGGTCTGAAGTCATGGCCCCATTGCGACACGCAATGGGCTTCATCGATGGCAAACAGAGAAATCTTCGCATTGCCCATCATGTCGCGGAAGCCGGGTGTGACAATGCGCTCCGGCGTCACGTAGAGCATGTCCAGCTTTCCAGCCGATATGGCGCTGCGGATATCGGCAAATTCCTCACGGCTGAGCGAGGAATTCAGCGCGGCCGCCTTGACACCCAGTTGCTTCAACGCCTCCACCTGATCGCGCATCAGGGCGATCAGCGGCGAAACGACAATACCAATGCCGTCACGGCAAAGTGCCGGGATCTGGAAGCACAGCGATTTTCCGGCACCGGTTGGAAACAGCACCACAGCATCGCCGCCGCCAACCACCTGCTCCACCACTTCTGCCTGTCTTCCGCGGAACGTGGAATAGCCATAAACCGTCTTCAACACCGACAACGGATTCCTGACGCCGTCTGTGTCGAAAATTGGCTCGATACGGGATTGAGGTTGCAGCATGGACTCGCTTTCTTCAGGCATGCCCTTCTATGGCACGGATCGGGCCTCGACGGCGAGCCTTGCGGCGGTGGAGCCCTCACTATCCCCTGTTCGTCCAGCTTCAGCCTGTGCCTGACCGATGGCGGTTTGCATACATGCAACAGGTTTTGCGCCGGGTGATAACCAAACAGTCAGAATGATGTGCTAGTTTATGCTGCAGTGCGGGGTGACCGCCTATCCGATTCGCGTTCTAAGCTCAGGGACAGACCTCATGAACAGTTACGACCTCGTCGTGGTCGGTAGTGGACCGGCAGGACGCCGCGCCGCAATTCAGGCAGCGAAGCTGGACAAGACAGTCCTTGTCATCGAAAAAGGTTCGCGCGTCGGTGGGGTGTCTGTCCACACCGGCACCATCCCGTCCAAGACTTTGCGCGAAACGGCGCTGAATCTGACCGGCTGGCGGGAGCGCGGCTTTTATGGCCGCGCATACCGGGTCAAGCAGGAGATTTCGGCGGAAGATCTGCGCCGGCGCCTGTTGATCACGCTCAATCATGAAGTCGATGTACTCGAACATCAGTTCTCTCGTAACCGTGTGCATCAGATGCGCGGCAAGGCGCATTTCATCGACCGCGATACGCTGGAAGTGGAAAAAGACGACGGCGAAGTGCTGCGCGTTGGCGCCAAAGCGGTCTTGCTTGCCGTGGGTACGCGCCCATTCCGCCCGTCTCACATTCCCTTCGATGGCGAAACGATCATCGACAGCGACGAGGTTCTGGAGATCAAGCACCTGCCGCGCTCACTGATCGTGATCGGGGCCGGCGTCATCGGCGTCGAATATGCCACGATCTTCTCCGCACTCGATACTGCTGTGACGCTGGTCGAGCCACGCGACACCATGCTCGATTTCATCGACAAGGAGATCGTCGAGGACTTCACCTATCAATTGCGCGATCGCAACATGAAACTGATCTTCGGTCAGTCGGTGGAAGAGGTGGTCAAGGAAGACAGCGGCAAATGTCGCGTGACGCTGAAGAACGGTCGTGTGCTGCAAAGCGAAATGGTGCTGTTTGCCGCGGGCCGCACGGGCGCTGTCGATACACTGAACCTTGAGGCTGCAGGTCTTGAAGCCGACCATCGCGGCCGTCTCAAGGTCGATCCCGAATCGTTCCAGACGGATGTTCCCGGCATCTATGCAGCCGGCGATGTCATCGGCTTTCCCTCGCTTGCCTCCACCTCCATGGAACAGGGCCGCATCGCTGCCCGTCATGCGGTGGGCGTCCACGCCAGCGAGCCGCCGCAATATTTTCCCTATGGCATCTATGCCGTGCCGGAAATTTCCACTTGCGGGCTGACCGAAGAAGAAGTGCTGGAGCGTGGCATTGCCTATGAATGCGGCGTGGCGCATTTCCGCGAAACCTCGCGCGGCCACATCATGGGCCTGGATACCGGCATGCTGAAGATGATCTTCTCCTTGAAGACCCGCAGGCTTTTAGGCGTCCACATTGTTGGCGAAGGCGCGACCGAACTGGTGCATATCGGACAGGCGGTGCTCAACCTCAAAGGCACGATCGACTATTTCGTCCGCAACACCTTCAACTATCCGACGCTCGCCGAAGCCTACAAAATTGCAGGCCTGGACGCGTGGAACCGGATGGGTGAACCGAAGACGGAGTGAGCGCCGACGGCGCTCCCCATCTATGTCTGCCTTTCCGGAAGCGTGGTGACCGTAGCGACGAGTTCGTGGCCATAGTCTCCGGTCACCGGCCTGTCACCGAACAGGAGATGATAGACAAGCGGGGCAACGACCCGGTCAATCACCTCGTCGACGGAAAAGACACGTTCCCCTCGCGCTGCGGAGCGCGCGGCAATCGCCTCCAGTTGTCCGCGAACAAGCTCACAGCATCGGACGGCATAGATGTTTTCCCCTTTGGGAAGGAAGAGATCTTTCAGCAGTTCGCGGCCGACTGCAGACGACATTTCCTCGGCATATTGCTCGGCCCAGGCTTCCAGATCCAATCTTGCATTGCCGAGATCGACGGGATCGGCTTGAGGACGCATTCGTTCTGCGGCCACATCGGCCAGAACCTCTGAAAGATCGCCCCAACGTCGATAGATGGTGGATGGCGGAATGCCGGCGCGCTCCGCCAGCATCGGCACGGTAATGGAAGAGCGCTCGACTTCTGTCAGCAATTGGCGGACGGCATCGTGAACAGCCTGCTGAATACGGGCGCTTCGGCCACCCTGCCTGATCATCGTTTTGGCCATCAGATATCCTGGCACCTTGTTTGCACCTGCCGCAAGCAGGCTATTTCCTAACATCGCTAACGCGAATATATTGCAATAACACAGATAAGGTCTATATCCCTAACGCACATATTTCGCGTTAAGGATAATTCCCATGTCGTCACCTGCCCCGAGCGCCCTGCAACGTGTCGCTCCTTTCGGATTCTCCACCGTCGTCACCTTTTTCGCCGTCAGCGGGGCACCGACCCCGATTTACCACATCTATCAGGAGACCTATGGATTTGCGGCCTCGACGATCACGATCATTTTCGCGATGTATGTGGCAAGTCTGCTCATCGGGTTATTGCTTTTCGGCGGGCTCTCGGATTTCATCGGTCGGCGTCCGGTTGTCTTTGCCGGCCTCCTTTTCAACCTTGCGGCATTGGCAGCCTTTCTGATGGCGGACGGTGCGAGCATGCTGATCTTCGCCCGCTTTCTGCAAGGTCTGGGTACCGGACTTGCCATACCGGCGCTGGGTGCACAGATCCTCGATACCGCACCCAAGAATGGACCGGTGTTAAACAGCGCAGGTGCCTTCGTCGGCCTGATGACCGGCACATTGCTTTCCGCTATCCTGGTGACCTACGCGCCGGACCCAACCCACACCGTTTATCTCGTGCTCGTCGTCGTGATCCTGCTGGAGATGGCCTTGCTTTTGGTCATTCCCGAAACGGTGACACGCAAACCGGGCGCGATCGCGTCATTGCGGCCGCGCGTTTCCATTCCACCGCGGGCGATGTCGGCAGTGCTCAGAACCGCACCGGTGAACATCGCCGGATGGGCGCTTGGCGGCTTCTATCTCTCGCTGATGCCGAGCCTCGTGAGTGCGGCGACCGGCAACCATTCGCCGCTGGTCGGCGGTGCGGTCGTGTCAGCGCTGATGCTGACATCGGTCATTGTGGTGGTTGCCACAGGCAAGTCGCGCCCGACCTCGGTCCTTACCGTTGGATCATCCGCCCTCGTCGCCGGCGTGGTCGTGACCATGCTCGGCGTCAGCCTCCACCAGACCGTTTTGATGTTTGCAGGCACGGTCGTTGCCGGCATCGGCTTCGGCGGCAATTTCGGCGCGATCCTGCGGACCGTTCTTCCCTTTGCCGATCAGGATGACCGCGCCGCGCTGCTATCGACCTTCTTTGTCCAGAGCTATCTCGCTTTTGCCCTGCCCGCAATTGCAGCCGGTATGGCGGCACCGGTTCTCGGCCTTGTGACGACCACCTATCTCTACGGTACAGCCATCGTGATATTGGCGCTCACATCGCTTGTCGCCATACGGAGGCTGGAGCCCAGCGCGAATTGACATTGCCGTTGGGGGGCGAGTTCGCGGACAATGTCACCGCAGCAATCTGAGCGCATTCATCGTCACCAATACGGTCGCGCCCGTATCGGCAAGGATCGCCGGCCAAAGGCCGGTGATGCCGGCGATGGTGGTGACCAGGAAGACGGCTTTGAGGCCGAGCGCGATGGCGATGTTCTGGTGGATGTTGCGCATGGTCTTCTTCGATAGCGCGATGAGTGCGGCGATATCGCCAACACGACCGTGAAGGATTGCGGCGTCTGCGGTTTCGAGAGCCACATCGGTGCCGCCGCCCATGGCGATGCCGACATTGGCCGCGGCAAGCGCCGGGGCATCGTTGATGCCATCGCCCACCTTGCCGACCATATGGCCTTCCGCCTGCAACTCGCCGACAATGCGGCTTTTGTCGGCGGGCAGCAGGTCAGCGCGAACCTCGATGCCCAACCGGGCTCCGATTGCCTTCGCCGTCAGCGCATTGTCGCCGGTCAGCATGACGGTTCTGATGCCCGCCAGTTCCAGCGCTTTCAGGCCGTCTTCGGCATCTGCGCGTGGTTCATCGCGCAAGGCGATCAGACCTGCGATTTGACCATCTACCAGAAGCACCGAGACGGTCTTGCCGTCTGCATGGAGCGCCTCGATCTCCTGCTTGTGTGCATCACTGATGTCGCCACGCTCGCTTGCATATTTTCGCGAACCGAAGAAGATCTCGCTACCTTCCACCGTGGCACTGACGCCCTTGCCGCCCAGCGCCTTGTTGTCGCTGCTGCGTGGAAGATCGAGCTTGTCGACTTCTGCCTTTTTGAGGATTGCCAGTGCGAGCGGATGGCTTGAGCCGGCCTCGACTGCGGCTGCCAGCCTCAAGACTTCCGTCTCTGATCGACCATAGGACACGATGTCGGTCACCTTCGGCTTGCCCTCGGTCAGGGTGCCGGTCTTGTCGAGCGCAATGGCCGTCAGCTTGCCCAGCGTTTCAAGAACGGACCCGCCCTTGATCAGAAGGCCGCGGCGGGCACCGGCAGACAGGGAGGCGGCGATGGCGGCCGGTGTGGAGATGACCAGCGCGCAAGGGCAGCCGATCAAGAGGATGGCAAGGCCTTTGTAGACCCATTCATTCCAGCTTGCACCGAGCAACAAGGGCGGCAGGATGGCGACAAGAGCTGCTGCAGCCACCACACCCGGCGTGTAATAACGCGAGAAGCGGTCGATAAAGCGCTCGGTCGGAGCCTTCTTTTCCTGCGCCTCTTCGACCAGACGAACAACGCGGGCAATCGTGTTGTCTTCGGCAGCGGCTGTGACCTCGATCCGCAGGACTGCATCGCCATTGACCGTGCCGGCAAAGACCGCATCGCCCTTCGCCTTGAAGACCGGCACGCTTTCACCGGTGACGGGCGCTTCGTCGATGGCGCTCTCGCCGGACAGGATGATGCCATCGGCGGAGATGCGGTCCCCCGGACGGGCGATAATGATGGATCCGATCGACAGTGTTTCCGCCGGCACTTCGCGGGTCTTGCCTTGCTCGTCTTCCAGCAGCGCTTTCTTCGGAACAAGCTCGGAAAGCGAGCGGATGCTTTGCCGGGCCTTTCCGGCGGCGACACCTTCCAGCAATTCGCCAACAAGGAACAGAAAGACGACCATAGCCGCCTCTTCCGTGGCGTTGATGATCAGCGCGCCGACAGCGGCTATCGTCATCAGCATTTCGATGGAAAAGGGTGTGCCGGCCAATGCTGCCATCACGGCCCGGCGGGCAATCGGCACGAGACCCACCAGCATGGCAGCGGCAAACGCCCAAATTTCAATTGCCGGCAAAACGAGACCAACCAGATAGGCCGCCACCAGCGCGGCACCGGACAGGATGGTCAGGCGACCTTTCGGGCTTTTCCACCAGGGGCCATCCATTGGTGTATGGTCGTGGCCATGCAGACCTTCCACGACAGGGGCGTCTCCTTCACCCTCGCGATCATGATCATGCCGCCCGGAATTGGCATCATGGTCGTGATCTCCGCCGCAGCACGTGCCGTGGGTGTGCTGGCCTGTGTGTGTGCCGGGCTGCTTCGCCTGCGCGGGTGATACGGAATAGCCGAGCCGACGAACCTTCTTGCCAATTGCATCCAGATCGGATGTCTCGTCATGGGAGACGGTCATCGTGCCTGCGGTGACGGACACGGAGACATCGTCCACGCCGGGCATACCGCGCACTGCCGTGTCGATCTTGCTGGCGCAAGAGGCGCAATCCATGCCGCCAATGCGGAAGCGTGTTTGTCTTTGCATGCTCATCAATCCGTCCTTTCGGTCTCATAAGCATGTTGTAAGACCTCTAGCCGCTAGAGATACAAGAGCCCAATTTCACAAAACGCGATGGCAGGCCCGCCTTGTTCCGAAAGACATGGCCGATACTCTCTGCGGCCGGTTTCAGGATGATGCGAGGCATGCGCAACTGCGCATTTTTCAAATGCATGCTGCCTGAGGGGTGGACGAACTGCGTTTTACAATGGCATCGGTAGGCTTGAGACAGTCCGACGACCACCTAACGTTCAAACGAGACATCCCAATCTGCATGCCAATCGAAGCCCCGATACCCCTTGCCCACCGATCCTGCGGCACCTGCACCTTGTGTTGCAGACTGCCGGAAATCGATGCGCTGTCGAAGCCCGCCAATGCATGGTGCGTCAATTGTGTCGAAGGCTTTGGCTGCCGCGTCTATGAGGAGCGTCCGCAGCTTTGCCGGGACTTCCTCTGTCTCTGGATGACCGACGAGACCCTCGGACCGGAATGGGAACCTGCCGACACCCATATGATGATTTATCGGCAGGGACCGCAGATCACCGTCCTGGTTGATCCCGAGCATCCCGATGCCTGGAAGACGGAGCCGCGTGCTTCTGCCTTGCGAGACTGGGCAGCGGAGGCAGAGCCCAGATCCGAATATATCATCGTCTTTGTGGGCGATGACGTGTTCAAGGTGGAGCCGCAACCACGCGGCGTGTAGCTTGGTGGATCAGAGCGTCATCAAAACATTCTGCGGTTTGGGAACCCTTTGCGCTCAAGGCGATTGATAGGGATCAGGACATTTAGTCGCCCCGCGGAGCACACAGTTTGATGACGCCCAAGATCGCCATTATCGGTTCAGGTCCGACCGGCATATACACATTGAAGGGCCTGGCCCTCGCCCGCACACCGACAGATATAACGGTTTTCGAGGCAGAAGGCGATCCGGGCAAGGGTACGCCCTATCATCCCGACATCAACGATCCCGCGATGCTGGCCAATATCGCCAGTATCGAGTTTCCGCCAATCTGCGAGCCACTGGTCGCATGGCTTGTGCGTCAGGATGACGACACTCTCGCCCGCCTTCGCGTTCGACGAGACGCCATCGACGAGCGCGAGTTCTATCCGCGTGTCGTGCTGGGCGAATATATGAAGGCGCAGTTCGAGCAGCTTTGCCGGATCGCCGTCGAGAATGGCCACTCGATCACAGTGCGACCGCATAACCGTGTCCTCGACATCGCGCTACAGCCGGACGGCATCCGGCTCACGGTTGAAGAGGCCGGCGGATCAGAGCACCTCGACTTCGCCTTTGAGCATGTGGTGATGGCAACAGGCCACAACTGGCCTGAGAACACCGAAATCAAACCTGGCTATTTTGTTTCTCCCTGGCCCGCTGCAGCGCTGAAGGGCATACACAACTGTCCGGTCGCGATCCTTGGCACCTCTTTGAGTGGTATCGATGCGCTTATGACGGTCGCCACAGCCCATGGCACATTCTATCTCGATGCCGCTGGTCAGTTGCAATATCAGCCGGCCCCCGACACCGAGGATTTCCACGCCACGATGATGTCGCGCAAGGGGCTGCTGCCCGAAGCAGATTTCTATTGCGAAGTGCCCTATCTGCCACCGGTCTATTGCACGGAAGAGGCCATCGACGCGTCAATTGCGGCCGGAGCCACTGGTCTGCTGGACCGCGTCTTTGCCCTTTTCAAAGAGGAACTCAGCCACGCGGATCCGGACTATGCGGCGCGGATCGGACTATCGCAGCTGACCATCGAGACGCTGGCGCCCGCCTATTTTGCCGATCGCGCAGAGGTCGATCCGTTTGCATGGGCCGGTCGCAACCTGATGGAAGCCGAGCAGAACAAGACGCAGAAATACACTGTGCCTTGGCGTTACTCGATTTTGCGCATGCATGAGATTATTGCCCGCGCGGTACCCCATCTCAACGAAGACGATCTGAAGCGCTTTCACCGTTACTTCAAAACCGTGTTCGTCGATAATTATGCCACCGTCCCGCATGCGTCGATCCAGCGGCTTCTGGCGCTTCACCGGGCCAACAAGCTTGAGATCGCAGCCCTGGGCGATGAATACGATATCCGCACCGACGGGGTCAAAACAGGTGTCGTGATCTCTCATCATGGCGAGGACCATGCATATGGCGCCTTTATCGACGCCACAGGTCAAAGCTCCCTGTCGGCCCGCGACCTTCCTTTTCCGACATTGGTTGCGCAAGGCGGCGTGCGCGAATCGGCAACCGCCAAAGCTGTCACCTGGCTGGACGTGGAAGCAGATGTGGAGATTGTGCGAACCGGCGGTATCGATCTGGACGACAAATTTCGACCCTTGCAAACGGGCAATCTGAGCAACAGGCTTTATTGTGCCGCCATCTCATTTCTGCTGCACAAGCTTCCCTTCGTTCAGGGCATCACCAGCGCGCGCGATATCGGTGAGGTGGTGGCTGCAGCCATCATAGAAGACGTCGATGCGACTGAGGCGCCTATGCTTCAGGCCTCGGCGTAGACGTCGAGGCCGACGGACAAGGTCGCGGCATTCTGTACGGCGCAATAGATACCGAGATTGCGCCGGTTATAGCGCAAGATGTGGCGCAACACCTCCGGCTGCTCGGCAATGCCGGGCTGGGCGATCATTGTCATGCCACATCGCTTGGCAGGTTCCGTGACTTTCAGCACCGTGTCACCGATGTGGAGCGTCCGGCCGATCCAGTCATTTTCGATAAAGCCGCCCACCTCCGGTGTCTCAACCAGAATGGTGGGGCGAAAGCGCCGTTGATCCAGTTCTGCAAAAGCACCGATATCCGCCAGTTGCCTGAGCGATGCCGTGGTGACGATATGGATATCGCTCACATCATAGCGGTTGGAAACCACGGGCAACTGCCGGTCCAGAGGTTCGTCGGTTGCTTCATAAGAGCCGATATTGACGGAGAAGCCGAAATATCCAGACAGCGCATCCGGCAGGGCCGGGTCATTAAGCCTCATGGCCGTTTCGCCCGGTAGCCCAATGCAAACATGTCCCGTCTCATCATGTCCGCAGGTGAGAAACAGGGCCGGGCGCCAACGCGGTTCGCGCTCCGGGGAAGCAGCAAGACCGGTCTCGGCATCGAAAAGCGCAAAACACCGGTCACCGATGATACCGCCCGGCTGTGCATCCAGCGCCTGGCACAGCTCGCCTGGCAGCGAGCTTACGGGGTAGCGCCACAGTTCCAGAATACGGCCGATGCTTTTCATGAAATTCCTGCGCAGTTTGAAGCGATGAGGTGAGCATAGACCCAAGTGCTTGAAGCGCGGAAGGGTTCCCTCAATACAGACGAAAAAGGCCGCCCCGAGGGACGGCCTTTTCAAGATAATGTTTGTCCGAAGATTACTCGGCGTCGGCTTCGTCAGCCTTCTTCTTCTTCGGAGCAGCCTTTTTCTTCGGGGCCGCCTTTTCGTCGCCTTCAGCGGCTTCCGCCTTGGGCTCAGCCTTTTTCTTCGGAGCAGCCTTTTTCTTGGCTGGCTTGTCGTCGCCTTCATCCTCGTCTTCGGCTGTCAGCTCTTCCTTGGTGACAGTCTTGTCGGTGACGGAGACTTCGCTCAGCAGGTGATCGACGACCTTTTCTTCAAAGATCGGAGCGCGCAGCGATGCCGATGCGCCGGGGGTGTTGCGGAAGAAATCGAGGATTTCCTTCTGCTGGCCCGGGAACTGCTGCAGCTGCGCGTAGAGGGCACGCTGCATTTCGTCTTCGGTGACTTCAACGCCGGCCTTCTCGCCGATTTCGGAGAGAACGAGGCCCAGACGAACGCGACGCTCTGCGAGCTTGCGATATTCGTCGCGTGCTTCTTCTTCGGTCGTGTCTTCGTCTGCGAAGGTCTTGCCCGACTGGGCAAGATCGGTGTTGATCTGACGCCAGATATTTTCGAATTCGGCATCAACCAGCTTCGACGGGGTGTCGAACTGATACATCTCGTCGAGCTGGTCGAGAACCTGACGCTTGACCTTCTGACGTGTGATGTTGCCGTACTGGCTTTCGATCTGGCCGCGAACAACTTCCTTCAGCTTTTCCAGCGATTCGAGGCCGAGATTGGTGGCCAGCTCGTCGTTCAGTTCAAGCGCTGCAGGGGCTGCCACTTCCTTGACGGTGATGTCGAAGGTTGCTTCCTTGCCGGCCAGATTGGCAGCAGGATATTCAGCCGGGAAGTTGACGGTGATGACCTTTTCGTCACCGGCCTTCAGACCAACCAGCTGCTCTTCAAAGCCCGGGATGAAACGGTTCGAGCCGATGACCAGCTCTGCGTCTTCGTCCTTGCCGCCGTCGAAGGCTACGCCGTCGACCTTGCCGAGGTAATCCATGGTGACGCGGTCGCCGTCGGCGGCCTTGCCCTTCTTGGTCTCGTAGGAGCGGGCGTTTTCAGCGATCTTTTCGATCTGCTCGTTGACTTCGTCTTCGGAGACTTCAACGACTTCGCGGGTGACCTTGATCTTGTCGACGGGCTTCAGCTCGATCGGCGGGATCACTTCATAGGCAACCGTGAATTCGAGATCGGCCTGACCGTCGAGAATCTTGTTGGCTTCTGCCTCGTCCTCAGTCATCGCGATTTCCGGCTGGGTAGCGGACTTTTCGCCACGCTCGGAAATGATGGAGGTCGGCTTGTCGCGAACGATCTCGTTGACCAGTTCAGCCATGATGGATTTGCCGTACATCTTCTTGATGTGCGAAACCGGCACCTTGCCCGGGCGGAAGCCGTTGATCCGGACCTTGTCCTTCACATCAGCCAGACGCTCGTTCATCTGCTGTTCCATGTCCTTGGCCGGAATTACGACCTTGATTTCGCGCTTCAGCCCTTCAGCGAGCGTTTCGATAACCTGCATGTTCCTACCTTCATGTCGTGGCGACCGTGCCCGGACTACCATGTTGTTCTTAGAGCACGGAGCCGGAAACTGTTTCCCGGACGTGGCGATGCACATTCCAAAGCCATACGGCCAAAAGCCCATTGCCCCAGGAAGCCAATGCCGTAAACGGCGCGAACAGCATCGACTTCTTTCGAAGACCGATCGTCCTACGCTGTCTGGCATCCTTGGTGCGGGTAGAGAGACTTGAACTCCCACGCCTTGCGGCACCAGAACCTAAATCTGGCGTGTCTACCAATTTCACCATACCCGCGTCTCAAGACCGCATGCCACCGCATGCGCAAGGCCCCCTTCGGAGCGCGCGTCTCTATATCACCCGTTTTCGTGTGCGCAAAGGAAAAATGAAAAGGTTCAACCGGCATTTCACGAAAGGTCCGGCGGTATCAGCCGTATTCAGTACAGGGGCTCGTCATAGATAGCGGTGCCGTCCAGCATCAAGCTGCGGATCTGGGCCACGCCGGAGGCAGACACGCGCACGACAACAGAAACGCGTTGTTCGTTGCGCGCCTCTTCGATTGCCAGCCCCTCGCCTTCCGGCACATAGAATCGTTCAATGCCGTAATCGAGACGATAATCACCGTAGGCCTCGGCTGGATCGCGTCGATCAAAAGCCTGACTGCGGATGATCGCACTGCCTTCTTTCGAACGCAGAGGCTCGAAGGAGGCTTCCGCTGCCTGCCAGTATCCATCATCGGCGGGCTTTAAGCGCACCCAGACGGAGCCCCAGCCGCTCTTGCCCTCGTCGGCGCTCAGCAACTCCAACGGTATCCTGCCAATGTCGTAGCTCAAGATCACGTAGTCCCCGCGCATCAGGTCGCGGGGATCGACGGGCGCTGTGCGCAACAGCACCTCAGTGCCGTTGCGCAGGATCGATGCACGGCTTTCGATCTGGAATGCGATGAAACCGGTCATCAGAGTGGCCACCACAAGGGCAGACAATAATGCGCGGCGTGCAGGGCTTGCGAGAGAAAGCGGCATCCTCATGGTCGTGCCCCTCTCCGTTCCGCCGCGCGGGCCGAAAACAGCTTCTCCAATCTTATGGCAATGAAAGCGAGCGCGGCGACCACGAAGCCGGAGATAAAGAAGAAGCCGGATGTTTCGAGCATCGAATCGATCGTTTCATAGGAGAGGTAGAGAATTTCGGCAGAGAAACAGGCATAGGCGAGCGCACGGACTGCGCCATTGTCCCGGCCCGACACCACCAAGGCCAACACTGCAACGCCCAGGGTCACGACCGCCAGAACAACACTCGCCAGGCCGTCTCCATCGAAATCAACATGCAGAAAGAGAAGGCCCAACATGCAGGCGGCGAGACTATAGAATGGCAATGCGGGTCCGATCCTGGCCGCAATAGGTGACAGTGGCGAAGCTCTCAGCGTGGCAGCCAGAAAAAGCAGCAGCGCCACCAGAGCAATTGTCAGGGCGGTGCCCTCCCCGCCATCTGCGACGTAGCACCAGAAGAGAAGTGCCAGCACCAGCAGATAGACAAAATGCTGCACATGGATTGCTTTCGTCCAGGCGATCAGTGCCGAGAGCAGCATGGCCGACAGGACCAGTATGCCAGCATATCCCGCAGACCAGTTGAAATTACTCTGGTCGATCACTGCGACCAGAATAGACCAGAGCAGAACACCGGCCATGGTCGTCAGGGCTATAGAGCGGAACAGCGCGGCCGAGAGCATCGTCATGGCAAACCATAACAAGGCTGCCTGCACAGCATCGCCCGACAGGTGATATAATTGACCGACCAGCGCAATCGCACCGCCGAAACTGGCGGCGCCGAGCACAAGCAGCGCGCCGGCAAGGCGGACAAAGCCACGGGCGACGGCGAGTGCTGCTCCCAGGTGAAAGATCCAGATCATCGCCAGAACGGCAACGATCCGCGCAAGACGGGGTATCGTTTCCCAATTGGCAGCAATGACCATTGCGATCGAGGCCGACAACAAAACCGCCGCCAGCATGGTGAGCACCGTGCCAATACTGAAGGCTGACTTGCGCGCATCATACTCGGCCAGCATCGCCTCAGCTGCGTCAGTCCGGATGATGCCCTGGCTCGCCCAGAGATCGAGATCCCGTTTCAGTCTACCACGATACATCTCCGCCCCCCCGGCACTGGCACTTGTCACAAGACACCGCATTTTAGTGAAGGCGGCGCGTAAAAGACAAGCATCAGAGAACCGTATGAAGAGGCCATGCTAAATGTGCATGGCTTCCATGAAATTATTGCACTGCACAAGTGATGCGAACTGGGCTACATTCAAAATCAACAAGGGTCGGGAACGAAGATGTTCACCGAATATCTGATCCAGACCCAGAATTTCGCGTTGGCACTCCTCCTCCCAAAGGCCATCGCGATACGGTCGGCAGCACTCCTCCTCCCAGTTGCTGACCACCTCAAATGACGCCCACCGGATCTCCTCCCCCGGTGGGCGTTATTGTTTCAAGCTTATCCCCGCTCTCCTTCACATTCCGTCCGCAGCGCAGGAGCCAAGCCAAGGCTCACTACGGCATCTTTTCGTCTCTGAAATGCTCAATTTTGAGGCGAACGACACGCAAGACACGCGCCGCTATGCAGATGACGCATGGGTGATCTACGGGATTAGCGCTTTTATTTTTCGCAGCGCAACATACATTAGTCCCATCAGATTGAAGCGCACGCAACGAGGGCGATGCGCACAACTCAAAAGAGGTACATCATGAACTTTGCACGCTCGCTCAACAATTGGCGCAAGTATCGTCAGACCGTCACAGAACTTGGCCGCATGTCCGACCGCGAACTTCGCGACCTCGGTATTGGCCGTGGCGAAATCAACCGCGTTGCCCGTGACGCCGTTCGCGGCTGATCAGCGGACTTCCCGGCCCCACCCATCGGGTGCAAGCCGATCAAAAAGCCTCCCTTCCGGGAGGCTTTTTTTGTGCCTTGCGTTAAGCAGCCTCAGCAGAATGTCATGAGGCCATTTTTTACCCACCAACCCTAAGTCGCCTGTTTATTGCGCAAGCGCCTGCACAAATGCATGGCAGTCGCTCAAAAATTGCACTGCACAATTTATTTGTAGGGGTGTATTACAGCGCTCAAGGCTGGAGCACAAAGAAACAGCCCAGCCACCAGAAAATCAAAAGTCTATCGAGGAAACACCCATGAACCCTGTACGTATCGCTAAGCATTGGCTCTCTTACCGCCGCACCATGTCAGAACTGAGCAACCTGTCCAACCACGCTCTGTCGGATATCGGTATCACCCGCTACGACATTCGCAATATCGCGAGCCGTTCTTACCGCTAAGACCACCGCGCTGCGGCACCGCCTGCGACCCAGCCCATCCTTGTTCAAGGTATGGCGCGAGCCGAAGATGACGAGGCAACGCAGATGGTCACAGAGCTGGAACCCGGCCTGGAAAACATCCAAAACGGCACCCTTGAGGTGCCGTTTTTCGTTTGAGGAGAAACCAGTCATTCCGCCTGGATCTCGCTCCCCCTCCGTCGCTTGCAAAAAATGCCGATCGTGCCTGTCTTTGTCGTGACGTGACTGACACTTTTCCGCGACATGCACGAGATGACATGTTATGGCAGCCGCCATGCAAAACACTGAATATTCCCCCATTCACGTCATTGGCGGCGGACTTGCCGGCTCGGAAGCCGCATGGCAGATCGCGCGCGCGGGCGTGCCGGTCATTCTTCATGAAATGCGTGGCGTACGCGGCACGGATGCACACAAGACAGATACGCTGGCAGAGCTTGTCTGCTCAAACTCCTTCCGCTCGGATGATGCGACTTCCAACGCTGTGGGCGTTATTCATGCGGAGATGCGGCTTGCCAATTCGCTGATCATGGCTTGCGCTGACAGGCATCAGGTACCGGCCGGCGGCGCGCTTGCCGTAGACCGCGACGGTTTTGCTCTGGCTGTGCAAAAAGAAATCGAAGCCGAACCGCTGATTACGGTGGTGCGCGAAGAAGTACCGGTCTTGCCGCCGGAAGACTGGGACCAGGCGATTATCGCAACCGGTCCACTGACCTCTCCCGATCTGGCTGAAGCGATCCGGGCCAAGACCGGCGAGGAGGCACTCGCCTTCTTTGACGCCATCGCGCCGATCGTTCACCGCGACAGTATCGACATGGATATATGCTGGTATCAGTCACGCTACGACAAGGTGGGACCGGGCGGCACGGGCAAGGACTATATCAACTGCCCAATGGATGAGGCGCAGTATAATGCCTTCATCGATGCTCTGATCGAAGCCGATACAGTCGGTTTTCACGAATGGGAAGGCACCCCCTATTTCGACGGTTGCCTGCCGATCGAGATCATGGCGGCGCGCGGTCGCGAGACGTTGCGTCACGGCCCGATGAAGCCCATGGGGCTCACCAATGCGCATAACCCGACCGTCAAGGCCTATGCAGTCGTGCAGCTGCGGCAGGACAATGCGCTGGGCACGCTCTACAACATGGTCGGCTTCCAGACGAAGATGCGCTACGGCGCACAAAGCGAAATCCTCAAGATGATCCCCGGCTTGCAGAATGCCGAATTTGCACGGCTCGGCGGTCTGCATCGCAACACCTATATCAACTCTCCGATCCTGCTCGACACATCGCTGCAGCTGAAGGGACGACCCGGCCTGAGATTTGCGGGCCAGATCACGGGCTGCGAAGGCTATGTCGAGAGTGCATCGATCGGGCTTCTTGCGGGACGATTCGCAGCGGCTGAGCGAAAAGGTGAAGCGCCCAGCCTGCCACCGGTGACAACGGCGCTTGGCGCGCTTCTCAACCACATCACCGGCGGGCATCTCGTCAGCGATGAGGAGCCGGGCAAACGGTCTTTCCAGCCGATGAATGTCAATTTCGGACTGTTCCCCGAGCTGGAGCCGGGTTCGATCGTCAAGCCGGAAGGGGTCAAGCGCTTCCGTGGCAAGGACAAGACGATCATGAAGAAGCAATTGATGGCGGAACGTGCGCTGAAGACCTGCCAGGAATGGCTGAGTCAGACCGCCTCATGAAAGCGATAAAGAGCGCGGCTGTCACTCAGACGCGCTCATTCACCTGAAGGCATTCGCTGCTCAGCCGGCAGATTTTTCCACCGGCTTGATGTCGGCAGCCGTCGTATAGTTGCCCAGCATCCACAGCGAGACTTCTGCCGCTTCTTCGGCAGAGGAGAAGACAAACTCATCATTGAAAGCAGGCGCATCGCGAAACTCGATGGCAAAGCCGTTTCGATTGCTGGTCGGCTGAACGCGCACGGAACCCGGTTCAATCACGCGACAGGCATAATGGTTGCCCATATTGCGCATGATACCGGCCTTGTTGTCATGCAGGCGCACGAAAACGACTTTTCGATCGGCCGTTGTCCTTAGCGTGCGAATGGCTTCCGCGGGAAATGCGCGCCCGAATTCGACAATCGCCAGACCTGCATCGCCAAAATCATCGCCCGTGTCTCGCTTGGCCATGCGTGTCGACCAATAGGCAAACATGACGACGCAGCCAATGATCAATGTCCAAGTGAAGTAAGTCAAATTCAGCCCCCAGATCTGCCGGCGGAGCCGGCTTGCCTGCGCTTGTTACCGCGCGAGGCTTGCGCGAATTTTACCCTCCAGACAAGCATACCAAAAGGCAGGCAGCAGGAGAGTCTCTCAGCTGTACAATGGCTATATTAAACCGAACAGGGCGCGAGGAACAGCGCAGCTACTCAGATACTGCGTGTGGTGCTGGCCTTGAACATACGCCACTGACGGCGCCACTGGCTTGGTCGCAGATCTCGGGAAAAGACGCCAATGCCTGCGCGGCGCGCGGACTTCAACACGGGCTCGGCGAGGCAGGCCGTCAGAAATGCCGGCATCAAGGATGCCGGAATGCGCCCGGCGCGCCGTGCCTTCTGCAAATGCTCGAAGCCCAGGCCCGCGAAGGCATCAATTGACGCGGCAATTCTTGCTCCGTCGATGCCGGCCAGGAAACCATCGCGGTCAAGGCCGGTCGCCGACAGGATATCCAGCGGAATGAAGATCTGGCCACGTGCGCGCTGTCTAGGCATGAGCAGCATCTGACCGGCGACGGACTGGGCAATCCCGGCATGGCCTGCTATTTCCGCGCATCCGGCAGCCTGCGTCGGATCGAGTATGACGGCGGCGAGCTGGATGAGAGCAGAGGCGGTCTCTCCTGCATAGCCTTCAAACATCGACCGGCTTTCCATGGCGTCATCATAGAGGTCGAACAGACGTGCCTCGACCATGGCCCGCAACGGCTCGATAGGCAGTCGATAGGTTTCGACAGTATTCAACAGACCGGCGGCAATCGGATTGGCTTCCGTGGAGCCATGGGCACCGCCACTCAGAAGGTCTCGCCAATATTGCAGGCGGATCTCACCGGGCAAAGGCTCGTGCACCAGGTCGCGGATGCGGGCAAGCTCTGCATTGAAGGCATAAAGCGCCGCGAGCGCGCCGCGCTTTTCCTTTGGCGACAAGAGACATGCGAGATAGCGATCACGATCGATATCGCGCAGGATATCGAGGCAGAGCGTTTCTGTGTCTATCGGCGAATCGGCCAAGGTGCCGCCCCGATCAAACGGCGATCAGCGCAGCCGCAACGGCACGCTGTTCCGCCAACATGACATTATAGGTGCGAACGGCCGCGCCCGTGTTCATCGGATCGGACGAGATACCGGCCTGGCGAAAGGCGGCTTTGAGATCCGCCGGGATCGGGCGCATCTGCTTGCCTGTGCCAAGGAGCAGAAACTCGATGTCTCCGGCCTCATCGAGTACCCGCTGAAAACTCTCGATTGTCAGCGGATCGCCTTCTTCGACCGACCACCCATAGATGCCCGATGGCACCATCAGCAGCGACCCCCGATGCGACATGTCGGCGAAGCGGAAACCGCCATCGCCATAGGCATCGATCTGGGAGCTGCCGGGGAAATGCGCATCACGAATGACGATTCCCTGTGCCATGGCCTCAAACCTGCGCGCCGTCGGCGCGCACATTCTTCTTGTTTTCTTCTGCTTCCTGCATGCTTTCCGGGCGCAGCTTGAAGGCGATCAGGACAGGTGCGGCGATATAGATCGACGAAAATGTACCGACGGCAACACCGAACAGCATGGCGAAGGTGAACGAACGGATGACTTCACCGCCGAAGAAGTAGAGCGCCGCCAATGCCAGCATTGTCGTGACAGCCGTCAGAACGGTACGCGACAATGTCTGGTTGATCGAACTGTCGATCACCACGTCGAGCGGCATCTTCTTGTAGCGCCTGAGGTTTTCACGCATTCGGTCATAGACAACCACGGTATCGTTGAGCGAGTAACCGACGATGGTCAGCACCGCTGCAATACTGGTGAGGTTGAACTCGACCCCCGTCAGCACGAACAAACCGATGGTCAAGATCACGTCATGCAGTGTGGCGATGATCGCGCCCAGGGCGAACTGCCACTCGAAGCGGAACCAGATGTAGATGAGGATGGCCGCCAGCGACGCCAGCACGCCCCACGTCGCCGACTGGGTCAGTTCGCCGGACACCACAGGTCCGACCACTTCGACGCGGCGGAACTCATATTGACTTTCCAGCGCGCCGCGAACCTTTGCGATTGCGGACTGCTCCGCATTGGCGCCGCCGTCCTGCGACTGAATGCGGACGAGGACGCTTTGCGGGTCTCCGAAGCCCTGGGCCTGGATTTCGCCAAGGTTGAGATCACTCAGGCTGTTTCGGATGTCGGCGAGATTGGCATTGCCCTGCTTCGACTTGAGCTCGATCATCGAGCCGCCCTTGAAGTCGATACCGAGATTCATGCCGACTGTTGTGAAGGCGATCACCGAGGCGATCGAAAGAGCCGCCGAGATGATGAACGTATAGCGACGGAAGCCCATGAAGGCGATCTGCGTGCCATCGAAGATACCGGTGCGAACACCCTTCGGCATCGTCTTTGGACGGGTACGTCGCACCCATTCGGCAAACATCCAGCGCGTCAACGTAAAGGCTGTAAATACGGTGGTCATGATACCGACGGCCAGCGTGACGGAGAAGCCGCGCACGGGGCCGGAGCCGAGGAAGAACAGGACAACGGCTGCAATCAGCGTCGTCAGGTTGGCATCCACGATGGTGGAAAAGGCTTTCTGGAAGCCAACGTCAATTGCCTGAACCAAAGGCCTGCCATTGCGGTGTTCTTCGCGTATGCGCTCATAGATCAGAACGTTGGAGTCGACCGCCATACCGATGGTCAGCACGATACCGGCGATCCCCGGCAAGGTCAGCGTCGATCCGAGAATACTCAAGACCGCGAGGATCATCACCACGTTGGCCACGAGAGCGATCACAGCGATCACACCGAAGAAGCCGTAGAAACCGATCATGAAGACGACGACGAGTGCGGCACCGATGATACCGGCAATGATGCCCGCACGAATCGAGTCTGCACCGAGGCTTGGACCGACCGTACGTTCTTCGACGACAGTCAGCGTTGCCGGAAGCGCACCGGCACGCAAGAGCACAGCAAGGTCATTGGCCCCTTGGACCGTGAAATTACCCGAAATCTGACCGGAGCCACCGACGATAGGCTCGCGGATCACAGGCGCTGAAATGACCTGATCGTCGAGAATGATCGCGAAAGGCTTGCCGACATTCTGCTGCGTTGCCTGGGCGAAACGCTGCGCGCCGCGGCTGTCGAAGCGGAAGGTCACGACCGGTTCGTTGTTCTGCTGGTTGAAGCTCGCCTGGGCGTCCACGAGGTTTTCACCTGAGACGACGACGCGCTTTTCGATCAGATAGGGAACTGCGGGATCATCCGTCGAATACATGACTTCGGACGATGCCGGCGGACGACCGGTGATTGCCTCCTGCACAGGCATGGACAGATCGACCATCTGGAATGTCAGCTTGGCGGTCTGGTTCAGCAGGGACTTGAGGCGTTGAGGATCCTGAAGACCGGGAACCTGAACGATGATGCGGTCTTCGCCCTGACGCTGGATGACCGGCTCGGTCGTACCCAGTTCGTCGACACGACGGCGAACGACTTCAATGGACTGTGTGAGCGCCGAAGACAGGCGGTAGGCAATGCCGGCATCCGTGAGGTCCAGCTTCAGGAGACCGCCCTCGCCTTCCGTCAACGTGACTTCATTCACCGAGCCACCGGTCAGGCCACCGACAGAGACCGGCTCCGTCAGAGGAGCCAAGGCATCCTTGGCGGCCTGCAACTGGCTGGTATCGCTGATGCGAACCTGAATCGACTGCCCCGTTCCCGACAACCCGCTGTAGCGGATGCCCGCCTCGCGCAGATTGTTGCGAACATCCCCAACGGTTGCCTCAAGGCGTTCCTTGACGATATCGGAACGCTCGATCTTGAGCATGATGTGGGAGCCACCCTGAAGGTCGAGACCCAGCGTTATCTTGCCAGTCGGCAGGAAGGACGGGAACCGGTCCAGTTCCTCGTTGCTGAACAGGTTGGGTGCAGCGACGAGGATGCTCCCAAGAACGGTGAGCCAGATCAGAATCGTCTTCCAGCGCGAGAAATACAGCATGAAACTCTCGAATTCAGGGGTTATTGGCAGGCAAAGCGGGCGCTAGATGCGCCCGTTGAAGTAATCAGGATGCGGCGTCAGCCTTGACCGGTTCGCCCTTGACGCGCACTTCCGCGATATAGCTACGAACAGCGCGGATACGCACGCCATCTGCGATCTCGACTTCGAGCTCGTTATCGTCGATCACCTTGGTGACCTTGCCGGAAATACCGCCGCCCAGAACAACCTGATCACCACGACGAATGGCCGTCAGTGTTTCCTGGCGCTTCTTCATCTGCTGGCGCTGCGGGCGGATCAGGAAGAAATACCAAACCACCATCAAAGGCGCGAACAGGAAAAGCATCTCAAGGCCGGACGAACCGAAACCGGTGGCGGCGCCTGCGTCTTGCGCAAATGCTGGTGTAAAGAACATACGAAAACTCCCTAAAACGAACTGGATCACAACCTGCGATCGCCCTGCCACTGCAGGCCGCCGGAATATAGTGGCGAGCCGTGTGAATGCAACAAAAACAGCCGCAAAGCGTACCGATTTTCCGCCTCATACCCTTTCGAGCTGCAAAAGGCCATGCTAACCGCCGGTAAAATAACTTTGACGCATCAATATGCCGCTGAAATCAGCCGATGGAGCAAGCAAGATGTCCGACACGAACGACACCAGCACGGTGCTACTTGCGGAAGTCACAAGGCTTGCCGACGCCATCGAACGACTGGCCGGCCCTGCCCCGGCGACCAATGACTGGACTGCTGCAGACTGTTTTGTGTGGTCGCCGGAGCGCGCTTATCTGCAACCGGTCCCGAAACCCAACCGGGTGGCGCTGACACTTATTCGCGGCGTGGATCATGTTCGCGACATCCTGCACGACAATACCGAACGCTTTGCCGGCGGCTATCCGGCAAACAACGTTCTGTTGTGGGGCGCGCGCGGCATGGGCAAGTCCTCATTGGTGAAAGCCGTCCACGCAGACCTGCTTCAGGCTGGTCACGACACATTGAAGCTCATCGAGGTCCATCGCGAGGATATTGCCTCGCTGCCAAAATTGATGGACGTGCTGAAGGCGGCCCCCTACCGCATCATACTGTTTTGCGATGATCTGTCGTTCGATCATGATGACACGGCCTATAAGTCGCTGAAGGCGGCACTCGATGGCGGTATCGAGGGGCGTCCGGACAATGTGCTGTTCTACGCCACCTCCAATCGTCGTCATCTGCTACCGCGTCATATGATGGAAAACGAACAGTCGACGGCGATCAACCCGTCCGAGGCGGTTGAGGAAAAGGTGTCGCTGTCTGACCGCTTCGGTCTTTGGCTGGGATTCCACCAGTGCAATCAGGACGACTATCTGTCGATGATTGACGGTTACGCGGAGCATTTCGCGCTGTCGCTCGACCGCGATGCGATGCATCGGGAGGCGCTGACCTGGGCGACAACGCGCGGTGCTAGATCCGGTCGCGTGGCCTGGCAATATATTCAGGACCTCGCCGGACGCGAGCGGGTTCGCCTCAACAAGGATTAACGCGCAACGAAAAAAGCCCGGTTTCCCGGGCTTTTCTCATTGTATTCCTTGAGACGCAAAACCTTAGTCAAGGAAAGTCATTGGGTCGACAGGCGTCGCATCCTTGCGCACTTCAAAGTGCAGGAGCGGACGTTCGGCGCTGCCGCTCATGCCGGACAGAGCAAGCTGCTGACCGCGCTGCACTTTTTGTCCGCGATTGACGGAGAGCGTGTCAGCGTGGCCATAGACCGTGACAGTTCCGTCGTTGTGACGAACCAGCACCGTGTTGCCGAGCTCCTTCAGGCCATTGCCGGCATAGATGACCACGCCGTTTTCGGCAGCCTTGACCGGCGTGCCCGAAGGTACGGAAATGTCGATGCCGTCATTGCGCTTGCCGCCTGCATTCTGACCGAAGCGCGACACCACCGCACCGGTGACCGGCCAGCGATACTTGCCAATGCCGGTTTCTTCTGGCGCCTTGTCCTTGGTGTCGATGGCTGCGACCTGCTTTACCGTCTGTGATGGCGGCGTGTAAGAGGCTGGCTCCGAAGCTTTGACGATCTTGACCGGCTTGGTTGGCACCGATGCCGTCTTGACCTCGGGTGCAGGCGCTGAAGCCTGGACTGGCGCTGCGCCTGGGACCTTCAAGTTCTGACCGATACGAATATTGGAATTCGTCAGGCCGTTTGCCTGCTTCAGCGCATCGACAGACACGCCATTGGCACTTGCGATCTTGCCGAGCGAATCACCGGGTTGCACCTTGTAGGTTCCAGCCGTGCGATCATTGCCACCTGCGGAGGATTTGGACGGAACCGGCTGCGCCAAGGCCTGCTGCTTTTCACGCGTCTGCGCAGAGGTTGGCAGGACAGCGACATTGTCTTCCGGCTGACGACGCGGCGCAGGGGCTGGCAGCTTCGTCGGGAAGTTGGCGGGCTGTGCCGCATTGCGCGCGGAACTGCTCGGCGTGGAACCGGTCACGATCGCATCTTCTGGAACGATCGGCTGGGACTTCGGTTTGGACGCCGGCGCAGACGGGAACGGCTGAGCCATTGCCGTTTCCCGGCTCTGGGTCTGACGTGCTGCAGGAGCTGACGGCGCTGCCAGTTCGGCGCGCTCCACAGTCGATGGCTGTGTCGCCATGCGTGCCGGCGAGGCCGAACCACTGGCATCGTAGCGGGCGGGTGCCGACGGATAAGGCTGAGACATTGCCTGCTGACGGTTGGAATAGTCCGGTGTCGAATTCGACTGAGCATAGCCGCCAGAGGAGGCAACATCAGCCGAGGGCACCGGGACGCCGCCGTTCAGGCCCGTGATGTTTCGATTTCCGATGGAGGCGGTCGTCAATGTGTCCTCGTTGAACACAGAGCTAAATCGTGTCGCATCCGAACTACAGCCGGTGGCGACACTCGCCAGGAGCGCTGCTCCTACGAAGCGGGCAACAGGCAGTCGAGATTTCGACAAGACACTCATACGCATGACTCGTATCCATAATTTTACGCAACTTGACATGCTGATTATTAAACCGCGTTAGTGTTACTGCGCGGTTAACCGTGTCGAATCCGAGTGAACTATTTTAGAGAATCGAGCTCGTATCCAAGCGATTTCGGACCCAGGTCGCGCCTCAGAGAGCCTGCGCGATGCGCTGCTCCAAAGGCAGATAGGGTGCCGGGAACAGGTCTTCCCGCTCGAAGCGGCTGCCTGTCTTTGTCAACCGCATGATCATGCAGTTTTCTTCCGATACCATGACCGGAACCACGACCACGCCGCCGGACACCAGCTGGTCGGCGAGGAAGCGCGGGAAGTTCGGGAATGCCGCAGTGGCGATAATCCTGTCGAATGTCCCCTCGCCCGGCATCCCGATCGTGCCATCGGCCTGGCGGAAGGCGACATTGCGCAAGCCAAGGGCGTCGCAGCGTTGTTGGGCGGCCGTGATCAGCGTGCGGTAACGCTCAAGGGACAGCACCCGTTCTGCAATGCGCCCGAGAACGGCGGTCATGAAGCCGCTACCGCTGCCGATTTCCAGAACGCGCTGACCCGGTTTGACATTCAGCGCATGCAGCATGCGCACTGCCAGATCGGCGCCCTCCATGTAGGCACCGCAGTCGATCGGGATCGTTCGGCTGGAATAGGCCTGCTCTGAAAATTGCGAGGGCACGAATTTGGAGCGGGGCGTCTGCTCCACGGCTGTCAGGAGATCAAGATCGGCAATACCTTCCGCGCGCAAACGCAGAACAAGAGCGGCGAAGCCTTCCTTCTCGATCATGCCTGTCTTCAAATGCCGCCCCCGAAACCAAGCGCCCGCGCCACGGCATTCTGCGCTGCATAATCTGTCATGTCCAGCTTCAGCGGCGTCACTGAAATCTTGTCAGACTTGATCGCCTGAACGTCGGTTCCCTCGGGAAAACGCTCACCGCGATTGCCGAAGCGCAGCCAATAGTAAGGCAGACCGCGGCCATCAGCGCGTTCTTCCACCTCGAGGCCGAAATCGAGTTTGCCCTGCTGGGTCACCTCGACGCCTTGCACATCCGACGGCGCGCAACGCGGGAAATTGACGTTGAGAAATGTGCCGGGCGGCAGCTCGGCCTTGATCAGCTGAGACAAGAGATCCGGGCCCAGCGTTTCGGCCACGTCCCAGGGAATATCGAGACCGGATTTGG
Organism: Agrobacterium sp. H141; assembly: GCF_057158725.1. Classification (NCBI taxonomy): domain Bacteria; kingdom Pseudomonadati; phylum Pseudomonadota; class Alphaproteobacteria; order Hyphomicrobiales; family Rhizobiaceae; genus Agrobacterium; species Agrobacterium sp. H141. The sequence goes on from NZ_CM169893.1 coordinate 2,571,941, forward strand.
CATAGTCGAACAGCTGGCTGAAAGCGATCGAGCGCACCCCCTGAAGCGTGCCCTCGATTGCGCCGGCGACCGTGCCGGAATAGGTGACGTCGTCTGCGATATTGCCACCGGCATTGACACCGGAAAGGACCAGATCCGGCTTGCCATCCATGACTTCGCGAATGGCCATGATGACACAATCGGTCGGCGTGCCACGCAAGGCAAAGTGCTTGTCCGACATCTTGCGCAGCCTGAGCGGCTCCGAAAGGGTCAGAGAATGGGCAAGCCCGCTCTGGTCCGTTTCAGGGGCCACAACCCAGACGTCATCGGACAAGGTGCGCGCGATGCGCTCCAGAACGGCGAGGCCTTCGGCATGAAAGCCATCGTCATTGGTCAGAAGAATGCGCATTGGTCTCACGCTGCCTTTTCGATACGGGTCAGGCCGCCCATATAAGGCAACAGCGCGTCCGGAACGGTGATCGAACCATCTTCGTTCAGATAGTTTTCCATCACCGCGATCAGGCAACGACCGACGGCGGTTCCCGAACCATTCAGCGTGTGAACGAATGTCGTCGCCTTCTCGTCCCTGGCGCGATAGCGCGCATTCATGCGGCGACCCTGGAAATCACCACAGACCGAGCAAGACGAAATTTCTCGATAGGTCTTCTGCCCGGGAAGCCAGACTTCCAGGTCATAGGTCTTGCGTGCGCCAAAGCCCATATCGCCGGCACACAAGGTCATGGTGCGGAAATGAAGGCCAAGACGCTTCAACACTTCTTCGGCGCAGGCGGTCATGCGTTCATGCTCGGCGAGCGAGCTGTCGGCATCGGTGATCGAGACCAGCTCGCATTTCCAGAACTGATGCTGGCGCAGCATGCCGCGCGTGTCGCGACCGGCCGATCCTGCTTCCGAACGGAAAGACGGGGTGAGCGCAGTGAACCTGAGGGGCAATTTTTCCTGCTCGAGAATTTCGCCCGAAACGAGATTGGTCAGCGTGACTTCCGCAGTCGGGATCAGCCAACGGCCATCGGTGGTCTTGAACAGATCTTCAGCGAATTTCGGAAGCTGGCCTGTGCCAAACATTGCCTCATCCCGCACCATCAGCGGCGACGACACTTCCGTATAGCCATGCTCGGTGGTGTGGAGATCAATCATGAACTGACCGAGTGCGCGCTCAAGCCTTGCAAGCGGTCCGGTCAGAACAGTGAAACGCGAGCCGGACAGTTTGGCGGCGCGTTCAAAGTCCATGTAGCCGAGCGCTTCGCCGATTTCATAATGCTCTTTCGGCGCATGGTTCCAGCCGGGCTTCTGGCCGACAGTATGTTTGACCACATTGTCGTTCTCGTCCATGCCGTCGGGAACTTCATCGAGCGGGATATTGGGAATGCGCGACAGGGCGTCGGTCAGTTCTGCAGAGACCTGACGCTCCTCTTCCTCAGCCGCCGGCATGGTGTCCTTGATCAGGGCCACTTCGGCCTTCAACTTCTCGGCCAGCTCCATGTTCTTCTGGCCCATGGCCGCGCCGATCTCCTTGGAGGCGGCATTGCGGCGGGACTGCATCTCCTGGAGCGACTGCACCACAGAGCGACGCTTCTCATCGAGTGCGATCAACTTTGCAGCCATTGGCTCTGCGCTGCGCTTGGCAAGCGCTGCATCTAGTGCCTCGGGATTTTCTCGGATCCATTTAATATCAAGCATCTGCCATTCCAGGTCGTTGGTCGATCAAAACGCGACTAGCCTGGCGAGCGTTGCCAAAACGACATCCGAGGCCAGACGGCCTCGGATAACGCAAACGAAGACGAATGGAAAGCCTTACGTCTCTTCTGTTTCCGCCGGAACCGCAGCGTCGTCAGTTTCGGCGGCTGCCGCTTCCGCACGACGGCGTTCGACCATGCGTGCCGCGTAGATCGAAATCTCGTAGAGCAGGATGGTGGGCAGGGCCAGACCGATCTGCGAGACCGGGTCAGGCGGCGTCAAAACAGCAGCCACGACAAAGGCGACGACGATGGCGTATTTGCGCTTGTCGGCCAGCCATTTGCTGTCGATGATGCCGACCCGGGCCAGAAGCGTGGTGATGACCGGAAGCTGGAAAACCAGCCCGAAGGAGAAGACCAGCGTCATGATGAGGCTGAGATATTCCGACACCTTCGGCATCAGCGAAATGGCCACTTCGCCCTCGCCCGGCGCCTGCTGCATGGCCAGGAAGAACCACATGACCATGGGCGTGAAGAAGAAATAGACCAGTGCTCCGCCCAGCAGGAACAGGATCGGCGACGCGATCAGGAACGGCAGGAATGCCTGGCGTTCGTTCTTGTAGAGGCCTGGCGCCACGAATTTGTAGATCTGGGACGCAATGACGGGAAAGGCGATGACCAGAGCGCCAAACATCGACACCTTCAGCTGGGTGAAGAAGAATTCCTGCGGCGCCGTGTAGATCAATTCGCTCTTGGTGATATCGAGCCCTGCCCAGATGACCGCCCATTTGTAAGGCACCACCAGCAGGTTGAAGAGATCCTTGGCGAAGGCGAAGCAGATAATGAAGGCCACAAAGAACGCCGCAAGCGACCACATCAGGCGGCGACGCAGTTCGATCAGATGTTCGAGAAGCGGCTGGGGCTGGTCGTCAGTATCGCCGCTCATGCGGAATCCTTCTTGGCACGAGATGCCGGCTTACGGGTCGAAGCGGCGGGTTTCGCTGCCACTTTCTGTTCAGAGGCTGCGGTCTTTGGTGCAGCTGGCTTTTTCGCGGGTTTCTTTGCAACAGCTGCGCTGGACGGCTTTGCGTCAACGCCCTTTGCCGCAGGCGCAGATTTCACGGCCGTCTTCCGTGCCGGTGCTGCAGGTTTTGCTTTCGCGGATGAACTTGCAACTTTATCTGCTGAAGCCGGCTTTGACGCCGCCTTTGTCGTCTTTGCAGATTTTGGCGACGAGGCTGTTTTCTTTGCCTTCGTGTCCGGTGGAACGTCGGCCTTGCCGGGAATTGGATCCGGTAGCGTTGCCGGTGCCGCATCCTTGAACATGCCAGTATCGATCGGAGGCAAGGGCGACGACATTTCCGGCATCGGGGTCGACTTCTTTTCATCGACCGCAGCCGATGACTTGGCCGAATCAGGCGTCGCCGCCTTCTTCAGATCCGCCTTGATCTCCTCGCCCATCTTGCGCAACGGATTAACCGCGTCCCGCATCGCATTGGCCGGATTGAGGCTACGCACATCGCTTATGGTCTTGCGCACGTCATCGAGTTCAGACTCACGCAGGGCTTCATCGAACTGGTGGCGAAATTCCCCAGCAGTCTTGCGCAGACGTGATGTCATCTTGCCGAATGCTCTCAGCATCGGCGGCAGGTCTTTCGGCCCGACCACGACGATGAGGATCACCGCGACGACGAAAAGTTCGGTCCAGCCTATGTCAAGCATCTAGTCATGCTCCTGAGGCAGCGGCCATAATGCCGCCGCCGGAACTCGCGCAAGCGAGATTTGCGTTACTTGGTCTCGTCGGCCTTGTGGTCGACAGTCTTGGCTGGCTCTTCCGGGGTATCCTCATCGGACATGCCCTTCTTGAAGCTCTTGATGCCCTTGGCGACATCGCCCATCAGTTCCGGGATCTTGCCACGACCGAACAACAACAGCACGATCGCGAGAACGATCAGCCAATGCCACATACTAAAAGAACCCATTTACTCCAGCTCCTAATTTTTTGTTTCACCCCGATGTAAGGGGTTTATTATGGTTTTTCAAACACCAAAATATCGCTTTGGTTTATGTTGACAGTGATATCGCGCAAACCGGGCGGCAATTGATCGGCACGGATGCGTGCGCGTAGCGGCTTCTCGCCACCTGGAATGGCAATATTGAGCAGTTCGACGACGCCCAGAAAACGTCTGGACAGAATGCGTGCCGGGATTGCCCCGCCCTCCTGCGACACTTTGACATCCGACAGCCTGACGGCAATCGACACATTGCGCCCACTGGATATGTCCGGGGCCGGCAATATGCCGAGAGGTGTGACCACCGAACCATTTTCAACCACGCCGGAAAACTCGTTGATCTCGGAGAAGAAGGCGGCAGCGAATAGATCGCGCGGCCGGCGATAAAGATCATCCGATGTGCCGACCTGCACCAACTGGCCATCCCGCAGGAGTGCGATACGGTCTGCCATCCGCATCGCCTCTTCCGCGTCATGGGTCACAACGATTGCAGTCGCCCGTGTCTCACGCAATACATCGAGCGTGTCGGCGCGGATTGTATCCTTCAGCCTTGAATCGAGACCGGAAAAGGGCTCGTCCATCAACAGCACGCCCGGACGGGGCGCGAGCGCGCGAGCAAGGGCCACGCGCTGTTGTTCGCCACCCGACAGAGAGTGTGGATATTTCTGTGCGTAATGGGCAAGACCGACGCGCTCCAGCGATGCCATGGCCTCGTTGATCGCATCCTTGCGCGGCATGGCCGTCAGGCCGAAGCGGACATTGTCGAGTATCGACATATGCGGAAACAGCGCGAAGTCCTGAAACATCAGCCCGATGCCGCGCTTTTCTGGCGGCAGGAAGACGGATGGGCCGGCCACTTCCCGATCATTGATCGTCAGACGTCCGGATGTCTGCGCCTCAATGCCAGCAGCAATGCGCAACAGCGTGGTTTTGCCAGAGCCCGACGGTCCGAGCAAGCAAAGCACCTCGCCCGGCTCCGCCGTCAGCGACACACCGCGAATGGTTTCCTTGCCGAAATAGCTGTGATGAATATCTTCAAAGGAAAGACGCGCCGCAAAGGTTACACCTGCAGTCCGCCGTGCGCTCATCGCCGTTTCCGGCTTGGTTCCACTCTGCACAGCCATCATCTACCCAGAACTTCGGATCACTCCAGAAAGGTTCGGTCATTTGACCAATGCCCTTTACACAAACATGATCCTATTCGTCCGGTTCACCTCCGGGAGTCAAGAGGCCGAGCTCTTCAAGTTCCAGCTGGCTGATCGGATCTTCATCTTCCGTCAGTTCATCATCCATGGAGGGCAGCGGTATGTTGAAGTTCTGCGGGATGCGCCCTGACAGCATTCCGGCCGCCTTCAATTCTTCCATGCCAGGCAGGTCGCGCAGTTCTTCCAGACCGAAATGATCGAGAAAATCGCGAGTGGTACCGATGGTGACAGGGCGACCGGGTGTCCGCCGCCTGCCACGGAAACGGACCCAGCCCGCCTCCATCAGCACATCAAGCGTGCCCTTGGACGTCTGGACACCACGGACCTCTTCGATTTCCGCACGGGTGACCGGCTGGTGATAGGCGATGATCGCCAACACCTCCAAGGCCGCGCGCGACAGTTTGCGGACCTCGGTTTCATCCTTGCGGATGGCAAAGGATAGGTCGGCTGCGGTGCGGAAAGCCCAATGATCTCCAACCTGAACAAGGTTGACGCCGCGCGGTGCGTAGTCTTCCTTCAGGCTCTGCATCAAGGAGCTAATGTCGACACCCTCTGGCAGCCGCTCGGCAATGAAGCCCTCGCTCACGGGTTCGGCTGAGGCAAACACCAGTGCCTCGGCCACACGGACGGCCTCGCGCATGGCGGCCGGGTCTATCGGAGGAGCCTCAGACACCTGCTCGTCCTCGACCACGATGTCGTGAATGTCCTCGTCCTCGATCACCGGCTGAATTCCTATTCCATGATGGCGGGCACTGCATGAGCGCCTGCACGCATGTAGATCGGTTCGAATGCGCCCTCCTGGCGGATCTCCATCTTGCCTTCGCGGACCAATTCCAGAGACGCGGCAAAGGCGCTGGCAATCGCCGTAACACGCTCTTCGGGTTTTGTCAGATAGCGCAGGAGAAACTGGTCGAGCGCTGTCCAGTCCTTGATCTCACCGACCATGCGCGACAGGATTGCACGGGCATCCGACAAGGACCAGACGGTGCGCCTTGCAATCGTCACCTGGGTGGTCGACTGGCGCTGGCGCAGCGACGCATAGGCTGTCAGCAGATCGTAGAGCGAAGCATCAAAGGCAGATTCCACGCGATCCGGCATGTGTTCCGGTGCGCCGCGCGCAAACACGTCCCGGCCCAGTCGATTGCGGTTGATGAGGCGCGTAGCCGACTCGCGCATGGCCTCAAGCCGTTTCAACCGGAACGCCAGAACCGCTGCCATCTCCTCGCCGGAGGGGCCATCATCTTTCGATTGTTGCGGGATCAGCAGGCGTGACTTCAGATATGCAAGCCATGCCGCCATCACCAGATAGTCAGCCGCAAGCTCCAGCCGAATGCGGCGCGCGCTGTCGATGAAAAGGAGATACTGCTCGGCGAGCGCCAGAACGGACATACGCGACAGGTCCACCTTCTGGCCACGGGCCAGATGCAGCAGAAGGTCGAGCGGGCCTTCAAAGCCCGCAACGTCGATCACCAGCGCCGGCTCGGTTACCCCGCGATCGGCGTTCACGTCGCTCCACAGCTGCTCCATGGGCGCCGGCTTGCGTGCGCTCCCATTGGCAGGTTTCACGCCCTGCGCATCCGTGGAACCCGACGTAGTCGACATCAGCTATAGGCTCCCATTCCGTCGAACTCCGCGCGGATGACAGACTCTTCGGCACCGTCATCCTGGCCAAACGCTGCCTCTACGGCCTTCGTGCGGCGTAACGCTTCACCCGCAAGTGGCCCCACTTCTGCAACGACTGCCCTCATTTCATCCATAACACCGTTGCAATGCAAGGTGATGTCGCAGCCATTGGTGGCGATCGCCCGGGCACGCTCGCCCAATGTGCCCTTCAGAGCGTTCATCGAGGCATCGTCAGAGATCAGCAAGCCATTGAAGCCGATCGAACCGCGAATGACCTCGTCGATCACCTTGCGCGAGATCGTGGCCGGTCGATCCGGATCGATCGCCGAATAGACCACATGGGCACTCATCGCCATCAACGAATCGGCCATATCGCGGAATGGCGGGAAGTCATGCGCTTCCAGTTCACCAAGCGACGTCGACACAACAGGCAATTCGTGATGGCTGTCGGCCATACCCCGTCCGTGACCGGGAATATGTTTCATGACCGGAAGCACACCGCCCGCCGTCAATCCATCTGCTGCGGCCCGGCCCATGGCGCTGACCGTATCCGGATCGAAGCCATAGGCGCGATTGCCGATGACATTGCTTGCGCCTTCCACCGGCACGTCGAGCACCGGAAGACAATCGACATTGATGCCGAAGCTCTTCATATCGAAGGCATGCAGGCGCGACATCAGCCAGGCAGCGCGCAGCCCCTGCCCGGCATTGCGCTTGTAGATCTCGCCAAGCACGGCTGCAGACGGATAACGCGGCAAGAGGGGTTCGCGGATACGCTGGACGCGACCACCCTCCTGGTCGATCAGAACCGGTGCATCCGGGCGGCCAACGGCATCACGCATAGAGGCAACCAGATCACAGATCTGTTCGCGCTCGGACAGGTTTCGTGCAAAGACGATGAAGCCCCAGGGACGCTCACCGGCAAACAAGGCTTTTTCTTCTGCTGTCAGTTGAAGCCCGCTGACGCCCAGGATCATTGCTTTTGATTCGCTCATGGCCTGACCATACGGAGCTTCTGGCCAAAGCCGAAGTGAGTCGCAGGTTAGTCAACAGAAAAAAAGCGGCGAGATCCCGTCGATCTCGCCGCCTGCCTGTTTTGCTGTCGGTTACTCTTTAGCGGGCGACGAGGCAGCTACCGCCGGCGGCCTTCAGGCTCTCGCACATGGAAATCGCCTGTTCCCGTGTCCCGGCTGGAATGCGGACACGATAATAGGTGCCCTTGCCAGAGATATCGGCGCGTTTGATATCGACACCCCTGCCGCCAATGATGCTGGAATAGCGGGCAGAGAGATTGCGATAGGACTTCTGCGCTTCCGCTTCAGACGGCAGTGATGCAACCTGAACAACATAGGTACCAGGAGGCAAGGCCGATGCTGTCTCGACCGGCGCAGGTGCCGCAGAGGCAGCAGGCGCTGTGGCTGCAGGCTGTGCGGCCGGTGCAGGCGTCTGGGTGACATTGCCCTGCTCCGTCACTGTTGCCACCACGTTGGCGGGCTGCTCAGACGGGCGCGCCCGCGGAATGGGTGTATTGCTTGGCGCAGGCGCCACCGGCTCTTCAGCGACGGCTTCCGGTTCCGAAGTCGCAGCAGTTTCGAGGGGCGCAGACGCCGCGGCGTCCGTGTCGGCACTCGTCGTTGCCGTTTCGGTTGACGCGGCCAGAGCCTCGGCCGCGCTTTCAACCGGAGATTCCGCAAGCGTTGGAGCGGCTTCGGATGCCGGTGCTTGTGGGGCAGGCTCTTCAAGCACATCCTGAGCGACCAGCGTTCCATCCGGACGAACAATCATGGTGCGCACCTTGCGCGGCGTGATCGTCACGGCATCATCTGCCTCTGACGCGCTTTCGCGACCGCCGTTTGGCAAAAGGCGCGGATCTTCCGTTTCCCCAACAGGCGTTGATTGAGCAGCATCCACATCGGCATCGGCGCCATCGTCCGGGGCGCTCTGCGGCAGAAGCGTGCGCTGAACGACGTCCACCGGCTCTTCGCTTGAAGAGATCAGGCTTTCCTGTTTGGGCGCAACGGCTGCACCTTCAACGCGATCATAAACGGCCTTGTCCTGATTGGGGACAGACGCACCGCCGCGGTTTTCAGGCACAACCTTGACCGGATCCTTGTCCGCAAGAATGACCACGGGCTCACCCGTTTCGATGAGACCTATGGGTGATCCCCCCATCCAGGCATAAAGACCGCCAGCGCCGATAATCGCGATGAAAGCGACCGAAGCAGCCAAGAGCCAACGGCGGCTCGAGCCTTCTGCCGGCACCGCTTCGATGGCCTGCTGAAGGGCGATCTTGCGTGGACGCTGTGATTCACCCTGGGCTTCACCCTGCGAAGACTGGGCGAGGTCCTGGCGCAGAGCGCGCTCGAATTCCTGAAAATCCGGTTGCGCGGGCGCAGACGTGGCTGCGGCAGCCGCTGCGGAGCGGCTCGGCAGACTCGTCGACGCTGGTTGTGGCGTCTCAGCAGCTGCTTCCGCGGCGAACATGGTTTCAAGCTCGGCGTCAACATCGATGCCATAGTCGGGTTTGTAGTTCGGTTCCGCAGGTGCCTCCTGGGTCGGGAGATCCGGCACATCGAGGGTCGCCATCGTTGTCAGCGGCTCATCCTGCTCGGCAATTTGCGACAGGTCGAATGGCATCGCGGCGCTGGTGTCCGCTGCGGGTTGCGGCGCAGGAGCGGCAGGTTGCATGACTGATCGTGGAGCCACGGCTGTTGGCGCGACGTCCGGCTGCCGGGCCACATGGGCCATGACGGGTGCCGGCTGCGTGCTCTGCACAGGCTGCGGGTCCTGTACTTTGGCTACGGGTTCAGGATCGAGGTCAGACAGGTCGAGCTCGATATCGTCAAGCGCCAGTTCGAATTCCGTGTCTGCAAAAGGATCGAACTCGTCCTCGGCAGCAAGTGCTGGTTTGGCTTCAGCAGCAGGCGCGACGAGCGGTGCCGGCGTGGATGGGGCGGCAATCGCCGGCGCCACCTCCAACTCGGCTTCCAGTTCGGCAAAGTCGACTTCCGGCTCGTGCCTCTCGCCCCCCTGACCTGCTTCTCCAGCTGGCTCTTGTGAAAACGCCGGGACCTGGGTCGAGTGAATGGCCGGTTCTACGGTCGGCGCCTCATAGGCGGCAGCGGGTGCGGTCCAGTCGAATGGCGTCTCCACCGCGCTTGCCTGATCGGCAAACAGCTCTTCTTCCGCAAAAAAATCTTCATCCGACAGGACAGGCTCTGGCTCGGAAGCCGACACAAATTCCGGTTCGGGCGCGGGTGCTGGCACCGGCTCAACATCAGGCTCGCGGCGAAGATTGGCGCGGCTGGGCGTAAAATTGGTCAAAGGCAGTCTGACGCGCGTCTCCGTGCGTGCCGGAGCATCGTACATTTCCTCGCTGACGATTTCAGGCTCTGGATCGAAAGCGACTGGCTCTTCATAGATAGGCTGTTCAGGGGTCTGAACCTGTTCAGGCGCTGTCTGCAGTTCGTCCACCGGCTCGGCAAAAGCCGGCTCATACAGTTCGTCTGCATCATAGCCCGGCTCGACATGTGCCGGCTCCGAGGAGATGGGCTCAACAAAACTCGGTTCAGAATAGCTCGGTTCGGCATAAACAGGTTCAGGCGACGACTGCATCTCTGCCTGTTCGGCAAATTGCGGGAAGTCGGCGATTGCCAGTTCAAGCTCATCGGCGAGATCGGTCTGGCCGAACGCGCTCTGCTCTCGGGCGTTGCTATCCTCTTCAATATATGCCGGCTCAGGCGCGAAAGCCTGTGCCTCATAAGATTGCGGAAGCTCTATCGACTCGGGGTAATAGGCATCTGCGACATCTTCAGCGGGTTGCTGTTGCTCCGGTGTCTCGAACACCTGCTCTTCCACGGAAGGGAGTGACAACGCTTCAGGCTGCGCCCGGACAGGCGCATATTCAGAAACGAACTGCGGCGCCGGAGTTGGCGCATCATAGGTTTCAAATTCGCGCAGAAGCTCGTCTTCCAGGTCGAATGCCGGCTCATGCCGTTCCGTTTCAACCGGCTTTGGCGAATGGGGCGTTTCGAATCCGACGATCCGGGCGAGTTCTGCGAGAGGATCGTCCTCAGCGAAGAAATCGTCCCCAGTTCCGTCTCGGAGAGCCGCCTGTTTCTGAACCATACCCATTCCACTCTTCTACGCGACAAATACATTTGCCAGCGCAATATGGGGAAATGGTGTCAATACTATCGCATTTCTTCCGGCGCGTCAGTGCCTGTAACTGACAGGCCCGACTTCAAAACCGAAGCGACGGCATGCACCAACCCAAGTCTGGCAACACTCAATTGTCGGTTTTTATCGTTAATAAAGCGTAATTCCGGGTGATCTTTACCTTTATTCCAATGACCATGGAAGGAACTTGCCAGATCATAGAGATAAAATGCAAGACGATGCGGCTCCTGTGACTGGGCTGCAGCCTCGATAACACGGGGATATTCCGCAAGCTTTGCCACAAGCTGAATCTCCGCCGGATCAAGCGTCATATCGCTGACAGCCTTCGCCAGATCGGCGCTGGAGGCTTCCAGTTCCGGAAATGCTTCCTTGCCCTGGCGCAGCACAGACATGCAACGCGCATGGGCATACTGCACGTAAAAGACCGGGTTATCCTTGGACTGTTCTGTCACTTTCGCGAAATCGAAGTCCAATGGCTCGGAATTCTTCCGGTAGAGCATCATGAAGCGGACAGAATCGCGACCGACTTCATCCACCACCTCACGCAGCGTGACGAAATCGCCGGAACGCTTGGACATTTTCACCGGCTCGCCGTTGCGGTAGAGCTTGACCAACTGGCACAGCAATACGGTGAGCTTGGACTTGCCCTCGGACACGGCACGCGCAAGCGCTTCCAGGCGCTTGACGTAACCGCCATGGTCGGCGCCGAGCACATAGATCATTTCGTCATAGCCACGATCGAACTTGTCCTTGAAGTAGGCAAGATCGGCGGCGAAATAGGTGAAGGCGCCGTCGGACTTCATCAGCGGACGGTCGATATCGTCGCCCACTTCAGTCGACCGGAACAGCGTCTGCTCGCGGTCTTCCCAGTCTTCGGGTAGCTGTCCCTTCGGTGGCGGCAGCTTGCCTTTGTAGACATGGCCCTTGAAGGTCAGGTCGTTGATGGCCGACAGGATGCGCCCGCCATTGCCCGCATGCAGGGTGCGTTCGGAGAAGAAGACGTCGTGATGCACGTTGAGTGCTGCGAGATCCTCACGGATCATCACCATCATGGCATCAATGGCCTTGTCCTTGACGATCGGCATCCAATCGTCTTCCGGCATCGTCAGCAGCCTGGTTGCAAATTCAGCGGCCAGCGCCTGCCCGACGGGCACGAGATAATCGCCCGGATAGAGACCTGCAGGGATCTCGCCGACATCCTCGCCAAGCGCTTCGCGGTAACGCAGGAAGACCGAGCGCGCCAGCACGTCGATCTGCGAGCCGGCATCGTTGATGTAGTATTCCTTTGTGACCTCATAACCGGCAAAGCCCAGCAGATTGGCCAGCGCATCGCCAACGACGGCGCCACGGCAATGGCCGACATGCATGGGACCGGTCGGATTGGCCGAGACATATTCGACATTGACCTTCAGGCCCTTGCCCACAGCGGAGCGACCATAATCTGTACCCTCCTCGACCATCTGGACAAGCAGGCGGCGCCAGTAATCCTCTGACAGTCTCAGATTGATGAATCCGGGACCGGCCACATTGACGTCGGCAATGTCGGCATCCTCTTTGAGCTTTTGTGCAATGATGTCGGCCAGCGCACGCGGATTGGTGCCAAGCGGCTTGGCAAGCACCATGGCAGCATTGGTCGCTGCATCGCCGTGGCTTGGATCGCGCGGCGGCTCGACAATCACGCGGCCGAAATCAACCTCAGATCGCTTTTCCTTTATCAGATCAATATCTTCCAAAGCATTCTTAAGTCTGGCTTCAAAATCGGCAAAAAGATTCATGTCATCCGTCCTGGGCGCAAGACCGGGTGCGGCCTGCAAAGGTGTTCGTTCGGGAGGCGGCTCTATCGCAATTCCGGAGTCCGGTCAAACAGCTCGCTGTGGGCGCGAACTGCATAGGTGTCGGTCATCCCGGCCAGATAGTCGCCGACATGGCGGGCGCGCTGACCCTCGTTGAGGCCACTGATGTGGTTCACCCAGAAGTGGCTGCGCATGCGGGTCGGGTCTTCCATATAGGCTTTAAAGAGATCGGTGACGATCTGCGCCGCCCCCTCACGAATTCGCATGATATCCGGATGCCGGTAGATGCGGGCGAACAGCAGTTTCTTGATCTGCTTGTCCGTCTCGGCCATCGTCTCGGAAAAGGTCGACAGGGTGATCCCGGCATTGCGCACGTCGTCCGCGCTCTGAGGAGCCACCTGTTTCAAACGCGACTGCGTCACGCCGATCACGTCTTCCACCATGCGGGTAATCTGACGTCGCATCATCTCATTGGTAAAGCGATCATCATCCAGATGCGGATATTTATCGCGGACTTCCTTCATCAGACCGGCCAGGAAAGGGACATCTTCCAGCATCTCGTAGGTCAGGAACCCGGAGCGCAGGCCATCATCAATGTCATGGGTATTATAGGCGATATCGTCGGAGATTGCAGCAACCTGGGCCTCAAGGCTGGCATGGCTCGACAGATGAAGGTCATGGATCAGGCTGTAGTCGCGGATCGGCAGCGGTACAGGACCTTTGATCCCCTCTCCGTCCTTCGTCATCAAAGGACCATTGTGCTTGACCAGTCCTTCCAGCGCTTCCCAGGTCAGGTTCAGGCCGTCGAAATCGGCATAGCGGCGCTCAAGCTTGGTGACGATGCGCAATGACTGGGCATTGTGATCGAAGCCACCATAGGGTTTGAGCATTTCGTCGAGAGCGTCCTCGCCGGTGTGACCAAAAGGGGTGTGGCCAAAATCGTGCACGAGGGCCACGCCTTCGGCCAGATCCTCATCGAGCTTCAAGGCACGGGCAAGCGCGCGGGCAATCTGCGCAACCTCGATCGTGTGGGTGAGCCGCGTGCGATAGTGATCGCCATCCGGGCCGATAAACACCTGTGTCTTGTGCTTCAGCCGCCGGAAGGCGGTGGTGTGGACGATACGGTCGCGGTCGCGCTGGAAATCCGAACGGGTGGGACTGGAGGTCTCGTCAAAGAGCCTTCCACGTGAATTCCACGGATCGGCGGCATAGATTGCACGCTGGCCGCTGCCGAAACCCAATGCACTGCTGTCGATCGTCATTGCTACTACTGCTCTTCTCTGCCCATTGACGTTGCCGCTTCGTCTACATACCTACTGGATGATTGTTTTAGAACAGCATCGGCGAAGTTTCCTTGCTCGACGCATCAATTCGAACCCTGAGCCCAAGGCAGACTTCTGCCACGCGCTCCTGTCGTTTGCCTGATGGCGTGGAAAACCCAGGAGATTTCGCGATCAAGCCATAGGCCGGAGGCATGATGAGCGAACCGAATGTGACCCTTTCCGAGGCCGCTGCGAAGCGTATCGCGGCTGTGATCGCGGGCGAATCAGGCAAGCAGGCGCTGCGCGTGTCTGTCGAAGGTGGCGGCTGCTCGGGCTTTTCCTACAAATTTGATCTGGCCGATGCGGCCGAAGACGACGACATCGTTCTCGAAAAAAGCGGCGCCACCGTTCTGATCGATCCAGTCTCGCTGGTCTATATGGCCGGCTCCGAGATCGATTTCGTCGACAATCTTCTGGGTCAGTCTTTCCAGATCAACAATCCGAATGCTGTCGCAAGCTGCGGCTGTGGCACAAGCTTTGCCATTTAGGGCGCGGCAACTTTTCCATCTTGAGGCGGCGGGTCAAAGGCCCGCCGCTTTTTTTGTGTTCAGGCAGGTTCCGTCGTTACCGCACCGGCCTTTTCCGGAATGATGAGCGACAGGATGATCGCCGAGAGGCCACTCAACGTGATCGGGGTGGCAAAGACCTTCTGGATCAGATCCGGCATCTGCTTCATGGCGTCGGGCACGAGCGTTACGCCGAGGCCCAGGCCAAACGAGATTGCCATGATGTAGATCTTGCGATGGTCGATCTCCTGCGAGGCCAGAATGCGGATACCGGCCACGGCGATGGACCCGAACAAGACCAGTGTCGCGCCCCCCAGAACGGCCTTCGGGATGAGCATGAAAACACCGCCGATGATCGGGAAAAAGCCCAATACAACCAGAATTCCGGCGATATAGAGCCCGACATGGCGGCTTGCCACACCGGTCATCTGGATCACGCCGTTGTTCTGGCTGAAGGTGGTGTTGGGAAAGGTGTTGAAGATTGCGGCCAGGCCGGAATTGATGCCGTCTGCCAGCACACCGCCCTTGATCCGCTGCATGTAGACCTCGCCCTCGACCGGCTCGCCTGAGATCACCGAATTCGCCGTCAGGTCGCCCGTCGTCTCGATGGCGGTGATCAGATAGACGAAGGCGATCGGAATGAAGAGCGTGATGTCGAAGGAGAATCCGTATTTGAACGGCATCGGCAGCGCGAAGATCGGCTGGGTGCCGAGGATCGAGAAATTCACCTTACCCAAAACTGCAGCGACGATCAGGCCGGCGATCAGTCCGAGCATGATGGCCGAAATCCGCAGCATCGGATTTTTCTGGAAGGTGAAAAAGACAATCACGGCGACGACGATCAGACCCAGCATGAGATTGACGGGTGCGCCAAAGCTTTCCCCTGCTCCGACACCCCCGGCAAAATCGGTAAAACCGACCTTCACAAGGCTGAGGCCAATCACGGTGATGACGATGCCGGTCACGGTCGGGGTGATGATGCGATCCATCTTGTCGATGAACTGGCTGAGGATCACTTCAACCAGGCAACCGACCAGGCAAAGACCGAAGATCATCGCCAGGATGTCTTCGGGCGTTCCCCCTTGCGCCTTGACGCCGAAACCTGCGGCAAGAACAGCGCCCAAAAAGGCAAAGCTGGTTCCCTGCAGGCTGAGCAGACCGGAGCCCACCGGTCCGATGCGACGGCACTGGATAAAGGTTGCAACACCCGACACGAACATCGACATGGCGATGAGGTAGGGCACGTGCTCGCCTAGCCCCAGAACGCCGCCGATCACGAGTGTCGGCGTGACGATGCCAACGATGCTGGCAAGAATGTGCTGGAACGCGGCCAGAAATGCTGGGCCGGGCGGCGGAGTATCATTCAAGTTATAAATAAGTCCGGGTCTTTTCGGCTCAATTGCGTCTGTCATTGTATTGTCCCCTTTTGCTCTTTTATCCTGCGAAGGCCTCCCCAAACGCACGCAGATCTTCAATAGAGCCACAACCGTTGTGCGATGCAATCGCAAATTGGAACAGCCGCCGGAATTCCAGATGCGACCCGGCAGCTTTATCGTTGGGGCTCGGCACAAAACGGGTTTCCTCGCGGCCACGGCTCCTCTAATAGTTGGCACGGCTGGATCGGACTTTGCTTGAGGGCCAGCCGAAAGGATCCCGTATGAAAATCGCCACCTGGAACATCAACGGCGTCAAGGCGCGCATTGGCAATCTGTGCCAGTGGCTGGAACAATCGGCTCCCGACATCGCCTGCCTGCAAGAGATCAAATCCCAGGACGAGGGATTTCCGCGCATGGAGATCGAAGCACTCGGCTATCATGTGGAGACCCACGGCCAGAAGGGCTTCAATGGCGTCGCTCTGCTGTCGAAGATGAAACCTGATGAGGTCAATCGCGGTCTTCCAGGCGATGACAGCGATGAGCAGGCCCGTTTTATCGAAGGCGTATTTTCAGTCCAAGGCGGGGTCTTGCGCGTCTGCTCGCTTTACCTGCCCAATGGCAACCCGCCCGACGATCCGGTCAAATATCCCTACAAGCTTGCCTGGATGGCCAGGCTGCAGAGCTTTGCCGAAAGCCGCCTTGCGCTTGAAGAACCTTTCATTCTGGCGGGTGACTACAATGTCATTCCAGAACCCTTCGATTGCTTTGATCCGAAGGTCTGGGAAGGCGATGCGCTGTTCCTGCCAAAGACCCGCAATGCATTTCGCCGACTTGAAAATCTTGGTCTCACAGATGCGGTTCGGGCAACCGATGACGAGAGCAAGCTTTACAGCTTCTGGGACTATCAGGCCGGTGCCTGGCCAAAGAACAACGGAATCCGCATCGATCACCTGATGCTGTCACCGGAAGCAGCAGACAGACTGACGGCGACCGAGATCGAAAAACACGTGCGCAGCTGGGAAAAGCCATCCGACCACGTGCCCGTCTGCGGCTGGTTCGATTTCGCGGCCTGACCGACCGCTTCCCATATATCTGTCTTGCTGACCTGCTTCTGGAAATCTGACGGGGGCCGAACGCATGCATGTGCGTGAACGCCGCAAGTTCCAGGCAATGATCGCTTCCTAGCCTTCAAACGCGCGGAGACTCGTCGCTCCCGCCGACGAAAGGCGCTTTTTTCAAGCCAATCCGTCGGTCCGAATTGTTTTGGAAAGAGGGTATTTGAAGCATGAACGCGATATCGACCGTCCAGACAACGGCTTCCAGCGTAATGATGAGGAACATCCGCGAAACAGGTGATCAACAGGCAGGCGATGCTGCTGCTGCCGCCTATAATGGCGGGCTGAATGATCGGGCAACCTATTACAGCCGCAGTCTGATCAACAGCCTGAGCGAGGCCGCGACGCTTTACGATACCAGCCTTCGCGAAGCGGCGAAGAAAGAGGAAACGGTGTCATCCGACATCCGGACGGCATCCTTCATGGCGGGCCTGAAGACCAAGCTGCAAGACATGGCAGAGACCGATCAGGGATCCGGCAATCTCGGTGCCGATATGCTGGAGGCATTGGCGGACGGATCCTTGACGGTCACCGATGCCGAAATCGGCGTGACCATCACTGCGTGGGATGTGTCCGACCCGGAAGAACGGCTGACTCGCCGCAAACCCGGAGACACATTCTCACGTGAAAGCTGGACTTCATTCTTGAGAACGCATCTCAAGCGCGGCAGTGACGCGACTTTTGAGCAGACGGAGACAGGCGCCTATATTGATGTTGCGAATGGTGGAAACGCATACTTCGGACGTGTCGGCGATCAAAACGTCTATCTGAACTGGCCCTCGGCAATGACCTGACGAGGTGCTTTACGCACCCGCTCAGACCAAAACCGATGATTTTACTGCGGACGTCCAAGCTGTGGTGCAAGGGCCACGGCAACACGGCGATCATCTTCCGTCGCGATGGAAAAGGCCTGTTCCTGAAGATCCTGCATCCATTGGCAGTCTGAAGGGCGACACCGGTCAAGCGCTGCGGTCATGAATGCCAAGCCCTGTGCGGTCTGGCCTTCCTGGAAAAGGACGTTTCCGAAAACCGACATGGCGCCCGCGTGGCCGCTCTTGCGCGCCAGGTTGAGCCACTTCTTGGCTTGTTTCGGATTGGCTTTGCCGCCCTCACCTGCCAGCAGCATGCGTGCCAACTGGAACTGGGCTTCGGCGACACCAAAAGTCGAGGCGACCTGAAAATAAAGCTGACGGGCCTGTGTCAGATCCGCGGACACCTGAGTGCCGGGAATGCCAACGCGGTAGTAGCCGGCAAGCGACAAAAGAGCATTGACGAAAAATCCGGTATCGGAGGATCCAGGTTCGATACCCTGATTTGCGATCTCCGAATAGATCTTGAAGGCCTCAAAATCGTTCTTCACCACGCCGTCGCCGTCGGCATACATGTTGGCCAAGGCCCAACGCGAGCCCGTGTGACCCTTTTCTGCGGCATAGCGATAGGCCTCGATCGCATCCTTCTTCTGCCCAGCCTTGTAGGCCTTGAAGCCGAACTTGAAGAGGTCGAACGGGCCCGATTCCTTGCTGACGCCTGAATTGATATCGAACGCCAAGGCGGCGGGGGCGGCCAAAAGGCCGGCAACCAGCGCGACCGCAGTGCGTTTCGCAAATCTATACTCGGTATTCGCCATGGTCCTGTTATTCATCCATCCCAATGCGGACATCAACTGCGCTCGTGGATGAGGCGCAATCGCATTCTCCATCCACGAAAACTCTAGACGCGAAACCGTGAACAACCAGTTCATCAAGCAACCCGTCACACATCATTTCGGGTCAGGATTTCGCAAGCAACTTAACTGCTGAGCACAATTTAGGAGGCATTTCTGGCGAGACTGGGGCTTTGGCCCTCTGCCTGCCCGCCGTCTCTCCCATGAAAAGCCCGGCGTCTCTGTATACCCCTTGGAATGCGCTATATTTCCTGTCCAAACCAACTTCGTCTTCGAGGTCAATCATCGTTCCAAAACGATACTCTTCCTCGCAGACCTATTCTGCTGCGCTTCCTTTGTGGCGGGAAATGGACAAATTAGGGTTCTGCATGATAGCGCAATGCTGATTGTCGGCGCGTTGCAGATTTGCCACAATTTCTGTGTGTGCAGCGGTCAGACGCATGACCAGGCAGAAGAAAGGCCCAGACGAACCGGGCCTTTCGAAACGCGCGCCAGAGATAAATTGCACTCAGAAACTGATTTTGTACGAAGCGGAAAGTGCGTAGGCCCAATCGCCGTTTGAGGTAGCGTTGAATGGTGCGCCATCCGTTGTAGACTGGCTACCGGCTGTGAGGTAACTGACGGCCGCGCCAAGCTGCAACGCGCCTGGCCCTGCCTTAACCTGCGCTCCTGCGCCGAGCGTCCAAGTGTCTGTTACGATGTCGGCACCGGTTCCAACGCCGCTGTCCCAAGTGATTGATGCCGCCCCAGAAACCGTTTCACTAAACTCGTGGCCAACGCCAGCGGTAATGGTCCAGCCATCTTTCCAGAAGAAGTCCTTTTGCTGGTCACCAAAGCTACCCGAAATATTATAGTCGAGCGTCTGGAGAACGCTCCAGTCCGTCCATTTTACGGAGCCGAACACCAGCCAGCCAGGCGCTACCCCACTCCGGAGGTTGAGTTCGAGCGACTGTGGGAGAGTTCCATTTCCATAAGCGGTGACAGGCGTACCGAGAGTATATCCCAGCGGGACGGCTGGTGCACTCGGCGTATAGTCACCGTCAGCCTTGTGATCGACTTGCGAGCGATACATTAATTCTGCGCGCAAAGCGTATTCTTGGATGACATATGCCGCGCCGATACGGTAACCGAGCGCCGAGTCATCTCGCAGGTGCAGCGTACCAAAATCTTTTTCTTCGGTGTAATCGAACGACTCAACGAACAGGCCACCGATCAGATACAACTGTCCCTTGCCCACACCAAGGTTCGCGGCACATGTTCCACCATACTCATTTGTATCGAACTTTGCTGATTTTACAGCGTTACCGCCGACCACAGTATATGGAAAGCCCGACGCGACATCGACAGCCTTGTCAGCTGCCTGGGATTCAGAACCATATGTACTGTCAGCACCGAATGGCTGCGTATAGGTAAAGGCGCATGAAAAATTGTCGGAGAAGCGAAATTTCGCTGCGAAAGACGGAATTGCGTAAGCGTCCGTGAAATCGTCATCCGAAGCACTCGCGCCGTCAATCGTGTCGTAATCGCGCTGTGGTGCGACATAGATCACCCCCGCACGCCCGACGACGACTCCATCCTCGTAGAGGATATCGGTGTCCGCCTCCCCGCGGGAAAAACCACCGGCGTTGGAAACCGTTGTGAATGCGCATGTTGCCAACAGGCATGCGACCGTCGTTTTGATGATTGTCATCGCCGTATATCTCCCCACTCCAGGACTCCATGTTTCAGAGCTTAGCGATGCGGCGACGAATAACAATCTTCCGCGTCGCCTTCACTCTGCACAGTTGGAGCTTAATTTTTTACGTAAAATCTCTCAATCAACAGGAAAATCGGGCGATAATAGAAAAAATCACGCCCTGCACGGATACAGATTTGGCCAGAGTAGAATATTTTCCTCATCTCTGACCCATGTGTCACAAAAAAAGCACGACACCAAAAATCGCTTGCCCGAACTTTGAGCAAACGCTGAAAGTCTGATCACCAGAGAATATCGAGAAGAAAACGGATCGATGGCGCGACAGCTATGCGGCGCCACCGACTCTCGCTTGTCAGATCAACCCGCCTCAGCCACACGGGCAAGTGCGACCGCCAGACTGGCGCGCTGCTGCTGCAGTTCCAGACGACGCTCGCGTTCAGCTGCGACGACTTCCGGGTTGGCGTTGGCAACGAATTTCTCGTTGTTGAGCTTCCCGTCGATACGACCCATTTCCTGATCGACCTTGCCGATTGCCTTTTGCAGTCGTGCCGTTTCTGCTGCAACGTCAATCAGATTGCCGAGCGGCAAGCAGACGGTCGCCTCGCCGATGACGATCTGCGCCGAGCCACGCGGGGCTTCCGGCGCTTCCGAAATGTTGTCAACACGCGCGAGGCGCTTGATAGCAGCCTCGTGACGGGCCAGACGCGCCTGGGTCACGCCATTGGCACCGACCACGACCAGTGGTGCGATCGCACCTGCCGGAACGTTCATTTCAGAACGGGCGGAGCGGATACCGGTCACCAGATCGATCAGCCAGTTGATATCGTCCGCAGCACCATTGTCGGAAAACTCAGGTGCCGGCCAGTCAGCGTGGCACAGAAGCTTGCCGCGGCTGGCGCCTTCTGCAGCGGTATGCGCCCACAGCTCTTCCGTGATGAAGGGCATGAAGGGGTGCAGCAACTTGTAGATCTCATGCAGAACATAAGAGACGCAGGCCTGCGCTTCCGTCTTTGCGACTTCGTCGTCACCTGCAAAGACCGGCTTCAGCAGTTCCAGATACCAGTCACAGACCTGGTTCCAGACGAAGCGGTAGAGCGTGCTCGCGGCATCGTTGAACCGGTAGCTCTCGATGGCCTCGGTCACTGCGTTTTCCGTGGCGGCGAGTTCTGTCAGGATCCAGCGATTGACGGCAAGCGTGGTTGCCTCTGGCAGAAAATGCGGATCGCTCCTGGCGCCATTCATTTCGGCAAACCGCGTGGCGTTCCAGAGTTTGGTGCCAAAATTGCGATAGCCGGCGATCCGGGCAGGATCGAGCTTCACGTCCCGCCCCTGCGCCGCCATGACCGCAAGCGTGAAGCGCAGTGCGTCCGCACCGTATTCGTCGATCAGTTCCAGAGGGTCGATGACGTTGCCCTTGGACTTCGACATTTTTTGTCCGTTCTTGTCGCGCACCAGAGCATGGACATAGACCGTGTTGAAAGGCTCAACCGGATTGCCGTCTTCGTCCTTCATGAAATGAAGGCCCATCATCATCATCCGGGCAACCCAGAAGAAGATGATGTCGAAGCCCGTGACCAACACGCTGGTCGGATAATATTGTGCGACTTCCGGCGTCTTGTCGGGCCAGCCGAGCGTCGAGAAGGGCCAAAGCGCCGAGGAGAACCACGTGTCGAGCACATCTTCGTCGCGCGTGAGGATCGAACCGGGCTCGAAGTTCTCAAGACGCTCCTCAACCCAGGCCTTCCACGGCCCTTCGTGGGCGATGTAGTGCTGGATGGCGGCGTCAAGCGCTTCTTCTTCGGTCTTTTCAACAAAGACCTGGCCGTCTGGACCATACCATGCCGGAATCTGATGACCCCACCAGAGCTGGCGAGAAATGCACCATGGCTCGATGTTCTCCATCCAATCGAAATAGGTCTTGTCCCAGTTCTTCGGCACGAAATTCGTGCGGCCTTCGCGAACACTGGCGATGGCAGGCTCTGCGAGCGTCTTTGCGTCTGCAAACCACTGGTCGGTCAGCATCGGCTCGATGACGACGCCTGAGCGATCGCCGAAGGGCTGCATGATCTTCTTCGATTCGACATAGGGAATGTCATTGCCTTCGTCATCCTTGACGGTGACGGCAAGGCCCTCGGCATTGATCGCATCGACAATGCGCTTGCGCGCCTCGTAGCGATCCAGCCCGCGATATTCTTCGGGTACCAGATTGATGTCGTCGACCTCTGCCTCCGTCGGCACTTTGCCGGACTTGGCGATGTCGAGCGCCTGGGCCGCATAGACGGCATAGGGCTCACCGTCGTCGCGCATGGCAGCAGTCACATCCATCAGGCGGTAGAGCGGAATATTGTTGCGGCGTGCGACCTGATAGTCGTTGAAATCATGAGCGCCGGTGATCTTGACGGCACCTGACCCGAAATCCTTGTCCGGATATTCATCGGTGATGATCGGGATCAGGCGGCGGTGTTCCTTCGGCCCTACCGGAATTTCGCACAGCTTGCCGATAATCGGCGCATAGCGCTCATCTGACGGATGAACGGCAACCGCGCCATCGCCCAGCATGGTTTCCGGACGGGTGGTGGCAATCGAGATATAATCGCGTTCCTCAGACAGAATGACGTTCCCGTCTTCGTCCTTCTCGACATAGGTATAGGTCTCGCCGCCAGCCAACGGGTATTTGAAATGCCACATGTGGCCGTCGGCTTCCTTGTTCTCGACCTCGAGATCGGAAATCGCGGTTTCGAACTTGGGATCCCAGTTGACCAGCCGCTTGCCACGGTAGATGAGGCCCTCCTTGTACAGGGTGACAAAAACTTCGAGAACCGCCTTCGACAGCCCCTCGTCCATGGTGAACCGTTCGCGCGACCAATCACAGGAGGCGCCGAGGCGCTTCAACTGGTTGAAGATCAGCCCGCCGGATTCATCCTTCCACTCCCACACCTTCTCGATGAACGCCTCGCGGCCCAGTTCACGACGGGTGGGCTGCTTGTTTTCCGCAAGCTTGCGCTCGACAACCATCTGGGTGGCAATGCCGGCATGGTCCATGCCGGGCTGCCACAAAACGTCCTTGCCGCGCATCCGCTCAAAGCGAACCATGATGTCCTGCAGGGTGTTGTTGAGCGCGTGGCCCATATGCAGGGAGCCGGTCACATTTGGTGGCGGGATCACGATCGTGAATGATTCAGCGTCCGGCTTGGCATTGGCGCCCGCCTTGAATGCATCGGCCTCATCCCAGGCCTTGGCAATCTTCGGTTCGACAGCAGCGGAATCATAGGTTTTATCGAGCATTTCGGAACAAACTTTCTTTCACGAGACCGTGGGCTTTAAAGCCGGACGACCCTGCAGTGTCAACAGCAAAGCCGCCCCGGCGGCCGGAGCGGCTGATTGTCTGCATGCAATACGGTTTCTTAACGACGCGGGCCGCGCGCCACGCGCTCGATCTCTTCTCGAACCAGACGCTCGACCAATGTTGGCAGATTGTCGTCCAGCCATTCCTTGAGCATCGGTCGCAGCAGTTCTTCTGCCATTTCGTCCAGCGAGCGACGCTGCTCTCCATCGACAGCTTTCGCCAGATCGCCGAAGGACCTGGCGACATAGGCGCCGGTCTCGGCTGAGATCAAGGCATTTTCGCGTGTCTTTTCGTCGATCGAGTTTGGCAGAGACAGGGCCTCATCAGCGGCATCGCGAATGGCGTTGCGAATTGGCTCTTCGACCATGGACGGGCGAAGCGGTGCCGTCATCAGCGGCGCTTCAGAGCCGCGCAAGCCTGCAAGGCTGTGGCTCACATGGGCAGTTTGCGGCCCTGCGGCAGGCGCCGCTGCCGGCTCTGGCCGACGCATTTGCGCCGGTGGCACCGATGAAGACGCAGATGCTGGAACGCCGGGCTCGGCGCGATCAGCCGCTGCGCGAACGCGGGCCGCCAGATCAGCAAGTGAAATATTCTTCGGCGGTTCGGCGTCATTTGCTGACGGTTGAGCGAAGGACTGACGGCTGGGCTCCGGTGTGTAATGCTGCATCTCTGCACGAGGACGCTCATCATTGGCGGCGAAAATGGCGGCGGTCGCCATGGTCTCATCCTCGATCGTCAATTCCGCTTCATCGCCGATATCGCCACCCTCATCTCCATAGGCGTTGGACATTGGAGAGGAGAAGTCGCGCGGAGCCTCCGGATCGTTGCTTTCGATGATCTTGCGGATCGATGCGAGGATCTCTTCCATGGACGGTTCACGCGCTACATTTGGCTGTGCCATTTTCATTCCCGTATTTTCGAGCTCAAAGCGACGGTCGCCGCCGACAACTGCGTCGCGAATCACCGTAGGATACCGCGTTGCAGAAAAAAATCACGCCGGAGAGTTTCTCCCGCGTGATACACAGATTTATGAAGTGATGGTTAAATCAGCTGCAGCTGCAGCACCAGGCACAAAGCAATAGCAGCGTACGACCAGCGCTCAGGCGATTGCCCCTGCCCCTTCGCCCGATCAGTTCCCATCAGCCGACATAACAGCATTAAGCGCTGCGCCGCGTGAAAGATGGGACAGCGTGATTCAGAAGACGAATTCAGCGGCCCGACGAAAGCCCGGAAGCGGCTTCAAGGCAGCGTTGAAATAGTCGCTCTTGGAATAGGCGTCCTGCGAGCGGACATGCACGATTGCACGTGCCGCATTGCCATAGCCGACGACGGCTATCAGCTTGCCGCCTTCCCGAAGCTGACCGATCAGGGCTTCCGGAACGTCTTCAACAGCGCCATTGACGAAAATGATGTCATAGGGCGCCTCGGCAGCGTAACCCGCTTCCAAAGGCCCGGTGACGACGGCGACATTGTCATAGCCGAGTTCAGACAGGGTCTGGGTTGCTTTCGCGGCCAGTTCCTCGTCGCTTTCAACCGTCACGACAGAACCGGACAGAAGCGAAAGAAGTGCTGCGGTGTAACCGCAGCCACAGCCGATTTCCAGGACGACGTCATCCTTGCCGATATGGGCCAGCTGCAAAAGCTTGGCGAGTGGTGACGGCTCCATGATGTAGCGGCCCGGCGCAATCTCGAGGTCTTCATCGATATAGGCAAGCCGGACCTTGTCTGCCGGCACAAAGGATTCGCGCGGAACAGCGAGAAACGCCTCAAGCACCGAATGCGCGGTGACATCGGTTGTGCGTATCTGGTTTTCCACCATCTTGATGCGCGCCGCTTCGAAATCCATCATGTCGTTGAGTCCCATTCCAGCCTGTCTGCCTTCTCTGTCTCTTAAATCCCCCGCGCCCGGCTTTCAAGGCTCGGTTTTGATCGACGAGGAAAAAGCGAGGAGCCGATGGATTAACAGCGTTCTATCAGGATTGAAGCTGTTTTCCAACGAGATGGCCCATTAGTGGCCTCGCCCGGAGCAGATTTGTTTATAGGGATCAATTAGCTGGCGGGCTTTTGGGCCACATATCGCGATTTGAAAAACGCAACAAAATCAACATGTCCTGCCACACCTTGCCACACGTCCGGATGACATCGCCTCAATACCTAGGCCTGCGATTAAAGCATGAGGGCAGATATCTTAACTGCGTTGATATTTCTGCGGCACCACGTGCTTCGAAGCGGTCCAATTTAACTAGTGATTAATTCAAAATTTAACATGCGCATCTATTTTAGGATTGCGCATTTCTGACCATGACGGACGGCGGAGCAATCCGACGCGCGATGAGTATTGACCCATTATGAGTTTTCCGATGGTTAGCATTCAAACAAACGGCGCCGCTATTGCAGCGCTCGATACACTGCGCTCGATTAATTCCACACTCGACAAAACCCAAGGGCGCGTTTCAAGTGGCTACCGAGTAGAAACGGCATCTGACAATGCTGCCTATTGGTCGATCGCCACCACAATGCGGTCCGACAACAAAGCCCTATCGGCGGTTCAGGACGCCATTGCTCTTGGGGTTGCCAAAGTCGACACCACCTATACTGGCATGGAAGCTGCAATCGATATAGTCGATGAAATCAAAGCCAAGCTGGTTGCTGCCCGTGAACCTGGTGTCGACAAAGAAAAAATTAACAAAGAACTCACCGAGCTCAAGCTGCAAATCCGCTCGGTTGCCGAATCTGCAAGCTTCAGCGGTGAAAACTGGCTTTACGGAACAGACTCGCTCGGTGCCCAGCCTGCCGAAATGGTCTCCGGCTTCACGCGAGCAGCAGACAATACCGTTACTGTGCAAACCACGACATTCGACGTGGACTCGGCCATTCTGATCAGTGACGGAGCCGACTATAACGGAATGCTGACTCTGCGTGTGACTGTCGACCAGCCATCTGGCACGACTACGACGCCGGTCGACTATTTCATGATCGAATCCGCCGCCGGTTCGGCCGGGAACGAGATCACCTTGAGCTCCACAACCACCTCGGAAGAGGTGGAGGGAATGGTCATGGCCACCGACAAGTATCTGCAGATGATGACGGACGTCGCCGCGACACTGGGCGCCACCCAAAGCCGTCTGGAGATGCAGGGCGAATTTGTCTCTGACCTCAGCGACACCATTGAGACCGGCGTCGGTCGTCTTGTCGATGCAGACATGAATGAGGAGTCGACCCGGCTGAAGGCTCTGCAAACACAACAGCAGCTCGGCATCCAGGCACTGACGATCGCCAATTCGAACTCGGAAAATATTCTTTCGCTCTTCCGGTAAAAGCAATATCGGCAATACAAAATCAAGGCCGTCCCTCCGGACGGCTTGTTTTCATTTTCCTGCGGACACACGCCCCTTGGGTTGCTAGCTTACGTTCCACATTTTTTGGCAGCAAATCCTCCAAAATCGGATCGCGTTCATATACATATATATGTGCGCCTCATCCTTTGAGTCGGTCAGACTTCTGAAGCCCAAGGATCGCCATCAAGGCGTTTTGAGCTATTACGCGCCGATCGGTTCTTTCCTTCAACACCTGAAATGCGCCCATGCTTATTCATGACGGACAAACACGTGAGCTGAAGTCGGACCTCACCCTCGGTGGGATCCTGGCGTTCATCGCGGGTGGAGTGAATAGTGCCGGTTATCTGGCCTATGGATATTTCTCCGCCAACATGACTGGTAATGTATCCATGGTGTCCGAACTTGTTTCGGCCAGGCATTTTCAAGCAGCCGCAGCATTTTGTGCGATTGTGGGCATGTTCATCGTGGGAGCATTTGTCGCCACTTCTCTCATTCAAGCCGGCAAATCGCGCGGTTACAGCAACATCTACGCTCTAACACTCATAGTCGAGGCGGTAGTGCTTGCCCTTGCGGGGCTTTGGGTGTCCCTCTCGTTTGAACACATCAATGGGCTGGCGCTTGTTTCCGTGCTCAGCTTTTCAATGGGTGTCCAAAATGCCGCTTCGACTCGGATATCAGAGAGCCGAGTGCGCTCAACGCATGTCTCCGGTATCGCGACAGACATCGGCGTTGGCCTGGCACTTCTTACAGGCAACGTGTCGCGCTCGCAGCGAACAATGGTGATGGAGCGTTTGCGTCTGCACGCGGTCACGATCGCCTCCTTTGCGCTCGGCGGCATTGCCGGCGCTCTCACTTTCGAGACAGTCCAGGGATTGGCTTTTTGCCTGTTTTCAGGCGCCCTGGTTTTGCTGAGTATTCGCTACATCCGGATCGGAAAACGTCCGGTTGATAGCTGAGGGTTGACTACGCAATCCTGACACACCCCATTCTGCGTTATCGCGCATAATTTCAGGTTTATGTCAGCTTCCCAAGTTTATAGGGCGGACTCCTGAGTCCATTCTAAAAGAGGAAGCGCTTGTCCAAGCCGCAATTGAAATACAGGCCATCGATGCGCAGCGAATGGTTGTGCATACTCAACGCAGCCTACATCCTCCTTTTCATGAACGTGACTTTTTGGAAAAAAACGTTCGTCTATCTCGATGGAAATGTCTTGGCCCTGCTTGCCATTGGCATCGGTCTGTTCGGGGCATTCATAGCGCTGATGCTCACCTTCTCGGCGAAATACATCATCAAGCCAGCACTCATTTTCTTCATCCTGGCAAGTGTTGGCGGCGCCTGGTTCATGGATCGGTTTGGCACCATCATCGACAGTGAGATGATCCGCAACGCCATGGAAACCAGCCAGGCAGAGGCAGGTCACCTGATCACGTCCGCGTTCATTCTCCACATGGCGCTGTTCGGGCTGTTGCCGGTGCTCTTCATCGCCTCGGTGAAACTGGTGCATCGCCCAATCCTGAAGAAGATGGCTGTCAATATGCTCATCATCGTGCCGTGCCTGATCGTCTTCGGACTAGCCGGCCTATGGAATAGCGGGAGCTTCATCTTCAACATTCGACAGCATCGAGACTGGTTTAGCACCTTGAACCCGGTCTTTCCGGTGGCAAGTGCTGCGGGGTTCTTCATCGGAGCGGCCAAGGAAGAGGACATCGTCGTTCAGCCGCTTGGAACCGACGCGAAGGTGGTGAACAAGGCACCGGAAGCGCACCGCAAGCCGCGTGTCACCATCGTGGTGGTCGGTGAAACGGCACGGGCGCAGAACTTCCAGCTCGGCGGCTATGCGCGACAAACCAACCCCGAACTGAGCAAGCGTGACATCGTCTATTTCGACAACACCTCGAGCTGTGGAACCGCGACAGCCGTCTCGGTCCCCTGCATGTTCTCAGTCTACGGCCGGGCCGAATATTCCCACGTTAGAGCGATGGGGACGGAAAACCTCATGGATGTGCTCAGCCATGCCGGAATCAAGACCGAATGGTGGGACAACAATACCGGCGACAAACACGTGGCCGATCGCATCCAGAAAACAGCATTCTTCAACTCCAAGGATCCGCGTTATTGTTCGGACGGAGAATGCCTAGACCAGATCCTGGTCGATGGGCTTGATGGATGGCTGGACAAGGTCGATGGCGATTCCGTTCTCGTTCTGCACCAGTTCGGTAATCACGGACCTGCCTATTATCTGCGCTACCCCAAGGAATTTCAGAGATTCGCTCCCGATTGTAACTCGGTCGAATTCAACACCTGCACACCTCAGACGATCACGAACGCCTATGACAACGCCATCCTCTACACTGACCATATTCTCGCAGAGGTAATAGACAAGCTGCGTGCCCACGAAGACCGACTGGACAGCGCCATGATCTACATGTCGGACCACGGCGAGTCTCTGGGTGAAAACGGTCTGTACCTGCATGGCGCGCCTTACCTGTTCGCACCGAAGGAGCAGACACATATACCATTCGTCCTGTGGACCTCCCCTAGCCTGTTGACATCAGCCGGCATAGAGCGCTCCTGCGTCTCGGTCGAGGCGAACGCACCGCATTCACATGACAACCTGTTCCACAGCGTGCTTGGCCTGATGCAGGTTAGGACGGCGGTCTATCAGCCCGCGCTGGATATTTTCGCAGGGTGTCGGAGCGGGGTGCGTTCGTGATGCACAGTTGAAAGCTAATCTCCCAAAGTTCCGCTGCATACGCTCAAACGATCGACATGTACAAATCGCGCCGTGCGGCAATTCGTGCAAACAATCCCGTCCAACCAAAGGCTGCCCCAGTCCGATCTCACAAAACATCAAAAGGCAGTTTCGGATGGTTTCCAAAGCGACTAAGCAGAGTTTGCACTCTGATATTGCAAAAACTGTCATGGAACACCTCCTGATATGCGCAACTCCGACGGAGGCTGAGGTCTAGTAAGGCTCTCGCAAGCGTAAAGGACCGCGCAGAGGATGAACATTACGGCTCCACCATATTCCAGTCGAATTTTGTTCATAGCACGATATGGCATAGGCCATGACTATTGAATTATAAGATTCGAAACAACTTGCTATGTGTGTTGGATTATACAACAGAGGCTCGCGCCCGGCTTGAGCTAGCTGGTAGACGGGAAGTCGGAGCTCACCGGCCAACGAGGTTTCACTAAAAACTAATAGACAGGAAGTTTTAGGCGAGCATGAAAGAGCGAGGCGGGATCTGCGTCACTTCTTCTGGACTGATGAAAATGGAGGGGCTAGATGTCTTTCTTGGTGCGCCAGTTTGCCGCCCTCCTGTTTTCCTTCGGCCTCAAAATATCGAGTTTGTGGCAGGCTGGGGCGTAAAAAAAAGTGGCAAGAAGGCAGAGAGCCTCGCGATGAGGTGGGGGGTCCAACCACTGCACTTGGAAGATGGATTCTTGCGATCAGTTCATCCAGGACGAAAATCAAGACCATACGCACTCGTAAGAGACCATGCTGGCATCTACTATGATACTACCCGCCCCTCTGACCTGGAAAATCTTCTGAATGCGCAAGTCGATGTACTCTCCGGTATTGCTGATGATGTGGCCCGCGCTCGAAGGATGATCATCACGCACCGTCTAAGCAAATATAATCACGCACCACATCTGTCTCAATCCCACCTAAAAAGCTCCGATAGCCGCAGGATTTTGGTCGTAGACCAAACCGTCGGAGATACCAGCATTGCGAAAGGCTCTGCAAATGGGGCCACTTTTGACCAAATGCTGCGTGCAGCTTTGGACGAAGATCAGAGCGCTACTGTCTACGTGAAGACGCACCCAGAAGTTACGAACGGGACAAAGAAGGGTTATTTTAGCGAACTCAAAGAAAGCAAGAGAATTGTATTACTCCGTGATGCAGTCAACCCCATAAGCTTGGTGTTGGAAATGGATAGTGTGTTCACCGTGACCTCAACCATGGGATTCGAAGCCTTGCTTGCAGGTAAGCCAGTTTCCTGCTTCGGTATTCCTTGGTATTCAGGGTGGGGCGTTACTGACGACCGTCAGTTTTGCAGTAGGCGCAATCGGAGCCGAAGTGTTGATGAGTTATTCGCCGCAGCCTATTTTCACTACACACGCTACATCAATCCAGCGACGAAACAATTGGGATCGATCTTTGATCTCATGGACTGGCTCATCTCTCAGAAGGCCACGAACATGTAGCCAATGCCACCGCGAGAGTCGCCAGATAAAGTTTGCCTAACCCTTTTGAAAGAAAATGGGCCTGCTGGACATTGTCGCGCAGCAATATTACTGCGCTAGTCAGATGAATTCACGAACAAAAATGGAGAATGACAGTTGCGAATAGCGATCATTGGTACCGGTTATGTCGGCCTCGTTTCTGGCGTCTGCCTTTCGGATTTCGGTCACGACGTTACCTGCATCGACAAGGCTGAAGCTAAGATCACGCAGCTGAAAGCTGGCGAGGTGCCGATCTTCGAGCCTGGTTTGGACGAAATGATTGCCCGCAATTTGGATGCCGGGCGCTTGTCCTTCACGACGGATCTTGCAGGCCCGGTCGCTGATGCTGATGTAGTTTTCATCGCCGTTGGCACGCCGTCGCGCAAGAGCGATGGCCATGCTGATCTGAGCTATGTTTATGCGGCCGCCCGCGAAGTGGCAAAGTCCGTCAAGGGCTTCACCGTAATCGTCACCAAGTCCACGGTTCCCGTCGGGACCGGCGACGAGCTCGAGCGCATCATGACGGGGGCCAATCCGGATGCCGATCTCGCCGTCGTCTCCAACCCGGAATTCCTGCGCGAAGGAGCGGCAATCGACGACTTCATGAAACCGGATCGTGTGGTGATCGGCATGAATGATGTGCGTGCCCGAAAGATCATGCTCGATGTCTACGCTTCGCTTGATCCAGCGGTGCATCCGGTGCTGGTCACATCGCGGCGGACTGCAGAGCTTACCAAATATGCCTCCAATGCCTTCCTGGCACTGAAGCTCGCCTATATCAACGAGATCGCGGATCTTTGTGAAAAGGTCGGTGCAGATGTACAGGATATCTCAAAAGGCATGGGCCTCGATAGCCGTATTGGCCACAAGTTCCTGAATGCCGGTCCGGGCTATGGCGGCTCGTGCTTCCCGAAGGATACTCTGGCGCTGGTAAAGACCGCCCAGGATCACACAGCGCCCATCCGCCTTATCGAGACGATCGTCGGCATCAATGAGACCCGAAAGCGGGCGATGGCCCGCAAGGTTGAGCAGGCCGTTGGCGGCGAATTACGTGGCAAGACAATCGGCATTCTCGGGCTCACCTTCAAGCCGAACACCGACGACGTACGTGAATCACCGGCCCTCGCCATTGTTCAGGCCCTCGTTGACAAGGGCGCACACCTGAAAGCTTATGATCCTGAGGGCATCCCGCAAGCCAAGGAGCTCCTGCCGGATCTGGACTACAAGACCGGTGTGAACGAAGTTGCTGACGGTGCCGATGCTCTGGTCATCATCACTGAGTGGAAACAGTTTAGGGACCTGGACTTCGCCGGCCTGAAGACGCGTATGAAGACACCGGTGTTGGTGGATCTGCGCAATGTCTATCAGGCCACAGACGTCCGGCATAACGGGTTTGAGTATCACAGTGTAGGTCGCGCCAATTGATACAGCAATTCTGCCCAAAGCTCCCGTGTTCGGTAATCTACACCAAGAGCGCATAGCGGTGCCAACATGACAGCATTAGTGCTCCTTGAGAAATTTGCCATTTTTGTGCCGTCAGTTTTTCCTTTGCTATCCCTGACAGCGCCCTCTATGAACATCACTGTTATTGCTGCCACGCACATGCTTAGATACGAGTCATGCTGTTCATAACCCATTACCGTATTGTCATTGCCCTTCTCATCCGCGAGATGGCATCCCGCTTTGGAAACAAGCCAGGTGGCTACCTCTGGGCCTTGTTGGAACCCGCCGGTTACGTGCTTTTGATGACGTCGGTTTTCCGCGTTGTTACGCACACGCCTGCACTTGGAGACAGCTTTCCATACTTCTATGCTTCTGGATATATGGGCTTTTTTTTCTACAATGGAACATTGAGCTATGTTGGAGGCGCCTTGAGTGGGAACAAAGCACTTTTGAACTATCCGACGGTCGCGCCTATCGATACCGTAGTAGCCAGGTTTATCCTGCAGATGCTCACCTGCGTGTTCGTCGCCCTTGCCACGTTCTACATAATCATCGAATTCGAGATGCAAAGGCCTCCCAACATCAACTGGTGGCCAATTCTGGAGGCCGCAACACTCGGCGGCTTTCTTGCCCTCGGCGTTGGTATGAGCAATACAGTTCTCTTTCTCAAGTTTCCAGTTTATCAGAGCGTATATGGCATCATGACAAGACCGTTGCTGCTTATATCAGGCGTATTTTTCATACCTGAAGGAATGCCGATGCCTTATCGGGACATTCTGACGATAAACCCCGTTGTCCATGTCATCACATTATTTAGAACCGGGCTCTTTCCAGAATACCGGGCAACCAGCCTCGATCTGTCCTATCTTTATGCTATCGTCGCGCTGGCGCTTTTCAGTGGATCAGCGCTGTTTTTCGTTTCCTCCAAAACTCTGAGAAACGGATGATCAGGCTAGAAAACGCAAGCAAGCGCATGCATGTCAAAAACTCCAGTAAGGTCATACTGGACGGTGTGTCCTTTGTAATCAAGCGTGGGAAAAGCGTGGGCTTGCTTGGCCGAAACGGAGCCGGAAAATCGACCCTGCTGAAACTGATCGCAGGGACCCTACGACTTGATTCGGGGCGTATCATCAGAAAGGGAAAGGTTTCGTGGCCCCTCGGACTGTCGGGAACTTTTCAATCGAATCTCACAGGGGAACAAAATGTTCGTTTTGTTGCGAGAGTTTATGGTGTCGATACGGACGAACTTCTGCAGTATGTAGAGGAATTTGCCGAGTTAGGCGTTTTTTTTCGTGCGCCCGTCAAAACATATTCGTCCGGGATGAAAGCCCGACTTGCGTTTGGTCTCAGCATGGGAATTCACTTCGACTATTATCTTGTTGATGAGGTCACGGCGGTCGGAGACACCAACTTCAAACGAAAATGCCACAACGCATTCAAGGATAAGCTGAGTGATTCCGACGTGATAATGGTGTCGCACAGTACGTCAACAATCCGCGACTACTGCAGTTCGGGAATCGTGCTCGAAAAAGGCCGACTTACATTTTTCGACGACGTAGAAGATGCAATACTGACGCATGAAAAGAATATGGAGATTGACTGATGGCGAACACCGAAAAGACGCAGAACCCGGCTCGGCAAATCCCATCGCCCGTCTCGAAGGAGACCGCTCCACATCCGAATGTGCGTGTCCTTGAAGGCTTACTTCACAAAACGAAAAAGCAACGAGGGAAGAAAAAGTCGCTCATTCATTCGCGTCACCTGATCCTCGGAGCAGCCTTCGCGATTATGGTTGTCGTACCGACTAGCGCTGCGTCATTCTACATGACCTTCGTTGCAGCCGATCAGTACGAAAGCGCAACGTCCTTTACTGTGCGCAGCATTGATAACATGCCAGCGACTGGTGATTTGCTCGGTATATTCTCCCAAAGCGGTGCCACAAGCACGGTTTCTGACTCCTATATTGTGTCCGACTATATCCTGAGCGACCAGATGGTCCGCAAGATAGATGAGAAGTTTGACCTTTCGAGCACTTATGCCATCAGGGGTGGAGACTTCTATTACGGCCTCAAACCGGATTCTTCGATCGAAGATAAAACGGCTTTCTGGCAAAGCGTGGCCAGTGTCACCTACGACCATTCCTCTAATATATTGAAGCTGACCATTCGCGCATTCGAGCCCGCGCAGGCCAAGGCCATTGCGTCTTTTGTGCTGGCTAGTTGTGAAAGTCTCATCAATCAGCTCTCAGATTCTGCACGAGAGGAATCCCTCAAGTCAGCAAGGACTGAGTTGTCTATTGCAGAGAAACGGATCGTCGACGCGCGCACCGCAATTCGAGATTTCCGGGAGCAATCACAGGATATCGACCCAGTCGAGGCTGCAAGACAGGCGACCCAGTTGGTCGGCGCAATGGAAGAACGTCTGTCCAAGCTTACCTCCGATCTCACAACCGCTCAGTCGCAAATGGCAGAGGATACGCCGCGGGTTCGCGTTATCAAGGCGCAAATCGAGAGCTTGGAAAAGCAGATCAGCGAGGAGCGCCTCAAACTCGGTGGCGGTTCATCTGCATCCCAATCAGGCACTCGCGCCAGAAACTCCGATACGCCACTTCACGAACAAGCGGTCGCAGACAAACTGCAGCTATATGAGGCGCTTGAAACCGAACGAGAATTCTCGCAGCAGGCCTACACGGCTGCAATGGCGAGCTTGGAAAAGGCGCGCATAGAGGCACGCTCCAAACAACGCTACATCGCAGCATTCATTGAGCCAACGTCCTCAGAAGAGGCACAATACCCCAGAAGATTTCTCAATATCCTTCTTGTGTTCTTGGGTTCAATTTTTACCTGGAGCGTGATGACGCTTGGGTACTACAACCTAAGAGATAGAGCTTAAACATCTCAAGTCATATCAATCCCCTCAAGAGCACATTTCAGTTTAGCGTGCAAACGAAAACCTATGAGAATGCGTCGGCTCGGGTCAATCTGCGCCCCGCTTTACTCCAACCCGACGCTTTGGAACCTTGTTGTGGAACTGGAGGCTCATTTCCCTGTAGAGGCGATAGATTATTTTCTCGTTGACGGGCCAGCCGTCACGCTTCAGCAGCACGTGAACACGACGGTAGCCGTAGCACACACGGGCCTGACAGATGTCCCTGAGCTTCAGTTCCTCCTGCTCGCCGCGCCTGGACTTGTATACGTAAAGCGACCGGTCGGATCTTCAGCACTGCGCCGGCATGCCGGATGGAAACCTTCCAGTCCGGCTTGAATGCATCGACAAGCTGGCGCTTGCGGGCAGGCCTCAGAGCTTTTTTGACAGAACTTCCTGCAGCATGGCCTTGTCCAGCGTCAGACCGCTTAAATATCAAGCTTGCAAACGGGGAACAGTCCATAGATGTAGAAGTTCGCATCGGAAATCTTGGCCGCGCGGCTCACATCGCCTGTAGGCGTTCCATCCTCTGCCTTCTTCAACACGCATGCGATCTGCGCTTCAGAAAACCGCGAGGACTTCGTCGAATTCCTATATTCTGCCCAACGCGGATCATAAGCAGAAAACTCAAGTTCGAAATGGCTCAATTGAGTGGGGTACCGTCAGCAAAATTGCCATGCGATGCGCGCAAGAACAAATAGACTATTCTCCTCAATGTGACATCACGAGTGGCCCATCGGATTTCTCACGCAATTTGCGAAGTATCAATAACTCCAATCTCGCGCACAATCCTATTTTCTATCTTTTGTTTCCAGTCGGGAGTATCATCTCGCAGATACACGCTAATAAGACGTTGGTCATGGGTCTTTTTGAACGGTTCCGTTGCGACACACGAGTACGTGGGCTCCCTGCCTGTCCATTCTTTCAGTTTATCTTCAGTAACAGGATCCTGGACATGGCCTTTTGTCTTCCCCTTTGGCCACCCATAAGGCACTGATATAACGACAGTTTTTCCGACCTCAAACAGCCTCTTTGCAAATGGCCCAGGTTCTGGGATGTGCTCTAAAACCTGTAGGCAAGTGCATACATCGTAGATAGTCTCAAATTTATGATCAAGTATATTCGCAGTAATACCCTCGACTTCACCTGAAGAATATGGCGCAACGATATCTATAGATTTCCTCACATTTATCCAATTCCACCATTCAAGGTATGGACAATTTCCAGTACCAACATCGATCAAAGAATTACTATCTCGCGCCAAGACACGAATCATGTAATCAACGTATTTATAATAAATCAAGTCAGACCGCTTGGACCAGTATTTCCCAGATTTATATCCAGCAACCATTTCTTTAGTAGGCGTTGCGATCATTATTTATCTTCACTTTCTATACGTATCACGCACCCGAGAGAAATTCACGCCACGACGAACTCTTATTTTCCGCAACCAGAAAGCGTGCTTTTGCAATTATCTTGCCAGCAAGAGCTCGACGCAAATCAATGCCAGTACTCCTTTTCGACCAATTGATCCCTATCCATCCAATGTCCATGTGCGCCAAACTGATCGGCGACTTTAGCTCTAATTACGCCGGAAACATCAGAGGAACCTAACACAAGAAGCCTCTGAAACTCCAGAGACGGAAACAAATCAAGTTCAGCAACCAACAATTCAGGGCGCACCAAAACGACGGTCGTTATTTTAAGTGCTTCGCCGGCCGCGACCTTTTCAAGTCCTCTTGAGGCCAGAAGAGCGCGCAGTGGACCGGTATCACGTCTAGCAACAGGAGCATAGAAATCAGGATAGTCGAATGCATATATGCCGCGAACGCCCAAAGCGTATAGTTCCGCGATCAACTCCGCTCCGGGAGAATTTTCCACCGAAAAGTCGTCAATAACCAAGACCTCTCCCTGAGGTCTTGCGGTTTGCTCGGACAACATCGTGTGGGGAGGCGGCACGAATGTTTTTGATGAATGAAGGGACATCTCATTTTCGAGCGCAATTTTGTGCCAGAAGTCCATGCTTTCGCGGTACTCGCGACGAACCCCGTGCCTCAGGGTCAGGATGTTTGTTGCGGAAGTTCGCGTCAAAGATGTCGGGATATCGCGGCCAAACGACATGGGACAGCCGCCCAATATACCACGACGTCTCAGGTTCATGTTCTTGGCGCCAACCAACCTGAGAATACGACGTTGCAGTTCGGTGTCGGCCGATATCCGGACACGGGCATCCCAGCCTCCGAGTGACTTCAGATCTTCGATTTTGAACATGCCAGACGAGTGATCCAATTGTGTCAGCTTGTTCGAGGGCCTAGTTTGACCAATGAAAAACATATCAGTGGTCACCCGAACCCAGTCGCAACAATTGAATTCGTATTTAATGCTCCAGTCGAATGCGTCCACCTGCTTCTCGATTTTCTGAGGATGAGCCCAGTCATCAGCATCAAAAACTGTCAACAGAAGCCCGGTAGCCTCTTCCAGTGCCTTATTTCGTGCTGCATAACTGCCTCCGTTACGCTCCTGAAGCAAATAACGAAACCGAGTATCCTCGAGACAGAAAGCTTTGGCGATGGCGGCAGTGTCATCCGTGCTGCAATCATCGACAATCAGCACCTCGATATTCGTCCAGCTCTGTTCGGCCAAGCTCAGGAGCGCAGTCAAAAGCGTGCGGCCGGCATTATAGCACGGCACAACAATCGAAACCTTGACCGCGGGATCAGAGCGGCTTGCGCACGGCGATCCGCGTAAATTGTCCAATGATAGAGGCTGGTCCTTGTTGCGTTTACCGATTTTTGCAACGCCGAATTGCTCATAGATAAGGTTGACTGCGTTCAACATCTCGCTTTCGGCTTGATCAGTGCCACCGAGAATTGGGTCCGACTGCCAAGAATTCGCCAATAGCAAGTAGCGCGAGGAATCAAAATGCGACTTGTGGATCAAAAGCGCCCGCGCCTTTGCCCCCTGTCCGACACGGGACAAAAAATAGGATTCCATTCGGTACTGCCGGTTCTCTTCACGATTGCCGGCATTGATCGATCGCCAGGTGCGCACTTCAACGAGAGCCTTCTGTAAATCGCCCGCTACGGCATACCACCTAGAAAGTGCTATACAGGCGTCACCTCTCTCCCCAGGTGAGAGCTTCTCGTTATCCCTGATTTCTTGAAGCTTCTTCAAAGATAGCTCTGAGAAGCCGCCCCAAAGCGTTGCCTCATACGTCCTGACTAATTTCGACTGCGGCCGCTCCCGTAGCTGCAAGGCTACCAGCGCCTTGCGGTAAAGTCGTCTTGACAAAACTGTGCTTCGCTTGAGTACAAACTTCAAAAGCCCAATATCAGGCTTTGAAGCTGGAAGACGGATAACTCCCAGGCTTCCGACCTGTTGCTCGAAGCCTCGATTGTCGGCCCGCACTACGGTCGTCTCGGTCATTTTATTCATACACGCAGCCTACACGCCTTCCGATTAACAACGCAGAGAAACTAACATAGCAAGGCGTCACTAATACCAGTAATCCGACATATCAACAATTTATCACGACGCCAACTTTGCCTTTCGTTTAAATATGACTAGGCTGGCCGCGAATTGTCTGCCGAGCCTTAACCTCCCCCGGGGAATTCCGTTGGGACGGCAATTCTGCGTTTTTCTATCAGATCTTATGAGCGACAGTTGAATGGCATTTACCACAGGGTTCAAATTCGAGGTATTGTTGCGAACAGGGAATTATGTCGCGGCGATTGCCGAGATGCAGCGCAACGCCCCCGCTCTCGCCTCGCGATGCGTTTGGGCCTACTATCGGCTTGGTTGCTACGCGTCGGTCATCGAAGCCGCAAGAAGGCCTTCCTGCTCGCAAGAAGCCATGGCAATTGGTGTGTCATTGGCGGCTTGCGGCTTTATCGAGAAGGGCAGTCAACTGCTGCTAGATGCCGCGGACAGTGGATTGTTACGTGGCAGCGCACTGGAAGCGGCGGCAATCAGTATCGCCCAGTACAATCCAGACACTGCACTTTCCCTCATCTCAAAATGCGCCCGACCCAACGCTATTCTAAAAGCATCAATTTTATTGGCCACCAATCGTCCGGATATGGCATCGGCGCTCTTAGATGAGGCTCCACCTAAAAACAATATAGGTCTAAGCGCCGAAAAGCAGCTTATACTAGCAAATTTGAGCGACGATCAGGCTTTGAAAAACCAATTTCTAAACAGTTTTTTTTCCGCCCACGCCTTGGCTCCGGTGGAACGCGCCAACAACAACAAACCTATATCCGCTAGCAATATCCGCACAGCTATCCGACCTGGCTCTGTACGGGGGCCGCTCGTCTCTGTCATTGTGCCGGCGTACAACACTGAAACTAGGATCAAAGCCGCAATTGAGTCGCTTCTGGCGCAGACATACCGGGACATTGAAATCATCGTCTCCGACGACTGCAGCTCCGACAACACGCGCTCGATAGTCAGTGAACTGTCCGCGGCTGATATGCGGGTCAATTTAATTGCACTAAAAGAGAATAGTGGGCCGTATGCAGCGCGCAATGCGGCTCTGAAGATCTGCAAAGGTGAATTTGTAACATGCCATGATTCTGATGACTGGGCACATCCAAGCAAAATTGAGCAGCAAGTCATTCCGTTGTTGAAATCAAAACGTTTGATGTTCACGACTTCTCAGTGGGTCCGCCTACAGGATGACGGCATGTTTTACGCCCGCCAAGTCTACCCACTCACGCGTCTAAACCCTGCGTCGCCACTTATGCGCCGGGCGGTAGCCATTGAAAGGCTCGGCTTCTATGAAAGTGTTCGCTCCGGGGCGGATAGCGAGTATTTGGCGCGAATGCGATTAGAATTCGGCAAAGGGTCAGGAAAACGTATTTCAAAACCCCTTTCTCTAGGGGCACACAGGCCTGGATCATTGATGACCGATGCCATTACCGGCACTGGCAGAGGCGCACCGATGAACCCGGAACGCTTGGATTATTGGGAAAGATGGAACCATCGGCACATCAGATGCGTCGCAGAATGCAACCCACTTTACACGCCAATGGATGCAGCACACGAACTCGCCACGGCCACCTGAGCTCTGAATTGCAAGCTCCTGCTTGTATAGGTCAGAATACGCGATCATCTGTGCATTCATCTTGAAACTAAAGGAGCGCCGCTAAGCCCGGCTAGAATAGGTCGTTGCTGGCCGTCCCAGGACACAACATGATCGCCGTGTCATACTTGAAGAAGTCTCTATACGTCCCACGCATCCAAGCAATTAGTGGCGTTTTCTGATGCCAAACAAATACAGGACGAATGTCTAACTGCCCCTCTGGCGGCTCCGTTAATTGTTTCCACCCTTCTGCTTTATCAAGACTTTTGCGAAATAATTTATATGTCCCGAGCGGAACACCGCTCTC
The DNA here is from genome assembly GCF_057158725.1 of Agrobacterium sp. H141. NCBI lineage: Bacteria > Pseudomonadati > Pseudomonadota > Alphaproteobacteria > Hyphomicrobiales > Rhizobiaceae > Agrobacterium > Agrobacterium sp. H141. Next base: position 2,612,776 of record NZ_CM169893.1, read on the forward strand.
CGGGTCGACATTGCAAGAGATGACGATATCGTTCAGGTCTCGCGGGTTTATGCACGCAAGGCCTGTAAACTCACGAAACTCATCCGTGAAGCACGTTCCTGCGAACGCGATCTGTGTCGTCTTCCAGTTCGCCCCATCCCATCGCGCATAAAAATATCGCTGGTCTCGACCTCCTTCCCCCCCCTTTTCATGACCACATGCAGGCCCCCCGTCGACCTTAACACTGAAGACCGTAGCTATCGTTCCATTCGAGCCTAACTGCGTGTCGCATGGAAATGCGGTTTTGTCCTTATCCCCTTCAAATATCAATGTGAGTTCTTCGGGCGAAACAGATTTCTGCCAAAAACCAGACAGCCTCTTGCCGTCGGACCGATACACCTTCCCTCGCATGAAAACGCCGTGGTATAGACTGGTAGCATAAGCCGCAGGATGATCTTCAGTGCATATGATATGAACTTTATTCCCGGGCCCCTGTCTATATTGAACATACGGACGCCCGCCACCCTTCTTTCCAGTCGATTTCGCTTTCGAACCATCGGCGCTCCAGCGAAGGATTCGGCCCCCACATTGAAAACTCTTCCCCGCATCGCTCGACATCAAGAAGTTCGGGTTCCAGCCTTCTCCTCTGTGAAAAAGGTAGATCGCTTCTCCCATTTTAATGAGATTGCAATAAGTAATGCGAGCGTCCAGCTTGATGGAATATGCGGACGCGACATATGGTTTGCCTTTGGAAACGCGAATTCTGCGAACGAATATCTCGTGCCCGTTATGCTCGCTGAAAGCGGCTATCAACTCTCTTTCTCCCGTTTTCAGCAAAGACGGCGTGTTGTGATCATTGATACGCAGGCCAGACATCAGGACCACATCATCAGTTTTGCCATTAGTTGGATTAAAGAAAGTAACGCAAATGCTGCCGGAACCAACATCGAGGCCCCCACCGCCCCTAACTGTTGCAATCGCCAGCCGATCACCGATCGAGACCAAGCGTCGGTCCTGAAACCAACACCAACCACCAGCCTTGACGCCAACAAGCGCCTTACGCGATTTCAACAACCCCTGCTTTCTCTGATAGGCAAACCAAGGGATATATTGCGCCAAGTGATCAAGCCAAAGGGGCAACGTTTTCTGGGCGTTGCTATGATGATCCGTCGCTTTGCGAGGCAGAAATTCGCGCCGTAAGCCACCCTGTTCATCGACCATTTGGCTGTCGATACGGGACACCGACGTTTTCGGAACATTGCGAAAAGAAACTTCCAAAAGATCTGCGAATGCTATCGTTCTGGCGATACGTTGTTTTGCGCTCGTGTCAATCCGACCTTCTAAAGAAAGCATTTGTTCAACGGTCAACTCCGCATGTTCTGCAGTCACTTTCGAGAAAAGATCGTCGGGTATAGGTGATGGCTGTGGAGCCAAAATGGATATGTGGCTAACGTGCTCAAATCCAGCAAGTATCTGCACAAACTCTACATATATGCGAACCCTTTCCCTCATGAATTCATCGAGAGAAAAATCTGGCTTGAGCGCCTCTCGGTAGATGGAAAAATCCAAGTCCACCTGCCCGAACATGAGATAGATTGATTTTTCGGGTGACGTCGCCGCCAAATTCCTGATTGTCACAGCATGAAGTGTCTTCGAGCTCTCGTTCCTAAGACCTTTTATCGATGCGCCAGAGAAGCTAGTAAAAGACAAATTCCCCCACGCATTGCCCGGCTTGAACTGGCGGGAGTGGGAATCTCCGAAAAACATATGTAGCAAACGCTACCCCTTTCCAGTCCCCCGACGAGGAATGCATCCTAAGTTTTGCCAGCACATCGGAACTTTCAAAACTTATTTCGGAGCGCTGACTGAATATTCGCTTGACTGCCTTCTTTAGCAGAAAGTCAGACAACCATCTTCTACGTTTAGAATATCCATTAAAATCAAGCTACCGCAAGCGAAAGGTTTGGACGGAAAATACTGTATTGTAGGAGCTAGCCACCCCGCTGTGCCGCTTCGATCCGCTGCAAGATCTCCTTGATCACCTTGATGTCCCCAGAAGATTGCGACATCTGCGCCTGCAGTTCCTTGATGGATTGCGCGACATTCGCTGAAGATTGCTCAACCACCGTCAGGCGATAGGTCATGTTCTCCGATTGCGAGGTCAGTTTGCGAACATCGGCCTCTATCCCGCGAAACCGCTCTTCGGTCCGGGCATCACCGACCTTCAGTTCCCTGAGCCGCTCCTTATGATAACTCTCATGGCCATTCCTCCATGAAATCAGATCGTTCACATCGCGCTGAGTGTTCACCCACACCGTAACGCCACCTATGAGCATCACAGCCAGCGTTACCAACTGGATGATAGTGTTCAGATTCCATTTGAAGTCGCGGTCGCGTTTCGGAAATTGCATAGGTCTGTTCTCGGTCATCCAGCGTGAAGCCCCCTCGGCATATCGGTCTGCTGATTGAAGTCTGTTGCGGCGAGGTTCATTCGCCTTTGACGGTGAGCCCCGCCCAGCGCTGCTCATTAAACGTGTAGCATCGTTGCTTGCTTTCATTGGCGCGATCGAGCGCTTTGCGCTCCCGATCCAGCACTGTGCGCGCTTCATCACCCATTCTGATCGACGCATGGGGCTGATCTTCACGGCACTCTTGCGGCTGCTCAGATCGTTGCGGCGTGACCGCATTGCTGCCGACCGTTCGGGCGGCGTCATTCAGCCGGTCGATCAGGCTGGGAGAGCAGGAAGTCAAGATCGTCACGATCAAGGCGGCACTGACGCTTTGCCATGGAAATACGTATTTCATAGGCCATTCGCTCCTTTTCTCTGGCGTCTTCGCTGGCCTTGGCCAGCCGTTCATCGGCATCGCGCCGGCGGCGATATTCCTCGAACGCCTGCGCGGTCGCATTGCGCTGTCGTTCCATTTCTTCAAGCGATGATTTTGCGGCCTGAAGCTCGAAGCTAGAGACGGTGCTTTCCGTCGCAGAATCGACAGCATTGGCCACACGACCGTTGATCACCTGCCCCACCAGCGGCAGGCTTACGCCTTCATAGGCAACGATCAGCACCAAGGCCGAAACTGCCATCCCGGTCAGCAGCGCTGCCGGGATCTTGATGATGTCGGAGAGATTGGAAAACATCACAGGCCCTGCATGCACAAGGCACGCTCACGCGTGCGGCGCGACACCAGCCCCCGGATCACCCGGCCACCCGCCTTGTTCCACCATGTCAAAGCTTGGCAGCCACCGGCAATGTCACCACCATTCAGGCGGCGCGTGGCAGAGCTTTTCCCGATCGCACCAATCCCGCAATTGAAGGCCAGCGACGTGTAGGCGGTGTCCCGTTCTGGCGTCAGGCGATAATTGATCGTGGCCGGGACAAAATAGCGGTGCAGTTTGGTGCGATACTCAGCCACCTCGGAGCGCAGAAGGGCGCGGCACTGCGGGCGCGTCATCTTCATGCCGAGCTTCACGCCCCGCGTGGAGCCGGAGCAGATGGTGGGCACACCGACAATGTCGAGATAGGCTTCAAGCCGCTCGCCCTCTTCCTGCGCAATAAAGGGAACCGCCACATTGAGCGTGGCTTCCTCGCTTGGCGCGCCTGCGCGAACCGTGCCTGCTAGCAATAATGCCAGCAAGAAGATGACGACGCCGACACCAGCGATCCGCAGCCATTCTCGCCACTTCGACATGCCTTGCTCATAGAGACGTCCGCCAATGCCAGCGAGCAGAAGCAGAACGCCCAGCCACCAGCTTAAAACAGGGTCGGAATCCTCACCCGTCCAATAGAACCGGACCTCAGGTAAGATGAGAACGACAAGGCCGGCCACTTGCATCCAGAAGCTTAAAGAAAGCGCAACAACGCGCCGCCAGTTATTGACGATCATATCCTTTTCCTTTTTTGAAGTTGCGCCTCAGTTGGCGTCGGTCGATCCGTATCTGCGCCCTGCAGTCCAGAGCGTGGGTGTCGCCGGCGTTCCCGCCGGAGAATTGGGGGCAATGCTGTCGCTTGACGCATCTGAGCTTTCGCCCGCTGCGCCGTCAGAATCTGTTGCGCCGGCCTTTGCCGACTTGCCGTCATAGAGCTTGGCCGAGATCTGCGAGTGCAGGCCCTGCTGCTTGCTGAAGGAATGCACCACCTGGTCGATCACGTAGGGCACGCCATCAAGGCCCGGCCTCACATTCTCAAATAAGAGTGGAGCACCCGCACAGATCGCCGGATCTCCGACCACGGTGACGGACGATGCCCCCTCGCCGCGCTTGAGATCCTTGGCCTTGGCTTGTGCTGCCTCATCTGCCTCTGTCACGCTGGAGAAAGGTTCAGGAATGCGATAGACGCTATCGCCGTCCGCATCGGCATCCGCATCGATCTCGCGACGCTCTGCCTGCTCTCCATCCTGATAATAGGCAACGACCTTGCTGTATCGCGTTCGGTCATTGGCCTCGAACGAGCATGAGCCCTTGATGATGCGATCCGGCGTGATGACGACTGTGCCGAGAAAGCTGCCCCCGGCAGAATTGCCGCTGCCCTTTCTGGCAAAGACCAGGCGTCCACCCTTGATCGAGAACAGCGCATTGTTGCGCTCTGCCAGACGGCGGGCAAAGTGGATATTGCTTTCGTCCTGCTGACCAATCCACGGATAGCGGATCGAGGCGAGCGCCGGATCAACCGCCGGCGTCAGTCCGCTCTCCCTGGCGATCGTGCCCAGGATCTGCCCGAGCGTCTGATCGTCAAAATGCCGTTCCTGCCTTTCCTTCAGCTTGCCGGCGCGAAGATCCGCAGACTTGCCGGAAATCGACATGGTGTATGGCAGGCATTTGCAGGCGACCTTGTCGACGGTGTAGCGACCGACCATAGGAAGGCCGAAACCCTCATATCCCATCTCAAGAGTGATCACCGCACCCTTGCGCGGGATCGCCAGAAAGTCCGGCGGTCCGTCATTCATATCGATGTCGATCGTATCCGCACTCTCGCCATCCTTGTCCGTCACACTGACAGAAATCAGCCGCTCATAGAAAGCGCCTGCCACAGGTTTGCCGTCGACGGATAGTTTCACATAGGGCTTCATGGGCTTAGTCCCACAGGCTGACGAGATTGCGCTGCGGCGTGTCCTCGATCAGAACCGGCATGATGATCACGGTTCCGACAGGCAACACCGGCCCAAGTCCGGCAAGGCCCGGATTGGCGGCCAGCACGGCTTCCGTCACATCGCGTGTGCGGCCATAGGTCTGCAGGCAGGCAAGATCGACAGTCTCGCCCGCGCGGGTCTGATAGGTCGTGGTCATAAAAGTCACCGGAAAATGGAGATTACCGAGCTTAAAACGCCGGCAGATCGCCCGTAACGCTTCAGCATGATGGCATAGGCATTGCGCATGGGAATGCCGGCAGCCGTATGGAGGCTTCGATCCTCATCGACAGATTGAACGGTGAAGGAGCCATGGATCACGCCTTGGGCACCACTTCCAGACACCAGCATCAGCGCCAGTCCGGCATTGGCAGCCGCAATAATACCGTCCAGCGAGCCCATGCCGCCATACTCCACCGGAAACAGCACACCCCGGATCGTCACCTCTTCCGAGGTCGGACCCGTCCATTGCTGCTGGTTCAGCCCCTGCACGACTTCCTGATCGGCCCACGGCGTATTGATCCGTCGTGTCAGTGCATCATAGCCGAAGCCACGAGCCTCGAATGCAAAAGCGCCAAGCGCCATGGCGACTGGTCCGGACATCGGGATTCCTTGAAATCTTTTGGAGGATTTTTCGCGACCGATAAGGATACAGCTTAACTGTTTTTTTAAGCAGAAATCCTAATGTTGCTAATGTAGTTGAAAGTTGCGGACAGGCCAAATTTTATGAACCGACAGCCACAATCGTTATCAGCAAGAGCAAAACTAGACGCCATTGTTTTAGGGATTTTATTCCTGGCGGTATTCTTGTTCCTGAGCTGGGTTGATGCCTTTGAGTATGTTGTTCGCGTCATGGAAAGACATGAAGACTGGCAACTTGATGAGTTCATTATGGCGGTTTCGCTTTTGGGATTCAGCGGCTTCATTTTTTCGCTAAGGCGCTACCTCGACGCCAAGGGCGAACTCGCCAAACGCGAAGTTGCGGAAGCCAGTGTGAGTTGGCTCTCCCACTATGATCCATTGACCGAACTGCCAAATAGGCGGTTGCTAAACGAGTTCGTACGTAAATTTGATTTAGCGGAGAAGCAAAACTCCACAGGCGATAAGTACGTTGTTTATTCGCTGGACCTTGATGGCTTCAAAAAAGTGAATGACTTGCATGGACATCTGGCGGGGGATCAGTTGCTCAAAACTGTATCAAACCGACTGACGTCCTTTTTTCCCGATGATCTCGTTGTCAGGCTGGCCGGCGACGAATTTGTCGTGATTGCCAGACACAAAGACGGCGCTGTTGCCAGCCAAGTCGCGCTTGAATTGGCAAGCACACTCACAGAGCCCATTTTTATCGACGGCAAGTTTACAGAAGTGGGGACATCCATTGGCGTTGTTCTCTATCCTTCGCAGGTTTCGACATTGGAAGAAGCTCTTCAGTGTGGCGACATCGCAATGTATGACGCGAAAAAAAGCGCTTCCAAGCAGGTTTCCATTTTTCGCGAAGAGCTGAGAGACATCGCGAAAGCAAAAGCAACATTCGAACGCCAGCTGCGATATGCTCTGTCGGTCGACGCAATCGTCCCTTTCTATCAACCATTGGTCGATCTGAAGACAGGCGATGTTTACGGTTTTGAAGTTCTCGCTCGATGGCATTTGCCGACCGGCGAAGAGGTCTCGCCGTCTGTTTTTATTCCTTTGGCGGAAGATGCAGGCCTTATCTCAGAGCTGTCAGAAAAACTGCTCCGAAAAGCATGTCTCGAAGCGGTGAGCTGGCCACAGCATATTCGACTTTCCTTCAATCTATCGCCGACACAATTATCTGATGGTTTGATTGCTCTGCGCATCGTCAATATTTTGAACGAAACAGGCTTCTCACCAACAAGGCTTGAGATCGAAATCACCGAAAGTGCAATCATTGGTGATACTGAAACAGCGGTTCTCATCCTTGATGAGTTGCAAAATCTCGGTATTAAGATCGCACTCGACGATTTCGGGACAGGTTATTCCAGCCTGTCACAAATGTCGAAATTCAAATTTGATCGACTTAAAATTGACCAGAGCTTCGTGCGGGAATTTGAAACCGATGATAGGCAAAACAGCATCGTCAAAGCCATCATCGCTCTAGGCCACGGGCTGAGCATTGCGACAACTGCGGAAGGAATTGAAGAAGTCAGTCAACTCGCAGCTTTAAAAACGTTAGGCTGCGATGCAGGTCAAGGTTACTTACTAGGTCGGCCCATGCCTGCTGAATTAGCGCTTCGAGCGCTTTCGTCAGCATCGCCGCAGAAAGCGAAAGGTGCTTTTAGTGGCTAAGCCGCGCATTCCATCTCGATGGATGAACCGTGCCGAGTTGTTGTCATTAAAGTATCTTGGGTCTCAGTTTTCACCAGTCGCATGCTCTTCACTGAGATCACTGAGGCTAAATGCTAATCGCTGCAGCTAGCGTCCACCACCGACTTGGTGGCCCCACCAATCTTGCTCATCACCTCGTTTGCGACCGCCGCACCACTTTCCGTCGCGATCCTGCATTTTGCCATGAACTGTGCGCTTTTCACGCGCTCATTTCGAGAAGCGCATTGGCTACCTCTTCAGAGCTATAGGGCTTTCCAAAAAAGCGGCTTCCGTTTGGCATCTGGGATGACTTCACCTGACGATGACCTGACGTGACGATGATCTTGATGGGCGGCCAACGATCTCGGACAGTGGCGGCGAGCCCCAGGCCGTTCATACTGCCAGGCATATCAATATCCGTGAAAAGGGCCGCGACAGTCTGGTTCTCTTGCAAGATTGTTAGCGCTTCATTTGCGTTTGCGGCTTCAAGAACGTCCATGCCGCGTTGTTCAAGATCACAAGCGATATCCATTCTCAATAAGGGCTCGTCTTCAACGACAAGGACAACCAGTGGCGATTTCATGGTTAGGACCAATCTTAATGTGCAGCCTCCGGAATGAAGCGGCTTGAGGCTAAACAGAAAGCGCCTCATAAGTGTTCCCTTAAATATTATTATTCGTCAGGGATACAACTTCCCTAGGGGGCTGCGTCCCGGACCGCATCAATATCGAGGAACCCTGCCCCGGACGCTGGCATGCCGTAAGCGATACATAATTACGCCTCATCAGACATTGTCGTCAGGTACGTGCAGCTGTCCATGCAGCTCAAATTGAACGCCTGCCGTTTCGAATTTCAGTTCCGCTTCACCATAAAAAGCCGGCGCGACCATCCGCTCGATCAGGCGAGAACCGAAGCCAACCCGCGTTGGGGTCGTTACTGCGGGGCCACCAGATTCCGACCAGGTGAAGGTAAACTCCGATTTCGGCCCGATCTGCCACCCGATCGCGACAGTACCGCTTTCCATCGACAGAGCGCCGTATTTCACGGCATTGGTCGCCAGCTCGTGCAACGCCAAGGAAAGAGCGACCGTTTGCGAGGGTTCGATCGCAACGGCTGGACCCTCGACTGAAAATTGTTGATCGGTATTGCAATGAGGCGCAATGGCCGCGCGGACAACCGTCTCCAAATCCGCTGCGACCGAGTGCTTTTCCAGAAAAACATCCTGTGCCCGTCCCAGCGCAGAAATCCGGCTAAAAATCGCAGCCCCGGCGGCATCCAAGGTTTCCGCGTGGCGCATCGACTGGGACACGATGGACTGCACCAATGTCAATGTGTTTCGGATGCGGTGCGCCAGTTCTCGTGTCAGATCCTCGCGTTGTTGTTCCAGCAGCTTGGTCTTGGTAATATCCTGTACCAATGCGTACCAGCCCTGCATGCCGCCGCCCTTCGCTTCGCGAGGGACATATTCAACATGCACGTATCGAGGCTCGGCATTCTCGTACGGCATCAGTTGCTCGAACTGAAGCCGCTCCCCTGCAAGCACACGTTCTATCTGGGGCCGCACGGCGCTATAGGCAGCCTCCCCCACGATGCTGCGGATGGTTTGCCCCTGGATCTCCTCACGCGTCTTGGGAAACCAGTCCTCATAAATCTTGTTGTTGAACTGGTACCGCTCGTCAGCATCGATATAGGATACGAGAACGGGCAAGGCGTCAGCCAGAGTTCGCAATTCGTCTTCACTGCGCTTGGCTCTGGCGACTGCTTCCACGTGGTCGGTGACCTCATGGCCGGTGACGAATACACCTTCAATCCCTCCGTGGTCATCCGTGATTGGCTGACACACCACATCAACATAGCGTTGGTAGCCGTCGCCCTCCAGTGCCACTGCCATACTACGGGCTTCAAACACCTCTCCCGACCGGTACACTTTATCCAGTGCCTGAAAGAAGGCTTCATTTGTCGAATGGGAAAAAGCACTCTTGATCTTCACCCCGACAAGCTGACGCCCGCCGAGAAACTGCGTGTATGCATCATTGGCATATTCAACAACGTGGTCCGGCCCAGCCAATATGCCCACGAAACCCGGCATCTTTTTAAGCAGGGTTTTCAGTTTTGTATCGGTATTAACAGGGGAATTTGTTCGCGCAGGAATGTTTGTCTCACTCATAGAATCGGTTCGTCCGGACACTCGAATGCGTTTTGAAATCGTCAACCACAGATGCACATCGTTAAAACATTTGTCGGGGTAGATGTCACTAGCGGTGTGGCTGTCAATGAGTTTGTCGCACCTCCCCCTAATCGCTATAACTCGCCTCCACCGCTGACTTGGTCGAGCCCCCGATTCTGCTCATCACCTGATCGGCGACAGCCTCAGCACTGGACGCCTCATTGATCACGAAGTGATTGGTGACCCTCACCTCCGGCGGCTGCCGATTGGTAACCCGCACATCCTGCACACCCTGAGGCGCATTGGCAGCCCGCAGACTATCCGCGGTAATCGGTTTGTCGGTCCCATTGGATGCGCCGCCCTCACCCGCTCCAGCCTTGGTTTCAACGCCCATATGCTTGCGGAAGCTGAAGCCCGGATCGGCAGCATCCCCGATGAAGAAGCTCTTCAGCCATTGCAGGTTCTGCTGTGTGTGCTGGTTCTGTTTTTCCCGGCGTTCCGGATCGCTCTCGATCTTCTTTTTGCCAGCGGTGATGATGGCCCCGGTTGCCCATAGCCCGGCAAGTCCGGCCCCCAGTGTGCGCATCAAAGCAAAGATACCGGAGCCGGCCGCTTTGGTGGCCGCACCAGCTGCCCCGCTTCCAGCAGCACCGGCCGTCGCAGCCCCTGCTGCACCACCAGCACCCAGGATCCCGCCAAGCCCCTTCACCACCTTCAGTGCTCCAACAATCGTCGAGGCTCCCGACAGGAAGAACAGAGCCGCGGCAAGTTTTCTGACGGCGCCTGCGACCAGCATGATCCCGATCGACCACTTCAGCGCCTCGAAGCCATAAGGGGCGAGATCCCCGAAGAACTGCGCAATCGGATTGTCCTGAAGGGCGGCATTCAATTCACGAACGGATGCACCCCAGCTTTTGAACTCCATGAAGATCCGCCCGAGACGATCGGCAGCACCTGAGCCATCGACCTTGCCGAAGAACAGATCGCCCAGCTCGTTCATCATCTCGCGCATGCCGCCATTCATGCCGAGCCCGTTCATGAAGCCCTGCATGGCGGTCTGGATCTCATCGAAGATGCTGACGCGTTCGTCCAGCGTGTCGAGGACATCGCCAATACCCAGCGCCATGTCCTTGATGGGACCGAGCATGCTGTCGCCGAAGCCCCGGAACACGTCGGCGAACTTGTTCTTGAGGATCTTCAGGACATTGGACGTGGTGTCAGCCCGGATGACATATTCCTGGAAGGCGGAGCCGGCATAATTGGCTTCCTTGCCCACCAGGTTCAGTTGCCGGCGCAACTCACTGGAATTGTTGATGAGCGGCATCAAGGCACGGGCTTCATCACCGAACAGGGCACCGGCAATCGAGATCCGCTCCCATTCCGGCAATTCCTGAATCCGTTCAATCACATCGATGGTTGTCTTCAACGCATCCTTCTGCATGCTCTTGGCCGTCTTCACGGCATCGAGCTTCAATCGACCGAGCGCCTGGCTTTGCGATTTGGTTGCGCGATCGCCCATGGTGAGCGCCCGGCCCATATTGCGGAACGAGGTTGCAGCAACTTCCGCTTCAGCCCCGCTTGCAATCATGGCACCGCCAAAGGCCAGACCCTGCTGGGCGGTAAAGCCGAACATCTGGCCGGTTGCTGCCACCCGCTTGGAATAGGCAAGCAGCCTTGCCGCATTGGCCGGCGAGTTGTTTGACAAATGATTGAGGCTGTCGGCAAAGAGACCGACCTCGCTCACGCTCAAATGCAGCTGGTTGCGGATTTCGGCGAGCGCCTGTCCTGTCTCGGCGACCGGGATATCCCAGGCGGTTGCGACCTTCGCCACCATTTCCGAGAACTTCGAGATCTCCTGTATCGGGATATTGGCCTGCCCTGCCGCTGCATAGATCTCGGCAATGCCGGTCGCTGCAATCGGCAGTTCCTTCGACATGCCGATGATCTGCCGGCGGATATTGCCGAGCTGCTCGTCAGAACCATTCAGCACCTTTTTCACATCGGCAAAGGCATCCTCAAACGCCATGGCCGATCCGGCCGTCGCATCAAAACCCTTGGTGACACCGAGATAGGCACCACCAAAGGCCACCACCTGCCCCACCATCCCACGCAGTGGATTGGCAAAGGCCATCTGCTGGCGCTTGAACTGGCCAAACACCGCGTTGATCCGACGGGCCTTGGCGGTCACGTCATCGATCAGGCTCATGCGCAGCGTGCTTTGCAACGTCGCCATCAGTTCAAATCCTTCAGGAGCTTTTGCAGGTCTTGGGCGCCTTCAAAATGAAAGAGCAGTTTGGCAGGGCACCAGTGCTCGATCACATCGAGCGAAGTGGAGGCAAAGCGGGCCACGACGTGGGCCATCAGGCGCCAGTCGTGGCCTCCTCGTTTCCCATCATGGCGCCCACTTGGCTCATGATGCGTTTCAGGTCACGGGCAGTCACCTGCTTGAAGGCTGGAAGCGGCACGTCGCACATGGCAGCAAGGGTTGCGCAGGTGGACGAGATCTCGTCTTCAAAACGGCCCGCCATCATCAGGTCGCCAACATTGGCTTCGCGGAAGGTGAGCGACTTGATCGAAGTGCCATCCTGGTCAATGGCACTGTTGAGGGTCACGGTTTTCGTGGTCATGGATAGAGCTCCAATGTGTTCAGGGAAAGAATGGCGATCAGAGCAGCAGCGCCGTGCGGATATCGGCATATTGCGACACGCCACCCACCTTGAAGTCGAAGTCGTCGACCTCGTAGATCGGCTCGCCATCGATCTCGAGCTTGTAGTAATTGACGTCGACGGCGTAGTCGTTCTCGGCCATGTCTCCGCCCTTCCATGTGCCGGCACTGGGCTTGTAGACCTTGCCGCGAATGGACATCACGGCCGAATGCACCTCGCCATCTTCGTCGACGAGCGCACCGGTGATCATGAAGGGTGTTTCCACGCCCGGACGGATGCCGAACAGTTTCAATACCTGCGGATCAAAGCCCGGCATCTTGAAGGAGAATTCCAGCGCTTCGTAGCCCATATGGACCTGGCGCGGCTTGATCATGCCGGCATTGCGCATGGCATCGCGCTTCTGTTCGGGCACAGGTGGCGTGATATCGCCAATCTGGCCAAGCTTGTTTTCGCGATCGATGAACAACATGCAATCGCGCAGGATGAAGGACGGCAGGGTCTTTGCCATGGGGTTTCTCCAGTGGAGTTAAGTCAGATGTCGGGAGGATTGTTGAGGCCGCCAGCCGATCAGGCAGCTAATGTCAGCGGGCCGTTGTCGATGGCGCCACGCACCTTATCCAGCAGCAGCTGGAAGTAGAGGATGTTGCGATAGGCGGTGATGTTGATCTGCTCCATCGGCACCACCGGCTCGAACTCAACATTCAGGAACACCTTGCCCTGGGCATTGAGTGTCGGAACATTCAGATCCGACAGCCAGACGCGGCCGCCCAGAATGTCGTCATTGAGGGCATAGACGCGAAGCGCGGCATTGCCGTCTTCGACCATCATTTTGAGGTTGGCAGCCGTCAGCTTGCGATCCACCCACTGGAAGTAAGTCTCTTCAAGGGACTCGGCGATCATGTCGGCGGTGGCGCGGACACTGTCGAATTGCCACAGCGGATCTGATGCTGCCAGGCGCGAACCCCAGGTGCGCAGCATGCCACCCTCATTGATGATCGTGGCGATCTGGTGTTCGTTCAGATAGTTGCTATCGCCCGGATATTCGATCGTGCGGGCAACGCCGTCCAGCGTGCGGATTTCCTTGTTCGAGACAGACCCGGATACGCCCTCGCTCGAGGCCACGACACGGGCACGCACGCCGGCAAAGACCGGAGCCGATGGAACGATCACGGGCACGCCCGACACATTCTTGATGCCCTTGGGATCGATGACCAGGATGCGATCGCCAAGCGTCGAGCGGAAGCGCACGGCCTCGGCATTGGTGGTGTTGGGACCATGGACATAGGCCCGGGCTCGGATCTGCGGCAGGATTGTCTTCAACGCCGAGATATAGGCATTACCGACATCGCCGATATTGGCGGTCGCGACCGGCAACACCTTGGCACCATCATCGCCACCACCTTCGAAGACGACCGCCGGTGCTTCGGTCATGTTCTCGCCGGCACTGGTGACGATCACCTCGACCACCTTGCCGTCATTGGCGCCCTCACCCAGAACGGCAATCGCGGTCGGCAGGATCTTGCCTGCATCCTCGCCACCACCGGTAAACGACACGGTTGGCGCTTCGGTGAGCTTTGCGCCGCTGGATGACAGAGACACCGACACAAGACCATTCTCGATCCACGATCCGGTATTGCCGGCGGTGACCAGAATGCGCGGCTTGATGCCAAGCTTTGCCTTGGCCGTCAGTGCTGCATAAAGGCCGGTGCGTGCCACGGGATCGCCGATCAGGTTCAAGGCCAGCTGATCGGCATCATCGTCATGGGCAACGCGGTTGACGATGGCATAGGAGCCGCCCTCGCCAAAGAAAGTGGTCACATCATCCAGAAGCGTGCCCTCTTCGCCAAGGTGTGCTGCCTGGGTGAGCGAGGTCACCAGCGTGAGGCCCAATGGAAAGCTTGCGGCATTGGCGCCGTCTGCCGTGCCATTGATGAAGGCCACGCCAAACTTCTGCGTGCGCACAAGCGACGGCGTATCGGCGCTCTCCCCGTACTTGACGCCATGATGATACGAAAGGTCTGCCATCGACTTGTCTCCCTGTCTGACGGTTGAACGCTGGCCGCAAAGGCGGCCACTGCTCATTAGACAAAGAAAAACCCGCCAGTTGGGGTACTGGCGGGTTCGCTTGACGACACACAATCATTGTCCGTCGACAATGCGGTACTTCACCGATCGCAAACCTTTATCGAATTCATGGAACTTGCGAGGTAATGCATGTACCGCTCACCCAATATATTTACAGAAACATCTAATACAAGAGGTGCTCACATTGCCGGACAAGTTGGCCACAACAGATCCGACATATCTCTTCTTAAAATAGAAAAACCCGCCAGTTGGGGTGCTGGCGGGTTGTCTTTGCTGCGCATAATTCACGGGCGCATTCCGTTCATTTTCCTCATGGACTGCGCAGAACAATGACGTCCACCTTGAGCAAGGAAGATGAGATGTACAGCATAGATGATCAAGGTTAAAATTCCCTGAACATTTAACTTTAAGTTGAATTAGCGGCAATTCAATTAGAAGACTCACATGGCCTTTGCGGCAGACAGGCGAAACGACCGGATCAACCGATCAAACAGCATGCTCCAAGCCTTACATCGTTGCGCCAATCACCTGGACAAGTTTACGGTCTCCCAGCACGATCTTCGCCAAAGACATACGTTTATTGAGCACAGACACCAGATGTTCAGGGGTGATCTCATTGACGCTGATCTCATAGATCGCCGATGCTTGGACCTCGTGCTGTGGATCATCCACCACCAGGTCCAGTCTCAATTCCTCGACCTGCTTCACAGCCTCTTCCAGAGTCGTCGCAAAGCCCAAGGCGTTGTCGCAGCCCGGTATAATCTGAAAGCCGTACAGATAACGTCTCAAATGCTACCCCTCCTCATCTGCATCCGTCTCAAAGACGACACGTCATTCCAAACCGATTCCTCTTCAAGGATGTAGGGACTTAGTTCTGCATATCCAGATCAGACGGCCAGGGCGCGCTAAAATCTGCAAAGGCCTCATCGATTTCAGCCGTCGTGGTGATGTCACCATTTGCGATCGCCAGCTGGACCCAGCCTTCGCGTGCAAAGCAGTTGCGCACATGTTCGCGCACGGTGTTGGAGAGCCCCGTCATCTCCTCATTGGTCAGCACCCGGAATTCGCCATCGGCAAACTTCCAGAGATCGGTATCGAGCCGCACGCCCGCCTCCACGGCCAGACGTTCGGCCGTGATCTTGGCCTGACTTTCCGCATCGGTTTTCACGGGCCAGTTGTTGAAGCGGCAGCCTGAGGTCTCGGTAAACCAGCGGCGATGGGCGGTATAGGCTGCGAGATCGACGGGTGTCGGTTCTGGTGTTGGATCGGCGGCTGGGTCTTCGACGGGCACATAGCCCCAGCCACCGTTCCGGAATACGCGGACACTGCCCTCTTCTGCAGGGGGTGGTGCCACGGTCGTGGCATTGGCCGGGATGATAAACCGGGCCGGCGACTTCGGATCACGATCGGCGACGCCAGGTCTAAGATAAGCTCCGGTGTCGCGGTCATAGTGGTAGATGTCCATGGCATCCAGCCTTCAGTATTTGATGCAGTAGAGCAGTGCGACATTGCGGACACGGGTTTCAGATCCACCGGTAGAACCGCTATCGAAGGCTGGAATATTCACCGGGTGAGAGTGCGTGTCGTTGTCCGTGTAGTAATTGCCACCATCGTCGTTGACGCCGGAATTCTGGAAAGGGCCGCTATACTGTCCACCCCATCCGCCAGAACGGCCCTTGTCGAGCTTGTGGTTATGGGTGTCGGAGCCTGTATTGACCGTTGGCGGATCGACAATATGGGTATGGGCCTTGACGGCATCGCCCTGCGACGAGCCAAGGATACGGCCCGCATCAATCCCACGCCCGTCATCCAGACCGCGCACCGTTTCTGCACGGAGATCCGGCAAGACCAGGTAATCGCCGGCAATCGCCCTTGTGCCATCCGGATTGGCAGGATCCGTGCAACGATAGCCACTGTCTGCCGTGGCATTCAGCCCGTCGCCGACATAGATGGCGGCATCCAGCTCGACATAATCCAGCCTGAAGATCGCCGCACCATTGGCTTTCAGCCATCCGCCTGGAGCACTTGCCCGGAAGAAGGGCATGACAGCACCTGCGGGGACCGATTTGGCAATGGCATCGCCGACCTGGTCCATTTGGCTCTGGAAGGCAGCACCATCGACCTTATTCTCCAGCGCCTCACCCAGACCGACGATATCGTCCATGGCATGCTGATGGGATCCGAGCACAGCCGCCGGCGACAGCGGCACCCAGCCGGTCGCGGTCCTTGCCAGCAGATAACCGTTGGCAGCATTAGCCGCCCCGGTCACATCGGTGAGATCATCCAGCGCAAACGTCCGGTTGGCCGACATCTTGTGTTCCAGAATGTCGGCAAGGCCTGCGATGTCGGTGATCCCATGACCATGGGTGGCACTGGCCTTGGCAGCGGCCAGATCTGACGCAGCCTTGATGGCCGTATCGATCAGATCCAGCGTTTGCGTCTGCAGACGGAAGAATTCTTCATCGACATTTGCCTCCGGATCGGGCTTTGGAAAGTTGTAATTGACGGTCAGCGTCACAGCCATTGTTGCGTTCTCTTGTTCTGTTTCTGGTTTTGTTTCTGGTTTTGGGATTAGAAGATGCCGGCGCCGAGATCGCCGATGATCAGACGCGATGCCGGCCCACCTGATGCGGTGATGCGCAGTTGTGCGGCTCTGCCGGTGAGATCCACCAACTCGTGTTTGCGTTCGCTCCAGAGCGGAAAGCTCAAGCCCTCGGTTTCGACGAGCGGCAATTCCACCCAGTCACCACCATCAATCGCGATATGCATCGCGACACTCGATCCGCCCGGCAGATAGGCCTTGAAGTAGCTTGCCACCCGGACGGCCTCGCCCAGATCAAATGACCTGGTGGCATAGGTGAGCTCAGTCGCAATCGATCCTGCCACCAGTTGCACCGGTGCATAGAGAATGGGGCTGAGTTTCTGAGTGCCCTTCAACACGGCGCGAAGTTCCACCGTCTCGGTGATGAACTCGGTCAACTGCAGCACCTGTCCCGGCTGCAAATGGTAGATGGTGCCGTTCGTCCGCTCGATCTCGAACTCGACCGAGCAGCCGGCGGACGGAAGCTCGACGGCCGCCCTCACCTGCAGATCCGAACAATCGACCAGGTCATGGGTGCCGAGATCAATGGTCTTTGTCGTCTCGGGATAGGAGGCGGCCACCACATCGAAGGCCAGTGCCTCATCCTGATGCGCCGTCCAGGTCGCGGCATTGACCGAGGAGAAGCGTGGGCCTGTCACATAAGGATGGGCACCCACCCGCTGCTGCAACTCGGCATCAAAGCCGCCGAGCTTTGCAATCGAGATCGCATGATCCTTGTCGTCGGTCTTGACCACGAGGGCATGCAGGGCATCCGGCGATGTGGTGAGCGGCAGGCCGAAGCGCGCCGGCGTCCAGCCCTCGACAGCACCTGCCATCGACACAAAGGCCTCTGCCTTGATGTCCGTCGTTGGATAGCCATTGTCGGTGGTCACCTGGTCGACCACGATATGGTTGGACCGGTCTCCGATGGCGCAAAGATGGATATTGAAGCCAACGATCTGGCGAAGGTCCGGCACGGCAAAGACTTGCGCTTGCGGATCCGGATCGCGGTGGCGATCGCTACCCTCGCGTTGCTGTGTCACGACCGGACGGCTCCAGCGCTGAATGGTCGTCACACGCCGCATCACATCCGTCTCGATCGTGCCCTGACCGGTAAAGAGCGTCGTTGCTTCGGTACCGCCCTCACCCGTTGCAGCCACGATCTTGGACCCGGCGGTGATATTGGCCGGGATCGCAAACGCGGTTTCCAGTTTCCCGTCGGGATCGGCAGTCACAGGACCTGCCGGCGTCACATCGACGTCGTCGAAGGTGAGCGTAGCCAGGTTCTCGCCCGCACCAAAGCCGTCGATTGAGACGGAGACGGTGATTTCGCGCAGGAACTCCAGCTGCTCGACACGGGTGTCGACCAGTTGATTGGTGCTGCTGGTCACCTGAAGCGGACCGCCATCGCTTCGAACACCGCGATTGAACTCTGTCGTTTGCGCAGACAGCCACTGCGTGCGGCTGACCGTCCAGAAGTCGACCGGCGGATCGAGCACCATGGAGGCTGGAAGCGGAGTAAAATTGGCATAAGGATTGATCAGCTCACAGGCGGTTTTCAGGGGCTGCGAGGTGATCACCTCCTCCACCCAGTCCAGCGTCACAGGCTGTGAGAGTGGAAGCGCATGGAAGGTCGGCGCGATCGACAGCGTCAGCATGCCGTCGCTGACAGATCCCGTCTGCTCGATGCCGGCGTCGCGATAACTGTCATCGATCAACGGATCGACAAACATGCCCTTCTTGGCCACCGGCTCACGCGCATCGATGCCGGATTTGAGGCGCTCAAGCTGCGTCAGCCGATCGAGATCGACGATCCGGTGCAGATAAGGCCAGAGCTGATCCCAGCTGAGCGACGGCGTGCCGTCATTCTCAACGACGGGATCGGCATCCCAGCTATTGGTGATCGTTGCCAGCCTAAGCGCCGTGGTCGGCACGATCGGGGCAACCGGCTTGGCCGCAGACAGACCTTTCAGGTAAAGCGGCGAGCCGTCTTCAGCCAGGCACAGCCGATCGATGCGTGGAAGACGCTGCGTATAGGCAATAATGATATCGCCGCCCTCGGCACCACCCGACACGGTAATCTTAGTCAGGCTGACTGCATCAGCCACCACAGAGGCGCGATACCGATAGGTGACCTGATAGGTCGAACCGCCTGCAGGTTCTTCTCCTGCCAGCGCCCAGTCGATGGTGTTGTTGATGCGGTTGAAGTCAGCCCCTTCCACGAAACTGACGCCGCCCTGCACCACAGACACGATCTCGACCACGCTGTTATTGGTGAGGCCATCGGCGCCATGAACCAGCGCGCCGCGCGTGACGTTTTCGGCGACTTCCTTTGTCAGCAAAATCGTGCCGACCGAACTGATCGGCGGCTTTGCCACCGCAAAGGTGAAGCTCTCTCCATTCATATATGTATGCGTTTCGCCGGGGATCGCCGCTTCGTCCCAGAGTTCGGGCTCTGCATGGCGAAGGGCGGCATAGCGTGTGCGCTTGTAGCCGCTGATATTGGCCTCGCCTTCCGAGATGGTAAAACGCTGGGCACCACCATCGGCACCCAATGCCGTCACCTTGCAGCCGGAGACGATGTAATTGCCGTTTGGAATGTCATATTGGCGGATCGCCTGAAGGGCGGGTGCCAGGATATTCGGGCCGTCCTGATCAAGGATCACGCCGTCATGCAGCAGATAAGACGCAAAGAAGGTGCCGGGCTTGCCGTCGCCGGCCCATGACCATGTGGCGGAGCGGATTTCCCGCGCAGCGCCCGGCTCGCCTTCGGCAAGCGATCCTGCCACCAGGCCTTTCAGCCAAGGGTCCTCTTCGTCGGTCACAAAGCTGGTCACCAGGCGAATGCCGATCTCGGTCCGGCCTGCCATCGGCACGTCGCTCAATATCGCGGCTGGAATGTCCCAGACATCACCATCGGCATAAACACGGCCGGCCTCGATCGTGATTGCGCCGGCCTCCTGATCGACCAGTGCATCGCCGCGTTCAATGCGGTCGCCGTCGCTTGCAATCAGCCGGCCCACGCGGCGGATACGATCGCGCTGGATGGTCTGGGCTTCATTAAGCTCAGCGCCTTGAATAAACCGGCGCTCGCCGTAATGGACAACGCCTTGCATGTCCGGACGCTGTGCTGCCCGGTCATAGGCGTTCAAAAGCCCGCTTTCGTGCTCATAGGCCATCAGAACCTCACTTAGAATCTCAGCAGGAATTTGAACTGCTCGCGCAACGTGCGCCTGAGCGGGAGAGTTGGGTGGCTGAGCGCAATCGCCGCGCCACCATCAAGATCATCGGGACCAAGCCATGACCGTCCCTGAGGAATGCCGGGAGCAACGAGACCACCGACCGTCAATTCGACCGAGGCGGTTGTGACATCATCGCAGTCGTCAAAATCCGTGAGCGCCTCGACATAAACGAGCCTGCCACCAGCCACCGGCTGGTAGGTGACAGCCCCAAAGGAATAGACACCGCCCACCATGCTGTTGACGGGACGAACAGCACGACACAGGCGATGGCCGATGATGGCACCACGCTCACCCCGAAGCGTGGCGTAAAGCTGCTTGCCGTTAAACCAGCTTGCCATCAGCGCGCGCCGTTGTGCCGCCGGGTTATCCGCCCAGGGGAATGTCGCATCGATCCAGGGATAAATCATCTCGGACCATTTGAGCCCATCGGTGTCCGGCGGCTCGATCCAGTTGCCGCTCGCAAGTCCTTCGGCTTCTGTCAGCACATGCTCGATTTCGGTGACGCGACCGAAGGACCAGAGAGCGCCGTCATCCTGAAGGCGGATGCCGCTTTCATGCTCGAGCAATGTGTAGTCGAGCATCGACCCATCCGCTTCCAGCGCCTCTGCATCATAGACATGCACGCCACGGCGAAAGTCGGACCGGGTCGGCAGCGAGAGTTTCAGTATTCCTTCCACCCGTCCCAGAAGCGGGTCATCGCTTGCCGGCAATCTATCGAAGGTGACTTGCGCGGAATTCCACCATTCACGCCCCTGCCAGGCAGCCTGAACCGAGCCGGACAATTCCATGAAGGACAAGGCTTTGGCGACCCCCGCATAGGTGCCGCGCATACGCTGCCAGCGGATCCCCTCATCCAGCAGGTTATAGACATTGGGCACATAGGGCGTCAGTTGTCCGAGGCCGAACTCATAGACCAGGAAGGGCAGATAAGAGGGTGGACGTGTGACCAGCTTGGCCGTGCTGATCGCCGCAATGGCAGAGCCGATATCCGCCCAACGCTTGCCCAAACTCTCTTCGATCACCCGCTCGAATGAACCGGAGCTTGCCGGCAAAAGCGAGGTCAATAGATCCTCCCGCGAAGGGTCAAGATGAGATCGCCAATGGCAAGCGCCTCCGTCGGCAATGCCTCGATGTCCGTCATGGGGGCTGTCGGCTCCACCTTGGCAGTGCCTGATATCATCAGCTTCGACGTCCACCAGCTCAGTGTCAGATCACGGCCAAGGCTTTGTTCACTTGCCCAGGCATCGCGAAGAGCAGCCGCTGCCCGTGTGACCGTCGCATCATCCGCATCCGGCAAGAGCCAGATATCGGCTGCCAGATTGACAACCCTGCGCACCGCCGACGCGACCTCGATCGTGTCATTGACCAGCTGAACGGTGTCTTGTTTCAGCGCGGTCTCGACAATCGAGAGCAGCTCGTCGGAGGCAACACCTCCAGGCGCTGTCGAATAGATCGCCACATGCACCACGGGGCTTCGGCCATTGCGATAGACTTCCACGCTGTCCACCCTCAGGTCCGCGGCCATTGCCACCGCCTTGTAGCGCGCGGCCGGTCCACCAGACGAGCGTCCCTGTATTTCCAGGATGACGCGTTGTTTGAGGCGCGCATCGGTCTCACCCGCCATGCGGAACACATCGTAGAAGCCTGCCAGATGGTCGAGATCATTGCCGACCGCAAAAGCCAGCAGATTGGCGCGCGCTGCCTCGTTGATGCGCGCCCGCAATAAAATTTCGCGGTAGCTTTCCTCCTCGATAATCAGGATCGCCGGATCGCTTTCCAGCATGGCGACATCGTAATCCGGCAAATTGAGTGCCGGATTGCCGGATCGCACCGCAGACCAGAGCGAGGCAAAGGTCGCCTTTTGACGGGCCACAATCACCTCGAAGTCGATCTCCTCGATCACCTGTGGTGCTGGCAAAGATGCAAGTTCGACCATCAGTTTTGCCCCGCAAAAATCACTGTCGTGTCGCGCGTCTCGGCCACGGAATAATCGCCCAGATGCCCGCGCGGAAAGTAAGTGCCGTAAAGATCGATCTGGATCTTGCCCGTCGCATCGGCCGTATTGACGGCCCCCATCAGCATGCGGAAACGCGGCTCCCACTTGTCGATCGCTTCTGCTGCTGCCGAATAGACCTGTAAAATGGTTTTCTGGGTCATGGCCTGGTCGATCAGATCCGGAAGTTTTGACCCGAAGTCGCGCCGCATCACCCGGGTGTTAAGCCTGGTCGTCAGGATCTTGCCGATCGACTGCTGGACGTGCTCCCAGTCCGTCAGGCGTTTCCCGTCTTGTGCGCTCACGCCGGCTGGCCTTGCCATTGTCCTTATCCTCCTGCCGCTCCAGAACGTTACCGAATGGTGCGACGAGCTCGCGCACCTGACGCGGATCCGCTTCGATCACCGCGTCCTCTTCCCGCCAAATGCCCAGCACTTCGCAGGCCGTCCTGACCTTGTAATTCGCCATATCTGTCTCCTGAGGTTGGCCTTTGAGGCCTATGAACTTGGCGTGCCGGTGAGCGCACCGCCCGGCATCACGCCGCCATGCTTGTGGGTCTTGTCGATCGCGGTCCCGTCATTGCGAACAGCGCCACCATCCACATCGAGATCGCCTTTGATCCGGACATTACCGGTAATGGTCACGCCCTCGCCACTCACCGCAATCAACGTGTCGCCGATCTTGATATGGAAGGGCGTGTCGGCATTCTCGCGCGGGTGGCTCGCGCTATAGGTCGAGAGATCAATGACAGCGTCGGTCAGATCGCCATTTTCGGAGATCACATCGACCTGCTCGCCTTCGCTTCGCAGCACGTCGATCTTTACGCTGCCGGCGGCAAGGCTTCTGGCCTTCAGCCAGCCGGTCAGATACGGCCTGCCATTCTGCCTTGAGAGTTTCACCCGGTATTTGCCGGCATTGTCGCCGGTCCCGACCTCATCAATCACGCCGGTGCGCTTGCGATTGCGCGCCCGCCGTTCCAGTTCGGCAATCCGGTAGAATAATTGCGCGATCTGTTCATCGCCACGCCGCGGGATCATGGCGATGCATCCGGATAGGTGCTCACCACCCCGGCGATGTCAGTGTCCTCCGCAACGCCGTCAGGGGCTGCCATCTGCAAGGCCTCTGCCTCATCGCGCGTCAGCCCATAACGCTGGATATCCGTGTCGATCGACAGGCCTGCGCCCTCGATAACGCCGCGCATCGTTTGTGCCTGACGCCCATAGACAGCATCACCCGTCTCCTCGATGGCATCCAGAAACCGGCGAAACGGGCTTTGCGGTTTGAGCACCACGCCCTTGACCGGATCATTGACGAGATCGACCGTCAGCCGGATCTGATGCCCCGTCAGCCGCTGGCCATCATCGGTGCTGCGCGCCCCTGCAAACTCGACCTTGAGCAAATCCCGGTGCAGGCCGCGATAGATGTCCGACCATTCACTCCCCGGATCATTAAGCGCATCAAAGATCTGACGCTGGACGATATCGAGGAAGAATTCGCGGTTGCGATCGGAAGCCGGGATATCGATGCCCACCAACCGCGTCTGGCCGGTCTGGCGATCTTTCTCCAGCATCGCCGTCGACACGCCGATCTCGATCACCAGGTCGCAAGTCCCGGTTTCCGTGAGGCTTCGACCCCGTACATCCTCGTTCTTCGAATAGTCGGTATAGACCGAGATGAAGGGTTTTTCCTGCTCGGTGCGCAAGCGTCCGTCCACCTGGATATCAAGCGCACCATTGGGGCTATCGAGAACATTGTCGCCTACCCAGGTCTTACCCTTGATGGCTTCGACAGCCGCGATGCGAAGGGCAATGCGTGCAAGCGACATCAGGCTTCTCCCAGTTCCAGAACAAGACGGGTTTCGCCGCGATCATCGACACGCAAAACCTCGAACATCGGCTCTCCCTTGCGCGCGGTGGCAACGATCATATCGCCGTTACGGACGACAATATGATCATATGCTATTTTATCGATGAATAGTTCTACTTTGCCTGCGGCGAGTTTCGTGAGATACCGCTCTCCTCTTCCACCGGACAGACGCGACTGAGCGCCCTCACCTGTGCGAAGCACAGCGTTGAAGTTGGCGGACTTACGGTCAGGATCGACCTCTCCATGTTCAAGGGGAAGAAGCCTGACCGGTTCGGCAAAGGTCCGATCAACCGACGCCATTACCCGATCCCGCACAGAATGAGAGCGCGACTTGACCGGCATGGTCAGGCCGCCCCTTCCAAAGCCTCGATGATCTCGGCCTTGGTATCGGAGGATCTCACCTGAAGGCCGCGTGTTTCGGCAAGGGCCAGCAACTCATCCTTGGTCATGCTCGCCAGATCCGCTATCCCGGCATCATCCGGGACAACGCCTTTCCGCTGGCCGGCCTTGTAAAACCGGCCATCATAAAAGCCTGATATCGTGATCATATCGCCCATCACGCAGCCTTCCCCGTCTGCAACATTTCAGGGCGGGTGCAGATAAACAGCGGATAGCTGTAGATCTCGACACGGTCCCAGGCATCCCGGCCGGACGTATCCGCCAGCATCAAGCCGTAGAACTCGCGCGCACGCTGGTTCAAATAAGGCTTGAACTCGTTGGCCGGCGAGAAGCCGACCTTGAAGGCACCACGCGCATTGATCGGAAAGAACTTCGCCCTGTCGGTCTCGATCGCAATCGTCGATCCATCATCCGTGCCGCGATAGTTGATAAAGGTGATGCCTTCGATCTCGATCGTCGAGAAGCCCTCGATATTCTCAAGGCTGGTCACCCGCTCGGTGCCAAGCTTGGTTTCCTTGATCTGCTTGTGATTGACCAGCAGGTCGAAGAAGGTATCGCCAACCAGCGCACCGACACGCGTCGATGGTGTCCAGATGCCCTTGGCAGCGACCTGCATGGCCCGCTTCACATCGCGGCATTTCTTGCGCACATCCGTCGCCTCGGTCGTCAGGGCAAAGTTGATTTCGGCCGGCGCTGCAATCCCCCACTCGCCAAACCAGTCAATCAGCGTCGAGCCATCGGCATCGAGAACCTTGCCCTGGATGGCGCCAAAGCGCATATGCTCCCAGGTGAGCTCCAGATCATCCATGATCTGTGCCGTGCGATCGGCAAGCTCTTGGCTCACCTCACGCGTCTGCACATCGAAGGGAAGTGCCGTCACACCGGCAAGCTGCGCTGCATAAATGGTCGATCCCTTGGCAAGGCGGGCCGTGTTGAACGGACGAACCCTTGCCCCTTCCGGGATCAGCTCTTCAGGCGGCGCACCCATTTCCGAGGTCGGGATCAGCGTCAAAGTGCGGTCGCGATCGGCAATGGCGATGGTGCGCGAACGCGAATAGATCGGCTCGAAGATCCCCAGAGACCCTAAGAGCTGCGGACGATATTCCGTCCGCTCGACAACCTCCTCCTGGAAGTCGACGACGCCCCAGCCATTGCCGGTAAAAACATCAGTTAAAAGTGCCATGGGACAAGCCTCCTTAGCGGGCAATAATGCCGGCGCCTGCCAGATGGGTCAGGGCGTCGGTCTTCAGTTGATCGGTGGTAACGGATGCGCCCCAGTGCAGGACCTGCGCCTGGATCTCGGTATCGCGTGCCGTGACCGTGCGGCGCTGATCGGCACTAGTGGCATCGCAGCCCTCGTAAAGGATCGCGCTTGCCACCTCGACGCCGGTCTCAAGCGTCGGATCATAGGGCGCGTATTTGCCAGACGCCGTCACCTTACCCAGCACAGTCCCGGCTTTGAGGACGCCAGAGCCGCCTTCAATGACGACCTGTTCGCGCGAGCGATAACCACTCGCCTCCGACACGATGTAGTGGGCAGCGCCTGCGAACCGGTCTTCTGTCAGAATTGCCATGTCGTTTCCTCCTGTTAGCGC
Source organism: Agrobacterium sp. H141 (assembly GCF_057158725.1). NCBI lineage: Bacteria > Pseudomonadati > Pseudomonadota > Alphaproteobacteria > Hyphomicrobiales > Rhizobiaceae > Agrobacterium > Agrobacterium sp. H141. Next base: position 2,638,798 of record NZ_CM169893.1, read on the forward strand.
CGCTTGTTGCTGCGCGCGACCGCCGCACTCAGCACCGTCTTGTCGCCCTTGGCGGTCGGTTGCTTAAGACCCCTGAACGAGCCCAGACCCTCACCGTTCAAACGGCGCTCCTCGTAGAGATCGGCGTCCGTCGGCTTGTAGGAGGCAGCCATGATCATCTTTGCGTTCTCGACAGAGACGCCGGCGCTCGCCAGCGCTCTTGCCTGGTCTTCCCGGCCCTTGGCCTCGTCCAGCGCCATGATGGCATCGGCGGTCTCGCGCGCCTTCTTCTCCGCCCGGAGCTCCTCGAGCTCCTTTTGCTGAGATGCCGTCACATGCGCCTCGGCATGGGTTTTCATCTGGGCTTTCAAAGCCTCCAGTTCAGCGGCGAGCTGGTCTGCCCGTTCCTTGTCAGTCATGGGATCTTCCTCTTGTTGGCTGGGTTGTGTGGTGGATGCGTGTGGGGTGGATGGGTGCGTGGTGGATGCGGTGGCCCTTGGATTGACGCTCGGCTGGTGCCAGTGTCTGGCCTTCGCCAGGGCCACGAGTTTTTTCGGCGCATGGGCATAGGCCTTGTCATAGGCAAAGGCTGCGACCGCCTTTGCCTTCTGCTCACCGACGACATCGGCAAAGCCTTCTTCGACTGCCTCTTCAGCGGTAAACCAGCGCTCTTTTTTCATGATCTCGCGGCAGGCCTCGACGGACTTGCCCGTCTTTGCCGCATAGGCGCGGGCAAAGGCCGTGGCCAAGGCCTCCAGACCATCAATGGTCCGGCTATGATCGGCAGAATTGCCAACCGTCACACCGCTTGGATCATGCACCATCATGGTGGAGCCGATGGACATGGTGATGGTGTCGCCGGCCATCGCGATCAGGCTTGCGGCAGAGGCGGCAATCCCGTCGACGATGATATTCGTTGCGCCGGCACGACGTCCCAAAAGTGCGAAGATCGCAGCCCCTTCGGTGGCAATGCCACCGCCGGAATTGATCATCACATCCAGATCGCTGTCGTCCTCGACCTTGGCCAACGCCACAACCACATCGCTATGGGTGAAGAATTCACCCCAGCCAAAATCGCCGACATCACCGGTCAAAGTGAGCCGGTTGCCCTCAAGTATCGCTGCCATGTCAGATGTCCTCAGTAGGGCCGCATTCGGCCCGAGATTGCATATCGTGTGCGCCTGGGCGTCTCGCCGCGTAAGCGCTGGCAATTGCGGATTGCCTCATCGAGCGCCCGCTTCACATCGTCGAGCTTCGCATTGGCATAGCGTGCCATGTCCTCACCGAAGCGCGCCTCGGTGATCATTTCGCCCGTCAGCAAGGCTTCCTCGACCTTGCGCAGCATGACCGCCCGGGCACACCAGTCGACGGCCAAGGGGTCACTTTGGGGATCAGTGATTGGATCAGTTGTTGGATCATCAGCCATCGACATCATCCTTTGCCGGATCTCGCCCGCCTTCGGCGGCAGCACCTAATGGTCCGCCCGATCCGCCGCGGCTTCGCCCGTGCGGTACCGCCATGTTGACGGCCTCGCAGGCAGCAATCTCGCGGCCGGCCTGATCGAGCTCTTCTTCCCAGTCCAGGCCCTTGGCCGCATAGATCCGCTGCAAGGTGGTGGATCCTGTCTCGAGCTGGACCTTTTCGGCTAGCGCATCCTTGTAAGGATCAGCCGTCGGTCGTTCCGGTCCGCGCCATTCTGCCCAGACCACTTTCTGTTTATTGGCGACATAGGCATCATACCCGCCCTTGAAGGGTATGCGGCCCTCGCCAATGCCCTCATCCAGCCAGTGCTCATAAAGGGCTTGTGCGAATGGAGCGGCGATCCGTTCGCGCCGCCTGGTCGTGATCGGCCACATGGTCGAGGTCGACATGCGCACCGTCGAATAGGAGGCGCCCGAATGATCCATCGACAGGCTCTCAAAGGTGATGCCGAGACACCGTGCAAGCTCCCGCTGCAGGTTTTGCGAGAACGGAATATATTGCGAGCCGGGCGTGGCCGCCGTGTGCATCTCGAACTCTTCGCCGGGGCCCAAATGATTGATGCGCGCCGGATCCGACATCGAGATGCCCTTGTCCTTCAGTGCATCGATGCGCATCCCCCAGACATCGACCAGATCAGAGGCAATACCACCGACATGGGCCTTCCAGTCGCCTTCAAATCCTTCCGGCGGTTCGCTGTCTGCCAGCGTCTGGATCGCCTGGAAGGCCTCTTCGCTGGGCTCCGGGCTTTTGATGGTCGCAGCAAAGATCGTCTGCATCAGTGCAGTCGCCAAGGTGGCATCGGCAAGCTGGTCATATTGCGCCAAGACCTTCAGCGCCGGCGCAATCACCGAGATGCCCCTCGGACTTCCCGGATTGAGGCCGCGATCCATCACATGGATCACATCCTTTGCCTTCAGATCCCGGTCGACCTCTATACCGCCTTCCCGGCTTCGAAACCGGTAGACAAGCGCCCTGTCGCGCGCATCATGGAAGATGCCCTGATCGAGGCCCTCATGTTCCCGCGTCGTGCGTGGCAATCGATGCGGGGCGACCAGGTACACTTTTGTGCCGGTGGTCAGACCATAGCGCTGTCGTTCGTGTACTTTGAGGAAGTCGATCACGCCAAAGGCCTCGCCATAGGCGAGATAGGTCCTGACCACGGCATCCAGCATTTCCGGCACGGTCATCTTGGCCGCCATATCGCATTCTGCCGGGTTCCACGCCCAGCGCCGCCATTCGCCTTCCACGAAGCGGCACCACTCGGACCGCTCCTTGTCGGAATAGCCAAGCCCTGCCAGATCCGGACGGGCATTGAGTTTCAGCTCGGTCCCGATCGTATCGGCCACAATCTGGTCGGCAGCCCCTGAGATCCAGCCGGAGTTCTGCAGAAAGTCGATCGCAAGGGCAGACGCCCGACCGGCAGCTTCCCGCACATCAAGCTTGGCATCGCGCGTGATCGCCCGACGCATGTTCAAGATGCCCGAGCGATCCCCGCGCAGATAGCGCATGGAGGCCTTGGGCGCCCCTGATGATGCGGGCTTTTCCGCTCCACGAAACCAGCTTTTGACACCATTGATCACTGATAGGATTTCCACTTGGGTCTTGAGGGTCTAGGTTTTGCCGGACCGTCGGTCGCAGGTTCAGGCTTCGGCTTTACGAACGGGTTCTGATCGGCCGCTTCAAACAGGTCCTTGGGCTCCTGGTCTTCCCCATGGAGCTCACGAACCAGATCGGCCCAGCGATCGAGCGTGAGACGACGCTTGTTTTGCAAATGCCAGGACAAGGCAAAGGCATAGACCGTGGCATCGAACCAGTCGTTCATGCGACCGACGATCTTCTTCCACTGCCGGCCAGCCTTTGGCCTGATCATGCGGCGCGCCCGGCGGCTGACACTGGAGCGGGCCTCTTCATCGGCATCGATCAGACGCTCTGCCGTCAATTCCTTGGCAAAGTCCGGATCGCAAAGGTCCGATCCGAAGTGCACGGTGTTGCGCGGCCACTGTCCGCTTTCCGCCCGGCCCTGCACCAGATTGGCCATGGCAGCGGTGACGGCGGTTTTCACATCGTAAAGCCCGACCGGATAAAGCAGGACCTTCGCCACGATCCGCTTCTTGTGATCCTTGATGTCTTTCTTCGACGGCGTTCCAAGCCAGGGAAGACCGATCGGCTCGCGGCCATCCAGCGCGTAGACATTGGGACGCCCGGCGCAGTAACGATAAACGCGGTCGGTTGCCCAACCGGAATCAACACCACTCAGATCGATACCCTTTTCCCGCGATCCATTCTCGATCGGATAGGTTCTGCCTTGCGCATCCGAGAGCTTGATCCATGGCTCGTCCGACTGGTCAGGCGCGCCCTCAAACACCTCCCGGTCAATCAGCTGCAGCTGATCACGCGCGCCGATGGCATAGACCACCCACTTGATGCCATAGCCCTGGACGTCGGCGGCAGACACCACCAGGGCTGCCCAGGACGGAATGATGCGCGATGGCAGCATGGCGTCGCGTGCCGCATCGACGATCTTTTCCCATTCGACCGCAGCACCGCCCGGATCATAGGGCTCTGCCAGATCCTGCTGGTAGAAGGTGCGCATCTTGGTGACATCACCTTGTGCCACTTCAAAGCGAGCCCAGATTTCTGACCACTTCTCGCGCGGCGCATAGGCAGCCCACAGATGATAGCTCGGTTGCCAGTCCCGGCAACGTCCCTCGCAAGGCAAGCAGATCCACTCCTCGATCTCGGTCGACGGGATCATCAGGGGCACGGGCTCTGCCCCCTCGGGCACGCGTCTGGCAATCCAGTGGCCGCGCTCGGTCATCTCCCGCTTGTGGCCATCGAGCATGACGCCATCGCAAGAAAGGCAGCGCATATGCACCGGCAAATCCCGCTCAGGCTCTGCCCCGCGCATCATGTCAAAGCCGAGTGCCTGGTAGATATCGCAATGCGGGCATGGCAGATAAAAATAGCGCTGATCGCCCAGATCGAAGTCTTCGGTAATCGCACATTCACCGGAGACACCCGGCGTCGAGCCCTGCCATTCCTTGGCCAGATCGCCATACATCTTCTGGCGCGCCCGTGCCTGGTCGCGTGGGCTGCCGCGTCCATCGACATCCTTCGGATAGCCCGTCACCTCATCCATGGCCAGATACTTGATCGACACCATCTGCAGGCCCTTGGATGAGCCGGCATTGACGATCTGGCAAAAGCCGCCGGCATAGCGCTTGAAAGAGGTCGTACTGCCCTGCTCATCGCGGCTGCTGACCGGCAGCACCTTATGGGCAATACGCTTCGATGCCTCGATCGTCGGCTGCAGCTTCACCCGGTTAAACTTGGTCGCCTCCTCGAGCGTTGGCAGCACGATCATCATCGATCCCGGTGACTGGTCGACGATAAAGCAGAACCAGTTCTCGATCGCCGTCGACTTGCCGAGCTGTGCTGCCCATCTGGCCGTCACCCGTCTTGCCGGATGATCCGGATGCAGGCAGTCCTGCGGCTCGCGCAGATAAGGCACGCGGTCCGTTCGAAACGGACCCGGCCAGGGCGATCCGGATTCCGGCGAGACCTCGCGGTAACGGTCCGCATGCTCGCTGATCGTCAGATCCTCGGTCGCGCGACTGGCAGCCGCCATCCCCCGATAGAGCGACACCGCCCCATGGGGCAGTTCCGGAAACCGCGCCCGGATATCGTTAGCCGTCATTGCAGCGACTGTGCCGCGCCTTCAAGTGCGAAGACGTCTTCGCCGGCATCCTTGCGTCTGGCCATGGCATCGAGCTTTTCGAGGATCTGTCGGTTGAACACGGCAAGGCCAGCCTTGGCAAAATTCTTCAGCGCCAGGCGCGTGATCCGCTCATCCCAGCCATATTTGAGCGACAGCGTCTGGGCCTCGGCCTCGATCGCCCGCTCGAATGCCGATTGCATCATTGCCACCGCATCGCGTCCCGCCTGGTCAACCTCGGCAAGTGGCGTCAGCTCTTTGCGGCGAACCGCCAGATCCATTTCGCGAAGCTCGGCATCGGCCTGCGCCTTGCGGGCAGCGCCATCGGATTGCGTTCCGGGGAAACGTTTTCCCGGAGCCGTTGGCTCGGATCTCGAAAGGACGGTCTCAGGTGCCGCGTTCTGAACCGTCCGGATGCGGATGTTTTCAGCCCGGTGGGCTGAGAGTGCTACGAAGTCGACGAGGTTGGATTTGCCGTCGGGTTTGAGTGGCAATGCCTCGGCGTGTTGTTTGAGGTAACGCGACAGGGTCGAGCGGTCGACACGGTCACCAGCAGCCGTCAGGCGCGTCGCGGCTTCCGTGATCGAGATCCAGTCTTCATCCATATCAATGCTGTCCCGTGCATCACCTGTGCATCACCCGTGCATGCACGTGTATCCGTGTACCGCTTGCGAAGTGTCGCACTGGGAAAATCCCGCAGTCCCCCGGCCCCGTCCGCTCTGAATTCGCAGACACGGTCCCTGAATGGAGGGGGTGGCATGGGTAGAGGGGATGGAATATCAGCGCAGCAGCTTGTTCAGTGCGGCTTCGACCCGAGGCTGAAGGAGTGTTCGGCCCACCATGATGAAGGCTGCCCTGGTTGCGCCGTCCACCATCTCCGTAGGGATTTCGACACCGGAACGGGCATACTTGTAAGCCCGCCCTTTGGTGCGCACCATCACCTGACCCTTCCACTTCGGGACTTGCTTCCGGTTTGGCCAGCGGCCGGCTGTCATGAAGGCGCCGGGGAAGAGTGTCCGCTTGCCGAACGGGTTGGCGACAACGCCGTCCTCGGTTTCCTTCGCGCCGAAATATTTGAGGCGGATATTGCCGCCTGTCGTGCTCATGTCGTAGCGCAGGTTGCCGGCATAGGCGCGATACGGACGGCCAATCGCCTTGACGATCGTCTTGCGCGGCAATCCCGTCTGTTTCGTCAGGTGGCGAATGACCTGCGTCTTTGCCCGGTCACCGACCTGGTTGACGATACGCGGCAGGACCTTAGGGAACCGGTGCTCCAGTTCGCCGATCTGGTTGCTGAAGCGTTGGAGGCCGTAGCCTTCCCAAGTCAGGGAGATGCGCGGCATGAGCTTTTCCTTCTCAGACGTTCAACTCTTGCCAAGCAACCAAATCATATCGGTGCCACAGGAACATTGGTCTCCCGCTCTCGTTGTAGAGGTCTCAACAGGAGGAAAACGAAATGGCCTACGAACAAACAGCGAATGCTGATACCAAGGAAACTCACGACCTGATCGCAAGCGACAAGGTCGAAGGCACTGATGTTTACGGCACAGGCGACGATAAGATTGGCTCGATCGAACGACTGATCATCGAAAAGCGTAGCGGACGCGTATCCTATGCGGTCATGAGCTTCGGTGGTTTTCTGGGTATCGGCCACGACCACTACCCATTGCCTTGGGCAAAGCTCACCTATGACGAAGATCTCGGCGGCTACCGCACCGACGTCTCCAAGGAGCAGGTTGAAGGCGCGCCGAAATACGAAAACGACAATGACGACTGGAGCGCTGACCGCGGCCGTCAGATCTACGACCATTACGGCGTTGCACCATACTGGATGTAACATATCAGAGACCGGCCCTTTTCGGGTCGGTCTCCCACTTTTTGAATAAAATCGTCATAGCTCACGCACTGGCCGTGAATCGATGCCTCAGATTGCTGAGACTTCATCAAGGCTGGGGCCGGGGGAGAACATCTACTCCATCAGGAGGCATCAGACGCCCCGGTCATCCCAAAAGCGAAGGCGATAGAATCGCCTCAGCTATGGCAAAATTTGTTAGGCGTCGCGTTCCAGAGAGTCAATATTGATCGTCAAAGGCGTCATTCGTCCGAATATCTCCATTTCCACCTCTGCTTTCCAACGCTCTGGCAGCACGGCTCTCACCATGGCCGTGAAGCTAGAGAATGGCCCATCCACAACCCGCATGCGCTCCCCGATGTTGAACGGCATCTTGACGTCATCCTTCTGAAGGCACTGCCTTTTCCGAATTGAAAGTTGCAACACATCCATCAACTGTTCCGGCATCAGATAAGGCATTCCATCCCGCCCCATAATGCCATTCAACTGTGACGCACTTAGCAAACCGGCAAAGGCCTCATGGCTTGGAACGACCTTGGCAAATAGATAGCCTCGAAAGAATGGGCGGTAGATATCCACAGGCTTCAACTGACGCCTTGGCCGCGTTCTGAACTTTTCCTTCGGGCACCAGGTCTCTATCCGCGCATCACTAAGTTCTTTGGCAATGGTCTCTTCGCTGCCCGTTCTGCAAGTGGTCACCACCCATCGGCCCATCGCATCGAAACCCGCATAGTCTTTCGATGCCATCTTGATAAGGTTTTGTTGAGCGGCCCGTGCAGCATCCGCCTTTCGACTTGCCTCGTAGATCCGCTGACGCTCGCTGGCCGAAAGCTCGGCTTCCATAATCGGGCGGTAGCTCAATCTCTCACCCTTCACGCCCCTATGCTGCATCATCTTCCACCTCCGCGTCGGCTTCGCCTGACAGTTTCGCTCTAAGTTCAGCCATGGCCACGGCCGGTTCACCATCCGGGAAGTAGAGCCATTCGTGAAGAGGAAGAGGCAGCCAAGGCCAGCCCATGTGGTCGTGCAACACCTTCCAGGCTGCAACGGTTGGCGCATCGTTTTCCCGGTGAAGTTTCACGAAGCTATCGCTCAACTTTGCCAGATCCACCGGCACAACCATCTCGCGTGGCCGGTCCCGCATGCTGTTAGCCTTGGGCCATCCGTAACGCTGGCGACGCTCCCGTTCTATGACCCTCGCCTTGTCGGCATCGCGCATTTCCCTGCGCTGATAGATCGTTGGCAGTGGCCACTGGTCCATGCTCAAAGGCTTCAACAATTCAGAGAACCACAGCGCCATCCAGGCCTTGCTGAAGGGCTTGTGTGCAACTGCCGTTTCCCGCACCTCGATCCCGATCTCGGACAGCTTTTCCCAACGCTTTTCCTTCAGATAGACCCCGAAGCTGCAGACCCCGTTCTTCCGCTCACGGCAACACGAAATGAAGGCGGAAGCCATCATCAACCCCTTGGCCCTGTCTTCATCAGGAAGCACCAGCGCTGCCTTTTCAACAGCCGGGATGCTGTCGCTGAGGAAGGTTGGCCAATCCCTGTGAACACGGCGCACTTCGCGCAAAATGCTGTCCTTTTTCGGCTCAGCCATTGGCGCGTCCCTCTGCGTTTGGTGGCGTCAAAGAGCGTTTCACACTCTCCACAAGCGCCTGCACACGCGCTTTCGATTCCGCACTCACAGGAGTTCTATTGCGGCGCTCAGATAACTCTTGATAAGCTTGGCGGATTTCCCTCTGCCGTCTCAGATCAGCGCGAATGATGGCCTCTTCTGCCCGCACCAGCTTTGCCATTTCCGGTGGCTTGGGCAGAAATCCACTCTCCCGATCGTATTCGCCCCGAATAAGCTTTTTCGTCACCGTCTCGACGCAAGCTTGCGAAAGTCCGGCCAAAGCATAGCCATAAATGCCCGGTGCCTTTTCCGGCTCGATCGGCGACGGAATGGCCAGTCCGGCTGCCATCAGCGAGCGTAGAAAACCAGCCACATCGCGTTCAGTGGCGGGAGCGAGCCTTGCTGCTATTGCCGAAATCTCCTGGTCCAAGGTCGAGATCGTAACGGCTGTCGATGCTGTCTTTTCCATGATTGTCTCCGCGAATGACGTGATCGAATGCGGCTTTGGCCGCGTCCTGCCTTTGCTGAAAGGCGCTGGGCTGTGGTCCTGACGGGCTTCCCCTCGGGGCATTGCCACGGCTCTTGCGGTTCTCCAGCCATTCCGGCTCAAACCCCTGCCAGCCGTTGCCAATCATCGCATCAGCTGCGGCATTTGGATCAGGCATCAAGGCGAATCGCTTTGCCAGAAGCGTGGCGGCATGCACCGTCAGCGGTTTGCGCATTGCCCGCCGGTGTTCCAACACGGCCTTGGCATGGGTGTCGTCGAGAACCGTACTCAACGCGCTCATCACCGAAACAGATGGCACCGTGCGTTTGGCACCATTCCGCCCCGCGGGAGGAATGGTATCGTTAATAGTAAGGTCGTTAATTAGGTGCCGATCCAGATCGGCAGGGGGTGCCGGTGGATCGGCAGGGGTGCCGGTGTGCCGGCAGGGGTCTGCGCCTGTCTCATCAATTTCCTTGATGCATTCTTCCTGCTCACAAGGGTCCAGAACCACCCGATATTCATGCGCACTGTCGCGCTCTCCAGGCATGCCGGGGATGGACACCATGCGCCGCTCAACCCACCCGGCTGCGATCAGCCGGTTAAGCGAGGCCTGTATGGTGGATCGTGCCACCTCAAGCTGTTTCGACATCTTCACCTGTGAACGGCGGCACCATCCAAGTTCGTCCGTCGACATACCGAGCAGGCAAAGAACATCGAGATCACCCCGCATGAGGCGACGATCCAGAACAGCTCCAGCCGGGATAATAGAAAGCCTTGGACCGCTCACGCCGCCATCTCCATTGCATAGCCGCCCCATTGCGAGGCCAAAGCCTCGGCAATGCCTGGATAGGTCTTGGAGCGGATTTTCCATCTGTCTTCGCCGGGCGGCGCACGGTGCACCTGTGACCAGCGCTTGTGCGCGTCAGTGCCAGCCCGTGGCGGCACCAATCGGTTGGTGGGCTGAAGGGGATCCAGACCCTTCAGGTAAAAGCTCGTGCCCTTGAAGGCCTCATCACCAAACCACCACGGCTGCACGGTTTGCGCCGGCTTCTGATAGTTGCGAATGCGCTCCACCGCATGGCGATGCATCACGGGATTTTCCACAGCAATCCGCTCGATCGGAGCGTTCCAGCAGTCGGAAAACAGCGAAGCGCCCTTCTCCAGTTCGCTCCACATGAATTCCAGCCGCTGGTCACGGTTCCACCCGGCATAGGCCGCACGCAGATCCGCTGGATGGGTGGCATTGAGCTTGCCCGGTGGTTCGCTCAGCCAGCGCACGCCGCTGTTACAAAGCCGCGTGCAGGGAGGATGCATGACGGCCAGCAGATCCCAAGGCTCATTAAGCAACTCGCGGATGTCGCAGACGTAGTGCCGGTTGGAGCGATCATCCGCCGGCAAGAGGTCGCACGACCAGGCATCATGCCCGTGTCGCAAAAAGGCGTTGCGCACCATACCCGATGTTTCACAACCAACGAGGACGCGAAGAGGTCTCATTCCGCCCCCTCGCCTTCTTCAGCGATCACAGCCAAAAGACGCGCAGTGGATAAACTCATGAGGTCCTCGGCGCATTCGCTGAAGCTCCCATCAGGGCGCCGTGTCGCTCGCCAGGCAGTGACGTAATGGTCAACACACTCAGCTCCGAGCGGAAAATGCCGGGCATGGCAGCGCCTGCGGATCGAGTCCTGATGCTCAATCATGGTGGCTGGCTGAAGCTGCAAAAGAACAAGCGCGAGTTCCGCCGACTTGCGTGCATCATCCAGCTCGTCGAAAATAGGAAGTGCTTCGCTCATGATGCCACCTGCCCGGCTTCAAAGCCCCAGAAGCTCCATTTGCCGTTCAGCCGCACATCACCTGCGCAAAGGCTTTCCTTGCGCTGAAACAGTTCCAGCTTGCGCATGTCGGGATAGAGCCGCTCGATCATCTCGGCGAAAAAAACCGGCTTGCGGCTGTGCGCAGTACGTGGCTCGGAATAAAGGCTGTGCGGCTGGCTGCCTTCTGCAAGGCCAGGAAAGTCCCCCCGCTTACCAATCAGCAGATGTTCGGTGCGGTCGCGCACCCATCGGCCCATGCCGATATGCACCTTGTCCCATGTGAGCGCCGAGACGAACTCGAAGCCCCACGCCCTCAGCACATCAATGCCATTGTCCAGCCGGTTGGTCGTCACCCAGAGATAGAGAATTGCGTGATCAGTAAAGGGTGTTGCATCGCCGGCACAAAGCGCCTTGATCTCGTGCAGAGGCATGGCGGGATACATGAGCCCCTTGTCCTGCCCTGTCGCATCGCTCCACGCCTGCTGTTCCCATGGTGGATCGGCATAGCCGACCGCAAAGGCGCGCGATGGCAGAACACCGGCATTCATTGCGCCGCGATCTGCAATGGCATTGATCAGCCCTGTGCGCACCTGTCGGCTCAAGGCCCGTTCCTGCGTTCGGATCGCCTTGAACACGCCCTTCATCTCAGGGATGTTGGCCTTCTCCGGCAGGAACATGGTGCGGATCGGCTTGGCAGCAGGCTGGCGAACACCGTCACGCCCCACCACATCCGGCTGGTGGCTAATTTCGCCACCATCTTCCAGCCGCTTGCGGACACCTGAAACCGTGGAGTGATGCACCCCGAACCGAGCCGCGATCGCGCGTGATGACAGTGACGGCGTTTCCTTCAGTTGCGCTTCGATGATCTCGCGTTTTTGCGCGGTGGTCATATGCCGGCGAGACAGGTTCAGCGCCCTTGCATGGGAGCGCTTTTGCTCTTCCGAAAGCCCTTTGCGCACGAAGCGCGGCCAGTCTACCAGGCCAAGGCTTTCGCAGATCGCCACCCTGTGGTGACCATCGAGTATGTTGCCATCCTCGTCATATTCCACCGGCACCAATACGCCACGCGCAATAATATCCTCTTCAAGGGCTGCATAATCATCCGACGAAAGCGCTGGCAGCAGCTGGTATGGCGCATCATTCATCGGGCAACATCCCCAATGCAGCGAGATAGGTGTCGAGGATCGCATCCTCTTCGGCCCGCTGCGCATCATCAATTTTGCGCAGCGCAATCACCCGCTTCATGATCTTGGTATCGAAGCCCATGGCTTTCGCTTCGCCGTAGACACTCTTGATGTCGTCGGCGATGGCCTTCTTTTCCTCATCCAATCGCTCCACCCGCTCAACAAACGCGCGCAATTGCTTTGCCGCCTCATTCGAGCTCGGTTCGGCTCCTGCCCGCTCGCGCGGCCTGCGTCCCCCGTCTGCGCGATCACCCGTCACGGCCATGGGATCAAATTCATCAGCCATCACCGCATGCCTTCCGGCATGCGAGCAGACGAAACGTCCACCGCCTCAAACGGCCCGTCGCAGGCCAGACACCAGCGCTCGATCCGCTCTTCCATCGTCAGCCAGTTGCCGCAGGCGGGGCACTGCCCAAGCATGAGCCGTTTCGCCCGGTTGGAGTGGCTAAAGTCTTCGGATAGAAAGCGACTCATCAGATCACCCCTCCCCGCCGACAAGCTTCAGCGCCGCAACGTCTGCGCCACCCTGTGCCAGGATCGCGATGTGCATTCGCTTCAACTCGGCGATCTTTTCTTCGACCTCATGCAAATCCCGCAATCCTGCGCGCGCCTCGTTCATCGAGATCTTCATGTCCGATGCAGCCTGCATCGTGTTGCGCTGGTAGTTCCCTGTTCGCGCGCCCAACTCCAGTGACTCCGATACGATGCAGGCGCTGTTGGTCTTTTGTTCGGTCGGGTCGGTCATTTTGCAGCCGTGCAAACCGGCCATAATGCGCGTGACCACGGGATCGCCGCATTCCGCTTCAAGACGCAACTGGGCCGGCACAGGAAGCAGCTCCGTATCGCCGTCGCTGTGACAGCGGCCAATCTGGCTTTTTGAAAGCGACGTGATCTCGGCGGACGTTGTAATGCCACCATTCTTCTTGATCAAAAGCCGATTTCCGGCCTTCAGCTGGTAAAACCAGCCATTCGTCAGGGTGTCCTGCATGGCATCCTCCAGACAAAGAAGCAGCGTTTCCCGAACCGGGAAATCCGGACGGGTTTTCCCGTGGTGGGAAAGGTCAAAAAAGCGGAATGTTCAGGTCATCGCATCAAGGAGGCCCGCATGACTTCACACAAAGTAAGAAACCGCCGGAACGCTCCTGAATGCAGATCGACTTCGCCCGTGGATGGGCGAAGACCGACGCGTTCCGGCGGCAGGTGGCGCGTTCACCTGTCGATGATCCACGCTTCTGGGAGGATGCTTTCTGAAGGTCACTCATTCAGCCACCTTGATCTTGGCGACCGCAGCCGCGAGAGAATCAAGCGACACTTCGACGAGAGCGCGAGAGCGCGCTGCATCGACCATTGCGACCCAATGTTCTGAAGGTACAGACCCTCGGCGGCGCATAGCTTTAGCCGTTCCATATGCCACGCCGAGATCTCCGGCGAAGTCGGAAAGAGAGGGCCAGCAATCTATTAGTTCGGTGTGTGTCATTGTTACAAAGGGTATTTATCATACCCTAAAAGTCAAGACATCATAGGTATGACTAGTACCTTAAATCTGGGTATGATTCGTAACATGTTGAAAGCAAACGAACAAATCGAGAAAGAAGCTCGCGCCGAGCGGCTCAAGGTAGCCCGGAAGGCCGCGGGGTACACAAGCGGTGAAAAAGCAGCCGCGCGCTTCGCTTGGAATGTGAACAGCTATAAAGCTCACGAGTCTGGCCGAAATGGTTTTGGTATTGCCGACGCTAAGCGTTATGCTCACGCCTTCGGAGTATCCACTGCATGGCTCCAAACGGGAGAAGGCCCCCCACCCAAATCACATAAACCGGTGGACGGCCTGATCGCAAGCACTGCACCAATTGGAATGATTAAGGTGACCGGCAAGGTTGCAGCAAATACCTGGTTAAGCGTCGACGATATGGATTTTACCTATGATGACATGGACTACGTTCCTTCAATTGGTAGTTATCCGGAGGATTGGCAGTTCGCGGTGGTCATCGAGGGCAACTGCCTGAACAAGATTGCCCAGCACGGGGAACGTCTCGTTTGTCTGAATATCATTGCAGCACATACAGACATCGAACCGGGGGACTTGGCCATCGTCGAGCGCCGCCGTTTCGGAGGACAGATGATAGAGCGAACGGCGAAGAGGGTCCGGCAAGCAGCCGATGGCTATGAACTTTGGCCTGAAAGCGACGATCCTCAGCATCAAGACCCCATTAGGCTCTACCGGGTGCCTGAAGGTGAAGAAATCACGGTAATTGGCAAGGTGCTCTGGATCGTCAGAAAACCTTGATTTGGAAGCCAAGGAATGAAGAGGGCACACGTTTTGTTCATGGCAAAACTTGCGTGTTGAACGACATCACTTGACGCTCTAGCGAAAATAAAAAGGGCGCAAAACCATCATCTGCACCTATTCGTAGACTTACCAGCAGATCTATCGGTGCGCCTCAACCATGATGATACGATGCTTCCCCGAGATCATAGAATTGTCCATGTCTGCGGCATTCTTTGCCGCCCCCTGATCTCCACCCCGAACTCCTCTGCCGCGAGGTCTTAATGTTGCTTCCAACGATGCCATTCGGACATATTGCATCTAGGCCAACATAGGCAGATCACAGAGCTGGTCGAAGCTCTTGGAATGCCCGGGACCATAATTTCTGGCCCCAAAAATCGACAAAATAAGCCGACGATTTGATGGACTGCGAGCGTCCGAATTTCGAAAAAATCGCTTGGTCGCACCCACTTCCTCGGTCCTTTGTTTTTCTGAACAAAAACGAAAAGGTACAATAAATACCTTTTTAGCTTGACACAAATAGGGTACCGTTCATACCCTAATCACATCCCACCGGGTATCCTCGTTTCTCCCCTCATCACAAGCGTGGGATGCACATCGCCGACAGACACCGCCATGTCTGTCGGCGATGTGGCCAACCGTTTCAAGCCGAGAAGGACAACCCGATGAAATCCGAGCTGACAGAACGCCAATCGATCATTGCCCGTCAGGTGGCAACGCTCGTCGCTGAAAACGGTGGCCACGGCCTCACCGCAGAAGAAGCCGCAAGCCGCCTCTGCGTCCGTAAATCAGACATCACCCCGGCCGTGATGGAAGCCGCCTCCATTCGCTACGCTCGCTCCGGCCTCGCCGCCTGATCCGCTAGTGTTTCCGCGGGTCCGTCCGCGTTTTACGAAAAGACTAATGAAGTCGAAGCTGTAGATGCCGATCCCTCAAGTCAGATGGCCGAAAACACTCTTTCGCCAAGAACAGGGCCGGTTAAATATCGAATGTGAGGTATCCAATGAAAAGCCCGACGGTGTCGAAAGATCGTCACGTACCGCGGTTGAGCTTGAGCCGTGCTGAAGTTGCAGTGTCGATTGGCGTTAGCATAACCAGCATCGACGTCATGGTAAAAGAAGGCGCACTACCTCCGCCTCGCTTGTGGCACTCACGAAAGGTCTGGCTGGTCTCAGATGTCGAAGCCGCCATACAGTCTTGGCCTGAACACAACATTGACGGAAGAAGTGAGGGGGATGCCACCGTTCCAGAAGAATGGCGGGCATCCTAATGAGGGAATTGACGAATATCGATCTGCCTTACATAGAAAAAAACCGCACTCGGCATGGCCAATTGCGATACTATTTTCGTGTAAGAGGCAAGCGCATCTGCCGTCTGCCTGACGACATAGATAGCGAAGAGTTTTCGCGCGCCTACTGGAAAGCAAGAAAAACGACCGCCACCCCGCTTGATGAGCCAGGGCGGGTTCAGCCCGTACATCTTTCCGTTGCGCCTAGAAGTTTTCAATGGCTGT
This sequence comes from Agrobacterium sp. H141, assembly GCF_057158725.1. Lineage (NCBI taxonomy): Bacteria > Pseudomonadati > Pseudomonadota > Alphaproteobacteria > Hyphomicrobiales > Rhizobiaceae > Agrobacterium > Agrobacterium sp. H141. The sequence continues at coordinate 2,654,723 of NZ_CM169893.1, forward strand.
CTCTGATGTACATCCGGAGCCACGACTTCCTCGAGCTCGACGTAACAACTCAATCTAAACGGCGAGCCATCATCGAGGCCATGTGGGAAGAGCCAATTGCTCTCCACAAACCGCAGGGCCGGCTCTTTCGAGACATGCCGATGGTCAACCTCGATCGCGCGAACATTGAAGTGTTGCGCGATCGCAAGAGGGATACCCCTTTCGCCGCGGACGAACGATTGAAGATCCTCAGACAGATCATGGACACACAGGACGCCAATGGGCGATCATTGGTGGACAACCACGCACGACTGGTAAAGCCTTTCCGGCGAAAGACCGACGGCCACCACACGATCACTTCTGAAGAAATCGGCCAATACATAGACAAGCACGGGGCTCATTCTAACGCTGTCTATGCGCTCTCGTTGCTTATGTATACGGGTTTGCGGGTTTCAGACCTTGCGGCTCTCGGTCCCCAGCATCGCCGTGGCGACATGTTTCGCCTTCGGCTTTTCAAGAACCGCAATAGAACACCAGTCGATATAGAGATCGCAATTCATCCGATCTTGGATGCCGTCATTGCTTCTCGCTCTGTGTGTGGTCTGACCTACCTGCAGACCGAGTATGGCAACCCCTTCACCGTGAAGGGGTTGGGCAAACGCATATCCGACTGGTTCAATCAGGCCGACCTTCCGCACTGCTCTGCACATTCTGTCCGCAAAGGGCTCGCCACTGACCAAGCCCACAATGAAGCCACGGATAACATGCTCGAAGCGATGTTTGGATGGAGAGATGGCAAGACATCCAAAATCTACACGCAAAGTGCCGAGAGAGCGCGCCTTGCAAGACACGCAGTGGCCAAAATCAATTGGGATGGAATGGGCACAAAACTGTTGCCCTGGGATGGAGCAGAAAGCAGCAAGTCGGCCGCTTCATCGTCAAATACCGATTAATCGCTTTCAGGCAAAGTCACGGGTAGCCGCCGCAATCCTAGTGTCACTGCTCGACATCGGCGAATTGGAGGAACTCAGGCCGGCCGGACACGACACGCGTTCTGCCGGTTTCGGTCCTCCACAGCGATACTCTCCATTAGTGCGAAGAGCGATTGCTCAACTCCATCAAGGTCTTCGAAACTCAGCTGATCAGCTGCGCTCATCATGGTCCGGCTAACCAGATCGATCCTGTCACGCTTCCCAACAAAAAGGCTCGCTCGGTCGTGAAGACGGACTTCTATGTGATGGGCTGGATGTTTGGAATGATGAGATGCGTTCACAACATTCTCCTTTCCTTTCGCAGGCGAGAGCAAAATATGTCTCACTGCCGTTGGCGCCTACGAATTCGTATAGCCAACGATGATGACAGCATACACCGACCAATCTTAAATTCGACCCTCGGCCAAAAGCTGTCTCTCTATGATCAGCCTCCCTGGGTCGTTTTTTAGGTCGTGAACGGCAGGCTCACAGGCGTGAAAAATTCGGACAGATCTTTGACTGAAGGAGGGGTGGAGAGTGAAAGAGGTGCCACACCACGTGCATATCGGGTTGAGAACAGCCACACTGACGCTGAAAAACACATAATTTACAAGATGTTAGATGTCACACCGGGAAGAGTTGGAGGCCTCGCCCGGAATCGAACCGGGGTGCAAGGATTTGCAGTCCTCTGCGTAACCACTCCGCCACGAGGCCGTCCAGATCAAAAGAGCGTGTGGTGGCGCGGATTTAGAACGGTTCCGAAGAAACCGCAAGGGGGATTTTGTGAAAATCTTTCAGCTTGTTGCTAACGCTTTGTCGCATCCTTGTCATTTCGCAACAAACGGGACTGTCGAAGTCAGCGCCCTGCCCTTTGTAAGCCTGGATGGCGCTTGCGCCACCAGACAGCAAGCCTGCGTCTGCGACGGCGGACAAAGGCCAGATCCTGAGACAGAATCAAAAGTCCGACCGGAATCATCCAGAAGCCGAGAATTGGCAGAAATCCCAGCATGCCACCCAGCACAAACAGAACGCCCACGGCAATGCGGCCGGCGCGTGAGCGCGGAAACGGCATTTCCAGGCTGCCGAGCCGCAGTTTTCCGTTTTCTCTGTCTATGCCGTAGCGGCTTGTCTTTTTCATTGGGGGAACCTGTGGATACAAGACCCCGCAATTGGGGCGTTTTGGAATTTAAAACAAGCTTTTGGATTTTTTTTTGAAAAAGCGCTTGGCAAATCGCATCAGCATTTGTATTACGCCGCTCAACCGCAGCACGCGGTTGTTCCCTGGTAGCTCAGCGGTAGAGCATTCGACTGTTAATCGACAGGTCGCCGGTTCGAATCCGGCCCGGGGAGCCAAATTCAGACGAAGGGTTCGCGCGATATACGCTGCGAACCCTTTTTCGTTTTGGCTCATTGGGTTCCACCTCTCCGCTACTTGTCTTTTCTGGACGGCAGCCAGGCGTCTGCCTCGCTCCCGTCAGGGTAATAATTGCCGTTCGGGATAGACTGCAATTCGATCAGTCCGCCCCAGGGCGGGCGAACGTAAACGCTGGCATTGCCGGGCGTATCCTCATGCCTGGAATTACCATGAAGCTCAGAGAGCGGCTCGGCACCGGCTGCAACGATGCGCCTCAGTGCACTTTCGATATCGTCGCAATAGACGCAGATGTGATTCCAACCGCGATCGGCCAGTCCGAGCGGCTCTGCAGCCTTGTCGGTTACCACTTCGAACATTTCGATATTGGGCCCATTGCCAATCCGCATCAGTCTCTGGCGCACGACCTTGGCGCCTTCCGGCAGGCCCAGCTGGCGTTCCACGTCACCGCCTTCTCGCGGCGGGTCATTTGCGGTCAGTCCGTCATAACACCACTTGGCGCCCAGCCCGTCTCGCAGGAACCTGCTCGCCTTGTCGATATCCGGGACGGTGAGGCCAATATGATTCAGGCCGCGTGGCAAAGGACCGAAACGATCTTCTTCCAAGAGCTTACTCCATCATGATTGTCGATTTCAGAGGTCAGGCGCGGTCAGGATTTGAAGAACGTGACAGTCAACTGCGCCCCTGCGACTTAAGAGGGGCAACGCGGCGAGTGGAAGACATGTTCCGGCAGTGTTTGACGCGAGCTGCAGGGGGGCAATGCTGATCCACGGGCACCGACCGGCTCAGATGCATGTTGCAGGAGCGTAAAGGCTTGGCGCGGCGGAAAGACGCTCTGCGACAATTGCGCTCACAGTTTGGTGAGGTTCTGGAACCAAACGACCCATGACACTATTTCTTATCCATATCGGTGATCGATCGGATATTCCGCAAAATATTCAATTTGACCACCGAGACTGATCAGTAGCCTTCAAGGAAGGGGTACGTATCATGCTGATGGGAATGGAATTGATCATGTTGGCCTTCGGACTGTTCGTCCTTGCTGTTTCGACCGCCGTCGCGGTGGCAGCGTGGGGAATGGCGAAAGCCTATAGTCAGGAATTTCGGGAAGAAAAGCAGGCAAGCAATCTGGCTCTGCGCATCAAATCTCCGCCGAAGAAGCGCAAGCCTGCGATGAAGCGTGCGCCAGAAGTGATGGCGGCCTGACAAACAGGCCTCCTCAAACAAGAATGATCCGCAGCGACATTTCCCGCGTAAACTCATCCATTGACGACAAAAGCGGGAAATTATCGCAGATATGACTGAACAGAGCCGGCCGATCATCCTGTGGTTCCGCAAGGACCTGCGCGTCGACGATAACGCCGCATTGTCCGCAGCCTTGGGCACAGGCCGCGCCGTCATTCCTCTTTATATTCGCGATGCCGGCGCCACCAGCGCGCCGCTCGGCTCAGCGCAGCAGTGGTGGCTCCACCATTCGCTCACCGCGCTCGACGCTGCCCTGAAAGCCCGCGGAAGCCGGCTCATTTTCCAAACCGGCACCTCGTCCGACGTTATCACACGGTTGATTGCGGAAACGCGGGCGCGCGGTGTCTACTGGAACAGACTCTATAATCCCGCCAGCTTCGATAGCGATGCAGCTTTGAAGGCGACGCTGCGTGACAATGGACTGGAAGCGGAGAGCTTTTCCGGTCAATTGCTGCATGAGCCGTCGAAACTGAAAACCGGAAGCGGCGGCCCGTACAAGGTTTATACCCCCTTCTGGCGCGCACTGGAGAAGAGCGGCGGGCCTCAAGAACCCATACCCGCGCCTGAGACCATTCCAGAACCTGCCTGCTGGCCCAAATCGGAGAGCTTGGCAGACTGGTCGCTTCTGCCCACGACGCCAAACTGGGCCCACAGTTTTTCCGAAATCTGGACACCGGGTTGCGACGCGGCACTGGAACGGCTGGATGACTTTCTCGACGAGGACGTCGAGGCCTACAAGGACCAGCGTGACCTGCCGGCACACAGCGTCACCTCCCGCCTCTCGCCATCTTTGGCGTTGGGCGAAATCTCGCCTGCCCGTATCTGGCATGCAGCCCATGGCGGCAAGGCCAGCAGTGCCAATGTCATCAAGTTCCGACAGGAACTGGCCTGGCGCGATTTCTGCCATCACCTGCTCTACCATTTCCCTGCCCTTGCCACGAAGAACTGGAACGACCGGTTTGACGATTTCCCGTGGGAAGACAACGCAGACCTGTTCGATAAATGGACAAGAGGTCAAACGGGGTATCCCATTGTCGATGCCGGCATGCGGGAATTGTGGCGGCACGGGACCATGCATAATCGTGTTCGCATGATTGCGGCGTCTTTTTTGATCAAGGATCTGATGATCGACTGGCGGCGTGGCGAGCAGTGGTTCCGCGATACGCTGGTGGATGCCGATCCCGCGTCCAATCCGGCCAACTGGCAATGGGTCGCCGGCAGCGGTGCCGACGCCTCGCCCTATTTCCGCATTTTCAATCCCACGCTTCAGGGCGAGCGTTTCGATCGTGAGGGTGTCTATGTGCGGCGGTTCGTGCCGGAACTCGAGAAACTGGAAAAACGCTATATTCACAAGCCATTCGAGGCACCTGAGGATGTGCTGCAAAAGGCTGGCATCACCTTGGGCGAGACCTACCCCTTCCCCATTGTCGATCACAGGACCGCCCGGCAGCGCGCGCTTGATGCCTATTCCGATACCAGCAAAGACTAGCGCGTGCCGTGGGCATTTATTCCACCCTGTCGGCCTGACGCAGAAACCCATTTCTTGTGTTTGTGGCCTTGTGAACCGAAAAGTCGCTGCTTAATCTTCTCGCAAAGACAGGACGACGTTCCATGGCATTCTTTCCATCGGTCATCGAGGCGATCGGCAATACGCCTCTGATCCAGCTCAAGGCCGCCTCCGAGGCGACCGGCAGCACCATTCTCGGCAAGGCGGAATTCCTCAATCCGGGCCAGTCGGTCAAGGATCGCGCGGCGCTCTATATTATCCGTGATGCGGAAAAGAAGGGTTTGCTGAAGCCCGGTGGCGTGATCGTTGAGGGCACGGCCGGTAATACCGGCATCGGCCTGACGCTTGTGGCGCGTGCGCTTGGCTATCGAACCGTGATCGTCATTCCGGAAACACAGAGCCAGGAAAAGAAGGATGCGCTCAGGCTTCTGGGTGCCGAACTGGTGGAAGTGCCAGCCGTTCCCTACAAAAACCCCAACAACTACGTGAAGCTCTCGGGGCGCCTTGCCGCGCAACTGGCGAAGACCGAACCCAATGGCGCGATCTGGGCAAACCAGTTCGACAATATCGTCAACCGTCAGGCCCATGTGGAAACCACGGCCAAGGAAATCTTCGAGCAGACCGGCGGCAAGGTCGATGGCTTCATCTGCGCGGTCGGCTCCGGCGGTACGCTTGCCGGTACCGCAGAAGGGCTGCGTGCTCTCAACCCCGACGTCAAGATCGGACTTGCCGATCCCGAAGGTGCAGCACTCTACGAGTTCTACAAGAACGGCGAGCTGAAATCTTCCGGTTCCTCGATCACCGAGGGCATTGGCCAGGGACGTATTACCGCCAATCTCGAAGGTTTCACGCCGGATCACGCCTATCAGATACCGGACGCGGAAGCGCTGCCGGTGATCTTCGACCTGATCGAAAACGAGGGCCTGTGCCTTGGCGGTTCGTCCGGCATCAACATCGCTGGCGCCATGCGTCTGGCGCGCGACCTTGGCCCCGGCAAGACGGTCGTGACGATCCTGTGCGATTATGGTAATCGCTACCAGTCCAAATTATTCAACCCGGACTTCCTCACCTCAAAAAACCTGCCCGTTCCCGGCTGGCTCACGGAAAAGTCCGATTTTTCCATTCCCTTCGAAGAAGCCTGATGACACCATGACTGCACCGACACGCGCCCTCTACCGAGATGATTTCTATCTTGCGACCGCAGAGGGTGTCGTGACGGCGGTGCACGAGGATGGCGGTATCGAGCTCGACCAGACGTGTTTTTACGCAGCATCGGGCGGCCAGCCGGGGGATACAGGTTTTCTCGAACGCGCCGATGGCACAAAGATCGCGCTTGGTGAAACACGCCACGGTGCTGACAAGAGTATCATTCTTCACCACCCACTGGATGACCAGCCGGCAGCAATCGTCGGCGAGACACTGGTTTTGCATGTCGACTGGGCACGCCGCTACCGGCTGATGCGCATGCATACCGCTTGCCACCTGCTATCGGTTGTCATGCCCTACCCCATCACCGGTGCTGCCGTTGGCGAGAATGAAAGCCGGGTCGATTTCGACATGAGCGAAACGATCGACAAGGATGCCGTGACCGCCAGGCTGATGACGCTTGTTGAGGAGAACCATCCGATCTACCTGCAATGGATCACGGACGAGCAACTGGCCGCCAATCCCGGGATCGTCAAATCCAAAAATGTCAGGCCGCCGGTCGGGCTTGGACGTGTCAGTCTGGTCTGCATCGGCGAAAACTCCGCCGTTGACAGTCAGCCCTGCGGTGGCACACATGTTTCCGAGACCCAGGAGGTCGGCGCGATTCACATCGCTAAAATTGAGAAAAAGGGTAAGGAAAACCGACGTTTCCGGATACGCTTCGGACAAGCGGAGACCTGAGCCCGAACCAGGACTGGAGAACCGGATGGCCGGAGAAAAAAGCCGCTTCGTTGTTTCTGCCGATTGGGTCGAAAAGCAGCTCGGCGCACCGGGTGTCAAGGTCGTCGATGCGTCCTGGTATCTGCCAGCCCACAACAGGAACGGCGCTGAAGAATACGCCTCCGGCCATGTTCCAGGCGCGGTGTTCTTCGACCAGGACGTGATTGCCGATACCACGACAGGCCTTCCCCACACCCTGCCCGCTCCTGAATTTTTTGCCGCCGAAATTGGCAAGCTCGGCATTTCCGAGACGGATACGATCATCGTCTATGACGGCATGGGCCTGTTTTCCGCGCCGCGCGTCTGGTGGATGCTGCGGGTGATGGGTGCCCGAAACGTCTATATCCTCAACGGCGGTTTCGATGCCTGGAAGGCGGAGGGCCGCGCCGTGGAAACGGATCTTCCTGAGCCAGAACCCGCCCAATTCACGCCGACCTTCAATGCCCGCCGGGTCGTTTCATTCGACGAGATGACCGAGGTCGTTGACAGCGCCTCGCGGCAAATTGCCGATGCACGGCCTGCGGGTCGTTTTACCGGGCAAGAGCCCGAGCCGCGCGCGGGCATGCGTTCCGGACACATGCCGGGGGCACGCAGCGTGCCGGCCATGGCACTGTCCGAAAACGGTCGCCTGAAGGACCTCGACAGTCTGAGGACAATCTTCGAGGAGGCTGGCATCGACTTGCGGCAGCCGGTGGTCACGAGCTGCGGATCGGGTGTGACCGCAGCAGTTGTCACTCTGGCGCTGGAATCACTCGGCCACCGCAATAATGCCCTTTATGACGGCTCATGGTCGGAATGGGGCTCGAAGGCCGTGACCCCGGTCGTCACGGGCGAAGCCGAACCGGTCAGGCACGCGCTCCACAATCCGATCACGACACGCGTAACCCGTCTGGAGATGACCTCCGCGCCGAAGGCTTCGTTGCCGGTTCCGGTCAATGTGCAGACCGCGATCATCCGCGCCAAGGACATACCGCTGCCTTTTTATCGCTTTCTGCAGCAGCAGGTAGGCGGACGCTGGCATTGGCACGAGCGTCTGAGACAAAGCGACGAAGAATTGAAGGCCATCGTGCATGATCCGACGGTCAACATCAGCGTTCTTTACGTCAACGGTGCCCCGGCCGGCTTCTTCGAACTCGCCCAGCAGAGCCCGGATATTACCGAGCTATCCTATTTCGGCATGATGGAGCATGCGCTTGGGCTTGGGCTTGGCAAATGGTTCCTGCTACAGGCGCTTTACTCCGCCTGGCAGGACGATCCCGCCAAAGTGACCGTGACCACCAACACGCTGGACCATCCGCGCGCCCTGCAGCTTTACCAGCGCTTCGGCTTCTCGCCGGTCGATACCTATGATGCCCTGGTGGAACCGCTCAGCGATGAAGAACTGTTGACGGTCTTCAAACTCTAACAGGCAAGTTTCGGGTGGCAGAGGTCTCCTTTGCATGGGCCTATGGGCGCATCGACACCGGAGACTTCACGATGACTGACCTGATTTTTGTAGCAATGCCCACAGAAGCGGCCCGCGCCTATCAAAGCGGTGCCGAAGACGCCAATGGAATGCCGCCAGAGCGGCATATCTCGCTGAGCGGCACCGGAACGCCATGCCGCCATTGCCTGCGCCACATCGCAGCTGGCGACGCCTATCTGACACTTGCCTATCGGCCCTTCTCCACCATCCAGCCCTATGCGGAAATGGGACCAGTCTTTCTGCATGCAGAGGAATGCCCGCCTTATGCCGGTGACGATGCCCTGCCTGAAGTGCTGACCACCAGCCCTGATTTTATCCTACGCGGCTATGACAAGGACGAAAGAATTGTCTATGGAACCGGTGCCGTTACCGCGAGCGGCACGATTGCATCACGCGCACTCGAACTGCTGTCACGCGATGACATCGACTTCGTGCATGTCCGTTCCGCCCGTAACAACTGCTATCAATGTCGCATCGACCGCCGCTAAGGCGGCGATCCGCAAAGAGGTCGATCAGATGCCTGCTCAAAATGTCATGGGTTCCAGGGAATGGCTGCTGCTGATCACGCTGTCGGTGATCTGGGGTGGATCGTTCTTCTTCACCGGGGTGGCTGTCCGGGAGTTACCACCATTCACCCTCGTCACGTTGCGCGTGTCGCTTGCGGCGCTTGCACTGCTGATCGTTATCCGCGCACGCGGATTGTCAATGCCAGCTGATCCGCGCATCTGGGCCGCATTTTTCGGTATGGGCATCCTCAACAATATGATCCCCTTCAGCCTGATCGTGTGGGGACAGACCCATATTCCCAGTGGCCTTGCATCCATTCTCAACGCCACCACGCCGTTTTTTGGTGTTGTGGTCGCGCATATTCTCACTCAGGACGAAAAGATGACCGGTCGCAGGCTCGCCGGCACCGTCATCGGATTTACGGGCGTTGCTTTCATGGTCGGGCCAGCGGCCCTTTCGGGACTGGGGTCGAATGTACTGGCGCAGCTAGCGGTTCTGGGAGCAGCGCTCTCCTACGCCTTTGCCGGCGTCTTCGGCAGGCGCTTCCGCGCCATGGGTGTTTCGCCCCTGGTGACAGCCTGCGGACAGGTCTGTGCCTCGACGGTGCTGATGCTGCCAATTGCACTTTTTGTCGACCGCCCATGGACGCTTGCCGTGCCTAGCGTATCGACCTGGCTTGCAGTGGGTGCCATTGCGCTTATTTCTACGGCGCTCGCCTACATCCTGTTCTTCCGTATTCTGTCAACCGCCGGGGCAACGAACCTGATGCTCGTCACCTTTCTGATTCCGGTCAGCGCCATCCTGCTTGGCTGGTTGTTTCTGGGCGAATTGCTGGAGCCAAAACACTTCTTCGGCATGGCGACCATTGTCGTGGGCCTTGCACTCATCGACGGCCGCCTGCCGACGATGATTGGCCGTCTCTGGAGACGACCGCACCCCGATATCGGTTGAGGCCTCATGCATGACGTGAAGTTCATGACAAAATGAATCAAGAAATTATCACAACATACTATTTTTCATCATAACTGTTTTATTCTGCTTCCAAATCTGAAGTCGCAGCAAAAAGAGGCCGGTCGGATGGGCGACCGGCCTCTCTGGCCTTGCCCGCGACCGCGTGAGCGTCCGCGCGCAAACTCGGTTTCATCTGACCTCAGGCGACAGCCAGCACCGCTTCAGGCGCATGCATTTCGTAGCCGAGCGCTTCAGCAACAGCCTTGTTGGTAATGCGACCCTTGTGGACATTCAGACCATTGCGCAAGTGACGATCCTCGGCGATGGCGCGCAGACCCCGGTCAGCAAGAGCGAGTCCGTGGAACAGAGTTGCGTTGTTGAGCGCTTGGGTGGACGTCACAGGCACGGCTCCCGGCATGTTGGCCACGCAGTAATGCACCACCCCGTCGACTTCATAGGTCGGATCGGAATGGGTCGTTGCGTGAGACGTCTCGAAACAACCGCCCTGATCGATGGCGACATCGACGATCACGGCACCCTTGTTCATGCCCGACAACATTTCGCGGGTCACGAGTTTTGGAGCGGCAGCTCCGGGAATAAGTACGGCACCGATGACGAGATCCGCTGCGAAGACTTCCTGCTCGAGCGAGTCGATTGTCGAGAAGACCGTGCGCACGCGGCCATTGAAGATGTCGTCCAGTTCACGCAGACGGGTGATGGACCGGTCAATGATGGAGACTTCGGCACCGAGGCCTGCAGCCATCTTGGCAGCGTTCAGACCAACCACTCCGCCGCCGATCACGGCGACCTTGGCAGGGTTCACACCCGGTACGCCACCAAGCAGAATGCCGCGACCGCCATTGGCCTTTTGCAACGCGGTAGCGCCCGCCTGAATGGCCAGACGACCGGCGACTTCGGACATTGGTGCCAGCAAAGGCAGTCCACCACGGTCATCGGTGACTGTCTCATAAGCGATTGCCGTGACGCCGCTTCCGATCAGACCCTTGGTCTGTTCCGGATCGGGTGCGAGATGGAGATAGGTATAGAGAAGCTGACCGTCGCGAAGCTGCGCCCATTCCGATGGCTGCGGCTCCTTGACCTTGACGATCATGTCGGACTTTTCAAAGACATCCTTGGCGGTGGCGGCGATCTTCGCGCCGGCTGCCATATAGGCTGCGTCATCTGCGCCGATGCCTGTACCGGCACCCGTCTCGACCAGCACATCGTGACCATGGGCGACATATTCGCGGACCGCGCCCGGCGTCAAACCAACACGATATTCATGATTTTTGATTTCCTTCGGGCAACCGACACGCATTGAGCGTTCCTCTCTTCTGGTTCTGGCTTTTCGCCACTGGATTGTGGAAGCGCTATGGCAACAGAAAACGCACCGCATGTCCTTGCAAACTGGAATTGCAGTTCAGCCCGTTTTCGAAGATAATTGCGAAATCAACACAATTATTCGGAGAATATTTCATACATGGAACTAGACGCCATTGATCGTGCCATTCTGAAGGCGCTTCAGCAGGATGGCCGCATTTCCAATGCCGACCTCGCCTCAAAGGTCGGCCTCAGTGCTTCTGCCTGTTCTCGGCGTCACGACAATCTGGAAAAATCCGGCGTCATCAGCAGCTATCACGCCCGCCTCGCCCACAAGGCGCTGGACTACAAGATGATGGTGATCGTCCATATCTCGCTGTCGGGCCAGTTCGCCAAGACGCTCGCCGAATTCGAAGCCGCAGTGAAACGGGTGCCCAATGTACTGGTCTGCTACCTGATGTCGGGAGAGTATGACTATATATTGCGGATCGCGGCCAAGGATCTCGAGGATTACGAGCATATCCATCGCGACTGGCTGTCAGCATTGCCCCATGTGGTGAAAATCAATTCGAGCTTTGCGCTGCGCGAAGTGATCGAAAGACCCAATGTCGGCCTCTGACGCAAGTCATAAAAATTTAATACATTACCTTAACCTCAAATAAACAGGTCCGGCGCACAGTGAGACAACTCATTCAGGTCTTTTTCACGGAGGAAACATGGGGCAGCTACTGAAAGTCGACGGTCGAAAGCTTCCGCGCTATCGTTGCCGTATGGATAGCCGGGTCAAGTATCTCAACCAGGAAGCAACCGCGCGGGTCGTGGACGTATCCGACGAAGGTCTTTCGGTCGAGCTCTACGGTCATATACACGCGGCAGAGGGCAGCCAGATCACCGTGATGACCAGCGACATTGGCCTGATCGAGGGAACGGTTCGCTGGCGTCGCGCAAGCCGAATTGGTGTTTTGATCAAGCAGAACAGCAATTCCCTTGCACAATTGTCTGCCTATTTCAGGAACTTCCATCAGGAGGTTCGCCCCACCCTGGTGCGGTAAAGCCCAGGGTCGGCAAGATCTGAACCGCGTTCCACACCAATTCGTCAGATGCATTGAAGCGCCGTCGGCATTTGCCAGCGGCGCTTTCGCGTTACGGCCAGTCGATAAATATTTGAATGCAACAGCGCGTGCACAGACTGTTTTTGCCGAAAGCAATTATCATGCCAATCAATGAATGATCGGGCGTCGTTTTTCCCATCGCGCGATGGCGACAGTCCTCGAAATTTCCGCGAGGCACCATCAATGGCTTGAAAAATATGACTTCAATTACAATTTAAGCGCGTTCTTTGCACTTTTATCAATCGTATTAAGACTCCATAAGGGGCTGACTTTTTATGGTACTTAAGTTCATATTTACCATATTAGAGGCGATTAAAGTAATGATTGCGAATTCAAACACTCCTGGACGGCGCTCAGAACGCATTCGCTGCCACATCCGCGGGACGCTTCGATTCTTGAACAAGGAATTCGGTGCGCGCATCATCGACATATCACGCCTTGGCATGGCGCTGGAACTTTATGAATGGATCGAGGCCCGGCCCGGAAGCACCGTGCATATCAAGACCGGCGAATTTGGAACGATCGAGGCCACGGTCCGATGGTATCGCGCCGGCAAGATGGGGATTCAGATCGAGGAGACCAGCAACACTGCCGCGCAGATCGAAACCTATTTCAAGAATTTCCACGAACGGCAACTGACGCGCGCGGGCTGAATATCTCTGCTTCTCGATCCTAGCGCGCAAGGCAACTCTCCCTCGTCAGGGCACTTGCCTCAAACAAGAGCGATAATCACACGCCTGTCATTTTTTCGATGCACTCCTGAGCGATCGAATTTAAACTCCCTGCCCTATGCGGGAGTTCGCCAAGGAGCACGTCATGACACCTCTGTCCGATCTACATCCCATCACGCGCCGTTCACTGCTTGGCGGCCTTGCTGCATCGAGCGCGCTCATCGTGCTTCATCCCTTCTCGGCCCGTGCAGCCTCCAATCAAGCCCATCTGCGGCTGATGGAAACAACGGACATCCACGTCAATGTGATGCCGTATGACTACTATGCCGACAAACCCAATGACACGATGGGTCTGGCACGCACCGCATCGATTATCGATTCGATCCGCGCCGAGGCCGCCAACTCGATGCTGATCGACAATGGGGACCTTTTGCAGGGCAATCCCATGGGCGACTACATGGCCTACAAAAAGGGAATGAAAGCCGGCGACCTGCATCCGGTGATCAAGGCCATGAACGTGCTGGGATATGATTGCGGTACACTTGGCAATCACGAGTTCAATTACGGCCTCGACTTCATGTTCAATACGTTGAACGGGGCGAACTTTCCGCTGGTCTGTGCCAATCTGACCAAGGGGGAACTGGCCGCAGACCCGAAACAGGACGACCTGTTCTTCAAACCCTATGTGATCCTGGAAAAGGCGATCAAGGATGGTGCCGGGAATGAAAGCCCGCTGAAGATCGGTTTCATCGGCTTCGTGCCGCCGCAGATCATGCTTTGGGATGCCAAGAACCTGGAAGGTCGAGCACAAACGCGGGACATCATCCAGTCGGCCAAGGCCTGGGTCCCGGCCATGAAGGAAGATGGGGCGGATATCGTCATTGCGCTGTCCCATTCCGGTATTGATGGCCATGGTCAGGAAGACCGCATGGAAAACGCCTCTCTCTATCTGGCGGGCGTCGAGGGAATCGACGCGATCTTCACCGGCCACCAGCATCTCGTGTTCCCCGGCCCGAAGGATTTTGCCGATGTACCGGGGGCGGATGCCGTTCGTGGCACACTGCTCGGCAAGCCTGCCGTCATGGCCGGCTTCTGGGGATCGCATATGGGGCTGATCGACCTGCTGATCGAGAAGGATGGCGGCAGCTGGAAAATCGTCGACTTCACCTGCGAGGCACGCCCGATCTACCACCGCACCGAGGATCGCAAGGTGATCGCCGAAGTCGCAGACAAGCCGGAGGTAGTGGCAGCGGTCGCTGCTGAGCACCAGGCGACGCTTGACTATGTGCGCACGCCTGTCGGCAAGACATCGGCACCGCTCTATTCCTATTTCGCGCTGGTTGCCGACGACCCTTCGGTGCAAATCGTGTCGAATGCACAGACCTGGTATATCCGCGATATGCTGAAGGAAACCGAATACAAAGACTATGCAATCCTGTCAGCAGCTGCCCCGTTCAAGGCCGGCGGGCGCGGTGGTCCGGATTATTATACAGACGTCGCCGCTGGCGATATCGCGATTAAAAACGTCGCAGACCTCTATCTTTATCCCAATACCGTGCAGGCCGTGCTGATCAGCGGTGAACAGGTCAAGAACTGGCTGGAAATGTCCGCGGGCATGTTCAATCAGGTTGAACCCGGCACCAAGGACGCAAGCCTGATCAATCCGGGCTTTCCCTCCTATAACTTCGATGTGATCGATGGCGTGACCTACAAGATCGACCTGTCGAAGCCGCCGAAATATGATGCCGACGGCAAAGTCATCAATCCGGAGTCGAGCCGCATCGTCAACTTGCAGTTCAGCGGACATGCCATTGATCCCGCCCAGAAATTCGTGGTTGTGACCAACAACTATCGTGCCGGAGGCGGCGGAAAATTCCCCGAAATCGCCAGCGACAAGGTTATCTTCGTCGGGCCGGACACCAATCGCGACGTCATCGTGCGCTACATCGTCGACCAGGGAACCATCAACCCGTCGGCAGATGCCAACTGGTCCTTTGCCCCCATGGACGGAACGACCGCCATTTTCGAAACCGGCCCGAAGGCCCGTGATTATCTGAAGGCTGTCAAAGGTGCGACCATCGAGGATGCCGGCGATGGCGTCGATGGTTTCGCACAATTCCGCATCATCCTTTGAAAAGCGCGAAGGGCTGGCCTGCAATCTTCAGATGTCCAGCCTTGCAGGTCTTCAGCCTCATATCGTTCAACGGCATTTGTTGATTGCGTCAGGTCGTCCCTACCCGCTAATCCATCTTGGATATCTCCTAACGCCATTGACCGAGACCCATGCAGTCATGAACGAGAGAAAAATGAGCAAGGTGGATTACCGCAGACGCGAATTTCCCGATCACGTTCACCTGCCTTTTGACGCGCCTGAAAAGAAGGGAAAGGCTGTCTTTTCCACTTTTGGCGCACACCGCCCCCGATATCGCACGTCGGCACTTCGTCTTGCAGATGAAGCGGCTCGTTCCGGTTGGTTCGACATGGTCTACTTACAGACAGATATCAATTTAAAGACCGACCACAGCATTCCGGACGGTGTCGAGCTGATGCCGACCGAATGGTCAGACGAAGACTCACGGTTCATCAGCGAAAACCCGCGTGGTTTTGGATACTGGCTTTGGAAACCTTTGCTGATCAAGCAACTGCTCTCCAACTTGGATGATGGAACACTGCTCGTCTATGCGGATGGCGGCTGCGAACTGTCGCAACAGGGTGGTCGGCGTATGCTCGACTATTTTGAAATGGCATCGACATCAGGCGGGCTGTTTTTCTCGCTGCCGTTCATTGAGGCGTGCTATTCCAAGCGCGAGCTTTTGCATCGTCTCCAAGCGACGGCAGAGGAAGCCGCAACAGCGCAAATACAAGGTACGATTCTGGTATTGCGAAACGGTGCAGACGCTCGTGGTTTCGTGGATCGCTGGATCGAGCTTTGCCGCGAGGACAAGTATTCACTTCTCACGGACGCGCTGGATCCAACTTTACAGTCTTCCGAGTTTCGTACCCATCGACACGATCAGGCAATCCTGTCGATCATGGTTAAGCGAAGCGAATTTGCGGTCATCCCTTGGGAAGACAATTACGACAAGCCACTCTATCGGATTCTAAACAGCTGGATATATCTGTTCCCGATCCACGCTAGACGGGCGCAACGCAGACGTCTTTTGTGGCTGATCAGTGGATTTTCGGGCTATGATGGCTGCATTGCCGCCGCACGCGACTCCTTTCCATTCCGTTTCCAGAGAGCTTTTTTCGAATTGTTAAGCCTGCGGTTCCTGAAATCACGTTGAATCGTTCAGACCGAACGATTTGAATTCATGTCGGTAGATGACGGGACAATGCGCGCTGGAATGTCTGCGCAGAAAAACCACCTTTGCTGCCAATGCCCACCCAGCCGGGAGCCGGCGGTCTGACGAAATGATCATAGAAGACCATTCCATCCGAATAGAGAGCTGCGTCGTAGCTGAATGTGCTCTTGGCGGTCATCAGAACATCAGCCTTTTTCATTTCTGCAAACGTCTCAAGCGCCCCCTTATCGAGGTGCAGGCGCATGCCACGTTCGGAAAAGGCTTTGAACTCCGAAGCATCGCCATTGCTGTAAATATCTATATCGCACTCAAATCCAGCCGCCTTCAGCGCTTCGTTTGCTGCAACGACAGTGGAATAGATCCGGTCGGCGCTAACATAGCGCTCACTGGTCATATCCAGTGACACATCGCCCCTGCGCACGTGTACAGCCATGGTCAGGCGCGGCGAGACAAATTTCCTTGCAGGAGCGTTACCGCCGGTAATTTCGAGAAGGCGCTCCGGATACCGGTCGCAGTACTCGTACATATGGGTGAACTCGATCATATGCGGGGCGGACCACAAATCTTTGCGAAAGACGTAGTCGCGGAAGTCAATCAGCGGCAGATCAACGTCTTCCCGAAACCGCAATTGAGCACCGAGATTGAAAGCGGCCTCGCAGCGCTGGCGCCATTGCTGAGGATCACCTTCCCCGTGCGCTATTGAACCGAAGGGGGTATGAACATATTCAATGCCAAGATCACGCGCGGCGGCCTGAATTGTTAGCCTGGAAAGCACTTGGGAACCGACACCGTCCTTGCGCGCTATTGCCGTAAATACAGTATCCGGATGGATGCGTCCCGACCGAACACCGTTGATGATGCGCGCACAGAAATGTTTCTTGTCGCGTTTCACCGGCAGGCGCAGGGCTCGCTTGAGTTCCACCCAGGCGTATCGTCCGAGATATTTCAAACGGTGCTTGTCCATCATATTCACTTCGCCGATGCCCTATAGTTTTCAATGGTCGCGCGTATCATAGCCGAGCTCGAAAATCAGGAATAAATTGACAGCATTTTGTAATTTCCCGGAACAGAGAACCAATCTCATTCACCGGCTTGAGCACTCGGAAGGAGGCTCGGGGGTCGATCCTGTGACGATCTGGGATCACCGACACGCCCCGATTGGTCGACACTGGCCAGTGCCTCATCGATGCTGCCGGGGCATTTGCCCAACGACCCGGCTATTTCGCTGACGATCCAGCGGCCGGCAGGTCCGGGAGGCTTTGCGGTCTGCCACTCCGCCACAACTGGATAATCTGCGGCATCGTAGGGCTCCACGTCCAGGCGAACGAGGCGGCCTTCCATGAGATCCTGATGGACGAGGCTGAATGGCATACCGCCCCAGCCCAGACCTGCCAGCATCAATTGCCGTTTGGTGCCCATGTCACTGACGCGCCACGTGCGCTGGGAGAGAACATTGTAGCTCTTTCCTTCTGCCGGCTTCGTCGTGTCGGCTACGACAATCTGCACCTCGTCGCGAAGGTCGGTTTCATAGATCGTGCGATCGAGTTTCGCCAGTGGATGATCAGGCGCGGCGACCGGCGACATGAAGGACAATCCAACGCGGCGGGTTTCTATGCCGGGACGGGCCTCCCAGGATGAGCCGCCGATGCCGATGTCCGCACCGCCCTGTTCCACCATGCTGTTGACGAGGAATGGAGCGCCGACGGTGAGCCTGAGCAGAATGGTCGGAAACTGTTTCTGGAACCGCGCCAGGACGGCGATCAGCAGCGAGTCGGGCACCATGACACTGACGGCCAGCTTCAGTTCGCCTTCCAGGCCTTCGGTCAACGCCTTGCTGCGCGCCCGAAGCCCGTCCAGATCGGCCATCATGCGGCGCGCGTCTTCCAAGATTGCCCTGCCGGAATCCGTGAGGATTGGCGCGCGGTTCTGGCGGTCGAACAGAACAAGCTGCAGCTGCGCTTCGAGGTTTGCGATCGTGTAGCTCACCACAGACTGGGCGCGATTGAGCTGTCGTGCAGCCGCCGAAAAACTGCCTGTGTCGGCGACAGCGAGAAACACCTGCAACTGGTCAAGAGTGGGATTCGGAAGCACGATCCATCCATTTCATCGATTGAATTCATCCATATTATCACAGTTTTATTGATGAGCAGACTGCATTATTTAACCGCTATCGCCGCTCTCCTCCCGGTGCGGCACAGAAACTCAACATGATAGGTGTCCCATGACTTCCATCCTCCACGTTAGCGGCAGCACGAACGGCGAATCATCGCTTTCGAACCGCGTTGCTCAGCAGCTTATCGAAAACATTGCCAAGAAAACGCCAGGCGCCAAAATCGTCGAGCGAGACCTTCATGGCAATCCCCTGCCCCATATCGGCAGCGACTTCTCGACCGCCATCCGCCTGGCACCCGATGAGCGCAGCGAAGCGCAGGCCAAGGCCATTGCAGCATCGGACGTCATCGTCGACGAATTGCTGGCTGCCGACACAATTGTCCTGTCCACCGGTTTCGTCAACTTCGGCATCACCTCGACCCTGAAGTCGTGGATCGACCATGCTGCCCGCGCTGGCCGCACATTCCAGTACACCGCGAATGGCCCTGAAGGCCTGGTGAAGGGCAAAAAGGCCTATATCGTTGTTGCCTCCGGCGGCGTTTACTCCTCCGGTCCGGCCGCTGCCGTTGACTTCGCAGAACCTTACCTGCGCGCTGTGCTTGGCTTCCTCGGCATCACCGATGTCGAAACGATCCGCGTCGAAGGTGTCGCATACGGTCCGGAAGCTGCTGAAAAGGCAATTGCTGAAGCTGAAAGCCGCGCAAAGCAGCTCGCTGAAGCAGCCTGATTGCCGAGCCGGTCGCCCGATCATGTCGCGGCGACCGGAACCTATCTTTGCTGAAGCGAACCTGGCTTTATCCAGCTTTCGGTGTTTTCGATCCGACTGTTCAGCAAGGCGGCGCGTTACGTGGGGGCTTCGATCGGCGAGCGGCCCCTTCTTGATGCTGGACGGGGTACTGACCGCAATTGCGCAGCGATGTCGTCTGCAATCCGCGTGACGGCAATCGCCTCAGGTCTCCCCAGCAAAAACCCTTGTAGTTCGTCACACCCGGAGCGCGCCAGGAACATCGCCTGTTCGATGGTTTCGACCCCTTCTGCCACAACCTTCATTCCAAGGCCTGCGCCAAGATCGATGATCGATTTGACGATCGCGCTTGCGTTGTCCTCAACTCCGAGATTGGCGACAAAGCTGCGGTCGATCTTGATAGCGTCGAACGGATATCGGTTGAGATAGCTCAGCGAAGAATAGCCGGTCCCGAAATCATCCAGCGCAATCGTGAAGCCGGCTTCCTTCACCTTGGTCAACAACTGCAGCGCACGAACATCGTCATCCATCAAGACGCTCTCTGTGATCTCGAGTTCGATGCGGCCAGGATCGACGCCAGTGCTCTCGACGATACTGAATAATTGCGTCAGGAAATCGGGATGGCGCACCTGGATCGGGCTGACGTTGATCGACAGCCGGCCAAAGGGCAGATCCTCTTTCAAGATCCGGCATGCTTGTGCAATCACCCATTCGCCCAATGGTACAATCTTTCCGGATACTTCGGCGACCGGGACAAAATCGATCGGGCTGACATAACCACGCTCCGGATGGCGCCAGCGCAAAAGTGCCTCGTGGGACGAGATTTCCCCTGTCGCTGCACAGATGCGGGGCTGCAGCAGAAGTTCGAACTGCTGCTTGGTCAGCCCGGCCTCGATATCGACTTCCAGGGCACGTCGCTTTTCAAGCAAGGCATTCATGCCCTGTTTGTAGATCCGCCAGGTGTTACGACCCGAGTTCTTGGCATGGTAGAGCGCCATGTCCGCGCGACCGATCAAGTCTTCTGCAGTGCTGGCGTGCTCGGGGCAAAGCGCTGCGCCGACGCTGACACCGCATTTGGCACTTTCGGAGTTGCCGAGGTCATAGGGCTCGCGGAAGGCCTCGACGAGACGGCGACCGAAGTCCTCGAGTTGAGCACCGAAAGCGGCATTCGAGAGGATGATGGCAAATTCGTCTCCACCCAGACGGGCGGCAAAGTCTTGCGGGCCGATGAGGTGAGAAAGGCGACGAGCCGCCTCTCTTATCACTTCGTCGCCGGCTGGATGGCCATAGAGGTCATTGACGTCCTTGAAGTGATCAAGATCGATCAACACGACCGCACAGCTTGCACCTTGTGAGGAGCGCAAAACACTCTGGTTCAGGCGTTCCGTGAACAGAGCCCGGTTTGGCAGCGCCGTCAGTGTATCATGCAGGGCCAGAAAGCGGATGCGCCGTTCAGCTTCCTTATGTTCGCGCAAATCGACCAGGCAACCGATATGCATGGACTGACCCCGGTACGTAATGGCCCGCCCACGCGCCTTGACGGGGATGACATCCCCATCGGCACGGACGATATTGATCTCCCGATTGAACTCGCCGTTGGCATCGACTTCCTCGATCAAGGAAGCGTGATCCTGATCGAGGAGAAACTCCGATATGCGGCGACCCTTGAGTTCGGCCAGAGGCAAGCCGACCAATTCCGAGAAATGTTCATTTCCGTCAACGATTTCGCTGCCATTATGCATGACGATCGCTTCAAACGTCGCATTGGCAAGTGTAGCCACACGCTCGTTCTCTTCGGTATTGCGCCTGACGGTCTGCAACTCATCGCGGGCCCGCTCTTCTTCCTCGACCTTATCCATGAGGCGGTTGAAGAGACCGGTCAGCTTTTCCGCTTCATCGCCGGCCACCTGGGGGAGCCGGTGCCTCAGATCGGCGGTGCCGCGGACCAGGTCATTCAATGCGTCTTCCACGTGACCGACGCCCAGCCGGCTGCCATGTTCGGCAACGTTCAGTCCCATCTCTTCGTCGGGGGCGGACACGCGCACCCTGGTTGTTCTGGCCATGATCCAGAAGAAGGCCAAGCCGAGCAGGAACGACCAATAGAAATTGATGCCGACGCCGATGGACTGAATATAGAGCTGTTCAAGCCTGCCTCCGGTCGGCAAACGGTCTGCCGGCGCGATCAACGCCAATCCGAGTGTGCCGACGACGCCTGCAAATGCGTGGACACCGATCGCGCCCACGGCATCGTCCAGCTTCATCCAGCGTTCCAGGAGTTCATTGCCGAATATAGCGACCGTTGCCCCCACCGAACCCAGAATGAGAGCTCCGCCCGGTTCTACGACGTGACACCCGGCCGTTATTGCCACCAGTCCCCCGAGCATGCCAGACATCGATTTCTCCGGAAAAATCAGACCATCCCGATAGTAACCGATGGTATACCCCACGCAGGCGCCTATCCCCCCTGCCAGGACCGTATTTAGAACAATCGGCGCGATGTCCGCCGAGGCCTGAACCGTCGATCCCCCGTTGAAACCGATCCAGCCGATGAAGAGCAACAGAGCGCCGGTGGTCGAAAGGACCGGGCTGTGGCCGGCGATACGAACTGGCCGTCCATTTTCATCGAATCGTCCGAGCCTCGGTCCAAGCACAAGGCATGCCGCAAGCGACACCCATCCGCCGGTGGAATGCACAACGGTGGAGCCGGCAAAATCGACAAAGCCGAGATTTGCCAGAAAGGCCCCTTCGCTCGGAGCCAGCGCATTGCCCCAGGCCCAATGGACGAAAAAGGGATAAATGAGGCCGCTCAACACCAGTGAGCCGAGAACATAGGCCGAGAGTTTCATGCGCTCGGCAACAGCGCCGGACACGATTGTCGCCGCGGTTCCACAGAACATCACCTGAAAGACGAAGAAGCCACTTTCCCATGGGGTTAAATGACGCAAAAAGAAGTAATTCTCGCTGATGCCGAATGGCAGTGCACCATCGGACGTTCCAAAGGCAATCATGAAGCCTATCGCAGCAAAGGCGACGACGCCAAAGACGAAATCCAGCAGGTTCTTCTGAGCGACGTTGATCGAATTCTTGGAGCGCACCATCCCCGCTTCGAGCAACAGGAAACCGACCTGCATCATCATGACCAATCCGGCTGCTACGATCAGCCAGACAAGGTCGAGATTGGCGGAAATTTCAGCAAGAGACGTGTCGCTTGCCAGCGCCATCGATGGGCTCAGGCATGTAGCGACACTGAAAAACAACCGAACGTATCGGCTCGAAAAACAGAAGTTTGACAACGACACCGCAATATCCAATCGAACAATAGCGGTATCAAAGCGACAATCATTTAAAATTGAGTGATTATTTCAAAGCTCATTGAGCAAGTGCAACAGGTTGTTCGCACCTGCACAGGTCCGAAGGGCAAGTTTTGATCGACGACAGAGCGATCAGGCTTACACCAGGCGAGACTTTTCACCATCGGAGAACAGCGATGCGCCGTTCTGATCGACGATCTGCCGCGCCTTGCGGAAAGAGCAATCGAGCGCATCGTCCATCGATGAGAAGACATCGGCGCGAATGAATTTACGCTCGAGCATATCGTCGCCCACCTGCTTGACGATGCGACCGCCGAGACGAAACTGATTGCCTTCGCGGATCGGCTCCGCATAGATCGTCAGGCCGTTATAAACCTCAGGTTCTGCGGCCGCAGCCGCCTGCGGTTTTTCGGAAGAACCGCCGAAGAAGGCGGAGATGATACGTGAAAAAATCGAAGTCATGGTGATTAACTAGCATATCCTGTTTGCCGGAAGAAGTCCCGGCTACCGCAATGTCGGCATGGTGAACGGCATAATCTCGCATGCCGCTCAGATGATCAGATTGGCGAGAATCTCGTTCTCTGTGATATCCTCAAAGCCGAGGCCTGCCGCCTCAAAGCGCGCAAGAAGCTCGGGAAAGCTTGACCGGTCCCGCGTTTCGATACCGATCAGGATCGAGCCGAAATTGCGCGCAGACTTTTTCAGGTATTCGAAGCGTGCGATATCATCATCCGGGCCCAGAAGATTGAGGAAATCGCGAAGGGCACCCGGCCGCTGCGGCAGCCGCAGGATGAAGTATTTCTTCAGGCCTGCATAGCGCATGGCCCGCTCCTTGACGTCAGGAAGACGCTCGAAGTCGAAATTGCCGCCTGAGACGACGCAGACAACCGCCTTGTCCCTGAGCGCTTGCGGATCGAGCTGATCAAGGGTTGCGATTGACAGTGCACCCGCCGGCTCCAGCACGACGCCCTCGACATTGAGCATCTCGATCATCGTCTGGCAGATCGCGTTTTCCGGCAAAAGCATAACCTGGTCTGCGGCAAAATGCTTCAAGGCGGCGAAATTCAAGTCGCCGATCCGCGCAACCGCTGCGCCATCGACGAAATTATCGACCTTGGGCAGCGTCACGATCTCGCCCGTTGCGATGCTGGTCTTGAGGCTGGGGGCACCGCACGGCTCCGCAAACAGAAACGCCTTATCGTCCAGCACATCACGGAAATAGCCGGTCACGCCTGCCGACAGGCCGCCGCCTCCGACCGGCAGCACCACCAGATCCGGCACGACGCCTTCCGGCAATTGCTCTGCAATCTCTGCGGCAACGGTTGCCTGTCCCTCAATGATATCGGCATGATCGAAAGGTGGGACCATGTAGCCGTCATTGGCTTCGACATAATCGCGAGCAGCGGCATAGCACTGGTCGAAGATATCACCGATCAGGCGAATGGTGATGAACTCGCCGCCGAACATACGTGTCTTGTCGATCTTCTGCTGCGGCGTGGTGACCGGCATGAAAACCACACCCGGCACGCTGAAATGCTTGCAGACAAAGGCAAAGCCCTGCGCATGATTGCCGGCAGATGCGCAGACGAAGGTCTTGCCGGAGCCGCCCGAGGCGATGACCTTGCGGAAAAAGTTGAAGGCGCCGCGAATCTTGTAGGAGCGTACCGGCGTCAGATCCTCGCGCTTGAGATAGATCTGCGCACCGTATTTCGCGCTCAGGTGCTCGTTCAGCTGAAGCGGGGTCGCAGCGAAGAGCTCCCGCATTGCTACCGATGCTTTTTCCACGTCCGTTTTCATATCGTGCGGGTCCATTGAGTTTTATCGCGGGCCCCGCTATGGCATAAGCATCAGGCGGAGACCAAGACATTTCCGTATGAATCGCAATCGGGATGCATCTTCCTTGAACGCCAGCCAGTTTCGCTCCGTCATCTACATCGCCTCGCTTTGCGGTCTTTATCTGTCGACGGCGATGATGATTCCCGCCATGGTCGACCTTTACTATGGCAATTCGGACTGGCAGATCTTTGCCTTGTCCGCCTTCATGGTCGGCGGCCTGTCGCTGATGACCGCCATGGCAACGCGCGGTGCGCCACCCGTCTTCTCCAAACGGCTTGGGTTCCTGCTGGTCAATGTGCTGTGGGCGACGTTCTCCCTGGTCGGTGCCATTCCGCTTTTGTTTGCCGGCAATGAGCTGACATTCGCCCAGGCGCTGTTTGAATCCATATCCGCTATCACCACGACCGGATCGACTGTGCTGACCGGTCTCGATCACCTGCCTCCCGGCCTGTTGATGTGGCGGTCGCTGTTGCAGTGGCTGGGCGGTATCGGGATCGTGGCGCTCGGCCTGTTCGTGCTGCCCTTCCTGCGCGTCGGCGGCATGTCCTTCTTCAAGATGGAATCCTCCGATACCAGCGACAAGCCGTTTGCGCGCCTTGCAAGCTTCACCCGCGCCTTCATCGCCATCTATCTTGGCATTACGCTTTTGTGCGCCATTTTGTACGACGTCGCCGGCATGAGCCATTTCGACGCCATCAACCACGCCTTCACCACCGTTGCCACCGGCGGCTTCTCCACCCATGACGCCTCGTTCGGCTATTTCCGCAATTCGACGCTTTTGTGGATCTCGACGATCTTCATGACGATCTGCAGCCTGCCGTTTTCGATCCTGATCGTGTTTATCGTGCGCGGCAGGCTGGATGCTTTGCGCGACCCGCAGATCGTGGTCTTCATCGGCTATCTGATCGCATTCTCGCTGGTGACTGCGCTCTATCACCATCTGGCGAATGACATCAATTTCGGAACGGCGCTGACCCACTCCTTCTTCACCTTCTCGTCGATCCTGTCGACCACCGGTTACGCCAGCCAGGACTATACACTCTGGGGTCCGTTCGTCATCCTGGCGGCCTTTTTTGCCACCTTCATGGGGGGCTGCTCGGGTTCCACTGCCGGCGGCATCAAAGCCTATCGCTTCGTCATTATTGCCAACATCATCAATACCGGCATGAAGAAACTGCTTTATCCCAATGCCGTCTATTCCGTTCGCTACGGAAAGCTGACGGTGGATCCGGAGACGCAGCGCACCGTGTTCCTGTTCTTTGCAGCCTTCATGATGCTGTGGGCCGTCGGCAGTCTTGCCATGGGCGCACTCGGCTACGATCTGGAATCATCGACCTCTTCCGTGATCACGGCCCTTGCCAATGTCGGCCCCGGCATCGGTCCGGTTGTCGGCCCTGCCGGCAATTTTTCGACCATGGGCGATGCGGCACTTTATCTGTTGTCTCTGCTGATGTTGATGGGCCGCCTCGAAGTCCTTTCCGTGCTCGTTCTGCTGATGCCGATGTTCTGGAAGACTTGACTGTCGCTGCTATTGTTTCATTCTTTAGCAAAACGGCGCATTCGGGGGGAGACAAGATGAGACAAACGGCAAAGCACAGCCTGTGCGCATTTTCTCGAGGTGCAGCCTTGGCTCTTGCCGGCCTGATCGCCGGAGTGTCGCCGGCTGAGCCACTGCAGGCAGGCCCACTCGCAGATGCCGCAGCCAAGGCCGAGGAAAAATCAGCGTCCGGCGACAGCAAGGCTGCCTTCGACATCATGCGCGAGGCCTTCGGCGATTTCTCCGAATCGCTTCCCTTCACTGTGAGCCTTGCGACATTCGTCTCGGAAAAGCCTCCGGCCTACGGTGCCTATTCTGCGCGTTCGAGCGCAATCTTCAAGCGTGGGGAACCGATCGTCACCTATCTGGAATTGATCGGCCTGACCTGGAACGAGGTTGGCAAGGAAAAACAGCAGGCCAATTTCACCGTAGACCTGCAACTGGCCGACTCGAAGGGCGATACGCTTGCCGAGCAAAAAGGCTTTGGAAATTTCACCTTCACCGGTCACGTGCGCAATCAGGAGATCTTCACCCATCTCACGCTTGACGTCTCAGGTGCTGCGGCAGGGGACTACGTGCTCAGATATATCGTCAACGACGTCTATGGCGGCCATGCGGCACCGGTGGAACTGCCGTTTACGATTGCTACGCAGTAAGGGAATAGCTGATTCATGCATCAGCGCCTGGCTACAAAGATTGACTGAAATCTTGCTGGTGCGGACGACGGGAATCGAACCCGTAAGGATTGCTCCGAGGGATTTTAAGTCCCTTGCGTCTACCAGTTTCGCCACGTCCGCTCTGCCCCTGTTTCGGATAGTTGACGCGACGCGTCAAGGTCGTTTTCCGTTCATGGTGGACTTGTTTTGAGGCAGTCGGCTTTCAGCAGGAGCGACGCCCTGCGCTCTCAGGCGGGCGAGTCCTCGAACAGAACGCCAAGCTCTGTCTCCGAGCGCCAGCGCACCTTGCAGGGATGGGCATCACCGCTGTCCAATTGCAGCTCGAACTGGTTTGGCACACCCAGCGTTGACGGCATCACCAGTTTCGCGCCTCTGCCGGCGAGGTTGCGAACAACACAGTCAAAGGTGGAGTATTTTCCGGGAAGCACGACATGTCCGCCCTTCAGGACACGAAATCTGTTTTCTGCGCGGCGCTCTTCATCCATCATTTCACCTGCCTTACCAGGACATCACTGTTGCCGGTATAATAAGCATGCCTCCTAAACTGAGACTGAAGAATTTCATTCTATTTTGAGAGATCTTGTGCCGCGACCATGAAAAGAGGCGCGGAGCAGGCCCCGCGCCTCGTCATACAATCAAAGATCCAGCCCGATCAGGCCAGTTTTGCGGCAATCTTGGCCACATGGGCACCCTGGTAACGTGCGCCTTCCAGTTCGATGTCGCTCGGCATGCGGGAACCGTCGCCGTCCGTGATCGTGGAAGCACCGTAAGGGGAGCCGCCCTTGACCTGCTCAACGCCCATCTGGCCCTGGAAGGCATAGGGAAGACCGACAACGACCATGCCATGATGCATCAGCGTGGGGATGAAGCCGAGGATCGTGGATTCCTGACCGCCGTGCTGGGTTGCGGTGGATGTGAATACCGAGCCGACCTTGCCGACGAGCTTGCCCTGAGCCCAATGCGCCCCTGTCTGATCCCAGAAGTTACGCATCTGGGAGGCCATGGTGCCGTAGCGTGTGCCGGCGCCCACAATGATGGCGTCATACTGATCAAGTTCCAGCGGCTCTGCAATCGGGGCGGGCTGATCCATCTTGAAGCCGGAGGACTTGGCCACTTCCGGGGGAACCAGTTCGGGAACGCGCTTGACCGTGACTTCGGCTCCAGCTGACTTCGCGCCTTCGGCAACTGCGTTCGCCATGATTTCGACGTGTCCGTAAGACGAATAGTAAAGTACCAGTACCTTGGTCATAATGGTCTCCTTGTTGATGTTGTCATCGACAACGGTATGAGTGCATTCGATCTAGCATTTTCGCGTGCCGGTGTAAGGGCTGCAAAAGGTGACGGACTGTTCATCAAGGTCGCTTTCTATGCGCACCTGTCGATCCGCCAACAGTTCTCGCCCTCCCGGTCACGATGCTCCGCAGGCGGTTTGCATTGGCGCGATGCGGTGCATAAATAGGGGAACGATCAAGCTGAGGAAATGTTCTGCATGAGTATGGCCAACACCTTCACCGCGGGAATGCTCGCCATTGGCGACGAACTGCTTTCAGGCCGAACCAAGGATAAGAATATCGGGCGGCTGGCAGAGATGCTGGTGCTGGCTGGCATCGACCTCAAGGAAGTGCGGATCGTCAGCGACGAGCAGGATGCAATCGTCGAGGCGCTGAATGCGCTGCGCGCCCGCTATACCTACGTCTTCACATCCGGCGGCATTGGCCCGACCCATGACGATATCACGGCGGATGCGGTCTCGGCGGCCTTTGGCGTTGCCTGTATTCATGACCCAGACGCGATGACATTGCTGGCGCAAATGTATGCCCGTCGCGGCATGGAGTTTTCCGAGGCCCGCAAACGTATGGCACGGATGCCCGAAGGGTCACGTCATATCGCCAATCCGGTTTCGACGGCACCGGGTTTCATCATCGGCAATGTCCATGTGATGGCCGGCGTACCCTCGGTTTTCGAAGCCATGCTCGACAATGTCATCCCGACATTGGAAGGTGGTGCGAAGCTTCTGTCCGTGACTGTGCCCTGCCCGTTTGGCGAAGGCGATATCGGCACACCTCTGGCGGCCGTGCAGAAAAATCATCCGGCAACCAGTATCGGCTCCTATCCCCAGTTCGACGGGGTCAAATTCTCCACCGAACTGGTGATCCGCGGACGCGAGATGATTGCCATCGATGCGGCCAAGGCAGACGTTGAAGACATGATTACCTCCATTGCGATGGACAAGGAGCAAAAGGCCCAGGAAATCGGCGGTCAAGTGGCCTGAAATTCGGAACATTCCGCCACACCTTTCAATTGACAGAGGTCAAGGCGACACGCCGCAATCGGTTGTCTAACATCGCATGTGGCGCAATGGTCGCAAAGGGAGAGCAAGATGGGTTACAAGACAATTCTATCTGTATTGGACAATCCGAAAAATGCCGCGCAGGTGACCGAGTTCTCGATCGCACTGGCCGAACAGTTCGGCGCGCATGTGGTCGGGCTTCACTCAGAAGCGATTGCCGCCATCCCGCTTGTGGCACCGATGGAGATCCCGGATCCCTCAACCGTCCAGGCGCTGCAGGAAATGGCCCAGGAAGAGACGCAGACGATCGAAAAGATCTTCTCCGAGCGCGCGAAACGCAATGGAACGGCTTATGAATGGCGCAGTTTTGTCGCCTCTGCAGGTTTAAGCTCCAGTTCCCTGATCCAAAGCGCGCGGACGGCCGATCTGGTGGTCGCTGCACAGGGCGAGAACGGCAGTCCGACGGATAACCGCGCAGATCTCGAGAACTTTCTGTTCGAAAGCGGTCGGCCCATGCTTCTCATCCCTTACGTGCTGAAACAGCCAAAGCCGATCCGCAAGGTGATGGTGGCCTGGAACGGCTCGCGCGAAGCCACGCGTGCCACCTATGATGCCCTGCCCTTTCTCAAGGCTGCAGACAGCGTGGAAGTCTATTGCGTGAGCCCTGGCGACAAGGGCGGTACAGAGCGCTTCGTACCGGGTGCGGCGATTGCAACCACGCTTGCGCGACATGGTGTCAATGTGACGGTGGAGACGGAGGAAGGCGACGATATGAAAGCATCCGTCGCCATACAGAACCGTCTGGCCGATAGCGGGATCGATCTGCTGATCATGGGGGCCTATACGCATCAGCGCTGGTGGGAGATGCTGTTTGGCGGCGTAACACGGACGCTGCTCGACTCCATGACCGCCATGACGCTTCTGTCGCGCTGAATTCCATCGGTCGCCGCTCTTGCCCAAGGGCGGCGATTGCCGCTATTAGCGAAAGCAAAGGACATCTGCCCGGATCGTGGGACGAGAAACACGTTCTCTTCGTGGCTTTTTCTGACGATCAATCTGCACATTTCTGCAGACGAACGGCTGGCTGTCCCAAGCAGGGCCGGATGATCCGGTCACGATCCAATAGCAGCCGAGCGGAGTTCGTCGATGTCCCTACCTGAAAAAGCCTTCCCCGTTTCCTGGGATCAGTTCCACCGGGACGCGCGCGCGCTCGCATGGCGCCTTGCCGGCACCGGCCAAGAATTCCGCGGGATCGTCTGCATCACCCGCGGCGGACTGGTTCCGGCGGCGATCATCTCGCGGGAGCTGAACATCCGGCTCATCGAAACCGTGTGTATTGCCTCCTATCATGACTATCTCAATCAGGGCGAGATGACCGTGCTTAAGGGCATCACCGCCGATCTTCTGACAGACGAAGGCGCTGGCGTTCTGGTCGTGGACGACCTGACGGATACCGGCAAGACTGCCGCAGAGGTTCGTGCCATGCTGCCCAAGGCGCATTTTGCCTGCGTCTATGCAAAGCCCAAGGGCGTGCCCCTGATCGATACCTTCGTCACCGAAGTTTCTCAGGACACGTGGATCTACTTCCCCTGGGATATGGGCTTCACCTACCAGGAGCCGATCGCCAAGGGTGCGAAGGGCTAATCTCAGCACACATAATATGTTTCAAAAGGCGCTTCATCGAGGCGCCTTTTTTGTTTTCAGATCCGGTGCATAGCGTAATTCGCCTGCCCAAAACCTCACCGCGGTTGATCTTGCATCATAAGATGTATGCGTATTTTCATATTTATTAATTCATTGTGTTCGATATTTCTTATATTATCATCGCGAGTCGTGAGATGAACAGGCATGACGCCTGTAAATCCTGTGCGGGAATGAGACTTCCTCTCCGCGACGCGCATAGCATCCGGATACGCAGAGGTCACACGCCGTCATGATGAACTATGTCCGAAACCTCCCACTGACCATGAAGCTTGCGACGATCATCGTCGCGATAAACCTGATCGGCATTGTTGGCCTGGCCTTCTACACATGGTCGAGCGAAAGCAAATTCATGGTCGAACTGGCTGAGAAAGGCTGGCTTCAGAATGCGGATCAGTTCGGTTCCATCGCCGCCGGCGGTGTCAAATGGGGCAAGGTCGATGCCATTCGCGAAGCCTATGCGCTGCACCGCGACGATCCGAAGCTGAACCTGGAACAATTCTACGCCTTTAACGCAAAAGGCGAGATGGTCGACAGCTGGACACGGGAAGGACTGAGTGACCTGCCGCCACTGGACAGTCTTAAGTCGCTCGCCGGAGCAGAGCCTGCAGAGGCCAAGGTCAGCGAGGCAAATCTGTCGGATGGATATGTGGATATCGTATCGCCTCTGCCCGTCAGCAAGAACGGGGCGCAGAGTGGCTTTCTCATCACCACATGGTCGGCGAAAGCACAGCTGGCAAGCGCCAAGCACAAGGCGTTGATCACACTGGGTGCGCAGCTGGCCGTGATCACCGCATCGATCCTCGCTTTCCTCATGGCCATGCGCCATTTCGTCGGGCATCCGCTTAAGACGTTGAGCAATCGCATCAGCGCCCTCCACCAGGGCGATTTCGAAACACCTGTCGTCTATCAGCAGAACGGCGACGAGATCGGCTTCCTGGCGCGCGCCCTGGAAGTTTTCCGCAATGAGGCGATCAGCAAGCAGGAACAGAGCAAGCGTAGCGAAGAGCAGCGTCTGGCACTGGATGAGGAGCGTCAGCGCAGCGGCGAACAGGCGCAATCGGCGGCCAAGGTCCAAAGTGAGGTGATGGCTGCCCTCGCCTCCTCGCTGGAGCGTTTGGCCAAGGGTGATTTCACCGCCTATATCAAGGGCCTTCCGCCTGAGTTTGCCAAGCTGAGCGGCGACTTCAACGCCATGGTCGATGCCGTGGCCGAGGCGATCACCGAAATCAAGCAGGTCTCCATCTCGGTGCAAAGCGGTTCCGGCGAACTGGCCAGTTCGGCCGACCAGCTGGCAAAGCGGACCGAGCAGCAGGCAGCTGCCCTCGAACAGACGGCCGCAGCGATCAACGAGGTCACCGGCACCGTCGCCAACTCCTCCTCCAATGCCCAGAATGCCAGCCAGCTCGTCGGTGAGACAAAGCAGGGCGCAGAAAGCTCCGCACAAATCGTCCGCGAAGCCATCGGGGCGATGGACCGCATCCAGCAGTCGTCTGCGAAAATCGGCACCATCATTTCCGTGATCGACGAGATTGCGTTTCAGACCAACCTTCTGGCGCTCAACGCCGGCGTGGAAGCCGCACGCGCAGGAGAAGCCGGCAAGGGATTTGCCGTGGTTGCGCAGGAAGTGCGCGAACTGGCGCAGCGCTCCGCCAATGCAGCCAAGGAAATCAAGACGTTGATCAGTGCGTCCGGCGCCGAAGTGTCAACCGGCGTCAATCTGGTCAATTCCGCTGGCGATGCCTTGCTGACCATTGGTGACCAGGTCAGCAAGATCAATGAGAGCATCCTGCAGATTGTCGCGTCCTATCAGGAACAGTCTTCGGGCCTGAAGGAAATCAATACCGCCATCAACCAGATGGATCAGGCCACTCAGCAGAATGCGGCCATGGTGGAAGAAACCAATGCCGCCTGCCACGATCTTCTGTCGCAAAGCAAGCAACTACAATCCGCATCGGGACGCTTCAACGTCAAGGGCACGGGCCTTTCCAACGCCGCCTCGACCACGCCCCAAGCAGCAGTCTCACCCAAGCCACCAGCAGGCCGCGCGGCCGTGCACGCAGCGCCGGTTGCCCGCGGCAACACCGCACTCGCCCAGAATACTTGGGAGGAATTCTGATCAGTGCGCCACTCACAAAAGCCATACCATCATCAACCACCAGGGATTAAGAGAGGAAGTGTCATGAAGAAGAGTTTTGCAGTGCTGCTATTGGCAGCGACAAGCCTGGTCACCGCAATCGGGCTCGCCCATGCAGACGACGCCCATGTGGCACCAGTGACCGAATATGTTCAGGCGAATATCGTACCGTGGCTGAATGACCCTGTCATCATTGATGCGATCAAGGCACAAAATGCCGAGCATGCGGGTCTGAGCGAAGGCGATATCGACGCTTTGGACAAAACCTGGCGCGCCGGCGTTGACGGCGGCGACACTAGCCTGATCGACAAGGTTCTCGCAAATCCCGTGTCCGAGTTTCTGCGTGCAAAGCAGGCCGAATCAGACGGCGCCATCGCCGAAGTCTTCGTGATGGACGACAAGGGCCTCAATGTCGGACAAAGCGATATCACCTCGGATTACTGGCAGGGCGACGAGGCGAAATTCCAAAAATCCTTCGGTGCCGGCAAGGATGTGATTTTCGTGGACGAAATCGAAAAGGACGAATCGAGCCAGACGCTTCAGTCCCAGGCATCTGTCACAATCAGCGACGAAGCCGGAACCCCAATTGGTGCCGTTACCGTCGGGATCAATCTCGACGCTCTTTGAGCGCATTGTGGCCGTGCTTTACGGTGCGGCCACAACTTTCTCGTTTCGACTTGATCGCAGCCAAGGCATGCCACACGGCACCTGAAACCGCTTGCGCGCATGGCCCGTGAGGCATCTCAGCCAAATTTCACCGGAAACGTATTCAGTCTGACACCATACCCTTCAGGGCCTCTGATATCTTTTCTTCGTCATAGGGCTTGGAGAAGAAGCAGCCTCGGTCTGGCAACTCTTCAGCACAGAGAACGTGACGTCCGGATGCGATGATTATATGGATGGATGGCCAGTTCTCGTTCAGCCATTTGGCCAGTTCCAACCCATCCATTGAGCCTGGCATGTCGATATCGGTGAAAACGATGTCTATGTCCGAACTTTCGATAATTCTGACCGCTTCATCGGCATCGGCAGCTTCGAGTGCAGAAAAGCCGGCACTTTCCACCAGATCGACAGCCGACATGCGGATCAGCGGCTCATCTTCGACGACAAGGACGTTGATGTTGGCGCTTCCCTTGATAAGGGTCATGAGCCGAGTGCTTTCTGCCCGCTAGCCTGCGCGCTTTAAGTGCCGGTTTCCTGGATCAATGTCATCGGTGCCTTGAATAAGGCAACCAGTCCCGTCGAGTCGTAACGTTTGTCTGCGTGCCCCGTTCCCGCCAAACCCATTCTTATGAGACGCGATCCAAAACCCTTTTTTTCCGGCTCAGACACGGGCGGTCCGCCTGATTCCTGCCAGGACAGGCAAAAGACAGGCACATCGTCCTCCTGTTCGACAGACCATTGCATGGATACCTTGCCTGCCTCATTCGAAAGAGCGCCGTATTTGAGCGCATTCGTTGCAAGTTCATGCAGCAAAAGAGACATCGACAACCCGGCCTTCGGACCAAGCGAGAGGTCCGGACCCTCGATCTGCAACCGCGAGGCATCAGCGTGAAGCGCCATGACCTTTTCAATCACGTCTCGGATCTTCGCTGTCGACCAACTTTGCTGGAGGAGGACATCGTGCGCCGTACTTAGGGCCTGCAAACGACCGGAAAAGGCCGCAACGGCATCCCTCTCGGTGACATCTCGCAAGGTCTGACCCGCGATTGCCTGAACCATTGCCAGCGTATTCTTCAGCCGATGGCTCAGTTCCTGATTGAGAATCTTCTGTTCTTCCTCGGCCTGTATCTTGGCAAGGGCCGCATAGGTGCGGTCGGCAACGCCCCAGGCAAAATCCTGTTCATTCTTCGTCCACGTGCGCGGCCTGTCGTCATGAACGAAAAGCACACCGACGAGCAGCTTGCCCTTGAGGATCGGTACCTTCATCAAGGATCGCGCACCGATCTCCCGATAGTGGTCTACGTCGCCGCCCAGCCA
Organism: Agrobacterium sp. H141; assembly: GCF_057158725.1. Lineage (NCBI taxonomy): Bacteria > Pseudomonadati > Pseudomonadota > Alphaproteobacteria > Hyphomicrobiales > Rhizobiaceae > Agrobacterium > Agrobacterium sp. H141. The sequence goes on from NZ_CM169893.1 coordinate 2,689,380, forward strand.
GGCCATGGCGGGCACATTGGAGACCGTCAACGTGTTGCCCGCCACCAGCCGGTCAATCGTGACCGGGAAGTCCTCGGCAAGATTTCGTCCGACAATGGAAATAGCGTCCGGCTTCGTGCAATCAAATTCCACCACGAAAGCGCCAGATGACTGGTCGACAGCGCAATATCCTGCGCGGGCCGTCTCAAGTCCCTTGGCCAGAATATCCGCCGAGGCGCGCACAACCTCTGCCACGGTATCGGCATCTCGAAGCTGATCGCCAAGGCGAAGCAAGGCCGCTGTCTTTTCAACATTCAACTTGGCGTCGGTCGTGTCGAACACCGCGCCGACCATGCGGGTGATCTCACCCTTCTCGTTATGGACGAAGCGCGCGCGGCGGGACACCCATCGAAGTTTTCCGTCACTGGCCCGTTTTATGCGATAATCCACGTCGAGATCAGCCGTTCCATCACGCCTTCTTGCTGCGTCTGAGCGCAATTTGCGGTCATCTTCGACGACCACGGCCTCAATTGCGGCAGCGTGGTAGCTCTTTTCTATCGGAACACCAAAAATCCGGCAGAACTCGTCCGAGACGTGCAACATATTCGTCTGGATATCGAGTTCGAAGGTCCCGACACGCCCGGCCGCCTGCGCGCTTCTCGAGCGCTCCTCTTCCAACCGCAATTGCTCACTGATGGTTTCGCTCGATTTAGCCCTCGCCAGGCGCATCTCACTCAGGCGGCGCTGCGCTTCCGCCTCATGCGCCTTTTCCTTTAATGCCTTGCGGAGCTCCAGTTGCACCATCACCTGACGCGCCAGAACACGCAAAGTCTGCTGCTGAACCTCGTTCAATTCGCGTGGCTCGTAATCGAGAACACAGACCGTGCCGATCGGCAGGTCGTCTGATGTTTTGAGAATGGCGCCCGCGTAGAAGCGCAGGTGGGGATCGCCCGTGACAAGTGGATTACAGTTGAAGCGACGATCGACGGTCGCATCTGGAACCATCAGGAATTCGTCTTCCAGAATGGCTTTGGCACAAAAGGAACTCTCAAAGGGCGTCTCACGCACACCCAGACCGACTTCCGCCTTGAAGAACTGCCTGTTGGCCCCCACCAGATTGACCACGGCAATCGGGGTTCCGCAAATGCCGGACGCAAGTGCGGCAATGTCGTCGAAGTCCTTCTCACGGGGGGTGTCGAGGACATCATAACCGGCAAGTGCTTCCAGTCGGCGGCTCTCACGATTGCCGCCGTCAACCTCAACAATGCTCACTCACCAAAGTCCTTCGCTCATGACACCCAGCGCCTGATCGCGCAGTTTGCATCATCTATAACAGTTGCGGAGCAGAAGCGAACCCAGCCACGATCGATTATTCGCAATTTCGTGAAATTCCGAAAACCTGAAAAAACCCGCCAGACAAACAGTCTGACGGGCTTCATTGCAGGTTTCTCGATGCTCGCAATCAAGCTTGCACGAGCGCTGCCCTTGGATCAGGCAGCGATCTTTCGGGACATGGCAGACGGGCTGCGGTCATCCAGTTTGAACTGGCTGAGCTGCCCCTGAAGACCACGTGCCTCATTGGCAAGAACCTGGCTGGCAGCCGTGGTCTCTTCCACCATTGCGGCGTTCTGCTGGGTCATCTGGTCCATCTGGTTGACCGATGTGTTGATCTCACCCAAGGCCACAGACTGTTCCTGCGCTGCACGCGCAATGCTGGTGACGTGATCGTTGACCTTGTTGACGAGGCCCTCGATCTCGGTGAGGGCTTCGCCGGTCGAAAGCACCAGAGACACGCCCCCCTTCACTTCGTCCGCCGAGGTGTTGATCAAGCCCTTGATCTCCTTGGCGGCATTGGCAGAGCGCTGGGCCAGTTCGCGGACTTCCTGGGCGACAACGGCAAAGCCACGTCCGGCTTCACCGGCGCGTGCCGCTTCAACGCCGGCATTCAGTGCCAGAAGGTTGGTCTGGAAGGCGATTTCGTCGATCACGGAAATGATCTGGCTGATCTTGGAGGAAGACTGTTCGATACGTCCCATGGCGTCGATCGCGCTTCTGACGATTTCGCCGGACTTTCCGGCGCTGTCCTTGGTCGTTGCGACCATCTTGGTCGCCTCGTTGGCGCGCTCGGTGGAGCTGCGAACCGTCGTCGTGATTTCCTCGAGAGCTGCGGCAGTTTCTTCGAGAGACGCTGCCTGCTGTTCGGTACGGCGGGCAAGCTGATCGGCGGCCGAGCTCAATTCACCGGAGTTTTCGGTAATGGTCGAGGCCACACCGCGGATGTTCTGCATGGTCTGGCGCAGCGTTGCCATGGTGGCATTGACGTTGACCTTGAGCTCCGCGAATGCGCCCTGGAATTCGCCACGCATTTCCTGGCTGAGATCGGCCTTGGACAGGGCAGCGATCACGCGGCGGACTTCGGCCACGCCCAGATCCACGCTTTCAACCAGTGTGTTCACGCTCTCTGCAAAGTTCTGCAGGTCGCGATCATCGTAGGTCTTGGTGATGCGCTGGCTGAAATCGCCGGCAGCGGCAGCGGCCACAATGCCACTTATGCTCGACTGCAGATCGGACTGCTGCGCGTGAAGGGCGGCTTCATTTGCTTCCATCTGGCGCATCTGACGGCGGTTGGCCTGGAAGATCTCCAGAGCCCGTGCCATTTCGCCAATCTCGTCCTTGCGCTCGGAACCGCCGATAGTCGCGTCAAGATCGCCCTTGGCGAGACGGCTCATGACAGCCGTCAGTTCGCGTACAGGGCGGGAAATGCCGCGACCGCCGACAAACAGGCCAGCCAGAACGCCTGCGCCGATGAAGAGAGCGGCGGTGACGGACAGAACGATAATTGTAAATCCGGATTGGTCGAGTGCATTGGCCCGCGACTTCGACAGGCTTTCGCCGGAATAGGTGCTGTAGACCTTCACGGCGGAGGTCACGGCCTTCTGTCCTTCCAGAGCCTCGGCGAGGGCCGCCTGGATGGCGGCCGGATCGGGTGTTGGCGCAGACGCAACCGCGACCATGGCGCGGATCTGGTCGAAATAGCTGTTGAGCGAGGCGCGGATATCCTCAAGCTGTTTGACTTCCGTCTGGTCGGCTGTGGAGGCGATCTTGGGCAGGCGGCCCAGCATTTCCTCGGCGCGACGTTCGGTCTGCGCGGCAAAGTCTGCGGCCTCTTCCGGCGCAAGCGCCAGCTGATAGGTCATGCGGCTGATCGCGATGATATCGATTCTGAGGTCCATCGCTTCGCGGGCGACTTCTTCACGCTGACCGGTATCCTTCAGGGAGGAACCCAGCGACAGAAGGCCTTGCGCCCCGGCGATCGTGATTGCAAGTGCGGCTAAACCCATCAGGGCGACGACGAGATTGATCTTTTGCAAGATCGGCAGGTTCTTCAGGCTCATTGGCATATCCCCTAGCGTGGCAAGCCGACCGACCCGTTATGCCTCCCGTCAATCCGGATCTTCGACGAATGCTGTTGTATATGCAGAGTGCTTACCGATTACCTAACGTAAGATTGCATTTTCATGACGGCTGTCGTCATGCGCGCTTGAATGATCATTGGCTACTTAAACTGGAGGTAACTGCAACCGGATGCGGCAGCACAAGGTCGGCTCCACCGAGTCGCTGAGTCGCACCAGAATGGCACATTCGGTTATCCACATTCGCAATTCGGGGTAGTCACGCAAAGGCAACAGCTCCCCCTATTTCTTGCGATGCACAAGTCGCATGGCGCGGCGGATTTAAGCGCGGCGATGCCGATAAAGGGCGCAAAAACAGGGGCTTTCACCTTTTTGCATTTCATCCCCGTTTTCCACAGATGGCACCACAATATCTGGTATTAATAAATTCGTCACAGACCACCCCTTGACGGAATCAGGTCATTTAAACTTAATGGGGACGTTGCGGCGGCGACGGGACGGGAAAGTAACGAGACCCGATCTTTTCAAGGCAAAATCGCTGGGTAGAATTTCACGGAATACGGTTCATGACGGACTATTTTTCGGCCCCGTTCTGCGTGCGTTTTTTTAGCCTCCGACACACATTCAAGACTGGCGGCAATAACCTGTTAATACTATATTTAGCGTTTGCAGCCAATCTAACCACAAGATACAGGTCCCTCATCGCTGAGGTGAATCACCTGATTTCTGGCGGACGGAACACTGGCTGCGCGTTAAACTGCGCCGTCATCGCGGACACTTTGCGCTCTTTTAACGGGCGCTGAACTTTTCAAGGACTAGAGCCAAATGCGCATAGAACGTCGTTTCACAAAGCCAGGCCAATCGCGCTATGCGGAAGTCGAATTCCGCAAGGCGGTGAGCGAGATCAAGAACCCGGACGGTTCGGTGGTTTTCCGGGCGGCGGATATCGATGTTCCAGCCCAGTTCAGCCAGGTGGCGACCGACGTTCTGGCGCAGAAATATTTCCGCAAGGCCGGTATCCCTGCCCGTCTGAAGAAGGTTGAGGAAAACGACGTTCCTTCCTTCCTGTGGCGTTCCGTTGCCGATCTGGAAGCGATGAAGGCTCTGCCCAAGGAAGAGCAGTACGGTCCTGAAACCAGCGCGGCTCAGGTTTTCGATCGTCTGGCCGGCACCTGGACCTATTGGGGCTGGAAGGGCGGCTATTTCACGTCCGAAGACGATGCGCTCGCCTTCCGCGACGAGCTTGCCTATATGCTGGCGACCCAGCGCGTTGCACCGAATTCGCCGCAGTGGTTCAACACCGGCCTTCATTGGGCCTATGGCATTGACGGCCCCGGCCAGGGTCACTTCTATGTGGATCCCTTCACCGGCAAGCTGACCAAGTCCAAGTCCTCTTACGAACATCCGCAGCCGCATGCCTGCTTCATCCAGTCCGTCGAAGACGATCTCGTCAACGAGGGTGGCATCATGGACCTTTGGGTCCGCGAAGCCCGCCTGTTCAAGTATGGCTCCGGCACCGGCTCCAACTTCTCGTCGCTGCGCGGCGAAGGCGAAAAGCTGTCGGGCGGCGGCAAGTCCTCCGGTCTGATGAGCTTCCTGAAGATCGGCGACCGTGCAGCGGGTGCGATCAAGTCCGGCGGCACCACCCGTCGTGCGGCCAAGATGGTCGTGGTCGATATCGACCATCCGGATATCGAAGCCTATATCGACTGGAAGGTGAACGAAGAGCAGAAGGTTGCAGCGCTCGTTACCGGTTCCAAGATCGTTGCCAAGCACATGAAGGCCATCATGAAGGCCTGCGTGAACTGCGAAGCCGAAGGCAACAAGTGCTTCGACCCGAACCAGAACCCTGCCCTGAAGCGCGAAATCAAGGCGGCGAAGAAGGACCAGGTTCCGGAAAACTATGTCAAGCGCGTCATCCAGTTTGCCCAGCAGGGCTATACGGATCTCGAATTCAAGACCTATGACACCGACTGGGATTCGGAAGCCTATCTGACGGTCTCCGGCCAGAACTCCAATAATTCCGTTTCGCTCAAGGACGATTTCCTGCGTGCCGTTGAGAACGATGGCGACTGGAACCTGACTGCCCGCAAGGACGGTCGCGTGATGAAGACGCTGAAGGCCCGCGACCTGTGGGACAAGGTTTCCTATGCCGCCTGGGCCTCGGCCGATCCGGGCATCCACTTCAACACGACCATGAACGACTGGCACACGTCGCCAGCCGGCGGCCCGATCCGCGGCTCGAACCCGTGCTCGGAATACATGTTCCTCGACGACACCGCCTGCAACCTTGCCTCGCTGAACCTTCTGCAGTTCAAGGACAAGAACACCAAGCGCATCAATATCGGCGAATATGAACATGCCGTTCGCCTGTGGACCATGGTTCTCGAAATCTCGGTGATGATGGCGCAGTTCCCATCCAAACGGATTGCGGAACTCTCCTATGAATACCGCACGCTCGGCCTCGGCTATGCCAATATCGGCGGTCTGCTGATGTCGACTGGTATCCCTTACGACTCCAGCGAAGGCCGTGCGATTGCCGGTTCGCTGACGGCCATCATGACCGGTGTTGCCTATGCCACCTCGGCGGAAATGGCCTCCGAGCTTGGCCCGTTCCCGAATTTCGAGCCGAATCGCGAAAGCATGCTGCGCGTCATGCGCAACCACCGTCGTGCCGCTTACGGCGAGACCAGCGGCTATGAGGCCCTTGCTGTCGATCCGGTTGCCCTCATCCATTCGGAAAACCCGGATCAGGATCTGGTCGTCCATGCCAAGGCTGCCTGGGACAAGGCGCTGGAACTGGGCGAGAAGCACGGCTACCGCAATGCCCAGACCACCGTGATCGCGCCAACCGGTACGATCGGTCTGGTCATGGACTGCGACACCACCGGCATCGAGCCTGACTTCGCACTGGTAAAGTTCAAGAAGCTTGCCGGCGGCGGCTACTTCAAGATCATCAACCGTGCGGTTCCCGAAGCCATGCGCACGCTTGGCTACTCGGAAAGCCAGATCGCCGAGATCGAGGCCTATGCGGTCGGTCACGGCAACCTGAACCAGGCACCCGGCATCAACCCCGGCTCGCTGAAGGCCAAGGGCTTCACCGACGAGAAGATCGAAGCGCTGAACGCGGCCACCAAGGCTGCCTTCGACATCAAGTTCATCTTCAACCAGTGGACGCTCGGTGCCGACTTCCTCAAGGAAACCCTCAAGGTCTCCGACGAACAGCTTTCCGACATGAGCTTCAACCTGCTGGAGCATATCGGCTTCTCCAAGAAGGAGATCGAAGCTGCCAATGTTCACGTCTGCGGTGCGATGACGCTGGAAGGCGCGCCGTTCCTCAAGGACGAGCACCTGCCTGTCTTCGATTGCGCCAATCCTTGCGGCAAGATCGGCAAGCGTTACCTGTCGGTGGAAAGCCATATCCGCATGATGGCGGCTGCCCAGCCCTTCATCTCCGGTGCGATCTCCAAGACGATCAACATGCCGAATGACGCGACCGTGGAGGATTGCGGCGAAGCCTATATGCTGTCGTGGAAGCTGGCGCTCAAGGCCAACGCCCTCTACCGCGACGGTTCCAAGCTCAGCCAGCCGCTCAACGCCTCACTGATCGAGGACGAGGACGACGAAGACGCCATGGAAGAGCTGATGGCGGCACCGGCTGCTGCCCAGGCTGTGACGATCACCGAAAAGATCGTCGAGCGTGTGGTGGAGCGGGTCGTGCGCGAGCGCGAAAAGCTGCCGAACCGCCGTCAGGGTTACACCCAGAAGGCAGCCATCGGTGGCCACAAGGTCTATCTGCGCACCGGCGAATTCGGCGATGGCCGCATCGGCGAGATCTTCATCGACATGCACAAGGAAGGCGCTGCCTTCCGGGCCATGATGAACAACTTCGCCATCGCCATCTCGCTCGGTCTGCAATACGGCGTGCCACTGGAAGAATATGTGGAGGCCTTCACCTTCACCAAGTTCGAGCCGGCCGGCATGGTCATCGGCAATGACGCGATCAAGAATGCCACGTCGATCCTCGACTACGTGTTCCGCGAACTGGCCGTGTCCTATCTCGGTCGCCACGATCTGGCCCATGTCGATACATCGGACTTCTCCAACACGGCACTCGGCAAGGGTATCCAGGAAGGCAAGACCAATCTTTTGTCGACCGGCTGGACCCGCGGCTACAAGCCGACGCTGGTTGGCGGCGCCGGCAATGCGAATGCCTCCGAACCCAAGGGCTCGACCTCGGGCACACCCGCCAAGGGATCGTCCACCAGCAGCGTGACGGCCTTCTCCGGCAGTGCCGTTCGCAAGCTGGAAGTGGCAGCCGCCGTGTCCACCTCTGAAATCGTCGCCTTCAAGCGCGATTATGAGGAACGCGCCGCTGAACTGGCCGAGGAAATCGCCGACGAGAACCTGGCTGACGAAAGCGCCCAGGAAACGACGGCCCTGTTCTCCGACAAGGCCCAGGCCGACGCCGCAGCCGCCAAGGCCGATGCCAAGAAGGTCGAAGCCGACCGCCGCCTGCGCTCCATCGCCCAGGGCTATACCGGCAACATGTGCTCGGAGTGCCAGAACTTCACAATGGTGCGCAACGGCACCTGCGAGAAGTGCGACACCTGCGGAAGCACGAGTGGGTGCAGCTGAGCGGAAACTGCCGTTGAGCACCCTTACCGAAAACGAAGTCGAGGCGAGCCATACGCGGCTCGCCTTTTCTCTTTCGGCTCAATTCGAAGTCATGGATGCCAGTTTAGATTTGATCGAGAAAGCCGTGCTGCGGCATGATGTCGGCAGATCAGATCCAGAGGATCACGCAACATATCTGGCGGTTAGCGTTCTAGCTTTCCGCGCCACAAACGATATGAGAGCAGCCATCAAGTTACTGAATTGCGGCTATTTCGTACAGGCAGCGAGCTTACTGCGTGATATCGCAGAGATCGGCATGCTTGCTCTATATTTCGCGGAATTTCCAGAAAAACTTCCAGATTGGCGGCGCTCACAAAGTACGGATAGACATAATAAATACGGGCGAGGCAAACTTAGGAAAGCAATTTCAGAACAAGGGAAATTCGAGTATCTGGATCAGCGCTTTGATCTATTTTCCGAATATGGAACGCACCCCTCATCCGCACCAATCATGGCTCATTATGACGGACAGCGATTCTACGTCGGGCCGCATTTTAACGAGACCATCTACCGTCAAAGCATAATGGATTTGGCATCGCTTGCTTGGCACGTCACAGACGCTTGCGGCAGCGCCTATAGCAGCCTTTTCAACACTTCGCTTGAAGACGCTCTCCCAGCCGAACTCGCGCGCTTTTCGAAATCCTGGGACGCGATCGCGCTTTAGGACGCCGCTCCACCTCTCCCCTTGTGGGAGAGGTTACAAAATCGCGGCCTTAGCGTCAGCTAAGTCGCAGATTTTGTTGGTGAGGGGGTGGGCAGGTGCGCACAACAAAAGAGACCCCCTCACCTGCAATTTCTAGCACTTAGCTTGCGCTAAGGTGCTGAAATTGCTTCCTCTCCCACAAGGGGAGAAGAGCGGATGGCACGTGTCTTCACGCTCCGGTGTTTCTCAGTTCTGCAAGAATTGCGGCGCAGACAAGAACAGAATTTTCGATCACCTCATCGTTCCAGAAACGCAGCACGCGAAATCCATCCTCATGGAAAGTCGCATCACGGAGCCGGTCGCGGCGATTGTCGGCATGCTGCCAACCGTCGACCTCAACGATCAGACGCGCCTCGAAACAAACAAAGTCGAGAATGAAGCCCTTGAGAGGGACCTGGCGGCGAAACTTGAAGCCCTCGAGCTTGCGAGCGGACAGTGCCTGCCACAGCACGGCTTCTGCATCCGTAGGATCACCGCGCATGCGACGCGCGTATCGACGATGAACGGGCGGAGGATGGTGTCGCATCGTATTCCCTCGGACTACGCCGAGGCTAGCATCACCACCAGAAAATACAATTATTTGGTACGGTCCAACGGTGTGCGTCGCTTGTGCCAAGGATGCTGACATTGCTTCCTCTGCCGCAAGGGGCGAGCAAGGCGGCTGCAAACCAAGGACAAAAAATAAGGGCGCCGGATGACGGCGCCCTTTGGCAATTCGCCTGTGTTCCGGCCTTAGAACTTGTAGTTCAGGCCAGCCTTCACCGTGTGGTCGGAGATGTCATTTTCCGTGGTGGTGACGCCGTTGAAGGAGCGAACGTCGCCGGTCGAGACATAGTTGTATTCGACCGAGGCGGAGATCTGGTCGGTGAGGTTCTGCTCGACGCCGACGCCGAGCAACAGGCCCGGCTTCCAGCCGTCAGGCCCCTCGACGCCGCGACCGTCGCGCAGGTTGGTCATGGCCAGGCCGGCCGTGCCGTAGAGCAGGGTCTCGTCGAGGGCGACACCCGCCTTGGCCTTCAGGGCCAGACGCTGGCGTTCCCGCAACTGGCCGCCCGACACGTCGACTTCGGCATCGCCCATATGGGACAGCTCGACTTCGCCACCGACGATGGCGCCGCCCAGTTCAGTGTTGTAACCGCCGTGAACGCCGGCTGCGAGGCCGTTGTCACCGGAGAATGGATTGAGTGTGTCGCCAGCAACGCCGGCATGGATACCGACATAGGCGCCGGTGAAGCCGGTCGATGTGGCTGCAGGCTCGTTATAGGCCGGCGGCTCCTGATAAGGCGTCAGATCGGCGGCCATTGCGGACGTGGCGGACAAGGTGGCGGCAAGCGCCATTGCGAAAGGCTTCATGGTCATAGTCAACTCCATACAAAGCCACGCGCTTAAAGCGCGGGCGGGGTTCGTCACTTGCATATCCTCGGTGGTGCAGCCCCCTCGCCGGACCTTTCGCCCCCCAGCGATCCCACACCACCATGCAATTCCGATTCATTTTCATCATTTCGTAAAGAGTTTCTTAACCGAACCGTCCCGGGCCCAATCGGGCCTGCGATTGCTCAGATCGTGCTTAATTTTCTACTAATTTTTCGCAGGGCTGCCCTCACCCCGGCTGGTGGTCAGATACCAGATCGAGAAACGGAGACGCCGCCCATGCGGAAAGCACGAGCGGCGTCAGACCAATGTTCCATTTTGAGGTCGTTCAGGCGGCGTCAGCCGTAATTGACCGTCAAGCTGATCGGCACAGCCTTCAGTGCCTTGGACACTGGGCAGCCAGCCTTCGCCTGTTCTGCGATTTCCTTGAACTTGGCTTCGTCGGCACCGGATGCCTTGCCCTTGAGCTGCAGTTCGATGCCGGAAATCTCGAAACCGTCACCGGCCTTGTCGAGAGAGACGATGGCCTTCGTCTCCAGATTTTCCGCGGTATAGCCTTCGTCGCCAAGCGCCTTGGACAGGGCCATGGTGAAGCAGGCGGCATGGGCTGCGCCAATCAGTTCTTCCGGATTGGTGCCCTTCACGCCCTCAAAGCGGGTGTTGAAGCCATAAGGGTGGGCGTCCATGGCGCCGCTTTCCAGCGATACCTTGCCCTTGCCGTCCTTCAGGCCACCATTCCACTCAGCCGATCCAAATTTCTTGATCGCCATGATCTGTCTCCTTCTGTCTGATTGATATTTTCCGGTTCCCTACAATAACCCGCTCGGCCGGCGAAGTGTTCCGGAGGCAGCAATATTGGCGCAAACAGAAAGGGCCGGTATGAACCGGCCCTTCGAAATGTGATGGATCGATAGACGACAATCTTACATCGCTGGCAGAACGGTGATGTCGCGGACCTCTCCATCCGTGCCGCCGATCTTGCCGACTTCACTCGCCTTGCCGGTCTCCAGGCTCACCGTGTAGAGCATGTTGTTGGCCACCAGATATGCGGTATTCGCACCATCGGCCGTGGAGTAGATGTCGAGCGCGTAGCTTGCCGGCATATCCTTGATGCCGAACTTACCGATCGCCTTCAACGTGCCATCGTTTGGCTTGGTCTGCTGAATGAGCGCGCCGATCGTCGCGTCAACATCATACATGGCCGTCTTTTCCGGTTTGCCGACAGAGTTGATATAGGCGGCAGCGACGATGTTCGGGGCTTCGCCCTTGTGCATATCGCCTTCCTCAAAGGCCAGCGACCCATCGACAGTGACCGCACCGGTATCGGGATGGACACGGTGATTGGTGGTGCCGGTCATGAAACGCAGACGGTCGGCCATCGGGTTGAAATCGACGATCACCGGGGTGTCGGCCATCGGCAGCATCTTGTCCATCTTGGCAATCTCTGTTGCCGCGCCGGTCTTCGGATCGATGGTGACGATGCGGTGATCGCCGGTCACGCCGATGACGGTCTTGTCGGCTGGACGAACGTCGATGCCCAAGAGCTTGTCAACGCCGGATACGTCCATGCTTTTGCCCATATCGGGCGTGTCTGTGTCGAACATGACCAGTGTCTTGTCGCCGACGAGGCCAAGAGCCGGTGCGGCAGAGGCAACGGTTGCAGTGAGGCCAAGGGCGGTCGAGGCGATGAGTGCAAAGCGAATGGTGTTCATATCTAAAATCTCCCAATGAGTGGACCGATTGGAAGCCTCGCGGTGCATGCCGTTTTGCGGCTTCCACAAGGTAAGACACGCGACACCCTGCGTCTGGATGCAGCGGGGCAAAAAATATTTTCTCGCGCATCCAAACACCCTCTTTCGCGCGTATAGATAACGAGGGCAGTAACGCCCGTCCCACGCGGGAGCGCTTGAGTGAATGTGATGAAGACGGCAACGGATGAACTGGCGACAGCCCTTGCGGGTTGCGCAAATGGCAATCGGACAGCCCTTAGGCATATCTTCGACCTGGAGGCCAGACGGCTGGTTGCGGTGGCAGAACGCATCCTGCGCAGGCGCGACCTTGCCGAGGAGGTCGTGCAAGAGGCGTTCATCCGCATCTGGACCCATGCCCATCAATATGCGCCCGAGCGCGGCTCTGCACGCGGCTGGATCTATGCCATCGTGCGCAACCGCGCGCTCAATATGCTGCGTGACGGCAGCCGAGAGCACACAGTGGCTGAAGTGGAGGTTCTGCAGGAGAGCGATCAAGCGGCTGAAGTGCTGGCAGCCTGGCACAGGCTCGACCGCGATAGCCGTCTGCGCGACTGTCTCGGCGCGCTGGAGGAAATCAAGCGCAATGGAATCCTGATGGCCTATGTCGGCGGCTATACCCACGGCGAGATCGCCGGTCGCCTTCGCATTCCGCTTGGCACCGCCAAATCCTGGATCCGCCGTGGCCTCTCCTCGCTTCGGGAGTGCATGGCATGACGATCAGACGAGACGAGATCGCAATCCTTGCTGACGAATATGTTCTGGGGCTGCTGGAGGCGAGCCAGGCTGCAGAAATCGAGGCCGAAATGGAACGAGATAGCGAGCTGGAAGCGGCAATTGCCGCAAGCCGGGAGCGGTTTTTGCCGCTCGACACCGCCATTCAACCGGCGGAACTGGACGAAACGCTCTGGCAGAAGATCGAAAACGCCTTGCCCCCGCAAGGTACCAACCCCATTTCGGGCACCAGCAAAGTGGCAAACGACAACCGCAGCAGCGGTGGCTGGCGGACCGCAGCACTCTCAGCCATTGCCGCCACATTGGTCATGGCTGCAGGCCTTGTGTGGAGCCTCAACCGCATCGTGGAACCGGTGGTGATTGCCGTGCTGCTCAATGAGACCGGTCAAGTGCAGGCGGTCGTTGAGGATTTCGGCAATGCCAATGCCAGCGTGCGCCTGCTCGGCGACTTCAACGTGCCTGAGGACAAGACCATCCAGGTCTGGACCCTGCCCTCCAAGGATATGGGACCTGTTTCGCTTGGCCTGATCAACGGTACGCAGTCCGCTGTGTTGCAAGCACCGGCCCTTCCCGCTCCACGGGATAACCAGCTCTACGAACTGACGCTGGAACAGGCCGGCGGCTCGCCAACCGGTCGCCCCACAGGTCCAATCCTTGCCAAGGGTTTCGCCCGCGAACCCCTTTAGCATGGCGAGGGAAATGCACGCCGTCTGCCCTGCAGGGACAGTTGCGCCATGGCTTTGGGAACCGCTGAGCGTGCATGGGAGTTGGTAGCCTAAACAGGAGGTCTGCCCCATGACAATTCAACCCCAATATCACTGGCTCGCGAGGGCCGGTTATGGCGCACGTGGCGTAGTCTTCATTCTGGTGGCCGGTCTGGCCCTGTTCTCCACCTTTGGCGGCGGTCGGGAGACAGGCACAAAGTCGGCGCTTGAAACGCTCACGGGACAACCGTTCGGTCGTGTTTGGCTCGGTTTGATCGCGCTCGGGCTGCTTGGTTTTGTGGTCTGGCGGCTGGCGCAGTCGATCGGCAATGCCGACAATCACGCCGACGATCTGAAAGGCTACATCATCCGTGCAGCCCTGTTTGGCAGCGCGGTTACCTATGTCGGGCTCGCCTTCTACGCAGCCGGCCACGCGCTGGATCTGCTTGGCAGTTCGCAGTCCGGTTCAGATGGGAAGACCGGTCTCGCACAATGGTTGATGTCAAAACCGTTCGGTGCCTGGATCGCAGGCCTCGTGGGTATAGGCTTTGTTATCGGCGGCTGTGTGACGGCCTATAAGGGTCTGTCCCGGAAGTTTAGAAAATACATCCAGTTGCCCGGCGGCGACGCCTCCCCGCTTTCGCTGATTTGCATCTACGGTCTTGCTTCACGCGGGCTTGTCTTCGCCATCGTGGGCGTTTTCTTCTGCTACGCTGCCTTTACCGTCGATCCGGATCAGGCCGGCAGCATGAGCGATGCATTGGCATGGGTCAGACAACTGCCGTTCGGTGCCATTCTCTACTTCATCGTCGCGCTCGGCCTTGCTGCATTTGGCGGTTATGGACTGATCGAGGCTCGGTACCGCAGTGTCGATATGCCGGATGGGGACGACCTGAAAGATGCGATGCCGGGGTGACGGTCGCACTTCTTGCAGTTGCATCCAAAGTCAATTCTCCAGGTTTCGAAGGGTCGCTCCGAAGGCTGCCGCATCGTCTTGCACAAGCCCCCTTCTATTCCGCTCTTAAAATTCGATCCTGACTGCGCTATCATTCAGGCCACATAGTGAGATTGCGCAGGCGATTGGAGTGCGTACCACTTTGCAGCTTTGGAGACTTGTGCTGCAAATACGGCAATGCTTCAAACCTTTCTTTAACTCGCAAACGCTAATCTTCATACGTTTGCATGATGGTATTTAACGAGGAGAAGAATGGCCAAGCCGTCCTTCCGCTTTACGCATTACGACCTTAAGGATCAGCGTGCCGGTGCTATCATCGAGGTCACGCTGTCTGCGGTGAATAACGTGCGGCTGATGACAGCCCCCAATTTCCAGCGTTTCAAGGAAGGGCTGGACTATAAATATCTGGGCGGCGTGGCAAAAAAATCCCCTGTCAAGCTGACGATCCCGGACACTGCGCACTGGCATCTGGTGGTCGACATGGAAGGCCATCACGGGCTTGCCGAATCAGCTGTCAAAATGGTGACGGTCCCCACACCCCAGCGCCGGGCGTCCTAAACGCAGGTTTTCAGGGCCCTGTTGCGCGTCTTTAGCTGACTTTTTTAGGTTCTTAACCATCAGCCGTGGGGCTGCTGCATACCCTCAAGAATTGCAGCGGCAAGCGTGAATATGGTCCAACCTCTCCGTTTTGATGGTCAGGAGAGGCCGATACCCGGCAAGCCGGCTTTTCGCCAATGACGTGAATTTTCAAGTTCAGCCACCGCGCTCGCGGCGCAGCTTTGCCCACCAATCCAGACGCTTCCTGATCTCGCGCTCGAAGCCACGCTCAGGCGGATCGTAGAAGGTCTGACGGCCCATCTTTTCCGGAAAATAGTCCTGACCGGAAAAACCATCGGGCTGATCGTGGTCATAGCGGTAACCGTCGCCATAGCCCTCGCCCTTCATCAGCTTGGTTGGCGCGTTGAGGATATGTTTGGGAGGCAGAAGCGAGCCATGCTCCTTGGCCGCACGCATCGCGGCCTTGTAGGCAACGTAGACGCCATTGGATTTAGGCGCGGTCGCCAGATAGACGCAAGCCTGTGCCAGCGCCAATTCGCCCTCCGGAGAGCCCAGATAATCATAAGCATCCTTGGCCGAATTGGCGATAACAAGTGCCTGCGGGTCGGCCAGGCCAATATCCTCCACCGCCATGCGCACAAGCCGGCGACCGAGATATAGCGGATCTTCGCCCGCGTCGAACATGCGGCAGAGATAGTAGAGTGCGGCATCGGGATCGGAGCCGCGCACCGCCTTATGCAGGGCCGAGATCAGATTGTAGTGCCCATCTTGGCCCTTGTCATAGACCGGGGCGCGGCGCTGGACGATGCGGGTCAGGCCCTCGGTATCGAAGGTCTCGCCTTCGCGTGCTGCGCGCCAGACTTCTTCAGCCAGCGTCAGTGATGCGCGGCCATCGCCGTCGGCCATGCGGATCAGGGCGAAACGCGCCGGTTCATCCAGCGGCAGCGGCTTGCCCTCCATCTCCTCGGCACGGGTCAAAAGCGTGCCGATGCTCTCCTCGTCATGGGCCTTGAAGGTGAGAACGCGGGCACGCGACAAAAGAGCGGCATTCAGTTCGAAGGAGGGATTCTCCGTCGTTGCCCCGACAAGGATCACGGTGCCGTCTTCCATCACCGGCAGAAAGCTGTCCTGCTGGGCGCGGTTGAAGCGGTGTATCTCGTCGACAAACAGAAGTGTCTGGCGGCCCCCCATACGGCGCGCCTTGGCGCCTTCAAAGACCTTTTTGAGGTCTGCAACACCGGAGAAAATCGCCGATATCTGCTCGAAGGCGAGGCCCGCCTCGCCGGACAAAAGTCTCGCGACCGTGGTCTTGCCGGTGCCGGGTGGCCCCCAGAAAATCATGGAGCCGAGAGAGCCCGACGAGATCATGCGCGATAGCACACCATCCTCGCCGGTCAGATGGTCCTGGCCTGCAACTTCGGCCAGGGATTTCGGCCGCAGCCGGTCGGCGAGCGGCCTGCGGGCCGCGACATCGTCCGGAATCTGCGACGCGAAAAGATCACTCATCGAAAAATCTGCCTTATCCGTTTTCCGTCGCGCTCGATTTCGACACGCCAGAAACCGGGCTCGCTTTCAACGATGGCCTGCAGATCGGCGGTCGAGCCGACGTTACCACCATTCACCGCGACGATGATATCGCCCTTTGCAAAGCCGAGCCGTTGGGCTGGGGTTCCATCGTCCAGGTCGGTGACGACCACACCGGTATCTTCTGTCGGCAGATGCATGGAATAGGCAAGCTTGGGCGACAGGTTGGCGACGTGCGCACCGGTGAATGGGCTTCGGCCAGCGATGACGCGTTCATCCGGCTTCACGGTCTCAGGTGCGCCATTCAAGGCCATCTCCACGGTTCTGTCCTTGCCGTTATCGATGACATCGAGCTTCACGGTCTGGCCAACGCCGGCAGTCGTCAGGCGATAACCGAGCGCATCGGGATGCTCAACGGTGACGCCATTGACGGCGACGATCACCTGTCCCGGCTTAAGACCGGCTTTCTCAGCCGGACCACCCGGCACCGTCTTGACCACCAAAGCGCCGAGCACATGTTTGAGACCGAGCGCCTCTGCCACATCCGATGTTACGGGTTCAAAGGATGCACCGACATAAGGACGTTCGAAGCCTGCAGCCCCGCTATCGGCCGCGGCCAAGAAGACCTTGACCAGATTGGCGGGAATGGCAAAACCGATGCCGTTCGACCCGCCACCGCGTGAAAAGATTGCTGTGTTGATACCGATCAGTTCACCCTTCATGTTCATGAGGGCTCCGCCGGAATTACCAGGATTGATGGACGCGTCGGTCTGAATGAAGAAGCCGAAATCGCCGTCAGTGACCTGATTGCGCGCAAGGCCGGAGACAATGCCGCTGGTCACCGTCTGGCCGACACCGAAGGGGTTGCCGATGGCCAGCACCAGATCGCCCACTTCCGCCGAGTCGGAATCGCCAATCTTCAAAACCGGGAAGTTTTGATCGTCGGACTTGATCTTCAACACGGCGAGATCCAGCCGGTCGTCCTTCAGCACCACTTCGCATGGATATTCGCGCCCATCGGACAAGGCGACCTTGATGTCATCGGCACCGTCAACGACGTGGTTATTGGTCACAATTGTCCCGTTGGACTCCACGATCACGCCTGATCCCAGCGAGGACTGTTTTTCGGTGCGATTGGGGAAACGCTGACCGAAAAACTGCTCGAAAAAGGGATCTCCGGCAAAGGGCGAGGCACGCCGCTGTACCAAGCGCTCGGCATAGACATTGACCACTGCCCCATGGGTCGCCTTGACCAGAGGCGAAAACGACAGCTGCATCTCTGCGTTCGAGGTCGGCACCTGCTTTGCGTCTTGGGCCATGGCGGGCGCCAGTGGAAGGACGAGACATAGGGAGACCGCTGCAACCGCAGCCTTGAGACCAAGCATCGTATTACCTTTCAATTCTGCTGCACTTCTAGAAGCTAATGCCCCGAAGCAAAATAGGCGGAACGCGGCAAAATGTGGGTAAGCGCCATAATCAAGACAAGAGTTACGTAATTGTAATATCTGCGATGTCCGGTTCCGGTCGTCTTGAACGCCACATTTGTGGACCTCGACCGCAATTCCACTGTTGTCGGAACGGGTTTGAGGCCCGCGACGTTTCAAAGAATGAGAAAGTCAACCTGGAGGCAAGGATGTCGCTTATCGTCAAATTATCGGGCATTGCCATCGTGGCGCTCATCGCCGGTACGGCAACCGCGAGCGCCGCCAGTTTCGATTGCGAGCGAACAGACCTGGCACCCGATGAAAAAGCCATCTGCGACAATCGCGACCTCAACGATGCCGATGTGAAAATGGTGACGACGTTCGAGCTGCTGTCGGGACTGTTTGCCATGGGCAATCGCGGGACGCTGCAAGATGAACAGGTGGCCTGGCTAAAATCTCGTGAAACCTGTGCGGCGGATGTGGAGTGCATACGCGCCGCCTATGCAAAGCGGCTGAAGCAGTTGCAGAGTGCCTATGACAGCCTGCCCCGCCCACTCTAGCTGGTGCAGTCCACGAGAGACGGCCCTGGTCACTATCTCAGGAACTGGTTCTTCGGCCAACGGAACCGAAATATCGCTCCGCGCCCCAGAAGGCCATCGTCGATCATGACCTGACCGCCATAGAGTTCCACATACTTCTTGACCATGGCGAGCCCCATTCCGCTGCCCTCAATCTGATCGCGCGGTTTCAATGTCTGGAACATCTTGAAGATGGTCTCCCGGTATTTCGAGGGGATGCCCGGACCATCATCGGTCACGGAAAACAGATAGTGATCGCCCTGGTCTTCCACATCGATTTCGATGCTACCCTCCGCTCGATCATGGTGCTTGATGGAATTGCCGATGAGATTGACGAAAACCTGATGCAGCGGCATGAGGTAGACTGTCAGTTCATTGAATGCCGTGCTGGCCGTGATCTGGAAACCACCCGGGACAGTCAGCAGTTCCAGAACCTCGTGCAGCAGCTGCGACCCGGTGACCTTTTGCCGGAACAATTCGTTTTCGCGACGGCCGATGCGGGCGAATTCCAGCAGTTTGTCGAGATAGTCCTCCATGCGCGTCACACGGCTGCGCAGGAGATGAATATCTTCGATGTTGTCCTCAGTCAGTCTATCGCTCATTTCCTCTTCAAGCCATTTCGAGGCATTGTCGATCACGCGCAGCGGGGCTTTCAGATCATGCGCAGCAGCAAAGGCAAATTCCTCAAGTTCGGCATTGGAGATCAAAAGTTTCCCGATCAGATGTTCACGCTCGGACAGCAGCCCGTTGAACGCGCGTGAGAGCTCTGCCACCTCGTCTACACCATCTTCCGGGAGAACCAGCCTATCGTCGTCGCCCTCCGCGCCCTTGATTGTCTCCGTGAGCGTCCTGAGGCGACGGGTGATTGCCAGCCCGATCACATAGGCGATGATCAGAGAGACGGCGACAACCAGCAGCGACACAAGGATCGTGTCGCGCAGGAACGCGTAGGCAGGCGCCAGCAGCTGCGATAGGGGCACACGTAGGGCGACACCGATGCTGGCCGCAGTCTGCGCCGGCGCAATGCCCAATCTGACAAAATAGTAGAGGTCGCTGTCTGTCCGGTAGACCTGCTCACTATTTTCTTCCGGATGAAACTGACCGAGTATGGCAGGTGGCGGCTGCGTATAATTCTGATGAAACTGCAGTGCGTCAGGCTTCTTGCCCGGCTGCCGTCTCATATAGTCACCGGCAGAATTGATGACTGTCGCCTCGTGCTCTGACGGCACGGCGGCAAAAGTCAGGGTTAGCAACTGCTCATAGTCGGCATTGGAAACCACCAGTCCGAAGATCTGGCCGGCGGCATCTCGCACGGGCATGACGATACGAAGTGTAGGCTGAAGAGGTAGAACGACCTTTCCATATTCCCTGTTATAGGTCACCTCGGAAAAATAGACCCCTCCGCTGGCGACGCTTGCCTTCACATAGGGCTCCTCTCCCTTGCGCTGATAACCACTGGCGGGAACGCGTTCAAAGCCGGTCGCCGTTCGATTAACCCGCACAAGTTCCCGCCCTCCATCTGCCAAGCCGATGAAGCGCATCTGCGTATAGGCGGGACGTTGTTTGAGAAACGAAATCAGCACGCCTTCGAGAGCGTCGCGCCACTGAGCGGCGGTTGTGCCGGTTTGAGGATCGATACCGCCGGCGACCAGCCCACGTACCAGGCCTTCAACCTCGGGAGAAATGGCAAGGAGCGTTACGTCCCGGCGCATGACGCTGTAGGATTCGGCAAATTTCGCCGCAACCAGACGCGCCTCACCAGCAAGGCCGTCGGCGGCGTTGGACAGGACAACGGACTGCATGCGGATATAGCTGATGGAGCCGATTGCTGCACTTATTGTCAGGGCCAGCAGACATGTGACAGCGACCAGTTTGGCGCGCAGGGATCGGAAAAAGCTTGGCGCGTGCGATCCTGTTACAACCCCCACCGGCGTCTCTCCACCTCTTCCAAAGCAGGTGTCGTCTCAGCCTGGAGAAACGGGACATCGAGAATCTCATGTCTCCGCAGCCACGCCTACGCCCGGTCCCGCTACTATTGATAGGCTTTAGATGTTGCTAATGTCAAACTCTAGTGTAGTCGTGACAGGCAATACAACCCGGCTATCTCCGACTGACCGTGCGCGATCCAGTCTGACACCGGACAATTCGTACCACAGCTTCAATGGGCTAGCGACGCTGGGCAGTCGACTGGTCTGCGAGCCATGTCACGAATGCCCCAACGGAGGGCTTTGATGCAGCGGTGCGGGACACTGTCGCATAATAGGCCGTGCCGACGCTCAGCGCGGCATTCGGCCATGACACCAGCGATCCATCGGCCACATGCCCATCGGTGATGGAGCGCCAGCCCAGCATCAGGCCACGCCCATCGAGCGCCGCCTGTACTGCCTGCACATAGTTGTCGAATACCTGGCCTGTAGCACGCGGTTTTCCGAGGCCGCGTCTGGACAGATAATCGCTCCATCCCTCCCATTGCCGGCTTTCGACCTTGCGCACGTGGATCAGTGGGGCATTGTCCAGGCTCTCCCCTCTATTCATCAGCCGTTCGACCAGCGCCGGGCGACCAACCGGACACATCTGTTCGTCGAACATCTTGATTGTGTCGCCGTCGTCCCAGCTTCCGGTGCCGTAGCGAAGCACAAGATCGATGTCGGGTGACATTCTGAGCATATCGGTCGGCGGCGCCTGCACATTGACCAGCAGTTCCGGATGACGCGTATAGAAGTCGTTGAGCCTCGGCATCAGCCAGTAGGTCGCCATGCCGAGCGTGCAGGCAACCGTCAGCCGCTGGGCTTCGAGGCCGGAGTGAGCCCGTATCTCCTCGATCGCGGCGGTGATCATGTCCAGCCCCTCACGCGTGGCACGTGCCAGAAGCAGCCCGGCATCCGTCAGGCGCGCCGGCCGCGTGTTGCGATCCATCAGCGGCGTACCGACATGATCTTCCAGCGCCTTCAGCGCCTGAGTGACAGCCGGCTGACTGACATTCAGGCGACCGGCCGCCTGGCTCATGGAACCCAACCGGGCAACGGCTTCAAAGGTGGTGAGCAGTCGCAGTGGCGGCAAACGGTCCAAGTTAATCTCCAACTTATACTAAAATAAGCATAATCCATATTTTCCAAATACGGAAATTCGACGATTGTTGCAGACAGCACCCCAAGACACTCCCGCACAACTCAAGGAATTTCCATGAATATCCACGTCGCGACCGACACTGTCACGATCGGCGAAAAAGGCCTGCATGTTGATCTGCCCAATGGCCGGAACTGCTATTTTAATTATTATTGGCTGCGGGACAATTGCCCGACATCTTTCGACAGTACGACCCGTGAACGCCAGTTCGATATCTTCCATCTGAGCGAGGCACCACGCCCGCAACTCGCATTTGTCGACGGTGACAGGCTGGTGGTCTCATGGGAACATGAAGATCACACCTCGCACTTTCCAATGTCGATGCTGACACAATATGCCGATGGCAAACGCCGGGCTGACCCAGCCGACCTGCCACGCCGTGCCTGGTTCAGCGACAATTACGCGTCTATCCCGCGTTTCTCTCAAGCCGAGCTGAAAGAGGATCCCGCCAAGGTGGCAAAGTGGATCAAGGCGATGATTGTGGACGGACTGACGATCGTCACAGATATGCCAAACAGCAAGGAAGGCTTGACCGAAACCGTCGAGCTGATGGGGCATGTTCGCCCGACCTTCTTTGGCGATTATTTCGAGGTCTACACGCATATCAATCCGACCAATACCGCCTACACAGCCAAGGCACTGGAACTGCATACGGACACACCGGCTGAAGAATTTGCACCGGGCATTCAGTTCCTGCATTGCACGGCCAATAGCGTGGATGGCGGCTTGAGCATCTATTCAGACGGCGTCGCGGTCGCCAATGATTTTCGCAAGCTCGACCCTGAAGGCTTCCGTCTTCTGTCCGAAATCGATGTGCCGTTCTTCTGCGAACATGACAACTACGACATGCGCTCGCGCCAACGGGTGATCGAACTCGACCAGCATGGCGAAGTATCGGGCCTGACCATCAGCCAGCACATGCTCGATATTTTCGACCTGCCTCAGCACGTGCTCGACGACTATTACCCGGCATTCTGCCGCTTCGGCAAAATGCTGCAGGATGACAAATACATGATGCGCTTCCTGATGAAGGCCGGCGAATGCATGGTATTCGACAATCACCGTATCGTGCATGGACGTCTCGCCTATTCGGCCACCAGCGGCGAGCGCTTCTTGCGTGGGACCTATACCGATCGTTCGGAAATGCGGTCGACCTATCGGGCGCTCACCAGCCAGGGGCGGTTCAAGGCATGACTGTCACCGCTTTGAGACACGAACAGTTGGAAGCCGAGGCAAGCCTCGCCTTGCGTCAGGATCTGGCAGCTGCTTTCCGGCTCTGTCACCGGTTTGGCTGGAGCGAGTCGGTGGGGAACCACTTCAGTGCTGCCGTCTCTGCGAATGGTCGCCAGTTTCTGCTCAATCCGCGCTGGCAGCACTTTTCAACCATCTGCGCGTCCGATCTCTTGCTGCTTGATGCAGACGATCCGGACGTGATGTCGGGTCCCAACGCGCCGGACGCCTCGGCCTGGGCCATCCACGGCACCATGCACCGGATGCTGCCGGAAGCGCGGGTGATCCTGCACTGCCACTCGCCTTATGCTGTGGCGCTCTCCTGCCTCAAAGACCCTACTCTTTTGCCGCTCGACAACAATACCGCGCGGTTCTTCGGGCGGATCGGTTACGACCTTTCCTTTGGCGGAATTGCCGACGCGGAAGAGGAAGGCATTCGCCTTGCCGAGATGATCAAGGGCAAGTCAGCTCTTGTGATGGGCAATCATGGCGTATCGATTGCCAGCGACACCGTGGCTGATGCGTTTGAGGATCTCTATTTCTTCGAAAAGGCCGCGCAAACCATGGTCCTTGCGCTTTCAACCGGAAAGCCACTCGCCGTGTTATCCGACGAGATCGCTCAGGCCACAGCCGACGGGTGGACACCCTATCGCGGCATGGCGCAGAAGCACTTCGACCACCTGAAAACGACGCTCGACCGCGACGACCCGAGTTGGCGAGACTGAGTGCAGTCGGCCCCCTCCACACGGGTGGTTGAACGAAAAAGACCCCGCCGATCATGGTCGGCGGGGTCCTTTGTGACTTGGCTATGGGCCAACCCGTTTATTCCGGAAGGATGCGCACAGCGCCCTTGTCGGCGGACGATGCAAAGGCGGCATAGGCCTTGAGCGCCGTCGTCACATTGCGCTTGCGGGGTGCAGACGGCTTCCAGCCGAGCGCATCCTGTTCATGGCGACGGGCAGCCATTTCGGCGTCATCGATGGCCAGATGGATCGTGCGGTTGGGAATGTCGATCTCGATCGTGTCACCGTTCTTGACCAGACCGATTGCGCCGCCCTGCGCTGCTTCCGGAGAGGCATGGCCGATGGACAGACCCGAAGTGCCGCCGGAAAAGCGACCATCGGTGATCAGGGCGCAGGCTTTACCGAGACCCTTCGACTTCAGATAGCTGGTCGGATAGAGCATTTCCTGCATGCCCGGACCACCCTTTGGCCCTTCGTAGCGAATGACGACGACATCGCCGGCGGCAACCTCATTGGACAGGATACCCTTTACGGCTGCGTCCTGGCTTTCATAGACGACGGCAGAACCGGTGAATTTCAGGATCGATTCATCGACGCCCGCCGTCTTCACGATGCAGCCATCCAGCGCGATGTTGCCGTAGAGCACGGCCAGCCCACCATCCTTGGAGAAGGGCTTCTCTACCGAGCGGATAACGCCCTTGTCGGTATCGGTATCGAGTTCGTCCCAGCGCGAAGACTGCGAGAATGCGACCTGGGTCGGAACGCCACCGGGTGCGGCCTTGAAGAATTCACGGACCGTTTCGGAATTGGTACGTGTGATGTCCCAACGGTCGATCGCATCGCCGAGTGTTGCGGCATGGACAGTCGGGCAATCGCGGTGGATCAGGCCACCACGTTCGAGTTCGCCCAGGATACGCATGATACCGCCGGCACGGTGAACGTCTTCCATGTGCACATCCTGCTTGGCAGGCGCGACCTTGGAAAGGCACGGAACCCGACGCGACAGCTTGTCGATGTCTTCCATGGTGAAGTCGACGCCGCCCTCATGGGCCGCTGCCAGAATGTGCAGCACTGTGTTTGTCGATCCGCCCATGGCGATGTCGAGGGACATGGCATTCTCGAAGGCCTGCTTGGAGGCCACGGAGCGAGGCAGAACGCTTTCGTCATCCTGCTCATAGTAACGACGGGCAATATCAACGATCAGATGGCCGGCCTCGACGAAGAGGCGCTTGCGGTCCGAATGGGTCGCCAATGTCGAGCCGTTGCCGGGCAACGACAGGCCGAGCGCTTCCGTCAAACAGTTCATCGAGTTGGCGGTGAACATGCCCGAGCAGGAGCCGCAGGTGGGGCATGCCGAACGCTCGATGGTCGCGACATCCTCATCCGACATCTTGTCGTCGGCGGCCGCCACCATTGCATCCACGAGGTCGAGGGCGACGGTGCGACCCTGAAGCGTAGCCTTGCCGGCTTCCATCGGGCCACCGGAGACAAATACGGCCGGAATGTTCAGGCGCATGGCAGCGTTCAGCATGCCGGGCGTGATCTTGTCGCAGTTTGAAATACAGACCATGGCATCGGCGCAGTGGGCGTTGACCATGTATTCGACCGAGTCGGCGATGATTTCGCGCGACGGCAGCGAGTAGAGCATGCCGTCATGGCCCATGGCGATGCCGTCATCGACCGCAATCGTGTTGAATTCCTTGGCGACGCCACCGGCAGCTTCGATTTCGCGGGCGACGAGCTGGCCCAGATCCTTCAGATGCACGTGGCCTGGAACGAACTGCGTGAAAGAGTTGACCACGGCAATGATAGGCTTGCCAAAATCGCCATCCTTCATGCCCGTCGCGCGCCAGAGGCCGCGGGCGCCGGCCATGTTACGGCCGTGGGTCGTGGTTCTCGAACGATAAGCTGGCATAGGTGTTACCTCGATATTCGTGTTCTCATTGGCGGAGGCGGCGCATCACCTCGAATGAAGCTAAACGGCCTGCGAAACTCCCGCATTAACCCCGTATTTAAAGCAATCACCTGCAACTGTCACCGTCAGGTGGCTGCAAAACGGTACGGTTGCCCGGCCGGCACGGCCTCACTCGTAAGCTTGCGTTAAGGCCCCTGCCCTAGTTTCTCGCGCGTGATGGAAGGCGGGAGACGGCGATGGCGGGATGCAGGCGCAGCGAAAAAGGCTCTCGGCCTTTTGCAATCGTTGGCAACAGGCTCCATGCGAACACGCTGCCGATCCTGATCGCCATTATTGCCGTCGCGATCGGCACCTATGCTGCCGATCTGTTTGATCAGACGGCTCTCTTCGTTCAACCTTCCGCCCTCACCAAGGAGGACGCCGCTCCTGACATGTACCGGGCATCCTTCAGCCTATGCGGTAGTGCCAAGCGCATCAATTGCGTGGTGGATGGCGACACCTTCTGGATGAATGGCGAAAAGATCCGCATTGCCGATATCGACACACCCGAACTGTCGCCGCCGCGCTGTGCGCGTGAAAAGGCCCTCGGTCTTCAGGCCAAGCAGGAACTGCAAAACCTTTTGAATGCCGGCAGCTTCGAGCTTGCAGGCTGGGGCTCGTCTGACCGGGACCGTTATGGTCGCAAGCTGCGCACTGTGACGCGTAACGGCCAGTCTATTGGCAAGGCGTTGATCGCCAAGGGACTTGCACGACCATGGGAGGGATCGCGCCGCAGCTGGTGCGGATGAGCACGCCTTGCGCCGCCACCTGATGCTCACGAAAACGTTCCCGGCATTTTTTTACGAGACAGTGTGAAACCATATGGGTTTGACTTACGTAACTACTATGAGAACGGAACTACACCGCTATTGATCGGAGGCTTCCATGCCCAGCTATCGTCCGCCGAGAATTCCATCATCCGAGATCACGTCGCATTCCGCCTATATCAACCGGCGCAGCTTCATGGCAGCTGCTGCAGGCGGCATGGCTCTGGCCGCCGCACCGAGCGCGCTTGCCGCGGCGCTTGCGGCGAAAGAGACAGATTACAAGGTGAACGAGAAGATCACCCTCAAGGAAGACGCGCTCTCCTACAACAACTTTTATGAATTCGGGACCGGCAAGTCCGATCCGTCGCAGAATTCCGGCGACTTCAAGCCGCAGCCCTGGCGGCTGGAAGTGGGTGGGCTGGTCAACAAGCCGACCATTTTCGGTATCGACGATCTGATCTCCGCCATTCCGCAGGAAGAACGCATCTACCGCATGCGCTGCGTGGAAGCCTGGTCGATGGTGATCCCGTGGATCGGCTTTCCGATTTCAGCGCTGCTGGACAAGGTCGAACCGCTCGGCAGCGCCAAATATGTGGCCTTCGAGACCGTCGTCCGGCCGGAACAGATGCCGGGCCAACGCGGACTCTTCCAGCCCATGAACTGGCCCTATGTCGAGGGACTGCGCCTCGATGAGGCCCGCCATCCGCTGGCCATTTTGGCGACCGGCCTCTACGGCGAGACCCTGCCCAACCAGTCCGGCGCGCCGATCCGTCTTGTGGTGCCGTGGAAATATGGTTTCAAGGGCATCAAGTCGATCGTCAAGATCACCCTCACCGACAAGCAGCCACCAAACTCGTGGAACCAGTTGGCACCCAACGAATACGGATTCTATGCCAATGTGAACCCCGAGGTCGACCATCCCCGCTGGAGCCAGGCGACCGAACGGCGCATCGGCGAGGCGCAGGGTCTGTTTGGCGGCGCCCGCATGAATACACTGATGTTCAACGGCTATGGTGACGAGGTTGCAAGCCTTTATGCCGGCATGGACCTCAGAAAGAACTTCTGAGATGGGCTTTTCCCTTTCCACCAGACAGCGTTCGGCGGCAATCTGGGCGCTCTATGCGTTCGGTCTGCTGCCGGGGTTATGGACGTTCTACCTGGGCGTCACGGCGCAGCTCGGCGCCGATCCCGTGCGCACCTTCGAGCATTCCCTTGGGCTTTGGGCGTTGCGGTTCATCTGTCTGACGCTGGTGGTCACGCCTGTTCGGGACCTGTTCAAGATCAACCTGTTGCCATACAGGCGTGCATTGGGCCTTTTGGCCTTCTGGTATGTCCTGGCCCATTTCACCGTCTACCTGACGCTTGATCGCGGTTTGATCTTCTCGTCCATCCTGGGCGACATGACCAAGCGGCCCTATATCATCATCGGTATGGCCTGCCTGATCATGCTGATTCCGCTGGCGATCACCTCCAACCGCTGGTCGATCCGCAGACTGGGTACCCGCTGGGCGAAGCTGCACAAGCTGATCTATCCCATCGCAGCCGGTGCGGCATTACACTACGCCCTGTCGCTGAAATCCGTGACGCTGGAGCCCGCCACCTATATCGGCATCGTGATCGTGTTGCTGGCCTATCGTCTCTTCAGGACAAAGATCGTGGAATGGCGACGTGCCCGGCGGATGGCCGTTGCCCATTAGGGCCTGGTCCCCAGACGCCATGCCAGCAGCCGAGTTTCGACGACGGCTGCGACGATGATGCCAAGGCTGTAAGCCAGTATGTTGCCCCACGAAAAGATCCGTCCAAGCAGCAGGGCGCCGGCAAACGTCAATCGGAAAGAATCGAGCCACGGCGTGTGATAGAGGCGACTGAATTCTGTCAGTGCGGCAACGACGAACGCCAGCGCCGCAACACGCCAGATCGACTGGCTTGGCAACAGCATTGCCAGAAGCCAGAACACCATCATTCCCCAGAGCAGTGAACCGCCATACTTCACGAAGAAATACGGCAGGCCGATCTCATATCCGGTCAACCGCAACACCAGCCCGCATGCGACGATTGTCAGCGAAATCGCGAAGCGACGGATGCGAAGCGGAAGGTTTCCCGGAAGTGTTGCCTTGATTTTGTCCATGACGCCTTAGTAGTTAGCTCTCGTGAAAAGACAACCGCGCGGAAGTGGAGAGACGATGACGACGGTGACTGAGGGGCGCGACAACCTGTTGCAGAGCTTCGATCGGCGGTTGATCGACAATCCCCCTGCTCCGGCGCTGCGCGGCCTGTCCCGGTTCGTTGTCGAGTTCCTGTTTTTCGGGATCAAGGAGGCACGCGCCTGCCTGTTTGCCGGCCTGTTCTTTGTGTCCATCTTCATCGTCCCGCGCCAGGGGGTGTTCGGCATTCCCCGCTATGACGTGCTGCTGATTATAGCCTTGTCGATCCAGATCTGGATGGTCTGGACCAAGCTCGAGACAATGGACGAGTTGAAGGCGATCTGCCTGTTTCACCTCGTCGGCTTCGCTCTGGAAGTATTCAAGACATCCGGCAGCATCCAGTCGTGGTCCTATCCGGACTTCGCCTATACAAAACTCTTCGGCGTGCCTTTGTTTTCCGGCTTCATGTATGCCGCTGTCGGCAGCTACATCATTCAGGCCTGGCGATTGCTGGATGTCCGCATCCGCCATCACCCTTCCTACTGGATGGCGACGGGTGTGGCGCTTGCGATCTACCTGAATTTCTTCACCCATCACTATATCGGCGACTATCGCTGGTATGTGGCAGCGCTGGCCATCGGGCTTTACGCGCGCACCACCGTGATCTTCCGCCCCTTCGACCGGGACCGGCAGATGCCGATGCTCTTGTCATTCGTGCTGATCGGCTTCTTTATCTGGCTCGCCGAAAACATATCGACCTTTTTCGCCATCTGGCACTATCCAAACCAACTCGGCGCCTGGTCGACCGTACACCTGGGCAAATGGAGTTCGTGGACGCTCCTGGTGATCATGACCTTCACCATCGTCGCTTCGTTGAAGCATATCAGGGCAACGATCCACATCCCGAAGTGAGCGCCCCCGCTCCTTGCCGGACGTTCCGATATCTCCGCGCACAGGCACTCTCGGGGTCGATTGCATCACACGCAGAAAAGGCCGGACGATCGCTCGTCCGGCCTTTCTCATTTCGCTCCCGAAGCAAACGAAAACTGAATTATGCAGCTTCTGCTTCAGCGTCAGCTTCTGCAGCAACGCGAGCCTTGTCGGCTGCGCCCTTGGCATCGACGTCGCGTTCAACGAATTCGATGACTGCGAGCGGTGCATTGTCGCCCTGACGGAAGCCGGCCTTCATGATGCGAAGGTAGCCGCCATTGCGGTTTGCATAACGGGTCGCGATCGCATCAAAGAGCTTACGGACTGCGTCCTGATCCTTGATCTGCGAAACGGCCTGACGGCGAGCGTGAAGGTCGCCGCGCTTACCGAGGGTCACCAGCTTCTCGACGATCGGGCGAATTTCCTTCGCCTTTGGAAGCGTCGTGACGATCTGCTCATGGGTGATGAGCGAAGCGGCCATGTTGGCGAACATCGCCTTACGGTGGCTGGCGGTACGGTTCAGCTTGCGGCCGGAATTCTGGTGGCGCATTGCTATTCTCCTTTAGTGCAGGTCTGCCGCTTCGCACTTCGAGCGGCCCTGCCGTTTCCTGACACATACAGGCATCAGCCTGCAGTTTGACTGGAAAAGGCAGAGGTAAACCTGCCTTTTTTGACGCTTAGTACTGGTCTTCGTAACGCTTGGCCAGATCTTCGATGTTTTCTGGCGGCCATGCCGGCACTTCCATGCCGAGATGCAGGCCCATAGATGCCAGAACTTCCTTGATCTCGTTGAGCGACTTGCGACCGAAGTTCGGTGTTCGCAGCATTTCTGCCTCGGTTTTCTGGATCAGATCACCGATGTAGACGATGTTATCGTTCTTCAGGCAGTTTGCAGAGCGAACCGAAAGTTCGAGTTCGTCGACCTTCTTGAGCAGAGCCGGGTTGAAGGCGAGTTCGGTAACGGACTCTTCTTCGACTTCCTTCTGCGGCTCGTCGAAGTTGACGAATACACCGAGCTGGTCCTGCAGGATGCGGGCAGCAAATGCGACCGCGTCCTCGCCGGTGATGGAGCCATCGGTTTCGATGGTCATCAGCAGCTTGTCATAGTCGAGAACCTGGCCCTCACGGGTGTTTTCGACCTTGTAGGACACCTTCTTGACCGGCGAGTAGAGGCTGTCGACCGGAATAAGACCGATTGGAGCATCTTCTGCACGGTTACGGTCTGCAGGCACGTAGCCCTTACCGTTGTTGACGGTGAACTCCATACGGATCTCGGCGCCCTCATCGAGCGTGCAGATCACGTGATCGGGGTTCAGGATTTCAATATCGCCAACCGTCTGGATATCTCCAGCGGTGACAACACCTGGACCCTGCTTACGCACGACCATGCGCTTTGCATCGTCACCATCCATCTTGATGGCGATTTCCTTGATGTTGAGCACGATATCGGTCACGTCTTCCCGGACACCCGGGATGGACGAGAACTCGTGCAGAACACCGTCGATCTGAACAGCCGTTACAGCAGCACCGCGCAGCGACGACAAGAGAACGCGACGAAGCGCATTACCAAGCGTCAGACCGAATCCCCGTTCCAGCGGCTCGGCGACCAATGTGGCCTTCGTGCGGCTGGACGAGCTGAACTCGACCTTGTTCGGCTTGATCAGTTCCTGCCAATTCTTCTGAATCATGTTTTAACCTTCCGTTCGTCACCACCATCCACTCGTGGTGACCGAGCATGAAAAGCACCGGAAGGGCGACGCGCGCCCTCACCGGCAGGATGGGTGATGATCAGACGCGGCGCTTCTTGCGCGGACGGCAACCATTGTGCGGGATCGGCGTAACGTCGCGGATCGAAGTGATCATGAAACCGGCAGCCTGCAGAGCGCGAAGTGCAGATTCACGGCCAGAACCCGGACCGCAAACTTCCACTTCAAGCGACTTCATGCCATGTTCCTGAGCCTTCTTGGCGCAGTCTTCAGCAGCGATCTGAGCGGCAAATGGCGTCGACTTACGCGAGCCCTTGAAACCCTTGGCACCGGCAGACGACCAGGCAATAGCATTGCCCTGTGCGTCGGTGATGGTGATCATCGTGTTGTTGAATGTCGAGTTTACGTGAGCAACGCCCGACGAGATATTTTTGCGTTCGCGACGGCGTACGCGTGTGGCTTCCTTGGCCATAACTTCCCTTTCATTGATCTTAGCACCGCCGTAGTTCCAGCGGCTACACCTGGAAAAGACCTAAAACACAGCCCTTTGCCAAACTCAAGAAGGCCGGCACTGCTGCGCCAGCCCTCACCCCGGAATGTCCGGAAATTACTTCTTCTTACCAGCAATCGCCTTTGCCGGACCCTTGCGGGTGCGGGCATTGGTGTGCGTGCGCTGGCCGCGAACCGGAAGGCCGCGACGGTGACGCAGACCGCGGTAGCAGCCCAGGTCCATCAGACGCTTGATGTTCATCGCGGTTTCGCGACGAAGATCACCCTCGACGCGGTAATCGCGGTCGATGGTTTCGCGGATTGCCAGGACTTCAGAGTCCGTCAGCTGATGAACGCGCTTGTCAGCAGGGAGACCAGTCTTCTCCATGATTTCCTGCGCGAATTTCGATCCGATCCCGTGAATATAGGTCAGCGCGATAACAACGCGCTTCGCAGTCGGGATGTTGACGCCAGCGATACGTGCCACGCCTATTCTCCTTACGTTCCAGTTGCCATCCGGCAAGTGGTGTCTCGTTACACGGCCCGACGGGCCGCAATTACAAATCGGGTTCTCAACAGGTCAAAACGATCGAACCCGGTCTCCCCCGGTGGGAAGAACGCGCCGATCGCTCAAATGTCGCGAGTTGGCGCGCTATTTAGCGGAATCAGCAGCCAAAGGCAACCGGTCCCGGAAAGAATCTTTTGAGCCCGACCGGGCTCAAACCTTCGCTAAGATTGCCTCGACGGACGTTGTTACCGCATCCATTTCAGCCATACCGTCAACCGTCTTCAACTTACCCTTGGCCCAGTAATAGCCAATCAGCGGAGAGGTTTCCTTGTAGTAAACCTCCAGACGGTGGGCCATGGTTTCGGCATTGTCATCGGGACGACGCTTGAATTCCGTCGAGCCGCACTTGTCGCACACACCCTCTTTCGACGGTTTGTGGTCTGAGTCGTGGTAGACACTGCCACACTTGGCGCAGGAATAACGACCCGACACACGGCGAATCAGTTCCTTGTCGTCCACACGAAGCTCGATGACGACAGACAGATCGAGGCCCTTGTCGGAGAGCATCTTTTCCGTCGCATCGGCCTGTACCAGCGTGCGCGGGAAACCATCCAGAATGAAACCATTGGCGCAATCGGGTTGGTCAATACGCTCTGAAACGATGGCGATGACAATGTCATCAGAGACGAGCTTGCCGGCATCCATGACAGCCTTGGCACGCTTGCCAACATCGGTCTCGGCGGCCACAGCAGCGCGCAACATATCCCCGGTCGAGAGCTGCGGAATACCGTGCTTCTCGACAATCCGCTGGGCCTGGGTTCCCTTACCCGCGCCCGGCGGCCCCAAAAGAATCAGTCTCATCGTCCCCTCTTTCCTCCACGCAATTTCGACTTCTTGATCAGCCCCTCATACTGTTGAGCAATGAGGTGACCCTGGATCTGTGCAACCGTATCAAGGGTTACGCTGACAACAATCAAAAGAGAAGTACCACCAAGGGCTAATGGCACTCCCGTACGCGCCACGAGAATTTCAGGCAGAATGCAGACGAATACGAGATAGATGGCACCAACAAGGGTGATGCGCGTCAGCACGTAGTCGATATATTCAGCGGTGCGTTCGCCCGGACGGATGCCCGGAATGAAGCCGCCATGCTTCTTCAGATTGTCAGCAGTGTCCTTCGGATTGAAGACGATCGCCGTGTAGAAGAAGGCAAAGAAGGCAATCAACGCACCATAGAGCACCATGTAGAGCGGCTGGCCGTGGCCAAGCGCTGCAATGATGGTTGTCGCCCAGGATGGCAGTGTGGTGCTACCTGTGAAGCCCGCAGCCGTTGCCGGCAACAGCAGAAGCGAGGATGCGAAAATCGCAGGGATAACGCCCGAAGTGTTCAGCTTCAGCGGCAGGTGCGACGTATCGCCCTGGAACATGCGGTTGCCCACTTGTCGCTTCGGATACTGGATCAACAGCCGTCGCTGAGCTCGCTCGACGAAGACGATCAGCGCAATAACACCAATGGCAACGATGAGGACGGTCAGAATCAGTGGCGTCGACAAGGCACCCGTGCGACCGAGTTCCAGCGTACCGGCCAGTGCGGTTGGCAGACCGGCGGCGATACCGGAGAAGATGATCAGCGAGATACCGTTACCGATGCCGCGCGAGGTGATCTGCTCACCGAGCCACATCAGGAACATGGTGCCGCCGACGAGCGTCACAACCGTCGAGATGCGGAAGAACCAGCCTGGATCGTTGACAATGCCGTTGCCGCTTTCGAGGCCGACTGCAATGCCATAGGCCTGCAGGGTGCCGAGCAGCACGGTGCCATACCGTGTATACTGGTTGATGATCTTGCGGCCCTGCTCGCCCTCTTTCTTGAGGTTTTCCAGCGATGGAACCACGGAGGTCATCAGCTGGACGATAATCGAGGCCGAAATATAAGGCATGATGCCGAGCGCGAAGATCGCCATGCGCGCTACAGCGCCGCCCGCAAACATGTTGAAGAGACCGAGGATACCGCCGGACTGGCCGCGGAACGCGGCAGCATAGGCTTCTGGGTTGAGACCCGGAAGCGGAATGTGAGTACCAAGCCGGTAGACAAGAAGGGCAGCCAGGGTGAACCACAAACGCTTCTTCAGATCTGTCGCTTTCGCGAAGGTCGAGAAGTTCAGGTTCGAAGCCAGTTGTTCCGCTGCAGACGCCATGCAATTCTCCGCGTAACCAATTCCGGTAGCGCCTGTATTCGGCAGGCCGGACATCGTATTCAAATTTTCTTCGAAAAACCGGGCGCGGGAAAGCCGCAATAAAGCGGCATGTTGCCTCACCCTTGTTTTCCAGAATCTCCCGGAAGACGAAACGCGTCATTCCGTCTGTTGGAATGTGAGGCTCACATATGGGAGAAAAATCGCCCGGTGTGAAGCACCCCGGGCGAAATCTTGACAAAGTTTACTCGGACGCCTCAGCAGCAACCACAAGCAGCTTGATTGTGCTGCCGGCCTTTTCGATCTTTTCGACCGCAGCCTTGGATGCACCAGCAACTTCGATCGTGACCTTAGCCGTCAGTTCGCCGTCAGAGAGGACGCGAACGCCATCCTTTTCGCGACGGATGACGCCAGCTGCCTTCAGAGCAGCCGAATCGATCGTCTTCTTGCCATCGAGCTTCTTGGCATCGATCGCGGCCTGAATACGACCGAGCGAAACGGTTGTGTAATCAGTCGAGAAGATGTTCTTGAAGCCGCGCTTAGGCAGACGACGGTAGATTGGCATCTGACCGCCTTCGAAGCCGTTGATGGCGACGCCTGAACGGGCCTTCTGACCCTTCACGCCGCGACCACCGGTCTTGCCCTTACCCGAACCGATACCGCGACCTACGCGGATACGATCCTTGGTAGCGCCTTCGTTGTCCTTGATCTCATTCAGTTTCATTTGCATATCCTCGTCTTACTTCTCGTCGACGACGCGTACGAGATGCTGGACAGACCGGATCATGCCGCGAACGGACGGAGTGTCTTCCAGGGTACGGACACGATGCATCTTGTTGAGGCCCAGGCCTACGAGCGTTGCACGCTGTACGGCCGGACGGCGAATGGGCGAACCGATCTGTTCGACCGTGATCGTCTTGTTTTCTACGGGCTTCTTAGCCATGACTCAAGCTCTCCTTACTCTTCGGAGGACACGCCAGCGGCGGTCCGGCGAGCCTGCAGCGTGGCATATTTCAGGCCGCGCTGAGCCGCAACGTCCTTCGGGTGCACCTGATGCTTCAGGGCGTCGAAAGTAGCGCGGATCATGTTGTAGGGGTTCGACGAACCGGTCGACTTTGCAACAACGTCGCTCATGCCAAGCGTTTCGAAGACGGCACGCATCGGGCCACCTGCAATGATACCGGTACCAGCCTTGGCGGAACGCAGCAGAACCTTGCCGGCGCCGTGGCGACCGTGAACATCATGATGCAGCGTACGACCGTCGCGCAGAGGCACGAAGATCAAGCCACGCTTTGCAGCTTCGGTTGCCTTGCGGATAGCTTCAGGCACTTCACGTGCCTTGCCGTGACCAAAGCCTACACGGCCCTTCTGGTCGCCGACGACGACGAGGGCTGCGAAGCCGAAGCGACGGCCGCCCTTAACAACTTTAGCGACGCGGTTGATGGCGACCAGCTTGTCGACAAACTCGCTATCGCGCTCATCACGGTTCTGGCGATCGTCGCGCGAACCACGCTTTTCCTGTGCCATTGTCCTTTTCCTTTTTCTTTTACGGGTGCAATCGGCAGATCACAAAAAAATTCGCCCTGCCCTATGGGCCTGCGAATAAGGATACCAGCATAAGCTGGAATACCGCCCGGTTGGCCCGGGCGGTAATTTCGTCAGAAGGTCAGACCACCTTCACGAGCTGCTTCGGCGAGAGCCTTGATGCGACCATGATAGATGAATGCGCCACGATCGAAGACAACTTCGGTGACACCGGCCTTGGAGGCGCGCTCGGCTACGAGCTTGCCCACTGCCGCTGCTGCTGCAACGTCGGCGCCGGTCTTCAAGTCCTTCTTCAGACCGCCGTCGAGAGTCGAGGCAGCCGCGAGGGTCTTGCCAGCGACATCGTCGATGATCTGAGCGTAGATGTTCTTCGAAGAGCGATGTACCGACAGACGCGGACGGCCATTGGCCACCGCCTTGATCTGACGTCGTACGCGGTTCGCACGACGAACAAGTGCTTCTTTTCTGCTTGCCATTTCGCGCGATCCTTACTTCTTCTTGCCTTCTTTGCGGATGATCCGCTCTTCGGCATACTTGACGCCCTTGCCCTTGTAAGGCTCGGGACCACGATATTCGCGGATCTCAGCAGCAACCTGGCCTACGACCTGCTTGTTGATGCCCGAGACGACGATTTCCGTCGGCTTGGGGCAAGCAAGGGTCACGCCCTGCGGCGGCTGATAGACAACGTCATGGCTGAAGCCGAGAGCCAGCTGCAGGTTCTGGCCCTGCATCGTGGCACGATAACCAACACCGTTGATCTCGAGCTTGCGCTCGTAGCCATCTTTCACGCCTGTGAAGATGTTTTCGATCATGGTGCGGGACATGCCCCACTTGGAGCGGGCGTCCTTGGACTGGTTGATCGGCTGAACGACAATAGCATTGTCTTCCAGCTTCAAGGAGACTTCGTCATTCGCGACGAAGAAGAGTTCACCCTTAGGACCCTTGGCAGTGACCTTCTGGCCATCGACGGAAGCCGTCACGCCTGCCGGAACCTGAACGGGCTTTTTACCGATACGAGACATAGTTCAATCCTGTCTGTTCGCTATGGAGTGCCTATGCTTCAGTCTTAGAAGACCGAGCAAAGAACCTCGCCACCAACGTTCTGTTCGCGAGCCTGGTGATCGGCCATCACACCCTTCGGAGTCGAAAGGATCGTAATGCCGAGGCCGTTCGCGACCTGCGGAATGGACTTAACCGAGACATAAACTCGGCGGCCCGGCTTAGACACACGGCCGATCTCACGGATCACCGATGCGCCTTCATAGTACTTCAGTTCAATTTCGAACTCGGCCTTGCCATTGTCGAACTGAACTTCGGAGTAACCGCGAATGTAGCCTTCCGACAGCAGTACATCGAGAACGCGAGCGCGCAGCTTGGAAGCTGGCGTCGATACCGAAGACTTGCGGCGTGCGGCGCCATTACGGATACGGGTGAGCATATCGCCCAACGGATCTGTCATCGTCATTTGCCCGTCTCCTTACCAGCTCGACTTAACAATGCCCGGCACCTTGCCGGTATTGCCCAGCTCGCGAAGCGCGATACGCGACATCCTGAGCTTGCGATAGAACGCGCGCGGACGACCTGTCACTTCGCAACGGTTGCGAATACGGGTCTTGGAGCCATCGCGCGGCAGTTCCGCCAACTTCAAGGTTGCCTTGAAACGCTCTTCGATCGAAAGAGACTGGTTCATGATAGTCGCCTTCAGGGCCGCACGCTTTGCGGCATCATTCGCGACGGTCTTGCGGCGGCGCTTGTTCTTTTCAACTGCGCTGACTTTCGCCATATTAAGATCCTCTTCTACGCTCGTCGTTACGGTTACGTGCGGAACGGGAAGTTGAACTCTTTCAGAAGAGCCCGTGCTTCGTCGTCCGTTGGTGCCGTCGTGCAAACGATGATATCCATGCCCCACATCTGATCAACCTTGTCGTAGTTGATCTCAGGGAACACAATGTGTTCCTTGATGCCCATGGCGAAGTTGCCACGGCCGTCAAAGCTCTTCGGGTTCAATCCCCGGAAGTCGCGAACGCGCGGGAGCGCGATATTGACCAGGCGGTCCATGAATTCATACATGCGCGCGCCACGAAGGGTAACCTTCGCGCCAATCGGCATGCCTTCACGAACCTTGAAGCCAGCAATCGAGTTGCGAGCATGGGTGACAATTGCCTTCTGACCGGCAATAGCCGCCAGGTCAGCTGCCGCAACTGCTGGCTTCTTCGAGTCAGCCGTTGCTTCACCAACACCCATGTTGATCACGATCTTGTCCAGCTTCGGGATCTGCATTTCGTTAGCGTAGGAGAACTGCTCCTGAAGCGCCTTGCGGATCCGGGACACGTATTCTGTCTTGAGCCGTGGCTCGTACTTTGCCTCAGCCATCGATCACTTCTCCCGAACGCTTGGCCACGCGCACTTTCTTGCCTTCGACAACCTTGAAACCAACGCGGGTTGGCTTGCCATCCTTATCGGCGACAGCAAGGTTGGAAAGATGCACAGAGGCCTCTTTGTTGATAATGCCGGCTTCCTGGGTCTGCGTCTGGCGCTGATGGCGCTTGACGACGTTGATGCCAGCTACGACGGCACGCTCTTCCTTGGGAATCACGCGGAGGACTTCGCCAGAGCGGCCTTTGTCCTTGCCAGTGAGAACGACGACCTTGTCGCCTTTACGAATTTTTTGCATCTCAATCGCTCCCTTACAGAACTTCCGGAGCCAGCGAGATAATCTTCATGTGGCTCTTGGCGCGAAGCTCGCGCGGAACCGGTCCGAAGATACGTGTGCCGATCGGCTCTTTTTTGTTGTCGATCAAAACGGCTGCATTGTTGTCGAAACGAATGACGCTGCCGTCGGCGCGACGAATGTCCTTAGCGGTACGCACGACAACCGCCTTCATTACGTCGCCCTTCTTCACGCGGCCCCGCGGAATGGCTTCCTTAACCGAAACGACAATGATGTCGCCGATGGAAGCATACTTACGCTTGGAACCGCCCAGCACCTTGATGCACATGACACGACGTGCGCCGGAATTATCCGCCACGTCGAGGTTAGTCTGCATCTGAATCATGTCAGGTCGCCTTCTAGTTGTGACCGAAACGGTTGGGCACATGGGCCCCCTATTCCGGCTTATGAAAATTCTAATCGTCGCGCGGGAGGATAATTGCCAAGGTGGTTTCCCTGATAGGGACCTTCCGTGCGCTCAAAGCAAAAGAACGCCCGTCGCCCGAGCGTTCCTGCACTGTGTGCTTCATACAGATTTCTGCGGCGGGCGCAAGGGCCTGCCGCAAAATTCCACATCAAGCCTGGGCGGAAACTACCGTCCAGCGCTTGTCCTTCGAGATCGGCGCACATTCTTCGATGAATACGGTATCGCCGGTCTTGTACTGGTTCGACTCGTCGTGTGCCTTGTACTTCTTGGAACGACGAACAGTCTTCTGAAGAAGGGGGTGAGCGAATCGGCGCTCGACCCGAACTACAACCGTCTTCTCGTTCTTGTCCGAAACGACGGTGCCCTGCAGAATGCGTTTAGGCATCTTTTTCTGGTCCTTTAGGCCTTGGCTTCAGCCGCCTTCTGGCGGGCAATGGTTTTCACGCGAGCGATATCCTTACGGACTTCGGTGACACGCGAGGACTTTTCAAGCTGGCCGGTAGCCTTTTGGAAGCGCAGGTTGAACTGCTCTTTCTTCAGCTTGGCAAGCTCGTCTTTCAACTGATCGGCGCTCATCGCGCGGACGTCTGCGGGTTTCATCGGCTTGATCCTTACTCTGCAATGCGCTGTACGAAGCGCGTCTTGACCGAGAGCTTGGCTGCACCGAGGCGCAGAGCCTCGCGGGCGATTTCTTCCGAAACGCCGTCGATCTCGAACATCATACGACCGGGATGGACGCGTGCTGCCCAGTAATCTACCGAGCCCTTACCCTTACCCATACGAACTTCGGTTGGCTTAGCCGTTACCGGAGTGTCTGGGAAGATACGGATCCACACGCGGCCAGCACGCTTCATGTAACGCGTAATGGCACGACGGGCAGCTTCGATCTCGCGGGCGTTGACGCGGTTCGGTTCCTGGGCCTTGAGGCCGAATTCACCGAACGCCAGTTCAACACCGCCCTTGGCGACACCCTTGATGCGGCCCTTAAATTGCTTGCGGTATTTAGTACGCTTTGGCTGCAACATTTTCTAATTCTCCGATTATCTTTCGCCAGCGCAAATCAAGCGTGTTCGCGGCGACGATCGCCACCACGGTCACGGCTTGCTGGACCCTGCGAATCGCCTTCGAGTGCACGGCGCTCGGAGGCCATCGGATCATGCTCCAGGATTTCGCCCTTGAAGATCCAGACCTTGATGCCGCAGATGCCGTATGCGGTTACGGCTTCGGCTGTGCCGTAGTCGATGTCCGCACGCAGCGTGTGAAGCGGAACGCGACCTTCGCGATACCATTCTGTACGGGCAATTTCTGCACCGCCCAGACGGCCTGCGCAGGTGATCCTGATGCCTTCGGCACCCAGACGCATCGCAGACTGAACGGCGCGCTTCATGGCACGACGGAACGCGATACGACGCTCAAGCTGCTGAGCGATCGACTGAGCAACGAGAGTTGCGTCGACTTCCGGCTTGCGCACTTCAACAATGTTGAGGTGCGTTTCGGAATTGGTCATCTCGGAGATCTTCTTGCGAAGCTTCTCGATGTCCGCACCCTTCTTGCCGATGATCAGACCCGGACGAGCCGAGTGGATCGTGACGCGGCACTTCTTGTGCGGACGCTCGATAACCACCTTGGCGATACCGGCCTGCTTCAATTCGTTCTGAAGATACTTGCGGATCTTCAGATCTTCGTGAAGCAGCTGACCGTATTCAGCATTGTCGGCGAACCAACGGCTATCCCAGGTACGATTGATACCAAGACGGAAACCGATTGGATTGATCTTCTGACCCATTATGCGGCCTCCCCGTTGGCTTCAACTTCGCGGACAACGATCGTCAGGTGTGCGAAAGGCTTCTCGATGCGCGATGCGCGGCCACGGCCACGGGCATGGAAACGCTTCATGGTGATCGACTTGCCAACATATGCCTCGGCGACGACCAGCTGGTCGACATCGAGATCATGGTTGTTCTCGGCGTTCGCGATCGCCGATTCCAGTGTCTTCTTCACAGTGCCGGAAATGCGCTTGCGCGAAAATTCCAGGTCAGCGAGTGCACGATCGACCTTTTTGCCACGGATCATCGCAGCAACGAGGTTCAGCTTCTGAGGGCTGACGCGGAGCGTGCGCGCAACGGCCTGCGCCTCGTTATCCTTAAGCCGACGTTCGGCTTTTGCCTTGCCCATCTTTACTTCCTCTTCGCTTTCTTGTCCGCACCGTGACCGTAATAGGTCCGGGTCGGAGCGAATTCACCGAACTTGTGTCCGACCATGTCCTCATTGACGGACACCGGAATGTGCTTGCTGCCGTTGTAGACGCCGAATGTCAGGCCTACGAACTGCGGCAGGATCGTGGAGCGACGGCTCCACATCTTGATAACTTCATTTCGGCCGCCTTCGCGCACCTTCTCAGCTTTCTTGAGAAGATAGCCATCGACAAACGGGCCTTTCCATACTGAACGAGCCATTTCTGACTAACCTCTCTTACTTCTTTTTCAGGTGGCGCGAGCGCATGATGAACTTGTCTGTCGACTTGTTCGAACGAGTACGCTTGCCCTTGGTCGGCTTACCCCATGGAGAAACCGGGTGACGACCACCAGAGGTGCGGCCTTCACCACCACCGTGGGGGTGGTCGACCGGGTTCATGACGACACCGCGGTTATGCGGGGTCTTGCCACGCCAGCGGGTACGACCGGCCTTACCATCGTTAGTGTTGCCGTGGTCCGGGTTGGAGACCGCGCCGATGGTTGCAAGGCAAGAGCCAGGAACCAGACGCTGTTCACCCGAATTCAGGCGGAGGATTGCCATGCCGGCATCACGGCCGACCAGCTGTACATAGGTGCCTGCCGAACGAGCGATCTGACCGCCCTTGCCCGGCTTCATCTCAACGTTGTGGATGATCGAACCAACCGGAATAGCCTGAAGCGGCATGGTGTTGCCAGGCTTCACGTCTACTGCGCTTTGCGATGCGATCACCTTGTCGCCGGCTGTCAGGCGCTGCGGAGCCAGGATATAAGCCTGATCGCCGTCAGCATATGCTACCAGTGCGATGAACGCGGTACGGTTAGGGTCGTATTCCAGACGCACGACGGTGCCTTCGACGTCGAACTTGCGACGCTTGAAGTCAACCAGACGATAGGTGCGCTTGTGACCACCACCGATAAAGCGAGCCGTGATACGACCGGTGTTGTTACGACCACCGCTCTTGCCAAGACCTTCCGTCAGCGACTTGACCGGCTTGCCCTTGTAGAGGGCTGAGCGGTCGACGATGACGAGCTGACGCTGGCTCGGAGTGATCGGGTTAAAGCTTTTCAATGCCATTTTCTAGATCCCTACCTCAGATGCCCGTCGACACGTCGATGGACTGACCTTCGGCGAGCGTCACGACAGCCTTCTTGACGTCTTTCTGCTTGCCGATGAAGCCGCGGAACCGCTTTACCTTGCCCTTGCGGACGAGCGTGTTCACGGCGGTGACCTTGACACCAAAGAGAGCTTCCACAGCAGCCTTGATTTCTGGCTTGGAGGCGCCCTTGGCAACGTTGAAGACGACCTGGTTGTGTTCGGATACCAGGGTCGACTTTTCAGTGATCGACGGAGAGACGATCACGTCATAGTGGCGAAGATCCGTCATTTGAACCGCTCCTCCAGAGCCTCTACAGCAGCCTTGGAAAGCACGAGCTTGCCACGACGCAGGATGTCGTAAACATTGATGCCCTGAACTGGCAGAACATCGATATGCGGGATGTTCTGAGCAGCGAGCTTGAAGTTGTTGTCGATCTCAGCACCGCCGATAACGAGGGCGTTGGTGAGGCCGAGCGAAGCAAGCGTGCCGATCAGCGCCTTTGTCTTGGCTTCCGAAGCAACCAGGTCATCGACGATGATCAGGTCTTCAGACTTGAACTTGGCGGAGAGAGCGTGACGCAGAGCAAGCGCGCGAACCTTCTTGGGAAGGTCGAATGCATGGCTGCGAACAACCGGACCATGTGCACGTCCACCACCGCGGAACTGCGGAGCGCGAGCCGAATGGTGACGAGCGCGGCCCGTACCCTTCTGCTTGTACATCTTGGCGCCGGTGCGGGCTACTTCCGAACGGCTCTTGGTCTTGTGGCTGCCCTGCTGCTTCTGCGCGAGCTGCCAACGAACCATACGTGCGAGAATATCTTCGCGTGGATCGAGGCCGAAAATCAGGTCCGACAGGGAGACCTTGCCGGCGTCTTTGCCCTCGAGGGTCTTGACGTTCAATTCCATGTTCTTGGCTCCCTTACTTCGCGGCCGACTTGATGGCGTCGCGAACGATGATCCAGGAACCCTTGGAGCCGGGTACGGCGCCCTTGATCAGGATCAGACCACGATCTTCATCGGTCGACACAACTTCCAGATTCTGGGTGGTGACGCGGGTCTGGCCCATGTGACCAGCCATACGCTTGCCCTTCCAGACCTTACCAGGATCCTGGTTGGAACCGGTCGAACCGTGCGAACGGTGCGAAACCGACACACCGTGGGTCGCGCGAAGACCGCCGAAGTTGTGGCGCTTCATCGCGCCGGCAAAGCCCTTACCGATTGTAGTACCGGTTACGTCAACCAACTGACCGGCCGCAAAGTGGCTAGCCATGATCTGAGCACCGATTTCCATCAGATTGTCTTCGGATACGCGGAACTCGGCAAGCTTGGCCTTAGGCTCGACGTTGGCGGCGGCAAAATTACCGCGCATCGCCTTCGACGTGTTCTTGACCTTGGCAACACCGACGCCGAGCTGAACAGCCGTATAGCCGTTCTTCTCCTGCGTACGCTGAGCCACGACCTGGCAGCCGTCCATCCGCAATACAGTTACAGGAACATGCTCGCCGGCGTCGTTGTAGACCCGGGTCATGCCCACTTTCTGTGCAATAACACCTGAACGCATTGGTTCATTCCTCTTGAGAGTCGCTAACGAGATCAGGCGATCCCGTCTTGCCTCTTTGTTTAAGGATTCCGCTCCAGTCCTTCCGAACT
Organism: Agrobacterium sp. H141; assembly: GCF_057158725.1. NCBI lineage: Bacteria > Pseudomonadati > Pseudomonadota > Alphaproteobacteria > Hyphomicrobiales > Rhizobiaceae > Agrobacterium > Agrobacterium sp. H141. Next base: position 2,733,203 of record NZ_CM169893.1, read on the forward strand.
ATCGGGTTTCCCGTTTCGAGAAGTCGTTGGCAGGTCTTGCCACGTACCTTCCTTGTTATTTCGGCTCTCGCCGGAATTCCATTTTTTAAAGCTTGATCTCGACGTCTACGCCGGCAGCCAGGTCGAGCTTCATCAGCGCGTCAACGGTCTGCGGTGTCGGATCAACAATGTCGAGAAGACGCTTGTGTGTGCGCATCTCGAACTGTTCGCGGCTCTTCTTGTCGACGTGTGGCGACCGGTTAACCGTGAACTTTTCAATGCGGGTAGGAAGCGGTACCGGGCCGCGAACGCTCGCGCCTGTACGCTTTGCGGTCGAAACGATCTCCCGCGTGGAGGCATCGAGAACCCGGTGATCAAACGCCTTGAGGCGGATGCGGATATTCTGGCCGTTCATTCGACATGTCCTTGTTCTTTTTCGCGTCCCGCATACGCAGAGACAGTGAATTACCAATTACTGGCCGGCCCCGAATTATCAAAAATCACAGCGACACCAGTGCGGGGTCGCTGTCACCTGCTATTCTGAGAGCCCTGCCAGGTCTCGATCCCGAAAGATCGACTCAACGCAGCGCAAACTGCGGACGATAACAAATCACCGTCCGCATGTGTTCGTGGCCGGCGACATACACTGTCCCCGGCCACCCGTCAATCGATTACTCGATGATGGAAGCCACGATACCGGCGCCGACGGTGCGGCCGCCTTCGCGGATCGCGAAGCGCAGCTTTTCTTCCATCGCGATCGGAACGATCAGCTCGACTTCAACCGTGACGTTATCGCCAGGCATCACCATTTCCGTGCCTTCCGGAAGCGACACGATACCGGTCACGTCCGTGGTGCGGAAGTAGAACTGCGGACGATAGTTGGTGAAAAACGGCGTATGACGGCCACCCTCTTCCTTCGTCAGGATGTAGGCTTCTGCCATGAACTTCTTGTGCGGCTTGACCGAACCCGGCTTGCACAGGATCTGACCACGCTCAACGCCGTTACGGTCAACACCGCGGACGAGTGCACCGATGTTGTCGCCAGCCTGGCCCTGATCGAGCAGCTTGCGGAACATTTCAACGCCGGTAACCGTCGTCTTGGAGGTGTCCTTGATGCCGACGATTTCGACTTCTTCACCAACCTTGACGATACCGCGCTCAACACGACCGGTCACAACCGTACCACGGCCCGAGATCGAGAACACGTCTTCGATCGGCATCAGGAACGGCTGGTCGATCGGACGCTCCGGCGTCGGGATGTAAGCGTCAACAGCTTCCATCAGGGCGCGGATGGCGTCTTCGCCGATCTTCTTGTCGCTGTCGTTGAGCGCTGCCAGTGCAGAACCCTTGACGACCGGAATGTCATCGCCCGGGAAGTCGTAGGACGACAGAAGTTCGCGAACTTCCATTTCCACGAGCTCGAGGAGCTCTTCGTCGTCAACCTGGTCGACCTTGTTGAGGAACACGACGATTGCCGGAACGCCAACCTGACGGGCAAGCAGGATGTGCTCGCGGGTCTGCGGCATCGGGCCGTCGGCTGCCGAGCAAACCAGGATCGCGCCGTCCATCTGCGCTGCACCCGTGATCATGTTCTTGACGTAGTCGGCGTGGCCGGGGCAGTCAACGTGGGCGTAGTGGCGGTTCGGCGTCTCATACTCGACGTGTGCCGTCGAGATGGTGATGCCACGTGCCTTTTCTTCCGGAGCGGCGTCGATCTGATCGTAGGCCTTGAACTCACCGAAGAACTTGGTGATTGCAGCCGTCAGAGACGTCTTGCCATGGTCAACGTGGCCAATCGTGCCAATGTTAACGTGCGGCTTGTTGCGCTCAAATTTACTCTTTGCCATTTTCGGCTCTCCGTTTTGCTATCCCCATCCGGGGAAATTCAATTAATCTAATAGCTATTCGGGTATCCCGGTCACTTCTGACCGGAATACTTCGCCTGGATTTCCTGGGCTACGTTCGATGGAACCGGCGCGTAGTGATCGAAGACCATCGAATACTGGGCGCGGCCCTGCGACATGGAGCGAAGGTTGTCGACGTATTTGAACATGTTCGCAAGAGGAACATGCGCGTTGATGACAACTGCAACACCGCGTGATTCCTGGCCCTGGATCTGGCCACGACGCGAGTTAAGGTCACCGATTACGTCACCGACGTAATCTTCCGGCGTTACAACTTCGACCTTCATCATCGGCTCGAGCAACTGTGCACCAGCCTGACGGGCTGCTTCACGGAAGCAGGCACGCGATGCGATTTCGAAGGCGAGAACCGAGGAGTCGACGTCGTGGTATGCGCCATCGATCAGGGTTGCCTTGACACCGAGCATCGGGAAGCCAGCGAGCGGACCAGAAGTCAGAACGCTTTCGATGCCCTTCTGTACGCCAGGGATGTATTCCTTGGGAACAGAACCACCAACGATCTTGGATTCGAACAGGAAGTCTTCGCCATCCGGGTTCGGTTCGAAGACGATCTTGACGCGCGCGAACTGACCGGTACCACCGGACTGCTTCTTGTGCGTGTAATCTTCTTCATGCTTGCGCGTGATCGATTCACGGTAAGCAACCTGCGGTGCACCGACAGATGCTTCAACCTTGAACTCGCGACGCATGCGGTCAACGAGAATGTCGAGGTGAAGCTCGCCCATGCCGGCGATGATGGTCTGACCCGATTCCTGGTCTGTCTTGACGCGGAAAGACGGATCTTCAGCAGCCAGACGATTGAGCGCGAGACCCATCTTTTCCTGGTCAGCCTTGGACTTCGGCTCGATCGCGATCTGAATGACCGGTTCCGGGAATTCCATGCGCTCGAGGATAACCGGCTTCAGGGGATCGCAGAGCGTGTCGCCTGTTGTGGTTTCCTTGAGGCCAGCCAGAGCCACGATGTCGCCTGCGAAGGCTTCTTCGATGTCTTCACGGCTATTGGAATGCATCTGCAACATACGGCCGACGCGCTCGCGCTTGTCCTTGACCGTGTTGAGTACAGACGTACCCTTTTCGAGCTTGCCGGAATAGATGCGGCAGAACGTCAACGAACCGACGAAGGGGTCGTTCATGATCTTGAATGCCAGCATCGACAAAGGCTCGCTGTCGTCTGCATGACGCTCGATCTCGGCTTCGGTCTTGAAGTCGATACCGGCGATAGCAGGAATGTCCAGCGGCGACGGCAGGAAGTCGACAACGCCATCGAGAAGCGGCTGAACGCCCTTGTTCTTGAAGGCAGAGCCGCAGAACATCGGGAAGAACTTCACGTCGATGGTACCACGACGGATCAGCGCACGGATCTGATCGTTATCGGGCATGTTGCCTTCAAGATAGGCTTCCATCGCAGCTTCGTCGATTTCGACGATCGCTTCGATCATCTTCTCGCGCCACTCGGCAGCACGTTCCTTCAGGTCGTCCGGGATTTCAACGACATCCCATTCAGCGCCGAGGTTTTCACCCTGCCAGACAAGGGCCTGCATTTCGATCAGATCGACAACGCCGGCGAAGTCGTTTTCAGCGCCGATCGGCAGCTGAACAACAACCGGGATCGCACCGAGACGGGTCTTGATCATCTCAACCGAGCGATAGAAGTCGGCACCGATCTTGTCCATCTTGTTGCAGAAGATCATCCGCGGAACGTTGTACTTGTCGGCCTGACGCCAAACAGTTTCCGTCTGCGGCTCAACACCGGCATTGGCGTCGAGAAGCGCTACTGCACCATCGAGAACGCGCAGCGAACGCTCAACTTCAATCGTGAAGTCAACGTGGCCGGGGGTGTCGATGATGTTGAAGCGGCGCATCTTGCCGTCGCGACCCTTCCAGAAGGTCGTGGTCGCAGCAGACGTGATGGTGATACCACGCTCCTGCTCCTGCTCCATCCAGTCCATGGTGGCTGCGCCGTCGTGCACTTCACCGATTTTGTGAGACTTGCCGGTGTAGAACAGAACGCGTTCGGTCGTCGTCGTTTTACCGGCGTCGATGTGCGCCATGATACCGAAATTGCGGTAGTCTTCGATTTTATATTCGCGAGCCATTATGGACTGCCTTTCAATAATCGATCGTGTGATTACCAGCGGTAATGCGAGAAGGCACGGTTGGCGTCGGCCATCTTGTGGGTGTCTTCGCGCTTCTTAACCGCGGAGCCACGATTGTTAGCTGCATCCATGAGTTCGCCGCACAGGCGATCGACCATGGTTGTTTCGTTGCGCTTGCGAGCAGCGGTGATCAGCCAGCGGATGGCGAGAGCCTGACGGCGCTCCGGACGAACATCGACCGGGACCTGGTAGGTTGCACCACCAACGCGACGCGAACGCACTTCAACGTGCGGAGCAACGTTTTCAAGCGCCTGATGGAAAACCGCTACCGGCTCCTGCTTCATCTTTTCATGAACGTTATCGAACGCGCCATAAACAATGGTTTCAGCGACGGACTTCTTACCATGCAACATGATGGCATTCATGAACTTGGTGACAACGAGATCGCCGAACTTCGGGTCCGGGTTGATCTCACGCTTTTCAGCTCTGTGGCGACGTGACATGCTTCTTGTCTCTCAACTGGTTGATGGCGCCTTATAACGCGGAGAACCTCGCGCAGCGCCCGATTAAATCGTTTGTGACCGAAGATTACTTCGGACGCTTTGCACCGTATTTGGAGCGGCGCTGTTTACGGTTCTTGACGCCCTGCGTATCGAGAACACCACGGATGATGTGGTAACGAACGCCCGGCAAATCCTTTACGCGGCCGCCGCGGATCATCACAACGGAGTGTTCCTGCAGGTTATGGCCTTCGCCTGGGATATAACCGATGACTTCAAAGCCATTGGTCAGACGGATCTTGGCGACCTTACGAAGAGCCGAGTTCGGCTTCTTTGGGGTCGTGGTGTAAACGCGAGTGCAAACTCCACGCTTCTGCGGGTTTTCCTGAAGAGCAGGAACCTTATTGCGCTTTACCTGTGCCTGACGCGGCTTACGGATCAGCTGGTTTACGGTAGGCATATAACCATCCCTTGTTGTGTCTCTAAGCCCTCACGGACCCTTCGTCTTGCCGTCGCCGGCGGTGGCCGCACCGTTCATCATGCGCAAAATATGGCCCTACCCGCTTTTTAGCGGATGGACCACAAAGAGCAGAGGACGCACTTACCATGCGTCATGCGTGCAGCATTTCAGTCTTCAGCGTGCGTTAGAACCTTGTTTGAGGTGAACTCCGGGACGAGTCGTCCTGAACAGCCATGCCTCACATTGGATCTGATGCCGGGCGTACTACTGGTTTCCCCAGGTTCCGTCAAGTCTGCATCGGGAAATTCTTGCCAAACGGCGGTGCAGAGGGCTCGTCTACACCCTTAATTCGCACCGGCCATGGAAATATCGTGGATGCAACGCTAGATTCAAGATCCATCACTGAAAACAGGGCGGGAATCGTTTACTCCCCTCACCTTCTTACACGCTGGCGGCGAAGGCGCCGTTCGAATCAAGTATCTTCAGACGAAAGGAAACGCCATGGCCAGCCCGGCGGACAACGACAACTCCAACGACGAGCCTATGGTCTTCATCATTATCGCCAAGGCCTATGAGGTCGCCGATAGCGATGGTATCGACCTGCATATCATGCTGATCGCACCGGACGACGACACCGCTGTGAGAACTGCCCTCAACGCGCTTTCCGAAGAAGGCTATCTGGAGGCAGATCTCGACCAGATCGGCGTGATGGGCGGCATGCCTGATGAGGAGCCGCATGCTTCTGCTTATCAGGGCGCGCTTGAGGGCGAAGTCGCGATCATCCGCTTCGACTGATGTATCGCCGATCTGCGCGGAAGGCGCGGACAAGAATTTGACGGGTCGCTGGCTTTCGCCTGCGGCCCTTTTTCGTGCGCATCTTTTGGGGAACATCATTGTTTGACGACAAAAGGCGCCCGGATTGCTCCGAGCGCCTTTCTACTTTTCAAACCTGACAGGAAAGCCCTGTGCTGGCGATTACTCGCCAGCGGTTGGCTGTTCTGCCTTGGCAAGATCCTGAAGCATCGGCGTTGCCGAATCCACACCGGAACCCTTCTTGCGTTCCTCGAGAATGAGGTCGTCGCGAGAGGTTGCGATACGGCGGATCTGAGTCATGACGCCACCGGTACCGGCAGGGATCAAACGACCGACGATCACGTTTTCCTTCAGGCCGAGCAGTGGGTCGGTCTTGCCGGCAATCGCAGCTTCCGTGAGAACCTTGGTGGTTTCCTGGAAGGATGCGGCCGAGAAGAAGGACGGCGTCTGCAGCGATGCCTTGGTGATGCCGAGCAGAACCGGCAGGCCATCAGCTGGCTTCTTGCCTTCCTCGACGAGACGCTCGTTGAGGTTATCGAGCTCGATGCGATCCACATTGTCGCCAACGATATAGCCTGAGTCACCGGACTCGGTGATTTCGACCTTCTGCAGCATCTGGCGAACGATCACCTCGATGTGCTTGTCGTTGATGACAACGCCCTGCAGACGGTAGACTTCCTGGATTTCGTTCACGAGGTAGGAAGCGAGTGCCTCCACGCCCTTGATCGCCAGGATGTCGTGCGGTGCCGGGTTACCGTCGAGGATGTAGTCACCCTTTTCGATAAAGTCGCCTTCCTGAAGGTGGAAGGGCTTGCCCTTCGGAATCAGGTATTCGACCTGTTCGACACCATCTTCTGCCGGCTCGATGATCACGCGACGCTTGTTCTTGTAGTCGCGGCCAAGGCGGATCGTACCATCAATCTCAGCGATGACGGCATGGTCCTTCGGACGACGAGCTTCGAACAGTTCGGCAACACGCGGCAGACCACCGGTGATGTCCTTCGTCTTCGCGCTTTCCAGTGGCGAACGTGCAAGCACGTCACCCTGGGAGACCTTCTGGCCCGGCTCAACCGACAGAATGGCGTCAACCGAAAGCTGGAAGCGGGCATCGTTACCACGGGCAAGTTTGATCACATTGCCGGCGTCGTCCTTGATGACGATCGCAGGCTTGAGATCCGCGCCGCGCGGCGTGGAGCGCCAGTCGATAACCTGACGCTTGGTGATGCCTGTGGACTCGTCGGTTGCTTCCAGAACGGAGAGACCATCGACCACATCTTCGAACTCGACCGTACCGGCAACTTCCGTCATGACCGGACGTGTATACGGATCCCACTCGGCGAGACGCTGACCGCGCTTCACCTTGTCGCCATCGTCGACAAACAGCTTGGAGCCGTAGGCGACACGCTGCGAAGACCGTTCGACGCCACGTTCGTCCAGGATCGTGACCGACAGCGTACGACCCATGGCAACCAGGTTGCCGTCGGAGTTGCGCAGCATGTTGCGGTTCTTGATCTGCACAGTACCTTCGTACGATGCTTCCAGGAACGAGCTGTCGACCACGTTTGCCGTACCGCCAAGGTGGAAGGTACGCATGGTGAGCTGGGTGCCCGGCTCACCGATCGACTGCGCAGCGATAACGCCGACAGCTTCACCGATGTTGACAGGCGTACCACGGGCAAGGTCGCGACCATAGCAGACGCCGCAAACGCCGGTCTGCACTTCGCAGGTCAGGGCCGAGCGAATTCGGATCGACTGAATGCCAGCCTTTTCGATTTCGATGACATCGGGCTCGAGGATCATCTTGCCGGCATCGACGATACGCTCGCCAGTGACCGGATGATCGATATCGTCCAGAGCCGTACGACCCAGAACACGGACACCGATGGAGGCAACAACCTGACCGGCATCGACGATGGCGGTCATGGTCAGGCCGTTTTCAGTTCCGCAATCGACCATGTTGACGATGCAATCCTGCGCAACGTCAACCAGACGACGGGTCAGGTAACCCGAGTTAGCCGTCTTCAAAGCGGTGTCTGCGAGACCCTTACGGGCACCGTGAGTCGAGTTGAAGTACTCGTTAACGGTCAGGCCTTCCTTAAAGTTCGACGTGATCGGCGTCTCGATGATTTCACCCGATGGCTTGGCCATAAGGCCGCGCATGCCGCCCAGCTGACGCATCTGGTTCACCGAACCACGCGCACCGGAGTGGCTCATCATGTAAATCGAGTTCATCGGCTTTTGACGACCGGTTTCGGGATCGAATTCGACAGCCTTAATGCGGGCCATCATTTCTTCCGTGACCTTTTCAGTCGCCTTGCCCCATGCGTCGACAACCTTGTTGTACTTTTCGCCCTGGGTGATGAGACCGTCGTTGTACTGCTGCTCGTATTCCTTCACCAGCGCTTCCGTATCACCGACGATGGTGTACTTGGCGTCCGGGATGACCATGTCGTCCTTGCCGAAGGAAATACCGGCGCGGCAAGCATGGCCGAAGCCGAGCTGCATGATGCGATCGCAGAAGATGACCGTGTCTTTCTGACCGCAGTGACGGTAGACCGTGTCGATCATCTTCGAGATGTTCTTCTTGGTCATTTCCTGGTTGCAGGTTTCGAACGGCACCTGGAAGTTCTTCGGCAGAAGTTCGCCGATGAGCATACGACCAGGTGTCGTTTCGTGAACGTGCGAGACCGGGTTGCCGTCTTCATCAACTGTCTTGAAACGACCACGGATCTTGGAGTGCAAGGTAACAACCTTGTTTTCCAGAGCGTGATGCAGCTCGCCGAGGTCGGAGAAGACCATGCCTTCGCCCGGCTCGTTCTGGTTCATGATCGACAGATAGTAGAGGCCGAGAACCATGTCCTGCGACGGCACGATGATCGGATGACCATTGGCCGGGTGCAGAATGTTGTTGGTCGACATCATCAGCACGCGGGCTTCGAGCTGGGCTTCCAGCGACAGCGGCACGTGAACGGCCATCTGGTCGCCGTCGAAGTCGGCGTTGAAGGCCGTGCAGACGAGCGGATGCAGCTGGATCGCCTTGCCTTCAACCAGGGTCGGTTCGAAGGCCTGGATGCCCAGGCGGTGAAGCGTCGGCGCACGGTTCAGAAGAACCGGATGCTCGCGGATAACCTCGTCGAGGATATCCCAGACCTCAGGCTTTTCCTTTTCAACCAGCTTCTTGGCCTGCTTGACGGTGGAGGAGTAACCCTTGGCGTCGAGACGGGCATAGATGAATGGCTTGAACAGCTCGAGCGCCATCTTCTTCGGCAGACCGCACTGGTGCAGCTTCAGTTCAGGACCGGTCACGATAACCGAACGACCGGAATAGTCGACGCGCTTACCGAGAAGGTTCTGACGGAAACGGCCCTGCTTGCCCTTGAGCATGTCGGACAGCGACTTCAACGGACGCTTGTTGGCGCCGGTGATGACGCGGCCACGGCGGCCGTTGTCGAACAGTGCATCCACAGATTCCTGCAGCATGCGCTTTTCGTTGCGGATAATGATGCCGGGAGCGCGCAGTTCGATCAGGCGCTTCAGACGGTTGTTACGGTTGATCACACGACGATAGAGATCGTTGAGGTCAGACGTCGCAAAACGACCGCCATCGAGCGGAACCAGCGGGCGCAGGTCCGGCGGGATGACAGGAACGACCTTCATGATCATCCATTCCGGCTTGTTGCCGGACTCGATGAAGTTCTCGACGATCTTCAGCCGCTTCATCAGCTTCTTCTGCTTCAGATCCGACGTTGTTTCAGCCAGATCCGTGCGCAGATCGCCAGCGATCTTTTCCAGGTTCATGGATGCCAGCATCTCGAAGATGGCTTCAGCGCCGATCATGGCGGTGAACTGATCTTCGCCGAACTCATCGACGGCGATCATGTATTCTTCTTCGGAGAGAAGCTGGTTTTCCTTGAGCGAGGTCAGGCCTGGCTCCGTCACGATATAGTTCTCGAAATAGAGAACGCGCTCAACATCCTTCAACGTCATGTCGAGCAATGTCGAGATGCGCGAAGGAAGCGACTTCAGGAACCAGATATGGGCAACGGGAGCGGCGAGCTCGATATGGCCCATGCGCTCACGGCGAACGCGCGACAGCGTGACTTCCACACCGCACTTTTCGCAGATGATGCCCTTGTACTTCATGCGCTTGTACTTGCCGCAAAGGCACTCATAGTCCTTGATCGGGCCAAAAATACGCGCGCAGAACAGACCGTCACGCTCTGGCTTGAACGTACGGTAGTTGATGGTCTCAGGCTTCTTGATCTCGCCATAGGACCAGGAGAGAATTTTCTCAGGCGAGGCGATCGAAATCCGGATGGAATCGAAGTGCTGAGCCGGAACCTGCGGATTGAAAAGGTTCATGACCTCTTGGTTCATGCCTGTCTCCTTGTGGGGCTTATCGCCCTCAGCTTGGGATCGATGGTGACCAAATTCCCGGGTGACCACCACAATCCCCTAAAACGACTATAGACCGCGAATGCGGCGGAAATGCCCTGCCCCGGGCTTTGAGCGCCGGAGCAGAAGCAGCGCGCGCCAATTGGCCGGCGCGCGCCTCGTCTTCCTTATTCTGCCGCGTCCGGTAACTGGCCTGCTGCGGCTGCCGCTTCGTCCAGCTTGGAATTCTCCAGCTCGACCGACAGGCCGAGAGAGCGCATTTCCTTGACCAGAACGTTGAAGCTTTCCGGAATGCCGGCCTCGAAGGTATCGTCACCACGGACGATCGCTTCATAGACCTTTGTACGGCCGGCCACGTCATCCGACTTGACCGTGAGCATTTCCTGCAGCGTGTAAGCTGCACCGTAAGCTTCCAGAGCCCAGACTTCCATTTCCCCGAAGCGCTGACCACCGAACTGCGCCTTACCACCAAGCGGCTGCTGGGTGACGAGCGAGTAAGGACCGATCGAACGCGCGTGGATCTTGTCGTCGACCAAGTGGTTCAGCTTGATCATGTACATGTAGCCAACGGTGACCTTTCGGTCGAACTGTTCACCGGTACGGCCATCGTACAGAACTGACTGACCCGACGGATCGAGACCGGCGCGGGTGAGCATCTCGGAAACGTCAATCTCGTGCGCACCGTCGAAGACCGGCGTTGCGATCGAGACACCGCCCTTGGACTGATCAGCCAAGAGCAGCAGCGACTCGTCGTCGAAATGATCGACTTCGTCGTTTGCAATGCTCTTGTAGGTGGCTGTCAGCTCTTCACGCAGCTCGGTGATGTCGTTGCTCGTCTTGTATTCCTCGAGCATTTCACCGATGCGCTTGCCCATACCGGCGCAAGCCCAGGCCAGGTGCGTTTCAAGGATCTGACCAACGTTCATACGCGAAGGCACGCCAAGCGGGTTCAGAACGATGTCGACATGCGTACCATCTTCGAGGAACGGCATGTCCTCGACCGGTACGATGCGCGAGACCACGCCCTTGTTACCATGACGGCCGGCCATCTTGTCGCCTGGCTGGATCTTGCGCTTCACAGCGACAAAGACCTTGACCATCTTCATGACGCCCGGAGGCATTTCGTCGCCACGCTGGACCTTTTCGACCTTGTCCATGAAGCGCTGTTCAAGGCGCGACTTGGATTCGTCGTACTGACCACGCAGGGCTTCGATCTCGCCCTGAACCTTTTCGTCCTCAACGGCAAACATCCACCACTGCGAACGCGGGTATTCAGACACGATGCTGTTGTTGAGTTCAGCACCCTTCTTGAAGCCCTTGGGTCCGGCAACCGACATCTGGCCACGCAGCATGTCCATCAAACGGCTGTAGACGTTACGGTCGAGAATGGCCTGCTCGTCGTCACGGTCCTTGGCGAGGCGCTCGATTTCCTCACGCTCGATCGCCATCGCACGTTCGTCCTTTTCAACGCCGTGGCGGTTGAAAACGCGAACTTCGACGATCGTGCCGAATGTGCCCGGAGGCATGCGCATCGAGGTGTCGCGAACGTCGGAGGCCTTTTCACCGAAGATGGCACGCAGAAGCTTTTCTTCCGGCGTCATCGGGCTTTCGCCCTTCGGTGTGATCTTGCCCACCAGGATATCGCCCGGTGCAACTTCCGCACCGATGTAAACGATACCGGCTTCGTCGAGGTTTTTCAGCGCTTCTTCCGAAACGTTCGGAATGTCGCGCGTGATTTCTTCCGGACCAAGCTTGGTGTCGCGGGCCATGACTTCAAACTCCTCGATATGGATCGAGGTGAAGACGTCATCGCGTACGATACGCTCGGACAGAAGGATGGAGTCCTCGTAGTTGTAGCCGTTCCATGGCATGAACGCGACGAGCGTGTTGCGGCCAAGTGCCAGATCGCCGAGGTCAGTCGACGGACCGTCAGCAATGATGTCGCCCTTGTTCAGAATGTCACCGACGGCGACCAGCGGACGCTGGTTGACGCAGGTGTTCTGGTTGGAACGCTGGAACTTCTGCAGACGGTAGATGTCCACACCAGACTTCGACGGATCGAGATCTTCGGTCGCACGGATAACGATACGGGTCGCATCCACCTGGTCAACGATACCGCCGCGGCGAGCACCGATGGCCGCACCGGAGTCACGGGCCACGATCGGCTCCATGCCGGTACCAACGAATGGCGCTTCAGCACGTACCAGAGGCACGGCCTGACGCTGCATGTTGGAACCCATGAGCGCGCGGTTGGCGTCGTCGTTTTCCAGGAACGGGATCAGAGCGGCAGCAACCGATACGACCTGCTTTGGCGAAACGTCCATCAGGTTGACGGTGTCGCGCGGCGACAGCATCACATCGCCGGCGTGACGGCAAACGACGAATTCTTCGACGAATTCACCTTCTGGTGTCAGTTCGGAGTTTGCCTGGGCAACGTAGTACTTGGCCTCTTCCATTGCCGAGAGGTACAGCACTTCCTTGGTCACCTTGCCGTCCACGATCTTGCGGTACGGGCTTTCAATGAAGCCGTACTTGTTAACGCGGGCGAAGGTTGCAAGCGAGTTGATCAGACCGATGTTCGGGCCTTCCGGCGTTTCAATCGGGCAAATACGGCCGTAGTGGGTCGGGTGAACGTCGCGGACTTCAAAGCCTGCGCGTTCGCGTGTCAGACCACCTGGGCCAAGAGCCGAGAGGCGGCGCTTGTGGGTGATTTCCGACAGCGGGTTCACCTGGTCCATGAACTGCGACAGCTGCGACGATCCGAAGAACTCGCGAACAGCAGCAGCGGCCGGCTTGGCGTTGATCAGATCCTGCGGCATCACAGTGTCGATTTCGATCGAGGACATACGTTCCTTGATCGCACGTTCCATGCGCAAGAGACCCAGACGATACTGGTTTTCCATCAGCTCGCCGACCGAACGGACACGACGGTTGCCGAGGTTGTCGATATCGTCGATTTCGCCGCGGCCATCGCGAAGCTCAACGAGCATCTTGACGACTGCCAGGATGTCTTCCTTGCGCAGAACGCGAACCGTGTCTTCGGCGTCGAGATCGAGACGCATGTTCATCTTCACGCGACCAACGGCCGAGAGATCGTAACGCTCGCTGTCGAAGAACAGCGAGTTGAACATGGCTTCAGCCGAATCCATGGTTGGCGGCTCACCCGGACGCATCACGCGATAGATGTCGAACAGAGCTTCCTGACGGTTCTCGTTCTTGTCTGCAGCAAGCGTATTGCGGATGTAAGCGCCGACATTGATATGGTCGATACCCAGAACCGGGATCTCGTCGATACCGTTATCGAGGATGATCTGCAGGGTCTTCTCGTCCAGTTCGTCACCGGCTTCGAGAAAGATCTCACCGGTTTCGAAGTTGACGATATCCTCTGCGAGGAAGTTCCCGTACAGGTCCTCGTCGGAGGCCTTCAGCGCCTTGACGCCCTTGTCTACCAGCTGACGCAGCAGACGCGGAGTCAGCTTCTTGCCGGATTCAACGACGACTTCGCCCGTATCCGCATCGACCATCTCGGAGATGACCTTGGCACCCTTGAGGGTTTCCGGATTGAACGGGATGCGCCAGCCGCCCTCTGAGCGCGCATAGGTAGACTTCGAATAGAAGGTCGACAGAATTTCTTCGCCGTCCATGCCCAGCGCCATCAGAAGCGATGTCGCAGGGATCTTGCGGCGACGGTCGATACGGGCATGCACGATGTCCTTGGCGTCGAACTCGATGTCGAGCCACGAACCACGATACGGGATCACGCGGGCCGCAAACAGAAGCTTGCCGGACGAATGGCTCTTGCCCTTGTCGTGGTCGAAGAAGACGCCCGGCGAACGGTGCATCTGCGAAACGATAACGCGTTCCGTGCCGTTGACAACGAAGGTACCGTTGTTGGTCATCAAAGGCATGTCGCCCATGTAGACCGACTGTTCCTTGATGTCCTTGATCGACTTCGCGCCCGTATCCTCATCAATATCAAACACGATAAGGCGCAGCGTCACTTTCAGCGGCGCTGCATAGGTCAGGTCACGCTGACGGCATTCGTCGACGTCGAACTTCGGCGGCTCGAATTCGTAGGAAACGAATTCCAGCATCGAAGCGCCAGAGAAATCCGTGATCGGGAATACGGATTTGAAAACGGCATTAAGCCCCTCATCGGGACGGCCACCTTCGGGCTCGTCAACCATGAGGAACTGATCGTAAGAAGCCTTCTGAACCTCGATGAGGTTCGGCATTTCCGCGACTTCTGGAATTTTACCAAAAAATTTGCGTACGCGCCTACGACCATTAAAGGAAAGGGTCTGAGCCATCGTCGCTCCTTGTCAATTTGCATCCGGGCCTGCAACGGACGGAGGGCGCTGGCCAGGCGGCTCCGTCGATCAATGGATCAATCAAACTCGTCTCTGATCCCGAAGCGCCGGCCGGATTGCCGTACAGTTCGGTTTGAGACCATCCTCTTGAAGAACCCATTACCCAAAAGCCGTTTTACGGGCTTTTGGGTAATCAGTTCGGCGAGAAAATACGAATGGGAGAGGGCAAAAGCCCTCCCCCAAACGCAATTTCAAATTACTTAACGTCGACCTTGGCGCCAGCGTCTTCAAGCTTCTTCTTGAGGTCTGCAGCTTCAGCCTTGGAAACGGCTTCCTTGACAGCCTTAGGAGCGGCTTCAACGAGGTCCTTGGCTTCCTTCAGGCCGAGACCTGTGATAGCGCGGACTTCCTTGATGACGTTGATCTTGTTTGCGCCGGCATCTGCGAGGATGACGTCAAACTCGGTCTTTTCTTCTTCAGCAGCAACAGCAGCACCGCCGCCAGCAGCAGCAACAGCTACAGGAGCAGCTGCAGAAACGCCCCACTTTTCTTCGAGCATCTTGGAAAGCTCAGCAGCTTCCAGAACTGTCAGTGCGGAGAGGTCGTCAACGATCTTTGCGAGATCAGCCATTGTCATAGTTCCTTAATAAGTGTTCGGTTCGAAACGAACTGGGTTTTGATATGAACAGCGAAAAACCGCCTTACGCGGCTTCGTCCTTCTTGGCATAGGCCGCAAACACGCGAGCAAGCTGACTTGCCGGTGCTGCAACAACCCCTGCGATGCGAGTAGCTGGTGTCTGGATCATGCCCAGCAGCTTTGCGCGCAGTTCGTCGAGCGAAGGCAGGGTCGCAAGCGACTTGACTGCATTGGCATCGAGCGTGGTTGCTCCCATGGCACCACCGAGAACAACGATCTTGTCGTTGGTCTTGGCGAAATCCATGACGACTTTCGGAGCCGTGATCGGGTCTTCGCTGTAAGCAATCAGCGTCTGACCTTTGAAGAGATCAGTGATCCCTTCGGCTTCCGTGCCCTGAAGAGCGATCTTGGCCAGACGGTTCTTCGCGACTTTGACGGTGCCGCCAGCAGCACGCATTTTCGAACGAAAGTCGTTCATTTGCGCAACTGTGACACCAGCATAGTGGGCCACAACAACCGAACCGGAAGCCTTAAAGACTTCGCTCAGCTCTGTGACGAATTCGCGTTTTTCCGCTCTTTCCACTGTCTGTCTCCAGTTGACGGGACCGCAATCATGCAGGCCCCATCGGGTTTGCCTTTTGCCCCTTGGGAATCTTGTCTTCAAGATCCCAAGCGACGCTTGAGGATCCTGTCCCCTTCACACTAACCCACGAAAGGCCAGGCATCAGGCACACTAGGCTCGAACCGAATGTAAGGATGCTTGCGCGTCCCGAATTCCGGATCTTACCCGTCTCATGCAGGCGGAAATTAAGGCCTTTCGGCCACCCGCAATCTCGGACAGGAATGCCCGGCTATGAAACCGGGCAATTTCCGGCCCCGAAGGACCGGAAATTCAGGAAGGCCGGGATCGCAATCCCGGCCCGAAACTTAAGCTGCCGAAACCGACGAAGGGTCGATCTTGACGCCAGGACCCATGGTCGAGGAGATGGCTACGCGCTTGACGTAGTTACCCTTTGCACCGGCTGGCTTTGCCTTGACGACGGCGTCAGCGAAGGCACGGATGTTTTCTTCCAGAGCCTTGGCATCGAAGGATGCCTTGCCGATGCCGGCGTGAACGATACCGGCCTTTTCGACGCGGAACTCGACTGCGCCGCCCTTGGAAGCCTTAACAGCTCCGGCAACATCCATCGTCACAGTTCCGACCTTCGGGTTCGGCATCATGCCACGTGGGCCGAGAACCTTACCGAGACGACCGACGAGCGGCATCATGTCAGGCGTTGCAATGCAGCGATCGAAATCGATCTTGCCGCCCTGAACGATCTCAACGAGATCTTCAGCACCAACGACATCTGCGCCAGCAGCCTTGGCTTCATCAGCCTTGGCGCCACGGGCAAATACGGCAACCTTGACGTCACGGCCAGTGCCGTTCGGCAGATTGACAACACCACGAACCATCTGGTCGGCGTGACGCGGGTCGACACCGAGGTTCATGGAGATTTCAACGGTCTCGTCGAACTTGGCAATTGCCCGTTCCTTGACGAGAGAAATGGCATCGGCGAGAGCGACCAGAGTGGTCGGATCAATGCCTTCACGGATCTTCTGAATACGCTTTGCGAGCTTAGCCATGATCAACCTACCACTTCTAGGCCCATGGCGCGGGCGGAGCCCTCGATCATGGCCATTGCGCCGTCGATATCAGCGGCATTCAGATCCTTCATCTTGGCTTCGGCGATCGTACGGACCTGGTCCTTGGTGATCTTGCCGGCAGCAGCGCCCTTGCCCGGTGTCTTCGAGCCGGACGTAACCTTTGCTTCCTTCTTCAGGAAGTAGCTGACTGGCGGCTGCTTCATGATGAAGTTGAAGGACTTGTCCTGGTAATAGGTGATGACGACCGGAATCGGCATACCCTTTTCCATTTCCTGCGTGGCAGCATTGAACGCCTTGCAGAATTCCATAATGTTAATGCCACGCTGACCAAGTGCCGGGCCGATTGGCGGGGACGGGTTTGCCGATCCTGCCTTGACCTGGAGCTTGAGCTGGCCTGCAACTTTCTTAGCCATATCTCTCTGCCTTTCGTTGTGGACCGGAAACCCGGCCCGTAGATGCCGGATTGCTCCGGCGGCTGCGGTTGCGTGGTGCGATCACAAAGCCCGGCTAAGGCCCCTTCTCTCCCACGCGATTTGCGGGTTACCCCGCAGCACTCAGACCTTTTCGACCTGAGCGTATTCGAGTTCGACCGGCGTAGCGCGACCGAAAATAGAAACTTCAACCTTGAGACGCGAACGCTCCTCATCGACATCCTGTACGGTGCCATTGAAGGATGCGAACGGACCGTCGGAGACGCGAACCTGTTCGCCGATCTCGAAGGTGACGGAGGACTTGGGCCGCTCGACACCTTCCTGAACCTGACCGAGGATACGCTCGGCTTCGAAGTCAGGGATCGGAACAGGCTTGTTGTCCGAACCAAGGAACCCCGTAACCTTCGGGGTATTCTTGATGAGGTGATAAGCCTCGTCCGTCAGGTTTGCCCGAACCATGACATAGCCCGGGAAGAACTTGCGTTCAGAATCGACTTTGCGTCCACGACGCACTTCGACAACCTTTTCGGTTGGAACCAGGATCTTCTCGAAGAGATGCTCAAGGCCTTTTTGCCGAGCTTTTTCCTCGATCGATTCTGCGACCTTCTTCTCAAAGTTCGAATATGCGTGGACGATATACCAGCGTGCCGCCATGACTTTATCTCCGCCCAATTAGTTGCCGAGGTTAAGCACGAGGCTGATCAGCCAGCCGATCAATTGATCAGCCGCGAAGAAAAACAGCGCAGCAAAAACGACCATAACGAGAACCATTACCGTCGAGATCACCGTCTCGCGGCGAGACGGCCACGTTACTTTCGACGTCTCGGAGCGAACCTGCTGCAGAAACGCGAATGGATTTGCCTTTGATGCCATCTAATTCATGCCCACGCACATACGGCACGTAAAGCCGAACTATTCAGCCCCACGCACCGCGTGTCTGTTTGAACCCTACATAAACGCCGAAATCCAATTCCACAAGAGCGAATCCGAAAACGACGCACATTCCAATTTCGTGCTTACACACCACCATCAAGCATATGTGCACTTGACGATAGTGGCAGGGGCAGAGGGGCTCGAACCCACGGCCTGCGGTTTTGGAGACCGCCGCTCTACCAACTGAGCTATACCCCTACGTCCTCGCCAAGCGAGGTCGTGGGGGTACATATTCAGTTTGGCCGAGGATGACAAGCCCAATCACGAGGTGACGACGCAATTTTTGCGTGATGCCCCGAAAGAGCCGACTTTCGACGGCCCTGCCCTCACAGATTTACGTATTTCCGCCAGTCATGCTCTTCCTTGAAACCGAGGACTTCGCGAATCTTGGCATTGGAAATCAGTCCTTCGTCCCGCGCCATGTCGCGCTTGAACGCTACGCCGGGGAAGAATCGGGCGGCCAGCTCCTGAGTCGTCATCTGGGCTGTGACCGTATCATTGGTGGCATTGAAGACCTGAAAGCCCAGACCATCCTTTTCAATGCACAGATGGACCATCTGACCGAGGTCGCGCGCGTCGATATAGCACCAGGCATTGCGCAGGCGCGTCTCCGGTTTTTCGACAAATTCGGTGAACATGCCGTATTCGTCCGGCTCGATGACATTGCCGATTCGAAGCGCGTAGACGTCGGCACCGGTTCGCTCGGCAAAGGCGCGTGCCGTCTTCTCGTTGACGACCTTGGACAAACCATAGCTATCCATCGGATCGACGTCATAATCCTCATCGAAGGGCAGGTAATGCGGAAGCTTGTCGCCCTCTGCAAAGCAGATGCCATAAGTGGTTTCGCTGGAGGCAATGACCACCTTGCGAATACCAAGCTTCACCGCCGCCTCTATGACATTATAGGTGCCAATCGTGTTGACGCGGAAGGTCTCGTTGTCCGGCTTGATCAGGATACGCGGAATGGCTGCGAAATGGACGACGGCGTCAAATGGCTGAACGCCCTTGCCGTGTTCGAGATCGGAAAAGTCAGTATGCATCGACAGCGCATTGAAGACCTGACCGGAATCGGTGATGTCGACCGTCAGATTGGTGACGCCCGGATAATCCAGCGGCACGAGATCGATATTGTGGACCTCGTACCCCTTATCGATGAGCCAAGGTATGACATGCCGGCCCGCCTTGCCAGAACCGCCGGTGAACAGAATACGTTTGGTCATGAAATCCTCCCTTAATGCCGTCACCTAAATAGGTTGGATGGCGCCAGTGACAACCTCTATCTTTGAAACAAGCGGGCCACAGGATAGGGCAATGCCAGCGGCGGCATGTCTGCCTCTGCAAACCAGTCGAGCCGCTCCGTTTCTTTATCGATTGCCGAATCCATTGCCTCGCCGAGGATGCGGCAGCGATAAAGCACGACGAGATATTCGACCTGATCGCCATTGGGATAGGTGTGGCGATAGTCCGCGCCGCCAAACACGGCCAGAACCGTTTGCGGCTCGACCAGAAAACCCGTTTCCTCCCGAACTTCGCGCATGATCGCCTGCTCGGGCGTCTCGCCGATTTTGATCGCACCGGCCGGCAGGCTCCAGCCCTGCCCCGCAGACTTGCGCTGAAGCAACAGGCGCCCCTCCGCGTTCGAAATAGATGCAGCGACGCTTGGCACCATCAATCGCTCGCGCCCGACCAGGCGCCGCAGGTTGTCGATATATCCGTCCCCCGCCACCAATCACCTCTCCCTTGAGCGACTAACAAAAAAGCCCCGCCGTTTCCGGCGGGGCTCGCATCTTCCTCGCGGAAGAAACCGATATTACTCGATGATGGAAGCCACGATACCGGCGCCGACGGTGCGGCCGCCTTCGCGGATCGCGAAGCGCAGCTTTTCTTCCATCGCGATCGGAACGATCAGCTCGACTTCAACCGTGACGTTATCGCCAGGCATAACCATTTCCGTGCCTTCCGGAAGCGACACGATACCGGTCACGTCCGTCGTGCGGAAGTAGAACTGCGGACGATAGTTGGTGAAGAACGGCGTATGACGGCCACCCTCTTCCTTCGTCAGGATGTAGGCTTCTGCCATGAACTTCTTGTGCGGCTTGACCGAACCCGGCTTGCACAGGATCTGACCACGCTCAACGCCGTTACGGTCAACACCGCGGACGAGTGCACCGATGTTGTCGCCAGCCTGGCCCTGATCGAGCAGCTTGCGGAACATTTCAACGCCGGTAACCGTCGTCTTGGAGGTGTCCTTGATGCCGACGATTTCGACTTCTTCACCAACCTTGACGATACCGCGCTCAACACGACCGGTCACAACCGTACCACGGCCCGAGATCGAGAACACGTCTTCGATCGGCATCAGGAACGGCTGGTCGATCGGACGCTCCGGCGTCGGGATGTAAGCGTCAACAGCTTCCATCAGGGCGCGGATGGCGTCTTCGCCGATCTTCTTGTCGCTGTCGTTGAGCGCTGCCAGTGCAGAACCCTTGACGACCGGAATGTCATCGCCCGGGAAGTCGTAGGACGACAGAAGTTCGCGAACTTCCATTTCCACGAGCTCGAGGAGCTCTTCGTCGTCAACCTGGTCGACCTTGTTGAGGAACACGACGATTGCCGGAACGCCAACCTGACGGGCAAGCAGGATGTGCTCGCGGGTCTGCGGCATCGGGCCGTCGGCTGCCGAGCAAACCAGGATCGCGCCGTCCATCTGCGCTGCACCCGTGATCATGTTCTTGACGTAGTCGGCGTGGCCGGGGCAGTCAACGTGGGCGTAGTGGCGGTTCGGCGTCTCATACTCGACGTGTGCCGTCGAGATGGTGATGCCACGTGCCTTTTCTTCCGGAGCGGCGTCGATCTGATCGTAGGCCTTGAACTCACCGAAGAACTTGGTGATTGCAGCCGTCAGAGACGTCTTGCCATGGTCAACGTGGCCAATCGTGCCAATGTTAACGTGCGGCTTGTTGCGCTCAAATTTACTCTTTGCCATTTGAATGCTTCTTCCTGATCGTGAATGAGTTGACCCGGCGAACCGGTTTGGTTCCGCCGTTTAAGGCTTTCGCAACGAATGCGCAAGACTTAATTACGGATGGCCACCTGGCAGCCATCAGCGGCGTCGCAGCTTTCGCGGCGCACGACAATTCACTAAGGATCTTCAATCCCTTAGCTTAAGAATGCCAATACAGGGAAAGCGGATTGGAGCGGGTAGCGGGAATCGAACCCGCGTATTCAGCTTGGAAGGCTGCTGCTCTACCATTGAGCTATACCCGCGGTGTTCGATCCGAAGTCGAATGGTGGAGGAAGTTGGATTTGAACCAACGTAGGCTGAGCCAACGGATTTACAGTCCGTCCCCTTTAACCACTCGGGCATTCCTCCAGTTATTCGACCGGATCAAGCGACCAAGCTTTTCTCGAGTTCGAAGCAGCTTTGCAAGTTGCGCGGCCCCTTCGATCTGCGGCGGGTATATGACCGCCCCGCCGACTGATGTCAACACGAGCAAATGGAAAATTGCCTGAAAAATTTTGCAAAATGGAAATGTCGCTGTCGAGACTAGGGACTATCCGGCGTCGATGTCGCTGGATATAAGGCGTTATGAGCAAAGATAATCCAGACGACAAGAACGGCCGTGACAGCCATTATGCAACCCTGCGCCGCCAGGTGCGCGACGCAAAGCGCGAGCGCGGCGAGATCCCGACACCCGCACCGCAGAAGCGCCGCGGTCAGGGCGGACAATGGACACCGCCCAAACTCGCCCCTGAACAGGTCTTCCTTTACGGCCTGCACACGGTGCGCGCAGCGCTTGAGAATCCCGAACGCAAGATCATCGAACTTTCCGTCACGCAGAACGCGTGGGTACGTCTGGATATCGGCGAGGTGGCAGCCCAGTCCTTTCCGGTGAAGATCGTATCGCCTGCCGATATCGACACCCATCTCGGCCCCGATGCCATTCATCAGGGTGTGATGCTGGAAACGCGGCCCCTGCCCGTGCGCAATCTTGAGGCCTTGCAGGAAAGCCCGTTGATTCTGGTGCTTGATCAGATCACCGATCCGCACAATGTCGGCGCCATCATGCGCTCGGCCGTTGCCTTCAACGCCGGCGCCGTCATTACGACGCAGCGCCATAGCCCGACCGAATCGGGCGTCATGGCGAAGTCCGCATCGGGCGCGCTGGAACTCATCCCCTATATCCAGATCGGCAACCTCGCCGATGCGCTGGGCGAGTTGAAGAAGCTCGGCTTTTATTCCGTCGGCCTCGATTCGGAAGGCCCGGCTGCCATCGAACAAAGCTTTACCGGAAACAAGGTTGCCCTTGTTCTGGGGGCCGAGGGCAAGGGCCTGCGGCAGAAGACGCGCGACACGGTGGATGTGCTTGCCCGCCTCGATATGCCGGGTGCAATCAAATCGCTGAATGTTTCCAATGCAGCGGCGATCGCCCTCTATGCGACGAGGCAGTATCTGCTAAGCTCCAAAGCATGATACTTGTCTTTTCCGATCTCGACGGGACGCTTCTCGATCATGAAAGCTATTCCTTCGAACCGGCCCGCCCCGCTCTTGACCTGCTGGAAGCCCACGGCATTCCGCTGATTCTTGCCAGCAGCAAGACAGAGGCGGAGATGCGGCCGATTGCGCGTGCGATCGGCATCGACAATCCAATGATTGTGGAAAACGGTGCCGGCATCGTATTTCCGGAAGCCGATGCGGTGGCCAACGACAACGGGCCGGATGACTATCAGAGCCTCAGGGCGATGATCAAAGGCCTGACGTCATCGCTGGACGGCCTGTTCCAAGGCTTTGGCGACTGGAGCGTCGACGAGGTCTGTGCGCGCACCGGACTTGATCCGCAGGCCGCGATGCTGGCCAAGAAACGACGCTTCTCCGAACCTGGACTTTTTACCGGCAACGCCGAACAGAAAGCACTGTTTGAGGCCGAGCTGGACCAAAAAAACTTTATGGCAGCGCAGGGTGGACGATTCTTCACCATCATGCCGAAAACCTCCAAGGCGGCACGGATGACAGAGATCGTTTCGCTCTATGCAGATCTGTATGGACCTGCGATCACGACCATTGCCCTTGGCGACGCGCCGAATGATCTGGCGATGCTGGAGACCGCCCATCATGGCGTCATCATCGCCAATCGAGCACACAAACCGCTTCCTGTCACACAACGGGAACGTCAGGGCCATATTCTGCGCTCTGAAAAAACGGGCCCTGAGGGTTGGAACGAAATGATATGGCAGCTCGTTGGAGCCGCGAAATGAGCCTGCAAAGGCGGGTGTAAAGACGAAAGGGACAAGACCGTGGCGGACTTTCATCAAAATGGGGTCGTGGCAACCCTTCACAATCTGCGCGAACGCTCCCTGGAACGCATGGAGCAGGAACTGAAGGTCTTTGCCGAGGTTCGCCCCATCACGCTTATCCTGCCATCGCTCTACTCGGAGCTGGAAGGCGATGCGCTCGAGCACATCGTCTCCGAGCTTTCGGAAGTCCCTTACATTTCGGAAATCGTGATCGGTCTCGATCAGGCAGATCGCGATCAATACAGACGTGCACGGGACTATTTTTCACGCCTGCCGCAAAAGCACTCGATCCTCTGGAATGACGGGCCGCGCCTGCGCGAAATCGACGCGAAACTGGATGCGGCAAGCCTGGCGCCGGACCAACCCGGCAAGGGCCGCAATGTCTGGTATTGTATCGGATACGTCCTGGGGGCACGCACAGCCGGTGTGGTTGCGCTGCATGACTGCGATATCGTCACCTACAGCCGCGAAATGCTGGCCAGACTGGTCTACCCCGTCACCAATCCCGGATTTCCTTACGTCTTTTCCAAGGGCTATTACCCGCGCATCGCTGACCGCTCGCTCAATGGCCGCGTAACGCGTCTTCTGGTGACACCGCTACTGCTGAGCCTCGAAAAGGTGATCGGCCATCACCCCTACATCGATTATCTGAAAGCGTTTCGCTATCCGCTGGCCGGCGAATTTGCCATGCGGGCACATTTGTTGCCGGATATCCGCATTCCCTCCGACTGGGGTCTCGAGATCGGAGTGCTGTCAGAGCTGTGGCGCAATTATTCCAACACCTCAATCTGTCAGGTGGA
This sequence comes from Agrobacterium sp. H141, assembly GCF_057158725.1. NCBI lineage: Bacteria > Pseudomonadati > Pseudomonadota > Alphaproteobacteria > Hyphomicrobiales > Rhizobiaceae > Agrobacterium > Agrobacterium sp. H141. The sequence continues at coordinate 2,757,421 of NZ_CM169893.1, forward strand.
CATCGCCGACGCCTATGACCACAAGCATCAGGACCTGTCGTCGGACGACAAGGAACGCGGGCTGTCGCGCATGTCGATCGACATTACCAAGGCGTTGTTGCGGAAACTGGCAACCGACGGTGTCGTTTTCAGCCAGGAAAGCCTGCGCACGCTGAAGGCCACTTATTACCGCACCGCACTCGATCTGGTTGAGATCTATCACAATGACGCGCGCATGAACGGTCTGACCACCGATCGCCACAAGGAAGAACAGGCAGTGGAACTGTTTGCCGCCAATCTGATTGAGGCGGGCGATGTGTTCCGCGACAATCCGAACGCAACCCCCTTCATGCCGAGCTGGAACCGCGTGCAGAGCGCCCTGCCCGATCTGATCCACAGCATTCAGGATGCCGTGCGACTGGATTCCGAAGAGGACTGACGGCGTCACCGACAGGGATATTTGAAACAGGCATCCCCAATGGCCTCAGCGGCTAGGCTGCAGCCATTGGCGGATGATATCGGTGGACGGCGAAATAGCCTGCAACAACAAAGGCGACGAGCAGAATTGCCTGGCTGATCGCGAAGGGTGGCTCGCTTCCGTTCGGCGCCAGCGCATGCAGCGACGGGACTTTTAGAAACGATTGCGCCACCACAACGAAGCAATTGAAATAAAGCGATGAAATGGCTGTGATCAGATAGGTCATGCGCCAACGCCCCGAAAGATGGCGCACGTAAAGAGCGTAGAGCGCCACGAGGAGCAACACAGTGGTGAGGATGCCGACGCCCAGCGCCGGCGTGAAGGCCGTGATCGGAAACATGAAGCCGGTGACGACCGTGACGGCCGTTGCGGCGAGAAAAATCGCCGTCATACGCGTCATGGGCGTCGAATGCAGCCATCCGTAAACCACCGCCAGTCCGGCGACAACGCCAACAAGGCTGACGATAACATGAAATTGCGTGAATGCTTGAATAGACAGTCCAAAGAGCATGGCGAAATCTCCGGTGTCGTCAAAACACGGATATTAAGCGCCTGTTGAGGCTCTTTGTAAATGGGCCGGTTGTGGAGACTTTATTTTTCGCGCAGGAAGGCCACTGTTGCGCGCTCCGCAATCAGCGAAGCGACACCTTCACATGCCAGGGGGTGCATGACGTTTCGACGGGCGTTGCGTCTTCAGACAACGGGACTGTCGCTGCACAGCCGTTGTTCAATTTTCGCCAGCTTGTCACATTGAGGTTCATCTCGCACCGCGCGAGAAAATCGTGGTTATCGACCTGAAGACAAGTCACCTGACCGAGAGAGTAAGTCTGGCCACCCTTGCCAAGGCAGCTGCAATCGTCCGGTTCAGCCGCAAGAACAGAGGCACCCGCCGGGATGGCAGCGAGCAGAAAAGAAACAGCCACTGGTTTCATTTTCTCGATCATGCCCGCAGTTTACGCCGCATTTGTAAATTGTAAACATCTAATTCACACCGCCAGGCAATGCCCTACGCGCTGTAGCGCATCTGCATGGACTGCATGAACCAGGCGAATGCGAGCACCATCAGCAGCCAGAATATTTTTTCGAAGAGAGCCGCAAAAAGGCGGCGGCGTCCGGGTCGCATCGCGCCCTCCACATTCGGGGAAAGCGCATAATGCCATCATTGAATTATCAAGTTCTAAATTATATTGCTGACTATTGTCTCAAACACGCGCGATGACGCGACTGAATAACAGCCGCCGAATAGCGTTACAGTGTGTGAAAAATGGTGCCCCCGACAAGGTTCGAACTCGTGACCCCCTGATTACAAATCAGGTGCTCTACCAACTGAGCTACAAGGGCAACCGGGGTGCTGGATACCAGATTCTGCCGGTGTGTAAAGAGAAAATCGACAGGAATCTGTATCATTTCCAATAGAATGACATTGTCCACCGTACCGAGGGGCCGCAAAACGCCTTGTGGCGTCGCAGCTTTTTCCTGTACCCATTGGCGATCAAGAAGGGTCGTGTATGTCTTCCTCTTTTCAGCCTCTGTCATTCATCGCGTCTAATACCGACGAAGCACAAGCATCGCTGGACGAGCTCGTGCGCATTTACGGCAATACGGAGCCGGAAAATGCAGAGGTGATCGTGGCGCTGGGCGGTGATGGCTTCATGTTGCAGACACTGCACACCACCATGAACAGCGGCAAGCAGATCTATGGCATGAACCGCGGCTCGGTCGGCTTCCTGATGAACGACTACCGCACCGAAGGTCTTCACGAACGTATCCGGAGCGCTGTCGAATACGCCTTTCATCCCCTGAAGATGACGACCCGCAGCACCGACGGCACCAATTCGATCGCGCTTGCCATCAATGAGGTCTCACTGCTGCGCCAGTCCTATCAGGCCGCCAAGCTCAAAGTGACGATCGATGGCAAGGTGCGGCTGGAGGAGCTGACGTGCGACGGCGTGATGCTGGCGACCCCTGCCGGCTCCACCGCTTATAATCTTTCCGCCCATGGACCCATCCTGCCTTTGGAAGCGCCGCTTCTTGCGTTGACCCCGGTCAGCCCCTTCAGGCCCCGTCGCTGGCGCGGTGCGCTGTTGCCGGACAGCGTGACTGTGGAAATCGACGTCCTGGAAATAGACAAGCGGCCGGTCAATGCGGTCGCCGACCACACCGAGGTGAAGTCGGTCACCCATGTGAAGGTACAGCAGTCGACGGATACGACGGCGCGTATCCTGTCTGATCCGGACCGGTCGTGGTCGGACCGAATCATCGCCGAACAGTTTTCCAACTAAAGCGCCCTGCCCGCTTTTCGTTTTGCCCCACTCGCCTTAATCTCGCTTGCGAGGACGCAACTGCTCAGACCAATGGTTGCGTTGAACCAACCGGTTGAAGGAGACGCAGACTGATGAACATGCTCTCGGCCTCACTCACCCTCGCCTTGTTTCTGGCTGCAGGCTCACCAGCCGGGGCAGAGGACATGGGCCAATTTCCGGTCGCTGTAACATTCGTGATCAGTGCAGGTTTCTGGCAGGATAGCGGCCCGGATATGACGACTGGTGAAGCTGGCAGCGATCAGGAGGAGCAGCGTCGCGGCTATTACAAGCTCGTCTCGGTTCGACAGCCGGATGCGACCGCAAAAATCTATCTGCAACAGATCCAGTCGACACAAGAGGGCCCAAGCCTGATCAATAGTGTGGAACTGGAAGAATTTTCAGCCCTTGGCGCCTATGTGACCGATATCCGACCTGAGGACTCGCGTGGCGTGAGCAGCCAGCCGGGCCTGTTTGCCACCGTGTATCTGAAAACCGATCCGCAATCGTCGGAGCCCGAAAGCTGGACGGTGATCATCGACGAATTCGGCGATATCACTGTCGAGCGTGCCACCAACTGATATCACTGACGGACTGCGCCGCCCAAACTGGCAGAGACTCTTCCCTATTCGATGCCAGCGAAGAAGGTAATCGCCGCCGCTGCGACGCGATCATGGATCGCCCTTCGATCGACACCCGGCGCATCCACGCAAATCTCAGGGATAGCCTGGCACCCGGCCTCAGTGCATTCATTGAGAAAGACATAGTGGCCGACGTCTGGCGCCAGACGTTCGAGTCGACTGTTTTGCAACCTGTCATCCAGCCATTTGGCGCAAGGGTCAGCGGGCGCCTCCCGGTCTGCTCCGCCGACGAATGTCAGAACCGGCACATGGATTGCCCTGACCGACTCGTCCGTGAAGCCGCGTACCGTTGGTGCCGGCGCGCATAGAAGCGCCGCCTTAAAACGGGTGTCAGCGTAATCCAGAGACTGCCTTTTCATGGACGCGGCAAATTCCGCACTTTGCCCCAGCAACTGGTCAAGGTGGTCGATGGCATTAGGGAATTCCCGCGGGCCGCGGCCAAGCGGACTATCACCAGCCCATTGACGATAAAGATCAAGATACGTCAGCGCCCCCAGGCAGGCTACTGCCGTATAGCCACCGAGCGAAAAGCCCGCAACGAAGATCCGATCCGGGTCAATCAAACCCGCAAACGGACCGTCCTCCATCTGATGATCCAAAAGCACCGTCAGATCGCGTGCCCGCTCCCACCAGCACAGAAATCCTTCGGGGCGATATTTCTCGGTCGCCGTATTGCCGTGATGATCGACGCCAAGGACGAGGTATCCAGCTGCCGCAAGCCGTAGCGCAAACCATGACATACCGGCTGCCGAACCGCCGGTGCCATGAGAGAATATGACTGTTGGAAGGAAACGCCCCCGCACGGGGACCGCATCGGCCATCACGTCGTCTTTCACGAAAAGGCTCGCAGATGCGTCGCGCGTCGCATTTATCGACGCGCTCAGTATGTCCTTCGCTGGATACCACGCGCTCCATGCGATGGGACGCCTGCCGTCACTCGTCCAGTTGCAACGCTCCTCATCGAAAAACTCGCCGGTCGAAAATCCAACATTTTGCATAGCCCTGTTGCCTCCCGATATCGTGACAGAGCCGGAGGTTGGCAAAATTGATCAGAATTTTCAAACAGAAAGGCCGCCCGGAGAGATCTCCGCGCGGCCTTTGATCGCGATTGGAATTGTCACCCGTACTATCGACGTCAATCGATGTCGGCGACATCCTCATTGGCTTTGCCGCTGATACGGTGGGCGAGCGAGGCTTCCATGAAGTCGTTCAGACCGCCGTTCAACACGTCGTCCGGCGCAGTGCTTTCAACGCCGGTGCGCAAATCCTTGACCAGCTGATAGGGCTGCAGAACGTAAGAGCGGATCTGGTGGCCCCAGCCGATATCGGACTTGGAAGCCGCCTCGGCATTGGCTGCCTCTTCGCGCTTTTTCAACTCGGCTTCGTACATGCGCGCACGCAGCATGTCCCAGGCCTTGGCACGGTTCTTGTGCTGGGATCGTTCCTGCTGGCAGGCGACCACGATACCGGTTGGAATATGCGTAATGCGCACAGCCGAGTCGGTCGTGTTGACGTGCTGTCCGCCGGCGCCTGACGAGCGGAAGGTATCGATACGGCAATCGCTTTCGTTGATCTCGATATTGATCGAGTCGTCGACAACCGGATAGATCCAGACCGAAGAGAACGAGGTGTGGCGACGCGCATTAGAATCATAAGGCGAAATACGCACCAGGCGATGCACGCCCGATTCGGTCTTCAGCCAGCCATAGGCATTGTGGCCCTTGACCAGAATGGTCGCCGACTTGATGCCGGCTTCTTCGCCGTCATGCACTTCCAGCAATTCGACCTTGAAACCGTTGCGTTCAGCCCAGCGGGTATACATGCGCAACAGCATGCTCGCCCAATCCTGGGATTCGGTTCCGCCGGCGCCGGAATGCACTTCCAGATAGCTGTCATTGCCATCGGCTTCACCCGACAACATGGCCTCGACCTGAAGACGACCGGATTCCGACTTCAGCGACTTCAGCGCTTCCTCGGCCTCACGGACGACTTCCTCGTCGCCTTCGTCCTCACCCATTTCGATGAGCTCGATATTGTCGGTCAGCTGCTGCTCAAGCTTCTTGACGCCATTGATGCCATCTTCAAGCTGTTGGCGTTCGCGCATCAGCTTTTGCGCTTCCGTGGCGTCGTTCCAGAGGTTTGGATCCTCTGCCTTGTTGTTCAACCAGTCCAGTCGTCTTAGCGCCTGATCCCAGTCAAAGATGCCTCCTCAGCAGGGTTATGGCCTGCTTGATTTCGTCGACTACGTTTTCGATTTCGTTACGCATTCTTCCATTCTTCTTGTTCGTGCGGAAAAATTCTGCCCGTGAATAGTTGCGCCCGCCCTCGATGTAAAGGGCGGGCGCAAACGCAAAGGACGTGATGGGATCAGAAAAGCCCGCCTGATCCGGAGGTTACAGCCTGATTGGCCTGCGGCGAGGTGCGCAGGATTTCCTCAGGGTTCATATATTCATCCATACCGATGACGGAGAAGAAGTCGGCCGGACCTGTACCGGGCTTGAAGGCTTCGATGATGGTATCCGGGTCACCTTCCGCTGCGGCCATTCCGGTCTTGCGATCGACGGGGACAAGGCTCATGCCTTGCGGAATGTTGAACTTGCCTTCCGGACGATCCTTCACGGCATTCTGCATGAAGTTGTTGAAGATCGGGGCAGCCAGACCACCACCGGTCGCGCCACGGCCCATCGGGGTCGGTGTATCGAAACCGATGTAAAGGCCGGCGACCAGATTCGGCGTATAGCCAACGAACCAGGCATCCTTTTCATCGTTGGTCGTGCCCGTCTTGCCCGCGACCGGGCGATCGAGCTTGACCTTGCCGGCTGCCGTCCCGCGCTTGACCACACCTTCCATCATGGAGGTGATCTGGTAAGCGGTCATCGGATCGAGAACCTGCTCGCGATTGTCGACGACAACTGGCTCTTCCTGGCCGGAATATTCGTTAGCGTTGCAGCCTTCGCAGACCCGCTCTTCATGACGGAAGATGGTCTTGCCGTAACGATCCTGAATGCGGTCGATCAGCGTCGGCTTGATCTGCTTGCCGCCGTTGGCAAAGACCGAATAGGCCGACACCATGCGCAGCACCGTCGTTTCGCCCGAACCGAGCGACATGGCCAGAACCGGCAGCATCTTGTCGTAGACGCCGAAACGTTCGGCATATTCTGCGACAAGGTTCATGCCCATGTCATTGGCCAGGCGAACCGTCATGAGGTTACGCGACTTTTCAATGCCAAGACGCAGCGTCGATGGGCCGGCCGAGCCTCCGCCGTAGTTCTGCGGACGCCAGACCTGTCCGCCCGATACGAATTCGACCGGTGCATCGAGGATCACCGATGCAGGCGTGTAGCCATTGTCGAGAGCCGCGGCATAGACGAACGGCTTGAACGATGAGCCCGGCTGACGCATGGCCTGCGTTGCCCGGTTGAACTCGGACTGGGCATAGGAGAAGCCGCCAACCATGGCCAGCACGCGGCCCGTATGCGGATCCATGGCGACGAGACCGCCCTGAACCTTGGGCGGCTGACGCAAGCGATAGCTTCCGGCCTGGTCTTCGCCCATGGCCTGAACATAGACCACATCACCCGGTTCCACGACGCCTTCAGGTGTCTTGGTGGTCTTGCGGTCTCCCTTGGCGGAGCGGAAGGCCCATTCCATATTCTTGGCTTCAATACGGCCCGTATCGCGGTCAGCGGAGAACTTCCCCCCCTCCTCTCGCTGCGGCCGCAGGCCAATATCCACCTGCTTGGCGGAGACGGCGAGGACGACGGCCAGATCCCATTCGGGAACGTCACGAAGCGGAGTGAGCTTTGCCAATTGTGCACCCCAGTCACCATTGACGTCGATATGGTCGATGGGGCCGTGGAAGCCGCGACGCTCGTCGTAGTTGATCAGACCGTCCTGCAGCGCCTTGCGCGCAAAGACCTGCATCTTGGGATCGAAGGAGGTCCGTACCGACAAGCCACCTTCATACAGTGCCTTCTCGCCATATTTTTCAATCAGCTGACGGCGTACGGCTTCGGCAAAGTAATCGGATGCAAAGATATAGGAGCCGGTCTGGCGAAGGTTGATGCCGAGCGGCTGCTTCTTGGCGGCATCACCTTCCGGCTGGCTGATAAAGCCATTTTCCACCATGCGGTCGATCACCCAGTTGCGCCGCTCGAGCGCTGCCTTGGGATGACGGAAAGGATGGTAATTGGATGGGCCTTTGGGAAGCGATGCCAGGTAGGCGGCTTCCGAAATGGTCAGTTCCGTGACCGACTTGTCGAAATAGGTCAGAGCAGCGCCGGCGATACCATAGGCATTCATGCCGAAGAAGATCTCGTTCAGATAGAGTTCGAGGATCTTGTCCTTGGAATAGGCCTGTTCGATGCGGAACGACAGGATGGCTTCCTTGACCTTACGGTCGATGGTCTGGTCGGACGAGAGCAGGAAGTTTTTGGCCACCTGCTGGGTAATCGTCGAGGCCCCGACCGGGCGACGGCCTGAGCCGATATTCTGCACATTGGTCACGATCGCGCGCGCGAGACCGTAAACATCGACGCCCGGGTGGTTGTAGAAATTCTTGTCTTCAGCCGAAAGGAAGGCTGCCTTGACGCGATCGGGGACTGCCTGGATGGGCAAAAACAGACGACGCTCGCGCGCATATTCCGCCATCAAGGCCCCATTGCCGGCATGGAAGCGGGTCGTGACCGGAGGCGCATAGCTGGACAGTACCTCATAGTCCGGCAGATCCCTCGAAACGCCGGTGAGATAAACCGCAACGACAACCGCTAGGCCCAAGGCCAGTACAGAGGCGAGCCCGAAGAGATATCCAATCAGTCTGATCATGGTCGATTTACCGGCAAGAAATTCTGCATTCTTCGTTATCCGTTGGCGCGACGAGGTGCGCTGCTCCCGCTCTTTCGTTTCGTCCAGGGAGTAAAGCCTCTCCGCTCAAGGCGGTAGCGACCCACAAATCCACCCAGACCCAAATGCCGGGCGATGAAACAACATCGCACATATGCTGGCCTTTTGCACGCGAGCACCCAGTTGGCAAGCGGCGGCGAGCAAACTCATCGAGATTCGATAAAGCAGCCGCGTCATTGGGGAATAACGGATCGAATGTGGGAAAAATAGGGCCAAACTGGCTCACTCTCCGATTCGTTACAGGGGCAGCCCGCAAATAGAGCCGCCCCATCCGCTCAACCGCCATTGGCGATGATCGGCAGATGGTACTTCTTGACCGCTTCTGTCAGCAGACCACAAACCTTGGCGCGCCATTTCGGGTCCAACAGAAGTTTCTCATCCTCCTTGTTGGACAGAAAGCCCAATTCCAACAAAATCGACGGCACATCATGAGCCTGAAGCACGCGGAAACCCGCATAGCGATGCGGATTATTGATCAGGCCAACTTCACCTTCGAAGGATTTCACCACCGAATCAGCCAGCGACACAGAGAATGCCTGGGTTTCGCGCCGCGTCAGATCGAGCAGGATATCGGTCACCTGATCTGGCTCAACCGACTGGGCGACACCAGCGACCTCATCGGACAGGTTCTCCCGTTCCGCCAGGCTCGCGGCCATCTTGTCAGACGCATTATCCGAAATGGTGTAGACGGTCGCCCCCCGAATATAGCTCTGGCGCAGCGTGTCCGCGTGAAAAGATATAAAGAGATTGGCCTCGTTTCGTCTGGCGATTGCCACGCGTTCCGACAAAGAGAGAAACTCATCTCCGGTACGGGTCAGGAATGCGTGGAAACCGGGCTGACGGTTGAGTTCATCGGCAAACTCCTTGGCGAAGGCCAGCGTGATTTCCTTTTCGGGCGTTTTGGTGACCGCGCCCGAAGCACCAGCATCGATGCCCCCATGGCCGGCATCGATCGCAACGACGAAATCGCCGCGTTTTGCGGGCGCCACCGGCGGAACGCGCCCCGCCCTGCCCGGTCTGGATGCGGTTGCCGTCTCGTTCCAGCCCATTCTGACAAGATCGTTGAAGACATGATCGGGCGCCGTCTCTGCGTCAAGAACGAGCCGGTAGCCCTTTCCCTCGACATCTTCCTGAACCTCGCTCATCACAAGGCGCGCCGGATGTTCGGCTGTCAGGACGAGGCGCGCAGAGTCCGCATCAATCGCACCATACCGAATGTCGCTGAACAGGCCGCGTGCCTCAAGTTCCGACGCATCAAAATTGAATGCCGTTGCCGGCAGGTCGACGATGATGCGTGGCGGCGAGGCTATATAATGAACCTTGAACTCCGGTTCCTTTTCGAAGTCGATGACGATCCGGGTCCTCACCTTGTCCCCAGCAATGCGCGCGCCATAGGCGACAAGCGGTTCAGCAACCGCTGCCGGATCGGCATCCGGCGCCGTCGCAAGCGCAGGCCACTCCATCGCCAAGATCGCTCCGGCCACAAAAAAAATCCGCAAAACGGCTTGCGCAACGCTATGCGCAGCCTGTCCCCAATTGCCTTCAAACATCAGCAGATCGTTACACCCAATTTATTTCCGCATGTCATTTTTGAATAAAAGCGTACCAAATTCCGCCTGGGGCCGCTTTAAAATTGCATTTTCATAGCCGACAATCCTTTCGTGGAGCCTACGCCAACCGAAAGTAAGTCGATTCTTTGCAAAAACCTGTAAGCACCACAATTCACACGACATTATGGCGGCTAGTGTTAGCACTTGCTATTGTCACACAGAAAACATACAAGGCAAGTGAGGGTTAAAAGTGCCGATGGGATAGAATCACCGCCACGGCTGCCAACCTTTTTAAGGACTTGGCGCCTTGAGTGTCGGATGCTCATCCGCCGTCATTGCATTTTTTTCCTGAAACTGAATCGGAAAGTCGGCATGTGGCCGGCCCACCTTTCAGGTGGATTAACACCAATCGCCCTTACCAAAGGGCACTCATCGGACCCCAAGGGTCTATGGCATTGTCGTTCACGTATGGTCATTTATGTTTTTTGAGCGGATTTCCCCCAGATACCACGGAGCAAGGGCGATGCATGCCCCCGTCGGTCCTCGGGCTGCATCACGCGAAAATGACAGGCGCGAACAATTATTACCGGCGCATTTCGTGAATGAGACCGTCCCTGCCGAAAGGCAGCGGGCGGTTTTGCTTCTTCGCAACCGCGCCGAGGAGCACATCTTACTATGGCAGACAAAATGCTTATCGACGCGTCTCACGAAGAAGAGACGCGCGTCGTTGTCGTACGCGGTAACCGGATAGAGGAATTCGACTTCGAGTCGCAGCACAAGAAGCAGCTGCGCGGGAACATCTATCTGGCCAAGGTAACGCGCGTTGAGCCTTCACTCCAGGCCGCTTTCGTCGATTACGGTGGCAACCGTCACGGATTTCTGGCCTTCGCCGAAATCCATCCCGATTATTATCAGATCCCGCTGGCCGACAGGCAGGCGCTCGTGCAGGCGGAAGCCGAAGAGCACCGCCGCAATGACGACCACGACGATGCATCCGCCGACGAACAGCCGGAAGCAGATCTGGGCGTTGCAAGCGCGGTAGAAGAAGTGGTCGCCGAGGCAAATGCACCGGAAGACGCGTCTGAGGCACAGCCAGAGGCCGCAGCAGCCGAGGACGTGACGCCCAAGGCAAAGCCCAAGCGTGTGCGCAAGCCGCGCAAGAAGGCAGCCGACAAGGTGCCTGCTGAAGAGACTGCCGCAGCCGACGAAGCTCCTGGCGCATCCGATAGCGATGACAACGAAGACGGCGGCAATGGTTCGACCATGGCTGCCATGGTCGATAGCGATTCGGTTTCGGAAGAAGTTGGCGGTCGTTCGCGCGATGACGACGACGACGATGACAATCACGAGAAGGAAGAGATCGAATCCGTCGGCGCTGAAGACGCCATGGAAGAGGTTCCTGACCGCATCGTTCGCAAGCCGCGCAAGCAGTACCGCATTCAAGAAGTCATCAAGCGCCGGCAGATCCTGCTGGTGCAGGTTGCCAAGGAAGAACGTGGCAACAAGGGTGCGGCTCTGACCACCTATCTTTCGCTGGCCGGTCGTTATTCTGTTTTGATGCCGAACACCGCACGGGGCGGCGGAATTTCCCGCAAGATCACGCAGCCAACAGACCGCAAGCGCCTGAAAGAAGTTGCACGCAGCCTGGAAGTGCCGCAGGGCATGGGTGTGATCCTCAGAACAGCTGGTGCCAATCGCACCAAGGTCGAGATCAAGCGTGACTTCGAATATCTGATGCGTCTGTGGGAGAATGTCCGCACGCTCACGCTCGCCTCGACTGCACCATGCCTCGTCTATGAAGAAGGCTCGCTGATCAAGCGCTCGATCCGCGACCTCTACAACAAGGACATCAATGAAGTTATCGTGGCCGGCGAAGAAGGCTACCGCGAAGCAAAAGACTTCATGAAGATGCTGATGCCGAGTCATGCCAAGGTGGTTCAGCCGTATCGTGACCTGCACCCGATTTTCTCGCGTTCCGGCATCGAAGGCCAGCTCGACAAGATGCTGCAGCCGCAGGTGACGTTGAAGTCCGGCGGTTACATCATCATCAACCAGACCGAAGCGCTGGTTGCCATCGACGTCAACTCGGGTCGATCGACCCGCGAATACTCGATCGAAGACACCGCGCTGCAGACCAACCTGGAAGCTGCGGAAGAAGTGGCACGCCAGCTTCGCCTGCGCGACCTTGCCGGCCTGATCGTCATCGACTTCATCGACATGGAAGAGAAGCGCAACAATCGCTCTGTCGAAAAGAAGCTGAAGGACTGCCTGAAGAACGATCGCGCCCGCATTCAGGTTGGCCGCATCTCGCATTTCGGCCTTCTGGAAATGTCGCGTCAGCGTATTCGCGCATCGGTGCTGGAATCGACGACGCAGGTCTGCCCGCATTGCACAGGGACCGGCCTTATCCGCTCGCAGTCGTCCGTGGCGCTTCACGTTCTGCGTGGCGTCGAGGAATTCCTGCTCAAGAGCACGACGCACGACATTACTGTGCGCGCAACGCCGGAAACCGCGCTTTACATTCTCAACCAGAAGCGTGCGACCATCATCGATTATGAGAACCGCTTCGGTGTGACCATCACCATTGAAGCCGATGCCACCATCGGTCATCAGCACTTTGCTGTCGATCGCGGTGAAGCCGTCGAAAACCCGGTCAAGATCGAAACCCTTCTGTCTGCCTTGCCCGAGATCGAAGAAGATGACTTCGTTCCCGAGCCGGAAGATGACGAAGAAGACGATACGCTGGAAGTCGCAGCACCGGTTGCAACGAAAACCGTCGACAAGGAAGACGGTGACGGTGAAGGCAACCGCAAGCGCAAGCGTCGTCGGCGTCGTCGTGGCAAGAATGGTAACGGCTCTGACGAGCGGGCGGCCGAAAACGGTTCTTCCGACAGCGTCAGCGAAGATGCTGGCGATGACGAGGACGATGACGACAGCGACAGCGATAGCGCGAGTGCCGAAAACGGCGATTCGTCTGCCGATGGCGAAGGTAACGGCAAGCGCAAGCGTCGCCGCCGTGGCAAGCGTGGCGGACGTCGCAATCGCCCTGAGGGTGAAGTTGACGCATCGGACAATGATGGCGAGACCGACAAGTCTGACGGCGAAAACGGAAATGGCGACGACGGCGAAACCGAAACCGTTGCTGAACTGATCGAAGACGTCGCCGAGGCGAAGGATGCCGCAGAGCCGACTGCGATGGCCGTGATCGAATCGGCGGAATCGCTTCAGGAGGGCGCTGCACCGAAGAAGCCGCGCCGCACCCGCAAGGCGAAGATTGCTGTTTCTCCGGTTGAAGTACCGGTGATCGAGGAAGGCCCGGCCAAGGTTGAGCCTGAGCTTGTGGAAAAGGTAGCAGACGTCGAAGCACCAGCTGAAGAGGCCTCTCCGCTTGCTGAGGCAACCGCATCTGTTGGTGAAGAAGCGGATGCGGCGACTGAGGATGCCAAGGCAGTTCGTTCCAACCGTGGAGACAATGTTGTGTCTTCCGAACCGGTCGTCACGTCGACTGCGGCCAGTGCCGGAAACGATGAAGAGCCAGCCAAGCCCAAGAAGGGCGGCTGGTGGCAGAAGCGCGGTTTCTTCTGAGAGATGCCCAGGTAGAATTTAAAAACGGCCGCGCATTGCGCGGCCGTTTTTCGTTTGTGCGATGAACGTCAGCGGGGCGCTCTGCGGCGTTCCATCAACAGCACAGGATCATCCGCCAGCATTGCATTTCCCATTGCAACGAAGCCGCATTTCTCGGCGAGGCGTATCGAGCGCTCATGCTCCGGAGAGATGATGGCGGCAATCCTGTCTTCGACAAAGTGGCGATCGGCCCACTGCAGAGAGGCGGAAAGCGCTTCATGCGCAAGACCGCGCCCATGCGCATGGGGTGCCAGCACCCACCCGGCTTCAGGTATACCGCTGATCGATGGTGTGATGATGCGCTTGTAGTCTGCAAAGCCGACCGCGCCGAGATAGGCGCCGGTCTGCCGATCCTCCAGTGCCCAACCGCCAAAGCCAAGTGCCGGCCAGTGGCCAATATAACGTATCAGGCGCGCCCAGCTTTCCGTGGGTGTCGACGGCTTGCCGGTGATATGACGGACCACATCGTCATCGGCCCACATCGTCGCTACCGCGTCGAAATCAGATGCACGGTGCGCGCGCATCAGCAGGCGTGGCGTCAGGATATCGGGTGCCGTGTTATATTTTTCGCGAAGCAGAATTTCAGTCATGTTGGCCTTTGCTCGTTCGCAGACAAGCCTGTCCTTTACAGATTGATTCAAGAGGTTTTAGTCTTGATTCCGAAAACAGGCCCAACCATCTGATTTAAAAGACAATCACTTGAGCCATCGGGCAATTCTGTCGGTTGCCTCAACCATCTCTTCCATGGTGCCCGCATAGGAGAAGCGCATGGCGCGATGTCCTTCTTCCGGGTCGAAATCGAGGCCAGGCGTTGCCGCGACATCGGCCTCGGCCAGCATGCGTTTGGCAAATTCCATACTGTCATTGGTAAAGGCGCTTACGTCGACATAGGCATAGAAAGCGCCGTCCATCGGGGAGAGAACCGAGAAGCCGATTTCCGGCAACCGCTGCTCCAGAAAGTCTCGATTGCTGCGACAGGCTTGCTTATAGGCTTCCAGTTCCACATCGGCTCCAAGGGCGCCAATGGCTGCCAACTGCGACAATTCGGGTGCGGAGATATAGAGACTTTGGGCAACGCATTCGATCGGCCGAACGAGCTGATCGGGCAGCACCATCCAGCCGATGCGCCAACCCGTCATGCAATAATATTTGGAGAATGAATTGATGACGACGACGTCGTCGGTCAGCACCAACGCGCTGGTCTCGCCGGTGCCGAAAGTCAGCCCATGATAAATCTCGTCCGAGATCAGGGTGATGCTATCCTGACGGCAGTAATCGACGAGCGCCTTTAACTGCGCGCGGCCAGTCACAGTACCGGTTGGATTGGCAGGACTTGCAAGCAGTACGCCCTTGGCCCGAACGCCTGCATTTCCTTGCGCGGCGTGCAGGCCTTCCGGCGTCAGGGTGTAGGCACTCTCGGCATTGACCGGCACTTCCAGCACGTTGAGGCCCAAGGCTTTCAAGATATTGCGATAGGCGGGGTAACCGGGTCGGGCGATCGCGACTGTGTCACCGGGATCGAAAAGAGACAGAAACGCCAGGTTGAAACCGGCAGACGAACCGGTCGTCACCACGATGCGCGCAGGATCAATGTCCAAGCCATTTCGCTTACGGTAATGGTCGGCAAGTCCGGTTCGCAAATCAGCAAGTCCCAGCGCATCGGTATATCCGATCCGACCGTGGTCGAGCGCTTTGCGCGCGGCATCAAGGGCGGCTTGCGGTGCAGGATGGCCTGGCTGCCCCACGGCCATGGATATGATCGGAGCACCGTCATTGCGCCGACGGGTCGCCTCCGCCAGCACATCCATCGCGTGGAAGGGTTCGACTGCGCTGCGCTTCGAAACTGAAATCACTTAATTATGCCTTTTCCACCTGTCACCCGAGATAGGGAGCGCCTGACAATTGCCCCAATATTGCGATCTTCACAATCCCGCGATTGTCGGGGAGCCGATCAAATTACGTTTTATCTTCTGCGCGGTTACCCTTAGACTTCGCGCAGATTGCAGGATCGCGCGCAGGCCCTTATGGGCCGTTGCCGGTCGAATTTAGAATGAGGACCTTATGACCTTGCCGTTGAAGCATATTGCCGCCGCGCTGACCCTTTGTGTCGCCACTACACTGCCGTTTTCGGCCCATGCGCTGGACGACAAGCAGAAGGAAGAGTTCGGCGCCTTCATCAAGGAATACCTGATCGCCAATCCGGAAATCATGCTCGATGTGCAGAATGCTCTTGAGGCGAAGCAGGAGCAAGCACGTCAGGACAAGGCGACTGCGGCTATCAGCGACAACAAGGACGAAATTTTCAATTCCTCCTCTGATCTCGCACTTGGCAATCCGGATGGCGATGTGACCATTGTCGAATTTTTCGACTACAACTGCGGATACTGCAAACGCGCGCTGTCCGACATGGACAAGGTGATCAGCAGTGACAGCAATGTGCGCTTCGTGCTGAAGGAGCTTCCGATCCTCGGTCCGGATTCGGTTGCGGCCCACAAGGTATCGGACGCCTTCCGCAAGCTGGCACCGGAAAAATACGCCGAATTTCACCGGACATTGCTGGGTTCGCAAGGGCGCGCCACGGAAGACAGCGCCATCGCGGTTGCGACCTCGCTCGGTGTGAGCGAGGCCGATATCCGCGCGCAAATGGCCAGCAACCCGAATGACCAGTCTGTGCGCGAGACCTATCAGCTGGCCAGCAATCTCGGTATCACCGGCACGCCGTCTTACGTTGTCGGCGACGAGGCCCTGTTCGGTGCGCTGGGTGCCGAGCTCCTCGAGCAGAAGGTTAAAGACGTGCGCCAATGCGGCGGTGGCGGCTGCTGAGCCGTTTACCAAGTTACCCGTTGCGGGCTTGACCCTCGATTTCCTGTGATCCATGTGGACACAAGGCCTGCCTACAGGCCGCAAGGGCTTTCCCTCGCGGCCCGTCAGGTCTATAGGAGGCGGTCGAATGGCCACGGAACCACTGATGAGCAAGACCCTATTCGTCCTGAACGGCCCCAATCTCAACATGCTCGGCAAGCGCGAGCCTGGGATTTATGGCGGCCAGACCCTCGCCGACATCGAGGCGGAGTGCAAAGCCCATGCCGAGAACAAGGGTTTTGCCGTAGACTTTCGCCAAAGCAATCACGAGGGCGATCTGGTGAGCTGGATACATGAGGCGAATGACAAGGCGGCGGGTGTGGCGATTAACGCCGGCGCCTACACGCATACGTCTATTGCCCTTCATGACGCCATCAAGGCCATCGGCGTTCCAGTGGTGGAACTTCACATCTCGAATGTGCACGCACGAGAAGAATTCCGCCACAAATCGATGATAGCGCCCGCGTGCAAGGGCGTGATCTGCGGTTTTGGACCGCATAGCTATATTCTGGCGCTGGACGCGCTGAACACCATCAAACAATAACAATTACAGGATCAACATCCATGGCAGAGAAGAAATCCGGCATAGATCAGGCACTGATCCGTGATCTGGCCAATATCCTCAACGACACCGATCTGACCGAGATCGAAGTGGAGCAGGAGGATCTGCGCATTCGCGTTTCCCGTAACGGCACCCCTGTCGCAATGCCGACCTATGCCGCTCCGGCCCCGGCGCCAGCCCCGGCACCAGTCGCCGTAGCTGCTGTTGCCGCCGAAGCTGCCCCCGCAGGACGCGACCTTTCGAAGGCTGTCACTGCCCCGATGGTTGGAACAGTGTACCTCGCCCCCGCTCCTGGTTCGCGTAACTTCATCGAAATCGGCGCAACGGTGAAGGAAGGCCAAACCCTTCTCATCATCGAAGCCATGAAGACGATGAACCAGATCCCCTCGCCGCGCTCCGGCAAGGTCGTCGATATCCTCATCGAGGATTCCGCACCCGTCGAATACGGCGAACCACTCGTAATCATCGAGTAATTGCTGATGGCTGTCATTTCCAAGATACTCATAGCGAACCGCGGCGAGATTGCTCTGCGCGTGCTGCGCGCCTGCAAGGAACTCGGCATCGCAACGGTTGCCGTGCATTCGACCGCAGACGCCAACGCCATGCATGTGCGCCTTGCCGACGAGAGTGTCTGCATTGGCCCACCGCAGTCGCGCGACAGCTATCTGAATATTCATCAGATTGTTGCTGCCTGCGAGATTACCGGCGCGGATGCTGTGCATCCCGGCTACGGCTTCCTGTCGGAAAACGCCAAGTTTGCCGACATTCTGGAAGCCCATGGCATCACGTTCATCGGCCCGACCGCAGATCATATCCGCATGATGGGTGACAAGATCACCGCCAAGGTCACGGCTATGGAACTCGGCATTCCGGTCGTTCCGGGCTCTGAGGGTGAAGTTACGCCTGAAAACGCCCTGAAGGTTGCCCGCGAGATCGGTTTCCCCGTTCTGATCAAGGCGACAGCCGGCGGCGGCGGGCGCGGCATGAAGGTGGCCAAGAACGAAGCAGAACTGGATGAAGCCGTTTCCACGGCCCGTTCCGAGGCGCTTGCCGCCTTTGGCAATGCCGCTGTTTACATGGAAAAATACCTGGGCAAGCCACGCCATATTGAAGTGCAGGTTGTTGGCGACGGCGCCGGCAATGCGATCCATCTGGGCGAACGCGACTGCTCTTTGCAGCGTCGTCACCAGAAGGTCTGGGAAGAAGCGAACTCCCCTGCTCTCAACGTCGAGCAACGCATGAAGATCGGCGAAATCTGTGCCGACGCCATGCGCAAGATGAAGTATCGCGGTGCAGGCACGATCGAGTTTCTTTACGAGAATGGCGAGTTCTATTTCATTGAAATGAACACCCGCCTTCAGGTTGAGCATCCGATCACCGAAGCCATTACCGGCATCGACCTCGTGCATGAACAGATCCGTGTTGCTTCCGGCGCGGGACTGTCGGTGACGCAGGACGAGATCGTGTTCTTCGGCCATGCCATCGAATGCCGTATCAACGCTGAGGACCCGCGGACTTTCGTGCCGTCGCCCGGCACGATCACGCATTTCCATGCTCCGGGCGGTCTGGGCGTTCGCGTCGATTCCGGTGCCTATGCCGGCTACAAGATCCCGCCTTACTACGACAGCCTGATCGGCAAGCTCATCGTTCATGGACGCACGCGCGTCGAATGCATGATGCGTCTGCGCCGTGTGCTGGACGAGTTCGTCATCGACGGTATCAAGACCACACTGCCGCTGTTCCAGGATCTGATCTCGAACCCGGATATTGCAAACGGCGATTACGACATTCATTGGCTGGAGGAATATCTGGCCAAGACTTCGGCCTGACGGCTGACAGATGGCAGGGCGACGCAGCAGGCAGACGGCAATCACTCCGGACATCCTGCTGCGCGCCTACTCCATCGGGATGTTTCCCATGGCGGAATCCGCCGATGACCCGGAACTGTTCTGGGTCGAGCCCGATCTGCGCGGCATCATTCCCCTCAACGACTTCCACGTTTCCAAAAGCCTCGCCAAGGCCGTGCGCAAGGCGCCTTTCGATATCCGTGTCGATACGGACTTCAATCTCGTTGTGGCAAAATGTGCGGAGGAAGCAGACGACAGGCCCAGCACCTGGATCAACGAGACGATCCGCGGCCTCTACAGCGCCCTTTACTCCCTCGGGCACGCCCATTCGGTGGAAGCCTGGGAGGGAGATGAACTGGTGGGCGGGCTCTACGGTGTATCGCTCGGCAGCGCGTTTTTTGGCGAGAGCATGTTCTCACGCCGGACCAATGCCTCCAAGATCTGTCTGGTGCATCTGGTGGAGCGGATGAAGGCCAAAGGCTTCACACTGCTCGACACGCAATTCACCACCGACCACCTGACAAGCTTCGGCGCGATCGAAATTCCGAAAGCCGAGTATCAGCAATTGCTGGAAGAGGCGATGTCTAATCCAAGCAAGGCGTTCAAGTAACGCACAATGGGCCGATCACCCGTGATCACGCACCCATCGTATCGACAAAGAGACCCTGTTTCGCGCGGACAAAATGCCGTCCTAGAACAATCCGACGCTGCCTGGCTGAACGCCTTCGATCTGCGGCTGCACCGGTTGACCCTGCGGCTGATCGCCATTCAGTGGCTGCAGCTGATCTTGCTGATCGAACTGACCCTCGGAACTAAACTGACCTTGGGGATCGAGCTGACCGTCAGCGCTGAATTCGCCCTGTGGCTGGTCGCCGATGACCTGCGGGCTGTCGAGCGGTGGAACGGCCACTGAGCCGTCCTGCGGATCGACGGGCTGGGTTGCTCCGTCGACTGCGACCGCATCCGGATTGCCGTCCTGCTGCGGCTGAGTGCTCGTGCTCTGAGCGTCCGACTGCGCCTTCTGCGCAGCCTCCAGTTTTTCCTTCTGGCTCTCCGGCACAGGCGCTTCGTGCACGGCCTGCGCGCCCTCAGGCGGCGGAACGTCGGAGGTTGCCTTGCAGCCGCTCAGCCAGACGTCATAGATCGCGTGTTCCACGGCATTGAGGCCGGGGCTGTCTGCAAACATCCAGCCGGAAAAGATACGGCGGATCTTGCGATCGAGGGTGATTTCGTCGACTTCTACAAAAGCGTCGGTCTGCTGCGCTTCGCTGTCATCACGCGAATAGCAAACCTTCGGGGTGACCTGCAGCGCACCGAACTGAACAGTCTCGTTGATATAGACGTCGAAGGATGTGATGCGGCCGGTAATCTTGTCGATGCCGGAAAAGACCGCGACAGGATTTTCAAGTCGCGCAGCCTCAGCTGGCCGCACACAGTTCCAGAGGCCAGCAGACATAACTGCCGCACCCAGAAGAACCGTCCCAAAGATTGAAGCATTGCGCTTCGAAGAAATCATATCCGCCCGTCTCCAGCCTTTTTTCCCTGCAAACCACCGCTTACCGCAGGCGGTCCGAACAGGTTTGAAAGCGCCTAGACTCAAATTATGGCCAAATCGGTATCAGTTGCCCGGTGTCCAAGCATCATAATCGCCGGTAACGCGCGGACGCTCACCTGCAACTGCGATAGAACCCGGTGGGCGGTAGGCCTGTGCCGAACCGGTAAAGTTCGGACGATGTGGCTTTTCCCATTCTGCGGGCTTGTAGTCTTCCTTGCTTGGCGGTGTATCGGTGCGATAATGCATCCAGCCATGCCAGCCGGCAGGAATGGTCGACGCGTCCGCATAACCCTTGTAGATGACCCAGCGCTTGGGCTTGCCCCACGAGGCCATGGGTCCTTCGTAGTAGAGATTGCCCAATTCGTCTTCACCGACCTTCGTACCCTTGCGCCAGGTGAAGAACCGCGTTCCCATGGTCCGACCGTTCCACCAGGTGAAGATTTCCAAGAGAAGCTGTTTCATGTCTTTTCCTTGGGCGCGGCCCTTGAGCAAGGGCTCGGCTTACTGTCTCAAAATCCGTATCCCGCTTATGCAATCTCACAAGGCCGATGTCCAGTGATTCGCAATGGGCAATTGGTCATTTGAGCTTCATTTTGAAACCGATATGGCTCGGAGCGAAGCCCAGCCGTTCGTAAAACCGGTGTGCGTCCTTGCGGGTGGCGTTGGATGTGAGCTGCACGAGACGCAGCCCGAGGCGCTCGGCCTTGCCGATACAGAAACGGATCATCTCTGCCCCGATCCCCTGCCCGCGTGCATCGGGATGCGTATGGACCGCCTCGATGATCATAGAGGACGAACCGCGCCCGCTCATTGTCGTGGTGACGAAAGTCTGGAAGGTCGCCACAACCGTGCCATCGACCAGTGCAACGTACAGAGTCTCGTTGTCTGAAGCCGTGATCGCATGGAATGCGGCAAGATAGTCCGGCAGCGCTTCGGGATCAGCAGTATCGCCATGTCCGCCCAATATGTCGGTCGCAAAGATTGCCGCGATTGCAGGAACATCGGTCTCCTCGGCGATACGAATAGTCACTTCCGGATTCATGCGCAGTGCCTCATATTCAGATTTCAATCTTTCCTGATCGCGGGAGCAAAGAGGAGGACAACAGGATGGTCATTCGTGTGCCGGCGCTCACCGTTGGCATTGCCTTAGCCTTCGCCACAGCCAATGCGCAAGATGGTACACTTCAGGGTATTGCCTATGTCGAGGCCCCTGAAATGTCGAGCGGGGTATGCGTGGGCGAGGACGCGCAAGAAGCCTTTGCCTGCGCCAAACAGCAATGCATCACTGGCGGCGGAACCGACGAGGACTGCCTGGAGATCGCCTATTGCTATCCGGCACGGACCAGCATCGACATTTTCGTGCAGCATCAGGAGGGTATTCACTGGCACGAATTCATGTGCGGACTGGATAGCAAGGAGACCGCACTCGCCCTTGCCAAAGTGGCCTGCGACAAGACGCTTCGGCCATATCTGATCGAATGCGCGCCGGTGATGTTCTACGACGCGAATGGCAACGCCGAAGAGATACCGTTTGAGAACTGACGGATCAGAGTTCGAGACGTTTTTCCATCAGCACAGCCGGCAGGCCTGAGCCGGGACCGCCGCAATCTGTGACCTTGTCGACCTCGACAAAGCCGAGCCGTGCATAAAACGAGATGGCGCGCGTGTTCTCGACGGCGACTTCAAGCCGCATGATCTCGGCATCGGGGAAGCAGGTTTCGAGTTCGGCGAAAATATCTCTGCCGATACCCTCTCCCTGAGCGGACGGACGGACATAAAGGTGATGCAGCATGGCTGTCTTGGCCATCTTCGGATACATGGCTGCATAGCCCATGCCGCCGATGTCCTTGCCGCTATCGGCGACAAGAAACTCTCCACCGGGCTTGGAAATGCGATCGCGAATGGCAGCCAAAGAATGCCATTCGTCGATCATCTTCGTTGCACGGTCGGCACCGTAAAGACCATCATAGGAATCATGAAAGGTCTCTTCGATGAGCGCACGAATGGTTTCCGCGTCTTTCGGACCAGCGGTGCGGACGAAATAGACCATCCGGCCTTACTCCTCGACGATCCCGAGCTTGGCCTTGACCAGCGCCTGGACAGCTTGCGGGTTGGCCTTGCCGCCGGTCGACTTCATCACCTGACCGACGAACCAGCCGGCCAGCGAAGGCTTGGCCTTGGCCTTTTCAACCTGATCGGGGTTGGCCGCGATGATCTCGTCGACAGCCTTTTCGATCGCGCCGGTATCGGTCACCTGCTTCATGCCGCGGGCTTCGACGATGTCCTTCGGATCTCCGCCTTCGTTCCAGACGATCTCGAACAGATCCTTGGCGATCTTGCCTGAGATCGTGCCTTCCTTGATCAAGTCGATGATGGCACCGAGCTGAGCGGGGGAAACCGGAGTCTCTTCAATGCCTTTGCCGGCTTTGTTCAAGGCGCCCAGCAAGTCGTTGATGACCCAGTTGGCGGCCGTCTTTCCATCACGACCGGCTGCCAGTTCCTCGTAATAATCGGCGATCGCCTTTTCCGAGACGAGAATGGAGGCGTCATACACCGACAGGCCAAGGTCCTTGACCAGGCGGGCTTTCTTGTCGTCCGGCAGTTCCGGCAGGTCCTTTGCCAATTCCGCGATGAAGGCATCGTCGAATTCGAGCGGAAGCAGGTCCGGATCAGGGAAATAGCGATAGTCGTGCGCATCTTCCTTGGAGCGCATCGAACGCGTTTCGCCCTTGGTGGGATCGAACAGACGGGTTTCCTGATCGATCACGCCGCCGTCTTCCAGAATGGCGATCTGGCGTCGGGCTTCATATTCGATGGCAAGACCGACAAAACGGATCGAGTTGACGTTCTTGATTTCGCAGCGTGTGCCGAATTCACCACCGGGCTTGCGCACGGAGACATTGACGTCGGCACGCATCGAACCTTCGTCCATATTGCCATCGCAGGTGCCGAGATAGCGCACGATGGTGCGCAGCTTGGTCACATAGGCCTTGGCTTCTTCGGAGGAGCGCATATCGGGCTTGGAGACGATTTCCATCAGCGCCACGCCGGAGCGGTTGAGGTCGACATAAGACATGGTCGGATGCTGGTCGTGCATGGACTTGCCGGCGTCCTGCTCCAGATGCAGACGCTCGATGCCGATTTCGATGTCCTCGAAATTGCCCTGACGGTCAGGCCCCAGGGAGATGATGATCTTGC
Organism: Agrobacterium sp. H141; assembly: GCF_057158725.1. Lineage (NCBI taxonomy): Bacteria > Pseudomonadati > Pseudomonadota > Alphaproteobacteria > Hyphomicrobiales > Rhizobiaceae > Agrobacterium > Agrobacterium sp. H141. The sequence goes on from NZ_CM169893.1 coordinate 2,780,919, forward strand.
CTTCGCCGACGATCGGATCCTTGAACTGCGAGATCTGATAGCCCTGCGGCAAATCGGGATAGAAATAGTTCTTGCGGTCAAAGATCGAGCGCTTGTTGATCTGGGCCTTCAGGCCGAGACCTGTCCGCACCGCCTGCTTGACGCATTCCTCGTTGATGACGGGCAGCATGCCGGGCATGGCCGCATCCACAAGTGACACATTGGCATTGGGTGCTTTGCCGAATTCGGTCGATGCGCCGGAGAAGAGCTTGGATTTGCTCGTTACCTGGGCATGGACTTCCAAGCCGATGATGACTTCCCAGTCGCCAGTGGCGCCTTCAATCATGCGTTTCGGATCGGGAGTGCGGGTATCAACTAGGGTCATCGTCGGCTCGTCTGATGCTTTGAAAATCAGAGTGTGAGGTAGAGCAAATGCTGCGCCTGCGCAAGGCTTGGGATCGGCAAGATGCCACCACGGCCAGAGGGATGCGCCATTAACCGACTTGCGCTAGAGCATTGGCATGGAAACCGATACCGTCGTGATATTGCTGCTCGCCGCCGCGCTCTATAATGCCGTCGTCTTCATCGTTTACTGGTGGGACAAGGCGGCCGCACGGGCGAACCGGCGGCGCATCAGCGAGGCGCAGCTTTTGACGCTTGCCTTTTTCGGCGGCAGTCCGGGCGCTCTGACGGCTCAGCGGATCTTCCGCCACAAGACGCAAAAGCAGCCATTTCGCCGTTACCTCAAAACGATTGCCGTCCTGCACAGCATCATTGTTCTGGGCTTGACCGGCTATTTCGTCTCGATCCTCGTCGTCTAGAATTCCTGACCATAGCTGACCGTCTCTTTCTCCACGGATAATTGCTTCGACAGCCCGATCGTCTGGACATCGCGATCAAGCTTGGGATTGTAGACGACTGTCAGCCAATGCACCGCGTAACCGTGCTTTTCAAAGAATCCGACCGCTTCCGCATTCAGCGCATGGGTTTGCATTCGCGCCTGGGTGAAGCCCTGATGCTCGATTTCGGCCTCCATCTCGGCCAGCAGAAGCTTTCCGAGGCCCTTGCCCTGGTGAAGAGGATCCACCCACAGGTCGGTAATATTCTCGTCCAGTTCCTCGCGGGAGGCCCAACCGACAGGATCACCGGATATTTCCACCACCGAGATGGTAATCCAGGATGTGTGGGTAAAATTGACAAAGGCCCTGCGGGCGTATTCCACCATGGTACCCGTCTCCCCCACCGGGATCATGGCCTTTTCCCAGGCCCGCAGACCGATATCGGCCAGGATATCGGCTTCATCCAGTCTTGCGCTTCTCACGGTGATCATGGGCAACCTCGTCGCGGGAGATCAGTAGATCATTCGTCGTCGGCTTTTTCCAGTGGCCATTGATGCCCTGCACATCGATCAGCCGATTGGCCACAGGATTGACAGAACAAGACGTTGCTCCCATCCTGCTGGCCTCGTTCATGGAGTTTTGATGTTCGGTTTGTCCGAGTCCCGGTAAAGGCCCCTGCCCACGATCCAAGGTGATCAGTGCGCATGGGCCAAACAAAAGCGAAGCCCCGCGGCCTTGCGGCAGCGGACACGTTTTTGTGCGTTCTCTTCAGGATGCGTGTTCCGGATTTCACCGACAATGGACATTTCTCGCGCAGATCAGCGCATACTCCACCTGCTCGCCCAAGGCGGGCGTATTGAAATAACCCGCAACGCAAACCGCAAGATCGAAAAGTGCCAGTGCTTCACGCGCGAGGGCTGGCTCTTTGCGAGCTTCGATCTTGAGCAATTCCGCAGACTGAAGCGCCTGCGGGCTATCCAGTCGAGAGCAAGCCGCCCTTATACCATTACGGAGCGCGGTTTGAATCTTGTCAGAGCGCAGCCCGACAACAGGTGAGCCCAGCCCCTGGCAGCCGGCGCTTTACCGCCGGCTGCCATCGCACTACCATGAACACCAAGGCCCACGGCGACGGGTGGCAGATCGCCTCTCCGTATCGGACGGCCATTGGGAGTTTCATATTGACCGTTCAATCCGTGCTGAGCCTGCTCGAAGAAAGGATTTACGCTCTTTTCCGCGATGACTGGGGCACCTATCAGTTCGTGATCGTGATCGTCGGTATCGTTCTGGCTGTGGCTTTGGCACGTCTGGTCGAGCCGATGGTTGAGGGGCGCGCACGCAATATCAAGGGCAATCCAGACCTGTTGCGGGTGGTCATCGCCTTCATGCGACGTCTGCGCTGGGTATTCTTCATTGCCTGGCTGTGGCTGGCGCAAATCCTGATCGAGCATTTTACCTGGCCCAGCCGTTCATGGCTTGTCTCCAAGGCGCTTGCGCTCGCCATCGCCTGGTTCGTAGTCGCCGTTCTGACACGCGTGATCCGCAATCGCTCGCTGGCCCGCCTTGTGGCTCTGGGGACGTGGATCTACCTTGCTCTGGTCCTGCTCGGCTTCGTCGATGAAGTCACAACGTCGATGAATGCTGCGGCGATCACACTGGGCGCCACGCGGATATCGCTGTTGTCCGTCGTCAAGGGCTCGATCATCACGGCAGCGCTGATCTGGGCCGCCGTCTTCATCGGCAATATCGTTGCCAATCGTGTCGAGCGCATCGACGATGTGTCTCCAGCCATCCGGGTGCTTCTGGGCAAACTCACGAAGATTGTACTGATCGTGATTGCCGGCGCCTTTGCACTGTCGGCGACCGGCATCGACCTGACCGCCTTCACCGTGCTGTCCGGCGCGATCGGTGTGGGTCTCGGTTTTGGTCTGCAGAAAGTGGTGTCGAACTTCATCTCCGGCATCATCATCCTGATGGACAAGTCGATCAAACCGGGCGACACGATTTCGCTTGGCGAGACCTTCGGCTGGATACGGGAGCTTCGAGCGCGCTTCGTCTCGGTCATTACCCGTGACGGCAAGGAATATCTGATTCCGAACGAGGACTTCATCACCCAGCAGGTGATCAACTGGTCTTTCTCCAGCGAATATGTCCGCATCGACGTTGATTTCGGCGTGGCCTATTCCAGCGACCCGCATCAGGTGGTCGAGATCGCCATTGCGACTGCCAAGACGATACCGCGCGTCACGGCCTATAAGGCACCGGTCTGCTGGATGACGGCCTTCGGTTCCTCATCGCTCGACTTCAAGCTCCGCTTCTGGATCTCGGACCCCGCCAATGGTCTCACCAATATCCGCGGAGAAGTCCTGATGGCACTGTGGGACGCCTTCAAGGACGCCGATATCGACATCCCCTTCCCGCATCGCGAGGTCATCATGCGCACGCCGGTGGAGGTCAGGATCATGCCCGAGGAGAAGACCGCATCAGCGTCTAGCCAGCCACAAGCACCTGATTGAGACGCGGCTTTTCCCATTCGGCTGTCATCTGCGCGCTCATTGACAGGTATCCTGCGATGAGTTAATTAACAAAAATGTTAATTAACAAAAAAGCTAACAAATGAACACGCACCTTCCGCAGGTTTTCGCTGCACTCGGAGACCCGACCCGCCTCGCCATGCTCGAGCGGCTCTCGCATGGCGCGGCGACCGTGCAGGAGCTGATGGAGCCCTTCGATATCAGCCCGCCCGCCATATCGCGGCATCTCAAGGTGCTCGAACAGGCCGGCCTTATAACCCGCGGCCGCGCTGCGCAGACCCGCCCCTGCCAGCTGGCGCCAGAGCGATTGAAAGAGGTCGCCGACTGGACCGTGCGGATGAGGGGCTTCTGGGACGAAAGCTTCGACCGCATGGATGAATATCTTGCGACCATTGTCCGCAACAAGGAGGACAGCCAGTGAATGATGCACGTACACCAGGAAAAGTTCTCGAAATCGAGCGGCGCTTCGAAGCGCCTCGCGACGTCGTCTTTGGTTTGTGGACAATGCCGCGGCAAATCATTCGGTGGTGGGGACCGCGCGGCCACTTCCTCGACCACTGCGAGCAGGATTTCCGGGTTGGCGGGCGATGGCGCTTCGCAATTGCCGGTGCAGATGGCTCCCCACCCACATGGACCTGGGGCATCTACAGGGAGATCGTCGCACCGGAAAGGCTTGCCTTCTCCTACAGCATGGACTGGCACCGCTACGAGACACTGGTTTCCATTGCTTTCGAGGACCTTGGCGACGCCACGCTGATGCATTTCCGGCAGGCCGAGTTCCTGACGTCCGACGACTGCACCGACCACAGCTGGGGTTGGACCGGCGCGCTCGACAAGCTGGGAGAGCATATTTCGCGCATGTACAGCATCGGAATACTCAACAAGGACATTTTCAGGACCGAACGACTGGACGGTGTTGCCGAGGATATGGCGGAAGCCCGCAGACGCGCAGAACAGGAGTTGCGGGAACGGCCTGGCGACACCGTTCCGCCGAGCGTCGAAGCGCGGAAATCGATGGTGCCGCCCCCGCAACACTGAAGGGTTGCCAAACCGGACCAACCGTCATCCTATACGCTTGGCAAGTCTGGAGTGTTCATGTCCAACTCGTCCGAGACCCGGTAGAGGCCGGCCCCGCGAAAGAAACACGCCCGGCCCGTGCCTCCCTCGAAATCACGCGCGAAGGCTGGCCTTTCCCCGACATCACGACGCGGCTCTTCCGGAAACTGAAGACCAAATGCGCCAGAGCGTCTTCCGGCGGTAGCCCCTACCGCGTCACTAAGCGGAGGCTGGAACTGGTGCGGTCTCAGCTGGACAATAGACGACATGAAAAAAGCCGCCCGACTTTTACCGGGCGGCTTTCTACACTTCACAACAATCTCTATCCGGTTACCACCACTTCGCCGGCGTGAACTTGCCGGCAGCCTGTTCGACAACATAGGCGGTCTTGAACAGCGTTTCTTCCTCGAACGGCTTGCCGATAAGCTGAAGGCCAAGTGGCAGGCCGCGGCCGTCGAGACCGGCTGGAACCGAGATACCCGGCAGGCCGGCCATGTTGACCGTGACGGTAAATACGTCCTGCATGTACATCTTGACCGGATCGGAGGCGAGCTCCTTGTCGCCGATGGCGAAAGCCGATCCCGGCGTTGCCGGTGTCAGGATGGTATCGACACCTGCGGCAAAGGCCTGCTCGAAATCGCGCTTGATCAGCGTGCGGACCTTCTGGGCCTGCAGGTAATAGGCATCGTAATAACCGGCGGACAGCACATAGGTGCCGATCATGATGCGACGCTGGACCTCCTTGCCAAAGCCCTCGGCGCGGGTCTTTTCGTACATGTCGGCGATGTCCTTGCCGCCATCCGCGCGCAGGCCGTAGCGAACGCCGTCATAACGGGCAAGGTTGGAGGAAGCCTCGGCAGGTGCCACGATATAATAGGCGGGCAGCGCGTATTTTGTATGCGGCAGCGAGATATCGACGATCTCGGCACCGGCATCCTTCAGCCAGTCCATGCCCTGGGCCCAGAGCTTGTCGGTTTCATCCGACATGCCGTCAATGCGGTATTCCTTGGGGATACCGATCTTCATGCCCTTCAGCGACTGGCCAAGGGCTGCCTCGTAGTCCGGCACGGGCAGGTCGACGGATGTGGTATCCTTCGGGTCGACGCTTGCCATCGACTTCAAAAGGATGGCGGCATCGCGCACATCGCGGGCAATCGGGCCTGCCTGATCCAGCGATGAGGCAAAGGCAACCGTGCCCCAGCGTGAGCAGCGACCATAGGTCGGCTTGATGCCGACGGTGCCGGTCAGGGCTGCCGGCTGGCGGATCGATCCACCGGTATCGGTGGCTGTGGCGCCTGCGCAAAGATGAGCGGCAACGGCTGCGGCCGATCCACCGGAGGATCCGCCGGGAACCAGCTTCTCATTCGAATCCTTCGCCTTCCAGGGGTTCGTCACCGGACCATAAAAAGAGGTCTCGTTGGATGAGCCCATGGCGAATTCGTCCATGTTGAGCTTGCCCAGCATGACGGCACCATCGTCCCACAGATTCTGCGTGACGGTGGATTCATATTTTGGCTTGAAGCGGTTCAGGATGTTCGAGCAGGCCTGCGTGTGAACATCCTGTGTTGCGAACAGGTCCTTGATACCGAGCGGGATGCCTTCCAGCGCGCCGGCCTTTCCAGCAGCAATGCGCTCGTCGGAAGCCTTGGCCATCTCCAATGCCTTGTCCTGGGTGACCGAGACATAGGCATTGATATGATCATTGGCTCCGTCGATTGCCTTCACATAGGCCTCGGTCAGTTCGACGGCCGTGATCTCCCTGGCGGCGAGTTTCGTGCGGGCTTCGGCAATGGTCAGGCTGGTCAGTTCGCTCATGGTGTCGCTTCACTTTAGAAAAGGGCTCGGCGCGGAAGACGCGCGGGATCGTGACGGCTCGAATGAGGGCGGATGCCGCTATTCGATAACCTTCGGCACGAGGAAGAAATTGCGGTCTGTTTCCGGCGCGTTGGCAACGATATCCTCGGCCTTGTTGCCATCGGTCACGGCATCAATGCGCTTGCGCATCTCCATCGGGGTGACGGAGGTCATGGGCTCGACGCCCTCGACGTCGACTTCGGACAATTGTTCGACAAAGCCCAAAATACCATTCAACTCGCCCATCATCTTGCTGGCTTCATCATCGCTGAGAGCGATGCGGGCAAGATGCGCGACGCGCTTGACGGTGGCTAGGTCAACGGACATGGCTATTCTCCGATTGGAATTTCTCCCTCGCTATAAAGGCCATGTCCGCGCTTCGCAACGGGGGAATTATCCGAGAGTGATGCTCTCGCCGGGCTTTGGCGTTTCCACCTTGGTCTTTGAGCCATCCATTCCGGCCACAAACTTGTCCGGGGTCTGGTCGATGATCGGGAAAGTGCCGTAATGGCAAGGCAGTGCCGTCTTGAAATTGAAGAAGCGCTGGCAGGCCAGTGCGGCAACGGCTCCCCCCATGGTGAACCGGTCACCGATCGGCACGAGACCGATATCCGGCTGGTGCAATTCGTTGATCAGCGCCATGTCGGAAAAGATGTCGGTGTCGCCCATGTGCAGAAGCGAGGGCTCGTCATTGAAATGCAGCATCAGGCCGTTGGCATTGCCGAGTGCATGGGACACGCCATCTTCCGTGATCTGAGCAGAGGAATGCTTGGCATCGGTAAATGTCGCGGTAAACCCGTCAAACGCGATTGTGCCGCCCGTATTGCCCATCTCCAGCTTTTCGACACCTTTTGCGCCGAGCCAGGCAGCAAGGTCGGCATTGGCCAGCACCACGGCACCGGTATCCTTGGCAATTGCAACGGTATCGCCAACATGATCGCCGTGGCCGTGGGTCAAAAGGATGTGGGTCACACCCTTGGTCACGTCTTTCATGTCCTGACCGGAAAAGGAGGCATTATGGGTGAGGAAAGGGTCGACGAGTATGGTTGCCTTGCCGGTTTCAAGGCGAAAGGCGGAGTGGCCAAGCCAGGTGATCTTCATGGGATTCTCCTATGGTTGTCTGTCGCCAACTTATATGTGTCAGCCTCGCAAGACGGCAAGAATGGTCGGTGACGATACTGGTTTGAGGCAAAAATCTTCGATTGTTTCAGGGCGGATGATGCCACCTGCCCTTGGTTGCGTGCATCCGACCGGTACTGTAAGCGACAGCAAGCTTCGATAACGTGACCATGAACTGGAGAATGCAAATGGCCGATGACGATTATGTATATGACGAAGTGAGCGGTGAATGGCGTCCCGCTTCGGAAATCGCGGCTGAGGCTGCGGCTGCCAATGCTGTATACGATTCCGCTGGCAATGTGCTCGCAGATGGCGATTCCGTCACACTGATCAAGGATCTCAAGGTCAAGGGCGCCGGCCAGACCCTCAAACAGGGTACCGTCATCAAGTCTATCCGCCTCACCGACAATCCCGAAGAAATCGATTGCCGCCACGATGCGATCAAGGGCCTGGTTCTGCGCACCGAATTCGTGCGCAAGCGCTAGGACCGACAATGGCCATCTTGACGATCGAGGAATTGCCGGAATTTCTGGAAGCCAGACAGGCCGTGGCCGGGCTTGACCTCGGCACCAAGACTATCGGGCTTGCTATGTCCGACCTGGGGCGGCGCTTTGCCTCCCCTCGCCCGGTGATCAAGCGCGTGAAGTTTACCAAGGATGCAGAGGTGCTGTTGTCCTTTGCCGCCAAGGAAAAGGTGGCAGCCTTCATCATCGGCCTGCCGATGAACATGGATGGCTCGTCGGGTCCGCGCGTTCAGGCGACCCGTGCATTCGTCCGCGCGATGTCAGACAAGACCGACATCCCCTTCGTCTTCTGGGATGAACGGCTTTCGACCGTTGCCGCCGAAAGGGCACTTCTGGAAATGGATGTGTCACGGGCCAAGCGCGCCGAACGCATCGATTCGGCAGCGGCGAGCTTCATTCTTCAGGGCGCGCTGGACAGGCTCTCAGGGCTGACTGCCGCACGCATTGCCTCGTCGGACTGACCACGGCGTGCTCGCCACCAGGCAGCAATCTGGCGGCGCTTTCGAAATGCTATGATCGAGAAAACCAATAGACTGTCGAACACGATGGCGCGCGCGACCAGTGGGGGAATGGTCTCTGGCGGAATGCCGAGTACCTGACCGTAGATCTGGAAAACGAGGTCATGGGCCTGGCGCGTGAGCATGAAAATGCCAAAGCTCATGTCGTAATAGGAAAGTCCGTACCAACTGCTGAGCAGAAGGACCGGCGTCGCCCATAAAATCAAAAACCACTTCATGCGGTCTTCTCCCTGAACCGTCGCGTGGGCGGTCCGTTCAGCACGATATGGTTGGAGAGCGCCATCAGGCTCAACACCAGTGCAGGCACGGAAATATCCAACGCAAGACTTGCGAAGAACGTCATCATGACGACCAGAAACGCGGTCTGTTTCACGCTGGTTCCCGTCCCAACACGGATGGTTAAAACTTCGTTAACGGAGACTCTGGACCGCGCTTGCCCGGCACGCAACGTAAACCCTTCGTTATGGTTAACGTGGCCTGTGGATTTGTCCGCAGCCATAAGGCGATATCGCCGCGAGACTATGAATTGCGGTGTCTTTGGGCGGGGCCATCCCTGTTTTGCCCGCGCGATTGAATCGTGTCGCCCGACCCCGCCACCATTGCACTGCCGATCAAGGCCGGATATCGGGACGTATACAAACAGGTTTTTTCCTTATGCTCGCCATTTTCGAAGCCATTCTCCCCATCTTCCTGCTGGTGCTATTGGGCATAGGCCTCAAGCGGGCTCCGGTTTTCGAGCAGCCGTTCTGGGACGGTCTGGAGAAATTCGGATACTACGTGCTGTTTCCGTCCCTGCTGTTCATGTCACTTTCACAGGCGGATTTCGCGCGGATGGCGACCGGATCGGTTACAGCCGTCACGTTTTCCTCGGTCGTCCTGATGAGCGTGCTGGTTCTGGCAAGCTGGCCGCTGTTCCGGCGCTCGGGCGTCAGTCCGTCCAGCTTCACGACAATCTTCCAGACGGCAACGCGGTGGAACGCCTTCATGGCGCTGGCGATTGCGGAAAAGCTGGCAGGTGCCAATGGCCTGACCGTCGTTGCCATCATCATGGCGGCCAATATTCTGCCGATCAACGTCTTCAATATCGGCACGCTGGTGTGGTTCAACGGCGGCTCCCGCAACCCGACAGCCATCCTCAAGCGCATGGCGACCAATCCGATCATCCTCGGTGCTGGCGCTGGTGTGTTGGTCAATCTGACGGGTATCGAGCTCTATGATCCGGTGCTGGTTGCCGTTGATCTGGTGTCCCGCTCGGCCCTTGGCCTGGGATTGATCATGGTCGGTGCCGGTCTGAAGATATCGGATGCGCTCAAACCGCATCCGGCAGCCATTGCCGGCGTCGTGCTCAAACTCCTGGTGTTTCCGATGATCATGACGGGGATCGGCCTCTTGCTGGGCGTGCAAGGAGAGACACTTCTGCTGCTTGCGCTATCCGGAGGCGTGCCGACAGCCATGAACGGCTACCTGCTGGCAAAGCAGATGGGTGGCGACGCACCGCTTTATGCGGCGATCGCCACGCTGCAGACGGCAGCGGCCTTCTTCACCATCCCGGCAATCCTGTGGGCCGTCGGTCAGGTTGCTGGCGGGTAAAGAAGGTCGACGACATAGCGGGCGTCAAAGCGTCCATCGAGCACACCATAGGTATGGCGCCAGCCGCCGGCCAGACGTGTCTCCAGGAACGAGTCGGCAATCTTGCCGGCACCGACTCGATAGAGTTCTGCGGCAGCGGCTGCGAGCGCCAGTTGCTCGACGAACAGGCGGGCCGCACCTTCATCCTGCTCACACAGCGCGATGGCGGCGCGAAGCACTTCGACGGTTTTCTTGCCCGAGCGGCCCAGATCGCGTTCCAGCCCTTCGAATATGACTTCGAAGAGATCCCTGCCCCGGTTCAGGACACGCAAGACATCGAGCGCCATCACATTGCCCGAGCCTTCCCAGATCGCATTGACCGGCGCTTCGCGGTAGTGGCGTGCAATCGGGCGTTCCTCGATATAGCCCGAGCCGCCAAGGCATTCCATTGCCTCATAGATCAGGCCGGGCGCGATCTTGCAGACCCAATATTTGACCACCGGTGTCATGACGCGGGCAAAGGCGGCATCGGCCGGGTTTTCGCTGGCATGATCGAAACTGTCGGCCAGACGGAACGACAGTGCCGTGGCTGCCGCCACATCCAGCGCCATATCCGCCAGTACGCGGGTCATGATCGGCTGATCGATCAGGTTCTTGCCGAAGACCTGCCGCCCGCGCACGTGGTGAACGGCTTCGGCGAGCGATGCCCGCATGATGCCGGCAGACGCCAGCGCGCAATCGAGCCGCGTCAGGGTGACCATTTCGAGGATCGTGCGAACGCCCTGCCCCGGCTCGCCCAGCATATACGCCATGGAACCGTCGAACTCGACCTCGGATGACGCGTTGGAACGGTTGCCGATCTTGTCCTTGAGGCGCTGGAAACGCAGACCGTTTGCCGAACCGTCTTCGAGCAGACGCGGGGTCAGGAAGCAGCCGAGACCTTCCTTGGTCTGCGCCAGCATGACAAAGGCGTCGCTCATGGGGGCCGACATGAACCATTTGTGGCCGGCGAGACGATAGATGCCCTCACCGACCCTTTCGGCGGTGCTGGTATTGGCACGCACATCGGTGCCACCCTGCTTTTCGGTCATGCCCATGCCGATGGTGATTGCCGATTTCTGCATGGGCGGCTTGTTGGCCGAATCATATTTGCGGGACAGGATTTTCGGCGCCCATTCGCGCTGAACCCGCGGCGATCCCATCATGGCGGCGACGGACGCGCTGGTCATGGTGAGCGGGCACAGATGTCCGCATTCGAGCTGGGCGGTCAGGAAAAAGCGTACCGCACGTGCCTTGTGTTCGTGTCCCTTGGCCGGACTATTGTTCTCCCACACGGAGGAATGCAGCCCAACGGACATGGAACGGCGCATGAGCGCGTGCCAGGCCGGATGAAACTCAACCACATCCAGGCGTTCGCCACGCGGGCCGTGGGTGCGCAATTGCGGGCTGCTCTGGTTGGCCATGCGCGCCAGTTCCTGCGCCTCATGCGAGGTCACGTAGCGACCAATCGATTCGAGCTCATCTTTGACGATGCGCGGCAGCCCTGCCGAGATATCGAGCAGAAGCGGGTCGGTACGATAGGCATTGATTCCCGCCCAGGGCTTGGGCTGGTTCAACTCCAGGGCAAGTTTTTCTTCGGCTTTGCTCATCTCTGTCATGCACTTCTTCTATGCGTTATGCGCCGCATTTAACATGGGAATACCCGCGTATCCACATAGCATATGCTTGCCGGACGGCCCTTCACTCTTTATAGACCGCGTGACTTTCTCCAGAGGACGCCACCTATGGTCTTCTTTCCCCATCGCCATCTCATTGGCATCAAGGGTCTTAGCGAACAGGACATTACCTTTCTTCTCGACAAGGCTGACGCTGCAGTACAGATCAGTCGCCAGCGCGAGAAGAAGACGTCCACACTGCGCGGACTGACCCAAATCAATCTGTTTTTCGAAGCCTCAACCCGGACCCAGTCCTCGTTCGAGCTTGCCGGCAAGAGACTTGGCGCCGATGTCATGAATATGTCGGTCAGCAACTCATCGGTGAAAAAAGGCGAAACGCTGATCGACACTGCGATGACGCTGAATGCCATGCATCCAGACGTGCTTGTGGTGCGCCATTCGTCTGCCGGTGCTGCCGCACTTCTGGCCCAGAAGGTAGCCTGCTCGGTGGTGAATGCCGGCGACGGACAGCATGAACACCCGACCCAGGCGCTTCTCGACGCTTTGACGATCCGGCGCGCAAAGGGTCGCCTGTCCGGCATAACGGTCGCGATCTGCGGTGACGTGCTGCATTCGCGTGTGGCCCGCTCCAACATCATCCTTCTCAATCAGATGGGTGCGCGGGTTCGTGTGGTTGCACCTTCTACCCTTTTGCCGACCGGCATCCGCGACATGAGCGTCGAGGTCTACAACTCCATGGCAGAGGGCCTCAAAGGTGCTGACGTGGTGATGATGCTTCGTCTGCAGCGTGAGCGCATGGACGGCTCCTTCGTTCCGTCGGTCCGCGAATATTTCCACTTCTACGGCCTCGACGCCGAAAAGCTGAAAGCCGCGAAGGAAGATGCCCTCGTGATGCATCCGGGCCCGATGAACCGGGGCGTGGAAATTGCGTCCGATGTGGCCGACGGTCCGCAAAGTGTGATCGAGCAACAGGTAGAGATGGGCGTTGCCGTTCGCATGGCCGTCATGGAAACGCTTCTTCTGTCGCAGAACCAGGGACCGCGCAGCGAAGGAGTAAACGCATGAGAGCGCCGCTGGTCCTGAAAAATGCTCGCATCATCGACCCGTCCCGCAACATGGATGAAGTCGGCACGATTATTTGCGGCGAAGACGGCCGCATCATCGCTGCCGGTGCCGATGCGTCGAACCAGGGAATGCCTGAGGGTGCCGAGATGCGCGATTGCACCGGCCTGGTGGCGACACCTGGTCTTGTCGATGCGCGCGTCTATGCCGGAGAACCCGGTGCCGAGCATCGCGAAACCATTGCGTCGGCAAGCCGCGCGGCTGCCGCCGGCGGTGTAACCTCCTTCATCATGATGCCGGAAACCGATCCGGTGATCGACGACATTGCTCTGGTGGAATTCGTGCGCAAGACCGCACGTGATACCGCCGTCGTCAATGTTTACCCGGCAGCGGCCCTGACACGTGGGCTGAACGGCAAGGAAATGACCGAATTCGGTCTTCTCCAGCGTGCAGGCGCCGTGGCATTTACCAATGGACGCCAGACGCTGTCCGATACGCTGGTGCTGCGAAGGGCAATGACCTATGCCCGCGAATTCGATGCGGTGGTCTCGCTTGAGCCGCGTGACAGGTATCTCTCCGGCGGTGTCATGAACGAAGGGCTGTTTGCAAGCTGGCTCGGCCTTTCCGGCATTCCGAAGGAAGCCGAAATCATTCCGCTGGAGCGAGACCTGAGGATCGCGGCACTGACCAAGGCCAAATATCACGCGGCCAAGATATCGGTGCCGGAAGCGTCCGAGGCCGTGACCATCGCACGCAATCGCGGCGCAAATGTCACCTCCGCTATCTCGATCAACCATCTGTCGCTCAACGAGAACGACATTGGCGAATACCGGACCTTCTTCAAGCTGTCGCCACCGCTTCGCTCCGAAGATGACCGCATGGCGATGGTGGATGCGCTGTCCAAGGGCGAAATCGACATTATCGTTTCCTCCCATGACCCGCATGATGTCGACACCAAGCGCCTGCCCTTTGCGGATGCTGCGGATGGTGCGGTCGGGCTGGAGACCATGCTGTCTGCGGCTTTGAGACTGCATCACAGCGGACTGGTTACGCTCAATCGCCTGATCGATGCGATGTCCACGCGCCCTGCATCAATCTTCGGTCTCGAGGCCGGCACGCTGAAGCCGGGCGCAAAGGCCGATATCACGCTGATCGATCTGGACGAACCATGGATCGTGGAAAAAGATACGCTGATGTCGCGGTCGAAGAACACGCCCTTTGAGGACGCCCGGTTTTCGGGTCGGGCGGTTGCCACCTATGTCGCCGGGCAATGCGTGCATTCGATCTGATACCGGATCAAGGAGGAGACCATGCCTAGCCTCGACTATTCCACGCTTTCGACCACGGCCCTTATCGGCTCACTGGTTCTGGGCTACCTGCTTGGGTCCATTCCCTTCGGCCTGATCCTCACGCGGATGGCCGGACTGGGTGACGTGCGCAAGATCGGGTCCGGCAATATTGGCGCGACCAATGTGCTTCGAACCGGAAACAAGAAACTTGCAGCCGGCACCCTTCTCCTCGATGCATTGAAGGCCACGGCTGCTGCACTGCTTGCCCAATATCTGTTTGGAAGCGATGCAAGCCCGCTTGCCGGCCTTCTGGGCGGTTTTGCCGCCTTCATCGGACATCTCTTTCCGGTCTGGCTCGGCTTCAAGGGCGGCAAGGGCGTGGCCACCTATATCGGGACCTTGCTGGGCGTTGCTCCGCTCATGGTTCTGGTGTTTGCCGTCGTCTGGCTCTCGGTCGCCTTCATCAGCCGCTACTCGTCGCTATCCGCTCTGGTTGCAACGGTGATAATTCCGGTTGCATTGTGGTTTTTGGGTCAGCATGATGCAGCACTGGTCACTGCGGCGATGACCGTCATCAGCTGGTGGAAGCACAAGACCAATATTGAACGGCTGATCGCCGGGACGGAAGGCAAGATAGGCCAAAAGGGATAAGGACGGGATGGAGACAGTCGGCGCGAGACGAACAGGAATTGCGCTGACGGACCGGCAGAGGATTGCCTGGCTTCGCCTCATCCGCAGCGACAATGTCGGCCCGGCCACCTTCCGCGACCTCATCAATCACTTCGGCACCGCCGAGACAGCCATTGCCATGTTGCCTGAACTGTCCCGCCGTGGCGGATCGACGCGCGCCATCCGCGTGGCGAGTGAAGCCGAGGCGGAAGCCGAACTGGAGACTGCCCACAGATACGGCGCCCGTTTTCTGGGGATCGGCGAACCCGATTATCCGCCGGCACTGCGCCAGATCGAGGCGGCCCCTCCTCTCCTTGCTGTCAAAGGCAATCTGTCGCTGACGAGCCTGCCGGCGGTCGGCATTGTCGGCTCCAGAAATGCCTCGATCAGCGGAGCGAAATTTGCAGCAATGATTGCGCGCGACACCGGGCGGGCGGGATATGCTGTCGTGTCAGGCCTTGCACGCGGTATCGATGCGGCCGCGCATCAAGCGAGCCTCGAGACGGGCACGATCGCCGCCATGGCAGGTGGGCTGGATCAACCATATCCGCCGGAGAACCTGCCGCTCTATGCAGAGATCTGCGAAGGCCGCGGTCTGGCGATCAGCGAGATGCCGTTTGGGTGGGAAGCCCGGGCCAGGGATTTTCCCAGACGAAACAGGTTGATTGCCGGCACCGCGCTTGGCCTCGTTGTCGTGGAAGCAGCCAGCCGGTCAGGCTCTTTGATCACGGCGCGCCTGGCCGGCGAATTTGGCCGACTTGTCTTTGCAGTGCCCGGCTCTCCCCTCGACCCGCGATGCCAGGGTACCAACGGCCTGTTGAAAGAGGGGGCTATCGTTACCACTTCCTCCGATGACGTGCTGGAAGCGCTCAAACCTGTTTCCGGGACCGAGTTTTTCACCACTCAACAGGTGGAGGAGCCGTCATGGGATGAGGAGAAACCCATCGATGTGCCGCCGGGGGATCGGGAACGGACGATCATCGTCGATGCGCTCGGGCCGTCTCCGGTCGATATTGACGACATCATTCGCCATACAGGCATTGCAGCGGCGACCGTCTATCTGGTGCTTCTGGAACTCGACATTGCCGGTCGGTTGCACCGGCATCCGGGTGGGCTTGTGTCAATTTCGATGACGGAATGAAACCGACCTGCGGCCCGATTGCAGGTCACCGGCCTCGACATAGGCCATCTCAATAAGATAACAGAGCATGTCGGCTCCTTCATTCTGCGCCACCAGACGCAGCTCGGCGAGCATCTGCCGGATATATGCGATGTTCTGCCTCGTCGCGGCCTCATCAACCGTAATGTCGGTGGTATTCGTCATCGCAATTCGATCCCGCCAATAATTTTCTAAAGCTTTTCGGCCCCATCAAAAGGAAGAGCGTAAAAACGATACTTCATTTATCAAAAATTGCAATTACCCACAACTCTCCTTTTAGTTGTATCACGTTGCATCTTCCACAAAATCACGTTAGCCCCTTGACCGAAATCGAATCCCTGTCCATTTCGGAAGACCAGAATCGCGAAAATGGGCACAAGCCTGCAAAAACAAGCCGTCGCGATCGCTTGTTCAGAGAGACATCATGAATGTAGTCGTTGTAGAATCACCAGCCAAAGCCAAGACAATCAATAAATATCTCGGATCGGGCTACACGGTTCTCGCCTCGTTTGGACATGTGCGGGATCTGCCCGCAAAAGACGGCTCGGTGCTGCCCGACCAGGATTTCGAAATGACCTGGGAAGTGGATAGCGCGTCACAGAAACGCATGAAGGACATTGCCGATGCAGTGAAGTCCTCGGACGGACTGTTTCTCGCAACCGACCCGGATCGCGAAGGTGAAGCGATTTCCTGGCATGTGCTCGATCTGTTGAAAAAGAAGAAGGTTCTTGGCGACAAGCCGGTCAAGCGCGTCGTGTTCAACGCCATTACCAAGAAAGCCGTGCTCGATGCCATGGCCAATCCGCGCGATATCGATACGCCGCTGGTCGACGCCTATCTGGCGCGCCGCGCGCTCGACTATCTCGTCGGGTTCAACCTGTCTCCGGTTCTGTGGCGCAAGTTGCCGGGCGCTCGCTCAGCCGGCCGCGTGCAATCTGTTGCGCTGCGTCTGGTCTGCGACCGTGAAACCGAGATCGAGCGTTTTATCCCGGAAGAATACTGGAATATCTCTGCACTTTTGAAAACGCCGCGGGGCGACGAATTCGTGGCGCGCCTCGTTTCTGCCGATGGCAAGCGGATGCAGAAGAACTCTGTTGCCAATGGCGAACAGGCCAACCGGATCAAGGATCTGCTTGAAGGTGCAAGCTACGTGGTTGCCAGCATCGAGGCAAAGCCGGTCAAGCGCAATCCGGGCCCTCCGTTTACGACCTCCACATTGCAGCAGGCTGCCTCCTCCCGCCTCGGCTTCTCGGCGTCGCGCACCATGCAGGTCGCGCAGCGCCTTTATGAAGGTATCGATATCGGCGGCGAAACGGTCGGCCTGATCACCTATATGCGTACCGATGGCGTGCAGATGGCACCTGAAGCGATCGAGGCGGCCCGTTTGGCAGTCGCCGATCAGTTCGGCGCACGCTATGTTCCCGATGCACCCCGGATCTATTCGACCAAGGCGAAGAATGCCCAGGAAGCGCATGAGGCGATCCGGCCGACCGAATTCACACGCACACCGGATCAGGTGAAGTCGTATCTGGATTCCGACCAGCTTCGCCTTTACGACCTGATCTGGAAGCGCGGCATTGCCAGCCAGATGGCATCCGCCGAGATCGAGCGTACGACAGCTGAAATCACGGCATCGAAGGGTGGCGATCAGGCCGGTCTTCGTGCCGTCGGCTCGGTCATCCGTTTCGACGGCTTTATCGCTGCCTATACCGACCAGAAGGAAGATGGCGAACAGTCCGACGACAGCGACGAAGATGGTCGTCTGCCGGAGATCAACGCACAGGAAAGCCTGGCCAAGCAGAAAGTGAATGCCTCGCAGCACTTCACCGAGCCACCGCCGCGCTACTCGGAAGCCTCGCTGATCAAGAAGATGGAAGAGCTCGGCATCGGCCGTCCTTCCACCTATGCCGCGACACTGAAGACACTGAACGACCGGGAATATGTGACGGTCGACAAGCGCCGGCTTGTCCCGCAGGCCAAGGGTCGGCTGGTGACGGCGTTCCTGGAAAACTTCTTCACCAAGTATGTCGAATATGATTTCACCGCCGATCTCGAGGAAAAGCTCGACAGGATTTCGGCTGGCGATCTCGACTGGAAGCAGGTTTTGCGCGACTTCTGGACGGATTTCTTCGCCCAGATCGAAGATACCAAGGAATTGCGGGTCACCAATGTACTGGACGCGCTAAACGAAGCGCTGGCACCGCTGGTCTTCCCCAAGCGCGAGGACGGCTCCGACCCGCGCATCTGCCAGGTTTGCGGCACCGGAAACCTTTCGCTGAAGCTTGGAAAATACGGCGCGTTTGTCGGCTGCTCGAACTATCCGGAATGCAATTTCACCCGCCAGCTGTCGTCAGAAGGTGGTGCGGAAGCCGAGGCTCTTGGCAATGATCCCAAGGCGCTCGGCAAGGATCCGGAGACCGACGAGGACGTGACATTGCGTTCGGGCCGGTTCGGTCCTTACGTCCAGCGCGGCGAAGGCAAGGAAGCCAAGCGCTCATCGCTGCCCAAGGGCTGGAAGCCCGAAGACATCGATTTCGAAAAGGCGCTTCAGCTTCTGGCATTGCCCCGTGATGTGGGACCGCATCCGGAGACCAGCAAGATGATCACCGCCGGTCTTGGCCGCTATGGACCGTTCGTGCTCCATGACGGCACCTATGCCAATGTGGACAGCATTGAAGACGTCTTCACCATCGGCCTCAACCGCGCCGTCATCGTTCTGGCGGAAAAGCAGTCCAAGGGTGGCCGCGGGCGTGGAACGCCGGCAGCGCTGAAGGAACTGGGCGATCACCCCGATGGTGGGCCGATCACGGTTCGCGACGGCCGTTACGGTCCTTATGTCAATTGGGCCAAGGTGAATGCCACCCTGCCAAAGGGCAAGGACCCGCAAAGCGTGACCGTTGAAGAAGCGCTGGCACTGATTGTCGAAAAGGCAGGGAAATCCGGCAGTAAACCGGCCAAGGCCAAAAAGGCTCCGGCAAAAACTGCCAAGGCAAAGGCTGACGACACCGCCGATGCCAAGCTGAAGAAGAAAAGCACCGCCAAAGCGAAAACGGCGAGCAAGACAAAGAAGAGCTGAACTTGAGCAAAAATCCGCGCGAGCCCGACATGACGACCGCTCCCCGCAACAGGAAAGAGCGGCGCGCGGCAAAGGGCGCGTCGCAGCCCAAGCCTGACCAGATCATTCACGGTGAGGTTCCGTCTCGCGACGTGCTGTTGCGGTTCATTGCCGATTTTCCGGACAGAGCCTCCAAACGCGAGATTGCCAAGGCCTTCGGCCTGAAGGGCGAAGCGCGCGTCGAGCTCAAGCAAGCGCTGAAGGCCTTGCAGGACGACGGCCTGGTGCAAAAGGACCGCAAGTCGCTGGTCAAGCCCGGCGCACTGCCGCCTGTCACGCTGATCGACATCACCACACGCGACAAGGACGGCGATCTGATCGGTCGTCCATCGGAATGGAACGAGGATCTGGGTGTCGCACCCGCCGTCCTGATCCGTCAGTCAAGCGCCGACAAGAAAAACGGCAAGAGCCCCGTCGGCGGCCTGGGCGATCGGGTGCTGGCCAAGATTTTTCCCTCCAAAGATCGCGCAGGCCCGGCCTATACGGCCCGGGTGATCAAGGTGATCGACAAGACGCGCCTGTCCATCCTCGGCGTCTACAAGGAACGTCCGGGCGCAGACCATGGCCGGATCATGCCGGTCGAGCGCCGCGACGACGAAATGGTGATCGACAGCACGGACCTCAACGGCGCCAAGGATGGCGATCTGGTCGAGGTCGAAGCAATCCGCTCGCATTCCAGACTTGGCCTGAAACGCGCCAAGGTGCTGAACGTGGTTGGCTCGGTCGCGTCTGAAAAGGCGATCTCGATGATCGCCATTCATGCCCATGGCATTCCGCATATTTTCCCGCAGGCCGTTCTGGACGAAGCAGAAGCAGCCAAGCCTGCTCCGATGACCAAGCGCGAGGATTGGCGCAAGGTTCCGCTGGTCACCATCGATCCTGCCGATGCGAAAGACCATGACGACGCTGTTTATGCCGAAGAGGATCCCTCTCCCGATAATCCGGGTGGCATGATCGTGACAGTCGCGATTGCCGATGTGTCCTGGTATATACGCCCCAAATCGGCACTCGACCGCGAAGCGCTCAAGCGCGGTAATTCGGTGTACTTCCCCGACCGTGTGGTGCCGATGTTGCCGGAGCGCATTTCCAACGATCTCTGCTCACTGCGCGAGGGCGAGGACAGGCCAGCGCTTGCGGTTCGCATGACCTTTTCCAAGGAGGGCCGCAAGGCGGGACATACCTTCCATCGGGTGATGATGAAGAGTGCTGCCAAGCTCTCCTACCAGCAGGCCCAAGCGGCTATCGACGGCAATCCCGACGACAAGAGCGGTCCATTGCTGGAGCCCATTCTCAAGCCTCTGTGGAACGCCTACGAGATCATGAAACGCGGGCGCGATCGTCGCCAGCCGCTTGAACTGGACATGCCCGAGCGCAAGATCCTTCTCAAGGAAGACGGCACTGTCGACCGGGTCCATGTGCCGGAACGCCTCGATGCGCACAAGCTGATCGAAGAAATGATGATCCAGGCGAACGTGGCTGCTGCGGAAACACTGGAGAAGAAACGCCAGCCGCTGATCTTCCGCGTCCATGACACGCCGTCGATGTCGAAACAGGAAACCCTGCGCGAGTTCCTCGGCACGATCGGCATGTCACTGTCACGCGGCAATATGCGCGCCAATTCATTCAATGGCATTTTGGCCCAGGCGGTGGATACGCCGCACCAGATCATGGTCAACGAGATGGTGCTGCGCTCGCAGAGCCAGGCAATCTACAGCCCCGAAAATATTGGCCATTTCGGCCTCAACCTGATGAAGTACGCGCATTTCACCTCGCCGATCCGCCGCTATGCGGACCTGATCGTGCATCGGGCGCTGGTCGGTTCGCTCGGCCTTGGCGAAGGCGGGATTTCGCCGGACGAAGAGGCAGCACTCGCTGATATCGCCGCTGAAATCTCCACCTTCGAGCGCCGTGCGATGGCGGCCGAACGCGATACGGTCAACCGCCTTGTTGCGCATCACCTGTCGACACGCGTCGGCGACGAGTTCGAAGGCCGGATTGCCGGTGTCACCAAATCGGGACTATTTGTCGCCTTGCCGCAATTCGGCGCAGATGGCTTTATACCGATCTCGACACTTGGTAAGGACTACTTCATATACGACGAAGCGCATCAGGCACTTTCGGGCGAAAAGACCGGACTTGGCTATCAGCTTGGGGATGTCGTGGAAGTCAAGCTTGTCGAGGCCATACCGCTTGCGGGGGCGTTGCGGTTCGAAATGCTGAGCGAGGGACGCGCTATGCCCACGTCGACGCGATCATTCCACAAAACGTCCAAGCGCGGACGAGAACAAATGCGCAAGCAGCCCGGCACCCGACCGCCACGCGGTCGTCGCTGAGGTTCAGCACTGAGAGGATAAAGTCATGTCGTCAAGCGAAGCATCGTCGATGGTCCGGTATGGCGGAGACAAAAAGGCCGACCGGCCCCTGGGCCGCTCCATCATGCGGGGCATGGCTTGTTCGTGCCCCTCCTGCGGCAGCGGGCGCCTGTTTAAAGCCTTCCTGAAACCGGTGGACACTTGTGCATCCTGCGGGGCGGAGATGTATCACCACCGCGCCGACGATCTTCCGCCTTATCTGGTGGTCATGGTTCTTGGCCATGTACTGCTGGGCGGCTACATGATGACCGACCTGATTTTTCCCGCATCTCCCTGGATCCATCTTGCCATCTGGGCGCCGCTGGCAGTGGTGATCTCGCTGGCGATCATTCAACCGATCAAGGGTGGCGTCATTGGTCTGCAATGGGCACTTCGAATGCACGGTTTTGGCGACACACCTGATGAAGCGGACGAGTTTCCGGGCGCATGACCTCGCATCCCTTCGAGAACCAGCCGCAAGGGGGGCCGGCGCCTTCCCCCCTGCGGCCGAAGGATGCCGCAAGCATTCTGGTTCTTGATCGTTCCGGGACAACAATCCGGGTTCTTGTCGGCAAGCGCGGCAACAAGCATGCTTTCATGCCCAATTTCTATGTGTTTCCGGGTGGACGGCGTGACCGTACCGATCACGCGCTTCCCTATAGCTCTGACCTTCATGCATCTGTCCTGACGCGCCTCACCGGCGGCAAGACGGATGAAGCTGCGGTGCGTCGCGGCCGCGCGCTGGCGCTTGCTGCCATCCGCGAGTTGCATGAAGAGACTGGACTTGTGCTCGGCCAACTGGAGGTACGGGGCACCGTTGAGCGGCTGGTGGCCGATCTATCGTCTCTGCGATATGTCGCTCGCGCCGTGACACCGCCCGGGAATGTCCGTCGTTTCGATACCCGCTTCTTTTGCACTTTTACCGACGAAACCGCGCTTCGACTGGATTGCATGCGCAATTCGGAAGAACTTCATGATCTGCAATGGCTTGACATTGGCAGCAATTCAACGCTGAACATTCCGCCGATTACGCAAACAATCCTGGAAGACGTGCAAGCACAGATGACAGCGCAACCGTCCCTGCCCTTCGATCTGGAATGTCCATACTATTACGCACGGCGGGGCCAGTTCCTGCGCAGTGGCATCTGAGGGTTCAAACCATGTCCGATAAGGGTCTCGGTGCTCACGGTTACCCGGAGACCATCCACTGGCCGTCACTGATCGCCGCAATCGCAGCCATTACCGCCGTTGGCATTGCCATGGGGCTTGGCCTTCCGCTGCTGTCCATCATTCTGGAAAAGCGCGGAATACCGTCGACGCTGATAGGGCTCAATTCGGCGATGGCGGGTGTTGCTGCCATGATTGCAGCCCCTATCACCACCAAGCTTGCCCATGACTTCGGTGTCGCGCGCACAATGCTGTGGGCGGTTCTTCTGTCAGCCATCAGCGCCCTCGGCTTCTTCTATGCCGAACAGTTCTGGATGTGGTTTCCGCTACGGCTGGTGTTCCACGGTGCCACCACGACGCTGTTCATCCTGTCCGAGTTCTGGATCAATGCCGCTGCCCCGCCATCCCGTCGTGGCCTGGTGCTGGGCATTTACGCCACTGTCCTGTCCGTCGGATTCGCATCAGGTCCCCTGCTCTTTTCCGTACTCGGATCCGATGGGGTTCTTCCCTTCGCCGTGGGGGCCGGTGTCATCCTTCTTGCGGCAATCCCTATCTTCATCGCCCGCGGCGAAAGTCCGGTCCTGGAGGGAAAGCCGCAAAATCACTTCCTGCGCTATGTGTTCCTCGTTCCGACCGCCACTGCCGCCGTTTTCGTCTTTGGCGCTGTCGAAGCTGGCGGTCTGTCACTGTTTCCGATCTATGCCACCCGCCTCGGTTTTTCCGAGGCCCAAGGGGCTTTATTGCTGACCGCAATGGGTATCGGCAATATGGCTTTCCAGATCCCGCTTGGCATGCTTTCCGACAGGCTGAAGGATAGGCGCCTGTTGCTTTTCGTCATGGCGCTGATGGGCCTGATAGGGGCACTGATGCTGCCCTGGTTCGCATCCAATTGGATCACGCTCGGGGTATTGTTGCTGTTCTTCGGTGGCTGCGTGTCCGGTCTCTATACGATCGGCCTTAGCCATCTCGGCTCGCGACTCAAGGGGTCTGACCTTGCAGCCGCCAATGCCGCCTTTATCTTCTGCTATGCTGTCGGGACTGTTGCCGGTCCACAGGCGATCGGTGCTGCGATGGATATCTCCGGAATGCACGGTTTTGCATGGGCAATTGCGGGCTTCTTCGCGCTTTATGTGGCGCTTTCCATCGGAAGATTGCTTTTTAGACCGAAACAGACTTGACTTTTCGGGGCCGATTTGTAGTTTCGCGCCAGAATTAGCCTTGGACCCATACGGTTGTCCGTGGCTTCATTTTTCTTAAAGGCAGGACGACCATGGCTAAGGCTACAACAATCAAGATCAAGCTTCTGTCGACGGCCGACACCGGCTTCTTCTACGTTACCACGAAGAACAGCCGTACGATGACCGACAAGATGACCAAGACCAAGTATGATCCGGTCGCACGGAAGCACGTTGAGTTCAAGGAAACCAAGATCAAGTAATTCCGCTTTGGAGTTGCAAGACAGGTTCAAGGGGCGCCCGCGCTAGTCACGAGGCGCCCCTTCTCTATTCCGGCTTCGGCCGCGCGCGCCCCCCCCCTCACCGAGCGGCCAATAAAAAAGCACCGTATCATCACGATGATACGGTGCTTCTTACAATAGGGGGTCGGTCAGCATACTAAGGCGGCACGAGGAACCGACTGTAACAAGCACGCTAACCGACCGACCCCACGACCCAGGAGATGCGGCGGACCTGAGCATCATGGGGTGTTCGAATGTCCTTGTGGACCCGATGTCCGTGTCTCGAACTTCGCGCAAGTTGGAAGAAAAATCAACTATTTCTTAACCGCGCCCCATTTTGTCACAACATATGGTTAAATTCGGCCAGTTAAGACTCTCTGCTTGAATCGATATTCACGAGAGATACATAAGTATAGTTTCAGGACAATCAAATTTACCTTAGAATGAAGAACCGGCATAATCTTCGCTAACGAAAATTGAACCAAGACGAAAACGTAGTAATTTTTCTATTTTCGTACAAACTAAGATATAAAGGCACAGAAAAATTGCACCGCACCTCCATTTTAACTGTCAAAACAATGCAATTGTGCAAAGAAGACCGAAAAAATATCAATGCGAATGCCGAATGAATTCGTAAAACCGAAAACTCTTGTGACGATACACTCGCCTCAACGCAACCGACGCCACTGCACTCTCTGACGACATTTTTATCCACAACCGGCACAAGCGCAATTGAGAATTTGCCTGTCTCGGCAATCTCTGGAGAGGTGTTGCGATTCGGCACACCCATCACGGGCATCGCTTGTCGTCAGGCTGCGACGGCCGCGACCACCCGATTTCTGCCGGCATTCTTGGCTTCGTAGAGCGCACGGTCAGCCTGTTTGAGCAATTGCTCGGGCGTCACCACGCCGTCGACCACTGTCGCAATGCCCATAGATGCCGTTATATCCAGGCTGACATCGACGCCGCGTATCGTGAACGGCTTGGACTCGATAATTGCACGCAGTCGTTCGGCCACAGAAGCGGCGGTGTCTGCGGGCGTATCGGGCATGACGAGCACAAACTCCTCCCCACCAAACCGGCAGGCCAGATCCGCACCGCGCACGGTTGAACGGATACGTGCTGCAAACTCTCGCAGCACCTCATCGCCCGCGTCATGGCCGTAGGTATCGTTGACCTGCTTGAAGCGGTCGATATCGGCGATGCACACGGAGAGCGGACGCCCCCTCACCTTTGAACGTGCAAACAGCGTCTTCAGGTGATTGTCGAGATAGCGACGGTTGTTAAGTCCTGTGAGACCGTCCGTGACGGCCAGCTCGATCGTGTGCTGGACGCTTTCGCGCAGACGATCATTGAAACGCTTGCGGCGGATCTGGGTGAGGACGCGTGCCACGAGTTCATTGGGATCGAGCGGGCGCTGTATATAGTCATTGACGCCCAGATCGAGTGCGCGCACCACGATTTGATCCGCACCCTGATCGACGATGAGGAGGATCGGAATAAAGCGCGTGCGGTCCACGGAACGCAATTGGGAGCATAGACGCAGCGGATCGTAATCGTCGAAGTTGGCGTTGACGATGACCAGGTCGAACGAATTTTCCGTGGCTTCGAAGACGGCTGCCTGCGGATCGGACATGGCCATGATCTCGGCCACGGGCTTCAACGCCTTGATGATCCGTTCCTGCGAGCTGCCGCGGCTGTCGACCAGCAGAACCTGCCCCGCTTCCTCGAGCTTTCCGTCCGTCACACGCAGAAGATCTTCCATACCTATATTGCGCGCAGTCTCGGCGCGAATGCGCAACTCGTCGCTCAGCGTCTTCAGTCGCACCAGGCTTTTAACACGAGAGATCAGCTGGAGATCATTGACGGGCTTGGTCAGGAAATCGTCGGCGCCCGCCTTCAGTCCACGAACCCGGTCGGAGGGTTGATCGAGCGCGGTGACCATGACGACGGGAATATGGGCGGTGCGGGGGTCGGCCTTCAGACGCTCGCAGACCTCAAAGCCATCCATCTCAGGCATCATGATATCGAGCAAAATGACATCGACTTGCGTCTGGCTGCAGATCTCAAGTGCCCGAGGACCGTTGTCAGCCGTCAGCACATCGAAATATTCGGCAATCAGCCGAACTTCGAGCAATTTGACGTTTGCCGGTATATCGTCAACCACCAAAATGCGTGCTGTCATGGTTGATCTTCCGTCTTGTTACGCATCACCAAGATAGGTCTTGATGGTTTCTATGAACTTGGGCACCGAAATTGGCTTTGAAACATAGGCTTCGCAACCGCCCTGACGAATGCGCTCCTCGTCCCCCTTCATGGCGAAGGCCGTCACGGCGATTACCGGAATTACGTGCAGCTCCGGATCGTCCTTCAACCACTTCGTCACTTCCAGGCCCGAGACTTCCGGCAATTGTATATCCATGAGGATCAGGTCCGGATGATATTTCCGCGCCAGATCGAGGGCTTCCATGCCGTTTCGCGTCTGAATCGTGGAATAGCCACAGGACTCGATCAGATCGCGAAAGAGCTTCATATTGAGCTCGTTGTCTTCTACAATCATGACCTTCTTGGGCATTACCAGTCCTTTTGCTCCGTCCCCCAGCGCCCCGCATACCTTTGGCACACGGGTCGGCTCAAATCTGTTCACAAGCTAAACTACTCTCATTTGGTTGAGAAAACGGTAACCTCGCGAAAATCATGGAAAAACTTATGCGCGAACAGCTCTCGACGACCGATCCGCAAGAAACGGCGGTCACAATCCTTGCCTGGCTGGCAAATGAACCCGATATGCTCTCGCGTTTTCTTGCGCTTTCCGGTGTGCAGGCCGACCAGATCCGCACTGCGGCGACAGATCCGGGCTTTCTGGCGGGACTTCTGGATTTCATGATGGCCCATGAACCCAGCCTGATGAGCTTTTGCGAGGCGACAGGCACCAAGCCTGAAACGGTAGCAGAGGCATGGCACAAGCTTTCCGGTCCGATGATGTAGGCCCTCTGTCGGCTGGCCATCCGCGCACGCCCGGCGGTGCGCCAGCACTCCCACGCGCGCGCATGTCGGGCTTGCACCCGTCAGCGCTCCCTGCCTGTCATTCGGGTGGCGCCAGGCAGAAACAGGCATACCAGCAACCGTAACAGCCCCCCTGCCGCCCCATGGCAACCGCGACGTCCTGCGACAGATCAGGTGACAGTGGACGGTCAGTGAAATTTTGAGGCATCATGTCTTGCTCCGCTTGCATTGCGGAACGCTAGCGCATAAACATCGAATGTTCAACTTTTGTTCTCATCATGGCCGCTGACGATCAACCATCTCCGGGCTTTTGCCGTGACTGCCTTAAGGGTCAACCTGAAGGCCGCCGTCGGTGCGCGTCCTGTGGCAGCCCGCGGCTTGTCTACCATTCAGAACTCTACGATCTGACACTCGCCCATATCGATTGCGACGCCTTTTATGCCTCTGTTGAAAAGCGCGACAATCCCGAGCTTGCAGACAAGCCGGTGATCATTGGTGGGGGCAAAAGAGGCGTTGTCTCGACGGCCTGTTATATCGCCCGCGTTCATGGTGTGCGCTCGGCCATGCCTATGTTCAAGGCATTGGATGCATGCCCTGATGCCGTCGTTATCAAACCCGATATGGAAAAATATGCCCGCGTTGGCCGCGAGGTGCGGCAGATGATGCAGGAACTGACACCGATGGTGCAGCCGATCTCCATCGACGAGGCCTTTCTGGAACTCAAGGGCACGGAAAAGCTGCATCACGACCCTGCCGCCCGGGTGCTGGCGAAATTCGCCCGACGGGTCGAACAGGAGGTTGGGATCACCGTCTCCGTCGGCCTCTCCTATTGCAAATTTCTGGCCAAGGTGGCGTCGGATCTGCAAAAGCCCCGCGGGTTTTCCGTTATCGGACGCACGGAGGCGCTCGAGTTCCTGGCATCCAGACCCGTGACAACCATATGGGGCGTTGGCAAAGCCCTTGCCGGCACGCTGGAGCGCGATGGCATCACGATGATCAGCCAGTTGCAGACCATGGAAGAAGGCGACCTGATGCGCCGCTACGGCTCCATGGGGCAGCGCCTATTTAGACTGTCACGTGGCATTGACGAGCGCGATGTGCATTTGAACGAGGCGGCAAAGAGCGTTTCGGCCGAAACGACTTTCTTCGACGACATCTCCAATCATGAGCAACTGGTGACGCATCTGCGCTCGCTTTCGGAGAAAGTCGCCTGGCGCTTGAAGAAAAGCGCCATTGCCGGGCAGACAGTGGTGCTGAAGCTCAAGACTGCCGATTTCAAAGGCCGGACCCGCAACAGGCGTCTCGACGATCCGACCCAGCTTGCCGACCGCATTTTCAGGACCGGCATATCTCTTCTGGAAAAAGAAACGGATGGCACGAAGTACCGGCTGATCGGGATCGGTGTCAGTGACCTTTGCGACGCTGCCACCGCAGACCCCGGCGATCTGGTCGACCAGCAGGCCGGGCGCCGGGCTGCTGCGGAAGCTGCCATGGATAAGCTGCGCGACAAATTCGGCAAGGGCAGCGTTGAAACCGGCTATACATTCCATCCCAAGCGGCAGGATCGTTAAGCTGTTGGCCGCTCATCCCGAACTGGCCAATAGCGGCTTCTATTGATTTTTCCTGACACAAAAATGTGAGCGAGGCAGTCCTTCAAAACTTTCTTAAACTTCCTCTTATATTCGAGAGGAGTTGTTTTGCGTAGAGGTTGTGTTTCGTGTTCAAGTCAATTTATCTGGGCATCGGTCTTCTGGCGTCGACCGCGTTTTCCTCCGCAACGCTTGCCGCAGATGGCGGCACGCTGCAGATTTTCGTCTCCAAGAACCAACAGAGCCTGACCGTTTACGACGGCGGACAGATCGTCGCGACCTCGAAGGTTTCGACCGGAAAATCCGGGCACACGACTCCTTCAGGCGTTTTTTCAATCCTCGAGAAACGCAAATATCACGAGTCGAACCTCTATTCGAACGCGCCAATGCCATGGATGCAGCGCATTACATGGTCTGGTGTCGCGCTACATGAATCCAACAGCGTGCCCAGCTATCCGGCCTCGCATGGCTGCGTGCGTTTGCCCGGCGCCTTTGCGCGCTCATTGTTTCAGATGACCGAGCGTGGCGCGCATGTGATCATTACCGATGCGCCTGTCGCGCCTCAGCTGATCTCCAGCCGCACACTTTTTACGCCGGAGCTTCCCGTCGACAACAGCATGCTCCTGTCCGACGCGCAGTTGCGGCCGACCAATTTCGATGGAAGCGAGATCCCGGTCGAAGTGGCCGTTGCGGAAGTTCTGCCAAAGGTCGGTGCGAGCACCAGTGTAACCCTTGAGAAACTGCCGCCGCTTCGTATTCTCATTACCCGTCGCGGTGTGCGCGAGATGGTGTTTGACGCGCAAGAAATTCTGACCGATCTCGGTTTCGATGCGGGTCAACCAGACGGTCATATCGGTCCGATGACAATCAGCGCCATCAACGGCTTCAAGCGCTGGAAAGGCCTGCCGACCAAGGGCGAGATCATGACCGCCGAGTTCATGCGGACGCTCTACCATGCCGGCGGGCGTGGTGAGCCGCCCCTTGGCCAGATCATGGTCCGGCAGAAATTCAAGCCGGTCTTCGAGGCGCCGATCACGATCGACCATCCCGAGAAGGCACTCGGTACACATTTCGCCGAGGCAACCGCCGTCAACCGCTTTTCCGGCAAGGCCGAGTGGCACGGGGTGACGCTTGAGGACTACATCAGTTCTGCCACGCGCAAGCGTCTGGGCATTACCGATGATCAGGCCTCAGACAGCATGGCCGCAGCACTCGACCGGATCGCCATTCCCGACAATATCCGCCACAAAATCGCACTTCTGCTCGACGAGGGCAGCTCGCTGACGATCAACGATACCGGCATTGGCCCGGAAACCGGTCAGGGCACGGACTTCATCACCATAACCCACCGCAATCCGCAGGGATAAGCGAGGCTTCCGGCCGGTTATACCAGTTCCACATCGACCACGCCCGGCACAGAGCGCAAGGCGGCGGCGATTTCCGGTGACAGGCGGAACTTGTCCGTCAGTTCGACCTCGATCTCGCGTACGCCCTCCTCCTTGATCACCACAAAGGAAACGAGACCGTCGCCTTTGGCATTGAGGTGGGTTGCGACGGATTTCAACGGTCCGGAATCGCGCACGAAGACACGCAGTGCCTTTTGCATCTGAACCGATTTTTCTTCCAGCGATTGCGCCGTCTGGATTCTAAGTCCAATGCCTTCCGGCCGCTCATCGGCCTGCACGGTGATGACCAGTGACTTGCCGGTTTCCAAAAGGTCGCGGAACTGGTTCAGCCCTTCGGAAAAGAGCACGGCTTCGAACTGACCGGACGGGTCTGAGAAAACCACGATGCCCATCTTGTTGCCGGTGCGGGTCTTGCGTTCCTGCTTGCTGATCACTGTGCCCGCCAGACGGCCGGCGACGGCGCCCTGCTTCACGGCACCGGAAAATTCGCCGAAGGTCTGGACGCGCAGCTTTTCCAGAAGCGACTTGTAGGCATCCAGGGGGTGGGCGGACAGATAGAAGCCCAGCACCTGGAACTCACGCATCAGCTTGTCTGACGGTGTCCAGGGTGAGAAGGCCGGAAGTGCGATCTTTTCCGGTCCGCTGGCGCCACCGGATCCGAACATGTCGGACTGTCCGCTGACCTTGTTTTCCTGCGCACGCTGGGCGTAACCGATAATGCGGTCAAGCGACGCGACCAGCTGCGCCCGATCCACACCGAAACAATCGAAGGCGCCGGCCGCAATCAGGCTTTCGAACACCCGACGGTTGATCTGCTTGGGATCGATGCGCAGGCAGAAATCCTCGATCGAGGCAAATGGCGTGTCGCCGCGCACCTCGACGATATGATCCACGCAGGCCTCGCCCACGCCTTTAAGCGCCGCCAGCGAATAGAAAATGCTGTTGTCGCCCGGCTCGAACTTGCGGAAGGAGGTCTGCACCGATGGCGGCACGACCTTGATGCCAATCCGGCCCGCATCCTGGCGGAAATCGTTGATCTTGTCGGTGTTCGACATTTCATAGGTCATCGACGATGCGAGGAACTCGACCGGATAATGCGCCTTCATATAGGCGGTCTGGTAGGAGACGATAGCGTAGGCAGCGGCGTGCGACTTGTTGAAGCCGTAATTGGCGAACTTGGCCAGCAGATCGAAAATGAGGTCGGCCTGCGGTTTGAGGACGCCGTTTTTCACCGCACCGTCGACGAAACGAGCGCGTTGCTTGTCCATCTCCTCCTTGATCTTTTTACCCATGGCGCGACGCAGAAGGTCGGCTTCTCCGAGCGAATAGCCGGAGAGCACCTGAGCGATCTGCATCACCTGCTCCTGGTAGACGATAACGCCCTGCGTTTCCTTGAGCAGATAATCGATGGTCGGATGAACCGATTCGATTTCTTCTTCGCCGTGCTTGCGGGCATTGTAGACCGGGATATTCTCCATCGGGCCCGGGCGGTAGAGCGCCACCAGCGCGATGATGTCCTCGATGCAGTCGGGACGCATGCCGATCAGGGCCTTGCGCATGCCGGCACTTTCCACCTGGAACACGCCCACAGTCTCGCCGCGCGAGAGCATGTCATAGGTCTTCTTGTCGTCCAGCGGGATGGCCGCAAGATCGACTTCGACACCCTTGGTGCGGCGCACGAAATCAACCGCAGTCTTCAGAACCGTCAGCGTTTTCAGACCGAGAAAGTCGAACTTGACCAGACCGGCCTGTTCGACCCATTTCATATTGAACTGGGTGACCGGCATATCCGAGCGCGGATCGCGATACATCGGCACCAGCTTCGACAGCGGGCGGTCACCGATGACGATACCGGCAGCATGGGTCGAGGCGTGACGATAGAGGCCTTCGATCTTCTGGGCGATGTCCAGAAGCCGGGCGACAACAGGCTCCTCGTCAGCAGCCTCCTGCAGCTTGGGCTCCTCCTCGATCGCCTTGGAGAGAGGAGTCGGGCTGGCCGGGTTGTTCGGCACCAGCTTGCAGATCTTGTCGACCTGGCCATAGGGCATTTCCAGAACACGACCGACGTCACGCAGCGCTGCGCGCGCCTGCAGCGATCCGAAGGTGATGATCTGCGCCACCTGCTCGCGACCGTATTTCTTCTGTACATAACGGATCACCTCTTCGCGGCGATCCTGGCAGAAGTCGATATCGAAGTCGGGCATCGATACGCGTTCCGGATTGAGGAAGCGTTCAAACAGCAGTGAGAAGCGCAGCGGATCGACATCGGTAATGGTCAGGGCATAGGCAACCAGCGAGCCCGCACCCGAACCACGTCCGGGGCCAACCGGAATATCCTGGCTCTTGGCCCATTTGATGAAGTCGGCAACGATCAGGAAGTAGCCCGGGAATTTCATACGCTCGATAATGGAGAGTTCGAAATCGAGGCGCTCGCGATATTGGGTTTCGTCGTAGCCCGGTGCCATTCCAAGGGCCGCCAGCCGGTTTTCAAGCCCTTCGACCGCCTGACGGCGAAGCTCCGCGCCCTCGGCGCGATCGGCCTCATCGGGGTCTTCGCTGGCGCCGGTAAAGCGTGGCAGGATGGGCTTGCGCGTGTCGAGAATGAAGGAACAACGACGGGCGATCTCGACCGTGTTGTCGAGCGCTTCCGGCAGGTCTGCAAACAGCTTGCGCATTTCTGCGCGGCTTTTGAGATAGTGATCGGGTGTCAGGCGAAAACGGCTGTCATCGGAGACGATAGCATTATGGGCCACTGCCATAAGAGCGTCATGGGCCTCATAGTCATCCTTGGTCGGGAAGAAGGCCTCGTTGGTGGCAACCAGCGGCACGTCATGCTCGTAAGCCAGATCGATCATCTTTTGCTCGTGCGGGCGGCTATAGCCAACCTGCCTTTGCAATTCGATATAGAGCCTGTCGCCGAAAAAGCCTTTCAGCGTCTCAAGGCGGGCTTCGGCCTGAGCCTTGTGCCCTTCGCGCAGCGCAATATCGACCGGACCTGTCGTGGCACCGGTGAGCGCAATCAGACCTTCCGTGCCGATCTCTTCGAGCCAGGACGCCTTGATGTGAACCAGTTGTCCGCTTTCACCGTCGAGATAGGCACGGCTC
Organism: Agrobacterium sp. H141; assembly: GCF_057158725.1. Taxonomy (NCBI): domain Bacteria; kingdom Pseudomonadati; phylum Pseudomonadota; class Alphaproteobacteria; order Hyphomicrobiales; family Rhizobiaceae; genus Agrobacterium; species Agrobacterium sp. H141. The sequence goes on from NZ_CM169893.1 coordinate 2,813,958, forward strand.
ACCAGATCGACCAGACGCTCATAGCCGGCCGGTGTCGACGACAACAGAACGATGGCCGGGAACTTCTGCATGGACTGATGTCCACGCTTGTCATCGCCCGCATCTTCCATGTCGATGGCGAGCTGGCATCCGATGATCGGCTGCAGCCCCTCGCCCAGCGCCTTTTGCGAAAACTCCAGCGCGACGAACAGATTATTGGTATCGGTCACCGCGATGGCTGGCTGGCTGTCGCTTGCCGCCTTCGCGAGGATCTTCTTGAGAGGCAAAGCACCTTCGAGCAGCGAATAGGCCGAATGGACCCTCAGATGCACGAAACCCGGCGATGTTTCGCCTGCCCCGTCCGAACCCTTAGCCACAACCGCACCACTCATAAACGCACCGCTTTCTCTCACGAGGAATCGGCGGCTATTTTCGACCGGCTGAGGTCTCAAGTCCAGATGCAAACGGCCGGGACAAAAAGCTATCCCGCTCTAAAGGCCTTACAGGGCCATCACGATCAATGAAAAACTTGCGATGAAAACCGCGATGGAAGCGAATGCTGCAACGTCACGAATTACCTCGGTCATGGCTCACTCCTTACTTGTTATGTTTTCACTATGTTCTCTTTTCGTTCTTTCGTCAATCACTTTTTCGCCATTTTGTTCAGCATGCCTGTATGCGAGAACACCGCCAGATGAATTGCCATTGAGAATTGTGAGAGACGATGAAACGAATGATGACCGCTGCCGTGATTGCATTGCTTCCGGCTGTCTCGGCAGGTGCTGGTGATTTTCCAACTGGACGGGTCGTCTCCGGCGTGACCGGCGACTGGAACAAGGATGGCCGAAGCGACCTTGCCCTGCTGGTCGCTCCAGAGGACGCGGACAGTGACGAAGCCCTTCTCTATCTGTACCTTGCAGACAAGACCCACAACCTGTTGCGGCCCGTCAGCGAGGGTGCCTATTCGCTGTGGGGCAACACCAGTCTCGACGGCATGTTTGGACGCGACCCTGAGCTCAAAGCGCTGGACAATGGTTCCCTGGCGGTGACGACGCAAAATTCGGGCATCGGGCGGAACCGCTGGACGCAGACGGTCACCATCGCCTGGCGTGACAGCCAGTTTATCGTTGCCGGCTTTACCTATAACTGGAACGACACGCTGGATATCGACAATCCCGACAGCAACGGGTCGTGCGACTACAATGTGCTGAGCGGGAAGTATGTCTTAAACGGCACATCCCAGAACACCGCGCCAAGCACGGTTTCCCTGAAAGACTGGAGCGACGAGCGCGGCATCAAAATCTGCGGGGTTAAATGACGGGACGAGCACCCGGATCATAATCGACAACCTTGCCATCAATGATGGTCACACAGCGATCCATACGCCGCGCCAGGTCGTGGTTATGGGTCGCAATGAGAGCTGCAAGTCCCGACTGCCGCACCAGTGCCTCCAAGGCGGAAAACACATAAGAAGCGGTTTCCGGATCGAGGTTGCCGGTCGGTTCGTCGGCCAGCAGCACCAGCGGTGCATTGGCAACGGCGCGGGCAATGGCGACACGCTGCTGTTCACCACCCGACAGTTCCGCCGGGCGATGCTGGCCACGGTGGCTGATGCGCATGTAATCGAGAAGCTGGCTTGCCCGCTCCCGCGCCTCGGCCATTGTCAGGCCGGCGATCAGCTGCGGCATCATGATATTCTCGAGGGCCGTAAACTCGGGCAGCAAATGGTGGAACTGATAGACGAAGCCAATGCCATTGCGCCGCATCCGGGTGCGTTGATCATCGCCAAGACCATTGCAGGCCTCACCGCCCAGCGTCACTTCGCCATCGGTCGGATGCTCGAGCAGCCCGGCAATGTGCAGAAGCGTCGACTTGCCGGTGCCCGAGGGGGCGACCAAAGCGACGGTTTCGCCTGCCATGAGGCTGAAATTGGCATTTTTCAGGATCGTCAGGACGGTCTCGCCCTGACCATAGTCCTGCTTGATCCCTGAGAGCTGGAGGACGGTCTTGGATGACATGGCTTGAGGTGTCCTCATTCGTATCGGAGCGCCTGGACGGGATCGAGGCGCGATGCCCGCCAGGCGGGAAAGATCGTCGCCAGGAAGGACAATGTGAGCGCCATGATGACGACGGTCACGGTCTCGCCGAGATTCATATCCGCCGGCAGCTGGCTCAGGAAGTAGAGTTCCGGATCGAACAGGATCGTACCGGAGACCCAGGAGAAGAACTGGCGGATCGACTCGATGTTGAGACAGACCACAACGCCAAGAGCGACACCGGCAATGGTGCCCGCCGTTCCGATGGCCGCCCCGGTCATGAAGAAAATGCGCATGACGGCGCCGGAACTGGCGCCCATGGTCCGCAAGATCCCGATATCGCTCGATTTGTCCTTCACCAGCATGATGAGGCCGGAAATGATGTTGAGTGCCGCCACCAGAACGATGAGCGTCAGGATCATGAACATCACATTGCGCTCCACCTGAAGGGCAGAGAAGAAGGTCTGGTTCCGCTGACGCCAGTCGGTGATGTAGAGCTGGCGACCGGCGGCCGCCTCCACCTTGGGACGGATCTCGTCGATCTTGTCTGGATCGGAAACGAACAGCTCGATCGACTGCACGATGCCTTCGGCGTTGAAGTAGAGCTGCGCTTCTTCAAGCGGCATGTAGATGATGGAGCTGTCATATTCCGACATGCCAATCTCGAAGATGCCGGATACCGTATAGGCTTTCACGCGCGGGTTTACGCCCATGGGCGTTACATCGCCTTCGGGAGACACAAGCGTCACCGTATCGCCGGCAGACACACCCAGATCCGCGGCCATGCGCGAGCCGATCAAAATGCCCTGCCCGCTGGTAAAGCCGACCATATCGCCGGAGCGGATATTGCCCGATACCGTTTTCAGCTTGAGAAGGTCTTCGGCACGGATGCCACGCACCAGAGCGCCGGTGCCCGCACCCAACCGGCCTGAGGCCAGGGTCTGCCCCTCGACCAAAGGAATGGCCATGGTCACGCCTTCGACGCCCTCGAACTTCTTCGCCAGATCGGCGAAGTCGCTCAGAGGCGTATCAACGGCCTGAACGATCATATGACCGTTGATGCCCAGAATGCGCGAAATCAGCTCCGTGCGGAAACCGTTCATCACCGCCATAACGATGATGAGCGTTGCCACACCCAGCATGATGCCGACAAAGGAAAAGCCTGCGATCACCGAGATGAAAGCTTCCTTGCGTCGGGCATGCAGGTAGCGCCATGCCACCATGCGTTCGAATGCGGAAAAAGGCTTGGCCGAGCCGGTTTTTTCACCGTTCTGGCCAGCCGGAGTGTCGGCGGCTGCGCTGGTCATGTCGCCTCCAATAATTCGATCAGGCCAGAAGGCGGTTGATCGCGGCCTCGATTGTCATGGTCTCGCGGGCGCCGGTCTTGCGCACCTTGAGTTCGACTTCGCCATTGGCAACCGAGCGCGGACCAGCAATGATCTGCATCGGGACGCCAATGAGGTCGGCTGTCGCAAACTTTGCACCAGCACCACCGGTGGTGTCGTCGTAAAGGACGTCCTTGCCGGCCTTCATCAGTTCCGCATAGATCTTTTCGCAAGCCGCATCACACGCTTCGTCGCCCGTCTTCATGTTGATCACGACGCAATCAAAGGGCGCGACCGATTCCGGCCAGATGATTCCGTTGTCGTCATGCGAGGCTTCAATGATGGCGGGAACAAGGCGTGTCGGTCCAATGCCATAGGATCCCATGTGGACAAGATGTTCCTTGCCGTCCGGTCCCTGCACCTTGGCGCCCATCGGCTCGGAATACTTGGTGCCGAAATAGAAGATGTGTCCAACCTCGATACCGCGAGCCGACAGACGATCTGCTTCGGGAACGGCCGCGAAGGCTGCCTCATCGTGCATTTCCGACGTGGCCGCATAGACGGACGTCCACTTGTCGAAGATCGCCTGCATGCCGGCAACATCATCGAAATCGACGTCGGCTGGCGGAATGTCGAAATTGACGAAATCCCGGTGCGAGAAGACTTCCGACTCTCCGGTCTCGGCCAGAATGATGAATTCATGGCTGTGATTCCCACCGATGGGACCCGTATCGGCCTGCATTGGAATGGCGCGCAGACCCAACCGGTCGAAGGTGCGCAGGTAGGCGGCAAACATCTTGTTATAAGAGTGTACCGCATCTTCCGTGGTCATATCGAAGGAATAGGCGTCCTTCATCATGAACTCACGCGAGCGCATGGTGCCGAAGCGCGGACGGATCTCGTCACGGAATTTCAGCTGGATGTGATAAAGGTTCAAGGGCAGGTTCTTGTAGGACTTCACATAGGAGCGGAAAATGTCGGTGACCATTTCCTCATTGGTGGGTCCGTACAGCATGGGCCGGTCCTGACGGTCGGTGATGCGCAGCATCTCCTTGCCATAAGCCTCGTATCGACCGCTTTCCTGCCAAAGCTCGGCGGACTGCAACGTTGGCATCAGAATTTCGATGGCGCCCGCGCGGTTCTGCTCTTCGCGAATGATTGCATTCACCTTGTCCAGCACCTTCTTGCCCAGTGGCAACCAGGAGTAGATGCCTTGGCTCTGCTGGCGAACCATACCGGTGCGCAGCATCAGGCGGTGAGAGACGATCTCGGCTTCCTTGGGGTTTTCCTTCAGGATAGGCAGAAAGTAGCGCGACAGACGCATAACGTATTCCATCAAATGGGCTCAGCCGCTACGGATGCGGAATCAGCCGTGACAAGGGTTCTATTCGGCTGCGTTCATAGCGGTTTCCGACGCGGAAGAAAACCCGCGCTGAGCGCTTGGCGACGCTGCAAAAACTGCGACATATTCTCCATTGGCGAGCAGTTGCTCACAGCATACCGCTAAGTAAGGCAACGACACTCTGAACAGCTCTATTTTTTCTTTGAACTGTAGTAATTTTACAAAAAACAGGGTGACATGGCCTGAGGTTTAGGCTAGCTTGAGCACACAAAAGAGGCAAGGAGCTTAAATTCTTGTCGATTTTCGCGGTCAAGTCTTGGGAGGATCAGATCTTAGGCGCGCTTTGCTCGCAGCCCCTTAAATGGTTGAAGATCACGCGATAATTTAGAACAAGGCCTCACGGCCTTGTTTTTTTTTGGCTTGTCGCCTGCCCTGAACTTACTTGAATTCCGGCATTATACGCGGAAGATTATCCATGCTGAGGCCTGTATAATTCGTCAGCAGATACCAGCCGCCGTGAATGACCCCGGCGATGACTGTTGTCATCAATACAACGCGTAAACCGCGAAAGCGCGCAGGCGCACTCTCCACCGTTCCTGGGACAACATCATCATTCTCATACTGCGTGCGAAGGCCGATCGGCAGCACGGCAAAGAGCGTAATCCACCAGATGATGAAGTAGACGGCGAAGTGCTGAAGAAAGATAAGCATATGCGACCCCTGCTGCTTGTTGCCGCGTTATAGAACTTGGCGGGCACGATCACAAACGCGATCCTTGCCCAAATTGTCACACCTGTTCGAGTTCGATGAGCGTACCGAAGAAGTCCTTGGGATGCAGGAACAGAACGGGCTTTCCATGAGCGCCGGTTTTCGGTTCACCATCTCCCAGTACGCGGGCGCCCGCCTGCTTCAACCGGTCGCGCGCAGCAATAATATCGTCGACCTCGTAGCAGACATGATGCATGCCGCCGGATGGGTTCTTGTCGAGAAAAGCGAGAATGGGAGACGTGTCACCCAGCGGCTCCAGCAGCTCGATCTTGGTGTTGGGTAGTTCAACGAAGACAACGGTCACCCCGTGCTCCGCAAGGACCTGCGGCTTGGACACCTTGGCGCCCAGCATATCCCGATAGGTGGATGTGGCGGCTTCAAGATCCGGAACGGCGATGGCGATATGATTGACGCGTCCGAGCATTGTGTCCTCCTGAAATCAGTGGGCGGCACGCTATACCGCCCTCCTGACATCGCCAATCAGACTTTGGTCACGAAGACCGTCACCACAGGCTTCTTGCCCCATGCCTCATTGGCAGTGGAGCGAACTGCGCGGCGGATCGACTCGCGCAGTTTGTCCAGATCCTTGCGACGGGCGCGCGGAATGCTCTCGACTGCACCAAGAACGCAATCATAGAGAACATCCTCCATGTCTTCGCCCTCATTGTCGAATTCCGGAAGGCCCATGGGCACGATTTCCGGATCACCCAGAAAATCGAAATGGCTGTCGAGCAGAACATTGACGGCCACGTGACCGACGAAGGAAAGCTTGCGGCGGTCGCCGATGCCCATTTCCTCGAAATCGCCAATCAGTTTTCCGTCCTTGAACACCCGGCCATGCGGAGCCTCATCCACCACTTCGGCAGGTCCGGGAGCGAGCCGCAACACGTCGCCGTTGCGGACCCGCGGAACAGTGGCAATGCCGGACTGCTTTGCCAGTTCGCCCTGGGCAATCAGATGGGCTGCTTCGCCGTGCACGGGAACGAGGACCTTCGGACGTACCCATTGATACATCTGCTGCAATTCGTTGCGGCGGGGGTGACCCGACACATGTACCAGAGCTTCATTGTCCGTGATGATATGAACGCCCTGCTCGATCAGGCCGTTCTTGATATCCAGGATCGCCTTTTCGTTGCCGGGAATGGCGCGCGACGAAAAGATCACGGTATCGCCGGATGCCAGCGCAACGTTCCGCATTTCGTCACGCGAGAGCTTGGCAAGTGCTGCCCGCGGCTCGCCCTGGCTGCCGGTCAGGATGACGACGATCTTGTCGCGCGGAATATAGCCATATTCGTCTTCAGCGATGAAGGGCTTCATTCCCTCCATCAGACCAACATCCGCGGCGACGGCGCAGACCCGCTTCAAGGAACTGCCGAGCAGCAGCACTTCGCGACCGGCGGCTTCTGCTGCCTGGGCGATGGAGCGGATACGGCCGACATTGGAGGAGAAGGTGGTAATCGCCACCCTACCCTCGGCTGACTCGATGATCTGGCGCAAGCCGTTGGAGACTTCTTCTTCCGATGGCGACACACCGTCACGCATGGCGTTGGTGCTATCGCACATCATCGCCAAAACGCCTTCGTCGCCGATAGCGCGGAAGCGGGCTTCATCGGTCAAAGGCCCGAGCGATGGCGCATGGTCGATCTTCCAGTCACCGGTGTGGACCAGATTGCCAAGCGGCGTCCGGATCACCAGAGACATGGGTTCTGGAATGGAATGGTTTACGCCAACAGCCTCGACTGAGAACGGACCGACAGTGACTGTGTCGCCAGCCTTGAAATTCGTGATCGGAATTTCGCTGCGGCTGCCTTCGTAGTTGCGCTTTGCTTCCAGCATTCCGGCTGTGAAGCCAGAGGCATAGACGGGAACGTTGAGACCGGGCCACAGGTCATTCAAGGCGCCATAGTGGTCTTCATGCGCATGCGTGATGAAGATAGCCTTGAGGTTGTTCTTCTGGGCGAGAACATAGCGGATATCTGGCAGCACAAGATCCACGCCAGGCAGATCCGGTCCCGGAAATGTTACGCCGCAATCCACCATGATCCACTGGCGGTGGGTCGGCGGACCATAGCCATAGAGGGCCAGATTCATTCCAATCTCGCCGACGCCGCCCAACGGCAGAAATACCAGTTCCTCGTTCTTCGCCATACTTTGTTCGCTAACTCACTTCACCAAAAAATACATCACCAGCCGCGATCGTCATTCGGCTTTCGCCTTCCCGATCAAGCAGCAACATGCCTTTATCATCAATTCCGGAAAAATAACCGGAAATCGAACGGTCCGGCAGATTGACCGTAATTTTTTCACCCACGCCGCATGCCGCTTCACGCCAGCGGGCAACGACACTTGCAACGCCCCGGCCCTGGTCCCACAGAGCCAGCGCCTCAGCCATGGTTTCGAACAGACGTGCAAAAAGCTCTTGGGGTGATACCGACGCCCCCACCTCGCCCAGGCTAACGACCGGGTAGCCTGCGAGTTCCGGACGCACGACGATATTGACACCGATGCCGATTGCCAGTGCCTGGCGGCCATCGGGCAAGCGCTCGCCTTCCAGCAGAATACCGCAGACCTTCTTGCGGCCGATCAGGATGTCGTTGGGCCACTTGATTTCTAGCGCCGGTGCATCGACGGGCAAAACGGCGCGAACGGCATCATGCACAGCAATCGCAACGGCCAGGGGCAGCGACGGCAGGCTTTCCAATGGCGCTGGATCAATAAGGAGTAGCGAGGAATAAAGATTACCTGGCTCTGATGACCAGGTCCTGCCGCGACGACCACGACCGCCCGTTTGGGCGGTCGCTGTCAGCCACACATTTCCTTGATCGCCGGCCCTTGCGCGCTCAAGAGCGTCTGCATTGGTCGAGCCGACGACACCAAGCCCCTCGTGCCGGAAATCCTTGATCGAGATCCGGCCATTCAGGCCAGCGCTCGTCAATAGAAGAGCGACTTTGCGGCGGCGTCCGCAGCGGTGCCCAGCGGTCCGCCGAAGAACAGGTAACCCAGAACGAAGATACCGGAGAGACCGAAGACCAGGCGCAATTCGCCGGCAATGCGCGCGAATTCCATGGTGGCATCGTCAAACCACATCACCTTCACGACACGCAGGTAGTAGAAGGCGCCGATGACCGAGGACAGCACACCTATGATCGCCAGAGCGTAGAGCTTGGCTTCGATGGCGGCCACAAAGACGAAATACTTACCGAAGAAGCCTGCCAGAGGTGGAATACCCGCCAACGAGAACATCAATGCTGTCAGAATGACGGCCATGAAAGGCTTGGTGGTGGAAAGGCCGGCGAGATCGTCGACATTCTCGACATTGCCGCCTTCCTTCTGGCGCATCGCCATGATGCAGGCAAAGGTGCCGAGGGTCATGGCCATGTAGATGGTCATGTAGATGATCACCCCTGTGACACCCGTCTTCGAACCGGCGGCAAGACCGACCAGCGCGTAACCCATATGGCCGATGGACGAATAGGCCATCAGGCGCTTGATATTGCGCTGACCGATCGCGGCCACGGAGCCCAGCACCATCGACGCGATCGAGATGAAGACGATGATCTGCTGCCATTCGGCAAAGATCGGCTCGAATGCACCGATAACCAGACGGACGAGGATCGCCATTGCACCAACCTTGGGAGCTGCTGCAAGGAAGGCCGTGACCGGGGTCGGTGCACCTTCATACACATCCGGCGTCCACATGTGGAACGGCACCGCCGAGATCTTGAAGGCGATACCGGCCAGGACGAAGACCAGACCGAAGATGAGGCCCAGCTGCGGTTTGCCAGCCGTCAGAACGCGTGCGATTTCGTCAAAGCCGGTATTGCCGGTGAAACCGTAGACCAGCGACATGCCGTAAAGCAGCATGCCGGACGACAAGGCACCGAGAACAAAATACTTCAGGCCCGCTTCCGTCGAACGGAGGCTGTCACGGTTGATCGCAGCGACGACATAGAGCGCCAGCGACTGCAGTTCGAGCGACAGATAGAAAGAGATCAGGTCATTGGCCGAGATCATCAGCATGATGCCGAGGGTGGCCAGAACCAGCAGGACCGGGAACTCGAACTTGTCGAGGTGATCGTAGCGGGCATGGCCGACGGCCATGATCATAGCAGTCACGGAGCCGATCAGGGCGAGCACTTTCATGAAGCGGCCATAGCCGTCCGCGATGAATGCGCCACCGAAGGCTTCACCGTCGCCACCGACGAGGACCATCCAGATGCCGGCCGCAACCAGCACGGCGACAGCAAGTCCTGTGACAGTGGTTGCCGACTTCTCACCCGAGAAGACGCCAATCATCAGCAGCACCAGGGCGCCGATCGCGAGGATCAGCTCCGGCGCGATCAGATGCAGGTTTGCAAGGAGTGTTTCAGCGGTCATATCCAAAGGGTCCTGTCGTCAATTCGCAATGAGCGCAACGTCATGCGCCGCCTGCAAAGCTGCCGAATAGTTGTTGATCAAATGGTCGACCGAAGCCGCGGTCACATCGAAGATCGGTGCCGGATAGACGCCGAAGAAGATGGTCAAAACGATCAACGGATAGAGGATGAGCTTCTCGCGCCCGGAAAGGTCAAGAAGTGCCTTCAGGCTTTCCTTTTCCAGCGCTCCGAAGACCACCCGGCGATAGAGCCATAGAGCGTAGGCAGCCGACAAAATAACGCCTGTTGCGGCAAAGAGCGCAACCCAGGTATTGGCGCGGAACGCACCGATCAGGGTCAGAAACTCACCGATAAAGCCAGAGGTGCCCGGAAGCCCCACATTGGCCATGGTGAAGATCAGGAAGGCCACGGCATATTTCGGCATATTGTTGACCAGGCCACCATAGGCCGCGATGTCGCGGGTATGCAGCCGGTCATAGATCACGCCTACGCAGAAGAAGAGCGCGGCCGAGACGAAGCCGTGGCTGATCATCTGGAAGATGGCACCCTGAATACCCTGCGCATTGGCCGCAAATGTACCCATGGTCACATAACCCATATGCGCGACCGATGAATAGGCAATCACCTTCTTCATGTCTTCCTGCGCAAGCGCCACCAGTGAGGTGTAGACGATCGCAATCACCGACATTGTGAAGACCAGAGGGGCGAAGAAATCGGAGGCCAACGGGAACATCGGCAGCGAGAAGCGCAGCAGACCGTAGCCACCCAGCTTCAGCAGGATACCCGCAAGGATCATCGAGCCCGCCGTCGGTGCCTGCACGTGCGCATCCGGCAACCATGTATGGACCGGCCACATGGGCATCTTCACCGCAAAGGAGGCGAAGAAGGCCAGCCATAGCCAGGTTTGCATATGCGCCGGGAAATCATGTTGCAGCAGTTCGGTCATGTCGGTCGTGCCGGCATCCCAATACATCGCCATGATGGCCAGCAGCATCAGCACCGAGCCGAGCAGCGTGTAGAGGAAGAACTTGTAGGACGCGTAGACGCGGTCCTTGCCGCCCCAGACACCGATGATGATGAACATCGGGATCAGACCGGCTTCGAAGAACACGTAGAACAGCACGATATCGAGCGACACGAACACGCCGATCATCAGCGTTTCGAGAAGCAGGAAGGCGATCATGTATTCCTTGAGGCGCTTTTCGACCGAGATCCAGCTTGCCAGAATGCAGAACGGCATCAAGAAGGTGGTCAGGATCACGAACAGCATCGAAATGCCGTCAACGCCGAGGTGATAGGCAATGCCGGTCCCCAGCCATTCGGTCTTTTCCACCATCTGAAAATCAGCTGTCGAATTGTCGAAGCCAACCCAGATGAAGAGCGAGACTGCAAAGGTGAAGACTGTCGTCAACAAGGCAACGCTACGGACATTTCGGCGACCGGATTCAGTGTCGTCCCTTGTCAGAAGCAAGAGCAAGACACCGATAAGCGGCAGAAAGGTGACCGTTGAAAGAATAGGCCAATCGGTCATCAGACGGAACTCCCGAGCATCATCCAGGTAATCAGGGCGGCGACGCCAATCAGCATCACGAAGGCATAGTGGTAGAGGTAGCCCGACTGAAGACGGACGACCCGCTGCGTGGCACCTGCGACGACAGCGGCAATGCCGTTGGGTCCGTAGGTGTCGATCACTCCAACATCACCCTTCTTCCAGAGGAAGCGGCCGAATGCCTTGGCGGAGCGCACGAAGAGGAAGTTATACAGCTCGTCGAAATACCACTTGTTGAGCAGGAACTGGTAGAGCACACGGTGCTGCTCTGCCAGGCGTTTGGGCGTCTCCGGCGAACGGATATACATATACCAGGCAATCACGAAGCCGAGCAGCATGGCGACGAACGGGCTGATCTGGACCCAGAACGGAACGTGGTGGAATTCTTCCAGCAGTTCGTTTTCAGGCAGGGTAAACAGTGCACCCTTCCAGAACTCTGCATATTCGTGGCCGTAGAAGAAACCTTCGAAGACCAGGCCGGCAAAGATCGCACCGACAGACAGAACCAATAGCGGGATCAGCATGACCATCGGCGATTCATGCACATGGTGCATCACGTCGGCGGAGGCCCGCGGCTTGCCGAAGAAGGTCATGAAGGCCAGACGCCAGGAATAGAAGCTGGTGAACAGAGCCGCGATCACCAGCATGGTGAAGGCAAAGCCGGCCACTGCGGAATGCGAGGCATAGGATGCTTCGATGATGACGTCCTTGGAGAAGAAGCCGGCAAAGCCGATCATCGTGCCCGGGATGCCAACGCCGGTCAGCGCCAGTGTACCGATTGTCATCGCCCAGAAGGTATAGGGGATGTGTTTACGCAGACCGCCCATATAGCGCATGTCCTGCTCGCCATCGACGGCATGAATGACCGAGCCCGCGCCCAAGAACAGCAGAGCCTTGAAGAAGGCGTGCGTGAACAGGTGGAAGATGGCCGCCCCATAGGCGCCGACGCCGAGCGCCACGAACATGTAGCCGAGCTGCGAACAGGTCGAATAGGCGATCACACGCTTGATGTCGTTCTGCACGAGACCGACCGTGGCGGCAAAGAACGCTGTAATCGCGCCGATGATCGTCACGAAGGTCAGTGCGTCTGGCGACAGTTCGAACAGTGGCGACATGCGGGCGACAAGGAAGACACCGGCAGTGACCATGGTCGCTGCGTGGATGAGTGCCGACACAGGGGTCGGGCCTTCCATCGCGTCCGGCAACCAGGTGTGCAGGAGGAACTGCGCCGACTTACCCATGGCACCCATGAAGAGCAGGAGGCAGATTCCGGTCAGGGCGTGGCCCTTATCGAGGTTCATGCCGAAGAGGTTGATCACCGCTTCCGTGCTCTCGGCGCCTTCAGCCGGAAGGTAGCTCTGTGCGGCGGCAAAGATCGTTTCGAAATTGATCGAGCCGAACAGAACGAAAATACCGGAAATGCCGAGAATGAAGCCGAAGTCACCGACACGGTTGACGATGAAGGCCTTCATGGCTGCGGCATTGGCCGAAGGCTTCTTGAACCAGAAGCCAATCAGCAAATAGGACGCCAGACCAACGCCTTCCCAGCCGAAGAACATCTGGGCAAGGTTGTCGGAGGTTACCAGCATCAACATGGCGAAGGTAAACAGCGACAGGTAGGAGAAGAAGCGCGGGCGATGCGGGTCGTGATGCATATAGCCCATGGAATAGATGTGAACCAGCGTCGACACGGTATTGACCACCACCAGCATGACGGCGGTCAGGGTGTCGATGCGGAACGCCCATTCGACGTCAATGCCGCCGGACTGGATCCAGCGCAAAACCGGAACCTTGATGACTTCCTGGCCTTCACCATGGCCAAGACCGATATTGATGAAGACGAACCAGGACAGGATAGCGGTGATGATCATCAAACCGCTTGTGATGTATTCTGAAGCCTTGGCGCCGATCTGGCGACCGAACAGGCCGGCAATGAGCGAGCCGATCAGCGGCAGAAAGACAATGGCCTTATAGATAAGCATAGCCGGTTCAGCCCTTCATCATATTGACGTCTTCCACGGCAATCGAACCGCGGTTGCGATAGAAGACCACAAGGATCGCGAGGCCAATCGCAGCCTCCGCAGCGGCCACGGTCAGGATAAACAGTGCAAAGACCTGGCCGACGATATCGTTGAGGAAGTGCGAAAAGGCCACCATGTTGATGTTGACCGCAAGCAGGATCAACTCGACCGACATCAGAATGACGATGACGTTTTTGCGGTTCAGGAAGATACCGAACACGCCGAGAATAAAGAGGATGGCGCTGATCGTCAGGTAGTGGGAAAGACCGATTTCCATATTTTTGTATCCTTGACCTCGCCTTGCCTCAGACGCCTTGCCCGGGCTTGACCTTGACCACCTTGACGGCGGTCGCGGGCGTGCGGGCAACCTGTTGGGAAATATCCTGCCGTTTGATGTGCTGGCGATGCCTGAGCGTCAACACGATGGCGCCGATCATCGCAACCAGCAGAACAAGGCCGGCAATCTGGAAGTAATAAACATAATTCGTATAGAGCACATCGCCGAGGGCAGCTGTGTTGGTGCGCGTCGCAATATCCGGGATCGGCATTTTGACGGCGTTCAGGGCTTCCGGCGAAATTACGCTGCCGCCGATCACGAAGATCAGTTCAGCGGCGACGACGAGACCGATGAGCGCACCGACCGGCGCATATTTCGCAGCCCCTGCCCTCAATTCGGTAAAATCGATGTCGAGCATCATCACGACGAAGAGGAAGAGAACCGCAACCGCGCCGACATAGACGACGAGGAGGATCATCGCGAGGAACTCTGCTCCAGTCAGGAGAAAGAGACCGGCGGCATTCACAAAGGTCAAGATCAGGAAGAGGACCGAGTGAACCGGGTTCTTCGCTGAAATGACCATGAATGCCGACGCCACGGCGACGATGGCGAAGAGATAGAAAAATACTGCCTGCAGACCCATAGTCTTGCCTTTTCGTCTTTCATCGAAGGCGGGCTCCCCGCGCCGTCCGATAATGCGCTTGCGGATCGGATATCCGGTCTGCGCTGCTCTTCAAACTCAAAAGCCCGGGCGAGACTGAATGCCCCGCCCAAACGTTGCACCGCGACTAGCGGTAAGGTGCATCAATCGCGATATTGCGCGCGATTTCACGCTCCCAGCGGTCGCCATTGTCGATCAGGCGCTGCTTGTCGAAATAGAGTTCTTCACGGGTTTCCGTTGCGAATTCGAAATTCGGACCTTCGACGATCGCATCAACAGGACAGGCTTCCTGGCAAAAACCGCAATAGATGCATTTTACCATGTCGATGTCGTAGCGAACCGTGCGGCGCGTGCCGTCATTGCGGCGCGGGCCAGCCTCGATGGTGATGGCCTGGGCAGGACAGATCGCCTCGCACAGCTTGCAGGCGATGCAACGTTCTTCGCCATTGGGATAACGGCGAAGCGCATGCTCACCGCGAAAGCGTGGAGAAACCGGCCCCTTTTCGAAGGGGTAGTTGATCGTGGCCTTCTGCCTGAAGAAGTAGCGCATCGACAGGAAGAAAGCGCCGACGAACTCTTTCAGAAACAGGGAATTGATAGCCTGTGAAAGACCAGCCATCTTAACCTCCAAATCCGCTGAATGTCAGGATGGACATGATCACGCCCAGCCCATGAACTTCAGCACGAATGCTGTAATGACGACCATGGCAAGCGACAGCGGAAGAAACACCTTCCAGCCAAGACGCATGAGCTGGTCATAGCGGTAGCGCGGCACGAACGCCTTCACCATCGCGAACATGAAGAACACAAAGCCGGCCTTCAGGATGAACCAGATAATACCCGGCACCCAGTTGAGGACGGCGATATCGGCCGGCGGCAACCAGCCACCGAGGAACAGGATGGTGGTGAGCGCACACATCAGCACGATGGCCGCATATTCGCCCAGCATGAACATCATGTAAGGCGTGGAACCGTATTCGACCATGAAGCCGGCCACCAGTTCCGATTCCGCTTCCGGAAGGTCGAAGGGCGGGCGGTTCGTCTCAGCGAGCGCCGAGATGAAGAAGATGATGAACATCGGGAACAGCGCCAGCCAGTTCCAGTCGAGGAAGGTGTTGGGCAGGCCCAGACGCGTTCCCAGACCATCGGACTGCGACATGACGATATCCGTCAGGTTCAGCGATCCTGCTGTCAGAAGCACGGTGACGATCACGAAGCCGATCGAGACTTCGTAAGACACCATCTGCGCTGCCGAACGAAGCGCGCCGAGGAACGGATATTTGGAGTTCGATGCCCAGCCGCCCATGATGATGCCGTAGACCTCGAGCGAGGAAATGGCGAACACATAGAGGATACCGACATTGATGTTGGCGATGACCCAGCCATCGGCCAGCGGCACCACGGCCCAGGTGGCCAGCGCCAGAACCACGGCGACCAAGGGGGCCAGAAGGAACACGCCCTTGTTGGCGCCGGCTGGAATGACCGGTTCCTTGAAGACGAACTTCAAAAGGTCGGCGAAGGACTGGAACAGACCGAATGGACCGACAACGTTCGGGCCGCGGCGCAGCTGAACGGCAGCCCAGATCTTGCGGTCGGCCAAAAGGATGTAAGCAATGAAGACCAGAAGACAGACGAGCAGTAGCAAAGACTGCCCTATCATGATCAGCGCCGGCCAGAGATAGGTTGATGCAAATGTGTCCATGATCCCCTGCCCTTACTCTGCCGCAACCTTGAAATTGTTACGGGCCAGTGCCGAGCACTCAGCCATCACAGCCGAAGCGCGCGCTATCGGGTTCGTCAAATAGAAGTCTTTTACCGGAGACGCAAACCCGGATTTGGTCATCTTCCCGCCTTTTTTCGCAAGTGCGGCAATTTCACTGCCCTTGGACGGTGCAATCTCATCCAGCATCGCGAAATGCGGGTAGCTTTCGTACAGTTTGGCGCGCAGGGCGGCCAGTGAGTCGAACGGCAGTTTCTTGCCGAGAACATCCGACAGCGCACGCAGGATGGCCCAGTCTTCGCGAGAATCACCGGGTGCAAAACCGGCGCGGTTGCCCATCTGAACGCGGCCTTCGGTGTTGACCCAGGTACCCGACTTTTCGGTATAAGTCGCACCCGGAAGGATCACGTCCGCCGTGTGCGCGCCGTTGTCGCCGTGGCTGCCGATATAAACGGTGAACTTCGCCGTCTTGGCCGAGAAGTCCATTTCGTCTGCGCCGAGTAGGAAGAGAACATCTGTCGTCGTCAGCAATTCCGCTGCGGTCGCGCCATCCTTGCCCGGAACGAAACCGAGATCGAGTCCCCCGACGCGCGATGCGACGGTATGGAGAACGGCAAAGCCATTCCACTCATCCGTCACGGCGCCGATTGCAGCCGAAAGCTTGGCGGCACTTGCAAGAACGCCTGCGCCATCGGCGCGCGACAATGCACCCTGACCGATGATGATCATCGGGCGTTCGGCATTTTTAAGTGTCTCGAAGAATGCACCGGTGCCATCGACCAGTTCTTTCAGCGAGTCGGGGCCAGCGCCGATATAATCGTAGTCGTAACGCATCTCGCCGGCTTCGCCGATCACACCGATCGGGAAGTTGCCACGGCGGAAGCGTTTGCGAATACGGGCGTTCAGAACAGCGGCCTCATAACGCGGGTTGGCACCGATGATCAGAAGTGCGTCAGCCTGCTCGATGCCGGCAATCGTCGGATTGAAGACATAGCTTGCGCGACCGAGCGACGGATCGAGAGCCGAACCATCCTGGCGGCAATCGATATTGCTCGAACCGAGAGCCGTCATCAGCTCCTTCAAGGCATACATTTCTTCCACGGATGCGAGGTCGCCGGCAATGGCGCCGATCTTGTCGCCAGTGGTCGCAGACACTGCGGTCTTGATGGCAGCGAAGGCTTCACCCCAGGTCGCGGGCATGAGCTTGCCGTCCCGACGGACATAAGGACGGTCGAGGCGCTGGGTCTTCAACCCATCCCAGATGAAGCGGGTCTTGTCGGAGATCCACTCTTCGTTGATGTCGTCGTTGACGCGCGGCATGATACGCATGACTTCGCGGCCACGCGTATCAACGCGGATGGCGGAACCGAGCGCATCCATCACGTCGATGGATTCGGTCTTGCCGAGTTCCCAAGGACGCGCGGTGAACGCGAATGGCTTTGAGGTGAGCGCACCGACCGGGCACAGGTCAACAACGTTGCCCTGAAGCTCGGAGGTCATGGCCTGCTCGAGATAGGTCGTGATTTCGGCATCTTCGCCGCGACCAACCAGACCGAGTTCGGTGATGCCGCCCACCTCGGTGGTGAAGCGAACGCAGCGTGTGCAGTGAATGCAGCGGTTCATCACGGTCTTGACCAATGGGCCAATATACTTGTCTTCGACGGCGCGCTTGTTTTCCTTGTAGCGCGAGCTATCGATACCAAAGGCCATAGCCTGGTCCTGCAGATCGCACTCACCGCCCTGGTCGCAGATGGGGCAATCCAGCGGGTGGTTGATGAGCAGGAACTCCATCACGCCTTCGCGGGCCTTCTTGACCATGGGCGTGTTGGTGAAAACTTCCGGCAGTTCGCCATTCGGGCCACCGCGGACATCGCGCACACCCATGGCGCAGGAAGCTGCCGGCTTCGGCGGGCCACCCTTCACCTCGATGAGACACATGCGGCAATTGCCGGCAACCGACAACCGCTCATGGAAACAGAAGCGCGGCACCTCGGCCCCGGCCTCCTCGCACGCCTGAAGCAGCGTGAAGTGATCCGGAACTTCGATTTCTTTACCGTCGACTTTCAGCTTTGTCATATTCGCCTTCCTGTCTCACGCACACCGTGCCTGCCGCAGCAGGAGCGACCGGTCCATTGATTGGTGGTCGCCGCGATTGTTCAATTTCCCGGAAACATGCACGCCAGCATTCGCTGTCTTCTCGCACATGGCTTTCCAAATTCCGTCAAATGCCTGGTCGACAAACTGCATCAGCTTTTGTCTCCGGACAGAGATTTCGCCTGGCCGACCCAGTCATCCCGACCGATACGGCCGGACAATCCGAGTGTGTCGTCAAGCTTGTCGATCCTGGCTTTCGTCAGGCCCGCGATATCCGCGAACCGTGTTATTCCCTGTGCGTTCAGCAACTGCTCTAGCTTCGGTCCGATCCCTGAAATCTCCTTCAGGTCGTCGGCCGCGACTGTGCCTTGCTTCGCCCCCGCCACGGCCTTTGGCTTGGCTGCGATCTTGGCTGCCGGCTTCGCTTTGGCCGTCGGCTTAGTCGCCACCGTCTTCGCCGGCTTTGGCGCGTCTTCCCTGGCCGTCGCAGCTTTGGCGGCTTGCGCCTTGGACTTCGCTGGAGCCGGCGACTTGGCTGCGGCAGGCTTCGTTGCCTTTGGCTTTGTCACCTTTGCTGGCTTCGGCTTTTCGGCACGCGCCGTTGCTGGCTCCTTGACCGGCTCGGCGACGGGTTGAACCGCATCTTCCCCGCCGTCGCCTTCTTTCGCAGCACTCTCAGATGCTTTGCCCGCGGCCTGCATGGAGCGCAGGAAAACGTCTGTCATCTGGGTCGCCATGCCGAAGCCGAAAGCGGTCGCCGCCGCAAAGGCAGCGGCCGGATTGGCCATCAGCTGCTGAATCGGCATGTCCTTGAAGGCATCGGCAATCCGGCTGAAGTCAGCCGGATTTTCCGGGTGCTCCTCGCTCTTCCTGTCGTTGTCCTTGGCCATGACGATCTTTCCTCAAGCCCACCGGTTGATCTTTACTCAGCTGCTTCCATCACCGCGCCATGGGCCATGGCGTTGCGGGTATACTGGTCGATACGCGCTTCCATTTCCGGGCGAAAATGCTTGATGAGGCCCTGGATCGGCCATGCAGCGGCGTCGCCGAGCGCGCAGATCGTGTGGCCTTCAACCTGCTTGGTCACCTGGAACAGCATGTCGATTTCGCGCTTCTGGGCATTGCCCTTCACCATGCGCTCCATGACCCGCATCATCCAGCCTGTTCCTTCACGGCACGGCGTGCACTGACCGCAGCTCTCATGCTTGTAGAACGCAGACAGACGCCAGATGGCCTTCACGATGTCGGTGGACTTGTCCATGACGATGACAGCGGCGGTCCCGAGGCCGGACCCCAGTTCCTTGAGGCCGTCATAATCCATGATGGCGTCTTTCATCTGGGCACCTGGAACACAGGGAACCGACGACCCGCCGGGAATGACGGCCAGAAGATTGTCCCAGCCACCGCGAATCCCGCCGCAATGCTTCTCGATCAGTTCTTCGAAGGTGATCGACATGGCGTCTTCAACCGTGCAGGGACGATTGACATGGCCCGAGATCGAATAGAGCTTGGTGCCGGCATTGTTGGCGCGACCGAAGCTTGAATACCAACCGGCACCACGGCGCAGAATGGTCGGGGTCACCGCAATCGATTCAACATTGTTGACGGTGGTCGGGCAACCGTAGAGGCCCATATTGGCCGGGAACGGAGGCTTCAGCCGCGGCTGGCCCTTCTTGCCTTCCAGGCTTTCGAGAAGAGCCGTTTCTTCGCCGCAGATATAGGCACCGGCACCGTGGTGCACGATGATATCGATATCGTAGCCGAGCTTGTTGTTCTTGCCGAGCAGTCCTGCATCATAGCATTCGTCGATCGCTGCCTGCAGGGCTTCACGCTCGCGCATGAACTCGCCACGGACATAAATGAACGCGTGATGGGCACCCATGGCGAAAGAGGCGACAACGCAGCCTTCGATCAGCGTGTGCGGATCGTGACGCATGATGTCACGGTCCTTGCAGGTGCCGGGTTCCGACTCATCGGCATTGACGACCAGATAATGCGGACGGCCATCGGATTCCTTCGGCATGAAGGACCATTTCAAGCCGGTGGGGAAGCCAGCGCCGCCACGACCGCGAAGCCCTGACGCCTTGACCTCATTGATGACCCAGTCACGGCCCTTTTCGAGCAGCTGCTTGGTACCGTCCCAATGGCCGCGGGACATCGCACCCTTCAGGGACTTGTCCTTGAGGCCATAGATATTGGTAAAGATGCGGTCTTGATCTTTTAACATATCCTACCCCTTAGCGCGGCTTCTTGCCGAAAACTTTGATGTATTCGGCTTCGCCGCCCTTGGCGAGCGCCTTGGCCTGCTTGACCCAATCGTCACGATCGATGCGGCCCTTGAATTTCAGATAACCATCGACCCATTCCCGTTCGGCCTTCTTCCACGACGCGACTTGCGCGTAGGTGTAGATGCCGAGTTCGTTCAACGTGCCTTCAAGCTTCGGGCCAACGCCCGAAATCAGCTTGAGGTCGTCAGGCGTCTCAGGCTTTTCGACGGCTGCTGGACGGTTCTTGTCGTCGAGCGAAGGCTTGTCACCCGCATCGGCCTCATCGGTCGCAGGCTTTGCACTCTTGCGCGCCGGCTTGACCGGTTCGCCGCCAGGCGTTGCCGTCTTGCCGTCTGCCGGTGTCTTCAGCGCTGGATTTGTCATCTCAGCGTCGGAATCAGGCTTGCCGGCCTTGGCTGGCGGGACGGAGACTTCAGCAGTGGAGGCAGACGCAGCCTTTGTCTTCTTCGGTGCCGTGTCGGCTTCCAGAAGTGAGGTCAGGCCACCTTCAGGGGCTGAGAAAATACGGTCGATTTGTGGGCCGGGCGTGACTTCGTCACCCTTGCCTGCCTGGAAACGGTCGATAATGTCTTCGAGCTTTTCAGCCGTCAGATCCTCATAGGAATCCTT
This sequence comes from Agrobacterium sp. H141, assembly GCF_057158725.1. Taxonomy (NCBI): domain Bacteria; kingdom Pseudomonadati; phylum Pseudomonadota; class Alphaproteobacteria; order Hyphomicrobiales; family Rhizobiaceae; genus Agrobacterium; species Agrobacterium sp. H141. Next base: position 2,835,003 of record NZ_CM169893.1, read on the forward strand.
GAAGATCATCACCATCGGCGCGTTCACGCAGGCGCCCTGACATTCAACCTCTTCCCAGGACAGCGTGCCGTCCTCGTTGAGCTCCAATGGCTGGGCATTGATCTTCTTCTTGCACACATTGATCAGGTCTTCAGCGCCACGCAGCATGCAGGGCGTTGTGCCACAGACCTGCACATGGGCGCGCTTGCCGACCGGCTTCAACTGGAACTGCGTATAGAATGTCGCGACTTCGAGAACGCGAATATACGCCATTCCAAGCATATCGGCGATCGATTCGATCGCGGCACGCGTGACCCAACCGTCCTGTTCCTGCGCTCGCATGAGCAACAGGATGACGGCCGACTGCTGACGGCCTTCCGGATATTTGTTGATCGTCGCCTCAGCCCATGCGGCGTTTTCCTTGGTGAAGGAAAAGCCACCGGGCTGGAGCTGGTCTTCTGCTAGTCGACGAACGGACATTCTTCCTCACGCCTTGTCAGTTTATGGCTCCACACCTTGAGCTCGCCACGGTGGCGAATTCGCAGGCATAGGCCGAATTGTCCTTCTGGAGGAACACGATGAATGTTGAGCCGTTGGGAACGGCCGACTTGATCTCATAGCCCTCGCTGACCAATTCCCCCATGGATTTGGAGGAAGAACTCGAAGCAACACCTGTGGTCGACGTCTGGGCATCAGCACCAGAAGCGGCCACCAGGCTTGCTGCGAGTATGATCAGGCCAGGGCGCATTAACGGTCGACCTCTCCAAAGACGATATCGATCGAGCCTAGAATTGCCGACACGTCGGCGAGCTGGTGTCCGCGACAGATAAAGTCCATTGCCTGAAGATGGGCATAGCCCGGCGCACGGATCTTGCAGCGGTATGGCTTGTTGGTACCGTCGGAGACGAGGAACACGCCGAACTCGCCCTTGGGCGCTTCAACGGCTGCGTAAACCTCACCCTCAGGGACGTGATAGCCTTCGGTGTAGAGCTTGAAGTGGTGAATCAGCGCTTCCATCGACCGCTTCATTTCACCGCGTTTCGGCGGCACAACCTTGCCGTCGAGCGATGAGAACGGGCCGGTCTTTGCATCGCCAAGCAGACGGTTGACGCACTGCTTCATGATCTTCACCGACTCGCGCATTTCGATCATGCGGATCAGGTAACGGTCATAGCAGTCGCCGTTCTTGCCGATCGGGATGTCGAATTCGAGATCGGAGTAACATTCATAGGGCTGCGAACGACGCAGATCCCATGCGGCGCCCGAACCGCGCACCATGACGCCGGAGAAACCCCAGGCCCAGGCATCTTCCAGCTTCACCACGCCGATATCGACGTTACGCTGCTTGAAAATACGGTTGCCGGTCAGAAGATCGTCGATATCGTCGAGGGTCTTCAGGAAGGGATCGCACCATGCACCGATATCTTCCACCAGCTCCGGCGGAAGGTCCTGATGAACGCCACCGGGACGGAAATAGGCAGAGTGCATGCGCGCGCCGCAGGCACGCTCATAAAACACCATCAGCTTTTCACGTTCCTCAAAGCCCCAGAGCGGCGGCGTCAGTGCGCCAACGTCCATGGCCTGCGTGGTCACGTTCAAGAGATGCGACAGGATACGGCCGATTTCGGAATAGAGAACGCGGATCAGCTGACCGCGGATCGGGATCTCGAGGCCGAGGAGCTTTTCGACCGCCATGGCATAGGCATGTTCCTGGTTCATCGGCGCCACGTAGTCGAGACGGTCGAAGTAAGGAACGGCCTGCAGATAGGTCTTGGTTTCGATCAGCTTTTCGGTGCCACGATGGAGCAGACCGATATGCGGATCGACGCGCTCCACGATTTCACCGTCGAGCTCGAGCACCAGACGCAGAACGCCGTGGGCTGCGGGATGCTGCGGACCAAAGTTGATGTTGAAGTTGCGAACGTTATGCTCGGTCATTGACTTACCCTTCCGTCCTCACTTCGCCGCTTTTTCATCGCCGGGCAGCACGTAATCCGTGCCTTCCCATGGCGAGAGGAAATCGAAACTACGGAATTCCTGCTTCAGCTCGACCGGCTCGTAAACCACGCGCTTGACCGAATCGTCGTAGCGAACTTCGACAAAGCCCGTGGTCGGGAAGTCCTTGCGCAGCGGATGCCCCTCAAAACCGTAATCGGTCAGAATGCGGCGCAGATCCGGATGGTCGGTAAACATGATGCCGTACATATCCCAGGCTTCACGCTCGAACCAGTCGGCACCGGGAAAGACGCCACAGGCCGACGGCACGGGCTTTTCTTCCGATGTCATGGTCTTGACGCGGATGCGCAGGTTCTGACGCGGCGACTGCAGATGATAGACAACATCGAAACGCTCGGGGCGCGCCGGATAGTCGACACCACAGATATCGATGAAATTGACAAACCCGCACTGCACGTCGTCACGCAGGAAGGTCAGAAGCGCGATCAGCTTTTCCGGTGTGGCGGTCAGCGTCAATTCACCGAATTTGATTTCGGCGCTGGCGATCAGTTCGCCACGTACTTCCTGAATAAAGGATGCAAGCTCGTTCAGGGCTTCGCTCATTGTCTCGTCCCTCAGCCCTTACCGTTCGATGGTCCCGGTACGGCGGATTTTTTTCTGCAGCAGAAGCACGCCATAAAGCAGCGCCTCTGCCGTGGGCGGACAGCCCGGCACATAGATATCGACGGGCACGACGCGATCGCAGCCACGCACCACCGAATAGGAATAGTGGTAATAACCACCGCCATTGGCACACGAGCCCATGGAAATCACGTAACGTGGCTCCGGCATCTGGTCATAGACCTTGCGAAGCGCGGGCGCCATCTTGTTGGTCAGCGTCCCCGCAACAATCATCACATCCGACTGACGGGGACTCGCGCGCGGGGCAAAGCCAAAGCGCTCGACGTCGTAGCGCGGCATGGAAAGCTGCATCATCTCGACGGCGCAACAGGCCAGACCGAAGGTCATCCACATCAGCGAGCCGGTACGGGCCCAGGTGATGAGCTCGTCGGTCGAAGTGACCAGGAAACCCTTGTCGGCAAGTTCATTGTTGATCTCGCCGAAAAACGGATCATTGGCTCCAATCGGCTTGCCGGTCGAGGGATCGATAATCCCCTTCGGCTGCTGCGCGACGAGCGTCGTGTCTGAAGCGGTCACTCCCATTCCAGGGCTCCCTTCTTCCATTCATAGATAAAGCCGATGGTCAAAACGCCGAGGAAGACCATCATCGACCAGAAGCCGAACCAGCCCAGATCGCCGAAGGAAACGGCCCAAGGGAAAAGGAAGGCAACTTCAAGATCGAAGATGATGAAGAGAATCGACACAAGATAGAATCGAATGTCGAATTTCATACGCGCATCGTCGAATGCATTGAAACCACATTCGTAAGCCGAAAGCTTTTCAGAATCAGGCGCCTTATACGCAACGGCAAACGGCGCAACGAGAAGCGCTATACCGATAACGAGGGCAATGCCGATAAAAATTGCGATCGGAAGGTAGGAACTGAGGAGTTCAGTCATCTTATCCATCCCTGCCTGTCAGTGAAAATGTCGGGCGACATTCCGGCCATCAGGCCAACAAGCCGAAATAAGTGTTGCAACAAGCCGTTGGTTAACGCAGCCAACTCGGATGCGCAAGCCTCAAGCGGGCTTTTCACCCGATACCTGTCCGACTTTATCAAGGAGTTAAAATCAGATACATAGTCAACGGTATATTACACCCATGCGGCGCAACAAAACCCTATTTTTATTGGAGGAGAAATATATGGCGCGAGTGACGGGGCTCGAACCCGCGACCTCCGGCGTGACAGGCCGGCACTCTAACCAACTGAGCTACACCCGCGCATATATAGTCCGCATTGAGCGGAGAAGACTGCTTTTCGAAATTCGATAGGCTGCCTTTCGTCGAGGACTTGAGAGTGGCGCGAGTGACGGGGCTCGAACCCGCGACCTCCGGCGTGACAGGCCGGCACTCTAACCAACTGAGCTACACCCGCGCACATCTCAAAAAGACGGTGAAACCGTCCTCACCAACCGGGCCTCGCCGGTCGATGAGCGGCTAACTAAGATGTTCGTGATTGGGTGTCAAGCAGGTTCGCAGACAAAACGATGACAGCGATGCAAATGTTTTGGACAATGCCCGCCTCCAGTGTGCGCCCTCCCCTTTCAACCCGGCCATTGCCAATGGAAAGACCCCATACATAAAGAGGTGCGATTTTTTCTCTCCTGTGTGCGAAGCGATAAAAAAAACAAAAAAACTTCACAAACACTCTTGCGCATTTTTTCCGATCCGCATAGATCACGGCCACCGACGCGGCGGACAGATGCTTCGCACAGCGGACGGGCGATTAGCTCAGTTGGTAGAGCGCCTCGTTTACACCGAGGATGTCGGGAGTTCGAGTCTCTCATCGCCCACCATTTCCTCCAGAAATTCCTTTTTTTTCTTAAGCGCAACCAACCGCATTTCATGCCGTGTGTGCTGTATCCCACTCATCTTCATAAGGCGCGGCGCGGTTGCGAGCCGTTCACCAATCGGATTGCAGCCATGGCCAACTCGTCATGCGCCATCCGGTAGCAACGAGTCGGCTTAGACGACACCTTACTTAATCCGCGTCACATTATGTATTGTCTTCCATCGCTGCCATGGCGCTCGCCTGTCGGCGGGCGTCGCGGTAGCGGGAAAACTGCGTATCGGCGATCACGCCTGCGAGAATCACGCTGCCCATCACGGCGAAATTCAAGGAGGACGGGATGCCGAGCAGGTTCACGAGGTTCTGCAGTTCCTGCAGCAGGATGACGCCCAGCACCACGCCGATGATCGAGCCCTCCCCGCCCCGCAGCGAAAAGCCGCCAAGAACTGCCGCGGCAATGCCATACAGTTCGTAAAAATTGCCATGCGACGATGGCTGAACGGACCGGGTGTACATGGCGAAGAATACCGCCGAGATCCCGGTCAAGAAGGCGCAGAGCACATAGGCCTTTATGATCACACGATTGGTGTCGATGCCTGAATAGCGCGCGGCCTCGCTATTCTTGCCGACGGCGAACAGATGGCGGCCGAAGACTGTGCGGTGCAGCAGGAACCAGGAGACGATGGCGACCAGCGCAAAAGCGATCACGGAATGCGGTATGCCGGCGGTGCGACCGGACACGAGATATTCCAGCATGGGAAAATCGGAACCGAAACTGAAGCCGGCGGTCCCGTCCTTGGTGTAGAATCGCGCAACACCGCGATAGATCAGAAGGCCACACAGGGTGACGACGAACGGCTGCAGCTTGAGTCGGGTGATCAGCCAGCCATGAAGCAGGCCTATGACCACGGAGAGAACCAGGACAATTGCCAGTGCCACGCCCCATGGAACACCGAAACTGGCGATGAGGTCGACGAATATGACGCCGATCAGTGCGATGACGGAACCAATGGACAATTCGATGCCAGCCGTCACGATGACGAATGCTTCGGCTATCGAAAACAATCCGAACAGGCCGATGAGATTGGCAGTATTGGCCAGATTGATCGGCGACAGAAAACGCGGATTGACCATGGCAACAATGGCGCCAACCGTGACCACCAGGGTGGCAAGTCCAATATCTTTCTTGTGCATCCTCTTCCCCTTCTATTCGACGGCCAGTCGGAGAATGCTCTCCTCGGTCAGTTGATCGCGCTTGAGCGTTCCGGAAATCCGCCCATGGCACATGACCGCCACGCGGTCTGAAACGCCGATCACCTCTTCCATGTCGGACGAGATCATCAACAGCGCCACGCCTTCGGCAGCCAGCGCCTGCATCAGCCGATAGACCTCCGCCTTGGCCCCCACATCGATGCCGCGGGTCGGTTCGTCGAGAATGATGACCTTGGGCTTCATCGCCAACCATTTGGCGAGAACGATCTTTTGCTGATTGCCACCCGACATTTCGGCGACGGCGCGATCGATGCTCGACGTCTTGATCTTCAGATTGTCCCTTGACGATTCGGCCAGTCTTCGTTCCGCACGCGCATCGACGAAGCCATGCCTTGAAAGCCCGTCATGCGCCGGCATCGCAACATTTTCCATGACCGAGAAATCCAGGAACAGGCCTTCTGCCTTTCGATCCTCGGGCACCAGGCAAATGCCGGCGGCGATCGCGTCTGGCACGGAATGGGGGGCAAGCACCCTGCCCCCGATCTCGATTACCCCGCCCTCGACCGGATCGATGCCGAATATCGCGCGCGCCAGCTCGGTGCGACCGGCACCGACAAGTCCCGTCAGGCAATGGATCTCGCCGGCCCTCAGACAAAGATCAATGGAATGTTGCGGATTGGCTTTGGTGCGCAGAGCCTTGACCTCCAGAACCGGCAAACCGAGCACATGGTCGGTTTTCTCGTAGAACTGGCTGACGTCGCGGCCGATCATCATATGCACCATATTGTGCCTGGTGATTTCCTCGCGGCTCAGGCCCCCAGCATTGCAGCCATCGCGCAACGCCACCACCCGGCTTGCCACCTGTTCGACCTCGGCCAGACGGTGAGTGATGAACAGCACGGCCACGCCCTTTGCGCTCAACTGCCGGATAACCTCCAGCAGGCGCTTGGTCTCCGATATGGTCAGGCTGGATGTGGGTTCGTCGAGAATGAGCAGACGCAGATCGATCGACAGCGCACGGGCAATTTCGAGCAGTTGCTGATCGGCCAGCGAGAGGTCGGAGACCCGATCACGCGGGCCGAAACGCGCGCCGAGCAGTTCAAGGATCGGCGCCACTTTCTGTTCCATCGCCGTGCGATCAAGAAATCCGAAAATGCCATGCCTCATTTCGCGGCCAAGAAGCACATTGGCTGTGACATCGAGATTGGAAAACGGATTGAGTTCCTGATGGACGAGAGCAATGCCCCGCTCATGAACCCGGGCGGGTGTCAGTGACCTCACCTCTTCGCCATCGATGATGATCCGCCCCTCATCAGGCGCGATGGCGCCGCTTAGCACTTTCATCAAGGTGGATTTGCCGGCACCGTTTTCGCCGATAAGCCCAACCACCTCGCCGGCGCGAATGCTCAAGGACACATTGTTGAGTGCCACCGCACCCGGATAGACCTTGGTGATCCCCACCAGATCGAGTTCTATGGTCTTGTCAGGATATTCTGTCATCGACGCTCCCGGAACGCAGGACGGATCAAAAGGCTGCACGAACCCCATGGGATCCGTGCAGCCAGGATCGTTTTCGACAGCGCGCTTATCCGCCGACGCGGGCTTTCAGTTCGGCTGCGAAGGCATCGACATTGTCCTTGGTGATCTTCTTGGTTGGCACAATGATCAGGCCGTCAGACGGAATCTGCGATTTGTCGCCTTGCAGATAGGCCGCCATCAGCTTCATCCCCTGATAGCCCCACTGGTAAGGGTCCTGAACCACAGTTCCGACGAAGTTTCCTTCGCGCACGGCACCCAGCGTCACCGGGTCTTCGTCAAAGGCAACCACGGTCACCTGCCCCAGCTTCCCAGCGGCCTGAAGGGCCTCATAGATCTTGGGCGGGTTGTAGGAATAGAACCCGACCATGCAGGTAATGTCCGGATTGGCTGCCAGGACGTCATCGACATTGGAGCGTGCGCGGGCAAAGTCCACGTCATCGCCCCTCACATCCACCAGTTCGATACCGGAGCCCTCGACGGCCTTGCGGAAGCCGGCAATGCGTTCAACGGCATTGTCAGCGCCGAGAAAGCCGACAAAGCCCATGCATTTGCCACCATCCGGCATTGCAGCGACGGCCATTTCGCCGGCCTGAACGCCGGCATCCGTGTTGGACGAGCCGAGATAGGCAATGCGATTGCTGTTGGGTGCGTCGCTGTCCGTCGTAAACAACGGCACCTGCGCTGCAATGCGATTGAAGGCATCGATCGAGTTCTTCGGATCGGCCGACGAAATCATGATCGCGTCGGTACCGGCGGCGACCAGATCGTCCATCAGGGCATTCTGCAAGGCCGCTGTCCCTTGAGCCGGGTAGCGGAACTGCAAGTCATAATCCGGCAACTCGGCCTGGGCCGCCTTCACGCCTGCTTCGGAGAGCTTCCAGAAGTCGGATGCCGCGTTGACGATAAAGGCCAGCGAGGGTTTGTCCTGAGCAAAGGACGGACTCGCGGCAAATGCCACACTTGCTGCGAGAACCAATGATTTCAGATGTTTCATTTCTTTCCTCCCTGCGACCCGATTTCCTCCCAGGTCGCGTTCCACATGACGGTAACGGATGACATTATTATTAATATGTTTACTGATAATTCGTCTTGCGACATAGAATGGCGGCGAGCCCGGAAGCCCGCCACCCGCCGCCCCGCAAGACTCAGTTATCGGCGCAGAAACCAGGATCGTCCTGGTTGCAGACATCGAGCCCGGTAAACAGCGGATCTTCCACCGTCTCACCGTTGATGAGCTGGATCATCACATCCGGAGCCTTGTAGCCCATCTCGAACGGACGCTGACCAACCTGGGCGTGGCTGCGACCATCGCGGAAGGCCTGGGTCTGCGGCGGCAGCGTGTCGCCGGCGATAATGATCAGGTCCTTGCTCTTGAGCTTGTCCATCACCTGGTCGGTCACCTGGGCATAGGCTTGCGGCGCAAACTGTGCCCAGCCGCCGATCAGGATGAAGGCGTCGAGATCCGCATTGGCGGTGAACACGTCCGACATCTGCTGGTTGGCCAGATCGGCCTGGTCATTTGTATAGACCGGGCAACCCTCGACTTCCGTCCAACCGCCCTGTCCTGTCAGGCGGTCGATTTCCTTGGCACCGGCAATGGTATCGCGAAAGCCCTGAGCGCGGGCATTGATGTTGTCAGCAGCGACATTGCCAAGCTGCAGGCAGACGGTACCGCCATCCGGCTTGAGCTTGCTGGCCTCCTCCGCCATTTTCACGCCCATCAGATAGTTGTCTGTTCCGAGATATGTCTTGCGCAGGTCGCGGTCCTTTTCCAGGAAATCCGCATCCACCGTCATCACCGGCACTGACGGCGCAATGTCACGCACACGATTGCCCATGGCGGGCGCGTTGGACGGTGAAATGGCAATCGCTGCCACCCCACGGGTCAGCAGATCATCGACGATCTGGACTTCACCGGCTTCGTCTGCAGATGACGCCGGGCCGGTATAGAGGCACTCGTATTCGCTGTCTGCATTCTCCGACATCCACTTCTTGCAGCCCAGGTTGATCTGCTCGAAGAACGGGTTGTCGAGACCCTTGACGACAATCGCCAGGGTCTTTTTGTCCGCTGCTCCAGCCGACCCTGCGGCCAAAGCCGCGACAGATAGGGCCGTCATTGCCAATATCTTCATTTTCATCGGTTTTTCCTCCTCCACTTAAACCGACCAAAGCCTCCTGCCTCAGCCGGGATACCAGACAATGCGCGGGTCGTTTTCCGCACGCTTGTATTGCCAGGCGCGCTCGATCATCTGCTCGAGGCCGATCTCCGGGGACCAGCCGAGCAGCATCCGCGCCTTGGAATTGTCGAGCCAGTTGCTATAGAACGGCGTGTCGATCTCGACCGGAGTGAGCCCGTTGAGCGCTGAAAGCCGCTCGCCCAGGACGCCATAATCCACTGGCTGATCCATGGAAATATTGAGCAATTGTCCTTCAGCACGAGGGTTGTCGATCGTCGCCAGAATTGCTGACACGAGGTCGTCGATATGGACGAAGTTTCGCTTGAGATAGTCGCCGTTCACATCGCGCAAGACCGGCACATATCCACCCTTGCGACAGTCCTGCAGCCGATCCTCCTCGATCAACTCCGCCCATGAAGGACCGCCAAATTGCGCGTCGCTGAAGTCGAGCGCGAAGCGAAAATCGTCTTTCTCCATGATCCACGGGGCACGAAGCGTCGACCAGTTCACACCGTACTGATGACCGAACTGCTCCAGCATCACCTCTTCCAGGGTCTTGGTCAGTGCGTAGCTGCCCGGATAAGCCCGACGCTCGGACGCCTCGGTGATTGGGGCATCGTAGTCATGGAAGATATGCCCGACCGCGCAGTCGCCACTCAACAGGATGAACTGACGCGCATAATGTGAACGCCGAAATTCCTCGAGCAGCAGGTAAAGCCCCTTCAAGGCGACATCGAAGATCAGCTCTGGCGTTTCCTTGACAGCTGCCATGTGGATCACATGGGTCACCCCATCCATGACTTCAGCCACGATAGCTGGATCGTTCATGGACCCCCGAACCGCAGAGACGCGCTCCCCCTCCTCGACCGACCTGTTATTGCAAAGTGCGACCACTTCCCACTTCGCAAAACGAACATCTGCAAGGAATGCGTGCAGGAATGCCTGCCCGACCTTTCCCGTTCCGCCCGTCAGCAGAAGCCTCATGCTTCCCTCCTCCGAAAGAGCTTAGTCCGAGTTGAACTTTGTTTACTAATAATATTAAGTCAAGTAATTAGTTAATTCTGGCGTGGGAAAATGAGCCGCCCGTGTGATTTGGAGTGAGGATTTTCGGCGCTGATATAAAGGGAGGAAATTGTGTCGCGACTTGCATTTTCAGGAGTTTCAAAGAATTTCGGAGCGATACAGGCGCTTAGCGATGTGTCACTTTCGATCGAACCGGGGGAGGTTCTGGGCCTTATGGGGGATAATGGCGCCGGAAAATCCACGCTCGTCAAAATCATTGCCGGAAACTTCCCGCCGAGTACGGGCAAGATCAGCATTGACGGCAAGCCAGTGGTCTTTCACAGACCTCTCGACGCCCAGCGGGAGGGCATAGAGATGGTCTACCAGGACCTGGCGCTCGCCGACAATCTGTCTGCCGCGTCCAATGTCTTTCTCGGACGAGAGCCGCTGCGTCACTTCGGGCCGATCCGATATATCGACTACAAGCAGATGAATTCCGTCTCGGCCGAATTGTTCAAGCAACTCAAATCGGAAACCCGGCCGCGCGATCTCGTGCGGCGAATGTCCGGTGGACAACGACAGGCGGTGGCAATCGCGCGCACACTGCTGTCGGAACCGAAGATTGTCATGATGGATGAACCGACGGCCGCAATTTCGGTGCGTCAGGTCGCGGAAGTGCTCGACCTCATCCGCCGCCTGCGTGACCGCGGCATCAGCGTGATCCTGATCAGCCACAGAATGCCCGATGTGTTCAGCGTCTCAGACAGGATCGCCGTTTTACGTCGAGGGCAGATGGTGTGCCGCAAGCCCGCCAAGGATTCATCCCCTGAAGAAGTCACCGGCCTGATCACCGGCGCCATCGAAACTGCCTAGGAGGGAGATCGACATGACAACGCTCGACGACATCATCAGCAAATCGCTGCATCAAAACTGGTTTTCCCGCCTAAAAAGCCTGCAGGTCTTCTGGGTCTTCACCGCCGCCATCTTAGCATGCCTGGCGCTCACCCTTTTGACCGATACTTTCGCGAGCGAGCGGAACCTGTTCAATGTGGGGCGCAACTTCGCCTTCGTCGCAATCATCGCCATCGGCATGACGGCCGTCATCGCCTCCGGTGGCATCGACCTTTCGGTCGGATCATCGGTGGTCTTGAGCGCAATGGTGATCAGTGTGGCCATGGCCAGCGGCATGTCCTTCTGGGTCTCGGCCCTCATGGCCCTCGGCTCGGCACTTCTGGTCGGACTGTTGAACGGCGTGCTGATTGCTTATGCGGGCATGCCGGCCTTTGTGGTCACACTCGGGACACTGTCAGCCGCGCGTTCGCTTGCCATGGTGCTGTCGGACAACAAGATGATCTGGGAGTTCGGGCCGGATCACGAGATACTGTTGTGGATTGGCGGTGGCTCGACACTCGGCATTCCGCATCCACTCTATGCCGTCATTGCGCTTGCCGTGATCATGTCACTGGTCTTTCGCTGGACCCGATGGGGACAACATCTGTTTGCAATCGGGGGCAATGAAAGTGCGGCGATCCTGACCGGCATTCCGGTCAAACGTCTGAAGGTCAGTATCTACATGTTCTCTGCCTTTACAGCGGGCCTTGCAGGCATCCTGATGGCTGGTTGGCTGGGGAGCGTCACGACCAATCTCGGTCAGGCGATGGAGCTTACCGTCATTGCCGCAGCGGTCATCGGCGGGGCCAATCTGGCGGGTGGCGAAGGCAATGCGCTGGGTGCCGTTGTCGGCGCGCTGCTCATCGAGGTCATTCGCAATTCCCTGATCCTGCTGGGTATCTCGACTTTCTGGCAAGGAATGTTCATAGGTACCTTCATCATCGTCGCTGTGGCATTTGACCGATTCCGCAATGTGCGAAGATAGCGAATCGAAATGACAGTGCGCTCGCGCGCAATACGGAGATCACCTTGAAACCCACCATGATGGATGTCGCAGCGCGGGCGGGTGTATCGCAAGCGACCGTCTCCCTTATACTCAATGGCAGTTCAGGGGCACGCTTCAGCGAAGCGACGCGCCGTAAGGTTTTCGACGCCGTCAATGAACTCGGTTACCTTCGCACAAATCGCTCGCCTGCCAGCGATGCGACAGACAGCAGGGTGATCGCGTTCATCACCGACGAGTTGACGACCGATCCCTGGATGGCACTTGCCTTCGAGGGCGCGCGCGAAAAGGCACTCGAACTGGGAATCATCGTCACGCTCGGCATTTTCCGGGCGGACGAAGACCCAACCGAGAACGTCTTCCAGCAATACGAGCGGCAACCCTTGATGGGCTATATCTTTGGTACGATCCTGACACGCAAGATCGATCCACCGACGCCGCTGTTGACGGTGCCGTCGGTGCTCGTCAATTGCTACGATCAAAGCCGGCGACTGCCGTCCATATTGCCGGGCGACGTTGCCGGAGGTCGGTCTGCGACCGAACGGTTGATCCGGGCCGGTCGCAGCCGGATCGCACTGATCAACGGACAGGACGGCCTCGACAATCCGCGCGACCGGCTGCGCGGCTACAAGCAGGCTCTGGCGAGCCACGACTTCACCTTCGATGCCGAACTGGTGCGCTACGGCAACTGGGAGCCCTCCTCCGGTTATGCCGAGACCCAGGTCTTGATGGATCTGCCCAACCCGCCCGACGCGATCTTCTGTGCCAACGATCTGATGGCGCTTGGATGTATCGAGGCGCTGAAAGAACGAGGAAAATCCGTTCCGGGCGACATCTCGGTCATCGGCTTCGACAATCGCGATATCGCCCAGTTCATCCGGCCGCCGCTGACCACTCTTCACCTGCCGCTCTTTGAAATGGGCGCGATGGCGGTGGAGATGATCGACGATATTGCAGGCGGGCTGAAAAGCCGCCACGACCAGCTTAAGGTCGAATGCCAGATTATCGAGCGAGAGTCGGTTTAACGCACGGACGCCTCTGCGGTGATGCCCTGATAACCGTCACAGGACTATGACGTCAGGAGCAGTGCTGCCAGCGCCAGAAGCAGAGCCGGTGTCATCACGACGACACCGAGCTTCAGAAACTGCCAGGCCCCGACATGGATGTTCTCGCGCCGTAGCACCGTCAACCAGAGTATGGTCGCAAGCGACCCCGTCACCGACAGGTTAGGCCCCAGATCGACACCGATCAGGATCGCACCGGATACCACGCCTTGCACTTGCGCCAATTGGACCGTGCTGCCCGCAACCAGACCCGCCGGGAGATTGTTGACGAGATTTGTAACGATGGCAACGATTACGCCTGCACCACCTGCAGCCCATTGCGGCGAACTGGCAATCGCGCGCTCGAGAATGTCTGCAAGGATGCGGATAAGGCCCGTCCCGCTCAGCGCTTCCACGATCACGAACAGGCCGGCGACCAGAGGCAAGACTGTCCAGGAGATACCCCGCAGCACGGCAAATGGGGCCTGACGATTGACCGCGACGATTACCAGCATCGTCGCCATGCCGGCCAGAAATGTCGGCGGGCCCAATTCCATTTCAAATGCCGAGGCGAGAACCAGTCCAACCGACGTGAGCGCAAGGGAAATTCCGACAACTTTGGCAGCCAAGGACAATTGCGGCGTCGACGCAGTCATGGCGACCGTGTCGGTGCTGAGAGAGCCGCGCTGTGTCCAGTAAAGAGCGACAAAAGTGGCAATGATCGCAACGATGGAGGGAAGCGTAAACATTCGTAGCCATTCACCGAGCGGTGGCATGTGGCCGCCACCGAAAATGACGAGATTGGCGGGGTTCGAAATCGGCAGGACGAAACTGGCGGCGTTGGCAAGAAAGGCGCAGATCAGCAGATATGGCAGCGGATTTTTCACCTTGGCCGCGCGTGTTGCCGCATAGACTGCCGGCGTCAGGACCACAGCAGTGGCATCATTGGACAAAAAGACGGTGACCAGGAGACCGACGGCATAGATCAGAACGAACAACCGTTTCGGTGAGCCTTTGGCATGGTTGATCGCGGCAACGGCCAGCCAGTCAAACAGGCCTTCCTTTCGCGCCAACTCCGCCAGAAGCATCATGCCAATCAGGAACAGATAGACGTCAAACCCCTTGGCGATACCGGTCCAGGCGGCTGACGGGCGCATCAGGCCAAATGCAAGCAACAGGCCTGCGCCTCCGACCGCCCAGACGGCCTCAGGCCATCGAAACGGACGGGTAATGACCAGGAAGGCTGTTGCGGCGGCAATAATCCATGCGGGATGAAACGTCGTTGTCAGAACTTGCATATTCGCGTCCGCCGGTGGTTGCTTTGTGAAAGCTACTCTTAACAACCGCAGCTTTTGCGCCGTCTTAGCACGAAGGATGTCGGACTGGCCGATGCAGCGCAGCAACGCCCGTCATTTCTTGCAGATAGCGTGTTTATGTTGATCATGCGTTCTCAATGCGCTCGCGCAGCCGCTTCTGTTCCAATTCGTCGAGCGAGAAGTTCCACATGACTGCGATGGATGCCAGCTTTATGGGGATCGGCAGCCAGGCGTAGAGGGCACCCAGTGCCCAAAGCGCAGCGGGGGCGGCGCTCTCAGCAGCATTGGCATCGAAACCTGCTGATCCCAGTAGGGGAAAGACAGTTCCGGCAGAAAGGGCCAGCGCCAGTTTGGAAATCAGGCTCCAGGCGGCGAAATAAAGTCCGGAGCGCTGTTCTCCTGACAGCGCCGTGTCGTTGTCGATCACATCCGCCTGTATTGCCGGTGGAAGTGCCAGATCGAAGCCCAGCAGCAGACCGGTCAAGATACAGATGGCGACAAAAGGAGCGACATCGCCCTCCCGCAGAAAGCCGGCCGTAAAGAAGATCGCGCAGGCCGCCAGCATGGAAATGCACCAGGCACGATGCTTGCCCACTCTCCTGGCGGCAAGCACGGCCAGGGGAACGCCAGCCACGGCACTGAGGAAGTAGGCAAACAACAGCGGGCCTTGCAATGTCTCAGCACCCAGCCGTGCGGAGACGAAGAACAGGAACAGACTGGCCGGCACCGCATTGGCAAAACTGTTGAGAAGAAAGGCCAGGGCAAGACGGCGGAAGGGAGCATTGTCCCAAAGCTGGCGCAATCCGTCGACAAGCGCCAGGCGACGGCGGGTCAGGTCTTCGGGCTCCGCGACCCATGCGACCGTCATCAATCCCAGCACCGGCAAACCGACGGCGACGAACAGACCGAGATAAGCCAACCCAGACAAGCCATCTGCCCGTTCGAGGCCGATGGCGAAGGGCAGTGACACGGCAACCAGTGTGCCGAACACGGTTGCGCCTTCGCGCCAGGCGGTCAACCGCGCACGGCCATGATAGTCCGACACGAGTTCCGCACCCCAGGCGGTGTGAGGCAAGGTCGTCCATGTGGTTCCGATGGAGAGTGCCGCACCCCAGAAGGCGAGATAGAAGAGCCCTGCAGTGCTTGGGGGCCAGAACAGCATCAGTGCTGAAACCGCCGTCAGCGGCAAGGACAAGGCAAAGAAAAAACGCCTGCGCCCGAACCGGGATGTGATGCGATCCGACCAATAGCCGAACAGTGGATCGGTGATGGCGTCCATGACCCGTATCAGCAGCAGAACCACGCCGATACCGGCCAGCGACAGCCCCAGACGCGTCGCATAGTAAGACGGTACGATAATATAAAACGGCAGCGCAATAGCCGCCAGCGGCAGCGCAGGCAAGGCATAAAGCGCAAGGAGCCGGTTCGGCACTCTCTCCTGGCTCCCGTTAGTCATCATACCCGCGTTTTTGCTCTCTTGATCATGATATCAATACGCGTGCAGCAACAGCACGGATCACGGCTTGCAACCGAACTCGTTCACAAATCAAAAACGGCACGGGCCATCATGGCACGTGCCGCTCAAGATATTCCGCCTCATGCGGATCGTCGGTCTCTGCATCATGCAGAGAATGGATCACCGGTCGTCGCGACCGGCTGTGGTGGTCTGGGTGATCGAGACCGGGTCGGATGCCGGAAATGTGTCTTCCAGCCCCTCCTCCAAACGGTCTTCCGTATCATTGTTATCGTTGGATCCGCGGGCTGAACGGATAGCCTCCGCCTCTGCCTCATCGTTGACATCGTCGCTGCGCTTGTACTGGGCTGCATGCAACAATGCGATACGCGCCTTGTCGAGGGCGTTCTGACGATTGAGCGCTCCGGTCTTGCCCTGACGCAACTGTACGGAGATGACGTCGCCACCCTCGCCGACAAATTCGACGATGTATCCGCCCTTGCCGCCTCGTTGTTCATGAACTTGTGTGCCAATAATTTGCATGTCCGTGCTCCCTTTCAGGTGGTTGAATACGAAACCCCCAGCATGGCGGAAAAGTTCCGCGCACGGGCTGGATCATGCCTTAATTTCAAAACAATTCGCGATCAGGAGAAGCCGCATCAACGGGCGCCGACAGGACGGCCCCGTCCAGGAAGCTGAAAGCGCGAGATGACCAAGAAGCAGTATTTTTATGACGCCGCCGGTGACATGATTTCCGTGTCGGAAACCAGCGACAATGCAAAGCCTGAGCAGACTGCGGAGATGCAGACGGCAACCATCGTCCAGATTAGCGCCCACATGAATACCGGTGCGGTCACCACGCCCGCAGGATCGGACGCAATGTCCGAAATACCAGCGCTGCTGCGTGCCAACGGCTGAACAACCGGCCCAGCAACAGGCGGGCCGGCAGGCGTATCAACGCCATTGACAACATGAGTATCAGGGAGATCGCGGCACTCGCGATCTCGGCAACGCCATAGCCAAGTCTGATGACCGATCGGCCCAGAAACTTCATCACCACAGCACCCTTTGCGCCGAAATGCGCACTGACCCGGCTGAGTTTACGCAAATCCTTCGGCCCATCGGCAATGGCAAGCGCTGCCAAAGGCGCGCGAATACCGCTCGTCTTGCGCATGTCGCCCAATACCTCGACATCCTTCATCAAGATACGCGCTGCGGTTTTGTCCACCGATTTGAACGCGGCCTTCTCCAGGCGCGCTATGCCGGCGGCACCCTCGCTCGACACCTTGAGTTCCGACTTCAGTACCGATGGCTTGATCAGCCGACGGGCAGTCTTGGCAAAATAGGCGGTAAGCGGCTTGGAAAGCCTGCGGGCGCGATAGGCGTTCTTGACCAGTGAGACGCCGGTATCTGCGGGTGCGGCCAAACCGAACGAGCCGTAGCTTGCTGCCGTCAGCCCCAGCCCGACTGCGGAAAAGCCAAGAAGCAAGACGTCGTAATCTCTTCCGGATACATAATTGAAGCCCTGGACCGAGAAGTCTCTGAGGTCACCGACACCAACGAGATCGCTGACCAAGGTCCCGGCCAATTCCTCGCCCGTATCCACCGAGCCGAAGATGAAGCCCCTGGCGGCACGCAGACTGCCGACACCGGCGCGACGTGCCCAGGTGGCTTTCGCCTTTTCCTCAAGATCCGGGGGTAGATCGTGACCATAGGCTATGCCGAGCGCATAAAGCGATTCGGCATAGTCGTAGTCACCGGCGTCGATGGCTTTTTCGATTTCCTCGACAAACCGCTGCGGTCCGGCGGCATACAGTCGGTACTGCGCAAGGCCTACAGGATCGACAAACCCATAGGCGACGCCCGAGCGGTAGAGTGTGATCGCACTTTCGACCACGCCCCAGCCGACCAGCACCATGGGCACAAGCGCCAACAGCCTGAAGACGAATTTGAACACTTGTCTCCCCCATAGGCCGATGGCACGCGGCTAGATCTTCATCTTGGTCGGACGCCAGACAATGATCTCACGCGTGCGGTCGTTCATGAACTCCATCGGCCTGATCTTCTTCTCGCTTACACCGCATTCCAGGCATTTAAATGGCAGTGTGTCCAGCACTCTGCCATGGCCGTAGAAGACTGCAAGTTCATGGGCCATGAACTTTGCCTCGCGGCCACAGCCCAGACAGCGCACGACCACGAGCATGTTATGGCGCGCGGCCTTTCCAAGGGTGTCGATCAAACTGGTCATCAGGTTTTCATCATCATTATTCAGGGGCAATCAGATATGGAACATATCATGAACATCATCAAGACGTGAAATACGCAATTCCCTGTTCGCCCTTGCCGACCGGGGTGCCGTTGTTACCTGCGTCACCGGCAAGAAGGAGAATTTCATATGAAGCATCATGCATTTGGCCGTACCGGCTTCACCGTCGGCGAGATTGGCTTTGGCGCATGGCAAATTGGCGGCTCATGGGGCGATGTCTCGGAAGCGGACGGGCGTGCAGCGCTCAACGCGGCGCTTGATGCCGGTGTGACTTTCATCGATACGGCGGATGTCTATGGCGACGGGCGATCCGAAAAGATCATCGCCGATGTACTGAAGGATCGTGGCGGGGAGCGACCCATGGTGGCCTCCAAGGCCGGACGTCGATTGTCCCCGCATGTGGCGGAAGGTTATACGCGCGCCAATATCGAAGCCTTCATTGACCGCTCCCTGAAAAATCTGGATATCGACTGTCTCGATCTCGTGCAGCTTCACTGCCCGCCGACCGAAGTCTATTACCAGCCGGAAATGTTCGATGCGCTGGAAGAGATCCAGAAGGCAGGCAAGATCGCCAATTACGGCGTGAGTGTCGAAAAGGTCGAGGAAGCACTGAAGGCGATCGAATATCCGGGCGTCAAAAGCGTCCAGCTCATCTTCAACATCTTTCGCCAACGCCCTGCAGGTCTGTTCTTCGAGCAGGCGCAGAAGAAAAACATCGCCGTGATTGCGCGCGTGCCACTGGCAAGCGGGTTGTTATCCGGCAAGATGACTGCGTCCACCAATTTTGCCGATGACGATCATCGCAATTTCAACCGCGCGGGCGAGGCCTTCGATGTGGGCGAAACCTTTGCCGGTGTGCCCTACGAGACAGGCCTCCATGCGGTTGACGAGATCCGCAAGCTGGTGCCCGCCGGCGCCAGCATGGCGCAATTGGCGCTGCGCTGGATCCTCATGCATGAGGCCGTAACGGTGGTTATCCCCGGCGCACGCAATGACGCGCAAGCCAAGGGTAACGCTGGGGCGTCCGAACTTGCGCCATTGTCGGCCGACGTGATGGCTGCGGCAAAGGATGTCTACGACCGGCTGATTGCCCCACACGTGCATCATCGCTGGTAAAGTGTTGTCCGGGCGGTCCGATCAGGCCGCCCGTTCCGTCTTTTCTCCCAAAGCTATGTGCTGCGCCGCCGGATTTTCCGCCTGCGGCAGGTGGTTTGACCATGTCGTCAGCGCTGCACGACCGGCATCCGTCAGGTCATAGACACCGCGTTCAATCCGCATGAACCATCCATAGTAATTGGCCTGCAGGATTTTTGCGGCCTCAGGCGCTACCGCCTTCAGGTCGCGCGGACGAACTGGTGCCTCCGCCATGGCACCTGCAACCACCAGGGCCTGCTGACGATAGGCCGTCATATGCGGCACGCGCGTCGAGCCACCGGCCATCGGATCGCCCCTGCGACGGTTGAATTCCTGGACGATGCGGGAACGGCGCTTGGGGTCACGGCGGGGTTTCCAGTCGCTTGGCTCGACGATCACGTCAACGCGATCACCGCCCGCCACGCAGAGCAATCCGAAACCGAGATAGCGGCAAAGCTTTTTCACCCGCGAATCTGCCTCGCGGCCCTTGCCCTTCTTCGAAGCCGAGACCGCAAGCCAGACCTCATCGCAGGCCGAGGTGCGCTCGACCGCCTGCAGCACCAGCTCCAGGGTAAAGGTCTGCTTGAGTTCGCCAATGACAACGAGTTCCGTCACATCGCCGGACACCGCAACGACGTCACAACCCTTCACCTCGCCTTTGACCTCGAAGCCGAGGTTTTCGAGAAAGCGCTTAACGGGTGGGTAGAGGTCGGTTTCCAACAGATCATCTCGCTTTGGTGAGCACGTCATCGAATCTGGGTGCGTTTCCGCTCATAATAGACGGAGAGCCTTGCGTGACCAGACGCATTCGCAGTCTTGCGCTTCCGCGATCCGCCATCTCCGTCTGCAACGAGCCATGCCAGGCCTGATGCTCGCGACATCATCTTTCTCCACGACCCCTTTCGTCTCTCGAGGTCGCTGATCGCAAAAAGAGCCGGACGGTTGCCCGTCCGGCTCTTCGGTCGATCGTCTTGGGAGAACGAAACTTAGTTGGTGGCGGTCAGATCAACGGGGAAGAACAGGGTCTCGCCCGATGAGTCGTCGACACCGTCGTTGTCGGTGACGGCAAAGGCCTTGCCATCCTTGTCGAAGGTGAAGCCTTCGAGCTTGTCGACAACATAACCGCCGGTTGCCTTGAGATCGGGAATGAAGTCATGAACTTCTTCCTTCGAGACCATCTGCAACTCGCCACCGATTGCGGCAGGCTTCAGGCTGTCGACCGCGACGCGGTAAAGTTTCTTGATCCTGGCCGCATCGCCAAGCTGGTTGTCGCGCTCGACGATATAGAGCTGGCCATCGTGGGCGGTGATTTCCGACAGGCCGACCCAGCCCTTTTCACCCTTGTCGAGCGGATAGCGAACGGCTGCCCACTCCTTGGAGGCTGGCTTGTAGGAGACGAGCTTGACGGTGCCCTTGTCATCATCCTTCCATTCGCGCTGAACGGCCATCCACAAGGTGGCGTCATCGCCGGAGCCGAGCATGGTCACGCCTTCGAAACCAAAGCGGACTTCGTTTTTCAAAAGGTCTTCCGGCAGTGAGACTTCGTCGGTGATCGCACCCTTGCCATCAACGTGATAGAGCGCGTGCGGCACTTCCTTTTCCGTATTGCCTTCAGAGGCAAGCCAGTAGCCGCCCTGACCGTCGAGCGTGATGCCTTCGATGTCGAGCTTCTTGGCAGCCTTGCCGTCCCGTGTGATCGGCAGAGCCGATGTGATTTTTGCGGGCTTTGCTGTCGCATCAATTGTGAAGATCTGCGGCTGCGCCGAATAGAAGCTGTCATTGACCGCATAAAGGATTCCGGGCTTCTCGGCGTCGCCAACGAGGCCGGAGAGTGCGCCCCAGCCGATGATATTGCCGTCAGCGGAGACCGATTCGATCATCGGATAAGAGGCTGCGCCCTCTTCCTGGGCATAGATCATGACATGCGAACGCGCGCCGCCATCTTCGCCGAGGTCGACTTCGTTTGCCGTCGCCAGCAGCTTGCGGCCTGGAATAGCAGCAGCACTTTCGGGAGAGATACCGGATGGCAGGATCTGCACCAGTTCAGGATCGGCACCGGTATCCTTGTAGACGCCGACGACAGAGCCACGCTCCGACAGAACGAAGATGTAGGTCTGGCCATCGAAGGAGGCGACTTCGAGACCTTCTGTCTCGATACCCTTCTTGCCGGCGCGCTTGTCAGGGAAATGGCCGAGGCGGGCCACTTCGCGTTCGAACGACGCACCGGATTCGAACAGAACCTTGCCGGTCTTGTCGAAGATGGTGAAGCCACGCGAGCCACCCTGGTAGTCGCCTTCATTGGCGATCACAATACGATTGTCGTCCAGCCACTTCACAGCGTCAGGCTCGCGCTTCACATCTTTCAGAGACCCGGTGAAGTCGAGCTTGCCGTCTTTTTCGATGTCGATACCGTCAAGATCGACCGAACCAGCGGAGAAATTCGCGGTCACCTTGGAAGTCTTGCCGTCAATGATGACGATGTGATTGTTTTCCTGCATCGTCAGGGCAATTTCGCCGAGCGAATTGATGGCGACGAATTCCGGTTCCGGATCTTCAGGCGCGATCTCGGCAAGACCGGTCACGTCCACATGGCTGAGTGCGCCGCAATCGGCGGTGCCATCCTTGATTGGAATGATGACCACATCGCCGGCGGGCATCTGCGGCATTGCACCGTCATTCAGTTCTTCGTCGCGCTCGTTTTCGATTGCAACGGCAATGAAGGACTTATCTGGGGAGACCGCAACCGAATCGGGCTGACCGCCGAGATCGCAGCTGGCTTCAACGGTCTTGGATGTCAGACCGACGATGGCGAGCTTGCCCGATGGCTTCACATAGCTTTCGGAAGTGTTCACACCTGCGAAGACCTTGTCGCCGGCGATAGCAACTGAGGTCGGCTCGCCGTCGAGCATGACAGCGCCTGCTGCCTTGGGTGCCTTTGGATCGGTGATGTCGACGAAGCCGATGCCGCCAAGCGGGCTATCGGAATAGACGAGCGTGTTGCCGTCTTCCGAGGCATAGATGATTTCAGCCGAGGTTTGCGTCATCGGATCCTGGTCCGCCGGCAGATTGGTGGCGACAGGGAAAGACGCGATGCGGTTGAAGACCTGTTCCGCGCCAGCCGGGATGGCGGCGGAAGCGAGCAGAGCCGCGGTCAGGGCCGCGCGGGAAAATCCTGAAGTCATGGGAGAGCCCTCCTGTTCCATGAGAATGAGACAGGAGGCTTGTGCGTCACTTGGATGACAGACGAATGACAATGGCCGCCGATAGGCTGCAGTGATTGCCTCTATCGACCCCGCCGGGGCTTATCCACAGCTCAGGCCGGCAGTTGCGTCTCCCGCTTCTCCTTGCCCATCTCTGTCCACATCAGGAACAGCGAAGCCGACAGGATCATCAGCGCACCCAGCCAGAGATAGCCTGCAGGCGCATAGCCGAACACCAACCACCCGGCCAGTACGTTGAGCGGCAGCTTCAGATCGTCGAATGGCTGTACATAAGCAGCATCGGCGACGCTGTAGGCGAGTGTCAGGAGATATTGGCCGAACGCTGTCAGTAGGCCTGCCACGAGCAGAAGCGCCAACACCTGGCCGGTCGGCACCTCAAAGCCCGAGGCCAGTGCCAGACCGCCATTGATGGGCGTCAGCAGCACCAGCAGCCAGACGGTGACGGTTTCTGCAGGCTCGAAATTGGTGAGGTTCTTCATCACCAGCGACGACGCTCCCCAGAGCAGGGCTGCCAGCACCGGCAGAAGCGCGGCTGCGGTAAATCCATCCGACCATGGCTGCAGAATGATCATGGCACCGGTGAAACCGACAGCCGTTGCTGCCCAGCGCACAGGCCCGACACGTTCGCCCAAGAACAGGCGCGCGCCCATGATGATGAAGAAAGGCGAGGTCATCACCAGTGCGATGGCCTGCCAGATCGGCACCGAGGCCAGACCGATGGTCCAGGCCTGAACGCCAAAGGCGGCAAAGACCACTCGGATGATGTGACGCCAGGGATAGATCGTCTTCATGGACTTGATGCCAAGTCGGGCCAGCAAAGGCAGCGACAGCACGAAGGCAAAGCCATATTGCCAAAAGGCCGTCGAGGACGGTGAAAAGCCCAAAGTCATGGTGAGCCGCTGGGTAGCGACATTGAGAGCGGCAAAGGCAATGCCTGCGAGCACCATGAAAAATGCACCGGTTACGGCGCGGGAACGCACAAGCAAAATCAAGCTCTGATTCATGTCATTCTTCCTTCACGTCAAAGGATCAACACAAATCAGGACGCATGAGAGGGATAGCGGCACAGTGCGCAAGACAATGACGATGCACCGTCTAACGAACACCCTCCCCCGCGCCTGCCCGATGGCAGAACGCAAGTCGGAAGCCGCCAGGATCTCATTCTCTTTCATCCGGACTATGACCGTCGGCCCCGGCATCTCACCGGATCTGCTGACCTCCGCTTTCACGGAGCGCTCGCGGGCTCGGGAGAAAGGTCCCATACCGCCGGTGGGGACTTTCACCCCGCCCTGAGAATTCATGCCGGATTATCCGGCGACCATGAGTTAAGTGAAATCGGCGGTTTCATCAAGCACCGAATGATCCGCGTTTGCGAAACACTGCGTCTCTGAAAATGGCCAGCCCGCATGACGGGATGGGGGCCGCGCCCACAAAAAAAGAGCCCGACGCGTGTCCGGGCTCTTTTCATCACTTCGCAATGAAGAGAAGTGCAAAGGCGCTTCCAGGGAAGCGCCCCACAATTACTTGTTATTAACGGCGTCCTTCAGACCCTTGCCGGCCGTGAACTTCGGCACGTTGCGTGCCGGAATGTCGACTTCTGCGCCTGTCGAAGGGTTGCGACCCTTGGATGCTTCACGATGCGAAACGGTAAAGGCACCGAAGCCAGCGAGACGGATGTCGCCGCCCTTTGCGAGTTCAGCCTGTACAGTTTCGAAAACTGCATCCACTGCCGACGCTGCGTCGGCCTTGGTCAAACCGCCCTTTTCGGCGACAGCAGATACGAGCTCGTTCTTATTCATGTTTCCACCCTTTCTGATTGGCATGAAACGACTCTGAATTGAGGTCGGGCGGAGAATACGTGTAGTTCCGCCCATAGCAACTGAAAAGCACTGCAAAAGCCCGCAAAACAAGACGTTCCGGCGTTTTTACACAAAAAAGGCTGGCATATTAGCCAGCCTTTTCATTGGGAATGTGCCAATTTGGCAAGAATGCGGCAATTAAGCCTCAGTGTGCCACTGAAGCGCCACCTTCTTCGGCCCCGTCAGCCGTTGTAACGGCGGGCGTTTGAAGGCTTGCATCCCATTCGATCGGCTCCGGAACGCGCAGCAATGCGTGCTCAATCACCTCGCCCATGCGGGACACGGGAACGATCTCAAGATTGTTCTTCACATTGTCCGGAATGTCAGCCAGATCCTTGGCATTTTCTTCCGGGATCAGAACCTTCTTGATGCCGCCGCGAAGGGCCGCAAGCAGCTTTTCCTTCAGGCCGCCGATCGGCAGCACGCGACCGCGCAAGGTCACTTCCCCTGTCATCGCGATATCCTTCGACACCGGAATACCGGTCATGATGGACACGATGGCGGTTGCCATGGCGATACCGGCAGACGGACCGTCCTTCGGCGTTGCACCTTCTGGAACGTGCACGTGTATGTCCGACTTGTCGAAGCGCGGAGGCTCAATGCCGAAATCGACAGCGCGCGAGCGGACGTAAGACGCCGCAGCCGAGATCGATTCCTTCATGACGTCCTTCAGGTTACCGGTCACAGTCATACGACCTTTACCCGGCATCATGACGCCTTCGATTGTCAGCAGCTCGCCGCCAACCTCTGTCCATGCAAGACCGGTGACGATACCAACCTGATCCTCGCCCTCAGCTTCACCGTGACGGAAGCGCGGAACACCGAGGTAATCGTGGATGTTGGCAGCTGTGACCGAAACCGACTTCACCTTACCCTTGATGATTTCGGTCACGGCCTTACGGGCGAGCTTCATCAGTTCGCGTTCGAAGGAGCGTACACCGGCTTCGCGGGTATACTGCTGAATGACAGCCATCAGGGCATCGTCGCTGACCGAGAACTCCTCGGGGCGAAGCGCATGCTCCTTGATTGCCTTCGGCAGAAGGTGACGCTTGGCGATCTCGCGCTTTTCATCTTCGGTGTAACCGGCGATGCGGATGATCTCCATGCGGTCCATCAACGGGCCTGGAATGTTCAGCGTGTTGGCCGTGGTGATGAACATGATGTCGGACAGATCGTATTCGACTTCCAGGTAGTGATCCATGAATGTCGAGTTCTGTTCCGGATCGAGCACCTCAAGCAGAGCCGAAGACGGATCGCCGCGATAGTCCTGACCCAGCTTGTCGATCTCATCGAGCAGGAACAGCGGGTTGGCCTTCTTGGCCTTCTTCATCGACTGAATGACCTTGCCAGGCATCGAGCCGATATAGGTGCGACGGTGACCACGGATTTCAGCCTCGTCACGAACGCCACCGAGCGCCATGCGAACATATTCGCGACCGGTCGCCTTGGCGATCGACTTGGCAAGCGATGTCTTGCCGACGCCGGGAGGTCCAACGAGGCAAAGGATCGGACCCTTCAACTTCTTCTGGCGGGCCTGAACGGCGAGATATTCGACGATCCGCTCCTTGACCTTGTCGAGACCGAAGTGATCCTCATCGAGAACCTGTTCAGCCGCGTTGAGGTCGACCTTGACCTTGGACTTCTTTCCCCAGGGCAGGCACAGCAGCCAGTCGAGATAATTGCGCACGACCGTTGCCTCTGCAGACATTGGGCTCATGTTGCGCAGCTTCTTCAGCTCGGCTTCGGCCTTTTCCTTGGCCTCCTTGGTGAACTTGGTCTTGGAAATGCGGTCTTCCAGCTCGGCCATCTCGTCACGACCGTCTTCGCCGTCGCCGAGTTCCTTCTGGATCGCCTTCATCTGTTCGTTGAGGTAGTATTCGCGCTGGGTCTTCTCCATCTGGCGCTTGACGCGCGAACGGATGCGCTTCTCGACCTGAAGGACGGAAATTTCGCCTTCCATGAAGCCGAGCGCCTTTTCCAGACGACCCTTCACGCTCACCGTTTCCAGCATTTCCTGCTTTTCGGTGATCTTGATCGACAGATGCGAGGCAACCGTATCGGCCAGCTTGGAATAGTCCTCGATCTGGCTCGCAGCTCCGACGACTTCCGGAGAAATCTTCTTGTTGAGCTTCACATAGTTCTCGAACTCGGACACGACAGAGCGCGACAGAGCCTCAATTTCAACAGCATCTTCTTCCGGCTCGTCGAGCAGGACAGCCGTTGCCTCATAAAAATCCTCGCGGTCGGTATAGGCTTCGACCCTGGCACGGGCACGGCCTTCGATCAGGACCTTTACTGTGCCATCGGGCAGCTTCAGCAGCTGCAGTACATTTGCAACCGTGCCGATCTCGAAGATCGCATCGGAAGCCGGATCATCATCACCGGCGCTCATCTGGGTTGCGAGCATGATCTGCTTGTCGGACCCCATGACTTCTTCAAGCGCACGGATGGACTTCTCGCGGCCGACGAACAGGGGAACAATCATGTGGGGGAAAACCACAATGTCACGCAGAGGCAATATCGGATAGATATTGGTTTGGCCTGCGCCAGACGTTTCATCGGTCATTGCATTTCCTTTCAAACGGCCTGTTACCAGGCGCTTTCGCCGCTACCCCAAAGGGCTGCATGCGTATTCTTCTGTCCCGGCAGAAATGGAGTGCCGGAGCCGCTAATTCAAGCCTGACCGCTGCCGCTCCCCTAATTTGTGACGGACGCGGACAAGGGAACGCAACATAAAGCTATAGAACGCGAAACTAATGCGGGGCTGGAGCGATATCTTTCGCCGACAAAGAAAATTCGACAGGCGAATCTTTCCGGACCACACAACCACGCCAAAGACCTACCCCAAGCCTTACGCTAGGGAAATAGACGCAGTGTGTAAAACTCGATGTTTTCCATGCTGTTGAGCCGGCAAGGCACAAAAAAGCCCGCCGGAGCGGGCTCTTTCGCAAATTCAGTTCAGGTAGATCAAGCCGAAGCGTTGGCCTTCTCTTCCTTGCGGTCTGCATAGATGTAGAGCGGACGAGAATTGCCGTTGACGACTTCGTCGGAGATGACGACTTCGCGCACGCCTTCCAATTCCGGCAGTTCGAACATGGTGTCGAGCAGGATCTTTTCCATGATCGAGCGAAGACCACGGGCACCGGTCTTGCGGATGATCGCCTTGCGGGCAATTTCGCGCAATGCGTCTTCGTGGAATGTCAGTTCCACATCTTCCATCTCGAACAGGCGCTGATACTGCTTCACCAAAGCGTTCTTCGGCTCCGACAAGATCTGGATCAGAGCGTCCTCGTCAAGGTCTTCGAGCGTTGCCAGAACCGGCAGACGGCCGATGAATTCGGGGATAAGTCCGAACTTCACCAGATCTTCAGGCTCAAGGTCACGCAGCACGTGGCCGACACGACGGTCATCGGGTGCGGCAACAGCTGCACTAAAGCCGATCGATGTCTTTTCACCACGGTCCGAGATGATCTTGTCGAGGCCGGCAAAGGCACCGCCGCAGATGAACAGGATATTCGCGGTATCGACCTGCAGGAATTCCTGCTGCGGATGCTTGCGACCACCCTGCGGCGGAACGGAGGCAACCGTGCCTTCCATGATCTTCAGAAGCGCCTGCTGAACACCCTCGCCCGACACGTCGCGGGTGATCGAAGGATTGTCCGACTTGCGGGAGATCTTGTCGATTTCATCGATATAGACGATGCCGCGCTGGGCGCGCTCGACGTTGTAATCCGCAGACTGCAGAAGCTTCAGGATGATGTTTTCGACATCCTCACCGACGTAACCGGCTTCGGTCAGCGTGGTGGCATCGGCCATTGTGAAGGGCACATCGATGATGCGCGCCAATGTCTGGGCAAGATAGGTCTTGCCACAGCCGGTCGGGCCAACGAGCAGGATGTTGGATTTCGCAAGCTCGATATCACCGCCCTTTGAGGAGTGTGAGAGCCGCTTGTAATGGTTATGCACAGCAACCGACAGAATCTTCTTCGCCTGGCGCTGACCGATAACATATTCGTCGAGCGTCTTGATGATGTCCTGCGGGGTCGGCACACCGTCCCGCGATTTGACCATCGAAGACTTATTCTCCTCGCGGATGATGTCCATGCACAATTCGACGCATTCATCGCAGATGAAAACAGTCGGCCCGGCAATCAGCTTCCGGACTTCGTGCTGGCTCTTTCCGCAAAAAGAGCAATAGAGGGTATTCTTGGAGTCACCGCCGTTGCTACCGCTGACTTTGCTCATGTCTTCTTCCTTCCAGCACGCCGCTGCCCGTCAGGACTTCGCGGTCCACTTACTCCACCCGGGCCACAGCCTTTGCAGCGATTCCGGATCGCATCGACTTTGACGGGGGTACATCCGGTTCCAACATTCACCTACACGAACCGGAGGCAACGAAAACCCCTCCAAATCGCAAGCTATGTCATAAAATTTCAACATAGCCTTAATGACAACTAATAACGTCTTTGTCGTCTCTTGGAACCCCCGACCTGTTCACATTGAGTAATATCACCCAAAAGCCGGGATCACCGGCCCTTACGAGGCCGGTGCAGCACCCTCGATTTCGAGGCGGGAGGTCATAATTTTGTCGACAATGCCCCATTTCTGGGCATCAGCCGCTTCCATGAAATGGTCACGGTCGAGCGTCTTATCAACTTCTTCGTATGTACGGCCTGTGTGCTTGACATAGACCTCGTTCAAACGGCGCTTCATTTTCAGGATATCCTGAGCATGACGCTCGATATCGGATGCCTGTCCCTGGAACCCGCCGGACGGCTGGTGAACCATGATGCGGGCGTTCGGAGTGGCAAAACGCATACCCTTTTCGCCGGCTGCCAGCAGAAGCGAGCCCATGGATGCAGCCTGACCGACGCACAGTGTCGAAACGGCGGGGCGAATGAACTGCATGGTATCGTAAATAGCCATGCCGGCTGTCACGACGCCGCCTGGCGAATTGATATAGATTGCGATTTCTTTTTTCGGATTTTCCGCTTCAAGGAACAGCAGCTGGGCGCAGACCAGCGAAGCCATATGATCCTCAACAGGACCAGTCAGGAAGATGATGCGTTCCTTGAGGAGGCGCGAATAGATATCGTAAGACCGTTCGCCGCGGTTGGTCTGTTCAACAACCATGGGAACCAATGCCATGGCGGTATCAACTGGATTTCTCATGTCCGTCCTTCATTACTTCCTTCCCCAACACGGGAGCGCGGCGGGAATCATCGTCGAAAATATGTCAACCCTACATAGAGTGCCGGGCCCCTGTACTTCAAGACACCGTCGTCGATAAGGTAAACACGCCGCTTGTTCGGACAAGTGCCCATAACGTCATTTTCGCTTATTACAGTTTTGCCTTAAGTGTGGCTTACCTTTTGTGGACCTCCACAGTTTTCGAGGTCGTCATGGTAAACCAGCCGTCAACAGCCTGCGCCAGAACCGGCAACTGCGGCCAATCTGCTGCTTGACGGGCCGTTTGGATTGGCTAGACAGAGGCCATGTCCCATTTCCCATTTCTTGCGATCGATCGCGATACCCGCCGTGTCAGCCTTGATGCCAGAGACCCTGCTTTCTTTGGCAATCCGAATGCGGCCTATGCGGCACTGCATGACGCCTGCCCAACCTTTTACTGGGCAGAGCAGAAGATGTGGTTCTTCATCGGCTATGACCATGTGAACGCCTTGTTGCGCGATCGCCGGTTTGGCCGGCAGATCCTGCATGTGGCCAGCCGCGAAGACCTGGCACTTCCAGAGCCTCTTGCTCACACGGTCAACTTCGACAAGGCGGAGGAACATTCCCTGCTGGAGCTGGAGCCCCCGGAACATACACGGCTCAGAACGCTGGTAAATCGCGCCTTTGTCTCCCGCCATGTGGAAAAAATGACGTCGGAGATCGCAGATCTGTGCCACCGGCTGATCGACCGGTTCGAAAAGGATGGCGAGACTGAACTGCTTTCCTCCTTTGCCGACATCATTCCGGTGACGATGATTGCCCGCATGATCGGCATTCCGGAAGAGATGGGGCCGCAGCTCCTGAAATGGAGCCATGACTATGTCGGCATGTACATGTTCAAGCGCTCCCGTGACGACGAAGAGGCCGCCGACCGATCGGCAAAGGAATTTTCCGAATATGTGCGCGAGATGATCGCCAAGCGCCGGGCCGATCCGCGCGACGATCTTCTGAGCCACATGATCCACACCGAGCACAAAGGACAGTTTCTGACCGACGACGAACTGGTGTCGACCACCATCGTCCTGCTCAATGCCGGCCACGAGGCCACCGTGCACCAGATCGGCAATTCGGTGCGCATCATTCTGGAGAGCGGCCGCGAGCCCTCTAGCCTTTTCGCCGATGAGAAGACCAAAGAGCGGACCGTGGAAGAAACGCTGCGGATCTGTGCACCCGTCCATATCTTCCAGCGCTGGTGCCTCGAGCCAGTGGAGATCGACGGGGCATCCTTCAAGCGCGGCGACAAGGTGGGGCTGATCCTGGCGGCCGCCAATCTGGATCCAGCCAAATTTTCCGATCCTCTCGCCTTCCAACCGGGTCGCCAGGAGGCGCCGAACCTCTCCTTTGGCGCCGGCATACACTTCTGTATCGGTGCGCCTCTCGCACGGCTGGAGCTCAACATCGCGCTGCCGATCCTGTTTGAAAGACTGCCGGGCCTGCGCATCGCATCGCCGCCTGAGGTCAAGGATGTCTACCACTTCCACGGACTGGAACGCCTCGACCTTACCTGGTAGCGGCCTGATGGAGACTGTTACGCGTCCGCTGCCATGGCTGTGACCGCATATCGACGGGAAATTGTATCGACTGCCAAACGCATCGCGTCTCTGAGACTTAGCGGCTCAATGACCTCCACCTCGGTAGACAGCCGCAGAAGGTCGGAAACGGCATGGCGCCCGGCGGCGACAGGCAGGCGAATAGTGGTCCAACCCTGGTCATCGGCCGCCTCCAAAACCTCCAGATGCTGCCGCACATAGCTTGCGCTGGTGTGTCGAAGCATCATCATGCCCCAAGCCGAAACCCTTAAGGTCGCCCACTCGGGATGGAGTTCCTGTTCCAGGCGCTGCGTATTGTCTGTCCAATATTGCGCAAGATTGAAGTCGTCAGGCCTATCGAAGCGCACATCTTCAACGACAAGATCGAGAATACGGGAGACGCGGTAAGTGCGCACGTCACCGTCGACCCGGGCCGCCAGATACCATGCTCCGCCCTTCAAAACGATGCCCAGCGGCTCTGCCTCCCGGGTCTTCTCCGATTTCCAGGCACGATATCGCATGCGGATGCGCTTGGCATTCCACACCGCATCGGCCACGGCCTGAAGATGAACCGGCTGCTCGTTTTCGCCAAACCATGTCGGTGCATCCAGATGAAACTTCGATTGCATTCTCGCAGCACTCTGGCGCAAGTCCTCAGGCAGTGCGGCTGACAGTTTCTTCTGAGCGCCAGCCATGAGGGACCCCAGACCGAGATCTGCCGCCGCCCCCGGCAATCCCGACAGGAACATGGCCTCGGCCTCGCCTGTGGTCATGCCGTTCAACCGTACGCGATAGCCATCGAGCAGACGATAACCGCCGTCCGGCCCGCGTTCGCTATAGACTGGCACACCGGATAACGAGAGCGCGTCGATATCGCGGTAGATTGTGCGAACCGACACCTCATTTTCCTCGGCAAGGACCTCCGCCGTTACCAGACCTCGGGCCTGCAGTGTCGTGAGAATGTTGATGAGGCGGCTGGCGCGCATCGAAAAAATCTCCGTTTGGAGAGCTATATCATGACAACCTGACAAAAGCTGACAGGTATGGTGCCGCAAACTGCGTTCATCGCTTCAACCGCAATCGAAGGAAATCCGATGACCGCCCAGCAAGACATTACCCTCTATTACTCTCCCCAGACCCGGGCGACCGGAACGCGCATTCTTCTGGAAGAACTGAAGGCGCCCTACACGCTGCATGTGCTGAACATGAAGATCGGCGAGCAAAGACAGCCGGACTATCTGGCCATCAATCCCTTGGGCAAGGTGCCTGCCATCAGACATGGCGGGACGCTGGTGAGCGAACAGGTGGCGATCGTGACCTATCTCGCAGACCTGTTTACGCAAGCCGGGCTGACGCCAGCCCTCGACGATCCGGACCGCGGCCGCTATCTGCGCTGGATTGCGATGTATGGCAGTTGCTTCGAGCCGGCGGTCGTTGACCGACACAGAGGTTTCATACCGGAAACGCCAAATGATACGCCTTACGGCCGCTATGAGGATCTGATCGATCTCATTGAGACGACGCTGAGCACCGGGGCCCATCTGCTGGGCGAACGGCTGACTGCTGCGGATATCCTTTGGGGAACCGCCCTCGCCTGGACCGTCATGTTCGGTCTCGTTCCGCCACGACCGGCGATCAAGGCCTATGTGGCGCGCATGACCGAACGTCAAATCTACAAGGCCATGACAGCCGAAGATGCTGCCATGGCTAAAGAGCATCAAGCAATCGCCGACGCCCTGACAAAGGATGCCGGTTAAAGGCGGACGACGTAATCCTTGCGAGTCGTTTCAATGACTTCCCAGGTTCCCTTGAAGCCCGGTCTCAGCACCATGCGGTCACCGGCCTTCAGGTGGATGATCTCTCCGTCGTCTTCGGCAAGAATGGAGTGGCCTTCGAGAATGTGGAAATATTCCCATTCGTCGTAGGACACCCGCCATTTTCCCGGTGTTGCCTGCCAGACCCCGGCATAGATACCCCCGGAAGCCTCTTCGAGATCCCATGTCTGGAATTTCGGATCGCCGGAAATGATCCGTTCAGCTGGCGGCGCGCCCTCTTCGGGGGCCACCGTGTCGAGATCGAAACGCAGATAGTTGGCCATGCCACATCCTGTTGCTGGGGCGGCTCCACACGAGCCGCCCGAATTTGAAATCAGACCTTTGACAGCGACTGTTCGAGATCGCCGATGATATCCTCGGCATCCTCGATACCGATCGACAGGCGCACCACGTCAGGCCCTGCCCCTGCGGCCACCTGCTGCTCTTCCGTGAGCTGGGCATGGGTGGTGGAGGCCGGGTGAATCACCAGCGACCGGGTGTCGCCGATATTGGCCAGATGCGAGAACAGCTGCAGTCCTTCAACCATGGCCTTGCCGGCGGCATAGCCGCCGGTCACGCCGAAGGTGAAGACGGCACCGGCGCCCTTCGGCGAATAGCGCTGCTGCAGCGCGTGGTTGGGGTCGTCCGGCAGGCCCGGGTAACTGACCCAGGCAACCTTGTCATGCTGCTTCAGCCATGTCGCCACCTTGAGCGCGTTTTCGCAATGGCGCTGCATGCGAAGCGGCAAGGTCTCGATACCGGTCAACAACAGGAAGGCGTTCATGGGCGCGATAGCCGGTCCAAGGTCGCGGAGCCCCAGCACGCGGCAGGCAATCGCAAAGGCGAAATTACCGAAAGTCTGATGAAGAACCAGCCCGTTATATTCGGGGCGTGGTTCTGACAACATCGGGTAATGGCCGGATTTCGACCAATCAAACGTGCCGCCATCGACGATGACGCCACCCATGGAGTTGCCGTGTCCCCCAAGGAACTTGGTGGCGGAATGCACGACGATATCAGCGCCGTGTTCCAGCGGACGCACGAGATAAGGGCTCGCCATGGTATTGTCCACGATCAGCGGCAGGCCGTGTTTGCGCGCAACCTCGGCAATGGCCTCAATATCGACAAAGGTGCCGCCGGGATTGGCTAGGCTCTCGATGAAGATTGCCCGTGTCTTGTCGTCGATCTGCCCCTCGAAGCTTGCCGTATCGACGGGATCTGCCCAACGCACATTCCAGCCAAAGCTCTTGAAGGCGTTGCCGAACTGGTTGATCGATCCGCCGTAAAGCTTTCTGGCTGCTACGAAATTCTCGCCCGGCTGCATGATGGCGTGGAAGATCAACAGCTGGGCCGCATGGCCAGACGCGACGGCAAGCGCGGCCGTACCGCCCTCAAGGGCTGCAACGCGCTCCTCCAGCACAGCCTGCGTGGGGTTCATGATGCGGGTATAGATATTGCCGAATTCCTTGAGTGCGAACAGGTTCGCGGCATGATCGGAATCGTTGAAGACGTAAGCCGTCGTCTGATAGATCGGCGTGACGCGCGCGCCCGTTGCCGGATCAGGCTGAGCGCCGGCATGGACAGAAAGCGTTGAGAAACCCGGATTGTCGCTCGACATGAAAACCTCCCTTTTGTGCTCGCGGCACTCCCGCGCGAGCTTTGGCGCGACCTTAATCGCGAATAGGCGAAAGCCGCAAGCGTCGCGCGGTTGATCCTGATCAATGCGCAATCATCTTTCGAGGCCAATCATTCCAAAAGCACTGGAGGTAGGCCATGAACATTGCAGCCAATGAACATAAAAATGGAATTTTCGCCCAACTCATCTCCTGGATGGCAAAGGGCTGGGAAGGCGCGAGTGAATCGGAAATGCTCGCGGCGCTGGGAACCGACACCATCCGCGCCATTGCCGGAGATTGCGGCATTCGTCCCGATCAGTTGATCCAGCTGGCAAAGGCCGGACCGCATGCGGCAGACGAAATGCCAAGACTGATGAAAGCGCTTGGCATCGATCCGGTTGAAGTGGAGTTGCGCTACCGCGAACAATTCCGCGCCATGCAGGTCGAATGCGCCAGTTGCTCAGCCAAACAGACCTGTCGCAAGGATCTCGACGACCATACGATCCAGCAGAACTTCCAGTCCTATTGCTGCAACGCAGAGAACATGAACTGGCTGCGCGCAACACCGACCGTTCTGGCAGAATAGCGACCTAACCGATCAGACGGGGATATTCGATCGCTGGGCAGCGGTCCATGATGACCGTCATTCCGGCGGCTTCTGCGGTCGCGGCGGCCTCGTCATTGCGCACGGAAAGCTGGCCCCACAGATATTTGGGCTGCGGCTCGACGCTCAGGACCTCGTCTACGACTGCCGGCAGATGTTCGG
The DNA here is from genome assembly GCF_057158725.1 of Agrobacterium sp. H141. Classification (NCBI taxonomy): domain Bacteria; kingdom Pseudomonadati; phylum Pseudomonadota; class Alphaproteobacteria; order Hyphomicrobiales; family Rhizobiaceae; genus Agrobacterium; species Agrobacterium sp. H141. Next base: position 2,870,457 of record NZ_CM169893.1, read on the forward strand.
GTGCGCGGAAAACATCGACCATGTCAATTGGTTCTGGAATATCGGCAAGCGATGCGTAAACAGTCCGGCCGTGGATTTCCTTGCCGGCCTGCCCGGGGTTGACCGGAAAGACTTTGTACCCCTTGGAGATGAGGAATTGCATCACGCCGTTGCTCGGGCGCGCCGGATTGGGAGATGCCCCCAAGACCGCGATCGTCTTTACAGTCTTCAGAACGGCAGCGATCTCTGCATCGTCATAACGGTCATGGCTCATTTGCGTTGCTCCAAATCTTTGATGAGCGGTTGACGCTCTTCAAACAAAGCTAGTGCCTTTTCCCGTCAATCCAAGAGGCTGGGAACCGTCCCATCCGAGGATTGCCCGCCAGATGAAGAGCGCTATGATGACGGCTAGCAGAGACCGGACACACACGCCCATGGCCGCACCTCCCTTACCTACGCAGATTAAAGAGGCGCTTTCACGACATCCTCAGCCGGTTCAGCAAAGGCTGCTGGAGATCAGGTCGATGATCTTTGAGGCGGCGGCAGATACGCAAGGCGTGGGTCCTGTGACGGAGACCCTGAAGTGGGGTGAACCGGCTTATCTCACCGAAAAAAGCAAGAGCGGCACGACAATCCGTCTGGGCGCATCCAAGGCACAGACGGGCACATGCGCGTTGTTCTTCAACTGCAATACGTCTCTCGTGGAGATGTTTCGCCAGCAGTTCCCGCAGGATTTCGGTTTTGAGGGCAACCGCGCACTGGTTCTTGCGATGTCAGTTCCGCTTCCTGAAACGGCCCTTGCCCTATGCTTGAAGAGTGCACTGACCTATCATCTAAACAAGCGGTCTCCCAACCGCGCTGCAGGAACCACCTGAACCGCAGCGGCGTTGTTCGATCGAAACGTTTTGAGAAGGATGGTGTGATGAACAAGACGCTGCTTGCCGCCCTCGTGACGGTTTTCTCGCTCGCTGCCGCTGCCCCCGCGCTTGCGATCTCGCGCTATAATTCTCCTTCGCTGACATGCGAGCAGGCACGGGATATTTTGCGCTCAGAGGGGGCCGCCATTTTGAGATATCCGTCAAAGAATGTGGCGGGCCTGCCCCTTTACGACCGCTATGTCAAAAACAGCCGCTATTGTGACAGCAACGAATATGCGGAATGGACCCGCATTCCTACAAAAGATGATCCCGGCTGTCGGGTGCTTGCATGCGAGCCCATACCACGCGAGCGTGATCGGACATTTCCGCTGTTCGTTGTGCCCAACAATTCGCTTTGATCCTCATCCAAGCGAATTGCTGTCAGGCCGCCTGACCGTGTGACCGGCCATAGACCATGGCATATTCAGACACGAGCGAGCGGTCCATGATCACCTTGATGCCGGCCGCTTCGGCCTTTTCCGCAGCCTTGTCATCCCGAACGCCAAGCTGGCCCCATATCGCCTTTGGCAAATCGGGAAGCTTCAAGACCTCATCAACGACGCCAGCAAAGTGCTCCGAGCGCCTGAATACGTCGATCATATCGACATGCTCCGGAATGTCGGAGAGCCGCGCATAGATCGTTTGTCCGAGCAAGGTCTGGCCTGCATAGGCGGGGTTGACGGGATAGATCGTATATCCCTTGCCGAGCAGAAATCCCGCGACCCAATGGCTTGGCTTGTCGTCATTGAGCGACGCGCCGACAATCGCTACGTGTCGCACCGTGCTGAGAATATCGGCAATTTCGGTGTCGGTGTGGTGCAGATAGTCCATAGAGCCTCCTCCCGGCAAAGCCGGCTGGTTTGAAAGCCCGTCTCACAATGTCCCAACATCAGAATATCCGGTAATTCTTAACGAATTACCGGAGCCCTGCGCCGCAGACTGTTTCATTCCGGCAAGACGACTTCATTCCGGCAAGACGACGTGTCCATATTCATCCTGGGGGAAGAACGGATTGTGGGCAATTTCCCACAGGTGACCGTCCGGATCGGATACATAGCCCGAGTAACCGCCCCAAAACACCTTTTGAGGAGCCTTTACAAGCTTGGCGCCGCAGGAAACGACGAATTTCACCACCGCATCCACCCCTCTGGGGCTCGCAACATTGTGCGCCAATGTCACCCCGGAAAAGCCGGCGGGCGTGTTTTCCACCCCAGCATCTTCAGCCAGGGCTGCGCGTGAAAAGAGTCCCAGCACCACGCCTTTCAACTGAATGAACGTGACGCTGTCCTGCGAGGAGGAAGAGCGTTTCCAGCCGAGCTTTTCGTAAAATTCGGTACTTTTTGCGACATCGGACACGCCCAGCGTGACGATAGAAATGCGATGATCAAGCGACATTACGCCTCCCCAAAATTGACGTGATATTTTTATATGTTCTTTTTTTGATCTGCAAATGTTTCCGCGTACCTTAGTAGCATCTAATGGTTGCGGCTGGAGCTTTCGGGTCATATTGCGAGAAACAGGAAGCTTCATATATCAGCATGCAAATAGTTGCCAGATGTTCAAAACCGCCGCGTATCCAGGCACTAGGCAAACCTCGGTAGATGCTATTCGCCCTTCCACTCCGGTTCTCGTTTTTCAAGAACAGCTGAAATGCCTTCCTGTGCATCTCGCACCATCATGTTCTCCACCATCACACCTGCCGCATAATCGTATGCCGCTTCGATTGGCATTTCTGCCTGGCGATAGAAGGCTTCCTTACCGATCTTCAAAGTGAGGGGAGATTTGGAGGCGATGATGGTCGCATATTTTTGCACCACCTGACCAAGATACTGCTTCGGCACGATGCGGTTGACGAGCCCAAATTCTCGGGCGTTCTGCGCGTCGATCGTCTCGCCGGTCAACAGCATTTCCATTGCTTGCTTTCGCGTAGCGGCACGCGACAGCGCGACCATGGGCGTGGAGCAGAACAGACCAATATTCACCCCGGGCGTACAAAAGGTCGCCGTGTCGGTGCAGATGGCCAGATCGCAGGAAGCGACCAGCTGACAGCCTGCGGCTGTTGCCAGTCCATCGACCTCGGCAATGACCGGCTTTGGCAGATGGGTGATCTTGAGCATGAGATCCGAGCAAAGCCGCATGGTCTTGTCAAAGAACGCTCGTCCGTTGTCAGGGTCCGTTCTATGCGCCGTCAATTCCTTGAGATCGTGACCTGCCGAGAACAGGTTTCCGGTCGATGCGATGACAATAACACGGACATCCTTATCTTCGGCGGCTCTATCCAGCTCGGCATGAAGCGCCTCCATCACCGCAATGGACAAGACGTTTGCAGGCGGATTGTCCAGCACAAGACGAAGGATGCCATCGGCAAGACTGGAAATGACGGGGCCTTGCATTGCCTTGTCAGCCTCTTTTTTGAACGAAACGACTTCGGCCATGGCATTCTCCTTTTCACCAATTTGCGGCAGAGCCAAAGCCTGCCATAAAAGCGGTCAGCAATTCTAGTGGTGCGGCACGCCGCTTACGCGACATGGGAATGAGACACAATGCAGCCAGTGATGACCGCGCAGGAAATCGATACCTTTCTGGAAACGGACTTCCCGCAACTGCATATCGATGGCAAAACCTTTACGGTCGTCTCTGTCGGCCCGGGTGCTGTTACAATGCAGTTTACCCCCAAAGAGCGGCACCTGCGGCCCGGTGGCACGATTTCCGGTCCATCGATGTTTGCCCTGGCGGATGTCGCAGCCTATGCCGCCGTTCTCGCCCATATCGGACCAGTCGCCCTTGCCGTCACCACCAATCTCAACATCAACTTTCTGCGAAAGCCCGAACTGGCGCCAATGCTCTGCGACTGCCGGCTGTTGAAGCTTGGAAAACGGCTGGCTGTGATCGACGCCCTGCTCTATCAGAGCACGCCAACCGAGCCCTTGGCACATGCCAGCGCGACCTATTCGATTCCGCCGCGCTGAAGCCACTCAGCCCGTAACGACGCGCCTCAAAGCCATTTCGACCTCCATGACACAACCAATTCGGCCATAAATTTTACGGTATCCAAATACCGCACAATTAAGCCTCTGTTTTAATTTACAAATTTGAGACACCCTGCCTTCAATGCTATCTTGACGCAGATCATGGCCACATCTATAACCCGGCCAGTTCGCGAGCCCTGAGGCCCGCCTACATTTTGCGTGTTCCTAAAGACCATGCAATTCAAGCAACAAGAAACGCCTGAACGGCTTTGGCCGAAAGGGTTCAAACTGAAAGTGATCACCATGTCTACCTTCGTTCAGAAGCCTGCAGAGGTGGAGAAGAAGTGGATCATCATCGACGCCGAAGGCCTCGTTGTTGGTCGCCTCGCCTCCCTCATTGCCATGCGCCTGCGCGGCAAGCACAAGGCCACCTACACACCTCACGTTGACGACGGCGACAATGTCATCGTTATCAATGCCGAGAAGGTCGTGCTGACCGGCAACAAATACAACGACAAGAAATATTACTGGCACACCGGCTATCCGGGCGGCATCAAGGAGCGCACAGCGCGCGCCATCATCGAAGGCCGCTTTCCAGAGCGCGTCCTCGAAAAGGCCGTTGAGCGCATGGTCCCACGCGGCCCGCTCGGTCGTCGCCAGATGAAGAACCTGCGCGTTTACGCTGGTTCGAACCATCCCCATGAAGCACAGCAGCCGACCGTCCTCGACGTCGCGAAGCTGAGCAAAAAGAACGTAAGGAGCGCCTGATAATGGCTGACCTCTCTTCCCTGAAGGAACTCGGCGCGACCGGCGAAGCTCAAGAAGCTCCGGCACACGTCCGTAAGGTCGACGATCTCGGCCGTTCCTATGCCACCGGCAAGCGTAAAAACGCCATTGCTCGCGTTTGGGTCAAGGCCGGCTCCGGCAAGATCACCGTGAACGGTCGCGAATTCGCAACCTACTTTGCACGCCCGGTTCTGCAGATGATCCTGCAGCAGCCTCTGCTTGCTTCGGCACGCGAAGGCCAGTTCGACATCGTTGCTACCGTTTCCGGTGGCGGTCTGTCGGGCCAGGCTGGCGCTGTTCGTCACGGCATCTCCAAGGCACTGACCTACTTCGAGCCGGGCCTTCGCCCCGTCCTGAAGAAGGGTGGCTTCCTGACCCGCGACAGCCGCGTTGTTGAACGTAAGAAGTACGGCAAGGCCAAGGCCCGCCGGTCCTTCCAGTTCTCCAAGCGTTAATCGCTGGATTTCAGAACAAGACTTCAAAGGCGGGCTTCGGTCCGCCTTTTTCTTTGCGCCCTCGATTGCGCTGCAACCCCTGCTGACAGGCACAAATCCTACAGGTCCGACCTATGGGGCCGCACATGCGGTGAATGCATCGCAAAAACTGCTGGAATTTGCGCCAGCCGTCCCTAATATCGCCGCCACGCTCTAGGCCGTCCGGCAAAGCAGGGAGATCCAGACCATGGCGAAGACGATCGATCACGCATTCACTGCGTCCTCACTCACCTCGGCTGCAACAGATCCGACCTATGCCGGGGCGCTTTCGTTCATGCGCCGCAAATATACCAAGGACCTGACAGGCGCGGAGGCGGTTGTCTGGGGTATTCCGTTCGATGCGGCGACCTCCAACCGTCCGGGTGCACGCTTTGGCCCACAGGCGATCCGGCGGGCCTCAGCCATCATGGACAATGACCCGCAATATCCCTTCGAGCGTGATTTGTTCGAAGCCATGCCGACGATCGATTATGGCGACTGCCTTCTCGATTACGGCAATCACTGGCAGACGCCCGATACGATTGAAGAGGAAGCAACCATGATCCTCGCGTCGGCCAACTTCCTTCTGACCTTGGGCGGCGATCATTTTGTCACATGGCCGGTGCTAAAAGCGCATGCTGCCAAGCACGGGCCGATGGCACTGGTGCAGTTCGACGCGCATCAGGACACCTGGTTCGACGACGACAAACGGATCGATCACGGTTCCTTTGTGGCGCGCGCCGTGCGCGACGGCATCATCAATCCCGACCGCTCGATCCAGATCGGCATTCGCACCCATGCGCCGGAAGATTGCGGTATCCGCATCGTGTATGGTCACCAGGTCGAAGACATGCGGCCCGGTGACATCGCGTCGCTTATCGTCAGCCATACAGGCGGACTACCGACCTATGTGACCTTCGATATCGACTGCCTCGACCCGGCCTATGCGCCCGGCACAGGCACACCCGTCTCCGGCGGCCCATCCAGCGCGAAGATGCTGTCGGTCTTGCGCGGCCTTGGCCAACTCGACATCCGCGGCGGCGACGTCGTCGAGGTCGCGCCCGCCTATGACCATGCCGACATTACCGCAATCGCCGGCTCGACCGTGGCCATGTATTTGCTGGGTCTGCATGCGGAGCGATTGGCACGCGGGAGATGATCAAAAAGGCTTCCAGCGAGGTGAAGAGCGATTTTCCAGCCTCGTCGTCTTTTCATGATACCGAAAAGTTAGAAATTGTCCGCTCCCGCACCAGGTGACCTCGCTCTTTCAAAGGGCAGCCGCTCCGTAGCAGGTTCCTGCAGGTCAAAGCCCATCTGTCGCATAATGGCGCTTGCGACCAACTTTGCGCCAAAAGGTGAAAAATGAATGGGGTCCGCCAACACCGGTCTGCCGCCAGCTGCGAGAAAACAAACTCCTGTCGGGTGGTCGTCGCAATAAGCCTTGTTCGGATCCACTCGCGTCAAAGATGGCGAGCCGGCGGAATCGAGAAGCCTGCCAACCGAAGCAACCTCTGCCCGAAATTCTGAGGCGGACCGCGTCAAATCCAAATCGTCGATACCACGAACGCGATAACCTGCAACGACCTGTGTGATATAACGTTCTGCGACAAGGGTCGGATAGACCAGCACGACATGCAATCCATGCTCCTGAAGGAGTCGAATAGTTGAGTCGAGCAAGGCAACAACTCTTTGCCGTCCGTCGTCATCCCTAACAATCTCCATCTGGTCCCCGATCAGGAAATTCTGGCTATGGAAAAGGCCTTTCCATGCAGCGACCAGCACCACAGTGTCGGCGCCGGAAGACGAAATTCGGCTCAGGACCTGACGGTTGAACTCAAGGCACATTCTTGCAGTACTGGGATCCTGCTGAGCAACATCTACAATGGGTGCGCAGCCGGCTAGCGTCATCTGCTCCAAGGCAATACCTTTACCATTCAGCATATTTGCCAGGCCGGGCGCTATTGAGGACGCAATAGAATCACCCCACAATACGTATTTTCTTTTATTGCTCTCGTTGAAAATACATTTTTTATTTGGAAATACTGGTATCGCCATTTTACGGTTCACGAGACAGTTCTTGCTAAATGCGTATTCCTTTTCGAAATCCTGTAAGTCCGGGGGCAAGCGCCAAGGGAAGCCTCGGTTCGTATTTCCGAGAACACCCAAAAGGCAAAGGCCTATTCCAACTAATGCTGCCCCGAGAGGGAAGTAGCTGGAAGGTTGGCGTATGCTGGTGCCTCGACGGCGAAATGGCTGCTCGACAAAACGCCATGACAGGCTGGCAAGGCATATGGACAAACCGATCAGGAGGCTCATCATCCACGCACCGGGTTCTTCCGGCGCCCTTATGCGGGCGAAGGCAAAGACAGGCTGATGCCAGAGATAGGCGCTGTAGCTGATACGTCCGACGAACACCAAGGGACTGCGGCGTAGAAACCATGCTGCGCCTGTACCCTCTTTGGCGAAGTGCAAGATGAGGCAGGTTCCAATGACGGGCAGGAGAGCGAACACCGAAGGGAAAGGTGTATTGGAATCAAACAGTAAGATGGAAGTACCCACCATAAACAATCCCAAAAAAGCCAGCGCCCCATTTCTTCGCTTGCGGCCCGCCGCCGGAAGTAGACTCAACAGGCTCCCGGCCAGAAGCTCCCACATCCGGCTGGGCAATAGGTAGAAATTTGCATCGGGATATTGCCGCACCAAAACTTCGCACAAAATCAAGCTCGCCACCGCCAAAACAGAAAGGACAAGCGGAACAGCCCTCTCCCGGCCCGTTCGAAAGAGAAGGAGAAGCAGCACGGGTAATAGCAAATAGAATTGTTCTTCGACTGCCAGGCTCCATATATGCAACAGCGGCTCCAGTTCGGCTTCGGACTGGAAATAGCCACTCTTGGTCCAGAAGTGGATGTTGGCATAGGACAGAACTGACGCCAGCAAGCTTTGGGAATAATCTCTGAAAGCATGCGGCAGTAGCCACATCCAGGCAAACGGGATCGTGGCTGCGAGTACGAGGAAAAGAGCTGGCAGGATACGCCGCGCGCGGCGCATATAAAACTGCTGGAACGAAAACCGACCCTCGGCGATCTCGCGTCGGACAATTCCGGTGATCAGGTAGCCGCTGATAACGAAGAAAATATCGACGCCGACATACCCCCCGCTTATGCTTGGGAATCCAGCGTGGTAAAGTATGACCGATATGACAGCAACCGCCCGCAGACCGTCGATTTCATTTCTATATTGCATGTTTTGAAGACGATGCTCGTGAACGTTTGACAGATAGTCGGCCCCTCTAATTCTGCTGAAATAGATGCCGAAGTCGGACCTAAGTCGCACAAAAGCACTCACAAACCAACGCGCAACGCAATTTTTGCACTCAATAATCGCGGCGATACAACTCCCATCATCCAAATTGAAAGCCGTCTACGCAATATTGAACTCCAAACATATCGGGTATATCTGCAACCTGTCGCATCTGCGCCAACCTCAGGAGTTTTGAACATGACAGCGAAGATATTCATTGATGGCGAACACGGCACCACGGGCTTGCAGATCCGCACCCGCATGGCCGGTCGTCGCGATGTGGACTTGCTGTCGATCCCGGAAGCCGAGCGGCGCAATCCCGCCATGCGGGAAGATCTGCTGAACAGTGCGGATATTGCCATCCTCTGCCTGCCGGACGATGCTTCGCGCGATGCTGTGACAATGGTCGCCGGCAACAACAATATCCGGTTGATCGATACCTCGACGGCGTTCCGTGTGGCGGAAGACTGGGCCTACGGCTTTGCCGAAATGGACAAGGATCAGGCCGCCAGGATTCGTTCTGCGCGTTGTGTCGCCAATCCCGGTTGCTATCCTACCGGCGCCATCGGCCTTATCCGGCCGCTGCGCATGGCCGGCATTCTACCGGCCGATTATCCGGTCTCCGTGAATGCCGTTTCGGGCTATACCGGCGGCGGCAAGGCGATGATTGCGCAGATGGAAGACAAGAACCATCCGGATCATCTGAGCGCGAACAATTTTCTGTATGGCCAGACGCTGAAGCACAAGCATGTGCCCGAGATGACGGTTCATGGCAAGCTCGACCGCGCGCCGCTGTTTTCGCCCTCGGTCGGCCGTTTTGCCCAGGGCATGATCGTGCAGGTTCCACTGTTCCTTGACGATCTGAAGGATGGGGCGTCCATGGAAACCATCCATGCCGCGCTCGTCGCACATTATGCCGGCCAGGACGTCGTCACTGTGGTGCCTCTGGCAGACAGTGCCGCAATGCCACGGGTGGACGCAGAAGAACTGGTGGGCCAGGACACGATGAAACTGTTCGTGTTCGGCACGCCCGGCGGTGCGCATGTCAATCTGGTTGCCCTGCTGGACAATCTCGGCAAGGGCGCGTCGGGTGCGGCGGTCCAGAACATGGATCTGATGCTGACGGCCTGACGCCCTGCTGCCCGGCAAATCCGCTCTCGAGCGCAGTGGCGACAGTTAGCGTCTACTTGGAACCCTTTGTCGACTCGTCCTATGTAGTTCATCTGCGCGCGCTTGAGCGATGCGGTTGAAGATTTGATGAGGGAGACGGTGGATGATCAAGGGCAGATGCGACTGTGGTTCGGTCAGTTTCGAAGTCGAGGCTGTGAGGGAAACGGTAACGATATGTCATTGCAGTCAATGCCGCCGTACCAGTGGCCATGTTTGGGCATCAACGCACGCGCCCTACGATCAAGTGAATTTCACCAACGATCAGGGGCTTGCGTGGTACAAATCTTCAGATTTCGCCAAGCGGGGCTTCTGCAAGACGTGTGGTTCCAGCCTATTCTATCGCATGAATGATGAAGACGGGGTCGGGATTGCTGCCGGTTGCCTCGATCACCCAACCGGCCTTCACGTGGGCAAGCATATCTTTGTCAAGGACAAGGGCGATTATTACGACATCGCAGATAATGCGCCGCAAATTCAAAAGTACTGAATGACTTGATGGGGTTTCCTGAGCCAGGGGTTGCTCCGGCTCGCACCTATCGACCTTCGCAGCAGTGATACTCAGATACCGCCTCTGTGCGCGCGTTGGCACATCGCCGTCAGCGGAGTCGACACCGCACTGCCCATCCAAGCGCAGCGTTGCTATTTTCAGACCTTGCTATTCTCCAGTCGTTCAAGATCAGCGAACAATATGTCGTCCCAATGCCGGATCGTGGTTGCCCCGCAGCGTTGCTATATCTTGGGAAACAGCAAAGCGAGGCAAGCACCGTGTCCGACAGCCAGAGATTCCCCGTTCTTTTCATCCCCCATGGCGGTGGTCCCTGGCCGTTCATGGATTTCCCAGCCGCCCCTGATGGCAAGACGCCATGGGCGGATCTGGGCGCTTTTCTGCGCGGCCTCGATCACCAGATCGGTCGTCGGCCAAAAGCCGTCCTGATGATTTCCGGCCACTGGGAAAACGAGCCGGTGCCGACAGTCAGCACGGCGGAACATCCCGGCATGCTTTACGACTATCGCGGCTTCCCGCCGGAGACCTATGAGCTGAGCTATCCGGCCGCAGGCGCGCCGGAACTGGCAGCACGCGCCAAAACGCTTATCGAGGCCGCCGGCATGGACGTCGGTGAGAGCGCCGAGCGCAATTTTGACCACGGCGTCTTTATTCCAATGATGCTGGTCTATCCGGATGCCGACGTGCCGATCATGATGCTGTCGATGAAGAACACCCTGGACGCTGAAACCCATCTGGCGATCGGTCGCGCGCTTGAACCGCTGCGTGACGAAGATGTGCTCATTATCGCTTCGGGCATGACCTACCATAACATGCGCATGTTCTATAGCGACGATGCCCAGCACCAGAAACAGGCAATCCGCTTTGATGACTGGCTGACCGATGCCGTGGAGAAAGATGATGTGGTCGAGCGGTCGGCGCTTCTGTCATCCTGGGAGCAAAACCCCGATGCCCTCGCGTGCCATGTACCGGACCACGACCATCTGGTACCCATCTTTGTCGCAGCCGGTGCCGCGGGTTCTGATCGCGGACACCGCATCTTCAAGGGCGAGTTTCTGGGCAAACCCTATTCAGGATACCGGTTCGGCTGAGGTCAACTGCGCACTTCGACAGCGGCCTCGGGCGGATATTCGCCGGAAAAGGCGCGCCAATGGGCAATGGCAAAGCCCAGCACGATCAGCGCTCCGCCTTGATGGGTGAGCGCGACGTCCAGGGGCACATGCATGAGAAGTGTCGCGATACCGATCATGGCCTGCACGGTGACCAGGGCGAAGAGCAGCATGCTGCGGCGGGTATGGGTCGTCGCCGCATTGCCTCTCAAGCACCAGATCATGTTCAGCAGCACCACGAACCAAAGCGCATAGGCGCCAAGACGGTGGATGAACTGGACTGTCTTTGGATTTTCGAACAGGTTGATCCACCAGGGTTGCTGGACGAAAAGGCCGCCGGGCAAAAGCGCGCCATCCATCAGTGGCCATGTGTTGTAGGTGAAACCTGCATCGAGCCCTGCCACGAGTGCGCCGAGATAAATCTGGAACAAGGCGAGTATTGCGATTGCCATTGCCCATCGACCGGCATGTCGCGTTGGCGCAGGATCGCCGGCATGGGGCGACAATCCGCGCATGACCCAAATGCAGCCAGAGAAAATCAGGCAGGCGATCACCAGATGGGTTGCCAGCCGATACTGACTGACATCTGTGCGCACAGACAGGCCCGACGATACCATCCACCAGCCGACGAAGCCTTGAAATCCGCCCAGAAGGAAAATGCCCAACAGTGGCAATTTGAGGCGTTGCTCTATTCGTCCCGTCACCCAAAAGAACAGCAATGGCAGACCGAAGATGGCACCGATCGAGCGGGCAAGCAGGCGGTGCGCCCATTCCCACCAGAAAATGCTCTTGAAGTCCTCAACCGTCATTCCCTTGTTGATCTGCTGATATTCGGGAATGCGTTGATAAAGCTGGAACTCCTCCTCCCATTCCTGCGCACTCAAGGGCGGTATAACGCCGTGGATCGGCTTCCATTCCGTGATCGAAAGACCGGAATTGGTCAGGCGGGTGGCGCCGCCAACGAGAACGAGGCACAACAGGGCGAAGACGACGATACCGAGCCAGATCCGTATCGCGCGCCGGTTATTCCGACTGCGGTTGATCTCGTTCATGATTGCCGGCTCGCCGACCGTTGCGCTGTTGACCATGGAAAATTCCTTCTGCATGGCTGTTGATTTGGCGCAAGTGCCGCTAGAAGACAAGGCCTGATGGATTGCGGCAAGGGGTCGCTCCCTCAATCTTGATCAACCACCCTGCCCTGTGTTCACCTTGGAATTTGAAATCATGCCCGTTCGACTGCGCAAACTGATTGGTACGATCCTCATCGTCATCCTCGTTCTTGTCTATGCGGTCCTTGCGGTGTCAATCGCCTCGGCGCTGCTCGCCACGGCTCCCTGGTGGATGCATTTTCTCTATTTTCTGTTCAGCGGCGTATTGTGGATACTGCCAGCTATGGTCATCATCAAATGGATGGCCGGGCCTGTTCAAAAATAGGCCATAGAACGATTTTCAAGGCGATGCTCGGCTAACCGGACGCAAGCAGTTAAGGCATTGGTAACCGAGATTTGCGGATTTCCATTGCATGCCCGGCGACGTAAATTGAAATTAGATGATCGACGCTAAAGTGCGGGCATTGGCTTCTTATGGAGTATACGCCGTGCCGCTTGCACCGCTGGACATGAATGTGATGGCGATTGCCCCTGTGGCGATTGCGAGGCTCGCCACGCTCGATCCCCATGCTTTCGAGGATGAAAGGTCTGCTGAAGACGTGAAGTTCGAATTTTTCTCCGCAATGGAACCGCTGGAGCGGGAATGGCGGCGGCTTGAAAGCGACAATCTCAATTCTCTGCACCAGGGTTACGACTGGTGTTTGGCCTGGGCAAAGACCCACGGCAATCCGTTGGCGATCATGCGCGGCACAGTGGACGGTGAATGCGTTTGCATTCTTCCGCTGGAGATCGTGCGCCAGAACATGGTGCGGACAGCGCAATTCATCGGCGCTCGCTTCAACAACATCAACACCGGACTGTTTGCTCCGGCCTTCCGCGCCCGCTGCACAAAAGCCGATTCAGAGGCACTGGCGGAAGCGTTGGCCGCCGGCCTGAAGGGCAAGGCCGATCTTGTCAGTTTGAAGAACATTCCGCTCGACTGGCGCGGCGACCGAAACCCGTTTTTCGGTCTTCCTGTCATAGAACACCAGAACCACTCCTTCCAGCTTCCGCTCTTCTCAGACTTTGACGCGACAATCGATCAATTGAATGGAAAGCGACGCCGCAAGAGATTTCGTGGCCAGACCCGCAAGCTGGAAGCCGCAGGCGGCTGCGACTACGTGGTTGCCCGCAGCGACGCTGAAAAACTGGAGATGATCGACGTCTTTTTCCATCAGAAGGCCGTCCGCTTCAAGGCCTTGGGCATTCCCAATGTTTTCCAGCACGCAGAGACGCAGTGCTTCTTCCGTATGTTGCTGGAGCGCTCCGGCGATGGTCAGGATGCACCCTTGGAATTGCATGCCTTACGCCTGAAGGGCGAGCATGACGGACAGATCGCCGCGATCGCCGGCATGTCGCGCAAGGGCGATCATGTCATCTGCCAATTCGGTTCGATCAACGAAGATTTGGTGGCCGAGGCAAGTCCAGGCGAATATCTGTTCTGGCTGATGATAGAGCGATATTGTGCCGAAGGAGCCGCCTTGTTCGACTTCGGAGTCGGCGACCAGGAATACAAGCGCCGCTGGTGTACGGTCGAGACCATACAACATGACGTCTACCTGCCGATCAGTGCGGTCGGACGTCTGAGTTCTCTTACCCAGAAGGGCCTCACGCGAGGCAAGGCTGTCATCAAGGGCAACCCGCAGCTCTATGCGATGATCCAGCGGTTGCGTGCTTATGCAGATGAAGAGCCAGAAGCACCGCGCCAGACCGGTTGAACCCGGTCAGGCAGCGTGGCGGCCGTCGATTGGCATGGCCACTGTATTGGCACACATCAAGATCAGGTCGCCATAACCGACCTTTTCGAACTGCTCCATGATGGACGCCAGGAGGTCGCGATCTGGGTTCGGTGCCGACACGATGACCTCATGGGCACCGTTACGGCTCAGGCGCGCAACGCCTTCAGGTCTTGCCGGACCGCATTCGATCAGCACCAGATCGTAGACGTCCGCAAGGGCGTCGGTGACAATGGAAAGACGGTCTGCTCCGCGCATAGCCTGACGAATATCGCTTGTACCCTGCGGTACGATATGGGCAGCAGACAGCCTGTCCGGGTGCATGACGTCAGAAAATTCCGCCGCGCTGCACAGCAGATCCGTAATGCCCGGCAACTCGGCATTCGCCGCCATCAAAGCGGTCGGACAACCGGAGCCGGTCATGTCGATCAAAATTACGCGTCGACCGGTCTCGGCAATCTCGCGGGCAAGCATGACGGTGGCCGTGGAGCCATCATCGCCCGAAGGCGAGATGGCAAATGCGACGCGCACGTCCTCATCGATCAGATAGCCGGCGACACTGCCGATTGAAAACTCGCCCGTATCCTCTGCATCAGAGGCGTCATTCGACAGATAGACGCTCTTTTCCATTTCTGCGGCAAGCTGTTCGTCCGGTTCGGCATCGAGCATGCTGGCGGGAATTGGTTCTTCATGCGCTTCCCGGCTCAGCGGCGGTGGAGCAGGCGTCACCATTTCTGACTGGGCGGCAACCGCTGGAGCAACCGATAAGGCCACCTGCGGTATCTGGCGCTCCGGCTGGGTCTCGTCCCTTGCAGGTTCCTGTTCCCACTCGGCGTAGACAGGACGCAGCGCACGGCCGCTAAACAATTCGCTCAGCATCACGATGATCGCACTCAGGACAAAGGTTGCAACGGCAGCGACAATGGTTATGGGAACAATCTTCGGGAAGCTCGGCTGAGCCGGTTCGCTGGCCTTCGAGATGACCCGTGCGTCAGCCGGGCTCGCGCCCTTGTCGAGACGGCTGGTGGCTTCGCGGTAACGGGCAAGATAGGTTTCGAGCAATTGACGCTGGGCTGTGGCTTCACGCTCAAGCGCCTTCAAACCCACCTCATCTTCAACGGCCTGGGCAGAATCCGCCTTGGCGCGGTTCAGCTGTTGCAACAGCTGCGCTTCGCGCAGCTTGGCAACGCCTGCCTCGTTTTCCAGCGAGGATGCAACGCTCAGGGACTCCTGGGCAATCTGCTGGCGAATACCGGCAAGCTGAGCGCGCAGTGCTTTCAGCCTCGGATGGCCGTCGAGCAGCGTTGTCTGCAGATCGGTGAGCTGGCTTCTTATGCCGGATTCGGTTTCCTTGAGGCGTTGAACGACCGGTGAACTGGCGACAGCTTCCATCGAGTCAGTCGGCTTGCCTGCCTTGATTGCGGCCCGCACGCTTTCGGCCTTGGCTTCCGCGTCGGCCTGTTGTGCACGTACACGCGCCAGTTCAAGCGAGACGTCATTGAGCTGCTGGGTGGCGAAACTCTGGGTATCGCTGGTGCGCAGCAGACCGGAATTGCCGCGATATTCCGCAACCTTCCTTTCTGCCTCGTTGACCTTGTCGCGCAAATTGGCAATCTCAGGCTCCAGCCAGCGCGCGGCGTCCGATGTGCTGTCGAGCTTTGCGCCGCTCTGCAAGGATTGGTAGACTTCGGCAATCTTGTTGGGGATCGCCGCTGCAAGCTTGGGGTCCTTGGAACTGAACTTGACACCGATAACCCTGGACTTTTCGACCTGATAGACCTGAAGCTTCTGCTGGAAGTTCTTCACAACGCGGTCTTCAGGTGCCAGATCCATCGGGTTCTTCTTGATACCCAGCAGCACAAGCACATCCGACAAGGCTGACGGCTTAATATCGGGATCGAATTCTGAAAGTTGATAGAGGTCAAGGTCGCGGGCAACCTGTTTGATCAGGTCCACCGAGCTCAACAGCTGAACCTGGCTGCCGACATTGAGTTCGTCGAGCATCGGCTGCATCTCGGCTGCCGCAATATTGGGATTGCTGGCGAGGCCTGTGGCGCTCGGCTCGATCAGGATGCGTGTCTCGCTCTCGTAGCGGGGCGAGATAAAGGTTGAGCCGACACAGGCCAGTCCGCCCACCAGACAGGTCACAGCAAGGATCCTCCCCTTCCGGCGCCATACGGCGCGGAAAAGCTGAGCAAGGTCGATATCGACGTCCTGCTGCGCGTTGCTGAAACCCGTCATCTCGGCACTCCCATTACTCAAGTGCTGAAATTGTAAACCTTTATGGTAACCCAAGCGTTAATCGCTTTGGCAGTCAAAGCAGTATTCGTTTTGAAAATACTTAGAGATGTCACTGCGCATTTACCGGGCATTAACCCTAATAGACCGATAACGACTGAGAATGAATTCACACCCAGGGAGCGCAGAAGCGCAATGAAAATCTCGGGCACAAGGCAATTTGGTTTTGCGATGGTGGCTGTGGCTGCCGCGCTTCTGTCAGGCTGTACATCCTACAAGCCGGCACCAAAGGTCTTCCATGAAGCAACGATCCAGCCCTACCGGGTCGACAGCGGTGACCGCCTGCGTATCACCGTTTTCGAACAGCAGAGCCTGACCAACAGCTACACGGTCGATCAGGCGGGATATATCGCCTTCCCATTGATCGGCGCGGTCGCTGCACGTGGTTCCACGCTTCAACAGCTGGAAAAAACCATCGCGGAGAAGCTGCGCAAGGGCTTCTTGCGTGACCCCGACGTGTCGATCGAGGTGGATCGCTACCGGTCGATCTTCATCATGGGTGAAGTGGGCCAACCCGGTCAGTATTCCTACGTCCCCGGCATGACCGTCCAGAATGCGATTGCCGTTGCCGGCGGCTTCTCCACAAGAGCCAATCAGCGGATGGTTGACATTACGCGGCGCGTCAATGGCAACAGCTACACCGGTCATGTTCCGATCACAGACCCCATCATGGCGGGCGATACGCTGTATATCCGTGAACGGCTCTTCTGATAGATGCAATATGGTGAGCCTCTTCGTATCATTCACTGCTTCAGATCACCGGTCGGAGGTATTTTCCGGCATGTGCGCGATCTGGCTGAGCAGCACAGCAAGGCGGGCCATGCTGTCGGCATTGTGTGCGACAGCACGACCGGTGGAGCCCATGAGGACGCGCTTTTCGATCAGATCATGCCATTCCTTTCCTTGGGCCTTACCCGCATTCCCATCCGGCGTTCGGTCAGCCTGAAGGACCTTTCCTCGATCAAGTCCAGTTATGACACCATAAAAAGTTTGAAGCCTGATGTGTTGCATGGCCACGGCGCCAAAGGTGGCGTTATCGCCCGCACCATCGGCTCAGTGTTGCGGGTGAACAGGTATTGCGTAGCCCGCGTCTATTCCCCTCACGGAGGCAGCCTGCATTTCAAGCAGGCCTCCGTGAAGGGACAAGCCGTCTTCTTGGCCGAACGGCTGCTCGAACGGATGACCGATGCCATCCTGTTCGTGTGCAAATACGAGCAGGGCGTTTACGAAACGAAGATCGGCCGGCCGCGTTGTACTGCGCGGATGATCTATAACGGGATATCCGACCGAGATCTTCAGCCGATGGCGACCAACGCCAATGCCGCCGATCTGATCTATGTCGGCATGATGCGTGATCTGAAGGGCCCGGATGTCTTCATCCGCGCCTTCGCAGAGGCAGAGCGTATCGTCGGGCGTCCTCTTTCGGCGCGGATGGTGGGCGATGGTCCTGATCTCGACGCCTATGACAACCTGCGCAACCGCCTTGGTCTTGGCGAACGCATCACGATGCTGCCGGCCATGCGGGTTCGCGATGCCTTCGCCATGTCCAAGCTTGTTGTTGTCCCCTCGCGTGCTGAGGCCATGCCCTATATCGTGCTTGAAGCGCTGGGTGCCGGAAAGGGCGTGATTGCCTCTCGGGTTGGCGGGATACCAGAAGTGTTGGGCGGAGACAGCAAGGCATTGAGCGAGCCGGGCAATGTGGAGGCCTTGGCCCGAACCATGTCTGAAGCCATCACCAATCCCGAATGGATTGCCGAGACAATGCCGACAGAAGACCAGTTTCGCTCGCAATTTTCGGCATCGGTCATGGCAGACAGGGTGCTGTCGGTCTACCGGGAGCGCTTGGCACATATCAGTAAAGCATCCTGATAAAATGCAGTTCGATCTTTAGCCTAATCCTACTCGTCATAAACGTTTCTTAGCATCTTGGTGCTAGCACTCTGATGAACGAGGAGCGGGCTTTCAGCTATGGCTAAAAAGGACAACGGGCAGCATTTCGATTCCAGCGAACTGCGCCGTAAAATCTCCGAGAGCGCAGCGGACGGCTCTGCTCAGCGTCAACCTCCTGTCGAGATGAACCCGTTTGCGCGGCAGATCGCCAATCAGTTCCGCGATACCAATTACTCTCCCATCATCGTGACTGGCCAATTGCGCCTGCTTGAGTTCGGTTTTCTGCTGGCGATCGGTCTTGCAGCGCATACCGTGATGAATGCCGGAACGCTGACGGACTATATCGTCCATTTCTGCATCGCTTGTGCCGGTAGCGTGCTCACAGTCTTGTTGATGCAGATTGCCGACTGCTATCAGATCCCGGCGTTGCGGGCGCCGATGCATTTCATGCCAAGGGTCATCGGCACCTGGACGGTGACTTGCGCGATCATTGCTGTCGTTCTCATTCTCATCCATCCCGGACAGGCGCATTTGCGTGACTGGTATCTGGTCTGGTTCTGCGCAGGTGGACTGTTTCTGTTCGGCGAGCGAAACCTCATCGCGCTTGCCATCCGCCGTTGGGCGCGCAATGGCGTGATGGAACGCCGTGCCGTCATCATCGGTGGTGGAAAGCCTGCCAAGGATTTGATCCGGGCGCTTGAGGAACAACCGGACAACGATATCCGCATCTGCGGTATTTTTGACGATCGTGGCTCCGCTCGTTCGCCAGATGTGATTGCCGGCTACCCCAAGCTTGGCACATTTCCGGAGCTCACGGAGTTTGCCCGTCTGGCCCATATCGACATGATGATCATCTCGTTGCCACTCAGTGCCGAAGAACGGATTTTCGAACTGTTGAAATCGCTATGGGTGCTGCCGGTCGATATCCGTCTTGCAGCACACTCCAACAGCCTCAGGTTCCGTCCCCGCTCCTATTCGCATGTCGGCGCAGTGCCGATGCTTGATATTCTCGACAAGCCGATCCGAGACTGGGATTCGGTTGCCAAGCGTGCTTTCGATATCTTCTTCAGCCTGCTGGCCCTTTTTCTTCTCTGGCCGTTGATGGTCGCGACAGCCATCGCTGTCAAAGCAACATCCAAGGGCCCTGCCCTCTTTGTGCAGAAGCGTCACGGCTTCAACAATGAAGAGATCAACGTCCTCAAATTCCGCTCTATGTATACCGAGATGACCGACCATGCCGCCAAGAAGGTTGTCACCAAGGATGATCCGCGCGTCACCCCAATCGGTCGCTATATTCGCAAGCTCTCGATCGACGAACTGCCACAATTGTTCAACGTGCTGAAAGGCGACCTATCGCTTGTCGGGCCCCGCCCCCATGCCGTTCTTGCGCAATCGCGCGACCGGATGTTCGGGGAGATCGTCGAAGGCTATTTCGCGCGCCATCGCGTCAAGCCGGGTGTCACCGGCTGGGCGCAGATCAATGGCTGGCGCGGTGAAATCGACAATGACGACAAGATCAAGTTCCGCACGGCCTACGACCTGTTCTATATCGAAAACTGGTCGCTGCTGTTCGATCTCAAGATCCTGTTCCTGACCCCGATCAAACTTCTGAATACGGAAAATGCCTATTGAGCGCGATCGCGACACATAGGCCACCCGTTTCCAGGCCACATCTTGCGGCAATGGGCCTGATCGGCTCGGCCATGGTGGCCTTCGGCGTCTTTCTGTCTGGTTTCGTGATCTCCGAGCCCGCGCCTTACGAAGTATTCATGGCAGTACAGATTCCGCTTTGGTTTCTGATCGGCCTGAAGATCTCGCGGGCCGTTGCGCCGCTTCTGGCTCTTCTGCTGCTCTTCAATATCGGTGGCATGATGTCACTCACCGTGATGCACGACCTTGAGGGCGCGCCACTCTATATCGCAGTATCGATCTTTCTGGCACTCAGCGCGGTCTTCTACGCGGCCATTATCGAGAATGATCACAGGCGGCTGAAGATCATCTTCGACGCATGGGTCATCTCCGCCATCATTACATCGACACTTGGCATTCTGGGCTATTTCCATGCCTTCCCGGGTGCGGAGGTCTTTACGCTTTATGACCGCGCCAAGGGCGCGTTTCAGGATCCGAACGTCTTCGGTCCCTTCCTGATCGCACCGTCGCTCTATCTGATACATGGGCTCTTGACCAAGAGCATTGCCGGCGCCCCCTTCCGGGCTGTCGGACTTTTGATCATCACCCTTGGGGTTTTTCTGTCCTTCTCGCGCGCTGCCTGGGCCCTGTTTCTGTTTTCCGCGGTGGCACTTGTCTTCATTCTGCTGTTGAAGGAGCGCACCGGCGTGTTTCGCCTGCGCATCTTCCTGCTGACACTTGTGGCCGTCGTGATCATGATGGGCGGATTGATCGGCGCCATGCAGTCCAAGAAGGTCGCAGATCTTTTCACCACCCGCGCGCAGCTGGAGCAGGACTACGATGCCGGACATCTGGGCCGTTTCGAACGCCACCGGATCGGCTTTGCCCTGTCGATGGAACACCCGCTCGGTCTGGGACCTATGGCGTTTGGCAAGATCTATACCGAGGATGAGCACAATATCTGGCTGAAATCGCTGACGACCTATGGCTGGCTCGGCTTTGTCACCTATATCGCGATGATCTGCTGGACGCTTGCGACCGGATTTCACTATCTTCTACGCAACAGACCCTGGCAGCCCTATCTGATGATCGCCTGGATCGTCGTGGTCGGTCATGTCGGTATCGGCAACGTGATCGACATCGATCACTGGCGGCACGTCTATCTGCTGCTGGGGATCATTTGGGGCTGCCGCGCGCTGGAACATAACTGGCAGAAAAACGGCGCGGCGCCAAAGCCTGCGCGCAGAGCGTCCCTTTCCCAGGGCCTGCCTTATGCCAGAAGCTCACATTCCATCGACTGAGAATGTTTGCCGGTCACTTGGCGGCAAGTTGCCAGCGCTTGGCCATCTCCGTTGCAGCGTCGACGCCGACATCATAGAAAAACCGCTTGTCGGGTGCTTGCAGAAGATTGCGCGCTGACACCGGCAGGCCGTGATCCATGTCGTCGATCAGTCTCTGCTCGACAGCCACTTCACCCTTCGCATTCGACCATTGGCGGATCGTCTGGCGTCCCACCTTCAATTCGCTTGCACCGCTACGGTCGAGATCGTGGAGATCGAGCCACTGGGCGGCAAGGCCGTCTGCATTGGCCACCGAGACGACCCTGTCGCTCAGCCCATGCCAGATGGACAGGGGTGGGAAACCTGTTTTCTTGTCGGATGCAGAGCGCGCCAGATCGCCCCACTCGACAGGTCCTTTACTAGCACCTGAACTCATGGCCGACATTGCGCCCATGGCATCGCGCGCAGCGCCGAAAGGAAGGCCGGCAACGATGGCACCGCCGGCGAACATGTCGGGATAGGACGCCAGCAAGGCAGCAGCCATCGCTCCGCCCGCAGACAGGCCGAAAATGTGGATACGCTTGTTCGAGAGAGCATGGTTTTCAAGCATATAGTCGATCATGCAGCGAACGGACATGACCTCGCCCCGGTCGCGACTGGCAGCACTGGGACGAAACCAGTTGAAGCAGCGATTGGGATTGTTGCCCGCCTTCTGCTCGGGATAGAGAAGAGCGAAACCATCCCGGTTGGCAAGATCGCTCCAGCCGCTGGCGGCATCGAAATCCTCGGCTGCCTGATCGCATCCATGCAGGACAACAACGAGCGCCGCGCCGACCGCCAATTTTGGCGGTGTATAATGCAGCATCGTGAGATCGCCCGGATTGTTGCCGAAGGCATTGGTCTGCTTCAAGCGTCTCGGCTTTTTGCGGGGCTTCTTCAAAGGTGCGGGGGCGACAGGTGCAGGGGCATCCTGCATCCAGGAGGCCATATCTCGCTGCCAGGCCGATATATCGCGTTGCCACTTGCTTCGACCGCTCATGGCGTCGGTAAAGAGCTTGGGAACTTTCATACGCATGGATTCCACGCTCCTTTATGCGCCCCTGGCGAAAGCCAGACATATCCAACGCGTAACAATAAATAATGTTGCATCGCAGCAATTTCAAGGCGGTCGCGTATATTACATATTCGCCACATATTGTGATTAGAGTCAGATTACATGCCACGCTATGATTCGGTTGCTAACGACTTGGGGGAGAATGCCGCATGAAAAACATCATCATCGGTGCCGCCTTCGGCTTGTTTGCGACAACCGCCATGGCCGATTGTATGGGTCATTTGCCGACGACCGCTCAGGCGGAAATCGACGATACGATCCTGACGGCCAGTATAGTGGCGGAAAATACCAGCATGTCAGAAGGCCTTCTTGTGCAGAAGGACGGAAATATGCCGGACAATATGTCCGGAATTTCGGACACGGAGTAACCTCCAGTGCCGGGAAGGCGAGCTAGTCCCTGCCGGCTGGCCTTCCCGGAAATCCGACTCTGATCGAAACCAATGCCTCAGAACGAGACGATCGGAAAAGATTGGCACAATGGAACCATTGTAGCCTTGCTGCATTGATATTTGCCCCTCAGGAGATGCCGATGCAAAATCACACCGATTTCATTGCCGCAGAGACGGATATCGCAGATCTTTTCAGTGTTGCCGAATTCTGCAAACGTTACCGACTTGATGGACGGGAAGAACGCCGACTTCGAAATCTTCTGGGCGAGCACGCCCCAAAGCAGGATCTGCTTGCAAACGCTCGTCGGGACATCCAGTTCGGCTGATAACAGCTGGACCGACGGTCGAAAATTTCCGAAATCCAGATAGGCTGCATGTCGACACCGCTGTGCCTCAGCCTGATTGCGTTCTCCGTAAGGACAGGTCCTTTGTGGGGGAGAGAACGACATCTCCTTGTAAAACAAGGAATTAAATGGTCGGAATGGCGGGATTCGAACCCACGACCCCTTGACCCCCAGTCAAGTGCGCTACCGGGCTGCGCTACATTCCGACCGGCTCCTGAGAGCAAGTTTCACTTAGTCTTTCGGGCTTTATGACGCAAGGACAATTTTGTCGCCAAGGGCAAAAAAGGGTGGTTAGCGGACCTGATCGAGAAGGCGTTTGCATTCCAAAAGATCATAAAGTGCCTCCTGCAGAAGCGCCCTGTCCTCTTTTCCCACAGTTGTTCCACGCGCGTTCGCCACAACGCTGTCATCATCACCGTGGCCACCGCCAAAGCCAAAGAACCGGTTGCTTGCCTTTGCCTTGGGGCGGCCGACGATCTGATCGTCGTCTGCCGTGCTGAACTGCGGTTCGTCATTGTTCTTGGAAACGCTGGCAGCAACCGTTGCTTCCATTGCATCGACATCACCATTGGCGACCGCGATGACGAATTTATTGCCATTGGTTTTCAGAAGCTTCTGCACGCCCTTGATCGTGTAGCCCTGATCATAGAGCAGATGGCGGATGCCCTTCAGCAATTCGACGTCGTCAGGGCGATAATATCGACGTCCGCCGCCGCGCTTCATCGGCTTTATCTGCGGAAAGCGGGTTTCCCAGAAGCGCAGCACATGCTGCGGCAGATCGAGATCGTCTGCGACCTCACTGATGGTCCGAAAGGCGTCAGGGCTCTTGTCCACGGTTCCGCTCCTGTCTGCGACGCAGATACTGTCGTCGCAACTCATGCGTATTTCAACGGGCACGAGGCCGTAATTCAAGACTTTCGTCCAAGGTTTTGGAAAATATCGGTTTTACGCGAATGTCAGCTCGCCGGATTGACAGGCTTCTGCTTGGCCTTGCGGGCGTTATGCGCGCGCAGGATGCGCTGCTTGAGCACGTTGGAGGCCTTGAAGGTCATGACACGACGTGGAGAGATCGGAACTTCTTCGCCGGTTTTCGGATTGCGGCCGATGCGCTCATTCTTGCTGCGAACCTGGAATGTGGCAAAGGAAGAGAGCTTTACGGTCTCTCCCCTGACAATTGCATTGCAGATTTCGTCGATTACCGTTTCCACGAGCTCCGCCGATTCGGTGCGGGAAAGCCCCACCTTGCGGAACACCGATTCTGCTAAATCTGCGCGGGTAACAGTCTTTCCGGCCATCGTATAAAGCCCATCTCTTCGCCAGAATTAATCAATGAAAAGGACAGTATTGCCCTTGGCCCTAGCGGTCAAGCGCTTGTTTGAAATCCGTTATTTCGAGCAAATTGGTTACCAGCGCAGCAAAACGGCACCCCAGGTAAAGCCGCCACCCATCGCTTCAAGCAGGACCAGATCGCCCTTCTTGATACGCCCGTCACCGGCTGCAACAGACAAAGCCAGCGGAATGGACGCGGCCGACGTATTGCCGTGCAAATCGACGGTAATGACGACTTTTTCAGCAGGAATACCAAGTTTTTTGGCCGAAGCGTCGATGATTCTCTTGTTGGCCTGATGCGGGACCAGCCAGTCGATATCGTCGGCACCTGTGCCGGTCGCGTCGAACGCCTGCTCGATCACATCGGTGATCATACCGACGGCGTGCTTGAAGACCTCGCGACCCTCCATGCGCAGATGGCCGACTGTACCCGTCGATGACGGGCCACCGTCGACATAGAGTTTTTCCTTGTTTGCGCCATCGGACCGCAGCTGAGAGGTGAGGATACCTCTGTCGGCAATCGTGCCCTCGCCCTCTTCCGCCTCGAGAATCAGCGCCCCTGCACCATCGCCGAACAACACGCAGGTGGTGCGATCGGTCCAGTCGAGGATGCGCGAAAAGGTTTCAGCGCCGATGACCAGAACGCGCTTGGCCATGCCGGTGCGTATATGGGCATCTGCCGTTGCCAGCGCGTAAACGAAGCCCGAACAGACGGCCTGAACGTCAAAGGCATAACCATGGCTCATGCCAAGGCGATGCTGGATATTCACCGACGTCGCCGGGAAGGTGTTGTCCGGTGTCGATGTCGCCACAATGATCAGGTCGATCTGATCAACTGTCATGCCTGCATTTTCAAGAGCCGCACGCGCTGCGCCCTCGCCCAGCGACGCTGTCGTCTCTCCGTCGCCGGCAATGTAACGCTGATGGATACCGGTTCGCTGGACAATCCACTCGTCGGATGTGTCGACAATACTTTCCAACTCGCGATTGGGAACCGCCCGTTTCGGAAGCGATGCTCCGAAACCGCGTACTACAGACCGGATCATGTGTTTCTTACCCTATAGATTATGCAGCTTCTGGGCCCGCGCTGGACGGGTGGCTTGCATGATATTTTTTGAGATCGTTTTCTATCTTTTCGGTGAGGCCGTTGCGGGCCATGTCGTAACCGACATCAATGGCCGCGGCAAAGCCTTCAGCGTCGGTGCCGCCGTGGCTCTTGATGACAATACCGTTGAGGCCGAGGAACACACCGCCGTTGACCTTGCGCGGATCCATCTTCTCGCGCAGGCGATCAAATGCGCCCTTGGCCAGCAGATAACCAAGCTTGGCCATAAAGGTCCTGGACATGGCTGCGCGCAGATATTCTGCGATCTGGCGGGCAGTACCTTCCGCCGTCTTCAGCGCAATGTTTCCGGTGAAGCCTTCGGTCACCACAACGTCGACAGTGCCCTTGCCGAGATCGTCGCCTTCAACAAAGCCGTAATAATCGAGGGAATCGAGACCGGCCTCACGAATCAGACGACCCGCTTCCTTGACCTCTTCCTGTCCCTTGCCCTCTTCGACACCGACATTGAGCAGGCCAACGAGCGGCTTTTCGATTTCGAACAAGGCGCGCGCCATGGCGCCGCCCATCACGGCGAAGTCGAGAAGCTGCTGGGCATCGGCGCCAATCGTTGCGCCAACGTCCAGAACGATGCTCTCACCCGAGAGCGTCGGCCAGATGGCAGCAATTGCCGGACGCTCGATGGTCGCCATCGTGCGCAAACAAAACTTGGACATTGCCATGAGCGCGCCGGTGTTACCGGCGGAGACGCACACATCGGCCTCGCCTTTCTTCACCGCGTCGATGGAACGCCACATGCTGGATACATAGCGGCCACGACGCAGGGCCTGGCTCGGCTTTTCGTCCATGGCGACTGCAACTTCGCAGTCGTGAAAGACATATCGGTCCTTGAGCTTGGGATATTTTGCGAGAATGGGCTCGCACTTTTCTTTTTGACCGAACATGACGAAATTCACGTCCGGATGACGTTCCAGCGCCTTTACAGCGCCTGGTATGACAACTTCGGGACCGAAGTCGCCCCCCATCACATCGAGAGAAATCCTGATCACGCTGAGTTGATCCTCCTGTTCGCCAAGGCAGGCGAATTTTTCGGCCAAAATACCGGTTTTGCCGCCACTGACAACTTGTTTATGCCTCCCGGGAGAGCCCGGCGAGGTGCGATCAATCCTTTTTCCAGTCTTTCAGGACCGCGAATGGCGATGGACGCGCGTCTTTTTCGTCATCACTCTCAATGTAGTCGGAGAATTCGGCTTCAGGCTTCTTCGGGTAGGGATCGATGGAAAGAGCCGCAAATTCGGCGACGAGAGCGCCAGCGTCTATCGTATCTCCGGAGAATGCCTCCGGAATATCCGGGCCTTCCGGATCGAGTATCATCTCGCCGTTGTCGTCGGTCATGATACGCGCAAGCTTGGAACCTTCGGGCACATAGATCTGCTCAATCTCGTTATCCACCCTGGACAAAACGGGCTCGAGAGTCACGACGCAGGCCTGAACCAGTTCGCCCTTCAGTGTCCCGCGAATGCGAATACCATCTTTTTTCCAGCGTGCGATCTGAAGATCGGCGGACAGTGAATTGACGGCCTCGACGTTCCAGAGCGCAGCCAGACCGGCGCGCTCGACCTCATTCGCTTCCAGATGCACCTGCACCGGATTGGCGGATACATGGCCAACCTTGACGAGATATGAGAACGGCGTGTCGCCTTCCTTGGGATTTTGGGTCTTCATGCAGTATCCCCTCCCGGGGCAAGAATAACGAGATGGCCAGAGGCGACCTCGTCTTCGGTGATCGCAGTGAGCGCCTTTTCCGCGCCGATAGTCCAGGCGGCGAGTTTTTCCATCGTTGGAGCGCCCGCGCCTGCGTCGGGGTATATATTGCGTCGAAGCGCCAATGCCAACTGTTCTCGCTCATCAGCGTCAATCGCAGCGGAATACGATTCCAGCCGCCCATAGAACATGCCGGCGAATTTCTTCATGCGCTTTGGCACGCTCTGGTCACCCACACCAAGTTCGCGAATCGAATGATCGATATCGGTAAAGAATGCATCGATGATTTCCTGGGCAAGCTCCTGGCCGCTGCGCTCAGACTTTGCCGTGCGGCGGAAAAACAGGATCAGTACCAGTGTGAGCATCTCGAAACGGCCCATAACGGTGTCCGGAACATCGAGATCGGTGTAGAAATACGGCGTGCGCGCAAGTGAGGTCAGCGCAGCATATTGCCGGTCCACGATGATCTGGTTGTGCTTTCTCTGGCGAAACAGCTTGAACAGAATGGTTTTTCCCAGAATTGGCCGAGGAAGGAGCATACCATACCCGGCACGTTGTTGCATGATTGCGCAAGCTGGTTTACCGAAGCAGTCGTGAATTGCAATGCCATCGCCGCATTGGGCACGGGATGACCGGTCTACCGGTCCCTTAGACCCGACAGCGATCGGTCTGGACGAACCGGCATCTCGATGCGACCTTTCCCCGGAAAGGCCACAATCATATGCCCAACAAGTCGGGCGCCGCCACGATGGCGTCAAACGCAGCAGGGAGACGTGTGCTTGAAAATTCGGTATCTTAATTCGGGCAAGGGCGTTTTCCGCGGTGCGGCAGCGGGACTTCTTATGTCGAGCGCCATCCTTGCAGGCTGCACCACCCAGGAAGTCTTCCATAACGGCTATATCGTGGACGAGCAGGCATTGGCGCTGGTTCCAGTGGGTTCGAGCCGCGAGCAGGTTCTGCTGTCGCTTGGCACGCCATCCACGACAGCGACTTTCGACAGCGAAGTCTTCTACTACATTTCCCAGACGCGCGAACGCCCAGTTGCCTTCATGAAGCAGCGTCTGGTCGAACAGAAGATCCTTGCGATCTATTTCGACAAGGATGGCGTGGTCTCGCAGATCGCCAACTATTCGATGAAGGATGGCAAGGTGTTCGACAACATTTCGCGCACGACACCGACCGGCGGCAAGGACCTCACCTTCCTGCAGCAGGTTCTGTCCGGAGGCAGCGCGGGTGCCGCCAACAGCGTCAAGAATATTCTTGGTGGCGGCCTGTAACCTCGGTCAGCACCAATCATTAAAAGCAAGCCCGCGAAGAGATCCTCTCCGCGGGCTTTTCTTTTTGGGATCGGATGCCCGCGCGCAGGCATCCATATCTTGATACTGATCAACCGGGTCGCGCTTCAGCCAAAGCCCAAGCGCGTTGCCTGTCCTCAGCCAGCCAGCACTGCCAGCAGCAGCAATGCGACGATGTTGGTGATCTTGATCGCGGGATTGACGGCGGGACCTGCTGTATCCTTGTAGGGATCGCCAACGGTATCACCGGTCACGGATGCCTTATGGGCATCCGATCCCTTGATGTGGGTCACGCCGTCCTTGTCGATAAAGCCATCTTCGAAACTCTTCTTGGCGTTATCCCAGGCACCGCCGCCCGAGGTCATGGAAATCGCCACGAAGAGGCCGTTGACGATGACACCCAGAAGCGAAGCACCAAGGGCTGCGAAGGCGGATGCCTTGGAGCCGGAAATGAGCAATACGCCGAAATAGACGACGAGTGGCGCCAGAACCGGCAGCAGCGAAGGAATGATCATTTCCTTGATCGCCGCCTTGGTCAGCAGGTCGACCGCGCGACCGTAATCCGGTTTGACGGTTCCCTGCATGATGCCGGCTTCCTCACGGAACTGGCGACGGACTTCTTCCACGATCGAACCTGCAGCCCTGCCAACAGCGGTCATGGCAATGCCACCGAACAGATAGGGGATCATGCCGCCGAAGATCAGACCGGCCACAACGTAAGGGTTGGACAGGCTGAAGGAGATGTCTCCCATATTGGCGAAGTAGGGATATTGCTCGCTGTTGGCTGCGAAATAGGCCAGATCGTTGGAATAGGCGGCAAAGAGCACGAGCGCCCCCAGACCTGCGGAGCCGATGGCATAGCCCTTGGTGACAGCCTTGGTGGTGTTGCCGACGGCATCCAGCGCATCGGTTGTCTTGCGCACCTCAGGCGGCAGTTCGGACATTTCAGCGATACCGCCGGCATTATCGGTCACCGGACCGAAGGCGTCGAGCGCGACAATCATGCCGGCAAGGCCAAGCATGGTGGTCACCGCAATGGCCGTGCCGAAAAGTCCAGCGAGCTGGTAGGTGGAAACGATGCCGCCGACGATCACGAGTGCCGGCAACGCGGTCGATTCGAGCGAAACCGCCAGTCCCTGGATCACATTGGTGCCGTGACCGGTGACCGATGCCTGGCTGATTGAATTGACCGGACGCTTGTTGGTGCCGGTGTAGTATTCGGTAATCACCACAATCAAGGCGGTGACCACAAGGCCCAGGATGCCGCAAAGAAAGAGGTTCCAGCCGGTCACATCCTGACCGGCAACGGTGCCGATGGAGCCCCAGCCGATGGTGAACGATGTGGCGGCACCGAGGCCAAGGATCGACAGGAGACCGGTGACGATCAGACCTTTGTAGAGAGCGCCCATGATCGAGCCGTTGGTCCCGAGCTTGACGAAGAATGTGCCGATGATCGAGGTGACGATGCAGGCACCGCAGATAGCCAGCGGATAGATCATCGACAGTTCCAGCATGGCGCTGCCGGCAAAGAAGATCGCGCCGAGAACCATGGTGGCCACAACGGACACCGCGTAGGTCTCGAACAGATCGGCCGCCATACCGGCGCAATCGCCGACATTGTCGCCGACATTGTCGGCAATGGTTGCGGGGTTGCGCGGGTCGTCTTCGGGAATACCCGCTTCAACCTTGCCGACGAGATCGCCGCCGACATCTGCACCCTTGGTGAAGATACCGCCGCCCAGACGGGCAAAGATGGAGATCAGCGATGCGCCGAAGCCGAGCGCAACAAGCGCGTCGATCACATCGCGTGAGCCGCTTTCATGGCCGAGAATGACAGTGAGCACGTAGAAATAGATAGACACACCCAACAGAGCGAGGCCTGCGACGAGCATGCCGGTAATGGCACCAGACTTGAAGGCGATGTCGAGACCAGCCGCCAGGCTTTGCGACGAGGCCTGCGCCGTGCGGACATTGGCGCGGACCGAGACATGCATACCGATGAACCCGGCAGCGCCTGAAAGCACGGCGCCGATCAAGAAGCCGAATGCCGCAGTTGGCGAGAGCAACAGCCAGGTAATGATGAAGACCACGACGCCCACCATGGCGATGGTCATATACTGGCGTGTCAGATAGGCCTGCGCGCCTTCGCGGATATATCCCGCAATTTCCTGCATACGCGCATTACCCTGATCGGCTGCCAGGACCGAGCGCGTGGCCCAGATCGCATAGACGATCGACAATAATCCGCAAACAATTACGCCTAGAAGCACTGTCATTCGCAATTCCCTCCCGAATTGCCCACGCCTCACGTAACGCGGGCATTGACGTGCCAATCCGACCTCCCCTCCGAGGACGTTTTGCACGAGGCGAGATTGCGTTGCCGATTTATTGACGTCAAGCCCCGCTTCGGTAGGGGGCGAAGCTCAGGCTGGCTTGCGCGCTGCAGAGCGCATCTGCAATGCCAGAAGGATCAGGCAGAGAACGGTAACTGGCCAGATCACGAGATTCATGACGGCCCAGCCATAGGCTGCAAAGACCTTGCCCGACGAAAAGGAAGCGAGTGCAACGGTGCCGAACAGAACGATATCGTGGAAGCCCTGCACCTTGTCGGCCTCCTGCGGACGATAGCTTGAGGCGACAATGGCCGTGGCACCGATAAAGCCGAAGTTCCAGCCGATGCCGAGCAGCACCAGCGCCAGCCAGAAATTCCAGAGTTCTATGCCCATGTGAGCGACGAGTGCGCAGGCCATCAGGATCACAAGACCGGCGGCCACGATCTTCTCACTGCCGAAGCGTGAAATCAGCATGCCGGTAAAAAAGCTCGGGGCAAACATGGCGATGACGTGCCATTGGATGCCAAGCGTTGCAAGCTCCGGCGAGAAGCCACAGCCAATGACCATGGCAAGCGGAGCGCCGGTCATCATGAAGCTCATCAGCGCATAGGATGCCACGCCGCAGAACATTCCTGTGAAGAACCGTTGTGTGGCGATGATCTCCGTCAGGGGCCGGGCCGGCTCACCTGTAGCATGATCATGCTCGGTCTTTTTCGGCAGGTTCAGGAAGAATAGAATGGCGATTGCGATCAGCATCAAGGGCGCGATGCTGAGGAAGGAGCCGGCAAATGTCACCGGTGCCAACGCATCCTTCATCTGAATGGCGATCTGTGGACCGACGATAGCGGACACGATACCACCCGCCAGAATCCAGGAAATGGCTTTACCCTTGAAGAAACTCGGCGATGCGTCGGCTGCGGCGAAACGGATCTTCTGGGTGAACCCGCCGGATATGCCAACCAGAATAAGACCGAAAGCGAAAATCCAGAAATCGCTTTGATAGAGCGCATAGGCGGCGACACAGCCGCCTAGGGCTGCCATCATCGCGCCGACCATGAAACCTTCACGGCGACCGAGGAAGCGCGCCACTGCAGCCACCAGAACGGCGCCCATGGCGACACCAAGGTTGAAACCGGTGACGGGAAGCGTGGCGAGCGATTTGTCGTCGCCCAGAAGCTGGAAGCCAGCAAGCCCGCCCAGTGAAATGCTGATCGGTGCCACGGAGCCCAGCACCGACTGTGCAGCGGTCAACAGAAACACATTGCGTTTGGCGCGACCAAACTGGACATCCATCTGGGTGCTATCGGCCACGCTCATTGCACTGTTTCTTTCCTGATCCGCCTTGGCGATTTTACTTTTCGGTGCGTACCTGCTTGGCGATGCGGTCGAGAACAGCATTCACCAGCTTTGGCTCATCGTCCTCGAAGAATGCCCGGGCGATCTCGACATATTCGGTGACGATAACCGCGACAGGAACATCCTTGCGCTCGACAATCTCAAAAGTGCCGGCGCGCAGGATGGCGCGCACAGTGCTGTCGATGCGCGACAACGCCCAGTCGTCCTGCAAAGCCTTGCGAATGACCGGGTCGATCTTGGTCTGATCGCGGACAACGCCCGAGACGATAGAGCGGAACCAGCCGGGATCGGCCTTCAAATAGGTCTCGCCGTCGACTTCCTTGCCAAGACGATGCGTCTCGTATTCCGCCATGATTTCCAGCACGCCAGTACCGCCGATATCCATCTGATACAGGGCCTGGACTGCGGCGAGCCTTGCGGCGCCGCGCTGGTTTGCCGGCTTGATAGCCGGGTTTTGATCTTCGCTGCTCATTGCTCAGCCACTCAGCTTGTTCTTCAGTTTGATCATCGTCAGGGCCGCACGCGCTGCGAAGCCGCCCTTGTCCTTGTCGGTACGACGGACGCGTGCCCAAGCCTGATCTTCGTTTTCCACTGTCATGATACCATTGCCAATGGCAAGCGATTCAGAGACCGCCAGATCCATCAGTGCGCGCGAGGATTCATTCGACACGATATCGAAATGATAGGTCTCCCCGCGGATGACCATGCCAAGGGCAACGAAGCCGTCATAGTTGGTGCCCTCATCATCGGCCGCATCCAGCGCCATGGCAATCGCCGCCGGAATTTCGAGCGCACCCGGTACAGTGACCACGTCATAGGTCGCGCCTTCTGCGTCCAGAGCGACAGTTGCACCTTCCAGAAGGGCGTCCGCCATATCGTCGTAGAAGCGCGCTTCCACGATCAAAAGATGCGGCTTTGATTTTGTCTGCGACATGTCTTTAGCCCTTGATTGTTCGGCAAATCACGGCATTTGCCGGAGAGATGGCGGTCAAACCATGATGATGATGGATTGGCAAGTGTTTTTAGCGTGGTGAAGAAATGGAGCTCCCGCTGCCGCCAACATTCGAAGGGCCGAGTCGTGCGACTTGCGACGCAGGTGAAGGCTCACTTCGCAGATTGCGACAAATCTATGCCAGAGAACATTAATTCTCCGATACCAGATTAAATAATATGTAATGAATTTCAGTAACTTACGCCACTATTTTGCCCAAAACCGATCCCAGATTTGATCCTGCAAGCGGGAGGTATTCATGCCTCTCACTGGTTTCATTGAAAGGAGAATTACAATGAACCGCTTCGCAACACTCGCCGCCATCGGCCTGATGTCCGCCACTTCTTTTGCCGGTGCAAGCTTTGCCTCTGACAAGGCTTCCAGCCTTGACCATGATATCGCCACGACGAAAATGGTGAAATTCCAACTGCAGGACATCTCCTCGATTGCGAAGAGCGACCCCAATTATACAGCCTATAATGCACTCACACCGAAATCGCCGGGCGTCCACAAGCTGCAGGCATCCATCGAGTCCAACAAGACCCTGATGAAGGCGCTCAAGGCCGACAAGGTTGAGATCAACAATATCGTCGCGGCCAAGAAGGCCGAAGACGGTGGTTTGACTTTCTACGTCCGCTAGCCGCGCGCGAACGTTCCAAGTCATGAGTGCCGGCATTCCCTCTCTTCTGCCGCCCGGGAGAGAGGGAATGCGGTTCAGTTTATTGAAGGGAACCAAATCCAGATCATGACGTTATTACCGCAGCAGCCACTCATCGGGTGGCTCACAGCACCGGACAGTTCCAGTGTAAAAGGAGATGACAATGTTTCGTGGACTTTTGCTTTGGCTCGTAGGGATCCCCCTCCCCTTCGTCATTCTGTTCCTGCTGTTCTTCAGATAATGTTGCAGCCTGGTCGGGTATAAACGGCCGCCGTCAAGCCCCGTTAGATGGACGATCCACCGGCTCCGGGAAATTCGGCCAGGCGCGCAGCATATCTTGCCATCGTATCAATCTCGAGATTGACGAAATCTCCGGCCTTACGGTCTCCCCAAGTGGTAACCTCCAGTGTGTGCCGGATCAGCAAAACATCGAAATCACAGCCATCAACCGCATTGACCGTGAGCGACGTTCCGTCGAGCGCGACGGAACCCTTGGGCGCAATGAAGCGCGCATAGGCATCCGGCACTCTCAGCCGGATACGTACAGCATCGCCTTCCTCGGCGATCGACTGGATCTCGGCCTTGCCATCGACATGGCCGGAAACGATATGGCCGCCCAATTCATCGCCAACCTTCAATGCGCGCTCGAGATTGATGCGGGTCCCCTCGGACCAGGCGCCAATGGTGGTCAGGCGCAGCGCTTCTTCCCAGGCCTCCACCTCAAACCAGCGCTCGTTGGAACCATCCTCGGACAAAGCCGTAACCGTGAGGCAGGTGCCGGAATGGGCAATGGACGCGCCCATGTCGATCGTGGCCGGATCATAAGCCGTGCGGATGCGCAGTTTGACGCCTTCATTGAGGGGGGTGATCCGATCCACCACGCCAATATCGGTCACAATTCCAGTAAACATCAGCTGCTTCTCTCGTATTCCACCAGGTGGTCGGGGCCGAAATCAGCCTCGCGCACAATTTCATAACCATCTGGAATATTGGAGGCGGTGACGGGCGATTCAATCCCACCTTCACCGATTGTATCAGGCCCGCTGAACAGCAGGATGCGATCGACAACACCTGACCCCAGAACGTCCTTTGCGACGCGGGCTCCTCCCTCGATCAGCAGCGAGGAGATGCCACGGCTTGCCAGCGCAAAGAGCAAGGTATCGATGTCATCGGCTTCCAACACCTCGACCCCGCGTTCCGCCAGCGTCTCGCAATAGCGCGATGCGTCCTTGCGCTGCTCACTGGTCACAAGGATCGTCGGGACATCATGCGCTGTCTGGACCAGTTTAGAATCCAGCGGCAATTCGAGCCGGCGGTCGAGCACAATACGGATGGGCGAGCGCGCTTCCATGCCGGAAATGCGCACTGTCAGTTCGGGATCGTCAGCAAGCGCCGTGCCTATGCCAACGAGAATCGCATCGCAATGGGCTCTCAGATGCTGCACTTCGGTGCGCGCCTCAGGGCCTGTAATCGCGATCTGGCCTTCGCCATTGCGGCCGATCATGCCGTCTGCAGAAATGGCAAGTTTCAGAATCACTTGCGGCCGGTTTTGGGTCTGACGCATCAGGTAGCCTGCCAGCACCCGGCGCACCTCATTTTCGGCCATGCCTGTTTCCACCTGGATACCGGCATCGCGCATGATCTGCAGTCCCCTGCCCGACACCCTTTGGTCCGGATCGGGTAGCGACGTCACCACACGCGCCACGCCGGCCTTGACCAGGGCGTCGGCGCAAGGCGGCGTCTTGCCGTGATGGGAACAGGGTTCGAGCGTCACGTAAACCGTCGCGCCCCTTGCCTTGTCGCCAGCCTCATCCAGGGCCTGCGTCTCGGCATGGGGGCGTCCACCCACGGCCGTGACCGCCCGACCGACGATCTCGCCATCCTTGACGATGACGCAGCCGACTGAGGGATTGGGTGATGTCTGGCCGAGATGTGTTTTCGACAGGCGGATTGCCTCCGCCATGAACCGCTCGTCATCTGCCGCGGTCAACGTCAATCTCCGACGGTGTCGCGGGAGATCTTGGCATTGATCTCGGCGATGACGTTTTCAAAATCCTCGGCATGGGAGAAATCGCGATAGACGGAGGCGTAGCGAACGAAGCCGACGTCGTCGAGACCCTTCAGCGCTTCCAGCACCTGCAGGCCGATTTCTTCCGATCCGATTTCCGTTTCGCCCGAGCTTTCCAAGCGACGGACAATGCCGGAGACAGCGCGCTCTATGCGCTCGCTATCCACCGGACGTTTGCGCAGTGCGATCTGAAACGACCGCACCAGCTTGTCGCGATTGAAGGGTGCCTTGCGACCGGTCTTCTTCAACACCATCAATTCGCGCAACTGCACGCGTTCGAAGGTGGTGAAGCGGCCGCCGCAATCCGGGCAGATGCGCCGCCTGCGGATGGACGTATTGTCCTCCGCAGGACGGGAATCCTTGACCTGTGTGTCTTCAGATCCGCAAAATGGACAACGCATCGGCTCGAACTTCTTCCTTACAGGTAGGGATACATCGGGAAGCGATCGGTCAGCTTGACCACTTTCTCGCGCACGGCAGCTTCGACAGCGGCATTGCCCTCATCGGAGTTCGCCGTCTTCAGACCATCCAGAACCTCGACGATCAGGTTGCCGATTTCTGTGAATTCGGCTTCCTTGAACCCGCGGGTGGTGCCGGCCGGTGTGCCGAGACGAATGCCCGAGGTGACGAATGGCTTTTCCGGATCGAAAGGAATGCCGTTCTTGTTGCAGGTCACATAGGCGCGGCCGAGCGCTGCTTCGGCCCGCTTTCCGGTGGCGTTCTTCTTGCGAAGATCGACCAGCATCAGATGGTTGTCGGTGCCGCCCGATACGATATCGAGGCCGCCCGCCACCAGCGTCTCGGAAAGCGCCTTGGCGTTCTTGACGATCTGGGCGGCGTATTCCTTGAACTCGGGCTTTAACGCCTCTCCGAAGGCAACGGCCTTGGCGGCGATGACATGCATCAACGGACCGCCCTGAAGGCCTGGGAACACAGCCGAATTGAACTTCTTTGCCAGATCCTCGTCATTGGTGAGGATCATGCCGCCGCGCGGTCCACGCAGCGACTTGTGGGTCGTGGTGGTCGCAACGTGGCAATGCGGGAACGGCGACGGATGCTGGCCACCGGCGACCAGACCGGCAATATGGGCCATATCGACCATCAGCCACGCGCCGACTTCGTCAGCGATCTCGCGGAAGCGCTTCCAGTCCCATGTGCGGGAATAGGCCGTGCCGCCAGCAATAATCAGCTTTGGCTTATTCTTGCGGGCAGTTTCCGCCACGGCGTCCATGTCGAGCAGGTTGTCGCCTTCGCGAACGCCATAGGACACGACATTGAACCACTTGCCGGACATGTTGACTGGCGAACCGTGCGTGAGGTGACCGCCCGAGTTGAGATCGAGACCCATGAAGGTGTCGCCCGGCTGCAGAAGTGCCAGGAAGACCGCCTGGTTCATCTGCGAACCGGAATTGGGCTGCACATTGGCGAAGTTGACGCCGAACAGCTGCTTGGCGCGCTCGATCGCGAGTTCCTCGGCGATATCGACAAACTGGCAGCCACCATAGTAGCGCTTGCCCGGATAGCCTTCGGCATATTTATTGGTCATGATCGAGCCTTGGGCTTCGAGCACGGCGCGGGAAACGATGTTTTCGGAGGCGATCAGCTCGATCTCATGACGCTGACGGCCCAGTTCCTTCTCGATCGCGCCGAAAATTTCCGGATCGGCTTCGGCCAGCGGGCGGGAGAAGAAGGCATCGGTGTTCGACATTATGGCAGGCTCCTGAACGGGAAAGATGCAGTGGCGTCTTAGCCCTCCATATGCCCAAGGGCAATACGGGGAGCGACATTTGCCCATCAAAGAGCGCAGGCTGGGTCAGTCGGCGCCATTCTTTGCGCCTCTCGGCCGCGGTGACAATTCGCTGATCGAGCGCGGAAGCGACGGAACAGAAGCATTGCGACGCAAAACGGCCCTCCCGAAGGAGAGCCGCCCCACAAACTTTATTCTCGAACAGCTCAGCTTATTGCGGAAGAATATCGTCTTCCACAGACCCTGAAATCTGCTCGATACCGGCAGTGGTCTGGAGCGCCAGCTGGGCATCGCCGTCAAGCTGGTAGATATCATCGCGGAACTGCACGACGCGGTCCTTGGCCGACCATGCGGTGATATAGACCCAGTGCACATGTGGCGGATCGACAACCGGGATCGGCGTGTTCACGCGGCTGGCAATGACCTGCTCGATGTGCTGACGATCCCAGGTTGGGGTGTTCTTCAAAATCCAGACCACCAGGTCGCGCACGTTCTGAACGCGAACGCAGCCTGACGATTCAAAGCGCATCAGCTTGTTGAACAGACCCTGCGTCGGCGTGTCGTGCATATAAACCGCGTCTGGGCTCGGGAAGTTGATCTTCACCGAAGACATGGCGTTGATCTTGCCCGGATCCTGACGGAACATCAGGTTTGGCGCTTCAGCTGCGAACCAGTCCACGGATTCAGGCGAGACTTCCTGGCCCTTGTTGTCGAACAGCCGGATATTGTTGCGCGCCAGATAGGTTGGATCTTTCTGCATCAGCGGAACGATGTCCTTTTTGACGATCGAGCGCGGTGCGGTCCAGTACGGATTGAGGATGATGTCGGAGACCTTGG
Source organism: Agrobacterium sp. H141 (assembly GCF_057158725.1). Classification (NCBI taxonomy): domain Bacteria; kingdom Pseudomonadati; phylum Pseudomonadota; class Alphaproteobacteria; order Hyphomicrobiales; family Rhizobiaceae; genus Agrobacterium; species Agrobacterium sp. H141. The sequence continues at coordinate 2,908,934 of NZ_CM169893.1, forward strand.
AATCGACCAGTGGAGACTGGCGGCTTTCGCGGCCTACAATTGCCGTGTTGCGAAGGGCGACTGTATCGTTCTCGACAGCTTCGACATAGGCGGCCGGAATGTTGACCATGATATAACGCTGGCCAAGGTCTTCCTTCATGCCCTCAAGACGCTGAAGGTTCTTGTTCAGCTGCGAGAGGCGCACGTCAGCGGAAACATTCATCGCCTTCAGCGTGAATTCACCGAGTACACCATCTTCCGGCAGGCCGTGACGCGCCTGGAAACGCTTGACGGCCCCGTCGACATAGGAATCGAAGGAGTCGGAGACGCCGGCCGAACGGGCAAGGTCGCCGGAAATCATCAGACGCTGGCGCAAGACCCGGACGGATGGATCGACAACGCCGATCCTGAGCTTGACGCCCGAATTGACCATCGGCCAGCCGCCATTGGCGACGATTGCCTGATAATCACCGATCGCCTGCAACAGATTGACCTGATTGCTGGGACTCAGCACGGGCGAATTTGAAATCGCGCTGACATCGGTGCGAGATGCCTTTGCATCGAACTGGTCATCCCAATTGCCGCGGCGCGGCGCATTGATGACCTCGTTAATGGCCGACTGCGCGGCAGCCGTTCCCGCTATCGCGGCAGCGGCTGTTGTCGCCGCACCCCGAAGCAGGGCTCGACGCGACATAGCGAGAAGTTCGGACTTGTTCGACATTTCTTAGCGTATCCCCAGCGATTCAGACTCGATGCATAATGTGGCATAGTCAGCCCATGGACTCCACCGCCGGTTCACTCGAAACATGGCGATGAAATGCGCCCATCAGGCAATGGATTTGGTATATGTTGCGGGTCCCATACCAATATGGCCAATTCGTGTCAGCACCGGGGTGCTCACGAAGGCGTGTTTGCGCGTGAAATTGGCGAACCCGCTGGGGCCGCTGCCGCTTTCATGCTGAAAACAAGAAAAAGCCGGGTGCGCAAACAGCACACCCGGCCTTTTTGTCTATCGGGGGCAGTGTCTAATTACAGCCGATAGAGGATCTGGTCGTTCCAGAAGCGGTCGAGCCGCTGGAGGAGCTTGTTCATTTCCGAGAATTCATTCTCGCCGATACCGCCGACCTTCTGGATCGAGCCGATGTGGCGCTCATAGAGCTTTGCCACGGTTTCAGCGATCGCCTGGCCGTCTTCCGTCAGGCTGATGCGGACCGAACGACGGTCGATGCGCGAGCGCTGATGGTTGATCAGGCCAAGATCAACCAGCTTCTTGACGTTGTAGGATACGTTCGAGCCGAGATAGTAACCACGCGAGCGCAGTTCGCCAGCTGTCAGTTCGGAATTGCCAATGTTGAACAGGAGCAATGCCTGGATGGCGTTGACGTCGCTACGACCCTGGCGGTCGAACTCGTCCTTGATGACATCGAGCAGACGACGGTGCAGTCGCTCGACAAGGTGAAGGGATTCCATGTACAGGCTGCGGATCGCATCTTCCTGCACGTCGACAATATCTGCCTGCGGCTTAAGTTTCGTGTTCATCGGTCTGCCTCACTGTTTTTGGCGGCGGTTTTGTTTTTTCTTCCCGCCTTGTGAGTGACCCTATCGAATGCATATAAAATTCTATTTAAAACGTAGGCTTAACAAGCCCTTACCAGCATCGACTTGGTAAATAGGGTAAACCAAGCCTTTATGCGTTCAATGGCGCTGCCGGGCCTCCAGCCATAATGCCAGACGAAAGACGGCATAGACCAGCACCACCGTGCAATGCATTGTGATGATCAGCATGCTCTGGCCAAAGGTGTCTGTCCAAAGGCCATACATCAAGAACTGCAAGCCTGCGGCGAATATCCAGATGACGCTGCCCCAGGCTGCGGCAATCCACAGACCAAGGGCGGCCACAGGAAAGACCACCGCCAATGTGGAGGCCGCAACCTTCCATGGCACGGACAAAAGGTCGAAACGTCCCATTCCGCCGAGCGAGTAGCCCGTCAGCATGGCCCAGTACTGCAAACCCAGCCACAGGCATGACACGGCGACGAGACGAAAGAAGACGACAAACAAGCTTTCGGTGAGGCTTGGTTTCGGGGCGTGTGAAGAATCAGCATCCATGGCGGCGACGATAGCCCTTGCGATCCTCGCCCGCCAGATCGTCGCAGCATGTCCGACAGTGTTTGGCAAATGACGATGGCATGATAAGGCAATTGCCGATGCTGGACGGCTCAAGCGGACCAGCGCGCCCCATAATATGACAGTGCATGCCAAATTGAGACAAAGGGAGCCAGCGCCCAATGACAGACAAGACACATCTGGTGGATGAAATTACCGGTCATCGCCGCATGCGGCGTATTCGCAAGGCCGACTGGGTGCGCAGGCTCACTTTGGAAAACCGGGTGACGGTAGACGATCTGATCTGGCCGATCTTCGTTATTCCCGGCCATAATATCGTTGAACCGATTGCCGCCATGCCGGGCGTCAATCGCATGACGGTGGACAAGGCGGTTGAAGCCGCCAAGGAAGCCGCAGACCTTGGTATTCCTGCACTTGCGACCTTTCCCAATGTGGAGATGGACCTTCGCGACGAGACCGGCTCGGCCATTCTCGATGCCAATAACCTGATCAACACGGCAACCGCTGCCATCAAGAAGGCTGTTCCCAATATCGGTGTGATTACCGATGTTGCGCTCGACCCCTTCACCAGCCACGGCCATGACGGCATTTTGCGGGGCGACGTGATCGTCAATGACGAGACGGTCGACCAGATTGCTCATGCCGCCGTTTTGCAAGCCGATGCCGGGTCCGATATCATTGCGCCCTCCGATATGATGGACGGCCGCATTGGCGCCATCCGCAAGGCGCTGGACGCCGCGGGCCACCAGGATGTCGGCATCATGTCCTATGCAACCAAGTTCGCCTCTTCCTTTTACGGCCCCTATCGCGAGGCGATCTCGACGGATGGTTTGTTGAAGGGCGACAAGAAATCCTATTACGTCGACCCCGCCAACGGCACCGAAGCCTTGCGCGATGCGGCTCTCGATGTGGAGGAAGGGGCCGATATGCTGATGGTCAAGCCCGGACTTCCCTATCTCGATATCTGTTGGCGCGTGAAGGAGGCATTCGGCCTGCCGGTCTATGCCTATCAGGTGTCTGGCGAGTATGCGCAGATCAAGGCAGCCGCTGCCAATGGCTGGCTCGACGGCGACCGGGCGATGATGGAAACGCTTCTCGCCTTCAAGCGCGCAGGCTGTGACGGCATCCTCACCTATTTCGCCATGGATGTGGCGCGCGCGCTGTCCAAGTAGGTCTCACGCATCCGCCGACCGCACAGACCGCACGCCAGGGTTTGAATTTCATTTTACGTCTCCCCATATCATGGAGGAACGAAGGCAAAAAGGAAGCGACCATGGCCATTGATCAGAACCAGACCTATGCCGCCCCCGATGACTGGCGCGCCTATAGCGGCGTGCTGACACGGCGGATGTTTGCTTTCCTGATCGACTATCTGCTGATTGCGGTGCTGTGGGTGCCGGCTGCAGTGGTGGTCTTTTTTCTCGGCGTCCTGACACTTGGTCTCGGATTTCTTCTTTATCCGATCCTGTTCTTCATTGTTGCAGGTCTTTATTTCGGGATGTCTCTGGCTGGACCACGCCAGTCGACACCGGGCATGCGTGCCATGGGTATCTTCATGGTGAAGGTCGATGGCGGCAAGATCGACTTCGTCACCGCCATCGCGCATCTGGCTCTATTCTGGATCCTCAATTCTGTGCTGACACCGCTCATTCTGCTGGCCGGTCTGTTCATCGACCGCTCGCGACTGGTGCATGACCTTCTGGTCGGAACGGCTGTCGCCCGCGCTTACTAAAACCTACTCTTCGGTTCAACGGTCCCCTGCCCTGCCCCGGTCTTCAACGTGTGAAGCCGGGGCTTTCTTTTATCTGTACCAAAGCGTTGGCAGATAAAGGGTGAGAGACGGTATCGCACTGATCAGGAACAGGACGATGAAGAGCGGCACCAAGAACGGTGCCACCGCCCTGATCGTCTTGTCCAGCGAGAGGTTCGACACCTGAGCCAGCACGAACAGCACCATACCCACGGGCGGCGTCAAAAGACCGATCATCAGATTGAGCACCATCACCACACCGAACTGAACCGGATCGATGCCCACATGCAGGACGGCCGGCATGAGAACGGGTACGAGGATCGAAATCGCCGCGATCGTTTCCATGAAACATCCAACGATCAGAATGATGACGTTGATGATGAGCAGCAGCAGCAGCGGATTTTCGGTGACTCCGAGCAGGAAGGCGGTGACGGTGGCCGTCACCTGGGTCACGGTCAGGATCCAGCCAAACAGTGAAGCGCCCGCCACGATGATCAGAACGCTGGCTGTGGTCTCGATGGTCTGGATGCTGATGCTGTAGAAGCGGCGCAAGGTCAAAGTACGGTAGAAGATGAAGCCCAGCATCAGTGCCCAAGCACAGGCAGCAATCGCTGCCTCGGTTGGCGTGAAGGCGCCGGTTGCAATACCGCCGATGATGATGACAGGTGTCAGCAAGGCCGGAAGGGCGGCAATAAAGGTTGTGCCAAGACGCGTGACGCTGAACGCCTGATCGCGTCCCATGCCCTTTCGCCGGGAATACCAGGTAACGTAGATCATCAATGCCAGTGCCATCATCAGGCCCGGAATGAAGCCTGCTGCGAACAGTTGGCCGATGGAGACATTGGCCATGACGCCAAAGATCACCATAGGCAGCGATGGTGGAATGATCGGGCCAATGGTTGACGATGCCGCTGTGATACCGACAGCCATCTGGTCATCATAGCCGTGATCGCGCATCGCCTTGATCTCGATGGTGCCGAGACCACCGGCATCGGCAACGGCTGCACCGGACATGCCGGCAAAGATGACCGATGCCAGAACATTCACATGCCCAAGTCCTCCGCGCAGCCAACCAACGGCCGCGGTGGCAAAATTGAAGATACGGTTGGTGATGCCGGCCGAGTTCATCAGGTTCCCGGCCAGAATGAAGAAGGGCACGGCAATCAGCGGGAAGGAGTCGACGCCGCCTGCCATGCGATGCAGGACCACGAAATCGGGAATATGTCCGATGAAGTGCGTGTAGACGAGCGATGCACCGCCAAGGGCCACGAATACGGGAACACTGAGGAACAGCAGTCCGAAAAATACGATCAATAATATGGTCATGATGCCCTCAATCGGCGGTCAAATGGGTGTTGACGTCCAGCGGTCTCCAGCCTCGGCGCGCATTGGCGATGAAGGCCTCGACCGCACGCCAGAACATCAGCAGGCAACCGATGCCGATCCCGCCGTAAATGACAGCCATGGAGACATCGATAACCGTCATGCGCTGGATCGACATGCGCTGGGTGATGGTCCAGGAGAACCAGACCAATATGCCGACAAAGCATACGGTGATCGCATCAGCGACGAAGCGGCAGGCACGGCCTGCCGTCGGCGGAAAGGTATCGACAATAATGTCGACCGCGATATTCGAGCGACGCCGAAAGACGATGGCAGCACCGAAGAACGTGACCCACATCAAAAGATAGCGCCCGACCTCTTCGGTCCAGGCAACCGAGTCGTTGAGCACATAGCGCGTAAAGAACTGCAGGAAGGTCACGCCGCCCAGGGCCCAGAAAAGTATGAAGGCAATCACGTCGTCGATATGGAACTCAATGGGCTCCTCAACGTCGTCCTCCACCTGAATGACAATCTCCTCGCCGGGACCTGCCGGCACCACACCTTTTGTCGTCATCGTTCGTCCATCCCAATGCACATCACAAAGCAAACCGCACCGCCCGCGCACAGCTGTGTGCCGGGCGGTGCATTTTCACAGACGATCAGAGCGCCTGCAGCGCGTCGTATTGCTCTTGTGTCCAGCCAGCGCCCGATTCCGGATCGTTGTGGAGTGGCTTGGCAGCTTCGATGAAGGGACCACGATCGACTTCAACGACGGTTGTGCCCTGCTCCGTAAACCAGGCCGCAAGCTCACCTTCTGCCTTGCGGATCGTTTCCGTGGAGTTCGAGGCTGCCTCGCGCAGCACATCCTCGAAGATCTTCTTCTGGTCGTCGCTCAGTTGCGACCAGATATGAGGACCGACAATCGTCAACAGAGACTCGGTGATATGCTCGCTGAGCATGATGTGGCTTTGAACTTCGTAGAACTTCTTGGCCTTGATGGTCGGCAGAGGATTTTCCTGGCCGTCAACGGTGCCCTGCTGCAGCGCCAGATAGACTTCGGCGAAGGCGATCGGGGTGGCATTTGCGCCGACTGCCTTGGTGAACATCAGATATAGCGGTGCTGGCGGCACACGCAGCTTCATGCCCTTCATGTCGGCCGGTGTCTTGATTTCCTTGTTTGCCGTCAGGTTCCGCTGACCGTAATAGGTAAGCGCAACCACATGATTGCCGGAGGCCTGGTTGTAGCCATCGGCCATTTCGCCGAAGAGCGGAGAATCGCGGTAAGCCTTCCAGTGATCGAAGTCACGGAGGATAAAGGGCGCGTTGCTGATCGAGATGGGCTTGAAGATCGAGCCGGCAAAGGCAACGCCGGTATAGATGATGTCGACAGTGCCGAGTGTCAGGCCTTCGTTGATCTGGTTTTCATTGCCAAGCTGAGATGCCGGGAAGACCGAGATGCTGATCTCTCCGTTGGTACGCTTCTTGATTTCTTCGGCAGCCCAGAGCGCCTGCTGGTGATAGGGTTCGCCCGTCTCGTAGACGTGCGCCCATTTCAGTTCCATGGCAGCCTTTGCCGGCAGTGCAAGCGCGCTGGTCATGGCAAGGGCAGCGGTCGCGACCATCGCGTTTCTGCGGGTAATTTTCATGTCTTCCTCCCAAATAAAAGGCCGGACGGTTCGGCCGTTTCCTCCGCCAAATCACGCACCAACTCCCTGTGGTACGGTAGCTTTCCGCCAAGGTTCGCCTCAGCGCAAAAGATCCTCCTCGTCGACGAAATAGGACGGATTCAACCGACGAATTTCATCGACAGCTATTTCAAGAGCTTCGATATGCCGGTCCATGGCCTCCACCGCCCGGTCCGGATCATGGCGCTCGATTGCCTCAAGCACCGCCTCATGCTCCTCGATAACACCCAGCATGCGACCTTCCTGCGGCAGCGTCACGCGCCGATAGCGATCGACATGCATCTTTGCATGTTCAACCATCGTCCAGATGCCCGGATAGCCGGCCATGCGGGCGATTGTCGAATGAAAGGCCTCGTCTGCGAGGTGAAACTGCTCGCGCTCCCCCGTCGGCAAGATCTCCCGCATGCGCACAAGGCGCGACTTCAATTCCAGGATCTGGCTCTGGGTCGCAACTTGCGCTGCAAGACGCGTGGTGACCCCTTCCAGCGCCTTCCTCACCACAATGGCTTGCGGCAAGAGGTTCAAGGGTATGCGCGCAACATAGGTGCCGGATTTGGCGCGCACGTCGACCAGCTTATCCGACAGCAATCGCTGTATGGCCTCGCGCACCGGCGTGCGGCTCACCTTGTAGTGGTCTGCAACGGCGATTTCGGAGATCGGCTCACCGGGTGCCAGCTCAAGCTTGAGAATACGATCCTTCAAATCGGCATAGAGCGCGCCCTTCGACAGTGCCAATGCGGAAGCGCGCGACGACGTAGCCGCGGATCGATCTGACTTTTCGCCTTCCTGTGCGAGCTTGCCCATTTCCCTCCCCTTTGCGCGACCATTTTTAGTTTCAAGCCTTCGCATCTCGACGGCTACCAGATGCATCCCTTGTATGCAAGATATCCTAGTCGATCAATTTGGGGATCAATGATTGCCGGTCGTTCGCGCCAATGGCAGTTTTGGCGCAACAATATTTCGCCCTAAGCCATTGATTTGGTCGCTGCCGCTATTTCCCGCCGGCGCAACGGCATATAGGTAGTGGTGATACTCACCTTGTTTTGCGCATTGCCACCGGAACGCTGCATGTCGGAATTTCATCTTGTTGCGACCTTCCTGATTATCATTGCGGCGATTGTCGCCTTTGCCAGTGATCGCTTTTCCGTCGAAGGCGTATCCATCGGCGTGATCGCGGCCCTCCTGATCCTGTTCGGCATGCTGCCCTATCAGAGCCCCAATGGCGCGCAGCTGGGACCTGGCGAACTGCTTGCCGGCTTCGGCAATCCGGCGCTCGCCACGGTCGTTGCCCTGCTGATCGTCGGTCAGGGACTGTTTGCCACCGATGCGCTGGAACTGCCGGCCCGCGCTTTCGGCAAGCTTGGCGCGAGCGGTCCAAAACTTGCGGTCGCCATTATCCTGTGTGTGACCGGTGCCATCAGCGCGTTTTTGAACAACACTCCGGTCGTGGTGATCTTTATCCCCATTCTGACGGTGATCGCGGCCCAGCACCGCGTGCCGGCCTACCGGGTCTATATGCCGCTTTCGTTTATCGCCATTCTGGGTGGCATGACGACGCTGATCGGCTCCTCGACCAATATGATTGCAGCCGGCGTTGCGGCCAAATCCGGTGTGACAATCGACTTTTTTGACCTGACCGGCATGGGCGTCATCCTTGCGGGCACGGGCACGCTCTATGTCTTGTTTCTTCTGCCGCGCCTGTTGAAGGACCGCGTGACACCGATTTCCCGCGAAGCCTCGGCGAATGGCAGCCAGTTTCTTGGTGAGATCGCTGTCACCCGTGGTCACCGCTACGAGGGCATGACGGCCAAGGCCGGTTTCTTTCCGGACATCCGCAACCTGACCCCGCGTCTTCTGATCCGCCGCGACATTCCCATTCTGCCGCCTTTCGACGAAATCACACTGGCTCCCGGCGACCGACTGATCGTCACCGGCACACGCAAGTCCTTCATGGAGGCCATCGCCAAGGGCGAAAAGGGTGCCGACTCCGAATCGCCCGATATTGATTCGCTGGATGCAGCCGATCTGACGCCGCCGGACGCGCATTTTCATCTGGTTGAGGCCATAATCGCCCCCGGTTCGCGCTACGAAGGTCGCACGATCCAGCTCTCCGGCCTGCAGGCGCAATTCGATGTCGCGGTGTTCGGCGTCCAGAGAAAAAGCCGCATGGCGCGCGCCGGATTGTCGGAAATAAGACTGGAGGCCGGTGACACGCTTTTGATCGGCGGTCGGCTAGAAGCCATCGAGTCGATGCGCGGTAACCACGACATCCTGCTTCTGGAGCATTCGACAGAATCCGTGCCTCAGAGGCGCAAGGCGATCATGGCAGCGGGTATTTTTGCGGCCATCGTTCTTTTGTCCGCTTTCGATATTTCCCCCATTGTGGTCAACGCCATTGCTGGCGCAGCCTTGATGATTGCCACTGGCTGCCTGACGCTCAATCAGGCCAACCGCGCGTTCGATAAGCAGATATTCCTGCTGATTGGTGCCTCGATTGCCATGGCGACGGCACTGGAAGCAACCGGTGGTGCAGCCCTGATCGCCCGGGAAACCGTGGCAATGATGGATGGCGCACCAACCGCGGCACTTCTGTCGGTGCTCTTTCTGGTGATGGCCGTCTTGACCAATATCCTGTCCAACAATGCGGTCGCCGCATTGTTCATGCCCATCGCCATCGATGTCGCCCGCCGCGCCGGTGCGCCGCCGGAGGCCTTTGCAGCAGCCGTGGTCTATGCGGCAAATTGCTCGTTTGCGACACCCATCGGTTACCAGACCAACCTGCTGGTCATGGGCCCCGGACACTATAAATTTTCGGATTTCGTCAAGGGCGGCGTACCGCTGGTTGCGATCATATGGTTGACGTTTTCCATACTTGCGCCATGGTATTATAATTTATAGCCCGAGCCTGCTAATCGCTGGAGCAAGATGAACACCCAAACGACGCTTTCTCCGCAGTTCTATCTTACGGCGCCAGCGCCTTGTCCGTATCTGCCAGATCAGATGGAACGGAAGGTGTTCACGCATCTGATTGGTCCGCGTGCCGGAGAGATGAATGATCTGCTGACGCAAGGCGGCTTCCGTCGGTCCCAGAATATTGCCTATCGCCCGGCCTGCGAAAGCTGCCGGGCCTGCGTGTCTGTGCGCATCCTCGCCAAGCAGTTCCAGCCAACGAAAACCTTCCGACGCGTGCTTGCAGCCAATAGCGACCTGAGAGCAACCGTCTATCCGGCGCAACCCTCCACGGAACAGTTTTCGCTCTTCCGCCGCTATCTCGATCATCGTCATCAGACCGGCGGCATGTCGGATATGTCGGCGCTGGATTATGCAATCATGGTGGAAGACACCCATGTGCAAACGCGCATCATAGAATATCGCGTGAGACCCGGCGATGACGCGCCGGATAATGACAAGGGCGAACTCGTTGCGGTGGCCCTGAGCGATACCATGATCGACGGGCTGTCGATGGTTTATTCCTTCTTCAATCCGGAACTCACCAAACGCTCTCTCGGAACCTATATGGTTCTTGATCACATCAAGCGGGCCAATACGCTTGGGCTGCCGCATGTCTATCTCGGCTACTGGGTCAGTGGCTCTAAGAAGATGGACTACAAGACACGCTTCCAGCCGCAGGAACACCTGATGCCCAATGGCTGGGAAAACTCCGCTTCGACATCCACAGACGGCGCTGAATGAACAAAGAGCAAGTGAACGGGCGGCTGATTGTCGCCTTCGGCGCATTGGCTTTGTCGTTCGACGTGCCTTTGGTGAAGCTCGGTCAGGCCGAGTTCTGGTCGATGATTGCGCTTCGCAGTTTTGCGACCTTTGCGGTGGCCATTGTCGTCTGGGGGATTGCCAGACTGTTTACCTCCTACCGTCCAGCCTTGATGCCGGGACGTGCTGCTGTGCTTTATGGCTTTTTCTTTGGCCTTGCCATGCTCGGTTTTCTGGCCGCGATCTATCACACCAGTGCCGCCAATGCGGTCTTCATTATCGCCTTCAATCCGACATTCTGTGCCCTGTTGGCCTGGCTCGTCTTCAAGGAACGCCCCAGCGTCTCAACCGTCATTGCCATGGCCATCATGGTGTTCGGAGTTCTGCTGATTGTCGGTGGCGGGCTGACGGGCGGGCATCTGTTCGGTGATCTTCTTGCCGCCGCAGCCGCACTTGCGCTTGCCTGCGCGATTACCGCTGGTCGGATGGCAACCAAACCGCTTGGCCTTGCACCTTTGATCGCCGCCATCTTCCCCGGCGTGGTCGGGCTGTTTTTCGTCACGCAAGGCGGCTATGCGGTCAGCAGCCCGGAATGGATCCTGCTGGACGGGTTGATTGTCATGCCGATCGCCTATTGGTGCCTGGCCGTCGGTCCCCGTTATCTGAGCGGCGCAGAAGTGGGCATGTTCTACCTTCTTGAAACTGTGCTGGCGCCTGTCTGGCTGTGGCTCATTTTCAAGGATGCGCCCAGCACGACGACGCTGGTTGGCGGCGCTCTGATCATCGCGGCCTTGGCTGGCCATTCGCTCTGGCAAGGGCGCGGCACGAAGCCTGCCCTTCTGTCCGACGACCCGCTCCAGCCTGCACCTGCGACTGGCAGCAGCCATGACAGTGGCGACGTCAAAGCGGACAGTTAGTTTTCGGGTTGCCGTCCTCTTGGCCGAAAGCAAGGCCCTGCCAAATGCTCACCCCACGGCGGCTTTCGCGCAAAGCCGTGGAGACCATGCACGCTGAGCAACTTGAAGAGCGCGGTGGCCTTGCCGGCTTGACAGATGATCATGCGCTGGAGGCAGCCCGCGCTCGACCACTGAATAAAGCGGCTTACGTCGAGACGGATGTCAAAGCTCTGGCGGCAGCCTATCTCTACGTCATCGCCGTCAATCAGCCGTTTTCGGGCGGGAACAAACGGTCAGGCTTTCTGGCCGATCGCACCGTCCAGGTGGGCTGATCGTCAGCCGGAGAACTTGCCCGAGCGCGGGAACCCCTTGGGCACGATGCGGCCCGCGGATGCGCGATCGCCGAGCCACTCGATCAGTTCTTCGCGGTTCTTGCTGAATGTCCGCCCGGCGCTGTCTACCCAGGTCAGGCCTTCATCCATGCCGAAAAATTTGACGTCGTTGATGCCGCCATCCTTGTAGCGCTGAAGGCGTACGCCCTTGCCTCGGGTCATTTCCGGGATCTGGTCGAGCGGGAAGACCAGCATCTTGCGGTTCTGGCCGACGACCGCAACATGATCGCCCGTGACCGGTACAACCAACTTGGTCTCGTCCGGCATCCCCACATTCATGACCTGCTTGCCCTTGCGGGTATTGGCGATCATGTCCGTTTCGGCAATGATGAAACCATTGCCGGCCGTCGACGACAGCAAAAGCTTGCGCGACGGATCGTGGACGAAGGCCGTCAGCACATCCTGCTCGTTTTCCATATCGACCATGATGCGGATCGGTTCGCCATGGCCGCGACCGCCCGGCAGCTTGTCCGCGCCGAGCGTGTAGACCTTGCCACCCGTGGTCACCAACAGGATCTTGTCGGTGGTCTGGGCCGGGAAGGCTACCTTCAGCACATCGCCCTCCTTGAAGGTGAGCGTCGAGGTGTCGGAAATATGGCCCTTCAGCGCGCGGATCCAGCCCTTGTCGGAGACAACGACCGTGATCGGCTCCTTTTCGATCATGGCCTGCTGGATGGCTTCGAGATCGGCCTCGGGCGCCATTGCAAATTGCGACCGGCGGCGGCCGAGATCGGTTGCCTTTGCGTATTTCTTTTTCAGTTCGCCAATCTGCCAGGCGATCGTCTGCCACTGCTTGTCGCTGGAGGCGAGCAGCGTCTCGATTTCGGCCTTTTCGGCCGACAGTGCCTCGTGCTCCTTGCGGATCTCGAATTCCTCGAGCTTGCGCAAATTTCTGAGGCGCATGTTGAGGATCGACTCGGCCTGAAGATCGGTCAGCGTAAACCGTTCGATCAAGGCCTGCTTGGCTTCATCTTCCTCGCGGATGATGCGGATGACCTCATCGAGATTGAGGTATGCGATCAGCAGGCCGCCCAGAATTTCCAGACGGCGGTCGATCGCCGCCAGACGGAAGCGTGAGCGGCGAACCAGAACGTCGCGACGGTGACCGAGCCATTCCGACAATACCTCGTTCAGCGCCATCACCTTTGGCACCTTGCCCTGCGACAGCACGTTCATGTTGAGCGAGATACGCGTTTCAAGCTCGGTGAGCTTGAACATGGATTCCATCAACAGCGTGGCATCGACCGTACGGCTCTTCGGCACCAGAACGACGCGCACGTCTTCCGCCGATTCGTCGCGAATGTCTTCCAGCAACGGCAGTCTGCGGGCGATCAGCAGTTCGGCAATCTTTTCGATCAGACGCGACTTCTGCACCTGATAGGGAATTTCGGTGATGACGATCTGGTAGCCGCCGCGGCCCAGATCTTCCAGTTCCCACTTGGCGCGCACACGGAAGCCGCCGCGACCGGTGCGATAGGTCTCCAGCATGCTGTCGCGGCCTTCGACGATCACGCCGCCGGTCGGGAAGTCAGGGCCTTCGATGCCGCCCTTTTGTGGATTGGAAGGATCGAAGAACAGGTCTTCGACCGTGGCTTGCGGATTTTTGATGAGATAAAGCGCGGAATCGCAGATCTCGTGGACATTGTGCGGCGGAATGGAGGTCGCCATGCCGACTGCGATGCCGGATGAGCCATTGGCCAGCAGGTTCGGGAAGGCGCCCGGCAAAACGACCGGTTCCTCGTCTTCCTCGTTATAGGTCAGGCGGAAGTCGACCGCGTCCTGATCGATACCGTCGAGCAGCAAGGCTGCGACATCGGTCATGCGCGCTTCGGTGTAACGATAGGCAGCGGCGCTATCGCCGTCGATGTTGCCGAAGTTGCCCTGCCCGTCGACCACCGGATAACGTTGCGAGAAATCCTGGGCCAGACGCACCAGCGCGTCATAGACGGACTGGTCGCCATGCGGGTGGAACTTACCGATCACGTCGCCGACGATACGCGCGCATTTCTTGTGCGCGGTATTGGGACGGACCCCCATCTCGCTCATGGCATGAATGATACGGCGGTGAACCGGCTTCAGGCCATCGCGCACATCGGGCAAGGCCCGGTGCATGATGGTGGAAAGCGCATAGGCGAGGTAGCGCTCTTCGAGCGCCGCCTTCAGGTCGACCGGCTGAATGTTGTCGCCACCGTCACCGGGTGGCAGAAGCTCTTTTCCCATAGAGCCTGCCTAGCCGAGAAGCCGCCCGACGGCAAGGAAATGCGGGCAGTGTACTGTGGATTATCCACCTCCATGCCTCGGTCTGACCGTATTCGCGTTGCACGAGCATGAATCACGCGAAGACTTTGAAAGTCATTCAAACGCTCATATACAGGCAAGACAGTGAACGCGCGACGCAGTGCGAGCGAAACCGAGGAGAGATCATGACCCACCTGACGAGAGCCCGCTTGCTGATGGCCAGCGCCGCATTTGCATCATTTGCCGCCCCTGCCTGGGCACTCGACGGGCAGGATCTTCTGGCCAAGATCAACGCAGCCTATGCCGCTGGCGGTCAAATCAAGGCACAATCCATCGACGTTTCGGGAGACGACGTGACGCTCACAGGCGTGACCTTCTCGCCCAAGGGCGTGGATGACAAGGGCATCAAGCTCGACGAACTGACGCTCGAGGGTGTCACGGAAGACGACGATGGCGGTTACAGCATCGATACCGTGACCTTTCCCGAGATCAACAGGAAAGAAGACAAGGCCACCATCAAGGTGTCCGACCTTTATCTTTCCGGCGTCCACGTTCCGGGCGATCCGAATTCTGGCGATATCAATGCCCTGGCGCTTTACGAAGAAGCCCATGCCGGTCCGGCCACTGTGACTGTCGACGGCAAGACGGTTTTTTCCATGGAAGAAGCCCAGGGCACGCTCGATGTCGCCGATGATGAGCAGTCCATGTCCTTTAACGGCGGGATGACCGGCATCAAGGGTGATCTGAGCATCGTCAAGGATCCGAAGGCCCGCGACGCGCTGAGCAAGCTCGGTATCGTGACGCTCGATGGCGACATCTCGGTGAAGGGTTCATGGGAACTGCCCACCGGCACCATCAAAGTCGACGAATATGCGCTCGATTTTGCCAATATCGGCAAACTCGACCTGGGCTTCACGCTGTCGGGCTATACGCTCGATCTGGTGAAGCAGTTGCAGGAAACGGCACGCACCATGCAGTCCGATCCGAAAAATCCGCAGGCGCAGCAGGCAAGCGGACTGGCAATGCTCGGCCTGATGCAGCAGATGTCCTTCGTCAATGCGAAGATCAGTTTCGCTGACGACGGCATTACCAAGCGCGGGCTGGATTATGCCGGCGAGCAGCAGGGCACGAGCGGCACGCAGATCGCGCAGATGGTCAAGGCCATGGCACCCATACTGCTGGCACAATGGAAACTCGGCGCCTTGCAGAATGAACTGTCCGCAGCGATCAACACCTATGTTGACGATCCCAAGAACCTTGTGATCACCGCCGCACCGGAAAGCCCCGTTCCCTTCCCGATGATCATGGGGGCCGGCATGGGCGCGCCGGAAACATTGCCACAGGTGCTGGGCGTCAGCGTCAAGGCAAACCAGTAAACGGCAAAGCCTGTCAGGTCTGCGATCATCAAGGCGGGATGCGCGACACGGTTGCGCATCCTTGCCGTCCCCGGCTTGCGAATTGCCTCATTCGCTGAGACTGCGGCAGTCTAATTTGCCCCTTCCGGGTTGACGCCCGCCGACGGGTCGCTAAACCCGTTGCAGTTGAAGGTTCAAAAGCGGGTAATTCATGCTGTCCTGGCTCAATCGGCCTGTCGCGATCAAAGAGAACTTGAAGGGGCAGTCTTTCGAGCCTGCACATGCCGACTTTTACAAGGGCGAGACCGGCAAACCGCTCAAACTGATCTTGCAGGCGCGCACCGACTTTCTCTCGGTCTGGCGCAAGAAAGACTATACCGAGCATGTTCGCGAGAACCGCATTCTCGGCAGACAGGTCGTCACCGTGAATTCGCCGGAAGCCATCCGCTATGTGGTGGCCAAGCGTCATCAGAATTTCGAGCGCAAGAGCCCGCAAATGCGGCGTGCGCTTGAATATCTGCTCGGCGACGGGCTGTTCATTTCCGACGGCCACACCTGGAAGCAGCGGCGCTCGCTGGTTGCCGATATCGTGCACAAGAACCGGGTGCCGGCCTTCGGTCCGGTGATGCAGCAGACGACGCTGGAACTGATTGAGCGCTGGGATTCGCTTGGCGACGGTGCCGCGGTCAATGTTCTGCACGAGATGGCCGGACTGACAGCCGAAATCATTGCCCGCAGCGTGTTCGGCAATGATCTCGGCAAGGAGAGCGCCGATGCCGTCACCGACAGTTTCAGCAGCTATCAGTCGCTGATCGATTCGATCAATCTCGGCTATTTCCTCGGATTCGACGAAGGGCTTCCGGTCTTGCGAACACCAACGCTCAGGCGTTCGGTCAAGCGCATCCACAAGATCATCGACAAGGTGGTCGAGGATCATCTGGCCGGTCATGGCGACCATAATTCCATGATCGAGCTTCTGGTGCGCCGCCAGCAGAAGAACCCGGAACTGAAGCTCGATGTTGTGGCCTTGCGCAACGAAGCGGCCACGATCTTCATGGCCGGCCACGAAACGACAGCCGCCACGCTGACATGGGCGTGGTATCTGCTCTCCAAGGCGACCTGGGTCGAAGCCAGGCTGCATGAGGAGATCGAGCGCGTCTGCGGCGATCGCACGCCAACCGTCGATGACGTGCCGCAGCTGGAATGGTGCCGCGCCATCATCGAGGAAACACTGCGGCTCTATCCGCCCGTGCCGATCCTGGCGCGCCAGGCTGCCGAAGCCGACAGGATCGGAGACCTCGAGGTCAAACCGGCCTCGCTGGTTCTGATCGTGCCGTGGATCCTGCATCGCACGGCGAGCCTCTTTCCAAAACCGCATCATTTCATGCCGGAGCGCTTCATGGGCGACAATCGGCCGGTTCCCTATAGCTACATCCCCTTTGCGGCTGGCCCGCGTGTCTGCGCCGGTCTGCAATTCGGGCTGACCGAATCGATCCTGTGCCTTGCCATTCTTGCGCAGCGTTATCGTGTTCGGGTGCGCGAGGGGCACAAGGTGGAACCGCATTGCCGCCTGACGCTGAGGCCGAAGGACGGCCTTCCCGTCACGCTGCACAAACGCTGAGGACGTCATGGTTTCGGGAGGAGACAAGAAGACGGTCGAGGCATCCAAGCGCAAGGCCTGGCGCTATGAAGAGCAGGTGGCCCCTGCCCTGTCCGATCTCATGGCCGGCGGCGACAGGCGCAAGCGTTTCATCCGCTACTGGATCCACGACAATTTCTGGAACGGCATGCATTTTGCCGGCCATTACGGCATGAAGCTCATGCCGATGGATAGCTGTTCGAATTTCGGCGCATGGCTCGGCGGTTTTGCCATTCCGCGCTTCCATCCGTCCGCGGAAAAGCGCACCCGCGCCACCATCGCCAAACTCTGCCCGTATCTGTCGAAAGACGCGCAGGAAAAACTGCTGAAGACCAATTTCGAGACGCAGGGACGGCTGATGACGGAATTTTCCGTGGTCAACCGGCTGGCGAAACATCGCCAGCGCATCGACATCCGCGACCGGCACTATCTGATGGAATCGCTTGCAAAAGGTCCCGTCATCATCGTCGGCATGCATCTGGGCAATTGGGAGATCGGCCCCTCGGTGCTGCGCGATATCGGCCTTCGCCCCTATGCCAATTACACGCCGCCGCCCGGCCGCGCCAAGGCGTGGATTTCCGAGCGCGTGCGGCGCAAGGGCGGCCTCAATTTCCTGCCGCCCGGGGCGCAGGGCACTCGCCCTGCCGTGAAGGTGCTGAAGGAGGGTGGCGTGATCTCGATGTTCTGCGACGAGGGTTTCCAGAACAAGATTCGCGGACCGCTGTTCGGCCGCAAACCGCATCTGGAAGGCAATCTCGCCGTCGCCGTCCGCCTCGCCCGCATGACCGGCGCCACCATCCAGCCCTGGTACAACCTGCGCACCGACGGCTTCCGCTTCATCTGCCAGTTTCTCGAACCGATCACCTTGGAGCCGGAAGACAAGCCGCGGGCGCGGTTGCTCGATGATATCCAACGCCTCAACGATGCCATCGAGCCGGTGGTCAGGGCCAATCTGGGGCAGTGGTTCTTTTTGGATAATGCCTTGCCGAAGGGGTGATACGCACGAATGCCTCGTCACGCAGCGGGATGATCGCGTGAAAACTCACGGACCGCGAGCAGCACAGGCATCAGGTCTTGCCCTGCCCGCGTCACCGCATACTCGACCCGTGGTGGCTGCTCGTTGAAATCCCGGCGTTCGACGAGCCCGTCCTTTTCCAGCGCGCGCAGCTGATCGGTCAGCACCTTCTGCGACAGCCCCGGCATGTCGCGCAGCAATTGCGAGCTGCGCAACGAGGGTGCGGCAAAGAGACGGAACAGGATCGGCAGCTTCCATCGTCCGCCCAGCATTCGAAACACACGCCCGACATGGGCAACCGAACCGTCAGGCCCAAGGCAGGCGCGAGGGTGCTGCGACGTGCGCTCGACATCACTTTCGACAGGCACTTTAAAGTGCGTAATTGCCTCATCCATCATCATGTCCTTCCCTCGGGGCCTATCCATAACATAGGAGCGACATCATGGACTTGAAACTCGAGGGACGCGTGGCGCTTGTCACCGGCAGCAGCAAGGGGATCGGCGAAGGCATTGCCCGCGGCCTCGCCAAGGAAGGTGCGGTCGTCATCGTGCACGGCCGCGACGAGGCGAAAACCGAAGCGGTGGCGCAGGACATCCGGGCACAGGGCGGACGTGCCTATGCCGTGACCGGCGACCTTACCATCGATGACGATGTGGAACGTCTCGTCAATCGAGCGCAGGCCTTTCAAACCCCTGTCGAGATCCTGGTGAACAACGCCGGCGGCTCGGGCAAGACCGAAGACTGGTCGACCACCCGACCAGACAGCTGGGCTTCCGGCTATGATCGCAATGTGCTTGCCGCGCTGCGTGTGACGACGAGCGTGCTGCCCGCCATGCGCGCCGCAAAATGGGGACGGATCATCAACATCTCCAGCATGGCCGCCATGATGCCGCCCTTCAAGCGTCCGGATTATTCGGCCGCCAAGGCTGCCATGCTCGCCATGAGTTCCTCGCTCGCAAAGGCAGCGGCCGAAGACGGCATCACCGTCAACACGGTGTCGCCCGGCACGATCCATAGCGAGAGCTTGGACACCGCATTTCGCACCACCGCCGGCAATCTGGGCATGGATCGTGATGGACCGTGGTCGGAAATCGAAACCAAGGTGCTGCCGATGTTCGCGCAGGTACCGATGAACAGGGTCGGCACACTCGAAGAAATCGCCGACGCCATCGCCTTCCTAGCCAGTCCCCGCGCCAGCTACATCACGGGCATGAATTTGCGGCTGGATGGCGGTATGTGGCCGGGGTTGTAGACTCGACCAACAAAAAAGCCCCGGAAACCATCGCTTCCGGGGCTCTCCTAAATCTTCGGTCCCTGACCCGCGTCAGTCCTTCTTCTGCTGCGGCACAACGCGCAGTTCCAGTTCGCGCAGCTGCGCGGGCTGGGCCGGCGAAGGCGCCCCCATCAGGAGGTCCTGGGCCTGCTGGTTCATCGGGAAGAGCGTGATTTCGCGCAGGTTCTTGGCGCCGACCAGAAGCATGATCACACGGTCGATACCGAAGGCGCAGCCGCCATGCGGAGGCGCACCATACTGGAAGGCGCGATACATGCCGCCGAAGCGCTCTTCGACATCCGCCTGGCTCAGACCGACCAGTTCGAAGGCCTTGACCATGGTCTCGGGCGACTGGTTACGGATGGAGCCGGAGGCAATTTCGAAGCCGTTGCAGACCGCATCATACTGATAGGCCTTGATGGTGAGCGGATCTTCGTTGTTGAGCGCATCCATGCCACCCTGCGGCATGGAGAAGGGGTTGTGCGAGAAGTCGACCTTCTTTTCGTCTTCGTTCCACTCGTAGAAGGGGAAGTCGATGATCCAGCAGAATTCGAAGCGGTCGCGGTCGACGAGGTTGAGTTCCTCGCCGGCGCGGGTGCGGGCTTCGCCTGCAAACTTGTAGAACTTGGATGGCTCACCGGCGACAAAGAAGCAGGCATCGCCCGCTTCAAGGCCGAGCTGGGCTGCAATGGCTGCGGTGCGCTCTTCACCGATATTCTTGGCAAGCGGGCCGGAGCCGACCGTGTTGCCATCCTCTTCCTTCCAGAAGATATAGCCGAGACCCGGCTGGCCCTGTTGCTGGGCCCAGGCGTTCATGCGGTCGCAGAAGGCTCTGGAGCCACCGGTCTTGGCCGGGATCGCCCAGATTTCGACCTTGGGGTTCTTCTCGATCATGCCGGCGAAGACCTTGAAGCCGGAACCGGCAAAATGGTCGGTGACGCCTTCCATGACGATCGGGTTGCGCAGATCCGGCTTGTCGGTCCCGTATTTGCGGATCGCTTCGTCGTAAGGGATACGCGGCCAGACCTTGGTGACCGGCTTTCCTTCGGCGAATTGTTCGAAGACCGACGTCATCATCGGCTCCATCGTGTTCCAGACATCTTCCTGGGTGACGAAGCTCATTTCGACGTCGAGCTGGTAGAATTCGCCCGGCAGACGGTCGGCGCGCGGGTCTTCATCGCGGAAGCAGGGTGCGATCTGGAAGTAGCGGTCGAAACCGGCCACCATCAACAGCTGCTTGTATTGCTGCGGTGCCTGCGGCAGCGCGAAGAACTTGCCCGGATGGACGCGGCTTGGCACGAGGAAGTCGCGCGCGCCTTCCGGCGAAGACGCCGTCAGGATCGGCGTGGAATATTCCGGGAAGCCGGCAGCGGCCATGCCCGAACGCATGGACGAGATGATCTGGGTGCGCTTGACAATGTTCTTGTGCAGCGTTTCGCGGCGCAGATCGAGGAAGCGGTATTTCAGACGGACGTCTTCCGGATAGTCCGGCTCGCCGAAGACCGGCAGCGGCAATTCCTTGGCAGACGACAGGACTTCGATTTCCTGCGCGTAAAGCTCGATCTCGCCTGTCGGCATGTTCTTGTTGACGGTGTCGTCGGAGCGGGCCTTGACCAGGCCGTCGATGCGGATGACCCATTCGCCGCGAACGGTTTCGGCCAGCTTGAAGGCCGGGCTGTCGGGGTCGGCCACCACCTGGGTTACGCCATAATGGTCGCGAAGGTCGATGAACAATACACCGCCATGGTCGCGGACGCGATGAACCCAGCCAGACAGGCGGACGGTGGAACCGACATCGGATTTACGAAGGGCGGCGCAGGTGTGGCTGCGATAAGGGTGCATGGTTTGATCCTGCATATTCTTGGGTGTCATCCGCAACGGCGGATTCTCGGGCGTTTTAAATCGCGCGGACAAGCGCATGGCACGCCGGATTTGTCAAGGCTCGCGCCCCAATCCGATCCCCCTGCCCCCCGTTTTAGCCGGGCTTTCAGCCCTTCCCGTCAGCGGGCAGCAGCAGTCCCGCCAGATCGAAGGGCGGGGCAAGCGTGGTGCCGGAGACTTCGGCATCGGCCTCGATTTTCTGGTCGATCACCAGATGGGCATATCCATGGATCTGCGACCAGACCAGATGTTCGACCGACAGCCGCCCTTGCGGTGTATCCAAGCCCATCCGCGCGGCAGCCGGCTTGCAGATATCGGCCAGCAACTGACGGGAAGGCTCTGCAGCCTCGCCCAGTTTGGGATCATCCCAGTCGAGACTGTTCTTGTTGAACATCAGCCGGAACAGATTGGGATGCGAGACGGCGAAATCCAGATAGCCCTTGCATGCCCCGCGCAACTGATCGGCAGCATTGTCGTCACTGCTTTGCATCGCATCGAGCATGGATGTTCGAAACAGGATGAAGCCTTCGCTCGCCAAGGCATTCAACAGGTGCCGCAAGGTGGGGAAATGATGCTCCGGGGCGGCATGGGACACGCCGACGCGGGCTGCGATCTTGCGCAGGGACATGCCTTCCAGTCCCACTTCCTCCAGCATGGTCCGGCCGGTCTCGACCAGTGCCTTTCTCAGATCGCCGTGATGATATGCTTTTTGACGTGCCATGCCCCTTCATAGTCTGGAGCGGGGAATGCTGTCAAAAGGCAATCTTGACACTGACAAGTTTTGCGCTAAGGTTATCTTGTCACTGTCAAGATGAGGTTTCGATGTCCTTCGATACGGTGTTTTCCGCGGCGAGCATGCTCGCCCTGTATGGCTGGGTGGCGCTTGTGGTGCTGCCACGCTGGCCCGCGCTGATCGCTTTCCTGCGTTATGGCGCGGTCGGCCTTCTCGCCGTCACCTATGCCGCGCTCATATTCACGCACTTCTTCCGCATCGATGGTGGAGGCTTTGGATCGATTGCCGAAGTTCGTGCACTGTTTTCCAACGACGCGGTGCTGGTGGCCGGCTGGATACACTATCTGGCCTTCGATCTCTTCATCGGAACCTGGATCGCGCTGGAAGCCGACAAGCTCGGCATCAACCGCGTCCTGCAGGCACCGATCCTTCTTGCAACCTTCCTGTTCGGCCCCCTGGGTCTTTTGATCTTCGTTATCACCCGCGCCACCGATAGGGCGCTCACACAGAGAAAGGCCTGAGCCATGAGCCTGACCACTGCGCCCGTGCCGGGCCAAGCCTGGGCCTTCCGCTGCGACGTTTCCAGCGCGCACAACCTCCTGATTGCAGCCATCGGCATTCAGCTGGCGTTGATGTTGCCGAGCCTTGCCGCCGTGGTGGTGGACGACAGATTGCTGAACGGCGTCAGCGTCTGGAGCAAACCGCTGAAGTTTCAGGCCTCGCTGATCATGATGCTGGGCACGCTTGCCATCCTGCTTCCCCTCATCGAGAGCGCGGCGAAAAACGGCTGGGGCGTCTGGATTGCCTGCCTGGTGGCCGCAATGACTGCAAGCGGCGAGATCCTCTACATCACGCTTCAAGCCGCGCGGGGCCGTGCCTCGCATTTCAATTCAGAAACCCCGATCGAGGCCCTGGCCTATGGACTAATGGGCATCGGGGCCGCCTTGCTGGTGCTGTCCAGCCTTGCGATCGGCCTCTACCTGCTGATGCGGCCGGCAGCGGATGCGCCGCGCGGATTGCAGCTTGGCGGCGGCTGGGGTCTGGTGCTTGGCAGCATCCTGACGCTCGTCACGGCCTTTGCGCTTGGCAGCGGCCGCATCGGCGGTCCGGGCCATTGGGTCGGCGGGGTGCACAGCGATGCTGACGGGCTCTTTCTGTTCGGCTGGTCGCGCAGCGGCGGCGATCTCAGGGTGGCGCATTTCTTTGCCACCCATATCATGCAGGCCCTGCCGATCCTCGGCGTATTGCTTGGCGCCATTGCGCCGCGCCTGCTGATCCCCGGATTGCTTGCCGGCAGCGTGTTCAGCATCGCCGTCGTCGTCGGCACCTTCGTTCAGGCGATCATGGGGCGGCCCTTCCTTTGAACCGGATCGACGATATGACATCGGCCCGGGAGATGATGACATTCCGGCGAGACAACCGGTACCGATTCCGGTTATAGACGGTGACCGTGCGCCGCGGGCGCTGAACATCTGCAAAGCATGCCATGTCACCGCTTCGATCACTCATTCCCCTTCTTCTGACTGCCGGCATTCTGATCGGTGGCAACGGGCTTCAGGGTACCTTCATCTCCCTGCGTGCGCTTCAGGAGGGCTTTTCACCCTCGATAATCGGCGTCATCGGCACCGGCTACAATATCGGCTTTGCCATTGGCTGCATCTATGTGACCCGGGTAATCCGCTCTATCGGGCATATCCGGGCCTTTTCGGCTCTGGCTGCAATTGCAGCGTCCGGCTCGATCATGATGCTGCTCTTCATCACGCCTGCGGCTTGGTTTTCCATGCGTCTGGTGCAGGGCATATGCTTTGCCGGATTGTTTGCCACGGTGGAAAGCTGGCTCAATGCCAAGGTGGATAACGGAACCCGTGCCCGCACGCTGTCTGTCTATCGTTTCGTCGATCTTGGCGCGGTCACATTGGCTCAATTCGTGATCCCGGCGGTCGGCATCGACGGGTTCCAGCTGTTTGCGATCATTACCATCGCCTTGACCCTGTCGCTGGTGCCGATTTCGCTCACCGACCGTTCCAGCCCTGAGGCACCGGAGCAGGTGAATTTCAATCTGGGCATCCTGTGGCGGGTGTCGCCGCTGGCCACTATTGGCTGCGTGGTGGTCGGGCTTACCAATTCCAGCTTTCGTTCGCTGGGGCCGATCTATGCCGATGGCATCGGCATGTCGGTCGCCTCGATTGCCACCTTCATGAGCGTCGGCATCTTTGCCGGCGTGGTGCTGCAATATCCGCTCGGCCACTATTCCGACAAGCTCGACCGGCGCCTGATCATTCTGGCGGCCACATTCGGTTCGCTGGTGGCCAGTCTGTTTCTGGCCTTTGTCGCCGGGTCCAACATCTGGCTGAACTATGTGGGCATCTTCGCCTTTGGCGCCTTTGCCATGCCGCTCTATTCGCTCTGTTCGGCCCATGCCAATGACCATGCAGCCCCCGGACAACACGCGCTGATCTCGGCGGCCACCTTGTTCTACTGGTCGGCGGGCGCCGTCATCGGCCCTCTGTTCGCCTCCATCATGATCGATCACTTCGGGCCGCAGGCACTGTTTGTCTACACGGTCGTCGTGCTGGCCGGCTTCATGGCCTACACACTTCTTAGAATGCGCGTTCGCGAAGGCGTTCCGGTGGAAGAAAGGCGCATGCGCTTCCGCTCGCTTTTGCGCACTTCCGCCTTCTTTGCCAAGCTCGCCCGCCCACCAAACACCAAGACGAAGTGACAGTCCGTGCGGCAAACTGGCCGACCTCCCCATATTGATGAGAGCGACGATCAGGTTTAAAGCTGGCCAAAACGCATGGAGGCGCAGTTGCCGAAAATCTCCCGCCGCACATTGTTGAAATCGGCTGCCGTTGTCGGCGCCTATGGCGCAGGCGTCGGTCTGGCCGGACGCTTCGGAATGGCAAAGGCTGCCGCACACCCGATTACCCTGGAAGCCGTCAAGCGTGACGCCGTAATCGTCGGGAACGAGGCGACGCACAGCGTTTTGACCTACGAGTCTGCGGGTCTCAACGTCGGCCCCATGCCGCCACTGTTGCGCTTGACGCGCGGCGAGCCTTTTGCGGCCCAGTTGAAGAACAGCATCGATGAGCCAACCACCATCCACTGGCACGGATTGCGCATTCCCAACGCGATGGATGGCGTTCCGTTTCTGACGCAGCCTTACGTCTATACCGGCGACACCTTCGATTATGCCTTCACGCCACCGGATGCCGGCACCTTCTGGTATCACCCCCATTGCAATACGCTGACCCAGATGGGCCATGGCATGACCGGCGTGCTTGTGGTCGAGGATCCGAATGACCCGGTCTTCGATGCCGAGATCGTGCTCAACCTGCGCGACTGGCGGCTGGGTGGCGATGGCCAGTTCATCGCCCAGTTCAAGCCGCGCGACGCGGCCAAGAGCGGGACTTATGGCACTGTGCGCACCGCCAACTGGGCGGTAGAGCCGACCCATGATGCCCCGGCCGGCGGACTGGTGCGCTTGCGGCTTGCCGTCACCGATGTGACGCGCATCTACACTCTAAAACTTGTAGGTGCCGATGCGCTGATCATGGCGATTGACGGCCAGCCTCTTCCCGTTGGAGAGCGGCTCGACACGGCGGTCATTTCGCCCGGGCAGCGCCTGGACCTGATCATCCGCATGCCGGACGATGAAGGCGCTATCGTCAAGCTGGAAGATATCAGACCGTCCACCCCAAAGGTCGTCGCCAATTTCCGTGCCGTGGGCACGTCCCTCAAGCGCAATCTGGGCGATGCCCCGACATTCCGCCCCAATGCCCCGGTCGAGGCCGATTTCAGTACCGCGACCGCCATTCCGCTGGTTTTGAGCGCAACAGCTGAAAACGCGGCCAAAGAGAGCTTTTGCGGTTCGCTCGGTTATTCCTTCTGGGCGATCAACAAGGTGCCGTGGCCGGGCGACAGCGATGACCCGACCGCCCCGCTTGCCGAACTCAAGCTTGGCCAGACCTATCTCCTCAATATGGAGAATGTCACACCGCATGCGCATCCAATCCATCTGCATGGCATGAACTTCCAGGTGGTATCGTCGAGCAAGGGGCCGGTCGCGCCACTCGTATCCGACACCTATCTCATCATGCCGGACGAAAAGGTTCAGCTTGCGCTGGTGGCGGACAATCTGGGCGACTGGGTCTTTCACTGCCACATCATCGAGCACCAAAAGACGGGCATGACCGGTTACTTCCGGGTCATCTGACAGTCCGTCGTCTGCCCCGCCGTTGACAGACGCGGTCTCGTCACCACTGATGTTGTGGCATGACGAACCGAGGCAGCTGATATGACAGATCTTTCCGAAACGATGCGCATCTTCGAACCATTCGCCGGGCTCTTTGCCTATTACGATGGACGCATTGCCGGAAAGAGGCTGCATTCGCAGGACGACAACTGGCTGGATGACGGCGCCTATTCGCTCGGCATTGCCACTTACGCGCTGGTCTTTGCCCAGGAAGCCATCGTCTACGACACCCATATGTCGCTCGACCATGCACGGGCCATTCGGCGCCATCTGGAAAGCATCGGCGTCAGTTCCATCCGCGTCGTTCTCAGCCACTGGCACTCCGACCATGTGGCCGGCAACGAAGTGTTTGCCGATTGCGAGATCATTGCGCTTGAGGCAACCGCGAAAGCGCTGGAAGACAATCGCCTGGAACTCGAGACCAGGGGACCGCCCATATCGCCGGTCGTCATGCCGACGCGGGTCTTTACCGAACGCCTCGCTTTCGACTTTGGCCACCGAAGTGTGGAATTGCTGCACTTCGATATCCACAGCGCCGATGGCTGCGTGTTGTGGCTACCGGATGAGGGCATTCTGCTGGCCGGTGACACGCTCGAGGATACCATCACCTATATCGCCGAGCCTGAACATTTAAAGACCCATATCCGCGAACTCACGCGATTGGCGGAATTGCCGATCAAGCACATATTGCCTGACCATGGCGCGCCGGAAATCATCGCCGCAGGGGGATATGACACCGGGTTGATCGAGGCCAATCGCTCCTATCTGCTCCGTCTCATCGAGCATCTCGATGATCCTTCCATCGACGCCCTGCCTTTGAACGCTTTCGTGGCCGAGGATATCGCCGACGGGCGCATCCGCTATTTCGCAGCCTATGAAAAGGTGCATCGCGGAAATATCGCAGCATTGCGCGATCTGAAACGTTTCTGAACGCAAAAATTGTCTGAAAGGTGCAAAAACAGGGCATTCCCTGCACGCACGGCGGGAAAGCCGGCCCGTCGTATTGACATCAGCTGCCGAAAGGGAAAGGAAGATCGTCAATATATAAAACTTCACTTATCGAGACGATATGATCGAGACCACTGCTGAACTCGAGCACGCCTGCCGCGAACTCGCAAAATCCGACTTCATCACCATCGACACCGAGTTTCTTCGAGAGTCGACTTTCTGGCCTGAGCTCTGCCTGATCCAGATGGCGAGTCCCGATGTCGAGGTTATCGTCGACCCGTTGGCGAAGGGCATCGACCTTAAGTCCTTTTTCGCGCTGATGGCCGATAGTTCCGTGGTCAAGGTGTTCCACGCCGCGCGTCAGGACATCGAGATCATATTCCATCTCGGCGACCTCATTCCGCATCCGATCTTCGATACGCAGGTCGCCGCCATGGTGTGCGGCTTTGGCGACAGTGTGTCCTATGACCAGCTGGTGCAGCGGGTCAAAGGCGAACATATCGACAAAACATCGCGCTTCACCGACTGGAGCCGACGCCCGCTGACCGAAAAGCAGCTCGACTATGCACTGGCGGACGTTACCCATCTGCGCGACGTCTATTTCAAGCTCAAGGAAGAGCTGGAGCGTGAAGGCCGGGCCAGCTGGCTGACCGAAGAGATGGCGGTTCTCGAATCGCGTGAAACCTATGATCTGGCGCCGGAAAACGCCTGGCAGCGGCTGAAGATGCGGCTGCGCAAGCCGCAGGAACTGGCCGTCGTGCGCGAAGTGGCAGCATGGCGCGAACGCGAAGCCAGACACCGCAATGTACCGCGTGGTCGGGTCATCAAGGATGATGCGATCTATGAGATCGCACAGCAGCAACCGAAAGATACCGAAGCGCTCGGCCGTCTTCGCACCATCCCCAAGGGCTGGGAACGTTCCAGTGCCGGTACCGCGATTATCGAGGCTGTGAAGACGGCGCTGGCCATTCCCAAGGCCGAGATGCCGCATCTGCCACGTCAGAGCCACGTATCGGATGGCGCAGCTTCTGCGGTTGAACTGCTGAAGGTGCTGTTGCGTATGATTTCGGAAAAGCATGGTGTTGCGGCCAAGATGATCGCCAACAGCGACGATCTCGACAAGATTGCAACCGAAGGTGAAAACGCACAGGTGCAGGCGATGCATGGCTGGCGGCGTGAATTGTTCGGCAATCCCGCCTTGAAATTGATCGGCGGCGGCATTGCCCTACGTTTCGCCGACAAGCGAGTGGAAATGGTGGAACTCTGATCATGCCGGCCGGCATGGTGAGACGCGCGACGCCCGACGATATCCCCTTCATCATGGCAACCGAGCGCATGCCCGGCTATGAGAAAACAGTTGGCCGTTTCGAAGAAGCCACTCACCTGCGCCAGATCGATGACCCGACGTTCCTCTATCTCGTCGGCGCCGATCTTGGCTTTGCAATCTTCACAGACCTCGACGATCATTTTGGCAATGCCTGCCTGCGACGCTTCGCGGTCACGGCACCGGCCAAGGGATATGGCTCTCGCCTGCTTCCCATCGTTCTTGACCACGCTTTCAAAGAACATGGCACGATCCATCGGATCTGGCTTCGCCTGGTTGCCGGCAACAAGGCTGCTATAGCACTCTACGAAAAGACGGGCTTTGTTCACGAAGGCGTTCAGCGGCAGGCTGGCATAAAGCCCGGCATTGGCCGGTTCGACTTTGTGCAGATGTCTATCCTGCGCCCCGAATGGCAAGCTGGAGCATAAGATATGGAACTGCCTTCCCCGCTTCGAAGTGCTGTCGATGCCATGCTCGAGGGTGAGCGCCTCGAGGCATTGTCGCGCGCTGCGGAAACGCTTTCCAGCCGCTACCGCAAGGAAGTGCGTGACGGCCGTCTGCATATTGACGGAGCGATCGCCGCCAAGGCCTATCTGGCAACACGTTTGCCGGCGACATTCGCAGCCGTGCGTGCGGCATTCGATATGGTGACTGAAGCCGATCCCGATTTTGCGCCGCGTACATTGCTCGATTTCGGCGCCGGTCCCGGAACAGTGCTTTGGGCGGCAAGCGATTGCTGGCCCGACCTCGAGCGCGCCCAGATGATCGAGACGAGCGGGGCTATTCGCACGGTTGGCGAAAAGCTCTCCGGGTCCTCAACCGTTTCCACCACCTGGACAGATGGCGACATCACCCGACGCATGCCAGAAGTCGAACCGGCAGAACTCGTGACGCTTGCCTATGTGCTGGACGAACTGCCCGAAACCGCCATTGGCGAGGTCACGCAGCGGCTCTGGACACTCGCGTCCCGGACGCTCGTCATCATCGAACCGGGCACGACGGCTGGCTGGAAGCGTATTCTGGCGGCACGCCAGGTTTTGATAGAGGCGGGCGCGCATCTGCTGGCCCCCTGCCCACATGCACAGACCTGTCCGATCGAGAGTCCCGACTGGTGTCACTTTTCCAGGCGCGTGGCGCGCTCGCGTATCCACAGGCTCGCCAAGAAAGGCGAGGTGCCGTGGGAGGACGAGAAATATATCTTCATTGCGGCATCGCGCGTTGCAGCGGCACCACCGTCTGCGCGTGTGCTGTCACCGCCACGCGTGAACGGCGGGGTCGGTCGGATCAAACTTTGCAGAGCCGATGGACGTGCCGGGGAAGAAATGTTCAGCCGTCGTGACGGCGAAGTCTTCAGGCAAGTTCGCCGTGCAGACTGGGGCGATGGATTCGCCATCGACGAATCCGGCTAGGAGAAGGCATGACGACGCATGAACTGGATCAGGCAACGGCGGAGCGGTTTGCCCGCATCGCGCTTGGTCATGTCGTCAGGCCCTATCCCAACAAGCCAGGTCATGTCCTGTCCGGACCAGGCGACGCCCGCACGCCACAGGATCTGCACCCCGTCTTTTACGGAAGCTATGACTGGCATTCCTGCGTGCATGGCTACTGGATGCTGGCCCGGCTGCTCAATCGCTTTCCAGCGATGGCCGCGAGCACCGATATCATCGCACTTTTCGATACCCAGTTCGTCTCCGACAAGATTGCCGGAGAGTGCCTCTATCTGGAGGCGACCACCGCGCGTGGCTTCGAGCGTCCCTATGGCTGGGCCTGGTTGTTGAAACTGGCGTCCGAACTTGCCGTCTGCCGCGACAAACGCTGGTCTGAAGCCTTGCGGCCGCTTGTCAATGTCATTGTCCGCCGCTTCGTCGAGTTCCTGCCGCTTGCGACCTATCCGGTGCGTGTGGGCACCCATTTCAACACCGCCTTTGCCTTGAGGCTTGCCGCCGATTACGCCGAAGGGGCTGGCGATGGTGCATTGCTCACGCTTTTGCGCGACACAGCGCTGCGCTGGTATGGCGCTGACGAAGATTGCCCGGCCTGGGGCGAGCCATCCGGCGACGATTTCCTGTCGTCAACGCTGATCGAGGCAGAATGCATGCGCCGCCTCTTAGCGGTCGAAGACTTCCTCAACTGGTTCGACCGCTTCTTGCCGGATATCGCTCAAAGCATGCCGGACATCCTGTTCCAGCCGGTCACCGTCTCAGACAGATCGGACGGCAAGATCGCACATCTCGACGGACTCAATCTGTCGCGTGCCTGGTGCTGGCGCTCCCTTGCCGGTGCCCTGGTCGCAGACAATCGCCTTCAATCGCAATTCGAAACCGCTGCCATTCGCCATCTCGATGCCGCCCTGCCCCATGTGGCCGGCGACTACATGGGGGAACACTGGCTTGCGAGTTTCGCCGTTTTGGCACTGGAGGCCTGAAAGCGCTGTTGTCGTCCCGCAAGCTCATCGTCTTTGCCATCATCATCTCGCTGGTGGCGGTCTCGATCCACATGCTGTTCATAGAGTCTATTCTGTCGGCAACGCAGCTTTTCGCGCTGGGTGGATCGCTTGCACTGGCCAATATCGCAGTCGCCATTGGCGGACTTCGAACACCGCAACGGCTCGCCTGGGGCATCTATCTGGCCCTTAGTGCCATCGCCTATATCATGCTCGGATTTGCCACGCCGATCGGCGCGCTGATCCTGCTAGGTCCGATGATCCTCGGCCTGTGATCCGGCTCTCAACCATGCAGCCTGGCACCCGTGGTGAGCTTTTCGGCGATCGACCCGCATATTGATTTGCCGCAAGCCCAAAATCTCCGGGGAGATCACCAAACCTTCATCCAGATGTAATCGAGCGGACATGCACGCATCGTATCGATCGCCGCGTTCCTTTCCTCTTTTCAGTGGTGACATCGATGAAAAAGACCCTTCTTGCTTCCGCGTCCCTTTTCGTTCTGTTTGCAGGCTCAGCATTTGCTGACGAGACCGTTTTTCCAGCCAAGCTCGTTTCTCACGCAATCCTGCCGGCCAACAGCATCATCGCAGCTCCTGCCGATGCAGCGGAGCATCTGCAAACATCGGCAAAGTTCATCACCGCAGACCGCAAGCGCGCAGAGGGCATTGGCACCGTCAAGGGTATGGACGGCACCCGCGAGACCGGCCTTTCGACCCCTTTTGACGGTCAGGCCATGCAGGGATTTTCCGGCATCAAGACCATGGACGACGGCACGTTCTGGAGCCTTTCCGACAATGGTTTCGGCAAGAAGACCAATTCGTCCGATTCCATGCTGATGCTGCATCGCATTGCGTTCGACTGGGACGCTGGCAAGGTCAATGTGCAAAAGACACTGTTCCTCAGCGACCCGGACAAGAAAGCGCCCTTCCCGATCGTCATGGAAGGTGCCGATACCCGCTACCTGACCGGTGCCGATTTCGACGTTGAATCGATCCAGCCGGTTGCTGACGGCTTCTGGATCGGCGAAGAATTCGGACCTTACATGTTGAAATTCAACAGCGATGGTCACCTGACCGATGTGATTGCGACCAAGGTCGGCGATATCGAGGTCACATCGCCAGATAATGCAATGCTGGTCGTGCCAGCCAATCCAACAGCCAAAATGCCAACCTTCAACCTCAAACGCTCGGGTGGCTATGAGGGGCTTGCCATGTCGAAGGACGGCACCAAGCTTTACGGTCTGCTGGAAGGTCCGCTCTACAAGGAAGACGGATCGGTTGAAAAGGCCGGCGACCTGACGGCGCTGCGTATCGTCGAACTGGATGTGGCGTCGAAGGCCTGGACCGGTCGCAGCTGGCTTTACCCGTTGTCTGAAGGTGGAGAGGCCATCGGCGACTTCAATATGGTCGATGATACGACCGCACTGGTGATCGAGCGTGACAATGGCGAGGGAGCGCCAGACAAGGCCTGCGCCGATGCGGCGTCGAAGGATCCGACCTGCTTTGCAACGCCCGCCATGCACAAGCGCATCTACAAGATCGAGATGACGGACGACAATGCCGGTGAGGCGGTCCGCAAGATCGGTTACATCGACCTGATGAAGATTGCGGATCCTGACAACAAGAAGCGTCAGGGTGGTGGCGACGGCTTTTATGACATGCCGTTCGTGACCATCGAGAATGTGGATGTGGTCGATCAGACCCACATCGTCGTTGGCAACGACAACAATCTGCCATTCTCCGCCGGGCGTGCAGTCGACAAGGCCGACGACAACGAATTCGTCCTGCTTGAGGTGGGCGAGTTCCTGTCAGCCAAGTAGACACGGGAATGGCCGGAGGCGTGATCCGCCTTCGGCCATTTGCGTATGGAATGAAACCACACAAGATGGGTCGGGCCATCGGCCCGGCTCCATTGCAATGTCAGTCCAGCATCGCTTAGTCGTGCGACAGAAGCTGGCGGTTGACCAGTGTTACGCTATGGTCGGGAGCGACAACATAGGTTTCGCGATATTCATTGCCATTGGCAGTGAACTGGTTCTCGAATGAGCTGCCGACGGGTGCCTTTTCAAGGTGAGCTGTGGCCGGGATGGAGCCCTGGATTGGCTCGATAGCGTAAGCAGACGATGCGCCGGCGACGGCGGTGAGAAGAGCTGCTGCAAATACCTTGTTCATGATCGTGTTTCCTTGTTTCTTGGTTCAATTTGATCGTCACGGGGGCCTAGAGCCGACACGTGATACGGATTGTTAGTGTCTTTCAGTATCTTGCGATTACTGATTGGACATCATTTCGCGGTTGACGAGCGAGACGCTGTGGTCGGGTGCGACAACATAGGTTTCGCGATATTCATTGCCATCAGCGTAGAACTGGTTCTGGAAAGAGCTGCCGACAGGTGCCTTTTCAAGACGGGCGCTCGATGGGATCGAACCCTGAATTGGCTCGATAGCGTAAGCAGAGGATGCGCCGGCAATGGCGGTGAGAAGAGCTGCTGCAAATACCTTGTTCATGATCGTGTTTCCTTGTTTCCTGGGTAAGCTTCGCCGTCGCGAGCGGCCAGTGCCGCATCGCTGGACGACTGCTTGTTATTGTTCAGTTGGTCGCGATTAGCTGTTGTTGGAAAGCTGTTCGCGGTTGACGAGCGAAACGCTGTGGTCGGGGGCGACGACATAGGTTTCGCGGTACTGGTTGCCATCAGCGTAGAACTGGTTCTGGAAAGAGCTGCCGACAGGTGCCTTTTCAAGACGGGCGCTCGATGGGATCGAACCCTGGATTGGCTCGATAGCGTAAGCAGACGATGCGCCGGCAATGGCGGTGAGAAGAGCTGCTGCAAATACCTTGTTCATGATCGTGTTTCCTTGTTTCCTGGGTAAGCTTCGCCGTCGCGAGCGGCCAGTGCCGCATCGCTGGACGACTGCTTGTTATTGTTCAGTTGGTCGCGATTAGCTGTTGTTGGAAAGCTGTTCGCGGTTGACGAGCGAAACGCTGTGGTCGGGGGCGACGACATAGGTTTCGCGGTACTGGTTGCCATCAGCGTAGAACTGGTTCTGGAAAGAGCTGCCGACAGGTGCCTTTTCAAGACGGGCGCTCGATGGGATCGAACCCTGGATTGGCTCGATAGCGTAAGCAGACGATGCGCCGGCAATGGCGGTGAGAAGAGCTGCTGCAAATACCTTGTTCATGATCGTGTTTCCTTGTTTCCTGGGTAAGCTTCGCCGTCGCGAGCGGCCAGTGCCGCATCGCTGGACGACTGCTTGTTATTGTTCAGTTGGTCGCGATTAGCTGTTGTTGGAAAGCTGTTCGCGGTTGACGAGCGAAACGCTGTGGTCGGGGGCGACGACATAGGTTTCGCGGTACTGGTTGCCATCAGCGTAGAACTGGTTCTGGAAAGAGCTGCCGACAGGTGCCTTTTCAAGACGGGCGCTCGATGGGATCGAACCCTGGATTGGCTCGATAGCGTAAGCAGACGATGCGCCGGCAATGGCGGTGAGAAGAGCTGCTGCAAATACCTTGTTCATGATCGTGTTTCCTTGTTCTCGTTTTAATTTCGTGTTCGGTCTTGGGAGCCGATGATTGAGAAATTGGGGTTTCGAGATCGATTAGCAAGGCGTCGAAATGCGACCGCATTGTTGCCGATAATTGAACAATACAACTGTTGTTTTTTATAACATTCGATTGAGTAATTTCAATGACTTAGCCCTTCACCTCTTTCGACAGGTTGGGAATTCAAGGGAAGTCACACCGCCGTGAAGCATTTTTGATGAGCCTATTTTTCGCTCAAGATCTGCGCAAACTGCCTGTCAAAAAGCAATGCAAAGCCTAAAAGGGCAGCAGCCAGCGCTCCAGACAGAGGCTGGCTGACGGGTCTCGACAATGACGAGTTCTTTATTCGAAGCGGAAGGCCAGTCGCTTGCCGGTCAGTTTGGCAAGCTGTTGTAGGCGACCTTCGATACGTTCGCCGGCAAAGTCGCGATAGGCTTCGGGCACCACAAATTCCAGGTCGATATCGTCTTTGGTGCTCGGCATGAATGTCAGGTTCTGCACGATGCCCGGCATCGAGGCTGAAAACAGATAGACCACCCGCAACAGGCCACCGAGAAGCTTGGCGCGATCGAGAAATCGGTCGGTGGCGATTGTCGCCAGCGTTCCGCTGCGCTTGTCGTCGTTCAAGCCCTCAAAGCGAAAGTAGTTGGTAAGAGCGATGAATGCGCGTCCAGGATGGCTGATACCGATAAAGGAGGAGTGCGCGATAATATTGAGAGCCTGAAGGCCGCGATAGTCGGGATGGGCACGCCAGCTGATATCTGCCAGGAGACAGGCGGCGCGGCGATAGCGGCTTTCTTCCAGCGTCTCTTCAATATCAAAGAAGGGCATCATCCGGCCCGTCCAGTCCGCGATCTCGCGCGCATGCTCGGGCGAACGCGCGCGCAGGATGGCAAGCTCGTTGGCTGCCGTGACAAGCGGGTCGGCGGCTTTCTCCTCTTCGGAGAGAAGCGAATACAGATAGCCCTCGCGGACACCTTGTGCCGAAAAGCAGACACTGGCCGGCTTCATGACATCCAGCACCTCGCGAAGCGCAACCGCTCCATAAGGAATCAAGGCCCGGCGGTTCTTGGAAATGGTGCCCCAGGCGTCTTCCTTGGCATTGCTGCCGGAGATGATTTCATCAAGGAACTGGCCGATCTCGGCTGCGGGCAATTCGTATCCCTGCATCATGTGCAAGGGATATCCCTTGATTTCCATGTGCAGCTTGGCGATGTTTCGCCATGTGCCCCCGACCGCATAGAATTTTCGGCCGGCGCCATCTTCCAGCATTCTGGCATTCTTGATTTGCTTCTTGGCAAAGGCACAGGCCTTTTCAAGAGAACCGCCCGCCGTTTCCGAAAGACGCAAGCCACCGAGCGGCAGAGTTATGCCCTTGCCGACCTCGTTGCCCTTGATGTCGATCAGTTCGAGCGATCCGCCGCCCAGATCTCCGGCGATACCATCGGGTTCATAAAACCCGGAAATGACGCCATAAGCGGAATAAAGGGCTTCCTCTTCACCGGTCAGAACGAGGACGTCCTGTTCGAGGATGTGTTCGGCCTCCTCGATGAAGGCAGGGCCGTTCTCCGCCTCTCGAGCCGCAGCAGTCGCCAGCACATAAAGGGCGGTTGCCTGCGCCTGTCGTGACAGTGCCCGGAACCGGTGCAGCGCATCGAGCGCGCGCTTGATACCGACCTCGTCCATCCGGCCGGTGCCCGCGAGCCCCTTGCCGAGACCGCACAGGACCTTCTCGTTGAACAGCACCGCGGGCGCCCTGGACAATCCCTCGTAGATCACGAGACGGATCGAGTTCGATCCTATGTCAATCACCGAGACAGGGGCTATTCCGGGAAGGCGCCCCTGCGCTTCTGATCTGGTCATGAAGTTCCAGTTATTGTTTGTGTCCGGAGATCAATCCGGCCATCAGCTTCGGCGCACTTTCCTTCAGCGACTCTCCACGGCCCGACAGGCTGGGGTTTGTCATGAAATAGTGTTGCGCGTTGAACGGTTCCTCACCCGACCTGACTTCCATACGCCGGGACGTGCCGTCGGCCAATATCTCGTAGCTCTGCTGATTGTCAATGAGATTGCCCAGCATGATCTGCGTCAGCACCTGTTCATGGACCGTCGGATTGATCAGGGGAACCATTGTTTCGACGCGTCGGTCGAGATTGCGCGGCATCATGTCAGCCGAGCCGATATAGACCTGCGCCTTCTCTGAGGGCAGACCATAACCATTGCCGAAGCAGAAGATGCGGCTGTGTTCCAGGAAGCGCCCGACGATCGACTTCACACGGATATTGTCGGAGAGGCCCGGAACCTGCGGGCGCAGGCAGCAGATGCCGCGGATGACCAGATCGACATCGACTCCGGCACCGCTCGCCTTGTAAAGCGCGTCGATGATCTCCGGGTCGACCAGAGAATTCATCTTCATCCAGATCGTGGCAGGACGGCCATTGCGCGCATGCTCGATCTCTTCGGCGATGTGCTTGAGGATGCGCGGACGCATTGTATAGGGCGACACCGCCAGCTTCATGCCCTCTTCCAGCTCACCATAGCCGGTGATGAAGTTGAAGACATTGGCCATGTCGTGGGCAATCTTCGGATTGCAGGTGAAGAAGGACAGGTCGGTGTAGATCTTGGCGGTCACGGGGTGGTAATTGCCGGTGCCGAGATGGCAATAGGTGCGCAACTTACCGTCTTCGCGGCGAACCACCATCGACATCTTGGCGTGGGTCTTCAACTCGATAAAACCGAACACGACCTGTACGCCAGCCCGTTCAAGATCGCGGGCCCAGCGAATATTGGCCTCTTCGTCAAAGCGGGCCTTCAGTTCGACCAGGGCCGTCACCGACTTGCCGGCGTCGGCCGCATCGATCAGGGCACGAACGATGGGGCTGTCATTGGATGTGCGGTAAAGCGTCTGCTTGATCGCCAGCACATCGGGATCGCGCGCGGCCTGAAGCAGGAACTGCACCACGACGTCGAAGCTCTCATAGGGGTGATGAACGACCATGTCCTTTTCGCGGATCGCAGCCAGGCAATCACCGGCATGTTCGCGAACGCGTTCTGGAAATCGGGCATTATAAGGATCAAAGCGCAGGTCGTCGCGCGGCGCCTTGGCGATCTCCGAAATGGTATTGAGGGCAAGCAGACCCGGCAACACAGCCACGCGGTTGTCCGGCACGCCCAGTTCATGGACCACGAAATGTCGAAGCGATGCCGGCATTTCGGAATCCGTCTCGATGCGGATCACCGAACCGCGGCGGCGGCGCTTGAGCGCTGTCTCGAAGAAACGCACCAGATCTTCGGCTTCTTCTTCCACTTCGATATCGCTGTCGCGGATGATGCGGAAGGTACCGAAACCGGTGACCTTGTAGCCGGGGTAAAGCAGGTGGATGAACATGCCCACCACATCTTCCAGCGTGATGTAGCGGATGGCCGCATTTTCATCCGGCAGTCGCACGAAGCGGTCGAGCGTCGGCGGCAGACGCAAAAGCGCCGTCATCGGCTCGCGGCCCCGATTGCTTTCCAGCTGCAGACCCATGGAAAAGCCGAGATTGGGAATGAAGGGGAACGGGTGGGCCGGATCGATGGACAGTGGTGTCAGAACCGGGAAAATGGATTCGCCGAATTCCGTCTCCAGCCAGGCCTTGTCCTGACCCGACAGCGCAGCCGGGCGCACGATCAGAATATCTTCCTTGGCGAGATATTGCTGCAGGACAGCCAAGGAGGCCTGCTGCTCCATCTGAAGGTTGTCGATTTCCTTGAGAATATCTTCCAGCTGTTCGACAGGCGTCTTGCCATCGGGGCTCTTGATGGAAATGCCCTGGCGCACCTGACCTTCAAGGCCAGCCACGCGCACCATGAAGAATTCATCCAGGTTTGCAGCCGAAATAGAGAGGAACCTGATCCGCTCCAGAAGCGGATGCGCGGTGTTCAAGGTTTCCTCCAGAACACGGCGATTGAACTGAAGCCAGGAAAATTCGCGGTTGATGAAACGTTCAGGGCTCGTGAGCAAGGCCTCCTGCGCATCAACCTCGTTATTGTTTTCCGCGTTCAGTTCCGTCGCTACCGTGTCCATTTCAACCCTCTCAATTCATTTCCCGCGGTCAATATAACAGTTGCACGACTTTACTGTGACAGATCGTCTCCCGCCAACTCATCAGACAGGGCACTGATGACTTCGGAGGCAATCGATCGTGTCACTTTCGTGCGCCGTGCCAGCGCCAATGTGTCGATACGTTCGACAACGGCCTGCACCGCCCCATAAGACCGCTCCATCCTTGGAACGATATAATCGACTATCTTGTCATCGATATTAAGCTGGCGATCCGCAAACAGTTTTACAATCAACTGCGCCAAATCGCCTTCGTCCGGCTCGCCGATCTCCACCATGGTGGCGGCCCTCAACCGTGACTTCAGATCTGCCAATTCGACATCCCAGGATAGCGGCCATGCGCGCGCCGTCATCAGCAGAGACTGGCCGTTTTGCTTGACGCTATTGATGACATGGAACAGTTCGGTGTCATCGAAACCGGTCCGGTCAGCGTCCTCGAACACCACCGGGCTGGCTGCGGCAACCTCAGAGGCACCGGCGCCGGCTAAAGGATGGATGGAGAGCGCGCCGGATGCCTGTCTCCAGATATCGGCGAGATGCGACTTTCCCGAACCTCCCGGCCCGGTGATGATCACCACAGGCGATGGCCAGGCTGGCCAATTGTCGATCATCGCCACGGCAGCGGACATCCGCTCTGAAATCAGGAGATCATCGCGACCGGACGACGCCCTGTGTTCAAAGGCAAAGGGCAACTGTTCGCTGGTCCGGGGCCTTGCGACAACCTTTTTCAACTCACGCATCTGCTTCAGTTCTATTTCCGGCCATACCTTCCGGCACCTTGCTGGATGCCGCAGGATCTTCGTACAAATCACTCTCAAGATACCGCCTGACCGCGAAGCGGACAAGCACACCGACGGCGGCTGCCGCCGGTACGGCGACAAGAACACCGACGAAACCGAACAGGGCGCCAAAGGCAAAAAGGGCAAACATCAACCAGACCGGATGCAGGCCGACGCTGGAACCGACCAGCTTGGGCTGCAGGATATTGCCCTCGATGAACTGGCCGGAGAGGAAGAAGGCAATGACAATGACCAGATGCCAATAATCCGGCCAGAACTGGACGGCGGCGATCCCTGCGGCCAACAGCAGGCCGACAGTGGAGCCGACATAGGGGATAAAACTGATCATGCCGGTGAAGAGACCGATCAGAAGACCGAAATTCACCCCGATCAGGGACAGGCCAACGGCATAATAGATGCCGAGAATGAGGCAGAGCGAGCCCTGCCCGCGCACGAAGCCGGCAATCGTCCGGTCCATTTCCCGCGAGACCTCACGCACATCCGACAGGTAACGACGCGGCACCAGGCTATCGAGCTTGGCGATCATGCGGTCCCAGTCGAGCAGGAGGTAGAAGGCAACCACCGGCGTCACCACCAGCAATGAGACCACATCGACGATGGCCTTGCCGGAATTCCAGATCTGCGCCAGCAATGTGCCGAGAAAGCTCACCCCCTCGGACAGATATTTGGAGAAGTTCTCGCGGATCGTGCTGGTCTGGCTTTCCAGCCAGCTGGGCAGCCAGCTTGCATTGGAATGGGCAACGAGATTTTGCAGGTCGGTGAGATATTGCGGCACACGCTGAATGAAATCATTGAGCTGGGTTGCCAGCACCGGGATGATGATCATCAACGACAGAACAAAAACGACGATGAAAGAGAGCAGGATCACGACCGTGGCCCACATACGGCTCAAGCCGATCTTTTCCAGTCGATCCGCCACCGGATCCAGGAAATAGGCCAGCGCCATCCCGGCAATGAAGGGCAGCAGGATGGAGCTGAATGTCATCAGGAAGAGGATGAAGACGGCAAGCGCGCCAACCCAGAAGAGCACTTGGCGACGCAGGCCTGAGCCGCTGATCTGTTGGGACATGCGTTATCTTTCTTCGGTTCGGGTCGTATTTTTTGCCGATGACGGCCGCTTCGCGCGTGCATTCACGAATATGACAGCGCGCGCCGGGGAGCAAGGCCGTTCGCTTTCTCGTATGGGGTGCAGACCCGAGCCGAGTTGGGGGCGAACCACCGTTATTACAAGAACCTGCACGGCCGCCGCCAGCAGGATAGGCATCGGGGACGGCAAAAAACCAGCG
The DNA here is from genome assembly GCF_057158725.1 of Agrobacterium sp. H141. Lineage (NCBI taxonomy): Bacteria > Pseudomonadati > Pseudomonadota > Alphaproteobacteria > Hyphomicrobiales > Rhizobiaceae > Agrobacterium > Agrobacterium sp. H141. The sequence goes on from NZ_CM169893.1 coordinate 2,949,626, forward strand.
GGTTGAGGGCCTAGCGCCTTGCATCCGACGCGCTGTCATGCAATTGCCACCGCAACAATCGCGAGCCGCGGAGACAAGAAATGAGCCAGTCTGACAGGAACGGTCTGACCTATAGCGATGCAGGCGTGGATATCGATGCCGGCAATCTGCTGGTGGAGAAAATCAAGCCGGCTGTCCGCTCCACCCGTCGCCCCGGCGCCGATGGTGAAATCGGCGGCTTCGGCGGTCTGTTCGACCTGAAGGCTGCAGGCTTTACCGATCCGGTTCTGGTCGCGGCCAATGATGGCGTCGGCACCAAGCTCAAGATCGCCATCGACGCCAATATTCATGACACTGTCGGGATCGACCTTGTGGCCATGTGCGTGAACGACCTCGTCGTTCAAGGGGCCGAGCCCCTGTTCTTCCTCGACTATTTTGCCACGGCAAAGCTTGACCCCGATCAGGGTGCGGCCATCGTCGAGGGTATTGCCGAGGGTTGCCGCCAGTCGGGTTGCGCGCTGATCGGTGGCGAGACGGCAGAAATGCCAGGCATGTATTCCCGTGGCGATTACGACCTTGCCGGCTTTGCCGTCGGTGCAGCCGAACGCGGAAAGCTGCTGCCGGCGTGCGATCTTGCCGAAGGCGATGTGATCCTCGGCCTCGGTTCTTCCGGTGTGCATTCCAACGGCTTTTCGCTGGTGCGCAAGATCGTTGAACTTTCCGGCCTTGCCTGGGATGCTCCGGCGCCCTTTGCCGAGGGCGTTTCGCTGGGCGCGGCCCTTCTCACACCCACCAGGATCTATGTGAAGCCATTGTTGAAGACGATCCGCGAGACCGGTGCCATCAAGGCGCTTGCCCATATTACCGGCGGCGGTTTTCCGGAAAATATTCCGCGCGTCCTGCCCAAGCATCTGGCTGCCGAAATCGACCTTGCCTCCATAAAGCCGCCGGCCGTCTTCTCCTGGTTGTCCAAGACCGGTGGCGTTGCCCGCAATGAAATGCTGCGCACCTTCAATTGCGGCGTCGGCATGATCGTCGTCGTTGCAGCAGCCGATGCCGCGCGCGTTGCGGACGCTCTTTCCGTTGAAGGCGAAACGGTGTTCACGCTTGGACGCATGGTTGCCCGTGAAGACGGTGCTCCAGGTACCATCTATACAGGCGAGCTTGCCCTATGAGCCAAGCCCGCAAGCGCGTCGTTGCCTTTATTTCTGGTAGCGGCTCCAACATGCTTGCCCTCCTGGCCGCGACGAAAGCGGAGGATTTCCCCGCCGAGATCATTGCGGTCATGTCCGACAAGGCTACTGCTGGCGGACTTGAAAAAGCCAGCGCCCTGGGCGTGCCGACTTTCGCATTCCAGCGAAAGGATTACGCCAGCAAGGACGCTCACGAACAGGCGATCCTGCAGAAGCTCGCCGAGCTGAAACCGGACCTCCTCTGCCTGGCGGGCTATATGCGGTTGCTATCGGCCGATTTCATTTCCCCCTATGAAGGTCGCATCCTCAACATCCATCCATCCCTGCTGCCGCTCTTTCCGGGGCTCCATACCCATGACCGGGCGATTGATGCAGGGATGCGGGTCAGCGGCTGCACGGTGCATTTCGTCACCGCCGGCATGGACGAAGGCCCTGTCATCGGTCAGGCCGTCGTTCCGGTGCTGCCAACCGACACATCCGACGATCTGGCCGCGCGCGTGCTCACCGTCGAGCATAAACTTTACCCGGAAGCATTGCGGCAAGTGGCGCTGGGCAACGTGACCATGTCCGCTGAAGGTCGTGTGATCTCGACCAGCACAGCAACCGACGCGAGCGGCTTCGTCCTCTCGCTCTGAATACGATCGGTTACAGACGAATATCCCTTCGTCACATTCGACGGGTTCCCGGATGGCCGGGACTCATGTTTTACTGCGCGTGCTTATTTTCATTCCGAACGAATTTTTGCCCGCGGAGCCGTCATGACGTTGTCCGACCGTATTTTCGGCCCTTTCGAGAGAATATTGCGACCGCTTGAGGTTCCGTACCGTCCGATCCCCTCTGAGGGACCGTTGCGGCTGCTGTTTCACTTCGTCAAAATGGCGCCTGCGACGCTCTTTATCGTCCTTGCACTCTCGGCTCTGGTTGAGATTGTAAACCTGACGATACTGTGGGGCATAGCGCATATGGTCGACGGCGTCTCGAGTGAAGGGGCCATTCCCTATCTCAGCGCGCACCGCGGGGAGCTGGCCGCTTTCGTCTTCCTGTTCTTTCCGGTTACGCCTGCTTTGATTTTTCTTTGCAATACGATCGGCGTGCATGTGCTTTCTGTATCGTTGCCCGTCCTTATTCAGTGGCATGGTCACCAGGCGGTCGAGCGTCAGGACATCGGCTTTTTCCACGACCTGTTCGCGGGTCAAGTCGCGAGCCGTATTGCCCAAGTCGCCTCAGCGGTTAAGCAGCAGTTGGCGGCAGCGGTCTGGACGCTGCCTATCTTCCTCGTACAGATGGCGGGCTCTGTGGCACTTCTCGCTGCCCTTGCTTGGCCGCTCACGCTGCCTGTCTTGTGCTGGATCGCGGTCAACATCGTCATTGCAAAACAGGCGATTCCGCGTTTCAGTGCGACCGCAAAGGCGGCGGCCAAGGCCCGCAGCAGGGTGGTCGGCGAAATGACGGACCTCTACAGCAACATCCAGACCGTGAAACTTTTTGCCGCCGAAGACAGCGAGGCCGGAGCGCTTCGCAAGGTGCTTGGAAAATCGATACACGCGCAGTTCCGCGAACGCCGTATCGGCCTCACTGCTGACTTTGCGGTTATCACCTCTAATGTGCTGTTGTTCATCGCCATCTTCGGCGTCAGTGTCTGGGGACTGGCTACGTCCTTCGTATCGATTGGCGAATTCGTTGCCGCCGTGACGATCACGCAACGGCTTTCAGCCAATTCGCGCGGTTTCTTGAGCCTCGGTCAGCAGATCTTCGAAGCCGTCGGCACGATCCGCGATGCCATGCCGGTTCTGGTGACGCCGCCAAAGGTGGTCGATCAGCCGAATGCCCCTGCCCTGAACGTCACCGGTGGTGCAATCGAGTTCCACAATATCGGCTTTGAATATCACCAGAAGCAGGCCGTCATTCACGACCTCTCTCTCTCCATTCGTTCAGGCGAAAAGGTCGGCCTTGTGGGTCTGTCCGGTGCCGGCAAGACAACGCTGGTCAGCTTGTTGCTGCGGCTCTTCGATCTGGACGCCGGGAAGATTGCCATCGACGGTCAGGATATCGCCGGCGTCACCCAGGCAAGCCTGCGCGCCCAGATCGGGTTTATTGCCCAGGACGTGTCGCTGCTGCATCGCTCCATTGGCGACAATATTCTTTATGGACGGCCGGGCGCGACACAGAAGGAGGTGGAAAATGCAGCACGCTTTGCCCGCGCCGATGAATTTATCGCAGACTTGAAGGATGGCGAAGGGCGTACCGGCTACGAAGCCTTTGTCGGCGACCGTGGGGTACGTCTGTCGGGGGGCCAGCGCCAGCGCGTGGCCATTGCCCGTGTGCTGCTGAAGGATGCCCCGATCCTGGTGCTGGACGAGGCAACGTCGGCGCTGGACAGCGAGGCGGAGGCCGCCATTCAGGAAAAGCTCGACATGCTCATGGATGGCAAGACGGTGATCGCGATTGCCCACCGGCTTTCGACCATTGCCCGCATGGACCGGATCATCGTTCTCGACAAGGGACGCATTGTCGAACAGGGGAGCCCCGATCGTCTGCTGGCACAAGACGGCCTGTATGCGCGGCTGTGGCAGCGCCAGACCGGCGGCTATATCGCCTCACGCGAGGAAGCGACGGACTAAGCTTGGCGCACGTTGCGTGACGTCGCTACGCGCGTGAATTAGTACCGCATAAATCTATAATTAACTATATTCTGCGAAAATTCTCGCAATATGGTTTTGCCTTGTTTTCAGGCGAATAGAGCGTCAGCGGAGTGTCGAGCGTGTCCAATTCGCGTCAATATTTCAGCCTCGCCGTCTGCCTTTTTACAGCTGGTGCGGTCCATCATGCAGCCGCAGACGACAACCTGATCTCCGGCTCCATCGATGCCGGCATCATGGATATCTATGCCACGGAAACGGTCCATTCCGGCAGTTTCAAGATCAGCGAACTGGATTGGGAAACCAAGAATGTGCCTGTTCTGCGCGGATCGCTTGGCATAGAGATTGCGCCCGAGTGGCAGCTTAAAGTCAATGGCCGCGTCGGCTTCAAGGGCGACGGCAAGATGACCGACTATGACTGGATCAGTCCTTATTACATCGATACCAGCAAGAGCGGCTGGAGTGACCGTTCCATTCACCCCGACACCGGGCTTGATCATTTTTACAGTGGCGGCATCGAAATCAATCGTAAATTTGTCGATGACCCGCGCAACACGCTGTCAGGCGGTATCGGGGTAAAATACACCGACCTGCAATGGACCTCACGCGGCGGTTCCTACCTCTACAGTACCACTGGCACGCGCGACACGTCGGGCACGTTCACCGACGGAGAAAAAGTCATCACCTATCGCCAGCAGATTCCAACCGCCTATGCGCATATCGACGGTTCGCGCAAATTCGGGCGACTGAGCATCGACGGCGGGCTTGAGGGCGGTTTTGCCTTTGCCGCCAAGGCAACGGACAACCACTGGCTTCGCGATCTGGAATTCACTGACGAGTTCGATTTTGCCCCGACCTTCGGCGCAAGCCTTGGGGCGTCCTACACGCTTACACCGAAAGCGTCGCTCTATCTGACGGCCAATTACGACTTCACCAATCTCGGCCGTGGCGACACCAAGACCTACAACACATCGACGGGCGTACGGAATTCGTATGACGAGGCTGCGGGAGCCACGCTTCGCACCATCTATGTCGGCGCGGGCCTGAAGGGCAGCTTCTGATCCGCGATCATTTCTGGCGGCTCATGACATAGGCCGCGCCTTTGGCCAGCAGGCTGCGGGGAAAAATCCTGGAGGTTAGGACCGCCAGCTTGTTGGCGATGCCTGGCACCACGCCTGCCCTGCCGCTGAAAAGTGCCTCAAGTCCCGCTTCCGCCACCGGTTGAGCATCCATCATGAAGGATCCCACCAGTGGATTGAGAGTATGACCAGCGCGTGACCAGAAACCGGTTTCGGTCGGTCCCGGCGAAAGCACACTGACCTTGATATTCTTGCGCCGCAGTTCCTCGCGCAAGGAATAGCCAAGCGACAGCACATAGGCTTTGGTGGCGGCATAGACCGCGTAGCCGGGAATGGGTTGGAATGCGGCTGCGCTTGCGACCAGCAAAATATGCCCGCCGCCACGCTTGACCATCTCTGCCGCAAAGAGATGGCAAAGTTCGGTCAAGGCGCGGATATTGACATCGATCATGCCCAATTCATCCTCAACCGTGTGAGAGATGAAGCGACCGTGGCAGCCATAGCCTGCATTGTTGACGAGCGCATCGACGGTGATGCCGCGACGTTCCAGCGCCGCTTTCAACCGCCGGGCGGCACCTGGCTGGCTCAAATCGGCAGCGTCAGCCACGACCTCGACGCCATGGGCGGACCTGAGCGTATCACCGAGCGCCGCCAATGCCTCCTCGCTGCGCGCCGTGACGATGATGTTATAGCCTCTGTGCGCCAGATTATGGCAGAACGCCTGACCCAGTCCGCCCGTTGCGCCGGTCACAAGCGCCCATTTGGCAGAAGTCGATGCCATGCGTTTCTCCCGATTTGAATGTCTAGTTGAAGAGACGGTCGCGGTTGAGCGCTGCCCATTGCAGGAAGACAACCGTCTTGCCGTCGACAATGGTGCCGCTTTCGATCATCGCCAGCGCCTCATCCAGCGGGAGCTCGCACAGTTCCAGGTCTTCATGCTCGTCTTCCAGGCCGCCGCCTGCTGCCACCTTGGCGGAATCGTCGACCGAGGCGCTGTAGAAATGCACTTTCTCGGTCACAGCGCCTGGCGACATGTAGAGCGAAAACAGTTTGGTCGGCGCCTCGACCTTGTAGCCGGTTTCCTCCAGCGCCTCGCGGCAGATGGCTTGTGCCGGATCCTCGTCCTTTTCCAGTGCGCCGGCCGGCACCTCCAGCAGGAAGGCATGATCTCCGCGCAGAAAAGCCGGGACGCGAAACTGGCGCACGAGCACCACAGTCTGGCGCTGGCTGTTGAACAGGAAGAGTGCCACCGCTTCACCGCGATCGAACACTTCCCAATCCAGCCGGTCGGTTTTTCCATCGTCCCCGGTGTAGTCGAAGGTCACGCGACGCAGGCGGCTCCAGCCGTCCCACAGGGTCTCGTCGGAGACAACGTCTATTGTCGTCCTGTCGAATTTGCTCATGCGGTTTCCTTGCACAGCCAGACACGGTTGTCGTGGAACGCCGCGCCCCCATGCGGTGCCACGGCATCGGCACCGGTCAGTACATTGATACCCTCGCCATCGACATGGGCCTTATTGGGCCATAAGCCCTCGGCGACCAGAACGCCTGCCTTGACCTCCCCCGTCACCCGGGCATGGATGCGGATTTCGCCTCGGTTGTTTCCAAGTTTCACCAGATCGCCGTTTTCAATGCCAAGACGCTCGGCATCGGCATGCGCGACCATCACCTGTGGCCGCCCTTCCTTATCGGACGAGGTCCTGGTCTCGGCGAAGGTGGAGTTCAAGAAGTTACGGGCGGGCGATGTGGTCAGGCGGAAGGGGTGAACCTGATCGGCTGCTTCAATCATATCGACCTGGTCCGGAAAGCCCGGCAATTCGGCCATCGGTCCCATATTGCCGATCGTATCCGGCGGACTGTTGGGTGTGACTGTCCCCGCCCAGTCAGGGCTGAACCGGAACTTGCCGTCCGCATGGCCAAAACCGTTGAGGAAATGCGCGTCCTCGAAGGGCGGCTGGCAATCGAACCATTTTTCCTGCTCCAGCACGTCAATGCCGGGATGTCCGGCACCGGTCAGGATACGGTCGATATGCTGGCGCTCATCCATGCCGAAGCCCGGCATATCGGCGATGCCGAGACGTTTGGCCAGTTCCTCGATCACGTAGAGATTGCTGCGCACGGTGTCCGGCGGCTCGACGATCTTGGGTCCAAGCAGGATATGGCTGTGGCCACCGCCCCGATAAATGTCGTCATGCTCCATGAACATTGTGGCCGGAAGGACGATATCGGCAAGAGCAGCCGTATCCGTCATGAACTGCTCGTGGACAATGGTGAAGAGGTCGTCGCGCAGGAAGCCCTGCTTGACCAGCCGCTGTTCAGGCGCAACGTTCACCGGATTGGTGTTCTGGATGAGAAGTGCCGTCACCGGCCCGCCATGGCGCAGGGCCTCGGCATCGCCCGTCAAGACGCGGCCAATTTGCGACTGATCGAGCGAACGCACGGTGGGATCGGCATAGGCCGTGCCCATCAGCAGCGATTTGTCGAAACGGTAGATGCCGCCATTGTTGTGGAAGGCACCTCCACCTTCATATTGCCAGGAACCAAGTACCGTCGGCACCGACAATGCGGCATGCATGGCAACGGAGCCATTGCGCTGGCGGGTGAACCCGTAGCCGAGCCGGAAGAAGCTTTTCCGGGTCTGGCCCACCAAAGCCGCAAAGGCTTCGATCTCCTCGACGGATAGGCCCGTGATCGATGCTGCCCATTGCGGTGTCCGGCTCTTCAGATGCGCCTCAAGGCCCGATGGATCGTCCGTGTATTTGTCCATATAGGCGCGATCGGCATATCCATCGCGGAACGCAATGTGCATGACCGCGCAGGCGAGCGCCGCATCTGTGCCCGGTCGGACGACCAGCGCCATATCGGCCTGCTTCATCGTCGGATTATCGTAGACATCGATGACGACGATCCTGGCACCGCGCTCCTTGCGCGCCTTGATGGCATGGGTCATCACATTGACCTGGGTGGCCACCGCATTGGTACCCCAGATGACAACGCAATCGGCCTTGGCAATCTCGCGCGGGTCGGCGCCGCGCAAAGCGCCTGTGCCCATCACATAGCCGGTCCAGGCCATGTTGGTGCAGATCGAGCCGAAGAAACCGGAATAACGCTTGGCGTGACGTAGCCGCTCGATGGAATCGCGCTGCACCTGACCCATCGTGCCGGCATAGAAATAGGGCCAGACCGCGTCTGCCCCATGGTTCTGCTCGGCCTTGAGCAGGCCTTCGGCTGCTTCATCGAGGGCCGCCTCCCACGAGATCTCCTGCCAGACACCTTCGCCTTTTGCGCCGGTGCGGCGCTTAGGCGTCATCAGGCGGTCAGGATGATAGATACGCTCGGCATAACGGGCGACCTTGGCGCAGATGACACCGGCGGTGTAGCTGTTGTCGGCAGCGCCCCTCACCCGGCCCACACGGCCATCCGGCCCGAGGTCGACATCAAGTGCGCAAGCGGAGGGACAGTCATGCGGACAGACCGTATGACCGATGGTGCGGGAGGTGTTGGGACTGGCGATGTTCATTGCTTTTCTATATGGCAAGCAGCGCGGGCTCAAAAGCCCCATTTCCATAAATCATAGAACACATCAGGATCGCAGATGAACTACCGTCACATCTATCACGCCGGCAATTTTGCGGATGTGTTGAAGCATGCGGTGCTGGCGCGCCTGGTCGTCTATATGCAGCAGAAAGACAAGGCCTTTCGCGTGCTCGATACGCATGCTGGAATTGGCGTCTATGATCTCTCGAGCGAGGAAGCGCAGAAGACCGGCGAATGGCAGGACGGCATCGGACGCTTGCTGGAGGCCGAGCTGTCGCCCAAGGCAAAGGCGCTGCTCTCCCCCTATCTCGACGCGGTGCGAGAGCTGAACCCCAAGGGACCGGTGACGGTCTATCCGGGATCGCCGAAGCTCGCGCGGATGTTGTTTCGCCCGCAAGACCGGCTTTCGGCCATGGAACTCCATCCGGATGATTACCGCGCACTTGCGCGCCTCTTCGAGGGTGATTTTCAGGCGCGCGTGACCGAACTGGACGGCTGGCTGGCACTGGGCGCACATCTGCCGCCGAAGGAAAAGCGCGGCATCGTGCTCGTCGATCCGCCATTCGAGAAGGACGGTGAATATCTTCGCATCGCAGACGGACTGGCAAAGGCCTATCGCCGTTTTGCCACCGGCACCTATTGCCTCTGGTATCCGATCAAGAAGGGCGCACCCATCGAAGAGTTTCATCAGGCACTGCAGGCTCTGGAAATCCCGAAAATGCTCTGCGCCGAGCTTCTGGTGCGCAGCGATCGCGATATCACAGGGCTGACCGGATCAGGACTCGTGATCGTCAACCCACCCTTCACGCTCAAGGATGAACTGCACACACTGCTGCCGGAGTTGAAGAAAATTCTGGGCGTCGATCGCTATGCGTCGCAGCGTTGCTTCTGGCTTAGAGGCGAATCCGAGAAGATTTGAAAAAATTTAATTAAATCCGAACCTTAACCATCAAAGTGCAAGAAGCACTGATTTATTTGCATTACCTAATCAATCCTCGTTAATTGAATTAAACGATTAGGGAAAATTGTAATGCTTAAATCCGCGATCCGTTCATACACGCCTGAAATCATCTACGATCTATTTCGTCGCACCAAGCAAGAGCGAATGACACGGCAGTTTGCCGCATACGACGCCACCCATAATTTCGCGGGCAAACGGCTGAACATGCATATCGCAGATCCTGTTGGTTCAGCCTGGTACGATCACGATGAAGACAACCTTCCCGAACTCGAGTTCCTCAAGCGCTTCAAGCTCGCCGGTAAGACGATCTTCGATCTGGGCGCGCACCAATGCATGGTTGCCATGCTTCTGGCGGAACTGGCCGGCAAGACTGGCAAGGTGGTGGCTGTCGAAGCCAATGCGCATAACCAGCGGGTTGCCGAGCGCAACATCGCCATGAACGGCTACCGCAACATCACCTGCCTTCACGGACTTGTCTCGTCGGGGAAAATTGCTGTCTCGATCGATGGCGGGCTCAACGGTCGCGCCCGGAGTGCCGGTGCCGGGTCCGCCAAGGTTGCTGTTTTGTCGATTGACGAATTGACCGCTGTCCATGGTGCACCGGCACTGGTTTTTCTGGATATCGAGGGGCACGAGATCGAGGCCTTGGGTGGCGCAACGCAAACGCTGTCGCATACGACATCACACTGGTTCATCGAGCTTCATGGTGACGCCGATCTGTCGACCTACGGTCACAAGAACAGCGATATCTTCAAATTCTTTCCGGCCCGGGCCTTCAACGCCCATATCCTCGACGTCAAAAGCGGGGAATTCTTGCCCTTGTCGACCGGCAATCTGCCGAATGACCGCTGCCACGTCTTCTTCGAACGCCGCTGAGGCCTCTTGATAGCGAGAGGCGGAGCCGTTCCGCCTCCCCAAGCTTGATGGCTTGACCTCTCCCGAGTTAGCCAACATTGTTGCAAAAACGGGAGACTCATGATGGGCAATCGCTTCTTCATCAGTAGGTTAGCCGCAACTGGCGCATTCTTGAGCGCGGGCCATGCGGCGATGGCTTCGAGTTCAAACCGCACCCCCAATTCCGCCGACAATACTTTCGACCACGAAAGCCGTTATCTGCTGCTCCGTCATTGTTTGCCGGAGGAGCGGCCCCACACGACATTGCAGCGATAGAGGTCCGCCATGCACCGCTATTATGGCATAGCCGCCTTTGTCGGCCTGATGATTGCTGCGGGCCTCATGATCTTCCTGCAAGATCCTATCGTGCCCAGTTGGGACGTGGAAGATACTCCGGCGGTCATCGTTCAAGCCGCCCCCAAACCCGTCCCTGCCCCTGCTGAAAGCACGAAACCTTTGCCCATTGGACAGGGCTTCGACTTCTACGTCCTGTCCTTGTCGTGGTCGCCAAGCTACTGCCTGTCAGACGAGGGAGAGGGCAACCAGCAGCAATGCGGCTCCTCCAAGGCATTCGGACTGATCGTGCACGGGCTGTGGCCGCAATATGAAAAAGGCTATCCCGAATCCTGCGCCAGCGACCAGCCGGACCGCGTTCCAGATAACCTCGGCCAGCATTATCTCGATATCATGCCGAGCATGGGGTTGATCGGGCATGAATGGCGCAAGCATGGCACCTGTTCCGGTCTGTCCCAGGCGGATTATTTTCGCGTGACGCGCGCCGCGTTCGAGAAGCTGAAAATACCGGACACATTGCAGCAACCCGCAATTCGCCAAACCGTGAGTCCTGACGGACTGGAGCAGCAATTCGTCGCCGTCAATCCCGGACTTTCGACGAAAGCCATGTCCGTGACCTGTGACGGGGAAAGGCTGGAGGAAGTGCGCATTTGCATGACAACCGATTTAACATTCCGGGCGTGCGAGGAAGTTGATAGAAAGTCGTGTCAACGTTCATCGATCACGATACCGCCGGTCGCCAATTAAACCTCAGGAAACGACATGAAACTGCTTTACTCTTCGACGTCCCCCTATTCGGCCAAGGTGCGGATGGCCGCGCGCTATCTGGAACTGGATATCGAATCGGTGAAAGTGGATACCACGGCGGCGCCGGACATTCTGATCGAGAATAATCCGTTGGGGAAAATTCCAACACTGGTGCGCGGGGATGGGCAATTGGCGATCTTCGACAGCCGCGCCATCATGCAGTATCTCAACCGGATTTCGGACGGTAAGCTTTATCCCAAAAAGGGCGAGAAGCGCACCGAAGCGGAGCGCCTTGAAGCGCTGTGCGACGGGACGACCGATTGCCTTCTGGCAATTGTCTATGAACGCCGCTTTCGCCCGGAAGAGATGCTTTACCAGCCTGTCATCGACAAGCAGTGGTCAAAGGTGGAGCGCGGTCTCGACTATCTGAACGCCAATATGCCGAAAACCGGAAAGACATTGCATGGCGGTCATTTCGCGCTTGCCGCCTTGCTCGGTTACCTGATGCTGCGTTTTCCCGGACAGTGGGAAAAGGGCCGTACGGAACTGGCTGCGTGGCCTTCGAAATTCGCCAAGCGTTTCGATGGCTGGAGCGAAATGAAGCCGCAGTCACGGTGAGGCAAACAATGAAAACAGACTGGCCTCTAATTCGTGAAATGATGAACGCAGCGATTGATGCCTGCGAGCGCATTGAAGCGACCGGCTTTGAGCCAAAAGATCGTGACGCGACGACCACAGTAAACGGGCAAGCGGTCAGCGTCAGCGATTTCCTGACCAGTGGATGGTCCCTGCCTGAGACGGTGCGCTACTCAATTATCCGCGCACGCCATGACGCCGGCAATGATCTGCCTTATGTTCCTGAGACGGCACGCATCCTGACTGCAATGGCTGCTGCCAGTGCCGAACTGATTGGAGCGTTGGGGCAAAACCCGGCAAGTGGAGATGTTCGACGGATGATCGAGTGGTTCAAGCTCCACGCAGCAACCGGCGTAGAAAAGGCAGTCGCCGAGCGGCTCAGGGAATTATAGAGCTTGATAAAAGAGAAGCCGGGACGAACCCGGCTTCCAATTGGTGCTGCTTCACTCGTGAAGCGTACTTACGGCGTTCTTAGAACTTGACGCCGATACCGAGCTTGACGCTGTGATCGTCAAAGCCGCGCGATACGGTTGTACCGCCGAGGTCGAAGTCACGGTCCATGTAGTCGGTGTAGCGGTATTCCACGCGTGCGGTGATGTTATCCGTCACCAGGGCTTCAACACCGGCACCGACTGTATAACCGGCCGAGACCTTCTCGTCAGAGCCTGCGGCGCTGCTGAGTTCATGATTGCCGACGGCCAGACCACCGGTACCGTAGATCAGGAACGGGTTCATGTCGTAACCGACGCGACCACGGATCGAGCCGTTGAGGCCTTCCTTGCTGTCGATGCCGGCGCCGGCCGAGCCTTCCTGGTTGTTGTAGCTGATGTCAGCTTCCGGACCGTAGACGATCTGGCCGCTCTGCATGTTGTAACCACCGTAGAGGGTACCGCCAACGGCGTCGCCCAAGTTGCTGCCACCCCAATCATAGGTGACGCCACCACCGATATATCCACCGGTCCAGCCAGAGGCTGGCACATAGGTGTTTTCGGTGGCGACTGGCGGTGCTGGGATCTGGTCGACCGCATCAGCTGCCTGGGCCGCGCTGAAGCTCACGAGAGCTGCCGAAGAGACCATGAGGGTCAGAATGAGTTTACGCATAAAAAATTCTCCTTTTCGGTTCAGGCCGCCGAACAGCTGTTTGTTCCTGCGATATGAACGTTAGACGGTTCCTGTCCGTTCCCGAGGAAAATGAAATTCAATTGAGGATTTGAAAGAGCCAAAATGTGAAATGTTTGTGGCGCCCAAGTGGTGAAAGTTAGATGTTGCTATTATGCGACAGGGATTTTATTAACCCTAATAAATAGTAAAGTCAGATCTACTTGATATCGCACACTTTTACTTGAGAACGAAGATGTTTGCCGCTTGTGTTGTTTTTGGTGTGTTATCAAGCCAGCGTGTTCGCCAAACGTAAAAACACGCCTATATGACTCGTGGCTTCGATTCTTTGCGCCCATGCACACGGAGAATCGAGCCCGACCACGGCAGCGGTGGTCGTAAAGGCACGAAAATTGGATGCCGCTTTGCCGGAGATCAGCGTTCTACAGACGCAAACAGGTACAGGCGCATGAACAATCTCGCATTTGGCTGATACCACATGCGAAGGAGAATAAAGCATGACGGGCGGCAAGCTCAGCGATGGCGGTGTGCTCTATGATGGCACAGAAGATGATGACGATGGCGTGGTCGCCGATATTGTCGAGGCCGCAACGACCCTGTCTATCGACTGGAACGAGAGCGGCGATGTTCCCTCCGAGCTGAAGGGTGCAGAACTGATTGGCGAGTTCGTCAAGAAGCTGCCGAACGCCCCTGGTGTCTACCGCATGCTGAATGCCGCGCGGGAGGTTCTCTATGTCGGCAAGGCGCGCTCTCTAAAGAAACGGGTCAGCAATTACGCGCAAGGACGGCTGCATTCCAACCGGCTGGCGCGCATGGTACGCGAAACGACCCATATGGAATTCGTCACGACCCGCACCGAGGTCGAGGCGCTGCTGCTCGAAGCGAACCTGATCAAACGGCTGCGTCCGCGTTACAATGTGCTTTTGCGCGACGACAAGAGCTTTCCCTACATTATGATCACCGGCGACGGGAAGGCCCCCGCGATCTACAAGCACCGGGGTGCGCGGGCGCGCAAGGGTGATTATTTCGGCCCCTTCGCCTCGGCAACGGCTGTCGGGCGCACCATCAATTCGCTGCAACGGGCCTTTTTGCTGCGCACCTGCACCGACAGCGTCTTCGAAAGCCGCACCCGCCCGTGCCTGCTCTATCAAATCAAGCGTTGTTCGGGGCCTTGCACCGGCGAGGTCAGCGACGCGGACTATGCGGAACTGGTCAAGGAGACCAAAGACTTCCTTTCCGGCAAAAGCCAGAAGGTGAAAGAAACCATGGCGCGGACCATGAACGAGGCGGCCGAAGATCTCGACTTCGAGCGGGCCGCCGTGTTCCGCGACCGGTTGGCCGCACTCTCCCATGTGCAGAGCCACCAGGGCATCAATCCGGCCGGTGTCGAGGAAGCCGATATTTTCGCCATCCATCAGGAGGGCGGGCTATGCTGCATTCAGGTGTTCTTCTTCCGCACCGGACAGAACTGGGGCAACCGCGCCTATTTCCCCAAGGCCGACCCGCAGCTTTCCGGCGCCGAGGTGCTGTCTGCCTTCCTCGCGCAGTTTTATGACGACAAGCCGGTGCCCAGGCAGATCCTGCTGTCGGAGACGATAGAGGAGCAGGAGCTTCTGGCGCTGGCTCTATCGGAAAAGGCTGCCCACAAGGTGCTGGTTCTGGTTCCGCAGCGTGGAGAAAAGAAGGACCTTGTCGATCACGTTGTTGCCAATGCGCGCGAGGCCCATGGGCGCAAGCTTGCCGAGACCTCGTCTCAGGCGCGACTGCTGCAGGGCATGAAAGAGACCTTCTCACTCGATTACACACCGCGACGCATCGAGATCTATGACAACTCCCACATCATGGGCACCAATGCGGTCGGCGGCATGGTGGTCGCCGGGCCAGAGGGCTTTGTGAAAAACCAATACCGCAAGTTCAACATCAAATCGGAAGACATCACCCCCGGCGATGACTTCGGCATGATGCGCGAGGTGATGACCCGACGTTTCTCGCGGTTGATCAAGGAAGAAGGCAAGCCGGACCGGAGCACAACGACAACAGAGGATGCCGCCGATGCTGCCTTTCCCGCATGGCCGGATGTGATCCTGATCGACGGTGGCCAGGGACAGATGTCGGCTGTGCGCAAGATCCTCGACGATCTCGACATTACCGATTGCGTAACAGCCATCGGCATTGCCAAGGGCGTGGACCGCGAGGCCGGACGGGAACGCTTCTTCGTCAAGGGAAAGCCAGACTTCTCGCTGCCACCGCGCGATCCCGTGCTCTATTTCATCCAGCGCATGCGTGACGAGGCTCACCGTTTCGCCATCGGTTCGCACCGCGCGCGGCGCAAGAAGGAGATGGTGAAAAACCCGCTGGACGAGATCGCCGGCATCGGGCCGACCCGCAAGCGGGCGATCCTGCAGCACTTCGGCACAGCCAAGGCAGCTTCGCGGGCAGCGATCAGCGATCTGATGGCGGTCGACGGAATTTCCGAGGCCGTCGCAAAGCTCGTCTACAATCATTTTCACGAAAACGGTGCAGATTGACGCGGGCTGGCCTTTTGCTGGGCGCCTGCGACATTAAATATAACGAGGCGTGTTGACGGCTTGCGTCGGAAACCGTCATCTACGGTCGAAATATCGGATAGCAGGACATCATGGCTTCGCGCGCATATAATATTCCCAATTTATTGACATACGGTCGCATTCTGGCGGTTCCGTTGATCGTCGTCTGCTTTTTCATTGAGGGCAAACTGCAAAGTACCGATTTCGCGCGCTGGACGGCCTTCTGGATCTTCGTCGTCGCCTCCCTCACCGATTTTCTCGATGGTTATCTCGCCCGCATCTGGAACCAGACATCGAATATCGGCCGCATGCTGGACCCGATCGCCGACAAATTGCTGGTCGCCTCCGTCCTGCTGCTGATGGCCGCCGATGGCACGATTGCCGGCTGGTCGATCTGGGCGGCCATTACCATCCTTTGCCGCGAAATCCTGGTATCGGGCCTGCGCGAATATCTGGCCGCGCTGAAGGTATCGGTGCCGGTGACGCGTATCGCCAAATGGAAGACCACCGTGCAGTTGGTGGCCATCGCATTTCTTCTGGCTGGTCCCGCAGGCGACAAGGTGCTGCCCTATACGACCGAGATGGGCATCGCGCTGCTGTGGCTGGCGGCCATCCTGACCTTCTATACCGGCTACGATTATTTCCGGGCCGGCGCCAAGCACATCATGGAAGAGTGACATGGTGAAACTCGTCTATTTCGCCTGGGTGCGCGAACGGATCGGCAAGCCCGAAGAGGAACTCAACCTGCCGACGAGCGTCGTCACTGCCGGCGATCTGATCGAGCATCTGCGCGGACTTGGCGAGGAATACGAAAACGCATTGCAGTTTCCACAGGCCATCCGGGTTGCGATCAATCAGGAGCATGTCGAGCATGACGAACCGATCGCCGGCGCAGGCGAGATAGGGCTCTTTCCACCGATGACGGGCGGGTAACCATGGTCCAGCCGACCATTCGCGTGCAGCGTGAAGACTTCGATCTGAATGCGGAGACAAAGCGTCTGGCCCAAGGCCGCCGCGATATCGGAGCTATCGTTTCCTTCTCAGGTCTGTGCCGCGACGAAGGTGGGCAGCTATCAGCGCTGGAACTCGAACACTATCCCGGCATGGCCGAAGCGGAAATGACGCGGATTGCCGACGAGGCGATTTCACGCTTTGATCTTCTGGGGCTCACGGCCATCCACCGGTTCGGCAAGATCGCTCCGGGCGAGAATATCGTGCTGGTCGTGGCTGCTGCCCCGCACCGGCAGGCTGCTTTCGATGGTGCCAATTTCATGATGGATTACCTGAAGACCTCGGCACCGTTCTGGAAGAAGGAACACGCTATCGACGGTCGAAGCCGCGACTGGGTGGCCGCCAAGGACGCCGACGACGCTGCCCGCGACAAGTGGTTGTGATCGTCACGGCGCCAACCGCTCCCGTCGCGACAAAACAAGCAGGACCACCAGAGCCGAGACGATGACGAAGTCCCGCCAGAGGATGGGCGCGTAGCCGCTCCAGAAGGTTTCGGCCACACCAACACCTGCAGCCCCCACAGCCGCGCGAAGCGGGTGAGCATGGCCACCGGCCGCGGCAATCAAAACGACCTTGAGACCGAAAACAAGGCCAGCGCCGAAGTCCATCGTTCCGTAATAGGAGGTGGCGAGCAGACCGCAGGTGGCGGATATGGCCGATGCTGCCACATAGGCGAGAACGAAGACCTTGCCGGAAGCCGCACCGCAAAGTTCTGCGGCCAGCGGATCGTCAGCCACTGCCCGCCAGATACGCCCCGCCCGGGTCTGGCGCAAAACCGCCTGGCCACCCAGCACAATCGCCGTCATCAGTGCCGCATTGCCGATCTGGATCACAGTCAGCGTGACACTGAAGGTGCCATCGCGCCAGAACGTGATGGAGGTATTGAGAAAGGGCGGCAGCCACAGGTTTCCGCTTTCAAGCGCCAGCCTGCCGGTTTCCGACAAGACGATCAGCACCGCCAGACTGGCGACGATGACAGTGTTGGGCGATAGCCGGTACAACGGCCGCATGACCGAGCGGGCAATCAGTGCTCCCGCCCCCACGGCATAGACAAGGGACAGAGCAGCCCCGAAGGCCAGGGCCGCTGGAAAGATCAGACGAAAGTCGTTCCAGCCGACACCGGTGAAGAGCAAATAGAGTTGGCCGGCAAATGCGAACAACGCGCCATAAGTGATATCCGCACGTCTGGTCATACCGAAGGCCAGAGCATAGCCGAAGGCGAGCGCGGCATAGAGTGCTGCGACGGGAACGGCATTGGCGAGTTGCTGCAGGAAATAGCTCATGACGGCCTCCACCCAAATTTATAACTGGTAAAATGATTTTTACCAGTTAGTATTTCACCATGGATTTTGCCTGGACCCCTCATCGCTTCTCCGGCGGCGCGCTCGCACTGGATGTCGCCAACAGCGTCATTTTGCGGTTCGACCCCGAACGCTCGATCGACCGTTTTGCCATCACCGCGCAGATGGATGATTTCGTGCCGGCGGCGATCACCCATTGCGCAGAGCGCCAGCAGGTCAACGGCCTGACGGCAGCGACAACCGCCAATGTTGAGGATTTCCTCGCCTTGCGCGAAGCCATCGACGACTATTTTCGGGCACGCACGCTCGGGAACGATGACCGACACCTGCTTGCATGGATGCTCGCCCTTGCTGCCCGCAACCTGTCGGCGGCTGCCAGTGATACAGCGCTGGAAGCCCGCACCGCACGCTCGGCGCTTGCCCTCATCTGCGAGCCCGATCCACAGCGCATGAAGATCTGCGGCAACTGCGGCTGGCTGTTCATCGACCGCAGCAAGAACCGCAGCCGCACCTGGTGCGACATGGCCGTATGCGGCAATCGCGCCAAGGCCAACCGTCACTATCAACGACAAAAGCAGGGGATAGCGCCATGAAAGCGCCGATCACGACAATGGCCATGCTGGCGGCTTTGCTTGCCGCAGGTGGCTGCCAGCGCGAGGATGAGGGACCGCTTGCCATTGAAGGCAAGCTCTTTGCCTTCAACTACCGCGTCTCGACCGCAACCTATGTGCTGACGCTTGCGCGCAAGTCGACACTGCCGGAGCACAGCTTTATCGAAACCAACTACGAAGACCCGCGCGGCGGGCCACCGATCGTGACGAAGACGAAGATCTTCCCATCTTGGACGAAGGTGGCACTGGAAAGCCCGCCCATCCACTGTGTCGTCAAGAACAGACCCTATCACGTGACGATGACCGTGACCGATGGCAAGGGCGACCTGATCCAGACCATCGAGACGACCCTCACCTCAGACCTCGACCAGAGCATATTGCCAGCAAAACCGCTCATCGTCGGGGCGATCTATACGGCCAATCCCGAGGTCTACAAGCCCGGCCAAAAGCCGGATTTTTCCCCGGAAGCATGCCCGGCGACATGAGAGAATGCGGATCTCAAATCCAGCACATCCTGCCACGGACGATGTGAACCAAGGCGCGGACAAGCATCCGATGCTCGCAAAAAAACGGCGCCATCCGGCGCCGTTTTCTCATATCCATCAATTAGTTCAGACTTGCGCCTGACAGTCTGATTCAGCCGACGATTTCGGTGTCGGAGAACCAGTACTTGATTTCTTCAGCAGCCGTTTCAGGCGCGTCCGAACCGTGAACCGAGTTCTCGCCGATGGACAGAGCGTGGGTCTTGCGGATGGTGCCTTCGTCCGCGTTGGCAGGGTTGGTTGCACCCATGACTTCGCGGTTCTTGAGGATTGCGCCTTCGCCTTCCAGAACCTGAACGACGGTCGGGCCGGATGTCATGCCTTCAACCAGTTCGCCGAAGAAAGGGCGTTCCTTGTGAACGGCATAGAAGCCCTCAGCTTCGCGGGTGCTCATCCAGACGCGCTTGGATGCAACGACGCGCAGGCCAGCATCTTCGAGCATCTTGGTGATGGCGCCCGTCAGGTTACGCTTGGTTGCGTCCGGCTTGATCATCGAAAAAGTGCGTTCAATCGCCATGTGTGATGTCCTCTTGTGGAATAGGGAAAGTGGGCGGTTTCTAGCGGCGAAGGGACTGAAAAACAAGAGGGATGCACGAATTTCACGCCGGCGTCACAATTGCACGCCGGCGCGGCTCGATCTTGACCAGAGGCGGCCTGTTGCGGCCGTCAGGCGACCTTGCGGGGTTCACCGGCAAAGAGATCGAGGCAGCGCTGATACCAGGCAAAGACGGGATCTTCTTCCGGCAGGTAAACAGAGCCGCTGGCGATATCGAGCCATTTCAAGGCGCCGAAGACGATATAATCGGCAAACAAGGGGGTTTCACCCCCAATGAAGGGCTGGTGCGCCAGCAGGTAGCGCACCGGCTTCAGCTTGTCGGCAAACTCGGCGATCTCGGTGTCGCGGCCTGCGGCCACCTCCTCGATCTGCTTGCCAAGGCGCTTGCTGCGACTTTCGCGGAAATAGGACTGATCCTCCGGCCCCAGCATGTTGCAGATATCGACGATGGCAATCCTGGTGACGGCCGGGTGAACTGTGGTGTTGGAGAAGGCTTCGACGAAACGTGCCATGGCCAGGCCACCATCTCCGCCAAAGAGAGACGGACGATCGGGATAGGTCTCTTCCAGATAACGGGCGATGGCAAAGCTGTCGGAAATCAGCGTCTCTCCATCCCGCAGAAGCGGAACCGTTTTGGATACACCGTTTTCAACGCCCGGTATCGCTGTGAAGGCCTTGGGACTTTCGACGAATGGCAACCCCTTGTGGTGCAGGGCCATCACCACCTTCCAGCAATGGGGTGAAAACGGTCGCGTTTCATCCGCGCCGCACAAGGAGTAAAGAGTGATGGTCATCATAAACCTCGCTGAAAATCCAGGCCCTGATTGTTAGCCTCCCGGGACGCTGTCGATCAAATCAAGTTATTTCATCGATGCATCACGCCCATTGCAACATATCTGCGCTAGGGTAAAAGACCGGATTGAAAGAGGTAGGATCATGATCGCGCATTATCATATGTTTGCCGCTTACAACGCCTGGGCAAATACACTCCTATATGACGCAGCAGCCACTCTAACGCCGCAGGCGTTGAACGAAGACCGAGGCGCCTATTTCGGTTCGCTGTTTGCGACGCTCAGCCATATCTTGGTCGCCGATCGCATCTGGATGCACCGTTTCGCCGGAGAAGGCCCGTCGCATAAGAGCCTCAACGAACAACCCTACTCCACCCTGCCACAGCTGACAGAGGCGCGAAAAGCGGAAGATGCGCGGATCATCAACTGGGTCAGCTCTTTGTCACCCGAGATGCTCGATCAGCCATTCACCTATACGCCGATCACCAATCCCAGCCAGATAACGCACAAGCTTGGACCGGCGCTCTCCCACTTCTTCAATCACCAGACCCACCACCGCGGACAGGCGCACATGACGCTGACTGCGCTTGGCAAGCCGTCGCTATCTCTGGACCTCATCTATTTCCTGCGGTCGGCGGGACAGCAGTGGCTCTGACACGTCTGCTTTAAAACATCCCGTTTACCATGGTCCGCTGAACCTTCGGCGCGAAGCACGGAGTCAGTGCAACATTCATCCTTTTTCAAGAGGTTCCAGCAACTATCACTGCCATTGCTAAAGACCGCGCGCCAGCGACAAGCATCCAGGCGCCCATAATTTATTGATGGGATATGTTATGTTTGAGGATACTGCAGACGCGCAGCGTGCCACCAACACCTCTGGCCTCGATCAGCTTCAAACAGTGGCCAGACACATGGCCCGTCTCAAGGTCTCCGGCATTCCGCGCAATTATGAGCTCTTCTATCAGGGGCTCTACGGCCATGACCCTGCCCTTTTGCGCGACGTGAAAGCCATCGGCACCAATCCGTCTCAGCACCTGCTCGATCAGATCGGCCTCAAGCACCGTCTGGTCTCTCATTGCGGCATTGCCGACGAGGTGGCGCACCGGGAAGCGGCGAGCGTGCTCAGACAGTTGACCCAGGATCTGGCGAGCGGCCTTGAACATGGGAGTCGCTTCATGCAGGCGCTTGAGGTCATCTCGACCGAACTTGAAGACGGATATGCCGGCAACACCGCAGATCTGAAGAGCGAGATAGACTATCTGAGATCGGCTGCTCAGGCACAGATGGGAGCGGAGGATCGTCTGCGCGAGAAGCTTGCCGATGGTATCGAACGCATCGCCAAGGCTGAACGCAAGGCAGGCCAGGCCAAGACCGCCGCATTGCGCGACCGGGTGACATCCCTGCCGAACCGGATCGCCTTCAACAACCGCCTCGAAGCACTCTACGCCGGTGACAGCGATCCGAAGTCGACGGCACTGATCATCGTGGGGATCGACCGCTTTCAGGCCATGGCCCAGTCGTTTGGCGATGCCGCCGTGAACCGGTTGATGAAGAGTCTTTCGGCCATTGTACGCAGGTCCATCAAGAAAAATGACTTCGTCGCCCGCACCGGTGCCGATGAGTTCTCGTTTCTGTTCGACGATGTCTCCGCCGAGGATGCCGAGGCGATTGCAGAACGGCTGTTTACCTCCATCAGCGACAATCTGGTCTTTGCCACAGACGATCCGTCGGACAACAGCAATCTGACGCTGATGATCGGATACTCGCTGACGGGCGCATCGATGAGTGCGGCACAGCTTCTGGCGCAGGCCCAGGAGGCCCTCAAAGCCACGAAGGGCAATCGTCGCAATCCGATCGCCGGACATCCGGCGGCTGCCACAACAGCGAAGTTTCGTCGTTCAGCTTGAGTTTGCGCTTCTTTTTGTTGCGCAACGGCATCTCCAGACAGCTCGTGGCGCATTCATGCTGCCTTGCGGTATGATCCTATATTGCCTTTGCACTGCAGTTCGGCCACAAGCCGGGGCATGATTACAATCAACGATATTTCGGCTCGCATCGCCGGCCGCCTCCTCATCGATCATGCCAGCGTTTCGCTTCCCAGCGGCACCAAGGCCGGGCTGGTCGGACGCAATGGCGCGGGCAAGTCCACTTTGTTCAAGATCATCACCGGTGACCTGACGCCGGAGACCGGTTCGATCTCGATCCCCAAGAATGCACGCATGGGCCAGGTGGCCCAGGAAGCGCCGGGAACCGAAGACTCGCTCTTGTCCATCGTTCTGGCCGCCGACAAGGAACGGGCAGCGCTGTTGGCAGAATCCGAGACGGCGACCAACCCGGAACGGATATCCGAGATCCAGATGCGGCTGGTGGATATCGACGCGCATTCCGCGGAAGCACGTGCTGCCACGATTCTGGCCGGTCTCGGTTTCGATGCCGACGCGCAGCTTCGTCCTGCCTCATCCTTTTCCGGTGGCTGGCGCATGCGCGTGGCGCTGGCAGCGGTGCTCTTTTCCGAACCCGACCTGCTGCTGCTCGACGAGCCGACCAACTATCTCGACCTTGAAGGCACGATGTGGCTGGAAGACTATGTGCGACGCTATCCCCATACGGTCATCATCATCAGCCATGACCGGGATCTGTTGAACACCGCCGTGAATTCGATCGTCCATCTGGATCAGAAAAAACTGACCTTCTATCGCGGCGGCTATGACCAGTTCGAACGTCAGAAGGCGGAAGCCGACGAATTGCAGACGAAAGCAAAGGCCAAGAACGAGGCCGCGCGCAAGCACCTGCAGAGCTTCGTCGACCGCTTCAAGGCCAAGGCATCCAAGGCCAAGCAGGCCCAAAGCCGCGTGAAGGCGCTGGAGCGCATGGGCACGGTGGCCTCCGTGATCGAGGATCACGTGCAGCCGATCACCTTCCCGGAGCCAGAGAAGCAACCTGCCTCGCCTATCGTTGCCATTAATGGCGGCACGGTCGGCTACGAGCCGGGAAAACCTATCTTGAAGAATATCGATCTTCGCATCGACAATGACGACCGCATTGCGCTTTTGGGTGCGAACGGTAACGGCAAGTCGACGTTCGCCAAGTTCATTTCGGGCCGGTTGAAGGCTGAAAGCGGCGATATCAAGCTGGCACCGAATCTGAAGATCGGCTTTTTCGCCCAGCATCAGCTCGACGACCTCATTCCCAACGACACACCGGTCGACCACGTTCGTCGTCTCATGCCTGGTGCGCCCGAAGCCAAGGTGCGGGCACGCGTTGCCCAGATGGGGCTGGCGACCGAGAAGATGGCGACAGCTGCCAAGGATCTCTCCGGTGGCGAAAAGGCTCGCCTGCTGATGGGCCTTGCCGCCTTCCATTCGCCGAACCTTCTGATCCTCGACGAGCCCACCAACCACCTCGACATCGATAGCCGCCGCGCATTGATTGCAGCGCTCAACGACTATGAAGGTGCGGTGATCCTGATCAGCCATGACCGCCATCTGATCGAGGCGACCGTGGATCGCCTGTGGCTCGTCAATAATGGCACGGTGACAAGCTTCGAAGGCGATATGGAAGAATATCGCGGGCTCATCGTCTCTTCCGGTAAAAAAAAAGAAGAAAAGCCGAGAACTGAGTTAGTTGCCGATCAGGCCAGCAAGGCCGACCAGCGCAAGCAGGCCGCCGAACGGCGCGCCCAGCTTGCGCCGATGAAGAAAAAGATCAACGAAATCGAAGCGTTGACGAAGAAACTGGAGAAGCAGATTCAGGCACTTGATGCGGAACTTGCGGATCCGGTGCTTTACGAGAAGTTTCCGGCCAAGGCCGCGGAGAAGGCCAAACTACGCGGCGAAACGGCGTCAAAGCTGGCAGACGCCGAAGAGCAGTGGCTGGAGCTTTCGACCGAATATGATGAGGCAATGGCAGAGTAACGCAACACAGGCCAGTCTTATGGTTAATCGCCAAGAGGCCATTTCAACCAAAGATTAACCATGTTTCGCTAGACCGGTGCTCAACGTCATATCGCTTTGAGTGTGGTCATGTTTGCGTTTCGCCTTGTTGCCTGCGTTGTTGTCGCCTTGACCGTCACCGGTTGTGCGAACCTCAAGAAAAACGAAACCTCAGCACAGACGGCCTTCGTGCCCGCTATCCCGCAGCCTCGCCCTGTCGATGCGAGCGATCCCCTTCCGATGGAACCGCGTGCATGGTTTCACGCCAGTCTGGGCACACCACGCGGTCCTTTGACGGGGCGCACGCTGGACGTCTCCTCGGTCGGCGACATCAAACTGGCACCCAAGGAAGTCATCCTCACCTTTGACGATGGCCCGGTTCCCGGCAAGACGGAGCGCATTCTCGACACGCTAGATCTTTTCCGCGTCAAGGCGACCTTCCTGATGGTGGGAGAGATGGCGAAGAACCATCCGGACATCGCCCGAAAGGTGGTCGCACGCGGCCATTCTGTGGGGAGCCATACCTGGCGTCATGCCAATCTGAGCGGCATGAATTTCGATCGCGCCATGACCGAGATCATGCGGGGCGAGACGGCTGTCAGGGTCAGCACCGGTGCGGATATCGGCTTCTTCCGTTTTCCTTACCTCGCCGACACCGGCCCGCTTCGCGCCGCACTCGCCCGCCGCGGCACCGTGGTGCTGGATGTCGGCATCGACTCCAAGGACTATTTCAAGTCCACGCCATCCGAGATTGTCGAACGCACCATGGCAACACTCGCGGCTCGTCAAAGCGGCATCATACTGCTGCACGACATTCATGCCCGCACAGAACTGATGCTCCCGCAATTGCTTTCGCGCTTGCAGGCCGGTGGCTACAAAGTCGTCGCACTGCGCCACAAGCGTTCAGGCCTCGATCTGCTGGCATCGGCACAGTGAGGCTGTCGCCACGAATGGCCACATCTCGACGTCGGGATCAGGCCTTCTTCTGCCACCGCCCTTCAGGGGATTGCTGCCAGTAGGTCAGGGCATGCCCCTCGCCCTTCAGACGTTTCCATTCACCCCGCGCCGATTCCAGCTGATGCTGATCATGTCCATCGAAGAGGAAGACGACGCGGTCATAGTTCAGATCTTCGGGAGGCGAGGCACCGTCGATCAGGAACCGAACCGTCGCGGCATTAAGATTGTCTGCCGAGACCGTCAAGAGGATCGGCTGTTCGGCCGACTGTGGCCCCTCCTCCGTGCCATGCGGCAGGAAGCTGTCATCGCGAAATGTCCACAGATGCCCATCGAGCGCATCGCGCCTTTCGGCGTTCGGCGTCTGCACGGCCACGCGCCAGCCGCGCTCCAGGCTTTTTTCCAGGAGCGGCGGCAAAGCGTCCTCGAGCTTCGATTCCGTCAGGTGGTAGAAGAGAATCTCCGCCAAGGCAGTTGGACCTTTCAGGTTCAGGATTCGTAATTCGCACGCACCAGCTGGTCGAGCAGGCGAACGCCGTAGCCGGATGCCCAGCTCTGGCTGATCTCGTCTGCAGGCGACCCCATGGCCGTTCCGGCGACATCGAGATGCGCCCACGGCGTTTCCTTGACGAAGCGCTGGAGGAACTGGGCCGCTGTGATGGAGCCGGCATGTCGGCCACCACTATTCTTCATATCGGCAAAGCGCGAATCGATCATCTTGTCGTACTCCTTGCCGAGCGGCAGACGCCAGAGACGCTCATGCGTCTGCAGACCTGCGGCCAGCAACTGCTCCGACAATGCATCGTCGTTGGAGAACAGACCCGCATGATGAGAGCCGAGCGCGACGAGAACGGCACCGGTCAAGGTTGCCAGATTGATCATGAATTTCGGCTCGAAACGTTCGTTGCAATACCAAAGTGCATCACCCAGGACGAGGCGGCCTTCAGCATCGGTATTGACGATCTCGATGGTCTGGCCCGACATCGAGGTGACGATGTCGCCGGGACGCTGGGCATTGCCGTCCGGCATGTTTTCGACAAGACCGATAATGCCAACGACATTGGCCTTGGCCTTGCGAGACGCCAGCGCATGCATGAGGCCTGTCACGGCGGCAGCGCCACCCATGTCACCCTTCATGTCTTCCATGCCACCGGCAGGCTTGATCGAGAT
The DNA here is from genome assembly GCF_057158725.1 of Agrobacterium sp. H141. Classification (NCBI taxonomy): domain Bacteria; kingdom Pseudomonadati; phylum Pseudomonadota; class Alphaproteobacteria; order Hyphomicrobiales; family Rhizobiaceae; genus Agrobacterium; species Agrobacterium sp. H141. The sequence continues at coordinate 2,976,118 of NZ_CM169893.1, forward strand.
GCCACCGGAATCGAAGACAACGCCCTTGCCGACGAACGCAATCGGCTTGTCCTTCGCCTTGCCGCCCTTCCACTGCATGACGACGAGACGTGGCGGACGCGACGACCCTTGAGCCACGCCGAGAAGAGCGCCCATGCCGAGCTTCTTCATTTCCTTTTCGCCCAGAATTTCAATCTCGACGCCGAGCTTTTCCATGGCCTTTGCGCGGGCCGCAAATTCCTCAGGGCCAAGCACGTTCGGCGGCAGGTTGACAAGATCGCGCGCGAGCAAGACACCGCCGGCGACACCTTCTGCATCGACAAAGGCCTCTTTGGCGTCGGAGGCAGCGGCTGTCACGAGCGTGACTTTCAGGGCTTTCACCTTGGAATCGTCTTCGTCCTCGTCCTTCTTCTTGGAGGTCTTGAACGAATCAAACTTGTAAGCACGAAGCAGCATGCCAAGAGCAAAGTCGGCTGCCTGCTTGCCCGACACGTCAACCCCTGCAGCATCCAGATAGACCACGGCGGACTCAACGCCGGACAATGTCGACATGGCGGTGCCGCCAGCACGTAGCCAGTCATGGTCGCTCATCTTGGCAGCATCGCCCAAGCCTAAAACAACCATGCGATCAACGGACGAACCATGTGGCGCCACCACATCGAGCTTTGCCAGGGACTTTCCGGTGAACTTGCGCACCTTCGCTGCACGCTCATAAACGCCTGACGGATCGACGTCTGCGATGCCAGCAGCCGCGCCGTCGCCAGAGGCTTTCAGGAGGATGGCCGTTACGCCATCGAGACGCGCCGATTTGGAGAAGGAGATTTCAAGCTTCACTGACATTAATTGCTCCGCGTGTGTTTGTTTTTTTCATTTGGGCCAGATGTTCAACCTTTCAACCTCGAAGGCAAGTGTCAGAGAAATCTTCCTGCGGAAAAGTAGGTCGTACTTCATAAATATCTAATTTTAAAACCGTCATAGCCTTGTCATGGTGCGCATGCACGAGATAGCGTCAGACTTGAATAATCGCAGTTTCAACCGCCTGCCGCAATGGACCTGACTGATTTGCCAAAGCAACATAAAGAAACACCGGGCTTCTTGCCGGCGATTCCGAGACATGAAACGTTCGGATTCTTCATGCTCATGCTGTCGATCTGGTTTCTGATCCTGGCCTTTTTTCATTTTTTTCCGCAGATAGACATAGCTGCGACCCGTATATTCTTCCAGGAGACTGAATGTCCGAAGCCTGCTCCAGCGGGTGAGAATTGCGGATTTTTCCCGATCAGCACTGACCCGTTCTTCATCGTTTTACGCAAGATTCTCTTTTACGTCCCTGCGGCCGCGGCGCTGGTGTTGCTCGGGATGCTCATCTTCACGGTGATCAAAAACGGGGACGAATCCTATCGTGGCCGGCCTGCGCAACAATATTCGCTGTCGCTTCTGACACTCGCGCTTGGCCCTTATGTCCTGGTCAACCTGATCTTCAAAATGTTCTCGGGACGTCCGCGCCCCAATGATACCGACCTTTTCGGCGGGACCCATATATTCATGCCTGCGGGCGAATTCGGCGGAGAATGTCCCAAGAACTGCTCCTTTGTCTCGGGAGAAGCCGCCGGTGCCGGCTGGGTCATCTGCCTGCTTCCACTCATTCCGAAAAAGCTCCAGCCGTTCCTCATTCCTCCGGCAATCGCCATCTGCATCGTCACACCGGCCCTTCGGGTCTTCTTCGGCGGCCACTATCTCTCCGATGTCATTCTGGGCTGGTTGTCCTCAATTGTCCTTTACGCCGCGGTTTTCAGTGTGGCCAACATCCTCGAGCAACGAAAATTCGTCAGCGAAAACATTAAAAATGTTTTAGTACCTGTCGCCAAAAGCGACTGAGCCGCGTAGAGAAAGCAAAATTTTTCTTCGTGCTGGCTGCTGTCGCCAAGCATTGTCGGGTTGGCGTATGAAGCTGCTGGAACTGTACATCGCAAAACGTGTCGGTCAAATGTTCCTGACCGCTCTGCTGCCTGTGCTGACCATCATCTGGGTGACCCAGGTGCTGGGCCGCATCAATCTTGTCACCGATAGCGGCCAGTCCGTCGGCTCATTCTTCAAGCTGGCCAGCCTGATCCTGCCGACCATTCTGCCGGCCGTTCTGCCATTTGCAATGGTCATTGGTGTCACGCAGACGCTGACATCGATGAACAACGATTCGGAGCTCCCGGTCATTGATGCCGCCGGCGCCTCACGCAGCATCGTCACGCGGCCCATACTGGTTATTGCGGCGTTGCTGTGCGCATTCTCCTTCCTGATGTCGAATTTTGTCGAACCGAAGCTGCGCGTATCCGCACGCGAAATGATCGCGGCGGCCTATGCCGATCTGCTGTCATCGGTCATCGAGGAAAAGACATTCCGGCGTCTCGAAGACGGGCTCTATGTGCAGATTTCAGAACGCCTGTCCGGCCGAGTGCTCAAGGGACTGTTCGTTGCCGATTCGCGCGATCCGAATTTCGACCTCATCTATTATGCGCGCGAAGGTGCTGTTGACGAAAGCGGGACCGCGCTGGTGATGCGCGACGGCGAAGTTCAACGCAAGGCACGTGACGGCAATGTCTCCATTGTGCGTTTCGATTCCTATTCATTTGACCTGACGGACCTGTCGCAGACCCGTGGCGAGGCACGGCTGCATGCCGGTGACCGGACACTCGCCTTTCTGCTTGACCCGGACCCGAATGATTCTGACTTCCAGCGGCGCCCCGAGGAATATCGCAGCGAGTTGCACCGGCGTCTTTCAACCTGGGCGCTGACCTTCGTCTTCGCCCTGATCTCGCTGGTGGTCTCCGCTGACGCCCGCTCTCATCGCGAAGCACGTCTGCATCCGATGGTCGCGGCACTTGGACTTTCCATTCTGATATACCTGCTACAGAATTACACACTGTCGCTCGTCGAGCGAAATGCGCTCTTTGCGCCGCTCGTCTATGCGGTTCCAGGTGTTGCAGCCCTGATCGCTGCGATGTTGCTTGCCAGAGCGCGCAAGCCCCACCGGCAGCGATTGTCTCAGGCGATCGGTTATCGCAGCAGTCAATTGCTCGACACGATTCGCAACCGATTCGACGATACGGGCAAAAGCGGAGGGCAAAGCTGATGGTATCGACGCTTAGCCGCTACTTTCTGCGCCGTTACCTGGCGCTCACCCTGTGGTTCTTCATCGGCGTGACGGCGATCTCGTTCCTGATCGATTTCAGCGAAACCAGCGGACGCTTCGGCGACATCGACGGTTTCACCGCCACTGTCGCCCTTTACATGACAGCGCTGCGGCTGCCGCTCATCATCCAGCAGACCGTACCCTTCATCTCTCTTTTCGTCGGCATGACGGTGTTGATCGCGCTGAACCGGAAATCGGAGCTCGTCGTTGCGCGCTCAGCCGGTATTTCGGTGTGGCAATTCATGATGCCCTTTGCGTTCGGCGCATTGATGGTCGGGCTCGTTACCACCCTGGCGGTCAACCCGCTGGCCGCCTGGGCGCAAGGCCAGGCACTGAACCTTGAAACGACGCTGCGCAATGCAGGTGGCAAGGCGAGCACGTCCACGGCCATCCCGTGGTTGCGGCAAATCAGCGGCAATGACGACGTGATTATCGGTGCGCGAACCGTGTCCGACAACGGGACCGAACTCGTCGATGCGGTGCTTATCCACTTCGACAGCGGCGGCCGAATCGTTTTGAGACAGGATGCACGCACAGCTAAGTTGAAAGATGGTTACTGGCAGCTTAACGATGTTACACAGACTCGGCCGGGCGAGATTCCCACAAGGCTCGCCACAGCCAAAGTCAGTACCAATTTGAAACAGGAATTCGTTCAAGAGCGCCTTGCGCAGCCGGAGACCGTTGGATTTTATGATCTTTCTAGGAAAATTGCAGTCGCCAGATCTTATGGGGTATCGACCAAGGCGCTCGAGACCCAGTTTCACTCCTTATTGTCACTCCCATTCCTTCTGGTCGCAATGACACTGATTGCCGCAACCGTTTCGTTGAAATTTAGCCGGTTCAACCAATCCCGCTCGGTGATTCTCGGTGGAATCCTGTCAGGCTTCGTGCTTTATGTTGTGACTGTGCTTGTGAAAGCATTCGGAAGCAGCGGTGTTGTTCCTCCGTTCGTTGCGGCCTGGATTCCAGTGGTCGTTGCGATGTCACTCGGAGCGACCGTATTGCTGCACCAGGAGGACGGTTAGTGGCGGCAGTGTACCGCAAGACGATTTGGCGGCTCTGCACGGCCCTACTGACGAGCACGGCACTGTCCGTGAGCGCGTTCGGTGTGCAGCAGGCGCACGCTCAGCAAGCAACCGACATGGGGCAACTGACCCCATCGTCAGTTCCTGACGATGCCAAATTGGTCCTTGCTTCAAACGAGTTGGTTTACGATCGGGACGCCCAGCGAATCATCGCTCAGGGTGCGGTGCAGATCAATTACGGCGGCTATAAAATGGTGGCGCGCAAGGTCGAGTACGACCAGCGCTCCGGTCGACTGATTGCGACCGGCAACATCGAGATGGTGGAACCCGGCGGCAACCGTCTTTACGCCGACACGCTTGACGTCACTGACGATTTTGCCAATGGCTTCATCAATGCGCTTCGCATTGAGACAACCGACAATACACGCATGGCTGCCGAGCGCGGCGAGCGTGTGGGTGGCACCGAGGTCATTCTCTACAAGGGTGTCTACACCGCCTGCCTGCCGTGTGCCGAGCATCCGGAGCGTCCGCCGCTTTGGCAAGTGAAGGCAGAGCGGGTCGTTCAGAACGGAGTGACCCATACGGTTCGTCTCGAAAAGGCACGCTTCGAGCTGTTTGGGCATTCGATTGCGACACTGCCGGCGATCGAAGTTCCGGACAATACGGTCAAGCGGAAGTCCGGCTTCCTGTTTCCCACGATGCGGACAGCCGAGAATATCGGCTTCGGAGTTACGGTTCCCTATTACTACGTGTTCGACAACCACCGCGATGCAACGATCAGCGCAACCGGCTTTACCGGCCAGGGTGTCTTGCTTGATACGGAATTCCGCCAGCGTTTCGACAACGGCGAAGCTTCTGTTCGAATTGCCGGCATCAATCAGATGAATTCGGACGACTTCGACGCTGGAACGAGCGACGCGGAAAACGATCTTCGCGGGATGATTTCATCCAAGGGCAATTTCGATATCAATCCCCGCTGGGCGTTCGGCTGGGATGTCATGCTGCAGAGCGACAACAACTTTGCCCGCACCTACGATCTCGACGGCCTGGACGATACCACCCACACCAACGAGATTTACCTGACGGGACTTGGCGACAGGAACTCGTTCGAGGCCCGTGGATATTATTTCGACGTGCAGGATGCCGACCCGGATGATACGGCTGAAAAGCAGCAACCGACGGTCCTGCCGGTCGTCGATTACAGCTATTATGCACCGGAAGCGGTTGCGGGTGGTCAGCTCTCCGCCAATCTGAACTTTACGTCGCTGTCGCGCTTCAAGGCCGATGCCCTGACTGTGGATACCGACAATGACGGCATCGACGACCTGACGCGCTATCGGGGCCTGAAGGGAAACATGACGCGCCTGAGTGGCGAAGTTGAGTGGAAGCGCACACTGACTGCACCCGGCGGGCTGCTGCTGACGCCCCTGCTTGCGGTTCGCGGGGATGTCTATGGCCTGGCGATGAGCGATCCGTCGGCTTACACCGGCGACTATTATGGCGGGACAAGCGCGACACGGGGCATGGCGACAGCCGGCCTTGAGGCACGCTATCCGCTTCTCGTGACAACGGCCAACAGCAGCCATGTCATTGAGCCCATCGCGCAGATCTATGCGCGCAATGACGAACAATATGCGGGACGACTGCCCAACGAAGACGCCCAGAGCTTTGTATTCGATGCGACGAACCTGTTCGACCGCGACAAATTCTCCGGTTACGATCGCGTTGAAGGCGGCACGCGCGCCAATCTTGGCATTCGCTATACCGGGTCTCTGGATAACGGCATCGGATTCCGCAGCATTGTTGGACAGTCATTCCAGCTTGCCGGGCAAAACTCGTTTGCGACAGACGACCTGGTGAAGGTTGGTGCCGACAGCGGTCTTGAATCGCGTCGCTCGGACTATGTCGGCATGGCTGCGGTCGACCTGCCGAACGGTTTGTCGCTCGCTACCAATGCGCGTCTTGATGAGAAGGATCTGGACTTCCGTCGTGCGGACACCACACTTTCCTTCACCAATGAAACGCTGCAGGCGAACCTGACTTATACACGGATCGCTGCGCAGCCCGATTACGGTCTCGATAGCGATAACGACGAGTTGCAAACGTCAGGCGCAGTGAACGTCGATGAATACTGGTCGTTATTCGGCTCGATGACCTGGGATATCAACAATTCGGCAATCAGTCGCCATGGTGTTGGCTTCTCCTACGCCGATGAGTGCACGGTATTCTCGCTGGTCTACTCGGCCAAGCGCGACGTCAATGACGAGTCGGCCAGTGACTGGGCCATTGGTGCGCGTCTCTCCTTCCGCACGCTCGGCGACGTGAAGGTCGGCGACACAACACTCGACGGTTTCAACTGATTTCAGTTCACGCGTTGTGACGGCCTGAAAGATCAATATTCCTTGCGGCGCGGGTCATTGTTTTGCCGCAAGGATTGTGCAATTCCTGCGGAAACTTATAGTAAGCTAAGAGATTGAAGACGCCTGCGTGGCGTCTTCCAGCCTCGCGGAGTGAGACATATGACCAACACAGGGAGAAGAGGAAGGCTTGCTGCATTCGCTTGCGCGGCGGTTCTGGCATGCACCTCCCTTTCACCGGCGATTGCGCCTGCAGCATATGCAGCGACCGAAATCCGGGCCGTCGTCAATCGGACAGCTATCACCAGTGGAGACGTCGCCAAGCGGGCCGCTTTCCTTCGGTTGCAGCGCCGCCCCGGCGCTGGGCCAAAGATGGCGCTCCAGGAACTCGTCGACGAGCAGTTGAAGCGGCAGGAGATCGCCCGGGTCGGCGCTTCGGTGAGCACAGCCGAGGTGGATGCTGCCTTCGCCCGTTTCGCAGCCTCCAACAAGCTGTCGGCAAAGCAGATGACCACGATTCTCGCTCAGGCGGGCGTGACCGCTGAGCATTTCAAGTCCTATATTGCCGTGCAGATGAGCTGGCCGCGTCTGCTCAAGGCACGTTACGGTTCCGGCGGTGGACTCTCGAAGGATGATTTCGTCACCAAGATGCTTGAAAACAAGCAAAAGCCCGTGACGACTGAATATTTCCTCAAACAGGTCATCTTCGTCATTCCGGCATCGAAAAAGGGTCAGATCACCGGCAAACGACAGGCGGAAGCAAATGCTTCACGCTCCAAATTTCCCGGTTGTGACGATGCGATGCAATTTGCGGCCAATTACCGCGATGTCTCGATCCGCAATCTGGGCCGTGTGATGGCACCGGAACTGCCACCGGAATGGAAACCTCTGATCGAAAAGGCCTCGAACGGCACAACAGGTACGCGCGTCACCGAAAAGGGCGTTGAGTATCTGGCGATCTGTAACCAGCGTCAGGTCTCGGACGACGTTGCCGCCGAGGTCGTGTTCCGTGCAGAAGATCTCGGCAAGGGCGGTGGCGAAGAAGATCCAAACGCTGCCAAGTACCTCGAAGAACTGCGCAGCAAAGCGCAGATCGTCTACAAATAACCGAAAGCCGCGCATGATCGATCGTTCCAGCCTTGTCCTTGCGCTGACCCAGGGCGATCCCGCCGGTGTTGGGCCAGATATTGCGCTCAACGCCTGGCACCGTCGCCGGCAGGATGCCATCCCGCCCTTCATCTATGTGGGCGATCCTGCAGTCCTGGCGATCCGCGCGCGGCAGCTGGAAATAGACGTTCCGCTGATCGAGACCGATGCTGACGGCGCAATGCAAAAATTCGACGCCGGACTTCCGGTTCTGCCGCTCAGCACGGGCATCGATGTCGTCGCAGGCGAACCGCATGTGGCCACTGCAAAAGTAACCATTGCGGCGATCGAGACGGCGGTCGAACTCTGTTTTGCGGGCAAGGTCCGCGGCATGGTGACAAACCCGATCGCCAAGTCGGTTCTCTATGAGTCCGGGTTCCAGTTCCCGGGCCACACGGAGTTTCTGGCCGATCTTGCGTCACGCCACAGCGGTCAAACCTTTCACTCGGTGATGATGCTGGCGGGGCCCAAGCTGCGCGCTGTGCCGGTGACCGTGCATATTCCGATCAAGGATGTGCCGGCGGCGATGACAATTGATGCGATCGTCAACACCTGCCGTATCACGGCAACAGATCTGAAGAACCGTTTCGGCATCGCCTCGCCACGTCTGGCCGTCGCAGGGCTCAATCCCCATGCCGGTGAAGGCGGAGCGATCGGCCGTGAAGATGCCGATATTGTTCATGTTGCCGTGATGAAGCTTCGTGACGAGGGAATCGATGCCTTCGGTCCCCTGCCGGCCGACACCATGTTCCACGACGACGCACGCCGTCGCTATGACGTTGCTGTCTGCATGTATCACGATCAGGCACTGATCCCGGTCAAGGCACTCGGCTTCGACGATTCTGTCAATGTGACACTTGGCCTTCCCTTCGTGCGGACCTCGCCCGATCATGGCACGGCCTTCGGCATTGCCGGAACCGGGCTTGCCCGTGAGCAAAGCCTTGTAGCGGCACTCAAGATGGCAGACGAGATCAGCCGGACAACGGATACAGAAAACTGATGGCAGCACTCGACGGACTGCCACCGCTTCGCGATGTCATTGCGAAGCATGGCCTTGATGCCAAAAAGGCACTCGGGCAGAACTTCCTGCTGGACCTCAATCTGACCCAGAAGATTGCGCGTACGGCCGGTTCGCTGGATGGCGTCACCGTCATCGAGGTCGGCCCCGGCCCCGGCGGCCTGACGCGCGCAATCCTCGCACTCGGTGCGAAGAAGGTGATCGCGATTGAGCGCGACAGCCGCTGCCTGCCCGCCCTCCAGGAGATTGCCGACCACTATCCGGGGCGTCTCGAGGTGATCGAGGGCGATGCTCTCAAAACTGATTTCGAGTTGTTGGCGCCAGACGGTCCGGTGAAGATTATCGCCAACCTGCCCTATAATGTTGGTACACAATTGCTGGTGAACTGGCTTTTGCCGCCGGAATGGCCGCCTTTCTGGCAATCCCTGACACTGATGTTTCAAAGAGAAGTGGGGCAACGGATTGTTGCCCGCGAGGGCGACAATCACTTCGGGCGTCTCGGGGTGCTCGCTGGCTGGCGTACAGAGGCGCATATGGCCTTTGATGTACCGCCACAAGCCTTCTCGCCACCGCCCAAGGTTACGTCGACAGTGGTTCACCTGACGCCCATTGCGACGCCCCTGCCCTGCGAGGCAGCGCAGTTGGAAAAGGTGACACATGCTGCCTTTGGCCAACGACGCAAGATGCTGCGGCAGAGCGTCAAGTCGCTGGGTGGAGAGGCGCTTCTCAACAAAGCGCAGATCGACCCGGCACGCCGGGCCGAAACGCTATCGGTGGAAGAGTTCTGCCGGCTGGCAAACCTCATCTGAACGGCACAACCGCAATCAGGCTGCCCGTGAAACGGTTGCCGTACGCGTCGTCCTGAACATGCCGACCTGTCCATTCAGGCGATCTGTTTCTGATGCCAGACTGTGCGTGGCAGCACTTGTCTCCTCCACCATGGCGGCGTTCTGCTGGGTGACCTGATCCATCTGGTTGATTGCGGCTGTGATTTCGCGAAGCGACGTCGATTGCTCGCGCGACGAGCGCACAATGGCTGCGATTTCCTCGTTGATCTGCAACACGTGCTGCTCGATGCCCTTGAGCGTCGTTCCGGTTTCACCGACCAGATTGACACCGGCCTGAACCTCCTCGGCCGATCTCTGGATCAGGGCTTTGATTTCGCGTGCGGCAGTGGCTGACCGTTGCGCCAATTCGCGCACTTCCTGCGCCACGACGGCGAAGCCCTTCCCGGCCTCCCCAGCACGGGCCGCTTCGACACCGGCATTGAGCGCCAGCAGATTGGTCTGGAATGCGATATCGTCGATCACGCCAATGATCTGGCTGATCTGACCGGATGACTCCTCAATGCGTCCCATGGCCTTGACCGTATCGCTGACCACAGTTTCCGAATGCCGCGCTTCTTTGCTGGCCTCGCCGACGATGCCACTGACCGATTCGGCTCGTCGCTCAGAATCGACAACGGTGCCCGACACCTCGTTCAGAGAGGCCGAGGCCTGTTCCAGCGCTGCTGCCTGTCGCTCTGTACGCTGTGCAAGCTCATCGGCTGCCTGCTTCAGCTCCGTCGATCCATTGTTGATCGATTGTGCGCTCTGGGTGATCGTGGCCATAACCGAGCCTAGCTTGTCCATGGAGCTGTTGAAATTCAGCCGCAGGCCATCGATGTTTTTCGCAAACGGTTTGTCGAGACGATGATCGAGATTACCCGCAACCAGCGCCGATAGACCACCTTCGAGTTGTTCTACAGCGAAGGCGATTTCGGCGGCACGCGCGGCACGCTCGCGCTCTTCCTCCTCGCGCCTGGCCCGTGCTGCCGTCTCCAGCTTCATCTCTTCTTCGCGCTGTTTCCTGGCTCGCTCTACGGCCAGATCGGCATATCGTCCGACGGCACGTCCCATCATCCCGATCTCGTCCTTGCGGTCGCTTTCAATGCCAAGCACATCCACTTTTCCGTCGGCCAAATCATCCATCGTCCGGGTCAACTGGCCAAGCGGCTTCAAAATGCTGTTGGCCAGTGTGCAGGCAAGAAGGAGCGCAAACATGAAACCAACCGCGGTCAGACCGCCAACGGTCAGCATATGTTGACGTTCAGCGGACGCAATTGCGCTTGCATCGGAGAGTATGCTGGCAAGCGACTCGTTTTCGATCTGCTTGAGCTGGTCGATCCGTTTGGTGGTGAGACCGAACCATGTTGCAGCATCCAGACCGCTCAGATCAGCACCCGAACCACCTGCAAACATCTGCTCGCGAACAGCGTCTATTGCTTCGGCTTCCTTTGTCGCCAGGCTCTGGTGGAATTCCTTCCTTACACTTTCAGGCAAAAGAGCAACATATTGATCCAGCAGTGCCTGTTCAGCACCGAACATGCTGACGAAAGTCATGTATCGGGCGGGATCGAACTGCCCGGAGGCAATGAAGCCATTGCCCATACCGCGTTCACGACCGGCCAGTTCCTTGGCATTCATCAGCAGACTGTAACCGACCAGTTTGCTGGCAATTCCGCCTGATACGCCATACATCGAATACTCCCGGGACAAATCCATCAGATCCGAGATGGTCCCGGTGTAAAATGCGAAGGCGTCTCCGCCGGCCATCGACAAAGCATCAATCTCGCTGCGGATCTGCGGCATGCGGTTCATTTCATCGCGGATCTTTGCTGCATCGCGCGACAACACCGAAAAGTCCTCGCTCTCGATATGCTTCAGCACGACGTCAATCGAGGCCAGATTCTGGTCGTTCACTGCGCGCGCGGCTTTCAGGTCATCGCCACGCTTGGTGCCCTTGGAGCCGAGGAACCCTGCAGTCAAACCACGCTCGACTTGGAGATTGTGAATGAAATCACCCATGACAGCGAGATCCGCACCAACGGCCTCGATATGTCTGGCATGCTTGTAGGACGTGAAAGCGCTACTGATCTGCACATAGCAAAGGACAGTCAGCATCATCAAAGGAAATGCAAGTGCGGCGCATAACCGCCATCTCACCGGTATATCGATAAATCGCATAAGTGCTCCATCCGCCGCTAACTTGGGGTTGCAGTTTCAGGAGCAATATCGCGCTATGTGTATTTAATTTTAGTAAATTTACACATTCCAATAAGTTGTGACTTTAGTAAGCACACCAACCGACCAATGAGCGTCAGGTCACCAGATGATCGACGAAGTCGAACAAACCGTGGCGACGGTCGCGGCGCAGCCGTTCCGCCTTGACGATCGACTGAACGGAATCGAAGGCGCTGTCCAGATCGTCGTTGACGATCACATAGTCATATTCGCGCCAATGGGCGATCTCTGCCCGCGAGTTGGCAAGACGGGTCTGGATGACCTCTTCCGTGTCTTCGGCTCGACGGTGGAGACGCGACTGCAGTTCGGCCATTGTTGGTGGCAGGATGAAGACGGATACGACATCGGCTGACATCTTGTCCTGAAGCTGCTGGGCACCTTGCCAGTCGATATCGAACAACATGTCGCGACCATCGCCCATGGCCATTTCCACCGGCTCACGCGGCGTGCCATAGAAATTGCCGTGCACTTCCGCCCATTCCAGCAGCGAATCGGATTCGCGCAGACGTTCGAATTCGCGCTTGGAGACGAAGTGGTAATGCACACCCTCGATCTCGCTCTGGCGACGTTCTCGCGTGGTCACGGAGACCGAGAGCCCGATGTTCCCGTCCTTTGCAAGAAGCGTGCGTGCGATCGTCGACTTGCCGGCGCCGGATGGCGAGGAAATCACGAGCATCAGGCCACGGCGGGCAATCTCGATAGATGCGGGTTTCGCCATAGGCGGGTTACTCCAGGTTTTGAACTTGCTCGCGAAACTGGTCGATCACGACCTTGAGTTCAATACCGGCGGCGGTCACCGCCACGGAATTGGACTTGGAGCATATTGTATTTGATTCGCGGTTGAACTCCTGGGCCAAAAAGTCGAGCTTTCTGCCAACGGGTCCACCTGCTTGCAGAAGATCTCTGGCAGCAGCGACATGCGCCTTCAGCCGGTCGATCTCTTCACGCAGATCTGCCTTTGTGGCCAAAATGGCGGCTTCCGCATGCAGGCGATCGCGGTCGAGATTCGTGGCAGTTTCCATCAACGTGGAAATCTGTGTTTCGATCTTGCGCGCGATCTCCTCAACCGAGCGCGAGGGATCGTTTTCAACGACCAGCGCAAGCTCCTCGATCCTGTCGACCTGGGCGGATAAAAGCTTGCCAAGGGCCTCACCTTCGGAGCTGCGCATATCGCAAAGCGCAATGGCTGCTTTCTCCAGGCCATCGAGAATGGCCTTGTCGCGCGCAGCGATTGCCTCGTCGCTGTCTTTTTCTTCCTCGAAATCGACCAGTCCGCGAATCTGCAACAGCGTATCCATGCGCATCGGCGCCGGATCGACGATATCCGCTCCCAGTTCATCGCGCAGGGATAAAACGGCATCCAGCACGTCGCGGTTGACCCTGGTGCTCATGCGGCTTTCGCTGATGGAGACGTTCAGCCCCATCTGCACATTGCCACGCGCCAGACGGCTGGACACCAGCGTCTTGGCGTCATTCTCCAACGCTTCCATTCCAGATGGCAGGCGAAGGCGCAGGTCCAGCCCCTTGCCGTTGACGGAGCGCAGCTCCCATGCCCAGCGGTAACGACCGCTGGTGCCTTCGCTTCGGGCAAAACCCGTCATCGATTGAAGCGCCATACTCTATCCCCTGCCCGGCAGTCTCAACTGCCTACTGATCCGCCGGTTGTACCACGTCGGGATCAACGCCGCGTTCAGCCTCGATCTTGCGCCAGCGGCGAACATTGGCGTTATGCTCGTCAAGCGTCGCAGCAAACATATGACCACCCGTGCCGTCTGCCACGAAATACAGATCCTTGGTCTTCCACGGCTGGGCGACCGCTTCCAGTGCCGCCCGTCCAGGATTCGCAATCGGTCCCGGCGGGAGCCCCTTGATCACATAGGTATTGTAGGGCGTCTCTTTCTTCAGGTCGGACTGGTAGATCGGGCGATCGGACGGCTTTCCGTCGCCACCGAACAGTCCGTAGATGATGGTCGGATCGGACTGCAGGCGCATGCCCTTTTCCAGACGGTTGATGAAGACGGATGCCACATGGGCACGTTCATCGGCCTTGCCTGTTTCCTTCTCCACGATCGATGCGAGCGTGACGAACTCTTCGCGGGTTTTGATCGGCAGATCAGGATCACGCTTTTCCCAGATGTCGTCGACGAGCTTTTTCTGGCCAGCAATCATCTGGCCGACGATTTCCTTACGCTCGGTGCCACGCGAGAACCTGTAGGTTTCCGGGCGCAGGCTACCTTCGGACGGCAATTCTTCCGGCAGGTCACCCTCGAGAATGGGGTCATCGGCCATTCGCGCGAAGATCTGCTTGACGGTCAAGCCTTCAGGCACGGAGAAGGAGTAGAGGATGGACTTGCCGGACTTCAGCAATTCCATGATCTCCTTCATCGACGCGCCTGCCTTGATCTCGTATTCGCCGGCCTTCAGCGTGTCGCCGTCATCGAGATAGGTGGTCGTGACGTAGCGGAACACGCGGGCGTCCGAGACCGCACCGTTTCGCTCCAGGGTATTGGCGATCTCGGCCAGACCCGCACCGTTTCGAACGACCAGATTGGCATTGGTCGCCAGCGGTCCCGGCTCCTGGTAGAGCGACATGATGTAATAAAAGCCGGCAACGGCTGCGATGCAAAGCGCAACTGCAATCGTCATCAGGAAATTCAGGAAAATGACAAGCTGGCTGTGGGCCTTGCGCGACCGCTTGGGCGGCTGCGGCACGCGTTCCGGACGCAGCGCCTCATTCGGCGACTTCGGGATGATGGGACCTTTGCTGCCCTCCCCGTTACCACGCCCGCCGGCATTCGCGCTGTTCTGGCTGTTGTCGGTCACCTGTCGTCCTCTTCATTTCGGGGTCACTGTCTCTTGCCGTTCCATTGCGGCAAAATACAGGTTCTGGGGCATGATACGAAGCCGAGATTACCGGGAACCGTAGCCGACCGGCCAGGTGTCAGCCCTCGTATCTGCGCAGGATCAGCGACGCATTGGTGCCGCCAAATCCGAAGGAGTTGGAAAGCGCAATGTTGATCTCGCGCTTGCGTGCCTTATGGGGCACGAGGTCGATCTTCGTCTCGACGTCCGGATTGTCGAGATTGAGGGTCGGCGGCGCGATATTGTCACGAATTGCAAGCGCCGAGAAGATCGCTTCGACGGCACCGGCAGCCCCCAGAAGATGACCGATCGCCGACTTGGTCGAGGACATCGAGATCTTCGAGGCGGCATCGCCGACAAGGCGCTCGACGGCGCCAAGCTCGATCGTGTCGGCCATGGTCGAGGTGCCGTGCGCATTGATATAGTCAATCTCGTCGGCAGTGACGCCGGCGCGCTTCATGGCCATTTTCATGCAGCGATAGGCACCGTCGCCATCTTCGGACGGTGCGGTAATGTGATAGGCGTCGCCCGACAGGCCGTAGCCGACGACTTCCGCAATAATATTGGCACCGCGTGCCTTGGCGTGTTCCAGTTCTTCGAGAACCACGATGCCCGCCCCTTCACCCATGACGAAGCCGTCACGGTCGCGGTCATAGGGACGCGAGGCCTTGGTCGGGTCGTCATTGCGATCGGTCGACAGCGCCTTGCAGGCGGCAAAACCTGCGAGCGAAATGCGGCTGACGGGAGATTCGGCACCGCCGGCCACCATCACATCGGCATCGCCCAGCATGATCAGACGGCTTGCGTCGCCAATGGCGTGGGCGCCAGTGGAGCAGGCCGTGACGACGGAATGATTGGGGCCGCGCAGCTTGTGGCGGATCGAAACCTGGCCGGAGGCAAGGTTGATCAGGCGACCGGGAATAAAGAAGGGCGATATGCGGCGCGGTCCCTTGTCGCGCAGCGTGTAGCCGGCGTCGACAATGCCCTCGATGCCGCCGATGCCGGAACCGATCATAACACCTGTGGCGATCTGGTCCTCGTCGCTCTTCGGATGCCAACCGGCATCATTCAGCGCCATATCGGCAGCAGCCATCGCATAAATGATGAAAGAATCGACCTTGCGCTGCTCTTTGGGTTCCATCCAGTCATCGGCATTGAAGGTTCCGTCGGAACCATCGCCAAATGGAAGGCGGCAGGCAATCTTGGCAGGCAGGTCGTCGACTTCAAACTCGGTGACACGACGGGCAGCGTTTTGGCCTTCCAAAAGCCGCTTCCACGTGATTTCCGTCCCGCAACCCAATGGAGATACCATTCCGGTACCCGTGATAACGACACGTCTCATCGCCGATCGTCCACCCCGTATTTTTCTACAAATGCCATCTAGAAACAGTGAGGCCCGCTTGAGGCGGGCCTAGCGGGAGCGGACATGACTGTCCGCTCCGTCATTGACAGACCAATTAGGCCTGGGCCTTTTCGATGAACTTGATGGCGTCGCCAACAGTCAGGATCGAGTCTGCGGCATCATCCGGAATTTCAACGCCGAATTCTTCTTCGAATGCCATGACGAGTTCGACCGTGTCGAGGGAGTCGGCACCCAGGTCATCAATGAAGCTGGCGCCTTCGACGACCTTGTCGGCGTCAACGCCGAGATGGTCCACAACAATTTTCTTTACGCGTTCTGCGATATCGCTCATGTCGGTTTCCTCGACCTTTATCTTTAACAAGGGTGCCGTGATGGACCCTTACCCTGCTTTAAAACCGATGAGGCGATCAAATTTCGCGTTCATCGGCAAACCCGTTCAGTCCCGCCCAATTCAGGGACAGCCTGTATACTATGTGGCTCCCGCCTGTAAATTCGGGACGACTGTTCACAGTCACGGCCCGCTTAACATGCTTTCCTGTCAGCGCAAAGCCCGAAAATCATGCCTCACAACACCCTCAACATACAATTGCGTCCAGAGTTCCAGTGCGAGCCAAGCTGTTTTAGATCATGGCCATTCCGCCGTTCACATGCAAGGTCTGGCCTGTCATGTAACTGGCTTCGTTGGACGCAAGATAGGTAACAGCCGAGGCAACTTCGGCACCTTTACCCATGCGCTTCATCGGGATTGCACCCATGATGCCGTCTTTTTGCTTGTCGTTCAGCTTTTCGGTCATCGCACTTTCGATGAAGCCTGGAGCGACGCAGTTGACGGTTACGTTACGGGTGGCGATTTCCATCGCGAGCGACTTGGAAAAACCGATCATGCCGGCCTTGGAGGCGCAATAATTGGCCTGCCCCGGATTGCCGGTCACACCAACGACGGAGGTGATGTTGATGATGCGGCCAAAGCGACGGCGCATCATCGGATGGGTGAGTTCGCGGGTCAAACGGAAGACCGCAGTGAGATTGACTTCGAGAACGGCATCCCAGTCATCATCGGACATGCGCACAAACAGGCCGTCCTTGGTGATGCCGGCATTGTTGACGAGAATGTCGACGCCTTCGAGATCGGCCTCGGCCTTCTCGCCCAGCGCCTTGACTTCGGCGCGGTCGGACAGGTTGGCCGGGAAGATCTTCACGCGATCACCGAGTTCGGAGGCAAGTGCCTCAAGCTTTTCAACGCGTGTTCCATGCAGGCCGACAATCGCGCCCTGGGCATGAAGCTGGCGGGCGATCTCTTCGCCGATACCGCCGGATGCGCCGGTGACGAGGGCCTTGCGGCCGGTCAAATCAAACATTGTGGATATCCTTGTTTCTTGTAAGCCTTCAGCCGATCAGAGCGGCCAGAGCAGCATCAATATCGGCGGGCGTGCTGACGGTGACGCCAGTCACAGTCTTGTCGATACGGCGGGCAAGTCCCGTCAGAACCTTGCCGGAGCCTATCTCGTAAAGTGTTGAAACGCCATTGGCTGCGAACCACTCAACCGTCTCGCGCCAGCGGACCTGACCCGTTACCTGCTCGACCAGAAGATCTGCGATCAGTGCGGCATCGGAGACGGGAGCGGCGCGAACATTGGCAATCACCGGCACGACCGGACTATGCTTTTCGACCGTGGCCAGAGCGTCGCGCATGGCGTCTGCAGCCGGCCCCATCAGCGCCGAGTGGAAAGGTGCGGAGACGGGCAGCATGATGGCGCGCTTGGCACCCTTCTCGGATGCCAAAGCTGCAGCCTTTTCCACAGCCACCTTGGAACCCGAGATCACCAGCTGGCCGCCGCCATTGTCGTTGGCAATCTGACAGGCGCCTGACGCCGCCGCCTCGGCACAGATAGCCTCGACGTCGCCATGTTCCAGACCGATGATGGCCGCCATGGCACCCTCGCCGACAGGTACTGCTGCCTGCATGGCATTGCCACGAATGCGCAAAAGACGGGCGGTATCGGCAATGGAAAATGTGCCGGCCGCGCAGAGTGCGGAATATTCGCCGAGCGAATGGCCGGCCACAAATGACACTTTGTCCTTCAGCACGAAGCCGCGGGCTTCCATCACACGGATGACGGCCATGGAGACCGCCATCAATGCGGGCTGCGCGTTGGCGGTCAAGGTCAGCTTGTCTTCCGGTCCGTCAAACATGACGGCGGAGAGCTTTTCCCCCAGTGCATCGTCGACTTCATCGAATACCGCGCGCGCTTCCGGATAGGCGTCTGCGAGGTCCCGGCCCATACCGACAGCCTGGCTGCCTTGGCCGGGAAAGGTGAATGCCACAGTCATCGGGCTCAATCCTTCCCTGTCATTTTGACCCTCCAATTCACATTCTGCGCGCGGGAGTCAAGTGAGACGTCCTTTGCGTCCCCTGCTTGTGGCGTTCTTGTCAGCCCCGATGCGCAGTTGAACGGAGGCTTGCCTGCCCCATACCGGAGAGACACAGAACAGGCCGCGGCTGGCGGTTGAAATCAATAAAACATGCGCTGCTCGCTTGCACCCACCGCGTAAAACCCTAAATTCGCCCGGAACCTTCCAAACCCTGATCTGCACTCGCATAGACCCGGACGAATTTCATCATGAAATATAATAAACTTGGCCGCACCGATATCTCGGCTTCGGAAATCTGCCTTGGCACCATGACCTGGGGTAGCCAGAACAACGAGGCTGACGCTTTCGAACAGATGGATTACGCTCTCGATCAAGGCGTGAACTTCTTCGACACTGCCGAGCTTTACCCCACGACCCCGCTGTCGCCGGAGACCTACGGAAAGACCGAAGAGATTATCGGCAACTGGCTTCAGAAGAACGGCAACCGCGACAAGGTGGTGCTGGCTTCAAAAGTTGCAGGCCCAGGACGCCCCTATATCCGCAATGGTGGCCCGATCACCGTCGAGGGCATTCGTGAAGCCCTGGACGCCAGCCTTCGTCGCTTGAAGACGGATTATCTCGATCTCTACCAGATCCACTGGCCCAATCGCGGTCACTATCACTTCCGCCGATCCTGGACCTACGCCCCTTGGGAGCAGGACCGCCAGAAAGCGTCCGACGACATCCTGATGATCCTCGAAACGCTCAACGATGCGGTCAAGGCCGGCAAGGTCAGGGCGCTCGGTCTGTCGAACGAAACGACCTGGGGCGTACAGAAATATCTGACGACATCCGAGCAGAACGGCCTGCCGCGCGTTGCCACCGTGCAAAACGAATACAGCCTGCTCTACCGCACTTACGATCTGGATCTGGCCGAGCTTTCACATCATGAAGATGTCGGACTGTTGTCCTATTCGCCGCTTGCCGCCGGCATGTTGAGCGGCAAATATCTGAATGGCGAGGTACCCGCCGGTTCGCGCGGATCGATCAACTCCGATCTCGGCGGTCGCCTACAGCCATTGCAGGAAGCTCCTGTGCGGGCCTATGTGGACCTCGCCAGGGAGCATGGGCTCGATCCATCGGCCATGGCCTTGGCCTTCTGCCTCACACGCCCCTTCATGGCCTCCGTCATTATCGGTGCCACGACCATGGAACAGCTCAAGACCAATATCGGCGCTGCGGATCTCACCTTGAGCGCCGAAGTGATGAATGGAATTGCCCGCATTCACCGGCAATATCCGGCTCCGATCTGAACGGCGCTCACACGTCCGGCATTGTTTTTCCGTCCAGCCCCGGAAAAGTGCCGCGTCACCTTGGAATGCGCGTCCCGCATTCCCATGTCATCTGAAGTTGCGGCCCGAAAGGGCCGCCTTCTTTATGCGCTAGAGACAAAGAGAGACGAATGGATTTCCTATTGATCGCCGCAGGGCTTGTTGCACTTTATTTCGGTGCCGAATGGCTTTTGCGTGGGGCGGTCTCATTATCGGGAAAGCTCAATATCCCGACGCTCGTCGTGTCCCTGGTGATCGTTGGTTTCGGGACCTCCCTGCCTGAGCTTTTGGTCTCGCTCAGCGCCGCCTTCAGTGGCGCATCCGATATCTCGATCGGCAATGTGGTCGGCTCCAATATTGCCAATATCATGCTGATCATCGGCGTCAGCGCGATCATATATCCGATCAGCAACTGGAACAGCTCGGTGAAGCGCGATGCGCTGGTCATGCTGGCATCGAGCTTTGTCGTGCTTGGCCTCGTGCAATTTTCCTATATCGGCCGCATTGCCGGCATCATCATGCTGGTCATGCTGGCCGCGTATCTGGGCTACACCTATGTCAAAGAGAGCGGAAAGCCGGATCTGGATACTCCCGAAGAGGCCAAGGGGGAGATGCTCTCCTGGCCTTTCACATCGGCGCTGATTGCCCTTGGTCTCGTCATCCTTTTCGGTGGCGCCGAGCTTCTCATTCGCGGAGCAACCTCGCTTGCCCGTGAATTCGGCATTCCTGAGGCCGTGATCGGGTTGACCGTCGTTGCCGTGGGCACCAGCCTGCCGGAACTGGCGACCGCCATCAGCGCCTCGCTGAAGCGCCACTCCGACATCATGATCGGCAATGTGGTGGGCTCCAACATCTTCAACCTCCTGTGCATCCTCGGCATCACGGCCCTGGTCCTGCCGATCCCCGTGGCAAGTCGCTTTTCGACCTTTGACGTTCCGGTGATGGTGGGTGTGACTGCGGTTTTCGCCGGCATGCTTTTCTTCGGGCGGAAAATCGGCCGGGGCGCCGGCGTCATCATGCTCGCCCTTTATGCCGGCTACACATTCGCGCTGTTGTGATCGAGCGAACTTTGTCGGCCCTCGCTTGAGCGTTTACGGCAAAAGCCCCGCAGAGCGCACATCGGCCAGATAGGAGCGACTGACCGGCAAACGCTCTGCGACCTCAGTTTCGATCTCCACGCGCCCGCTACCGCGATGCACGGCGCGGATCCCATCGAGGGCAACCCAGTGAGAGCGGTGGATCTGCAGACCCTTGTTACCATCCACCTCCGCAATTGCATCGCGAAGGCGCATCAGCAGCATTGCCTTGCCGCGAACGGTCGTCACCTCGACATAGTGATCCGCAACCGACATGGAAATGATCCGCCCGCGCTTGTCGAAGGGCAAGCGGTCGACAAGACGCGGCACGCCATTTTCGCGCGCATCATCGCCACTGTCACCGGAACCGGACACAGCTGCGGTATCATGCATCAAGACGATGGCAGCCGAAATGACCACGGCTACCGGCAGACTGTAGCCCAGAAGTTGAAGCAGCCGTTCGGTGGACAGACCGCTCCAGCCAAATACGACGGCGTCGACCGAGGCCACGACGAATGAAACGGCAATGCCGGCGGCCACGCCGATCGGCACAAAGCGCATTGTTGGCGTCCAGCCCTTCTCGCCAAGTAGCTGCTGGACCCAGGTGCCGACGAGATTACCGACGGCGAAGGTCGATGTGATCATCACCGCCCAATAAAGGTAGCGCTCGACAAATCCGAGTGAGGCGAATGTGCCGAACGGCCCCGACAACCCGATCAGAAATATGGCAGCAATCAACAAGACGTATGTGCGGGGAGAAGAATAATCCTTGCGCATTTCACGAAGCGTGGATTGCACAGTGCGACCAATCACGGATTTATTCGACCGTTCACGCATGCCGACTTGCTGCCTTCACGGCCCATGCGCTGATTGCCCCAACAGCCACTCTCACCACCGTCCGAAAAGGGGTTTTCACCATGCATACGATCCTTGTCGTTCTTCAAAATACACCAGGCTGGGCCTGGCTCATTCTCGCCTATCTCATTTATTCAGGAGTTAAACGGACACGACCCCACGTCAAGTCGCCCGTCCAGATCATCCTGCCCTCAGCCATATTCCTTGCATTGATATTCGCCAAACTGGCGCAGGAGCATTTTGCCGAACCTGCCCTTGCAGGCATAGCCGCCGGTGCCATACTGGCTGTTATCTGCGTGTCGTCGATCAGGCCGGCGCGGGATACGTATCGACAGGCAGACGGTCGCCTTGTGCTTGCCGGCGAATATCACAGTCTCGCTTTGATGATGACGCTGTTTTGCGTCAACTATGCCAATGCCGTCGGATCTGCCATGGCTCCGCTCGCCACAGGCAGTGCAGTCGCAGTGTTCGGCTATTCTCTGGTCAACGGCTTTTGCACCTTTTATATGGCTTCGCGTTCGCTGGCGCATATGCGCGCCACATCCGGCGCTGCGGTGTGAATTGCAACGCAAAGGGCGGTCATCCGGGCTTTTGCTCCACCGCCCCTTGCCTTCCTTCCAGAAATCCGTATAAGCGCGCTGTTCACATATACCCGGTCATTTGGCTGGTGGCTGAACGGAGGGCTGGTTTTCATCATCGAAAGCCGCAGGAACCACAGGGTTCCGGTCTCCCGTGTCTCCGCTCTCGACCGTCTCGAACAACGCTTTTCTTGCCTACGGATTTATCCGAACAGGACCAGTCGTTGAGGCTTAGCGCCGGATCCGGGTATTGATAACCGCAAGAAAGGCAAGTCTACAATGGCTCTTTACGAACATGTATTCCTTGCCCGGCAGGATATGTCGTCTCAGCAGGTTGATGCCCTCGTCGAACAGTACAAGGGTGTTCTCGAAGCTAATGGCGGCAAAGTCGGGCGCGTAGAAAACTGGGGCCTCAAGTCCCTGACCTACCGCATCAACAAGAACCGCAAGGCTCACTACGCTCTCATGGACATCGAGGCTCCTGGTGCCGCGATCCATGAAATGGAGCGTCAGATGCGCATCAACGAAGACGTTCTTCGTTACATGACCGTCGCAGTGGAAGCCCACGAAGAAGGCCCGTCGGCCATGATGCAGAAGCGCGATCGCGATGATCGTCCGCGTCGCGATGGTGACCGTCCTGACCGTGGCCCGCGCCGTGATGGCGATCGCCCAGACCGTGGCCCACGCGAAGGTGGCTTTGAACGCCGCCCACGCGAAGATCGTGCTTAAGGAGTATTGACCATGGCTGATATGGCTCGTCGTCCGTTCCACCGTCGTCGCAAGACATGCCCCTTCTCCGGCGCAAACGCTCCGAAGATCGACTACAAGGACGTTCGTCTTCTGCAGCGCTACATTTCCGAGCGCGGCAAGATCGTACCGTCCCGCATCACGGCTGTTTCCCAGAAGAAGCAGCGCGAACTGGCCAAGGCCATCAAGCGCGCCCGCTTCCTCGGCCTGTTGCCTTACGTTGTATCGTAAGTGATACCGAGACCCGCTGATTGATTTCAGCGGGTCTCGTCTCCCTTTCGCGTTGGGCGCGGATCGGACCAGAACGACCGCCTGTTTTCAGGCACAAAACCCATGTTGGGGATATCTCCCCTAACTGCTTGAAGGCAGGACAGCGACTGTGAAGACCATGAACGGAAAATTGCTGCTGACCGGCATGCTTGCTGGTATTACCGCCGTCCTGCTTGTGCTGGGCGCGAGTGCGCAACCGACCCTGTCTTCCATTCTTTACGCCGCATCCGCCCTGCCCGTCCTGATTGTCGGTCTCGGCTGGGGCAATATGGCCGCCGTCACGGCAATCGTGACTGCGGCTGCAGTCGGCGCTGTTACCGTCTCCCCCATGTTTGCGCTGGCCATGGCCATCTTCACCCTGCTTCCGGCTGGCTGGATCAGCCATCTGGCCAATCTGGCGCGGCCTGCAAGCGAACTGGGCGGTCCGGACGATCTGATGGCCTGGTATCCTCTGTCTGACATCCTTTTGCACCTGTGCGGCATCGTGAGCCTTGCAGTGATCGCGCTCGGGGTCATGATCGGTTATAGCCCCGAGCTGGTGTCGCAGATGGTCGATATGATCATCACGTCGACGACCACGGCAGATCCGTCGCTGTCCATGGATGCTGGCCAGATCATGCAGGTCGAGGGCATGATGCTGATGGCGCTGCCGATCGTCCAGGCCGGCATGTGGGTGATGATGCTGACGGCGGCCTTTTACATTGCCTCGCGTATTGTTGCGGCATCCGGCCATGCCTTGCGTCCGCGCGAAGACATTCCGTCAGCCATGCGCATGAACCGCAATGCACTCTTCATCTTTCTGGCAGGCATTGTTGCCTGTTTCGTCGGCGGCACGGCAGCGCTGATCGGTGCGACCATCTGTGGCGCATTTGGCGCCGGCTTTGTCATGGCCGGCTTTGCCTCGATGCATGCCCGGACACGCGGCAAGGACTGGCGCACGCCCGTTCTGATCATCGCATATCTGTCGCTGCTGATGTTTTTTCCGCTCTTCCTGTTTCTCGTCATCGGACTTGCCGACACCGGCCGTACGGTCGCTCTGACGCCAAACGGCAAGTCTGGAAAAGATCAACCGAAACCCTGATCAAATTGAACACAACCGAAAGGAAACCAAAATGGACGTGATCCTGCTTGAACGCATTGCCAAGCTTGGCCAGATGGGCGAAACCGTGAAGGTTCGCGATGGCTATGCTCGTAACTTCCTGCTGCCTCTGGGCAAGGCCCTTCGTGCCAACGCTGCCAACAAGGCCCGCTTCGAGAGCGAACGCGCACAGCTTGAAGCCCGCAACCTCGAGCGCAAGTCGGAAGCCCAGAAGGTTGCCGACGTTCTTGACGGCAAGTCTTTCATCGTTGTCCGCGCCGCTGGCGAAACCGGTCAGCTTTACGGCTCCGTTGCTGCTCGCGACGTTGTCGAGATCCTGTCTGCAGAAGGCTTCGAAATCGGCCGCAACCAGGTCGAAATGCAGCATCCGATCAAGACCATCGGCCTGCACAAGGTTACCATCCACCTGCATGCCGAAGTCGAAATCAAGGTTGAACTGAACATCGCCCGTTCGGCTGATGAAGCAGAGCGCCAGTCCAAGGGTGAAGACCTCACTTCGGCTGATGCCATCTACGGCGTCGACGAAGATGCCCTGCGTCCGGAAGACTTCTTCAACCCGGACCGCGACGAAGACGAAGATGATGTTGCAGACGCACCTGCCGCATCTGAAGAAGACGAAGACGACAAGTAAGACCGATCGATTGGCTCAGCGCATTATCCGAGGTGATCGGATGGTGCGCTGAGCATCGGCTGGCCAAACAAGGCGCGATTTAGCGCCCGCATGCCGTCGTTGAAATTTCTGAAAACAAGAAAGCCCGGTTCATGCGAGCCGGGCTTTCTCTTTGCCTGTGCCGCACCGCTACCGCGAACGGCAGCGTTTGGGACGCGGAGGGGGATTTCACAGGCTAACCGTTTTTGGGACATTGGTGCGACGGATTATGGCAGCAGGCTGCACGCTTTCCATCAGTCTGCATATAATTACCACAAGTTATATGTATATACCATAACGTTTATAGCAAATATTTTGTCTTTGCACTTTTTCCAATTTTTGCGCAACTCAGATTCCCTTGCGCAGCGCAAGGCGAATCACGCTAAATTGGTCGATATTGGACGGTCATCGGCTAGACGCTGTGGATTACTTTGGACAACAGGAAAAACGCCAATGGCATCAGAGTGGCATCTGATTAGGTTCGGCTTTGATGTTGACTCCTGAGGGCTGCGACGCCAAACCGTGACCATCATAACAACGCCTCAAACACGAGTTGATGAACGCCGCCATGAGCGATGCCCTTCGGAAAATTGTGCCCGCAAAGCAAGAGGAACCTCACTATCGTGAGGCACCGAACAATATCGAGGCGGAGCAGGCCCTTCTCGGTGCTATCCTCGTCAATAACGACGCCTATTACCGTGTTTCGGACTTTCTGAAGCCGGAACATCTCTACGAGCCGCTGCACCGCAAGATCTTCGAGGTTGCCTCCGAGATCATCCGTATGGGCAAGACGGCCAATCCTGTCACGATCAAGACATTCCTGCCAACGGACGCAAAGATCGGCGACATGACCATCGCGCAGTATATGGCGCGTCTGGCATCGATGGCGGTAACCATCATCAATGCCGAGGATTATGGACGCGCCATCTACGACCTGGCCCTGCGCCGTTCGCTGATCCAGATCGGTGAGGATGTCGTCAATATCGCGTATGATGCGCCGCTCGACATGCCGCCGCAGGCGCAGATCGAAGACACCGAACGCCGGCTGTTCTCACTTGCCGAAACCGGACGGTATGACGGTGGCTTCCAGGCCTTTAACGACGCTGTTGCCCTTGCCGTGGACATGGCAGGCGAAGCCTATAACCGAGACGGCCAACTGTCCGGCATTTCCAGTGGCATCATGTCGCTCGATAACAAGATGGGCGGGCTGCAACGCTCCGACTTGATCATTCTTGCCGGACGTCCGGGTATGGGTAAGACCTCGCTTGCGACCAATATCGCCTGGAACATCGCGGCCTCCTACGAGCCGGAAATTCAGCCGGATGGTTCGTCAAAGGCCAAGAACGGCGGCGTGGTCGGTTTCTACTCGCTCGAAATGTCGTCGGAACAGTTGGCCACCCGTATCATGTCGGAGCAGACCGAAGTGTCGTCTTCGAAGATCCGCCGCGGTGACATCACCGAGCAGGATTTCGAAAAGCTGGTCGGCTTCTCGCAGACCATGCAGAAGGTTCCGCTGTTCATTGACCAGACCGGTGGTATTTCCATTGCACAGCTTTCCGCGCGTGCACGTCGTCTGAAGCGTCAGCGTGGGCTCGATTGCCTGGTGGTCGACTACGTCCAGCTGATGACCGGCAGCGGCAAGTCGAGTGAAAACCGCGTGCAGGAAATCACCGCGATCACCACCGGCCTGAAAGCACTCGGCAAGGAACTGAATGTTCCGATCATCGCGCTTTCGCAGCTGTCGCGCGGTGTCGAAAGCCGAGAAGACAAGCGGCCGCAGCTCTCCGACCTTCGTGAATCCGGTTCGATCGAGCAGGACGCCGACGTGGTTCTGTTCGTGTTCCGTGAGGAATATTACGTCAAGAACATGGAGCCGCGCGATCCATCAGATCCCAAATATGAAGAATGGGAAATGCTGATGGACAAGGTGAAGGGCACGGCAGACGTGATCATCGCCAAGCAGCGTCACGGACCGACCGGCACGGTGAAGCTCGCCTTCCAGGCGGAATTCACCCGCTTTGCAGACCTGGCAGATCCAAGCTTTACGCCCTACGAAGAAACCTAGGTTTCAGCAGGCCTACGTCCCCACCTGCCCCCGACCGAGTGCCATGACCAAGATGCCGGCAACGATCAGCATGACGCCGAAGGTAGAGCTGATACTGATACTCTCCCGGAGCACGACGATGCCGGTGATCGTCGTGAGCACGATTCCGAGAGACACAAAGGGATAGGCGAAGGAAACCGGGATCTTCGACAGCACGAACAGCCAGAGGACAGCGCCGAAACCGTAACAGGCAAGACCTGCGATCACATAGGGCGACCTGGCGACTGCCATCAGGATCGTCGCAAGCGAGGCGTTTCCCGACATCGCCTCGACGATCAGCGGACGGGTCATGCCGTAGCGCAGGATGACCTGGGAGAAGGCACTCAGGCACACGCTGATCAGGATCAGAAGATAGTTCATGGAAGATTGCCCCCGGAGCGCGACGCATAGCCGGTCGCCATACTGGTTCGATAGATGCAGATCGGGCCTTCGCGGTGAGCCGGTTCCTGCGTGACAGTTCGATCGCACGGCATTGCCAGATAGTCGATCTCCGCCAGCTGCGCGAATTGCAGGCGTTGCTGCGGTGTGGCGAGGCGCGTGAACGCCATCATACGGTTCTGCCAGAGCGGGTAATAGGACGGCGACCACATCACCGCGGCGCCAAATTCGCCGGAGATCCAAATCTTGCGCATCGATGTTTCTCCAAAACCAAGCGCCGGATTTTCGTCTGCAGAAGGCACAAGCAAAAAGCTGACATCCGCTGGCGTTTGTTGGATTGCCCATCGCCCCAGACGAGACCAGGTGTCAGTGACTTCATCTGTCGTCAAAGACCAGTCAATCGCTTTATGGATGCGAAATGGCACCACCACAATGCAAAGCGCCAGGAAACCCCAGGCGGCCTTGTTCAAAAACCGGTCCGTTCGCCACTTGGGCCTGGATGCCCGCCATTCAGCGATGTGAACATAGCCCAGAACCAAAACCGCCAGGGGCGATAGCTGGATCGGCGCGATCAGAATACCGGCCAGCATCAACGCATAGCGTTTTCGAAATGTATTTTGCGGGGAAAGAAGCCAGTGGGAGACAACCAGCGCCAAGCTGAGCGGCGCGAGGATCGCCACCATCACAGCACCACGGATCAGATGCAGGTTGAGGACAAGGCGTGCATCGGTAACCTCAGGCACAAGCGCGCCAATGCCAATGACTGCCACAGCCCCGAGTGCCACCATCTGAAATTCCATGGATTTCCGGCCATGGAACCTGACCGACAGGAACAGGATCAGCAACAATCCCAGCAGCTTTATCAATTCGCGCGCTGGCACAGAGTTCAAAAAGAAATGCGGCGGATAGAAATCCCAGAGGAATTCCGGATAGGAAAAATCAAGGGGTGCGGCCAGTTCGGGATTATTGACGATGTTCAAAAGGGGCGGAAGCAGGAAGACCAGGCCGACGGCGCTGCCGACAAGGCCATCGCGTAGCAGTTTGCTCACGGAAAGCGTACCGGACGACAACTGGTAGACTGCCAGCAGCAGCAATGGCGCGATCATCCATACCGCCATGAAGGCGTTGAGAAAGAAGGTCGCGCATGTGAGCACTGCTGCCTGGCCATATTGCCGTCTCAGCGCAAAGGAGAGACCGAAGATCATTGTGGCGTTGGCCAGTTCCGAATGGGTGAAATTGCTGAGCATCAACCCGCCGCCGCCCACGGTCAGCCCAACCGTCATCGACGAGACCGCGAAGAGCAGGACGAACAGGTTCAATTGGCGGCGGTCGCGATAGCCGAGACTTCCGGCGAAATGCAGCCCTGCGGCCAAAAAAGCGAGATGCGTGACCCCAAGCCATACAGTTAGAAAAACCCTCGGGGCGATGTAGTGGCCGACGCCTGAGAACAAAAGCCAAAAGCCGGACGAGAAGTTTCGCAGTGACTGGATGAAGGCATCATCCTGAAACTGCGGCAAGTTCCAGCTCTCCAGCATGATCGGCAGGTGATAGATATTGTTGTTGAATATCGGTGCATAGCCGGAAAACAGGAAGGTCAACAGCGTCGCCGGCAGGATGGCGATCCAGGGCGAAACGTCAAACAGGCCAAGGCTTCCGCGTTTCGGCGCTTCACTCACAGAGGTCATGGCGCTTTCCTCGCTTGCGAAAACCTGCACGATAGAGAGCGGTCCAGATTCATCATTCGTCCCCGCCGCTCAATGAGCCACCAGCACAAGCGCGATGGCAATCAGCCCGACGGCCCAGCTGCGGTCGTCTTTGAGAGCAAAGGCTATGGGATCCTCATCGACATATCGGCGATGGGCCAGCATGACGATGCGCGCAATCCAGTACAGGAACAGCGGGCACAAGCCCCACAGAATATGTGGATGGCTATAGGCACGGGCAACGTCGTTCGACGAAACGTAAAGTGCCAGAACCATGACGGAGTTCATGCCGGCCGATGCCGCAAGTGCGGCGATAATCGGCAGATCGGCGATCTTGTAATTGCGACTGGACGGATCATCCAACCCCTTGTCGAGTCGGGTCGAGAGCTCGACATAGCGTTTGACCAGCGCAAGCGCCGTGAAGATGAGCAAAGAGAACGCGAAGAGCCATTCGGAGATCACGACATCAATCGCTGCCGCTCCGGCAAAGACCCGCAGCGTGTAAAGCAAAGACAAGACGACGACATCGATAAACATCCGCTTCTTCAGGGTGAAGGAATAGAGGTTGGTCGCGACGTAATAGACGGCAAGCGCCAGCAAGAATGCGGGCGAAACAACAAAGGCGATCAAGAAGGACAGAACGGTCAAAATGGGTGCAAGTGCGATCGCAACCGTAATCGGCAGTCGACCGGAAGCGATGGGTCTGTTCTTCTTGGTCGGATGTCCTCGATCCGACTGAATGTCGAGGAGATCGTTGAGGAGATAGGCTCCGGACGCACACAGCGAAAAGGCTGCG
This sequence comes from Agrobacterium sp. H141, assembly GCF_057158725.1. Lineage (NCBI taxonomy): Bacteria > Pseudomonadati > Pseudomonadota > Alphaproteobacteria > Hyphomicrobiales > Rhizobiaceae > Agrobacterium > Agrobacterium sp. H141. The sequence continues at coordinate 3,006,055 of NZ_CM169893.1, forward strand.
AACGCCATCAAGGCATGCGTGATCGCAAAGAGATTGAACTGATGCGCCGTCAGCAACGGCACAAAGACCAGCCCGTTCTTGGCATATTGGTGTGGCCTCAAACCCTTGATCAGTGCCTTGAAGTCGAAGCGTCTTTCCTCGACAACCACGTGATCTGCGTGCTCGCGGGTCAATCGTTTCGACGATGATACCGCCAGATCGACGCTATAGGCGCGGCGCGCATGCTTCCAGATTTCATGGTCGCTGTCGTGATTGCCGATATAATCGAAGCCACCCTCGCCGAACTGTGCGACCAGCAACTCAGCCTTGCGCGCGCCCTTCAGGTTGACACTGTCATCGGAGGCAAAGACGCCGTCGAACAGACCGAGTGCCTCAGCGATACCTTCGCCATGACTTTGATGACTGGCTGTGGCCAAATAGGTTTTGCGCCCTTCTTTTCGGGCCTCCTCGACAACCGCCAAAACCTTTTCATTGTAGGGAAGCTGCGCGTAGTCGATGCGCGAAGTTGTGGCCAGTTTTGCCTTCAAGCCTTCACGGCTGAACTTGCGCACCAAGCCCGTATCGAAAAGACGCTTGGGGTCACGCGACAACGTGTCAAAAAAGCTCTCATAGAGCAGGTCCGTCCTGACAAGCGTTCCATCGAGATCGACGATCAGGGGTGTCTTGTCGCTGGCGCAAGCCTCATGCACAGGCTGCGACGAGCAATCGACTTCGGCTCCCGCGTCGTCACTCCGTTTTTCTTGCCGTATCGTCACCCTCTTCGCCCCCATTGCGATACCGGGCTTGCACCTGTTTCGTGCAACCGTTCGGCATAGTTACCATCTGGGCGTTTATCATCACAGAAGAACTACCAAATGTGCTTAATGCCGGTTGTCACAGCCCCAGCCGGCGCAGCACCGCTACGCTGGTAATGCCGAGACAAAGGGCTGCCAGAAACGGCAGGCGTTTCGCGGCAAGGGCCGTGACCGCACAGGCCAATGTCTCTGCCCAACCGGTGGCGAGGGCCGTCGGGGTAACGACTGCGGCCAAGACTGCCGGCGGGATGGCATCGAGCACGCGCCTGCGCTCGTCGGACATGAACATCATGCGATGCAGAAATAGTCCGCTGAGGCGCGTTGCGATAGTGGCGGCAGCCATTGCGAGGATGGCGATGAGGGTGACCGGATCGATCGTCATCTTACGTCTCAACCGCGCGTCTGGGCGACACAGCCGAGGCCAGCATGCCACCCACGGCGCCGGCGGCGATATACCAGACGCCGGGGATGAAATACTGGACGATCAAGGCGCAGCCAGCGCTGGCCAGGAGCACCCGCCCTGTATCCCTGCCCTTCCAGAACCCCATAATGAGAATGATGAAGACCGCCGGAAAGGCAAAATCCAGCCCAAGCACCGCCGCATCTCCGATCCCGCTTCCAAGCATTGCCCCGAGCAGGGCTGACAGGACCCAGGCTGAGTAGAACGGCATCACGGCACCCGCAAACCATGAAAACGTAAGCCTTGTCTGGCGCCCGTGAAATTCGGCGACAGCCCATATCTCATCGGCCAGAAACAACAGACTTGTTGCCTTTTGCCATTTGCTGAACCTCTCCAGTTTCGGAATAATGGAGAACCCCATCAGAACGTGGCGCAAGTTGACGAGCAGAGCTGCAAAACCGACAGAGACCCAACTGGCGGGGTGAGACCAGATATCCATGGCCACGAACTGCGATCCTCCGGCAAAGACCAGTGCGCTCATCAGCGTGGCTTCGGCCGGCGACAGGCCTTTGGTTGCAGCGACGGCCCCAAAGACCGCGCCGACGGGAACAACTGCGATCATCAGGGGCAGGATGCGGCGCGCACCCTTTAGAAATTCTTCAATCTTGGAACACTGGTGCATGAACACGTCCTGTTGGCATCGGGTCTCTGCCAATAGACGTGCGACATCCGTCGGTCTTGAAGGAAAGTGTCAAGCGTTGCGAAACTGGCCCGGGGTGATGCCGGTACGCGCCTTGAAGTGGCGGGTGAAATGGGCCTGATCGGCAAAGCCGCAATCGAAGGCGACATCGGCAATCGCCTTTCCAAGCATCAGCATGGCGCGCGCCTGGCGCACCCGGACATCGGTCAGAAAGGCGTGCGGCGTAATGTGATATTCGCGCCGGAATGCACGGATGAGATGCGCGCGAGACAGACCGGCAATGCGGGCCAGTTCGGTCAATCCGATGTCGGTTGCATAATTGTCGCTCAGATAGTCGCGGGCGCGGCGCACCGCCGTCCGCTCCTTTGTATCGACAGGTGCTGTAATTCGGCTGCCATGTCGAGCAAAGATTGCCGCCAGAACGCGGAACATGCTCTCCTCGCCCTCCAGGGCACCGGCCTTTTGCTCCAGTGCTCTGTGGGCATGGGCAAAGGCGGCGGCGAGTTCGGGATCCTTGGGCAGGCCTCTTTGAAATGCCGGGCTGCCGTGAACTGCCCTTCCGCCCACATCCTCCAGAATATCGCGATAGAGGTCGTGGCCCGGATAGATCATTCGATAGCGATAGCCATCTGCACCCGGCGCACCGTCATGCACAACTTCGGGATTGATGAGGTAGAGATTGCCGGGGCCGGTTTCTTCCCGTGCCCCATTGATACTGGCAATCTGGCTGCCGTTTTCGATGGCCCCGATGGAGAATGTCTCATGGGCATGGGGCGGATAGGCGTGGGTCTGGAAGGTCGCACTCAGGCACTCCATGCCGCCAAAGCGGGTGTCACGCCAGAAGCTGGCATGCTCTCCACCTATGAGCGGCATTTCCGTTGCGGCATCCTGTTGCGAGACATTGTGCATGGCAAAATATTAGCGCATGGCAGCCTTTCGGTCTTGAATAAAAGTGCTAGGTTCGGCCGAACCCAAGGCTCCTCCCCTATTCGTGAATCTCGATGTCCCAATCCCCCATGAAATTCGACCCCGACGAACACTTCCACTCCGCGCCTTTGCGCCTGACGATTGACCTGCCGGCCATTGCCGATAATTGGCGGGACATGGCAAAGCGCTCTGGCAAGGCCCGCGCCGCCGCCGTGGTAAAGGCCGATGCCTATGGACTGGGCATAGAAGATGTCGGGCGCACGCTCTATCACGCCGGCGCGCGCGACTTCTTCGTCGCAGTTCCCGCCGAAGGCGAAACGCTTCGCCCCTATGCGCCGGAGGCACGCATCTTCGTGCTGTCCGGTGTCTGGCCGGGCATGGAACAAACCTTCTTCGACAATGATCTGGTGCCTGTTCTGGCATCGGAGGAGCAGCTTGCCTTCTGGATGTCCGCCGTCTCCAACCATGGCGATCACCCTTGCGCGCTGCATGTGGATACCGGCTTCAACCGGCTTGGGCTGCCCATGGAGGCCGCCATGGAACTGTCGAGCGACGTCTCCCGCCCGGCGAGCTTTTCGCCAGTTCTGGTCATGAGCCATCTGGCGTGCGGCGATGACCCTCAACACCCGATGAACCAGCAGCAACTGCAATCATTCCGCTCCGTTCGTGCGGCATTCGACGGTATCGAGGCGAGTGTGGCCGCCTCTGCCGGCACTTTTCATGGCCCAGACTATCACTTCGACCTGACCCGTCCGGGCATCGCCCTTTATGGCGGTGAGGCCGTGTCGGGAGTGAAAAACCCGATGCGACCCGTGGCCACGGCGGAGGCGCGCATTTTGCAGATACGCTCTGCAAAGGCCGGGGAAACGGTGAGCTATGGCGCAAGCTACAGGCTTTCGCGTGACAGCCGGCTTGCCACTGTCAGCGTCGGCTATGCCGACGGTTACCTGCGCTCCCTCTCCGGCCACGGCATCCCGTTGCGCGACAGGGTCAGCGAAGGGGCTTTCGGCTTTATCGCCGGCTACCGGGTTCCGGTGATCGGACGCATTACCATGGACATCACCATTTTCGATATGACCGATGTTCCGGAGCAGGCATTCAAGATCGGCGACTATGTCGAACTGTTCGGCCAGAACATGCTGCTCGACGATGTCGCCCGCGCCGGCGGCACCATCGGCTATGAAATGCTGACAGGCATGGGCCTGCGATATGAGCGCCGATATGTCGAACAAGAGGACATTTGATCGCTTTCCCACGATGGCTTGATAGCGAACGGAAAGCGGTCTAGAAGAGGCTCGTTCCGTATTTGTTCTTATCACACCACCGGAAGCGTAGACTGCATGGCCAAACCGAGAACCCAATTCATTTGCCAGAACTGTGGCACCGTACATTCCCGCTGGGCTGGGAAGTGTGATGGCTGTGGCGAGTGGAACACGATTGTCGAAGAAGACCCGATGGGTGGCATCGGCAGTGGACCCGGCAAGACGCCGAAAAAGGGCAAACCGGTTACTCTGACCGCCCTGTCCGGCGAGATCGAAGAGGCGCCGCGCATCGCGACCGGCATGGCGGAACTGGATCGGGCAACCGGCGGCGGGTTTGTCCGGGGCTCGGCCGTGCTGATCGGCGGCGATCCCGGCATCGGCAAATCCACGCTCTTGATGCAGGCAGCCGCCGCATTGTCGCGCAAGGGCCAGCGCGTCGTTTATGTATCCGGCGAAGAAGCCGTTGCGCAGGTGCGCCTGAGAGCGCAGCGTCTTCACGCGGCCGATACCGATGTGCTGCTGGCAGCCGAGACCAATGTCGAGGACATCCTCGCCACCATTTCAGAAGGCAAGCGACCGGATCTGGTGATCATCGATTCGATCCAGACACTCTGGAGCGACACGGCAGACAGTGCGCCGGGCACTGTCACGCAGGTGCGCACCGGCGTGCAAGCCATGATCCGTTTTGCCAAGCAGACCGGCGCCACGATGGTTCTGGTTGGTCATGTGACGAAGGAAGGCCAGATTGCCGGTCCGCGCGTGGTCGAGCACATGGTTGATGCCGTGCTCTATTTCGAGGGCGACCGAGGCCATCACTACCGCATCCTGCGGACCGTCAAGAACCGCTTTGGACCGACCGACGAGATCGGCGTGTTCGAAATGTCCGACCGGGGCCTGCGCGAGGTTGCAAACCCGTCCGAACTGTTTCTGGGCGAACGCAATGAAAAATCCCCCGGTGCCGCCGTATTTGCCGGTATGGAAGGGACGCGGCCTGTGCTGGTGGAAGTGCAGGCACTGGTTGCACCGACCTCGCTTGGAACGCCACGCCGCGCCATCGTCGGCTGGGATTCATCACGACTGGCAATGATCCTCGCGGTGCTTGAAGCCCATTGCGGCGTGCGGCTTGGACAGCACGATGTGTACCTCAATATTGCCGGTGGATACCGCATCAGCGAGCCAGCCGCCGACATGGCTGTGGCCTCAGCCCTTGTTTCATCGCTTGCCGGGCTTGCCCTTCCCGCAGATTGCGTCTATTTCGGCGAAGTCAGCCTGTCGGGCGCCGTCCGACCTGTTGCGCATACTGCCCAGCGCCTCAAGGAAGCCGAAAAGCTCGGTTTTTCCTCAGCGGTCCTGCCGGCGGCGTCTCCGGACCTTCCAAAGGGTGCGGGCAAACGCCTCAGCGAGATCGAAAGCCTGCCGGATCTGGTCGCGCGTATTGCGGGAGCCAGTTTGCGCAACAAAGGAGAAAACGACGGGGATTGAAGATTTTGCCTGTGGCGTTTTGCACGTCGGGCCGAAATAAGAGAGAATGGCTCCACCGGTGACGGTGGCAGCGGCAAACGGGGGCCGCAAGCCGGGTCTTGTGGAGTTGGATTTTATGCCCATCACGATTTTCGACGGTATTGTCATCGGCGTCGTTCTGTTTTCTGCCGTACTCGCCATGGTGCGCGGATTTTCGCGCGAAGTTCTTTCGATTGCCAGCTGGGCCGGCGCAGTGGCTGCCGCCTATTATCTGCATCCGTTCATTCTGCCCTATATCAAGAACTACACATCGGACGACCGGATCGCGCTTGCGGCCGCTGCCGGCATCGTGTTCCTGATCGCGCTGATCGTGATTTCGTTCATCACGTCGCGCATCGCAGACTTCATTATCGACAGCCGCATCGGCGCACTGGACCGCACGCTGGGCTTTCTGTTCGGCGCGGCGCGCGGCATTCTGCTACTGGTGGTCGCCGTTGCCTTCTGGAACTGGCTGATCGACGTTCGCCAGCGTCCTGACTGGGTCAATGAAGCGAAATCGAAGCCATTCCTGGATGCGCTGGTGCTGAAACTGGAAGCCGTGCTTCCGGAAGACATCGAGCCTAAGCTCAGGGCACGCATTCTCGGCAAGGAAGATGCGGAGGGCAATACGCCCGCCGAACAGGTGCCTGCCGAGGACGCACCTGCAACAAACAATTGACGCCGAGCGGTATCTGCCGCAAAAGCGCCCTCAAATGCGATCAATGGACGCCCGTTCACGGCCATGGCTGGAAAAACGTCCCCTGTGTCGCCATATGGCCAATTCGCACACGTAGCCAAGGGTTGCCGCAATGAACCACCCGCATTCCGTCCGTGAAGACAATATCCTCGATGGTGACACGCTGCATGAAGAGTGCGGCGTGTTTGGCATTTTGGGCCACCCCGATGCAGCGACGCTGACCGCACTTGGCCTGCATGCGCTTCAGCATCGCGGACAAGAAGCCGCCGGCATGGTGTCCTTCGATGGAAAGCATTTTCACACCGAAAAGCATATGGGCCTTGTGGGCGACCACTACACCGATCCGGCAACGCTTGCGAAACTGCCAGGGGCCATGACCATCGGGCACACCCGCTATTCCACGACCGGCGAAGTGGCCCTGCGCAATGTGCAGCCGCTGTTTGCCGAACTGGAAGAAGGCGGCATCGCCATTGCCCATAACGGCAACTTCACCAACGGACTGACGCTGCGTCGCCAGATCATCGCCACCGGCGCGATCTGTCAGTCGACCTCGGATACCGAGGTGGTTCTGCATCTCATCGCGCGCTCGCGCCATGCTTCCACGACCGACCGTTTCATCGATGCCATCCGGCAGATGGAAGGTGGTTATGCCATGGTTGCGCTGACGCGCACCAAGCTGATTGCAGCCCGCGACCCGATCGGCATCCGTCCACTGGTGATGGGCGATCTGGATGGTGTTCCGATCTTCGCGTCGGAAACCTGTGCGCTCGATATCATCGGTGCCAAATTCGTTCGCGATGTGCGCAATGGCGAAGTGGTCATTTGCGAGATCCAGCCCGATGGTTCGATCAGCATCGAGTCGCGCATGCCGGCGCATCCGCAGCCGGAGCGTGCCTGCCTGTTTGAATATGTCTACTTTGCCCGCCCCGATTCCGTCGTGAGCGGCCGCAATGTCTACCAGACCCGCAAGGCCATGGGCGTGAACCTTGCCAAGGAAGCGCCACTGGAGGCCGATGTTGTCGTGCCAGTTCCCGACGGCGGCACGCCGGCAGCACTCGGTTTTGCGCAGGAGAGCGGCATTCCGTTCGAATACGGCATTATCCGCAATCATTATGTGGGCCGCACCTTCATCGAGCCGACACAGCAGATCCGCGCCTTTGGCGTGAAGCTCAAGCATTCGGCCAACCGGGCGATGATCGAAGGCAAGCGCGTGGTGCTGGTCGACGATTCGATCGTGCGCGGCACGACATCCGTCAAGATCGTGCAGATGATCCGCGATGCCGGCGCCAAGGAAGTGCATATCCGCGTTGCAAGCCCGATGATTTTCTATCCCGACTTCTACGGTATCGACACGCCGGACCGGGACAAGCTGCTGGCCAACCAGTATGCAGACGAACAGGCGATGGCGAAATATATCGGCGCCGACTCGCTGGCCTTCCTGTCCATCGACGGGCTCTACATGGCCGTTGGCGGTGAACCGCGCAACGCCGCCAATCCACAATTTACCGACCACTATTTCACCGGCGACTATCCAACACGTCTTCTCGACAAGCAGAGTGACCAGTCGGTCGGCAACAAGATATCGATGCTCGCCAGCGCGGGCTGAGCGGCAAGGAATAAAGCATGACAGTTGATCTGAAGGGGCGGATCGCGCTCGTCACCGGCGCCTCACGTGGCATCGGCTATTTCACGGCGCTGGAACTCGCCAAGGCCGGTGCGCATGTCATTGCCTGCGCGCGCACCATCGGCGGGCTGGAAGAGCTGGACGATGCCATCCAGTCTGCCGGCGGTTCTGCAACGCTTGTACCCTTCGATCTCGCCGACATGAATGCCATCGACGCCTTGGGCGGTTCGATCTTCGAACGCTGGGGCAAGCTTGACATCATGGTCGCCAATGCCGGCGTGCTGGGCGTTATCTCGCCCATCGGCCATGTCGAGGCCAAGGTGTTTGAAAAGGTGATGACCATCAATGTCACCGCAACCTGGCGTCTTATCCGCTCGCTGGAACCGCTGCTTGTCAAATCGGATCAGGGACGTGCATTGATCCTGTCGTCGGGTGCTGCGCAGTCGTGCAAGCCGTTCTGGGGGCCCTACTCCGCTTCCAAGGCCGCCGTCGAAGCGCTGGCACGCACATGGGCCGGCGAGACGAAGCGGCTGCCGCTCAAGATCGTCTCGGTCGATCCCGGTGCCACACGGACCGCCATGCGCGCACAGGCGATGCCGGGCGAAGATCCCGATACGCTGCCCCATCCGCGCGACGTTGCATCGGCACTTCTTCCGCTATGCGGTCCCGAGCTGACCGAAACCGGCAAATTGTTCGTGGTGCGCGAAGGCAAGCTCAAGGACTACCGCCTGCCGGAATAGGTAACCTACCTCGCCTTCCCCGGGCGTTGATTGCCGCCCGCCAAAATCTGGAGTAGTAGGTTTACGGAGGTTTCACCGCACAAGGCGAAACTTTCCTGCCTCAGGAACATGCAGCCCTTTCAAGGAGTGGTCATGCCACCGGACCTGACCGACGTCCAGAAAGAACAGGCAGAGGCCGTTGCAAATCTCGTCGCCGCCGCGATGGTGCGGCTCAATCGCGAGCATGGCAAGGAAGCGGTTCTGGAAGCCATGCGGTTGATCAGCTCTGCCATGACCAGCAATGAATGGCGCAAGCAAGTCGGCAACGCGCTGATTAACAATGCTCCCCCGGAAGAGGCTGGCTAGATGTGGAACCTCAACAGGTTGTCTCGGGGCAGGCCGAGGCGACTGATTGGTGTTTTTGATTTTAGTGCGCCGTGAGGGCGATGCCAATTGTACATGTGGGTCCAGTTTGGCAGATGCGTTTTCCGGATTGCTGACGAGGGATAGGCTCGTGCATACGCCCACTCCCGCAAGGCGGTCTGAATGAAGCGTTCGGCCTTGCCGTTGGTTTTTGGCGTATAGGGTCTGGTTCGAATGTGCTTCAGGCCAAGCGCCTTGCAGGCCTTGGCAAACTCCTTGGCGACATAGCAGGACCCGTTGTCGGTCATCACGCGCGTGACCGTGACGCCAAGACTTTCATAATAGGCAACGGCAGCTTTGAGGAAGGCGATGGCGCTGACGGCTTTTTCATCCGGGAAGATGTCTGTGAAAGCGATGCGCGAGGCATCGTCGATGCAGACATGGACATATTCCCAGCCGACACCGCGCGAGTTGCTCTGCTTGGTCCTGTCGCCTGTGATCCTGTGGCCGACACGATCGAAACGGCCAAGGCGCTTGATGTCGAGATGGATCAGGCCGCCCGGTTCGGCATATTCGTAGCGGACCACAGGTTCGGCTGGATCGATATCCTTCATCCGGGATAGACCAGCCCGCCTGAGAACGCGGCTGACGGTAGCAGGAGACACGCCGGTTTCCATGGCGATGTGCTTGCCGGTCAGACGTTGTCTACGAAGATAGAGGATACGTTCGACAACACTTCCGTCCGTCTGTCGCGGGCTACTGGCAGGACGCGACGAACGATCCATCATTGCCGCCAGGCCCGATGCCTTGAAGCGTTCCGTCCAGCGAGAAACGATTTTCGGTGAAACACGATAGACCCGCGCGGCCTGCGCTTTCGACAGCCTGCCGCCAAGAACAGCGGCAGCCATTTCTTCTCGACGGAGCGGCGTCAGTCGGGCATTCTTGTGGATGTTCATTCGGAGCGATCCTGGAGGTCTGAGGTGTGGTAACTCCAGTCTCCTAAATCCGCTCCGAATGGACAACCTCCTGAAAGCTCACAGCTAGACACGCCGCGTTCACGCCTTGGCACCGGCGCGGCAGCGTCGAATTGGCTGTGCATGCTGCGCAGCAGATCGCGTTTGTCATCTGACCGTCAGCTAATTGTCAGCTTTCTCATCGTAACAATTTTGTCATATTGCGATGGAGCGTGTTCTGACAGATTCTTTCAATTCAATGACGCAGGACACCGTGCATCTTCTGTCTCATGCGGAAGAGACGCGCACTGATCCCGGCAATGGCGAACTGACCGAGATACAGAGGGAAGCTGCCGCCGCTTCAGCCAATCTGATCGTGGCGACCGTTGTGCGCCTCGAAATGGAGCATGGCGAGGCCGCGGCCTTGGAGGCCTTGCGGCTGGTCCTTTCGGCCGTTCCCGCCGACCAGACCCGGCAGCTGATGATCGACACAATGATCGCGGCAGAGCGGGAGCTTCACTGAAGCGCGCAATTTTCCAGATTTGGCCATCGACATTGGTTGACGGGGTTCCGTGAACCAGCCCGACCTGAAGAGGCAAGGTCGATGTTCGGGCGACATAAAGCGCGAAGCCCTCTCCCGAGATATGGCCGGGCAATCGCGGCATGGACCGTGACATTCAAAAGCGCGTAAAAATCCGAGAATTGTCAGTAAATAGTCGATACGCCCTTGAAACATACCTTTTAGTTGGTATGTTTAGTTATGAAAGCCATTCAGAGAAAGAAACAGCCTGAAAAGGTGCGGCGCATGCTGCTGGATGCGGCAGCGAGAATTGCCACGCATCGTGGCATTGCAGACGTGACAGTCGATGCAGTGTGCCTGGAGGCCGGCGTGACCAAGGGGGCCTTCTTCCACCACTATCCCAGCAAGGCAGTGCTGATCCGTGCCGTTTTCGACGATCTCATCGAGCGTTTCGACCTTGATCTCAACGAGCGCATGGACGCGGACCACGCCCCTTACGGACGGTTCAGCCGCGCCTATATTGCAGCCGTTCTGGCAGAGGGAAAAGCTGGAAGCGAACCGCTTTGGGCCGCACTTTACGTGTCTACGCTTGCCGATGCCGATCTTCGCCAGAGCTGGGCGCAGTGGATTGGCGGCAAGCTTTCCGACCATGGCGAGAGTGCGAACCTTACTCTCAGGATTGCCCGCGCTGCGGCAGACGGGCTCTGGCTCGATACCATTACCGGCACGGCCGCTGCGCCAAACGAGGTGCGCGCCATGACTGAACAACTGAACGCCATGACCCGAGAGCGCCTATCATGAACCCTGTCTATGTCACCTACGGCTCTCTCGCGATCGCAGTTGCTTTCGAAGTCGCCGGCACCAGCCTTTTGCAGCAGACCCAGCAGTTCACACGGCTATGGCCATCTGTGATGAGCCTTTTGTGCTATGGAGCCGCGTTCTACATGCTGTCTATTGCGTTGCGCACGCTGCCTGTCGGCATCGCCTATGCCTTGTGGAGCGGCTTCGGCATCGTTCTTGTGTCTGCCGTTGGCTGGTTTGTCTTTCGCCAGGGGCTGGATCTTGCCGCCATTATCGGGCTTGCATTGATCATTGCCGGCATTGTCGTCATCAACGTGTTCTCGTCGACGGTCTCGCACTGAATTCGAAGAGGTGAAGACTGCTGCCCTTATATTGGCGAGGCTTCAAGCGGAAGCCGACGCTATCTGACGACTGGGCATCGCACCATTATCGCCGCTGAAAACCGTGACGACAGGTGCCAGTCGAACGCAATTTCGCCCGGCATCCTTGGCAGCATAAAGACCTCGATCGGCCGCCGCCAGCAAATCGTCGAGCCCTTGGTCGACATTACTGCGCCGGGCAATGCCGATGCTCGTGGTGACTTTGAGCGCTTTACCCTGAAATGGCGTCACCATCTCTTCAATGGATTGACGTAAGGCTTCGGCGGTCGCGAGCGCATGTTCCAGGCTCTGACCGGGAATGAGGCATGCGAATTCCTCGCCGCCAATACGGGCAAAATTCCACTGCGGCGAGAGTTTGCTCTGGAGCAACCGCGCAACGGCTATCAACACCTGATCGCCGGCTGCATGGCCATGGGTGTCGTTGATCGTCTTGAAGTCATCAATATCGAGCAGCAACAGACACTCCTGGCATGCCGTATCCGACAGGAGGTCCTGCGCATGCTTCACAAACGAGCGGCGATTGCGGATGTTTGTCAGGGAATCGCGCTCCGAAGCCAGCTCGAAAATGCGGCCATCGCGTTCCTTGTACAGCACCAGCAAGCCGACAAGGCAGACAATCCCCACCAGCGTCATACAGAGGGTCAACAGGGCAAACCATCCGGCATGGCTCCCATCCGGCAGATAGCTCGGCCCAAGCAGGAATGTCAGGGGGATGATCATAAACCAGCCCAGGCCACGGGCGATGTTCACGCTTGCGACAATCATGCGGGACGGAAGAGGTTCATCGGCGGCCGCTCTTTTGATTTCCCAACCGGACAGCGTCGCATAGGTACCGAGAACCAGGGAGACTGCGATGCTGCGCAAAACTACCGATGCATGAACAGCCGGTACAAGCGAATAGGCAAACCAGAGAATGGCACCAAGAATGGCATACAGAAAATGAGCTCTTCGCCCATGGAACAGGACGACGCCGAGCCAGAACAATCCGGCTCCCAGATTGACCAAGGTGAGACCGACGGAGGTTTCGAACCAAAGCGGCAGGCTGCCGCGCATACCATGGATGAGACTTCCGGCGGATCCCGTCAGTGCCGCCGCGATCAGGACCTTGACCACCGGGCTTGCAGGCTTTCTGATCGACGCCCTGATGAGAAGAATACCGGCCATTAGAATCGTCGCGGCAAACAACACCAGCAGGGTCGGCAGATGCAACAGATCATTCATAGCGGACAACTCGTCTCGGGGGCGTTACAACACGCTAGGGCACATGGTCTTTAAAAAGCTTTACGTTACGTGAGCATTGCTCACATATGTCAAAAGACAACGGAGCGCAGGCACGCCCCTTGACCAATTCCCCGGCCCGCGCCATAACCGTGACCATGAAAACGACGATCTGCATTTGCCGGATTATTATTCGCTAGCGCATCCGCTGGCCTGGCCGTTTTCGTCTCCTGAACAAGTCCCAGATGACAAGCGACCCGGTCCAGCCGGCAAGACTGTTATTATGGGAGAAACGCATGGCCACGGGCCTGAAGCTTTACAATACACTGACGCGCGACAAGATCGACTTTGAACCGATCGATGCTGATAACGTGCGCATGTATGTCTGCGGTCCGACCGTCTACGACTTTGCCCATATCGGCAATGCCCGCCCGGTGATCGTGTTCGATGTGCTGTTCCGGCTGCTGCGCCATCTCTATGGCGCTGACCACGTGACCTATGCCCGCAACATCACCGATGTCGACGACAAGATCAACGCGCGGGCGCTGCGCGATTTTCCCGATCTGCCGCTCAACGAGGCCATCGCCAAAGTCACGCAAAAGACGGCCGATCAGTTTCACTCCGATGTCGCCGCCCTGGGCGCATTGCCGCCCAGCATAGAGCCGCGCGCGACCGACAACATCGCGCAGATGGTCGCCATCATCCAGCAATTGCTGGACAAGGGCCATGCCTATGTGGCCGAAGGCACAGAGGGCAAGGAAGTGCTGTTTGCAACCGGATCCATGGCCGATTACGGACAGCTTTCGAAGCGCAAGCTGGAGGACCAGCAGGCGGGTGCGCGCGTTGCGGTTGAAGCGCACAAGAAGAACCCTGCAGACTTTGTGCTGTGGAAGGAATCGGCTGCCGACCAGCCCGGCTGGGCCGGCGACTTCGTCCTCGATGGCGAGAAAACCGCTATCCATGGTCGCCCCGGCTGGCATATCGAATGCTCTGCCATGTCCGGCCGTTATCTCGGTGAGGAATTCGATATTCACGGTGGCGGGCTCGACCTGATCTTCCCGCACCACGAAAACGAGATCGCCCAGTCGCGTTGCGCCCACGGCACCCATGTCATGGCCAATGTGTGGATGCATAACGGCTTCGTGCAGGTCGAAGGCCGCAAGATGTCGAAGTCGGATGGCAACTTCGTCACCATCCACGACCTTCTGGAAACGGACACCTTTGGCGGACGCAAATGGCCGGGCGAGGTCCTGCGGCTCGCCATGTTGATGACGCATTACCGCGAACCGATCGACTTTTCGGTGAAGCGGCTGGAGGAAGCTGAAAGGCTGCTCGCCAAATGGCCTGCCGGAGATGGCGGAGATGCCAGCCCCGACCCATCCGTCATGGCTGCTCTGGCTGACGATCTGAACACCGTCGCGGCCATTCATGCGCTGCATGCACTGGCATCCGCTGCCAATGCCGATCCATCCAGACTGGCGCGTTTCGTCGCCAGCGCCGAACTGCTTGGCGTTGCGCCGAAGAAGTCCGATATCAGCGACGACCTGACACGTGCGGTCCAGGCCCTGGTCGATATGCGGCTTGAAATGCTGAAGTCGAAGAACTTCGCCGAAGCCGACAAGCTGCGCGACGACCTCGCCGCCAAGGGTATCCAGTTGAAGGATGGCAAGGACAAGGAGACCGGCGAGCGGGTGACAAGCTGGGAGGTGAAGCGGTGAATTGTGGGAGCTGGCAGCAAGGCATATGTTGAGACATATGCCTGCGCTTGAGAGAGGTCGAAATGACATGGAAAGACAGGTTAGGATCTTCAAGAACGGTCGCAATCGCGCCGTTGGCATTCCTGTTGCATTCGATTTCCCGGGCGACGCGGTGATCATGCGCAAGGAGGGCAATAAAATTACCCTTGAGCCGGTGAATGCTGCCAGACAGAGCTTTAGCGAGTGGCTGCGCACGCAGCCGTCGCTGGACCACGATGATATGGATGTCGACTTTGACCTGCGTGAACCGGCGCCGCGAGACATCGTCCTATGACATCGCCTCGCTACATGCTGGATACCGACATCGTCTCTGACGCCATGCGCAACCCGGTTGGTGAGACTGGCAAGCGGTGGTTTGATCTGGGGGACGATGCACTGTGCGTCAGTTCGATCGTCGCCTCCGAATTGCGCGTCGGTGGCCTGAAGCGAGGCTCGGCGCGACTGCATGCGATTGTCGAGGAATTTCTCACGCGCATTCAGATACTCCCTTACGAGGCGGAGGCGAGCCATCATTTTGCCGAGATACGCAACTTGCGTGAGAAACAGGGAAAGCCGATTGGCACGACCGATCTCTTCGTGGCCGCCCATGCACGCTCGCTCGGCATGACCTTGGTTACAGCCAATGTCCGCGAATTTTCGGCGGTCCCTGAATTCAGGATCGAAAACTGGTTGGAGGATGCAGGATGACAGCCCATTCCGGAGGTTGCCAGTGCGGGGCGGTGCGCTATCGGGCCGAGGGCGGTATCCGCAATGCGCATCTATGCCATTGCCGCATGTGCCAGAAGGCGGCGGGCAATTATTTCATGCCGCTCGGAAATGCCGCCTGGGAGAATTTCTGGATCACGCGCGGCGAGCCTAGCTGGTTCCAGTCCTCCGACAAGGTGCGCCGGGGCTTTTGCGAAAAATGTGGAACGCCGTTGTTCTTCGACGGCAATAGCGACCACATCAATATCGTCCTGGGCTCGCTGGATGAGCCGGCGAGCGTCATGCCACGCATGCAATGCGGCACGGACGCCAAGATGCCGTGGTTCGGCGAACTGGACGGGATCGCGCATCAACCGGACTCGGAAGAAGAGCAAGCCTGGCTTCGAGAGGTTGCTCAAGCCGTCCATCAACATCCTGACCATGACACGGAGACATGGCCCGAGGAGGAAACCCAGTGAGCGCTTCATCCTATTCCGGCGGCTGCCAGTGCGGCGCGGTGCGGTTCAAGGCGAGAGGCAAGTTGACCGCCTCGATCTGCCATTGTCGCATGTGCCAGAAGGCATTCGGTGCCTATTACGCGCCGCTCGTCGACGTCAAGGACGGAACGGTCGAATGGACTCGGGGTGCGCCGAAGCGCTTCCCCTCCTCCAACTTCGCCATGCGCGGCTTTTGTGCAAATTGCGGCACGCCGCTGACCTATGAAGCGCCCGACGGGATCGCGCTTGCGGCCGGTGCCTTCGACGATCCCTCGGCGCTGCCACCGGTGGTGCAGTATGGGGTGGAAGCCAAGATCGGCTTTGTCGAGCACCTGCATGACCTGCCGGAACACACCACGCTGGATGACGTCGAAAACGCGCCGTTTCTGACCGAGATCGTCACCTTCCAGCATCCTGATACCGATACCACAAGCTTCGATGTTCACCCTGCCGTCGAGCCAGATCATTGGCGCCCCAAGGAGCAAGGCGTATGACAGAAGGTGCGTTTTCCGGCGGTTGCCAATGCGGTGCCGTGCGTTTCAAGGCCACAAAGCTCGGGCGCCCGTCGATCTGCCATTGCCGCATGTGCCAGAAACAGTTCGGCAGCTTTTTCGGTGCCTTCATCTCTGCCGATCTGGCGCATCTCACCTGGACACGCGGGCAGCCGACGCTGTTTCGATCGTCCGCAAAGGTGAAGCGCGGCTTTTGCGCGAAATGTGGCACGCCCCTCACCTATCAGCATCCAGGCGGCCTTGAACTCGCGATCGGCACGCTCGATCATCCGGAACTTCACGAGCCACAAATTCAGGTCAACCATGACAAAGGTCTGCCATGGATCGACAGTCTTTTCACCAAGCCTTATCTTCAGGACGCCGACGCAGAGGCATTTTTTCAAACCATCGAGAGTTACCAGCATCCCGACCACGATACCGATGTCTGGCCCGACTAATTTCAGAGATGGAGATTTTTATCATGAAACATAGCGATACCAAACTCGTAGACGACCACCCTTGGCTGTTCATGCTGTTCGGCGTGACAGGCGCAATTCTTCTGGTAGTCATCGATCTGGCGACGAAAGATGCGGACCAGTCGCTCATCCGGGAATCCGGCGGCATCGAAATGGCGACCGCGCTGCTTTACGGTTATGCCGCAGTGCTTTGGCTCTGGACCCGCACCGGTGCCGAATGGAAGACCTCGTGGCAAATCCCGACTGTCATGGTGATGATGATGGGCCGCGAGCTGGATCTCGACAAGAAAATTACCAGTGTCGGGCTCTTGAAAAGCGACCTCTATCTGACGACCCAGGCGCCGATGATGGAACGTCTGCTCGGTGTGATCGCGATAGCCTTTACCGTTACCATGGCCGTGCGCCTCATCCGCATCAATGGACCGACCTTCATCCGTGGACTGCGCCAGCCAACACTCTGGGCCTGGGCCACGGTCGGCAGCATCGGCTTTGCCGTGGTTTCGAAATCGGTCGACGGGCTGCACCGCAAGCTTCTGCCACTTGGCATCGACATCACCCATCATACCGCCGTGGAAGCCGAATTCCTCGAGGAGTTCCTCGAACTCGGGATTCCGTTGATGTTCATGGTCGCCATCTTGTCGAGTTTCATCGTGCGGCAGATCGAAGTGCGCAGCTTGCAGCGGAGTTACCAATGACCGAGCTGGCATCGGGCGAACTGCACAGCTTCTATCCCGAGATCGAACCATTCGAGACCGGCTTTCTCGAAGTTGGCGACGGTCATCGCGTCTATTTCGAACGGGTGGGCACGAGGGGCGCAAAGCCTGCCGTCTTTCTTCATGGCGGTCCGGGCGGCACCATTGGCCCCATTCATCGACGCCTCTTCGATCCTGCACTTTACGACGTCATTTTGTTTGACCAGCGCGGCTGCGGCAGGTCGACGCCGCATGCCTCGCTTGAGGCAAACACCACCTGGCACCTGGTGTCCGACATCGAAAAGCTGCGCGCGATGATCGGCGCGGACAAATGGCTGGTGTTCGGCGGCTCCTGGGGCTCCACGCTGGCGCTTGCCTATGCGGAAACCCATCCGGATCGCGTGTCCGAACTCGTGTTGCGCGGCGTCTATACGCTGACAAAGGCGGAGCTGGCCTGGTACTACCAGTTCGGTGTCTCCGAGATGTTTCCGGATCGCTGGGAGCAGTTCGTCGCCCCCATTCCGGAAGCGGAACGCTCAAACATGATGGCAGCCTATCACAGGCGCCTGACCGAAGAGGACCGCGAGACCCAGCTCGAATGTGCCCGCGCCTGGAGCCAGTGGGAAGGGGCGACGATCTCGCTCCTGCCCGATCCCGACCGCACCGAAAATTTTGGCGAGGCGGAATTTGCGCTCGCCTTTGCCCGCATCGAAAACCACTTCTTCATGAATGCCGGCTGGCTTGAGGAAGGCCAGCTGATCCGCGATGCTTATAAGCTGAAGGACATTCCCGGCGTCATCGTGCATGGACGCTACGATATGCCCTGCCCGCTGCGCTATGCGTGGGATCTTGCCAAGGCCTGGCCGCGCGCCGAATTCCACATTATCGAAGGTGCTGGCCATGCGTTTACGGAACCGGGTATCCTCGACCAGCTGATCCAGGCGACGGACCGATTTGCGGGGAAGCCTTGAGATGACGTGGATGCAAGATGTCCCTTCTGCCCGGCCAGGCATCTCCCCCACAAGGGAGCAGACAGCTGGGCGACTGCGTCTTGCCGGGCCCGCACCCAGCCATCTTTCGCCCGCTCCAGATGATCAAAGCGCGAAGCAATCTGGGTGCCTCGACGGTCAGAGGCTCGGTCTCTCCGCGCGTGCGGGGGAGACGGCCGTCAGGCCAGAGGGTGACTTTGACAAACATACAACGACAAGACTGCCCGGGAGGCGCCATCCATGACTCGTGAAAAGATCTTTTTCTTCGATACCACCCTGCGCGACGGGCAGCAGACGCCGGGAATCGACTTTTCGCTGGAAGACAAGATCGCGATTGCGACCATGCTCGACAATTTCGGCATCGATTATGTCGAGGGTGGCTATCCGGGAGCCAACCCCACCGATACCGCTTTCTTTTCCAAGAAGCGCACGTTACGCGCCTCCTTTGTCGCCTTTGGCATGACCAAGCGCGCAGGCGTGTCGATCTCCAACGATCCGGGGCTGAACCAGATCATCCAGTCGCAATCGGATGCGATCTGTTACGTGGCCAAGAGTTGGGACTATCATGTGAAGGTCGCACTGGGCTGCACCAATGAGGAAAACCTGCAATCAATCCACGACAGCGTGAAAGCGGCCGTCGCGGCCGGCAAGGAGACGTTGGTCGATTGCGAACACTTCTTCGACGGATACAAGGCCAATCCAAATTATGCGCTGGCCTGCGCCAGGACTGCCTATGACGCCGGCGCGCGCTGGGTGGTGCTGTGCGATACCAATGGCGGCACACAACCTTCGGAAATCCGCGACACCGTTTCGGCCCTGATCGCAGCCGGCGTTCCGGGGTCGGCGCTTGGCATCCATGCCCACAACGATACCGGACAGGCCGTTGCCAATTCGTTGGCCGCCATCGAGGCCGGGGTGCGGCAGGTACAGGGTACGCTCAACGGCATCGGCGAGCGTTGTGGCAATGCCAATCTCATTACGCTTATCCCGACGCTGATGCTGAAGGATACCTATGCGGCGCGCTTTAAGACCTCGATCGACCGCGAGAAGCTGCTGGAGCTTACCAGTCTCAGCCACGCCTTCGACGAACTTCTCAACCGCTCGCCGGACCATCAGGCGCCCTATGTCGGTGCGTCAGCCTTTGCGACCAAGGCCGGCATTCATGCATCCGCGCTGCTGAAGGACCCGAAGACCTACGAACATGTGCCGCCGGAAACTATTGGCAATTTCCGCAAGGTCATGGTGTCGGACCAAGGGGGCAAGGCCAATTTCATCAACGAGCTCAAGCGCCGCAAGATCGATGTCGCCAAGGACGATCCCCGTCTCGATACGCTGATCTCGATCGTCAAGGAGCGCGAAGCGACCGGCTATGCCTATGAGGGTGCCGATGCGAGTTTCGAACTGCTGGCACGCCGCACGCTGGGCACGGTTCCTGACTTCTTTGGCATTGACGGTTTCCGGGTGATGGTGGAGCGACGCTTCGATGCCAATGGCGACCTGAAGACAGTCTCGGAAGCCGTGGTGCGGCTCGTGGTCGACGGGCAAAAGATCATGTCGGTTGCGGAAGGCGACGGCCCCGTCAACGCGCTCGACCTGGCGCTTCGAAAGGATCTGGGCAAATACCAGCATGAAATCGACGATCTGGAACTGGTGGATTTCAAGGTGCGTATCCTCAATGGCGGCACCGAGGCGATCACCCGCGTTCTGATCGAATCCGCCGATGGCGACGGCCAGCGCTGGTGGACAGTCGGCGTCTCCGAAAACATCATCGACGCGTCTTTCCAGGCCCTGATGGATTCGATCGTCTACAAGCTGATGAAGAACCGCGCGCTGGCGGGCAGAATTGCTGCGGAGTAAGCCATGCGGCTCAACCAGGTCACTGTCACCCTGCCCGATCTCGATGCCGGCTGGGATTTTTACACAGCGCTCGGCCTTCAGCCCATCGTCGATTCGCGGCCGCACTATGTGCGTTTCCTCTGCCCCGATGGCGACAGTACATTTTCGCTGCATCAGGGCGAGGCAAGTGGCGGCGGCACCACGGTCTATTTCGAATGCGATGATCTCGACGCCGAGGTCGCTCGCCTGAAGGCCAGAGGCCTGAGCTTCACGACCGGCCCTCAGGATCAGTCCTGGCTGTGGCGGGAAGCTGAGATTTTCGACCCCGGCGGCAATCGCGTTTTACTCTATTTCGCCGGCGAAAATCGTATCGATCCGCCCTGGCGGGTCAAAGAACGGTCAGACTGACATAACTATGTGAGCGAAGGTGAGCAGCTTAGCTGACCGGCCCTCCGGTACCTCCTTAAAAGGCTGTGTCTGGTGACGGGTTGCAGTCCCGGATAGTTCAAGTAAATGAATTTGCTCATTCATGCAGGTTCCGCTACCGCGTTGAAAAAAGCAGTTGGGCGGATAACACCATGGCGACGAACACGACGGTTGAAGTGCCGAAGAATGAAGATAGCGGGCGCGGGTTCATGTTTGCGCTTTCGGCCTATCTCCTGTGGGGCTTCCTGCCTCTCTACATGAAGGCGGTGGCACATATATCGCCAGCGGAAGTGATATCGCATCGCGTGCTCTGGTCTGTGCCAGTGGCTGGTATCATCCTCATTCTGCTGCGCCGGACCGGCGATCTCAAAATTGCGCTGCGTTCCCCGCGCATGCTGGCCATGGCAGCGCTGACAGCGGCTCTCATCAGCGTCAACTGGGGCATCTATGTCTGGGCCATCGGTGCCGGGCGCGCGCTCGACACCGCCCTTGGCTATTTCATCAATCCGCTGTTTTCGATCATGCTCGGTTCGCTGCTGCTGAAGGAAAAATTGCTGAAAACCCAAATTGCAGCCATTGTTCTTGCCGCCATCGCTGTTGCCATATTGGCATTCGAGACCGGCAGTCTGCCCTGGGTGGCACTCAGCCTTACGGTGACCTGGGGATTTTACGCCTTCTTCCGCAAGACACTGCCGATCGGGCCCAATCAAGGCTTCCTGCTGGAAGTCTTGCTGCTCGCACCATTTGCGCTTGGATATCTCATCTATCTGGCAATCACCGGTCAGGGGCATTTCCTGGCGTCCGATCGCACCGACACGCTGCTCTTGATGGCGAGCGGTCTCGTCACCGCAGTCCCCTTGATCCTTTATGCCAACGGGGCCAAGCTCTTGCGGCTATCGACCATCGGGATCATGCAATATATTGCGCCGACCATGATCTTTCTGGTCGCCGTCTTCATATTCCACGAACCGTTCGGCACGGCCCGCGCCATCGCCTTCCCGCTGATCTGGGCAGCGCTGGTCGTTTATTCCTGGCCGTTGCTGACGGCCTACCGCAAACGTCCGCCCACAACGCCACCCTTGTGATTTCAGAGCGAGGTTATCGCACATGAAGATGACGGATATTCCCTTCGGCACCACAGACTGGAGCACAGTCGAAGCGACAGACCATCCCGGCGAAACCGGGGCCGCGCGCTGGCGGACACGCCAGTTCGGCGATATCCGCGTTCGCATGGTCGAATACACGCCGGGTTATCTGGCCGACCACTGGTGCGTCAAAGGCCATGTGCTGTTTTGCGTCTCCGGCGAACTGACGACCGAGCTGGAAGATGGCCGCATCTTCGTGCTCAGGCCTGGTATGAGCTATCAGGTCGCAGACAATGCAGAACCGCATCGCTCATCGACGCAAGTTGGTGCCGTTTTGTTCATCGTTGACTGATATCGGGTAGACGGTGTCGAATAGCATCATGACAAAAGCTCAGGGATGCGTCCCGGAGCCAGTGAATATATCGGAGCCAAACACGTGTCCAATGTCGTGGAATTCAAGCGCCCCCCGAAGCCCAAAGAGCCGAAGCCGCCACGGCCAGGCCTGAAAAAGCTGCTGGTCGCGCTCGGCGTCATTGCGGCCTTCGTTCTTGCCTGGGCGTATTTCAACTATTTCGGCAGCTAGGCGCATCAGGCCCAGAGTTCAGAGTTCAGAGTTCAGAGTTTTGAGATGACCTCTTCGGCGCCGGACGGGTCACTCATCTGCTGCCATTTCTCCATGATCTGCGGAACGATATCCCCCACCTGATCGATCACCAGCGGCTGGACCAGATGGGCTGTGTGGATAAAGCCCTGCTCTTGCATGTGACGAATGAGTTCCAGCATCGGATCCCAGAACCCGCCGACATTGGCAAAGACCATCGGCTTGCCGTGACGTCCAAGCTGCGCCCAGGTCATGATCTCGACAATCTCTTCCAGCGTGCCAATACCGCCTGGTAGCGTGACAAAGGCATCGGCGCGCTCGAACATGGCATGTTTGCGCTCATGCATGTCCTTGGTGACAATCAGTTCGTCGAGTTGCCCCAGCGAATGGCGCGTGGCTTCCATGTCGACCAGAAATTCGGGTATGATGCCGGTGACATTGCCGCCGGCGGACAGAACACCGCTTGCGACAGCGCCCATGATGCCCTTGGTTCCACCGCCATAGACGAGGCGGAAACCGTTTTCAGCAATCGCCCGACCAAGCGCGCGGCCGGCATTCATATAGATGTCACCGCGCCCCGGCTGAGAACCGCAATAGACGCAAATAGATCGATTTGGCACAGATTTTCCAGTCATTTCAACAAAAGAGGCAGATGGTACGGCGAGGCCCATAAAATTGGCGGAAAAGGCTTAAAGGCACAAGCCTTTGCACGCTGCAACGCTTGTGCATCGAGATAGATAACGCTAGCAAGAAAAAAGGGGAATATCGGCCCTCGGTTGTAGGAATTGGCAACCGCGCGTCTGGAGAGGCTTGATGATGAAAAACCGCGCCGGCTGGCTGGCTCTACTGGTTCTTGGCTTTGCAACCATACTGATGGTGTTTTTCGTGTTGCCGCGAATTACCGAGGATCCCCAACCGAGCGGCAGCGAGCAGACCCCATCGAAATCTGCTGATACTGCCCCCGTCACCAGTGCCGTGACCGAAGCGACGGAAAAGATGTCACGCCTGAAGGAGGAAGCCAGCAATGCGGTGAAGGGGCTGGCTTCGCTGTTTGCCGATTCACAAATCCCGACAGCTGATGCCTATGCCGGTGCCAGAGCCGTTGCAGAAACCTCCGTCTCGGCCTTGGCCGCGATCAACATTCCCGACGATATTGAAAAGACAGCCGGCGCCGCCATGACCGCCACACGCGCCGGTGCGCAAAAGGCGCTCTCCGTTTTGAAGGCCCTGCCCAGCGAACCTGAGGCTGCAGCGCCGCTTATCGGATTGATCGAGAAGGCTCTCGACGGCATGGACGTCGACGTGCCGGCCAGCGAAGGCTCTTCTGCGTCAGCGGATCAAGCCCCTGCTGTCAGCGCAGAGGTATTTCCCGAATTCGATGTGTTGCGGGTCGAACCCGATGGGTCAACCGTCATTGCCGGTCGCTCGCTTCCTGACAGCCAGGTCGACGTCGTTGACGGCGACACGGTGATTGCCACCGACAAGGCCGGTGAAAGCGGCGATTTCGTCGCCGTGACCGAAAACCCGCTGCCACCTGGCGATTACGCGCTTTCCCTGCGTGCAACGACCAAGGACGGCAAGGTCGTGACCTCAAAACAGGTGGCGACGGTTTCCGTCCCCAAGGATGCCAGCGGAAATCTTCTGGCCATGATCACAACGCCCGGGCAAGCGAGCAAGGTTCTGACAATGCCGGACCAGGTGGCTGAATCGACCAAGCAGCCTCGTGTTGCCGAGCAGTCAACGGAGGCTCCTGCGCCAGCCGAAACGGCAGCCACTGCCGAACCGGCCGAAACAGCCGAACTGCCACCGTCCACCACCACGACGGAGCCGGCATTTGCGTCATCCGGCGATGGTCAGGCGATCCGCGTCACCGCAGTCGAAATTGAAGACGAGAAAATCTTCATTGCCGGTGCGACGAAAAAGGGTGGCACAGTGCGCGCTTATGCCGACGAGACGTTCGTTGGCGATGCCAGCGCCGATGCCGGCGGCAATTTCGTGGTCGAAGGCAAGATGTCGCTTTCAGTTGGCTCTCACACGATCCGGGTCGATCTGATCGACGAAAACGGCAATGTAATCGTGCGCGCCTCCGTGCCGTTCGAACGGCCTGAAGGCTCTCAGGTCTCCGTGGTTGCCAAGGCACCCGACGCTGAAAGCGGCCAGCCGGACGCGCTGGTTCCTCTGGAAGAAGGCGCCTTCGAGAAGCAGCGTGACGCGCTGTCCAAGTCCTTTGCCATACTTCGCTCGCTCTATGTCGACGGCAAGCAGCCGACCATGGAAGCGCTGGCCGCTGCCCGGTCTGCGACCTCCTTCTCGCTGAAGTCCTTAAGCGAGTTCCGCCCATCCACCAATGCCGGCGAACAGATTGCGGCGAATATCGCCAAGACGGCCAAGGCTGCAGGCAAGGCATTGGACACGCTTCAGGCACTGCCGCAAGATGTGGCGGCGGTTGGCGCTGCCCTTCCCGATCTGGCAAAGTTGATCGATGAGGTACTGAACGCTGCTCCGACACCGACACAGGCCCCTGCGGCCATCGCGTCGGGAACAGACGCTGCCTCGGGGGCGCAGGTGCAGACCGCAGCCGGCGAACCGGCGACCATCGAGCAAGCCCCTCTGACCAAGAGCGCCAACAGCGTGATCATTCGTCGCGGCGATACGCTCTGGCAGATCTCGCGACGCATCTACGGTCAGGGCGTTCGCTATACGACGATCTATCTGGCCAATGAGGGGCAGATCCTCAATCCCGACCTGATCGAACCGGGACAGATCTTCACGATCCCGGACAGTGCTTTGCCGGAAAATGAGGCCGAAGATATCCATCGCCGTCGTCTGCGCGGGGAAAAACCGGGCAACTAACCGGCCTCAAATACCCTAGTTTGCCGGCCTGCCATTGCATTCGCATAACCATGGCCCTATCTGCTGAGCGGCGGCGGTTCCTCAAGGACCGCCGCTTTTCATCTTGAAATACAGGTTACCCGGGGGCGGAAGACCATGGCCGACACCAAGAAAACCGTATCTGCGGACGACAGCAATCCATTGCGGACACTGTTGAACCTCTGGCCCTTCATGTGGCCGGCGGAACGCTTCGATCTGAAGATGCGCGTTGTGTGGGCCTC
Source organism: Agrobacterium sp. H141 (assembly GCF_057158725.1). Lineage (NCBI taxonomy): Bacteria > Pseudomonadati > Pseudomonadota > Alphaproteobacteria > Hyphomicrobiales > Rhizobiaceae > Agrobacterium > Agrobacterium sp. H141. The sequence continues at coordinate 3,031,560 of NZ_CM169893.1, forward strand.
CGTGTTTCTGGTGTTCGCCAAGGCCGTGTTGATGCTGGTGCCCTATTTCTTCAAATGGGCGACCGATGCATTGGATGGCAAGATGGATGCGACGGGCATCCTGCCGCTGTTCCTCTTGTCTGCCGTGGCGCTTGTGGCCGGCTATAACGTCGCCAAGATCGCCCAGTGGGGGCTGAACCAGCTCCGAGACGCCCTTTTTGCCAGTGTCGGGCAATATGCCGTGCGCCGGCTCGCCAATCTGACCTTCGTCCATATGCATCAGCTGTCGCTGCGCTTTCATCTGGAGCGCAAGACCGGCGGGCTTTCGCGCATCATCGAGCGCGGCACAAAGGGTATCGAAACGATTGTCCGCTTTACCATCCTGAACTCGATCCCGACCGTGCTGGAATTTCTGCTGACGGCTGTCATCTTCTGGTGGGGCTACGGTTTTTCCTATCTTGCGGTCACGGCTGTGACTGTGGCTGCCTATATCTGGTTCACCATCCGGGCCAGCGACTGGCGCATTTCCATCCGCCGCGCCATGAACAACAGCGATACCGAGGCCAATACCAAGGCGATCGATTCGCTTCTCAACTTCGAGACGGTAAAATATTTCGGCAATGAAGACATGGAAGCCCGTCGCTTCGACGATTCCATGGAGCGCTATGAGAAATCGGCGACCCAGGTCTGGACCTCGCTTGGCTGGCTGAACTTTGGCCAGGGCGTCATCTTCGGTCTGGGGATGACGGTGATGATGATCATGTCGGCGCTTGCCGTTCAGCGCGGCGAGCAGACTGTGGGTGATTTCGTCTTCGTCAACGCCATGCTGCTGCAGCTTTCGGTGCCGCTCAACTTTATCGGCTTCGTCTATCGCGAAATCCGCCAGGGGTTGACGGATATCGAGCAGATGTTCGATCTGCTGAACGTTGCGCCGGAGATCACCGACAAGGAAGGGGCCAAGCCGCTGCAGATCAACCAGGGTGCCATTGCATTCCACGATGTGCATTTTTCCTATGATCCCGACCGACCGATCCTCAAGGGTATTTCGTTCGAGGTTCCGGCAGGCAAGACCGTTGCGGTGGTCGGACCGTCGGGTGCCGGCAAGTCGACGATCTCCCGCCTCCTCTACCGGTTCTACGACGTTCAGTCGGGCGCGATTACCATCGATGGCCAGGATGTGCGCGAAATCACGCAAAAGAGCCTGCGTTCCGCCATCGGCATGGTGCCGCAGGACACCGTGCTGTTTAACGATTCCATTGCCTACAACGTGCGCTATGGCAGGCCGTCGGCCTCTGATGAGGATGTCGAACAGGCCGCCGAAGTGGCGCAGATCAAGCATTTCATTGCCGACCTGCCGCAAGGGTTCAAGACCATGGTTGGCGAGCGTGGACTGAAGCTGTCGGGCGGCGAAAAGCAGCGTGTGGCGATCGCGCGTACCGTTTTGAAGGCGCCGCCGATCCTGATCCTCGACGAGGCGACATCGGCGCTCGACACCACCACCGAGCAGGAAATTCAGGCCGCACTGGACGTTGTATCGCAAAACCGTACCACGCTGGTGATCGCCCACAGACTGTCGACGGTGGTCAATGCCGACGAGATCATCGTGCTGAAGGGCGGGCAGATTGCCGAACGGGGAACCCATCGCGATCTCCTCGACCAGAATGGCCTTTATGCCTCGATGTGGAATCGACAGCGTGAAGCCACCGAAGCAGAAGAGCATTTGCGCCAGGTGCGCGAAAGCGATGCCGAGGGTGTGGTGATCCGCAAGCAGCCGGCGAACTGACGGGCGCGGCGAGCAAGCGTTGCCTCTGGAAATCCGTTGGCCAATCACCACATCAGGCATGAGGGACGCTATCTGGATGTCTTTAGATGTTGTGGCTGCGCGATCAGGCTTTTGCCATGCGCCATTGCTCCTGACAGGCTTTCGCGGTAGTCAGCTTCCAATCGTTTTTTGAGTGGAGACAAAAGGCCCATGAGCCTGTTCGACAGCCTGCGTAACACCATCGTGCCCGTCCACAAGGAAGGTTATCCCTTTGTGGCGATCTTTTTTGTTGCCTCGCTGGTGCTTGGATGGATCTGGGAGCCGCTCTTCTGGGTCGGGATGGTGTTCACACTGTGGTGCGCTTATTTCTTCCGTGACCCGGAGCGTGTGACGCCGCAGGATGACGATCTGGTGATCAGCCCGGCTGACGGGCGTGTGTCGTCGATCCAGATGCGCATTCCGCCGGAAGAGCTGCATCTGGGCGCAGAACCGATGCTGCGCATCTCTGTGTTCATGAATGTCTTCAACTGCCATGTGAACCGCGCACCGATGCGTGGCCGAATCGTCAACATCTCTTATCAGGAAGGCAGCTTCCTCAATGCCGAGCTCGACAAGGCCAGCACCGACAACGAGCGCAATGGCCTCGTGATCGACACCAGCCACGGCCATATCGGCGTCGTGCAGATTGCCGGTCTCGTGGCACGTCGTATCGTCTGCTGGGCCAATCCGAGCGATTCGCTGGATGCCGGCGAGCGCTTTGGCCTGATCCGTTTCGGTTCGCGTCTGGATGTTTTCCTTCCCGCCGGTGCCGAGCCGCGGGTTGCTATCGGACAAACCGCCATTGCCGGTGAAACCGTGCTTGCCGAATTCGGCTCGCCAAAGGGACCGGTGGTCAGCCGTCGCGGCTGACCTTGAGGAAGCCCAGGAATATGCAAGCGCCCCATCCAGAGAGAGACCTTCCCACCATTGACCCGGAAGAACAGAACAATGCGGCGCGTGGACCTCGTCTGCGCGAAATACCGCTTCGCCTGATCATCCCCAATGTCATTACGGTTCTGGCCATCTGCGCCGGCTTGACCGGCATTCGCCTCGCCTTCGAAAATCGCTACGAACTGGCGGTCATGATGGTGCTCGCGGCTGCCTTTCTCGATGGCATTGACGGGCGCATTGCGCGCATGATGAAGGCCAGCTCGAAATTCGGCGCGCAAATGGACTCGCTGGCCGATATCGTCAATTTCGGTGTGGCCCCGGCGCTGGTGCTTTACGTGTTCCTGCTCGATCAGGCCCGTTCCCTCGGCTGGATCGCCGCATTGGTCTACGCCATTGCCGCCGGTCTTCGCCTTGCCCGCTTCAACGTCATGGACGAGAGCAAGCAGAAGGCCAAATGGCAGTCCGAATATTTCGTCGGCGTGCCGGCGCCCGCAGGCGCCTTGCTGGTGCTTTTGCCGGTCTATCTCGGTTTCCTTGGGGTCCAGATCACAGAAACCTTCGCCTATGCCGCTTCGGCCTATACCGTGCTGATCGGCTTCCTTCTGGTCAGCCGCCTTCCGGTCTGGTCGGGCAAGTCCACCACGCAAGGCATCCGGCGTGATTTCGTTTTGCCGCTGATGCTGACGGTCGTTTTGTATGTGGCGCTGCTGATGAGCTTTACCTGGCAGGTCCTGTCCCTGACAGTTCTGCTCTACCTCATCACCCTGCCCTTCGGCGCGCGCGCCTGGCGTCGCCGTTATGGGACGCTGACGGTCGAAGATGACTCCAACGAGCACGAGGAAAACGACCTCGACCGAGGCGTATGACCGCCAGTTTCAATCACTGACCTGATGCTTGTTATACGGGGACGGTCGCGAAATATGGTTTGTGTTGTTTTAATGTGATTTGCGTCCTTGCCTGTCTCTGTCATGCTTTTGTCATGTTCAGGCAAAGATTCTGGACAGTGATGAACACCAGAACGCGCAAGCAAGGAAATATCATGTCGCCGAAGAAGCCGGCCCCAGCGCCGCAAAAATCGGACCTCGTTTCACAATACCGCCCTGTCGGGTTGAAAGCCGTTGCTGCTGCAGCGCTGATGCTCAAGCGCAAACCGAAGCCTCAGCCAGCCTGAAGCCACGTATCTGCGTCTTCTGCAGTTTTCAAATCGACAATTGTTCGACATGAAATCATGCAGCACATGTAGCGTGTTAGAGTAATTCTCTTGTCTTGTTTGACAAGCAGCTCTCTAGAATAGCGACATCTGACCGGACCCTGCAGATTTATCCGAGGGTGCTGGATCAGGCTCTGCTATTTCCACCCTGATCTGGATTTCCGGACTGGTGTTGGACACCTTGTTGACCAGATCAGAGATCGGCACGGCCTCGAAGAAATCATCGTCGGTCGGCACCATGAGATCGGCCACCTGGCGTGGCTCGTAATTCATGCAATCCAGCCAGCGTGGAAAATCTTCAGGCTTGATGACCACCGGCATGCGATCGTGAATTTTCGATATCGCCGTGTTGGCAGCGCAGGTGATGATGGCGCCCGTATCAAGTTCGGAACCATCGGCCGAGGCCCATGTCTCATGCAGGCCTGCAAAGGCGACAAGACCGCCATTCTTCGGGTGTATCCAGTAGGCTTGAGACTTCTGCTTGCTACCCTTGGTGTAGCGCCGCCACTCGTAGAATCCGGACACCGGTACAAGTGCACGCCTGTGGCGCATGGCCGCCCTGAACGACGCCTTTTCATTGACCGTTTCCGCCCGCGCATTGATCAGCAGCGGAAAATCATCGGGCGACTTCACCCAGCCGGGAAGGAAACCCCAACGGACCAGCAAGGCCTCGCGATTGGGCAGGTTGCTGCCAGGCTCGCCCCTGGGTGAACCGACAGCCATCAGGATGGGCTGCGTTGGCGCTATATTGAACCGCGGCGGGAAGTCCTCGATGCGAATCACGCTGAGGAATTCCAGCACCTGTTCAGCCGTGGCATCGAGAGCAAAGCGTCCGCACATGATTTTTCTTCGCACCCTGCCTGCTCACGGTCAAGCAGACCATATGCCGAAAGACGCTGACAGGCATGCGCCTTTGCTTCTATGATCGGATGTCGCAAAGGAAGTGGAGCCGATGACCCATTCTTACCCCACACCACAGACAGCCGCCTCCGCCATCGCCGTCTTCGCGGGTCAGGTTCTTCTGGTACGACGTCGCAATCCCCCTGCGGCCGATCTCTATGCATTCCCCGGCGGCCGCTCCGAGCCCGGTGAAACGCTGGAAGAGACTGCACTGCGAGAGCTTGAGGAGGAAACTGGGGTGACCGCCACCAATCCGCGTCTCTATGCTTTTTACGACCTGAAAGCGGAAGGCGATGGCGATGGCCCTCCCAGCCATTTCCTTCTGTCGGTATTCAGGGTGGATGTTGAGGGCATCAGCGCCGTCGTGGCCGCAGACGATGCTCTGGAGGCCGACTGGTTCCCCCTGGAGGATGCAGCAAAGCTCCCGGCTCCCCCAAGTGTACTGGAATGCATCGAATCGCTGGCGCGCGAACAGGAAGCCGGTTAAATGATGTGGGTTTGCAGCCTCTCAAAGTGCTGCGCTATCGTTCACGAGCGCATCTTAGTGACAAGACCAGACCGCATTCTTGCCCTTCTCGCGATCCTGGCGTTTTCGCCATGGCCTGCACTGGCTGTGGATAACGCCATCGTCGATGTGCCAACTGCGGGCGAAAAACCGACGCCTTATGACACACAACTGGCGCGGTTGGCCGAGATTCTGGGCACCGTGCATTATCTGCGCAATCTCTGCGATCAGGGAGAAGAACCGGAATGGCGCGAGACGATGCAGTCCCTTCTGGAGTCCGAGACTGCCGACGAGCCGGGTCGGCGCAGCGTTCTGACGGCTGCATTTAACCGCGGATACCGGTCTTTTGCGGCAATTCACGTCGAATGTACGCCGGCAGCGGTTGACGTGGAGCGGAGATATCGTATCGAAGGCGCAACACTGGCGACCGAAATTGCAGCGCGCTTTGGAAATTAACGATAAATTCACCTCTTTTGATCGGCACCCGTGTCGTTTTAAGAAAAGGCTGCTAATGTCGTTAAGAGCTCAGTAAGAACTGCATGCATGCGAGGAATAAGTATATGGAACCGCGCCGCAACGAAATCGATGACATGATTGTCCACGAGAAGATGCAGGCCGCGCTTGAGTACCAGAATGAAGCCTGGGCCGACGGCATGGCAGACGGCATCGAGCCGGAAATCATCGCCGATGCGGCGATCGCTCTTGCGATGCGCGAAACGATTCGCGTGCTGGGCGAAGAAGGTGCCGAAGCCTTGCTTGAGTCGCTGCGTGAACGCATGGTTGCCGGCGAATTCTCACCTCAGCGTAACTTGCAGTAACTATCAGGATATAAAGCGATGCGCGTCGGAGCTACCGCCTTGCGTCGATACATTCTCCGCCCGACTTTGGCGGCGATCATCTGTACGGCAGGGCTTGCCGCGCAGAGCAACGGCGTTTTTGCACTTTCACAACTGAAATCCATCCCCGGTGCGGACGATCGCGGAGCAACCAATGGCGAACTTCTGCCGCCCGAGGATGTGCCGGCAGACGAGCTTCCGAATGACGGTGCGCTTGGCATTCCCGATCCCGACCCGCTGATCAATTCTGCGCCCGCTGACGATGAGGCGGTGACCGATGATTCGTCGCAGTCTGGCACCGTTGAGGTCGAGTTCGACCTCGACAAGCTTCCCGAACCCGTAAAGCGCATGCGCCAGCTGATCATCGACGCAACGGCGACCGGTGATGTTTCCAAGCTGAAGCCGTTGATGAATCCCGGCCCCAACCAGACGCAGTTGCAACTGAGTGGGTCAGATTCCGACCCAGTGGACGTCCTCAAGGGTTTTTCCGGCGACGATGACGGGATCGAGATCCTGGCCATTATCGAAGATCTGCTGGCAGCCGGTTATGCGCGTGTGAATGCCGGAACGCCGAGCGAAATGTATGTCTGGCCCTATTTTGCCGAAAAGCCGCTTCAGGCGCTGACGGCGCCTGAAAAGGTTCAGCTTTTCCGTATCGTCACGGCCGGCGATTTCGCCAGCATGCTGGAGATCGGCAATTACAATTTCTTCCGCCTGGGGATTTCCCCGGACGGCGAATGGCGTTTCCTGCTGGGCGGCGACTGATTTCATTCCGGTTAAGGGGCCGGCCGTACACGTTCTATTTACTGATTCGAAAGAATTGGGCATTGTCATGCTCGCCCAATGCGGGTCTGATATGCATGAATCGTTCGTGACCGCCGACAACTTCACAATTTCATTACCCAATCGGATACGAAAACGATGCCAGCCGCACTCTTGCCAGACAGAGCACTCATCCGCCTGAGCGGACCCGATGCCGAAAAATTTTTACAAAATCTCATCACCACCGATCTCGATAGCCTGCCTCAAGGCGAGGCCATGCCAGCAGCCTTGCTGACCCCGCAGGGCAAGATCCAGTTCGCATTCATGATCTGGCGGGACGGCGCAGACTTCATTGTCGACACCCAGGCCAGCAATGCAGAGGCTATGAGCAAGCGCCTTGCCATGTACAAGCTGCGCTCGAAGGTCGAGATTTCCAACGAGCCGAGTGACGGCGTGACCGTCACCTGGGGCGATATTGCAGGCGACGACGCGGTTGTGGACATGCGCTTTGCCGCGGCCGGTATTCCCGTCATGCGACAGGCCGGAAAACATGGCGATTACACGATCGAGGGCTATCATGCGCTCAGAGTTCTGGCTGGCGTTGCGGAGACCCCCTTCGACTTTGCGCTGGACGATGTGTATCCCCATGACGTGATGATGGATCTGAACGCGGGTGTTTCGTTCAAAAAAGGATGCTATGTCGGACAGGAAGTCGTGTCCCGCATGCAGCATCGTGGAACCGCCCGCCGGCGTCTGGTCATCGTGACGGCTGAAGCGCCTTTGCCCGCAGCCGGCACGGAGATTACCGCCGGTGGCAAGCCACTCGGCACGCTTGGCACCATTGCCGGGAAGCGTGGACTTTCAATAGTCAGGATCGATCGCGCCGGAAACGCCATGGCTTCCGACACTCCGATTCTTGCAGGGGAAGTGCCTGTGGCTCTGACCCTTGCGGGCTGGACCGGGCTCAGTTTTCCACAGCCGTCCGAGGAAAGCTGACCGCAATGGCATCCGTTACACCGATTTCGGCGCGGGCCTGGCAGCGCATGCTTTCAGGCCGACGCCTGGATTTGCTCGATCCCTCCCCGCTTGATGTGGAGCTGATCGATATTGCCCACGGACTGGCGCGTGTGGCGCGCTGGAACGGGCAAACCCATGGCGACCATGCCTTTTCGGTGGCGCAGCACTCGATCATGGTCGAGCAGATCTTCTGCATCAACCAGCCGCAGGCCAGTGCAGACGACCGGATGATGGCACTGCTGCATGACGCGCCGGAATTCGTGATCGGCGACATGATCTCGCCGTTCAAAGCCGTCGTCGGCGGTGGCTACAAAACGGTCGAGAAACGGTTGGAGGCGGCCATCCATCTGCGATTCGGCCTGGCACCGCATCCGAGCCGTGAATTAAAAGCGCAGATCAAGAAGGCCGACCAGATCGCCGCCTATTTCGAGGCAGTCGAGCTTGCCGGCTTTTCCGAGACCGAAGCCAAGAAATTGTTCGGCATGCCGCGCGGCTTCAGTCGCGAGATGCTGCCGATCGCGCCTGACGCCGCGACCACGGCGCAGGTCCATTTCGTTCGCCGTTTCGAGGCTATCGACGCCGAGCGCGCCGGAAAATCATGACATTGATCATCGTCTCTCCGCTGTCGCATATTGCCGAAATGGCCGTGCGGCACCGCGCATGCGAAATGATCAGCCTGATGGCTGCCAATCAGGATTTCCATCGCCCCGCGGTGATCCAGGCGGAGCGCCACCTGAAGCTCGGTGTCAACGACATCAGCTTTGCCGGCACCGGAAAGCTGATCGCGCCGCAGGACAGTCATGTGCAGGCGATCATCGATTTTGCCCGTGGCTGGGACCGGAGCGCGCCGCTTCTCATTCATTGCTGGTTTGGTGTGTCGCGCTCCCCAGCGGCGGCACTGATTGCGGCTCTCGCCGTTCATCCCGAGCAGGAGGATGCGGCACTGGTGCAGCGCCTCCGGCAAGCGTCGGCGCATGCGACCCCGAATGCACGGCTGGTGGATATTGCCGACCGTCTGCTCGAGCGGGACGGTCGTTTGCGGGCTGCCGTCAAATCGATAGGCCGCGGTGCAGAGTTCAAGGAGGCCGCTCCCTTCCTCTTGCCTCTCAATGCCGAAAATGCGGCGAGCTGAGCATTATTCTCCCCTAGACTGGACTTCGGAAGAACCGTAGCCCAGTTTAGCTGGAACTTATGGAGCTTACTTACGTTAGAAACTTGGCGACAGACGGGCGTCCGGCCGTTCCGTCACTGCGTTGCCAGCATATCCTCGAGGAACAGCCGGGCCCGAACAGCGTCTCCCATTGCCGTCAACTCAGGCGGAAATCGTGAGACCCTTTTCTATTCAGGGCATCCTTCCGTTCCCCGTGGCCGATAGACACCGACCTGCAAGGGGACAATTGAACGCATGGAACAACAGACATCACAGTTTTTCATCGCAACGCGCGCCGCACTCAGTCAGGCAAGCGCGATTGCAGTGGAATATTCCTTCTCGATCGTTGGCGCGCTTCTGCTGCTCATCATCGGCTGGGCTTTCGCCGCTATCCTCGGTCGCTGGGCACGCCGTGGACTCGGCCGGGTCAGAGGTGTCGATGAAACGCTCGCGGTCTTCCTCTCCAATGTGGTGCGCTATGCCGTCCTCATCATGGTTTTCATTGCCGTGCTGGGACAATTCGGGGTGCAGACGGCCTCCATCCTCGCCGCCCTTGGTGCAGCGGGTCTGGCCATCGGCCTTGCCTTGCAGGGGACTTTGCAGAACATCGCAGCCGGGATCATGCTGCTGGTGCTGAGGCCATTTCGGGTGGGTGAGTATATCGATACCGGCAATATTTCCGGCACCGTGCGCGAAGTCGGCCTGTTTGCCACGGAAATGAAGACCTTTGACGGTAAATATTTGCTGGCCCCCAACTCCACGCTCTGGAATGTGCCGATCGTCAATTTCAGCCGCGAGCCGACACGTCGATTCGATCTCAATGTCGGCATCGGCTATGAGGACGACATTACCCAGGCCGAAGAGATCATGATGAAGCTCGCAACAGCCGACACACGCGTGCTGTCCGATCCGGAGGCGGCAACCTTTGTGATGGAACTCGGAGACAGCGCGGTTGTCCTGACGCTGCGCTACTGGACAGCGTCGGCAGATTTCTGGACCACATCGCGCGACCTGACCAAAGCGGTGAAACTTGCGTTTGACGATGCGGGCATCTCGATCCCGTTCCCGCAGGTTACCTATTCCGGCGAACTGGCGGCCAAGCTGGAAAGACCACCGGTGGAGGAAAAAGAGGCTCGCTGAGGGCAGCTTTTCTGAATTCCGGCGGCAAAGAGGGGTGTTTCGGAAGAAACACCCCTTTCTACTTTGTGGACTTGCTATGGTGCTGGCCCGGCGAGATCGAAAGATCTCGAATGGTCACACGAGGATAGATTCCGTGCTGGTGCCGTCTGCCGCGTCGGCAAGATATTCAGAGAAAAGTGCATTGACCCTTTCAAGAATGTCGGCAAGGCTGACAGTATCAACGTCTTCAGCCGAGGCTTCCGGCGGGGTCCGCATAGCCGTCATCGCAGTGGTAAACTGCTCTTCGGTAATTGATCCCGTCTGCTCCGTATCAATATCGCTGAAAAGCTGTGTCGCCATGTCTTCGGTGACATCATCGGGACGGGCGGCGACGAACTCGGCTGCACTGATTGTTCCATCGCCATCGCTATCCATTTCGGCGAACAGGTCGGCAAAGGACAGTTGCTCAGTGTCTTCGTTTTGCGGCGGTGGCGGCGGGCCCATCGGAGGCTGCGCTTCCATCATCGATACATATTGGTCTTCGGAAATAGAACCGCTGCCCTCACTGTCGATCCGGCCAAAGAGTGCTGTCGCCATCTCTTCCGTCACGTCCTTTGGACGTGCAGCAACGAACTCAGCCTCGCTCACGCTGCCGTCGCCATCGTCATCCATGGCCGCAAACATATCGGCAAATGAGGGTGGATTCATTGTGCCACTGTCGCTTGCCGCGTTCATCGACTGAAACAACATGCTGGAGAGCTGGGACTGTGCGGCCGCGCTACCACCAACTTCGACTGTCGGGTCCTGGGTTCGACCGCTCTTCTTGTCGCCTGCCGCCAGTTCCTCTGCGCTCACAACACCATCGCCATTGGTGTCAAGGCTCTGAACATAGGATGAAGTTGCTGTATAATTTGAAGAAATTGATGTCATCATATACCCCCTGAAATATTGACGTCCGCCTGCCCCGACGCAAAAATCAAAAAGGGTCGCACACATATTACCGAATTTCAGGGGCGGATCAAAACCAATTAATGATCGGTTAATTTTAATAACCATTCTTACTATTGCGAACGCAATCGATGTAACGCCCATCGCCGACAGCGCTCCTCCGGCGCGTTGCCTTATCCGCGATGCAACTGGGCCTTGTCACATGCTGTCTCCGGTCCTTTTCTTTCGCCGATCTCTAGCCTACAAAACCGCCATTGCGATTTGTAGCCAGACCGCTGGCGCGGCCGTCGTGCCGACCAATCCGGACCACAACCATGACAGATGCAAAATTCCTTGCCGGTTTCCGGCCTTATGAAGCCCTTGCAACCGAGCTCATGCCCCACGCGATAGAGGGCGGTGACGACGGGGCGCATGATCTGGCCCATATTGCCCGCGTGTTTCGTAATGCGATGCGCATCCATGGCGACGAAGGTGGAGAGGGTCGCATTCTGGCGGCAGCCGTCCTGCTGCATGATTGCGTCTCCGTGGAAAAGAGTTCACCGCTCAGGTCCAGGGCCTCCACGCTGGCCGCCGACAAGGCCGCAGGCATTCTCAGGAACATGGGCTGGAGTGACCCGGACATTTCGTCTGTCTGCCATGCCATCGCCGCCCACAGCTTTTCAGCCGGCATCGCGCCCGAAAGCCTTGAGGCGAAGATCCTGCAGGATGCCGACAGGCTGGACGCCATCGGTATTATCGGTGCAGCCCGTTGCTTCTATATCGCCGGACGTATGGGCTCCGCGCTCTACGATGCCGCGGATCCGCGTGCAGAAAACCGCGCGCTCGATGACCGCGCCTTTGCCATTGACCACTTCCCGGCAAAACTGTTCAAACTGGCCGACGGCTTCCAGACCACGGCCGGACGGCGGCTTGCCAGCGAACGCCATGACAGACTGAAGCAGGTCTACGATCTGTTTTTCGAGGAAATCTGAGGGACATCATGCAGGTCAGCGCACTCAACATCTATCCATTCAAGAGCGCACGCGCAATTGCGATTCCCGAAGCGATGATTGATGCACGCGGACTGATGGGCGACCGCCGAATGATGCTTGTCGATGCTTCCGGCCATTTCATCACCCAGCGCGAACTGCCGGCGCTTGCCCGCCTGACTGCGCTTCCCCATTCCGGCTATATTCGCCTTGTCATGGATGACGGGCGGGAGATGATGGTGGCACCGCCGCATCCCGACAAGCGCATGGACGTGGCCATCTGGAAATCCATCGTCAATGCAGCAGCCGCCGACGACACTGTCGATGCCAAACTGTCCGACTGGTTCGGCCGCGATGTGAAGCTGGTGTTCTTCGACAGCGGCGCCAGCCGCACGGCAAGTGCCGAATGGGCAGGTCCCGACAGCCCCGTGACCTTTGCCGATGGCTACCAGATCCTGGTGACGACAACCGCTTCGCTTGCGGCCCTCAACGCCGATATGCAAGCCCATGGCGAAGGCTCGGTGGGCATGGATCGCTTCCGCCCCAACATCGTCGTCGATTGCGACGAGCCCTGGGCCGAGGATCGTTGGTCGGTGATCCAGATTGGCGACATGGTGTTCGATCTAGTCAAGCCCTGCCCGCGTTGCATCATGACCACGCAGGATCAGGCGACCGGCTCGCGCGAGGGTGCCAATCCCATGCCGGCCATGGGGCGTCTGCGCATGTCCGCGGACAGGCGTGTTCCCGGGCCGTTATTCGGCTGGAATACGGTACCGCGTGGCGAAGGACGTTTGAAGCTCGGCGACACGGTATCCGTGCTGGACGTGCGCGAAGATGGCTGGACTTTCAAAGCACGAAAATAGCCTATCAGTAATGACGGGTTCTTTTTTGGGGTGATTAAAAGAACTTTCACAATATCCGAATATTTCTAGACATGCACAAACATCGCCATGACGGGCGGCGGGAAATTCCCGGTGAGCAATGTATTGCCGATATAGTATTACTGCCTGGAAAGCTTCTCCTCATGGTCAGCATTCAAACGAATGGCGCCGCCATTGCGGCGCTCGACACTTTGCGCTCTATCAATTCGCAATTGAACACGACCCAGTCACGGGTCTCCAGTGGCTACCGTGTCGAAGGTGCAGACGATAATGCCGCCTATTGGTCGATTGCAACCACCATGCGCTCCGACAACAAGGCTCTTTCCGCCGTTCAGGATGCGCTCGCCTTCGGCGCAGCCAAGGTCGATACCGCCTATATGGGGATGGAAGCTTCCATCGATGTCCTGAGCGAAATCAAGGCGAAATTCGTGGCGGCACGTGAACCCGGCGTCGACCGTGACAAGATCTGGTCGGAAGTGACCGAAATGAAAAATCAGTTGCTGAGCATCTCGAAGTCCTCGAGCTTCAACGGGGAAAACTGGCTCTATCTCGAGACCGCGGATGACGAAAACCTGGTGAAGGACAAGTATCTCGTCGGTGGCTTCACGCGGGCGGCCGACGGCACCGTCGGCATAGACACGATCAAGGTCGACTACTACGACGAAACTCAGACGACAGTGCCGTCGTCGACATTTGCATTGTTCGACTTCCTCGACGGCCATGTCGGCGATCTCGGCATCCTTACCAGCCAGGATTTCGCTCTGGAAAACGGCATGGCCACCGGATGGGTCCTGTTCAAATCGGACTCGCCCCTCGTTTCTGGCTATCCGTCCATCACGGAGATGTCGCTCGATTCGTCGACCAGCAACACCGATCTCGACGAGATGATCCAGGTGCTCGATTATGTTCAGGAATATGCGACCGACGTGGCAGCGACCTATGGTGCGCTCAGCACGCGAATCTCGACGCAGACAGATTTCGCCGCAGACTTGTCCGATGTGATCGAAACCGGCGTTGGTCGGTTGGTTGATGCCGACATGAACGAGGAATCGACCCGGCTCAAGGCACTGCAAACCCAACAGCAGCTCGGCATACAGGCACTGTCTATCGCCAATGGCAATTCGCAGGCTATCCTGCAACTGTTCCAATAAGTTCTGCCCCAACGTCGGTGCGTTTTATCCTGTGACTGCCCTTGGCCGGTGGGCACGAAAGGACGCATCACAGCACTGATCACTCGGCACGGAATCCGGTTTGCCGAAAGCCTTGTCTATTTTTCCCCGAGAGGCAGCGCCCCCAAAGCAGTGCGAACACATGAAGCATCACCATCCTTGATGGGATCTTCATTAAAATACGTTTGGCGGCGCCTCCAGTGCTACCTATGATCGCGTTGAACGAGGGATCTCTTTATGGAAAAAATCATTCGCAGCCCTATGCCCTGGCTGATCATTGCCAGTGGCTCGCTGATTGCCATGCTGACTTTCGGTCCGCGTTCGGCCATGGGCTTTTTCCAGCTACCGATGCTGGCCGACACCGGCTGGGACCGCTCGACATTCGGTCTGGCCATGGCCATCCAGAATCTGTGCTGGGGACTCGGGCAGCCATTTTTCGGCGCGCTCGCCGATAAATATGGCACCGCCCGCGTACTGACCCTTTCGGGCCTCATTTATGCGGCGGGCCTCATTATCATGTCGCAGGCCGACGCCCCGATCTGGCTGCATGTCGGCGGCGGCGTGCTGGTCGGGCTTGGGGTCGCATCAGGGTCATTCGGCATCATTCTCTCGGCGTTTGCGCGCAATGTGGCGCCCGAACAGCGCTCGCTTGCCTTCGGGATCGGCACTGCGGCGGGTTCTGCCGGCATGTTCCTGTTTGCCCCGCTCAGCCAGGCGCTGATTTCCAATTTCGGCTGGTCCGACAGCCTGGTCTATCTCGGCATTTTCATGCTGGTTGTCCCGCTGCTCGCCTATCCTCTCAGAGGCAACTCCAAGTCCGGCACGCAATCCCAAGCGCAGTTCGAGCAGACGGCGGGTGCGGCGCTTCGCGAAGCGCTGGGCCACAAAAGCTATGTCCTGCTGGCCTCCGGCTTCTTCGTCTGCGGTTTTCAGGTGGCCTTCATCACCGCGCATTTTCCTGCCTATCTTGGCGATATCGGCATCGATGCGCGCTATGCGGTAATTGCCATGGCGCTGATCGGCTTTTTCAACATCATCGGTTCCCTGGGGGCCGGTTTTATCGGCCAGCGCTATTCAAAGCCACACTTCCTGTCGCTGATCTATATTCTGCGCTCGGTCGTCGTCACGGCATTCCTGCTGCTGCCCCAGACGCCGACTTCGGTTGTGGTCTTTGCCATTGTCATGGGTCTGTTGTGGCTATCCACCGTGCCGCCCACCAATGCACTGGTTGCAATCATGTTCGGCACACGCCATCTCGGCATGCTGGGCGGCGTGGTGTTCCTGTCGCACCAGATCGGCTCGTTTCTCGGCGTCTGGATGGGCGGATATCTCTATGACAAATTCGGTTCCTACGATTCTGTCTGGTGGTTCGGAGTCGCGCTAGGCGTGTTTGCCGCCATCGTTCACTGGCCTATTGCCGAACGGGCAGTGGAGCGAAACGCAGCCGTACATGCATAAAGTTGCATACAAACACGAATCCAGATAAACATAATTGTGAAGAATTTTATGCTGCATGGCAGCAATATGACATAACGATACGGAATAGGATTTTATTTATTTCGTATCGACCGTTGACCGCTCGTTCCACTATTCCTATTTTACTCAAGTCGGAGTGAACCGACGGTCAAAATTGCCAACGACCGCTACAGGCGGTCACGCCAAAGAGGAGGTTCGCGCAATGCGTGTTGTGTACCATCATGCCGCTTACTCCTGGCATCCTGTATCGCTTCGGCCGACAAAAAGCCCGATGCGAAATTTCTGTCGAATGTGACGGCGTACCGGAACTGATTAAATCGACATTCGTTACAAGGATGCCCGCGCGGATCGCGTAGGCGGGGAATAGCATTATGGAAAAACAAGTTGTTGAATATGCCGGCGTTCCTGTCGGCATCACGGTTCCAGATGGAGACCGGGTGAAATTTATTGCGGTCAAATTTCCAGTCATCGAACTGGACGGCGGCAGTTATTCGAGCATTACAGAACTCAGACGGGCCATTCACGCCCATATGTCATCGTCGAGCGGCAACGGTCAGACCGGTGCAGGCCCTGGCAAGATGGCTGGCGGCAACACCTTCAATGCCGCCTGAAGAAAACCGTCTCGCGCCGTGCCGGGTTCCAGCCCGCGCGGCTCGTAGACATGCCTGGACAAAAAATACCCAGTCAGTCGAAAGGCATCGGACAGGCTGTCCCGGTTGGCAGACTTTGCCGCACCTGCCAGCAGAAATGGCGGCAGTGGCAGCATCTTGTCGGCCCAATTCGCGCCCGCGTCACGGCTGACCGCCCGTCCCGACTTTGGCGAGACATAGACGAGATCGCGTTCGGTGCCGGTCGCAGCGCATCGTGCAAGGTCAAGGCCGAAACCCAGATCGTTCAACACCGCAAGTTCAAACCGGATGAACAGTTCCCCGGCGGCGGCCGGTTCTCCCAGATTGTCCAGAATGACATCCAGCGCTTCATAAAGGTGCAGATGCGGGTCGCGCTCCGGCAACAGGCGCAGCAATGAGCCCAGCGCCTGCACGCCGTAGACGCCAAGCGCGCTTTCCATCAGCTCGCCCGCCCTCAAACGGACCGGCTCGATGCGATATTCGCCCAGATGCTCATCCAGACGCGCGCGCCATGTCACATCCAGCCGATTGCCCGGCTGAAGAGCCGGTTGCAGTGTGCGGGACCGCCCGCCGCGAACGAGACCCAGATGACGGCCGTGGGCGCGCGTCATCATCTCGGCAATCACACTGGATTCGCCGTGGCGCTTGACACCGAGAAGGATGGATTCGTCGCTCCATTGCATGGGTGTTTTCTACACCAGCGGGCGGCGGGACACAGTAAAAATCGACAGAGGTTCCGGTCCCAATCGATGTCGTCAGTTTGCAGCGTCGGGCTTCAGCTTGGCGAGATAGTCACGCAATATGCCCCGCCATGCCTGCACAACGGAGTTCTTTGCCGGATAAGGCGCTTCCTCGGTCAGCTGCACATCCGCCTTCATGGCTTGCAAGATGACGGCTGCGTGGATGGCAGCGTCCGTCTCCACAAGCTGACCGTTCCACAGACGGAGGATGCCGGCGATCCTGGCACGTATGTGACTGCGGAAGTGGCCGGGCCGCACAGATGGCCCCGTCCAGCGGGCATCGAGCAGTGACAGAGCAAGCTGGCGCTCGGCTGCGAGATTGCGGAAGACCGACAGCAGGACATCCGTCAACTGGTCTGCTGTCAGCGCAGTGACTTGCGCCTCTATTTCATCGAGCCGCTCGAATACGTGCTCGCCGTAGCGTTCGACCAGCGCGTCGGCCAGAAGCTCCTTGTTGGGGAAGAACTGATAGAGCGAACCGATGGCGGCCCCTGCCCGCGCCGCGATCTCCGTCATGGTGGCGGCGTCGTAGCCGCGCTCCGCAAAGACTGCGGCTCCCGCCTCCAGAAGTTGGGCGACGCGGTCACGCCCACGCTTGCGCTGCGGCGTCTTCGCCTTGACTTCGGTTTCGGATATTGACTTTTGCGAGGCCATGCTCATATATCTTTTTGTGAGGACAACCTCACATACTATCTTGTCGAGATTGGGTCCAGCCCTTTCCAGAGCCCCACCATAAGGCCGCCTTGATGCGTCAACATCCCTCTCAGCCAACCGCCTTTTGCGCGACAGGACATGTCTCGCGACCCTTGCCGGCAGCGGCCAACGGACCACTGCGCCCACATTCTCTCAGGCGATAGCGGAGATGGAGACCCCGATGCCATTATCCAAGGAACATGTAGCCGACCCCGGTATCCTGACCAACCTTCCGGCCCAGGTCAGATGGGGACTGCTCCTGCTGGTCACCGTCCCGATCACGGGCCTGTTGGAATGGTGGCACATTCCAGCAGCCCTGCTGATGGGGCCGATGCTGACGGCAATCCTGTTTGCGACCAATGGCGCTCGACTGAATGTGTCTCGCATTCCCTATATCGCTGCCCACTCGCTGGTCGGCTGCGTCATCGCGCGTTCTCTCGATCCGGGCGTCATTCCAGCCTTCCTCGATGACTGGCCCATCTTCATTGCCGTGGTGTTGTCCGTGATCGGCGCCACGAGCGTGTTCGGCTATCTTCTGGCCCGCGCGGGTGCGCTACCGGGAACCACAGGTGTTTGGGGCACCTCTGCCGGTGGTGCGTCGGCGATGGTTCTGATGGCCGAGGCCCATGGAGCGGATGCGCGGCTGGTCGCCTTCATGCAATATCTGCGTGTCGTCGCTGTGGCTGCATCCGCCTCGCTGGTGGCTGCCTTCATATTTCACGCAAGTGGAGAGCAAAGTGCACCGATAGACTGGTGGCCACCGGTAGACTGGATCGCCTTTACCGAAACGATCGTCGTCGCCATCAGTGCCAGCGCCCTGGGCGCAGCACTCAAAATACCGGCCGGGACGATGCTGCTGCCGATGATTGCCTTAACGATTCTAAAGAGTCTGGGCCTGATAGAGGTCGAACTGCCGATCTGGTTGCTGGCCGCCGGCTATGGCGTTCTCGGCTGGCGCATCGGGCTCGGCTTTACCCGGCGTATTTTGCGCCATGCCGCAAACGCTCTGCCGCAGATTGCTCTGTCCATCGTCGTGCTGCTCGCCTTCAGCGGCTTGCTGGCGATCATTCTGTGGAAGGGTCTCGGCATAGATCCGATGACCGCCTATCTGGCAACCAGCCCCGGCGGTCTCGACAGCATTGCCATTATCGCCGCATCCACACCAGTCGACATATCCTTCGTCATGGCGCTGCAGACGGTGCGGTTTGTGCTGGTGTTGCTGCTGGGCGGGCCAATCGCAAAATTCGTGGCCCGCCGTCTGCCGGCTTGATTGGAATCAGCCCTTGGGGAATTCCAGCCCCATCTCGCGGAAGCGGGCTGGATCATCGCCCCAGTTCTCGCGAACCTTCACGAACAGGAACAGGTGTACCGGCTGTTCGAGGATCTCCGACATCTCCTTGCGGGATGCGGTGGAGATGGCCTTGATGGCATCGCCGCCCTTGCCCAGAACGATCTTCTTCTGGCTGTCGCGCTCGACATAGATCACCTGCTCGATGCGCACAGATCCGTCTTTACGCTCTTCCCACTTCTCCGTTTCGACGTGAGAGGCGTAGGGCAGCTCCTGATGGAGACGCAGAAACAGTTTTTCGCGGGTGATTTCAGCAGCCAGCTGGCGGATTGGCAGATCCGAAATCTGGTCTTCCGGATAATACCAGGGACCTTCCGGCAGACGGGCCGCCATGAAATCCATCAGATCGTCGCAACCGGAACCGGTGGTGGCCGAAATCATGAAAGTGCGCTCAAAGGGCACGATCTCGTTGACCGCCTGCGTCAGCTTCAACAGATCTTCCGGCTTCACCCGATCGATCTTGTTGAGCGCAAGGATCTTCGGCTGATGCACATCTTTCAGCGCTTCCAGGATCGACTCGGCATCGCCGCGCAAACCGCGCTCGCTATCGATCAACAGAAGGATGACATCGGCATCCTTGGCGCCACCCCAGGCTGAGGTCACCATGGCACGGTCGAGCCTGCGCCTTGGCTTGAAGATGCCGGGGGTATCCATGAATACGATCTGG
This sequence comes from Agrobacterium sp. H141, assembly GCF_057158725.1. Classification (NCBI taxonomy): domain Bacteria; kingdom Pseudomonadati; phylum Pseudomonadota; class Alphaproteobacteria; order Hyphomicrobiales; family Rhizobiaceae; genus Agrobacterium; species Agrobacterium sp. H141. The sequence goes on from NZ_CM169893.1 coordinate 3,051,249, forward strand.
GTGCGGTTATGGATGGCGATGCCACGCATGACGGCGCGGGTCGTCTGCACCTTGTGGCTGACAATCGACACCTTGGCGCCGACCAGGCGATTGACCAGGGTGGACTTGCCGGCATTGGTCGCGCCGATCAAGGCAATGAAACCCGAGCGGGTCGGGGCCTCGCCGTCGGCTGACCCTTCAGCGGCGGAATGTTCTTCAAATTCTGTCATATCGTCCAATCAATCTTCGCCTGACGGTTGCCAGACGCCTTCGCGCTCCAGCAGGCGCGTTGCAGCAACCTGCTCTGCTGCGCGCTTGGAGCGTTCTACGCCCGTTTCGGGTGCAACACCCGGAATTTCGACAGTAACCGTAAAACGGGGATCATGATCCGGTCCGGAGCGATCATCAACCCTGTAGTTCGGGGTTACCGCATAATGGGCATGTGCCCATTCCTGCAATTCGGTCTTTGCGTCGCGCCGGGCCGCATCGGCCTTTGTGGCCCGGCTGCTCCAGAAGCGAAGGATAAATGCGCGGGCGGCCTCGAGACCGGCGTCCAGGTAGATGGCCGCAATCAGGCTCTCGACCACGTCGGCGCGCACATTCAGCATATTCTTGCCGGTCAGCTTTTTCACGTCCGAGCCTGTGCGGATAAAGCGATGAAGCTCCAGTTCGTCGGCAATCTGGGCACAGGTCTCGGCGCTCACCAGCTGGTTGAAGCGCACCGAAAGCTCGCCCTCTGTCGCCGTCAGAAAGGTCCGGAACAACAGTTCGGACACGCAAAGGCCGAGAACCCGGTCTCCCAGGAACTCGAGCCGCTCGTAGTCGCTGCCCTTTTGACGGCGCGCGCTCGAATGGGTGAGCGCGCGGTCCAGTCGCGTCTTGTCGGCGAATTCATGGCCAATCGCTGCCTCGACCTTGGCACGCATTTCGGCCTGAGCGTTCGCCTTTGTCATTCAACAACCTTGAACAGACGGTCCCAACGCATATTGGCAGGCCAGTTCCAGATTTCACGGAACGACGTGTCATTGCCAAGCGAGAAGAAGATGATCGAGGCGCGGCCGACCAGATTTTCCGCCGGCACGAATCCGACATCAAAACGGCTGTCGAGCGAATTGTCGCGGTTGTCGCCCATCATGAAATAATGGCCTTCAGGCACGATGAATTCACGGGTGTTGTCACCGCGGGAAAACTGGACCTGATCGAGCGTGTCGTAGGTTTTGCCGTTGTCCATGGTCTCGCGATAGACCGGAACATCTTCACCTGGATCCAGACGATAGTCCGAGGTGAAGGAACCGTCGGGCTCGCGCGGAACAGCCTTCTTGTTGATGTAGAGAACGCCGTCGATGACCTGGATGTGGTCACCCGGCAGGCCGACGAGACGCTTGATGTAATCGATCTCGGGGTTTGGCGGGAAGCGGAACACCACGACGTCACCGCGTGTGGGTTCGCTTGCAAGAATACGGCCAGAAAACAGGTCAGGCGAGAATGGCAGCGAGTACTTGGAATAGCCGTAGGAGAATTTGTTGACGAAGATGTAGTCACCCACCAGCAGCGTCGGCATCATGGAGCCGGACGGGATGGTGAAGGGCTGGAACAGCACCGTTCGGATGATCATTGCCAGCAGCAGGGCCTGGATGATGACCTTTATGTTTTCCCACAGGGCGTTCTGTGACTTCTCAGCTCTTTCGGCCACGCGTCGTCTTCCTTTTTCTGGTAATTCAGCCCTGTCTAGTCGCTAACCGCTCTCGCGGCAACGGTAGAGACCGGCGAAAAGCATCTAACGCCTGCAGGCTCAACCGGCAACCGGTCTTGCCTCGATAATCACGAAGGCCTGCGCATAGGGGTGTTCATCGGTGATGGTCAAATGGATGTAAGGTTCGTGGCCTGCCGGCATCAGTTCAGCCAGGCGCTCGCCAGCGCCGCCGGTGAGGGACATGGTCGGCTTGCCGCCGGGAAGATTGACCACGCCCATGTCTTTCCAGAACACGCCGTTGGCAAGGCCCGTGCCGAGTGCTTTCGAACAGGCTTCCTTGGCCGCAAACCGCTTTGCATATGAGGCAGCACGGTTCGTGCGGCGATCGGATTTGTGACGCTCCACATCGGTGAAACAACGATTGACGAAGCGATCTCCGAACCGTTCGATCGATTTTTCGATACGGGTGATGTCGATCAGATCGCTGCCGATACCAATGATCATGATGGGGTCCTATACGCTGGCGATGCCGTCGATGGCCGCGTTGAAACGTTTTTTCGCACGTTCAGCCAGCCGTGCCTTGCGGCGCGCCTGGAAGCCGCGCACGGCGAAATAGGTGAAACTGTAGACAACGATGCCGCTGATCAGAGCCGGCGGTATGCAGCCAACGACCATGGGCTTGATGATAGGCCCCCAGAGCTGCGAAAGCTCGGCACGCTCAAACAGATGCCAGAGATTGATATGGCGATGGGGGTCCCCATGGGGAATACCGAGCATGCGGTTGCCAATCTCCCAGGTGGTGGCCCAGAGAAATGGAAATGTCAGAGGATTTCCAAAGCCTGTTCCAATCGCAGCAGCAATCATATTGCCGGCGATGAGATAAGCGATGGCAAAAGCGATGAGGAAATGGAAGCCGACGAATGGGCTCCAGGAAGACGCCACACCCGCTGCAACACCGGCAGCAATGGCATGGGGAGAGGCCGTCAATCTCAAGATGCGCTTGACGATATAATGAAATGGTCGCGCGAATCCCTTGCGTGGCCAAAACAACCCACGCAGTTTTTCAAACAATCCGGCAGGCTTGCGTCGGCGAAAAAGCATGGGTCACATGTAGTGGAACAAAAGCGGCAATGACAAGGCCTCATGCCCGCTTGCATCCGGCTGCCGGGAATTATTTCCCGGCCGATCGATCAAGCTTTTGCGAGATCAGAAATTGTGGCGGCGGAACATGCCGCGATCAACCTGACGCTGACGATGCTCAAGGTCAACGCGGTCGAAGGAGTTGTTGAGATACTGGGTTTCCAGTTCATCGACGCTTGGGATGCGGAATGCACGTGCGAATTTGCGGATCGGTCCAAACATGGTTTCTTCCTTTCAGGATGTCCGTGTCTTGTCTGATCACCAATATAATGGTGCAACGCACAAATGACTATATCCGACTTGGTCACGCTGCCATGCGTCAAGCGCATAACGACACCGAAAAAACGACCAATCTTTGTGCAAGTGACGCAATCGAATTAGGCGCATCGCCATTTCGCCGCTCTCAAAAGTAGCAAACTCGCCAGAAACACTGCCTTCCCACAAAATTGCACGCAGCGCCCTTACCGACACAAAAGGCGACACAGTGAAATCGCGTATTTTCGCATTGCAGGTTCAGCATAGCTCCTGCGCTGCCACCTTGCAGGTCAGTCGTAGAGGCGCTTGATGGTAGAGATGCAATCCAGATCTTTCATCTGCGCAAGCAGCTGGTTGAGCTGGCGCAGGTCCCAGACTTCGATATCGATGGCCATTTCGGTGAAATCGGCAGCGACCCTGACCATTGTCAGGGTTCGGATATTGATATCGAGGCCGGCGATGGTCTGGGCGACGGTGGCAAGCGTTCCAGGCTCGTTGATCGCATTCAGCAGGATGCGGGCATAAAAGCGCGAGCGATTGGCCTCATCGAGGTCCCATCGCACATCGATCCAGCGATCGGGCTCATCGTAGTATTTCTCCAGGATGCCCGCCTGGATGGGATAGATGGTGATGGCTTTTTGATCTTCGACGATACCGACAATGCGGTCGCCCGGCACGGCACCCGAGGGTGAGAAGCGCACTTCGACAGGACCGGACAAGCCACGGATCGGCAGCGGCGCCAGCTCGAGGTCTGCGCCCTCGCCCTCCTTGGAACGCTCCGGCATTTTGAACATCATGCCCGTTGCGCTTGGCACGTGGAACCAGCCCTCGTCATTGGCCGGCTTCACCGTGACGCGCTCGTCCTGATAATCGGGATAAACGGCGCGCAGCACATCCAGCGAGGAGGTTTCGCCACGCCCGACCGAGGCGATGGCGTCTTCCACATCGCGCTGGCCGAGCCTGTGCAGCACGGGCTTCAAAGCATCGCGGGAAAAGATCTTGCCGGCACGCTCGAAGGTGCGCTCCAGAATGCGGTGACCGAGGCCGGCATATTGCTTGCGGATCGCCATGCGGGTGGCGCGACGGATGGCCGAGCGCGCCTTGCCGGTAACGACGATTTCCTCCCAGGCGGCCGGCGGGACCTGCACGCCCGAGCGGATGATCTCCACCTCGTCGCCATTGGACAGCCGTGTCACCAACGGCATGATCGACCCGTTGATCTTGGCGCCGACGGTGGTGTCGCCGATATTGGTGTGGACGGCATAGGCGAAGTCGATCGGGGTCGCACCGCGCGGCAGCGCGATCAGCTTGCCCTTGGGCGTGAAACAAAACACCTGGTCCTGAAACAGCTCCAGCTTGGTGTGTTCCAGAAACTCTTCCGGATTGTCGCCATCGGACAATTGCTCGATGGTGTGGCGAAGCCAGGAATAGGCATTGCTTTCCTTCGACAGCAGTTCGCCCTCGCCGCCCTCGCCATCCTTGTAGAGAGAATGGGCCGCGATACCGTATTCGGCAATGTCGTGCATCCGCTGCGTTCGGATCTGCAGCTCGATACGCTGCCGCGACGGACCGACGATGGTGGTGTGAATGGAGCGGTAGTCGTTCTGTTTGGGCGTCGATATGTAATCCTTGAACCGGCCCGGCACCACGCGCCAGCGAGTATGGACGATACCGAGCGCCCGGTAGCAACCGGGCACGTCGTCGACGATGATGCGAAAACCGTAGACATCGGACAGTTGTTCGAAGGAGAGCGATTTCGACTGCATCTTGCGGAAGACCGAATAGGGCTTTTTCTGCCGGCCCTTCACATGGGCATTCTGCAGACCGTTGGCGATCAGGAGTTCTTCCAGCTCGTCCTCGATCTTCTTGATCAGGCCTTCATTGCGTTGCGACAACTCCTCCAGCCTGTGGGTGACGGTCTCATAGGCTTCGGCATTGATATAGCGGAAGGACAATTCCTCCAGCTCGTCGCGCATATCCTGCATACCCATGCGTCCGGCCAGCGGCGCATAGATTTCCATCGTCTCTTCGGAAATACGGGCGCGCTTGTCGTCGCGCATGTGCTCGAGCGTTCGCATATTGTGCAGGCGGTCAGCCAGCTTGACCAGAAGGACGCGGACATCGTCGGAGATCGCCAGAAGCAGTTTGCGCAGGTTTTCGGCCTGCTTGGCCTTCTTCGATACGAGATCGAGTTTCTTGATCTTGGTCAGTCCCTCGACAAGGCGACCGATATCCTCGCCGAACAGTTCGTCGATTTCCTGACGGGTGGCGCTGGTGTCTTCGATGGTGTCGTGCAGGAGGGCGACCGCGATCGTCGATTCATCGAGATGCATATCGGTCAGAATGGCGGCAACTTCGAGTGGATGGGAGATATAGGGGTCGCCGCTGGCGCGCTTCTGCTGGCCATGCTTTTGCATGGCATATACATATGCCTTGTTCAGGAGAGCTTCGTTAGCATCGGGCTTATATTGTTGAACTCGCTCGACGAGTTCGTATTGCCGCATCATGCAAAGCCACTCCTAAAAACGAAAAGCGCGCCAATCTCTGAGATTGGCGCACAACAATAGCATCAGATATGCCCAGATTAGGGCAATAAATCTTGACGATTAGTAATCGTCGCTCTTTTCCGGTGGCACGAGGCCTTCGATGCCGGCCAGCAGGTCTTCTTCCGACATCTGGTCGAAGGAAACCGTTTCCGGCATGTCGTCGTCCTGATCGGCCTTGACCACATCCGAATTGGACGCGGCAGACGAGCCCATATCCTGTTCCGGCTCGTCGACTTCGACGTGCTTTTGCAGCGAATGGATCAGGTCTTCCTTCAGGTCGCCTGGCGAGAGGGTCTCATCAGCGATCTCACGTAGTGCTACAACAGGGTTCTTGTCCTTGTCGCGGTCAATGGTGATTGCTTCGCCCTGCGAAATCTGGCGCGCACGGTGGCTGGCGAGCAGCACCAGCTCGAAACGATTGTCTACTTTGTCGATGCAGTCTTCAACTGTGACACGGGCCATGGCCTGTCCTTTTGTAACCGAGTTCTCATGGGATTGGGTGACGCGATACAATCAATGGACGACAAATTCAAGTTTTTCCTCAGATCGGCCTTGAGAAGCGCTATCCATGACACATTTAATATATATAAAGTTAAACTCAACCTATGCGTGCTTGGAATGCGACGTTTCTTGCTCTAAAGAAATTCCTTATATGATTAATTCATAATTTACGTGAGTTAATCATTACCATCATAGCAGTGAATTGTTTTTGGCCCGCTTTTGTCAATCGTGACGTTTTGTATGACGAGGAATTTTGGGAATGTTTGACCCACGCGAAAAAATCGGTCTTTTCATCGACGGTGCCAATCTCTACGCCGCCTCGAAAAGCCTCGGCTTCGATATCGATTATCGCAAATTGCTGAAGGCATTTCAGAAGCGCGGCTATCTGCTCAGGGCCTATTACTACACAGCGTTGATCGAGGATCAGGAATATTCCTCCATCCGCCCGCTGATCGACTGGCTCGATTATAACGGCTACAAGGTCGTGACCAAGCCCGCAAAGGAATTTACCGATGCCATGGGCCGACGCAAGGTCAAGGGCAATATGGATATCGAGCTTGCCGTCGATGCCATGGAACAGGCAGAGACGATCGACCATCTGGTGATTTTCTCCGGCGATGGCGATTTCACCACGCTGGTCGAAGCGCTTCAGCGCCGCGGACGCAAGGTGACTGTGGTCTCCACCATGGCCACGCAACCACCCATGATTGCAGACGACCTGCGCCGCCAGGCCGATCACTTTATCGATCTTATTTCGTTGAAAGCGGAAGTTGGACGCGATCCGGGCGAACGCATGCAACGTCCGGCACCGGCTGCGGTGGAAGAAGAAGAGGAAGAATTCGAGGATTGATGCTGAAATGCCGGCCGCAAGGCTGGCTGCAATCAGGCCACACGTTCTTTCGCGCGATGTAGCAGCTTTAAAAATCAACGCCTCTTTTTCGGCGGCATGGTCGGTGAAATCGGCTAAAGTCCTGCCATGCTGCTTACTCGCCCCACAGATGACACCTATTATGACGCGCTGATCCAGCGCGATGCCGCCTATGACGGCTTCGCCTATGTGTGCGTCTCGTCCACCGGCATCTTCTGCCGTTTCACCTGCCCCGCCCGCAAGCCAAAGCGCGAAAACTGTATCTTTGAGGAGACCGTCGGCGTCTGCCTGGAAAAAGGGTTCCGTCCGTGCAAGCGCTGCACCCCGATGCTCAAGCTCAAGGGTCACGATCCCATTGTCTCGCGTCTGCTGTCTGCGCTCGATGCCGAGCCGCAGCGACGCTGGTGCGAGGCCGACATCGAGGCTATGGGGCTGGATCGCACCACGGTGCGGCGCGCCTTCAAACGACAATTCGGCATGAGCTTTCTGGAAATTGCCCGGCTTCGCCGTGTGGGCAAGGCCGCCGAGAGCCTGACCATTGGTGCCGATGTGATCGATGCCCAGCTCGACGCCGGATATGATTCCGGTAGCGGCTTTCGATCCGCCATCATCCAGCTCTTTGGCGACGCCCCTGCGCGGATGAAGGGCAAGCCGCTCCTGAAAGCCGACTGGATCGAGACACCGATTGGCCCATTGATGGCGATTGCCTGCGACCACGCCTTACATCTTCTGGAATTCATCGACCGCCCTGCCCTGCCAACCGAAATTCGCCGACTGCAGAGAAACAACAGCTGCGGTATCGTGATGGGGCGCACCGGGATCACAGAGCAGATAAGGCGCGAATTGAACCGTTATTTCGATGGCCATGACGATGGTTTCGAGACGCGGATCGGTGGCCATGGCACGCCATTCGAGCGGCAGGTCTGGGAAGAATTGCGGCGGATCCCGCCGGGTACCCAGCGCAGCTACTCCGACCAGGCAAAGGCAATCGGTCGCGATAGCGCCGTGCGCGCCGTTGCCCGCGCCAACGGTGCCAACCAGATCGCCATCGTCATCCCCTGCCACCGGGTGCTGGGCGCCGACGGTTCTCTGACAGGCTATGGTGGCGGCCTGTGGCGCAAGAGATGGCTTCTGGAGCACGAAAAACGCATGATCGCCCGGACACACAGGTCAATTTGAGGCATCTATTGCGAACCGAAAGAGATTGGAACTGACCTTGAGCGCTGACAAAGCAAAGACATTCGCCGCCCTTCACGTGAAGGGAAATCCGCTCGTGCTCTACAATATATGGGATGCCGGCTCGGCAAAGGCCGTTGCAGAGGCAGGAGCGCCGGCCCTTGCCACCGGGAGCTGGTCTGTTGCCGCAGCCCATGGCTATGCCGATGGGGAGAGCATTCCACTCGATCTGGTTGAAACGGTCACGGCGCGCATAACGGCGACAGTCGATCTGCCGCTCACGGTGGATTTCGAAAGCGGATATGCGCTCGATGCCGAGGCGGTGGCTGCCAATGTTCTCAGAATCATCAAAGCCGGTGCCGTCGGAATCAATTTCGAGGACAGCTTTGACAATGAAAGCAGGATGCACAGTGTCGAGCGACAGGTCGCCTGCATCAAGGCGATCCGCGCCATGGCGCTCGCTGAAGGGGTCCCGCTCTTTATCAACGCGCGCAACGACTATTTTCTGGCCGAAAACAATGCTGAGCGCCACCCGGATCTGATGCCGGATGCGATTGCGCGGGGGCTTGCCTATACGGAGGCTGGCGCTGACGGGTTCTTCGTTCCCGGACTGGCTACAGAAAACCTGATCGCCGAAATCTGCGGTGCAATCGCCCTTCCCGTCAACATCACGGCGATGAGCACGGCAGCGTCCACCGAGACGCTCGCCAGACTTGGCGTTGCAAGGATCAGCCATGGTCCCCGTCCCTACCGAAAGGCCATGGCCGCAATCAAGGACGCTGCGGCATCGGTTTACGGGGCGGCTTAGTCCTCTCGGATCGCGGCATAGGCATGTAGAAACGCACTGCTTTCCCGCAAAACATCATCATCCGTGATGCGAGACATTCCAAACATTCGCTGGACCGATTGACGCAGTGGCGGCATTTTCGCGCCGCATCCTGAGCCGACGATTATTTTCCGGCTCTCCGTCGAACCTCCAACCCAAACCTTTGCCCTGCTGCTCAACCGAGAGGCGGGCTACCCCTCTTTGCGCCTGATTTTTGAAAGGAACAGGACCATGAGCTCGATAGACCAAGACATCACAGGCCCGCTTGCCTCTGCCGCTCGGACACTGCGCAGCTGCATCTTTTCCCCAGTGCGCGTCTTGGTCTGGCTCTATCGCGTCATGAACCGAGGATATCGAGTGAATCGTCTCGTCGATGTCGACGAGCGGCAATTGCGCGATATCGGACTGTCAGGGGATGGCATCAACGCGTGTTCGCACGCTTTGTTGCGCGCGCGGCGCAATGCGGCGGCTTCCGAACGGGCATCGCTCTTATTGCTGATGGGGCGAAGCGGCCTTTAACAAAGACCTGCGACCGACCGGCATATTCAATTCAGTGGATATGCCGGCAATACCAGGAGATGGTGGGTTCAACCCGAATTCTTCAGAATACGGGACTTCTGCCTGTTCCAGTCGCGTTCCTTGGCGGTCTCGCGCTTGTCGTGCAGCTTCTTGCCCTTGGCAAGCGCCAGTTCAAGCTTGGCCCTGCCGCGTTCGTTGAAATAGATCTTCAACGGCACCAGTGTCATGCCTTCGCGATTGATCCCCACCCGCATGCGGCCGATCTCGCGCTTGGACAGCAGCAGTTTGCGGCGACGGCGCGGTTCGTGGTTGAAGCGGTTGGCCTGGAGATATTCCGGAAGATGAGAATTGATCAGCCAGATCTCTTCGCCTTCGTCCGAGGCATAGGATTCGGCGATATTGGCCCTTCCCTCGCGCAAGGCTTTGACCTCGGTGCCAGTCAGCACCAGGCCGGCCTCGTAGGTGTCCATGATCTCATAGTTGAAGCGTGCCTTGCGGTTTTCCGCAACGATCTTTTTGACCACACGCTGGCTGCCCTTGGGTGCCATGATACCGATCCGTTCTCCCGGAATGTCTATTTTCGCCCTGTTGCAAACGCGCCGGGGCTCATGATTGTTTCTATGTAGTGTCGATCAGCGGCAAAGAAAAGGCGGACAGAGCCAAGGCTGTGCCCGCCGTCTCATTATACGCTCAGTTCAGAAGTCCGGCATGCTTCAGCGCGGCATCGATGGCCAATGCCGTCGACGGTTCGACCGACGGCACCAGCGGCGAGCGCACGGTGAACTTCATGCGGCCAAGCTTTGACAGCGCATATTTGACGCCACAGACACCCGGCTCGAGGAAGATTGCCTTGTGCAGCGGCATCAGGCGATCCTGATATTCGAGCGCCTTTTTGAAATCGCCGGCGGCCGTCGCCGCCTGGAATTCGGCACAGAGACGCGGAGCAGCATTGGCGGTCACGGAAATACAGCCAACGCCGCCATGGGCATTGAAGCCAAGCGCGGTTGCATCTTCGCCGGACAGCTGGACGAAGTCCTCGCCGCAGGTGATGCGCTGTTCGGACACGCGCTCGATCTTGCCGGTGGCATCCTTCACACCGACAATATTCTTATGCGCCTTGGCGAGCGCGCCCATTGTCTCCGGTGACATGTCGATGACGGAGCGCGGGGGAATATTGTAGATGATGATCGGCAGCGAAACGGCATCGGCGATGGCCGAGAAATGCGCAATCAGGCCCTTTTGCGTAGGCTTGTTGTAATAGGGCGTAACCACCAGCAGTGCATCGGCACCGGCCTTTTCGGCATGCTGAGCAAGCTCAATCGCTTCGCGTGTATTGTTGGATCCCGCACCGGCGATCACCGGCACGCGTTTTTTGGCAATTTCGATGCACAGTTCCACCACCCGTTTGTGCTCGGCATGGGACAAAGTTGGCGATTCGCCTGTTGTGCCCACCGGTACGAGACCGGACGAGCCTTCAGCGATCTGCCATTCCACATGAGCGGCAAATGCAGCTTCGTCGACACTGCCGTCTTCGGCGAAAGGTGTGACGAGCGCGGGCATGGAACCCTGGAACATGCAAGAAACTCCCTGACGGCCGAATTCATTGTTCAGCCGCATTCATCGGTTACGAGGCGCACAGTTCATTTTGCCCCCTGACGGCGACAAGCTGGCGTGCCCAAGGCTTTTAAGCGAGAAATCGCCAACGTAAAAGCCCGAAATCATTCGGATGTGGTATGCTTCGGCCAATCGCGTTGCACCGGGCGGCAGAATGCCATGCCGCTTCAAGGAGCCCCATGACACGCCGTGTTTGTCTTGCATCCGCAATTGCTATCTGGGTCGCCTGCGTTGCCCCGGCTGTGGCTGAAGATGCGCTTGGCTTCGTACCGGTTCCATCTGTCAAACCGCCTGCCCCCTTTGCCGAAAGCCTGTCCGACCATGGCGCGCCAACTGCGCCCGTCAATAGCGATCTGAAGGCCGGTCTGGACGCCCTTTCCAACAAGGACGGTGCTCAGGCACTCGCCATCCGCAACGGCATGAAACAATCGCTCGATCGCCATATGCTGACATGGTCGATTGCCATGTCGGGGCTCAGCAGCGTTCCATCCGCAGACATTGCCGCTGCCCAGCGCGAGTTGAAGACCTGGCCCGGTCTGGCAGCCCTTCGCGCCAATTCGGAACGGGCGCTCTACCGGGAAGATCCGCCGGCGGATCAGGTGCTTGCAGCCTTTGGCAGCAGTCGCGCCGAGACGGTTGAAGGAAACATCGTTCTTGCCAAAGCCGAGCTTGCCAAAGGCGAAAAGACAAAGGCACGCGCGCTTATCCTTCGTCTGTGGCACGGCGACGCCCTCAACACCAAGCTTGAGGACACAATCCTTGATGCCTTTCCCGGTCTGCTATCCGTCGAAGATCACAAGGCCCGGATGGACTATTTGCTCTATCGCAGCCGCGTGACCCAGGCGAAACGCTTTTCGCAGTTGGGTCAGGCAGCGTCGCTCTATAATGCCTGGAGTGCCGTCATCAATCGCTCGTCCAGGGCAGATGAGTTGATCCAGGCCGTGGACAATCTATGGGCCAATGACCCTGCATATCTTTTCATCCAGATTGAGAACCTGCGGCATCAGGACAAGTATGACGAGGCGGCAGCGTTGCTGGCCAAGGCGCCGCACGATCCGAAAAAGCTGATCAATCCCGGCGAGTGGTGGAACGAACAGCGCATCACCGCGCGCGGGCTGGCGGATGATGGGAAATTCAGCAAGGCCTACCGACTTGTTGCCAACCATCTTGCCACGGAACCGACCGATATTGTTGACGCGGAATTTCACGCAGGCTGGTTTGCGCTGCGCGGGCTGGATGACACAAAGGCGGCAGCCAGACATTTCAGCAAGATCCTCAGCGTCTCCAGCGGGCCGATTTCAGCCTCGCGTGCCTGGTATTGGCTGGGCCGAACGGCAGAAGAGGCCGGCGACAAGGCCAGAGCGACGGCCAATTTCGGCAAGTCCGCCAATTTTCCCAGCACATTCTATGGCCAGCTCGCGGCGGCGCGTCTCAAGCAATCCAGTTTGAAGATAGATTATCCGGCGCCGAACGAAGCGGAGCGCACCCGATTCGGACGCCGCGAGGCAGTTCAGGCCATTTCGCGTTTCGAGCAGGCGGGGCATGGCTGGCGCGCGGCCAGCCTTTATCGCGCACTTGCAAACGAACTCGATTCGCCCGGCGAGCTTGCTTTGCTGACGGCCAAGGCAGAGAAATCCGGCGATCATCAACTGTCTTTGCAGATCGGCAAGATCGCCTATGGACGCGGTATCGATGTGCCGGCGCTTGCCTTTCCGATCGGCGTCATCCCGGCCAGTGCCAATATTGCGGGCTCAGGCACGGCCCTGGCCTACGCCATTGCGCGACAGGAAAGCGCGTTCAATCCGGCAGCCGTTTCGCCTGCCAATGCCCGCGGACTGCTGCAATTACTGCCGGGAACCGCCAAGGGTGTCGCCCGTCGGCACGGAATTGCCTATTCACCGGACAGGCTGACCAGCGATGCGGGATATAATGCCACGCTCGGGGCGCATTATCTGGGCGAGCAGATCGACAGTTTCGGCGGATCCTACATCCTGACCTTCATTGCCTATAATGCTGGCCCAAAGCGGGTTCCGCAGTGGATTGCCCGTTACGGCGACCCGACGGGCCGGCCCATTGACGATGTGGTGGACTGGATCGAGCGCATTCCCTTTCCCGAAACGCGCAACTATGTGCAGCGGGTGATGGAAAACTACGAAGTCTACAAAGTGCGGCTTGGCCAGAAGGCCGAAATCGAGCACGATCTGCGCTATGGACGCTAGCTCATCGCGTGAAGTGTCCAGTCATTGGAGGATTTCATGGGTCAGCAAAGTGGTTTCAGCGAGGAATATTATGACAGCAGCGATGGACTGAAGCTTTATGCCCGGATCTACGGCGATCCGAAGGCCACCCGAACCATTGTCTGCCTGCCCGGATTGACCCGCAACTCCCGCGACTTCCATGATCTGGCGGTGCAGCTGACTGACAGAGACAGTTCTTGCCGCGTGATCACACTCGATTCGCGTGGCCGCGGCCTCTCAGGCTGGGACGACAACAAGCAGAACTACAATCTCGTTGTCGAGGCAGGCGATGTCCTGACGGCCTGCGCGGCATTCGGTGTTTCCAAAGCCAGTTTTATCGGCACGTCGCGCGGCGGCTTGATCCTGCATCTGCTGATCGCCATGCGACCGGAGCTGATTGAGTCGGTTGTCTTGAACGATGTCGGGCCGGAACTTGGCATCGAAGGGCTGCGACATATTCAAAGTTATCTCACCTCGCCTCGCCCCGCCCCCAAGGACTGGGAGGAGGCCACGGCTTATGTTCAGGATAACCATGGCGCTGAATTTACGGCACTTTCAGCGGATGATTTCCGCGATATGGCAGCGGCCATCTACCGCGAGGTGGATGGCATGATCCGTCCCGACGTCGATCCGGCGATCGCGCGTCAGTTTGCCGATCTCGACCTCAGCAAACCGCCATCGGATCTTTGGCCGCAATTCGATAAGTTTGCGGGTCTGCCCGTGATGGTGGTGAAGGGGGAGAATTCCAAGCTGCTGACGGAGGGCATTGTTGCGCGGATGGCCGAAAAGCATGTCGGGCTTACGGTTGTGATAGCTGAAGGACAGGGCCACGCGCCGGTCTTGCATCTGGACGGGATCGGCGCGGCGATCGGAGATTTTTTCTCGCGCGGGTGATCACGGGTCAATGTAATCGAAGCTCCAACCATAGAATGCAAAAAGCCCGGCCTATGAGGCCGGGCTTTCCGTAATCAGATCAGGAGATCAGATTAGAAGTCGCGCTGCAGACGGAACCAACCATCGAATGTCTCATCGCCAGCATCCGGATCGGTGTAGTTGACGTTGAGCTTGACGTGGAAGTTTTCAACTGCTTCGTAATCGAAGAGAACGCCAGCTTTCCACTGGTCATTCGAGCTCCATACACCAGCTGCTGCTGCATTAGCAGAGTACTGGAAGCCGGGAGTGATGGTCAGCTTTTCGGTTGCCTTCAAAGCATACGAAGTCGCGATTGCCCATTCGAATTCATCGCCATAGGCGTTCGGGTCAGTCGAGTAGAGGCCAGCAAGGCTGAACGTGCCTGGGCCAACAGCCGCAGTCGCGATCGCACGAATTGTACCTTCTTCAACGTCGGTGTCGTAACCGCCGAGAAGCGCTACAGTCACAGGACCAAACGAGCCAGAAACCTGAGCTTCAAGGCCAATGCCGTGGTTGTTGGTAACGTCCGACTTGTCGAATTCGTCTACGAAGAAGCCAACTGCGTAAGCGTCAGAAGCGAATTCGTAACCGATCGAGACAAACTCTGTGGCAGAGCCGAGGTTGTCAACTTCACCTGCGATACCGCTATCCCAGTAGCTGTAGAACCAACCAGCCTTCATGCCGCCGAGAGCGAGGAAAGCTTCGTCAGCATAGATCGAAGTGTCGCTGTCGTAAGAGATGTCGCTTTCGAGGGCGATGTAACCCTGAAGAACGCCGAGCTCGGTGTCAGACTTGGCGTCGAACGTCAGGTAAGCCTGTGTAACCATATCCCAGTCGTCGGTGCCGCCAGCGGCAGTCGTGTAGGTGTCTTCACCGAAGTCGACCTGGAAACGAACGTAACCACCGATCTTGAGGCAGGTTTCAGTGCCAGGGATGTAGAAGTAGCCGGTGCCGAAAGCGTCGCAAACGCGAACGTATTCCATAGGCTCAGGAGCAGCAGCGACGATGGCGTCAGCGGCCTGCGCGCCAGAAACTGCAGCAAGTGCGGCAGCGGAACCGAGCAAAAGGCTCTTGATGTTCATTATTGACCTCCAGTCAATTATGAGCCTCGAAGAACACTATTTGTCAATTTAATTATTATTTATCAATAACTTAGATTGAGGATGATGTTTTCAGCTTTACGGCGTCGCTTCTTGACGCTGACCGGATCGGCCAAAATCTGTCCAGCTGTCGCGCTCGGCTCTACGCGCCCCGGGCGATAAAAAACGGATTGGCAAAATCGCAATCGGCCGCCTGGTTTCGCTTGCCATAGACAAGCGGATGTCCGTCGAGAGTGGTTGTCAGGCCACCTGCAGCGCGAAGCACGGCGTCGCCGGCCGCCGTATCCCATTCCATGGTGCGGCTATAGCGGGGATAAACATCCGCTTGGCCTTCGGCTAACAAACAGAATTTCAACGATGAACCAATGGATTTGCAGCCGCTGATGCCGTTGTCACGTAGAAACGCGTCAGTCTCCGCACTGTTGTGGGAACGGCTGGCGATGGCGACAACAGGCAAACAGCTCTTTCTAGCCTGGATCGGATGGCGCTCAGTCACGTCAAACTGGCGAGTAATGGTCAGTTTTTCCGCCCCACTGGCCGATCCCAGATAGGCAACGCCCTTTGCCGGCGCATAGACCACGCCCATGATCGGTGCCCCATTCTCTATAAGGGCAATATTGACTGTGAAATCGGCGTTTCGATCGATGAATTCCTTTGTCCCGTCGAGCGGATCAACGAGAATAAAGCGACCACTGCCAATATCGGGAACATGACCGGCGGCAACGGCTTCTTCGGCCACGACGGGTATATCAGGGAAGGAATCGGCCAGAATGCCCAGAATAATGGCCTCTGCACGGTTATCAGCATCGGTCACCGGCGAGCAGTCAGCCTTCAAGGAAATATCCGGCCCAGCCTCGTAAACCTCAAGAATGGCGCGACCGGCCAGAAGCGCCGCCCGCTCGAAAACGCTGATCATGACCGCCTTACCAGCTCCCGGCTCTAACCCGCCAACAATGGTGATATGCGGATACAGCACCTGCTCCACACACCATACCTATTATCCGTATCGAGACGCCGCTGTTCAATGGTCTATCTGAAAACACCGGGAATCAACGTAGCAGCCAAGGCGCAACGAGATATGTGCGGCGTGCCCAAATCGTAAAAAGAGCCGGAAAACCGGCACTTTCGAGCAGACTATATGAATGCTGGGGTTATGGAGGAGAGGAAGGGATTCGAACCCTCGATACCATCTCTGGTATACTCCCTTAGCAGGGGAGCGCCTTCGACCACTCGGCCACCTCTCCGGTGACGCCTGATTATTGCGTCGAAACTACGAATGCAAGGCTTTTTAACCGGCTACCGCTTTTTCCACCGCAAGAGGCCAGGAACGCCACCCCGCACCGTCCACATTGAGTGAATCACCGACGATCGCCGCGATGGGATGAGGCCACCGAATCGCCGAAGCCAGAATCAGCCGCGATTTTTTCCAGTGACTCGGGCCGAAATCTCTCTTCAAACGACAACCGCCCTGAAAAAAGATCATGGCTCACTTATTCCCGGGGAGCGCAAAACCAAAACGCAACAGTTAGCAAACGCCGCAATTCCGGGCTTCTCTTCGCATGGCGGCATTGCCGTCTATTATATATAGTGACACAGCGGCCTTCCATCTGCAGCTTCGGTCGCGAGCGTAAGTGCTGAAAAAACAAAGCCTTTCTTAACAATCAGTAAACAGATCATCGCCGCCAGCACCCCGTTTGTGTCCTTTCAGCAACATCATGGACGGAAGGGGGGGCAGAAAAGTTTCAAACGACGGTTTGTTGATTGCATGACGGCATTCATTTTGTATTTTCAACATCGGAAGCGAGGCGGTGGATCGTCCGTCTTCTGAATATCGACGGGGATGGGGCAGGGAATGCTGTCCTTCAGCCAAAACACCCAGACCCATATCAAACTTGACTGGAGGTCAATAATGAACATCAAGAGCCTTTTGCTCGGTTCCGCTGCCGCACTTGCTGCAGTTTCTGGCGCGCAGGCCGCTGACGCCATCGTCGCTGCTGCTCCTGAGCCTATGGAATACGTTCGCGTTTGCGACGCTTTCGGCACCGGCTACTTCTATATTCCTGGCACTGAAACCTGCCTGCAGATCTCTGGTGCGATGCGCTTCCAGGTCGACTTCGGTACGCAGGACGACAAGCATGCCAACGGCACGCAGGGCGACGACTGGGACATGAAGACCCTTGCTTGGGTTAACTTCTCGGCCAAGAGCGACACCGAACTCGGTGTTCTTGAGTCCTACATCACCTTCGAAATGGACACATCGAACAACGGCAGCAACGATATCTATGCTGACTCGGCATATATCGCTCTCGGCGGCTTCCAGGCTGGTTGGTTCTACAGCTGGTGGGATTCGAGCATTGCTGGCGAAACCGACAGCCTCGGCGACACAACAGAATTCGTCTCGGTTGCATACACTTACGCAGCCGACGCTTTCACAGCTGGCATCTCGCTTGATGAACTTGAAGGCACTGGTTACCACGACATCGGTGTGACCGGTTACCTCGCTGTTGCCTTCGGTCCAGTTTCTGCCAACCTGCTCGGTTCGTACGACAACAACACCGAAGAAGGCGCTATCCGCGGTATCGTGAAGGCTGACGTTGGTCCTGGTTCGCTCCAGGTTGCTGGCCTCTACTCCACAGGCGACAACGCCTACTGGGATCAGTCCGAGTGGTCGATTGCTGCTTCGTACGCCCTCAAGGCTACTGAAAAGCTGACAATTACCCCATCTGTTCAGTACTGGGATTCCTACAACAACGGTGAAGCAGCATACGTCGGTGGCGAAGAGCGCTTCCTTTATGGCGTAACCTTCGACTACTACCCAGTCGAAAACCTGCTTGCTCGCGCTACCGTCGAGTATGACGATGTAACCGAAGACTTCGGCGGTTACTTCCGTCTGCAGCGTTCGTTCTAATTCGATCATCTGATCGAAACGGGAACCCGGCCTTAGGGCCGGGTTTTCTGCCCTCTGAAAGGGCGCTGGCCGACAATGCGATGGGACCGTATTTGAAGCCTTTGTAAGATAGATATGTGAATACGATGGGACCGTATTGCTGCATATCGTTTATTGACTATAACAATTTGCTCCACTACTCAGTGTGCGGCGAGCGTTTTCGTTCGTCTCTTTAAGGGGGACTGGTTTTGAGCAGCGTAGAGGCCGGTATCGGCGCGTCGTTCGTTACGGGTAATGTGCCCGAGTACAGCGTAAACTATCAGCATGGCGAAAGAGCCAGGCTATCTGTCGTGAAAAATACGTCGTTGCGGGAGATGTTTCGCAAATATGGCGACATCCTGTGGATGAACGGTCCTCACAAATACAATGTGACGAATTTCATCCACGAAATGCACGATCTTCTGGTTGAACCGGAATTCGCCTGTTTCAGCCAGGATATGCTCGACAGCCTGATTGGAATCCTGCGCAAGCGCGGTAACAGTAACGCAACGATCAATCGCAAGATGGCGGCCCTTAGCAAATTGCTGCGAAAGGCCAACAAGATGGGCGAGATTCACAGCTTGCCGGAGTTCAAACGCCAAAAGGAAAGTGCGGGACGAATCCGCTTTCTCGACGGCGTGGAAGAACACGATCTGTTTGAAGCCATCCGGTCCCAGTCGGATGACTATTATCGCCTCTGTGTCTTCCTGGTGGATTCCGGAGCACGTCTGAGCGAAGCGCTCAATCTGCGCTGGAACGATATCTCCGATTGCCGCGCGACCTTCTGGGTCACCAAATCCGGCCGCAGCCGCTCGGTTCCGTTGACCGATCGCGCCCGCAAGGCCGTTGAAAACGGCGATCGTCGCAAGCCCGGCCCCTTTTCCATGATCGATCAGCAGCGTTTTCGCACCTGCTGGCATGCCTGCAAGGCGACTGTCGGTCTTGGCGACGACAAGGATGTTGTTCCGCACGTCTTGCGCCACACATGCGCATCGCGTCTGGTTCAGGGTGGTATCGATATCCGCCGTGTGCAGATGTGGCTGGGTCACCAGACATTGTCCATGACCATGCGTTATGCGCATCTGGCATCGCATGATCTGGATATGTGCATACCTATTCTGGAGCGTGGCGGGCGCTAGGCCGCAGCAAGTCCCGCCCCTCGCCCGCTATCTGAAAAGCCCTGTACGATCCACGCCAAGGGGAATGCACCGCGAACCGGACAGTGCCCCCTCGCCCCCCTCGATACAATTCTATTGCAGCAGCTGTTTGAGATCCGCCTGAGGATCGGCCAGAATCGCCAGATCAGGCGTTATCTTGCCGGTGTCCAGCAGGCGTTTGCCGGTCACATAAGCCTTCGCATCGTTGATCGCATCGACTGCGATCAGTTCCCCATGGGAAAAATACCAGACCGACCGGCTGCCTTCGCGGGTGCCCGGACGAACCAGAGTTTCATCGAAACCGAGATTGAAGCCTGCGATCTGCAGCTTGACATCGTATTGATCCGACCAGAACCAAGGCTTTGGGCTATAGGGCTCTGTTCCACCGACCAGCAGGCCCGCTACGGCTTCCGCCTGATCGATGGCATTCTGCACCGATTCCAGGCGCACCTGCGCGCCCTTCCACGGAAGAACGGCACAATCGCCCATAGCGTAAATGTTCGGATCGGACGAACGCGCATATTCATCGACGACGATACCGTTCGACGTCGCAAGGCCTGCTGCAGTCGCCAGCGCATCATTGGCGCTGGCACCGATCCCGGCGATCACGAGATCAGCTGCCATCGTCGTGCCGTCGGCCAGTTCGGCGCCGGTGACATGTCCGTTCTCTCCGATCAACCGCACCAGACCGGTCTTTTCGCGAATGGTCACGCCATGGCTTTCGTGGATCGCCCGCATGGCATCGGCCGTTTCCCGCGAGGCGACACGCTGTAAAATGCGCTCCCCCATTTCGATCACGGTGACATCCAGACCGAGATTGCGGGCCACGGCTGCTGCCTCAAGGCCGATATAACCGCCGCCGACCACCAGCAGTGTGCGACCCGGCTTCATCTCCACCGCCAGGCAATCCGCATCGGCCTTGTCGCGCACGACAAACACGCCCTTCAGATCGCCTCCAATGGCTGCCGGCAGGCGGCGCGGCGTGGAGCCGGTGGCAAAGGCCAGTGTGCCATAGGCGATTTCTTCCCCGCCCCGGCACGTGACTGTCTGCGCCGCAGGGTCGATGGCGTCTACCCATGTGGAGAGTTTGAGCTCGACTTTGTTTTCCACAAACCATTCTGCCGGACGGAAGGTCAGGCGCTCGAACGTCATCTCGCCGAGCAGATATTTCTTGGAAAGCGGCGGTCGCTGATAGGGGATTTCCGGTTCGGCACCGATCATGGTGATCGGCCGCATGTCGCCCAGCATTCTCAGTTTGGCAGAAAGCGCAAAACCTGCCTGCCCTGCCCCGATGATGACCAGCCTGTCCGTCACGCCGTACTCCTGCCATGCACTGAAGTTCCCGTCTTGCGGCGGGCAATCTGCGGTCCAGCGATACCGTGACGGTATCACCCCGTCAAGGATGGCAGGGCCGGCAAACGGCGTCATGGGTGGTAACCATATATGTCGCCGGCTCGACAACCCCGTGCCTATCCACAGAAGACGGAACACACCCAACAACTCATTCCCCAACGGAATGATTTAAGTCATCGCCGCAAGATCGAGAATGAGATGAAAAGCCTGAATCTTCGGGCTTTTCTCGGAGACAAAGCTGTTGTACCTATGGTCGCAAAACAAGCAGCCATTCCCGGAAGGACGCACCCATGAGTGACCATCACACCGCAACGCCCGAACAGGCCCGCGCCAGGATGGCGCATTTCGTGTGGGAAGATCCTTTTCTGCTGGAAGATCAGCTGACTGACGAAGAGCGGATGATCCGCGATACGGCGCGCGCCTATTGTCAGGACAAACTGATGAGCCGCGTCACCGAGGCCAACCGCCATGAAATCTTCCACCGCGAAATCATGAGCGAGATGGGCGAGCTCGGCCTTCTTGGTCCCACCATTCCGGAGGAATTCGGCGGCGTTGGCGCCAATTACGTGGCCTATGGACTGGTTGCCCGCGAAGTCGAGCGGGTCGATTCCGGCTATCGTTCGGCCATGTCGGTGCAGTCCTCGCTGGTCATGCATCCGATCTTCGCCTTCGGCACGGATGAACAGCGGGCGAAATATCTGCCCAAGCTCGCGTCTGGCGAATGGGTCGGCTGCTTCGGTCTCACCGAACCCGATCACGGTTCCGATCCCGGCTCCATGATCACCCGCGCAAAGAAGGTCGATGGCGGCTATTCCATCTCGGGCGCCAAGAACTGGATCACCAATTCACCGATCGCGGATGTGGCCGTGGTCTGGGCGAAATCGGATGCCCATGACGGCAAGATCAAGGGTTTTGTGCTTGAGCGCGGCATGAAGGGCTTCGAGACGCCGAAGATCGAGGGCAAGTTCTCGCTCAGGGCTTCGGCCACCGGCATGATCCAGATGCAGGACGTGTTCGTGCCGGAAGAAAATCTTCTGCCGCATGTGTCCGGTCTGGCCGGCCCGTTCGGCTGCCTCAACCGCGCCCGTTACGGCATTGCCTGGGGCGCCATGGGTGCTGCCGAATTCTGCTGGCATGCTGCGCGCCAATATACGCTCGACCGCAAGCAGTTCGGAAAGCCGCTGGCCGCCACCCAGTTGATCCAGAAGAAGCTTGCCGACATGGAAACCGAGATCGCGCTCGGACTTCAGGGGTGCCTGCGTCTCGGCCGCCTGTTTGACGAACACCGGGCACCGGCCGAACTGATCTCGCTGATGAAGCGCAACAATTGCGGCAAGGCTCTCGATATCGCCCGGGTCTCGCGCGACATGCATGGCGGCAATGGCGTGTCTGACGAATATGGCGTGATCCGCCACGTGATGAACCTGGAAGCCGTCAACACTTATGAAGGCACCCACGATATCCACGCGCTCATCTTGGGCCGTGCGCAGACCGGTCTGCAAGCCTTTCAATAAGGATTGCGGCGGTCGCCCGCATCAAGTGCGGCGACCGCCGATTTCTATGGATTTGCGTGAGATAAGGGTGGGGCCGCCGTTATCGCATTCGCGGGATAATCCCCCCATTGCGCCCGTTCACACCGGCCGCAAGATTTTCCACGGCAGCCACGCGGCTTATCTGGCCTCACCTCCCTGACCGAGATGGGGAAGCGGATGAAGGCTCTAGCCCGCGATCACCAACAGGCAGCCTGGACATGTGGTTTAACGTCGAACCCATTCATGCCGCAGAATGGCGTACTGCATGGTGTTTTCGTAGATCGGATTTCCGGCGCTGTCGTTCTGGAACGTGACATATTCCAGGAAGAGGCCTTCTTTTCGCATGCCAAGCTTTTCGCAAAGCCGCCGCGACGAGGTGTTGTGATCCTCGACATAGGCGTAGATGCGCCTTTTATTCCGACGCGTGAATAAGTCTTCAAACAGGGCCTGTGCGGCTTCGAACGCATAGCCTTCGCCACTGAACAGTGGATTGAAGTTCCAGCCCACGGATACCGTGTCAGATTGTTGCGCTTTTTCTTCATCGCCCGGCCAATCGGCATCTGAATGGACGAACAGGTCGCCGATGAGGTCACCCGATTCCTGCAGGCAAACGGCGACATACTCGTCGTCGCCAGCGCGCTTTAGAACCTCGCTTTCGGATGCCGCCAGATCGGCGAGTCTTAGCGAGAAGAAGCAACTCGCAGTCGGCTCCCGCAGATAGGCGAACAAGGCCTCCGCATCGCCCACACGGAAATTCCTGATCGCCAGACGGTCGGTTCGGATCGTTTTCAACGGCTCATTTTCCTGGGTTCTAGATTGATGGCATAACAAACGCTGCCATCGCAGCGTTGCGCTGACGCGCGCGCAGCCTGTCCGCTATAGGGCAACATCATTCCCCACAGTTCGGAGCCGCATCAACTCTTGCGCCCGCCATCTTTGCCAACGGTGGCGCAGATCTCCCGAACGCAACCCGATCGGCTGATCGAGAATGTCCGCAGATCGAATCCTGTCGCATCGAAAGTGGCGAAAACCCGCCCGCAATTCGCACCAGCCGATCAACAGACGGCTTGTCTCCGCATAACCCAAAGTGACCGGCCAGACCACTCTTTCTGTCGTTTTTCCATCCAGTGTGCGGTAGACGATGAGCAGCTTGCGCCCATCGCGGATCGATTGACGCAGTTTCGCGGCAAGCCCATCTTCGGGTTCGGGAAAGAGCGGTTGTCGCGCGGCAATGCTCGGCTCGGCGATGAACGGCCGAAGCTCTTCAGGGATCGCCGCTGTCACTTTCGCAACGAGGTCACGCGCGGCATTGGCCAGCAAACGGTCGGAATGGGCCGTGACCCATTGCGCACCCAAAACCAAAGCCTCGATTTCGTCGACGGTCAGCATCAGCGGCGGCATGTCGTAATTGCGATCGAGCACATAGCCAAATCCTGCCTCCCCCTGAATGGGAACACGCTGGCCGATGAGATCGGCGATGTCGCGGTAGACGGTGCGCTTGGACACTTCCAGCTCTTCGGCGATTGCAGCCGCCGTCACCGCCCGCTCCGAACGGCGCAATATCTGGATGATCTGAAACAAACGGTCGGCACGGCGCATCGCTACTGACTCCTGCTGCCATAATGGTGGCAAGAGGGCTGTGCGACAAGCAACGGGTCGCAAATTTAACGATCAGCCCTCAAACCCATGGCAAAAGAATGAAACTCGCATCAGTCCGCCTCATTGCAGCCGATCTGAACAAGATGGTCGCTTTTTATGAAATGGTCATTGGCGTCAAGGCCGAATGGCTTGCGCCGGTTTTTGCCGAAATCGTCTGCCCCGGTGCGACGCTGGCAATCGGCGCAGCCGAAACCGTCGCACTTTGGAAAGCAGGAAGCGGCGAGGCAGGATCGAACCGCACCGCCTATCTGGAATTTCAGGTCGAGGATATCGATGCCGAATTCGAGCGGCTAAAGGAAAGGGTACCATTGGTGCACGACATGAAGACGATGCCCTGGGGCAACAAGACGTTTCAATTCCGCGACCCGGAAGGAAATGCAGTATCGTTTTACAGGCCGGAAACGGCGGCAGCCAGGAACCGCTTCGCCTCCAGATAGAATTTACAAACGAGCCCTTCATTGCACACGACAAGAATTTGTCTTGGATCGATCGAGCCGGATCTGTGAAAGGCGGGTATGGACGCGCAAAGAAGGGGGTGCCCTCAACACCACCTAATCATCGCCTTGTGCCGAAAGCAATTTCGAGCCAGCTGCGCGTAAAATATCCGCCTTGACCATTCATGGACCTTGAACCCGCCAGTCCCCTCCCGGCCCCCTTGCGGAAATCATTTCTGCTTTGCGCCGCGTCATTCCGGCCAATCAGGCGCCTTGGCGCGGTGCCCGGAAGCTGCCGTTGATATAGCTCGCGGCAACGGTCAAATGGGCGTTGAGAAAAGGTTTCGCTGACCGCAACGCCAGGTCTTCAAAAAATCGGCTCGCTAAGACGAATTGGTATTGCGCAGGTTAACGTGAAACGATCTCGTTGATATGGGCAGTTGAAAATCAATATCCAAGTTTACAGCCAATGATGGAACTCCACCCATCGCATCGACGCCGTCGGCTGCAAGCTGGTTGAGCCACTTTCTCTGTTCGCCATCTAGGGCATGGAACCAGTCGGGATTGAAGAAGACGTTCTCAACATGCTTCATTACAAACTGAAGAACCGCTGAAGCTAGTTGGTCATACGGCAGCGCCAGAAGCTGTTCGGCGATTACAGACCCCGGCGCGTCGTCAATATTTCGCCAAGAAACACAGACCGTCGCCCCCCCGTCACCTGCAAATGACGAAACAAAAATCTGTTCAAGAAGTTCATCCACATAGCCTTTCTGGAGTTCTCTGCCGTGGAAATCAGTAAAGGGCGACCAGGCACCTGCGAACATGAATGGCAAAGGTGCGGCAAATTCAAAGACGACCGAACTAAGTATATCAGATCGGGCGCCCACAACTGCTGAGGTCAGAGCATCATGCGTAGCCTTCAGTTCACGTCGTGCAGCTTCATTCCCTATATTTATTTCGTCAAGCATCTTCTGAAACAAGAATTGCTTAGAAGGTTTCCAGCCCTTGTCAGCTTCCCGTAATGTCTCTCGCAAGTGAGCTCCGGCATCCTTGCCATACAGTTCTCGACTCATCGTTCGATAAGCAACAGCAAGGCACTGGTCGGGTCGCCCGGTAAATGCTTCATTCTCGATGCAGGAGAAAAGCTCCCGATCATGTTTGCCGCAAAAGCCATGAAAAGCCGATGCATCTTTGATGCCGATCTTCTTTACGGATAAGTTGCCACCGTTCTTGTTCATGTCGGGAATGCTCACAGCGTAGTGCAGCACATGGCCATCTTTGGCGATTTTCGCCAAATTTGGCCCCCGCGACACAGTGTGAGCTTTGACCACTCCGCCACCGCAGCTACCCAGACCTACATCGCGTGCGCAGCATTTCTTCTTGGAAAAAGCCTGTCGGTTTGCGTCTACAGCGACCCACCGATTTCCCTTCGGCTGGACCTCTCGACCGAGGTGACATTTTTTAAACTTTTTTCCAGAGCCACACCAGCATAATGCATTTCGGTCTCTGCCTTTCATGGTGTGGCTTTCTTCTAAACAATGGCACCGATTTCATCCGGGATGCGCCCTCATGTTCTCGCTTCGGCTGGAAGCGCCTTTGTTACCATTTCGGTTAAGGTGGAATAGGAGTGGATCAGCTTCTCAAGCAGTTGGTCATAAATTTCGGTAACCTCAGCATCCTCGGCGAGACCTAGCCGGCCTGTAACGGATTTCATCTTCTTTGCCGCGCCCTCGGTCGAGCCAAGATGAGAATAGGAAATGCGAAAATCATAGGTAGTATAGAAGGGCGTCATTCGTGCATAAACTTGGCCGCTGTCAGCGATGCTCTCAAGAAGCGCCTGAAGGCGCTTCAGCTGGCCGGTTCCATTGCAGGCGATACCCAAGCTACTAAGGAGCTTGCCGAGCGCTTCGTTGTCGATCGATTCGATGTGGACCTTGTTCAAATTGTCCGAGACAACGTGGCGCTGAGCGGGCGTGTCATGTAGTGGACGTCTCAATTGCCCCGCCAGATCCAAAACTACGTCGTCGAGATGGGCGAGCTTGGTGCTCCAGAGCCTGAAGGCGGCTGCCAGAAAATCGGACCGAGCTGCGAACAGGATCTTCTCGCGAGGCGGCTCAGTGAAGATGCATTCGATTTGACCGTCATAGAACTCGCTTCCGAGACAGTGGTCGGATGGTCGATTTTCACTTACCAGATAATATTGTTCTGACTTGGGAAGTTTCGCTATATCGCCTAGCCACATGATCACATGGCCGTGGCGATTGATTCCAAACGCTATCGAGAAGTTGTCTCCGCTTATGTCGCCATACGTCGGCGATGCGTAGCTCACGAGATAGTTTGGATCAGCGTCGAATTTAGCTATTACCTTGCGGTTGAAAAACACAGGGGTCAAGAATCCATTGTTCCATGGGCGTTTGAGGCCCGGGTAATAATAAAAATCGTCTGGATCGTATTTGAATGGGACATCGGTGAAACCGAAATCCTCGATAATCTTGTTTCGCTTGCTGCTGAAAATCCGGTTACCCTCTTTCGAGGCTAGCTCGTGCGCGCGCATGATTGAGAAGCGTGTCCGGTCGGGAAGGGTGCGCCAGCCACACGCGGGGCATTCGAGTGTGGGCAAGCCGTCCATGTCGATTAGAACGCTAGAGACACTCTCTTGAAATGGCGCAAAAATGAGGTCGAGAGAACTGCCGCAGCTTTCGCAATAAGCTCGGGTTACACCACCCCTCGGTGGAAGTTCGTTTAACTCCATCGTTTAAGCCCCTCGCTCTACTTATTTCACAAACGTAAAATTGGCGCCTTGGACGCGCCCCACTGCCGTGCCTTGGCTGCCAGCTCATAACTGTACTGACATTAGCTCGATTGTCCGCGAATAAGCATCATCAACGATTATAAAGGCCAGTACTGCCCGCGCCAGTCGTTATCGATCCCAAAATGGCCAATCTACTGCCGCGCCATGTCGGCTTCTGAGACGGTCCCGTAGCAATCCCGCCCTTCCCCTCCCGGCCCCCATTTCAACCATTGCGCCAAAGCCCGGCTCCAACTCCGCCCCCTCCTTATACGAAGGGGCGGAGCTGCCCGATTTGCCTTGTCCCACCTACCCTCACCGATCCAGCACGATTTGCGGGCGGCCGTTGGAGGTTTGTCTTGGGGAGACGCCTTTCCTGTCGATGGTGCCGTTCACACGTTGGCGAAAGGCCGAAAAGCTGTCGAAGGTGACGACATCGACCGGTTCGTCGAAATGCAGCGTGATGGCGTAGAAGTCGCTGTCGGAGAGTTGTTGCAAGGCAAGCACCTTGCCGGTGAAGCGCTGGCCGAGATATTCGCCGGAGACCAGAGCGCCGACGGATGCCGGCGGCAAGGGTGCGTTGTCGTGGCGGCTGGCCAGCGCTGCAAGTGTGTTCCAGTCGCGCACGCCATGGCTTTTGGCCACCAGTTCGAGTGCGCGGCTGTGGCCAACCGGGCTGCCGGCAGCAGACATGGCCTGGCGCAGGCGTTTGGCCTGGGCCTTGAGGTCGTCGATCGTCAGATGTGCCATTGATGTGGACATGGCTTGCCTCTTTCCTGAACAGGCATGCGACAACTGAAACAAGGGACCCGCATTGCCCCATTTGCGCATGCGCAGGATGGGCTGAACCAGTTTTAGAAAAGAGGACTTCACCAGGGGCAATTATGCCTGCGGGCGGCCGGTGCCTCGAACCGTCGCCAGATATGCAAGGGCTGTGCGATCCTGTCAAGCGGGGCCGATCCGAGAGCCTTCGCAGTTGTGGCAGATCGGCGCAGATTGTTGGGATTTGAAGAAATCTCTTCACCCTTCATGCGTAAAGCTGCGCTATAGTGGGTCCCTAAAAAACAAGTCTGGGGAGGGTGCCATGCCCTTGCAAACGACGCCTAAGACGACACAGGACATACCGCCGGACCAGATCTATGAGAAATTCAGGATCGACCGGCCGGGGCGGATCATATTTGTCGGCCATCGCCTGAGCACAACCAGTTCGATGCGCTGCCTCATTCAATCGATCTCGCGTTACGGCGCCGAACTCGAGGTGAGCCCCCAGCTCGATGTGCCGGCCCATTTTTTCCTGGAAATTCTGGGCATTCACGACGAGATCGGCTGCACGGTCATCCGCCGCGAGGAAGAAAAGGTCACGGTTGGCTTCAATATGCTGATCGACCCCGAATTCCTGCATCATGTGGTGCGGCTGTCCTTCGAACTCAGCCAGTGATGTGACAAAAGCCGACACAGCCTTCAAGGGCGTGCCGGCTTTCGCCCTTATCGGATCGGCTCAGGCGGCCCTCAGCCTGGTCAAGTGCTTTTCGATATCCGGGATTGGCTGATTGGTCAGATCCTTCGGAATTTCAGCGCTCGCCGCATCCGTCGATGCCGCATTGAGATGCTGTCTCAAGGTACCAAGCGCTGACGGCGGTGCGATCAGCACGTAATCCTCTATGGTCTTGTCATAGACCATCTCGTTGACGCGTTCGGCGGTCCTTTTCAAAAACGCCTCCTCGGCCTGCGCATGAAGGTCTGTCTCTTCCATGGCGCTTCTTCCATTCCCGACCGACTGGTGCGAGCGGCCGGGCCGATCGCTACCCAGATCCCGGCTTGGCTCATCCTCCTGGGACGACCGTTCGGCCACACGCAAATTCAGCTTTTCGGTATCGCCGTCATTTTGAATGAACAAAGCCCGCGCGCCGTCGCAGACAATCACCCAGGACTTGGTTGGTACTTTGAATTGGCTCATGTGGTTTTCTCCTGTCGTCGATGACACCGAATTGGTGTGCCAATCGGTAACAAGTGCGGTTGAGCCGTTGTTCCATGAATTACCGTTCATCAATTGCTTGCGTTCGGGAAACCGGGAATTTTCAGAGGCTCGGGCCATCGACCCAAGTGTAAAAGTTTAACCTTTTCATTGACCTGACAGGAACAATTTTCAGGCAGCATGCTGCATGAGGATATTCTTGAACACCAAGGATCGAGGGACAGCATGCAGTCTGGAACACATCTGGCGACGGTTAATTCCGAAATGTACGAGCGGCGCTGGGACCGGTATCAGGTGCGCCGCCCCGCCCGTGTGTGGACAGTCAGCCCCTGCATGAACAACATCTCCATCCGCAACTGCGAAATCCTGGATATTTCCCGCGGCGGCGCGGGGCTGGAAATGTCGACCTCGGCCGGCCTCGGCCTGCATTACTATATTGAGGTCATCGGCATTTCCCGCCGGATCGGCTGTGCGGAAGCCTATCGCAACGGCACGCGCGTCGGGGTGAAGTTCATTGCGCCCATTCCCGATGACATCCTGCAGCAGATCATCCGTGCGGACTTCCTGATGGGGGAAGATGTGCGCCAGAAACGTCCCGGTCCAACCGTCGGCTTTCCGCCCGGCATGGGGCGCAGGCCGCGCGATTTTTAAAGCCTGTCGCGGCATCTCCCCTTCGTCACGCCTGTCCTGACGACGGCGCGCAAATCCTTTTTCATTTCCGGTCTTTCTGCGGCCTTGGCGTGCTTGCACAGCGCGAATTAGCCCCTATTGTGGGCGCGCCTATTCCAGATGCCCTCTTTCAAATGCCCGGGAAACTTCAGAAATGTCCGCATTCCAGCGCTTTACACCGTTGATCAGTGCCCTGCCCTCCACCGTTCCATTTGTCGGTCCCGAAGCCATCGAGCGCAATCGCGGCCTCAAGGTCAAGGCCCGGATCGGCGCCAATGAAAGCGGTTTCGGCCCTGCACCCTCCGTGCTGCAGGCCATCCGCGACAATGCCGGCGAGGTCTGGTGCTATGCGGATCCGGAAAATTTTCAGCTGAAACAGGCTCTCGCCCGGCATCTTGGCGTCGATGCCGCCAATATTGCCGTTGGCGAGGGCATTGACGATCTGCTCGGTTTGATCGTGCGCATGGTCATCGAACCCGGCATGCCGGTTGTGACATCTCTTGGCGGCTATCCCACGTTCAACTTTCATGTCACCGGCTTTGGCGGGCGGCTGGTGACAGTGCCCTATGTCGATGATCGCGAAGATCTCGACGGACTGCTGGATGCGGTTCGCCGTGAGAATGCGCCGATCGTCTATTTCGCCAATCCCGACAATCCGATGGGAAGCTGGTGGGATGCAGACAGTATCGTCTCCTTTGCCAGGGCGCTGCCGGAAACGACTTTGCTGATTCTGGACGAGGCCTATAGCGAGACGGCGCCAGAGGGTTCGGTGCCCGAAATCGATGCATTGATCGATTGCCCGAACGTGATCCGCACCCGCACATTCTCCAAGGCCTATGGACTGGCCGGCGCTCGTATCGGCTACACCATCAGCACGCCGGAAACCGCGATCTATTTCGACAAGATCCGCAATCATTTCGGCATGCCACGCCTTTCGGTCATTGCAGCTCTGGCAGCCCTTGAGGATCAGGCCTATCTCGGCCAGACGATTGCCGCCATCAAGACCTCGCGCGACAGGATTGCCGCCATCGCCGAGACGAACGGGCTGAAGCCGCTGGCATCCGCGACCAATTTCGTCACCATCGATTGCGGGCGTGATGGCGCCTATGCAAAATCCGTGGTCGACGGATTGATGGAGCATGGGGTGTTCATCCGCATGCCGGGCGTCGCACCGCTCAATCGATGCGTGCGCATTTCAGCCGGTGTTCCAGCCGCCATGGACCTTCTTGAAGCTTCGCTTCCAGATGTGTTGAAAGCGCTCTAGCGGGTCCGGATAACCAACGGAAGCCAAACGTAAAAAGAACCGCGCCGGCCTTGTTCCTGCCGGTCGCGGTTCTGATGTGTTGGCATCGGCCCCGTCCAAAGGTCCCCCGCCACGGTCCCCTCGCAAGAGGGTTCTATTTTTATTGTGTCGCGCCGGGCCGTCGGCCCGGAGAATTGTGTGATCAGACGATCAGTGCATTGTCATCCAGTCGCGGGCAGCGCGGAGCGCCTCGGCGAGCTGGAGCTTGCTCATGGTCTGGGCCAGATCGGCGCGCAATTCAGCGGCGCGGTCGCAGCCCTTGATCGCGGCGATGTTCAGCCACTTGTGGGCCGAGACAAGGTCGACGTTGCAACCGCGGCCGGTGGCATACATCAGCCCCATATCGCGGAATACATCAGCTTTGGTTTCGCCACCCATGGTGGCCATTTCTGAAGTGTGCATTTCAAAGCGTGCCATTGGTACTATCCCTGTTAAAAAGCTTGTCTGTTCAGTCTGCCCTGTTTTGCCCTTGCGAGCCGCTTGTCGGGTCCGGTCCGTCTTCTGCGGCTCCGTCTCGACCCTTCAAGCGTCGGCAGGTTTTCCCTGCTCGTTTGATGAGCCCACTATGCCAAACGGGCTTCAACAGGCGCTTAAAAGGCAGAGTTAATTTGCTGAAAACAAAGTACAAATTGTTTGTAAACTTGGGAATTTGTTAAGCATCGCTGCCCCTGAGAACAGTGGGATTTGGCGAAAATTTTACGGATTCTTCATGCGATGGTTTAAACGGAAAATTCACCACGATTTTCGTTCCCGTTTTTATGAAACACCGGAATCGCTGGTTTTCGCATGGAAAAATGCAGCCGGAGACAGCCGTGTCCCCACTTTACCTTTACGTGCGCGTAAGTTATTTCTTAACCGATGGCACGCGCCGGGTGGAGCGGTGAAACCATTGCCAACATGATGCCAGGCCTAAATCAGGCACCGGCATCGCTTTCGGGAGGAACAACATTGATACGGGAACTCATTCTTGGCGCCGCTCTGGCGCTGTCGGTCACAAGCGTGCAGGCAGCCGAACCCATTCAAGGTCAATGGAAGACGGCAAGCGGCGCGACCGCCGATATCTCGCCCTGCGGCGGCGCATTCTGCGTCACGCTGAAGAGCGGCAAGCATGCCGGCAAACAGATCGGCAAGATGAGCGGTGCCGGCGATGCCTACAAGGGCGAGATCACCGACCCGGAAACCGACAAGACCTATGCCGGGTCCGGAACCGTGTCCGGCAATTCTTTGAAGATGAAAGGCTGCGTGCTGGCGGTTCTGTGCAAGAGCCAGACCTGGACACGTCTCTGATCCGCATCCGACATTATAATGAATAGACTGAAGGCCCGGGCATCCTCAGGCCCGGGTCTTCGCCTTGCGTTTGGTCAGATCAGTCTTTCGCCCGGTAACTTTCGGGGATGGTGAAGACCTCATCGGCACGGGCATAGCCCCCATCCTTGACTTCTTCGATCAGCACCATGGTGTGCGGACGAGCGGCCTCGGTGAAATAGTCCACCATCATATCGGTGGCGCGATGGACGATCTCTTCCTTCTGCTGCTTCGACAGCGCTCCTTGCGGAGTCTTGATATTGATGAACGGCATGATGCGATCCTTTCGCTTCGTTGGTGATGGGTTCGATGGAGACAAGCAGGCAGGCGGCGCTCAGATCACGCCGCCGTTGGCGCGGATGACCTGCCCATTGACCCATCCGGCATCCGGGCTGGCGAGGAAGGAGACGACATTGGCAATGTCGTCCGGCTGGCCGAGACGCTTGAAGGGGTTCATACCGGCAATGGTCTTGACCAGTTCGTCCGGCTTGCCCTGCATGAACAGATCGGTTTCGACCGGACCGGGGGCAACCGCATTGACGGTGATATTTCGGGCACCAAGCTCCTTGGCAAGAATATGGGTCATCGCCTCGACGGCAGCCTTGGTGGCGGCATAGACGCCGTAGGTCGGCTGGTAGAGGCCGACAACGCTGGAGGAGAAGGAGATGATGCGACCGCCATCGCGCAATCGCCTGGCACCTTCCCGCATGCCCCGGAATACGCCTCCAAGATTGACGGCAATCTGCCGCTCGAACGCGTCATCCTCGACGGACGCCAGAGGCGCGAGTTGCATCATGCCGGCATTGTTGACGAGGATGTCGACGCCGCCGAACGCCTCTTCGGCCGCATCGAACAGCGAAGCCATCGCATGCGCGGTGCCGATATCCGCCGCGACCGCAAGCGCTCGACCGCCATCGGCCTCGATCTTCGACACCACGGCATTGGCCGCCTCGGCATCGCGGGAATAATTGACGACAACGGCCATACCGTCCTTGGCAAGGCGCTGGGCGATAGCCGCGCCAATGCCCTTGGAGGAGCCGGTGACGATTGCGGTCTTCTGTTTATGTTCAGTCATGGTTTTCTCCCTGGTTGGTGAACAGGAGATAGAACCGAACTCGAAACCAAACAATAACATCATAATTGACATGTTAATTCGTCTGTGATGAACAATGAACATGGATCGTCTTGACCGCATGCATCTGTTCACCCGGGTCGTCGACCGGCACAGCTTTAGTGCTGCTGCCAGCGATCTCGGCTTGGCGCGCTCGACAGCGACGGAAGCGATCAAGCAGCTGGAGGCCGAGCTCGGTGCCCGGTTGCTGGAGCGGACGACACGCGTTGTACGCCCGACACTGGATGGTCAGGCCTATTACCAGCGATGCCAGCAGATCCTCACCGAATTCGAGGAGGCAAACTCCGCCTTTCGCAATGCGGAACCGCAAGGCTTGTTGCGGATCGACGCGCACCCGCTTTTGACCCATACCTATCTGTTGCCCAAATTGCCGGAATTTCTGGCCCGCAATCCCAAACTCGATCTGCATATCGGCCAGGGCGACCGGATCGTCGATCTGGTGCGCGAGGGTGTGGACTGCGTTCTGCGCGCCGGCAGTCAGCCGGATAGTGGCCTGATCATGCGACACCTCACCGATATTCGCGAAGTGACCTGCGCAAGCCCCGATTATCTGGCGCGGCACGGCATGCCCGCTTCGCCCGAACAACTGGGCGGTCATCAATGCGTGGGCTTTGTATCCTCGCGCACGGGAACGGTAATGCCGCTCGAATTCACCGTTGGGGGCGAATTGCGTATGGTCGAGCTGCCGAGCCGGGTGACGGTCAACAATTCTGACACCATGGCAGAACTCGCGCGCCTCGGCTTCGGCCTCATCCAGGCGCCGCGCTACCGGCTCAAACCCGATCTGGACCGGGGCACGCTTGTGGAAGTCCTGCCCGACCATCCCCCTTCGCCCACGCCCTTGTCTGCGCTCTATCCCCAGAACCGCCAGCTCTCACCGCGACTGCGGGTATTTCTCGATTGGGTGTCTGGTATCTTTGCAGCGGCCGAGATCTGAAACCGGCCTCGCGCAGCCAAACCCCACATCTTTCCCGCTGTTAACGCTTCTGAACGCTGGATGAATGCCCGCATCAGCAAGCGTTCAGGCAGCCGCTGTCATAAAGGGTCCAACGATCTGAAAGAGGATTGAGGGACATGGGAAAACTGGCACGGCGCTTTACGATCTTCACGTTGACAATGACGGTTTTCGCTCTGGTGATGAGCGCCCTCGTTGAAAAGCCCGAGCAGCGCGTTCATCGCGGCACCAGCATTCCCTGCTTTCACCCCAACAGCATTTTCTGCATCGCTCAAAGCTGATGCCACAAACACGGGATACCAGGACAATGACAAACTCGCTGACCAACACTTTTTCTTCCGGCCTTCGCCTTGCACTGATGGCCGTCATGCTGCTGGGGCCGCTTGCAGCCCTGGGCATGGCCAAGAGCGGCGAACCGGTGATTGCCAAACAGGGCGCGGGCCTTGTTCTGTTCGTCAGCCTGCAGCGCCAGTCGATGAGCTGATTTTGAGATTTCAGGACCAATACGCGTCAGGTCTGGCCTGAAAATCACGAACACGTCGCAACAAACCGCATATTTTTTTGAATTTCGTCATTGAACCGTCGCTTGCCTGCCAAAAACTCCACTCTATAATGGCGCATGAACACACGAATCTCACAGCCATCATCCATCAGTTTCATCAAGCCTGACGCCTACGAGCCAAAGGTATTCACGGACGCCAAGTCGGCAGTCGATGAACTGACCGCGCTTTACGAGCGCAACACCAATTTCCTGATCGACAATTTTACCGCCCTTTCCAAGGGGGCACCGATTGAAGGCCGCTACCGCGCCTTCTATCCGCAGGTCAGTATCGAGACGACTAGTTTCGGCCATATCGACTCGCGTCTGTCCTACGGGCATGTGACAGGACCGGGCGTCTACACCACCACGGTGACGAAGCCGCATCTCTTTCGCCATTACCTGAAAGAGCAGCTCGGCCTTTTGATGCGCAATCATGAAGTGCCGATCACAGTCTCTGAATCCACAACGCCCATTCCGCTGCATTTCGCCTTTGGCGAAGGAGCGCATGTGGAGGCCGATGCCTCGTCGCTCGTGGATGTGCCTTTGCGCGACCTGTTCGATACGCCCGATCTGACGACGACCGACGACGAGATCGCCAATGGCGAATATGAGCCCAAGCCCGGCGAGCCGCATCCGCTGGCGCCCTTTACCGCCCAGCGCATCGACTATTCGCTGGCCCGGCTGTCGCATTACACCGCAACCAGCGCCTCGCATTTCCAGAATTTCGTGCTGTTTACGAACTACCAGTTCTATATCGACGAGTTCTGCGCCTATGCCCGCAAGCTGATGGCCGACGGTGGCGAGGGCTATACGGCCTTTGTCGAGCCCTGCAATATCGTGACACCGGCGGGGTCTTCCCATCCGCAAGGCGATATCAACCCGCCCCGTCTGCCGCAGATGCCGGCCTATCACCTGAAGATGAAAGGCCATGCCGGGATCACCATGATCAATATCGGCGTCGGTCCCTCAAACGCCAAGACCATTACCGACCATGTGGCGGTGTTGCGCCCGCATGCCTGGCTGATGCTTGGCCATTGCGCCGGTCTTCGTAACAGCCAGCGGCTGGGCGACTACGTGCTTGCCCATGCCTATGTGCGCGAGGACCATGTTCTGGATGATGACGTGCCTGTCTGGGTGCCGATCCCGGCGCTTGCCGAAGTGCAGCTGGCGCTCGAGGACGCTGTCGAGGAAATTACCGGTTACGAGGGTTTCGAGCTGAAGCGCATCATGCGCACCGGCACGGTTGCCACCATCGACAACCGCAACTGGGAACTGCGCGACCAGCGCGGGCCGGTAAAGCGGCTGTCGCAGTCGCGCGCCATCGCGCTGGACATGGAATCGGCAACGATCGCCGCCAACGGCTTCCGCTTCCGTGTGCCCTACGGCACGCTTCTTTGCGTCTCCGACAAGCCGCTGCAC
This sequence comes from Agrobacterium sp. H141, assembly GCF_057158725.1. NCBI lineage: Bacteria > Pseudomonadati > Pseudomonadota > Alphaproteobacteria > Hyphomicrobiales > Rhizobiaceae > Agrobacterium > Agrobacterium sp. H141. Next base: position 3,087,763 of record NZ_CM169893.1, read on the forward strand.
GGGGAGTTGAAGCTGCCCGGCATGGCGACGGCCTTCTATCGCACCCAGGTGAGCCAGCATTTGCAGATCGGCATTCGTGCGCTGCAGAAACTTGGGGCGATGAAGAAGGAAAAGCTGCATTCGCGCAAGCTCAGGAGCTTCTACGAAACCGCGTTCCAGTAAGTCGCCTTTTTAGTCCCAACTGCCCTTGTGTATGATCCTGGATGTTCCATGGACAAAGGTCATGCTCATGCGGACCAATATCGAAATGGATGACGATCTGCTTGAAGAGGTCATGGCGCTGACCCGTCACGCCACCAAATAAGCGGCAAGCTCGCGCCAATGCTTAAGTCCGGAGCTCGCTCGCAAATCCGCCTTGACCTACAGAAAACTGCGCCGGAAAGGACTTACAGTCCGTCGATCAGCGGACGTAATCATTGGCACATCTTGCATCGAACACGACCTCCCGCTTCTGCAAAAAGGATCGCGATTTCGACATCATGCAATCCCATCCGGGCCTGCAATGGCTGTAAGTGGCACGCCATTTCAGCCTGACACCTGGACCGCCTCCGCCGTCAGCCTTACCCCCAGCAGTCCGAGCAGCAGCCCGGCCGTCCGGTCGATGAACCGCTTGCCGCGTAGATAGAGCTGCTGCGGCTTTCGTGCGGAGAAGACGAAGGCGACCACCGCGTACCAGCCAGCTTCGATGCAGAAGATCAGGGGTGGCAGGCATATCAGCATCCAGAATGGAACGTCCCTCGGCAGGAGGGCAGCAAAGACGCTGGCATAGACGATCGCGGTCTTGGGATTGGCGATCTGAACAGCGAAAGCGTGCCAGAAGGAACGCCGAACCGATGTCGCCAGGGGAGTGTCAGCATTATCGGCCGCAAACGGCGCCGAGGCGCCGCGCCAGATCCGGATGCCGAGATAGATGAGATAGGTGCCGCCGGCAATTTTCAGGATCAGGTAGAGCCACTCCACCTGCAGGAGCAAGGTGGTCAGGCCCGCAAGGGCGATGGTGGAAAAGAGCAATCCGCCGAGCCCCATGCCGCAGGCAGCGGCCAGTCCATGCAGGCGAGACCTCGTTACCGAGATGCGGGACACCATGACGAAACTCGGGCCGGGACTGATGGCACCGACCAGCAAGGTCCCGAGGATGGCAAGAAGCGCGGCAAAGGCTGGAAAATCGGCGGATGCGGAAGGCACGGCGCATGTTCCTTCTCAGATCAAGGTTGGCAAGTGCAATGTGAGGAGGCCCGGGCACCCCGGAGACTGGCCCCAAAAGCCTTGCAGCTCAGTCTGCTCTCCTTCACGACGATCGCAACCGAAAACATGTCTTCATTGTCTCCAGCCGTTCAAGCCTGCAGGATCTCCGCCTCGCATCCAATCGGGAAATTCACCGAATTGGCGATGAAGCATTTTTCGTGGGCGTCATGGTGCAGCTTCAGCGCACACTCCGCGTCGCCTGACGAGATCCAGATCTTCGGCTTCAGCGCGATTGCGGTGAAACGTCCACCGCCGTCCTCGTCCATCACCATCACGCCTTCGGCTGCGTCCTCGTAACGCTCGACGACGATGCCGTTGACCGAGCAGAAATGCAGGTACCAGAGCTTGTGGCAGGCCGAAACCGAGGCCACCAGCAGGTCCTCCGGGTTCCAGCGCGCGGCATCGCCCCTGAACGCAGGGTCCGATGAACCGGGAATGTCCGGCTTGCCGGCGGCGGCGATGACGTGGTCGCGGCCATAATCACGGTAGCTGCTGGTGCCACTGCCGCGATTGCCGGTCCAGGTGACGGTGAGCCGATAACGGTGCTGCTCTGCGCTCATGCCCTATTGTCCTTGTCATTCGACCGTAACGATAGGTCAGGTGGAAGTCGGGGCCAATCCCTGCTGCCGAAGCTGCCCTCGAGAAATTTGCGTGGCACCCCTTGTCAAAACAGTCTTAAGATATATCTTAGAGACATCGAAACACATTTTAAGGATTATCCCATGAGAGGATTTCACTTTGGCCGCCATCGTTGCGGCCCAGACATGCATGCGATGCGACGCGGCCCCTTTGGCGGCTTCGACCGCGAGGAAGGACATGGCCCGGGGCGTGGACCACGCGGCGGTCGCCGGCGGATGTTCGATGGCGGAGAACTGCGGCTGGTACTGTTGAAACTGATCGAGGAACAGCCGCGCCACGGTTACGATCTGATCAAGGAGATCGAAAGCCGCACCGGCGGTGCCTATGCACCAAGTCCCGGCGTCGTCTACCCAACGATGACATTGCTGATCGACATGGACCTGGCCGAAGAACAGGCCAGCGAAGGTGCGCGCAAGCTGTTGTCGATCACCGATGCCGGTCGAACGCATCTGGCGGAAAATGCCGTTCAGGTCGACGAGATCATGGCGCGCCTGTCCGCTCTTGGCAAAATGAGCGAGCGCACGGATGCCGCACCTGTCCGTCGTGCCATGCACAATCTGAAAGTGGTTCTGCAGGAACGCCTGTCGCATGAAAATGCGAACCGCGATCTGCAACTCGAGATCGCGCGGTTGATAGACGAGGCCGCCAGCAAGATCGAAAGGCTCTGAACATGTCGAAAGCAATCGCAACCGTTCCCACCGAAAGCGGCTGGAAATATCTGCAACAGTTGTGCAAGCACTGGGCCCACAAGCTCGATGTCGAGCTTGGCGAGCAAAAGGGCGTGGTGAAATTCCAGGAGGCAACCGCTTTCATGACCTCCAGCGAGACAGCACTTGTCGTCGAGCTGGAAGCAATGTCGGACGAAGTTCTGGAGCGTATGAAGGGCGTGGTGTCGAGCCATCTCGACCGCTTCGCCTTTCGCGAAGCGCCTTTGCCATTTGACTGGAAACCTGCCTGACACGATGCCACTCCTTTGCCGCCGGTCATCGTTTCCGGCGGCAAAGACCGGGGCATTCTGTCATCTATCCCTTGAAACGCCATCCTGATCGGCGTCTATTCTGCCTCCGCTTGCAAGGAGGAGTATCCCATGACGACGCATCTTACATCACACCCCACCATTCCCGATCTCGCAGGCAAGGCCGTGCTCATTACCGGTGCGTCCAGTGGCATTGGCGCAGCACTCGCCCATGGTTTTGCAGCTCAGGGCGCCCTGATCGGGCTGCATTATCATTCCAGCAGGCAGGCCGCCGACGCGATCGCGCGCGACATCGAAGACATCGGTGGCAGCGTGGAGCTGGTTCAGGCCGATGCAGCGGACAGCAAGGCGATGACGGAGGCCGTGGACAAGATTGCCAAGGCCTTCGGAAAACTGGACGGGCTCATCAACAATGCCGGCAGCATGATCTCCCGTCTCATCTATGAAGAGATGACGGATGAACATTACGACAAGGTGATGGATGTGAATGGCCGTTCGGTTGTCTCCACCAGCCATGCAGCGCTGCCGCATCTGAAAAAACAGGGCGGTTTCATCATCAACACCACGTCTGTGGCGGCACGCACCGGCGGAACCGCGGGATCGGGCCTCTACGGCTCGTCCAAGGCATTTGTTGCTGCTGTCACCAAGGGCATGGCGCTCGAATTCGGCAAGCACAAGATCCGCGTCAATGCAGTCGCCCCCGGTGTCATTACCACACCGTTTCAGGACCGTTACGCCCTGCCCGGCCAGCTCGATCAGGTCGCCGGCAGCGTTCCACTCGGGCGAACAGGCACGGCCGAAGACTGCGTCGGCGCCTATCTGTTTCTGGCGTCCGAAATGATGGCCGGTTACATCACCGGACAGACAGTGGATGTGAATGGCGGGCAGGTCATGCCGTAAGGGCTGACCAGGCACAGGAGCATCACTTCAGGACATATATATGTCCCCTCACCCGCGTGCCGGCACCCTCTCCCCGCTTGCGGGGAGAGGGTTAGGGTGAAGGGCTATTCATTACTCAGCGACGATCATTACGGCATCATCGCCCGTTAGCCCCTATTCCTTGTGATTGTCCTTCAGCCAGTCCAGTCCATTGCGCAGTGCTTCCACGGCCTGATCGACTTCGGAATGGGAGATGATCAGCGGCGGGGAAAACAGCATGCGGTCGCCGGTGGCGCGCAGGACGACGCCCGCGTCGACGCACTGGTTGCGCACCAGCGAGCCGATCGCATCCGGCTTTTCGAAGCGGCGGCGGGTCGACTTGTCGGCAGCGATCTGGACGGCGCCCATGAGCCCGACGCAGACGGTTTCGCCGACGAGTTCATGATCTTCGAGCGAGGCGAGCGCCGTCTTCAGATAAGGGCCGATATCGTCGCGAACCCGTTCGACCAACCCCTCGTCTTCGATGATGCGCAGATTCTCGATGGCAGCGGCTGCCGACACCGGATGACCTGAATAGGTATAGCCATGGTAAAAATCGCCAACCTCCTCGATCATCACCTTGGCCACGCGATCGGAGACCAGCACTCCGCCGATGGGCAGATAGCCCGATGACAGGCCCTTGGCGATGGGTGCGAGGTCCGGCTGGAAATCGTAATACTGATGGCCAAACCATGTGCCCAGACGACCGAAACCGCAGATCACTTCATCGGCAACCAGAAGAATGTCGTATTTGGCCGCGATCCGCTTGATTTCCGGCCAATAGGTGGATGGCGGGACGATGATACCGCCTGCGCCCTGGATCGGCTCTGCCGCGAAGGCCGCCACATTGTCCTCGCCCAGTTCCAGGATCTTGTCTTCGAGTTCCCGCGCCACCTTCAGACCGAATTCCTCAGGAGACAGATCGCCGCCTTCTGCATACCAGTAAGGCTGGCCGATATGGACCACGCCGGGGATCGGCAGTTGGCCCTGCTCGTGCATGCTCTTCATGCCGCCGAGCGAAGCGCCAGCGACCGTCGAACCGTGATAGCCGTTCTTGCGGGCAATGACGGTGGTCTTGGTCGGCTTGCCCAGCGCCTTCCAGTAGACGCGCGCCATGCGGAACCAGGTATCGGAGGCCTCGGAACCGGAATTGGTGAAGAACACATGCTGCAGGTTGGGGCCGCTATGGCTGGCAATCTTTTGCGCCAGAAGCGTCGTCGGCTGCGTCGTGGTGCCGAAAAAGGTGTTGTAATAGGGCAGTTCCTGCATCTGCGCATAGGCAGCCTCGGCAATGGACTTGCGACCGTAACCCACATTCACGCACCAGAGACCGGCGAAGGCGTCGATATATTTCTTGCCGGTCGAATCCCAGATATTGCAGCCATCGGCACTGCTGATGATCCTGGTGCCGTCCGCATTGAGCTTCTTCATGTCGGAGAAGGGATGCAGGTGATGGGCAGCATCGATGGCGGCGAGATTGGAAAGCGTCGGTTTCTGGTTCATGTGGTTATTCCCCTGCAGCAAGCGCAAACATGCAAGCGGAGCGGGCCCATCTCCCCCTCCGTGCTGCTTACCCTTGCCTGATTGAAAGGCGTCTGGTTATCGGCTACGAACATGACCGCCCGAATTCGGTTTGGCAAGGGTGTGCATCATCCACACGCTGCGACCAAATCGTTTCTCCTCAACATGCGAGACAAGCCGTTTCATGACCCAATCCATCAAGGCCGACGACACCCATGCCGCCGATACATCCGCCCGCGTCGAGCTGTTGCTCGTGGGCATGAACGGTGATCTCAGGGGCAAGATGATCCCGCTCTCGGCGGAGAAAAAAGTCTGGGCCGGCGAAGTCCGTTTGCCATCGTCCACGCAGTCGCTGGATATCTGGGGCGACGACAATGACGATCTGACAGGGCTGTCCATCAGCGCCGGCGACCCGGACGGCCTTTGCATTCCAGACAAGCGCAGCCACGCAGCCATGCCCTGGGCTCCAAAGGGCTCGAGCCAGGTGCTGGCCACCATGCATGAGATGAACGGTCAGCCGAGCTTCATGGATCCGCGCGCCATTCTGGCAAAGGTGCTCGACCGTTTTGCCGAGCGCGGGCTGACGCCGGTCGTTGCAACCGAGCTCGAATTTTACGTGGTCGAGGATGACTGGCGCGAGACCGGCAAGCCGATGCCGCCAAAGGCCTTGAACTATCGCGGCGAGCCCAACGGTTTCCAGCTCTATGACATGACCGCGGCGGCTTCGATGGAGGGCTTCCTGTCGACCCTGCGCGGCTATGCCGATGCCATGGGTCTGCCGGCGGATGCGACGACGGCGGAATTCGGCCCCGGACAGTTCGAGATCAACCTTCTGCACCGTCCCGATGCGCTGGCAGCTGCCGACGACTGTATCTATCTGAAGCGGGCTGCCGACTATGCCGCCCGCCGCCACGGGCTGAAATCCACCTGCATGGCCAAGCCCTATATGGATCAGGCGGGCTCCGGCCTGCATGTGCATTGCAGTATCCTCAATCGAGACGGCAACAATATTCTCGACGCCAGGGGCGGCGATCCGGTGAAGCTGAAATCCGTCGTTGCGGGTATGCTCAACACCATGCGCGATGCCCAGCTCGTGTTTGCGCCCTTTGCCAATTCCTATCGCCGGTTCCAGCCGGGCTCGTTTGCGCCTGTCGATATCGACTGGGGTTTTGGCCACCGCGGCACTGCCATCCGCATTCCCGACAAGGACGGTCCAGCCGCCCGTGTCGAGCACCGGGTGGCCGGTGCAGACGTCAACCCCTACCTGCTGCTGAGCGCCATCCTTGGCGGTATGCTTCTGGGCTTGGACGAAACGCTCGATCCCGGCCCCGCAACCGAGCCCGGCAAGGATCCGGTCGGCGGCAAGCGCCTCACCCACGACTTCCTGACGGCGGTTGAAGAATTCTCGGCTTCACCCTTCATCAAGGATGTGTTCGGCGAAGCCTATCAGGACCTTTATGGCGTGACCAAGCGCAAGGAAGCGCTCCTGTTCCTGCAAACGGTTTCGAGCTTCGATTACCAGACCTATCTGCCGCGCATCTAAGCCTCGGCCCAGTACCTTTATCGACCAGATTGAAGGGCCTGCCAGAATATGGCACGGCCCTTTATCCTTAGGGGTTTGGTGACGTTTTGGCGCAAGACGGTGCGCACCTTCCCCCGCTATCAACAGCCGCGACATCTTGGCGCGACAGGAAAATTCTCTTCGCCACAATTATACGCACACTTATTGCGTTAAACCATACGATTTCATTCCAATGCGTGCGTCGATGCATATTTACGCAACTTTAGCGTCGTGCTTCATTTTTAGCCTATTGCATCCAAAGCGGTTTTGGCCTTTTTTGCAGGTTCCGTCACGCCTCAAAGGGGAGAAAAAAAATGACGATCATAAGCAAATTCGCAACAACCGGCCTGCTACTGGGCACAATCATGCTCGGCGCCAGCCCAGCCCTTGCAGAAGCCGTTCTGCATCGCGGCAATTCGGGCGAGCCGACATCGCTCGATCCGGCCCATATCTCGATCAATATCGAAGGCTTCATCATTTATGACCTCTTCGAGGGCCTGACGATTTTCGGCCCCGATGGCAAGCTGCAGCCAGGCGCTGCCGAAAAGTGGGACGTATCGGAAGACGGTACCGTCTACACCTTCCACATCCGTGACAACGCCAAGTGGTCTGACGGGACGGATGTCACCGCCGGCGATTTCGAATTCGCCATGCGGCGCGTCGAAGACCCGAAGACGGCTGCCGAATACGCAACCATCCTCTACCCGATCAAGAACGCCGAGGAAGTCAACACCGGCAAGGTGCCGGTCGAAGAACTGGGCGTGAAGGCGATCGACGACAAGACACTCGAGATCACTCTCAAGCAGTCCACCCCCTTCTTCCTGCAGCTGATGGCGCACTACACAGCGCTGCCGATCAGCAAGGCAAACTACGAAAAGTTTGGCGACCAGTTCGTCAAGCCAGGCAATATGGTCGGCAACGGCGCCTTCAAGCTTGAAGCCCATGTCCCGAACGACAGCCTGACGACCGTCAAGAACGAAAACTACTGGGACGCTGCAAACGTCAAGCTCGACAAGGTCATCTTCTATCCGATCGAAGACGACGCTGCTGCGATCCGTCGCTTTGAAGCCGGTGAACTCGACACCGTCTACAACTTCTCCGCCGACCAGATTGAGCGTCTGCGTGAAAACTATGGCGACCAGGTTCACGTCAGCCCGTCGCTGTCGACCTATTACTACGCCTTCGACATGCGCAACCCGCCTTATGACGACGTCAAGGTCCGCACGGCGCTCTCGATGTCTGTCGACCGCGACTTCCTGACCCAGGAAATCTTCTCCGGCGCCTATCTGCCAACCTATTCGGTTGTCCCTCCAGGCATGGAAGGCTATACGCAGGCCAAGCCAGACTGGGCCGACCTGTCTCAGATCGACCGCGAAGACAAGGCTGTCGAGTTGATGAAGGAAGCCGGTTACGGTGAAGGCGGCAAGCCGCTCAACATCTCGATCCGCTACAACACCAACACCAACCACGAGCGCGTGGCTACCGCCATCGCCGATATGTGGAAGAACGTGTTCGGTGCCAATGTCTCGCTGCAGAACCTCGACGTTGCCTCGCACTACGCCTATCTCAAGCAGGGCGGCAAGTTCGACGTCGCACGCGCTGGCTGGGCCGCTGACTATGCGGATCCGGAAAACTTCCTGTTCCTGATGCTGAGCGACAATGCGACCTTCAACTACTCGCATTACGACAACAAGGGCTTCGACAAGCTCGTCGATGACTCCTATGGCGTACAGGATCAGGCAAAGCGTATGGAAATGCTGCATGATGCAGAGCAGATGGTGGTCAATGACCAGCCGATCGCTCCATTCATGAACCAGGCCGAGCTGTGGATGGTCTCCAAGCGCGTGTCCGGTTGGCAGGACAATGCGGTCAACGATCACCGCTCCAAGTTCTTCAGCCTTTCCGAGTAACCCCAACACTGGAGATGGACGCGCGATCGCAAACACGGTCGCGCGTTCATTGTTAGCACATGCTGAGCTTCGTCTTTAGAAGACTGATGAGTGCAATTCCGACATTGTTCCTCGTCATCACGATCTCCTTCTTCCTGATCCGGGTCGCTCCAGGCGGTCCGTTCGATCTGGAACGCCCCCTGCCCCCGCAGACGATGGAGCTTCTCAACGCGACCTATCACCTCAATGATCCGCTGTGGCAGCAATATATCAGCTATATCGGCAATGCCATTCGCGGTGATTTCGGTCCGTCCTTTGTCTACAAGGACAATACGGTTTCGGAACTGATCGCCAAGGCCCTGCCCTATTCGCTTGAAGTCGGCTCCATTGCCATTCTTCTGGCCCTGTTCGGCGGTGTCCTGCTCGGCACGATCGCGGCCCTTCGCCAGAACGGCGCCATCGATTTCGGCCTGATGAGCTTTGCCACCATCGGCGTCACCATTCCGAACTTCGTCATGGGTCCTGTTCTCACCCTTATTTTCGCTTTGATGCTGAGCTGGCTGCCAGCAGGTGGCTGGGGTACGGGTTCGCCCTATTATCTGGCCCTGCCGATTACCGTCCTGGCTCTGCCGCAGCTTGCCGTCTTTGCCCGCCTGACCCGCGGCTCGATGATTGAAGCGCTCAACACCGACCATATCCGCACGACCCGCGCCTATGGTCTGCCGCCGCGCGTTGTCGTCATCACCCATGCCTTGCGCGGTGCGATGTTGCCGGTGATCTCCTATCTCGGCCCGGCAGCTGCTGCCCTTTTGACCGGGTCTGCGGTCGTCGAGACCATTTTCACCATTCCCGGCATCGGCCGCTTCTTCGTGATCGGCGCGCTTAACCGCGATTACCCCCTCGTCATGGCGACGGTGGTCCTGGTTGCCGTGTTCGTGATCGTCTTCAACCTACTGGTCGACATTGCCTATGGCCTGCTCGATCCGAGGGTCCGCCATGACTGATATGACAGAAACTCCAAAGGAAGTCGCCGGACGCAGCCTCGGCCAGCTTGCCTGGCTGCGCTTCCGCCGCAACAAGCCCGCGATGGCCGGCACCATCATGCTGTTGCTGATTGCCGCCTTCTCCTATCTCGGCCCGTTCTTCGTGCCGCACAGCTACGATCAGGTGTTTTCGTCTTACGTGACGGTCGCACCGAGCCTCGATCCAAGGCCCGACCCGGCCAGTCTTCAGGATGTGGCTGAATCGGCGGCACGGCGCGCGCGCGTCACCGTCTCCAGCTTCGAGGTCGAGAACGGCGATTTCACCGCGACGATCACCTCCACCAAGCCGATCGACGAGCGGACCATCCGCTACTTCAACCGTGTCAACGAGTTCCGCGACACGAAAATCGCCGAAACGGCCCCGGACCAGCTCTCCATGGTGCTGACCGGTCATGTCGATCAGGAATATTTCCCCTTCGGCACGGACACCAACGGACGTGACCTTCTGGTGCGCGTGATGCTGGGCGGACAGATCTCGATTGCCGTCGGTATCGCCGCCTCCCTGGTCTCGCTCGGTATCGGCGTGATCTATGGTGCGACATCCGGCTATCTTGGCGGCCGTGTCGACAACGTCATGATGCGTATTGTCGAAATCCTCTATTCACTGCCCTTTGTCTTTCTCGTGGTGGTGATGGTGGTGTTCTTCGGCAGATCGATCGTTCTGATCTTCATTGTCATCGGGGCGGTGCAATGGCTGGAAATGGCCCGTATCGTGCGTGGCCAGACCCTGTCGCTCAAACGCCGTGAATTCGTCGGCGCGGCACAGGCGCTGGGACTCACCGACTGGCAGATCATCCGTCGTCACATCATTCCCAACACCATCGGGCCGGTGATCGTGTTCGTCACCGTCGTGGTGCCGCATGTGATCCTGACCGAAAGCTTCCTGTCCTTCCTGGGTCTCGGCGTTCAGGCGCCGCTGGCCAGCTGGGGTTCGCTCATCTCGGAGGGTGCTGCCAACATGCAGAGCGCTCCGTGGCTGCTGATCTTCCCGTCCGTCTTCTTCGTCATCACGCTGTTCTCTTTGAACTTCGTTGGCGATGGCCTGCGTGACGCGCTCGACCCGAAGGACCGATAAGCATGGACAACAAAAGCAACAACGAGACCGTGCTGTCCGTCAAGGATCTGAAGGTGACTTTCGAGACACCGGACGGTCAGGTGGAAGCGGTCAAGGGCACCTCATTCGAGGTCAAGAAGGGCGAGACGCTTGCCATCGTCGGTGAATCCGGCTCGGGCAAGAGCCAGACCATGATGGGCATCATGGGCCTGCTGGCCAAGAACGGCAGCGCCACCGGTTCCGCCGTCTATGGCGGCATGGACATGATCGGACAGCCGATCAAGGCACTCAACACGGTGCGCGGTTCCAAGATCACCATGATCTTCCAGGAACCGATGACCTCGCTCGATCCGCTCTACCGTATCGGCAAGCAGATCGCAGAACCGATCATGTTTCACCGGGGTCTCAGCAAGGCGGATGCCCGTGCGCGTGTTCTCGAACTGCTGAAGCTCGTCGGCATTCCCGACCCGGAACGCCGGATCGACAGCTATCCGCATGAAATGTCGGGCGGCCAGCGCCAGCGCGTGATGATCGCCATGGCGCTTGCCAATGATCCGGACCTGTTGATTGCCGATGAGCCGACAACGGCTCTGGACGTGACCATTCAGGCGCAGATCCTCGAACTGCTGGCAGACCTGCAGAAGCGTTTCGGCATGGCCATCGTGCTGATCACCCACGATCTGGGTGTGGTGAAGCATGTGGCTGACCGCGTGGTTGTGATGCGCAAGGGCGAGATCGTGGAACAGGGAAGCCGCGACGCAATCTTCAACGATGCCCAGCATGAATATACCAAGATGCTGCTGGCGGCCGAACCGACCGGGACCAAAATCCCCCCGCCGGAAGGTTCGCCCGTCATTCTGGATGCCCGCGATGTGATCGTGGATTTCGATATCGGCAAGGGCATGTTCTTCAAATCGAGCGAAGTATTCCGCGCGGTCGATCATGTGAATGTCACCCTGCGGCGAGGCCAGACGATCGGCGTTGTCGGCGAGTCCGGTTCGGGCAAGTCGACGCTTGGCCGTGCGTTGCTGAGGCTGCTGCACTCCGATGGAGCCTACCGGTTCGGGACGACGGATATTTCCGGACTGGACAGAACCGAGATGCGGCCCTATCGCAAGGCGCTGCAGCTGGTCTTCCAGGACCCCTATGGTTCGCTGTCGCCGCGCCAGACGGTGGGTGACACCATTACCGAAGGTCTGTTCGTGCACGAGCCGCAGTTGACGCGGGCCGAGCGCGATGTACGGGCCATTGCGGCCCTGAAGGAAGTGGGCCTCGATCCGGCTGCACGCAACCGCTATCCGCACGAGTTTTCCGGCGGACAGCGCCAGCGTATCGCCATTGCCCGTTCCATCATCCTGAAGCCGGAAGTGATCGTACTCGACGAGCCGACATCGGCGCTGGACCGCTCGGTGCAGCGCCAGGTGATCGAGCTTCTGCGTGACCTGCAGGACAAGCACAATCTGTCCTACATCTTCATCAGCCACGATCTTTCCGTGGTTCGGGCAATGTCCGACGAGGTGATCGTGATGAAGAGCGGCAAGATCGTCGAGCAGGGTCAGACGGAACAGATCTTCGACGCGCCGCGCGAGGATTACACCAAGTCACTGATCGCGGCGGCGTTTGCGCACTGACATGAATGCAAAACGGCGGCCCTCGGGCCGCCGTTTTTGATTTGGGACCATGGCGCAGAGCCCGCACGCATGCGCCTCAAAAACCCTCGATCCTCAGATCCGGCTTCAGGCTTTCCTCGATCACCAGCTTGCCGTTCGGCAGGTCGTTGCCGTAGAGCTTCCACTCGATACCGGCCTCATCGAGCTTGTAGCCGGTCCAGCGTTCGGTCAGGCGGCGGGTGAGTTCGTCGATGGACGGGGCGACGAGGATGGAGAAATCGAACAGGGGTGCCAGAGCGTTCCAGGGCGCGCGGTCGAGGAGGATATAGTTTCCCTCGACCAGAATGATCCGGTCTTCCGGCACAATGGCGCGGGCCGCGCAGATGGCAAGTTCCCGGTCGCGGTCGAACACCGGCACCAGCACCTCGCCCCCGGCCCGCACAGCCTTGACGATATCGGTGAAACCGCGCGCATCGAAGGTTTCCGGCGCGCCCTTGCGTTTCAAAAGGCCGCGCTCCTCCAAAATGCCGTTATCCATATGGAAGCCATCCATGGGCAGGATGGCGCAGCCTTCGCCCCTGGCCTGCAAGGCAGCGTTCAGCCGTTCGGCAAGCGTCGACTTGCCGGCACCCGGCGGACCGGCAATGGCCACAATGAAACGCCGGGCATCCCCTGCCCGGCGCTGTATGTCATCAGCAATGTGTTCAACCGTAACAGTCACGCAGCGATTTCCATTCCCGGCGGCTCCTTGGCGCCTGTCATGAAGGCGACCGCATCCGACATGGTATAATCCTTCGGATCGATGACGCATAGGCGCTTGCCCAGCCGGTGGACATGGACGCGGTCTGCGACCTCGAACACATGCGGCATGTTGTGGGAGATCAGGATGATCGGAATGCCGCGCGATTTCACATCCTGGATCAGTTCCAGAACGCGGCGGGATTCCTTGACGCCGAGCGCGGCCGTCGGCTCGTCGAGAATGATCACCTTGGAGCCGAAGGCCGCAGCGCGGGCAACGGCAACACCTTGCCTTTGGCCACCCGAGAGCGTTTCCACTGCCTGGTTGATATTCTGGATGGTCATCAATCCCAGTTCAGTCAGCTTCTCTCTGGCAAATTTTTCCATGGCCGGACGGTCGAGCTGGCGAAGCACCTTGCCCATGAAACCCGGCTTGCGGATTTCGCGGCCCATGAACATGTTGTCGGCAATCGAGAGCGCCGGCGACATGGCGAGTGTCTGGTAAACGGTCTCGATCCCGGCTTCGCGCGCATCATTGGGCGAGGCGAAGTCCAGCGGCTTTCCGTTCATCAGGATTTCGCCGGAATCCGGAATGACCGCGCCGGAGATCGCCTTGATGAGGGTCGATTTGCCGGCGCCGTTATCGCCGATCACGGCGAGGATTTCGCCGGGATAGAGGTCGAAGTCGCAGTTGTCGAGGGCAACGACCTTGCCGTAGCGCTTGACGAGGTTGCGTGCTTTCAAGAGGGGCTCGCTCATGCCGATACCTTTCTGATCCACTGGTCAACCGCAACGGCGGCGATGATGAGGACACCGATCAGGAGATAGGTCCACTGGGCGTCTGCGCCGAGCAGGCGAAGACCGAGGGTAAAGACGCCGACGATCAGCGCTCCGAACAGTGTGCCGAGAATGGAGCCGCGTCCGCCAAAGAGCGAGATGCCGCCGATCACCACGGCCGTGATGGATTCGATGTTGGAGAGCTGGCCGGAGGTCGGAGACACCGAACCGATGCGGCCGATCAGCGCCCAGCCGGCAAAGGCACAGATGATGCCCGACAGCGTGTAGACGGAAATCAGGACGGCCTTGACGTTGACGCCCGACAGTTCTGCGGCTTCGGGATCGTCGCCCACGGCATAGACATGGCGACCCCAGGCGGTGTGGCGCAGCACATAGGCCAGCAACAGCATCAACAGCACCATGAAGAGAACGCCATAGGTAAAGACGGCGCCACCGACCGAAAACTTGTTGCCGAAGAACTGCAGGAATGGCGCCTGCGTCTCGATGTCCTGGGCGCGGATGGTCTCATTGGCGGAATAGAGGAAGTTGGTGGCGAGCACGATCTGCCACATGCCAAGCGTCACGATGAAGGGGGGAAGCTTGATGCGGGCGACGAGGAAACCGTTGATGAAGCCGCAGGCCGCACCGCATAGCAGACCGCAGAAGACGGCGATGCCCGGCGGGAAGCCGTAGCGGAAGGCGAACTGGCCCATAACGACCGAACTCAGCACCATGATGGCACCAACCGAGAGATCGATACCGGCCGTCAGGATGACCACGCTTTGTGCGGCCGCCACAATGCCGACGATCTGCACCTGTTGCAGGATCAGGGTGAGTGCGAAGGGCGAAAAGAACTTCGAGCCCAGAAGAAGGCCGAAGACGACGATCGACATCACCAGAACAATGAACGGAACCAGCGAGGGTGCCTGATGCAGCCTGTGCTGCAGGATTTCGATGAAGCCCTGGCGACCGTGCTGGAACTCCGCGACGGTTGAGGGACTTGTGGCGAGCGAGGACTCGTAGTCCTGTCCCTTGGAAACGGTATTGGTCATGCTCCTCCCCTTCCGGCTAGCGGATACCAATGTGCTTGTCAGACACAGAATGGACGCCTGGAGCGCCTCTTAGTTGAGGGAGCCGCATTGCGGCCCCCCCGTCATGGAAGAATGTGTGCCGCTTAGCCCCAGCAGAGCTTCTTGCCTTCTTCGACCGAGATGGATTCAACGCCATCGACGGCCTGGTCCGTGACCAGGGACACGCCGGTATCGAAGAAATCCTTGCCTTCGGTCAGAGCCGGCATGGTGCCGTCCTTGGCAAAGGCTGCAATTGCTTCGATGCCCTTGGAGGCCATCAGCAGCGGATATTGCTGCGAGGTCGCGCCGATGACACCTTCCTCGACATTCTTGACGCCCGGGCAACCACCATCGACGGAGACGATGGTGACGTCGCCTTCACGGCCGATCGACTTCAGGGCTTCATAGGCGCCGGCTGCGGCCGGTTCATTGATGGTGTAGACCACATTGATCATCGGATCCTTGGCGAGAAGGTTTTCCATGGCCTTGCGACCCCCTTCTTCGTTACCGGCCGTCACGTCATGACCGACAACACGCGGATCGGTTTCATCGCCCCACTTGTTGGGGTCGCCGAGATCGATGCCAAAGCCCTGCAGGAAGCCCTGGTCGCGCAGCACGCCGACGGTTGGCTGGCTGACGGCAAGGTCGAGCATGGCAATCTTGGCGTTGTCGGCGTCTGCACCGAGCTTGGCCTTGGCCCATTGGCCGATCAGTTCACCGGCCTTGAAATTGTCGGTGGCAAAGGTTGCGTTTGCGGCATCGATCGGATTGAGCGGCGTGTCGAGCGCGATCACGACCATGCCGGCATCGCGGGCCTGCTTGACCGAAGAGACGATGGACGAAGTATCGGATGCGGTGATCAGGATACCCTTGGCGCCATCGGCGATGCAGGTTTCGATGGCCTGAACCTGTGTCTCGTGGTCGCCGTCGATCTTGCCGGCGAAGGTTTTCAGGTCAACGCCCAGTTCCTTTGCCTTGGCTTCAGCGCCTTCCTTCATCTTGACGAAGAAGGGGTTTGTATCTGTCTTGGTGATGAGGCAGGCCGTGACGTCGGCAGCGCTTGCCGGAGCGGCGAAAACGACGCCCATTGCCAGAGCTGCCAAGGATGCGGCGACAAATGATTTCTTCATGACTTCCTCCCGATTGATACCGGCCTCCTGCGTGCCAGCATAGCCAAAAATTCCCGGATTTCCTCAAATCCAGAGGACGAAACGTTTGCGTCCGCCCTACTCCACGGCGCCATTTAGAACATTAGGTTTTCCTTCTGTCAATAAATAAATCCATTTGATTTATTAATCCAATGTGACATGGTGTGAACAGGGTGGCGTAAGGAGGCTGCTTTAATCGGGCCGGAGGAGGAACGGCGATGACTTTGACCGACAACCAGCCGAAACAGGACGAAACTGCGAGCTATGCCAGCATGGCCGGCGGCGCCAATCAGGTGCGTGTGCGCGCCTATAACGAACGTCTCGTGCTGTCTGTCGTGCGATTGCATCCCGGTGTCTCGAAGGCGGAAATCGCCAGGCGAACGGGGCTTTCCGCACAAACCGTGTCGGTTATCATGCGGGCGCTGGAAAAAGATCATCTGCTGATGCGCGGCGAACCGGTGCGCGGCAAGGTCGGCCAGCCTTCGGTTCCCATGCATCTCAATCCGGATGCGGTCTATTCCTATGGGGTGAAGATCGGACGACGCAGCGCGGATCTGGTGCTGATGGACTTCGTCGGCGAGATCCGGCTCAATCGCCATCGCACCTATGGCTACCCCTCGCCCGGGGAAATTCTGGAATTTGTCACCGAAGGCATCGCCGAGATCGAGGCAAGCCTGTCGCGGGCACAACGGGGCAATATTGCCGGCATCGGCATATCCGCGCCGTTCGAATTGTGGAACTGGGCAGGCGAAGTGGGTGCGCCGCAAAGCGTGATGGATCAGTGGCGCGGCTTTGACCTGCAGGCCCAGATCGCCCAACGGGTGGACTATCCGGTATTCCTGCAGAACGATGCGACCAGCGCCTGCGGGGCCGAGCTCGTTTTCGGGGTCGGACCGCGCTATCCCGATTTCGTCTATTTCTACATCGGCTCGTTTATCGGCGGTGGCGTGGTGTTGAACTCTGCTTTGTTTGTCGGACGGACCGGAACCGCTGGCGCGACAGGCCCCTTGCCCGTGCGCAACAAGAATGGCGAGACCGTGCAGTTGTTGCAGATCGCCTCGATTTTCATGCTGGAGCGCATGCTGCGCGAACGCGGCATCGATTCGCAGCCGCTCTGGTACAGCGCCGATCAGTGGATCGATTTTGGCGAACCGCTTGAAAACTGGATCCGCGACAGTGCAGCCGCCCTTGCCCAGGCAATCGTCGCTGCCTGTTCCATCATCGACTTTTCCGCAGCCGTCATCGATGGCGGCTTTCCCGCATGGGTGCGCGAGCGGCTTGTCAAGGCAACTCACGAGGAGATCGACAAGCTCAATGTCCAGGGCATTGTCTATCCCGAAATTGTCGAGGGTGCCGTCGGCGCGCAGGCGCGTGCCATTGGCGGGGCCAGCCTGCCCATCTTCGCCCGCTATCTCACAGACCAGACCGTACTGTTCAAGGAAATCGATAATGCTGAAGGGAATTGACCCCATCCTCAGTCCAGACCTGCTCGCCACCTTGCGGGCCATGGGACATGGCGATGAAATCGCCGTCGTTGACGGCAACTATCCCGCGCTGGAGCATGGGCGACGCCTGATCCGGCTGGATGGCCTTGCCATCGTCCCGGTGATCAACGCGATCCTGTCGGTGCTGCCGGTCGATGATTTTGTCGAAGAAGCACTCTTTCGCTCGACCGTCGGGGCGGATGCAGAGCGTCTGGACCCCGTGCATGACGAACTTCTCGGCTGCTGTCGGCTTCACGTGCCGCAAATTGAGGTGGTGCCGCTGGTGGGGCCTGCCTTCTACGACCGGGTGAAACGCGCGCACACCGTCGTGCAGACCGGCGAGCCGCGGCTTTACGCCAATATGATCATCCGCAAGGGTGTGATCTACCCGGCAACGGCCCACTGAAATCTGCCGATTGCGAGGCATTGCGGGGCCGGCCCTCGGTTCGGCACGCGTCGAATGGGCCAGCCCTGTCGCCGCTTCATTTCCGTCCGACGATGCGTTCAAGATCGCCGACTTCTCGGCAGCGCGTGAAGCAAAATCTGTCACGATTGCCGATGGCTCCAATGACATCGACGGCCGGCCTCAAAACCGCCGTGTCGAGATCGAGCTGGAATAGACCTGTCCGGTGAATGCACGGGGCCTCGATCGATCAGTCGACCGGATCCTGCGGCTCGGGCGCCAGAACCTTCAGCTCGCCGGGATGAATGCTGATCTCCAGCTTCGGCGGCAGGTGCAGCAATTCACCGTCGACCACGGCGAGCGTATGTCTGGACCGGGAGAATTCGAGGGTGACGCTGTTTGCGGTTTTCGCATGCACGGCCTCGTTTTCCTTCAGCCGGCCGCGGATGATGTCGATGGCAAGTTTCAGGGCGCCGGATGGTTTGAGTGCGTCGGCAAGATAAACACCAAGATGCCCACCTGCCGGATTTTCGGCAAACATCAGCGGATTATTGCCAAAGCTGTTGTTGGATACCGAAACCGCCGAAACGCGAGACCTTTCCTTTTGACCGTCATGGTCGATATCGAGCGCCACCTCAAACCGTGGCGGACGTCCAATGACGCTCAAAGCCGCCTGAACGCTGGCCCGCATTTTTCCCAGTCGCGAGGCAAATTCCATCTTGTCGCGCAGCCTGACCATGCGCGCATGGAGACCGGCCGAGAACTGATGGACAAAGGGGCGGTCGCCTACGGTTGCGATATCCACAGCGCGGATCTTGGCCTTGGCCAACACATCGAGAACGGCCCAGATATCGAGGGGAAGTCCGAGCGCGCGCGCAAACAGGTTCATGGTGCCGGCGGGGATAACGCCGAGCGGCAGACCCGCTTTCCACGCGATACCGGCGGCAGCGGAGATCGTTCCGTCGCCACCGCCCGCGAGAATGGCCTCAATACCGGGTTCCTGGGCTGCTTTTTCCAGTGCATCGAAGATATCGGCACCGGCCACCACGCGGCATTCGATGTCATGCCCGGCACGGGCAAAGGCCTCGGTCGCCCTGGCGCAATAGTCATCCATGTCGGTCGTCTTGAACGTGCCGCCATCGCGATTGAAAACGGCTTTAATCTTCATGGATGATGCGACCCTCGTTGAAAAAATTGACGAACCCAATGCAACTCAACGCATCGGTTACGCAGTTGGTTTCCCGGCGGGTGCGAAAAATCCCGCAATCGGGCGTGAATAACGCTCCTTGACGACCTTTGCCGCACTGCAACAACATGATAAGTCCAAGACGTATTTGCTGCGCGTTGCCTTTTGCACCCCTGCGCGTCGCGCCTTCAGGACCCACCATGACAGATTGCCCCGCCTACTCCAATGCCAGTGCTGCGGATAACCGTTTCGAGCGCCCATCCATCTCGCCGCTGATGGCCATCCTGATCGAGGTCGCGCTGGCGGCCGGTGGATTTGGCATCGGCACGGGCGAATTCGCGATCATGGGCCTTTTGCCGAATGTCGCCGAGAGCTATCAGGTGAGCGTTCCGCAGGCGGGTCACGTGATTACAGCCTATGCGCTGGGTGTGGTCATCGGCGCGCCCATCATTGCCGTGCTGGCAGCGCGCCTCAGCCGCAAGACGCTGCTGTTGATGTTGATGGGCCTGTTTGCAGCCGGGAACATTCTTTCGGCAATTGCACCTGACTTTGTGACCTTTACGGCGCTGCGATTCATCACCGGGCTTCCGCATGGCGCCTATTTCGGTGTCGCGGCACTGGTTGCGGCCTCCATGGTGCCGCCGCATCGGCGAGCCCGTGCCGTCGGACGGGTGATGCTGGGCCTCACCATCGCCACGCTGATCGGCACACCGGTTGCCACCTTCCTCGGGCAGATCCTGAGCTGGCGCTCGGCCTTCATGCTGGTGGGAGGCATCGGCGCGCTCACGGTGGTGCTGATCTTCCTCTACCTGCCAAAGGACGAGGTTGCCGAAGGCGCATCGATCCGGCGCGAGCTTGGCGCATTCGGCAGGTTGCAAGTGTGGCTGACGCTTGCTGTGGCCGCCACCGGTTTTGGCGGCATGTTTTCGATTTTCAGCTATATCGCCAAAACTACCACCGACACTGCCGGCCTTCCGGCGACGACCGTTGCCATTGTCCTGGCGATGTTCGGAATCGGCATGAATGTCGGCAATGTGCTTGGATCGCGGATGGCGGATTATTCGCTGAAGGGCACGATCGGCGGCATGCTGGCCTTCAATGTGGTGATGATGACGGTCTTCTCGCTGACGGCGCATAATCCCGTCATGCTGTTCATCTGCGTGTTCTTGACCGGCTGCGGCTTTGCCGCCTGCCCTGCCGTACAGACCCGTTTGATGGATGTCGCAGCAGATGCGCAGACGCTGGCTGCGGCCTCCAACCATTCCGCCTTCAATATTGCCAATGCGCTTGGCGCCTGGATCGGCGGTCTGGTGATCTCCTGGGGCTATGGTTATGGCTCGACAGGCTTTGTCGGCGCAGGCTTTTCCGCCGTCGGCCTGGTCATCTTCCTGATCTCGATCCTTGTGGAACGGCGGAGTGCCAAGGGCTGATTGCTCGACACACTTCTTGCCTCGGCCGGTTGCAATCTCCACATGAGGCGCGTGAAAAAGAATTCAAACAACACGCCAAGGAGACCCCATGCGCGCAGTCGGTTACAAAAAGGCAGGGCCCATTACCGCCGAAGCCTCCCTCCTCGACATCGAATTGCCTGATCCGGTTGCCAGCGGCCATGACCTCCTGATCGAGGTGAAGGCGGTTTCGGTCAACCCTGTCGATACCAAGGTTCGCGCCTCTGCGGACCCCACCGATGGCGAATACAAGGTGATTGGCTATGACGCCGCCGGCGTGGTGAAGGCCGTCGGTGCCGATGTAACGCTCTTCAAGCCCGGCGACGACGTCTATTATGCCGGTTCGATCGCACGGGCCGGCACCAACAGCGAATTGCATCTTGTGGACGAACGCATCGTCGGCAAGAAGCCGAAGAGTCTGAGCTTTGCCGAAGCTGCCGCCCTGCCGCTGACGGCCATCACGGCCTATGAGGCGCTGTTCGACCGGTTGAAGGTTCAAGACAAGGTACCCGGCGCCAACCACGCGATCCTGATCACCGGCGGCGCCGGCGGGGTGGGTTCGATCACCATCCAGCTGGCCAAACAACTGACCGATCTGACCGTGATCGCCACGGCATCGCGCCCAGAGACCGCCGAATGGGCCAAATCACTCGGCGCCGACCACGTGATCGACCATTCCAAGCCGCTGGCCGACGAATATGCTGCACTTGGCATCGATGCGCCGGCATTCGTCTATTCGCTCACCCAGAGCGACATGCATGCCGATGCGCTGGCTGCCATCATCGCACCGCAGGGCCGGCTCGCCATTATCGACGATCCCAAGGGCGGATTCGACATCATGCGCTTCAAGCGCAAGGCGGTGTCCGTGCACTGGGAGTTCATGTTTGCGCGTCCGCTGTTTCAGACCGCCGACATGATCGAGCAGCACAGGCTGCTCAACGAGGTTGCCGATCTGGTCGACACCGGCAAGATCCGCACGACACTTGGCGAGAACTTCGGCGCGATCAATGCCGAAAACCTCAAGAAGGCGCATACGGCTTTGGAGACCGGCAAGACCCGCGGCAAGGTTGTGCTCGAAGGGTTCTAAGCCCCTGTCCCCTTGACGCCTTTAGCTCTTCATCGGCGGCAGCTTCAGCTTGCCGCCGGTCTTGACGTTGCGGATGGCAAAATTCGAGCGGATATCGGTGACCTGCGGCAGCACCAAGAGCTTTTCCGTGAGCAGGCGTTCATAGGCCGCCAGGTTTTCCACAACGACCTCGGCCAGGAAGTCCAGATCGCCCGAAATCATGTAACAGGACACGACTTCGGGAATCTCCACCAGGGCCTGCTGGAACTCATCGGCATTTTCCCTGTTGTGGCGGATCACCTTGAAGTGCACGAAAACCGTCAGTTCCAGGCCGACGGCCTGCCGGTCGAGATCGGCACGATAGCCCTTCACGATGCCCGCCTCCTCCAGCAACCGGATGCGCCGCAGGCAGGGCGATGGCGACAGGTTTACCTTGTCGGCAATTTCCACATTGGTGGCGCGGGCATTGTCTTGAAGCGCAGCCAGGATTGCGAGATCGAATTCGTCCAGTTTTGGCATAATCGCAAATCCTGAGGTTTATTATTGGCAATTCGTGCCAATTTCATATCGTCTGGCAGCATATTGAGCAAGGACATGCCACATGCGTTGCAGCTATCGTGCCGTCATCCTTCTGCGGAGCGACCAATGGCTGCCACCACATCGTCATCTTCCTCCACCGTGTCCCCGCTTGTGGGCGCATTTTCGGCGCTGTCCGTCGTTCTAATCTGGGCGTCCTGGCTGATCTCGACGCGTCATAGCGTTGGCACTGTGCTTCGCCCCATTGATCTGAGCCTGTTGCGCTATGGAGTTCCGCTGATCGTTCTTGCGCCTGCCCTGATGCGGGTCGGCATCTGGCCGAAGGGCGTGAAGACATGGCCCGTCATTCTGATGGTGGTCGGTTCCGGTGCGCCCTTCTTCCAGGTGGTGGGACTTGGCATGCATTCCACACCGGCCTCCGCCGCCGGCGTCCTCCTGCCCGGTGCGATGCCCCTGATGACTGCACTGATCGGTGTGGTCTTCCTGGGCGAGCGTCCGGACCGCATGCGGCAATGGGGCATGCTTGCCATTCTGGGAGGCGGCCTCCTGCTGCTGGCCGGCAATCTGGGGGATGCCGGGCTGACCTGGCATTCCTATGTCATCCTGCCGATCGGAGCGACGCTCTGGGCCATCTATACCCATGCCTTTCGCCATTCCGGCCTCTCCGCCTTCGAGGGCGGTGCGCTGATCTGCTTCTGGTCGACGGTGATCAACCTTGCGCTCCTACCCTTTTTCGGCGGGACGCAACTGTTCAACGCACCGATTGCGGAAACCGGGTTACAGGTGGTGACGCAAGGCGTGTTGTCGGGACTTCTGGCAACGATCTTCTACGGCACTGCGATCCGCGCATTGGGCGGCACGCAGGCGGCGGCCTTTACCGCCGTCACACCGATCGCTGCGGCGATCGGCGGGGCCATATTGCTATCTGAACCGGTGGGCTGGGCAACCGTTGCGGCAGCAAGCCTGACGGGTATCGGTGTGCTCTTGTCGACCGGCATCGTCTCGCGGCGCGTGAGGGCGGCTGCCTGATTGACACACGGCATCGCAAGGCAAAACGGCCGGGTGAACCCGACCGTTTTCCAAACTCAGTGGCAAACGTCGATTATGCCTGAAGGATCTTCACCTGAGCGCCGACCTTGACGCGCTCATAAAGGTCCATGACATCCTGGTTCATCATGCGCACGCAGCCCGACGACATCGCTTCGCCGATCGACCAGGGCTGGTTGGTGCCGTGGAGACGGAACATCGTGTCCTTGCCACCGCGATAGAGATACATGGCACGGGCACCCAGCGGGTTGTTCGGTCCACCGGGCACGCCGCCGGCAAATTGCATGTTGTGCTTGGGATTGGTGCGCAGCATGTTGGGCGACGGGGTCCATGACGGCCATTCAGCCTTGCGACCGACATAGGCCATGCCGGCCAGGGCGTAACCGTTGCGACCGACGCCTACGCCGTAGCGCATCGCCTTGCCGCCACCCATGACATAGTAGAGCCGCTTGTTGGGCGTATCGACGACAACCGAACCTGCCGGCATATTGGTTTCATAGGCCACTTCGCGGCGACGCAGGTCAGGCTTGAACTTGTCCAGCGGAATGCGCTTCAGCGTATAGCCGGCATCGGTTACCGGACCATAGTTCTCGAAGTCGGAGTTTGTCTGGCAGCCTGCCGCAAACAATGGAAGGCCGATCAGAAAGCCCCGGCGCGAAATCGTCATATTCTGTCCCCAAATCATGCTGTGTTTCAGCGCTAATATTAGGGAAATCATGGTTAACAGGTGGTGAAGATGTGGCAGGTTTTTGCCGTTATCTTAACGGTTCGACCCTGACCGGAGCGCGGCGCATGCCGATCAGAACGCCGGCAATTGCCAGACCTCCGCCAATGAGGTGAAAGAGCTGAAGCTGCTCGCCGAGAAGCAGTGCCGCGAGCCCCGCCACGATGGGCGGCAGCAGATTGAGAAACAGCGTGGTTCTGGCAGCGCCCAGACCGCGCACGGCGAATATCCAGCAATAAGGCGCAATGAGCGAGGTCGGCAGTGCGGCATAAAGGACAAGCGGCAGGTTTTGCGCATTCAATGCGCTGATGTCGCTCAGCAACCAGAGCGGCAGCAGAACCAGCGTCGAAAAGCCGATCTGCCACCACAATTGCTGCCACAGCGAGAATGGCATCGGCCAGCGCCGCAGGAAGACGCCATAAAAGGCATTGGCGGCCACGGCGACGATCATCAGGGCATCGCCGATGCGAAAGCCGTCCCGCAAGATAACGGCGGGGTCGCCATGGGAGATCAGATAGGCGACGCCGAACAGCGAGACGGCAGCACCGAGCAATCGCGCCGGGGTCAGTCGCTCGCCTGCGATTGCCGCGGCAGCAAAGGCGGCGATCAGCGGCATCAGCGCCACCAGCACGCCCATATTGACGGCAGTGGTGGTCTTTGCCGCCTCATAGGCAAGGCTCTGATAGGTGACCATTCCAAGCATTGCCAGAAGAAACAGACGGTGCCAGTGGCCAAAGGCAAGCCTTCGATCGCGCCAGACGGCTTTCGCCACAAATGGCGTCAGCACAATAAAGGCGATCAGCCAGCGATAAAAGGCGATGGATGCGGGGGCAATGACATCCGCCGACGCCTTGGTGACAATGGTGTTGCCGGACCAGATCAGGATCGTCACGAGACCGGCGAAGGCTGCCATCATGGCGGCGGAGCGACCGTCGTCGTCGCCTTTGGGTGTCGTCGCCATTTCGCTTGCCATTCCACTTCTCCTGAGACGGGTGTTTCCTAGCAAATGTCTCATAATCGGCATATAGTCATTTTCAGACAGAAGACTGCGAGGACCGGCCATGGCAACAGCTTACGGAGAGGTCGACGGCGAAACGCCGGACCCGCTTTTCTTTCGCACCGAACGTTACCGCGCCGGCATGGTCTTTCCTCCACGACGGCAGGTCTGGGGCGAGTTCAACTATGCGCTGGAGGGTGTGGCCGAGATCGTCATCGAGGGCGAGCGCTATCTGTCGCCACCGCATTATGCGATCTGGGTTCCGCCGGGATTTGAACACGAGGCGCATAATGCCCGGGAAATCCGTTACGTCACCGTCTATGTGGCAGCGGACCTGTGTATCGACCTGCCCGCCGAGCCGTCGACGCTTGCGCTCAGCCCTTTGATGAAAGCCATCCTGGCCGATTTCGACCGCCGCAGCGTCCGGCATCCAAAGAGCGCCGCCGATCGGAGACTGGCCATGGTGATTGTCGATCAGATCCGCGCGGCACCACGCTTTGCCCATTACCTGCCCTTGAGCGACGATCCGTTGATCGCGCCCATCCTTCAATCGTTGCAGGACAATCCCGGCGACCGGCGCTCGGCATCCGAATGGGCCCGCTTTGCCGGCACCACGGAGCGTACTCTGGCGCGCCATTGCCTGGAGCAATTGGGCATGCCGTTCAACGACTGGCGCCAACGGCTGCGGCTGGTGGCATCGCTCGCCCTTCTGGAAGACGGGTTTTCCGTACAGGATGCGGCAAAGCGGCTCGGCTACTCCACCCCTTCTGCCTTCATCGCCATGTTTCGCCGCATGACCGGCATGAGCCCAACGCAGCTGCGACAGGGCTAAACGAAAAAAGCCCGTCCTTGGAACGGGCCTTTTGCTGTGCACAGATGAGGAAGAGCCCGATCAGACGCCGTCGAGCACCTTCAGCCAGCCATAGCGGTCATTGGAGCGGCCGCGCTGGATGCTGACCAGCTGTTCGCGCAGCTTCGTGGTCACCGGACCGGTCTGGCCATCGGCGATCTCGAACTCGCCCTCGGTGAACTTGACCTTGCCGATGGCGGCGACGACGGCGGCGGTTCCGCAGGCGAAGGCTTCCCTGAGCTTGCCGCTTGCGGCATCGGCCTGCCATTCCTCGAAGGAATAGAGGCGTTCATGCACCGTCCTGCCCTCGTCTCTTGCCAGCTTGATCAGCGAATTTCGGGTAATGCCGGGCAGGATTGTGCCGGTGAGCGGCGGCGTCACCAGCGAGCCGTCTTCCATGACGAAGAACACATTCATGCCGCCGAGTTCCTCGACCCACTTCTTTTCGGCGGCATCGAGAAAGACAACCTGGTCGCAGCCGTGCTGGGCCGCTTCGGCTTGCGCAATCAGGCTCGCTGCATAGTTGCCGCCGCATTTGGCAGCACCCGTGCCGCCGTGGGCCGCGCGCGTGAAGGTCTTGGATGCCCAGATGGTGACCGGCTTGGCACCGCCCTTGAAGTAGGGACCAACCGACGAGGCGATGACGCAGAAAATATATTCGCGGGCCGGGCGCACACCGAGAAAGGACTCGTTGGCGAACATGAAAGGCCGCAGATACAGGCTGCCCTCGCCTTCGGGGATCCACTTGGCATCGATCTCGACCAGCTTGTCGACCGCCTCGAGGAAGAGTTCTTCCGGAAGCTCCGGCATGCCCATGCGGCGAGCCGAGTCGTTGAAGCGCTTGGCGTTCTCTTCCGGACGAAACAGCACGGCGCGGCCATCGGCTGTGCGATACGACTTCATGCCCTCGAAGATTTCCTGCGCGTAGTGCAGCACGGCAGAGGCCGGGTCCATCGGAAACGGCGCGCGCGCGGTCACTTCGGCCGAATGCCAGCCGCGGTCGGCGCTCCAGCGGATCACCGCCATATGGTCGGAAAACAGCGTGCCAAAACCGAGCGTCTTGAAGGCTTCCAGCCGGTCGGCCTCGGGCATCGGATTGGCATTGGGCGTGATATCGAAGGAAAGCGTGTCTTGTTCGGTGCGCATGATGACCTTGCTTATCGTTTGGTCAGGCTTGCTGACCTATTGCCTTTTCAAGGCGAATATTCCTCACGCGCACATTCCGCAAGTCTTTTTGCACGGGGATTGGTACTCTGAGCAGCAAATCAGACCCTAATGCAACCGCGCGAATGTCAGGCCTGCACTTGGGCATTTCCGCCTGCACCACATGAAAAGGGCGGCCCGGAGCCGCCCTCTCATCATCACATGTTCGGATAAACAGGTCCTTCGCCGCCCTGGGGCGGCACCCAGTTGATGTTCTGGTTGGGGTCCTTGATGTCGCAGGTCTTGCAGTGGACGCAGTTCTGGGCGTTGATGACATAGGTCTCCTCGCCATCCTTCTCCACCCATTCATAGACGCCGGCCGGACAGTAACGGGTCGAGGGGCCGGCATAGACGTCGTGCTCGGACGATTTCTGCAGGGCCATGTCCTTCACCTGGAGATGGACCGGCTCGTTTTCCTCGTGGTTGGTGTTGGAGAGAAAGACCGAGGACAGACGGTCGAAGGTCAAGACACCGTCCGGCTTTGGGTAAGCGATCGGTTTG
The DNA here is from genome assembly GCF_057158725.1 of Agrobacterium sp. H141. Lineage (NCBI taxonomy): Bacteria > Pseudomonadati > Pseudomonadota > Alphaproteobacteria > Hyphomicrobiales > Rhizobiaceae > Agrobacterium > Agrobacterium sp. H141. The sequence continues at coordinate 3,115,398 of NZ_CM169893.1, forward strand.
TGTTTCGCGGCCGGCTCCAGGGAGGCCGCGTCGGTTTTGCCATGGCTGAGCGTGCCGAACAACGACAGGCCGAAAAGCTGGTTGGTCCACATGTCGAGACCGCCCAAGGCGACGCCAATGGCCGTTCCGAACTTCGACCACAACGGCTTGACGTTGCGCACGCGCTTCAGATCCTTGCCGATCTCGCTCGAGCGCCATTCGTTTTCGATCTCGATGACCTCGTCATTGCCGCGACCAGCGGCCAGAGCGGCGGCGATCTTGTCTGCGGCCAGCATGCCGGACAGCACGGCATTGTGGCTGCCCTTGATGCGCGGCACGTTGACGAAGCCTGCCGAACAGCCAAGCAGCGCACCGCCCGGGAAGGTCAGCTTCGGCACCGACTGATAGCCGCCCTCGGTAATGGCGCGCGCGCCATAAGAGATGCGCTTTGCGCCTGCGAAGGTGCCCTTGATGGCCGGATGGGTCTTGAAGCGCTGGAATTCTTCGAAGGGGAAGAGATAGGGGTTCTTGTAGTTCAGATGCACGACGAAGCCGACGGCAACCAGATTGTCTTCCAGGTGATAGAGGAAGGAGCCACCACCGGTTTTCATGCCAAGCGGCCAGCCGAAGGAATGCTGGACGAGGCCCGGCTTGTGATGCTCGGGCTTTACTTCCCAGAGTTCTTTGAGGCCGATGCCGAACTTCTGCGGTTCGCGATCCTTGGAGAGGTCGAATTTGGCGATCAGCTCCTTGGCCAGCGACCCGCGCACGCCTTCGCCGATCAGCACATATTTGCCGTGCAGTTCCATGCCGCGTGTAAAGTTTGGCCCCGGCGTGCCGTCACGCTCGACACCCATGTCGCCGGTGGCGACACCGGTGACGGCGCCATCGGCATTGTAAAGCACTTCGGTCGCGGCAAAACCCGGATAGATCTCGACGCCGATCTCCTCCGCCTTGGTCGCAAGCCAGCGACAGACATTGCCGAGCGAGACGATGTAGTTGCCGTGATTGTTCATCAGCGGCGGCATCAGGGCATTGGGCAGGCGGATGGAACCGGCGGGGCCCAGCAGAAGGAAATGGTCCTCGGTGACCTGCGTCTTGAAGGGATGCCCCTCCTCCTCGCGCCAGCCCGGCAGAAGCTTGTCGATGCCGATCGGATCGACCACTGCGCCCGACAGGATATGCGCGCCGACTTCAGCGCCCTTTTCCAACACGACCACGGTCATATCGGGATTGATCTGTTTGAGACGAATGGCGGCAGACAGACCGGCAGGACCAGCCCCCACGATCACCACATCGAATTCCATGCTTTCGCGCTCGGGCAGTTCCATCTGTTCGGTCATTCTTTATCCTCCGCTCGGTCGGATCCCCATCTTGTTGGCTCCCTCATTGGCAAATGCCACGCGGATTGTCGAGCCGCGATGCGACACCGACTGGCCAGATACGGGGGCCCGTATGTATTGTCGCCAAGAATAAATTACGCTTACGTGAACGTCAATTGCGATCCGGCGACAGGTTCAGCTCTAGTTGTCATACAACCTGACAAATTGGCAAGAGCTTCTGTGACCGACAGGAGGGGAAACGGGCCAGTTGCAGCCCACTCACAAATCAAACGGGGTCTCAGCCCGCGTTATCTTCGTTTGTCCGACCACCGGCCGTCGCGCAATCTTTGCCATAATTCAACGCAGGAATGGAGCGCAGCGGCATGGTCAAGACATATGGGTTCATCGGCCTTGGGCATCTCGGGCGCTTTTTGGCGGGCAGCCTGCTGCGCGAAGGCTTCGGGCTTGTCGTCACGGATCTCAACAAGGAAAACGCCGCCGATCTGATCGCCGCCGGTGCGATCTGGGCCGGGGATGCGCAGGCGGTGGCCGAGCAGGTGGAGGCTGTCATCACCTGCCTGCCCTCGCCCTCCGTCAGCGAGCGGGTCCTGACCGGCGAGCGTGGCATTCTGGCAGGCTTGAAGCCGGGCGGATGCTGGATCGAGATGAGCACACTGGACGAGCAGGAAATCATCCGCCTTGGCGCCATGGCCGCCGCGCAGGGCATCCGGGTCATGGAAGCGCCGGTCACCGGTGGCGTGCATCTGGCGGCCTCCGGCGAGATCTCGGTCATCACCGGTGGCGACCAGGATCTGTACGAACTGCACCTGCCCGCCTTTCAGGCCATGGGCAACCAGATCTTCCGCGCCGGGCCACTGGGCAAGGCCGCCATCATCAAGGTGATTACCAATATGCTGGCCTTCATCCATCTGGTGGCCTGCGGCGAGGCGCTGATGCTGGCCAAGAAGGGTGGCATCGACCTCACCGATGCCTTCAACATCATCAAGGCCTCGTCCGGCAACAGTTTCGTGCACGAGACCGAAGGCCAGGTGATCCTCAACGGCAGCTACAACATCAATTTCACCATGGATCTCGCCTGCAAGGATTTGGGTTTCGCCATGGGGTTTGCGCGCGATTTCGGCGTGCCGCTCGACCTGGCCTCGCAGACAGAGCAGACCTTCATCCGCGCCCGTGCGGCCTATGGCGGCGATGCCTGGTCGTCGCAGGTGGTCAAGCTGCTGGAAGATGCGGTCGGCACGGACCTGAGGGCACCCGGTTTTCCCGCAGAACTGTGAGATTTGACGCTTGGCGCTTTTCCCGGGGCGCAAGATGTGGTCTGCATCGCATCGAACCGGGCCGAAGCCATGACCGAGACCAATGCCGCATCCACGTATCGCCTGCCGCCGCTTGCCTGGCTTCGCGCCTTCGAGGCGACGGCCAGACATTCCAGTTTTACCAAGGCGGCAGCAGAGCTTAATCTCACACAGGCGGCCGTCAGCCATCAGGTGCGCAGCCTTGAGCGGCATCTGGGCTTTCTTCTGTTCGAGCGGCTGCCGCGCAGTTTGAAACTCACCGAGATCGGCGCTGCCTATCTGCCGCCGGTGCGACGTTCGTTCGAGGATCTGGCCTCGGCAACGGACGGGTTGTTCGGCCCCGTGGGCAACAGGACCCTCACGCTGAGGGCACCGACATCCTTTGTGGCACTGTGGCTTGCGCCGCGCCTGAAACGCTTCACCGAGCGCTTCCCCGATATCTCCATCCGGGTCGCCTCGGTGGTCTGGGCGCAGACCCATTACGAGGAGCCGGTCGACGTCGATCTGCGCTATGGCGACGGCAACTGGCCGGGATATGCCGTCGAATGCTTGATGACGTCGGACGCCATTGCAGTCTGTCGTGCCGATGCGCTGGAACAGGGCGAAGACGACGACAGGCTGGTGCGCCTGACGGCGCGCCGTCCGCTCATCCATGTGACCGGTTATGAGGATATGTGGCAGAGACTGGCCGGATCTCTCGGTATAGCGCTGCCGCGCCTGTCCGGTGTCAATGTCGACACCACGATGGCGGCCCTGGAGCTTGCGACCGCAGGCGTTGGCCCGGCTATCGTGCAGCAGGATTTTGCCGCTCCCTATCTGGAGCGCGGCCAGCTGGTGAAGGCACTCGACAGCACGCTGCCGCTCAAGGAGGCGCATTATCTGGTGACGCCCGAAGGGCGGCAGCGCACGACGGCGGAAGCGACTGTTTTCATCGCCTGGCTGCGGACGGAAGTTGCCGGGCCGCATTGACTGGCGGAACTACGCCTTTTCCGATGCGGGCGTAGCGCCGTTCGACAGCCGGTTGCGCAGTTCGGGTATGGCGAAATCCATGAAGCGGCGCAGCTTCATCGGCAAGGCGCCCTGCCCCTGATGCAGCAGGGTGACCGGGAGACCCGGCGGCTCGAAATCCTCGAGCACAATCTGAAGACGGCGATCTGCCACCGCATCGGCAACCTGATAGGACAGGACGCGTGTCAAGCCGGTCCCAGCCGCCGCGGCATCGATCGCCGCTTCGGCCGTGTTCACACACAGTCTTGCATTGACCTCCACCATCTGACCGTTTCCACCTTGGCCATTGCGAAATATCCACGGGCTGCGCGCAGCCGCCATGTCGAAGGTAACGCACGGCAGGTGCGCAAGGTCAGGCGGCGTCTGCGGCATGCCCGTTTGAGCGATAAATGCGGGGCTGGCGCAAACCACATGACGCACCTCCCCGACACGCGTCGCGACCATCGAGCTGTCCGGCAAGGTGCCGATGCGGAGCGCCAGATCGATCTGATCCTCCATGAGCTGCGCATTGCGATCGGAGAGCAAAAGCCGGATATCGATTTCGGGATAAAGATCGAGAAAAGCCGTGACGACGGGCAGCATATGGAGACGGCCAAAGACAATCGGTGCCGTGATGACCAGCTCGCCCTTTGGTTCACTCTGTTCGCCGGATGCCTTGCGCTCTGCCTCGCCGACCTCGCCCAGAATACGAATGCAGGCGGCATAGTAACCGGCACCGGCATCCGTCAAAGACAGGCTTCGGGTGGTGCGGGCAACGAGGCGTGTGCCCAGATGCTCTTCCAATTCCCCGAGCTTCCGGCTCACGGTGGGCAACGGCATGTTGAGCCGCTTTCCCGCTGCGGTCAGACTGCCCGTTTCCACCGCAGCAACCAGTACGGACATGGCTTCCAGTCGATCCATTACTCTCTCATTTTTCGAGATTAATATTATCAGATATACGTGATTATCCCGAAAATCGAAAGCCGGTAGTATCTCGCTATCGCAACCCGATGCGCGAAAGGGCGATGATTATGACCTATGGATTTCTCGATATTGCCGTCACGCCCAGCGTGCGTGCCGCACAGGCTGAGAATAACGCGGCCCAGCTCTGGGAAAATTTCGGCGGCGATCGCGCGTTCGATCGTTTCGGTCCCAACGAGACCGCATTCATCCAACAGCGCGACAGCTTTTACATGGCCAGCGTCTCGGAGACAGGCTGGCCCTATGTCCAGCACCGGGGCGGCCCGACGGGCTTTCTCAAGGTCCTTGACGACAGGAGACTGGGTTTTGCCGACTACCGCGGCAACAGGCAGTATATCAGCCTTGGCAATATCGCCGCCGATGACCGCGTGGCGCTGATCCTCGTCGATTACGGCATGCGGGCGCGGATGAAGATCTTTGCCCGTGCACAGGCATTGTCGCTCGACGACGACCCGGACTTTACCGCGCAAGTGGTCGATCCAGGCTATAAGGGGCGGCCGGAGCGGCTGTTCAAATTGACACTGGAAGCATTCGACTGGAACTGCCCGCAGCATATCGCACCGCGCCTGACGGCAGAGGAATTCACGGCAGCGGCGACGCAGTTGCGCGAGCGGATCGCAGAGCTTGAAGCGGAAAATGCGGCGCTCAGGGCAGAACTTGCAGGACGGCGCTGACCCGACTGCGTCGCCACCGGCTGCACCAACCTGCTGCCAGAAACGACATCGCGCCGCCGTGAGGGTTACTCACAAGCGGCGCGATATGGATATTCGAAAGGGCCTACATGGACCGGCAGACGGACTTGCCCGCTCAGCTTGCCATTGCGTAGCGCTGGGTCTGGCCGCTTGCGCTGACTGTCTTGAAGCGCTGGACCATGATGGCGAGGTTTTCCGTTTCCTGCGACAGGCTCTGGGCAGCGGCTGTCGTCTGCTCCACCATGGCGGCATTCTGCTGGGTGACCTTGTCCATCTGGTCGGCGGCGGAAGACACCTCGCGCAGGCTGTTGGCCTGATCGCGTGCGCTGATGGCGATTTCGGACACGGTGCTGCTCATGGCGGCAACCTGGGCCACGATTTCTTCCAGCGACGTGCCTGAGTCGCTGACCAGCTGGACGCCGGTATCGACCTGGGCCGACGATGTGGAAATCAGTGCCTTGATCTCCTTGGCAGCGTTGGCAGAACGCTGGGCCAGTTCGCGCACTTCCTGGGCGACAACCGCAAAACCCTTGCCGGCTTCGCCTGCGCGGGCCGCCTCGACGCCTGCATTGAGCGCCAGAAGATTGGTCTGGAAGGCAATCTCGTCGATCACGCCGATGATATTGCCGATCTTTGCCGAAGAACCCTGGATTTCCGTCATGGCGGAAATGGCACTGGCGACGATGCTTCCGCCCTTTGCCGCATTGTCGCGCGCTGTCTGCGCGGTTGCCTGGGCGCGACCGGCACCTTCGGCGGTATCGTTGACGCCGCGGGTGACATCGCCAAGGGAGGCAACGGTTTCTTCCAGCGAGGCCGCCTGCTGTTCGGTGCGGCGTGCGAGATCGTTCGATGCCGAGGAGATTTCGCTCAGGCCCGAGCGAATGGTCGATACGGAATGCACCACGCCATTGATGGCCTCCTGAAGCGATGTCACAGAGGCATTGAAGTTGCTGCGGATCGGCTCGAATTCCGGCGCAACGCTCTCGTTCATGCGCACGGTCAGATCGCCGCTGGCAAGCGCATCAAAGCCGGTCTGAACGGCCATCACGAATTTGCGCAGATCTTCGGCCTTGGCGTTATCGATGCCGGCCTGCCGTTCGCGTTCGCTGGCGACACGCTGTTGCAAGGCTTCCTGCTCCGCCTTGGCTGTCTCGCCAGTGGCCAGATCGTGGCGGAACGCTTCGAGAGCCGTTGCCAGCGTGCCAAGTTCGTCGTTGCGGTCGGCATTGGCGATTGGCTGGGAATAATTGCCCTGGCTCATCTTGTTGACGCCACCAAGGATCGCCGACAGCGGCCGACCGATGATCGAGCGCGAGGCAAGCTGGATCACGCAAAGTGCGACAAGCAGAATGATCAGGCCGCCGATGACGGTGTTGGTCACCTGCGCCCAGACCGGGGCGGTGAAGACTGCACCGGGAACGTCGATGACGGCTGCCCAGGTGGTGTTCATGCCCGGTGCGGTGAACGGATAAACGAGACGAACCACACCATTGGGCATATCGTCGATGACCTGGATCTTGCCGTCAGCCAGTGCCTGCTTCACCCGATCGGCGCCCTTGTCGGCATAATCCGTCATCAGCAGGTTCTTGTCAGGATTGGCCAGCCAGTTGCCGTTATTGGCGAGAAGCATGACATGGCCGCCCTCGAAGGGCTGCATGGCGCCAAGCTTGCTGGTCAGATCGTCAAGTTTGATGTCGACCCCGGCAAGACCGACAATTTCCCCATCGACGCGGATTGGCACACTCACAGATGTGACGAGCTTCTTCAGGTTGGTCAGATAGGGCGAGGTGATGGTGGCTTTGCCGGTCTTCAGCGGCAGGGCATAATATTCGTCTTCCGGATTGATCGTCCAGGTCGAGAACTCGACATTGCCGTTATCATCCTTGGTCCAGTAGGGCGTGAATATGCCTTCCGGGTTCAGGCCTTCGGTGCCTGTCAGTTGCTTTGCACCCGGCTGACCGATCAACTCGCACATCCATGCGCCGTAGACGCTTGGATACTGTGGACCGATTGTCTTGATCATGGCTACGACATCGGCGCGGCTACGCGAGCCCTCGGCAATGAAGCCGGAAAGGCTGCCAGCAAGCGTTGCACCTGCCGATGTTGCCTGGGCGATATCGACGGCCACTTCCTGGGCCGCAGACGATGCTTTTTCTTCCGCAAGCGCCATGACGGAAGCCTTGGTCTGCTCTTTGGCACTCCAGGCGTTGAACGTGGTAAAACCAATCAGAATGGCACCAATCGCAGCACCGGTGACCAGCACCAGCTTTGCCGAAACAGTCCGGAATGAAGTGTTCATGCGAATCCCTAATGTGGAAGGTAATTAAGCAGTTCGCCATTTTATAAGTTTGTTTTGTTTAATGATCGGTGAAACGGATATGAAGCTTGTGTGTCAGCGATCGCCGCTATCGGGATCGGGGCTTTTGCTTCGCCTGCCGGATCTCTATAGATCACGCCAACAGACACAAAACTCACGAAGGAGTTCACCATGGATCTCGGTCTTTCCGGCAAGCGCGCGCTCGTGCTTGCCTCCTCGCGCGGCCTTGGCGCCGGTATTGCCAAGGCTCTGGCCGATGAAGGTGCGCATGTGTTGATGTGCGGTCGCTCGACCGACAAGCTGAAGGCCAATGCCGACGCCATCAATGCGGGCGGCAAGGGCAAGGCCGATTTCGTCGAAGCAGACATCTCCGATGCCGGTTTCGTCGAGCAGATCGCCCATGCCGTTCACGACAAGCTCGGCGGCATCGACATCCTGGTCAACAATACCGGCGGACCGACGCCGGGCACTGCCGAAGACATGGATGCCGAAAAGCTCTACAATTTCTTCCAGTCGATGGTGGTGCGGGTGATCACGCTCACCAATACGCTGCTGCCGCTCATGAAGACCCAGGGCTATGGCCGCATCCTGACGGTCGCCTCGTCCGGCGTGTTAGAACCGATCCCGAATCTTGCACTCTCCAACACGCTGCGCGGCGCACTGGTCGGCTGGAACAAGACGCTGTCTTCGGAAATCGCTTCTTATGGCGTGACGTCCAACATGATCCTGCCCGGTCGCATTCACACAGACCGTATCGACGAGCTGGACGGCGCCAATGCCAAGCGATCCGGCAAGTCCCTGGACGAGATCCGCACCGCTTCCATCAAATCCATTCCGGCAGGCCGCCTCGGCAAGGTCGAGGAATTTGCCGCGGTTGCAACCTTCCTGTGCTCGGAACCTGCGGCCTATGTGACAGGCACCATGGTGCGCGTCGACGGCGGCGCATCGAAGTCGAACTGACTTTTTGGGCTGCAGGGCGTTCCTCACCCTGCCCTGCGGCCCTCAAGCCCCGCAAATGTGACAATCGCCTATCGTGCCGCCTCGACAGGCGTGGCATCCCCCCGGGCCGCCAGATGCGAAAGAGCCAGTGCGCCGATGCCGGCGATGACAAAACCGGCTGCAAGATTCGTGGCGGTGCCGTCATAGGCGTAACCGAGTGCGACGGCAAAGAGCGTGGCAACGAGGCTTGAGCCCGAGGCAATCAGCGATGCACCGAGCCCCGCAACCTGGCCGAGCGAGCGCATGGTCATGGCGTTGAGATTGCCAAACAGGATGCCGATGGCAAAGAAGGCGAGAAAGCCGAAGATCATCAGCACGGTGAGCGGCAGGTGCCTATCCCGGAACAGGCAGGCGACCAGCATCCCAAGGCCGACCGTTGCCAAAGCCATCAATGCCGTGCGCACCATGCCATCCATGCCGAAACGCTCGACCAGTCTTGAATTGAGATAGGATGCCAGGCCGATCGACGTGGCGAGAATGGCAAAATAGAGCGGGAAGGTTTCCTGGATGCCATAGGCGTCGAAGAACAGATCGGCCGCCGTGCTCAGATAGAGAAGCTGCGCTCCGAAGATGAGACCGGTGGCAAGGATCAAAAAGGCGACACGACGCTTCGACAGGATGCGCAGGGCGTTCCTAAACAGCAGCTTCGGCCGGAATCCTATGCGTTTGTGTGCGGGAAGCGTTTCCGGCTGACGCAGGACAAGCCAGATCCCCAGCAGCAGTGCCACCCCAAGATAGATGGCAAAGACCGCCCGCCAGCCGGCAAGCGCGATCACACCCTGCGCCAGAGCAGGTGCGAGCATCGGCACCAGGATGAACAGCGAGAACATGAGCGACATGACGCGGGCCATGGCATCGCCTTCGAACTGATCGCGGATCATGGCACGCGTCGCGATCTTCGGCCCGGACACACCGACGCCCTGCAGAAACCGCCCCAGAATCACCATGTCCAGCGACCCCGCCAGCATGGCGACGATCGTTCCGGCGGCATAAATGCAAAGGCCGAGCACAAGCGCCTTCTTCCGCCCCACCGCATCGGACAAGGGCCCCAGAAGCAGTTCCCCGAAGGCCATGCCGAAGATGAAGAGCGAGATGACGTACTGGGTGGAAAGCGGCGGCGCGACGCCGAGTTCATCGCCGATCTGACGCAAGCCGGGCAACAGCGCGTCGATACTGAGCGAGGTGAGCGAGGTCAAAAGTGCGTAAAGAGCAATGCGCTCGCGAAACTGGATGGGAGATGTCATGGATCTTGCGCAATAAAAGAGGACTATGCTTCCGCTTTATCAGCTTTACGGCTGAGATCGAGAGACATCTGGCCAATGCACAAAGCTTTGGAGCGGCGCAGCGGGCTGCGGTCATGGGGCATGAAGGCTGCGGCGGGATGTCGCATTTTCCGCTGGCCTTGCAAAAGGGCCGCGATATACTCGCTCAAACAGCTCACGGAGGAGTGGCATGGGACAGATCAAACTTGGCCTCACGGTCATCAGCGCTATTGTTTTCATCGTCGGGCTTTTGTGGGTGGGCCATGGAACGGGCGCGATCCATCTGCCCGGCACGGGCTTCATCTCCAGCGACAGTGTGTGGATCATCAATGGCGCGCTGGTCGCAACCTTCGGACTGATCGTGCTTGTGGCAACACGCCGGCTGATGCGCGACGCGGGCACCAGACCGCATTGATGGTTTGAGGCTTCCCGACACCAAAGACGGCCTTCGATTTCGACAGCCTTGCATAAATGCCGGATCACTCCTCTTTGCTCCCAGGAGACTGCTTATGAAAGTCGCTCGCATCGCGCTCACGGTCATCGGCGCCCTTGCCATCCTGATGGGCCTTTTGTGGATGGCACAGGGATCGGGTATTTTCCCCTATCCGGCGGCGAGCTTCATGATCGACCAGACACCCTGGATCATCAATGGCGCCGTGCTCGCCTTCGTCGGCGCGGTGCTGCTTTTGATGGGGCGGCGTTTGCGGCGCTAAAGCGCCGTTACGGCATCAACCCGGCAAAATCGGCAATCAGGCTATCGCGAGTGGTCAAACTGATGGGGTCAGCATGCGGTACCGTGTCGATAAAGAGACGCGCGAAGGCAATTTCTTGCCCGTCTTTTTGCGCCCAACCGACAAACCAGCCCAGCGGTCGCGCCCGGTCGATCTTGCCGGCGGTGTTTCTCAGCCAACCGCTGCCGGTCTTGCCTTGGATCTCCCAGCCATTGCCGGCCTTAAAAACGGGCATGATGGCGCGGGTATTCTCAACCGCTTCTGCTGACACCGGCAATTCCCCCTTCAGCAGGCGCCTGACGAAGTCGACCTGTTGGTCCGGCGATATCTTCAGCGAGGCCATAAGCCATGCCCCCGTCAAACCATCCAGTTTGCCCGGGCCGCTGGAGACATCCCGATTGCCATAATCAAGTCGCCGGACATAGCTCTCAAACGCTGCCTTGCCCAGTCGGCGCGTGACTTCCTGCGAGTACCAGACGATGGAATCGCGCTCCCATATGGTCGGATCGGTTGCCTTGCGTTCACGCTTGGGCCGGTCGAAGCTTGCCTGATAGGACCACAGCGGGGTTTTGGCATCGACCAGAATACCGGCATCGTAGCCCATCACCGCCAGCGGCAGTTTGAACGTCGACATAGGATAGACCGGCCGATCGCAGGTCCCCTCTCGAAGACGTGTTACGCCACTGTCGACGTCCATGAGGATGGTGCAGCGGATGGGGTCGTCGGCGAAAGCCTGACGGCCCGAGGGAGCGAGAGATAACGCTGCCAGAATGATGTTCAGCGCAATTGCTTTTGCAGCCATGTTCGAAATCCCCAGTTTGACCGTAGCACACTGCCCTGACGGACAAGGTAGGCTCTGCCGATAGGCATTCAATCGGGCATAAAAATGAACGCGGCCATGAGGCTGCACCGACCACACCCTTGCAAGACATGCACAGGCATGCGATCTAGCCGCCCTGTCAGGGGTGCGCATCCACGTGCCCCGTTTTCGCGTCCGGGCACATCCGGTTTCGGCATTCAACAATCAGATATTCTGGGAGCGACGGCGATGGCCAAGGCGCTGGGGCTAGATTTCGGCACGACGAACACTGTTCTGGCAATGGCAGACAGTGCATCGACCACACATTCGGTCACGTTTCAATCGCCAGCCGGCACATCCGACACCATGCGCACGGCGCTCGGTTTCATGAAGGATCGCCAGCTTGGCGGACGGGCGCTGAAGGTGGAGGCCGGACAGGCGGCCATCCGTCAGTTCATCGACAATCCCGGCGAATGCCGCTTCCTGCAGTCGATCAAGACCTTTGCCGCATCGCCGCTGTTTCAGGGCACACTGGTGCATGCGCGCCGCTTCCAGATGGAAGACCTGATGGAGGTATTTTTAAAGCGACTCGAGGCTTATGCCGGTGACGGATGGCCGGCTGGCAGCGGTCGGATCGTCGCAGGCCGACCCGTCCATTTTGCCGGCGCAAGCCCCGATCCTCAGCTTGCGCTCACGCGCTACAACGAAGCCCTGACGCGCCTTGGTTTCGGTGAAATCCACTATGTCTACGAGCCGGTGGCGGCAGCCTTCTACTTCGCCCAGAAGCTGACCCATGACGCCACCGTGCTGGTGGCCGATTTCGGCGGCGGCACCACCGACTACTCGCTTATCCGTTTCGAGCGCAAGGCAGGCACGCTATCGGCCCGCCCGATCGGCCATTCCGGTGTCGGCATTGCCGGCGACCAGTTCGATGCGCGCATCGTGGATCACGTGGTCGCGCCGGAGATCGGCAAGGGCAGCCAGTTCAAGAGCTTCGGCAAGGTGCTGGATATTCCCAGCAATTATTATCTGAGCTTTTCCCGCTGGAACCAGTTGTCGGTGTTCAAGAGTTCACGCGAGTTTGCCGACCTGCAATCGCTGGTGCGTCAAAGCCTGGAGCCGGAGAAGCTGGAACTCTTCATTGACCTGATTGAAAACGACGAGGGTTATCCGCTCTATCAGGCGGTGTCGGCCGCCAAGATCGCGCTGTCGCACGAGGATGAAGCCGAGTTCAACTTTGCTCCGCTTGGAAAGGCCGGCCAGAAAGCAATCAAGCGGTCGGATTTCGAAACCTGGATTGCCGATGATCTGGCGCAGATCGAAGGCGCGCTGGACGATGTTTTGACGTCGACCAACACAAAGCCTGATGCGATCGACAAGGTGTTTCTGACCGGCGGCACATCCTTCGTGCCCGCTGTGCGGCGCCTCTTCACCGAACGTTTTGGCACTGAGCGTATCGAGACCGGCAACGAACTGGTCTCCATTGCCCACGGCCTGGCGCTGATCGGCGAGGAAGAGGATATTTCGCGCTGGACGGCATAACGGTGAAGTAAAGATCCAGCACCCTTCCCCACGCTCGCCCCATCGGCTAAGATCGCCTCCATGAACCTTGCCCAGGACCTGAATCCGGCCGAACTGGCCGCGCTTTTGCATTTCTATGCCGATGCGGGAGTAGATTGGCTTGTGGAAGACGAGCCCGTCGACCAGATGGCGGCTTTCGCCGAGCAGAAGCAGGCCCGGCAGTTGTCGTCGGGGACGGGACAAGGCGCTGCGCCGGCGCAAGGCGACGGTGAGCGCCGCACACTGTCAGCGCGCTCCGTGCGCGATGCAGCGCCGGCCAAGGCGCCTGCCGCCCTCACCATGCCGGACGAACATGCCGTGACCGAAGCCCGGTTCGTGGCCGAAAGCGCGCGCTCGCTCGAAGAGTTGAAGACAACAATCGAGGGCTTTACCGGCTGCAACCTGAAGACCAGCGCCCGTTCGACCATTTTCTGCACGGGTGAAGGCGCCAGCGGCGTGATGGTGATCGGCGGGGCTCCCGGCGGCGATGACGACCGCGATGGCCAGCCCTTTGCCGGTCGCGCCGGCCTGTTGCTCGACCGCATGCTCGCCTCGATCGGCCTTTCCCGTGACACCGTCATGCTGAGCACGGTTCTACCCTGGCGTCCACCCGGCGATCGGCCACCCTCCGTACAGGAAGCCGCCATCTGCAGACCTTTCATCGACCGGCAGATCGAGTTGGCCGAACCGAAGACCATCCTGCTGTTGGGTAATGTCGCCGCCCGCCTGTTCTTCGGCGGTACTGACACCATTCACGCGTTGCGGGGCCAGTGGCGCGACATTGCCTGCGGAAATCACACAGTTTCGGCTCTGGCGTGCCTTCATCCGACAGACCTCATTGCCGCACCGGCTGGCAAAGCCTTGGCCTGGCAAGACCTGATGGTCTTTCGCCAGCGCATAAATGCAAGTCAATAGCCCTAAATTTAGGCAAATATGACGCGAGTATGTCGCAAGACATGCACGGAATGCATGTCTGTATCGCGTTGCAGCACATTGTCGAATCGATGTTGCGGTGCAATAATGAGCCCATCGGGAGGAACTGATGCTTTAGGAGCTTGAGCCGTGACAACCCGTATTCGCCCCATGCATTGCAATTTCGAGACGCTTCGTCTCGCTGGCGATCCCGCGACACCTGCTCGCGGTTATAACCGGGGTGCATCCTCGACCAATGAACAACTCAGCGCTCGCGCAACGTCCAGGATCGGTCGCATTGTCCGTCCTGCGTTCGCCTTTGCCGTTTTTCGTGAAGTCTAAGATCGCAACGCGAGGACTGGTGCGCTGTAGAGCGCTTGCCATGTCTCTGCCGGCCAACCGCCCGTCACCCAAGGAACCCGTCACATGTCTGCTTTTGAGCGCCCCATAAAGTCATTGCTGCAAACCGTCAGCGAAATCGGACTTGCAATCAGCGCCTCACAGGAATTGTCGCGCGCTGCCCGCGAGAATTCAGCCAAGGCAAAATCGCGGCATCCGCTGGCGTTTCTGTAAAAATCTCCATCGACACATCAAGGGATACTGCGCAGGTTTCAGGCGAAGGTCTATTTTTCCACCTGCGCCAGAGACCATTCGAACGCCTCTGAAATGATGGCGAACTTCTCTGCCTGCCATCCCAGATATTCGCTTAGAAAACCGCGTTTGATATACATGTGGGTCTTGCGCGTATCGTCATGCCATTCCAGGCAATTCGCCAGCACGGCCTTTCTCAGCAACCGCTGCAGATGCGTGCGCGACATCATGAAATTTTCAGCGATCAACCGGGCATCTATACGGCCCAGGTCGATCTTTTCCTCGTTGCGCTTGTCAGGATCGACCCGGCACATCAGTTCATCCATCACAAGCCCGCCGGATTCCGTCCACTGAAACATCGCAATGCAGTCCGGCGGATTGCGCCATACCAGATTGTCGATGCATTGGCGGGCAATGCGCGGCTGCAGGAGACACAACATCTCCGGATGCGCCATGAATGTCATCAGGCGTTCGCCATTGTCGAGTTGATCGAGCGCGGCGAGATTGGCGCCAACCCACCCTGCCATGGCCTGTGTGGTGATCTCTGTTGCCTCAAAGCGGCGCGGCCGCTTGTTGGATTCTGTGGCGACCGCGATGAACTTGTAGCTCAACAGCTGGTCGAGAAAGTTCAAGACCGTATTGCGGCTTGCAGCATTGATCGAGGTGATCATGTCCCGCAGGCGCGATGTCGTCAGGCCTTCCTGGCTGATCCCCGCCTCGAATTCCAGATGCAAAGCAAAGGCTGCCTGACTCATCAACCAGCGCTGATGTGAAACCATGTAGCGCGACAGTCTTGGGTTCTCATCATACTGGCCGCGAAGCTGGCTTGCCAATAATTGTATAACGCCCAGCATGCCAGGATGGGTTGCCAGCTCATCAACACTGTAACTCATGACCTTACATCTCTGCTCGCGGGCGTGCCGTCCGCCTGTGACAGAATGAAAGGCCGTCCAAAATCACAATTCATTATATTTTTAAGCACTCAGATATTTTTGTTTTCTTTTCGAATTTAAGTTTAGTGGCGTCGGTTGCTCACGTATCGAAACATAGCATCGCTATCGGTCAAACCCAATATTATAAAATTTAATAAGAACAATTAGTGCGCTCCTTTTCACCGCAGCGCAAACATTACAGGGCCTTAATTCCGTTCAATTGAACGAGAGGACGCCAAATTCGACATTGCGCCACGCTCTGTCGCAATCGACAGCCCGCCTCAAAACAAATAGAGGCAGGGTAATGATTCTTATTAGCAGATGGTTTTGAAATGTTTACCAGCCTCGCCTCAGTCGCCACCTTGATGATCTCGACAATCATGATGATGGCCGGTTTCGGCCTCATGAACTTCGTCGTGCCTGTTCGCTCGCTCGCCGAAGGCTGGTCAACCTTTACGATCTCGCTCACGGCCACCGGCTACACCCTGGGTTTCACGATCTCTTGCATCGTGACACCCATTTTCGTGCGCCGCGTTGGTCATGTGCGTGTGTTTAGCGCGCTGATCACGCTTCTGACCGTCTCGATTCTGTCCTGCGCTCTGGTGGTGGACTGGCGAGCCTGGTTCTTTTTCCGCGGCATTGCCGGCTTTGCCATCGCCGGTGCCTATCTCGTGATCGAGAGCTGGCTCAACGAACGGGTGACCAACGAAAACCGGGGCGCGCTCTATTCCGTGTATATGGTCACCTGCCTGACCGGCTCGATCGGTGGTCAGTACGTCGTTCCGCTGGGCGACCCGAGCGGCTACGGCCTGTTCATCCTGTGCGGGCTGATCTTTTCGCTGGCACTTTTTCCGACGGCACTTTCGACGGCACAATCTCCGGCCCCGATTGCCCAGGCGCGCTTCGATCTTGCCAAGCTATATCGACGTTCCCCCGTCGCGTTCATCGGCTCGCTGCTGGCGGGTGCCGTTTCCGGCACCTGGGGCAGTCTTGGCGGCGTGTACTCGCAGAGCATCGGCATGAGCACCGCCCAGGGCGCGACACTCCTGTCTGTATTCCTCGCCGGCGGTGCCATTGCGCAGATCCCCATCGGCCGCATCTCCGACCGCATCGACCGCCGCTATGTCATGGTGTTTTGCGGAATCTTCGGCACCATATCCTGTATCGGCATGGCACTCTTTTCCGGCTTCGGGACTGTTCCCCTCTATGTCACCGGCTTTTTTGTCGGCTGCGTTCTCTATCCCATCTATGCGCTCAATGCGGCCCATGCCAACGACCTTGCCAATCCGGACGAGTATGTGACCATCTCCAGCGGCGTCATGATCCTTTATGGCTTGGGGACTGTGTCCGGGCCGTTGATGGCCGGTACGCTGATGGACAGTATTGGCCCACAGGGACTGATCTGGTTCCTGGCAACGGCCTTTGCTCTTTATGCCGGCTATGCGGCATGGCGCATGACACGCCGCACCGAAGCGGTGGCCGATGCCGACAAGGCGGACTTCCAGGCCATGGCCATCCCCGTGCTGGGTACGGACCAGGCCAATGCCGCCAACAGCGCCATCGGCGACGCCGACGCAGATCCCGTTTTTCAGGGTCAGGCGGGATCGTAAGACCGGCGTCCCGGCTCAACCTTGTGGCGTCGATGCCCGTCGGGCAGCGCGCCGCTCGAGGCCGAGTTGATGTTCACGGTAGATGATATAGAGACCGGCGCCGACGACGATTGCCGCTCCCGCAAGCGTTGTGATCGTCGGTATCTCGTCAAACAGAACATAGGCGATCAGCGAGCCCAGCAGGATCGACGAATATTCGAACGGGGCAATGGTCGAGACATCGGCAAAACGGTAGCTCTCGGTCAACAGGATCTGGCCAAAACCGCCAAAGAAGCCGGCCAGTGCCAGAAGGCCCAGTGCCTCGACAGACAGTTGCGCCCAGCCGAAAAACCAGCTCAATGCTGACAGCAGCGAGGCGACCAGGGAAAAGTACAAGACGATCGTTGCCGTTTTTTCCTCTCGCACAAGCTGGCGCACCTGCATCATGGCGCCGGCACCGAGAACGGCCGAGAGCAAGACAGCCATGGCGCCTATTGCAGCTGTCGAGCCGAAGCCCTCCTGGCTGAACAAAGTGAGCTTCGGATAGGAAATGATGGTGACGCCGACCATGCCGATGGCAACCGCGGTCCAGCGGTAGAGCCGCACCGTTTCCCGCAGGAAGACCGCGGCAAAGACAACTGCGATCAGCGGCATGGCATAGCCGATGGCGATGGCATCCGGCAGCGGCAACAGCACCAGTCCGTAAAACCCGCAACCCATGGCGCAAATACCCAGCAGACCGCGGCGCAGATGGCCCAGAGGATTGTCGGTGTGAAAGGCGGAGCGCAAATTACCGCGCATTCCCAGATAGATGACGATGGGTACGATGGCAAAGGCGGATCGGTAGAATGCTATCTGCCCCGGAGGAATGCCTGCCCCCGCCAGTTTGATGCAGCTTTGCATGGCAAGAAAGACGGTGATCGAGGATAGCTTCAGCAGAATGCCGCGAAGCGGGTCGGTTTCAGCGGAGGGCATTGCGGGCTTTCAGAAAAACGCAGACAGGAAACAGGCCGGCCGCAGCGACACATCGGCGCACAGGGCAAGACGGATGCGGCAAACTGGCATGTCGCCAAATACGAGACAAGCCATTGGTATCGGAATGTCCGGGCGCGGCAAAATGTTGGGGCATGGCGATGCGAAAATGTAGGGAATGACGATGCTTCACCCTGACTGATCGGCGATCGGCGCCGGCCGCAATTCAATTTATACTGGTGGTAAAATACGCGTCGAAACAACCAGAAAAGGTCAGCGCTTCATTGAATTTTTAGCGCTTTTCAACGCCGGAACGGCCAAGACAAGTCTTTTCAGGGGGACAATTCTCGTCTTATTTTATCAATCGTTCAGAAATTAATGTAAATCTGTGTTTGGATGGAACAGATTTAGCGATGAAAGTCGTGGCTCCGGTCGGTCGGAACGCGAAAGAGCCTAAGCAAACAATCAGGACACACAATGCGAACAGATACGGGCCAGGTTATTCATCTGGCAGATTACCGCCCCACCGACTTCGTGCTGGAACGTGTGGATCTGACATTTGAACTGGATCCGGTCGAAACAAAGGTCGAATCGAGACTGATATTCCACCGTCGGGAGGGGGTAGATCACTCCGCCCCGCTGGTATTGGATGGCGATGGGCTGACCATGACCAGTCTGTTGTTCGACCAGATCGAGATGGAAACCGATCGCTATACTGCCACGTCGGACAGTTTGACTATTCGTGATCTTCCGGCTGACAGTCCGTTCGAGGTGACAGTCACGACACTGCTTAACCCGAGCGCAAATACGCAATTGATGGGTCTTTACCGTTCCAACGGTATCTATTGCACCCAATGCGAGGCCGAGGGCTTCCGTCGCATCACCTATTTCCCCGACCGTCCGGATGTGCTGGCGCCCTACACGATCAATATCATTGCCGACAAGGAAAGCTGCCCGTTGCTGCTCTCGAACGGCAATTTCCTGGGCGGCGCCGGCTATGGCGAAGGCAAGCACTTCGCTGCCTGGTTCGACCCTCACCCCAAGCCCAGCTACCTGTTTGCGCTGGTGGCCGGCGATCTCGGCGTCGTTGAAGATACGTTTACGACCATGTCGGGCCGCGAAGTTGCGCTGAAGATCTATGTGGAGCACGGCAAGGAATCGCGTGCAACCTATGCCATGGATGCGCTGAAGCGCTCGATGAAATGGGACGAAGAGGTGTTCGGTCGCGAATACGACCTCGACATCTTCATGGTCGTTGCCGTCTCCGACTTCAATTTCGGAGCGATGGAGAACAAGGGCCTCAACATCTTCAACGACAAGTATGTGCTGGCCGATCCGGCCACGGCCACCGACCAGGACTATGCCAATATCGAGGCGATCATCGCCCATGAGTATTTCCACAACTGGACCGGCAACCGCATCACCTGCCGCGACTGGTTCCAGCTGTGCCTGAAGGAAGGCCTGACCGTCTTCCGCGATCACGAATTTTCTGCCGACGCGCGTTCGCGCGCAGTCAAGCGCATCGCTGAAGTGCGCCATTTGCGCTCGGAACAGTTCACCGAGGATTCCGGTCCGCTTGCTCATCCGGTGCGCCCGGCAAGCTACCGCGAAATCAACAATTTCTACACGACGACCGTCTATGAAAAGGGCTCCGAGGTCACCCGCATGATCTCCACCATTCTGGGCCGCGACGGCTTCAAGAAGGGTATGGACCTCTATTTCGAGCGTCATGATGGCGAAGCCGCTACCGTCGAGGATTTCGTCAAGTCCTTCGAAGATGCCAATGGTCGCGATTTCAAGCAGTTCTCGCTCTGGTACAATCAGGCCGGCACGCCGCAGGTCACCGTCTCGACCACCCATGATGCCCGTGCCAAGACACTGACTGTCTCGCTTGAGCAGATGATCCCTGCCACGCCCGGTCAGCCCAACAAGGAGCCGATGCATATCCCGCTCCGCTTCGCTCTGATCGACCAAGACGGGTCGGACGTCACCGCGTCAGGCATCATCGGCGGAGAGGTAACAGGCGATGTCCTGCACCTGACCGAGCGTTCACAGACTTTCGTTTTTGCCGGCATCGCGTCTCGCGCGGTACTCTCCATCAATCGCGGCTTTTCCGCCCCGGTGACCATCCATTTCGATCAGTCGGCAGACGACAAGCGTCTGATCGCGCTTCATGACAGCGACCTGTTCTCCCGCTGGCAGGCCATTACCGATCTTGCCCGTCCTGTGCTTGCCCATGCCGCAACGCAGGCTGCCAAAAGCGAGGACGTCGGTGGCGATGCGCGCTTCGTCGACGTGCTGTTGCAGATTGCGGGCGATGAAACGCTTGAGCCGGCCTTCCGCGCCCAGGCGCTGTCACTGCCAAGCGAGGCCGATATTGCCCGCGAACTCGGCGCCGACACCGATCCCGACGCCGTTCATACGGGCCGTGAGGCCATTTTGAAGCAGATTGCGGATGCCGGCTCGGATCTGTTCGGCAAACTCTATGCGGCCTTGGCCGATGTCACCGGCCCGTTCTCACCGGACGCCGAAAATGCCGGTCGCCGCGCGCTCAAAAATACAGCCCTGGGCTTCATCGCCCTGTCAGACGCAACACCTGCCCATGCGGCCGAGGCTTTTGCCAAGGCCGATAACATGACGGATCTTTCGCAGGCGCTGACAGTTCTTGCGCACCGCTTCCCGGACTGCGAGGAGACAAAATCAGCGCTCGAAGCCTTCGAGTCCCGCTTTGCCGACAATGCGCTGGTGATCGACAAGTGGTTTGCCATTCAGGCCACCATCCCCGGTGACGGCGCACTCGACCGCGTCAAGGCACTGGTCGCCAACAAGCACTATATCGCCAACAACCCGAACCGCGTGCGCTCGGCCATCGGCAGCCTCGCCTTTTCCAATCCCACCGGGTTCAACCGGGCGGATGGCGCAGCTTACGATTTCCTCGCCGCGCAGATCCTGGAGATCGACAAGCGCAATCCGCAGCTTGCAGCCCGCTTGCTGACCTCGATGCGGTCGTGGCGACAGCTGGAACCTGTGCGGGCAGAAAAGGCAAAGGCGGCCCTCTCCACCATTGCCAGGGCCGACAAACTTTCCGCAGATGTCCGCGACATCGTCGATCGCGTTCTGAAGAGCTGACGACGGTCGGAGGCGGCTCCCATAGGCCGCCTCCCCACCGCTTGAAATTTCCGCTGTCTTCGCTTTCGCGAAGCAGGGGCTCAGGTGACTGAAACACCGGAAACGCCATGTCCGCGTTAACCTTTTCCTTGAGATTCAATCCCTTGGCCTGATCGCTCGAGAAAAAAGCGATTCGAATGAAGCACTTAATACTTTGTTCACCTTCGCCGTCTGGACACGACGAATCAGTGATGATTCATTGAGTCCGATTCGGGCGAGCGGCGCCTCGAATCGCACGAGGAATAAGAGGCGGACACGATGGCGGACGTGCGGCAGGAGACTGCAGCCGATGGCCGTATGGGGCTCCCATATGGTCGAATTTCAATGTTCCTTCGGGATCTCCTGTTTACGGGAGCAGCAGATCCCAGGCGAATGGAAATCATACTCAGGAACGCCATACCGGTCCTGATCATTGCCTTTCTCATGGTCGTGGCCATGGCACGAACGGTCGGCATTCTGGCCGAATACGGGCGAATGGAAAGCAATGCACGGCAGTCGACGGCGATGTCGGCGGCGGTGGCGACGGCGGCATTTTCCGACAAGGCCGACTTGTTCGTCAATCGCGACCGTGGCAGCGCCGAAAAACTGCTGTCGCAGTTTCTGCCCCAGAGCCGCCTGAACCCCAGCGCCTATATCCTGCTGATCGATCCCGCCGGACAGATCTTTGCAGGCTCAGCGTCAGCCGTCGGTTTCATCGGCCAGTCGCTCACCAGCATCCTGCCTGAAGTCGCCGCCATCCGCCGCTATTCCGACAAGACCGGGACCATCGAGACCCATATCAACGGCAGGCGCCATGTCGCCGTCATGGAACCCGCAGCCGGTGGGTCGCTCATCCTCGTCACCCGGTCGCTGGCCGATATCGATGCCTTCTGGCGCAGTGAAGTGGCGTTGAATGTCACGCTGTTTGCCGGCATATCGATGACGCTTCTGGTCATTCTCTATGCCTATTTCATGCAGGCCAAGCGCGCCCGCGAGGCTGACGATATCTTCCTGGAATCCAATTTGCGGGTGGAGACTGCGTTGTCACGCGGTCGCTGCGGTCTGTGGGATTTCGATCTGTCGAGCCGCCGTCTGTTCTGGTCGCGTTCCATGTATGAAATGGTCGGCATGAAGCCTTCCGGTGCCTCGCTCTGCTTTGGCGATGCCGCCCGGATGATGCATCCCGAAGACGGCAATCTCTACAAGCTTTTCCGCTCGCTCGGCCGCAGCGACAATCATCAGATCGACCATATCTTCCGCATGCGCCATGCTCAGGGCCATTATGTGTGGATGCGCGCCCGCGCGCAGGTGGTGCGCACCCCCAATGGCGGCAGCCGCATCATCGGCATCGCCATGGATGTGACAGAGCAGCATCGTCTGGCGCAGCGCTATGCCGAGGCTGACCAGCGCCTGATGGATGCCATCGAATGCACATCGGAGGCCTTCGTGCTGTGGGACAAGAACGACAAGCTGGTGATGTGCAATGCGCATTTCCAGAAAGTCTATGGCCTGCCAGACGATATGCTGACACCGGGCAAGGATCGCGCCGCTGTGGTGAAGGCT
This sequence comes from Agrobacterium sp. H141, assembly GCF_057158725.1. Taxonomy (NCBI): domain Bacteria; kingdom Pseudomonadati; phylum Pseudomonadota; class Alphaproteobacteria; order Hyphomicrobiales; family Rhizobiaceae; genus Agrobacterium; species Agrobacterium sp. H141. The sequence continues at coordinate 3,138,046 of NZ_CM169893.1, forward strand.
GCTGCCCGGCCGATTATTCAGCGCCGTGTCGCCGATCCGGACCAGACAGGCAGCTCGCGCACCACCGAGGTCCAGCTTGCCGACGAACGCTGGCTGCAGATCAACGAACGTCGGACCCGTGACGGGGGCCTGGTGTCGGTGGGTACCGACATCACCCTTTTGAAACGCCACCAGGAACGGTTGCGCGATCAGGAGCGCCGCCTGATGGCCAATATCGGCGACCTGTCTTCCTCGCAGAAGACGCTGGAGCGGCAGAAGCAGGAGCTGTCCATCGCCAATGCCAATTATCAGGTGGAAAAAGAGCGTGCTCAGGCTGCCAACAAGGCCAAGTCGGAATTCCTCGCCAATATGAGCCACGAACTGAGAACCCCGCTCAACGCCATTCTCGGTTTCTCGGAAATTCTGCAGACCGGCATGTTCGGCCCCATCGGCTCACCCAAATATTCCGAATATGCCCGCGACATTCATGACAGCGGCAAGCATCTGTTGAATGTCATCAACGATATTCTCGACATGTCGAAGATCGAAGCCGGCCAGATGCGTCTGCGCTGCGAAACCATCGACCTGTCTCCGCTGATCGACGAAAGCCTGCGCCTGACCTCCATTCCGGCGGAGGAAAAGAACATCACCATCGAGCAGCGTATTTCCACCAATCTGTCTGTCGTGGCCGACCGCCGTGCCATGAAGCAGGTGCTGTTGAACATTCTGGCCAATGCGGCAAAGTTTACCAATGAGGGCGGCCGTATCGCTCTGCGTGCCCGCCCCTGCGCCCAAGGTGTGGCACTGACGATTGCCGATACCGGCATCGGTATTCCGAAAGAGGCGATCAACAAGATCGGCCAACCCTTCGAGCAGGTGCAAAATCAGTATGCCAAGAGTCGCGGCGGTTCCGGTCTGGGACTTGCCATCTCGCGCTCACTCGTTGCACTCCATGGCGGTGCTTTGAAAATCCGGTCTCGCGAGGGCAAGGGTACGGTCGTGCAGATCTTCATCCCGCATGGCAAGGAAGACGTGCTTCCCCAGAAGAAGCGCATGGCGTAAGGCAGCGTCCGCCCCACTCTACTTTCAGCATTGAATTTCGATCTCTGGCTTCATAGACTTGCAGCCAATCTGCAAAGGAGCCGTCGTGAAGGCACGCATTGTCCGCTCTGCATTGACGATCGCGACCGTCCTTGCCCCGCTCGGCGCACTCGCCGGCGGCCAGGTCATCGAACAGGTCGAGACCTACAGTATCAACGGTGAAAGCGCGCGTGCGCTTTATGACTCGATCGGCGAGCGCGGCCCCATGCTGGGGAATTCCCGGGTCATCGCGCAGACGGGTTTCAAGCTCACCTGGCGCCGCGATTATCAGAACCGTCAGGGCGGCTGTGTGCTGGCGTCTGCCGTTCCAAGACTGGTCATCACCACCAAGCTGCCGAAACCATCTGCCAGGCTCCCGGCCGATGTCGCTGCCCGTTGGGCGGTCTTCATCGAGGGTGTGACGGCGCATGAGAAGGTCCATGCCGAGAATATCAAGGTCCTGGCCCGGGAGATCGAGAAAGCGACCGTTGGCCTTTCAGCGGAGAACGATCCCGACTGCAACAGACTACGGGCGAAGATGCAGCCGATCCTGAAGGAGATATCGGATCAGCGTCGACAGAAAGACCGAGACTTCGACAAGGTCGAGTTCGGACCGGGCGGCACAGTGCAGCAACTGGTCATCGGGTTGCTCGGTCCAGGCTGAACCGTTTCTGCGGCCATTCAGGATGCGCGCGCTGCCACCGGCATTCGATCGTCGGACAGGAGAAGTTCAACGGTGTCATCCGCGCTGACGGGACGGGAGAAATAGTATCCCTGCACGGCTTGAACGCCCAGTGACTTCAGAATTTTCAGTTGTTCCAGGGTCTCCACGCCTTCCACGATGGCGTCGATATCCATATCCGCACACAGAGCCAGAACCGACTTCACGATCTTGTAGCTCGAATCGCGCTGCTCGATCTCCTGAACAAAGGATCCGTCGATCTTGATCTTGGAGAGCGGCAGGTGGTGGACATGGCTGAGGCTGGAATAGCCGGTGCCAAAGTCATCGAGCGAAATGCCCGCCCCCATATTGCGCAACAGGGTTATGGATGCCTTCGCCTGGTCGAAATCATGCATGATCGCCGTCTCGGTGATCTCGAAATTGATCCGTGCCGGATCGAAGCCGCTGGCATGGACAATACCGATAATGCGCAGAATGCCTTCGGCAGAGGCCAGGTCGTGCGGTGAAAGATTGAATGACAAATAGCAATCACCGGGCCAAGTCGAGGCTGTCTGCAATGCACGTTCCAGAACCAGGCGCGTGATCGTCAGAATACGGCCATTATGTTCAGCCACGGGAATAAATTCCGCTGGCGATACGCTGCCGATGGTCGGACTATCCCAGCGCGACAGCGCCTCGAAACCGACACAGCTGTTGGAATTGACGTCGACGATCGGTTGGAACACCAGCGACAATTCGTCTTCCAGAGAGGCGCACAACAAGGCCTCCTCGACCACTTTCAGACGCGACAACTCGTCGGCCTGCGCGGCATTGAATATCATGACACCCGCGCGTTGGCGGCGTTTGGCGGTGTAAAGCGCATAGTCTGCGCGGTCGTAAAGCTCATGGCCGTTGGTGCCGACCTTGGGGTAGATAGCGATACCGAGAGAGCCGGTCACATGAACATTTCCGGCACCGATGCTGATGCGCTCTGCAATCGCGTCGCAAAAGGTCATACCGAAACTGGAAAGCTTGCCTTCGTCGGCGACACCGCAGACCAGAAGGGCAAATTCATCGCCACCCAGGCGATAGACACGGGCCTTGCCCTCAGCCACGATCTCCAGCCGCCGCGCAACCTCCACCAGAACCTTGTCGCCTGCGGAATGACCGTGCATGTCGTTAATCGGCTTGAAGCCGTCCAGATCGATCACGCCCACGGCCAGCGCCGTGGAATTCGTCTTGGCCGCGTCAAATTCTTTCAACAGATCGTGGAAGAAACTGCGGCGGTTGGCCAGCAATGTCAGGCTGTCCATATTGGCCAAGCGCAAATTTTCGTCTGACAGCGCCTGCATGGCAGCATTCTGATCCTGCAGCACAAGTCGCGACTGGCCGAGTTGACGAAAGTCGCGATAATGCGACTGCAACACCACAACCATGGCCATGCAGACCAGAAGGAAGTTGATGCCGATCGCGTTGAAAATCGGTTCACCATGCAGGAGCATAAAGACAAGAAATGGGGCATTAACCAGGCAAGTGACAATCAGCGCGGCAGAACGCAAATGCATCAGACAGAAGATGATGCCGATCACGGTGATGGCAATGTAAAACGCGACATGCGCCTGCTGGTAAGGATTGCCAAGCGGCATCAACATCAGGGACCAGGCAACGCAGACGAGCGCCAGGGGCCCTGCCAGGCGATTTGTCGAGCGTAATTGACGATAGGCTTCGTCCGCATCGACAACAACATTGTGTCGGCGATACCACCCCAGACCGCGGAAGACAAATATCGCCACCATCGCCAGGGGTATATAGATATCCAGCCACGCGGGAGCGGTATTGATATGCGTCCAGGATACGGCCAGTGTGTTGACGGCAAGGATAAAATAGAGAAGCGGTACCTGCTTGGAAAAAGCCTCATACTGCGCGCGCGTCAGTTCCGGATTGTCATTGGGAACGCTTAGAAACTCGCTGATCTTGCGAGCCACCCATCTTCCCGTTTGTATCATGCGCATACGTCGCTCCCAGTCAGATAATAACTGCCCAAGCTCAGGACGAGATTTCGTTTTCGCTGTGAAACCTCGCAGAAACCTGTTAAATTAGGGATAAAGAAACAACGCTATACTTGGCTTCACAGTCGCTAAATCCTGCCAGACCGTCGCGTGCCTTCATTGCCAAATTTGTTCGCGCTTCGGGAACTGCTTGGCCGCTCCAGCGTTGATGAAGGCTGGGAGGAGGTGATCTCGATGAAATATGTAGCCGAAGACGAAACGAAAGCTGGTGAAAACCGCGAGGTGTTCAGCGTGCAGGACTTCTGCGACCGTGAACATGTCGACGTCAACCAGACGCGCAAGCTTTTGCGGGTGCTGGGATCGTTTGCGACCAAGCAGGAACTGCACATGAACCTGCAGCGACGTCCGGCGTGGCGCTAATGCGCGTCGGGGCTTGCCCCTATGGGTGTCGGCGGCAAGCCGTCTGAAGAGTAACCCTGCGCCGCACCGATGTTGGTGAGGTTTTGCGGATGTCTGAGGATATTCAGCCCCGCTATTCCAGCCAGCCTTCGTTTATGAGGGCCTCACCACCTTGTCGAACACCTTGCGCACCGCTTTTGACAGCCGCTTGACCTCCGCTTCGAGCGTTTTCATGTCCGGACAATCGGCTGCACGACAAAGAAGATCTGCAAGGCCTGCCGGAATATCGTCAGCATCGAAGGGCCCGTCAATGCAGAGCCGGATGATCTGGGACAAATCCGTGAACAGCGTAAGCGCTGCAAGGCAGGTCTCCAGATCGTTGCGATCCATCAGGCTTTTGCCCAAGACTGCCAGCGCCTGAGCCGTGCTCAGCCCAGACGTGGCGACCGTCACGCCCCGAGCAGGGCCGACCAGGGTCAGAAACTGGGTTATGAATTCGATGTCGATCAGGCCCCCTGGAATGAGCTTGAAGTCCCAGATGTCGCGCGGCGGCTTTTCCTTGCCAATCAGCATGCGCATCTCTTTCACATCGGCTGCAATCTTTTTCTCGTTGCGAACCTCGCCCATCACATCGGAGATGATCGCTTGCGCCCTTTCGATCAGATCGTCATCGCCAGCCATCATCCGTGCCCGCGACAGTGCCATATGCTCCCAGGTCCAGGCTTCGTCCTTCTGATACCGCTCGAATGCATTGAGGCGGGTTGCCACCGGGCCCTTGTTGCCGGATGGGCGCAGGCGCATATCGACTTCGTAGAGCACACCCTCTGCCATCGGCGCAGACAGGGCTGAGATCAGGCGCTGCGTCAGTCGGGTGAAATAGCGCACCGCATCCAGCGGCTTGTCACCAACACTTTCCACCACCTCCGCGTCATAGTCGTAGAGCAAAATGAGGTCGACATCGGACCCGGCCGTCAGCTCGAAACTGCCCAGCTTGCCCATGCCGGCAAGCGCCACCCGTCCGCCGGGATAGACACCATGGGCGCGGTCCATTTCCTTGCGTACCACATCAAGCGCCGCGCCGATGACCAGCGACGCCAGATCGGCAAAGGCCCGGCCAGCCTGCGTTCCATTGATCGATCCGGTCAGAAGACGAATACCGATCAGGAAGCGGTGTTCGGCGGCGAAAATACGGAGCTGATCCAGAAATTCCTCATAGTGGACACGGCCAGCGGTAAAACTCTCAAGTCGATGTGCCAGATAATCGCGGGTCGGAAGTTGAGCCATCAATGCCGGATCCAGCATGCCGTCAAAGACATGGGGACGCTTGGCGATGATTTCCGCCAGGCGCGGTGCAGCCGACATGATGTTCACGGTCAGCTTCAACAGCGGCGGGTTATTGCCGAGAAGCGAAAACAGCTGAATGCCGGCAGGCAGGCCCGCGAGAAACGTATCGAAGCGCATCAGCGCCTCGTCCGCGCGGCGGCTTTCACCAAACGCTTTCAACAAGAGCGGGATCAGTTCGGTCAGCCGCTCGCGCGCCTCGACCGACTGCGTGGCCCGGTAGCGCCCATAATGCCATGTGCGGATCACACGCGACATGTCTTCGGGTCTGTCGAATCCCAGTTTTGCAAGCGTCTTCAGCGTATCCGGGTCGTCATTCTGACCGGTAAAGACCAGATTACCTTCCGTGCCCGACAATCCCTCTTCTTTCTCGAACAGGCGGGCATAGCGTTTCTCCACCGTCTTCAGCACGGTTTCGAGTTCGCTCGAAAAACTCGCCGTATCGGCAAAGCCGCTCATCAGGGCGATGCGGCGCAATTCCGGCTCCGTTAACGGCAGAAGGTGGGTCTGTTCGTCATGGACCATCTGAATGCGGTGTTCCACATCGCGCAAGAACCAGTAGCAGACGATCAGCTCGCGGGTGGTGGCATCATCCACCCAGTTCGCGGCATTCAATGCCTTCAGCGCCGCCTCGGTCGACCGCGTCCTCAGTTCCGGCATTCGCCCGCCGGCGATCAGTTGCTGGGTCTGGGCGAAGAACTCGATCTCGCGGATACCGCCGCGGCCAAGCTTCACATTGTGCCCCTTGACCGCGATTGTGCCATGGCCCTTATGCGCGTGGATCTGACGCTTGATGGCGTGGATATCGGCGATGGCGGCGTAATCCAGGTATTTGCGAAAGACAAAGGGGGTCATTTCCTTGAGGAAGGCTGCACCTGCCTCCAGATCGCCCGCCACAGGACGTGCCTTGATGAAGGCTGCACGCTCCCAGTTCTGTCCCCTGCCCTCGTAATACAGCAGCGCGGCCTCCACCGGCACGGCAAGAGGTGTCGACCCCGGATCGGGGCGCAATCGCAGATCGGTTCTGAACACATAACCGTCGCCGGTGCGCTCCTGCATGATGCGCACCAGACGTCGCATCATGCGCCCATAGATTTCCAGCCCGTCATCGGGATCGGGCAAGATGCCGGCCTGAGGGTCGAAGAAGACGACGATATCGATATCGGAGGAATAGTTCAGTTCGCGGGCGCCATGCTTGCCCATGCCAAGCACAATCAGGCCACTGCCGCGCGATGGCTCGCCACGGTCAGGCAAGGTGACCTTGCCGGCATCGTCTGCGCTCAGCAGCAAGTGATTGATCGCCGCCGATACGCTGGCATCGGCAATGGCGGTCAACCACTCCGTCGTATGGGCCGCATCAAAGATCCGGGCCAGATCGGCCATGGCCAACAGAAAAGACACCCGCCGCTTGGCAATGCGCAATCGCGTCATCACCTGGCCTTCCGTGGGAAGAGTGCCATCGGCCTGGGGCTTCCAGGCGTCGCGCGCCGCGTCAACGAGACCTGTCAGCAAGGGTTCCAGCGGTTGGCTGATCGCCAGAACAAGGATCTCGGGATCTCGCGCTGCGGTGTCGCGCAAATGCGGAGAGAGGCTCAGTGCTGCGGCGACAAATTCGTGGAGCGGCGTCATCGTCTCCAGCATGTCGGCAATTGCCGGATGCGTCGCGCCAATGTCGCTCAGAATTTCTCCGACAGACTTCAATTCGCTCTGGTTCAGCGGATGCAGCGCACCTGCATGCACCTCGCTCAGCGCGCTGGCTGTTTGCTGCACGTCAAATCTCCTCCAGGGCATAACCTTTTCGCCTATGCGGCCTCCCGAACCGCATCGCGAATCCTGAATGGGAGATTAGGCTTTGCGCGGCGGAAAGACCATGGTTGCGGTGAGGCCCGGATGGTCTGCGTCGCTTTCATCCGTTGCGGAAAGCTCCAGCCGGCCGCCATGCAGTGCCATCACAGCCTCGACCAGAGACAAGCCAAGGCCTGTGCCCGGCTTCGAGCGGCTTTCGTCGAGCCGCACGAAACGTTTGACCGCCTCTTCGCGCTGTTCGGACGGGATACCCTGCCCGTTGTCCGCTACAGAAAGCCGGACGTCGCCGTCGCGCGTGGTAACCGATATGCGGATTTGCGGCTGTTCTGCGCCGTCTGCATATTTGATCGCATTGTCGAGCAGATTGAAGATTGCCTGTCCTATCAGTTCGCGGTTGCCGCGCACAGACAGGCCCGGCGCAATGGTGGAGACCAGCGAAAGCCCCGCTTCTTCGGCCACCGGCTCATAAAGCTCCACACTATCGGCAGCGACGGCTGAAATGTCCTGGTCGGACAATTCGGCCGCGATCGAACCTGCCTCTACGCGCGAAATCATCAAAAGTGCGTTGAAAGTCCGGATCAGCTGGTCGGATTCGGCAATGATACCTTCAAGAGCCACGCGCCGCTTCGCCGCGTCATCCTCATCAAGCGCTTCGGATGCCTTGTGCCGCAGCCTCGTCAGGGGTGTCTTCAGGTCGTGGGCGATATTATCGGAGACTTGCCTCAAGCCCTCGTTGAGCTTGCCGATGCGGCCCAGCATCTCGTTCAGACTGCCGGACAGCCGATCGAATTCATCGCCCGATCCGGAGACAGGAAGACGCTGCGAGAGGTCACCCGCCATGATCTTCTTGCTGGCGGCAGACACCCTGTCGATGCGCTTGAGCGCATTTCGACCGATGGCAAACCAGATGATCAGCGCACCGCCGCCCATGATGGCGAGCGCCACCATCAGGGCCTTGCGGACCAGCAATCTGAGACGGGCCGGTTCGCCCAGATCGCGTCCCACCAGAATATGCAGTCCATTGTCGAGTTTCAGCAGGAAGGCGACCGCAACATGACGCCGTTCATTGCCCGCGCCCGAATAACGCTCATAGCGGAATGGCTCGTTCGTCCAGCCCTCGCGGCCGAGAATGCCCGGCTGCACCGAGGCAACATTGCCGGCCAGGATTTCACCGCTGGGGCTGGCGATCACATAAAGGTTGGCGCCCGGTGCGCGGGCGCGTCGCTCCATGGTACTGAGCAAGAGGTTCATGCCGCCGCTCTTGTAGGCGCCGTCAACCTCGCGCACCTCTTGCAGCAAGCCTTCCTGGGTCTGCTGGGTCAGCACGCGTTCAGACAGTGCCGTCACATAGAAGACCAGAAATGCTGCGCAAAGCGCAAAGAGGATCATGTAGAGTGCCGACAGACGCACGGCAGTCGACTTGAACAGCATGGACAGGCGGTTCATGAAAAAATACGCTTACCCTTCGTCCTTGATCATATAGCCGGCACCGCGCACGGTCTTCAGCAGCGATGTCTCGAATTCCTTCTCGATCTTCGAGCGCAATCTCGACACATGGACATCGATGACATTGGTCTGGGGATCGAAGTGATAGTCCCAGACATGCTCCAGCAACATCGTGCGGGTGACAACCTGTCCGGCGTTCTTCATCAGATATTCGAGCAGGCGGAATTCCCGCGGCTGCAGCAGGATCTCCTTGCCGCCCCGACGCACCTCATGCGACAGGCGGTCAAGTTCCAGATCGCCGACCCGATAGACCATGTCCTGTTCCGGTTTGCCCTTGCGGCGTCCCAGCACTTCGACACGGGCCAGAAGCTCGGAAAATGCATAGGGCTTTGGCAGGTAATCGTCGCCGCCTGCCCGAAGGCCCGTGACGCGGTCATCCACCTGACCGAGCGCCGACAGGATCAGCACAGGCGTGTCGATTGACTTGCGCCTCAGTTCGCTGATGACCGACAAGCCGTCGCGGCGCGGCAACATGCGGTCAATCACCATCACGTCATAGCTGTTTTCCGTGGCCATGAACAAACCGCTTTCGCCGTCGCTGGCATGGTCGGCAACAATGCCGGCTTCGCGGAAGGCCTTGGTCATATAGGCTGCGGCTTCTAGATCGTCTTCAATTACCAGTATCTTCATGTGCGCGACCATATCGCCGGCTGTGCCCTTGGCACAATCGGAATCGCCCGAATTGGAAATTTGCTCGACCCGTTCCATCTCTCTTCACCTTTCCAACACAAAAAAGAGCGCCGGGCTGCTTATTGCTGCTCGGCGCTCTCGCGCTTTGACCCCTTAGGCCAATTAGCTGTTGTCGAGTGGCAGAGCGACGAAGCGGTTGCCGTTCTCCGTTTCGATCATCACCAGAACCTTGGTGCGACCTTCCTTCTTCACGGCGTCGATTGCCTTTTGCGCCTCTTCCACAGAGGAGACTTCCTTGTTGTTGACCGAGGTGATCTTCTCACCGGGCTTCACACCAAGATCGGCAGCATCCGAGTTGGGATCGACATTGGTGATCGTCAGTCCGGCGCCATCGTCTGAAGGCTGAACGTCAAGACCCAGATTGGCCAGAGCCTGCTCTGTTGCTGGCGCGGCATCCTCGTCGGAGCCGTTGCCGTCGGCCTTTGCCATCTGCTTGTCGGTCGGGAACTTGCCCAGTTCAACGGTCTTGGTCAGCGACTTGCCACCGCGCCACAGCGAGACTTCCACCTTGGTACCGGGTGCAAAGTTGGCGATTTTCTTGGCAAGGTCGCGATTGTCCTTCACCGTTTCGCCGTTCACGGCAACGATCACGTCACCCTGCTCGATACCGGCAGCCACACTCGGAGAGCCTTCCTGCGGCGCGACAACGATTGCACCGCTGGCTTCGGCAAGACCGAGGGATTCTGCGATATCCTTGGTCACAGGCTCGATCTGAACACCCAGCCAGCCACGATCGACGGTGCCCTTCTCGATCAATTCCTTGACTACATTCTTGGCCAGCGAGGCAGGGATCGCGAAGGCGATGCCGACGTTTCCGCCAGATGGAGAGAAGATCGCGGTATTGATGCCGATGACTTCGCCACTCAGGTTGAAGTCCGGACCGCCGGAATTGCCGCGGTTCACGGCGGCGTCGATCTGGATATAATCGTCATAAGGACCGGAGCCGATATCGCGGCCGCGGGCAGAGACGATGCCTGCGGTCACCGTTCCACCAAGGCCAAACGGGTTACCGACGGCCACGACCCAGTCGCCAATGCGGGCGCCGTCACCGTCGGCAAACTTCACATAGGTGAAGGTCTTCTTCGGCTGGTCGACCTTCAACACGGCGAGATCGGTGCGGCTGTCCTTGCCGATCAGCTTGGCCGGATATTCGGTGCCGTCCTTCATCACGACCGTGAAGGCAGCACCGTCGTCGACAACGTGATTATTGGTGACGATGTAGCCGTCTTCGGAGATGAAGAAGCCGGATCCTTGCGAGGTTGGGCGCAGCTTGCCCTTGCCATGCGGAGGCGGAGGCGGAGCCTTGCGGCCGCCGTTGTCGCCGGGCATGCCGAACTCACGGAAAAAGCGCTTCAGCGGATGATCGTCCGGGAGATTGTCCATTCCCTGACCGCCGAAACCGAAGGAGAAGGAGCCATCGTCGGATGCCGGCTGCACGTCCGTTTCAACACGAACGGAGACAACGGCTGGCGAAACCGCCTGAACCACGTCTGCAAAACTTGGCACCTGCGGCGCCTGTACGCTGACTGCATCGGCATAGGACGGGGTGACGAGAGCGGGAACGCCACCGGCCAGCATGACAGCTGCGAGACCAGCTGCAGTGGAGGCCTTCAGGAATTTGTCGAGAGGAGTGCGGGAAGTCTTCCGATTGAACATTGTTCGTACCTTCGTCAGTTGCTTTTGCGTTATCGCCCAAGTGCGGCGGGAAGCGGTGGATGACGAAGATATAGGGGTTGTCACCTTACAGTGAACTGTCCGCGACATGACAATTTGGTAATTTTTCCAGAAAGATAGTCAGGACTGGTCAGTGCCGTTTTCAGCCAGCAGGGTCTTCAGCCTTTGTTCTTCTTCCGCGGTCAGCTTCTCCGGTGCTGTGCCGGCCCGGTTGCGACCATAGGTAAACATGGCAATCGCGCCGATCAGGAACAACACAAGAGGTGCGCCCCACAAAAGATAGGTCTTGAGCGCCAGAGGCGGCTTCAACAAAACGAACTCGCCATAGCGCGAGACGATATAGCCGATCACGTCTTGATCGCTGTCGCCCTTGACGAGCCGTTCGCGCACCAGAAGGCGCAAATCCTTGGCAAGCTCGGCATTGGAATCGTCGATCGACTGGTTCTGGCACACGAGACAACGCAGCTGCATCGACAGATTGCGCGCCCGCTCCTCCAGCACCGGATCGGCAAGCACCTCATCCGGGTTGACGGCAAAGGCAGGCGCTGCAGAGAGCCCGAGAAGCACAACAAGAAATATAAGCTTCACGCTACGCGCAAACCCGAATGCCCCTGCGGCGATCATTCCGCCGCCTCCAGCCGTGCCGGCACCGCTTTCGCCCGCCGGTTCGGTGCACCGACACGCAGGCGACGGTCCGACAGCGAGACGAACCCGCCGACCATCATGATCACGGCACCGAACCAGATGAACAGGATATAGGGCTTCCACCAGATCCGCACGACAATGCCGCCATCATCCATCGGATCACCCAGCGATACGTAAAGCTGGCTTGGGCCAAAGGTGCGGATACCGGCTTCGGTGGTCGGCATCCTGCGCGCCGTATAAAGCCGCTTGGACGACCAGAAATCGCCCTTGTCGACACCGCCCTTGCGCAGCGTAAAATGGCCGCGATCCTCGGTGAAGTTGGGGCCGACGGCCTGCCGCATCCCGTCAAAGGTCACGCTGTAGCCGCCAGCCTCCGTGGTCATTCCGGGCTTCATTTCCACCACGGTTTCCGTGGCATAGGTGGTAACGGCCACAATGCCGAGCACCGTTACGCCAAGTCCCAGATGCCCGAGTGCCGCTCCATAGGCCGAGCGCGGCAGACCGGCGAAGCGGCGCCAGGCGACATTGAAGGCGAGTTTTCCGAAACCGGCGCGATACCAGAGGTCGGAACAGGCGCCGAAGACGAGGTAAAGCCCTGCCGCCATGCCGAAGACCGCCAGCACCGGGCCACCATGTTCGATGTAATAGATGACCAGTGACACGACGAAGGCCAGCGCGATTGCCACGTAAAGCCGCTGGAACGCGCCCAGCAGATCGCCGCGCTTCCACGCCAGAAGCGGTCCAAAGGGTACCGCCACCAGAAGCGGAAGCATCAAGAGGCCGAAGGTCAGGTTGAAGAAAGGGGGGCCAACGGAGATCTTGTCGCCCGTCAATGTCTCCAGAAGCAGCGGATAAAGCGTGCCGATCAGCACCGTTGCCGTTGCAACCGTCAGGATCAGGTTGTTGAGCACCAGCGCGCCCTCGCGCGAAATCGGGGCAAACAGACCGCCGGACTTCAACAATGGTGCGCGGAAAGCAAACAGGGCCAATGCGCCGCCGATAAACAGCATCAGGATACAGAGAATGAAGATACCGCGTGTCGGATCTGTCGCAAAGGCATGGACCGAGGTCAATACGCCCGAACGGACGAGGAATGTGCCGAGCAATGACAGCGAAAAGGTCAGGATCGCCAGCAGCACGGTCCAGATTTTCAACGCCTCGCGCTTTTCCATCACCAGCGCCGAATGCAGAAGTGCCGTACCGGCAAGCCATGGCATGAAGGATGCGTTTTCGACCGGGTCCCAGAACCACCAACCGCCCCAGCCGAGTTCGTAATAGGCCCAGTAAGACCCCATGGCGATGCCGGCGGTGAGGAAGGTCCAGGCAGCGAGCGTCCAGGGACGCACCCAGCGTGCCCAGGCCGCATCGATGCGGCCGTCGATCAGGGCGGCAATCGCAAACGAGAAGGATACGGAAAAACCGACATAGCCGAGATAGAGCAGCGGCGGATGGATCGCCAGACCGGCATCCTGCAGGATCGGGTTCAGGTCCTGGCCTTCGGCGGGTGCCGGGCTCAGCCGTATATACGGGTTGGAGGTCAACAGGATGAAGAGTGTGAAGGCCGTGGAAATCCATCCCTGAACGCCAAGCACATTGGCCTTCAGGCGATCGGGAAGGTTGGTGCCAAAGAAGGCCACCAGCGCGGAAAACAGCGACAGGATCAGCAGCCACAGCATCATGGAGCCTTCGTGATTGCCCCAGACCGCCGAGAATCGATAGATTGTCGGCATCAGCGAGTGCGAATTCTCCCACACGTTCTTCACCGAGAAATCGGAGACCAGATAGGCATGGGTCAGGACCGCGAAGGAAAACAGCACCAGCGCGAACTGGGCGACGGTTCCGGTTGTGGCAATCGCCATCAGCGCGCCATCGCCGCGCCGTGCGCCGATCATCGGCAAGACCGACAGAATGATGCTGGTCGCGAGCGCCAGAACCAGCGCGTAATGGCCCAGTTCGATGATCATTGCGTGGCCTTCTCTTTGCCTTCCCAGACGCCATCTTTCTTCAACCGGTCGGCGACTTCCTTGGGCATGTAGTTTTCATCATGCTTGGCAAGCACCGTATCGGCCACGAAGACATTGCCGTTTTCGAACGTGCCTTCGGTCACCACCCCCTGCCCCTCGCGAAACAGGTCGGGCAGAATGCCGGTATAGGTCACCGGGACCGTGTTCTTGCCATCGGTCACGGCAAAGGTGACCGTCGATCCTCCACCGCGCTTCACCGAGCCGTCTTCCACCAGCCCGCCGAGGCGAATGCGTGTTCCCGGGCCGACATGATTGGTCTGAAGGTCGGACGGCATGTAGAAATAGGCAACCGACTGGCCGAAGGCGAACATCACCAGCAGGACAGCGGCGAAAATAAAGCCCATGCCGCCAAGAATGACTGTGAGACGTTTCTGCTTGCGGGTCATTGCTTGACGTCCTCCACGGGAAGGCCCAGTTGACGGCCAAGGTCCGCCAGTTGCGCACCCTGCTTGCCATTCGCCGGAAATGTCTTGAAGGCGGCGTTCAAAGCGTCCACCGCGCGATCTGGTTCTTTGAGCATCGCATAGGAACGGACCAAACGCATCCAGCCTTCGAAATTGTCGGGATTTTCCTTCAGCTTGGCATCGAGGCTGTCGACCATGCCGCGGATCATCGCTGTGCGATCCTGCGCCGACATATCCTGGGCCGCGGCGATATCGGCCTCGCTCGGATTACCCGGTGCCTCGCCTTGTGCCGCAACAGGTCCTTTGCCGCTGACCACGGCAATATGCTGCTTCACCAGCGGCAACCAGGGCGCATCGGCGGGTGACTTTGCCGCAAGCGCCTCGAAGGCCGCCAGCGCCTCATCCTGCTTGCCAGCCTGTTCGAAGCCTAAAGCCAGATAGAATTCGGCGCGCGGATTGTCGGGTTGCTCCTTCAGCGCCGCCTCGAAGGCAGCACTCGCATCCGCCGTGACCACGCCGTCGTTTTCGGCGATGATCACCTCGCCCAGACCCGCATAGCGGGCAGCAGACGGGCCTGACAGACGGATGGCATTGCGATAGGCCATATCGGCATCGCCCATCCGTCCGCCCCTGAAATAGATCGGTGCCAGCACATCCCAACCGGCGCCATCTTCCGGGTTCTGCGCCAGATGCCGTTCCACCTTTGCCACAAGCAGGTCGATATTGTTGCCGGGGTTTTCCAACCGTGCCGCAAGCGGCTGGTCTTTGAGACCCGGACTTCCGGTCTCCAGATAGAAACCGAGCCCGATCAGCGGCAGACAGAGAAGAATGAAAATCTGGGCCATGCGGTGGCGTCCCGTCCGCACCGGTGCCTCGGCACCTTTTCCGGCAACGGCCAGAAGCCGCCGTCCGATTTCGGCACGGGCATATTCCGCCTGCTCAGCGGAGATCAGCCCTTGCGCCTTGTCACGCTCGAGCTCGCGCAACTGATCGCGATAAACGGCTTCCTCTCCGGCCCGATCCACATCGATGGCAGGCGCAGATGCCCGCCATAGCGGATACAAAAGAAGGACGGCGACCGCAAAGGTCAGGACGGCGGTGATAATCCAGAACAACATGGAGCCCAATTACTGCAACAGCCGCTGCTTTCCAATCGCTAAACAGGCGGTCACGCGCTTTTGAGGCGTTTGGCCGCAAGAGGATGGCTACACCTGCTCTGGTCGAGCGGCCTTGACTTATGTCAAGGGCGTCCAGCTGCCGTTCTTGTTGCGGCAGGCGGCACCACGCGCTTCGACTTCGCGGCCGTTGGTATTGATTTTGTGGGTATATTGCCGACAGTTCTGCGCGCCCACCTGATAGGGCGCTGCGGCAACCACCTGACCGCTCACATTGCTGCCAGCCCATGCCACCGGCTGGCCACCCGGAGCCGCCTCAAGCGCCCGATATTCCGCTTCCAGTGCGCGCTCGCGATCGTCTTTGGACAGCTGCACACCGCTGCGGGCAACAATTCCGCCGTTCAGCGACGTGATGAACACGGTCGAACTATTGGAGGAAGACGACAGGAAAGACCCCGTCCCCTTGCCGCCGGAAGAGGTCGTACAGCCAGCCAGAGACGCAAATGCGACGATGATGACGATGGAGCGTGTTCTGTAAGCGCTTCGCATGCGGCCTTTCCGAATCTTGCCTGAACAATCGAATATAAGGTTTATCATGTCCAGTCGCCGATTTGGGGGATATCTTGGATCAGGAGAGCAGTCCTTGAAGACTGTGATCAATTGCGCACAGCGTCGCGGCTGACGGCCGGAAGGATCAGCCGAGCCTTCAAGCCCCCGGTAGACGCCCGCGACAGCCCGAAATCGCCCTGATATTCGCCGGCGATTTCCTTGACGATAGACAGCCCGAGACCCGTGCCAGGCTTGGATTCGTCAAGCCTGCGGCCACGTTTCATGGCTTCTGCGATCTGCCCATCCTCCAGGCCCGGCCCATCGTCCTCGACGACCAGTTCCACCCATTGACGACGGGCGGGATCGCTACCGGCCACACTGTCCGCCGCAAGACGTGCATCCACCCGTATTTTTTCCTTGGCAAATCGTGCGGCATTTTCCAGAAGATTGCCGACCGTCTCTTCCAGATCCTGCTGCTCCATGGCCAGTACCAGCGCTGGCTGCATGGTCAGATCGAACTCGATCTGCGGATTCAACCGCCGCATCACGCGCACCAGGCGTTCCAGAACGGGCTCCACCTCGCAGCGCGCCAGAACAGAGTCGCGCTGGGCGGCAATCCGCGCGCGGTTGAGATAGGAGGTCACCTGCGCCTGCATGGCTTCGGCCTGGTTGATTACCAGTGCCCCTTGCGCCTTGGGCAGCGCGCGCGCCTCGTTCAGCAGCACGGCAATCGGTGTTTTCAGGGAATGGGCGAGATTGCCAACCTGCATTCGCGCGCGCTCGACAATGCGGCGGTTGCTTTCGATCAGCGCGTTCACCTCGTTGACCAGAGGCAGGATTTCGCGCGGAAAATTTCCCTCCAGCGCTTCGGCCTCGCCGCCGCGGATACTCTCCAGCGCACGTCGCGCCCTGTCGAGCGGTTTCAACCCGTAAAGAATGGCGCCGGCATTCAGCAGCAATCCACCGATGCCGAAAATGCTCAGTGCGATGTAAAGCCTGTGGGAAAAGGCGGCGATATCCTCCTCGACGACGGTCAGGTTGCCGGCAACGCGAAACCGTGCCGCATGCCCGTCACCATCGAGAACCACTTCGGTTTCAGCCACTTTCAAGTGATTGCCGACGTGATCGTCAACCTGGTAAAACCGCTCGTAGCTGTTGTTGAAGGGAATTTCGGCAACGCTTGGCACCGGCAGCGTATTGCTTCCCAGGGATATCGAGGTCAGCCGCACGGAGCCGAATGTGCCCAATGGCTCGACAATCCAGTACCAGCCCGTCGATGGCTGCGAAAACCTGAGGTCGCCGAGTTCGGGATTACCGGCCAGATTGCCGTCTGCGCCGATCGAGACGGAATTGATGACATTGTAGAGCTGGGCGTTGAGCACGCTGGTAAAGGCACGTTCCGCGCCCTGCCGGTAAAGCGCCGAAATTACCAGCGCAATCGTCACCAGCGCCACGGCCGACCAGATGGTCGCCAGCAACAAGACCCGTTCTGTGAGGGATCTAATTCGCACGCGCGTCGCCCGGCGCCTGCATGCGGTAACCCAGGCCGCGCACGGTCTCGATCATGTCGACACCGAGCTTCTTGCGCAAGCGTCCGACAAAGACCTCGATCGTGTTGGAATCCCGGTCGAAATCCTGATCGTACATGTGTTCCACCAGTTCGGTGCGCGAGACCACTTCGCCCATGTGATGCATCAGATAAGAGAGCAGCCTGAATTCATGGGAGGTCAGCTTGAGCGTCGTTCCAGACACGGTCGCCTTGGATGCCTTGGTATCCAGACGCACCGGTCCGCAAACGATCTCGGACGAGGCATGGCCGGCGGCCCGGCGGATCAGGGCGCGAATGCGTGCCAGCACTTCCTCGACATGAAACGGCTTCGTCAC
Source organism: Agrobacterium sp. H141 (assembly GCF_057158725.1). Taxonomy (NCBI): domain Bacteria; kingdom Pseudomonadati; phylum Pseudomonadota; class Alphaproteobacteria; order Hyphomicrobiales; family Rhizobiaceae; genus Agrobacterium; species Agrobacterium sp. H141. Next base: position 3,155,812 of record NZ_CM169893.1, read on the forward strand.
ATAGTCGTCGGCACCGGCATCGATACCGGACACCTTGTCGCTCCAGCGATCGCGTGCCGTGAGAATCAGCACCGGCATGTCCTTGCCAGCGCCCCGCCATTTTTCCAGAACCGTAATGCCGTCCATTTCGGGCAGGCCGATATCGAGGATCACCGCATCGTAAGGCTCGGTATCGCCGAGAAAGTGTCCCTCCTCGCCGTCGAGCGCGGTATCCACCACATATCCTGCCTCCTGCAGCGCCTCGACGAGTTGCCGGTTCAGATCGGCATCGTCTTCCACCACCAAAATGCGCATTCCGTGCTTCCTCATTCGTTCTTGTTCTTATGGATGACGCACCGCGCTCATGTCGGCGCATCATCGCTTGTTACTGCGGAACCTTCACGGTCACCTTGCGGGGGCGTTCATTGCCGTTTCCAGGCACCAGAACGGTCACCACGCAATTGCCGCCCGAGGGCTTGGCCGACAAGAGTTGACCACCCGTCTGGGCCACAACCCGTGAGGCGGCGGCCGAACAATCCGCGGCGACATAGGTGACGTGTCCATCAAGTTGCGCCGGCACGGAGATGCCGGACAATGCGCCCGCCAGCGCCGCTATGATCAGAGGAGATGCCATCGATTTAATTCCACCGCTTGTCTTGTTTGGCGGATTTTTAACCGATGACGTCTGAATGGCAAATGAATGCACGCATTCACAAACCGTTTAATGGCCAGCGATGCCCGATTTTGCCGAAATACGGCCATAGATCGCCAGCAATCCACCGATTGAGCCTGCAATCGTCACGGCCATATCGGCCAACTGCCCCTGGGCTTCGGCATCCACCTCAAGCCCGCCATATCTCAACAGCGGTGCGGCCACCGCCAGCAACCCGCCCCAAACCGTCTTTGACTGATACCATGGCTTCATCGTCAACATCGCGTTCTCCTTTGCTGGATGTTGTGGAAATTTTACGTCGGTTAGCCCTGCCTCTCGTCTCCGCGTTCGCGCCGGCGGTAAAGAAGGCATTGCCATGGGCAAGAGGGGCAATCTCCGACGAATCAGACAGGCAGATCCGCCTCAGCCGGCAACCCTTCGGCCACCTTACGGCCAAGCTGGCGCACCCGCACCGAGCGCGTCGTCGGCACCGCGCCAAAATCCGCAATCGCATCCGACTGGGCATAGACATAGGCCGGTTGAGACACATGCACGCTGCGCACCACCGCTTCTCCATCCAGCAGGTCCAGCCGGTAGCCTTCCTCTTCCTCATCGAGCGGAATGTCGGCGGCCATCCAGTCATCGGCGTCCAGCCGCCCCCGCCGCACCCATGTGATTCGGATATCGCCATCGCTCTGTCGCCGTGCTTGCAGATGAACCGGTGCCAGCGGCGTTGCCGCCCGCAGGCCTCCGGCAAAGGCAATCGCCTCAGTCGCTGCGCCACTGCCTGTTGCCGGTTCCGCGATCCAGTTGAGCAACAGCCCCGCCTCATCGGTTGCGAGCCCCACCGGCACTACCGCCTCGTTCAACAGCACGACGGATGCGCCTGAAACAGCCCCGGCCGTCATGCAATCCTCGGTGCCCGCCAATCCGCGAAGCAGGTTCGACAGCCGCCAGCGCCCGGTGGCGATTTCTTCCGCTTGCGCAAAGGCCAGCACTTCCCACCCGCCATTTTCCGACTGAACCGCCATACGGTTTGTCCCGTTCAGGACAGACAGCCTGGGCGCGGACGACAGCGCACCGAAATCAAGTCCGACATCCAGCGACTGTGAGCGATCGAAGCGACCGGACACGCCAGTGCCGAGGTCCGCCATCAATGTGCCCGTCACCGCGGGACGTTCCACCACCGTGCGCAGGCGATAGCCGTCTTCTACCGGAGAAGACGACAAGGCGATGCGTCGCCACGGCTTTGCCAGTGCAGCCACCCGGGCGAAATCGGCCTCGGTCCCTGCCCCGTCGAGGCGCGGTAAATCCATCAGATGCACGAGCGGTGCAAAGCCCGCACTCGGATTGCCCCCCGGCAGGCGCCCTTCGTCCGTCGGCACCACATTTGCGGAACTGCCGGTCCCCAGCCGGCGCAAATGAAGTCGGCGGGCGGCTCCGTCTTCGATGCGTGTCACGATGAAGCGCGTCCCCGGCCCTTGCGTCAGCCGCAACACGTCGCCCGGCGTGACATCCAGCCGGTTGGGTGACAGCGCATATTCCAGCGTGTGGCGCGATAGCCGGTGATCGCGCAGCAGACCTTCCGCGGCCAAGAGCGCTGTTTCCTCGGGAATCACCGCCGCCAGTTCACGGGTCAGTTCCCGGCGGGTGGCCACTTCCAGTCGTCTCGACCGTGCGCTGGCCTCGCCATAATCGCTTGCCTCATCGAAGAAGGTCAGAACGGCTTCGGCAGCAAAATCACCGTCATGACCGCGTGTCTCGCGCCAATGCGGTTCATCCTTCAGGTCCGCCAGCACCGCCACATCGGCTGCCGGCAGGCTTGCCTTGTCCCTGGAGCGAAAGACCAGCCGCCCGCCATCTTCGATCACGTCGAGCGCAAATACCTCCACCAGCGGTTCGATCAGCGCGCGCGCCGAGGTGACCTGCCCCTGCATGTATCCGGTCAGGTCGCCGGAGACCTGCGACACGTCGAAATCGGTAAAGCCGTGATCGGTCAGGATCGCGGCAATCACATCGGCAAGCGTGCCTGCACCCAGCCGCGCGTTCAGCCAATGTCCCGTTCGCCAGTTTCCGCCATCGTTCCAGATATCGCTGCGAAACGGAAAGGCCGGATAGGGGCGCGCATCCCAGCACCACAGAAACAGCCGCTCCGGATCGACCATCCCGTCTGGCGCATCGCCGCTCTGCCAATGGCGATGATGGGCTTCCAGAAACCGGCGTTGCGTGCTGTCGGACCGCCCGCCACCGGAAAAATAGGGCATCGCGCTTTCCGAGGATTTCGGGTCCGCAAAGACATTCGGCTGGTTGGAGCCCTTGTCCACTGCCGGGCATCCCAGTTCGGTGAGCCAGACCGGCTTCATCCCCGCGGTCCAGGCCGTCGGGCTCGGCTTTTCCACCCCGCCCTCACGCTCATAGTGGCGATTGCCCCACCAGTTTTCGATATCCTTGTAGCGGAACACCCAGGGCTTGCCCGCCAGTCCGTCGGCGATTTGGGAACGGTTCCGGCTCTCCCGGTCTGCACCGGAGGCGTAATACCAGTCAAAGCCCTCGCCACCGGTGATCTGCCCTTCGAGCCCCACCGGATCATCGCCAACGCGAAAGCCGTCCGGACTGGCCGAGGCCCGGTCCTCGTCGCGCCAGTCGGCAAGCGGCATGTAGTTGTCGATCCCCACGGCATCGATGGCAGAACTTGCCCACAGCGGATCGAGATGGAAGAACACGTCGCCCGAGCCATCCTGCGGGTGATAGCCGAAATATTCGCTCCAGTCGGCGCCATAGGTGATACTCGTTCCAGCACCGAGGATTGCCCTGACATCACCGGCCAGATCGATCAGCTGCTCGACAAAGGGAAATGCATTGGCCGCGTCCCTCACGGTCGTCAGCCCGCGCAATTCCGATCCCAGCAGGAAACCGTCTATGCCGCCCGCAGCCTTGGCCAGCAAGGCGTAGTGCAGCACGAGCCGCCGATAGCCTTCATCCGGGCCGTCATAGCGCACGCGCGTGCCATTGATGACGAAATCATCCGTCTCCGCCGATCCGCAAAAGGCATTGATCTGGCTTCGCGCCGCCGCACTCCGGTCCGCGGTTGCCGGTTGGCCGATGGCAGGATGGCAGGTCACGCGCCCGCGCCAGGGATAGGCCGGTTGTGCCGCCTCTCCATATGGATCGGTCAGGTCGTTGCCATAGGCGATGTCCATCATCAGGAAGGGATAGAGGACCACCTTCAGCCCGCGCGCCTTCAGGTCCCTGATGGCCTCCACCACGCTTGCGTCATCCGGGGTGCCGCCAAAGGCAGGACCGCCCTGATGATGGCTGATCAGATGCGCACCCGCCCGACCGATCCCCGCCACAGACCAGGCACGGCTTTCGCCCTGCCGTGCGGCCACTTCCACGCCCGGCACAATCCGGCAATTGCCGGCGCGTAAATCGGTGCCGAACCAGGTCACGACAAGCGCCACGGTTTCGAGATTCGGACAGACCGCCTGCAATTCGTCGATGGAGGCTTGCCAGTCGGTGGCCGCCATCAAGCCGTTTCGGTTCAAGATGCGAATGCTGCCGGCCCCGGTCTTTTCGCTGACCGGCGTTGTCGCATAGCCATGCTCGGTCGCACCGGGGATCACCACCATGGCCCGCGCCTGGCGCTCCAGCGTCCCCACCGGCCGCATCACCTCGAACTGCATCACCGGTATGCGGTTACCGAAATCGCCAAGCGGCAGGTGCTCGATTACCACATAGGCCAGACCGCGATAGGCGGGTGCCTTGCCCGCCCCCTGCTTGGCTTCGATCAGCGGATCGGGTTGCTGGTTTTCGGAACCGTCATGAAAGCGCAGCTCGATGCCGGTCAGATCCACCTCGCGCCCGTCGAACCAGGCACGGCGAATGCCGGCCACCGGCCCTTCGCAAAGTCCCACCGCCATATTGCCGTAATAGTGGAAGCTTCTGACCTTGGCGCCGCCGGTCGATTTGCCGCCGCTGCGCTCGGTGGTCACCTCCTCCTCGAACCGCGTTGCCCAGATCAGCGTGCCACCGATGCGCGCGGAGCCGTAGACCCGGTTGATCGCGGTTCCTTCGCTGGCGCCCGGTATCCGCGCCGTGGCAAGCCTTGCGCCGGACATCGTGCGGCTATCGGAAAAGATTGCGCGGTCGACGGCACTGCCAACCAGTGCCCCTGCGGCCCGTCCGACAATCGTGCCAATGGGGCCGAAGGCGCTGCCAATGGCTGCGCCGACCGCCTGAAAAACGATGGTCGCCATCATCAGATCTCCGGAAAGCGATAAACGCCCGCCACCCGCCGTCGCCATGCGGGCACAAGGGCCGAGCGAAGCACCGCCGCCTGCTCATAGGCATGAATGAAATGTCCTTCACCGGCCAGAATACCGGCATGCTTGGCCGCAAATTGCGGGCGAAAGCGAAACAGCAGCACATCACCCGGATCTGCCGCCTGAAGACCCGCCACCGGCCTGAACCACCGCTCTGCCGCTTCGATCAGCCGTTCGCCACCACCATGTTCGGCCCAGTCCGCCGCATAGGGGCCCGGCACCTCCGGCTCTTTCCCGTAAAGCGCAAACCACACACCGCGGATCAGGCCGAGGCAATCGCAACCGACGCCCTTTGTCGCCCCCTGATGGCGATAGGGCGTGCCGATCCAGGTCTCGGCTTCGGCCAGTGCCCGTTCACCGGTCGCGCTCATTCGAACAAGGCCCCGCCATCGTGGTTGCCGCTGCCATCGGCGTAGGAATAGGCAAAGTCGCTGCCCGGCACATGCGGGAAGCCCTGGAAGTTCAGGTGATTGGAAAAGCGTGTCCGGCAGGTGGAAAAACTCTTGTCGCAGCCGGCGGTAATCTCGAATGTGTCGCCACTCTCGGGCAAAACCTCCATCGGCAGCCAGAAGCGCAGTTCGATCCCGCCGTCGACGGCTCTTGTACTGTCGATTGCAAGCACAAGTCCCGCATTGGCACCGCTTTCAAAGACCAGTCTTCCGCCATCGAAAAATCCTGTCGAAAAACCGTCCAGTCCGCTCGCAATAATCTGCTCGGGCGCCTCGATCGTCGTTACCGTGCCTGTTGCCCGAAAGGCTGCCAAATTCACCCGGCACCGGCCATCGCCCAGATCGGCATCGCAGCGGCGGTTGTAGACGCGCCCGTTTTCCTGGCCCAGCCGATGCGCAAAACTTCTGAGCTCGGCCGTAAACTGCCCGCCGCCCCGGCTCACCTCGCCAATCTCCTGCACCTTCAACAGCAGGCGTTGGTCGAGCGCTTGCCAGTTGACGATAAAGACCTCGACACGCGCACCGTCATAGCGACCGGATGCCAGATCGCCCTCGGTCATGGCCTCACTGGAAAAACCGCCGGTCACCTCGCTTGGCGGAGCCGCAAGCCCGTCTTCCGCCTCGGTTTCGCTTGGCCGAAATCCGCTCGCGGCCTTAAAAACGGTGCCATCGAAGGCCAGATTGCGATCATGCTCGGTAAAGCCCAGCACCACGCCATCGCGCCGCGTCAGGCGCCAACAATGGCAAAGCGTCGTCGCATCGCCGCCCAGATGAGCCGCCAGATCTTCGGATATCTGTCTCATGGCACAATCTCGATCAGGGGGATGGCTGGAATGCTGCCGGCATTGAAGGCTGCAAGATTCACCTCGATCCGGTCCGTGGCAAAGCGCACAGGCACGTCGAATTCAAAGCCAGCCGTGACCGCCGCGCCCTCAGCCGGAACATGGCCCTCGGCAAAACGCACCATGCCGGTTGCTGCATCGCAGACGAAATTCTCCGCTGCCTGCACCGCGCCGGCCACCGCAACCGACACACTTCCTGCCACAGGTTTGTAAATCTCGCGTCGCCAGATGCCCCCGGCATCGCCATAGGTCTTGGTCAACTGGAACTCGTCGGTCTCGCCGTCACCGGTGCCAATCGCCTGATCGATCGGCGTTACCGCCGTATCGGGTGCAGCCGATTTCCAGTCGATCGGGTCACGGAAGCGAAAACCATACATCTCTCCACCGCGCGCTTCGAAGAATTCGAGCACCGCATAAAGGTCGGCCACCGATTTCAGGCCGGAGCCCGCATCATAGGCACGTCTCGAATTGGCCCAGCGGCGATTGCGGGCCTCGCGCCCATTGGAAAGATTGACAATATCGGTCCGCCTCACCGGCCCGCCGCTGGTCGTCAACGACAGCCGCAACGGAAACCGCACGTCGTGAAAAGCCGTCATCTTGTTCTCCAGAGAAGCCGGAATCTGCGCCGGGCGTTGGCTCACATGTCAGGGACCGAGGAACGCGGCACGGACTACACCGTCTCGGCCCACCCGCATGCCGTCATCCTTTAGAGGCCCGCTTTGGGCTAAAGTCCGCGCTTTCCGCGTGCCACGCTGCGGGCCAGCATGGCGGTAATCTGCCCTTCCGAGCGTCGGAAACTCTCCGCATCGGTGGCCGTTACGTTAAAGACGATCTGCTGGCCGCCGCCGCCATTGCTTTCGACACCCAATGCGCCGTCGGGGCCGCGCTTCAAGGGCAGGATCGCCTCGGCGCCAGCCTCGCCCATCAGCCCGGTGCCGTGTCCCATGGAAAAGTAGGTGGGGGCTGAGACCACTCCGCCATCGGCAAAGGGCGTTACCCGCCCCGGAACGCCCCCCAGCGCATAAGGCGTCACCGATCCGACAAGAGAGCCTGCAAGGCCGGACACCAGATTTCCCAGCGGCTTCAAACCCGCCTGCAGGGCAATGGCGGTCAGGCGATTGCCCAGGCCGCGCAACACATCGTCCAGCCCCTTGCCGCCGCTTGCCGCACTCGACAGCGCCGATGTCAGCGCCCGTCCGAAGGATTGCGACCGCCGCTCCAGATCGTCCAGAACGGAAAGCGCAGCCGTTGCGTCGATATCGACGCCCAGCGAGAGTGTTTCGTCATCCATGTCAGATCCTCCAGGGCGACAGGCCAGGCTCAAGAACCGTCAGACCTGCACCGTCGCCAATATATCCCCGGTGGGAAAACAGCGCTGCTGAGCCTCAGTCTCCCCAAGAGGCAGCCTCACCCATCGGGGAACGCCCGCATCAAATCCTGCAGCGTCGCGCGCCCGATCCGGCCACCTGCCGGCGCAAAGGCGCCTGTCATCGCCGCCAGTTCCATCGGCGTCAATCGCCAGAATACGCCCGGTTTCAGCCGCAGAAGATGGAGCCCGGCATGCAGCGCCGCGTCCCAGGGAAACGGTGCCACATCGTCAGGCTTTCCATCTGCTGCGGCCATCAGGGGGTCCGGCGCAGCACTCCCGTTGCGCGGTTCGCCTGTCCCGGCAAAGGTCACCGCCAGCAGTTCGCCGGCAATCGAGGCAAAGCCCGGCAATCCGCCATCCACCGTCATCACCGCCACATCCTCGTCGTCAAATGCGTTTCCACCACCGCGCAGGCCGGCCCCCAGGATGCGGATCAGGTCGACACTCTTCAGCCGCCCACCGGAAAAGCGCTGACCGAGATCGGCGAGGCTGTCTGCGGCAAAGGCCGTTTCCAGTTCCGCCAGCGCGCCCAGTGTCAGGCAGAGAATACGCCGCTCGCCGTCAATCACCGCCTCCACCTCGCCGCGCCGGCGGTTGGCGCGGTGCATTGTCATCGCGCGCGCCATCACAAGGCTCCAAAGCTCAGCGCACCGGCCGATTCCAGCGCAATCTCGAAGGTCAGTTCACCGTCATGGGTGCCGGAATAGTCAAGCGCCGTCACCTGAAACGGACCGGTCACGGTACCGAAGTCGGGCACCACCACCTGCCAGTTCAGGATGCTGGCGGAGAAGAAGGCCGCACGCACCAGTTCGTCGGAAATTGCGTCCTTGAACAGACCGCTGCCCGACAGCGAGGCACGTTGCACGCCCGTCCCGCCCAAAAGCTCGCGCCAGCGCCCGGCGCTTTCCGCGTCGGTCACATCGACCGTTGCGGCATTGAAAGCCAGCCGCTTCGATCTGAGACCCGCCACCGTCTGATACCCACCGCCATCATCAATCTTCAGCAGCAGGTCCTTGCCCTTTTGTGCCGTCATCTTGGGCTCCCTTGTTGAACCGTGATCGTGATTATTTTCGTCCGGCCGGATCGGACCGAAGGCCTCACTCCAGCACCGCGCGAAACCGCATCTCGGCCACGAACAGAGCCGTCTTGGCCTCCCGTCTGCTGGCTGTGCGCTGATGGCTGAGCGAGATCAGCTGGACATCCTCGAGAAAGAGCTGCGCGTCCTCCAAGCTCGCCCGCACTATTGCTGCAACCTCCTCGGCCTCGCGCCTTGATGTCGCCGACCAGGCCTCGACTGTCAGCAAGACCTCGAGGCCCGGCTCCGTCGATGTCGAATAGTCGCGCGCCCCGGCCTCGCCAATCACCAGATAGGGCATGGCGGTGCGATTCAGCCGGCGATCGTGGATGGCATCGCCGAGCAGCGCTGCAAGGCCTGGCTCTGCCGTCAACCGCGCGTGGATTGCGGTCAGCAGATCATTCACCGGAGCGGTCATTGCCCGTCTCCCTTTGCGTTCGTGGAGGGATCATCCGTCCCGGAGCCATCGCGGCCCTGGCCCGCATCAACCGCCTCGACTCCATCGCGCATTTGCCGCACCCGCCTTGTCACCAGCCGGCGCAGCGCTTCGGCGAGATCGGGTCCCGTCAGGGCAAAGAGCAGGCTCATGGTCCCTCCTCCTCACAACTGAGCACGAGAAAGCGTCGTGTCTCATCGGGATCGTGGGCGCTTTTTACGGCAAACCGTCGCGCGCCTTTCTCCAATCGCATGCCGGCCTGCATGTCGGCGCGATGACGGATCCATATGCGATGGGTCAACGTCACCAGTTCTGCCCCCGCCCGCTCCTCTATGGCGGCAGCCAATGGCACGATCCGCGCCCAAAGCGCTGCCACCGCCTCGTGGGTGACGACCGCCCCGCCCTGCCCATCGCTGACGGCCACGGGTCGCGACAGCGTCAGTCTCGCTGTCATCTCTCCGGGATCGAAGCCTGCCATGTCAAAGCCCCTTTCGCGTGTAGGGTGCCACCAGCCTTGCATAGCCCTCCGGCATGGCCGCCGGCTGGTCGCTGGCAGACACCACGCCGCGATAGGAGAACATCAGCGCCACATGCATCAGCATGGCCCGCTTCAACTCGTCCGGAACATCTGCCCCGGTCTCGCCAAAGCCTGCGGTAAAGTCGACTTCGATGCCGTTCATCGCTCGCCCCGGCGCCACTTGCCGCGGCAGCCAGAAACGGGCCGGCCGGCTCACCCCATCCAGCCACTGTCCATCGAGCGACAGTATCTCCGGCGTGCCGTCCACGTCATAGACCGTCACCGCATCCACCGAGATCACCGGACCATGGGCAATGCGCACGATCCCGTTGACCGGCCAGCCATCCAGATAGAGACGGCGCCCTTGGCTTATCAGGCAAAGCCCGGTCACATGTTCCAGGCAATTGCGCGCCACCGAAATCAGTGCCGTGATCAGTGCATCCTCATCGGCTGCATCCAGGCGCATATGCGCCTTGGCCTCGGCAAGCGTCAGCGGCTCCACCGACGGCGGAGTGATCTGGGCATAGGTCATGGGGATCTCCAAAAGCGCCGCCACGGTTTGCGGCTTTTGCACTATTTTATCGGGGCGGCCTGCCCGCCCTATCCTCTCCCGTGGTGGGAGAGGATAGAAAACGGGGTCATGGCAAAGCCAAGGCGCTGATTGTCCTGGTGAGGGGGTTCAAGCGCCGGCACGCCCTAGGCCGCAAATTTCACCAGCTTGATGGCCTCGAAATTCTGCACACCGCCGCCCACACGTTTGGTGGTGTAAAACAAGACGTAAGGTTTTGCCGAATAGGGATCGCGCAGCACCCGCACGCCGGTGCGGTCGACCACCAGATAGCCGGAGCGGAAGTCGCCAAAGGCAATCGCCAGCGCATTGGCGGCAATATCCGGCATGTCCTCGGCCTCCGTCACCGGAAAGCCCATCAGCGCCGCCGCACCGCCTGCCGTTGCCGGCGGCTGCCAGAGATAATTGCCATCGGCATCCTTGAACTTGCGGATCTCGCCTTGCGTCTTGCGGTTCATGACGAAACTCGCATTCTGCCGGTGAGCCGCCTTCAGCGTGTAGATCGCATCGATCAGCACATCGGAGGGACCGCTTGCCGCAAAGGTGCCGGCTGCTCCCGTCGGCAGAAAGCCGATCTTGCCCCATTCCCAGGCCGCTTCATCGACCGTGTCATAGGCCAGAAATCCCTTCGGCTTGTTCACGCCGTCGCCCAGCACGAAGGCCGTCCCTTCCTGTTCGGCAAAGGCGATATCCACTTCGGCCGAGATCCAGGATTCCACATCCACCGCCGCATCGTCGAGCAGGCCCTGGGTTGCCGCCGGCATGGCGTAGAGTTCCATGGTCGGGAAGGAGAGTTCCGCCAGTTCCGGCGTATTGGTCTGCGGTCGTGCCGCTGTCTCCGCCACCCAGCCCGAAGCCATACCGGCCGGCGCAAAGGGCTTTTTCAACACAGAGCCAGACACCTGCCGCACCGTCGAAAGTGCGCGGATCGGCGAAACCACCGAAAGCCTGCGGCCAATCTCGCTATCGGTTTCATCCGGCACCAGATAGCCGCCATCGCCCGATGTCTGAGCGCTCATCGCCTTGGCCTCGATCTCGCGCAGGCCCAACTCCTCGCCACGGCGGATATAGGCGTCAAAGGCGGCCTTGTGTTCGTCGGCCCCCACAGACGCCGCGCCAGTTCGCCCCAGTCTCGGGCGAAGGCTCTTCAGCGCCATCTGGTCGATCAGCTTCGACTGGTCGTCGATGGCCTTGTTGATGCGCTCCACCTTGTCGCGGGTCACCACATCGGCGGAAAGCTTGGTTTCGATCTGTTCCAGCCGCTCGTCATTGGCGTCCTTGAACGCCTCGAAGGCAATCATGAAGTCGTCGAAGGCTGCCGTCATCGTCTCCGGCATGGCCTTCAATTCGAGCGCCTTTTTATGCGGCACCATCATGCTGTTTTCCATGGTCATCGTGTCATCCCTTGCTTGAATTTCGCTTCTGCCATTGTCCGAGCCGCCCGCCGCATGGCGCGCAGCAGCTCGGTCTCCCTGTCGCGGAAGAACCGCGCATTCTTGACGTTGGAAACGCGTGCCTCGGGCTGCATCGGAAAGGTCACCACCGAGATTTCCCAGAGGTCCGCCTCGAGAATGCGGCGCACGCCCGTGCCTGCCCGGCTCTTGCCGTCGGCCTTGGACCTGATCGCCTGAAAACCGATCGACAGCCCGTCCAGCGCGCCGCTTTTCATCAGCGCCAGCACTTCGCGGGCACGGCCCACGCCCGGCGCAAGCCGACCCTCGACATAGAGCCCGCGCCCATCCTCGCGGATCACCGTCCAGGCGCCGATGGGTTCGGCCGGATCATGCTGATAGAGCATGCGCACGCCAGAGGCCCCGCGCCGATCCAGCGACCGGCGAAAAGCCCCCGGGGCAATCACGTCGCGCCCCAGATCGACCTCTCCGAAAATGCTGGCATAGCCCGAAAACCGCCCGTCCCCCGCCACGCCCTGCAATGTCAGGTCGGCATATTTTTGGACAAGCGAAAGCCGCCCGTTAAACAGGGTCATGAAGTCTCTCCCGATGGAATGAATGACTGTCGAAAGGAAACGATGTTCCTTGCCCGATCACGGGACGATGCTGTGCGAGGGGCGGATGATGATCCGTCTCATCCCGTCATGCCGGGCGTCAAGGACAGGGTGTCACCCGCCCTTGCCGCTCCATTTGCCGGCAATACGGGCCAGCGCCCCCAGCGCCCACCAGGCACACAGGCTTGCCGCCGCCGATCCCATCAGCACAACTTCGCCGCGTCCCATGATGGCTGCGAGATCGAGGCGCACCGCCAGCCAGATGCCGGTCGGCCCGCCGAAGACAAGACCGCAGGCGACACCGGTCAGAAACCGTGTCGCGGCCTCGCGTCGTCCATGGGGCAACAGATAGGCAAGCGAGATCGCAGAGCCTGCCACCGCCCCCGCCAGCCGCGCCGTCCACAACCCGCCATCATGGGAAAAGTCGGTCATCGTCTTCATTCTCCAGACTCAAATTGAAAATCCGAATAGCCGGAAATGCTCTTCAAGCGATCACTAACAAAAACGTGGTTTGAATCGCTTGGGGCCGACAGCTGACATGCGTGTTGCGAGACTTGATATCTTGATTCAACACGCCGCCGAATGGCGACAATGAATCCAGTGCTTCGCCAATAGCAGCTCCACGGTCATCAGCTTCAGCTGTCTTCAGCGCCATAGCCCACCGCCTCGCGCTTCTCCTCGTCGCTGAGGAAATCCGCCTGCCCCAGCCGCGTCCACAGGGCATCGCGTTCGAGGCTCAGCCCCGGCGCCTGGTCGAGATCCGGCTCAAGCCGCAATTCCTCGTCATAGAGCCTGGACAAAAATCCGGAAAAGGCGCTCGCCGTGCGGTTGAGCAGCGGCAGCACTGTCAGGCGAAAGAAGGCGCGGTTGGCCTCCTGGTAATTGGCATAGGTATTGTCGCCGGGAATGCCCAGAAGCATGGGCGGCACACCGAAGGCCAGCGCCACGTCGCGCGCGGCCCCGTTCTTGGCCTCCATGAAATCCATGTCGCGCGGGGAAAGCCCCATCGCCTTCCAGTCGAGCCCGCCTTCCAGCAACAGCGGTCGCCCTGCCCGCATCGGGCCGGAATAGCCATCGTCGAGTTCAGCCTTCAGCCGCTCATATTGATCGACCGTCAGATTGCCGCCCTCCTTGGGCTGGTAGACCAAGGCCCCGGAGGGCCGTGCGGAATTGTCGAGCAGCGCCTTGTTCCAGCGCGTGGCGGCATTGTTGAGATCGAGCGCCATGCGCGCTGCCGCCAGCGGCGGCAGTCCGGAATGGTCGTCGAGCGGATGGAAGAGTTTCAGATGCAGCAGCGCCGCATCGCCGTCTGCCGCGATCCGTCGCGCCGCACCGCTCACGCGATAGTCATAGCCGACCGGCCAGCCGTCCCGTCCTTCCACCACGCTCACCCGGTCCGGCCTGAGCAAATGGAGTTCGGCCACCCGGCTCCCCAGCATCACCGGTTCCACATAGGCATTGCCCGACAAAAGCAGATGCCCCGTCAGCGCCTCGAAGAAATCCGGCCCGCTCACCCGCCCGTTCGGCTGGCGCATGAGCGACAGCGCGCCATGCGTCTCCCGCTCGGTTCCGTCCTGATAGAGCAACCAGGGGATCGCCGCGCCGGCTTCCGCAATCAGCCGCACGCAGCGATGTACCACCGGATTGCCCATGAAGCCTTCGCGCGACAGCGCCGCATAAGACCCGACCGTCCAGCGCGCCTGACCTTCGCCGGCAATCAGCGCAAGGGGTACTGCGGCCTTGGTATCCGGCGGCGACGGATAGGCTGCCGCGCGCAGGCCCGGCAAGCGAAACGGGAGTTTCATCGGCTAGTCCTTTCCAGAAATCATGCGTTTGGACGGGCATCGTCGCCAGCGAGCGGTCACGAAGCTCACCGCTGAAGCGCTGCCCCAAACGACCGGCCATATCCGGCAATCGCCTCTGCCCGGTCGCGTCCGTTCACGATCGCCCGCGCACCTGTCCAGTCTTCCCGGTCACGGCTAAAATAGGCCGCCAGCCGTCGTCCGGTAAAAAGCCCCTCGGTCATGCCGAAAAAGAGAATGCGCACCGCAACGTCCATGCGAAGAGCAAGGCCGGGATCGGCCACCAGATCCAGACCGATCGCCCGGCCCAGCCGGTCGTAATTCGCCTTGTGGGTGATCTGTACCAGCCCCCGCCCGAACCAGCATTTGCCGTCTCGGTCGGCGCGCCAATAGGGCGTCGTCACGCTCGGCAAGCGTCCGCTGGCAAAGGCCTCATCCAGCCGCGCCACGGTCTGTGCATCGCTTCGTCCATATGCCTCGCGAAGCGGCCGCATGGTAAATCCCGTCTCGTGAAAGACGGTCGCCAGCATATAGGCAAGCCAGCGGCGGTCGCCCTGCGGCAGCGCATCTTGCCAATGGTCGAGGATCGCATTCATCCCGTCCACCTGGCCCTGGCCCAAGCGACCGTCAAACGGATCGGCGCGTACCGCGGAAAAGAATCGCTTCCGGTCGATTTCCATCACCCGGCTCCCATTGTTTCAAGGCACTGTTTCACGGCTTCGAATGCGGCGCCTGGCCGACCATTTTGCGGCCGCGCCAGGACAGATTGTGAATAAGTTGAGATCTAAATCGGTTTAAATAAATTCAATCGTTTAAGGTGGTTAGGCGGCGTATTTACAATCCTTTAACGCTGTGGAACCTTCCACCTCAGAGATCGTTTCATAGCCGGTCCACACAGCAAGGAGCGCCATCATGGAAGTGAAAGTGTCGAGCCAGACCAAGGTTCCCGCCAACACCAATGCCATCCCCGCCCACATCATTGAGCGCATGGAAGCCGAATGGCGCCAGATGCGGCAGCCCCAGAAGCAGTCCGCGTCCGGCTATTCTTACGCGCCGAGCTATTCGCCGAAATAATCCTGTTCGAAAGAACGAGGAGCCAGGGCCGGTCCTTCGCAAGAAGGCCGGCCTTTTTATTGGGCTGGATCATGCAGGACATTTGCTGAAACGACGCTAGACTGGCCTCCGTTCGCAAAACTGTTCGAGAGCCAAGCCATGCGTTTCGTCAATCCCATACCCTTCGTCCGCGATATCGCGCTGTCCCTACATTTTTACCAGAACGTCATCGGCCTGAAGCTTCGCGAGGACTTTGGCAATTTCGTTCTGTTTGAAGGCGGCTTTGCCATTCACGAGGGACAGTCACTGACCCAAACAGTCTGGAAAAAACCAGCCTCAATGCGTGAAACCTACGGGTGCGAAAACCTTCTTCTATACTTCGAGCACGACGACATAGACGCGGCATTTACGTCCATTGCCCCCCAAGTGGACCTCATCCACCCGGTAGAGCAGCAGGCCTGGGGGCAGCGTGTTTTCCGCTTTTATGACCCCGACAGACACGCAATCGAAATCGGCGAGCCCCAAGCGCTTTAGCCGTCCTCGTCTTATGGCAATCCAAAATCTCCGCCTTGCCAAAGCCACCAACGCCACCGCTTGGCACGCCCGCACCGTCGGCGTATGCCTTGGCATCTGTGCAACGACATCGAAAGAGCAGCGGCCGTCATGAGCGATCCATCCAACCTTCTGGCCGAGATTCGCGCCCTCGAGCAGTCTCTTCACCAGCCGGAGATCCGCACTTCACGCGATGCGCTGGACGCCCTGCTGGCGCCCGACTTTGTCGAGTTCGGCGCATCGGGCACCGTCTATCACCGCGCCGGGATCATCGAGCTTTTGCTTGCAGAAGATCCCGACGAGACTTCGGGCGAACTCCTCACCGACACTTATGTCCTGACAGCCATTTCGGCTGATGCAGTGCTGCTGACCTATAGAACCATCCGCCGAAGCGCCGACGGATCGGAGCGCTGCGCCCTGCGCAGTTCCATCTGGAAACAGAATGGCGCGCGCTGGCAGATGCTGTTTCATCAAGGGACGCTTGTTCCGACAGGTTCGAACGCCGATTGAGCAAAGGCCCAAACTCTCCTCTGTCCAGCCTTGCCCCTTCCCCTTGTGGGGAGGGGATTGGGGTGGAGATTTTCATCTGCAACACAGGCCCGCTCTTTATCTGAACGGCGATTTTCAGTAGGCAGGGCACCCGGATCGCAGATCCTCACACCTCTCTTCATCCTCAACCTGCAGACCACCTGCCGAAACGCATTCGGAATAAATCGATGGACACGTGGCCCGGAGCGCCAACGACAAAGCCAAAGGCCAGATGGAAGGCCTATCTCTATTTATCGGTGCTCCTGATCGTCCTCATGCCGATCCTCGCCAAGGTGTTCGGCTTTGCCTTCATTCCCGCACCGGACTGGCTGGCGCTTGCCCACCTGCCCGGCCTTGTCACCGGCGTCGTCTTTGCGGCCTTGATGCTGTGGTTGACGATCAGCGCCCGGCACCGCCTCGGCGGAGGCTGGTTCAAGACCGGCATCACCATCTTGATGTCGCCGCTGTTCGGGTTCTGGATCGGCTATGTCCTCGTGGTCGTCAGCGGCCCGATGCTGCTTGCCGTCGTCGCCGGCCATGAAACGCAACTCAACCTCACCGTCTCGCGTGCCGATCGCAGCGGTTCCAGCCGTTGCCGCACGCCGGTCGAATTCGAGGGACTGATTTTCGCGTTCGACCGCGTCTGCGACATTCCCGATGATTTTCGTCAGCTGCTCGCGCCCGCAGACCCATTGACGGTCGTCGGTCGCGGCACACGCTTCGGTCTCATTGCCGAACGCCTGCGTCTCCACAACTAGGCCCCACGGTGTGCGGCCGCCTTCACATCCCCCTCACCCGCGGCTCGCCACCGCGATCCAGCATCAGCGCCGTCAGCGCCCAGACCAGTGCGTCCAGCCGGTCGGGCGAACGGCCGGAGGATAATCCGTCGGGGCCGAAGTCGCACATCTGGTCTTCCAGATCGGCAAACCGTCCGGCATGGACCACCCTTGCCTGCTCGTAGAGGGCTGCCACCGGTTCGGCGCGCAGGAACTTGCCGCGCATCGCCCTTACCATTGTCACCGGCAGTCCGGCCTCCACGCTGCGCAGCACTTCGGCCACCATGGCCCCGCCCTGGTTGACCTCGGCAATGACACGATCGGCCTCGAAGCGATGATAAAGCCGTGCCACGGCCCCCGCCCAGCCGGCGGGGCTGCGGCCCGATACCGAACCATCGGCAAGCACCACGGCTCGCCCGCTTTCCTCCAGCCCCGCCGCCACGATCCCGCAGCAGGACAAGGCGCCGGTGCCGGAGGGCGGGTCGACGCCGATCACGATCCGCTGCAACGGGCCATGGGCCTTCACCACCAGCGCCTCCAGCCGGTCGCGCCGCCACAGGGCGTCCTCGCGATCCTCGATCAGTTCGCCGTCCAGCTCCTGGCGTCCGAGCCGCGATCCGGCATAGCGGGCCTCCATGGCGGCAATAAAATCCGGGGAGAGGTGGTCGCTGTTGGAGCGCGTCGAAATCCGTGTCACCACGGTCGCGGCATCGGCCATCAGCCGTTTGACCAGCGGCACCGGGCGCGGCGTGGTGGTGGCCAGCAGGCGCGGCGCCTCGCCCAGCCGCAATCCGAATTGCAGCATGTCGAAGGTCTCTTCGGCATATTTCCATTTGGCCAGTTCATCGCACCAGGCGAAGTGAAATTGCGGACCGCGCAGGCTTTCGGGATCTTCGGATGAAAACAGCTGTGCCACCGCGCCATTGGGCCAGACCAGCCGTCGCCGCGAAATCTCCACCTCGGGGCGACGCCAGCGCGCCACCCGGCAGATACCGGACAAACCGTCCAGCATCACCTCGCGGGCATCGCCCAGGGTCTCCGCCACCAGCGCGATCCGCAGGTCGGAGCGCTCGGCCCGGCTTGCCAGAGAATGCACCCATTCCGCACCGGCCCGCGTCTTGCCCGATCCGCGACCGCCCATCAGCAGCCATTGCCGCCAGGCGCCTGTCGGCGCCATCTGGTCTGCCCGCCCCAGCAAGCGCCAGTCCGACCCGATCCGCAGCGCTGCCGCCCGCGACACCGGCTCGCCGAAAAGCGCCAGTCCCGCCGCCCCGTCCGACGACGCCGCGTTCAGCGCCGGCGTCCCGTTCCAGTTCCCCGCCTCAGGGGAGGCTGCGTCGGCAGGCGGATGAGGGACAGGCTCGACCTCAGAGAGACAGTCACCGACACCCTCGCCTTCATCGGCAAGCGCGCCGTCGCTGCCCTCAACCGCCTCACACCGTCGCGGCTGTCGCCTCTCCAGCCGCGTCGGCACCACCAGCCACACCGTGCCTTGCGCCACCGGCCAGAAGCCCGCCACCATCGCCGGGGGAAGCGGCCAGCCAGAGCCTTGCGCGTTCCCGCGCTCTGGCGTCGATAAGAGCCTCGATCCGGGCGCGGATATCGGCATCGCTTTCCTCCTCGCCAAGCTCCGCAGCCTCGGCGCGGTCTCGTGCCAGTTGCCGCTGCAAGGCGTCGATCTTTTCCAGCGTGCGCACGATCGCCTGCATGGCATCGGTCACCGCCTTCAGGTCGCCGCGCGCTGCCTTGGCCGCTGTCCCATCCGGCTCGCCGCCCGCCTGTCCTTCGGCCGACAGCCAGCCCTGCGCTGCCGCCCGCAATTGCCGGTGCAGGTCAAACTGGTCGCGCATTTCCGCGGTCAGGTCGTTCAAAAGCACCACCAGCGCGTCGCGCTCGCTGCGCGTCGCCACCGACTTGATTTCCAGCGCCTCGAACAGCGAAACATCCGGCGCAAGCGACACCTCTTGCGCCTGCACGGGCCACGGCCCGAACAATGCAAGGTCCACCCGCCCCGGATCGAAAGGATCCGGATCGCTCATCACGCACTCCGCTCAACGAAAAAAGCGCCACCCACAGGCAGCGCCATCAACCGCACCCCGTCAAAAGGGCGCTCGCAAAAGCCAAAACAGCCTGCCGGTATCAGCCCCGAAAGGCCACCCGGACACATTTCTTTGACGATGCCTGAACCCTACCAAACCACCGTCACGCCGTCAAGGATTATTTTCCTATTTTGTGTTCGTGGCGTACAAAGGAGAAATGACATGGTTCGTCGGCATGACAGGTCGGACGGAGGAAGATGAGAGATCAAACGAGAATATCTACAGGCGCTAGGCACCGCGCTTCGCCTTGATTGCGTTTCTTTTATCGTATCGAACGCGGTTAGCAGATGGGAGCGCAGGCACAAGATTTTTGGCAATGAGAAAGCGCAGAAGTTCTATTCCCGCGTCGTAAATAAATTTGGCGTCGGCTCTGATTGATTCGAGGGGTATGGGTTTCACGTCGACGCTGACGCGTGACCTTGCGTTGGTCCGGACTTGAAATACCTCACCTGTCTTTTCATCGATGCACCAAAGGTTATGTGCGATCTTGTTGCGCCTTTTCGCCGCCTCTCCCACGTCGTCCAACAGACGGTCAAACTCTGCAATGTCTTCTAGATCATCAAATTGGATATCCGTCAGAGATTTCAGTACGCTCTCTCGGAGAGGTGCCGCCATGTGCGTGGTAACGGCCCATCCAATTTCTCCATCTACTCCTAGGAGACCGGCAATCGCGATTTGGACGTTATCTTCCGTTTGTGCGTAACATGCGCAAGCAAGGCCAATAGCCTCTAGGTAATCCTTTGGGATATTCCTCGGGTCGAAATCGAGATTGCGGAATTTCTTATCCATGCCTGGTTCCGATAAAAACATTTACGACAGGAAAGGCTGCGAGGTTTACAGGCGCACGCTGAAAACCCCGGTTGATACGAGAAAATCAGAAGACACGGCTAGCGATAAAAACAAAAAAGACTCGCGCAATAAGTGATTTTATAGTTCAATTGCCGAATGAGAGAAGATGCTCCACCGCTGCCTGTCATTCATACGATCCCCAGATCACTTATAGAGCAGTGGACGAAATTTTCTCCCGATGATGACGTTGAAATCAGACTTACCAAAGCCGATATCGATAATTTGTTTTTCTCCATTAATGGGGTTATCTCCTCTTTGGGTTCTATCCAAGAAGCGTTGATCGCCTACAGTAACGGCAATATTGATCATGCTAATGTTCTTATGGATACATCTAAAAGGAATAATCTTGAAGCGTTGAATTATGTCCGGTCTCTTATGAGTTCCTTAATTGCCAGTGCAATTCAAAACAGGAACGAGTAGACATGAATGCCTCAATTCCTGATAAAAATGATTATGAGAAATCTAACGTCAGTGATGCGTTTATGGAGAGACTTGGCAACAGTGGATTTGCCGAAACCGGCCCCATAACTAGCGGCGGAGGCGGAGGTGATGGAATGGACGAACTCAGAGCTAGGGTGTCAAAAATAGAAGCATACACGGACACGATCCGCGAAGATGTATCTTCTATCAAGCCTGATCTTAAAAACGTGCGTGAGCGGTTTGAGCGACTAGAAGTCAATGTCAGCCATCTGCCGTCTAAGGGCTATATAAACACAGTAGTTATTGCTACAATCGTGTTAATCGGTGCCTTCATTACCTTTCAAGGGCAGATCCAAACCCTTTTTGGGGTGTTTCCCTCTATTCCAAAATAGGTGCCCTGACTTCTGCTCAGGCATTGCCGGTCTCACCAATCCGCCGATCGGTAAGGCGCTTGTCGCGAACGTTACGAAGCAATCCTTCGGCGCGTTCGGTGTCGCTAATCTATCGCGCGCCCTACGAACGGCAACCCCAGACCATCCCCCTACCGCGCCGTCACCACGCCCAAATCATCCGGACGCATCGCTGCATCCTGCTTTGGTTTGTCCGGCCGCAGCAGATGCAGTGCCTCCACCTCGCGCACGGTCAGCCGGGGTGTGATGTCGTGGCAGGCGGGGACGGTTTCGTCGACGAGGATCGAGACCACCGAGAGCTTGGAGCCGGGGTCGCAATAGAGTTCGCTCACCCCGTCGGGCACGCATTGGGAAATCAGTTCGCGACCGCCCGGCAGGGCGCGGCGGACGAAATTCTCGCGGCTCTTCCAGTCCGGCGTGTGGGCGGTATAGACGTCATGGCATTGCGCCATGCTGGAGATCGTCTTTTCGTAGAAGAACAGATTGCCGTCATCGCCCCAGGAGGCACCGGCACTCACCGTCCACAGTCCGAGTGTTATCAGCATGGTTGGCCGCATCGAATCACCCCCTCGATCGATGCAACCCTAGCGTTAATCCGGCATGCAAAACAGCATTGTTTTCAAATGATCTTCGCAAGATCTTGCCAGATAATTCAGGTAGTATACAACCAAACCGGCCTGCCGGCCGATCCGCACGGCACTATCTGCTTCGCGGCGATGGGATCCGGAACCTGTCCTCAAGTCAGTGTCTTGCTGCCACGGGCGTATAGCCGGCTCCGGCAATCGCCGCCCTTGCCATGGCGGCATCGCTGATTTGTAAGGATTGCCAATATGGATTAGCTGGTCGGGACAAACATTTCTTGCTTACCCGTAGAAGGATTTGGCCGACGCGAACGTAAATCCCGATACTACCCTACCATCCATACGAACCTTGTATATCAGGCGCGAGTTTGGAAAAAGCGCTATCCGTTCGGCAAATAACCTACTTGGCCGGCTTCTCCTTTTACGGCTTGGATTTCCCCTTAGCCGATTCCTGTTTAGGCTTCGGTGGGGTCGAGAGGGGGCAGAATTATGCGTCGTCGCGGCGCTTCTCAACATTTCGCGTTGACTCGGTGTCGTCACCGGACATTTCAGACCGATCTCCTCAGAAAAGCATCACACCAATCCGCGTACGCAACGACTGACCAGCGAACTAGTTTCGGCAGCGTCTTCAGGTTGACTTGCATCATTAACCCATCGACCATGGTCACGTTAGTCCCGCACGGAAACGCTACGTTTAGGTTCTCATCCGCTATCCCGTTGTTATGCACAAGCGCATTCCGCACCTTGGAAAGGCAATCCCAACGCACCTTTGCGACTCTATCGATAAGGCCGACCCCGTGCGATTTACCCATCAACCCTGTTAAATACTGGCGTCTACTGAAATCCACCTGTAGAACTGAAGGATGGCGCTTGGTAGCCTCCTTCACCGAAAATTCAATACTAGACAGACAGAATATAAACAGAGATTTACCAGCAGAAATCACCCGCTGAGCGTTCTCTTCACGTGATTTTTCAAGTGCCGGGCCTACTGGACGGATAATCTCACCCCAAAGATTATTGTACCAATCGAGTTGCTCTAAGGTAAATGTAGTCCAATTATAGCACATACCTAGTCCGCCAACCGGCGGCTCGTGCTCTGGAACAGAGTGCTCCGATGAGAGCCATGTTGCCTTTGAATGACAGTCATCTCTGATCTGCCACATCTCCTTGAGAACGTCGTCCACGTCCTGCCCCCAATGTAGCGCCATGGGGCGGCAATTTCACATATCCGCACCCGCTCCATGAAAGAATAAGTGCTATGGAGCGCATACTCAATTGATATCGTATCGATGAGTCCGAGTAGTTTGGTCACGCCAGCGTCGAGCATCTGCTGCGTAACCTCTACCTCGCACTACACTATCGTCTGTTTTTCAACTATAGGAACTTCCCTAGTTCCGTGACGTAATTGCCTTCTTGTCAAAGCCTAAATAGGCGAATCGGTCACTTTTGCCACAAACAAAAG
Organism: Agrobacterium sp. H141; assembly: GCF_057158725.1. Taxonomy (NCBI): domain Bacteria; kingdom Pseudomonadati; phylum Pseudomonadota; class Alphaproteobacteria; order Hyphomicrobiales; family Rhizobiaceae; genus Agrobacterium; species Agrobacterium sp. H141. The sequence goes on from NZ_CM169893.1 coordinate 3,178,558, forward strand.
CAGGATTAACTTCCTAATTTGTAACGACCACGCCCAAATCATCGCGCAGCATGGTTGGCCGCATCGAATCACCCCCGCTCGATCGATGCAACCCTAGCGTTAATCCGGCGTGCAAGACAGCATTGTTTTCAAACGATCTTCGCAAGATCTTGCCAGGTAATTCAGGTAGTATACAACCAAACCGGCCTGCCGGCCGATCCGCACGGCACTATCTGCTTCGCGGCGATGGGATCCGGAACCTGTCCTCAAGTCAGTGTCTTGCCGCCACGGGCGTATAGCCGGCTCCGGCAATCGCCGCCCTTGCCATGGCGGCATCGCAGGCAACGCTTACGGTCTGGCCGGTAAGATCCACGTCGACGGCGGCGTCCGGCAGGGCCTTGCTCAAGGCCTGGCGAATGGTCTTTTCGCAATGGCCACAGCTCATGTCTTCGACATGAAAGATCGTCTTTTCGCTCATCGGTCCGTTCTTTTTGAATTGGCAAAGCTTGGCGCAGTCATGCGCCTTGCCTTTGCTGGAAGGTCAAGCCATTGCCGGTAGACAGGACACCGTGTCGCAGGCCAGGCGTGGCTTCAGCCATCACGCCTGCTGCCTCGTCTTCGGCTTCGCCTGCCGGCCACTGTCTTCGCCCCCACCCAGCTCGGCCAGGATGGGGCAATGCGGGCGATTATTGCCCTGGCAGCAATCCGCCAGATCCTTCAGCTGGGTCACCATGTCCTGCATGGCGGCGATCTTGTCTTCCATCTCGCGGATATGGGCCGTCGCCAGCGCCTTCACTTCCACGCTCGCCCGGTCCTTGTCATCCCACAGTTTCAGCAGCTGCTCGGTCTCGGCCAGCGAAAAACCCAGCATGCGCGAGCGCTTGACGAAGCGCAGCCGGTTCACCTCGTCGGTGCCATAGATGCGGTAATTGGAATCGGTGCGATGCGCCGGGCGCACCAGGCCGATTTCCTCATAATAGCGGATCATCTTGGCCGAGATTCCCGATGCCTCTGCCGCTTGCCCGATATTCATGCAGACTTCTCCTGTGTCGATCCCCCGATGGAGCTCACGCCGGCTCGCTTCAGTCTCAGTGCATTGGTCACGACAAACACGCTGGATAATCCCATGGCGCCGGCCCCGATCATCGGTGACAACAGCACGCCATAGGCGGGATACAAAAAGCCAGCCGCAACCGGGATAAGCAAGATATTGTAGCCGAAGGCCCAGAAAAGGTTTTGCCTGATATTGCGCATCACCGCCCGGCCGATCTCGACGGCATGGACGGCGCCGGCCAGATCGCCGCTTGAGAGAACCGTATCGGCGCTCTCGATCGCCACATCCGTGCCCGTGCCGATGGCAATGCCGGTATCGGCTGCCGCCAGTGCCGGCGCATCGTTCATGCCGTCGCCGACAAAGGCCACCGTCCGGCCCCTGGCCTTCATCGCCTTGATGGCCTCCACCTTGCCCTCGGGCAACAGGTCGGCTGCCACCGTGTCGATGCCGGCAAGGCCTGCAATCGCATTGGCGGTTTTCAGATTGTCACCGGTTGCCATCACCACCGTCAGTCCCAGACGTTTCAAAGCCTCAACGGCATCAACGCTGTCGGCCTTCAAGGGATCCGCAATGGCGAGAACGGCTGCCACTTTTCCGTCAATCGCCAGAAACACCGTCGTCTTGCCCTCAGAGGCCAGGCGATCGACAGCAGCATCCAGCGTTTCGGCGCGCTTGTCCGTGGCGATATCGACGCTTTCGCCATAACCGAGCTTGTCCATATAGCGCCTCGCGCCGATCTCCACCCGGCGGCCATCCACGGTGGCGGCAATGCCGTAGCCGGTCACCGCTTCCAGCCCCTCGGCCTTGAGCAGCGTGAGGGCGCGGGCCTCGGCTGCCCGCACCACCGCCTCGCCCAGCGGGTGTTCCGAGCGCGCTTCCACGCTTGCCGCCAGCATCAGGCAGCCGGCCTCGTCCAGGCCCCGTGCGGTCAGAATATCGGTCAGCTCCGGTTTGCCCTTGGTCAGCGTCCCGGTCTTGTCCAGTACGATCGTGTCGATCTCAAAGAGCCGCTGCATGGCCTCGCCTTTTCGAAACAGAACTCCCAGTTCGGCGGCACGGCCGGTGCCCACCATGATCGACACCGGTGTCGCCAGTCCCATGGCGCAGGGGCAGGCAATGATCAGCACCGCCACCGCATTGACCAGCGCATAGGAAAGCGATGGCTCCGGCCCCAGCCACAGCCAGACCGCGAAGGTCAGCGCCGATGCTGCCATCACCGCCGGCACAAACCAGCCGGTCACCTTGTCGATGGTGGCCTGGATCGGCAGCTTTGCCCCTTGCGCTTCCCCGACCATGCGGATGATCTGCGACAACATCATGTCGGCGCCAACCTTGTCGACGCGGTAGCGGAACGTGCCATTGCCGTTGATCGTGCCGCCGATCACCCCGGCACCTTCGGTTTTCTCCACCGGCACCGGCTCGCCCGAAATCATCGCCTCGTCCACGTGGGAATGGCCGTCGACCACGGTTCCATCCACCGGCAGACGCTCACCCGGACGGATCAGCACGATATCGCCGACCGCCACATCATCCACGGCCACGTCCCGGACCGCTCCGTCGCGCTCCACCCGCGCCGTCTTCGGCGCAAGGGCAGACAATTTGGCAATCGCCTCGCCGGTGCGGCCCTTGGCACGTGCCTCAAACAGGCGGCCGAGCAGGATCAGGGTCACGATCACCACGGCTGCCTCGTAATAGACGTGACGCGCCTCGGGCGGCAAAATACCCGGCGCAAAAGTGGCCACCAGCGAATAGAGGTAGGCAGCCCCCGCCCCCAGGGCGACCAGCGAATTCATCTCCGGCCCGCCGCGCAAGAGCGCCGGCACGCCAATGACAAAGAAGCGCCGGCCCGGTCCGGCCAGCACAACCGTGGCCAGCACCGCCTGGCTCACGTTCAGCCAGAATGCGGGCACCATGCCGATTAGCCAATGATGGAATGGCGGATAGATATGACCGCCCATTTCCATGATGAAGACGGGGATCGTCAGCACAAGCGCTGCCCAGAAATCGCGTGCCAGGCCACGGATCTCCTCGGCGCGCTTTTCCTCGCGGCTTTCGCCTGTGCCTGCCGATTTCGCCCTGGCGTCATAGCCGGCCTTTTTCACCGCCTCGATCAGCGCCGGTACCTGATCCTTGCCGCCGATCGCCGATACGGTTGCGATATTATTGGCAAGGTTCACCGATGCGGCGGCGACGGAGGGCAGAGCGGCCAGCGCCTTTTCCACCCGCGCCACGCAGGAGGCGCAGGTCATGCCGTCGATCTCCAGTTCCACCGTCTCCGGCTTCACTGCATAGCCGGCCTGTTCGACCGCGGCGATCAGGGCCTTGGCTGAAAACCCCTCACCCGGCGTCACCGTCAATGTCTCGCCGGCATAATTCACCGCGCTGGCCGATACGCCATCCACATTGCCGGCGGCCTGCTCGACGCGGCGTACGCAGGACGCACAGCTCATGCCCGTCACCGGCAAGGTGATCGGCTGGAACTCGGATGTTGGCTTTGCTTGATCAGTCATCTTGTGCACCTCATGCACAGTAGATGGAGCTTCCCATCATGGGAAGGTCAAGGGGCAGGCCTGAAAACGGAATACGCCCGAAGGGCAGCCGCTGCCCGACGATCCGGTCCGGCTCTTACGGGGTGTCGATCAGGAGGCTTCAGCCATATCCCATGTCGGCGTTTGATAGAGCGCCAGAAGATCCGCTGCCGATTGCGGCTTGCCAAAGAAATAGCCCTGCCCCTGCTGGCAGCCGGCAAGCCTCAGCAGGTGCCATTCGTCGCGGGTTTCGATGCCTTCCGCCACAACCTTGAGACCGAGACCATTGCTCATCGACATGATGGTCTGGACGATGGTCAGGCTCGTCTGATCGGACACGATCTTGCGCACGAATGACTGGTCGATCTTCAGCTTGTCGAGCGGAAAGCCCGCGACATAGCTCAGCGACGAATAGCCGGTGCCGAAATCGTCCAGCGCGATGGTGACGCCGAGTTCGCGCAGCGCAGTCACCGTCTCGACAATGCGTTCCCGGCCGTCGATGAAAGCCGTCTCGGTGATTTCCAGATGCAGCCGTTGCGGGGCAAGCCCGCTTGCCTGAAGCGCCGCCACGACAGTGCGGAAAAAATCGCCCTTTTGAATCTGTACAGGCGATACATTGACCGCAATCGTCAGGGCATCCGGCCAGCGGGCGGCCTCGCGGCAGGCTTCGTTCAGCACCCATTCGCCCAGTTCGCAGATGAAGCCGTTGGCCTCGGCAATCTCGATGAAATCGACCGGCGAGATGGGGCCAAGTTCACGGTTCTGCCACCGGATCAGCGCTTCGGCACCGGTCATGACCGCGCTCTTCAGGTCTACCTGCGGCTGGTACAGCAGATAAAATTCGCCTCTTTCGAAAGCCGGGTGCAATTCCCGTTCCAGCTGGCGGGCGCGGTTTCGCCGGTCAGCGGATGCGGTGTCATAGGTCCGCCAGGCCGATCCTGTTTCGCCCTTGGCATCGTGCAGCGCATGCTCGCAACAGGCAATGGAGCGTGCCGCATCGATCTCGTTGCTGATACGGGCGCAAAGGCCGAGCCGGACGGCCGCCTGCAATCTGGAACCGCCAAGCTCGAATGGCCGTTTGAAAACATCCAGAAGCCGCTCGGCGAACTGCGCCTCATTGAAACCGTCGCGCATGGGCAGGGCCAGACAGAACACATCGCCGCCCAAACGTCCCACCAGCCCGTCGACGGCATCGCGCTCGAGCCTTGCAGCGACCGCCTTCAGCAGCTGGTCACCGCGATCGCGACCGAGCGCTGAATTGACATTGGCGAAGCGATGAAGATCGAGCACCGCGACATGGCAGGGCTCTGTCACGTCATCGAGGCGACGGATAAACTCGCGGCCGTTCAACAAACCGGTCAGGTCGTCATAACGCGACAGCCGCTCCAGCCTGTCCTGATAGAGTTGATGCGCGGTGACATCGCGAATGATCAGGCATCCGACAAAGCCCTTGTCGCTTTCGATACCGTCGTCATTCTTCGTTTCGATCGGCGAGACCGTAATCGTCGCCTCCAGATGCCGGGCCTGCTCCAATTGCGGGAGGGCAAAGTCGACCGTCAGCGAATGGACTTTTCCGGGGTTCACAGCGTAGCGGCTGACCAGCCCCGCGACCGGGGTCATCAGCGCCACGGGCAAAAACAGATCGAGCGGCACGCCGCGACCATTGGCCGGTGCCAGACCCAATAGCGGCCTGACAGACTTGCTTTCCTCGATCACCCGCATCCCGTTGTCGAAGGCAATCACCCCGTCCGTGCTGTCGGTGACAATCCGTTTCAGCAAACGGCGGGTGTTGCGGTGCTCGGACTTGGCGATGTCTAGCAACAGCGCGGCAAAGTCGACTTTCTCATTCATCAGCATGAACAGGCCGAGGCCCAGCATGGTCCACCAGGTGGTGGTGTGGAGCAGCACGTCGTTGTCACGCTGCAACAGATAGGCACCGGCTTCGCCGACCACGAAGAGGACGACAGACACCGCCATCACGGGAACAAGGCGGCGCTTGCGCAACAGAAGAACCATCGCGGCAATGATCGCAGCCAGGAACAGGTCGATCTGCAATTGCGGTGCGGGCTCGAGCAACCGGCCCTGCAACAGGGTCTCCGCCGCGATGATATGCAGCATCGGTCCAGGCATCAGCCCATAGACCGGCACCGGAAAGATATCTTTCAGTTCGGTGGCATAGGCGCCGACGACGACGGCACGTCCATTGATTTCGTTTGCGCCGACGCTTCCATCCAGGACGGACGACAGCGAGTAGGTCGGCACGGTCGCCGGATCGATGGAAAAGTCGATCGGAAGGGGTCCCGTCACCCGATCGCTGCGGGCAAGCACCACCGGTGCGGACTGGGTGGGGGTCCCGTCGACATCACCGCCCACCAGGAAGGACCGCACCGCGCCATCGGGGTCGGCAATCACATTGGCAAAGGCAAGCCAGGCATTGTCCGCCAGTTCTGCGACGGGCCGTGTGAGGACCGTGTCAGAGGCGGCATCGGCTGTTTTCAGTTGGCGAAAGACCGGCAGGATCACGGAACCGCCGGCATCGGCCAATGCCTTTGCAAGCCGTTTGTCCTCGCTCGGTGACGATGGCGTGCTGAAATCGACATCGATGAAGAGATCGGCAGCGCCGGCAGCGGTCAATTTGTCGATGACACTGGCATAGACGCTGCGCGGCCAGGGCCAGACGCCGATATCGTCGAGGCTTTTCTTGTCGATGGCAATGAAGACCATGCTGCCGGAGGCCGCACGCGGTGCAGCCTGAAACCGCAGGGCAATCAGTTCGTCATCGATCTGATGGATAAGGCGTGTGTTCGCCCCGAGAACCGGCATCAGCAACACGCAAAGGATCAATGCGATCCTCACGATATGCGTGCCCACTCTCTGCCCACCGGTCTTCTTCATGCGCGGTGGGGACCATGCCCGCCGCATTGCAGTTCACGTGCCATGACGGACTTATCTCTTCTTGTAATGGCCATGCGCATGACCCCTGCCGTTATTGCCCTTGCCGCTGTTGCCGTTGCTGCTGCTGCTATTGCTATTGCTATTGCTATTGCCGCTGTTGCCGGCACTGCCGGACTTGTTCGACTGTCCAGAATTTGCCGATGAACTGGACGACGCCGATTTTCCATTGTTGCCGGATTTGGCCGAGGATGCCTTGGCGCTGGCGTTTTCATTGACATTGCCTGCCTTGGCGCTGGAGCTGGAGCTGGCGGCTGCAGCTTGCGAGGAAGATGTCGAGGTGGTGCTGGAGAGCTGTTCGATGGCATCCGTGCTAACGACCGCACGACCGGCGGCGGCAGCCGACACGGTTTTCACGCTGGGTGCCGATGCGGCACCTTGGGCAGCAACGGACATGCCGCGCCTGACATTCACGCTTGCCCTTTGGCCTGCACCGACATTGGCGCGCTGGCGACTGGCAAACGAGGTAACCTGGACCAGACCGCGATCCACGGACACGGATGCCGTGGTTCGACCGACCGCAACATGAAAGATCGTGCCCTTGACCACGGCGGCCAGATGCGGGGTCTGCACCGTGGTATGCGGCAAGATACGCTTTTCGATTTCCAGATCGAGCGTGCCTTTCTGCTGGGTGACCACGGTCTTGCGGAAAATGAAGAAGCCCTTGGTGACGATGGCAGCGCGGGTATTGGGCTGAAACGCGATGGTTTCCACGCCACGCACAAGCTGCACACGGCCGCGCGAACCGGTGGAAATCCACGCCGCATTCGGCACCACTTCACCGCTTTTCAACGGCGTCCAGGTCTCTGTGTCCAGAGAATAGGTGACCTGGCTGGTGGCTTTGGCCACAACCCAGTCATTTCCGCCGGCCACTGCTATAGCGGGTACCAGCATCAAAACAGCAATACAAATCGCCCTGAACGCACTCAACATGTCAAATCCCCGAATTCAGCGCTAAATTAGGCACAGGCGTATTAACATCGCCTTTCTCAAGAGCGGAAACTTGTAGATGTCCTGCCGTTTGTCAGGGGTTTCCGGCAAATAAGACGCATACGAATATATTTCCTCCTCCGCCCGGTGCCGATGGGCCGCTTGCGCCTTTGCCGTGCCGCAGCTGAAGGACACGCAGTGTTCACAATCTCATGGCTTGGAACGGCGCGTGGTGCTTTCTACATTGTGCCCAACAGACGGCGGTTGCTTTGCCGTCACCTTCTTTTCCTCCCACATGGGTGAGACCTGATGAAAAATATTGGATTTCTGTCGTTCGGGCATTGGACGCCCTCCCCGCAATCCGGCACGCGCTCGGCTGGCGACACGCTTTTGCAATCGATCGATCTGGCCGTTGCCGCCGAAGAACTGGGCGCCGACGGGGCCTATTTCCGCGTGCACCATTTCGCCCGCCAGCTTGCCTCGCCCTTTCCGCTTCTGGCAGCCGTTGGCGCACGTACCAGCAAAATCGAGATCGGCACCGGCGTCATCGACATGCGCTATGAAAACCCGCTCTACATGGTGGAAGACGCAAGCGCTGCCGACCTCATCTCCAAAGGCCGGTTGCAGCTTGGCATCTCGCGCGGCTCACCGGAACAGGTGATCGAAGGCTGGCGACATTTCGGCTATCAGCCAAATGAGGGCGAAAGCGATGCCGATATGGGCCGCCGCCATGCGCAAGTCTTTTTCGAGGCGCTGAAGGGTGAAGGCTTTGCCAGGCCCAATCCGAACCCGATGTTCCCCAATCCTCCGGGCCTGCTGAGACTGGAACCGTATTCGGACGGACTGCGCGATCGCATCTGGTGGGGTGCCGGCTCCAATGCCACGGCCGTGTGGGCCGCCAAGCTCGGCATGAATCTGCAATCCTCGACGCTGAAGGACGATGAAACGGGCGAAGCCTTCCATATCCAGCAGGCCAAGCAGATCCGCGCCTATCGCGAAGCCTTTGCAGAGGCCGGCCACAGCCGCACGCCGCGCGTCTCCGTCAGCCGCAGCATCTTTGCGCTGACCGACGAGCGTGACTTTGCCTATTTCGGTCGCAGCAAGGATCAGGATTCGATCGGTTATCTCGACGCCAATACCCGCGCCATCTTCGGTCGCTCCTATGCCGCCGAACCGGACAGGCTGATCGAGGAATTGCGCAAGGACGAGGCGATTGCCGAAGCCGATACGCTGCTTCTGACCGTGCCCAACCAGCTGGGCGTCGATTACAATGCCCATGTGATCGAATCGATCCTGAAGCATGTGGCACCGGCCCTGGGCTGGCGCTAGGCGAGGAAGGCTCTGGCCACCGCACGGTCACCGTCGCAACCGCGAGAGGGCTTGCGACGGTTTTTCAGCCTTTGCTTGCATAAGCCTTGCGCCAGCTTTGATCGGTAAAACGCGAGGGTTGCTCATCATTGTCGCGGGGATCCTTGCGTGAACGTAAAACTGGCCACCACATCCGATTCACTGGAGCTTATCGCCTTCAAGCTCAACGATCAGTCGTTCTGCGTGAAGACCCGCTCGATCCGGGAAATTCGCGGATGGACGCCCGTGACCCCGCTCCCCCATGCGCCTTACGAGGTGCTGGGCGTGGTCAATCTGCGCGGAACCGTGATCCCGATCATCGATCTGGCGGTCAAGCTCGGCATGGCCGGCACCGTCGCGTCGGAGCGCAGCGCCATCATCGTCACCGATGTCAACAACATGACGCTCGGCCTGCTGGTCGAAGGCGTGTCGGATATCCTGACCGTGCCGGCCGAAAGCCTGCAGCCGGTGCCGCAGACCGCGATCCAGTCGGCCAAATTCGCCGAAGGCATCCTGTCGCATCAAGGCGCGATGATCTGCTTCCTCAATCTGGAAGAACTGTTTTCCTCCACCATCTCCCTGTCCGGCGGCGGTGGCGGTGGCGGAGACGCCGGCTGGCAGGAATTCTAAGGCCGTTCCAAACGCAGGCTTCGCATATCCCTTCCAATGAATGGTCAAGAGCTGGTCGCGAGGCCGGCTTTTTACCGTTGAAACACTCACTCGCAGTTGTCCGCGCGCAACGGTTTAATAAATATCTTTTTTAGGACGTATTGATACACTCCCCATCTGCTCTATCCTTCTATGATTACGTTATTTCATAGCAAGCTGGGGACCAGATCCTTGCCATCCATAAAATCCGTCTTCCTGACCGTTGTCGCCGTAGGGGTCGTCGCCGTTGCCGGCTTCGGCATCTATGCCTATCACGGCGCCATACCCGCCATGAGTGCCAGCGAGCGCCCGAGCTTCGACGCTGCCACGATCGAAAAGGGGCGCGTGCTGACGGCAGCCGGCTATTGTGCCAACTGTCATACGGCAAAGGGTGGTGAACCCTTTGCCGGAAATTACCCTATCGCGACCGGTTTTGGCACGATCTACGCATCCAATATTACACCCGATGCCGATACCGGTATCGGCAGCTGGTCGCCGGAGGCCTTCCGCCGCTCCATGCATGAGGGTGTGGACCGCAACGGTTCCCATCTCTTCCCGGCCTTCCCCTACGATCACTTCACCAAGATGGGCGACGACGATGTCGACGCGATCTATGCCTATCTGATGAGCGAGGTGAAGCCGGTCAACGAGGCGACCAAGGAGAACAGCATACCCTTCCCGCTCAATATCCGCTTCCTGCAGGCTGGCTGGAAGCTGCTGTTTGTCGATTTCGGACGCTATGAGCCGGATACGGCGAAGTCGGATGAATGGAACCGCGGCGCCTATCTCGCCGAAGGAATTGCCCATTGCGGCGCCTGCCACACGCCACGCAATGCCGTTGGCGCGGAAATCGCAAGCGAGCAATATGCCGGTGCTGCCATCGACAACTGGATTGCGCCAGCGCTGACCTCGGCCAATCCATCCGCCGTCCGCTGGACCGCATCCGAATATACGAAATACCTTGAAACCGGTGCCGGAACCTATCACGGCATTGCTGCCGGTCCCATGGGTCCGGTCGTCCATGCGGGTCTGCGCGAACTGCCGGACAGCGACCTCAAAGCCATCGGCACCTATCTCGCCGATGTGGCTGGAAACCCGGATACCGATCCGGCTGACAATCCGGTGGTCAAGGCAAGCCTGGAGGCCGGTCGTCCCGACCCGACCTATCGCAAGGATCTGGGCGAGCGGCTCTATGCCACCGCCTGTGCCGCCTGCCATTACAATGCCGAAAGCGTGCAGGAAGGGCGTCCCGATCTCGCCATCAATTCGGCAACGCGTCTCGACCAGCCCGACAACCTGATCCATGTCATGCTGGATGGCGTGAGCGCGGAAAACGGCACAAAGGGTGTTGTGATGCCGGCCTTCCGAACGGCACTTTCCGATGACGAAGTGGCGGCGATTGCCGCTTACCTGCGCGACAAGCGCGCCGATCTGCCCGCATGGAACGACCTTCCAAAGAAGGTCGCCGATATCCGTGCCCAGGCCGAGACCCACTGACAAGGACATGACCATGATCGAGTTCACAATCAACGGACGTCAAGTGCAGGTCGAGGCCGAGCCGGATACACCGCTTTTGTGGGTCATCCGTGACGAGGCCGGACTGACCGGCACCAAATTCGGCTGCGGCATCGGCATGTGCGGTGCCTGCACCGTGCATGTGGGGGGACGGGCAACACGCTCCTGCATCACTGCCGTTCAGGATGTCGCCGGCACCGAGATCACCACGATCGAGGGACTGGACGAAAACGGCAATCACCCGATCCAGCAGGTCTGGCGCGATCTGGCTGTGCCGCAATGCGGTTACTGCCAGTCCGGCCAGATCATGCAGGCGGCGGCCTTCCTGAAGGATATTCCCGACCCCAGCGACGACGATATCGATGCCGTGATGACCGGCAATCTCTGTCGTTGCATGACCTATGTGCGCATTCGCGCCGCCGTGCGCGAAGCCGCAGCGGCCATGAGAGGAGACATGTCCAATGGCTGATGATCCAAGAGTTGCCCTTCGCAAGCGCGACGGCGTCGAGCTCAGCCGCCGTGGCTTCCTGGTGTCCATGTGCGCAACCGGCGCACTGTTCGGCTTTCCCCGCATGGGCGCTGCCGCGATGAACCCGGAGGCTGCCGACGGCTCCCCCATCGAGGCCGTTGGAGCGCGCTATGAGCCGGCGATCTGGTACTGGATCGACAGCGAAGGCCGCGTCAATGTCAACATCATCCGCGCCGAAATGGGCCAGCATGTCGGCACCGCGATTGCCCGCATCCTGGCCGACGAGCTCGGTGCCAACTGGGACGATGTGCATATCGACCACGTCGATTCCGCTGCCAAATGGGGCCTGATGGTCACCGGCGGCAGTTGGTCGGTGTCGCAGAGCTGGCCGATCTACCGTCAGGCGGGTGCCGCCGGGCGTGTGGCGCTCAGCGAAAAGGCAGCGCAGATGTGGGGCATCGACGTCTCCGAGATCACTGTCTCCAACGGCATTGTCTCCGGTGGCGGCAAGACGGCAGGCTTTGGCGAACTGGTGGGCGACGGCATCAGCCGTTCGTTCAGCGAGGACGAGCTGAAGGCCCTGCCACTCAAGCCGGTGTCCGAACTGACCATGGTCGGCAAACAGGTCAAGGCACTCGACATTGCCGGCAAGACCACCGGTCAGGCAATCTTCGGCATCGATGCCAAGGTCGATGGCATGGTGCATGCCATGCCGATCATGCCGCCGACCCGCTATGGCTCCGAAATCACCAGCATCGACGACAGCGATGCAAAATCGGTCAAGGGCTATAGCCAGACCATCAAGATCGACGATCCCTCCGGCACCACGCAGGGCTGGGCCATGGTGATTGCCGACAGCCATTGGGCAGCGCAAAAGGCTGCCGACAAAATCAAGGTGGAATGGAGCGTCGGCAAGACCGCCAAGGTGAGCGAGGCCGAGATCCAGGACCATGCCCGCAAGCTGATTGCCGATGAGAGTGTCGGTTCGCTGCTCGACACCGGCAACCACGATGTCGATCCGGTCTTTGCCAAAGCCGCCGAGACGCTGGAATCGGAATATACCACCTCCACGGTGCTGCATTTCCAGCTGGAACCGCTCAATGCTCTGGCTTTCCAGAATGAAGACGGCATCTGGGAAATCCATACAGGCAACCAGTGGCAGTCGCTCGTTCTGCCCTGGTTGCAAAAGGCACTGGGCGTCGATGAAAACGGCGTGGTCATGCGCACCTATCTTCTGGGCGGTGGCTTTGGCCGCAGGCTCAATGGCGATTATGCCGTGCCGGTGGCGCTGGCCTCCAAGGCGCTGGGTGGCAAGCCGGTCAAGATGGTGATGACCAGACCGGACGACGCCATCTTCGACAGCCCACGTTCGCCCTCGGTGCAAAAGCTGCGGATGGCCTATGACGAGAACAAGACTGTGATCGCCATGGATTCCGCCTGGGCATCGGGCTGGCCAACCAAGGTCATGATCCCGGGCTTCATGCCCAAGGGTGTCAATGGCGAGCCTTACGATCCTTTCGCCAGCGACGGTGCCGATCACTGGTATGACGTGGGTGCCCAGCGCGCGCGCATCATTTCCAACGATCTGGCCGAAGCCACATTCCGGCCCGGCTGGCTGCGTTCGGTTTCACCCGGCTGGGTCAACTGGGGTCTGGAAAGCTTCATGCATGAGGCCGCACTGCAAGCGGGCAAGGACCCGGTGCAATTTCGTCTCGATCACCTGAAAGCGGAAGGCCGCAATGCCGGCTCCGCGCCAGTTGCCGTTGGCGGCGCATCGCGTCAGGCGAATGTATTGTCGCGGGTGGCCGAGCTTTCCGGCTATGGCAAGACCGAGCTCGAGGCCGATACCGCCATCGGCATTGCCACCACCTACGGCCAGTCGCGATCCATGCCCACCTGGGTGGCGGCCGCCGTCAAGCTGCATGTGGACCGCGAGACCGGCCATGTGGATGTGCAGAAGATCTGGCTCGTGGTGGATTGCGGCATTGCGGTCGATCCGGATGGTGCAAAGGCGCAGTGCGAGGGTGCTGCGCTCTGGGGCCTTTCGATGGCGCTTTACGAAGGCACCGAATTCGAAGACGGCAATGTGCGCGATCGCAATCTGGACGCCTATACCCCGCTTCGCATGATCGACACGCCTGACCTGACCGTCGAACTGGTCGATAGCAAGGAAGCCCCCGTCGGACTTGGCGAACCCGGCACCACGCCAATTGCGCCCGCCATCGGCAACGCCATCTTCGAGGCCGTCGGCGTCAGAATGCGCCACCTGCCGATCACCCCGGATGCCATTGTCGCTGCGCTGAAGGCGTGATTAGACACAGACAGCCAAGCCCCCGCCGGTTTTCGCTGGCGGGGGCTTTTTTGTGGCCGGTCCGTGGCGGTCGGGGAGCCGTTTCAGATCAGCGAACTGGCGGTCTGCCCCGGCATTTCTTTCCCTCCCTCCCCCCCCTGCATCGGGGAGGCGAACGAGCGGCCCTTTCTGCCTTCGTTAAAATTCTATTTATCTTTTACCGGTAATGTCTTGTTAGGAATTTCCTTTTCCGCGCTGACCGGCGGCCCGTCGGGGTGCGGCCTGTACTGCGTTAGGGAAACGATGCGTTCTTCTGTCATCACGGCTGTTATAGCCCTTGTGTTCCTGTCCGGCTGCACCTCCAGCGCCGGTCCGGAATCGGTGCTTTCCGTCACGTCCAGGGAGACCACCGGGTCTATTTCGCCGTCCGCCCCCATTCCCTCGGCACCGGTTGCCGGGACTTTGCAGACAGGCGAGCGGCTTGCGGCAAGCGATGAGAGCCCATCGGTCGAAGACGCACCGCATCCAACCGAGCTTGCCTTTGCCGGCTCGGGGGCGGATGTCCAGGTGTTCGAGGCTGCGATCGCACCGGGCGCGATTGCCGTTCCGCTGGAGCGGCCCGAGGGTCGCTCGCTTGGCCGGCCCAGGGTCTACAGCCAGCGTTTCAGCGATGCCAAGCCGATCAATTTCGGCAAGAAGTCGCCCTCCAAGCTTGCCGTGCACGGGGTCGATGTATCGCGCTGGCAGGGCGATATCGACTGGCATACGCTGCGCCGCCAGGGTGCCAATTTCGTCTATATCAAGGCCACCGATGGCGGCGATCATCTCGATCCGATGTTCAAGACCAACTGGCGCGGCGCCAAGGACGCCGGCGTGCGCCACGGGGCCTATCATTTCTTCTACTGGTGCCGCACGGCAAGCTCGCAGGCCGACTGGTTCATTCAGAACGTGCCGCGCGAGGCCAATGCCCTGCCGCCGGTAATCGATGTGGAATGGAACCACCAGTCGAGCTGCAAGAAGCGGCCGGACCGCGCCACGGTTCTGGAAAAGATGCGGGTGTTCATGGACCGGCTGGAGCGCCATTACGGCAAGCGTCCGGTGATCTACACCTCGCCCGATTTCTACGCCGACAATCTCCAGGGGGCGTTCAAGAGCCACCCCTTCTGGCTGCGCTCGGTGGCGGCCCACCCCTCCAAGGTCTATCCCGACCGGCGCTGGGTGCTGTGGCAATATTCCGGTTCCGGCCTGTCGCAGGGCGTCGACGAACGCATCGACCTCAATGTCTTCAACGGCAGCGTGGACGACTGGCACCGCTGGCTCTCGGACGGCGCCTGAGTGTTTCTGCCGCATCCGCACTCGCGTCCGCCCCGGTCTGGCGATGAGGATATCGGGCGTTAACGATATGCGGGCTTGCCCAAGAGCGCGCTTCAGACTGCCCTGATCTGCGCTGGATATTTGCCAAAGCGCAGATAGAAGGCGCGGCTGAAACTGGAGGCATGCTTGTAGCCCAAGCGGAAGGACAGCTCCTTGACGGAGATCTGGCTGGTCTGCAGCGCCTGGTAGGCATGATCGAGGCGGGCATTGCCCAGCGTCTTGAAAATGCTGGCGCCGAAGAGTTCCTGAAACACATGATCCAGTCGACGTTCGCTCATGCCAGCCGTTTCGGCCAGTTCCGTTGTTGTCGGCGGCAGTTGAAGATTCTGCAAAAGACGCTCATGCGCCTCCTTCGCGCACCTGACTTCATTCGAGGTAACGCTGCTATATTGCGCGTCTGCGCCACAAAGCTCGTGCAGGAACAGGGTGACCATCTGGATCGCCAGGCTCTCGAAGGCCAATGACCGCATAGGGTCTTCGTATTTATCCACCTGCAGGGCGAGCATGTGCATGAGGCTCGCGTTGAGGATGGGCGCCTGCAAGCTCTTGTCGATCGTATCTGCCGTAAACGGCAGCATCGCCTTGGGCAAACGTCCACCAAACCAGTTTGCCATTGTCTGGACCGCAACGAATGGAACGAAAGACCGGTTCAGCGTCGGCTCGGTAAAATCGTAGAGCGGTGCCCCCGGCACCAACCGCAAGGCCCGGGGCGCTCGACTGGCATCATAGGGCTCGGGACCGAGGTCCGGAATAATGATGCGCCCTTGCCCCTGGAATGTCAGCGGAATGAAAATCAGGGGCTGCACGACTTCCGTCGGCATCCTCGGCTCCATCACGCAGGGTTGGCGCACATCGACGCTGCCATCGACCCAGAACATCTTGCTGTCGGAGAATTGCCCCAAACGGGCGGTCACCGTCCTCGCGACTGTCTCGACAGTCACCGTCTTGTTGTTGCTCATCCACACAGCGGCCGGAGGTTCCTGTAACCACTCTATCAAAATGCACCGCCCAACGAATAAAACAAGTAATAATGAACAACCAATCAATTCAATATAAAGCAAAAACTGTCCGCACGGTAACAATTGTTCCGTTTTTGCTATGCATTTGTCATTCTTGACATGCGTTATCCTGTGGTCAGCTCGATCATGGTCTCCTAGAAATCTGAATACATTCGCAAGTTTCGCGCAAACGGGGCGCGATTTGGCGGATGCCATCGACGCATCCGATCCCTGGATCCAGCCGTGTCACGGCAAAGACCCGAGGCATTTCAAAGCGATTTTCGAGATTTCAAGCGCAACAGAAGTTCTGCGCAGGCAAGCAAGAGGCAAGACGACCCATGACAAGATACATTCTCAGTGCGGCTTTCTCGATGCTGGCCACAACCGCTTTCGCTGCCGATACGGAACCGACAGTCACGCACAATGCCTGCTCTGGCCATGCCGAAGCCTATATCGGCAGACTCTATTCGTTCAATATCGGCAACCTTGGTGACGTTCACACCTATGGGGGTGCCACCCGCGCCAATTGTAACATCGAGGGCAACTGGAACGTTCAGGGCGACTTTGTCGTCGATCGCCTTGCCGCCGATGGAGCAGGCTATACCCAATATGGCGGCACCGCGCATCTGTTCTGGCGCGACCCGTCCTCTTTTGCCGCCGGCATCTTCGTTTCCGTCAACAGGACCGACATCGAGACAGTCGACTGGACGGTATATTCAGGCGGGCCGCAATTCCAGGTCTACCTCGATCAGGTCACACTCTTCGGACAGGCAGAATATGGGCAGTTCGACATACAAGGCAATTCCGTCGACTTCCTGGGCGCGCGCGGCGTCGCCCGTTATTTCGCCACGCCCAATTTACGCTTCGACACGGAGATCGCCTATCGCGACTACGATCCACTCCCGATCGACGTGTTTTACGCCGCGGCCCAGGCAAATTATCGATTTGACGATACTCCCTATACCGTGTTTGCCCGCTATCACTATGAAAACGTATCTGCCGGCGGCAACGATCAAGAGTTTCAAAGAATAACGGCAGGCCTGCGTATCAGCTTTGGCAGCGGCACGCTGCTCGACGAAGACCGTCATGGCGCCGCGATGGATACGTATCGCTCCAGTTTGATATCGGGTGGTTTCTGACCGTTTTGGGCATCACCGTTTCAGAACATCGCACGAAGCCTTCGACCTATCGGGCATTTGAGCCTGCCCCTTTGAAAAAGAGCGGCGAGAGAACAGGCCGAATGCCCTTCGTGGCCATCTTGTACGGTCATTTCGCAGCACGCCCTGCCGCGCGGACAGGTGCTGCGGGCATATCTTTTGGTGAAGGCCAGACGAAATGGCAGCTCAGCCAGCATCCGGTCGCATCATGATTCAACGCGCAGCCCAATAGAAACCGAAAGGGAACAACATGCACAGAAACAGAATCACATCCCCCCTCGTTCTCGCCGCGGCCCTTCTGGCGACCGGGCTCATGCCGCCATGCCAGGCATTCGCCAAGGATTGGCTCGAGAAAGTCGAAGTCAAAAAGGACGGAATCGATCACGCGCCAATTGAAGTTTCGGCAAAAATGGGCGGTTACACCAGCATCAAGTCCAAAAGCCACACGTTCATGTTCAGTCTTTATGCCCGCGCGACCAGCGGCGAGCGTATCGTCGCCATGAAACTGGGTGTCGTCGATCCCGTGCGGTATTTCGAGCACGACGGCGGTTACTGGCATCAGATATTCACGAATCGAGACATCGGCTCAGGCAGCAAACGCACGGTCTCCATCAACTTCAATCCGGTCATTCCCATGGGCAAGATTCAATGGTTTGGCTCCAACCCCAAGACCAAGTGCGACCAGAAACTGCAGAAGCTGATGAGTGAGGGCATGACCAAACAGCAGGTGCTCAGCCAACCACAGGAGGCCGTGGCGCGCGCCTATTTCGAGCTCGACGCGGTGGCTTCACGCAAGAACAAGGCTGCCAAAGGCTGGAACATGAACAATACCGACCACCAGCGCGACAGCTATGTATATGATGTGCGCGTGGTCTGTGCTGCCGGAAACAAGAAGGTCGGCAACTAGACACAGAACCGGATTCACCCCTCCGCCCCCTGACTGATTTCTGCCGCACTGCCCTTCTAATCGATTAGCCTTATTTTTTTGCATGAGCCGCGATTCTCTCTTTTCGCTGCTCATTCTTGGCTGTAACGATTGGGGCATGAATGCAGTTTGGATGGTTTGAGCGGTGATGCGGTTTGTGAACCATCTTCTGGTGCGGTGGCGTTCGCTGACGGCCGGCGTGCGCGCCTATATGGTCGGCCTGGCGCTTTTGACCACGCTGCCGCTTACCATTTTTTCGGTCCTGATCGTTGGCGAATTGCGCAGCGGCGAACTGGAATCGGTCAGACAGCGCACCACCGGCGAAGCGGAGGCCATTGCCCGGCTGGTGGACCGCCAGTTGCACGACATGGTGACGACGCTTCTGGTTCTGGAAACCTCTCCGGAACTGCGCAGCCGCGACTTCGGGCGCTTTCACAGCCGCGCCAAGGCGGCGCTGGTGCGCAGCGGCTGGTATATGCTGGTGGTCAACCGCCAAGGCCAGCAATTGCTCAACACCCGCGTCGATTACGGCGAAAAACTGGGCCTGACCGGCAATCTGGAATCGATCGAAGAATCCGTCAAATCCGGACGCCCCTATATATCCGACGTCTTCAAAGGCCGCACCAGCGGACGCTTCGTCTATAATGTCATGAAAATGGTCGATGCGCCGGGCGTGCGCGACGACGAACTGGCTCTGATCCTGACGCAGGATGCGCCCTTGCTTGGCAGCCTGATCGGCGACCGCCCGCTGCCGCCCGAATGGAGCTATGCACTGATCGACGGCGACAATGACATTGTCACTTCGCCCAATGGCAAGGATACCGGCGAGCCCTTCCCGGCCGAGCTTCTGGAGGAGGCCAAAACCGTCAGCATGACGGGCGAAGAGCTTCCCGCTGCCGATATGATGACGGGCTATTCCCGCGTCGGCGTGACCCCATGGCAGGTCGTGGTGTGGGGACCGTCCAGCACCGCCATCGGCACCGTTGGCACCACATGGCGTTACCTCATTCTCGCCGGCATCGGCTTCTTCCTGCTGTCCATCGTGTCGGCAATGGTCTTCGGTCGCAAGCTGCAGAGCGCCATCCGCCTGATCTCCGAACGCGCCGAGGGCGTGGGCCGCGGCGAGATCGTGCCGCCGCTCTATACGGGCGTGACCGAAATCGACCAGGTGTCGCGGGTCATGTCCGAGGCCTCGTTCGACCGCAACCAGGCGGAAGAGCGCCTGCAGGTGGTGTTGCGGGAAATGGCCCATCGCACCAAGAATGTCATTCTGGTGGCGCAGGCACTGGTGCGCCAGACGGCAAGGCACACGCAGGATCGCGACGCTTTCGTCAAATCGATCACCGGCCGCATGGGGTCCTTTGCCCAGTCGCTGGATCTTTTGACCGGCAATCGCGCGTCAAGCCCGACCTTCTCCAAGCTGATTACCGTACAGCTCGACAGTTTCCTCGAACCCGGCGCGCGGCTGAACACCGAGGGCGAGGATTTCGATGTCGATGACGACTGCGTCAAGGAAGTGGGCATGCTGCTGCACGAGCTTGCCACCAATGCGATGAAATACGGTGCGCTGTCGACGCCGGACGGTCAGCTGGATTTGCGCTGGCACGGCTTTCGGTCTGAAGACGGCAAGGAGTGGATCCGGATCACCTGGCAGGAAGCCGGCGGCCCGCCGCCCAAGGAACCGGATGAGAAAGGCTTTGGCTCCGTCCTCATCCAGTCGACCGTCTCCAGCCTGCATGGCACGGCGCAATGCGAATATCTGCCGGAAGGCATTTGCTGGACCTTCGAGATCCCGGCAACGATGATCTGCGCCAAGCCGGTATAGCTAACCTATTTCTCGGCGCAGATGGCGTAGCGGTGCTGGGTGGCGCGTTCGAGGCCCTTGAGGAACGAGAAGTTCCGGCGCTGGGTGCGGTGAATGGCGCGCATGTCCCGATCCAGCGTGACCTTTGAGAAACCTGCCTCATTCAACAGCGCCATAACCGCTTCGGCGCGCGCGCCATCGCAGAAATGCACGCGCGACAGGATCGAGGCATGGGTGGCGGCCATGTCGCCCGCGATCGGACCGTTCTCGACGGATTTGGGGCCAAGGCCCAGGCGTTTCAAAAGCTCAGACAGCGTGCGCGAAATCCTGGCCACCGGGCCGGGATTGACGAAATCGCCGTCGACCACCAGCAGCTTGCCGCCGGACTTCAAAAGCCGGTGCCATTCGCGAAAGGCAGCGGAGGGATCGACGAGGGTCCAGACCAGATGGCGGTTGGTGATCACGTCATAGCTTTCATCCGGTTCCATGGTGTTTTCGGCATCGCCCAGATAAAAACGGATCGTCCGTCCGCGGTTCTTCGCCTTGGCGCGCGCGCGATCGAGCATGGGTTCGGACCAGTCCATGCCGGTGACCTTGAAGCCCAGATCGTCGAGCAAATGGCTGACAACCGCAGTACCGCAGGCCAGATCCAGCGCCGCGCGCCCCTCGCCCCGCCCCAGATGTTTCTCAAGCAGCGCATGCCAGGCCCGGCGTTCCTCTTCCGAGAAAATCTCGTGTCCCGGCTGGGTGTCGAAGGTTTCGGCACGCCTGGACCAATAGGCCTTGATTTCATCGCGAAGGCCGAGATTTGAAAGGGATGCGGAAGGGGTCGCGTGCGTCGTCATGGGTGCGTTCCGTCGAAAGATGAACAAGATTGGAAAGTTTCTAAAAGATATTTCTTGACTGCGAAAGTCATAAAATCATAATTCGCCAAAATCCGAAGCTCCCACAGGAGAAATATTGATGTTCCATTTCAAGATGGTGGCTCGCGCCGCCACGCTTTCGCTCGCGCTTGTTCCAGGCCTGGCCCTGGCCGACATGGTCACCATTACCGATATTGCCGGCCGCAAGGTCGAGGTCAATACGCCGGTAAAGCGCGTCATCCTGGGCGAAGGACGTCAGATCTATTTCACCGCAGCGCTGGACACCGACAATCCCTTTGGCCGCGTGGTCGGCTGGCGTAACGACTTCCAGAAAGCCGATCTCGACGGCTATAACATCTATCTGAAGAAGTTCCCGGAGATGGCCGACATCCCGACCTTCGGCGGCATGAAGGACGGTACATTCGACATCGAGCAGGCCGTCGCCCTGAAGCCCGATGTGATCATCATGAACACCGAAGCCAAGGCGGCGACGGAAGAATCGGGCTATATCGAAAAGCTCGCCAAGGTCGGCATTCCGCTCGTCTATATCGACTTCCGCGAAAAGCCGATGGAACATACCGATGAGTCGATGCGCATTATCGGCCAGTTGTTCGGCAAGGAAGATCGCGCCGAGGAATTCGTGACATTCCACGACGCACAGATTGCCCGGGTGACCGACGTTCTGGCCAAGCATGCAGACGTCAAGAAGCCCGTCGTGTTCATGGAGCGCGCCGGTGGCTATTCCGATGATTGCTGCATGTCTTTCGGCAACGAGAATTTCGGCAAGATGGTCGAGCTTGCCGGTGGCATCAACATGGCCAAGGACTTCATTCCCGGCACCTTCGGCACGGTTAACCCGGAGCAGATCATTGCCTCCGACCCCGATCAGGTGATCATCACCGGTGCCAACTGGGAGCTTTATGTCCCCGGCGGCAATTGGGTGGGCGTCGGTCCCGGTGCCGATCCGGCAACGGCTGAAAAGAAGCTCGCAGCCCTGATGGAACGGCCTGCCTTTACCGGCATCAAGGCAGTCAAGGACGGCAATGTGCATGCCATCTGGCACCAGTTCTACAACAGCCCCTACCAGTTCGTGGCCGTTCAGCAGATCGCCAAGTGGCTGCATCCGGACCTGTTTGCCGATCTCGATCCCGATGCCACCTTCCGCGAATTGCATGAGCGTTTCCTGCCGGTCGACTACCATCCCGGCTATTTCGCCTCGCTGAAAAGCGGCTCCTGATCGCTCGATTTTTTTCAGTCCATACCCCGGCGGCTTCGGTCGCCGGCTTTCTTTATTCGAGGACGCCCATGCTGACCGTTAAGACGCTTGCAAAACTCGCCGCCCTTTTGGCGCTTCTGGCAACGCCCGCTCTGGCCGAACAGATCACCGATGCCGCAGGCCGCACTGTCGATATCGACATGCCGGCCAAGCGTGTTCTCGTGGGGGAAGCCCGGCAGGTGAGCGTTATTTCCGCCCTTGCCGGCAAGCACGCCTTCGACACCATTGTCGGCTGGCGCGACGATCTGATGACCAAGGATCTCGACACCTACCGCAATTACCTGGAGGTCTTTCCCCAGATCGCTGATCTGCCGCGCTTCGGCTATGTCGGCAATGGCACCTTCAGCGTGGAAGCGGCGATTGCGCTGAAACCCGATGTGATGACGCTGAACCTGGAATCGCAAAAGGCCGCCGAAGAAAGCGGGCTGGAAGAAAAGCTGGCCGCCGTGGGTGCCAAGCTCGTCTATATCGATTTCCGCGTCGATCCCGACGCCAATATGGAAAACTCCATTTCGGTGCTGGGCAAGCTGTTCGGCAACGAGAAGACAGCCGATGAGCTGATCGCCTATCGCCGCCAGCAACTGGCCCGCGTGGCCGATGTTCTGGCCGCGCATCCCGGTATGCGCGAGCCCAGGGTCTATATCGAGCGCGCCCCCGGCATTGTCGGCGACGAGGTGTGCTGCCAGACCTTCGGCCCGGTCAATTTCGGCAAGATGATCGCGCTCGGCGGCGGTCACAATATCGGCTCGGATTTCTTCGACAAGTTCTCCGGCGAACTGAATGCCGAACAGCTGATTGTCTCCAACCCGGATATCGTGGTGGTGACCGGTGCCAACTGGAGCCGGCAATCGGATGTCAACAAGTTCGTCAGCATTGGCCCCGGCGCCGATCTCAATACCGCACGCGCGCAGCTGCAGGCGCTGATGGAGCGGCGTCCCTTCAATGCCCTTCCCGCAGTCAAGGCCGGCAAGGCCCATGCGATCTGGCATCAGTTTTATGGCACGCCCTATGACTTCGTCGCCGTACAGCAATTCGCCAAGTGGTTCCATCCGGATCTGTTTGCCGATCTCGACCCGGAAGAGACCTTCCGCGAGTTGCACGACACATTCCTGCCGGTGCCCTACAAGACCGGTTACTTCGTCTCGCTGACCACGGAGAGCAACTGATGGCAGCGCTCACCGAACACGACAGCGCCACCGCCACACCGCTGGAAACGGGCAACCGTTACCGGGCGCTGGCGGGCCGCAAGATCGCCATTCTGGCGATCCTGTTTGTCTGCCTGCTTGTGTCCGTTGCCGCCGACATGGCGCTTGGACCGGCGCGCTATTCGCTGGCCCAGGTGCTTTCGGCCGTGTTTTCACCCTCCACAGCCGATGTGCAGCTGCGGGTGGTGATCTGGGATATCCGCATGCCGATTGCCATGATGGCGGTGACCGTCGGTGCCTGTCTGTCGCTGGCCGGCGCGCAGATGCAGACCATTCTCGCCAATCCGCTGGCAAGCCCGTTTACGCTGGGCATTTCGGCGGCCGCCAGCTTTGGCGCGGCGCTCGGCCTCGTCACCGGCGTTGCGATCTATCCCAGTGCGACCCAGTACATGATCCCGATCAATGCCTTCCTGATGGCCATGGGGGCATCGCTGTTCATCTACGGTGTGTCGACGCTGCGCGGGGTGACGGTGGAGACCATCGTGCTGCTCGGCATTGCCCTGGTCTTCACCTTCCACGCGCTTTTGTCGCTGCTGGAATATCTGGCGTCCGAACAGGCGCTGGCCGCCGTGGTGTTCTGGACCATGGGCTCGCTGACCAAAGCCACCTGGGGCAAGGTTGCGGTCACCGGTGCAATCCTCGTTGTCGTTCTGCCGCTCTTTGCCCGCAATGCCTGGGCGCTGACGGCGCTTCGCCTGGGTGACGACAAGGCCGCCTCCTTCGGCGTCAATGTCAAGCGGCTTCGGCTGGAGACCATGCTTTTGGTCAGCCTCCTGGCGGCCATCCCGGTCTCCTTTGTCGGCACGATCGGCTTTATCGGCCTGGTCGGCCCGCATATCGCGCGCATGGTGGTGGGCGAGGATCAACGCTTCTTCATGGCGGGCTCTGCCATCTGCGGCGCATTGATGCTGTCGGCCACCTCGGTGGTGTCGAAAATGCTGATCCCCGGCGCAATCCTGCCGATCGGCGTGATCACGGCTCTGGTCGGCGTCCCCTTCTTCTTCTCGCTCATCTTCACCAACAGGCGGCGCGCATGGTAGCCCTCTCCCTCGACAAGATCGGTGCCCGCTATGGCCGCACCACGATCTTCTCCGACATCACCACCGGTGCCATCCATGGCGGCGCACTGACCGCCATCATCGGCCCCAATGCGGCTGGCAAGTCGACATTGTTCAAGCGCATTGCAGGCCTGTTGTCGGGCGATGGCGTTGTCCATGTGTCGGGCACGGAGGCGACCTCCAACGCCATCTGTTACATGCCCCAGGATACCGGCGCGAATGCGGTTCTGACCGTTTACGAAAGCGTGCTTCTGGCCGCCAAGCAGGGCGGCAGCTGGCGCGTTGGCGACGATGAACTGGCCGAAATCGACGGCATTCTGGCCTCGCTCGGCATTGCCGATCTGGCCTTCCGCGATCTGGGTGCCCTGTCGGGCGGCCAGCGCCAGCTGGTGGCGATTGCCCAGGCGCTGGTGCGCAAGCCGAAGATCCTCCTGATGGATGAGCCGACCTCGGCGCTCGATCTCTTCCGCCAGATCGAGGTGCTGGAATATATGCACCGTCTTGCCCGCAAAAGCGGCATGGCCGTGCTGATCGCGCTTCACGATCTCAACCACGCCATGCGCTACTGCGACCACACCATGATCGTCTCCAACGGCCATCTGGTGGCCGACGGCCCGACAGCCGAGGTCATCACGCCGGCGATGCTGGCCGAGGTCTACAAGGTCCACGCCCGGATAGAAGCCTGCACGCAAGGGCGACCGCTGGTAATTGTGGATGGGACCGTTTGAGGGCTAGCCAGCTGAGTCCCAGAGGTGAAATATTGGGCGTAGGCTAATTATCCCCGCCTATAGACATCGAGGTCGCGTGCACCGATATCCTGGGCGGGAACCAGCTTGTAGTGCCGCTCATTGACAAGCGATACTTCGTCGCCGTCAAAAGTAAGCTCGAACATACCGATTACATTGTCCCCCATAAATTGGGCAGACACTGCCCGTGGAATGCATCGCTCATACCGCACCTGCGTCTGGCAAAAGGTCACATCCTGGATTGTTTGGATAACACCGAGTTTGTCGGACCCTCCCTTTGCTTGAACAGGAATTATATACTGAGATCCATTGCTATCCAGCCCAACGTAAAGCTCATCGATTTCAATTTGTCCGTAATTTTGTATTTTTGTTCTCAAGTGATTTTGTAGACTGTAAGATGTTATCCCGAGAAAGATATCAATCAACCGATTGTATCTAACTTTCGCTAAAAGTGCCTGCTCGTCCGTGAGAGCATATTGCCCAATAATTTCAGGTGTCGCATCTGGAATCTTCCTGACAAGAAGCCCCGGTGTAGGCTCTATGTGACGTAGCCGACTGAGTCGAAATCTGTATTTTGCGTCACCAGCCCCAAGTATTAGCCAATACGATCCCAGGGGCTCGGTCTCTAGGATACGAGGAGGGAGCAGCTTGCGATAGCGATAGCTATAAATCACGTCACCAAGGTTCTTTGGTCGCGCAACACCGAGACGGTCCGCAGTTTCAGCAATTTCCTCCCGATCAAACTCGAATTCCAGCATACCGGCTCGATAATTGCGAAAGAAAATTTCTTGTATGATTTCTCGGTAAACGCTTTCGTTTTTCTTCGAGTTTTTAGCGTCTACGCCATCGTTATGTTCACCTGCAGATCGCTTATCATTTGGCATTTGTGACCCTCAGATGGGCGTGCGCAGCTTCAATTTCCGATTGCTTCCGTTTCTTTGCACCGCTTTTCATATTTCGCTTCGAGTTAGGCTTCTCGACGCCAAAGTACTTAGCTGCACTTGAAAGTTCCATATAGAGGAGTTGCTCATCGCCTAACGTCAACACCTTAGAAGGGCGGACCGGCACAACTCCAAGAGCGGAAACGACGCTCGAAGCGACATGCCTGGCAAGGGGCGGCGGAACAGAATTTCCGATTTGCCTTGCGCCATGCCACTTCGTTGCGTGAAGTCGAAACCAATCCGGAAATCCGTGAAGACGTGCCATTTCACGTACCGTTACGCACCGGGCGAACTTGTAGTGAATGGGGCGCGGACTTGTAAACGCGCCCCGCGCACCATCTGTGCCGGCCCTCAGGGTATTCGATATTCCAACCGGCGAAAGTTTGAAGAATCGACTAATGGGCTCCACAGTGCCCGGTTCGGTCTCCGAAAATCGACGTTTGGAGATATCCGTATGGACGGTTCGTGCGCTCGACGTCAGAAGCGACGGATTCCATTTACGTACATAAGAATAATGCCAGGAATCATTTGTTAGGCACCGCATTTCGGCTGCGTAGTCAGATGGCTCCTTGAATGAATAGCTTGGAACTGCATCTGTTAGCGTTAGCACATCAAAATTCTCAGCATCAGGCACATCGCCGATCGCCTGTTCACATGAAGGCCCTAATCGTAATCCCGGTATGTATCGCTTGCCGCTTGCAGGATTGGAAACAGCTAAAGGATAATCGGGCACCTTGTGACCGATCCTAGAACCGAACAAGATTAGCCTCTCCCGATGCTGAGGAACGCCGTAGTTGGCCGCGTCGAGAACGCGCCAAGGAAGCCGAACTTGATAGCCTTTGGCGGCGAATGCCTCCACTAACTCATCAAGAAATGCGCGTTGTTTACCGACGGTGAGACCTTTTACATTCTCGAATACGAACGTTTTTGCGTTCAGTTCGGAAACCAAACGGACAAAGTCCATCACGAGGCTATTTCTAGGGTCGTCGAGTACTCTTTGACCCATCAATGAAAACCCTTGGCAAGGGGGGCCTCCAAAAACACAGTCAACATCCCGGTCTCCCAAGCCTGCCAAATCTCTAATTCTTTTTCCTGAAAGCGACGACACAGATTGCGGGATTACCACTGTATCCGGAAAATTGAACTTGTGAACGGCACAGTGAATTGGGTCCACTTCAACCGCGGCCGCGACATCGAAGCCAGCCTGCTCAAAACCAAGGCTCATCCCTCCTGCGCCGGCAAATAAATCTATAGCAACGGGGCGCGAGTTCCCCGCCGTGGCTGAATTTCGATTCGTCATAAAAAGACCCTACCGAGGCAAATCCGGATTGTGGAACGAATTTTCGGTTGTTTCGATAAATGCCCTCAGTCGATGCACGACTGCAACGGCATCAGCCAATTCGCACTGCCAGACTGTGCACACGTCCCATCCCATGTGTTTTAATCTTTCGATATTTCGTGCATCTCGTGCGCGGTTAGCTTCAAGCTTCGGCCCCCAATATTCAAGCCGTGATTTTGGCGCACGACCTTTTGCACAGCCGTGACCATGCCAAAAGCATCCATGCACAAAAAGCACTTTCTTTCTTCCCGGAAACACAATGTCGGGAGTTCCTGGAAGATCTTTGCGGTGAAGTCTATAGCGATAACCTGCCGCGAATAAAGCTCTGCGCAATGACAGCTCGGGACCCGTGTCCTTCGTTTTCACGGATCTCATGATGTGGCGCCGTTGCTCAGGCGTTCTGCTGTCTACCATGCGAATAAAGCTAGTCCTTCCCGCGCAGCATTTCTAGGTTGATCAACTCGCTTATAAGGACCTAATTCAGACTGCTCCGCTCCGCATACCGTTGACAACAGAACTCTTAATATGACCGCCAATGTTTGCGTTGCCGCTCGACCGCAAATTCCCCATTGACGTCCCGACGTAATATAATTACACCCATCCCCGTTGAAGGTTCTCCGAAGGCATGCGCTGGAGGGGATTAAAAGGGAACACGGTGAGACGTACCCAAAAGGGCGCAAATCCGTGACTGTCCCCGCAACTGTGAGCGGTGAGTTCACCCGGGAATGCCACTGGCCGAAAGGCCGGGAAGGTCCGGGGGCGCTGTGACCCGCAAGTCAGGAGACCTGCCCTCGACATGTCTGAAGAAACCTGGCCGGGGTGAGCCAAGGGGAAAGATTGATGGCGTTCGACGTTCACATTGCTGTTGACAGCCGCATAGGCTCTTCCCGCTCCCCCGCTTCTTGCGTGGAGGCTTGCGATGGAACTGCCGTCGTCTTTGATCGGCTCTAGTCCGGCCCGGCTTGCCGTCGAAGGCTTGAGCTGGGGACCGCATCGCGGGCCTTCCCTTGTTTGCGAGATCGATTTTGCCGTCGAGGCCGGCCGGATGCTGGCCATTGTCGGGCCCAATGGCGCCGGCAAGTCCAGCCTGCTGCGCTGCCTTTACCGCTATCACCGCCCCTCTTGCGGCCGTATCCTGCTGGATGGCGCCGATGTGTGGGACATGCAGCCGCGCGAGGTCGCACGACGGATTGCGACGGTTTTGCAGGAACCTGCCACCGATTTCGGGCTGACGGTCGCCGAAATCGTCGAACTTGGGCTGTCGCCCCATCTATCAGGCATGAGCCGGAACGCGGTCTATGCCGCAATCGGGGACGCGCTGTCCCTGATGAAGATCGACCATGTGGCATCGCGCAATTTCGCCTCGCTGTCCGGTGGCGAAAAGCAACGGGCGATGATTGCGCGTGCGCTTGCGCAAAAGCCCGACCTGCTGATTCTCGACGAGCCCACCAACCACCTGGATATCCGCCATCAGCTCGAAGTCCTGGCGCTGTTGTCGCATCTGCCAACCACGGTGATCGTGTCGCTGCACGATCTGTCGCTGGCCTCTGCCCATGCCGATCATGTGCTGGTGCTGGCCAGGGGCCGCCAGGTCGATTTCGGTGCCGCCGGCCATGTGCTCACGCCCGATGCGATCCGCGACACCTTTGCCGTGGAAACCGTGATCGACAGTCACCCGGTCACCGGGCGGCCGCGTTTTTCATTCCATCTTCAGCCATCCATTTCAGGGAAATAATCATGCGTCTCGCCCCATTGCTTCTGTCCGCACTCGCCCTTTCGGCCACAACGGCTGCCGCATCCGGTTTTCCGGTCACGGTCAAAAGTTGCGACCGCGAGGTGACCTTCGATGCGGCACCGAAACGGGCCGTCTCCCACGACGTCAACCTCACGGAAATGATGCTGGCGCTCGGTCTGACCGGCAATATGGCCGGCTATACCGGTGTGACCGGCTGGAAGACGCTGGACGAGACGCTGACCGCCGACATCGCAGCCCTGCCGGAACTGACGCCCACTTATCCGACCAAGGAAGTGTTGCTGGGTGCCGACGCCGATTTCCTGTTTGCCGGCTGGAACTACGGCATGAAGGTGGGCGGCGAGGTCACGCCCGACACGCTGACGCCCTTCGGCATCAAGGTCTATGAGCTGACCGAAAGCTGCATCCACATCATGAAGAAGTCGAAGTCGTCGATGGACGACATGTATGGCGACATTCTCAATCTTGGCCGCATCTTCGGCGTGGCGGAACGCGCCGAGACACTGGTCGCCGGCTACAAGCAGCAGCTCGCCGAGGCGATGGCGGATCTGCCGGAGCGCAAGGGGCCGCTCAAGGTCTTCGTCTACGATTCCGGCGAGGAAAAGCCCTTTACCGCCGGGCGCTATGCCATGCCGACCGCGCTGATCGAGGCTGCCGGCGGCACCAATATCATGGACGATGTGGAAACCAGCTGGACCACGGTTGGCTGGGAAGGCGTGATCGAGCGCAATCCGGATGTGGTGGTGGTTGTCGATTACGGCGAAGTGAGCGCCGAACAGAAGATCGCCTTCATGCGTGACAATCCGGCCTTCCAGGATATTCCAGCGGTGAAGAACAATCGCTTCGTGGTGCTGCCCTATGCCGAGGCAACGCCCGGCCCGCGCAATATCGAGGCCATCAAGACGCTGGCTGCTGCCTTCAACCCGCCGGTTCGCTGATGAGCCACCGGCATTTCATCGACGGCCCGCGCCACGCCATCGTGCATCTGATGCCGTGGCTGGTGGTGGCGCTGATCCTGGCGCTGGTCGCGACCATTGCGGCTGGCGTGAGCTTTGGCGCGACCGCCATTCCGCTTGCCCATGTGTGGAAGATCACCCTCAGCCATCTGGGCATGTCCGGCCTGGAGGCCGACTGGAGTGCCGGTCGCGACAATATCGTCTGGCAGGTGCGCCTACCGCGGGCGCTGCTGGGCGCGTCCATCGGGGCAAGTCTGGCGCTGGTGGGGGCCGCCCTTCAGGCCGTGACCCGCAACACACTGGCCGATCCGCATCTGCTCGGCATCTCGTCGGGGGCCGCGCTTGGCGCGATCATCGTGCTGCTGCATACCGGCATGTTCCTGGGCCTCATCACCGTGCCGCTGTTTGCCTTTTTGGGCGCACTCGGCAGCACGCTGCTGGTGGTGGCGGTTGCGCGCTTTGCCCATGCGAGCGATGCGAGCCGGCTCATTCTCTCGGGCGTCGCCATCTCCTTCGTGCTGACCTCGCTTGGCAGTCTGGCAATTTTTCTGGGCGACCCGCGCGCCACGCATACCGTGGTCTTCTGGATGCTGGGCGGGCTGGGGCTTGCCCAATGGAACCAGCTTTCCTATCCGCTGGCCGCCCTTTTCATCTGCGGCGGCTATCTGGTTTATAACGCACGCAATTTCAACGCGATGACGCTGGGCGACGAGAGTGCGACCACCCTTGGCGTCTCTGCCGGTCGCTTTCGCATGACGGTGTTTATCGTCTGCGCGCTTCTGACCGGCGCAGCCGTTGCCTTTTCCGGCATCATCTCCTTTGTCGGGCTGATGGTGCCGCATCTGGTGCGCATGGTGGTCGGAGGCGATTATCGCCGGGTGCTGCCGCTTTCGGCGCTCGTCGGGGCCATTTTCCTGGTGGCCGCCGATATCGTCGCACGCGTGATCATTCCACCGCAGGATATGCCGCTCGGCATCATTACCGGGCTTGCCGGCGGCGTGTTCTTCATCGTGCTGATGCGCAGAAACGGCAAGGCAGGCTGACCCGTTGTTGTTTAGAACATCAGCTGACCTGGGCGATCATTCTGGCCTTGCGTCGTCCGCTGATTGCCAGAACGTCCGCTGCACTGACAGGTGCGCCGAAGTAATAGCCCTGAATGAGATCGGGATTGAGCGGCAGGAGTATTTCCAGTTCGGCTGAGGTTTCAACGCCTTCGATGACACTGCGCAGGTTCAGCCGCTGACACAGGCTCAAGAGACCGGCAACGATCTCGCGCGAAGTGTTGCTGGTTTTGAGCGTGCGCACGAAGCTCTGGTCGATCTTGATCTTGTCGAGCGGCAGGGTTTCGATATGGCGAAAGCTGGAATAGCCCGAGCCGAAATCGTCCAGTGCAATCCGGCAGCCGGCTGCCCGCAGGTCTTCAAGAATACTGCGGATCAATGGAAGGTCCATCATGACCGCCGTCTCGGTGATTTCAAATTCCACCCTATGCGGCGCCACGCCCGCACGCTCGATCACCGACAGGAGCTTACCCGCGATCGAGCGACAAACCAGATCATGGGCCGACAGGTTGAAAGACAGGGTAATGTCGTCGCGAAGGTTGGCCAGTGTCTGCATCGTCTTTTGAAACAAGACGGTCGTGATCATCGGCATACGGCCCGACCGCTCGGCAATCTCGATAAACTTGTCGGGCCGGATCGCGCCCAGTCCCGCACAATTCCAGCGGGCAAGGGCCTCATAGCCGGTGACCGCGGCATCGCGCACCGAATATTGCGGCTGAAACACGATATACAGTTCGTCATGCAGATCATGTTCTTGCAAGGCACGTTCCAGCGCCACCCGCTCGGTCATTTCGCGCTGCTCGCAGACATCGAAGACGACGGTCCGGCCTCTGGAGCCTGCCTTCGCCTTGTAGAGCGTGTAATCGGCACGCTCATAGAGTTCCGCGCCCGAAAGGCCTTCGCCCGGGAAGCGGCAAAAGCCTGCAGACGCGCCGACGGTCAATCTGTGCAGATCGATCATGAAGGGCTCGGACAATCGCGCAATCAAGGCATCGCATTCCCGACGGATCGTCTCGTCGGTGCAGTCATCGGGAACAATGACGGCAAATTCGTCGCCACCGATCCGGCCAAGGGTAACGCCCTCACTGGACAGATTGATCGCCAGGCGCTTGACCACCGACACCAGTAGCCGGTCACCGACGACGTGACCATAGACATCGTTGATGCCCTTGAACCGGTCAAGGTCGATGACCCCGAACCAGAATGGTTTTCCGGCAGCAATCAGGCAGTCGAGTTCGTCGAAAATGGATCGTCGGTTCGGAAGCGACGTCAGGGGGTCGGTACGGGCCAGATCCTGCGCTGTTGCTGTCATTGCATCGGCTGCCAGACGGGCCTCTATCTGCTTGAGGACCGCCTTGCGCAGCAACCAGGTCATGCCGAAGGCGGCAAATGAGCCGGCAACGCCGATGAACATATACTGTTCGGCGGTCGCGGCATCGGCCTGCTGGGAAAGCCAGAACAAGGTGCCGATCGACAGGACGATACTGGCAAGGGTGACCCTCAGTGTCACGCCGGAGGTGGAAAAGACGACGGCCATCAGCACGAAATAGATCAGCTTCGACGGCTCGAAATGAACCAGCATATGGACCAGAACATTGGCATACATCAGCAGATTGATGGCCAGCCCCGCCCGTTCCAGCAGGCCCAGATCGACCTGACGCCCGGCCAGAACGACCTGGCGCAGGAGCGCATAGGAGATCGCGGTGATAAAACTGAGGCTGGCCAGAATTGCCAGATTGGTGCCTGTCTCGTCACGCCAATGGCCCCAGGTGACGAACAGATAATAGGCACATCCGGGAACCAGGAAACCGCGCACGATCGGGACATAGGCCTCGGCGAGCGCCTGCCGATGGTGCCCATCGCCCCATGTCGTACAGTATTGCCCAATTGCCTTCAGCATGCCGCCCCCCGGAACCTTTGTTCTGGAGTGCACTGACGCCGGGCCTCTTGCGGTAAGGGCAGACCGGATCTTCGTCATCGCAGCTTAGAACGATGGGGGATGACTACAGATTTCCATTTAAGGCTGGATTAATTTAGCAACTAAAAACCGATCTGGCCGCTATAATTCCGCACCTCGATTGAATGAAACGTGCCCGCAGCATCGTTTAATTGATCGAGATCAAGAACAGGACGGGCATATGCCGACTTCAGATATTGCCTGATCCCGCTATCGTCGGATCCGGCTCGTTCTCGCGCAGCACATCCCAGTCGATCAGATAGTCCTCGAAGTCTTCGACCGGTACATCCTCTTCCGACACCGTGCGGCCGCTGGCGGAGATGCCGGCTTCGTGGACGGTGTTGCGTTCGCCGGACACCAGATAGTGCCACCAGTAGAGATCGCGGCCCTCATCCACCAGACGATAGGCGCAGGTCGGCGGTAGCCAGGCAATGTCCTCGACACCTTCCACGGTGAGCTGGATGCAATCGGGCACCGTGTCCTGTCGGTTCTCATAGTCCTTGCAGCGACAGCTCTTGTCATCCAGCAGGCGACAGGCAACCGAGGTGAAGGCAATGGCGCCGGTTTCCCAGTCTTCAAGCTTGTTGAGACAACAGAGCCCGCAGCCATCGCACAGGCTTTCCCACTCATCATTACTCATCTGGGAGAGCGATTTGTGTTTCCAGAATGGAACGGTCTCAGTCATTTTTGATCTTCCAAAGCCCTCATATCAGGCTTTTCTACTTGTTCTTTCCGTGCACATGTCTCATCTATTTGTGCAATAGATCGCGCATTTCGGGCTAGCTCTGGCCGTTCGGGCAGGCCACGTCAAGCTTCTGCGCGCGGGTGAAGACAGGATTTTTGCGTGCAGGACCAGGATCAGCCAGGCCGGAAAAAGCGTCTCAAGCGCCATTTTCTCCTTCGTATCGACAGCTGGATCGACTCGACGCTCTGGAGCGCAGGTTTCCGTGCCGGCGAAATCTGGGAAGACATCACCATCTTCTCGCGCAAGTTCCGCATGCGCGGATGGAAGCGCTGGGTCTTCGAAATCCTGGGTGAAGGCATGACGCTGGGCACCGCCGGTGCTGTCCTCATGCTCGCGCTTGCCTTGCCTGCCTTTCAAGAAACCACCAAAGATTGGCGAAGTCGTGGCAATTTCGCCGTAACCTTCCTCGACCGCTACGGCAACGAGATCGGCCATCGCGGTATCATCCACGAAAACTCGGTGCCGGTGGACCAGTTGCCGGATCATTTCATCAAGGCCGTTCTGGCAACGGAAGATCGCCGCTTCTTCTCCCATTTCGGCATCGATTTCCTAGGCCTTGCCCGCGCCATGAGCGAAAACGCCAAGGCCGGCGGCGTGGTCCAGGGCGGCTCGACGCTGACCCAGCAGCTGGCGAAGAACCTGTTTTTGACCAATGAGCGCTCGCTGGAGCGCAAGATCAAGGAAGCCTTCCTGGCGCTGTGGCTGGAAGCCAACCTGTCGAAGAAGGAAATTCTCTCCACCTATCTCGACCGCGCCTATATGGGTGGCGGCACCTTCGGGGCGGCGGCGGCCTCGCAGTTCTATTTTGGCAAGAACCTCACCGAGGTGAACCTTGCCGAAAGCGCCATGCTGGCCGGCCTGTTCAAGGCGCCGGCAAAATATGCGCCGCATGTGAACCTGCCGGCAGCGCGTGCCCGCGCCAACGAAGTGCTGACCAACATGGTCCAGGGCGGGCTGATGAGCGAAGGTCAGGTGATTGCCGCGCGGCGTAATCCGGCAACCGTTATCGACCGCGACGAAAAGGAAGCGCCCGACTATTTCCTGGACTGGGCCTTCGATGAGGTACAGCGCATTGCCGCGCGCATGCCGGAACATTCGCTGGTGGTACGCACCACGATCGATCTGGGCCTGCAACAGGCGGCAGAGGCGGCGGTGGAATCCAGCCTGCGCGAATATGGCGAGGGTTTCCATGTGCGCCAGGGCGCGCTGGTGATGATCGAAAACGGCGGGGCTGTGCGCGCCATGGTGGGCGGGCGCGACTATGGCGAAAGCCAGTTCAACCGCGCTTCCCGCGCGCTGCGCCAGCCCGGTTCGTCCTTCAAGATCTACACCTATTCGCTGGCCATGGAAAAAGGCATGACGCCGGACAGCCCGATTGTCGACGCGCCGATCCACTGGGGCAACTGGAACCCGCATAATTATGGCAACAGCTATGCCGGGCGGATCGATATCAAGACGGCACTGGCAAAGTCGATCAACACCATTCCGGTGCGGCTGGCCAAGGAAAAGCTTGGGCCAAATCCGATCGACCAGATTATTGCACAGGCCAAGAAATTCGGCGTGGAGACCCCGATCCGCAAGGATGTGACCATCCCGATCGGAACCTCGGAAGTGACCGTGCTCGATCAGGCGACCGCCTATGCGGTGTTTCCCGCCGGCGGCCTGCAATCGCGCCGGCACGGCATTGCGCAGATCATGACCTATGGCGGCGACGTGCTTTACGATTTCGACCGCGACGAACCGCCACCGGAACGGGTTCTGTCTGAAACGGCTGCTTCCTATATGAACCAGATGCTGACGCGCGTTCCCTATGTGGGCACGGCGCGGCGCGCGGCGGTCGATGGCGTACTCACCGGCGGCAAGACCGGCACGACGCAAGCCTATCGCGATGCGTGGTTCTGCGGCTTTACCGGCAATTATACCGCAGCCGTCTGGTTCGGAAATGACGACTATACCTCATCGGCCAACATGACCGGCGGTTCTCTGCCGGCCATGACCTTCAAGAAGCTGATGGATTACGCGCATCAGGGGATCGAGCTGAAGCCGATCCCGGGCGTCGACAACCCGCTACCCGATGGCCCGCGACTGGCCAGCAAGATCGGCAAGAGTGGTTCAGCGGATGACGATACCGTGCCTGAGCTGATCCGGCCACGCACATTGTCTGCGCAATCGACCCGGATCGTGCGCGAGGCAGCCCGTCTTCTGCGCGATGCCGCACCGCTGACGCGTGATGCGCAGACGACGGCCAGCATCGAGCCCGAGCCGGCGGCTCTGCGGTAAGACATACCGTTTGAGGTTGATTAACCATCGATATCACCAGACCTGTTTCCGGCTGGCCGATACCCCAAAGTTTAAAGCGGAATTAACCGACCAAGCCGCATTGGTCTGGTCGACGCCATGATCGGCGCGACCGTAAGACAATTGCGAGTAAACATCTCATGACGAGCTGGCTTGGCCTCGACGCACGCCCCACACTGACAGACGAAGAGCGCACCGCCTATGACGCCTCACGGGTCGAGGCACGAGCGCATGTTCTGTTTCAGACTGTGACGGCGATCTGCGCCTTCTACCTGTCCTATATCGTGGTGGATTACCTGCTGGTGCCGGATGCCTTTGAGTTGGCTGTCCTGTTGCGCTTCGGCGTCGTGCTGCCCATCGCGATCCTGTTATTGGCCTATCTGCGCAGCTCTGCACCGCTGCGGCACAAGGAAGTCGCAGCGCTTTGCGTCTCGGTCAGCGGCAATCTTTTCTGGTGCGTGATTGTGGTTTCCAGCCATAATCCTTCGGTGCTGAGCTATTATTATGCAGCACTGGTGTTCCAGGCGGTGATTGCCATTGCAGCCAAGACGCCGTTCATTCCAAGCCTCATTGCCAGCCTCGTCACCTTCGTCATCAATTACAGCTTTATCTGGTTCCTCTCCGGTTCGACGCCCGACTATGTGTTCCAGCATTTCGTGGTCTACATGCCCGTCTTTCTGCTGACGATGGTGACCTGTCACCAGCTTGAGGCAGAACGGTTGATCGTGTTCAAGCAGGCCCATGAGAACGAGCTTTTGAAGGCTGAGCTTTCGCGCCAGAACGAGGATCTCGCAAGGCTCTCCTTCACCGATCCCCTGACCCGGCTTGCCAACCGACGCGGCACCGATGCGGCGCTAGCGGCAATGCGAGACGGCAAGGTGAAAGGGCTTGGCAATGCGGCACTGTTCATCATCGACATCGACAAGTTCAAGACCTTCAACGACAATTACGGCCATGCCGCCGGCGATCACTGTCTGGCGATGGTGGCCGCTGCCCTGGAACAGGAAACAGCACCCTTGATGCATATCGGTCGTCATGGCGGCGAGGAATTTCTGGCGTTCCTTCCCGATTGCGACGGGGCCAGAGCCTCGCTGCTGGCCAAGCAGCTTTGCGGCGCGGTGGCGGCAATGGACATTCGTCACGATTTCACCGGCACCAGCGAGAACCGCATCACCGTCAGCATCGGTGTGGCCTGTGGTTCCCTGGAGAGCACCGAGCAGACGCATGCCCTGTCGAAGAGGGCGGATGAAGCTCTCTACGCAGTCAAGAATGGCGGGCGCAATGGCTGGTTGGTGGCACAGGTTTCCAGACCGAAGGCAAGCAGCGCGGCATAGCCAGAGGTCCTGACCCGGCGTCGTCCAGCCTGTGCGCGTTGACGACGCCTCTTTCCCTTGTGGCGGAATCAGGCTACCCCTCGACAATCGTTCACCGAGGATTTGAACCGCATCGTGTTCCGGGTTCCGCTGCTCATTGCCGTCGCTCTTCTGATTGCCTTTGGCGGCGGTATCGGCTCGACGATTTCTGCGCTCAATGCCTCTGCCGGTGCAGGCGGCATTCATGTCGGTGCCTGGGCCGCCTACCCGCTTGGCCAGACCGAGGCAGCCGATCCTTACGCCAAATCGCATCGGGCCCGCGCCGGACTATTGCTGCTGGGGAGCGCCGAAGGGCTGACATTTTCAGCGACCGAAGATGATGACGGCGAACGCCTGACCGGCACCTGCAGCTACCGTATTCACGGCACCACCCCACAGGCGAGGGCCTGGACGCTGTTTGCCGCCGATCTTTCCGGCCAGCCCCTGCCGATCCCGCAGGAACTGCCGGCGGCTTACAACTCCCGTACCGTATTGCGCGAACCGGATGGAAGCTTTGCCATCACGCTGTCGCCGACCGCCAAGCCGATGAACTGGCTGGCATTGCCGGATACCGGCTATTTCACGCTGATCCTGCGGCTGCTGGATACGCCGGCTGCAGGCAATTCGGGCCTGCTCGATCTCGACATGCCAAATGTCGAGAAGATCGGCTGCGGTCATGAATAAGGTCTTGCTGGCCGTTGCCACCGGCCTGATCGGGGCTGCCGTTCTGCACATCATCATCATCTTGTCGGTGCCGCATTTCACGGGACGCGACGCCTATACGCGCGTTCAGGCCGAGGGCGAGGCAAACGACTTCCATCCGCTATCGGCCGATATCGACGAGGCGGGCCTCTCCAATATGGATCCGTTTCTCAGGACGGCGGTGTGCCATTTCGATACGACATCCGCACCGGTGCGGCTTTTGGCACAAAACGGGCGGACATTCTGGTCGGTTGCCATTTTCGATGCCGACGCCAATGAAGTGTTCAGCATGAATGACCGGACATCGGTGGATGGGGTGCTGGATGTGCTGATCGCCTCGCCTCAGCAGGTTGCCCGCATCCGCAGGGCACCGCCGGACGCTCTTTCGCAATCGATCATTGTGGAAATGCCTGCGCGCAGCGGTTACGCGGTGCTTCGCATCATGGTGCCACAGCCCAGTTTCGAAGAGGGCGCCAAAGCCTTTCTGAGCGAAGCGGCCTGTGCGCAGTTCGCCGGGCTTTAGGCTGCGGCTTCGGCCTTCAGGACGGGCCGCGACCTCTGCTGATCTCGACCTGTTCAGGCCTGATCGACATCCTTCTTTCCAACGCCGCGGGCTACGCGCTTGGCCTTGTTTTGCAGGGGCTTTCCTGCTGCCGGGCTGTCTTCAAAACGTTCGTAACGAATGCCGGTGAACAAAAGGATGGCCGCCTCGCCGCCGTCGACAGGCGATGTCCTGCCACGCTGACGGGCGATCCTTTCATGTATCGATATGACCTCTGCCATGTGTCGTCTCCAATGCAAGCCATGAGACGGATGAAGAGAACTCGATTTCACCCTGCCCTTGTATATTCAAGGGCTGGCGCATCTCCGGATGGCGCGGTCATTTGGCGCCGTAATCCAGAGGCATTTGCGCCGTTCTCGTCGCGATGGGCCTTCAGACCAAAGTCCTCAGGCCAGGAACGCGTACGCCGTCTGATCCCAGACAACCGAAACAAATCACTGCTTCGATCTAACTATCATATGACGCCACAGGATAGTTAACAACTTTCTAATGAATTAGAGCTAGATTGAATTAAATGTGATGCGTTTGTGTGGGTTGAGTTGTGAACAATCAGTTTCGGGAATTGGAGCGGCCAGAGGCCGTGCGTAAAAAGGATGTGGTGTTGATGGCGACCGTTTCGGGCTTGGAGAGCCTGTCGTTTCCGTCCAAATCGGAACTGCGCCAGTTCGCAGAACTGTTTGCACCGCTGTTCCAGGCATCCTCCGACGAGGCCAGACGCCAGGCGGTGGCCGCCCTGTCGCAAAGTCCGCAGGTGCCGCCCGCCGTGGCCCATTTCATCGCATCGCAACCGATTTCGATTGCAGCGCCGTTTCTGGCATCCTCGCCCTGCATGAGCGACGATCTGCTGATCCTGATTGCCCGCACACAAGGGGCCGCCCATGCCCGCGCCATCGTGCGCCGCGAGGCGCTGTCGCCGCGGGTCATCGACGCGCTGGTGGGACTGCGTCACGAACACAGAACGGCGGCCGACAAGACGCATGCTCACAATGCGACGCCGCGTTTCATGAAGGTCGCGCCGGACGAGACGCAGGTTGCCAAACCCGAACCGGTTCAAACCGTGGCAACGGCCAAGACGCCCGCCCCGATGGAGGCCAGGGCCAAGCCCGCTGCGCAGGCAAACCCAATCGCTCAGCCGCAAGAGCAGCGCGGCATGCGCGAGGAAGAATTGCGCCAGACGATCCGTTCGCTGAGCGCCCATCTCCATCGCCCCGAAAGCGACCGCCTCGGTCTCTTCTCGCTGTCGCCGCTGCAGGAAGCGCTGATGGTGCGGTTTGCCCGTTCGCGCGAGGGTGGTCACTTTGCCACCACGCTTGCCAATGCGATGTCTTCCAGCCGCTGGCTGGCCGAACGCATTCTGCTGGATATCTCCGGCCGTCAGCTTGCGGTCACCCTGATCGGGCTTGCAATGAATTTCGAAGATGCGGTCTATGTGCTGACGCGGCTCTATCCGCAGCTGGCCCGCATGGACGCCGATGCCAATCGTGCCGCCAACCTGCTTGCCTCTCTCAACCCGGTGGAATGCGAGGAGCGGATCGAGGCCTGGCTCAAGGCCGATCGCTACACTTTCGCGGACGACAGGGCGCAGGACGAGATGCCAAAGCTTCAGGCCGCCAACGCATCGGGCAATAGCGCCGGCACCCGAAACACAGCCTCGCATGCGCGCCAGAGATTGCTGGCACTGAAAGGTCGACGCTGAGGCGGCGACGATGCCGCTCCATGCAGGGCGGCATTCATTGCGAGATGATCTCTAAACCGCCGCAGCCGTCTGCATCCCCGACAGCGGGCCGAAGGCTTCGCGGATCATCTCGGCCAGGCCGTCTATGGCCGGGGCTGCTCGGTTGGGGTTGCGCTTGAGCACGACGCGGGACGAGTCGACGGGCGGAAAACCATCGGCCAATGTCAGCTCGCGGCAGCCGGGCGGGATGTTGCTGCGGGCCAGAGGAGCAATGCCGAGGCCCGCGGTAACGGCGGCGCGCAGACTGTTGCTGGTGTCGCAGCTATAGGCAATGCGGTAGGCGATGGTGTGCTGTTCCAGCGCGCGGATGGCAAAATCGCGGCACCAGCTCGAGCGCAGGTAGATGGCGATGGGAACCGGGTTCTGGTGATGACAGCCATGGGCATCGGAGGTTGTCCAGACGGTCGGATCGACAGCCAGAACTTCGCCGGAATTGGTCTCGCTCCATTCGAAGATGACAGCCAGATCCAGCTCATCATTGTCCAGGGCCGCCATTTGCTGCGAGGAATAGCCGCACAGCACCGTGACCTCGGTTGCCGGATGGCGTTCGGCAAAGGCCGCCAATGCCCTTGGCAGGATGGTGGTGCTGTATTCTTCGGGAATGCCGATGCGGACCGGGCCATCGAGCGGCCGGGTGCGCATGGCCGCCGAGGTCTCATCGACCAGACCGACGATGCGGCGGGCATAGGGCAAGAGACGCGCCCCATCTTCCGTCAGCGCCATACCGCGCGGACCGCGGGCAAAAAGCGGTGCGCCGGCCACCTCTTCCAGACGCTTGACTGCATGCTGACGGCGGACTGGGTGCGGCCCAGAAGCGTTGCCGCATGGGTCACATTTTCCGCCTCGGCCACCGTGAGGAAGATTCGCAGGAGATCACTTTCGAGGGGTAACGCCATGGATCTAGCAATCTGTTTTTCGAATGCCTGCCATCATGACTATTCGTTTGTAAAATGTCCAGCGGCGTCGATGATGGGTTCATTCGTTAACGGGAGTGGAGCACATGAATGTCGTTGGAAGCCTTGCCATTGCCCTTTGGCGCCTCATCAAGCGATGGCGTCGTTCATCCATGCTACGGAATGAATTGAAGATGATCGCAGCCAGACCGTCAGACCACCTGCTGGACGATCTGGGGTTGACGCGGGAACAGGCCCGCAAGATGAGCAAGGAACGAGACTATCGACGGATCGTCAGTCCGTGGGAATGAGCGGGGCGACATTTCGGTCGGAAGGACGGTCGCTTGCGGCCAGCCCCTCGGAAACGCCCCTGCGGTCAGCCTGCGTTCTGTTCTGGCTCATCTTGCGCTTGCCCTGAAGCGCGGTGATGGGAATGCGCAGGCCGACAATGCCGCGCATATGGGCCTTGATATAGGCCGCCGGTGCGTCGCTGACCGCCCAGGGGCTTGAACGCCCGCTCTCATGCAGATCGGTCAGGCGGCTGACGACGGCGTGCAGGCGATCCGGATCATCGAAGAATTCGACCGGACCGCGCGCCTCGACTGCCTCATAATTCCACGTCGGCACGACCTTGCCATGCTCGGCCTTGGCCGCATACCAGGACGGCGAAATATAGGCATCGGCTCCCATGAAGAGAACCAGGGCATTGCCCCGGACGGGGGCCTGCCAATGGGGATTGGCGCGCGCCACATGACCATAGAGCACGCCCATCTCGCCTTCCGCCTCATCGATGAACATCGGCAATGCCGTGGCAATCGGACCGTCGGTGCTGGCTGTCACGAACTGGGCAAGACGGCAGGCGCGGATCATGGCGATCAGCGACGAATGGTCGTCTTCAGCGAATGCGGGCGGGGTGTACATCGGCATCTCCACGGCTGGACTGTGACCGATATAGCCTGAGATGGCGCAAAAACAAATCCACAGCGGTGGATGAGGAGGCGCCGGCCGGGGACCGGCGCCTCCGTCCGTTTTTAGCGGGGCTCTGCCGAGAGGCCCTTGACCAGCGCGAAGCAGGCGCCGAGCAGGACCAGCGTGAAGGGCAGTCCGGTGGAGACGGCCATGGCCTGAAGGGCCACGAGACCGCCGCCGAGCAGAAGCGCGATGGCAACCAGACCTTCGAAGGTGGCCCAGAACACACGCTGCGGAACAGGCGCATTGACCTTGCCACCGGCAGAAATGGTGTCGATGACCAGCGAGCCGCTGTCGGACGAGGTCACGAAGAAGACCACGACCAGGATGATCCCCACCATGGACGTCAGGCCCGTGAGCGGCAGATGCGACAGCATTTCGAACAGCTTCAGTTCAAGGGCTGCATCCTGAACCGAGGTCAGGCCCTGGTTGACGACCTGGCTGATGGCTGTGCCACCCAGCGCCGTCATCCAGATGACAGACACCAGCGACGGGATGATCAGCACGGCCAGCAGGAATTCGCGCACGGTGCGCCCCCGGCTGACGCGGGCAATGAACATGCCGACGAAGGGCGACCACGAAATCCACCAGGCCCAGTAAAACGCGGTCCAGCCCTGACGGAAGTTATCGTCGGTGCGGCCAAACGGGTTCGACAATGCCGGCAGATGTTCGACATAGGATGCCAGATTGAGGAAGATGCCGGAGGCGATCTGCGCTGTCGGTCCAAAGAAGATGATGAACAGCAACAGCAACAGGGCCAGCCCCATGTTGATTTCCGACAGGAGCCTTACGCCGCGTTCCATGCCGGCAACCACCGAGGCCGTGGCAATACCGGTGATGATGATGATCAGGAAGACCATCTCGCCGGTGCTGGACGCGAAACCGAACAGGAAGTCGAGACCCGCCGATGCCTGTTGCGCACCGATACCCAGAGAGGTTGCCAGGCCGAACAGGGTGGCAAAGACGGCGAGGATGTCGATGACATGGCCCGGCCAACCCCAGACGCGCTCGCCCAGAATGGGGTAGAAGACCGAGCGCAGGGTGAGCGGAAGTCCCTTGTTATAGGCAAAGAGCGCCAGCGACAAAGCAACGATGGCATAGATTGCCCAGGGGTGCAGTGCCCAATGGAAGATCGTGGCCGCCATGGCGAGCCGTCTCGATCCCTCGGCATCGCCAACGGCACCATCCAAGGGTGCCCAGTCGGTGCGCACGCCATCTTCGAAGACCGGTCCGCCAAAGGCTGCGGTGTAATTGCCCAGCGGTTCGGACACACCATAGAACATCAAACCGATGCCCATGCCGGCGGCAAACAGCATGGAGAACCATGACAGATAGCGGAAATCCGGTTTTGCATCCGGTCCGCCGAGCCTGAT
The DNA here is from genome assembly GCF_057158725.1 of Agrobacterium sp. H141. Classification (NCBI taxonomy): domain Bacteria; kingdom Pseudomonadati; phylum Pseudomonadota; class Alphaproteobacteria; order Hyphomicrobiales; family Rhizobiaceae; genus Agrobacterium; species Agrobacterium sp. H141. Next base: position 3,222,312 of record NZ_CM169893.1, read on the forward strand.
CTTGCCATAGGGCGTGAAGATCAGCACCAGCGCCAGCAGCAGGAAGATGTTGCCCGACAGAAGGAAGAACCAGTCGAGGCTTCCCGTCAGCGTATCGCGCAAGCCGGTGAAAACGGGCTCGAGCGTGGACTGGAAAATGAGCGTGATGATGGTGAAGGCAAAGATCGAAAGTGCCGAAACGCTGAAGACGACATTGTGAATGTCGAGCTCGAAGACGAAGCGGCGGCGGTAGTTGATGTTATCCTGACCGATTTCGTAGTCCGTGGTGATGACTTCGGTCGCCCCCTGTGGAGCAGGAACGGCTTCAACGCCTTCCTGAGCGGTGCTGTTGTCAGCATCGTGCGGAGTGTCGTTCATAGATGTCCCCCTGTATGCATCAGATGGACCCCGGCTCAGCCGAGGCCAAGTGCGCCGTTATTGCAATTAATGAGCACCAATGCAAATTACGGCAAAATCATGTATCGGCGCTTGTGGACAAGCTAGGGCGCATAATGCCGAAGGCAATCCCCCTTCCCCCAAGTCTTCCCGTCGGTTACACCGCTGCCATGCGCCTCAAGACAGATATCTTTGCCTCCGCCCTTATTCGCCGCGTCTTTTCCCAAGGCGGCTTTGCCGCGATCGAACGCAAGGGGGCGGAATCCGCCGGCGCGCTGTTCATCCGCCAACGCTTTCGCGACGGTCTGGAAACCCTTTACGGGCCGGCACCGCAGAGCTTTGCCATGGACGACGATGCGGATTTGGGCCGGACATTCGAGGTGCGGCTTTCACGCGCCGAAGCGGCAGAGGTCGGGGATCTGCTGGCGCGCGAATTGACATGGGACAGCGATCTCTGGGTGGTGGAGATCGAGACCGACGAGATTGGCGATCTGATTTCGGTGAGCGGCGGGGACTAGTGCTGCTCCTGTCCGGTAGATGCAGGATTGCCGCTCATGCCCCGGTCTCCTGGACCCTCACAGTGCGCCGATGGACTTCAGCTTCTTGAGCACCGCTTCATTCGGCTCTCCGGTCTCCGGCAGCCTGTAGTGTCGCTCGAAGTGGCGGATGGCGGCCTTGGTCTGGTCGCCGGCGACGCCATCGACGCTGACATCGGCATAGGCGATGTTGGAGAGGCCGCGCTGGATTTCCATGATCAGGTTTGCCTGCTCAGTCAGACTTTCCGGATCCGGGATGACCATGGATGTGTTCTTTTGAGCAGGCGTCGTGACAACCGTCTTTTCGGCGCTGCGGATGGCGGCTGCAACCGGATCGATGGCGGCGGACGGTTTGCTCAGATCTTCGGCAGGACGTGCCAGAGGAATAGCGGCAGTGGCGCTGCTGTCCACACGAAGTGCTGCCAGAAGCTCCGGGCTCGCCTCGCCGGTCTCGGCCATGCCAACTGTTTTCTGGAAGGCGATGATGGCACCGCGGGTCATGGGACCGGATACGCCGTCATCTGCCCCGTCATAAAGGCCGCGTCGCTTCAACTCGCGCTGGACCGCCATGGTGAGACCGGCAGCATCGGATTGCTCGGGCGCCTTGGTGGCCAGTTCATCGGCGGCCGGCATGGTGCCCGGTGCCTTGGTGTCATCGCCCTCGCGGGCAATGCGATAGGTCACAACGTCCGCGGCATCGCGGTTGAGCATGGGGTTCTGGTTGACGCCGGTCAGGGCAAAGAAGTCCTTGGCGTCACGGGTCCGCAGATACGGCGACGGGTGGCGCCCCGGCTGATACCACAGCGCGTTGGCGGCCACGAAGCCGAAGACGATGGCGAAACAGGTTGCGCCACCGAAGAAGACGGGATGCCGGGAGACAAGCCGGCCGAATGCGGCGGCGCCGAGCGTGAAAACTCTCAGCGCGCGCGCTGCGGGTTTCGGCTCAGGCGATTTTCGCTTTCGCGCCATTGATCACGTTTTCCTTTTCTTGCCCGAAGGTCTTTGCATCACTGTTGTTGGCAGCCTTGAGACGTGGCGGGAACTCCACCATGGTATGCTCGTCATCGTTTGCGACCAGCTTCACGCCGGACCCATCGGCCGGAACGAGAATGGTGACGACTGTGCCCTCACCCCGGTGGCTTTCGATCTCGAAGCTGCCGCCATGAAGAGCCGTCAGCCCCTTGACCAGCGACAGTCCAAGGCCGGAGCCTTCGTAGCGACGGGACAGTTCGTCATGGGCCTGGGTAAACGGTTGGCCGAGAATGGCCATCTTTTCCGGTGCAATGCCGATGCCGGTATCGCTGACGACGAGCTTCAGATTGCCCGCTTCCAGTACCGCGTCGACAATGACCGCGCCACCCTGTTCCGTAAACTTGATGGCGTTGCCCACGAGATTGATCAGGATCTGGCGCAGGGCACGCTGATCGGCCACCACCTCTCCCAGACCGCGACCGATGCGGCTGGTGAGCACCACACCCTTTTCACGGGCCTGAAGGGCCAGCATGTTTTCGCAATCCTTGACGGCGGTGCTGACGACAAAAGGCTCGACCATCAGTTCATAGCGACCGGCCTCGATGCGCGACATGTCGAGCATGGCGTTGACCACGGACAGAAGATGCGCGCCGGACTGGCGGATCAGTTGCACATATTCGCGCTGGCGGTCGTTTTCGAGCTTGCCGAAATATTCGCCGGCGAGGATATCGGAAAAGCCGAGAATGGCATTGAGCGGCGTGCGCAGTTCATGACTGACGGCTGCCAGAAACCGTGATTTGGTCTCGTTTGCGGCCTCTGCCTCATCCTTTAAGGTATCGACTTCGCCACGCAGCTGCATCTCGCCGGCCACGTCGAGCATCTGACCGGTAAAGCCAAGAAGGCTGCCGTCTGCTGCGCGTGCTGCCGTCAGGTCGAGACGAACAGTGGCGAATTGCGCCAGGGCACGGTCCAGAGACGAGCGTTCCAGGCGAACGTCAGCCTTGGCTGTATCGGCTCCCTGGCGCAGCGTATCCAATGCGCTGAGGAACGGAATGCGGTCGGAGACATAGAATTGTTCGGCAAGGGCGCGCCCCATCGGGTCGCGCATATAAGACATGAAGCTGTCGCGATCACGACCGTCCAGTGCCAGGACATGGCCCGAGGGATCCAGAGAGACAATCAGACCCGGGCAGACGGCAGAGGTTATTGCCGGCAGCGTTGCGGAATTTTCCGCCGCGTTGGGCATCTGGCTGTTTGCGCGCGAGATGCCGAGCACCAGAACGGCCGTCAACAGGAAGGCGGCCAGCACGACCGCGAAACCGAAGGGCATGGCGATGGCGGGGCCGAGCGTGAAGGACAAGGCACTTGGAAGGGCAACGAGCGGAAGGGCAAAGCCGATGGCCAGACGGCGCAGAAGCATCGCTTCGTGCTGAGCCGAATCCTCTGCCTCGGCTGCCTGCTCCTGGCCGATACCCGACGCGCGACGGAAAACCGTCAAAGCCGATCCAGCAATGTTACTCAAAACTCGCACGCAATACACATCCCGATATGGGTTCATTTCGAAGCCCGACATTAGGCCCGGGCGCTTAAAGAAAAGATAAGGCGGAGGCTTCGAGCCGCCCCGGGAAGGCGCAGAACGACCCGAAATGAGACATCCGGACAGGCAATGAAAAACGTGGTTAACGGGGGGTAAGCGCTTATTTCCACATAGAAATTAACCTATTCACAGCTCAGACGAGGTGAAATGCCCTACGGTGCCGCATGTCTGCCGCAAACATGCTTAACGATGACCGGAACAAGTTGAGACAAAAACACATTAAATGCAGGAATTCGGCTTTTTAGACGAATTTGCCGAAAAGCCGAGCGAGTTTTGCAAATCGTTCTTTGCACACCGGGCTTAGGTTGACGGAACAAGGCCGGGATGACCGGCGAAGAACCGGCTGAAGCCGGCAGCAATACGGATGGGTCAAGACAATGTGGTTTCTGATCAAAGGGACAATCTGGTTGACGGTGGTGCTTGTCGCCCTGTCATTCTTCGGCAACAGCCCCGATACCAGTACCGAGCCAACACCGCCCTTCGAAGTGGCCGGCGCCGTGACGGCTGCCAGCGGCATCTACCAGTATATGACCCAGATCTGCCTTGAAAAACCCGATGTCTGCGAAAAGGGCGCAAAGACGATTGCAGCGCTTGGACACCGTGCCCGCGAGGGTGCCTATGTGGCCATCGGCTTTATCGACACCCAGCTTGCCGAAGAAGATGGCGTGAGCACCGGTGCTGCCAAGCTGGAGACGGCTGTCCTTGGCGCCGACGACCAGCTGATGCCTGCTCTTGTGACCGGTACCATTACACCTTCCATTCCCGTGCCGATGCAGCGTCCGACGCGCTGAGGCTTTCCCCTTCAGAATTCAGGGCCGTCGCGGCGGCCCTCACCCCAGATCCTGTGCCGGGTCATTGACCGTTTCTCTCTTGAACACGATGTCCCGGCGCTTGTCGTGCCTGCCCGCATGAAAACTGCAGCCTTTGGCTGAGCCGCGAGGAACCTGTTTCCTCGCGGTTTTTTTCGTCGGCGCGCCGGTTCATTTTCGCCGGCATATGGCCTATATCGCAAACAGCGGTGCTCCTGGCGAGTGCGCGTCGCCCAGCGAATAAAGAAAGCGGTGCCTGATGAGCAAGATCGACGAGATTATCGAAGACTTCTCCTATCTCGAAGACTGGGAAGACCGCTACCGCTATGTGATCGAACTGGGCAAGGCGCTTCCGGAACTGCCGGAAGAGGATCGCACGCCAGACAACAAGGTGAAGGGCTGTGCAAGCCAGGTCTGGCTTGTGACCGAACCCTCGGAAGACGGTCCCGATCCGGTGATCACCTATCGGGGCGATTCCGACGCGCATATCGTCAGTGGGCTGGTGGCGATTGTGCTTGCCGCCTATTCCGGACGGCATGCCACCGAAATCGTCAAGCTGGACGCGATCGACCTGTTTTCGAAAATCGGGCTGATCGAACATCTGTCTGCCCAGCGCGCCAACGGCCTGCGCTCGATGATCCAGCGTATCCGCGAGGAAGCCGCACGTCGGGTCGGGTGACAGCGCGCAGCTTCAAAGCTCCGGTCGATAGTCGGCGATGCCCCAGTGCCGGGCTCTGGTCCCGCGCGCATTTCCGGGCGGATCGTAGTGGCGGGCGAGTGCGGCAAGGGCGGTGCGCAGCATCAGCTTGGCAGAGCGGGCGGGCCATAGCCGTTCGCGCTCGACCAGTTCCAGGCCTTTGGTGAAACAGCAGACATCGACTGCCACGCCGGACAGATCGGGGCCCATGGCCTCGACCGCGCGGGCAAAGCGTATGCGGGCGGCCAGTGCCGTCTCCGTCAAATCGGCCACGCCGCCTGCCCCGCCCTTTCCGCGCGTATCGAGCCTTGGCTCCCAGCGTGCCGTGACGCGTGGCTGCAGGCCGCCGCGATAAAAGTCCGCCGCCAGACGTTCACCGGCATCGATTGCCTCTGCGGTAAAATAAGGCTGTCCGGATTTGTCGCGCAATTTCGCCAACTGCGCCAATGGCGACTCATCGCGGTTGCGACGAACGAGACGCCGCGGCAGACCCTCTTGCGCTGGCAAGTGGTCTTCGACGACATCGCGGTGCTGGGCCTGAAAACCGTCTTCGCCCTCCTCTATCAGCAGGCGACGAAGATAGGGTCGCACCTCCCCGGTTGCCTGATACCGGCCATTCGCCTGCCGCAAGAGACCGCGCGCGAGAAGGCTTGCGAGCGTTTGGCGCGAAAACGGGCACTCCGTACCATCCTTGCCGATCAACAGGATCGTATCGCCATCGCCGGAGCGCCATGTCAAAGGACCAGCCAGTGCCATTCGCAAAAGCCTCACCAGCATTTTTACTGCTGCTTTGTCATGTCTTCGGTCAGACATCGTACTCTCCTTCACTGGTTTTGAGGACTGTGGCCGCCACTCTTTCGAGCGTCGTTATGAAAGCGTCGAAATCGGGGTCGTCGCGACGCCGCTCGACCACACTGCAGGCATGGAAAACGGTGCTGCGATCGAGCCCGAAGGCCAGCGATATATCGCGATACGGCAGACGCATGGCCACATGGCAGACATAGATGGAAATCTGGCGGACATGGCAGACGGCGCGGCGCGTGTGGCGATGCAGCAGGCCGAAATGGCCAGCAAGCGCCAGCATCTCCTTCGTCATGTCAGATATGAGGTGACAGGCAAGCCTGGGCGGCAAATGCGCCCGACTGCCATGGTGCCCGGCATCGAGGAGCCGATTGGGACGGTGGACCGCCGGCACAGAGAGTTGTTTCAAAGAGATCATATCGCCACTCCTGACGACATAGGAATATATTCTTACCTATTCGTCAAGATACAAATCAGACCTCGATCGCGCTGCCATTCACAAACTTTGTTTTACAATATGGTTCGCGTAAAAACACCCGTCAATTTTTAGGAATTAATTCCAAATTCCAGATATGAAAAAGCCGGGCCTCGGGGGAGACCCGGCTTTCTCATGTGATCCGAATATCGGGTTATTTGCCGCGCTTGCGACGCTGGCCGAGACCCATTTCCTTGGCAAGGCGCGAGCGCGCTTCGGCATAGGCTGGGGCAACCATCGGATAGTCGGCCGGCAGATCCCACTTTTCCCGGTATTCCTCGGGGGCGAGGGAATGATGGGTCATGAGGTGACGCTTGAGAGACTTGAAGGCGCCGCCACATTCCAGGCAGATGATCTGATCGTCCTGGACCGACTTGCGCACTGCGACCGCAGGCTTCTGTTTCTCTACGACCGATACGGCCGGTGTGGGGGCAGAGGTGTTGCTGAGTGCCGTGTGAACATCGCCAATGAGGCCGGCCAATTCGGAGACCGGGACGACGTGATTGCTTACATAGGCCGCAACGATATCCGCAGTCAGTTCAACCAGTACACTCTGGTTCGAGCCCAACGCAGTTTCGCTCATATTATTGTAACTCCTGTTTATAGCAGCAAAACGATACGCTCACCGCCGAGCGTATCTCCCTTCAAGCCAACAGTTTCGACGATGAACGACTTCCGGCCCGCACCCGAGTGCAAGCGTACCCCCCACAGGTCAGGAAAACGTCCAAAATCACACTGCCTGAAATTGAAAACTGCCTTTTTCGATCTAACGGATGAAGTTCACACTACATCCGCAAACTCCATTGCTGTGACGTCCGTCAAAAACGTTGCAGCCAAGGAGAAAAAGGCACTATCGCAATATCAGCGCTTAAATAAGGCGATAGCATTCTTTGCAATAAAGGCCAATTACAATTTTTTACCAATTTTAGGGTGTTGAGACATTCATCGTTAAGGAAAGGTTTTGCTTCCGTTAACAGAACGAAATGCAGTCGCGTTGCTTTCAAGAAAACCCGAAATCAATCAAGCAATGATTTAGCTTTTCCACACTAAACTGCGACTAGACTTTACGTTTCTTCAAATCGTCGCGTACCGATACGGGATCCAACTTGTAGCCGACCTCGTGCGCGGCCTTGGCAAGCAGATGCGCGGAGACCGGCGCGGTGAGGATAAAGAAGAAGAAACCGGCCAAAGCGCGGCTGAAAATGGCCAAATCGCCGGAATGAAAGCCCACTGCGACCAGCAAAAGCCCGGAGCCGACGGTTCCTGCTTTCGAGGCCGCATGCATGCGCGTGTAGAGATCCGGCAGGCGATTGATGCCGATGGCGGCGATCAGGGCAAAGAGCGAACCGGCAACCATCAGAAATGCGGTAACGAGAGCGACAGCCATAGTCATGATTCACCACCTCTGCGTGTATTGCGTTTCTGCCCGCGCTTGACTGGCTTCAGGACGGCGCTGTCTTCCGAGGGTTTCTTTCCGGTAATACCGCGTGCCAAAATGAAACGGGCAAAGGCAACCGTCGCCAGAAAACCGACCAGTCCGAGCGAGATGGCGATATCCACATAAAGTGTATAACCGGTGCGGATGGCAATGACGGCAATGAAGCCGATGACAATACCGACCAGCATGTCGAGGGCGAGCACCCGGTCTGGCAGTGTCGGTCCACGCACAACGCGAAAGACTGTCAGCAAAATTGCGATACACAGCACGACCAGTGCAAAATTGCAGGTCACCTGAATAATGGTATCCGGCGAGATCATTGGAAAGCCTCCCGAATTTTACGCTCGAAGCCGTCAGCAATGTCACGGACAGCACCTTCCGGATCGGAGCAGTCGATGGCGTGGACGAACAGGGTCTTCTTGTCGTCGGAGACATCGACAGACAAGGTTCCCGGCGTCAGCGTGATCAGGTTGGCGAGAAGGGCGATCTCGAAATCACGCTCCAGGGTCAGTGGAAAGGCGAAGATGCCCGGCTTGATATCCATGCGCGGCGACAAGACCATGGCTGCCACCTTCCAGGCCGACTTTGCCAGTTCGATGAAGAACAGCATGATCAGCGCGAATATGCGCCAGCTGCGGCGCAGATAGCCCGTTCCGCCGGTCTGCTCGCGGATCAGCCCCAGCGCCAGCGTCGAGAGCACAAAGCCGAAGACGAGATTGTGCAGCGAGGCGCTGCCGGTGACCGCCACCCAGATGATCGCCAGAAGCAAATTGATCGCATAGAGGGTCATTGGGCGCCTCCCTGCGGAAAGACGGAATTGAGATAGGCGGTCGGATCAGCCAGTCCAAGGCCTGCCTGCTGGGTCAGCTCCAGCAGCGGCTGCGGAAACAGACCGAACCACACGACCAGTGCCGTCAGGCCGATGATCGGTGCCCAGGCCGGCCAGCCAGCCGGCTTTGGCGGCGTTTCCTCGCTGACAGCCACTGCCGTATCCGCCGGGCGCCAATAGGCAAGCAGGAAGACACGGCCAAAGGCGATGGTTGTCAGGAAGCCGGCAATGAGGATCGAGGCCGCCAGCCACCAGGCGCCGATATCGATCGCGCCCTTGACCAGCATGGCCTTCGGCCAGAAGCCCGAAAACGGCGGCAGGCCCGCGCCTGCAAAGAACAATGCAAGCGTGATGAAGGCGAGCAGCGGCGATGATTTCCAGATACCGGCCAGACCGCGCAGATTGAAGGACCCGCCGGCGGCAGCTGCCTGGCCTGCGACGAAATACAGGGCCGTCATCAACACGATCGAATGCAGGCCGTAGAAGATGGCCGGCGACAGGCCGGCGACGCCGCCCATCGAGGCACCGGCCAGCATGTAGCCGATGCCGGAGATGACGATATAGCCCAGCATGCGACGGATATCCGATTGGGCAATCGCACCGAGGGCCCCGGTTATCATGGTGAGCGCTGCGGCAATGCCGATCAGCAGCGACAATGCTTCGCGCTCGACCGGGAACAGCATGACCATGATGCGCAGCAGCGCATAGACGCCGACCTTGGTGAGCAGACCGGCAAAGAGTGCGGAGACCACCACGCGCGGCGTGTGATAGGAGGCCGGCAGCCAGAAATTGACCGGAAAGGCGGCCGCCTTCATGCTGAAGGCCAGAATGAACAGCGCCGACAGTGTCATCAACGGTGCCGTATCCCGCATTTCGCCAGCCTTGCGGGCGATATCGGCCATATTGAGCGTGCCGAAGATGGCATAGAGATAGCCGACGGCGATCAGGAATAGCGTGGTGCCGATCAGGTTGAGGATCGAGTATTTGAGTGCGCCGTCGATCTGCTCGCGTTCGGAGCCGAGGATCAGCAGGCCGAAGGACGAGATCAGCAGCACCTCGAACCAGACATAGAGGTTGAAGATGTCGCCGGTGAGGAAGGCACCGGTGACGCCAGCCATCAGGACCATCAGGAAGGGGAAGAAGCCGTAACGGCGCGCGGACTGATTGATATCGGCGACGGCGTAGATACCGCCGGCCAGCGCCACGATGCCCGATGACAGGGCAAAGAGCGCGCCGGTCAGATCGACCGTAAAGGCGATACCGAAAGGCGGCAGCCAGCGGCCCATCATCATGGTGACAGGCCCTGTTTCGGCGACGTGCAGCAGAAGCAGGGATTCCAGCACAACCAGAATGGCCAGCGAGACAATGGCAATGGCGGCATGAAGCCGGGTGGAATGGCGCACCATCATCAAGACAGCGCCGGCCGTCAGGCACAGTGCCACCGGCGATATGGTCAGCCATTGACCGGCGGTTGCCGGTTCCATGACCCAGGCAAGCGCATGGTCGACGGCGTGGGTGGTCGAAGAAGCGGCCATCAATCAGTATCCCATCGGTGGCAGCGGGTCGTTTTCCGGCTCGGCCACGCGCATTTCGTCGGTGTCATCGGTCTTCAGCTCCTGATAGCCGCGATAGGCGAGCACCAGCAGGAAGCAGAAGAAGGAAAAGGAAATCACGATTGCCGTCAGGATGAGGGCCTGCGGAAGCGGATTGGCAGCGCCGGAGGCAAGCTCGCTGGAGCCTTCGGCAATGATGGGCGGCACTTCGCGCGTCAGGCGACCTGCGGTGAACAGCAGGAGATTGACGGCATTGCCGAGAATGGCCACGCCCAGCAACATGCGGACAATATGCTTGGACATGAGCAGATAAAATGCAGCCGCAAAGAAGATGCCGACAAGGCCGGAGAGCAGAACTTCCATCAGTCGTCCTCCCTTTCTTCCAGCGCCAGTGCAATTGAGGTGATGGCGCCAACCACCACCAGGTAAACGCCGATATCGAAGCTCATGACGGTGGCGATGGGCACTTCGACACCTGCAATTTCCGGATAGATCCACAGACCGGTCATGAAGGGTACGCCGAAGAAGATCGACAGCAGGCCCGACAGGCAGGCGAGCAGCAGGCCGAAGCCTGCAACAGACATGGGATGAAACCAGATGGCGCGGCGAACGGCCTGGACGCCATAGGCAATACCGTAAATCGCCAGTGCCGAGGCTGCGATCAATCCACCGATAAATCCACCGCCCGGTTCGTTATGACCGCGCAGCAGGACGAAGATCGAAAACAGCACCATGACAGCCGTCAGGAAGGGCGCGACGGTGCGGAAGATCAGCGTGTTCATGCCCTGCCCTCCTTCTTGGCGCGGCGTTTGCCGGCAGCCTCGCCTTCCAGCGATTGCGCAGCCGGCACGGACCCCACGCGAATGCGGATGAGGGCCAGAATGGCAAGACCGGTGATCATGACCACCGCGATTTCACCCAGCGTATCGGTGCCGCGGAAATCGACGATGATGACGTTCACGACATTGGCACCGTGGGCAATGACCTTGGAATAGGCATTGAAGAAATCGGTGAGCGAGGTGTTGAACGGGATCTGGGTCGACTTGAGCAGCATCAGCGTGAAGCCGAGACCGCAGGCAATCGCAATCGATCCGTCGACAATGACCTGGCTCCAGGTGCGGTGATCGGATGGCGACAGGCGAAGGCGCGTCATGACGAGGGCCAGAATGACCACCGACAGGGTTTCGACCATGAACTGCGTGAAGGACAGATCCGGCGCGCCGAACAGGAGAAAGATGACGGCGACGGAGAAGCCCTGGATACCGAGCGAGACGATGGCCGTCAGGCGATCATTGGCAGCCAGCACGGCGATCAGGCCGATGATGGCGATGGCAAAGAAGGCCAGTTCGTGGAAATGGGTTTCCTCGGGCCAGACCGGCATGTCCGGCAGTTCGCCATAGAGGACGGGCGGCACCAGCAGCACCAGCGCCAGAAAGACGAAGGTGATGGTGACGTAGAATTCCAGCCTGCCGTTCTGCACGGCGCGGGTGACGACACTTGCAAAGCGCACCAGGCCGGCGATGAAGTGGTCGAAACCGCGATCCGGTCCGGGGCCGAGCGCGTCCATGAGTTTGACCATTGCAGCGCGCGCGCGGTCGAGACCCAGATAGACCAGCACACCGAAAATCACGGTCACAACCGAGAGGGCAAGCGGAATGCCGATATGCGGGATGAGGCTGATCTCGACATCCTTCACCATGCCTGCAACAGCCGTTGCCATGGGCGAGGAGATGAAGTCATGCGACAGGCCGGAGAAGATCGCCATGCCCAGAGCCAACAATGCCAATGTGAAAGGACCGAGCCACAGCAGTGCGGGGCCTTCATGCGCCGGTTTTGGGGTCTCCACCTTCGGTCCGAGGAAAGGTTTGAGCGCGACGGCAAAGCCGATGACGAACATGAGACCATTGCCGATGATGGCGACCACGGTGAAAAGGATCGAGCGCAGATCGGCATGGGCGAGCGCCGCATAGATCTCTTCCTTGGCGAAGAAGCCGAAGAAAGGCGGAAGACCGGCCATGGAAATGGCGCCGCCCAGCGCCGCGAGGAAGGTGATGGGCATTGCCTTGCGCAAACCGCCAAGCCTGGTGACATCGCGCGTGCCGGCCTCGTGGTCGATGATACCGGCCACCATGAAGAGGCCACCCTTGAAGAGCGAATGGGCGACCAGATAGAGGACGGCTGCAACGACGGCATGTTCGGAACCGAAGCCCGTCATCATGACCAGCAGGCCGAGCGATGCGACCGTGGTATAGGCCAGCATGATCTTCAGATCGGTCTGGCGGATGGCAAGGAATGCACCGACCAGAAGCGTGACGCCACCGAAGACGGGCAGCAGGATTTCCCAGGCGGGCGTGTCGCCCATCACCGGATTGAGCCGCATCAACAGGTAGACACCGGCCTTCACCATGGTGGCCGAATGCAGATAGGCAGACACCGGCGTTGGCGCTTCCATGGCGTTGGGCAGCCAGAAGTGGAAGGGGAACTGCGCCGATTTGGTGAAGGCACCGCCCAGGACCAAAAGCAATGCGGCCATGTAGAACGGGCTTTCGCGCACGATGTCGCCGGTATTGACCAGCAGCGACAGCTGGGTGACGCCGGTCATGTTCCACAGGAAGATCAGGCCGGCAAGCAAAGCCAGACCACCGCCACCGGTGACCACCAGAGCCTGCAGGGCTGCGCGCCTCGAGGCCTCGCGCTCATGATCGAAGCCGATCAGCAGGAAGGAGGTGATCGAGGTCAGTTCCCAATAGATGAACAGCATCAGGAAGCTGTCGGACATGACGAGGCCAAGCATGGCGCCCATGAACATCAGCATGAACGAGAAGAATCGCCCCTGCTGGGCATGACCCTTCATGTAGCCGCCGGAATACAGAATGATCAGTGCGCCGATGCCCGTGATCAACAGGGCGAAGGTGAGCGACAGGCCATCGAGGAACCAGGAAAAGGACAGATTGAGGCTGGGCACCCAGGCATAACCGCCGGTGACCACTTCGCCCGCCGCGATCTCGGGGAGAAAGCCGGCAAAATGCAAAAAGGCAAAAGCCGGCAGCAGCGCCAGAATCCAGGCTGCGTTATGACCGAACCGCCGTGTGAGCCATGGTGCGATGAGCGCGCCCGCAAAGGGCAGCATCAGGGCAATGAATGTCACGCCAGCGACATTGTCGAACATCAAGCTTTTTCCGTTCCCGCTATACTACAAACCTCCGTTTTCATGAGGAGGAGCCTCTAGTTAGGCCAAACAGCCACGCGCCTCAAGAGGCCCTGCTTTGTTTGCGTCGTGAAATTGACAGCGATCAAGAAGCTGTGAGGATATGTGTTCTCGCCACCCTCTTGCGCGATACACGATCTTCACCGGACTTGCTCGCGCGCGTATTGTATAAAGACGTCGATCGGCGCGAATGGCTGTTTCATTCAGCAATGATTGGCAAATGAGCGCGGCTGGCGAAGCACCGCGGAGCGGCGGAAACCGCAATTGCATGCGCCACTTGGCCGCATTGGACGGCTATCCGTGCACAGTCTGGCGCGACTGGGTTACGGCAAAAACGGCAGATCCCTCCGGCACTCCCATCCGGCTGCCCAGCCACGCCCCCTGCCCGCAGCTGGCAAGCACCCTCGATCCGAAAAGGGGGCGACGCAGAAAGGACGGGAGATTGTCGAAACGCAAGTCGGACCCTATATCTTGCGCACCACAAGGAGTTTGACGATGTCCCAAGACACCAAGCCGAAAGTCCAGAAAACCGACGCCGAATGGCGCGAGCAGCTGACGCCCGAGCAGTATCACATTCTGCGCGAGGCCGGCACCGAGCGTGCCTTTACCGGCCCTTACTGGAATTCCCACGAGAAGGGTCTCTACCGGTGTGCTGCCTGCAATGAGCCGCTGTTTTATTCCGATACCAAGTTCGATTCCGGCTGCGGCTGGCCGAGCTATTTCGAGGCTGTGAAGCCCGATGCGGTGACGGAAATCCGCGACAATTCCCATGGCATGATCCGCACGGAAATTCGCTGCAGCAATTGCGGCGGCCATCTGGGCCACGTGTTCCCCGACGGTCCTCCGCCCACGGGATTGCGCTACTGCATCAACGGCCATTCGATGGTTTTCGAGGCTGAATAGAACGATCCAAGGCCCTTCCGCTCAAAGTGGAGGGGCCTTTTTTGTTGCATATACTGCGCTTGCGACCACCATTCCAACCCATGCCCGCTCTGGTTGACGTCACTCAAATTACCCCTTAACCCTCTTGGCGGGGAAAAATTGAAGGGGAATTTCATGAGAACCAAAGTTCTGGCTTTGGCGTGCACAGTCGCGCTGATTTCGGCCTGCGCCAGCAAACCATCCGATATTGAAGCGGCCTATGTGTCGACACGGCTCTACGAAACCTTGACCTGCGATCAGCTGAGTGAAGAGGCGCAGTCGGTGTCGGCGCGTGCCATTGCCGCCAGCGGCGTGCAGCAGAAAAAGGCCGACAATGATGCGATTGCGGTTGGCGTTGGTATGGTGATCTTCTGGCCGGCCCTGTTCTTTGCCAAAGGCGACGGTGCGTCTGCTGCGGAAGTGTCGCGGCTGAAGGGTGAGATGAAGGCGATCGAACAGACGTCGCTTAAAAAGGATTGCGGCATCAAGTTCGAGGCGGCCACGACCGGCAAGCCTTGAGCCGATACGTGTGCTCATTTTTCGTTGATGGCGCATTTTCGCCGCTTGCGATCCTCGACATTTGTCCGGCAAATAGGTGCGGAAAACAGATCAAGGGAATCGCATGCGGGTAACGTCACTTCAGACCGTGGGTCTTTGCTTTGTCATCAGTGCCGCTCTTTCGGGATGCCTCCAGGCAACGGACGATCTGGCGCAGAGTGCCAAGAGCGTCAGCCCTTCGGTGGAAACGGCGGCGGCTTTAGCTGATCCGGTGACGGGCCAATCCGTGGGCCAGCCCTATGCCAAAGTGCTGGCTGCAGCGCATGCGAACCAGGGCGATGGCACAACGGAGCCTGCGCTTGGACCGATGATCGGCGCGACCGTGCTTGCCAGTGGCGCCATGGTCTATCGCCATCTGGCGCCTGCCGATACGACGTCGGCGAGCACCGGCTATGCCGAACCCAATGGAAAGCCCCTGCCCTATGAGCGCGAGCGGCTGGTCTATTTTCTGGTCGGGCCGGATGGCGTGGTGCGGGACTGGGCCAGCGGATATACGCCCGGCGGCACCGGCAACTGCTTTGGTGGCCTGAAGGGGGCGAGTTCTGGCGGCTATGCCTGCGCGCAAGCGGACCTCAAGCAGGCCGTGGTCGCAATGTTCGATGCGGCGGTCAAGACGCGCTCCGGCCAGCCAATCGGCGTCTGGGGGCCGACGGAGCGTCCCGCCATGGATAACGGCACCAACTGAGGCCATGCCCGGTTTCGTCAACCGGCCTGACGTCGAGCGGCGGCATCGGCGCGCCACACCGTCGGGCTCTTGCCGGTGACGCGCAGGAATTCGCGGTTGAAATTGGACTTGGTCATGAAGCCGGCCTCGTAGAAGATCGACGTCACCGGCAGATCGCTTTCGGCCAGCAGGCGGCAGGCTTCGACGACCCTGAGATTGTTCACATATTGGGACACGCTGACGCCGTGGACGCGGTTGACGGCGTTGGACACGGCGCGGGCCGGCAGGCCCAGACGGCGCGCGAGACGGGCTAGATTGAGATCGGCATCGGCAAAAAGCTGTCGCTCTCCCATCAGCCGGTCGAGATCGGCTGCTATCTGCGCATCCGCGCCGCTGGCGGTTGCGGTGTCCGGATTATCATTTTCTGCAGCCGCGCCGACAGCCTTGCGACTGGCCTGCCCCTCCTCCACCTCGCGACGGCCGCCACCGGAGCCGGCAGAGGCGGCGGCAATACCGAGCAGCAACAGGATGAGCGTGGTGGAGACCGAGACCACCTCGCCCGCATGCCGTCCGCCGCCAAGGCTCATGTCCAGGCTGACGGCACAATCGGTCAGCGCCGAGGACACAAGCATCACCCCGCCAGCCAGCATGGAGCGCCAGGAGCGCAAGGCGCCGTCCAGGCGGGATGCCACCAGACCGTCGGGGCCATGGCGGGCAAGCCAGAACAGCGCCGCTCCGTAGCCGAGGAAATCGGCAATGATCAAAATGTCGATGGGCGCACGCCAGAGGGCGAACAGGATCACCACCGCGATGACCGGCAGGACATGGGGCCAATCGCTGGAGCGGACCATATCGCCTTCCTGCGCCAGACCGCGAAAGGCGAGATAGGAGGCCGGCGGGATGCCGCTGGCAATGGTTGCCAGCAAGGGCAGGATTTCTGTAACGCCATAGCCCCAGCGCAGGCCGACCATCACCGTCTGGACGGTGTAGAGCAGGAGCAACAGAATAAAGGGCCATGCCGGCCCTCCCTCGTCGCGCGCCGACAAGAGGCGGACGATCAGGACCAGCAAAAGCAGGGTGGCGCAAAAGGACAGGGGTACGAAAATCATCGGGCATCACTTGATAACATGGCTGAGAGTTTGGCCTCGATTGCGATCCCGGTCGACCTGAAACGTGATCAAGGACGCGTTTTGTCTCGATGTGGCCGACAACAGGAGCGGTTCAACCCGTACCCTGAAAGGCACATATCATGAAATCGAGAACTGTTCTTCTGACCGGCTGCGGCATTCTGCTGGCCGTCATCGTGACTGACGCGGCTGTCGGCCTGATCAGCCGCAGCGAGGCCATTGCCGGTCCGCTCGATCTGACCCAGGTGTCATCGGTCGACGTGACCGGCAAGGCAAGCCATATCATCATCACCGCCGATCCCGACGCGCCGCAGACGGCTCTTCTGCAAGGGCGGCGGGATGGCTGGAGTGCGGTCTGGCGCTCCGGCTGGTTCTTCTCCGACACTTGCACCCCGGATGCCAGCATGCGCACCGATGGCAACAGGCTGATCGTCGACATGGGGCGCTCGCCACGGCTTTTCGACTGGTCCGACTGCCAGCCCACGCTCACCGCCAATATCAAGCCCGACAGCGCGATCAGCGTGGATCAGGCGGCAAGCCGTACCGAACTCGAGGGCGATTTTTCCACGGTGAACGTGGCAAGCGATGCGGGCGATGTGGTGTTCGACGGACACGCGACCGGCCTGTCGCTCTCAGGCGCGGCACTGCGGGCCCGGATCATCTATCGCCATGTCGCCAATGACGAGACGATCCAGCTGTTCGGCAAGATGATGGATGCAAGCCTTCGTTTCGTACAGCCAACCGAGATCAGCTATCTGGTCGAAGCGGTCGCCTCGCTGGTGGACAGCGACTTGCCGAACACGCCCGGTGCGAAACCCGCAGTGACCGTGCGCGGCGACATGCTGCGACTGCACATCGAGTGATCCGGTTGCGATCAGGCCGGGGGCTGGCGGTCGTCGAGCACCAGCTCCATGGCCGCCAGGTCCAGCCAGCGGCCAAATTTTGTGCCGACCTGTCTGTGGATGCCGACCATGGCGAAGCCGAGTTTTTCATGAAGGGCGATCGAGGCCGTGTTGCCGGCCTCGATGGCGGCGATCATGACATGGATATTGCCGGCCCGCGCCCTCGCCAAAAGGGCTGCCATCAGCTGACGTCCGATGCCGCCGCCACGGCAGTCCTTGTCGACATAGACGGAATGCTCGACCGTGTGGCGATAGCCGTCATGGGGGCGCCAATCGCCATAGGAGGCGTAGCCGATGACCTTGCCATCGCGCTCGGCGACCAGCACCGGAAAGCCCCGCTCAAGACGGGCATCCAGCCAGGCGCGGCGGTTGTCCAGATCGACCAGAATGTCGTTCCAGATTGCGGTCGTGTGTTCCACGGCGTGATTGTAGATGTCGCGGATGGCGGCAAGATCCGCTTCGCCGGCGTCACGGATCAGAAGAGATGAGGTCATGCATAAGGGTCCTGCCAGAAATATGCCTGTTCCATAGCCACGCTGTGGCTGCGTTGTCCAGCGGGTGCATGTTTAAGAAGGCAGGCTATTCAGGATGCGCCAAGGCTGAAGGCGGTGAGGACGGCGGAATAATGCACGGCGGCTGCGGCGACGACGAAACCGTGCCAGATGGCATTTTGAAAGCGCAGCTTTTCCCAGACATGGAAGATGACGCCGGCGGAATAGATCACGCCACCGACGACGATCAGCGCCATTGAGATCGACGGCAGGTAGCTGGCGATCTCGCCCACGGCCATCAGACCGCTCCAGCCCATTGCCAGATAAAGCAGGATGGCCAGTCGGTCGTAGCGGCCGGGAAAGAAGCATTTCAGCGCAATGCCCATGGCGGCCACCAGCCAGATGCCGATCAACAGCGCCAGGATCCAGGGGTTGTCGGAGCCACGCTCGAGAAACGGGGTGTAGGTTGCGGCAATCAGGATGAAGATGGCGGAATGATCGAACCGACGCATGATCCACTTGATGCGCGAGTGGGGCAGCATATTGTAGGTAAACGACACACCAAGGGCGATGACGAGCCCCAGGCCATAGATCCAGGCCGCGGCAATTTCACCATAGCTCGACCAGACGGTGGCGTAGAAAATCAGGACCGTTGCGCCGATGAGCGCGAAGACAACACCCACGCCATGGACGATGCCGTCGGCGAGCAGTTCATGGAAATCATAGGGCCGTCCAAAACGGAACTGCTGGGTCATCTTCCGGATGCTGTCCTTCAACGAGTGATAGTCTGGTCATGATGATAAGAGGATAGCAATTAAGCAATGTTGAAATTGTGACAATCGTCACAGCCAATCCGGCAATTGTTTTGCGTGCCGGTCAGATCGCGCTGCTTGCCAGCAAAATGGGTTTGTCCTACGGCTAGTGCAGATCCTCACTCCGGGTCAGTTCAAGGAATTATCGATGCGCTTTACGGTTCTTGCGACCTTTGCCGCTCTGGTCGCCTATATTTTCTTCTTTATCCGCGTGGCCCGGGCCCGCAAGGAATATGGCGTGGAAGCGCCCAAGACGACCGGCAATGTCAATTTCGAGCGGGTGTTCCGGGTGCAGCAGAACACGGTGGAACAAATGGTCCTGTTTTTGCCGTCGCTGTGGATCTTCGGCACCTATGTCTCCGATCCGCTGGCCGGATTTTTAGGCCTGTGCTGGACCGGCGGCCGCGCGCTCTATGCGGTCGAATATTATTCCGATGCCAAGAAACGCGGCCCCGGCGCCGTGATCACATGGCTTTCGTCCTTCATCCTGCTGATCGGCGGGACAGTCGGCGCGTTGTTGCAGACCATGTAAGACGAAAACGGGCCGACTGGCGACAGCCGACCCGCAAATGTCGATCCGCATCTGTGAGACTAAAGCTCCGCAGCGCAGGCCTTGCAGAAGGGCGTGTAGGGAATGACGTCCAGCCGCTCTTGTGAAATCGGCTGGCCGCAATTGACGCATTCGCCAAAGGTGCCTTCCGAGACACGATGCAAGGCGGCGGCGATCGCTTTCAGCTCCACCTCTCCGGCCTGGCCCAGTTCCTCCAGCACCTCGTCGTTTTCGCGCTCGATGGCGCGATCCTCGCTGTCGGCGCTTTTTTCGTGGCCCAGGTCATCATCAATGCGGTTCAGGCGGGAATTGATCTCGCGTTGACGATCACGCAGGATTTTCTCGTATTTTGCTTGATCCATGGATGTCTCCTTACGTTTCGTCGGATTGTCATGAGGCTCAACCGCGATCAGCGGTCGACCAATACCGAGCATTTCGAATGGCGCACGATCCGGTCGGCGGTGGCGCCGATGAAATAGTTCGAATAGTCGGGGACGTGTGATGCAACAATGATAAGGTCGGCGGAATGTTCCTCCGCAGCCGCCAAAATCTCGCGGGCCGGCGCACCTGTGCGGATCTCGACGCGGGCGGCGACACCTGTCTTTTCCTTCAGGCCGACCAGCTTTGCCTTGCCGTCCTCAATGGCGTTTTCGATCATGTCGACGGGCAGATCGATGGCCAGATAGCCGGGAACATCTTCAACGACCGTCAGCAGGACGATGTCGCCCCCTTCGGCCAGCAGGTTGCTGGCGGTTTCCAGAATGGTTGCGCCACGGTCGAGCGCGCCGCAGTCCACGGGTACGATGATCTTCTTGTACATGCGTGTTCTCCTATTGCCGCAGACCTGTGGGTCAGGCTGCTCCGATGCCCGGCAGAATGCAGCGCACCCGATGCGCCTGCATTGATCCGGATCAAGTTGCGGCACGGGCGACTGTCAAGGAATAGCGAACGATAAATCTCCAACTGAGCATCTTTCGTGAACACCTGTGCCAGCGCATATTCCCTCCAGACAATCAAAGGGAGCACAGATCATGGGTGATATCAGCCGACGCGGCCTGCTCGTCGCCAGCGCAAGCCTCATTACATCCGGTCCGGCTTTCTCAAAGCCCGCGGAGGCCGATATGAACACGACAGACAAAAGCTTTGCCCTGACCCGGCCTGCCCATGTGGGCGCGGCCCATCTTGTCGTCCGGGATCTCGATACCACTGCGGAATTCTATCGCTCGATGCTGGGCCTCAAGACCATCGAGACTGGCATGAGCGGTGTGGTTCTGGGCGCCGGTGGCGTTCCGCTGCTGACACTGACGACGCAAGGCGACGTTGCTGCCGCTCCGCGAGGCGCTGCGGGGCTGTTTCACAATGCGTTCCTGATGCCGAACCGGCAGGAACTGGCCCACTGGCTTTATCATGCAGCCAATCGCGGCGTGCGGCTGGATGGTTCAGCCGATCACCTGGTATCGGAGGCCATCTATCTGTCCGATCCGGAAGGCAATGGTATCGAGATTTATGCCGACCGCCCCGTCGATGCCTGGGCCTTCAACAGGGACGGCACCGTCCAGATGGACACTCTGGCGCTCGATCTTCAGGCCCTCTACGACAGCGCACCCAAGAGCGAATGGGGCGGCATGGCCGATGGTGCCGGCCTTGGCCATATTCACCTTCAGGTGGGCGACATTCCCGCTGCCGATCAGTTCTACGAAGGCGTGCTTGGCCTGAAGAAGATGGGAACGGTTCCGGGCGCAAGCTTCTTCGGGTCGGGCTCCTACCACCATCACGTGGCCGCCAATATCTGGCGCAGTCGCAAGGCTGGACCGCGCAGCGGCAATCTATCCGGGCTCAAGGGATATTCCGTGGTTTTCAATGAGAAGCCGGCGCTCGACACGGCGCTGAGAACTCTGGATGCGATGGAAATCCCGGTGACACGCAATGCAGACGGCCATCTGATAAAGGACCCATGGGGCATTGCCCTGACGCTCAGCGCCTGAGGAGAGCATGAACCCATTCGAGCATTGTCCGCTCAGCGCAGATAAAACAGCCAGATGCCGAAGGTTGTGAAGACGGAGGCCATGAGGTTCATGGGCACGCCGATCTTCAGGAAGTCGGCAAAGCGGTAGCCGCCGGCAGAGGCCACGATGGTGTTGGTCTGATAGCCGATGGGCGTGGCAAAACTTGCGCTGGCACCAAACAGGACGGCCAGCACGACGGCTTCCGGTGGCATGTCCAGCGATCCGGCAAGGGAAATGGCAATCGGGGTCATGATCACGGCCACGGCATTGTTGGTGACCATTTCGGTCAGTACCGATGTCAGCAGATAGATGATCAGGATGATGGCCACCGGCGGCGCCAGCGTGAGGATGGGCAGGACCGCATCGATCATCAATTTGACCGCGCCGCTGTTTTGCAGGCCGATGCCGACGATCAACATTCCGAAGATCAGCGCCAGCACATCGCCATCCGTTGCCCGCCATGCGTCGGACGTATCGATGGCACGGACCAGAAACAGGAAACCGATGGCAATGATTGTCAGCACGGCGATCGGCATGACGCCGAGCGTTGCGAGCACGATGACTGTGGCCAGAGCCAGCAAGACCAATGCTGCGCGGTCGCGGCGGAAGGATTTTTCCAGCGGCGTCTGGGACGGTATGAGACGGATGTCATTTGCGAGCTTTTGCAGGTCTTCCGCGGAGCCTGCGAGCCACAGCGCATCGCCGGGCTTGAGCTTGAGGCTCGGAAGATCGGGACCGGCGAGGTTGGCCCTGCGGCTGGCACCCAGCACCTTGACCTTGTGACGCGACAGGAAGGATGCGTCGGAAATCTTGCGATCGACGGCGTCGTGGCCGGAGGCGATGGTGATCTTGGTGATCTCATGGTCTTCGGCTTTTTTCGCAGGTGCCCGCAACTGCAGGCCGAGATCGGCGCCGTCGGTGCTGTCGAGCGTGGCCAGTTCGGCCTGGGTGGCGCGCAGCACGATCCGGTCGCGCTCCAGCATCAGCACGTCCTCATCGGTGAGATCGAGTTTCACCCCGCCGCGAAAGGCTGCCATGAGCTCGACGCCGCGCGGGGAGAAGATCTTGGCCTTGGAATAGGGCTTGCCCAGATCGGCAAAATCGTCCCGCAGGCGCAGTTCCGTGACGATGTCGGGTTTGGCGTCACCCTTGTTCAGATCGTCGCCATCGCGTCTGGCCGGCAACAGAAAGGTCTGGGCAAACAGCAGGAAGATGGAACAGCCTGCGGCCAGAATGAGCCCGATGGGCGTGATGCCGAAAATGCCGAAGGGTTCCAGGCCCTGCTGACGTGCAACGCTATCCACGAGAAGATTGGTCGATGTGCCGATCAGTGTGCAGGTGCCACCGAGAATGGCGGCATAGGATAGCGGGATCAGCAGCTTGCGCCTTGCTATGCCGGTGGCAGAGGCAAGCGAGGTCATGACCGGGATCAACATGACCACGACCGGTGTGGAATTGACGAAGGCGGAGGCCACCATGGTCAGCCCTAACAGGGTGAAGATGGCAAGGGTTGGCCGGGTCCGCGCCAGCGCCAGAATGCGGGTGATGATGGCTTCGAGGATGCCTGTTCGGGCAAAGGCTGCCGAGATGATCAGCATGGCGGCAACGGTGATGGCCGCACCATTGGAAAATACCGACAGCGCTTCATCCGGCTTGACGAAGCCGAAGGCGATGAACACCGCTGCACCGGATACGGCCACAGCCGAGGGCGGCGTCTTTTCGCGCAAGAATCCGATCAGCATAAGAAAAAGGACCGCCAGCGCGATGAAGGCGGAATAGTCTTTCAGGTAGTCTGCAGGCGTCATGAATGTCCCCGAAAGTGCCGCGATGCGGACGACTATAGCGCGCTCGTCCCCATTGTCGAAGCGCCGGCATTAAACATCCGACGATGCCGAAATGTTCCGCCGTCCGATAGCACTGGTGACCGTTCAATACGGCGTTGTTGTGAAGGTGACTGGCCGGAAGCAGCCAGCGGCCCCGCGACCTTCGGCAAGGGAGTGGCGGACCGCTAGACGGCGCGTCTCTTCGAGGGACCAGCGACCCCGGCGACAGGCCGGGGTCGCCTGTCAATCATAGAGATAATATTTCTGCCACTCGTTGCGCGGGATCAGTGCGCCCATCTCGTAGTCGAACTTCTTGACCTTCAGGTGCTTTTCACCCGTCTCGCACTGGTATTTCAGGCGATACCACTTGCCACGACTGCGCACGACTGCGCCGGAGGCATGGATGCTGTTGCCGTCGACGTCCGGCGGGGAGAATGTGTAGGCGATCACCTTGTCCGGATTGAAACCGCTTTGTTCGCTGCGGATGCGGCTCATGGCTTCGATATCGCAGCGCTGCTCCAGTTGTTCCTCGGGCTCGAGTTCCTCGAGCTGGCGAATGACACTGTTGTCCAGGGCGAAAGCATGGCCCGCAAGGAGCGTTACAAAGGCTGCGGAAAACACTCTTTTATACATCGAATACTCACTGAGTCGTTTAACCGGGGCCGAAATTACCCGCCAGAAATGGGGTGTTCCAGCAACCACGAGTTGTCAATTCTGTTTTTCCCAGGCGCCAGAGTAGCGCGACTGACATTCGGGCTTGATCGGCCCTGTCGCGCTCTCTATCTCTGATCCACCCGCCCCGGATATTCAAAGTCGAGAGAACGCATTGTCCCCTTTCAAGAACCTGCCAACCACCCCGAGCGCTGCTGCCAAACCGGTCAGCGATACCCGTCACGGCATCACCCGCACGGATGATTACGCCTGGATGAGGGCCGATAACTGGCAGGCGATGTTCAAGGATACCTCTATCCTCGACCCCGAGGTCCGCGCCTATCTGGAAGGCGAAAACGGCTATATGGAGGCGGCGATGGCAGATACGAAAGATCTGCAAAAGACGCTGTTTGCCGAGATGAAAGGCCGTATCAAGGAAGACGACAGTTCGGTGCCGGTGAAGGACGGCTCCTTTGCCTATGGCACGAGTTTCGTCACCGGCGGCGAGCAGCCGCGCTATTTCCGCATCCCGCGCGACGGCGACGTCAAGGACGAGACGATCCGCGACCTGCTGCTGGACGGCGACAAGGAAGCCGAGGGCAAGGATTATTTCCGTCTGGCCGGCCTTGGCAACAATAATGACCACTCGCTCGGCATCTGGGGCTATGACGACAAGGGGTCTGAATATTTTACGTTGCGGGTGCGCGATCTGGCGACCAAGACCGATCTCGACGACGTGATCGACAATACCGCCGGCGGCGGGGTCTGGGCACCGGATGGCAAGAGCTTCTTCTATACGCTTCAGGACGATAATCACCGCCCGTCCAAGGTGTTCCACCACATCATCGGCCAGCCGCAATCGGAAGATCGCCTGGTCTTCGAGGAGAAGGACCCCGGCTTCTTCATGGGGGTTGGCGGTTCGCTGCTCGACGACTTCATCTATATCGACATCCACGACCACGAGACCTCGGAATTCCATCTCATTCCAACCTCCGACCTGACGGCCGAGCCCAAGCTTGTGGCGGCGCGCGAGGATGGCGTGGAATACGATCTGACCGAAGGTGGCGATGTGTTCTACATCCTCACCAATGATGGGGATGCCAAGGATTTCAAGATCATGGAAACCCCGGTTGCGACACCGGGCAAGGAAAACTGGACCGAAGTGGTGCCGCATGAGCCGGGTCGACTGATCCTCAACCATATGGCCTTTGCCCGCCATCTGGTCTGGCTGGAGCGCCGCGACGGCCTGCCGCGGATCATGGTGCGCGATCGCAAGTCCGGCGCCGAACACGAGATTGCCTTTGCCGAAGAGGCCTATTCGCTGGGCCTGTCGGGCGCGGCCGAATACGACACGGACGTCATCCGCTTTTCCTATTCGTCGATGACGACGCCCAGCCAGTTGTTCGACTATAATATGGCAACCCGCGAACGCACGCTGCTGAAGACGCAGGAAGTGCCGTCGGGCCATAATCCGAGCGACTATGTAACGCGCCGCGTGTTTGCCAAGGCCCATGACGGGGTCGAGGTTCCGGTCACCCTGCTTTACCGCAAGGATGTCGCCCTCGACGGTTCGGCCCCGTGCCTGCTTTATGGCTACGGCGCCTATGGCATTGCCATTCCGGCCTCGTTCAACACCAATGCGCTGTCGCTTGCCGATCGCGGCTTCGTCTATGCCATCGCCCATATCCGCGGCGGCAAGGACAAGGGCTTTGCCTGGTATGAAGACGGCAAGATGGAAAAGAAGACCAACACCTTCAAGGATTTCATCTCGGCAGCGGATCATCTGGTGAGCGAGAAGTTCACCTCTTACGACAAGATCATCGCCGAAGGCGGGTCGGCCGGCGGCATGCTGATGGGCGCCATTGCCAATATGGCACCTGAGAAGTTCGGCGGCATTATCGCGGCCGTTCCCTTCGTCGATGTGCTCAACACCATGCTCGACGACACCCTGCCGCTCACGCCGCCGGAATGGCCGGAATGGGGCAATCCGATCGAAAGCGCCGAGGAGTATAACTGGATCGCCGCCTATTCGCCTTACGACAATGTCGCCCACAAGCCCTACCCGCCGATCCTTGCGCTTTCGGGCCTGACCGATCCGCGCGTGACCTATTGGGAACCGACCAAGTGGGTGGCCAAGCTGCGGGAAAAGGCGCCGGAGGCCGGACCGTATCTGCTCAAGACCAATATGGCTGCCGGCCATGGCGGAAAATCGGGACGCTTCCAGCGACTGGAAGAGATCGCATTCGAATATGCGTTTGCGATCAAGGTTGCGGGCAAGATGTAGGGGACCTTTTACGCTCGCGGCAGGCTGGCCTTGTTTACCATGCGGTAAGTACACTGCGTGCGGTGCGCGGCGCAGAAGTGTTTTGTTAGCGATTGTTTCCCATAAAGCTTCGTGAAGGTTGCTGATATTTTTTTTGATCAGCGACCTGCGCTTTTTTTGGCGCCTTTTTATTTGAACGAAGGTTTATTTATGTCTTTCTGGGTGCTGGTCGCGGTTGCCGCAATGATCCCGCTCATCGTCGTCGGCGTGCTTCGCACGCCGCGCAGTCCCGGTCGTGTCTCGCTGATCATTGCCGTGCTTTGCGGTTTGTGGTGGACCTGCTGCGTGATTGCGCGCAATGGCAGTGACGACGTCGAATTCAACAACTTCATGGTCAAACTGGCATGGTTTGGCATTGTCGGCGTGCCCCTGTTCTGGAGCCTGAGTTTCGTCACCTATGCGCGCGGCGAGGACTGCGAAAAGAACTGGCAGATAGGGGCGCTGCTGGCCTTCACGTCAGCGGTCGGACTTGCAGCCCTCACGAATGACTGGCACCACGGCGTTTACGCCCCTTCCTACGATCTTGCCAGCGGTCGCAACGCACACGGCCTGATCTACGATCTGGCCATGTACATCGCTTACGCCACGATGGGCGCCGCATTTATCTATGGCCTGGTTCGCCTTCGTACCGCTCAGGGAATCCATCGCTGGCAACTGGTTGCACTGCTTATGGGAGCACTCCTGCCCTGGGCTTCCAATATCGGCTTCAACTTCTTTTCCTTTCGGGTGTTTAACGACGATCCGACACCCTTTGTCTTCGCCATGACCGGCGCGGTCCTGCTGTCTGCCCAGTATTTTTCAAGTCTGTTCGTGGTGCCACCGGTCGGACGGGATGCAATCTTTGCGATCCTGCCCAATCCTGTGGTGATCGTCGATGGTGAAGGCCGTATCCTGGAAATCAATCCTGCCGGTGCAGCACTACCGGGAATTCCCAAGGCCCCGATCGGCGCAATCCTTTCGGAGCCACCGGAACTGGCAAGCCTTATTCATGACGTGTCATTCACGGATGAAGCACGGGGCGAAGTGACCATTGCAGCATCGGGAAAGACCTATGAGATCGGGTGCCACGCACTTTCGGCCTGGGGACGCGCCGGCGGCCGGATGTTCCTGATGCACGACATCACCGAGCGCAAGGCTGGAGAGGCCACGCTCAACACCCTGTCACGCGACTTGCAGTCCCAGTTGCACGACAATCTGACCCTGCAGCGCAAACTGAAGGAAGAGGCCTCGCGCGATCATCTGACAGGGCTGTTCAATCGTCGCCATGCCTACAGGGTCCTGCCACGGCTTCTGAGCGAGGCCGGCCGCCATCAAACGCGTGCCATGGTGGTGATCGACATCGATCACTTCAAGAGCTTCAACGACCGCTATGGCCATGACTTGGGCGACAAGGTGATCAAGCGTTTTGGCCAGATCCTGCAGTCCGATCCTGCCATGCGCGACTTTGCGTTCCGTTGGGGCGGCGAGGAATTCCTGGTATTCCTGCCAGACACCGACCGGGATGACGCCATGGCGCATTGTGCGCACTGGCGAAGGATGTTTGCGGAATCGGATATCGGTACGGTCGTCGAACTGCCCCTCACCTTTTCAGCGGGCATTCGGCTGATCGAAGCCGGCGTCGAGGCAACACTCGACGATGCCGTCAAGGCAGCCGACGATCTGCTTTACGATGCCAAGAGAGCAGGACGCGATGTCGCCTTTATCTCCGAAGAAGCCGCGCCGTTGAAACATACCGACGCGGCCTGAGCGACCGCTCCCATGCGAGCCAATGACTGGCGCAGACCTGCGTCAGTAAGAGGCGAGTACCGCCTTCACTGCCGGTCGCTCTTCCATCCGGTTGCCGTGATCCAGAATGCGCGGAAAACGCTTGGGATCGACACCGTCGCTCTCCAGCCAACGGGCGATGGTGAAGAGATAAGGATCGGCGATGGAATAGGCGTCGCCCATGACCCAGGGGCCCTTGAACATGTCCTGTTCGATCATGTCGAAGCACTTGCCCATGACCTCAGGCAGTTTGCGCTTCATGTCGTCCAGCGAGGACTGATCGTCAGCCCAGCGGGTTCCCCGCCGGCCATGGGCGTGGGCCACATGAACCGTCGAACTCATATAGCTCATGAAGGCCTGTATCTCGGCAAAGGCAAAGGGATCGTTCACCGGTGCGAGACCGGCATCGGGATGGCTCTGGGCGACGAAGGCGAGGATGGCCGGCGTTTCCGTGAGGATGCCGCGGTCGGTGACCAGTGCCGGAACCCGGCTCTTTGGGTTGACCGCACGATAGGCCTCGCTGTTCTGATCGCCCTTGGCCAGATCGATCTTCTCGACCGTATAGGATGCTGCGGCCTCTTCCAATGCGATGTGAGAGGCAAGCGAGCAGCTTCCCTTGGCAACGAATAATTTCAATGAATTTCCTCCCGATCATAAGCAATGCTTGAGACTGAATACCACCGCCCAATGCGCGTCAACAGAGAGATGGCGCGCATTTGTGGGAACAAGCGGAAGGTCCGTGTGTTTAAAGTTGAGGGCTGGGCTATGTCATCACCAAATAAGTGTGCACGTTGGCAAGAGGATGCCGGCCCCCTATCGTATTTGAGCCTTTAAATTTTGGGAGGGAACATGCCAGTCTTTGTCGCCCTGATCGGTGCCGTGAATGTTGGCGGGACCGCAAAACTGTCTATGGAGGACCTGAGGGAGATTGCCAAAGGCCTCGGCTATAACGATGTTTCGACCTATATTCAGTCGGGCAATCTGATCTTTTCCAGCGACGACCAGCCGGCCTTCATCATTGGATGCCTGAGCGAGGAACTCGAACGCAAGCTTGGCAGCCCGACGCGGGTCTTCGTCAGACGCGCGGACGAGATGAGGGCGATTGCCGACAACAATCCGTTTGCCGGCATGCCCGCAGACCAGGTTCTCGTCAGCTTCTTCAGCGCTGCGCCCGGCGATACCGCCCTGCACGGGTTTGTGGCCCCTGACGGTGAAGAAGCCGTGGTGCGCGGGCGGGAGATCTATGTGCACTATCCGCTTGGCTCAGGCCGCTCGAAAATCAAGCTGCCGTCTCTGAGGTCCGGCACTTCGCGCAATATCAATACGGTCGCCAAACTTGCGGACATGGCCACCAGACTGGAGAACAACGCATGAGCGGTACGTGGTGGCAAGCCTTGCAGGTCGTCAAGCGGCTGTGGTTCCGGGCAACGCTCTATGCATTGGTCGCAGTTGCAATTGCCGTGCTGGGCATTGTCATCGGACCCTATATACCAGACAGCTTTTCCGACATGGTCGGCGCCAAGGCTGTCGATGCCATCCTGTCGATCATCGCGTCCAGCATGCTGGCCGTCACCACCTTTTCGCTTTCCACACTGGTGGCAGCCACCACCGCTGCGGCGACCAGCGGTACGCCGCGCGCGATCAGCCTGTTGTTGCAGGATCGAACGGCGCAGTCGGCACTCTCCACCTTTCTGGGGGCCTTCCTGTTTTCGCTGGTCGGGCTGATTGCGCTCAATACGCATCTCTATGGCGGCGGCGGGCGTCTGGTGCTTTTCGTCGCCACGCTGATCGTCGTTCTTTTGATCGTGACCATGCTGTTGCGCTGGATCGATCATCTGGCCGGACTTGGCCAGGTCAGCGAAACCATCAGCCGTGTGAGTGACACCGCAGAAAGCGCGTTGAGCGATCTGGCCCAGTCCCCCTATCTCGGCGGACTGCCCTATACACAGGTTCCCGATGGCGCTCTTCCGCTGTTTCCCGACATTGCCGGGCATCTGCGCCATGTCGACATGGCCCGGCTGCACGATATCGCAAAGGGGCTGGAGGGGAAAATCTTCCTGCTTGCACGGCCCGGTGACTATTGCTCGCCAAACGAACCGCTATTGATGTTCCACGGGCCAAAAGGCTTCGGAGACGAAGAAGACGATACGCGCGAAGCGACACTGCGGGCCTTCACCCTTGGCGATATCCGCAATTACGCCCAGGATCCCCTGTTCGGCCTCACCGTGCTGTCGGAGATCGCGTCGCGGGCGCTATCGCCAGGCATCAATGATCCCGGCACGGCGCTTGATGTGGTGTCGAGGCTGTCGAGACTGATGGGCAAATTTGCCGAGCAGCGCCGCACGCGGCTGGCGAAAGAGGCCGACGGCGATGGCTCCGAGGCGCGCTATGACACCGTTTATATGCCGCCCGTGCTGGCCGACGATCTGTTCGGCGCCGCCTATGTCGGCGTTGCCCGCGATGGCGCGCATCTGATCGAGGTGGCGTCGGCGGTGCAGCAGTCGCTCGCAGTGGTGGCACAGGCCGCCGATCCCGAAATCGCAGATGCCGCGCGCGACATGGCGCGCCAGGCGCTGGAGCGTAGTCAGGATGCGATGACCTATGAGGGAGACTGGAAAAAGCTGGATGCGCTGCATGCCTCCATGACCTCCAGATCGCATCTGGCACACACACGACAGCTATAGTTAGCTTACGTAGCGTCAGGTGCTTCGCAGTGTCAGTTCAGAAATGAATTGCAAGGTCAATACCCGTTTTGCCGCAGCGCAATAATGCGCAAGCCTCGCGCAAGCTTCAATCGTTAATAAAAGGTTAACGCCAACGCAGAGAGGCCTGCCATGAGGATCGACAGCGGTCTAAGCAGCCAATATTACCAGAACCGGTATGTGCCGGAGCAGATCGACAGCGAAGACGCAGCACCGGAAACGGTTGCGACGACGCGGTCTGCTTCCAATCCGGCTTTCAGCAAGACGCTTCTCTCCTCGCATCTTGCCAGCGCTCTGTGGGGCATCGAAGGCGGCAAGAAGAATAGCGCTTCCGCCGGCACCGGCATCAAGGACTTCGGCTTTCCGACAACGGCTGAAAAGGTTGAAGCCGTCTACATGGAATTCAGCGACGAACAATAGTCGCTCCAGGGCCGCATGTTTCTGCGCCCCTACCTGCCTCTTTTCCTTACGTGAGACGACACAGCCCCTGGCGACCGGGGGCGCGCAACTTGATATCGCCGCAATCATCCCCAAATCTACAGCAACTAGAGATCTGGAAGGATGGCCATGTATGCGATCGGAGACCTTTCGCGTTTGACGGGCGTCAAAGTCCCCACCATTCGCTATTACGAACAGCAGGGCCTTATTGCCGCGCCCGATCGCACCGAGGGAAATCAGCGCCGTTACGAAAGACGTGCGCTGGACAGGCTGACATTCATTCGCCATGCGCGCGATCTGGGATTTCCGATCGAGGCGATCCGGGAATTGCTGTCGCTGAGCCGCCATCCGGAAGAACCGTGCGAGCGCGCGGATGACATTGCCAGGGCGCAGCTGATGGAGGTGCGCGAAAAACTGGCGCGCCTGAAGAAACTGGAAGTCGAGCTGGAGCGCATTGTCGACCATTGCGGCAATCACACTGTCGGTGATTGTTACGTGATCCGCGCCCTGTCCGATCACAGCCTTTGCGAACACGACCACTGAGGGGAAACCAATGCCAGTGATCAGAAGCGAGAACGCACCTCTTGAAGAGGTGAACGGCGAAGGACGAAATGCAGAGCTTGGACACTACAGCGCCAGACTGCTCAGCGACGCCGGCGGATTGACGCAATTCGGCGCCTTCGTCGAAACCCTGCCACCGGGCTCCTCCTCCTCCCACAAGCACTGGCACGAGTCGGAAGACGAGTTCGTCTATGTGCTTTCAGGCCAGGTGATGCTCAATGAGGGCGACACGATGACAGAAATGCATCCCGGCGATGCCGCTTGCTTCAAGGCCGGCGTCGAGGTGGGGCACCGGCTGGAAAACCAGTCGGATGCACCAGTGACCTACCTGATTGTGGGAACGCGCATGCCCGACGATGCGGTGCATTACACCGACAAGGACATGCTGCTCACCAAGGTGAGTTTCGAGAAGGTGCTGACCGATAGGTCAGGAAACCGGCTGCAGGACTAGAACACGCTTTACGCACTGCGTGCCGCGATAAATTTCAGGCACTCCTCAAAGGCCGTGAGGTCCAGATAAAGCCTGTCTGGCTGCGCTGCGTGGACGGCAACATGACCGCCGCGCCTGAGGACACCACCCTGCAGCATCAGGTTGTCGATCATGTCGACATCTTCCAGTGCAATACCATCCGGCCCGCGCCAGCGTCCATCGTCGCCCTTTACCGCGTCGCCACCGTAGAAACGCATGCTGCGTTCGAAATGTCCGTCCGCGATATTGGTATAGGCGGTGACGATCTTGCCCTGCGCGCACATGTAACCCAGCTCGAAGGCGGTGCCGACATCGGCGGATATGCCACGGAACGGGGTCAGATTGGCAATGATGCCATCGGCCGAATTCATCATCCGCTCGTCGACTTCGCTGATGCGCAAGCCGAATTCGCGACGGGTGGGCGCCGGTTCGATCGCGATATCGCCTGGCATGATCGGCTCGAAACCGTAAGCGCGCGCCATATCCGCCTTGGCATCGAGTGCGCCACGGGCATCGGGCAGGAAGACTTCCGGACCTGCGAGATAGAGTTTGATGGTCATGGTGGATTCCCTATTGGCTGGGGCGGACGCATTTTCCTATCAAGCCAGGCGCAGTCGTGCCAGCGCGGATTGCCGGCAAGCGATGCGCAAAAAGCCCCGTTGACAAGCATTGCAATTGGGAGCATCTAGGCTTCCATGATCAACGCACGCGCACTCATCACCAGCACGTATTTTTGGGCCTACCGGTAACAGGCGGCCCGACTGATCATTTATGTCAACAGGCCGCCGTCAGGCGGCCTTGTTGTATGAACAGCTTCCCCTGACGGCAAAACGAACAAGGGACGCGAACAATGACTGAAGATACCGACATTACACTTCCAAGACCGCCCGTTGTGGTGATCCGCTCGGCGCGGGTCGGCGACCTGCCGGAACTCAACCAGATGATCGCAGCCCTTGCGATCCATCATGGTGATGCATCGGACATGACCCCGGACAAGCTGGAACGCGATCTGTTCGGGCCCATGCCCTGGATCCAGGCTCTGGTGGCCGATAGCGGCGAAGGTTTGATCGGCTACGCCATTCTGGTGCCGCTTTACAAGGCGCAGGAAGGCAAGCGCGGCATGGACCTGCATCACCTGTTCGTGGCTGACGGCCAGCGCGGCAATGGCATCGGTCAGCATCTGGTGGCACGCGCCCGCGACATTGCCCGCAAATCCGGCTGCGACTTCCTGTCGGTGAGTGCCGCCACCGGTAATTTCGCCGCCCACCGCTTCTACGAACACATGGACTTCCTGCCTCGTCCTGTCACTGGCATGCGCTACACGCAGGCATTGGCCTGAGCTTCTTAAGGAGGACTTTCCCGATGCCCCGTATTGCCATTGCCTTGCAGCATGATTTTGCCGACTGGGAGCCCGCCCTCCTGATGGCAGCATCGCGCTATTATCTCGGCTGCGATGTGGTGACGGCGTCGCCCGACGGCGGCCCGGTCATCTCCATGGGGGGAATGAAGGTGTCGCCTGATATCGGTTTCGATGCCATCGATGCCTCCAAGTTCGATGCCCTTGTCATTCCCGGCGGTTACGCCTGGGAAAAAGGCAGTGCTTACGACTTTGCCGCCATGGCGACAGCCTTTCATGAAAACGACAAGGTGCTGGCCGGTATCTGCGCTGCGGCCAGCGCACTGGCAGCGTCAGGGGTTCTGGACAATGTTGCCCATACCGGAAATTCGCTCGCGTCCCATCAGCAATATCCCGGTTATCACGGCGAAGCCCGTTATCTCGACCAGCCGCAGGCGGTGTCGGACAAGAAGATCGTGACGGCGCCCGGAAATTCTCCGGTGACCTTCACCACGGAAGTTTTGAAGGCGCTCGGGATCTGGACTGCGGAGGCCGACACAGAAATTACGGCTTTTCAACGCGAACACGGCCGAGAGGAGTAAAACTCCGCCCGGCCGGCCAGTCCGCCACGTTAAACTTACAGCCCGTCAATGCCTGACGGGAGGCTTTTCAGACCACTGTTGCAAAGTGGACTTGATGAGGATCAGCGCGGCCTGTTGTACCTGGTCACGCTCCCTCGGATCGACAATCGCACTCAAACGCTCCTCGAAAGCGCCGACCGTCTTGACGACCCAGTTATGCAACGCGGGATCGGGATAGTTGTCCAGCAAAGAGCGAATGGCACTCTCCATCCGCCTGCGTTCAGCGCTCATTCCCATATACTCTCCGTGCTGCTGGAAAGGACCATGCATGACGTGGCTTGCGCGACGCTGGAACGGGTGTTGGTTGCGTCGATATTAGATGAGGACTATCCTTTGGATCGAAGGTTGGCCGGAGCGATTGATATGGGCGAGATGGTGAGCGTTAAACTACCCAGCGACATCGTGGCGCTCCTGCGCGAACGACTGGGCGCACGGGAATTCGCATCAAACGATGAAGCCGTCCTCGCCGCCATTGAAGATATGCTGGAATCGGTACCTGCCGACGATTATCGGCTGGATGCCCTGCGGGAACGTCTGCGTCATTCGATGGACGACCCGCGTGCGAATATCAGCGGCAATGCAGCCCGCCAACACCTCGACCTGCTTTACGCCAAGAACCGTGCCTAAGGTGACGAATGAAGCGCTTCGAGGTCGTCTATCGTCCCGAAGCCCTTACGGATATTGAAGCCATTTTCCTGTACGTGCTTGAGGCAAGCCAATCGTTGCAAATTGCATCCGGCTTCACCGACCGTATTCTTGATCGCTGCCAGCGCATCGGCGACGCTCCCAGGGGCGGCGTGGTGCGGGATGACCTGATGCCGGGCATTCGCGTTGTTCCGTTCGAGAAAAAGGCTGTGATTGCCTACATTCTGCAGGATGACAAGGTCGTCATCGTCAACATCTTCTATGGCGGGCGGGACTATCATGCCTTGTTCAACACGCGCCCCGCATAAATCGAAACTCGACTATTCCACTGCCGGCACGGCCTTCAGATAGGCCGCAATCGCCTCGCGGTCTTCGGCTGGAAGTTCTGACAGGTTCTTCTGCACCTCGACCATGGAACCGCCAACGCTGTCGTAGTCCGGGGTAAAGCCAGTGGTCAGATATTCGACGATATCGCCCTGGCTCCAGCCACCGATGCTTTTCGAGCCCGGCGTGATATTGGGAATGGTGCCTTCCCCTTCCGGATTGGCACCACCGGCCAGCCATTGCCCCGATTTAAAGCCGCCCAGCGCATTGCGCGGGGTGTGGCATTCGCCGCAGTGGCCCGGACCTTCCACCAGATACTGGCCGCGTTTGACCCGATCATCCGCATTGGCCAGATCAACGCGTGGCGCGTCGGTGAAATAGAGGAATTTCCAGCCGCCGACCGCAGCTCTTATGTTGAAGGGAAAGGGCAGTTCGTGCGGCGGTGCCACCTTGTCGCTGGATGGCAGCGTTTTCAGGTAGCCGAAGAGATCGTTGATGTCGGTCGACGTCATACGCGCATAGGAGCCATAGGGAAAAGACGGATAGAGATGCTGACCATTGGGGCCGACGCCGCGGGTCATGGCATCGCCGAATTCCGCGAGGCTCCAACCGCCAATGCCGACATCGGGGTTGGGTGTAATATTGGGGGCGTGGAAGGTGCCGAACGGGCTTTTCAAGGGTGCGCCGCCCGACAACACCAGTCGTGCCTCACCCTCGGCACCCGCAGGCGCATGACAGGACACACAGCCGCCGGCCCAGAAGATGCGCTCTCCGTTTTGCAGATCAGGCTCACCGAGATTTTCCCAATGCGCGTCCGGCTGGCGCTGCGGCGCTGTGACGAACAGAAAGCCGCCCGCACCGACGCCGCCGATGAGAACGAGCGTACCGAGTGTCTTAAGCCAAAGAGCTGTCATTGATGGTCCCCGCGAGACTCCGCTGCAAACAGATGCCCCTCCGCCCCGCTTTGCAAGAGCGGACGGAGGGTCGTTTTCTGCGCGTCTACTTCTTCATGCGGTAGGACTGATGACATTCGCCACACACGGCACCGACGGCCTTCAATGTCGCGCCGACGCCTGCCTGATCGGCGGGCATGGATGCGAGCTGGGCTTCAGCGACCTCGGCAAGCTTGGCAGCTTCCGCCTTGAAGTCATCCATGTTTTCCCAGATCTTGGGGCTGGCTTCGGTCTCGAAACCGGTCTCTGTTCCTGCCGGAAACTGATCGGGGAAGGCCTTGGCATTTTCCTCGATAGTCGTCAGTGCTGCCTTGACGACGTCGGCGTCGAAGGGCTTTTCACCCTTGGCAATGGCGCCCATTGCGCCCATGCTACCGCCGATCTTCTTCATCATCTGCTGGCGGAGAACCTGCGGCTCGTCTGCAGCCACGGCCACACCGGCTGCAAATGCCGCCAGAACGGCTGCCGCCATCAATCGTTTCAACATCATCGTCACTATCTCCCTGTTCCATTCCCGGCATCACCGGTGGTGCATGCATTGCACATGATGATTGCCGGAAGGATATGACGGAATGAAGTCACAATCGGGTGAACCTGAACCCCGACCGTGCAGCTGGCCGCATTCCCTGGTCGATGTCGAGACAACGCGCGGGCGTTAAAATCCGTCAGCGCGATACAGGCAGCCGACGACTTTCCTCGCGCCCCAGACCGTCGATATGGATGTGATCTGCATAGAGCTGGAAAATGGCGAAGGCGTTTTCGTCTTCTGTATCCACCATTCCTTTGAAGTTGATGAAGTGGGTGGCGTTCTTCTGCCCGTAATTGCCGCGGTGGTCATGACCGCAGAGATAGGCGACGGCTGCACCGGGGGCGGCAATCAGTTCGGCGATCCCAGGCGCATCCCAAAGCGCATGGTCGGTGAAGGGGTGCAGGGGATAGTGGCCGAGCACAATGGCCTTTTCGCCCGCTTGCGCTGCCATGGTCAGGCGCTCCTGCAGCCAGGCGACCTGGGTTTCGCTCATGCCGGCATTCCACATCATGGCATTGGCAGCGCCCTGTTTCGCCATCGTCTTCAAGCGCTCGGATGCTTCGATGCGGCGTTCGTCATCCAGCGGCGGAGCAAACAGCGAGATCTCGCTTCCATCGGTCACGATCAGGCGCACGCCATTGACCACGCGATCATAATAGGGTGACGGCATGCCGATTTTGGCATGAACGTGCGCCAGCTTGTCGGCAGCGACGGCAAAATCGTGATTGCCCGGCAGGCACAGGACTTCGTGCCGGAAGGTTGCCAGAATGTCGAGCACGGGATCGAAATTATCCCAGTCACGGTCGATCAGGTCGCCAAGCACGACAATCAGATCGAGATCCTCCTGCTCGAAGAACGCAATGGCCGTGCGCAGTTTGTCGAGGCTCTGACGGAAATAACGGCCAAGCTCCGGGTTTGGCGCAACGGGCGCATATTGCGGATCGGCAATGATGCCAAGACGGAGGATCGGGGTGGCGGATTCGGGCATGGGGTTCACGATATGCTGGGGATCAAATCAAGAGAGGGCTATGGGCTGCCGATTACGAGGCCGGGATGACAGGGATGTGACAAAGATAGGCTCTTCCATGACGGGGATATTCGCCTATGGTGCCATTTCTTTTTCCCTTTCAGGAGATTTCATGCGTTCGGCAGGCAAGTTCTGGATCGCTCTTCTTGTTCTCGTGATCTGGATGGCTGTGACGGTGCTGGTGGGGCTTGTTCAGCCCCATGCGACCGCCAATCAGGCGGCACTGATCAGCGGTGAGATCATCTACAGCATCATTGCTGCATCGACTTTTCTGGTCGTCATCCTGCTCTTCCTGAAGTGGGACCGGCTGGGGTTCCAGAAACCGCAGCCGCTCAAGAGCGTCATGCTGACCTGGCTTCCCCTCGGCTATATCGTGCTGTTGCTCGGCGGCGCCATTGCCACAGGCCTGCCGCCGGCAACCACCGTCGCCATTGTCTTGATCAACTGCCTGTTTGTCGGCTTTTCCGAAGAGGCGATGTTTCGCGGCATCCTGTTTCGTGGCGCGCTGGCGCGCATGCGCATTCTGCCGGCGACCATCTTCACCTCGGCCGTGTTCGGCCTGATCCATACGCTCAACGTGTTTGCCACGGGTCAGTTGACGGTGGCCGTGATCCAGTCAGTCGCCGCCTTCATGAGCGGCATGCTCTATCAGGCCATCCGCATCCGCACCCAGTCGGTCTATCCGATGATGGTGATCCATGCGCTATGGGACTTCTCGCTGTTCATGGTGGTGCATTCTGCAGGGGCCGTGAACGAACAGCCGGAGATCACCTTCCAGAGCCTGATTGTGCCGGTCATGCTGGTGATTCCTCTGCTCGGCTATGGCATATATCTGCTCAGAAACCTCGAACGCGATTTTGGCTGGATGTCGGACAAAGCCTCCCGGACCTCTGACTGATGCCGATCTCCCAAAGACAAAGGACCAGACCATGGTGACATTGATTGGCGTCTCAGGAAGCCTGCGCAAACAGTCGCTCAATTCCGCGCTTTTGAAGGCTGCCGCCGCCTCGATGCCCGATGGCTCGACGCTTCAGACCGGCACAATTGCCGGCATCCCGCTTTACGATGGCGATGTGGAAGCCGAAGAGGGTATTCCCGAGGCCGTCACGAAACTGAAGACGCAGATCGAGGCAGCCGACGGGCTGGTGCTGGTGACGCCGGAATACAACAATTCCATTCCCGGCGTTTTCAAGAACGCGATCGACTGGCTGTCGCGCCCCTCCTCCGACATTGGCAAGGTGTTCGGCGGCAAGCCGGTGCTGCTGATGGGCGCGTCTCCGGGCGGCTTTGGCACCATCCTGTCGCAAAACGCCTGGCTGCCGGTTCTCAGAACGCTGGGCACAGACCACTGGAGCGGCGGTCGCCTGCTCGTCTCGCGCGCCTCGGCCGTGTTCGAGAACGGCGAGATGACCGATGACAAGGTGAAGGAACAGCTTGTCAAGCTGATGCGCGGATTTGTCGATTATGTTGAGGGTTGCAAGGGGTAGTTCTCAGCGCCTGGCATACGATGAAAAAACCCGGCACCTTGCGATGCCGGGTTTTGTATTGAGACGATGTGCCCGTCACAGCCCTTGGAGAATATCCTCGATGCGGATCGGGAATTTCCGGGCGCGGACACCGGTGGCGTGCCAGATGGCGTTGGCGATGGCGCCGACTGTGCCGGTGATGCCGATTTCGCCAACACCCTTGACGCCGAGCGGATTGACGATGGCGTCCTCCTCCGGGATCAGGATGGCGTCGAGCGAGGGAATGTCGGCATTGACCGGCACATGATACTCGCCGAGATCGGCATTCATGATGCGGCCAGAACGTTTGTCGACAATCGCCTCTTCATGAAGCGCGAATGACGTGCCCCAGATCATGCCGCCGAAATACTGGCTTTGCACCATACGCGGGTTAATGATGCGGCCAGCGGCAAAGGCGCCCACAAGACGGGTGGTGCGCATCTGGCCAAGATCGGGATCGATCTTGATCTCGGCAAAGACGGCACCATGGGAAAACATGGCATGGGATTCTGCCGCTGCCGGATCGCGCACGCCCTTGGCTGAACCGACGATTTCCCTCTTCCCGGCGCGGGCCATGATCTCATCATAGCTTTCGCTTCGGCTGTCATCATCGCGACGGTGGAGCCGTCCATCGCGTGCCACCACTCCGATATTGCCGGAACCGTAAAGTGGCGAGGCCGGATCATTGCTGGCCAGTTCCGTCAACTGGGCAATGGCATCCTTGCCGGCATTATGAAGCGCCAGACCGGCGCTGGCCGTATGACCGGACCCACCGGCCACGCCGCCATCCGGCAGGGTGGAGACACCCATGTTGAACTCGATCCGATCCGGATCGAGCCCCAGACCTTCCGCGCCGATCTGGGCAAGCGCGGTCCAGGCACCTTGCCCCATATCCACGCCTGCAATCTCGACCAGCGCCTTGCCGTTGGCCCTGATGGTCGAGCGGGCCTCTGTTGGAAACATCGGACAGGGAAAGAGCGCCGTGCCCATGCCCCAGCCGACCAGAAACCCATCGGCATCGCGCATCTGGCGGGGTTGGAGCGGACGCGAGGCCCAGCCGAAACGTTTGGCACCTTCGGTGTAACATTCGCGCAGCGCCTTGGACGAGAATGGCCGGCCGGAACCGGGTTCTGTTTCGGCGTAGTTTTTCAGGCGAAAGTCCAGCGGGTCCATGCCGCAGGCTTCGGCTGCCTCGTCGATGGCGACTTCCAGGGCTGCCGAGCCGGAGGCTTCTCCCGGTGCACGCACCGGTCCCGGCGTGCCGACATCCAGACGAATGCCCTGATGCTCCGACAGGACCGCCGGGCTTGCATAGAGATGGGTCGAGGCATTGGCTGCGGGTTCGAGGAAATCATCGAAAGACGAGGTGGCCGACAGCGATTTGTGGTGCAGCGCTGTCAGCTTGCCCTCGCCGTCCATGCCCATGCGCAGGGTCTGCCATGTGTGGCCGCGATGGCCCACGGGGCCGAACATCTGGGCACGGGTGATGACCAGCTTGACCGGTCGGTCGAGCATGCGGGCAGCGATGATGCCCAGCATTTGCGGACCATTGAGAATGGCCTTGGAACCGAAACCACCGCCCAGGAAAGGCGAGCGGATGACGACATTTTCGGGTGGAATACCGAAATATGTCGCATAGGCAGCACAGCTCATCACCAGTGCCTGGTTGGGCATATCCAGGGTGAGCTTGTCGCCGTCCCAGCTGGCGACCACCGCATGCGGCTCCATGGCATTGTGATACTGCGCCGGCGTTTCATAGTCCGCCTCGATCACCTTTTCGGCACTCTTGAAGCCAGTCTCCAGGTCGCCGAATTCACTGCGGGGATTGCCACCGATGCCGACCGAACCGGGATCGAAACGCTCGCCGTTATCGACCTCCGTGCGGGCCTGCTCGACCTCATATTGCGGAGCGAGAAGGGCCGCCCCTTCGGTTGCCGCTTCCAGCGTCTCGGCCACCACCAGCGCGATCGGCTGGTTGGCATAGCGTATGCCGTCATCCTGGAGGACATCGATGCGGAAGCCGAATGGCGGTATCTTTTCGTCCGGATCATGGGACAGCGCCGGGCGGTTTTCAGGTGTGATGACCTCGACCACGCCTGGATGGGCCTTTGCGGCGGCGACATTCATGGACGTCACCCGACCGCGGGCAATGCGGGCGCTGGCATAGACGGCATAGAGCATGCCGTCCGGGTTGTTGTCCGCGGCATAGGTGGCCTTTCCGGTGACCTTCAACACACCTTCGCGGCGGGTCAGAGGCTGGCCGGCATTGGAGCCGTAGCGGGTATTCTGGCCCAAGACGGTCTCAGGCGACATATGTTCAGGCGACGTATTTTCAAGCGACATGGCTCTCTCCCGAATTGGTCGAGAAGGGCGAGGCCGGCAGGGCTGGCATGACCTGCGGCGTTCCCCTGGATGCGAGGGTCAGCGCCCGCACGGCAATGCGGTGCGCCAGTTCGATCTTGTAGGCATTGTCGCCCGATGGTCTGGCACCGGCGAGCAGAATGTCGACGGCTTTGGCAAAGGCTTGCGGGGTTGGCTCTTCGCCCTGAAGGGCAGCCTCTGCCTCGGCCACCCGCCAGGGTTTGGCGGCAACAGAGCCCAGCGACAGACGGGCCCTTGCAATCACGCCATCCTTCATCTCCAGCATGGCCGCGCCCGAAACAACGGCGAAGGCATAGGAGGTGCGTTCGCGCAGCTTTATGTAGCGGGAATTGGCCGCAAAGGCTGCGCCGTCCGCCGGTAGTCTGAGCGCCGTGATCAGCTCGCCCTGTGCCAGTGCATGCTCCACCTGCGGGGTATCGCCCGGCAGCATGTGCAGGTCACTGAAGGCAATCTCGCGGGTGCCGTCCGGCCCTTCCACCTCGACCACCGCATCCAGCGCTGACAGCGGTACGCAGAAATCGGACGGGTTGGTGGCAATGCAATGATCGCTCCAGCCGAGGATGGCATGGCTTTTGTTTTCGCCGCCCTTGGCGTCGCAGCCGGAGCCCGGTTCACGGCGGTTGCAGGCGCTGGCGAGATCCTGAAAATAGGCGCAGCGCGTGCGTTGCAGGAGATTACCGCCAACCGTTGCGGCATTGCGCAACTGGGCAGATGCACCCGATAGCAAGGCTTCGGCGACCGCCGGAAAGGTGCGGGCAAAGCGCTCGTCATAGGCAAGATCGGAATTGCGGACCATGGCGCCAATGCGCACGCCGCCATCGTCCTGCCATTCGATGTTGGAGAGTTCCGGCAGGCGGGTAACGTCGATCAGACGGTCCGGACGGGCAATACCGATCTTCATCAGATCGAGCAGGTTGGTGCCGGCCCCCAGATAAGCAGAGCCCGGTTCGGCGGCTGCAACAACCGCTTCCCTGATGCTTGCGGGACGCAGGAATTCGAAACGGTTCATGCCGCGTCACTCCCCTTTTCGAGAACAGTCCTTTGCGCCTCGAGCACCGCTTCGGTGATGCCCTGATAGGCGCCGCATCGACAGAGATTGCCGCTCATCAGTTCGCGCACGCGCTCCGGATCGTCCCCGGCATGGCCCTCGGCCATCAGTCCGACAGCGCTCATGATCTGGCCCGGCGTGCAAAAGCCGCACTGGAAGCCATCGCATTCGATAAATGCCGCCTGGACCGGATGAAGGGCTTCGCCGACGGCCAGCCCCTCGATCGTGGTCACCTGCGCGCCATCCAGACTGGCGGCGAGCGAAAGACAGGAATTGATACGCCGTCCATCGACGAGTACGGTGCAGGCACCACACTGTCCGCGGTCGCAGCCTTTCTTCGTGCCCGTCAGATGCAGCCGCTCGCGCAAGAGGTCGAGCAGCGTCACGCGCGGGTCATCGAGCGCAATTTCTTGCGGCTGACCGTTGATGGTGAGGCTGATGGAGAGTTTCATGCGATACTCCGATCAGAGAAAGTGTTATAAGGATACCAACCGCCTGCGCAGGCGGAGCATTTTAAAGCGGGCGAGGCTGTGAATTGACTGAACTGATCTGCGCCCGAACCGTTAACGCAGTATGCATTGGATTTGTTCAGCCTCACTTGAAATATACGGAGGCACCCTCCGTTTATCAAGTGGGCGCTCGCTGTTTTTAGAAAATGGAACATCAACTCCCGAAAGCAAGGCGAAAACCGCGGGCAGATTCCCTTCGCAACAGGGAATTGCTGCTGGTTGCCGCCGGCGAAATCTTCTCCACTGGCGGACCACAGGCGAGTCTCGAGGCGGTGGCGCGCAAGGCCGGCGTGGGCATCGGCACGCTTTATCGTCATTTTCCCACGCGCGAAGCTTTGTTCGATGCCGTCTATCGGCACGAGGTGGAGCAACTGCGCGCCCGTGCCGAACAATTGCTCGAAGAGCCGGATCCGGTCGAGGCATTACGCCAATGGTTCCAGACCAATATCCGGCTGGTGGCCACGAAGAAGGGCATGATCGAGGCGCTGCAACTGGCCGTGCACGGCTCTTCGGAACTGAAAGCCTATACCTTTCAGCGCATGGTGGAGGCCGTCGGATTGCTGCTCGACCGGGCGGTCAAGGCTGGAATGGTGCGCGACGATATTCCGGCGCAGGATCTGCTGTCGACACTGTTCGGCATTCTCTACGCCCAAAACAGCACCAACTGGCAACCGGCGGCGATGCGCATGGTCGATGTGTTCGTGGACGGCTTGCGGGCGCGCTGAAGCGCCGGGCATCACTGGACATCTGGCAGAAAAAGCCCGGTGCCAGCAGGCACCGGGAAAGTCGAGACGCAGGAGTAGGATTGCGATCTCGAAACCAACGCGAAGCCGCCTGTCGCCGGACCAATAAGCCGGACGCAGTGTGGCTAATCCGACCAGATTACCAAGAGATTCCGGGACGGGTCGATGGCGCCGGGTGACGGCTGCTTGCTCTTGCATGCAAAGTGACGCAACCAGTCCGTCGATATATTCGGGCCGCACAAAAAGTCCCGGCATCTTGCGATACCGGGACAAGATGAGGCGCCAAGGGTAAAAGGCTGCCCCGGTTACGAATGGGAAGCCCCCGCCCCCATTCGATCCTTGATAGGTGACTAGAACTTCACCGTCCAGCCACTGCGCAGCCAGACATTCGGATCGTCGCCCTCGGTGGTGACATTGACCATCAGCGAGGCAGTGCCGCCGCCGATGTCGAATTCGGCACCGGCACCGGCGCGAACCCAGAACTGGTCGACATCCTGGCCGTCGAAGGCGAAGGACGACAGGCCGTTGATCGAGCCGGATGTGCCGGAGGTTTCCTTCTCAAAACGATAGGAGGCTTCGGCCTTGCCAAGCAGGCGGATGTCGTCATTGAGGCCATGGACCATGTCGACACCGATGCGGGCGACCGTTGCGTGATCCTTGACCGCATCGAAGCTGGACGGGAAGCCGCCACCGGTTTCGCTATAGGCGTCCATCTTCGAATGGGCGTAGCTCAGCATCGCATAGGGGGTGAAGTCCGTGCCGTCATAGCTTGCGGCGTTCAGCCAATCGAACCGCAACTTGGCGGCGAAGGTTTCGATGTCGGCCTTACCGCTCGAATAATCCATCACGCCGCCATTGAGATAGCCGCGGTCTATCCTCATGCGACCATGGGAATAATAGCCGCCGATGGTGGCATAGACACCGCTGTCGCCAAGGGCGATGGAGGCTTCGGGCGCGATGTAGAAGCCCTTCACATCGAAGGAGCCACC
This sequence comes from Agrobacterium sp. H141, assembly GCF_057158725.1. NCBI lineage: Bacteria > Pseudomonadati > Pseudomonadota > Alphaproteobacteria > Hyphomicrobiales > Rhizobiaceae > Agrobacterium > Agrobacterium sp. H141. Next base: position 3,266,995 of record NZ_CM169893.1, read on the forward strand.
GGTTGCGATATCCTGATCGGTATAGACGCCGCCGAGAGCGATGCGACCCGTAATGCCGCCGTCAAATCCGCGCGCATAGGTCAGATCGCCAATGACCAGGCCGCCATTGGAATAGCCACTATCGTCATAGCCGGTATCGTTGGTGATGGAGAAGGACTGCTGACCGACGCCAAGCAGATCACGCATGGGCTGGCCATGGGCACCGTTCAGTATGGTGTTGGCATAGTTGATACCAACCTGGGTGGTGGGCTTGTTGAGAAGTGTAGCCTGGTATTCGGCGGTGTCGATGATGCCGGACGACGCGCGGGCGATAAAGGCCGTATCAGAGTTGGTGTTGCCCACCACGACATTGCCATCATCAGAAACGCCGGTTGCTTCCTTGGTGATATCATCCTCGATATCGAAGCCGTTGTCGCGCAGCCATTGTTCGACGGTGATCATGCCGTCATTTTCTGTCCAGCGGAAGGCATGTTGTTTGCTGGAGCTATCGGCTGCCGTGCCGACGATCACCGTGCCATTGCCATTGACGGCATTGGCAGAGGATTCTCCCCAATATCCATCATTATCCAGTTTCGAGACATTGTCGTCGGCATCCCACATAACCGCTGTCAAATACGACTGCCCGACGATGACGGAACCGTCATTGCTGATGCCATAGGCCGCGCTTTTGCCCGGCACGTTCAAGGGGACCAAGCTTGTTTCTGAAATCGTGTCGCCAATGACCCATTTGTAGGCGGTACCATCACTGCCGTATCCCACAGCGATGGTGCCATCGCCGCTAACACCTGCTGCAAGCGTATTGTCATGGCTGCTTAACTTTGTCGGGCTTCCGATATCAGAGGTCCAGACTGCGGCCTGAAAATTACTCGGCAAGGGACTGAAATGGCTTTGCCCAACGATCACTGTGCCGTCGTTGCTGACGTCATAGGCAATACCCGATAGACCAAGGAGGGTGGTATGGACACCATTTCGCCAGACTGCGGCGCTGTTATCCGCGTATCCAACGATCACGCTGCCGTCATAGTTGACGCCGTAGGCCTTGCTGGAATTGTGATCGTCAAACAGCGCCTGATCGCCGCTATCGTCCCACATTTCGGCAACCACAAAGCTACCAGCCGACACCTGACCGACTACCGTTTTGCCATCGCCACTCACGGCCCTGACGATTACGATCTCCGGCCCGCTCTCCAGTTTCGTCAACCCGTCATCTGCAGTGGTACTTCCTGCAGCGGCCTGCCCCGCTGGAATAGCAAACGGACATGCAGCCAGAACCAGCGCCATCGCCGATGTGTTCAGGAATGTCGTGCGTCGGCGCGCGGACGTGTTTGTGGTCAAGGTCGTCAAAGTCATATCTGAAAGGTCCCCGCATCGGTCATCGCCATGCCCCTCGCCAAGGGCCATATCTCCCCGGCTTTGGCTCTGTGCAACTGAAAGGCGCGCGAGCGAAAACCAGACATATACTTCGTGCATGGGCGTGCGGGATGCCGGGTGTCAATGGCAGGGGACTTCTGAAATCCAGCGTGCTGCAAGCTCCCGTTGGATTCGTCGTAACTACATTATTTCCGCATTCAGCGGGCCCTCTTTGCTTTTATCCATGCAACGCAGGGCTTGGGCGCTGCCGTGAATTTACATAAGTCAATCCTTGATTATTTTTCACTTTTTGGACACTTTTTACGTGTCCCCAAAAAAGCCAGGATCAGCCCCGGTGCGCTGAAGCAAGTCGGCGAATATAGCCGCGTTTGAGGCCGCATATTCGCGAATCAATCGAGCGCTTTCTCCCGTCAATCTCAGACAAACGAAAATGTGACGATGTCGAGATAGCGCGAATGCAGATCGGATCGCACGCCTCACTGTGCTTTTGCATCTCCTTAAGGCGTGACGTCTGGACGAAGGCCTGGCGATCTGCCAAAAGCCGTTGCATGGACGCGACCGCCGTTATCTTTAGAATGGGGTCGGGCTGCTGATTGACGTCAGGCGGCTGCCGCGAGGACACGCTGGCCGTCCTATTTCTCTGCTGGCCTCATTCTCTCTTGGCCTCTGATTGCCAGTGTGCGTTTGCCTGTCTTGCAGCGGTCGACAAGCATGGCTATAATTTGGCCTGTTGCGCGCTTGAGAAAGGAGGGTCACATGCACAATTACTATTTCCGGTTCTACCGGACACGTGGCCCGGTCGTCGCCCTGCAGATGCGTTTGCAGGGCTGATCAGAGCCTGTTTCTCGTTTCAAACACCGTTCCTGGTCTGCCCTTTGTGGCCCGCAGGCACTGAGCCCTTGGCTCAGTTTCGTCTGCGATCATTATTCACCGCTTGTGATGCACCCGTCGTCGATGGCCAGATGCCCGCGACGGAGCTCCCGCGGTTTCGATCAGAGAACGACCATGAGCCTTATCAATATCCGCAATCTCGGCATCACCCTTTCGTCCCCGCTGTTTTCCAATTTCAACCTCGTCGTCAACTCCGGCGACCGGATCGGCATCGTCGCTGCCAATGGGCGGGGAAAGTCGACACTGTTTCGCGCCCTTGCGGGCACGCTTGACCCCAGCGAAGGCGAGATCACGCGGGCGCGCGGGCTGACCGTTGGCTATGTCGAGCAGAATGTGCCCCCTGCCCTGATGCCGCTGACGCTCCATGACGCAGTGCTCGACGCATTGTCGCAGGAAGAAGCGATCAGCGAAAGCTGGCGGGTGGATGTGGTGCTGGCCTCGCTGGAGGTGCCGGAAGACTATTATCGGCGTCCGCTTGCGGCGCTGAGCGGCGGCTGGCAGCGGATCGCGCTTCTGGCGCGCGTGTGGGTGACCGAGCCTGACGTGCTGATGCTGGACGAGCCGACCAACCATCTGGACCTTGCCAAGATCGCCCTGGTGGAACGTTTTCTCAAGGCGCTGCCGCGCGATGTGCCGGTGATCCTGGCAAGCCACGACCGCGCCTTTCTGGATGCCGTTACCAACCGCACGCTGTTTCTGCGCCCTGACAATTCACCGGCCTTCGCACTGCCCTATTCGCGGGCGCGCGCAGCGGTGGACGAGGTTGACGCGGCAAAGGCGCGGCGGTTCGAAAAAGACATGAAGACAGCGGAGCAGCTGCGCCGCCAGGCCGCCAAGCTCAACAATATCGGCATCAATTCCGGCAGCGATCTTCTGGTGGTGAAGACCAAGCAGTTGAAGGAGCGGGCCGAGGGGCTGGAAGAGGCGGCAAAGCCAGCGCATCTGGACCGCTCGGCCGGCGCCATCAGGCTTGCCAATCGCGGCACCCATGCCAAGGTTCTGCTGACGCTGGACGATGTGGCGGTGGCGACGCCGGACGGCAAGCCGCTGTTTCGCACAGGCAAGCAGTTCATCTGCCAGGATGACCGGATCGTGCTTCTAGGCGCCAACGGCACCGGCAAGACGCGCCTGGTGTCGATGCTGCGTCAGGCCATCGAGCAAGCGGAAATGGCGTCGGGCGGCATCAAGGTCACGCCATCGGTGGTGCTGGGCTATGGCGACCAGGCGCTGGCGGACCTGTCCGGCATCGATACGCCCATCCATGCCGTGACCCGCCGTTTCGATATCGGCGACCAGCGGGCGCGCACCCTGCTTGCGGGTGCCGGTATCGGCATCGACATGCAGCCGCGCCTGATCTCCACGCTGTCGGGCGGGCAAAAGGCGCGCCTGGGCATGCTGATGCTGAGGCTTGCCGAACCCAATTTCTATCTGCTGGACGAACCGACCAACCATCTCGATATCGAGGGGCAGGAAGCGCTGGAGGCCGAACTGATGGCGCATCAGGCAAGCTGCCTGCTGGTCTCCCATGACCGCAGCTTTATCCGTGCGGTGGGCAACCGTTTCTGGGTGATCGAGAAGAGGCGGATTGTCGAGGTCGACAGTCCGGAGGGATTTTTCGAGACCATGGCGGCTGGCGGCTGAAGTCAGAACCGCTGTCGGGCGCACGCCCTCCGTCAGTCCGGCCTCGAGCCCGGATCCAGTGCCGCAGGCGTCGGATCTGCGAAGGCTCGTTTAGCACTGCAGACGCAGCATGGCCAACCGCGCCTGTGACCTTGGCCGCTGCGGCTCGACCAACAAAAAACCCGACGCTCGAAAGCGCCGGGTTGCTCAACTTATGCGAAGCTGCGCTTACTTGGCAGCTTCGTACATTTCCAGGACGTAGTCCCAGTTGATCATGTTGTCGATGAAGGCCTCAAGATATTTCGGGCGAGCATTGCGGTAGTCGATGTAATAGGAATGCTCCCAGACATCGACGCCGAGGATCGGCTTTGCGCCGTGAACCAGCGGGTTTTCGCCGTTCGGAGTCTTCATGATTTCAAGCTTGCCATCCTTGACGGCAACCCAGGCCCAACCGGAACCGAACTGGCCGACGCCAGCTGCGGTGAAGTCGGCCTTGAACTTGTCGAAGCCGCCGAGGTCGGAGGCGAATGCGCTTTCGAGCGCGCCGGGCAGCTTGTTACCGCCGCCATCCTTCTTCATCCACTTCCAGAAATGGATGTGGTTGTAATGCTGGGCAGCATTGTTGAAGAGCGGCTGGTTGTTGCCGTAGGACTTCTTGATCACTTCCTCGACGGACAGATCACCCATGCCGGCATCGGCGGCCAGCTTGTTGCCCGTGGTCACGTAGGCATTGTGGTGCTTGTCGTGGTGGAATTCCAGCGTCTCGGCCGACATGTAGGGGGCCAGAGCGTCGTAGGCATAGGGCAGATCTGGAAGTTCGAAAGCCATGAGGGATCTCCTTTCGGCATTTAAAAATCTTAATCGGGCAGGTGCACGGAACATAGGAGCGGAACCTTGTTCAGGCAACCTTGCGCGCATGAAATTTGTTCCTTTCGGAGCAAACTCTATTGGTGAATTAACGGGTGGGCGGGAACAGAGTTCCGTATCAATCGCTATAGGACGGAAACCTTTCGCGTTGCAGGAGACACGCCCATGCGCATCACAGCCCTCAAAGCTGCCTCCGTCACTCTGTTGCTCGGTGCCGGACCTGCGCTCGCCTCGTCTGACGAGGCATGGAAGCAGTTTGCAGCGGACGTCGAGACGCGCTGCCTTGCGGCCTCAAAAAGCCTTGTGCGCGCGGCAAAGATTGCCGTCGATCCGCTTGGAACACAAAGTTACGGCGTGGCGATCCTGACCGGCCGGGCCGTGGGGGCCGATGAGGCTGTGAGCCTCGTTTGCGTTTACGACAAGCAGAGCAAGACCGCCGAGGTCAGCCCCGGATTCGACCAGGATGCGGTGACTGTCACCATTCCCTGACGGGATCAGGCGGACGGTGCCGGGTTGATCGAGTATCCGCGCGCGGCGCGCGCCTCCAGGCATTCCGGATCGCCGGGCATACAGTCGCGGCACACGAGCGGGCGAACCGCATAAATGGTGCAGGCGACATGTTTGCCGAGCTCGCCCTTCAGTGCCGCGCAACGCCCCTCGGTAAAGAGCATGCCGCTTTCATCCCGGGCGACCAGCTTTTCCGGGATCAGCGCCAGCTCCTCGTCGCTTTCCAGCGAAAAGCGCGGCCAGTCTGCCGAATGGGCGCAACAGGCGCCGCAGGACTGGCAATCGAACATATCGGTGGAGGGTTCATCACTCATGCTGGCGCCCTACTTTCCGGTTGAGGGTTTATGGCGCAGGCCGGCTGCGAAGATGGCGGCGAGGACAAGCATCACGACACCGGTCAATATCGGTCCGGCATCGAGCGAGACATCCATGACCATGCCGGTGGCACCGGAGCCGACGGCGCTGCCGATGGCATAGGCAAGGCCGAAGGCGGCACTGCCGGAGACCAGCATCGAACCGCGAAAGCGATCGCCCAGCAAAGTGAGCGCACAGGTGAAAAGCGAGAAGCTTGCAGCGCCCATGACCGATACGGTGATCAGCAGCCCCGGCTCCCAATGGATGAAGGGCAAGAGAATGAAGGACAGGCCGCTCAAGCAGGCCGAGCCAACCGCAATGGCCGTGCGCGGAGCATGATCGAGCAGCCAGCCCACCAGGGGCTGGGCCAATGCCGTTGGCAGCGCCACCATGGTGACGGCAAGGGCTGCGAAATTTTCGGAATGGCCACGCTCGACGAAATAAAGCGGAATGCTGGAGATGGCGGCGATATCGGAAAAGCCGAAGCCAACCACCATCAGTGCCAGAAGCGGCGCGACCATCAAGAAGCGGAACAGGCCACCGGGGGCAGAGGCTTCCGGACGGGTGCGGGCATAACGGCCGAGCATGACCGAGGCAAAGGCCACCAGGGCGATATAAATTGCCACCAGCGCAAAGGCGAAGCCATCCTTCGTGCCGACCAGAGGGATGGCGAGCGGGCCAGCGGCAAAGCCGGCGCACATGCTGGCGCCATAGATGCCGGACACACGCCCCCGCAACCGGTCAGGACAGGCGGTATTGAGCCAGGCTTCGCTGATGGTGAAGATGATGCTGGTGCCGTAGCCGAGCACGAAACGGGCGACGAACCAGACGCCGAGATTGTCGCTCAGCGAAAAGGCGATCAGTGCGACCGAGCAGCCCAGCAGGCCAGCGACAATCAGGCGGTCGCCGCGCAAATGACGCGTCATGCGGCTGACCATCAAGGTGGAGGTGGCGATACCGGCTGCAAAGACCGATGCATTGAGCCCGGCCATGGTGGACGACACGCCGCGCCCTTCCATGACCAGCGCGATCAGCGGATAAGTGAGTCCCTGCCCGACCGAAAAGGCCGTCACCCCCAGCACAACGACAGCAATTGCCGCCCAATCCGGCGCGAAATCTTCCGCGATTGCCGATGCCTGCATGACCGAATTCCAACTGAGAAATGCCGGCAAGGCCAGCGATCACTTCGTCTATCCGAGCCACCGCCGTAAGTCGAGAGGGGCAGCAGATGGGCCGCCCCCCGATATCGCACACTGCTGCCGTCAAGCAGCGCGGCGATCCCAACTGGCGAAGGGATCGGCCAAGCCGCGCCAAAGCTCAGGTTCGAAGGCATCGGCATTAATGAGGCAGGCATCCAGTTCCGCAGTGAGCAGCGCTTCGTCCATGGGATCGGCGCCGATGAAGACGATCTCCTGACGTCGGTCGCCCCAGACGGGATCGAAATACGGTTTCATCATCTCGTGGAAACCCGGATCGTTGGGCCATTGGTCCTGCGGCACTGCCGACCACCACAGGCCCATCTTGCCGGTGCGGACCAGAGCGCCGGCCTGGCTGATCTCGCCGACGTGATAGGGTCGTGTGGCCAGCCAGAAGAAACCCTTGGCGCGAACCACGCCCGGCCAGCTGCGATCGACGAAGGCCTGGAAACGCTGCGGATGAAACGGGCGGCGCGCGCGATAGACGAAGGAGCGGATGCCATATTCCTCCGTTTCGGGAATGTGATCCTTGAAGCCGTGCAGTTCCTTGAACCAGAGCGGATGGGTTTCGGCTTTGGCAAAGTCGAAGCGACCGGTGCCCAGCACCTCGTTTAAAGGCACATTGGCAAAGTCGGCCTCGATCAGCCTGGCATCCGGATTGAGGGCTGTGATGATCTTGCGGGCGGCCTCCAACGCCTGCGGTGTCGCAGCGCCGACCTTGTTGAGCACAACGACATCGGCAAATTCGATCTGCTCGACCAGGAGATCGACAATGGTGCGGGCATCGCCCTCGCCGGCCGTTTCTCCCCGGTCGGCGAGAAAGTCGGTCGACCCGTAATCGGCGAGAAGATTGGCGGCATCGACGACCGTGACCATGGTATCCAGGCGCGCGACGTCGGCGAGGCTCTGGCCATGTTCGTCGCGGAAATCGAAGGTGGCGGCAACCGGCAATGGCTCGGCGATGCCGGTGGATTCAATCAGCAGATAATCAAATCGCCCCTGCTCGGCCAAAGCTCGGACCTCCGTCAGAAGATCATCGCGCAGGGTGCAGCAAATACAGCCATTGGTCATTTCCACCAGCTGCTCTTCGGTGCGCGACAGATTGGCCCCGCCATCGCGCACAAGGGATGCGTCGATATTCACCTCACTCATGTCGTTGACGATCAGTGCGACCCGCAGGCCGTCGCGATTGGCGAGAATGTGGTTGAGCAAGGTGGTCTTTCCGGCACCGAGGAAGCCGGAGAGAACAGTGACAGGGAGCTTTTGGGTCATGGTGGACTTGTCCATTTGCGTTGCATCAGTCGATATTCGTAACGTTATACAGTTACATAAAATTGATGCAAGATGGGCCTGCCGTTTTTGACAGCCACTCATGACAACGCCCGCGCCTTTCCAGGAAGAAAGACGCGGGCGTGGTCGATGGGCAGATGGATTGCGGCCGATCAGAAGTCGCCGGAAGAGCGGGCCCAGTCCATGTAGAGATCGAGCGACTTGCGGGTGACAGGACCTTCCTGCAATTCGCGATCGTCGAGCTTTGTCACAGGCACGACCTTGGAATAGTTGCCGGAGGTGAAGATCTCGTCGGCCTCCATGAAGTCCTTGACCGTCAGCGTGCATTCGCGAACGTCAAAACCGCCCTGCCGCAGCAGCGCGATCACACGGGCGCGGGTGATGCCGGACAGAAAGGTGCCATTTGGCACCGGCGTCATGACCACACCGTCCTTGACCAGGAAGATGTTGGAGGATGCGGTCTCGGCAACATTGCCGTTCATGTCGAGCGCGATGGCATTGTCGAAGCCGCGGCTATGGGCCTCGATCAGCATGCGGCCGGAATTGGGATAGAGGCTACCGGTCTTGGCCGCCGTGACGGCCACTTCGGCGGAGGGCCTGCGGAAGGGCGAGACGGTGAGCGAGGACGGTTTTGCCGTGTGCATGGGCGCTTCAAACAGGCAGAGCGCAAAGCGTGTGGATTCGGGATCGGCGGCCACCACGGAATAAGGTGAGCCGTGTTCGGCCCAATACATGGGCTTGATGTAGATCGCGGTCTTGCCGTCGAACTTCTTCACGCCCTCCCAGGCAAGGGTCTCGATCTCTTCTGCAGTCTTGACCGGCTTCAGGCCCATATTGACCGCCGAGCGATTGACGCGCTGGCAGTGCAGATCGAGGTCGGGCGCAATGCCGTCGAACCAGCGGGCGCCATCAAACACCGTGGAGCCCAGCCACATGGCGTGGGAGGTTGGCCCGATCAGCGGTGGATTGCCGGAGATCCACTCTCCGTCAACGAAGGTCCAGGTGCTGCTGCGGGGGGACGTATCGACTGCCATTTCTTGTCTCCGAATTCTTGAGCGCGCAGTCAATGACAGCAGCCAGTGGCGGTCAAGCCAAATTTTGCCACCATGTCGTTTTAACAAGAAAGCACACGACGCAGCCTGTCCGACGCAAGAATTTTTCACGAAATCAAAACCTTGCCTTATGATTTCATCAAATTAAATGATGGCGAGCGACTATCTTGAGGCACCGCGGGCGTGGCATGATGGTGAAGAGCCGGCGACAGGCGCAACTGTCGCCCATGGTGGAGGGTAATGAATGAGCGCGGCCTTTGTATTCGATGCCTATGGCACATTGTTCGATGTCCATGCGGCGGTGCGGCGTCATTCCGAACGGGCCGGACCGGACGGTCAGCGTCTCTCCGAAATGTGGCGGGCCAAGCAGCTTGAATATTCCTGGGTGCGGGCATTGATGGGGAGCTACCAGGACTTCTGGACGTTGACGGAACAGGCACTCGATTACAGCCTGCAGCGGATACCGAGCGTCGACAAGGCGTTGCGCGACGACCTGCTCTCGGCCTACTGGTCCCTGGATTGCTATCCCGAAGTGCCAGCCGTTCTGAAGGCCCTGAAAAGCCGTGGCGCCAAGGTGGCGATCCTCTCCAACGGTTCGCCGGACATGCTGGAGGCGGCCGTCAACAATGCCGCCCTCGGACAGATCATCGACGATGTGTTTTCGGTGGAGCCGTTGAAGACCTACAAGACCGCACCCGCCGTCTACGATCTGGTGACCACCGCCTACCGGCTATACCCCGATGCCGTTTCCTTCCAGTCATCCAACCGCTGGGATATCGCCGGCGCCAAATCCTTCGGCTTCCGCACCGTGTGGATCAACCGGGCGAACATGCCCGACGAATATACCGATCTCGGACCCGATTTGATCCTGCCATCGCTGGAGAGCCTGTAAGAGGCCACTCCGGTCGGCCTCATATTTTACCATGGGACCAGGCTTTTCGGAGGCCCGCGAGCGGCTCGGAGAGAAACGGTCTCCAAGCCGCTATCGCTTTTCCATTCAGCAGGACACGCTTCTTGAGACCATGCTTGAGGCGAGCGGCGCAAGCCTCAGCGCCATCGAACGCGGCTGGTCAAAAGTTCAACGCGATGACATCATCAAGTTGCTGGAGGGTGCCTCTGTTTCTGAAGTAGCGCATGCGCGCAATGTCAGCGTGCACAATGTCTACAAGGTGCGAAGCGCCGGTGACTTTGAACTCTAAATGCTTCGATGGGATGCAATTCAGACAGCGCTTACCCAGCTTGACCATCGCTACCAACTACCGGGGGCCGACAAGTGGTGCACGCACTCATTTACACCAGCATAGCTGGGAAATAATCGCAGCAGTGATCGCTCTCAAGACTGTCGCGCGCTTCAAGGAAATGGACGAACGCGACTTCGCTGAATATTTTCTCGTCGGATCGCTCTTCAGCATTCTATGGACGATGTTCGTGACCAGTGCCTGGCTAGCCTATGATCACAAACTCGGTCGTGACCTACGTGTTCATACCGAACAGTGGCTTGGCATGGAGGCCAAGCAGGACTAAGCGAGTCCGAAACAGCGGCGACATCGGGTTCCTGACCTTTCTTGGCTTGAACGATGCCTGCTGCCGATCTGTCGGATTATCAACCGGAGAACGCCCATGACCTGGTCTGCCAGCCAATATCTGAAATTCGAGGATGAGCGGACGCGGCCGGCGCGCGATCTGCTGGCGCAGGTGCCGCTGGAACGGGCGGCCGCCGTTTACGATCTGGGCTGCGGACCGGGCAATTCGACCGAGCTTCTGGTGGAGCGGTTCGGGGCGAAGTCTGTCACCGGGATCGACAGCGATGACGACATGCTGGACAAGGCAGCCAAACGCCTGCCGGATGTTGCCTTCGCCAAGGCCGATCTTTCGAGCTGGCTGCCGGACACCGACGTCGATCTGCTCTACTCCAATGCCATGTTCCAGTGGCTGCCGGATCACCTGCCGGTGCTGGCAGGGCTTATGGGAAAGCTCAGGAGCGGCGGCGTGCTTGCGATCCAGATGCCGGACAATCTGGGAGAGCCCAGCCATGTTGCCATGCGCGAGACGGCGGAAAGCGGACCATGGGCATCCCTTTTTGCAGGGCGGCAAGTGCGCGCCACACTCCCCTCGCCCACCGACTACATGAATGCGCTTGGCAGCCTTTCTTCCCGGGTGGATGTCTGGCACACGCATTACTATCATCCGCTTGCCAATGCCGAGGCGATTGTCGAATGGGTGAAGGGCACGGGGCTGAGGCCTTATCTGTCGACGGTCGGCGCGGCCGCTCAAGAGCAATTTCTCGCCGATTACACCCGCCGTATTGCCCAAGCATACCCGCCCATGGTGGATGGTCGTGTGCTTTTGAAGTTTCCCCGCCTGTTCGTGGTGGCGGTGAAGCGCTGAAGGGGCTAAGAGAGCGGCCAAACTGCAAACCGCGAAAGCGAATTCCATGTCGAAGAACTGGCCCAAGCCCATCATCATCGCCCTTGGCGAAAAAAACGAGAATGTGCTGATCAACAGCACAGAGGCAGCTTCCTGGGCGATGATCGAGGACTGGCCGGTTGAAGATGGACCGGAACTCGACAAGGCACTTTTGATCTTTGCCGATGTGGTGCGTGGCAAACGCCCGGATGAAGAAGCCCGGGCGGCCTTTCTGGAGGCGGTCAAGGAAGCCGGGATCACGATCGTCCAGCAGTGAAGCCGGCTGAACGCCGGTTACGCCTCTCTCCACGAGCCACTCTCGTTCGATTGCCCTGTCATCCGATGACCCTGCGTGCTAGATCCTTTGGCCTTGCGCCACGATTTCACTGGATGAGGAAGACCGGATGCCGACACTGAGCGAGGAAGGCCGCGCGCACCTCAACGATATCGCGAACCGTCACGGGGTGAGCTTCGGCGCGGTGGAGCATCTGCTGGCTGCGCTTTTATCGGGGCAATCGACGCAGGCGCAGTTCAACCATCCGGATCTCGGCGGCATGGGCCAATGGTCGCTGGGCGGCATGACCATGGTCGGCGACATGTTCAACAACACCCTGAAAGCCAAGGTCGACACTCTGTGTACGGAGTTGTCGAACCTGGTGCGCAGCTCGGATTTCCAGGGGTTCAATTCAAGTCAATCGCAGTCGCAATCGCAAGGCGGCCATCAGATCGGCATGTCGGGCGGCGGTGTCAGCCTGTTCGTCTCCGGCGGCAGCGGGTCTGCCAACTGGTGGCCGGGCAATCTGGGTGTCCCCTCTTCGGTGGGGGCGCAGAACAATCTGCGCTATGCGCTCTTTCCAACAAGCCAACGTCTGGCCATCGACATTGCCGGGCGGGTGACGGTCTACGATACAGCCGACCACCAGATCGGCGGGTTTTCGCAGCAGCAGGGCGGCGGCCAGAGCCTGACATTCACGTCTCAATACGGGCTTGTGCGGGTGTCGGACCTCAATATCGTCAGCCACCACAGCGAGAGACAGGCGCCGGCGGCGGCTGACGTCGAGCCGGAGGCACCGCAAGTGTCGTGGCGTGAACCGCAAGAGGTTGTGCCCGAGCAAGCCCCCGCTCCGGTCGCGATGCCGCAACCGTGGCAGCCGTCGATGAAGACCGCGTCGAATGCCAATCTGGAAGACGATATCTTCGCCAAGATAGAACGCCTGGCCGACCTGCATTCCAAGGGCATTTTGACCGATGCGGAATATGCCGAAAAGAAATCCGAATTGCTGGCGCGGCTCTAGACGTAGGGCTATCAGCATCTGTTCTGCCGCAACGCAAATCGAAGGACCCTGTCATGGACATCAAACGCAATGGATCGCGCCCATCGGGCAAGGGACCGGCTGAATATTTTACCGGCGCGGTCAGAATGGATCCGTTGATCGAGGCACCCGAGCCCGCCCGTATTCGCTCCGTGCATGTGACGTTTGAGCCGGGCGCGCGCACCAACTGGCACACCCATCCCCTGGGTCAGACGATCATCATCACATCGGGCAGCGGCCTTGCCCAGCACTGGGGCGGACCGGTGGAAGAATTGGGGCCCGGCGATGTGGTCTGGTTTGCGCCCGGCGAAAAGCACTGGCACGGTGCAAGCGCCACCAACGGCATGAGCCACATCGCCATTCAGGAAGCACTCGATGGCGTCACCGCCGACTGGCTGGAAGCCGTGAGTGCGGACCAGTATGACGGCAAGGCCTGATCGGACGATTCGCGATTTCAGCCCCGGAGGCGTGCGGGGTTCGCGGCGGGTGAGCACGCGCATATTTTGACAGTGCGTGCCCCTCACTTGGCAAGCTTGCAATCGAACGCGTTGCCCTCGGGCCATTCCACCATGGCCTCATCGCCCTTCACCCAGAAGACGATCCCGAAGGAGCCTTCGTAGCGCGCGCCAGAGCCGGAGATGCCCTGAATGGCGATCTCCTGACTGTCGCCGCGCTCCAGCCTGACTGCGGGCGGGTCGGTCTCGAAGAAGATGGCGACGATCTCGTTGGCCGGGTTGTTCTGGCAGGTGTAGAAAACCGGATCCATGGCGGGTACCAGATTATGGGCGGCCTGCAATTCGGCAATGCGCCGATCATAGGACATCAGCGTGCACTGGCGCTTGTCGTCTGCCTTCCAGCAATCATCGCGTCCGCCGACCCAGCCGCGCTGCCTTGTCTTCAACTCCGACGTCGCGGTTTTCTCATCCGATGCACCGGCAAGCGAGGCCAGAGCTTGGCTGTAAACCTTGTCGAGCAACTGGTCCTTCTGCGCCAGTTCGTCATCCTGACAGATCAGGCCCTCGATCTCGTGCGTGGCCTTGGCGCAATCGAATGTCGGGGATGCGGCCCTGGCCGAGACTGCCGAAGACATGATGGCGCAGACAGCGCATACGATCATAAAAGCATGATTTGTCATGACGCGATCTCCCGCAGTGGTGAAAGAAGCATACAGCCTTCCAGGGGCAAGTTATATTTTAGATTTTCGGCATGCAAATGCGGTCGGCCACTGGCCGGCCGCTGCACCCATGATCAAGAGTTTGCAAAAATAAGTTGGAACAGTGTTTCGATCTCCACAGTTAGCCTTGGACAAAACAAAAACTGCACAAGCAAACAAGGAGGCCAATCATGGACTATGTCAACGCTAATGGAGCCAGCCTCCCATCCCTCGGTTTCGGCACATTCAGAATGCCGGAGGAGGACATCGCGCGCATCCTTCCGCTCGCATTGCTGGTGGGGTTCCGCCATGTCGACACCGCCCAGGTCTACGGCAATGAAGCGGCTGTAGGCTCGGTTTTGTCGAAGTCCGGGATCTTCCGCGGCGATCTGTTCTTGACCACCAAGGTGTGGGTCGACAAATTCGCCAAGGGCGATTTCATCCCCTCCGTCGAGGAGAGCCTGCGCAAGCTGAAAACCGATTACATCGATCTGCTGTTGCTGCACTGGCCGCAAAGTCCGGTACCGTTGGAAGACCAGATCGAAAGCCTGAACAGGCTGGTGAAATCCGGCAAGGTACGCAATATCGGCGTCTCCAACTATTCGACCAAACTGATGGCCAAGGCGATGGAACTGTCGGACGTCCCGCTGGTCAACAACCAGATCGAATACCACCCCTATCTCGACCAGACAGCAGTCCTGGACGCTGCCCGAAGCTACGGCATGAGCGTTACGGCCTACTATCTGATGGCGGATGGGCAGGTGCCCAATGACGCCCTGCTTCAGGATATCGGCGCACGCCACGGCAAGACGGCAGCGCAGGTGACATTGCGCTGGGCGATCCAGCAGCAGAACGTGGTGGCGCTTTCCAAGACGGCGACCGAAGGCCGGCTGGCTGAAAATTTCTCAGTCTTCGATTTCTCGCTCTCTGCCGAAGAAATGGACGCGATCCACGGTCTCGCCAGTACCGATGGCCGGATCGTCAGTCCGGCGCATCTGGCACCAGACTGGGATTAGGGGCATCTAGAGACGATAGACGAAGAGCCGGGTTTTCCGGCCATCGTCGACCGCGATGATCCGTTCCGGCTCGACATCGGGCACGGCAAAACTGTTGCTGACAAAGCGCGTGCCGGGACGCATCTCGGCGCGCGCCTTTTCAAACATGCGCGGCATCGGTGCCGGCGACAGGAAACAATAGACAATGTCGTGGCTTGCGAGGTTCTCATCCCAGATGCTGCGATAGGAGATTGTCGCATTGGAAAGCGCCAATGCGCGAAGGCGCGCGGCCAGATAGACCAGCGGTGCCGTTTCCACACCGCTTGCCTTGAGGTCGGGCTGAGCGCGGGCGAGAAAAGTGACAACGCCGCCCAGACCACAGCCCATATCGACAAAGGACTTCGCCTTGGCATCTGCCACCAGCGCCTCCAGCGCCTGCCATGTGCGCCGGTTGGTGAGATAGAGCGGCACCTGCTCGGAGGCGCTGTTCCAGTAGAATAGCAGGATGAGTACGAAGCCTGCCAGAAACAGCCAGGAGGGCAGTACCGGCCCGAGCGCGATGACGAGCGGCAAGAACACCTGTATGAGGATCCAGGCTGGCGGCAGGCCCAGTACGCGCCCGATCAGGGCGGCCAAAGCGCCTTGCGCCAATAGCAGCGCCACAGCGATCGCCGGACTGCCGGACGGCAACATGTCGCGAACCGCCCAGACGCCCGCCAGCACGATCCCTTGAGACAGGATGACCTTGAACCAGGGCAGGACATGCCGGGCAAGCGCATTCTTGGTGGCAGGCATGGTGTTTGTGCCGTGCTGGAGAAACAGGAACGCGGGCACGACGCCCGCTAACCCTTTGTCTAGACCATCGCGCATCATGATCGTCAATCCGGCAAGGTCTGGCGCTCCACCGGAAAATGCCTGGAGACCATTTGCGTGTTGAGGGTCATGACCTCACGGCGTCCGTGTCGAGGGTCGGGCACACGCATATCCGTCTCCGCAAGCAACCGGTTCAATCGGGCGATGCAGGGATTAAGGCAGCGCGAGCATGCTGCCGTGTCACACTCCGCCGTGCCGGGCGGCGGAGGGACAGTCAGGGAGGCTGCCGGTCTCATGCTGCGAGATGCAGCCGATTGGCGAGATCGTCGAAGGCGATTTCCGACAGGCTGGGGCGAACGGCAAACTCGATCACCGCGTTGAAGATTTCCGGCGGCGCGCCCCGTTTCATGGCGCCGAGCAATGCCGCGCGTTCGGCGGGGTTTAGGGCCGGAATCATGGTGCGCATGAAAGCCAAGTGCTTTTCGGGCGGAATGGAAGAGACGATCCGCATTTCGATGCCGATCAGTTCCTGGTCGGTGAAATTCTTCCACAATGTGGGTGCGGTCACGGTCTCCTCTTCGTGCATATGGGCCAGATCTTCGGCGATGTAGGCAGCGAAGGCGAGATAGAGTTTTCTGCCAGCGGCGCTGCGGTCGAGCGCCCCTGCCTGTTCGACCGCCTGTGCCAGCGCTTCGAGATCGCGGAAAGCCTGGCGATGATCGTCGTGCTGGTCATCGACAGTGGCGGTGGAGGCGCCCCTGGCTTGCAACGCCTTGTGGACGTGTTCGTCCTCGTGCACCACATGGCCGGCTGCGATGGCGAGATAGCCGCGCAACCCGGCAAGCACGGCTGCCCGCTCGTCGGCATTGTCATAGTCGGCCGCACCCAAACGGCAGAGGAGTTCGCAGCCCGCCTTGCGGATGGCCTTGTGGATATTGCCGTAGAGATCGAAACGACCGTTGAGGTCGGGAATACCTGTCAGGGAAAGATGCTCGGTCATCGTGTTTTCCTTTGCTGTTGAAAACCGGCGGTGCCGGCTGATGGACCGCGAGATAAACCGAGACGCGAAACACGACTTCCTAAATGCTTGCTAAGCGCGAGTGCGCATTGCTAAAAACTTCCTATCTTTCTAATCTCCAGATTTTGATGCGGTGGTGAACAGTGATCGACACCGAGGTTGCGCGCTTCATCGAGAGTAAGGTGATGATCTTCGTTGCCACGCGCAACGAGGAGCGCCGCCCGATGATCGGCCGCGGCAGCGGCGCCTGGGTCGATGCGGCAACGGGGAACGTTGCTCTGCTGGTGTCTTCCAGCCAGTGGCCCTCCATGGTTGCCTGGGCCAAGGCCGGGATGCCGATCGCCATTACCTGCGTGCGCCCGACCGACTATCAGGCCTATCAGATCAAGGGCATGATCGGCAGCGTGCGCTCGGCTGACCGGGACGAAGAGCGTCGTGGCAGCCGCTATGTGGCGGCCATGCTGCAGCAACTGGGCTCGCTTGGCGTGACGCGCCTGCAGCTTTCGAGCACGCTCAGCGACCGCGACCTCGTGCATATCGCCTTTCGTCCGCACGACCTCTATGTGCAGACGCCGGGCCCCGCGGCCGGCCGACGAATAATGGCGGAGGGACAGCCGCAATGATCCCGCTGAGCACGATCCGCGATTCCTTCGAAGGCGTCATTCCCTCGCTGATCGCAACCACCGACAGCGACGGGATGCCCAACATCACCTCGCTGTCGCATGTCTATTACGTGGATGAACGGCATGTGGCGCTGTCGAACCAGTATTTTTCGAAAACGGCCGCCAATGTCGCGGCCAACGGGCTTGCGACGGTGATGGTGGTCGATGGCTATAACGGCAACCAGCACATTCTCGATCTGGTGTTCGAGTCCTCCCGGAGCGATGGGGACGTGTTCGACCGCGTCTGCGCCCATCTCGACGTGATGAGCGCCGAACAGGGCATGGACACGATCATGAAACTGCGCGCCGTCGATATCTATCGCGTCGAGGACTGCCGGCTGGTTATGGCGGCAAACCCGCTCGAACAGGCGCCGGAAAAATCCGCGACCGCTGTTCGCGACCATCTGCAATGGACGGAGATCCTGACGGCACGGCTGACCGCAGAGACCGATATCGAGCAGATGCTCGACCGGGCGCTGGAGGGGCTGGCTGCGTTGTTCGGCTATAGCCACGCCATGGTGCTGTTGCCCGATACCGAACGCATGCAACTGACAACCATCGCCAGCCACGGCTACAACCGCTACGGCATCGGCTCCGAAATCCCCTTCGGCCAGGGCACGATCGGCAAGGCCGCAGCGACCCGGCTTCCGGTGCGCATCAGCGATATGAGCCGCGGGCGTCGCTATGTGCAGGCGGTCAAGGCCATGACCGGCATGGACGAGGCGATCGCCTTGCCGGCCATCTCCTCCCCGGTCAGTCAGCTGGCCGTGCCGATGATCGCCCAGCGCCGGCTCATGGGCGTGCTTTTCGTCGAATCCGACACGGCCTTCGCCTTCCGACACAAGGATGAGGAAGCCCTGCTGGTGATCGCTCGGCAGCTGGCACTGGCGCTGATGCTTGCCGATCCCGGACGCGACCGCAGCGAGCGGCCGCCTGCCCCCACCGCGCCGCCAGCCGCTGCCCCGACGACAGACGCAGGAGGTGTGAAGATCCGCTACTACCGCCGCGACGGCTCCGTGTTCGTGGATGGCGATTATCTGATACGGGGCGTGCCGGGGCGACTTTTGAAACACTGTCTCGACGCGTATCTCGCGACCGGCCAGCGAGATTTCACAAATCGGGAAATCCGTCGCGATCCGGGACTGCTGCTGCCCGACTTCAAGGATAATCTCGAGACGAGGCTGATCCTGTTGCGGCGGCGGCTGGAGGAAAAGGGCGGACCGATCCGGCTTATTCGCGCCGATCGAGGCCGGTTGCGGCTCGACATCGACGGTGTGCCGCATTTGACGGTGATCGATGGCGATTAGGATGCGACAAGACAAATGATTGAATACGAAACGGCCGCACCAGAAGGCGCGGCCGTTTGAATGTCTGGCTTGAACCAGGGTTCTGCCGGTTCGGGCGGGTTCCCTATACCTCGGCAGCTGTCTTGGCCGGTTCTTCCTTCTTCTTGCGCCGGCGATTGACCAGCACGAAGAACAGCGGAACGAACAGAATGCCGAGCACCGTGCCCGAAATGGTACCGCCGAGCACGCTGGTGCCGATGGCGTTGCGACCGCCGGAACCGGCACCGGTGCTGAGCACCAGCGGCAGCACGCCGAGCGAGAAGGCCATCGAGGTCATGATGATCGGCCGGAAACGCTGACGGGCAGCCTCCCGGACAGCGACAAAGAGATCCTCGCCAGCGTCGAAGCGTTCACGGGCGAACTCGACGATCAGGATGGCGTTCTTGCCGGTCAGTCCGACAACGGTGAGCAGGCCCACCTGGAAGAAGACACCATTCTGGTAGCCCCCGAACAGGGTCCACAACAACGCACCGAGAATACCCACCGGCATGGCGAGCATGACCGCAAACGGGATCGACCAGCTCTCATAGAGTGCCGCAAGGCAAAGGAAGACTGCCGCCAGCGACAAGGCATAGAGCAGTGGTGCCTGGTTTCCGGATTCACGTTCTTCCAGCGACAGTCCGGTCCAGGATACCTCGTAGCCCGGCAGTTGCGATGCCAGACGCTCTATCTCGGCCATGGCCTCACCGGTGGTGACACCGGCGGCAGGCGAACCCTGGATCTGCATGGAGCTTACCGCATTATAACGGTTGATGCCTTGCGGACCGAAAGTCCAGCTGCCTTGAGCGAAGTTGGAGAATGGCACCAGGCCGCCGCTGGAATTGCGCACCTTCCATTCCGAAATATCCGACGGAAGCGCACGGGAATCCGCTTCGCCCTGGATGTAAACGCGCTTGATGCGGTCGCGGTCGATGAAGTCGTTGACATAGTTACCCGCCCAGGCGACCTGCAACAATGCGGCAACATCTGTCGCGGAGACGCCCATGGCACCGGCTGCGCGCCAGTCGATATCGAGGTGATACTGGGCGGCATCTTCCAGACCGGACGGACGCGCGGAGCCGATCAGCGGGCTTTGCGCCGCCATGCCGAGCAGCTGGTTGCGGGCAGCCAGCAATTCGTCATGGGACTGGCCATTGCGGGCTTCGAGATAGAAGTCGAAGCCGCTCATGATGCCGAGTTCGGGAACCGATGGCGGGACGATCGGGAAGGCCATCGCATCCTTGATACCCATGAAGGCCGGGTAGGCGCGCCCGGCAATAGCCTGGGCGCTCTGGCTCGGCAGCGGCCGATCCTTCCAGTCCTTCAGGCGCACGAAGGCAAGACCCATATTCTGGCCCTGACCGGAGAAGGAGAAGCCGACGACACCGAAAACGGATTCGACATTGTCCTTCTCATTCACCAGAAAGTGTTGCTCCACCTGATCGAGAACCTTCTGGGTGCGCTCAGCCGTTGCACCCGTGGGTGCCTGAATGAGTGCCAGAAGAATGCCCTGGTCTTCATCCGGCAAGAAGGCGGTCGGGGTCTGAATGAAACTCCAGACCATGACGCCGACCAGTGCCAGATAAATAACGCCAACGCGGAATGGCCGACGCACGATCCAGCCAATGGTGCTGCCATAGCCGCCGCTGATGCGGTCGAAGTTGCGGTTGAACCAGCCGGCAGGACCCTTCTTGGCATGATGCGCCGACTTGGACGACAAAATGGTGGCGCAAAGTGCCGGTGTAAGCGTCAACGCCACCAGCACCGACAGGCCCATGGCCGAGACGATGGTGATCGAGAACTGCTGATAGATGACGCCGGTGGACCCACCGAAGAATGCCATGGGCACGAACACGGCGGAGAGAACCAGGGCAATACCGATCAGGGCGCCGGTGATCTGCCCCATGGATTTGCGCGTGGCCTCGAGCGGACTGAGCCCCTCTTCCTCCATGATACGCTCGACATTCTCCACAACCACGATGGCATCGTCCACCAGAAGGCCGATGGCAAGCACCATGGCCAGCATGGTGAGCGTGTTGATGGAAAATCCGAACGCCGCCAGGATACCGAATGTACCGAGCAGAACCACAGGAACAGCGAGCGTCGGAATGAGTGTCGCACGGAAGTTCTGCAGGAAGACCAGCATGACGAGGAAGACGAGCACGATGGCTTCGCCGAGCGTCTTGACCACTTCCTCGATCGAGATCTGAACGAAGGGCGTGGTGTCGTAAGGCACGACATAGGAGACGCCTTCGGGGAAGAAGGCCGAAGCCTCCTCGATCTTGGCCTTGACCAGTTCCGCGGTATCGAGCGCGTTAGCGCCGGAGGCCAGCTTGATTGCCATACCGGTCGAGGGCTTGCCGTTGAAGCGCGCAATCGTGGAATAGCTTTCCGAGCCGATTTCGACGCGTGCGACGTCTTTCAGCAATACCAGACCGCCGTCGGTGGCCGCACGCACGACGATACCTTCGAAATCTTCAGGCGTGGTCAGAAGCGATTGGGCCGTGATGGTGGCGTTCAGCTGCTGCCCCTGGATGGCGGGCAAAGTCCCGAATGCGCCCGCCGAAATCTGGGCGTTTTCAGCCGAGACTGCACTGACGACATCGCTTGGCGCCAGGCCGTAGGCCGAGAGCTTGACCGGGTCCAGCCAGATGCGCATGGCATATTTGGAACCGAAGACCTGGACTTCGCCGACGCCTTCGAGACGGCTGAATTCGTCGACGAGATTGGTGTTGAGGTAGTCGGAAAGGTCGGTCTGGTCGAGCTTGCCATCATTGGAGATGAGCGCAATCACCATCAGGAAGCTTGCCGACGACTTCTGCACGGTTACGCCCTGACGCTGAACCGTTTCCGGCAGCAGCGAGGTCGCTTGCGACAGCTTGTTTTGCACCTGCACCTGAGCGATATCCGGATCGGTTCCGGTTTCGAAGGTGAGCGTGATCGAAGCGGTGCCTGCCGAGGTCGAACTCGAGGAGAAATACCGCAATCCGTCCAAGCCGGTCAGCCGCTGTTCGATGACCTGGGTCACCGTATTGGCGATCGTTTGTGCCGATGCGCCGGGGTAGCTTGCATTGATTGAGATTGTCGGCGGTGCGATCTGCGGATATTGCGAGATCGGCAGTGTCGTGATGGACAGAATACCGGCGCCCATGATGATGATCGCAATCACCCATGCAAAGATCGGCCGGTCAATAAAAAAGCGTGCCATGTCGGTCTCCGCGAGGTCAGTTCTTGGCCGGCTGTTTGGCGCGTTCTTCCGGGGCGACGGTAGCGCCGACCGCAATTTTCTGAAGGCCTTCGACAATCACCCGGTCGCCAGCCTTGACACCGTCGGAGACGATCCAGTCGGACCCTCGGTCACTGACGATCGTCAATGTGCGCTGTTCGACCTTGTTGTCCGCCGTGACGACCATGGCGATCGGGTTGCCGCGACGGTCGCGCGACACGCCTTCCTGGGGAACGAGTACGGCATTGTCGATGACACCCTGGGGCATCTCGACCTGCACATACATGCCGGGCAACAGCATCTCATCTGGATTTGGGAATTGCAGACGCAAGGTGATCACGCCGGTTTCTTCATCCACATGCGGTTCCGCAGCGGTGAGCTCACCGGTCTGATCGTAGGCAGTGCGATCGGCAAGGGTCAGCTTGACCGTGGTATCGGCATTGGGGCCGAGCGAGGCTGCGCCCTTGCGCTTCCAGCGGACCAGATCGGCGGCCGACTGGGCGACGTCGACATAAACCGGATCGAGCTTGCGGATGACCGCCAGCGGATCGCTCTGACCGGAGATCACAAGCGCACCTTGCGTGGTCAGTGAAAGGCCGATGGCACCGGAGATCTGGGCGCGGATGGTGGCGCGGTCGAGATCGATATTGGCCGTCATCAGTTGCGCATTGGCCACCTGCAATGCGGCCTTGGCGGCATCGCGCGTGGTAATGGCTGTATCCAGGGCCTGATCGGTCGAGACATTGCTCTTGCGCAGCGCTTCAATACGCTTCAACTCACGTTCACCGGAATCCAGATTAACCTGAGCCTGGGCAACCGATGCCTTGGCGGCGGCAACCTGCGCCTCGTAGCTGGCCGGATCGATGCGGTACAATATATCGCCCGCCTTGACCTTGGAGCCCTCTTCGAAAAGCCGTTCCATGATGATGCCGTTGACCTGAGGCCGCACTTCGGCAACACCGGACGCGACCACACGACCTGGCAGTTTCGACGTGACTGTGATCGTCTGCTGCTTCAGCTCAACCACCGTGACCGGTGTTGGCGGAGCCTCTTTCTTGCCTTCCTGGGCAAAGGCCACTGCCGGCGTAATGACAGCAGCAAACAGGCATGAAAGGAGGGCGTTTGTCGCAGACCTCATGGAACTTCTCCAGTTAATGGGGAGTTGACGCTTGGCGAAGGGACGCGAAGAGTCTAATATTAAAACCAGATGGTTTTATAATAGAATTTTTGCAGTGCGCAAGCGTTATGCGCGCTGCTGCAAAGGAGGTAATGCGTATGTTGTTGCCAAAATGCCGCGATGCACATCGCGGCCCGGGGCGACCGCGTCAGTTCGATCTTGCGGAGCGAGAGGCGATCATCCTCGACACCGCTGAGCGAATTATTCTGGAAAGAGGTCTGGCCGCCACCTCCATGGCCGCAATCGCCAAAGAAGCCGGCATGTCAAAGCGCACGCTTTACGAAGTGTTCGAGAGCCGCGCGACATTGTTTGCCAGCATTGTCCGACGCATACGCACCCGGAAGATGCGACCGCTCGCCGATGAACAGCACGGACTTCCGCTGGCACAGCGCCTGCGATTGCTGCTCACGCCCTCGCAGGAGAAATTCTCCGACCCGCTGCCTATGGCCATCCTGAGGGCGGTGATCGCCGAGTCCGAGCGCCAGCCGGACCTGGCGCAGCAATTCCTGCAGGAAGGCCCCTATGCTCTCTACGCGATGATCCGCACCGAACTCGACAGGAGCGTCGCGCGCGGCGAAATTGCCATTGCCGATACCGAGGAGGCCGCGCGCCTTCTGGTCGACATGGCGCATACCAACCTGCTGGAGCATCTGGTGCTTGTAACCGGCTCTTGCCAGGAAGATGTCGATATGTTGCGCAAGCGCGTCGATCTGGCCATCCGGGTTTTTCACCATGGCATAGCGGAACGCGCGGTCGCCTGAGTCCTTTCCCTTACCGGCTCTGCGACAGCATTTTTGCGGATACCTCGATGACCTTTTGTGTAAGAGGGGTCAACTGGTCGGCGGCCAGACGGTTGATGTGCCAATACAGCTTGATGTCGAGTGTCTGGCCCGGCACAAGTTCCACCAGCCGACCGGCCGCCAGATGCTCCTGGACCAGCGGACGCGGGTTCATACCCCATCCCAGCCCCATGAGGCTGGCATCGACGAAGCTTTGCGTGGATGGCAGCCAATGGGTGGGGAGATTGACGTCCCGGCCCAGCACCGACCTCACCCAGTCGGCCTGCAACCGGTCCTTCTGGTTGAAGGTCATTGACGGGGCCTGTGCCATGGAGGCCGGCCTTATGCCTTGGGCAAAATGCCTTTCGACAAAATCCGGGCTGGCCGTCGCGTGATATCGAAGCGCACCCAGAAAATAGCGCCGACAGCCCGAAATGGGTTTGTCTGTGCCGGTGACCGCGGCAATGACCTTGCCTTGCTGCAGCCAGTCGGCGGTATGATCCTGATCGTCGACGGCGATGTCCAGCAGATAGCGCGAGGACCGGGAAAATTCCGACATGGCCTGCAGGAACCATGTGGCCAGACTGTCGGCATTGGTTGCGATGCGAAGCGTGACGCGTTGCTGGCTGCCGTCAGGATCGGCGAGTGACGGCAGGCCCTTCAACAGGTCCTGCTCCAGCATGCCGACATGCTCCATGTGCCGGCAGAGGCGCTCGCCCTTTTCCGTGGCCGTGCAGGGGTTTGCGCGCACGACAAGCGCTGCACCCAGGCGTTCCTCCAACTGCTTGATGCGTTGCGAAACGGCAGACGGGGTGACATTCAGCGCGGCTGCGGCCCTGTCGAAGCTCCCCGTCTGAATGACGACCTGAAGAACGCGAAGGGCGGCGTAATCGATCATGTCATTAGCTTTACTTAATCTGATGAAGCTGAGTTAATTAGACTAATTCCGATCGCCGGTCTATCGAACGGGTTCCGATCCTTCGTCTGCGGCATTGCATCATCATGGATTTCACCACATTCTTTACCGGCCTTGCGATGGGCCTCAGCCTGATTGTCGCAATTGGCGGGCAAAATGCTTTCGTGCTGCGACAAGGGCTGCGCAACGAGCATGTGTTGGCCGTATGCCTTGCCTGCGCGCTGTCCGACGCGATCCTGATTACCGTCGGCGTGACGAGCCTCACTCAGGTTGTCGAGTTCTTGCCCTTTCTCGAGCCGGTGATGCGATATGGGGGTGCGGCATTTCTTCTCTGGTATGCCGCGCTGAACCTCAGATCGGCCTGGACAGGCACAGGCGCATTGCAGGTTAGCAATGGCGGCTCGAGCGGATTTGCAAAAACGCTTGGGCTTTGCCTGGCGCTTACCTGGCTCAACCCGCATGTCTATCTCGATACCGTGGTGCTGCTGGGCACGATCTCGACGCGCTTTCCCGGCCATCAGTTCGCCTTTGTCCTCGGTGCCGTGACGGCATCGTTCCTGTTTTTCTTTGCGCTTGGCTATGGCGCAAGATGGCTGAGGCCGCTTGTTGCCAAACCGGCGTCCTGGCGCGTCCTCGAGGTGATCATTGCCAGCGTGATGGGGCTGATCGCCTTCCGGCTGCTGAGCGGTATTTGAATGGCGACGGTCTCGGACCCTGCCTCAGCCGGCAATCTTCGATGAGATATAGGTCGCGAATTCGTAGTTCGGGCGCTCCAGATGCGAAAGCGCGCCGGGCTCGGAAAGGCGCCCCAGCAGACCCTTGTAGACCTTTTCGGTGCAGCCGCGATCCTCATCGTTGACGGCATCGAGCAGGGCTTTCAGTGCCGCGAAATGGACCTGCGCGTCCGGATCGTTGACATAGTCGGCATGGAGCCCGCCGCCATAGAGGATCTTGACCTTGCCGGGACCATCGGGATGCAGGGACAGATACCAGAAGTAACCGGGGGTGAGCGTGATCATCAGCGCCGGATAGATGGCCAGCAGCCAGGTCTTCACCCGCTCCTCGCCCTTGAGCACGGTGTTTTCCGGATGGGCCACGGTCAGCGGCGCATCATCCTTTTTCAGTATCCAGTGGTAGTTGAAGGCGTCATAGCCTTCCGGACAGGTCATCTTTTCCAGCGAGACGAAGCCGCCGATCGTGCCGGAATGGCAGACCGGCAGGTGATAGCTTTCCATGAAATTTTCGGCCAGCACCTTCCAGTTGGTGTTCCAGTGATGCTCTTCCCGGAAGGTCTCGCCATAATTGGCCATGTCGAGATAGCCGACGAGGTTTTCCACCTCCTTCAACTGCTCGGCGGGGTCCGGCGCATCGGGATTGAGCGTGACCATGATCCAGCCGAGCCAGACAGTGCAGCGGATGGATGGCAGCTTCACATCCTCCTTGCAGAAGCCTTCGTTCATGTGCATGGCCGGCGCACCGCGCAGCGAACCGTCGAGATTGTAGGTCCAGGCGTGATAGGGACAGACGATGGCGCGCACATGACCGCGCCCCTCCAAGAGCGTCGACATGCGGTGGCGACAGACATTGGACATGGCGCGCAACCGGTTGTCGCGGTCGCGCAGGATGATCACCGGCTCGCCGGCAATCTCCATGGTGAGATAATCGCCGGGGCCTTTCAGCGCGTCGGCACGGCCGGCACAGAGCCATTCCTTCGAGAAGATATGCTCCAGTTCCTGCGCCACGAAGGCTTGCGAGGTGTAAACGCTTTTGGGCATGGCGCGGGCCTGCCCGAACGGCAGGGCGACATTGGCTTTCAGTTCTGCAGCCGGAGACAGGGAAGGATCATGCGCAGTCATCGAGGCAGCCTTACCTTTCGGGGCAAAGCGCCCCGGTGGACGGAGGACAGTGACGAGGGACCGGCAGGCTTGGCAACATCTCCTGCCGGGCATTCATGCGTAAGCTGATCATGTCACGCAGAGGGAGGACTGCCAATCCCTGAAACGGTGGGGGCAAAGCATATCGCACGCCCGCTCACGCGCGCTCCAGGGCCGTGTCCGCATGCCGGAACAGGCGCCTAAAGAAGGAGGTGTCCGACAGGCGACGCAGAAGGATGGCGATCGCCGCCGTTGCGCAAAGGGCAAAGACCAGCCGCCCGGTCAGAACGCCGTGCACATCTGCGCCCAGCGAGATGACCAGGAGCGTGTCTTCGATGACGCTATGGGCAAAGCCCATGAAGACACAGGACAGGAAGATCTGGCGCGGGGCTATATGGCCGGACTGCGCCTCGCGGATCAAAAGACCGGCACCATAGGATATGCCGAGAAACAGGCCGACCGCGGTCAGATGACCCGCCTCCCCCCTGATGCCGGCAAGGCTGAGGAATGGCGAGAGCGCCTTCATCATCAAATCCAGAATTCCGCTCACCTTGAGGAATTCAAGCCCCCAGGACAGCACCAGAAGAATGACGAGCATCCACAGCATGGTTTGGCCAAGGCTTGTCAGATAATCCAGCCAGCCCTGCGTTGCGCTCATGGGCACCCAGACCGGCTTGACCGGGGCCGATAACCAGCCGGTGGCGGCCAGAAGCCGATGCAGCAAGAAGGCATAGAGCAGACCGCCCATGATGCGCAGAAGGGTCGTTGCGATCATGCCCGGCCCGGCCTTCTGGATGATCTTCTGCTCGATCGGCAGGCCATGGGCAAACAGGATGAGCGCCGAGAAGACCGTGACATCGGCGATACTGAGCGAGGATGCCGGGACCAGCGTAAACAGCAGCGGAACCGCGCCCCAGATGCCGACCAGCATGGCCGTCAGCCAGGCAAGGCCCAGCTCCGGCGGAAGGCCGAACACCTGCATGACCGGCGCAAAGCCGGGTGCGACCGCCTCGATCACGCCCAGGCGTGTCATGAGTTCCGTGGCGACGGCAATGGGAACCGTGATGCGCACGAGCAGCCAGTAAACCTGGAGTGTTTTTTGGGTATTGCGCAAGGCGGGCAGCAAGATCGACATGGGAGGCTCCTTGGAATTCGTCTTCCCTTGCTAGCGCGTGTCGTTTCGCATTTGTGGTCAAAGATTGCAGCTTCTTGCAATTTTATTGCAAAGATTGCGACGTGCAATATGCTGTCCTCATGGATCGGATCGACCGGAAACTCTTGAACCTGATGCAGCGCGACGCCTCGCGCACCAATGTCGACATGGCCGACGCGGTGGGCCTGTCGCCCTCCAGCTGCCTGCGCCGAATGCAGCGCCTGCGCAAATCCGGCGTGATCGACCGCATTGTCGCCATTCTCAATCCGGCCAGGGCCGGACGCGGGATCAAGGCGCTGGTGACGGTGGAGCTGAAGCTGCATGGCGAACAGCATATGCGCCGCTTTCTCGATCTGGCCGTTACCGAGGAGGCCGTCTCGCAGGCCTATGCCGTGACGGGTGAAACCGATGTCGTG
Organism: Agrobacterium sp. H141; assembly: GCF_057158725.1. Taxonomy (NCBI): domain Bacteria; kingdom Pseudomonadati; phylum Pseudomonadota; class Alphaproteobacteria; order Hyphomicrobiales; family Rhizobiaceae; genus Agrobacterium; species Agrobacterium sp. H141. The sequence goes on from NZ_CM169893.1 coordinate 3,295,369, forward strand.
CTGATGCTGCGCCTGCGCGACATGGAAGAATTCGACGCCCTGTGCGACAGGCTGTTCCGCGACCAGACCAATGTGGCCCGCTTCTTCACCATGATCATTATCCGCACGGCCAAGGAGGAGACGGCGATCCGGGTTTGAGCGGGGGAGACAACCATGCGCCAGCACCCGACATAGCTCATTCAGTGATCCGTAGCGGCCAGGCGCCGGCACTCTTTGCTATCCAACTTGCTATCCAACAGACTTCCGTGATCGGGCCTATTCTCGTACGATCCGTTTGTGCCGGAGATCGGAATTTTTGCTCGCATGGGCTGTCAGAACTCGATGTTCAAGGCTCTCATCCAACTGTCAAACTGGCTGGCAGGGCCTGTATGTCCACTGGCTGCGACATCGCCCAACTGACGGCGATACAGACCTGGTGAAACAGAAAAGAATTCGGAAAATCTCCGGATGCCGTGGCTTTCGCTTGCAAAGCCGACGCCGAGACACAGGGCACCGACGCTGAAGCGCGACATCTCTGCCTGCGCCAATAGCTGGCGGAGCTTTGTCGCCCGTGCCTTCTGAAGATATCTCGAAATGCCACCTTCCGGCTTGAAGAGTTCGTAGAGGCGGGTACGGGAGACGTTTGTCTTCGCCGCAATCCATTCCGGGGATAGCTGACGCTCTGACAGATGAGCGCCGATCACGAGCTTGGCGCGCGCCAGCGCGGCCATGAGATCGGCCAATATGATGGCGTTGGGTCCATCGACGATCTTGCCATGCATAGTGTCACGCACGCTTTCCGGCACATCCAGCATCGCGCGGGAGGTGGAAACGGCGATGAAATGACAATCGTTCAAAAAGCTGCGCTAAGGTTTGGTCATGTCAAATGCAACGATCTGCCCCGGATCGACGGACAGCCTGTTGTCTTGCGTCTCGACCAGACGCTGGCCGGAGAGGTTAAGCTGTAAGGTGCCATGTTCGAAACCATCCGCATTCACTCTGCGGGTGGAGCGCTCATGGGAGACGTCGTTCAGGTGCCGATCAAAAACCAGAACTTTCGAGTAGTTCCGGGCGTCGACCTGCGCGGAAAAGTCGACGCGGTCTGACCTCACATCAGATCCTCCCGGCATAGAGCTGCCTACAGGCCTCGAAGGGCTCGAAGGCCTCGTCCTGCCTGAGACTTGAACTGTCGAAATTGAAGGAACTCATGACTATTGCATATTGGACTGCGGATCCGAAAAGCAAGCTTATTATCATGCCAATGTCGAGCCAGGTGAAGTGCGGCATTGCGGTCGCTTGCAGGCCCCAACCCATTGGAATCTGATCAGAACTGGTACCGGGACAATTAGACAATGATCGCGCACGCTCAGACATGTGCAAAATGCGGACTCATTGATACGCCTGCTTCAGATCTCAAGACTCAGCTTTTCGTCGAAGTGCCGCGTATCGCAGATGGCAGGAGCTTGGGAAAAGGTGGGATGGCGCCTCCAGTCTGGGCCACGCAATCCGCTTTTGCTCTTCAGGCTGGACACTGATCGACGACGATTTGCGCCTAAAGGCGCTCCTTAAGGAAATGACATTATGAAGAATTCATGGGGTGCCGCGCGCCGCAAGGGCATTACTTTGCCTTCGCTCTATGTCACCAGTGCACTGTCGCTGGTTCTCGCAGCCGGCATGTCCCAGATCGCAATGGCTAAAGATAGCAGCGCTACAGGCTCGTTCACCGATGATGTCACCGGTGGCAACGCGGTTGAGTCTTACGGCGTTATGATTGGCATGAGCGATACCGGCATCGTCTTATTTGAATACAAAGACGACAATGGCGACTGGTATTACGCTTCCTACAGTCTGACGGATAGTTTCACCGATCTCGGGTCGGAGGCCAACATATCGCTGAACGCCATCAGCGCGGATGGCTCGACCATTGTCGGCGGATACTATGTTACTGGCGATTACACGGGTTTTGTGTGGTCTGCTGCTGATGGATACACCGATATCGGCACCCTGGGCGGAAGCTATTCCTATGCAGCGGATGTCAGCGACGACGGATCGGCCGTCACGGGCTGGAGCACGACCAGTTCGGGCGCATACCACGCCTTCTACTGGACGGCAGAAGGGATCGTGGATATCGGCACCCTGGGCGGCAACGTCAGCGCTGCCTACGCCATTAGCGGAGACGGGTCGACCGTGGTGGGATATTCACTAGCCGCGTCCGGTTACGGTACGGCCTTTCGCTGGGACAATGTCAGTCAGACCATAGAAAGTCTTGGCACGCTCGGCATCACCTATTCTTATGCGACTTTCGTCAGTTATGATGGCTCGGTCGTGGCCGGCTCTTCTATCACGACAGACAATCATTCTTACACCTTCCGTTGGACCGAAGAAGGTGGAATGACCAATATCGGAACGCTTGGAGGCACCTATACCTATGTCAGTGCGATGTCCGATGATGGCGGTGCGATCGTGGGCCGATCCAGCACCACTTCGGATTCCTACTTTCATGCCTATCGCTGGTTCGTCTCCGGCGATGGCATAACCGGCACGATGAGTGACCTTGGGACACTGGGCGGCGGCAACACTTCCGCTGCTGATGACGTTTCCGCCGACGGCAAAGTTGTGGTTGGCACTGCCTGGGATAGTGCCAGTGTCTCTCACGGTTTCCGCTGGACGGACGAGACCGGGATGATCAGTGTCGACGACTGGTTGCGCGATGCGGGTGTGACACTCGATACAGATATTACCAGTGGTGCAAAATATGTCTCTGCCGACGGCAATATCGTCACCGGCTTCACGCAAGACGGCTTGATCTATATCGCCAAGGTCAGTGTCGATGAGGAGACAGATACAGATACAGATACAGATACAGATACAGATACAGATACAGACACCGATACCGACGGAGATGACGACGGTTCGGGTTCCAGCGGTGGCGACAACTCGGGCTCCGGCATCATCACCTATGACGATTTCCTGCCGACGCTCTATGGCGTCCAGGTCACCAGCCCCGCCCTGGCACAGGCAAGCACGGTCATGTTCGGTGCCCCGGGCAGCCCCATGCGCAATCTGCTCTCGCTCGGCCAGAAGTCCGTCTGGGGCACCGTCGACAGCGGCTTTGACAATGGTCCCAGTTCCGACGGGGGCCTCGCCCTCGGCGATTTCGGCATGGGTTACGGCATTGCCGACGGCGTGACGGCACGCCTGTCTGTTGGTGCCACCTATACCAGGCAGGATCTCGATGATGGCGGCGAGTTCCGCAACCGCGGTTACTATGTTGCCCCCGAAGTCAGCGCGCTTCTCGGCGACAATGTCTATCTGACCGTGGGCGGCTACGCCTCGCGCGGCTCGGCCGATGTCAATCGTGGCTATAGGAACGGCACGGCGCTCGATTATTCTTCCGGCTCCACGGATTCGAAGACCTATGGCCTGAAGGCCCGCCTCGATTGGCTGGATGCCGCCTCGATCAACGGCACCGCGATCACCCCCTATGCCGCGATCTCGCGCGCATGGAGCCATGCGGACGCCTATCGCGAAAGCGGTGGTTCCTTCCCGGTCAGCTATGATGCCGTCGACGACCACCAGACCATCATTCGCCTCGGCTCGGATTTCATCCATCCGTTGACCAACGATTTCCGCCTGACGTTCCGTGCGGAAGCCGATTACCGGTTCGAAAAGCGAGCCGCGGATATTTCCGGCGAGATCATCGATGTCTCGAGCTTCGACCTGACAGGCGCCGAACAGAAACGGTTTTGGCTGCGCGGTGGTATCGGTGGCGAATACGACGTGGCTGGCGGTACGGCATCGCTGATGCTCAATGTCACGACCGAAGGCTCGGATCCGGACATCTGGCTGCGCGCCGGCTGGCAGACGAAGTTCTGACTAGTTCCCATGACAGTGAGGCGCCGCATTTCGATGCGGCGCTTGCGATCCAGGTGTGAGCGGGGGGAGTCAACCATGCGCCAACACCCGACTTAGCTCATTCAGCGATCCGTAGCTCCGCCTCTTCAGCGCAAATATCGGCCAAGAAATCGATGAACTGCCGCACTCGTGAAGGCATGCGCCGCCCGGAGGCAGTGATTGCGAAAATTGGGAAAGGCGGCGGAGCGTGATCGTCCAGAATTCGGATGACCTCGCCGGAGGAAAGGACATCCGTAAACAACCAGCTTGCGTGATGGGCAATACCCAGACCGGCAAGCACCGCACCGCGAACATGATCGGCATCGTTCGTGCGAAATGCGCCGCCGCCGTCCAAAGTGATCTGCCGACCCTGGACCGTAAAATCCCAACCGACGACATGGCCCTGATGGACATAGCCAATACGTTGGTGGGACCGTAAGTCGTCAAGCGTTTCCGGCCGTCCGTGCCGAGCGAGATAGCTTGCTGATGCCAGTGTTATCAGTCGCATATCGCCTATGCGTCGAGCAACCAAAGCTGAATCGGAAAGTGGACCTATTCGGATCGCGACATTGATCCCTTCTTCGACAAGGTCAACGTGCCGGCCTGAGACTTCCATTTCGATTGCCACGTCTGGAAAGCGATCCCTAAAGGTAAGGAGCCGCGGGATTACATACATTCTCCCGAAGGCTGGCGAGAGGGTCACCCGGACAAGACCCGAGGGTGACGACTGCCCTTCCAGAACCTTTTCTTCCACTGAATCGATATCCTCCAGGATACGGACTGCGGCCTCATAATATTCTTGACCCACGAGCGTCGCGGCAAGAGTTCGAGAATTTCTCGAAAGGAGTTGCGTTCCAAGACGCGCTTCGAGAGCAGCGAGCTGTTTACTGACAGTCGGCTGGCTCACATTCAGGTCTCGCGCTGCCTGTGAAAAACTTCCGCTTTCAAGGACGCGCACGAACGCGCGCATGGAATCGAGCTTGTCCATCTCCGCTCCCCTTATCCCCTCGAATTCATTCTATAATGGAATTTATACTATGCTTACTGGCGCAATTCAATTCGTTTCATGAATATAGGAGGGTGGCTTTGTGAGACCTTGAGGGTCTTGGAGACAAAGGAAGAATTTATGACAATCAAGATTTACGGCGATCCCGGATCAGGCAGCTTGCGGCGGGTGACCACGGCGGCAAACGTCATGGGCATCGAAATCGAACACGTCATGGTCGATTTGTTCAAGGGCGAGAGCCAGACGGCTGAGTTCAAATCACGGCTCAATCCGCACGGCCTGACGCCTGTTCTGGTCGATGGTGATTTCGTTCTCTACGAAGCTGCCGCCATCAATCTTTATCTGGCGAGTAAGGCAAATTCCCCATTGGTCGGAGCAACCGCAGAAGAACGTTTTGAGGTCCTTCAGTGGATGTTCTGGTCGGGTGAGCAATGGCGCGTTTTTGCAACGGCGCTGTTCGATGAGCGAGTGGGCAAGACGGTCATGGGGCTGCCAAAGAATGAGGCCGTCATCGAGCTTGCCGAGAGCAAGATTCGTGCGGCAGCGAAAGTGCTTGACCAGCATCTGGAAGGCCGCAAATTCGTTGTTGGCCAGACGCTGACGCTTGCCGATATCGACATTGCAGGTCCGTTTTCGCAGATCGATCGTTCGAGGCCTCCGCTTCGGGATTTTCCCAATCTCATGGCGTGGCACGACAATCTACTTCAGTCGGTTCCCGCTTGGGCCGAAACAAAGCGCGTGGTTGATCACCGCATCGACAGCTTCCTGTCGAGTGTCGGCGTAACGCTTTGAACAACTCGCTTTGTATGTTCCTTTGATGGAGGACGTGGCAGACCTTGTATTTGCCACGTCCTCTCACGCGTGCGTGGCCCGCCTTGAATATCCGCTAAGGGCCGGTCACCGCCATAGGCGAATCGGGATGGTCTGACCGACACCGTGACATGCGCCGGCCAAGAGGACTTTCTCTTTCCTTCCCCGCCCTTCCCCATACTAACGAAAAAACCGCCAGGCTTTCACCCGGCGGCTCTTGCAAAACGCGTGGTGTCAATCGGGTCAGACGAACTGGCTGAGACCGGGGACGGAGTTGACGACTTCGTCGACCACGTCGTCGCCGGCATATTCGCGGGCAGCGGCGATGGTTTCCTTGGCAAGGGCCGTGATTTCGCCCATGCCGAGGCCCTGGGCCATCAGCTGCTGGCCAAGACCCATGACGCCGCCACCGCCGATGGCGCTCATCAGGCCGCCGAGAAGGCCCTTGCTTTCGCCTTCGCCATTGTGTTCGGCCACCAGTTCCATGGCGCCGGGAATGGCTTCGATCATGCGGGCCACGGCGCCATCATCGGCTTCGCGCTGCAAAAAGCCGAGCATCATGCCCAGCGCCTTTTCGGCTGTATCCGGCTCCAGGCCAACATTTTCGGCAATGCGGGTTGCGAGTGCGTTCATCAAGGTTCTCCTCTGAAGTTCTGACGTTGACGTCAACGTAATCAAGGCTGACGGCGAACTCAAGCGCGCCCGCTCTTTTCTCCCGGGCATTTTTGACGGTCTCAACTGCTGCCCCAAGCAGTTGTCGATGTTTCACACTATCCTTATAAGGGCAAGACAAGGACGCCGTGAAGACGCCGGTCGGGCATGTTTTTGGCCGTGGCATATCTGCGCAAGCAGGCAAGATGGGGACATGGAATGCTTGAAGCAGGCAAGATTTATATCGGCACCAGCCGCAATCCGGACGACAGCCTGAACAAGGGCGAATATCTGAACCTCAAATATGCCAACCGCCATGGTCTGGTGACGGGGGCCACCGGCACCGGCAAGACCGTGACGCTGCAGGTGCTGGCCGAGAGCTTTTCCAATGCCGGCGTTCCGGTGTTTTGCGCCGATGTGAAGGGCGACCTTTCGGGCATTGCCGAAATCGGCACGGCCAAGGATTGGGTGACCGCCAGAGCCGCACAGATCGGCTTCAAGGATTTCGATTTCCAGCAGTTTCCGGTGATCTTCTGGGATCTGTTCGGCGAAAAGGGCCACCGGGTGCGCACCACCATCGCCGAAATGGGCCCGCTTTTGCTGGCGCGGTTGATGGATGCCTCGGAGGCGCAGGAAGGCGTGCTCAACATTGCCTTCAAGATTGCCGATGAGGGCGGTCTTGCCCTGCTCGACCTGAAAGACCTGCAGGCACTGCTGAACTATATGGCAGACAATGCCAATGAATTGTCGAGCCGCTTCGGGCTGATTTCCAAATCCTCCGTCGGCTCGCTGCAGCGCGGCTTGCTGGTGCTGGAACAGCAGGGTGCCGAACATTTCTTCGGCGAGCCGGCCTTGAAGATTGCCGACATCATGCGGGTGACCAATGACGGTCGCGGCGCCGTCTCGGTGCTATCGGCCGACCGTTTGATGATGAATCCGCGGCTCTATGCCACCTTCCTGTTGTGGCTGTTGTCCGAACTGTTCGAGGAATTGCCGGAAGTGGGCGATCCGGACAAGCCGAAGCTGGTATTCTTCTTCGACGAGGCGCATCTTTTGTTCGATGGCGCCCCGAAAGTGCTGATCGAGCGGGTGGAACAGGTCGTCCGGCTGATCCGCTCCAAGGGGGTTGGCATCTATTTCGTCACGCAGAACCCGCTCGATGTGCCAGACAGCGTTCTCGCCCAGCTGGGCAACCGGGTGCAGCATGCGCTGCGTGCCTATACGCCGCGCGAGCAGAAGGCGGTGCGCACGGCTGCCGAAACCTTCCGCCCCAACCCGGCCTTCGATTGCGAAACCGCCATTACCACGCTCGGCATTGGCGAGGCGCTGGTCTCCACGCTGGAATCGAAGGGCGTGCCCTCCATGGTGGAGCGTACGCTGGTGCGCCCGCCCTCTGCGCGCCCGGCGCCGATTACCGACGCGGAACGCCAGCAGGTGATGGCGCTCAGCCCCGTTGCCGGCCAGTACGATACCGATCTGGACCGGGAATCGGCATTCGAGATCCTGGCCGAACGGGCGCAAAAGGCAGCGCAGGCCGAAGCGCAGAAACAGGCAGATGAGGCCCGGGCCGAACAACAGGCCGACGACGACAGCGCTGCCGGTCGCTGGACCCTGCCCGGCTTTGGCGATGAGGATGATCGCGATGACGGCCGCTCCCCATCCGGGCGCAGCACCTCGAGCCGCAAGACAACGACCCGGCGCACGCGCCAGCGCGAAAGCGTGGTGGAAGCGGCCATGAAGAGCGCTGCCCGTTCGGTCGCCTCATCGCTCGGTCGCGCCATTGTGCGCGGTATCCTGGGAAGCCTGAAGCGATAATAGAGAAACGGCGGCCGCTTGAACGCGAAGGCCAGGCCACATTCCCGCGACCGGCGATAGGGCGGAGCCGGTGCTTGGGGGGAAGCCGGCTCCGCCCCGCCTACCAACGCGCCTCGGGGGGGAGAGGGAGAGACGCGCGGATATAATTCACTCACCTGCCCCCTGGACAACCAAGGGCAGGATTGTCGGCCTGCGGTGCTGACTTCACTTGCCGACGAATCAGTTATATTAGAATTTCACCATATTAGCCATATCTATTGCATGCGACACTTAATGGAAGCCTAATATTTGTCGGCGATTGGGTGTGGGGGGGATGGCAGCCAGCATTGCAACCCATCACAACTCTTGTTTGGTGTAAATTTAATATATTATCGTTCAGGTTGCATTCATCAATGAAAACGTATATAGATGATCATCGAATGGTCAGGAGTGTGAAAAATGTTGAAATCTGTATTTGCGATTGCTGCCGTCGTTGCTCTGGTCGGAGCAAGTTACTTCACCACCACGTTGCCTTCCGTGGCAGCGGGGCCTTGCAATCCGGCTGTCCAAGTCTGTCTGTGACAGTCGGTAGTTTTTTAGGCTTGAATGAATAACATGATCTACGTCGGCTTTGTCTTGGCCGGCGCATTTACGCTTATTATCGAAGCATATCGCAACTTCAACTCAACGAGCGCACGTCATCCATTCGATCTGCATCCAATTCTAAAGGCAATTGAAGTTCGCCACCTTTGCACAAACGGCGAACTTATTTTCGGTTTCACATGCTATGTCGCGTTCTATATCATAGCATATTTTGTCATATTAAGTAGCGCAGAACTCTATGGATTACTGCTCAAGTTTCAGAATGCGTCCATTGAAATTGGCGCTTCGGATACGCAAATCGACATTGGAGGCGCAAATCTCGAGGATGAGTTCTCGTTCATTGGCAGTGACTATAACAAGCCCTTAATCGTCTCAGCCCTCATCATCACCTCACTATCTATCGGCGCAGTCAAACCGATAGAGCATACGATGCGCTCACTCGCGCAACGCCTGTCCGGCGTGCCGCGTGGCGTCTACCGCGTAATCTCCGGACTGCGTGGACTGAAATATGATGAAATCATGCAAGGTCAGGCCAAGCCACTTGATAGCCTTTACGATCAAATGACTAACGATCGCCAAGGCTCTCGCACTGACCCCCTAGTCGCTAAATCCCTAAAGAAAATACAGGATTCCAGTGACATCAGAAGTACACTGGTCACAGTGGATTGCCTGCGCAGGGCCACCAATGCAGTGGGCTATAACCTCTACTTTCCACTGCAAGAGTTCGAGCGCATGCAGCCTGTGTCGGCACAGATTGAAAGTGACTACGACTCCCTATTAAAGAAGCTCAGCGCACCACCAAGCCAGGAACAGGTTCAACAATATACACAAGAACTGCAAACCCAAGCTGCGCTGCTTAAAGCCAATCTGATGGCGTTCTTTGCGGTGCTATTCATTCGCAATAACCGTACGATTTACAATGCGCATGGTGACGAAACGCGCAGAGATGGCGATGACAATCAGAAAGCAAACCGCGATCCGGTCCTGCTAATGAGGGATAAGCTTGCTGAACCCGAAAAGGATGAACACAACGCATTTGCGCTCAGCCTGATAATCGCTTTCGTTCCCGCCTTTATCATCACGATTGCGCTTTATTACTTTTGGCTATTTTGGTCAGCGTCGGCCGACCCGGCCCAATATACCAAATATCTGTCTGATCCTGTTAACTCACTTGTTGACGCGAACAAGTGCCCATCAGCGCATGCGCTGGTCTGTGAAGGTGCTGTGAAAGCCTATTTGCAGGAACACAAAGGGGACATATTCAAAGCCGCATCCTGGGACCAATTCCAAAGTATTATCGTAACCGGCGTGAGTGTTCTATTGGTCATGCTCGGACGAGACGTCCGTCTGGAGGAACAATCATGGCGCGACGATTGGAAGATGCACCAGTTTCCGTTTCTACGATTTCTAGGCCTTTGTATTTTTTCAGGATTAGCAGCTTTTTTCCTCACCGCTTTGACACAATTCGCGAAATTGGCGGTGGCCGCTGGTATTCTGACGAAAGGTATATGGCCAACAAAAGCCCAAACGATCAATCTATTCGATGAATACGGCGACTATTTCGCGACGCAGATAGGCGCGGGCATCATACTGGCCATGTTTGCATTAGTGATAATGGACAAGCACAAGCATGAGCGCTGGCAGATGCGGCGCACCTTATTTACTGCTGCATTGGGTGGATTATTGTATCTTTCCTTTCAGTGGGGCTGCCTCTTGATCACAGTTCCAGTGCAAGGCGATGTGCCCGGCGCTCTTTTCTCTAAGAGTTTCCGCGACGCACTCATTTATTCGCTGCTACCGGCCCTGTTTCTGCTCTCATTCGGCTGGCTTCTCGAGTTGTCCGAAAAACATGGCGATACGGAACACAAGACGAGAGCCCCTGGGATGCCTGAACCGCCTTTAGAACAAGCGGAGGGCTCCACATGAAATGGGCTATTGTGGCTTTCCTCTCAGCTTTGGCGTCCCCCATGAACGCTGAGAACTTAGAACCGGCTCAACCCGCCGAGATAAAACTGTCCATCGGTATCCGCAGTAAAGCTCGTCCATTCTCTTACAAGATTGATGGAAATTTTATTGAAACCGATGCCGCACGCGGCCCATTAAGTCGACAGGGATATAGCGGATACACCGCACGGATTTGCGACGCAGCACTTGCGGAAATGCTGCTCGCTCAAAATATCCATCCCGAGCTGACCATGGACATGATTGGGATCTACGACATCGACGAAGAGTATCGTCTGTCAATGGAGCGCTTTGGCAAAGAAATGCGCGAATACAACTCCCGACAGAGCAAGGCAGAGACCGATGGCGCAGAAAATACCGGCACCAGTGAAGCCGATGGCGATGGTGATGGTGATGGTGATGGTGATGGTGATGGTGAAAATGCGCCCGAGAAACCGCCTACGCCAAGCGCTATACGGTTCAATAACTTAGGTCAGAAGTTTGATATACTGTGCGACCCGGCGACGATAACCAATGGACAACGCTCATTAATGGTGTCGCCTCCGCTCTTCGTCACCGGGATAGGTTATCTCAAACTGAAAGACAAACCCATTCCCTCTCAACCTTGCGGCACGCCAAGGCCAGAACCTGCCTTGGACAGCGACAACACAACAGTTATCGAAAACACAGAAGCAAACACGACGATATCCGAGCCTGCGCTTATTGGCCTGGTGGGCGGGACGACGGCAGCGACCAGAGGACTGCAAGCCTTGATCGCGGCAAAGGAGCTTCCGAATTTCGAGCATCAACTGGTGCAATATCTCCGACTGCCAGAAAATGTTCAGCAAAATCCGGGGCACAGCCTTGGCCTCTCAGGCGATCCGGTATGCGATAAAGCCGGTACAACCCTGGTCAACATCTATCCAGACCACGACGAGGCGTCGCGCGCATTCTGTCGCGGTGATGCCTTCCACTATTACCTTGGTGACATCGACATCATACGCACATATGCAGCGACAATAGCCGGCTGCAATTTTGACAGCAGCCCGATCACTTATACCAATGACCGCTACGCTATATTCGGAAAAGCTATCAGCAAAGTCGGCACCCTAAACCCAAAGGTGATTGAAAGCCCGCTTACTTACCAGCGCAGCAAAACATCTCGAGAGCTGCTTGTCGCGAAATTCTTCGAGATCCTCTCGCAAAAAGTGCTATTCAATCCATCGGTTCTGGATAAAGCCTACGAGGATACATTCCCCGATCAACCACAAAGCCGTAAGCTGAAACTGTTCTACTGGGCGATACGTGGAGAACGCGCAATTGAACCACATCTTCCGCTCTACACGCGAATGAAGCCGGCGACGGAAAATTAGGTGATATCGCTGGCACGCTGAGAGAAATTTCTGCCTTGGCAGATAGGGGCGGCTGCCTGTATGCACCTGGGTCATACAGATCTCCCCGCAGACTGCATCTGCCAGACAGTATTCGTGTGCCATGTCCCCCATTCTTCGCCGTATCGTCTATGTCACTGCCTTCGAGGGCATTGCCATTGGGTTTAGCGTTCTGATCTTTCTCATGCTCGGGCATGACGAGACGTCTTCGGGGTTGGCGGCGGTGATATCCTCGACGGTGGCGGTGGTGTGGAATCTTGTCTTTACCACCATGTTTGAATGGTGGGAGGCGCGCAGTGCCGTGAGGGGACGCTCCGTCCTGCGGCGGCTGGTGCATGCAGTCTTGTTCGAGGGCGGACTTGCGGTGGTGCTGACGCCCGTTCTGGCAGTCCTTCTGGGTATTTCAATCGGTGAGGCCTTTGTGACCAATCTGGGCCTGCTTCTCTATTTCCTGATCTATACCTATCTCTTCAACTTCGCCTTCGACCGGATTTTCGGCCTTCCGCAATCGGCCAAGTAGGAGAAAAGCGATCCACGTCCAGGTGGCGCGCCAATGGCATGCAAACGCCGTTTGTCAGGGTCGGATCATGGGGCGACGAGCATGAAAAACGGGCGCGAATGGCGCCCGTTTCCGTTGTCTTCGATCGCGCGGTCGTGACACTGGCCTTGCAGCGATGCGACGTCTTCAAGCCGCCTGCCTGTCCGACGAATGGTGCCCGCTCGGCAGGCTGAACACACCGACAAGATTGCGCAGGCGCGCTGCCTCGTTGGAGAGACTGGCGCTTGCGGCATTGGTCTCCTCGACCATGGCCGCATTCTGCTGGGTCACCTGATCCATGCGATTGACCGCAGAATTGACTTCGGTCAGACCTTGCGACTGTTCGCGGGCGGCACGGGCAATGGCGTCCATATGCTGATTGATCTGACCGACATGATCGACAATGCGCTGAAGCGATCCGCTGGTTTCGCTGACGAGCTTCACGCCGGTGGACACCTCATCGCCAGACTGGGTGATGAGAGCCTTGATTTCGCGAGCGGCATTGGCCGAACGCTGGGCGAGTTCCCGCACTTCCTGGGCAACCACCGCAAATCCCTTGCCGGCATCGCCGGCACGGGCCGCTTCCACGCCGGCATTCAGCGCCAGCAGATTGGTCTGGAAGGCGATCTCGTCGATCACGCCGATGATGCTGGAAATCTGGCTGGAGGAGGCTTCAATGCGCTGCATCGCACTGATGGCGTTGCCCACGACATTTGCAGATTCCGCAGCGTTGCGATTGGCTTCCGCGGCCACCTGGCGGGCCTCCTCGGCGCGTTTGGACGAGGAGCCGACATTGGCGGTGATTTCCTCAAGGGCTGCCGCGGTTTCCTCCAGCGAGGCTGCCTGCTGCTCGGTACGGCGCGCCAGATCGTCGGCGCTGTTGCTGATTTCGGTCGAGCCGTTGTCGATGGCAGTCGTCGAGCCGGACACGTCCCCGAGGGTCGCGCCGAGCTGGGCCACGGCGCGGTTGAGATCGAGGCGCAGCTGCTCGAAATCAGGCGCGAAGGGCTCGTCCAGCTGAAACGTCAAATCGCCTTCAGCGAGTTTCTGCAATCCGACCGCGAGACCCGCTGTTGCCTGTTTCAGGCGCGCCTGAGCCGATGCTTCAGCCTCCTCCTGCACACGAATGCGTTCGGCCTCGGCACGGGCGCGATTTTGGGCTGCCTCGCGCTCCAGCTTGCGATTGGAAATGGCGGCCAGCCGGAAGACTTCCAGCGCCTTTGCCATTTCTCCGATCTCGTCGCGACGTCCGGTCCCATCGATTTCCATGTCCGCATCGCCATCGGCCAAGCGCTCCATGGCACCCGCCATTCCGGCGATGGGGCGCGATATGGAGCGACCGATAAGGAAGACGGCGATGCCGAGCACGGCAAGCGTTGCCAGAACCACTATGGCTGCAATGGTCTGGCTGCGAGAAACCGCTGCATCGCTGCTTTCCAGCTTTGCCACAGATTGCGCCTTGGCCGCATCAAGGGCTGACAGGATCTTCGTGTCGATCTCGGCGAAACGCATATTGCCCGTTGCGCGCGCCTCGGTCTCCTCGATCACCACCTCGGCATAGGTCTTGAAGGCATTGGCATAGATATCCAGAGCCGACAGAATCTTCGCCTGCAGATCGGCTGGCAAATCCGATTGGGCAAGATTGGTAAAATTCGAGACCTCATCGGCGTGCTTGGCCAGATATTTCGGATCCTTGCGCAGCATCAGATCCTTCTCATGACGCCGAAGCATGAGCATGCTGACCAGGAGCTTGTCGCTCTGGACCGCCTTCAACTCCGTTTCGATGCCGTGAACAGCCTCGCGCATCTGGCCTTCAAGGCCCTCGTTCGGCACCAGCCCCAGCTTGATGTCGGTGGCGAAGACATTGTGAATGGCGTTCACATAGGCATCGTAGCTCGTTTCGATTTCAGCGAGAGCGGGTTTTTGCGGGGTAGCAACCAGCGCAGACACTTCTGAAATCAGCGCCGCGCCTTTGGCAACACTTTCATCAAAGCTGGACTGGGCTTCCACGGATTTATCGAGCAGGAAGTCCTTCTCGTATCGTCTGTTGTTGTGCAAGGCACCGTTCAGGGCAGAGAGCTTGCCCGCGATTTGATCAAGTCTTGTAAACTCCTGCCGGTAGGACTGTTCGGTCGCACTCTGCATCATAAAGATGCCGGTTACGGCGGCCACACCGAGGGCGGCCACACATGCCAGCGCAAGAATGCGGTGGACGATACGCATTCGGAAAGCCATAAGCAGAATATCCTTATTTAGAACTTCAAGATATTATGATTTATGCCGAACCAAACTTAATCGCGCATTAACAGCGAACCCCGAATTCTCAACTATAAGTCGCACCGGCAGACAAGCGCCCGCCCCCTGACCTGACCTGACCTGACCGATCAACGATCATCGTGTCTTGGACACCAGCGAGAACATCGCCCCTTGCGGGTCCAGCCCCGTGACGATGAAGGAGCCGCCCGGCACTTCATGCGGACCGTTGACAATCTGGCCACCGGCGGATTTGACCCGTTCCGCTGCAGCATCGATACCGTCCACATTGACGTAATAGTTCCAGAATGGGGCTGGCATATCGGCCATCTTGGTCATCATGCCGCCGAGGCTTGCACCATCATGCTTGAAGGTCTGATAAATGCCCATGGCGCCCATATCCACAGCCATCTCCTTTTCCCAGCCGAACATGCCGGAGTAGAAATCGAATGCGGTGTCCAAATCGCCGGCATAGAGTTCGCGCCAGCCAAAGGTGCCGGGCGAATTTTCGGCTGGTGCGGGTGGCATCGGTCCGTCGGGCATAACCGGCTTGAACAGGCAGATAACGGCCCCTTGCGGATCTGCGGCCACCGCAAAACGGCCCGTTTGCGGGATATCCGTCGGCGGCACATGGATAGAGCCGCCGGCTGCTTTGAATTCGTCCGCTTTCCGGTCGACGTCGTCAACCGCGACATAGCCCATCCAGCCTGGACGGCCTCCGCCAGCCAGCATGTCCGGCGTCAATGCCATCATGCCGGCAACGCCCATCTCGAAGCCGTCGACGTTGAAGATTGTATAATCCACGCCCGGTACATTGGAATCCTTGGCCTTCCAGCCATTGACCTTTGCATAGAAATCGGATGCCGCCGCGGTATCGGTGGTCATCAGTTCGTACCAGATGAAATTGCCTTGCATCATGTCAGGTCCCTTTCCTTGCTCAACGGAGCCGCTTCATGTCGTCGCGCATGAATTCCTTGAACGTGCCATCGGCCTGGCGGACAGCGCCTGTAAAGCGGCGATGATCCGCATCGAGGAAGGTGATCGTGTCGCGATAGAGCTCGGTTTTCGATGGATCGGTGAAGGACGGACCCTCGGCCTCCAGAATGAGCGTATTGCCATCCGGTTCCACCCAGCCGCTATAGAGCCAAAGCGTATCCATCATCGAACCGACCCATGAGCCGACATATCGTCCGGCCTTGGCGTCGAAACCCAGGGTGATCATCATTTGTCCGCGTTCACCATTGGGCATCAGCCCGCCGCTTTCGGCAACAAACCAGATGCCACCCAGCGTGCGGACCGTCTCGCGCCACTGCTTGTCGGGATCATCGGCATCATAGCCCGGGTGGTGCGCACTGGAGGTGACGACCCATTCACCGAGCAATCGTTCGAGAAACCTGTGTTGCGGTCCCGGTTTTGAAAATTCCATCGGCTGTCCCTCCCTTCGCGTTCACCCGCTGCAGCAGCCGGCAACCGGCTTCTGGTCGTATTCATCGCGCCGCTTGAGGAAACTCAAGGTGCCCGTTTCATTGCGCCCGAGCGGTGCATAATCGAGCATCATCAGGGCACCGAGTCCCTCCTCGCCGCCGCGTGCGTAGTTGGAATAGGTGTGGAAGATGCGGCCCTGATCGTCCTTGTAGAAGGCCGACATACCGGGCAGTTCGTCATGGGCCCGCTCGCGCGGGATCGTCGTGAAATTGTACTCGACGCTGCCGGAGGCCAGCTCTTCCTCTGTAAAGGAGACGTGATAGTCGAAATTGAAGTCCGAACCGTTCGAAGACACCCACGGGAATTGCCAGCCCATACGGCGCTTGTAGGCCTCAATCTTGTCCAGCGGCGCGCGTGACGCGCAGACCAGTGTGACATCGTGATTATTGAGATGAACCAGCATCCCATCGATATGATCGGCGAAGAACGAGCAGCCGGTGCATCCGGCATCCCAGTCGGGACCGAACATGAAGTGATAGACGAGAAGCTGGCTTCGACCGTCGAACAGCTCTGCCAGCGATCTGCGACCATCGGCGGTGTCGAAGACATAGTCCTTGTCGACTGCGACCCAGGGCAAGGCAAGACGCTCGGCATTGAGCTTGTCGCGCGCTTTGGTGACCGCCTTTTCGCGTGTGAGAAGGCTGCGGCGCGCATCCAGCCATTCATCGCGGGACACTACGGCATGCTGCATGTCAGATCCTCCCGATTTCTCTTGATTTTTATGTTGATATCAACATAATTGGATCATGTCAAACGAATCGATACCCTTCTCTGTCACCATCCATGTTCGCGATCACTGCCTTTGCCTGCATGCACAGCGTGCGGCGCGCGCATTGGCACGACGGTTCGACAAGGCATTCAAGCGGTTCGGGATTACCAATGGCCAGTTTTCGCTGCTGATGTCGCTCAATCGGCCGCAGCCCGCCCCCATGGGGCCGGTCGCTTCCTTGCTGGCCATGGATCGCACGACCTTGACGGCTGCGCTGAAACCGCTGGAGCGTCGCGGTCTGTTGACCGTTGCGCCCGATCCGCGTGACAAGCGCGGGCGACTGCTCTCGCTGACCGATGACGGGCGCACCTTGCTCACCCAAGCGCTGCCGGTGTGGGTCTCCGAGCACGCTGCGGTCGAAGACGCATTGTCGCGGGACAATGCAGACGACCTGCGGGACAGCCTTCGGGAGCTTGGGCAGATGGACACGGCACCGCTCGCCGCATGAGCAATTCCCCCCTCCTCCGCCGGCCGGCAACCTTCTCCCTGCTCCATGATTTATCATGGCAGGGAGAAGGATTTTCTTGGTCGACGCCTTTCGTTCACGCAGACACAAAAAGGCCGGCGCGGGGCCGGCCTTTGGGCAGGAAATGCCCTTCCAATACCTGAACGGTCAGAGCCTCGCTTCAGGCGACCTTGACGGGAACTTCGGTCGAGGTGCGCATGGCGTGGCTGTAGGGGCAGACGATATGGGCCTTGGCGACCAGATCTTCGGCGACTGCCTTGTCGAGACCGGGGATATCGACGGTGATTTCGACTTCGA
This sequence comes from Agrobacterium sp. H141, assembly GCF_057158725.1. Lineage (NCBI taxonomy): Bacteria > Pseudomonadati > Pseudomonadota > Alphaproteobacteria > Hyphomicrobiales > Rhizobiaceae > Agrobacterium > Agrobacterium sp. H141. The sequence goes on from NZ_CM169893.1 coordinate 3,313,246, forward strand.
TGCCGAAACCGGTGCCATCGTCACGCGGGCCGATGCCGACCTTGGTGCTGATCCTGGTGTCTTCGGGGATCTTGACCTTTTCCTTGCCGGCCACGTTTTTCAACGCGCCGAGGAAGCAGGCTGAATAGCCGGCAGCAAAGAGCTGCTCCGGATTGGTGCCGGTTGCCCCATCACCGCCCAGTTCCTTGGGCACTGTCAGCGTGACATCGAGAACGCCGTCGCTGGATACGGCCTGGCCAGCACGGCCGCCGGTTGCGGATGCATGGGCGGTATAAAGAATGGACATGGCTGAGCTCCTTGTTGAATTGACGATGCGATTTATATAATACACAATTGAATTGTGCGCAACTTAAATTTCCGCACATTGCATCTGCCAACCGGAATTGCGACAATCGCGCAATCAAACGCATGGAGACCCGTGAATGCCGGAAGACAATGGCGTGAAGGCAAAGACGACACTGGATCAACAATTGTGCTTTGCGATCTATGGTGCCGCCCATGCCTTCAACAGAGCCTACAAGCCGCTGCTGCAGCCATTGGCGCTGACCTATCCACAATATCTGGTACTTCTGGCACTTTGGGAAAAAGACCATCAGACGGTGAAAGCAATCGGCGATCAGCTGGGGCTCGATTCCGGCACGCTGTCACCGCTGCTCAAGCGTCTGGAACAGGCAGGCAGGATCATGCGCCGACGTGCGGATGTCGACGAGCGCCAGGTGCTGATTTCGCTGACGGAAGATGGTGCGGCGCTGCAGGAGCAAGCCGCCGGTATCATGATGCAGATCGGCAAGGCGACCGGCTGCACGAAAGACAGCCTGGTCGCCCTGCGCGAAAATCTACATGCATTGCGGCACAGCCTGGAACAGACTGCGCAGGGTTCTACTGACGAACCATGATGCGGGCCTTGTTGGGCACGCGGTCGTAGAGATCGATGATATCCTGGTTCATCAGGCGTACGCAGCCGGACGATACGGCCTTGCCGATGGAATTCCATTCCGGCGAACCGTGCAGACGATACAGCGTGTCCTTGCCATTCTGGAAAATGTAAAGCGCGCGCGCACCCAGCGGATTCATCAGACCCGGCGGCATGCCGCCATTGGCCGAGGAGTATTTGGCGAGTTCCGGCTGGCGGGCGATCATTTCGTTTGGCGGGGTCCATTTCGGCCATTTCTGGCGCCACTGGATCACGCCTGTGCCCTGCCAGGCAAAGCCTTCGCGACCGATACCCACGCCGTAACGCATGGCGCTGCCACCTGGCTCGACCAGATAGAGGAAGCGCGATGGCGTATCGACCACAATGGTGCCGGGTGCTTCGCCCGTGGGATCGATTACGCGCTGGCGATAGAAGCGCGGATTGATGCGCTTATAGGGGATGGCGGGGATGACATAACCGTTGTCGACCACCTGGCCATACATCGCATCCAGTTCAGCCGAACCACCATCCGGGAAACCCGGACGGGCAGCAATTGGTGTGATGGATGGGTTCGATGGCCCGTAGGATGCGCAGCCGGTCAGCAGCGCTGCTGCGCCGAGGCCTGAAAATGACAGGAAGGAGCGGCGCGATATTGGATTTTGGGAGGACATGGATACAGGATACCTTCACGGAACAAGAGCGGACCGGACCGCCCCTCGTCCGGCTAAATGCCTTTGCTGCCCAATTGGTTCCCCGCAGCGCCGGAATTCATGGATGGTCCGTAGCAAAGCCGCAGCGCTTGCGACATGGCTGAGGCTTCACAAAAGCGAGAGCTTGACGGCGTTCTGCGAAAGCGTGGCTAAATGACCACAATCGGGGCCTTGTCGCCCACGCGGTCATAGAGATCGATGACGTCCTGATTGAACATGCGCACACATCCAGACGATGTGGCCTTGCCGACCGACTGCCAGTCGGGCGTGCCGTGAACACGGTAGAGCGTGTCCTTGCCGTTCTGATAGATGTAGAGCGCGCGGGCCCCGAGCGGATTATTGAGGCCGGCTTCCAGCCCACCTGCGGAAACACCGAAGGGCTTCAGCGCCGGCTGGCGCTCGACCATGTCATCGCTGGGTGTCCAGCGTGGCCATTTCTGCTTCATCTGGATCACGCCGCGTCCACTCCAGGCAAAGGCCTCGCTACCGAGACCCACACCATAGCGGATGGCCTTGCCGTTCGGCTCGACCAGATAAAGATGGCGCGACTTGGTATCGACGACAATGGTGCCGGCAGGCTCCGGCGTCTGGTAGCTGACTTCCCGCCGCAAGACGGAAGCGTCGACGCGCTGCAGCGGAATGGCGGGGATGGTCCGACCATCCACGCGCTGCTCACCATAGATGGCACGATTGACCGGCGCATTGACCGGCAGGCCGTAGGTCTGATGGAACTGCGTCTCGTAGAGGTTCTTCTTTTGCGGCACCGGTTGAACGACAGCCGGCTGCACGCGGGCCGGATCGTAATAGACCGGGGCCACCTCATCCTGAAAGACTTCGATATTCGTCCGGCTCGTATCGGTGACGAAATAACATCCGCCGAGGGTGGCGAGCCCGGAAAAAGCTCCGACTAAAACCAGAGCCCGGCGCAAAAATACCATCTTCAATACCATCTTACTTCATCAGTGCGCGTTTTTTGAGTCCGCGGCATCATGGCAATCGCGGCTGGCGCGAAGCTGTCGTATGCGCGGATGCCATGCGAGCCGGGCGATTTGACAAGGAGATGGCGCGGCCTCAACCAAAGTCAGGTTTGACGCTTCGTTTCAAAAGACTCATAAAGGCCGCCTCAGGGAGTTTATTCATATGGATGCACGCATTCTGGAGGACATCGCCTTTGCCGGCAACGGCCGCGACAATTGGCAAAAGCTGGTGGAAAAAGCACTGAAAGGTGCAGATTTCGCTGCCACCTTGACGTCCGCCTCCGATGACGGGCTGGTGATCGAACCCCTTTATGCGCGCCGTAAAGGCGCTCACCCTCTGGCGCGGCAATCGAGTGGTGGGTGGACAGTCGCCCAGCGCATGGACGATCCGGACGAAAAACGCGCTCTGGTGCAGATGGCTGACGACCTGGAAAACGGCGCGACAGGCATTTCACTCGTCTGCGGCGACAGTCCCTGTGCCTACGGGCTGGGCCTTGACCAGATGACCGCTTCCCTGCTGTCACGGCTGGCGGCAGCCCGGGCTGCCCATCGTTATGCGATCAGGCTTGAGGGCGGAAATCTGGCTGTGGATGGTGCACAGGAACTGGCCCGCGCCATCGACACCGCCGGCGGAAATGGCGGGGCCATCCATTTCGGCATCGACCCCATGAGTGCCATGGTTTTTTCCGGCAACGGGGCTCAGCCGGGCAAGTTTGCAGAGGCAGTTAAATCCCTCAAGCTTCTGGACCATGCAGGCAGCATTCTGACGGCCAGTGGCCGCGCCGTGCATAATGCCGGCGGGACGGAAGCGCAGGAACTGGCATTCATGGCCGCCTCGCTTGCTCATTATCTGCGGGAGATGGACGCTGCCGGCATGGATGCGGGCGATACGTTTGCCCTGTGCGGACTTGCGCTCAGTGCCGATCAGGACCAGTTCCTGACCATTGCCAAGGGTCGCGCTGCCCGACTGATCGTTGCCCACATGCAGGAAATTTGCGGAATATCCAAGCCTTCTGCGGCCCATCTGATGATGGAAACCAGCTACCGCATGCTCACAAGGCTCGATCCGGAGACCAATATCCTGCGCAATACGACTGCGGTATTTGCCGCCGGCGTTGGCGGCGCCGACGAGGTGACGGTGCTTTCGCACACGCTGACCCACGGCAATCCCGATCCGCTGGCGCGGCGGCTTGCCCGCAACACGCAGGTGATCCTGATGGCCGAAAGCCATCTCGACCAGGTCTGCGATCCTGCGGCCGGTGCCGGCGGCATCGAGGCCTTGACCGACGGGTTGTGCGAGGCTGCCTGGGAGATCTTCATGGCGATCGAGAAGAATGGCGGGATCATCCGGGCGCTGACCGATGGCTCCTTTGCCGCCTCCGTCGCATCGAAAGCCAAAAGCCGGGTCTCGCGGCCCATTGTGGGAACGACCTTGTTTCCCATGGATAAGGAACGGGCCGTCACCGTGCTCGGACCGTTGGAAAAATGCACTGCATCCGGCCTCGCGCCGACGCTGCTTTCGGACAGGGCGGAGTAAGGCGATGAGCAAGATCCCGAATTTCTCCGAGACGTCGTGGACCACGCCCAATGCGCCTGAGGCCCGCCACGATGGCGCGGTGTGGAATACGCCGGAAGGCATTGCGGTCAACAGCGCCTATGGCGAGGGCGATCTTGACGGATTGAGCCATCTCGATACCTATCCCGGCACCGCTCCCTTTCTGCGCGGCCCCTACCCCACCATGTATGTTCAGCAACCCTGGACGATCCGGCAATATGCGGGATTTTCCACGGCGGAAGAATCCAATGCGTTCTATCGGCGCAATCTGGCAGCCGGCCAGAAGGGTCTGTCCGTAGCCTTCGATCTTGCCACCCACCGCGGCTATGACAGCGATCATCCGCGGGTTGCCGGCGATGTGGGCATGGCAGGGGTTGCGATCGACAGCATTCTCGACATGCAGCAATTGTTCGATGGCATTCCGCTCGACCAGATGAGCGTGTCGATGACGATGAACGGTGCGGTGCTGCCGATCATGGCACTCTATATCGTGGCTGCGGAAGAACAGGGCGTTTCTGAAGACAAGCTTTCGGGCACCATCCAGAACGACATTCTCAAGGAGTTCATGGTCCGCAATACCTATATCTATCCGCCGCAACCCTCGATGCGGATCATTTCCGATATCTTCCAGTATACCTCGACCCGCATGCCGAAGTTCAATTCGATCTCGATTTCCGGCTACCACATGCAGGAAGCAGGCGCGACGGCGGATCTGGAACTGGCCTATACCATTGCCGACGGCATTGAATATGCGCGTGCCGGTGTGAAGGCCGGGCTCGATATCGACAGCTTTGCCCCGCGCCTTTCGTTTTTCTGGGCGACCGGCATGAATTTCTTCATGGAAGTGGCAAAGATGCGGGCGGCCCGGCTTTTATGGGCGACGCTGATTGCCAAGAACTTCTCGCCGCAGAACCCCAAATCGCTTGCACTTCGAACCCATAGCCAGACATCCGGCTGGTCACTGACGGCGCAGGATCCGATGAACAACATCATTCGCACCATGGTGGAGGCGATGGCGGCAACACAGGGGCACACCCAGTCTCTGCACACCAATTCGTTCGACGAGGCACTGGCGCTGCCGACCGACCATTCGGCTCGCATTGCCCGCAATACGCAGATCATGCTGCAGACCGAATCCGGCACGACCCGGATCATCGATCCGTGGGGAGGTTCTGCCTATGTGGAAGCGCTGACGCACGATCTGGCGGCGAGAGCGCTTGTCCATATCGAGGAGGTGGAAACCTCCGGCGGCATGGCCAAGGCGATTGAAAAGGGCATTCCGAAGATGCGCATCGAGGAGGCCGCGGCACGGACGCAAGCCCGGATCGACAGCGGGCAGCAGACGGTGGTGGGGATCAATTTCTCGCGGCCCGAACGCGATATCGAAGTGGATGTGCTGAAGGTCGACAATTCCGAGGTCCGCGCTCGCCAGTTGTCCAAGCTTCAGCAGCTCAAGGGGACGCGCGACACCCATGCCGTGGAGACAGCGCTCGATGCTTTGACACAGTCGGCCAAGTCCGGCGATGGCAATCTGCTCGACTTTGCGGTGAAGGCGGCCCGTGCCCGCGCCACTGTTGGCGAGATTTCGCTTGCCCTGGAAAAGGCCTATGGCCGGCATGTCGCCGAGATCCGCACCATATCGGGTGTCTATCGCAAGGAAGTCGGCGACAGCGATGCTGCTTTCAATCTGGCGGTGTCCAAGGTCGAGGCGTTCAAGGCGGCGAGCGGCGAAAAGCCCCGTATTCTGGTGGCCAAGATGGGTCAGGACGGTCACGACCGGGGGCAGAAGGTGATTGCCACCGCCTTTGCCGATCTGGGCTTCGACGTGGTGGTGGGCGCGATGTTCCAGACACCGGAAGAGGTTGCGGAACTGGCCGTGCGCGAGGGCGTGCATGTGGTGGGGGCTTCATCGCTTGCCGCCGGTCACCTGACACTGGTGCCGGAACTGCGCGACGCGCTGTCCAAGCGAGGCGCATCCGGCAAGCTGATTGCAGTCGGCGGCGTTATTCCGCCGCAGGATTTTGCAGCGCTGGAGACAGCCGGGGCAGATGCAATCTTCCCGCCCGGCACGGTGATTGCCGAGGCCGCGTCGGCGCTGATCGACAAGCTGTCGACCAACTGAACACCCATGCCGTCATGGAACCCGGCTCAGCCCGCCTTCTTGGCGAGCGAGCTTGGCAGTTGCACATTCTTGAGGAACACGGCGGCGATCAGGCCAACGGCGCTGATGAGCGCTGCCCCGAGGAAGAGCGGGCGGAAAGCGCCGGTATAGACTTCCGCGACCAGCGCCTGGGTTGCCGCCGGCAGGGTTTCCAGGACTGCCGGCGTGAGTTCCTTGATATTGTCGACGCCGGGGATGGGCGTTGCCAGATGGGCGACGCCCGCCGACAGGATGGCGCCATAAATGGAGATTCCGATGGCAGCACCGCCCATGCGGGTGAGCGTGACCGTGCCGGTGGCCGCGCCAGTGTCGCGCGCAAGGGCCGCATTCTGGACGCCAAGCACCGGGACCTGCTGGCCGACGCCGATCCCGAGGCCCTGGATGAAAAACAGGATGGCGACGAGATAAAGCGGTGGAGCGGCGGCGAGAGTGCTGAACACCAGAAGCATGATCATGCTGGAGGTCGTGCTTGCAATGGAGAAGATCTTGTAGCGGCCGGTGATCGACATGATGCGACCGGCAGACAGGGAACCGACGGCAATGCCAATCGTGATCGGCGTAAACAGAAGACCGGCAACCGTTGGCGACAGGCCCGTGGTGGTCTGAAGGAACAGGGCAAAATAGTTCGACAGGCCGATGCCAACCGCACCGCTGGTGATCGAAATGATCAGCAACAGGTTGATGGTGGATTTGGAAAACAGGCTGAGCGGCACGACAGGCTCTTCCGCGCGACGCTCGACGCCAATCCAGATCGTCAGGCAGACAAGACCGAAGGCAACGATAGCCAGGCTTTGCGCAGATACCAACGAGCCAAACAATTCGCTGCTGTCTGCCCATAGCACGATGCTGGAGATGGCCCCTGCCAAAAACAGAGCGCCGGCATAGTCGATCTTCGGTTTGCGTTGCGGCTTGCGGTAAGGCAGGAAAATTGCCAGGCCGGTGAGCACGACAATGCCGATAGGAAGGTTGATGAGGAAGATGGAGCGCCAGCCGAACGTGTCGCTCATGATCCCACCCAGTACCGGCCCAAGGGCGCCGGAGATCATCAATACGAGGCTGGCATAGCTCTGGTATTTGGCGCGCTCGCGTGGCTCGAACAGATCGGCATTGATGGCGAAGATCGACACCATGATGCCGCCACCGCCGAGCGCCTGAAGCACGCGCGCTGCAATGAGTGTATCCATGGAAACGGAAAGCCCGCAGACGAGTGAGCCAAGCGTGAAGATGCTGACCGCTGCGATGATCACATATTTACGCCCGAACAGATCGCCGAGCTTGCCATATAGCGGCATGACCGCACTCATGGTGAGGAGATAGGCGGAGCCTACCCAGCCGAAACGCTCGAGCTGACCGAATTCACCGACAATGGTCGGCAGGGCGGTGGAGACGATCTGATTGTCCAGCGTTGCCATGAACATGGCGGTCATAAGGATCAGGAACAGAAAAAGTCGCAAACGAGGGTCGGAAACCAGAGGTTCCTGCGGCGCGGGGCGCATATCCATGAACAATACCTGCGTTGAATTGCGGCATTTTATGTGACAAACGCACATAAATGTCAATGTCACGTAGATGACATTTTCAACCAACTAGGGTAGTCTCGCTTCAAATCAAGGTTTGGGACCAATGATGACGACCGCTGAACGACTGCAAACACAGACTAAAAACGAGAGCGCCGATGCCGACATCGATCTGATTTCGCAGGCCATGTCGCGTTGGAGACTGCTGATCGGCCGGCGCATCATCAGCCGCGTGACCATAGACAAGGTGGCACCGGAACTGGATATTTCGCATTTCGATGTCATCGAAGTGGTGCGGCGCGGCGCCGGCGAAGTGACCGTCGGGGCGATCGCGGAGGCGATGCGTGTCGACCCGTCGCGCAGCAGTCGTCTGGTGGCCGAGCTTGTTCAGAACGGCATGTTGCAACGCGCCGTTTCCCAAGAAGATGCCCGGCGCACCGTTGTGCTTTTGACGGAAAAGTCGCTTGGCATGATGAAGGAGATGCAGCGGATCAAGCGAGACATCATAGAAGGCTGCCTCACCGGCTGGGCCGATGACGATGTGGCCCAGTTTTCCCGTCTGTTCAGCCGCTTCGTCGACGAGTTCGAAGGCATTGCCCGGGCCCGCGAACCCGGCGCATAAAAGATAAATTACCCGAAAGCAGAAAGGCCGGCCTGGCGATTGTGCCAGTGCCGACCTTCTCACACGGCAGCGTGCCGCAAGACGATGCGCTTCTGCCGTCTCCCCTTCAGCGCCCCCGTGCTCCAAACGCTGTCCCTGTTCTAACCGCTCGGTTGAAGCCCGCTTTGATCTAAAGCAAATCTATCGATGCGGCTGTGCTATTTTCCCTCAGGGGAATCGCACGACCATGCGATTGGCGTGATTATGCGGGGGGCAAAGGGATGACCATGGTGAAGCGGCGACAGGTTCTGGCATTCATGACTCTGCCTGCCCTTGGCTGTGGCGCATCCGCCTGGCCATCCTTTGCCCAGGCGGTCCTCGATGCGACACCTTTGCGCGGCGCGATCGATGCGACAGCAGCCGGTGTGGTCAGCAATGCCGACGAGGATCAGAGTGCGGCGCTGCAGGCCATTATCAATGAGGGAGCCGCGCGCGATCTGCCGGTTTTCCTGCCGGCGGGGCGCTATGTGGCATCCGATCTTACCTTGCCGGATGGTGCCCGGCTGATCGGTGTCTCCGGCGCATCGCGGATTGTTCATGGCGGTGGCGGCGCGCTTGTGTCCTGCGCCGGCGCGGCGCGGGTGGAGTTGCGCGATATCGTGCTGGATGGTGCGGGCCACGGGTTTGGCGAAGACACCGAAGCGGCCCTGGCCAATTTTACCGAATGCGGCGCAGTGCTGATCGACAATTGCGAGATCGTCGATAGCGGCAATATGGGGTTGCGACTTGAGCGCTGCGGTGGGCGGATTGAACGCACCCGCATTGCCAAGGCTGCCGATATGGGGCTTTACGCAGTGGAATGCGTCGAACTGCTGATTACCGCCAACACCGTCTCCGATTGCGGAAATGGTGGCATTCTGGTCCATCGCTGGGAAAAAGGCGCAGACGGAAGCCAGGTTCTCGGCAATCGTGTCAGCCGGATTGGTGCCCGAAGCGGCGGAACCGGTGAATATGGCAATGGCATCAATGTCTTTCGCGCCGACAATGTGATGGTCAGCGGCAACCACATTTCCGACTGCGCCTTCACCGCCATCCGCGCCAATTCGGCTTCCGACATCATCATCAGCGGCAACACATGCCTGTCATGCGGCGAGACGGCCATCTATTCGGAGTTCGTGTTCGAAGGGGCCATCATCTCCGACAACCTGATCGACGGCGCCGCAAACGGCATTGTGGTCGCCAATTTCATGGATGGCGGACGGTTATCGACCGTGACCGGCAATCTGGTGCGCAACCTCCAGCTCGCCGGCCCCTACGAGCATGACGGCGCTGGCTTCGGCTTTGGCATCTCGGTGGAGGCGGACACCGTCGTCTCCAACAACGTGATCGAGAAGGCCCCGCGTTACGGCTTGATGCTCGGCTGGGGGCCTTATCTGCGGGATGTGGTTGCGAGCGGCAATGTTATTCGCGATACACCTGTCGGCATTTATGTGACCGTGGTCGAGGAGTCTGGAAGCGCCATCATCAGCGCAAATGTGTTCAGCGCGGTCTCCAAGGCTGCAATTGCAGGTTATCGCTGGAACGATCTGGAGACGGAGGACCTGCTGGCAACACCGGATCGCTATGCCCATCTGACGATTGCCGGCAACCGCAAAACATGATGCGGAGACGAGATCTTCCACAACAAGCTCATCGATATTTAAATATTTAGCATATTCGTAACATCAATTTAAGCGAGCCGTGATCATACTGTCTCTGAGTAACCCGACGAGACGCCATGATTACCAAGTTACAGAATACCATCCTCGAAATGATCGCGCGCGGTGCACCGCTGCGCGAGACGCTCGATACGTTGTGTCTATCGGTGGAGGAGATGGCTCCGGATGTCGTGTGTTCTGTTCTCAAACTGTGCGACCAGGGACGATTGTGGAGCCTTTCGGGCCCCTCTTTGCCCCAACACTATATTGAAGCGATCGATGGCGTCACAATCGGGCCTGACGTTGGCTCTTGCGGTGCGGCCGCCTATACCGGACAATCCATCGTCATAACCGACATTGCCAACCACCCCTATTGGGCGCCATTTGCCGACCTGGCACTGGGCTGCGGGCTGCGTGCCTGCTGGTCGACACCGATCCAGCTTGGCGACAAGGTTCTGGGGACATTTGCGTTCTATTTCCATACGACACGCGGACCTTCCACGTTCGAACAACACATCGTCGATACCTGCACGCATCTGTGTGCCATCGCCATAGAGCGAGAACTGCGCCTGGAAGAACGGCAAAGGCTTTCCGAAACCGACCCGCTGACCCAATTGCCCAATCGCGGGCGCTTCAACGCCCTGATCCAGGACTGTGACAAGCGGAAACAGCCTTGGAGCCTGCTGATTGCCGATCTCGACAATCTGAAGCTCGTCAATGACAGGCTGGGCCATCAGGCCGGCGACGAGTTGATCTGCGAAGCCGCAAGACGTATTGCCCGCGAAGCCCCCAAGGGTGCCAGCTTCCGCATGGGCGGAGACGAATTCGGCATTATCATCAACGGCGGCAGGACCGAGATGAACGATCTTGCCGCGCGCCTTATCGGGTCGATGAAGGAGGCCTGCATCTGTGCCGGTCAACATCTCAGATCATCCATGACAATCGGCGGCGCGGTTGCAACCGAGCACGATACGCCGGAAAGCATGCGCCAGAAGGCCGATTACGCGCTCTACCACGGAAAGGAACGTGGACGGGGGCAATTCATCGAATATGCTCCGGGACTGGGCACGGCAATCGCCAGGCGATTTCGCTCCATCCAGACGCTCACCGATGCGCTGCGCACGGACAGCATCGTGCCTTTCTATCAGCCCGTGGTTGAACTGAGCACCGGCGAGATCAAGGGCATGGAAGCGCTCTGCCGTCTCGTACTCCCGGATGGGAGCGTGGTCACCGCCGAAAGCTTCCATGAGGCGACACGCGATGGGCAGGCTGCGCTGGAACTGACCCAGTTGATGCTGACCAAGGTTGCGATCGATGCGCGGCGCTGGCTCGATACGGGCTATGATTTCGGACGTGTGGGCATCAATCTGTCTGCTGCCGACTTTTGTCACGACGGATTGGCAGAGCGCATCGCCACCGTTTTTGAGACGGCCGGCGTGCCGCTGACAAAGCTTACCCTGGAGATCACGGAATCCGTCTATCTCGATCAGCGCGATCAGAATATCGCTTCACAGATCAATGCCATGAGAGCCATGGGCATGCGCGTCGCGCTGGACGATTTCGGTACCGGCTTTGCCTCGTTGACACATCTTCTGACCGTGCCGGTCGACATGATCAAGATCGACCGAACCTTCGTGCAACGCATGGTCAATGAAAGCCGTGGCCTGGTCATCATCCAGGGCCTGGTGGGAATCGCCAAGGGGCTGGACATGTCCGTGATTGCCGAAGGCATCGAGACGATCGACCAGGCGGGCCTGCTGTTAAAACTCGGCTGCCAGATAGGTCAGGGCTATCTGTTCTCGAAAGCCGTGGACTATGACGCCATGACAGGTCTGTTGAAGAACCACGGCAAACAGGTGAACCGCCCGCGACTGCTTGCAGCATCCCTTACCGGCTGAGCTGCATGCTACTTTCAAAGCCGATCCTGCGGTCCGCCTTGTGACCGTTTCCAAGGCGCGGGGGCCGTGATTGAAATTGCTGCTGCGATCAGTCGCGAGCCTCTTCAAATTGTCAGCCACCCCGGATAGGGTCGTTTCTCATTCCAGATCAGTGAAGGAGAACAGGGTATGCTGACGATTTACGGCGCCTACCGATCGCGCGCTACGAGAACCCTGTGGTTTGCCCGGGAGCTGGGACTTGCCTTCGATCACGTGCCGGTGGTGCAGGCCCGCAGGCTGGCCGATCCGCGCGCTCCGGACGCGCCGATCAATACACGCTCGACATCTTTCCTTGCCATCAATCCCATGGGCACGATCCCGACCATAGACGATGACGGCTTCGTGCTGTTTGAATCCATGGCCATCAATCTGTATCTGGCGCGCAAGCATGGCGGACCTCTGGCACCGGCAGATACGCAAGAAGACGGGCTGATGAGCCAGTGGTCGTTTTTCGGTGCAACCGAGATCGAGACCAATGCGCTGAAGATATCCACCGCAGCCGCCGAGGGCCGGCTCGAGTCAGAGGCCGGACAGGCAGAGGCGGCAGTGGCCGTTCGCCTGCTCACACGCCCATTCGGCGTGCTGGAACAACACCTTTCGTCCAACGACTATATGGTCGGTGGCCGTTTCACCGTTGCCGATGTCAATCTGGCCGAAATTATCCGCTATGCCTCAGCGCATATTCCGCTGATGGAAGCACATCCTCATGTTCGCGACTGGCTGGCGCGCTGCCAGGACCGTTCGGCTTTCAAGGCCATGTGGAGCGCGCGCGCGGACGAAGCCGAATAGAAAGCAGACACGCCGGCATGGGACATGGAGCTCTCGGATGCCGAGACTACCTGTTTGCAGCCGCCTGATATTGGGGTAACAAATCCCTCGAATGCCCCTCCTGGAGAAACTTGCCATGCGCCCTTTTCACCTTGCCTTTCCGATTACCGACATCGAAGCCACGCGGCATTTCTATGGAACGGTGCTGGGTTGCCGGATCGGGCGCGAAAGCCCCGGCAAGTGGATCGACTTCGATCTGTTCGGCCATCAGATGTCGGCGCATCTGCGCGCTGAGATGCCGAAGGATACGGCAAGCGGCACGGTGGATGGCGATGTCGTGCCAATCCCGCATTTTGGCGTGATCCTGAAGATGGAGGAATTTCTCTCGCTTGCCCGAAGGCTAAACGAGGATCCGTCCACGCGCTGGGGCATGAAGCCGAAGCTGCGCTTTGAGGGAATGGCCGGCGAGCAGCGCACAATGTTTCTCTACGATCCATCCGGCAATGCGCTGGAATTCAAGGCCTATGCCGACGAAGGCGAGATCTTCGCCGTCTGACATGTTCCAACTGGCAGAACCGGTCTCCTTCGAGCAGATCATCAAGAAAAGCAGATTTCTGGCCTTCGCTATCCCCGTTGCAAGCGAGGACGAAGCGAAGGATGCAATTGCCGCGAGTTCCACCGGTGATGCCAATCATAATTGCTGGGCATGGCGGATAGGTCAGGCGTATCGCTTTTTTGATGACGGCGAGCCCGGCGGCACTGCCGGAAAGCCGATCCTGGCTGCCATAGACGGCCAGGACGTCGACAATATCGCCGTTGTCGTCACTCGCTGGTTTGGCGGCGTGAAGCTCGGTACTGGCGGGCTGATGCGCGCCTATGGGGGAACCGCGGCCAGTTGCCTGAAGGCGGGCACGCTGTCGCCGGTGATTGCCATGACCGAGGGGACGGCAGCGGTGCCGTTTTCCGATCTGGCACTGGTCAAGGCACGGCTCTTGTCCATCCCCGGTCTGTCGATCACGCGCGAGGATTTTACCTCCACCGGCGCCGACATCACCCTTAGCGTTCCGATCTCGGATACCGACACCGTTTCCGTCCTGGTGAGCGACCTCACCAATGGCCGCTCCCAGTTCAGGTTCGACGACTGAGGTTCGTCACTCAGGCAAACAGCGCGTCGGTGACGCGGACATCGCCGACATGGATGCCGTTCCAGTTGTGCATCCGGTGATGGGCCATGGCCGTCAGGGCTTCGCGCTCGGGCGTTCCGGCCTCGAAATGGGCCGACAGCAAGCCGGCAATCATGGCTTCTGCGGCGCGGGTGGTGCCGTCTTCGCATTTGAGTGCAATCGAAATGCCCTTTTCCGGCAGAATGGCGCAGAACACACCTTCGGCACCGGTCTTGGCAAAGATCTTGCCGGGCGACAGCGTCATCAGGCGCGTACAGAAGCGGTCGGTTCCCGCCACATAGAAAGGTTCAGCCATGCAGGCTTCAATCAGCTGGCGCGCGGCCCCTGCCCGCAGCGGCTCAAGCCCGTTACCCGTTCCCATCTTGGCAAAGCCACGCGCCAGGGCGACAAGCGGAATGGCATAGGTGGGGATCGAACAACCATCAGTGCCGCAATTGTCCTCGCCAAGGGCCGCCCCCGTCAGGCTTTCCATGACACCGCGGATGTCGCGTTGCAGCGGGTGATCATAGGTGGTGTAGCCCTTCGGATCGTAACCCAGATGGCAGCAGGCGCAGACAAAGCCGGAATGCTTGCCCGAGCAATTGTTATGAAGCGCGGATGGCTTGTCGAGGGTGCGCGCCTGATGAATGAGGACCTCCCTCTCCGACGACCAATGGGCGCCGCATTCAAGCACGCTTTCGTTCTGTCCGGCGCGCGCCAGCATGGAGGCGGCGAGTTCGACATGGGCATCTTCGCCAGAATGCGAGGCACAGGCAATTGCCAGTTCGCTTGCGCCGAAGCCAAAGGCATTGGCGGCACCGCTTTCAACCAGCGGCAATGCCTGCATGGCCTTGCAGGCCGAGCGTGGGAAAACGGCTGCGTCGACATCGCCCAGCGACTGCGTGACCTTGCCATCGCCATCGACCACGACGGCAATACCGCGGTGACGGCTTTCGACACGGTTGCCACGAGTGACTTCGACGAGAACGGGATTGGTCATGCGGCACCTCTATGCGATCACGATATTTGGATGTGCCTGATACGCCCTCGCCCGCATTTTGCCAACCGCAAAGCGATAGTCAGTCGCGCAGATCGGGCGCTGCCAGGTCGCGGAGAAGTTTTGCCACGAGTGCCGGATCTTCCCAGTGAAGGTTGTGCCCCTGCCCCGCAAGCGTCCTGCCGCGCGCATTGGGAAAGGCGGCAACGAGCCTTGCCTGTTCATCCGGGCCAAACAGCGGATCGTCTGCGCCCGACAGGGCCAGAACCGGACATGTCACTGTGCCCGCCAGTTTCCTCAGGTCGAGCGACGACATGCCCTTGAAGATCCGACGCCAGACATCGGCCGGCATGGCAGCGGCCTCCCGTCGTGCGACCGCCAAGAATGCCGGATCGACCGGGCGGGCACAGCCATGCCAGTCGTCGAAAAAGGGATCGGCCGGATCGATGGGATCGGAAAAGCGGTCAATCGCCATGGCCAGGAAGCCATCATCGGGCATGGCCGGTGTCAACGAACTGGCCAGAATGACGAGGGCTTCGACACGATCGCCCAGCTTGGCCGCAAGCTCCGTCGCAATCATGCCGCCCATGGAATGACCGACGATGATCAGACGCTCGAGGCCAAGATGATCGATCAGTGTTTCAATATCACAGGCATAACCTGTTATGCCTGTTTGTTGCCTGGCTGAGGACGCGCCGTGTCCCGGTAGATCCGGAATGACCAGATTGAAACCGGGCAGCATGGCGGACAGGCCGGCATAGCTGCGGCTGCTATCCGTATACCCATGGATGAGCACCAGTGCCGGACCGTCTTCGGCTGCATGGACAAAAGCCAGCTGGCGGCCATCCGTCAGGTCAAGCACCTGTTTTCTGGCCGCCCAGTCATCATGGACAGCATGCATCACAGGCCAAGCGCTGCCTTCACTGCGGGCAGACCGGGTTGACCGTCTACAGTTTCGACGCCCTCAAGCCAGGCGTCGAGACGCTGCGGCTCATCCTTGATGGCTTTCTTGGCAGCCTTTTCCGGCTCCATGCCGTCATCGATCAGATAGCCCATGCCACGGTTTTCAAAATCGATGTCGAAGGTGAGGTTCTGAAGCAGCTTGCCGACATTGGGGCATTCCTTCAGATAGCCCTTGCGCACCTGGGTGGAGACGGTGGCGGCACCGTAATCGGGACCGAAGAACTTGTCGCCGCCGGTGAGATAGCGCATGTCGATCGAGCGGTTCATCGGGTGCGGAGCCCAGCCCTGGAAGACGATGAACTCCTTGTTCTTCATCTTGCGCTTGACCTCGGACAGCATGCCGAGTTCGCTCGACTCGACCACATTCCAGCCGTCGAGCTTGAAATCAGGATCTGCGATCACATCGAACATGGTCTGGTTGGAGCCGGGTTCGATGCCGTACATCTTGTGATCGAACTGGTCGGCGAAGGTATGCAGGTCGGAAAAGTCGTGAACGCCGGCCTCATAGACGTAAGCCGGCACAGCGAAAGTGTACTTGGCGCCTGTCAGGTTAACCCGCACATTCTCGATATTGCCGGAGTCCTGATAAGGCTTGAAATAGATTGTCATGGCCGGATCCCAATAGCCGAGAAAGGCATCGAGGTCCTTGTTCTCAAGGCTCTTGTAGATCACTTCGACGCCGAGAAGGCTGGTCTTTGCCTCATATCCGAGACTTTTGAGCAGGGTCATGCCGACACCGGTGGTGAAGGCGAGATCGTTCCAGCCGGGCTCTGCCATGCGCACGGTGCGGCAGCTTTCAGGCTCGGCGGCGAATGCCTGCCCTGTGAATGCGGCAACGGCAATGATCGATAGTCCCAACGGCTTCAGCATCTCGCTCTCCTTCAATTGTCCATACGGATAATTTATTGACCCACGGGTCAACAATTGATCTTTCCGGTAAATTTGTCAACATGGGGCCCAAATGGGAAAGCCTGCGATGAAATTGACAAGGATCAGCGTGATCAGGCGGCAAGAGCTAAGGCTTGCCGCTTACGAGGTGTTACAGCGTGAGGGGATTGCCGGCGCGACGCTGGAGAAGGTGGCTGCCCATACGAATTCGTCCAAGGGGATCGTGCTGCACTATTTCCGCAACAAGCAGGAACTGTTCGAGCAGGCCATGCGGGAGGCCAATTCGCAGCTGCGCGACGCTGTGTCCGCACGGCTGAAAATTGCAACGACACCGCAGGAACGGCTGAACGCCGTGATCGAGGGCAATTTCGAGGAGCGGTTCTACCAGCCGGCCACCTGCCATGCCTGGCTCTCGCTTTGCGCGGAGGTGCCGCGCGTGCCGCAGTTTGCGCGTATCCAGAAGGTGATCCATGCCCGCATGCGCTCCAATCTTCGCTCCGCGCTCATGCATCTCCTGCCGAAAGCGGAATGCGAAGAGGTCGTGCTGGCACTGACCACGCTGATTGACGGGCTGTGGCTGAGGCTCGGTCTCGACAGTGGCGGGATTACCAGACAGGTGGCTCTCGATCAGATCCACTCCTATCTCGCCCATCGCCTGCCCGGCGGCTGGCCTGTTGCGCCGAAAGCGTGAGGACCTCTTATCGGGCCGGTTCCGCGTTCACATCATTGTGGGATCATGCACCGCAATTTGGCCGTTTTCGACCTCACAGTTCATGCGCTTTCCTCACTCAGGCGGTCCCATGCGCATCTTGAAAATTCTGGTTCTCGGGTTCTCGGTCATCTTCCTGCTGCCAAGCCTTCTGTCGGCTGCGATCTGGATGACAACGGAGCATCCGGAAAACTGGCGCGCGGCCAAGTGGTCGTCGTCAGGGCTGCTGCCCGAGGCGACCTCCGACGACGAGGCTGCGGTCTATATTCTGTCTGCCAAGACCGGCGGGCTCAAGGGTGCCTTTGCAAGCCATGCCTGGGTGGTGGTGAAGCCGAAGGGCGCAAGCTATACACGCTATGACAAGGTGGGCTGGGGCTCGCCGATCCGCCGCAACAATTATGCGCCGGATGCATTCTGGTATTCGAATGCGCCGGTCATCGTCACGCAAGCGCATGGAGAGAGAGCCGAAGCCCTTATTCCCAAGGTCGAACGGGCCATCGCCGATTATCCCTTCGCCATGACCGGCGGCTACCACATCTATCCGGGGCCCAACTCCAACACCTTTGTGTCGCATGTGCTGCACGCGGTGCCGGAGCTCGATGCCGTTTTGCCATCGGATGCGGTCGGACGCGACTATCCGAGCGATGGCCAGCTGTTGAGCTTTGGCGCGGACGGACGGGATTTTCACATCAACTACAAGGGCTTGATCGGTCTCGCGGCAGGTGCGCGCAGCGGGCTGGAGTTTCAGCTTCTGGGACTGGTGGCCGGTATCGATCTTTCAGCCCCGGGTCTGAAGGTGCCGGCCTTCGGCACGATCCATTTCTGAGACAGCCAGGCCCAGAAACAGGAAAAGGGCCGCCCAAGGCGGCCCTTCCATGAGTTTGGTCCCATCTGCGGACCCGGATCATCAGAGATGACCCGAAGGAAGGCGGGTTAGGTCGAGGGCTGCCCCGTCAAAACCAGTACCTTTCCCAAGTCAGCAATGCGGACCGAAATCTCATTAGACATTGGATCACCTTCCTTTCGTTTCGTTGATACTGATGGAAAGGATAGGCTGGAAAACGGAATCCGGCAAGCCCTTGCTGCTAAAGTCTAATCACGCTTTTTTTCATACGCTTACACGAAGGAATCGGTGCGCGCCGGAAGCGCTGGCACATCGATATGATCGGGCTTGAGGCCGGCCCTCGCCCGGACGGCCATCATCTCATATGCGGTTTCCAGATGACGGGCAAAACGTTCGTTGTCGAACAGTGGCGCTGTAAAGCGTGCAGCCTCCATGCGGGCACGAATGGCAGCCAGTGCCTGCGGGTCTGCGGCAAGGCGTGCAGCTTCCGCCACCAGCGCTTTCTCGTCATCCAGAACGAGTTCGGGAACACCAAGCGCCGTCAACAGACTTTCCGACACGCGACCGGCAAAGGCCGTGCCTTTGACCGTAATGACCGGAAGACCCGCCCACAGCATATCCGACGTGGTCGTGTGGCCATTGCAGGGAATGGTATCGAGCGCCAGATCGGCCAGCGGCAGCCGGTTGATGTGATCGGGATATGGGGCGCGTTCGGCAAAGATGATCCGGTCGCGCGAAATGCCCTGTTCGGCAAAGGCTGCGGTCAGGTTGCGGCGCGCCAGTGGATTGTTGCACATGACCCAGAAAACCGAACCCGGCACTGCATTCAACACCTCGGCCCACATATCGAAGGTGCGCGGTGTGATCTTGAAGGTGGCATTGAAGGAGGCAAAGACGAAGGCATCGTCGGGCAATCCTGCCTGCCTGCGGCTCATACGTTCCGGCTTTGGCCGGGTTTTCCAGTTATTGGCCTGATAGCTTTCCGGCAAGCGGCAGAGCTTTTCGGCCCAATGGGGCTTGCTGCTGTCAGGCGTCACGATCGGATCGGTGATGGCGTAATCGAGATCGATGCCGGCGACGGAGCCCGGAAAACCGAGATAGGTTGCCTTGATCGGTGCATCCGAGCGGTTGACGATGCCAAGCCGAGCGCCGAGCGTATGGCCCTTGAGATCCACCAGGATATCGATGCCGCGTTCGCTAATCAGGTCCGCCACCGCATCATCGGACAGATGGTCGATGGTGACGACCGCCTGGCGCAGATGTTGCGGCCATGCATCCCGATGATGAGCGACGCTTTGCTCTCCGTAACACAGAAGCACGATGTCAAACTTCTCCAGATCGTGCTGCGCCATGGCCTCCATAAACAGCGTCATGGTGGCGTGATCGAAAAAGTCGTTGGAGAGATAGCCGATGGTGAGCTTGCTGCCGGCCGGCGAAATCGCGCGGCGCTCGCGCTTGAGCCTTTCGAGGTTCGCACTGTGGGTCCGGGTATCCTGGCTTGGACGGGCATTGATGGCCTCATCGCCACACCAGAGAAGACGGCCAAGCGCGGATTCGGCCGCGATCTGGCGCATGACGACCGGCGCATCCGGCGTTTCCAGTTGACGGTCATGCTCGCGCAGTGCTGCGAAATCGCAGATTTCGCGCGCCACCACGTAACGTGACATATGCAGGAAGGCGTTGTGGGGCTCTGACGCAATCGCCGAATTGAGCTCGTCATAGAGTTCCTCGAGACGGCCGGACAAACGGTAGTAATTGATGATCAGTGCCATGTGGCGGTCATTGCTGCGCTCGAGCTTCGCGATGATCGGCGACATGTCGCCACGCAGGCCGTTACCAAAAAAGACACTGCCGACCAGATAAGCCAGATCGCTGTCGTTTGGGTTGAGCGCCACGGCGCGCGGTCCATCGGCAATCACGCGATCAAAGCGGCGGGCGTCGTGAAAAAGGGTGACGGCCAGCTTCATGAAACCGGCGGCCTTGTCGTCTTCGTAGCTGCCAGCCCTGGCAAAGGCGTCTGCTGCCGGCAGGCGCTCGCCGAGCTTGTACTGGATGGAGCCGATCAGTGCCTGCACACCACTCTCGTGCGGCCCGGCCTTGCCCACAGCCGACTGCGCAAATTTCAGCGCCTTCGGCAATTGGCCCGCCTTGTATTCCTTGAGCGCGCGCTGAAAATCGGTGTTCATCCTGGCATGTCCTTCCACACTCCGTCTGCGCGCAATTGGCGAACACCGCGCGGACGGCGACAGCTTGCTGTACAGATTGCTCGCGCGGGGAAGGTTATCGAGCGACCGTTGCACGAGGCTGGCGTGATCGGCAGATAAGCAGATGCGAGCGGGACAGAGATATCAGTCGAAGGACAGAACAATCTTGCCGATATGTTCGCTTGTTTCCATCAACTTATGGGCCTCGATCACCTGATCGAAGGCAAAAACCTTGTGGATCACGGGGGCGACATCGCCTGTCTCCAGAAGCGGCCAGACTTCCTTGACCAGATCATCGCGGATGGCCCGCTTTTCCTCCGCAGTGCGCGGGCGCATGGTGGAGCCGGTCACCGTCAGCCGCTTGACCATGATGGGCGCGAGATTGGCCTTTTCCGCCACCGCACCGCCGAGAAAGGCGATGATCGACAGGCAGCCATCCTTGGCAAGGACGGAGAGATTGCGGTCGAAATAGGCAGCCCCGATCATGTCGAGCACGGCATCGACGCCACGTTTGTCGGTATGCTCCCTGATGACCTCGACGAAATCCTCGGTCTTGTAGTTGATCGCCCTGATGGCGCCGAGATCGACGCAGGCCTTGCATTTGTCGTCGCTGCCGGCCGTGGCGTAGACCGTTGCGCCAAAGGCCCTGGCAAGCTGGATTGCGGTCGTACCGATGCCGGATGTGCCGCCGTGAATGAGCACGCTTTCGCCATCGGTCAGACCGGCCATCTGGAACAGATTGGCCCAGACGGTGAAGAAGGTTTCGGGCACGGCTGCGGCCTTCACCGCATCATAGCCCTTCGGCCAGGCCATGGCCTGACCGGCTGGCACCAGACAATATTCGGCATAGCCGCCGCCATTGGCGAGCGCGCAAACCTTGTCGCCAAGCTTGAAGTCGGACACGCCCTCGCCGACGGCCACCACCTCACCTGCAACTTCGAGGCCAAGTACCGGGCTTGCATCCTTGGGTGCGGGATAGGTTCCCTGACGCTGGGCCACATCCGGCCTGTTGACGCCAGCCGCTTCGACCTTGAGCAGCAATTGGCCGGCTGCGGGTTTCGGCACAGGCATTTGCGAAAGTCGCATGACATCCGGCGCGCCGAAATCCTTGAGGTCTACAAATCGCATGGTTTCGGGAAGCGTCATCGGGGGGCTCCTTTGTTCGCAAGGTCAGCACACACTTAGGGTGCGTTACCCCGCTTGAAAAGAAGGCTCATTGACGCGGACGGTCAATCACGCCGCTTCTTCGCCCATGGCGAAACTGTCGATGAAGAGACCACTTTCACTTTCCTTGGCCTTTTTCTTGATGCGGGCGATCACCGCACTGACGCGACTCACATCGTCCATCACAAGCCCGTCCGGCAGTGCCAGGACCGCGATGGAGCAGCGCATCAGCGGGAAGGTTCGTTCATGACCGTTGCGATCCTTGCCGTGAATGAAGCCGTTACGGCGTTCTTCGTGTCCGTAAAGCGTGGTGACATCGTCGTGGAAATCGCTGAGCAACCGGTCGAGGATCTCGGTCAATTCCTCTTGCGTCCAGCCGCGCACGCCGATGAAGAAATCATCGCCGCCGACATGGCCCAGAAAATCGCCCTCGGAGAAGAAGTAGCGTCGCATGAGAGCGGCAAACAGGGTGATGGCGTGATCGCCGATATGGAAGCCGTAGTGATCGTTGAACGGCTTGAAATAGTCGAAATCGCAATAGCAGAAAAAGCGGGTTTCATCTCCGTCGCGTACGACATCCTGCATGAAGTCGCGAATGGCGAGATTGCCCGGAAGGCCGGTCAGCGGGTTTTGATCCTGCGCCACCTTCAGCTGCTTTTCGTTGATGACGCGGATCAGTGACCCTGCCGAGACGACACCGGCATAGCGCATGTTTTCCGTGAGGATCACGCAGTCGGAGCCATCCATATTGGCAAAGATCGACATGAGCCGTTCGGCATTGGTATCGAGCCCGACGATGGGCGCGCGGGCGACGAATTGCGAGACGGTACGCTCATATAATTTGTTCTTCAGGAGGTCGCGGCCGAAGGGATGGTAGATATATTCCTTCAGGTGATGCTCGCTGATGGTGCCGCGCGGCTCGCGATTGGCATTGAGGACCGGAAAGAAGGTCTGGGTGGGATTGCGCCGGAACAGATCGAAGACCTGGTCGATGCTGTCATTTTCATAGACGATCGGGCGGTTCTCGATTTCCTTGCGGATCAGGATCTCATCCAGAGACTGGCTGGAGCGGCGCACCTTGCCGAGATCCTGCAGATGCGGAAAGGCCGGCTTCAATTCATTGAGATGCGTGGTCGGTCGGGCGATGAACCAGCCCTGCACCAGATCGACCCCGAATTCCCGGCAGACCAGAAATTCCGCTTCGGTCTCGATACCCTCGGCAATCACTCTTACGCCCAGAACATGGGCGATGTTGACGATGTTTCGCACAAGGTGGCGCTTGCGCGGGCTGGAATCGAGATTGCTGATGAAATGGCGGTCGATCTTCACATAGTCGATCGGATAGTCGCAAAGCAGCTTCATCTCGCCATGACCGACGCCGAAATCGTCGATGGCCAGCTTGAAGCCGGCCTTGCGCATGGCGTCGATGAGCCCGTTGAATTCCGGATGACCGGTATTGTCGAAACGCTCGGAGAGTTCGAAGCAGATCGATGAGGGCGGGATGCCGGATGTCTTCAAATGCTGGGCCAGAACCTCGATCATCTCCTGCCCTTGCGGGATCAGCCTGACATCGAGATTGAGAAAGAGTGTCGAGCTTGTGTAATCGGGAATGGTAATGAACTTGGCCAGCGCGCGGCTTGCCACCATCTGTTCCAGCGCCAGAAGCTGGCCGGACGACTGGGCACTGTCGAGAAGATCGATCGGGTTTGCAAAGCCGATGCGATCCTGTCCGCGCATCAGCGATTCATATCCGAAGACATCGCCGGTGCCGACTTCGACAATGGGCTGAAAAGCGTTTTCCACCACAAGCTTGGCAAGCGATAATAACTGGTCGCTGGCAAATCGGCGCAATACACCCGCTTCAACCGCTTCCGCAACCATTTCGCTCTCCAAATATCTTTGTTTTTTATGGCCTTATCCTGATTTCTAATCCTCAAGGAATCCTTTCCCGTTCATGACGATCTGATGAAAGTTTTGTGACGATTGGTGGGGTGCTGTTCAGCCGATCAATTCGGTTATACAGCGAAAGAGACTGTGAACGCGCGACATCTACCCATTGCGGAGAGATCGGCAGAGCGTGCCCGAGGAGGACGACATGACACTGAACAACAAACTCCTGCTGATCGTTCTGGATGGCCAGCCGTGGCGGAATGCCCGCAGGCTGATGGGCAATCTGGAAGGCTGGGTGCAATCCGGCGAAGCGCGGGTGTGGAAGATGCGCTCGGTGCTGCCATCCACCTCGGCGTCCTGCTACGCCTCGATCCATACCGGGGTGCCGCCGCAGGTGCACGGCGTCTTGTCCAATGACGTTGTTTTTCGTGTGGAGCAGCCAGACATCTTCTCGGAAATTGCCAAGGCTGGCGGCAAGTCAGGCGCGGTCGCGCATTCCTTCTGGTCGACGTTCTTTCAGCGTGCGCCCTTCGACATGGTTCGCGACATCGAATATGACGAGGTGGACGGGCCGATCCATCATGGCCGCTTCCACACCATGGCCGGCTACAACCACCAGAACCAGATGACGCCGAGCGATCTCGACCTGTTTGCAACGCTGACCATGCTGACGGAACGGTTTTCCATCGACTACGGCATTCTCCACACCTGCACGCTGGACAGTATGGGCCACCGCTACGGCCATGATTGCACCCAGATGGATGCTGCCTGTTTTACCATCGACGCCCAGCTTGCCGCCTTTCTGCCGCGTTGGCGAAGGGCTGGATATGAGGTGATCGTCACTGCCGATCATGGCCAGACAGATCGCGGCCATCATGGCGGTCATGACGACGAAATGCAGGATTTCGCCTTCTACTGGTTTGGCGGTGGCGAAGGGCCGGACAAGGATACCCTGCTCGATCAGCTTCAGCTCGCCCCGACCGTGCTTTCGCGTCTCGGCGTGCCGCTGCCTGGCAGCATGACGGCAAAGCCGTTCCTGCGCTAGGACACGAGAACAACCGGCAAAGACGCCCGGGTTGATGTCCTGTCGACACATCTCGCGCGTCTCGGCGTCTTGAGGCAGCAAAACGCCCCTGCTGGCACAAGCAGGTTTGCTCCCTATCGGGGAAAATCCGTTGCAAGACTTGCCTTTCAACCCCGTTTCGTGTTTTTAATTGACTAATCAATCAATAAAAAATCCGGAGACCCGATGCCCAAAGTCGGAATGGAACCTGTTCGTCGAAAAGCCCTGACCGATGCCGCCTTGCGCGCAATCGGCCATCATGGCTCGCTTGCAGTGACCATGTCGGAGATCGCCAAGGAGGCGGGCGTGTCGCCTGCGCTGGCGCATCACTATTTCGGCTCCAAGGAGCAGTTGCTGGTCGAGACCATCCGCGAATTGCTTCGCCGTCTGCGGCGCGATGCGGTGGTCGCACTGGAGCGGACGGTCGACCCGCGCGCTCGGATCTCGGCGGTGATCAAGGCGAGTTTTGCAACCGAACAATTCGCGCCAGAGACGATTTCGGCCTGGCTTGCCTTTTATTCGGAAGCACAGCGTTCGGAACAAACCCGCAAGCTGCTCGTCATCTATGCAAGGCGCCTTCGCTCCAACCTCCTGTCTGCCCTGAAAATGCTCTGCCCGCCCGATGACGCGGCCCGAATTGCCGAAGGCGCAGCCGCGATGATCGATGGACTTTACCTGAGGCAAAGTCTCAAATCGGCACCGATCTCGATCAAGGCGTCGATCGCGCTGACCGAAGACTACATCAATGCCCAACTCGCTCCCTTTTCCAGGAATCCATTGCCGTGACAAAGCCGAATATTCTGATCATCATGGTCGACCAGCTGAACGGAAAGCTTTTTCCGGACGGCCCGGTAGACTGGCTGCATGCGCCGAACCTGAAGGCGCTGGCCGCCCGTTCCGCGCGCTTCAAGAACAATTACACATCTTCGCCGCTGTGTGCGCCGGCGCGTGCCTCCTTCATGGCCGGACAATTGCCGAGCCGCACGCAGGTTTACGACAACGCTGCCGAATATGTGTCGTCGATCCCGACCTTTGCCCATCACCTGCGCCGCGCCGGCTATTACACCGCGCTATCGGGCAAGATGCATTTCGTCGGCCCTGACCAGCTTCATGGTTTCGAAGAGCGGCTGACGACGGATATCTATCCGGCCGATTTCGGCTGGACACCGGATTACCGCAAGCCGGGCGAGCGGATCGACTGGTGGTATCACAATCTCGGTTCCGTCACCGGTGCAGGCGTTGCCGAAATCTCCAACCAGATGGAATATGACGACGAAGTGGCGTTTCTGGCCAACCAGAAACTTTATCATCTGGCCCGCGAAAACGACGATCAGGGCCGCCGCCCCTGGTGCCTGACTGCATCCTTTACCCATCCGCACGATCCCTATGTCGCGCGGCGCAAATACTGGGACCTCTATGAAGACTGCGAACATCTGCTGCCGGAAATCGGCGAGATCCCGTTCGACAGCCAGGACCCGCATTCGCAGCGCCTGATCCATTCCTGCGACTACGACAAGTTCAATGTCACGGAAGAAGACGTGAAAAACTCACGTCGCGCCTATTTCGCCAATATCTCCTATCTCGACGACAAGGTGGGCGAACTGATCGATACGCTGACGCGTACGCGGATGCTGGACAATACCTATATCCTGTTCTGCTCCGACCATGGCGATATGCTTGGCGAACGCGGCTTGTGGTTCAAGATGAGCTTCTTTGAGGGCTCGGCGCGCGTACCGCTGATGATATCCGGCCCCGGCATTGAGCCGGGCCTGTTTCAGGTGCCGACCTCGAACCTGGATGTGACCCCAACGCTTTGCGATCTGGCCGGTATTTCCATGGACGAGATCATGCCCTGGACCGATGGCATGAGCCTCAAGGGCGTGATGAACGGTGAAAAGCGCACCGCGCCGGTGTTGATGGAATATGCCGCTGAAGGCTCCTATGCGCCCATGGTGGCCATCCGCGAGGGCAAGTGGAAATACATTCATTGCGCGCTCGATCCCGACCAGCTTTTCGACCTCGAGGCCGATCCGCTGGAGCAGAACAATCTGGCGACAGACGAACGCCATGCCCCCGTGCTGGTCTATTTCAACGCCAAGTGTCGCGCCCGCTGGGACATGGACGACTTTGACGCAGCCGTGCGCGAAAGCCAGGCGCGGCGCTGGATCGTCTATGAGGCCCTTCGAAACGGGTCCTACTACCCCTGGGATCACCAGCCGCTGCAAAAGGCATCGGAGCGCTACATGCGCAACCACATGGACCTGAACATCCTGGAAGAATCCAAGCGCTATCCGCGAGGAGAATAACTATGCAGACCCAACCACCCGGCTCCCATTTCATCGACGGCGAATATGTCGAAGACAAGAACGGCACCGTTATCGAGAACATCTATCCGGCATCCGGTGAAGTGATCGCGACACTTCATGCAGCAACGCCGGCCATCGTCGAAAAGGCGATCGCCTCGGCCAAGCGTGCGCAAAAGGAATGGGCCGCCATGAGCCCGACGGCCCGTGGCCGCGTCCTTCGCCGTGCCTCCGAGATCATGCGTGAACGCAACAAGGAGCTGTCGGACCTCGAGACGCTGGATACCGGCAAGCCGATCCAGGAAACCATTGTCGCCGATCCGACCTCAGGCGCCGATTCGCTCGAATTCTTCGGTGGTGTCGCACCGGCTGCGATGAATGGTTCGCATATTCCGCTTGGGCAGGACTGGGCCTATACACGACGCGTGCCGCTTGGCGTTTGCGTCGGCATCGGTGCGTGGAACTACCCCCAGCAGATCTGCTGCTGGAAGGCGGCACCGGCGCTCGTTGCTGGTAACTCCATGGTGTTCAAGCCATCGGAGGTGACGCCTCTGGGCGCCCTCAAGATCGCCGAAATCCTGATCGAGGCCGGCCTGCCGAAGGGCGTGTTCAATGTGATCCAGGGCGATCGCGATACCGGCCCGCTGCTGGTCAATCACAAGGATGTCGCCAAGGTATCGCTGACGGGCTCGGTGCCGACAGGCCGCAAGGTAGCAGGCGCTGCCGCCAGCCAGTTGAAGCATGTGACGATGGAGCTGGGCGGAAAGTCGGCAATGATCGTCTTCGACGATGCCGATATCGAAAGCGCCATCTCCGGGGCCATGCTCGGCAATTTCTATTCGACCGGACAGATCTGCTCCAACGGTACCCGCGTGTTCGTGCAGAAAGGTATCAAGGAAGCGTTCCTCGCTCGCCTGAAGGAGCGCTCGGAAAAGATCCTGATCGGCGACCCGCAGAAGGAAGAGACCCAGATGGGTCCGCTGGTTTCCTGGTCGCAGCGCGAAAAGGTGATCGGCTATATCGAAAAGGGCAAGGCCGAAGGCGGTCGTCTGGTCACCGGCGGCGGCATTCCCAACGATGTTTCCGGCGACGGCTATTATGTGCAGCCAACCGTGTTTGCCGACTTGACCGACGACATGACCATCGTTCGCGAAGAGATCTTCGGTCCGGTGATGTGCGTTCTCGATTTCGACGACGAGGCCGAAGTGATTGAACGGGCCAATGCGACCGAGTTCGGCCTGGCCGGTGGCGTCTTTACCGCCGACATGACCCGCGCACACCGCGTCGTCTCAGAACTGGAGGCCGGAACGGTGTGGATCAACACCTATAACCTGTGCCCGGTGGAAATGCCGTTCGGCGGTTCGAAGCAGTCAGGCTTCGGGCGCGAAAACTCGCTCGCCGCGATCGAACATTATACGGAACTGAGAACGGTCTATGTCGGCATGGGACCATGCGAGGCGCCGTATTGATGCAGAGGTCAGTCGCCGATATCGACCACGATGTCGTCGAGATCGACCTTGAGCGCATTCGCGATGCGCTTGAGGACGTCGACCGAGCCCGTCTTCTTGCCCTTTTCGATTTCCGAGAGATAGGGCTGGGAGATGCGGGCGGCGAGCGCAAGCTCAGAGACGCTCATTCCGCGATAACGGCGGAATGTACCGATACGGCTGTCCGTCTCCCACAGCTCATAAACAAGTTCTGCGGGCCAGGTTTCTTCACCTGCCTCCACCCGCGCCATGGTCCGGTGAGCGGCCAGAGTGTCCAGAAGATCTTCATATTCTTCCTCGGGGACGAGGACATAGGACTGCCCCTCGATTACGGTCTTTTGCAACGGCCCCATGGTTCACTCCTTGTAGATGCCGCCGCCTGGACCGGCTTCGATCACGATGACCAAAGCCTCCTGCTCATCAACGATCACGCGGTCATCGCCGACCCGGATACGCAGCAGCTGACTTCCCTTGAGTTTCTTGACATCGACGAGCTCACCGCGGGCAAAAGCATCCACCTTGAAACGGATTGCAATACGCCGTTTCGGCTGCATTCGATCCAGTGCTTTGCTTGCTGCCTTGGTGTAGCGCACAAGTTTCATTTCGCAAATATAGCTTACAGCTATAATTGCGTCCATTTGACGAGGGTTTTGCAATGAACCAGGCAGATTACATCATCATCGGTTCCGGCTCCGCAGGGTCGGCCATGGCCTATCGTCTTTCCGAAGACGGCAAGCACACGGTCATGGTGCTGGAATATGGCGGGTCGGATTTCGGACCGTTTATCCAGATGCCGGCAGCTCTTGCCTGGCCGATGAGCATGAAGCGCTATAACTGGGGTTATCTGACCGAGCCGGAACCGCATCTCAACAACCGGCGCATTACCGCGCCGCGAGGCAAGGTGATCGGCGGATCGTCCTCGATCAACGGCATGGTCTATGTGCGCGGTTCGCAGGAAGATTATACTCGCTGGGAGGACAATGGCGCTGCGGGCTGGGGCTATGCGGATGTGCTGCCCTATTTCAAGCGGATGGAAAACTCCCATGGCGGTCAGCCGGGATGGCGCGGGACCGACGGGCCGCTGCATGTTCAGCGCGGCCCTGCCAAGAACCCGCTGGTGCAGGCCTTTGTCGAGGCCGGCAAGCAGGCCGGGTTCGAGACGACGGAAGACTATAACGGTGAAAAGCAAGAAGGCTTTGGCCTGATGGAGCAGACCATCTGGAAGTCACGCCGCTGGTCTGCCGCCAATGCCTATCTGAAGCCCGCCTTGAAGCGGCCCAATGTCGAGCTGGTGCGCTGCCTTGCCCGCAAGGTGGTGATCGAGAACGGCCGCGCCATCGGTGTCGAGATCGAACGCGGCGGCAAAATCGAGGTGGTGAAGGCCAATCGCGAAGTGATCGTTGCAGCCTCGTCGTTCAACTCGCCCAAACTTCTGATGCTTTCCGGCATCGGTCCGGCATCGCATCTGAAGGACATGGGCGTCGAGGTAAAGGTTGACCGTCCGGGCGTGGGCGCCAATCTGATGGATCACCTTGAATTCTATTTCCAGCAGGTGTCGACCAAGCCGGTCTCGCTCTATTCCTGGCTGCCCTGGTTCTGGCAAGGCGTGGCCGGCGCGCAATGGCTGTTTTCCGGCAAGGGCCTTGGCGGTTCGAACCAGTTCGAAAGTTGCGCCTTCGTGCGCTCGGCGCCCGGCATCAAGCAGCCGGACATCCAGTTTCACTTCCTGCCCGTCGCCATTTCCTATGACGGCAAGGCAGCGGCCAAGAGCCACGGCTTCCAGGTTCACGTCGGCTACAACCACTCGAAGTCACGCGGCAATGTCACGCTGAAATCCTCCGATCCGAAGGCCGATCCGGTGATCCGCTTCAACTATATGAGCCACGAGGAAGACTGGGTGAAGTTCCGCCACTGCGTGCGGCTCACCCGCGAACTGTTCGGTCAAAAGGCGTTCGACGATTTCCGCGGACCCGAGATCCAGCCGGGCGAAGACGTCCAAAGCGACGAGCAGATCGACGCCTTCCTGCGCGAGCATCTGGAGAGCGCCTACCATCCCTCGGGCACCTGCAAAATGGGGGCAAAAGACGATCCGATGGCGGTGGTCGATCCGGAATGCCGGGTGATCGGCGTCGACGGTCTTCGGGTTGCCGACAGTTCGATCTTCCCGGATATCCCCTATGGCAATCTCAACGGCCCGTCGATCATGACCGGCGAAAAAGCCTCCGATCATATTCTGGGACGTGCACCGCTGCCCCGCTCGAACCAGGAGCCCTGGATCAATCCACGGTGGGAGACGAGCGACCGGTAGGCGGCGCTGATTGCCCTTGCTTGCTTGATGCGTGCGACCGCGCCCTTGCGCATGCATCAAAGCCTGTAGGGAATTCGGATACCGGGGTGAGTTTCCCTGAAATCCTTGCGGTTGCGCGTGACCAGAATGAGATTGTCGACCTCGGCGCTCGCCCAGATAATGGCGTCGGGTAACCTTATTTTTTCGGCTTTCCGGATTTTGACTGCTTGCTCAGCGACTGACTGGTCGATGGCAATGATGTCGAAGTCCGACAGGTAGTCTCGTGTGCGTTCGGAGACGGCAGGAGCGGCCCCAACCATAACGTCCACCCAGGTGATCACACTAATGGCTTTTGCGTCATAGCGCGCCAGTTCAACCCGCGCCTCATCCCGACCGTTGAGGTAGTCAATCAGGATATTGGTGTCGAATAACGCCTTCACCATTCAGACCGGAATTGCTGCCGATATTTCAGCCCATCTACAGGCTCGCTTCTCCAAAGGCGGAATGCGTCGGCTGCATCCAGTTGCCGCTTGCGCGCCAGAAGATCGGCGACCGCCTGGCGAACCAGAGCTGCGCGCGACAAACGCTCCCGCTTGGCGAGTTGATCCAGGGCGCTCAGGTCATCCTCGCCAATATCCACAATTGTCCGCATCTCATTCTCCGTCATCCGATGACGAGGCATGATGTCAAGGTTGCCGCATATCTCAATTCATCGGTTGGTTCCTGTTCATCGACAAGAATTTTTGCCAGCGGGTTGCAATGAAAAACCACGAGGAGGATAAGGGTTCTTAACTTCCTTTCTTCACGATTGGATTGCGTCAGTCCGCCCGGCCTGACGGTCAATTTCATTTTGTTTGCGTAAAGACGCCACACCATGCCCACGAGTTACAAGAAGCTGAAGATGCTGCGCCGGTCCCGGGTGATGTGGGGCTCCTGGCGGGTCTGGAAGCCTCGCGCCGTTTTCTGGGCCGGTGCCCTCGCCATTGGCGTGATCAGTGTCGTCTTCGCCCACATGGCCGACGTCGCGCAGAACCTGTTTCACGGTTTGCTCGACAGTGGAGAATCCACCTATCTGCTGCCGCTGATCCTGACACCTGTCGGTTTTGCATTCTGTTCCTGGCTTGCCTTTACCCTTTTCCCGGCGTCACAGGGCTCCGGCATTCCACAGGCGATTGCCGCCCGCCATCTGCGGCGCGACAGCGAACGGTCGAGACTGCTGTCGCTGAGGGTTGCGGTTGGCAAGATCATGCTGACCATCGTTGCCCTGTTTTGCGGTGCCTCTATCGGCCGTGAAGGTCCGACGGTTCAGGTGGGTGCATCGATCATGATGATTGCCGGGCGCATTGGCGGCATGGCGCAGGCGCAAGGGTTGATCCTTGCCGGTTCAGCGGCCGGTATTTCAGCGGCCTTCAACACGCCGCTTGCCGGTATCGTCTTCGCCATCGAGGAGATGAGCCGAACCTATCAATCGCGCGCGAACGGTCTGGTGCTGACCGCTGTGATCCTGTCGGGTCTGTCGGCGCTTGGTCTCGTTGGAAGCTATACCTATTTCGGCTCTGCCAGCATCACAGTGGTGAAACCCGCGGAATGGGCAGCGGTGATCATCTGCGGCATCGGTGGCGGCGGACTGGGTGCCCTGTTTTCGGCCGGATCGCTCAGCGCATCGCGGCGCATCCGCCGCTGGGCGCAGCCCGATCCGATCAAGCGTATGGTCGGCCTTGCTGCTGCCTGTGGCCTGGCCGTCGCTGTCATCGGCGTCATCGGTCATGGCAGCACATTCGGAACCGGCTATGAGCAGGCCCGCAGCGCCATTGAAGGCGATGCCCTGCCGTTTAGCTATTTCCTGGAAAAATTCGCGGCGACTTTCCTGTCCATGGCATCCGGTATTCCCGGCGGTATTTTCGCACCATCGCTTTCTGTCGGTGCCGGCTTCGGCAGCACGGTCGGGCAGATGCTCGGTGTCTCCATCGGCCTTGCTGCCGTGCTTGGGATGGCCGGATATTTCGCAGGCGTCGTTCAGGCGCCCATGACGGCATTCGTGATCATTCTGGAAATGACCGATAGCCATGAAGGCGTGATTGCGCTGATGGCGGCCTCCATGCTCGGTTATCTGACCTCGCGCATGTTTGCGCCGGAACCGCTCTATCACGGTCTTTCCCGCGCCTGGATTGCCGAGGGCATCCGCATGCAGCGCGCGATGGCCAAGGTGGACGGTGACGACACCGAAGCAGCGACCAAGCCCGACGCCCAACCGGAGCGCTAGATCCTCTCAGGGATTAGAGGCCACACGCTGGCGCAGTCTGTCCAGAATGTGGTCGGCAATCAGTTCGTATTTGCCGTCGAAGTGGTGACCGCCCGGTCGCTGGATGATTTCGCCACCTTGTCGTTCAAGCGTCCCGAGCGCCAGGCACCCGCTTTCGGTCTCGGCAACGCCGTAGACGCATTGCAATTTTCCCGCCGGCATGGCCTTCACCAGATCATCGACCGGATCGCCATACTTCCCCTCGCCGGACATACCGAGCCAGCCGGTGACGGCGATCTCGAAGTCGGCACTGCGCGACAAGGCCAGAAGGGAAACGAGTTTCACATCGTCTCTGATATCCTCTTCCAGTTTTGCGAATGCGGCGGGCAGTATGTCGGCACCGAAGGAATAGCCGACCAGGGCGACTTGCGATACGCCGTAGCGCTTGCGATAGGCCTTGATGATGGCGGTCAGATCGGTCGCCGTCTGTTGCGGTGTTTTCTCGCTCCAGAAATAGCGCAGACTATCGACGCCGACGACCGGAACACCGGCCTGTTGCAGGAAGAAGCCAAGCTTGCGGTCGATATCGCGCCAGCCGCCGTCTCCGGAATAGATGATGGCAAAGACGTCGTGGCCGGCGTCTGCCGGAAGCTCGACGAGCGGCAGGTCGAGCGCGACATTGGCACCCGCAAGGCTCGCGGATACAGCATTCAGAGCATCGGCCAGAACTGCTGCAGGGCGACCCTCAGCCTGAACCACCGCCACATCCGGATGGCTGGCTTGAAGCCGTGCGGCATGGCGACGGCCAACTGCGCTGGCAGCATGCGTCAGCGCGATGGTGACGGGATCAGGGAGCAGCCCTTTGGTCAGCCCATAGGCGATCCCATTGCTTGACGGCGTTTTGGGTGCCGGGGTGCAGAGCGGTTTTTCCAACGGAACGACACTGCCTGGATCGACAGCGATGGTGGCCGATATGGTGGAGACAGGGGTCTGCGCCGCTATGGCCAGCGCCAGTGTTGCGCCTTCTCCCATCCCCGCCACGACAGGTGGGCGATAGGTTTCGATAGCGGCCAGGCGATGCAGTTGCTTGGAGATGCGCTCGATATCGGAGACCAGATAGAGGCACGATCTCTCTTCCAGAGCCAATGCGCGATAGTAGGCCGGAAGATCGACACCCACGGTCACGACCCCCTTATCGGCAAGCATGCCGGCTATCGAAGTCTCTGCCGTTGACCAGCCCTCCTCGCCCGACAACAGGACCACAACGGCGCGGGCCTGATCGCGCGGATAATAAATGCGGTCGAGCGGCAGGCTGGTCGCCGTCAGCGTTTCGGACGTTGCGGACGTTTCGGCGAAAACCATTGGCGCCATCAGGAGCCAAGCCGAGGAGACTGCGACCAGGACTTTTTTCATCGCCTCAGGACACCCCGCAGACCACCTCCGATCAGGAGGGTGACGTCAAGCAGCGCCGCCATTGGAAATGCGCTGCCGGCGACCGCCAGGTAGCGTGGCTTCCATGCGGGGTCGAATTTGGATTTGAAGGCCTGGACGCCACGGAAATTATAAAAGCGCTCGCCATTTTCGAAGATGCGATTGCCGATATGGTTCCACAGAGGGCGTTTGCCGTGCACATCCAGCCCGGCAAGCGGTGCCATGCCCATGTTGAGACTGCGAAAGCCTTGAGCCTGCAGATGCAGCATGATGCGCACGAATAAGAGATCCATGGCACCGCGATGGATGCCGGGACGATTGCGCATGAGATCGATGAAGGCATCTCCGCCGCTTACGGCCGTCAGAATATTGGCAAAGGCAATGATCACTCCTTCGTGGCGAATGACAGCCACCGGACCGGACTGCACATAGTTGCGCTTGAAGGTGCCAAGGGAAAAGCCCTTCTCGCCGGCATTGTGCGCGGCAAGCCAGCTATCGGAGACTTCGGACAGTTCATCCAGCACTGCGGGCACAGCTTCCGCTGCCAGCATTTCGAACTCCAGGCCGTCGCGTTCTGCGCGATTGATGGAGCGGCGCAGTTTCAGCCAGTCGCCGCCGGCCAATGTGAAGGTGGACAAATCGACCACAGCCTGTTCGCCGAGCTTGTAGGTCTTCAGCCCCATATCGGCGGCCACCGGCATGAAGTCGGGCGAGACCTGATAAAAGACCGGGCGACAACCCGACTTTCTGGCATGGGCGATGAATTTTCGCGTGAGCGCCTGCCATGCAGACTGGTCTCCCACCGGATCAAACAGCGATACCATGGAGCGACCGCGGCGGGCATACATGATGAAGGCGTTGCCGCAATCGGAAAACAACACGGTCTTGTCACCCAACCGGACCAGGCCTGCGGCGGCATTTGTCTGGCGGCCCAAGATTTCCACGGCGCGCGCAATCTCGTCTTCGCTTGGCGGCAATTCGCGCCGGCGCGGCAAGCGCACGAGTTTCCGGCCGGCAACGGCGCCGGCGACGACGGCCAATCCGACACCGCCCGTGGATTGCGGCAGCAGACGGGCAGAGATGAACCGCGACGTCGCGGCCATAATCCCGTCATTGAGAATAAACTCGGCACCGAGTGCCGTCGCACTCGATAGCGCCACGAGTGCGCCTCCGACTTTTGCGGCTTGACGCCGCCGCCTTGCATGACCAGTGCCCACGATCTCTGCCGTGCCGGATGAAAGACCATCCGATTGTTGTTGTTTGGACGTCAACGCCACCATCAAAGCCTCAATAAGAACGCAACTCAGCCTGCACGCCAAAGCGTGCCGTCGGGTGGTTTTGACATCAGGATGTGAATTCTTTTTTAAAGCATCTGCTAAAATAAAATTAGCTAGCGAACATATTCGCGATTGCTGTCATTCGGGGCGTGTTTTTCCCGTCATGCGGCAATGCGAGACAGATTTGCTCAGCGTTTGAGCGAATCTGAACGGCTATTTCTGTCCGTTTGTCCGCGCTGCTGGGATAATCCGCTGACGATGGACGCAGGATGATCCAATGACATTGCACAGCCGAGAACAA
This sequence comes from Agrobacterium sp. H141, assembly GCF_057158725.1. Taxonomy (NCBI): domain Bacteria; kingdom Pseudomonadati; phylum Pseudomonadota; class Alphaproteobacteria; order Hyphomicrobiales; family Rhizobiaceae; genus Agrobacterium; species Agrobacterium sp. H141. Next base: position 3,349,295 of record NZ_CM169893.1, read on the forward strand.
ACAGCAGCAGCGCTTGATGAACAACTGGCAGCCCTCGATCTTGCCGGTCGACTGGCGCTTGTTGCCAATCTCGGCGGACGGGCCGTCTTTACCACCTCGCTTGGCATCGAAGACCAGGTGATCACGGCGGCCATCGGCCTCGACCGCTTGCCCATAACCGTCTCCACGCTGGAAACGGGTCGCCTCTTTGCCGAAACTCTGGCGCTGATGAATGAGACCGAAGACCGCTTCGGTATCGAGATCGAGCGCTACCGCCCCACGCAGGACGACATCGATACATATGCCGCCAAATACGGCCTCAACGGTTTTTACGAAAGCGTCGAAGCGCGTCACGCCTGCTGTCATGTGCGCAAGATCGTGCCGCTTTCCAAGGCTCTGGACGGTGCCTCGGTCTGGGTCACGGGCTTGCGCCGCTCGCAGTCCGGCAACCGCGCCAACACGCCGTTCGCCGAATATGACAGCGAGCGCAATCTCATCAAGGTGAACCCGCTGGCCGACTGGTCCATCGACGATATCAATGCCTATGTCGAAGAGCAGGCCGTGCCGACCAATCCGCTGCACAAGCGCGGCTATCCCTCGATCGGATGCGAACCCTGCACCCGCGCCATCAAGCCCGGCGAGCCTGAACGGGCTGGCCGCTGGTGGTGGGAAAACGACGAGAAACGCGAATGCGGCCTGCATGTGCCGGAAGCCGCTGCATCCTCACCCAATTCAAGCTCACTCTGAGACAGGCCGTTCGGCCACAAGACTGGAATTCAGTTCATGGACACCCTGCATCATTCCGAATTCGATCCACATTCGAAAGACGCCCCGACCAAGCCGCCGCTCGATCCGCATCTGAAGGCGCTGGAAAACGAGGCGATCCATATCTTTCGCGAGGTGGCTGCCGAGTTCGACAAGCCGGTGATGCTCTATTCCATTGGCAAGGACTCCTCCGTTCTGCTGCATCTGGCGCGCAAGGCCTTTTATCCCGGTCGCGTGCCCTTCCCGCTTTTGCATGTGAACACCGGCTGGAAGTTTCCGGAAATGATCGGCTTTCGCGACGAGATCGCCAAGCGCTACGATCTGGACCTGATCGAACACAAGAACCCGCGCGGCGAGGCCGAGGGTATCACGCCGTTCAGCCATGGGTCATCGCTCTATACCGACATCATGAAAACCGAGGCGCTTCGGCAGGCCCTGGATGCCGGCAAATATGATGCAGCCTTTGGCGGTGCACGGCGTGATGAAGAGGCAAGTCGCGCCAAGGAACGCATCTATTCCTTCCGCACGCCCGATCATCGCTGGGACCCGCGCAACCAGCGCCCGGAACTCTGGAACATCTATAACGGCATGATCCGTCAGGGCGAAAGCGTGCGCGCCTTCCCGCTGTCGAACTGGACCGAGGTCGATATCTGGCGCTACATCGAGGCGGAAAACATTCCGCTGGTGCCGCTCTATTATGCCAAGAAACGCCAATATGTGGAGCGCGACGGCATGCTGGTCTGGGCGGAAGATCCACGCTTCGAGGCTCTGCCCGATGAACAGATCCAGGAAGGCATGATCCGCTTTCGTACCCTCGGCTGCTGGCCGCTGACGGGCGCGATCCGTTCCACTGCCACGACCCTGCAGGAAGTGATTTCCGAGCTGGAAATTGCCACGGTGTCGGAACGCCAGGGCCGCGCGATCGACCGCGACCAGTCCGGCTCGATGGAAAAGAAAAAACGCGAAGGATATTTCTGAGATGACCGCACCCAGCAACGCCCTCGCCGAAGCCCTTGTCGAGACCACTCCGGAAGCCCAGCCGGCACCTGTCACCCGCGACACACGACCGCTGCGTCTCATCACCTGCGGGTCGGTGGACGATGGAAAGTCGACGCTGATCGGGCGCCTGTTGTGGGACACCAAGGCGGTCAAGGAAGACCAGGCGGCCACCCTTGCCCGCGACAGCGGCAGCCAGAACGATCTGGGCCTGCCCGATTTCGCCCTTCTGCTGGACGGTCTGCAGGCCGAGCGGGAACAGGGCATTACCATCGATGTCGCCTATCGCTATTTCGCCTCCGACAAGCGCTCCTTCATCGTCGCCGACACCCCCGGCCATGAGCAATATACCCGCAATATGGCAACCGGGGCCTCGACCGCCGATCTGGCCATACTGCTGGTGGATGCACGCGCCGGCCTTCTGGAGCAGACCCGCCGTCATGCCACCATTGCCGCGCTGATGGGGATCAAGCAGTTCGTGCTGGCGATCAACAAGATCGACCTGACCGATTATGACCGCGCCGGCTTCGAGGCGATCAGCAACGAGTTCAAGACATTGGCGCTGTCGCTTGGCGTGCGTCAGGTGACGACCATTCCGATGTCGGCACTGAAGGGCGAAAACGTGGTCTATTCCGGCGCCGCCGTGATGCCATGGTATGAAGGCCCGACGCTTGTGGAAACACTGGAGCTTGCCACCTTGCGCGGCTCGCAGACCAGCGGTTTCCGCCTGCCGGTGCAGCGCGTCTCGCGTCCGGGCGAAAGCTTTCGCGGCTATCAGGGCACGGTTGCCGGCGGTTCGGTCAAGCCCGGCGACAGCGTGGCCATCCTGCCATCGGGCGCGATTGCCAATGTCAAGCAGATCGTGACTTTCGACCTGGTGCGCAATGCTGCCGTTACCGGCGATGCCATCACGCTGGTGCTCGACCGGCAGGTGGATGTGTCGCGCGGCGACATGATCGTCTCGCTGGAAGGCCAGCCGCAGGCAGGCCTTGCCTTCGACGCCCAGATCGTGGCGCTGCAGGCAGAACCGATCCAGCCGGGCAAGCGCTACTGGCTGAAGGCCGGGTCGCGCCGCCAGCGCGTGCAGGTGCAGCCGGTGTCGCAGCTCGACCTGAAGAGCGGCAAGTGGGGGCCGGCAGACAGCCTCGCCATGAATGCCATCGGCAAGGTGCAGTTGAGTTTCGACGAGACGGCCTTCTTCGATCCGTACGAACAGAACCGCGCCACCGGCGCCTTCATCCTCATCGATCCCGACACCAACAACACAGTGGCCGGCGGGATGATCACGGCCAGGCGTTCGGACATCGGCGGCCTTAACGCCAATGCCGGTCGTGTGATCCTGTCGCTGCCCGCAGACCTTGCAGACGAAGTGATGGCGCTGGAACTCCTCGCCTCACGCCGCGACGAGGTGGAACTGCGCCGCGTGACGGCAGCCAAGGCCAAGCACGTGATCGAGGATCTGGATTGAAGGGGGCTCCCCTTGAGCCCCCGCCATCAGCCGGTGGAGGATGTATGGCGGCCATGGAGCAAGCAGCCGCCTCCCATCACCTCGCTGGGTTTTGTTCGATGACTGATTGTCAAAATCCCGAGCCAGTTCAATCGACGGGTCCTGTTCGTCACCGAAAAATGTAATAGTTGGATCCGTCGTCAACAACTCGCCGACAGAGTCTGTCCCGCGGTACGAAATCACGATTTCCGCGTTTCCGTTTTCGTCCATGATTTTGTATGCGACCGCATAGAAGCCTGCAGCCTCCCACGCTTTGAATTGCTCTTCGTCAATTTCCAAGTTCTCATAGGTGATGATCTCTGAAGCTCCGACGGGACCGCGTTCACCGAGGCCGTCAATATCGACACCATTAACGACGTTGACCCCATCAGATAATCCTGATTTATAGCCTCTATTGTAAGCGTCCATCGAGAGCACTGCAGAAAATAGTTCATTTGAGATGGCCATTTTTTGATTTTTCCTTGCCTCTAAGGACTGCCCAAGTATCTATATCGATGAAATTGCTTGGTCTAAGTCGCTGCTCAATGGTTTGGTCTCGGGCGAGCTCAGGCTGTTGCTCGGGCGGAACAATGAAGCCCGTAGAAGGCAACCATCCCAACACGCTCACCACCTTCCCGTCGGTCAACGCTTCCCCGGTAATCGACATGGTCATGGCGTCGAGCCGGTAGCCGGGGCCGAAGGCGGCTGCGAACTCATCCGGAAGGACATGTTTCACGCTCGCCGGATCGTTGATGTCTTCGAAGGTTACCAGGACTGGGTACTGGTCGGGTGTGAGCGTGCGCGTTTTGCCCTTGTACAAGGTTATCGCCAGCGCAATCGGGATCATGCTGTCGCGCGAGATCGATCCGTTCTGGGGCAACATTTCAGGGACGAAGATACGGGCGGCATAATACTCGCTGGGAAGCAGCGCGAAGAGATAGCGGCCGTTTGGCAGGGCAACGACGGTCGCTTCACCCGTCACCGTCCCATGGGCGGCCCGCATGTCCGGCAGAAGCTTCAGGTCGCGGGTCCAGGCCACCTTGACGACGGAAGACCCCTCGACCGCGCCTTGCGGCGTGACGACACGAATTGTCAGCTTCTGATGCCAGGAATAGGTCGGGAAAATCAGAAACCAGACGCCAACCGCCAAAACCGCAGCGATACCAAGCCTGATATGAGAACGTTTCATTGCGAAAATCTCAAAGACTGAGTTTTGGCATGCAACGTCCAGCTCGACAAGCTGAAGGCCGATGAGAGGCTCGCCGAGTGGTTAGGGAAATGACCAGCGATATTTTAAAGTTCGACCTATGCGACGAGAGATGAGGCGTTACGCCCACCAATTATGGCCGCATCTTGCGATCGACCCTGCCTGTCAGACTACCGCTTCCGTTGACGCAGAAGCTGCGCGGCTTTGTGCCCCGTCGCAACGCTAGCTCCTGCTCGAAAGGCACAGACATATTCCCTCATTCCGCGCCCGAAAACAGCGCCAGACTTCTCGGTGGCATGATGAAGTTGCCGTTGCCGATCACTTCGCGCTCGCGTTCGGGCTGGTGGGTGAAGAGTTCGAGTGTCCAGGCGCAATCGCTGGCGGGTAGGACGAATTCGGTATCCTCGCTAAGCGGGTTGAACAGCATCAGCGCGTCGGACCAGATGCCTTCCTCACCCTTCAGATCATCACGCTTTAATTGCAGTGTCAGCGTATTGTCGTCGAGCCAGTGTTCGGGCAGTTGTTCGCCGCCTGTGGCGTTGAACCAGTGGATCTGGGTGCCGTCGCGCCAGCTTTGTCGGCGCAGCAGCGGCTGGGCCTTGCGAAGGGCAATCAGCCGGCGGGTGAAATCGAGCAGTTCTTCATTGCTGGGTGGCAAATCCTCCCAGTGCAGCCAGGAAATCTCGCTGTCCTGGCAATAGCCGTTGTTATTGCCCATCTGGCTTCGACCGAACTCATCGCCGGCAATCAGCATGGGCGTGCCATGGGAGAAGAACATGGTGGCGAGAAAGTTGCGCTTCTGGCGATCGCGCACCGCGTTGATGGCCTCGTCGTCGGTCGGCCCCTCAACACCATAATTGTGGCTGATATTGTGGTTGTGACCGTCGTTATTGTCCTCGCCATTGGCGTCGTTATGCTTCATGTCATAGGATACGAGGTCGTTGAGCGTGAAGCCGTCATGGGCCGTGATGAAATTGACGCTGGACCATGGACGTCGACCGCGCCGGTCGTAGATATCGCCAGAACCCAGGATGCGGGCAGCGAAATCGGGCGCGGCACCGGCACCGTTCAGCCAGTATTCGCGGCTCGAGTCGCGATATTTGTCGTTCCATTCTGCCCAGCCGGGCGGAAAGCCTCCGACCTGATAACCGCCAGGACCGATATCCCAGGGCTCGCCGATCAGCTTGACGCGCGACAGCGTCGGGTCCTGCATGGCCGCATCGAAGAAGCCGCCGCGCTGATCGAAGCCTTCCGGCTCGCGGCCCAGAATGGTGCCGAGGTCGAAGCGGAAACCATCGACATGCATGTCTTCGGCCCAGTAACGCAGGCTGTCCATCACCATCTGCAACACGCGCGGATGGGAGGTGTTGACGGTATTTCCGGTGCCGGTATCGTTGATATAATAGCGATGATTGTCGGGCAGCGTGCGGTAATAGGAAAAGTTGTCGATGCCCTTGAAGGAGAGCGTTGGTCCGAGCTCGTTTCCTTCTGCGGTATGGTTATAGACCACATCCAGCAGCACCTCGATATTGGCATCGTGGAATGCGCGCACCAGATCGCGGAAGCCTTGCAGGCCGCGCGGCCCGAAATAGCGCGAGGCCGGCGCAAAGAAGCCGATGGTGTTATAGCCCCAGTAGTTCTTCAGCCCCTTGTCGAGCAGATGGCTGTCGTCGGGAAATGCATGAATCGGCATCAGTTCCACGGCGGTGATGCCAAGGCTCTTGATATAATCAACCGCTGCCTTGTGGCCCAGACCTTCAAATGTGCCGCGCAGTTCCTTCGGGATGGCCGGGTTCAGATGAGTGAAGCCTTTCACATGGGTCTCATAGACGATGGTATCGGCCCAACCGATCAGCGGCGGCCGGTCATTGCCCCAGTCGATGGCGGCCGGATCGGTGACGCGGGCCTTGGGCATGAAGGCGGCGCTGTCGCGCTCGTCGAAGCTCAGATCCTTGTCTTCGCTTTCGAGATCGTAGGCAAAGACTTCCGGTCCCCACTTGATGTCGCCAACAAGTTCGCGGGCATAGGGGTCGATCAGAAGCTTGTTGGCGTTGAAGCGGTGGCCATTGGCCGGATCATAGGGACCATGGACGCGGTAGCCATACAGGGCGCCGGGCTTTAAGCCCGGCACATAGCCGTGCCAGATCTCGTTGGTATATTCGGTGAGCGCAAGCCGGGCGATCTCTGTCTTGCCGGTTGGATCGTACAGGCAAAGCTCGACGCCCTCGGCAGTTGCGGAGAACAGGGCAAAATTGACGCCCTCTCCGTCAAAGGTGGCTCCGCGCTTGCTCGGATCGCCGGGTCTCATTTCGAAGGACGTCTTCAGCGTATCCATTGGCTTCTCCATCAGTGCCTGTGCGACTGTAATTCCCAAGAGGGGATTTGGTTCCGCAGTGCAGCAAGACGAGACGGTTTGCGCATGTCCTGCAAACCGGCATTTACCGACCGGTAACCATAATCACGCGTTTTCATAAGTTTAAAATGAACCTAATGCGGTGCTGGGGCATTGGGTGATCAATAGCTTATGGAGACATGACATGACCTTATCCCAAAACGAGACACCGATGGAGACGATCCTCGTTTTAGAGGATAATCCGATGTTGGCACTGGATGCGGCCACTGCGGTGGCCGATGCCGGCTTTGATGTCGCAATCACCGCCCGATGCGGCGAGGCATTGGCAATGCTCGAGGGTGTGCGGTTCAAATGCGCGATCCTTGACTTCAATCTTCTGGATGGCGATTCCGTGATCGTGGCGAAGCGTCTGATGGAGATGGGAACGCCATTTCGCATCGTTTCAGGCCGTCCAATTGCCGAGATCGCGAGTTCGGGCATTCCCGCAGATTTCATATTGGCAAAGCCTGCCGACTATCACGACGTGACGGGCATGCTGACCCGAATGCATGCCTGACATTATCTCTGCTATCCGTCCTCATTTCAGGAACCGCGCATCGACTGGGGCGTTCTTGAGTTGAAGGAGGAGCAATCCGATGGATACCACTTATTGCGATATCGTCCCGCATTCCGGGGGGTGGCTATGCTTGATCGAAGGTCAAAAGCCGCGCGGCTTTAACAGCTTCTGGCTGGCTCTTGCCGCTGCGCGTCAAAGCGCCCAGCAATCGGCAAACGGCAAGCGCATCGTCATACGCCGGCAAGATCCGAGCGGCGCTCTACAGTCAATGGCAGACGATCAGCACGGGTTCAGTTCGTCGCCCCGATCGTAAAAGATCTGACGGTGCCGACTTTGGCTGCCAAATCTATGCTCTAACAGGTGGCACTGGTTCTCAGTCCTGATGTTTTGGTCTTCTGGTCGATTCCCGATGAATGAGCTGGAAGCCGAGATCGACCACTTTGGGCATATCCTGGACGCCTTTTTCGCGGTCGAGCAGCATGCCGACGGCGCAATAGCCCATCTCATAGCGTGGCACCCTTATGGTGGTGAGAGCTGGAACGGAGGTATTGGCGAAACTGAGATCGCTGAAACCACAAATGCCGAAGTCCTCGGGGACACGAATTCCACGCCGCTGACACTCGAACAGGGCGCCGAGCGCGATATCGTCGCTTCGGCAAAAGACGGCGTCTATTTCCGGTGCGGTTTCCAACAATCTGGCCATGAGCCTGGCCCCACCCCGTACACTTGGCGACCGGTCTTCTGAAAAGATGAATGCCGGATCAAATAATCCGAGGGGCGCGAGGATCGAGTGAAAACCGTGATAGCGCCGTTCTGCACGCTTACCGGCAAAATCTCCTAACAGACCGATATGTCGGTAACCGCAATCGACCAGGTGTTGTGCGGCCGCTTTTCCCGCATCGAAGTGATTGATGCCCAGCCCCATATCGATCGGTTCGAGACCGGTATCCATGATCTGCACCAGCGGACAGCCGACCTTTTGCAGAAGCTCCATGCTTTCGACGTGACCCTCGGTGCCAGACACGATGATGCCGGCCGGGTTCTGGCCGAGGAACAGCTTGAGTTGGCGTATTTCCTCGCGCACGTCCATGTGGGAATTTGCGTACTGGATGCGGTATTCCGTCGGCCTTACGCAGTCCTCGATGCCGCTCATGACATTCATGAAAAGATACTCGGCCATGGAGGGCACGAGAACAGCAAAGACACTACTTTTCTTGGTGGCCAGAGTACGCGCGGCAAAGTCGGGCACATAGCCCAGATCGTCCACCAATTTGAGAATGGCGTGACGCAGATTTGGTGACACCTGCTCAGGATTTCGCAAGGCCCGGGATACCGTGATAGCGCTGACACCGGCGGCACGCGCAACATCGGCAAGCGTCACCCGATCATATTCTCTTCGCCGTCTGCCGGGCAAGAAACACCTATCTAATAAAGCATCTAATCACCCATACATATCAAAGTTTCGATTTTTCAAGCGGGAGTTGCATCTGCGCACAACCTCATCCACAGACAAAAGTGGACATTGGTGACAGTGATTGCCGCCAACAGCCATTTTTATTGATTTTACCGATGCTTGAATGGATGCAATTGACGTTTCATTGCAAGCTAGGTTGCCCTGCTGCCAACCCGGCTTAACCGACGGCAAGCCTCACCGTAATCTGACCAACACCCGCAACGGACCGCACAATCTCGACTGCGCGATCCACTTCGGACTGCATCATGACATGACCATCGAGCAACACGTCCCCGTTTTCGGTCAGGATCGCCCGGACATCGGAGGCGTCAATCCCATCGGAAACGGCCAGTTGCTCGGCGATCTTGCTTTCCAGGTCGGCCCGTGTTTCGAACTCCTGCTCAATTTCCGGCGGTTCGCCGTGGAAAGTTTGCGGTTTCTGCACCATGGAAGTTCCTCCAATCCAGCGCAGGGATTGCGCCGTCTTGTGCTGATACGCTCCACGGCACACAATTGTTCCAGCCGTCGCCTGCTCGTCAATCGAGGACGGCAACCGATTTCACCAGAACCCAGACATCGCTGCCCGGCGCGAGCCCAAGTTCGGCGGCAGAACGGGTGGTGACGCGAGACAGCACCGGCGTCTCACCCATCACGGCCCGCACCGTGATCGCGGCCGGGTGCGTTGACGGCGCGATGTCGGTTATCACAGCCGGAATGCTGTTGAGCACGCTGGAATCCGTTTGCGGAGACAAGGCCAGCGTGACATCGCGGGCGCGGATCATCAAACGGACTGGCGCGCCCACCGCACGGTCCGGATCGCGGATCCAGAGGGAGCCGCCCGCAAAATCGGCGCGAGCCAGATGCCACTGCGGATCGCGTTCGCCGATATGGGCCTCGATTGCGACACCGGCGTCCTCGTCGTTTAGCATCGGCAGATCGAGCCGTGCCATGATTTCGCTCACAGGGCCGCTTGCGCGCACCCTGCCCTTGTCGATCAGGACGATATGATCGGCAAGGCGGGCCACTTCATCCGGCGCGTGGGTGACGTAGAGGATGGGAATGGAGAGCGACTTTGGCAGACGCTCGAGATAGGGCAGGATTTCCTCGCGGGCACCATAGTCGAGGGCCGAGAGCGGCTCATCCATCAACAGCAGCCGTGGTTCGGCCAGCAGTGCGCGCCCGACTGCCACGCGCTGGCGTTCGCCGCCGGAGAGATTGGCCGGTGCGCGATCGAGGAGGTGACCAATTCCAAGCAGCGAGACCAAATCATCCACATCGTCGTCTTTGGCCGAGAGCGGTTTCTTCAGCGCGCGCTTGCGGCCATAGAGAAGGTTGTCCCTGACCGACAGGTGGGCGAACAGGTTTGCATCCTGAAAGACATAGCCGACCGCACGCCGGTGCGGCGGCAGAAAGCGCGCCTCGTCCTGCCATGGCGTGCCATCAATTGTAAGCTTTCCCTGCGGCAGGTGGTTGAGACCGGCAAAGCAGCGCAGCAGGCTGGTCTTGCCGCAACCGGAAGGGCCGAACAAGGCGGTGACGCCCCGGTCAGGGAATGCAAAACTGGCATCCAGACGAAAAGCGCCGAGATCGCCAGCAAACCGGGCCTCGATCATCATGTAAAGCGGCTCCGCATGCGCCGTTCACTTGCCATCATGGCGAGAACGACCAGGAAGGCGAAGACCACCATGCCGCCGGCCAGAATATGGGCCTTTTGCCATTCCAGCGTCTCGACATAATCATAGATGGCAATCGACAGCACCTTTGTCTCGCCGGGAATATTGCCACCGATCATCAAAACGACGCCGAATTCGCCCACCGTATGGGCAAAGCCCAGGATGGCGCCGGTCAGGATGCCAGGACGCGCCAGCGGCAAAGCGACGGTGAAAAACCGGTCCAGCGGCGATGCTCTGAGCGTCGCCGCTGCCTCCATGGGCTTGTCGCCAAAGGCCTCGAAGGCATTGCGGATGGGCTGCACGACGAAGGGCATGGAATAGACGACCGATCCAACCACCAGTCCTTCAAAGGTGAAGGGAAGCGCACGACCGAAGACGGCCTGAATGGCCTGGCCCAGCGGACTGGACGGTCCCAGCGCCAGCAGCAGATAGAAACCGAGCACAGTGGGCGGGAGCACCAGCGGCAAAGCGACGATCGCACCGACCGCCTCCTTCCACCATGCCTTCGAGCGGGCCAGCCACCAGGCAATGGGAATGCCGATCAGCAGCAGCAGGATGGTGACGGTGACTGCCAGTTGCAGCGTCAGGAGGATTGTTTCTGCCATGAGCCGATCTCTCAGGAAGCGCTGTCGAGGCCATAGCCGTAGGACTGGATGATCTTCTTCGCCTCAGGGCCCTTTAGAAAATCAAGGAAGGCCTTGGCCGCTTCATTCTGTTCACCGGTTTTCAGCAGAACTGCATCCTGTCGGATGGGCGTGTAGAGATCCTGCGGCACGATCCAGCGGGAGCCCTGTTTAGACGCGATCACCTGCGACAGGGCAACAAAGCCCAAAGCTGCATTGCCGGTTTCGACGAACTGGAAGGTCTGGGCGATGCTGTCGCCCTGAACCAGGCGATCCGCCACGGCATCATAGACGGTCTTCGCCTTCATCACCTCGACGGCAGCGCTGCCATAGGGAGCGGTGTTCGGATTGGCGATCGCGAGTTTTGCAAAGGCATCCGGTATTGCCAGAACGGCTCCGTCCCGGTCGACCAGGGTCTTGTCTGTCGAATAAAGAACCAGCTTGCCCATGGCATAGGTGAAGCGGCTTCCGGCGACGGCAAGACCTTCGTCCTCGGCCTTGGCGGGGCGCACATCGTCAGCGGCCAGGAATATCTGGAACGGGGCACCGTTGGCGATCTGGGTATAGAGCTTGCCGGTGGAACCGAAGCTCAAGATTGCGGTGTTGCCGGTTTTCTTTTCAAATTCCGCGGCAATATCCTTCGCCGTTGCGGTGAAATTGGCGGCGACCGCGACATGGGTTTCGCCGGCTTGAGCGGTTGCGGCAAACAGTGTCAGCGCGGCAAGGATGGAGAGGACAAATTTCATATCGATCACCAGGTTACAGGACAGATGGGAAGGGATCAGGCGAGTGCCAGAATGATCTGGGATGCCTTGATGAGCGCGCGCATCCGGTTTCCGGGCCTGATGCCCATGGCGTCTGCACTGTCATCGGTGACGATGGCGCAGAGTGTCTTGCCCTCGCCGATATCCATCACGACCTCGGTGTTGACGGCACCGGGTTCAACAGAGATCACTGTGCCGGCAATGCTGTTTCTGGCCGAGGTGCGCAAAGTTCCGTCATCCGCCATGAGGATCGGCGTCGAGGCCTTGATCAGGGCATAGGCCTCGACACCAGGCTCGATCTTCAACTCGGTCAGGCTTTTTTCCGTGAGGATGACGGCCATGGTGACATCAGGCGAGATCTTCAGCAGAACTTCGGCATTGACGGCACCATGCTCGACGGCCGTGACGACACCGTGGAATGTGTTGCGCGCACTGGTTTTCATCATCGGGCTCCATATCAGCGACTGCGGGATGGCACCGGCCGCCAGACCGGCTTCCACGCTGGACAGGATTTCTGCAATCGATGCCGTGAGGCGCCGGTGAAGCGACAGCGCTTGCCGCCCCTCCTCCGTCACTTCCGCACCGCCACCCTGCTTGCCGCCGGGCCGTGCGGTAACAATCGGTCTTGGAAAGAGATTGTTGAGCGCATTTACCGCATCCCATGCTCCACGATAGCTGAGGCCAACCTGCTTGGCAGCCGCGGATATGGAGCCGGTCTCGTCGATGGCGTCAAGCAAGGCAAAGCGATCGGCACCGGCGCGGTGGCCATTGGCACCATGGAAATCGAGTGCCGGCCTCAAACTGGTAGCGTTCATGTCAGCGCCTTTCATCGTTATGCAGATAAACTACATAACGATGAAAATAGCGAAATAAGGGTTTTTGGCAAGTGCGACTGCAGGGACCGCATTTTTGGCAATTGCCGGCACCCAGCGAAAAAATGCAGGTGGCTGACACAGCCGCTATAGGAACTTACCCGACTGCCCGGTCTTCCTTTTGACCGACAAGCAGATCGATCTGTCTGAGCGTCGCTTCAAAGGCGGTCTGCATTTTTTCAAAAATGGATGCCAGTTCGGTCTCGGATGGTGCATCCAGCATGCGAAGATGCTTTTCCATCTTGGCCGCCAGCGCCGAGAGACCGACAGCACCGATCATAGCGCTGGAACTCTTGATTGTGTGCGCCGGCAGAATTGCCAGTTTCTCGTCGCCGTTGTGCAAAGCCTGCCGGATCGCTTCCATGTAGTCGGCTGTATCATTGCGGTAGAAGGACATGAGCGTATCGAACTTCTTCATCGATGCGCGGGTTCGCTTGAAGACGACGACATCCATGATCGATAGGTCCTGATCACTGCCCTGCTGCATGGGCGGTGCTTCAGCCACCAGCGTCAGTTTTGGCAAAGCGGTATCCGGGCTTTGAGAGATCTCGGTTCGCCGCACCTCTTCGACGGTCTCCAGCGGTGACGAGATAGCCAAAGGCTGGTTGGCTTCCTCGACGGGTGTCGCCGTGGCTGGCGCAGTGCTGACGGCTGGTCCTGTGCGGTTCCTGGTCAGCCCACCAAATTCATCCATCGTGACCAGACGTTCGAACATGTCGCTTAAGCTTTGGGTCTGCAGCGGCTTGACAACGAACTCGTCCATCCCGGCCCTTAGACATTTCTCCCTGTCGCCCTTCAGCGCATTGGCCGTGAGCGCGACGATCGGAACGCGGCGAATCCTGTCTTCCGACATCAACTGACGGAGAATTTCGGCTGCCTCGTATCCGTCCATGTCCGGCATCTGGCAGTCCATGAAAATCAAGTCGAAATCACCTGTCTGCGCGACAGAAATGGCCTTGCGTGCATCCGTGACCGTGACCACCTGGAAACCGTATTCACTCAGGAACTCCTCGGCGATCAGCAGATTCACGTGGTTGTCATCGACCAGCAGCAGCTTGTAACCGTCAAACCGGCGCGTGGACCTTGGCGCGCGCTTCGCTGACGCTTCTGGCGAGATCAGTTCGTCTCCGTCCGCCATAACGCGCATGACGGTTTCCATGAGGCCCGTGGGCGCAAAGGGTTTGACTACGACGCCATCGAAAGCAACGTAATTCCGGTTGCTTTGCATTTCGCCCAATATGACCGATTTGGCTGCCGGCGCGATCTTGCCCTTGATCGCATTCCATTCGTCCTTGGCGTGATGCACATCCCCGTCATCGTTGAACAGGATAAGGCTGAAGTTCTCGCGACCGCCTTCCGGTCCTGCCAAAAGACGACTGGAAAGATCCCGTGTGTAGCGGAAGCGTTTCGGTCGGACGCCCGCATTGGCAAGGGCCTTGTCGACAATGGCTGCAACACCGTCGGAATTGCTGACGATGGCAATCTCGCCAAACTTCCAGATTGGCATCTGCTCCTGTTGTTCGACAGCAGCCGGCAGCGAGACATAGAAGGTGGAGCCCTTTCCGCGCTCGCTTTCAACCGTGATGGTTCCGCCCATGGCATCGCAAAGCTGTTTGCAGATGGCCAGTCCCAGGCCCGTGCCCCCGTAATTGCGTGTGGTTGCCGCATTGGCCTGGCTGAAGCGCTTGAACAGGCGATCCGCCTCTTCCTGCTTCATGCCAATACCCTGGTCTCTGACCGCGATAACGACATGGCCCTCCCCCGATTGCGAGGGCGTGAAGGAGACCGACACGACAATTTCGCCCACCTCGGTAAACTTGATGGCATTCGATACGAGATTGGAAAGGATCTGGCGCAGGCGCATGGGGTCGACCACCACGGCAGTGGGAACGTCAACATCGATATCCAGCAGCAAGCCGATGCCCTTGGCGCGAGCATTGGCGGTAAAGAAGCTGAGCGTTTCGCGAAGCTGGGCGGGCAAATCGATGCGGACCGCGTCGATGGCCAACTGACCGCTCTCCAGCTTCGACATGTCGAGAATATCGTTCAGGATACCCAGCAGTGTCATGCCCGAGGTCTTGATCTGATCGGCATAGCGCTGCTGCGCCGGTGTCAGACTGGATCTGGCAAGCAATTCAGACATGCCCAGAACGCCATTCAGCGGCGTGCGGATTTCGTGGCTCATATTGGCCAGAAATTCCGACTTGGCATTATTGGCCACACGTTCGCGTTCGGCTGCCTGTTGCAAGGTTTTTCGCACGGCCTGATTGCGGAATTCCGCCATGATGAACAACCCGGTCGCAATCGAAGACAGGGTCAATATGCCGAGCACGAAGAACAACAGCGTTGCTCCGCCCTTGAAATCGCCTCTCAGTTCGAGAACCATGTTGAGATTGTTGGAGGCGAGCACGGGAACGGATTTGGTCTGCGACATGACCAGTTGCAGCAGGCTCCTGTTGTCGACCTGCTCGATCTCCAGTTCGCGATACATTCCATCGGCCGTATAGTGGACCCCGACCAGTTGCGCATTGCGCAATTCGGCAGCCGACTGCATCAGAAGCTGGTGCATGTCGATGACCGCATAGGTCACAAGAAACGGATCAAGATGGGATCTCAGCCCCAGTGCATTGGGTGCCCTGGTACTTTGAGCGAAGACCAGATCGTCCTCGCTCAAACGGCTGAAAACCGAGGCTGGTTTGAAGGCTTTTGCGAAGAATGCAACCTGACCGGGCTGCGCGTTCAACGCTGCGAGAATCTCCGGGAAATCAGCCGCTTTCGGATCCATATGAGATGTTTGGCTATAATAGATCTGCGGCGAACCTGGATGATCGGAGCGGACATAGCCAAGCTCGGTCATATAGGGTGACACCCGACTGATCCGACTGAGCTTGGCCTTGATCTGATCCTCCATGCCCGATGCGACAAAGGTCGACAGATCCTTCAAGCGGATGGCCACCGTATCCAGTTTCTGGCGCACCAGTTTCGATGCATTGTCGGTGTCCTGTTCAAAATCTGCCATGCTGACTCGCACGGCAGAAATGACCAACCAGGCCAGCAGGGATGCCGTCAGGACAAGTATCAGCGCAACGAGAAAATATCTCGGACGGATGGCTATCCGTGTCGTTCCGTCAGCCGTCATGGACTAGCACCTGAATGCCTGTCGCAATTGCATGATTGCCGTCGCTTCGTTGCCCGCCTCATTGTAGGTCAGGCCGTCGAAAATGAAATCCACTGCCCGCGCAATGCCGCGACCGCACAAGGCCGAAGGCGAAGGCGGTCCATCCACCAGACAGGGCTTCCAGTCGAAGCCCGGACCGGGATCCTTGACGGTGAGGACGAGCGAATCCGGACGTCGGAGCATGTTTGCTTCGACGATGCCGTGCCCATATGCCGGATCGCGGGCGCGGTCGGCCATCGCCTGCAGCCATGTGCCGTTTGACAGCAAACGCTCCTTGGTCTCCCTGTTGAAGCGCAGCAAGCCATGCTCCACGGCGTTTTGAACGAGTTCGTAGATACCCTGGATCACCGTTTCCGGATGGGGATGGACATTGGCCAACAGACGACAGACGCGTTCAACCTCTGACGCCTTGGACAGGGTGGTGCGCAGGATCTGCACATTGGCGAAACCCGCTTGCAGACCCTGGGGTTTCTCGGTGATGACCTGCATGCGGCGCGAACGCTGCATCGCCGAATCCAGCACCGATCTGACAATTTCAGGGATCACGGGTTTGGAGAGATAATAGAAGGCTCCCGCCTCGATGCCGGACGCGATTTCGTCCACTTCCATGGCCCCGGTCAAGATGACGATCGGAATATCGGCAGCCTTCGGATCGCGCTTGAGCCGGCGCGTCAGTGCCAGGCCGTCCATCACCGGCATCAGCCGGTCCGTGACCACCAGATCCACGCAACCGGGATCTTCTCGCAGCAGGGCATAGGCATCGGCACCGTTTTCCGCGGTATCGACGCAATAGCCGAGGCTCTCGAGAAGGGCCTTCAAAATCTGAATGCCGATCCGGTCATCGTCAACCAGCAGAACGCGTCCGCCGCTCGAGGAAAATGTCTGGGTTTCCGTGGGTGGAGCGACGTAGTCAAGCATCAGAGTTCTCCTGAAGCTGCGCAAATGCCATGCTGTCGAAACGGAAGCCTGCCGTAGGCGAACTCTCGGCTTTCATCGGATGCCGTGCCAAATGGGCGCCCGAAGATGGTGCGCGGCATTGCGACAGGCGTGTGAGACAGCCAAGGCCTTGAATGGCCAAATTTCTGGCATGCTGCATTGCTGTGGGGATTTGGGGACGCAGAGACATTGTCGTAGACGGCAAAATCCAATCGGGATCCGATGCCATATCCGACACGATGATCTTTCCGACTGCCGCCATTGACGCCTCCCTTGCCATGGGCAAAGGGATATCACGCACATCATTAAGAACTATCTAATTTAGATTCTGTTGAATCTATTTTAGCGTGCTTATTGATAAGAATACATATTTATAAGTGTTCTACTGAACATGACGGCACCGGCTTGGACGGGCAGAACAAATGCACAGGCTGCACCGGAAAATCGTAAGATTGATTGCCGCTAGAAACTCTATACCAGGATGTATTGAACCGGTTACCAAAGCCGGAGCATGGGCATCTGCGAATTACAAAGCGGACATCTTGATATTCTTCAACGCCAGAGCGCTTTGAGTTTTTTGAAGAGATTCTTCGTGCGGCTCTTTGATCTAACACTCAGGGATATCAAGGGGACATCGAACAGGCGCGATGCGGCGACGACAAAGCCTGAGGTGTGGCCGTAAACGCTGTAGCTTTTTGCCTTCTTGGCATGACCAATCAGAAAAAAATCGCCCATTGTCTGAGCAATGGTTGTCGTGTCAGAACTTAGGCCGGTATGGACCGGTATTGCGTCGCTGACGCGGAAACACTTCCTGTGATTGCGGATATATTCCTGAAATTCCAGTGAGTCCGTGATGACAATATCGTCGTGTTCTCCATGCCGGTCCAACGCTTGTATGGCACGCCGCAATTGGGATTTTTCCCCTCGAACCAAACCCGCATCCCCCAAGCGGAAGTGGAAGATATTGTAGGGCTCGGACGGCATGACCTGTGCCAGATGCTGCTCGAAGATTGGGTTTGGCGTCATGACCTGGCGAACCAATTTGCTCCAGTCGGCCGACGACTCCGCGGGCCAGTTGCGACCACCATTGGTGTTAAGGACCAAGCGGTCGCTGACAGCGAGGGCATTGGTGAGACGTTCCGACACCTCCTCCGGAGGGCCGAACGTCCAGAATTCGACATCGCCGGGGTCGGCGCCAACGCTGTTGGCAGGCGTGAATATATTTGAGACAGGATGTCCGGTTATATCGAGAACATAGCCAGCACCGATGGCCTTGCAGGCATCGAACAGAACATTGGAGCCCCGGAGCAGATCACCAATACCCCAGAATCCGTCTTTTGCGGTCTGCTCATAGTTTCGGGCTTTTTGGGTCCAAGCCTGGACGACAATCTTTTCTGCCACGTTCTCTCTCGATCTTCGCGTTCCCCTCGGTCGGGTGCTTCATCGCAACAAGGTTTGATGGCGTCAAGCACAGTTGCAGCTCGGACAAAAACAGCTTCGCGATCGTCGGCATTGGGCTTCGATCTTGCGCACTCAGCCGGCTGGAAGCATTGCGCGCGACAAAGTCGAAAAGCCCGTCAAGCAGATGCCTCCTTACGAATACCAGCACGCAGGAAGCTGAACAGCGGGTTTGCCAGACAGATTAATATTGTCGAGTGGATGCGGAAACTGCCGGTTTGGTTGTGACGATGCGATTCTGTCTTTCCTGAGGAAAGTGAATTCCAGCACAGGAGGCGCCTCCAACCCGCGCATCTGCACCGATTCCGCGCAGTTATTGGGATGGATATGAACAATTTCAAAGCTTTTCAACAACTTTTCAAAAGTTGCGTTGATAATGGGAAGTGACCTTTTCGAGAATATTCCATCAAGCCCATGAAACTCGATCACCATGATCCGAAACCGCCGCAACAGTCCGTCACTGACGGAGAGAATCGTTTCGTATTCAAATCCTTCGATATCCATCTGCAACAGGAGATCACTGTCACCCGGCGCTTTCGCGTCTACCCAGCCGTCGAGAGTGATAAAGTCTTCAGTCTCCACGGCACCGATGAATTTCTTCATAAAGTCAAATTTCGGGTGCTGAACCGGTAAGCCGTCGACGGAAAAATCGGCCATGAAGCAAGGGATATCTCTTGCCGCAACATCCAGTTCGAAGTCCGAAGAATCTTTAACGCCGGGAGAGAAGCAAGCGGTTATACCTTCCAGATCATCGGGAACAAGGTATCCACCGTCCATCGCGGAGCCGAAACGCAGAAGAGGAAAATCGGTGACAAGTGGTCTGATCTTTCTCAGAAATGCTTCGGACCTGTCTTTTTTTTCAGCCTTTTCGAAGAAATAGCCACGTCGAAGAGCCCATTTCCCAAATGTCGATCTCAGTCCCATTCTTCCCTCACATTCCAAAATCTTGCGAACGGCGCGGCTGATTACAGTGAAGTTTGGCAGCGCGAAGTGCAACCGACACTGCAATGCCGCAACTTCGTTCATAGGGCAAGCGATCATCTGGTGGTGATCCACCGAGGTATCGATGGGGAAAGAAGGAGTGACATTGCCTGAAAATCGGCCAGAAAGGTGGCACGACCTTCGCTCCTCCTGGGAGCGGCTCGCACCGGCGGGCTTCCAAGCCCGTCAGTCGGAGCAGCCTCTGACACACGCCCGCAAGCCAGAACACCAACCGCCAACAAAACTGGCGATTGCAAAAAAGACAAATGATTTCAGGAGTTTTTGGCTGGTCGGAGTGGCAAGATTCGAACTTGCGACCCCCACGTCCCGAACGTGGTGCGCTACCAGACTGCGCTACACTCCGCGACCAGCGGCGTTTTCATAAACCAGCCTTTTTTCATGCACAAGCGGGAATGTGAAAAACATACGACGAAAGTCTCAATTGTTGAGACCGGTATTCATCCGCCTGTCTGTCGGCCTCGTCGCTGTTGACGGGAACAGCTGCAAACGTGACACGCTTGCATCAGATGAGATAATTTAACGGGAGGTCGCCTTGAGCGATTTCACCCGTGTACGAATGGGTTTACACGGGGGCTGTTGACGATGGGACTGGCACGGCGCGCCCTGGACTTGCGGGCTTGCAGATTGCGCAATTCTCCTTCGTTTGAATTGTTCACTCTTAAGGGAAGACAGATGAATTTTCGCGCGACCGTCACGACAGGCCTGATACTGGCACTTGCAGGATGCACAACCACGGGTGCGCCACGCAATGATGTCGAAGCGCGCTGGAACGGGCAGCAGGCCGGTGCCTTTTTTGCCAAGTTCGGTCCGCCGATCAGCGATGCGGCCGCCGGCGGCAGCACGCTCTACACCTGGCGTGGCGGATACCAGACACGGACGATCCCGGCGGTTTACGAGACCATCAATGGCAAGAAGGGCAAAATGCTGCATTCGGCCCGCACCGAATATGTGCGCTGCGAAGCGCAGTTGACCGTTTCCCCAGATTACGTAATCCGCAGCGTGCGTCTGGTGGTCGACAAACCCGGCATCGATGGCGGCCCGAGCTACTGCGAAGAATTCCTCGGCAAGCCATAAACGCAGCACGTCTTCCTGCCGACAGAGACACTGCGCTCCACCATCCGGCGCAGCGCAGTTTTCCCTGGAATCCTGTTTTCGTCGAGCGGGCGGTCAGGCCGACATCAACTCGAAGAAATCGATATAGGTCGTGTTGATCATGGACAGCGATTCCATGCCGAGCTTGCGCTGGGTTTCCAGCGCCTTGAAACGCGTCGCTTCCTCATTGAGATCGGCATCGACCATGCGGCCAACCCCATAGGTCAGCGAGTCCTGCAGATCCTTGACAAAGCTTGTCTGCAGCTCCACGCGCCTGGATAGCGCGCCCACGGAAGAGCTGACATCCGTCACGCGTTCAGCCATCGCGTCAACGACGCTGATCATCTCCTCGATTTCCGCATCGGTGGTGTTTTCACCGATGGTCATCTCATCATAGGTCGGACCATTTTCGCCATTGAACATGACCCATGTCCTGGAGGTGCCAAGGGCTGCGGCAAAGCCGCTTCCGGTCAGAATGCCGCTGTCGCCCGAGAGATCGTCGACGAGGAAATTGACGTCCGTGGTGCCCGCCGTTCCGGCGATCTCGTAATTGACATCGGTGACCTTGATCTCACCACTTGTTTCGCGATGAAACGAGCCGACCAGCGACCGATCGCGGTCATCCACGGTTGAGGTGCGCCACATCCAGTTCTCACCCGAGAATGAGGAAGCATGGGCGATGGTCTGAAGCTCCTGCTTGTAGACCGTCAGCTCCTCATTGATCTTGTCGCGATCGACACCCGGCTCGCGGGCCAGGACAAGACGCTGTTTGAACGCCGCCATGAGATCGGTCGCGCTCTCAAATCCATTATATGCGGTATCGACAACAGCGCTGGCCATTCCCAGGGCATCTTCCACTGCAGCCAAGGTCTGATTGTCGGACCGCATGGTGGTTGCGATCGACCAATAGGCAGCATCGTCACTGGCGGTGGCAACGCGGTAGCCGCTTTGCATGCGTGAAAGAGAGTTGTTTCGCTGGCTATCAGTGGAGCGAAGGATATCGAGAGCGCCAAGCGCCGCACTATTGGTATTGAAGCTAATCATGACACACTCACGCAAAAACAACATCAGACAGCTAACGCAACAGACTACGGAACCGCTGCATTCGCCAACAGAAACCTCCAACGCAATACTTGCTGAGGATGACAGAGTTTATATATCTGTTAGGGTTAATAAAGTGCGTATAGGTCTCATTTTTTATGGTTAATACTTAGTTATACTCACAATCGACACTTCACTGGCCGTTAGCATTACCTAACTGCTTATTAAGACCATGTGCCGATGATCGGAACCCAGTGGATAATGTCGTGCGGGTCGCCGGTCGGCGCGGTGTACCGGGCAATGCTCTTACATCGGCCAAGCGGCGCGAGAAGGAGAGACGGCATGCCACGAGGCGGCCCGTAGACGCACGATTGAGCAGCGCCAGGCGTTATTCGATGGATCATCAAGGAAGAGAGAGTGTGGCTGGGGCGGGAGGATTCGAACCTCCGCATGCCGGTACCAAAAACCAGTGCCTTACCGCTTGGCTACGCCCCAAAACCCGATCGACGCGCAATTGGCGTTCGTCGATGGTGCTGCCTGATAGCAAAGGACTGGCGGGTGGGCAATATGCCCTGACGGTTTTTTACCGGCTTTCGTGCTTCGCACGCGCTCTCTTCGACCATGGCAAAAATCGGGCGGGAACATCATGGCGGCCCAACGGTTGATTAGGCAGACCATTAGCAACCCGAAAAGGAGGACATCATGACCTCGATTACATCTTCGAACATTCTCATTCTCGCCACCCACGGCTATGAGCGCTCGGAACTTCGCGTGCCCTTTGACAAGCTGAAGGCACAGGGGGCCAAGGTCACCATCGCATCCTTGAAGAAGGAGCCGATCAAGAGCTGGGACGAGAAGAATTGGGGCGATACGATCGACGTCGATCTGACGATTGATGACGTCAATATCGCCGACTACGACGCCATCGTTCTTCCCGGCGGACAGATCAATCCGGATCTGCTGCGCAAGGAGGCCAATGCCGTCAAGCTGGTGCGTGACTTTGTCGACAGCGGCAAGGTGGTTGCAGCCATCTGCCACGCGCCCTGGCTACTGGTGGAGGCCGATGCCGTGAAGGGTGTTGACGTAACATCCTATTCGTCGATCAAGACAGACGTCATCAATGCCGGTGGCCGCTGGCACGACGAGGCCGTTGTGACCGACAAGGGCATTATCACCTCGCGTTCCCCTGAGGATCTGGATGCGTTTGTGTCCAAGATCGTGGAAGAGGTCGAAGAAGGCCGCCACGAACGCCGCGCGGCCTGAGGCCGCGTGTCGATCTCGATCCCTATGGAGAGAGAGACGATCATTCAAAAACAGGCGGTGGCTTTCGGGCCGCCGCCTTTTTCTTTGCCTGCCAAGGCCGGGCGCGATAACACTTCTGTCTCGTTCAGCATCAGGATCATTGCCCATGCCCGGTTATTCTGCTCGTATCCCCGCCCTTTCCACCGTCCTGCAAGACGATGCCAATGTTCGCATTACGCGCTGGGATTTCGAACCGGGTGCGGCAACGGGCCATCACACCCATGGCATGGGCTATGTGGTGGTGCCGCTGACAGACTGCCATTTCCTGATCGAGGACAAGGACGGCGAACGGCGGGTGACCAGTCAGGCCGGAGAGGCTTATCGGCGCGATGCCGGCGTGGAACATAATGTCATCAATGGCGGCGAGCGAGCGATGAGCTTTATCGAGATCGAGTACAAATGAAGACGCCGGCGCCGGAGAGCCTGGACTTCGACCTGTCGTTCGAGCCGGCACACGAAACGGCTGTACCCGTTGCGAGACACGTCCAGCGCATCACGGTCAACAATCCCTCCCCCTTCACTTTTCACGGTACCAACAGCTATATCGTCGGCGACAGGTCGGTGGCGGTGATCGACCCTGGCCCGGACGACGATGCCCATTTTCAGGCGCTGATGGCGGCTTTGGAGGGACGGGAAGTAACCCATATTGCCGTGAGCCATACCCATAAGGACCATTCGCCGCTGGCGGGGAGGTTGAAGGCTGCAACGGGTGCCGTGATTGTGGCCGAAGGTCCGCACCGCGCATCGCGCGTTCTGCATGACGGCGAAAGCAATCCCTTTGGGGAAAGCTCGGATACGCTATTCATGCCGGATATCACGCTCCAGCACGGCGACAGGGTCGAGGGCGACGGGTGGACATTGGAGACCGTGCTGACGCCCGGACATACCGCCAATCATGCAGCCTTTGCGCTTGCCGATAGCGGCATTCTTTTTTCCGCAGATCATGTGATGGCCTGGGCAACATCCATCGTTGCGCCGCCCGACGGTTCGATGAGCGATTACATGGCGTCGCTCGAGCAACTGCTGGCGCGCGAGGACCGGATCTATTTTCCAGGCCATGGCGGGCCAGTCAAACAGCCCTCGGCATTCCTGCGCGGCCTTCGCACGCACCGGCGCATGCGCGAACGTGCGATCCTGGAGCGGATCAAGGCGGGTGACCGCAAGATCGCCGACATGGTGAAGGTGATCTACGCCACGACCAGTCCCAAGCTGCATGGCGCAGCAGCGCTCTCGGTTCTGGCTCATATCGAGGATCTGGTGGAAAAAGGCGCGATCACGACCGACGGACCGCCTAGACTTGACGGCGACTACCACCCGGCTTGAGCGCACCATCAACCGCCGGCGATCCCCAGCAATTCGGCATCGAGAGCGTGAAGAAAGCGCTGGGCGATCTCGGCACTGAAGCCCAGATCATGCGGCCCGTAGCGGCTGGCCACGCGGATATCCACCAGTGTCGTTTCCGCTTCCTCGCGCAGCCGGATCACCGCATCGAAGGGAAAGCCGAAGAAGAAACTGCGTGTATCGACCTGCAGACGCACGATACCCGGTGGATTGAGCGGAGATTCCACGCCCGGCGGCGCCGGTTCGGGGCGCGGCGATGGTACCGGGCCGACATCGGGCGCCACGGCGCCGCCCGGCGCTTCGACGGAAGCTTCCAGGTCTTTTTCCTGTTCGGGTGTGAGTTCCGGCGCGGCATATTCCTCGCCCAGACTTTCCATAACCTTGAAGCCGTTTTGCTGGGCAACCTTCAGTACCGCCTCATAAACGCGGTCCAGCGCGCCTTCATAGCGTCGACCGTTGAGGGCCGGATAGGCGATCAATTGCGCCTCGCGCATCTGCGGCGTGATTTCGGGGCGGTCGGGCAACCATTTCTGCGCTGCATCGGGCGTCACGATCCAGCGCGGTGGCTCCACCAGATCGGTGGACACATCATAGATCGGCGGCAAAACGATGTAGCGGTAAGCGGCAAAGCCGACGAGTGCGAGTGGAAACAGGCCGAGGATCAGCCCACGTGCCGCCTTGAGGCCGCCAAAAGCGCCGGAATACCACAACTGGCAAAGGCCGATGATGGCCAGCGGCACCGCGAATGCCGCCGGTATGGCCGCAACAAGTATAAGGCCGACAAAATCCGGATCTGTCAGGGGGCCAAAACGATGCCACAGAAAAACGACAACGAGCATGGTGATGGAAAAGACACCGAACTGACCGGCGAGACGGGCCGAGACGGAAACCGGGCGGTCGTAGCGGACTGACATGAAGGATCCATATGCTCACAGGGTCGCCGAAGCGGCTCGCCTTACTGTTTATCGGCGCAGCGGCGATGCGACAAGACGATCCATCGCGCAATTGCGACTTCGCTGCCTACGGCTCGCCAGCGGAAGGATCGACCTGGATCATGGTGCCACCGCCCTCAGACTGAACGCCGACACCGGGCAGGATCTGTTCGGCATTGTCACCCATTGCAGGCACTTGCGGTGCAATCTGGAAGTCCGGCACGTAAAGCGAGGCGGTGACTATCATGGAAATCACGATCAGCCAGCTGCCGATAATGCGGGCCGGAATAGTGAGCCATGCGCCCCTGAAAGGGCGAAGCAGCAATGCCGGCGCGATGATGAGCCAGAGAGCGCAGAAAAACGCGCCTGAGGCAAAATCGGCAATACCGACGCCGAGATCATCGAGCCCGATGAAGAGTGCAAGCGACAAGGAGACGATGGCGGATGCGAGAATGGCTGCATGGTCACGCCATTTGCCCGGCAGCCAGAGCACCGCGCCGGAACAGAACACGGCGGCAGGTGCAACCAGGAACAGGACCTGCCCCAAGGGCGATTCCCGGATGACCGTAAAAATCGGGTCGAAGACGAGCAGCATGGGCAACATGACGGCGGCAAAGACCACGACGATCATGGCGGCGCGACGCGCGGTCCCGGCCATGGCGACGGCCACGGAAAGGCCGAGCATGGCCAGAACCAGATCGTAGACGGAGAGCGTGAACAGCCAGCCCAGTTCGAGAAAGCCGTAATCATGCGGCAGCACCTGGGAGAAAAAGACGATCAGCAGCCCCGCTGCGAAGAATGCAGCGGCAAAGCGGAAGGTCGACGTCTGCATGATGGCACGGATGCGCGGCCATCCGGCTTTCGGTGCCTCAAGTTGCGCAACGCCTTCACGCGAAAGGCGGCGGCGCTCGGCGCGGGAAAGCGCTGACGCTGATTGTGCATCCGTGTTGTCGACGGAAGCGATCTGTTGCTGACTGTTCTTCCGGCTTGCCATTCATTCAGCCAGTCCGGATGTCCACGAACTGCTCTTTATTTCACATGATGCGGCTATTTCACAAAGCCGAGCTTATGTCATCATTGCAGCCTCCTCGCCAAGCTGCAAGGATCGGCTTTCTTCGATCAGGATCGGCAACCGCGCCGACGGCGCAAGGACAAAAGCATGGGAACGGATATCAGGTTGTTTGGCGCGGACTATAGCGTTTATGTGCGCATTGCGCGGCTGGCGCTCGAGGAAAAGGGCGCAGACTACGAACTCGTGCCCGTCGATATCTTTGCCGAAGGGGGGCCATCTGCAGATTACCTCGCGCGCCATCCCTTCGCCCGCATCCCGGCCTTCGACCATGGCGGTTTCCGGCTTTATGAGACCGGGGCGATTACGCGCTATATAGACGAGGCCTTCGAGGGGCAGGCGTTGCAGCCGAAGGACGCGGAGACACGGGCACGCTGCAATCAGATCATCAGCATCGCCGACAACTATGCCTATATGCATATGGTCTGGGGTGTATTTGTCGAGCAGGTCGAAAAGCCAACCAATGGTCAGCCGATGGACGAGGCCAGGTTTGCGGCATCGCTGGAGATATCGCGACAGGTGTTGAGCGCGCTTTCAGGCTTCAAGCAAAACGGCCCCTGGCTGCTGGGAGACACGCTGTCGCTTGGCGATCTCTATTGTGCGCCGATATTCGACTATTTCCTGATGGCAAAGGACGGCAAGAAGCTGATCGGCGACTATCCGGCACTGCAAGACTGGTGGACGGAAATGTCCGCCCGGCCCTCCATGCTGCGGACCGCGCCTACCGTCTGACCGCTCCTTCGCCCGCTTTCCTTGCCTCGATGGCTGCCTGCGCTGCAGCAAGTCTGGCGATCGGCACGCGGAAGGGGGAGCAGGACACATAATCGAGGCCGGCGCTCTCGCAGAAATGGATCGAGGCCGGGTCGCCGCCATGTTCTCCGCAGATGCCGAGCTTCATGTCGGGCCGTGTCTGGCGTCCACGCTCGGCCGCGATCCGGATCAGTTCACCCACACCGTCAAAATCGAGCGAGATGAAGGGATCATGCTCGATCACCCCCTTTTTCTGATAGGTGGTGATGAAGGCAGAGGCGTCGTCTCTGGAAATACCGAATGTGGTCTGGGTCAGATCATTGGTGCCGAACGAGAAAAATTCGGCGGCTTCGGCAATCACATGGGCGCGCAGGGCCGCTCTTGGCAATTCGATCATGGTGCCGACGAGATAGGAGATGGAGAGCCCGGCTTCGTCCATGACTTCGTTTGCAATGCGGTCGATCACCGTCTTCACATAATCGAGTTCCGACTTCAGTCCCACCAGTGGGACCATGACTTCCGGCACCACGGGCGCACCGGTCTCACGGGCAGCAGCAACCGCTGCCTGGAAAATAGCGCGGGCCTGCATTTCGGCGATTTCAGGATAGGAAATCGCCAGTCGGCAGCCGCGATGCCCGAGCATGGGATTGAACTCATGCAGCGCGTCCATGCGGCGGCGCATGAACGCAACGTCGATGCCCATGGCCGCTGCCACTTCCTCGATTTCCGCGTCCGTTTTCGGCAGGAATTCATGGAGCGGCGGATCGAGCAGGCGGATCGTGACCGGCAGGCCATGCATGATGGAAAAGAGTTCGGTGAAATCCGAACGCTGCATGGGGAGCAGCTTGTCGAGGGCCGCACGCCTGCCCCGTTCGTCTTCCGCCAGGATCATCTCGCGCATCACCTGAATGCGCTCGCCCTCGAAGAACATGTGTTCGGTGCGGCAAAGGCCGATGCCTTCGGCTCCGAAAGAGCGCGCGGCCCGGGCATCGCCCGGCGTATCGGCATTGGTGCGCACCGTCATGCGGCGTGTCTTGTCGGCCCATTCCATCAGCTTGGCGAAATCGCCCGACAGTTCCGGCTGGAGCATGGGCACATGGCCCTTGAGCACCTGACCGGACGAGCCATCGATGGTGATGATATCGCCCTTTTTCAGCGTCACGCCTATGCCGATCAACACCTCGTTGCGCAAATCGGCGCGCATGGTCCCTGCGCCGGCCACGCAGGGAATGCCCATACCGCGTGCGACGACAGCCGCATGGCTGGTCATGCCGCCACGGGTGGTGAGGATACCTTCGGCGGCATGCATGCCATGAATATCCTCAGGCGAGGTTTCGACGCGCACCAGAATGCATTTGCGGCCTTCTTCTTCGGCCAGAACGGCTTCTTCCGCGGTAAAGACGATCTCGCCGGTGGCAGCACCTGGCGATGCCGGCAGTCCGGAGCCAATCACATGGCGCTCGACGCGTGGATCGATTGTCGGATGGAGAAGCTGATCCAGCGAAGATGGCTCAATGCGCGCGACCGCCTCATCTTCCGTGATCACGCCTTCAGCCACCATGTCGACGGCAATCTTCATGGCAGCCTTGGTGGTGCGCTTTCCGGAGCGGGCCTGCAACATCCACAGCTTGCCGCGCTCTATGGTAAATTCCAGATCCTGCATGTCGCGGTAATGGCTTTCCAGACGGGTGCAGATGCCGGTGAATTCGGCAAAGGCCTCTGGCATGGCCTTTTCCAGCGATGGCTTTTCCGACACGGCCGAAAGCCTGCCCTCCTCCGTCAAGGATTGCGGCGTGCGGATGCCGGACACGACATCCTCGCCCTGGGCATTGATCAGGAATTCGCCATAGAGCGATTTTTCGCCCGTCGAAGGATTGCGGGTAAAGGCAACGCCCGTCGCAGAAGTCGAGCCGAGATTGCCGAAGACCATGGCCTGGACATTGACGGCGGTGCCCCATTCGCCGGGAATTTTGTGCAATATCCGGTAGGTTGCGGCACGCGGGTTCATCCAGCTTGCAAAGACGGCTGCGATGGCGCGCCAGAGCTGATCATAGGGGTCCTGGGGAAAGCTTTCGCCCAGACCCTCTTCAATCGCTTCCTTGTAGAGCGTGATCACGTGCTGCCAATCGACGGCAGTGAGCTCGGTATCGCTATCGTGACCGAGCATGGCCTTTTCGTGGTCGAGAATTTCCTCGAAAACGACATGGTCGAGGCCCATCACCACATCACCATACATCTGGATGAATCGGCGGTAGCTATCCCAGGCAAAACGGGCGTCGCCAGACGAATGACCCAGCGCCTGCACCGTTTCATCGTTGAGACCGAGATTGAGGACCGTATCCATCATGCCGGGCATGGAGGAGCGGGCACCGGAGCGAACCGAGAGCAGCAGCGGATCTTTGTCATGGCCGAAGCGGCGACCGGTCTCGGCCTCGATACCCTTCAAGCCTTCCAGCACCTGCGCCTTCAAGCCATCGGGCAATGCGCGATCATTCTTGTAGTAATAGGCGCATGCATCCGTGACGATGGTCAAACCGGGAGGAACCGGTAGACCCAGTGCCGCCATTTCCGCCAGATTGGCACCCTTTCCCCCCAGAAATTCGCGATCAACCGCCCGGCCTTCGGCTTTACCGCCGCCGAACGTGTAGACCCACTTCGTCATTCCCTTGCTCCACCCGAAATGCCTTTATTTCCTAATGTTTATATGAATTGTGACGGCTTGGGAACGGTGACAGCCAAGATTTTATTGCGCTGCAGCATGACTGTTTCCGGCGCCGCCTTGCCTCCTTCATCGAAACCAGCGAAAAGGCCTCCGCTTCAGTCATCGGGTGCAATCAGCGCGGCCTTTTCAGCATCGCTCGGATCGCCGAGGAAAACTTCACCCTTGTCCTTGTCGACGACGCGCATGACAGCGTGCTTGCCGTCAGCCGAAAACAGCACATGCAGCTGGCTATCCGGGCAATGGCCTGCCTGGCACGCCATGAAGCGCTCCATCGGCTTGCCATCGACGGTTTCACGGCTCGACCCCATGGCGACATAACCGCCGCGCGAGACCATGTTGCGCACCCAGTTTGGAATATCGCCGCGACCCTTGATCAGGGCCGAAAGCGTATCGGCATAGACTTCCGATTGCTCGACGACGCGGAATAAAAACCGACCGGAGAGATTGTCCTGCGCCTGGGCAGATGTCGCGAAAATAACGACTGTTGCGATAAAAATTAGAAAACGCATAGCTAAAACCCGTGTAGTTCCGACCGTCGGAGACGGACCATAATAAGTGTTTTGTCCGAGGTGAGCGATAAAATCAAATCCGGGCGGCCAATGGGGAAAAGTTTAGGCAATTGCTTCAGGCAATTTTCAGCTTCGCGTGGGATACTTATAAGTTCATTCGAATTGACACATGGAGCCAAGGCGGGATGCGGTCCATCGCAGACGAACTGTTGCACCTGCAAGACGGCGCCAGCGTGATCACGGCCGCCTTCGACGCGGACGATCGCCTGCAGTACTGCAATACCGCCTTTCGGGATGCCTACTTCGTCGACGAGGGAGAGAGCATCGTCTGGGCGGATATCATGCGCCGAAACCACGCCGCAAAGCGCGGCCCCGTGATCAAAGATCCCAATATTGAATCCTGGCTGGCAACTGCATTTACACGCCGGGGAAAATCCACAAAACGCGGCTTTGAGGTCGATCTGGTTGACGGCCGATGGATCTGGGTGGTCGAAAGCCTGCGGGAAGATGGCTGGCTGTTGATGACCGGCGTCGACATCACTGAGTTACGCATGGATGAGCGGGAATTGCGCCAGACCCGCGACTTTGCCCGACGCGCCTCGCAAACCGATGATCTGACCGGTATATCCAACCGTCGCCACATCATGGAACAGCTCGACAATGTGCTGGCGGGAAATAGTGGCGGTCAAACCGGTGGCGGCTGTGTATGCCTCTTCGATATCGACTATTTCAAGCAGGTCAACGATGACTATGGTCATCAGGCCGGTGACGCCCTGATCGTGCATTTTGCCCGCACGGTGCAGCAGCATATCCGCCGAACCGATATTTTCGGACGCGTGGGCGGAGAGGAGTTCATGCTGATCTTGCCAGACACCAGTCTGGAGCAAAGCAGCGGCATGATTTCCCGGGTGCTGAAATCCGTGCGGGAAAGTCACCCGCTGGCGCAAGATGCCAGCTTCACCTACACCACGTCTGCCGGCATTTCAGAAATCATGGCGGGCGATACAGTCGAATCCGTCTTTGCCCGTGCCGATGCAGCGCTCTACGCTTCCAAGCACAGTGGTCGCGATCGGTTGAGCCTGGCTGCCTGAGCTGAGGCTTCACACCAGATCGCGCTCGCGGAGTTGCTCTGCTGTCTGCAAATCGACTGACACCAGTTGCGACACACCCTGCTCGGCCATGGTTACGCCGAAGAGGCGGTTCATGCGCGCCATGGTGATGGGGTTGTGGGTAATGATGACGAAGCGGGTTTCGGTCGAGGCCGCCATTTCGTCCATCAGATTGCAGTAGCGCTCCACATTGTGGTCGTCGAGAGGGGCGTCCACCTCGTCCAGCACACAGATCGGGGCCGGATTGGTGAGGAACACGGCAAAGATCAGCGCCATGGCTGTCAGCGCCTGCTCGCCACCGGACAACAGTGTCATGGTCTGCGGCTTCTTGCCGGGCGGGCGGGCGAGGATTTCGAGGCCAGCTTCCAACGGATCGTCGCTTTCAATCAGCTGAAGCTCTGCGGTCCCGCCGTTGAAGAGATGAGTAAACAGGCGCTGGAACTGGGCGTTGACGACATCGAAGGCGGCCAGCAGCCGTTCGCGGCCCTCCTTGTTGAGGTTCTGGATCGCGCCGCGCAGCTTGCGGATGGCATCGATGATATCGTCGCGCTCCTTGATCAGGGCACTCAGTTGATCCGACAATTCCTGCTGTTCTTCTTCGGCGCGCAGATTGACCGCGCCCAGACGCTCGCGCTCCATGCGCAGCCGGTCGAGATCGCGTTCGACATCGCGCAGGTCGGCAATGTCGGAGGCATCCTTCATCCCGGTCAGACGCAAGGCCTCATGCGCCTGAACATTGAGCGTTTCCTGAATGCGGGCCTCGCCTTCCTTGCGGCGATCGCGGGCCGATACCAGCCGCTCCTCGGCGCGGCCACGACGCTCGCGACTTTCGGCCAGTTCCGACAGAGCCGTTGCCGCCTTGTGATCGGCTTCACGCTGGCGGGTTTCGGCCTCGGCCAGGCGGTCTGCGGCTGCCTTGCGTTCGCCCTCGGCCTTTTGCAATTCGGTCATCAGCATGCGGCGCTTGTCGTCGAACTCGTCAGGTGCCAGTTCCAGCTCGGCAAGTTCGTCGCGGGCCTCGGCATCGCGCTCTCTCAAGGTTGCGATCTGGGCCTCGGCACTGGCGGCGCGTGCCTGCCAGGTCGAGCGCTCCTGCCGGATCGACAGAATGCGGCGCTGGCGCTGTTCGTTTTCGCGATTCAGGCTTTCATGCACGGCCCGCGCTTCGGCCAGCACACCGCGAAGGGTGGCAACAGAGGCCTGTTCCTCGCGCAATTTTTCGTCCAGGTCGGATAGATCGGGCGCATCCTCAAGGGCAATGCGGGCGTCTTCCTCGTTGATGGCGAGATCTTCCAGCTGGCCGCTCAGGCTGTTTCGGGCTTCATTGATGACATCGCGGCGGCGAACCAGATCACCGGATGCGCGCTCTGCAGCGGCCAATGCCTCGCGGGCTTCGGCCAACTGGCGGATGGCGATGCGCTGGCCTTCGCGGCTCTCGGCCATACGCGCTTCGGCAATGCGAATGCCCTCGCCGGCACTTGCAAGGTTATCCTCCGCCTCCGCCATCATGTCGCGGGCTTCTTCGCTTTCAGCCTCAAGCTCGGCCAGACGGTTTTTCTGGGCCAGACGCAGCGCTGCCGCACTCGGGGCTTCCGAGCCCGTCACATGACCGTCCCAGCGATAGACGGCGCCATCGCGCGTCACCAACCGCTGGCCTGGCCGCAGCCGTTTCATCAGTGTTGCAGCCTCGGCGGCATCGACCAGCCCGACCTGACGCAGGCGGCGGTGGAGCGCGTCGGGTGCCTGAACATGGCCGATCAACGGAGAAACACCCTCCGGCAAGCCCGGGTCGCTATCGCCGGAACTAGTTTCGGTCCAGTGGGCGGGGGCGCGCTCGTCCAGCGGGGAATCCAGATCGTCGCCCAGTGCCGCCCCCAGCGCCGTCTCGAAGCCGCGGTCGACGGTCAGCGCATCGGCGATCGGTGAAAACTCACCCGAGGTCGCACCGCTTGCCAGCATTTTCTGGATCGTGCGGGCTTCGGTTTCCAGTGCATTGACCCTGGAGCGTGCCACTTCCAATGGTTGGCGCAGATCGGCTTCGGCGCGGCGAGCGGCGGATACCGCTTCCTCGGCCTCGGCCATCTGGACTTCCAGATCCTCAATGGCGACTTCGGCGGCCTCGACCAGTTCCTGCTTTTCCGAGGGGTCGGGCAGTTCGGCCATACGCGCTGCGATCGTATCGATCTCGCGGCCCGCCTCCTCTGCCTGACGCTCGAGACGCTGGCGGCGCTCGGCCAGATCACGGATGCTCCGTTCCAGCGCATTGCGCCCGGCAGAGGCTTCTGCACGCTCTGCAGTCAGAATTGAAAAGCGTTTTTCCGCCTCTGCGAGATCGGCGGCGGCTGCTTCGAAAGCAGCCCTTGTTTCTTCCGACTGGCGCCCGGAATCGGAAAGGATCTCTTCCAGTTCCGCCTCTTCCTCGGCAAGACGGTTGAGCACCTCGGTATTGTCGGCGGTCAGCCGTTCCTCGCGCCGAATATCCTCATCCAGCTGGGCCAGCCGACGGGTCAGTTCGTCGCGACGTTTGAGGATACGGTTCGCCTCTTCGTCCAGCTGCGAGCGGGCGATCTGAAGGCGCTGCAAGGTTGCGGCAGCGGCCACTTCGGCGTCGCGCAATTCCGGCATCTTGAGGCTGGAGATGGCCTGTGCCTTGGCGGCTTCCATCTGGATCTGCGCCTTTTCGGCAACGATGGCGGTTGCCTGATTGAGCGCGGTTTCCGCCTCGGCCTCGGCGTCCTTGGCCTGCAGCCAGCGGATATACAACAGCATGGCCTCGCGGGCACGGATATCGGCAGACAGTGCCTTGAAGCGGTTGGCCTGGCGGGCCTGACGTTTCAGGCTCTCGATCTGGCTTTCCAACTGAACAGTGATGTCTTCAAGCCGCTCGAGGTTGGTTTCGGCGGCACGCAGACGAAGCTCGGCCTCATGGCGACGCGAATGCAGGCCGGAAATCCCGGCTGCCTCTTCCAGCAATTGCCGACGGGCCTGAGGCTTTGCCTGAATGAGTTCGCCGATCCGGCCCTGCCCCACCATGGAAGGCGAACGGGCACCGGTGGAGGCATCGGCAAACAGAAGCTGCACATCCTTGGCACGGGCTTCCTTGCCATTGATGCGATAGACCGAACCATTCTCACGCTCGATCCGGCGGGTGACCTGAATCTCATCCTGATCGTTGAAGGCCGCTGGTGCGGTGCGGTCGGAATTGTCGAGATAAAGGCCGACCTCCGCCGAATTGCGAGCGGGCCTGTTGCCTGACCCGGAAAAGATCACGTCGTCCATGCCGGACGCGCGCATGTTCTTGTAGGAATTCTCGCCCATCACCCAGCGCAGGGCCTCGACAAGATTGGACTTGCCGCAGCCATTGGGCCCGACAACGCCGGTCAGGCCGCGTTCGATGATGAATTCGGACGGTTCGACGAAAGACTTGAAGCCCTGCAGCCTGAGCTTGGTAAACCTCATGACACCGACCTCGTCTTGTCCGCGACGGTGAGAAGGAGGCTGAAGAGCTCAGACGAGGCGTGCGAAAGCCGGTCCAGCGGCTTCCGATACATCCCCATTGCGGGGGCGGAAAAACACAAAAAAACGGGCGCACGGGTCCGCCCGCCGCCCGTTCTCGCAACGGAGCGTTGGTTAGAGCATGCTGTCGATAAGCGCCGACATGGATTCAACCGACATGTCTCCAGAATAGGTCTTGCCGTTGATGAAGAAGGTCGGTGTGGCATTCACGCCGAAATCCTTCGCACCGCGGTCCCTGATAGCCGTCACATCAGCGGCTAGCTTCTGGTTCGTCAAGCAGGCTTCGAAGCTCTCCTGTGTAAAACCTGCCAGTTTCGACAATTGCAGCATCGCACCGCGCACATCGCCGTCGGACGGAGCCGCCCAGGCGCGCTGCTGCTTCATGAACATCGAGATGAAAGGAAGCTGCTGACCTTCCGGCGCGCAGCGCGCGAGCATGAAGGCGGCGGTTGCCGCAGGATCGAAGGGGAATTCGCGAATGACGAAATAGACCTTGCCGGTGTCGATGTATTTGGTCTTGATCGGTTCAAGCGTCGTTTCATGGAAATGGGCGCAATGCGGGCAGGTCATCGACATGTATTCGACGATCTTTACCGGTGCATTTGCGTCGCCCATGGTCATTTCCGGCAGCGGGCCGGGCTTGAGCACGTCGGCCATATCGACATCGCGGTCGGATTTTGGAATTTCCGTGCTGCTTGTGGCAGCCGTCGTTACCGGGTCAACACCGTCCTTGGCGCTATCTGATGCATTGGCAAGGGCATTGGGCGCCTTCTCGTCGCTGCAAGAAGCAAGGCCTACGGAAAGAGCACCGACGGCGATGCCGCCCAGAAGGAGGCGCCTGGTGGTGGTGAGTTCAAGATTAGCCATCGGTCTATCCTGCAATTATGAATTTCGGGTCTGCCAATTCGTTATATCGGCCATTGGCCGCAAACAAGGCGGTTGGTCGCCACTTTCATCAAAGAATTGTGAGAAGAAAAGGTCGCAATCATTAAATTTCTTCCATGTTACCGCGCGCTTATTTACGCTTGGCGGAAGAAAGCACGCCGGTCCCGAGTTTTCGGATTGCCGATTTCAGCGTTTCACTTTCAATTCCGTCCAGCATGGCTTCCAGCCTTCTTGCCCTTTCGCCCTCCAGCGGGCGCAATTTGCGGCGATGGTTGTAGGATTGCGATACCGGCTTTTGCACGATGCGGATCTGGGCAATGGCGGGATAGCCGAAAAAACCGTTGATACGATCGATCAATTCGCCCTGCGCGTGATTGAGGAACAGGGCACGGGCACCCTCGCAGGCAACCACCAGCACGCCGGGGCGGTGACCGCCAGCCTCGTTGAAATCGTTGTGGCGCGGCCAGGTGATCTTTTCCGGACGGGTGCAATCGGCAAAGTTCTCGCCGGCAATATCTTCCCACGAACCAAGCAGCGCCGTGGTGATACCTGCACGGCGGGAGAGGACGGGATCGATGATACCGTTGGCGAGTTCGGCAATCTGGAACGCGCCTCTGCGTGGTTTCTTCATGGCTGTTGTTTTTTCATGGACCGGCATGTGCCTTACGCTTCTCGCCTTGATTACAGCGACTGATTTGTCCAGATATACGGCACTTTCCCCATATGCGGCAAATGATGACACACAATATCCCCGAAAACGCCGAGGCCATGGCGCTTCTCGCCTGGTACGACCGCCACCACCGGGAATTGCCCTGGCGGGTATCGCCGTCGATGCGCAAGCATGGCGTGGTGGCCGATCCCTACCATATCTGGCTTTCCGAGGTGATGTTGCAGCAGACCACCGTGCAGGCGGTCAAAAGCTATTTCCAGATATTTCTCAGTCGCTGGCCCACGGTCAAGGATCTGGCGGACGCCCCGGTGGACGACGTCATGGCCGCCTGGGCGGGACTTGGCTATTACGCTCGTGCGCGCAATCTGAAGAAATGTGCGGAAGTGGTGGCGACCGAGCATGGCGGGATCTTTCCCGATAGCGAAGAGGGCTTGAAAGCGCTTCCGGGGATCGGCGACTATACCTCAGCCGCCATCGCCGCCATCGCCTTTGACCGCCAAGCGGCCGTGATGGATGGCAATGTCGAGCGGGTGATTTCCAGGCTTCACGCGATCGACGCCCCGCTTCCAGGCTCCAAGCCGGTGATGAAGGCACATGTTGCGACCATGACACCGGCATCGAGGCCCGGCGATTTTGCCCAGGCGATGATGGATCTGGGAGCAACGATCTGTACGCCGAAGAGACCCGCCTGTTCTCTTTGTCCTTTCAACGCCCACTGTCTGGCGCTTCTGAAGGATGATCCGGAGCGCTTTCCGGTCAAGGCTGCCAAAAAGGAAAAGCCTGTTCGCTTGGGTGCTGCTTATGTGGCGCTACATGAGGACCGTGTTTTGCTGAGACGGCGTGTGGCAAGCGGTCTTCTGGGAGGCATGACCGAGGTTCCGACAACCGAGTGGACTTCACGGCAAGATGGCGGAACCGGGATCGAGCACGCCCCCTTCCCCGCCGACTGGCAGGCCAAAGGGGTGGTCACGCATATCTTCACACATTTCGAATTGCGGCTGAGTGTCTATTGCGCCGACGTTGACAAAGCACCCGCCGATAACGGCTGGTGGGAGCCGGTTGCAAATCTTGAACAGCAAGCGCTGCCCACCGTCATGAAAAAGATAATCATGCAGGCTATGCCGCACGCATTTCCAACACGGAGCAAATGATTCATGGCCGCAGACATTCAGCATATCGTTTTCGACATCGGCAAGGTTCTGATCCATTACGATCCCAACCTGCCCTTTTCCCGGATCATTCCCGATGAGAGCGAACGGCAATGGTTCTTCGACAATGTCTGCACCCATGAATGGAATGTCGAACAGGACCGCGGTCGTGACTGGGCCGAAGCGGAAGCGCTGCTGATTGCCGACCATCCCGAGCGCGCCGAGCAAATTCGTGCCTTTCGGCAGTACTGGCGCGAAATGGTGCCGCATGCCTATGAAGACAGTGTCGCGATCATGCTTGGCCTGATCGAAGACGGACGCGATGTGACGATGCTCACCAATTTCGCCGCCGACACGTTTCGTGAGGCCCGCGGTATGTTTCCCTTCCTCGACCGCCCGCGCGGCGTCACGGTTTCTGCCGAGGTCGGGCTGATCAAGCCGGATATCGCCATCTACGAGACCCATGCCAAGAGCTTCGGCCTTGATCCGTCCAGGAGCATTTTCATCGACGATTCGCTCGCCAATGTAGAGGGTGCCAAGGCTGCCGGATGGTACGCAGTGCATTTTACCGGGGCTGACAAGCTGCGCTCCGATCTCGCCGCCCATGGGGTGGACGTCTGAAATCGGATCGGAAACGAACCCGTTGACGCTCAGGCGCCGGCGGGTTCGCGTGTCACCGCCTCATAATGCGCTTCGATCTGACGTGTGAGCGCTTTGGTATCGAAGAGGGCTGCGGATTTACGCGCCTCCAAAAGGGTCTGGCGCAGGCGGATATGGCGGTCCTTATCCTGCGCCAGTTCGACCGCCAGGCGGACGAATTCTTGAATATCTGTTGCCACCAGTTCCGGCAGGCCGACCGCACGCAGCAGGCTTTCCGAGACGCGGCTGGCAAAGCTTGAGCCATGCCATGTGAGCACTGGCACGCCGCACCAAAGGGCGTCGGATGTGGTGGTGTGGCCGTTATAGGGGGCGGTATCGAGGGCGATATCCGCCTCGGCGAGGCGGGCCAGATGATCGGTCATCGGCATTTTGGGTGCGAAGATCAGACGGTTCGGATCGACACCTGCATCACTTGCCGCCTTTTCCAGATTGGTGCGGGCAAGGCCCTGATGGTCGAGCAACCACAATACCGATCCATCGACGGCAGATAAAATCTGCATCCAGGCGGCAAAGACCGGCCCACGAATTTTCTGCGTTTGATTGAAGGAACAGAAGACAATCGCATCCTTTGGCAGACCGTGTGCCGCGCGGTTGCCGGTTCGCGCGACCGGAGGACGGCGATCGTCGTTCGACTGATAGCAGGGATCAAGCCGCAGCAGTCTTTCTTCGTAATGCAGCTCGCTTGCGGCAGGTGTGACCACGGCATCGGTCAGCGCATAGTCGATGCCGGCACCGGGCACGCTGCCGGGAAAGCCGAGATAGGTTATGGCAACGGGTGCGGGACGACGGCTGAAAATGCCAAGGCGGCTCGATTGGGTGAAGCCCTTCAGATCGACCAGGATATCGAGTTCGAGGGTGCGAATTAACTCGGCTGCGGCCTGATCGTCGAGGTCCAGAATATCGATATAGTGGTCGACACTTGCGAGAAACCGTGCGCGATGATTGCCGGTTCGCGCCTGTTGCGGCGTGTGGCAGATACCGTAGATCTGGAAGCGGTCGCGATCATGGGCTTCCAGAACGCCTGCAAACAGCGCCATGGTTGCGTGCTCACAAAAATCCGCCGAGACATAGCCGATGCGAAGCGGTTCTTCGGGGGTGCGCTTGCGTGGCTGCGGACGGTGCGGTGACAGTTGAGGCAACAGAACCTGCGCCGTGCGGCGGGCGCACAGTGCGTGATAGGCTTCATCGCCGGACCATGTGAGCGCACGAAAGGCATTTTCGCGGATGTCGGCCTGGTCGCCCTCGCGGGCATAGGCCGCTTCCAGCTCGGACTGAAGCGTCGCTGAGAGCGAAAAATCGCAAAGATTGGCAGCGCACCAGAACAATTCGCTCAAAGCCAGCCGCTCGGTGGGATTGGCAGCATAGGCTTTCAAAAGTGCCGGATAGGCTTCCTCATAGTGGCCAAGTCCTGAGAGGACGATGCCGGCATTGAGGAAATTGCCGGCACTGCTGCCATGATCAGCCAGATGCCGGGCAAAGGGCAAGGCCTCGGCATAGCGCCCGGCTTCGCGGTAAAGACTGCAGATCGAGTGATTGACGTCGCTGTCGCTGGCCATATGGGCATGCAATTTCAACAGCGCAGCAAGGGCCGACTGGTTGTCGTTGACGGCCAGAAAATGCGAGGCAGCGCGAAAGGCGACATCGCGGCGACGGGCGCTTGCGAGATCGATGGCGCCGGCGAGATAAAGTCCGGCCGCAGCGCGGTCGCCCAGTTTCTCGTGCACCATGGCTGTGAGGATGCGGGCATCGGCATTGCGCTTTTCGCGTTCCATCAGGCGCGCCAACGCCTTGAGCGCGACCGCATGATCGCCCCGGTTAAACGCCTGCTTTGCCTTGTCCAACAGAGCCGTCAAATTTCGCACCCCAAATTTGAGGTGGAGATTTAGGTGCGTCAGCTTGCTCGAGGCTGGCCAGTCTTCCTATATGAATTGGCTTGAATACATGACGCCCGGACCTCGTAACCGAGGACCGGGCGTCTATTTCTTCCTGCGGGACTGAAGGTACTAAAACCGCAGGAAGGATGG
Source organism: Agrobacterium sp. H141 (assembly GCF_057158725.1). Taxonomy (NCBI): domain Bacteria; kingdom Pseudomonadati; phylum Pseudomonadota; class Alphaproteobacteria; order Hyphomicrobiales; family Rhizobiaceae; genus Agrobacterium; species Agrobacterium sp. H141. The sequence goes on from NZ_CM169893.1 coordinate 3,389,366, forward strand.
GCAGACGGGCAAAGAAGGGTGGATCGTCAGGACCGTCCATCAAATGATGGACAATCCTATCCCAGCTTTGCCAGTTCACTGCGGATGACTGACCTCAGATCGTCGATGGGACGCAGAGCGTCGCCGTCCTCATAGTGCCAGAATGTCCAGCCGTTGCAGGCATCGAAACCCTGCACCTTGGCACCCAGCCGGTGGATGGAGCCGGCATCGCCACCAGACGCGATCGTACCGTCGGCGCGGATGATGGCGCTGTAACGGCGCTTGGCATCGGTCAGAACCTGACCGGGCTTCACCAGACCGCTTTCGATCAGCGTGTTGAAGGCAACGCGCGGCTCGGACTTCTTGCCGGTCAGCACGGTCAACTCGGCCTTGCCGAGAGGCTCGACTGCTTCAATGCGGGCCTGAGCCGCATCGATGTAATCCTGCTCGCGCTCGATGCCGACGAAATGGCGACCGAGGCGTTTGGCAACGGCACCGGTTGTGCCCGAACCGAAGAAGGGATCGAGGATCAGATCGCCGGGCTTGGTGGAGGCCATGATGACACGGGCCAGCAGTGCTTCCGGCTTCTGGGTCGGATGAACCTTCTTGCCATCGTCGCCCTTCAGGCGTTCGCCGCCATTGCAGATCGGAAACAGCCAGTCGGAGCGCATCTGCACGTCGTCATTGGAGGCCTTCATGGCATCGTAATTGAAGGTATAGCCCTTGGTCTTCGGATCGGGAGAGGCCCAGATCATGGTTTCATGGGCGTTCTGGAACCGGCGGCCCTTGAAATTCGGCATGGGATTGGTCTTGCGCCAGATGACATCGTTGAGGATCCAGAAATTGAGGTCCTGCAGCGTGGCACCAACGCGGAAAATGTTGTGATAGGAGCCGATCACCCAGATGGTGCCGGTTGGCTTGAGCACGCGGCGGCAAGCGAGAAGCCAGGCGCGGGTGAAGGCGTCATAGGCCTGAAAGGATGCGAACTGGTCCCAGTCATCGTCGACGGCGTCGACATGGCTCTGGTCGGGACGGGTCAGCGAACCGCCCAGCTGAAGGTTATAGGGTGGATCGGCAAAGATGACGTCCACGGAATTGGCGGGAAGTGCTTCCAGCGCTGCGACGCAATCACCCTTGATGATGGTGTCGATAAAGGAGGACGGTGCACTCGAACGACGCAGTTCGGCGATCGGGGAGACAGAGGCCATCGGATACTCACTCTTACACGGACGCGATACTTGATGGCTGTTATGGTTACCGAACTTGGTTACCAAACCCTGAAGGATGGAGAGTCATTGGCGAAATAGTCGAGAAAAATGTCTGCAATCGGCACATGGCGATGGAATATGGCCGTGTTCAGGGATCTCTGTTCGCCACAGTATCATAAGCCCTGACCGTCGCCTTCCTGGCCTGCTTGCGCCAGGTGCGCTCTACCGTCGCGCGCACCCAATCGATATCGACCTTTTCCGGTCGAGCCAGGATCAGCGGCCATGGCCGGTGATGGTCCGTGGTGAAGAACGTGTCCGGATCTACCTCGATGAGGAAATCACGCTCCTCGAACGGCACCTTGAAGACGGGGCAATCATGGGTGGGGTTCCAGAACAGGATCGCTTTGTTGTTGACCTTGAAGGACACAGCGTCCCAGGATTTCGTTTCGACGACGTCTGGCAAAGCCAGCACGATGTCGCGCAACATATCGAGTGTCAGCATGACCGAAGCCCCCTCGCCTGGATAATGGCAGATTTTCGGCACCTGTCGAAGCGGGAAACGTGCCGGCGCCAAACCACGGAACTATCCCCCTCCGGCAGCCACTCGTTGAGGGCATCACACTCCGTGACGCGCCAGACTGTCGGCTGGCGCTTCCATCCTTTCATCCAATCCATAATCCCTCAGCACATGGGCGACACGCAGCCTGTAATCGGAAAACACGCCACCCCTGCCAGCGGATTGGGCAAGGCGGTGCTCCTGCGTGTTGCGCCAGGCCTTTACCGCCTCTTCATCGCGGAAGAAGGAGAGCGAGAGCAGTTTTTCAGGCTGGCTCAGGCTCTGGAACCGCTCGACCGAGATAAAGCCGTCAATGGTTTCCAGTTGGCGCTTCAGCCCGGCGGCTATGTCGAGATAGGCGTCCATCCGGCCCTCTGCCGGCGTCACTTCGAAGATCACTGCGATCATGGCTTTTGCAACTCTCCATGGGGCTTGGAAACGCATTTCAAAAACAGTCTATCCTCTTTGAGGATAAAGCGCTCGCGGCGAGAGAACGCATAGTTTTCCTGGCCGAGCGGATCTGCGGCGAGCCTTGTCCGATAGGCCTCGTAAGCGGCCAGGTTTTCGATGTGATAGATGCCGTAGGCGGTGGTGGTTGAGCCCTCATGCGGGCCGAAATAGCCGACCAGATCAGCACCGCAACGCGGGATCGCTTCGCCCCAGTTGCGGGCGTAGGTTGCGAACTGATCGCGGGAAAAAGGATCGATCTCGTAGCGGATGATGCAGGTCAACATGGCAGGCTCCTTTATGGTTTCTGCCCCTGTCTTCGCATGGCACCTGCCGGTGAAGCTTCGGTAACCGCCGAAGTGTCTGACGGTGATGGCGAGAGGCGATGTTGTCTTGTCCAGGCGCACTTGTTGTTCTTTCGCCTGACATCGTGTAGGGAAAGCCGCCTTCCCAGACCCCAAGATACGGACATCATCATGAGCGGTTTCGACCTTACCATTTTCGATTGCGACGGCGTGCTCGTCGATTCTGAAATCATTGCAGCCAAGGTCGAATCCGGACTGCTCAACGATGCCGGCTATCCGATCTCGGTGGAAGAAATGGGCGAGCGCTTTGCCGGCATGACCTGGAAGAACATTCTTCTGACGATCGAAAAGGAAATCGACATTCCGCTGTCTGCCAGCCTGCTGGACAAATCGGAGAAGCTTCTCGATCAGCGACTGGCGCGCGAGGTGAAGATCATCGAGGGTGTTCTCTACGCACTGTCACGGCTCGAAGGCCCGCGCTGCATCTGCTCGAATTCCGGCTCCAGCCGTCTCGACATGATGCTGACCAAGGTTGGTCTCAAAGCGGCGTTTGGCGACCATGTCTATTCCGCCAAGGATCTGGGCGCAGACCGGGTGAAGCCCAAGCCGGATATTTTTCTGCATGGCGCGGAAAAATTCAACGTGTCCCCGTCAAAAGTCGTGGTGGTTGAGGATTCCGTCCATGGTATCCACGCAGCGCGCGCTGCCGGCATGCGCGTGATTGGCTTTACCGGCGCCTCACACACCTATCCCTCGCATGCCGACAAACTGACCGATGCCGGTGCGGAAACGGTAATTTCGCGGATGAAGGACCTGCCGGCGGTGATTGCCGCCATGGCAGAATGGGAAGGCGCGATCTGATCGCGCCACCCCGGCCGGCTTACTGTTTCGACTTGCCTTCGTCGAAGCCGATATAAACACGGGCAAGACCGCTCAGATCACCCTGAACCGGAATATTGACGTCCTTGGTGAAGACGAACTGCGTCGCGACAGCCGGATCGGCCAGCGTTTGTTCGTATTTCGTCAGTTCTGAATACAGCACATTGTCGCCATCGACCACAGACACCCGGATCGGCATGACGATATTGCCGGCCTTGCCCATGGGGCCGGCGATGATGCGGCCCTGGACCATGGCGGTGATGGTGAGCGTCGCGTCATTCTTGGTGCAGGCACGCGTGGTGTCGGCAAGCGAGGCCTGATAGATCACCTTTTCCGGGTCATCCTTGCCGCCACTGGCATAGGTCCGGTAGGAGGCCGTTCCATCGCGAAGCGAAATCCCCGGGCATGTGGTCTGCACCACCGCGACGTCAGCTGCCCGCTGGGCGGCCTTGGGATCCAATGTGCTGTCGGTGTTGCAGCCAGCAAGGGCTACCAGCAGCGATGCCGCGGCCACGCCGCGAGAGACGTTCAGAAACACCATACTCAACCTTCTGCATTCCAGGCCGTCGAATGCGGCCAAATCCTTCGCTCTCAGGCCTTTTCATTGGCCTTGGCATTGGTCTATACCAGCGGCGCGGCAAAAAATCGATCTGTTCGTGGGCGTTTTTGGTACAGTTTTCAAACTCCCGTCCCAGTCTTCGCCCAGGATCGACTTTGCCACTCATTTGCCAATCGAGGGATTGACGGCGGGCCGCCGTTACGAGCGAGGATCATTGCCATGGAATACATCTCCACCCGCGGCGAGGCACCCAGCCTCGGCTTCCGCGACGCCCTGTTGACCGGGCTCGCACGCGACGGAGGTCTTTACCTTCCAAAGACATGGCCAGAGCTTTCCAAGAAAGACATTCGCGCCATGCGCGGCATGACCTATCAGGAAGTCGCCTTCGAAGTGCTTTACCCCTTTACCGGCGGGGAAATCGAGAAGGACGCTTTCCGCTCGATGATCAACGAGGCCTATGCAACCTTCCGCCATCCAGCCGTCGTGCCGCTGGTGCAGACGGGTGCCAACTCCTTCGTGCTCGAACTGTTCCACGGCACCACGCTGGCGTTCAAGGATGTGGCCATGCAGCTTCTGGCGCGGCTGATGGATCATGTTCTGGCCGAGCGCAATGAGCACGCAACGATCGTCGGCGCCACCTCGGGCGATACGGGCGGCGCCGCCATCGACGCCTTTGCCGGACGCGAACGCACCGATATTTTCATTCTTTTCCCGCATGAAAAAGTCTCGCCTGTGCAGCAGCGGCAGATGACAGGTTCAACCGAGAAGAATGTTCACGCCATCGCGGTGAAGGGCAATTTCGACGATTGCCAGAACCTCGTCAAAGACATGTTCAACGACGGCACCTTCCGCGACAAATATCGCATTTCCGGGGTCAATTCGATCAACTGGGCGCGTATCATGGCGCAGGTGGTCTATTACTTCACGTCGGCGCTTTCGCTTGGAAGCCCGGACCGCAAGGTGTCGTTCACGGTGCCGACCGGCAATTTCGGCGATATCTTTGCTGGTTATGTCGCCAAGAAAATGGGACTGCCGATCGACAGGCTGGTGATTGCGACCAACGAAAACGACATTCTCGCCCGCACCATGCGCACCGGTCGCTACGAGATGAAGGGCGTCAAGGCGACCACCTCGCCCTCCATGGATATCCAGATTTCGTCAAATTTCGAACGTCTTCTGTTCGAAGCCAATGACCGTAAGCCGGAAGAAGTTCGCGCCGCGATGACCAGCCTGAAACAGTCCGGCGGCTTCGAAATCAAGCCAGAGGCCTTGAAGGTGATCCGCAAGGCTTTCCGCGCCGGCAAGACCTCGGAAAAGGACGTGGCGCTGACCATCAAGGACACGCTTGCCGAGACCGGCTATCTGCTCGACCCGCATACAGCTGTCGGTGTCCATGTTGCCAAGAAGCACGAAAAGGCCAATACTCCCATGATCGTGCTGGCCACGGCCCATCCGGCGAAATTCCCCGCGGCAGTAAAAGCTGCAAGCGGTATTGACCCGGCCCTGCCGGCGTGGCTTGCTGACCTGATGGACAGGGAGGAGCGTTTCACAATTCTGGATGCAGACCTTAAAGCCGTCGAAAGCTTTGTCGGCGACAACGTACGCACCCGGTAAAAGAAACGCAGAAAGACGGAACATGAATGTGCAGAGTACCCGGCTTGCGTCCGGGTTGACGGTCGTAACCGAAAGCATGCCCCACCTCGAAAGCGTTGCTCTCGGTACCTGGATCAAATCCGGTTCACGCGACGAAACCGAAAACGAACACGGCATCGCCCACCTCCTCGAACATATGGCGTTCAAAGGCACCCGCACTCGCGGTGCCCGGCAGATTGCCGAGGAAATCGAGAATGTCGGCGGCGAACTGAACGCGGCAACCTCGACAGAGACCACCGCCTATTACGCCCGCGTGTTGAAGAACGACACGCCGCTGGCTGTCGATATCCTGGCCGACATCCTCACCGATTCGGTTTTCGAGGCTGACGAACTTCAGCGCGAGAAACACGTTATCCTGCAGGAAATCGGTGCCGCCAACGATATTCCCGATGACGTGGTCTTCGACAGCTTTTCCGAGGTCGCCTATCGCGGGCAGACGCTCGGTCGGCCGATCCTCGGTACGCCGGACACCGTGAAGGGCTTCACCAGCGACGATATCCGCGCCTATCTTGCGCGCAATTACACCACGGACCGCATGTTCGTTGTCGCGGCCGGCGCTGTCGATCACGACAAGTTCGTCAAGCAGGTCGAGCAGCGCTTTGCCTCGATCCCGACCAAGCCGGAAGTTTCACCGGTCAATGAACCGGCACGCTATACCGGCGGTGAGACCCGTCAGGCGCGCGACCTCATGGACGCGCAGGTGCTGCTCGGTTTCGAGGGCAAGGCCTATCACGTTCGCGATTTCTACGCCTCGCAGATCCTGGCCAACATCCTCGGTGGCGGTATGTCGTCGCGGCTCTTCCAGGAAGTGCGTGAGTTCCGCGGCCTCTGTTATTCGGTCTACGCTTTCCATTGGGGCTTCTCGGATACCGGCATTTTCGGCGTTCATGCAGCCACCGGCGGCGAAAACCTGCCGGAACTGATGCCCGTCATCATCGAGGAACTGCGCAAGGCATCGCAATCGATCGACCAGCAGGAAATCGAGCGTTCGCGTGCACAGATCCGTGCACAGTTGCTGATGGGCCAGGAAAGCCCGGCGGCACGGGCTGGCCAGATTGCCCGGCAAATGATGCTCTACGGTCGTCCAATCTCCAATCAGGAGATGATGGACCGGCTTGAAGGCATCACCACCGAGCGTTTGACAGATCTTGCCGGACGGTTGTTCTTCGACACGGTGCCGACGCTTTCGGCGATCGGACCGCTGGATAAGCTTGCATCATTGGACGACATTGTCGGCTCGCTGTCTGAGCCGCACAAGGCAAAGGCGGCTGCCGGCTAAGGCCGGCCACCGACACTTAGGATCTGGCTGCGGGCGAGACATCAGGCCCGAAGCGCTGGGGTTTGGGCATGGTACGATCGGTATTTCGGTTTCTGTCGCGGCAGCCGGAGCTCCCGGACCTTTGCGATGGCACCATCCATCTGCGCCTGCCCCGGCATTCCGATTTCCGCCAATGGCAGTCACTGCGGCGCGAAAGCCAGTCCTTCCTGCAACCCTGGGAGCCGGCATGGCGTGCGGACGACCTGTTCGAGCGCTCTTTCCGGGCGCGGGTTCTGCGTAATGAACAGGAATTTTCCTCCGGCAGCGCCGTTCCTCTTTTTCTCTTCCGGCAATCCGACAACGTCCTTCTGGGCGGGCTCACCATCGGTCTGATCCGCAGGGGTGCGGCCCGAACCTGCATGATCGGCTACTGGATGGGGGAGCGACATTCGGGTCGCGGCCATATGTTTGCCGCACTTGGAATCGCAATACCCTACATCTTCCGGGAGCTTGAGTTGCACCGGATTGAAGCAGCCTGTATTCCGGACAATGAAAAAAGCATCCGGCTTCTGCAAAAGTCCGGGTTTCAGCGAGAAGGCATCTTGCGGGACTATCTGAAAATCAACGGGCAGTGGCGCGACCATGCGATCTTTTCGCGGTTGTCCAGTGACGCCGAGGGCAACGGGAAATTTCCGACGGAATGAGCAATCCACTGACACAGCACGCGATACCGCTCGGCCGGGTGGCGACGACACTTGCCGCAATGATGATCGCATGGCTTGCTCTTGCGCTGTCGCCTGCCCTCGCGCTGGAGCCGGTGAAGATCGCGCGCGACGACATGGCGCTGGACCTGACGCCGACCACCGAGATCTATACGAATCAGGGCGAGGCTTTCCAGGTGTCCACCGCCGCCGGTGCCGACGGCATCCGTCGACGGATCGAGGTGCGCGCGACATCCAACAATCACCAGGGCGACTGGGCTGTGTTTGCGCTTGCAAACGTTTCGGAAGAACAGCTGGAGCGCGTGATTGTCGCGCCGCATTTCCGTCTCGCCAATTCCAAGATGTTCTGGCCCGATCTCGGCTCGCAACGGATCATATCGATTACCCCGTCCGAAGGCTTCGCGCTCGACCGCTTACCGAGCGACGAGGCGGATGTGTTTCGCATTACCCTGAACCCTGGTTCGGTGGTGACCTTCGTGGCCGAGCTTGAGGGACCGAGCCTGCCGCAGATCAATCTGTGGGAGCCCAATGCCTACAAGGACACCGTCAACGCATTTACGCTCTATCGCGGTATCGTGCTTGGCATTGCCGGTCTATTGGCCGTGTTTCTGACCATCCTGTTCGTGGTCAAGGGCACATCCATGCTGCCAGCTGCAGCGGCCCTGGCCTGGGCGGTTCTTGCCTATATTTGCGTCGACTTTGGCTTTCTCGGCAAACTCGTCAACGTCTCCATGGCGGATCAGCAGATCTGGCGAGCGGGGGCGGAAGTGGCGCTGGCCTCCAGCCTTGTGATCTTCCTGTTTACCTATCTCAATCTCAACCGCTGGCACGTCAATCTGGGCTATGCCACATTTGCCTGGGTGCTGGGGCTTGGGCTTCTGTTCGGCGTAGCGATCTACGATCCGTCCATTGCCTCGGGCATTGCGCGGCTTTCCTTCGCTCTGACGGCCACCGCTGGCATTGGGCTCATCTTCTATCTCGGCTTCAACCGCTATGACCGCGCCATCCTTCTGGTGCCGACCTGGGCGCTGATCCTGGTGTGGCTGTTCGGTGGCTGGCTGACCGTGACGGGCCGGCTCGACAACGACATCGTACAGCCGGCTCTGGGTGGCGGACTGGTCCTGATCGTCCTTCTGATCGGGTTTACCGTGATGCAGCACGCCTTTGCCGGCGGGGCCTATCAACAGGGGCTGTTTTCCGATCTGGAGCGTCAGTCTCTGGCGCTGACCGGGTCCGGCGATACCGTCTGGGACTGGGATGTGGCGCGCGACCGGGTTGTCACCAGCCCCGACATTTCGGTACCGCTCGGCCTGTCGCCCGGCACCATGCATGGCGCCGCGCGCAACTGGTTGCCGCGGCTTCATCCCGATGACCGTGACCGGTTCCGCGCCACGCTCGACGTGCTGCTGGAGCATCGCAAGGGCCGTCTTAGCCACGAATTCCGCATCCGCGCGGAAGACGGCCATTTTCACTGGCTGAAAATCCGCGCACGTCCGGTTCTCGGATCGAATGGCGAAGTGATCCGCTGTGTCGGCACGATCATCGACACAACCGAGCAGAAGAATTCGATCGATCGCCTTCTTCAGGACGCGATGCACGATAACCTGACGGGATTGCCGAACCGCGAAGTGTTCCTCGACCGCCTGCAATCGATGCTGACGCTTGCGCCAAGCAATGAGGGCTTTCGCCCGACGGTGATGGCGATCGATATCGACCGCTACAAGCAGGTCAATGATTCGCTTGGCATTGCCGCCGGCGACAATATCCTGATTGCGCTCACGCGCCGTCTGCGCCGTCTGTTGAAGCCGCAGGACACGCTGGCGAGGCTTTCCGGCGACCAGTTCGGTCTGATCCTTGTTTCGGAACGCGATCCCTCCAAGGTGGCGGATTTTGCCGATGCCGTTTCCAAGGCGATCATGGTGCCGATCAATTTTGCCAATCGCGAGATCGTGCTGACGGCGTCCATCGGGCTTGTCTCCTGGGTCGACCAGCAGGAAAGTGCCACCAGCCTGATGAATGATGCCGAGCTTGCCATGTACCGCGCCAAGCGTGTGGGCGGCAATCGCGTCGAACCGTTCCGACCTGCCTTCCGTACCGCCGGCACTGACCGGCTGCAGCTGGAAACCGATCTGCGCCGCGCCATCGAACGTCGCGAAATGTCGATGGTCTATCAACCGATCATCCATCTGGAAGATGGCGAGCTCGCCGGCTTTGAAGCCTTGATGCGGTGGGACCATCCGAAGCGCGGCAGCATTCCGCCCTCCGAATTCATTCCGATTGCGGAAATGTCGGATCTGATCGAGCCGCTTGGCATTTTTGCACTTGAGCGCACGACCACGGATCTGATGCAGTGGGAAAAGCAGAACGGCACTCTGCCACTGTTTGTCTCGGTCAATCTTTCCAGCGCACAGTTGCTCAGCAACGATCTCTACAACGATGTGCGTTCGATCCTGTCGCGGACCGAATGTGAGCCAAAGCGGATCAAGCTGGAACTGACCGAATCGGTTGTGATGCAGAACCCCGAACAGGCCCGACTGGTTCTCGACAAGCTGAAGAGCACTGGCATCAGCCTTGCACTCGATGACTTCGGGACCGGCTTTTCCTCGCTTGCCTATCTGACACGCTTTCCCTTCGACACGATCAAGCTCGACAAGGCGCTGGTCTGCGACCACAGCCCGAAGAAGAACGTGCTTTTGAAATCGATCATAGGCATGGCGCGGGATCTGGATATGGATGTCGTGGCTGAAGGCATCGAGACCGACGAGGATGCGGAAACCTTGGCCAAGATGGGCTGCCGTTTCGGCCAGAGTTATCTGTTCGGCGCACCCATCGGTTCCGATTCGGTCCTGCGACTGCTCAAGGAGCGGCAGGCCGAAAAGCAGAAAGCCTGAGGCGCGTCATCCCTACCGTTGACAGGATGATTTGCTCAGGCGTGGCCGGCCTCGGCTGACAGCATTGCAGGGCTGACACCCATCAGGGCCAATGCGCGCTCATATTTGGTGTCGAGCGCCGTATCGAAAATCAGATCTTCGGTCGGCGGGCAGTTGAGCCAGCCATTATTGGCGACTTCGTCATCCAGTTGCCCCGGCCCCCAACCGGCATAACCCAGCAGCATGGTGGCGCGGCGCGGACCGTGGCCGCCGGAAATGGCTCTGACCACATCCAAGGTCGCGGTCAGCGAGATATCATCCGTCACCGGGATGCTGGAACCGCTTAGGTAATCGTCGGAGTGCAGCACGAAACCGCGACCGCTTTCCACCGGGCCTCCGCATTGCACGGGGAATTGCCGCGCGGTATCGGGCAGCATGATCAGTTCATCCTGCGGCAGAATTTCGAGATGGGAGAGGACATCCGGAAAGCTGACCGGTTGAGCGCGATTGATGATAAAGCCCATGGCACCCGCTGGCGAGTGGGCGCAGATATAGACGACGCTTCTGGAGAAGTTCCCATCTGCCATGCCGGGCATGGCAATCAGGAACTGGCCGTCGAGAAAGCCACGTTCGCGATCACTCTTGAGGTCCGAAAAAGCCATGCTGCCTCCCGTGTCTATGGCGTCACCGCTGTCCAAGTCAGCAAACATATTAGATCGGTGGAGTGGCAAGGATGGGGCAACATCAAGGATCAATCAACCGAAAATGATGGAAAGCAAAAAAAGCGTGACTGGCCTGCCGGCGCTAATCGGACTAAAGCTTTCGGCAATGAGCACGCGCGTCCAGTTCCCCCACCCTTTCATCGCCCTTGCCGCAGCACTGCTAATCGGCCTGGGTTTGGCCACGTCTGCCCTTTCGGCACAGTCCGAATGGGCGATCAATGATGGTGGGCGCATGCGGTTGATCCTCATGCCAGGGGACGACAAAGGGACCTATGAGGGTGCATTGCAGATCGAGCCAAATGCCGGCTGGATCACCTACTGGCGCGAGCCGGGCGATAGCGGCATCCCGCCACAGGTGGGCGTCATGCCGGGAAGCGACTTCAAACTCGAGAGCATTTCCTATCCGGTCCCAGTGCGCATCGACAATGGTCCCGTGCGCGATGTTGGCTATGAGCAGAAGGTAACGTTTCCGCTGGTCTTTTCCGGTCCCGTCGCTGCCGGCGGAAGGCTTGAGGCTTCCGCCTTTATCGGCATTTGCAAGAATATCTGCATTCCCTTTCAGGCGCATTTTACCGTCGATGTCAGCCCGCAGACCGATATGGGAGATGGCCTGATCCTGGCCGAGGCCAAGGCAGCGCTGCCTGAGCCACCGTCGCGGGACTTTTCCGTCACCGGATTTTCTCTCAATGACGACCACAGCACGCTGCATCTCGATCTTGCTGTGCCGAAGACAGATGAAAACCCGCAGCTGTTTGTGACCGGTCCGGAAGGTACGCTGTTTCTCGACTACACCGTCGTTGAAAGCGCACCTGGCACGCTGTCTGTCGAGATGCCGGTCGCGCGTCTGCCTGAGCATTACGATCCCTCCGGCAAGACGTGGTCGGTTCTGGTTGTCGATGGCGCACGGGCGATGGAAAGCGCGCTTGCCTTCGAATAGCGGCACCCTATATTGCCTCTGCATGCGGCCATAAGGCCCTTAGCCAACCCATTCGGAGGACATCATGGCGATTGCAATCGGCGACCGGCTGCCCGCAACAAGCTTCAAGGAAAAGACAGCCGACGGCATCGTCGACGTGACGACCGAGGATTTCTTCAAGGGCAAGACAGTCGTGCTGTTTGCCGTGCCCGGAGCGTTTACGCCAACCTGCACCAATAATCACCTGCCCGGCTATCTGGAAAACCGCGATGCCTTCCTGTCGCGCGGCGTCGACGACATCGCCGTCGTATCGGTCAACGACGCCCATGTGATGGGCGCCTGGGGCCAGCACACGGGCGCTGCCGGCAAGATCCGCTTCCTGGCCGACGGAAATGGCGATTTTGCCAAGGCGACCGGTCTTGATATGGATTTGTCCGCCGGTGGCCTCGGCCACCGTTCAAAGCGCTATTCGATGCTGGTGAAGGATGGCGTGGTCGAGCAGCTCAATATCGAAGAGAGCCCCGGTCAGGCCGTGACTTCAGGCGCGTCGACGATGCTGGGCCAGCTCTGATCTCAGACAAATTCAGTCTATAAACGATCAAGGGGCGCTTCTGGCGCCCCTTTGTCATTACCGCTTGTGCCGCCGCCGGCAGAGCTGGTCAGATATCCATGTCGAAGACGAGGATGCCCGAGAGGCCACCATCGGTGGCGCGGACGATGCGATCGCCCACGGCCTTGTGATCCGGATGGGACAGATAATAATCGCGCACGGTCTCATCCTCGAAGGTGACCGTGAAGCCGTCATTATAGCCGCTGCTCAGGCCTTCCGGCGAGACATTTGGGCCGAACTTCACATCGACCATGCCGGGAATGAATTCCTTCAAAGCCGCGATTGCTTCGTAGATCGCCTGCTTTTCCTCTTCCTGCACCGATGACTTGAAGCGCAGGAAAACACAATGAAGGATCATATGGAGACTCCGCGTTGATTTCGTTGGCCGCACAATAGGGTCTGACAAAGTGTTGGCAAGCGCCAAATACGCGCAATTGAAGGGGCGTTGTCTCAGACTTCATGGACGCCCCTCCCCACGAGGAGAAAGAGCTATGTCGTGGGCGCGATGGCCGGCAGGCCAGGGGAGATTTCGCGAAAGACCAATTTTCCTCGCGAAAGAGGCTTGTCTCTTACCCGCGTCCCTTGTTCTTGAAGGGCGCCATGCCGTTGCGGGCCAGTTCGTCTGCGCGTTCGTTTTCCGGGTGACCGGCATGGCCCTTGACCCAGTGCCATTTGACCTTGTGCCGCTGGTTGGCGGTATCCAGCAACTGCCAGAGTTCGCCGTTCTTCACCGGTTTCTTGTCGGCGGTTTTCCAGCCATTCTTCTTCCAGCCGAAAATCCACTTGGAAATGCCGTCCATGACGTATTTGCTGTCGGTATAGAGATCGACCTCGCACTGATCCTTCAACGCGTTCAGCGACGAGATCGCGGCCAGCAATTCCATGCGGTTATTGGTGGTCTCGGCTTCGCCGCCCGACATTTCCTTTTCCGTCTCACCATAGCGCAGAACCGCGCCCCAGCCGCCGGGTCCGGGATTTCCCGAGCAGGCGCCATCGGTGAAGATATCAACGTGTTTCATGCATTCAGTCCGTATTCTGCGCTGGTTTCAACAGCGCGGTGGAAGCGTAGCTTTTTCAGATATTCAAGCGGGTCTTTCTTCACCACCAGAGCACCCTCCGGCGTGGTCAGCCAGTCATAGAGACGGGTGAGGAAAAAGCGTAAGGCAGAACCGCGCGCGAGGACGGGCAATGCTGCGTGTTCTTCTTCAGAGAGCGCACGCACAGACTGGTAGCCTTCAAGGAGCGCCATGCTCTTGGTGACGTTGAAGGCGCCGTCCTTTTCAAAGCACCAGGCATTGAGGCAGATGGAAACGTCATAGGCGAGAAAGTCATTGCAGGCGAAATAGAAGTCAATCAGGCCGGAAAGAGTGTCGCCCAGAAAGAAGACGTTATCGGGGAAGAGATCGGCATGGATGACACCAGCCGGCAGATCGATTGGCCAGTTGGCATCGAGAAAATCGATTTCTGCGCGTATTTCCGCCTGCAATCCCCTTTCCACTTCGTCGGCGCGGCTTTCCGATTTGTCCCACAGCTGTTTCCAACCTTCCAGCGACAGGGCATTGGGGCGCTCGATCTGGAAACCTTCACCGGCGACATGCATGGCCGCCAGGGCCTTGCCCACCTCGTGGCAGTGTTTGGCTTCGGGCTTTCTCAGCCACATGCCTTCCAGGAACGAAATCAGCGCTGCGGGGCGGCCCGACAATTCGCCCAGGAGTGCGCCATCCTTGCGTGGCAGCGGCAGCGGGCAGGACAGATCGCGTGCTGCCAGATGGTGCATCAGACCCAGAAAGAAAGGCAAATCGGATTTTTCCACGCGCTTTTCGTAGAGCGTGAGGATCAGTGGATCCCTGGTGGTGTGCAGCAGGAAATTGGTGTTCTCAACGCCTTCGGCAATACCCTTGTAGGACAGCAAATCTCCGGCATCATACTGATCCAGAAACGCCTTGAGATCGACTTCATTAATGTCGGTGTAGACTGCCACGTTTTCTCACCCTGCCTGCGCTCGGCTCTGTCGCGAATATCCTCGACAGCCTTACAGGGGCCGAAATGGGAGTGAAAGCCCCGCGGCGACACGAGCAACAAAAATTGGTGTCGTTGTAGTGGGACTTGAACGAATGTCAGGTCGAGAAATATCTGCGTATCAGGCAGAAACCGCATAGTCCCGTCGATTTCCGGAATCTTCCTCAACGGATATCTGACGTTTGGCGGCCTGCGCCAAAAACCCCGAACGCGTCAGGCCATGAGCCTCGGCATAAGCATCAATGTCGCGCAACACATCCTCCGGAAGGGTAATGTTCAGCCGTACTGCTTTGCGGGCCTGAGCCTTCAGCGGGATGAGAACAGCCACCGCGTCACGACTATCCGGGTCGCTCATGACTGCTTCCAATGTCGATGGCTCGGGAATGGCATCGCCATCCTCGATCATACCCTCGACATGCAAGGCCAGCGCCTCCGTTGCCATGACGCGCGCATCGTCGAGATCCTGACCGGCAGTCACGACGCCTGGGAAATCAGGAAAGGAAACTCCGTAGTCGCTGCCTTCATCCTTGTGGATCAGTCCAATGAAATTCACCATTGTCACCTCAGTTTCAGATCCGCTTGCTTCTCGATACTCTTCAATGTGCCGATGGGGATGTCGCGTTTGGGATGGGGGACCGTCACGCGCCCGGACTTTTCGGCATGCTTGAACTGCACGTGGCTGCCGCGTGTGGCCACCTCGAACCATCCGTCCGCTTTCAGAGCCGCAATGACGACCGCGCTTCTCATCGGACCAATATACACACTTGATGTGTATCATTCAAGATGAGGTCACCAGAGTGCAACTTTGAGGTTGCTGCATGTCGTCACGCCCCCGCCCTTCGCTTGGGCTAAGGACGTTCGATGCTGCAATCGCGGCGCTGGATCGCTTGCTCCAACCGGCTCTCGCTGGTCGGAGCCCATCTCACCCGTTCACCCAGGCCATGTCGTGGTGGGTGAGCTCTATCTCACGCAGTTCGCGATTGACGAGGAAGTGTTCGTTCTCGATCGAAAATTCTGCGAGTTCCACCGTCGTCTCATAGCGGGCCTTGAAGGCTTCGATGATCTCGTTGACGATCACTTCCGGTGCCGAGGCGCCGGCTGAGAGGCCAAGGGTTGAGATGTCGCCGATCTGGCTCCAGTCGATCTCGCTGGCGCGCTGCACCAGCATGGACTGCTTGGCCCCTGCGCGCAAAGCGACCTCGACCAGGCGCTTGGAATTGGATGAGTTGGGCGCACCGACGGTGATGAACAGATCGCAGCCGGGAGCGGCCTGCTTGACGGCTTCCTGGCGGTTGGTCGTGGCATAGCAGATGCTGTCTGCGGCCGGTGCCTTGAGATTGGGAAAGCGCTCCTGCAGCTTGGCAATCACGCCAGCTGTATCATCGACCGAGAGCGTGGTCTGGGTGACGAAACCGAGATTGTCGGGATCCTTGGGCTGGTAGCGCTCGGCATCCTCAACGGTCTCGACGAGGGAGACGGCTTCGGGCGGCAATTGTCCCATGGTGCCGATGACTTCCGGGTGGCCAGCATGGCCGATCAGCACAACATGGCGGCCCAGACGCTCGTGGCGCATGGCCTGCTTATGAACCTTGGACACCAATGGGCATGTGGCATCGAGATAGAAGAGATTGCGCGACTGTGCGTCGGCGGGCACGGATTTCGGCACGCCATGGGCGGAAAACACGACCGGTTGCTTGCGGTGCTCTTCGGGAATTTCGTCCAGCTCTTCGACGAAAATGGCACCCTTGGCCTCGAGCCCTTCGACAACATAGCGGTTATGAACGATCTCATGGCGGACATAGACCGGAGCGCCATAGCCTTTCAGCGCAAGCACGACGATCTGAATGGCCCGGTCGACGCCAGCGCAAAAGCCGCGCGGGCCGCACAGGCGAATGGTCAGTGGCGGGCGAGAATTGGATACAGTCATCAGAGGCCTGTCAGCAACACGAAGATTAGGGCGATCAGCGCCGGCCCACCCTGGATCATCAAGATGCGGCGAGACGCGGTCATTCCCCCATATAGGGCTGCCACCAGCACACAGCCAAGAAAAAAGACTGCGAGCTGAAGGGCGAAGGCAGGTTCGGGCTGGATCAGTGCCCAGAACAGTCCCGCGGCCAGGAAGCCGTTATAGAGGCCCTGATTGGCCGCCATGATCTTCGTCGCCTCGGCCTGTGCCGCACTCATGCGGAAGGCCTTCCGGCCAGCAGGCCTGGTCCAGAGAAACATCTCCAGAACCAGAATGTAGACATGCTCCAATGCTACAAGTGCGATAAAAAGATCTGCGATAAGCTTCATATTTACCCTCCCCTGCCCGTCGATCTCTTTTGTCACGAAACGGCAGTGGCGTCGATCAATCCTTGCGGCGAAACAGGGCCATTCCCCCAACCACCATCAAGGCTGCTGCCAGTCCATACCAGGTCACTGCATATTGCAGGTGATTGTTGGGCATTTCGATCTGGGTCACTCCGCCGACCGGCCATCCTCCATTGACCGGCGTTGCATCCGCATCGAGGAAGAAAGGTAAGACCTTTTCCTGATCCAGGCCCACCGTCTCGGCCATTGCATCGAGATCTTTCCAGTAGAAGATGTCCTTGGCCAGATCATTTTCCGGAACCAGCGATCCCGGCTTTTCAGTCAGCTTCTGGCGGGCAAGGCCCGTGACTGTTTGCGCGCCGTCCAGAAGGCCGGCTGTGCGGGTCTGCTGGTCCTTCATCTCGTAAGGGACAAAGCCCCGATTGACGAAGAGATAGCGACCGTCTGACAGCGCAAGCGGGGTATAAATGTAAAAGCCGCTGCGTCCCTCGAAGGTGGCAAAGAAATGCCGTTCCTTGTCATTGAGAAAGCGGCCGGATGCGCGCGCTGCGCGATAGTCGATCGGCTTGCCTTCCGCCACCAGCGCCTCGATCTGCGGTACATCCAGGGGATCGGCATGCCGGCGCTCCTCGATGGAAGCGATCAGGCCTTCCTTCCAGGCCAGCCGCTGCACCTGCCAGGTGCCGAGTGCCAAAAGGATGGCCAGCGCGATTGGAAAAAATATCCAGGCGGCAATTTTCCTGCCGCGGCCCAATGGCCTCATATTATTCACGCTCAATCGTGCCCTGACGCGCATTGTTCTTGAACTGGAGCGCAATCAACAGCGCCTTGATGGTTCTCAACAGCCAGATCGACAGCCCGATGGCGAGCGGCCCCCACAGGATGACATGGAGCCAGACAGGCGGATGATAGTTGATCTCCATCCAGACTGCCAAACCGACCACGATCAGATCGGCCAGCAGAATAACGAAGATGACCGGGCCGTCACCGGCGTCGATGAAGGAATAATCCAGTCCGCAATTGGCGCAGACGGGCTTCAGTTTCGTCAGACCATCGAACAGCTTTCCCTGACCACAACGCGGGCAGGTACAGGCAAAGCCAGCCTTAACGGGATCGACGGGCGGATAAAGGGCTTCGTCTTCACTCATGCACTTGTCCTGTTCGCACTTGGGCAGCCTGTCTTTTCAGAATAGCTCGCCATGGACGCATAGGTATCCCTCAAGCCGCCGCACGTCCAATCGAAATACTGCGTCAATTGGACCGCCGCTTGAGCATTCCCGCTCAATGTCCGCTGATCACATCGTTCCATTCGGGATGACGGTTCAGCTGGGCCTTGAAGAAGGGGCAGAGAGGGAAGATCTTCCAGCCGCCGCTTCGGGCTTCCTCCACGGCGTGCACCGCAAGCGCCTGACCGACGCCCTTGCCCCGCAATGAGTCGGGCACGCCCGTGTGATCGATAATGATGAGCTGGGGTGACGCGCGCGAATAGGTCATCTCGGCCTCATGGCCTTCCACCGTCGCTGCGTAGCGCCCACCCGATGCGGTGGTTTCTTCCCTGATATCCATTTTCATCTCCTGAAATGAAACGAGGCGGCTGTTTGCACAGCCGCCTCCGAAAATTATGTCAGACCGTCGATCAATGGGCCAGCGGAGCGCCCCAGTCGCCCCAGATGTAGATGGAGAAAAACAGGAACAGCCAGACAACGTCCACGAAGTGCCAGTACCAGGCCGCCGCTTCGAAGCCGAAATGCTGCTTGGGGGTGAAATCACCCTTCAGCGCGCGCAACAGGCAGACCAGCAGGAAGATGGTGCCGATCAGAACGTGGAAGCCGTGGAAGCCGGTGGCCATGAAGAAGGTGGCGCCGTAGATCGAATCCTTGAAGCCGAACGGTGCGTGAGCATATTCGTAACCCTGCACGAAGGAGAACAGCACGCCCAGAGCAACCGTGAGAGCAAGACCGCTGATCAAGCCCTTGCGATCGTTGTGGAGCAAGGCATGGTGCGCCCAGGTCACGGTGGTGCCGGAGAGCAGCAGGATCACCGTGTTGTAGATTGGCAGATGCCAGGGATCGAGCACTTCAACGCCGGCTGGCGGCCACTGACCGCCGGTAAAGGCCAGACGGGAAGCCTGAATGGCTTCGTGCGGATAAAGGCTGGCATCGAAAAATGCCCAGAACCAGGCAACGAAGAACATCACTTCAGATGCGATGAACATGATCATGCCGTAGCGCAGATGCAGCGACACGACGCGGGTGTGGTGACCCTCATGCGCTTCCTTGATGGTATCTGCCCACCAGCCGACCATGGTGTAGAGAATGATGGCAAGGCCGATGAAGAACAGCCAGGGTGTCGCCAGTTCCAGACCGAACATCTGGAACGAACCACCATTCAGATAGCGCATGTAGCCAACGCCGCCGAAGGTGATCACAAAAGCGCCGATCGAGCCGAGGATCGGCCATGGGCTCGGATCTATAATATGGTAGTCGTGGTGTTTCTGATGGGCGTCGGCCATGTCATCTATCCCCGAAGTCTCTCCAGCCCGGACTGTCCGGACCTCTCTCCATTACAGTTTCTTGTTGTCGCCTTCATCTTCTGCCGGAAGCGCGGCCAGTGGCTGATCCGTCTCTTCCGGGTAGAATGTATAGGACAACGTAATCGTACTGATTCTCTTGGTTTCCTCGGCAGTGGTAATATCCGGATCGACGAAGAACACCACCGGCATTTCCAGGCTCTCACCCGGTTTCAAGGTGGTTTCAGTAAAGCAAAAACATTCGATTTTGTTAAAGTAGGCTGCAGCCTCCAGCGGCGTGACATTGAACACTGCCTGGCCGGTGACTGCATGCCTGGATTTGTTGGTCGCCAGAAAACGCACTTCCTGGGTCTCGCCGATGCGCGGCTTGACCGAGCGCTGCATGGGCTTGAAATTCCAGTCGAGGCCAGGCGCCATATTGGCATCGAAGGTGACGGTGATGCGCTTGTCGAGGATGACAGACGAAGCCTGCTCGGCGCGCTGAGTGGTGCCGTTAAAACCGGTCGCAGCACAGAACATGCGATAGAGCGGAACCGCGGCATAGCTCATGCCCACCATGCCCGCCACGAACACGCCGCAATAGGCAAACACCGCGATATTGGAGCGGGGTTTCGACTTTGGTCTGTTCGGTGTTTCGGTCATGAGCGCCCTCCCTATTGCTCTTATTGTCCCATGTTGCTGATCTTCACCAGCGTCACGAGATAAAACAGCACGACGAGAACAGCCAGAACGAGGCCAAGCGCAATGTTGCGGCCACGGCGCGACTTCTTCTGTGAGTCAGTCAGCTTGACGGTCTCCATCAGAGTGCTCCTGCAAAAAAGGCGACCAGCGATGGTGCCGCATGATCGACCAGCAAGGCCGAAAAGATCGCAAACAGATAGACGATCGAAAAACCGAACATCTTCTTGGCTGGAACCATCTTCGTATCGCCGTTCGGCATGCGCCAAACGGCGATGGAACAGTAGACGAATATAGCGCCAAGCACGGCTGCAAACAGTCCGTAGAACATGCCTGCCAATCCGGTCACGCTCGGCAGCACGCCAGCAATGGCAGTCAGGACAGCATAAACGAAGATCTGGCGCTTGGTGGCGGTTTCGCCGGCCACATTGGGCAGCATCGGCACGCCGACCGCGCCATAGTCCCCCATCTTGAACAAAGCCAGAGCCCAGAAATGGGCTGGCGTCCACAGAAAGATAATCATGAACAGAAGAATGCTATCCAGCGATACACCGCCGGTGACGCAGGCCCAGCCGATCATGGGCGGAAACGCGCCGGCAGCACCGCCAATGACGATATTCTGCGTGGTCGAGCGCTTCAGCCACATCGTGTAGACGACGGCATAGAAGAAAATGGTGAATGCGAGGATGCCGGCAGACAGCCAGTTTACCGCAAGACCGAGGATGAATATTGAAAATGCGGACAGGATCAGACCGAAAGCCAGCGCCTCAGTCGGCGCGATGCGACCGGACGGGATCGGCCGTCTTGCAGTACGCGTCATGATGGCGTCGATATCGGCGTCATACCACATGTTAAGTGCGCCAGAGGCGCCAGCGCCGACGGCAATGCACAGTACCGCGATGACCGCGAGGATAGGATTGATTTGGCCAGGCGCGAGCACCAGACCTGAAAAGGCCGTGAAGACGACAAGCGACATCACACTTGGCTTCAGCAGTTCGAAGTAATCGCGCGGGCCGGCTTCGGACATGCGGATATCGCCTTCGACGCCGAATACATCGCGATTGTCGATTACTGTCATCGTATTGGCCTTGTCTCTTACGCTTGTTTCGGGTGCCGCAGACTTGATCCGCGGCACCCGATGACTGTTTTCGTGAACGGCTGCCGCTTACTTGATGCGCGGCAGTTGTTCCCACTGGTGGTATGGCGGCGGAGAAGAAAGCTGCCATTCCAGCGTCGTTGCGCCCTCACCCCAGGGGTTATCGCCAGCAACACGCTTCTTCATGAAGGCTTCGAAAACGCAGACGAGGAAGATCAGAACGCCAACGGCCGAGATGTAGGAGCCGATGGAGGAGACGTAGTTCCAGCCAACGAATGCATCCGGATAGTCGATGTAGCGGCGTGGCATACCAGCAAGACCAAGGAAGTGCTGCGGGAAGAACACCATGTTCACACCGACGAACATGACCCAGAAGTGCAGCTTGCCGAGGAATTCGGAATACATGTAACCGAACATCTTGGGGAACCAGTAATACCAGGCTGCAAAGATACCGAACACGGCGCCGAGCGACAGAACGTAGTGGAAGTGGGCAACCACGTAATAGGTGTCATGCAGCGAACGGTCGAGACCGGCATTGGCAAGCTGTACGCCTGTGACACCGCCGACGGTGAACAGGAAGATGAAGCCGATTGCCCAGACCATTGGTGTGCGGAAGGTCAGCGAACCACCCCACATCGTTGCAATCCACGAGAAGATCTTGATACCGGTCGGCACCGCGATGACCATGGTTGCGAAGACGAAATAGCGCTGAGCCGAAAGCGACAGACCGACCGTGTACATGTGGTGTGCCCACACGACGAAGCCGACGGCACCGATGGCGACCATGGCATAGGCCATTCCGAGATAACCGAAAACCGGCTTCTTGGAGAAGGTCGAGATGATGTGGCTGACGATGCCGAATGCCGGCAGGATCAGGATGTAGACCTCAGGGTGACCGAAGAACCAGAACAGGTGCTGGAACAGGATCGGATCGCCGCCGCCTTCCGGCGCGAAGAAGGTCGTGCCGAAGTTGCGGTCGGTCAGAAGCATGGTGATGCCACCTGCCAGAACCGGCAGAGAGAGCAGCAACAGGAATGCCGTGACCAGAACGGCCCAGGCAAACAGCGGCATCTTGTGCAGCGTCATGCCAGGAGCGCGCATGTTGAGGATCGTGGTGATGAAGTTGATCGCACCGAGGATCGAGGATGCACCGGCAACATGCAATGCGAAGATCGCCAGATCGACCGCCGGCCCAGGCTGCCCGGAGGTAGACAAGGGCGGATACATGGTCCAGCCACCGCCGACACCGTAGGCGCCTGCAGGACCTTCAACGAACATCGACATCAACAACAGAATGAACGCAGGCACGATCAGCCAGAAGGAGATGTTGTTCAAGCGTGGGAACGCCATGTCAGGCGCGCCGATCATGATCGGGATCATCCAGTTGGCAAAGCCACCAATCATCGCCGGCATGACCATGAAGAAGATCATGATCAGGGCGTGGCCCGTGGTGAACACATTGTACATGTGCTTGCCGCCATCGATGGCTGCGTCACCTTCAAAGCCGTAAACAATCGATGCCAGACCGTGGAAGATCTGGATACCGGGCTCCTGAAGCTCCATGCGCATGGCAACGGACAGTGCACCACCGAGGATACCGGCAATGATCGCAAAGATCAGGTAGAGGGTGCCGATGTCCTTGTGGTTTGTAGAGAAGAACCAACGGGCCACGAAACCCGGCTTGTGGTCATGATGCTCGCCATGGGCGTGCTCGTCGTGGGCAACAGATCCAGCCATAGTGCTGCTCCTCCCTTAATTCGAAACGTTGTCGGCGACTTGCACCGACGGCTTGCCTGCATCAACCGAAGCCATCAGCGCCTTGTTGGCGTCCTCGACGTTCGTGGCTGCTGCTGCCTTCCATGTGGCGTACTGCTCTGCAGAGACGACACGGATGGCGATCGGCATGAATGCGTGGTCCTTACCACAAAGCTCCGAACACTGCCCGTAGAACATGCCTTCGATATCGGCACGGAACCAGGTTTCGTTCAGACGGCCCGGCACGGCATCGATCTTGATGCCAAAGGATGGCATGGCGAAGGCGTGGATAACGTCGGTCGGGGCGGCCGTGACGAGAACGCGAACAACACCGCCAACCGGAACGACCAACTCGTTGTCCACTGCCAGCAGATGCGGATAAGCGGCCTTGTCTTCCTTGCCATAGGAGGCGCGGTCCGCATCCTTCAGCAAGAAGCTGTCGAAGGACAGTTCGCTGTCGTCCATATATTCGTAGTTCCACTGCCACTGGGTCGCAGTGGCCTTGACGGTGAGGTCCGGATCTTCCGGGATCGTCAGCTGATCCGTCAACAGGTTGAAGGACGGGATGGCGAAGAACAGAAGAATGAGAACCGGGCCGACCGTCCAGACGATCTCGATGATCGTGTTATGGCTGGTCTTGGACGGAACAGGATTCTTCGACGCGCGGAAACGCACCGTCACCACGATCAGAAGAAGCAGAACAAACAATGTGATCGGAACGATGAACCACAGCGTGTATTCTTCAAACCAGCGGATTTGATGCATGATCGGCGTGGCAGCCTGTTGAAGATCAGTCTGCCAATCTACCGGCTGATCGGCATAACTGCCTGAAGCAAAAAGCAGACAGGCCGCCGAGGCCAAAGCTGCATAAGCTTTCTTGAACACTGTGTCTCTCCCTCTCACGCTTGATCCAGATCAACGTCAAGCGCATAAACTATGCCATTCTATGCGTTTCAAATCATAGTTTGGTCGCAATCGCAATATCTGCGCTATAAAGCCCATGCGGCATTTTTTCACAATGACATTTAGTCTTATGCACTGACAGCAGATGGGCTCATCAGTTGATGAGAAATAGCCGATTCTTCGCGCCGCGTCGCGGGTTTTCGGGTCCCAATTCCGCCTTGATCGACTGAAAAGGAAGCTGACCCCTTTCAATTCGGGCGCCGGACGACAAAAATGGCGACAGTGATTCGTTTTCCAGAGGTTTCCATGGGTTTCAGTAGATTTGCGTCCATCGCCATTGCCTCCCTGTTGGCGGTAAGCGCAGTCCTTGGACCTGCCTCGGCGCAGCAGGCTCAACCCGGAACCGTTCGCTCCAACCATGGCGCGTGGTCGGTGATCTGCGATATGCCTGCCGGTTCCTCGGTTGAACAATGCGCCCTGATGCAGAATGTCATTGCCGAGGACAGACCGGAAGTCGGGCTTTCGGTCGTCGTCCTGAAGACGGCAGACCGCAAGGCGAAGATCCTCCGGATTCTTGCGCCATTGGGCGTCCTCCTGAAAGACGGCATGGAACTCTATGTCGACGGCAATAATATCGGCCGCGCCTATTTCACCCGCTGCTTTACCGAAGGCTGCTATGTCGAGGTCGAAATCGACGACGAGTTGATGAAGATCCTGCGCGCCGGAAAAAGCGCCGTGTTTGCGCTGCGCGAATCTGCGGATCAGGACCGGGTCGGCATTCCGATCGAATTGACAGGCTTTGCCGAAGGCTACGACGCCCTTCCATGACGCTTGCGCCTTGCCGCACGCCCTTTTCAGAACTACATGGGCAGGAACGCGGCAAGGAGACAATGATGACAGAGAACCTTCTCACCCTTTTCGATTGCGATGAGGCGACACTTGCCCGCCGTGTGGAAACCGCGCTTGCGGGTGCCGATGACGGCGAACTCTATGTGGAGCATTCGCAGTCGGAAGCGCTGACCTTCGACAATGGCCGCATGAAGGGCGGCAGTTTCAACACCGATCAGGGCTTCGGCCTGCGCTCTGTGGCTGGCGAAGCGGTTGGCTACGCCCATTCCGGCGACCTGTCGCTTGCCGCTCTCGACCGTGCGGCCGATGCCGTTGGCGCCGTAACGCGCGGTTTTGCCGGCAGCTATGCGGCGGCACCACAAGGCACAAACAAGAGACTTTATACAGACGACAATCCGATCGGCGCGCCGAGCTTTGAGGAAAAGGCCAAGCTTCTGGCCGAGATAGACGCGTATCTGCGTGACAAGGATGCGAGCGTCCGCCAGGTGACCGCCTCGATTGCCGCAAGCTGGCAGATTGTCGAGATCCTCAGGGCCGACGGTCATCGGGTGCGCGATATCCGGCCGATGACGCGGTTCAACATATCCGTCGTTGCAGGTTCCGGTGACCGACAGGAATCGGGCTCGTTTGGCACCGGCGGGCGCATGACCTTTTCCGACTTCCTCAGCGAAGACAGCTGGAAGGACGGCGCCGACAAGGCGCTGCGCCAGGCCCATGTCAATCTCGAGGCAATCGCTGCACCGGCCGGCACGATGGATATCGTTCTGGCCTCAGGTTGGCCGGGCGTGATGCTGCACGAGGCCGTGGGCCACGGGCTCGAAGGCGATTTCAACCGCAAGAAAACCTCCGCATTTGCCGGACTGATGGGCGAAATGGTTGCAGCCCCAGGCGTCACCGTGGTCGATGACGGCACCATCAACAATCGCCGCGGTTCGATCACCATCGACGATGAAGGCACACCCTCCGGCTATAATGTGCTGATCGAGAACGGCAAGCTGGTGGGCTATATGCAGGACCGGCAGAATGCCCGACTGATGGGCATGAAGGCGACCGGCAACGGACGTCGCCAGAGTTATGCACACCAACCCATGCCGCGCATGACCAACACGTATATGTTGTCGGGCGACAAGACGCCCGAAGAGATCATCTCCTCGGTCAAGAAGGGCATCTACGCCGTCTCCTTCGGAGGCGGTCAGGTGGATATTACTTCGGGCAAGTTCGTGTTCGGCTGCACCGAGGCCTATATGATCGAAGACGGCAAGATCGGCGCGCCGGTCAAAGGCGTCATGCTGATCGGCAATGGTCCGGATGCGATGAAGCGCGTCAGCATGGTCGGCAACGACATGCAGCTCGATGGCGGTATCGGCAATTGCGGCAAGGGCGGCCAGTGGGTGCCCGTCGGCGTTGGTCAACCGCATCTGCGCATGGACAAGATCACCGTTGGCGGCACGCAGATGTGAGCGGATCGGAGCGGGCTTAGGCCTGCTCCAATCCATAGGCAAGATGTTCGATGATGCAGCCTTCCCGCGACGGGCGAGGCAAATGCGGGCATGCGCGCTTGACCGAATGCCAAGATCAAGATGGGCCTTCAGGAGGCGGACGAGAAGCGTTTAGCGTCGATTGCCGCGATCCGGGCTGAACCTCAAAAACGCGTCGACACCGGATGAGGTCCGCTGGACCCGCAAAAACGGCCGGGAACCGTCCACTCGTTCCTCACCTTAAGTGTAGGCCCTCACCCCCGCGACGGCATCAGCAGGCAGTCGTAGCGGATCTTTACGAGCTTGTCGCAAGCCTGGCGGGCTTCGTCCTTGGAAGAAAAGCCGGTGAAGCGGGCGCGGTAGAGTGTGGTTCCGCCGGCATTGACCGGTTCGGTATAGATGTCGCGTTCCGTCAATGGTGCCCCGATCTTGGAGCGGGCATCGGCGAGCAGGCTCATTGCCGCTTCGGCGCTTCCGGCGGCAGCGATCTGGATCTGCCATCCCTTGGCAGGTGCAGGTTTCGCCTTTGCCACAGGCGTTGTGGCGGCAGCAAAGGCCGCCGCTGCAGACGGTGCCGGGGAGCTGGATGCAAAGGCGGTTTCATAACGCGAAGACGGAACCGGAATGCCGTCGGCCACGTCGATCATGGCAGCGATCGGATCGTCGCGACGGGAGGCCGGAACAGGGACATCATCGCCGAGGCGCGCCAGAACGGATGCCGGCGTGCGTCCGGTACTGACGATCAGCTGCGACCCGCTGGAGGCGCGTCCCATATAGGCGTCGATCAGCTTTTCCATGATCCTGTCACGGCTTGCGGCAGAGCGCCCGCCCATGACGACGCCGACAACGCGGCGATCGCCCTTCTTGACCGAGCTCACGAGATTGAAGCCGGACGCATTGGTGTAGCCGGTCTTGATGCCATCCATGCCGCCATAGCGGTACATGAGATTGTTGTGGCCATGGATCGTGCGTCCGCGGAAGTTGAAGTTCTTCGTTGCAAACAGCGCATATTCCCGAGGGAAGTCACGCATCAGTGCCACGCCAAGGGTCGACATGTCTCGCGCCGTTGTCACCTGGGCATCGTTTGGCAGACCGGACGCGTTCTTGAACACCGTCCGTGTCATGCCAAGCGCACGGGCTTTCTCCGTCATCAAGGCGGCAAAGCGTTCTTCGGAACCACCGAGCTTTTCAGCCATGGCAGCTGCCGCGTCATTGGCCGACTGCACGATCATGCCCAGCACGGCTTCCTTGACGGTGATCGAATCTCCGGGTTTTACCCGAAGTTTTGTCGGCGGACGGCTGGATGCATATTTGGAAAAGGTGATGCGGCTATCCCAGGAAAGCTTGCCCCGGTGGATCGCATCATACGTCATATAAAGCGTCATCATCTTGGTGAGAGACGCTGGATGATTGAGCGTATCGGGATTTTCGGACGCCAGAACCTGACCGGTCCGAACATCAAGAAGGAATTGGGCACTGCCGGCACTGGCAAAATTGGGAAGGGCGAAAATAGAAAAGAGGCATGCAACGGCCAGTATCAGTCTTCTCATTTCGTCCCCTGAAATCATTCGTATTTCAAAAAATCGACCAATATGGCGCGGAGCCTAGCGACTGGGCGATTGTTGTTCAAGGCCAGCTTTTGCTGCGGCGATCGAAATCCAAGGATTTGCAACGCCCATCCGCAACCAAACCTGGCACTTGCGTCGCACAAATCCCGGTTGCGCGACGCATGGGGCAATAGTGTCAAAATGGGGCAGTAATGCAGCACGGCAGCGGAACGACACCGTTATGCTTAAAAAGCGATTAAAATCATTGTAAACGGCCTGACACCGAGGGCAAGCCTTAAACAGTCCCGGGTTCGTGACATGATCGAGCCCGGCTGTTGTGGACGGGCCTGGCACTGACTCGGGATACCGGAGAAAAAGTCGTCCTGATCGAAAAAGTCTCTTTACCTCAACTATTGTTGAGGTTGTAGCGTCGCCGGACATTGACAAAGACCGGAGAAAAAACGTGCAGACGATTGAGACGAACGAGACCATGGCAGCCACTAGCGGTGACCATGGCAACTGGCGCGAACTGCTGCAACCCCGATATGGGGCGACAACGATCATGCTCTGCATTGGCGTCGCCCTTTACGCCTTTAACAACTTCCTGGTCTCGACCTCTCTTCCCACCGCCGTCGAAGAACTTGGCGGAGCGCGCCTGATATCCTGGTCGCTCAGCCTGTTCCTCGCGTCATCAATCGTTGCCGGGGCCGCGGCTCCGCTCATCAAGCGCCGGTTCGGGGCACGTTTCGCTCTCATTGGAACGGCGTTCGTGTTTCTCGCCGGAACGCTTCTGGCGGCCGGCGCGCATGACATGACGACCGTGCTGGTCGGACGGGTGTTGCAAGGTGTTGGAGACGGTGTGGTGGTTGCCATCTCCTACACACTGATCCCGGAGATGTTTCCGTCCCGACTGGTGCCCAAGGTGTTCGGTGCCGAAGCCATGGTGTGGGGTGTTGCAGCCTTTGGCGGGCCGGCCGTGGCCGGATATCTCACCGAGTTTCATTCCTGGCGCGCTGCCTTTTACGTCAACGTGCCGATCGTTGCGATCTTCATCCTGCTGGCCCTGATCATAGTGCCAAAGCATATCGGCGACACCGAACGCGGACGCTTCCCGGCCATGCGCCTGACCCTGCTCCTGGCAAGCCTTCTGATCGCCATGAGCGCCGGGCTCTCACCATCGCTGTCCATTTCCTTCGTCGCGCTTTTTGCCTCGGCAGCGGTGCTCGCTGCCGCCGTGCGGCTTGACCGCAAGGCATCGTTTTCGCTGATGCCCAAGGGGGCTTTTTCGCTTCGCTCTACGCTTGGTCTCGGGCTTTGGGTCGTGTTGCTGATGCCTGTCGCGCAGGCAACGAGCGGCGTTTATCTGATCTTTGCCCTTCAACATCTCTGGGGGCTTTCGCCTTTCGTTGCCGGCTCCTTAAGCGCAGTCATGGCCATCTCGTGGAGCGGGTCGGCCATTCTGGTGGCCAATCTCAAATCGACGCACTGGCAACAGACTGCGATCTGGCTCGGGCCATTACTGCATGCCGCAGGTTTCTTTTCACTCTTCGCCGGCGTCGCGACGGGAACCCTTGGCCTGATCATTCCCGGTCAGATCCTGACGGGCTCGGCCTTCGGCGTCAGCTGGGCATTTCTCAGCCAGACGCTGATGGAGGCAACGCCGAAGATGGAGCGCGACAAGACCTCGGCGCTATTGCCGACACTGCAGTCGGCCGGCTTCGCTTTTGGCGGTGCCTTTGCCGGGCTTGCTGCCAATGCCGCAGGCCTTGGCGATTCGGTGACCGCCAAGGCTGTGCATCTGCCGCTTACGGTGACCTTCTTCTGTGCTGCCTTGATGGCGATCCCTGGAATATTCGCCGCCAGACGGGCTGTGCGTGCATCCACCATCAGCCACATCGCTCGACAGCATCGGTCAAACAGTGTTACGGCGCTATCTACTCGATTGCACCGCGATATCGGTTTACCGGAAGACATCTGAGGTCTGCATCAGACGACAAGCGACCGGTAGGGTGAGATCAGATGTCGTGCTTCACCCACCGGACTTGCCGCATGTTCCTTCCAACTTTGCCACAGATTGCCGCCCTGTTGCCCGATTGGCAGATGATCGCGTTCCTCTGCTTTATTGCCTTCATTGCCGGGCTCTCGCGTGGTTTTGCCGGCTTTGGCGCCGCGCTCATCTTCATGCCGCTGGCAAGTTCCGTGATAGACCCCAAGCTTGCTGCGGCATTGCTGTTCATGATCGACGCCGTGATGGCGTTTCCGATGGTGCCCGCCGCCTATCGCCGGGCCGACAAGCGGGCCGTGGCAACCATGCTGGTGGGTGCCGTCGTCGGAGCTCCGCTCGGCACGATGGTCCTGACTTATGCAGATGCACTGACACTTCGCTGGGCCATCGTCGTCCTGGTGATCCTGCTTCTGGCGCTGCTCGTTTCCGGTTGGCGCTATCGTGGCAAACCCACAGCGCCGGCAACAATTGCGGTGGGCGCCCTGTCGGGACTGTTTGCCGGCGCGGCGCAGGTGGGCGGTCCACCGGTTATCGCCTACTGGCTTGGCGTCTCGCTTCCCGCTGCGATCGTGCGCGCCAATATCATTTTCTATTTCGGCCTCGGCTCGGTGCTGACCGGCATCAATTACACGCTGGCGGGGCTGCTGAACTGGCAGGCTGCCGCCATGGCCCTGTTTATAGGCCCCGCCTTCGGCCTTGGGCTCTCTTTGGGGTCGCATGGTTTCGGGCGGGCCAGCGAAATCGTGTTCCGGCGCGTCTGTTATGGGCTCATCGGTTCAGCGGCCATCATTGGCTTGCCTCTTCTGGACCCCTGGCTCCGGTGAGCGCGAGATCTTTCCGGTGGTATTCAGCAACACTTAACCCCGCACCATTAGCTTGCACGCATAGTTTGAAGTTTCACGACAGCTTGCCTGCAAGGGTTTTATAATGATCGCCACACTGAAAGGCATTGCCAAACGAACAGCCATCACCGGTGGCCTGGAGGCCTCGAACCTTTTGCAGAAGTTCGGCCTGATGTCCAAGGCGCGCGGACGTGCCGCCATCTTCACGCTTCATCACGTGCGACCCTATGTACCCGGCAAGTCGCCCTCGAACCGCCATCTGGAGATCACACCGGAATTTCTGGATGCCGCGATCCGGCAATTGCGCGCCGATGGCTATACATTCGTGTCACTTGAAAGCCTTCCGGAGCGTCTGGCGGAACCAGACAAAGGCGAACGCTACGCCGTCTTCACACTCGATGACGGATTCCGCGACAACGCCGAATTTGCGCTTCCGGTATTCGAGCGTCATCAGGTGCCGTTCACGATCTTTGTCTGCAAGGGCTTCTCTGAGCGCAGCCACACGCTGTGGTGGGAGACGCTTGAAGCTTTGGTGAATGCTACCGATGCCGTGGTCTACGAATTCAGCGACGGAACGCGGCAATTTCCCGTGACAAACCTGATGGAAAGCTGGGTGGCAAGTCATGCCATCTCGGCAGAAATCACGAAACCCGGCGAGGCAGAGGCTGTTGCCCACCTCAACGCGACGGCCGCCAAGTATGGGGTGGATGCAGCAGCGCTTTGCAAAAAGCTGATCATGGAGGCGGACGCATTGAAGGCACTCGCGCAAAACCCACTGGTTTCGCTTGGGGCACACACCGTCAGCCATCGCGCCCTGGCCTTTCTCGATGCCGAGGAGGCGTCGCAAGAATTTGCCGCTTCGGCCGACTATGTGGAGGCAATCACCGGCAAACGCCCCACAACATTTGCCTATCCCTATGGGGATCACCGCAGCGTCACCAATGAGACCTGCAAGCTTGCCGCAGAAGCCGGATTTTCCATTGCCGTATCAACAGTACCCGGCACGATCGACGCGGAGGCGCTTTCCAGTCCACAAAGCCTGCCGCGCATTTCGCTCAACGGCTATTTCCAGAAGCCGCGCTATGTCTCGGCGCTGGCCTCCGGTATTCCCTTCAAACTGAAGGGCTGATCCTCAGGCGGTTATCGTCAGGGATACATACGCACCTTTGACCAGTCGCCTTCGGCATGGTCTCGGCGAAACTCGATGCGGTCGTGCAGCCTGAACTTGCGATCATGCCAGAATTCGATCGAGATCGGCTTGATCCGAAAGCCCGACCAGTACGGTGGGCGCGGAACCTGACCCAGCGCGTACCGCGCTGTGGTTTCGGCAACGGCCTTTTCCAGAGCAAAACGTCCTTCAAGCGGGCGCGACTGTTTCGATGCCCAGGCACCGATTCGGCTGCCCAGCGGCCGGGACTGAAAATAAGCGTCTGCCTCTGCATCGCTGACCACCTCGACGTCACCGCGCAATCGCACCTGACGGCGCAGGGTTTTCCAGTGAAAGCACATGGCCGCCTTCTTCTGGCCAAGGATTTCCTGTCCTTTCTGGCTTTCAAAGTTCGTATAAAACACAAAACCGCGGCTATCGAACTCCTTGAGAAGCACCATACGCACATTTGGGAGCCCGTCTTCGTCCACCGTCGCGACGGCGACTGCGTTCGGATCGTTGGGTTCGGAGGCTTCCGCATCTTTCAGCCAGGAGGCGAAAAGCGCGAAGGGCTCCGTCTCCTCGGTAAAGTCACCTGTTGTTAACACTTTTTCTGACATATTGACTCAAATGCTCCTGAAAGTTTTCAGTATGGCCGGCCTGATTTGTGACTGGACTGGATGCGCCTTGGAACACATAGCAAAGTCAAAGACGGTTACAAAGGATATCGCGGCACGCATGCGCAGGCTAACGACGATCCTCATTCTGGGTCTACCGCTTACCGGTTGCATGGGCGCGAGCCTGGACTTCTTCGGCGGGGACAAGGTCGACCGCACCATCTCCACAAATACCATTTCGTCCGGCAAGCCCGCCACGACGAATTCGGATGAAGCGACGATCCGCAATGCGGTGTCTTCGGCAGATCTTGAAAAACTCGACAGCAGTCCCCTGCCCTGGGCCAATGCCTCCAGCGGAAGCGCCGGCGTGGTAAGCTCAATTCAGGAAGACCAGAA
This sequence comes from Agrobacterium sp. H141, assembly GCF_057158725.1. Lineage (NCBI taxonomy): Bacteria > Pseudomonadati > Pseudomonadota > Alphaproteobacteria > Hyphomicrobiales > Rhizobiaceae > Agrobacterium > Agrobacterium sp. H141. Next base: position 3,422,225 of record NZ_CM169893.1, read on the forward strand.
TGATGGTCTCCTCTGCCGCTCCTTCAGTACCACACGCCACTCTTATGCCGGCATTGCCAACTTCAACGGCAAAACCTGCCTGTTGGGCGACGGCTCATGGCATCTGCTGGCATTCGACAAGACGTCGTGAGCGAGATCCAGACTGGATGACCGCTGCCTGTGCCAAATGGAGACCTTTGGTACGCCATTCCGTGACAAAGCTTCATTTTTCCACCGCAGCGGGAACTTTCAGGCCGTTTTGCGCGTAACGTAAAGTTAGCAACTTCCGGGCATATTCTCAGACCGGATACTGCTGCGCCGATGAACTGGGCGTGCAGGTTGGAGGATGGCGGCGCGAGAATGAAACCCGCGACGTCTTGGTATCGGAATGTCCTATGCGAGATCTGTATTCTGTTCTTGGCGTAAAGCGGGACGCTGCGGCTGACGAAATAAAAGCGGCATGGCGGACAAAGGCTAAATCCATTCACCCGGACCAAAACCGGGAAGATCCCAATGCGACCAAACGCTTCGCAGAGATTGGCCGTGCCTATGAGGTGCTGAAAGATCCCGCCAAGCGAAACCGCTATGACGAGCAACGCTCGAAGGTGGAGGCGATGCAGCGCGAAAACACGATCATGCAGCAGAGGCAGGCCGCGCAAGAGGCGGCCGAACGGGCAAAGGCAGCCAAGGCCAATGCCGAACGGGTGATGGCCGAACTGGCTGAGGCGGAAGCGGCCAAGGCGAAGGCTGACAAGGCCGCTGCGGCCGAGAAGGCAGCCGCGGAAAAGGCAAAGGCAGCCAAGACCGCTGCAGCCAACGGCGCTGCCGCCAATGCCAACGGGCAGGCTAATCCTGACGGCAAATCGGGTGGCAAAGCAAATGCCAAGTCAGAAAAGCCGGAAGACGTGGTTTCGCGCATCTTCGGCGAAACAGCTGAAGCTCAAGCGGCAGCCGACGCCTTGCGCCAGGACGGCAGCAAGGAAGACGAGCATGCCGAAGCGCGCGAAGCGGCCGCAGCGCGCGGTCTCGCACCGCTTGAGTTGCTGTCTTATTTCGTGCGCCGTATCCGTGGCGTTCAGCCACCGCCGGAAAAGGCGCCGGATCTTTTCGTCGAAACCATGGTGGCCATCGACGATCTTCTCAACGAATTGTCCGTGCTGACGACGCTTCCGGATGGGCGCGATGTGCGCGTTACGCTGCAAAGTGGGCTTACAGAAGGCTCGACAGTACGCCTCAAGGGCCAGGGACTGAAAGTTCCCGGCATGACCCGCGGCGATGTGGTCGTGACGATCCGCGTGGTGAAGAGCGACACATTCACCATCGATGGGTTCGACATCAAGACCGTTTTGCCGATCACGCTGGAGAATGCCGTACTGGGCTGCGAGACGACCGTTGAGACACCAACTGGGCCGATCGAGATTACCGTTCCGGCCTGGTCCGGTTCCGATCATGTGCTGACCGTCGACGATCAGGGATTGCACAATGGTGAAGGTGGTCGCGGTGCGCTGAAGGTCGAACTTCGCGTTATTCTGTGGGAAAAGCCCGACGAAAAGGTGACCGATCTCATGCGGATCATGCGCGAAGGCTTGTATTTGTAACGGCTTGGTCGCTACACACCCTTTGTTACGCCAGCATACAGTTGATGATGCCGTTGAAGCTTGAACCCCGGTTCCGGCTGTGCCATAGGCATTTTCAATCGCAAGTATCAAGGGGCGTAAAATGGCTCAGGGTTCCAACCTCATGTCAGGCAAGCGCGGCGTCATCATGGGCGTCGCAAACAACCGTTCAATCGCATGGGGTATCGCAAAAGCATGCCGCGAGGCGGGAGCAGAGATCGCTCTCACATGGCAGGGCGATGCGCTGAAAAAGCGCGTTGAGCCGCTGGCGAAAGAACTCGACGCCTTCATGGCTGGCGACTGTGACGTCACCGACATGTCTTCCATCGACGCCGTGTTCGAGACGCTCGAAAAGAAGTGGGGCAAGATCGACTTCGTCGTCCACGCCATCGCATTCTCGGACAAGGACGAGTTGACCGGTCGCTATGTCGACACCAGCCGGGACAACTTCACGCGCACCATGGACATTTCCGTCTACTCCTTCACCGCCGTTGCAAATCGCGCCGAGCGGATCATGAATGACGGCGGCTCCATGCTGACGCTGACCTATTACGGCGCGGAAAAGGTGATGCCGCACTACAACGTCATGGGCGTTGCGAAGGCGGCCCTTGAAGCAAGCGTGCGCTATCTGGCAGTCGACCTTGGCGGTCGCGGCATTCGCGTCAACGCCATCTCAGCCGGCCCGATCAAGACGCTTGCCGCCTCCGGTATCGGCGATTTCCGCTATATCCTGAAGTGGAACGAATACAATTCTCCGCTGAAGCGCACCGTCACCACGGATGAAGTCGGCAAGTCCGGCGTTTACCTCCTGTCGGATCTGTCCACGGCTGTGACCGGCGAAGTGCACCACGTCGATTCCGGCTACCACACCATCGGCATGAAAGCCGTCGATGCGCCGGATATCTCCGTCGTCAAGGACTGACACCAACAAGGCCAACTGACCTTGCTCATCTACATGATCCGACATGGCCAGACAGACTGGAACGCCGAAGGGCGTTTCCAGGGTCAGCACGATATTCCGCTGAATGCCAAAGGCCGCGGACAGGCGATCGCCAATGGCGAAGTGATGGATCATGTGCTGGGCGGCGATGCAGCGGCATTCGACTTTGTCGCCTCGCCGCTCGGTCGTACGCGCGAAACCATGGAGCGCGTGCGCACCGCCATGGGTCTGGAACCTAAGGATTATCGAACCGATGAGCGTCTCGTCGAGATCTGTTTTGGCGATTGGGAAGGCAATACCTACTCAGAACTCGAAACCCGCTACCCCGAGCATATCGCGCAGCGTTCGAGCAACAAGTGGGACTTCATTCCTCCGGGCGAACTGGCAGAAAGCTACGAAATCCTGTCCTGGCGGGTGGGCGCATGGCTTGCCACCGTCAATCGCCCGACAATCTGCGTCAGTCATGGCGGCGTGATGCGCAGCATTTTCAAACTTGTCGGATTGTCTCCGCCGGAAGAAGCCTGCGACATCGGCATTCACCAGGACAGAATTCTGAAAGTCGAGACCGACACCAACAGCGTCGGCTGGCTTTAAAGGCGATATGCCTTACTGAATGACCTCAAGGTCGTTGACCACGCGCTTGCCGTCGACTTCTGTGTAGAACACCACAACCTTCACACCCGATTCCAGTCCGTCGAAATTGAACTCTTCGGGAACGCTATAGGTCTTTCCATCATCCAGGGTCAGGGTGAGCTGATCGACATTGACCGCTTTAATCGTCGATTCCACATCGTCGCTGGCGGCCATGCTGCGCAGAGGTGACAGGAAGCTCGCCGTTGCAAGCAAAACCGCAATCAAGATACGCATGCCAGAGCTCCTCAAGGCTTTGAACGAAGTAAATGTACGCATCAAGGTATGCTCCCGGAATATGGCTAAATTCGCCCACAAAGGTGATCTTACCGTGGGATTGATGACCGGAATTACGATCTCGATCAAGTCACTGGGCGATCTTTGCAGATAATTAAGCACATACTTAATAATGGTATTGTGGTGTGCATGAGGGTGAATATCATTAAGGGCAAGGCAAGCCTAAATTAACCGCCAGTGCCTAAGTTCAGCAGATCAAAACTTTGGGGGCATAAGGCTGTTTTGGATCGTAAATTACCAGGTATTGCGGGCTTAACGCGTATGTCGCGACGCATGGTCGTCATGTTGATTGGCGTGGCACTTATCGGGCTGGCCGTCATTTTCGCAAGCCTCAACCTCGATGCCCAAAATAAGTCAGCGACATTGCGTGATCTTCGCGCGCATGTGGAGAAGGATACATCCTTCGTCCAGACGCGCCTGGACTCGCAGATCGACAGTGACCTGAATATCGCCCGTCACCTGGCCGATTCGATTGTGGCTTATCCGTCTATGTCCATGGCGGAACTGGAGACATTGACCGACCGGGTGATATCTCATCATGCGCATATCGCCTCCATAGGTCTCGCCCCGCATTTCGCACTTTATTCTGTCAGGCCCGCATCGGATCTGGCACAAGACACCCGCCAACTGGTGCGCACCGAAATCGAACGGCACGCGGCCGACACCACGGATCATTCTGCGGCATCTCCGTCACTGTCACGTACGGCGCACGGATACATGTCCTTGCATTTCCCCGTCTATCTGGACAATGACAAGCGAAAGCTCTGGGGCTCGCTGCTGATCCTCGTCGATGAGACGAAGTTCCTGCAAAAGAGCGGTATCTACAGTCTTCCTGCAACGCCAGAGGGCACTGAGGGGCTCGATTATCTTTCGCTGACAATCGCCGAACGCGATGCGCCGGCATTGCCTGTCATGGGGGCGGCCCTCACCTCGGAAGACCAGCCGATCACGCGCAAACTGTCGTCCCCGCTTGTCGACTGGGAGGTTCACGCTGCGCCAAAGGGCGGCTGGAGCACACCACCGAAGAACGAATTTGCGTTCCGCCTGACCCTTGCCATTGTCGCCGGCGCGTTGATCGCGTCCATTGTCGTTGCGACCATTCTGGTCGGCGAGCGCAATCGCAATATCGCGGCACTCAAAGCGCGCGAGGAAAAGCTGCTGGAACTGTCCAACCGGTTCGAGATGGCGATGACAGCTGCCAATATCGGCATTTGGGAAGTCGTCAACCAGAACCACTTCTTCTGGGATGAGCGTGCTGCGAAAATTCACGGCTGCCCGCCCAGCATTGACGAAGGCCAGAACCGCAAAGACGACTGGGCAAGGGCAACACATGCCGGGGATAGAAGCGCCGTCATAGAGCAGCTGTTCCAGTATAAGAACACAGATAAAACAGACCCCTTCGACATCATTTACCGGTCGCCGCAGAGCGATGGTTCGGTGCGCTATCTGCGTTCTGTCGGAACGCTGTCACGACAGGACGAGGACACTATTACCGGCATCGTTTGGGACGTGACCACCGACATGCAGGCGCACCAGACATTGCGCAATGCCAAAGACCACAGCGAAATCAAGAATGCCGAGATGGAGCTTGCACTGGAAGAGCTGTCCCAGCGGGAAAACGAGCTTTCCGAGCTTTCGCACAAATTCGAGCTCGCACTCGCCTCTTACAATTGCGGCATCTGGGAAGCTGACCCCGCCGATGGGGGCGCTATCTGGGATGTTCGCATGCACCAGCTCTATGGCATGCCCTACAGGAAGGGCGGCCATGTCAGCGAGCAGGAATGGTTGAGTTGCCTGCATGAGGCTGATCGACGGATCATCCTGAATGAAACCAACCGCGGGATTTCCAAGGGACAGTCCTTGCAATCTGTGCAGCGTATTGCGCTGCCCGACGGCAGCTTCCGCTTTGTACGGTCGGTGGGCCAGGTTCATGTCGGCAAAGACGGCAAGAACAAGATCATCGGCATTGCCTTCGACATCACCTCCGACATTCTGATGACAGAAGAGCTGAAGCTGGCAAAGGAAGAAGCCGATACCCGCAATATCGAGCTGGAAGACGCCAAGAACCGCATCGAATTCAACGCGCTACATGACCCGCTGACGTCGCTTGCCAATCGCCGCAAATTCGACCTGGAACTCGATATGCTGTCGCGCGACAGCAGACATGAGGGCCAGAAGTTCTCGATCCTCCACCTGGATCTTGACCGGTTCAAGGAAATCAACGACACGCTCGGCCATGCCGCCGGCGATGCCATGCTGGTCAACGCAGCAAAGATCCTGATGCGCTGCGTGCGCGAGAGCGACCTGGTGGCGCGTATAGGTGGCGACGAGTTTGTTATCCTGACACGCAAGATGACCAATGCGCAGCATTTGACCGAGCTTTGCGAGCGGATCATTGCCGAGATGAACCGGCCCATCGACTTCGAGGGCTTCTCCTGTCGCTGCGGGGTATCCATCGGTATCGCGCAGGCCAGTGGCATGCAGGTCGACGCGCGCAAGACACTCATCAATGCCGACATTGCACTCTACAAGGCCAAGGAAAAGGGCCGCAACTGTTTCGAGTTCTTCACCCTGGAACTGCAGGCCAACATCATCAACTCCAAGCGCATGAGCGACGAGATCCTAGCCGGTCTAGATCGCGACGAGTTTACCGTCTGGTACCAGCCGCAGTTCGATGCCCGTTCCATGAAACTGATTGGCGCCGAGGCTCTTGTGCGCTGGCAGCATCCGGACAAGGGTATTTTGACCTCCGCGAGCTTCCTGAAAGCCGCAGAAGAGTTGAATGTGATGGCGCGGATCGACCAGATGGTGCTGGAACAAACGCTTCGCGACAAGATGGTCCTTGCCGCGCACGGGGTCCAAATCCCCAAAATGGCCGTCAATGTTTCCTCCAAGAGACTCCATGACGATGGCCTGATCACCAGTCTGAAAGGCTTGCAGATCACGCCCGGCGAAATCTGCTTCGAACTGGTCGAATCCATTTTCCTCGACGAGAGCGAAGATGTGGTCACCACCAATATCGAACGCGTCAAGGAACTCGGCATCGACGTCGAGATCGACGATTTCGGCACAGGTCACACCTCTATCGTCAGTCTGCTGAAGCTCAAGCCGAAGCGGCTGAAGATCGATCGACAACTGGTGATGCCGATTCTCAATTCGCCGCAGGAACTGGCGCTGGTCCGCTCCATCGTCGAGATCGCCCGCTCGCTTGGCGTCGAAACCGTTGCCGAGGGTGTCGAAACCAAGGCACACGGGGAATTGTTGCGCGACCTCGGCTGCGACATCCTGCAGGGCTATGCCTTTGCGCGACCTCTGCCCCTTGACCAACTGATTACGTTTGCGACGGACGAGCCCTGGCGCAAGGCATCGTGATGTCATGACGACCGAGAGGACAGCGGTCTCACGGTTGTTTTGAAAGAAAAGGCATTTCCCCATTCCAGCTTTTCTACTAAGAGTGTGCCGCCCAGCAGCGAGGGTGGCCCGATAGCACTGGCCCACCCGCATCAATTGGTCAGGAGCTATGTCTCACAATTCCTTCGGCGTTCTTTTTCGCGTTACCACCTGGGGCGAAAGCCACGGCCCAGCGCTTGGCTGTGTTGTCGACGGCTGCCCTCCCGGCTTGAAATTTCGCACAGATGACATCCAGTCTTTCCTCGACCGGCGCAAACCCGGCCAGTCTCGGTTCGTGACCCAGCGCCGCGAGGCCGATCTGGTGAAGGTGCTTTCCGGCGCCATGCCACAGGAAGACGGTTCTTTCATTTCAACCGGCACCCCTATTTCGCTGATGATCGAAAACACCGACCAGCGCTCGAAGGATTATGGCGAGATCGCGCAACAATACCGGCCGGGCCATGCCGATTATACCTATGACGTGAAATACGGCATTCGCGACTATCGTGGCGGCGGACGCTCCTCGGCGCGCGAGACGGCAGCCCGTGTGGCAGCCGGTGCGCTGGCGCGCCTGGTGGTGCCGGATGTGAACATCCGCGGCGCACTGGTGCAGATCGGAAAGCACAAGATCAACCGCGACAACTGGGATTGGACCCAGGTGAACGAGAACCCGTTCTTTGCTCCGGACCCGGCCATCGTTCCGGTCTGGGAAGAGTATCTGGATGGTATCCGCAAGTCCGGTTCATCGGTTGGTGCCGTTGTCGAAGTCGTGGCCGACGGTGTTCCACCCGGCATCGGCGCTCCCGTCTATGGCAAGCTCGATCAGGATATCGCCAGCCTGATGATGTCGATCAATGCCGTGAAGGGCGTGGAAATCGGCAATGGTTTCGGCGCGGCGGAAATCACTGGCGAAGAGAATGCCGACGAGATGCGCATGGGCAATGACGGCAAGCCGATTTTCCTGTCCAATAATGCCGGCGGCGTTCTGGGCGGCATTTCCACCGGTGAGCCGGTGGTCGTGCGTTTCGCAATCAAGCCAACCTCATCGATCCTGACCGAGCGCCAGTCGATCGATGCCAGCGGCCGCAATGTCGACATTCGCACCAAGGGCCGCCACGATCCCTGTGTGGGAATTCGCGCGGTGCCGGTGGGCGAAGCGATGATGGCCTGCGCCATTGCCGACCATTACTTGAGAGATCGCGGCCAGACCGGCCGGCTGAAATAAGGACTGCCTGATGGCCTATGACCAGAAACGTGTCGTGGAGGCCATCCGGGCCTTCGAAGCTGGCGAAATCGTCGTTGTCATGGATGACGACGATCGTGAAAACGAAGGCGATCTGATCGTTGCGGCGGTTCATTGTACGTCCGAGAACATGGCGTTTATCGTGCGCCACACCTCCGGTATCGTCTGTGCGCCCATGCCGAAGGAAGAGGCCAAGCGGCTGAACCTCAACGCCATGGTGGCGGAAAACGACAGCGCGCACACGACAGCCTTCACCGTCTCCGTCGATTTCAAGCACGGCACCACCACCGGCATTTCCGCCGATGACCGCACACTGACGGTGCGCAATCTGGCCAATCCCAATGCGGGTGCGGCCGATTTCGTGCGGCCCGGCCATGTTTTCCCGCTGATTGCCCGTGAGGGCGGGGTTCTCATGCGGTCCGGCCATACGGAAGCAGCCGTCGACCTGTGCAAGCTCTCCGGCCTGCCCCCTATTGGCGTGATCAGTGAGCTGGTCAATGACAATGGTACCGTGATGCGCGGACCGCAGGTGGCAGCCTTTGCGGTGGAGCATGGGCTGAAGCAGGTGTCGGTTGCCGATCTGATTGCCTATCGCCAGCGAAAGGAAACACTGATCCAGCTGGCCTCCAGCTTTGAGGTTGAAACGCCATATGGGCGTGCCAAGGCCTATGCCTATTCCCTGCCCTGGGATCCGATGCAGCATCTGGCCGTCGTCTTCGGCGACATTCGCGACGGTGAGGATATCCCCGTCCGCCTGCATCAGGAACATGTGGGCAAGGATGTGTTTGGCAAGGACCGGCAGATCGATGCGATCATGAAACGGATCGCGGATGCGGGCCGTGGTGTGGTGGTCTATCTGCGGGAAGGCTCGGTGGGCGTCGGCGCCTCGACCACGGCCCGTTCTGGCTGGCACGACCGCGAGGTGCATGAGGAAGCGCAGGCCCGTGAAAGTGAATGGCTGGAAATCGGTCTTGGCGCACAGATCCTGAAAGATCTGGGTGTGTCCTCGATCCGGCTGTTTGCCTCGCGCGAGCGCCATTATGTCGGACTGGAAGGCTTCGGCATCAAAATCGTCGACACCGAAATCTGCTGACGACAGTACCCGGCGCGCGACGGCTGTTTGCGCACCGGGCCACCTGTCCTCGTCTCTACGGCACGGACCTGCGCAGAATTCATGGCAGAACTTTCTGGCAACCCGCTTGCCGCCTGGCGCGTGCCTCCCCACTTAGCGGTTTGCCGGCGCGATGCCGGAACACATCCAATCCGATTGGGGATATCTCATGTCAGTCACACTCTACCAGGTCAGCGTCCCGGTCTTCATTCGGGGCTTCGATAATCTCTCGGCCATTCTCGAAAAAGGCAGACGTTTCGCGACCGAAAGCGGGCTCGACGAGAAGGATTTGCTGGAAGCACGGCTTTTCCCCGATATGGGCAACCTGATCGCACAAATTCAGCGCGCCAGCGACACGGCAAAATTTGCCGCCGTTCGCGTCGGCCAGGTGGAGTCGGTTTCGATGGAGGACGATGAAACCTCGTTGGACGACTTGCAGGCACGTATCGCGAAGACGGTCGCCTTCCTCAAATCGGTGCCTGAGACATCCATGGACGGACGTGACGACGCCATGGTGGAGCTGAAAACACGCGACAGTGTGCGCCACTTTACCGCCCGCGATTATGTTCTGGGCTTCGCCGTGCCAAACTTCTACTTCCACGCGACCACAGCTTATGCCCTGCTGCGCCACAAGGGCGTGCCCATTGGCAAGCTGGACTTCCTGGGCCGTCCTTGATCGCACGGGTTGGCCGCGAACGCCCATGCAGGATCCCTATTTCGACAAAGATCGAAATAGGGATTGACATGATGACCATCGGTGATAGCTTATTTCCATGAAACTCGAAAAAGCAGCAGCACAACTGGAAGCTCTGGGCAATCCCGTGCGGCTCAGGCTTTACCGGACGCTTGTGCGCGCCGGTGAGGACGGACTTGCGGTTGGCAGCGTGCAGGAAAAGCTGGGGCTTGCCGCGTCCACCCTCTCCCATCACCTGAAACGGCTGGTGGCGACGGGACTTGTGGAACAGGAGCGGCAGGCCACGACTTTGATTTGCCGGGCGCACTATCCACGCATGAATGACCTCATTGGCTACCTGGTTGATGAGTGTTGTGCGGATTCAGGCTGTAAACCAGCGCCGAGAGAAGAGACAGAATAGAAATTTTGCCGTGATATTTCGATTGTTCCAGAAATACAAAATGAGCATCGGGCGCCATGACTGAAAATCCTCCCATTGCCGTTACAGGCACCGATCCGATCGGTCTTGCTGCGGCAGGGCGTCGTGTTGAACACGGTTTCGCGCCGAACATTCCGAACCGGACAGCGATGGCGGCAGGCCACAAGGCGGCGCGCGACGTGGATCTTGTTTTGCCGAAAACAGATGCGTGCAGTTCCAACGCGATGGACGGAGAGGTACTGGACGAAAACGGCGAATGCTGCGGCGGTCCGGCACCTGATAGGATGGACGCCTGTTGCAAACGTGACGCCGATGCCAAAGCTGCCGGCGGTGACGGTTGCGGATGCGGATGCGGTGCCTTGTCCTCGAACCGCACTGCCAGGGCAGAGACTGCCTGACCATGGCCGCAGATAGGATGCCTGCATCGGGCCTTTGGGCTCTCGGCTTCACCCAAATCCTTGGATACGGGACATTATTTTACAGTTTCAGCATTCTTGCGTCCGATATGGCGCATGAATTTGGCTGGACAGAGCAATCGATCTTTGGAGCATTTTCGCTTGCATTGCTGCTGGCCGGACTTGTGTCACCAACCGCCGGGCGGCTTGCGGATCGATATGGCGCGGGGCCCATCATGACCGTCGGTTCATTTGTCTGCGCTCTGGCACTGCTGGCCAGCGCTGCAGCTCCGAATGGCTTTATTTTTGTCCTGCTTCTGGCCGTCACACAGGCCGCATCCACGCTTGTGCTCTACAGCGCAGCCTTCGTGGCCATCGTGCAGTTTGGGGGCAGCAAGGCCCAGCGCAGCATCGTCCATCTCACGCTCATTGCAGGCTTTGCCTCAACGCTGTTCTGGCCCCTGACAACCTTCCTGCACGAGTTACTGTCGTGGCGCTCGGTTTATGTCGCGTTCGCGCTGATACACCTCGCCGTCTGCGCTCCGTTACATGCCATGATCGCCGCTCAGAGCCGAAGGCAAAGCGACATCGGCAGGCAGACCGCCAATGCAGGCGCTGGCGAAGAGCAGCCAGGAATTTCCTTTTCGGCCTCACAGCGTCAGGCCGTTTTTATCCTGTTGTTGGCAGGCTTTGCGCTGGAGGGTCTGACGCTCTCTGCCATCCTCGTCCATCTGGTCCCGCTCACGCAGGCGCTCGGCATGGGCAGCATGGGGCTTTTCGTGGCCGGCCTGTTCGGCCCGGCACAGGTGGCCAGCCGATTTACCAATATGCTGTTTGGCGGGCGATTGTCGCAGACCTGGCTTGCGGTGATCTCATCGGCGCTGTTGCCAATAGGACTTGCCGTGTTGATTGCCACCGCACCCTCTGCCGCCGGCGGGGTGCTGTTTGCGGTTTTGATCGGACTTGGTTCCGGGCTCAACAGCATTGTCAGCGGCACGCTTCCGCTCGAACTCTTCGGTCGCAAAGGGTATGGCGCCTTGCTGGGCTGGGTGACGGCCGCACGGCAGACCGCTTCAGCGCTTGCGCCATTCGGCCTGTCGCTTGCCATGGCGCATCTGGGCGTTGCGCCGTCGCTCGGGCTTGCGGGCCTGACTGGCGCCGGCGCTCTCGTCTGCTTTGGCAGCATTGTCGTGCTGACGACGCGGCGCCGGATGGCGGTCGCCTGCTGATCCGGTTTAGCCCCTGGACTGACGGTAGGTCCTGACGGCGTCACCAAAGGCGCGAAAGAGCGCCTGATTGATGGGGTTGGTGACCGGATCATATTCAGCATGCCACTGAACGCCGAGCGCAAAGCCCTTGGCATCCTTGAAGCGTATTGCTTCAATCGTGCCGTCTTCGGCAACACCTTCGACCTCGATGCGATCTCCCACGGTGACGATCCCCTGCCCGTGCAGGGAGTTCACGCGAATGACCTCGCTTCCCAGGATGTTGGCAAAGGTGCCCTTTGGCGTGAGCGTCACATCGTGACGGTCGGCGAAGACAACATCCGGATCCGGATGGATCTCACCGTTTTCCAGCCGGGGCATGCGGTGGTTCATGCGGCCCGGCAAATCGCGAATTTCCGGATGCAGCGTGGACCCACCGACGACGGCCATTTCCTGAAACCCGCGGCAAATGCCGAATAGCGGTACGCCACGCTCGATACAGGCCTCGATCAAAGGCAAGGCCACAGCGTCGCGGCCTTCGTCATAGGGTTCATGGGCTGGATCCGGCGCGACATTGAAGCGGCTGGGGTGGACGTTTGCGCGGGCACCGGTCAGGAGAACGCCGTCGACCACTTGCAGCAGATCTTCGATATCGGTGATATCCGGATCGCCGGCGAAAATGACCGGCAGTGCGTCGGCTACCTGCTTGACGGAATAGAGGTTCTTGTCGCCTGCCATCTGCACGTTGAAGCGGTTTTCCACGCTGTAAATGTTACCGATCACGCCGATCACGGGCTTTGTCATGTCGTCTCACGCTATCTTGAGCCGGTCTCATCGCCCGGATCGGGCGACCGGCAGCTGGAACTTTATCGTTGATAACAATCTAGGGGCCGCATGTCAGCACGCCAAGACTAAAGATCGACAAATGCAGCCTTTCGTGAGAAACACTGCGTCACCAATCAGATGCTTGCGTACAAACATTTCCCTCCACGTTGCAGTCCCAATAGACCTCAACTAATGTCCCGCACGCCAAAGCAGGGACGACATATATGTGGGATTTTTCGATCAGCCGGACAGCTGGAATTCTGGCGCAGACCGCGCCTTTCATCCGGTTCAGGCTGGCCGTCTATTTCGCAATTGCGCTGATCTACCTGCTGACCTTCGGCCTGGGCTCCGGCATCGGCTATGTTGCTGGCGTGCTGATCGGCATGCCCTCCATCGGCCGCGTTGTCGGCGGGGCGATGTCGCTTGGGCTCGTAACCTATGGGCTGGGCTGGGCGCGCGACTATCTGTTTCAGCTGGTCAAGGCACCGCATATTTTGGCGATGACGCGGGCGATCTATTCCGTGCCTGTTTCCTCCGCAAACGACGAACCTGTCGGCCATGCACAATCCGTCATTCGCGAGCGGTTCGGTGAGACGCGGGCGCTTGTGCATCTCAGCCAGACAATCGGGGCCGTGCTTTCCCTCGTCGCGAAGGTCATGGCGGATGCCGGGCAGCTCATGCCAGCGCTTGGAAAATCCTCTCGGATTGCGCGGGTGCTGGCACGCGTCTCGATCGTCCGAACGAATGAGATCATTCTCGGCTACGATCTGCATGAGCAGCGCGGCAAACCGTCCGATGGCTGCCGACAAGGACTTATACTCTACGCGCAGAATGTGCGGCGGCTGGCAAAGAACGCTCTGTGGCTTGCGACTTTTCGCTGGATGTCAGCCGCGCTGTTTTTCCTGATGATCATCGGACCGGTGACAGCCATCGGCTATGTCTTGCCGGGTGCCGCCTGGGCCTTCGGCTTGATCTTTTCGGCAATCCTCACCTGGGCATTCAAGGTTTCCGTGCTGGAGCCCTTCAGCACTGCGGCGCTTTTGGATGTCTATTTGCATAGCATCGAGGGACAACTGCCCAATCCGAAATGGGAGGCACATCTGGCCTCCGCGTCCAGCGATTTCCGCAGTCTGAGCATACCATCGGCACACGATGCCGATGTTGAGCGGGAAGCAAGCTGAGGATCACACCACGCCTGTTGGCCCGTCGACCGCCGGGGTCGCTTCACCGCTCCAGACCAGACGATAGACGTCTCCCTGACGCACGGACTGCACGGCTGCCGGACGCAGGATGGCCAGACAGGTTCCACCTTCGTGGCGGACGGAAGGATAAATGATGCCATTCATCGCGGCGGCCCGGGCCGCGACAGCAAGAGCATTTCCGGCGGCGTAACCAAATGCCTTTTGCGGCTGAAGCGCTGGATGGCCGATCCTTTCCCTCAGGTCGAGAAACTCGCCGGAGGTGCTGCAATACATTTCGGCATATTCGACAGTGGCATTGAAATCGCCGGCATTGGCCAGAAACTCGGTCATGTGAAAGGTGATTTCGGCCAGGCAGGTCTCGACCTGAAGTGCTGCATACCAGGCACCGCGATATTCGCCGTTGAACCTGTTGGGATCGCGCGGCTTTGCATAGGCAAAGCTTGCATTGATGAAGGCGGCATGGGGCACATCGTAGACGAGTTCGTTGGCGGCAAGGCCCGAAATGCCCGTCGCCTGCGCATTCATGCGGCTGCTGGTGGCGGCCTCGATCTCGGCCAGTTCCTGCATCTCGCGATCATTATCGGTCAGTTGCGCCAGAACGGGCGGACGCAGGCGCGCGGTCGACACAAGCCGCACAGTGCGCGGATAAGCAATTGTTGCGACCGGTACGCCGTCGACTTCCACCCTAGACACCTTCCGACTTCAACCCGTCTTTCAATCTACAATCCGCCGCGCACCGCATCGACATAACGCCTGACGTCGAGCATCAACGGAATGCCACCGTCGATCATGGCGCCAACCGGAGAGCGCCGATCAAAGAGCGGACCGGAATTTTCCAGCACTGGCCAGCGGTCAGCCATGGCATCGGCAAAGAGCAGATGCAGGCCCTTGTAAATGCCGGTCAGCGCCGAGATCCGGGTCATCTGGTCCTGGCTCAACGTCTTTGTCCCGCCCTCCGGCTTCATCCGCTCCCATGTACTGGAGGAGACGCCAAGAAGCGCTGCCGCCTGCGCCCCTGTCAGGCCCCAGGCACTGACGATCCGGCGAAAGGCTTTCAGCGCCGTGTTCGACAGCCGCAGGCGATCAGCCTCGTCAGCAAAGCCGTTCCGAGCCGCGGCTTTGGCGACTGGAACGGATAATAGATGTTCAGGCATAAAGACCTCCATCAAATGACTAATTATATATATGTCATTTGATGGCGGATTTCCACCCTTCCCCTTTCAGGGCCGGATCAAGCCACCGTTATAGTCCAGACGGTAGGCTTCAAGCCCGCCCTTCAGAATCCGCTCCACGCCGGAAAAGCAGCGATAATTTCCATCGCTTCTGTCGACATAGTCGAAACCAAGCACATGGCAGGCAAAGCCGCCCAGAAAGCGTCCCTGCCGGTAAAGATCGCTGAGCGCCGATTTTATGACAGCGCCGGCCCGTTCGGCGTCAATCAGCGCCGCATCGGTGACGCGACCGTAGTAGTTCATGGCCCAGACGGGATTTCCCGAGTGCCAGACCACTTCTTGCCCGAGAAAATCAGTACCGCCGTAGTAGCTGTCGAGATAGGCCCAGTCGTCGCGGTGGAAGGAAAGGTCGTGACTTTCCGGACGCGACGACCGCTCGATCAATCCGTTTGCGACATAACAGGCAGCCTTTGCATCCACAATAAATCGCTCTATCTCGTCCATCCCGACCGCCTCTTTTTGCTTCTAATTCGTGTCGCCGCGCCACCCATCGAGATAATTGACGGTTTCGACGCCGGCAAAACGGGCCACGCGCACGAGTTCGGCGTCGAGCTTGTCGAATCGACCGGGCACGGCCCTCACGCCCGGTTCGAGCCATAGTCGCTTGACGTCGAGCGTGCCGGCCTTGCGGTCTGCCTTCATGTCGATGCGGCCAATCATGCGGTCACCTTCCAAGAGCGGGAAGACGTAATAGCCATATTGGCGCTGGGGTTCGGGCACGAAGATCTCGATGCGGTAAAAGAAGCCGAACAGGCGTTCCGCACGCTTGCGGTCGCGCAGCAATGGATCGAAGGGCGAGAGGACCCGAATGCGGCCGGGCGGCTCCGGTGCGTCGAGCAGATTTTCGATGCCTTCCACAAAGGCGGATGAGAGGCGTGGCTTGCCATCGATGCCTTCGAGTGTCACCGGTTGAAGCTCGTCCTGATGGGTTTCCACCCAGGTCTTGGCTTCTGCCGGCGTCACCAAATCCCAGAAGGCGGCGATCTCGCCAGACGTGGCAAAGCCAAGCCGTTTCAATGCTTCGCGGCAGGCCCAATCGACGAAGTCCTCGTGACCGACTTCCGCTGCGTGATGATCCGCCGGGATCACCCGTTCGGACAGATCGTAGACTTTCTGGAAATTCTCGCGCGCGGCAATCGAGAGCTTGCCCGTGCGCCAGAGAAATTCGAGTGCCGTCTTGTTGGGGTTCCAGTTCCACCAGCCTCCGGACTTATGGTCTTCGGCCTTCATGTCACGCGAGAGCAGTGCTCCGCCTTCGGCAATGCGCGCCAGCGTCTCGTCGAAGATGTCCTCCTCGAAATTGCGGCCCTGCCATTTTGTCCAGTTCTGACGGATGCGGGCTTCTTCGCGGGTAAAGCGGTGCTTCCAATAAGGAAAGAAGGCGGAAGGAATGACCGAGGCATCATGGGTCCAGTGTTCGAACAGCAACCGATCCTTTTCGATCAACGTGCTCAAGAGCTTTGGACGATAGGTCTGATTGCGGGAGAAAAGAATCTGGTGATGGGCACGTTCGACGGTGGAAATGCTGTCGACCTGCACGAAGCCCAGATCATGGATCAGATCGTAAAGCGCCTGCCGCGTCATCGCCTTTTGCGGTGGCCGCGACAGCCCCTGCCGCTCCATGAAGATTTTGCGCGCCTGCGCATTGGATATCAGAATCGCCATACCCAAACGCTAGACAATGTTCATGATATGTTCAACAGGCAATTCTACCGACGCATTTGAGCGCCGGCAGAATGACGAGTAAAGCCGATAAGGGCTACTCGGTGATTTCGTAGGACCCGGTTTCGCAAAGGTCCTGCGTGTCTTCCATGTCTTCGAGATCGGAATCCTCGGAGAATTCGAAGCGCATATCGTAATTGCAGACCGTCCGACCATCGGCGATGGTGATCTTGATGCTCTGGCCGGGTTTGAGAACGTCCTGCCCGAAGACATCTTCTTCCCAGTCCTCAACGCCGCTTGGCGAGGTATAGAAGCGCTCCAGCACTTCGCTTGTGCTGTTTTTCAGCGTGAAGACGAGATCTTCCGCAAGCGCTGCGCCGGCAGTCGCCAGCAGGATGGCGCACGACGCCGTGACGAACTGGATCGTCCTGTTCATTCGATATTCTTTCATGCAGGTTGAGATGAAAAACCCTTAGCCTGCATCTACAAATAAGCAATAGACCGACGACCTGATGCGGATGCGATCAGCTGACTTTTTTCTGCTTTCGCCGGTCGGCGACGGACTTCGCCATGATGCAGAGCAATTCGAACATCATGGTGGCGCCGGCCAGTGCGGTCATACCATTCAGATCGAATGGCGGTGCTACCTCGACGACATCCGCGCCGACAACATTGACCCCCTCCAGCAAGCGGACCATGGCCTGGGCTTCTCGGGTCAGAAAACCGCCCAGTTCCGGGGTGCCGGTTCCTGGCGCCATCGAAGGATCGATGCAGTCGATGTCGAAACTGACATAGGTGGCGCCATCGCCGGCAATCTCTCTGGCCTCGGCCATGACATCGTCTGCGCCACGGCGTGTCGCCTCTTCCATATAGATAATGCGGATGCCCTGGGCCTTTGCCCAGTCATGCTCATCGGCGGAGAAGTTGGAGCCGCGAATGCCGATCTGAACCGTACGCTTGGGATCCAGAAGCCCCTCTTCGATGGCACGACGGAAGGGTGTTCCGTGAGTATAGAGATTGCCGCCGAAATAGCTGTCATTGGTGTCGGAATGGGCATCGAAATGGATCATGCCGACGGGGCGCTGCTTGGCCACGGCGCGCATGACCGGAAGCGTGGTCAGATGATCGCCGCCGGCTGTGAGCGGCAGCGCACCGGCTGCGACGATGGCAGCCATACCGTCCTCAATGCGCTTCAGGCCATCCATCAGGTCGATCGGATTGACCGAGACGTCGCCGACATCGGCAATATTGGCGATTTCGAATGGAGCGATCTTGGAGACGTGATGAACGCGGCGGATCAAGCTTGACTGGTTGCGGATTTCACGCGGCCCATGACGCGGGCCGGCGCGGTTAGTGGTGCCGCCATCCCAGGGAACACCGACAAGCGCGATATCCAGACCGTCTGCAGTGGGTACCAGCGGCAGCCGCATGAAGGTCGCAGGACCTGCAAACCGGGGAACTTCGGTGGCGTCGACGGGCTGATGAAACTGGGATGACACGGTAAGCTCCTGAACATGAATTGCAGCGCCTTGAGATGGGCGCAAGGCTCCACCGTAAAGCAAGTCGCATCACTTTGCCTGGGCCAGCCGACAGGTTATAGGGGAGCCAGAAACGCAAGGGACACGATCATTGGATATCCGGTTTGACGCCGCAACGCTGACACATGAAGCCGGAACGGCGCTTCACCCGTTGACGCTTTCGCTGGGCGAACGCCGCATCGGCGTGATCGGTCTCAACGGATCAGGCAAGACCAGTTTCGCGCGACTGATTGCCGGGCTGACGAAGCCAAGTGCCGGACATGTGTTCCTCGACGGGCTGGATACCGTGGCGGATGCCGATGCCCTGCGCGGTCGCACTGGCTTCATTTTTCAAAACCCCGGAAACCAGATCGTGCTGCCGATCATTCGCGACGACATTGCGCTTGGGCTGAAAAGCCTGAAGCTCTCCAAGGCAGAGACGGAGGCGAAGGTCGGTGCGGTTCTCGCGCGGCTGGGCATCCCGCACCTTGCCGACCGCCGTCCGCATGAATTGTCCGGTGGCGAATTGCAGCTGGCAGCGCTCGCCGCGGTGCTGGTGAGCGAACCGCAACTGGTGATCTTCGATGAGCCCACCAACCAGCTCGACCTGAAGAACCGCGCCCGGGTGATGGATGCGATTGCCGGCCTGAATGAACAGGCCATCGTGATCAGCCATGATCTGGCACTGATCGAAGGGTTCGAGCGGGTTCTGGTGTTTGATGCAGGCATGCTTGCCTTCGATGGCGCTGCCACGGAGGCCGTTTCCGCCTATCGGGAGATCGCTCTTCGATGAAGACGCTCTATGTCGAGGGAAAGAGCCTGTTTCACCGGCTGACACCGGATGTGAAGCTGTCAGCCCTCGCGGTCTATGCGGTGCCCGTCTTTCTCACCCGCAATCCGCTGCTTTTGACGCTGGCCATGGCCCTGCCCCTTGCCGCCTATCTTTCGCTTGGTCAGCCCCTTCGCGAAGCGATGCGGCCGTTAAAGCCGATCTTGCTGACCATCCTGATTGTCGGCGCTCTTCAATGGCTGTTCAATGGCCACGAGGAGGCAGCGGTCACCGTTTTGCGGCTGACCACGCTGATGTTGGCTGCAGCGACGGTCACGGCGACCACACGTATTACCGCGTTCATGGAAACGGTCACGAAGGCCGCCTGGCCGCTGGAAAAGCTTAGGCTTGCGCGCGCAGCCGATATCGCGCTTGCGGTCGGGCTGGTGCTGCGTTTCGTTCCTGAAGTGATGGCGCGCTATACTGCAATCCGGGACGCGCACAAGGCGCGCGGCATCAAGATTTCGGCGGCGACGCTGATCGGTCCGCTCATCATCCTGACGCTTAAGGATGCGGATAATATTGCCGACGCCATTGACGCCCGCGGAATTCGCCGCCAATGAAATGCAGGCTGGGGATCTGGAGAGAGACGCCATTATGACTACACGTGATATTGTCCTTATTTCGCTTTTTGCCGCATTGATTGTTGCCTTCGGCTTGATGCCACCCATTACGCTCGGTTTCATTCCCGTTCCAATCACCATGCAGAGCTTCGGTGTGATGCTGGCTGGCGTGATCCTGGGTGCAAAGCGCGGCGCACTTGCGCCTCTTCTCGTGATCCTGCTGGTGGCGATCGGCCTGCCGGTGCTGTCGGGTGGCCGTGGCGGCCTTGCTGTGTTTGCCGCACCGACCCTCGGCTACCTGATCGGCTGGGTGCCTGCCGCCTATGTCGCCGGCTTGATCTCTGAGCGAGTTGCGCGGTCTTCCTCCAATGCTGTTTTTCAGGTGATCGCGTTTTTCGTCGCGGCCGTAATTGGCGGTATCGTCGTTGAATACGCCTTCGGTATTGCCTGGCTTGCATGGGGTGCCGGCATCGGCTTTTCGAAAGCCTTCTACGGCTCCATGGCATTCGTGCCGGGCGACCTTTTGAAGGCTGGCGTTGCAGCCCTGGCCGCCCGTGCCGTCATGGTCGGCTATCCGCTGCTGCCGCAGCGCGCCTGATCGCGTCGAATTTGGAGATGTGCGGCGGGGATTTCCTCGCCACACATCGCGATCGCAAGTTCCTTGAAGGGCTTGCGCGAAAACTGCCGATGGTCATTGCGATGACTTGCCGGCCGGAGGTTCCATGAGCACAAGAACCAGATCCATATCGACTGCTGCCGGCCTGCTGCTGATGACATGCGGTGCCGCCCCGGCCCTTGCACAGGGCTATGATGCGGATTGCCTCGATGCGGTTAAGTCCCTGTGTGGCGATACACCGCTTGGCACCTGTTTCGAGCCCGAAGTCGCCTGGACCAGGATACCGGCCAAATGCGAAGGCGATGTGCAGTCGATGATCGAGGACGAGCGCGATGCGCTGGCTTCGGATGCACCAGCAGCAACCGATCTGCCCGCCATTTCCTATGGCGGCATCCTGCGGTCCGGTCCGGGCATGGAGTTCAAGAAGAAGGCGAGCCTGCGCGAGGGCCAGCCGCTCGAAGTCCTGGAAGCGACCGGCACGTGGATGGGCGATTACCAGTGGTTCAAGGTGAAGAGCAGTTCCGGCACAGGTTTCACCTGGGGCGGCATTTTCTGCAGCGAAGGCGGCAAGCCGGAGGGTGTTTTATCCTCTTGCGCCGACTATCCGCCGAAAGGCCGGTAGACCCTCTTGCCATTCAGGCCAAGCGATCACGCGAGATGGCCATAGAGCCAGTCGCGGGTATCTTCCGGCAAGGGAACAGGTTCTCCCGCTTCCACGCCGGTGGCTGCGCGGGTGAGTTCCACTTCTGCAACAACCGAATTACCGCGCTCGATCATGATGTTGAAGCCGATGGACTTTCCACCGATCTTGTCGATCCGGACCGTCAATCGGAGCGCATCATCCAGCCGCAAGGGCTCGTAGAGGCGGCATTCCAGCTTGCTGGTTACGTAAACCGGCTCGTCCTCCAATGGCGGACGGTAGCGCCAGAAATGGGCAAGCGCCGTTTCGGCATGGTCGACATAGGCGGATGCCCGCATCAGCCCATTCATGTCGATATCCCTGTAAGGGACCCGAAGTTCCGTCACCTCGACGCGTTGATCGTCGTTCATATATGCCCCTGCATTTCAACGGGTTTGGCAGTCTAGAATAAAAAACCGAACCTGAACAAGGCCCGTCGCGTTAAGGGGTAAATCGCAGCATTCCAGGCAAAGGGCAACAGGACCGAAATGAGCGCTCAAATGCTGATCTGTGCATAGCGCCTCCAAAGCCCGTAGACCATGACAGTGCCGGCCCCTATGGTGACAATCCATGCGGAGAAACCAATGACCACCCGCCTTTATGAAAATCCCATCTTTCTTGAACATCTCACTCCGCCCGGCCATCCCGAACGGCCCGACCGGCTGCGGGCGCTCAATGTGGCGCTGGAGCATCCGAATTTTGCGCCGCTGGATCGTCGCCAGGCTCCGCAGGCCAATGAGGATGCCATTCTCCTGGCTCATCCGGAGGAACATCTGTTTGCGGTGATGCGGCAGATCCCGGAGGAGGACGGCGAGATCCGGCAGATCGAGGCCGATACCTATGCCTCGCCCAAGAGCCTACAGAGTGCGCTGACGGCTATCGGCGGCGCCATGGCAGCCGTGGACGATGTGATGACCGGCGACGTTTCCAACGCCTTCATCGCAGCACGCCCGCCCGGCCACCATGCAGAAAAGGCAACGGCCATGGGCTTTTGCTATTTCAATTCGATTGCGATTGCCGCGCGTCATGCTCAACGAAAGCACGGAGCCGAACGGGTGGCGATCGTCGACTGGGACGTGCATCACGGCAATGGTACGCAGGACATCTTCTGGAACGACCCGTCCGTGCTGTTCTGCTCCACCCACCAGATGCCGCTGTTTCCCGGCACCGGCAAGCGCGACGAGACCGGCATCAAGAACAACATCGTCAATGCGCCACTGTCGGCCAATGTCGGCTCTGACCACTTCCGTGAGGCCTTCAAGTCGCGGGTGCTCACAGCACTCAATGACTTTTCTCCCGACCTCATCCTGATTTCCGCCGGCTTTGATGCGCATCACCGCGATCCGCTGGCGCAGATCAATCTGGTCGGTGAGGATTTCGACTGGGCAACCGGACGGCTGATGGAAGTCGCTGACAAATTCGCCGGCAACCGGGTCGTCAGCCTGCTCGAAGGCGGATATGATCTCGAGGGTCTGGCCGAATCGGCCGGTTTTCACATCATGAGACTGATGAAGGGTTGAGTATGACGGACGCCGCCACCGAAATTGCCACGCTGAGCTTCGAAAAGGCCGTTGCCGAACTCGAGAGCATTGTCGCAAGGCTGGAACGCGGCGATGTGGCTCTCGACGAATCCATCGCCATTTACGAACGGGGGGAAGCGCTGAAAAAGCATTGCGAGACATTGCTGACAGCTGCTGAAAACCGGATCGAAAAGATCCGCCTGGATCGCGCCGGCACACCGCAGGGGACGGAGCCGCTCGACCGGGAATAGCCCGCAAGGGTAATCCGATCTGTAAACTAGAAGACCCGGCGGAGACGATCCAGCCGGGTCTTTTTTTACTCCATGACCAAGGCAAGCTCGTCATCATCGTTTTTGCTGGTGCCCGGTTTTCGCAGTAGCAGGCATAGCGGCATGACGGCGATCGACATCAGCATCAACAGCTTGAAGTCGTTGGCATAGGCAATCACGGTCGATTGCAGCGTGATCATCTGGTCGAGCGCGGCGCGGCCCGCTGCCGTCCATGGACTGAGGCCTGCGGCTGCCGGATTGTCGAAGGCGTGGTTAAACGGCGTGACATGGGTCATCAGTTCGGCATGGTTGATCTGGACGTTTTGCACCAGCAGCGCCGAAACGACGGCGATACCCACGCTCGATCCGATGTTGCGCGACAGGTTGTAAAGTCCGGTGCCATCTCCACGCATGTCTGCCGGAAGCGTGGCAAAGGCCATGGTCGTCAGTGGCACAAACAGGAAGCCGAGACCCGCTCCTTGCACGAAGCCCACATAGACGATCGTCCATTGCGATACATCGGGCGTCCAGCCGGTCATGTCATACATGGCCCAGGCCGTGATTGCGAGACCGGCAAACAGAAGCAGCCGTGTGTCGACCTTGTTGATCAGGCGCCCGACAATTACCATGCAG
The DNA here is from genome assembly GCF_057158725.1 of Agrobacterium sp. H141. Taxonomy (NCBI): domain Bacteria; kingdom Pseudomonadati; phylum Pseudomonadota; class Alphaproteobacteria; order Hyphomicrobiales; family Rhizobiaceae; genus Agrobacterium; species Agrobacterium sp. H141. The sequence goes on from NZ_CM169893.1 coordinate 3,445,690, forward strand.
ACCATGGTGCCCAGCCCACGCGGCCCCATGACGATACCGGCGGTGATGACCGGATAGCCCATCAATGATTGCAGATAGGGCGTCATCAGTGCCAGCGAGGCCAGATAGGTCACGCCGATCACGAAGATGAAGAGCATCGACACCGCAAAATTCCGGTCGAGGAACAGGCGCGGATTGATGAAGGTCTTGTCGCGGGTGAAGGTGTGAACCAGCAGCATGTAGAAGCAGCTGACGAAAATGATCGTTTCGATGATGATCTCACCGGAGGAAAACCAGTCGAGTTGCTGGCCACGGTCCAGCATCATCTGCAAGGCGCCGATGGAGACCGACAGCAGGCCGAAGCCAAGCCAGTCCAGCCTGGACCCCGCATTGATCTTGGTCTCCTGCACAAAGGACGAGATGCCGACAAAGGCGAGAATGCCGATCGGCACATTGATGTAGAATACCCAGCGCCAGCTGAAGTGATCGGTGAGCCAGCCGCCGATCACAGGCCCCAGAACCGGCCCGACCATGACGGAAACGCCGAACATGGCCATGGCAGATCCGCGCTCTTCGACCGAATAGATGTCGAGAAGGATGCCTTGCGACAGCGGCACCAAGGCCGCACCGAAGAAGCCCTGCAAGAGGCGGAAGCCGACAATCTGCGTCAGCGACTGGGCAAGGCCGCACAGCACGGACGCGGTGACGAAGCCGGCAATGGCGATCAAAAGCACCCGCTTGCGACCGAAGCGGGCGGCCAGAAATCCGGATGGCGGCGTCATGATGGCGGCGGCGACGATATAAGACGTCAGCACCCAGTTGATCTGGTCGGCACTGGCTGACACGCTGCCTTGGATATAGGGCAAGGCGACGTTGGCAATCGTCGTGTCCAGCGCCTGCATGATCACCGCGAGGATGACGCAGGCCGAGATCGCGCCGCGGTTGATTGCCGGCGCGACCGCATCTGCTGTCGTATCACTCATGAGCGTAGGCGCTTTGCTGGCCAAGCAGGTTCTGAACGAGGAGCGGCAGGCCACGGGCATGCCCGGTCTCGATGGAGACGACACTGCTCATGCCGACACGCAGCGGCGGATTGTCCTTGTTATCCTCGATGTCGATCCGCATCGGAATACGCTGGACGACCTTGACCCAGTTTCCGGACGAACTTTCCGAGGGCAGAAGCGAAAAGCTGGATGCCGAGGCAGGACTGACACTTGCCACCTCGCCCTTCCAGGTCGCACCCGGATAGGCGTCGACCGTAATCGTCACAGGTTGGCCCGGACGTACATAGGTCAGTTCGGTTTCCTTGGGATTGGCATCGATCCACAGATGCTCTGTCGCGACCAGCGAGAAGGCTGACTGCGCCGCGGGCAGATAACTGCCTTTCTGGAGCGCATTCACATTGGTGACCACGCCATCGAAGGGAGCATGGACAACAGAGTGATCCAGCGCGCGCTTTGCATCTTCGACAGCCGATTTTGCCTCCAGATAGATCGGATTCTGCTCGATGGGCGCATCGGCCTTGCCTCCGAGTTCGGCGAGCGTCTGGTTGGCCTGCGCCTTGGCAACGGCAACTTTCTGGCGCGCGGCCACAAGCGCATGCTTGGCCTCATCGAGGCTGGTCTTGGATGTGACAGAGGTCGAGTTCAGCCGCATCTGACGGTCATAGGCCGTCTGATAATAGGGAATATCGGCTTCGGCCTGTTCGATCTCGGCCAGGGACTGCTTGTAGGCGGCCTTCAGGTTGAGCAATTGGTTGCGCGCAGCGCCAAGCTTGGCATCCGCCGCATCGAGTGCGATCTGGAACGGGCGCTCGTCGAGAGTAAAGAGGACGTCTCCCGCTTTGACCTCCTGGTTGTCATGAACGGCAATCGACTTGACGATGCCGGAGACATCTGTGGACAGATTGACGATATCGGCACCGATATAGGCATTGTCCGTTTCCATCTCCTGTCCGCCGTTCACGTAAAAATAGCCTCCGGCAACCAGTGCGACCGGCACGACGAGAAACAGTAGCCGCCGGACCCGATTGCGACCTTGGTTGGGGCGCGCATTATTGGCAGGTTTCGACCGCGCTTGGGTCGATGCGACTGTTGGCGCAGAACCCGCGTCCGGGCGCTCCTCGGTCGCGCTGGCGCCGGCTTGCTCAGATCTATGTTCACTCATGGGATGACTTTCTCAAGACTCTTATTCGGCCAGAGGCTGGGATTGGCACTGGCAGACATTCGACAAATTGGATTTCACGTGTTCGAGCATTTTGACCAGCAGGGCCTGCTCTTCTTCGGACAAGCCTTCCATCGCCTCGACGCGCGTGTCTTCGGCAACGCCGCTGACGCTGCTCAAGAGGTCGCGCCCCGCCGCAGTCAGATACATGAGCCTCAAGCGGCGGTCGGTCTCATGGGAGCGGCGCTCGACCAGACCTTTCTCGACCAGTTTGTCGAGCACGCGGGTCAGGGAGATCGGCTCCACCGACAAAAGCTCGGCCAGGGCAGCATTGTGAATGCCCTCGTTGCGCGAGATATAGGCCAGCGCCTGCCATTGGGCTCTGGTGAGCCCCGAATGGCGCGCCCGGAATTCAAACCGCTTGCCCATCAGGCGCGAGACGTCCTTCAGGAGAATTCCAAACGAGGATTTGCTGGGAGGTTGCAAAGGAGGCTCCGCCGACAGTTCGATTTTCATAAGGTGGCTTATGATGTAGTCCCTTATGATATTTTGACAAGCTCTGCGCCGGAGATTTTTTTCAACTTTGTCGACTTGGAAAGTTGACGCTGTGTGCACCAATTGCACCTTCCGCGACGATCCGGCCCGTCATAGACTGAGAAGACACAAATCGGAGGTTCTGTCCCCATGTCCTTTTTTCCCGGAAAAGACCCGGTCGCCGGTGACGCCTTTGCCTGCGATGGCGTGGAACAGCTGATCATTCCCCGTTCCAGCGATATTGGCGGCTTTGCCGTTCGCCGTGCCTTGCCCACCGTCCGGCGCCGGCTGGTTGGACCGTTCATCTTTTTCGACCGTATGGGGCCGGCTGTGATGCGCGCCGGTGAGGCGCTGGATGTGAAACCCCATCCCCATATCGGGCTATCGACCGTGACCTATCTGTTTGACGGCGAGATCAAGCATCGCGACAGCCTTGGCAATGAGCTTGTGATCCAACCCGGCGACGTGAACCTGATGACGGCGGGACGCGGCATCGTGCATTCGGAGCGCACACCTGAAAAACTGCGTGGCGCCCCTCTTTCGATCTCCGGCCTGCAGACCTGGATCGCCCTTCCCGACCAGATGGAAGAAATCGACCCGGCCTTTGGTCATACAGCACAGTCGGCCATGCCGCTGTTCGACCACCAGGGGGCCAGCGGTCGCGTGGTGATCGGCAATTTCTCCGGCATGAAATCGCCCGTCCGCGTGTTTTCCGATACGCTCTATGTGGACCTGACACTTGAGGCGGGCAGCACGTTCCCATTTTCCGCGGACCACGAGGAGCGCGCGCTCTACATTCTGTCCGGCGAACTGGAGGTCGCGGGCGATCGCTTTGCTGCCGATCAGCTTCTGGTCTTGCGGCCCGGTGACGAGATCACCCTTCAAGGCGGGGCCGGCGGCTGTCATGTGATGCTGTTCGGCGGCGCTGCCATGGCGTCCAAGCGCCATATCTGGTGGAACTTCGTGTCGTCGTCGAAGGAGCGGATTGAACAGGCCAAGGAAGAGTGGCGCACGGGGCGTTTTGACATCGTCCCGGGCGACGAGGAAGAGTTCGTTCCCTTGCCGGAACGGTGAAAATCGGGCCATTGAGGTTGCTGCATTGTCGTTTACCCCTTTGCCCGATGCGGGATAAAGCCCTATATAGGCGTAACCGCACACGCGGCAGCGTGGCTTTTGCCTCAGCGCGATTTAACGTAAAGGCGACCGCCCCGCCGCAATAACAATGAGGCCTGCCCTGTGACTTCCCAGCCTGATACGCCGCTGCTCGATACCGTCCGGCTGCCCGCGGACCTGCGCAAGATCGCTGACCGCGACCTGCCGCAGCTTGCCCGCGAAGTGCGCGACGAGATGATCGACGCGGTGTCGACCACCGGCGGACATCTGGGTGCCGGACTGGGCGTGGTCGAACTGACGATTGCCATCCACAACGTGTTCAACACACCCGATGACCGGCTGATCTTCGATGTCGGGCATCAGTGTTATCCGCACAAGATCCTGACGGGACGCCGTGACCGTATTCGCACGCTGCGTCAGGAAGACGGTCTTTCCGGTTTCACCAAGCGCGCCGAGAGTGAATACGATCCCTTTGGTGCTGCCCATTCCTCGACGTCGATCTCTGCCGGTCTCGGCATGGCGGTCGCCGCCGACATGTCGAATTCCGACCGCAAGGTGATTTCTGTTATCGGCGACGGTGCGATGAGTGCCGGCATGGCCTTCGAAGCGCTGAACAATGCCGGTGCGCTCGATGCACGTTTGATCGTCATCCTCAACGACAACGATATGTCGATCGCACCGCCAACCGGTGCGATGAGTGCCTATCTCGCCCGTCTGGCATCCGGCCGCACCTATATGGGATTTCGCGAGCTGGGCAAGAAGCTGACGGCTTATCTCGGCAAGGGATTCGATCGGGCGATTACCCGCGCTGTCGAGCATGCGCGCGGCTATGTGACCGGCGGCACGATGTTCGAGGAACTCGGCTTTTACCATATCGGCCCGATCGACGGGCATTCCTTCGACCATCTTTTGCCGGTGCTGCGCAATGTGCGCGACAATGCCAAGGGGCCCGTGCTCATCCATGTGGTCACGCAAAAGGGCAAGGGCTATGCACCGGCCGAAGCGGCGGCCGACAAATATCACGGTGTCAACAAGTTCGATGTGATCACCGGCGCGCAGGCCAAGGCCAAGCCCAATGCGCCCAGCTATACCAGCGTCTTTGGCGAGAGCCTGGTGCAGGAAGCGCGGCTGGACGACAGGATTGTCGGAATTACCGCCGCCATGCCATCGGGCACCGGCATCGACAAGTTGATGGAAGAATTTCCACAGCGCACCTTCGACGTCGGTATTGCCGAGCAGCATGCGGTGACCTTTGCCGCAGGCCTCGCGACAGAAGGATACAAGCCGTTTTGTGCGCTTTATTCGACCTTCCTGCAGCGTGGCTACGATCAGGTTGTGCATGACGTGGCAATCCAGGGACTGCCGGTGCGCTTTCCCATAGACCGCGCAGGCTTTGTCGGTGCCGATGGCCCGACCCATGCCGGATCGTTCGACACCACCTTCCTTGCCACCCTGCCCGGCTTCGTGGTGATGGCGGCTGCCGACGAGGCGGAACTAAAGCATATGGTGCGCACTGCGGCTGCCTATGACGAAGGTCCCCTCTCCTTCCGCTATCCACGCGGCGAGGGCGTGGGCGTGCACATACCGGAGCGCGGCGAAATTCTGGAAATCGGCAAGGGCCGGATCGTCAAGGAAGGGACCAAAGTCGCGCTTCTGTCCTTTGGCACAAGGTTGGCCGACTGCCTGCTTGCCGCCGAGGATCTGGATGCTGCCGGCCTGTCGACCACGGTTGCGGATGCACGCTTTGCCAAACCTCTCGACCACGATCTGATCCGCCGCCTCGCGCAAGAACACGAGATCCTGATCACCGTGGAAGAAGGCGCCGTGGGTGGCTTCGGATCGCATGTGATGCAGTATCTGGCTATGGATGGTCTGCTGGATAGCGGGCTGAAGGTCAGGCCGCTCGTGCTGCCGGATGCCTGGGTGGATCAGGCCAAGCCCGAAGTGATGTATGCCCGCGCCGGACTCGACAGCCATGGCATCGTGCAAACGGTGTTCCGGGCGCTGGGGCAAAAGGGCCTGGGGATCGGCGCTGCCGGTTAAACCCCAAAGCGTTAGACGGGGCAAAGAGGAAAGGACTGGAAGAGCCGGTCCTTTCACCTATCCAGCTAAATTTCAGGTGAGCCTCCCGCAAGCGACCCTGCGGGAAGATGTTAAGCGGCCCGTTGGTGCGCGGGTGTTTTTGCCGCTTCGCCCGTCAGACGGAAACGCGAGACCAGTTCCCTGAGCTTGGCCGATTCCATTGCAAGCGCGTTGGAGGCTGCGGTGGATTCCTCGACCATGGCAGCATTCTGCTGGGTCGACTGATCCATGGAATTCACGGCCTTGTTGACTTCGTTCAGGCCGCCCGACTGTTCCTTGGCAGACACGGCGATCGATTCCATATGGGTGTTGATCTCGGCGATGAACTGGCCAATCGTGTTCAGCGCGCCACCGGCATCCCGCACCAGATCCACACCGTTCTTGACCTGACCGGCAGAGGTGTTGATCAGACCCTTGATCTCCTTGGCGGCGTTTGCCGAACGCTGTGCCAGTTCGCGCACCTCTTGGGCGACCACCGCAAAGCCCTTGCCAGCTTCACCGGCACGCGCTGCCTCGACGCCGGCATTGAGCGCCAGAAGGTTGGTCTGAAAGGCGATTTCATCAATGACGCCGATGATTGTCGAGATCTGCTTTGAACCAGCCTCAATCTGGCGCATGGCGTCCTCGGCATAGGACACGACCTTTGCCGACTCGCCCGCCGATTGATTGGCCTGCACCGCGACAGTTCGTGCTTCCTCGGTGCGTTTGGCGGAATTGCTGACATTGGAGGTGATCTGCTCAACGGCTGCTGCCGTTTCCTCAAGGGCTGCTGCCTGCTGCTCGGTCCGTTTCGACAGATCATTGGCTCCGCCGGCAATTTCCCGGGCCCCGGACTCAATCGTGGAAATCGTCGTCGATACAACCGAAAGCGTGCTGGCCAACTGGCCGATCGATAGGTTGAAGTCGTGCCGCAGTGCTTCAAAATCGGGCGCAAACGCTTCCGTCAGCTGGAAGGAGAGATCGCCGTCGGCCATGCGCTTCAGACCAGACGCAAGACCCGAGGTTGCGATCCGAAGGCGTTCCGCTGCTTCGGCCTCGGCCCGCTCTTGCGTGGCGATGCGATCCGCTTCGGCCTTTTTCCGGTTGGCCTCGGCTTCAGCTTCCAGGCGTTTATTGGTGATGGCTGCCTGACGGAAGACCTCGACAGAGGCTGCCATGTCGCCGATCTCATCCTGGCGCCCACTACCGGGAACAACGATATCGGTATCGCCTTCGGTCAATCGGTGCATGACGCCCGACATCTGAACGAGAGGACGGGCAATCTTGCGATTGCCGATGATTGCGGATGCTATTCCGACCAGAAGGGCAACGGCCAATGCAATGATTGTAAACTCGCTGGCGCTCGCGGTGGTCGACAGCATCGCGTCACCTTCGGCCTCCACATCACCAGACATATCCTCGACCGCGTCGTTCAAGGCAGAAGCTGCTGCCTCGTAGGATGTGAGAGCCGGACCGAAAAACCGTGAGATGGCGGCGGTTTTATCGCCGCTTTCCAGGAGCGCGAAAGTTGCATCCCATTCGGAATTCATATCGGCGATAGCCTGCTTGACGGCGTTGAAGGCATCGCGATCGGCAACATCGACGATCAATGGCTCATAGGCAGCGAGGTTTGCATTCAGGGAGGTAGCGGTCGTTTCCAATTTGGCTTCGAAGCTCTGGCGGTCGGAAGGCTCCGCGTTCAGCACGCCACCTCCGACACTGCGCATTTTTGCCAGTTCACTGTTGATTTTACCCAGGGCAATGAATGCCGGAACACGACTGTTGACCACCGTTTCCGCATCGGTGCGGATCGACGACAGTGAACGGACAGAAAATAAACCCTGAACGAGGATCACCATAACGAGAAGTCCGGTGAGGCCCGTCAACAGCTTCGCAATCGATATTTTCATTTCCAGACATCCCTTTGGCGTATTACCATTTTATAAATGACGAATGTAAATAAACTGTTCTGTTTGGCATTCCTCAAAACTATTGCCGCTCGTCAGATTAGTGGTGCTTGCGGAGCTTTTATTCCATGCATGCATTGGAAGCCGGGTACTTCTATTTGTGATGCCTTCAGGCCCGAGGCTCGACAAAGAGCCTGGAACATAAGCCGCATCGCCGCGTTATTCCTCCGACACGATTTGAAACCATCCGAACAGGAAGGATATCGACATGGACAACAATGATCGCGACATGATGAAAGAACTGAAGAAGCTTCAGGACCAGGTTTCGCACTACCGCGAAATGCTTGGCGACGAGGGACGCAACGTTGCAGAGGGAGCGCGCGCTCGGGGTGCTCAGGCCCTTGAAATGACTTCGGCCAAGGCACGCGATGCTGCCCGCTACGCTCGCAACGAAGCCGGCGGTGCTGCTGCAATGGCGCGCGAATATCCAACCGCGACTTCCACAGCACTTCTGACTGTCGGCCTGATCGGCGGCGTGGTCGGCTATCTGATCGGCCAGAGCCAGACAACAGAGCGCGATACACGCTGGCGCTGGCACTAAGGAACAGCGTCATGGCTGACATTACCTATCACGTCGTCAAGCACGATGAAGGTTTTGCGTATCGGCTTGGCGATGTCTATTCAGAGCCTTTTCCAACGCATGAAGACGCTCTTGCCGCGGCACGGGCCGTTGCGACAGAACATGGCCTGAGCGGTGACGACGCGGAAATCTCGTTTCAAGACGCAGATGGGCGCTGGCATCGCGAACATGCCGATGGCACAGACCGACCTGCAAGCTCCGTCGTGGACGACGTCGAAAGCTGAGCCTGACCACAAGAACACAAAAAGCCCGGCGACATGTTGCCGGGCTTTTCTTATATAAACAGTGGTTATCGCTGTTCAGTTTTCCGATTGCGCGCGCACCAGAAGCAGAACATGAATATCCTGCTCGGGCATGAAATCCACGGCATTCATCTCGAAGGTGGTTGGCCCGGTTTTCTTGACCCCGTTGCCACAGAAGCTGACAAAATTGGCCTTGTCGCCCTTGTCGATGGTGATGCGCAGCTTGCCGATCGGCCCCGCCCAGTTTGCGCCGGTCTTCAGCACATAGGAGATCCAGCTTTCCGTGTAGTATGGACCGGTTCCCGCTGACATGTCTTTCTGCAGCTTGTCGGCGAGACGCATGAAGCTATCGTCGATGCAGTATTTCTGCCGATATTCGCGCTGGTTCTTGTCAAACCAGTCATCGCCCTTGAACTCTTCCCCGGCAAAACTGATGCCGGCCGTTCCGCCGACGCCTGGGCTATATTCGTGATGCACGCGTACATCCTGTCCCGCAGGGAACGTTGTTTTCCACCAATAGGCCGATTGCAGCGTCCAGAGCGGGATGGGATGATGTTTCATCTCGCCTGCATCTTCATAGACATCATCGTAGATCAGGCCGCGCGCCCGCCAGTCCTCAAGCACATCGGATGGCAACTTTGCCAGTGCCTCATGGGTGCGGTCGCTGAACGGTAACAATGGCACAGCTTGTCCCCGAACCTCATCCGTCATGTCTATGCCGGTGGCACTCACGCGCTGCTGCAGGTTCGGCTGTATTGGTTGACCATCCTGGGTGACGGTGAACCCCAGAAAATTGTCTGCCTCGCGATCATTGAGCGCGATCTCAGACTCATAGTCCCCCTTGATGTCGGGCATGGGGAAGGCGATGTAGGATGTCACTTGACTGTCGCTTGTGTTGCGGAAGACATAATCGACCGTGACACGCTCGGGTGAAATATAGAGGTCTTCCTCAACCATGGAGACGGCGTCCGTCTGGACAAAGTTAAGGCCGCCCGCCACCAGCTCTGCCATAGTGTCATTGGCACCGGCCGGCATGGCTGCAAGACACGCAAGCGTGCACGTCGCTGACATCGACATGGCTGAAAAAGCTGTTCTGGTGTTCATCGAATGTCCCCTGTTTGCCTCGGATCCCCACCTGGCCCGCGGGAGGATAGCGGGCGAAATGCTGTCCGCAAGGGCATTTGGGTACAGTTTCTTCGGCAGTCTCTATAAAAGACTTGCAACCGAACGCTGGCAACGCCATTGACAGGCCATGTCCTCAGAACAAAAAAATCAACGCCTCGACCAGCTTCTCGTCGCCCTCAATCTGTTCGCCAGCCGCGCGCGCGCGCGCGATGCGATCGAACGGGGGACCGTCAAGATCGATGGCAAGGTCGTCACCAAGCCCAGCCTCACCTTCAGTGCCGATCATCTGTTCGAGATCGACGATCCGGCGCAGGACTATGTGTCGCGCGCTGCACTTAAGCTCGTCGCGGGGCTGGATCACTTCCAGCTGTCGCCAGAGGGTCGCGAATGTCTGGATGTCGGTGCGTCCACCGGCGGGTTTACCGAAGTGCTGTTGAAGCGGGGCGCTGCCCATGTGACCTCGATCGATGTTGGTCACGGCCAAATGCATGCGCGGCTTTCCGAAGACCCGCGCATGACCAATATCGAGGGCCTCAATGCACGTTATCTGGAACCCTCGGATATCGGCAACCGACCGATCGACTTCATTGTCTCGGATGTTTCGTTCATTTCGTTGAAGCTGGCGCTTGTGCCGGCCCTCGACATGGCTCTTGCGGGTTCGACCTGTGTGCTTCTGGTGAAGCCGCAATTCGAGGCTGGTCGCGATGCCATCAGCAAGGCCGGCCTGTTGAAGGATCCGGAAACCGCGCCAGACGTGGCAGCGGAACTCGAGCGCTGGCTTCAAGACGAAATGGGCTGGACCAGCCTTGGCCTGATCCCCTCACCGATTGCCGGCGGCGACGGTAATGTGGAATTCCTTCTGGCTGGACAAAAACCGGAGAGTGCGCCTTGAGCACAGAGACAGTTACCATCGACAGCCTCGGCGCACAGGGCGACGGCATTGCCCATGGCGCTGACGGCCCGATCTTCGTGCCCTTTTCGCTGCCGGGCGAGAAGATCGCCATTGCCCGGGTGAAGAACCAGGGCACGATCATGTCTATTGCCTCGACATCGCCCGAGCGCATTCAGCCTGCATGCCGTCATTTTGGACCGGACGCAGATGGCGGCACCTGTGGTGGCTGTTCGCTGCAACATATCTCACCGGCACTCTACAACATGTTCAAGCGCGATCTCGTGATTGCGGCATTGAAGTCGAAGGGCATCGAGGCCGAGGTTGCACCACTGATGACAGCCGAACCGGGTCAGCGACGCCGGGTGGTGCTGGCTGCCAGGCGGACAGAAAAAGGCCTGCTTCTCGGCTTCAACCAGGCACAAAGCCATCACATCGTCGCCATGACAGAATGTCCCGTGGCCTCGGATGGCATCGTTCAGCGACTGGACGACATCCGCCGTATAGGCATGGCGCTATCCGTCAATGCCGAACCTTTCCGCCTGACCGTGCTTGAAACCATCACCGGTTTCGACATTGCTGGTGACGGCACCGCCAAGATCACCGACAAGCAGCGCAAGGCTGTGACCGAAATCGTCATTCGCATGCGCGGCATTGCGCGCGTGTCCTGGAACGGAGAAATCGTGATCGAGCCGGTCAAGCCGCAGATCGAATTTTCCGGCGTCACGGTTTCCCCTCCCGGCGGCGCATTTACCCAAGCCACAATCCCTGCCGAAGAGGCCATGGCGAAACTGGTGCTTGATCATGTCGGCAAATCGAAGCGCATCGCCGACCTGTTTGCCGGCAGTGGCACGTTTTCATTGAGGCTTGCGCGCATCGGTCAGGTGTTGGCGGTCGAGTCGGACGAAAAATCCCTGAAGGCTTTGGATGCGGCGGCCCGCCACACGCAGGGGCTGAAGCCCGTCACGATCGAAAAGCGCGACCTGTTCCGCCGTCCCATGATGACGCAGGAGTTGAAGAATTTCGACGCCATCGTGTTCGACCCGCCGCGTGCCGGTGCAGAAGAGCAGTGCAAGGAAATCGCCCGGTCCAAGGTCAAGAAGATCGTGGCCGTGTCCTGCAATCCGCTGACGCTCGCCCGCGATCTGGCAATCCTGACAGAAGGCGGATACCGCGTTCATACGGTAACGCCTGTCGACCAGTTTTTGTGGTCGCCGCATGTGGAAGCCGTGGCGACCCTGACCAGAGTGTAGTCTCGGGCAATAGCAATCGCTGTTAGCGCACCACCACCCTGCCGCTGCCCGTCATGCCCGAGCACCGGCAGACGCCGCCCACGCGATCATTGTCGGCGCGGCAAAAACGGTCATTGTCGATGATGCAATAACGGCGTGGCTGATAGCCATGCTCGCGGTCCGGCTTGGTCTTCTCCTTGATGGTGATACCCGTTTGGGCCTGCGACATCTGGAGCTGAGCCAGCTGCGTTGCCTGTGCGGTGGGGGTGAGATTTGCGGCGCTAGCCATAGAGGCGACAAACGTCAGCATCAAACCCAAGGCTATTCTACTCATCAACATACGAACACCTCTTCGAAATCAGAAACACAGATAGCGATTATCGTATCAACGACAAGCCTTAAGCACCGGTTCCCGGACGATATGGATCAAGCCTCACTCTGCCCCCTCACCCACGACCTTTCATAAAGGCCTCGAATGCGGCGCGAGCCTCAGTGCTTCTCAGCTGTGCGAGAAAGTGTTTCAGCTCTTCTTCCATGCGCGCCAGCAACTGATCGCGATCGCCGCGGACGAGATCGCGCGAGATCCTCATGGCTTCAGGAGGCTTTGTGGCAATGGTTGCAGCCAGCGACAGAGTTTCGGTCTCCACCGCTTCGGGGGACACGACCTTCCAGATGAGCCCGGCCTGTCTGGCCACTTCGGCTGAAAACCCTTCGCCGAGCGCCAGAAGGGCGAAGGCGCGTTGATGGCCCATCATCAAGGGGGCAAGCAGGCTGGAGCCGGCTTCGGGCACCAATGCCAGATCCACGAACGGCGTCTTGAACAGGCTGCGATCAGAGGCAATGGTCAGATCGCAATGCATGTGCAGCGTGGTGCCGATACCGATAGCCAAGCCATCCACGCCAGAGACAAGCGGCTTTCTGGCACCAACAAGCGCTTTTAAGAACGAGAAGGCTGCCGGCTCACCCGTTGCACCCGCCATGGCAAAGGCCAGAAAATCCATCATGTCATTGCCTGCGGAAAAACTGCCTTCGGTGCCGAGGAAGGCAACGGCGCGAACGGCCTCATCGCCGTCGGCTTCCTTTAACCCCTCGATCATGCGCAGATACATGGCCTGCGTGATCGCATTCTTCTTTTCCGGGCGATTGAAGCGGATGACGAGAACGCCGGGATAGGCGTCTGGACGTTCGATCAGGATGTGGTCGGTCATTGGATGGCTCTCCGTGAGCTTGTTTCTCCTGGCGTCGCTGCCGACGGCATCAATTGCGCCCCTGGCCTGCCAGCCATCTCCCCCACAAGGGGATAATTCCGGGTCGCAGCGGTCGCGACCGATCTCGGCGCATCAGCCCCTCCCCCTTGTGGGGAGACGTTGGGACGGGGAATGAACCCTCACCCCAAGACCGCGCGGGCGGCGGCGAGGCTCGCCTCGCCATTGATGACGCGGTCTTTCAGCGCGGCCGTTTCGGCGATCAGGTTTTCGGCGGCAAAGCGGCACAGGGCGATGCGGTGGTCGCGCCCGTGCTCTTCCTCGGCGAGCGCACCCTTGGCAAGATAGGCACCGGTCAACGTCAGACCGAACAGGCGCAGATAAGGCGTCGCTCCAGACAAAGCGGCTGTCTGATCGCCCTTGGAGAGCTGCATCAGCAGCCAGTCGGTTGCGGCCTCAAGATCGGCAATGCTGGCGTCGAGGCGATCGGCTGTTTCTGCGAAACCATCGCGATTGGACACGCGGACCGCTGAGGCGATGTCTTTCAGTTCGGCGATGAAGCCACGCACCTGATCTCCGTTCGAGAGCGGCAGCTTGCGGGTGACGAGGTCGATGGCCTGAATGCCGTTTGTGCCCTCATAGATCGGGGCAATGCGAGCGTCGCGCCAATAACGGGCGGCACCGGTTTCCTCGATGAAGCCCATGCCGCCATGCACCTGGATACCCAGCGAGGCGACGTCCACGCCGCAATCAGTGGCAAAGCTCTTGGCAATCGGTGTCAAAAGGGCGGCACGTTCCGTCCAGTGCGCGGCGTCAGAACCTTCCATGCGGTGCGACAGGTCGATGGCGTTGGCGCAGGAATAGCAGATGGCGCGCGACCCTTGCGTCAAGGCCTTCATGGTAACGAGCGTGCGTGCAACATCCGGATGTTCGATGATCGGGCTCATACCCGAACCAGACCAGCCGGGCGCTTTCCCCTGCGTGCGGTCCCTGGCGTATTCCACCGCCTTCTGGGTGGCTGCCTCGCAGATCGCGACACCCTGCATGCCGACCGCCAGACGCGCATTGTTCATCATGGTGAACATGCAGGCCAGCCCGCGGTTTTCCTCACCGATCAGATAGCCCACGGCACCGGCTTCGTCGCCAAACTTGCCGTCGCCATAGATCATGGTGCAGGTGGGCGAGCCGTGAATGCCGAGCTTGTGTTCCAGAGAATGGCAATAGAGATCGTTGCGGGCGCCGGGCGTGCCGCCGTCGTTCAGGATATATTTCGGCACCAGAAAGAGCGAGATGCCACGGGTTCCAGCCGGGGCATCCGGCAAGCGGGCCAGAACAAGATGGACGATATTGTCGGTGATCTCGTGGTCGCCCCAGGTGATAAAGATCTTCTGGCCGAAGATCCGGTAGGTGCCGTCGTCGCGGCGCTCGGCTCGGGTTTTCATCACACCGAGATCGGAGCCTGCATGCGGTTCGGTGAGGTTCATGGTGGCCGTCCATTCGCCGGACACCATCTTGTGCAGGTATTTTTCCTTGAGCTCCGGCGCGCCGTGTGCGCTCAGGGCTTCAGACGCGCCCATGGTGAGTGTCGGACCGAGGGCAAAAGCCATGGAACCGGAATTCCACATTTCCAGCGCGGCGACATTGAGCATATGCGGCAGGGCCTGACCGCCGAATTCCTCCGGTGCTGTCAGCGCATTCCAGCCACCTTCGGCCCAATGCCGGTAAAGATCGGCCCAGCCGTCCGGTACCGTGACCTTTCCGTCCAAAAGCCTGGCGCCCTGACGATCGCCGACTTCCGCGAGCGGGGCTACCTCGTCGGTGGCGAACCGTCCGGCTTCCTGGAGGATGGCATCGACCAGATCGTCGCTCAGATCGCCAAGCAGCCCCTTATCGAGCGCATCGCCCATATTGGCCACGTGCTTGAGCGTAAACGCAATCTCGTCAACGGGTGCCTTGTACATGCAATCCTCCTGCCTTCCATGCCTCGCGAGCGCCGATCATGTCGCCATGTTCGCGAAGTTTCCATCCCTTTCCTTGGCTAGTTGATTTTTACGTAAACGTCAACTTTTTGGAATTGCATATGGGGAGAAATTTTCGACCATATGCGCTCAAACCGTAAAATGTCTCTATCGTCATTCGGCTGTGATTTTCACAGTCTATTCGCGCATCTGGAACCATTCCAAACGTGAACGAGGGAAAATCCATGAGCGATATCGACACATCCAAACTGTCCTGGGACGAATGGGACGAATTGCAGACGCCGCCGCCGGCAGAAACCGAATTCGACCGCGTGGTCGAGCGCGCGATTTCGCGTCGCGGCTTTCTGGGTGGCGTGCTGGCGATGGGTTCGGCAGCGGCTGCCATGGGCACAGTTGGCAACCTGATGTCTTCGACCTCGGCTGAGGCACAGGAAGCAGCCAGCCGCTTTGCCTTCAAGCCGGTTCCGATTGCAACAGACCATACCGTGCATGTGCCCGAAGGCTATCACTGGAAGCCGCTTGCCAAGTGGGGCCAGCCGCTGTTTTCCAACGTCAGCGACGTCGACCCGGCCAATGGCGTGAGCGTCGAGAATTCCGACAAGGTATTCGGCGAGAACACCGACGGCATGGAACTGTTCGTGGTGGGCGGTCATCAGCTGATCGCTGTAAACCATGAATATGTGAACCCGGAGATCAATCTTCCGCACAACGAAAAGGGCATGCCGAAGAGCGCCGATGACGTGAAGATCCTGCAGAACATGCAGGGTGTGACCGTGATGGAAGTGGCTGAAGGCGACAATGGCTGGGAGATCGTGCTCGACAGCCCGTTCAACCGTCGTATCCACCACAATACGCCGATGAAAATTTCCGGCCCCGCCGCCGGTTCCGATCTGTTGAAGACCGAAGCCGACCCAACCGGCACGGAATGTCTCGGGACCTTCAACAATTGCGGTGCCGGTCGCACACCATGGGGCACCTACCTCACCTGCGAAGAAAACTTCAACGGCTATTTCGGATCGACCGATGCGGATTTCACCCTGCCGGAAGACTACAAGCGTTACGGCATCTCGAACGAGACACGTTATGCCTATGAGCAGTTCGATCCGCGCTTCGACATCTCGAAGAACCCGAACGAACCGCATCGTGCAGGCTATGTCGTCGAGATCGACCCGTCGGACGCCTCCTCGACACCGGTCAAGCGCACAGCACTGGGTCGTATCAAGCATGAGAATGCTGCCGTGGCGATTGCCCGCGACGGTCGCGTGATCGTCTATATGGGGGACGACGAGCGCGGCGAGTATCTCTACAAGTTCGTTTCCGACGACGTCTATGTGGCCGGAAACGACACCTCGACGCTGCTCGACAAGGGCACGCTTTACGTCGCCAAGTTCAGCGATGACGGCAATGGTGAATGGCTTGCCCTGACGCCGGACACAACCGGCATGAAGATGGACGAAATCCTCGTCTTTACCCGCATGGCGGCATCAAAGGTCGGTGCCACGACGATGGACCGTCCGGAATGGGTTGCGATCAACCCGATTGCGGTCGAAGCCTATTGCGCGCTGACCAACAACAAGAACCGCGGCGTCAAGCCGAATGCCGGCGGCGACGCGACACCGGTCGGTGGCCCGAACCCGCGCGAGAAGAATGAATATGGCCAGATCGTGCGCTGGTATCCGGAAAATGACGATCATGCCGACGGCAAGTTCCAGTGGGACCTGTTCTGCATGGCCGGTAATCCGGATGTCCACAAGGATGCCTATGCCGGTTCGACCAACATCAATTCGGGCAATATGTTCAACTCTCCCGATGGCATGATGTTCGACACCACCGGTCTCTTGTGGATCCAGACCGATGGCGAGGACAGCAACGAGGATGATTTTGCAGGCCAGGGCAATAACCAGATGCTTGCAGGCGATCCGGCAACGGGCCGCATCGAGCGCTTCCTGACAGCGCCGAAGGGATCGGAAGTCACAGGCCAGACCTGGTCTGCCGACCGCCGCACCCACTTCGTTGGCATCCAGCATCCCGACGCGCCCTTCCCGGACGGCGAAGGCAAGCTGCCGCGCTCGACGATCATCGCGATCAAGCGCGACGACAACGCACTGGTTGGCTAGCCTCAAGTCACCGGAAGAGAGATGCGGTGGGTTCGCCGCATGGTCTCCGGCTCAAACGCAAAACGCCCGGCAATGCCGGGCGTTGGTTTTCAATCGATGCACTTGCCTCAATAGTACGGCGAAAGGCACTGACGACGCGGACCGTTATACGGCTGGTAGGTGTTGCTGCGCGCATCGTAGGAGCGATAACGATCAGCGCACCAGCGGTAATGGCGCGGATTGATCGCACCTGCACGCGGTGGCGGTGCGGGCTGGGCAATGGCACCGCCGATGATGGCACCGGCACCGAAGGCGGCCAGCGGGAACCAGAAACCGTCATAATAACGATAGCCGGGGCGCTTGTGGCGATAACCGCGATGACCGTGATAATAGCCGCGGCGATAACCTCTGTGCTTCACTTCGACGATATTGTTGCCACCTTCGACGGCTACGGAAGCCTGCGACTGAACAGGCAACATGGCTGCGCCGGATGGCATGAAGCTGCCGAGGACGACCGCCATGGCAATGCCGGTCGTTGTGAGGCGCTTGAACATATTTGACATTGTATTCTCCCTTCACCGTTTCTACCGGTTCGAAGCAGGCGAAGGTTCCTGAAGGAACGATCTCACCTGTTGCCGAATTCCGTGTAGGTAACCTAGAAAAACCAACCTGAATGCAAGATTAACGCGTTCCGCACCCGGCTTCTTGTCGAAACAGCTCACGGTTTCCGGCCTGAAAACCTTCAACGGAAAATGCAGCGGCAAGGTTCGGGAAATCGTTTCGTGGCATGTTTGTTCCCAAGAAAGTCGATTCGGACCGTTTTTAGATCCGTCGACGTACAGGAGTTACAAGCGTGTCCAAGTCAGAACTGCGATATTATGCGAAGAACGAGAAACAGGCTGCGGTTCCGCAGGCTGTAGAAACTGCGCATTCGGAATTCCTGCGGACAGGTCGTATTTCGCGGCGCCGGGAAGACTGGGTCTCGGAGGAACGTCGCTATCTTAGCTATGCGGAGGTGGCGGAGAAGACCGGAAAGCGTTTGCAGGCGGTGGGCGAGAAATCCCATGAGCGCATCAATTCATTCCACCGCTCTATCCGCTTTCCCCGGATCGTATTTCACCGCACATTTGCCGACACGCCGCATCTCGGCTATTGCCATGTTACCGCTTCGCGTACCAATTTCGCCAGTTTTGCAGACGTGAAATGGTCTTTCTATATCGCCAACTTCTTTTCGGATATCGGCGAGGATGGCGCATTTTTCGACCGCATCCAGCCCCATTATTCGCGCATGTATTTCGCTGTCGCCATGCAGCCCGAGCGCCCGACGCGAACATTTTCAATCGACCGCTCTATCCGCCCCAACGGCCTGCTGTTCAAGACACATGACCCGATGGTCGCGCTGAAGAACGTGCTGAAGCTGGGGGCCGCGACGCCGCAACTGCGCGACGCCATCGACCGGCTTTAGAGTTCAGCGTTGCGCCTTTTCGGGGACAACCTGCTTCTTGTAGATCAGCCAGTCCTTGGGCACGAATGACGGATCGCTTGTGCCATAGATCGTGACGGTGTCGCCGCCGGCGGCCTTGGACGTGGAGAGCGCCTTTTCGGCGTGATTGGTGAAGTCGAAGGCATTGGGTGCCTGTTGCGACAGGCAGATACCAAACGACATCAGGACCTGACCGAGCGAACGTCCGGAGCCCGTATTGACCACGGCAGTGCTGCGCAGTTTTGCACGGACGAGATCCACCAGCCGGCAAATCTCGGCCTCGTCGGTCGTGTAGAAGAGCATGCCGAAGCGGCCACCGTCGAAACGGCAGGCAAGATCCTCGCCCCCCGCCAGCGCCTCGATCACCTTGGCGACCTGTTTCAAGAAACGGTCGGCAGCGGCCGGCCCCATCTGTTCGGTGAGCCGCGTATATTCGTCGATCTCACCTATGGCGAGACCGCACATCAATGGCATTTCTGGGTTCACATAAACCTTGGCGAGCGCCTTGTTGAACGCGCGTCGGCTGCCAAGACCGGTGAGCGCATCGACATATCTTGCCGTATCGGCATCATCGGCCTCACGCTGGATTTCGGCAAGCGTTGCGGTCTTTCCGACCACGGCGCGCACCACGGAGCTGTTCTGGTTGGCGCGCTTTTCCGTGGCGGCCTTCAGCGCTGCAATCGATT
Source organism: Agrobacterium sp. H141 (assembly GCF_057158725.1). Lineage (NCBI taxonomy): Bacteria > Pseudomonadati > Pseudomonadota > Alphaproteobacteria > Hyphomicrobiales > Rhizobiaceae > Agrobacterium > Agrobacterium sp. H141. The sequence goes on from NZ_CM169893.1 coordinate 3,465,024, forward strand.
TTCCAAGCCCCTTACTCTCGTCTCCGACTTCCTTCAGGATCACTCGGGTAGCATCGCCGATCAGGCGGCCATAATCGCTCAGCGAGATCTTCTCCTCGTTGAGGAGGTTGATGAAGCTGCTCATCTCCTTGCGCACCCTGCCGTTATGACGGCCAAGAATGCTTTCCTCGTGATGGTGGGGGAGATATTTACGACCGAGTTCGTCCAGCGCTTCCTGGGTCTTGTTCTTGCCCAGCGCGATAAACTCACGCACCAGATCCGGATTGGCGCCGGAATAGGCCTCGTAGACCAGTTCGTAATTGCGCGGCAGGCCATCAATGCCCATCTGGTGCATGGCGGTTGCCACGCGCAATGCGATACTGGATGCCGGATTTTTAAGAGGCTGCATCTTTTTGTTCTTTCCCGCACATGGTCCAAACTTCCCTGTCAGCAACTGTATGCGAAGGTTTCTTTCTTTCTCTTACAACGATCCATAAAATTTGACCGATCTGCATTACGGGCCTGATCGCGGGGGTATTGCCTGTAGCGACAGCATTTCCAATCCACAGAAAAAGAGCGTTTGATCCCCACCGCCAAGACAGGCTATTGACGCTAAAACGGCAGGTAGATCGAGCATGATGGCAAGACGGATATCGATTGCGCAAGCGCCAGCACTGGCCATGGAGGCAGCCTGTGCGGTGCTTTCCGCCGGCCATCCCGTCGCGGTGCCAACGGAGACCGTATACGGCCTTGCGGCCGACGCCACCAATCCGGCAGCCATCACCGCCATATACGAGACCAAGGGGCGGCCCCGGTTCAATCCGTTGATCTGCCATATGGCCGATCTTGCCATGGCCGAACGCCATGCCGTGTTCGATCCGCTGTCGCGAAAGCTTGCTGAACGGTTCTGGCCGGGACCGCTGACACTGGTTTTGCCGCTGAAAGGCGATAGTGCGATCCATCCCCTCGCGACTGCCGGCCTCGATACTGTGGGGGTCCGCGTGCCGAAGGGGTTCGCCTCCAGACTGATTGCTGAATTCGGCAAACCGCTTGCCGCACCGAGCGCCAATCCGTCCGGTCGTGTCAGCCCGACAAGCGCCGATCACGTGGCGCAGGATCTGGGCGAGCGCATTTCACTTATTCTGGACGGCGGCCATTGCGGGGTTGGGGTGGAATCGACCATCGTCAAGGTAGAAGATGGCGCAATCCGGTTGCTGCGGCCGGGCGGCATCGCTGCCGAAGAGATAGAGGCGGCAACGGGCCTCACCGTTGCGCGCCCGGAAAAAGCGGGCGCTGCAATCGAGGCACCGGGCATGCTGGCATCGCATTATGCGCCCAATGCCCCTATCCGCCTTGAAGCCTCGTCGATCGAGCCTGGCGAAGCGCTGCTTGCATTCGGGACTGACAGGATCACCGGAGAGGGCGACGCGCTGTTTGTGCTTAATCTGAGTCCCACCGGCGACCTTGCCGAAGCCGCGGCCAACCTGTTTGACTATATGAAAAAGGCCGATGCGGCAGGTGCCACAGGTATTGCCGTTGCGTCCATTCCCGATACGGGACTTGGCGAGGCCATCAATGACCGGCTGAGCCGGGCAGCGGCGCCGCGCGGCGCTTGAGGAGAAGCACCTTCATGACAGCCCCCTATCCGGAAGAGTTGATCCAGCAGTTCATCGCCATCGTTGGCGAGGCCAACGCGCTGACGTCTGAGAGCGATATCGCGCCGTATCTGGAAGAAACGCGCGGCCTTTATCACGGCGCCTCGCCGCTGGTGCTCAAACCCGGCACTGTCCAGGAGGTGTCCGACATCATGCGCCTTGCGAGCGAAACAGGTACGCCCATCGTTCCCGCTGGCGGGCGCACCGGCCATGTGGGTGGCGGCGTCCCGCGTGATGGCCAGCGCGACATCGTGCTGTCGCTCGACAGGCTGAACCGCATTCGCGAGATCGATCCGGTCGCCAATGTCGTGGTGGTCGACGGCGGCTGCGTGCTGGCAACCGTGCAAAAGGCTGCCGAGGACAATCACCGCCTCTTTCCGCTCTCGCTTGGTTCCGAGGGTTCCTGCCAGATTGGTGGCAACCTTTCGACCAATGCCGGCGGTACCGCCGTGCTGGCTTACGGCAATATGCGCCATCTTTGCCTGGGTATCGAAGTGGTTCTTCCGACAGGTGAGATCTGGGACGGTCTGCGCCGGCTCAAAAAGGACAATAGCGGGTTCGACCTGCGCGATCTCTTCATCGGTGCCGAGGGCACGCTTGGCATCATTACCGGTGCGGTATTGAAGCTCTATCCCCAACCGCGCGGCCATCAGGTCGCTTTTGCCGGCGTAAAATCGACCGAAGATGCGCTTGCTCTGTTTGATCGTGCCTCGATGCTGTGCGGTTCCGCGCTTACGGGCTTCGAGCTGATGCCACGCATCGGTGTGGAGTTTACCACCAAACATATTCCAGGCGTCCGCGATCCGCTTTCTGGAGAGCATGCATGGTATGTGCTGGTCGATATTTCAACATCCGACACAGCTGAAGCGGCAGAACGGATGATGACGGAACTGCTGGAAGAGGGATTGGAGACCGGGCTGATCGAGGATGCGGTGATTGCAAGTTCCGTTGCCCAGCAGAAGGAAATCTGGCACCTGCGCGATAGCATGTCCCTGTCGCAAAAGCCGGAGGGCGGCTCGATCAAGCACGATGTCTCCGTGCCGGTTTCAAGCGTGCCCGCTTTCATGCATGAGGCAGATGCGGCCGTGTTGGCCGCCGTTGCGGGCGCGCGCATCTGCGCCTTCGGACATCTGGGCGATGGCAATATTCATTATAATATCAGCCAGCCCGTCGGCGCCGACAAAGTGGCCTTTCTCGAGCGCTGGCACGAGGTAAACGACATTGTTCATTCCATCGTGCGTCGCCATGGCGGATCGATTTCGGCAGAACATGGCGTCGGACAGTTGAAACGTGACGAACTGATTGCCACGCGGCCGGCCGTCGAGACCGAACTGATGAACCGCATCAAGGCCGCCTTCGATCCGGCCGGGATCATGAACCCCGGCAAGATGGTGGCGGTCAAGGAGCGTTGATCTGGCCGGTCAGCCGCTCTTCAGCGATGCAATCGAAAGCATGAGATCGGCACTGATGCCGGTTCCGGACGAGCCCGTCAGCAATGTCAGTGCCGGGCTATTGGACGTGGAGTTTTCCGCATCATACATGGCGGTAAAGCGTCCGATGAATTTCTTGAGTTTCTCCGGATCCTGGAAATCGGAAAGATCGAGGTTCTTCTCGACATATTTTGCCTGCTGATCGATATCCATCGTGGAGAATTCTTCGGTGAAGCCGAAGGTCGTTCGGAACACCTCCACCATGGCTTCGTCGCCGAGCAGATCATATTCGTCGACAAGATTGGGAGCGTTGCGCTCAAAATAGAGTGCGAGACGGACGCCTGTATTGTCTTCTCCCTGCTGCGACTCGATGGTCTGGCGCAGATAGAGGTTTACCGTCTCCATGACATCGCCATCGGTCTGCAGAGAATCGGCTTCGGCGCGAATGACATTTCCGTTCTCGTCGAAGTTGAAGGAGGCGACGATTTCAGCGAAACGATAGTCGGGTTCGGTGTTGGCGAAACTCTTGGGATCGTCCAGATCCGACTGGAACATCTGTTTCATGTAGTCGTCGGTCACATCGTCCGGATCGATACCCTTGGATACGAGAACGAAATCGATCAGACGCCGGTCGGACAGGAGCTCGTCCAAGCTCTCCATATCCGCGATCTTATCCTGATAGTATTTCGATTCATCGCTGGCGTCGGACTTGATCTTTTCCTTCTCGTTCTCGTCAGCAAATTTACTCTTGTTGATGATGTACTGGCTGGCATATTCCTGCATTGTCAGCTCGGATTGTGCCATCACCGGCCAGGTCAGATCTCCCGATGTGTCGAAGTTGAAGAGCTTGGCAAACTCCACGTAGCGATCATCCTTGAGCGTATAGACGAAACTCTTCGGATCTTGCAGGTCGCTCATCAGAACCTGCTTCATCACCCGCTTGGTGACCTCGTCGCTATCCAGCCCTACGGCCTTCATCGCAAATTCGTAAACAGCGGAATTACCCAACAGGTCATCCACGGTGGCAATCCCACCGTCATCGGTATTAAATGAATCGATGGCATTCCTCAAAGCTTCGATCGCAGCCTCGTCGGCTGCTTCGTCCACATCATTATACCCTGAGTAATAGCGGCTGGAGAGTATATCCAGCTGGCTTTCATCAACGGGCAGAACGCCATCAGGCAATGTGCCATCGTCCTTGAAATTGAATGTGCGCGAGAGCGCGACCAGATTGTCGTAGTATTCGCGTCCCTTGTATTGGGAGTTCAGATAACTGTCCGGATCGTCAGGATCACTGGTGATCGCATTCTCCAGGGTGGACGAGACCACCGCCGGATAGGTTGAGAGACCGAAGGCTGACTCCAGATAATTGACCACCCGGCTGTCCGCGAACATCTCATCGACGGTGGTGAAGGTGTTGACGACGGAGCGGAAATACTCGTCATTGAGCATGGCGCCAGTCTTCGTCAGACGCTCCTGGAGGAAGATATAATTGTTGTTGATCGACTGCTGGTTTTCCTCCGTCATCGGGCCTTCTTCAGGCACGCTGCCGTCGGCGTTGAAATCAAAGGCAAGGACGATGTTTTGATATCCGGCCGCATATTTGAGATAGGAGGCCGCCGTTGAGTTTTCAGCGTTAAGCTGGCTGACAAGCGCCGTCGTCTCGGCACCGAGCGCCGGCAAGGTGCTGGCATAGCTGTCGACAATTGCCTGCTGGGTGCTAATCGCTCCGGATATCTCACTCTGGTTTTCGACGCCCGCTGCCGTGTAAAGTCCGGCTTTCTGTGTCTCAAGCCCATCGATCTCAGCCTGGATTGCGTCGACATCGGCACCGGCATCGGACTTGGAGGCCTCCAAGGCCGAGATCTGATCATCAATATCGGAGACCGACTGCGGCAGCGCCTCGAGCGCGGCGATGGTCGTAACCGCTGTCTGACGGGCCTCGATATCGCTCAGCGTCTGCGCATTGGCAGACACGGTCTCGTTGGCGCTCGTCGCCTTCGGCAAGATTTCCGTGTTAAAATAGCTGTTCTCGTCATCGAGATCCGAGGTCATCAGGCCGCGTATCAGATCGCGGTCGTAGGTATTCTCGTCGATCTCGAAGGCGGTAAACATGTAGGAGCGAAGGCGCTCGTTGGAGAGGAACTCGTCGACGCTGGAAATTTCGCCCATCATGGCATTGTAGTAGTTGGTTTCCGTCTGAATGCTGGTATCGAGATTTTCGATGCTCTGGTTATAAAGCCCGATGGCATCGTCCAGCTGATTGCTCGTCATGGGCACTTCCGTGCCCTTGTCGAACTGGTAGGCGGCAGCAAAGTCGCGGTAGCGCGCATCGGACAGCTTGTTGGCAAAGCTGTCCTCGTCGCTGAGATCGCTTTCCAGAACCTTTTTCATAAATGCTTTGGCGTAAGCCATGTCATCGAGACCAAAGGCCGTCATGGCGTAATTGTAGAGCCGGTAATTGTCGACAAATTCGTCGACAGAGGTCACCTTTCCGATATTCTCCTTGTAATACTCCGTGTCTCGCTGGACCTGCGCCTGGCTGGCGGTACGGTTCATACTCGACCGGAGATCACGCGAGACGAGATCATAACTCAGATAGGTCGATACCATTTGGGGCCTTTTCCATGGGACATAGTTGCAGCGATTGGCGCTATTGTGCGCGACGAGCCTTGCCCGTGGCTTTTTTCATGGACGGCACAGCAAAGCGGTCCGGTTTACTTTTGAGCAACCCTGCCTCGTTCGATTTTGCTAACCATCTGGCATCTCAAACTTTTTTTAACCGCGATTCTTAAGTCGTCCGTGACACCCCGCGCCTATTCTCCACCCTCAGAGGACGAAAAGTCCCGACGCGAAGACCGCACAACGGCTCTCGGGTAAAACAAGGGTAATACGAATGACGAATACGGTTTTGAAGCCTGCTTGGGCAGGCGCTACATTGCGATTGGACCCCTCGCGATTTCCACAGCATGTGACCTATGCGCTGCGCGAAACTTCGGGTGATGTGACCATCACGATCGATGAGCGCGGTGCCGTACTGCGGAAAATTCTTCCCGCGAGCGGCCTGCCGCTTTCATTCGCGCTGCCGGCGCGCGCCTTCAAGGGTGTGGCCGCACGGGCAATCGACCATGGCGACGGGGAAGTGACCGTCACGCTTGAACTGCACCACGAAGATCCGGAACTGTGCATCCCGCTGCTGGTTGCCCATGACCTTAGCGATATCGCCGCTGACTGGCGTGGCTGGGCCGATGCCTTCCGCATCCCGATGCTGATGGTTGAAGCCGACGGCATTGCCCGTCCGCTGGAAGATCACCTGGGCGAGGTTCGCACCCGCCCGATGGCACCGCGCCGGCGCCATTCCTATTTCGCAGAACGCCGTCCGCGCTTCCTGGTCCGCCGCACGACGGGTTCGCTGGGCGTGGCGATGAAAATCTCCGGCAAGGAAATCATTGCCCGCAGCTGATCAAAAGCATGCGCATTAACAAAAGGCGGCCCCGAGGCAATCTCGGAGCCGCCTTTTTCGTGTCAAATCGGGACATCAGGCAAAGGGCAAGGCAATAATCAGCCCCAGGAAAATGATGGCGCCGACATGGAAATTAAACTTGAAGAGCCTGAGGCATTCGCCGCCATCGTCAATATTCAAGACGACGATCTGATAGACAAGCATTGCCGCAGCGAGTGCGAGGCCGAGATAGGCCGGAATGCCAACGCCCGCGAGCAGGAATGCCGCAAGCAGAAGAAGCAGCGTCAACCCATAAAAGCCAATCAGCCATTGCTTGGTCTGTTCGCCAAACAGGCGCGCGGTGGAACGCACACCGATCAGGGCGTCATCTTCCCTGTCCTGATGGGCGTAAATGGTGTCATAACCGATGGTCCAGGCCACGGCTGCCACGTAAAGCACGACGGCTGCCGATGAGAGTGCGCCTTCAAGGGCAGCCCAGCCCATCAGGGCACCCCAGGAAAAAGCAAGCCCCAGAAAGAATTGCGGCCAATCGGTAAAGCGCTTGGCAAAGGGATAGATCGCCACAAGGCTGAGCGAGCACAGGCCGAGAATGATCGAGAACGAATTCAGGCATAACAGCACCAGCAAACCGACAAACGCCTGTGCCACCATGAAGATCTTGGCCTGTTGCCGGCTGACGCGACCTGACGGTATGGGCCGCGACCGGGTGCGGGCAACGGCCATATCGATGTCGTGGTCGACGATATCATTATAGGTGCAGCCGGCACCGCGCATGGCAATAGCGCCAATGGTGAACAGCACCAGGTGAAAGATGAACAGGCCAACCGGCAAGAGGTCTTGCGCCGCTAGGTGATTGGCAGCCAGCGCCGACGACCAGAGGCATGGCCACAGCAGCAATTGCCAGCCGATGGGCCTGTCCCACCGGGCCAGCTGCGCATAGGGCCAGACCGCACGCGGCAGCAAACGATAGACCCAATTGGTGGAAGGCGCGTCCGAAACGCGGTCGGTCAAATCAGCAGAAATCTTCATGACGGCATCTAAAGTCCAGCGCCCTGCCCGGTCAAGCCGGACAAGGGATGTGAAGGTTCACGTCAGAAAGACGCAAGCATTGCCCGCAGGTTCGCCCCGCGCGCAACACCCGTGTTCAAACCGCGATCCGGTCGAGCGGTGGGCGGCGCTGTTCGAAACTCTTCAGTTCCGCTTCACGCTCATAGATATAATCGCGGTTGTCCGGCACTGCGTTTCGTTGCTTGGCGATCTGCATCTGGAAGATAAAGAAATTCTCGTGGGTGAAGGCCATTTCCGAACCGGCCAGATAGAACTCCCACATGCGCACGAAACGCTCATCATACAGTGCAATCGCTTCCTGCTTGTGGGCCATGAACCGCTCGCGCCATTTTCGCAGCGTGTGACCGTAATGCATGGGCAGGATCTCGATATCGCAGACCAGCAGACCTGCCTTTTCAACCGCTGGCATGACCTCTCCCAGCGAGGGAATATAGCCGCCCGGGAAGATGTATTTTTCGATCCAGGGATTGGTGAGCAGCGCCGGATAGGGCTGGCCAATCGAGTGAAGCACCATCACGCCATCATCGGCGAGAACGTCGTTCACCTTGTTGAAAAAGCGCGGATAGTTGCGGATGCCGACATGCTCGAACATTCCGACCGAGACGATACGGTCGTAGTTTCGCTCTGCGGGCAGATAATAATAGTCCTGCAGATTGAAGCGAACGCTGTTGGCAAGGCCACGTTTCGCGGCGCGTTCGCGCGAAATCTTCAGCTGTTCTTCGCTGAGCGTGATGCCAGTCACGTCCACATCGCAGGCTTCGGACAGATACATGGCCATGCCGCCCCAGCCGGAGCCGATTTCCAGTGCCTTCTGGCCAGGTTTTGCCAACAGCTTTGCAGCTATATGGCGTTTTTTCGCCAGTTGCGCTTCCTCGAGCGAAATATCGGGCGGATTGAAATAGGCGCAGGAATACTGCCAATCCTCATCGAGGAAGAGATCGTATAATTTCGCAGAGAGGTCGTAATGATGGGCAATGTTGCGCTTGTTGTGATTGACCGGCAGCATCGACCGGATCTTGTTCAGTGCGATGCGGGCAATGCCACGCCAGGCCATGCCCAAACTCAGATCCTCAACCAGAGTATTGGATTTGACCATGGCGAGCAGATCGTAGATCTCGCCTTGCTCCACGATCAGCCGGCCGTCCATATAGACTTCGCCGAGCTTTAATTGCGCGTCCCTGTAGACCTCATCTTCGGCCTTGTTGTCGGTGAAGCGGATCTTCAGGGGTGGACCACTGCCGTCGCCGAAGGTCTGCTTGCGACCATCGGCGCCTGTGACTTCCAAATTGCCTTTACGTATAATTCTTCCAAGGAGCTCACGAAGAGACGAGGTCATTAACACCCCCACAACATTGTAAGATCAAAAGATAGCAATGCTGTAAAGGTTAGCGCGTCTCTTCGCAGAAACAAGCGGAAGAATGCCCGGGTTGCGTCATATTTTTAAAAGATCCGCTCAAATTCATTGATGAAACGGTCTTATCGGCGGACACTCATTTTTTGCGCATCGCATCCATCAAGGCTGCTCCGAGACCGCCGACGGCAGCCTGCTCGGGCTTGCCCCCCGGTTTTGGGGAAGACTGCCGAGGCGTAGCCGGACCGCGTTTTTCCCGCATCGACTGCGGTGCTTCCTCGCCGCCATCCTTGCGCATGGTCAGTCCGATGCGCTTGCGCTTTACATCGACCTCAACCACGCGAACCTTGACCACATCACCGGCTTTCACCACCTCGTGCGGATCTTTGACAAAACGATCGGCGAGCTGCGAGACATGCACCAGACCGTCCTGGTGGACGCCGATATCGACAAAGGCGCCGAAGGCGGCGACATTGGTAACGGTGCCTTCCAGCAACATGCCGGGTTTCAGATCGGTGATTTCGTCAATTCCATCGGCAAAGGTTGCCGTCTTGAAGGACGGACGCGGATCACGGCCCGGCTTTTCCAGTTCGGCAATGATGTCCTTGACGGTGGGCAGGCCGAATTTCTCATCGATGAACTGGCGCGGATCGACCTGTTTGAGCGCGGCGCTGTCGCCCATCAGCGAGCGCAGATCCCGCCCGCAGGCAGCGACGATCTTCTTGGCCACACCATAAGCTTCCGGGTGAACGGACGAAGAGTCGAGCGGCTCCTTGCCATTGGTGATGCGCAGGAATCCGGCGCATTGTTCGAATGTGCGCGCTCCCAGACGCGGCACCGACATCAGATCCTTGCGGCTCGCGAACGCACCCGACTGATCGCGATGTCCGACGATGGCCTCCGCAATCGAGGCGCTCAGCCCTGAGACCCGTGCCAAAAGCGGTGCCGAGGCTGTGTTGAGGTCGACGCCAACGGCATTCACCGCATCTTCGACGACCGCATCGAGCGAGCGACCCAGCTTGCTCTGGTCGACATCATGCTGATACTGGCCGACACCGATGGCCTTGGGTTCGATCTTTACCAGTTCTGCCAGCGGATCCTGCAGGCGTCGGGCAATCGAGACCGCGCCGCGCAGCGACACGTCGAGACCGGGGAATTCCCTGGCGGCCAGTTCCGAGGCCGAATAGACGGATGCACCTGCTTCAGAGACGATGACCTTGGTGGGCTTGGGACCTGTCGCCGGCATCTGTGCCAACATATCGGCCACCAGCTTTTCGGTCTCGCGGCTACCGGTGCCGTTGCCGATCGCAATCAGCTCGATATTGTGTTTGCGGATGAGGGAAGCGAGCTCGGACTGGGTGCCGCGCACATCGTTGCGGGGCGGGAAAGGATAGACGGTTGTGGTATCAAGCACCTTGCCGGTGCCGTCCACGACCGCGACCTTGACGCCGGTGCGGATGCCCGGATCAAGCCCCATTGTGGCACGCGAGCCGGCGGGGGCTGCCAAGAGGAGATCTTTCAGGTTGCGGGCAAAGACGTGGATTGCCTCTTCTTCGGCGCGCTCGCGCAGATCGCGCATCAGGTCGAGCGACAGCGACATGGAAAGTTTGACCCGCCATGTCCATCCGGCAACGTCCATCAGCCATTTGTCGCCCGGGCCGCGGTCACGAATGTCGTAAGCGGCGGCAATTGTGCGCTGAGCCGGCTTGATCGGCGACGGATCGTCCTTGTCCATTTCGATGGTGAGGGTCAGGAACTCCTCGTTCCAGCCCCGCAGCATGGCAAGCGCGCGGTGACCCGGCACTGTGGACCAGCGTTCGGAATGGTCGAAGTAATCCGAGAATTTCTCGCCTGCAGTTTCCTTGCCGTCGACCACCTTGGAATAGAAGACAGCGCGATCCTTCATGTCGTTGCGCAGACGGCCGATCAGATCGGCATTTTCGGCAATGCCTTCCGCGATGATGTCGCGGGCACCGTCGAGCGCGGTCTTGATGTCAGCGACCTCTTCCGTGAGATAGGCTTGCCCAAGCTTTGCCGGATCGGCACTACGATCTGCGAGAATGGCTTCGGCCAACGGTCCCAGACCGCGTTCGCGGGCGATCTCGGCGCGGGTGCGGCGCTTGGGCTTGTAGGGGAGATAGATATCTTCAAGTTCCGCCTTGGTCTTCACCGACGCAATTTTTACCGCCAGTTCATCGGTCATCTTGCCCTGCGAGGTGATGCTCTCGAAGATCGATGACCGTCTTGCACCCAGTTCGCGAAGATAGGTCAGCCGCTCGGCCAGATCGCGCAGCTGGGTATCGTCGAGCCCACCCGTCACTTCCTTTCGGTAGCGGGCGATAAAGGGAACGGTCGCACCTTCATCCAGCAGACCGACAGCCGACGCCACCTGGTCCGGTCGGGCCTTGATCTCGGTTGCAATGATCGCAGCAATGGATTTCATATCGTCGGCCATGGGCAGTCAGTTCCTCAGAAATTCAGTCGCGCGACTGTAGTCAGCGAAAACGGCAAGGCAACGGCGAAGCACGTGCGCCCACAGGAAAGGCTGCAAGGCCGGCGCTCTTTATCCTTGACCTTTCGCCCCCCTGCCCTTAACCGCGCAAGGATATCCCATAAGGAGCTTGGACATGAAAGTATTGCTGATCGGATCGGGTGGACGCGAGCATGCACTCGCCTGGAAGATCGCGCAATCGCCGCTTCTGACCAAGTTCTATGCCGCGCCGGGCAATCCGGGCATCGCGGAGCATTGCGAACTGGTGTCGCTCGATATCGACGATCATTCAGCCGTTGTGACCTTTGCCCAGGACAAGCAGATCGATCTGGTCATTGTCGGTCCCGAAGCGCCGCTGGTTGCCGGCATGGCAGATGCGCTTCGCAGCGCCGACATTGCCGTCTTCGGGCCGTCTGCAGCCGCTGCGCAGCTTGAGGGCTCCAAGGGCTTCACCAAGGATATCTGCGCCCGCTTCAACATTCCAACCGGTGCCTATCAGCGCTTCAACAATGCGCCCAAGGCCAAGGCCTATGTGCGCGAACAGGGCGCGCCGATCGTGATCAAGGCCGACGGACTTGCGGCCGGCAAGGGCGTGACAGTGGCGATGACACTGGATGAGGCACTTGCAGCCATTGACGACTGCTTCGAGGGAGCCTTTGGAGAGGCCGGTGCGGAAGTCGTGGTGGAAGCCTATCTCGACGGCGAGGAAGCAAGCTTCTTTTGCCTGTCCGACGGCAAGACGCTTTTACCGCTTGCGACCGCGCAGGACCACAAGCGCGTGGGCGACGGGGATACCGGACCGAACACGGGCGGTATGGGTGCCTATTCGCCGGCACCGGTGATGACGCCCGACATGGTGGAGCGCACCATGAAGGAAATCATAGAACCCACCATGCGCGGCATGGCGGAGATCGGCATGCCATTTCAAGGCGTGTTCTTTGCCGGGCTCATGATCACGAATAAGGGCCCGGAACTGATCGAATATAATGTGCGTTTCGGCGATCCTGAATGCCAGGTGGTCTTCATGCGCCTGAAAAGCGACCTCTTGCCTCTGCTTCATGCATCGGCTGTCGGCACGCTGGATCAGGTCTCCGCTGAATGGCGTGACGAGACTGCCTTGACAGTCGTGCTGGCATCGAAGGGCTATCCCGGCGCTTATGACAAGAATACGCCGATTTCCTCGCTTCCGGACGAAGGTGGCGAAACCAAGGTGTTCCATGCCGGTACGGCATTGAAGGACGGCAAGCTTGTCGCCACTGGCGGACGCGTGCTGAATGTTACGGCCCTTGGCAAGACCGTCACGCAGGCGCAGGCGCGCGCCTATGAACAGGTCGACGCCGTATCCTGGGACAATGGCTTTTGCCGCCGAGACATCGGCTGGCAGGCGATTGCTCGCGAAAAAGCCTGAAATTCCGCGTTAGGTCGCATGGTTACCGGGTGAAATCGGCATATTCAGTAAAATTTTACCGTCCCTCCTGACCGGATCGCAATAAACAGGCGCTATCCTGCCCTTCGAATTGGATAGGAGTGCCTGTAATGCGTCATATGATCCTCACCGCCGCAGCCGTGCTGATCGCCGGACCGACACTGGCGTCTTCGATCGAGATCGTGAAAACGCCTGATGTGCCGAACAACAGCGTGACGACGATCAGTTGCGCCGATTGCCCGCCGCTGAAGCCGAAGGAAAAACGGCTGAGCTATATCGTGCCGGAGCTCAAGACCGGAACACAGCGCACGGTCGCGATAGATGTCGACGGCGAAAAGAAGCTGGTTCGGACAGAAGCCTGGATGGGCGGTTCTCCCGTGGTCTTCGTGCACAAGGCTGCCGGCTGGACAAGCGGTGCGAACGGACTGGCTGTTGCTATCGCCGATGGCAGCGTTGATCGGAATGCGACCACCGCCGCTGTTGACGATGCAAGCGGAGCAGAACCCGCAATGGCTTCAATGATGGGCCGCACACCGCCTATGCATGCCGGTCCCGATGTCGGCGGTTTTGATCTTCGACTGAAGTGATCCCCAGACTTCCCTGCCCCTTCCAGCTGCACGATCCCAGCTGCATGGGCAATCCGCGAAGAGCGGAAGGGCGCCCCGGCCTTATCGCTGGGGCGCTTCCTTTTTGGGCCGAATTCAAAGGCACGTGGTGCAAGGCACACCGGAAATGATACGTGCCAATGCAACTTTTCCTGTTTGATCAGACAGACGACCTGGGAAACCTATCTTTTTTAGGTCCGAATATTTTAGTAAATCATTTTCTTTTAGGTCGTAACCTTATCGACGAATGGAAAATGCTGACGGCAATGATGGCCGGGCCCCATGCATCGCTTCGATATGCGTCTCATGATTAGTCCGCATCTCACCCCCGACAATTTCAGTTTTCCTCTCAGAGGCCCTTTGATGAAGAACATGAAGATTTCCCGCCAGCTCTTCCTGCTGGTGATGGCTCTGGTCGTTGGCACGGCCGGGCTCGTCTACTATCAGATCCAGATGGCGACGACCGCGATCTATGCCGAGCGTTACGGCATGCTGCGCTCGCAGGTCGAGTCTGCACTTTCGATCATGCAGTCTTTCTACGACCGCGAAGTGTCCGGCGAGCTCACAGAAGAGGAAGCCCAAAAGCAGGCTTTCCGCGAAATCACGACAATCAAGTATAATCCGGACGGTTATATCTTTGCTTATGACTATGACATCGTCATGCGCATCCACCCTGTTGCCAGCAAGATCGGCGAAGCCGGCAAGGGCAAGGGAGACCAGACCGGGCATTTGTATCGCGACGAGATGGTTTCTGTCGGCAAGGCCGGTGGAGGCATCGTCGACTATTACAGCACCGTCAAACCAGGCCAACCAACGGGCAACTATCTGAAGAGTTCCTATGCCAAGGCTTTCGAGCCATGGCGGCTCGTTCTTGCCAGCGGCGTCTATGTCGATGACCTGCAGGCGCAGATCCGCGGCATGGTGTTCAAGGCCGTTGGCATCGGCGGCGGCGTTCTTGCCGTTGTCCTTTTTGCCGCCTGGTTCGTGATCCGCGGCATCACCAAGCCGCTGGCAGCGATCCACAAGTCGCTTGAAGCCGTGGCTGACGAGGATGTCAGCATCAAGATCCCGCATACCGACATGGGCAATGAAGTCGGGATGATGGCGAAAGCCACGGAATCGCTGCAGGAAAAGGTGCGCGAGCGCCATGCCATGGTGGCACGCCAGACGGAACAGCAGACGCTGCTCGATAGCGAACGCCAGCAGAATGCGGCCATGCAGCGCACAGAAGCCGAGCAGCAGGCCCATGTGGTCTCCACCATCGGCGCCAGCCTTGAACAGCTGGCAAAGGGCGACCTGACCGTGCGTTGCGCCGACCTCGGCCAGAAATACGCAACCCTTCGCGGCAATTTCAACGAGGCGATGGACCATCTCGAAGCGGCCATGGGCAAGGTCAATGCCAAAGGCATCGACATCAGTGGCTCCAAGGAAGAAATCCGCCGGGCTTCGAACGAGCTGTCGCAGCGGACCGAGCGTCAGGCCGCCAATCTGGAAGAAACATCGGCAGCTCTCGACGAGCTGACGGTTGCCGTTCGCCAGACGGCAGATGGTGCCAAGGAAGCCGCCAAGCGGGTTGTCAGCGTTTCTTCCGAAGCGGACAAGTCGGATGGGGTCGTCACGGCTGCCATCAATGCCATGACCGGCATCGAACAGTCCTCAACCCAGATCGCCAGCATTATCAGCGTGATCGAGGATATCGCCTTCCAGACAAACCTTCTGGCGCTGAATGCCGGCGTCGAAGCTGCGCGTGCCGGCGAAAGCGGCAAGGGCTTTGCGGTCGTTGCCCAGGAAGTGCGTGAACTGGCCCAGCGTTCGGCCGCCGCGGCAAAGCAGATCAAGGAACAGATCTCGACCTCTTCGGACCAAGTTGGAAACGGCGTACAACTGGTCGGTCAGGCCGGCGAAGCGCTGAAGCGTATCTCCGACCAGATCAAGTCGGCCTCGGATATCGTAACCAAGATCGCCCATTCGGCATCGGAGCAGGATACAACGCTGCGCTCGATTGCCTCGTCGATGAACCAGCTGGATACGACCACGCAGCAGAATGCCGCCATGGCCGAAGAAACCACAGCATCGGCAGAGACACTGGCTGCCGATACCGAGGAACTTCTGAACCTCATCCGCGGCTTCAAGGTCTCGAGTGCATCCACAAGCGGTCTGCACCATGCAGCCCAGCAGATGCGCCGCGCAAGCTGACCTTGCCTTAGATCCACCGCCTGCCATAAGGGCCGCCAGACATATGTCCGGCGGCCCTTTTTTTACAGCCAGGACAGTTCAATCGAGTGGAGCAAGGCCTGGTGGCTTGGGCTTTCGAATGGCCGTAAATTTCATCCCCGGATAGGCCAGACGCTCTATCGGCCCAATCCAGGCATAGGCCAGCAGACATGGCTCGAATTCACCGGTGGTGATACGGTGTTCGTGATCGGAGCGGTTGAGGATCAGCGAGCCCGGCGCATAGACGGCGCTGTCGTTTTCCGACCATGCCCCGGCAATCGAGATGTAGCTTTCCTCGATATCCTTGTGGCTGTGCTGCGGATAGGTGGTATTGGGTGCAAAGAGCACGAAACCCAGGATCAGATTATCTGCCTTGATCGGTCCCTTGGGGCCCAAGACCTCGCAATAGGCATATTTGCGCTCCAGCGGCTTTGGCACGCGCTCATAGCCGAATTCCCATGTGAGTTGATGTTCGAGCCGCGACAAAGCGCGACTGAGCCCTGCCATGACATTGCGGCTGCCTATATCGATGGCGCGGCCGAAATGCTGAACGACCGGTCTGGTCTCGACGTCGCGCTCGACGATCTCCGGATTGGCGTCGATGATGGCCGACAGGGCATCGCGCACCCGCTTGCGGTGGCTGCGAATGGCCTTGCTGCCACCGGCGGAGCCATAGCGATAGAGCGTTTCGAACTCGCGAAGGAGATAGATCCAGTCTGGAACGTCGGAGAGGTTGCGTGTCATTGCCGGCTCATCCACTGAAAGTTTGGGCGGATCCGCGCGCGGCGACATTGTTGCCTTGCCTGCCACGCTGCAGGTCCTGTTGTCGCTATGCCATGCCGCTGACGTGACTGACGGTTTGAAAACGACATGCCGCCCTTTCCTTTCCGCTGAATTGCGTGAGGCCCCAAAGCGTAACGAGAGGCATCAGATTGCCGGGTCGGCTTCATCCATGTTCAAACGCTCCACCAGTTCATCGACCTGATTGTCAGAGAAAACCTCGATGCCGGCCTCTCGCATCAACGCGGCCGTGACGCCCTCGCCTGCATGTCTTTTTCCGGTAAAGCTACCGTCATAGATAAAGCCCGATCCGCAAGACGGGCTGCCATCGATCAGCAGCGCATAGCGGCAACCGGCATTGCGAGCCTTGTCCACGGCCTTACGACCTCCGGCAATAAAGGCCTCTGTCACATCCGCGCCGGTCACTTCCACGACCCGTGCCCTGCCCGCCAGCACATCTTCAGCGCTGAAGCCGCCTTCGATCTCGGCCGGAGGTCTGGGCGTGGGCAGGCCACCGGCCTGTTCGGGACAGAAACCGACAAGCCGGCCTTGCTTGCGCCAGCGCTCGATGGCCGGATGGGCGAGCAGCTTGCCCTTGCCGTCATAGCGAACGGGACGACCAAGCAGGCAGGCACTGATGAGAATTTTTCCGGTCATGGGCTTTTCTAAGACGCGCAGGGCATCGGCAGCAAGCGGGTCCGGGAGAGAATGCTGCAATTTATTAAACCAATCGGTTGACTATTCGCTCAATCCATTTATATTAAACCACATGGTTGAATTAAGCGCATCCCAACTCGATACCGTCTTTCACGCACTCGGCGATACCACACGCCGCCGGATGCTGAATGCACTTGCCGATGGTGAACAGACTGTGAGCCAGCTGGCCGAACCCTACGAGATGTCGCTTGCGGCGGCATCCAAACATATCAAGGTGCTGGAGAATGCGGGGCTCGTTCGCCGCGAAATCCGCGGCCGGACCCATATCTGCCGGCTGGCGCCACAACCACTGGGCGCCGCCCATGCGTGGCTGCGCCATTACGAACGCTTCTGGAACAGCCGTCTCGATGTGCTCGAGCAATTGCTGCGCCAGGACGACAAATCTCAGAAGACCCCACCCGAAGAAGGAAAGCAGACATGAACGACATGAGCATGCGTGACGACTACGGGACCCTTGAGGACCCGACCACACTGATGATCCGGCGCATATTGCCGGGCCCGATCTCGCGCGTCTGGTCCTATCTGACCGACAGCGAACTGCGCAGCCAATGGCTCGCCTCCGGCGAGATGGAGCTTGAAAACGGTGCGGATTTCGAACTCACCTGGCGAAACGACAATCTCGTCGACGGTCCAGCCACCCCGCGCCCGGAAGATTTCGGAGCGGAGCACAGCATGAAAAGCCGCATCGTCGCGGTCGATCCTCCCAATACACTGGTTTTCACTTGGGGAGACAATGGCGAGGTGGCGTTTGCGCTTGTTGAAAAAGGCGAGAACGTGCTGCTCACCATCACCCATCGCCGCGTTGCCAACCGCGCCATGCTGCTGATGGTTTCCGCCGGCTGGCACGCCCATCTCGACGCGCTCGTGGCCGTGACAAACGGCATGGCACGCCCGGACTTCTGGGCACACTGGGCCAGCCTGAAAGGCGATTACGACAAGCGCCTGCCGGCCTGAGCGGACACAGAAGCACAAAGCAGAAGGCCCGGATCGACCGGGCCTTTTTATTATCCGCTGATCTTGGAGAAGTCTGCCACGGTGCCCGTCGCCTCGCGGATGGCTGAAAGAAGAGCCAGACGATTGGCGCGGATGGCGGTGTCTTCGTCGTTGACCAGCACGTCCTCGAAGAATGTGTCGACCGGCACGCGCAGCGTCGAGAGCGCCTGCATGGCGGAGCGGAAGTCTTCCTTGGCGACCGCCTTTGCTGCTTCGTCCGTCGCGGCCTTGACCGCAGTCGCCAGTGCCTTTTCAGCATCCAGCTTCAACAGTTCCACCGACACGCCATCGGCAACCACAGTGCCCTTCTTCTCTTCGGCGGCCAGCAATTGTGTGGCGCGCTTGGTGCCGGCCAGCAGGTTGAGCCCATCTTCCGAGGTGATGAAGGCCGTCAGCGCCTCGGCCTTGCGGGCCACCATCAACAGGTCGTCGGCATCCGGCGTCAGCACGGCATCGATAATGTCATAGCGGGCGCCCTGATCGCGCAGATAGACCTTGAGGCGATCGTGGAAGAAGGAGAGGAGATCGGCGTCCTTGACCACCGTCAGCAATGGCACCCGAACGCCACGCTCCAAGATCATGCGGACGACGCCGAGCGCTGCACGACGAAGCGCGTAAGGGTCCTTCGAGCCGGTCGGCTTTTCGTCGATGGCCCAGAAGCCCACCAGCGTATCGAGCTTGTCGGCGAGCGCCACCGTCAGGCCAACCTTGTCTTCCGGCAGACGGTCGGACGGGCCCTGCGGCTTGTAGTGGTCCTCGATGGCAGCCGCGACAGAGGCATCTTCGCCCTGCAGAGCTGCATATTTGCGGCCCATCGCGCCCTGGAGTTCGGGGAATTCGCCGACGGCTTCGGTGCGCAGATCGGCCTTGGCGAGCACCACGGCACGATCCACGAGCGCAGGATCGGCGCCAACGACCGGCGCCAGCGTCTTGGCCAGTTCGCGGATACGCGCGACGCGGTCACCTTGCGAGCCGAGCTTGGCGTGGAAGGTGACGTTGAGCGCATCGAGCTTGGCCATGCGCTGGTCGAGCGGCTTGGTGAGGTCCAGATCGAATTTCGCAGCCGAGGCTTCGAGATCGCCGAGATCGGGCAGATTGCCCTGGTCGCGGTTCCAGAAATGCAAAGCGTCGGAGAGGCGCGCGCGCACCACCTTGCCATTGCCGTGCATGATTTCCTTGCCACCATCCTTTGCCTCGATGTTGGAGACGAGGATGAAGTGGTTGGAGAGCTTGTCCGTCTCGCCGGTCGGGCGGGTGACGAAGCATTTCTGGTTGGTCTTGATCGTCAGACGAATGATTTCCGGCGGGATCGCCAGGAAGCTCTCCTCGAAGGTACCCAGAAGCACATTCGGATATTCGACGAGGCCTGCGACCTCTTCCAGAAGGCCCGCATCCTCGACCAGATCCAGCCCATTGGCGAAGGCCAGGTTGGCCGCATCCTGGGCGATGATTTCCTTGCGGCGCTCGGCATCGAGCACGACCTTGGCCTTTTCCAGGCTGACGGCATAATCGTCGAAGCGGCGCACGGTGATGGCTTCAGGCGCATGGAAGCGATGGCCATAGGTGATGTTGGAGGCCGTGATGCCGTCGACCTCGAAGGGGATGACTTCGGTTTCGTCGTGTTCGATGCCGAAGGTGCAGACAATCGATTGCAGCGGGCGCACCCAGCGCAGGCTTTCCGAGCCCTTGCCTTCAATACCGTTATAGCTCGAGCCCCGGGGGCTGGAGGCCGCGCCTGAGCGCATGCTGCGTGGCCACGGGAATGTGCGGATGATGCCGGGCATTACCTCGGTGACGATCTCCTGGGCAGCACGGCCGGGCTTGTCGATGAAGGCAACGTAGAATTCGCCCTTCTTCGGATCGCTCTGCACCACGGCTTCGGAAATGTCGGACAGGCCAGCCCCACGCAGGAAGCCTTCGATGGCCTTTTCCGGTGCATCGACACGGGGGCCCTTCTTTTCCTCACGCACATCGGCGGAGCGGGCGGACAGGCCGCGGATATCCAGTGTCAGACGACGAGGCGTCCAGTATTCCTTGACGCCTTCATAATTGAGCCCCGCCTCAACCAGCGCACCTGTGACCAGCGCCTTCAGGTCGCCTGCGGCCTTGCGCTGCATGCTGGCTGGAATTTCCTCGGAGCGGAGTTCGATAAGAAGATCGGGCATGGGACAATGTCTTTTTCAATGGACAGAAAAGCTGCGGCGGACTTAGCAAGGCCTAAGCCTGTTGTCATCCGAAAAGCAGGAAAAACCGATAAGGATCCAGCAGACCCTAAGGCAAATGCTTGCGCGACAGGAAAACGACCGCAGCCAGAATAAGCGCCCCACCCACAGCATAAGGTATGACGGCACTGCCCGCCTGCGGACTGTAAACGAGGCTCCAGGCGATCTTGCCGACGGCACCGATTATGGCAACCCCTAGTCCGAGCTTCCACGAGCGATGCCAGAAGGCCGTCAGCAGAGCTGCGCCATACACCATCACCGCGATCAGTCCGGATAGGTTTGACCAGGTCCAGCCCGCACGAAGCAAGGCGCGCTCCATCGCGAGGAAGGCCGTCACATCCTCTCTCGGTTCGACAGGTGCCGGAAACCAGAACATCGAGCTCAACAAAGCAAAAATGCAGACACCGATCCCGCCGAACGATCTTTTCCATGCGCAGTAACACATTGGCAGAAGCAGCAGCGGACGAGCGACCCACGAGGCCGTGTTCCGATGGCGATTGAATGCCCATTCGAAAAAGGTATCGCTTGTGAAGAAGGCAGTCAGCAACAGGAGGCTCGCAACCGTTGCTGCGATGGCAAGATACCTGTCGGCGGATTTGCTCAAGCCGAACACGTTCTCACTCCCACCTCACCAGCCACCGCCGCCGCCACCGCCACCGCCGCCGCCGGAAAAGCCACCGCCACCGCCAGAGCTTGCCTTGGGAGCGGGCAGCGAAGACGAGATAGTCGAGGCCATGGAAGAGGAAAATCCGCCGATGCGGTCGGAGAAGCCGCCCATATTGCCGCCGTGATACCAGAGCGGACTATAGCTTGCCGCAGCACCCCCCGCGGCCGCCGTTGCAAGCCAGGCCTCGAAGGCTCGGGTCCAGGGCTTTTCCACGCCGAGCGCGACGGCATATGGCAGAAGCGTTTCGAAATGGCGCGGCGACATGGTGGGGGCGCCTTGCATGTTCATGCGGTCTTTTTCAGCCAGCGTCAGATAAAGCCGCAAGCCCTCGATCCCGTCCATCAGCTTGCGACCCAGCGGGGTCGGTGCGCCCATGAGGAAGAAAAACAGCACGTTCAGAAGAGCGATGCCGCCAAAGGCAATGACAGCTGCAATCTGCTGTATGCCCTCCAGCTCGGTCAGCATACTGGCGATGATGAGGCCGCCAATCATGACCCCGACGAAGAGAATGATGCCAAGGGCCGCAATGATCACGATCTTCTTGACCATGGATGCCGAGCGCAGTTCCTTGCCGAAGGCGACTGCGATGCCGCCTGCAAAAAAGCCGACGAACACCGCCATCGCCATGAAGCCGATGGAGGTTTCGGAAATCCAGCCAAAGATGAAAAGGCTGAGCAGTGCCACGACGCTCAAGGCAACGCCGCCTGCGATATATCCCAGATTATGCTTGTAGTATTTGTTGCGATGTTCCTTTTCGATGGCACTGCGAAACCGCACACCGATCTTTTGCACCGTCTCGCCATTGGCCTTGTCGACGGTCAGGCTCGATCCGGGCGGTCCAACCGAATTGAGCAGGCTCAGCTGCCCCGGCGGCAGATCGGCCTTGGGCTCGGCTGTCGTGCGGCGCATGATCAAGGTCTTGTCGAGATCGTCCAGTTCCAGCAATCCCTTGACCGCGAGATCGATGGCGGATGCGGAAAAGGCCGTCCAGCCCGAGCCGGAAAATCCCTTGTTGTCGACATAGTTGACCAGCGCCGGGGACAGGCCATCGGGTGCGTCCCAGCGCGGCACGACAATGCCTCTTGCCGGGTCTCGCCCCACCGCACGCCAGGCACGCAGGTAATAAAGCCCGACGACGAGCAGCCCGCCAAACCCGATGATGACATTGCTGTAGTCGCGAAAGAACCACCATGTACGCTGGGCATCGGTGGGCGTCGCCAGCACACCCTTGGGGATGCCAACAATGATGCTGAGCCCCTGGTTTGGCCCCAGCGGCCTGGTCGTCTCGAACCGCGCGCTGCTCCCGGTAATGCGCGCGCGGGCGTCTTTGCCTTCCGCGCCGTAACCGCCGGCGAAATAATCGGTTTGCGTGGGCGCAGCATCGCCCGGCAAGGTGACGGTTGCCGAGACCTCGCGGACCGGGAACTGCCAGCCAGTTCCGTTGACGTTCCAGTAGAGCTCATCCTGGTCGTCGTAACGGGCAATCCAGCGGCTGGTGTCGTAGGTAATCTTATAGGTGTGCAGGCCGTTGTCGAGCCAGACATTCTCGTCGCCGGCATAAATGCGAATGCCGCCACTGATGCTCTCGGTGTGAAAGGCCTCAGGCTCGCCGTCGCGGGTGACGGAAGAGAGATCGAAATCGACACGTACCACTTTGCCGTCGGCATCGCGCGCAAACAGCGGGAAGTCGCGGAAGATGCCGCGGCGGATGTCGCGCCCCTCGGCATTGACGGTAATCGTTTCCGTAACATGCAAGGAGGCATCCGGACGGACGGCGATGTCGGCATGATAGGATTTGATGAATTCTTCGGCGGATGCCGATAGTGGCCCGACCAGGCTCAAAAGCAGTGCCAGCACGAGGCCGAAAACAGGTCTCATCAATAAAATCCCCCTTGTTGCAGTCCCCTTATAGGGCGCAGACAAGGGGGATTGAAACATGAAACGCGGCTACCTGACATGCAGGCAGATCGTTCGCCTGTTATTTTTCTTCGACGGACAGGCCGTTCTTGCCGATGCTCAGCTCAACGCCCTTTGGCTCGGTTTCTTCCTGATAGACATAGGTGGCCAGACCAATGACGACGACGGCCAGTGCACCGATGATGAGATAAAGGCCATTGCTGCGGCTCATAAGCATTACTCCTGAAATTCCAGGCGCGCGGAAGCGCGCCGATCCGGGGAAATAATGCCTAGCCGGTCATAAAGTTCCCTCGTCAGTGCCAGCATATTCAACGCCGAGTGACGCCAGTGCGTTCCAGTAGGCCGGGTATGTTTTCGCCACACAGCCCGGATCTAGAATGGTGATGCCGGCAATCTTCAGGCCTGCAAGCGCAAAGCTCATGGCAATCCGGTGGTCAGCGAAGGTGTCGATATCGGCTGGAAGGGTCTGGCCGGCAAGGTCCGGATCCGAGGCAATCACCAGATCATCGCCCTCTTCCGTAGCCAGGCCATCGCGAATATTGTTGAGGCCGGTCGACAGGGCTCTGATGCGGTCGCATTCCTTCACGCGCAGGTTCTCGATACCGACAAAGCGCACCGGCGTTCGGTTAAACGCCGCCAACACCGCAAGGGTGGGGATGGCGTCCTGCATCTGCGAACCATCGATCTCGGCCGGCATATTCGGGAACTGCGCCATATAGGCCTGCGATTTGGCATCGGGCTGGGTGAAATCGGCCGTCGCGGTGCCGATGTCGATCGCGCCGCCTGTCAGCACTTCGGCAGCCCAAAGATAGGTGGCGGCCGAGGCATCCGGTTCTATGTGATAGTCGGCGGCAGTGTAACCGGTTGGCGCAATGCGCCAGGAGGCCGATGTCGGCTGGGTGACCGTTGCTCCAAAGGCGCGCATGGCCGACAACGTCAGGTCGACATAGCCGCGCGCACCGATCTCGGCACCGGCCAGTTCGATCTCGAAAGGGTCGGACGCACAGGCGCCCGCCATCAAGAGCGCCGACACATACTGGCTGGAGAGCCCTGCATCGATCACCACACGATGGCTGGCAAACTGGCCTGTGGCATCGATGGTGACGGGCGGGCAACCGGTCGGGGCGTCCGCCTTGACGCCGAGAGCGTTCAAGGCATCGACGAGCGGCTTGATCGGGCGCTTGCGCATATGCTCGTCGCCATCGACCACATAGCGCCCCTTGCCCAACGCCAATGCGGCGGTGAGAAAGCGGGTGGCGGTTCCGGCATTGCCGAGAAAGAGCGGCGCTTCAGGCTGCGTAAGTTCACCGCTGCTTGTGACCACGAATGTGGTGTCATCGGGCTCATCGACCGTGACGCCCATGGCGCGCAGGGCGTCTGCCATATAGCGGGTATCATCGCTTTTCAGCGCACCGGTGAGTCGGCTCGTGCCCTTGGCAAGGCCTGCCAGAAGCAGCACGCGATTGGTGATGGATTTCGAGCCGGGAGGGCTCACGCGGCCGGTCAATGGATGGCCAGGCGGAATGATGGTCAGCTTGTCAGTTGTCATATCAGGTCTCAAAACGGGCCTTGCAGCCCGGTATTAGAATTTCACGGCTGGAACCGCGCGATCGGCATCATTGGCAATTTCGAAATAGCCGGCCTTGGTGAAACCGAAATTACGCGCCACCAGATTGGACGGAAAGCTGTCGACCTTGACGTTCAGATCACGGGCCGCACCATTATAGTAGCGGCGCGACATCTGGATCTCGCCCTCGATGGTTTCCAGCGAGCGCTGCAATTCGAGAAAGTTCTGATTGGCCTTGAGGTCGGGATAGGCTTCAGCCAGCGCCATGACGCGTCCGAGTGCCTGGGACAGCATGCCTTCCGCAGCAGCCCTGCCCTCGACATCGCCCGATGGCACGCCCTGCGCGCGATTGCGAAGCTCGACCACTTCTTCCAGCGTCTGCTTTTCGTGGGTGGCATAGCCCTTCACGGTCTCGATCAGATTGGGAACGAGATCGGCACGGCGTTTCAACTGAACGTCGATGCCGGACCAGGCTTCCTCTGTCATCTGCCGGGACTTGACCAGTCCGTTATAGACGATGACCGCATAGACGGCGAGAACGGCCAGGACTGCAAGCGTAATATACATCGGGCTTCTCCGGCGAAATGAGCAGCGGGACAATAGGCGCAACGGGAATGGATGTCATCTCAAGACGCGCCCTCGACAACGACCTATAGGGGCGGACGGGCCGGATGAACAGGTCTGCCCCACATGGTTTCGCGTATCTTGCTGTCTCAACGCATCAAAATCACGCAATCCTCGCTGGCCGGTCTGAAGCATTCCTGCGACACGCCAGTGGTTCGGACTGTGGATGCAACGCGCAAATCACAGGGCGCGCGCTTCGCTATACAAAGATCTTGCTAGGCAGTTCGCGGGATACCGCTTTTTTCTCGACGCAGCTAACTTGGTAATCGTTCGAGGCAAGGAACTGCAGGGGACCCAAGGCGGACGGGTCCCTCCCAGTACCGGAAGCCCGAAATGGCTGGAATAGCGGGGAACGAGGAATGTCTACCGCTACGCATGTGATCAATATGGCGGCGTTTCTGTCGTTGTTTTTCGACTATGCAGTTGCAATGCAGAGAGTAGAACCCTGTGGTACTCGGCGGACCCTGCAGATCTACTCCAAGCAACTTCCGACGGGGGCCGTTGCGGGATATGTGACCTTGTCTGATCCTCTCCAAGCGAGCATGGATGTCGTCTGACGGGAAACCGTCAGGCGACATTCTGTTTTGGCGGTTCAGGCAGCCTTGCCGAAATTCACACCGCCGGCATCGGTCATCAGGAAGGCTTCGCCGCAGGCCTTGGCAAGCGTTCGGACCCTGAGGATATAGCTTTGACGCTCGGTCACCGAGATCACGCCACGGGCATCCAGAAGGTTGAAGACGTGGGATGCCTTGATGCACTGGTCGTAGGCGGGAAAGACGCATTTGTGCAGACGCTGATTGTCGTTTTCGCCCGGAGCACCGGCTTCCAGCAGCGCCTTGCATTCCTTTTCTGCATCGATGAAGTGGCGATGCAGCATTTCGGTATTGGCGAATTCGAAATTGTGGCGGGAATATTCCTGCTCGGCCTGCAGGAAGACATCGCCATAGGAAATCTTCTCGTCACCCTCGCGGCCGTTGAAGTTGAGGTCGTAGACGTTGTCGACGCCCTGCACATACATGGCCAGACGCTCCAGACCATAGGTCAGTTCGCCGGCAACGGGCGAGCATTCGATGCCACAAACCTGCTGGAAATAGGTGAATTGCGAAACTTCCATGCCATCGCACCAGCATTCCCAGCCGAGACCCCAGGCGCCCAGTGTCGGGCTTTCCCAGTCGTCCTCGACGAAGCGGATATCGTGCAGCAGCGGGTCGAGACCGATTGCGGCCAGCGAGCCGAGATAGAGTTCCTGCAGGTTGGACGGATTGGGCTTCAGGATGACCTGATACTGGTAATAATGCTGAAGACGGTTGGGGTTTTCACCATAGCGACCGTCAGACGGCCGGCGCGAGGGCTGCACGTAGGCGGCCTTCCAGGGCTTTGGCCCGAGCGCACGCAATGTCGTTGCCGGATGGAAGGTACCAGCGCCCACTTCCATGTCGTAGGGCTGCAGCACGGCACAACCCTTGTCCGCCCAATAATTGTGAAGCGTCAGGATCAGCGCCTGGAACGAGCGCTTCGGGTCCATATGGGGTGCAAGCGTGGTGGTCATGGATAACTGTCCGACTTGTGAGGATCTGTTTGGCGTCTGGTGCCACGGTGCAGCGGCAGGGTCAAGTCTGACACGCTATCCCGTGGGCTACGCTTTCACCCGGGAAACACGGAAACGTGTCTTAGGGAAGATGTAACAATGGGCCGGATGAATGCGTAACCGTCGATGAAGCCATGATGCTTGCGGGCACAGCATGGCGGACTGGTGTCTTCCAGGGTTGCGACCGGGAGGCGCTCAACATCAATGCGAAGG
This sequence comes from Agrobacterium sp. H141, assembly GCF_057158725.1. Lineage (NCBI taxonomy): Bacteria > Pseudomonadati > Pseudomonadota > Alphaproteobacteria > Hyphomicrobiales > Rhizobiaceae > Agrobacterium > Agrobacterium sp. H141. The sequence goes on from NZ_CM169893.1 coordinate 3,491,994, forward strand.
AGACCTCCAGATGTCAATTCGATCCAAGATCCTGACCGGCCTTGCCGCCACAGCCCTTTCAGCAGTCGCTTTTTCCAGCGCTTTTGCAGGCGAAATCAAGCCCTATGAACAGGGTGCGTTCGAAGCTGCTCAAAAGGCGGGCGACGCAATCGTCGTCGACATCACCGCAAGCTGGTGCCCGACATGCCGCGCGCAAAAGCCGATCATTCAGGCGCTGACAACCTCGTCCGATCTTGAGCCGGTCACCGTGTTCGAAGTGAATTTCGATGACCAGAAGGACGTGGTGCGCGCGCTTGGGGCCAATATGCAATCGACGTTGATTGCCTTTAACGGCGAAACCGAAACCGGACGCTCGGTCGGCGACACCAAGCCTCAATCCATCGAAAACCTGTTCAAGTCGACGCTTTCGGCCAAACCATGATCACCACGATCTTCCTGGCTGGCCTTGCCGGCGTCTTGTCAATCCTGTCGCCCTGCGTGTTGCCGCTGGTGCCGATCGTGCTGGCAACGGCATCGGGCAAACATCGCTTGGGACCTGTGGCACTTGCCGTCGGTCTTGCGGTGTCCTTCTTGGCGGTTGGCATGTTCGTGGCGCTGATCGGCTTTAGCCTGGGTTTCGATCTCGGCTTCTTCCGTTACATCGGTGCGCTGATCATGATTGCTCTGGGAGCTGTCCTGCTGGTCCCATCCATGCAGTCGCGACTGGCGCTGGCGGCCGGCCCGCTTGGCAACTGGAGCGAACGCCGCTTCGGGGGCGATGGCGAGGGCTGGCAGGGCCAGTTCGGCATCGGCCTGCTGCTGGGCCTGGTGTGGAGCCCCTGTGTGGGCCCGACGCTGGGAGCCGCCTCGCTGATGGCGGCGCAAGGCGAGAACCTGGGTCAGGTGGCTGCCACGATGCTGGCATTCGGCATCGGTGCGGCCCTGCCGCTGCTGCTGCTTGGCATGCTGTCGCGCGATGTGTTCAACCGCATGCGCGACCGGATGCTGAATGCCGGCAAGGTGTTGAAAGGCGCATTCGGGATCGTGCTGGTACTCCTGGGCGTGCTGATCCTGTCGGGGGCAGACAAACGGCTCGAGGCAACCCTGGTCGATACATCGCCGGTCTGGCTGACGGACCTTACCACCCGGTTTTGATGTCCGCCGTTCAAGACCCGCCTGCGCCGACCCTCAGGCGCGGGCGTTCCGCTCGATCAATCTATTGCAACGCGATCACGCGTCGCCCGGTCATATCGACCGTTCAGAGGGCGTAAGCTATTCGTCGTCCCGCTTGACCCGGTATTCTCCGGTTTCCGGGTCTTTTACCAATGTTCCAACGGCGCCCGTTTCGCGCTCTTTTTCTTCGCGCTCCGAGCGCTTCTGCAGCTTCTGGGCGTCGGCGATGAAGCGGCGATACAGCAGCATTCCAGCGCCCACCAGCAACAGTAACAAGATAATCTGCATCTATCCCCCAGCCGTTGTCAGAGCCCGAACCGGCTCCAGAGTGCCTTTTCCTCCATCGCCTCTGCAAGACCAGAGGCACCGGCTGCGGCGATTTGTTCAGGACAGATTGCGGAAATTCCAGGTGTACGTCGACCGAAAAAGTCGCGCGCACCACTGACGAGTTCGAGTTTGGTGTCCTTGCCGTAGCGCGATTTGAGGATGGTGCGCATGTGGCCAATGCCGTCGATCAGGCCAAGCTCAAGTCCTTTGGTGCCGGTCCAGAACAGGCCGGAGAACAGGTTGCCGTCATCCACAAGCTTGCTGCCACGGCGGTCCTTGACCATGTCGATAAAGATCTGATGGATCTCGAGTTGCAGCGACTTCAGATATTCGATGTCGCTTTCCTTTTCCGGCTGGAAGGGATCGAGGATCACCTTGTTTTCGCCGGCTGTGTAAACGCGGCGCTCGACACCGATCTTCTTCAGGAGTTCGGGAAAGCCGAAGCCGCCGGACACCACACCGATTGAGCCGACAATCGAGGTTGGGTCGGCAAAGATCTCGTCACCAGCAAGGGCAATCATATAACCGCCGGAGGCTGCGACATCCTCCACGAAAACCAGAACCTTCTTGTTGTTTTCTTCCGCCAGTGTGCGCACGCGCTCGAAGATCAGGCGCGACTGGACGGGCGAGCCACCGGGCGAATTGATGATAATGGCGACGGCCGGCGATTTCTTGCGGGTGAAAGCCTTTTCCAGACCGGGGGCGACGCTTGCCAGATTGAGTTGCGTCTTGAATTTCCCGCCGCCGCTCATGATCGCGCCCTGCATACGGATAACCGGAATTACAGTTCCAGTCTTGCGAAACCGCTGGGGCAAGTAACGCGTCATAAATCCGGCCATCTCTATCTCCTTGTTGCGGTCGATACCGCGCCTATGGTGATAGCGCAGCAGACCGCATTGTCGTTCCATGCCGTTGACGGAATAATTCAGCGATCAGAGTTGTGATCCTCATCCCGGCCCGGCTCTTGCTTGCTGATGTATGTATTTGGGCGCGAAACGCAATGGGCAGCACTTCAGGCGCGCATTGTGCAATGCAACCATAGACCTTGCAGCATACTGCCCTTTGCACTAGCTTAGTTGCAACTTATTCGCATTCAATTCCAATGGGCAATCATGTCGGACGTGCAGGCGCTAGCCGAAGAGGAAAATGCCGGGGGCTGGCGCAGGGCGCGCGGCGAGCCGCCAATGGCGGATGTGCATGGCTCCATTCCCGTTGTCAGCAGCCGTCCGTTCTGGCGAAGGGCCATGGCGTTTCTGGGTCCGGGTTATCTGGTGGCGGTCGGTTACATGGATCCCGGAAACTGGGCGACGTCTCTCGCCGGCGGCTCGCGCTACGGCTATACGCTTCTGGTTGCCATTCTGCTTTCCAGCCTTATGGCGGTGCTGTTGCAGTCGCTGTCCGCCCGGCTTGCGATCGCCTCCGGGCGCGATCTGGCACAGGCCTGTCGCGATACCTATTCCAGGCCTGCGGGCATCATGCTGTGGCTTCTGGCGGAGGTCGCCATCGTCGCGACCGACATTGCCGAGGTGATCGGCACAGCCATTGGCATCAAGCTCATCTTCGGCATTCCGCTGGAGATCGGCGTACTGATCACCGCACTCGACGTGTTCATCATCCTGATGCTGCAGCGACTTGGGTTTCGCTGGATTGAAGCCTTCGTCATTACGCTCACAGCTATCATCGGCGGCAGTTTCGCCGTGCAGCTGGCGCTTGCCAATCCCGACTGGTCGGATGTGGCTGCGGGCTTCCTGCCGGACCGCGAGGTCGTGCTCAATCCGGACATGCTCTACATCGCCATCGGGATTATCGGCGCAACAGTGATGCCGCATAATCTCTACCTGCATTCCGGCATTGTGCAGACACGCCATATCGAGCAGACCCCGAAGGGCAAGCGCGAGGCGCTGACCTTTGCCACCATCGACTCCACGCTGGCGCTGACCTTTGCCTTTCTGGTCAATGCCGCAATCCTGATCCTCGCCGCAGCGGCATTTCACCAAAGCGGCCATCATGAAGTGGCCGAGCTTGGCGATGCCCATGCGTTGCTTGCCCCTTTGCTTGGAAGTTCACTGGCACCAATTCTGTTCGGCGTAGCCCTTTTGTGCAGCGGCCTGAATTCGACAGCAACGGCAACCCTTGCCGGCCAGATCGTGATGGAGGGGTTCGTCAATATTCGCGTCAGGCCATGGGTGCGGCGCCTGATCACGCGAGGTCTGGCGATCATACCAGCCGGCGCCGTTGCCATTCTCTACGGCGAGAGCGGAACTGCCGAATTGCTGATCCTGAGCCAGGTGGTGCTGAGCCTTCAACTTCCCTTTGCGGTTTTCCCGCTGGTGACGATGACCGCCAACCGCATGAAGATGGGCGCACTGGTCTCGCCACGCTGGCTGTCTGCCATCGCCCTCCTGATCGCCGGCCTCATCAGCCTGCTCAATGTGAAGCTGGTGATCGATTTCCTGTCAGGTGCCGCAATGTAGTGTTTCAAGCGCGTCGGTATGCCACCCGGCCATTGATCAACCGATCAATGTCGGCTGCAAAGCGATGGCTTTCGGGATCGTCGTGCATCAGCAAAGGCGCGCGCAAGGACAGCCTTGCCCGAGAGCCCTTGATCGCCGTTGCCAGAATACGCACTGCGTTTTCACCGCGCCTCGGATACACAGGCGTGATCTGCAATCCGCCAAAGCGGCGTCCGCAGGCGGCAATGATCTCGGCCAGGGATTGCGGCCTTGCGATCAGCGACAATTGCCCGCCCGAGACCGTGATGGCACTTGCCGTGCGGATCCAGGTTTCAAACAGATCCCCAGTCATGGCATGGGCCTCGGCCTTCAACGCATCCGGCGTGACACGATCCGCGCCGTCATTGAAGGGCGGGTTCATGATCACATGGTCGAATGCATTATTCTCAAGACCGCCCTCAGCCCGTGCTTTGCCGGTGAGCGTGACATCGCTCTCGATAACGGTGATGCGGTCAGCCAGATGGGCGTTTTCGACCAGAACAAGGCTGCGGCGGGCATAGTCGGCCATCTCGGCGGAGCGTTCGACAAGGGTGACGGACGCCTGCGGCAACCGGGTGGCAACCGCCAGACCGGCCGCGCCGGCTCCCGCACCGAGGTCGGCCACCCTCACCGGTCGATCGGCATCGACCAGTGCCGCGAGCAACATCGCATCTATTCCCGCCCGATGCCCGCGACCCTTGGGCTGAACCAGATGGAAGCCGCCGCGGTGAAAGGCGTCGACGGTATGCTCAGCGGTGGGTTCGGCCGGCAAGCTCATTGGGGACGCCTCGTCTTTGAAGTCAGATCGGAAAGCCCCCTTCTGCCCTGCCGGGCATCTCCCCCACAGGTGGAGAAATCGGCATGACGCGATGGGCCAGCTCTCTTCGAGCCGACGGAGTCTAAAGATGTGCGGCAGGAATTCGAGTGGCAGGTCCCGCGCCGCACTACCGAAAACGAGAAGCTCCTCACCCCTGAACCCAAATAGAACACCGCTTTCACACCTCGTCTCTCAATTCCGCCTCCAGACCCGCATCGCGCAAAATCGCGCGTGCCTCGTCGGCGCGGTCCTCCTCCACCAGAAAACGACGCGGCAACATGCCGAGAGATCCCTCTATGATGCTGGTCGCCTGATCGGCAATCATGTGGTGAATGCCCACTTCCTTCATAAGGCTTTCCGCAAAGGAGAGCAGAACGGGGTCATTGGTTCGGATGAGTTCACGCATTTCCTGCAAAAACCGCCTTTTTAGAGTGCAACGAGACAAATCGCCTCTTGCCGTGCGACGGAGCCATTTATTATTGTCCGGCTCAATCATGTGAATAGGAGTGGCCTAAATTGGGCGTTGTCATACCGCTTGGCGAAAGCAAAAACAAACAGGCTTCTGTCCAGCCGCTCGTGGACCTCACGCGCTCGGACATGGACAGGGTCAACCAGTTGATCCTGTCAAAGGCCGGATCCGATGTCGAGATGATCCCGGAAGTGGCCAACCACCTGATCTCTTCGGGCGGCAAACGGCTGCGGCCGATGCTGACGCTCGCGGCAGCCCAGATGTTCGGCTACCAGGGCGAAGGCCATATCAAGCTCGCGACCAGCGTTGAATTCATGCACACGGCCACCCTGCTGCATGACGACGTGGTGGACGAAAGCGATCTTAGGCGCGGCAAGTCGACGGCACGGATGATCTGGGGCAACCAGGCAAGCGTTCTGGTGGGCGACTTCCTGCTCGGCCAGGCCTTCAAGATGATGGTGGAAGTCGGCTCGCTCGATGCTCTGGACGTGCTTGCCACCTCCGCTTCCGTGATTGCCGAAGGCGAGGTGCTACAGCTGTCGGTCGCCAAGAACATGGAAACCACCGAGGACGACTACCTTCAGGTGATCCGCGCCAAGACGGCTGCGCTTTTTGCCGCAGCCTCGGAAGTCGGACCGATCATTGCAGGCGTCGACAAAGCCAGTCGCAATGCGCTCAAATCCTACGGCATGAATCTTGGCCTCGCCTTCCAGCTGGTTGACGATGTGCTGGACTATGGCGGCAAATCTGCCGACCTTGGCAAGAACACCGGCGACGACTTCCGCGAGGGCAAAATCACCCTTCCGGTCATTCTCGCCTATCGCCGTGGCACCAAGGAAGAACGCGCCTTCTGGAAGGACGCGATCGAGGGTGGCAATGCGGATGATGCCCAGCTTGAAAAGGCACTCGGCCTGATCACAAAATATGGCAGTCTGAACGACACAATCGCCCGCGCGCTGCATTACGGGACCATTGCTCGCGATGCTCTGGCGCCGGTTCCGGACGGGGCCTGCAAGGATGCCCTGATGGAGGTGATCGATTTCTGCGTGGCCCGTGTGAATTGACGGGCCGGGCGTGGCATTGCCTTGCGGCTCGGCTTCAAAAAAGCCATTGTGTTGCGGAATCAGTTCGCCTCTCGCGACTCACCTCACCGGCTGAGCCCGGCGCTCGCTTGTTGAAAGGCTTTTTCATGCGGCAAAGACTTGCCATCCGTCTTCTTTCCAGTGCAACCTTCGCTGCCCTCTTGTGGCTGGCACCCGGCCAGATGGACGCTTTTGCGGCCGGGGACGCAAAGGCTTCGGTCGACACCAGCGATTTCGACCCTTCGGATATCGACACGTTTTCAGGCGCGTTTCTCGCTGCCCGCACGGCCGATGCCGATCGCGATTTCGTCAACGCTGTTGTCTTCTACAAGAAGGCTCTCGATCTGGACCCCGGCAATGTGGAAATTCGCCAGAGGCTGATGCTGGCGCATTTCATGAAGGGCGATTTCGATCAGGGCGTGAAATACGCCAAGGATCTGAAAAACGATGCTGCGGTAGAACGGGTGACCGCCGTTGCGCGCGGGCTTGACGCTATCCGGAGTCGTGAGTTCAACGCGGCTGAAAAGCTGCTCGCCTATGACGGCCCCAACGATCTCGACCGCCTGATGAATTCGCTTCTGGTTGCCTGGGCCAAGCTTGGTGCCGGCAAAGGCAAGCAAGCGCTGGCCATGATGGACGATCTCGACGGTCCGCCATGGTATGCCATCTTCAAGAACTACAATGCCGGTGTTGCTGCAGCCATGCTGGGCGATGTCGATACCGCGCGTCGCCACCTGAATGAGGCCGTGACCGATCGAGACGGCGGGGCGACTGCGACCGACACCTTCAGCCGTGCCGTGATTGCCCTTGCGACGCTGGAAGCATCTCAGGGCAACAAGCAGAAGGCGCTGGACGCCATTTCCATCGGCGATGCGATGATCCGCGATTACGCGCCCTTCAAGGCGATGCGCGATCAGATCAACGCAGGCGAGAAGCCAAAACCGGTCGTCAGCACTGCAACGGAAGGGGCGGCCGCTGTGCTGTTTTCCGTTGGCGGTGCCTTGAACCGCCCCGGCGCCGAAGACACGGTGACGCTTTACCTGCAGTTTTCCCATGCGCTGGCGCCAAAGGCTGCCGACACGCTGATCCTACTGGCCGGGATTGCCGAAAAGAACGATCAGCCGGAACAGGCGATCAAATACTACCAGTCCGTGCCGGATACTTCGCCCATGGCGCGGATTTCGGAAATGCAGCTGGGTCTGGCACTGGCGCAGAACGGCAAGATCGACGAGGCACGCAAGCATCTGGCAGAGCTGATCGAGTCCGATCCGAAGAATTTCCGCAGCTATCTGGCTTATGGCAGCGTGTTGTCGGACGCCAAGGACTACAAGGCCATGGCCGCCAATTACGACACGGCCGTAGACGAGATCGGCCCTGCACCGAACCGGGTGCATTGGCCTGTCTTCTTCCAGCGCGGCATTGCCTATGAACGGTTGAAAGAATGGGACAAGGCAGAGCCGAATTTCCGCAAGGCATTGGAACTCAGCCCCGATCAGCCGCAGGTCCTCAACTATCTCGGCTATTCCTGGGTGGACATGAACCGCAACCTCGATGAGGGGCTGGACATGATCCGCAAGGCTGTCGAACTGCGGCCTGATGACGGTTACATCGTCGACTCGCTTGGCTGGGCTTACTACCGCCTGGAAAAATACGATGACGCCGTGACCGAACTGGAACGCGCGATCGAGTTGAAGGCAGGCGACGCCACCATCAACGACCACCTCGGCGATGCCTATTGGCGCGTCGGCCGCAAGCTCGAAGCCGTATATCAGTGGAAGCGGGCACTGGCATCCGAGCCTGAAGCGACGCTTATTCCAGAGCTCGAGGCCAAGATCGCCGATGGATTGCCGCCGGTGAAGGACGATGCGGGCGCAACCGCGGAAAAACCTGCCGACGCAGCGCCAGTGGAAGGCGAAGTGGACAAGAAGTCCTGATATCATGACGGAGCGTCCAAGCCCCGTGGATGGCACGGTGAGGGAAACCGCACCGGCCAAAATCAATCTGTGCCTGCATGTCACCGGCCAGCGTGCGGATGGGTATCATCTGCTCGACAGTATCGTGACATTTGCCGCTCTGGGCGATCAGCTGACATTTTCACCTGCCAAGACCGACAGCTTTCATCTGGGGGGGCGTTTTGGGCCGCTGTTATCCGCCGAACCGGAAGCCCAAAACCTCGTTTTGAAGGCACGCGATCTTCTGCGTGAGGCCCTTGTTGCTTCCGGTCATCCGGCGCCACCTGTCGCGATCACGTTAGAGAAGAACCTGCCGGTGGCTGCCGGAATCGGTGGCGGGTCTGCGGATGCGGCGGCCGCCATCAGAGGGTTGCTGCAGCTGTGGCAGGCAGAGATTGTGGGCGATGTGCTATCGGCACTTGCCGTCAGACTGGGGGCCGACGTGCCCATGTGCATGACATCCCGACCGCTTCGTGTGAGCGGCATCGGTGACGTGCTGCAACCGCTTTCTCACATGCCGGCCTTTGCCGTGGTGCTCGGGAACCCCTTGAAGGGTGTCTCCACGCCTGCGATCTTCCAGCAATTGACGACCAAGACCAATCCGCCTGCTGGCGCTAGTCCTCAGAACGCGTCGACGGGTGACTGGATCGCGTGGCTAGCTGATCTGCGCAATGATCTTGAGCCGCCCGCACGCGCATTGCTGGCGGATATATCAGCGCTGTCAGAACGGATGGCCGACAGTGGTGCTGAACTGGTGCGCATGTCCGGTTCGGGTGCCAGCTGCTTTGGCATCTACAGTGATTTTGTCGCAGCACAAGCCGCAGCAGATAGCCTATCGCGCAGAAGGCCCGACTGGTACTTTGCGGCAACGACAACAATGGCGGGAGATGCAGCATGAGCCGGATCAACGACGAACGTCCCTTCATTGCCGTCGGCATCGCGGTTTTGACCATTTCCGACAGCCGGACGCTTGCCGACGATAAATCCGGAGATACGCTGGTCGCCCGGATCGAAGAGGCCGGTCACCGACTGGTGGACCGCACCATCGTCACCGACGACAAGGCACTGATCTATGCGCAGGTGGAAGCCTGGACGAAATCCGATGACATCGATGTGGTGATCACAACCGGCGGGACCGGTTTTACCGGACGGGATGTGACACCGGAGGCGCTGGCACCGCTGTTTGAAAAGCGCATGGATGGCTTTTCAGAAGTCTTCCACCGGATTTCCTACGACAAGATCGGCACCTCGACCATTCAGTCCCGCGCGACCGGCGGCGTTGCCAATGCCACTTTCATCTTCGTGCTGCCGGGCTCTCCCGGCGCCTGCAAGGATGCCTGGGACGGGATATTGAAGGCGCAGCTCGACTATCGCCATATGCCGTGCAATTTCGTGGAAATCATGCCGCGTCTGGATGAACATCTGAAGCGTGGCGGAAAAGGCTAAGCCGAGGCTTCACGCGCCGGCGAGCGCCCTGCCCCGGCGGGCGACCCAGGACGGGATCATCTCGGTCAGCAACTGCTTGGGCTTATGGCCGCGTGCCAGCGTTCCAAGATCCGTGCCAGACTTCGCAATCGTCAATGCCTGGTCCTTGGGCAGCAGGAAACCCTGCTCCAGTGGCGGACTGGAGCGCACAATGCGCTTGTAGAATGGCATTCGATAAGGGCGGGCGACCGTAAAGCGCGCAGGGCGCTTGTTGAGTGCAATATATTCATGGATTTCTTCGATCCAGCGACCATGCAGACGCGAACCGGGCTCGATCAGCAATATCCACTCGCCCCGCGCCGAACGCACGATGTCCTTCATGTCCCAATCGGCATGAAAGCGGCAGCCAGCCGCATCGGCAACGCGTGACGAGCCGTCGCTGGATCCATGATCCAGTACGATTACATCGCTTACCAAGCCCTCCACCGCGCCGACGACAAGACCTGCCAAGGTCTGGGCCAGCTCGGGTTCCTGGTTGCGGCACTCCATGATGACAGTCAACATTCGCTATGTTTACCGCATCGCACAACGAAATACCACTGTGGATTTCGAAGTTTGTTCTTGCATTGTTCTCATTTTGCGGATAGGAATAAAGTCACTTGAGCGGGACGACTGGTTGCGCACGGGAGAATTCGATGAACGAGCTGACTCATATGACGCAGGCTGCATTCCAGCCTGTGAACACGGCAGATATTGCCGATGCCATGGTCACCGCCTCCGGCCTCAGGATCGAGGTCGACCGGCGGCGTGGCCGTGGTGCCGGGCTCAATCCGTCCGGGCGTTTCGAGCCGACGGAGCGCGTGGCCTTTGACGATGGCTGGATGACGCTTGAGGACATGCCGCCCTTCCGCACGGAAGTCCAGGTGGAACGTCCGCGCACCGTCATCACCCGCAATGATTCGCCCGATATTCCCTTCGATCGCTCGATCAATCCCTATCGCGGATGCGAGCATGGCTGCATCTACTGCTTTGCCCGACCGACCCATAGCTATATGGGGCTTTCGGCGGGACTGGATTTCGAAGCCAAGCTGTTTGCCAAGCCTGATGCGGCAAAGCTTCTGGAGCGGGAACTGTCCAAGCCTGGCTACAAGCCGAAAACGATTGCCATCGGCACCAATACCGATCCCTATCAGCCGATCGAGCGGGAGTGGCGCATCATGCGGCAGATCCTCGAAGTGCTGGACAAGGCCAATCATCCGGTGGCGATTGTCACCAAGTCCGCTCTGGTGCTGAGAGACCTCGATATTCTCTCCTCCATGGCCGGGCGCGGATTGATGAAGGTCGGCATTTCCGTGACCACGCTCGACCGCAAGCTGTCGCGTGCCATGGAACCGCGTGCCGCGACACCGTCGAAACGGCTGGAAGCCATCAAGACCCTGTCTGACGCCGGTGTTCCGGTTGCGGTGATGATGGCCCCGATCATTCCGGCCCTCAACGATCACGAGATCGAGCGTATCCTCGATTCTGGCAAGGCAGCCGGCGCTGCCGAGGCAAGCTATGTGCTGCTTCGGCTGCCGCTGGAGGTCAGCCCGCTGTTTCGGGACTGGTTGCTGCAGCATTATCCGGACCGCTATCGTCACGTGATGTCGCTGGTGCGCTCCATGCGCGGTGGCAAGGATTACGATGCCGAATTCGGCAAGCGCATGAAGGGTGCAGGCCCCTATGCCTGGCAGATCAGCCGTCGTTTCGAAATGGCGACGAAACGGCTGAAGATGACCCGCCGCAGCATTCACCTGCGCGATGACCTGTTCATTCCGCCGGCTGGCGGCGGTGTGCAGTTGTCGCTTCTTTAAGATCGGCTGTCAGCCTGCGCTGACGCCTTGAGGTTCCGGCGCACCGCCATGTGCTGGAAAATGCCCCCGGACTGCCGCCTGGCGCGTTTTAATCCCCTTTACGCGCCAATCGGGGGCTTGCAGGAAATCGGGTCGGCGTGCGACTTCTGCCGCATGAAACGTCGCGCGCCGCCCGATTCTCCCACACTCTTTCAGGACCTGAGCAAAGGGCCTGATTTTTCCATGGAACTTGCGCTCAGGCGGCAAGGTGTCTGGCCAGTTGCCGGAACGGACGAGGCCGGGCGCGGGCCGCTGGCCGGCCCGGTGGTCGCAGCTGCCGTCATTCTCGACCCCGACAATATTCCGGACGGGCTGAACGATTCCAAGAAACTGTCAGCTGCCAAACGCGATCAACTGTTTGAGCAAATCCTGGCCACAGCCTTTGTTTCCATCGCAAGCTCCAGCGCGCGACTGATCGATAAGACGGATATCCGCAAGGCAAGCCTCGATGCCATGCGACGCGCCGTCGCCGGTCTTGAATTGAAAGCCGCGCACGTGCTCACCGACGGACGAGACGTGCCGCCGGGCCTCAACTGCCCAGGAACAGCCGTGATCAAGGGCGACGGACGCTGTGTCTCGATCGCAGCCGCATCCATCATTGCCAAGGTCAGCCGTGATCGAATGATGGAAAGGGCCGGCACGGTCCACACTGCCTATGGTTTCGAGATCCATGCCGGCTATGGCACTGCGAAACACCGCAGTGCGATCGTCGAGCATGGCCCCTGCCCGCTGCATCGCCTGAGCTTTAAAACATTCCGCAGCGATCTGGATTGAGATCCGGCCCCTGCCCCTCCAGGATCGCTGCAATTGTCTGTGCAACACAGTCGACAGCATAAACGAAAAAGGCCGGGCAAAACCCGGCCTCGTTCAAAGGGTATGGTCGCATTCTCAGTTGAGACGTGACTTGACCTGCCCGACAGCGTCCTTGAACAGCTTGGCCTGCACAGCTTCATCGGTTTTCTTTTCGAGAACCTTTTCAGCAGCCGCAATGGCCAGATCGACGGCGGCGGAGCGAACGGCGTTAACCGCATCGACTTCAGCCTGCTTGATCTTCTGTTCGGAAAGCGCGGTGCGGCGTTCCACGAACTCGTCGGTCTTTTGCTTGGCCTCGGCAGCCAAAGCTGCTGCCTCGCGTTCTGCAGCGGCAACGATGCTTGCAGCTTCCGCTTCTGCTTCCTTGCGCTTGCGCTGATATTCGGCCAGCAGATGCTGAGCCTCTTCACGCAGGCGCTTGGCTTCGGCCAGATCTTCACGGATCTTGTCGGAGCGTTCGTCAAGCGCCTTGCCGAGCATGCCCGGCACCTTGAGATAAACGATCAGCGCGAAGAAGAGAATCAGGCCGACAAGAGCGAAGAATGTTGCGTCCAATGCCATGATCATGCCTCCTTGGTGGATGCTGTCAGGGCAGACTTGACGTCCGCCTTGGTGGCCTTGGCGCCAATGAGCTGCTCGACAATGGCCGATACCGTTTCGCTGGCGATCTCATCGACTTCGGCAAGAGCCTTGGTCTTGATCTCACCGATATTGGCTTCGGCTGACGCAAGCTTGGCGTTGAGTTCAGCTTCCAGTGCCGTGCGTTCCGCGTCGGCCTTGGCCTTGGCAGCTGCACGAGCAGTAGAGGCGATTTCATTGCCCTTGGCCTTGGCCTGGGTCAACTCACGCTCATAGGTCTCAATCGCAGCATCGGCTTCCGATTTCAGCCGTGCGGCTTCGTCGAGGTCCTGCGCAATGCGATCGTGACGGCTTTCCAGAATACCACCGACGCGCGGCACGATGACCTTCTGCATGAGCATGTAGAAGAGGCCGAATGTAATCACCAGCCAAAGCAGCTGGGACGGAAACGTGGTCTGGTCGAATGGCGGGAAAGCGCCACCGCCGTGTCCCTGCTCGTGGGCGACACCGGTCTCCGTGTTATGGTCCTCTACCGCAGTTTCCTGGGCAAAGGCGGGGGTCACAAACATGCTCACCTCCAGGTGTACTCCTAATGCAAGAGATCACGGCGGGCCATATGGCCCGGCCGTGATCCCGATCTCCGACCGAAATTAAACGGCGAAAAGGAGAAGGAGAGCGATGAGCAGCGAGAAGATGCCCAGAGCTTCCGTAACGGCGAAGCCGAATACCAGACGGCCGAACTGGCTGTCAGCGGCAGACGGGTTGCGCAGTGCGCCCGACAGATAGTTGCCGAAGATGTTGCCGAGGCCGAGAGCCGTGCCGGCCATACCAAAGCAAGCCAGACCTGCGCCGATGTACTTTGCTGCTTCCGCTTCCATGTGAAAACTCCTTGAATGGGTTGTTGCGGCTGTAGACTGACGCCTCAGGACGCCAATGTGGATTATCCTTAGTGCCCGCCGGGATGGATCGCGTCGTTGAGATACATGCAAGTCAGTACCGCAAAGACGTAAGCCTGAAGGAAGGCAACGAGGAACTCGAGACCGGTCAAAGCGACGGTCATGATGAGAGGCAGGATTGCGCCACCGATACCGAGCGCGCCGAGCGCTCCAAGCGATGCGACGAAGCCCGAAAAGACCTTGAGCGTGATGTGGCCGGCCAGCATGTTGGCAAACAGACGGACGGACAGCGAAATCGGACGCGACAGGAAGGAAATGATTTCAATCGTCACCACCAGCGGCAACAGCATGCCGGGGACGCCCTGCGGAACAAAGAGCTGCAGGAAGTGCAGTCCGTGTTTCCAGAAACCGTAGACCAGAACCGTGCCGATGACGAAGAGAGCAAGGGCAAAGGTGACGATGATCTGGCTGGTCACCGTAAAGAAGTACGGGAACATGCCCAGAAGGTTCGCCGTCAACACAAACATGAACAGCGAGAACACCATGGGGAAGAACTTCATCCCCGCGCTGCCTGCACCTTCACGCAACATGGAGGCGATGAATTCGTAAGACATCTCGGCAAGCGACTGCATGCGGCCCGGGATCAGGCCACGATTCGATGTCGAGAAATACAGAAAGCCTGATGCGGCAGCCACGGTCGCGACCATGAAGAGTGACGCGTTCGTGAACGAAAAATCAATTCCGCCGATTTCGATCGGGACAATCTTGTTGATCAGGAACTGATGAGTCGGATCGTTTGACACCGTCTTTAATCTCTCGCTTTGCCGCTGAAACGCGGAATTTGAATTGTTCGATCAGGTTCAGGCCTTGCCGTTCCCATTCGAGCTGTCTTTACCTACGTCACGATCCACCGGATGTGGCGAGGCCACGGCGCCAGCGGAGCGAAGTACGTTCAATACACCGGCACAAAAGCCCAGAAGCAGCAAAACAATCATGCCCCATGGCGCTGTACCGACAAAACGGTCGAAGAGATAGCCCAGAATGGCGCCAACGACGATTGCGGAGATGAATTCACTGGAAAGCTTCATGGCCTGTGCATAACCTTTACGGCTTTGCTCTGCCCGAACTTCCCTCTCCCCGTCTTCCGTCGCCTCAGTGCGGACTTCTGCCAATTCGGCCCCCAGTCGCTTGCGGCGTTCTTCCAGACTTTCTTCCCGGTCCTTGGCCATGACATCCTCCGTCCGATTTGCGCCGTATCGCGAGCCTAAACGGCTTTTGCGGATATGCAATCGGCTGAGTAACGCCTTCCTCGGGCCCGCTTTGAAGTCGCGCGCACCATAATTTTGAGTGCCCGCATAGTCAAGGCGTGGAATCGGGTTGTGAATGAACTAAATTTTACCGGGAAATCATAGACTTAAGTCGCATGTGACGATTCCCCGTTAAAGCGACGCCGGGGAATCGCTGTCGCATTGCGTGCGAAAGGCCAATGGGGCGTGTGCCTCAGCTCCAGCCGCCGCCATAGGTGCGATAGAAAACGTGGAGACCGATGCGGCCGACCTTCTTCATGGTGCGTGCCCATGCAGGCCGGACATAGACGGCATGATAGTGAGTGGCAGAGCCAACCTCATCAAGCCAGATCTTCCCAGCCGTCACCGCCATGGCCACATCACGCGCGACCTTCCAGTGCGACTGCGAATTGATACGGTCCTTTATGCGGTCGCAGGCAAAGGAAAACTGGCAGCGATTGCGCCAATCCTGGTTCTGGTAGACAACGCCGCAGATCGTATCCGGATAGGACGGGTTGCGGACGCGGTTGAGAATGACCTGGGCAACGGCTGCCTGTCCCTTTACCGATTCGCCGCGGGCCTCAAAATAGACACCCGATGCCAGACATTGCTGCTCCTTGGCGGAAAACACCTCAGGCGGCAGCACGGCGGCGGCCCAGGCGTGGTCGTCGGGTGCGATTTGCGGCACGAAGCGGCCCGCGTCCGGCTTTGCCAAAATGGCGTCGAAAGGGGAGACCCTTGCGTAATCGGGTTCAGGCGGCGCATAGGCGGTCGCAAGTATATCGGCCTTGCGGTTGGTCACGAGGCCGGCCAGCATGGTCGGCACGCCCGGATCCGCCTTCTTGTCGGATTTGCGGTAGTAGAAGCTTGCGAGCTTGAGGTTCTTGGGCTTGTCCCGGGTAAAGGCCGCCTGTTCAGCACCATCTTTCTTCGGCGTAAACAGCATACTGGTACGCTGCAGGACCGAGCCCGCCGTAAAAGCCTTGGGTGGCTGCATGGGCTCGACGGTGACAACACGCGATTTTTTCTGAGTGCGGGTGACGCGATCTTCGTCCGGTGTGTCCACCGCATCCTTTTCAAGATCGACGAAGGCCATCTTGCGCCCGTCGGGCATGATCAGTCCGGCATCGCCCGAAAAGGCCGCAGGACCGGTCGAACCGGTAAAGGCCAATTCGGCGGTATGGACGGACCCCGCCGGTGACGGGGTCAGGACCATGCGCCATTGCTGGCCACTATCTTCGCCTGCCAGAAGGCCGGCCAAATCGCCGCGTGCAGCGTCGTTGGGAAGGGCCAGCCAGGCAAGGCAGCCAAAGACCAGAGGGGATACCCAGTCCCGGCGGCGGACACGGGACGACTTAGACACAGGCTTACTCGAACGCAAAACCGGCACTCCATACGCGACATCGGTTACATGCGAAAAAGATGCCTTGTTAACCTTGATGATTGGTTAACTCTAATGCACGCAACCCTAACGAAATCTCGCAATAGCGTGATCCGAGTGCTTGAAATGCACGTTACGGTCGGTTTTGCAGGTCGGTCAAATGATCACATGCGATCCCAGCTCGACCACGCGATTGGTCGGCAGACGGAAGTAATCCGACGGATCTGCAGCCGCATTGGCCAGCACGATGAAGACCTTGTCCTGCCAATAGGGCATGCCGCTCTTGGCATCCGGCACCAGCTTGCGACGCCCAAGATAGAAGGAGGTCGACATGATGTCGAACTTCAGTCCGTTCTTGCGCACCTTGGCGAGTGCCTGCGAGACATTCTGGCTCTCCATGAAGCCGAAGCGCAATTCCACCTTGCTGAAACGCGGCGAAATGCTCTCGGCGATGAAGCGTTCGCTCTCGGTGGCGCGCGGACGGTTCACCGTCTTGATGGTCAAGATGATGTTGCGCTCGTGCAAAACATGATTGTGCTTGAGATTGTGCAGCAGTGCCGCGGGGGCCGTTTGCGGATCGGATGTCAGGAAGATCGCGGTTCCGGGCACCTGGACTGGCGCATGTTCACTCTTCTTCTCGATCGAAGCGATAAAGCTGTCGAGCGGAATATCGGCATGCCTGGTTTTTTCAAACAACAGGTCAGAGCCGCGCCGCCAGGTCCACATGATGACAGTGAAGCCAATGGCAAAGAGCACCGGCACCCAGCCACCATCCATGATCTTCATGGCGTTCGCGCCAAGGAAAACCAGTTCGAGCACCAGAAGCGGCAACAACACCAGCACGGCGGCGAAAGCCGGCCACTTCCAGCGGGTGCGCAGGAATTCAAATGCCATGATAGTGGTAACCACCATGGCACCGGTGACCGAGATGCCATAGGCGGTGGCCAGCGCGTCGGATGTCTGGAACAGCAACACCAGCGACAGCACGCCGATCAGCAGCATGAGATTGACCGACGGCAGATAGATCTGGCCGGTATGGGTCTCGGATGTGAAAAGGATCTGCATGCGTGGCAGGAAACCAAGGTTGATGGCCTGGCGCACGAGCGAAAATGCGCCTGTGATGACGGCCTGGCTGGCAATGATGGTCGCAGCCGTTGCCAGGATCACGACCGGAAACAGCGCCCAATCGGGAAACATCAGGAAAAACGGGTTGCTGGCGGCGGAAGGGTCTTTCAAGACCAGAGCGCCCTGCCCCAGATAATTGAGCACGAGTGCCGGAAAGACGATGATGAACCAGGCGAGCTGAATCGGCTTGCGGCCGAAATGGCCAAGATCGGCATATAGCGCCTCGGCACCGGTGACTGTCAGAAAGACCGCCCCCAGAACGACAAAACCCAGAAATCCGTCTTCCATCAGGAATGCCACGGCATACCAGGGATTGAAGGCCGACAGGATGCCGAAATCATCGGAAATATGCACGATGCCGCCAAGCGCCATGACGACGAACCATACGAGCGTAATCGGTCCGAAGAATGCCGAGACGGCTCCGGTACCGCGCACCTGGAACAGGAACAGGCCGATCAAGATGCCGATCGTAATCGGCAGGACATAATCCGACAGCCCTGGCGCCACGAGCTTGACGCCTTCGACTGCCGACAGGACCGACAGAGCCGGCGTGATCATCGCATCGCCGAGAAAGAGTGCCGCACCGACCAGGCCCATCATGGTGAGGACGGATATGTATCGGTCGGAATTCTTCATCAAAAGCGCCAGCAGCGACAGCGTGCCGCCCTCGCCTTCGTTGTCGGCACGCAGCAGGAAGAGCACATATTTGATGGTGACGATGATGGTCAGCGCCCAGATCATCAGCGAAATGAGGCCAATGATTTCCGGCCTGTCGATACCGTCTGCGCTGATCGGCTTTAGGGCCTCGCGAAAGGCATAGAGCGGGCTTGTACCGATATCGCCATAAACGACACCGACGGAGCCGAGCGTGAGCGCGAAAAGACTTGGCGCACGCGGGTGCGCGGTTTCAACGGATGAAGGTTGGGACATGGGTGACCCTGGCTGCTAGAGCCAGCCTTTCCAGCGGAAAAAGACAAAGGGGACGATGGCAGAGACGAGCATGCCCAGCAACGCGGCAGCATAGCCGTAGTTCCAGTGCAGTTCCGGCATGAACTCAAAGTTCATGCCGTAGATCGATGCCACAAGGGTTGGCGGCAGGAAGACCACCGAGGCAATCGACAGGATCTTGATGATGGCATTCTGCTCGACATTGATCAGACCAAGCGATGCATCGAGCAGGAAGGTGATATTGTTGGCGATAAAGGCGGCGTGTTCGGACAGTGACTGTACATCGCGCGCAATGATACGACAGAGATCGGAGGCGTCCTTGTCCTTCTTGATCTGTGGCAGCGCCCGCATGAAGGTCGCCAGCCGCTCCAGCGTGATCAGGCTCTCGCGTGCCTTGCTCACCAAGCGGTGGTGACTGGCAATGTCGAGAAGCTTGTCTTCGAGAAAGCGTGGAGGGCGGCGCTTGGCCGCCTTGCGATCCACGAATACATTTGTGGACAGGTCGTCGATGCGGGACACGGCCAGTTCCAGCACTTCCGCCGTGCGGTCAACCACAGTCTCCATCAGGCGTGCCAGAACCTCGAAACCCGATCGACATTTGCCGCCATTGCGCTGCATCGCGGCCACGAACAAGGTGAAGGCCTTTGGTTCGGCATAGCGAATGGTGACCAGCCGATTGCCCGCCAGAATGAAGGCGATATCGGCCAGTTGCGGCAGTTCGCTTTCGGCCTTGCAAATGAGCGATGCTGTCATGAAGACAGCCTCGGCTTCGATATAAAGCCTGCTGGAGGGCTCGATATCCTTCAACTCGTCGCGCGTCGGAAGTTCGATGCCCAGCAGCGTTTCAGCGAGATGTTCTTCGCCCTTGTCGGGATTGAGAAGGTCGAGCCATACGACATTATCGGCCAGCACCTGAGGCGGCTGCGACATCTGCAAGGCCTTGGCCGTGCCATCCTGATGGTAAACGTTGATCACGATGCAGATCCTGTTTCGGAGGCTCTTTATTGCGTATTAGGCGTTTTGGTCAACGCCAGCGATGCGACAACGCCTGCAGCCAGAATGGCGACGGTGATCGCCAGCGACCAGAGATCCGGCATTTTGCCAAGTCCCATCATCTCACCGATCAGGATCTTTCCGCCGATAAAGACCAGCACGGCAGACAGCGAGTATTTGAGAAGGGAGAACCGTTCCAGCATGGCCGACAGTGCGAAATAGAGCGCACGAAGGCCAAGAATGGCAGAAATGTTGGAGGTGAAGACGATATAGGGCTCGGTGGTGATCGAGAAGATCGCCGGCACGCTGTCGACGGCAAAGATCACGTCGGCGAACTCCACCATGACCAGCGCCAGAAACAGGGGCGTTGCCAAATATCCGGCCTTTTCGGCACCTGTCTTTGGCTCTCGAACAAAGAAGCGATCGCCGTGAAGCTCTGTCGTCAGTGGCAGATGGCGATGCAGGAAACGCAGCAGACTGGCATTCGATACGTCGAATTGGTCATCTGCCGACAACAGCATCCTGATGCCGGTATAAACCAGAAAGGCAGCAAAGACGTAAAGCACCCAGTGGAAGCGATCGACCATGGCGGTGCCGGCACCGATCATCAGGCCGCGCAGCAGGACGACACCGATGATGCCGTAAACGAGCGCGCGATGCTGATGACTTTGCGGGATCTGGAAATAACCGAAAATCAGGGCGATGACGAAGATGTTGTCGAGCGAGAGGCTCTCTTCGACCACATAGCCTGTGAGGTAAAGGACCGCCGCGTCGCCGCCCAGACGCCACCAGATGAAGACGGAAAAGGCAAGGCCCATCGAGATATAGAAAGCTGAAAGGCGCATACTCTGCTTGATATCGATGTCCCTGCCCTTGCGGCTGAGGAACCAGAGATCGAAGGAAAGCAGAACGAATACGAACGTAAGGTAGCCCAGCCACATCCACAGTGGCTGCCCCATAAAATCAGCAGAGAGCGCGTACATGGAGGAATAAATCCACCGGCGGATTACGAAACAACAACTCCGACATCACGGGAAAGCCGAAATTTCCCGCCAGAGGGGCCCGCAGTTGGCGCGTCGTTCCAGGCGCACATCGAAGATATGGTCATCGGTCGGGATTATTCAATAAGTCGCTGATCTATGTCGATCAGCAAGCCGATATCCCGTTACTCAAAGACAATATTGGGTGCCGACCGCGGCGATTTCGCGCTGACCTGCTGCCAGACTTTTTCGGCAATGTCGCGATAAACCTTGGCCTGCGGACCATCGGGTTCAGATACCACGACAGGTGTGCCTGCATCCGACGTCTCACGGATCGAAATGGTCAGAGGCACCTCGCCCAGGAAGGGAACGCCGATGCGCTCGGCCTCGGCCTTTGCGCCTCCATGACCGAAGATATCGTATCTATTGCCGGTATCGGGCGCGATGAAATAACTCATATTCTCGACGATGCCGAGAACAGGCACCTCGACCTTGTTGAACATGGTGATGCCCTTGCGCGCATCGATGAGGGCCAGGTCCTGTGGCGTGGACACCACCACGGCACCGGTCAGCGGCACCTGCTGGGCCATGGTCAACTGCGCATCGCCGGTGCCCGGCGGCATATCGACGACCAGAACGTCGAGATCGCCCCAGGCCACTTCTCGCAGCATCTGCATGAGTGCCGACTGCACCATCGGTCCGCGCCAGATCATGGCGGTCGCTTCATCCACCAGAAAGCCCATGGACATGACCTTGATGCCGTAGTTTTCCATGGGCACGATGATACGGTTTTCGATCTGGCTCGGCTTGCCGGTAATGCCCATGAGGCGCGGCAGGGAAGGACCGTAGACATCGGCATCGAGAATGCCGACACGCAGACCGTTGGCCTTGAAGCCCAGCGCCAGATTGACTGCTGTCGTCGACTTGCCAACGCCACCCTTGCCGGACGCAACGGCCACGATAGCGCCGATGCCGGGGATATCGGTCTTGGCCGGGCGGCTGCCTGAAGCCGGTCCATGGGAATGGCCATGCGCCGGTGCCGCAGACGGTTTTGCTGCAGGCCGCGCCGGTTGGGGCGTGGGATTGGGCGCACCTGCCTTTTTTTCTGCCGTCAAGGACACCAGCGCCCCCTTGATGCCGGGGATCGCCTTGACCGCCCGTTCGGCGGCCTCACGCAGAGGCTCAAGCGAATTGGCACGATCGGCAGGGACCGTGATCGAAAAATATGCCTTGGCGTCGGAGATGAAAATATCCGAGACCATGCCCAGATCGACGACATTGCCTTCCAGATCCGGCCCGCGAATGGTCTTCAGCGTTTCGAGAACCTGTTCTCTGGTAACAGCCGTCATAATTTTTGTACCCCGTCCTAACACATTTCATACGCGACAGACGCCTGTTGCGCATCCTGCGGATTCACGGCCTAACACCGACTTTCGTCACTGCCAAGGCTCGGCGTCGTCGCAATAGGCAGGCCTGAGGTCACCGATATCCGCACGCCAGCCTCTGTCCACCCTGTAAAGTTGGGCAAAGCCGCTTCCGTCTACAAGGTCCAAGCCACCAATCAAGTCCATTCCGGCGATTTTGTCCGGCTGATCGGCGTTCAACAGCAGCACATAATCAAACCGGTTCCGCCAGTCAGCCAAGTAGTTTCGATATCCGCCTTCAAACTTTTCGGGTGGGATGCAGATCAATGTGGATGTCGAGATCAGGTTATCCTCGGGCACGTCGATAGATCGCCAATGCGGCGTGACCATCAGCGGCTGTTTGCCTTTGGCAGTAAAGACTGTTGGCACGAATGAGCGCGCAATCGGGACGGCAAGCGTCGCCAAATGACGATAGGTATCATCATACCAGCTCATCCGTTCAAAAGCCGGCGCTTGAGAAGAGCGCTCCTTAAATACGTGACCAACTTGCAAAACTGCTGACCCCGGCGGGATCTGGACCAAGAGGTCCCGGACATGCACGACAGTCGGCTGATACGCCACCCAATTGTAGCTGATCCAGGCGAACCGCCCAAAGACCGTCATGACTATGATAAGACACAGCACAATTGATGGGCTGCGCCGCTGCAAATGGGATGGCAAAAACATAGCCGTTGCAGCAAGTGCTGCCATGATTGGAAAACGCCAACTGATCCAGCCAGTCCCGAAAGCGCTCCGTGGCGACGCAATCGACAGCACCACAAGAAGGGCGGCGGCGATCAGCAAACCGGCATGCAGTCTGTAACCATTTTTCCGCAATATACTCTGGACGACGAGTAAACCAATCAAGAACAGGACATCGACGATCAAGGTATACGACCAAATGGCTGATAGCAGGTTCCACACCTGCGACACCATTCGATCATTCCACATCGCATGAAAGTCTTCGCCCGGGACGGTCCCCTTTCCTTCCTGAAGGCAGGCAATCGCAACCAAGGCCGCGCCCCACGCCATTGTCGCCATCATCGCCCTTCGACAAAAGTTCCAGAACGCATGACGATCCTGAAAGGGCGTAAACCGTGCAGAGAATTCAAGGGCAACGACGACAAGCAGAAAGAAGGCCGCGGCAAAGGCATGGTCATAATAAAGGATGGTAGTGGCACATACGCGCCAGCCGAACTGCAAAACCCAAGTTCTTTTGTGAAGACACGCGTCGGCGATGGCGAAGAGCAACGCCAGGCCGATCCCGATCTGGAAATTCATGAAGCCACCGATCATGGTGGCGCACCAGGCAAAGAAAAAAATGGCAACCTGCCAGGGGTGCCACGCGCCAAGAAGATAGCGGTTCAAGAGCGCCGCGCCCAAGGGCGGCATGACTATTGCCAGGAACAAAGCCGATTTGGCGATCGCAACGGCCCCCAATACCGGCCCAAGCTTCCAGGCGATCAGGTCGATGCCGATATTGGTCGATGTCCGGCTCCAGTCGAGCTCATAGATCGAGGAAAGCGGCGCCTCGCCAATACCGCCGGACAGCAGCCAAATGCGCGCATAGTGATTTGGATAGTCCAGTACGGGTGGAATATCGACCACAGCCACCAAAAGTGCCGCGCAGATAACGAAAACGATAATCGACAGAATGGTGAACATTTTCGACTGATGGTCTTGTGCACATTCGGTCATTTCCAATTCCCCGGATCCGTTGCTTAGCAGGCGCATCAGCCATTTCAGTCGGCTGTACGAAATACAAAGAACCGATTGAGTGCGAACCCCACCCACAACACAGCCAGGATCGACAGTAATTTGGCACCGAAGTGTCCGATCAACGGATCAAGTATAAAAAATGTCAGGAATGAAATTGCGGTACCGATCAGCGTGACAATCAGAAAGGCGAGGACTCGCGAAAGCTCGCTTCGTCTGGTCAGTCCACCACCGACAGCGAATGTAAAATTGCGGTTCAAAACATAGCTATTTGCTGCGCCAGACAGAAAACCGATGATGTTTGCCAGCTGGGCCGAAGCGCCAAAAGCCAACAGAACCGAGAAGATAGCAAGATCAATCAGTGTATTCAAAATGCCGGTCAGCGCATATTTGAAAAAGACTTTGCCTCGAAGCCAACTCAACAAAAGTCGCACTGACATCCGTCGCCAATCACTTCGACGCGGCACGCGGCAACTCAGCGGACCGTGCCCCTGCCGTCCGGGTAGATTGTTCCGTATTGGGTTTTTCTGTTGCTTCACGGGGATTTGTCGTCACCTCGTTGTGGCAGACGATTTCGTCGACCAGATATAGGGGCCTTGCCTTCGTTTGCTGTACCAGACGCCCGAGATATTCACCCAGTATACCGAGGGTGAGCAACTGGACGGCGCTGAAGGTCGTCAGTACGACCATAAGGCTCGCCCAGCCTGACACGGTTGCGCCGCTGATCCATTGCCATAGCGTGTATGCCAAAAGCAGCATTGCAAAAGCTGCGGTCACGACACCACACCAGGACGCGATCCTTAATGGCTTGGTGGAAAATGAGGTGACGGCATCCAGCGCGAGGCGCAGCATCTTGCGCAGCGGGTAATGGCTGTCACCGGCAAAACGCGCATCGCGTTCGTAGATTACCGGCACTTGGCGTCCGCCGACCCAACTGACAAGACCGCGCAGAAACCGATCCCGTTCTGGCATTGACAGGACCACATCAACCACACGACGGCTCATCAGACGAAAGTCGCCGGCGTCCTTTGGAATATCCGTCTCCGACAACCAGGATAGCATTCGGTAAAAGGCGCTTGCCGTTGCACGCTTAAACCAGGTTTCGCCTCTGCGCACCGCGCGCTGGCCATAAACAACGTCTGCCCCACCATCCATGATCGGCATCATCAGCAAAAGCAGCTCGGGCGGATCCTGAAGGTCAGCATCGATCAAGAGCACACGGTTACCGCGAGCATGTGCAAGCCCGGCAGAGGCAGCCAACTGGTGACCATGGTTGCGCATAAGCCTGATACCAACGATCTGGGGGTGCAGGGACGCCTGCTCGCTGATCAAAGACCAGGTGCTGTCGCTGGATCCATCATCGATCAGCACTAGCTCGTAGGCGCCATCGGTCGAGGCGGCAGCCGCAGCCGCCAACGCGCGGCGGCAAAACTCTACCAGACCGTCCTCTTCGTTGTAGCACGGCGCTACAACCGACAGCTCCAGACATTCACGCGCTGCCATTTCTAGTGCCTCTTCCATCTTTTCCGGAATCGTGTCGGAAAAATGTGAAAAACCCTTTAACCGCCCGGGGTGGCCCAACCACGGGACTGCGAGTGGCAGGCAAATTGAAGCACCGACGCATGTTGTGGTGAATTACCACGCTAAACATGAAAAAGCCGCCAAGCCTGATCTCATCAACGCAATGCGCAAGAGAGCGGCTTGGCGACTTTGTCTCGAGCGACCTTAGATGGACGCTTCTACATAGTCCCCTCTGGACTTACCTTAGGATATGCAGAATATGTGCCAGTTTGGCAGGTCGGCTTATTCGTCTTGTTTTTCAGTTACTTCCGCCAACATTGTCTGACTGGGCAGAACCTTGCGCCGACGTGCACACGATGAATAATTGTGCAGTGCGTATAGATGCGCCGCAGCCCTGAACATGTTTTAGGCGGCTTCCGGCTGCTTTGCAGTATCGGACGAGAAGCGGAGGGGATGAACGCCAGGGGCCACTCGCTTGTCTCGTCAAACTGAATGCACCGCGACTGCTACTTGATGAGCCCGATGCGCAGGGCCTTGGCGACAGCCTGGGTTCGATTGACCGTATCGAGCTTCTTGGTCGCGCGATTGAGATAGTGATTGATGGTGTGCTCCGAGAGCCCCAATATTTCGGCGATTTCCACACTTGTCTTTCCGGCCGCCGTCCAGTTGAGGCAATCTATCTCCCGATCAGTCAAGGTTTCCGTCGCGCGATTGTCCAGATCGCGGATATCGGCCAGGCGATTGAACACATGGGCGGAGAGATAATAGAGTTCGATCGTTTCTTGTTGAGTGAATGGCTTCCTGTCCCCGGTAAAAGCGACGGCCCCACGCGTTCCTGTTGCATCATGAACCGGAAAATAGGTCCCGCGACACATGTTAAACCGGACAAAGAGGTCCCGCACGGATTCGACCGGCACCGAAAACTTGTTGGTGTAGTCAACGTCGAAATCAAAAGCGAGCGGTACCGTCGACACCCGGATATGCTCGATGACAGGACTATTCGCCAGCAAGCGCGACTGGTCATAGCTCGACAAGAGCTCAGCCGGCCAGTTGGTGATGATCGAGCTACTGGAAAGATCAACCGACGTTGCGTGCGGTATGTTGAAGACCATGAATGCTCGCGCACCGACGCTATCGGTTAGTCGCTTCATAAAGCGGAATACATCGAATTGCGTCTTGTACGAGTGCAACTCAGTGAGCATGCGCGTTACAAAGCTCTCCGAATTATTTTGTTCTGCTGGCGTCATAATGCACTTTTCTTCACAAGGGCCAAAGAAGAAAATTCAAATCTATTCCCCTGAAAGCCAATACTGTTATTAATGACGTCAGCTATTACCAATGATGAAAATTATGTTTTCCGTCATGGGTAAGTTCACGGATCTGGGAGAACTGAATAACTTCAGCCGAATACAATAAAAATATAAATTAAATAGATACCACATACTCAATAAAAATTGCCCGCCCCACGATCCCGCTGTCAGAAATATGACATATCGTAAAAATTCTAGGTTTGAACAACTCAATACATCATATCCGCAAAAAATGCCTATCGTCTAGTCACGTTGCACAGATTGATCAAAATTGGATCACTCTCATAGCGCGCAATAGACAAGCGACGCGACACGCAGCGTGTTCCGCGTTGACTGCATGGTCAATCAAAACGAAACTCGAAACATAAGCCATGTTTATCAGCGTAAATTCAAGACTATGCAGCTGCGGGGCGACACCGCGGTGGTGCACAAGTTGTGGGCCATAGGCCATCAGACGGGGGTCTTTTTCAAAGCGAGGTGCGTCCATCAATGGCGGCCGGCCAAACGCAAACCGCAATCCAAGGTTCCTGTTCTTCGAAAAAATATAGTTGGCGCCTTTTCCGGAACGATCTGCCCGTCTTCGCCATTTACCCCCCGAACCACAACGGTGGGATTGGACAATCAGCGTCCCGCCAGATGTTCACGAGAGAGGAAAGGAATCTGTTATGAAGAAGTCTATTAATCTGCTCGCCGCCACCGCCCTGTTCGCCAGTGCAGCAGCACCGTTTGCCCTCGCACAGGACGCAACAGTCGACCCGGCTACACCAGCTGTGGAAGCTCCATCGGCAACGGGTGTAAACCCTTCGACCGATACGATGAACAAGGACGTTGCTCCCAAGGTCGACATGTCGGCTGACGCGTCTGCGACAACAGACTCATATCTGACCGAACAGGCCGAAAACCAGGTCAGCGCCAACGAATTCATCGGCTCGTCCGTCTATAACGGCAAGGACGAAAGCATCGGTGATATCAACGACCTGATTATCGGTGAAGACGGCAAGGTTGCCGCAGCCGTGATCGGCGTCGGTGGCTTCCTCGGCATCGGTGAAAAGGATGTCGCTGTTCCAATGGCCAAGATCGATGTGACGCATGACGAAAACAACGATGTTCGTCTGACCACGGTTGAAACTGCCGAATCCCTGGAAGCCGCACCGGCCTTCAAGACACTGGATCAGCAGGCTGCCGAAGCCGATACGGACATGACGACGACCATGCCCGACAGCACGACCACCTCGTCTACTGCTAACTAAGCATTTGAACGAGGGACGTGTCACGATCCCGAAGGGCGGTGCCTCGTGCGCCGCCCTTTCTTTTCGTCCTCTGCCGGACGATATCCCGCTCCGACAGCCGACAGGTTTCGCCTAAAGCAGCGTGCAATAGCGCAAAGCGTCATAGATCGACGCGTGAATATTGCGGCTCTCTATCGCGTCACCAATGCGGATCAGTTCGAAGGTGCCATCCGGATTCCTGGTCGGCAAAGGCTGCTTGCGCTTGATGAGTGCTGAATAGTCGACGGCCCCGAGATTGCGCGATTGCGGCTTGAGCTCCAGATAGAGATCGGCATTGGCCATGGTGCCATGTTCGACGACTACCTGTGCCACTCGCCGCTCTTCGATTGCGGTTTTTGAAAAATCCGATCCCAGGATCGCCACCAGCCCGTTGCCCTCGCGGCGCACGGAAACCAGCCGCGTATTGATCGTCACCTTGACGCCCTTCTCGGCGAAGGTCTTTGCATAGGGGACATGGTTCATGCCGCCCATTTCCGGCGCAAAGAAGCGTTCGGGCGAGACCAGTTCCAGTTCCACGCCTGAATTGGCAATCACTTCTGCGGCGCTCATCGCCTGATGACCGCCATTGTCGTCGTAGAGCAGGACGGGACCAGCCGGCTTGACGGAACCGGCCAGAATATCCCAGCTCGAGACAACCAGATCTTCGCCTGCCTCAAGCTCCGGCAGCTGGGCGATGCCTCCGGTGGCGACCACCACCAGATCCGGCTCGAATTCCAGAACGTCATCGGCCATGGCATAGGTGTCGTAGTGGATCTGAACGCCCAGACGCTCCAGTTCGCCGAGCCGCCAGTCGACGATGCCCACCATTTCCTTGCGACGGGGATTGCGGGTGAGCAAATTGACTTGCCCGCCGGCGTTTCCGCTCGCCTCCAGGACATCGACGGAATGTCCGCGCTCGGCCAGCACACGGGCAGCTTCCAGCCCCGCCGGTCCGGCACCGATGACCACCGCCTTGCGCGGGCGTTGCGCCTTTGCAATATCGTGGTCGATCAATCCTTCCCGGCCTGTCGCGGCGTTGTGGATGCAGAGTGCCTCGCCCCCTTCATAGATACGGTCCAGACAGTAGGTCGCACCGACGCAAGGGCGGATGCGTGCCTCCTCGCCTGCCATGACCTTCCTGACAATGTGCGGATCGGCGATATGGGCACGCGTCATGCCAACCATGTCGAGCTTGCCTTCGGCAATGGCGTGGCGGGCCGTTGCCACATCGGCAATCCTGGCGGCGTGGAACACCGGAAATTTGGTCGCCAGGCGGACTTCTCCGGCAAAATCCAGATGCGGCGAGGCGGCCATGCCCTGGATCGGAATGACATCGTTCAGGCTGGCGTCGTGTTCGATGTGACCACGGATGATATTGAGAAAATCGATCTTGCCCGAGGCCGCGATACGCTTGGCGATCTCCATGCCTTCCGCCTTCGACAATCCCTTGTCCCAGTCCTCGTCGGCGACCATGCGAATGCCGACGATGAATTCGGGACCGACGGCATGGCGCACGGCATCGATCACCATATTGGAAAAGCGCATGCGGTTATCGAGCGATCCGCCGAAGTCATCGTCTCGCCGGTTGGTGGCGGGCGACCAGAAGCTGTCCATCAGGTGACCATAGGCCTCGAACTCGATGCCATCGAGACCGGCCGCCTGCATGCGCTGGGCTGCTGCGGCATAGTCGGCGACGATGCGCTCGATATCCCAGTCCTCGATCTCCTTGGGGAAATGGCGATGGGCCGGCTCCCTGATCGGGGAAGGCGACAAAACCGGCAACCAGTCGCCCTTGTTCCAGTTGGTCCGACGTCCAAGATGGGTGAGCTGGATCATCACCGCCGTTCCATGCTCGTGACAGTCATCGGTCAGACGCTTCAGATGCGGGACGATTTCGTCCCTGTAGGCGAGCAGATTGCCAAATGCCGGCGGGCTGTCGCTGGAAACGCTTGCCGATCCCGCCGTCATGGTCAAGGCGATGCCGCCCCTGGCCTTTTCAACGTGGTAGAGCCGGTAGCGGTCGGTCGGCATGCCGTCTTCGGAATAGGCTGGTTCATGCGCCGTCGACATGACCCGATTTTTCAACGTGAGATGTTTGAGCTGGAATGGCTGAAGAAGCGGATCGCGGGAAAAATCAGGCATGAAGAACACACTCGCGCTGCATTTCGGCATGGCTGCCGGACGGCGAAGATCCGCCTATCGTCTGCCATAGTTGCGCAGCGCCCCGTGAGCCGCAATGTCGAGACACGGCGATTTCTGGTCGAAGTGCGTCGTTTGGTAATCAAGCTCGAAGAGGTCGACCGGGCGGCCGATCTCAGGCGTTCATGCGATCGGCGACGGTAAATTCGTGAAAATGCTGCTTCAGATAGCGCAGGGTGGCAGCGGCATCGACCGGTTTGCCGAAATAATAGCCCTGCCCCATGCCGCATCCCAGCGCGCGCAGCATTTTGGCTTCCGCCTCGGTCTCGATACCCTCGGCCACAACCTGCAGCTCAAGGCCTTCGCACATGGTAATGATGGCCTTGACGATATGCTCGGAGGCGCGGTCC
Source organism: Agrobacterium sp. H141 (assembly GCF_057158725.1). NCBI lineage: Bacteria > Pseudomonadati > Pseudomonadota > Alphaproteobacteria > Hyphomicrobiales > Rhizobiaceae > Agrobacterium > Agrobacterium sp. H141. Next base: position 3,522,370 of record NZ_CM169893.1, read on the forward strand.
TTGGAAATCGAGGAGACGAAGGCACGGTCGATCTTGAGCTTGTCGAAAGCAAAGTCGCGCAGTCGGCCAAGGCTTGATTGGCCGGTTCCAAAATCGTCCAGAGAAATGCGTATCCCGGCGTCACGAAGATCCTGAATGATACGCTCGGCAGTTTCTGCCGATGTCATGACCGCCGTTTCGGTGATTTCCAGTTCCAGCCGGTGCGGATCGAAGCCGGTGCTTGCGAGGATGGCCAGAATATTGCTGGTGGTGCGCAGATCCATCAACTGGGCTGAAGAGAGATTGAAGGACAGGAAGAGTTCTCTCGGCCATGTGAGGGTCGCTTCCGCTGCCTTGCGCAGCAGTGCCTCCGACAGCAGATCGATGAAGCCGCGCTCTTCGGCAAGGGGTACGAAGACCGACGGCGATACAAAGCCGAGATCGGGGTCGTTCCAGCGCGCCAGTGCCTCGAAACCCACCGGGCGATTGTCGAACAGGCGCACGATCGGCTGGAAGTAGACCTCGACGGCGTCGTTGATGATGGCATGGCGCAATGCCTGTTCCATCTGGGTGGCCCGCATCATTTCCTGGGCGATTTCGCTGGAATAGACCGTGATGTGGCCACGGCCGCGGCGCTTGGAGCGATAGAGTGCCGTCTCCGCACTCTTTTGCAGATCCTCGAATTCTGCACCGGCAAAGGGATAGACGGCAAAGCCAAGACAGGCCGAAAGACGAACATTGCGATCGCCCAGATCATAGGGTGCCGACAGCACATCCTTGATCATCTGGCCCATCCGCTCGGCGCTTACGCGCTCGCAGATGAGAGGCAAGACAACTGCGAATTCATCGCCGTCATGACGGGTCACGGTGGCGCCATCCGGCACACATGCCTTCAGCCTGTGGGCGACCTGACAGAGGATCTCGTCTCCAGCCTCGGTTCCAAAGAGATCGTTGATCGGCTTGAAACCGTCCAGATTGACCAGCCCCACCGTGAAGGGAGCCGGATCATCCGCGCGTTCGGCAGCCAGATGCTTGACCTTCTCTCGAAGACGGTGGCGATTGCCCAGACCGGTCAAGGAGTCCGTATAGGCCATTGCCTGGAGCTCTTTATGGCTCTCATCCGGCGAAGTCCTGTTGTCGGGCCTCATTTCAGTCATCCTGCGTCAACTATCTGCCGCTGAACAATGGCCCTGCAACTCTTAACAAGATCATAGCAATAGGCGGACGAAGACTAGATGTTCTCACCCCTAATTTTGGGGGTACAGTGTTCAGCCGAGGCGGCTCACACTCTTTTTCAGGAAACGCTCGAACACATCTCGGATCATTTCTGTACTGAGCGGCTTGGCGATTGTATCGTTCATTCCAGAGGCAAGACATCTCGCGCGCAGGTCACCGGACTTATCTACGATCACTCCGATAATCGGTATGTCTGCGCCCGCCGGTCCGCCCAGTTCCCGGATTATTCGGCAGGCTTCCAGACCCGACAATACAGGAAGCGTGACATCCATCATCACGATGCCTGGTTGAAGGTCCCGGCACAGGCGAACTGCCTCATCGCCACTGACTGCAATCTTGTAGGGGTAACCCAGACTTTCCAGAATCTGGGCAAAGACGATCTGGTTGACCTCGTCGTCTTCGGCCACAAGCACCAGGGGACGGTCAGTGTCATCAATCTCAGTGCGTTTTTCCGAGCCGGTCAAGAATTGCCAATCCGGCAAATGTCTTTGCGCATTCGCGCGCGTCGCCAGGTAATTGCCGATCGTTTGCGGCAGGTCCGATGTCAGCTGGAAGGCATCCAGTGGCAGAACATCCAGCCCCTGCATTTCTGCGAGTTCCAGACAGGCGATATCCATCTGCGCGTCGATCAGAACCAGATCGACCAGAGCGCCGGAGGACCTGGCAAGCCGCAGAAATGCCTCTTCCTCTTCGATGCTGCGAACGGCACAGCAATCCGCACCCAGGGCAATGAGCGTTCTTAACGCCTGCGCCTCGATCGTCGGATCATCGGTCACGAGAAGAATGTTGCGGTCGGTGACAGGGAATGGACCTGCCGGACCGGCAGCATGGTCACGCCTGTCGGACGCAGGGCTTGGCCGCGGCATCCCGTTCGAGGCGGATGCAGCAGCTGCCGGCAGCAGATCGTGAAGCTCGGCAAGGTCGTCAATCGTGGTCACGATGAAGTAGCGTCCCGGCTTTCCCACGCGCTTGGTGCGGATCAAGACCGGTGCCGAGGGGTCGTCTTCCGCCGCAATCTCCTGGGCGATGACCGACGGCGCACCGGTCTGCAGCGTGTGGCGGCAAGCCGCGTTCACGCGCTCGGCCACATCGGTCCTGAAGATCCTGTCCATACTCTTGCCCAGCAGCCCATCGGAACTCAGCGACAATAGGTTGGAAAAGGCGAGGTTCACCGCGACCACGGTCAGATTGGCATCCTGGACGACCACGGGATTGGGCAGGTTGTCGAGGATTTCCTCGGTCAACTGCACGCGCTCCATGTCGGCGCGCCACTGTTCTTCGCGTTTTTTTTGCTCGGTGATATCGGTCACAAGCGACAGGCCATAGCCGGACGACAACCGGCGCCGGGAATAGCGCAGCCAACGTCCTGAGGCGTCACGCTCCTGTTTGTCGCTGCGCTCGCGCCAATGGCTGGAGGTGTGGCTGGCGATCCACTCTTCTCGGGATGCCCCCTTCGAGGCAGAGGCCGGCGCCTCGGAACTGACACGCATGCCCGCGTCATAAAGCGCTCCAAAAAGATCGCGAAGACGCGTTCCGGCTTCCAGAAAAAGAGGCGCTACAGGGAAAAACTGTCTGACATTGCGGCTGGCAAAGATGATCTTGTCGTTCTGGTCGAAGATGAGAAATGCCGCACCCAGCGCGTCGGCTGCAGCCTCAAGCACTGCCGGCTGCAGCGCGCCGCCACGCAAAGCCGCTGAATCGGGCGTCCTGTCGCGGGCCTGGTCGCCTGAAGACGATTTTGCAAAGTCAGTCACCGTGCACTCCCTCAAAGGCTGGAGGTCGAACGGTGATCGATGCGCACGAAGACATTGCATGCCCGGATGAGGCATGGGGCTTGGAACCGGTTTTTATGGAAGAAAGCTCAAGCTTGCTCGCGCTTGCCATCATTTGGCCCGTCTTTGCCAGGATTTCATTTTCCCGGCAAACTAGCGCCTTTCAATTAAGGCGGTGTTAATCGTAAATTGCCGACGGGAGCAATAAAACTGCGCGCCGCTCTCTTCGATTTCCCCTTCCCTCAGGCCTGCGAATCCCCGAAAATAGACAGATGGCCATCAAGCAACTTTCCGAGACGCTCATCAACCAGATTGCCGCCGGCGAGGTCATCGAACGACCTGCCAGTGCCGCAAAGGAATTGATCGAGAACGCCATCGATGCCGGGGCGACCCGGATCGAGATCGCGACCGCTGGCGGTGGCAAGAGCCTGCTTCGGATTACCGATAATGGCAGCGGCATGGATTCGACGGATCTCGAACTGGCCGTGCGGCGTCATTGTACTTCCAAGCTTTCAGACACGCTGGACGATATCCACAGCCTGGGCTTTCGCGGCGAGGCCCTGCCCTCGATCGGTTCGGTGGCAAAAGTCATCATCACCAGTCGAAAGCAAGGGGCCAGCGAGGGTGCCGAAATTGCGCTGAGCGGCGGCAAGGTTTCGCCAGTGCGTCCAGCCGCTGCCAATCCCGGCACCGTGGTCGAGGTGCGCGATCTGTTTTTCGCCACCCCTGCCCGATTGAAATTCCTGAAAAGCGAACGTGCCGAAGCCGCCGCAATCACCGAAGTGGTGAAACGGATGGCGATCGCCTTTCCGAAAATCCGCTTCACCCTGTCCGGATCGGACCGTTCGACACTCGAATTCCCGGCAACGGGCGAAGACCATCTGGCACGCATCGCCCAGATCCTCGGCAGTGATTTTCGCGACAATGCGATTGCGCTTGATGCGGAACGCGAGGATGTGCAGCTGAGCGGCTTTGCCGGCGTTCCGACCTTCAACCGGGGCAATTCGGCGCATCAATATGCCTTCGTCAACGGTCGCCCGGTTCAGGACAAGCTGATCCTCTCTGCCGTGCGCGGTGCCTATGCCGAAACCATCCCGCATGGCCGCTATCCCATCGTGGTCCTGTCCTTCACGCTCGATCCAGCCTTGGTCGATGTCAATGTTCATCCGGCAAAATCCGATGTGCGGTTTCGCGATCCGGGCATGGTGCGTGGCCTGGTGGTGGGGGCGGTGCGCGAGGCGCTGACGCGTGAAGGCGACCGATCATCGACAAAAGGTGCCAGCGACATGCTACGCGCCTTCAGGCCGGGTTATCGCCCGCCGCAGCCTAGCCCCTCCGCAACATGGACGACGCAGTCTTCGCCGTATCGGCCCTTTACGCCCGGCGCTGCCGGCGGATTTGGCGAACCCGTGCAAAGCGCATTCGACACGATGACCGTGCCCGCCGCGCGCGCGGAGATGCCTGTCCAGCCAATGCGCCCGGATACAGAGACTGCGGGCGTCGAACCGGTGGAACGCTTTCCGCTCGGTGCTGCGCGGGCGCAGGTGCACAAGAACTACATTGTCGCCCAGACGCCGGACGGGCTGGTGATCGTCGATCAGCATGCCGCCCATGAGCGGCTCGTCTACGAGAGCTTGCGCACAGCGCTGCGGGGACGGCGTCTTCCTTCGCAAGGATTGCTCATTCCGGAGATCATCGACCTGCCGGAAGAAGACTGCGACCGGCTGATGGCCCATGCCGCGGATCTGGACCAGTTGGGATTGGCCATCGAGCGCTTCGGCCCCGGTGCCATTGCTGTTCGCGAAACCCCGGCGATGCTGGGTGAGGTCGATGCGGATGCGCTTGTGCGCCAGTTGGCCGACGAGATTGCCGAGTGGGATACAGCCGGGGGTCTTTCAGCCAAGCTCGAATATGTGGCCGCCACCATGGCCTGCCACGGTTCTGTGCGATCAGGCCGCGTGCTGCGCGTGGAAGAAATGAACGCCCTGCTTCGGAAAATGGAAGAGACCCCGGGCTCCGGCCAATGCAATCATGGTCGGCCGACTTATGTGGAGTTGAAGCTCTCCGATATCGAGCGTCTGTTCGGACGAAGCTGATTTTCTCTGGAAATCGACCGTTCGGCGGTTTAAGGCAGACGACGGCAGTACGGAAGGGCAAGACATGAACCGGTTCGAAGGCGGCAGCAATCGCGAAGCGAAGATCAAATATCTCGATGGGGATTTCCAGATCCTGTCGCCGGGTTCGCATGTTATCTGCGCCATGACCGGCAAACAGATCCTCATCGACGAGTTGCGCTACTGGAGCATTGCCCGCCAAGAGCCCTATGTGGATGCCGCGTCCTCGTTCGAAGCCGAAAAGCGTGCCGGCACGCTTCCGGTACAGACGGGGCGCTGAACGCCAACGGGATCAGGACCGGCCGCGACGGAGATTTCGCTCACGGCAGGCGTTGATGGCACGGTCGATGATCTGTGATGGTGCTCCCGGATCGTCGAAAACCATATCGACATCGATGACATGACACCTGGCGGCCAGTTCGGCTGCGCGCCCATGGCCATGAGCGAGCCGCGCCATATCCTTGGCCGTCGTCACGATCTGGAGCCCCTTGGCATCGGCGCGGGTCAGCAAATCGACAATTTCATCATCTGCCAGATGATGATGGTCGGGGAAATCCTGCCTGTCCTCGATCAGAATATTGAGCTCAGACAGGGTGCGGTAGAATTTTTCCGGATCGCCGATACCGGCAAATGCCAGAACGCCCAGACCCGCAAGTCCTTCATCATCCTTAGGCATCAGGGTTGCGACGAAGACCTGCTTGCCGCTTCGAGACGCCCTTCGCACCAGTTTGTCGGCGGCATCGCCATTACCAACCTTGAGGATCGCAGACAGGCGCCGCATCTGACGCCCGATCGGCGCGCGCACCGGTCCGCCCGGAACCACATGGCCATTGCCGATGCCGCGGCGGCTATCAATCACGATCAACGCGAAATCCGTCACCAGCGAATTGCTCTGGAAACCATCATCCATGATGATCAGATCGACCCCCTGTTCGACCAGCATGCGAGCACCGGCAATGCGGCGGCGGGCCACCACAGTGACCGCCTCGCGCGCCAGCAAGAGCGGTTCATCGCCAACATCGGCTGCACGGTGGTGATCTGCGTCAACGAGCGTGGTGACGTCCAGCGAACCGCCATAGCCGCGGCTGAGAATGCCCGGCTGCAAACCACGGGCCTTGGCCTCACGCGCAAGGGCTGCAGCCGTGGGCGTCTTTCCGGCACCGCCGACGGTGAAGTTTCCAACGCAGATGACGGGAACAGGAACGGAGTTTCGGCTCTTCACGCCCATGCGCCAGCCGGCCACGCGCCCATAGAGAAAAGATAACGGCAGCAGAGCGATTGCCTGCCATCCCCGCCGCGTCCACCAGAATGGAGGCGCTTCCGAAACCATATCTATCTATCCCCCTTGCAGGCGGCTCTTCCAACGGATGCCGCCACTCCTTACCCGAAGAGAACAGGCAAACCTGTCACATCGTCAAGTATGAGGTCGGAATGGGCTGCAAGCGTTTCGCGCAACCCCGTTCCGCTCAGCACGGCGATGGTGAGCCCGGCACCGGCATTGCGGCCCATATGCATGTCGTGATTGTTATCGCCGACCACGGCGACCTGATGCGGCTCCAGGCCCGTCGCATCGCAGAATGCGAGAACCATGCCGGCCTCAGGCTTGACGCCGTGACCGCTGTCATATCCGGCGACAAAATCGAGATAGGGATCGAGACCGAAGCGCGCGGCGATGGCCCTGATCGACCGCTCGTTGTCGCTGGATGCGATGCCCAGTTTCAGACCACGTGCGCTCAGGCTTTCAAACAAGGGTGCAAGCGCGGCGACCGGCACCGACTGATCGGCAGCACCGGCGAATTCGGCGTCGATCCGCGCGACCAAGATTTCCAGCTCGAACCGCGCACCGGCCGCAATCATCGCTTCTGCGATTTCTCGTGTATTGGCGGCTGCAAAGAGGCTGTCGGGCGCGATCATGCCGGTTGCCGGGTCCATGCCGCAAAGCCTCAGCAGGTCTGCAGCCAGCACCGGGTCTCCGCCCGCTGCCATCAGCGCCACGGCGCGGTTTACCGGTTCCCAGCTTTCGTTGAAATCCAGAAGGGTGCCATCCTTGTCGAACAGGATGCCGCCGATGGCGGCCAGACGCTCGGGCGTCGGCATGGCGACCGTTGATACACTCATACCTGCGCTGCTCTCGGTTGAAGCCTTGCCTTGACGGTCAGGGGATTGATGTAGGGTTCCAGACCCTTGATGGTGGCGGCCAGCGCACCGCGCATCTCCTGCAGGCATTCGGTGCCCGCATCCATCATCTTGTGACGCGGAATGTCGTTGTTGGAGAGGAAATGTACGGCCTTGGCCAGCATTTCTGGATCGCGCACCATGCGGGCCGCACCGGCCTTCACCATCTTCTGATAGGTTTCGCGGAAGTTCTCGACATTGGGGCCGGAGAGGATTGCGCAGCCGAGCATGGCCGGCTCCAGCGGATTTTGCCCACCCTTGTCGGTCAGCGACTTGCCGAGGAAGGCAATCTCGGTCAGGCGCAGGAACAGACCCATTTCGCCCATGGTGTCGCCGAGCAGGATATCGGTTTCGTCCGTGATCGGGTCATTGCGGCTGCGGCGGGCGACCAGGAGCCCCTTCTCGGTCATCGTCTTTTCCAACTCGTCACAGCGCTCGGGATGGCGCGGCACGATAATGGTCAATATGCCGGTATGGGCTTTCAGTGCGCGATGCACCATCACGGCGGCCTTTTCCTCGCCCTCGAACGTGGACGCGGCCACCCAGGTGCGGCGCTTGCCGATCTGCTGGGCATAATGCGCCAGCACCGCTTCATCGCAAGGCGGGGCTTCGCTATCGACCTTGATATTGCCGGAAATGCTGACGGGCCATGCACCCAGATCGCGAAAGCGCTCGGCATCGATATCCGTCTGGCTGACGACCAGCGCCATCTGCCCGAAGATGATTTCGGCGATGCCCGAATGGCGGCGCCAGCTATCGAAAGAGCGTTCGGAAATGCGGGCGTTGACGAGAACCTGGGGAATATGGCGACGCCGCAGTTCCATGATCGTGGCGGGCCAGATTTCGGATTCCACAGACAGGGCTATGTCCGGCTTCCAGTATTTGAGAAAGCGCTTGATGGCGGGCTTCACGTCCAGCGGCACATATTGATGAATAATGTCGCCGCCGACGCGGCGCGCTGCGACTTCAGCGGAGGTCACTGTTCCGGTGGTCAGCAGCACCTGGATCTGGCGTCGGCGCAATTCGCGCAAGAGCGGGATGACGGCCAGAGTTTCGCCCACGCTTGCGGCATGGACCCAGGCCAGCGGGCCTGCGGGACGCTCGACGCTGGCATAGCCGAAGCGCTCGAGCTTACGCGATTTGTCTTCCTTACCCTTGGCTGCACGGATCGCCAGAAACGCACCAGCCAGCGGATAGGCAGCGACGCCCGCCCACCGGTATGCTGTCAGCGCGACCGAGGCCAATCCATTGCTCATGGGTTATGAAATCCGCGTCATCATATCAAATATGGCACCTGAAAAGTGGCTCTGGTTACCCCCACAAACCACTATACTGACTGAGCTATAACTTCGTTAAAATAGTGGCGCCCGCGATGGCTAATCAAGCCAGTCGCGGGCGCACCCGGATCAATTCTTTTCAACGTCTTTCCCGACAGGGTCGAGAAGGCGATGCATATGGACGATGAAATATCGCATGTGGGCATTGTCCACCGTCTGCTGCGCCTTCGATTTCCAGACTGTCAGCGCCGATGCGTAGTCCGGATAAATTCCAACGATGTCGAGATCGTTCAGATCGCGGAATTCAACTTCCTGAAGATTGGACAGTTCGCCGCCAAAGACCAGGTGAAGAAGCTGTTTCTTGCCTGCTGCTTCCGTCATACCTTGTCATCCTTCCATTCCAGTTTTTGTTGCCATTGCTGTGCGCGATTTCGGCTCAAAGGTCAACCGCGCGGGGTACCCGCAGATGTTGCAGAAGGCCCGGCAGCGCGGTCGCAGAGCCGGCGCAGAGGTGATCCTGAACAACTTCGGCGCGATTGTATTGAAGCGGTTCACCGCGAAAATCAACCAACTGCCCCCCGGCCCGTTCCAGCAGAAGATCGGCGGCGGCCAGATCCCAGTCATGCGAGTTTTTCTTCACCAGCGTCGCGTCGATACGTCCGTCAGCAATCAAGGCCAATCTGTAGGCCAGCGAGGGGATATGCGGCACGCGCTCGACCGTCTCACGATACTCGGGATCGAGAAGGTCCAGCATATCGGTCGCGGTCGCGACCCGGGTTGGACCTGCCGAGGGACCCGCGACGGAAATCGGGCTGCCATTTCTGGTGACGGCGCCGTCAGCGACCGCCAGGAATTCCTCATCCAAGGCCGGGGCATACAGTGCTGCGGCAACCGGGCGACCCCGGTGAACGACGGCGACACTCACACACCAGGTTTTCTTGGCACCTATGAACGCCCGTGTGCCATCAATTGGATCGACCACGAACAGGGTCTCATAGCCAAGTCGCGCTGAATCGTCGTCGGTTTCTTCCGATAGCCAGCCATAGTCGGGACGTGCGGAGCGCAAGATATCCGACAGGCGGTCATTGGCGGCAAAGTCTGCGGCACTGACTGGCGAGCTACCCTCGTTTTTCCACCAGACATCGGGTGACTGGCCGAAGAATGTCATGGCTATTTCGCCGGCACTGCGCGCCGCCTTGGCAACAAGGGCGAGGTCCGCAAGCCGTTCGTTCGTCGGAGCGGATGTCATGGTGCAGCCCTTGCCTTTCTATGGTGACCGGCCGGTCTGTTCAAAGGCCGGCGAGTGTCATGCCTTCAATGGCGATGGTCGGCGATGCCACCGAGAAATCGCGGTCGATGTCATTTGCAAGCGTCAACCGCATGAACATGTCCTTGAGGTTGGACGCGATGGTGACTTCCGAGACCGGATAGGCGATCTCGCCATTTTCGATCCAGTAGCCGGATGCCCCGCGGCTGTATTCGCCGGTGATCATGTTGGCGCCATGACCGATCAATTCGGTGACGTAGAAGCCTGTGCCGATGGAACGGATGAGTTCTTCCGGCGACACGTCGCCCGGTTCCAGCGAAAGGTTCGTGGATGTCGGGGAGACAGAGGTGCCACCGCGTGCGCCACGACCATTGGTCTTCAGCCCCAGTTCACGCGCCGTGGACGACGAGAGGAACCAGTGCTTCAAGACACCGTCCTCGATCATGGTCAGGCGCTCGCCGGCCACGCCTTCACCGTCGAAGGGACGCGAGGCCGAGCCGTGGACGCGGCGTGGATCGTCGATGATGGTGAGACCGGGCTTCAAGACCTGCTCGCCCATCTTGTCGCGCAGGAACGAGGTCTTGCGGGCAACCGAAGCACCGTTGATGGCGCCCGCGATATGCCCGACAAAGCCACGCGCGACACGCGGGTCGAAGACCACGGTCAGATTGGAAGCGGTCTTCACCTGACGCGGATTGACGCGACGGACAACGCGCTCGCCGGCGCGGCGGCCAATATCCTCGGAACTATCCAGTTCGGAATAATAAAGACGGCTATCGAAATCATAGTCGCGCTCCATCTTGGTGCCTTCGCCAGCAATGACGCTGACGGAGCGACCGAAGCGGGAGCCCATATAGCTGCCGGAAAAGCCGTCGGAGGTGACAAGCACCATGCCGCCAAGGCCAGAGGATGCACCGGAGCCCGAGGAGTTGGTGACGCCGTCCACCGAAAGGGCGGCCTCTTCCATGGCAAGGGCTGCTTGCGTCAGTTCTTCGCTCGACACTTCCGTCGGGTCGAAGAGCTTCAGATCCGGGAAGGTCGTCGCCAGATCTTCCTTGTCGGCCAGACCGGCATAAGGATCTTCCGGCGACACCTTGGCCATGGCCACGGCGCGCTCTGCAAGCACCTTCAAATCAAAGCCCGGATTTGCCGAGACGCTGGCAACACGCTTGCCGACGAAGACGCGCAAAGAGAAATCATCGCTTTCGGCGGAATCCGTGGATTCCACTTTTCCCTGGCGCACAGACACGGACTTGGAGCGGGACCGGACAACAACGGCATCGGCCTGATCCGCACCGGCGGCGCGGGCAAGCTCGACAAGTTGATCGGCGCGGGATAACAGGCTGGCGGAATCGAATTCTGACGACATGAAATAGCCTTTCGTTCGGGCACCATTTATTGTGCAATACACCCAGCATCAAGGGCAGCACCGTCGATTCCCGCAGAACTGCGGCAATTGTCGCCAAATGAGTTGAAGGAAAAGTCGTTCATGAGTACCTCGACAACTCTGTTTTCCGAAACGCTGCTGCTTCTGGGCGGTGCCGTTGTCGCTGCACCGCTGTTCCGCAAGATCGGTCTTGGAACCGTTCTGGGCTATCTGACAGCCGGTGTGGTCATCGGCCCGGTGCTCCATCTGATCACCGGCGCGGAGGAAATTCTCAGCATTGCCGAACTCGGCGTGGTGTTCCTGCTGTTCGTCATCGGGCTGGAACTCAACCTGTCGCGGTTATGGCGCATGCGGGCCGACATCTTCGGGCTTGGGACCGCACAGGTGATGCTTGCAGGCTTGGCCCTGACAGGTCTTTCCATGGTGGCGGGCATTGCAGAATGGCGTGGAAGCCTGGTGGTCGGGTTTGGTCTTGCGCTTTCCTCGACCGCATTCGCACTGCAGCTTCTCAATGATCAGGGCGACCGGAACTCAACCTATGGACAACGCGCCTTCTCGATCCTGCTGTTGCAGGATCTGGCGATCGTGCCGCTGTTGGCGATGGTCAGCATTCTGGGCACCAGTCACAGCCAGTCCGAGACTGCGGTTTTACCCGAAATTCTGAAAGCCGTCGGTGCCATTGCTGCGACCGTTGTGGCCGGACGCTATCTGCTGACGCCGTTTTTCCAGATCATTGCCCGCACCGGTGCGCGCGAGGTGATGATTGCGGCGGCGCTGTTTGTCGTCATCGGCGCTGCCACCTTGATGCAGGTGGCGGGGCTTTCCATGGCCATGGGTGCGTTCCTGGCAGGTGTCATGCTGGCGGAATCCTCCTATCGTCACGAGTTGGAAGCGGATATCGAGCCCTTTCGCGGTCTGCTCCTGGCGCTGTTCTTCATGGCAGTCGGGCTTTCGATGGAGCTCGCCGTGATCATGGACAATCTGCTGCTGCTGGCCGTCGGCGTGGTTGCCGTGATGGTGGTCAAGGCGTCGATCATGTTTGTGCTCGCGCGGTTCACCGGTTCAAGCCGGAACGATGCGGTGCGCATTGCCTTCCTTCTCCCGCAGGGCGGCGAATTCGGCTTCGTGCTGTTCACCACCGCCACCACGGCCGGGCTGTTTTCCAATGCCACGGCCTCATTGCTCATTTCCATGGTCACACTCACCATGGCGCTCACGCCGCTGGGTGCTTTGCTGTCGCGCCGGTTCCTGACAGAGGATGGTCGCGAGCAACTGGAAGAGGATTTCGAGGGTGCCGGCGCGGACGTGCTGATGATCGGATTTTCCCGCTTCGCCCAGATCAGCGCGCAGATCCTGCTGGCAAGCGGTCGCGAGGTAACCATCATCGACGATTCCGCCGACCGTGTGCGCCAGGCGGCCTCCTTCGGCTTTCGCATCTATTTCGGCGATGGTACGCGGCTGGATGTCCTGCGGGCGGCCGGTATCGAACATGCCAAGATTGTCGCTGTCTGTACGCAGAAGAAGGAAACGACGGACCGCATCGTCGATCTGGTGCGGGACGAATATCCGCATGCGCGCCTGTTCGTGCGGTCTTATGACCGCGTCCACAGCCTGTCGCTTCGGGCACGGGACGTGGAGTACGAACTGCGCGAAACGCTGGAATCCGGCCTCATGTTCGGGCGGAAAACCATTCAGGCGCTTGGCATGTCGGAGGACGATGCGCGTGCCATCGTCAAGGATGTGCGCCGCCGCGACGAGGAGCGGCTTCAGATCCAGGCCGCAGATGGCATTCTGGCCGGTCGACACATGCTGCATAACAGACCGGTCAACCCGGAACCGCTGATCAAGCCGAAGCGTCTCAAAAATCCTGTCGAGAAAACAGACGAAGAGGCCTCCACCGAGGCAGGATGATAAGACAAGCTATTCGACGGATTTGCGCGAAGCCGCTTCCAGCTTGCCTTCCAGATCGCGCTTGAACCCGTCCTTCAAACCTTCCGTCGCCTCCAGCACCTGCTGGGCTTTGAGAAAATCGAGAACCCGGAAGCCGGAAACCGGCGGGCGCAGGAATATCTCCGGCGTATAGATCTTCAGCATCAGCTGGATGGCCGAGAGCATGGTGAGCTGCCCGGCCCCGAAAATACTGTCGAAACGGCTGGGTGCTTCTGTCGGATCGCCCACGGGACCGCCGACGACATCGACGCCTATAATGATATCGGCCCTGCCTTTCAGCTTGTCATAGGGGACGGGATTGAAGATACCGCCATCGATCGAGAGCGCGCCGTTGAGGCTGACCGGCATGAAGAGTGCTGGAATGGCGGCAGAGGCTGCCAGTGCCGTCACCAGTTTGCCTTCGCTCACCGCGATTTCCCGCTGGCCGTAATAATCGGTCGCCATCACTGTCAGCGGTATCTGCAGGCCGGAGAATTGGTCCGGAAGCTGCGCCGGCAGGAAGGCGGGCAGAATGGTTTCAAGATTGAACTGACCGAACCGAAAGCCGCCCAGCGCATCGCGCATGGTGCCACCGCGGAGGCTCCAAAGCCTGCTGGTGACAGCGCCGCGCCTGCCAACGGTCTCCAGAGCAAATTCGCGGATTTCGGCACCGGTCATGCCGGCCGCCATGCCCGCACCCATGATGGCGCCGATGGAAGAACCGGCAATCGCCACCGGGCGAATTCCCATTTCATCCAGCGCCTCGATAACGGGAATATGGGCAAAGCCGCGTGCGCCGCCGGCACCGAAGGCAATGGCCACGGTCGGATCAGAGGAGTGCGCTTTTCGTTCCGTACCGGTCAAAGACTGCGATTGATCCATGGACGGACGACCTTTTCTTGCGGCCCGTCAGCCGGGCGTGTAGCGATAAAAATGCATGCGCGTATCGCCAAAACCGCGATCCTCAAGCAGGTTGAAGACGGGGTCGACGACAGGTTCGATATCGGATCGCTCTTCGAGAATGACAAGGGCGCCGGGTACAAGCCAGCCGCCTGAATGGGCACCGGCCAAGGCTTTTTCGCCAAGACCCTTGCCGTAAGGCGGGTCGGCAAACACCAGGTCGAATGGTTCCATGGTTCCCGGTCCGCCGAGCTGTGTCGCATCCCGGCGCAGCATTCTGGCCCGGCCATGAAGGCCCAGGGCGTCGATATTTTCCCACAGAATGCTGCGGCCCTCGACGCTGTTTTCCACAAACAGCGCCGTGCGGCATCCACGCGACAATGCCTCTATGCCGACAGCGCCGGTGCCCGCGAAAATGTCCAATATGCGCGTCCCATCCAGGCATTCCGGATAGGCGTGGCCCAGAATATTGAACAGGCTCTCGCGGGTGCGATCGGTCGTCGGGCGAATATCATTCGACTTCGGACCGGCCAGAGCACGTCCGCGAAACTCACCGCCGACAATCCGCACCGCTTACCTCCGGCCCTTGAATGGACCACGTCCGCCCTGGGGCTTGCCACCACCGGGACGGTCGCCGCGCGGACGATCGCCGCCGGGCTTGTCACCAAAGGATCGCCCGCCACTGGGCTTCCCACCGCTTGGCTTGCCGCCACCGGGCTTGTCGCCGAAGGCGCGACCACCGGCAGGTTTGCCACGGGGCTTATCGCCAAAAGGCTTTGCCCCGCGCGGCTTGTCGCCAAAGGGCTTGTCGCCAAAAGGTCTGTCGCCACGGGCCGGACGGCCTTCGCCGCTGCGTTCAGCGCGTGCCGGTCGGTCGCTTCTGTCTGAACGAGGGCCACGGTCCTCTCTGGGACCTCTGTCGCCTCTTTGGCCCCGGTCATCTCTTGGACCACGATCATTGCGTTCCGGACGATCACTGCGTCCGCCAAAGCTGCGTTTGTCGCCGAAACCGCCGCCGTCCTTGCGGTCGGGCTTGGCAGGCGAATCCGCGCGGATCCATTCGCCGTCTTCGTCGCGGGTACGGCTCACCACAACGCGTGGGCCGTCGTCGCGCCGGAAATCGGACTTGCCCTTGCTGTCGGGATCGAACTTGCCGCGGCTCCTGGTCGGCAGACCATCCTTGTCGCGACCGTAACGCTTGGACTGCGGAGCGCCATCGCGGCGTGCGGGCTTGCGGGCTTCTGCGCCCTCTTCCCTTGCGGTCTTTTCAGCCACAGGGCGAGCACCCGGCGCCATCCAGACATTGGCAGTGCGGGCGCGCGTGGCAGCCGGCCGGCTCTTTGGCTTGTCGCCATAACCACGGTCTTCGTCACGGCCTGCAGATTTGCCGCCGCCAAAGCTCTTCGGTGCCGACTTGCGTTCGCCGCGGTCGGAAGACGACTTGCGGGTGTCGAGACGTGCACGGCCTTCCTCGCGGAAATCCGAACCCTTCTCGCGTGCACCCCAGGGACGCTTTTCCTTGGCCTCTGTTTTTTCTTCCGCAGCACCGTCGGAGAAGAGCGGTGCGTCAAAATTGGCCTTGGCGTCTTCGATCAGGCGGGGGCCGAGCTGATCGCGCAACATGCGACCGCGCACTTCCAGCGCCTTTCTCTCGGCAATGTCGCCAAGCTGGAAAGGTCCGTAGGAAATACGGATCAGGCGGTTAACCTCGAGGCCGAGCTCGCCCAGCACGTTCTTGATTTCACGGTTCTTGCCTTCGCGAAGACCCATGGTGATCCAGACATTGTGGCCCTGCTTGCGGTCGAGCGTGGCTTCGATGGCACCATAGAGCACGCCATCGACGGCAATGCCGTCCTTGAGCTTGTCGAGATCGGCCTGTTCGACCTCACCATAGGCGCGAACGCGGTAGCGACGCAGCCAGCCTGTTGTCGGCAGTTCCAGAACGCGGGCAAGGCCACCGTCATTGGTCAGCAGCAACAAGCCTTCGGTGTTGATGTCGAGACGGCCGATGGAGACGACGCGCGGCAATTCTTCCGGCAGGTTGTCGAAGACGGTCGGGCGACCTTCCGGATCGGCATTGGTGGTCACCAGTCCGGCTGGCTTGTGGTAGAGCCACAGGCGCGTGCGCTCGACGCCACGGATCGGTTCGCCGTCGACTTCGATCTTGTCGGCAAAGGTTGCGTTGACCACGGGGGTTTCCAGCGCCTTGCCGTTGAGGCTGACGCGGCCTTCCATGATCATGCGCTCGATATCGCGACGAGAGGCGATGCCGGCGCGGGCGAGCAGCTTGGAAATGCGCTCGGGCTTTGTCGCTTCGCCCGATGCCGATGCGACTGCCGATGAGCGGCTGAACGTCTTGTCGGACGCTTTTCCTGCCGGCTTGCTGTCACGCTTGGGCGCATCGCCATCCGATTTGCGGCTGTCGCGCGAACCGCGGGATGCGTATGCAGGCTTGGGTCCTGTGGACTTGTCTTTAGGTGTCATTTGCTGTTTGCCTGTGTTCCTAACCTCGGGCGACCGCATGGCGCCAACCATAAGCGGTATATCCGCGGGGGCGAGGCAATTTTGCGTGTCCTATCAGGTCGCGCGGTCCGGGTTAAGAGGAAAATCATCGGATGGCGGAGACAAATCGCTTCATGGAAGCGGCATTGGCCGAAGCGCAAGCCGCCGGAGAGCGTGGCGAAGTGCCAATCGGGGCCGTTGTGGTGCTCGATGGAGAGATCGTCGGGCGCGGTGGCAACCGCACGCGCGAGAAGAATGATGTGACCGCGCATGCGGAAATAGAGGCTATTCGCGCGGCCTCAGCAGCGCTTCAGCAGGAACGGCTATCGGGCGCCGATCTCTATGTCTCGCTGGAGCCCTGCGCCATGTGTGCGGCCGCCATTTCCTTTGCCCGCATCCGTCGTCTCTACTACGGCGCCGAAGACCCGAAAGGCGGTGGCGTGGATCATGGCGGGCGGTTTTATGCCCAGCCGACCTGCCATCATGCACCGGACGTCTATTCCGGCATTGGCGAGCGTGCCGCTGGCGATATTCTCAAACGGTTCTTTCAGGAGAAACGGGAGCGTTGATCCTCTATCCCATACAAGGGTCGCTGACGGGCATGGTCAACTGTGGCGCGCCCAGCAGTCGAGGTTTTCTATGTGATCCTGCCGCGCCGGGTCTTCCGCGACGGGACTTGAGCGAGATTTATCCCTTGGCAAAAGTCTTCAGCTTGTCTCCGGTGAGGCGATATCGGATCCATTCGGTCTGCGGTTCGGCTCCGATAGCGTCATAGACGCGGATGGCCGGCTCGTTCCAGTCGAGTACGCTCCATTCAAAGCGGCCACAGCCTTTTTCGACGGCAATGCGGGCCAGGTGGCGCAGCAGGAGCTTGCCCGCGCCGGAGCCACGGTAATCCGGGGCAATATAGAGATCTTCCAGGTAAAGGCCGTTACGGGCCTGCCAGGTGGAATAGTTGAAAAACCAGACGGCAAAGCCAACGGGCAGGCCATCGGCTTCCAGAATGGCCGAACCGGTCACAGAGCCGGGGCCGAACAGAGATGCCGTCAGGCTTTCTTCTGTGGCTTCGACCTCATGCTCGGCCTTTTCGAAAATCGCCAGATCGGTGATGAAGCGCAGGATGGTGCCGACATCATCGGCTGTTGCGTCGCGAATGGTGAAAGTCATTGTTCAGTCCAGATAAATAGCCAAAAAAAATGGCAGGCCACTGGCCTGCCGTTTCGATGCTGTCGATTGCGCTTATTGGAAGGGCATCCACCAGGAAGAGGTCTGCTGTGCAGCCTTGGCTTCCTTCTTGCGACGCTTTGCCTTCTTCAACTCCGGTTCGCCCAGATCATCCAGCGTGACAGCTTCTGCTGCGCGATATTCCGTCGGCGGATCGGCCAGGAAGCGGCGCTGATCGAGATAAGAGCCCTGCTGGATCTTGCGCGCCTCGCGGAAGGCTTCCCATTTCTGCTTTTCCGTCTGGGTGCCGGCACTGCCGTAACCAACGAGGAGCGGCGAACGATAGTTCGGATTGTCCTTGTTGTCGTCGGCTTCCTTGCGAAGACGCGCACGGGTCTCTTCCGGCGTTTCCAGCCAGGCAGGATTTTCCTTGCTGGCGAGAGACTGCTGCGGCTGAACCAACTGGGCCGTTTCCTGGTTGGGCGGCATTACCAGTTCAGGGCGAGGATTGTATTTCTCGCCGGTGTTCTTGTTGGGGTTGGCACCAATGGAGGCGACGTCACCCAGATCGTCCGCCAGCTGCTCCATGGCAGTCTTGTCTGTGCCATAAGTCGGACTGCCAAGGCAGCCGCTCAAGCCAACGCAACTCATGAGAATGCCCGCCATACCGGCGCCAACTCGAAACGCATTTGCCGTCTTCATGAAACCCTTCCAGCCTTGCCGGTCTCCGCCCCACGCGATGTTGTTATACCGCCTGACCGATGAATCCGGCCATTTTCAGGCAATTTTACCGGATGACCCGCGAAAGCGCAAATTATCCGGTCATCATTTGTCATCCACGCGCTGCCAATTCGCGCAAGGCAGCGGCGTCACGGGCCGAGACGTCGGGATAATCCGGGTCCGATCCGACATCCTGGGTGATACGCCAGGAGCGTGCACACTTGATCCCGTCCGCCGGTTTCGGCTCCACCGAGACCTTTGGCACTTCGAAGAGGCGGAAAGCATCCGACGGACCTTCGGCCGCCACAAGTGTGATGGCAGAGGTGATGCAGATTTCAGCGAAATCCTGCCCATCGAGCGCCGACAGGAGTTCCGGATCAGCGATATGCACAACCGGTGCTGCCTCGAGCGAGGAGCCGATGCGCTTTTCACGGCGCTCGACTTCCAGGGCACCCGTGACGACATAGCGGACGTCGCGGATCTTTTCCCACTTGGCGACCAGTTCCGGTGCCAGCCATTCCGCCGGCACGTCCGGGAACTGCTCAAGATGCACTGACTCGGCACCCGGATTGCGCGACAGCCAGGCCTCTTCCATGGTGAAGGCCAGCATGGGCGCAAACCAGGTCACCAGGCAATCGAACAGCTTGCGGATGACGAACAACGAGGCACGGCGGCGATGCGATGACGGTGCATCGCAATAAAGCGCGTCCTTGCGGATATCGAAGTAGAAGGCCGACAATTCGATATTGGCGAAATCGGTCAAGGCGCGGGTGATCTTCTTGAAATCGAAGGCGTCATAGCCAGAGCGCACCAAAGCATCGAGCTCGGCCAGACGATGCAGCATCAGGCGCTCGAGTTCCGGCATGTCGGCATAGGCGATCTCATCGCCCTCGTCGTGGGCGAGCGTGCCGAGCATCCAGCGGATGGTGTTGCGGATCTTGCGGTAGCTGTCGATATTGGTCTGCAGGATCGCCTTGCCGAGGCGCTGGTCCTCGGAATAATCGGTGGTCATGACCCACAGACGCAGGATATCGGCGCCCGACTGGGCCATCACGTCCTGGGGCACAACGGTGTTGCCCTTGGACTTCGACATCTTTTCGCCCTTCTCATCCATGGTGAAGCCATGGGTGACAACGGCATTGTAAGGCGCACGACCGCGGGTCGCGCAGCTTTCGAGCAGCGATGAATGGAACCAGCCGCGATGCTGGTCCGAGCCTTCGAGATAGACGTCCGCCGGCCATTTGAGGTCCGGGCGATCTTCCAGCGTGAAGGTATGGGTCGAGCCTGAATCGAACCAGACGTCGAGGATGTCCCTGACCTGAACCCAAGGTTCGCCCGCACGGTCGCCGAGGAAGCGCTCACGGGCGCCTTCGGCAAACCAGGCGTCAGCGCCTTCGGCCTCAAAGGCCTTAAGGATGCGGGCGTTGACCGCGTCGTCGACCAGAACTTCGCCCTGTTCGTCGGCAAAGACGGCGATGGGGACGCCCCAGGCGCGCTGACGCGACAGAACCCAGTCCGGACGACCTTCGATCATGCCGCGCAGACGGTTCTGGCCACCAGCCGGCACGAAGCGCGTGTCTTCAATGGCACCCAGTGCGCGCGAGCGCAGCGTGGTGCCATCGCCGAGTTCCTTGTCCATATAGACAAACCACTGCGGCGTGTTGCGGAAGATGATCGGCTTCTTGGAACGCCAGGAATGCGGATAATCATGCTTGATGCGGCCGCGAGTGAACAGGTTGTTGGCGGCGATCAGGGCTTCGATGACGCGCTTGTTGGCATCGCCCTTCTTGCCGTTGTCATCCATGACGCGCGCGGCACCGCCCTCGGCGCTGGGGCCGAAGCCAAATGCCTCATCGGTGTAGAAGCCGGCATCATCGACGGTGAACGGGATCTTGGACGAGATGCCGCGGGCTTCAAGCGCTCGGGCATTGTCCATCCATGCGTCAAAGTCTTCGCGGCCGTGACCGGGGGCCGTATGCACAAAACCGGTACCGGCGCTGTCGGTGACGTGATCGCCGTCCATCAGCGGCACGGCGAAGTCGTAACCGAGCGAGGCCAGCGGATGGGCGCAGGTCATCCCTGCCAGCTCCTCGCTTGCGACCTCACGCACAAGGTTCAGTGTCACCTTGGCCTTTGCCGCGCATTCTTCGGCGAGGCTTTTTGCAAAGATCAGCTTTTCACCCGGCTGCGGACCGAAATCATTGGCTGCTTCTGTGACCTCATAGAGGCCGTATTCGATCCGGGACGAGAAGGAAATCGCGCGGTTGCCCGGGATGGTCCAAGGGGTCGTGGTCCAGATGACGACGGAGGCGGATTTCAGTTCGTCAGATGCTTCAACCACCGGGAACTTCACCCAGATCGTATCGCTTTCGACCTCGTGATATTCCACCTCGGCTTCCGCCAGCGCCGTGCGCTCGACCACCGACCACATGATCGGCTTGGAGCCGCGATAGAGCTGGCCGGACTTGGCGATCTTGAGGAGTTCGCCAGCGATGCGGGCTTCGGCGTGGAAGTTCATCGTGGTGTAGGGATTGTCGAAGTCGCCTTCGATGCCCAGGCGCTTGAACTCTTCCGACTGGACCTTGATCCACTCGGCTGCGAAGTCACGGCATTCCTGACGGAACTCGTTGACCGGAACCTCGTCCTTGTTCTTGCCCTTGGCGCGATATTTTTCCTCGATCTTCCATTCGATCGGAAGGCCGTGGCAATCCCAGCCGGGAACGTAATTGGCGTCATAGCCGCGCATCTGGAAGGAACGGTTGATCACGTCCTTCAGGATCTTGTTGAGCGCATGGCCGATATGGATATTGCCATTGGCATAGGGAGGGCCGTCATGCAGCACGAATTTTTCGCGACCGGCAGCGGATGCACGAAGCTTCTTGTAAAGCCCCATTTCCTGCCAGCGCTTGACCGTTTCCGGTTCCTTTTGCGGCAGGCCTGCGCGCATCGGGAAATCCGTCTGCGGCAGATAGAGAGTGGAGGAATAGTCTACTTTTTCAACAGTATCTGTCATGATCTAGCCAAAGTGGGGCGGCCTTGAGGCGCGCCGAAAATCAAGGAAATTCGCGGTGACGGAGGGGGGCAAACGAAGCGCCCAAAACCCGGACCCTCCGGCAGCTCTCAAAGCGCGCGGAAGGCCGGGCCAATAATTCGAAAGAATATCGTCTGCCGTACCTTGCTCATGGTGGCGGTTGTTTAGGCGGTTTTACCGGGAAAAGGAAGAGGTGGCCGGCAAGAATGTCGACGTTCACCGGGCGGGCTACCGAATGACGGCTGCTTGAAACCTCCGGCCGAGGGCGGCACATTGCTATGCCGGTGACGGTTTGGGCGGAGAAATGCCTTCAAAGGGGCTCGCGGCTTCCGTCACATGGTGGAGGATGACGCGATTGCGCCCCTCGTTCTTGGCGGCATAAAGTGCGCGGTCGGCATCGTTGACCCAGGCATCCAGCGTCCGCACTGGGCTAGTGTTCATCATCACATAGCCGCAGGAAATTGTCAGACTGAAGCGGTTTTCTGCCGATTGGACTTCCAGCTTTTCTATTGCCGCACGCGCACGCTCCAGCACCGCTGCTGCCTCGCGCCGATCATGCTCCGGCAGGCACAGGCCGAATTCCTCGCCCCCAAGGCGCCCCAGAAGAGCGCCGGAAGGAAGATTCGCCTCGATGACCTTCGTCACGTCAATCAGGGCATCATCGCCGCCCTTGTGGCCAAACGTATCGTTAATTCGCTTGAAGTAATCGAGATCGAAGATTGCAACAGCGCCATTGCCGGTCCGTGCCAGTGTCTCGCCAAGGGTGAAAAACATGCGCCGGTTCAACACACCCGTGAGGGCGTCGCGTTCTGCAAGCTGCCTTTGCCTTTCGCTGGTGCGCTCCAGCTTCAAGACTACGATGACCAGGAAGCACGCCATGTTGAAGATCGCCAGCAGGATGCTTGCCGGACCAAGCCAGGCCGACACCGGCGTGTTCACCACGAGCTCCACGGGCGCCACGATGGACATTGGCGCAATCAGAATGTTCGTCAATGCATAGGCCACGAGAACCAGGGCGGCCAATCGGCGTGACGGAAGATGCTCGCTGCTCGGGCTGACCCAGACGACATTGGCAGCCAGCAGTAGATTCACGGCTGAGCCCCCGTAAATCAGCATGCCGCGCACACCTTCCGGATCAGGCAAGAAGCCCGCCAGAACCATGAGTATGGCAGCGGCGGCCGTGACGCCGAAAGCTTCGATGGGATGGTAGGAGCAGCGGAAGAAGTCTTTGAAGCCGAGCCATATGAAACCGGTCATGCTGATCAGAAGCGCGCCGCCGAAAAACTCGACATAGTCCACAGAGATCAACTTGAATTTGCTCATCAAGACGCCGCTGAGCACCGCGCAAAGAGCCGCCATACACCACAGGACCAGATCTTTTTGCCTTGGATTTCGTAGCCAGGCAATCGTGACGACGGAGACGATCGAGAGATTGATCATCGCTGTATAGATGAAGATTGTTTTTAGCTCCAACATCGCATCCAATGAGTCTAAATCGTCCTTACGCTCCAGTTATAGTGGATGTGGACAAATTAATTGTTAATTTTAGAAATTATGCACCTTTCAGCCCCGACTTCGACCGGGACTGTCAAACGGTGCACTTCAATCTCTTTGTTTCTGAAAAATGTTAAACTTGAATTTAAAAGGCGATGACCGTGTCGAGGTCGCCAAGCGTTCTGACACCTGACAGCAGCGCGCGCGCCTCTTCCTCGTCCCGACGGATCTGGGCAACCAGCGGATCGAGGCCGTCAAATTTCAACTCATCGCGTAGATGGCCGAAGAAGGAGACCGAACAGGTCTCGCCGTAGAGGTCACCGTCGAAATCGAAGATGTAGGTCTCAAGCCAGGCGGCTCCATCGCTGCTGACGGTGGGGCGGTAACCGAAGCTTGCAACGCCATCATACAATGTGCCATCGGCGCGACGAAACCTGACGGCGTAAATGCCGGGCTTCAGCTCCGCCTCCGGCGCCAGCTCCATATTGGCCGTTGGAAAGCCGATGGTGCGACCAAGCTGCTGGCCCTTGAACACCTCTGCCTCCACCGTATAGCGATAGCCGAGAAGACCTGCGGCCTGTGCCACATCGCCCTTGGCGATCAGCGTTCGGATGCGGCTTGAGGATATGATCTCTGCCCCTTCGTCGCGGAAGGGGTCGATCAGGGTGACGCCAAAACCGTGGCGCTCGCCGGCGCCCATCAAGAAGGCCGGACCGCCTTCCCTGCCCTTGCCGAAATGGAAATCGACACCGGTCACCACCTGCGAGGCCCCCAGCCAATCGACGAGAATGGACTTCACGAAGGTTTCGGCCGACGTGGTGGAGAATTCACGATCGAAGGGATATTCGACCACGCAATGGAAGCCCAACGCTTCCAGAAGCCGGGCGCGCAGCGATGGCGGCGTGAGACGGAAAACGGGCTTGTCGGGATTGAAGACAGAGCGCGGATGCGGTTCGAAGGTCAAGACGATGGCCGGGACGCCGCGACTTTGCGCCAGTTCCAGTGCCTCGCCCAGAACAGCCTGATGGCCGCGATGCACGCCGTCAAAATTGCCGATGGCAATGACGCCGCCCTTCAGCGCATCGGGAAGCGGGTTCTTCTGTTCGTTGCGGTGAAAAACGGTCACGCCGACGCTCCGTTTCCGAACAAGGACGCCGTGCTGTCCGACACTCTGCAATGGCACTGCCCACCGGATGTGGCGTCAAGGCATGGATTACCCGTTGCGCTAACACACATAGGTTTGCGCCAACAGTTCGCCGTGATCGAAGTCCAGTTCACCGGCATGAAACCAACCTTATGCCAGCCGCTGCATCCAGAATACCGGCGTCGCGCTTTCCCGCTTGAGATAGGCATTCAGGATGGCCTCGTCGGTCTTGCCGTCGACAGTGTATTCACCAGCATGGATGCCGCCGGAGATATAGAGGAGATCATAGCCGGCATCGAGCGCGCCGCGGACATCGGTCGGCATGCCGTCGCCAATGGCCAGCACGCGGGCCGGATCGATTTTGCCGCCACGAGCTTCAGCAGCAGCTGCCATGGCAGCCTCATAGATCGGATGATGGGGCTTGCCGGCAATACGGGTCTGACCGCCCAGTTGCTCGTAATAGACAGCCACCGCACCTGCGCAGGGGATGATGCGTTCGCCGCGCTCGACCACCAGATCGGGATTGGCGCAGATCAGCGGCACTTGGCGCTTCTGGAATTCCACGAGCATGTCGTGGTAATCTTCCGGCGTTTCCTTTTCGTCGTCAAAGAAACCGGTGCAGACGATCGCTTCGGCATCAGCCGCATCGACGGCTTCGGCACCTGTTCCATCCAGCAGCGGCAGATCGCGCTCGGGGCCGAGAAGGAAGACCTTCTTCGGTCCCTCGGCAATCAGCTTGCGGGTCACATCGCCAGAGGTGACGATCCGGTCAAAGGCGGTATCGGCGACGCCGATTGCCTTCAACTGGGTGATGACGCCCGGAGAGGGACGCGGCGAGTTGGTGATCAGCACAACCGTGAGACCGGCGTTGCGGGCTTCGGTCAATGCCACGGACGCCTTGGGAAACGCATCGATCCCATTGTGCAGGACGCCCCAGACGTCACACAGAATGACGTCATAGCCGCCTGTGGCTTCACCGAGGGTCTGGATGCGCTTTGCCATGGAAAATGTCCTGCTTGATAAAGTCTGGTGTCACATCGCAAACCGGATCGCAGATTACAAGAGACATCCGCCTTTAATGGCGATGTTGGCCAAAACATATGCAGCAGGCCTTCTATGCCTCACAGGATGAGACGGGTTCCATAGCCGGCGATAGCGCAGACGACGAGCGTTCTGCCGACCCCCTGCCTGAAGGCAAAGATCATGACGACGGCAAGAAGTGTGGTGATGAGGGCCGCCACATCGAGGCTTGACCATTCCGGCACCGGGATGCTGGCGCCGGCCAAATCCCATGACATGCGCTCGACCTTGGCAAACAGGACATGCAGCGCAAACCAGAGCGCAAGGTTGAGAATGACGCCGACCACGGCTGCGGTGATGGCGGACAGGGCAGCGGAGGCAAAGCGATTGCCGCGCAGACGCTCGACATAGGGGGCACCGGCGAAGATCCAGATGAAGCTTGGAACGAAGGTCGCCCAGGCGGTCAGAAGTGCGCCGAGCACGCCACCGACAAGCGGCGCTCCCAAACCGGCATCGCGAAAGCCCGCAAGGAAGCCGACGAAGGACAGGACCAGCACCAGCGGACCGGGTGTGGTCTCCGCCAGCGCCAGGCCGTCCAGCATTTCGCCGGGCATCAACCAGCGATAATGATCGACCGCCACCTGCGCCACATAGGCCAGCACGGCATAAGCGCCGCCAAAGGTCACCAGCGCCATTTTGGAGAAGAACAGGTAAAGCGCGGTCATTCCGTCTGGACCGGCGACAAGCCACAACACCGCCCACGGTGCCTGCCAGACAGCGACCCAGAACAACAGGACAAGCACCTGGCGCGAGCCGACGAGTTTGGCTTGCACCGCTGACAGGTCGATATCCCCTGTCGCGGTGGCTGCGCTGGAGCGGGCCAGGACGAGCCCGGCCATGCCGGCCCCCAGAACCACCAGCGGGAATGGCAGCGACAGGAGGAAAAGCGCGAGAAAGGCGACGACCGCGACAATGCGGTGAAACCGCGTCTTCAGCGCCCGCTTGCCGACGCGGATCAAGGCGTCGATGACAATGGCCAGCACTGCCGCCTTCAGGCCGAAGAACAGGCCGGTCAGCCACTGGGTATCCTGATAGAGCGCATAGGCAGCCGAAAGGCCGAGCATGACGGCCAACCCCGGCAGCACGAACAACAGGCCGGCCACGACGCCGCCGCGCACGCCGTGGGTCAGCCAGCCGATATAGGTGGCAAGTTGCTGGGCCTCCGGGCCAGGCAACAGCATGCAGTAGTTCAAAGCATGCAGGAAGCGATCCTCGGAGATCCAGCGCTTCTCGTCGACGGCCACACGGTGCATCAGCCCGATCTGCGCGGCCGGGCCGCCGAAACTCATCAGGCCGATACGGGCAAAGGCACCCACCAGTTCCGACAATTGTGGACGGGCAACCGCTTCGGAATTTTCAGCCATCGTTGTTCAACTCCAAACCGGACACCCCATCATCACGGCAAAAGCCGTGCACCGGCGCCCTCATAACGCAGTTTGTCGTCAGTATTGCGAAGGGGACAATCATCGAGCGACAGGCAGCCGCAGCCAATGCAGCTGTCGAGCTGATCGCGCAGCGCCATCATGGTTTCGATACGGCTGTCGAGCTCGGCGCGCCAGGCGGCTGACAGCTTGCGCCAGTCGGCAGCACTGGGAGGTCGGTCCGCCGGTAGTCTGGACAGTGCGACGCGGATCTCGGCCAGGGGGATGCCCAGTCGCTGGGCGGTCTTGATGACGGCGATGCGCCGCAAGACACCGCGCGGATAGCGCCTCTGATTGCCTTGGGAACGCCAACTTTCGATCAGCCCTTCTCGCTCATAGAAATGCAGTGCCGACACGGCGACGCCGGAGCGCTGGGCAATCTCACCGACCGAGAGAGACTGCACTGTTTTGCGAGTTGTTTGCGACATGGAAAATACGCCTTGACCTCAATCTTTGTTGAGGTTTTATCGTGCTCGCGTTCACCTGACAACACGCCTTTGAGAGAGGAACGCCTGCCATGTCATTGTCCTTGCAAATCCCCGCCAACGAAAACGGAGCTCCGGCGGAAAGCGCCAGCCTCTTTCGCATCGACTGCTTCGAGTGCCCGCCCGATCATGTGCGCGCCTTTTCCAACCGCCTTGCCATTATCCACGGCTATTTCGACACGCTTGAGGGCTGCCTTTACAATCGGGTTGCGGTTGCGCCCGGACCTTCGACCGTGAAGATCGTCACCATCGTCGAATGGAAGAGTGCGGCAGCCCTGACGGCCGCAAAGGAGGCTGTCGACCAATTTTATAGTGTCGACGGCTTCGACCCGAAAATCTTCATGGCAGAGCGCGGCATCACCGGAGAATTCGGCCTTTACCACGATGTCGCCGCCTTTCATGCGCAGCATCACGCAGCCGGTTGACTTAGACATGCCGACACGCCAGACACATTCTCGACATGGCAAACGCCTAGAAAGAGAAAAGACGGCAAAAATTTTTAGCCGTTTTTCTTGACTCTCAGCCTTCCCATCCTTAGATCGAGCTCGCTAGCACTCCCCGTATGAGAGTGCTAACAACATCCATGCGGGACCCAAAGATCCCGCGAATGTCATTCGATCGAGGGATTAGACAATGGCAAGCACCAATTTCCGTCCGCTGCACGACCGCGTTGTAGTCAAGCGCGTCGAGTCTGAAGAAAAGACAAAGGGCGGCATCATCATTCCTGACACTGCCAAGGAAAAGCCAGCTGAAGGCGAAATCATCGCTGTCGGCAGCGGCGCTCGTGACGACAAGGGCGCACTCGTCGCTCTGGACGTCAAGGTCGGCGACCGCGTCCTGTTCGGCAAGTGGTCGGGCACCGAAGTAAAGCTCGATGGCGTTGACCTTCTGATCATGAAGGAATCCGACATCATGGGCGTTATCGGCTGAATTTAGCCGGTTACTTCTCAATCCAATCAACAATTCACCAAAGAGCTAAGCTCCGGGAGTTTTGAAACATGGCTGCTAAAGAAATCAAGTTTGGCCGCACCGCGCGCGAAAAGATGCTTCATGGCGTCGATATCCTCGCTGACGCCGTGAAGGTAACGCTCGGCCCCAAGGGTCGTAACGTCATCATCGACAAGTCCTTCGGCGCACCGCGCATCACCAAGGACGGTGTATCGGTTGCCAAGGAAATCGAACTGGAAGACAAGTTCGAAAACATGGGCGCCCAGATGGTCCGCGAAGTTGCTTCGAAGACCAACGACATCGCAGGCGACGGCACCACGACTGCTACCGTTCTGGCCCAGGCCATCGTGCGCGAAGGCAACAAGGCTGTTGCTGCCGGCATGAACCCGATGGACCTGAAGCGCGGTATCGATCTGGCTGTGTCGGAAGTCGTCAAGGACCTTCAGGCCAAGGCCAAGAAGATCTCGACCTCTGAAGAAGTGGCCCAGGTCGGCACGATCTCGGCAAACGGCGACAAGCAGGTTGGTGCAGATATTGCCGAAGCCATGCAGAAGGTCGGCAATGAAGGCGTCATCACGGTTGAAGAAGCCAAGACCGCTGAAACCGAACTCGAAGTCGTCGAAGGCATGCAGTTCGACCGCGGTTACCTGTCGCCTTACTTCGTGACGAACCCGGAAAAGATGATTGCGGATCTCGAAGACGCATACATCCTGCTCCACGAAAAGAAGCTCTCGAACCTTCAGGCAATGCTGCCGGTTCTGGAAGCTGTCGTTCAGTCTGGCAAGCCGCTCATCATCATCGCTGAAGACGTCGAAGGCGAAGCTCTTGCAACGCTCGTCGTCAACAAGCTGCGTGGCGGCCTGAAGATTGCTGCCGTCAAGGCTCCTGGCTTCGGCGATCGCCGCAAGGCCATGCTCGAAGACATCGCTATCCTGACCGGTGGTACCGTTATCTCCGAAGATCTCGGCATCAAGCTCGAAAATGTCACGCTCGACATGCTCGGCCGCGCCAAGAAGGTCTCGATCACCAAGGAAAACACAACGATCGTTGATGGTGCCGGCCAGAAGTCGGACATCGAAGGTCGCGTTTCCCAGATCAAGGCTCAGATCGAAGAAACCTCTTCCGATTACGACCGCGAAAAGCTGCAGGAACGTCTTGCCAAGCTCGCTGGCGGCGTTGCCGTCATCCGCGTTGGCGGCTCG
Organism: Agrobacterium sp. H141; assembly: GCF_057158725.1. Taxonomy (NCBI): domain Bacteria; kingdom Pseudomonadati; phylum Pseudomonadota; class Alphaproteobacteria; order Hyphomicrobiales; family Rhizobiaceae; genus Agrobacterium; species Agrobacterium sp. H141. The sequence goes on from NZ_CM169893.1 coordinate 3,551,597, forward strand.
ACGGAAATCGAAGTCAAGGAACGCAAGGACCGCATCGACGATGCTCTGAACGCAACACGCGCTGCTGTTCAGGAAGGTATCGTTCCTGGCGGTGGTACAGCTCTGCTGCGCTCCTCGACCAAGATCACCGTCAAGGGTGCAAACGACGACCAGGAAGCTGGCATCAACATCGTTCGCAAGGCTCTTCAGTCGCTGGTTCGCCAGATCGCCACCAATGCCGGTGACGAAGCTTCGATCGTTGTCGGCAAGATCCTCGACGGCGACACAGACAACTTCGGCTACAACGCCCAGACGTCTGAATATGGCGACATGATCGCCATGGGTATCGTCGACCCGGTCAAGGTTGTCCGTACGGCTCTGCAGAACGCAGCTTCGGTTGCTTCGCTGCTGATCACTACAGAAGCCATGATTGCCGAACTTCCTAAGAAGGAAGCTGCTGGCGGCGGCATGCCTGACATGGGCGGCATGGGCGGCATGGGTGGCATGATGTAATAAGGCGAAAGCCTTATTACGAAAGCCAACCATAAAGCACGCCCATTGCCTTCAAGAGTTTCAGCGCGTCAAGCGCGCTGAAATGGCGGCATGGGTGGCATGATGTAATAAGGCGAAAGCCTTATTGCGAAAGCCAACCATATCGGTTCAGAAATACGGGGCGGTCTTCGGACCGCCCTTTTTCGTGCACGCTGGGTAGAATACACGTGTGCGATGTGCGACTTCCGGCGAATGTCACTCCAGGCTCGGAATATTGACAAGACACATTGCCGACACGCAAAAACAAAATATAAACATGTCTCGGCTATATATCGCTTGACCTCATGATCTGGGGTGACTTGTCTGCCCGCCCGGATGCCCGCAATAGACAGGCTCCGCGCAGTTTCCGTCGGCATGAGCCTTCCAAAGGTGCCATGACGGGTCAATGACGCATGAATGGGCTTTCTAACCGCGCCCGCGTAACTGCTACTTGCGCCGCCATAGAAAAGACCGAGGCGGTACAGTTATTGAAAATATCAGCCGAGACCATATCTTTTTGGGGATGCGGGGCCATCGGTGCGACTCGTTGAGGAATGACTTGTTTAAAATTGCCAAGTCCAGTTTTGCCGAACCGCTCGTTACCGCCTGTGCGGAACGTGACAGCGGCAATTCATCCGTCATGTCGCAGTTTGCTGCCTCCGAAACCTGGACCGGCGACCTCTCGAACGGCGTGATCCGCCTCGGCGAGCGCGCCATGGCGCTTCACGGCCTCACAAGCCCGGAATGCGGCCTCTTGTCGATGATGCGCGCCTATGAGACCAATGACCGCGGGCATATTCTCGAACTTTTCGAGCAGGCCGCCACGGCCTCCTCCAACTTCTGCTACTCGACCATGATCACGCAGGCGAATGGCAACCGCCAGCCTGTGTTTTGTATGGGTGAATCGAACGGGCTGGAAGAAAAGCTGGCCGGCACCATGCTGGGCATCTTCATCTTTCCACGCTTCAAGCTCGGCGCAAACCGTCCGCAGCCGATGGCGTGACGGCGTCACGCCATCCAGACATGGTCAGCTGGTCTCCGGAATCTCCAGGCCTTTGACGCTTGCAGGCCGTGCCTCCGCGCGCTGGACCCACTTCATCACCTTTGGAAAATCCGAAATGCCGATGACGTCGCCCGCGCCATAAGCCGCTTCAATGGCGCGCACCCACGGAAAATTGGCGATATCGGCAATCGTATACTCAGCCCCCATCAGCCAGTCGCGGCCCTCGAGGCGCTGTTCCAGCACAGCGAGCAGACGCTGTGCCTCATCCCGGTATCGCTCCATCGGGTAGGAATTGTTGGCCACCTTGTCGGCTGCGAATTTGAAGAAGTGGCCGAACTGACCGAGCATCGGGCCGATGCCGCCCACCTGGAAGAAAACCCACTGAATGGTTTCATAGCGCAGCGCCGCATCCGACGGCAAAAGCTTGCCGGTCTTTTCGGCGAGATAGAGCAGGATTGCACCGGATTCGAACAGACCGAGCGGTTTGCCAGCTGGACCATCCGGATCGAGAATGGCCGGAATTTTGCCATTGGGATTGAGCGACAGGAATTCTGGTGTCTTTTGATCATTGGTGGAAAACGACACCAGATGCGGCTCGTAAGGCAGGCCCAATTCCTCCAGCGCAATCGAGATCTTCACACCGTTTGGGGTCGCAAGCGAGTAAAGCTGGATGACCGAGGGGTCCTTGGCAGGCCAGCGCCGGGTGACGGGATAGGCGGTCAAATCAGACATGGGCATTCTCCATTTTTGCCAGAACCGGTTCGACTGAGCGAGACGTCCTCGTTTCAAACCAGTACCGAGGCAGGATCGTTAATTGTCTCCGTTTGTTGAACAATATGTGCATTATTGTCCATCTATTCAGAACGACAGAAAAAGAACATCTATAGCCACATAGTTCAGTCCCCCGATCCAACAACTCGCTTCTGGAGAAAAATATGTCCAACACGACAAATGTCGCGATCCTGGTCGCCCGTATCCTTCTGTCCTTCATGTTTATCATGTCCGGCTTCGGCAAACTGACCGACCCTGCCGCAACGGCTGGCATGATCACCGGCGCCGGCCTGCCGGCTGCAACTGCGCTTGCCTATCTCGCAGGTGCGTTCGAACTCTTGGCCGGCCTTGCCGTCCTCGTCGGCTTTCAGACCAAGATCGCCGCTATTCTGCTGGCCCTCTTTTGTGTGTTCACCGGTCTCGTCTTCCACAGCGGCACCGTTGCCATTGAAGGTTGGCCGGATGCAGCGCTTGGCTGGATCAATACGCTCAACATGATCATGATGATGAAGAACATCACACTGGCCGGCGGCTATCTTCTGCTCGCGACTGTCGGTGCCGGCGCCTATTCGATCGATGCCCGCCGTGGCATGAACACTGTCACCGCCTAAGGCTTCCCTGCCCCAAGCAAAAATGCCGCCGGAGCGATCCGGCGGCATTTTTTTGGTCTTCAGATTTGCAGTCCAGCCGCCGCATCCAACAGGGCTGCGGCATCGGACACGCCCGATAGTTCGAGCATGATGCACACGCCATCTTGCACGGAACGGCGTAGCGCATTTTTCCCTCCGACATTCGTCGTCAGGAGGCCCCGGTCAAACAGGGCCGTGACGCGCGTGCGCGACATGCCGAGTTCGCGGGAGAGAAGACGATCAATCCTCAGATCAATGGCCAGCGCCACTCCGAGTTCAATTTCCAGCGCGGTCGCGCGACTTCGAGCTGGCTCCTTCACAGTCTTGGAAATTGCAACATCGGAGGAGGTTTCGATTTGGCGCGCATAGCGCCTGAGACCTTCCATATCGAAGGCGCAGGCCGCGACGAAGACCTGATCGCTATCGCTGGCGGCAGCAAGAACTGCCGGATCGAGCGAGCGGATGGACCGTCGATCGAAGACGGGCCGGTTCCAGGTTTCGTCACATTGGTCGCAGCGATAGATGAGCCAGGCGTCCAATCGCTTTCCGTTTGCATTGAGCCTGATCTTGCCGCTGGAATGAAAGGGCCTGACGTCGCCGCATGAACTGCACGCGAGCAGGGGCCGCGGCGCTTCGCGCGGCGTGAGGGTCCACAGGACCCGGAGAATGTAAGACATAGTGCCATGATCTTCCTTAAGGGAAGTTCAGCGGGCGGCGAGGAGAGAAAACCCGTGCAGGCGCGGTTTGGCTGTGTCTTTGGATGATGAAGAGCAGGATCGGGCGGGATGCCCGGTGGCACGCTGACAATGCCGAACCGGTCTCGAACCACCACCCGATGAACGCATACGCCCGACCGCGATGACAACGTCATCGGCCCAAGCGGGGTGATTTTGGATGAGACCGGCTTTTACGACGGCAAAGTGGGACCTCTAAGTGTTATTGCTCTTCCCGAGAAGAGGTAGCAGCAGTAGCCGCCTCTCGCAAGTTCGACACATGTAACATCAAACAGTCCGGCTAAGCCTTCGCGATCATCTGCTTGCTGCGGTGGCAAGAAAGTTCGCGCCGGTGCTGTCAGAGCGCGTCTTTGACAGCCTCAATGATCCTGGCCACCGTAGCATTTCCCTCATGTTCCGGCTTGCGGGCGCGCACGAGGCAGGCTTCGGATTTGAGGATCGTGCCGTCGGACAGGATTTTCAGGTGATTGGCCTTCAGCGTTGAGCCGGTAGAGGTGATATCGACGATGATGTCGGCCTGACCGGCAGCGGGTGCGCCTTCGGTCGCGCCCAGGCTTTCGACGATGCGATAGACCTGGATGCCGTGGCGGCGGGAAAAGAATTGCTGGGTGAGCCGCCAGTATTTGGTGGCGATCGCCAGCCGGCGTCCATGGCGTGCGCGAAAATCGGCGGCGACATCGCCGAGATCGGCCATCGTGTCCACGTCCAGCCAGATATCCGGCACGGCCACGACGACATCGGCATGGCCAAAGCCCAAGCGGGCGCAAAATTCCACGCGGCTATCGGCATCGGCCAGACCTTCGCGCACCAGATCTTCGCCGGTCACGCCAAAATCCACGGTGCCATTGCCGATCTCGCGCGAGATTTCCGATGCCGAGAGGAAGGCGATCTCGATATCATCGAAGCCCTCGACCCGACCGCGATAGGAGCGATCATTGCCGACAGCGGTGATCGGCATGCCTGCCTTTTCGAAGATCGCAGCACAATCTTCTTTCATCCGGCCCTTGGAGGGCAGCGCAATTGTAATGGTCATGGCTTTGCCCTTGAAGCTTCGATCCGGTCCAACCACAGCGAGAAACCGACGGCTGGAATGCGGTCGGCAGCGCCCAGCAATGTCAGCAGCCGGTCATAGCGACCGCCACCGGCGAGAACGCCCTCCTCGCCTGCGAGCCCTATCTCGAAGACGAGGCCGGTGTAATAATCCAGCGGACGACCAAAGGCTGCGCGATAGGTGACGGTGGCAAGGTCGAGCCCGATATTGGCAAGTGCTGCCACGCGCTCATCGAAACGGGAAATGGCGGCACCGAGCTTCAGCCCGGCCGCATCGGCAAAGCCGGCAAGTGCGGCACTTGCCTCGCCCAGCGGCAATTCCAGCGACAGGAATTCCGTCAGCAGCGCCAGCGTCTTGTCATCCAGCCGCGTGGCGGCCAGAACCAGCTTCTCCTTGAGCCGGGTGGCGATTTCCTTCGGTGCGCGGCTGGCATTGGTGGAATATCCGGTCGCATGCATGGTCTCGTCGATATGCGCGATCAGGGCCGCATCGTCACCGGCTGCCACCAGCGAGGCCACCTTGAAATCGAGACCGGCGACCGGGTGCGGGCTCGCCAGATCCTGCAGCAACTGTTCCAACCGTTCGGCATTGCCAAAGGCATCGATGAGCCGCTTGCGCCAGCCATCCGGCAGGCCAAGGGCCGACAGCACCGCCTCGAATACCGACTGATCGCCAAGGGTGACTTCGAGCCTGCGGCCATCCAGCAGTTTCGATAGCACCGCATGGGCGTCGCCAATGGCGCGCGCATCGGCACCGGCAATGCCGCTATCGCCCAGATCCTCGATGCCGGCCTGATAAAATTCATTGGCGCCGTCGCGGCGCTGGCGGAACACCTCGCCCAGATAGGCATAGCGCTTGGGCGTGCCGGTGGCCGTTTCGATATGGCGCAGACAGACAGGAATAGTGAATTCCGGACGCAGGCACAGGCTTTCGCCGCGCTCGTTCTCGGTCATGAAAATACGGCGGCGCAGATCTTCTCCGGCCATGTCGAGGAAAGGCTCGGCCGGCTGAATGACGGGCGCATCAACGCGTTCGGTGCGTCGCTCGGCAAAGGCCGCCAGCAGCTCGTCGGAGAAGTCCGGCATATTGATCAAGGGCATAGGCTATCCCGGCAGTCTGTTGTTCAGGCTTTCGGGGGAAGCGAACACCACCCTTTGACCCGGATGTCAACGATTGGCGGGCGGATTGGCCCATTTTTTCCGCAAACCGGGCGCTGAGTTCGGCAATCATATTGCCTGCAGGAATTCGAGGCGGTTGCCGAAGGGATCTTCGGCATAGAAACGATCAAAGCCTCTCAAGGGCTCGTCGCGGACTGCCAGATAGCCGGCTCGGGCAATCTTCCGCTCCAGTGCGGCAACGTTTTCCACGGTGAAAGCCGGATGGGCCTTCCTTGCGGGTCGAAAATCCGGCTCGACACCGAGATGGACACGCACCGGCCCATCCTCGAACCAGCACCCGCCACGGGCTTTGAGGTTGTCGGGCTTTTCAACTTCGGGAATACCGAGAACGCCTGCATAAAAAGCCCGCGCTTCAGCCTCGCGACCGGCAGGCATGGCAAGCTGGACATGTTCAATGAAGAGAATGGACATCCGATGATCCTCCGCATGGGAGCATAGGATGATTTTCTGCCGAATGCAGCCCTCGAATAGACCGCGTAGACGAGGCTCCATCGGCGTACCGGCTCTCTCCCCCACACAGTGGGAGAGAGGCGTGATTGTCTCTTTTGCCCCTGACAGTCTGACGGTTGGAAAGTTCAGCTGTTGGCGCGGCGGCGGTCTTCAGCCTGGGCTTCCAGCATGTCCCTGACCTTGGCGACCAGGTCTGTCTCGCTGACCACTTCCTGGGCCACGCGCGCCTCGCGCCATGCGGCATTGTCCTCGATCTCGCCGGAGAGACGCTTGCCCTCGATCAGATCCTTGATCTGGACCTCACCCTTTTCGCGCTCGTCTCCACCTTGAATGATGGCGAGCGGGCAGTTGCGGCGGTCGGCATATTTCAGCTGGTTGCCGAACTTCTTCCAGTTGCCCTGATACATTTCGGCGCGAATACCGGCTGCGCGAAGCTCCTGGGTAAACTTCTGATATTTGCCCATGCTTTCGACATCGCCGTCCATGACGGTGACGAGCACGGGGGCGATCACCTCGTCCTGACCGAGCTTGCCGAGATTCTTCAGCGCCGTCATCAGGCGCGATACGCCGATGGAGAAGCCCGTGGCCGGCACCGGCTGGCCCATGAAGCGGGAGACAAGCCCATCGTAACGCCCGCCACCGCCGACCGAACCGAAGACGACCTTTTCGCCCTTTTCATTGGTGACGTCGAAGGTGAGTTCGGCTTCGTAGACGGGGCCGGTGTAGTATTCGAGGCCGCGGACGACAGAGGGGTCGATCTTGATGCGATCAGGACCGTAGCCGGCTCCGCTGACCAAACCATCAATCAAATCGAGTTCAGCGAATCCTTCGTTGTACGCTTTGCTGGCCTTCATCGCCGCAGATATCTCGTCCGCGCGTGCAGACTTGCCTCCTTCGAGGAAGGGCTGTCGGAGAACCACCGCGATAACGTACTCTATGCTTATGGGCTCCAGCCCCGCACCCTTGGTGAAGTCGCCGCTCTCATCCTTGCGGCCCTCACCAAGCAGCAGCCTCACGCCTTCCGGCCCGAACTTGTCGAGCTTGTCAATGGCGCGCAGCACGTTCAGCCGACGGCCGGCATTCTCCTCGCCGCCGAGGCCGATCGCCTCCATCACGCCGTCGAGAACCTTGCGGTTGTTCACCCGGATCACATAGTCGCCGCGCTTGATGCCGAGCGCCTCCATGGTGTCGGCCATCATCATGCACATCTCGGCATCCGCCTGGACGCCGGGGGCGCCGACGGTATCGGCGTCGAACTGCATGAACTGGCGGAAACGACCGGGGCCGGGCTTTTCATTGCGGAACACATAGCCGGCGCGATAGGTGCGGTAGGGAAGCTGGATCTCGTTGAAATTCTCGGCCACATGGCGGGCGAGCGGTGCCGTCAGGTCGTAGCGCAGGCTCATCCATTGGTCATCGTCGTCCTGCAGCGAGAACACGCCCTCGTTGGGGCGGTCCGAGTCAGGCAGGAATTTGCCGAGCGCATCGGTATACTCAAACAGCGGAGTCTCGACCGGATCGAAACCGTAACGCTCATAGACTTCGCGGATCTTCGAGGTCATCTCGTTGACGGCGCGAATGTCATGCGCCTCGCGATCCACGAAACCGCGCGGCAGGCGGGCTTTGAGTTTCTGCGGCTTCTTGTTCTTTTCGCTCATGGGTTCGGACCGTCTTTTCATGTCTTTGAAGAGTTGCGGCTGTCTTAGAGGATCGGGGTTTTCACGGCAAGGCCGCAAGGAGGCGAGGCGACGAGCAAAGAAGAGTTCTGGCGTGACCTGGCGGATTGACGACAACACGGAGGGTCGCAACTCCGTCGAGAAAATGCGACATTCAGGATGATCGTCTCGTCGTGCCGGTAGTCGAGATTGGCCACCGCGGCGACATCTATCGCCGGCGATGAATATCAACCTGTCGGCACGGTGCTGGACCCGGCCGGCGAATCCCAATAGGCCAAAGCCATGAGCACAGATATCCAGACCATAGACCTGCCCGAACTGATCTGCATCGGCATTGCCGTTGTGGCCAGCCCTGCGGAATTTCCCCGAGCCGTGGCCGACGCCTTCGAGACCTTGTATTCGACGGAGACCGATGCGACAGCTTTCCTCAAGATCTCGCAGCCGGCGCCGGGCGACCAGATCGGCGCGCTTGTGGGCTTCCTGGCGGCGCGCAAGACAAAGATCCCAGGTGGCCTGGAACGGGTTTCGATCCCTGCCGGGCAATATCTTCGCCTGCTGCATCGAGGGCCATTGTCAGAGATCGATTCGAGCTTTCGGACCCTGCATGAACACGCGGCGGCCATGGGTGCCGAGACAACGGGGATGACGCTCGATTTCGGCTATCTGCCGGGCCTTGCCGACACTCCGCACGAACTCAATCTGCAACTTGCCCCCAAGCCGCTTCTTCTCGGCTGAGGGCGTTGCGATGATCCTTGAGGCGCTGAACTATCTTGCCACCTGGCCGCTCACGTCAGCGGATCATCGAAGCTCGATCCGCTATTCGGTCAATCTGTGGTCGCGTGCCAGCCGCTGCGCCAAGGATTGGGCCGCGCATGAGGATAACAGCAAACGGGCAATGCTATCGGCCATTGCCGATCTGAAGCAGACACGCACCGCCGTGGTTCTGGGCTCCGGCCTGTTGCGCGATGTGCCGATTGTCGAACTGGCGAAAACCTTCGATACGGTGGTCCTGGTCGACCTCGTGCATCTGGCGAGCGTGCGGGCATGGTTGCGCATCAAGGGCTTGCATAATGTGCGATCGATCGAGCGCGATCTATCCGGCTTCGACGCCTTGATCGCCGGCCGCGAACCACAGCCGCTCGATTTTCTGCGACAGGTGCCCTATCTCGATTTCGTTGCATCCGCCAACCTTCTCTCGCAGATCGGACGCGGGGCCAAGCGGCGGCTGGAGGCGAGCGGACAGCCGGCGATGGAACCGGTCGCACAGCTTGCCCGCGCCCATATCGACGGTCTTCAAAACCTGCCCTGCCGGACGTGCCTGATCACCGATATCGCCTACGGCCTGATCGACCGCACCGGCCAACAGCACGAGAGCTTCGATCTTTTGTATGGGGCAGAGCGGCCGATGCATAGCGCGCAGTGGGACTGGCCCGTGGTGCCGCTTGGCGAGGAAAGACCCGACTACCGGATCGTGCACACGGTCATCGCGGCAATGCACGGCTAGCGCTTGTCGTCTAACCCTGCTGCCTGGCCGATCTCCACGACACGGTTCGTCTTGCCTGTCTCGATCAGGGCGTCAATCAGCCTGTGGACCTTGAGCGCCTCCTCGCCCGATATCTTGGGCTCGTGACCGTGTCTGATAGCCGAGATGAAGTCGGCCATGACGGCGCGGTGGTAGTCGTGCGGGAAGGCCATGGGATCGGCACCGGCACCGCCTGCTGAATGATCCGGCTCCATGGACACGATACGCCCGTCGTGGAATGTCACCTGCAGCTCCGTTCCGCGCAGGCGGGCGGTGCCGTTTTCGCAGGTCAGATTGATCTCCTCAGGATAGCCCGGATAAGCCGCCGTTGTTGCGTCGATGGTGCCGATTGCACCGTTTTCGAAGCGGACGGCAGCGCAGACCATGTCCTCTGTTTCCATCTGGTGGACCGGCGTTGTGGCGGTAAAACCGGTCACATGGGTGACGGGCCCGGCAAGGCTCAACATCAGGTCCAGTGTGTGGATACCCTGCGACATGAGAACGCCGCCGCCATCCCGGGCGAAGGTACCGCGACCGGGTTCGTCGTAATAGCTCTGCGGGCGCCACAGCCTTATCGTCGTCGAACATCCTATGATGGCACCGAGTGTGCCTTCGCGCAGCAGTTCCGTCAGGCGCAGAGCGGCCGGGCGAAAGCGATGCTGCAGGACCACACCAAGTTTGACATCGGCCTTGCGACACGAGACCACCATTTGCTCTGCTTTCGCGGTGGTAATGTCGAGCGGCTTTTCCATCAGCACATGCTTGCCGGCGTCGGCACATCGTTCGGCGAGTTCGCAATGGGTATTGGCCGGCGTCAGCACGGCGACCGCTTCAACGCTTCTATCGCCAAGAATGGTGTCGAGGTCATCGCACAGGGGAAAGGGATATTTTTCGGCGAATGCCTGACGTCGCGCAGCGCTGGGGCTGAAGGCATAGGCAACCTCGACCGTATCGGCCAGATCGATCAGTCCGCGCGCATGGGGCGTGACTGCCATTCCAAGACCTATGATGGCAATACGTGTCCTGCTCACAGCCGACTATCCTTTTCAAACACGCCTTGCATGGTTCTCCTCCCCCATTGATGCCTGGCCCTCAAATGATGCAGGGTGGGCACGTTTTGGCAAGGCTCAATGGATCATTGGCGGAAGAAGTCTTCAGGTCACGGCCGCTTCCCGGCTCAATTGCTGCAGGGCGGCTGCAGCCTTGCTCAGGCGACGCTCCTTGTGGTGCAGGCAGGAGAACTGGCGCGCCGGAAGCGCGAAATTGGCACGCGCCAGATGCCCCGCGCGCAATTGCGGTTCGGCCGCAATTTCAGAGACCACGGCTGCGCAAAGACCGGATCGGACCGCCGACAACACCGCCTCGTTGGATGGAAACTCCAGCACGACCTTCAGCGACGACGGCTCTAAGCCATAGGCCGACAGAGCGCTTTCGAACACGGCGCGCGTACCCGACCCCGGTTCCCGCATCACCCAGGCACCATCCTCCACGAGGTTTTCCGGCGCCAGTTTTCGACCATCCGCCCAGGGGTGATCGCGGCCGACCAGGAGGATCACTTCATCGCTGGCGATGCGGGTGACAGACAGTGCCGGCTCGTCGACCGGACCTTCGACAAAGCCGATATCGGCGACGCCTTCCAGCACGGCGCGCGCCACGGTGGAGGTGTTGCCGATGGTGAGATTGAGTTCGATGCCGGGATGGTCTGCGTGGAAGCGCATCAACACCCCTGGCAGCCAGTAGCTGGCAACCGTCTGGCTGGCATGGACGGACAGCGCACCCCGCGACAGGCCACCCATTTCCGCCAACATCAGCTCTGCGGCTTTGGCCCGGCCCAGCACGGCCTTTGCCTCGGGCAGGAAAGCATGGCCCTCGGCGGTCAACTCGATCCGTCGCCCCACCCGGTTGAAGAGTTCGACCCGATAGAAGCTTTCAAGCGTACGGATAGCGGAACTGACGGCAGAGGGCGTGAGCCCGATCGCTTCGGCAGCGCGGGTCAGATGTTCGCGCTCGGCAACCGCGACGAAAATGGCGAGCTGTTCAAAGGTCAAGGCATATCATTCTATTTTTCCGAACGAATTATGCCATATTATTCGATGGAAATCCATGATCGCGCATGAGATTTATCGGAACATAGTAAGTTCACGGATTATTCCCATGCCCATTTCCCAGCGTTGCCTCCATATTCTCCCCGGCCTTTTCCTCAGTCTTGGCGTTACGCTCGCTGCCATTGCCCTTGAGACATTCGAAATCGCCTTTCTGGGCGGACGCTGGCTGGAAAGCCTGGTGCTTGCCATCATCATTGGCGCGACCATCCGCTCGACCGTGCATGTCAAACCGCATTTCGAGGCCGGCATCACCTTCAGTGCCAAGCTCCTGCTCGAGATCGCGGTCGTTCTTCTGGGTGCATCGATCAGCCTCAAGGCGATTGAAGATGCCGGTGCCGGACTGGTGGTCGGAATCGCGCTGACAGTCATCATCTCGATCGGATTGAGCTTCCTTGTCGGCCGCATGCTCGGACTGTCATCGAAGCTCTCCACGCTGGTTGCCTGCGGAAACTCCATTTGTGGCAATTCGGCCATTGCCGCCGTCGCGCCGGTGATCGATGCCGATGCGGACGATGTGGCCGCTTCCATTGCCTTTACCGCCGTTCTGGGCGTGCTTGCCGTGTTGCTGATGCCGCTCTTGCAGGGGCTGCTGGGGCTAACCTCCCTGCAATACGGCACCTTTGCCGGCCTGACGGTTTATGCCGTGCCGCAGGTTCTGGCGGCCACGGCACCGGCGGGCCTGATCAGCATGCAGGCTGGAACGCTGGTCAAGCTGATCCGCGTGCTGATGCTCGGACCTGTCATCTTCACTCTGGGACTGGTACACGGTGCCCGCGACACCAGCATCTCCATGCGCCACATGCTGCCCTGGTTCATCCTGGGCTTTGCCGCCATGATCGCGCTTCGCTCGCTCGGTTTCATTCCTGAAGCAGCCCTCGGCCCGATCTCCGCAATCACCAATGTGTTGACCATCATTGCCATGGCAGCCCTTGGATTGTCTGTCGATGTCCGCCACACGGCCCGCGCCGGCGGACGGGTCATTACGGCGGCCATCTTTTCGCTGCTGCTGCTGTCGGTCATCAGCATCTTGCTCATCCACATGCTGCAGATCGCCTGATCATCCAGGCCTTTGCATCGCCACGATGGCGGCGCTAGATTGCGCCTCAACAGATGGAGGGAGCAAGATCCGATGAGCCGCCACTCGCTGACGACCGTGGGCTTCGATGCCGATGACACCCTTTGGCAGAACGAACAATATTACCGGCTGACCGAGGAGCAATTCAGGGCGCTGCTGACTGACTATGCCGAGGGCGAGCATGTGTCGGAACGTCTGCTGGAGGCCGAAAAACGCAACCTTTCCTATTACGGTTTCGGCATCAAGGGCTTTACCCTGTCGATGATCGAGACGGCGCTGGAGATCACCGAGGGCAAGGTTCCCTCAAGCGTCATTTCTGAAATCCTCAAGATCGGTCGCGAGCTTCTAAGTCATCCGGTCGAGACCATGCCGCATGCGCTGGAAACCCTGGAGGCGCTCGCCGGAAAATATTATCTGGTGCTGATTACCAAGGGCGATCTTTTCGATCAGGAGCGCAAGCTTGCCCAGTCGGGGCTCGGCACCTTGTTCGACAATGTCGAGATTGTCTCGGACAAGACCGCCACCACCTATCGCCGCATTTTCTCGATGAATGGCGAAGAGCCCGAGCGGGCGATGATGGTGGGCAATTCGCTGAAATCGGATGTTGTGCCGGCCATCGCCACGGGCGCCTGGGGCGTGTTCGTTCCACATGCCCTCACCTGGATTCTGGAGCATGTGGAAAAACCCTCCGAAGCGCCACGCTTCCGCGAGATCGCCAATCTGGGCGAGTTGCCAGACTTGATCGAGAGCCTTGGGTAATGGACGAGAGACTGGAATATCATGCACAGATTTGACGAGATCTATGCGCTTGCCGTCGGGCGCAAGGGCAGCGAAGAGGCCGTGGAGAACAATCTCGCCACGCCGAAGACACGTGCTGAAATCGCAACCCTGCCGGATGACCGCTATCTGTCCCTCATGGCGAAATGCGTGTTTCAGGCCGGCTTCAACTGGAAAGTGGTGGAAGCCATGTGGCCGGGATTCGAGGCCGCGTTTGACGGTTTCGACATCGCCCGCTGCGCCATGCTCCATGACGAAGACTTCGAGCGACTGGTATCCGACACCCGCATCGTCCGTCACGGTCCCAAGATCAGGACGGTCCAGGAAAACGCGCGCTTCGTGTCCGATCTTGCAACGGAACACGGCAGTGCCGGCGCCTTTTTCGCCGGCTGGCCTGCGGAGGATTACATCGGCCTGCTGGAGATCCTGAAAAAGCGCGGCAGCCGGCTTGGTGGCAATACCGGACAATATTTCCTGCGCTTTGCCGGCATCGACAGCTTCATCCTGTCGCAAAGTGTGGTGAACCGGCTGATTGCGGAAGGCGTGATCGACAAACCGCCGACATCGGCCAAGGCCAAGGCAGCGGTGCAGGCCGCGTTCAACGACTGGCGCGCGCAGTCAGGACGATCCCTCGTGGAGATCAGCCGGGTGCTGGCGATGAGTATCGATTGACGTGATGTGAGGATGGCCGGCAGGCCACCGGCGTATTGAGATGCTCCGAAACCAGGGATCGGGCGCCGCTCACCCCTTCGGCCGAACGAAACCGGCCCTCAGCGTCTCCACTTCGGGGCGGCAACAGCAGCCTTCGATATGGTCGTTCACCAGCCCCATGGCCTGCATGAAGGCATAGACGGTTGTCGGGCCGACGAAGCTCCAGCCGCGTTTCTTCAGTTCCTTGGACAGTTTCACAGACGTCGGCGATGTCGGGTTGGCCCGCAGGGTTTCATAATCCATGCGGGCCGGTCGTTCGTCGGCGCTGGGCTCGAAGCTCCAGAAATAGGCTGCCAGCGAGCCGTATTCCGCTTTCAGATCGACGGCCCGGCGGGCATTGTTGATGGTGGAGACGATCTTGCCGCGATGGCGCACTATGCCGGCATCGGCAAGGCAGCGGGCGATATCCGCGTCATCGAACAGCGCGACCTTGTGAAAATCGAAACCGGCAAAGGCTGCACGGAAGTTCTCGCGCTTTCTCAGGATGGTGAGCCAGGAGAGCCCGGACTGGAAACCTTCCAGGCAGATCTTCTCGAACAGCCTGATATCGTCGGTTACCGGTCGGCCCCATTCCTGGTCGTGATAGCGGCGGTAATCCTCCAGCCCGCCATGCCAGAAGCAGCGCGTCAGACCGTCGTCTCCGATAATCAGGCCGTTTTGTTCCATTCGTCAAGAATCCTACACTGTCGATCAACAGTCGTTTACCATTTGTTCACTGTTTTTCCAAACGCCCTGCTAACCCTGATGAAAGGTTTACAGGTTTGGCGGCATTTTCATGAACGCATCTTTACCATTTCGCGGCGTTCTCGGAGTCACGATGACGGCAAGCGACCAGAGGTTCCGGTCCCCCTTCTCGGTGAAATAGTAGTGAGTTCGTCCGATGATCAAGAAAAGCTTTCTTTTGACCGCCAGCCTGATGCTGGCGTTGACGCAACCGGTTCTGGCCGGAGACCGCTATCAGCAACGCCCACCGGTACTGATCAGCCCCGATCTCAGCGCCCCATGGGTGATGCAGCTTGGTGGCGCCGCGCGGCCGGTGGTCTATTCGCCACCTAGCGTTCGTCCCTCGCAAGGCCGCAGCCAGCGGACACTGTTTCCTGCAGCGCCGCGCCCTGCGCAGGCTCAGCCTGTGGCTGCCCGCCCCAACAAACCTGCCCGTACGCAGATCGATCCGCGCTTCCTGCCGCAGATGGTTGCCTATGACGGCAAGGAAAAGCCCGGCACGATCGTGATCGATACCGAGCAGCGCTTTTTGTATCTGGTCACAGGCAACGGTCAGGCACGGCGTTATGGCGTCGGGGTCGGCAAACCGGGTTTCCAGTGGGCCGGACGCCACAAGATCACCGCCAAGCGTGAGTGGCCAAGCTGGACACCGCCGCAAGAGATGATTTCCCGTGAGGCGGCCAAGGGACATTACCTGCCAGCCCGCATGGATGGCGGCCCGGAAAATCCGCTCGGTGCCCGCGCCATGTATCTCGGATCCACGCTTTATCGTATCCACGGCACCAATGCGCCCTGGACCATCGGTTACGGCGTGTCGTCCGGCTGCATTCGCATGCGCAATCAGGACGTGACGGATCTCTATGAGCGTGTGAAGGTCGGCACGTCTGTAATCGTCATGTAATCGGATTGCCCTTTCCCCTCTAAAATGGTGGGGAAGGTACAAATTCGTTTTCCGGACCCATATTCGTTCTTGAAACGATGCTGAAGTTCAGTAACCTCCCGTCGATCTATTAGAGAGGGCTCATCATGACGAAATATATCTCCGCAATGGCGGCGGTCGCCATTGCCGCGACCGGCATTTTATCTCCGCTCGATGCGAGCGCCTTCACCCGTGCTCCGGCCAATATTTCGGATACGGTGCCGAGCAATGTCGTGCAGGTGGCCCAGCAAAAGACGGTGAAGGAAAAGTTCAAGCGCCGCTCCGTCTACTTCAAGACGGATGAAGCGCCCGGCACCATCATCATCGATACCAACAACAAGTTTCTCTACTTCGTCGATGGCAAGAACCGCGCCACACGCTATGGCGTCGGCGTCGGTCGCGACGGCTTTGGCTGGTCCGGCGTGGTGAAGATCGGGCGCAAGGCCGAATGGCCGGAATGGCGTCCGCCGGCTTCCATGCGCGCCCGCGAAGCGGCAAAGGGACATAAGCTGCCGATCGTCCAGGAGGGTGGCCCCGACAATCCGCTCGGCGCGCGCGCCATGTATCTCTACAAGGGTGGCCGCGATACCATTTTCCGTATCCACGGCACCAACCAGCCCTGGACCATCGGCCTCAACATGTCATCGGGCTGCATTCGCATGATGAACAAGGATGTGGAGCATCTCTACGCTCGCGCCAATGTCGGCACCAAGGTCATCGTCGTTGGTCCCGGCAACCGCCAGGGCAAGGTGAATTTCGAGGATAACGGCATCGATCTGCTGCGCACGATTTTCGGCGGCTGACCTCTACAATTGGCGGAAGAACACGCAAAGCGCGCGAGCAATCGCGCGCTTTCATTGATTGCGGTTGCATCGTTGTGGCGATTAGGCAACATCACCTGAGTAAAGTGACGGCGGGCGGATACGGAAGCATCCAAATGTCAAAGAGAAATAGCAGCAAGCTCTTTAAGTTCAGGGTCATAAACAGAGAATCACCTATAGCGGCCTGCGTGTCTCGACCGTCTATTCCAGCACGATGGATGTCTTCATGAAAATTCTGCCAGCCTCTCTTCTTGCTTCCGTTTCGGCGGCAGGCTTCGTTTTCCTGATGGCAGGTTCTGCCAATGCCGAGATGGGTATTTCCGTCTATGGCGGCGTCCAAGGTGCAACCGATAGCGATGTCAGCGTCTCGGGGACGGGTGCTCAGGACTTTACGGCCAGCTGGGAAGGCAAGTCGTTCGGCGCCCCGCCTTATTACGGTGTTCGTGGAACCTGGTGGCTTGACGATTTTGGCTACAGCAACTGGGGCGTGGCGCTCGACTATACGCATACAAAAGTTTACGCAGACGATTCGACAAAGACGACGGCAGGGTTCACCCACTTTGAATTTACCGATGGTCTGAACCTGTTGACGCTGAATGCGCTCTATCGCATGCCGCTCGAAAACACCAAGTTTACGCCTTATGTCGGCCTCGGTGCGGGTGTGAATATTCCGCATGTGGAAGTGGATCGCACCAGCACCGGAGGCTCGACTTTCGACTACCAGCTCGGTGGCGCAACGCTGCAGGCACAGGCTGGCGTTTCCTACCAGTTCGCCGAACACTGGTCGGCCTTTGCTGAATACAAGGGCAACTATTCGTGGGTGGATGTGGATATCGACAGCGGCTCGTCGCTGAAGACGGAAATCTTCACCAACGCCATCAATGTCGGCCTGACCTTCCACTGGTAAGGCAGAACCTTATTTGTATTCGCACCCGACCTGACCCTGGGTGCGAATAACCTCTTCGGTTTTCTCGCTTTTCGGGTCTACCGCCTCGGCGGCAATATAATATTTGCCCTGGAACCGCGCCGTTTCACCCGGAACAACTTCCGTATTCACGATCATGTCGATGGCGGCATAGGGAAACTGGCGTTCGGTCACGTAATAGAACCGCAGACGCAAACTTTTCTCGTCCACCCAGGTCTGGGTCAGCATCGGCGTATTGAGCGTCAGATCCTGAAACAGGCCCGGAACCTTGTCGCCCTTGATGCGCAGCTTGCCACGGAAATGGTTGAGCCGGCGTCCGCTGCCATCGGTGAAATTGCTCTCCAGCGATAGCTTCAACGCGGCGTCATCTATGGCGCAATAAAAGCGACTGGCCGCAGCGGCTGGCATGGCGGCTGCCAATGACAGGATCGCGGCGATAGGCAAAGCGTTCCAGCGCGACATGCGGATCTCCTGTATCGACGGTATATTATGGTTTCCAAATTTATACTAACAGCGATCTGTTAGCGATTGGATAACGTCTTCGGCATGGTGCCGCCGTAAGCCCAGTCGAGCAGTTCAATCGTGTGCAGGATCGGGATGGCGGTGCCCGTTGCGATCTGGGTGATGCAGCCAATATTGCCGGCAGCAATGACATCCGGCCTGGTCGCTTCGATATTCTTGATCTTGCGACGCTTTAGTGTGGCGGAAATCTCCGGCTGCATAATGTTGTAGGTGCCGGCAGATCCGCAGCAGAGATGCCCTTCGGCCGGATCGCGGACTGTAAAGCCTGCCCTCTTCAACAAGGTCTTTGGCAACAGGGTGATCTTCTGGCCATGCTGCATCGAACAGGCCGAGTGATAGGCAACGGTGATGCCTTTGGGCTCGGCCTCCGGCAGATCGAGCGAGGCCAGATATTCCGTCACGTCCCTGGCAAGGCCAGAGACCCTGGCTGCCTTTTCCGCATAGGCCGGATCGAGCCTGAGCATATGGCCGTAATCCTTGATGGTTGTGCCGCAGCCGGACGCCGTGATGACGATCGCATCCAGACCGCCGCGCTCCAACTCACGCAACCAGACATCGACATTGCGGCGGGCGCTGGCGAGCGCCTGCTCCTCACGGCCCATATGATGAACCAGCGCGCCGCAACACCCCTCGCCGTCCGGCACCACGACTTCCACGCCCAGACGGGTCAGCAACCGAATGGTGGCCTCGTTGATCTTCGGGTCGAGAACCGGCTGGGCACAACCCGTCAAAATGGCCACGCGACCGCGCTTTTGACCTTCGGGCTGGTGGATGGCGGGCTTTGCAAATTGCGATGGCGTGTGGATCTGTTTCGGGGCCAGTTCCAGCATGGCGGCGAAAGGCTTGAGCGGGGCTATACCCTTCATCATGCCGGCAAGCGGCTGACCGAAACGCGCGAGCGTCAAGGCCGCGCGAAAGCGCGCCGGATAGGGCAGCACCATGGCCAGCACCGCGCGCGTCAGGCGGTTCATGAAGGGACGACGATAGGTCTTTTCGATATGGACGCGGGCATGATCGACGAGGTGCATATAGTCCACGCCCGACGGACAGGTGGTGGTGCAGGCAAGGCAGGACAGACAGCGATCGATATGGGTGACCGTCTGCGTGTCGGCGGGACGATCGTTTTCCAGCATGTCCTTGATCAGATAGATGCGCCCGCGCGGGCTGTCGAGCTCATTGCCCAGGGTCACATAGGTGGGACAGGTGGCCGTGCAGAATCCGCAGTGCACGCATTTGCGCAAGATCGCCTCTGCCTCGGCTGTCTGCGGATCGGAAAGCTGTTTGGCGGTGAAATTGGTCTGCACTTATATGCCTCCGAAACGGCAGGCGGCGCCAAGGCCATCTGCGACTGTCGCTGCAGCAAAATCAGATGATCCAGCTCTCAGGCCTGGGAATCGCGTGCGTAACATCGACTTCATCACGCGCCTTCTCCTCTGGCCATTCGCCCCGGGCTGAAGATGCCGACGGGATCGACTTTCTGCTTCACACGCTGCGACAGCAGCGCCACAGCCGGCGCCAGCGGTTGAAAGGCGGAAATGCCGTCTCGATGGGCTGCGGGTGCGCGCATGAGTGTCGCATGGCCTCCACCGAATGCCTTGATCATCTGCCTTAGTGAATCGGCTTCAGGATCGGCATCCATACGCATCCACACCAGCCCGCCCTGCCAATCGTAAAAGGCATCGATGCCCGCCTCGAGCCTCAGCCTTGCGACCAGTTTGGCGCCCTCGGTCGGTGCCATGGAGACACGCCAGAGAGGCTTTTCCGTACCGTCACTATAGGCTTTCACATCGCGGATTTCGCGCCAGAGCGTTTCCGTATCGTCTGGTCCAAGGCGCGAGACGGGAGCAAAACCTGCCATGGCCTTTTCCAGCTTTTCAGCCCGCACCAGCACCGAGGCCTCCAGACCTTCCAGCCGCAACACGGTTGCCGGGCCTTCCGGCAAGCTACCATCCAGATGATGCGGCGAGACCATGACCGGCAGATGGGCGGCACCCGACACTTCGACCGGAAGTCCAAGGGCGGTTGCCATGACAGCGGCTGCCTGCGCGTCTTCATAGAGACCGGAAAGGACGATGGTGACGGAATATTTTGGAACGGGCAGAACCTTGAAGGTTACCTCGGTCAAAAAGCCGAGCGTGCCGTGCGAACCGGCCAGCAGCTTGACCAGATCGAGGCCTGTGACATTCTTCATCACCCGCCCGCCAGCCTTGACGCACTCGCCCATGCCGTTGACGAAACGCACGCCCAGAAGATTGTCGCGCGCCGCTCCCGCCGAAATACGGCGTGGACCGGAGGCATTGACGGCAAATGCACCGCCAATCGTCGGCTCGCCGGATGTGCCCATGATACCGCAATGATCCATCGGCTCGAAGGCCATCATCTGGCCGGCCTCAGCCAGCGCCGCCTCTATCTCCGATATGGGCGTGCCGGCCTTTGCCGACAGCACCATTTCGGCCGGATTATAGGAAACGATGCCGGTCAGCCCGCGCGACGACAGCTTTTGATCGGCTTCGACCGGATTGCCGATTGCACCGCGCGTCGCATTGCCGACGATGTCCAGCGCTGCGGCAGTGTCTGCATGCGCGCGAACGATGTCTGCGGCTTCGGTTTCGGTGTTGGGGATCAGCATTGCGCGATTTCTTTCATCTCAGGCGCCATACGGTCCGGCCTGCGGCGGCTTTTCGCAATCCCCTGCATCACACCCTCCCCTCCAGCGGGAACACCTTGGACGGATTCAGGATCCAGGCTTCGTCGAAGGCGGAGCGGATGGCCATTTGCTGGGCAAGGTCGATCTCGGAATATTGATGGCGCATGAGGTCGCGCTTTTCGATACCGACACCGTGCTCGCCGGTGAGACAGCCGCCAGCATCGACGCACAGGCGCAGGATGTCCATGCCTGCGGCTTCGGCCTTGGCGGCATCTTCGGGGTCGTTGATGTTGTAGAGGATCAACGGATGCATGTTGCCGTCGCCGGCATGAAAGACATTGGCGCAGCGCAGCCCGTAACGGGCAATGATCTCGGCGGTTTTCTTGAGTACATAGGAAAGCTGGCCAAGCGGTACCGTGCCGTCCATGCAAATATAGTCTGCAATGCGTCCGGTTGCACCGAATGCGGATTTGCGTCCCTTCCAGATCAGCGCCGCTTCCGTGGCAGACTGGCATTCGCGCACGGTCTTGACGCCGTGGCGACCGGCAATCTCGACGATATTGGCGAGCATGGCGTCCATCTCGGCTTCGGAACCTTCGACCTCGACGATCAACAGAGCCTCGACATCCAGCGGATAACCGGCATGGGCGAAGGCCTCGCAGATTTCAATTGCGGGCTTGTCCATGAATTCGATGGCAACCGGGATGATCCCCTCGCCGATGACATCAGCCACGCAGGCACCGGCGGCCTCCGAGCTATCGAAACCGAACAACACCGGGCGTGCACCTTCCGGCTTGGCGATCAGGCGCACGGTGGCCTCGGTGACGATACCGAGCTGGCCTTCCGAGCCGCAAACGAGACCGAGGAGATCGTAGCCTTCCGCATCCAGCGCCTTGCCGCCCAGTTGCACCACGGTGCCATCGACCAGCACCATGGTGACGCCCAGGAGGTTGTTGGTGGTGACACCGTATTTCAGACAGTGCGCGCCGCCGGAATTCATGCCGATATTGCCGCCAATGGTGCAGGCCAGTTGCGAACTCGGATCGGGTGCATAGAAAAAACCGTCTGCCGAAACAGCCTCGGATATCGCCAGATTGGTCACGCCGGCCTGAACCCGGGCGCAGCGGTTGGGCAGATCGACTTCGAGAATTTTCGCCATCGCGGACAGGCCGATGACGACGGCATCTTCCTGCGGGATCGCGCCACCGGACAGCGATGTTCCCGCACCACGCGGGACGACGGGGATATTGTATCGATGGCAATATTTCATCACCGCTGCGGCCTGGGCGGTGGTTTCCGGCAAGGCAACAGCCAGCGGACGACGACGATAGGCAATGAAGCCATCGGTCTCGAACGGGGTGAGTTCCAACGCCTCGTGGATCAGCCGCTCCGGAGGGAGCAACTCCTTGAGGTCGCCAATGATCTCGGCGCGCCGCGACAGGACCTTCCGGTCGGGTTCAAGGAATGCAATCGCATCGGACATGGCAGGGCCTCCCCAGTTGGTTTTCGAATATACACCAACACGCCTGACTTCAACTGGTATTTATTTTTTACCACTTTGCGACAAAAGGCGCAAATGCTATGCACTTATGACAAATCAGGAAAGAATGCGGTATCATGACCAATCTCGGTGATCTCGAAGTCTTCGCGCAGGTGATTGCCACCGGCAGCATGTCGACGGCCGCGCGCGAACTCGGCCTCTCACCCGCTGTTGTGTCCAAACGCATCAAGCGGCTGGAGGAGCGGCTGGGCACGCGGCTGTTGCAGCGGACCACAAGGCAGATCTCGCTGACGGAAGCAGGCCAAGGCTTTCACGAACGGGTGATCGCCGTGCTGGCGGGTCTTGAAGACGCCGAAGCCTTTGCCGCTGGACGCTCGTCCGAAGTGCGCGGCACGCTTAAGGTTTCGGCCCCCACATCCTTTGGCCGCATGCATGTGGCCCCGCATCTGAAAGCCTTCATGGAGCGGCATGCAGAGCTGACGATTCATCTCGTGCTATCGGATGAATTTACCGACATTGTCGGCGGCGGCTTCGATCTGGCGATCCGCATTGGCGAGCTCACCGATTCCAGCCTTGTGGCGCGCAAACTTGCCTCCGTGCGGCGCGTGCTGTGCGCCGCTCCGGATTACATTGCCGCCTATGGAGAGCCCGCAAACCTCGATGATCTGGAGCGTCACATCTGCCTGCCGCCGCATAATTTCGACCTGTGGCGACTGGAAGGACCGGACGGCGCCGTCAGCTTTCGCCCGGAGGGGCGGCTCATTACCAATTCCAGCGAGGTCATCCGCGAGGCCGTGATCGAGGGCCTCGGTATCGCATTGCGCTCCACCTGGGATATCGGCCCGGAGCTGAAAGACGGCAGGCTTCGACAGGTGCTGCCGGCCTATGAAAGTTCCAAGAATGTCTCGGTTTCGGCCATCTATCCGAGCCGGCAATTTTTGCCAGCCAAGGTGCGGCTGTTTATCGATTATCTGACCGAACTCTACGGGCCGACACCCTATTGGGAGCTATAGCCACCGGCGATCGGTGATCGCAGTCTTTACGCCGCAGACCTGCGCGCGCCCACATAAGCGCGTGGCGGTGCGCCCATCATCCGCTTGAACATGGTTGTGAAGGCGGCGATGCTGTCATAGCCGAGATCGAGCGCGATACTGGTCACGGCCTCTCCATCGGCAAGGCGCGGGAGGGCGGAGAACAGGCAGGCCTGCTGACGCCAAAGAGAGAGGCTGAGCCCGGTCTCCCGGCGAAAGAAGCGGGTGAAACTGCGCCTGCTCATCGACAGAGTGCGCGCCCATTCGTCGATGGCGAGATCGGCTGTCGGTTTCTTGACAAAGTCACGACAAAGGGTGGCAAGACGTGGATCGCGGGGAAAGGGCAGGCCGAGCTCCCGTTCAGGCAGTGCCGACAAGACGTCGAGCAGCAAGGGCATGACGAGATCCATACGGTTCGATGCAATCCCCGCAGGGCCGGCTTCCAGTGCCGCCAGGATCAACTCCCGGGCAAGACTGCTGACCTCCACCACACGCGCTTGGACCGGCATATGTGGTATGACATCCGGGACCACATGCAATGATATCAGATCGACATTGACCAGCATTTCGACTGCGTGTTCGGCCCCTTCCGGGATCCACAGGGCATGCCCGGCCGGCACCATCCAGCGCGCCTTGTCGACTGCCGCGATCAGCACGCCCTGACGGGCATAGAGAAGCTGCGGGCAGTCGTGGCGATGCAGGGCAATCCGCTCGCCGGCGACATAGGTTTTCGGATCTGGCGGGGTCAGTCCCCATGGCCCAACGACGCCGGACAGACGCTCGCGAAATACACTGGTCTCGACCGTCTTCGTCACCATACATCTCCCCCCACATGCAATTGGCCCACTTGCGAAAAAGATAGACCAAAACACGAAAGTTGTCGCACGCAAATCCCGTTATAGACAATCGCCGTTACTAGGGAGCATCGACATGGCGAACACCGCAACAGATCACGACCATCAGCCCGAAAATATAGTCTTCGGCATCATTCTGGCCACCAGCTTCGGCCATATGCTGAACGATACGATGCAGTCGCTGATCCCCGCCCTCTATCCAATGATCAAGGACGGCTACGCGCTCGATTTCGCCCAGATCGGTTTGCTCGGCCTTGTCTTTCAGGTGACGGCCTCGCTGCTCCAGCCGCTGATCGGCATCTATACCGACAAGCGGCCCTTGCCCTATTCCCTGTCAGCCGGAATGGCCTGCACGCTGATCGGCCTCGTCCTGTTGGCCTACGCGCATTCCTATTGGGTGCTGCTGTTGGGCGCCGGGACCGTCGGTCTCGGATCGGCGATCTTTCATCCGGAATCCTCACGTGTTGCCCGGCTCGCCTCCGGTGGACGGCACGGGCTGGCACAATCCATCTTTCAGGTGGGCGGCAATTTCGGCTCGGCAATCGGCCCGCTGCTTGCAGCCTTCATCGTCTTGCCCAACGGGCAGGAAAGCGTCGCCTGGTTTTCGCTGGCGGCCCTGACCGGCATGATCGTGTTGTGGCGCGTGGGCCTGTGGTATTCCCATCACCGGGTTGCGATTGCAAAGCGCTCGGCCGCGACGCCGCCACTCGTTCTTCCGCGCAAGACGATCATCAAGGCCATTGCCGTTCTGGCCCTGCTGATCTTCTCGAAATATGTCTATATGACCAGCCTGTCGAGCTACTACACCTTCTACCTGATCGAACGTTTCGACATTTCGGTGCAGCAGGCGCAGATTTTGTTGTTCGTGTTCCTCGGTGCTGTCGCCGTTGGCACCGTGGCAGGCGGACCGATTGTGGACTGGTTCGGCACCAAATTCGTCATCTGGTTTTCCATTCTCGGCACCCTGCCCTTCACGCTGGCTCTACCTTATGCCGGCTACTGGCCAACGATCATGCTGACGGTGATCATCGGGCTGATCCTCGCCTCTGCCTTTTCGGCCATCGTCGTCTTTGCCCAGGAACTGGTGCCGGGCCGGGTCGGCATGATTGCCGGGCTGTTTTTCGGCTTCGCCTTCGGCATCGGCGGAATCGGCGCGGCCGTGCTGGGCGTGGTCGCCGACAGCAAGGGCATCATCTTCGTCTACAATCTGTGCTCATACCTGCCGCTGCTGGGTTTGCTGACTGTGTTGCTGCCGGATCTCGGCAAGGGGCGCCGTCATACGGCGCAGCGGTCGCACTAACCCAAGATCGGGATCAAAGGTCGCCGCCGTTTCACGCCAGGAACGGCGGCACCAGCTTCCAGAACTCGTATTTTCTGACGTGGATACGCCTCAGTTCCTCGAGGAACGCGCCATGGCTTTTGATCGACAGGTCTTGCGGCAGTTGCGGCGCGATCCGCGCCAGCTGGATCAGATGACTGGCGCCGTCGTCATAGGCGTCGCCGAGGCCGCGCCTGAGGATATAGGTGACCAGTTCGCGGTAAAGAAGCGTTGAGGCCAGCGGGTTATGGTCGCTCAGTGCTTCGGCAGCCGGAGCCAGCACATCGTCATGGCGACCATCCCAGCGCGCGGCGTGGCGCACGA
This sequence comes from Agrobacterium sp. H141, assembly GCF_057158725.1. NCBI lineage: Bacteria > Pseudomonadati > Pseudomonadota > Alphaproteobacteria > Hyphomicrobiales > Rhizobiaceae > Agrobacterium > Agrobacterium sp. H141. The sequence goes on from NZ_CM169893.1 coordinate 3,577,374, forward strand.
CCAGATCGGCGGCCAGATCGAGGCGCGGCCACGACACCAGAAAGTCGAGTGCCGAATAGATGTCGTCGCCGGACGTGACCACAGCCAGGGCCTTGTCGAGCTCTTCGAACTCGGCGAAATCATCCAGTTTTGACAGATAGAGTTTCAGAACCTCGGGATCGAAGGTTTCGGCAAATTCCTTCCAGCGAACCTCCTGAGCATCGCTGCGTCGCTTGAGGCTCTCAAGAATATCGGCCTCCAGCAGCCGACGCTCTCTGGCTTCATATTCGGGGCCGACATTGGCGACGATGCCCTGCACCATCAACAGCCGCATCTGCGGCGGGCGAATGCGGATCCATTCCAGCGCCTCCGCATGGCGACCGGCCTGATGCAGCATGCGGGCAACCACCAGCGTATCGCGACGGTTCTCGGCTTTGGTCTGTTCGAGCGCGAGATATCCATCGACGTCATCTGTGTTGAGGGCGATCAGTTGCAGGATATCGAGCGCACCGAGCTTTGCCGGCTCCTTGGCCACGACCTCCGACAGCGTGGCTTTCCATCGATCGGCCGCAGACGTTGCGAGGCCCTTGGCCAATTGTCGGTGAAAGCCGGTATGTTCGCCATAGCGATCGCGCCTTCGCAGTTTTTCAATGCTGGGCACGAGTTCTGCCTGCTGCTCCGCTGTCAGGCCGTGGATCAGTTGAACCGCGTTTCCCTCGGCATCGTCAAACACTTTCCAAAGGCGGGCGCTGTCATTGACCAGCCGCGCGGAGATACGGAAGCGCAGAGAGAGGAACCGCAGGATGCGCTCACCGGCAGCTGCACCATCGACACTGCCGAGCTCCGATAGAATATTGCGGACAAGACCGGAAAACTCGACGGCCAGATCCTTGGCGCGGGCCGACGATATCCGCGTCTTCGCCTGCTCCTGCAGGTCAAGGCGCTTGTCGATCAGCCGTGCCATTTCCTCAGGGCTGCTCTCGCCGGCCAGCGCCGTCTGCAGCCTCGCCTTCAACGCCTTGTTGGCACCGGCCTCTTCCAAAAGAATCTCGATCAGCTTGTCGATGCCAAGAGTGGTGAGGCCGTTCTTGTCGAGTTTTGCGCGCTTTTGTTTTGCCATCGGCGGCGTGGAACCCTGCCTTATCGGTGTTTTTGGAGATCGCCTCAGATAGCGATGCGGAAGCGACTATTCCGTTACGACATAAAGGCAAACAACCGCAACCGGAAGAGTGAGTGCGGGTATCGCGCTCATAGCGCCCCGATGCGGGCCTTGCCGGCAGATCAAGACTGGATAATTAATTTGACCAGTTGTGGAGACTGTTGCTAGACATTTGCCGATGGAGGAGCAGGTGGAACAGGGCCAAAGCGGGATTTTTACGCAAGTCAGCCACAGCCGCACAGCCGACGAGGTGGTGCGGCAGATCGAGGAACTGATCCTCGACGGTGTGCTGCGCGATGGCGACCGACTGCCGGGCGAGCGGGATCTGGCCCTTCAGCTCGACGTCTCGCGCCCGATCCTGCGCGAGGCGTTGAAGGCACTCGAAAGCCGCGGCCTTCTGATCAGCCAGCATGGCGGCGGCACCTATGTCGCCGATATCATCGGGCAGATCTTTTCCGAGCCGGTGACCGCACTCATCTCACGCCATTCGCGTGCGACACGCGATTATCTGGAATACCGACGCGAGCTGGAAGGCATGACCGCCGAACTTGCAGCCGCCCGCGCGACAGAGGGCGACAAGGCCCAGCTTTCGCGGATCATTGCCGATATGCGCGCAGCCCATGCGGCAGGCGAAGCCGAGCGGGAACTGGCATCGGATGTGGAATTTCACAACGCCATTGGCGAGGCCGCCCATAACATCATCCTCTTGCACACCTTGCGTGCCTGCTACCGGCTCTTGAGCGAGGGGATCTTCTTCAACCGCAAGGCCGTATTCGCTCATTCCAATTCAGGCGAGGCTCTGCTGGAGCAGCATGAGGCCATCTATGCTGCGATCCTGTCCGGCGACGGCAAGCGCGCCAAGGCGGCAGCGCAAGCCCATATCGACTTCGTGATGCGTGCAACGGAAGACAGTGAGCGGGCCGGACAGCGCGACCGCATCGCTGAACTGAGACTGCTGAACCGGCAGGGCGGGTCGTCAAGGCCCAAGATGGCCAGCGCGGATGACCCGACCGAAGAGACAAGGAATAGCAAACGATGAATGCCCCGACCACCGTCACCAAGCCCCGCGTCGGCCTGTTTGCCACCTGTCTGGTGGATTTGTTTCGCCCGTCGGTCGGCTTTGCCGCTGCCAAACTGATCGAGCAGGCGGGCTGTGAAGTGCATGTACCGATGGCGCAGACCTGTTGCGGGCAGCCGGCCTACAATACCGGCGACAAGGCCGATACACGCGCCATTGCCGAGCAGGTGATCGAACTGTTCGAGGGGTTCGACTATGTGGTGGCACCGTCTGGCTCGTGCGCCGGCATGCTGAAGAAACACTATCCCGAGCTATTTGCCGGCGACGTGAAATGGGAAGAACGCTGTCGGCGCTTTTCGAACAAGGTGCATGAACTCGTGTCTTTCCTCACCGACGTGATGTTCATCTCCAATGTCGAGGCAAAGCTCGATGGCAGCGTGACCTATCACGACAGCTGTTCGGGGCTTCGCGAACTCGGCATCCAGAAGCAGCCACGCAAGCTGCTCTCTTCCGTCGAGGGGCTGGAACTGAAGGAAATGGCCGGCAGCGATGTCTGCTGTGGCTTTGGCGGCACGTTCTGCGTCAAATATTCCGACATTTCCAACACCATCGTGGAGAAGAAAACCACGGCGATCACAGACACCGGCGCGGATATGCTTCTGGCTGGCGACATGGGCTGTCTGATGAACATGGCCGGCAAGCTGAAGCGTGAGGGCAAGACCATTGCTGTGCGCCATGTGGCCGAGGTGCTGGCCGGGATGACCGACAATGCGCCGATTGCCGGTTCGGGAAAGCGAGGCTGACACGATGGAATTCACCTCACCCAGTTTCAAGGCCAATGCGGTCAACGCGCTGAACGATCCGCAGCTGCAAAAGGCGCTCAAGAATGTCGAGGTCGGTTTTATCGAAAAACGGGCCAAGGCCGCCGCTGCGCTGGATGAATTCGATGAATTGCGCGACCGCGGTCGCGACATCAAGAACCACACGCTCGACCATCTCGATCTCTATCTGGAAGCCTATGAGCAGAAGGTGACGGCCTCCGGTGGCCATGTGCACTGGGCGGAGACGGCAGAAGACGCGCGCCAAATCATTCTCGACATCTGCCGCAAGGCCAATGCCCGCACTGTCACCAAGGGCAAGTCGATGATCACCGAGGAGATCAATCTCAACGAATTCCTCGAAAGCAATGGCGTCGAGCCGGTGGAGACCGATCTTGGCGAATATATCATCCAGCTGCGCCACGAGCATCCAAGCCACATCATCGCGCCGGCGGTGCATCTCAACAAGGACCAGGTGGAAGCAGACTTCCGCAAGTTCCACACGGATCTCGATCCGAACCGCGACCTGACGGCTCCGGAAACGCTGCTGTCGGAAGCGCGCGGGGTGCTGCGCAAGCGCTATTTCCAGGCCGATGTCGGCATTACCGGGGCCAATTTTCTGGTCGCCGAAACGGGATCCTCGGTAATCGTCACCAATGAGGGCAATGGCGATCTGACGCAAACGCTGGGCAAGGTGCATGTGGTGGTGGCCTCGATCGAGAAGATCGTACCGACGCTGGAAGACTGCGCACAGATCCTGCGGGTGCTGGCGCGATCTGCCACCGGCCAGGACATGTCGGTCTATACCACCTTTTCCACCGGGCCGAAGCGGGAGGCGGATCCGGACGGTCCCGGCGAATATCACGTGGTCCTGCTCGACAATGGCCGCAGCGCCATGCTCGGCACCGAGTTCCAGGAAATGCTGCGCTGTATCCGTTGCGGCGCCTGCATGAACCACTGTCCCGTCTATCATGCCGTTGGCGGCCACGCCTATGGCTCGGTCTATCCCGGCCCCATGGGTGCCGTTCTGACGCCAGCTCTGTTCGGCATCGAGCAGTCGGCGCATCTGCCCAATGCATCCACCTTCTGTGGGCGCTGCGAAAGCGTGTGTCCGATGCATATTCCGCTGCCGAAGATGATGCGGCATTGGCGCGAAAAGGAATTCGAGCGGCATCTGACGCCGGCCACGGCCCGCTACGGGATCAAGGCCTGGGCCTTTGTGGCGCGGCATCCGAAGCTATACCGCACAGCAGCGTCCATGGCCGCCCTGGCACTGTCTACACTGGGCGGCGCCAGCAAACGGCTTCGCAGCCTGCCACTTGCCGGTGGCTGGACGAAATATCGGGACCTGCCGGCACCGGAGGGCAGTACCTTCCTGGCGCAATGGGCGGCGCGCAACGGCAAGACGGAGTGACGGACATGAATGGCAGATCGGCAATCCTCACCAAGATCCGCTCATCCTTGCGCACAACGGTCGATGACGAGACACGTGCCGCTGCCGTGGCCGAGCGTCTGCAATCGGCTCCCGTTGGCGTCATTCCCAAACGCGGGCAATTGCCGACAGATGAGCGCATTGCTCTGTTTGTTGCCATGGCGGAAAAATACAATGCCAGCACGGCGCGGATCGACGGCATCGAGGCCTTGGCCGCCCATGTCGTCGACTACCTGAAATCCCACAATCTTCCAGCCTCGATCCGTCTCGGGGACGATAGCCTGTTGGCCCGTGCGGACTGGGCGACGGAGAAGACGCTAGAGGTGAAACAGGGTGCATCGGACGGCGAGGACCTCGCCGGTGTCAGTCTGGCCTTCGGTGCGATTGCGGAGACCGGAACGCTGGCGCTTCTATCCGGGCCGGACAATCCGGTGACCGTCACCTTCCTGCCCGAGCATCACATCGTGGCGCTGAAGGCTGAGGATATTGCCGGTGACATGGAGACGCTATTCGCACGACTTCGCCAACGCTACGGCAAAGCCGTCATGCCGCGCACGCTCAATTTCGTCACCGGCCCGTCGCGGTCTGCCGATATCGAACAGACGCTTCTTCTGGGGGCCCACGGACCGCGCGCGCTGCATATCGTCATTCTGGCCTGAGCGGGCGGCAGCGACGCCGTCTCTCAGCAAGTCAAAAGCTTAAGTCTCCGTCCGGGCTTGCATCGGCATGCACATTCAGCCCATGATCGCCCGTCGATAACAAGCGCCTAATATAGCGTTCGAATACGGGAAGTATTGCCTCCCGCGGGTCGTCATTCCCGCGTCACAAGGCTTTGCCAGACTTTGCACAGCAGTCGTGTCTTCGCAGATGCGAACAAATAAATTCTCAAAAGACGGAACCAATCCTTCTTTTTTGCGTTTCTGGCTTGCCTCCCCGGGAGGAATTTTCTAATTTGGGAAAATCATGTTGCACAACAATGACTTGAATGAGATGCCGCGCGTCGCGCTCATCTCCACGCACGGCTATGTTGCCGCTCATCCACCCCTTGGCGCCGCAGATACTGGCGGACAAGTGGTGTACGTTCTGGAACTCGCAAAGAAAATTGCCCAGCTCGGCCACAAGGTCGACATCTATACCCGCCGCTTTGAAGACCAGCCGGAAATCGATGAAGTCGATGAGCTGGTTCGCGTCATCCGCATTCCCTGCGGCGGCAAGGATTTCATTCCGAAAGAATATCTGCACCGCTATCTGGGCGAATGGTGTGAAAAGGCTCTGCGCTATATCAAGCGCGAAGAGCTGAATTACATGTTCATCAACAGCCACTACTGGGACGCCGGCGTTGCCGGTCAGCGCGTGTCTGAAGCGCTGAACATTCCGCACATCCACACGCCTCACTCCGTCGGCCTCTGGAAGAAACGGCAGATGGAGACGGACTATCCCGAAAAGGCGGACAAGTTCGAAGAAGAGTTCAACTTCAAGGAACGCATCCAGCACGAGACGATCATCTACCGGACCTGTCAGCTGGTTGTGGCCACCACGCCGATCCAGCTCGATATGCTGATGGAAGACTACGAAGTTCCGCGCAACCGCGTTCACATGATCCCGCCGGGTTATGACGACAACCGCTTCTATCCGGTCTCCAATGCATCGCGCCAGATGATCCGCAACCAGCTTGGCTTTGAAGGCAAGGTCGTGCTGGCACTCGGCCGGCTTGCGACCAACAAGGGCTACGACCTCCTGATCGACGGTTTTTCGGTGATGGCCAAGCGCGTTCCGGATGCGCGACTGCATCTGGCCGTGGGCGGCGAGAACATGGATGAGCACGAGCAGAAGATCTATGACGAGCTTACGGCCAAGGTGAAAGAGCTCGGCCTCGAGGATCAGGTTCGTTTCTCCGGCTTTATCTCGGATGAGGAGCTGCCGGATTATTACCGCGCCGCCGACATGTTCGTGCTGTCGTCGCGCTACGAACCCTTCGGCATGACGGCGATAGAGGCCATGGCCAGCGGCACGCCGACGGTGGTGACCGTTCACGGCGGCCTGTTCCGTGCCATCAGCTACGGCCGACATGCGCTCTTTGCCGATACGTTCGACAAGGAAGACCTCGGCATCACCATGATGAAGCCATTCAAGCATGCACGCCTTTATGGCCGTCTGTCGCGCATGGGTGCGCACAAGGCACGCAGTCTGTTCACCTGGACAGGGATTGCACAGCAGTTGATCGCGCTTGTCGAAGGACGGCCCGTTGCGCAGGCCCTGGACGAAAGCGATTGGGCAGAACCATGGAACGACGGGGACTGAAGCCTGTTCGGCTGATCTCATCGGATATCGACGGCACTCTGGCGGGAGACCGGGAGGCGAGCGCACGCTTCTCCACCTTCTGGCATGAGCTTGAGCCCGACACCCGACCGCTGCTGGTCTATAACAGCGGTCGGCTGGTGGATGACATTCTGGAATTCACCGCTGGCGAAGGCTTGCCGCAAGCCGATTTCGTCATTGGCGGTGTCGGTACGATGATGGTGGCCGAAAACCAGCCTGAACTTTCCACAGCCTATTCCCGCTCCTTAAGCGAGGGCTACGACGTCGACGCCATCGGTGCCGTGCTGGACGCGATGGACGGGATCGAGCGTCAGCCCGCCCGCTATCAGCACCAGCACAAATCCAGCTGGTATTTCCATGATGCAAGCAATGAAAGCCTGAGCGATCTGGAGAAACGTCTGGAAGCCGAGGGACTGACCGTCAAGGTGGTCTATTCCAGCAATCGCGATCTCGATATCCTGCCTGCCAATGCCGACAAGGGGCAAGCACTGACATGGCTTTGCGACCGACTGGGCTTTGGCCCGGATGAAGCCATTGTTGCCGGCGACACCGGCAATGACGGCGGCATGTTCGTGCTGCCGGGCATTCGCGGGATTATTCCGCGCAACGGGCTGGACGAATTGAAAGCCCGTTTTGACGATCCCGACTTCTTCTACCATGCCAGCCGTGCAGAAGCCGATGGCGTGATTGAAGGTCTCCTGCACTTCCGCGTCCCCTCCCCCATCCGCAGCTAAGACATCCCCCGAGACACCGCTCCGGGCCGGCAAGAGCATATTTTCTGTCGACACCACTCGTGATTGCATCAATCCTTATATTAGGATCTTATGCTTCAATGATGTGGAAGTGATTCGAGGGGTTTCCGCAACGATCTTGGACAACACCCTGCGGTTGGGCGACTTCGACAGATATTGCAGTGAGCAACCCTCTCTTCCGGTCCGACGGATGCCTCGGGGAATATATGGAAAACTATAGCGGAGTTGCCGCGCGGGATGACCACATCGAACCGTCCGAGCCGTCGGAGGAACGTACGGGGAGACGCGACAGCCTGATCTTTTCAATCTTGTCGCTGTATTCAGCCTCTATCGCATGTGCGACAGGCATTCTTGTCATGATGATATGGCTCATCCAGGTTCGATGGATCGAGGCCAATATCCCGCTACTCTATGCCTGTAAGTTCAACACCGCACTTGGGCTCACACTCGGCGGAATTGCCGTTATTGCGATCAACCTCAAGAGAGTAAACCTGGCGCGCACCGCGGCAGCGATCATGGCTGCAATCGCTTTTTTGACGCTGCTGGAATACATGCTGGACATGGATCTGGGGCTCGATCAGGCCTTTGTCGACGACAATTGGCATCCCGACGCGGCATTTCCCGGTCGCATGTCTCTAAACAGCATCGCCTGCTTCCTGCTGACATCCTTGACTCTCTTTCTCCTGACGCTTCTGGATCACTATAAATGGCAGACGCTGGCCATTGTGCCGCAATTGCTTGTGCTGTTCGTGTCCATCAGTTCTCTTGGCGGCTATTTTTCCGGCCTGCCGATTGCCTACACCTGGGGCACGTCCACCCAGATTTCGCCGCAGACGGCACTTGGCTTCCTGTTCATAACCGTTGGTCTGTTGACCCATACGATGGGAACAGAGCGGGCACGCCTTGCTCGCATTCCACGATGGTGGATAGCAGCAATCTATTCCATGTTCGTGTTCTGGTTTGACCTGGCAACGCCGCTCGGCGTTGCTACCGGCATTGCCTATGTCCCGCTTGTCGTCATGAGCCTTTGGGCTCGCGCACCCCGGATGACTTTCGTCCTCGCAGCCGTCGCCACCGGATTGATCGTCGCCGGCTATGCAGCCTCGCCCCCGGCAATCGCGCCAGCATGGACGGTCTTGATGAACAGACTGCTCAGCATAGGGGCGATCTGGTTTACCGCGATCGTCGTCTATATCAGCCAGCATGATCGCCTCGCACGGGAGGAAAGCGACCGGCACTTGAACGCCATCTTCGAGGCGGCTCTGGACGGGATGATCACGATCGACAGTCACGGCATGATCGAAAAATTCAATAGTGCGGCGGCAAAAATGCTGGGTTATGCGGCAGAGGACGTGATCGGCAAGAACGTCAATATGCTGATGCCGGAGCCCTATCATTCCGCGCATGACTCCTATCTGCGCCGGTTCATGGTCACCAATGAGCGACACATCATCGGCACCGGGCGTAGTGTCTCTGCACGCCGCAAGGACGGCTCCGTGTTTCCCATCGACCTTGGCGTGTCGGAAATCAGAGACAGGAACCGCAAATCCTTTGTCGGCACGATCCGTGATATCTCCGAACGGGAGCAAACGGAGCGAAATATCCAGAAGCATATGGCGGCGCTCAAGGCGAGCAACAAGGAACTGGACGAATTTGCCTATATCGCCTCGCATGACCTGCAGGAACCGCTCAGCAGTCTCAGCAATCATGCCCAGGTGCTGCAGGCTGAATATGAAGGCAGACTGGAGCCGGATGGCGAGCGCAGGTTGAAACGCATGACCTTCCTGTCACAACGACTGGAGCGCCTGATTGACGACCTGCTGCATTTCTCACGGCTTGGAAGCAACAAGCTGTCGTCCCAGAAAACCGATCTCTATTCGGTCATCGCCGATATCGAGGCCCTGCTGGATGTAACCCTGAAGCAGGAAAATGCCATCATCTCGGTGCCAAACCCTTTGCCTTACGTGGTCTGCGATCGGCCGCGGATCCTTGAAGTCTTTCGCAACCTGATCGTCAACGCCATCCGTTATAACGACCAGGACAACAAATGGATCGAGATCGGCCACTTCATACGCGATAGCGAGCGCGTGTTCTACGTCAAGGATAACGGTATCGGCATTGCGGAGGAACATTACGAGGATGTGTTCCTCATCTTCAAACGCCTGAATGTCAAAGAAGGCGTGGAGGGTGCAGGTGCAGGGCTTACCTTCGTCAAGAAGATCATCCAGCGCCACAATGGACGGATCTGGGTGGAGTCCGAGGTGGGACAAGGTTCCATCTTCTACTTTACGCTAGGCGAACCGAACGAAGAGGGATCAAGCGATCGTGATCCCTTTGTCGGCGCGCAAATGGCCGACGACGCGCCGCTTCTGGTGCGCCATGGTTGACCTTATAAGGGTATATGGCCACATAGCAGTGTATACCGATCCTTCGTGTCATTGCCCGCGCAAGCCAACGGGACGATACTGTCACGAATCGCGCGTATATCCCCAATTTGAGCATGCAGGAGGTTTGTCCGAGACGTGACCATTGTCAGCCGCATCGCCAGTGAAGTTCAACTCATGCTGCGCAGACCGCCGCGCCAGCAATATGCTGCGCTGTGCTATCGGCGCAAGAAGAAGAACCGCGCTATCGAGGTTCTGCTGGTTACCAGCCGTGACACCGGACGCTGGGTGATCCCCAAGGGCTGGCCGATGATGGGCAAGAAATCCCACGCCGTTGCCGAGCGCGAGGCCTATGAGGAAGCGGGCGTCAAGGGCAAGGTTGACCGCAATCCCTTTGGCTATTTCCATTATCCGAAGGGTCTGGACAACGGGCTGAAGGTGAACTGCAAGGTTCAGGTGCATCTGCTGGAAGTGAAGGACATGATCAAGGACTTCCCCGAGAAGCGCTCCCGCCGTCTCGAATGGGTCAATTGCGAACTTGCGGCCTCGCGCGTTCAGGAGCCCGAACTCAAGGATCTCTTCCATCGTTTCGGCCAGTTGATGGCCAATGGCGCGGACGCACCACGGTCGGCTGCGGCGCAATAATTGCCGAAAGACCGGGATTCGATTTGACGTCGGCGCATTTCCCATACATACGCGTGCCCGGAAAGGGCGGCTGAAGCCGCCGAATGTCCATTCGCTGCCCGTTTAAGCCCCAAGGGTGCAAAGCCTGACCACGGCGCAAGAAGAGTGATACCATGGCCAAGCAAACGCCCAAACTCTACAAGCCGACCCTCGACAAGGATCTGGACAAGATCGCCTATGTCGAGGAAGCCGCTCAGAATGTCTCGCGCGGAATAGCGCCTCTCGGCTTCGGTTTCATCTTCCTGGTTCTCGCCACCGTTTTTGCCGGTGCCTATGTGGCAGGCCAGCCGGGTGCTGCCATGGTGATCGCGGCTGCGGGTATCGGCGCCTATATGGCGATGAATATCGGCGCAAACGATGTGACCAACAATGTCGGCCCTGCGGTCGGATCGCGCGCCATGACCATGGTAACCGCGCTCATTCTGGCCGCCGTGTTCGAGACAGCCGGCGCGCTGATTGCCGGCGGCGATGTGGTATCCACAATCTCCAAGGGCATCATCGACCCTGCACAAATGCCATCGGCCAACATCTTTGCCACTGCCATGATGGCCGCCCTTTTGTCATCTGCCCTGTGGGTCAATCTGGCCACCTGGCTTGGTGCCCCCGTTTCGACCACCCATGCAGTGGTTGGTGGCGTGGTCGGGGCCGGCATTGCCGCGAGCGGCTTCGGTGCGGTCAACTGGGGCGCGATGGTCGGGATTGCCGCCAGCTGGGTGATATCGCCCTTGATGGGCGGTATTATCGCAGCCCTGTTCCTTGCCTTCATCAAGACCTTCATTATCTACCGCGAAGACAAGATCGATGCCGCCCGCTTCTGGGTGCCGATCCTGATCGGCATCATGGCCGGTGCCTTTATCGCCTATCTGGCGCTGAAGGGGCTGAGCCATGTGACGCATATTTCGCTCCCCACGGCTGCAGCCATCGGTGTGGGCGCAGGCTTCGTGATCTGGCTCCTGTCCGTACCGCTGATCAAACGGCAATCGGCCGGTCTTGAAAACCGCAACCAGTCGCTGCGCAAACTGTTCCAGATGCCGCTGATCATTTCGGCCGCATTGCTGTCGTTCGCCCACGGTGCGAACGACGTAGCCAATGCCATCGGCCCGCTATCGGCCATCGTGCATGCAGCCCAGGCCGACGAGATTGCCGCCAATGTGGAAATTCCGCTCTGGGTGATGGTCATCGGTGCTGCCGGCATCTCGCTCGGTCTGTGGCTGTTCGGCCCTCGGCTGATCAAGCTGGTTGGCGAGCAGATCACCAAGCTCAACCCCATGCGCGCCTTTTGCGTGGCGCTGTCTGCAGCACTGACCGTGATCGTGGCTTCCGGCCTCGGCCTGCCCGTGAGCTCCACGCATATCGCCGTGGGTGCCGTGTTCGGTGTCGGCTTCTACCGCGAATGGTATACCCGCAACTCCAAGCGTCGCCTTGAATATATGCGCATGAAGGCCGGCCGCTGGGAACGGGAAGATACACGGCCTGCCAATCCGGACGAGATGCGTCGCCGCTATCTGGTGCGGCGCTCGCATTTCATGACCATCGTGGCCGCATGGATCATTACCGTTCCGGCTGCTGCTGCACTGGCCGCGCTGCTTTATGGCGCAATGGTGCTGCTCATCCCCTAAGACAGACCTGCAAAGACGGGGTTCGACGATATGCGTGCGAATTACAAAATGCAGAGGCTTTACGTCTCCGGCACGCTTGCCAGCGGCGCTGGGATCGAGGCCAGCGGCGAGCAATATAATTATCTCGCCAATGTGTTGCGGATGACCGAAGGGGCAGAGATCCTGCTGTTTAACGGTCGCGACGGCGAATGGTCGGCGCGCCTGACATTTCCCTCGCGCAAGAAGATCACCCTGGTTGCCGAGACGCAGACGCGACCGCAGCCGGAAGACAGCGCATTGCATTTCCTGTTTGCGCCGCTCAAGGTCGGGCGGCTCGACTATCTGGTACAAAAGGCCGTTGAAATGGGTGCCGGTGTGCTGCAGCCGGTCATGACGCAACATGTGCAGGGCAAGATCAACAGTATCGAGCGCCTTCAGGCCAACGCCATAGAGGCAGCCGAGCAATGCGGCATTCTCTCCATTCCGACGGTGGAGCCGGTGCGCAAGCTCAGAGACGTTCTCGATGGCTGGCCCGCCGATCGGCAGCTGATCTTCTGCGACGAGGACAGCAGCACCCAAAACCCGCTTCCTGCCCTTTCCACCATCCAGGCTCAGTCCATTGCGCTCCTGGTTGGCCCGGAGGGTGGTTTTTCGGATGAGGAGCGGCAGATATTGCGCGATCTCGACTATGTAACACCCATTCCGCTCGGTCCGCGCATCCTGCGCGCAGATACCGCAGCCGTGGCAGCCCTTGCCGTCGTGCAGGCCGCAATTGGCGACTGGCGCTAGATTTTTCTCCGTAACAGTCCGTTGAAACTGCGCTCGTATTCGCAACATTGATCTGCGCTTGAAACAAATTGACTTGCGCACCACGTAAATCCGGTCCAATCAGCCTGCCAATCCTGGCGACAATCCGACGGCATTCAATACAAGGTTTACCTCATGGCTCGTGACACCACCGACGATACGCCGATTGGCTCCGTCCAGGACCTGAGCGAATATCTGGCCGAAGGCTGCAAGCCTGAAGCTCAGTTCCGCATCGGCACCGAGCATGAGAAATTCGCGTTTTTCACAGCCGACAACTCGCCGGTCCCCTATTACGGCAACGACAGCATTTCCGCGCTTTTGAGCGGCATGGGCCAGCGTCTCGGCTGGGATCCGATCATGGACGGCGCCAATATCATCGGGCTTGCCGAAACCCATGGACAGGGCGCGATCTCGATCGAGCCTGGCGGACAGTTCGAGCTTTCCGGCGCGCCGGTGGAAACGCTGCACGAGACCTGCAAGGAATCCAACCAGCATCTGGCCATGCTGCGGGAAGTGGCAGAGCCCATGGGCATCCGCTTCCTCGGCATCGGCGGCAGCCCCAAGTGGACGTTCGACGAAACGCCGCGCATGCCGAAGTCGCGCTACGAGATCATGACCCGCTTCATGCCGAAGGTCGGTAGCATGGGGCTGGACATGATGTATCGCACCTGCACGATCCAGGTGAATCTCGACTTTTCCTCTGAAGCCGATATGCGCCGCAAGATGCGCGTTTCGATGAAGCTGCAAGCGCTGGCGACCGCGCTGTTTGCCTCCTCGCCGTTTACGGAAGGCAAGCCCAACGGACTGGTGTCCTGGCGTGGCGAGATCTGGCGCGATACCGACAATGCCCGCGCCGGCATTCCGCCCTTTACGCTGAATGACGATTTCGGCTTTGCCGACTATGTGGAATGGGCACTCGACATTCCGATGTATTTCGTCGTGCGCGACGGCAAATATCACGACTGTACCCATGTGACCTTCCGCCAGTTCATGAACGGCGCGCTGAAGGGCGAGCTTGCCGCTTGGGAACCCACAATGGGTGACTGGACCAACCATCTCTCCACCCTGTTTCCGGATGTGCGCCTGAAGCGCTTCCTGGAAATGCGCGGGGCCGATGGCGGCCCCTGGCGGCGCATCTGTGCGCTGTCTGCCTTCTGGGTGGGGCTGCTTTATAACCAGACCGCTCTCGATGCAGCCGATGCGCTCACAAAGGACTGGACGCATGCCGACGTGATTGCGCTTCGCAATGCCGTGCCGGCCAAGGGTCTTCACGCAGAGATCGCCGGTCGTGGTCTGTTCGATCTTGCCCGTGAAGTCATCGGCATTTCACGGGCCGGTCTGAAGGCACGAGCACGGCTCAACAGCGAAGGCGAGGATGAAAGCGTTTTCCTGGCCTCGCTGGACGAGATCATTGCCAAGAAGGCCACTCTCGCCGACGATCTGCTGATGCTCTATAACGGTCGCTGGAACCAGTCGGTCGAGCCTGTTTTTGCCGAATATCAATATTAGGCATATCGAAACCGCCGTTTCCCCGATGAATCGGGGATTACCACCCGGCGTTGTCCATTCTCGCTAGAAAGCGGTTTGCGTTACGCTTTTTCCGGATATAGTGGTCGTTAGACGACTTGCACTGACCGGGAAGGAAAGCCGATGCTGCCACTATTCGAAATGATGATGCGTGCGCAGAACGGCACCGCCATGGAAGCCATGGCCAAGCAATTCAATCTTGCGCAGGAACAGACAACCAAGGCCATGGCAGCGCTGATGCCGGCCTTTTCTTCCGGCTTCAAGCGCAATGCTTCCAACCCGATGGATTTCTCCGCCCTGCTGTCATCCATGACCTCCGGCAATTATGCCAAATATTTCGAGGACATGAACAAGGCCTTCACGCCGCAGGGTATGGCCGATGGCAACAATGTGCTGGAAACCCTGTTCGGATCAAAGGAGGTCTCTCGCGCCATTGCCGCTCAGGCCGCGCAGATGACGGGAATTGGCCAGGACGTGCTGAAACAGATGATGCCGGCAATGGCCGATGCGATCATGGGCGGCCTGTTCAAGCAGGCCACAGGCCAGATGCAAAACGGCTCCGACGCCTTCACCAATTCGCCAATGGGCCAGATGATGCAGCAATGGCTGGAAAGCACCGGCTTTTCGCCCAAGGCAAAGGCTCCGGAGCCCGCCAATTTCTTCGACAATCCCTTTACCAAGGCGTTTCAGGACATGATGGCTGGCAGCACCAAGCCACAGGCAGGTGCAAACCCGTTCATGGACAATCCGTTCATGAAAGCTTTCCAGGACATGATGCCAGCCAATGGCGCAAAGCCTGCCGAGCCCTCGACACCGGATGCAGCGCCAGGGGACGCCGAGCCGCAGGACGGTGCTGCTGCCAATCCGTTCTCGGAGATGATGAACTCGATGTTCGATAGCGGCCTGGAAGTGCAGAAAAGCTACCAGAAGAACATGGAGCAGATCCTCGACACCTATATGAAGGTCGGGGAAGGCAAGGCTGGGTCCTCACCTTCAAAAGCCGGCAAGGCGAAGCCTTCCAAGGACTGACGATTTCTCTCCGCGCATAAAAAATGCCCGATGAAAGACGGTTTCATCGGGCAAGCGGCAGGGCGTTAAACATCACCCTGCGGGGATGGAAAGAAATCTGTTCAGCTGCGACGGATATGGCGCCCGCTTGTGCATGCCGCATTGGCGAGCATGCGCGAAGGGTCGTCCAAGAGACCGGCCGTGTTGATGACCCGCTTCAGGTCCTGCCGTGTCAGGCCGATGTCGGCGAGATGAGCATCATCAAGTTCCGACAGTTGCATCACCGCGCTGCGGTTTTCGATCAGACGCCGGAACGTGGATACCAGCGCGCCGATGCTTGCGAAAAGCGACGGGCGGACCTGCTTTGGCAGATCATAATCGATTGCTCTTACATTCATGGTCATGGCTTAATTCCTTGTCCTCAGGCGCAAGGCTTCACCCCTTGCCCGACATGGGAAAGGTGCCTCGAACCGGCGGCGGGTGCAGGGGTTCTGCGTTGTGCTGTTTGCACGCAGAAGGTCTCAAAAAGTCATTGATCAGTCCAACGAATGTTTTTAATAGTAATTATCAAACAATCTGATGGATATTCGCCATGGCCAATCCGCTCGATATCGACCAGCTTCATACCTTCGTTGCCATTGTAGATACCGGTAGCTTCACCAAGGCCGCTGGCCGTGTGTTCAAGACCCAATCGGCGGTGTCGATGCAGATGCGCCGGCTTGAGGAGCGGATCGGCAAGCAGCTGTTCCAGAAGGACGGACGCGGCAACCGGCTGACATCCGAAGGTGAAAAGCTCCTGAACTACGCCCGACGCATTATCCGGCTGAACTCCGAAGCGATTGCCGCCTTTGACGACAATCGACTGGAAGGTACGCTCAGGATCGGCACACCCGACGATTATGCCGACCGCTACATGCCCGAAATCATCGGACGCTTTGCCAAGACCAATCCCAATGTGGAACTCTATATCGCCTGCGAGCCTTCGGTGGATCTGGCCGAGAAGATGGCGCGCGGCGAGCTGGATATCGCCCTTGTGACCCACAATCCGCAGGCACGCACATCCGATGTGGTGCGCACCGAGCCGCTTTGCTGGGTCGCCTCCGCCAACCATCCTTTAAAGGATGATGCGCCGGTTCCGCTGGCCGTGGGACGGCGTGACTGCAACTGGCGCCAGCTCGCCTGCTCGTCGCTCGATGCCGACGGGCGCGATTACCAGATCCTCTTTACCAGCTGGTCGTCGACCGTGGTGGCAGCGGCTGTTCTGGCCGGGCTGGCCGTCTCTGTTCTGCCAGAATCGGCGCTGCGCTCCGGCATGAAAGTGCTGACATCCAGCGATGGTTTTCCACCGCTGCCACCGGTCCAGATCGGTCTGATGAAGCGGCCAGGTCTCCTGCCATCGCTGGCCAATGCGATTACCGATCACATTACCGCCTGTCTCGACAATATTACGCCGGCAGATGTGGTGGATGACGAACTGGATGCGGATGTCAGAACCTATCCGCGCCAGCAGGCTCGGCAGAGACCAAGTCAGATGCAGCCGGGCTGGTAAGGCCCGGTCTGGCCCTTTTAAAGCGTGAACAAGGTGAGCTTTACCGTGCGTTTCCACTCTTGAAGTGCGCGACGCGCTGTTGCCTCATCGGCCGACAGGGCGAAGCGCACCACGCTGCCGGACAGGTGGACCATCTGTGTCAGGCGCATCTCGAAATCCCCTTGAAAACCGGGGGGCAGCAATGGCAGGAGGACCCTGCTGAGGATCGCCGCCATGCGTTCGAAATGCAGACGGTTCAGCGGCTCGAGATCCCGATCCGACACGGCAGCGCGCCAGACACTCAGATAGATCGCGTTTTCACGGAAGCTCTCATAGAACCTGTCGACGCTCTGTGTGATCAGGTTTTCCGCCGCATCGATCGAGCGAATTTCGGCGAATGTCTGTTCCGTTCCTCTTTCAACGCGCGTGGTCAGATCATCGTGCAGTGCCCTGATGACCGCGGCTTTTTCAGGAAAGAACTGATAAAGCGAGCCGATCGGGATGCCGGCCTCGGCGGCAATCTCCGTCATCTTGAGGTTGCCAATCCCGTTGGCGACGATCAGACGGCGCACAGCATCGAGGATAGCCTCCAGTCGCTGGATGCTGCGCTCCTGCCTCGGTGTCTTGCGTTGACGGAGGCGATTTGCCTCCTTGCCCTGTTCAGCCATCACTCTCCCCAGGCCACAACGAACCTGTCCGATTTCATGGCGCGGACCATAAGCCCCTGATCTTTCACGATCTCTGAAAAAATTCGTTCTATTTTTTCCTATTCCGAATCGCAAAAAACCGGGGCGTTTGCCCCGGCTTGCCGGATCGAGATCCATGCTGCGATCAACAAGTGGCAGCGCGTGACCTTAAGGTTCGCGCTGCCACCCATTCCCGGCCTGAGGCGGATCAGGCCAGATCGAAACGATCGGCGTTCATAACCTTGGCCCAGGCAGCAACAAAGTCCTTGGCAAAGCGCGACTGCGCGTCTGCCTGACCATAGACTTCGGCGATGGCGCGCAGTTGAGAGTTGGACCCGAAGACGAGATCGGCGCGCGTTCCCTTCCACTTCACCTCACCCGTCTTGCGGTCGCGGGCTTCGAACTCGGTCTGGTCCGAAGACAATGGCTTCCACTCGACGGACATATCCAGAAGGTTGACGAAGAAGTCATTGCTGAGAACACCTGGACGGCTCGTCAGAACGCCGCGTGTATCGCCGCCCACCGTATTGCCCAGCGCTCGCAGACCGCCCAGAAGGGCCGTCATTTCCGGTGCTGTGAGCGTCAGAAGCTGTGCCTTGTCGACCAGCAGTGCCTCGGACGGGATAGTGTATTTTTCAGGCTGATAGTTGCGGAAGCCGTCGGCGACTGGCTCAAGAACATCGAAAGCCTCGATATCCGTCTGCTCCTGACTTGCATCGGCCCTGCCCGGCGCAAACGGCACCGACAGGTTGTGGCCGCCGTCTCGCGCTGCCTGTTCGATCGCAGCACCGCCACCCAAAACGATGAGATCGGCCAGAGAGACCTTCTTTCCGCCCGTCTGTGCGCTGTTGAAGGCAGTCTGGACCTCTTCCAGCTTGGCCAGCACCCTGGCGAGTTGTTCCGGCTGGTTTGCTTCCCAGTCCTTTTGCGGTGCCAGACGAATACGCGCACCATTGGCACCACCGCGCTTGTCGGAGCCGCGGAATGTCGAGGCAGATGCCCAGGCGGTGGAAACGAGTTCCGACACGGTCAAACCGGTCGCCAGTATCTTCGCCTTGAGATCGGCGACATCCGTGGCATCGATCAGCGGGTGATCGACGGCCGGGATCGGATCCTGCCAGATCAGGTCTTCAGCCGGCACTTCCGGGCCGAGATAACGGGCTTTTGGCCCCATATCGCGGTGGGTGAGCTTGAACCAGGCGCGCGCAAATGCATCGGCAAACAGATCCGGGTTCTCGAAGAAGCGGCGCGATACCTTTTCGTAGTCGGGATCGAAGCGCAGTGCGAGGTCGGTGGTCAACATGGCCGGCGCGTGGCTCTTGGTGGGGTTGTGCGCATCCGGAACGGTTCCCGCCCCGCCCCCCTGCTTGGGTGTCCACTGATGGGCCCCGGCCGGGCTCTTGGTCAGTTCCCAGTCAAAGCCGAACAGATTTTCGAAGAAGTTGTTGCTCCATTTGGTCGGCGTCGTGGTCCAGATGACTTCGAGACCACTGGTGATGGCATCGCCACCTTTCCCGGTACCATAGCTGCTGCGCCAGCCAAGACCCATCTCGCCGACATCGGCACCTTCCGGTTCAATGCCAACCAGAGCCGCATCGCCCGCGCCATGGGTTTTGCCGAAGGTGTGGCCGCCGGCGATCAGCGCGACGGTCTCTTCGTCATTCATGGCCATACGGGCAAATGTATCGCGGATATCACGTGCTGCGGCCAGCGGATCGGGATTGCCGTTCGGGCCTTCCGGGTTCACGTAGATGAGGCCCATCTGCACGGCGGCCAGCGGGTTTTCCAGATCGCGCTCGCCGGAATAGCGCTTGTCGCCGAGCCAGGTGTCTTCCTTGCCCCAGTAAACATCTTCTTCCGGCTCCCAGGTATCGGGACGTCCGCCGGCAAAGCCGAAGGTCTTGAAACCCATCGATTCCAGCGCGCAATTGCCGGTGAGGATCATCAGATCGGCCCAGGAGATCTGGTTGCCGTATTTCTGCTTGATCGGCCATAGCAGCCGGCGGGCCTTATCGAGATTGGCGTTATCCGGCCAGCTGTTGAGTGGGGCAAAACGCTGTTGGCCGCCTCCGGCGCCTCCACGTCCATCGCCGGTGCGATAGGTGCCGGCACTGTGCCAGGCCATGCGGATGAACAGCGGTCCATAGTGGCCGAAATCGGCGGGCCACCATTCCTGGCTGTCGGTCATCAACGCGTAGAGATCCTGCTTCAGCGCCTGCAGGTCGAGTTTCTTGAATTCTTCGGCGTAATTGAAGTCCTCGCCCATCGGATCGGACAGCGCCGAATGCTGGTGCAGAACCTTGAGATTAAGCTGGTTGGGCCACCAGTCGCGGTTGGAGCGACCGCCATTGCTGACATGCGCTACGGGACAGGTGGCTACACTGTCGTTAATTTCTTTGAGCTTCGCGTCCATTTTTTCCTCCAGTCGCTGCCGCCTTCATGAGGCTTGGTCAGCACTATCCTCCAGCACATCCATAATCTCCAATTGTATTTAATGGGAATATCGATAAGATATTCCTATCATGCTTACCATTCGTCAAATGCGCTATTTCGATGCCCTGGCGACCACCCTGCACTTCGGCAAGGCGGCAGCGCTTGCCCATGTCAGCCAACCGGCCCTGTCGGCGCAAATTCAGGAAATGGAGCGGCATCTGGGCGTTGTGCTCGTGGAGCGCACGCGCAACAATACCTTGCTGACGGCCAAGGGGCTTGAAGTGTTGCAGCATGTGCGAACGGTGCTGGGAGGGATTGACAGGCTCGAGGAAGCCGCGCGCCAGCAGAGCGGCATTCTGGAGGGCTTGATCCGTCTCGGCGTCATCCCGACCGTCGCCCCCTATCTGGTGCCGCAACTGGTTCCGCATCTGAAGGCGCATTATCCCGGCATCGAGATCGAATTGAAGGAAACGGTCACCGACAGACTGCGCGAAGATCTTCTGGAGGGCCGGCTTGATGCGGTCGTCGCCGCCCTGCCGCTGGAGGGCGATACGCTGCAAGCAAGGCCTTTGTTCACAGACCGCTTTTTCATGGCCGTCGCCAGCAATGAAGAGGATGTGCTGATGTCGCCGCTTACCGAAGCGCAGGTCGATCCGAACCGGCTGCTATTGCTTGAAGAGGGCCATTGCCTGCGAGATCAGGCGCTTGCGGTCTGCCAGACAGCCAGCAAACGCAGCCTTGTCAATTTCGGGGCAACGTCGATGACCACGCTGTTGCAGATGGTATCGCACGACATGGGCATGACGCTGATCCCGGAAATTGCGTTGAAAACGGAAACACCGCGTAATGCGATCCGCATTGTGCCCTTTGCAGATCCGGAACCGACCCGTGAGATTGGATTGATCTGGCGTCGCTCCAATACGCGACGCCAGGATATGGATGCACTGGCAAAGGCGATCATCCGCAGCGCTGCGACGCTTTGCGCGTCTGCCCGCACTCAGGTGGACGCCATGCCTGCCGTTACTGCATGAACCAGCCGTGGCTGACAGGCAGTGACTGACCGGTCAGGGCGTTGGTCTTGAAATCGGCAAACATCAGCGCGACCTCGGCGACATCCTCGACGGTGGTGAATTCACCATCGACCGTTTCGCCCAGCATCACCTTCTTGACGACTTCGTCCTCGGAAATGCCGAGTTCCTTGGCCTGTTCGGGGATCTGCTTTTCAACGAGCGGAGTGCGCACAAAGCCAGGGCAGATGACATTGGAACGCACGCCGTATTTGCCGCCTTCCTTGGCGACCACGCGGGCAAGCCCCAACAGGCCATGCTTGGCCGTGACATAGGCCGATTTCAGTGGCGAAGCCTCGTGGGAGTGAACCGAGCCCATATAGATGACGGCGCCGCCGCCCTGCTTCTTCATATGCGGCATGCAGGCCTTGGTGGTCAGAAAGGCACCATCGAGATGAATGGCGAGCATCTTCTTCCAGTCGGAAAAGGGGAAATCCTCGATTGGATAGACGATCTGAATTCCGGCATTGGACACGAGAACGTCGATTGAGCCCCAGGTCTCGACCGTCTTGGCGATACCGGCATTGACGGCGTCTTCATCGGTGACATCCATCACCACGCCCATGGCCTCGCCCGGGCCCATATCGGTCAGTTCCCTGGCCTTGGCGTTCGCGGCATCGGCCTTGAGGTCGGCGATCACGACCTTGGCACCCTCCTCCACGTAACGCTTGGCGATAGCGGCTCCGATGCCGCTTGCGGCCCCGGTGATGAGGCAGACTTTTCCTTGCAGTTTCATCGTCATGCTCCTTTGGCGCCGGATGGCAGGACGGTCGGCGCATCGAGCGCTGGCAGCGTCTTGCGTCCGGCAGTTAGTGCCGGTCTTCGTCATGTCCGGCAAGATCGAAAATCTGGATGCCGTCTTTGGGACGGCCTCTTCCCTTCCAGCGAGGATGCTTGAGCGTGGTCATCACATTGTCGTAGCCGGCCTTCCAGTGATCGGTGATGGAGGCGCGGGAAAACTCGGCGTCGCTGGCGTGAAATGACGCCGCCGCACGGCGGTGGATGAGATGGACAATCGTCACGTCGTAGTCGATACCGAGAGAACGCAGCAGACGCACATCGTCATCGTCCTCGAATTCAGCCGGAAGCTTGTCGAGGAGGCGATTGGCGGCGCGCCGGGCCAGCTGTTTCTTGGCAAACTCGTTGGTATTCATGCGCGTCCGCGAGGAATAACGAATTTCCTTGGTGCGGCTCTCGACCTCGAGCTGATCCTTCGGCATGGCACCACGCGCACTGAACAGATCAACCTGGAAAATGCAGAGATCCGTTTCGATGCCGGTCGCTGCCAGCACATATTGAAGCGGCGTGTTGGAGACGAGGCCGCCATCCCAATAATGATGGCCGTCGATCTCGATCGGCGGAAAGCCGGGTGGCAAGGCACCGGAGGCAGCAATATGGCGTGCCGTGATCTGGGTGCGCATCGTGTCGAAATAGGCAAAATTGCCCGATGTCACATTCACAGCTCCTAAGCTGACACGCGTTTTTCCATCATTCAGCAGATCGAAGTCGACGAGATTTTCCAGCGTTTGCAGCAAAGGCTCGGTATCGTAAAAGCTGATCAGGCTGTCAGGGTTCAGCGCCAGCTGATACGGTGTATAGAGCCTGGGTGAAAAGAAACCGGGCACGCCGGTGACCGCTGACATCAATGCGGACTGAGAATTGAACTGACGGCGCATTGCCGGATCATGTGGAGCAAAGGTCGAGCTGATGCCGGACGATACCATGTCCCAGAAAGACCTGAGGTTCTCGACCCGTTTTTCGTAGGGGCTACCGGCTATGATTGCGGAATTGATCGCCCCGATCGAGATGCCCGCCAGCCAGGAGGGTTCGACACCCTGTTGATGGAGAGCTTCGAAGGCACCGGCCTGATAAGCGCCCAGTGCACCACCACCTTGCAGGACGAAGACATTCTGTTCTGGACGTTCTGACATCGGACAACTCCATGCGGCACTGCAACATATATGGGTCCCGATCCGTCACTTCTCTAGTTTAATCGCGCGATCTTCAGATTAAATTTCGTCCATCGGCGTTTGGGCAAAAACAAAAAAGGTGGCGAAACAATCTCGCCACCCTTTCAACCGGATCCGAAAGACCATCTGCAGCCGGCACGGTGCCGGCCAGACCCTGCCTAATCGAGATTGGACTTCAGGAACTCAACCGTGCGCGACCATGCCAAATCGCTTGCCGCCTTGTCATAGCGGGCCGACGAGGTGTCATTGTTGAACGCGTGATTGACACCGTCATAGACAAAGATTTCATAGGTTTTCTGATTGCTATCCAACGCTGCCTTGTAAGCGTCGATACCGGCATTGATGCGGTCGTCGAGGCCGGCATAGTGCAGCAATAATGGCGCCTCGATCTTGGCCACATCCGCTCCCGTGGGCTGTGCGCCGTAATAGGCAACGCCGGCACCCAGATCAGGATCGGCAACCGCCAGCCGGTTGACCATGCCGCCGCCCCAGCAAAAACCGATGGCACCGACCTTGCCGTTGACCGCATCGTTCTTCGCCAGAAAGGCGCGGGTGGCGGTGGCATTGTCGACGGTCACGCCCATGTCGAGCGTGGAGAACATTTCGCGGGCCTGATCTTCGTTCTCGGGCGTGCCGCCATTGGGCGACAGGAAGTCCGGAGCCAGCGCCACGAACCCCTCCAGCGCCAGACGACGGGCCACATCGCGAATATGCGGGTTGAGCCCACGGTTTTCGTGAATGACCATGACGCCGGGCATCGGTGCTATCCGATCCTTCGGCATTACCAGATAGCCCTTCATCTCGACACCATCGGCACCGGGCCAGGTGATATTGTCAGCCGTCAGCCGGTCATCGCCCTCGGAGACCATGGCCGCCTTGGCCTTGCTGGCGGCCAGCAATGGGGCAACGGCGGCAGCTGCCGCACCTGACCCTGCCAGCATGGTCAGCTTTTCCATGAACCCGCGCCTATCCAGCGTCAGATGCGTGTATTCGTCATAGGCGGCAATCATCGCCTGAGTGACCTTCGGCTTGTCCATGATATCCTCCCTGTGGTGTCCGAACGACCCTGAACCATTCTGACCCTACATTATGACAGTTGCGCAGCCCGATCCTACAATTTCCCGTTACCGTCTTTCATGCCGCGTGCCAGCAGTCTTATGCGGCTATCAAACCGCCCCCGCAGACCAAGGCTCCATGACCGGGATGCGGCCAGCTTACGAATTGACCATCCAGACACCAAGCCAGATCCACATCAGGCCCATGGTTGCAAAGCCGACCAGAAAGGCCGGATAGCGCAGCGACTGCCGGTTGCTGGTGACCATGACGAAGGCATGCGCATAGCGGGTCGCCACGAAGACCCAGGCAAGCACAACGGCGGGCAGGGAATCCGCCTCGGCGATATAAAGCAGCACACAACACAGATAAAACAGAACCGGCGCTTCGAATTGATTGGCGATACACCGCTTCACATTCTGGCTTTCGGGCGGTTCGC
The DNA here is from genome assembly GCF_057158725.1 of Agrobacterium sp. H141. Classification (NCBI taxonomy): domain Bacteria; kingdom Pseudomonadati; phylum Pseudomonadota; class Alphaproteobacteria; order Hyphomicrobiales; family Rhizobiaceae; genus Agrobacterium; species Agrobacterium sp. H141. Next base: position 3,602,035 of record NZ_CM169893.1, read on the forward strand.
CCGCGCCTGAACCGGTGGCCTCCTCGGTAAGCTTGCCATCGCCGCGCAGCTTGACCCGGCGCAGGCGCAGCAGTCCGTAGAGCGTGTAGACGAGAAACACCTGGGCCAGGATCGGCCAGAAAATCTCAAATCCGGTCATTGAAAATACCCAACTCAAACTGAAGACGCAAAAAGGCCCGCCTGCAACGCGTGCAGACGGGCCTTGTCAATATCAGAGGATCATGCGCCCGGATAGTTGGGGCTTTCGCGGGTGATGGTCACGCCATGCGGATGGCTTTCGCGCAGGCCAGCACCGGAAATGCGAACGAAGGTGGCCTTCTCCTGGAAGTCCTTGATGTCCTTGCCGCCGACATAGCCCATGGCAGCCTTCAGACCGCCGGCGAGCTGATGCAGAACAGCCGATACAGGTCCCTTGTAGGGGACCTGACCTTCAATGCCTTCCGGCACCAGCTTCAACGTATCGCGCACTTCGGCCTGGAAGTAGCGGTCAGCGGAGCCGCGTGCCATGGCACCGACGGAGCCCATGCCGCGATAGGCTTTGAACGAACGGCCCTGATAGAGATAGACTTCGCCCGGGCTTTCATCGGTGCCGGCCAGAAGCGAACCGACCATGACGGCGGATGCGCCGGCAGCGATCGCCTTGGCCATGTCGCCGGAGAATTTGATACCGCCATCGGCGATCACCGGAATACCGTGCTTTGCACCTTCTTCCGCAGCAGCCATGACGGCTGCCAGCTGCGGAACGCCAACGCCTGCAACCACGCGTGTGGTGCAGATCGAGCCGGGGCCGATGCCGACCTTGATGCAATCTGCACCGGCATCGATCAAAGCTCTTGTGCCTTCTGCCGTTGCCACATTGCCGGCGATGATGCGCACGGCGTTCGACATGCGCTTGGTTGCCAGAACGGCATCCAGAACCTTTTGCGAATGACCGTGGGCGGTATCGACAACGATCACGTCCACACCGGCATCGATCAGGCGCTCGGCGCGTTCGCGGCCGTCGTCGCCCGTGGAAATGGCGGCAGCAACGCGAAGGCGGCCCTGGGCATCCTTGGCGGCGTTGGGGTTGAGCTGGCTCTTTTCAATGTCCTTGACGGTGATCAGGCCGATGCAACGGCGTTCACTGTCGATCACCACCAGCTTTTCGATGCGATGGGTATGGAGCAGACGCTTGGCCTCCTGCTGATCAACGCTTTCGTTGACCGTGATCAGGTTCTCCTTTGTCATCAGTTCATAGATCTTCTGATCCGGATTGGAGGCAAAGCGCACATCGCGGTTGGTGAGAATGCCGACGAGCTTGCCGGGACGGCTGTCACCTTCGACGACAGGAATACCGGAAATGCCATGCGCCTTCATCAGCGACAGCGCTTCAGCCAGCGTCGCATTCGGACCGATGGTGACGGGATTGACCACCATGCCGCTTTCGAACTTCTTGACCTGGCGAACTTCCTCGGCCTGTTCGGCTGGTGTCAGGTTACGGTGGATAACGCCCATGCCACCCGATTGCGCCATGGCAATCGCAAGCCGGCTTTCAGTGACCGTGTCCATCGCAGACGAGATGATCGGCAGGGAAAGGTCGATGTCTTTTGCAACGCGGGTGGAGATGTCGGTCTGGCCCGGCATGACTTCCGAATGTCCCGGTTGAAGGAGAACATCGTCGAAGGTCAGCGCTTCTGCGCCTGTTGCAGTCTCTACTATGCGTGCCATGCCAAAATTCCTCGTCTTGGGAAATGCAGGGTCCGCTCCGCGACTGATCGTCCGGTTCACTTTCCTGCATTTTGCTTGGAAGTTGGCGAGGGCTGGTAACACGTCTATGACAGGAAGGGAATAGCAAAACGCTTTCCACCGCTTGCTGGGCGCCACCATCCCCAGATACCAAAAAAGGCCTGAGAACCGTGCCTTATCGCTAAAATTTTAGGGATCGAATAGACGGAGCCTGAATGGGTCTCGGCTAGGCTTTGCGTACGGTCGATCAAAGGGGACCGATAACGACAACAAGAAACGGGGACTGGTTATGACTGCACTGAGAAAGCGCGCCAAAGCGCTCGAAAACCAATTTGCACATCAACAGGAACTCATGTTCAAGGCGCATGCGCGTCGCAATGCGATGATGGGCCGCTGGGCTGCCAATGTCATCGGGCTCAATGATGCCGACACCTATGCCCGCGATCTCGCGACATATCAGGTCAATGAACCGCGCCGGCTGCTGGAAAAGCTGCAGCGCGATCTGGCCGCCGCCGGCGTGCTGGTCGATGATCAGGAAATCACAACCCGGCTGGACGAACTCCTTCACAAGGCGACAGAAGAACTCCTCGCCTGACAGGCGTCGAGCCCGGCCGCTGACGACCGGGCTCCCTTCGCGATCAGATTTCGAACTGATAGCTCTTCGGCACAAAACGGTAACCGGTGTCGAGCGGCTCGACATAGCCCGCAGCCGGGAACGGCATGTGGTAGCCCAGGAAGGCCATCCGGTCATTGGCGACCATATCGAACACGTTCTTGCGGCTTTCGGCAGCGGCTGTCTTGTCCATATCGAAGCGCACCTCCCAATCGGGACGCTGTAACGACAGCACGAAATGGTTGGCCGTGTCTGCCGTCAGCAACAGCTGACGCCCATCCGATTCCAGCCGATAGATCATGTGACCCGGCGTGTGGCCAAAGGCATCCATGCCGGATATGCCGGTGACGACATCGTCTCCGCCCTTGATGAAGGTCATCTTCTCGGCGAGCGGCTTTACCTTTTCCAGCACAGACTTGTGACCACCTTCGGCAGCGGTTCCCTCGCGGGCCGGATCGACCCAGAAATCATATTCCTTCTGGCCGGTCACGTAGCGCGCATTGGGGAAAGCGGGCGCGCCCTTCTCCATCAGGCCTCCGATATGGTCGCCATGCATGTGGGTAATGACGACGATGGAGACATCCTCCGGCGCATAGCCCGCGGCCATCAACCCTTCGGTCAGACGGCCCATCCCGCCTGCGCGGGCACCTTCACCGAGACCTGTGTCAAACAGAACGACCTCCGAGCCGGTATTGACCAGCACGGGCGAGAAGCTGTTGACGAACTGGTCCGTGGGCAGGAAATTGGCTTCCAGCAACTCGGCGACCTTTTCCTCAGGCTGGTCGGTGCCGAAGGTCTTGCCCGGGTCTTCAAACGCTTTTGCCCCATCCTTGACCACGACGATATCGAAAGTGCCGACCTTGAACCTATGGGTTTCGGGCGGCATGGCGTGGTCGATATTGGCGGAACTCGTGGCCCCTTGCGCAAAGGCTGCCCGGGTCATCAGCATGGGCGCAGACAGTGCTGCAAGCCCCGCTCCACCGAGCATCGTTCTGCGGTTCAATGTAAACATCGCGTCCTCCGTTCTTGATTCAATCCATGGGTAACGATCAGAGCTTCAAAGCCGTTCCAACCGCAAGACCGCTTTTGCCGCGTCTCACACAGACGTGATGGTTGCCCGATCACGTTTTGATCAACGGCATAGATGCGGCCGCGCGGGACACATATTCAGCAACGCCTCAAATGAGAGATCCCGCATTGGCAGAAGGACAGCTTGGGTCTAGAAGGTCGCAACGATCCGCCCGCAAATGGTTTTGCCTTCATCCATGAACCGCATTGTTCCACTCATTCTTGCCGTCGCACTTTTCATGGAGCAGATGGACTCGACCGTGATCGCCACTGCCTTGCCGGCCATTGCCGCCGATCTTCAGGTGGGGCCGATCACGCTGAAGCTGGCGCTGACGGCCTATATGGTGGCGCTGGCGATCTTCATTCCCGTCAGCGGATGGATGGCGGACAGGTATGGCGCCAAACGCATTTTCCGTCTGGCCATCATGGTGTTCATCATCGGGTCCGTGTTGTGCGCGGTGTCTGGCTCGCTGTTGTTCTTCGTCCTGTCGCGCTTCCTGCAGGGCATGGGCGGGGCGATGATGACGCCTGTCGGGCGACTGGTTCTCTTGCGCACGACGCAGCGCTCCGAGCTGGTGTCGGCCATGGCGCTATTGACCATCCCGGCCCTTGTCGGGCCGCTGACCGGTCCGCCGATCGGCGGTTTCATCACCACCTATTTCAGCTGGCACTGGATTTTCCTGATCAATGTGCCCATCGGCTTTGCCGGCATCTGGCTCGCATCGCTTTACCTGCCGGACGTGCCGTCAAGGGCAACGCCGCCGATCGATCTCCTGGGCTTCTTCTATGTCAGTGTCGCAGCATCCGGCATCGTCTTTGGCCTGTCTGTCGTCAGCCTGCCAGCGCTGCCGCCCGCCATCGGTATCGGCGCGACCCTGATCGGTCTCCTGGCGGCCTTTCTTTACGTTGCGCATGCGCGGCGCCACCCTGCGCCGCTTCTGGCGCTCAGCCTGTTTTCCAATGCCACCTTCCGCACAGCCGTGGTGGCAGGCGCGATCTTCCGCACCGCCGGCGGCGCCATTCCCTTCCTGATGCCGCTGATGCTGCAGATCGGGTTTGGCCTCACGCCCTTCCAGTCGGGCATGACCACCTTTATCGGGGCGATCGGCGCAATCACCACCAAGTTCATGGCCAAACGCGTCTTTGCGGCTGCCGGTTTTCGAACCACTCTGCTGATGGCCGCCGTCATGGGCGCTGCAACCACGGCGGCCAATGCCTTCTTCATGCCGGGCACATCCTATGCCGTGATCATGACCTTCCTTCTGGTCGCCGGCTTTTGCCGCTCGTTCTTCTTTACCGGCATCAATGCGCTTGGCTATGCCGATGTGCGCGACGACGATGCAAGCCAGGCGACATCGACATCATCGGTCTTGCAGCAGGTCAGTCTGGCGCTCGGCGTGGCGCTGGCGGCAGCCATTCTGGAAACCAGCACGCATCTGCGCGGCGGCGAACTTCAGCTGGGAGATTTCCATATGGCCTTTGCCGTGGTGGCGGGGCTTTCGCTGCTGGCTGCAATTCCGGTGCTGGGGCTGGCCCGCAATGCAGGCTCGGCCGTCTCCGGTCATCTGCGCGATCCCCTTGAGGACAACACCGCCGTCAAATAAAATAGCCCGGTGACGGCAAGCTCAAACCGACCGTTCGCACACCGCCGACAGCTTGTTGCCATCGGGATCGCGGAGATAACAGGCGTAGAAATGCGCGTGAAACGGTCTCAGACCCGGCGCCCCCTCATCCGTTCCGCCATGGGCAAGGCCCGCTGCATAGAAGGCATCGACGGCCGCGCGGTCAGGCGCATCGAGCGCAATAGAAGTGCCGTTTCCGAAAGTGGCCGCTTTGCCGTCGAAGGGTTTCGTCACCCAAAGCCGACAGCGGGTATCGCCTTCACCGGCATAACCGATCTCGGTATCGTCGCCCCGGATGAAGCTGTAGCCAAGCGTTGCCAACAGCGGATCATAAAACCGGCGTGCCCGCTCCAGATCGTTGGTGCCAAGGGTGATGTATAACAGCATGCCGTGTCGTCGCCCCCCGCCCTTGCCCCTCAGGCTCCCTCTTCACTGGCTTCACCTTCGACAGCATGGGGATGACGTCCCTTGAAGCCCTTGGCGAGCAGGAACATCTCCACCGATTCCGCCCGCGAGGCACCGGGCTTCACGTGAATGACCTGCTTGAAATTCTTCTTCAACAGATCCAGCAGGTCCTTCTCGGTCCCGCCCTGGAAGGTCTTGGCGAGGAAGTGGCCACCCACCGCCAGAACATCGATGGCGAAATAGGCGGCGACCTCGCACAGATGCATGGTGCGCAAATGGTCGGTCTTGTGGTGACCCGTGGTGGGGGCCGCCATATCCGACAGCACCAGGTTGGGTGCGCCACCGATGGCCGTCTTCAACTGGTTAGGCGCATCGTCATCGAGAAAGTCGAGCTGCAGGATGGTGACGCCGGGAAGCGGTGCCATTTCCAGAAAGTCGATGGCGGCGACACGGATATCCTCATCGGTGGAATCGGTGACCTTGGCGGCGATCTGCGACCAGCTGCCGGGTGCCGCCCCCAGATCGATGATGCGCTTGGCACCTTTCAAAATCTGGTGCTTCTCGTCAATTTCGAGCAGCTTGAAGGCGGCACGGGCGCGGTAGCCCTCGAGCTTGGCGCGCTGCACATAGGGATCGTTGATGTGGCGTTCGATCCAGCGTCTGGACGAGGCCTTGAGCTTGCCCTTCTTGACCCGCTGGCCAAGCTTGCGGCCTGTGCGGCTGTTGGCCACTGGTGGTTTGGTCATCTCAATGCTCCCGCTCGCGGAATTGTCTGACGCGGTGGCGATTGCGCCGCCACACTCCATCATCGGCCATCATGTCGGTCAGCAGACCCTCACGCAAGCCACGGTCGGCCACCCGCATGCGGGTCGACGGCCAGCGCCTGCGGATGGCTTCCAGAATGGCACAGCCGGCCAGCACCAGATCGGCGCGATCCGGCCCGATGCACGGATTGGCGGCACGGCCGGCATAATCCCAGGACAGAAGCTTTGCCTGCATGGCCGAGACTTCGTCATCCGACAGCCACAGCCCGTCCACCCGGCGGCGATCGTAGCGCGGCAGATCGAGATGGACGCCTGCAAGTGTCGTCACCGTGCCGGAGGTGCCGATCAAATGAAAACCGGACGCATGATGGGGATCGTCTTGCGGTGACGGGGATTCGAACTTGCCCAGCATGCCGGCCACTTCCGAGACCATGGCCTCGAAGACCGTGGGCGTCACGTCTCGCCCGCCATGGCGTTCCGACAGCGTGACCACACCGACCGGCAACGAGGTCCAGTGGGTAATGTGATTGGCAAGCCGGCTGGAGCGATTGTCGCCGATCCGAATAACAGCGATCTCGGACGAGCCGCCGCCGATATCGAAGAGCACGACAGAGCGCGCTTCACGACCAACCAGCGAAGAACAACCGGACACGGCCAGACGCGCCTCGGTTTCGCGATTGATGATTTCAAGCTCGAGCCCGGTTTCTTCGGTCACGCGGGTGAGGAACAGCTCGCCGTTTTCTGCCGCGCGGCAGGCCTCTGTTGCGATCAAGCGCATGCGGCGGATCGGGCGGCCTGCCAGTTTGCCGGCACAGACCTTGAGCGCCTCGACCGAACGGTCCATGGCCTCGTCGGATAGCCTGCTCGATGTGCCAAGCCCCTCACCCAGGCGCACGATACGCGAAAAGGCATCGACCACACGGAACTGCCCCGGGCGGGTGGGCGCTGCAATCAACAGGCGGCAATTATTGGTGCCCAGGTCAAGTGCGGCATAGAGATCCTGGTCGCTTTGGAACGGTGCGGCAGTCTGGCTGGATGGACGTCTTGCCGGCAGCTCCGCCCTGTCTGGTGCTTGCGGTGTCTCCTTTACAGCGACATCGCCCGACCTTGCAGAGGTCTGCGAGACGCCTGCCGGTGCCAGCGGCCGGACATGGCGGTTTTTGCGATTACGACTGCGGCGACGCTTCTTGCCCGGGCTCTGTTCCGGTTTCGACGTGTCACCATGGGCTGGCGCTGTCGCGGCAGACTGAGCCTGGCCTTCCGTCGATGATGGGTTGAGTTTGGCCGCACCGCCCTTGCGACGCCGCTTTCGCTTGCGGGTTGCACGGTGGTCACCGGCTTCGGAACGTCCGGACGAGTCGGGCGCTTGAGCCCGATTCTCCACGGAATGCGGCTGAGCGGCGGGCGGCATTGCCCCCTTCCGCTTGGCCTTCTTGCGGCGTCGGGACTGGCCCTTTGCACGCTTTTCCGCCGACGCCCCCTCGACTTGCGGCACCGGGCCGCGATCGGGGTCTGTCACTTTTCAAGTCCTTATTCGCCGCGCAAGGCCATTGAGGCATGCTGCTGGCGATCCATTGCTTTCGTTGGGCAAACCATACCAGCGCAGGCGATTTTCGCCAACCTGTTTTTCCGCGTGGCGCCCAGCCGCCCATGCCGCGATCGAGGGCTCGATAAAAAGACCGCATTTTTTTGATTTCAGCTATTTGCAACTGCATCTTTTTTTGTTTATAAGCCCGCTCACCGACAGATCGCGGCTTCCGCGATCCCCTGCTGGGGAATAGTTCAACGGTAGAACGACGGACTCTGACTCCGTTAATCTTGGTTCGAATCCAGGTTCCCCAGCCAAATTCATCTTTGACCGATTTTCCAATCCAAATCTGCGACCATCTCCCGCACGAAAAAGTGGCGTCTTCTCAACAACGTGGACGATCTCGGTCGCTGTTATCTATGCGACCTGTCCTGTTCGCAGAAGGCGGAGAAAACTGGCTGGGACCCGCGATCGATGGCCACAAGGGGGCCGTGGGGAGACTGTCCGATTCTGCCGCGCGAGGAACAGAAGCGGACATATCACATCTGGCCCCTCAGAAGCGGCCCTTAGTCTGAACGTGAGACGCCTGTCAGATTTCAGTCCGCTCGGCCAGTTCCAGTGCGTCCTCAATGTCGACGCCGAGGTATCCGACTGTGTTCTCGATCTTGGTGTGGCCAAGCAGGATCTGGATCGCTCGAAGGTTGCCGGTGGCCTTGTAGATCATCGCAGCCTTTGTTCGCCGCAGGGAATGCATGCCGTAATCCTCCCGACGAAGCCCGATCGCCGTCACCCACTCGTCGACCAGCCGGGCGTATTGCCGAGTGCTGAGATGGTCAGCCTGGTCGACGCGACTGGGAAGGGCATAGTCATCGACAGTTCCGCCCCGTTGTTGATGCCCGGCAAGCAGACTAGCTCTGACCTCTGCCGTAATTTCGAACTGCACGGGACGTCCAGTCTTCTGCGGAACGACCATCGCACGAGTTCGAACGTCGTGCCCTGTGACCAGTGTCCCGATTTTCAGCTTTACCAGATCACAACCGCGTAGCTTGCTGTCGATGGCAAGATCGAACAGCTCTCGATCTCGCATCCTTCCTTCACGGTCGAGGAAGAAGCGGACTGCCCAGATTTGGCGCTGCTTCAAGGGCTTCTTTACGCCAACTTGTTTGCCCGCGTTCCAGGCCGGTCGGCCCAGTGCGCCAGGATCATATTGTGAGATCCCCATTTCAGTTCTCCTATGGCCACATTGGCCACAGAGAGAACGCGCCACTCTCGATTTATGGCTGAGCAGCGATAGGGCGAGCCACAACTCTATTCCGGGAGAGGAAAGCGGTCACTGTATCAGAGACTCCCACGTTCGGTGCCTCGAACTCCCCGCAGGAGCCACAATCCATAGAGCAAGCCCGGCAGAACCACCGCGACGGGAATGACGACCTGGCCGATGAGCGACGATTGGCTGGTGGCCTCCGTCGTCTGCTCCATGCCTGTGATCGGCGCCTGGGCCTTGACCGCCAGCATAAGAAGAAAAGTGGCCCAATCCCAGAGCGCATGGACGATGATCGAGGGCCAGATGGAGCCGGTCCGGATCAGGATCGCGATCAGGAGAATGCCGGTGCTCGCGGCGGTCAGCGCCTGGATCGTCGATGCTCCAAAATCTCCGGTAATGAGACCGTTCAAGACGTGGACAGCCCCGAACCCGGCCGTGGTCAGGATAATTGCGGGCCAGATGGAAAACCGCGTGAGCAGGGCTCGATAGAGAATGCCCCGGAACATCACCTCTTCTGAAAAGCCAACGAGAAGCGCATTTGCCAGGAGCAGCGCAATGACGCCAACAGGCGGAAGCCCGATGAGGACGGCCGCGGCAAGTAGAATACCAATCAGAACAGCGGGTAGCCAGAGCAGCCGCAGTGTCCCGGGTCTGGAATGGCGAAAACCCATATCACGCCATCCGCGCCAAACGATCACGAGCAAAAGCAGAATGCAGGCAAACAGGATATGCCAGGCAATGTTTCTCGAGATCAACTCATCCAGTGAAATCTCAGGCGGATAGAGAAGCTGGGCACCGAAGAATGTCACGCCTGTCCAGAGGACGAGCGTGACCAGGGACAGGATGATGCGGGTGCTCGTGTCAGAGGCCGTCTTGTCTTCCAGCACGCGCGATCTCCTCCTTGTGCGCCCCTTACTATTTCAACTGTTCCAGCATGGCCTTCACAGCGGCTTCGAGCTGCGAGTCGCGCCCTTCGGCAACACTATTGGGATCGTTGTGAACCAGAATGTCAGGCTCGATCTCGGTGTTCTCGAACCAGGTGCCATCATTAAGCTGAAAGCCGAGTTCGGGCACCCGGTAGCGCAGTCCTGATTGCAGTTGCTGCACTTCACTGACAGCCGTGCCCGTGCCGGGCGTGCGATCGCCGACGATCTTGCCGATACCTTTCTTCTTGTAGAGCATGGGAAAGACCGAGGCGTCCGAATAGCTGCCGGCATTCTGCAGCAGAATGCTGGGCTTTGCCCACCGTCCCAGCGGATAGTGCGTCACCACATGGCCGTCGCGCGCCCTGTTGACGGCGTCAGCCGAGCCCGTGAGCATGATGATGAGCTCATCATGGAGGTTGCCGCCGCCATTCGCCCTGATGTCGACGACCACGGCCTCAGCGTCGGGATGAAGACCGAACAGGTCGCCAAAGGCAGCGCGATAGGGATCGGTCATCATCAGGCTGAGATGAATATAGCCCAACCGCCCGCCGGACAGTTCCTGAACCATGGACCGGCGCTTGTTGACCCAGCGTTGGTAGGCCAGCGAAAACTCCTCAGCAGTCGTGATCGGCGTCACGATCGTCTCTACCTTTTGGCCACCATCTGCAGCCTCGACAGTGAGCCGAACCTCCTTGCCGGCCTTGCGATTGAGCAGCCGCTCGATGCCCATGTCGGCGGCGATGGGCGCGCCGTCGACTGCGAGTATGGTCGCCCCGGGGACCAGAGGGCTGTTCTTGCGATCTGAAGGTCCGCCCGGCATGACTTCAAGGATTTTCATGCCTTCGCCACTATGGTCGGCGTCATAATAAAGCCCGAGCACACCCGTTGCGTCCGCCAGCGGGTTGGTTGCCGCATAGCTGGGATTCTGATGCGAGGCATTCAGTTCGCCGTCCATCTCGCCCAGCAGTTCGGCGAGATCTTCCCAATGGGAAATATAGGGTGCAAAGGCAAGATAGTGATCGCGCACCCCGTTCCAGTCGGTGCCCTGCATGTCGTCCCGGTAAAAGGTCTGGTCCGTCGCACGCCAGTTGGAGCGAATGATGTAATCGACCTCGGACCGGATGCTGCGGTCGATTTCGGCGTGATAGGCGACCGCCTGCGATGCGCCGCTGGCCAGATCATAGCGCGTGATCGTGCCGGGCGTCATGACGAAGATCGCCTTTCCTTCCGGATCGATCTCTGCTGCAAAGACATTGGCTGCCGGGATCTCGAATATCTTCCGGTCAGCGCCGCTGGTGAGGTCGCGCACCCGTGCCTCGGCGGTTCCAGTGGGTGTCGGCGAGATCGTGACAAAGGATGTGTTGTCGCTCAGGAGGCGGTAGCTCGGATAATCTCCGGAGCGCGGCGTCAACCTTGTCGTCCGCTCGCGGATGCCATCCAGCTCCGGCACGATCCTTTGATCGCCCGTTGCTTCACTGCGACCGGTAGACCGGCTCCGCTCGGCCGCTGTCTGATGAAGATTTTCCCAGCCATCGCGGGTGAGAAAGACCCCCATGACATCCATTTCCTGAGATTTTCCCTCGGTAGAGCGCAGGCCATAGCGATCCGAAACCCAAAGCACGGCTGAACCATCATCACTGAAGTGCGGCTGGAGATCGACGAAGCCGTTCTGGCTGAGGTTATGGCTTGCCAAGCCGTCCGCTGCGATGAGCGCGATCTCCGAGGTATTGAAATATCCGGTTCGCGATAAGAGCCACTGTCCGTCCGGGCTCCATTCCAGCGAAAGATCGCCATCATCGTAGGAATAGGTCTGGTCGCCTGCCTGGACGGTGAGCGATTGGCCCGTGGCAAGATCCTGAACGCGCAATTCGGTGCGATTGCGCAGATAGGCGATCCGTTTTCCCTCGGGGTCGTAAGCTGGCGCGAAGAGATCTGCGCCGTCCTCGACCAGGGCGTGTTCCTCGAGCGCCACCGGAGCCGACAAACCACCGGTGTCGCCCTCTTTCAGCGCAGTCTCGTAAATGTCCCAACTGCCAGTCCGCTCGCTGGCATAGGCAAGCCTGCGACCATCGGCGGAAAATGTCGGATCACGCTCCTGGGCTGCCGTGTCGGTAATGCGGTGGGTGACCTTGCTGTCCCAGCCGGTGACGAAGATTTCGCCACGCGCCACAAAGGCGATCTCCTTGCCGCCCGGGGCAATCGCCATCTGGGTCACCTCACTGGTCACGTCGCGAATGGACGTGGTGTCATAGAGGTTGCCTTGACCGATCGTGACCGAGAGACGGACAGGTTCCCCCGCGCCGGGATCAAGCCGCCATATGGCGCCGTTCCAGGCATAGGCGAGTGTCCCGTTCGATGCTGAAGAGAGGAAGCGCACGGGCCAGCGCTCATGGAATGTCACCTGCTGCGGCTCGGTCTGGTCGAAGCCCTTGCGCCAGACATTGAAATTGCCAGCCTGTTCGCTGAGCCAGTAGAACTGGCTGCCGTCGGCGCTCCAAGTGGGATCGCGGTCTTCTCCGCGAAAATTCGTCAATTCCTGATGGTGATCGGTCTTGGGATCATAGAGCCAGACATCATGACTGGCGTCTGAGACATGGTGCTTGCGCCAGGTATTCTCCACGATTGACGGGTCGTCCTCATACAGGATCCTGCCATCCGGGCCATAGCTGAGGTTGAGCGCGGTGGTCGGCAGGAGTTGCTTTTCCCGTCCACCCGTGGCCGGCACCGCATAGGGCCGCTGATAGAGGCCAGCCAGTCCATAAACGGCATTGGTGGCGTCTGCCTTTGGATCTCCAAGGCGCGCCGATGAAAACACGACATCCTTGCCATCCGGCGTGAAGCTCATCGGCCGATCATTGGCCGAATGGTAAGTCAGGCGTGTGATTGGCCCTCCCGCCGCTGGCATGATGAAGACATCATCCTGACCGTGGCGATCGGCGGCAAAGGCGATGGATTTGCCGTCCGGTGACCATACTGGATGCGTGGCATGCCATGGGCCTCCCGTCAAAGGCGAGGCCTCGCCGCCGGATGCTGCAACGGTCCAGATCTGTCCGCCATAGGAAAAGGCGATGCGACCGCCATCAGGGGATATCGCCGGGTAGCGAAGCCACAGGGCTTCCGGGTGGTCTTCCGCGCAGGCCATAGAGGCGCAAACGGAAAACAAGGCGGCGATCGCCAATTGTGTCGTCGTTCGTTTCAGCATTCCGTTCCCCTCTCCATGGCTTATGCCAAGCATCTATGTGCAAGGGCGCGGACAACCTTCCGCAGCGCCCGTAACGTCCGATTCGTTATTGGAAGAGAACATATCCGCCGGACCGGTCGCTGAGCGTAAAGGTCATGGTCAGCCCGTGGCCTGAACGGTTCCTGACGAGCACGGCAGTTCCGTGAGCACCGTCCGTGCAATGAACGGAGGCCGCCTCGCTTGCCACACTTCCCGGGACATGTTTGATGAGACCCGTGCACAAAGGCGAGCCGCCGTCAGCTTGAACGATCAGCGCGTAGGCACCTTCCCTATGCCCGACAATCGAGCCATTGGCGGAGTCGCCGCCATAGAAGGTTCCTCGTCCCGACAGGTTCACATTGGCAGATGTCCGGTCCGGTCCATGCGTGACGGACGGAGAGTTCTCCCGCATGTAGCTGTCGACAGCGTCGTGCGCATGGCCGAGCTGCTGGCGTGAACAGGACGATCCAGCCGCAACTCGCCGACCGGCCGGATTGTAGAGTGTCGTGCAACCGCTTCTGAACCGAACCTCGATCTCACCGCTGTTACGCAGATGCAATTCCGGAACATCATCCCTCTGTTTTTGCGCAGCGACGGGCGCACCAGGCTCCCGCAAATAACGACCGGCAACCCAGCCGGAAATCTGCCCATTTGGCGTTTCCACATGGCACCACCGGCTGTTCCCGCTTCCCCGGCAGCCGAGGTTGCGGAAGCGAAAACCGTTCGGCGCCGTGGTGACGATCGGATGCTGCGCACTCGGACCACTGCGCACATTCAGATGATCGTTGGCCGCCACACCGGTGACCTGCCAATAGTCGGGTCCCATCTGGGCATAGGCACTGGATGCCGCAAAAAGAAGCAGGACCGACATGAGCCACCCGACGACGTCGCGTCGCCAAGACCAACGCGCTTCGCGTCCAATAGACTGATCGCCGGCAGATATTGTGTCGCGCATTGTCCCCTCCTTGGTCTCACGCCTGCGGTGGAATGACACATCATGATTGCAGTCACGCGTTTATTCAATCATAAATGAAAATTAGAATAGACGCATACCTCAGGCGCGGAAGCGGCTTATCGGATGTGGAAGGCAACGAAATTGCCTTCCAGCTTTTGGAAACTTGTCGACAATCGCCGTTCCGACTGGAGCAAGGAGTTCGAATGTCTCGCCATTTCCTTTCCATGATCGTCTCCATTCCATGCATCCTGCCCGTCGCTGCCGCCGCGCAGGATGGCCCCACTTTCGATTGTGGCAAAGCAGAAAGTTCGGCCGAAAAGCTCGTCTGTACAGATCCGGCGCTTGCCGAACTCGATCAGCGTCTGGCCGTTCGTTTTGCGGCCGCCGAAACGGTGGCAAGCGGGTTGGACGTGGGCAGTGAGCAAGCGACAAAGACATTGCGCGCCATGCAGCGCGGCTGGATTTCCGGACGGGACGAATGCTGGAAGGAAGACGATTTGCGCAGCTGTGTGGAAGAAGCCTATCTACGCCGGGAGGCAGAGCTGGTCGCGGAGTTTCTGCTGGAGGAACCCGCGACCGTCCAGACCTTTCAATGCGACGCCTCGTCTGGTGGCGAATTCGTCACTTATCGATTTGCCACGCCTCTGCCGGCCGTCAGGTTGGAGCGCGGTGACAGTGTCTATGTCGGCGCCTTGCTATCGACTGAAGATCCGGGGACCTTTTATCTTCGCAGCAGTGGATCCGTGTCATTTGAGGATGCCGCGGCAACCCTGACAGACCCATATGGCGCGGCGGAGCAATGCACGGTGAGCAAGTGACCGACGCGCTTGCCGAGGAGGCGAAAAGATCGGTCATGGTCAGACAGGGACCGGCATGCTGAGCACGATCTTCCGGCTCGTTTTCACTGTCTGCGCTCTTCTGGTGGCAACACTTGCGTTCCTGATTGTGGCGAGCGTGCCGCTTGCAGACAAGTCGGGGCAGATGATGGACAGTCTTGGTATCAGCGCTATCGTCGGATTGGTCTTCCTCGTTGCCGGCGCACTGATAGTGGGCATTGGATATTCAGCGTCGACACTGCGTCACAAACTGACTGAGGCGCGCGGCCAGACCGACCAGCGGGCTCTGGCCAACCGCCTTGTCGCCTATCTCGCGGTCGCCTTTGCCCTGATCTCTCTGTGTCTGCTTGCGATGCTTTTCGGCGTCATCGGACGAATCATGCAGGGTTTTGCGGTCTTCGGTTAGGCACGCTTGATCGGCAATATCCCACAACCAAACTCTGCCTCACGACATGATCACGAAATCTCGGCCCGAACGGGTATCGGGATGCAGAGGCGCATCCGTCAGCACCAGAACGGCTCCGGGATGAAGTAAAGCCTGCAGGTTTGCTGCAAATTCGGGCGTGGTGGTCAACCGCTCAAGGGGTGAGGACGCGCCGCGGAAATTGGCACCCGACGAGACGCTGCGCGTGATGTCTATCCACTGGGCCCCGGTCGCATCGGCCGACTGAAACATATAGACGTGACTGCCAAGCGCGCTGGATCCGCTGATATAGAGTGGCGCCTGTGCCCGGACACGGCCGTTTTCGGTCAACATGATCACTCTGTCAGACGAAGATGCTATAACCGAGACGACAGGTTGCGCGCCGCTGCCCGTCCAGTCTGATGGGTGCTTTCGCCCCTTCTGGGCGGAGACAAGCTGCTGCATCTGTCCGGCAGCCAGCCCCCCGAGCACGAGGCCCGGATCGATCAGCTCGCTTGCATCGCCCGGTGCCCCGGCAATGATGACCGGCGTGCCCAGATGGGTCACACCGAAGAGCTTCTCGGAAAACGCTGTCGGGAGGCGAATGCAGCCATGGGAGGCGGGATAGCCCGGAAGATTGCCGGCATGAAGGGCAATACCCGACCAGGTCAGCCGGTTCATATTGGGCATCGGAGCATTGTCATAGGTGCTGGAGTGATGGTCGCGGTCTTTCTCTAGAATGACAAAGACCCCGGTGGGTGTCTCGTGACCGGGTTTTCCGCTGGAGCAGGTCGATACGGCAATGCGAACGCCATTGCGGTGGACGTGGACCCGCTGGCGTGGCAGGGACACGATCACCGCCAGGGGGCCGTTGGGCGATCGCTCCGGATGCCATGTGAATTCACCGGGCCGAAGCGCCTGGATCTCCTTCATCCCGTTGCTGGCAGCCCGCGCCGTGAACGGCATGAAGGCAAGGCCCAGGCCGATGCCCTGCAAAAGCAATCGCCGGGATAGGCCACTTGAAAGACTGGTCATCTACCCTCCCACTCATCGTGAAATCAACCGTTCGCCGAATGTCAGGGACAGTCGCTATCGTGCACATAGCGGGCCTTCACCCAGCCCTTAGTTGTTCGGTCGCCATTGTAATGCGTGATGGGACACCAGCGACTGGCCCACTGCCGCGACAGCGGAATGCAAGGACCGTCAAGATGGATGATCCCGTGCTCGCCTGGCACCAGACCGTCTACGATCCGCGACTGTGCCGAGGGGCGGGCACGCATATTGAGAGCGTCGTTATCGGAAACATGGGCGACCACGAGACAGCCCGGACCACTTGTCGCGCGCGCTGGCCCGGCTCCCATGACACCAGCCACACTCGCCAAAGCCACAAGCACTCGGATCGTCGTCATCGCGAAATTCCCCGTGCAGATTTATCTATTTCTAACTTAGCAATCCCAGCGCGAGACGTCCATCGCTGAAGATCCACCCCACCGGTTGTCGTCACCTGGGAGAACTGCGCATCGCCGCAAAAACTTAGCTATGTCCGCTTGTAGGCGAAGAGAGCATGGGGACGAACGTCTCAAATGAAGGCGCAAAGGCGACGCGATTGGACGGCCGTCACGTCAGTTGCGGACTTGGCCGCAAACTCCAAGACGCTCGAGTACGAAGTCAGCTCTCGCTTTGACATCGATTTTCGGGAGGATGATTGGGCCGTATCCCAGTCTTCTGTATCCTGAGAGCAGTCGCTCATATTCCTCAACACCTTCTTTGAAGGCGTGCCGCCTCTCACGATCCTGGATGAAGATTTCAGGCCAAGGAGGCGTGAGAAATACCAGACGGTGGTACCGTGGCGATTGCCTCAAAATTTCATCTGCGCAGATGCTGGAAGCATGCTCCAATGCCAATGCCGCATCGACTAGGCCGCGGTCAAAGAAGATCCAATCGTTCGAAACAGATGCGCGAGTTCGATCGACTGAGGCCATCTCGATGGCGCGACGCGCAAAGGCTTCAAGATCAACCCATGGCAACGCTCCTCCCCCGTTCGCCTGCTCTTCCAGAACAATTCTGCGGCCCGGTTCTTCTATGGTTCCAAAGCCTCGCTCGTGCAATTCAGCAAGAAGCGTAGACTTTCCGCCTCCCGAACATCCTGAAAGTATAACGTGACGGCTACGCGCATCAGCTTGCATATCTGACCCTATTCACTGAACCTCACCAACGGCGACTTCTTTGAACGAAACTGAAATCCGGACCCGGCCGATTGCAGTCGTCTGAGCCTGCTTGCGCCGTAGCATAAATCGACCGAGACCGGATAGCGCCATATGCAATTCAGCCGCAAACCGCACGCACGGATGGTGGCGCGGTCTGCCGTAGTCGTTGCAGCGTCTATCAGCCGTCAGTCGAGACCGTGACGGGTTTCCAGGTTTCGATTTCCTGCTGCAGTTGCTCAATCTTGTCAGAGACGAGGTTGAGCGCGTCGCTACCAAGCAAGAGCTGCGGCGGTGAATTGTCGGACTCGATCAGAGCCATGACTGCCTCTGCAAGTTTCGCAGGATCGCCGAGTTGCTTACCGTTCTTTTCTTGTCGTGCCTCCCTAATCGGACCAAACAGCGCATCGTAGTCCGCAATAGATCTTTCCGTGCGGATCATCGAACGTCCGGCCCAGTCTGTTCGGAACGAGCCTGGGCAGAGCGCGGTGACGTTTACACCAAATGGCGCCATTTCGGCGCGCATGACCTCGGAGATGCCCTGGAGGGCGAACTTGCTGCCGCAGTAGTAGCCAATGCCCGGCATGGTGATCATTCCGCCCATTGAGGTGACGTTGACGATGAAGCCGTGACGTCTTTCGCGGAAACGCGGCAGGAAGGCCTTCGCCACTGCAACCGCACCGAAAACGTTCACATCGAACTGGCGCCGCATCTCTTCGAGCGGCGACTCTTCAAGGATACCCTCATGGCCGTAGCCGGCATTGTTGATCAGGACGTCCACCGGCCCGTAGTCTGCCTCTGCCTGTTCGACGATATCGGCTATCCGGTCAAATTCTGTAACATCGCACAAAACAGAGCGGACGGCAGGCAAGCATTCTGCAAGGCTTGCCCGCGACGCTTCGGAGCGGATGGTGCCGACAACCGTGTGGCCCTGTTTGCTGGCTGCCGTAGCTATGGCCAGACCGAAGCCCGAATTGGCACCTGTAATGAAAAAGGTCTTCTTGGACATAGGTGACTTCCTCTCCTTGTTTGATTGTTGTCTTTGACTGATACTCTCCTGTCCGCGATCTGATGAGACCAATTTCTATGACTTCCTTGCCAAATCCTATGAGTATCGAAAGCCGACAGGTTGTGCGTGAGCGGCTGTTGGAGCTGGCCGGACTGCTCGCCGCAGATGAGGGATACAACCTGACGGGACTTCCAGGCATTCGCATTTTGAGGACGGAGACGGTGCTTCATGACGTCCCGGTGCTCTACAAGCCCGGGGCCGTCTTCGTGTTGCAGGGAAAAAAGCAAGGCATGCTGGAAGGCGACGTGTATCTCTACGACGAGGAGCACTATCTATCTGTCTCGGTGCCCGTTCCGTTCCGTATGGAATCTGTCGCGAGCGTGGATCGGCCGCTGCTTGCGGTTTATTTGGAATTCGATATGCAGCTAGCCGCCGAGATCGCCTCGGAAATCGAAAAGCGGTCATCCGGGACGTCGGCCGCCAAGGCAAAAAGTCTCGTATCGAGCAAGATGGGACCCGATATCTTGGACGTGTTGCTGCGTCTGTTGAAAGCCCTGACCAATCCAGTGGAGACTGCGGTGCTGGGCGCAGGCGTCTTGCGCGAACTGCATTATCGGGTTCTTGTGGGCCCCCAGGGTGGGGCGATGATATCGGCGCTACAGCAGAGAGGTACATCCGGCAAAATCGTGCAAAGCCTTGCCCGGCTGCGCGAAACGTACCGCTCAGACATCTCCGTCTCGGCTCTGGCAAGCGACGCGGGCATGAGCATTCCATCCTATCACACCCATTTCAAGGCGCTGACCGGCAGTAGCCCGATGCAATACGTCAAGGCCATGCGGCTTCATGAGGCCAGATTAATGATCGCACGACAGGACATGACGATCGCGGAAGTGGCTCTCTCGGTTGGCTATGTCAGCCCCGCTCAATTCAGCCGCGACTTCAAACGGCACTTCCGCCGCACCGCTTCGCAAGAGGCAAGTTGGGTCCGCCAACATCTCGGCGCGCTTGCCTTGGGAGCATAGGGCGATTGTCCCTGTGGGGCCGCAAGCAGACTGTCTGAAGTTGAGGTGCCGCAAGCCGGAGCCGACATTCAAAAGTCTGGCAGCTTGGTCGATCTCGGCCCAAAGCTGGCAGAAGGGTTCTTCGTCGCCATGGCTGAGCTCTCCCATCCAGACTCTGGAAGTCAGACCACACCACCTACTTTTCAGCAATCTGCGTTTCAGGTGGAGCAGGTTAACCGTAAATCCCCTGCCGAAGCAGCAATCGCCGTCCAGAGGTGATACAGCGAGCTTGCCGGGATCGTGCTGCCCATGGGTGCGCCGTTCAGGTCGAGACGGTCGTGCCAGCAGCCATGCGGTACGCGTGTCATGTAGGCAGCAAGGATTGCAGAGGCGACGTCGTCCGCCTCTGTCTGATATCCCGGAATGCCAAGTCGCTTATGGAGCGCCATGAAAGCCTTGAGCATCTCCACCTGCGGCCACAGGCGCCGTGACGGGCTGATCGCCTTATCTGCCGAAACGGTATCGACCAAGAAAAGCGAGCCCTGCATGCGCCCAACTGCCAGCGCAGTCGAGAACAAGTCCAGGCATGTCTTGGTGTTGTCGCTGTGAGCGAGCGTATCGTGACGAGTTGTCAACCAGACCCACTCGCACATATGGCCTGGCTCTAGCCGATCGGATCCATATCGGTCGGCAAGCTCCCATTGGGGGCCGAAGAATTCGTGCAGCGGCCCCTTCGGTCGGACGAAGAAATGCGCGCGCAGCAGCGCGAAGGCCCTGCCTTCCGACCTCATATGGGCGGAAGTCCGGTTGTTCTCGCACAAGGCCAGTGTAGCCTCGAGGTAGTGCATATGCGGGTTCTGACGGCGAGGAAGGGTGCCATCGCTGTCTTCGTCCCAGCCGCCAAAGAGATTTCCCAAGGTATTGTCGACCGCCTGGATCGTCTCGTCGATCTGGTGTCTGTAGACATCCTTGCCGGTCGCCGTCAGCAGCCAGGAGAGAGCGAGCAGCACGCAGGCATTGTCGTAGAGATCGCGAACGGGATCGGTAATGCTATCGGTGTGGCGATTGAAGCTTCTCACGTAGCCTCCCCGCTTCCCGCTCACCCAGGCGATCCGGTGCAGGTTAGCGAAAGCCAGTTCGGCCAAATCGAGCGAAGCCGAAGGGGCAACGCCGAGATGGGCTGCATGGGCGTGGACATAGATCTGGCGGGCTACCGTCCGGGTCCGCACCTCACCTGCCTTCTGGGGCGATCCATCCAGCTCCAGGTATTCGACGAATTGGCCGCAGGTCTCATCGAAGCCGCACCTGCTCCAGGTCGGCAGAATATCTTCGAGGAAGACCCGTTTCAATTGCATGAAGCTCATCGCCGAATGCCTGGTGGCGCGCCCCTCGTACCCCCCGCATTCACCATGTCATCCCAGTGGGTTGCATCGTTTCCAGAAGCCTGCTGATCTTCATCGTGGTGAAGTTGGAATAGGTGTCCGAGACCGCATATGGCAGGGCAATCAGATCGCCATGCCGCATGGCACCGCAGGAATAGACGACGTTCGGTACATAGCCTTCCCGCTCCGTCGGTTCCGGCTGCAGTAGCGGC
This sequence comes from Agrobacterium sp. H141, assembly GCF_057158725.1. Lineage (NCBI taxonomy): Bacteria > Pseudomonadati > Pseudomonadota > Alphaproteobacteria > Hyphomicrobiales > Rhizobiaceae > Agrobacterium > Agrobacterium sp. H141. The sequence continues at coordinate 3,623,172 of NZ_CM169893.1, forward strand.
TCGACCGTCCGCGACAGGATGATGCTGGGGTCGCTCTTGTCGAGCAGCGTCACGCCGATTGCATAGCGCCGCATCGGCCCCACCCCGTGGGTGAACAGCAACCATCCCTCGTCGATTTCGACCGGTGAACCACAATTGCCGATCTGGACGAACTGCCAGGCGAATTCCGGCTTCATCAGGAGACGTCCTTCGTCCCATTGATGCAGGTCGCCGGAATAGAGCAAGAAAAGGTTTTCGCTGTCCTGCCGGGCGATCATTGCATAACGACCGTCGATGCGGCGGGGAAAGAGCGCCATGCCCTTGTTGCGGGCGGCAGGTCCCCGCAGCGGCGTCAGCGTGAAGTTGAGGAAATCGGTCGTTTCCAGGAGTTCCGAGCGGATCGAAGAACCGCTATAGGCAGTATAGGTGGCGAAGTAGATGGTCTTGCCTTCGTCTTCGAAGGCGACGAAGCGGGCATCTTCTATGCCGTTCGCTTGGGCCTCGGTCACCGGGAATATGACCCGCTCGCTGAGATCGCTTTCCTCCTTGAAGCTAATCCCGATGCAGCCGGCGGGAGCGAGGCCGTCATTCGCATGAATGTGGGGCAACACCGCCATTTGCGTCGGCGCATCGATGGTGACGGCCCCCTCCGGGTCGATCACGCCAGAGCGGAAGGTAAGCGAGGAGATATGTCCTTCGCCTACGGCCCTCAGACTGAGGATCACCCTCCGGCTTCCCTCACCAATACCGGACTGGTCGGGATGCGGCACGATGCTCGGATTGAACAGAGCGGCGGACTCGAACGAGTATTCGTTCATGAAATAGGCCCCGACCAACTGCCTCTGCTGCTGGGTGAACTGTTGATGGTGGATAAAGGCATCCTCCATCGCATCCGCCCGCAGCTCGAACTGTCGCAACAGATTGCGATGCCGACCATCGAAATTGTCGAGGATGTCGCGCAACTGGTTGGCGGTCGAGGTGGGGTCCAGCGACAGAACTCGATCGACGATTTCATTCGCCCTTGTCTTGTCGCGTGGATTGAGATGCCGCGGTTCGGTTGATGGTTTGAACGGGCGCACGATCACCCGTGTCGGATCCGGCTTCAGATAGAGGGCCTGCCGGTTGAGGAGGCTGGATTGGGGCAATGTTGGTCTTTCGGAGTTTTTGCTGTGGGTGGAGCGGCTCATGACGATTGCCTGACGCCAACCCTTGGAAGCATCGGGCGCAGCATCTGGTTGGCACGCCCGAGTTCGACGCAGGAGATCAGGTAGCAGAGCACGGATTCGGCACCCCGGTTCTCGTTCGGGCGGTCCACATGCAGGCCGTCGCGGCAACTGCCGGTTTCCGGGTCGATGAGGGAAATGCCGTGATCATTGCTGCCGGTGAACCAGTCGAAGGCCCTGTTGGCGGCCTCTATCCAGCTTTTGTCCGAGGTCGCCTCGTAAGCGGCAAGGCACGCGGCCACGGTTGCCGTCGCTTCGACCGGCTGTTGGTCGAACGGCCTCGGCGGCTGCCCGACCTCGAAGAAGCCGTCGGTGCCGACGGGACGAAAATGGCCTTTCTCACCTGTCTGCTGAGGCATAAGCCATTCAAGCGTCGCAACACCCGTCTTGACGAAAGCCGGAACCTTGGTCGACAGGCCAGTCAGGATCAAGGCCTGGCTCAGGCGGGCGTTTTCATAGGAAAGCCCCTGCTCGAACCAACGGCGCCCGTCCGTCGACACACGACGCTCCAGATCCATGAGATTTTCAGCGAGCCGTATGCGCAGCATGCGTGCGCTAGCGTCGTTGGGATTGGCCGTGCAGTAATCGTCGAGGCCGAGAAGCGTGAAAGCCCAGGCACGCGGGGAACGAAAGTCGAGTGTGACGGACATCGCGCGGGCGAAAAGGGCACTTGCCCACCGACGGCGCGGTGCATCCGTATCGGACAGGGCGCAGGCTCCGAGCGCCCAGAGGGTTCGACCATGACTATCTTCGGAGCCCTCGTCTTCGAGCCAGCGGCGGTCGTAGCTCATGAAGTTTCTGAAGCGACCGGTGTCGGGGTTCCAGGCGTGTTCGACGAAGGCTGCGAAGGAGGCCGTCATGCGGTCAGCGATGCCAGTTTCGCCGATGGCCGAGAGGAGTGAGGACAGAAGTAGGGCTCGCGCGTTGTCGTCGACGCAGTAGCCATGCGACCTGTCGGGCACGGAGAATACCGCGTGCTGCGTAATGCCCGTGTCGTCGCACATTGTGTGCAAATGGCCGAGCTTCAAAGCCGTCTGCTGCGGTGGGCGCTTGATCCGCAAGGAGACGAGGTCGCTGACGAGCTTCGGTCGAAAGGAAGTTCGCGCCTTCGCCATGCTGTCGAGGTAGAGCGTGGCAACATGCGACCAAATCATCGCGCGCCCAGCCTCGTAGGCCCTCTCGCGCATGGCCGTTCGGGCCTCGTCATCGCCGAGCAAGGTAGAGATTGCCTTACCCGTGGCCGACGCGTCGCCGAAAGGAACCAAAATGCCTCGGCCGTCGCCTAATAGATCGCAGGCGTGCCAATAGGGCGTAGAGACCACAGCACTTCCCATGCCAAAACTGTAGGAGAGCGTTCCTGACGTCATCTGCGCTTCATCCAGATAGGGCGTCACGTAAACGTCGCATAAGGCAATGAAGTCGAGAAGCGTCGGCAGATCGACGAAGTCATTTAGAAATTGCACGGCATGATCGACGCCCAGCCGCTCAGTGCGCTGGCGCAAACTGTCGCGATAGGCCTCGCCTTGCTGGCGCAGAAGCGTCGGATGTGTGGCGCCGAGGACGACGTACAAAGCCTCGGGGCTCTCTTTCAGAATGTCTGGCATGGCATCGATGACAACCTCGATGCCCTTGTTGGGAGAGAGGAGGCCAAAGGTCAGGATGACCGGGCGTCCCGCATAACCCCGCCCGATCTTGGCAAGATCCGGATCATGAAAGGGACGATCGGGTATGCCATGGGCGATGACATCGATCTTCTGGGGGGCGATGCCATAGATTTCCGTAAGCAGCGTGCGTCCCTTCTCGGCCATCACGACGACACGGCTGGACTGCGCCGCGACCTTCTGCAGGATGCGGTGTTGGGACGGTGTCGGTTCGGCAAGGATGGTGTGGCAGGTGGTGACGAGCGGAATGCGCAGATTTTCCAGTAGCGTGAGGATAAACTCGCCGTCGTCACCGCCGAAGATGCCGAATTCGTGCTGCAGCGAAACCACATCGAACCGACCTTCGTTCAGAACCTGCGCGGCCGTCACATAGTCTTCGACTTCTTCCTCACGGATCTCGAAGATCACATCGTCAGGATAGGAGTAACTCTGCCTGGCATCCGTCACGGCGACAATGCTCGCCTGCACGGGCTCGACCGCGTCGACCAGTGCCTGGGAGAGGTCGCCGGTAAAAGTCGCTATCCCGCATTGGCGGGGAAGAGAATTGCCAATGAAGGCGATGCGTATCGGTCTGCTCATCTGCGTTCCCTCCAGAACATGGTGGCGAGGTCTCGCCAAATTGGCCAGGGACGCACAGCGCGGCCGCATGGTGGATTCACGCGCGTCGGGATTACGCGGGTCCCGTAGCCTCCAGGTCCCGTTCCAGGGCGACGCGACCCTGGCGGAGTTCGGCATTCCAGAGCCGGGACTAAGGGCTGTGTAAACGGATGGATTCTGCAATCCGGCCGCTTCCCGGCCCCTGACCTGATGTCGAAGACGTTCGGCCGACACGTCGCAGACGCGATCCGCTTTTTACGGATGTCAGCCAGTATGATCACCTTGTCCGAAGGCTCCATCAGATGCCTCGCTTCTCGGGCGTAACGGCCTGATCGCCACCGCACGGACTCCCGCCCTCGCCCTCCCAGCGCGACAGAGCCGCAGCGTGACTGAAGACGACAGTCTCCCAGATGGCTGCCTGCATATCGCTCATGACCATTCCCTTGCGAAGGCGGTCGATGATCACGACCTCTCTTGCGTAGTTGCCACCTGACTGCGCCTGGAGTCCCGCGCTCGAGTAGCTTGAGCGGTGGAGAAGCGGACGCAGAAGCGCCTCCTCAGCCAGGGTTGGCTCACACTCTGGAGGATCTTTTTTCAGCATTGTCGAAGACCAAGTGTCTGCCCGAGGCGGTCGTCATGGACGATCACTGCAGTGGATTGCTGACGATCGACCATGACGTGTTCCTGTTCCAAGTTCGCCAAGCGTTGTGATTGGCGTCGTCAGGTCGCCGACTGGAGGGACGACCCGAATGCACTGAGATCGAGTTCGATCGTTTTTCGTCGCCGAGACTGATAGGCTTTCTTCGCTGTCGTCAGGATGCGTTCCCGCAGGCGATCGAATGCCAGGAGATAGTCGCGCTCTTTCCGGCGGCTGGTCGCCCCCTCACGGTCAAAGAGTGCGACAGGCAATAGAAACAGAACCTGGTTCAGACCATCATGCCCGATGAAACGAATGAAACCGCGTGCCTCGTCATAGGCACGGGTCGGATTGGGGAAGGAAAGGGTCACAGGCTAGTGACCCGACTGCCGCTCTTTAGCCGCGCGAGGACGGCCTTGTCTGCCCAGAGGTTCACGGCGGGAACCAGATCGCCGGAGTAGCGGACGCCCTTCTGGTAGAGGGTCGTCGCATGGCGCGCCGCGCCACGGTCCAGCTCGCAGAGTGGTTCTTCATAGCGAAACCCGGTATGCCGGAGCGCGTTTCTGACGATGCTGATGTCGAAGCTGCTAATCGGCTGATGAAGGTCGGAAGACATGACGTCCTCCTTTATTGGGGCCAGGGTGAGTGCCGCCCAGAAAGTGGCAGTGCCCGTTCAATGGCTGCCACTTCAGTGAATATGGGCTCGCTTATCAGAACTTGCAAGAGCCTTCGAAAAACATCCATAGGGCGTAATCGAGGTCGCCATTGTCATATGGTCAGTGCCGCGCGTCATTCCGGCACGAATAAACTCTCCTTAACGGCTGCCTTCAAAGAAGAGATGGCCTGCTGCGGCATGTCTTTAACCTGAGCGGCGCGGCTAGAGCGATCCACAAAATCTGTCGTCGCGATTCACACTCCTTGCGCTGGCGTGGATGCGGAAATAATTGCCGCTCTGGTGCCATGTTCACGTCAGGTCAAATCCGGGGCCTAACGATAAATCCACGCTCGCTCGCACCGCATTGCTGACAGGGCGAGCTGATCGACTGCTTTCCGGTATCCAAGCGACCACCTTCAATGGCCGAAATGGGAGCGCATAGCGACCATCCGCGCGGCGACCGCAGGAAGGTGAAACTTAGCCCGAAAGCGAAAATTATTGCCGCTCGGCCGCTCGTATTGCCTGATGCCCAAAGCCAGGGCACAAAGATGGCATCCACGGTCGCCCGCTATGCTCACGCCGTAGGCATTGCATCTGCTATCGCAGGCGGGAAAGCCCCGTGACCGATGCCCTGTCTCGACCCAGTGCGCTTTCGCTCAAGAGGGCCTCGCCGATATAATCCCTGAAGGCGCGGACACGCCGCGGGAGTTGACGGCGGGGAGGATGGACGAGATGGACCGGGGTGCCGGGCGCGTCCTGGCCGCTCAAGACCTGGACCAGAGCGCCGGCGCGCACAGCCTGGCGCGCGTAGATCTCCGGGGCTTGCGCGATACCGATGCCTGCGATCGCAGCATCAACCAGCGCCTCGCCATTGGTGAAGGTGGCGACGGCCCCGCGGGTGTCGATTGCAATATCGCGTCCGGCAGCCGCGTAGACCATGGGTCGGTGCCGGCCAGAGGGCGGCAGGTAGGCGATCAGCCGATGCGAAAGAAGGTCGTTCGGCACCTGCGGACGACCATGGCGGATCAGGCAGTCCGGGCATGCATAGGTTCCCTGACGCAGAAATCCGAGCGGTTTTGCGACCAGATCCTCGTTTGAGAGATGGCCCACGCGCAAAGCCAGATCGGCGCCTTCCGCGATAAGGTTCACATGATGGTCATTCATGCGAACCTCGACCTTGAGCTTCGGATGATCCGCAAGAAAGCGACCGAGCAAGGGCAGGATGAGCGCGCGCCCGAGCGAGACCGGCATTTCGAGGCGGATCACGCCACTGAGTTCGTCCGGGTCTTTCAGAAGCGCGCTCTGCATGTCGTCCAGTTCATCCGCCCACCTGCTGGCCCGCGCATAAAGCAGGCTCCCCTCCTCCGTCAGTTTTACGCTGCGCGTGGTGCGGTGAAACAGGCGCACGCCCAGCCTGTCCTCCAAGCGGGCGATCGATTTGGACGTGGCCGAGGATGCCTGACCAAGCGATTCCGCCGCCCGGCTGAAGCTCAACGCTTCCGCGACGCGCAGGAATTCCTCCATCCCGGCGGCCTTGTGCTGCAAACGCCGATTGCTGACCATGGGGAACAAGTCTCCTGAATTCTGATCGAATTGTTATTTATGCGTAGATGAATACCCTGCCGCCATCTACAACAAAAAGGACTAAACCCATGAAAGCTGTGATCGCGACCGAACAGGGAAGCGCGGACGTGCTTCGTCTCACCGATTTACCGAAACCGACACCCGGCCCCGGAGAGGTGCTCGTGCGGATCCGGGCGACGAGCGTCAATCCGATCGATACCAAGGTGCGAAAGGCAAAGCTGCCGATGACGCCGGCCTCGTTTCCCGCCGTGCTCGGCACCGATTTTGCCGGAACGGTCGAGGCTGTCGGTCCCGGCGTTACGCGCTTTTCTGCGCAGGATGACGTCTATGGCTTTGCCGGCGGCTTCCGCGGCCCGAACGGCGATCTTCCCGGAGCGCTTGCAGACTATGCCGTGGTCGACGCGGATCTCATTGCCCGCAAGCCCGGCAATGTCGATTTCCGCACCGCTGCTGCCCTGCCACTCACGGCAACCACTGCCTGGATGGCGCTGTTTGACAAGGTGAGGATCACGCCCGCCAGCCGGGTGTTGATCACGGGTGGCGCGGGTGGCGTCGGGTATCCGGCCGTACAACTCGCCCATGCCGCCGGCGCACACGTCGTTGCCGTCACGCGGTCCGCCGAGAGTGCCGAAGCGGCGATCTTTGCCGGTGCCCGCGCCTGCGTCGATCTGGCTGTCACCACAGCGCAGGAAATTGTCGAGAACCACACGGATGGCCAGGGCTTCGACGTGATCTTCGATACGGTCGGTGGCGCCACGCTCGACGCGGCCTTCCAGATGATCAAGCCGACAGGTGATGTGGTGACCGTGGTCGGGGCTGCAAGCCACAACCTTGCGCCGCTCTATCTGAAGGGTGCCAATCTGCACATGGTTCTGGTCCTCGTTCCGATCATGTTCGGCACGGCACGACCGCAACAGGGCGAAATACTCGAAAAGATCGCCCTGCTCGTCGAGGAAGGCAAGCTCACGCCGCGGATCGATCCGCAGCGCTTCGCCCTCGAAGATGCTGCTGACGCCCATCGCAAGCTGGAAGCAGGGGACGCCAAGGGCAAGCTGATCATCGACGTCTAACCGCCCTCCAAGCATCGCAAAATCTGCCGCAGCCGGATTTTGGAATATCCATGTTGCCGGTCTCCGGCACGTCCTGGAGCAGGCGCTGCCCGCAAGTAAATTGTGGGTGGCGCCCCGCCGGAGCGGCGACAAGACGCCAGTCATCGGCCTTGCGACCGGGCATTTGCTGAAGTCTCCGCGACTGAAGGGGAAAGGTTGCGCAATCCAAACCGATTGAAGAATACGGGGATGGCAGCGTCCGCTGCTATCGGACCGTCACGATGCCTCGCATCGAAATGGCCATCGCTCACCGCCGTCACATCATAAGACAGCCTGCACGAAGTCCGCGAATGCGCGCGCCTTGGCGCTTGCCAGCCGTCCGGTTGGAAAGACCGCCCAGAGGTCGACATCGGGCAGCGCCCAATCTTCGAGCACGCGACGCACTTCGCCTCGCTGCAGCTCGGGCCAGAACATCCAGTCCGACGTCACGGCCAGTCCCATATTCGCCATGACCGCTGCGCGAATGCCTTCAGCGGCGGTGAACTGAGCCCGCCCGGAAACGGCCACAGACGCTTCGGTGCCATCCTTGTTGAAGGTCCATGTCTTGCCGAGCTGGGTATAAACCACGGCCTGATGGAGAGACAGATCGGCAGGCACGTTCGGCGTGCCGTGCTTTTCAAGATAGGCCGGCGTCGCCACCACCGATCGCCGTCCGGCTGCAAGTCGTCGCGCGACGGCAGACGAGTCCGCCAGCTCTCCCATGCGCAAGCCGATGTCGATGCCTTCGGAGACCAGATCGATTACCCGATCGTCGAGAACGATATCGACGTCCAGATCCGGGTGATCCGCCATGAACGCAGGCAGGTGCGGAATGACCATCAACCGCGCGAATGTGGTCGCGGCACAGACGCGAAGACGTCCCGACAATCCCGATCCTGCGCCCTTTGCCTCCAGCTCCGCCTCGTCCGCTTCATGGATCGCGGCCTTGGCGCGTTCGTAAAACCGCATCCCGGCATCCGTGGGCGTCAGGCCATGCGTCGAGCGGATGAGCAGGCGCACCTGCAGGCGCTCCTCCAGTTGCGCGACCGTTTTCGAGATCGCCGGCTGCCCGACGCCGATCTGCCGGGCGGCCTGAGAGAAGGATCCCGTTTCCACCACCCGCACGAAGGCGGTCATCGCCTGCAGCCTGTCCATCGCTCATTCCTATTTGGAATAAGCATTATCGCTTCAAGCTGCCTGCCGCAAGTATCCAGGAATGGCCATAACTCTCTTCAGCCAACACGATCTCATGGAGACGAGCAATGATCGAGGTTTACGCCTTTGCCACCCCCAACAGCGTCAAGGTGCCGATTGCCCTTGAGGAACTGGGCCTTTCCTACGAGCTGAAGCCGGTCAATGTCCGTAAGGGCGAGCAGAAGGCAGAGGCCTTCGTGGCGCTCAACGCGAACGCCAAGGTGCCGGTGCTGGTCGATGAAGCCCTGGTCCTTACGGAAAGCGCCGCCATCCTGGTTTACCTGGCTGAGAAGACCGGCAAGCTTCTGCCACGTGACGGCGAAGCCCGCGCCCGCGTCTTCGAACAGCTCTTCTTTCACGCCTCCGCCTTGAGCCCAGCCTTCGGCAATGCCGGCTTCTTCAAGCGCTCCTCGCCGGAGCCACAGCCTATCGCCGAAGCGCGTTTCTCGGGCGAAGCCGAACGCATCCTCGGTCTCCTCGACGACAAGCTTGCGGGTCAGGCCTTCATGGCCGGCGAGGACTTCACCATCGCCGACATCGCCCATTTCGGCTGGTTGTGGCGTCGGCAGTTCCCAGGCGTGACGCTCGACGACCGGCCCAACCTTTCCCGCTGGTACGACACGGTGGCTGCACGCCCGGCCGTCCAGCGCGCTATCGCCCGCGTCGAAGCCCTCGTGCCCGCCGCCTGATCCCCTCCCACAACCATACCACTTCCATCCCAGTTCAAAGGAGAACAGCCATGTCCCGTTTCGATACCTACAAGAACAGCTTTGCGAATGCCCGCCTGACCCGCTCGCCAAGCGGCGTCCTTGAAGTCGCGCTGCACACAGACGGTGGCAAGCTCGTCTTCAACGGCCATACCCATGAGCAGTTCGTCGACCTCTTCCACCAGATCGGCTCCGACGCCGAGAACCGTGTCGTCATCCTGACCGGCTCGGGCGACGCCTTCATGGATGCAATCAGCCCGGAAGGCTTCGATTTCTTCTCGCCCGTCGGCTATGACAAGATCCTGCGGGAGGGCAAGAAGGTGCTGATGAACATCCTCGATATCGAGGTGCCCATGATCACGGCCTTGAATGGACCTGTCCTGCTGCATTCGGAATATGCGCTGCTGACCGACATCGTCCTCGCCACGCCGGAAACCGTCTTCCAGGACAAGCCGCATTTCGATTTCGGCATCGTGCCCGGCGACGGCGTCAACCTGCTCTGGCCGGAAGTGATCGGCTCGATCCGCGGTCGCTACTTTATCCTGACCCGTCAGCTGCTGGATGCAGCCACCGCCAAGGACTGGGGCGTCGTCAACGAGATCGTGCCGGCCGACACGTTGCTCGCCCGAGCCCACGAGATTGCCGAGGGTATAGCAGCATTGCCGCCGCTCACCAGCCGCTACACCCGCATCGCGCTCACCCAAAAACTGCGCCGCATCGTCGACGAAGGTGCCGGCTACGGCCTGGCGCTCGAAGGCATCAGCGCCGCCGAGGTCGCCCGCTCGATGGCAGCCCAGGGCTGACCTGTCCCTCACCAATCACTGCGTTTCAGACTTCATCCTGAAGCGCAGTCACCTTTCGAAGGATCAAGATCATGACACTGCAATCCAAGCTCGATGCCTTCAAGGCCGATTTCGAAGCCGGTAAACCGCCCTACAACGTTCCCCAATCCGTCATCGACACGATGCACCGGGCTACTGCGGAGCTGATCGCATCAGGTGCGGCCCAGCATGCGCTGAAGGCCGGCGACCACCTGCCTGCCTTCACGCTCTTTGACCCGGAAGGAAAGGCCGTCTCGTCCGCCGATCTGCTCGCGCACGGTCCGCTGGTCATCAGCTTCTATCGGGGTGTCTGGTGCCCCTATTGCAACATGGAGCTCCAGGCGCTTCAGGAAACCCTGCCGCAATTCGAGGCACTCGGCGCAAAACTGGTGGCGATCTCGCCGCAGAACCCGGTCAACAGTCGCAAATCCGTCCGGCAAAACAACCTGACCTTCCCGATCCTGTCCGATCCTCAGAATAGGGTCGCCATGGATTTCGGCCTGCGCTTCGAGATGCCTGACTACCTGATCCGGCTCTACACGTCGCTGAAGAATGATCTGCCAGCCTTCAATGGCGATGCGAGCTGGACCCTGCCGATGCCCGCTCGCTTTGTCGTCGGTCAGGATGGCGTGATCCTCTATGCCGAGGTGAACCCGGACTACACCCGCCGTCCCGAGCCGGAAGACATGCTGCCCGCGCTCCGCCTTGCGACAAGCCGCGCCGCCGCCTGATCCCGTCCACCGATAAGGCCCTGCTTACAAAAAGCAGGGCCACAGAATATTGAAAAGGACAATGCGATGAAGAAAACCTCTTAGATCGCCGGCGCAAGCAAGGGCGTTGGCCTGGCGCGAATTCCCGTGAAGCGCGTTTGCCAGCAGCCCACCAACGCCAGCGGGTGGCAAGCCCAGCAATAGGGTGAAAGCCGGCAGGAGCGCAATCAGCAGTCTCCCGGAGCGTCCCTCATATGGGTCGCCGGGCAAGTATCTGAAGCAGACCGCGAAGATGCAGAAGCCGGGCCACGGCCTTCATTTTGCCCCCTTCTTCAGAGCGTGTTAAGAAACAATTCTTTCGGAGGTCTTCATGGCGCTTGGCGCATCGCATCGTTTGCAGGATGGCGTCATTGCCGTCGAAACCATGACCCGCTTTGCGCTTGCTGTTCTGGCTCTCGCGTCCGGTGTCTATACCTATCTCGGCGTTCGCAGTCTCCTCGACGGTTCAGCAACATCGGTCTTCTTTGCCGCCATCATCTACTCGGCTTCCGTCTCGGTGGCGATCTACGCGTTCTGGTCCTACATGGCGCGCTTCTATCCCCATGTCAGCGGTGCAGCCTCCCGCGGCGCCCTGATCGGCGTGATGGCGCTCGGTTGCGCCATGATCATCGCCATGTCGAGCTGGCTGAATGCGGCAGCGCTTGCCGGTTCGGCCGCGCTCGAGCAGCATCTGGCGGAGACGGTGCAGGATTATACCGCCGATCTCGACCAGGCCCATCAAAACGCGCTCGCCGCCCAAAGCCTGCTGCCCGATATCCAGCGCACATCCGAGCGCTTTTCGAGGCTAGCAGAAGACGAGCGCCAGAACGGGGCACTGACGGGAACGACTGGTTCCGGCAGTGTCGTCCAGCTGCTGTCGCAGATGTCCTCGCAATTGAGCGAACTCGAAGCCGGTATCATTGCCTCGCGCGAACGGGTCACGACACTCTTCGACCAGGGGCGGGCGCATCTGGCAACCATGCGCACGCTGGTCTCCGCGCCAGGGGCTATAGCCCCCCGCAGCGATGAATTCTCGGCCGAGGTCGTGGCGCTCTCCGGCGTCATCACCTCGCTGGAACAGACCTCGATTGCGCCCTCGGTGAAGCGCGCGGCCGAAGATCTGTCGCTTGGCTTCATCGCGCCGGTCGCCGATGGCCGGGCTGCCGATCTCGCCAACCGGCAGGACGAGGTCATGCAGACGATCCGCGCTTCGGTATCCGCCCAGTCACAGGTGCTGTCGCAAGCCGCCGACGATATTCTGGCGCGTGCGCCGGTGGCCGAACGCCGCTTCGTGCCGCTGTCTTCGGCCGAAGCCGTTCTGCGCTATGCGGCCGATTTCATTCCGGCCTGGGCAGGCGCCATCTCCATCGACCTTTTGCCTGCCGTCCTCGTCTTCATCCTGGCCGTCGTTCATGGGGCGATCCGGCGGGAGGAGGAGCATCTGCCCTTTGCGCAGCGGATCACGGCGGCAGAACTTCTGGAGGCGCTGGAGGTGCAGCGAGCGCTCGGCCGGCAAGGGATCGACGTGGAACAGGCTTTGCAAACCGCTGAAACAGAAGATGAGCGCAGTCGGGCGGATTCCAACATCACCAGCCTCGACATATCGACGAAGACGCCGCGAAAGGGCCCGCCCGCGTGAAACCGTCGTCGCTCGCCCTCAGCCTGAAGACCGGTATTTTGCGCGCCGACGATGGCGTTTTGATGCGGGGCGCCTTCTTCGCGCTTCTGGCGGCGGCAGGCGCCTTCCTTTTTGTGGACCTGCGCGAAATGCGTGTCGCGGACGCATCGCTTCCCGTCTATGACCCGATGACCACCGATGCGCCTGTGCTACCGCCTGCCCTTACCGATGGCGTTCCGCAGGCACCTGCTGCAGAACCGGAGAGCTCGCCCGAAGTCTTGCGCCAGCCCATGCGCTTCGACCTGCAGCCCGGCGGCCTTTTGAAGGCAGAAGGCTCGATCGATCTGGGTGCCGCCGATCGCTTTAACGCGGAAATCGCCGCGCGCGGCGAGTATGTGAAGGCCGTGTCCTTGAATTCGCCGGGCGGCTCCGTCGAGGACGCGCTCGCAATGTCGAAACTGATCCGCGAAAAGGGCCTGAATACCATGGTGGCGACGAAGGCGCTCTGCGCCTCGTCCTGTCCCCTGGTCTTTGCCGGCGGGGTCGCGCGCACGGCTGAAAAGGACGCCATTCTCGGCGTCCATCAGGTCTTCAATGCTGGCGAGAAGAAGCCTTCTCCTGAACAGGCCATGTCCGGTGCCCAGAGCACGACGGCACGCATCGCCCGCCATCTGGACGAGATGGGCATCGGCAGCGGGCTATGGATCCACGCGCTGGAAACGCCACCGGACAGGCTTTACTACCTGACGCCGCAGGAGATGGCGGAGTTCAATCTGACGACCTCATCGCTTACGACGGCAAAACAGGCGAACTGATCGCGTCCACGCGAAAGCCGGTAGGCGCAAAACGCCCACCGCCGCGTTGCAGCTTACAGCGAGATCTGCCCTTCGTCGCCGCCATCCCAGTAGCGGATTGTTTTCGCCTGGACCTTGATCATCACCACGCCGGGGGTGTCCATGCCATCCGGGAAGTAATGATCGAGATCTTTGGTCCAGTGATCTTCGAATGCTGACCTGTCCTCGATCAGCGATGCCGATCCCTCGACACACACGAACAAGGGCGGGCCGCCCAACATGCCGACAGCCCCGGTATAGGTCAGACTAACTTTGCTGTCAGCGCGAATTTCGGAGATCTTGCGCGACTGCTCGTAGGCAAAGAAATAACTGTCGCCATCGTATTCCACGTCGCCGTTATTGCTCATCGGCCTGGAATTCAGGCCTCCGTGGGCGGCCGCCGTGTTCAGCATGGCGAAGTCGAGTTTCGCCATTTTCTTCGACAGGTCATGCAGTGAAAGGTCCGACATCCGTTGCTCCTCGAAGCGCTTGAGTGCGCGACAAGAAACCGCCCTCCATCCGAATTGTTCCTGAGACACTGCGATGTTGGGCATGCATCGATCAAACTGCCGGATGGGCGGCAACATCCCGATTTTCGCGTCGTCCTTTGTGCCGTCGCCATCGTTTCCGCCAGCTCTTCCTGAACAGGCGCGCGCTCGTTGACACTGTCGGGCCATGTCTTATGCCGCGTTTTTGGCTCTGCGGGCGGCGGCCCTGGATTTCGGACCCGTTTGCGCTTCGGGGTTGTAAAGCCTGTCGACGTCTCTGACCACGTCGAGCCCCTGCTTGCAGCCATGGTGGTGTCCGCAGAGGCGTTCGAGGGACCGCAATCGGCCTATCGATGGTGGCAGGCTTGACGACAGCGGGAAGATTTCGCGGCCAGAAGATCTCAATTTTTACGCGCAATTTCGGATTCGCCTTTCAACCGCTTAAGGTAAATTTAAAGTCCCTCGGTCCATAATGGCGATGGAGGGATGTAAGATGTGGGAGTTCTTTCGCAGTCGCGCGGGCAAGCAGCTGTTGCTTTTGAGCGCCTTCGCGCTTGGTGTGTGGGCGTGCGGCGTGGCACTGCAGGCCAACTTTTTCGCGTTGCTGGTCAATGTCGTGGGCGGCAATGCCGCCAATATTCTTCTGGCCTTGCTGATCGCCGGCATGGTCGGTTCCGTCTACTCGGTCCTGCGTATCTATGACCTGCGCAAGGAGATGGTCATCCGGCGGCAGGCCGAGCACAAGGCCGACTGGATCGCGACCCATGATCACCTGACCCAGCTGCCCAATCGCTATGCGTTCGAACGGGTCGATGCCACGGCATTTTCCGGAGAGTCCGACTGCAACGGTGTCGAGATCAGCAAACCCTCCGTTACCGTGTTTTCACTCGATCTCGACGGCTTCAAAAAGGTCAATGACCTGATGGGTCATGGCGGAGGCGATCAACTGCTGAAGCAGGTTGCTCGCCGGCTCTGCCAATTCGCCGGCTCTTCCGAGGTTTTCCGGTTCGGCGGCGATGAATTCATCGTGCTGGCGCTCAATCTCGATCACAAAAAAGAGCAGCAATTTGCCCAGCTCCTGATCCAGTCGATCACGCGCCCGATCCAGATTGAGGAGATCTGGACCGAGGTTGGCGCCAGCGTCGGCTATGCGCGGTGGCCCGATCACGGTGCCACGCTGGAGCAGGTCTCTCACAAATCCGATATTGCCCTTTACGAAGCCAAGTCGACCCGGCGAAACGGCGCTTTGCTGTTTACCTCTGAAATGCAGGAAAAGGTGGCACAGCGGGCCTTGCTGGAGGACAAGCTGCGAAAGGCCATCGAGCGCAAGGTTATCGAGCCTTACTACCAGCCTCTCATCGACTTGAAGACCGGCGATGTCTGCGGGTTTGAGGCCCTCGCACGCTGGACGGACGAAAACGGGGTCCCGATCCCGCCACAGGTGTTTATCGGCGTCGCTGAAGAGACCGGCCTGATCACGGCCCTGTTTCAGCAATTGCTGAGCCGCTCCTGCCTTGACGCCATGATGTGGCCGGATGACGTGGTACTGTCCTTCAACGTGTCGCCGGTACAGATGGAAGACAGGCTGCTGGTCACCCGCATCCTCGATGTGCTGGCGGAAGCGAACCTTCCCTCTCACCGTTTCGAAGTCGAGATCACCGAAAATGCCCTGATTCAGGATCCCGATCTGGCCGTCGAAATCCTGGACAAGTTTCGCCACTCGGGCATACAGGTGGCCCTGGACGACTTCGGCACCGGCTATTCCAGCCTGTCGCAATTGACGCGCTACAAGTTCGACAAGATCAAGATCGACAAGAGTTTTGTGGCAGATCTCGACAAGGATGAATCGCAGAAAAAGATCCTGCAGGCTGTCCTGGGACTCACCCGAAATCTCAAACTGAAGACCACCGTCGAGGGTATCGAGGAAAACGCCCAACTCGCCTATTTCCTTCAGCAGGGCTGCGATATTGGCCAGGGCTACCTTTTCGGCAAGGCCATGCCTGCTCACGAGACGCTGAATTTCATCAGGCAGCACCAATCGGTGCATGTCACCGGGCCTCACCCCGCCTCGGCGGTGTCCTGAACAGAGCGCTGAACGCGGCCGATCATTCGGCAACTATGGCCCGCGAACCCGGTTTTCCGGTATCACGCGGCCACCTGGAACCAGCAGCGGAAGGCCATGGCCAAGGCTCTGACTTGCCAAAGCTGCGCTCACGCTGCGAATGAGAAGGGGCCGAGGTCAAGGGTTGCGGGGATTTCGCGATCGATACCGCCGCCGTTCCGCTTCACGCGGTATGAGGCCTTATCCGCAATCGCCATCATGGCTTCCAGTTTTGCAGAGCCTGAGAGGGCCATCGTGTAGCCCAGGCTGATGCCGATGGCGATCTCTTCACCGGAAATGCCGTAGGGCTGGCTCAGAACATCGACGATCTTGCTGGCAAGGACGTCTGCTTCAACGGTCTGCCGAACACCCGGCTGAAGAATGACAAATTCATCGCCGCCAACACGCACGGCGATATTCGGTTGGTCCAGGTTCTCCCTGAGCCGCAGTCCGATGGCCGCCAGCAGCTCATCCCCGACTGCGTGACCAAAGCGGTCATTGACACTCTTGAAACCGTCGAGGTCGAAGCAATGCACGCAGGTCAGAGTATCTTCAGCGCGGCTGACCGTCTTGAATGCCTCACTCAGCGCCGTGCGATTACGAAGACCCGTCAACGGATCGTGGCGGGCCTGATGTTCCATCTCCAGACGCAGGCAGATTTGTCTGGTAGCCGTGCTATAGACATGCCGGACGCTCTGCATTGCCGCCACAAGGAAGGCCACACACATCCCGGCCAATATCCAGTGGGCCGTATCGCCGTAAAGCATGATCGCGATTGTCGTTGGCAGGCCTGCAATCAGAATTGCAGTCGCGGCAATCCATGGCCGAACGGAAACGCGCACGGCCACACCGGCGGAATATCCAAAAAGGAGCGCTGTTGCGAGAACCTGGACCGACAGATCGCGATAGGTGAAGACCACGGTGACCAGTGAACCGACCGAGGCGGCAATGACGAAGGTGAGCAACCCATGTACCATCTCCCAGCGGGCGGCATCCTCAACGGTTACGCTCTTGGTCGCATTCGAGTGCCGATGAGCCATCGTCACGACAAGCTTGGCAAGGGATGCAAGGCTTCCGCTGATCGTGGCCAGCATCAGTCCAGCGCTGCCCAGGTTCTCATATGCAAACAGACCGACGGCCAGTATCGTCAGGCTCATGATCGTTGTCGGGGTGATCGTCGAGGTCAGTTCCGACACCAGCGTCTTGAACACCTCGTCGGTCTCTCTGTCTCGCACATCAACCTCCTGGTTCATAAGAATCGGCGACCTGTCGCAGACCTGCAGCTTCCAGGATCTTGTAAGGGAGATGCTTTAATATTTTGTCAGTTGAGACGGTAAACCGTTGTTAAGCTTGTCTTCTTGGCATCAGAACTGGTGCGGGGATCGCATGTGAAGCTGTTGCATCCATTCTTCGGGCCACCTCTGCCGTTTCGGCTTCACAAGCCTTCGCCATCAGCGTCCCGACAGTTGCGTGATAAACCGGGCAAACAATTCGGATTGGCTGGAAATGTCGAGCTTTTGATAGATGTTCTTGCGGTGGATCTTGACGGTGCCTTCGGCGATGCTGAGGCGCCTTGAAATCGATCCGCTGGAATGGCCGCGCAATACAAGGGAGGTGATTTCGATTTCGCGGGGGGTCAAGATACCATCGGTCATGCGGTTGAGCGTCTCGTTGATGGCATCGCCGGATTTCTCGACCGCCCGTTCGTCCGGCAGGTTCGTCTCCACGCCATTGTGCCAGTGCCGTCTGGCAAGTGTTCCAATCATCGGTTCTGCGGCTCGAACCGTGGCCAGATCGCGACGTCCGAAGGCAGGCCCGGAGACCGGTCGGGTAAAGCTGATGACAAGACCGGTGCAGCCCGCCGGTCTGCAAACGATGCCGATTTCGTCGCGGATGCCGGTCAGCACGTAATGCCTCCGGTAATATTCCGAGTTGCGGAACTGATCCGGTGCCATTTCACGCAAGCGTATGACGCCTGTCACATACGGGTCGGTGGCAGCACCATAGAAAGGGTCCAGAAGATAAGGACCGGAAGTATAGGCATCGATCACGGTGCGTGCCCGCGCCGCCACCATGTTGTGATAACAGCAGACCGGCTTTTCCTTACCCGAATAGGCAAAGACCATCAGGATGTCGAAATCGACGATCGTTTTCAGCGCGGCTTCGATCCGGTTGGCGAAATTGCTCTTCCCCACCGCGTCGATTGTCTCTGCAATCGCTCCGTTCCACGCGGAAAACCTGTTGTCCAACACCCGTCCTTCCATGCCGGCCAGTCCATCGCTGGCCAAATATTAAATCTGTCGGTCTATCCCCATCGGGATATTTCATTGCCCCAGATGCGCGCCTAGTCTTCGCTGGTAATTGCAATAAAAGCCATGCCGAGATCAAGCAACATGACCGCTAGTCTGCAAGCCGCACTTCAGGAAATCAATGCCAGATCGGTCCATATCGGCCTGGTTGATCCGGAGGGTGAGTTTCGCGACAAGCTGATCTCGGCCGACAAGGCCGTCAAGCTTGGCAAGACTGGCTATCCGTTTTGCGAGGTCCTGTATTTCTGGGACATTGCCGAAAAGACCTATCGCGATGGCGCCTTCATCGACCGTCCGGCCGCTCTCTTTTCCGACACGGTACGCCCCTATCCCTTTGCCGAGGGTGAGGCCTTGTGTCTTGCCGATTTCACCGGCGCTTTCGGCAAGCGTTCGCCGCGCAATGTGTGCATGGCGCTGATCGCCGAGGCTGCCGAGATGGGCTTCGACGTGTTTTCGGCCTTCGAATTCGAGTTCTTCGTCTTCGACGAGACACCGGAAAGCCTGCGCGCCAAGGATTACCGCGATCTCACCCATTTTGCCCAGGGCAATCGTACCTATTCCTTGCAGACATCGGCCCTGCACGGCGATCTGCTCGAGGGGCTCGATGACACCATGAAGACCATGGGCATCGGGCTGGATGCGATCCACACCGAGCTTGGTCCCGGCTGCTTCGAGGCCCCCCTCACCTATGCCAAGGGGATGAAATCGCCCGATGATGCCATGCTGTTTAAAAATTTCGCCAAGGCATATTTTTCCCGGCATGACCTGACGGCAAGCTTCATGTCGAAGCTGTCTCCGGCACTGTCCGGCCAGTCCGGGCATCTGCATGTGTCGATGCGTGATCGCCAGGGCAATCCCGTGTTCTCCGACCCCGATGCGGCAGATGGCTTGAGCCGGACGGCGCGGCATTTCATTGGCGGCATGATCAAGCTGATGCCGGAACTGCTGGCGCTGTGCGCATCCACGGTCAACGCCTATAAGCGGCTGGTTCCGGGTGCATGGGCACCGACATCGTCCACATGGGGCGTGCAGAACCGCACCGCAGCGGTTCGTGTCATCAACGATGTCGCGGAAGCCACCCGCGTGGAATTCCGCGTGCCATCGGCTGATACCAATCCCTATCTGGCGCTGGCCCTGTGCCTTGGCGCCGGGCTTTACGGAATCCGCAACGAGATCGAGCCGCCGGCCGGCAGCGACGAGAATTTCTATGCTGCCACACCATCGGCACAAACAGCATTTCCGCGCGATCTGGGCGAGGCCGCGACGCGGCTCGACCGCAGCGCTGTCGCCCGTGAGATCTTCGGCGAAGACTTCATCGAGTGGTTCGTGGGCGCACGGCAGTTCGAATACGCAGAATATCAAAAGCATGTGAGCGAGTGGGAACTCAGACGCTATCTCGGCATCGTCTGATGCGCCTCATGCCTTGTGTTTGACGACAGGAAGGACCGAACAATGAAAAAGGGAACAGTCAATATGAGCAGATTTATGGACGGCATGAACCGTCGCTCGGTGCTGAAGGGCATGGGCGGCATGGGACTGGCAGCCGCCGGCGCCGGTTTTCTGGGCGCGCCGCGTAGCGCGTCGGCAACCGAGAGCCTGAACTACATGTGCTGGGAAGGCTACAACGCGCCTTCGATCCTCGATCCTTTCCAGAAGTCCAAGGACGTGAACATTTCCATCGACCTGATCACCGATTCTGCCGGTGGCTTTGCCAAGCTTGCCGCCGGTGCCTCGCGCGATTTCGATCTCGTCTCGTCCGACAGCCCGTGGATTCAGCGTATGGGGCCTGCCGGCTTCTGCCGCTATATCGACGAGGCCGATTTCGCCGATCAGTATGCCGACTTCTATCCGCAGTTCCGCGCCCCTTTCGAGCCCTTGCAATATGACGGCAAGGCAACAGGCCTGCCGACGCGTTGGGGCTGGGTTGGCCCGACCGTCAACACCAAATTCGACAAGCTGGAGACCTGGTCCAGCTATGCGCCGGTCTTCGACAGCGCCTACAAGGACAAGATCTGCCTGCTGGACTGGGGTGACTGGCCCATCATGCCGCTCGCTCTTTATGCCGGCGTCAATCCCTATGAGGAACTCGACGAGGCTGCCCTTGGCGAAGTTCGCAAGGTTCTTCGCGCGGCCTTCAAGAATACCCGCGCCATTGTCGGCGATCTGGCAATCGCACAGAAGGGTCTGCTGGACGGCTCCTTCCGCGCGCTCATCGGTGGCGGAACCTATTGCACCTCATCGCTTCGTCTCAAGGGTCACGACTATATCCAGTCGATCGTGCCTGAGCCGAAGAACGGCCTCAAGCAGGGCATCATCTGGATGGAGGCAACCGGCCTCATCGACAATGGCAAGGATTCCGCCATTGCCGCCGACTTCCTGAAATACATCGTATCTCCGGACGTCGCCAAGGAACTGGCCATCACCGAAGCCACCTGCAATCTG
This sequence comes from Agrobacterium sp. H141, assembly GCF_057158725.1. Lineage (NCBI taxonomy): Bacteria > Pseudomonadati > Pseudomonadota > Alphaproteobacteria > Hyphomicrobiales > Rhizobiaceae > Agrobacterium > Agrobacterium sp. H141. The sequence goes on from NZ_CM169893.1 coordinate 3,643,858, forward strand.
GTGCCAAACCAGAAGGCCGAAGCGCTGTTTTCCGACGAAGAGAAGAAGGCGCTGCAGATGGACTATATGTGGACGGCCTGGGACAACAGCCAGTTCCACACGGTCGCGCCGAATATCGATGACATGCTGGCGATCTGGCAGGAAGAACTCGCAGCCCGCTGATCCGGGATATCATGCTAAAACAACCCGTCCGCATGCAAGCGGACGGGACCGTAATTGATTTATCGAGCAGAGCGAGGAATGCTGGCAGTGGCAACTCCGATCATTGATGCGTCCGCAATCATCAAGGACTACGGTCAGGCGCGTGCGCTTCATGGCGTCTCCCTGGAGGTTGGAGCCGGCGAATTCGTCGCTCTGGTCGGGCCCTCGGGCTGCGGCAAGACCACACTCCTGAAAATCCTGGCGGGTTTCGAGGACGCCACAGACGGTCGGCTGGAAATCCAGGGCAAGGACATGCACGGTGTTCCCGCAGCCAGTCGCCCGACGCGCATGGTGTTCCAGAAGCTCGCCCTGTTTCCGCACAAGACCGTTGCCCAGAATATCGGCTTTCCGCTGAAGCTGCAGAAGGTGGAGAAGGCGAAGATCGACAATCGCGTCGCCGCCATGCTGGAACTGATGCATCTGAAGCCGGAATATCTGGATCGCTACCCGGCGCAATTGTCCGGTGGCGAACAGCAGCGTGTGGCGCTTGCGCGCGCGCTGGTCTCGCAGCCAAGCGTTCTGCTGCTCGACGAGCCGATGAGCGCGCTCGACGCCAAGCTTAAAAAATCGCTGCAGGCGGAGCTGAAGAAGCTCCACCGCGAAATCGGCACCAGCTTCGTGCTGGTGACCCACGACCTTGAAGAGGCGATGATGCTGGCCGACCGGATCTGTGTCATGCGCGCCGGCCGGGTTGTGCAGATCGGCACGCCGTCGGACATCTATTATCGTCCGGCCAATATGTTTGTCGCGGGCTTCATCGGCGAGACGAATTTCCTGCCTGTGGATGTCATCCGTTCAGCCGACGGCGCACTTCATGTCCATTGCGCACTGGTCACGGGCAGCCCCACGGCCATGGCACCTGCAAATGTGTCGGAATTCCTCGGCGAGGGAAAAACGGCGCTTTTGATCCGGCCGGAGACGATCGGCTTCGTATCGGGCGAGCCCGAACCGGGCCAATGGACATTGTCTGGCACGGTCGAGGAATATTTCATCAAGGGATCATCGACGCAGTACCGTATTCGTGTCGCGGGTCTCGATGCACCTGTCGTCATGGATCTGCCCGGCTCGCTCGAACTGCCGGCTCGTGTCGGGGATCAGGTGCGGATCGGGTTCGAACCGTCACGCGCCTTCCTGTTGTCGGAGTGACCATGAAGACCGAAGCAAAGACATGGAAAGATCCGGTGCTGGTGGCCGCAGTCGCGCCGCTGGCCATCGTCATGGTGGTGTTCTTTCTTATTCCGCTTGTCATGACGGTGCTGCTGACATTCCAGACAACCCAATATTATCGGCTGCACTGGACCTGGGATCTGAAGATCTGGACCGAGATCTTTTCCAAACCGCATTACTGGACCATCATGCTGCGCACGGTGTGGATGGCGGCGGTCTGCGTGGTGATCTCTGTGCTGATCGCCTTTCCCGTTGCCTATGCGCTGACCACACGGTTGAAGACCTATAACGCGCAGATCCAGATCCTGATCATCTTTGCCTTTCTCACCGACGCCGTGCTGAAGACCTTCGGCTGGATCCTGGTGCTCGACAAGAACGGCGTGGCCAACTGGATGCTGTCTTATCTCGGCATGGGACCGGAGGCGACGAATATCCTGTTTACGCCAACCGGAACGATGATCGGCATGATCTACAATCTCGCCGTCTATCCCATGTTCACCATCTATCTGTCGCTGGCGAGGATCGATCGCGATCTGATCCTTGCCTCTTACGATGCCGGCGCATCGCGCCTTCGCACCTTTTTCGAGGTGACATTGCCGCTGTCGCGACCGGGACTTTATTCCGGTGCGGTTCTGGTCTTCGTCCTTAGCCTGGGTGCCTTTCTGGAACCCAAGGTTCTGGGCGGCGGCACCTCGCCGCTTGCTTCCGAACTGATCCGCCAGAGCTTCGAAACCCGGGTCAACTGGCCGCTGGGTGCTGCGCTCACCATCGTCCTGATTGCCATTGGCGCGCTCACTCTGGCGCTGGCTTCTGCCCTGGTGTTGCGCCGCCAGGCCACAAGCGAGAGGACGCCTGCATGATGTCGCAACGCTTCAAGAATGCCGTCGTCGATGTGGCTCTCGTGGGCAGTGTGGTTCTGCTTCTGTTGTTCTTCTATGCGCCGATCATGACGCTGGTCGCCTTTTCCTTCACCTCGAGCCGGGTGCTGACCTTGCCCATCGATGGCTTTTCGCTCGAATGGTATGGCGAACTGGTGCGCAAGCCGGACTTCTTCCCGGCCGTGATCAATTCCGCAACGGTTGCCGCCATCTCGACGATCTTTGCATCCGTGCTCGGAACGGCAGGCGCCGTGGCCTGGATCCGCTACCGGTTCCGCTTTCAGAACCTGTTTCGCGCCATAACCTTTGCGCCACTGCTCTTCCCGCAGCTGCTGCTTGGCGTGGTCATGCTGTTGTGGTTTTCGGTTCTCGGCAACTGGCTCGGTTTTTCCACGGGCCTCACCACCGTCATCATCGGCCACGTCGTCTACATCACGCCCTTTGCCCTGGTGATCGTTGCCGTGCAGGTCTATGGCTTCGACGAAACCCTTGAAGACGCTGCCCGCGATGCCGGCGCCAACGGATGGGAGGTCTTCCGCGAGGTGACATTCCCGTTGTTGTGGCCCGGCATCTTTTCCGCCGCCACCTTCGCCTTCCTGCTGTCCTGGGGCAATTTCTATGTGTCCTATTCGCTGGCCGGAACCGCCCGCACATTGCCGGTCTTCGTCTATAGCGGCATCGCAGTCGGGTCCTCGCCGATCTATCCGGCGCTGGCGACCCTCAATTTCATACCCGCAATCGTGCTGGTCGGACTGGCCGAATTCCTGCGCCGCAGAGCGTTGAAACGGCTGAGCGCGCCCAATCCCACTTCGTGACATCCCACCCAGAAGGCAATGACCATGTCTTTCGATACCAAAGCTGTCTCCAGCAACTGGAGCTTTCCAACCGCAGTCCGCTTCGGCAATGGCCGGATAGCGGAACTGCCTGCCATTGTGCGCGACCTCGGCGCGAGCCGCCCGCTGGTGGTGACCGATAACGGCTTGAAGGATCTCTATCCCGTGCAGCGCGCGCTGGAGATGCTGCGCGCGTCCGGCCTTGATGCCGGCCTGTTTCACAACGTCAAGCCGAACCCCACCGGCACCAATGTCGAAGACGGCGTCGACGCCTTGCGCGCGGGCAACCACGATCTGGTTGTCGCGCTTGGCGGCGGCAGTGCGCTCGATGCGGCCAAGGCCATCGCCCTGATGGCCGGCCAGACGATACCGATGTGGGATCTGGAAGATATCGGCGACAACTTCAAGCGCGCCGACACCTCCCGTCTGGTGCCGGTGATCGCCATTCCGACGACGGCGGGGACAGGCTCCGAGCTTGGCCGTTCATCGGTCATCACCCATGAGGCCGACAAGCGCAAGGTGATCGTCTTCCATCCGAAGATGATGCCCAATGTCGTGATCATGGACCCGGAACTGACGACTGGCCTTCCAGCCCACATAACCGCTGCCACCGGCATGGACGCGCTTTCGCATGCCCTGGAGGCCTTTTGCGCACCCTCCTTCCATCCGATGGCCGAAGGCGTGGCACTGAATGCCATGCGTCTCATCAAGACCTGGCTTCCTGTGGCAACGCTGGAAGGCGATAACCTGGAAGCCCGCGGACAGATGCTGATCGCATCCGGCATGGGTTGCGTTGCCCTGCAAAAGGGCCTTGGGGCCATCCACGCACTGGCCCATCCGCTGGGCGCCCTCTACGACGCCCATCACGGTCTGCTGAATGCAGTCTTGATGCCCTATGTTCTGGAATTCAATGCGCCTGCGGTCGAAGACAAGCTCGATGTGCTTGCGCGCTTCCTCGGTCTGCCAATGCCCAATGCAGCCGGCGTGATCGAATGGGTCGGGGAACTGCGCGATAGCCTGAACATTCCCGCGACACTGAAAGAGATCGGCCTTGTCGATATCGACACCGACACGGTCGCGCGCATGGGCGTCGCCGACCCCTGTGCCGGTGGCAATCCGGTCCTGCTGGACGAGGACGGCCTGAAGACCATCCTGAAAGCCGCGCAAGGCTGAACGGACAGGCATGCAAACAGGACCGATGACGTTGGGGGCCAAAGAAAGGCCCCCTTCGCTGTTTTTGGCAGCCCCGCTAAAAGCCGACGATCTGTCCCGGTAGCCATGTGGCGAGTTCCGGCCAGAACATCACCAGCAGCAGCGTGACAATCTGCAGACCGATAAAGGGCAGGACGCCGCGGCACATTTGCCCATAGGTCATGTCGGGCGGGGCGATGGATTTGAGGTAGAAGATCGACGAGGCCATTGGCGGCGTCAGATAGCCGGTCTGGATGACGATGATCACCATGGTCGCAAACCAGATCGGATCGATGCCGGCTGAACGGATAAAGGGCGTAAACAGCGGCACGCAGATCAGTACATTGGCCGTCCAGTCGAGCACGAAGCCGAGAATGAAGACCACCAGCAGGAAGAAGGCAATCATGCCCCAGGGGCCAAGGCCGGCACTTTCCACGAAGGCGCGCACGATCTTGGCACCGCCATTGGCGGCAAAGGCGCCCATGAACATGGTGCCGGCAGCGACGATCAGCAGGATCATGGCCGAGATCCGCACAGTGATGCGCAGCGATTCCCGCAGCATGCCGATGCTGAATCGGCCATAGGCAAAGCAGAGGATCAGTGCGCCCATCGCGCCCACGGCAGCCGCCTCTGTGGGCGAGGCAATGCCTTTCAGCAGCGAGCCCAGAACCGCCACGATCAGTGCCATGACGGGCAGCAGGGAGGTGACCGTAAGCCGCAGTTTTTGTGACAGCGGCAAATTGCGATCCGGATCGTCGGCAGCGCGCTCCGAAATCTTGAAGGTCGCGCCGTAGACGATCAGGTACAGAATGAAAAGACCGACCATGAGCAGGCCCGGCAGGACCATGGCGGCCAATACTTCGCCAATGGAAAGCTGTGCCAGTGCGGCATACATGACCGCGATCACCGATGGCGGGATCATGGTGCCCAGCGAGCCGCCGGCGCAGATCGTCCCGGCCGTCAGACTGTTGGGATAACCGGCGCGCTGCATGGCGGGGATGGCCATCATGCCGATCATCACCTCGACCGCACCGACCACACCGGCGGCAGCCGCAAAGATCGCGCCCATGGCGATCGTTGCGATCGCCAGACCGCCGGGCAGCCGGCCAAGCCAGATATTCATCACCCGAAACAGCCGCTCGGCGATGCCCGAGCGCTCCAGCAATGCCCCCATCAGGATGAACATCGGAATGGCGGAGAGGATGAAATTGGTCGCGGCGGAATAAAACGCGCCGTAAAGCTGCGCGATGGCACTGGACCCGAATGCCATCCAGCCGGCAACGGCCGAGACCAGCGCCAGAGAAAATGCAATCGGAAGGCCAAGCAGAATGAGCGCGAAGAGCGCTGGAAACATCAATCCGGCAATCAGCATCGCTCAGATTTCTCCCGACTGTTTGTGCGAATGATGGCCGAGAAGGTCACGCAGGCCATTGGCGAAAATCTGCAGCGCCAGCGCCGCAAGGCCAAGGGCCAGAAAGGCATAGAACGGCCACATCAGCGGTGCCCAGGGACTGACCGTCTCGACTTCGCCAGACGAATAGGCGCGCAGGGCCCGCGTGGTTGCGACGAAGGCAAGTGCGGCAAATAGCGGCGTAACACCCAGGAGCATGATCGCGCCTTCGATCATGCCCTGCAGCCGCTTTGGCATGCGCGACGCCAGAAAGTCGATGCGGATATGGGCGTTTTCCCGAAGGGCCTGGGCGGCACCCAAGATGAAGAGAACCCCCGTTGCCATATAGGCAATATCGAAGGCCCAGACGGTTGGCGCGTCAAAGACATAACGCGCCACCACTTCGTAGATCATGGAGGCCACCAGGATGAGGACGATAGCCTCGGCCAGCCGGGCCAGAGCGGACGACAGTCCATCGGCCAAGCGATAAAGAAAGGTCATTCCGGCAGCCTCCAGTTAATTGCGATCAATCCTTGTTGCGGATGAGATAATCGCTCTCGGCGGACCAGCGCTTCTGGTAGGCTGTGTAGTCGGCCAGCACTTCGGACATATCGCCCTTGCCTTCGGCCTTCTGGGCTTCCGCCTTCTTGCTGATCCAGTCGACGCCCGCGTCCGACAATTCCTTGATGAAGGCCGGATCGAGCGAGATGACCTCGTTCTTGCCGGAACGGTAGGTTTCCATCGCCTTCATGTCCAGATCGTAGAAGTTATAGAGCGCCTGCATGGTGGTCAGTTCGGCAGCCGTTTCCATCATCGGCTTGATGTCGTCGGGCAGCGCATCCCAGGTTTCCTGCTTGACGACCACTTCCCACAGGAAGGTCGGCTGGTGGACGCCTGGAACGATGACGTAACGGGCTGCCTGATGGAAACCTTCGGGAAGGTTGGCCGACGGCGGACCCCATTCGATCAGGTCCACGCCCTTGCGCTCGAGCAGGGTGTAGATTTCACCCGGCGGCACGACTGTCGGCACGGCGCCGAAATAATCGCGCATCACTTCTGCCCATGGGCCGGAGGTGCGGTATTTCAGACCCTTCAGATCGGCAGCGGTTTTGATCGGCACATTCGAATGGGCCATGATTTCAGACGAACCGATACCGACGATCAGGCTCTTCAGGCCGTCCTTGGCGCGCAGTTCGGTGAGCTTTTCCTTGCCGCCGCCCTCATAGATCCATGTGATGAAGGCTTCAGGACCCATGCCGCCTGGAAAACCGGCGAAGATCGCGTTGATCGGGTCCTGGTTGACCAGATAGCTCGGGCTGGAATGGCCTGCCTCGACAATGCCGTCCTTCACGCCGTCATAGACTTTCAGTGCCGGCACCAGAACGCCAGCGCCGAAGGGTTCAATGTCGACGCGACCACCGGTCATCATGTCGACATTCTTCTCGAAGCGTTCAAGGAAGTTCACGTAGAATGGCGAGCCTTCGGGAACCGATGTCGGTACGCGCCAGGTCACTTCCTGAGCAGCAAGCGGAAAGGCGGAGAGCGCCAGAGGCAGCGCAAGCGCCAGCATTTTCAGATGTTTCATCGTCAGAACCTTCCAGTTAAGTCGTTTCCCTTTGGCGCGTTTCGCGACCGTTAATGGCATCTCGCTTTGACGCGGAACCACCCGGCCGTCGCCGTCGCAGGCCAAAGACTACCATTAAAATTTTTCTTGTCGACATAAAAAATACAAAAGGTCATTGTCGCGAAAACGGCCCGCCTACTTGCGCCACTCGCAACACGGGCATAACGATCCGGCATTGCGCCTGGCCGTGCATAGGGCCGCAATTCAGCGGAATGGGCGGCCGAAAACCGGAATTGCAGACTGTATGGGATGCTGCGGTTCCTCATGCGACGAGAGGATATTCGAAATGGACGACGAGCAGGCAATCGACAAGGCGGAGCGCAAGCGCGGATCTGGCGTCAAGCATGTCTATGACGTGCTGCGCACCGATATCCTGAACATGGTCCTGCCGCCGGGTAGCCCGATCGACGAAATTCATCTTGCCGAGCGGTTTGCCATGTCGCGCACGCCGATCCGCGAAGCTCTGGTGCGGCTCGCCTCGGACGGTTTGGTGACGACACTTCCCAACCGCTCGACCGTGGTCTCCAATATCGACTTCCTCAATTTGCACACCTTCTTCGATGCCATGACGCTGATGTACCGGGTGACCACGCGCCTTGCGGCTCAATACCATGTGCCGACCGATCTGGAGATTATCCGCAAACATCAGGCCGATTTCACCAGGGCCGTTGAGGCACGCGACGCATTGGAGATGATTGCCACCAACCGGGAATTCCATGCGGCCATCGCCGAAGCCGGGCGCAATCCCTATTTCACCACGCTCTTTTGCCGGCTGCTGGATGAAGGCCGTCGTATCCTCAGGTTTTACTATCGCTCGTTCAACGACAGCCTTCCCCGGCAATATGTCACCGAGCATGAGGACATGATTTCGGCCATCGCCGCACGGGATATCGACGCCTGCGACCGGATCGCCTCTGCCCATGCCGACCAGATCGTCCGCCAGATCCAGGCGATGATTGCCCGCGACGAACGGGTGACGATCCCGCTTTAGCAACCTGATTCCCATTTCGCCCGTTTGCCGACGCCGCGCAGCTGCGCCATTTTCGGCGGACGCAAAACACGGCTTGAAATTCTTGTCGACAAATAATATACAACGATAACGCCGATCAAACGGAACACTGAAACGGGCATGATCGGTCAAGAGGACCAGGCCCGCGAAAGATCCGCCCTCAAGGAGCAAGACATGACTTCCGCAATTTTTTCCGGCTGCATTCCGGCACTGATGACGCCCTGCAAGGCTGACCGCACCCCTGATTTCGACGCGCTGGTGACCAAGGCCAAGGCACTGATGGCGGCGGGCATGTCGGCGGTTGTGTATTGCGGCTCCATGGGCGACTGGCCGCTTCTGACCGATGCCGAGCGCATGCAGGGCGTGGAACGCCTGGTCGAAGCCGGTATTCCGGTGATCGTTGGCACCGGTGCGGTCAATTCCAGGCTCGCTGTTGCCCATGCAGCGCACGCCCAGAAGGTTGGCGCCAAGGGCCTGATGGTCATTCCGCGGGTTCTGTCGCGTGGTCCGTCGATGGCGGCGCAAAAGGCCCATTTCAAGGCCATCCTGTCTGCCGCTCCGGATCTGCCGGCGGTCATCTACAACAGCCCCTATTACGGCTTTGCCACCCGCGCCGACCTGTTCTTCGCCCTGCGCGCAGAGCATCCCAATCTGGTGGGCTTCAAGGAATTCGGCGGCCCGTCCGACATGCGTTATGCAGCTGAAAACATCACCAGCCAGGATGACGATGTGTCTTTGATGGTCGGCGTCGATACGGCCGTCTTCCACGGTTTCGTCAATTGCGGCGCAACCGGCGCCATCACCGGCATCGGCAATGTGCTGCCGAAGGAAGTGCTGAACCTGGTGGCGCTTTGCGAAGCCGCTGCCAAGGGCGATGCCCAGGCCCGCACGCGGGCGCTGGAACTGGAAGCGGCCCTCGGCGTGCTGTCGTCCTTCGACGAAGGCCCGGATCTGGTTCTCTATTTCAAGCATATGCTGGTGCTGAAGGGCGAGAGCGAATACAGCCTGAACTTCTATGAGACAGACGAATTGAGCCCAAGCCAGCGCGGCTATGTCGAGGCCCAGTTCACGCTGTTCAACAGCTGGTATGCCGATTGGAGCAAATTGCCCGGCGCATTGGCTGCCTGATACCAGAGACTGCCGCTACAGAATGAGGCCATTGCCGTGAGGGATCGCGGCGATGGCCTTTTCATGTCCAGTGATCGCGCCTTATCCCTTTTGCCTCGCGCAAGTCCGCCTGTGCTATAAAAGATGCTTTACTCGAAGACGAAGTATTGCGCGTGCCCATGTCTCTTAGCCATCTCGACCGTCTGGAAGCGGAATCAATCCACATTTTCCGCGAGGTCGCGGCCAGTTTTACCAGGCCGGTCATGCTCTATTCGGTGGGCAAGGATTCCGCCGTCATGCTGCATCTTGCGCGCAAGGCCTTTTATCCGGGCAAACTGCCCTTCCCGCTTCTGCATGTCGACACGGGCTGGAAGTTCAAGGAGATGATCGCCTTTCGCGACCGCATGGCTGGAGAACTCGGCTTTGAGCTTCTCATCCATGTCAATCCGGATGGCCTTGCCGAGAAGATCTCGCCCTTCACCCATGGTTCGTCCACCCATACCCATGTGATGAAGACGGTAGCCCTCAGACAGGCGCTTGACCATTACGGTTTCGACGCAGCCTTCGGCGGCGCACGCCGGGACGAAGAAGCGTCCAGAGCCAAGGAGCGGATCTTCTCCTTCCGCAGCGAGGGCCATGGCTGGGACCCCAAGAACCAGCGCCCGGAAATGTGGAAGACCTATAATACAAGGGTCAGGCCCGGCGAGAGCATTCGCGTCTTTCCGCTCTCCAACTGGACCGAACTCGACGTCTGGCAGTATATCGAGCGTGAGGCCATTCCGGTGGTTCCGCTCTATTTCGCCGCCCCCCGGCCCGTGGTGGAGCGCGACGGCATGCTGATCATGGTGGATGACGGGCGCATGCCGATTGCCTCAGATGAAACAGTGACCGAGCGGCTGGTGCGGTTTCGCACGCTGGGCTGCTATCCCCTCACTGGCGCAATCGCCTCCACTGCCGCAACGGTCGAAGACATCATTGGCGAAATGCTGACCTTCAGGGCCTCCGAGCGTCAGGGCCGGATGATCGATCGCGACGAGGCCGGTTCCATGGAGAAGAAGAAGCGCGAGGGCTATTTCTGATGGCGAACCGCGATATCGAAACAGCCCTCAGCCACAGCGCAGACGGATCGGGCGCACAACCCAGGACACTGCTGCGGTTTCTCACCTGCGGATCGGTTGACGATGGCAAGTCGACACTGATCGGGCGGCTGCTTCACGACACCGGCCAGATCCCCGATGACCAGATGGAAACGCTGGCGCGAGACAGCACCCGACATGGCACGGCGGGTGACGCGGTCGATTTCGCCCTTCTGGTCGACGGGCTTCAGGCCGAGCGCGAACAGGGTATCACCATCGATGTGGCCTACCGGTATTTTTCGACCGAAAGGCGCAAGTTCATCGTGGCCGATACACCGGGTCACGAGGAGTATACCCGCAATATGGCAACCGGTGCCTCGACCGCCGATCTTGCCATCGTTCTGGCCGATGCCCGCTGCGGCATTCTCGCGCAAACGCGCCGGCACAGCACGATCGCAAGCCTGCTTGGCATTCGCCACATGGTGCTGGCCGTCAACAAGATCGATCTGGTTGGCTATGATGATCAGGCCTTTTGCCGCATAGTCGAAGACTTCCGCGAGTTTGCCGAGGGGCTCTCCTTTGAAAGCCTCTGCGCCATTCCGATGTCGGCACGGCACGGCGACAATGTCAGCGGACGCTCACCGAAAACGCCCTGGTATGACAGCCCGTCGCTGCTTGAGCATCTGGAGACGGTCGATGTCGAACCGCGGCCTTGCGAAAAGCCGTTCCGCTTTCCGGTACAATATGTATCGCGCCCCAATGCCGATTTCCGCGGTTTTGCCGGTCAGATTGCTTCTGGCAGCATTGTCGTCGGCGATGCTGTCGCTGTTGCCAAATCGGGCCAGACATCAATCGTCCGCGACATCGTCACCTTCGACGGAGCGCTTGCCCGCGCCATCGAAGGTCAGGCGGTCACGCTGGTGCTGCAGGACGAGATAGATGTGTCGCGCGGCAATATGCTGGTGGCGCCCGACAACCGGCCCCATATTGCCGATCAGTTTCAGGCGCGCATCATCTGGTTCGACGCCGACCCTCTGATCCCGGGTCGCAGCTATGTCCTGCGCACCGAAACCGACAGTGTGACGGCCACGGTGACCACGCTGAAACACAGGGTCGACATCAACAGTTTTGCCCATATCGCTGCCAAGTCTCTGCAGATGAACGATATCGGTGTCTGCAATCTTTCCACCCAGGCGCCGCTTGCCTTCGATGCCTATGACGACAACCGCGTCACGGGGCACTTCATCCTGATCGACCGGCTGACCGACCGCACAGTCGGCGCCGGTCTGATCGACTATCCGCTCCGGCGTGCTGCCAATGTGCATTGGCAGGCGCTGGAGGTGAACCGCGACGCACGCGCTGCGCTCAAACATCAAAAGCCGGCCGTCATCTGGTTTACCGGACTGTCGGGCTCGGGCAAATCCACCATCGCCAACCGGCTGGAAAAGCTGCTGCACGCGCGCGGGCATCACACCTATATGCTGGACGGCGACAATGTGCGCCATGGGCTGAACCGCGACCTCGGCTTTACCGATGCGGACCGGGTGGAGAACATACGCCGGGTGGCGGAAGTGGCCAAGCTGATGGCCGATGCCGGACTGATCGTCATCGTCTCCTTCATCTCGCCCTTCCGCTCCGAACGACGCCTTGCCCGCGAGATGATGGTGCCCGGCGAATTCATGGAAGTGTTCATCGACACGCCGCTGGAGGAATGTGCCAGACGCGATCCGAAAGGCCTCTACAAGAAGGCCATGAACGGCGAGATCCAGAATTTCACCGGCATCACCTCGCCTTACGAACCACCCCTTGCGCCGGAACTGCATCTGAAAACGCTCGACGCCGGACCGGAGGAACTGGCGATGCAGATCGAATTGTTGCTGGGCGGGGAGCGTCCATGATCGAATTGCCTTCCGTCGAGGCGCACCAGTAACCATAATCGCCATTCCTGGTTGCTTTTCACCGCCCTGATCGCCACCCTTGCCGCATAGGGAGACCCAGGTCATGATCAGACAAATCCTGCTGACGATTGCCATAACGACGTTTGCGGCACAGGCCTTTGCCCATGGCGGAGGCTGCCGCAAGAGTTCACCGCCGGGACAATGCTGCCATATGGACAACAGCGTCGGTCGCGTGCACTGCCATTGATCAAATTGCGGTCCCACACCGGACACCTGCTGAACGACACACAGCATCTGCCAGCGACATTTTCGCGCGATCCCTGTGAAATTAAGGGCACTTGCCTTTTTTCGTTTGCACTGCACCCATGCCACCTGCAATCATCGGATCTGTTCACATTCTCAACGGAATAGCTTTCAGATGACTGCAGATATCCTCGTGCTCGGTGCCGGCATTGTCGGCGTGTCCACCGCCATCCACCTCCAGCGGCGCGGCAAGTCCGTGGTTCTGGTCGACCGGCGCGGCGCCGGCGAGGAAACCTCTTTCGGCAATGCCGGACTGATCCAGCGCGAAGGCATCGTGCCTTACGGTTTTCCGCAGGAAGTCTCCACGCTGATGCGCTACGGTCTCAACAACCGGATCGACGCGCATTACCACATTGCCGCCATGCCCAAGCTGGTGCCGTTTCTGTCGCGCTACTGGTGGCATTCCAACAAGGTGCGGCACAACGCCATTGCCAATGCCTATGCGCCGCTGATCGAGAACTCCGTCTCCGAACATGACGATCTGATCCAGGCATCCGGTGCCGGCGACCTGATCCGCAAGGATGGCTGGATGGAAGTGTTCCGCACCGAGAAAGTGCGCGACGACGAACTGGCCGAGGCCGAGCGTCTGTCAAAGGTGGCGAAGATCAACTACACCGTGCTTACCCCGGCAGACCTTGCCAAAGCCGAGCCGCATCTCAAAGACAAGTTCGTCGGCGGGTTGAAGTGGAACGACCCCTGGTCGGTCACCGATCCGCATGGGCTGACCAAAGCCTATCTGGCCTATTTCCAGTCGCTGGGCGGCCAGTTCGTCACCGGCGATGCGACCACGCTTGGCCAGAGCGCCAGCGGCAAGGGCTGGCAGGTCACCACCGAAGATGGCCTGGTCCAGGCGGAAAAGGTGGTTCTGGCGCTCGGTCCCTGGTCGGAAGATGTCACCCGCAAGCTCGGCTATTCCTTCATCGTCGGCGTCAAGCGCGGCTATCACATGCATTATTCGCCGGCCGGCAATGCCGTCCTCAACAACTGGACCATGGACAAGGAGCGCGGCTATTTCCTCGCCCCCATGGTCAAGGGCATTCGGCTGACCACCGGCGCCGAATTCGCCGACCGCGATGCGCCGAAATCCCCGGTTCAGGTGGAACGCGCCGAACGCGTGGCCCGCACCATCTTTCCGCTCGGCCACCGGCTGGACGACGAGCCGTGGATGGGGTCGCGCCCCTGCACGCCCGACATGATGCCGATCATCGGCAAGGCCCCGCGCCATGACGGCCTGTGGTTCGCCTTCGGCCACGCCCATCACGGGCTCACGCTTGGACCGGTCACCGGCCGCCTGATCGCAGAAGCGATGACCGGTGAGACACCCTTCCTCGACATCAGCGCATGGCGGCCGGAACGTTTCAAGGCTTAAGGCCAGGACCGGAGGTCTTCAGCGCTTTTTACCGCTCCGAACGTTCCGGTACAGGACATGAGCGATTGGCGAGAGCTTTACTTGAACAGGCTTGGCTTGCCTTGAGCGACCCAAGCCTTCATCTCATCCAGGCGCTCTCTGGTCGGCAGCTTCAAAGCCTCGGCCTCCGCATGGCCTTCTGCAATCTTCTTTTCGATCATCCACCCCTGGAAGGTCGCATAATCTGCTTCGAGTCTCGCAGGTCCGGGAGCATTGACACCGACTTCCACCCGGAAAAACTCCCTGACGTGTTTTATGACAGCCTCGAAACTGTCGCCATGGCTAACAACATCTTGCCCTGCGATATCGGATAACGCGCGCTTCAAATCATACGGCTTGCGCTCAAAAATCAGAAATTTCTTCTGCTGAAGCCCGGGATCCTCGCTGCGGCGAAAACCAACGTCGATACCGTATTCAAACGGCATGTTCATTCGGAAATATTCGCCCTGCTCGTCCGCTCTGCATCGCGACAGGTCATGGATGGAGTATCTCGCACCACGTATCATCCCGACAATCTTGTCGAGACGGTTTTCTCCAGCTTCCAAACTCTCGTTCGCAAGGCGCGGAACGAATTCAAAATATGTGATGCAAAAAAGCGCAGCTTCCAACAATGGCGCATACGTCTCATCAAAGGGACAATTGACGAAGACCGATTGCTCGAAGTTCTCAGGCGCGACCATCATCCCTTCGGCGGAAAGGGATCACGGCCATAGGAACTACGCTCCCGGATGCGGCCGTCCTTGCCATGGATATAGAGTTCCGTACCTTGTTTTTGCGCTTTTTGTCTGGCGTTATCGATGGCTTCCTTTTGGGTCGCGAAGGTTTTGCTCGCCCGCTCGGCCCCCGCAGACCTTACGCTCCATTTGGCGCCATTGGGTACAACATGCTGCCCTTTCTTGGACATGACCTATCTCCACAATTAACACTTCTCTATTATATAGACATCACCAGCGAAGCACACCAAAAAGGATTAAAGGCCCTCAAATTGCCCCGGCCTGAGATCCTACTCCATCCCAGCAATCTGTTTCGGTGCCATCGAGCGGGAAAGCGTCGAGAAATGCAGTCAGGCGATCATGCTTTGCTGTCATGTTTGAATCTGGATTATGGAATTTCTCAAAAAAACGCTCAAAAGCACATATTCTTTACCCCATCTTCAAGCCAGCCGTCGAATCCACCTCGGGAACCGAACATGACCTCCTCCTCCGCTGCAAAATTCGACCCGGCCCGCGCCGCAGATTATGCCGAGCAGAGCCGCATCGCGCTCGCCGGCTACGACGCCTGCCATGCGCTTTCGGCCTGCATGCTCTCGGCAGCGCTCGGCGCCGGATCCGGGGCGCGCGTGCTGGTCGTCGGCGCCGGCGGCACGGCAGGGGAGATCATCGCAGCGGCCAGGCTGGAAGATCGCTGGCGCTTCGTCGCCGTCGATCCATCGCCGCCGATGCTTGAACTTGCCCGCGCCGCCCTCGATAAAGAGGGACTGTCCGCACGGGTGGAGACGATCGAGGGGCATCTCGAAAGGATCGGTGCGCATGCCACCTTCGATGCCGCCATCATGATCGGCGTTCTTCACCACATTCCCGGCGATGCCGCCAAGCAGGCCCTGCTCAGCGATCTCGCTGCCAGGCTGAAACCGGGCGCGCCTCTCGTGTTGGCGGGCAATTACCGCGCCTACGCGTCCGAGCCGCTGTTGATGGCGGCCTGGGCCAATCGCTGGCGCATGCATGGCGCAGGGCCGGACGAGGTCGAAGCCCGGCGCGCGAAAATCCTGCAAGGGGCAGAGCCGCCGCAATCCGAGGAGGCCGTTTCAGGCCTGCTGACCGAAGCCGGTTTCGAGCCGCCCTTGCGGTTCTTCGCCAGCCTGTTCTGGGGAGCATGGTTCACGCGCCGCGCGTGAAAACCGTCCGTCGGCTTCAGCCGCATCACTCAGCCCGCCTTCAGGCTCGCCAGCAATGCGTCCAGCTGGTCGAACTGCTCCGGCATGCAGCTTTCCATGCCTTGAAAGGACTCCTCCAGCGCTTCCCTTGTGCGGTGGCGTTCATGCAGAACCAGCTGCGTCTTGCCGTCCTTTTCTTCAAAGGTCACGGTCGTCACGGCACCGTCTTCGCTCTCTTCATTCGTCCAGACGAGGCGCACCCCGGGGACCACCTCGCGATATTTGCCGTAAAAGACCATCGGTTGCTCGCCGTCCGGATGGCCGAATTCAAGCCGGTAGCCGCCTCCGGTTCGAACATCCATCTCGCAGGACAAGATCGTCATGCCGAGAGATTTCGGTGCCCACCAGCGCTTGAACAGTGCCGGTGCGACCCAAGCCTCGAACACTCGCCTGACCGGGGCATCGAAGCTGCGGGTGACGGAGAGGTCGTGATCGTACCCTCGCTCCACATGCGTGCGTCTGTCGTTGGACATATGATCCGTCTCGCCCACGGAAATTCTCCCTCTCGTTCAGATCATGCAAGACATCGTCGAAGGCGTTGAAGCGCTCCAGCCATAGCGGGCGGGCCCCGGTGTCCTCCGCTGGTGCGAAAGGACGCGTAACGACAGTAATTTTGATGCCGACCCAATTGTGTCAGTATTTAACCGTAAAGCCCGAGGTTGCAAAGCGCCGAATGCACACCCAGAGGCGTCACTCGTGGGTCGGCGCAATCGGAATGGCCGGGCTGTCCTGCCCCGGGTTGGCAAAGTGGCTGGCACCATGCTACCGTCATTTCTGGTCATTCGACCAGTTTTCTCCGGGGCGATATGTGGGACATGCGTCGATTTCTGATTTACAACGCGGACGTTGCCGACCGTTAGCGGCGCTGCTTGCGCCTGCGCTTCATTTGCGTTTCAAATCAGATCATTGACTCAAGACCCGGTGCCTTATGGACATTGAAAGCCAAGCCAAAGCCTTTTTAGATGCCAATCCCGATATCGAAGTGCTTGAAGCCTTCGTGATCGATGTCAATGGCATGCCGCGTGGCAAGTGGATCCCGCGCGAACGGGCACTCGACGTTTTGACCAAGGGCATGGCCATGCCGCGCTCGGTCTTCGCGCTCGATGTCTGGGGCCGCGACGTGAATGCCGCTGGCCTTGCCGAAGGGACCGGCGATCCCGATGGCATGTGTTTCCCGGTGCCCGGCACATTGTCACGTGTCACCTGGCTGTCGCGCCCCACTGCCCAGGTGCTGTTGCATATGGAAGTGGACGGCAAGCCCTTTTATGCCGATCCGCGCCGGGCGCTTGCCAATGTGCTGGACCGCTACAAGGCACTGAAGCTCACGCCTGTCGTGGCAACCGAACTGGAATTCTACCTGATCGACCCGGTGCGTTCGGCGCTCGATCCGGTGCGTCCGCCCAATACGCGTGACGGTCGCTGGCATACCGGCCAGACGCAGGTATTGTCGATTTCCGAATTGCAGGATTTCCAGGAGGTGTTTCACGGCATTTCGACAGCGGCCCGCGCGCAAGGCGTGCCCGCCGATACGACGCTGCGCGAAAACGGCCCCGGCCAGTATGAAATCAATCTCAACCATGTGCCCGATGCACTTGCGGCTGCCGATTATGCAGTTCTCTTGAAGCGCATCGTCAAGGGTGTGGCGCGCGCCAGCGATCTGGATGCCACTTTCATGGCCAAGCCTTATGGCCGGCAGGCCGGCAGCGGCATGCATGTGCATTTTTCCATTCTCGACGAGAAGGGCAACAATATCTTTGCCGGTGACAACGGTCCGTCGGAAAAGCTGATGCATGCGGTCGGCGGCCTTCTGGAAAACATGGGCGAGAGCATGGCCGTGTTTGCTCCGCACCAGAATTCCTATCGGCGTTTGCGCCCTTCCGAACACGCACCCACCTATGCCTCCTGGGGCATCGATAACCGCTCGGCGGCGGTGCGCGTCATCCCCTCGCCCAAGCCGGCCACCCGTATCGAGCACCGCGTGGCCGGATCCGACACCAACCCATACCTGGTTCTGGCCATGATCCTGTCGGGAGCGCTTGCCGGGATGAAGGAAAAGCTTGCACCCGGCGGCGCCATCACCGGTGACGACCATGCGATCAATCATGAGCCGCTTCCCACCAACTGGGATTATGCGGTTCAGCGCTTCGCCAAATCGAGCTTTGCCTATGCGGCACTCGGACAGAAATATCGCGGCCTCTACACGGCCTGCAAACAGCAGGAAATCTCCGAATTTTCCCTGCGCGTGACCGACGTCGAATACGACGCCTATATCAGGACGGTATGACATGAGCACTGACAGAACCTCTGCCACCAATCCGGGCCACGCGCCGTCGTGGTATGCCCATTCGGCCAATGACAAGCGTGTGCGCGATCCGCTGGTTGGCGAATTGTCGGCCGATGTCTGCATCATCGGTGCGGGCTTTACCGGCATTTCGGCAGCCCTGCAGCTGGCCGAAAACGGCTATTCCGTCATCGTTGTCGAGGGTGAACGCGTCGGCTATGGCGCGTCAGGGCGCAATGGCGGGCAGATCGTCAATGGCTATAGCCGCGATCTGGAAACCATCGCCAGACGCTACGGCCAGGACAAGGCCGATGCTCTGGGCAAGATGTCACTGGAAGGCGGCGCGATCATCCGCGAGCGCGTGGCGAAATACGGCATCCAATGCGATCTCGTCGATGGCGGCTTCTTTGCCGCCTTCACCGACAAGCAGATCCGCGAAATGGCCCATGTGAAAGCCCATTGGGAAAAGCACGGCCATGACGGACTGGAAATGGTGTCGAAGTCCGATGTCGGCAAATATGCAAAGTCCGACCGCTATGCCGGCGGCATGATCGACAAGCGTGGTGGCCATATCCATCCGCTCAATCTGGTGCTGGGCGAAGCGGCCGCTGTCGAAAGCCTCGGCGGCAGGATCTTTGAAAACTCCCGCGTGATTGACCTGAAGATGGGCGCCAATCCGGTGGTCAAGACCGACAAGGGCCAGGTCACCGCCAAATATGTGCTGGTCTGTGGCAATGCCTATATGACCGGCCTGTTGCCGAAGATCACCGACAAGATGATGCCGGTGTCCTCGCAGGTCATGGCAACCGAACAGCTGGATGCCAAATTCATCCAGGACCTTCTGCCGGCCAATTATTGCGTGGAAGATGCCAATTACGTGCTCGATTACTATCGCCGCACCGCCGACAACCGCCTGCTTTATGGCGGCGGCATCGGTTACGGCGGCCAGGACCCGGCCAATCTGACCGGCGTCATCCGCCCCAATATGCTGAAGACATTCCCGCAATTGAAGGATGTGAAGATCGATTTTGCCTGGTCCGGCAATTTCGCGCTGACGCTCACGCGCATTCCGCATATGGGCAAGCTTGCCGATAATGTGTTCTTCTCCCACGGCGACAGCGGTCACGGCGTCACCACCACGCATCTGCTCGGCAAGATCCTCGGCGAAACCGTCAACGGCCATGCCAGCCGTTTCGACGTGTGGTCCTCGCTGCAGGCCTATCCCTTCCCCGGCGGCAAGACCTTCCGCGTACCGCTCACCATGCTCGGTGCCTGGTGGTACGGCATGCGCGACAAGCTCGGCGTATAAGGGAAAGCGTCAAGCCAAGCATCGCAGCCGCGAACCTTGGAAAAGAGCCGCGTTGGGCAAAATTGCCCACGCGTTCGAGCGTATTCGTGGCGTGTTGGCTCCTGAAGGCGGATGAGCCGGCCTGCGCTGTTTCGCCTGCGGATCAGTCGAGATCGACCTTACTCGGCAACCGCAGCCAAACCCTTGAGCGCGTCTTCGACAATCGCATCCACGCTCTGATCAATGCTGACCGTCACCACGCCGGGTTCGCCGGTCGGCACTTCCAGCGTGGCGAGCTGGCTGTCGAGCAGTGACAGCGGCATGAAATGACCGGTGCGAGCGCCCATGCGGCCGGTCAGAAGTTCGCGGCTGCCGTCGAGATAGACGAAGGTCAGGCGGTTGCCGGTGGCGTCGCGCAGGCGGTCGCGATAAATGCGCTTCAGTGACGAGCAGGAAACCACAATGCCGGCATTGGCGTCGAGCGCGTCTGCCATGCGCGTGCCGATCTCTTCCAGCCAGGGCCAGCGATCATCGTCGTTCAGCGGCTCGCCGCGCGACATCTTTTCCACATTGGCCCGGGGATGCAGGACATCGCCCTCGATGAAGGGCAGGTCCAGACGTTCGGCAATTGCCGCACCGACGGATGACTTTCCGCAACCGCTGACGCCCATGACGATAACCGCGCATGGGCGGCGAAGAACGGATTGGGAAGACATTGACTGTATCGGGCTTCTTCGAAAATTAAGATCAGGCAGCCGGCGATACAGTGCGCGGGGCAAGCTCGTCAATGCCAAGCAGAAAATTGATCTGCGGACGGGCCTTCACCAGATCGTCGATCGTGTATTGCGCCAGGACCTCGAAAAACGCGTTCAAGGCCTTGCGCAGCGCCGAGTTGAGACCACAGCTATCGATCAGCGGGCATTCCACATCGCCGTCGTCTTCGAAGCATTCCGCCATGGCGAAACTGTCTTCGGTGACCTTGACCACATCGAACAGGGTGATCTTGTCGGCTGCACGCCCAAGGCGCACGCCGCCGTTACGGCCCCGCACGGTTTCCACCAGACCGGCCTTGTTGAGCGGCTGCAAAATCTTGAAGAGAAACAGTTCAGACACACCATAGGCTCGGGCAATTTCGGGAATACGGCTCAGACTGCCATCATTGGCCGCGCAATACATAAGCATGCGCACCGCGTAATTTGTCTGCTTTGTCAAACGCATGCTGAACTCCCTAATTCCGTTGAGCACTTATATAACGTGCTTTGTAGTTTTGAACAATTCCAAAATACTCAACTTTTGACATCACGTCTCCGTGAGACGCCGAGTCGTCGTTGACACCTAGCATAAATTCATGAAAACCACACTCAAGAATTGCTTTCTACCCGGAGGTTTCCATGAACCCGATCAACACCCTTCGTGCCGCTCTTGTGCCTGTCGCTTTGCTGGCAGGTACCGGCACAGCGCTCGCTGACGGCGAAGTGAACATCTATTCCTATCGCCAGCCGGAACTGATCCAGCCGCTTCTGGATGCCTTTACCAAGGAAACCGGCATCGAGACCAATGTGCTCTTCCTCGACAAGGGACTGGTCGAGCGCATGGCGGCCGAGGGGCAGAACTCGCCGGCCGATGTGATTCTCACCGTCGATATCGGTCGTCTGGTCGAGGCCAAGGATGGCGGCGTCACACAACCTCTGGTCGATGAGCTGGTCAACAAGGATATCCCGGCCCACTTTCGCGATCCCGATGGGGACTGGTTCGGGCTGACCACCCGTGGCCGTGTCGTCTATGCCTCCAAGGAGCGCGTTCCGGAAACCGAAATCACCTATGAAGAACTCGCCGATCCCAAGTGGAAGGGCCGGCTTTGCATGCGCGATGGCCAGCATTCCTACAATATCGGCCTGATTGCCTCGATGATCGCCCATCATGATGCCGACTACACCGAAACTTGGCTGAAGGGTGTGCGCGACAATCTGGCCCGCAAGCCCGATGGCAATGACCGCAGCCAGGCCAAGGCCATCTATGCCGGTGAATGCGATATTGCGCTGGGCAACACCTATTATGTCGGCCTGATGATGACCAACGACAAGGATCCGGAAGAAAAGGACTGGGCCGCAGCGATGAAGATCCTGTTTCCCAATTCCGGCGACCGGGGAACCCATGTGAACATCTCCGGCATGTCGCTGGCCAAATATGCCCCCAACAAGGACAATGCCATCAAGCTGATGGAATTCCTGTCATCGGGCGAGGCACAGAAGCTGTATGGCGAGCAGGTGTTCGAATATCCGGTCATGCCGGGCGTGGAACCGTCCGAGATCGTGAAGTCCTTCGGCAAGATCAAGCCCGATACGCTGGCTCTTTCCGAAATCGCCGCCAACCGCAAGCTTGCCTCCGAACTGGTGGACAAGGTGGGGCTGAACGACGGCCCACAGGACTGACGATCGACGTCAGCTCACACGATTTCATCTGTGACCAGCCGGCCCAATCGGGCCGGTTTTTTTGTGTCTTCCTTTGCACGGCTTCTGCCGTCGCCGGCCTTGTCGGCAAGATCGCTTTCTGCTCAATGTCCCGGCGAGGAATAAGGGGGAGGCGTGATGCAGACAGAAGCTGGGAACACACGTTCGGAAGCGGGCAAGGGCATTCTTCTGATGTGCATCGGCATCGCCTTGCTGACCGTCAACGATGCGCTGGCGAAAAACCTGACGAGCGGCTACTCCGTCTTTCAGATCCTCTTCATCCGCAACATGATCGCCCTGCCCTTCGCGCTGCTCATCGCCTTCGGTCTGGGCGGCAAGGCGGCGCTGATATCGCACCGTCCTTCGGCGCATCTTCTGCGCGGACTGCTCTGGCTGGGTGCCGCCTTCCAGTTCATCACCAGCCTGCGCTATCTCGGGCTCGCGGAGGCGACGACCCTGGTCTTTATCGCGCCGGCCATCATCACGGCCATTTCGGCACTCTTCCTCGGCGAGCAGGTGGGCTGGCGCCGCTGGAGCGCCGTGATTGCCGGCTTTGTCGGCGTGCTGATCGCGGTCCAGCCCGGCAGCGCCACCTTCCAGCTCGCCTCGCTTCTGTCGCTGGGCACCGCCTTCTTCTATGCCTTCCTGATGGTGGGCGCCCGCTTCGTCGATCCGCGCGACAGCGTGTGGACGCTGATGCTCTATCTGGTGATGTTCGGCGCCTTGTTTAGCGGCATCGTATCGGCATTCGTCTGGCAGCCGGTCGCCAGCAGCGATCTGCCGTTCTTTGCCGCCCTCGCCCTGACAGGCACGATCGGCACGACGCTGGTCACCCAGGCCTTCCGCTTCGCACCATCGGCAATCATCGCGCCCTTCGACTATACCGCCCTTCTCTGGGCGACCCTGCTCGGCTGGCTGTTTTGGGGCGAACAACCCGGATTCGCGGTGCTGGTGGGAGCCGCCATCATCATGGCAAGCGGTCTCTACATCGTCTGGCGCGAACACCGGCACAACAAGCAGCCGCTCAGCGAGACCAGCCTCGCCGACCGGATGTGATACCCCCCGGATCGCCGGCGCCGCCCAGGTTCAATACATCGTGTTGCGGTACTCGACCTCCAGGTCGTCGTCGAGCTTGCGCATCTGCCCCTCATCCGCCGGCGCGCCCTTCGTCTCGTCCAGAATGATCTTCATCAGCGAGGGCATCGACTTGCGATCCTGATAATGCCCGGGGTTCCAGAGGTTCGAGCGCCGGAATGCCTTGGCGCAATGCATGAAGACCTCCTCGACCTCCACCACGATTGCCAGCGTCGGCAGCCGGCCATTCACCTGCAGTCTTGCCAGAAGCGCCGGATCGCGGCTCAGGCGCGCACGACCGTTTGCCCGCAGCGTGTCATCGAAACCCGGCACCATGAAGAGCAGCCCGACAGTCGGGTTGGAAAGAATATTCCTCAGCGTGTCCAGGCGGTTGTTGCCGGGCCGGTCGGGGATCGCCAGCGTCTTGTCGTCCAGCACCTGCACGAAGCCCACCGGATCGCCGCGCGGGCTGATATCGGCCTTGCCCTCGGCGCTCTGGGTACCGATGCATAAAAAGGGCGAGCGGGAAATGAATTCCCTCGCATGGGTGCCGAGCGTCGGCTGACACTTCAAAAGCGCCATCTCGTGCGTCGGCCCGTAAAGTCCGGCAAGTGCCTGCAAATCCTCGATATCGAACGCCGGATCGAGCGTCATTTTCTCCATTGGATTCTCCTCCCGGCTGGCCGCGCTCCCGTCAGCATCTACAGCCGCCCAACAACATGATGTACGTACCTCAGAACCAGGACTACGCCACATTGGCCGCTCGATCAAGGCCCGGGCCGGCTCGCCCCTCACGCCGGACACGGAAAAGGCCCTCGCCCCGATGCGGGGAGAGAGCCCTGTCCGTCCATTGTCTGTCCGTCCATGGAAAGCGCGGCTGAACCCTTACTTCATCGTCGGCATGACGAATTCGGCACCGTCCTTGATGCCCGATGGCCAACGGCTGGTGACCGTCTTGGTGCGGGTCCAGAACCTGATCGAATCCGTGCCATGCTGGTTCAGGTCGCCGAAGGAGGAGGACTTCCAGCCGCCGAAGGAGTGGTAGGCCAGCGGCACCGGGATCGGCACATTGACGCCGACCATGCCGATATTGATACGGCTGGCGAAATCGCGGGCGGCATCGCCGTCACGGGTGTAGATGGCAACGCCATTGCCATATTCATGCTTCATCGGCAGTTCGAGCGCTTCTTCATAGTTCTTGGCGCGCACCACCGACAGGACCGGACCGAAGATCTCGGTCTTGTAGATGTCCATGTCGGGCGTGACATTGTCGAACAGGCAGCCGCCGACGAAATAGCCGTCTTCATAGCCCTGAAGCTTGAAATCGCGACCGTCGACCACGAGGTTTGCGCCTTCCTCGACGCCCTTGTCGATCAGGCCCATGATGCGCTTTTGCGCTTCCTTGGTGACCACAGGGCCGAGATCGGCCTTGTCGTCGGTATAGGGGCCGATGCGCAGGGATTCGACCATCGGGGTCAGCTTTTCGATCAGCCGGTTGGCTGTCTCTTCGCCCACGGGAACCGCCACCGAAATCGCCATGCAGCGCTCGCCGGCCGAACCGTAGCCGGCGCCCATCAGGGCGTTTGCAGCCTGATCGAGATCGGCGTCGGGCATGATGATCATGTGGTTCTTGGCGCCGCCGAAGCACTGGGCACGCTTGCCGTTGGACGCCGCGGTACCATAGACATAGCGGGCAATCGGCGTGGAGCCGACAAAGGAGATCGCGCCGACATCAGGGTCCGTCAGCAGCGCATCCACAGCCGACTTGTCGCCGTTGATGACGTTGAGAATACCTTCCGGCAGACCGGCCTCGATCATCAGTTCGGCCAGGCGGATCGGCACGGACGGGTCGCGCTCGGACGGCTTCAGGATGAAGGCATTGCCGCAGGCGATGGCGGGTGCAAACATCCACATCGGGATCATGGCGGGGAAGTTGAACGGGGTGATGCCGGCACCGATGCCAACCGGCTGGCGGATCGAATACATGTCGATGTTCGGACCGGCACCTTCGGTGAACTCGCTCTTGGAGAGATGCGGAATACCGATCACGAATTCACAGACTTCCAGGCCGCGAATGACGTCGCCCTTGGAGTCTTCCACCGTCTTGCCGTGCTCCTTGGAGAGCATCACGGCCAGTTCATCCATGTTCTGGTTCAAAAGCTCGACGAATTTCATGAACACGCGCGCGCGGCGCTGCGGATTGGTGGCGGCCCATGCCGGCTGCGCCGCCTTGGCATTTTCGACGGCGGCCCGGATTTCCGCGTCGCTTGCCAGAGAAACCTTGGCCTGAACTTCACCCGTTGCCGGATTGAAGACGTCGGCTGTGCGTCCGCTGGTGCCGGCAACCTTCTTGCCGCCGATAAAATGACCGATCTCGTACATGAATGATCCCTCCTTGGATTTCGTTGGGGCCAGTATGCGCTTTCACGCGCACAACGCAACGCGAGGCTTTACGCATCCGTTGTGCGAAAACAAACACAAGGCGGGACAATGGCGCCCGGATTGCATCCGACCGGCATCCTATAACCGAAGGCTTGCCAGGATTGCCGATCCGGCGTAAAAAGCCGCCGTCGCGAAAAGCGACCGCTTCCCATGATCCGCCAATGGCGGAGTAAGACGGTGGACGAATTGGCGTCCAGGCGGTCAAGTACACGTCGGCCCTGCCCTGGCGCAGGATCGGCCAGCGCTTCCGAAAAAACCTGAACCCTTTCACGCCGCTCGGGCGGGCAGCAAAGCCGTGGACGCTTTGCGGTGCCGCGCCGATCGGCCGGAGCACACCGTCATGACCAAGCCCCTGTTTGTCATCTTCACCGCAATCCTGCTCGATGCCGTGGGCATCGGCCTGATCTTCCCGATCCTCCCTTCCCTGCTGAAAGACGTCGCCGAGGGCGGCAATGTCGCCACCCTGATCGGCACGTTGACCGCGCTCTACGCGGCCATGCAATTTCTCTGCGCCCCGGTTCTGGGCGCCCTGTCCGACCGCCTCGGCCGCCGCCCGGTCCTGCTGATTTCGCTTGCCGGGGCTGCGGTCAATTATCTGGTCCTGGCATTCGCGCCCAGCCTCTGGATGCTGTTCGTCGGTCGCGCCATCGCCGGCCTGACTAGCGCCAATATGTCGGTCTCGATGGCCTATATCACCGACATCTCGCGCGAAGACGAGCGAGCCCGGCGCTTCGGCCTGACCAATGCCATGTTCGGCATGGGCTTCATCATCGGTCCCGTGCTCGGCGGCGTGCTTGGCGACATCTGGATGCGGCTGCCGTTCATCGCCGCCGCGCTGCTGAACGCCGCCAACCTGCTCGTCGCCGTCTTTGCCCTGCCGGAATCGCGCACAGCGGGTCGTCGCAAGATCGATCTTGCCGCCCTCAATCCATTGGCACCGCTGCGCTGGGCCTTGGCCATGAAACACCTGTTGCCGCTCATCCTCGTCTTCCTGCTGTTCAGCGCGACCGGCGAGGCCTATGGCACCTGCTGGGCGCTCTGGGGTGCAGACAGCTTTCATTGGGACGGCCTGCATATCGGCCTGTCGCTCGGCGCCTTTGGCCTCTGCCAGACGCTTGTCCAGGCCTTTCTTCCGGGCCTGGCGGTCAAGCGGCTCGGCGAGCGCGGCGCGGTGCTCGGCGGTGCTGCCGGCGTCTGCCTTGCGCTTGGCGTCATGGCCTTCGCCACCGAAGGCTGGGTGATCTTCGCGGTCATGCCGGTCTTTGCCCTTGGCGGCGTCGGAATGCCGGCGCTGCAATCGCTCGCCACCCGCCAGGTCGACGCCGATCGACAGGGTCAGTTCCAGGGCGTGCTCGCCTCGCTGGTCAGCCTGGCATCGATTGCAGCGCCGCTTATCTTTTCGGGTCTCTATTTCAGCGTCCGGGACCAGTGGCCGGGCGCGATCTGGCTGTCGGTGATCGGCTTCTATGCGCTCGGCGCGCTTGTCGTCATGGGCCTGCGGCCGGCCGTTGCGGTGACGGCGCGATAAGGCCGGAGCCGGCGGGCGCGGTCGCAGGGCCACGCCCGTCACCCAGCATCAGCCGCGTCTGGCCGCCTCGATCTTCGCCACGTCGATCTTGCCCATTTCCATCATCGCGGCGAAGGCGCGCCGGGCCTCGTCGCCACCGGCGGCCAGCGCTTCCATCAGCACGCGCGGCGTGATCTGCCAGGAAATGCCCCATCGGTCCTTGCACCAGCCACAAGCGCTTTCCTTGCCGCCATTTTCGACGATCGCGTTCCAGTAGCGGTCGGTCTCGGCCTGGTCCTCGGTCGAGATCTGGAAAGAAAAGGCCTCGTCAGGGGCGAAGGCCGGGCCGCCATTGAGACCCATGCAAGCCACGCCGGCGACCGTGAATTCGACGGTCAGCACATCGCCCGCCTTGCCGGAGGGAAAGTCGGCCGGCGCGCGGTATACCGTGCCGACCGAACTGTCGGGAAAGACCTCGGCATAAAAGCGGGCAGCGTCCTCCGCGTCCCTGTCATACCAGAGGCAAATCGTGTTCTTTGCCATTGCCATCTTTTTCGCGCTCCTCTCGCATACGCGGCGGGTGGCTGCCCGGCCGCCTCCTCCTCCCGGCTGGGGAGGGCACGATTGCATGCTGCCTCCCCAGCGGAAACTAGCATCGATCCGGCGACGCCGCGACATAGAAGGAGACAGGACAGGCAGCTTTGGACGCCTGCCGCCCTCATCATCATCATCGATGATCGTCAGTCCTGCCAGATCAGCGATCGATGCGCCATGATCCCTGCCTTCACGCCAGCCGCACTGGCGAAGGTCGCATTGTGCATGGGGGGTGCACCATCGCCAACTCAGTCAATCGCGGCATATCCACCCCGTTGAACACGCTGTGAACGCTCCCTAACAAGCCGCTTCGCCTTCGCAAAAGTATCGCCGCAAGACGTGCCTCTTTCGCCCGACCGTGTTCAAAACTCTCGTCGCCTGAATGTCTCCGCCAGAAGCATCGTGCCTCGACTGCACCCATCGGCAGCCGTCTCCCCGGTCGAGACGGGCGCATCCCACCGAATGGGGCCGGCTTTCTCCAGCGCGCTAGACCTTCTCCACCTCTCCGCTATAGTCGCTCATTTCCACATCGATAGCGTAATTGCCATGACCAAACGTTTTTCCTACAGGGATGACCCCACAGTTCCTGATTTCGACGATAGTGCGCCGGTTGCTGTGATGGACGCCCAATGCGCAATCTGTTCGTGGGGCGCCCGCATGATCAACCGGCTCGACCGCTCGGGTACGGTGCGGATATGCCCGATCCAGTCACCTTTGGGTTCCGCATTGCTGCACCATTACGGCTTCAAAGCGGATGACCCGTCAAGCTGGCTCTTTCTCGATGACGGCATTGTACACACGGATTTCGAAGCCGTGATACATGCAGGTCGAACCTTCGGAGGATGGGGGCACATGACCGCCATCTTGAGGCTGTTTCCAAAAGGTGTGCGGCACAAACTCTATAACTGGCTGGCGCGCAATCGCTATGCGATATTCGGTCGTAGTGACCTGTGTGCCCTTCCTGATCCCAGACTGCAAA
This sequence comes from Agrobacterium sp. H141, assembly GCF_057158725.1. NCBI lineage: Bacteria > Pseudomonadati > Pseudomonadota > Alphaproteobacteria > Hyphomicrobiales > Rhizobiaceae > Agrobacterium > Agrobacterium sp. H141. The sequence goes on from NZ_CM169893.1 coordinate 3,672,491, forward strand.
AACGACTTATGCGATGAAAGTACTCCTGCTAGGCGGCTATGGCGTTTTCGGAGAGCGACTCGCACGCTTGTTGGTGCGCGATGGTCATACCGTCACCATTGCGGGACGCGATCTCAGAGCGGCGAAACGTCTGGCTGCCGAACTGGACTGTGCCGCCGTCCAAATGGATCGCAAGGGCAATTTGACGGAATTGGCGGGCCATCAGGTGGTGATCGATGCTGCCGGTCCATTCCATTCCTACGGTGACGAACGCTACCGGCTGGCGCAGGCCGCAATTACAGCGCAAATGCACTATCTCGACCTGTCCGACGATGCCGGGTTCTGCGCGGGCATTGCGGAACTCGACGCTGCGGCGCGCACTGCCGGGATTTGTGTTCTGTCTGGCCTTTCGACTGTGCCTGCGCTGTCCAGCGCCGCCGTCCGGGCCTTGGCGGCCAACGACGCTCCCATTATGATCGACACCGCCATCCTACCCGGCAATCGCAGCCCGCGCGGGCTGTCGGTGATCCATTCCATTCTCACGCAAGCGGGAAGCCCCATGCAGGTCTGGCGCGGCGGTTCGTGGCTGACAACCACCGGCTGGTCGGATCCAGCAGACTATAAGTTACCTGACGGCACAATCCGGCAAGGCTGGCAAATATCCGTTCCAGACATCGTGCTCTTCCCCGGCTATTTTAAGGCAGGGACGGTACTCTTCCGTGCCGGTCTCGAGCTGGCGGTGATGCGCTACGGTCTCGCATTCTTCGCCGCGTTTCGCCGCGTTTTTCCCTTTCCCGTGACAGGACCGATTGCGCATGCGGTCAAACATGCAGCCGAATTGCTGGCCCCCTTTGGCAGCGGAACAGGCGGCATGTCTGTGATGGTGATCTCCGGCGGAGAGAAGCGCTACTGGCGTCTGTTGGTAGAGGATGGCAATGGGCCTTTCATTCCGGCAATCGCCGCCCGGGCCTTGCTGCGCCGTGACATTCTCCCTGTAGGCGCTGGCCCGGCACTGTGTGCAATAACATTGGAAGAAGCGGAGGCGGCGATGTCCGACCTCAACGTTTCAATCGAACGCGTGTCCGAAACTTTTGAGCCCATTTTTGCGAAAGTGCTCGGGTCAGGTTTCGCGACCCTTCCACAGATCATCCGCAACACCCACATGACAGCGGACACCGCCTACTGGAACGGCCATGCCAGTGTCGAACGTGGCACCAGTCTGTGGAGCCGCCTCATCGCTCGGATTTTCAGCTTTCCCAAGGCTTCTGACCAGACAACCATCGAGGTGACTAAGCGCGTCATAGCGTCGGGCGAGATCTGGATCCGCTGCTTTGGAAACTATCGCTTCACCTCGAAACTCACGCCAACGCGCAAGGGCATGACCGAGCGTTTCGGACCGTTCACATTTCTGCTTGGACTTGAAGTAAGCGACCAGGCATTGCACTACCCCGTCTTATCAGGAAGGCTCGGCCCTCTCCCGCTGCCCCGATGGCTTCTGCCCGTTTCCGAGGCAAAGGAATATGTTCGCGATGGCCGTTTTCATTTTGACGTAAAATTGTCCGCACCGATCACAGGCGACCTGCTCGTGCATTATCGGGGAACGCTCGAGCCCGGACATTCGCGAACCAGGTAGTCCCCATGGCCGTTGATCAAAGTCAGAAAACGACGTGACCACGCGCCTCGCCAATCATCCTTCCCCGCGCACCCTTTCCGAATCGGGACTTTGGGTCACGGGCTTGATCAGCGACCGATGCGCCATGATCCCTGCCTTCACGCCAGCCACACTGGCGAAGGTGGCATTGTGCATGGGGGTTGCACCATCGCCAACTCACTCAATCGCGGCATAGCCGCCCCGTTGAACACGCTGTGAACGCTCCCCAACAAGCCGCTTCGCCTTCGCAAAAGTGTCGCCGCAAGACGTGCCTCTTTCGCCCGACCGTGTTCAAAACTCTCTTCGCCTGAATGTCTCCGCCAGAAGCATCGTGCCGCGATCCGCTTCCTCTTCAGACAGTCCGGAAAAACCCAACATCAATCTGGAGGTGTCGCGCGAGACCACATTCATGCGCGAGAGCGGCATGACGACAACGCCGCGCTTCAACGCGGCGTCCGAGACCGCTGTGTCATCCCCCCAGGTGCCCGTGCTGCGCACGGTCAGATTGATCCCCTGATCCGGAAGCACGACGGAAAGATGTTCGCCGGCCCGCTCCTTCAGGAGACCCGCCAGCAGATCTCTGGAACCCCGCAGACGTTCCCTCAGTCGGCGCAGGTGCGAGGGGAAATAGCCCTCGTTCAGAAAATCGGCGACCACGCGCTGCTGAAAGGTGGGCGGACAGCGGTCGAGCGCCGGGCGAATGGCCCGGAACACCGGCACGAGATCGGCCGGCACGACGAGATAGCCGAGCCGCAGGCTGGGCAGCAATGCCTTGCTGAACGTACCCGTATAGAGAACGCGACGGGCCTGATCGAGGCCCTGCAGAGAGGCAATCGGATGGCCGTCATAGCGAAATTCGCTGTCGTAATCGTCCTCGACAATCCAGCAGCCATGCTCGCTTGCATAGGCCAGAAGCTCCAGCCGCCGCGGCAGGGATAGGACGGAGCCGACCGGATACTGGTTGGATGGCGTGACATAAAACAAGGCGGGCGGCGGCAAGGCACCTGTTGCCAGCGTTTCCGTCACCACCCCGTCCTGGTCGACGGGCAGGCCGATGATGTTTGCGCCATTGAGCGTCAAGCACTGCCGGGCGGGCGGATAACAGGGATCTTCAACGACAACGGTGTCGCCGGGCGAGGCCAGAACGCGAAAGGCCAGATCGAGCGCCTGCTGCGTTCCAGCCGTGATGAAGACCTGATCGGCCTTGCACGTCACGCCGCGCGATACCGCCAGATGGGCGGTGATGGCCTGCCGGAGTTCGGGAAAGCCCTGAATATCGCCATAGCCTTCAAAGGCATAATTCATGTGGCGTCCTGCAATGCGGGTGAGCAGGCCGGCCGTTCTATCATCATGGGCAATCCGGCCGGTCACGAATGGCAACGGCTTTTGCGGCTCCAGACTGGGGCCAGTCCGCAGCACATGTGTCACCCCCTGCGACAAACCGCGATGCGTGGAATGCGGCGGCGGTTCCTTGCGCTTGCCTGTCCCGATAAAGGTCTCCGGAGAGACCGATACGACATAGGTGCCGGACCCGTGGCGGGCGACGGCATAGCCCTCCGCAATCAGGATGTCATAGGCCTCGGCAACCGTCCCCCGCGACAGTCTCCATTCCGTCGATGCCAGCCGGGTGGAGGGCAGGCGCTGGCCGGCATTCAAACGTCCGTTCGCGATCGCGCCCCGCAGATCGAGATAGAGTTGCCGCGCCAGAGAGGCCGGCGACGAGGGATCGATATTCGGGTGAAAACCAGCCGATGGACTTTCCCGGCGTCTCTTCAGATCCATGCCTCATCCCGTCAAGTGGCCCAGGCGCCGCATGCAAAGTGGCCCTTCAAATCGGGAATAAATTGCATTTTTATCGATCCACTTTCAAGCACGGATTTGAAACCCGCCACGCCACCATATTTTCCCACCGTCTTTTCCTCACCCCGATCGGGAGCCCCAGATGACAGTTTCCAACAAAAGGCTGCGAATTGCCGTGCTTTTCGGCGGCCGTTCAGCCGAGCATGACGTCTCCGTCCTGTCGGCCACCAATGTCATGAGTGCCCTCGCCCCCGACACATACGATCCGGTCCCGATCTTCGTGACGCGCGAGGGGCGCTGGCTGATGAGCCGGTTTGAAAACGGCACCCTGTCGCAGCCCGACAGCGGAACGGAGGTCTGCCTGATCCCCGGCGGTCGCGGGCGCATGGTCGCCATCGACAGCAGCGGAGCAATGGCGCAAGCCGGTATCATCGACATCCTCTTTCCCGTGCTGCACGGACCCTATGGCGAGGACGGATCGGTTCAGGGACTGGCAGATGTCGCACGCGTTCCGCTGGCGGGTTGCGGCATTCTCGGCTCGGCAACGGCCCTGGACAAGGTCATAGCCAAGCAGTTGCTGCGCGCCGCCGGAATCCCGGTTGCCCGATCCGCCACGCTGACCGACAGTGCGACTGCCGATATTGCCTTACTGGAAGACGATATCGGGCTTCCGCTTTTCATCAAGCCGGCCCGGCAAGGGTCTTCAGTGGGCGTCAGAAAGGTCTCGGGACGTCAGGAGTTTCTGCCCGCGCTTGCGGAAGGTTTCCAATATGACCGGTCGTTGCTCGCCGAAGAATTCATCGACGGCCGCGAGATTGAATTCAGCGTTCTGGAAGATCCGGCAGGCGGTCTGTTCGTCTCGCGGCCCGGCGAGATTACGCCCGCCGAAAGCCATGGATTTTACAGCTACAATGCCAAATATGTCGATGAGGGCGGTGCCGCCCTGACGGTTCCGGCAGACGTGCCAGCGGAGATCGAGGCGGCGATGCGCGAGATGGCCGCCAAGGCATTTCGTGCGCTCGGCTGCGACGGCATGGCGCGCGTGGATTTCTTCCTGACCGAGGACATGCGGTTCCTCGTCAACGAGGTGAACACCATTCCGGGCTTCACCAATATCAGCATGTATTCCAAGGCCATGGCGGCAAGCGGCGTCGGCTATGCCGATATCATCGACCGCCTGGTGGCCCATGGCCTGGCGCGCGCCGAACGGGATAACTGAGCGCAACCGTTTGCGGGAATTGCCCTCATCCCTGCCAGATCAGCGATCGATGCGCCATGATCCCTGCCTTCACGCCAGCCGCACTGGCGAAGGTGGCATTGTGCATGGGGGTTGCGGCATCGCCGGCGGCAAAGAGACCGGGAATGCTGGTGGCACCCCATTCGTCCGTCTTGATATAGGGGCCCTGCGGCCCCTCCTCCATGGCAGCGCCCAGCTGATCGGCCAGCGGCGACGCCGGCTTGACCCGGGTCTGCACGAACAGGGCCTTGATCGGCACGCGGCGTCCATCGGCCAGTTCTGCGGCTTGCAGCGCCTCGCCCTTAGAAATCAGCCGGCTCACGGGCTCCTGCAGGATCGACACGCCGCGTTTCATGAGCATGGCCGTGTCTTCCTCGGCAAATTCGACACCCGGCTGCAGAAATACGGTCGTTGCGCCCCAATCGGGAAGAAGTGCCCCCTGATGATGCGCAAGGGGCGAAGAGGCCAGCAGACCTATGGGGCCGCCGTCGATCTCATAACCGTGGCAATAGGGGCAGTGCAGCACGCTTTTGCCCCAGAGCGGCGCCAATCCCTCGATCTCCGGCAGCTGGTCACGAACCCCGATGGCCAAAACAAGCCGCTTGCCTTGCACGCACCGGCCGTCGGACAGTTCCACCTCGAAACCCCTCTCCGCCGGAGTCGCCGACATCGCCTCGCCGTCGATCTTGACGAAGGTCGGATAGCGACGCAGCTGGGAAAGGGCGATGCCCACAATCTGCGCCGGCGCTGACCCATCCTGGCCCAGAAAACCATGGGAGGCAGGGGCGAAGCGATTGCGCGGCGCACCGGCATCGATCAGCAGCACATGTTTTCGCGCCCGTACCAGCTGCAGGGCCGCCGAAAGGCCGGCAAAGCTTCCGCCGACAATGATGACATCATGGGTTTGCGACATGCGATGGCTCCAGTTCGTTTTCATGTATCTTTTTATGTTACGAATCTTTGCCCTCGTCAATACACGTAACATCACTTGTTGCGAAAGCCTCCGGTTGCTAGGGTGACGGCCGGAATTCAAAGCTGACGGGAAAACGAAATGCGAGGCGACAGCCGTCTATCGCGCATGCTGCATGTGCTCATTCATCTGGAACGCGGCGGTCAAGCGATGACCTCGGAGATGATCGGCAAGATGCTGAACACCAATCCGGTCGTGGTCAGGCGCACCATGGCGGGCCTGCGCGAGCGCGGATATGTGCAGTCCGTCAAGGGCCATGGCGGCGGCTGGGCGTTGCTGAAGCCCCTGAACGCGATCACGCTTCTCGATGTCTACAATGCCCTCGACCGGCCCGAACTCTTTTGCCTTGTGCCCTCCTCCGATCATGCCAATTGTCTGGTCGAGATTGCCGTCAACGATGCGCTGCAATCGGCGCGGCTGGAGGCGGAGACGCTCCTCCTCGACCGCTTCGCCGGCATCCGCCTCTCCGATATCGCCGACGATTTCGAGCAACGCATGGCAGCGCTCGGTCTCCCGCCGCATCGAGACTGACGCATGCGATACGCCTCGGTGTTGATTGCGGCAATTGCACAAGCGAGCCAATCAGACTATCGATTGTTGTGCAATTTTCTTGAAACGGACGGGATGCATTTGCGCGCGAACCTTCCTGCCCACGCCCGAACGGATACTGCCCATGAACTGGGATGACGTGCGCATATTCCTGGCCGTGGCCCGTGCAGGCCAGTTTCTGGCAGCGGCAAAGCGGCTGGGCGTCAATCACGCCACGCTGTCGCGCCGTGTCACGGCGCTTGAGGATACGCTGAAGACCAAGCTGTTGACCCGGCGCACCAATGGCTGCGAGCTGACGCCGGAGGGCGAGATCTTTCTGCATGCGGCCGAGCGCATGGAAATGGAAATGCTTGCGGCGCAATCCGGCATCGGCCATGTCGATAATGCGGTGGCCGGCACCGTGCGCATCGGTGCGCCGGACGGCTTCGGTGTGGCCTTCCTGGCACCGCGCCTCGGGCAACTGACCGAGCGTTATCCGGCGCTGAAAATCCAGCTGGTGCCGGTGCCGCGCGCCTTTTCGCTGTCCAGCCGCGAGGCCGATATCGCCATCACGCTCGAGCGGCCCGAGCATGGCCGGCTGATATCCGGCAAGCTTACCGATTATGCGCTCTGCCTTTATGCCGCGCGCGATTATGTTGACCGCCATGGCGCGCCGGGCACCGTGGACGAACTCGCCGCACACCGGCGCATCGGCTATGTGGAAGACCTGATCTTTTCCGCCTCGCTCAATTATACCGGCGAGATCCTGCGCAACTGGAATGCCGGCTTCGAGATTTCCAGCGCCACCGGCCAGACCGAGGCCGTGCGCTCGGGTGCCGGGATCGGCATCCTGCACAAATATATCGCCCGGCAATATCCCGATCTCATTCGCATTCTGCCGGAGATCGAAATCTCGCGCGCCTATTGGACCACCTATCACGAGAATGCCCGCGCCCTTGTGCGGGTGCGCACCGTTGCCCAGTTCCTGCAGGAGATCGTCGATGCGGAACGGGCAATTTTTCTGTAACCCGGCTCGCCCCGGCATCGTCACGCCCAGACCGTCAGGACCCTCACCATGACTGCTGCCATACTCAAAGCCCGCCCTGTCGGTGCCACTGCCGTTCTCGGGCGCCAGGGCTTTCCGCAGGTCACGTCCGCAACCGGAGGCGAGCTTGCCATTGTCACCGGCGCATCGCAGCCCGGCTTCAACCCGCTCGATCTGCTCTATGCCTCGCTTGCCGCCTGCCTTGCCATGAGCGCGCGCATCGCCGCCCATGAACTGGGCGTCATGGATCGGATTAGCGAAATCACCGCTGCCGTTTCCGGCGACAAGGCAGAGGACGGGCCATCGCGGATCGGCCATTTCCAAATCGCCTTCACCATTGTCGGCGATCTCGATGACCGGACGCGACAGGCGATTGCCGAGCGCGCCGAAAACGAGGTCTGCACCGTCTCCAACACCATCCGCTCCGATCCGACCTTCACCACGACCGTCAGCGGCTAGCGGGCAGGTTTGCAGGAAAGGATGAAACGGTCCGGCACCACCAGACCGGCGAAATAGGCAGCGTCGGGTGCCGCCTCGCTCCTGACAAGGCAACTGCCATTTCGATCGCCGCGCAACATGACCGGGTATCTGTCTGCCAGTCGAAAGGCAGCGATATAGCTCTCGTCGCGCACCATCAGGCTCGCCTGGCTGTTCTCAAGTCCGATCGGCGCGTCGAGATTGAAGGCGAAGGTCACGGTCACAGCCGGTCCATGAATTGCGGCATCGAATCCTGCGGGATCGCCAAGCGCCACCGTCTCATCGCCGGCCGTCAGCGTGTTCAGGAACGCACCGCCGCCCAGATCCGCCACCAGTCTTTGTCGCAGCGCCTGCTTTTCATCCTCGGCAAAGGCGCCATCGCGGTCGTGATCGAAGCGGTCGATCAGGGCGCGGCTATAGCTCGTGTCGAAGGTCCAGCTTTCGCCGATACCGGTCAGCGCGGCGCCGTTCAGGTTGAAGAGCAGGCGCAGGGTCACGGCGATATCGGGATGGGCGGCGGCCGGCATGGCCGTTAGCGCCAGCATCAGGCCCGCCAATCCGGCTCTCCGCCAGCCTCGAAATGCCGTGACAGGCCGCATCATTGCCCCTCCCCCGCCGCAGGTTCGAAGGCATGGAGCACCGCGCCGAAGCCCGGATAGTCGCCGCTGCCGCGAACCGGCTGCACGAAAGGCGGCGGCGTCAGTTCAACCGTCTTGGCCGCCATATAGGCCCCGCCATAGAGCGCGCCGATGGCGAGAAGCCAGCTTCCGAATACGCGCGCGGCAATCAGGCTCCAGGGCGCGTTGACCAGACGGGCCAGGCCGGCAATGGCAAACACCAGCCAGACCGACAGCAGCATGGCCAGTGGCGGGTAGCGCCAGTCATGCAGGCTTGGATCCGACAGCCGGATTGCCAGCGCAAGGCTTGCACCGATCACCGGCAGCAGGAAAACGCCCGGCCGGAAGCGCATGGAAGGTGGCAGCGCCAGCAGCGCGCCGGTCAACAGGCAGGCCATCGGGCCCACCAGGAAATAATGGGTCGGCGCTGACGGCAACGGTGCCAAAAGCCGCATCAGCGGCTGGTGGCCGAGATAGCCCCCGACGAAACCGGCAAGCAGCAGCAGGATTGCCGGCTTCAACCGGGTCTGCGGACATTGCCCCAGAAAAAGCCCAAGCCCGGCCAGCGGCAGCAGTCGTTCCGCCGTCAGCGTCGTCGACAACAGCCAGTGATCGAGACTGCCATCGGCAAGCGCGGTCAGTGCTGCCGATGCCACGAGAACAAGCGCCCCCATTGCCAGCGCGCTCGTGCCGGCAACAGGGCGCCATTGTCCATCATGCTTGGATAAAGGCACGGTTCCAGACGCCCGTCAGGCGATCAGGAAATAAAGGCCGCCAATGCCGATCAGCCCGCCCAGCGCGCGCGACAGCTTGCCGGCGTGAATGCGCTGGAAGCCCAGGCCAACGGCAATGCCGGCAATGTGGATCAGGCCGGTCGCCACCACGAAGCCGATGGCGAAATCGGCCGGATCGGTGGCTGTCGGCAATTCTGCTCCATGGGCGTAGCCGTGGAAAATCGCAAAAATGCCGATCACGGCCAGCGCCACCCATTCCGGCGGACGCCAGACAAAGGCAATGGCCGCGCCCAGCACGATAATCGACATGGCAATGCCGCTTTCCACCGCCGGCAGCGGCACGCCGGCAATGCCCATGATACCCCCGGCGACCATGATCAGCGGAAAGGCAATCGGCAGGCTCCAGACGGTGCGCCCGCCCATCTGCGCGCCCCACAGGCCCACGCAGAACATGGCGAGCAGATGGTCGAGGCCGGAGAGCGGATGCTCGAAACCATGGAGAAAGCCGCCCGTCTCACCCTGCAGGATATGGGCATTTGCGGTGCCGGGCAGCATGGCCAGCGCCATGAGACTTGCAAGGGACAGACAAGCGATATGCGATGAGGCTTTCGACACAGCCATTGATCAGATCTCCATTTCGTCAGGCCTTCTCGCCAATGGGGTTCGGGACAAGCGGTTGTCCAACCACATTGCGCTCAGGCATGCGGCTCGACTATATCCGAACTGTGCCGCTTTGTAGACCAAATCGCTGCCTAATGCCCGGAGCGGAAAACGAGGACTTGCCATGACACGCCAATCCCGACTTCAGCATGCTCTGGCCCGGCTGGCAGGCTTTGGCCTTGCGCTTGTGTCCACGGGCATGTTGCCTTCCCCTGCCTTTGCCCATGTGCTTGGCGGCCCCATGGGCGGTTTCGGCAGCGGCTTCGGCCATCCGCTGGCGGGTGCCGATCATTTTCTGGCCATGCTGGCCGTCGGTCTGTGGGGGGCGCAGATGGGCGGGCGCACCGTGTGGATGCTGCCCGCCACCTTTCCGCTCATCATGTGCGTGGGCGGTGTCGGCGGCATGCTGGGTCTGGTGCCCGATCCGGTCATCACCACGGTGATTGCCATTTCGGTCATGGTGCTGGGCGGCGCTATCGCCGCCCAATGGCGCGCGCCCGATTGGGCCGCCATTTTAATCGTTGCCATTTTCGCGCTGTTTCACGGCTATCCGCACGGACAGATGACGCTTCGCGCTGCCGATCCCGCCGCCTTTACCGTCGGCTTCGTGGTCTCCACCGGCGTCATCCACATTCTCGGCATCGGCATCGGTTACGGCCTTGGCCGCATCTGGCAGGGCAAGCTGGTGCGCCTTCTGGGCGGCGCGATTGCAGCAAGCGGCATCTATTTTCTTCTATTCTGATAGACCAAGCCTTCACCCCCCTGCCCTGATCGGCTAAAAATTTTTCAGGGGAATCGAAAGGGGCAAGGATGTTGAAGCGCATCTTTTCTGCGAGCCTGCTGCTTGCCGCCACCACCGGTGGCGCCAGCGCAGACCGCGATGACGGCTATTGGGTGATCGTCGGCAATCTGCTTGAAACCGATTATGACAACACCGCCTCCGAGGCGATCCGCAATCGGGTCAGGGCCTGCGGGTTCGAACCGTTCAACGATTTTTCCGCCAAATTCTCCGGCTTCCGCCCCGGCTTCAACACCTTCCTGCTCGGCGCCTATGAAACCAGGGCCGAGGCCAGGACAGTGCTCAACACCGCCCGCCGCTGCGTCCCCGACGCCTATATCCGGCGCGGAACCTATTCGGGCGAGTGAGGTGGGGTAAATGCCTTGCTGCGGATTCGACTAATCCGACTGGCCACACCGATCACGGAAATCCGCCGTCGAAGCGAAGCCTATTCGCACCAGAGCGAATTTACTGTTTTGAACATTTCGGGAGAAAAATGGTACGGTTGGGGGGAATTGAACCTCCGACCTCAGGTGCCACAAACCTGCGCTCTAACCAACTGAGCTACAACCGCACAAAAGCCGCGAACGGCTTGTGAGGGGTCACATACGGGGTGACGAACGAATTTTCAAGCCCTTTCTTCAGGACAAGAAAAAAGGACCGGCACATCATGCACCGGTCCCAATTCATCCTTGGGAGGATCGAGCCTGTATCAGGCGGACTTCATGCTCGCCATTGCCTTTTCGGCGGCTTTCTTGCCAGGCTGTGCCGTCGTCTCGACAACCTTCTTGGTTGTTTCCTGCATCATCTTCGCCTGGGAGACCGTGGTTTCGGCCTGCTTGCGGAAGAAATTGGACTGCAATTCGACGAATTCGGAAATCGACTTCACGCCCATCAGCGCTTCCATATGCGAGAGCGACATCTCGGCATTGGTGCGCATGGCGTCGATGGCCTTCAGACCGAGCTCAACGCTGCCAGCCTGGGCGGTCTGCATTGTGGCTTCAACGGTCTTGGTGGCTTCTTCGGTTGCCGACTTCATCTTGGCATAGGCTTCCTTCGACTGGGCTGCGCCCTTTTCGGCGTAGTCACGAAAGCTTTCCTGAAGCTTCGACGGATCGAAGGTGGAGAAGGAAAATACGTCTGCTGTCTTCGCTGCCATGGATCAAATCTCCTATTGGTTGCGGGGCCGCTGTTGACGCCCCATATATCGTCCATGACGCTAATATAGGCGATTATTTGTGCATTGCAACATCTTTTGTGCATCGCACAATAATTAAAATTTTCACGATTAACTCTGTTCGTTGAAATGACGCCCCATGTTCTGGACCGGGAGGGCGTGCGTCGATATTAAAAATCTGTTAACAAGCCACCATAAGGCTGTTTTACGAATACAGGTTCAAACATGCCCGCTGCCCAGTATCCATTCATCGATATTGCCGTCCACCCGGCGGTTCGCGACCAGCTTGCCCGTGGTTCGGCGCTGGTGCTTTTTGCCCCGGACATGGCCAGTGTGCTGTGGGCAAACGGCACGGGTGCTGCCTTTTTCGGCACGCCGCTGATCTATGAATTCCTGGAGAACGGCCCCAACCGCAACGACCTCTCCTTCCGCCAGCTGGCCGTGACGGCCGGCCAGATCAAGGCTGTCGGCGACACGCGCTCGCTGGTCGTGCGCGTGCCCTCCGGCTTCCAGCGTGTGGCGGTGCAGGCGCAGGTGGAGATGATTGAGATCAGGCGCGGCGAACCGGCCATCCTGTTTTCGCTGCCGCCCGGCGAAAGCGCCCAGAGCCCGCTTCAACTGTCGCGCCGCCTGTTGTCGGGCTTTGACGATCCCGATACCCATATGGCGGTGCTGGACAATCAGGGCATGGTGATTTCGGCCTCCGAGGGCTTTGCCAGGCTCGACATTACCGACCAGACCGCGCGCGGTTTCGTCACCATGGTCGATAGCGAGGGCAGCCGCCTGCTCAAGCGTCCTATCCAGACCCGGCTTGGTTATCTGCCGGCTGCCATCGGCAAGATTTCCGAGGAACCGTCGCTCAACCTGTTGTTCGTGGTGGAAACCATCCTCGGCAATTTCGGCCCGTCAGACGAGGCGCTGGAAACGGAAGTGCGTGCCGCCCCTCAGCCCGACACGGCCGTGGCCGATGCGGCACCGGAGGTGCCAAGCGACGCGCCTTTCGCGGCAAAGCCTGAAGCTGTCGAGCCGGATGAGGAAGACAAGACCGACGACGTCGCCGCCTTTGCCGAAGACGACAGCTCGCAACCTCCCGCAGACGATCAGAGGCTGGAACCGGCCTCGTCATTCGACGCAGATGATGGCGATGACCGCGACACCGACACCGGCTCCGACACCATCGAGGCCGGCCCGGATGACATTGATTCGTCCGAAAATGAGATTGCGCCGCAAGCTAATCTTGATACGTTTTCCACAGATGCCGATGCCCAAATGGTTAACGCGGCGCAGCCTGCCTCGTCGCTGATCGACACCGTCGTCGATATGATGTCGGCCGATGAGGATAACGCGGCGCCAGAGCAAGACCCCGTCGCGGATGCGCCTGCCACTGCGGTCGAGCCGGATGATGCCGAGCCGGAAGCCGCAAAGGCCGAGCAGGCCATCGAAGCGGAGGCCGCCGGTGATGTGCCGGCTTTCGTGTTCGACCCGAAGAGCCGCGCCACGCGCTTTGTCTGGAAAATCGATGCCGAGGGCCGTTTCAGCGAGGTCTCCCACGAATTTGCCGAAGCCGTGGGGCCGCGTGCGGCCGCCATTAACGGCGTGTCCTTTGCCGAGCTGGCAGAACGCCTCGATCTCGACCCGGAAGGCACGGTGCGCGCCCTGTTGAACAAGCGCGACACCTGGTCGGGCAAGACCATCCTGTGGCCGATCGAGGGAACCGCCCTTCGCGTGCCGGTCGATCTTGCCGCCCTGCCCACCTATACCCGCAACCGCGATTTCGACGGTTTCCGCGGCTTTGGCGTCGTGCGCATCAGCGATGCCGTGGACGATGCCGATGGCGCCGGCCTGACGCTTGCCGGCAATGCCACTGCGGACACGGTCGCAGCAGAGGAGACGGACAGCATTGTTGAGGCTGAGACCGAGGCGAAGACTTTCGTCTCTGATAATGCTCAGCCAACCGAGGCTTCCGCCGCAGCGGCGACGGACGAGATGCCTGCAGCCAACCAGCCTGCAGCCAACCAGCCTGCAGCCAACCAGAATGTCGAAGACGCCGCGGTGAACGCCGAGGAAGTGCCTGACGAGACTGCGGCGCAGACCGAGACTGATGTCGCGGCAGAGGCCGAGCCCGACACCGACACCGACACCGCACCGGCTGCGGACGCGCCAGACGCCGGGATCGTGCGCGATGAACCGCCGGTCCTGACGCTCGCTGAAACGCCCAACCGCCGTCAGTCCGACAAGGTCATCCGGTTCCAGGATCATCGTGTCCGCAACCGCGACGGTCTGTCACCCGGCGAGGAAGCCGCCTTCCGCGAGATCGCCCGCAAGCTCGATCCGCATGGTCTTCGCGATCAGGCAGCCGCGAGCAGGACACAGGCACCGGCCGAACAGACCGAAGACGATGTCATGACAGGCGACCAGAGTGCCGACGCGGCGAGCGAGCGCAACGACATTCCCGCCCAGACACCGACCGTCGATGAACGCGACGACACCGCGACGACGGAGGCTCCATCGGACGCGGTGGACGCGCCAGCCGACGAGGCAGGCAGGTCCGACGCAGACCACGACGAGACCATTCAGGCGCCAGACGAGCAGGATGAGCATACGCGCTCCTTCTCCGTCTTTGCCTCCACCGTCAACCGCAAGGAAGTGGGCTTCAGTGCCGAGCTGGTGGATGCCATGCCGGTGGCCCTGCTGGTCCATGTCGGCGACCGGCTGATCCATGCCAATCCGGAATTCCTGAAACTTTCGGGCTATGACAGCGTCGAGGCGCTCGGCAAGGCCGGCGGGCTGGATGTGCTGTTGCAGCGACAGGATCTGGAAGGCGCCTCCGAGACCGCAAGCCGCATCGTGGCCGTGCGCTCCGATGACGAACTGGTGCCTGTCTCGGCGAGGCTGCAATCGATCCGCTGGGATGGGGCAAGCGCGCTGATGCTGTCGCTGGTGCCCGTGGAAACGACGATACCTGCAAGCGACCTCGCAAGGCCGGATGCTGCCAACCAGGATCTGGGCAGGCAGGACATGGCCAGCGAACTGGCGCGGGTCCAGGTCGAAGTGGACGAGATGCGCTCGATCCTGGAGACGGCCACCGATGGCGTGGTGATCCTCTCGTCCGAGGGCGAGATCCGCTCCATGAACGGCTCGGCCGGCGCTTTGTTCAATTACGAAGATGCCGAAGTGCGCGGCAAGCCCTTCGTCATGCTGTTTGCCCATGAAAGCCAGAAGGCCATTCTCGATTACCTGTCAGGCCTGGCCGGTCATGGCGTGGCCAGCGTGTTGAACGACGGGCGCGAAGTGATCGGCCGCGAGGCTTCCGGCGGCTTCCTGCCGCTGTTCATGACCATCGGCAGGCTGACCTCGTCCAACGGCTACTGCGCGGTGATCCGCGATATCACCCAGTGGAAGCGCACCGAAGAAGAGCTGCGCAATGCCAAGCGCGCGGCCGAAACCGCCAATTCCCACAAGAGCGATTTCCTCGCCCGGGTCAGCCACGAAATCCGCACGCCGCTCAACGCGATCATCGGCTTTGCCGACATGATGGCCAATGAGCATTTCGGACCGATCGGCCATACCCGCTACAGCGAATATGCCACCGATATCGTCCGCTCCGGCCGCCATGTGCTCGATATCGTCAACGACCTTCTCGATATTTCCAAGATCGAGGCGGGCGAGATGGATCTCGATTTCACCGCGGTCGGCCTCAACGAAACGGTCTCCCAGGCCGTTTCCATCGTGCAGCCGCAGGCCAATGGCCAGCGCGTCATCATCCGCACCTCGCTGTCGCAGACCGTGCCGTCGGTGGTGGCCGACATGCGCTCGATCAAGCAGATCGTGCTCAATGTTCTCGCCAATGCGATCCGCTTCACCCCGTCGGGCGGGCAGATCATCGTGTCGACGGCCTATGAGATGAATGGCAGCGTGAGCCTGCGCATTCGCGATACCGGCATCGGCATGTCCCGCTCGGAACTGGAACAGGCGATGAAGCCGTTTCGCCAGATCTCGTCGGGCATGCAGGCCCGCGGCGACGGAACCGGCCTTGGCCTGCCGCTGACCAAAGCCATGGTCGACGCCAACCGCGCGCAATTCTCCATCCACTCGACGCCCAATGAAGGCACGCTCGTGGAAATCACCTTCCCCTCACCCCGGGTTCTTGCCGACTGAGGGCAAGCCGACCGCGACCAGTTCAGGATTAAGCGCCAAAGGTCACGGACTTGTCCAGACGCCAGGGGCCGTCCAGATAGGCATGCAGGTCGAGGCCGACGATGCGGATTGGGCGCGGTTCGAAACGTGTCTGAAGCGCCTTGAAAAGCTGATCTGCCTCACCTCTGGAAACCTTGTTCTGGATGGTGATGTGCGGCTGCCATTTATGCATGTCCTGCGAATTCAGCCAGGCGACGAAGGCGCCTCTCAAGGCCTGCCTGACCTCATAAAGCTCAGGACTGGCAATCGTAAAGGCAACGCCCGCGCCCAGATGACGCAGACCCGTGACCTGTGCACTGATCGGCTTTTGCAGTGCTGCGACCCGCTCGAGTGTCTCGACGATGCGGCCCGCATATTCGCCGGGCAGCCGGTGAAACATGGTCAGATGCGCATGCAGAAAATTCCGCTCCGGCGGAAAATGGGCTTTGCGCAGCCGGTCGAACGGTGCCAGATCATCGTCGGCAATGCGGGCGGTGAGGATCAGCGGATGTCGCGTTTTCATGGCGATATCGGTCTTTGCAAGGAGAAGAGCCACGCGGCGCGGTGGCCATTGCTATCCGGTCAAATGCCGGGAAAGTCCAGTCCACGTCATCGCGCCGCGCCTATTCGCTCTCCATAAGAAACGGGTGGCAGAGCGATATGTTCCAGGCATGGGAGCAAAGAGGGTTGCACCCCCTTGCGGTGCGCCATGGTGTGAGCGATGGGTGACGGCAGGACCGGACAGCATGTCCCGCATTTTGCGGGAAAGTGGACCTGACCGTCAAGCGCCGCGATTGCGCCGTCAAGTCGGATGTTCAGGCGATCCGCTGAGTCGCTCGAAAGCGGACATCCGAAGATGGCATGTCATGTCGCCTTGGCGCCAATTGCGGACATGTGAGACTATCACGGGCGGCGGTCTGCGTCGGGTAGCGTCATTAGATCACTGGAATGCTGGCGCTGGCACTGAGCTCATGCCTTTTAGCGAACCTGCCAGGGGAGCAGCCGAGCTTCTTGCTGAACGCTGTGCTAAAGGCGCTCGCAGATTCATAACCTATTTCATCCGCGATCCGGTCGAGTGACTTTGAACCGCTCAGCAGGGCTTGCTTGGCAATAGCGATGCGCCAGCGAGACAGATATTCAATTGGCCCGCACCCGAGGGTCTCGTTGAACCGCGCGGCGAAACCCGATCTCGACATGCCAGCTACCCCCGCAAGATCGGCTACCGTCCACCTCCGGCGAACGTCCTCGTGAATTGCACGCAGGACCCGGGCCATGGCGGGATCGCGCAGCCCATTCAGCAAACCCGCCGAGGCTGTGTTGGTCCCGATAATGTCCCACCTCAATACCTCTATCAGTAGCGTCTCCAGCAAGCGCTGGACAATCAGATCTTTGCCGGGATAGTCAGCAGCGCATTCTTCGGAGAGCAGTTCGATTACGCGGCCAAATCGCGTCCCGCGTCCCGCCGAAGCGGGGATGTGAATTGCATCGGGCAGCAGCGCCAGCAGCAGCGGCGCGTTGACGCTTTCAATCGAGAAGCTTCCCCCCAGCGCCACGAATTCAGGCTCTCCTTCCTGCTCGCCGTGGCGAACAGCTTCGGCCAGAGGTTCTGTGGCAACGCAGGGAGCGCCGGGGTGGCTACCTAATGAGAAGGCGGGCGTCGTCGGCAACAGGAGAAAATCGTTTTCGGATATCCGGAGCGGTTCCCGGTCACCGAATGTGAGCCATGCTTCACCAGTCAGGACGAGCGTGAATCCGGGTGCATCGTAGGATTCGTAGCGAACGCCCCATGTGCCGCGCCCGGAGATGGGTTTTGCTATCGCGGCTCTCGGCCGCAATAAAGTGACGATATCGCTGAGGGGATCCATATTTGGACGATCCGTAATCTTTCTTGGATCATGAACCATAGATCGTCCCAAGACTGCTGTCTATTGCTATCTGACCGCAACCAAGGAGACGAACATGACCAAGACGATCCTCATCACTGGCACATCATCTGGCTACGGCAAGGCCACCGCCGAACACTTTCTCGCTCAAGGTTGGAATGTTCTCGCGACCATGCGGCGCCCCGATCCGTCGCTGTTCGCCCAGACTGACCGGCTGCGTGTGCTGCCGCTCGATGTCACCAGCCCCGAGAGCATCGCCAGCCTTATCGAAAATGCTGGTCCGATTGATGTGCTGGTCAACAACGCTGGGCTTGGCGGCGTTGGTGCATTCGAGGCGATGCCAATGTCCCTCATTCGACAGCTTTTCGAGACCAACACGATCGGCGTTATGGCGATGTGCCAGGCGGTCATCCCACAGATGCGCGCGCGTCAATCCGGAACCATCATCAATGTCACATCAAGCGTCGCGTTGGGAGAATTCCCACTCGCAGCAGCCTACACCGCCACTAAACAGGCCATCGAAGGCTTCTCGGCTTCGGTGGCGCATGAGCTTGGTCATTTCCGGGTGCGCGTGAAACTCGTCGAGCCGGGCTATGCACCGACCACCCGGTTTGGGGCGAATGCCATCGTTCCCGTCTCTGATCTCCTTCCCGGCGGCTATGCGGACTTCGCAAGGCCAATCCTAGAGGCGTTTGCACATCCATTGCTGACCACAACGGAAAACGATGTTGCAGAGGCGATTTGGCGGGCCGTCCACGATACCGACAATCAGCTTCGGTTTCCTGCCGGAGCGGACGCTGCCGCGCTTGCTCAAGCGCGCTGATGGAGAAATCAGGAGGGAGTGGCGGCTAGATTAGCGAGCATTCTGCTGCCCTTCGTTCTTTTCTACGCAGCCCTTCGCCTGGACCGCTTGTTGCAGCATCCCCGATCGTCGGTTGTCTGACTGAATACCGAGATCAAACGTGTACCGCCTCCCGGACTTTATGGCCATGACCGCTCAAGGCCGGACTCGGACCGCATCACCACATGCCTGGATGTCCGCTTTCGCCGTTCAGAGCTCCGTCACTGGACAGTCCCCACCGCCCCCCCAAACCTGCCATAGCAGATATTCCAACAAGAACCGTGCTCGACACCCTCCCCGATTCCTGCCGCCGTGGTTTGGCCTGGAGCGGCCACGGTGAGATGGATGAAGGATAGCGGGTTTGCAGCGCGATCCGGACACAACTCTCTTGCCGTCAATCGAGCTCTCCCTCTTCGTCGGGCAGGCCGTATTCCGTCCAGTCTTTCCTTGGAATTGGGTCGCCCATTGTGAACTCGAAGTTCACCACCTTCTTGTGGTCCGGGGTCAAGCCACATTGAAATTTGAGCCGGTACCAGTCCCTTTGGCTGTGCACCGCAGCTCCGTCTGCGGAAAAAGCGTTCTCTTTGAGTTGGGTGCCAGCCATCGCATAGGCAACGACGCGATCGGGGTGCAGGCTTCCATTCCAATGCCCGACCTGTGCCATGGCCTCGATATTGCAAAGCTGCTCGACCTGCTCGGCGGGAGATAGTTGGGCCAGGGCAAGCCTCGCCTGGAGGCTGCGGCGGTCGGCAAGAACGTCTTGCGACAGCATATGGGTCGGTTTGACGCTGGTCGATAAATCCGTCGGGGGCTTTGCAGGCACAGCAGATGCCGACTGAGGTTGTTGCGCTTCCGTTGGCCGGGATTTGCCAGTCTTGGATACGACAGCCAGTGGCAGCAGACTTTGGTTCTGTTGCGCGACCACAGGTGCCTGGGTGACAATCTGCACATCAAGGATATCCTCCTGCGGAGAGGGCATTGCGGCGGGATGGGGCCACAGCAATATCAGAGGAAGCAGGAGAAGATGCAGCAGCACAGAGGCTGCGACATATTGCGGGTCAAACCGGTCCTTTGTCTTGCCGACCGCAGCATTCAATGTGATGCGCCAAAATTTGGCTTTGTGAGCACGAACATGAAGACCCTGGAAAAGACGTCGAAGTGAGAATGAAGCCCATGCAATCTCTTTGACCTAGGCGCTGTTGACAAAGTAGTTAGCTACTGATGTCACGTGCGAGCGTCCGGGATAGCCGTGTCAAGGAGAAGCTTTAGGGCTTCGGGAAAGTTGCCCGACGTAGGGGCCACATGCTGAATGTCGGTGGCTCCCTGAGAAAACCGATAAAACTCGTAGTGATCTTCGTGTATCTCGATCTCTATCGGCGGAGTCGTCGACGACCACATAAGTCCGATTGTAGGCCAATACCCCAACACGATCTCGTCGGGTGTCAGATATCGCCCCGAGGCAAACCTCGAGAAAAGCTTTGCGTTTTCGAGTGTACTCTGCGCGAGGCTTGGCGTCTCAGCGGCAAGACCGCTGATAGTCGTTTCAACCTCGGCCCACGTCGAGTAGTTTACGCCCTGTAGCGTGGTATCGTTGACTGTTGGTTTCGCCATCTATTTAGCCCTGCGGCCGATTCCCAATTTGCTCAAAGCGTGATTCAAGACTGCCTTTTAGGAGATGGTCTTGGCAAGAGGCGATGTTAGCGACACGGAATGGAAGATTATCGAGGCGCTATTGCCAACCGAGCGTGGGAGGAAGTCTCGCCCCGCTCACGATAATCGACGGTATCTCAACGGAATGCTGCATGTTCTCCGGGTCGGATGCCCTTGGCGCGATATGCATGAGCGCTACGGCAAGTGGAATTCAGTTTACGTGCGCTTCCGTCGCTGGGCTGAACAAGGCGTGTGGGACGCCCTCCTTGAAACCCTCGTGGAATTAGGGCTGGCGGACGACTGGCAACACATGATCGATAGCACCACTGTTCGCGGCCACTCTCAGGCTGCGGGCGCTAAAGGGGGACTTATCAGGAGGCATTTGGTCGATCACGCGGCGGCTTTACGACGAAAATCCACGCCCGCGCGGACGGTCAGGGACGCCCTCTCGGCTTTATCCTGACCGGCGGAGAGGCTTCGGATTACAGTGCAGTTCCCGCTCTACTAGCAATACCGGTCGGCAAACCGAGGTTGTTTCTTGCCGACAAAGGGTATGACGGCAATTTCCTGCGCGAGGAACTGCTGATCCATGGGAACAGGCCCGTCATTCCTCCGAAGGCTAACCGGAAGAACCCGCCTCCCTGCGACTTTCGAGCCTACAAGGATCGAAACCGCATCGAACGGATGTTCCATCGGCTCAAACAGTTCCGTCGAGTCGCGACACGATACGATAAGACCCGAGAATCCTTCTCGGCATTCCTCGCGTTGGCCGCCGCTAAAATCTGGCTGCCATACTTTGTCAACAGGGCCTAAAAGCGAGATTAGAGATTATTACGACCGATGCAATATCGGCACCGGGCGACCGACTGCCGCCAATTGCGCCTCATCTCCTCCACCCGCACCACCCTTTTCCCCTCCCCCGTTTCCTTCCGCGCCGGTTTGGGCTAGAGCGGGCACGGTGAGATGGATGAAGGATAGCGGGTTTGCAGCGCGATCGGGCCACATATCCCATGGAGGCGCCTCCCATTGAGGCGCATCTGGGCGCGACAAAGCGACCGGTCAACAGGCTGGCGCCGCTGGCGTTGTTGATTTCCGCCATCGTTGCCATGCCCATTGTGGCGATCTTCTGGATTGCCTTTTCCGGCGATACCGACAACTGGCGTCACATGATGCTGAATGTCGTGCCGCGCGCCTCGGTGCAGACCTTCGAACTGGTGTTCTATACCGGCATCGTCACCAGTTTCATCGGCATCCTGTGCGCCTGGCTGGTCACCGCCTTCGACTTTCCGCTGCGCCGCAGCTTGTCCATCGCGCTCGTGCTGCCGCTTGCCATCCCGTCTTATCTGGCAGCCTATGCCTTCGGCGAATTCCTCGATTTCACCGGTCCGGTCCAGACCTTCTATCGCGGCCTGTTCGGCTATCAGTCGGCACGGGACTATGTCTTTCCCGATATCCGTTCGCTCGGCGGTGCGGTGCTGGTGATGAGCGCCGTGCTCTATCCTTATGTGTTTCTCGCCTGCCGCTCGATGTTCCTGATGCAGGGCCGGGCTGCGGCCGATGTGGCGCGCACGCTGGGTGCCGGGCCGCTCAAGGTGTTTCTGCGGGTGCAGATCCCCATGGCCAGGCCTGCCATCATGATCGGGCTGACACTGGTGATGATGGAAGCGCTCAACGATATCGGTGCGGTGGAATATCTGGGGGTGAAGACGCTGACCTTCTCCATCTACGATACCTGGCTCAATCGCGGCAGCCTGTCGGGTGCCGCCCAGATCGCCTGCGTGATGCTCTTGATCGTGGTGGCGGTCATGGCGGTCGAACGGGCCGCGCGCAAACGCCAGCGCTTTGCCAGCAACAAGACCACGGCTGCCGTTCCCGACCAGTTGCGCCGCCGGCTTTCCGGCTGGCGCAGCCTGGCTGCCGTCACCGCCTGCATCCTGCCGGTGGTCATCGGCTTTTTCATTCCAGCCGGCGTCATGGCGCAATTTGCCGCCCGCCGGATCGACCAGTTCGCCGAAAGCCGGCTTTTGTCCGCGCTCGGCCATTCGATCCTGGTGTCGTCGTCGGCTGCCGCCATCACCGTCGTGCTTGCCTTTGCCCTTGCCTATGCCGCCCGGGTGGGAAAATCGCGCCCGACCGCCATTGCCGGACGGATCGCGGCCCTTGGCTACGGCATTCCCGGAACGGTGCTCGGCATCGGCGTTCTCATTCCGCTGGCCGGCCTCGACAATGCCATAGACGGTGTCATGCGCGACTATGCCGGCCTGTCCACCGGGCTGTTGCTGTCGGGCACCGGCTTTGCCATTGTCTATGCCGCAAGCGTGCGTTTCCTCACCATGGCGGAAGGCTCCATCGATGCCGGCTTCCAGAAACTGTCGCCGCATCTCGACATGGCCTCGCGCACGCTCGGGCGCACCGGCTTGCAGACCCTGAAAAATGTGCTCATGCCCAATATGCGGCCGGCCGTTTTGACCGCCGCCCTGCTGGTCTTCATCGAAACGCTGAAAGAGCTGTCGGCCACCATTCTGCTGCGCCCGTTCAACTTCAACACGCTGGCCACGCTGGTCTATGAAGATGCCTCGCGCTCGCGCGTGCAGGATGCCTCGGTTGCCGCCATCATCATCATTCTGGCGGGGCTGGTGCCGGTGCTGCTGGTCTCGCGCTCGCTCGAGGGCAAGCGCTGACACGAGCGATCGTGCCGCAGAAAAAAGGGCGGCCGAAGCCGCCCGTAAAAGTTATGCTGTTCAACCAGAGCCGGGGGTGATCGGCATCATGCCAAACCGGGACTGAACGATCCCTCGCGACGTGTTCATCAGTCGCGCTCAAGTTGCCGACCGTTGTAGGCAACAGCCATTAACAGGCTATTAAGTCGGCATAAAAAAATCGTCGTGCCGGCTCTTTACGCATTACAGATCACCCTTTTATAGCAATAGCTTACGTCTTCAGCTCCGGCAGGTCCCGAAACAGGTCGAGCGCGTCCGGATTGGCCAGCGCCTCCTTGTTCTTGACGGCCCGGCCATGCACCACTTCACGCACGGCCAGTTCGACAATCTTGCCGGATTTGGTGCGCGGAATATCGGCAACGGCAATCACCCTGGCCGGCACGTGACGCGGCGAGGCGCCGGTGCGGATCTTGGTCTTGATGGCCTTTTCCAGCTCCGGCGTCAGGGTCACACCTGCAGCCAGCCGCACGAACAGCACCACCCGCACGTCGTCCTGCCAGTCCTGGCCGATGCAGATCGCTTCTGCCACTTCATCCATCTGCTCGACCTGGTTATAGATCTCGGCCGTGCCGATGCGCACGCCGCCCGGATTGAGCGTCGCGTCGGAACGGCCATGGATGATCAGGCCGCCATGCTCCGTCCATTCGGCAAAATCGCCATGGCACCAGATATTGTCGAAGCGCTCGAAATAGGCGGCATGATATTTCGCCCCGTCCGGATCGTTCCAGAACATGATCGGCATGGCCGGAAAGGCCCTGGTGCAGACCAGCTCGCCCTTCTCGCCCTTGACCGGCTTGCCCTCGTCGTTCCACACATCGACCGCAAGGCCAAGGCCTGCGCCCTGGATCTCGCCGCGCCAGACCGGCTTGAGCGGATTGCCCAAAACGAAGCAGGACACGATGTCCGTGCCACCGGAGATCGAGGCCAGATGCACATCGTCCTTGATCCCCTCATAGACGAAGGAAAAGCCTTCCGGCGACAGCGGAGAGCCGGTCGATGTGATCAGCCTGAGTTTGGACAGGTCATGGGTGGTTTTCGGCGTCAGCCCGTCCTTGCGCACGGCGTCGATATATTTGGCCGAGGTGCCGAAGACGGTAAAGCCTTCCGCCTCGGCATAATCGAACAGCACATTGCCATCGGGCGCAAAGGGCGAGCCGTCATAAAGGCAAAGCGTTGCCCCGCAGGCAAGACCGGAGATCAGCCAGTTCCACATCATCCAGCCGCAGGTGGTGAAGTAGAAGATCGGTTCGCCCCTGGCGACGCCGCAATGGAAGCGATGCTCCTTCACATGCTGCAGCAACGTGCCGCCGGCGGAATGAACGATGCATTTCGGCACGCCCGTGGTGCCGGACGAAAACAGGATATAGACCGGGTGGGAAAATGGCAGCTGAACAAAGTCCACCGGCTTTGCCTGATAAGGCGCGAGGAAATCGTCCAGCATCTTTGCGTCGCTGATCGATGCCGCCAATGCCTTGGCATCGCCGGCATAGGGAATGATCAGCGATGGCACGCCAAGCCTGGCGGTGACTGCGCGCACCTTGTCGGCCACATCCTGCATCTTGCCGTTATACCAGTAGCCGTCGCAGGCAATAAAGAGCTTCGGTTCGATCTGTCCGAACCGGTCGAGCACGCCCTGATCGCCAAAATCCGGCGAACAGGACGACCAGATGGCCCCGATCGATGTGGCCGCCAGCATGCAGGCAACCGTTTCCGGCATATTGGGCATCATCGCGGCAATGCGGTCGCCCTCGCCGATACCGAGCGCGCGAAAGGCCTGCTGCAGGCGGGAAACCGTCTGCGACAACATGTTCCACGACCAGCGATAGGACACCTTGTCTTCGCCCCGGAAAATCAGCGCGTCGCCATCGCCGGCGCCGGCCAGCAGGTTCTCCGCGAAATTCAGCTTCGCCTGCGGAAAGAAGCGATCATCCAGCATGCGCCCGGTATCGGTCAGAGCAATGCTGCCCTTTTCGCCGCGAATCCCGCATTCGTCCCACACCGCCGACCAGAAGGCGCCGCGATCCGCGATCGACCAGGCATAAAAGTCGTCATAGCCGTCAAATGCCCGTCCGGCGCGCTCGCCGCAGGACTGAATGAATGCGTAGAGCGGTGTGTTTTTCTGAAACGCTTCAGAGGGCTCCCAAAGCGGCTTTTCCTGTTGCATGCTATCCTCCACAAAGTCTTTGCCTGTATATCAGGTTGCGCCGCAATATGAAGTGCTTCTACCGGTCTCAAGCGTGGCTGCATTTGCCAGAAACCGACAATTCCTATATCGGGCAGACAACAGGAGAGGACCTGCGACAGCGGGCCACATGTGATCATGGCGCAGAATAAAAAAGATGGCAGGCCGGTCTGCCCCGGCACGCGGACAGAACGCGCGATCAAGCTCGTGCGCACCATCGCCGTCATCATGCTGTCAGGTGCTGGCCTTTACGTCGCTCTTCTGGCCTTTGCCCCTCTTTTGGTCTCCACCAGCGCCGTGCGAAGTGCCATGGAACGCAGCCTGTCGGCCTGGACGGGAGAGCAGGCCAGCATCGGCGGCACACCTCAGGTCCGGTTCTGGCCGGAGCCCCGCATCACCCTGCCCAATGTGACGATCGTCAAGCCGTCGGCCAGCGGCGATCAAGTGCTCGGCCGTATCGAGCGGCTGACCGCGAGCTTTGGTGTGATCGCCGCCCTTCGCGGCGAACCGGCCTTCAGCGATTTCGAATTTGTCCGCCCCGTCATTTCCGTCACCCGCGATCGGGACCACCATATCGTCTGGACCGGAGGCGGGCTGCTCGGCCAGGCTGTGGCGCGCGCCAGGGCGGACGCGCAGGCCAAGCCAGCCTCCGAGGAGACATTGAACACAGAGATCGGCAATGTGACCGTTGAGGATGGCACCGTCGAGTTCACCGATGTCTCGTCGGGACGAAACGTCACCATCGATGCCATTTCCGGTGAGATCAAATGGGCAAACCTGTCGGCCAGGTTCGAGGGCAAGGTCACCGCCAGCGTGGCCGGACGGGCCTTGACGATCGATCTCTCCGCTGCAAAGCCGCTCGTTCTGTTTGCCGGCAAGGACACCGCGATTTCGCTCACGCTGCGCGCTCCGGGCTTTGGCGCCTCTTTCGATGGTCCGGCCAACCTCTATGCCGGTCAGTTGCTGTCCGGCGCGCTCAGGCTGGGCATTCCCGATATGGCAGCCTTCCTCACCTGGGGAGGCTGGAAACAGGGACCGTTCGTCAACGTCAAACGCGCCAGTGTCCGTGCCGAGGTGCAAACGCTTGGCGACAGCATGCGGCTCGACAAGTTTGCGGCAACATCGGACGACAGCAGCGCAAGCGGCGTGCTGGATCTCATGATGCCCTCGGGGAAGAGGCCGAAAATCGGCGGCACGCTTGCGTTTGACGATATCGATCTTGGCGCCCTGATCGATACGTTTTCCGCCCTTCCACCCGGTTTTGAAAAGACACCCGGTCTGTTGCCGCAATGGCTCGATTTCGATGTGACCTTGTCTGCCGCGACGGCAAGCCTCGAGCCATTCAAGCTCGAGCAGATGGCAGCCAGCATCGTCACATCCGGCACCAGGCGCCAGGTGAACATCATCGATTCCCGGCTGGAAGGCGGTGCCTTCACCGCACAGCTCGTCGATACTGGCGGGCCGGATGGCGACCAGTTGCAATTGTCAGCATCGGATGTCGATCTGGCGGCGATCTTCGAGCGCATGCCCATGCAAGGCCCGCTTCCCCGGGGTCGTGGCTCGCTTGACCTCTCGCTCAATTTCAACAAGCCGATGGCGGTTGCCGGCTTGGACGATGTTGACGGCACGCTGCGTTTTACCGCGTCGTCTGGAACGCTGAAGCCCTTCAATCTGGACGCTGTCCTGGCGCGTGCGGCCAGCGAGCGCTTTTTCCGCCTGAGCGATACCGGCACCGGCAGCCTCGACTACGACAAGATCGAGCTGGTCGCCACTCTCGCCGATGGCGCGGCCCGGATCGACAAGGGCCTTCTGGAGAGTTCCGGTTCGACCCTCACTCTGTCGGGGATCGTTCCCTATGCCGACAACGGTCTGGCACTGATGGCGCAGTGGACGGCAGATCCCGCAAAAAGTCAGGGCGCAAGCGCACAAACCACCCTGTTTGTCGGTGGATCCTGGCCAGATCCCATCCTCTCGCCCATGTCCCGTTAAATCAGAACGCGCTAATATCGTGGCGAATCATCGGCGTGGGGAGGCTTTGATGCGCCACATGATCATCGCCCTGTTCAAGATTGCCCTTGCCTCGCTGTTTGCGGGCATAGGCCTTTCCTTCTTCGGCATCACATGGGAAAGCGTGATCGGCCTGGTGGGGCTTACCCCGCAACGCCTTGTCGAACTTGCCGGTCAATGGATGACATGGTGCGCGCCCAAGATCATGCTGGGCGCGCTGTTCGTGGTGCCGATCTGGTTCATCACCTACATCCTGTTGCCGCCGCGCGGTTAAAGCACTCCAGCAAAAGCGGCAACCTTCTTCGCCAACTTCTTCGCCAAAATGCTCCACCGCGCGTGGCCGTCGGATCAGCCGCCCTGGGCTGCGATATGCTCGTCGCGCTGGCGCTGGACTTCCTGGCGCTTGGTGATGATCGAGGTTGCGATCACGCCGCAGGTGACGATGGCGATCAGGATGGTGCAGACCGCATTGATTTCCGGCGTCACGCCCAGTTTCACCTGACTGTAGATCTTCATCGGCAGCGTGGTGGCACCCGGTCCGGTGGTGAAGCTCGAGATCACCAGATCGTCGAGCGACAGGGTAAAGCCCAGCATCCAGCCGGAGATGATCGCCGGGGCAATGATCGGCAAGGTCACCTCGAAGAAGGTTCTGGTCGGCGTTGCGCCCAGATCGAGCGCTGCCTCTTCCAGCGAACGGTCAAACGTGATCAGTCGCGATTGGACGACGACGGCGACATAGCACATGGAAAAGGTGATATGGGCAATCAGCACCGTCCAGAATCCGCGGTCCATGCCGATCGAGACGAACAGCAGGAGCAGCGACAGGCCGGTAATCACGTCGGGCATCACGAGCGGTGCATAGACCATGCCGGAAAACAGCATGCGTCCGCGAAAGCGCGTGTAACGCGTCAGGGCAATTGCCGCCATCGTGCCCAGAACCGTCGCAATCGACGCCGATAACAGAGCGATGCGCAGCGTCACCCATGCTGCATCCAGCAATTGCTGGTTGCTCATCAGCGAGACATACCACTTGGTGGAAAAACCGCCCCAGACGGTCACCAGCTTGGACTCGTTGAAGGAGAAGATGACCAATAGCACGATCGGCAGGTAGAGGAAGGCGAAGCCGAGCGTGACCGATGCGATGTTGAAGCGAGACCATTTGAGCATGACTTATCTCTCCCGCTCCTGCGCCCGTGCCTGGGCATTCTGGTAAAAGACGATCGGTACGACCAGCAGCAACAGCAGAATGGTCGCCACCGCAGATGACACCGGCCAGTCGCGGTTGGCGTTGAACTCGTTCCAGAGTGTCTTGCCGATCATCAGCGTCTGCGAGCCACCGAGCAGATCGGGGATCACGAATTCACCGACAGCCGGGATGAAGACCAGCATGCAGCCGGCAATGATGCCGGGCAACGACAGTGGAAATGTCACTTTCCAAAACGCGGTCATCGGCGGGCAACCCAGATCCTCGGCCGCCTCGATCAGCGTGCCATCCATCTTCTCCAGCGCGGCATAAAGCGGCAGCACCATGAAGGGCAGATAGGAATAGACGATACCGATATAGACGGCAGTATTGGTGTTGAGGATGATCAGCGGGCTGTCGATGACGCCCAGCGTCAGCAGAAGCTGGTTGAGCAGGCCTTCGGGCTTCAGGATCGCGATCCAGGCATAGACGCGGATCAGGAAGCTGGTCCAGAACGGCAGGATCACCAGCATCAGCAAGGTCGGCCGCAAGGTGCGCGGCGCCTTTGCCATGCCATAGGCCAGAGGATAGGCAATCAGCAGCGTGAACAGGGTGGAAATTCCGGCAATGGTGACGCTGGAAATATAGGAGTTGATATAGAGCGCATCGCTGAACAGCCAGGCATAGTTGTCGAGCGAGAACTCGGAGAATTTCTCCTGCCAGATCGACAATCCCTCTGAGAAGCTGAAGACCGGCGTATAAGGTGGCATGGCAATCGCCGTCGTCGACAACGAAATGCGCATGACAATGAAGAACGGCACGAGGAAGAAGACGAACAGCCAGGCATAGGGAACGGCGATGACGATCCGCTTGGTGAGGAAGGCTTGCAATCCTGTCATGGCATCAATCCTTCAAGATGACGCCGGCATCCTCGGCGAATGACACCCAGACCTGCTGCTCATAGCCGAACGGATCATCCACGGTGCGCGCGGCATTCAGCTGCGAGGTCTTGACCACCTTGCCGCTTTCCAGCTTGACGTAGAACACCGTCATATCGCCGAGATAACCGATATCCCAGATCTCGCCGCTTATGGCATTGACCGCGGCATCGGCCGGAGGGCCGGCACTGATGCGCATTTTTTCCGGTCGAATGGCAAAGCCGGCCTTGGTGCCGGCCGGCGGCACGTCAGCCGATTGAACCCGGATCGTCAGGCCGTCATCGCCGGCAATCTCGCATTTGCCATCGACCACACCCTTGCAGGTGCCGTTGAAGACATTCACGTCGCCGATGAACTCGGCCACGAAGCGGCTCTTGGGTTCTTCGTAGATTTCCGCCGGCGTCGCCACCTGGATCACGTGACCCGCCGACATCACGGCAATGCGGTCGGCCATGGTCATGGCCTCTTCCTGGTCATGGGTCACCACCACGAAGGTCAGGCCCAGTTCCTGTTGCAGGTCCATCAGCTCGAACTGGGTTTCTTCGCGCAGTTTCTTGTCGAGCGCGCCAAGCGGTTCGTCCAGCAGCAGCACCTTGGGTCGCTTGGCAAGCGAGCGGGCGAGCGCCACGCGCTGGCGCTGGCCGCCGGACAGCTGGCTCGGCTTGCGCCCGGCAAATTGCTCGAGCTTCACCAGCTTCAGCATCTGCTTCACGCGCTCTTCAATCTCAGGCTTGGGCATGCCGTCCTGGCGCAGGCCGAAGGCGATGTTCTTTTCCACCGACATGTGCGGAAACAGCGCATAGGACTGGAACATCATGTTGACCGGGCGCCTGTAGGGCGGCGTGCCGGCCATGTTCTGGCCGTCGAGAATGATCTCGCCCTCGGTCGGTTGCTCAAATCCGGCCAGCATGCGCAACAGCGTTGACTTACCGCAACCGGAGGCACCGAGCAGAGCGAAGAATTCGCGGTGATAGATGTCGAGATTGAGATTGTCGACGGCGGTAAAATCGCCGAAGCGCTTGGTCACATTGCGGAAAGAAATATAGGGCTTTGCGTCCGGATCGGTCCAGGGCGCGAAGGAACGTCTAATACTACCCAGTGACTTCATATGTCTTCTTCCCCCGAAGCACTCGTGTCTTAAAAAAGGCCCGGGAGTTTTTCTCCCGAGCCTTGTGTCTCTTGCGGTTACTGGCCGGTGACGACCTTGGTCCAGGCTCGCGTCACGATGCGCTGCACCTTGGGGGCATAGGGGGTCACCGTGTAAAGCTTCTTCATGGCTTCTTCGGTTGGATAGATCGCCGGATCGTCCAGAACGTCCTTGTCGAGGAATTCCTGCGAGGCCTTGTTGCCGTTGGCATAGAAGACATAGTTGGATGCCTTGGCGATGACTTCCGGCTTCATCATGTAGTTGAGGAACTCGTGTGCCTCTTCGACATGCTTGGCGTCAGCCGGGATGGCCATCAGGTCGAACCACATCAGAGCGCCGCCCTTGGGGATCGAATATTCGACGTGAACGCCAGCATCGGCTTCGGCGGCACGATCGCGCGCCTGCAGCACGTCACCCGACCAGCCGAGTGCCAGGCAGATATCGCCATTGGCGAGCGCGTTGATATATTCCGACGAGTGGAACTTGCGGATATTCGGGCGAATGCTTTCGAGAAGAGCGGCCGCCTTTTCCAGTTCAGCCGGATCCTTGGAATCCGGATTCAGGCCGAGATAGTTGAGTGCAGCCGGGAAAGTTTCGGTCGGCGCATCCAGCATGTAGATGCCGCAATCCTTGAATTTGGCGATCACTTCCGGATCGAAGATCACATTCCAGTCGGGCTGATCGTCGGTGCCCATGATTTCCTTGTACTTGTCGACATTGTAGCCAATGCCCGTGGTACCCCACATGTAATCGATGGCGTAGTCATTGCCCGGATCATAGACCGAAACCTGCTTGGAGATCTCGTCCCACATGTTTTTCAGGTTCGGCAGCTTGGACTTGTCGAGCTTCTGGAACACACCGGCCTGGATCTGGCGCTGCAGGAAGCTGCCGGTCGGAACCACGATGTCATAGCCGGAGCCCCCAGCAAGCATCTTGGTTTCCAGCGTCTCGTTAGAATCGAAGACGTCGTAGACGACCTTGATGCCGGTTTCCTTGGTGAAATCAGCGAGGATCGATTCGTCGATATAGTCCGACCAGTTGTAGACATTCACAACGCGGTCTTCAGCCTGGACGGCACCGCCTGCGAAAATCGTCGCGAGCGCAACAGACGCCAGTTTGATCAGATTGGATCTCATTTTCTCTCCAGTTCTTTTTATCACAGCCGGGCTTGTTCCCCGTGCCATTCCCTTTTGTTTTCTCAAGACTAGGAAGGAATTGGACGGGCGACAAGAAAAATATTCGCAGTGCAAAAAAATGCTGTCGACCGCTATTGGAAATCGAAGGCCGAGAGGCCGGTGACCATTTCATCGAGGCCAAGCGGCCTCGTCACCGGCGGTTCGGCCCGCGACAGACATCCGGGCCGCTCGCACAACCGACAGGCCGTGCCGATGGCAACCGGCACAGCGGCGTCGCCCGCAACCGCCTCTCCATAGATGACATCGTGACGGAATGCGGCATCGCAACCGATCAGAAGCGCGGAACGCCTGACCCGCTCGTTAAATCCCGATTGCGGGCCTTCCAGCGTGCGCGATATCGTCAGATATCCGCCCCCATCTGTCACGGCCACATGATCGACCAGAACCTGCCCCGGCTGGGCAAAGGCGGCATGAATGTTGAGCTTGGGACAGCCGCCGCCAAAGCGGGCCTGGGGAAAGCCTTGAGCGCCTGCCTTTCGCAATCGATGCCCGGCATTGTCGATTTCCAGCAGGAAGAAGGGGATGCCAGCGGCCCCCGGTCGCTGCAGCATGGTCAGCCTGTTGGCGGCCTGCTCGTAGGACACCGAAAAACGCGCGCGCAACACGTCGACATCGTAGCGGGCCCGCTGTGCGGCCGCCAGAAAGCCTGCGTAAGGCATCATCAACGCATGGGCGGCATAGCGCGCCAGCTCGAAGCGGGCCAGGCGCCGGGCCTCGTTGGATGACAATGGCAGATCCTGCAACTCGGCAAAAATCTCGTCGGGCAGCGCCAGCAGGCAGGCTTCCATGGCGACCTCGCGCAACTGGTCATAGGGCGAGAGCCGCTCCGACAGGAAAAGCCGCATGGTATGGCGGTCATAGCGGCGCCTGAGATTGGGCATGGCATGAACCGGCAGCGCCCGAACGGCAATGCCGTGTTTTGTCCGCAGCCAGGCTTTCAGCGCGC
Source organism: Agrobacterium sp. H141 (assembly GCF_057158725.1). NCBI lineage: Bacteria > Pseudomonadati > Pseudomonadota > Alphaproteobacteria > Hyphomicrobiales > Rhizobiaceae > Agrobacterium > Agrobacterium sp. H141. The sequence goes on from NZ_CM169893.1 coordinate 3,705,013, forward strand.
CGCCCAGATCGTCGCCTGCGGAAAGCCCAAGCGATGCGTGAAAGGCTTCCGCCGCATCCTCGATCCGGGCATAGAAATTGGCGCGCTTCTCCAGCGTCTCGCGAACCTCGTCGCTTGGCAGCCTTGTGCCGGACAGTGAGGTTTCATGGCCCTCGCGCGCCAGCAGATCGGCAAGGTCGGTCAAACGTTCCGCCTGTTCGCGATAGGCGCGATAAAGCTTCAAAATGCCGGTGGCGGCATTGGGGGCCGCTTCCGCCACCTCGATCAGTTCCTGATCGCCCGGGACCTCGCCTGCCAGCAGCGGATCGGCAAAGACCTCGCGCAGCTGGCTCACCGTACCGCCCGCCTCGCCCTGCAATTCATCCAGATCGACCTTATAGACGGCAGAAAGCTTCAACAGCAGTTGCACGGTCAACGGTCGCTGGTTGCGCTCGATCAGGTTGAGATAGGACGGCGAGATCTCCAGGGCCTCGGCCATGGCCGTCTGGGTCAGCCCCAATCCGTTGCGGATCCGCCGGACGCGGGGACCGGCAAATATCTTGTTCTCCGCCATTTTTACCGTCCTTTACAAGTCTGCCAGAAAATCCGCATTTACAATATTTACAAATTTACACCGCCCTGCTGTCAAAGACCAGACAAGATAACCTCATTTAAACCCCAGAATTCCTTTTGTTTCTAGCAGTATTTTGCGACGCACTGTAAAAACAGTCACATCGAAGCCGGCGTACAGAACGCGATTTTAGGCGTGCACCGGAGGCATCTACGGCGAGGAGCTCTATTATGACCGATTTTGACAAACTGATTCCAAACGCACCCCGGGGCCGTTATGACGGCATCGAGCGGCCCTATAGTCAGGACGACGTTCAACGCCTGCGTGGCTCCGTCGCAATCCGCCATACGCTGGCCGAAATGGGCGCCAGCCGCCTTTGGCAGCTGATCAACGAAGAGGGTTACGTCAACGCACTCGGCGCGCTTTCCGGCAATCAGGCCATGCAGATGGTTCGTGCCGGGCTGAAGGCGATCTATCTGTCCGGCTGGCAGGTGGCCGCCGACGCCAATACCGCGTCTGCCATGTATCCCGATCAGTCGCTCTACCCCGCCAATGCGGCACCCGAGCTTGCCAAGCGCATCAACCGCACGCTTCAGCGCGCCGACCAGATCGAAACGCAGGAAGGCAACGGACTTTCCGTGGACACCTGGTTTGCCCCGATCGTCGCCGATGCCGAAGCCGGTTTCGGGGGACCGCTCAATGCCTTCGAGATCATGAAGGCCTTCATCGAGGCGGGCGCGGCCGGGGTGCATTTCGAGGACCAGCTGGCGTCGGAGAAGAAGTGCGGCCATCTGGGCGGCAAGGTCCTGATCCCGACGGCTGCCCATATCCGCAACCTGACGGCCGCACGCCTGGCCGCCGATGTCATGGGCGTCTCGACCTTGATCATCGCCCGCACCGATGCGGAGGCTGCCAAGCTGTTGACCTCGGATATCGACGAGCGCGACCAGCCCTTTGTCGACTACGATGCCGGCCGCACGCCGGAAGGCTTCTACCACGTCAAGAACGGTATCGATCCGTGCATTGCCCGCGCCATTGCCTATGCGCCTTATTGCGATCTGATCTGGATGGAAACCGGCAAGCCGGATCTGGAACAGGCGCGCCGGTTTGCCGAGGCCGTGCACAAGGTGCATCCGGGCAAGAAGCTGGCCTATAACTGCTCGCCGTCGTTCAACTGGAAAAAGAACCTGGATGACGCGACCATTGCCAGGTTCCAGCGCGAACTGGGCGCCATGGGTTACAAGTTCCAGTTCATCACGCTCGCCGGCTTCCACCAGCTGAACTACGGCATGTTCGAACTGGCCCGCGGCTACAAGGACCGGCAGATGGCCGCCTATTCGGAGCTGCAGGAAGCCGAGTTCGCAGCGGAGACCAACGGCTACACGGCGACCAAGCACCAGCGCGAAGTCGGCACCGGCTATTTCGACGCGGTCTCGCTCGCCATCTCCGGCGGCACGTCCTCCACCACGGCGATGCGGGGGTCGACCGAGACCGAACAGTTCCGCCCGGCGGCGGAGTAAGAGGGGGACTTGTCCCGACTGCACCAACCAATCGAACCAGAATTCAACAACCCCGAGCAATGAGAGGAGAAATACCCATGACACCCAGAACCCGAGTCAAGGAACGCGCCGAAGAACAGTCATCGGCCATGAACGGCGACCAGCAGGCATTGATCCGCATGATCGCCAATGATCTGCATCGCCTCAACCATTCCGTCATGAAGGCCGTCGATGGTGGCGTCTCGGTCGAACTCATCCGCTCCGCCCGCCACCATGGCGGCGACGGCAACTGGGGCGACCTGTTGATCCCCGTCGTTGTCACGCAGGCCCATCGCATATCCGACACCGTGGTCGAATTGACGCCACAATAAGATGGCCTAATCAGGCTTCATCACTGTCCTGCACCACCTCAGCCGGCCTTCTGGCCGGCTTTCTTTGTCGCGGGACAGCAATGCCGGTCCGACCGGATGGCGACACTGCGGCGCAATGTCAAACGCCATCGCCTGACTGATCAGACCGCCTGACTGATCAGACCGTCTGGCGAGACGCGTCTCGCGATGGATCCTGAGCCTGAGCCGCCAGTTCCTCACCATTCACCGACAGGCCTTCGGATACAACAAAGGCATCGATGGTGTCTTGCAGACGCTTACGATAGCGCTTCAGTTTCAGCGCGTTCAGCGTGCCGCTCACGGCATAGATGTGGATGGCGCTCTTGTCGCCGGTGCCGTCGATGCAGACAATGCGCTGGCCACCCTTGCCGTCGCCGGTCAGGACAAAGTTGTCGGGGCTACAATCGGCCATGACGATATGATGTTTGCGCATGACCTCGAAACATTCATCCACAAGCTCGAAGACCCACGGCTGCGGCCCATGTTTGCGCAGCACATCGCGAATGGTCGGGGCTGTTTCACCCGATGGTCCACGCAACCGTTCGACCAGCATGCCCAGCCCCCTGGTGGTGTGTATGAAGCCGTAGATGCGGGCAATCGGCAGCGCGACATCTTCGTCGCCGGAAAACCGGCGCGCCTGTTCCAGGAATTCGTCGAATTCTCGGCTGAAGCTCAGATAGGCACCAAAGCGGCGGATATGGCGGTAGAACTTGCGCCTGGAGCGCAGTCGTTTTTCGCCGTTGGGACCGCGCCTGTTTTCGCGAATGACCTTGAGCACGATTTCGGGATAGTCATCGTGAACATAAACGTCACGCGAGGCACCACCGGCAATAAGCTGCCATTCGGCGAGATCGATCTTGTCGGAAAATTGTAACGTCTTCATCACGGGTGCCTGCGCCTTGGGGCTTCATCTGCCAACGGAACGAGGGTCGCACGGCGATCACAGCGGTCCTTAATTGCGCGTCCGTGTAACATACCTGTCATAAACGGCAAACTGCCGCACCGCCTTAAAAAGACAGCAGGGCCGGCCCGAAGGCCAGCCCGACAAACACTTCATCGTGAGATCGCGCCCGGATCAGGCGGCGGCAGTCGATGGATGGCGGGTCGCCACGCCTTCCGCCTCGATGCGGAACTGCCGGACCAGAACCATCAGATCGTCAGTCTCATTGGCCAGATCATGGCTTGCGGCCGTCGCCTCTTCCACCATGGCCGCATTCTGCTGGGTCATCTGATCCATGTAGTTGACGGAGGTGTTGATCTCCTGCAACGCGGCAGACTGTTCCTGGCTGGCGGTGGCGATCATATTGACATGCTGGCTGATGGTGGCGATCTGCTCGCTGATGCGCTGCAGCACGTCGCCGGCTTCCTTCACATGGGTCGAGCCCGTTGCCACTTCTTCGGACGAGCTGTTGATCAGGCCCTTGATCTCCTGCGCGGCCCCGCCGGAGCGCTGGGCGAGTTCACGCACCTCCTGGGCGACAACGGCAAAGCCCTTGCCGGCGTCGCCGGCGCGTGCCGCCTCGATGCCGGCGTTGAGCGCCAGCAGATTGGTCTGGAAGGCAATATCCTCGATCACGTCGATGATCTGCTCGATCTTGCGTGAGGCCTCCTCGATGCGCCCCATTGCCGAAATGGCATTGCCGACCACGACGGCGGATTCATCCGCATTGCGCTTGGTGTCCCCGACAATGCTGTCGGCTTCCTTGGCGCGTTCTGCGGCCCCCCGCACGGTTGCGGTGATTTCGTCGACGGCGGCGGCCGTCTGTTCCAGCGAGGCGGCCTGCTGCTCGGTCCGCTTGGAAAGCTCGCCGGTGGAGCCTGCCATCTGGCGACCATTGTTCTGGATGAGACCGACATTATGGGTGATCTTGCCCATGGTGTCGCGCAAGCGCTGCAGCGACAGGTTGAAATCCACCCGCAGGCGTTCCAGCCGTCCGTTGAACTTGCCTTCGATCTGGAAGGAAATATCGCCCGCGGCCAACCGTTCCAGCGCTGCGGCAAGCTTCGTCACCGCATGATCGATCTCGGCGTCCAGCGCCTGCTTTTCCTCATCGTTACGGCGGCGCTCGGCTTCGGCACTTTCGCGCTGCTGCTCGCTTTGCGCCTCGACCTCGATCTTGGCACGGGCATTGTTCTTGAAGATGCCGAGCGCACGGGCCATGGCACCGATCTCGTCGCCACGGGCCTCTCCGGCAATCGTCGTTTCAAGATCGCCATCGGCAATGCGGCGCATGGTGCCGGTAATGGCGGCAATCGGCCGCTGCAGGGTCAGGACCAGGGCAATTCCGCCCAGAACCGCCAGCAGGATACCGATCACGGTCGTGGAGATCGAGACGCCATTGGCGCGAACGCGCTCTTCCACGGCTGCCTGTTTCTGCATGTCGGAGAAGGTGGTGAGATTGCTCCAGGCCGTGACGATGGCCTGGTTGGCCTCGGCATATTCCGTTTTGCGTTCGGCGCTGACATCCACCAGGGCAATACTGCTGTCCTTCAGCGCAGCAAGCGCCGGCGTGATATGCGCAGACAGTTTGTCGAAGAAGGCCTTGTCCTCGATGCTGGCACCGAGTGTTTCGAGATTATCGGCAATCAGTTTCACCTGACGGTCGATCCGCTCCATTCCCTCCTGATCCTTGCTGATACGGAAGGCTTCGGCAACGATACGCAGGTCGTAGACGCCGGTAATCAGCTTGCGGCTACCGGCCAGAACCTCTTCGGCCACCACGACCTTGGCGTCCACATCGGCAAACTGGTTGATGGCCTCCGACGTCTTGGAGGCGGATGCCTCATCGAAGGCCTCTGCATATTGGCGGAACTTGCGCAGGATCGCCTTGACCGCATCGGCATTGTCGGGACCCATATCGCCCGATTGCACGCGTTCGCGCAGATCGGCGATCGATTCGGCGAAATTCTTGCCGATAATGCCCTGATTGCCGGTCAATGCGGAGAGCACCTTGCGCTGCGTCTTCACCAGGTCGCCAAGCTTTGCCGTCAGAAAGGGAAACTGGCGCTCGGGCGAACCGGCAGCCATGGTCTGGTTGACCAGCGAGGTGACGAACTGGCCGCCATCGGTCAGGCGTGCCGCCTGGCGCAACGCTGCCTTGGCTTCATTTTCCTCGTTGCGCACGGCGCGCTGAAGGCGTGTCGCCTCATCGGAGAGTTCCATCTGTGCCGAGACCAGGGCGCTCAAACCGCCGGCGATCGAGGCATCCAGTTCGGATTCACGCTGATAGAGATCCCAAAGCCCGCCAATGCGACCATCGATCCCTTCCGTCGCGCGGATCGCCTTTTCGAGATCCTCGCGGCCGACCGCCGTGTCATCGAGCCCGGCAAGGCTGGTCTGAAGCGCCGATTGCTGCACCGTGAGCGCATCGCTGACCGCGCCGCGGGTCTCCTCTGACGGCTCGACCAGAAATTTGTCCATGGCGGTGCTGACATCGCGGAAACCGCTCAACGCACCCATCATGCCGTTGGAGATTTCCATGCGGTGCTGCAACAGGCCGGACGCGTAGAGCCCCATCAGGCCGACGGCGGAAATGGACAGAACGAATGGAAAGACGAAGGCCAAAACCTTGGTCGAAATGGAAAAGCGAGACAGGAACTTGTCTACAAACATCTAAAACTACCCCCTCAGCATGCCATGCGGCGCCCGGTCTCCCTTCCGGATCTGCGCCACCCATGCCCTCAAAAAAAATTCGGCTCTGCTTTTACGCGCGCAGACCTTTCGGTATCTCCAATGTGACGCTGATGAATTAAATTTTTATTTAAGCTATCGCTACTTTACGATACGCATGCTACCCATCTGCCGTCCCGATCGTGCGGGAAACGGCAAGGCAAGTCGGCCATTATGATCAGGAAACGATTGCCAGCACGACAGCAGCAATGGCCGCCAGGGCAAAGAGTGCCGCACCGGTCAGAAATGTCATGCGCTGGGCTGCCGCATCTTCGGTCTTGGCAATGGCGATTGCGCGGGCACGACGGCTGGACTTTGGCATGCTGGACTCCTTGAATGACAAATGGCGCAGGCCAGAGCGTCGATGCGATCGCGGCTTTGGCATTCAACCAGATTGGCGGAGATCCATTAATAAGCGCTGAATATCGGAGGACGCATTCGAACGTCTATGCAACTTCTCCGGCGGCACGGCCCGATGCCCAGGCCCATTGAAAGTTATAGCCGCCCAGCCAGCCGGTCACATCCACGCATTCGCCAATGAAATAGAGCCCCGGCACGCCCCTGGCTTCCATGGTCTTCTGGTCGAGCCCCTTGGTATCGACGCCGCCGATGGTCACTTCGGCCGTGCGGTAGCCTTCAGACCCCGCAGGCTTGATCGTCCAGCGTTTCAGGCTTTCGCCGCAGGCGTCCAGCTTGCGATCGGCCATATCGGCAAGCGGCAAAGACAACTGATTGCGCTCGGCGAAGTATTGCGCCAGCCGCTTGGGCAGGCGGTGGGCCAGCACCGTCTGCACCGACTGGCGACCGTTTTCGCGCTTGGCCGCCTTCAGCAATTCGGCAAAATCCGTCTCCGGCTCAAGGGCAATCTCGATTTCGTCGCCCTCGCGCCAATAGCTGGAAATCTGCAGGATGGCCGGGCCGCTCAGGCCGCGATGGGTAATCAGAAGCGCCTCGCGGAAACTGGTCTTTGCGTGGCGCACCTTTGCATCCACCGCAAGGCCGGCCAGCGGCGACAGTTCCGCCAGAAAACCCGGCTCCAGCGTCAGCGGCACCAATGCCGGACGCGTCTCCGTCGTCTTCAGCCCGAACTGCTCGGCAATCCTGTAGGCAAAACCGGTCGCCCCCATTTTCGGGATCGACTTGCCGCCAGTGGCCAGAACCACGCTTTTGCCGTGAAAGACGCCATCGCTGGTGGCAACCTTGTAGCCGTCAGGGGATTTCTCAACCGTCTCGATCGAGCAGGACAGTTTCAATTCGGCACCGCCGTCGCGCATCTCCCGCACCAGCATGTCGATGATCTGGCGCGCACTGTCATCGCAAAACAGCTGGCCCAGCGTCTTTTCATGCCAGGCAATTCCATGGGCATCGACCATGGCGACAAAATCGGCAGGGGTGTAGCGGGCAAGCGCCGATTTGGCGAAATGCGGGTTTTCCGAGAGATAGTTCTTTGGTCCGGCATGGATATTGGTGAAGTTGCAGCGCCCGCCGCCCGATATCCGGATCTTCTCTCCGGGGGCCTTGGCGTGGTCGATGACCAGCACCGTGCGACCCCTTTTGGCAGCGGCGATGGCACACATCATGCCGGCGGCGCCTGCGCCGAGTATCAGGACATCGTATTCGCGCGCCACGTGCTTCTCCCGGTAAAATTCGGCCCTGTCTTTTGCGATCAGCGGCATAAAGTCAATCATCCCCCCCTCGCCAAGCGGGAAAGTCTGGCTATGATGGCGCCATCAACAACAGACTGGTGAGACATGCCTCCGAAGAAAAATATGCTGAGACCCCAGGGCGCCGCTTCCAAAAAGGCTTCTGTGCCTCCAGACCTGCGATCGTCCCGAGGAGTCAAAAGCTGGAAGGAGGCTGCCTACTGGCTTCGCGCCCGCGGCATCGAGGATATCGAATGCATCACGCCGGACCTTGCGGGCGTGGCCCGCGGCAAGATGATGCCGTCGTCCAAGTTCACCAGCAACACATCGCTGGCTCTGCCGTCGGCGCTTTATCGCCACACCATTTCCGGCGATTATCCGGATGAGACCGCCTCGTTCCGCTATGAGCCGCGCGATGGCGATCTGAAGCTTGTGCCCGATCTGTCCACGCTTTCGGTGGTGCCGTGGGAAAGCGATCCCACCGCGCAGGTGATCTGCGACGTGATCAACACCGAGGGTGAGCAAGTCGCCTATACGCCGCGCAATGTGCTGCGCAATGTGGTCAAGCTTTATGAAGAGCGCGGCTGGAAGCCGGTGGTGGCCCCGGAAATCGAATTCTATCTGGTGGCCATGAACGACGACCCGGATTATCCGCTTCGTCCGCCCAAAGGCCGTTCCGGCCGCTCGATCCTGGGCGGTCAAAGCTATTCGATTGCCGGCATCAACGAATTCGACGAACTGATCGACGATATCTATCACTTCTCCGAAAAGCAGGGCCTCGAGATCGATACGCTGATCCACGAGGAGGGTCCCGCCCAGCTCGAGATCAACCTTCGTCACGGCGATCCGGTGGCGCTGGCCGACCAGGTCTTCCTGTTCAAGCGCACCATCCGCGAGGCAGCCCTCAAGCACGGCATCTATGCCACCTTCATGGCAAAGCCGATGCAGGGACAGGCCGGGTCCGCCATGCATATCCACCAGTCGGTGGTGGAAATCGACACGGGCAAGAATGTCTTTTCCAATGCCGACGGCTCACCGTCGGAGGAATTCTTCCACTTCATCGGCGGCATGCAGAAATACGTGCCCAGTGCGCTGGTGATGATGGCCCCTTACGTGAATTCCTACCGGCGTCTGGCACCCGATATGGCAGCCCCCGTCAACAATGCCTGGGGCTATGACAACCGCACCACGGCTTTCCGCGTGCCGCAGTCGGATGCGGCGGCAAGGCGCGTGGAAAACCGCCTGCCGAGCTCCGATGCCAATCCCTATCTGGCGCTTGCGGCGTCGCTCGGTTGCGGCATGCTCGGCATCATGAACTCCATCAAGCCCACGGAAGCGACGGAAATCTCGGCCAATGAGGGATCCATCGATCTTCCTCGCGGACTTCTGGAGGCGGTCGCACTGCTGGAGGAGCAGCCCGATTTCGAAAAGGTGTTTTCCAAGGAATTCGTCGGTCTTTACGCCGGCATCAAGCGGGGGGAATTCGAGACATTCATGCAGGTGATCAGCCCGTGGGAGCGGGAATTCCTGCTCCTGAATGTCTGACAGTCGCATACAAGGAGTGCCCCCCATGCTTTGGCAAAGCCCGATCGCCCCAGGGATTTCCTGGTACCAAGACAGTGCTGGCGAGCGTCCGGAATATCCGGTGCTCGACGGCTCCAGACAGACCGACATCGCCATTGTCGGCGGCGGCTTCACCGGCCTTCAGGCAGCCTACACGCTGGCCAGGGCCGGCGTGTCGGTCACGCTGATCGAAGACGGTCGCTTCGGCGATGGTGCGTCCGGTCGCAATGGCGGCCAGTTCGGCACCGGCCAGCGCGCCGAGCCGGATGAACTGGAAGACGAATACGGTTTCGAGCGCGCCAAGGCGCTGTTCGACCTTGCCGAGAATGCCAAGAAATACATCCTCGGCTTTGCCGCAGACCAGGCCATCGACATGGATTTCATGCCGGGCCAGCTCAATGTCGCACACAAGTCCGGCCACGAGCGCGACTACCAGAAGTCGGTCGAAGCCTTCCACCGCTTCGGCTATACCGACATTTCCTATATGGACATCGCGGAAACCGCCGAACGGGTCGGCTCCAAGCGCTTCTATTGCGGCACCCGCGATACCGGCACCGGGCATATCCATCCGCTCAAGCTGGTGATCGGCCTTGCAAAGGCGGCCAAGGCTGCCGGCGCGGACCTGTTTGAAATGACGCGTGCGACCGGCATCCGCCAGAGCGGCGGCAAGACCACGATCGAGACGGCGCGTGGCACGATCACTGCCGACAAGGTGCTGCTGGCCACCAATGCCTACATCAAGGGCCTGGAACCGGTCACGGCGGCGCATGTGATGCCGATCCGCTCCTTTATCGGTGCCACCGTTCCGCTCGACAAGTTTCCGTCGGTCATTCCGGGCTCCGATGCCATTGCCGATTCCCGATTCGTCGTGCGCTACTGGCGCAAGACCAATGACGGACGGCTGCTGTTCGGCGGACGCGAGGCCTATACCTCCGATACCCCGCGCGATATTTCCGAGCACATCCGCCGGCAGATCGCCGAGATCTACCCGGAACTTCATGATATCGGCATCACCCATGCCTGGGGCGGCTCGGTCGGCATCACCATGTCGCGCAAGCCGTTTGCCCGTGAGGTCATGCCGGGCGTCACCTCCGTTGGCGGCTTCTCCGGTCATGGCGTCATGCTTTCCAACTATTGCGGAAAGCTCTGGGCCGAGGGCATCTTGGGGCGATCGAGGGAACTCGATCTGATCAGGGATCTGAACATCGGTGCCTTCCCCGGCGGCTCCAGGCTGCGCAGCCCGCTGCTGTTCCTCGCGCTGACTTATTACGCCTTGCGGGACAAATTCTAAGAGGTGAACGGCGTGACGGGTGCAAACCGGAGCGAAAGGCGGGAAAGCCAGCATTCTCCCCTCGTACCCGTCGCAAAGACCTATGGCGCCGGCGAATGGGCCGTGGTCAGATCAAGGCTGATGGCAGCCGGCATGACTGTGTTTGATCAAGGCCATCATCACGCCACGGTCAATTGGCAATGGATGAATGCACTCGGCGGCATCATACTGTCGGTGCCCGCCAGTGAGGCTGAGGACGCCATCGCATTGCTACGCAATGTTAAGGAACAAGCCGGGCCGGAGCCAAAACGACCCTGGTGGCGCTTTCGCTGGCGGACCATCGGCCTTACATTGGTCTGGTTCGTCACCGGCATCGTGCCACCAGACAGTGGCTGGATCATCCTCCAGCCGCCTCGCCTCTCACAGCCGTCCAAGGGCGGCGCAAAAACGTCACATGAATTTCACTGAACATGTTCTGGCTTTTTTAAATCGATTAGATTACAAGAACGCCAACATGATGCGGACTAAGGAACGTCGAAAATGACAAGCCAGATCATTCCTGTTGAACCGTTTGACTACGTCGTTTTCGGCGCAACGGGTGACCTTGCCGAGCGCAAGCTTCTGCCGGCACTCTATCATCGCCAGGTCGAGGGTCAGCTGACCGAGCCGACCCGTATCATCGGCGCCTCGCGCACCCAGATGTCGGATGCCGACTATCGCAAATACACCGAAAAGGCGCTGAAGGAGCACCTCAAGGAAGGCGAGTTCGACAAGGACGAAGTCGCCAAGTTCTGCGCCCGCATTCATTACGTCTCGGTCGATGCCAAGTCCGATCAGGGCTGGGACGAGCTGAAGAAGCTGCTCGACAGCGGCAAGGACGTGGTCCGCGCCTTCTATCTGGCGGTCGCGCCCGGCATCTTCGGCGATATCGCCGACAAGATCAAAGCCCACAAGCTGATCACCCATTCGACCCGGATCGTGGTGGAAAAGCCGATCGGTCGCGATCTGGCCTCTGCCCGTGCGCTCAACGACAATATCGGCAAGGCCTTCAAGGAAGAGCAGATCTTCCGCATCGACCACTATCTCGGCAAGGAGACCGTGCAGAACCTGATGGCGCTGCGCTTTGCCAACGCGCTTTACGAGCCGCTGTGGAATTCGGCCCATATCGACCACGTGCAGATCACGGTTGCGGAATCGGTCGGGCTGGAAGGCCGCGTCGGTTATTACGACAAGGCCGGCGCGCTGCGCGACATGGTGCAGAACCACATCCTGCAGCTTCTGTGCCTTGTGGCCATGGAGCCACCGGCATCGATGGATGCCGAAGCGGTTCGCGACGAGAAGCTCAAGGTCCTGCGCGCGCTCAAGCCCATCGTCGATGGCGATGTGGAAAAATATACGGTTCGCGGCCAGTACCGCGCCGGCGCCTCTTCCGGCGGCCCGGTCGATGGCTATCTGGAAGAACTGGGCGAAGCATCCGATACCGAGACCTTCGTTGCCATCAAGGCCGAGATCGGCAACTGGCGCTGGGCCGATGTGCCCTTCTACCTGCGCACCGGCAAACGCCTGGCACAACGCATGTCGGAAATCGTCATCACCTTCAAGCCGATCCCGCATTCGATCTTCGGCGATGCCGCCGGTCGCGTGGTGGCCAACCAGCTGGTCATCCGCCTGCAGCCCGATGAGGGCGTGCGCCAGTGGCTGATGATCAAGGACCCGGGTCCGGGCGGCATGCGCCTGCGCCATGTGTCGCTCGACATGAGCTTTGCCCAGGCCTTCAACGTGCGCAATCCGGATGCCTATGAGCGTCTGCTGCTCGACGTGATCCGCAACAACCAGACCCTGTTCATGCGCCGCGACGAGGTCGAGGCGGCGTGGAAATGGGTCGATCCTATCCTGCAGGGCTGGGAAGAGACCGGACAGAAGGCGCAGGGCTATACGTCCGGCACCTGGGGTCCGAGCCAGGCCATCGCTCTCATCGAGCGTGACGGACGCACCTGGCACGAAGTGGACTGAGGAGCAGCCGATGACCTTTCGCCTTCACAGTATCGACACCCGCGCGGAACTGGCAGAGCAATTGGCCGATACGGTCGCCAAAGCGCTGACCGACGCGCTCGACGCCCGCGGCGCGGCCACCCTTGCCGTCTCGGGCGGATCGACACCGAAGGCGTTCTTCGAGGCGCTGTCCACCCGGCCGCTCCACTGGGAAAAGGTCACGATCACCCTGGTGGACGAGCGCTATGTGCCGGCCAACAACCCGCGCTCCAACCACCTTCTGCTGGCCGAACATCTGTTGCAGGACAAGGCAGCCGAGGCCCAGGTTCTGCCGCTCTACAAGGACGGTATTCACGCCGATGAGGCTGCCAAGCTCGGTACCGCACAGGCGGAAGAGCTTGGCCATCCCTTCGATGTCGTCATTCTCGGCATGGGCACCGATGGCCACACCGCCTCCTTCTTTCCCGGCGGCGACCAGCTTGCCGAAGCGCTCGACCTGTCGGCCCCCCGGCAGGTGATGACCATGGAAGCCGCAGGTGCGGGTGAGCCGCGCCTGACATTTTCCTTCTCCGCCCTCCATGATGCACGGCTTCTCGTGCTTCATATCGAGGGCGAGGAAAAGAAGACCGTACTGGATGCGGCCATGTCCGGTAGCGACGAGGCAAAGATGCCGATCCGCGCCGTGCTCAACCGGGCAGCAACGCCCGTCGATATCTACTGGGCGCCCTGAGGCGCTCCAACAGTTTACGCCTAAGCGGCAGTTCGCGCGCATAGTGGCGCCCTTCCCAGGCGCCTGCGCCCCGACAGGAGGATTTGTCATGACCGCCAATGCCCAGATCGAAGCCATCACAAAGCGCATCGTCGAACGCTCGAAACCCAGCCGCGAGACCTATCTCGACCGGGTGCGGGCGCAGATCACCAAGGGCGTGCATCGCTCCACGCTCTCCTGCGGCAACCTCGCGCACGGCTTTGCCGTCTGTTCCCCCGCCGAGAAGACGGCGCTGTCCGGCGACACCGTCCCCAATCTCGGCATCATCACCTCCTATAACGACATGCTGTCGGCCCACCAGCCGTTCGAGACCTTTCCAGCCCTGATCCGTGCCGCAGCCCACGAAGCCGGCGGCGTGGCGCAGGTCGCAGGCGGCGTTCCGGCCATGTGCGATGGCGTGACCCAGGGCCAGCCGGGCATGGAACTGTCGCTGTTTTCGCGCGATGTCATTGCCATGGCAGCCGCCGTCGGCCTCAGCCACAACATGTTCGACGCAGCCGTCTTCCTGGGCGTTTGCGACAAGATCGTGCCGGGGCTTACCATCGCCGCCCTCACTTTCGGTCACCTGCCGACGGTGTTCATCCCGGCCGGCCCGATGACCTCGGGCCTGCCCAATGACGAAAAGACGCGCATTCGCCAGCTCTTTGCCGAGGGCAAGGTCGGGCGTGAGGAATTGCTGGAAGCCGAATCCAAGTCCTATCACGGCCCGGGCACCTGCACCTTCTATGGCACCGCCAATTCCAACCAGATGCTGATGGAAATCATGGGCCTGCATATGCCGGGCGCTTCCTTCATCAATCCCGGCACCCCGCTTCGCGATGCGCTGACCAAGGAAGCGACCAAACGGGCGCTTGCCATCACCGCCCTTGGCAACGAGTTCACCCCCGTTGGCGAAATGATCGACGAGCGTTCGATCGTCAACGGCGTGGTCGGTCTGCATGCCACCGGCGGCTCGACCAATCACACCCTGCATCTGGTCGCCATGGCGCGCGCTGCCGGCATCCAGCTCACCTGGCAGGATATTTCCGATCTGTCGGATACCGTGCCGCTGCTGGCCCGCGTCTATCCCAACGGCCTTGCCGATGTGAACCATTTCCACGCTGCCGGCGGCATGGGCTATCTGATCAAGCAGCTGTTGAAGGCAGGCTATCTGCATGACGATGTGCGCACCGTCTTCGGTCAGGGACTGGAAGCCTATGCCATCGAGCCGCGCCTTGGCGCCGATGGCAATGTCGTGCGTGAGGCTGCCGCCGAAGACAGTGCCGATCCAAAGGTCCTGGCCCGTGCAGAAGCACCTTTCCAGCCAACCGGCGGCCTGAAAATGCTGACCGGCAATGTCGGCCGCGCCGTGATCAAGATCTCGGCGGTCAAGCCGGAGCGCCATGTGATCACCGCACCGGCCATGATCTTCCACGATCAGGAGGAATTGCAGGCCGCCTTCAAGGCCGGCAAGCTCGACCGCGACTTCATCGCCGTCGTTCGCTTCCAGGGTCCCAAGGCCAATGGCATGCCGGAACTGCACCGCCTGACCACGCCGCTCGGCATTCTCCAGGATCGGGGCCACAAGGTCGCGCTTCTGACCGATGGCCGCATGTCGGGTGCCTCCGGCAAGGTGCCGGCTGCAATCCACCTGACACCGGAAGCCGTCGATGGCGGCCCGATTGCCCGTATCCAGGAAGGCGACATGATCACGCTCGATGCCCATGCCGGCACAATCGAACTTCTGCTCGATGCCGCCGAATTTGCAGCCCGCAGCCCGGCCACACCGGATCTCACCCACAACACCTTCGGCATGGGCCGCGAACTGTTCGAACCCTTCCGCCAGGTGGCCGGCCCCGCCGATCTCGGCGCCAGCGTTCTTTACTGATCCATGCTGCTCAACGGGGCGCTGATCCTCATCGCCCTGGTTGCGGGTGCGTTATTGCTGTGGCCCCGGCTTTCCGGGGCAAAGCTGTGGCAGGCGACGATCACGCCGCTTGCCTCCATCATCGGCAGCGGTTTTCTCGTGTTGGGGCCAATCCTCAACGATGCCTATGGCTATTACGCGCCGCTGGTGATGGCAGCGCTGTGCGCCACGGCTTATCTGTTCGGCTGGGCCATTCGCTACAATATCGCGGCCATCGAGACCGATGAGAGCCGCACGGCGCTGGAAACCCGTCTGGAGCGTATCGCCTCCTGGGTGCTGTCCTTCGCCTATGTGATCTCGGTCAGTTATTACCTCAACCTGTTCGGTGCCTTTGGCGTCAGCCTGACACCCTTCGACGGGCCGGACAACGCCCGGCTGCTGACAACGGCGATGCTGCTTCTCATTCTGGGCGTCGGCTGGCTCTGGGGCTTCAAGGCGCTGGAGCGGATGGAACAGGTGTCCGTCGGCATCAAGCTTGCGGTCATTGCCGCGCTGCTGGCCGGTCTTGCCTGGTATTTCTACGACCGCACGACCGCGGGCGCGCTGCAAATCAACCCGCCCGGCAAGACCGGCTGGACCGGGATTGCGCTCGCCTTCGGCCTGATTGTCACGGTTCAGGGTTTCGAGACCGCGCGCTATCTCGGTTCCACCTATGAACCTCGGATTCGCATCCGCGCCATGCGGCTGTCCCAGTGGCTGTCGGCCGCCATCTACATGATCTATATCGTTCTGCTCTCCTATGTGTTTCGCGCCGGCCAATTCAAGCTCGACGAAACGGCCATCATCGACATGATGGCCGTGGTGGCCCCGGTCCTTCCGGGACTGCTGGTGCTCGCCGCCCTCAGCGCCCAGTTCAGTGCGGCGGTTGCCGATACCAGTGGCGCCGGCGGACTGATGGAGGAGGAAAGCGGCGGGCGCATTCCGCAGCGCTTCGCCTATCTGGCCCTGGTCACCATCGGTATCCTGCTGACCTGGGTGTTCAACGTGTTCGAGATTGTCAGCTACGCCTCACGCGCCTTTGCACTCTATTACGCGATACAATCGGCCATTGCCGCGGCGGCGGCGCAACGACGCAGCCATCGCATGCGTGCGGTAACCTTTCTGGCGCTGGCCCTGCTCGGTACGGCGATTTTCGTTTTCGGACAGCCGGCTGAGTAGCTGAAAGAGCTGAGCGGTCTTTCCATTGCTCCTCGATCGTGTTTTCGCGCGGTACGCGATTGCATAAGCCATTTACACTTTAGCAATGGTGAATGAATAGAATCGAATCATATCGGGCGCTTTCGAACGACCGTCGCAGGCCCGCCCGGCTTGCGACAACGCCAGGAAGCCCGGCGATGGTTGCACTCTCTCCTGTAAGGTATCAAGGCATGTTCGGACTTTCGAAAAACTACGCAAAAGAACGCCTTGAGGCGTTGGATACAATCTGCGCCAATATCATGATCGCGGATCCCCAGCTCAATATCACCTATATGAATGATGCGGTGAGCGATCTCCTGAAGGAAGCGGAATCGGACCTGAAGAAGGCCCTGCCGCGCTTCGAGCATGCCAAGCTGGTCGGCAGCAATATCGACATCTTTCACAAGAACCCGTCGCACCAACGCAACATGCTGGCCAAGCTGCAGACGACCCATAAAGCCACCATCTCGGTCGGCACCCGCATGTTCGACCTGATCGTCACTCCGCTCAAGGATGGCAACAAGGTCACCGGCTTCGTCGTCGAATGGACGGATGCACGGACACGCATGCAAAACCTCGACTATCAGAACCAGATGGAAGCCATCAGTCGCGTGCAGGGCATCATTTCCTTCACGCCGGATGGCGAAATTCTCGATGCCAACCAGAATTTCTGCGATTCTCTCGGCTACCGGTTGGACGAGATCAAGGGCAAGCACCACAGCATGCTGGTCGACAAGGCCTATGCCGGATCGCCGGACTATCAGGAATTCTGGCGCCAGCTGCGCGCCGGAAAGTTCCAGGCCGCCGAATTCGTGCGCTACGGCAAGGCCAACAAGAAGATCGTCATCAACGCCTCCTACAACCCGATCATGAACGACAAGGGGCAGGTCGAAAAGGTGGTGAAGTTTGCGACCGATGTGACCGAGCGCGTGCATGCCGTCGACACCATTGGCGACGCGCTGATGAAGATGGCCAAGGGCGACATTTCCTTCACCATCGACAAGGCTTTCGCACCCGATTTCGAGACCCTGCGCACCAACCTCAACGAGGCGGTCAGCCAGCTCAACAACACATTGTCGGCCGTTGCCTATTCGACCGACCAGATCGATGGCGGCTCGCGCGAAATCAGCCGCGGTGCCGAGGATCTCTCCAAGCGGACGGAACAACAGGCCGCATCGCTGGAAGAAACGGCAGCCGCCCTCGACCAGATCACCGTCAACGTCAAGAATGCCTCAACCCGTGCGGAAGAAGCCCGCGCTGCCTCGGCCACCGCCGATGCCAGCGCCACCCATTCCGGCCAGATCGTCACCGACGCCATGGGCGCCATGTCGCGCATCGAGGCATCGTCGGGACAGATCTCCAACATTATCGGTGTGATCGACGAAATCGCCTTCCAGACCAACCTCCTGGCGCTCAATGCCGGCGTGGAAGCGGCGCGTGCCGGTGAAGCCGGCAAGGGTTTCGCAGTCGTTGCCCAGGAAGTGCGGGAACTCGCCCAGCGCTCGGCCCAGGCCGCCAAGGAGATCAAGGAACTGATCCGCAATTCTTCCGAAGAAGTGAAGAGCGGCGTGCAGCTGGTCAGCGAGACCGGCGAGGCGCTGAAAGCCATTCAGCAGAATATCATGGTGGTCAACGAGCATATGCAGTCGATTGCCAGCTCGTCCAAGGAACAGTCGACGGGCCTTGCCGAGGTCAACTCGGCCGTCAACCAGATGGACCAGACAACCCAGCAAAACGCCGCGATGGTGGAAGAATCGACCGCCGCCAGTGCTGCCCTTGCCCAGGAAACGGCGCAGTTGCGCGAGCTCGTCTCCCGCTTCCAGCTGGGTGGAACGGCCAAGGCCGGCGGTCATGCCGCCCAGCGCCCGGCACCGGCTGCATCCGCTGCAGCGCCCAGATCGGCACCGGCCGCTGCCAAATCGCGTCCGGCACCGGCTTTCAACGGCAATGCCGCGGTCAAGCAGGACGAGTGGGAAGAGTTCTAGGACCCGTCCCGGCAGCCCTGCGCCCCAAGGGGCGAGCGCTGACACCGAAACATCTGGTCGGCCATGGCAGAGTGATCCCTGCCATGGCCGATCTCCTTGATGGGGCAGGTTAAGCCGTCACCGGCGCCGAGGCCCGCATGCGCACGCCCAGCATGACGCTGATGGCCGCGATCAGCAGCACGATACCGCTGGCTGCAATCGTGCCGGTGCCGCCGACCATGTCGAAGATGACCCCGCCGAAACCGGCACCCATTGCGATTGCAAGCTGGATGGAGGCGACGAACAGGCCACCGGCGCTTTCGGCTTCATCCGGCACGGTGCGGGCAAGCCAGCTCGACCAGGCCACCGGTACGCCGCCAAACAGCAGGCCCCACAGCACCACGGCCAGAATATCCGACAGCGGATGGGCACCGACCGCGCCCATGGCAAGCGCCAGGCTTCCCATCAGAAGCGGCACGACGATCAGCGTCAGGCGCAGGCTTTTCTGCACCAGTCGGCCGCCGAGAAACGTGCCGAGGAAATTGGCGAGACCGAAGCCCAGAAGAATGGTCGAAATGGCCTCGACGGAAAATCCGCTGCCACCTTCCATATAGGCGCGCAGATAGGTGAAGAACATGAAGTGGCCGGCAAATACCAGAAGCACGGCCAGCATGCCAAGCCCGATACCGGGGCGCATCACCACATCGATCATAGTGCGCAAACGCGTGGCACCGGCTGGCCTCATGCTGGGCAGCTGACGCCATTGCACCGCTATGGTCGCCATGCCCAGGCCGGCCGCCAGAATGAAGACGGTGCGCCAGCCGAGCATTTCACCGAGATAGCTGCCAACCGGCGCGGCAAGAACGGTTGCCGCCGACACGCCGCTCATCAGGATGGCGAGCGCCTTCGGCACCAGCGCCGGTGGAACCAGCCGCATGGTGACGGCGGTCGACATGGTCCAGAAGCCGCCAAGGCCAATGCCCAGAAGCACGCGACCGACCAGCAGCATGGGCAGGCCGACGGCAAAGGCCACCATCAGGTTGGAGATGATCAGGAAGAGCGAGAAGACCATCATCAGATGGCGGCGGTCCATGCGTCGCGCCGCCGCCGTGATCAGCAGGCTGGTCAGGAAGCCGAACAGTGCCGTCGTGGTGACCGCCTGTCCGGCGGCCCCCTCGGTCACGCCGAGATCGGTCGCGATTGGCGTCAAAAGACTGGCGGGCAGGAATTCGGCGGTCACAAGGCCGAAGACGCCGAGGGTCATGGAGGCAACGGCACCCCAGGCGGGTGTCTGCGGTCGTGTCTGCCCGGCAGACTGCGCCGGGTGTTCAGACATATCGTTGGTCACGGAAGTCATGGGTGGTCCTTTGGAGGAGGAGGGAGGAGGATCGGCTGTGACACTAGGCTTTACTCTCCGGACGATCCATGCCACAAAATCCGCCATGCTTGATCGAACGTCCGAAACATCCGTCTCCCGTCCCGCCCCGGCGGCCCTTCCGGTGGCCGGCGCTGCGGTCACCGCCATGCCCGTCGCCGGCGATCTGGTCAGCGAATTGCTGATGGGCATGCGTCTGGTCGGTATCGACTACCGGCGCATCGAACTCGACGCCCCGTTTCGCTATTCCTTCGGCGATGGCGACAACCGGGCCAAATTCGTCTTCGTCGCACGCGGCGGCATCTCCATGCGCGCGCCCGGCGGCACATTGCACCGATTGAGCAGCGGCGATGTCGCGCTTCTGCCACGCGGCGGGCTGCATGTCATCAGCTCTTCCGAGGATGTCGCGCAACCGTGCCGCGATCTCTCCACGCTCAACGCATCGCCGCTTTGCCGGATGGTGAGCGAGATCAAGGCCTGCGACGAGCGCGCAACGCCTCGCCAAGAGCGCACGCTGCTGTTTTCGGCCTGCATGGATTTCGACCTTGGCAGCATGCATCCGCTGGTGGGCATGATGCCGGAAGTGATGCGGGTGGACACGCTGACGGATCGTTATCCGGAAGTGCTGCCGATGCTGGAGGCCATGGCGCGCGAGGCTGAATGCGCGCGCGCCGGATCTGCTGGCATCCTGTCGAGGCTTGCCGATGTGGTGGCGGCCTGCATTGTCCGGGCCTGGGTGGAATGCGGCTGCGGCGATGCCAGCGGCTGGATTGCCGCCCTTCGCGATCCGCGGCTCGGACGTGTGCTTCTGGCCCTGCACCGCGATCCCGGTCGCAACTGGACGCTGGCCGATCTCGCCCGCGAAATGGGCGCCTCGCGTTCGGTCTTTGCCGAGCGGTTTCTGGCCGTCACCGGCGTGACGCCGCTGCGATACCTCACCGAAATGCGCATGCGGCTTGCAGCCGAATGGATGTCGCAGGATGCCATGCCGATCGAAAGCGTCGCCCTGAAGCTCGGTTACGGCTCCCTTCCCGCCTTCAGCCGCGCCTTCAAGCGTGTGACCGGCTACCCCCCAAGCCGCACGCCGGTTGCCGCCGCTTCGCCTGCGATATAAGCGGTCCGAAAAACCGTCAGATCATTGCCGCAATCACGTCGGCTGCGGCCCGGGCATCGGTCTCGCTGTCGCGCACCAGCTGGTCGAAATGGTCGGTCAGCGCGCTGATCTGGCGCCTCTCGCGATAGACCATGTAATAGCGGCCGATATAGACGGCGGCGAGCAACGGGCCGAAAATCGTCACCGGCGCCGAGAACACCACCTTGCTATCGTAGAGATAAAGCCTCAGCGACGGATAGCGCTCGCGGCACACGCTCGTCATATGCTCGATCTGCTCGCGCCGCGCATCCTCGGGCAATCCGCGCCAGTAGCCTTCGCCGCGCGCCAGCGATTCCACCAGCTCGCGCGAGGCGCAGATCTCGTAGTCGGATCCCGGCGTGTTCAGCCAGTCGCTGCGATAGCGGGTGGTCAGTATCGCCTGCTGGGGGGTCTTGTCGCGAAAGGCGGCATATTCGAATTCGAGGACGGCATCGGTCTTGAGGATATCGGGCAGAGTGGCCGGCACATGGCGGATCTTGTAGCCGGCGGCTTCACGGTGCCAGGCGTCGATCTGCGCATCGGCAAAGGTGCGTTCGGCCTCCGTGATGCGCAGCGAGATCTCCAGAAGGTCGGCCGCCGTCTCGCGCCGGTCGGTCAGGCCCAGCAGCCAGTCGCTGCTGACCCTCAGTGCTGCGGCACATTCGGCGGCCAGGTGCGCATTGGGCAGCCGCGCATCGTCGTCATCCCCCAGAAGCTGGGCGATCGTGGAGCGATCCACACCCGCCTGCCGGGCCAGCGCACTGCGGGAAATCTCCGCCCGCCTCATTGCTTCATCAAGTCGGGTGCGAAACAGGTCCGCGCGATCTCTTTTATCCATGGTTCATTTAATCAGCATATGTGAGAAAAAATCAACGGATGTGCCGATTAAATTTATTAGTTCATAATATCGGTGGGTGCGGGGCGGCTGTTAGACAGCGGGCAGATGCAACGCAACGAGACGCAAAGGACCCCATGGAAACGACTGCCCGCACCATCATCAAGGCCCTCACCTGGCAACTCCTCGGCATCGCCACCATGACGGCGTTGACCTATGGCCAGACCGGCTCGCTGATCACCGCGCTCACCCTTGCGCTCAGCGCCTCTGCCACCGGCTTCATCTTCTACTTCCTGCATGAGAAGGTCTGGAATGCCGTTCGCTGGGGCCGACGGCTGACTGGAACGGGGACTGAGGGAACCGGCTGACCGGTCCCCATCGCCTTACTTTTCGTCAACGGTGCCAAGACCGGCGGTCTGGCGAAGCGCCGCACAGGCCTCGGCCCAGGCCTTGTCGTCCACATCGAGTGCGGTCCGCAGCCAGGCAAGCGTCATACGTTGCGTGGTCGCCAGACGATCGGGATCTTCATCATCGGTCTCCTTGGCGTCATAACCGGCAATCCCGCCCAGCCCATGGCCACCGCCCTCCAGCCGCAACAGCGCCTTGTGCCCTTTGCTCAGATGGTAGGCATCCGCATACCAGTCGGCGCCCCTGCTGTTGAGATGCGTGCCATTATCGGCGTTCCCCACCACGACCAATGCCGGCGTGTCCATGGTCGAAAAATCAGGATTGAGCGCCGAATAGTTCTCCTTGGCAAAGTCGCTCAGATCCGCACCATTGCCGGGTGCGGCCAGAAGAATGCCGGCCTTGTAGCGGCGATCGCGAAGGTCGACGTCCACCGCAGTCCGGTCCTTGGGATCGGTCAGCCGCGCCCCCAGGATCATGCCGGCGGTCTGCCCGCCCATGGAATGGCCCACAACGGCCAGCCGGGTCCTGTCCATCCGCCCTTTCAACCCCGGAACCGCCGCCTCTATGGCGTCGAGCTGATCGGCGATATCGCTCAGATCCTTGACGCGTGAACGCCAGAACAGCGGACCACCCGGTGCGTCGGCGGGCGTGGCATAGACGCGGGTGCTGATATGGCTTGGCTGAATGACGACAAAACCATGGGCCGCCCAGAAATTGGCGACCGGGCCGTAGCCATCCATGGAGGCGACATAAAACGAGGGGCCCATGCCATGGGAGAGCACGATCACCGGCAGGCTGTCGCCGGACATGGGCGCAGATACCCGCATTTCCAGGTCGCGACCGCGCCCCGGTGCCGGCAGGGTCACCGGAGCGATGGAGATGACAGGCACGGCATTTGGCAGCGGCAATGGAGCCGCCTTCTTGATCAGGGAATTCATGACTCTTTCGTCCTTGATTGTGTCGACTTCGCCCCTGGCCCGGATGCGTCGGCGACCATGTCTATTGCGGTAGGCAGCGCTGCCCATCCATGTTAAAGCGTAAACGGAACCGTGATCCATATATACGGAACTATGTTCCGCTTATCAAGGAAGCTTGTCATGACCGGCACTGACGAGAGATCTGCGCCCGACGCGCACAGGGAAGATGCAGAGACTGCAACGTCCGCAAATGGCCTTGCGCCGCGCCCGGTCCGCGCCGATGCCAAGCGCAACCTGGATGGGCTTTTGCAGGCAGCGATGGAGGTCTTTGCCGTCTCCGGCGTCGATGCGCCGGTGCGGGAGATTGCCAGCAAGGCCGGCGTCGGCGTCGGCACGCTCTACCGCCATTTTCCGCAACGCTCCGACCTGATCAAGGCCGCGTTGCGGCGTGAAATCGATGCCTGTGCCGATGCCGCCCCGGTGCTTTCCAAGGCCCATGCGCCCGCGGACGCGCTGAAATTGTGGATGCAACGCTTCGTCGACTTCCTTGCCGCTAAACGCGGCCTTGCCGATGCCCTCCACTCCGGCGATCCCGCCTATGCCGCGCTTCCGCAATATTTCGACCAGCGTCTGCGCCCGGCACTCGATGCGCTGCTGGATGCCGCCATCACAGCGGGCGAGATCGATCCCTCCGTCAGCGGTTCGGACCTGATCCAGGCCACCGCCAGACTGACCTCGGGTGCCAGTGCCGATACCGCTTGCCAGGCCAAACGCATGGTGGGCCTTCTGGTCGATGGCATGCGCTACGGTGCAACCGGCTGACGTCACAAGTAAGGCTTGCAGGCGCGCGCCTGTCTCTCCCCACCCCGTCATTGCTCTACTCGCCATCGGAACCCGGCCGGCAAGCGTCCGCGCGGTAAAGGCCGCGCCTCCCGATGCTGCGGTCGGCACGCCTTCACTTTCGTCTGAGCTAATCTGCGCCATCGCCCCTCCGCCTCGATCATCAAGGCTTGAGGTGATCGCCATCAAAGGGTATCTGGTTGCGACCCAGGACATCCCATCTCCAACCAACAAGGCTCTCCCGCTATGAACCCCACCCATCTCGTGACGCATTCCGGTGGCTTTCATGCGGACGAATTGCTGTCCAGCGTCATTCTGACCCGGCTTTATCCCGATGCGGAGATCGTGCGCAGCCGCGCGCCGGAGTGGATCACGCCGGGCCAAGACCGCATCATCTACGATGTCGGCGGTGCCTATGATGCAGCGGCGCAGATCTTCGATCACCATCAGCGCGGTGCACCGCTTCGCGACGATGGCCAGCCCTACAGTTCCTTCGGCCTCATCTGGAAGCATTACGGCCATGCCTACCTTGCCGCTTGCGGTCTTCCCGAAGCCCATGTCGACACCGTCCATGCCGGTTTCGACAGCGATTTCGTGCTGCCGATCGATCTTCTCGACAATGGCGCGATCAGCCCGTCGGTTGCCGGTCCCCTGTCGGATCTGACGCTTCCTGCCCTGCTGGAAACGCTCAAGCCGGTCTTCGACGAGCGCGACCCCGATGCCACCGACCGTGCCTTTCACGCAGCCCTTGCGATCGCCCGCAGCTTCGTGGAAGCCAGCATTGCCCGCAAGGCATCGAAACTGCGCGCCGAAGGCATGGTTCTGGATGCCATCGCCCGTGCCGGCGACAGCCGCGTGCTGGAATTGCCGATGGGCATGCCCTTCCGCTCAGCCGTGGTCAAGGCCGGTGCCGATCACCTGCTGTTTGTCGTTCACCCGCGCGACAATGACTGGTGCGTGACGGGCATCCGCAAATCGGAAGACAGTTTTGCCCAGCGCGCCGACCTTCCCGCCGCCTGGGCCGGCCTCACCAATGGCGCGCTCGAAGCCGCCTCAGGCGTCAAAGGCGCCACCTTCTGTCACAACGCCCTCTTCATCGCCGCCGCCAAAACACGCGAAGCGGCCCTGGCCATGGCAGATATCGCGGTGGCTGAAGCGCAGTAAAGGGCAATCGGCAGCGCCTCTGCTTTCTGCTTTCTGCCTTCTGCCTGGCGCAGCGCCGCGCCGGCGATGCCGACATTGCGCGCCCCTGAAAACCTGCGGAAACTGTGGAAGAAAAACGCCGATTTCCCAATGTTTTCAACGAAACCATGCTCAATTTATCCACACCCTCCAAACCTGTGCGATAATGACAGTGTTCCGCCGCGGATACCCTGACAGGCGTGTCAGCGAGGTGGAGCCGGCGCTTGTGGGTTGAGAGGGACGCAATCTCCATCCATCAGGGGCTTGAGGCGTGGGAGCCTTGGCGGCGGGTGCAACACCGTCGTCCTTTAAAACCCGGCAGGGCGTCTGACACGCGCCAGATCTGCCGGACGAGGCATCGGGTTGAGCCGATGTCAGCGCCCACCGAAGATGCCTCTTGCAAAAACCGCCGAACGGGGCGCCGAAAGGTGCCATTTTTAACCTACTCAATCACGGCAGCTTCCGGCGCCCCGTCCGCCATCGACATGGATGGCATGATTGAGTTCTCATCAAGCGGAGGGTTTCGGCCCGGCCGGGGTTTTGACGCGTGGTTTTTTGGCGCGCACAGCAGCCGGGAAAAGCCGGCGCGGTGAATTCCAACCGTCACCGTGTTCGGCTAAGGTGCCGGCCACGAATACAAGAGGAGAACTGAATGTCCGAGCTATATGCCCGCCTCGTCGCCTTGATCGGCGCGGCGATGATCGTAATCCGGCGCTTCAACAAGCCGGCGGAGGTGCCGGCCATCGGCGGTGCGCCCATCATTCCCGAGGCCAAGTCCCAAGGCCCGTTGCCGACCCTGAAAATGCCGACGGCCAAGGGCTGGGAGAATGGCCGGCTTCCGGTCGCCGCCACCGGTCTCAAGGTCAATGCGCTGGCCATGGGGCTCAAACATCCGCGCTGGATGCATGTGCTGCCCAATGGCGATGTACTGGTATCGGAGGCGCTGGGACTGTCGGACAAGCCAAAGTCGCCCTTCGACTACGCCATGCAGGCGACCATGCGGCGCGCGGCGGCCCTTGGCGAAAGCGCCAATCGCATCACGCTGCTGCGCGATGCCGATGGCGATGGTGTCGCCGAGGTGCAGACCGTCTACCGGGACAAGCTGCACCACCCCTTCGGCATGGCGATGCTCGATGACACACTCTATATCGGCAATACCGATGCGCTGGTGGCCTTTCCCTATGTCGCGGGCGCAACCAAGCTGGAGGGCGAGGGCCGCAAGCTTGCCGACTACAAGCCGGCCGGCCACTGGACCCGCTCGATCCTGCCCAGCAAGGACGGCCGCTATCTCTATGTCGGCGTCGGTTCGCTCTCCAACATCGGCGACAACGGCTTGGAGGCCGAGGAAGGCCGGGCTGCCATCCATGTGCATGACCGCCAGACCGGCGAAAACCGCATCTTCGCATCGGGCCTGCGCAACCCTGTGGGCCTCGCCTTCGAGCCCTCCACCGATGTGCTGTGGACCGTGGTCAACGAGCGTGACGGTATCGGCGACGAAACACCGCCGGATTACATGACATCGGTGGTCGATGGCGGCTTCTATGGCTGGCCTTATTGCTACTGGGGCCAGACGGTCGACGATCGCGTCCCGCAGGATCCGGCCATGGTCGCCAAGGCCATCCGCCCGGATTATGCGCTGGGCGGTCATACCGCATCGCTCGGTCTTTGCTGGATGCCGGCCGGCACGCTTCCCGGCTTCGATCAGGGTGGCATGGTCATTGGCCAGCACGGCTCGTGGAACCGCTCCACGCTTGCCGGCTACCGGGTGATCTTCGTGCCGTTCGAAAACGGCAAGCCATCCGGCGAACCGCGCATCATCCTCAATGGCTTCCTCTCCGACGACGAGAAGTATTCCTATGGCCGCCCCGTGGGCGTTACCATCGGTCCGGACGGGTCGCTGCTGGTTGCCGACGATGTCGGCAATGCCATCTGGAGGGTGACCGGCGCCTGAGGCGAACCGGACCGAACTCACCAATGGAAAACGCCCCGTGCCGGCTTCGGCCACGGGGCGTTTCAACGATCGGCGAGGAGCGTGCCGCCTTCCGTCAGAGCATGGCCATATAGGCGGGAAGTTCCTTCATGCTCGGCACCACGATGATCTTGTTGACCTGCCCGCGCTTGAAGGCGTTCAGGAACTTCTTGTAATCGGCAAAGGCAATGCAGCCTGCGGAATCGCCGGGGATGCGGCGAAGGTAAGAATGGGTGAGGAAGCCGTTGCGGCCATACATCTTGGCATCGCCGACCGGTGTCATGCGGATGGCTTCCACGCCGTGGAACAGCGATTCACGCATGCGCAGCGAATAGACATTGGGCGGTGTGGAGCCACGGCCGCTGACATGCACATATTTCGGCGTGTCCTTGGTCGGACCGCGACCGGAATGGGCTTCCAGCCTCTCGCCATTGGGCATGATCACCACCTGATTGGTGATATCATAGATGGCGATCTTGCTGCCCGGTCCGGGCAGATCCTTGCTGCCGCCGCCGAACCAGGAGAACAGGGTCTTCTTCTCCGGCTTGTCCGGCTTGGCATAGGCGGTCTTCGGCTGTTGCTTGATGGCCGGTGGCTCGATGGTGGTCTTGGCAATCGAGGGCAATTCCGGGCGGAATGTCGGCAGCGGAATATCGTCATCGGGAAGCAGGATACCCGCTTCGGCCTCATCCTGACCGGACAGAACATCGGCAAAAGGATCATTGGCCTCGGCCAGCGCCTCGCGGGCGCTCGGAGCAGAGGCATAGGCCAGCGCTGCGCCGGGTGCAATCGCGCCGGTGGTCACGTCGTCGGCGTCGGTCTGGGCCGATGCCAGGACCTGAAGCTGGCGCTTGTATTCCTTGCGCTGGCTCGACAGTTCCTCGGCCAGCGCCAGACGGACGGCACGCTGCTTGACCGAGTTCGTCAGCGCATCGCGCAGAAGGGCAACCTTGCTCTCATCTTCCAGCGCACTTGGACGCTCCAGCCGTTGCGACTTGTCGACGGCTGCGTAATCGAGCGAGCCCGGAAGCACCGCGACGATCGGATCGTCCATGGCCGTGATGGCACTGATCATGCGCTCGTTGAAGGCTTCACGCGAATCTGCGGAATAGTGACGGCGCACTCTCTGATGCTTGTCTGCATCCTTTGCATCGGCATCCGGATCGAATAGCGCAATCTGGATGCCCGCGTCATCGTCGCTGCCCAGACCCGGCGTGGTGCGCAGGGCCGAAAAGGCGCTGACCCCGCCGCCGACCACCAGAACAGCCGCCAGACCCGCGCCAATCAGGCCCGCGCCTCTCGCTCCATGTCTGTTCTTCGGTCGAATTGCAGTCGCTTCGGCAACGGCTGAACCGTTGCGCTTGTACTCTGTCGAGGACGCCATACTATTACTCGTTACCAGACACAAAAATCTGCCGGTGGCTTCCAGGGAAGCCTCACAGCTCGTGTTCATCCGGTCACCCAATCCCTTCAGCCCCCACAGGCTTAATGCAGATAAGAAATACCGGACAGGCAAACTCTGAAGAAACTTGGTAACCAGAAGGTTTACGCGTCCGATAAAATATCATCGCATGGAAATTTGGCGGTAACGCGGCACCACCATAACGGGTATTATTGGCGTATTTGGCAAGGCGAAGCTGCTGAATTGTTTAGGTTATCCTAAACAGACCGCATGAGGCCGCCATCGACACGAAT
Source organism: Agrobacterium sp. H141 (assembly GCF_057158725.1). NCBI lineage: Bacteria > Pseudomonadati > Pseudomonadota > Alphaproteobacteria > Hyphomicrobiales > Rhizobiaceae > Agrobacterium > Agrobacterium sp. H141. The sequence continues at coordinate 3,733,757 of NZ_CM169893.1, forward strand.
ATTCTGCCCGGTGATATAGCCGGCACCCTCCGACGCCAGGAAGGCAATCGTGGCGGCAATTTCGTCGGCCGAACCGTATCGCTTCATGGGAACAGAATCGCGGCGCTCTTCGCTCATGGGAAGGCTGTCTATCCAGCCGGGCAGCACATTGTTCATGCGCACATTGTCGGCAGCATAGCGGTCGGCAAAAAGTTTGGTGAAGGCGGCAAGGCCGGCGCGAAAGACACCCGAGGTCGGGAACATGGCGCTCGGCTCGAAGGCCCAGGCGGTGGAAATATTGATGATGGCGCCACGCTTCTGCTCGACCATGATCGGGGCGACCAGACGCGAGGGGCGGATGGCATTCATGAGATAGACATCCATGCCGGTGTGCCAGTCGTCGTCGGACAGCTCGAGGACCGGCTTCTTGGGACCATGACCGGCGCTGTTGACCAGAACATCCACCCTGCCCCATGTCTTCATGGTCATGTCGACCAGGCGCTTGAGGTCATCATTCGACTGGTTGGAACCGGTCACGCCGATGCCGCCCAATTCGCCGGCCAATGCCTCGCCCTTGCCGGAGGACGACAGAATTGCGACCTTGAACCCTTCCGCTGCCAGCTTCCTGGCTGCTGCTGCACCCATACCACTGCCGCCGGCAGTGACGATGGCGACCTTGTATTCCGACATGCAAAATTCTCCTTGTCCAGTATCGGAGAAGGATTGGCTGTCGGCGGAAAAATGTCCAGAGAAAGAAGGCGTCGTCTCAGACCCAATTGGGTCGACATGCCGTTGACGGATCAGGCGAGCCGCAACCGGGCTCGCCTCGTCAGTCATGTTTCGCTTACCAGGAGCGGACGTCGAGCACCTTGTCCTTGTGGGCAGGATGCGTGGAGAAGATGAAGATACGATCCAGTTCCTTCTGCGTCATCAAACGGAGAAAGCGGACCTCGACGGTATTGTTGGTATAGGTCTTCATCAACAGGCAGCCGACCTTGGAAATACGGGCGTCTGGAATATCGAGATAAAACTGCTGGGGAAGATTATACTGCGTGAGCATTCCCAGAATGGCACCGCTCATGGAAATACGAAGGACATCTGCCCGGCGCGATGCCATATGCATCACACCCTTCTCCGTATATTCGATGCGTGCCGCGTTCATCGTATCCTCCATGGGGAACCGGGCTTCCCGGTCGTACATGAAGGATTCCTCCCGCTGAAGATAAGTGGTTCTTGGTGCTGCGGACATTTCTTACCTGCTTCTTGTTATCAACACAGGCGCAGAATAACGGCCGAGACTTAACAGAAAGTGAGATTCCACTCACAACTATTGATAGGCTGACGTAACGGCAGTCATCGTGGTTAACAAAGAACCAAAAGCGACTTCAGCGTCCCAAATAGGTACGCCCGTTGTCATCGAACAGATGAAGCTTCTCAGGATCGGCGACAAAACGCAGCGTCTCGCCCTTGCTGACATCGACCACGCCCGGCAGCTTGATGACCACCGGCTCGTCTTCGACAGGCCCTTCGACATAGAGAAGAGTGACTTCGCCCAACTGCTCGGCAATCGAGACCTTGCCTTCGAACAGATACGTGTCTCCCGTCGTCATGGACAGGTCTTCGGGGCGCACGCCGAAGCTTGCGGTCTTGCCCTTCTCTGCCGCCTGCGTTGGAATGTGAACCGTCACACGGCTGCCGTCGCGAAGACTGATGACGGTGTTGTCGCCGGTCTCCTCGATCTTGCCCGGCATGATGTTCATGGCCGGTGAGCCGATGAACTGCGCCACGAACAGGTTGGCGGGACGCTCATAGAGTTCGAGCGGCGGGCCGACCTGTTCGATGCGGCCAGCCGACAACACCACGATGCGATCCGCCAGCGTCATGGCCTCCACCTGGTCATGGGTCACATAGATCATCGTGGTGTCGGCCATCTGCTCGTTGAGCTTGGCGATCTCGATACGGGTGGCAACGCGTAGAGCCGCGTCCAGGTTGGAGAGCGGCTCGTCGAAGAGGAAGACCTTGGGGTCGCGGCAGATGGCACGGCCAATGGCCACGCGCTGGCGCTGACCGCCGGACAGGGCCTTGGGCAGACGGTCGAGATAGGGCTCGAGCTGAAGGATGGAGGCTGCCGAGGTGACACGGCGGTCGATCTCTTCCTTGCTCTCTCCGGCAATCCGCATGCCGAAGGCCATGTTGTCATAGACCGTCATATGCGGGTAGAGCGCATAGGACTGGAAGACCATGGCGATGCCGCGCTTGGAGGGCGGCACGTCATTGACCTGGATCCCGTCGATCCACATCTCGCCGCCGGTGATATCCTCAAGGCCTGCGATCATGCGCAGCAGCGTGGACTTGCCACAGCCCGACGGGCCAACGAAGACGATGAACTCGCCCTGCTGGATCTCCAGGTCGATGCCGTGAATGACCTTCACCTGTCCATAGGACTTGCGGATGTCTTTCAGTACGAGGCCCGTCATTGTCTTCCTCCCTCTCAGGCGTGGCGCGCGAAATAGGCGCTCCAGGCCGGAAGCTTGATCTTGTTGTTCTCTTGTTTCGCAGTAAATCCGTGACCGGAAAGCGCTGACCAGTCGCCGTCCGGAATATCGGCAGATGTCTCCTCTGCCGACATGTTGAACATGCAAAGCACGGTCTCGTTGCCGAGCGTGCGGGTGTAGCTCAACACATGGCCCTGAACGGGCATGAAGGCGATGGTACCCTTGGCGAAGGCTGGATGCGCGCGGCGGAATGCGAGGAAACGGCGATATTGTTCGAGCACCGACGCGTCCTTGCCGTGCTGGGTATCGACAGCCTTCAACACATGCTCGACCGGTATCGGCAGCCAGGGCTTCTCGGCGGTGGAGAAGCCGGCATCGACCGCGCGGCTATCCCAGACCATGGGCGTGCGGCAACCGTCGCGACCCTTGAATTCCGGCCAGAACTGGATGCCATAGGGGTCCTGCAGATCCTCGAAGGCGATCTCTGCTTCGGTGAGCCCCAGTTCCTCGCCCTGATAGATGCAGACGGAACCGCGCTGGGTCATCAAAATGGCCGAGAGCAGCTTGGCAAAGGCGTCGCGGTCAACGACATCCTGCCCCCAGCGGCTGACATGGCGCACGACATCGTGGTTGGAAAAGGCCCAGCAGGCCCAGCCTTCCGGGGCCGCTTCCGAGAATTCGCGATCGACATCGACGACACGCTGCGGCGTCAGTGGTTCGGGCGCCAGGAATTCGAAGGCGTAGCACATATGCATCTTGTCATCGCCGGAGGTGTATTCCCCGACGATCTCAAGGCCACGCTGGCTGTCCCCGACTTCACCGACGGCAGCGATGGCGGGAAACTCTTCCAGCACGGCGCGGAAGCGCTTGAGGAAGGCGATATTCTCCGGCCGGTTCTTGTCGTAGATGTGTTCCTGGAAATTATAGGGGTTCACCGCCGGTGCCGTGGAGGCATTGCGCCGCTCCGGTGCCAGAGCCGGATTGTCGCGCAATTGCTTGTCGTGGAAGTAGAAGTTGATGGTGTCGAGACGGAAACCGTCGACCCCGCGCTGCAGCCAGAAGCGCACAGAATCCAGCAGGGCGTCCTGAACCTCGGGATTGTGGAGGTTGAGGTCCGGCTGGGAGGTCAGGAAGTTGTGCAGGTAATACTGCATGCGGGTCGCATCCCAGTGCCAGCCGGAACCGCCGAAGATCGACAGCCAGTTGTTGGGCGGCGTGCCGTCGGGCTTGCAATCGGCCCAGACATACCAGTCAGCCTTGGCGTTGTTATGGCTTGAGCGGCTTTCGACAAACCAGGGATGCTGGTCCGAGGTGTGCGACATGACCAGATCGATCATGATCTTGATGCCCAGCCGGTGGGCCTCGGCAATGAGCATATCGAAATCGGACAGAGCGCCGAACATGGGATCGACATCGCAATAATCGGAGACGTCGTAGCCGAAGTCCTTCATCGGCGAGGTGAAGAAGGGCGAAATCCAGATTGCATCGGCACCAAGCTCGGCAATATGCGGAAGGCGGGCGGTGATGCCCTTGAGGTCGCCGATGCCGTCGCCGTTGCTGTCCTGATAGGAGCGCGGATAGATCTGGTAGATGACCGCGCCACGCCACCAATCCTTATCGACGGCACCAACGGTTGGGGAAACTGCATTCATTCTCTAAAATCCTAGTCTGTTCAGTTTGCCATCAGCCACCCTTGACCGAGCCGGCCAGAAGACCGCGGACAAGATAGCGCTGCATGGCGAAGAAGACGGCGAGTGGAACGGCCATGGAAACAAAGGCGGCCGTGGCCAGAATTTCCCAGTTGCCGCCGCGCGTTCCCAAAAGCTCGACAATCTGGTTCGTCATCACCGTCGTGTCGCCGGTCGCATCGATGAGGAAGACCTTGGCGACAAGCAGATCGTTCCAGGTCCACAGGAACTGGAAGATGGCGAAGGATGCGAGCGCCGGAAAGGACAGGGGCAGCACGATACGGGTGAAGATCTGGAAGTCGGTTGCGCCATCGACCTTGGCACATTCGATGATGTCGCGCGGCAGACCGACCATGTAATTGCGCAGCAGATAGATGGCGAGCGGCAGGCCGAAGCCGGTATGGGCGAGCCAGACACCGAGATAGCCCTTGCCGATGCCGATTTCCAGATGAAGGCGCAGCAGCGGAATGAGCGCCAGCTGCAGCGGCACGACCAGCAGGGCGACGACCGCCGCGATCAAAAGGGCACGCCCCGGAAAGCGCATCCAGGCCAGGGCGTAGGCGGCAAATGCTGCCACGACAATGGGAATGATGGTGGCGGGAATGGTGACCGTCAGCGTGTTGAAAAAGGCCTTGGCCATGGAGTCGGTGCTGTTTCCGGAAAACAGCACATGACGATAATTGTCGAGCGTGAACTTGGGCGGAGCGGAGGCCGTCAGAAACACGCGCTCGCCCCGACTGCCCTTGAATTCGGTGGTGTTTTCCAGCCGGTAGTCGCCGTTGTCCTGAACGGTCAGACGACCGTCCTTGCCCATATCGGCGGTGTCGCCCGGATTGTATTCGGAAATCTTCAGCGAGGACGTGCCCCAGGCCGAAATGTCGGCCTTGGCATTCTCCTTGTTGTCGACGAAGAGATTGCCTTCGATGACGAAGACATTGCCGTCCTGCTTCTGCTTGTCGGGCTCGGCTGTGCGCAGCATCATATTCTGCTGCTGGGGAAAGAGCGCGTCCCACCAGCCGCTCGAGGCGATCTGGTCGGAGGTGCGGAAGGAGGAGATAAACAGCCCGAGCGTTGGGGTCAGCCACAAAATGACCAGCACCACGACGGAGATGTGAACCGCCCAGACGAGACCGGATTTCTTTCCTGCGATCGTTGCCATGGCTTAGCCCTCCCTCATCGCATTTCCTTGCGGGCGCTGTAGACGTTCCACACGAGGATCGGCAGCACCAGCAGCATGATGACGATGGCGGCGGCGGAGCCCACGCCCCAGTCGCCGGCAACGAACAGCTTGGAATACATGTAATTGGCCAGAACCTGCGTCTGCCACTGGCCGTTGGTCATGGCAAAGACGATGTCGAAGATCTTCAGAACGACCAGAGTGATGGTGGTCCAGACAACGACCACGGTTCCCATGATCTGCGGCACCTTGATCTTGAAAAAGATCTGGAACGGATTGGCGCCATCGATGACGGCGGCCTCGATCGTCTCTTCCGGAATGCCGCGAATGGCCGCCGACAGGATGACCATGGCAAAGCCGGTCTGGATCCAGATCAGCACGACCATGAGGAAGAAATTGTTCCAGAACAGGATCGTCAGCCAGTTCTGCGGCTCGCCATAGGGATAGTCGACAAAGAACAAGGCGATGATGGAGCGCGCCGACAGGAAAATGAGCCACAGGCCGATGAGCGAGGCGATGGCGCGAAGGCCCATCATCCAGACCGGCGTGTGCGGCTGATGCGGTCGGCGCGAGACAAGCGGCCAGATGAGATTGAAAATGGCATAGGCGACGAAGGCTGCAAAGGCGAGGAGCAGCAGCGTCGGGACCACGCGCAGCACGATGATGGAGCCAATGCCGCCATCGAAGGACAGCCACATGGCATTGAGAATGCCGATCTGGTCCTGATTGGCGGGACGGGCATCGTAGACGAGCTTGAAGATCACCGATGCGCCGACAAAGGAAATTGCCATGGGCATGAAGATCAGCGACTTGGCGATGCTGCCCCAGCGGATGCGGTCGGTCAGCTGGGCGGCCAGCAGACCGAAGGCAGTGGAGGCCGCCGGCACAATGACCAGCCAGAGCAGATTGTTGCTGACCGCTTCCCAGAACTTGGGCTCGGAGGCCATGCGGGTGTAATTGGAAAGGCCGATGAACGTGCCGTTGCGGGTCGTCAGCGACAGCCAGATGGTGGCGACAACCGGATAGGCAAGGTAAAGGCCGAGAGCGAAAATGGCGGGGAAGAGGAACAGCCAGGGCCGGATCATATTGGCGCGGTTGATATTGCGCCCGGCATGCGGGCCCTTGGCCGGAAACAGGACCTTGTCGAGAAAGACATTCGACAAATAGAAGTAGCCGAGACAACCGCCAACGCCGATGACGATGGTGATCACAGCCTGAATTGCCGGATTCATGGTGCCCTCCCGCGAGATACCGAAGTGTCGTTAGTGACGACTTATTGTCTTGTCTCCTGCCCGACCGAAAACTGTCGGGCAGGAGAAATCTGTCGAGGCTTGCAAGACTTACTTCTTGAGGCCGTCCCAGGCCTTCTGAATGGTATCGGCGACCTGTTCTGCGGACTTGCCGCCCACATAGTCGACCATACCGGTCCAGAATGCGCCGGCGCCAATGGCACCCGGCATCAGGTCGGAACCGTCAAAGCGGAAGGTGGTGGCGTTGAGCAGGATCTCGTTCATCTTGCGCACCGTCGGATCGGTAAAGACATCCGGGTTGACGCCCTTGTAAGGGGTCAGGAAGCCCTTCTGGGCCATCCAGATCTCATGCGCGATCGGGGTTTCCAGGAACTTGATGAAGGCTTCGGCGGCCTTGCTGTCCTTGGTGATGGTGAAGGTGGTGCCGGCACCCAGGACCGGCTTGCCGAGATCCTTGTCGGCATAGGCCGGGAAGTAGAAGAAGTCGGCATCTTCACCCACGACCACATCTTCCGGGAAGAAGGCCGGAATGAAGGAGGCCTGATGGTGCATGTAGCACTGGGGCGGCGAATCGAAGAGGCCCTTGGGGCTGTCGCGGAAGTCGGTGGAGGCGACTGCGCCTGCGCCGCCGGCGACGAATTTGTCGTTCTTGGCGAACCAGCCGAAGTCATTGATCGCGTTGATAACGATCGGATCGTTGAACTTCATCTCGTTGGAGACCCACTTGTCGTAGTTCTCCGGCGTGGTGGTGCGCAGCATCATGTCTTCGACCCAGTCGGTGGCCGGCCAGCCGGTGGCCGCGCCCGATCCCAGACCGATGCACCAGGGCGTGCCGCCATCGGCGACGATCTTTTCGGTGAGCGCCTTCAGCTCTTCCATGGACTGCGGCACTTCATAGCCGGCATCCTCGAAGTTTTCAGGCACATACCAGACGAGCGACTTGACGTCGGCCTTGAAGGGGAAACCGTAGAAGGCCTTTTCGCCATCCTTGCCGGTATAGGTGCCGAGATCGGCCCAGGACTGGCCGGCGGCATAGTTTTCAACCAGCCAGTCGGATGTTTCCTTGCCAAGCGGCGTCAGGAAGCCACGCTTGGCCATGTCGGATGCCAGGCCCGGCTGCGGGAAGATGGAAATATTGGGGGCAGAACCGGCTTCGAGATCGACGACGACCTGCTGCTCGAAACTGTCAGAACCCGTGTAGCGCACGTCTGCGCCGGTCGCTTCGGCAAAATAGGCCAAGACGCTCTCGACAAGCGCCTGGTCGGGACCAAGCCACGGACCGAAGATGGTGAGCTGTTCGCCCTTCAGATCGGTCTTCTTCAGCTCTTCATAGCTGTCCCAATGAAACTTGGAATCTTCGCCGGGCTTGAACTTGAGTTCAGCCGCGCCGGCGATATTGGTCAGCAGCGCGAAAGCTGCGACGCTCATGAGTAATTTGCTTTTCATATAATGTCCCTCCCAGGATTAGACCATACTATCAGCTCGAAGACGCCTATGAAAGACAGCGAGCCAAAGCGCTTTGACCGACACAGTCATTCCGCCAATGGTTGACTGAGTCAAGAAGTTTGTCAAAGACGCGCCATGACATCACCGACACCTCAACCTTTCCAAACGCTTATTGCGGACGCATTGTTCCGGCGTACTGAAAAGCACAGTTTCGGCATTGTTTCATCGCGCCAGATTGTTCAATAATCGGTCCGCTTTGGACGTCTTGTCAGATTGCGGCGGACGGCCGGGAGGAGCAGGCAGGTGAATCTGAAAGAATTATCGCAGTTGCTGGGCTTGTCCCAGACAACGATCAGCCGTGCACTCAACGGGTATCCGGAGGTGAGTGCGGCAACGCGCGAACGCGTGGCGCAGGCTGCACGCGACACGGGCTACAGACCGAATCGGGCCGCGCAACGATTGGCGACCGGGCGTTCCGGCTCTATCGGCGTGGTGATGCCGATCGACCCCGGTCGTTACTCGGATGTGCATTTCGGCGAATTCCAGGCCGGGCTTGCCGAAGAGGCCATCAGACACGATTTTCATTTCGTCATCACGCCGGCACATCCCCATGACGAGGAACAGGCAATCCGCTGGATGGTCTCCAGCGGCAATGTCGACGGCTATTATCTGGCCTATCTCAGAAACAACGATTCGCGCATTCCGCTGGCCCAATCGCTGGGCGTGCCCTTTATCGTCCATGGCCGTTCGACCGGGATCGAGAGCGATTTTGCCTATCTGGACGTGGATAACCAGGCTGCGTTCTACGACGCGACCAAGATGTTGCTGGACCTTGGCCACAAGCGGTTCGCGCTGCTGAACGGGCCTGAGGATCTGGACTTTGCCATCCGGCGCAAGAAAGGCATGATCGCGGCACTTGCCGAGCATGGGCTGACGATGCCGCAAAACCATATCTATCATCGAGAAATGACGGACGAAGCCGGATCACAATGCATGGCGGAACTGCTGGCCCAGGACAAGCCGCCAACCGCCGTTCTCTGCTCCAGTACCGTGCTTGCGCTGGGTGCCGTGAGGGCCATCAATGTGGCAGGACTGAAGCTTGGGCGGGATATCTCGCTGATCGCCCATGACGACGTGTTGCCAACGCTCAAGCCGGAGAACTTCACCGTACCGTTGACCACCACGCGCTCGTCGCTGCGCGCCGCCGGCATCCGGATTGCGCAAAGGTTGATCGCCATGATCAATCCGGCGGAAACGGCACCGCCGGATCATGAGTTATGGAAGGCGGATCTGGTCGTTCGTGCGTCCACGGGGCCGGCACCCGACTGAGACGGCCCCTCCCCCAAATCAGAATTTCGGCGCTGCCTTACCCGCCGCCCGGTGGGCAGCGATCACGGTATTGGCCATCAGCATGGCGATGGTCATGGGGCCGACGCCACCTGGAACCGGCGTAATGGCGCCCGCAACGGCTGCGCATTCGTCATAGGCGACATCGCCGACCAGGCGGGTCTTGCCCTCGCCCTTTTCCGGTGCGGGAATACGGTTGATGCCGACATCGATGATGGTGGCGCCGGGCTTGACCCAATCGGCCTTGACCATTTGCGGGCGGCCGACCGCTGCCACGAGAATATCGGCATTGCGGGCGAGCGCGGCGATATCGCCGGTGCGGGAATGGGCGACCGTCACGGTTGCGTTGGCGGCCAGAAGCAGCAGCGCCATCGGCTTGCCGAAGAGATTGGAACGGCCGATGACCAGGGCATTGAGGCCCGACAGATCGGCACCGTGGATGGACCTGACCAGCACCATGGAGCCCGCCGGCGTGCACGACAGAAGACCGGTGTCGAGATCGCCTGTTGCGATCTTGCCGGCATTGACGACATGCAGGCCGTCGACATCCTTTTCGGGTAGAATGGCCTGGGTGACAGCCTCGGAATCCAGATGCTTGGGCAGTGGCAACTGCACGAGAATGCCATGGATCGCCGGATCGGCGTTGAGCGAGGCAACAAGGGCCATCAGCTCGTCCTGCGGCGTCTCTGCAGGCAGCGTATGCTGGATCGAATGGAAGCCGCATTCCTTGGCCATGCGGCCCTTGGAGCCGACATAGGCATGGCTTGCGGGGTCATCGCCGACGATAATGACGGCCAGACCGGACTTGACGCCGGTGGATGCCTCAAGATCCGCCGAAGCCGCCTTTGCCTTCTCGATTACGGAGGCAGCCACCTGCTTGCCATCGATGATTTCGGTCATGCCTTCTCCCCGCGCGCAAATACAGTCCATAAATGGGCGTGTCCGGCCGGGGCCGGCGAGCCCGCCTCCGCTCTATGGTGACGGTCATTCAATTGCAAGAGGCAATGCATAGGCTGCCGCAGGTACGACCCCGGCTATTCCGCAGGCGGCGCTTGGCGTGTCATCGACAGCAAGGAGAGCGTTCGTGGTGGGCGGTCAGTCTGGTCGGGCCGACATTCGCCGGCTCGCGTGTGACGGGTTCACCGTCAAATTTGGCCGCTTCGCGCCTGTTTGCGATAGCGAAACACGCGCCAGAGGAAAACCGGTATGCCGACAATATAGCGACGCCACAATCGTGCCGGTTCGTTGACCAATCTGAAGGCCCATTCACAGCGCAAGCGACGCACCCACAACGGCGCGCGCGCAACATGGCCAGAGACAAAATCGAAGAGCGCTCCAACCCCCAGGACCAGCCGCGCATGCTCTGCGGTGATATTGGCGTGAATCCAGTTCTCCTGCAGTGGCGTGCCCATGCCGACGATGAGCACATCGAGCTTCAGATCCGAGAGCCTGTCGATCGTGGACGCCTGATCGGTCTTTTCGAAATAGCCATCGGATACAGGGATGAATTCATGCCAGGGCGCGTGGCGTCGAAAGCTCTCCGTCGCTGCGTCCAGAACATCCGCGCGCCCGCCGATCAGGCCAATGCGCATGGGCTTTGACAGATAGGTGAGCAATGCCGGCACGAAATCGGTGCCGTTCAGGTTTGCCGTGAAGGCACGACCGTTCAGCGCGAGAGACGCGATATCCATGCCAAACCCATCCGGCAGCACCACATGCTCACGCAGGATGTCGCGATATTTCTGATCGCGATGCAGGATATTGGCATTATTGGCATTGAGAAACGATACCTGAGCCTGACCCATCGGCAGCGCGGCGAAGGTGCCGATCATCGACAGGGCACATTGCCAGCTCAGGTCGTAGACGGGTATTCCGAAAATCAAACGAGTGCTGGTAACGGGGGACGCTCTGGACAGTATATTCATGCTGCAAGCTTTCGGACGTGACCTGTACGATTTGCGCAGCAAGATGGCAGGAAGGATAACCAGACTCTGAAGTAGCATCATGCCGCTCATGCGAGAAATCGATGCTGTTGTGTAACGTCAAAAACTCAATTTCGGCTTAATTAAATATCTCTAATTTTATAGAATTGGCCATTTTGCGTGTGATATCAAACATCAATGATCAATGCCTGCCGGGCAGACCCGCTCGGATTTCCGCGCAAGAGCGATTGGCGCAGCGGGGCGGCTGCATCTGTCAGGGCGTTGCAAGAGGGGGCAAACCAGACATGAAAAAGCCGGCGCGCAATCGCGGCCGGCTGCCATTCAGATGATCGCGGGGATGAAAGCCCTTCAGTGGCCGCCGCTCGCCTTGGGCTCTTCGATCTTGACGCCTTCGACGATCGTCAAGGGCTTGCCGGCAGGGCGTTCACCCGGATTGGCGCGGATGTCATCCTTCGAGATATAGTCGAGCTGTTCGACCAGAACCTCATCGATCAACTCGTCACCCAGACGCTCGTTCAGGTCTTTCTTGATCGTGTCGCGGAAGTCGCCGACATTGAAGGCCGCCGCATGGCTAATATCGATCATCTCGTTGCCGACCAGCAATGTGAACAATTCATCGGTCATCAACTCCGTCATCGGGAGATCGAGACCCTTGATCTTCTCGCCTTCCATCATGAAGGAAATGCGACCGACGAAATAGCCGTTGACCCGGCCATCGGCAATCATCGGGATCGTGATCGATTCACCTCGGACCAGCTGGAGTGCGGCCTTGCGCTTTTCCTCGTCGGTGGGTTCCGGAGGAGCCATTGCCATGTGGACCGACATGTAGACGGCGCCGAGTGAGACGATACACACCCAAACGCCGGCCAGGATAATCTTGATCATCAGGACTCACTGTAGAGAAATTGTTCCTGGGAATAGGTTCCATCCGCATCCGCGTCCTGAACCGCATTCTTGAGCAGATCCGCCACCGCGCGTACCGCATTCATATGGGCTTCGACACGCTTTGAATTGAGAGCAAGCTTTGCCTTCAAATGGTGCATCTGCTCGACATAGCCCTTGGCCAATTCGCGGGGGTCGGTATCGCGAAACAACATCGTCAGTTCGTAGAGACAACGGCTCTTGTGGGCGTTTGATACCTTGAGGTCGAATTCCGGATCACGTCCGATTCTCTGATTCTCGTCATCGACAATGCGCTCGAGACGCCCCAGAACCGTTTTGATACGATATTCGCTGGACACAAATTCCATTTCCGGCCTCACCTGGATTTAAGCTTGCTTGTCTTCGCTGGCGGAGACACCGATGGTCTGCCGCTGCAATTCGGTGACCATGCTGACAGCCATGCTGCGGTCAGTTTCGCTGGTCGATACGTTGACTGTGTCTTCATGCCGCTTCACGGCCAGCATGTCGCGATACATCTGCTCGGCAATGCCAATGCCGCCATTCTTGGACATGACCTCACCGATCTGTTCGGCCATCATGCTCTTCCAGATCTCACCCGAATTGCCCTTGCCGTAGACAGACTCCGTGTCATCCGGCATCATTTCCTTGACGAAGGTCTGGAGCACGACGGACTCAAACTGCTGGTAGACCTTGGGCATATCTTCAGGCGCTGCCTTCTGGATCTTGCCCAGACCGGCCTTTGAGGCTGCATCGTTGAGAATGCCGACAGCCGATTCGAAACCTGCACCCTTTTCCGCAAGACTTGTTGCGGCAAAGGCGGCGCGGCTGGCTTTCAGCTGCTCCTGCGCGGCCTGTGTCTCGAATGGGTTAGCTGCCCGAACTACGTCCAGAACCAGATCGCTGGGTGGTGATATGGCCACGTCTTCGTCCTCACTGATTTGTATCAGCGGACTATGTATCGTGAAGCTTGCTGGAGGCTGGTGTTGCACTCAAAAGATCGACGAGGTCATAAATGGCGTTGTCATCGCTTTCGCGCAGTTCCAAGGCGCGGGCGTCCTTCATATGCTCTTCCAGCCGGTCGCCCTTGACCCGCTCGCGCAGGGTTTGCATTTCCTGCACGCGCTGAATGCCGGCAAGCTGCTTGTCGGCATTGGTCAAGCGGTCGAAGCGATCGGCGTAATTTTGAGCAAACAGGCGATGCACCGGATCGAGCGAGCCGATTGCGTCCATGACGACATCCATCGAATGCGCCACTTCTTCGCGTTGCACGCCGGTCTGGGCGAGATCGCTTCTGGCGACCTGCTCCATATGGCGCTGGACCATGACCAGCCTCTTGAGTTTGTCGGATTTTTTCTTCGGGCCCATAAGCCTCTCCAGACATTGCAGGCTTGACGCCTAGCCAAGGAAGATCGCCGGGAAGCCCGCTGCAAATTGCCGGACCATAGCCGCGATGGAAAGATACAACAGGAACAGGCCGCCGACCAGAAGATACGGCGTCGAGATGAAGTAGATCGGAATCTGCGGCGCAAGCTTGTTGATCAGGCCGATCGAGAAGTTGAACATCAGGCCGAAGATCAGGAAGGGGCTGGCGAGGCGCAACATGATGACAAAGGTGGCTGCGACCGTGTCTGTCAGGGTGATCAGCATCTTCTGGCTATCGATCATCCCGCCGAGTGGCATGGCCGTATAAGAATCGATCAGCGCACGGAAGATCATATGATGGAAATCCATCATGAAGAGCATCAGGAGGCCGCCGAATGTGATCAGGTTGGTGATCTGGTTTTCCGGCGCATCTTCCAGAATATTGCCGGCACCCGGTGCGGAAAAACCGATCGACATGGCAAGGATGGAACCCGCGAACTGAAGCCCGAGCGTATAAAGCCGGGCAATCAGGCCATACATGGTGCCAATCAGGGTCTCGGCAATGACAAGCTGGACCACTTCAAGCCTGGAGCCCGCAACCCGCGGATAGATAACGTCCCACAACACCGGCAAAATGGCCATGGAAACGGCCAGAGCCACGAACAGCCTGATTAGCGGCGGAATCCTCGAGGTGGAAAATCCCGGCATCACCATGAAACATCCGCCGATACGACAGAAGGCCACGAATAGCGCCAGAATTGTCCCCTGAGGGTCTGAAATCATGAAATGGAGCCCAGAATCTTGATCTCGATGCCCTTGGCCAGTTCGACATGCGACAACACCGGAAGCGTTGCGAACAGGCGCTCGATAATCATGCGCACATAGGACCGCGTTTCGGGCGAAGTTACAAGCACGAATGGCAATCCGCGATCCATGAATTCACGGATAACCTTGCTCGCCTGTTCAGAGAATTCCTCGAGATTGCGCGGGTCGATATCGAATTCGACGATTTCGCCCTTGGCGTCGCGCTTGAGCGCCTGGTGGAATACGAGATCCCATTTCGGACCGAGGCGCAGAACACGCAGCACGCCGTGATCGGTCAGATCGCCGCAGAGCTGTTGGGCCATACGGACCCGGACATGCTCGACGATCTGCTCGGTCTTGCGCACATGCGGTGCAAGTTCGGCCACGGCTTCGAGAATGAGATGCAGGTTGCGGATGGAGACGCGCTCGGCCAACAGAAGCTTGAGCACGGCCTGAAGGCCCGAATAGGACATGTGCGACGAGCAGATCTCGTCGGCCAGCTTCTTGTATTCGGGATCGAGGCGATCGATCAGCACCTTCACGTCCTTGTAGGAGAGAAGCTGCGGCAGGTTGTTGCGGATGACCTCGCTCACATGGGTGAGAACAACCGAAACGTTATCGATCGGGTGGAAGCCTTCGCGTTTCAGATCGTCGACAAAGGTCTCCATGATCGAGACGGCGGGCATGCCGAAGGCGGGTTCGCGGATCTCGTCGCCCGGAATGGTTGGCTTGCGCCCCGAGCCGGTCACCACCAGCACTTCGCCGACGCGCAGCTCGTTTGACGCAACCGTGGTGCCGTGGATGCGGATCTGGTAGGATTTCTCGGGAATGCCGATATCGTCGGTGACCTTGATCTCGGGAACGACGAAACCGTATTGGCTGGCGAATTTCTTGCGCATCTTGCCAACGCGGAAGGCCAGTTCCTGGTGGGCGCCGAGCAGACGGGTCGAGACCTGCTTGCCAAGGGCCAGTTCGATTTCGGCGGTCTTGAGGACCGACTTGACGGAATCCTTCTCCGCTTCCTTGGTCTGGATGACCTTCTTTTCCTCGGCTTCGCGCTTGACCTTGTTTTCGGCTTCCACGGCACGCGGGATCCACCAGCTGCCAAAGGCCATGATGCCGCCAAGCGTGGTGAAGGGCACGAAAGGCAGGCCCGGAATGACAGCCAGAAGGAACATCAATGCGGCGGCAACCGACAGGGCGCGGGGATAGCCGCTCAGCTGATTGATAACGGCCTGATCGGTGGAGCCCGGCGTGCCGCCGCGCGAGACGAGCAGACCGGCTGCCAGCGAAACGATCAGCGCCGGAACCTGGGAGACGATACCGTCGCCGACGGACAGCTTGACGAAGACGTCAGCGGCTTCGCCGATTTCCATGCCGTGACGGAAATAGCCGATGACGATGCCGCCGAAAATGTTGATCGCCGTAATGATCAGGCCGGCGATCGCATCGCCGCGTACGAATTTGGACGCACCGTCCATGGCACCGAAGAACGAGCTTTCCTGCTCCAGTTCCTGACGGCGACGCTGGGCTTCCTTTTCGTCGATGATGCCGGCGGACAGGTCGGCATCGATCGACATCTGCTTGCCCGGAATGGCATCGAGGGTAAAGCGTGCGCCCACTTCCGCGATACGGGTGGCGCCCTTGGTGATCACGATGAAGTTGACCGTGACCAGGATCATGAAGACGATCAGACCGATGACGAAATCGCCCGACATGACAAGGCTGGAAAAGCCCGAGATGACCCCGCCGGCTGCGGTGTGTCCCTCATTGCCGTGCGACAGGATCACACGCGTCGTTGCAATATTCAGCGACAGGCGGGTCATGGTCGAGATCAGCAGGATGGTCGGGAAGGACGAGAAGTCCAGCGGACGCTGAATCCACAAGGCCACCATCAGGATCAGCACGGAAAAGGCGATCGAAAAGGACAGGCCCATATCGATCAGGAATGGCGGGATCGGCAGGAACAGAATGCACAGAATACCGACGATACCGAGCGCGAAGCCGATATCACGCCCTTTCGGACTGACCTTCGGAATGATGATTGCAGGTGTTTGCGCCATGTTATTCCCGTCTCTTCATGAGAAGGCAGACTGCGGCAACAGGTGTCCGCAGTCCTTTCCACAGTCTGCTGTAGAAGACGAAGCTTGCGCGAGGGTGGTAGAAGCGAAGTTTGGCTGACGCCCGGGGCGACAGTTCACGCGCCGGAAGCGTTGTCAGAAACCGCTTTGCACCCGGGAAAAAACCAGATTGGCAAAAAGCGAGATCTGGGCGCCGACGAAAGGCGCGGTGATCCCGGCTGTGATGAGGATCGCGACGATTTTCGGCACAAAGGTCAGGGTCATTTCCTGAACCTGGGTCAAGGCCTGAATGAGGGCGATCGTCACGCCCACCACCATGGCGGCCAGAACCGCCGGACCGGACGCGATCAAAATCGTCCAGACGGCGGCCTGCATGATATCCAGAGCGTCTGCCTCATTCATTGCGGCGGCTCCTAAACTGGGAAACTACGAATCAGTGACGAACTCACGTGTCCGTAGTCGTATCATCAGACGTGTCGCTGTCGCCAGTGCTGTCGCTGGAATCTGCAGTGTCATCCGTGGAGGTTGCCGGCGGAGTGCCAACCGTGACGCCAACCGAGATCGGAATTTCCTCGCCATCGACCGTCGTTGCAACGATTGCATCGCTGTAGACCTTGACCGATGCGATAACACCGCTTTCGGTGCCGTCATTATTCGTAATGGTCTTGCCGACAAAGTAGGCGGCATTGGAGAGTGCCGAACCGGCGATCAGATTTTCCAGATTGGTGTTGGTCTGGATGGTCTGTTCAACCTGCGAGAATGTGGCAAGCTGCGCCACCTGTTCGCTGGCATCCATCGGATCGGTCGGATCCTGGTTCTTCATCTGCGCGATCAAGAGCTTCAAAAAGGAATCGTAATTGAGAGAGGCGGCGCTGGATGCCTCAGACGATGCCGTATTGTTGGAGACGCTCGAATAGGGGCTTACGCTGTCTACCGCCATGGTGCGATCTCCTTGCGAATTTGCTCGATCGTCGCCGGCGTCATTTCCTGGTTGTTCAGGATTTCGTCCTCGATCGCATAAAGCCCACGGATGGCCTTCAGTGCGTCAAAGGCCCTGCCGGATGCAACCAGACCATCGACCCGCTTCAATTCGGCCAGAACTTCCTCGTTCTCGAAGCAGTTGAGCAGCATGATCACCGATTTGCGGAACATGATCAAAGACTGTTCGCGGCCTTCGGGATTGATCAGCATCATCTGAGCGATGAAGTAGAGCTGACGCAGAGGCGTCGAGGCGTCTTCGGGCTGCAGAACGTGATTTTCCAGGAGGAAGGTCACGTCATTGAGAAATTCGAGTGCAACCTTGCGGTCAACGCGCAACACCGCCCCATTGATAAAAATTCGCTCACCGGATTTCAGCGAGATGCGCAAAGTGCTCTTCATTTCAGTCCATCCCTGATGATGGTTGTCACGTCAATAATGCCCTGGTAGTTCGTCGACTGCCGTTTTCGTATCTGATCGCATTCCTTCAAGATCCATATCGCAATGGAAATGAGATTGGCGCGCAGTTCGGAATCGAGCTGATTGTCGGGCTGCTTAAGATCTTCGATGAAGCGTATCCAAACCCGACGGGTATAGAACATGGCTTCAATTGCCTGTCGGGAGTATCCGCTCTCATCGCGGGCTGCCGTCAGCAGTTCTACCGACCGGGTCAATGCCTGCCTCTCGCGATCTTTCGCGTCAGCGACACCATCCTCCATGATCTCGGCATAGGAAAACTGATACATCTAAGCGTCCTTCATTGTCAGTCCATTCCCTTGCTCATCAAAGGAAGTTCACCAAACTCAACTGCTGTATTTTAGATGTTAATGTATAAGAAGTCTCTACCAAAGACAGAAGGTTGTTCACCTTCGTCGAAGCCTCGTAGACATCAACCTCAACCATCGAGTTGAAACTGTTTTCCATGATGTCCTGCTGGATCTCCAGCGATGCCGATGCGTCTTTCACCCGTTCCTGAGACAAGCCCAGCTGCGTACGTTCTGCATCAATACCGGATAAGGCGACATTGTTGTATCCCGTGACGGTATCGATGACGACGCCGCGCGTCTCGTCAGACAGGTTCATCGGCGCCAGCTCCAGTGCCACGACCGCCGACATCATGAACTTCTTCATGCCGTCGCTGTTCAAGGTGGCAGACGTCTGCACGACCTCGGTCTGGCTGATGCGGGTCTTCATCGTTTCATCGGTCGCGTTCGACCAGTTGGTCGACCATGACGGCTCATCGAACATCGGCTCGACGACGGTCGTCAGAAAGTCATCCATGCTGGGGCTTGGCCCCGTGGCGGCAATCGTCGCCGTTGCCGGATCGGTCTGCGTAAAGCCGAAATAGGTCTGAAATGCCGTGTCGAAACTGGCCTGAAGACCCGTTGTCGTGTCCTGATAATCGACCAGCGGGCGCACATCCGTATTGATACCGGCGAAGAGATATTCTCCCACCACGGCGGTGTTTGCTGCGTTGGTGAATGTGGCAAGAGCATTGCCGATTTCCTGCATGGCGGCATTCGTGGTGGTTTCGTCACCGCTGCCTTGCAGGAGCGTCAGTTGCTCCTTGATGGTCTGGTTGGATACCGACATCTGCTCCATGGCCGCCTGGGACGATTCCAGACGCTGCGTTGCGATACCATTTGTATCGATCAGCGAGAGAAGGCGCGTGCTTTCGCGGCTGAGATCCAGCGACAGGGTGGTTCGCGAACCGAGTTCTGCGCCGATATCGGCATACTGGCCTGTCGTGACTTCTTTTTGGGTATCGATCAGCTCGTTCTGCGCCTGAAGGATCGTCAGCCTCATGGCATTTTGAACGGATAGATTGGAGATATTCGATGTCTTCATGACTTATCCCGCCACAGCTAGGAGCGATTGCAGCATTTCATCTACTGCATTGAGCAATTTTGTCGCCGCCTTGTAGGATTGCTCAACATCGAGCAGCAACGACAGTTCTTCATCCAGGCTCACGCCTGTCTTGTTGCTGTATGCCTCTTCGGCCCGCAGCAACATTGCGGTCTTGGTCTCGGCGCCGTTGGACGCGCCCGAACGATATTCCTCGAGCCAGCCGACCGAGCTGGTGGAAAAACTCATAAGACTTGTATTATCGTCGATCTGCGCGGCCGCGTCGAAGATCATGTCGCCTGTCATGCCATCGAGAAAGTCGTTCAACTGATCTGTGTAGCCGGCTGCACCGCCTGTATTGTGGATGTAAGCTGCGCCATTGATGCCACCATCGCGCAGCAACATGGGATCGCCGCCCGCCGATGACTGCACTGCGGTGCTGACCGCAATGGTGCCGGCAAGTCCTGGCTCGATTGTGCCGGCTGTCAATGAGGTGCCGCCCGACCAGGTGAAGAGACCGGGCTCATCCGGATTGACCAGCGAAGGATCCGTTTCCGAAAAGATGGTGATGAGTCCGCGCGCCACTTCGTCGAGCTGGCTCTGGAACACTGGCGCAATTTCATCACGAATCTGCAATTGAGCGGCAATGCTGCCCTGGGCGGACGTGTCCCCACCGACGCCGATATTCACCCTTGTGCCATCCACCATCACCGGATTGCCAGAGACGCCGGCATCGTAGAAGGTCTGCGGCGTGAATGTCACCGTACGGGGAATGGTCTCGAAAAGTGTCGTGCCATCCGTTGTGTAAAGGACGACATCGCCCTTGTCGCGCGTCTGAACATTGATGCCGACGATCTGGGATATATCGCTGATCACCCCATCACGCAGGTCAAGCGCATCGCTTGGATCCCCGCCAACAGTTGTGATCGAAATGACCTTGTTATTCAGGGTCTCAAGCTGGCTGAGCAGGGCATTGAGGTCGGTGACCGAGTCGGAGATATCCTGATCGGCCTGCTCGCGCAGATCCTGCACGGCCTTTGTCGCCGTGTTGAGAGAATTGACGACATCGCCTGCGGCAGAAATCGCCGTCTGGGCCATCGCCACTTCGCCAGGCTTGGTGGCAAAGTTCTGCAGACTGTCGTAGAATTTGGAGAGATAGGTGCTCGGCGACAACTCGTATTCATTGCCGCCGAGTACGGATTTCAACTGTTCCAGTCCGTCTACCAGTGTCTGCTGGCCGCTCGATTCCGATTGAGCCATGAACATCTGTGACTGCAGAAGGCCGTTGGTTGCACGTTCCGTGGAGACCTGCGTGGAACCCGACAGGGTTCCATAGCTGACCGTTGTACGCTTAACATAGTTTGGGTCGCTCGAATTCGCGATGTTCTTCGATATAACGGCTGACTGTTCGCCAGTGTTACTGAATACATTTTTCGCAGAATTAATGGCAGATGTAAGCGTCATAGGTTCATCCTAGGAACGGTGCGTCACGGCTATCGTTTCAGATTCACGAGAGTTTCCATCAGCTCGGAACCTGTCTGAAACACCTTGGAATTGGCGGTGTAGTTTCGCTGGGCCTGAATCATGTTGGTCAGCTCCTCGGCAACGTCGACGTTGGAGTCTTCCAATGCGTTGGAGATGATGTCACCGAAACCGGAGTTGCCTGCATAACCCAGGACGACCACACCGGAGTTGTTGCTCTGCTGGTAGAGGTTACCGGCAACCGGCGTCAGGTTATCCGGGCTTTGCACAGTCGCCAGAGCCACACGGAAGCGCGGCTGAAGGTCACCATTGCTGTACATGACCGACACGATGCCAGCCTCGTCAATTTCATAACCGGCAACTGTGACCGCTGCTGTGCCGTCAATGTCACCGACAACGGAGAAGTCAGCAGCAAGCTGCGTGGTACCGGTCAGGTCGATGGCTATGGACGGGAGTTCCGCACCGCCGAGAGTCGTCGACGGGATAGCCGTCGTGTTCACGGTGGACGGCGACGTGGTCAGGTTGCCGTCGACATCGAAGTCGAGCGTTGTGGCCGCCAGGACAGATACCGGCGTGCCGTTGTCGTCGTAAGACGCGGAAACGCTCCACTGGTTGTCTGCGATCTTTTCGTAAGTGAAGGTCAACAGTCGGCTATTGCCCTGTGAATCCACCGCGACCAGAGATGTCGATGTCGTGTAGCCGATCGCTTCATTGGCAGGCGCATTGACCATCAAGCTGCCGGTGCCCGAGGCTTCTGCCGCAATGGCTGCTGACGACAGGTCGATCGCCTGAAGGCCATCGAAACCGTTGACGACGATCGTCGGATCAACATTCGAGTCGTATTCATAACCCATCAGCGTGTAGCCAGCTGCATTCTGCAGCGTGCCATCATCCATTTTCACAAAGGAACCGGCGCGGGTCATGTATTCGCGACCATCACCGCCCTGGACGATGAAGAAGCCATTGCCGTTGATCGCAAGGTCGGTGTCGGAATTGGTATAGCTGAACGTGCCCTGGTCCGAGATGGAGTAGCGCACAACCGTGTTGACGCCACCGGAGTTATAGGTGCCGCCAGCGCTTGGCAGGATCATGGATGAAAACTGCGTGCTGGCCTTTTTATAGCCAACGGTGCTGGAGTTCGCGATGTTGTCGCCGACCGTGCCAAGCAGGTTTGCCTGGGCGTTCATTCCGGACACACCGGTACGCATAGTTCCATAAAGGCTCATTGGATGTCCTCGCTACTGAAGTCATGGAAAGAATAGGAGATGGGCCTTGCGTGAAGCTGTCTGTCGGGCGGGAATTCCGAATTCGATCCGGAAATCATTCCCGCCCAAGGCCCGGGTCATCGACTGGTTATTCCCAGTCGATGCAGTAGCCGAGGAAACGCTTGGAATCGATGGGATCGAAACCGAGTTTCTTGCGCAGTTTCTTGCGCAGCTTGGAGATGTGGCTTTCAACCACGTTCTCTTCAACTTCCTCGTCGAAGAGGCCGTAGATCGCATTGAAGATCTGCGACTTGGAAACACGACGACCGCGGTTGGAGACCAAATATTCCAGAATGCGGCGCTCGCGGCGCGGCAACGGGAAGACTTCGCCCGACAGCTCGGGATCGCGTCCGTCGGAGTAAACCCGGATCGGGCCGACTTCCGTAAAGTTGGTGATGGCCTTCAGCCGACGACGTATCGCCGCAGCGCGTGCCAGAATCTCCCGCGGATGAACCGGCTTGCGCACGACATCATCAACGCCAGAATCGAACAATGCGAGAGTAGCCTCCAGGGAGGGCTGATCGCTGACCGCAATAACCGGAGCCTGTGTCCGATCGCGAATCGCGCGAGGTAGATCAATCGTCCGCTCACCCTGCCCCAGCAGGAAAGCTTCGACGGCCGCGATATCAGTATCGGCCGCCGTGTTTACCCATTCCCCAAACTCAGCCGGGTCGAACCCGGTCGAAGGAATGCCTTCACGTCCAAACAGGGAAGTATACCCATTTTTAACGAGCTCGCGCTCATCAACCACTACGATCATTCGTCCGCCTCCGAATCAGTGTGGTGCCTCGATTTGATAGGAGTACGAATCGAGCGAATCAGCGACAACTGTAGAAAGTTAATGGTGGGTATTAATAATTGCTTAAGATTTCGGTGGTGATTTGATCAACATCTAGTAGCCCATCTGTATTTTGCCACTATTTTTCAGTGCGTAAATTAACAGATGGTTAACAAGAGACTTGCCAGACATATTTCGTCCTAATTCTCGCCTCATTGTCGAAATGTGCGTGGTCACGCGCGACCTACAACCTGCAATTGCTATTCACCGCAAAATTTTCGCGCTGGCGGAGTCCAGTTTCCGTAGCCGGTTGCGACCAAATTGCTGATCACCCTGCATACATAGCGCTTCTGAGCGGGGTCGTTATCCGGTCCGGCGTGGTATCTTGCTACCGCCATGGTCCATGTCTCGTGACGCTTGTGCAGCTGATTGAGAAACTTTGCGGCATATTCGACGTTGGCGCGGGGCTCAAACATGGCAGAAACGGATGCGAAATTCTCGCCATGATAATGCTGATTGATCTGCATGCAACCGACATCGATAAGCTTGGCGCCCTTGTGTTTCGCATTGTCGAAGACCCGCAAGGCCTCATCGCGTGAGGCCATGAAGACCGCGCGCCCGTCGATATTCATGGCGAAAGGCTGAAGGGAACCCTTGCGGCCAGTCTCGGTGAGACCGACAGAGTAGAGTATCCCTTCGGGGATGCCGTATTTCGCCGCAGCTGCCTGAATTTCGCGTTCGCAGGCGCCCGTGGAGGCTTGCGCGTCAGATATAGACGTGATCAGGGCGAGCGCCGCCAGCGTTGCCAGAAGCAGTCGTGGCAGCATTGGTGTCATCGCTCGTCATCCCAGTTCTGTTGGTTACATCCACGTCACCGGACGTGCGCTGTTCGCCCGACTGGCCACCGCCAGCAAAGCTCGACTGATTGTTGCCGCCCTGCGCAGACGCCTGCTGGCCTGCTTGCTGCTGGGCATTGTTCTGGCCGCTATCGGCGGCGCTGCGATCCGGCGTGCTGGCCATCGTGATCTGCACGTTGTCGACAGCGAAACCATGGGAGCGAAGCGCCTTCATGAGCTCGCCGTGATCGTCGTTCAGGCTCTTGAGGGCCGCACTGTTTTCGACCGTCAGATGGATGGTCAGCGCCTCGCCGGAGAGCCTGAGTGTGGCCGTCACCTGACCGAGATCGATCGGATGCAGCTGAATCTTGAGGGTATTGACCACATTGCCGGTGCTGGACTGGCTTGCCGCATTGGCGAGCTCCGAGCCCGGCTGCATGGCGCTCGACCAATCCGGATTACCGGTGAGAGCGCCGGTGACATTGGCGAGATTGGAGGTGGAGGCCGGTGCAAGATAGCGTCTGGCGTCGACCACGGTAATATTCTGAGTGCCCTCACTGCCCGCCTGGGCTGCCTCGGCACGCGCCCGGCCATCAGCGCCGGCGCCAATCGACAGGATCAGCGGCTGACCCTTGCCGTCGGCGCGCGCAAAGCGGAAATTACGTCCGCCAGTGTCTGCTGTATCCGCTGTCGTGTCGTCAGCAGACAAGGACGCCGTATCCGCATCCACAGAGACTTGCCGGCCTTCACCGGACTTTGCCGTGACGGCGTCAACCTTCTGGTCGCTATTGTCACTGCCGCGCATGGCGTGGCGGGCAGCCTGGCTGCCCTGGGCGCCGGCGGCCGCGGCCACCTCCGCGCCTCCTGCCAAAAGGCTGAGCACATCTTCCAGCCCGTTTGCATTTTCGTCGTCGGTTTCGCCCGCCTTCTTGTCGCGGCTGCCGGACTTGTTGGTACCTTCAGCCGCGGCTGTGGCAGCGCCGTCTTGCGTCAACAGTGTGTCATAGGCGTTCTTCGTGCCGCTTGCAGCGCTGCGCTGCTTGCCATCGGCCTTGCTGTTTTCCTGCGCGACCGCCTCGTCGCCATTGCCTGCAAGCTGTTCGGCTTCGCCGCTTGCCGAAGCCTTGGCATGGCGCGTATTGCTGAAACTGGCGTGACCGCGAATGTCTATGATCGGCTTGTTCGACGTTCCACGACCCGAGTTGCCGAGTTCGTCAGTTTCGCCCTCGGCCGCCTGGTCAAGATTGCCATTGCCGCCTGCGCCATTGTCGCTACCGGGCTTGGCCAGGGAGCTGTTCTCATCGCTTGCAGACGACGACTTCTGGCTCTTGCTGCCGGCATCGGACAGTGCGTTGGAAAAGCCGCCTGCGTCCTCGCTCCGGTCGCTTCTGCTACCGGACGCGCGCCCGGCCGCATCAGAACTTTGAACTCTCGCTGGAATGCCAGGATCAATCATCTTAGTTGCCTTCTTCTGCGAGCAAGCTATCGATCTCATCGAGCTTGGAACGCCCTTTGGTCACAAATGTCTTGAATTCGGGATCAACATTCGGAGCTTCGATATCCGGTGCCTTTGCAGCAACTGCCTGCGGTGCAGCAAGCGTTGGATCCTGCAATGGCGCTTCCCCCTCAGCGACCACCTCCTCCGATGACAATGGTCTATCACCATCGGCTTGTGTGAGGCTTTCTGGAACGGGCGGGCGCAACACTTCTCGCGCCACCATTTCGGCGGCGCTGCGCAAGGCGCGGTCCGACGGTGTCAACATGGAATCCGGGATCGCGCTGATGGACTTGATGACATCGCCCACTTCGGCGGTGGAAATGTCGGCAACGCCACCGTAGAGCTTGGCAAGGGCCGCCAGATTGTCGTTCGCCTCGCCGGAGATCGACGACGCCTTTTCGGCGGCCAGCCCGGCCAGCTCCGTATTGCCATCAATTGCGGCCTTGCGCGCAATGCGCAAATAGACTTCGCGCTGACGATCGGCATCCATGAAGCCGAGGGTGGCCAGGATATCGCTCTCGCTCAGTTCTTCATAATGATCCGCCGCGAGCTGAACGAAGAGATCGGCGAACTGGCTTGCATAGGGCGAGTGCAGGAAGCGACGGGCATAGCGCTGGGAGTATCCCAGTGCCTTGTCGACCATGTTGGCCTCGACCGCGACGGCAAGCGACCGTCGCAGCGCCGCCTCCTCGATAATGGTGCCAGGCGCCGTCAGGCGCGCCCAGTCATAAAACTCCAGCGCCTTGGCGGGCTCGGTCGTGACAGTCACATTTCCCGCGACCAGCGCCAGGTAGGGTCCCATGCGGCTGTTCTTGTACTCGACCGCGATATCGGCCAGCGTCTTGGCAATCAACGCGCCCTTGCCGCTGAGATATTTGCGTAATGCATCACTTACGCGACTATCGAAATTGCCGTTGATGTCGTGGGCGGTCAGATATTCCAGAGTGGCCGGGTTTCCGCCGCTCATGGCATAGATCAGGGCCGCATCGACATTGCGGACTTCGTCGAATGCGGACGGGTCCGAATCGCGCAGCCTCTTGTCGATCGTACCCAGCATGAAACGCTGCATGTCCGTTGCCGAATGGTCGCCAACGACGACCGAATCCTGAACGAACTGCAATGACCGCAGCATCTTGTAGGGTTCAAGCGTATCCATATCGACGGCGCGCGCCGGCTGGGCTGCAAAGAACCCAATGGCGGCGGTGGCAGTCAGAACCTTTAGCCTGGCAAATGCCATAAGACCTATCCCCGATCGGCGCTCGACGGCTGATCAGACTCGATCAGGATTTCGATACGACGGTTGGCGTCCGCCAATGGATCATCGGGCACCTGCAAGCGACGATCGGCAAAGCCGGAAACCTGCGCAATGCGATTCTCCTGCAACCCGCCCCGGACCAGCATGTAATAGGCCGCATGGGCGCGATCCATGGACAGCGTCCAGTTGTCCTTGTCGCCGCCCTTGAACGGTCGTCCGTCGGTGTGACCCCGAATGATGATCCGGCCAGGGCGATCAGACAAAATCTTGCCGATTTTTTCCATGGCCAGGACCATTTCCCGGCCTGGAACAGCCGAACCGACGTTGAACATCGGACTGTCGGACTGATCGGACAGGGTGACCAGAACACCGCCTTCGGCCGGCGTGACGATCAAGCCCTCGGAAAGTTTGCCGGGAATACCGGAAATTTCCTTCTCGATCCGGCTCTTCAAATCGTCGGCGACCTTGGCAAGGGGTGCTGCATCGGTGTTGTCGGCATCTTCGGTCTTGGCGGCGACATCGACATTGTTGCCGACATCCGGATCGACCATGGCGACTTCTTGCGACTGATCCTCGGCTGGCGGCTGCTGTTCGCTTGCCTGCAACTCGGCTGCCTGTGTCTCAGCTGCTGGCTTTTCCTGCGGGACGATCTGCAACTGATCCGGCTTGGGCAGCGTCGGCTGCTGTGCAATGGCGGTCAACGGATCGGGATTCTCGGTCGCATCTGCCGGCGCTCCCGCAGGGGGCACATCGGCGCGCTTGGGACCTGGCTGGCCCTCGACATTCTGCACCTGCTGGGTCCAGAAATCGGGATCGAAGGGATCGCGATAGGCTTCGCCGCCATCGGCACCGGTCGACGGGCCGGAATCCGCTGCACCACCTTCGCCCTTGGCGCTGACATTGGCCTGCTGGCCCACTTCCTGGGCTATCTCCGCCAGAACGGAATACGGATTTTCGAAGAAGTCGGCTTCGGAATAATTGGGCTGGTCGCCGGAGGTGGCTGTCTGGTCGTCACCGGTGGCTGCGGCGGAACCGATGGTCTCGTTGTCACCCTTTTGCTTGGAACGTTCGCTCGTTTCCTGACCGTCGTCGGCCTCGACCGGCTTTTCCAATCCCTTTTCAGCCGGCTTTTCTTCCGAAAGCTGGATCGGGTTGAAATAGCTGGCGACAGAGGCCTTGGTCTCTTCATTTGCGGCGTTGACGAGCCACATCACGAGGAAGAACGCCATCATGGCCGTCATGAAGTCGGCATAGGCAATCTTCCAGGCGCCGCCATGGGCGCCATCGTGATCGCCGCCGCCGTGGCGCTTGATGATCAGGATTTCGGTCTTGCCGTGATGGTGATTTTCGCTGTCGCTCATCTTGTCACCTTCTCAAGGCTGTCGGCCCAGGCCGATATACGGGTGACAATAACCCCCTCGCCCATTTCCGCCGACAGATCGAGGTCATCGACCTCGATATGGCGCAGGATCTCTTCAGCGTCGGGAAGCGCATCTTTCAGCCGTTCGAAAAGGTTGGCGGGGCCGCGCACCACGATGGTTCCGGCATGGCCCGCGAGGATTTCCACCTCGATCAATCTGGCAAGTTCGGCGACGGCATTTTCAGCGACCTGCGCGGAAAACAGCGGTGCAAGCGCGACTGCAACCTGTTCACTGACGGACAGCGCAATGTCTGCTGTTATCTTCTTCAATCCGTCGGCTAGCGTCTCGGCCATTGCCTTGGCGTGACGCGCCTCCAACTCGGCGATACGCTCATTCTGGATGCGTTCCATTTCGGCGATGGCCGCGGAGTGGATTTCTGTCAATTCGGTCGTGGCAGCTTCATGACCCTCGGCATAGGCTTCACGGCGCTCGCGATCGATGTCGACAGGTTCCGGCTCTTCGAGCATCGGAAAGGCATCGTCCAGATCGGTGTCGCCGAACGAAAGATCGCCATCGCCAAAGCTTACAGGCGCGGTTTCCGGAACGGAGAAATCCTTCAAATAGCGCGCCAGATTCGTGTTCATAATTGCCAATCCCTGATCTCAACGGGCATGTCGGCACCGGCTTCATACCGGACTATCGAATTGTTTTTATACAATTTCTTCAAGCGACGTGCCTTCATTTGAACCCTGTTCCGCATGTCGTGGTGACACGTGCCATCGATGATCATGCGGAAATCGTGCAGTCTTCCACTGCGGACGGTAGGGGTTAAAACTTGTGCGAGGATGAATGCGCTGGACCGCGCCAGGGCAGTTGCGCGGTCCAGCTTTCCCACCTTATGCCGATGACCGGCGGCACGGCAGAATAGTTTAACTCGATACCGGCCTTTCGAGAGGCCGGTTACTTGAACAGCGTCAAGATGTTTTCGGCGTTGGTATTGGCGATCGAGAGCGACTGGATGCCGAGCTGCTGCTGGGTCTGCAGAGCCTTAAGCCTTGTCGATTCCTCATTCATGTCGGCGTCGACAAGACGTCCGACACCCTTGTCGATCACGTCCATCAACGTTGCCACGAAGGAATCCTGCAACTCGATACGCTTGGTGATCGCACCCAGTGTCGAGGCCGAGTCGGTCAACACCTGAAGGATCTCTTCAACCGCACTGATCATGCCGTCGAGTTCGTCATCGGTGGTCGCGGAGGTCAACGCGACTTCTGCACCTGCAGCCGTTGTGCTGGAGTCTGCATCGATCAGGAAGTAGGTCATTTGCGTGGTCGTGCCGGCGACATCGACATCGACGATGAAGTCCTTGGTCAGCACGCCGCGGCTGGCATCATCGATATCCACCAGCACGGATTCGGCAGTATCGAAGGCAAGCGTGGTGACAGAAACCGAACCATCGGCGGAGCGGTTGAAGGAGGCGACAATTTCCTTGGTACCGGGGGCGGCCGTGGATGTATTGTAGAGCCAGTTTTCGCCCGAGAACGACGCGGATTCCGAAATGGACTCAAGCTGAGCCTTGAGCTCGGCGAGTTCCTTGTTGATTTTCTCCTTGTCGACACCCGGTTCACGGGCAGCCACAAGCTTGGATTTGATTTCGGTCACAACCTCAACGGCCGATTCGAGACCCGTATAGGCCGTATCGGTCTTTGCGGCACCGAGACCCAATGCATCCTGCACGGTGGAGAGAGCGGAATTGTCCGACCGCATGGTCGTGGCGATGGACCAATAAGCCGCGTTATCGGCAGCGGTGCCGACGCGATAGCCCGAGGACACGCGTGCCTGGGTTTCCTGCATATTGGCGTCGATAGAACGAAGTGTTTGAAGCGCCGCCATTGCGGCGGTGTTGGTCATGATGCTGGTCATTAGTTGCCCCATGCAGTTTGCGGGACATGCCGGATTTCAAAAATTACCGACAACGAGGGAGTGCATCATGCTTATCGACCTGTTTTGCCCTGGGTCGACCCGACGTTTGTTAACGAATGGTTACTGATCATATGGTTAACAAAAGGTTAACGCAACCGGGAAGTTGGAGAAACTTCCTAATAATTCGTTAATTTTCTTAGGTTTTTTCACCTGAAAATCGTGACGACGGACGGGCAGAACGCAGAAAACCGCACCCCGGATAGCGGGGTGCGGCCTGATTGATGAAAGTGATGACGCGTGATTCGCGCCCTTACTTTTAGTTCTGGAAGAGCGACAGAATGTTTTGCGAGCTGGTGTTGGCAATCGAAAGCGCCTGAATGCCGAGCTGTTGCTGGGTCTGCAAGGCTTTGAGGCGGGTCGATTCCTCGTTCATGTCGGCATCCACCAGACGGCCGACGCCGGTTTCGATCACGTCCATCAGATCGACGGTAAATTCATCCTGCATTTCGATGCGCATCTTGGTTGCACCGAGGGTCGAGGCGGCATCGGTCATATCTTCGAGCATCGCATCGACCGCGCTCAACATGCCTTCGACCTGTTCGTCCGTCGTGGCGATGGTGAGGGTGACCTCGGTGCCCGATGTTCCCGTGCCGCCGGCATCGATCAGGAAGTAAGTGAGCGTTGTCGGGGTCGTCGTTCCGTTGTCGACAGAGGCGACATAATCCTTGGTGAGCAGACCTTGCGTCGCATCGACCGTATCGATCAGCACCGAACTTGCAGCGTTGAACTGAAGAACTTCGACCGAGATGGTTCCATCTTCGGCACGAACGAAGGAGCCAACCATTTCCTTGGTTCCCAGGGGAACTGTCGATTCATTGTAGAGCCAGTTTTCACCGGTAAAGGATGCGGATTGGGAGACCGAAGCAAGCTGCGACTTGAGCTCCTCCAGTTCCTTGTTGATTTTCGTCTTGTCCACACCCGGCTCGCGGGCGGCGACCAGCTTCGCCTTGATTTCACTGACGACGTCAACGGCGGCTTCCATGCCCGTATAGGCCGTGTCTGCTTTTGCAGCGCCAAGGCCAAGAGCGTCCTTGACGGCCGAAAGAGCCTTGTTGTCAGACCGCATGGTGGTCGCGATGGACCAGTAAGCCGCATTATCCGATGCTGTTTCAACACGGTAGCCGGAGGAGACGCGGCTCTGTGTCGTATCAAGGCTTGAGCTGATCGAGCGCAGGGTATCGAGCGCAGCAATCGCTGCAGTATTCGTCATCAAGCTTGTCATTAAACTGCCCCTTTTGACAGAAGTGTAGGAAGGGACATACCGGGTTGAGTGTACCGGCAACGATAGTGAGCGTCATGCCAGCCAGGGTCTCTTTGTTTGCCCCGGCCTATCGCTTGGCTGAGCACAGAAGACACCATTATGGTTAACGAAACCTAAATGGCTGGAAGGCTTCGTTAATTAAAGTTCAGAAAGTGCAAACGACGGTCTTGTTTCGTTAAGGTTTGCCTTGAGAAACAGATCTCGAGCGTGGCGGATTTTGGGTGAACCGCCGTCTACAGGATTGGGAAAGCCCAACACATCGACGAGTAATAGATCGCGTTGTTTCAGATACTTAAGTCAATGAAAGGCTCGCCCCGGGCGGCCAAACAGCATTCAGCGGAACCTGCGTTTAAGGTTTGATCCCTCGGCGTTTACGTCCAGCCGATTTTTTTCGTTCAACCGCAGCAAGCCACGGAAAGGCAAAGAGCCCGCTTCCCAGCAGGCTCTTCATTTTTTCACGTCTTCGATGATTTTCGTTAACGGAACAATTGCAGGACGTTCTCGGCATTCGAATTGGCAATCGACAGGGCCTGAATGCCAAGCTGCTGCTGTGTCTGCAAAGCCTTCAGCCGGGTCGATTCCTCGTTCATGTCGGCATCGACCAGCCGACCGACGCCCGTATCGATCACATCACGCAGGTCGGCAGCGAATTCGTGCTGCATGTCGATACGCTGCTTGGTGGCACCGAGGGTCGCCGCCGCATCGGTCATCTGTCCCAGCATCAATTCGAGCGAGCTGAGCATGCCTTCGACTTCATCATCTGTGGTTGCGGTTGTCAGTTCGATGACGGCACCAGTGCCGGGATTGCCCATGAGATAGTAGCTGGCGGTGGTGGTTGAGCCGTTCGATTGCTCAACATCGACGGTGTAAAATCGCGTGAGAAGTCCCTGCTGGTCGTTCTCGACGTCAATCAGAACCGAGGTCGACGCGTCGAAAGCCAGCGTTTCTATGGAAACCGTTCCATCGGCAGCGCGAACGAAGGAGCCAACCATTTCCTTAGTCCCCAATACGGCCGTCGATTCGTTGTAAAGCCAGTTCTCGCCGGAAAAGGAGGAGGATTGCGCGACAGACCGAAGCTGCGACTTGAGTTCGGTCAGTTCCTTGTCGATCTTTTCCTTGTCGACGCCTGGTTCTCGCGCGGCAACCAGCTTGGCCTTGATCTCGGTGACAACGTCGATTGCCGATTCCATTCCGGTATAGGCGGTATCGACCTTGGCAGCGCCGAGGCCGAGTGCATCCTGGACGGCCGAGATCGCCTTGTTGTCGGACCGCATGGTGGTGGCGATGGACCAGTAGGCAGCGTTATCGGATGCGGATCCGACCCGATAGCCGGACGATACCCGGCCCTGGGTTGTTTTAAGCCCCTCGTTGATCGATCGAAGGGTATCCAGAGCGGCAATTGCTCCGGCATTGGTAATAATACTCATCATCTGCCGCGTGCCCTCATCAGACAGAAATATTCAAGGACATTCCGGCGCAATATTTCCGGAGAACGGCAGCATGCATCATGCCATCAATCATTTTTCAAAATACGAAATAACCAACCTGCCGCCTTACACGTCCAGAGTAGTTGGAGAGGATTAATGCAACGCAAATTTGCATAGGCGAAAAATTGCACGATGCTGGCCTGGACCTGGATGCCATGGAAAAAGGCCCCGCCTTTCGGCGGAGCCCTTTCGACTTTGAAGATCGGACGATCTGGTCTTACTTGAACAGCGAGAGGATGTTCTCGGAGTTGGAATTGGCAATCGACAGAGCCTGAATACCGAGCTGCTGCTGTGTCTGCAGAGCCTTGAGGCGGGTCGATTCCTCGTTCATGTCGGCATCGACCAGTCGGCCAACGCCGGTATCGATCACATCCATCAGGTCGGCGGCGAACTCATCCTGCATCTCGATGCGCGTCTTGGTGGCACCGAGCGTTGCAGCGGCATCCGTCATGTCTTCTAGCATGGCGTCGACTGCGCTGACCATGCCTTCAACCTGTGCGTCGGTCGTAGCCGATGTCAGCGTGACTTCCGAGCCGGTTGCCGAGGTTGTGGAGGATGCATCGATCAGGAAGTAGGTCGCAGTCGTTGGCGTCGTCGTGCCATTGTCAACCGAGACCGTATAAGCCTTGGTCAAAAGACCAAGTCCTGCATCGTCCGTGTCGATCAAGACAGAGGTCGAGGCGTCGAATGACAATGTCTCGATGGACACCGTTGAGTCGGCAGCGCGAACGAAGGAGCCAACCATTTCCTTGGTGCCAACGGCCGTTGTGGACTCGTTGTAGAGCCAGTTCTCGCCGGAGAACGAAGCCGACTGCGAAATCGAGTTCAGCTGCGACTTCAGTTCGGTCAATTCCTTGTTGATCTTTTCCTTGTCAACGCCCGGTTCGCGAGCGGCAACGAGCTTGGCCTTGATCTCGGTGACGACGTCGACAGCGGCTTCCATACCGGTATAGGCGGTATCGACCTTGGCCGCGCCGAGGCCCAGAGCGTCCTTGACTGCCGAAATTGCCTTGTTGTCGGAGCGCATGGTTGTAGCGATCGACCAGTATGCGGCGTTATCAGATGCCGTTTCAACGCGGTAACCGGAGGATACGCGGCTCTGGGTTTCGTCCAGACCCTTGTTGATAGAGCGCAGGGTATCGAGCGCAGCGATGGCGGAAGTGTTGGTAATGATGCTAGTCATGGAAAATGCTGCCCTTTGATGACAGAAATGTATCGGGGAAATTCCGGAAAAACGTCACCGGAAAACGACAGCGCGCCTCATGCAATTAACCATTGTTTACAATTGGTTAATCCGTCGTTTTGATATCTCCATTCAATCTTATTATGGTTAACAGACCCTAAATCGGAGACAGTTTCCGGCAGAGTTTTGAAAAGAAAAAGGCCCCGCCTTTCGGCGGGGCCTCTTCTGTGCCTGGATATCCAGGTTTTCGATCTTAACGGAAGAGCGAAAGGATGTTTTCGGAGTTGGAATTGGCAATCGACAGCGACTGAATGCCGAGCTGCTGCTGTGTCTGCAGAGCCTTGAGGCGGGTCGATTCCTCATTCATGTCAGCATCGACCAGACGGCCCACACCGGTGTCGATCACGTCCATCAGGTCGGCGGCAAACTCATTCTGCATGTCGATACGCTGCTTGGTGGCACCAAGCGTCGCAGCGGCATCCGTCATGTCTTCGAGCATGGCGTCAACTGCACTGACCATACCTTCAACCTGTTCGTCGGTCGTGGCAGCGGACAATGAAACTTCAGTACCCGATGCCGCGGTCGTTGAAGAGGCATCCACCAGGAAGTAGGTCAAGGGTGTCGGTGTCGTCGTTCCGTTCTCGACGCTGACGGCATAGTCCTTGGTCAGAAGTCCAAGACCTGCATCGTCGGTGTCGATGAGGACGGAAGTCGCAGCATCGAATTCCAGCGTTTCGATGGAAACCGTGCTGTCTGACGCGCGCACGAACGAGCCAACCATTTCCTTGGTGCCAAGGGCTGTTGTCGATTCGTTGTAGAGCCAGTTTTCGCCGGAGAAAGACGCCGACTGCGAAATCGAGCTCAGCTGAGCCTTGAGTTCCGTCAGTTCCTTGTTGATCTTGGTCTTGTCCACGCCCGGTTCGCGGGCTGCAACGAGCTTGGCCTTGATCTCGGTGACAACCTCGATGGAGGCTTCCATACCGGTATAGGCGGTATCGACCTTGGCGGCGCCGAGGCCCAGAGCGTCCTGAACGGCCGAGAGGGCCTTGTTGTCGGACCGCATGGTGGTGGCGATCGACCAGTATGCGGCATTGTCCGACGCCGTTTCAACGCGGTAACCGGACGATACGCGGTTTTGAGTTTCGTTCAGGCCCTTGCTGATAGAGCGCAAGGTATCGAGCGCTGCAATTGCTGCAACGTTGGTAATGATGCTTGTCATGTTGAGACACTGCCCCTTATTGACAGAAATGATACAGGGACATTCCGGGTTATTTTCCTCCGGATGACGGTCGGGCGCTTCATGCAATTAGTCATTTTTTACAAATGATTAATCCGCCGTCTTCACCCTTCAATCTAAACACGCTAAAGTTAACGACACCTAAAATAGATCAAATTAAAATATATTTTCCGAAGAAAGTTTGGATGATCACCAAACAAAAAAAGCCCCGCCTTTCGGCGGAGCCCTTTCGACTTTGAAGATCGGACGATCTGGTCTTAGCGGAACAGCGAGAGGATGTTCTCGGAGCTGGAATTGGCGATCGACAGAGCCTGAATACCGAGCTGCTGCTGTGTCTGCAGAGCCTTGAGGCGGGTCGATTCCTCGTTCATGTCGGCATCGACCAGACGGCCAACGCCGGTGTCGATCACATCGCTGAGGTCGGCGGCAAACTCGTTCTGCATATCGATACGCGTCTTGGTGGCACCGAGCGTTGCAGCGGCATCCGTCATGTCTTCGAGCATGGCGTCGACTGCGCTGACCATGCCTTCAACCTGTGCGTCGGTCGTGGCCGATGTCAGCGTGACTTCCGAGCCAGTTGCCGAAGTTGTGGAAGATGCATCGATCAGGAAGTAGGTCGCAGTCGCTGGCGTGGTCGTGCCATTGTCAACCGAGACCGAATAAGCCTTGGTCAGAAGACCAAGTCCTGCATCGTCCGTGTCGATCAAGACAGAAGTCGAAGCGTCGAATTCCAGTGTCTCGATGGACACCGTTGAGTCGGCAGCGCGAACGAAGGAGCCAACCATTTCCTTGGTGCCAACGGCCGTTGTGGACTCGTTGTAGAGCCAGTTCTCGCCGGAGAACGAAGCCGACTGCGAAATCGAGCTCAGCTGCGACTTCAGTTCGGTCAGTTCCTTGTTGATCTTTTCCTTGTCAACGCCCGGTTCGCGAGCGGCAACGAGCTTGGCCTTGATCTCGGTGACGACGTCGATGGCAGCTTCCATACCGGTATAGGCGGTATCGACCTTGGCAGCGCCGAGGCCCAAGGCGTCCTGAACGGCGGAAATTGCCTTGTTGTCGGACCGCATGGTTGTAGCGATCGACCAGTATGCGGCGTTATCAGATGCCGTTTCAACGCGGTAACCGGAGGATACGCGGCTCTGGGTTTCGTCCAGACCCTTGTTGATCGAACGCAAAGTGTCGAGTGCAGCAATTGCGGAAGTGTTGGTTACGATACTTGTCATTGTAGACACAGCCCCTAAAGACAAAAAAAATAACAGGGACATTCCGGCCTCAAATTACCGGAGAGCGACAGTCCGCCTCATGCAATTAACTATTATTTACAAACAATTAATCTGCCGCTTTAACAACTTCATTCAACACCGTCGCGGTTAATGAAGACTAAAGCCAAAGGAAAAAATTTGACTGGCATGACGAAAGCGACGCAACGAAAAAGAGCCCCGCCTTGCAGCGGAGCTCTCAAAATTCCCCGGATCGGGAAAGATTTTAGCGGAACAGCTGGAGGATATTTTCCGAGCTGGAGTTGGCAATCGACAGCGCCTGAATACCGAGCTGCTGCTGTGTCTGCAGGGCCTTGAGACGAGTCGATTCCTCGTTCATGTCGGCATCGACAAGGCGGCCTACGCCGGTGTCAATCACGTCGCGAAGGTCGGCGGCAAACTCGTTCTGCATGTCGATACGATTATTGGTCGCACCAAGCGTTGCAGCGGCGTCTGTCATGTCCTCGAGGATGGCGTCAACAGCGCTCAACATGCCTTCAACTTCTTCATCAGTCGTCGCGGTTGTCAGCTCGACTTCCGTACCAGCTGCGCTGGTTGTGGAGGATGCATCGACCAGGAAGTAGGTCGCTGTCGTCGGCGTTGTCGTGCCATTGTCAACCGAGACCGTATACGCCTTGGTCAGAAGACCCCGGGTCGCATTGTTGGTATCGATCAGAACCGAAGTGGAGGCGTCGAATTCCAGTGTTTCAATCGAAACATTGCTGCTCGAGTCGCGAACGAAGGAGCCAACCATTTCCTTGGTGCCAACAGCCGTTGTCGACTCGTTGTAGAGCCAGTTTTCGCCGTTGAAGGAAGCGGACTGAGAGATCGAGCTCAGCTGCGACTTCAGTTCGGTCAGTTCCTTGTTGATCTTGGTCTTGTCAACGCCGGGTTCGCGGGCTGCAACCAGCTTCGACTTGATCTCGGTGACCACGTCAATGGCAGCTTCCATGCCGGTGTAAGCGGTGTCGGTCTTGGCAGCGCCGAGGCCGAGCGCGTCCTGAACGGCCGAGAGGGCCTTGTTGTCGGAACGCATGGTGGTGGCGATCGACCAGTAAGCAGCGTTGTCGGAAGCCGACTCGACGCGATAGCCAGACGAAATGCGGTTCTGCGTTTCGTTCATGCTCTTGTTGATCGAACGAAGAGTGTCGAGTGCCGACAAAGCGGCAGCGTTGGTCATAATGCTAGTCATAGGAGTGTCCCCTTGGGTACAATATACGAGAGAGGGACATGCCGGATTTTAGGACCGGCAGAGGGGGGCGACGTCATGTCAATTAATAGGTAAAATTAATTCCGCCTCTGTCTCCTAAAAGACAGCATACAGCTTAAGTTGCATTGAAGAGATTTGGTAAAGTTTTTCCTATTTCAGATTTTTTCGCTCGGAGCGACGAATCGCGTAGCTATCTGTTTTTGAAAACAAAAATGGCCGATCCCGGATCGGAATCAGCCATTAACTTTTTTAAAAAAACAGCGTTTTTCAGGAAAATGAGCGAACCAGGCTGCCGACGAGCAGGTTCCAGCCGTCGATCAGCACGAAAAACAAAACCTTGAAGGGCAGTGAAATAGAGGTGGGCGGCAGCATCATCATGCCCATGGCCATGGTGATGGTTGCGACAACCATGTCGATGACCAGGAACGGCAATATGATCAGGAAGCCGATCTCGAAACCGCGGCGGATTTCCGACAGCATGAAGGCCGGGATGAGGACACGATAGTCAACCTTGTCATCGGTAATGGTCGGCTGCCCGCGTTCGTTGGCAATATCGACAAACAGCGCCAGATCCTTGTCGCGCACGTTGTTTTGCATGAATGTGCGGAATGGCTCTGCAATGCGCTGTACGGCCTCGCCTTCGGTGATCTGATTGTCCAGCAGCGGCTTGGCGCCCTGGTTCCACGCCAGATCCATCGTCGGTGCCATCACATAGAATGTCATGAACAAGGCAAGGCTGGTGAGGATCATGTTGGACGGGGTGGTTGCCAGACCCATGCCGGAACGCAGGATGGAAAAGGCGATAACGAAGCGCGGAAAGCTCGTCACCATGATCAAGATGCCCGGCGCGACCGAGAGGACGGTCAGCAGCCCGAATGTACGGATAATCCACGCGGCGACCGAGCCATCGATCGGCGCGCTGAAAAGATCTGTCGGGAGTTGCTGTGCGTGAGCAAGCTCCGGCGCCATCATCATGACAGCGAGCAAGAATAGAAATCGAATCATTCGATCACAAAGGTCCTGAACATCACCTTCGATACGCGCCCTTCAGAGCGAAGGTCAACACGCTCTTCAAGGTCATCCTTCAAATATTGAAACCCGCGCGGCCCCTCGACCTGCTGAAGCGACACAGTGCGCAGATAGGCGAGGATATCCTGGTGGATGCTTTCGGCCATGGCGACATCCGGCGGGCCCTTGAAAAGAAGGGCCACTTCCAGACGAACCCAGCTTTCGGATGGATAAGCGAGATTGGTGGTGATCGGCTCCAGCTGGTAGACGCCTCTCTCCTCGGTCGAGATATGGGGTAACCCCTCCTCTTCCTTTCCGCCCTCGTGACCACCCGCCTTGGCCTCTTGCGCCTTCTTGGCCTCATCGGCGGCCTTGATTTGCGGTGTGATCATGGAACCGATGACCCAGCCGCCGCCGCCGCCAACGACGGTCAGGATCGCCAGGGCCGCGACAAGCATTATCGTCGCTGACTTCTTCTTTTTCCCGGCCTCGGCTTCTTCTTCATCCATCACTCGTTACCTCTGTTGCCGCAGCAGCCCTGGTCAGATCGGCGAGAACAGGTCGATGACCTGCTGCCCGACAGGCGGATTCTGGACTTCCGTCAGACGGCCACGGCCACCATAGGAAATGCGTGCCTCGGCAATGCGGTCGTAGGAAATCGTGTTGTCGGCATCGACATCCTGCGGACGCACGATACCCGCGACATTGAGAATTCGGATTTCCTGGTTGACGCGCACTTCCTGCGAGCCGCTGATCAACAGGTTGCCGTTTTCGAGAATGCCCGTCACGACGGCAGCAACCAAGAGTGTCAGCTTTTCAGACCGCGCGATCGAGCCCTTGCCAGCCGTCGAGGTATCGGAATTCGAAGACAGATCACCATCGGTCTTGCCGATCAGGTCAGCTGCGACACCCCAACCTATGCCCTGAGTATTGGAGCGGCTACGATCTGTCTTGTTATCGAACGTCGCCTTGTCGTTGATCTGGATATTCACGGTCATGATGTCACCGACATTGATGGCGCGTGAATCCTTGAACAGGGCTGCCTGACTGTCATTCCACAGCGAATAGCCGCTGGCGACCTGCCGCGGCTGCTTCGGATAAAGCGCCATCTGCGGGGTCTGGCTATAGCGCAGACCGCTGCCGATCGGGCTCATGGACGGCGCATTGCCGATTTCCTTCAGCGTCTGGCTTTCGCAACCCGCAAGGAGAAGTATGGCCATCAAGGCCGGGGCGCGCTTGTTCATGAGGGTTCCTTCGAGGTATTCGGGTCAGCTGCGCTGGATATAATTGCCGAGACCATGGCAGCCTTCTTCGGCTCCATCTCGCTGAGCACAAGCGCTGACTGGCGTGGCGGCAACTTCATGATGATCGAGGCCGCCAGTTCAACATTGATTTCGGCAAGGGCCGGTGCTGCCGCATCCGGCTTCATCTTCTTATAGATTTCGACGAGGCCGATTTCGGCCTGGCGCAGGAAATCGTTACGACGCTTCAGCCAGT
This sequence comes from Agrobacterium sp. H141, assembly GCF_057158725.1. Taxonomy (NCBI): domain Bacteria; kingdom Pseudomonadati; phylum Pseudomonadota; class Alphaproteobacteria; order Hyphomicrobiales; family Rhizobiaceae; genus Agrobacterium; species Agrobacterium sp. H141. The sequence goes on from NZ_CM169893.1 coordinate 3,773,655, forward strand.
CTTCGTACTCGGCGCGGCGATCCTCGAGAACGACAATGCGTCCGTCGATATCGGCCTGCAGCTTTTCCAGCTCCTGCTTCTGCAGGAGATAGCGCTGGTCGCGTGCGGAATCGGCAATGCCGCCGCAAAATTTGGCGATTTCTTCCTGGGTTACCGTGTCGAGTGCGGAGGGCTCCGCCGCGACAGCCATCCATCCGGGAACGAACATCAGTGCCGGCACAAGAAGAAGACGTGCTGCCTTCCTCGCGAACGACTTGTTCATGTCTGCCATCATTGCAGTACGAGCTCCGCTTGAAGGGCGCCGGCCGACTTGATGCCTTGAAGGATGGCAATGATGCCGTCGGGCTTGACGCCGATATTGTTCAGTCCTGCGACGAGGGTGCGAAGATCCGGGCCATCAACGATGGCGATCTTGTCGCCCGTCTTCTCGGTATAGATATCGGTCTGCTGCTGGATCTCGGTCGTGCCCTTCGAGAAAGGCTGCGGCTGAATGACCTGCGGGCTTTCATTGACCTGGACAGTCAGCGTGCCGTAGCTGACGGCGACACGCGACACACGCACATCTGCGCCGATGACAATGGTTCCCGTCCGCTCGTTGATGACGACCTTGGCTGGCGTATCGGTCTCGACGACGAGGTTTTCGATATCGGCCATCAGGCGGGTCAGATCCGCGGTGCGCGGCTTGGCGACGACGACCTCCTGGGAATCGCGCGCTTCCGCGATGGGGGCACCGTAATTGGCCGCAGCATAAGCATTGATGGTGTCTGCAACGCCGATTGCGGTGGTGAAATCCGGATTCCTGAGCTGCAGGACAAGGTTGATGGAATCCTTGAACTGGGACGGCAGCTCGCGTTCGACGATGGCGCCGCCGGGGACACGGCCGGCAGTGGTCACACCTTCGGTGACCGATGCGGCAGCGCCCTGGGCGTTGAAGCCGGAGACAATCACCGAACCCTGGCCAACGGCGTAGATCTGGCCATCCGCGCCCGAAAGCGAGGTCATGACGAGCGTACCCCCGCGAAGCGAGGTAGAATCGCCAAGCGAGCTGACATTGGCATCGATGCGGCTGCCGGGACTGGCGAAGGGCGGCAGGTTTGCCGTAACCATGACGGCTGCCACGTTCTTGGCGTTCGACTGGCCGCCCTGGGTGGAAATTCCCAGGTTCTGCAGCATGGCGCGCATGGATTGTTCGGTAAACGGCGACGACCTGAGGCTGTCGCCCGTGCCCTGGAGACCGACGACCAGACCATAGCCGATGAGCTGGTTGTCACGTCCGGCTTGCAATGATGCAATATCCTTGACGCGCGATGCCGCCGAGGCCTGGCCCAAGGGAGCCGCCACGAAGACGACAGCTGTGATCACGGCCGTCAGAGACTTCAAGATACTCATTTCGCCATCACCTGTACCGTGCCATCGGCCATAACCGTTCCGCTGACGATTATGCCGCTGTCCAGGTTGCGTACCTTGATGACGTCACCGATCAGGGCGTCCTGCAATGGCGAGCCGGCAGCCGAGATGGTCATATTGCCAATCATGAATGTCAGTCGAAGATTGGCGCCGCGTTTGACTGCAAAGGCCTCCCGCAGGCTGGACATTGGAATTGTCCGGCCTGGCAGAAGGGTCCGTTTGGTCACGAAGCCGACAACCTGATCAATGGATTCGGCGTAGCCGCCGGCGAGGTTGGGGTTCGTCACCTTCACCTCGTCGAGCAGGCTGGAGTCGATGACATCGCCGGGATAGATGATACGGGTGGGGACAACCGCGTATTTGCCGTCCGCGGCGGCCAATTCTCCCGTGTTGAGAAACAATGATGCGGCAGCCAGCGCCACCAGCATCAATGTCGGACCATTCCACTTCTGGCGAAACATCATGTTTGCCCCTTTTTCCGTTCCGGCGGTTTACTTCAGGTTCTTACTGACGATCTGGGCCATCTCGTCGGCCGTCTGGATCACCTTGGAGTTCATCTCATAGGCGCGCTGCGCAGAGATAAGGTCGGTGATTTCCTTGACGGAATCGACGTTGGATGTTTCCAGATAATTCTGCTTGATGTAGGCGAAGCCCGGATCTTCCGGTGCCGCCACGATTGGCTGGCCGGACGCTGCCGTCTGCGCGAAGAGGTTGTCGCCGAGGGGTTTCAGACCTGCTTCGTTGACGAAGTTGGCAATGGTGAGCTGGCCAAGTTCGGTATAGTCGACATCGTTACCGATACGGGCGGAGACGACACCGGTACGGCTGACGACCACTTCGCTGGCGTCGGTGGGTACCGTGATTTCCGGCGTAACGACATTGCCGTCGATGGTGACGAGCTGGCCGTCGGCATTGGTATTGAATGCACCGGCGCGGCTGTAAAGCGTATTGCCATCCGGCGAGGCAATCTGGAACCAGCCACGCCCGATCAGCGCCATATCGAGCTCGTTGCCGGTCTGCACAAGTTCGCCCTGGGTATGGATGTTGCGGACGGCAGCTGTCTGCACACCAAGACCGATATTGGCACCCTCCGGAACGATGGACTGGTTGGCACGGTTGGGTACGCCCTGGGTGCGTTCGCTTTGATAAAGCAAGTCCGTGAATTCTGCGCGGGAGCGCTTGTAACCGGTCGTGTTGATGTTGGCGATGTTGTTAGCAATCACCTCGAGATTGGTTTGCTGGGCATCCATGCCCGTAGCCGCAATGGCAAGCGCTCTCATGTCTTTGTCCTTTGAACCGGTTTATTCAGGTCAGATCTGCATTTTCGTAATTTCGAGATAGGCGCTCACGATCTTGTCGCGCAGCGCCAGAGCAGTCTGAAGCGACTGCTCAGCCTGCATGACGGCATCGACGACCTCACGCGTGTTGGCGGTGCCCTTGATGCCCTCGAAGGACATGAATTCAGCATTCTTGAGGTTTTTCACAGCGTCGGTTGCCATGCTGCCAACCGCATCGGAGAAACTCATCCCGGTCTGCATTCCAGGCGTAAGAGCCTTGCCGGCTGCTTCCGTGGTTTCGCTGGTGACGGCGCTGATGCCATTCAGTGGCGACAGTGCGCTGAGTTTCTGGACAGTTTCAATCATTGAGATGCCTTCAGAAGATTAATGGTCGCGGAAATCAGATCGCGCGTCTGCTTGATGGTCTGGAGATTGGCCTCATAGGTGCGGTTTGCTTCGCGCATGTCCGCCATCTCGATCAAAATGTTGACGTTGGGCATCATGACCATGCCTTTTTCGTCAGCGGCCGGATTGCCCGGTTCGTATTCCATCGTGAAATCGGTCATATCGTTGCCGAGCTTCTTGACGTTGACCAGTTCGGCTCCGCTCGTCTTGTCGAGCACGTTGCCAAAGGTGATCGTCTTGCGACGGTACGGTTCGGCGCCAGGTGTATCGCCTGTCGAACGGGCGTTGGCGATGTTTTCCGAAACGAGACGCAGGCGTGTGGACTGGGCTTCCAGGCCGCTGCCGGCGATTTTGAGAGAGGCAGATAAAGGATCCATGATCTTACTTCTTTACGGTCATCAACATCATGCGATGGAAAGAGGTAACCAGCTGCGTGTTCAGCTCATGCTGACGCTTGATTTCGCCGGTCTTGGTGAGTTCTTCTGCAATCGAAACGGTGTTGCCCGATTCCTGGATGCCGATCTCATTGTTGAGTTCGGCGTCCTTGACCTCGATCTCGTCGCTCAAGGTGTTGGCAGAGATATGGCCAGGATTGGTGCGTGCCATGGCAACCGAGGTGGTGGTGTCCAGAACCGCGCTGAACGGCGTGATATCCCGAGCCCTGAACTTCGGGGTATTGGCGTTCGCGATATTGCCGGCAACGACTTCCTGCCGGATCGACAGCCATTCGGCTTGCCTTGATGCAAGCGAGAAAAGTTGAATGGGGTCCATAGGCTTCTCCATATTCCGTGAGTAAATCCTATGGTGCTAATCTTGCGTGGGACTTACCCGCTAGCGGTTCTCGTAAATATCGCCGTTGGAGGTGATGATCACCCATTTGCCGTCGCGCATTTCCAGCGTGGCAACGCGGCTGTTGTCTGGCAGCATCGAGCCCACCTGAACCATGTACATGCCGCCGTTGTCCTCAATCAGGGCGCGACCATTGGCGACGTGCAGAAGCTGAAAGCCGCTGCGTCCCGGGAATGGCTGACTTGGCTTGGCTTCAGGGTCACTATCGCCGGCGGCACCGCGCTTGGAGACTGTGGCGGTCGAGAGCTGATCGATCTGCTGCTCCGTGACAATCTTGGGGCCTTTATTGTCCTTGTCGATCATCGCGAGCGGAGACACACTGAAAACACTGCGTCCCGGCCCTTCTGGAAGGTCGCGGGTGTTGCCCCAATCGGCCAGCCGAACACCAAATTTATCCTGATTGAAGAAGACGTACCAGGGATACATTGCGGCGGCGACCGCCATCGCGACGCCTACAGTTGCCAATACCTTGTCGGCCATGCCGGACGACTGCGGACCGCTCCGCTTTGCCGGAGCTGCCTGCTCCTGCCCGTTCAAATCATCCACGACTTATCCCCTTCCCCTGGCGGGCATGCCCGCCTGGCCATTCTGTCCGACGCCAAGGGCCGCTTTCAACGCCGTTGCCAGATCCGCATAGGCATCGACCGCCGCCGGGTCTGACGGTGTCTGCTTCAAAACTTCATAAACGACAGGGACCTGTTTGATCGCCATGTCGAGATCAGGGTCACTGCCGGCGCGATAGCCACCGATCAGACGCAGATCGCGCGTTTCCTCGTAACGATGAATCAGCGTCTTGAGACGCGACACCAGCTTCTCCTGTTCGGCTGTCCAGGCCTTGCGTGCCATACGGGAAATCGAGGTGAGCGGATTGATGGGCGGGTAACGCCCCTCATCGGCAAGACTGCGATCCAGCACAATATGGCCGTCGAGAATACCGCGGGTCGAATCGGCGATCGGATCGTTGTGATTATCGCCGTCGACCAGGATCGAGATGATAGCGGTAATCGTGCCCTTACCTTCTTCGCCCGGGCCTGCCCGTTCAAGAAGTCGTGGAAGTTCGGTAAAGACGGAGGCCGGATAGCCGCGAGCGATCGGCGGCTCACCGGCAGCCGTTGCCACTTCGCGGATGGCGTGGGCAAAGCGTGTCACGCTGTCGACGATGAAGAGGACATTTTCGCCCTTGTCGCGGAAATGCTCGGCAATCGTCATTGCAGACAGCGGCGCCATCTTACGCAGCATCGGACTTTCATCGCTGGTCGCAACGACCGCAATCGCCTTGGCCATGTTTTCGCCGAGAGTGTCTTCAATGAATTCTCGGACTTCACGCCCGCGTTCGCCCACCAGGGCAATCACGACGCGATCGAAGGCATCCGCTTTCGCCAGCATGGACAGGAGTGTCGACTTGCCGACGCCGGAACCGGCGAAAACGCCCAAGCGCTGGCCGAGGCAAAGCGGTGAGAAGATATCGATGGCGCGCACCCCGGTCCGCAGTCCCTGCTCCACCCGTCGTCTCGCCATGGATGGCGGCGCACTGTTGGAAATGGAGCGACGCACGGATCCGGGGACAAGGGGGGCTCCGCCGTCGATCGGCTCGGCCAGCGCATTGATGGTGCGGCCACACCAGCTTTCATCCGGCGCGATGCGGAATGCGCCCTTGCGAATGACAGTGTCGTGGATTCCGATAGGCTCGCCCGGTTCAATCGGGCAGACGTAAGCCAGGTCGGGCTCGACGCGAACGACTTCGCCCAGATGGATGCCGGTGGCGCTTCGATGCGCGACGAATTCGCCAAGCCGGACATGTCTGGACATGCCCGTCACCGTATAGTGACCGGCTGCAATGGTGCGCACATGGCCACCATGGGCCACGGAACGATCGGGGCTTGCATATCGCTCGGCGAGGCTGACGAGACCGGTCAGTTTGCGCGACAGCGTGATATCAGCGTTGGAGGCTTCCATGGGGTCTTAAATTCCTAATTTCAGCCGGATCCGCCGAGGATCTTGATTGCTTCGCTCAGACCGCTTTCGCTATCGCGCATCAACGAGCTGACGCTTTCGAAGGCGCGGTTGACCTGAATAAGCTGGGTCATTTCATAGATGCCGTTGACGTTCGATTGTTCGATATAGCCCTGCATGACGCCAACAGTGTCATCGTCGACGACAGGCTGAGGCTGATCAGAGGTATTGATGCCGCTGTTTTCGTAACGCACGAAACCGTTGGAAATGTCTGCCTGGAAAAGGCCCATAGTGGCGACGAGCTTGTCGTCCTGCATAATCTTGCCATCGAGGCCGACGACCGGCGGGCTACCGGCGCGATTCAACTGGATCGGTGCTCCGCCGGCATCCAGGACAGGAAAGCCGCGCACGGAGACGAGTGCACCTGTATCTTGAATGGTGAAGCGACCGTCACGGGTCAAAACCTGGCCGGCGGGCGTATCCAGCGCAAAATAGGCGTCGCCCTTGACGGCAAAATCCAGCGTGTTGTTGGTTTGCTGAAGCTCGCCATTCTTGGTGGACAGGTAGTCGTTACCCTGCGACACGAACGCGATCTTGGCGTTGATGTCGTTCTCGGTCTTGCTGAGAACCTCGTTGAACTTGACCTCGGTGCCACGGAAACCGACCGTGTTCACATTGGCCATGTTGTCGGCGATGGTTGTCAGGCGCTTTTCGAGCGCCATTTGCGAGGACAGGGAGACATATAACCCAGATTGCACTTTAACTGCCTCCTAATTTCAAGGAATTGAGGGATAGAAGAAGGTCCGGCGAAATGCCGTAACCGGAGGACGAGCTGAACACTGCCAGGGGATCGTAGTTATCCGAGGGATTTTCGATCTCCCACATGGCGGTGAAGCGCTCGAGAAACTTGCCGACTTTTTCCGGATCCTGAAAATCCTCGATATCGAGAACCCGATCCAGATAAGCTGCCTGCTTGTCGATATTCGAGCTTGCAACTTCCGCAGGAAGCTGAAGAGCAGTGCGCACCACCTGCGCCAAGGCATCGTCGGCGAGAATATCCATCGCCGTTGTGATGGTGGAAGCGGTACGGTCAAAATAGAGCGCAAGGCGAACGCCGGTGTTTTCGTTGCCGGCATCCTCTTCAAGGGTCTGGCGCATATACTTGTCGACGACCTCTGTCTGGGCCCGGTCGAAAGATGTTGCTGCCGTATCGAATGCCTTGAAATTGAATGAGGTGGCGAGTTCCTTGTAACGCGTATCTGAAAGCTGATTGGCGAAGGCATCGTCGTCGTCGATACCTTCCGTCAGAACCTTACGGATAAAGGCTTTGGCATAGGACATGTCTTCAAGACCATGGGCCTTGAGCGCATAGTTATAGAGACGCGTATCAGCCATGAAATCATCGACCGATTTGATGTCGCCGATCTTCGAATTATAGTATTCGGTCTCACGGGCAACGTCCGGTTTCTTCGACACACGTTCGAGAGACGTGGCCAAATCACGGCTGATCTGCTGATAGCTTACAAATGTCGTCGTCACTGTCCTATACCTCTAAGGGGTCCATCGGACTTCTGTTATCTCCCTAAATGCCGCAAAAGGCTTGCGCGAAGCTGTTTGTAGGTTCACAAACCGTGAAGCCCGACCAACAGCCTCACGCAAGGAAGCCATCGTATCGGTTGTACTGAAAACCACTCAGATGCGGGCTTGAAATGAATATTATCATTGGATTTGTGATCACTGTCGGCTGTATTCTCGGCGGCTTCATGGCCATGGGCGGACACGTTGATGCGCTCATTCAGCCATTCGAGCTCTTGATCATCGGCGGTGCGGGTGTCGGCGGCTTCATCATGGCAAACCCGATGAAGGTCGTTAAAGATACCGGCAAGGCGATGGGCGAGGCCTTCAAGCATTCGGTGCCGAAGGAGCGTCATTATCTCGACGTGCTGGGCGCGCTTTATTCCCTGATGCGCGACCTGAGGACAAAGTCGCGCAACGAGATCGAAGCCCATATCGACAATCCGGCGGAATCAAGCATCTTCCAGGCGGCTCCTTCAGTCCTGAAGAACACCGAACTGACTGCCTTCATCTGCGACTATGTCCGCCTGATCATTATCGGCAATGCGCGCTCGCACGAGATCGAAGCGTTGATGGATGAAGAAATCAACACAATCCTCTACGACAAGATGAAGCCGTATCACGCCGTGACGGCGATGGGCGATTCCTTTCCCGCCATCGGTATCGTTGCTGCCGTGCTCGGCGTTATCAAGGCGATGAGCAAGATCAACGAATCTCCCGAAGTTCTGGGCGGCCTCATCGGTGCGGCACTCGTGGGCACCATGCTCGGCATCTTCCTGTCCTACTGCCTTTGCAACCCGGTCATTTCGCAGATCAAGACCGTCAGAACGAAGCAGCATCGTCTCTACATCATCGTCAAGCAGACCCTGCTTGCCTATATGAACGGTTCTGTCCCGCAGGTGGCTCTGGAATATGGACGCAAGACCATTTCTTCCTACGAGCGTCCGTCCATCGACGCTGTTGAACAGGAAATGATGAATCCTGGCGGCGACAACAAGGCGGCATGATCATGAGCGAGACAAAAACCGGCACCCCTGCGCCACAGCCTATGGATCCGGCGTTGCTTGCTCGCCTGACCGGCGGCCTTGGCGACGCGAAGACGGTCGAAAAGCTGTGCAGCGACTTTGGACGTCTTTATTCCGAATTCCTGCCCGACATCATGCACAGCGAAACAGGCATGACGGTCGAGGTCTATTACAACAGCCACGAAACCGGCCTGATGAGCGATCTGATCGGCGACCTGGGCGACAATTTCTGCTTTGCCGACACGTCATTGCGCAACTGGTGCCCGAGCTTCACACTCGCCTGCGGGAACGGCTTTGTCATCACCTTGATGGAAAACCTTCTGGGTGCTCTGCCGGAAACAATCGAAGAGCCGATCGAGCGTCCGCTTTCGGATATCGAACTCGATCTTGCCAAGATGGTGTTCGACAAGATCGGAAACGTGCTTCGTTCGGGCATCAACGCCGCGGGCGGCTTCGAGCCGCTTGTGGAAGCGCCGCACAATGCCGACAACCGGCCAAAGCTCGACGACGATCAGGTCGATCCCTATGCCGCCGCGATCAAGATGGGCATCGACCTTGGGTCCGTGTCGTCCGAATTCGTGCTGATCGTTCCGCAGAAGGCGCTTTTGAAAACGGTTGTGACGGTTCCAAAATCGACCAGCCAGCAGAACCGGGACCAGAAACAATGGGCGGAGCATCTTTCCGAACAGGTCCGCCGGTCGCAAGTCACGCTCGAGGCACGCATTCGCCTGCAGTCGCTGACACTTGGCACCGTTTCCAGGCTCGCGATCGGCGACGTCATTGCCTTTAACGACAAGGGCGAGGTGACCGTCGACGTCAACGCGAACGGCAAGGAAATGTACAAATGCGAATTTGGCCGGTCCGGTGAAAACTACACCGTTCGGGTGAAAGATAATATTTCAACCGAAGACGAATTGCTCAAACATCTAATGGGATAGCGTTGACCCGACGGCGGTTGAAAAACCGAAAGGCAGGTTGAGGCAAGTTTCAATGGGAATAGTAAAGTCATGGCACCTAAAAAAACATCAGTGACCGAAGACGACGATCTGGCGATGCCAAACAGCGATGCCGACATCGACCAGGCGGTTGGTGATCTTCGCGGTGTGCTGCAAAGCGACGCTGACGGCACCTTGCCAGACGGCGGCTTCGATCTCGACGCCCAGTTCGGCGGCGACTTCGGCGATGCGGCAGGGGCGGAAGGTGAAACTTCGTCTTTTGATGCCGATTTCGGCGGAGGGGATTTCGGCGGAGATCTCGCAGACACTCCGCTCGGCGATGATGCCGGCGGAATGGGCGATTTCGGCGGCGACAGCTTCGGCGGCGGAGACGCGTTCGGCGGGGCATCGGCCATGCCGGAACCCGGCAGCGCGCTGAATGCCAATATGGATCTGATCATGGACATCCCGATTGATGTGCAGATCGTGCTGGGATCCAGCCGTATGCAGGTCTCGGGCTTGATGAATCTCGAAGAAGGCGCGATTATCGCTCTCGACAGACGAATCGGTGAACCTGTTGAAATCATGGTGAATGGCCGGCGAATCGCCCGTGGCGAAATCACTGTCCTGGAGAATGACGACACCCGTTTCGGGGTGAAACTGATCGAAGTAATGAGTACTAAGGTACACTGACCCGATTAGGGCCAGAGGGGAAAGACCATGATGGACTTTGACGATTTTGGCGGCGCGGTCGCTGGAAAGCCCCTATCCCAAGCAGATAAAGCAGCCGCCGTGCTGCTTGCCATGGGTAAGGGCGTCGCCGGGAAGCTGCTGAAATATTTCACCCAGGCGGAGCTGCAGACGATCATCGCGTCTGCGCAAACGCTTCGCACCATCCCACCGGATGAACTGGCTGAACTCGTTAATGAATTCGAAGATCTGTTCACTGAAGGTGCAGGTCTCATGGACAACGCCAAGGCCATCGAGAGCATTCTCGAAGAAGGCCTGACACCTGAGGAGGTCGATGGCCTTCTCGGTCGGCGGACCGCGTTCCAGGCCTTCGAAGCATCCATCTGGGACCGCCTGCAGGATGCCGATCCGGACTTCATCGGCAAGTTCCTGATGCGCGAACATCCCCAGACTGTTGCCTATATTCTTTCCATGATGCCCTCTTCCTTCGGTGCCAAGGTGCTGATGAAGCTGCCCGACAGCCGCCGGGCCGATATCATGAACCGTACGGTCAACCTGAAGAATGTCAGCCCCAAGGCTGCGCAGATCATCGAAAATCGCGTTCAGGACCTGATCAACGAAATCGAAGCAGAGAAGAATTCGACCGGCTCGAACAAGGTTGCCGAGCTCATGAACGAGCTGGACAAGCCGCAGGTCGATACCTTGCTCAACTCTCTCGAGACCATCAGCAAGGAATCGGTCAACAAGGTTCGCCCGAAGATCTTCCTGTTCGAAGACCTTCTGGCCATGCCGCAGCGCAGCCGCGTCATGTTGCTCAACGACATTTCCGCAGACATTCTGACGATGGCGCTTCGCGGTGCATCCAACGAAATCAAGGAATGTGTGTTGTCGGCCATCAGCCCTCGCCAGCGCCGCATGATCGAAGCCGATCTCGGTGGCGGAACTGGCGGTATCAATCCGCGCGAAGTGGCGCTGGCCCGCCGCGCTGTTGCCCAGGAAGCCATCCGGCTTGCCGGTTCCGGTCAGATCCTGCTCAAGGAGACGGAAGGATCCGAGGGCGGCGAAGGCGCTGCCGCCTGATCTCAGGCATAGTGTTGATAAACGAAGCTTACGAACCCGGCCGATTGCCCCCAGTCGGCCGGGTTGCTATTTTCAGCCATCCGGCGATCTCTGCCTGATTCCCTTCGCTGACGCTGCCGCCGAGGCATCGTGCTGCATCTTACTCCGGGATTAAGGAATACCGACTTTGTCTGACGATGAAGACAAAGACAGCAAAACAGAAGACCCGACAGACAAAAAACTTCGGGACGCCGCGGACAAAGGGAACATTCCCGCCTCCCGCGAGCTGCCGATCTTTGTCTCGGTGCTCGCCATCTATGTCTATTTCGTCTTCTTCCTGCCATCCGGTGCAGCCCATCTGGGCGCTATCCTGCGCGACCTGTTCGAGCAGCCCGATCAATGGAAGATAGAGACGGCCTCGGATGTCATATCGCTGTTTGTGTATCTGGGCTGGGCAATGGCAGGCGTTCTGGCACCGGCACTTCTGTTGATCATTCTGGCAGGGGTGACAGCCTCGGTGGCACAGAACATGCCGCAATTCGTGCTGGAGAGGATACGTCCGCAGGGAAACCGCATCTCGCTCATCAAGGGCTGGGGCCGTATTTTCAGTGTGAACGGTTTCGTCGAGTTCGGCAAATCGCTGTTCAAGATCATCATCGTGTCGGCGATCATCATGGTTTTCATGCGTGGTCAGTATTTTGCGACACTGGACGCGATGTTTTCCGATCCGCAGGTGATTCTCGTCAAGTTTACCGCGATCATCAAGGAAGTGCTGGTCATCATCCTGATGGCCACAGCCTTGCTGGCGGTAGTCGACCTGTTCTGGACCCGACACCACTGGTATTCGAACCTGCGCATGACCAAGCAGGAGATCAAGGACGAATACAAGCAGGCGCAGGGCGACCCGATCGTCAAGTCCCGCCAGCGCTCCATTGCGCGAGATCGTGCGCGCCGGCGCATGATCGACAACGTGCCGCGGGCAACCATGATCATTACGAACCCCACCCACTTTGCCGTGGCATTGCGCTATGTGCGCGAAGAATCAGATGCTCCGGTGGTGATTGCCAAGGGTCAGGACCTGATTGCGCTGCGCATTCGCGAGATCGCCCGGGAGCATGACATCCCCATTTTTGAGGATCCACCGCTGGCTCGCTCCATGTTTGCGCAAGTCTCGGTTGATAGCGTCATACCGTCGATATTTTACAAGGCCGTGGCGGAACTCGTGCATCGTGTTTACGCCGCGCAGGCCCCAAAACAACGGTTGCCATAATAAAATGAAAAAATGCCCTTATACCGATCAGCGCGAAAAGATTGTTGCGGAAGCGATCAGCCCGGTGGCCTCCGAACTCCGCCTGTTAGATGCAGCAGACCTTATTTCACTGCTGCGCTTTGAATTCCATAGCAGCCTGGCGGACCTCGTTTCGTCGGCAGCAGAGCTCTATTTCCATCCCGGCACCGTCAATTTTGGCGCGGGAGGGGAATACAAGCTCGAATGGGGCGAGGCTCCTGAAGTCACGCTGGAAATCGAGATCAAGCCCAAGGATATTACGGTCTATGCCAAGCTGACGCTGACCAGGGACCATGCCGGACTGGAGATCAACCACATCGCCTTTCAGACGCCCATGGGCGATCCGAATTCCAACACCGCTTATCTCGCGCGCAGCCTGCAAGAGGCACGATTCGTCAAGACGAACGATATCGCTGCCTGACAGCATCGCGGACTGCATCGATAACTGGCTCCGGCGTCAAGCGCCGGGGCTTTTTTGTCGTTATGAAGCGAATTGACCGTCAGTTGATGTAGCCAAGGCGAATCGCCTTGGCGATCGCCTGGATCCGGTTGACCGAATCAAGCTTGATGGTTGCAGAACCGAGATAGGCGTTGACGGTGTGCACCGACAGGCTGAGCTTTCCAGCGATTTCGTCGCTGATGCGACCATCGCCAGCCAGTTGAAGACAGGCGATCTCACGGTCGCTGAGCGTTTCGGCCGGTATGGCTCGTCGCTCGTCGAGCGCCAGCATATCCATCATCAGCTTGCAGCTACGGCCATGAGCCTCAAGAATGGCTTCGCCCGACAGATCCAGTCCGCTGTTGCTGATGAACATGACATAGCCATTGCCGATCGCGCCCAGGCGAACCGGAAAAGCAATGCCGGAGATAGGCAGAAGCCTGGGTTTCAAATGCACCACGAAAGGCCGCATGTCCGCCGTGTCGACGATATTCACACCGTCTTCTGCATACCACGTGAGAGGCAGCATCGACATTTCGATATGTGACAGCAGGTTGTCGCCATAGGCTCGCGCGACATCTGCCGGTGTTGCAGTGCCGGCGCTATCGGTATTGTCCATCTCGCACACGAGCTTTCGTTTTCCCGGTGCGCCGCCGGCGGTGAGCTTGAAGACGGCAAAAGACCTTGCCTTCAAGGTTTTTTGAACGGCGAGAAATTTCGAAAATACGTCGGCTCGGCTGGAAGGCCGCAACTGCATGGCCTGGATCTCGACTTTTCGACCCCCGCCTGACGGTCCTGATGTTAGGCTCATGGACGGCTCCCTAGACGAGATTATTGCGCACGGCATAGGCAATCGCCTCGGAGCGCGTTTTGGTGGCTGTCTTGCGCATAACGCTGGTGATGTAATTATTGATGGTGTTTTTGGATATGCCGAGGATCACCGCGATTTCATCGCTGGTCTTGCCTTCGGCAATCCAGAACAGGCATTCGAGTTCGCGCTCGGTCAGTTCGAACTCGCGGTCGCTCCGCTCGGCCTTGTACTCGGAAAGGCTCACACAATAGCTCGCCAGAAGTCCCACTTCCCTCAGTTTTTCAGGCGAGAGAACAAGATCTGAGGGAAAAAGCTGCATGAAGGAATATCGCGAACGGCCGACATTGAACATCATCGAGCAATATTGGCGGTTCACGTTTTCGGGGGGCTCGACATCATCGGGAAGCAAGGCAAATTTGGGCTGGAGAACCGAAATGCATTTTTCCAGCTCGGTCGAGCGCGTGTGAAGCTCGGCCAGTTCCGTTTCCACGCGGCGCACAAGGTCAAATGGCCAGTTGGACGAAACCACAGAGCCCAGGCCCTGTTCCTGGATGAGTTCGTGGCGGATCAGAAGGAAAAGCGAAGCACCGACATAGTCAGTCAGCATCTGAAGAGCTGCGGATATATGGGCAACACCCACAACAACCGACAACCGATCAATCAATTCTTCGCGGGTGAGGTTCCGAACCGGCGTCTCCGAACCGGGCACAGCCGTGCGCCTCGAATTCGCTCCACCTCTCGAAAACTCCACTTCCATTCTTGTTTCCCCCTCTCCGGGATGAAACGGCAGTACCCACTTTTAATACTGCGCTTCAGGATGCCGCACCGTCCCAAAGGCGTATCTTATATTGTTCGAAGCGGGCCACGAATCAGTTCATTCTACGTCATATGATTAGAAAGGCTACAACCTGTACGGGGCACAGAAGCCCGCAAGCATAACATGCCATGCCTGCCAGCCTATCCATACGCTTATTGTTCAGGGTGTTACCGTGCTCAATCCCGCCAGCAGAAAAAAGCGTGGGTAACATTTGTCGAATGAAATCATTGACGAGCGTCAGCGCGGCAGGTCTCACCCGTGCTCGATCGGCCGTGACGGTCACAAAGGCGATTTTATGGCGTGACCCGTCATTATTCCTTCGCAAACAAAAAAACCGCGCCTTTGAAAAGCGCGGTTTTCGATGATTGTTGCGGCCTCGATCAGGCCGCCTTGTCTCTTTCGACGGCCCATTTGCGGAGGATCTTGGCTGCGCGTTCTTCGCTGAGCTCCACCATCCGCGACAGGCGACGTTCGGGGCCTTCCTTGACCCGGCGATTGAAGCCGCCATTGGGATCGTCGTCCAGATCGAGCATATCGTCCGTCGAGTCGAAGCCGAAGTCCGAGCCGAAGCCTTCCATGAGCCCGCCGCTGTCGCCACCCGCCATGGCCGGCGAGAAGTCGGGGAGTTCCAGACCAGCGCCTTCTTCCGACGAGCCGGCTGCAATGCTGGCTGTGCTTCCGCCGCCCACCGAGCGAACCATCGGACGGATCCCCATCCAGACGACCAGGAATGCGACTGCAACAAAGGCCAGCGAGTTGATGATGCCACCGAGGTTGCGGCTCAGCATGTCCATGACACCTGGACCGGTCGCGGATTCTTCGAGCAACTGGTTCTCGAGGAAGTCCATGGCGGTCAGGGTGACCACATCGCCGCGCTTGTCGTCAATGCCGGCGGCAGACGCAACGATTGTCTGCATCTCGGCAAGATAGGCGTCGATTTTGGCCTGGTCAGCGGGTTCGCCAACCATTTTGGCAAGACGACCCTTGTTGACGACAACGGCAACAGAGATCTTTTCTACCGTGTAGCCGTTCTTGACTGTGGCGACAGACTTGCTGTTGATTTCGTAGTTGGTCTGCTCTTCCTTCTTGTCGGCTTCGTCAGAGGAGGCCGGACCACCGGAGCCACCTTCGGGGGCGCCCTGCGGGATATTCTGTTCGACCGTTGCAGCGGTATCCTGCTGCCGTGACTCCGATTTTGTCGCTTCCTTGGTCACGCGGACGGAGCGTTCGACACGGGATTCCGGGTCGTAGATGGTTTCCTGAATCTGCTGCGTATCGGTATTGAGCTGCGCAGTGACCGAGGACCGGAAGTTGTCCATGCCGAGGAATGGTGCCAACGCCTTGTCGATGTTGGATTCGATTTCCTGCTGAACCGACTGGACGACGCCAAGGGAACGTGTGGCAGCGCCACCGGATTCATCGCCGGAGGCCAGGAGCTGACCGGTGGAATCGAGAATTGTGACGTCTTCAACATCGAGACCCGGTACCGCCGAGGCGACCATATGCCGAATGGAGGCGGTCGCCTTGCGGCCAGTCGTCGAACTGGCGCGGATCATGACGGATGCGGTTGGTTTCTGCTCGCCACGGCGGAAATTGCCGACATCCGGCATGACGATGTGAACGCGTGCGGCGGCAATACCTGTGATCTGTTGAATCGTGCGGGCGATTTCGCCTTCGAGAGCGCGAACCCTGGTCACTTCCTGCATGAACGATGTGAGGCCAAGCGAACCGACATTGTCGAAAAGCTCGTAGCCGGCATTGGCGCTGTTGGGCAGGCCACGCTCGGCCAGCATCAACCGGGCTTTTCCGGTCATGCCTGCGGGCACACTGATGCTCTTTCCATCGGTGCCGACTTCGAAGTTGATGCCCGTCTCGGCGAGCGCCATGCTCACCTGATTAAGGTCGACATTCTCCAGACCGACATAGAGCGTTTCATATGCAGGCTTGTTGACATAGATGGCACCGGCCAGGATGAGGGCGATTGAAACAATGCCGACACCTGCTAGAGCCATCAGTCGTGCCTGGCCAAGCCCGGCCAGGTTTTTAGTGACCTGAACTAATTGATTTAACAGATTCATTCTGTCTCACACCGTCTAACGAAGGGTTTAAGGCTTCTTGCCTTAGTGAGACTAATATAAGTCGAAACTTGTGCGAGCGTTTCGTTCAGGCAAGTTTCGCGAGCATATATGCAGTGCAAGATACTGGCGGAATTGGTGTAGATCGCGCAGCACAGATGGTCGGTCAGACACAACAGGTGCGCCCGAAGACCTTGTTATGCTTCGAAAGCCGTCATCCGATCAGCCGCAGTATTCGCCTCGTTCCCTAGAAGAGATCAAAGTCGCCCGAGGCTTTATCGAGGGGCTGCGAATGGCCGTGACGGAAGCCTGCGCCCAGAGATTTCTGCATCTCGGCAAGCTTCACCAGGCTAAGGGCCGTAGAGACATCCACGACCCAATCGTCCGAAATCGTGCCGGTGATCGTGTCGATGAATTCTGCCAGGCCGCGGGCCTTCTGCACAGCCAGATCAATGCCTTGCATGATCTTGAGACTGTCGGGAGACTCCAGGATCTTTTCACCGCCAAGTTCGAGAACCTGCGGTTCGATACGTTCGATCAGATATGCGACATCATGTAATTCGGAAACCACACGCATCAGGACGTCAGGCAAAGTTTCTTCCACGAGTGAGGTCTCCCTTACATACATTACGCTCCAGCCTCTTGGGCTAGAAGAACTCGATTGAACTCTCGACCGGCTTGCTGACCGGAACGACTGGCTTCTGTTCCAGTGCCACCGTCTTCTGTGTCTCTGCACCCGTCAGCGGATACTGACGTGCCCGACCACTGACCGGCCAGAACTCGAGCTTTCGACCATGGTCCCCGCCCGTGGAGGAGCCAACAACCGTTATCCCTTCATCGCGCAGGAACTGCATGGCAAATGCCGCGTTCTGTTCGCCGACATTGGAGAAGGTCGCAATTGTCTTGGCTCCACCGAAGACCTTGGCTTCAAGACGGTCACGCCGCGCGCCCTTCTTCAGGAGGCCGTTGATCAGCAACTCCATCAGATGAACGCCGTAACGTGTCGCATCGCCGCCGCCCGCACCCGGCGTGGCCGAGCCTGGAAGCAGGAAGTGGTTCATGCCGCCAACACCGGCGACAGGATCGCGCAGGCATGCTGCCACACACGATCCCAGGATCGTTGACAGAACCACATCTGGATCACTGACAACCTTGTACTCCCCCTGGATAATGTGGACCCGCTTGGCCGCGCCTTCTGCTATCATTTCAATGCTCCGAATACAGCTTCAATCGCCGCCTTCATCTTGTCGATGGTGAAAGGCTTGGCGAGAACGTTGTTGGCTCCAAGCTGAGCGGCCTTCTGCACCAGTGCACGGTCTCCCTGTGCGGTCAGAATGATGAAGGCAGCCTTCTTGGTGGTGGGGTTCGCGCGGACGTGCTGCAGAAATACCAGTCCGTCCATCTTGGGCATGTTGAAATCGGAGATGACAAGGTGATGCGGCTGCTGGGCCATGATCTTCATGCCCTGTTCGCCGTCACCTGCCGCAGTAATTTGCTTGAAACCGAGCTGCGTCAGAGCATCACTGAGAAGCAGTCGGCTCGTAACCTGATCGTCAACGATCAGAACTTTAATTTTTTCTGCGATAGACATTAGTCGATACCTTCTTTTCGGGCGGCTGCAAGTTTGAGAATTTCTTCGCCAATGGAATTCAACGGTAGTTGGTGCTCTACGGCACCCAGCTCATAGGCAACGCGCGGCATGCCGTAAACGACGCACGTTTTTTCGTTTTGGCCGATCGTGCGCGCACCGGCGTGCCGCATTTTCAACAAACCGGACGCACCATCGCGGCCCATCCCAGTCAGGATAGCGCCAATAGCGTTACGTCCAGCGAGTTCGGCAACGGAGTCGAACAAAGCATCCACCGACGGGCAATGACCGTTGATCGGTGGTCGTTCGACCAGCCTGCAGCAGGGTGCCGATGCGTTCGTCACCTGTAAATGACGGCTTCCACCGGGCGCAAGAAATATTTTGCCGATCTCCAGGCGCGCTCCATCGGTTGCCTCCTCAACAACCGGCGCGCACAGACGATTCAACCGTTCAGCGAAGCTTTTGGTGAATGTCGGCGGCATATGCTGCGTAATCACCGTGGGCGGGCAGTTACGCGGGAAGTTCTGCAAGACGTTGATCAATGCCTCGACGCCGCCCGTAGAAGAGCCGATGGCAACGATTTTACGACCCACCCGAAATTCAACGGTAGGCGCCGAATTGGCAGCTGGCGGCGGCGAAGCCGCACGCTTGTTGCTGTAGCGCCATCCCGAACGCGCGGCCGCTTTAACCTTCTCAGCAAGGTCACCGAAGGGCTGACGCTCGCCGGGTGCCGGCTTTCCAACGCAGTCGAAAGCGCCGATTTCCAATGCCGTGAGCGAGGCCTCCGCGCCGTGATGGGTCATGGTGGAGACCATGATCACCGGCATTGGCCGCAAGCGCATGATTTTTTCGAGGAACTCAAGTCCGTTCATGTTCGGCATCTCGATATCGAGAGTGACGACATCCGGATTGAGCTGTTTGATGGCCGCACGGGCCTCTATCGCATCGCCTGCCTGACCGACAACGTTCACTTCCGGATCGGAATTGAGCACAGCCGAGATCAGTCCCCGCATCGTAGGTGAATCATCGACGACAAGAACGCGTGCCGGATTGGTCATGCACCCCTCCCGCCGAATTTTCCGGTGTAGCGATAGGTGGTGATGCCGATATTGTCGAACTGGTTCTTCGCATCGCCCGAAACGCGCTCGGAGTGTCCGATATAGAGATGACCGCCCTGGGGAAGCAGACCGGCAAAGCGGTTCCAAATGCGCACCTGGGTGGGCTCGTCGAAATAGATAACGACGTTACGGCAGAAGATCACATCGAACGGCCCCTTGAACGGCCACTGGGCCATCAGGTTCAGCTCGTTATAGGTTATGAGGCGCTTGACCTTGTCGTCGACCTGGAATTTGCGACGTCCGTTGATGTCGACTTCCTTGAACCATTGCTTGCGCATGGCAGGGCTGACCGTCTCCAGCGCCTGTTCGTCATAGGCACCCTGACGGGCGATTGCCAGGATCTTCGGATCGATGTCCGTGGCCAGGATCTTGAAGTCGTACTCCGCTGCATTCGGCAGCATGGCAAGCACCGTCAATGCGATGGAGTACGGTTCCTGACCGTCTGAGGATGCCGCTGACCAGATGCGCACGCGCCCGCCGCTCTTGGCGCGGGCGATGAGACCTGGCAACACCTCATCGCGCAGATGCTCGAAGTGATGATTTTCGCGGAAAAAGCGGGTGAAATTGGTGGTCAGATGCGAGAGCATTTCACGACGCTCGGCTGCACCTTCCTGCGAGGACACCAGGTTGCAATAATCACGGAAGCCACGCAGGCCGAGGTTGCGAATATGCTTGGACAGCCGTGAATAAACGAGAGACGCCTTGGAATCGTTGAGCGCAATACCGGCATCCGAATAGATCATTGCAGCAATCTCATTGAGATCGCGGCGCGTCAGAGGGTATTCGCCAGATGCCAATACCTCATCATCGTTCAACCGGGTTTTTGTTTGACTCAACATGCTCATGCAGCTTCACTCTCAGCATCGGGGAACAGTGCACCAAGTTCGATAAGGCATATCATCCGCTTTTCGATGGCGAGAATGCCACGGGCATATTGCTTTTCGAGGTCTGATGAGACTTCCGGGGTTGGTTGAATGATATCGTCCGTAACTGTCAGAATGTCGGAAACGGCATCGACCAAAAGACCAATGACGCGGCTTTTCACTTGCGCGACGATGATGACATGGCGTGCCGTGGGTTGGGTGGGCGGCATGCCAAGTCTCTTCGCCGTATCCACGATGGGCAAAACCGCACCGCGTAGATTAATGACGCCGAGGACATAAGACGGTGCATGGGGAATTCCCGTTGCAGGCGTCCAGCCTCGAATTTCGCGTACAGACATGATGTTGACGCAAAATTCCTGATCGCCGATACGGAAAGCAATAAGCTCCCGTATGCCCTGGCTCAGAGTTTTTACGACGTCCGACATGACCTTATCCCGCGACGGCTAGCGACATTTCTTGTTTCAACGATTGCCCCCGCGAGGCGGCAACAACGGCATCGACGTCGAGAATGAGCGCAACGCGGCCATCTCCGAGGATCGTTGCAGCAGCGATGCCGGGCACGTGGGTGTAGTTGGCTTCGAGGCTCTTGATGACGACCTGGCGCTGACCCTGGATCGCATCGACCATGAGCGCGCGCTGACCGCCACCTTCGGATTCAACCAGCAGGGCGACGCCATCCACCGGATTGGCCTGCGAGCTGCGGAAGTTGAGAATGCGACCGACATCGACCAGCGGGCAGAAGGAATTGCGGATCGAGATAAGCCGTTGATTGGCGCCGAAGGAGTGGATGCTCTCGGCTTCCGGCTGCAGTGTCTCGACGATCGCCGTCAGCGGAACCACCAGGGTCTGGCCAGCGACTGTGACAACCATACCATCGAGAACCGCAAGCGTGAGCGGGAGGCTCATGGTGAAGGTTGAGCCGAGACCCGGACGTGAGTTGATCGAGATACGACCGCCCAGCGCCTGAATGGACCGCTTGACCACGTCCATGCCGACGCCACGACCGGAGATATCGGAGATCTGGTCCGCCGTGGAGAAGCCCGGCATGAAGATCAGATTGTCGACTTCCTCGTCCGTCAGATTGGCATCGGCAGCGATGAGTTCGTTGTCGATGGCCTTCTGCTTGACGCGTTCGCGGTTGATCCCGGCGCCGTCGTCAGCCAGTTCGATGACAATGCGGCCGGAACGGTGTTTCGCAGTCAGCTTGACGGTGCCTTCCGGGTTTTTGCCGGCGGCAGTCCGCTTTTCAGGTGTTTCAACGCCATGGTCGACGGCGTTTCTGATCATGTGGGTCAAAGGCTCGGCCAGCTTGTCGATGACCGTCTTGTCCACTTCGGTGTTTTCACCTTCGGTGATCAGGCGGATCGACTTGCCGACCATATCGGCCACTTCGCGGACGATACGCGACATGCGCTGGAAGACCGGCTTCACCGGCTGCGCGCGGATGGCCATGACCGAGTCCTGGATCTCGCGGGTGAGCTGCTGCAGCTCTTCGAGGCCCATATTGACAGTGGACGAACCATTGTTGTCGTTGTCGGTCACACTCTGCGAGAGCATGGCCTGGTTGATGACAAGCTCGCCGACGAGGTTGATCAGACGGTCGACGCGATCGAGATCGACGCGGATGGTCTGGCCAGCCGATGAATTGGCGGCAGCGGCGGCGGCATTGTTCTGTTGAGCGGCGGCCGCGGCGGCTGCAGCAGACATGGCCTTTGACGGGCTTGCTGCCGCACTTGCAGCCGCATTGACCACATCCGTCGCAGTCTGTGCGGCGGCAACAGCCTGCGCCGTGTCGCTTTCAGCCGGTCCGTCATCGTCGAGAGCAGAGAGATCGAAAGGTACTGGCACCATAGGAAGTTCTTCCTTGGCTGCACTTTCGTCCGTCTCTTCGCGCGCCGTCACTTCAAGTTCGCAATCCCATTCAGCGAATTCGAAGACCGAGCGAATTCCTTCTTCACCCGCTTCAGGCGAAATCTGGATCGTCCATTTGAAATAAGCTGCTTCTGGATCCATGTCCGCCAGGGACGGCAGGTCATCCATGTTGCAGTTGATGCTCATCTCGCCAAGCTTGGACAGATTGCGCAAAAGCAGCGTCGCATCATTGCCCTTGGAGTAGAGGTCAGCGCGTGGCTTGAAACTGATGTCGAAGGTCGTTGCGGCCGATGCTTC
Organism: Agrobacterium sp. H141; assembly: GCF_057158725.1. Lineage (NCBI taxonomy): Bacteria > Pseudomonadati > Pseudomonadota > Alphaproteobacteria > Hyphomicrobiales > Rhizobiaceae > Agrobacterium > Agrobacterium sp. H141. The sequence continues at coordinate 3,796,019 of NZ_CM169893.1, forward strand.
GTCATCGCCACCGAACTCATCGAATGTGAACGGAACGGGCTGGAAGCCACTGTCATCCGTCGGTGCAGGCGCCGGGGCTGCGGCTTCAGCCGGTGCGGGCGCTGCTGCGGCCGGTGCAGACGCCGGCAGCGCCTCCCCATTTGCAAGCGCTTCCAGCTCCTTGACGAGGCCGGCGGAGCGGGATGCTTCAACCGAAGTTCCGTCGCGGGAGGCATTGGTCAAATCGGCCAGCACGTCTGCCGACTTGAGCATGACCTTCATTACTTCAGGGCCGGGCTCGAGCTTGTTGGATCGAACGCAATCAAGAGTCGTTTCAAAGACATGCGCAAAGGCCACCAGGTCATCAAGACCGAATGCACCGGCACCACCCTTGATCGAGTGAACCGCGCGGAAAACGGCGTTTACCGTCTCCGGGTCCCGATCTCCATCGTTCATTTTCAGCAGACCGGATTCCAATTCGGCGAGCTGCTCCTCGCATTCCTGGAAAAAGATCTCTTTGATTTCGTTCATATCCATAGGAGAAGTTCCCGGTATTAGGCGGTTACACGCTCAATCGCATCGATCAGCTTGGTCGGATCAAATGGCTTTACGATCCAACCGGTGGCCCCCGCCTGACGGGCGCGGTTCTTTTTCTCGGCATCACTTTCCGTGGTCAGCACCAGGATCGGGATAGCGCGAAATTTTTCGTTGCGACGAACGCCTTCGATGAAGCCGAAGCCGTCGAGACGCGGCATGTTGATGTCCGTGACGATCACGTCCGGATCGCAACCTTCGAGAACTTCAAGTCCTTCAATTCCGTCTTCGGCCTGGATGGTCTCAAAGCCGGCATTGTTGAGGGTTACCAGAAGCATGTTCCGGATTGTCCGCGAATCATCGACGGTCAAAACCTTCTTCTTCATTGCTGAATCTCCTTCGCGAGCAGATGATCAATATTTACGCCGATGAGCTGTAGAGTTTTGGTGAAAGTCTCCGATACGCTGGCGAATGAGTAAGACTTCTTGTCCTCCTCCCACGCCTTGGCGCCGGCCATCAAAACCTGAACGCATGGAGTGCTGACGCGCTCAACCTCGGAGGCGTCGATCGCCAGCGGCTTGCCACGCAGAGACAGAAGGCTTTCACGAAGCGTGGAGGCCTCATTGAGATCCAGCACAGCGGACAGTTTCAAACTGCCTTGCGCGCTTTTCTTGGGTGCCATCAATTCTTTCCTTGTCTTCCGTTCCCGGATGTCATGCGCTCGCGAAAAGCCGTGTCAGAAGCAGTGAACCGCCGCCTTCTGACGCATTTCGTGTTCGCCTTCTTCCTGTGTATACGAATGTGGTAAATAATCCCCTCACGTCGCCAACCCCGCTATCTGGGCGGGAAAGACATTCTCGTCGTCATAGGAAACAAACGCGACCGCGGGGTCGGCGCGATTGAAACCGGACAGCTCGGAGTGCTGTGCACCATTGGCTGCAAGGGCTATTTCCGGCCGGCGGGCCGTGACCGTTTCGCGGCGGCGAATGCGGAAGCGACGTACTGTTTCACCCAATTCAAGGATGACAGTCTGAAGGTCATCCGCTTCGGCGCGAGCCGCTTCTGTTTCATGGGCATGCTCGCGGGCGCCGGCTCCGATCTCGCGGATGGTACCTGCGACACGATCGACATCCTGCGCATGCTCTCCGGTGCCACGGGCCAGAATGGAGACAGTGTCGTTGATACCGGCGACCTGTCCGGCAATCTCGCCGATGGCCTTCTGGGTCTGGCCAACAATATCCACGCCCGCCTCGACCTGGCTCTTGGTCGTCGCAACAAGGTTCTTGATTTCGCGTGCGGCTTCTGCGGAGCGTTGCGCAAGTGCGCGCACTTCCTGGGCAACGACCGCAAAACCGCGGCCGGAATCGCCAGCGCGCGCGGCTTCGATACCGGCGTTCAACGCCAGCAGATTGGTCTGGAAGGCAATCTCGTCGATCGAGCCGATGATCTTGCCGATCTGTTCGGCCGAGGCTTCGATATCGGCCATGGCGCTAATTGCGCGGCCGGCGACCTGACCACTTGCTTCAACGGAACTGCGCGTTTGGCTGGCAGCTTTTTCTGCCACCTGACAGCGATCCGCACTTTCGCGAACGCGCCTGGTCATGTCTTCCAGTTCCGACGATGTGTCGGAGAGAAGACGCAGCTGGGTATCGGCACGCGTTGCGTTGCGCTGCGTGCTGGCCAGGGTCTTTGCGATCTGCGCCTCGACAACGGCGACGCGCTCGTCGAATTGGGTGAAAACGGACTGGATTTCTTCCATGCCGTTATTCAACTGCTCCGCGAGACCCTTGTATTCCCGTGGGAGTTCGCCCTCTACGCGGCGGCTCAGATCACGATCGGCAAAGGCTTCCAGTACGGCACCGAAGGCATTGACGACATCTGCGCGGTCATGCTTGCGCTGATCGGCCAGATCGCGTTTGTGCTTTTGACGCAATTCGTTGAAGCGCAGCGAAACGGCGATGTCGACATCGACCATGACCAGACGCAGCAGCGCGTGGGCAAGACTGTTGAGTTCGTTGTTGCGACGCTTGGCCGATGAAAGAAAACGTCTGCTGCCCAGATCCGCCATGATACCGGTGAGGATATGCTCGAGCACGACGGCATGGCCAAGCACGCGCCAGCGGGGATCGAGCCCAAGGCGACTTTCGGTATCGGCCAGCACTTTGGCCCGCTCGGCATACAGTGCGTCGAAGCGCGCATCCGTCAGGACATCCCAATGGGAGGTCAGAAGGTCCTGAAAACGATCAAACTGCTGTTCAGACGTGAAACAGGCGGCGGCATCCGGAAAGCTGGCGAAACGGTGGAAAAGGTCACGAAGGCCGGCTTTGACAAAGGGCTCAATGAAGGAACGGTGCAAGCGCAGGCATTCGCCTGCTTGCGCATCGAAGCCGGCAAAGCGCAACCGTTCACGCAGGCCGCCCGCCTGGGTGTTGGTCGCCTTGTCTGTCGATTGCCCCTCGTTCAAGCACAAAGTCCTCAAGCACTCGCGATGCCTTTCGGCATCGGCGCGGCCACACCAATCAGGGTTTTCTGTGTGAGATTGCGGGTTTTCGCCGTGCCGGGGATCACTCCTCGGCAGGCAAAGCCGTTCTCACCAAAGATCAATCCTGAGACTGTTTTAATGAAAACATACCGGGCCAGAACCGGTACAACGGTGCGGCGTCATGCCATATGCGGACCACGCGTTTGTGTGTCCAATCCGTCGTATACCCCAAGTCTTATGGTTAATTCCTTGCTCGAAGGTTAACTCAGGTTACCACCACGGCACATTTATACAAGTAAGACCTAAAAAAGACGCAACTCGTATGTGGGGCGCCCAAGATCAGCGACTACGGCAGGTTCCGCCTTGAGGAGAACCAGTATTTGGCGGCTATTGCGCCCCGGCGGATGACCACGTGCTGATTGGCGAAAATCCGATAGGGAGGACTCCACTCTCCATCAGGCCATTGAACGCGCACGACCGCGCGCTCATTCACGCCCAGCCCGAGATGGGTAAAGCCCAACTGCCCCGAGGCATGACCGCCACCGACCTGCACGGTTCTGACCTGCGTGAGTGTGCCGGCACGAACGTTGATCCTGGCACCGATACCGTTCGGATTGATCTCGCCATTGTCCAGTTCGATCTTGGTCCAGTTGCCCAGTGGGCGGTAGCCCCAGTCCGTGCGGGCGCCCAGATTGCGGAACAGGCTGGCTTTCTGGCTGCGGTTGACGACGAGGATGTCGAGCATGCCATCGGCATTGAAATCTTCCACCAGACCTCCGCGGCCCTTGGTCCGAAGGGCAATGCCGGCTGCGTCTCCTTCTTCCTGGAATTTGCCGGCGAAATCCGACAGCAACAGATTGTCGGGATCAAAAGAGGCAAATTCCGGCATCTGTTCGACATTGCCCTTGGCGATGAAGAGGTCGAGATTGGTATCGTTGTTCACATCGGCGAATTGGCTGTGCCAGCCGGTGGAGGGTCGGCGATCATCCCCTGCATAAGGGCGATGTGCGGTGGTGCCGCGCTCGAAGGCAATGTCCCGATAGGTGGGGCGGTCCTCCTCGGCCTCGTCATCCAGTGTCTGCAACATGGTATCGCCCATGGATGTCAGCGCATATTCCGGCAGACCATCAGCGTTCAGATCGGCCTGGGCGATGCCCATGCCCCAGATTTTCAGCGACGCCCAGCCCTGCGCGGTTGTGTATTGGCGTGGGGGACGGCCCGGATCGATCTGCCAGAGCTGCTCCTTGCCACCTCTATAATATTGCCGGTCGTTGGTGACCCTGAGCGAAGGCTGGCCAGAGCGGTTCCAGTCGGTAAAGAGCATGGAGAGCGTGCAATAGCTCGGATCGAGCTTGAAAGGCTCGGAATAGTCCGGAGTTTCCTTGTTTGCCGTGGGGCGCATCAACTCGTTGGGGCTGCATGTGCCAAACGGCGTGCCGGGCGCGCTGCGGTCGACATAGTTGCCGAAGGCAAGGGTGGGATAGTGCGCAGCCGCCTCCCAGGTGGCGGAGAAGGCTGTCGTCCAGTCGCGCCCGCCTGCGAGCGAGAAGGCACGATTGGCCTTTTCAAAACGGCAATCTGCAGCGCCCTTCAGCACGATATTTTCGCCAAGTCGGAGGAGAACGAGATCCGGATGGCGGTCATTGTCGATATCGACCGGATAGGCGCCAAGGACGGATTTCAGGTCGCGTTCGGTGAGATCAAGGGTAACCTTTTCGAACTTCAATGCTCCGCCAGCGGCGCTCCGGTTCACATAGAGACCAAGTGCGCTCGTGCCGCCGGCCAGCAGTAGATCGGGCATGCGGTCGCCGTTGCAATCGAAGCTCGCCGCACCGCCGCCGACGAAGAATTCCCAGCCGCCGGTGTAGGAATGATCAATGCCGGCCGCCAAGGCCTCTTCGTTGAAGCGCGGCACGTCGCCTGCGAAGGGCTTCTCGTCTTCCGCGACAACGGAGGAGGCGAAAGCCGTGATGGCCAATGCAATGACGGGTAAACTGAAATGATTTTTCATGGCGTGATCACCAGCGTTTTCAAAAAGGCAATGATGCGGTTCCGGTCGTCTTCGGATGCAGCGATATAGGCATCGCGCGGGGTGCGGGCTGCACCGCCATGTGCACGAATGACCTCGTCCATGGTCGTGATATCATTGCGATGACCGTAGGGTTCGGTCGATGCGATGCCCCAAAGTTCGGCGGTCATGAAAATATTGCGATCGACAAAGCGCTGGGCCAGCAATTCATTGCCCAGTTGTTCGACACTGTTGTCGGTGATCACATGGCGTTTGAGATCGCCGTAAAGCGGCACCAGAACCTCGCCTTTTTCGTTGCGCGGCAGGGTTTTCGTCCATTCCAGCAGAGCCAGATCATAGGTCGCGACCTGCTCCACCTGAGTGTCGTTCAAGGTGCCGGCGACATCGCTTGGACCGGGATCGGCAAAGGACAGACTTTTCAATGGAAGGCTGGGGCGATGGCAGCTGGCACAGCCGAGTTTGTCGAAAACCTGTTCACCCTCCTTGGCCAGGATCCGCCAGCGCTCGTTATCCGGGGTGATGCGGACCGGCGCGGGCAGACCGGCCTGCCAGGCAACGAGGGCGGAAATATCGCCGTCGCTCATTTCATCAGCGGTTCCGTCGTCATCGAAGTCGGCGGTCCCCGTCCAGCGAGAGCCGAAACGCTCGGATGCTTCCATGCCGTGATGCTGGTTCATGGCATTGACCGAGAACTGACGCAGCGATGTCATCACGCCCTTCTGGGTGAAGGGACGAATGACGAGATCCATATCAACGCCATCCAGATCCTCCAGATCGACGATGCCATCGGGGTGAACCGTCAACCAGCCGAAGTCGACACCCTTGGACGACAATGGGACCCGCTGGCTTTCGCCCGATCGTGCCGCTTTCTCCAGGGCTGCATCCCGCGCGGCCTGAAGGTCTAATGTCATCTCACGGGCCAGGAGTTCAACCAGACCAGACCCAAACAGGTGATTGGTGCCGCGCTCGTTTGAGAACTGCGGATCGGTGGTGTCGAAATCTGCGCTCTCGAACCCCTCCGAGACAAAGACATTGGTGACGAAGTCCCCGGCCCCGCCGGCGACCGGCATATTGTGGCAGGATGCACAGGAATTGGCGTCGAGACCGGCCGTGCGACTGAATTCGCTGGCCACCGGGTGACGACGTTTGGTGGGCACGATCGCCTGGGTGGCGCCAGGACGCCCCGCACCGTCCAGCATGGTGAAGCGGGCCTTGAAAAGCTCCTCCCCGATCAACCGCAAGGTGGCCAGCTCTTCTGCTGACAAGTCTCCAGAGACGGTCAGGCCGGCGGCGCCCAGCGCTGGTGTGCGTTCCTCCCAGGGCTCAGCGGCCGCCGATGGCGATGCCGCTGCCACCAGCCCCCATAGCAATACCCTCTGCAAATACTTCATCTTCCCTCCCCCTGTTCCCGCTTAGGGAACAGTCAAAACAATATCCTCGTCAATGAGGTCGAGCGCGCGCTCCAGATGACCTTCGAAAACGAGCTGCGGTTCGTCCGCAGCAACTGAAATCTCCGGCAGTCCCTCCATCCGGACCACCTGAGACTGTGAAAGTCCCTCGACCAGCCCCGCGCGCAACAGGTCGAAATACCGAGCGCCCGGTCCGGTGACCGTGATTGGCATGCCGCCGTTCAGGCTGAGAACGCGCGACAGCCCATAGCCGAGTGCCAGGCCTGCCTCGCGGAAGGCATAGCCCGGGCGGCGTTCGCCATTTCTGGCGCTGGCTGCAAGCTTGTCGACTTCGGCCAAGGGCACGAATTTGGCCGGGATGGTATCTCTTGGGACCTCGAAGGCGCTGCGCAGAATGGCGTAGAAACCGGCATAGGCCTCGATACAGCCGTGCGCACCGCACCGACACAGAGCCACATTGGGCACATGCAGCATGTGACCGAAATTGGGAGCGGTTACTTCCAGTCCATCGACCGAGCGCCGCAGCGCCAATCCAAGACCGATGCTGTGGCCCAGCGACAGGCTGGCCAGTCCCTTGAAGGCCCTGCCCTTTTCCTGAGCGGCCCGCCGGCCAAGAGCGCGGGCGACGAGCAAAGTCTCATTGCTCAAAAGAATGCGCGAGGGCCAGCGATCCGATAGGCCTTCGGCGAAATCGACACGTTCAGAGCCAAGCACCGGCGACCACATCAAAACCGGTTCGTTGGGCTCGACGATGCCCTTGCTGCTGATTGAAATGGCCCGAACCTGTTCGGCAGAAATCTGCGAGCGCTCGGCAATCCGGCCCAAACCGTCGCGGATGGCCTGAAGAAAGGCGCCTGCGCCTCCCTCGACACGCGGTTCGACGAAACGGTCGATCAGGCGCCCGGAATAATCCGCAAGGGAATATTGCATGGCGTCGGAAGAGATGATGATCACGATGAGATAGGCGATGTCGCGTCTTTGCGTGAAGAGTACACGGGGACGCCCGCGACGCGCCGCAGCCTGTGCTTCCGACTTTTGCAGAATATGCGCGCGCTCGAGATCGGCTGTGATGGCCGAGACCGTGGCCGAGGACAAATGTGTGATGTCTGCAATTTCAGTATGCGAAAGCTGGCCCTTCCGGCGAACTGCCTTCAGTACCAATATGCTGTTTTGCAGCCGGACCAATTCGGTGCTCGACTTGGCAAGCATCACTAGGTCCCCTCCCTATCGACAGGCTTACGCGGCGCTTCTCCCGGGACTGTCCGGCCGGCTTCTATAACCTCGCCCGCTCTTGTTGACAGCCCCGGATTTATCTGACATTTAATTTCTCGACTGTCGAGAAAAAATAAGTTTTTCGACAGACCTTGCAGTAGCCACCGGGGAGTTGGTGGTTGCTTTGTCATTTGGGAGGACATCATGAAGAGCCTTATCAAGCTGATGGCCAGCACGGCCGTCGTCGTTGCCATGCATACCGCAGCGTTCGCGGAAGACGTCGTTGTCGGCGTATCGTGGTCTAACTTTCAGGAAGAGCGCTGGAAAACCGACGAAGGCGCCATTAAGGCAGCCCTCGAGGCCGCTGGCGCAAAGTATATTTCAGCTGACGCACAGTCGTCTGCAGCCAAGCAGTTGACTGACGTTGAATCGCTGATTTCGCAGGGCGCAACTGCACTGATCGTTCTGGCTCAGGATTCCGACGCTATTGGACCGGCTATCGAGAAAGCCAGCGCAGAGGGAATTCCGGTCGTCGGCTATGACCGCCTGATCGAGAACCCAGCCGCCTTCTACATCACCTTCGACAACAAGGAAGTGGGCCGCATGCAGGCTCGCGAAGTGTTCAAGGTCCAGCCTGAAGGCAACTATGTCTTCATCAAGGGCTCCGCTTCGGATCCGAATGCCGACTTCCTGTTCTCCGGCCAGATGGAAGTCCTCAAGGATGCCATCGACAGCGGCAAGATCAAGAATGTCGGTGAAGCCTACACGGACGGCTGGAAGCCGGAAAATGCCCAAAAGAACATGGAGCAGTTTCTGACCGCCAACGACAACAATGTCGATGCCGTTGTCGCCTCGAATGACGGCACCGCCGGCGGTGTTGTTGCGGCACTTTCCGCTCAGGGCCTTGCCGGTTCTGTTCCAGTATCGGGCCAGGACGGTGACCAGGCTGCGCTTAACCGCGTTGCACTCGGCACACAGACGGTTTCGGTGTGGAAGGACGCACGCGAACTCGGCAAGAACGCAGCCGAAATCGCCGTGATGCTTGCCGAAGGCAAGACCATGGACGAAATTCCAGGCGTTGAAGACTTCTCCGGTGGCCCGAAGGGCGTTGCCATGAAGTCGGTCTTCCTGAAGCCAGTTCCGATTACCAAGGACAATCTCGACGTCGTTGTCGACGCAGGCTGGATCTCCAAGGAAGAAGTCTGCCAGGGCGTCAAGGCCGGCTCGGTTTCCGTCTGCGATTAAGCGGACCTCAATCCGGTTTTCCGGGCAGGCGCCGCAGTCCAGAAAGGCTGCGGCGCCTGTGCGAATGCGATGCTCGGATGTTCCTCTAGGGGACACCGAAACCGACAAGGGCGCAACAGCGTCTCATTATGAGATTTTCGGACCGCCAGCCATTCAACCCGAACGGGGCTCAAAGGCGGTTCAAGCATGTGGGGCACGGCAATCCTATGGCCGAAATGAATACTTCTGTCTCTTCAACAAAACCCAAGTCTTCGGTCGGTGGACCTGTTGCCCGCTTCGTGCGCGCGACGGAACTCGACACGAGACTGCTCGGCATGATCGGTGCCTTGCTCCTGATCTGGGTCGGCTTCGACCTGATGACGGGCGGGTTGTTTCTGACACCGCGCAATCTGTGGAACCTGTCTGTCCAGACGGCGTCCGTATCGGTGATGGCCACCGGCATGGTGCTTGTCATCGTGACACGCAATATCGATTTGTCGGTAGGCTCTATCCTGGGCTTTACCGGCATGATCATGGGCGTGATGCAGGCCGAGATCCTGCCGCAGTTTCTGGGCTTTGAAAATCCGCTGACCTGGATCATCACGCTTGGCTGCGGTCTGGCCGTCGGTGGCATGATCGGCATGCTGCAAGGCACGGTGATTGCCTATATGGCGGTGCCATCCTTTATCGTGACGCTGGGCGGCCTGCTGGTCTGGCGCGGCGGAACATGGTTCGTGACCAGCGGCCGAACAGTCGCCCCCATGGACGCGACCTTCCGGCTTATGGGCGGCGGAACCACCGGATCGATCGGTGAAGTCGCGAGTTGGGTCGTCGGCGTGATTGCCTGCGTGGCAATCGTTGCAGCGCTGCTCAATTCACGCAAGCAACGTCATCGCTTCGGCTTTCCGTTGCGTCCGCTCTGGGCCGAGTATTTCCTCGTCGCTCTTGGCTGCGGCATCGTGATTGGCGCTGTATGGGTGTTCAACAGCTATCCCTGGCCGAAGGCCATTGCCCGGCGTTATGCCGAGGCAAACGGCATCGTCGCTCCGGACGGTGGATTGTTTATCGCGCACGGCATTGCCATTCCCGTTCTGATCGCGCTCGGCATCGGCGTGGTGATGACCTTCATCTCGACGCGTCTTCGCTTTGGCCGCTACGTCTTTGCCATCGGCGGCAATCCGGAAGCTGCAGAACTGGCCGGTATCAAAACGCGCTGGGTGACCGTCAAGATCTTTGCGCTCATGGGCATGCTGTGCGCCGTGGCCGCTGCAATCTCGACCGCACGCCTCAACGCTGCAACCAATGCCCAGGGCGAACTGGATGAGCTCTATACCATCGCGGCAGCCGTGATCGGCGGCACATCTCTTGCAGGCGGCAGCGGCACAATTGCCGGCGCCATGCTGGGTGCTCTGGTCATGCAATCTCTACAATCAGGCATGGTCTTGCTCGGCATCGACTCGCCGCTTCAACGTATCGTCGTTGGCGTCGTCCTCGTTCTCGCCGTCTGGCTCGACACCGTCTACCGTGCTCGCGCCAAGTAATCAGGAGTTCCAAATATGATGGAGCAACGCACTCCCCTCGTGGAAATGAAAGACATTTCCATCGCCTTCGGCGGGATCCACGCTGTCGAAAAGGCATCCGTCGACCTCTTCCCCGGTGAAGTGGTCGCCCTGCTTGGCCATAACGGTGCCGGCAAGTCGACCCTGATCAAGATTCTCTCCGGCGCCTACAAGCGCGACAGCGGCGATATCAGGATCAATGGGGAAGCCGCCGATATCCGCAATCCGCGCGATGCCAAGGAATATGGCATCGAAACGATCTACCAGACGCTGGCCGTTGCCGATAATGTCGACGCTGCCGCAAACCTTTATCTCGGCCGTGAACTGCAGACCCCCTGGGGCACGCTGGACGACGTGGCGATGGAGGCCAAGGCACGTGAAGTGATGGGACGCCTGAACCCCAACTTCAAGCGTTTCAAGGAGCCGGTCAAAGCCCTGTCGGGCGGTCAGCGCCAGTCGGTGGCAATCGCCCGCGCCATCCTGTTCAATGCCCGCATCCTGATCATGGACGAGCCGACGGCAGCTCTTGGCCCGCAGGAAACTGCGCAGGTTGGAGAACTGATCAAGCAGTTGAAAACCGATGGCATCGGCATTTTCCTGATCAGCCACGACATCCATGACGTGTTCGATCTGGCCGACCGCGTGTTTGTGATGAAGAACGGTCTGGTCGTGGGAAGCGCCAAGACCGAGGACGTGACCAAGGACGAAGTGCTTGGCATGATCATCATGGGCAAGTGCCCGCCGGGTGCAATTCCCGGCCCAGGCGCCATGAGCACCTGATCGGCGGACAATCAGACATTTCAAAATCGGCCCCTGCAAAACTTTGCGGGGGCCGATTTTGCTTGTGCGACGGGTTGCATTCTGCTGAAAATAGACGCCACATAGTCTATTCGAGAGAATTACGACTGCATTCAATACTTAAATTTATCTATAATTGAATTCTAATTATCACCACCCTTTCCTATAGAATAGACCATAGAATTCGGCGAAAGCGTTTTGACATACTTCAGCTTCCCATGTTTTGACAGATAGATGCCTGACGAACCTTCGGCGAGACATAGCAAAGAGACCAAAAGCTCTCCCCCAAACCGCAAAAGCGCCGGTGGGGCGGTCTTTGTCGCCGTTTTTCTGTCGTTCACCATTATCATCGCGACGATCGTCCTTCTCGCCAATGATCACAGGAACCTCCGCCTGATCATGGCAGAACTGGGATTGCAATGGATTATCGAGGCCCCGATCAGACCCGAGGTGCCGCCCGCGCCGCTGAAAGGAAAGCCGGTCAAGGTTGAGACCTTCAACATGCCCGAAAACATTATGGCTTCTGTCGACCGTGACGGGGTGAGCGGTTTTGCCCGGGAGATGCCACGCATTGGACCCGAGTTGTGCAGAGCGTATAACGATGCGGGATTTCCCAATTCCGGGTGGCACGGGAGCCCGGTCAACGACGATAGCTACGAATGCACCTCCGAACTGAGCTTCGACAAGGGAGAGGACGAGGAAAGCCATGGCTCCCTGTTTTTCATCGCCAAAGGCAATCAGGACGGTTCGATCAATTCGTTGAGAATGAAACTCGTTGCGCCCGAGAGTGTCGATGGTCGTGCGGCGCATGCCGCCATATTGAAAGCACTGGAACTGCTGATCGAGTGCACCGGATGGAAAGACCTCAAGGACCTGCTGGCCGCGGCGCGCCGGCTGAAAGACTATTCGGCAGATTATACGGGCCTCTCGATCCGGTTTACCCAGGAATTCACGTCATCCGACCGGTTCAATCTCTTCATTCTACCGTCGAACGATGACCCGGCTATCAGCCGCACGCGCAATTATTTCGAGGCGCAAAAGGCGCTCTATGACGTTGACAGCGCGCGTCCGGATTTACAGAACTTCGCACCTACCGGGAAGCGATAGCAAACATTGGCTGTGACGACAGATCAGGCCATCCGGAGCTAAGCCTCGCTCCAGTTTTGACCGCTACATGGGATCAAGAACCCGAATTGCGCCCACGCCACAAATGTGGCCGCCGGTGCGTGCGAGACCGTCTGTGCAACCTTTCGCGACAGGCAAAACCATGAGGCCGATCATGCCGAAGCTTTCCGTGTGCATTCCTGTCGAACCCGGCTTTTCGCCACCCGATTATCTGGCAAAACAGCTGCTCAAGAAAGCGGGGACAGACATTCAGGTGATCGTGGCGCCGTTTGGCGATACCTGCGCTGAAGCTGCTGCGCTTTACGAACTGGCTGAGAACGACCCGCGGTTGCTGATCCTGCCGCCCGCTCCGCCTGAAATTACAGCAGGCCAATTCTGGCTGGGCACGATTGCCGCTGCAACCGGTGACTGGGTTACGCTGGTCTATCCCGACGATATGCTTGAGCCCGACATGCCGGAGGCAATCGAATATGTGGAAGCGACCTATCCGGAGGCGGATGCCATTGGGTGGAACGCCTTTGCGATCTCCAACGATGCCTCACGCGAGATCAAAGCCAATGTTCCGGTGCCGGTGACCCATCATTTCTCCATGATGGACAAGGCCAAGATGCTGGATGCCTTCTTCCAGTGGACCGATGGCAACCAGACGCCGAAAATGCCGTTTGGTCTGTTTCACGGGGCCTTGAAAAAAAGCCTGATCGAGACGATCCGCTCTGCGGAAGTGGCATCCAGCTGGCTGACGACCGTGCCACGCTATGAATGGGCAGCGCGGGTTGTGCTGTTTGCCAATGGGCTTGCCCTTGCCAACCGGCCAATGTCGGCGGCCAGCATCAAGCCGTATACGCCCGTGCCCGTCCGCTCCGCGCTTGAAGGATTTCCGCTGGATGGCGGCATCGGATTGACCGCTGCCATCGCCGAAGTGCAGGCACGCGTTCTTGCCGAACTCGGCAGCGCCTGGAACGGCTTTAACGAAGCCTTTGTGCGCGCCTGTGTTTTCGATTGCATGCTGGAACACGACCGCACAGCGTTTGAGATCAAGTGCCGGTCTTATCATGCTGCCTTGCAGAAGATGCCAGGCGGCGAGCAGCTTATTGCGCTGTTCAGGCCGCAATATTACCCGCAATTGCCGGACGACAAGCGTCGTGGCCTGCATGGTTCGCTCCTGCTGGTGGATCGCTTTATCGGCAATGCCAAGACAGCGCAGGAGTTCTATAATGTTATGCGCTCGATCATTGCACCGGTCTTCGTCGTGACTGGCAAGAGCCAGATATCGGAAGCCGAGCGCGATCAGGTTCGCTGACATGAACGCCAGAGCGCCAGAGCGCATTCTCTATACAAAGCCCTCCATCACGGAGCTTGAGACGCGCTATGCCGCCGATGCCGCAGCGACCGGCTGGGGCGCCAAGTGCTACGACTACATCATTCGCTTCGAAGACCTGTTCCGCACGCATATCGGCACCGGTTTTGCGATTGCGACATCCAGCTGCACCGGCGCCATGCATATGGGGCTGGCCGCCCTTGGCATCGGACCCGGCGACGAAGTGATCCTGGCCGACACGAACTGGATCGCGACGGCGGCACCGATCCATCATCTGGGCGCGACGCCGGTGATGGTGGATATCGATCCTGTCAGCTGGTGTCTGGATCCGACCAAGGTGGAACAGGCGATTACACCGCGAACACGCGCGATCATCGCCACGCATATCTACGGAAATCTCTGCGATATGAATGCGCTGGAAGCCATTGCCAGCCGCCACAACATTCCGGTGATCGAAGACGCAGCCGAAGCCATCGGTTCGGCCTTCAGGGACGGTCGACGCGCAGGCGCGCGTGGGGCCTTCGGCACTTTTTCCTTTCATGGCACCAAGACCGTGACCACCGGCGAAGGCGGCATGTTCGTCACCAATGACGAGGCGCTCTTCAACCATGTTCTGACGCTCAGCAATCACGGCCGGGCGAAAGCGCAGACCAAGCAGTTCTGGCCCGATATGGTGGGCTACAAATACAAGATGTCGAATGTCCAGGCGGCCATCGGCTGCGGCCAGATGGAGCGGATCGATGCGCTGATCGCACGCAAGCGCGCGATTTTCGGACGCTATCGCGACCATATCGACGCTATCGAAGGTGTGCAGCTGAACCCGGAACCTTCAGGCACCGTGAATGGCGCATGGATGCCGACAGCTGTGTTCGACCGCTCGCTTGGCATCGAGCGCGAAGTCATCCAGGCGGCATTTTCCGCGGCCAATATCGACGCCCGCGTGTTCTTCCACCCGCTCTCCAGCCTGCCGATGTTTACCCCGCGCCCGGATAACGTCCATGCATGGGATATCCCCACCCGCGCGATCAACCTGCCGAGCTATCACGACATGACCGACGCCGATATCGCGCGTGTGGCGGCGGTGGTCCGAGAACTTGTCGATGCGGCAAACCAACGCAAGCATAACCAGTTGAAGGGTTCGGCTGCCTGAAACGGTGGGCGCTTTGCCGAAGCGCCCACCACAAGCCTCACTCAAGGATGACAACCTAGACCGTTAGGTGAATTTGGTCTGCTTGGACATGTCCAAGGATAGGCGTGATCCGGAGACCAACCGGGGTGTGAAAACCCTGGTTGCGCGGTCTCTGCGAAACGAAATGAGTGAGAACCACCGGATGCACAAAGAATTCCAGGACGAGGTCAGGGAAAACATTGCTGGACTTGGCGCGGACAAGGATTTCCAGCAACAGTCACTCGAGTGGAATCTTGCCTCTGCAAAGCACAGATACACCTATAATTTCCGTGCGCTCGGGCGTCCGATCATACAATTTCCCCAAGACATCCTCGCTTTCCAGGAAATCATCTGGGACGTGCGTCCGGATCTCATTATCGAGACCGGCATTGCCCATGGCGGGTCGCTGATTTCCAACGCGTCCATGCTGGCACTGCTGGACTATTGCGATGCGTTCGAGAATGGCGAACGGCTTGATCCACGGGTGCCAAAGCGCAAGGTTCTGGCAGTCGACATCGAGATCAGGCCACACAACCGCAGTGCAATTGAAGCACATGCAATGTCCCCCCGCATACACATGCTTGAAGGCTCCAGCATCGACACGTCTATCGTCGATCAGGTGCGTGCATTTGCTGCGGACTACAACAGCATCATGGTCTGCCTCGATTCCAATCACACGCATGACCATGTCTTGCGAGAGCTTGAAGCATATGCGCCGCTCGTGACGGTCGGCAATTACTGCATTGTCAGTGACACAATTGTGGAGGATGCACCTGAACATCTCTCTGCTGATCGCCCTTGGGGCAAGGGCAACAATCCCAAGACCGCAGTGCATGCCTATCTGGCACAGAATGGCGATTTCGAAATCGACAAATCGATCGAAAACAAACTGCAGATCACAGTTTCGCCGGATGGATTTCTACGGCGCACCAAATAATGGAACCGTCATCTGCCAGGCAGGAGGCGTTTTCAATTTTTCACCAAGAGGAGCCATGGCGCACCGTCATGAGATCACCTTGAGGAGAACGAGAAGCTTGCAGTGATGACCACCGCGGACATAAGCGATATCTTCGCTGACATCGATACAAGGTATCAGGACCGACCTTTGCTGAAGATGAGCGACGGCACCTATGTCCGCCCGCAGGATCTCGATGCGATTTGCCGGTGTCCGGGTTTTGGAGATACTGCACATCGTCTGGTGATTTGCCTATGCGACAATGATGCGGGTGGCCTTGCGGGTTATGTGGCGCTTGCGAAAACCGGGGCCGTCCCGATGATGATCAGCGCAAGCCTGCCGATGGCACAGCTGCATCATCTGGCAGACGTTTATCAGCCGCATTTCATCTGGCTTCCAGAAAGCCGCGCCAGCGAATTTGCCGATAGCTCCGTCGTCATGTCCCATTCCGGGTATCAATTGCTGGCGTTGCGGTCATCGGAGCACTACATAATCCATGATAACCTTGCGCTCTTGCTGGCAACGTCGGGAAGTACCGGCAGTCCTCGCTTTGTACGGCTCTCCCGCGCCAACGTTAGCAGTAATGCCCGGTCGATCTGCAGCTATCTCGACATCACGCCTGACGATATCGCCATTACCAGCTTGCCGCCAACCTATTCCTACGGTCTGTCTGTCATACACAGCCACATTCTTGCCGGCAGCACGATCGCCGTTACCAGCAAGACGCTGTTTGATCGGGCCTTCTGGGACTTCATGGAGGCTTCCAGCTGCTCTTACTTCTCCGGCGTTCCGTACCACTATGAAATGCTGAAGAAGCTGCGATTCCGACGCATGGAGCTGCCAAGCCTGCGCACCATGACGCAAGCCGGCGGGCGGATGGACAAGGAGCTGACACAGGAGTTTGCCAGTCATTGTGCTGACAAGGGCATGCGGTTTTTCAGCATGTACGGACAAACCGAGGCAACGGCCCGGATGTCCTATCTTGCCGCCGATATGGCTTATGCAAAGGCAGGTTGCATCGGCAAGCCTATTCCAGGTGGTGAATTTTCGCTCGAAGATGACCACGGCGCTGTCATCGATGAAACCGATACTGCCGGTGAACTGATCTATCGTGGAGCCAATGTTTCGATGGGATATGCCGAAGGCCATGCAGATCTAGGCAGGGGCGATGACTTCAATGGCATGCTTAGAACAGGTGATATCGCAAAGCGGGATGACGAGGGCGATTATTACATAGTTGGGCGGCTGAAACGGTTTTTGAAGATTTTCGGCAATCGCATCAACTTGCAGGATGTGGAAAGCCGTTTGCAGGACGCGGGCTTCGATGTGGCTTGCGCGGGAAAAGATGACCATCTGTCTATCTATCTGCTGCAAGCAACGGTTGACGCCGCCAAGCAGATCAAGACGAGCTTGGCGACTGACCTGAAAATCAGCCCGACAGCCATTTCGGTCTTCGATCTCGCCGACTTGCCTCGCGCGGAGTCTGGCAAGGTTCAATATGGCTTGCTGGATACCCGCGCGAAAGGCGTTCTGGCATGATGTCACCCGATTATACCCATTGGCTGGATCTGGAACCCTATGGGATGCCGGCTCGTCAGAAGACCGACACTCTTGGTGAGGCCTTGCGCGCGCTCACGGACTGGCATCGGCAGCAATGCGAGCCCTATGATCGCATGTTGAAACTGACGACAGACCCTGAAAAACCAGTCGAACACTTGCAGGACATCCCCTTTATTCCGGTTCGCATGTTCAAGGAATTCGATCTTCTGAGTGTGCCCAAGGATCAGGTCTTCAAGACCATGACCTCTTCGGGGACAACGGGGCAGCAGGTATCACGAATATTCCTGGACCGGGAAACGGCGTCGCTGCAAAGCAAGATCCTGGCACGCCTGATGACCGAACTGCTGGGAAAGAAGCGATTGCCGATGCTGGTTATCGATTCACCGAGTGTCCTTCGTGATCGAAATGCCTTTTCGGCACGCGGTTCGGGGATACTCGGTTTCTCCATGTTTGGTCAGGATGTAACCTATGCCCTCGATGCGGAGATGAATCTGGACATGATCGCCATCGACTCCTTCCTGGAGCGCCATGCCGGTCAACCGATATTTCTGTTCGGCTTCACCTTCATGATCTGGCAGCACTTCTACATGAACCTGAAGGCGATGGGGAAACGCCTTGCTATCGACAAGGGCATTCTGTTGCATGGTGGCGGCTGGAAGAAACTGCAGGATCAGGCAGTCGACAGTGCTGCATTCAACGCGGCGATGCAGGATTGTGCCGGGATCGGCCGGGTTGTGAACTACTACGGAATGGTCGAGCAGACCGGATCGATCTTCATGGAGTGCGAGGCCGGACATCTGCATGCACCTGTTTACGCCGATGTCATTGTCCGCAATCCGCAGGATTTCAGTGTCGCCCGTCACAGAGAACAAGGCGTCATCGAGGTTCTGTCGATGATTCCGAGAAGCTATCCCGGCCATGCGCTGCTGACTGAGGATATGGGACAGATCGAGGGCGAGGACGACTGCCCCTGCGGGCGCCAGGGCAAATACTTCTCGATAGCCGGCCGCGTTGCCAAGGCTGAGGTCAGAGGCTGTAGCGATACATATGAATGAGATCGCACAATTGCCCATCAATATCCGCGTCGGCGGACCGCTCGACAGTTTGGTCACGCGGCCACAAAGGCCGTATTCCGAAGCCGCCACGGTCTTTCTTTCCGCATTGTCGAAAGCACTGCTCGCATTGCCCGAAGCCAGGCAATATCCGGATATTGCCGCATTTGGATATTGGTGCCGCACGGCCAATCTCGCGCGTCTTGCACGTGATTTCGATACAGCCCACGCGCGGCTTGGACGCGGACTGATCCTGCATATCGCGCCGGCCAATGTGCCGGTCAATTTTGCCTATTCGTTCGCGTTTGGTCTGCTGGCCGGCAATGCGAATATCGTCAGGATACCCGATAGAGACTTCGAGCAGGTGGACGTGATCTGCAAGGAGATCACGCGCCTTTTCGCGATTCCCACCCACAAACAGGTGGCCAGCATGAACCGGTTGGTGACCTATCCGCGGAATGACGACATTACGGCCCAACTCTCGGCCAGATGTCAGGCACGTCTCATCTGGGGCGGTGATGCCACCGTCTCCCATCTCAAGACAATGCCCACACATCCACGCTGCGTCGATATTGCATTCGCAGATCGATATTCACTTTGCATGCTGAATGTCGAACATGTTCTTGCCGCTGATGACAAAGCCATTGCGCAATTGACCCAGGGCTTTTTCAATGATGTCTTCCTCATGGACCAAAACGCATGTTCATCGCCGCATCTGGTTATCTGGATAGCTGACGGGCAAGCGGATGTCGCCGCCGCGCAGCAGCGTTTCTGGTCTGCCATGGTCGACCATTTGCGTCGGAAATACACTTTGGCGCCAATCCATGCATTGGACAAGTTCGCCCATCTTTGCCGGACTGCGGCCAACCTCGACACCGAGACATGCATCAGACATGAGAACCTTGTCTATCGCATATTACTCAGTGAGTTGCCCTTGGATATCGACAAATATCGGGGCCAATACGGCACCTTTTTCGAACATGTGACCGACAGTTTCGACTGCCTTACAGACATCGTCACCGAGCGCTATCAAACAATCACCTGTTTCGGGATCGACCGAGACAAGCTGGTCAACTTCGTGATCGACCAGGGAATGTCAGGCATTGATCGCGTCGTGCCGGTGGGCAAGGCGCTCGATATGGGCGCAATCTGGGACGGGCACAATCTGGTTGAGGAACTTTCGAGAATCGTCAATATGGCATGAACTGATCGCCCGATGCACCGGATATCCGGTTGCCGCAAAGGCAGGCGCATTTTTCAATTCACGCTCCCCCAAAGACTGACAACAAGGATAACAAGATATGAGCAACAAGGAAAAATACGATACCGCCTTTGTTGATACATTCATGATCAACGCGGACGAACTGCCAACAGCAAAGTATCAGGAAGTCGAGGCGTGGGATAGCGTAGGACATATGGCGCTGATGGCCGCTCTCGAAGACGCGTTTTCGATCGAGATGGAAATCGACGATATAATCGACTTTTCCAGCTACGAAGTCGGCAAGACCATTCTTGCAAAGTATGACGTTGTCATAGAGCCTGCGGCATGAGTGACAGTTCCATGCCCGCTTTCGATATCAACGGGATCCTTCGCCACCAGCGAAACCGCTATCCGGTTCTGCTGATCGATCGGATCACCGCAGTCGATCCCGGCAAGAGCGCATCCGCGATCAAGTGCTTCACCTATAATGAGTGGTTTTTCCCGGGCCATTTCGATGACGAACCGAATGTGCCGGGCTTCGTGCAGATCGAATCCCTGACACAGACCTTCATCATGTCCTTTCTGTGCATGGACGAATACAAGGGGATGAAGACGAATTTCATCTCCATCAACAATGTGAAATTCAAGCGTAAGGTCGTGCCCGGTGACGTGCTGCAGATCGAGGCGACACTTCGGTCGTTCAAGCGCGGCATTGCATCTGGATCGGTTGAGAGCTTCGTCAATGGTGAACCCGCCTGCAGCGGCGATCTCGTTGTTGCCTTGCCAGCCGTTCTGGATCGCTTCAAACCCAAGACCTAGGAAGATTGACGATTGCCATGAGAGTTGCCGACTACATAATGCAGCGCCTTGCGCAGATCGGAATCGGACATGTGTTTCTGGTGACAGGACGCGGCGCGCTGTTTTTGACTGACGCGCTGGCCAAACACCCGCAGCTGACGCCGGTACCTGTTCATCATGAGCAATCCGCATCCTATGCAGCAACCGCCTATGCCTATCGCACAGGTGGGGTTGGCGCATGTCTGGTGTCCACGGGATGTGCATCCACAAATGCCGTTACCGGTGTTCTTTCCGCATGGCAGGATGGCATTCCGTGCATTTTCATCTCGGGGCAGAATACGCTGAAGGAAACCACGCGCTTTACCGGCATTCCGCTTCGAACCTACGGCCAGCAAGAGGCCGACATCATCTCCATCGTTCAGCCGATCACGAAATATGCGCGTATGATCACCTCCGCCGACGAGATTGTCGAGGCTATGGACCAGGCGCTAATGTTGGCGAATTCGGGACGCAAGGGACCGGTCTGGATCGATGTGCCTCTTGATCTGCAAAGCGCCCAGATTGATGTAGACGCACTTTCTGCCTCGGCAACGTTAGATATCAAAGAACCACCGAAGGCATCGCGCGAGACGATTGACGCGGTGGCCGGCGCCCTTGCAAAGGCGAACCGCCCCACTCTGCTGATTGGCAGTGGCGTGCGGTCCAGCGGCTCCGAGGCCAAGTTGAAGCAGTTTGCAAAGCGGTGGAATATTCCCGTTACCTATGCACCTTCCGCACCCGACACCTTTGGAAGCGCCGATGCTCTCTCCATTGGCTCGGTCGGTGCGATGGGTTGTTCAAGGGCTGGAAACTTCGCAGTGCAGAACGCGGATCTTGTTCTGGTGCTTGGATGCCGTCTGACCTCGCTGGTAACGGGCACGGAATTTTGCAAGTTTGCACGCGATGCCAAGACGATTGTTGTCGACATCGACGCCATAGAACACACCAAGGATACCATCC
Source organism: Agrobacterium sp. H141 (assembly GCF_057158725.1). Taxonomy (NCBI): domain Bacteria; kingdom Pseudomonadati; phylum Pseudomonadota; class Alphaproteobacteria; order Hyphomicrobiales; family Rhizobiaceae; genus Agrobacterium; species Agrobacterium sp. H141. The sequence goes on from NZ_CM169893.1 coordinate 3,817,421, forward strand.
GTATCGACCAATTGGTCCATTCTGACCTTGCGGCGTTCCTGGAGGACATCAACCAGTACGAGCCGCATATGGTCCCGACGGAATGGGTCGAAAAGTGCCAGCATTGGAAAGCAATTTTCTCCGGGGTCGAACCCGAGTTCAAGGATCCGGAAAAGGTCGATCTGTACGAACTTGCGCATTGCCTGTCCGACATGCTGCCGGCCTCTGCGGCACTGGTAACGGATTCAGGGTTGAACGAGGTGATTCTGCCCAGCAATGTGCGATTCGCGGAAGGCATGGACTGCGTGCATCCAGCCATGCAGGGTGCCATGGGATTTGCCTTGCCGGCCGCAATTGGCGCATACTTCGCCAAGCCCGGACCTGTGATTGCCGTCATTGGCGATGGCTCGATCATGATGAACCTGCAAGAGATGGAAACGATCCGCTATCACAAGCTTCCGATCAAGATCATCGTGATCAACAATAACGTCTATTCGATCATCCGTCGGCGACAGCAGGACTTGTTCCGGAAACGCATCATCGGCACTGATCCAGCAAATGGCGTCAGTTGCCCGGATTTTTCCAAAGTGGCCACCTGCTTCGACCTCGATTATATCGCGATTGACAGTCCGGACATGTTGCAAGAGGGAATTGCCGATCTGCTGAAACGCGACGGACCGACGCTTTGCGAAATTCGCGGTCGCGAGGATCAGGAATATATCGAGCTCGGACATGCCCGCAGCGTGGTTGACCGCCGTTTTGTGCGACGCCCGCTGGAAGACCAAACACCATTCTTGAACCGCGAGCTTTTCCTCTCGGAAATGATCGTTGAGGCAATCGACCAGTAAGCGGTGAGTGACCAATGTCGACAGTGAAACTACGCAGCGGACGGGTGATCGGCGACTACCTTGCTCCGTATTTTATTGCGGAGCTGAATACCAGCCACTTTGGTGATATTGGCATAGCCCGCTCCATGATCGATCAGGCCAAGGAGGCCGGCTGCGACTGCGTCAAGTTTCAGTCCTGGAGCTCCGAATCGCTCTATGCCGATAGCTATTACAAACAGAACGCGATCACCAAGCGCATCGTCACCAAGTTCTCCCTGGACAATTCGGAACTGAAGCAGTTGGCCGACTATTGCAGTGAAGTCGGTATCGATTTCGCATCGACGCCCTATTCCCGCGCCGAGGCCGATTTTCTGGCACGCGACTGCAATGTTCCTTTCATCAAGATTGCCTCGATGGAGTTGAACAATCTTCCGTATCTAGCCTACCTTGCGACGCTTGATGTGCCGCTTGTTCTGTCGACCGGAATGGGCACACTGGACGAGATCATAACCGCTGTGCGCACGATCGAGACGGCGGGCAATACTGACATCATCATCTTGCATTGCACGTCGGTTTATCCTGCACCGCCCGAGGCTATTCGCCTGAACAACATTCTTGGCCTCAGAGCCGAATTCCCAGCTTACCCAATCGGTTATTCAGACCACTCCATGGGTAGCGAAATTCCGGCCGCGTCGATTGCGCTTGGCGCATGTGTCATTGAAAAGCACTTCACATTGGACAGCAGCCGCATCGGTATGGATAACCAGATGGCGACCGAACCGGAAGACATGAAACGCATGATCGACGCCTGCAATACCGTTCATCGGGCCCTGGGTGGTGCCGGACGCATCCTGGACGAGACCGAGCGCGCGCAGATCCCCAAGATGAGGCGCAGTATTGTGACGGCGAAGGCCCTACCTGCCGGGCATATGCTCACATCATATGATCTCGACGCCAAGCGTCCCGGGACCGGGCTTGCCCCGGATAAGGTCGACCTACTGATTGGCAAGCGGCTGAAGAAGAGTGTCGATCAAGGGGATGTTCTGTCGGTGGATGACGTTGAATAAGAACGCACCCGAGCAGCACGTCCTATCCTTTATTCAGGACATCATTGACGACAGACAGTCGCTCGTGATCACACTTTGCGATGATGCAGGTAGTGTCATCGGGAAACTGGTGCCACTGACCCGAAAGCATCTCGAAAATGAACAGGTAATTGGCAAGCTGACAGACTGGCGAAACGCCAATATGCAGTTCTTCCTGACCCAGTTTACCGCAACGCCGGAACGCACCAAGACCTGGCTGAATCAAGTCGTCTTCAAGACGCCAACCCAACTCATGTTCCTGATCTATGCCGGGGACGACATGATCGGGCATTTTGGCTTCAAGGATCTGACGGCAGATGATGTGATGCTGGACAATGCCATGCGCGGAGAGCGCGGCGGACACCCTAAATTGCTTCAGATTGCCGGGCGCGCCCTGATTGAGTGGCTGTTTTCAAAGACCGGCGTCAAGAAGGTGCTGGGTTACGTCCTGTCAAACAACGCCTCCGCCATCATGATGAACAGAACGATGGGCTTTGGCGGATGGCATAAATATCCCCTTAACAAGTCGCTGGTCGACGGTGAAACTCGCCTAGTCCTTGGTGAGCGCGGCGCAGCGAGCAATGACAATATCTATTGCTATTACATCGAGATTGATCGCTCGGGCTGTTGATGCATAGCCTCAAAGGTCACAAGCGAGCGCGGTGTCCCCGCTCGCTTGTTCATTCCAAATCAATCACCCTGCGCGACTGTCTCTGTGAATGACCGCATCAGGCCACGCGTGCCGGGGCATCGACCAGTGTACGGGACTGCCTCCCCACCTGCTGGACGGTTTGCTCCCAAGGATACTTCAATCCATCCGCAGCGACTTCCACCATGTCCAGCGACGGAGTAATCGATTCGATGATGTCGTAGAGTTGCTCCGGCGTTTTAATGCCGGCAATGTCGCTTCTCAGGTAGATGCCGTCGTCGCTCGATCCGGTAACCAGCAGACCCTGCATGCGATCGCGGAATTCCGGTTTGAAAAACTTGAGAAATTTGCCACCTTTCCAGCGCGAAAACGCATCGTCGTAATTGGCTTTCACGGTGTCAAATTCCTCGCGGTCTGCGAAGCCTTCGGTGTTGCGCGCACAGGTCTTGGTAAACTCGATTTCCCAGCCGCTGTAATGGCCATCGTATTTTGACTTGTACCACTGCTGCACGATCGCGATTGCCGCTGTCACACCGTGATCCGACGTGAAGGGAAAGTCGTTTTGATCGATGTCCTCGTCAGTATTTCGCCCGACCTCTCCGAAGAACTGAGCGCTTCTCTGCTTCGCCACGGACAGCCTGGATACGGCGTAAGAATTGCTTTCGGGGCAACTGCCCATGATGGAAATGGGACGCTGGCAATAGGCGAAATGCTTGGCGATCGTGATGGCTTTCATCGCGATGTCATAGTCGACCATCGGATTCTCGAAGAATTTTCCTGTAACGGCCTTGATCTTATCGAGCAGTGACCGGCTATAGGCCGAATGATAGAGGGAGTAACCGGAGGTCGGTACCGTGCGCGCGCCGACCCAGCCGAACATGCGCTTATATGGTTCATCCCGCGGCACTTTGACGGTGAAGCTGTTGTAGGGCACAAAAACATTGGTCAGGTTTGGATTGTCGCCGGGCCATGTGTAGGAAATCACGCCCCATGCGAAGGCTTCGATCTCTGGATTGACCGCAAGGATCCGATCGAGCAGGTCGGCAAGTTTGGGATCGATGAAGTCGTCGTCGCCAATGATGCTGACCCACGCGCCCGTTGCGGCTTCGAGCGTGCGCTCCCAGTTATCGATCATCGAGAGTACGCGATCCTCGGACGGCAGATAAACGATGCGCGGATCGTTCTTCAGCTCGGCCATATAATCATTCATCACGGAGGGATCGTCAGAATTGTCGGCGAAGACAAATTCAACGCCTTCCGGGGCGCGGCGCAGCAGACCCTCGATGGTCTTCTGGAAGTAATACTGGCGATTGCGCGACGGTACGCAGATCGTAAGTCTCGGCTTGATGGCTGCCATCTGGGTTCTCCGTTCTGGCCCTTCTCTGGGCAAGCTCCGGCCGCGACGCGGCGCTTTGAGCGGATTATTTCGACTTTGCGACCGTATCCGGCTGCATGACCTTAACCTTGGCAGGGAGCCCCTGCCCTGCCTTCTCGGGATCGTTCATCTCATTCGTCAGGCATGCACCGTCAATCTCGGTATCGCCGTCACGAACATCCCACCCCAATCGGCTATATACGAAAGCTGTTGCTTGATTTCGCTTTGCAGATTCCATGGCAATATCACCACCCTTTGCGGTTTTTGCGTTTTCAGCGCCTCTTCGGAGAGGATGGGAATTCGGCTGCCGGGCAGATACATGCCCTGCTTTGCAGGATTCTTGTCCACGGCGAAGGACAGTAAATCTCTCTTCACACCTGCGAAGTTGAGAAGTGTGTTGCCCTTGGCGGCGGCTCCGTAGGCTGCGACCGACAGGCCCTCGCGCTGGCAGTCAATCAAGAACTCCAGAAACGCGTTGCGCACACGCTGTGCCTCGGCCTGGAAGCCGGCGTAGAAAGCGGGATCGCACATGCCCGCTTCTTCCTCACGTTTCAGCAGGGCCGGAACGCGGTCCGTTGTCTGATGCGCCGCATGGTCGGTGCGGCATGCAAATACCCTGAGGCTTCCGCCATGCCAGGGCGTCGTCTCGACATCGAAGACGGTCAACCCATTGCCTGCCAGGATGCGTTCAACAGCCAGAAGCGAAAGATACGAATAGTGCTCATGATAGGCGGTATCGAACTGTGCCTCCGAGACCATGTTCAAAAGATGCGGAAACTCGAATGTCGCCACACCTTCGGGCTTCAAAAGATGGGCAAAGCCGGCGACGAAATCGTTGATGTCGGGAACATGGGCCAGAACATTATTGGCAGCCATCAGGTCGGCGGACCAACCCTCGGCAGCAAGAGACTCGGCAAGCGCAAGACCGAAGAACTCCTCACGGATTTCTAGACCTTTTTCACGCGCGGCGGCGGCTGTGCTGGCCGTCGGTTCAACACCAAGGCAGGCGATGCCGCGTTCCTTGACGAATTGCAGCAGATAGCCGTCATTGGCCGCAATCTCGACGACGCGGGCATCGGTTCCAAGTTCGAACCGCTGCACCATATCGGCGACATAGGTCTTTGCATGGGCGAGCCACGAGGATGAAAAGGAACTGAAATAGGCGTAATTCTCGGAGAAGAAGGTTTCGCGCGCGGCGAAGTCTTCCGTCTGCACCAACAGGCAGTCATCGCAAACCCGGATGACCAGCGGATACCAGGTATCAGGTGCGGCCAGATCCTCCGCCCGCACATAGGAGTTGGACGGCGGAGCAGTACCGAGATCGAGAAAAGGGCGCATGCGCCCGGACTGGCAATGACGGCACTTCATGCGGCGATCCCCACATAATCAGATCCGAGGGGAGCATGGGATGCGTCGCGAGCCGAAAGATTGGCAACCGGCAGCGGCCATTCGATACCGAGTGCCGGATCTTCACAATGCAACCCGCCTTCAGCCTCGGCGCTATAGGGTGCTGAATGGGCGTAGATCATGCGGACATTGTCGGTGAGTGCTTGAAAGCCATGCGCGCAGCCGTTCGGGATGAGCAAAGAGCAATCATTGTCGGCGCTCAATTCAACTGCAGTGTGCTTGAGAAATGTCGGCGATCCCTTACGCAGATCGACGGCGACATCCAGAATTGCGCCTGCCGTGCAGGTGACGAGCTTGATCTCGGTAAAGGGCGGATTCTGGAAATGCATACCCCGCACGGTGCCTTGAAAGCGGGTACCGGTTTCGTTGATCTGCTCAACGGTTCCGACCCAGCCAGCATCGCACAGATCGGTCGGCGAGAACAGGCGCGTCAGGAAGCCGCGCTCATCGGCCAAGCGCGCGCGCTTGAGGATAAACACGCCTTCGATCGCCGTTTCGATGATGTCAAACCGCTTGCTCATACCGCACGGCGCTCCATCGTTTTCAAGGTCGCGTTGTAAGCGGCGATATCCTTGAGACAAAGATCCATCGCCTTCTCGCCCTTGGCCAAGCCGCGATACCAATCCATCGTTTTCAGCAGTGTTTCATCGAGGTTCCAGCGTGGGTGATATCCCAGTTCCCGTGTCGCCCTGGTGGAATCGAGCATGAGATAACCGGCCTCATGCGGTCCTTCCTCTACGTCGCTCAGATCGACGTCGCCCGCGCCATAAGCGTTGCGTGCCAGTTCCAAAACATCGCCGACGCTTGCCGCCGAAGCGTGATCGGGGCCGAAATTCATGGCTCGGGTGGAATGCGGTTCATGCCAGAGGCGCTCGGCCAGCAGCATGTAACCGTATAGCGGCTCCAGCACATGTTGCCAGGGACGTATGGCTGCTGGACGGCGAACTGCCAGTTTCGCGCCTTTGCTCCAGGCCCTGATCGCATCCGGGATCAGCCGATCGTCTGCCCAATCTCCGCCCCCGATCACGTTGCCGGCGCGCGCGGTGGCGACGCCAATATTGCGAGCAGCGAAGAAGGAGGAACGGTAGCTTGCCGTAACGATCTCGGCGGCTGCCTTGCTGGCGCTGTAGGGATCATGGCCGCCGAGCGGATCCGTCTCGACGAATGCCTGTCCGTTTTCCGGATTTTCATAGACCTTATCGGTCGTCACCACCACGATAGAGCGCAGATCCGCCACATCGCGAAGGGCATCAAGAAGGTTTGCTGTGCCTTGCACATTGGTTTCATAGGTGCCGACTGGATCGCGATACCCTGCGCGCACCAGCGGCTGGGCTGCCAGATGGAAGACGATCTGCGGATGCGTAGCCCTGACGCGCTTTCCCACCGCGTCACGGTCGCGGATGTCGCAGATGCCACGTTCATCTGTCGGGTTGCCATCAAGCAGTTGATAGAGCGATGGATCGGTGTCCGGTGCAAGCGAGAGCCCGGACACCTGGGCGCCGATCTCCTTCAGCCACAGACCGAGCCAGCTTCCCTTGAAGCCGGTATGCCCTGTGAGGAGAACGCGTTTGCCACGCCAGAAGCCGGTATCCGACATGCTCACCACGTCTTCCAAGGCGGGTTGCCTGATTGCCAGAGACTTTCCAGATGGTTCTTGTCGCGCAGCGTATCCATGGGCTGCCAAAAACCTTTGTGGAAAAAGGCCTTTAGCTCGCCATCGCGAGCTATTCCGGTCAGGGGCTCGCCTTCCCAGCTGGCCTCATCGTCTGGAATGCGTTCGATCACCTTGGGCGAGAGGACGAAGAAACCGCCATTGATAAAGCCGCCTTCGCCTTCCGGCTTTTCGACAAAGCCCTCAACGCTGTCACCGTCCAGCTTGAGCGCGCCGAAGCGGGCTGGCGGGTGGACTGCGGTGACTGTCGCCAGTTTGCCATGGCTCTTGTGGAAGCGAATTGTCTCGCCAATGTCGACATTGCTGACGCCATCGCCATAGGTGAAGCAAAAGGCTTCCTCGTCCCTGAGGTAGGAGGCGACACGCCTGAGACGTCCGCCGGTCATTGCAGTCTCGCCGGTGTCGACCAGTGTCACACGCCAGTTCTCCGCACTTTGGCGGTGAAACTGCAAACGGTTTTCTGCCAGATCGAAGGTGATGTCCGACATATGCAGGCCGTAATTGGCGAAATATTCCTTGATGAAATAGCCCCTAAAACCACAGCAGATGATGAAATCGCGGATACCGTGATGGTGGTAGAGCTTCATGATATGCCAGAGGATCGGTCGTCCGCCGATCTCGATCATCGGCTTTGGCTTGAGATGCGTTTCCTCAGCAATACGCGAGCCGAGTCCGCCCGCCAGGATAACCGCCTTCATGCCGTCACCCTACGGATCACATTCACGAGCGACCGCTCGGGACCGCCCTGCGCTATGGTACTGCTTTCAAACGCCATCAAACCTTGCCTGCTATTGGCCTATTAGAAATGCAGGTTACAAGGCGAAGCTGTTGTCAAACTTGACGCCAAACGTGTAACGGCCCGGCAATTGGAAGCCGGGCCGCACAGAATGCCAAAACCATTGTCATCAAATCAGAAGGCGCTTGCTGCCAGTTTGCGCTGAAGCATGGCAATATCCTGAAGTTCAGCGCCACTCAGTCCGCGCTGCCATTCCAGTGCCGAATTCACGATGAAATCCAGATTTCCATGAACCGGCACCCATCCAAGTTTCGTGCGGGCAAGCGTTGCGTCGGCGACCACGAATGCAGCATCACCGGGCCGGCGCGGCGCATAGTCTATGCGAATGCTGTTGCCGGATGCGCGCTCCACCGCATGCAGCACGTCAAGGACAGAAAAGCCCTGCCCGTAGCCGCAATTGGCGATCAGTGGCTCGCCACCGGACTGCAGATAGGCCAGCGCATCCAGATGGGCGGCAACCAGATCACTGACATGGATATAGTCGCGCACACCGGTTCCATCCGGGGTCGCATAATCGGTGCCATAGACGCTGATCTTTTCCCGTTCCCCGAGGGCCGTTTCGCAGGCGACCTTGATCAGGTGCGTGGCATTGCGGGTGGACTGACCCGTACGCCCCTTCGGATCGGCACCGGCGACGTTGAAATAGCGAAGAGCCACGTAGCGCAGGTCATAGGCGTTGGCGGCATCGCGCAGCATGAATTCCGTCATGAGTTTCGACTGCCCGTAGGGATTTTCCGGGCGCGGGGTTTCCGTCTCGCGAATGGGCCTGGTGTGTGCAGGGGTGCCATAAACGGCGGCGGTCGATGAGAAGATGATCCTGGTAACGCCCGCCTCGACCATTGCAGACAGCAGCACACGGGTATTGCCTGTGTTGTTGTCGTAATAGTCCAGCGGATCGCTGACGGAATCCGGCACGACGACGGAACCGGCAAAGTGGATGACCGCATCAATCGCGTTTTCAGCAAAGATCTGCTTGAGAGCGGAGCTATCGCCGATATCGCCCTTGTAGAAGCGCGCCTTCGGCGCCACTGCCCAGCGGAAGCCCGTCGACAACCTGTCGACGACGACCACGTCGTGTCCCTGATCCAGAAGCGCCCATACCATGTGGCTGCCGATATATCCGGCGCCGCCTGTCACGAGTATCGCCATGTCCCTGCTCCCGCTTTTTGCATAACAGCGGGATCACACCACAGGGGTCTTTCGCAATCTTTATTGAAGACGATTATCTATCTGTTTTTACTGACTTAACTCGAACTAAAGTTACCATGCAGTTGACAACAAACTTCAAATTTTATCGACCATCGTACTGTCGTCGCGCAGCGCCCTGTCACAGCGCCAAAACGTAGCGGCTCAGCCTCTCGGCTGCATCCTCGATCTGGAGAGGATTACGCAGGAAGCAGGCTCTCAAAAACTCTTCGCCACCGAAACCAAAGGCGGTTCCAGGTGCCAGCCCGACGCCAGTCTTGTCAACGATATCCAATGCCGCCCGGCGGCTGTCTGTCACGCCGTCGATCTTCAGGAAGGCGTAAATGGCCCCTTCCGGTTTCAGTGTTTCGACACGGTTGGTGGCAATCAGGGCGTCGCAGAGAATGTCGCGCGATGTCCGGGCGCGCTCAATATTGGCCTGAATGAACTCGTCGCCATGGTCGAGAGCGGCAACGGCACCGCGCTGCATGAACTGGGCGACACCTGACGTTGCATACTGAATCAGGTTTTCCAGCACCTGCCCGGTTTCCGGCGGCGCCACGATCCAGCCAACTCGCCAACCGGTCATGGACCAGTTCTTGGAAAAGGAATTGGTAAAAAGGATGCGGTCGTCCTCGTCCTTGATGTCCATGAAGGACGAGGCGCGCGTGGCAGATCCGTAAGAATAGAGCGCGTAGATCTCATCCGCCATGATCCAGAGGCCATGCTTGCGGGCCAGATCAAGAATCGCCTGCAGATCTTCCCTCGTCGCGGTCCAGCCGGTTGGATTGGACGGCGAGTTGATGAACAACGCCCTGGTCTTTGGCGTGATTGTGCTTTCCAGTTTGGCGATATCGAGGTTCCAGCGGCCATCGTGGAATTCAAGCGGCACAGCGCGCGAATGGACGCCGGCCAATTCGATGGCAGCGACGATATTGGGCCATGTCGGGGTGAGATAAATCATCTCGTCGCCGGGTGCGGCGAGTGCCTGGACGGAAAGTGCTATCGCCTGCATGCCAGAGCCCGTGACATAGAAATGGTCGGGCGAGAGTGTCTGGCCAAAATGGCGGGCGTAGTAGCGCGACAGAGCCTCGCGCAGCTCGGGAATACCGCGCTGCCATGTGTAGAATGTCTCGCCGCCGATCAGTGCGTCGGCCGCCGCGCGATTGATGAAATCCGGGCTCGGCAAATCCCCCTCGCCTGCCCAGAGCGGCAACAGGCCATCGCGTCCACGGGCATAATTCATGATTTCGACAATGCCGCTTTCGGGTGCGGCAAGGGCGCGGGGGCTCAGGCTTTCGAGGATGGTCATCAGGGACAGGATCTCCGTTTGGCACCTCATAGCCGAGATTGCCCGGAAAATCCTATGACAAAGCGTGAGAGACTGATCGATTCTGGTGATGATCCGGCTCGACACCAAGCCGAGCCGGGACGACGTGTTTGAGCTAGCGGGTTTTCAAAAGATCACGAATTTCGGTGAGCAGCATGATGTCGGCCGGAGGTGGCGCTGCCTTTGCCGTTTCCATTTCCTTCTTGTCCAGCGATCCGCGCATCTTGTTCACACCCTTGACGAGCAGGAAGATGATCCAGGCGAGGATGAGGAAGTTGATCAGCACCGTGATGAAGTTGCCATAGGCAAACACAGCACCCTGCTCGCGGGCTGCCTCAAGGGTCGCGGCGGTGACATTGGCCGACAAGGGCAGGAAGTAATTGGAAAAGTCGAACCCGCCGAAGATGACGCCGACAAGCGGCATGATGATATCATTGACGAGCGAGGTAACGATCAGGCCGAAGGCACCGCCGATGATGACGCCGACGGCCAGATCCATGACATTGCCGCGGGCGATAAAAGTTTTGAACTCATTCAACATTTTCTGTGTCCCCATTGGAATATGCTGGCCGCGCGATGCCGCTGCGACATGTCAGCATCCTAATATGCCCGACAGAGAATGGAAGGTGGAATTTCGCGCCTCGCGCATGCTGTTTTATTTCGACTTTAGGAGAAGACAGCAGCGATTTTCAATAGATTACATTTGCCATAGACTGACGCAGAGTTGGATTGCCGTTGCGAGGGAGGGCGCGTGCTTCCAGGATGGATCATCATCTCGTCTGCCGTTGCCTATCTGTTGCTGCTATTTGCAGTGGCAAGCTATGGCGACAGGCGCACACGCCTCAGTGGTGTGCCGGCCAAGGGACGGCCGATCGTCTATGCGCTGAGTCTGGCCATCTACTGCACGTCGTGGACCTATTTCGGCGGTGTGGGACTGGCGGCGGAACGCGGACTGGAATTTACCGGCATCTATATCGGCCCCATTCTGGTGTTTACGCTGGGGATGCCGTTTCTTCGACGCCTGATCGAGGTGGCCAAGGCTGAAAAGCTGATTTCGGGTGCCGATTTCATTGCCGCTCGCTACGGCAAGAACCCGATCGTGGGCATGCTGGTGACGCTGATCTCGCTGGTCGGGACCATTCCGTATATCGCCCTGCAACTGAAGGCGATCTCATCCTCCGTTTCGGCGATGGTCGATCCATCCGAATACGGGATTGGCACCGGCAACCTCTATTTTATCGACCTGCCGCTGGTGGTTGCGCTTTCGCTTGCGTGCTTTGCAGTCATCTTCGGTACGCGACACACCGACGCCACGGAGCATCAGGACGGCCTGATCCTGGCCATTGCAATGGAATCGGTCGTCAAGCTGCTCGCCTTCTGGACGCTCGGCATGTTCGTGCTGTTTGGACTGTTCGACGGGGTGTCGGACCTTCTGGCCAAGGCGAGCGCTTCCACGGAAGTGATGTCAGCACTTTCGCATGAGACACCAATCAGCCGGTGGGTGCTGCTGATTGCCCTTTCCGCCTTTGCCGTCGTGATGCTGCCCCGACAGTTTCATGTGACGGTGGTGGAGAACCGCACGCCACAGGAACTGCGCCTGGCCGGCATATTGCTTCCGCTTTATCTCGTGGCGATCAATATATTCGTTCTGCCGGCTGCAATCAGCGGAATTCTGACCTTTGGCGGCGGAGGCGATGCGGACCTTTACGTGCTGTCCTTGCCACTCCATGCGGAAATGCCGTTCATTTCGCTGATCACCTTTCTCGGCGGCTTTTCAGCGGCGACGGCCATGGTGATCGTTGCCTCGGTCGCACTTTCGATCATGGTCTCGAATGACATCGTGCTGCCGGTCTTCCTCAGGCAAAAGCTGATCGGCAAACACAGCCATCGATCCGATTTCGCCCGCCCGCTCCTGCAGATCCGCCGCACGGCGATCTTTGCCATCATGCTTCTGGGCTATGCCTATTATCGTTCCGCTGACAGCACGTCGGGCCTTGCGTCCATCGGCCTCTTGTCCTTCGCGGCCATTGCCCAGATCGCGCCTTCGCTGATCGGAGGTCTGATCTGGCGTCGGGCCAATGCCAGGGGTGCGATCGCCGGGCTTTCCACTGGCTTCTTCGTGTGGTGCTACCTGCTGTTTCTTCCCAGTTTCGGAACGGACAACAACACCCATGTGGCTTCGGCTGTCCTGTCTTTCCTCTTTCCGGGAACCGGCCTTTTTGATGCTGAGGGATCCGATCCTTTCGTCAACGCCACGCTTTTGAGCCTGATCATCAACACAGCTGCCTTTGTGCTCGGGTCGCTCAGCCGCAATCCGCGACCGGTGGAGCGGATACAGGCGGGTATCTTCGTGAAACGACACCCGCGCTCGCAACTTGCCGCACGCGGGTGGAAAACGCGGGTGAGTGTCGGCGATCTGAAGGCAGCTATCGCGCGTTATCTCGGCGATGAACGCATGCAACGTTCGATGCGCAGCTATGAGCAGGCCAGCGGACGGCGGCTGGACGATGACATGGCCGCCGATATGGCGCTGATCCATTTCTCCGAGCAATTACTCGGCAGCGCCATCGGATCGTCATCGGCGCGTCTCGTGCTGTCACTCATCTTGCAAAAGGCGGAAGACACCTCCGCCGATACCGCCTGGTTGCTCGATCAGGCCAGCGAAGCGCTGCAGTACAACCAGGATATGATGCACACCGCGTTGTCGCAGATGGATCAGGGCATTGCCGTGTTCGATGCCAACCACTGCATGACGATCTGGAACCGTCGGTTCCGCAGTCTGCTGGATCTGCCCGAGCATGTTGGGCAAGTCGGTTTTCCACTCACGGATATTCTGGCAATCCTGTCTGCCCGTGGCGACCTGGACAGCAAGGAGGAAGCGCAAATCCTGCAGACGTTCCAGAAGTTCGACAAGCCTTTCCGGCTGTCGCTTGGTAACGGCGCGCGGATTGTCGAGGTACGCTCCAACGCCATGCCGGACAGGGGCATCGTTGCCACCTTCACCGACATTTCCTCGCAGGTTGCGGCGGACCAGGCGCTGAAGCAGGCGAATGAGACACTGGAACAGCGTGTGAGCGAGCGCACAGCCGAACTGACATTGGTCAACCATGCCCTGGCCGAGGCAAGGGCATCTGCCGATGAAGCCAATATTGGCAAGACACGTTTCTTTGCGGCTGCCGGCCACGATATTCTCCAGCCACTCAACGCGGCGCGTCTCTATTCCTCATCTCTGGTGGAGCGGCTGGGCGTATCGGACGACAGCGCGCTGGTGCGCAATATCGATTCAGCGCTGGAGTCGGTAGAAACCATCCTGGGCGCTGTTCTCGATATTTCGCGGCTCGATACCGGCGCCATGAAGCCGCGATTGGCGACAGTGCCGCTGCAGCAATTGCTGGAACGGATCGAAACCGATTTCCAGCCCATTGCGCGCGAGAAGAACCTCAAACTCGTGGTCATGCCGACCTCCCTCAGCGTGCGATCCGACCCCAATCTTTTGCGTCGACTGATCCAGAACCTGGTTTCCAATGCCATCAAATACACGCCTGAGGGCCGCGTGCTGGTTGGCGCGCGTCGGGATGGAAAAAGCGTTATCATTCAGGTGATGGATTCCGGCATTGGCATTCCCTCGTCGAAGTTCCGGACTGTGTTCAAAGAGTTCGCGCGTCTGGATGAGGGGGTAAAGACTGCCTCGGGACTTGGGCTCGGTCTATCCATCGTGGATCGCATTTCGCGTGTGCTCAACCACCCGGTGAAGCTATCCTCCACGCCGGGAAAGGGCACGACGTTCCGCATTCACATGCCACTCGATCAGAGCATGCCCGTGCAAGCCGGCGGCGCAGACAAGCCCGTGACGGACCGCCTGCCGCAATCGCTGAAGGGCTTTCGCGTTGTTTGCATAGACAACGAGGAAAAGATCCTGGAGGGCATGAAGCTTTTGATTTCGGGATGGGGATGCAGCGTGGATTGTGCGGCATCTGTGGAAGCACTGGATCAATATTTCGAGGGACGCTCGTCACCGCCCGATGTGGTCATTGCCGATTACCATCTGGGGGACGGCAGCGGAATCGGTGCGATCTTGCGTTTGCGAGCCCATTACAAACAGGACATACCGGCGCTTCTGATTACGGCGGACCGCACGCAGGATGTCCGAAGCGAGGCGGAAAAGCACAATATCGCCATCCAACACAAGCCGGTGCGGCCAGCAGCGCTGAGGGCCTATCTCACCCAATTATCCGGACTTAAGCGCACTGCCGCCGAGTGAAACAAGCGGCAAAAATAGCCCGTAATTTGCAATCACGGACACGACTGCCTAAATTGACAGTGCTTGTGCCTCGAGAGGTGCAAATTCATCCGACGCCACGTCAGGCATGTCGTGGCGACCACAACTCTCCATTCCAGCCACAAGGAAAAGACGATGACACAAGCCAAATCCGGTGACACCGTCCGCATTCATTATATCGGTAGCCTGACGGACGGCACGACGTTCGACAGTTCACGCGGGCGTGACCCGTTGCAGTTCCAAGTCGGTTCCGGCCAGATCATTTCCGGCCTTGATCGCGAAATCGATGGCATGGAACTCGGTGCCAAGCAGACTGTCACAGTACCCGCTGACGATGCCTATGGTCAGCGAGATCCCAACCGCGTTCAGACTGTTCCGCGTGCTGCCATTGCGCCTGAAGTATCGCTTGAGCCTGGCCTTCAGCTTCAGGCCCAGAGTGCAACCGGTACGCCTGTCACCGTTGTGGTAACGGAAGTTGCCGACGAAACGGTGACCGTCGATGCCAATCATCCGCTTGCGGGTCAGGATCTCGTGTTCGAGGTCGAACTCGTCGAGATCGTCAAAGCGGCCTAATATCCAACACCAGCGGCTGCACTGTTTTGCGTGTGGCCGCTGCCTGTTCTACACCTCTCGCAATCTATTTGAGCCGCCATATCAGCCTAACTAAATTAGATATCAATTTATAATATTTGTATCCACGGCGAGCTGGAACCTGATCGGCTATTCTACTACGCAAGAAGAAATATGCGCATTTCACATATTTCAAAAGCATCCAGATGCGTACATTCCTGTGCAAAATACATCCATAGGAAAAAGTTTCTTTGACGCAAAACCTGGGCGCGTACATCATCATGATGATGAGACGTCTTCATTTTGACGACCCAGATAATATTAGAAGAGATATTCAATATTCGTAATATTACCTAAACATTGACACAGGAGCGAGGGGCGAATGGTCATGGGGTTTTTCCGCCGTACGGACGATTCCGGCAAACCGAATGCTGACACGACAGGCGGCGCCTATTCCGCAAGATCAGATCTAGAGACATTTCATTCGTTTGGTGCAGTGATTGCTGAAAGCGAGATGTCTTCGCAGGATCTGCTTTCAGGTCTTGGCGGCTTGCAGGAGCGCATTGCGACACTTCTTCGCGAACATGGCCTTGCCATAGATGAACTCTCAGGACTGAAGAGCGAGCGCGCGCGCATAACGTCATTACTCGAATACGAGACGACGACCCGCAGCCGGCTTGAAACGGAAAACAACCAGCTTTCTTCGGAAAACAAAGAGCTCAAATACGACAACAGCCAGATCAAGCTCGAGCTTGACGAATTGCGGGAAAGGAGCGTTCAGCTTCAGACGCTTTACGACGCCAATGCCCGCGACCTCGAATTGACACAGAAACGACTGAGTGATGTCAGTCGCGAACTGGATGAGCGTGTTTCGCAATACGACAATGCTGCGGCCTTGATGAAGCGGGCGCATCAGGATCTGGATCAACGCAATCGCGAAATCCTGAACCTGCGTGAAAAATACGAGAACGAGCGCACCGCGCATCAGGTGCTGTCGGAGACATCGCGTCGGGAGTCGGAAACGCAAACGCGCGACCTTGCGCGCCTCACAGAAGAGCGCACAGAGCTGAAAAAGCGGCTGGCCGATCAAGAAAATCAGACGCGGTCGATTTCGACCGAGGCGATGGGCCTTCGCCAGGAGATCTCGTTTACCGTCGACAAGCTCAAGCGTGCCCAGTCCGAACTGGAAAATCTCCGTAGTGCGTCATCCGTTGAAATCGCGCAGTTGACGACACGTCAGGAAGCGACGGCGTCGAAAGCCGAACTGGTGGAAAAACTACTGGTGACCGCACGTGCCCGGTCAAAGTCGGCCGAAGACGAATTGCAGGGCCTGCGCAACGAGTTGAAGGAAAGCAAGTCAGAGCTTGCGACCGCGACGCTCCGCGCCGAGCGTCTGGCCAACGAACTGGCAAGCTTGCGCAGTGAAACGGCCGAAGACGAGGGTGCGAGGCGGGAATTGCAGTTGCAGGCGAGCGAATTCAATACCCGTATGCGGGATGCTGAAAATCTGCGCATCAAACGGGAGCGGGAATACGAAGCTGCAAAGCGCGACCTCGATCACCGTGCCTTCGGCGACAAGGACGAGATACGCCAGCTTCGCACGACCAATGAAGGACTTCGGGCGGAAATCAATCAGCTCAAGGCAGAAGTCGCCATTCTTTCAGGCCAGCTCAATGTGGCCCGGACCGGGCGCAGCGGCCAGCCAGCGACGATGCCCAAGGCGAGCTATGAGGAATGGGTGCCCAATACGGCAGAAGCACCTCGCCCGATTATTGAACTTTCAGAAGAAAGCCTTCGCAAGCCAAGCCCCTCGCTGGAGACCTGATTGCTCTGGCGCGAACACGCAAAGTCAAGCCTGGGAACCGAAAGCCGACCGCAATGCGGTCGGCTTGCCACATAGCGGCTCGTTTCGACCTCTAAAGCCTCAGCGCCCAGATGGTGGCGTGAGAGACAACGCCGGGGTCGGATTTCAGGCGCGCCGATCGAACGGGCTCGAAACCGTCGATGCGCTTGGTCCCTGTCCAGCGTCCGTGATCGGCAAAGACCTCGATGGATCCATAATCCAGGAAAATCCGGATGCGCTTGGGTTTGGCGCGCGCTGCAATGTAGGACGGCGAAGGCTTGTCGCCCTGCTTGTGGACAATGGACAGGCCTTCATCGTTCAACACGACGGAGAGATCGACTGTTGGATGGTCGAACTCAAGCGTGAAGTGCGCGCCCGGTTCATTGAGTTCGAACAGCAGTTCAATCCCGCCATTGACGAAAGTGACAAAGTCGCCGGCCGCGAGACGCGTGCGGTCGAGGATGTGACTGCGAAGACTTTCAGCAGCGCCGATGGGCGGTGTGCGTAACACGCCATCAGAGAATTGCAGCAGCCTTGGCAGCGTCATTGCGGTTGGGAAATCGACAGCCGGTCCTGTATCGGCCCAGTTCGCGAGCCAGCCGATACCCACGGCGGAATCGCCATCACGAAAGGCCTGGAAGGCATAATTATCCGTGCCGAAATCGAGCTCTTTCTCGCTTTCCATCGTGAAGGTCTGTCCGTCGAACCAGCCGACATCTGCCATTGTCAGGTTCTTGCGCCCCGTCACCTTGTCTTCGCTGGTCATCAATCCATAGATCAAAACCCAGCGCGTGCTGGGATCGGTGGCATGACCATCCAGCGGCAAGAGACACGGGCACTCGATCGCCGTTGTCTCATAGCGCTTTTCCACCAGCAGCTTGCCACGATAGGTCCAGCCGCTTGCAGCCGTCATATCCTCGGTATCGTAGAGGAGGATGACACCCCCCTGATCGCTCTGGCTGCCAAGCAGCATCTTCCACAGGCCATCCGGCCCCTTGAACACATAAGGATCGCGAAAATCGCTGGTGAGACCCTCGTTCTTCGGACGTTCTCCCAGCAGCATTTCCGCATGACCGGCGCTGAAGAGATCCGGCGAAACCGCCGTCATCTGGATTTCCGGCTCGGGCTCGCGGCCTTTTTCCTGCTCCGTGAAGAAGACGCGAATGCCGGGACCATTGGCCAAGGGAATGGCCGATCCGGAAAATGCACCACCGCGCTTGTCCGGACGGGCGCGCAGGGCTTCCGACGGAAACAGGAAGATCGGCAGGTGACGCCAGCGCAGATAATCCGACGACACCGCATGGCCCCAATGCATGTTGTTCCATTGCAGACCGTGGGAATAATGCTGGTAGAAGAGATGGGGGCGACCGCCGAAGCGGCCGAAACCATTGGGATCGTTCATCCAGCCGAAAGGTGGGCGAAAATGGTACCCGTCGACCAGCTCCGGCGGCGCATTGCCCGTATTGGTGTGCAACACGGTGATGCCCGTTTCCAGAACATCCGTCGGTGTAAACCAGTATGCCACAGAGATGGATGTGGTATCCTGGTCATATTGCAGCTCGATATGGCCGCCACCGAAGACGTGATAGATGCGGAATTCATATTCCTCGTGATTGGTCGCCATCACATCGCCGAACTTGCCGTTCTGGCTGATCAGGGAGATTGATCCAGGAGCTTCCGGTGCCACGGCTTTCAGCCATATGTGCAGCGTTGCATTGACCGGCATATCGGCGTGAAGGCTTCTGAGGCTGTCCGCGCGAGGCGCGTCCCGTTCCGTCATCGACTTTCCTTTTCCTGATTTGATCGTGATTTGCGTGCAGTGCAAAACCTAAAGAACAAAAGCACGGCAAGCAAATGGTCGTCATTTGCTGCGTGCCTTACGGCGCGAAGGCCCGTGTGGCACTTGGCCAGCATAACGCTGGCCGGTGGGGCATCAGCAGCCGGTTTCGCGGTTGCTTGAGTGTCAAAGAGCTAAGTCTCAAGGGGAGCGGATTGTTCCGTTCATCGAGGACTGCCAAACGGCGCGAGTTGAAAATTCCGACCACAACCGCTGCATAAATTATCAGCAAAAGAATGATTGCTCAAAAAACCAGCTTGACGTGCCCGCTCATTTTGTCTTCTTTGAACCAATTAGAAATTGGTGCGAACCTTTGGGGAGCTTCATGCCACAAACCGAGAACTCCAATTACGCGCTGGAAAAGCTTCGCGACGTGTTGCACCAGGGCGAATTCGGAAACGATGGAAAGCTTCCGACCGAACGAACCCTTTCAGACAAGCTCGGCATCAGCCGACGTGCCGTGCGACGCGCTCTGGAAGTGCTGGAGGCCGAAGGTCTGATCTGGCGCAAGCAGGGTTCGGGCACCTATCTCGGGCAGAAGCCCAGCGATTGGGGCAATCATGTCGACAATATCGTGGCCGGCACCGACTTCATGGAAATCATGGAAGTTCGACTGCGGATCGAACCCCAGATCGCCCAACTGGCCGCGATGCGGGCCAAGGCCTCGGATATCGAGCGGATGCGTGAGCTTGCGCGCAAGATTACCGAGAGCGACGACGCCGACGCCAAGGAGTTGTGGGACGGGGCGTTGCACCGCCAGATCGCCCTGGCCGCAGGAAACCAGCTGTTTCTCTCAATCTTCGATGTCGTGAACCGTGTGCGCCAGGACGATGCGTGGCAGACCATCCGTGAGCGCGCCCGCTCGATCAGCGGCACCATGGCCCATTCCAACGCGCAGCATGCCGCCCTCATTGAAGCCATTGCCGCGCGCGATCCGGCACGGGCCGGCGAATGCATGCGCATGCACCTGTTGATGCTGCAAGAACGACTTATCCGTCAAACATCCATGGACCATTTAGGCCCGGAGACAGTTGCCGAGGCCTCCTGAGTTTGCCGACCACGTTTCCCGCCCCTGCGGGGCGGCTCCCGAAAAGCCGGACTCATAACCGGTTAAGCGACGAAACCCGAAACCATCAGAGGAAGATCAATACTATGAAAACATTGACCCGACTTACGACCGCGCTGCTGGCAACAACGCTGTTTGCCATGCCTCTCTCCGCCGCCGAACTCAAGATCGGCCTTCAGAGCGATGCCGACGTGCTGGACCCCGCACAATCGCGCACCTTTGTCGGTCGCATCGTCTACACCGCCATGTGCGACAAGCTCGTGGACGTGACACCAGAATTGAAGATCGTTCCGCAGCTCGCGACCTCGTGGACGTGGTCTGACGATGGCAAGGTGCTGACAATGGAACTGCGCGACGGCGTCAAGTTTCAGGACGAAACCGAATTCAATGCCGATGCCGTGGTCTACACGATCAACCGCAACATGACGCTCGATGTATCCCGTCGCAAGAGCGAGCTTTCCTCCATCGACAAGGTCGAAGCGACCGGCCCGCTGGAAGTCACCTTTACCCTGAAACAGCCGGACGCAACTCTGCTTGCCCAGCTTTCCGACCGTGCGGGAATGATGGTTTCGCCCAAGGCCGCAGAAGAACTTGGCGCCAACTTCGGCGAGCATCCGGTCTGCGCAGGCCCGTTCAAGTTTGCGGAGCGGGTTCAACAGGACCGTATCGTCCTGGAGAAATTTGCCGACTACTGGGACGCCGACAATGTCTTCATCGACAAGGTTACATATTTGCCGATCCCGGACACGACCGTTCGTCTGGCTAACCTGCGTTCCGGCGACCTCGACATGATCGAGCGTCTGGCAGCGAGCGACGCCCAGTCCGTCAAGGACGATCCAAACCTTGCCTATGAAGCGGTGGTCAACATCGGCAATATGGGCATTTACGTCAATGTGGGCAACGGAGCAAAGGCCGACAGCCCGATGGGTAAGGACAAGCGTCTGCGTCAGGCCTTTTCGCTGGCCATCGACCGCGATGCGTTGATGAATATCGTCTATGAGGGAACCGCCGTTGCCGGCAACCAACCCTTCCCTCCATCGAGCCCCTGGTATGACAAGGATCTTCCGGTTCCGGCCCGCGACATTGCCAAGGCGAAAGAATTGATGAAGGAAGCTGGCGTCGAGACAGTCGATGTCGAGATGCAGATCCCGAACAATCCGGTCGCGCAGCAGATGATGCAGATCGTCCAGTCCATGGTGGCTGAAGCTGGCTTCAATGTGAGCCTGAAGTCGACCGAGTTTGCGACACTTCTGTCTGAACAGACGGCTGGTAACTATGAACTGAGCCGCTCGGATTGGTCCGGCCGTGTCGATCCTGACGGCAACATCCATCAGTTCGTCACCTGCAATGGCGGCATCAACGACACGCATTACTGCAACCCGAAGGTCGATGAGTTGCTGAATGCCGCACGCTCTACAAATGATGAGGCGGCGCGCAAGGAGAAATACGACGCAGCTCAGGTGATCCTCGATGACGACCTGCCGATCATCTATATGGGCCACCAGTCCTGGATCTGGGCACTCAACAAGAAGATCACCGGCTTCGTTCCGTCGCCCGACGGTATGATCCGCGTGGTCGGAATGAAGAAAGAAGACTGATCTTGCTTACCCTGCCGCGCGGGACAACCCGCGCGGCACTCCAATTTCCAAAGAAAGAGCGCCGAAATGCCCGTCTACATCGGAAAGCGCCTGCTGGTTGCGATACCGACGCTGCTGATCATATCGATCTTCGTGTTTTCGCTGCAAAAGCTGCTGCCGGGAGATCCTGTTCTGGCGCTCGCGGGCGAGGATCGCTCGCCCGAATTGCTGGAAGCATTGAGAGCGAAGTATCATCTCAATGACCCGATCCTGCTGCAATATTGGAACTGGTTGCTGGACGCCCTGCGTGGCGACCTCGGCATATCGCTGCGCACCAACCAGCCGGTGCTGGAATTGATCGGGCAAAAGCTGCCGGTGACGATCCAGCTGGCTTTCATGTCGATGGTCTTTGCCTTCGTGATCGGTGTTCCGACCGGCATTCTGGCGGCAGTCAAAAAGGGCTCGGTCATCGACTACATCGCCAATTTCGTGGCTTTGTCGGGGCTCTCCATTCCGAATTTCTGGCTTGGCATCATGCTGATCCTGCTGGTGTCGGTGAACCTCGGCTGGCTGCCGGCTTCAGGTTATGAATCGCCATTCGTCGACCCAATTCGCTCGATCGAAACCATGTTGATGCCGTCCTTCGTGCTGGGCTCGGCCCTGGCTGCCACTTTGATGCGGCACACACGCTCCGCCATGCTGACGGTTCTGCGCTCCGATTACATTCGAACAGCGCGTGCCAAGGGGCTTTCCTGGCGCGAGGTCGTGCTCTCCCACGCATTCCGCAATGCCCTGCTGCCGATCGTGACACTCAGCGCTCTGATGTTTGGAGAATTGCTGGCCGGGGCGGTGCTGACCGAGCAGATCTTTACCATTCCAGGATTTGGCAAGCTGATCGTCGACGCCGTTTTCAACCGCGATTATGCGGTGGTCCAGGGCATCGTGCTTTGCACCGCCATCGGATTCATCCTGATGAACCTCGTTGCCGACATTCTCTATGTCCTTCTCAACCCACGTCTGAGGGCTTCGCTATGAGTGCCGCCGATACATCCGTTGCCGTGGAGGCCGAAGATCGCCGCGAAAGCCGTGTGTGGAAAAAGCTGAAGCGCAATCCAAGCGCGATCCTCGGCTTTGCCATCATCCTTTTCTTCACGGCGATCGCCGTTCTCGCTCCGCTGCTGCCCGTGGACGATCCGCTGGCCGCAAGCTGGGGCGCCATTCGCAAGGCACCGAATGCCCAATATCTGATGGGAACCGATGAACTTGGCCGTGACATTCTCTCACGTATGATCTGGGGGGCGCAGGCCTCGCTGATGGCAGGCACGATATCGGTCGCCATCGCGATCGTCACTGGCGTGCCTTTCGGTCTGCTGGCCGGCTATTTCGGTGGGTGGGTGGATGTCGTGATCTCGCGCATCACCGAAGCATTTCTGGCCCTGCCCTTCCTCGTCATGGCCATCGCGCTTGCAGCCTTTCTCGGGCCAAGCCTGATGAACGCGATGATCGCCATCGGGCTTTCGGCCATGCCGGTCTTCATTCGGCTAACCCGTGGCCAGGTGATTACGGTTAAAACGGAAGACTATATCGAGGGTGCACGCGCCATCGGGCTCAACCATTTCGAGATCATGACACGTTATGTGCTGCCCAATATCGTGGCGCCGATCATCGTGCAGGCCACGCTCACGGTGGCGACCGCAATCATTGCCGAAGCCAGTCTTTCCTTTCTCGGTCTCGGGCAGCAGCCGCCGGCCCCCTCCTGGGGCTCGATGCTGAACGTCGCCAAGAACTTCCTGACCCAGGCGCCCTGGATGGCCATGTTCCCCGGCATCGCGATCTTTCTCGTCGTGATCGGCTTCAATCTTCTTGGTGACGGTCTGCGCGATGCGCTCGATCCGCGCGAAACCTGACATTCCCGCCTGAAAGGTATAATTTGCATGTCTGAATTCACTACCCGTCCGGAAATTCTCGGCACTGTCGGCGTCGTCACATCGACCCACTGGATTGCATCAGCTGTCGGCATGAGCCTGCTCGAAAAAGGCGGCAATGCGTTTGATGCAGCCGTTGCCACGGGTTTCGTGCTGCAGGTTCTCGAGCCACATCTGAACGGCCCGGGCGGCGACATGCCGGCGATCATCTATTCGGCCAAGACCAAGAAGGTCGAGGTGATCTGCGCGCAGGGTCCGGCACCGGCCGGTGCCACCATCGAGCATTATACGCGTGAAGGCATCAAGATCATTCCGGGCGACGGCCTGCTTGCAACGGTGATCCCGGGTGCCTTTGACGGCTGGATGCTAATGCTGCGCGACTATGGCCGCATGAGCGTGCGCGACGTGCTGGAGCCGGCGATCCATTATCTCGAACACGGTCACCCGACGCTACCGCGCGTCTCTGCGACCATCAAGGGACTGGCAGACTTCTTCGAAAAGGAATGGCCAACATCGCATGCCACCTGGCTGCCGGGCGGCAAGGCACCGGAGGCCGAAAGCCTGTTTTGCAACCCCGTGCTCGCGGACACCTGGAAGCGGGTGATTGCCGAGGCTGAAAGTGTGTCCGGTCGTGAAGCGCAGATCGAAAAGGCACGCGACGCTTTTTATCGAGGCTTTGTGGCCGAGGCGATCGACGACTACCTGCAGACCGCCGAAGTGATGGATGCCAGCGGAACCAAGCACAAGGGCGTGCTGACGGCTGACGACATGGCTGGCTGGCAGGCAACCATCGAGGAGCCGGCCACATATGACTATCACGGCTGGACCGTTGCCAAGCAACAGCCCTGGGGGCAAGGCCCGGTTCTCCTCCAGTCACTCGCTCTCTTGAAGGGTTTCGATATCGCGGCGATGGACCCGTGCGGCGCGGATTTCGTGCATACCGTGGTGGAAGCCATGAAGCTCGCCTATGCCGACCGCGAAGTCTATTACGGCGATCCGAAATTCTCGACGGTTCCGCTCGATACGCTGCTGTCGGACGCCTATAATGACGAACGGCGCAAGCTGATCGGCAAGACGGCATCGATGGATCTGCTGCCCGGCAAACTGCCCGGCTTTGAAGCCCAGTACGATACGACAATGGATATGCTCAATGGCATGGAGCAAGGGGCCGTCTACGAGCCCACCATGTCGCATCTCACCGAAAAGCGCGGCGATACCGTGCATATCGACGTGATCGACAAGGAAGGCAATATGGTGTCGGTGACGCCGTCCGGCGGCTGGTTGCAATCGTCACCGATCGTTCCGGGCCTTGGTTTCTGTCTCAATTCCCGCGCCCAGATGTTCTGGCTGAAGGAAGGTCTTCCGACATCCTTGAAGCCCGGCATGCGGCCCCGGACAACTCTCACACCGTCACTGGCATTGTTCGAGGGTCGCCCGACGCTCTCCTTCGGTACACCGGGCGGCGACCAGCAGGATCAATGGCAGCTGTCATTCTTCCTGCGCTATGTGCATCATCGTCAGAACCTGCAGGCGGCCATCGACATGCCGTTGTTCCACACCATGCACTTTCCGGGCTCCTTTTATCCGCGCACACGCGAGCCGGGCAATGTTATGATCGAGAAGAATATTGGAGAGGCAGTGCTGGCCGAACTTGCGGCCCGGGGCCACAAACTGGCGCCTGCGGAGCCGTGGACAGTGGGACGACTGACGGCAGCACGTCGGGACGAGAACGGCCTGATGCGGGCGGCGGCAACGCCGCGCCTGATGCAGGCCTATGCCATCGGGAGATAGGTCATGACCTGGTCGATTGTCGCACGAGATCCTGCAAGCGGTTATCTGGGTATCGCTGTCGCCAGCCGTTTCTTTGCGGCCGGCGCTGTCGTGTCCCATATTCGCGGCGGGATTGGCGCAATCGCCACTCAGGCATTCATCAATCCGACCTACGGCATTGACGGGTTGGAATTGCTCGACCGCGGCTACCAACTCACCGAAATCCTCTGTCGCCTGACCTCTCGTGACGATGGCTCCGCACAAAGACAACTGCACCTGATCGATGCACAGGGCCATAATCATGCCTTTACGGGTGAACTCTGCATGGACTGGGCAGGACATATTGTGTCTCAGGACGTCTCCGTTGCAGGCAATATGCTGGTGGGACCGCAGGTGATTGAGGCAACGCTTGATGCATACCAGGCGAATGCCGAGCTTCCTTTCGCCGAGCGTCTGCTGATGGCAATGGACGCCGGCGAGGCGGAGGGTGGCGACAGACGCGGGCGCCAGTCGGCCGCGCTCAAGATCCATCGTGATCAGGACTATCCCTGGCTCGATCTCAGGGTCGACGACCATGCCGAACCGCTCGTCGAACTGCGCAGGCTCTATGCGGTCGCGCAGGAGCGCTTCGTCTATATCGCCGACACCATGCCGACGCGGCTCAACCCGCATGGCATGATCGACCGTCGGGAAATCGACACGAAAATTGCCGAACTCGAAGCGAAGCGGATTGCCGAGGGCATCGCATCGGCATCCTTCGCCACCCCCCTTAAACAACCTGACGACAGGCTGGCCGCTCCCCGGAGATGCCCGCGACAAGCAAAGTGACCGCCATGCAGGATACACCTTCAGCCGAACCCGTTCTCTCCGTTGAGGGATTGACCACGTCCTTCAAAGTCGACGGCGAATGGCGCACGGTCGTTCGCGACATCTCCTTCAGGGTGATGCCGGGAGAAACCGTGGCTATTGTGGGAGAGAGCGGGTCGGGCAAAAGCGTGACCTCGCTGTCGATCCTGCGATTGCTGGCCGCGGAGTCGAGCCGCATAGACGGTCGCGTGATATTGAACGGGCGCGACCTGACAGCGCTTTCGGAAAAAGACATGCAGGCGGTGCGCGGCAACGAGATCGCCATGATCTTTCAAGAGCCGATGACGAGCCTCAATCCGATCTTCACCATTGGTCGGCAAATCTCGGAGGTGCTGACGCGGCACAAGGGGCTGTCGCGCACCGAGGCCCGCGCCGAGACGGTGCGCCTTCTGGAAAAGGTTCGCATTCCAAACGCCGGTACACGCTTTGACGAATATCCGCACCAGTTTTCCGGCGGCATGCGTCAGCGCGTGATGATTGCCATGGCGCTTGCCTCCAGACCAAAGCTTTTGATCGCCGACGAACCGACCACCGCTCTGGACGTCACCATTCAGGGACAGATCCTCGATCTGATCAAGGAGTTGCAGCAGGAAGAAGGCATGGCAGTGCTCTTCATAACCCACGACATGGGCGTGGTGGCCGAGATCGCCGACCGCACCGTGGTAATGCTGCGCGGAGATCTGGTGGAAGAAGGTCCGACATCGGAGATCTTCGCCAACGGACACCATGTCTACACGAGGGCGCTGCTCGCTTCTGTGCCGAAACTTGGCTCGATGGATGGACAAGCTCTGCCGCTGCGCTTTCCCGTGATCGACATGCAAAGCGGTGTGACCACGCCGCCGCAACCGATGGAAAATACCGTGGGGCGGGGCAAGACGCCGATCCTGTCGGTGAAGAACCTTGTGACCCGCTTCGACATCCGTGGCGGTCTGTTCAACCGCAAGACCGGCGCCGTGCACGCGGTGGAAGATGTGTCCTTCGACGTGTTCCAGGGGGAGACACTATCGCTCGTGGGTGAATCCGGCTGCGGAAAATCGACGACCGGTCGCTCCATCGCCCGGCTGGTGGAGCCGGTCGGCGGCGAAATCCAGCTCAACGGCTATGATGTGCGCGCTCTTTCTGGGCCTGATATCCGCGCCATGCGCAAAAGCGTGCAGATGGTGTTTCAGGATCCCTATTCCAGTCTCAACCCGCGCATGACAGTGGGGCAGGCGATCGCCGAACCCTTTCTCAAGCACAAGCTTGGATCGCAGGCAGACGCGCGGGAAAAGACCGCCGATCTTTTGAACCGCGTGGGCCTGTCTGCCTCGATGATGAACCGCTATCCGCACGAGTTTTCCGGTGGTCAGCGTCAGCGCATCGCCATTGCCCGCACCCTGTCACTCGATCCGAAGGTGATCATTGCCGATGAAAGCGTGTCTGCACTTGATGTTTCCATCAAGGCCCAGGTTTGCAATCTGCTGATGGACCTGCAGGAAGAATTCAAGATTGCGTTCCTGTTTATCAGTCATGACATGGCGGTGGTGGAACGGGTCAGCCACCGGGTGGCCGTCATGTATCTCGGCGAAATCGTGGAGATCGGCCCGCGCGCCGCCATCTTCGGCAATCCGCAGCACGACTACACGCGCAAACTCATCGCTGCAGTGCCGGTCCCCGATCCCGCCCGACGCAACCTGAAGCGCAACGCGGCGATCGACGACCTGAAGAGCCCCATTCGCCCGATCGGATATGTGCCGCCGAGAGCCAGGTATCGGGAAGTGGATGACGGACATTTCGTCAAGGTGGGGTGAGGCGAAACACCGGCGGAATGCAGCGCGCGGAATGCGTGACTGCATCTGCATGGATTTATCTCGGCGCATGTTCGGCACGAGGTTGTCACCCATGTCTCAGGTACGCGATGTTACCTATGTCTTCGGTATGGACAATGGAAGAAGTGGTGCCGCTTGCAGGACTCGAACCTGCGACCCCATCATTACGAATGATGTGCTCTACCACCTGAGCTAAAGCGGCATCGGCAAACCGGTGACCGGTTCGCGTTGGTGAGGCGCTGATACAGGGATCGCGCCGGAAATTCAAGCCGGGAATTCGGGGTGGCTTTGGTTTTTCGACAGACCGTGCAGCCGCCCCCCATTGCGGCTTAAAGAGAAAGCCTGGACCTGGCCGCGTTGTATTGGGCCTCCAGCCGGTCGACCAGGGCAGAGACCGGCTCCACTGCGTTGACCGCACCGACGCCCTGACCTGCACCCCAGATGTCCTTCCAGGCCTTGGCACCCGTTGTCGCCTTGTCGAAATCCATCTTGGAGGGATCGGCCACCGGCAGATTGTCGGGATCCATGCCGGAAGCGGCAATCGAACCCTTCAGATAATTGCCATGAATGCCGGTGAAGTAGTTGGAGTAGACGATATCTGTGGCATGGGCATCGACGATAGCCTGCTTGTAGGCATCGGCTGCGCGGGCTTCATCGGTCGCTATAAAGGGCGTCCCGATATAGGCCATGTCGGCACCCATGGCCTGCGCCGCGAGAACTGCATCGCCGGTGGCAATGGCGCCGGCCAAGAGCAGCGGGCCATCGAACCACTCACGGATTTCCTGAACCAGCGCAAAGGGTGAGAGCGTTCCAGCATGGCCGCCTGCCCCGGTTGCCACGGCGATGAGGCCATCGGCGCCCTTGCGGATGGCCGAATTGGCATGGCGGTTATTGATCACGTCGTGGAGCACGATGCCGCCATAGGAGTGGACGGCGGCATTCACCTCCGGCACGGCACCGAGCGAGGAGATGACAATCGGGACCTTGTATTTCACACACATCATCAAGTCGTGTTCGAGACGCTTGTTAGAGGTGTGGACGATCTGGTTCACGGCAAAGGGCGCTGCAGGCCTGTCGGGGTTGGCTGCATCGTGGGCGGCCAGATCCTCGGTGATCATGGCGAGCCATTCATCAAGCTGGCTTTCTGGACGGGCATTGAGTGCCGGAAAGGCTCCGACCACACCGGCCTTGCACTGGGCAAGTGTCAGTTCTGGATGGGAAATGATGAACAGGGGCGATGCCACCACGGGCAGCCTTAACTTGTCCTTCAGCACGGATGGCAGCGACATGGGTCTCCTCCCGAAATTCTTACGTTTACGATAACGTCAATTGCTAGCAGATCATCACCCTCGGTGGAAGACGTTTTGACGCGAAGCCATGCCTTTCAATTTCGCCCCTCCCCCCTGAAACAGTGGCGCATTTACGGAAAATATGAGGGGTGATGGACCATGCATCGCAAAATTGCCGGGTTTATTGCTGCAGAAACGGCGCAAGGCTTGCGGATCAGCTATCCAGAGGCTACCGAATTCGAAGTGTCGCGTGGCCGCCTGTGCGGATGCGCCCAGCAGGAGTTTGACTAACGTGAGCGGATTGGAAACGGCCATCAGAACCGCATTGGAGCGCTCCGATCGCGCAAGCGCGGAAATGCGTGCGCGCATCTACCAGTCAGCGCGGCAAGCTCTGGAAGCCGGTTTGCGCAAGCAAAACATCACCGACGAGCAGGTCATCGATGAACAGCGCCACAAGCTCGAGGCCGTGATCCATACGGTGGAGCAGGAAGAGCGAGTGCGGCTCGACCTCGAGGCCTCCACCGTTGCAGCGCCCCCTGCTCAAACACCGGTGGCTCCTGCGCAAGCGCCATCGGCTCCGGCCGCGTCGTCGACGGCTGCGCGACAAGAGCCTGCCTTTGCTGCGGCCCAGCCGGAGGCGCCGCGCACCCCCGCCCCGCCGCGCCAGGACCCCACAATAGAGCCGATCCGCCACCAGCCTGCCCAAAATGCCGCCGATGGCGACTTCTCCGACCTGCGCGCCGAACGAGACACGCGTCTTGGCGAGGCACCGCCGCCGCTCAACGAGGCAAGCCATGCCCGTCGCCCGAAGGCAGCGCGCCTAGATGTGCCGCCCGAGCGTGCCGTTCGCCAGCCAAAAGGGCGGTCAAGAATATTCTCCCGCATGTTCGTCTTCGCCACGCTGTTTGCTGCAGTCGGTATCGGAGCATGGTGGCTCTATAGCGCTGACGTGTTCAAGAGCGCTGCGGAGCGCGATACCAGCGTGCCAAATCCGCCGCCCACCGTCCAGGAAGAGGATTACTCTGGAGAAAGCAATCCGGGCGCACCGGGCCCACAACAGGGCTTTTCAGATGACTGGATCGAGATTTTCAATGCGGACCAGATGTCGGCGGCGACGGCGGATGCACGCGCCAAGATCGATCTGGTGGAAACAGGCGACGGCAATGCCGTTCATCTGGTGTCCAGCGATCCTGGCACCGCTGGCAATGTCTCCATTCCCGTACCGGTGAATATCCTCAGGGAAATGGCGGGCAAGACATCGACAATCGCACTCACCATGCGCGCTGCCGGAGAAAAGCCGGAAACAATTGCGGTGGAATGCGACTTCGGGCGGATGGGCCGTTGCGCGCGCCACCGTTTCACCGTCAATCCGGATCAGATGGATATCCTTTTGAAAGTATCCTTCGACCGAGCCATAGCGCCCGCAAGTGCCGGCCAGCTTCTGATCAATTCAGATCTCATCGGAGGGGGCAAAGGGGTCGATCTCTATTCGATCCGTATTTTGCCGGGCAATTGAAGATACGCGCACTGTCGGGCGAGATGAACTCCACCGCGCCCGACCGGCACTCGACTACTGCCGGGGACCGCGACTGATCACCTTGTCGTCGTAGTCGCCGATGACCTTGTTGTCCTTACCGTCATAATCCAGGTTCTTCAGGATATGGCGAATGACATTGAGGCGTGCGCGGCGTTTGTCGTTCGACTTTACCACCGTCCAGGGTGCGTGGTCGGTATGAGTCTCCTTGAACATGCGGTCGCGCTTTTCCGTGTAATCATCCCACTTGGTGAGTGAGGCGATATCCATCGGCGACAGTTTCCACACCCTCAACGGATCGTGCCGTCGGTCGTGAAAACGCTCGATCTGCATTTCGCGACCGATATTGAGCCAGAACTTGAACAGGTGAATGCCTTCGTGGACGATCATCTTTTCGAAGGCCGGCGCCTCCTGCAAAAAGCGCTCATATTGCTCGTCGGTACAAAAGCCCATGACCGGTTCGACGCCAGCGCGATTATACCAGGACCGGTCGAACATCACGAATTCACCGGCACTTGGGAAATGCGCGATATAACGCTGGAAATACCATTGGGTGCTCTCGGTCTCGGTCGGCTTGGGTAGTGCTACAATGCGGGCATAGCGCGGGTTCATATAGGACCGCGTGGCATTGATGGTGCCGCCCTTGCCTGCTGCGTCGCGGCCCTCGAATATCGCCATGACGCGCGCACCGGTCGCCTGCTGCCACATCTGCACCTTGACCAGTTCACACTGCAAGGCTTCCAGCTCCTTCTCGTAATCGTCCTTCTTCATCTTCTTGTCGTAGGGATAGTCATCCGAGGCGAGAGCGACATCGTCAATCCATTTGGGCAGTTTCGGATCATCGATATCGAAGACCCGATGTTCTCCATCGAGTACGAGCTCGACCGAGCGATCCTTCTTTTCTTCACCCATGATGTTTCCTTTTTTGTTGTCGGTGGCGCATCCGGCGGCGGCATATCACCATATCGGCGAAGAGCACACCATTCCCGGTTTCCATTCAAGCATTTGATGATATCCAGTGCTGTGCCGCCCTGCCTAGTTTACGGGGATAGCGGGCCTGCACATCTGTCATGAAAGTGGATTATCAGCCATTGTCTAAGACATCATGGCTCGAATTGTTCCGCGAGGTAGACTTGAACGATCATTCCTCCATCTGGCGCATTCTGGCAGACAGGCTGCGCAGTCCCTGGGCCTTCCTGCTGATGGCTTGTGCCGCGCTGGTGGCGGCGGTGCTCAGCGAAATCGATCCTCTCGTTGCCTCGGTTCTATGGGCATTGACCCTGATCGTCGCCCTTGTCAGGGCGGGCGGGCGATCTCACAACGAGACGGTGCCCGAAAGGCTTGAACGCACGGCGGAACAACCGGTACGCGACGCTACACCATTGGCACGCAGTCTTATCGCAGCGCTGGACCAGCCGATCCTTATCCTGCGCGCAGACGGCAATATTGCAGCCCAGAACCCGGCCGCCGAAAAGGCATTCGGCATGATTGCCGCCAATCTTCACATCTCGACGCGTTTCAGATCACCCGGCATTCTAGACATGGTCCGCGAAACGATCGCCACGGGAGAGCCGAACCAGATCGAGCATTCCGAGCGCTTGCCGTCCGAGCGGGTTTATGTGGTGCGGGTTGCCCAGGCCGAACTGCCGGCCGATGAGGCACCACAGCCGCCTCTCTATCTTCTGTCTTTCCGCGACATTTCCGAACTGCGCCGCCTGGAGCGTATGCGCAGCGATTTCGTTGCCAATGCCAGCCATGAGCTGCGCACGCCTCTGGCATCGCTTCGAGGCTTCCTGGAAACACTGATGGGGCCTGCCAAGAACGACGCCAAGGCGCATGAGCGGTTCTTTGGCATCATGCTGGAACAGGCCAACCGGATGAGCCGGCTTGTCGACGACCTCCTGTCGCTATCGCGTCTTGAGCTCAAGGCACATATCGCCCCGGATGAGACCGTCGATCTCGTGCCCATGCTTGGTCATGTGCGCGATTCGCTTGCCCCGCTTGCCTCCGATCTGGGCGTCGAGATCCGCCTTCACATGCCGCAGAGCAAAGTGGAGGTAACGGGCGACCGCGACGAGTTGGTGCAGGTGTTCGAGAACCTGATCGAGAATGCCTGCAAATACGGCCAGGATGGCGAAACGGTCGATGTCTATGTCCGCAACGAGGACGGCCAGCCTGTCGAGGTGAGCATTGTCGACCACGGTCCGGGTATTCCGGCAGAGCATTTGCCGCGTCTGACGGAGCGTTTCTACAGGGTCAGCGTGACCGACAGCCGCTCTAAAAAAGGGACAGGTCTTGGCCTTGCCATCGTCAAACATATCCTCACCCGCCATCGCGCAAGGCTGGTTGTGAAATCCGAAGAGGGCAAGGGTGCCGAGTTTACCGTGCGATTTTGACATACAACTGCAATACTTGGCACCAAAACAGATATTATGTTCATATTTTTCAGCTGCTTAACATGTCACAAATGTTTCACGAAAGTGACATAAAAGGGTGGCGGAACGAGGGGTACTAAGTCCCTGTCGAACCGCGGTGTTAGTGAGCGCCGTGCTAGGTCGCATCCACACACAAGCCCATTCACGGGAGAATATTATGAACGTTCTGAAACTTTCCGTCGCAGCGCTGGTAGCCTCCGTCGCCTTTGCTGGCGCCGCTGCTGCACGTGATCAGGTCCAGGTTGCTGGTTCCTCCACGGTTCTGCCGTATGCAAAAATCGTCGCTGAAAACTTCGGCGAAACCTTCCCTGACTTCAAGACACCTGTTGTTGAATCGGGCGGCTCTTCTGCCGGCCTGAAAGAATTCTGCAAGGGCGTTGGTGAAGACACAATCGATATCGCCAATGCTTCGCGCAAGATCAAGGATTCGGAAGTCGAAGCCTGTAAGGCGGCTGGCGTAACCGAAATCCAGGAAGTCCAGTTCGGCTATGACGGCATCGTCTTTGCTGCCGACAAGTCCATGCCCGACCTCGCTCTCGAGCCTTCTGACCTTTACAAGGCTCTCGCTGCTCAGGTTGTCGTTGACGGCAAGCTGGTCGACAACCCTTACACAAAGTGGTCGGAAGTAAACTCTTCCCTGCCAGACGCTGAAATCGCTGCCTACATCCCTGGCGAAAAGCACGGCACCCGCGAAGTGTTCGAAGAAAAGGTTCTGGCAAAGGGCTGCGAAGAAACAGGCGCTCTTGACGTGATCAAGGCTGCTCTGGGCGACGACAAGGCTGCCGGCAAGGCCTGCATTGCAGTTCGCAAGGACGGCAAGGCTGTCGACATCGACGGCGACTACACCGAGACACTCGCTCGCATCGACGCCAACAAGACCGGTCTCGGCGTGTTCGGCCTGTCCTTCTACGAAAACAATGCTGACAAGCTGAAGGTCGCCACCATGAGCGGCGTTGTCCCTTCGGTTGAGACCATCTCTACCGGCGAATATCCGGTTTCGCGTCCGCTGCAGTTCTACGTCAAGAAGGCTCACCTCGGCGTAATTCCGGGCCTGAAGGAATATGTTGAGTTCTTCACCTCCGAGCAGATGATCGGCCCAGACGGCCCGCTCGCTGCCTACGGTCTGGTTCCTGCTCCCGATGCTGAGCGCGCTGCGCTTCAGGACACCGTTGCTGGTATGTAATTCAGCCAATTGAGTGTCGGCGCGCCATCATGGTGCGCCGACATGACCGTCTCCAGGATGGGGTAAGCCATCCGGCCCTCAAGGGCAGGCGCAGACTGTAATTTTGCCGGAGAGTTCGATGAGCACCTCGCTGATACTTCTAGTCCTTATTGTTATAGGGATCGTTTCTTATGTCGTGGGGCGTTCGAGAGCAACAGCTCTCGCCGGCGGTACGCCTTCGAAACTTCACTCCCGCTACGGATATTACGGCTCTTTTGCTGCTATCGCTGCGATGATCCCGGCATTGCTGGTTCTTGCCATCTGGTTGACCGCAAGCCCTGTGATCATTGAAAATGCGGTGCGCGGCTCCTTTCCCGCAGAGGTAAAGGCACAACCCGAAGCCAATCGTGGCTTGAGCTATGGCATGATCCGCTCGATTGCCGAGGGTATGCAGCTTCTCAATTCGGATGAATCTGCCCAGCTCCAGCAATCCCCCGATCAGGCCCGCGATCTGCTCGCTTCCAAGGGTGTTCCGCTTGCAGGCGCACCCGAACCCTACATGATCACGGCCGCCCAGGAATTGAACAGCTATTCGGCAACCTCGCGACTGGCCATGACCGTTGTGGTATTGCTGGTCTCGATTGCCGGGGCACTTGGCGCATTGCGGATGATCAAGCCGCGTTTCCGCGCCCGTAACAGGGTCGAGAGCGCCATGCTGGCGGCTCTGGTCATTGCGTCCTCCATTGCCATTTTGACCACTGTCGGGATCGTGATGTCGATGCTGACCGAGGCCCTTCACTTCTTCCGCGATGTGTCGCCTCTCAACTTCTTTTTCGGCACCGTATGGGACCCGCGCTTCGCTGCTGCCGGCTCCGGTGGAGCCGAGGGCCAGTTTGGCCTGATCCCGCTTCTGGCTGGTACGCTCTATATTGCGCTTGTGGCCATGCTGTTTGCGGTTCCCGTCGGCCTCTTCGCTGCGATCTATATGGCTGAATATGCCAGTCGCCATGTGCGCTCGATTGCCAAGCCGCTCCTGGAGCTGTTGGCCGGCATTCCGACCATCGTCTACGGTTTCTTTGCCCTTGCGACCGTTGGCCCGTTTCTGCGCGATCTTTCGACCGAGCTGAACGGGCTTGTAACAGGCAATTATTCCAACTTCATCGAAAGCCAGAGCGTTCTGACCGCAGGCCTGGTCATGGGCATCATGCTCATTCCCTTCGTCTCGTCGCTGTCGGATGACATTATCACCGCGGTTCCGCGTTCTCTGCGGGACGGTTCGCTTGGCCTTGGTGCCACGCGGTCTGAGACCATGCGCAAGGTGATCATGCCGGCAGCTCTGCCCGGCGTGGTCGGCGCTCTGCTCTTGACCGCATCGCGTGCCATTGGCGAAACCATGATCGTTGTTCTGGCCGCCGGTGTTGCCGCCCGCATGCAATTCGATCCGTTCGAGCCGATGACGACGGTGACCGTCAAGATCGTCAACCAGTTGACCGGCGACCTCGAGTTCAATTCGCCACAGACGCTGGTGGCCTTCGCACTCGGCATCACCCTGTTTGTGATGACACTCTGCCTGAACATCTATGCGCTTTATATCGTGCGCAAATACCGGGAGCAGTACGAATGACCGATATCACCTCTTCCGCAACGGCCCTTCCCAATGCGGTTGCGCGTGCCGGGGGCCGCGATATCGGCTTGAAGCGCCGCTATGCTGCCGAACGCCGGTTCCGTCTCTACGGTGTGCTGGCGATTGCCATTGGTGTGCTGTGCCTGTTTGCCCTGCTCTACACAGTCATATCAAACGGATATACTGCCTTTGCGCAAACCTCGATCACGCTTCCGGTCGAGTTCAGCCAGAAGGTCCTGGACCCACGCAACCAGGCCGCAAGCAATCCACGCGTGCTGTTGATGGCCAATTATCCAGCGCTCGCGCGCGATGCACTGGTCAAGGCAGTGGGGATCAATCCCGACGACAAGAGTGCGGTGCGCGCTGCCGGCCAGATGATCTCCGACAGCTCCCGCGTACAATTGCGCGACATGGTGATGGCCGATCCGTCGTTAATCGGGAAAACAGTCGATGTGACTTTCCTCGCCGCTGCAGATATCGACTCCGCCTATAAGGGCCAGATCGATCTCAGTGTCGATGAGAGCAGCCGCAAGGTCTCCGACCAGCAGCTTGGCTGGATGGATCAGCTCAAGAGTTCCGGCGCGCTGACGTCGAAATTCAACACCGGCATTTTCGTCAACGGCGCATCGAGCCGCCCCGAGGCTGCCGGCATGGGTGTGGCCCTGATCGGATCATTCTACATGATGGTGATCGTACTGGTTCTGGCTCTGCCTATCGGCGTGGCGGCTTCGATCTACCTTGAAGAATTCGCACCGAAGAACAAGTTCACCGACCTGATTGAAGTGAATATCAACAATCTGGCGGCTGTGCCCTCCATCGTCTTCGGTCTGCTCGGTCTTGCGGTCTTCATCAATTTCATGGGCCTGCCACGCTCGGCCTCGCTGGTCGGCGGCCTGGTGCTGACCCTGATGACACTGCCGACCATCATCATCGCGACACGCGCCGCGCTGAAGGCTGTCCCACCATCGATCCGTGCCGCAGCACTGGGGCTTGGGGCCTCGAAAATGCAGATGGTTTTCCACCATGTGCTGCCACTTGCCGCGCCCGGCATCTTGACCGGCACGATCATCGGCCTTGCCCAGGCACTCGGTGAAACCGCTCCGCTTCTGCTGATCGGCATGGTGGCGTTCGTGGCAGATTATCCAACCTCTCCCATGGAGCCTGCAACAGCGCTCCCCGTACAGATCTACATGTGGGCCAACGAAGCTGAACGCGCCTTTGTCGAGCGGACGTCCGGAGCTATCATCATTCTGCTCCTGTTCCTGCTTGTCATGAATGTCGGTGCCATTCTGCTACGGCGGCGCTTTGAACGTCGCTGGTAGAAGGAATAGAACAATGAACATGATGTCGGAAACAGCTTTGGAAAAGGCGGTCGATCAGAAAATGAACGATAAAACCTACAAGATGATCGGCAAGGATGTGTCGGTTTACTACGGCGAGAAACGTGCGCTTTTCGACGTGAACCTGAATGTTCGCGAAAATACGGTGACTGCCCTGATCGGCCCGTCCGGCTGCGGAAAGTCGACCTTTCTGCGCTGCTTGAACCGCATGAATGACACGATCGAAAATTGCCGCGTGTCCGGCAAGATCACACTCGACGAGCTGGATATCTACGATCCTTCGATCGACGTGGTGGAACTGCGCGCCCGTGTGGGCATGGTGTTCCAGAAGCCGAACCCCTTTCCGAAGTCGATCTATGAAAACATCTCTTATGGTCCGCGCATCCACGGGCTCGCCAAGGGCAAGGCCGACCTGGACCAGATCGTCGAGACAAGCCTGCAGAAGGCCGGCCTCTGGAACGAAGTGAAGGATCGCCTTCAGGAGCCAGGCACCGGCCTTTCCGGTGGTCAGCAACAGCGCCTGTGCATCGCGCGCGCAGTAGCGGTCAGCCCGGAAGTCATTCTGATGGATGAACCCTGTTCGGCGCTCGATCCGATTGCGACGGCCAAGGTTGAAGAACTCATCCACGAGCTGCGCGCCAATTACACGATCGTGATCGTGACGCACTCGATGCAGCAGGCCGCGCGTGTCTCGCAGCGCACCGCCATGTTCCATCTTGGCGTACTCGTTGAAGAAAACGACACAGACAAGATGTTCACCAATCCGGATGATCAGCGCACGCAGGATTACATCATGGGCCGCTTCGGCTGATATCCCGTTTCATCCGCGCTGAAGCCAATTTCGAGGATACCTCAAATGCCATCGACCCATATTCTATCCGCTTTCGATGAAGACCTTAAATATCTGATCCGGCGCATCTCCGAGATGGGGGGCCTTGCCGAACAGATGGTCGGTGACTCGGTCCGCGCATTGGTCAATTCCGACGCCGCCCTTGCCCAGAAGGTGATTTCTGACGACGTGGTGATGGACAATGCCGAGCGCGAAATCGGTGACAAGGCCATCATCACCATAGCTCGTCGCCAGCCGGTCGCAGCCGACCTGCGCGAAATCATCGGTGCGCTGCGAATCGCCAGCGATCTGGAACGCGTTGGTGACATGGGCAAGAACAATGCAAAGCGCGTGATGGCCGTTCAGGGCACCGGCGTTCCCCGCAAGCTGGCGCGCGGACTGGAACATCTCTCCGAACTCGCACTCGAACAGCTGACCGATGTTCTGGATGTCTACACCACCCGTTCTGCGGAAAAGGCCAAGATCATCCGTGACCGCGACGAAGAGATCGACGCCATCTACACCTCGCTGTTTCGCGAGCTTTTGACCTACATGATGGAAGATCCGCGCAATATCACGACCTGCACGCATCTGCTGTTCTGCGCCAAGAATATCGAGCGAGTGGGTGACCACGCGACCAATATCGCAGAGACCATCTATTACATGACCACCGGTACGCAGCCGGAAGGTGACCGTCCCAAGGACGATACGACGACCGATGTCAGTGCGGTCGCGGAATAAGCACTTGAAGTGAGACACTAGATGGCGCCGAAAATAGCTGTGGTTGAAGACGAGGAGGCGCTGAGCGTCCTCCTGCGTTACAATCTGGAATCTGAGGGCTATGAAGTCGAGACGATCCTTCGGGGCGACGAGGCCGAAATACGCATGCAGGAACGGGTTCCTGATCTCCTGATCCTTGACTGGATGTTGCCCGGCGTGTCGGGGATCGAACTTTGCCGCCGCCTTCGGGTTCGCCCGGAAACAGAACGGCTGCCGATCATCATGTTGACGGCACGCGGCGAGGAAAGCGAACGCATACGCGGATTGGCGACAGGTGCAGACGACTACGTGGTCAAGCCCTTCTCCACACCGGAACTGATGGCACGGGTAAAAGCCATGCTGCGTAGGGCGCGGCCAGAAGTGCTGTCCAGCGTTCTGCGTTGCGGCGACATCGAACTCGACCGCGAAACGCATCGTGTTCACCGCAAGAGCCGTGAAGTTCGACTTGGACCGACCGAGTTTCGTCTGCTGGAATTCCTGATGGCATCGCCCGGGCGTGTCTATTCGCGTTCACAGCTTCTGGACGGTGTGTGGGGGCATGACATCTATGTGGACGAGCGTACCGTGGACGTGCATGTCGGCCGGCTACGCAAGGCGCTTAATTTTTCCAACATGCAGGACGTGATCCGCACCGTGCGCGGCGCTGGATATTCCATGGAGGCCTGACAGGTTACCGACCCATGCTGGCGGTTGCTACCGCTGTTTCAGCCCATTGCCCAGCCAGGCGGTGGGCTTTTTACTTACTACATAAAAAAGGCCCCTTGCGGGGCCTCATCTCATGATCTTTATCGGCTGGGAAGCGATTGCTTTTGCGCGGATGAGCGCCTGCGGTCATTGACTGGCTGATAAGCCAGTTTCGAGTGGTAGGTGCAGTAAGGTGCGTTATCCGATGCCTCGCAGCCGCAGAAATGAAACTCATCAGTCATCGGATCGCCAATCGGCCATTTGCAGGTGCGATCGGTGAGTTCCGTGAGGGCAAGACGACGCGAAATCGGCACCACGACATTGGATGGCACCGGAACGACTGCACGCTCCTCTTCGCCACCAGCATCGATTTCATCCTGTGACACGGTTGTGCCGGCAGGACGGGCGGCCGAGCGCGTGGCTACACGTGGCTGAAAGCTTTGCGGCCGCGCTGTCGTTGGCGCCGGACGCTTTGGCGCGCGAGAGGCAGACGAGGAGCCGCCAGCCTTGGCGCGACCGGGCAAACAAAGTCGGTGTACCTTGCCAATGACAGCGTTTCGACTGACGCCGCCTAGTTGTGCCGCGATCTGGCTTGCGCTGAGACCTTCGGCCCACAACTTCGTCAGCCTTTCAACGCGCTCATCAGTCCAATTCATGCCAAATATCTCCGCCTGTAGCGCATTCCGAGGCCGAATCCTTCACCGCTGCCTCGGAAGACTCCGAAACAAAAAATATGCCTCGATATTGTCGGTGACTAGTTCCGCCGCATGCAGTCTAGTAATTGATCATTAACCTAGTGTGAGCCTGACTCCGTGACAAGAGTCGCCGGAATCATCGCGAATCGATTTCATAGTTTTCCCCAACTTGCTGTCCACAGGCTAAAATACCACTATCGCCTACTAAAGCGTGGC
The DNA here is from genome assembly GCF_057158725.1 of Agrobacterium sp. H141. NCBI lineage: Bacteria > Pseudomonadati > Pseudomonadota > Alphaproteobacteria > Hyphomicrobiales > Rhizobiaceae > Agrobacterium > Agrobacterium sp. H141. Next base: position 3,857,856 of record NZ_CM169893.1, read on the forward strand.
TGCGACGGCACCGTGCTAAAAAGTCCCGCAATTGCGGTGATTTATTGACATGGGGGTCCGAAATGAAGATAGTGCGCGAGCCGCCGCAAGGCGGCATTTTTGATTTTTAGACTTCGTAACACCCGCCAATCAGCGAAACCCGTATCTTCCGTGCCTGTCGAAGGAGTCAAGCGCAATGGCCGAGGCCTCCCCGCTCTATCAGACCTATAATCGCGCTCCGTTGCGCTTCGAACGCGGCGAGGGTGTCTGGCTGATCACCGAAGACGGCGAGCGCTATCTCGACTTTGCCGCCGGCGTCGCGGTGAACTCACTCGGCCATGCGCATCCTCATCTGGTGAGCGCCTTAAAAGAGCAGGCGGACAAGGTTTGGCACCTTTCCAATCTCTACGACATTCCGGGCCAGGAAAAGCTTGCCGAGCGTCTGACGGCTGCAACATTTGCCGACCGCGTGTTCTTTACCAATTCCGGCGCAGAAGCTCTGGAATGCGCGATCAAGACCGCGCGTCGTTACCATTTTGCCAAGGGCAACCCAGAACGCTTCCACATCATTACCTTTGAGGGCGCGTTTCACGGCCGGACGATCGCGACGATTGCGGCTGGTGGTCAGGAAAAGTATCTGGAAGGCTTCGGCCCCAAGGCTCCCGGCTTCGATCAGGTTGCGTTCGGCGACATCGAAGCTGTGAAGGCTGCGATCACCGAGGAGACGGCTGGCATCCTGCTTGAACCGTTGCAGGGCGAAGGCGGTATTCGCCTCGCGTCCAACGCCTTCCTGCGGGAATTGCGCGCACTTTGCGATGAGCACGGCCTTTTGCTGATGCTTGATGAAGTGCAGTGCGGTGTTGGCCGTACCGGCAAGCTGTTTGCCCATGAATGGGCGGGCATCACGCCAGACATCATGGCGGTTGCCAAGGGTATTGGCGGCGGGTTCCCGCTCGGCGCGTGCCTTGCAACCGAAGAGGCCGCTTCCGGAATGACGGCCGGCACACACGGATCCACTTATGGCGGCAATCCAATGGGCATGGCGGTCGGCAACGCTGTCCTGGACGTTATTCTGGAAGATGATTTTCTTCAGCATGTCCGGGACGTTGCCCTCGTGTTCCGCCAGGGACTTGCCGCGCTGAAGGATCGCTTCCCCGATGTGATCGAGGAAGTGCGCGGCGAAGGCTTGATGCTGGGCGTCAAGGCACGCGTGCCTTCCGCTGATCTTTTGCATGCGATGCGCTCGGCGCATCTGCTCGGCGTTCCAGCCGGCGAAAACGTCATCCGGCTGCTGCCACCGTTGACGACGACGGCCGAAGAAGCACGCGAAGGATTGGCTCGCCTGGAACAGGCTGCCGAAACACTCCACACACAGGATCACAAGACAAGCCTTCACGGCTGACAGGTAAGATAGAATGGCATCTCCAAAGCATTTTCTCGATCTCTCGGCCGTTTCGGCCAGCGAACTGCGCTCCATCCTTGACGACGCCATGGCGCGCAAAAGCGCGACCAAGGCCGGCACGGACGACAAGCCTCTAGCCGGCAAGATGCTGGCGATGATTTTCGAGAAACCGTCCACCCGCACCCGCGTGTCCTTCGATGTGGGCATGCGCCAACTCGGTGGGGAGACACTGTTCCTGTCCGGCACCGAAATGCAGCTCGGTCGCGCCGAAACCATTGGCGATACAGCCAAGGTGCTGTCGCGTTATGTCGACGCCATCATGATCCGCACCACCGACCATTCGCGCCTGCTGGAAATGGCCGAGCATGCCACAGTGCCGGTGATCAACGCCCTGACGGATATGACCCATCCTTGCCAGATCATGGCCGACATCATGACCTTCGAGGAGCATCGCGGGCCAATCTCTGGCAAAACGCTCGCATGGACCGGTGACGGCAATAATGTGCTGCATTCGCTCGTGGAAGGCTCTGCCCGGTTTGGCTACCGCATGAACATGGCCGTGCCGATGGGCTCAGAACCCGATGACAAGATCCTCAACTGGGCGCGCGACAATGGTGGCGAGATCATGCTGACCCATGATGCAGAGAGGGCTGTTGCGGATGTTGATGCCGTGATCACCGATACCTGGGTTTCGATGAACCTGGAACACAAGGCGCGTGGCCACAACGTGTTCCAGCCGTATCAGGTCAACAAGGCCTTGATGGCGCGTGCGCAAAAGGATGCGCTGTTCATGCATTGCCTGCCCGCCCACCGCGGCGAAGAGGTGACAGACGACGTGATTGACGGACCGCAGTCGGTCGTCTTTGACGAGGCGGAAAATCGCCTGCATGCACAGAAGTCCATCCTTGCCTGGTGCCTCGGCGCATTCTGATATCCTGAAAAAGGGGAGGCCCCGCCTCCCCTCGATACTTGACCTTTTGCAGTATTCTGACCATTTGTGCGGTAACTGGGGGCGAAGGCCCCGCCATCTCAAGCGCGCTTGCGCGAAGGAGCTGCCACAATGTCTGACACATCCACAGAGCTCGGCGAATTCGGTTTCGCCGGCGATGACCGGGTTGTTCCGTTTCAAATCGAAGGGCTCGACGTGCGCGGGCGCGCGGTTCAACTCGGCCCACTGTTAAACACCATTCTCGACCGGCATGATTATCCGCCGGCAGTCGCACGGCTGCTCGCGGAAATGATGGTTCTGACCGTTCTCATCGGCACGTCGCTCAAATTTCAGGGCAAGTTCACGGTGCAGACCAAGAGCGACGGTCCAGTCGATCTTCTGGTTGCGGATTTCTCCACGCCCGAAAATGTTCGTGCCTATGCGCGCTTCGATGCCGACGCCGTGGCTGCGGCTGTTGCCAAAGGCGAAGGCTCACCTGAACAGCTGCTCGGTGCCGGCGTTCTTGCCTTTACCATCGACCAGGGCAACTACATGACCCCTTACCAGGGCATCGTCCCGCTCGACGGATCAACGCTGGAAGACATTGCCGGCGTCTATTTCCGCCAGTCGGAACAGATCCCGACGCGTGTGCGACTGGGCGCCGCTGAGCTATATGACCGGGACGAGGACGGAAACCCTCGCCATGCCTGGCGTGCGGGAGGCGTCATCGTGCAATTTTTACCCGATGCACCGGAGCGGATGCGCCAGCCCGACCTTCACGGTGGAGACGGCGATGACCGCGATCTGGATCTTGCTGATGATGATGCATGGTCGGAAGCACGCATGCTGGTCGAGACCGTCGATGCCGACGAGTTGACCGATCCGCTGATCGGCGTCGAGAGACTGCTATTCCGTCTGTTCCACGAGCGTGGCGTGAGGGTTTTCCCGCCGCAGGAAGTTCACGACCGTTGCAGCTGTTCACGCGAGAAAATCAAGGGCGTACTCCAGGGCTTTACACCCGAAGATATCGAGGCAAGCCAGGAAGAGGGCAGGATTGCGGTGACCTGCGAGTTCTGCTCGACCACCTATCGCTACGAGCCCGATGAGCTGGAAAACGCCTGAGCTTCGACAGCCACGTCGGTTAGTTCAGGACGCGGGCCAGACCCGGGCTATCGAGCGAAAATGCGGGGATGGCGACATTGAAACGTTCGCCGTCCTCTGTCTGCATCTGATAATGACCGAACATCATGCCTGATGGCGTATCCAGCGGGCATCCCGACTGGTATTCGTAGGATGCTCCAGGATCGAGCTGGGGCTGTTCACCGACGACCCCCGGGCCGCGAACCTCGTCCACCTGCCCGTTTTGATCGGTGATATTCCAGTAACGGTTGATCAGTCTCACCGGCTTGTCGGAATGGTTTGATATGACGACACGATAGCCCCAGACATAGCGGTCGTCACCCGGATCGGATTGCTCCTCCAGATAATACGGCTCGACACTCACCTCTATGTCCCTCGTCAGGGCTCGATACATTCGCCAAACCTCCAATCAGTTCGTTAACCATATTCTACAGCCTGACGTTAACGTCAATAAAAGGCTGTGGCGCATGCACGCTCCACAGCCTTTGTTACAGATTATTTCTGGGCATCCACGCGACAATTATCGGTAGCGTGACAGAGGTCAGGCCTTCACGACATCCAATGCCCGGGCGAAGTCCTCGAGCAGATCGTCGCCATCCTCGATACCGCAGGACAACCGGACGGTGCCATCGGTTATGCCCAGCTCCGCACGCGCTTCGTCACTGAGGTTCTTGTGCGTGGTGGTTGCCGGATGGGTGATCAGGCTCTTGGCATCGCCAAGATTGTTGGAGATGGTCACCACGTCCAATGCGTCCTGCAAGGCGAAGGCCGCATCCTTGCCGCCCTTCATTTCGAAGGCAACGAGCGTCGATCCGCCCGTCATCTGCTTTGCAATGATGCTGGCCTGAGGATGATCGGCGCGTCCCGGATAAATGACACGGGCCACCTTGCCGCTGTCGGCGAGCAGGTCGGCGATCCTTGCCGCATTCTCCGTCTGCTGCTTTACCCGCAGAGGCAGCGTCTCAATGCCCTTCAGCAATGTCCATGCATTGAACGGAGACATGGCGGGACCGCTATGACGGAAATAGTCATGCAGGTTTTCGTCGATCCATTCCTTGTTGGACAGAACGACGCCTCCCAGACAACGACCCTGACCATCGATATGCTTGGTTGCGGAGTAGACGACGACATGTGCACCCAGTTCCAAAGGCTTCTGGAACAGCGGAGTTGCAAAGACATTGTCGACAACCAGTGTCGCGCCTGCCTGATCGGCCAGTCTTGCCACGGCTGCAATATCAACCACTTCCAGTGTCGGATTGGTCGGGCTTTCGAGGAAGAAGACCTTTGTATTGGGGCGGATCGCCTCTTCCCATTTTGCGAGATCGCGACCATCGACCAGTGTGCAGTCGATGCCATAGCGAGGGGCGAGCGTCTCGACCACCCAGCGGCACGAACCGAACAGGGCGCGAGCAGCAACGATGTGGTCGCCCGTTTTCAGCTGACACATGATCGCAGCCGTGATTGCGGCCATGCCCGATGCCGTGGCGCGCGCATCTTCGGCACCTTCCAGCATGCACATGCGCTTTTCAAACATATCATTGGTCGGGCTGCCGTAACGGGCGTAGATAAAACCGTCGTCCTCGCCCTTGAAGCGCGCCTCTGCGGCGGCGGAATTGTCGTAGACGAAGCCCTGGGTCAGGAAGATTGCTTCCGATACCTCACCGTATTGCGAGCGGAGTGTTCCTCCATGGACAAGTTGCGTTGCCGGGCGCCATTTCTTGCTCATGCCACGTGCCTTTCAAACAAAAAAAACCGGTCGCAAAAGCAGACCGGTTTCATACCCGGTCTTTTTAGCCATTTGTTTAACGTGGCTGCAAGCCGACCGGCCAAATCACCACGGGATAAGGGCCTAATACGCCGGTTGGTGACTTGCGTCAATTCTCCGCTTTTGATTTTGTCTCGCCAAACAGGAACGACGACATGACTAGGAAATCAGGCATTCTGGCCGACCGCGCCATCAAGGCGCTCTTCGCTGAAGGTCAGCTGAAAAGCCAGGACACACTCGACAGCGACCAGATACAGCCAGCCAGCCTCGATCTGCGCCTTGGCTCGAAAGCTATCCGCGTGCGCGCCAGTTTCATGCCGGGCCCCGGCTGCACCGTTGCCGAGAAGCTTGAGCGGCTGACCCTTCACGAGATCGACCTTGAGAACGGAGCGGTGCTGGAAACCGGCTGCGTCTACATCGTTCCGCTGATGGAAAGCCTTGAGCTTCCAGAGGATATTTCGGCGTCGGCGAACCCCAAGAGTTCCACTGGTCGCCTGGACATCTTTACCCGCGTCATGGTCGACCGGGCCCAGGAGTTCGACAAGGTGCCGGCCGGCTATAAAGGGCCGCTCTATCTGGAGATTTCGCCGCGGACATTCCCGATCATCGTTCGACGCGGCTCACGCCTGTCGCAGATCCGCTTTCGTGTCGGGCACGCCTTGCTGTCAGAAGCGCAATTGCTGGACCTGCATTCCGCTGAAACGCTTGTTGCCAGTGATGTGCCCAATGTCTCCGGCGGTGGCATTGCGCTTTCGATCGACCTGACCGGCTCCAGCCCTGACGGTCTGATCGGCTATCGGGGCAAGCACCACACTTCTGTGATAGATGTTGACCGGAAAGCCGCCCACGACATTCTCGACTTCTGGGAACCGATCTATAACCGCGGCAGCCGCGAACTGATCCTCGATCCGGACGAGTTCTATATTCTCGTTTCCAACGAGGCTGTGCATGTGCCTCCCCTTTATGCTGCTGAAATGACGCCATACGACCCGCTGGTGGGTGAGTTCCGCGTGCACTATGCCGGCTTCTTCGACCCGGGCTTTGGACATGCGGGCGCCGGCGGTGCCGGAAGCCGTGCTGTACTGGAAGTGCGCAGCCACGAAGTCCCCTTCATTCTCGAGCATGGCCAGATTATCGGCCGGCTGGTTTATGAGGACATGCAGGAAAAGCCGGAAGGGCTTTATGGCACCGGGCTCGGGTCGAACTATCAGGCGCAGGGCCTGAAGCTCTCCAAGCATTTCCGCGCAGGCTGAGCCTTCGTTTTTGCGCTTGCTGGCTGCCGTCGCTTGCTGGTAATGAAGTCTCATCGCGGGTGTAGCTCAATGGTAGAGCAGCAGCTTCCCAAGCTGAATACGAGGGTTCGATTCCCTTCACCCGCTCCAAAGTCTTGGCTTCCATCTCCGGCTCCACCATCTCTGGCGACGCACTTGTTCCTGTGCTGCCGGCGAATGGGGTGTCTTGTGCCAGAAGAACGGATTGCGCCTGAGTTCAAACACGGCGCGCCAGGCAGCGATGGTGATCATCATCCAGTAGACCGGGACACCAATCCATCGCATGCCGATTCGTTGTTTTTCCTGCGGCATCATGGGTGAGACACCGAGTGCGATGAACACCGCATAAGATCCCATGACGTTGAGAAGATCGACAACGATCAGAATAATCTGAAGCGCGCTGATCGGCGGCTTCGGCGTTTCAAGCATGAACATGCAAGATTGGATCAGTGCGACGACGAGAGCCGGATGGAGCAATGCGGATACGATCACACCACCGAACAGCAACTGAAATACGACAAAGCCCTTCCAGCCCATCTCCGCCCTTGCTTCCCGATTGTCCCGCGTGACAACCAGCCATGTCTGCAGCCATCCCTTGAACCAACGGGTACGTTGGCGCATCCAAACCGACAGGTCTACCGGCGCATCCTCAAGCGTGTGATGTCTGAGCACACCGGTACGGTAGCCAAGACGGTGCAGGCGCATGCCGAGGTCCGCATCCTCGGTCACATTGAAGGGATCCCAGCCGCCGATGCGGCGCAGAATATCCGTGCGGAAATGATTCGACGTCCCGCCCAGGGGGATGGGCATGCGGAGACGCGCTAGAAAGGGGAGAAGACCACGAAACTGCGCTGCATATTCCAAGGCAAACAGCGCGCTTAAGAAGCAGCGATTGCCATTTGTGATGATCAATGGCGCTTGCAGACATGCCAGATCCTCAGGCAGCGCAGTAAAGCGCGCATGGGCTTCCTTCAATTGGCCGCGATGCGGCCTATCCTCGGCATCATAGACAACAATATAGCGACCGCGCGCGGCGCACAATGCGTAGCTCAAGGCCTTCGGCTTTGTGCGCGGTCCGAAATCGGGCACCTCGACGATCTCATACTGCCGGCCAGGTTTGAGGGCCTTCAGGGCCTCAATGGTTTCTAGGTCATCCGCCTCGCAAAGCAGTTTTATATCCAGCCGCGACTTCGGCCAGTCGAGCCGGTCCAGTGCCCTCAGCAGCTGCGGGGCAACGGCCGCTTCGCGGTAAAGGGCAACCATCACGGTATAGGTCGGCAACACTTCTTCAGCGCTTGTCGGTGCCGCGCCGACCTGGCGCATGGCGTGGCCAAGCGACGCAATACGCAGACAAAGGGCCGAAAAGTAGAGCAGCGAGAAGGTGGAATGCAGCACATTTAAAACGATGCTGCTTGCCAGCATGGAGGCGGTGACAATAGCGCTCAAGCACAACCCTAGCCAGAAACCCTGCCCCCCGCTCATGACAATCCGCGCCGAGAATTTGGGACGCTCCTCGAACAGGTGTGAGACGGCAGCGGCCACTCGTCTCTTCTCACCTGCCTGCCAGACCGCACGGCGCAAGCTGGAGGGACGGGTGACAACGAGCAGATCGGCGAGTTGGGGCAATTCTCTCAAGCGACCGATCAGATGGTCCATCTTGCGTGCTTCCGGCACAATCGCCGTCACAGTCGAAGCCTGGGGATGAAAGACGCGCAGATATTGCGGCGTGATCAACTGGGTATCGAGACCACGGATGTCGGAGACATTGGAAGGCGAAACGGCATCGACATAGGCAAGGCCGGCATCGCGCGCCAAGGCCTCGTAATAGGCCGCTTCCTGAATGCCTAATTCACATAGCAATTCCTGCTCGATCGTCGTGCCGCGACGCCGTGCGAGTTCGGCCGCCTTGGCAATCGTCGGCTTGCCTATACCGATGCGTCTGAATACATGCTGTTCGCCAAACGGATCGTAGACAGGCTCAAGGGAATCCCCCAGCGCATCGCGACCACGGACATCGCTGCCGTGCCGCGTCTTTCCAGGACCTGCCGTATGATCAGCATATTCCCCTGAACGCACTATTCTGATAACCGTCATCCAGGCAGATGACGTCCCCGATTTCCCCACAACGGATGATAGTGATGCGGTTGAAATATACATCCCTAGTTTCAGGGGGGCTGTTTCAAATAGCTACGCTTCTGACGCCCGGCGCGGCTACACATGCCGCGATGGCAGCCCAGATCGACACAGCGCCGATGCCCATGCTTTTCGATAGCCGGGAACGGCTACCGAGGCCGGATCTGTCTAATCTGGTGCGATTTCGGGTCCTGACTTCAACGGACTTTCCACCCTTCAACTTTGCGGACCAGACCGGACGATTGTCTGGATTTCACGTCGATCTTATTCGGGAAATCTGTGCTGAACTGAACATTGAGGCCAAGTGCCAGATCCAGGCACTCGCCTTTTCGGACCTGGAAGAGGCGCTGGAATCCGGTCAGGGAGAAGCCGTGATCGCCGGCATCTCCGTCACCGAGGCACTCAGACGCAAGTTCGATTTTTCGCGCCCGTATATGATGCTGCCGGCGCGGTTTGTGCGCAACAAGGCGACCAAGGGAAAGGGCGAAGATATCAGGGCGTTGAACGGCCAGACGGTCGGCGTGGTCGAGGGCACAGCGCATCAAGCAATGCTGTCTTCCTTTTTCCCGCGCATGAAAGCCAGCTTGTACGAGAACCGGGGCAGTCTTCTCGATGGCCTGCGCAAAGGCGAGATTGGCGCGGCATTTGCCGATGCTCAGCAATTGTCGTTCTGGGTCAACAGCAAGTCCTCAGAATCCTGCTGCGAACTGTTTGGCGCCCCCTATTTCTCCGAGCGGTTTCTGGGCGAAGGACTGACCGTTATGGTCCGCGACGACGACGCTACCTTGCGGCAGGCAATCGACAGCGCTCTTTCGACGCTATCGCGCAAGGGTCGCTTGCAGGACATCTATCTGCGCTACTTCCCTTATGGGCTGTATGGAGAGCGCGCCGACGCGACAGCAGGTCAGGATCTGCGGTAGCGGGCAATCGCGCTGCGTTCGATGGCTGCACAGGTCAGTTTGTCGAGCTCCAGACGGTCGCGCAGCATCTGCAACAGGCGGATTTCTTCAGGCAAGATCGCCGCATCGATGGCCATGACGTCCACGGCAAGCGCATAGGCCGTGTCCCGCAGGCGCTTGGGCAGGGCGTCGCGAATGGTCTCAAGCGCGATCTCAAGACCTTCGGTCCCGGACAGAATTTCTGCGCAACGCCTGGAGGCCGAAATCAGGTCCTGCTTGTCGAAACTGGCAAAGACCGGCAGCGACTCGACCAGTTGACCAATGCGCTCAAGCTCACGCTCGGCCATGGCATTATCGACGGCAGACGCCATTACCATAACAAAGATCAGCGCATCGTGATGGGTGATCTGTTCTTTCATTTCGCAATATCCTCGTCATGCATCAGGCAGTGGGAATAGAGTAGGCACTCAATTTCACCCGTTCAAGGTGGCCCGATGGCGCATGCCTATCGGGGATCGCTACCGTAGAGCCCACGTCGCGCTGTTCTGGCCTCGTCTGCCAATTCCTCAAGCGACGTTCCAGGCGTAACCTCGGCCCAACCGTGTTTGGCCAGCCAAGCGCCGATATCGATATCGCCAATGTTGCACGTCGTGACGAGCACGCCTTGCCAGTCGGCACCGTCGTGCTCACAGGAGACGGAGCGACTGCGCAACAGCATACGCTGGTGGGTCAGCGCCACCATGCCACAAGGCCAGACGTCACCGCCCTCAGTTGCACATTGCCGCTCGACATCCGTTGGCTCGACATCACGGAACCGCACCTTGCGACCCTTCACCGAAATCAGGCCGGCTGCCAGACTGCGCGGCCGCGACAACAGGACGACCTTGACCCGTTCCTTGCGCTCATGCGGTCGCGTGAAGGGTTCTCTCGGGGCAACGCGCTCCAGATTTTCAAGATCTGTCGCCAGTGGAGACGCAAAGCGTTTGGGGCTGACCAGACGGACTGCGCGGTTTTCGATGACAAATGGTTCAGGTTGCGCGGCTTCTGACAATTCCCGATCAGTTGCCACCGAGACACCAGATGTTTGCGAATCCGGCGCGGCGACAATCAACAAGGCGATGATCGACAGGGCTGCCATTCCGCACAGCAATGTGACGACCGGGTGCATAGGCAAACAGTCCTATTGGCTCGCCCAGATAATTCTGGCGACCCACTCGACATCCGACAACTCGAAATGGCGCAGTGGATGTTCGGGGTTGAGCGAGGTGAGTTCGATTGCCTTTGCGGTCTGTCGCGACAGGATCTTTGCCATGACCTCACCGCCGGTCGTCTTGACCACCACACGGTCGCCGCGCCGAACCTGAGCGGCGGGCTCCACGATCAAAACATCACCATCGCGATATAATGGAAGCATGCTGTCGCCCTGGACTTCCAGGGCATAAACACCGACCTTGCGCTCCGGCGAGGCCGGGAATTCGACCAGATCCCAGCCCTGTCCGGCGGGGAAACCACCATCGTCGAAAAAGCCTCCAGCGCCGGCCTGAGCAAATCCCAGCAAGGGAATGGAACCCGGTTGCGGTGGAAAGGCTCCACCGGGCACCGGATCGGGGCCGCCATCCCGAATCAACTGCATGAACTGTTCAATGCTGGCACCCGTTGCCTCCAGAACCTTGGCTATCGATTCTGTCGATGGCCAACGCATGCGCCCGTCAGAGGCGATCCGTTTGGACTTGTTGAAAGCCGTTGGATCGAGGCCTGCACGACGGGCAAGCCCGGACGGCGAAAGCTGACGGCTTTCGGCGAGCCTATCAATGGCATTCCAGATCTTATCGTGCGAAAACATGGCAGCGCAAATCCCAGAACCCGAACAACCTTTATCAAGTCCAATTCCAAAAGGTTTGCGCAGATTAGCCAAGGCTTCCCGATGAGTAAAGGAATAAAATCCTCTACGCCGCACTATAAGGTCAATTTTTGGCTCGATCTTCTCTTAAGCAACCATCGCCATGTTGATTTTGCCTAGCTGGATGACCGCCTGGGTCCGGCTATCAACCTTCAACTTGAGCAGAATGGCCGACACATGCGCCTTGATCGTGGCTTCTGAAACGCCAAGTTCATAGGCGATCTGCTTGTTGAGAAGGCCTTCACCGAGCATGGACAGAACCCTGCCCTGCTGCGGGGTGAGGGTTCGCAAACGACTGATGAGATCTGCGACATCCGGATCGTGCTCCTGACCGCCGTGATAGAATTGCGGTGTCCAGATATCGCCTTGCAGCACGACCTGAATGGCGGCTCTGATGTCGTCAATGCCGGACGACTTGGAGATGAAGCCTGAAGCACCCAACTCAAGAGCACGGCGTATGGTGGTCTGGTCATCGCTGGCCGACACGATGACGATGGGCAAACTGTTAAACTCGGCGCGCAGGGACATCAGTCCCGAGAAGCCACTCACGCCGGGCATGGCCAGATCCAGAAGCAAGACATCAGCATCAGGGTGATCGGTCGCTGCCTTGCGGGCCGCCTCAAAATCCCCCGCTTCGATAATGGTTTGCGGAGCTTCCATTCCGCTCACGGCTTGCCGAAGTGCCCCGCGGAACAGCGGATGGTCATCGGCGATGATAATCGTCAGTGTGGTCATGAAAAAGCTCCCTCCCAAGAGCCGGGGTCCAAGTTCGCAAAAGAGGCCACGAACAGAACCCTTCAGCGGCACTATACACCAAAGTCGTAATTTCAAGGAAGAGATGTATGCATGCCCGCATACCCGCGTGCAGTTTTCCAGCGCGAAGAGCTCTTGCAGAGAGGCAAATGTCATTTCCGCAGGTACAGATAAGGGGATAGCGTCCAGACGGGAACCGGTCTCGATTGCCCGATTAAGATTTCATTATCATATACGTCATAAAGAATATTCTAATGTTTTCGTTTCGGCCAGTCGTTTGCTGGATCAGGAGCCTCAGGGCGAGCCCAGTACCATCACCGTAGGTTAGTGTCGCGAACTGGCAATTTGGGCGCGCCGCTTCCTCCAAACGGTACAAGCATGCAGACGCGCAGACTGTGCGTCACTCGATGCTAATGGAAGCGTAAATTTACATTTATACAATCTTAAAAAATACCCTCTAAATTTAGAGGGGAGGCAAGGAGATGAAAATGGGTAAATTCACAATTTCGCTCTCGGCAGCTGCACTGTTGTTGCAGGCCGGAGTGGCAACGGCGGAAACGCCAGCTCCCGATATGAAGGCTTTGATGACGCCGGCTGTGATCTCGAAAATCCGCCAATGGGTGGATACCGACATCGTGCGTATTTCGATTGAAGCGCAGAACAAGCGACTTACCAAGCTTGATCAGGCGCAAATTGACCAGCTTGACACGCAATGGAAGACGGAGCGCGAAAGCTCGGACAAGCCCTTGATCGCGGCGACACTTTCCAACCCACTTTCCATCTATCTCGCCCGCATGCAGGGACGTTCGCTCGGACTTTATGCCGAAATCTTCGTGATGGACCAAAATGGCCTCAATGTCGGCCAAAGCTCGATCACAAGCGACTTCTGGCAGGGCGACGAAGCAAAATTCCAGAAGACTTTCGATGTCTCAAACGATGCCATCTTCCTCGACGATCCGGAATGGGACGACGAGGCCAATATCTGGCGTGCTCAGGCAAACTTCACTCTAACCGACGATACTGGCGCAAAGAAGATTGGCGCGGTCACGGTTGAAATGAACCTCACGGAACTTCAGCGCCGGGCCTCGTTGGGAATGTGACCATCAGCGAGCGCACCTCACGATGCACGGTCAATCTGCATGAATAGGTGTCCCCGCGGAATAGAAATTTGGCTGCCATGCAGCACAATACGAAAGGGAGCTACATGCTTAAGAATGTCTCCGTGAGCACGAAAGGTTTCGCCGCATTCGGCATTCTCGCCACAATCGCGATCGGAACCTGTGGCCTGATCTACACGCGCGCGGTCACTGCCACTCAATTCGTCGAGAAAAACCTCGCCTATGTCGAGCTGCAGGCTGAGACGGGCGTCCTCACGGATGCGGTCAATGCCAGCAATCTGGCCTTGAAGAATTTTCTTCTGACGGGTGACCGCGATTTCGTAAAGGCTTTCGACGCGAGCGGCGCTAAGCTGGACGAGCACATGACCAAGCTCGAGGCGCTTTATGCAGCCGGGGCACCTCAGGATCTGGAGAAATTGAAGGAAGCCATTGTGCCGGTGCAGGAATGGCGTACCTCAGTGGCCGGTCGACAGATCGAATTGATGCGCGCCCCAGAAACTGTCGAGCTTGCCAGAACGCTTGAAGTGACCGGAGAAGGCAATGAGCTGCTCTCCGATTTCGCGACAAAGATTGGTGACGTCACATCCGACGTTCAACAATTCGCTTCGCAGGCTGCCACAGATCAACGCGCTGCGCTCCATGGCGTGGAAGTGATCTCACTACTCGCCTCAATTGTGGTTGCGATTGTTGCAGGCCTGATGGGCTTCTTGAACTTCCAGCTGATTTCCCGACCGCTTTTCAAGCTTGCCGATGCGACCGCGCGCCTCGCCGATGGGGACCTCGACATTCAAATCGACAAGGGTGGCAAGGACGAAATCGGCAGGATGTCTGAATCGATGGGCGTGTTCCGCGAGGCTGCTGTTGCCAACAAGCGACTGGAAGCTGAGGCGGAGGAAGCGCGCAAGCATGCGGAAGCCGACCGTGTCGCCACCCAGGAAAAGGCAGAAGCTGACGCCGCAGAACGGCTGCGCCAGGCAACGTCAGGTCTGGCACAGGGCCTCAAGCGTCTTGCAGCCGGCGATCTGTCGATTCAGCTTAACGAGGCATTCTCGTCTGAATTCGAAGCGCTGCGCCACGACTTCAATCAGTCGGTCAAGCAGCTCGGCACGACCATGACCTCGATCAGCGACAGCATCTCGACCATGGAAACCGGAACACGCGAAATTGCCGCCAGCACCGATGATCTGTCGCGCAGGACCGAGCAGCAGGCCGCTTCCCTGGAAGAGACGGCTGCTGCTGTTGAGGAAATCACGGCGAATGTGTCCAACTCGACCAAACGAACAGAAGAAGCGCGCGGTGTTGCATCCCGCGCCAACAGTTCGGCAACAGAGTCTTCCGCAGTGGTTGCGCAGGCAGAAGAAGCCATGCGCAAGATCGAAGGCAGCTCGCAGCAGATTTCCAACATCATCGGTGTGATCGACGAGATTGCTTTCCAGACCAACCTTCTGGCGCTGAATGCGGGCGTGGAAGCTGCGCGTGCTGGCGATGCCGGCAAGGGCTTCGCGGTTGTGGCACAGGAAGTACGTGAACTGGCCCAGCGCTCCGCGACTGCAGCCAAGGAAATCAAGCAGCTTATCCATAACTCATCCGAGGAAGTGGCAAGCGGTGTGGATCTGGTGCGCAAGGCCAGCGAGGCGCTGACAACCATCGGTTCGTTCATTTCCGAGATCAACACCCATATGGACTCGATCGCCATATCGGCGCGCGAACAGTCGACCGGCCTTCTGGAAGTCAACCAGGCCGTCAACGCGATGGACCAGACCACGCAGCAGAATGCGGCAATGGTGGAAGAATCCAACGCCGCATCGGCTGCCCTTGCAAGCGAAGCTGCAAAACTTCGCGATCTCGTCTCTCAGTTTACACTGGACGGAAGGGCATCGGCTCAGTCTGCGGTCTTGAGCCAGGTGGCACGCACCATGGCCACGCCAAGCCATCCGGCCGCATCAGGCAGGCCCGCCATGGCCTCCCGCCCGGCACCGGCACGCGGTGGGGCCTCGGCCGCAGCAGCGCAGGACTGGGAAGAATTCTGATCCCGCTGACAGACAACTCAACTGATCGGAAAGCCCGCCCTTACCAGGCGGGCTTTTTCACATGTTCCTGAGCCAGCCGTAGATACCTCTTCAGTGCTGCAGACCGCATTCGACAGATCGTGCATGACGCGCATAGAAAAACAGCGCCTCAACCATTGGCCGAGGCGCTGTATCTCATAGTTTCCCCCCGACGGATAAAGCGCCGGCTTTATGCGGCCTTTTGTTCTTCGGCGTAGGGGTTGAAGCGCTCGTAGAAGGTTTCGCCATTGGCGGCCATTTCCACGAGAAGCGGGGTCGGCTTGAAGTGGTCTCCGTAAGCGGCGGCCAGCTTTTCGCACATTTCGACGAAGGTTTTGACGCCCATTCCGTCGATATAAGACAGCGTACCACCGGTGTAAGGTGCAAAGCCGAAGCCCAGGATGGAACCGACATCGGCTTCTCGCGGGTCAGTTACAATGCCTTCTTCGACAGTACGGGCTGCCTCCAGCGCGATCGTGGCAAGCAGACGCTGCTTGATGACGGTCATATCGACCTCATCCGGGTCCTTCTGCGGATACAAATCCTTCAGGTCTGGCCAAAGCGACTTTTTCGCCGGCTTGGGCGGGTAGTCATAGAAGCCCTTGGCGTTTTTGCGGCCAAGGCGGCACAGAACATCGACCATTTTTTCGACCAGCGCCATGTGTTCAGGCTTGACCGATTTGGGGCCGAGATCGGCAATGGATGCCTTCATGATCTTGTAGGACAGGTCGATCGCCACCTCGTCGTTTAGAGAGAGAGGACCTACAGGCATGCCGGCGAACTTGGCGGCATTTTCAATCATGACCGGAGGCACTCCCTCGATCAGCATGTCATAGGCTTCGTTGATATAGCGGAAGACGCAGCGATTGACATAAAAGCCACGGGTATCGTTGACGACGATCGGTGTCTTCTTGATCGCCGCGACATAGTCGAGCGCAACCGCCAAAGCCTTGTCGCCTGTCTGTTCCCCGAGGATCACTTCCGTCAGCATCATCTTTTCGACCGGTGAGAAGAAGTGCACGCCGATGAACTGCTCAGGCCGTTTGGAATTTTCGGCAAGGCCCGTGATCGGCAGGGTGGAGGTGTTGGAGGCAAAGATCGACGTCTCCGGCAACACGGCCTCAACCGCTTCGATGACGCCCTTCTTGACCTTGCGGTCTTCGAATACGGCCTCAATGACCAGATCGGCACTGGAGAGAGAGGCATAGTCGTCTGATGGCGTAATGAGAGATAGCAGCTTCTCACCATCCTCCTTGGTTAAGCGCCCCTTACCAATGGCACCGGCCACCAGGCCTTCGGACACGGTCTTGCCCTTGCCGGCTGCTTCCATGTCGCGATCGATCAGGGTAACGGGAATACCGGCAGCGGCGGTCACATAGGCGATTGAGGCGCCCATGAAGCCCGCGCCGACGACGCCGATATGCTTGAATTCGGTTTTTTCGACGCCAGCCGGACGGCGAGCACCCTTTGCCAGTTCCTGCATGGACACGAACAGCGAACGTATCATCGAGAAGGCTTCGGTGGTCTGAAGGATTTCGGTGAAATAACGCTGTTCGATTCTGAGCCCCGTATCGAATGGAACCTGCAGACCTTCATAGACACATTTCAAAATGGCAAGCGCTGCTGGATAATTGCCGGCACTTTCGCGACGCAGGATGGCCGGTGCTGCCGGCCAAAGCTGCGCTGCCTGCGGCGTCCAGATGCCGCCGCCGGGTGCCTTGAAGCCCTTCTCGTCCCATGGGGCAACAGGCTTCAGGCCGTCCTTGATCATCTGCTTTGCAGCCGGAATAAGCTGGTCGGGTTCCACAACCTGATGAACGAGGTTCATGGCCTTGGCGCGCGCCGGTGTGAGCGACTGGCCGGTGGTCATCATCTGGAGAGCAGACTGGGCATCGGCCAGACGCGGCACGCGCTGGGTACCGCCAGCGCCTGGAAAAATGCCGACCTTGACCTCTGGCAGCGCCATCTTGACCGATTTATGATTTGAGGCCACACGACCGTGGCAGGCGAGAGACAACTCAAATGCACCGCCCATGCAGGTGCCGTTGATGGCGGAAACCCACGGCTTGCCGTTGGTCTCGATCTTGCGCCACAGCCAGTTCATGCGACCGGCGGCATCGAAGAGCTTCTGCACCGCGCCCGCCGGATCCTTCGCCTTTTCCTCACCAATCATCGAGAACATTCCCTTGATCATCGTGAGGTCGGCACCGCCGGAGAAGGTTTTCTTGCCGGAGGTGAAGACGACGCCCTTGACGGCTTCGTCAGCGACTGTGGCATCAACGATCGCCTCGATCTCGTCCATAACATCGACGGTAAAGACGTTCATCGATTTCTCGGGCATGTCCCAGGTGACGAGCGCAATCCCGTCGGCATCGGTTTCGACTTTGAAGTTGGTGTAGGTCATTGTGTTTCCTCTCCGATCAGGCCGACAAGTGGCTGCGCTGTGCGTCAAGTGACTTGGTCTTCTCGACCACGACATCGCCGGTATGCTTCGTTTCGGACGGCTCAAAGAGCATGATCCAGCATTCCTCTAACGCAACCGGATTGTGTTCGACTCCCTTCGGCACAACATGAAAATCGCCGGACTTCAGATGAACTGATGGGCGGTCGCGATATTCGATGGTCAGTTCACCCTTCCATATCAGGAACAGTTCGTCCTCTTCACTGTGCGAATGCCAGGTCAACTGGTCTTTGACCTTGGCGAGCTTGAGGCTCTGGCCATTGACATCGGCGATCACCCTTGGCGACCAATGTTCGGTGATATGAGTGTACTCATCCTCGATCGTGCCGGTGTTGAAACTCATCTTCAAACCCTCTCAATCACCGTCGCGGTGCCCATGCCGGCACCGATGCAGAGCGTGACCAGAGCGGTGTTCAGATCGCGGCGTTCCAGCTCGTCAAGCACGGTACCGAGGATCATCGCGCCGGTGGCACCGAGCGGATGGCCCATGGCGATTGCGCCGCCGTTGACGTTCATCTTCGAATGATCGACTTCAAAGGCCTGCATGAAGCGAAGCACGACGGCGGCAAATGCCTCGTTGAGTTCGAAAAGATCGATGTCGGAGATCTTCATGCCGGTCTTGGCGAGCAGCTTTTCGGTGACGTCGACGGGCCCCGTCAGCATGAGCGCCGGATCGGAGCCGATATTGGTGAACGCGCGGATGCGGGCACGGGGCTTCAGCCCCATGGTTTCGCCGCCGGCCTTGGAGCCGACCAGGACGGCAGCTGCGCCATCGACGATGCCGGAGGAATTACCGGCGTGATGGACATAGTTGATCTTCTCGATTTCCGGATGGGCCATGATGCCGACAGCTTCGAAGCCGCCCATTTCACCCGGCATCTGAAAAGACGGATTGAGGCCAGCCAGCGACTGCATGTCGGTGGATGGGCGCATATGCTCGTCTTTGGCAAGGATTGTCAGGCCGTTCTGATCCTTGACCGGAATCACCGATTTATCGAAATAGCCCTTTTCCCAGGCATGTCCCGCGCGCTTCTGGCTTTCGACAGCGTAGACATCGACATCATCGCGGGAAAATCCGTATTTGGTCGCAATCAAATCGGCAGAGACGCCCTGCGGCATGAAATAGGCCGGGAAGTTGACCGATGGATCCATGTACCAGGAGCCGCCCGACATGCCCATGCCAACGCGCGACATGGATTCGACACCACCGGCAATAACGATTTCGTCGGAGCCGGCCATGACCTTGCCGGCAGCGAAATTGACGGCATCGAGGCCCGACGCACAGAAGCGCGAGATCTGCATGCCAGGTGCCTTGTTGGAATATCCGGCCTCAAAAGCTGCAGCCTTGGGGATCACAGCGCCGGCATCCATGACCGGATCGACGCAACCCATGATGATGTCGTCGACGTTTGCGGTGTCGAGGCCGTTGCGGTCACGAAGCGCCTCGAGGGTCTTGGCGGCGAGACGCACGGACGGCACCTCGTGCAACGAACCATCCTTCTTGCCGCGCCCGCGAGGCGTGCGCACGTGATCGTAAATGAAGACGTCTGTCATTGGTTTCTCTCCCTTCAGCGCTCGGGGCGCCGGAATTTCATTTCTTGCTCGTCTCCCCCGGCGGGGAGACAACGAGGATCAAAACGCCTCCGCCGCCATGTCCATCATGGTGTCTGCACCGGCTTCGATGCGCGTCTTGCGTAGTGCCGTTTCGGGCAGCAGACGCTCCATGAAGAATTTTCCGGTGAGAAGCTTGTTGTTGTAGTAAGCGGCATCGCCAGCACCGTTTGCCAGCGCAGCGTTCGCGGATTTTGCCATCTTCGCCCACATATAGCCGAGGACGACGAGACCGAAGAGATGCATGTAGTCGGTGGAACCGGCACCGGCATTGTCGGGCTTGGCCATGGCGTTCTGCATAAACCACATGGTGGATGCCTGAAGGTCGTTCAGGCCCTTCTTCAAGCTCTTGGTGTAGAGCACCAAGGCTTCATCTTCGCGGTTTTCCTCGCAGAAATCTCCGATTTCCTTGAACAGGGCCATGACGGCGCGACCGCCATGCATGCCAAGTTTGCGTCCGACAAGATCAAGCGCCTGAATACCGTTTGCACCCTCATAGATCATGGCGATGCGGGCATCGCGAACATACTGGCTCATCCCGTGTTCTTCGATGTAGCCGTGACCACCAAAGACCTGCTGGGCCATCACTGCATTGTCGAAGCCCTTGTCGGTCAACACACCTTTCAGGATCGGTGTCATGAGGCCGAGAAGATCGTCGGCCGTCTGGCGGTCTGCCTCGTCGGTGGAGCGATGCGCAATGTCGGACTGCAGAGCCGTCCAGAGCAGGAAGGCGCGACCAGCCTCATTGAACGCCCGGATGGTCATCAACGTGCGGCGGATATCGGGATGCACGACGATCGGATCGGCTTTCTTGTCAGGCTCCTTGGCACCAGACAGCGAGCGCCCCTGGATACGCTCGCGAGCATAGACGACAGCGCTCTGATAGGCGGCCTCGGAAATTGAAAGACCTTGCAGGCCGACACCGAGACGCGCCTCGTTCATCATCACGAACATGGCCGAGAGACCCTTGTTCTCGGCACCGATCAGGTAGCCGGTGGCATCGTCATAATTCATCACGCAGGTGGCATTGCCGTGGATGCCCATCTTGTGCTCAAGCGCACCGCACGTGACGGTATTGCGCTCGCCGAGCGAACCATCTTCGCCGACCATAAATTTCGGCACGATGAAAAGCGAGATACCCTTGGTTCCCTCCGGAGCGCCTTCGATGCGAGCCAAGACCAGATGAATGATGTTGTCGGTCATGGAGTGTTCGCCGGCAGAGATAAAGATCTTCTGGCCGGAGAGCTTGTAGGAACCATCTGCCTGCGGGACCGCCTTGGTGCGAAGCAGGCCGAGATCGGTGCCACAATGGGGTTCGGTGAGGTTCATGGTGCCAGACCATGTGCCCTCGACCATCTTCGGCAGATAGGTTGCCTTTTGCTCGTCAGAACCGTGGACCAGAATGGCAGCGATAGCGCCCTGGGTGAGACCCGGATACATCATCAACGCCATATTGGAGGACGACATGTATTCGCCAACCGCGGCATGCAGCGTGTAGGGCAGGCCCTGGCCGCCGAATTCCGACGGAACTGCAAGGCCTATCCAGCCGCCCTGGCAATAGGCGTCATACGCTTCCTTGAAGCCAGACGGCACACTGACCGTGCCATCGTCGCTGCGCTTGCAGCCTTCCTGATCACCGGAAAGGTTGATCGGGAACAGTTGTTCTTCTGCTACCTTCGCCGCTTCCCCGATGATCGCTTCGATCATGTCCGGGGTGGCATCTTCGAAGCCAGGAAGGTTGTGATAGCGGTCGAGACCGAGCACATCATTCAAAACAAAGAGCGTATCATTTACCGGGGCCTTGTAAACAGGCATGGATATCTTCCTCCGAGACTTTTGCCGGACCGAACCGGCTCCCTGCGATGCTTATATAAAATATTGACGTGCGCGTAAACGTCAAACAATTCCTCCCCTCTATTTTTGTTTACGGCCCGCAGTTCTCCTCGCCCAAGGTTCATCCGCATTGTCAAAATACAGATACATGAGAAATCGTTAAAAAAAATTCATTCCAGTTAACGGCTTGTTTACCACGTTTCGACAATTCTCGGGATCGAAACGTGATGCATTCAAACGAGTCGATCTTTGCGACCACCCCAGGCAGCCAGTGCTTGCCTTTCCGGTGAACCGCAACCGCTTGAGACCCCGTGAAGCTTGCATCGCAAAGTCTGAAAGCACGCCAGCCTGGTGCCGATCAGCGCCAGGCAATGTCACAGCGAGCAAGAGCAAGAATATGAACGGATCTCGATCCACACCGCCCCGCCATGCAGAAGCTTCGTCACTGGACGCGCTGAGCCGGACCATCGAGGGGCTGGAGGCGAGGATCGAAGGGCTGATGTCATCAACAGCGCGTGACACACGCCAGCAGGCTGAGACACGTCGTGACTGGAGTATGTCGGAGAATTCGGCACCTGCAGAGCGCAGCCGACCGGCTTCGCCGGAGCGTTCCCGCCGCGCGGATCCGCTTGCCGAAATCCGTGAGCGTCAGCGCGCATTGGAGGCGAGCCGCCAGCAACCTGCTGCGCCAGCCGACCGTGTTCGCCTGCGGGACCGCACGCCGATGCCGGCACCACGCCCGATCGAGCGGGCGGCTGTCGAGTCAAAAGCGCTTGTGAGCGAAATCACAGAAGCGCTGCTTGGCTTGCGGCAGGATCTGAAACACGACATCTCGCAAGGCGTATCCCGCGAACTCGATACACTGCGCGCTGAGATCCAGGGCCTGAAGAGTATCGCCGGTGACCGCCATTTTGGTGAGGAAATGCGGGCCGACATTGCTCGGCTTGCAAAGAGCATCGATCACCTTGGACAACAGAAGACGCCGGTGGGCGACAATCTGCGGGCTGAATTCGACGAGTTGCGCTCGCTGATGGACGGTCTGGCACGCGAAGACTCCGTACGCGGTATCGAGCAGCGCTGGACAGGCGTCGAGGATCGCCTGGAGGATCTCGGGCAAAGCCAGAAGGATGAGAGCTGGCTGCGTCAGGAAATTGTCCAGCTTTTCGACCGGCTGGAAGAGATCAAGGGACAGTTGACGTCGATGGGCGACAGCCGCGCCATCCGCGCGCTGGAAGACAAGTTGATTGCTGTTGCCACAGCGCTTGAGCACATCGGCAGCCATATGGATCCGAACGAGCGCGCGCTTCAAGAGCAGTTCGCCGGGCTCGATCTGCGGCTGGACGAAATTACCCGCGCGATTGCGGCAAGCAATAACCGTACACCGCCACCTTCCGTCGACCCCAGAGTGATCGAACGGCTGGAAGACAGGATTGCCAGCATTGGTGCTCAAATCGGCCATATCTCAGCGGCAAGCGCTTTGCAGAGTGAGCCCACCGACGAGATCGTCGGTCGGCTGGAAGCGCTTTCGAACCGTATCGAAGAGATGGCCAGCGCCCGCACGGCCAGCAATCTGGAAGAGCGGCTGGACCAACTCTCCCAGCTGATCGAGCAACAGCAACAGCCGTTTCCGCAGCCAGACCTGACTGATCATCTGCTGGATATCTCGCGCAAGATCGATGCGCTCGACCAGGGAACCGTGAGCAACAGTCTTGCCGACCGCCTGGACCATCTTGCCCGCATGATCGGCGAAATTGAACAGCCGGCGCCCGCACCTGCCATCGATGACCGTGCCTTGCGCACTCTTGATGAACGGCTGGCGATGATTGCCGAACGGCTGGATGAAACGTCACGTGCGCCTGCCGCCGACACCGTCTCGCTGCGCGGACTTGAAGAGCAGATCGCTCATCTTTCCGGTTTGATCGGCAATGTATCGCAGATGTCGGCCCCTGCGGTGGATGGCGAAGTCACCGAGCGCATTTCCAGGCTCGAAGACTATGTCGCGACCAGCGACGAATACATCATTGAAGCCGCCCGGCAGGCCGCCGAAGCCGTGATGGAGAATTTCTCCCGCAATGGCATGCAAGGCGGTGTCTCTGCACCACAGCTTGAAACCATTACGGCACTCGCCGACAATCTGCGTCATCTGGAAGATCTGAGCCGCGACAACGAACATCGCACGCAAAAGACCTTCGATTCGCTGCAAGATACCTTGCTGCAGATCGCTGATCGGCTGGACAGCCTGCATCATGATGCGGACGAGCCACCGGCACGCTATGCCGAGACGGCCCCAAATATTGTTCGCGAAGCGCCGCCAGCACAGCAATTTGCCTATACCGGTGAAGATGACCTTCTGGACGCGCCGACCGACTTGCCGCCGTTGTTTGGCAATGATGCTGACCGATCAGAGCCGGATCTCGTGGCCGAACTGGACGTGACAGCTTATGCCACCGAGCACAAAGCCTCCAAGCCGAGCCTTCTGGCCGGCCTTGGCAAGAAGCTCATCCCGGGTCAGAAAAAACAGCCTTCTGAGCCTGCGACGCGTCAGGTGCTTGATCCGACGCCGACGATCGATCCGGTTGGCATTATTCCGGACGACGACGCCAATGAACTTCTAGAGCCCGGTACCGGCGCACCTGACGTTCGCAAGATCCTTGAGCGTGTGCGCGCCAGCAAGATGGGCAATGGCGCCGACATCGCGGCGCCCGCTGACGGCGAGCGCACAGACTATATTGCTGCGGCCCGCCGCGCGGCGCAGGCGGCAGCGCAGGATGCCGGCAACACACAATCGACAAGCGGTGGATCCAAGGCTGCCAAGGACGGGGCCTCCGCGTTTTCGCGCTATCGCCGGCCCATTCTACTCGCAGCAGGCGCGGTTCTACTGGCTGTCATGTCCATGCCTCTGGTCCGGACACTGACACAAGGCAATGAAAACCCGCCTGCCATCGAAACCACATCGCCTGTCACCGATGATGCGTCCGCGGTCGGTGCTGCTGCCACGCCTGAAGTGACCGCTGACGCTCCGGTTTCCAGCGACCCTGCGATTGAGAACGTTGCGCCACTTGCACCACTCACCCCACTGGATGAGGAGCTGTCGACAGAGGAGGCTTCAACGCCCGGTGCGCCGATGGATACATTGGAAACGCCTGCAGCGCCTGCGACAGGGACCGATGCCGCGCCGATCCGCAATGTGACGCCGGATGAGGCCGTAACGGACGAGGGCACCAACGCAGCTCAGGCCACGCCAGCTGCTGCAGCTTATGAAGTACCGGCCGCCATTTCTCCTGCTTCCCTTTCCAAGGCAGCCGCTGAAGGCGACCCGCTGGCGCTTTTTGAAATCGGCGCGCGTTACACTGAAGGCCGTGGCGTTGACGCCGATCTCAAGGAAGCAGCCCGCTGGTACGGATTGTCAGCCGACAAGGGTTTTGCACCGGCGCAGTACCGCGTTGCGAATCTTTACGAAAAGGGCACAGGCGTCCAGCAGGACCTCAACAAGGCCATGGAATATTACGAACTGGCTGCAGCACAGGGCAATGCCGCAGCCATGCACAATCTTGCCGTGCTGTTTGCGTCCGGCGCGGCAGGCACGCAGGATTACGGTCGCGCTTCTGAATGGTTTATCCAGGCCGCCGAACACGGGGTACCGGACAGCCAGTTCAACCTGGCCATCCTCTATGCGCGCGGCAATGGCGTGCCACAGAGCTTTGAAGACTCCTACAAGTGGTTTGCGATTGCAGCCAAGGATGGCGACAAGGACGCGGCGCAAAAACAGGAAGAAGTGGCGAGAGCCCTGACGCCTGAGC
The DNA here is from genome assembly GCF_057158725.1 of Agrobacterium sp. H141. Taxonomy (NCBI): domain Bacteria; kingdom Pseudomonadati; phylum Pseudomonadota; class Alphaproteobacteria; order Hyphomicrobiales; family Rhizobiaceae; genus Agrobacterium; species Agrobacterium sp. H141. Next base: position 3,882,897 of record NZ_CM169893.1, read on the forward strand.
AGCTTTCCAAGGCCAAGGCGGCGGTGGAAGCCTGGAAGCCCAAGCCGCTGGATGTCGATGCCAATGCCGTGAATGTGCCTGACGAGTGGGTTGGAAAAGGCACATCGACCGGCTCCATCGACATGAAAAAAGCGATCCAGAACGTTCAGGCGATCCTCAACAAGAACGGCTTCAATGCCGGTACGGCTGATGGCGTCATTGGCGCAAAGACGGTATCCGCGATCAAGGCATTCCAGACTTCGGTTGGCCAGAAACCGACGGGTGAAATCGACGATGCCCTGGTGAAAGAGCTTTTGGCGCGCAACAAATAACACGGCCCGTCACAAAAGCGGTAAAAAGCCCAGCTATTACGCGGTTGCGAATTGACTTGCCGCACCTGCGAGCGCAAGAAAAATAAGCTCCAAGCCGAACATCGCCAATGGCTTGGATGCGTCAGCCACCAGCCCGTGACGGGCGGCGTTCATTTATGCCGCGACAAGTCTCGCTTCATGCAGAGACTGTCGCATTCTTGAGGTCCCACAGTGACAATCTACCTGCCGATTGCAGAATTGTCGGTGAATATTTTCATCATCCTCGGCATGGGCGCAGCTGTCGGTTTCCTATCGGGCATGTTCGGTGTCGGCGGCGGATTTCTGATCACCCCGCTGCTGATTTTCTACAATATTCCACCCATCGTTGCGGTCGCCACTGGCGCCAATCAGGTTGTCGCCTCTTCTGTGTCCGGTGCAATGACGCATTTCCGGCGAGGGACGCTCGATATCAAACTCGGATGCGTTCTATTGGCGGGCGGCTTATGCGGCGCTTCGGCAGGCGTTTGGCTGTTTTCTTTGCTTCGTCGGCTGGGCCAGATCGATCTGTTCATCTCGCTGCTCTATGTCGTGCTGCTTGGCTCGATCGGTACCTTGATGCTTGTGGAAAGTGTAAGAGCGCTTCGCCGTGCAGCCCGTAATGAGGCGCCTGCGCCACGACGACCCGGACAGCACAGCTGGGTGCACCGCCTGCCCTTCAAGATGCGCTTCAAGAAATCGAAGATCTATCTGAGCGTGCTTCCGATCATAGCGCTGGGTTTCTGCATCGGCGCACTCACCCCGATGGGTATCGGCGGCGGCTTCATTCTCGTGCCCGCCATGATCTATCTGCTGCGCATACCGACCGGTGTGGTGGTCGGCACATCGCTGTTCCAGATCATCTTCGTGAGTGCATTCACGACGGTTGCTCAAGCAGCAACCAATTATTCCGTCGATATCGTACTGGCCCTGATGCTGATGGTGGCAAGCGTCGTCGGTGCGCAATACGGCGTGCGTGTGGGGCAGAAGCTGCGCGGCGAGCAACTTCGCGCACTTCTTGGACTTCTGGTGCTTGCTGTCGGAACAAGGCTGGCAATCGCGCTGGTGCTGACACCGGACGATCTCTTCTCCGTGGCGGTGGGAGGCTTTGCAAACTGATGCGGATGGCTGTTCTCACCCTGCTGGTACTCCTGCCGCTTTCCCTGCCAGCAATGGCGCAGGTGCCTTTTGCGCTGACACCACAGGTGGCAGGTGAAGAGCAGCTCGACATAGGAACGTCGACAAACGAAATTGCCATCACTTCCGACTTTCGCGGTGCAGACCTCACTGTTTTCGGATCACTGACGAATACCGACAGCCTACTTCTGGCGATCGGGCAATACGATATCATCGTGACGCTGGAAGGTCCCCGCACGGAAGCGACCGTGCGACGCAAGGAGCGGTTCTTCGGCATTTGGGTCAACCGTCAGTCAATGACCTTCGAGCGGACTCCGGAATCCTATTCGCTGGCCAGTACGCGTCTGGTCGACGATATCGCACCTGCTTCCACACTCAACTCGCTGGGGCTTGGCATCGATCATCTGGCGCTGTCGCCGACTGGATATTTCTCGGGCGGCGCGAATATCGGCAACTTCCGCAATGCCTATCGGCGGCTGATGCAGGCGCATGGTCTTTATCAGGACCAGTCCAACGGCGTGCGGTTTGTCAGCTCCAACCTGTTCCGGGCCACACTGCGGCTGCCCGCCAATATTCCCAACGGTGTCCATGTGGTGCGCGCTTATCTGTTCAAGAGCGGCCAGTTCGTCACCCAGAAGGACCTGCCGCTCAGAGTGGTCAAGACCGGGTTGGAAGATGCGATCTCGGAAGCGGCCCACGAGCGTCCGTTTCTTTACGGCTTGATGGCCGTGATGATAGCGCTTGTCACCGGCTGGGGTGCCAGCCTGTTGTTTCGCAAGGACTGAAGCTCACCCCAGAAGGTTGGCAAAGCGGACCGAATAGATCCGGTCTCTGCCCAGCAAATGGGCAATCAGTCCATGGCGATTAAACAGTCCCGTGAACGCCTTGTGGCGCAAATCCAGGCCACCGGTCAACACGCCGAAAGATGGCATGATCAAGCGGGCGCCATCCGTTGCGAAACAGGGGCGCCGCACGGATTTTCCGCTGCGGCGCACGGTGGCTGACGGATGCAGATGCCCCGAGATCTCGCCGGGCAGCGCAGTCCGTGATGGCTCATGGCGGAAGACGAGGCCGGCATAGGCAAGTTCCTCAACCGAGACTCCCGGCAGATCGACGGTTCCATCGGGATCGTGATTGCCAGCGATCCAGACCCATTCGCGTCCGCGGGCCATGGCCTGGATCATTGTACGAAAGACATCGGGTAAAAGCGCTGAGCCCTTGCGGTCGTGGAAATTGTCGCCCAGGCTGACAACGATCTGCGGATCGTAGCGCGCGATGACTGTCTCCAGAAGGCGCAATGTCGCCAGCGTGTCGTAGGGCGGCAAAAGCTGGCCCCTCCGGGCGAAGGCTGCACCTTTTTCGAGATGCAGGTCCGAGACTAGAAGGAGGCTCTGCTCTGGAAAGAACAGCGCGCCGAAAGGATCGCAGATCGCCGACACGCCATTGAAGACAATCTCGACGCTATCGGTCCCGGATGTGGGAATTTCCTTTTGCGCAAGCGCCATTCGGTTCATGCGTCGTCCTTCATACGGCAATCTCAATCACTTCAATCACGCCATGGCTTCGGCGATCAGATCTTCTGCAGCCTCGGCCAGCACGGCATCCTGTGCGTCACCCATGACAGTCTCCTTGCCGATTTCCAGCAAGATGGGCACAGCCAGCGGGGAAATGTGATCCAGCCGCTTATGGGTGATATGACCCTTGATTCGTGACAGCATATCGCCGAGGCGGCCGATATCCAACAGGCCCGTTGCCGCATCCTCACGCGTCGCCTGCAACAGGATGTGATCGGGCTCATGGCTTCGCAATACGTCGTAAATGAGATCGGCGGAGACTGTGACCTGACGACCGGACTTTTCCTTGCCCGGATGGCGCTTCTCAATCAGCCCGGCAATGACGGCACAGGTGCGAAAGGTGCGTTTCAGCATCCAGCTTTCATTCAGCCAGGCCTCCAGATCGTCTCCCAGCATGTCTTCATCGAAGAGTTCCGATAGACCGAGGCGCCCGGATGCGATCATGGCGCCCATGTCTTCCAGCCCCCAGATGGCAAGTGAGTAATCCGTGGCCACGAAACCTGCTGGCTTTGCACCCATGCGCTCGAGACGACGGGTTAGCAGCATCCCGAGCGTCTGGTGCGCAAGGCGACCCTCGAAGGGATAGGCGACGAGATAGAAGCGTTGGGAGCGTGGGAAGGTTTCGATCAACAGTTCCCCACGTTTGGGGAGAACGGATTTTTCCTTCTGGATCGACAGCCAGTCGCGCACCTGCTCGGGTAATGTCGGCCAGCGGGTCGGATCATCCAGCATGGCGCGCACTTGATCTGCAAGATAGGTGGAAAGCGGGAACTTGCCGCCGGCATAGGCCGGGATCTTCGGATCCTGCGAGAAGACGTTGGAGACGAGGCACTCGTTTTCGCGGATGCCCTCAAAGCGCAACACCTTGCCGGAGAACAGAAAGGTGTCGCCTTGCGACAACTGCTCGAGGAAATACTCCTCCACCTTTCCGAGCGTCATGCCGCCGCGACCGATCGAGCCCAGATGATTACGCTTGACCAGCCGGACATTGAGCATCGGCATCTCGACGATGGTGCCAAGGTTCAACCGGTATTGTTGTGCGACCTGCGGATTGGAGACGCGCCAGCGACCCTCATTGTTCAAGCGGATGCGCGCATATCGCTCATAGGTTCTAAGCGCATAGCCGCCGGTTGCGACGAAATCGACAATGCGGTCAAAGGTGATGCGCGGCAGCGCGTAATAGGGTGACGCAGAGGTGACCTCGGCAAAGAGTTCATCCGCACCGAATGGTTCGGCGCAGGCCATGCCGAGCACATGCTGGGCCAAAACATCAAGCGCGCCCTCGCCCACCGGCGGCGTGTCCTGAGCGCCGAGGTAATTGGCATCGAGCGCTGCCTGACATTCCATGACTTCGAAACGATTGGCCGGTACGAGAATGGCGCGGCTGGGTTCGTCCATACGGTGATTGGCGCGACCGATGCGCTGGGCCAGACGCGAGGCCCCCTTCGGCGCACCGACATGCACAACCAGATCGACATCGCCCCAGTCGATTCCGAGATCGAGCGTAGACGTGGCAACGACGGCGCGCAGCCTGTTTTCCGCCATGGCGGCCTCGACCTTGCGGCGCTGCCCCACATCCAGCGAGCCATGATGGAGCGCTATGGGCAGATTATCGTCGTTGATGGTCCACAGCTCCTGAAACAGCCGCTCTGCCTGAGAGCGCGTGTTGACAAAGATCAGCGTGGTCTGAAACCCCTTCAGCACCTCATAAAGCTCCGGCATGGCGTATTGGGCTGAGTGGCCAGACCAAGGCACGCGATCTTCTGTCTGAAGGATGGTGATATCGGGCTTGGCGCCTCCATCAACGGTCACGAGACCGGACAGCGCCTCGCCTTCAGGAGGCTGCGCGACCAGCCATCGTTGCAGATCCGGTGGATCGGCAACTGTCGCCGACAGTCCAATCGTTTGCAGGTCAGGCGCGTGACGGCGAAGACGCGCCAGCGCCAATGACAATAGCTGGCCGCGCTTGGAGGTGACCAGCGAATGCAACTCGTCGAAGATGACGAATTTCAGGTCCTTGAAGAAGCGTTGCGCCTCTCCGTTGGCGAGCAAGAGCGCCACCTGTTCAGGCGTGGTGAGCAGAATATCAGGGGGCGCCAGCTTCTGGCGCTGGCGTTTGTGCTGCGGGGTATCGCCGGTACGATTCTCGATTGTGAGAGGCAGCCCCATTTCCTCCACCGGCTTCATGAGGTTACGCTCGATATCGACCGCGAGCGCCTTTAGCGGGGAGATGTAGAGCGTGTGAATGCCGGTGAAGGCGGTGCCGGGTTTCTTGCGACCACGGCGGGCAAGATCGGTTAAGGACGGCAGGAACCCGGCCAGCGTCTTGCCGGCACCGGTTGGGGCAATCAGAAGCGTGCTTTCGCCGCGACCGGCACGTTGCAGCAATTCCAGCTGATGGGCGCGCGGGTGCCACCCCTTTTCCGCGAACCAGCGGAGGAAGGGGACAGGGAGATTGGAGAGATGGGCCTCATCAGTGTTCACCGCTCCAAGTTAGTGCAGTTGATCCGAAAGAGAAGCTCTATTGCCAGCAAATGATTTTGCACAACCCGCCATCTATCGGCGCAACCTACAAAACTTTACGTTGCGAGGGCCACTACATCGCGATGTAGCGGTCCTTGCGGTGGTTGATGGCGAGTGTGATGTTCAAGACCACCGCACCAATGACAGAGCAGAAAATGATGAAGGGGCTGGCGACAAAGAAGGACCCAATCAGCACCAGACTGTCAAAGAAGAGCTGCGAAAAGCCGGCTCTCCAACCTAACCGGTCCTGCAGGTAGAGCGCCAGAATGCCGAAGCCGCCAAGGCTTGCCTTATGGCGAAAGAGTACCAGCAAGCCGGTTCCGATCAACAATCCGCCGAAGACTGCAGCGACCAGCGGATCGATGTGGCTGATGCCGATAGCGCGCGGAACCGCCTCCGTGAGGAAAGAGGTGAAAGCGATTGCGGCGAATGTTTTCAGGGTAAAGCCGAGACCGAAACGACGGAAGGCGAGGTAATAAAAGGGCAGATTGACGAGGAAGAATATCGGACCGAAAGCAAAGCCTGTGGCATAATGCAGAAGAAAGGCCACACCTGCGGTGCCGCCCGTCAGGAGACCGGCGCTGGATAAAAGCAGGACGCCAAGTGAGGCCATCATACAGCCGGCGATCAGACCTTGAGCATCTTCGGCAACCGAATGACGGTCGGACTTGGATGACCAGAGATCTGCAAATCCCAGCTTCGATGCCATCAATATACCCCTTCGATAATTGAACGCGGCGGACGAACCGACGCTTTGCCTGTTCATGATGCGCAGTGCTCAATGCGTCAAGTCATCTGGTCGACAACACCACTTGCGCTGGACCCAACATTAGCGCAGCGCGATATAGCGATCCGAACGGTGATTGATGGCCAGAAAGATGTTCAGCACGACGGCGCCCAGGATCGAATACATGACGATGACGGGACTGACGACTGCAAATGCCAGCATCATGATGACGAGATCGAAAGCCAGTTGCACAAGACCGGCGCGAATGCCGAAGCGATCCTGCAGGAAGACGGCAAGGATGCCGATGCCGCCCAGACTTGCCCGATGACGATAAAGTGCAAGCAGGCCGAAACCGATCAACAAGCCGCCCAGAAATGCACCCCAGGCCGGGTTCAGAAACTGAATATCGATAAAGCGGTTCTGCAGTTCCACAAGCACAGACGTCAGGCCGATCGCCACGAATGTCTTCACTGTGAAGTCCAAGCCAACACGCATGTAGGAGAGAATATAGAATGGAAGATTCAAGATGAAGAATAGTAGACCGAATCCCCAGCCACCCCAATAATGCAGCAGGAATGCCAATCCGGCCGTTCCGCTGGTCACGAGGCCGACCTTGCCGAGCATGAACAGGCCGAGAGCCGCGATCATACTACCGGAAACGATACCCTGAATGTCTTCGAGTGCTGTGTGCTTGGCCGGGTTTTTGTTCCACAGACCTGCAACGCTCATATTTGCCATATCCGCCGTCTCCAACCCTGTTAAAGCGACCAATTCTGGCATCAGGATGAGCGCAATTCCATTATAAGGCAAGGGCAATATGTCAGCAATGTTGACCTATTGAAAATTCGCAACTTCCGTACATTCAGGCGTGTTTTCGTGCAACAAAGAGTATGCCAGGCACGTCTTCGCCGCCATCCTTGCGAATGGCCGTGCGCTCGGTTGCCAAGGTTTCAAAGCCGAATTGCCCGAGCAATGTCTCGACATAGGGTTTGGAATGCCGATAGCGCAAAGAAGGCGCTAGATCGAAGCCCTCGTCCGCACCCGAGTCTTCCACTGAAAAAGCGAAGACGGCACACGGCGACGTCAGACGCATCACCAATTCAAAGGCTGCCTCCAGATTGCCAAGATAAATCATCACGTCTGCGGCGCAGGCAAGAGATGCACGAAACTCCGGCAATACGTCATTGAAGAGGCCTGATTGCGCGGCATCTTGAGTGAGATCTGCCTGCCCGAGATGATCGTATATCGCCTTTTCTTCGGCCTTCGCCAGCATGTTGGCGGAGAGATCGAAACCCTCGAGGCGATCCACCTTTCCGCGAATTTCCGGACCCAACAAACCGGTGCCGCAACCGAGGTCGACGGCAAGCACAAAAGGGATACTGGACGGAACCGTGCGCTCCAGAAGGGCGCCAAGCTTTTCCGGGATGCTGTAATCGAGCTTTTCGACAAGCGCATCTTCGAAGCGTTCCGCGTAATCGTCGAACAAGGCTTCGACATAAGCCGTTGGAGGCTGGTCCGGCACCTCAACTGCACCCAACAGGGCGAGCTTCAATTTGGCTGCAAAGATATCCTCTTGATCCAAGGCCAGCAGATGCTGCAGGGCCGCAATGGCTCCGCCCTTATCGCCAGCCTTTTCACGGTAGTGCGCCAGATTGAGCCAACCCGCCGTCCATAGGGGCGCCATCTCCAGCGCCTGTTCCATGAGATCGGCTGCGGCCGCAGAATCTCCATTGTCGTCCAACATTCTAGCGTAGTCGAAACGGCGGTCGATGACGACATCGCCGGAGGAGAATTGCATCGCGTGCATGAGAAAATTCCGAGAGGGTGCGCGGTCTTGACCGATACGCAGATAAAAGACAAGGGTCATTTTTGCTCATATTCGCACGAGCCCTCGTTTGTAGCTCCGAACCTGGTGCTTGCGCGTGTGCGTTGCGCCGCCTATGTGATGGCAAAGGAGAATGCCAATGTCCGAGCGCGTGAACCGGTTCCTGGGCGATACGCCAGGCCGCACCCTGTTGAAATTGCTGGTGGTGTCGCTGATTGTCGGCTTCCTGATGTCGATATTCGGCGTTTATCCCATAGACCTGATCAATGGTATCCGCGACTTCTTTGCAGAGCTGTGGTATCGCGGTTTCGACGCGCTTGGCCGGTTTGGCGATTATCTGCTTCTGGGTGCAACAGTGGTCATTCCGGTGTTCATCATTCTGCGGCTCGTATCTTCGCGGCGTTAGCATGAGCATCAACATGAACCGTCGGAGTCTGATCGTTTTGTTTGCTACGGCTGCAGGCGGCCTGCTTGCAGGCTGCACGACCACCGATCTGTTGAGCACCAATGACGGTCCATCCCGTGACGAGACGGCAGCGTCGCTTGATCTCATCAATGCATTGCGCGCCAGCAAGGGACTTGCCCCTGTATCGGCAAATCGCTCGGCACAGACTGCCGCCCTTCATCAGGCCAAACGAATGGCAAGCGCGGGCAAGATGAGCCACCTGATCGGTTTAAGCGACAGCTTTTCGCGCCGCATGAATGCGTCGGGAGTTCCCCTTCCCGCAGCCGAGAACATTGCGGTCGGGCAGGCCGATGCGGCGGCCGCGTTTGAGGCGTGGCGGCGCTCGCCGAAGCATCTGGAGAACATGCTCGGCAACTATCGGGGGCTGGGCGTGGCAGTTGCACAGAATCCCTCTTCCTCAAACCGCCCCTATTGGGCAATGGTTCTGTCCGGCTAAACGATTCTCCTCACCCAAACCGGACAGGTCACAGGCATGGACAACCAAGCGCCCGCGCGCACCGATGGCGCTTTTGAGGTTACGCATCGGCTTGTGCTGTCCATCGCGGTGCCGATGACATTCGGATTTCTGACCACACCACTCCTGGGCCTGACGGACACAGCTGTCGTCGGGCGATCCGGGAGCGCCGCTGCCCTTGCTGGCCTTGCTATCGGTGCGGCCCTGTTCGACCTTTTATTTGCCAGCCTGAACTTCCTGCGCGCCTCGACCACCGCCCTGGTGGCGCAGGCTTACGGGCGACGTGACGCGCATGAACAGCAGATCGTATTCTGGCGGTCCATGGCACTGTCTGTTTCGCTAGGGCTTTTCATACTGGCGCTCTCGCCATTGCTGTTGTCGGCGGGCCTATGGATGATGGGGCCTGAAGGTTCGGTTGCAGTTGCAACATCGATCTATTTCTCCATCCGCATCATGGCAGGTCCTCTTACACTTGCGAACTTTACCATTCTTGGCTTCGTACTGGGCCGGGGTCAGGGCACGATTGGGCTGCTACTGCAAGCACTGCTCAACGGAACCAATATCGTGCTATCGATCTATCTTGGCCTCGTACTCGACTGGGGCATTGCCGGGGTGGCATGGGGGACGTTGATCGGTGAGGGGGTGGCAGCAATCGCGGGGGTTTTGATCGTACTGTCGCAGTTTCGTACAGTCCAACGCCCTTCATTTGCGGAGATCGTCGATGCTGCCAAGCTGAAAGCTCTTTTTGCAATCAATCGCGATATTCTGATCCGTTCATTCACCTTGCTGGCGGCATTCACACTGATGACACGGATCGGCACCAGTTTCGGACCCGTGGTCCTGGCGGCCAATGCCGTGCTGATGAATATCTTCCTGGTCGCCGGTTATTATCTGGACGGATTTGCCAATGCGGCAGAGCAGATCAGCGGACGGGCCATCGGGGCAAATTACAGGCCCGCTTTTGACCGCGCACTGAAGCTCACAGGGATCTGGTCTTTCGGCCTGGCAGCGATCACCACCGGCTTCTTCCTGATGTTTGGCGATGCAGTGATCGATCTGATGACGACCGCCGCGCCCGTGAGGATAGCCGCGTATGAATATCTGCCCTGGGCAGCACTCACTGCATTGACGGGAGCGCTTGCCTTTCAGATGGACGGAATATTCATCGGCGCCACCTGGTCGAAGGACATGCGAAACATGATGATCGCTGCCTTTGCCGGCTACCTGCTGGCACTCGCCATTCTGGTGCCGCTGTTTGCCAATCACGGGCTTTGGCTGTCACTCAACCTTTTCCTCGCGCTGCGTGGGCTTTTCTTGCTGATCCGGGTGCCGCGCAAGCTCAATCAGACCTTTTCTGCCAACCAGTGATTGAGCCTTGTGTCGCGCAATTCCGAGACCGATGTCATTCCGGCCTCGTCAAGTGTGGTTGACATATCCTTCAGGATCCTGGCCGCCAGCCCCGGCCCTTCATAGACCATGCAGGAATAAAGTTGTACGAGATCGGCGCCGGCCTTGATCTTCTCGAGCGCCGTCTCGGCGGACGAGACACCGCCCACACCGATGATTGGCATGTCGGGACCGACGCGCTTGCGCATGCGGGCAAGCACGGCTGTCGACTTGTGGAACAACGGTTTTCCGGACAGGCCACCAGCCTCGGATGCGAGCCGCTGGTCGCTGACACCTTCGCGCGCAAGCGTGGTGTTGGAGACAATGAGGCCATCAAGGTCATGACTGAGGGCTTCGGCCGCTATGTCGTCCAGCCCCTCGTCGGTCAGGTCGGGCGCAACCTTCAAGAACACCGGTTTGCGGACGCCGGCCTTTGCGGCTTCTTGATCGCGCGCGTCAAGAACGGCCTTCAGAAGAACGGCAAGACTTTCGCGGCCCTGGAGATCCCGCAGGCCGGGCGTATTGGGCGATGAAATATTGGCGGTGAAGTAGCTCGCGACACTGTAGAAAGCCTGGATTCCGGTTACATAGTCGGCAATGCGATCTTCGCTTTCCTTATTGGCACCAATGTTGACCCCGACGATCCCGGATTTGTCACGCGCTTGAAGGCGGTGAAGAGCAGCTGCGTGGCCCTCGTTATTGAAGCCAAGGCGGTTGATCACGCCTTCATCGTCAACAAGGCGGAAAATACGTGGTTTGGGATTTCCAGACTGCGGCTTTGGCGTCAGTGTTCCGACCTCTGTAAACCCAAAGCCGAGCTTCAACAGTGCATCGGGCACATCTGCATTCTTGTCATAGCCAGCTGCCATGCCAAGCGGATTGGCGAAGGTGAGGCCGGCGACACTGACGGACAGACGTTGATCGATGCGTGGAGCGCATGACGGCATCATACCGGTTTTCAAGGCAGCGATTGACATGCCGTGTGCCGTCTCGGCATCGAACAGAAAGAGGGCTTTGCGACCAACAGACTTGAACAGATCCATCATGCCGGCATCTCCGGAAACTGGTGACTGCCGTCAGCACCCAATGGCAAAGGCTTTTCCCAAAGAATGGCGTCCATTGGAAGATCGGCAAAGAGATGCGGGAAGAGATCGCCCCCGCGCGATGGCTCGAAGCGTAGCGCGTCACCCAGTCGATCCACCTCGACAGCGACCAGCAGCAAACCCGATTGACCGGCGAAATGGAGTTTGGCGGTCTCGACTGCTTGTCTTGCCGTGGAAAAATGGATGTAGCCATCCTGCAGATCAATGGATGCACCCTTGAAGACACCTTCAGAACGAGCCTTCTGCCACAATTCCTGCGGCACGATCTTGTATATTGTCTTTGACATCAGGCGCTATCCCTCATTCTTAATGGTCAGCGCTTAACCAGAAACGATCCGGCTGTCCACGCCCAGCCGCAACGAGACTGTTTTATCATCAGCCGAGGAGACGTTCCATGCGAGCCCTATCATCGATTGTTTTTTCCACGCTGCTTTTGCCGATGACCTCATTTGCGGAGGAGACCGCGGCGGACGGCCGCTTTGCGCTTGAACGCATCGACAACGGCCTGGTGCGGCTGGATACACGCACCGGTGCCATGTCATTATGCCAGGAAAAGGACGGCAACCTCATCTGCCGGATGGCGGCAGATGAGCGAGCCGCCTATGAGGAACAGCTGGATATGCTGGAAGATCGCGTGGCTGCTCTGGAGGCGGGCAAGCCTGGCGCGAACAGCCGTCGATCTTCCGCGAACAAGGACCTGCCCAGCGATGAAGAGGTGGACCGCTCCATCGGCATCATGGAAAGGTTCATGCGAAGCTTTTTCGGTATCGTGAAGGAATTCGAGGGAGAGAAAGAGTCCACGGCGCCGCACCAGACGCCCGGTCAGCTTTAAATCAGGCAGCACCCTGACTTCGCTCTGCGAATTCGCCTGCAAGGAATGATGCATAGGCGCTCGCAACGCCGTCCTTCAGCGCAATCTTTGGCGACCAGCCCATGGATCGGAGTTTCGCTGCACTCATCAACTTGCGTGGCGTGCCATCGGGCTTCGACAGGTCGTGGACGATTTTGCCCGTGAACCCTACCACTTCGCAAACAAGCTTCGTCAGGTCGAGGATGGTGATATCCTCGCCGGACCCGACATTGACATGGCTGTCGTCGGAATAGGTCTTCATGAGATGAACCAGCGCATCCGCGCAGTCATCGACATGCAGGAATTCACGCCTTGGGGTGCCGGTTCCCCAGACCGTGATCTCAGAGGCACCTGCCGCCTTCGCGTCATGAGCCTTGCGGATCAACGCCGGCATGACATGGCTGGATTTCAGATCGAAATTATCACCGGGGCCATAGAGATTGGTTGGCATGGCGGAAATGAAGTCACGGCCATGCTGGCGCCGAAAGGCCTGGCAAAGTTTGATGCCTGCTATCTTGGCGATCGCATACCATTCATTGGTGGGTTCCAGCGAACCTGTCAGAAGAGCATGCTCGGTAATCGGCTGGTCGGCAAATTTCGGGTAAATGCAGGACGATCCAAGGAAAAGCAGCTTTTCCACGCCGACCTTATGGGCCGCCTGGATAATATTGGCTTCAAGAATGAGGTTGTCGTAGAGAAAATCGGCGGGATAGGTGTCGTTGGCCAAGATGCCACCAACCTTGGCTGCCGCAAGAAATACGGCGTCAGGCCGGTTTTTCTGCATCCACGCTTCAACGGCATCCTGACGGGTCAGATCCAGTTCGGCCCGCGTTGCGGTCAACACTGTACAGCCTTCGGTTGCCAGACGGCGAACGATTGCTGCACCGACCATGCCGCGATGACCGGCCACCCAAACCTTCTTGCCGGTCAGTGCATACATGATCAGGCTTCTTTCATCACGGTGGCGGTCTGCATGACCTTGAGATCTTCTGTGACCATCTCGCGGCAAAGATCGCGAACACTTGTCTCATGTTTCCAGCCGAGCTTCTGCTGCGCCTTGGCGGGATTGCCGATCAAGAGATCCACTTCAGTCGGACGGAAGTAGCGTGGATCGACCTCGACCCTGCATTCGCCGGTGGCCGTGTCGAAACCTTTTTCCTCAATGCCCTCGCCGCGCCATTCCAGATGAATACCCACATCTTCGAAGGCCCATTGCACAAATTGGCGAACTTCAGTTGTTTCGCCGGTGGCCAGCACATAATCGTCGGCGACATCCTGCTGCGTCATCATCCACATGCCGCGAACATATTCACGCGCATGGCCCCAGTCGCGCTTGGCATCGAGATTGCCGAGATAGAGTTTTTCCTGCTTGCCAAGCTGGATGGCGGCGACAGCACGGGTGATTTTACGGGTCACAAAGGTTTCACCGCGCAGCGGGCTCTCATGATTGAAAAGAATGCCGTTGGAGGCATGCATTCCATAGGCCTCGCGGTAGTTGACCGTGATCCAGTAGGCATAGAGCTTGGCTGCAGCATAGGGACTACGCGGATAGAAAGGTGTCGTCTCGCTCTGCGGCACTTCCTGCACAAGGCCGTAGAGTTCGGATGTGGAGGCCTGATAGAATCGTGTCTTCTTCTCAAGCTTGAGAATGCGGATCGCTTCGAGCAGGCGCAATGCGCCGATCGCATCGGAGTTGGCTGTATATTCCGGGGTCTCAAAGGACACCGCGACATGCGACTGCGCGGCGAGATTATAGATCTCGTCCGGCTGGCATTCCTGGACGATGCGGATGAGATTGGTGGAGTCCGTCAAATCGCCATAATGAAGCTTGAAGCGCTGGTTCTTCTCGTGCGGGTCCTGATAAATATGCTCGATGCGCCCGGTGTTGAAGGAAGATGAGCGGCGCTTGATACCGTGCACGGTATAGCCCTTGTCCAACAGCAATTCTGCCAGATAGGCACCGTCCTGTCCGGTGACACCGGTAATAAGTGCAGTCTTGCTCACGGTATATCCTTTTCAATCACTGGCAGTATCAGCATCCGGCACCCGATTGGCCACATGCGCGCTCAATCTGCGCGGCCTACGCTGTAATAGGCAAAGCCTTGGGCTTCAATATCTTTGGCATTGTAGACGTTGCGAAGATCCACGAGCACCGGCGCGTTCATGCGCTGCTTGAGAGCTGCGAAATCCAGATTCCTGAAATGTTGCCACTCGGTGATGATCACCAGGGCATCGGCGCCTTCTGAAACCGCGTCTACGCTTTCGCGGTAATCGAGGTCTGGCAGTAATGTCCGAGCCTGCGGCATGCCTTCGGGATCATAGGCTTTCAGACGCGCGCCCTTGTCCAGCAAAGCCTGGATGATGGCGAGCGCCGGAGATTCTCTGATGTCGTCAGTGTCTGGCTTGAAGGTAAGACCAAGAATGCCGACGATCTTGCCACGCAGGTCGCCACCTACGGCGAGTTCCACCTTGCGGGCCATTGCGCGCTTGCGGGTCTCATTGATGCCGACGATCGTCTCGATCAAGCGGATCGGAGCCATGTGGTCCTGGGCGGTCTTGACCAGCGCCAGTGTGTCTTTCGGAAAGCAGGAACCGCCATAGCCCGGGCCTGCATTGAGAAACTTCTGGCCGATGCGGCTGTCCAGGCCCATGCCGCGAGACACATCCTGCACATTGGCACCGACCTGCTCGCACAGATCCGCGATTTCGTTGATATAGGCGAGTTTCAGCGCCAGAAACGCGTTTGCAGCATATTTGGTGAGTTCGGCTGTGCGGCGCGAGGTCACAAGCACCGGGTGCCGGGCGGCGTCCAGCGGCTTGTAGATCTCCAGCATCAACGGGCGCGCACGTTCGTCATTCATGCCGATGACGACGCGGTCAGGCTCCATGAAGTCGTCGATGGCAGCGCCCTCGCGCAGGAACTCCGGATTGGAGACAACAGCGATATCGGCATCTGGATTGGCTTCAGCTATCACCCGTTCCAGTTCGTCGCCGGTGCCGACAGGAACCGTGGACTTGGTGACAACAACGGTGAAGCCGCGAGCAGCATTTGCGATCTCACGCGCAGCCGCAAAAACATAGCTCAGATCGGCATGACCATCGCTTTTGCGCGATGGTGTGCCCACTGCAATGAAAACGACATCGGCATCAGCGACCGGCTGCGCCAGGTCGGTGGTGAACGACAGGCGGCCCGCATCGACATTGCTGGCGATCATGGCATCGAGACCCGGCTCGAAAATCGGCACTTCACCGGCGTTCAGACTTTTGATCTTGTCCTCGACCTTGTCGATGCAAACGACGTGATGTCCCAGTTCCGAGAAGCAGACGCCCGAAACGAGGCCCACATAGCCGGTGCCGATAATCGCTATACGCATTGCCAAATCCAGTTCGATGCCAAAATCACTGCAAGCTCGCTCCGGCCGAGAGTGTCCGCGCCATCCGTCGCGTTTCAAACCCGAGTGTTTTGCAAGCCAAGGCAAACAAAAGCGACCAGATGGGCGCTCTCTATAACATTGGCGTGCTGAAACCAAGTCTCAGCGCGCCTTGAAAAACGGATTTAGGTTGAGGGTCAGATGGGGAAATTGGATTTGGAATGCCAGGCCCAGGCTGTCTGGATGATCTCTTCGAGAGTTCGCTGCGGAGACCAACCAAGAATCTCTCGTGCCTTCTCGTTATCCGCGACCAAGGCGGGGGAATCGCCGGGGCGACGATCGGCATAGGCGACCGGAAACGGTTTGCCTGAGACTTCGCCAATCGTGTCGAGCAGTTCCTTGACTGTCGTACCTGTGCCAGTGCCGAGATTGAGTGCGACCGAATCGCCTCCGTCCAGCAGATAGTCGACGGCCCTCACATGCGCATCGGCTAGATCCATCACGTGAATGTAATCGCGCACGCATGTGCCATCACGCGTGTCGTAGTCAGTGCCGAAGATCTTGAAGCCATCGCGCCTGCCAAGGGCGGCATCTATAGCCAAGGGAATCGCATGGGTTTCCGGTGTGTGCCACTCACCGATGCGACCGTCAAAATCGGCGCCTGCGGCGTTGAAATATCGGAGGATGACCGAGCGAAAGCCGGTGTAGAGATCATAATCCTTGAGCGCCTGCTCGATGATCCATTTGGTCTTGCCGTATGGATTGATTGGCGCCTGAGCATGGTTTTCGTCGAGCGGCATGCGCTCGGGCACCCCATAAGTGGCACAGGTCGAAGAGAAAACAAACGCCTTGATCCCCGCAGCCTGTGCGGCGGACAATAGCGTCAGCGACCCGATGACATTGTTCTCGTAGAAGGAAACAGGTTCCTTTACCGACTCGCCCACCTCGATCAGCGCAGCGAAATGCATGATCGCTTCCGGCTTGTATCTTGCAATCACTTCATCCAGACGAGCGCGATCCCGAATATCGCCCTCTTCCAACGGACCCCACCGGACGAACTCACCATGGCCGTTGGAGAGGTTGTCATAGACAATCGGGAGATAGCCTCTGGTCGACAATTGGAGGCAGGTGTGGGAGCCAATATAACCTGCTCCGCCGACTACCAGTACCGGTTTTCCCGACATCCATTACCTCGCAATCAAGTTGTTTGCGGCAATACCGCGGCCCCTATCCTCCCAGTTCAATTAAATCAGCAATTATGTCTCGGCAAGGGCAATGAACGTAGCGTTAAAAGTTGGTGCCTTGACAGCCGGATATGCCGATGAATAATTGCATTACGTTTACGTTAAGGTAAAAATTGGACGTAATATGTTGAACCTACGAACCAAAGGCATAATCTGGGGTTGACCGGGAGGAGCTTTCACTGTCCCTCGACGAGGAACAGGATTGCCGGCACACCAAGCGTGGAGGAATTTCATGACTGACTTGTCGAACCGACCGAGTGGCCGTGCCGAAGAGAAAATTTGGCTGTCCTCTTATCCCAAGAGCGTGGCACCCGAAATTCCTCCCCTGCCCCATGCTTCGCTCAGAGAATTCTTTGAAGAAGGCTGCCGCATCAATGCTGAGCGCATTGCCTTTTCCAGCATGGGAAAAGACCTGACCTTTCAGGAAATGGAAGAAAAGTCAGCCCATATCGGTGCCTGGCTGCAGGCACTGGGGCTTGAAAAGGGCGACCGCGTTGCGGTCATGCTGCCCAATATTCTGCAAAACCCGGTGATCGTCTACGGCATCCTTCGCGCGGGGCTGATCGTCGTCAACGTCAATCCGCTCTATACGCCTCGCGAACTCAAGCACCAGTTGATCGATTCCGGTGCGACGGCAATTTTCGTTCTGGAAAATTTTGCCTATACCGTCCAACAGGTCGTCGCAGAAACCTCCGTGAAACATGTGGTCGTTGCCACCATGGGCGACATGCTTGGCCTGAAAGGGCTTATTGTCAACTTGGTCGTGCGGCATGTGAAAAAGCTGGTGCCGAAATGGTCAATTCCGGGCCATATCAGCTTTAACCAAGCGCTTGAGAAGGGTAGCAAGGGCTCTCTCAACCGCGTGCCTATCCAAGCCGACGATGTGGCCTTTCTTCAATATACCGGTGGCACCACAGGCGTCTCCAAAGGGGCAGCCCTGACGCATGGGAACCTGATTTCAAACGCCCTGCAGATCAAGATCTGGCTTGAAGAAGTATTCACCAGACGGCAGAGACCGGAAGTGCTGACATTTGTCTGCGCATTGCCGCTCTATCACATCTTTGCCTTGACGGTGAACTCGCTCATGGGCGTACTCCTTGGTGCCCATAACATTCTGATCGCCAATCCGCGCGACATTCCCGGTTTCATTACCGAATTGAAACAGCACAAGGCTCATGTGTTTCCCGGACTGAACACGCTTTTCAACGCGCTGATGAACAATAAAGCCTTCGACGACATCGACTTCTCCTCGATGCTTCTGGTGCTTGGCGGCGGCATGGCTGTGCAGCGCCCCGTTGCTGATCGCTGGTTCGAAAAGACCGGCTGTGTCATCACCGAAGGATACGGATTGTCTGAAACGTCACCGGTTGCAACCGTCAACCGGCTCGACAGCAAGGAGTTCTCAGGTACGATAGGCCTGCCTCTGCCATCCACCGACATCGAGATCCGCGGTGAAGCAGGAGAAACGCTGCCCATTGGCGAAATCGGTGAAATCTGCATCCGCGGCCCGCAGGTAATGGCCGGATATTGGCAGAAACCTGAAGAAACAGCCCGCGTGATGAGCGATGACGGCTTCTTCCGGTCGGGCGATATGGGCCTTATGGATGAGCGCGGCTATGTCACGATCGTCGATCGAAAGAAGGATATGATCTTGGTGTCGGGTTTCAACGTGTATCCGAACGAGATCGAAGAGGTCGTGGCCATGCATCCCGGCGTCCTTGAATGCGCAGCAGTCGGCGTGCCGGACGAGCATTCCGGCGAGGCTGTCAAACTTTTCGTTGTTAAAAAAGACCAGGCGATTACAGAAGCCGAGATCAAGGCCCATTGTGCAGTTCATCTCACCAATTACAAACGCCCAAGGCATATTGAATTCCGGGATGAGTTGCCAAAGACCAATGTCGGCAAGATCCTTCGAAAGGACCTGCGCGGCTAGGAGGGATACATTGGTGCACATTTCCTTTTTTGCGGCATCGGCTTGATTTGCCACAATCAAAGAGAATAGTTAGCCCAACCGTTTTCAAACCCGGAGGGCTTCGCATGAACCCGGTCGCCAAAGAGCTAAAATCCACTGTTCATACGAGTGCGGCCACGGATATCCGTGCTGCATTCAACTCGGATAGCAAGCGATTTTCGCGCTTCAGCGTGCGTTTCGATGATCTGCTGATGGATTATTCGAAATGCGCCGTGAATGACGACATCATGGCGCTGCTTGAAAAGCTTGCGGCCAATGGCGGCGTTGTAGAAAAACGCGACCGGATGTTTGCCGGTGACGCCATCAACTTTACCGAAGACCGTGCCGTTCTGCATACGGCTCTTCGAAATCGGTCCAATACGCCCGTATTCGTGGACGGCAAAGACGTGATGCCGGACGTCAACGCCGTGCTTGCGGCGATGACCACTTTTGCCAAGGGCATTCGCAGCGGCACGCTGAAAGGCGCCACTGGCAAGAAAGTCACCGATGTGGTGAATATCGGCATTGGCGGCTCGGACCTGGGGCCGGCCATGGCCACGCTGGCGCTTGCACCTTTCCACGACGGGCCACGCCTGCATTTCGTCTCCAATATCGATGGCGCTCATATTGCAGACACTCTGAAGCTGCTCGATGCTGAAACAACACTCTTTATCGTGGCTTCCAAGACCTTCACCACCATCGAAACCATGACCAATGCGCAGGCCGCCCGTGGCTTTATCGCCGATGCGTTGGGAGAAGACGCGGTCGGTGCACATTTTGCCGCCGTTTCAACGGCGCTTGAGAAGGTTGCAGCCTTCGGTATTGCCTCCGAGCGCGTGTTCGGTTTCTGGGATTGGGTGGGCGGTCGATATTCAATCTGGTCGGCAATAGGTCTGCCCCTGATGCTCGCAGTCGGGCCTGAAAACTTCGTTTCCTTCCTCGAAGGAGCGCATGCGATGGACCGGCATTTCGTCGAAACTCCCGTGCGCGAAAACCTGCCGATGCTGCTCGGACTTCTCGGCTATTATCACCGTGTCGTGCTTGACTATCCGACGCGTGCGATCCTGCCTTACGATCAGCGCTTGTCCCGTTTTCCGGCCTATCTTCAGCAACTCGATATGGAATCGAACGGCAAGAGCGTGACGATTGACAGCAAGCCGGTCGATGGCCCCACCGGACCTGTGGTCTGGGGCGAGCCGGGCACAAATGGACAGCATGCATTCTATCAGTTGATCCATCAGGGCACGGATATCATTCCGGCAGAGTTCATGATCGCCGCAAACGGTTTCGAGCCCGAATTGCGCCACCAACATGAATTGCTGATGTCCAATTGCCTGGCGCAATCGCAGGCGCTGATGAAGGGCCGTACGCTTGAAGAGGCCAAGGCACAATTGACCGACAAGGGCATGGCCGAAGCAAAGGCCGACCACATCGCGCCGCATCGCGTCTTCGAAGGCAACCGCCCTTCGATCACATTCGTCTACGACAAGCTCACACCTTTTGCGCTCGGTCGACTGATCGCACTTTATGAGCACCGTGTTTTCGTTGAGGGCGTGCTGTTCAACATAAACTCATTCGACCAGTGGGGCGTCGAATTGGGCAAGGAACTGGCGACAGGGCTGTTACCGGTTGTTGAGGGTAAGCAGAATACTGACGGACATGACAGCTCGACAGCCGGACTTGTTAAGGCACTGCTCGGAGCGAAAACCTGAGATAAGATGCCCCAGCAAGCGTCTCCTCACATGAGGTGACGCTTGTTGTCTACAAGGCAGTGATCGGGGCTGTTACGATCCGTTTCAAAGACCGACTTCTGACGCCCATGGTGGATTGGCACCGGCGCGCGATACGGTAACGGCAGCGATCTTGGCACCGAAGGCAAACGCCTTGCGGACGGCATCTTCATCAAGCGTCGCAATTTTTTCCTTGGTGAGAAGCCCCTGAAGCTTGAAGGACGCCAGGATGCCGGCATCGAAAGTGTCTCCTGCCCCAACGGTATCCACGACCTCGACGCGTTCGCTCTTCACCGTCGTGCTAAAGCGCTCCGTATAGCCGGTTGCGCCATCGGCACCGCGCGTGATGATTACAAGCTTGGCACCAGCCTTTAGCCAGTAGGCCGCGAGCGTCTCGACGTCGCCTTCCATCTCGAACCAGTCCAGATCCTCATCCGAGAATTTGACGATATCGGACATGGCGCTCATGCGCTTGATGCGGGCCATGTGGGCCACCTTGTCCTTGATAAAGCCTGGGCGGATGTTGGGATCGAGCGAGATCACGCGCTTTTTGTGCTCGCGTGCCATCAACGCCTCATAGGTTGAGCCGCACGGCTCGGGAATGAGACTGATCGCACCGAAATGCAAGGCTTCGCAGTCGTCTCCCAGCGCAGGAAGATCGTTCTCAGTGATCATGCGCAGCGCCGTGTTCTCATCATAGAATGCATAGGTTGCCTGTCCGTCGACGAGTTTGACGAAGGCGATTGTGGTCGGGCGCGATGACGTGGCACAGTAGCTGTGATCGACGCCGCTTTCTGTCAGCGACTTGCGCAGGATATCTCCCATCATATCGTCCGACAGACCGCAGAAGAAACCAGAGGGGATGCCCAGTCGTCCAAGAGCAATCGCGGTATTGAACACGGCACCACCTGCGTAAGGCGCAAAACCCGCCTCACCTTTGGTTGTCTCACGCGGCAGCATGTCGATAAGGGCTTCGCCACAGCTCAGGATCATTTAGGCCTCCCAGTTTTCTGACGACAGCCAAAAGACTATCGCGCTTTCAATCGATTTAAACCAAGCGGCGCAGGAATTCCACCCTTACAAAGCGAGTTCCGCGACGCCGCCGTTTCGCCCGGACCACGCCAAAGGCGCATCAAGAAAAGCCTCAACCTCAGCCAAGGTTCCGGCGTCAAACAGCTCCTGGTCGCGGGCAACGGCCAAGACATTCCGCCAGGTGGCAATATGATGAAGCGTGACCTTGCCGCCTTCAAAGCGTGCCTCGGCTTCGGGAAATATGCCGTAGTAGAAGAGTGCAATGCCATGATCGACAATGCCACCGGCTGCCCGGATCGCATCGATGAACTTGAACATGCTGCCACCGGCTGTTGTCAGATCCTCAATCACCAGGACGCGCGCGCCTTCAGGCATTTGGCCTTCAATCTGGGCATTGCGACCGTGACCCTTGGGCGCTTTGCGCACGTAGATCATCGGCAGGCCGAGACGTTCAGCAAGAAAGGCTGCAAAGGGAATTCCCGCCGTTTCGCCACCGGCGACCACATCGAATTTTTCAAAACCGGCATCGCGCATGACCTTGGCAGCGGCGAAATCCATGATGGCTGAGCGAATGCGGGGATAGGAAATCAGTTTGCGGCAATCGATATAGACCGGGCTCGCCATGCCGGAGGCCAGCTTATAGGGCTTGTCGGCAGCGAAATGCACCGCCCCGATTTCCCACAGCATCTTTGCCATCAGTTCTGCCATGACGGTGGGCTCGGAAAAAGTGGTCTGGATCATCGCATCGCTCCTGTGGCTTCGTTCCTGCTTTCCTGCGCAATAGCAGTAACTGAGGAAACTGGCCAGCGTCGGAGCGCACCCTGCCGCAGTGCGCAAATGTTCGCATACCATATGAACAAGAATTAATATTGAGGCTCTTTTACCGTACGGCGGAACCAACCACATCAGTATCAAGTTCCCCTATCCTAAAACATACCGAAATGGAGACGGCCATGTCCGAACTTATTGTTATCGGTTACCCCAATGACCAAAAGGCCGAGGAGGCCCGCAAGACCCTTTACGGTCTGGCGAAAGAATATCTTGTCGACATCAAAGATGCGGTTGTCGCGGAAGCCGACGATAAGGGCGAGATCAAGCTGCACCAGATGGTGTCCATGTGGAGCATTGGTGCGTCCGGCGGGGCGTTCTGGGGACTTCTTGCCGGCATCCTGTTCTTTAACCCGTTGATTGGTGTCGCAGCGGGCGCCGGTGCTGGCGCCTTGGCGGGCGCCATGACCGATTACGGCATCAAGGACGATTTCATGAAGGAGGTGGCTGGAGTGCTGCAGCCTGGACAGGCCGCCCTGTTCATCCTTGCGGATCGGGCAGCATCCGACAAAGTGATCGACAAGCTGTCAGCGCATGGCGGCCGCATCATCCGAACCAATCTCGACACATCGAAGGAAACCGAGTTGCGTGCTGCCTTCGAAAAGGTCCGGTCCGCTGAACCGACCCTTCCCGGCTCCCCCATCAATCCAGCCTGAGGAGACTTTGCATGCAAACCTATCTCGCCATTCAGCCGCTGATCGCTCTGGTCGCCGGTATTCTGATCCTGATAGTTCCGCGTCTGTTAAACTATGTCGTGGCAATCTATCTGATCCTGATCGGACTTGCCGGCCTGTTACCGCAATTGATGAACTCTGGCGGCATGTAAACTGAAAACGCAAGGCGCCGCGTTGATTGTCACATACGCAATACCTGCAAGTGACCAACGCGACGCCTCGCCCCCCCGAGATGGTAGGCCCATGCTGGGCCTATCTTCCCCTAGAATTTCTTCGTCATGCACCGACGCTGCAGACCGCTCCCCTCAGGATTTCGACCAATGTGCCGCAGTTGTCATTGTTGTGATCACGCTGGTTGAGGTCACCCAAGACAGACGGCACCGGCTTTGATGGCTTAGTCGGCGTGGAAGGCGTGGATGGTGTGGTCGGTGTGGTCGGTGTGGTCGGCGTCACCGGATCGGTGGGCTTATGCGGCTTGTGCCCATGATGCTTGCCGTGATGCTTGTGGTCCCACTTGCCGCCCTTGTGACCGTCCTTGCGACCATGCTTCTTTTTGTCGTGCTTCGAACCATGCTTGTCGTGACCGAATTTAGGGCCATGCTTCTTGTCTTTCCCAGCTTGGTGCTTGGAGCCATGGTGCTTGCCGCCTGTCTTCTTGTCTTTCGAGCCAGACCACTTCTCGTGCGTCTTTCCGCCTTTGTGGTGACCTGACTTTGCGTCCTTGTGGCCGCCGAACTTGCCTTTGTCAGACTTGTGACTGCCGCCCTTGTCGCCCTTGCCTTTATCGTTCTTGTGCCCCTCGCCTGGCTGACCGCTCTTCGAACCTTCGTCATGCGACTTGCCCCGGCCGGGCTTGCTGCCGTGATCTCCTTGGCCAGGGCCGGATGAGCCTGGACCGCTCTTCTTCTCTTCGGTGTTCTTCGAACTACCCTGCTGGGGAGTGTTGCCGTGACCCTGCTGACCCGCACCGGTCTGCTTCTTGCTGTTTTGCGCCGCGTAGGCGGAACTATCGATGAAAGCAGGTTGAACGGCTGAGACTACTGTCACGAAAGCCGTCGACAAGAGTATAACGGCGACTTTTTTGACAACAACACTTTTTATAAATTGTCTTTCGACGCAAAAATTAACTATTCGACTCATTTTCAGGAACTCCAAAAAATATACTCGAGGTAATTTCCTCTATTTTTTGGTTATCCACAGATTTCTTCCTTTGCACAATAGCTTATTAACAAAACATAAACCATGGTAAATTTCCGCAATTTTATTTTGTATTAAGATTTAATATATTTTTAATTATATTGATCTATTTAATACTTACGAAGCAGCTACGACACACCCTCCTCCGCAGTGAATCACGACGAGACGATTCTCTGTTTTTTCATGTGAAATCATAGGCTTGGAGATCCCCAGAATTGGGGCTGCAGGCCATTGAAAATAGTCGAGAGCGGGCAGGTTTTTGAATTGGATTTATCCAAAAGGAGCCCAAGGGCAGCGACCTTCGCGGCCGCTACAAGCGTGCCGTGAAACGGGCGAGAGCGGGGTGCATCAGACATCCCTACAAGGTTGCGCCTTCCGTTTCCGGCCTCTATTTTGAGATCCGGACACCAAGGCGCATCATCGCGTGCCATACGTCATTTTTTAAAGGTGCCGCTGGCGGACAATCGCGAAGCGACGCAAACGCAGTTCACCGGTGCAAGCCAGCAAAAAGCAAAACACAACAAGCATCCACACCATCTTGGCGGACGTTACCAGACTGGGTGCTGCTTTTCAGGAAGTTACGGTTTTAGCGCTGGACCTGCCAATGAAGCGGAAACATGGGGTCGAACACTGTCACTGTGCCGTCTCCAGTTTCAATCCTGGCAGGAAAGGAAACCGGTTCGTCACCTTTCACCAGCGATATCATCTCTTCGTTGGCGGGCAAGCCATACCAGGCCGGACCGTTGAGAGAGGCAAAGGCCTCGAGCTTGTCGAGTGCCGATTCCTGCTCGAACACATGCGCCAGGCAGCTCATCGTGTTGATCGAAGTGTAGATGCCGGCGCAACCGCAGGCACATTCCTTGAGTGGATCGACATGAGGTGCTGAGTCTGTCCCGAGGAAGAAACGCACATCGCCAGATGTTGCCGCTTTGCGCAGCGCCAGACGGTGGTTCTCGCGCTTGGCGACTGGCAGGCAGTAGTAATGCGGCTTGATGCCGCCAACCAGGATTGCGTTGCGGTTGATGATGAGGTGATGGGTGGTGATGGTACCGGCAAGGTTGCCACTCGCGGAGCTTATGTAATCCACACCATCGGCGGTGGTTACATGTTCCATGGTCACTTTCAGTTCCGGCAAGCGCCGGCGGAGAGGATCCAGAACGGTTTCGATGAATACCGCCTCACGGTCGAAAATGTCGATCTCGGGCGTCGTGACCTCTCCATGGACGCACAGCGGAAGACCGATCTTCGCCATACGCTCCAGAACTGGCATGGCCTTTTCGATGTCTCTGACGCCGCCGTGGGAATTGGTCGTCGCACCCGCGGGATAGAGCTTGACGGCAGTAACGAGACCGCTCGCCTTGCCCTTTTCAACGTCGTCGGGATCAGTCTGCTCTGTCAGATAAAGCGTCATCAACGGCGTGAAGCTGTCACCGCTCGGCGTGGCCTTCAGGATGCGATCGCGATAGGCGATGGCATCGGCTGTTGTCACCACCGGCGGCACAAGATTGGGCATGATGATCGCGCGGGCGAAATCGCGACTGGTATCGCCCACGACCCCTTCAAGCATGGCACCATCGCGCAAATGCAGATGCCAATCATCGGGGCGGCGAATCTTCAGGCTTTTCATGGTGGACGGCTCCAGACGCGGTGTTCAGCCGCCGTCGATACCATGTCATTTCCCAGAGGCAAACTGCCGAAGGCAGATCAGGCGACTTTTTCGGTGGCAATCCGGGCTTCGCCGGCTGCCATTTCACGCAATCGCTCCTGACGATCCTCTTCCATAATGTCCTGGAAACGCGGAAGTGCCCGCTGAAATGCGGCAACACAATCCGGATCGAACTGCGAACCGCCTCGTCCGATAATATGTGCGACCGTGCGCTCAAAGGACCATGCCGACTTATAGGGGCGCTCTGTGGTCAAAGCGTCGAAACTATCGGCAATACTCACGATGCGGCCAACCAAAGGTATGTCAGACCCGGCGAGCCTGTTGGGATATCCCTGCCCATCCCAACGCTCATGGTGAGTGGCGGCAATTTCGGAGGCCAGTTCAAGCAGAGAGTTATGGGAACGCGCAAGAATGTCTCCACCGATCTGCGAGTGGGTCTGCATCTGGCGATATTCCGCTTCCGTCAACTTGCCCTGTTTGAGCAGCACGGTGTCCGGTACTGCGACCTTGCCGATGTCATGCATGGGGGCGGCCAGACGGATATCCGTGCATAGAATTTCAGGCAAACCGAGCTCGCGAGCGATCGCTTCCGAATAGGCAGCAACGCGCATCGTATGACGCGCCATACCGGGATCCTTGTAACCGGCAGCGAGTGTCAATCGGTGAATGATCTCCTGCTCACGTTCGCGAAGCTGGTAAATGGCCTTATCAACTTCGCGCCGCAACCATTCCGACTGGTCGGCCAGCTTACGACGTGCCTCTGTCAGGCTGACAATATTTTGCACACGTGTCTGAAACTCAACCGGATTAACCGGCTTCGTCAGGAAGTCGATCGCACCTGCGTTGAGAGCCTCCATACGGGTGGTCATGTCCGTGTCTGCGGTGACGAAAATGACGGGCGTGTCTGCGTATTTCTCAAAGCGCGCAATTTCGGTGTAGAGCTCGACGCCATTATAGACCGGCAAGCGGAAATCGATGATTGCAACATCGAAATCCAGTTCCGGCAGCGCGGAGAGCACGGCGTCCGGGCTATCGAACGGCAGTGCCTCGCAATTGTCGAGCTTTGCAACGAGCCGGGTGAGCAGCTTGAGGTTGGTGTTGTTATCGTCAACCACCAGGATACGCATGACTTTCTCCGTGTCTTTCAAGCTACAAGCTTGTATTTGAGCGCTTCAATTTCATCGTTCAGTTCGCGCAGGTCCGATTCCGTTGGCTCGACGGATCGAAGTTCATGAGCCTTGCCGGCAATGCCATTCAGGCCGACATTGATGGCGGCGCCCTTTATGGTGTGCAAAGCGAGATCGATTGTTGCCGTATCGTTGGACGCAAGGGCGCGCTCCAGTTGCTTCAACAGGACCACGGCATCGGCGAAGAAGGACTCGACCAGTTCGTTGAAGACGTCCTTGCCGAGCGCATCGACGAGTTCGTTCTGGCGCATTTCATCGAGGCCTGCAAATTCCGGGAGGTCTGCCAGAGAACGCGGCACTGGCTCCAATGACTGCTCAACTATTGCATTACCCTCCTCTTTTAATGGCTCAGATACGTATCTTTCTGCCATTCCGAATTCGGTTGAGAATGTGACGATCACGCTTCTGAGGCGATCCATAGTCACGGGCTTGGACTCGAATGCCACCATACCCGCGTCGGCACAGCGACGGCGATCGTCATCGGAGGCGTTGGCAGTCATGGCAATGATCGCGGCCTTGCTCGACGGTCCGCCTCGAGCGATGATCCGGCGCGTTGCTTCAATGCCATCCAGAACAGGCATTTGCATATCCATAAAGATCAGATCAAAGACGTCCGTTTCGCTGAGTGCCACGGCTTCCGCGCCGTCGCTCGCGACTGTCACATCCTGGCCGAGGCGCTCGAGGAATTTCAGCGCAACTTTCTGGTTAACCGCATTGTCTTCCACGAGAAGGATCTTGCGGCGCGGTATCTGGGCCCTGCGCTCACCGGCCATAATTTCGCGTCCGACGGCCTCCCTGTCGGTCGCGACGACCGACAGCTCGAACCAGAAAATGCTGCCGACTCCGACTGTGCTGCTCACTCCGAGCTCGCCGCCCAGCTTCTCTATGATCTCCTTGCAAATCGTCAGGCCAAGGCCGGTACCACCGTATCGACGGCTGATGCTGGCATCGACCTGTGAAAATGGCTTGAACAGCTTGTCGAGACCCGTTTCATCGATGCCGATACCCGTATCTTCCACCTCGAAACGGAGCATCAGGTCGCTGCCGCGATAGAACTCCCTGACCCGCAATGTAACGGTGCCCTTGTTGGTGAATTTGACCGCATTGCTCAACAGATTGAGAAGCACCTGGCGCAGGCGGGTGGGGTCTGTTCGTACATAACTTGCGTGGAGACTATCTGGAATGTCCAGCACGACCGCGTTGCCATGCTCATCGGCACGCGCCCTGACGATGCTGACGGCGGCCTCCGCAAGACTGCCTATGTCGACCGCGCGTTCTTCCAGCTCCAGCTTTCCATGCTCAATCTTGGAATAGTCGAGAATCTCATTGATAACATCCAGCAATGCTTCGCCGGATGCGCGAATGGTTTTCGCGCTCTCTGCCGCCTCATTCGGCAAATCGTAGAATTCCATCAGTTCCGACATGCCGATGATGGCATTGAGCGGTGTGCGGATTTCATGGCTCATGGTCGCCATGAATTGCGATTTTGCCTGGTTTCCCGCATCCGCCGCCTCATATGCCACCGTCAGTTCGCCGGCCATCTCCTCCAGAGTGAGGCCCGCGGCACGAACAGACTTCAACTGGCGACGAAGCGTCACGACCAAGAACACCACCGAACTCATAAGCAAGGCAAGCATGATCGCCGAGGTCTTTTCAAGTTCGAGTATCATTGTCCTGTTTTCGGCGCGATCCTCGCTCAAATGGGTATTGGTATAGACAAGAAGCTCTTCGGTGCGCGCACTGACCTGTGCAAGCTCTTCCTGAACGGTGGCCAAAGCCTGTGCCTTGGGTTGGCGACCAGTCGCAATCCCGTCGAAGAAGGGCTGAAGCGCCAAGACCTGCGCTCTGATTTCGACAACCAGACGCTGCACGCTTGGGTCCTTGGCAAAATAATCGCTGAAGCGCGATTCCTGCACGAGCTTGGTGCGCGAGTAGAAAATGTCGTAGCGCGTCGAAAGCTCTTTGAGAGCGACCGGCGTTGGTTCCGGCAAGTGTCGGATAGTCGCCAGAGTGTGATTGAGCGTGCGCGCTTCGCGATCGAGCTGATAAACGGACCAGGTCGCGTTTTCGCGGATGCCGTCTTGCAGATAGCGGAAGCGGCCGGAAATATCGATGAACAGCAACAGCAATACGAACAACAGGACAGCAGACAGTATTTGCAGGATAAGTGTGGTCTTTCCTGCATTGCGAATGATGTCACCGCTGGTTCGTGCGATTGTTTTCACTCAGCGACCTCGATTTCCTTGATCTGCCATACAGAGCGGGCAAAGTACTTCTCGTTGTAGAGCGCCTTGTCCTGATCAAATGGATAGACCAACATCAAAGGCCCCTTGTCCCGCACGACCATTTCCTTGCCGAACATCCGACTGGCCAGAATGGTGTCCAGCTTTTCCGCGTCCGCAATCGGAATTCGCGCCGAATAGTCATTGAGAGCGCGTATGATGAGGTAGGAACCCTTGGCCCCGGCGGCATTGAGAACCGCGCGCAGATAGGGACCTGAAAACTCGACCTGTCCCGTCGTCCAAGGCGTCTCCATCTTCGCCACGCGCCCGTCGAGAGCCTCCAGCATTTCTCGGTCGAAGACAGCTTGCGACCCGTGATTGGTTTCGCCGACCGCACCCTTGACCGTCAAAATGACATCGCCGGTGGGGACGTCCAGCGCATGGGATGGCGCCGTCCAGACCGTTGCGGATATCAGTGCAGCAATTATGATTTTGTTCATCGCGACCATCCCTTGCTTGAACTCAGGCAGAGCGGACAAGCGTTTCCTCGCAATCCCGGTGGGATGACAGGATAGCGCGCAGGACCACTGTATCGATGGGCTTCGTCAGAAAATCCCTGACACCGGCCGCAATCGCTTCGTCGCGCAGCTTGGGCTCGTGGTCGGCTGTGACCATTACGATTGGCACGTCGTCATAGCGTCCAATCATGCGTACCGCTTTGATGAACTGGACACCGGACATGCCGGGCATGATCTGATCCACAATCAGAAAGCTGAACTGCTCACCATGACAGCGTTTGAGAGCGACACCAGCATCAGGCTCGACCACCACGTCTTCTGCCGTCACCTTTTCCGCAATGCGCTTCAAGATCATTGCATTGGTTGCATTATCTTCGACAATCAAAATCGTCATCGCCACTCTCCGTTGAGTGGGCCTTCGCATCGTGTCGACGGTTGACTGATCTATGCAACCAGTGGCGACGGCACGGAAAGCCCCGATTTTCATGCTTCTTGGCACGATCAATATCAAAGGGAGGCTGAGATTGGCTGAAGCAAATAGATGCAATTTTACCGAACTGTCGAATTCGGTCGCGTCATTAGTGTATTATTAATGTCTGACTTATGGCCCGGTTGAAGCCATGGTTGAGCCACGCGGCCCAGCGTCGAAAGCTCGCTTCAGGCCGTCATGCTCGTCAACTGACAAGGTGAAGCGCTAGTCGCCGATTCCGCCAGCAGAGGGTCCCCAGACATCCGTCAGGGCGAAACCATTAGCGAGTGGATCGAAGGGGTCCAGGGCCAATTGATGCAAACCGAACGTAAAGCCTCGGCCGCAAATTGTTGGTACCACTGCCGTTTTCCCCGCAATTTCGGTGGTCCCTGAAATGCCAACCTCGAATTCCGAGCCAATGATCGATCTGGATTTCAGTATCTCGCCGACTTTCACCTTTCCGCGCGCATACAAGGTTGCGAGGTTGGCCGAGTTACCGGTGCCACACGGAGAACGATCCACTCGACCAGGCCACATGGTGGTGCAGGTTCGCACCGCGCCATCAGGGTCTATGTCGCGAAACATGACATAGGCCACGCCTTCGATAGCCGGAATGGTCGGGTGGACGACCGGGATCGTCCTGTTGATCATCGTCTTCAAGGTCATGCCTGCTTCCACGAGCTGGCGGGCATTGGCCTTGTCGATTGTCGTACCGATCTGGGACACGTCCACCAGTGCATAGAAGATGCCGCCATAGCAGATGTCGAGCTTGATGCGACCCCATTCAGGTGTATCGAGCTCCAGGTCCAGGGTGTGCACGAAGGATGGCACCATGGTGAGCTTGACCCGCTCGCAACGACCGTCCTTGCAGGTGGCCAGAGCGCGAACGAGCCCCGCTGCCGTTTCGAGCACCACCTCCGTTTCCGGCTCCCGCATCTCGACGATGCCACTTTCCAACAATGCCGTGGTTACGCAGATCGAATTGGAGCCGGAGCTGGCATGCGCCTGGTCTGGCTGCAGGATGATGAAGGCGGCATCAGCGTCTGGATGTTTCGGCGGCAAGAGCAGGTTTACAGATCCGATCGGCGCACCCCGCGGTTCAAGCACCAGAAAGCGCCTGAGTTCTTGTCCCTTGGGGTCGGTATTCAGCCAGTGAAGCTGCTCGGCAACGGTTGCGCCTGGAATTTTTGGCACGCCGCCGATCGCCACTTTGCCGATCTCACCTTCACAATGAACATCAAGGAGCTGAATGGTCCGTTTCCAACGCATATTGCACTTTCCCGTTTGCATTTGCTGCGCATCCCGACAGCCTGGCCGAGGCGCGTTTACAGGATTTGCAATCACGCGCCGGCAAGGGTGTCTCGCTGTCACTTTTGATATAGGAGCAGCGTCCATTGCCCAATGCATTTGTTGTCAAATGCAGTCGTGATCCGCCTATTTTTGTGCGGTGGCGCTCAAGCCGTCACCGACGGAACCAATTGTGCCCGCTGTGCTGTCACCAAGCCTCTCCCACTGGCGGCCATAATTGCGGCGGGTGGTAGGGTCGAAAATGATGATGGGCGTGCTGATGACGGTGCTGGCGGCCTGTCCAACCGTGCTGGCAGCTCCAATCGTCACCGCCCCAATGGCATCCCCCAAGCCAACCTGGCTATCGGTTACTGTCTGGCCGGCAATCAGGCGGTCGCCAATCAACCGCACCACTTCCGGACTTTCTGCGAATTTGCCGTGGTTCAACCGATCGCCTGATTTCAACTTTGTCAGATCGAGAACCGTAATGCCGGCATTTTCAAGCTGGCTGCGGTAAGGCTCCTGGCTCGGATCGATCTGACCCAGGCGGTCAATGTTACCGGAAATGCGCCGGGAGAGCGTGAGGGCCCGATCGTCTCGGGATACGAACAGCGTGAAATGAGGCACATATTCTGCCGCCGCCATTGCCGCATATTGCTGCCCGAAAACGTCGACATCGAGATCCGGCGCGGCGAGAATCACGTTGGAGATCTTGCGCGACAGCGAGCCGTCGCGGATGGCCATCTGCCGCAAAGCTTCGACAGCAAGCCAGGTTCCCATCGAATGGGCCATGACTGTGACATCGCTCACCGACTTGTCCTCAACGATCTGGCGCAACAGATCCTCCAGCGCGTCGCGCGAGTAATTGGTGCTTTCCTTGTCGTAATTGTAGTCGAAAATGCTGGCACGCGAGGGCCATGTGAAAAGGACGGGGGCTGCATCGAAGCGACTGTCATGGATGATCTGGGCGAAGCGATAGACTGCATCTTCGTAGCGGTTGTTGAAACCATGGACGAACACCAGAACGCGACGGGTATCGGTGGAATTCTGCCTATACCAGGCTTTGGCATCGGCTTCAGATGTCATCGGTTTGACAGAAAGGGTCGCGAATTCCTTTTGCGGATCGGGCGGCAATTTCTTTGGCCACTGGACTTCGCCGATCTTGCGGTTGGCATCTGGCGGAATGGAGACCGTGATTGCGTCGGCCATCAGGCCGCTTCCGCGTTCGCCTGAGAAGAGGATTGCCTTGTCGTCAGCCGGTGCTCGCGTGGTTGCCGCAATCAGGTGGACCTTGGACGTTCCCTCGATCGAGCTTCCAAGGGGCTCCATGACGCCAACGGGGCGGCCGCCGCAGGCGCACACAGCCAGGCTCATCACGGACAAGAAGACTAGATTGGACGCGAAACGCATTTCAATTTCTTTCGCTGCATTCGGCGCAGGTGCCCGGCAGTGGTCGCTCTTTATGCCAATATTCAGCGATCAGCATATAGGTCGCTGCGGTTGCTGCACAGCCTTGCGAGACGATTCGGGAAACCCGGCTGAGCGCAAATGGTTGACGTGGTGCCTGTTGGCAGCACTGCTGAGCATGGATATCCTTTTTGCAGGCTGATTTCTCCCTCTGGTACCTTCGACCTATCCGTCCGTCATTGACATGCAGTTGACCAGAACTTCAAATCAACGCATATTCGTATCAATGAACGTCAATCCAGATTCCATGCAAGTCGCGGCAGACGACGCGAGCGAGCTCCTGAAGGCACTCGCCAACCGCCACCGTCTCCTCATCTTGTGTCAGCTCATCGAAGGCGAGAGATCTGTCGGCCAATTGGCTGAATTTCTCGGCATTCGTGATTCGACTGTGTCGCAACACCTCTCGCTGCTGCGCCGGGACCGCATTATCGCGGGCCGCCGCGATGGCCAGACAATCTGGTACCGGATAGAGAGCGAGCCGGCACGCAATGTGATTGAAGTGCTCTACAAATCCTTCTGCGCGCCCTGACTCATGGGGCGCCGCGATTTGTAGCCTGTTTTATCAAGTCAGAATCGCCCCACAGGCCTGGTGCCCGTGTCGCGCCAATCTTCACCGCGCAAGCGCCTTATCGATAAGATGCGAAGGTCGGGCGCGCCTTAACACAGCTGTCATTTTTCTGGTTTGGAAAAAAGAAATGGCGCACCCGAAGAGATTCGAACTCCTGACCCCCAGATTCGTAGTCTGGTGCTCTATCCAGCTGAGCTACGGGTGCGTGCCGAGCCGGTCATTTCCGGCGGCGTGGCGATCCTCTAAAGCGTCACAGAGTTGAATGCAAGTGAAATTCAAAAAAAATCGACGATGCGCATCGGAAATCCGATTCCGCATTTGCATTCAAAGGCTATTTTCCGCTCAGGCGCGAAAACGCCAATCGTCCAGCACGACCGGCCGATCCGGAATTTCGATGCGAAACATGGTGCCGGGTCCGGGTTTTTCCACCAAAGCGATCGTACCGCCATGGGCAAGCACCAGTTCGCGGGCAATCGCCAGCCCCAGACCAGTTCCGCCAGACCGGGCCGATCCTCGAAACGCTGCAAACAGGTTTTCGCGTGCCTTCGGCGGCATTCCAGGACCATTATCGTCAACGGTGATCGAGACCACGCTGCCGATTCGCCGCGCAGAGATCGTCATGCGTCGCGTGACGTCCAACTGGCCGGGCGCAAAATTGACCAGCGCCTGTACCGCATTGCGGCAGATATTGTGGACGATGCGGAAGAGTTGTTCGCTGTCGGCATCCACTTCGATGTCGTGGGCGACGGTTTCAACAATCTCGACACCGCTCTCCGGATCGACCGCCAGAATATCGCGCACCTCCTGGGTGAGACTGACCAGAGGAAACAGGCGCCGCCGGGGTTCCGCCTCGGTCGCCTGACCATAGGCGAGTACTTCGCTGGTGTAACCGACCGCGCGGTCGATGGTTCTCAGAAGCTTGGGCGCGAAGGACTTCACCATCGGGTCTTCAACATCCACCAGACGGTCGGACATCAATTGGGCAGATGCCAGAATGTTGCGCATGTCGTGATTGATCTTGGAGACGGCGAGGCCGAGATCCGCCAGGTTCTTCTGCTGTTTGAGCGTGCGCTGCAATTGCTCCTGCATGGAGGCCAGATGGCGGCCGGCGAATGCCAGTTCGTCGCCGCCGCGCGCCGGCTTCAAGATGCTGGCCGGATCATCAGGGTTTTCGGCAAAGGTCTGCATGCTACGCGTCAGTTTGCGCATCGGCCTGATCAGCATACGGTTGATTGCAAGATAGATGAGCAAGGCGGTTATGATGGAAATGACCAGAGAGATGAGAATGATGCGGCGTGCAAAGACAAGCATCGCATCGCGCAGGCTTCGCTCTTCCAGAACGAGCTCGACCTCGACGTCACCCTCGCCGACGGGACCGTAGACGCGCAATATGCGATTTCCGCCAATCAGAAGCGTTTCAAGCGCATCGCGCATGGAATCCAGAAGCGGAACATCGGTCAGATCGTAGCTGGCATCCACCTGAGGCGGCATATTCTCCATGGCCAAAAGTTTGGAGGCGCCATCGGTGCGCAGTGCAATGGCTTTGGTGCCGGTCGCCATCAATGCATCATCCTGCACCTTGCGGGGCAATTCCAGCGGCTGCAAGCCGTCAATCACGACCCCTGCCGCGCCAGCCGTATTCAGACGGTCATGCAGCCACATAAGACGCATATTGGCGACAGAGGGCAGGAAGAACAGGACTTCCGCCAGCATGACGAAGACAACGGTCAGCCACAGCAATTTTGCTGAAAGGCCTTTCAGCCAATTCGGTTGTCCGCCGGGAAGATCATCGTTTGCGATCGCGCCGTTGCGCTCGTGGTCACGCATCGCAGTCTCCCAGCTCCATATCAATGTTCACCATCATATCGTTCGGCTGCCATGCACTCACGGCAAATTGAGGGCGTAGTTTAGTGTATCGCCACATTATTTCCAATTGCCCGGCTATACAGGGTTCCTGCGGCACATTCGCACCGCCTTGCCGATTGACTCAAGAGGCCTCAATCCGTATAAGCCGCGCACATTCGGCCACTGTGCCGGCTTTTGCCGTGCCGACCGCCGATTGAACAAGCAACCCACGCTCTTGCAGCAATGCAACTTCAAGAAGGGCCGCACACCGCGGTATTAAAAAAATGAAGCGTACTTATCAACCGTCCAAGCTTGTCCGCAAGCGCCGTCACGGCTTTCGTGCACGCATGGCAACCAAGGGTGGCCGCAAGGTCATCACAGCTCGCCGCGCACGCGGTCGCAAGCGTCTTTCGGCCTAAGGCCCGATGTGCCCGCTACGAAAGCCGGGCGCATGACGTCTGAGACATCCGAAAAAACTGTCGGGCGGCTGAAAAGCCGACCGCAGTTTCTTGCCGTTCGCGCAGGCGAAAAACGGCGAGGACCACTCTTCCTTATGGAAGTTCTCGACCGTGGAGAACCGCACACCGCGCCACGCGTCGGCTTTACCGTCACCAAGAAGCATGGCAATGCCGTCGAGCGCAACAGAATGCGCCGGCGTTTGAAAGAGGCTGTTCGCTTGTCAGCAGGGTTTGCAATGCAGCCCGGACTTGACTATGTGATTGTCGCTCGGCGAGACATTCTGAGCGCGCCATTTGCGCAGCTATCAAGTCTTCTGACCGAGCGTATAGAAGCCAGACCGAAAAAAGGGCGGTCCAACGCGCCCCCTTCCAGGAAAGTATGATGGATAACAAACGCAATTATATGATCGCGATCGGCCTTTCCGTGCTCATCGTTCTGGCTTGGCAATTTCTCTATATGAACCCGCGCATCGAAGCGCAGCGGAAGGCCACTGAAGCCGCGCAGCAGACGGAACTGGCCGCAGCCAAAGACAAGCCAGCTGCGGATCCAACCGCCCCTGCTGGCAGCGTCCAGGGCGCATTGCCGGCCGGCGCGCAGGGCAGCCAGGAAATGAGCCGTGACGACGCGATCGCGAAGTCAGCCCGCGTTGAGATCGAAACACCCGCCGTCATCGGTTCGATTAATCTGACCGGCGCACGCCTCGACGACCTTAAGCTGAAAGAATATCACGAGACAGTCGACAAAAGCAGCCCGCTGATCACGCTGTTCAATCCTTCGGATACTGCCGACGGCTATTTTGCTGAACTCGGCTATATTGCTGGTGAAGGCGCCGGAAGCGCTCCGGGGCCGGCTACGGTCTGGGCCGCACCTGAGGGAGCAAAGCTCACCCAGGAAACGCCGGTCACGCTGACCTACACGAATGATGCGGGTCTGACATTCAGCCGCAAGATCTCGATCGACGATCATTACATGTTCACGGTCGAGGATACGATTTCCAATAGCGGGACCGCCGCTGCCAATGTTGCGCCTTACGGCCGCATCACGCGATACAACAAGCCGCTTACCCCATCGGTATACGTCATCCACGAAGGCTTCCTGGGCGTTCTGGGCAGCAATAATGGTCTGACGGAAGAAAAATACAGCGCCATCGAAAAAGAATCGATGACCAATGCCAAGGCGACCGGCGGCTGGCTCGGCATTACAGACAAGTACTGGGCATCTGCTCTGGTGCCGCCACAGGGCGTTGCCTATGATTCGCGCTTCTCGCATTTCACCGACGGAAAGCCGCGCTTCCAGGCCGACTACAAGAATGACGCGGTCGCGATTGCTCCGGGGCAATCGACGACGCTGAAGACACTGGTCTTTGCCGGTGCCAAGGAAGTCCCGGTCGTTGACGGCTATGCACGTGACGACTCGTGGTTCGGCAAGCTCTTCGCCAGCGTGCTTGGTGGCAAGTCCGAGACGATCACCAACTACTCCGTTCCGCGCTTCGACCTGCTGATCGACTGGGGCTGGTTCTACTTCTTCACCAAGCCGATGTTCATGCTGATGGATTTCTTCTTCCGTCATATCGGCAACTTCGGTGTTGCGATCCTGCTGACCACCATTGTCGTGAAGGGCCTGTTCTTCCCGCTTGCCAGCAAGCAATATGCTTCGATGGCGAACATGAAGCGCGTTCAGCCGAAAATGGCGGAACTGAAAGAAAAGTTCGGCGATGACAAGATGGCCCTGCAAAAGGCCATGATGGAGCTGTACAAGACCGAGAAGATCAATCCGGTTGCGGGTTGCTGGCCGGTCGTTCTGCAAATCCCGGTGTTCTTCTCCCTCTACAAGGTCATCTACATCACCATTGAAATGCGACACGCGCCTTTCTTCGGCTGGATCAGGGACCTTTCTGCGCCGGATCCGACGACAATCGTCAACCTGTTCGGCCTGCTACCTTTCGACGGCCCGGCCTTCCTGCACCTCGGCATCTGGCCGATCATCATGGGCGTTACAATGTTCCTGCAGATGCGCATGAACCCGACGCCGCCCGATCCAACACAGGCCATGTTGTTTACCTGGATGCCGGTTCTGTTCACCTTCATGCTGGCAAGCTTCCCGGCTGGTCTGGTGATTTACTGGGCCTGGAACAATACTCTGTCGATTACGCAGCAGTCGATCATCATGAAGCGCCATGGCGTCAAGGTTGAACTGTTCGACAATCTCAAGGGGCTGTTCCGACGAAAGAAGCCCGCAGAAACCAAATAGCGAACCAGCCCCGGACCTTGTTCCGGGGCTTTTTCGTTACGGTTAGATTCCACTGTTGTCAGGCCTGGATGACCCCATGGCCTTGACACGGACGGCAAAAACCCGGAAGTCCGGCGCAAGACAGCAAAGAGACACCAAGATGACGCCAACCAAGCCAGCCGGTGAACCGCAAATTTTCGGACTTCCGTGGATCTTCATACGCGGCGTGCCGGCGATGAAATTCCTGCCGCCGGAAGGACCAGCAGAGGTGGCATTCGCAGGACGCTCCAATGTAGGCAAGTCGTCGCTGATCAATGCGCTGGTCGGGCACAAGGGCCTTGCTCGTACATCCAATACGCCCGGACGAACCCAGGAACTGAATTACTTCGTTCCGGACGGCTATACGGGTGAAGGCGGCGACCTGCCCCCGATGGCCTTGGTGGATATGCCCGGCTATGGCTACGCAAAGGCACCCAAGGAGAATGTGGATGCCTGGACCAAGCTGGTATTCGATTATTTGAGGGGGCGTTCAACGCTGAAGCGCGTCTATGTGCTGATCGACTCGCGCCATGGCATCAAGCCGAATGATGACGAGGTACTCGATCTGCTCGACAAGGCCGCGGTATCTTACCAGATCGTGCTGACCAAGACCGACAAGATCAAGGAGGCCGGTATCGGCCGCCTGCTGAGCGAGACGGCAGAGAAAATCCGCAAGCGGCCTGCGGCCTTCCCCGGAGTGCTCCACACCTCATCCGAAAAAGGAAATGGCCTCGAGGAGCTGCGCGAAGCGATCCTCAAGGCCATCGATCCCGGCGCCTGAGATGGCGCCAAGTTAGCGGCCGGGCAATTGAACCGGCCGTAAACTATCTTACATCTTTGGCAGCAGCACCTTGTCGATGACGTGGATGACGCCGTTCGACTGCTTGACGTCAGCGATGGTCACGGTGGCAACGCCGCCGGTTTCATCTGTCAGAGTCAGCTTGTCGCCGTCCATCTTGGCCTGAAGCACGCAACCACCCACAGTCTTGACGGCATGGGTACCGCCGTCATCGGCGATCATCTTGCCGATCGCAGGCGACATGGCGTCAGCTGCAACGACATGGCAGGTCAGGATCTTTGTGAGCTGATCCTTGTTTTCTGGCTTCAACAGGGTCTCGACCGTCCCGGCTGGCAGGGCATCAAATGCTTCATTGGTCGGGGCGAATACTGTGAATGGGCCAGGACCCTGCAGTGTTTCAACAAGACCGGCGGCCTTGACTGCAGCGACCAGTGTTGTGTGGTCCTTGGAATTGACTGCGTTCTCGACGATGTTCTTATTATCATACATCGCTGCACCGCCAACCATCGGGTTTTCAGCATGGGCGGCAACGGAGCCGACGCCGAGGACGGTGGCAAGGGCAAGCAGACGGAGTGTGGACTTGATCATAATAGTTCTCCTCACGTTATGTCCGGGGCCGCGCCTTGGCATTTTTGCCGGGCTGCCCCGTAACCTCTCGATCTCCTTTGCGGGATCATGAGCAGTGACGAGACGAAAGAGAAACAAGTTTCAGCGACAAGCAGAAAATTTCTCTTCTAAACTTAAACCTTTAATATCATTAGGCTTTATCTGAAGGCAGACCTATCATCGTGCACCTGAGCCGGGCAGATAGTCGGCTGCATCATAGATGGGCTGCGCCCACGGCGATGACAGGCCCGGTTGCCTGTCCGGTTGGAGATCCGCCCAGGGGCTCCACACTGACAGCAAGAGTCACGCCGGCCTTGAGCTGCTTCTTGAGACTTGGCGGGACGATGATCTCGCCTTCACCGGACTGCGGCAGAACGCCTAGGGAACGCGGTGCGTCATTGCCTTCTATCAACCAGAGCTCAAGCGATTTCGGTTCCGCAGGCCCGGCGGCCACTGGCGTCACCTTCAGGGTTCCGGTCAAATCGTCATAGCGCGCAACCAGGCTGATGGCGTTGTCTTCACCGCTCATCTCGGCAATCAGCGGTGTCGCGCCGGGTCGCAGGCGATCTGCAATTTCGAATCCGGCAAGTCCGGCCAGCATGAAGAGCGCGGTGAACGATACTCCGCGCCAGAAGACGAGTGACTGCCAGATGGAGAAGACCCCGCTCGACATGGCGCGGTTTTCGTCGCCCTTACCGAAAAGCCGTTCCTCAATCCGCTCAAATACGAACTCGGGTGCTGCATGCTCTTCATAGTCGTCATTGAAGCGAGAGAGGTTTTCTTCCCAACGGAAGACGATATCGGCAAAGCGGCGATCGTTGCGCATGCGCTCTTCGACTTCGCGGCGCTGCGTCGTCGCAAGCACGCCAAGCACATATTCGCCGGCTAGAACTTCGTCGCGGGAGCGTTCTCCCTTGCTTTGATCCGGAGTGGTCATCTCTCCATGCACTCTCTCAACTTCAAAAGGCTGCGGCGAAGCCAGGTTCGCATCGTATTCAACGGCACACCGAAGCCTTCTGCAAGCTCCTGATAACTTGCGCCTTCGACATAGGCGCGGTGGACCGCCTGAGCCCTGTCAGACTCCAACTCTTGAAGACAGCTGTCAATGCGCACGCCTTCACTTCTCAACACCGCATTCTGCTCTGGATCCCGGTCCAATGTCGGCAGTTCCTCGGCTTCATCAATGGTCGCTCCCTCCGGCTGTCGAACACGCAAACGGTCTATGCAGTGATAGCGCGCGATTGCGGCAAGCCAGGCCATGGGGCTGGTTCCGGAAGCGGCGAAGCTTTCCGCTCGCCGCCAGATCTTTACAAAAACTTCCTGAAGCGCATCTTCCGCTTCGTGCCTGTTCTTCAATATACGAATACAGATGCCGAAAAGTTTCGGGCTGGTCTCGTGATAAAGCGTTTCGAACGCGTTTCTGTCCCTCAGCGCCGTTCGTCCGAGCAGATTGTCGATGCTTTCGCCAGGCATGAGCTTCAGATCCCTTCCTCCAACCGG
The DNA here is from genome assembly GCF_057158725.1 of Agrobacterium sp. H141. NCBI lineage: Bacteria > Pseudomonadati > Pseudomonadota > Alphaproteobacteria > Hyphomicrobiales > Rhizobiaceae > Agrobacterium > Agrobacterium sp. H141. Next base: position 3,924,156 of record NZ_CM169893.1, read on the forward strand.
CATTCCTGATGACAGATCCGATTGCGTTCCCAAAGTTCACTACGCTCAAGAACCTCGGACAGATCATTAGCACAATCTGTATTTAATCAAGTTTATTCCCTCGCGGGCCGAGTTGCGCTAAAACGCCGCGAGCCAATACAAGGGGTAATTCATGACCGCTTCCGAAAGCGAAACGCAGGCAAGACTGCTTGCTCAGGCGCTACCGTTTATGCAGCGCTACGAAAACAAGACCATCGTTGTGAAATATGGCGGGCACGCCATGGGAAACCCCGAACTTGGCAAGGCCTTTGCCGAAGATGTGGCGCTGTTGAAGCAGTCCGGCGTGAACCCCATCGTGGTACATGGCGGCGGACCGCAAATCGGTGCCATGCTGAGCAAGATGGGTATCGAATCGAAATTCGAGGGCGGTCTGCGCGTGACAGATCAGAAGACCGTCGAGATCGTCGAAATGGTTCTGGCGGGTTCGATCAACAAGGAAATCGTGGCGCTGATCAACCAGACCGGTGAATGGGCCATCGGTCTGTGCGGCAAGGACGGCAATATGGTCTTTGCCGAGAAGGCCAAGAAGACCGTGGTCGATCCCGATTCCAATATCGAGCGTGTGCTGGACCTGGGATTTGTCGGCGAGGTGGTCGAAGTGGACCGCACGCTTCTGGACCTGTTGGCCAAGTCGGAAATGATCCCGGTCATCGCACCGGTCGCACCTGGTCGCGACGGTCATACCTACAATATCAATGCGGATACGTTTGCCGGTGCGATTGCAGGTTCCCTGCGCGCAACGCGCCTGCTGTTTCTCACCGACGTTCCCGGCGTTCTCGACAAGAACGGTGAGCTGATCAAGGAACTCTCGGTGACGCAAGCCCGTGCGCTGATCAAGGACGGCACGATTTCCGGGGGCATGATCCCCAAGGTCGAAACCTGCATCGACGCGATCCAGTCCGGCGTCCAGGGCGTGGTCATCCTTAACGGCAAGGTTTCCCATGCCGTGTTGCTGGAGATCTTTACCGAAGGTGGCGCCGGTACGCTGATCGTTCCTTAAGGTCGAACCACATCCCCCATATTAGCAAAATGGCCCTGCCGGAAACCGGCGGGCCATTTTCTTTGGTGCTAGTCGTGAACCACGGGTACCGCTACGGCATCAACTGGATGTTTCTGTTTCAGCAGAAGAACCGCGATCAGAACGAGCGTATAGGCGGCAAAATTATAGATCAGTCCGAGGGAAAAGCTGTCGATGTAAGCCGCGTGCTGGGCTATTCCGCTGCCCAACGCACCTTCCAGATGCGAAAAGAAGATCTGGCTGACAATGGCAATGCCGAATACCGAGCCCATTTGCTGGATTGCCTGAAGAGCTCCGGATCCTGATCCCGCATCATGAGGCGGAACGCCCGCCAGAACGAGTTGGAACATGGGCGCAATCGCAATCCCCAATCCCAGACCTGCGAGCAGCAGGAATGGCAGCATGTGGGTGCGTTCAATGCTGTCGGAGAAGTCCTGAACCACAAAGCGTAGCGCCAACATGCCGACAAATACCATGACCACGCCAATGGCTATTCTCGTGCGCGGCGCAATATTGCCGATGCGGCCGGAAATGATCGAGGCGAAAAAGACGCCAACCGAAAAAGGCATTGTCGTCAGGCCCGACTGCAAAGGCGTCAAGCCGAAACCAGACTGCAAGAACATTGCGAAGATGAGGAAAAAGCCCGGCAGGGAGGAAAAGAAGATCGCCGTCATCAGCGCACCGACGACATAGGTCGAATTGCGCATCAGGCTGACAGGCAGGAGCTCTGGCCCTCCCCGTGCATTTTGACGGCATTCCCATTGGTAGAACGCGAAGAACAACGGAAGTGCCGCAGCGACCATGACGAAGCTCCATGCGGGCCAGCCGAAACCCCGTCCCTCGACCAGAGGGAAGATAATGCAGAAAATACCCGAAGCGGCGATGGCAATGCCGACAAAGTCGTTTCTTTGTCCCGGCTTTGCAGGAATGGCGGGGATCAGGCGCGCCCCGAGTATTACCGCCATAATGCCGATGGGAATGTTGATAAGGAAAATTGGCCGCCAGCCAAGATCAAAGAAATTCATGCCGATCAGCCATCCGCCGATGATTGGCCCCGACACAGAGGCGAGGCCCGCACTCAATCCAAACAGCGAAAAAGCTGCCGCTCTTTCCTTCGGAGGGAACATGACTTGCGCGATTGCCAGCACCTGCGGTGTCATCAGAGCCGCCGCAGCACCCTGGATGAAGCGCGAAAGGACAAGGATTTCGATGTTCGCAGCTATGCCGCACAGTGCCGAGGCCAGGGTGAAGAAGGATATGCCCAGCAAAAGAGCGCGCTTCTTGCCTTTGACATCGCCCCATCGGCCAAAAGGCAAAAGCCCGAGCGCAAACACGAGGACGTAACCGGCGACCACCCACTCGATCTGGCTTGAATCGGCCTCCAGGTCACCCTGCAGGCTGGGTAACGCAACGTTGACGATGGTAACGTCCAGCAAATTCATGAAGTTGGCCGCCATCATCACGACGAGCGCCAACCAACGTGTTGGATAGGCTTCAGGCTGCTCACCTGCCGGACCTGTCTTCGTCTCTGAGTTCATGTTTTCCTCGGCAAGTGTGCTCTTGTGCGGTCAACCGCGACAATCAGACTGCGAGATGGCGCAGTAGAGTGCTCTTTCAAGGTCGCCCTTCAGGTTTAGACGCTTGATATCCGAACGATTTGCAAGAGACAATTTTGGGTGCAGTGACCCAAACCGTTCAAGCCGCCGCCACGATCAAAGCGCGAACAGACCCACCGGCTTCATCTCTCCCTCATGGCGGAGTAACCATTTCTTGCGCCAGAGGCCGCCTCCATACCCGGTGAGTGAACCATCGGCCCCGATACAGCGATGGCAAGGGATCACGATTGCGATGGGATTTGCCCCATTGGCCTTGCCCACAGCGCGAACCGCTTCCAGACCACCGACATTGCGCGCGATATCGCCATAGGAACAGGTTTCGGCGAGCGGCACTTTCAACAATTCGTTCCAGACGGCAAGCTCGAACTGGCTTCCCTGTGGCTTGAGCGGCGTCGCAAATACCGCTGACTTGCCGTGGAAATAGTCGTCCAGTTCGCGTCCAATCTGTTCGGTCAGCGCGTTGCCATCAGGAGATACAGGCGCACCCAGGCTTTGAATGAGGGCCGCCGGCTTGGCAGACTTGTGATCGCCGAAACCGAGCACCCGCAGATGGGTGTCATCTGCGACGGCCACAAGATCGCCGACTGGCGAAGGAAACCACTGCGAATAAAACACGTGCGAGCCCGAAATCTGAGTATGGAGTGGACCTCAACGATAGGCAGATATCGATGGCATCGCAATCAGACTCGCAAGGTCAAAGCAGCAGAAGCGCCAGAATACCCGCCACGATCAAGAGGCAGCCCGCCAGTTCCAACGGCGTGATCTTCTCCTTGAATACGAAGACTGATGAGGCAAAGGTGAAGAGCATTTCCACCTGAGCCAGGGCCTTGACCACAGCAACCTGCTGAAGGGTCATCGCAGTGAACCAGCCGAAGGAGGCGGTGGCGCCGACGAAGCCGACAAGGGTTGCAATTTTCCAGGCCTGGCGCACACGCTTCAACTCGTCCCGGTCGCGCCAGACCATCCACGCCAACATCACAACCGTTTGAATAACGATAACGACTGCGAGCGTGAAGCTTGCCTGCATAACTGCATCAGGTGTCGGCAGGCTGGGTGCCAGAGCAAGAGATGCCTGGCGATAGGATATACCCGAAATGCCGAACAGCAGCCCCGACATCAGGCCAATCTGCGCGGTGCGGCTGGTGACGGATGTGATGAGGGACCGAGGCGTGATTTGGGTACGGGCGACAGAAATCAGCATGACGCCGACCACAGAGATGGCAATCGCCAGAATGACCGACCATGAAATGCCCTCGCCGAAGAGGATGAGCGCCAGTATAGCCGCCTGAGCGGGCTCCGTTCTGGAATAGGCCGTCCCGACGGCGAAGTTGCGGAACGAGAAAAGGTAGACAAGCAGGAAAGTGGCGGCAATCTGGGCAAACCCGCCGATGACTGCCCATACGGCAAACATGCCGTTGGCGACCGGCAGAGGTCGACCCAGACCGATATGCAGCAGGGCCAGATAGAAAAAAGCGAAAGGGAGACCATAGCCGAAGCGGACGAAGGTGGCGCCGGTCGAGCCCATGCGGCCCTTCAGATGCTTTTGCAATGCAGAGCGCATGTTCTGGAGAAAGGCGCTGAAAAAAGTGATGATTGCCCATAGTTCCATGGGAGTTCCCTTCGAGGGCATTGCGATATGGACAGGTTAGTGACCGGAAGCCGTTCACGTAGACAATATCAGTTGCGATGAGATGAACGCGCAGGGCTGCGCATATGAACCCTTGTCTGACGCTAGACTGCCTGGCTTGCCGTCTGATTGCAGACGCGCGCAAAGAACCGAGCCGGCAGGCGCTTTCGATCCTGAAGGATGACCGCGTGGAGATGGGCCGGACATGCGTCGTCTGAGGGAACCATGACTCGCGATATAGCACCATTATTACGCCAGCCAAATGCTATTCCACCAAGCAGCTTTTCGCCGAGTGCTTCTGTCTGCGGGTGATTTTCTTCCGGCAACAGTTCTGCCATAAGGGCTGCATGAAAAAACCAGCAAGCCTTCCCGTAAAATCAGATTTCTCCCATATCCGTGACTGGGTCTTTGACCTCGACAACACGCTTTACCCCCATCACATCAACCTGTTCGCGCAGATCGATCGCAACATGACGGCTTTTGTTGTGGAGCTTTTGCAGCTCGAGCCGGACGCCGCACGCACGATTCAGAAGCAATATTACCGAGATCACGGGACAACACTTGCCGGCTTGATGCTCCATCACGGCATTAACCCGAACGATTTTCTGGAGCGGGCCCACGCCATCGACTATTCAGCGCTTTTGCCTGACGAACATCTGGGATCGGCAATCAGATCTCTCCCCGGTCGCAAATTCATCTTCACCAACGGCACGGTCAAGCATGCAGAGGCAGCCGCCCGGGCCCTGGGCATTCTCGATCACTTCGATGACATCTTCGACATTGTCGCCGCCGACTATGTACCCAAGCCCGCAGGCGAGACCTATGACAAGTTTCTCAGTCTCAATCGGGTCGACACGGCGAATGCTGCCATGTTCGAGGATCTGCCACGTAATCTGGAAGTGCCGAAGTCTCTGGGCATGAAGACCGTGCTGCTGGTGCCACGCAATCTGGGCGAGGCCGTGCTGGAAACCTGGGAGCGCGCCGACGAGGCAGCAGACGCCGGACATGCGGATTATATGACCGACGATCTGACCGCATTTCTGCACAACGTTCTGCACGAGATTGGCTGATCCCGGCAAAGCTTACGAAAGTTTCATCTGCCTTACCGATGTTTAAGTAGGGGCTGGACAGACGGCGTCGTAAGTTTCTTCCATACACACAAGTGGAAGGAAACAACATGACCCGCAAAGCCATGATCATCACCTCGATTGCGTCGCTGATGCTCGGAGCCTCGGCAGTTGCCAGCATGGCTCAGCAGCCGCACGGGCCACATGGCGGACCTGAACGCATGTTTGTCCGCATGCTTCAACAGTTCGATACAGATACGAACGGCCAGATTTCCAAGGACGAAGCGACAGCCGGTGCGGAAAAGCGATTTACTGAAATCGACGTCGACAATGACGGCGTTCTGACACCCGGCGAATTGCGCAAACATCGCGAAGCCAAGATGAAAGAATGGCACGACGCTCGCAAGGACATGCGCGAAGAAGCGTCCAAGGACAAGCCTGGCCCCGACGGCGGACCTCCCGGCGAGGAACTTGCCGAAGGCGGCGACATGATGGGCAATGGCCCACAGGGCGGCCCCCCCGAGGACATGCGTGCCGATGGTCCGCGCGACGGTAAAGGCAAATGGCGTCGTGACGACCATGGTGGCAAAGAAGGATACCGCATGGCAGAGGGAGATGGCCCCGACGGTTGGCGCCCGCACCGCTGGAACGCCAATGATCGCGGCGACCACATGGGTCGCAAGCATCATGGGGCGGGTATGATGCTCCGGATTGCCGATACCGATGAGAGTGGCCAGATCAGCAAGGACGAGTTCCTCGCTATGACCGACAAGATGTTCACCCGAATGGACCGTAACAAGGACGGCGTGATCTCCGCCGACGATATGCCCAAGCATCCATTCTGAATAACCTGAACCCGGTCTAAATTGATAGTGACAAGCCGCCTGCGCTAACGCAGGCGGCTTTTTATTCGTCGATCTGATAGTAATCGGCAATAATCTTCCAGGCATCTTCCGCGGTCTCGACAAAATGCAAGAGGTCGAGATCCTCCGGTGCGATGGTGCCGAAATCCGCCAAAGCCTCAAAATTGACGATCTTGCGCCAGAAGGCTTCGCCGAACAGGATTAGCGGGATGGGCGCCATGCGCTTGGTCTGGATGAGCGTCGCCGATTCAAAGAACTCGTCCAGCGTTCCAAATCCACCGGGGAAGATGGTGATTGCTTTTGCCCGCATGAGAAAATGCATCTTGCGGATGGCAAAATAGTGAAAATTGAAGCTGAGCTCCGGAGTCACATATATGTTGGGCGCCTGTTCGTGCGGCAGGACGATATTGAGACCAATGGTGGGCGCACCGATTTCCGCTGCTCCGCGATTGCCGGCCTCCATCACGCCTGGACCGCCACCGGTGACGACAACATATTCCTGATGATCATATCTCGCTGCGTGGGTGGCACAGATCCGTGCGAATTTCCGCGCCTCCTCATAGTAGACAGACGCTGCCTCAAGGTTTGCCTTCTGCACCTCATTGCGTGCTGCCCAGGCGTCCTGCCCCGGGGCTGGAATACGAGCACCGCCAAACATCACGACAGTCGACTTGATGCCGCTTTCAGACAAAATCATTTCCGGCTTCAGGAGTTCCAACTGCAAGCGGATGGGACGTAATTCCTCGCGGCAGAGAAAATCGTTATCCGCATAAGCAAGACGATAGGTGGGAGAGGCCGATTGCGGTGTCTGCGGAACGCCTTCTGCCTCGCGTCGATCGGTCGAACTGCGCTTCAGGGGATCCCAGGCACCATCTTTTCTGTGCTGCCTGTTTTTTTTATCTGCCATTCCAGTCATGCCTTCCCGCGGAGCAAAGGGCTCCGCCTTGAGTTTTTTGTGACGCCCGCAAAGATCTAAACGACCTTGAAACATGCGGGGTGTGTTTTCATCCCTTGGGGAATGGGGTAGAGCAAATCGCCAGTTTCCGACAGCCCCACCGCGAACAGGGCTGCAACGATAGACAACGAAGTTTAAGGAACTCTCATGAACGCCACGGATCTGAACGCACTTGAAAAGGTCATCGAAGCCGCCTTCGACAATCGCGATACGGTGACGACTGCGACCAAGGGTGAAATTCGCGACGCAGTGGATACGTCGCTGAACCTGCTCGACAGCGGCCAGGCGCGCGTTGCCTCTCGCGGACCAGACGGTGCGTGGACAGTTCATCAGTGGCTGAAAAAGGCGGTACTGCTATCCTTCCGGCTCAATGACATGGAAGTCATCGAAGGCGGTGCCGGCGGCGCGACATGGTGGGACAAGGTGCCATCGAAATTTGCCGGCTGGGGCGAGAACCGTTTTCGCGATGCAGGCTTCCGGGCGGTTCCAGGCTCGATCGTGCGCAAAGGTTCGTTTATCGGCAAGAACGTCGTCCTGATGCCGTCCTTCGTCAATCTCGGCGCCTATGTCGGCGAAGGCTCCATGGTCGACGGTTGGGCCACGGTTGGATCCTGTGCCCAGATCGGCAAGAACGTCCACCTGTCAGGTGGCGTCGGCATCGGCGGCGTACTCGAGCCCTTGCAGGCCGGCCCGACGATCATCGAGGACAATTGCTTCATCGGCGCGCGTTCGGAAGTGGTTGAAGGCTGCATCGTGCGTGAAGGCTCTGTGCTCGGCATGGGTGTTTACATCGGCCAGTCGACCAAGATCGTGAACCGCGCCACGGGCGAAGTGAGCTATGGCGAAGTGCCACCATACTCCGTCGTTGTCGCGGGAACGATGCCGGGCAAGCCCTTCCCCAATGGCGAGCCGGGCCCGGGCCTTTACTGTGCGGTCATCGTCAAAACGGTTGACGAGAAGACCCGCTCCAAGACGGGTATCAACGAATTGCTGCGAGACTGATCCGTGCAGGCGCCGGCGCGACGGGCCACGACGAAATGGCTGTTCTTCAGCCGGTCGGGCCGCGCCGGTCGCCAAGCATTCACTCTTGGTGTGCTGTTCTGGATGGCCGTGAATTCCTTCGCTTTCAGCAAGCTTGCCCTTGACCACGAAGACGACGAGATGCTGCCGCTTTTGGCGCTTGTCGTCTTCGCCACACTCTGCCTCTCCGTGTTTTCGACAGTGATGCTGACGATCAAGCGGCTCCATGACATCGGGCTGTCCGGCATATTTGCCTGCCTTATCTTCGTTCCGGTCATTTCATTCGTCATGCTGATAGCTCTGTGCCTGTGGCCGTCAACGCCACAAGCCAACGGCTTCGGTTCTGCGACGGATTGGCCGGCGACCTGATCGTACAAGGGTCGATGGTGACAGACGACATTGGATCGGCTAGACCTTAGCCCGCCCCTAGACTTCCCTCCTTCTTTGCAAATTCGCGATTGCCATGACTGTCGAAAACCCGACCGAAAACCTACAGACGCTGATCCGCTGCCCATCCGTAACACCTGCCGAAGGTGGGGCACTGGATGCGCTTCAAGCCATGCTGGAGCCACTTGGCTTTACTGTCTCGCGCATGACGGCGAGTTCGCCTGGCACCCCGGATATCGAGAACCTTTATGCGCGGATTGGCACGGAAGGTCCGCATCTGATGTTTGCGGGACATACCGATGTCGTGCCGGTGGGAACCGAAAGCGACTGGAACCATCCCCCGTTCTCGGCCGAGATCGTCGACGGCATGCTTTATGGTCGCGGAGCCGTGGACATGAAGGGCGGAATTGCCTGCTTCGTGGCTGCGATCGCGCGAAGCATTGAGGAAAATGGCCCGCCCAAGGGCTCTATCTCGCTTCTGATTACGGGCGATGAAGAAGGTCCTGCCGTCAACGGTACAATAAAGCTGCTGGAATGGGCCGCCGCGAAAGGCGAGCGCTGGGATGCCTGCCTGGTTGGCGAGCCGACCAATCCGGACAAGCTGGGCGATATGGTCAAGATCGGCCGGCGCGGCTCGCTATCGGCGGAAGTTACAGTTTTTGGCACGCAAGGACATGCGGCCTATCCGCACCTCGCCGACAATCCGGTACGGTCCATTGTTCGAATGGCGGATGCTTTGATGCACCCTGTCTTTGATCATGGTACCGACAACTTTCAGCCATCCAATCTTGAAGTCACGTCGATCGATGTCGACAACAGCGCCACCAATGTCATTCCGGCCAAAGCGACGGGACGCTTCAACATTCGCTTCAATGACACCTGGACTGCAGACGGCCTGAAGGCCGAGATCGAACGCCGGCTGGACGAAGCATCGAAGGATCCAACCTTGCGACCCGGGCGAGATCCGGCACGCTATGAAATTATATGGGCGGAACGACCGAGCCATGTCTTCCTGACAAAAGACGACACACTGGTGGCGTCCATATCGGATGCGATCGAGACGGTGACGCAGAAGCGGCCTCAGCTTTCGACGACCGGAGGCACATCTGATGCCCGCTTCATCAAGGATTATTGCCCGGTGGTTGAGTTCGGCCTTGTCGGCCAAACCATGCATATGGTCGATGAGAGAGTGGCGGTCGCGGATCTGGAAACGCTGACGCGCATCTACAAAACCTTTATCGAGCAATGGTTCGAGCATGCCAGGACTTGAAGAGTTCAAGAGCTATATCCAGGGACTATGGCTGCTGGTGCGCCAAAATCCAGCTGGCTTTCGCCATCTCGACCTGAGTGAGCGTGGCAGTCTTCGCTCCTTTTGGGCGATGGGCTATGCCGCGCCTGCGATCTTTTTGTCCTGGATGTGGTGGCGAAGTGCCTATCTCGCCGCCATGCCAGCCGAAGCCAAGGCTGGTGGCCTCTTCTTCTTCCGTCTGGCTCTGATCGAGGCGATTAACTGGGTCGTGCCTCTTGTTCTGGTCGGGATTCTGGCCTGGTTGCTTGGAATGGGCTCGAAATTTTCGAGCGTGGTCGTCGCCATCAACTGGCTGGCAGTGCCGCTATCATACGGCTATGGCGCACTGATCTTGCTGACAATGCTTATGCCCGGTTTGTCGGGCCTCGTGGCGTTGCTCTGGTTCATGCTTCTGCTGCTCGTGATCACCACCTATTTCCGGGTGCTGAGAATGATCTGCGACGGCCATACGCTGACAGCCGCTGCCTTCACCATGCTGCTACTGGTGCCGACCATTCTCTTTTCAGACATGCTGGAACGTTTTTTGAGCGTCTCACCGGGCTGAATTCAGGACGCCTTGACGACTTCGCCGTCTTCCTTCGTGAATGCACCAATATCTGCGTTCGGCAGTATTTCCAGAACCAGTTCGGACGGGCGGCAAAGGCGCGTTCCCTTTTGCGTTTCAACAATCGGCCTGTTGATCAGGATTGGATGCGCCATCATCGCGTCGATCAGGCTCTCATCCGACAGTGATTTGTCAACGAGGCCAAGCTCATCATAGGGCGTTCCCTTCTGTCGCAAGAGGTCACGCGGCGTCGCGCCCATCGCTGCCATCAGCGAGATCAGCTTTTCGCGGTTTGGAGGTGTCTTCAGATACTCGATAATGACTGGCTCTTCGCCAGCTTGCCGGATCATCGCCAAAGTGTTTCGCGAGGTGCCACAATCAGGGTTGTGATAGATGGTGATCGTCACGGCGCGCTCCTTGCCAACACTTCTTCAATTCCAGAACTATTGATATTAACTCACAACGCATTTGGCAAGGCAGAGCCCTGCCCTTCCGACGGTCATGGATCGCCTGGATAGTCGACCTTCATGAAGTACAGGCCTGTGGGTGGCGCAACCGGACCGCAGGCCTTTCGATCGCGTGCCTCGAGGGCAGCCCGGACATCGTCCACGGACATTTTTCCCTCGCCCGCGAGTTTCAATGTGCCGGCGAAGGAGCGGATCTGATTGTGCAGAAAGCTCTGAGCCGATGCACGGATCTCGATCAGTTCGCCATTGCGAGCAACATCAAGCCGATCCAGCGTGCGAACGGGGCTGTGGGCCTGGCAGTGCACAGAGCGGAAGGTGGTAAAATCGTGATGCCCGACGAGTTGCTGTGCCGCTTTATGCATCGCGTCGTGATCGAGATCCTTCTTCACCCACCAGGCCCGCGTTGCCTCGAGAGCCAGGCGCGACGGGCGGTTGACTATGCGGTAGAGATAGTGCCGTTTGAGCGCTGAAAATCGGGCATCGAAACCATCTTCGACGGCCATCACATCCAGAACGGACACAGAATCGCCAGCTGTTGCCAGATGAGCGTTCAAGGCATTGCGCAATTTGTGCGGCTGCCAGTCTCGGGTCAAATCCACATGGGCAACCTGTCCAACCGCGTGGACGCCGGAATCGGTACGACCTGCCCCCCTCACAGAGACGGTTTCTCCCGTCAGGGAAAGAACGGCCGTTTCCAGAGCGCCTTGCGCGGAACGACCATTGTCTTGCCGTTGCCAACCGACATAGGGCGTACCGTCATATTCGACCGTCATACGGAAGCGTGGCATCAGGAGAGCCTCGTGCCAGCCGGAATGGCTGTCCCGCGCAGGAAATCCTCAGCGATCAGCGCCTTGCCGCCAGCCTTTTGCAGGCGCGTCAACCGGACAGCGCCGCGCGCGCAAGCAACGGTCAGGGCATCGTCCAGCACGTCACCTGGCCTTCCCTCCCCTTGGGCAAGAGACGTACCCAGAACCTTCACGCGCTCGGGCTTGCCGTTGATCTGCAACTCGAACCAGGCACCTGGAAACGGCGCTAGGCCGCGAATGTGATTGTGTACGTCGGTTGACGGACGGTCAAAATCGATACGGGTTTCCGCCTTGTCGATCTTTGAGGCATAGACGACACCATCTTCCGGCTGAGCCGTCAGCTCTAGATCGCCGGTCTCCAGCAATGCCATGGCATCCACCATGGCCTTGGCACCAATGTCACTCAATTCATCGTGCAATTCGCCTGCGGTCATATCCGCGCCGATCGTCACTTTACGGACGAGCGCTACGGGGCCGGTGTCGAGGCCCTTCTCCATCTGCATGATATTCATGCCGGTCTGCGGATCACCCGCCATAATGGCGCGCTGAATGGGGGCCGCTCCGCGCCAACGCGGCAGAAGTGAAGCGTGACCGTTGTAGCAACCGAGACGTGGCGCGTTGAGCACCTCCTCTGGCAATAGCAGTCCGTAGGCAACGACGACGGCAACATCTGCGTTATGGCTGCTGAAAATCTGGCGGTCTTCATCACTCTTGAAATTAAGCGGCGTGAATACCTCGATACCAAGCTCTTCAGCTGCCTGATGGACTGGAGATTTCTTGAGGTCGAGGCCACGGCGTCCGCCCGGGCGCGGTGGCTGCGAATAGACAGCGACAACCTCATGGCCGGCATCTGCCAGCGCTCTCAGTGTCGGAACCGAAAAATCAGGGGTTCCCATGAAGATGATGCGCAAAGCCATGTGCGTTCCGTCGCTTCTACAATCGGATCGAGAGGGGAAATCCTGCCCCTTACAGTCTGACGATCGGTTCAGATCGCCCGTGTCTTGGCGGATTTCGTGAACCTCTTGATCACCATTTCCCGCTTCAACCGCGAAATGTGATCAATGAAAAGAACACCATTCAGGTGATCGATTTCGTGCTGCAGGCAGGTCGCGAGCAATCCGTCGGCCTCGGTCATCTGTTCGCGCCCATCCCTGTCGAGCGACTTGACCGTCACGGCAGCCGGACGCTCCACTTCCGCATAATAATCCGGAATGGAGAGGCAACCCTCTTCATAGGTCGAGCGCTCATCCGAGGACGTGATAATCTCGGGATTGATGAAGACCAGCGGCTGGCGGTCTTCATCTTCCTTGCTGATATCGATGACCAGAAGACGGCGAGCTACACCGATCTGGATCGCCGCAAGGCCTATACCTGGCGCCTCGTACATGGTGTCGAGCATGTCGTCGGCCAGTTTATGAAGGTCGGAATCGAACCTCTCCACCGGCTGAGAGCTCTGGCGGAGAATGGGATCGGGCAGGATGATAAGAGGCTTGATCGTCATAGTTTTCCCATAACGCATCTTTCCGGGGGAAGGAAAGAGAAAACACCGAAGCGGCACAAACCACTCCGGTGCTGAATAACCCCAATCAGGCAGCGTGGCGCTGCACTGTCGACGCGGACGCGTTTGAACTTTTCTCAGAGCCAGTACGCAGATTGCCGAGAAGTGCGACCAGACCAGCCACCTCATTGCGCAGGCGGCGGGTTTCCTCCGAGGTCTGCTCGACCATCGCCGAATTCTTGTGCGTGAGCGTATCGATGGTGCGCGTTGCCTCGTTGACATCACTTAGCGCCGTCGACTGATCCTTGGCGGCAGTCGCTATCTCGGAGACAATCGTATTGACCGAATTGATTCGCTCGATGATATCCGAAAGGGCGGCACCCGTTTCACTGACAAGGCCGACGCCTTCATTCACCTGGTTCGAACTCTGGGTGATGAGGCCCTTGATTTCCTTGGCCGCGTCGGCGCTTCGTTGCGCAAGATGGCGGACTTCCTGCGCCACAACCGCGAAGCCCTTGCCGGCATCGCCGGCACGCGCCGCTTCCACCCCTGCATTCAGGGCCAGAAGATTGGTTTGGAAGGCGATTTCATCGATCACGCCGATGATCTTGGAGATCTCGCTCGAAGACTTTTCAATCTCCGCCATTGCAGACACAGCCTTGGTGACAACCTCCCCGGATGAGCGCGCACGGTTTTGAGTATCGCTCACTGTGGTTGAAGCCCGCTCCGCATTGGACGCCGTCTGGCTGACGCTGACCGCAAGCTGCTGAAGAGCAGTTGAACTCTCTTGCAAGCCGGAGGCCTGTGCCGATGTTCGCTGCGCCAGTTCATCGGCAGCACCCGAAATCGCCTCGGTACCGTCGAGGATTTCTTCCGACGAGTTCCGAATGGCGGCAAAGAATTTGTTCAGGCCTTCAACCGTGCGATTGTAATCATCGCCCATTTGCTGGAAATTCCCGGGCATGTTGGCCGGCATCTTGGCTTCAAAATCACCGCGGGCCAGCGCCTCCAGTCCCCGGCGCAGGTGTTCCATAGCGACCTTCTGGTCTTCCTCCACGCGAGCACGCTCTTCCTCGAGTTTCAGACGCTGCTCATCGAGCGCATCGATATAGACCGAGATTGCATAATCCATGTCGAGCATGGCGGCCTTGACCACGACGCTGAGTTTGTCGCTGAGCGATGCGGCATATTGCTTGCCGAAGGGGAAAGGCCAGTGTTTCTTTAAAACACCTTCGATCAGCCTGCTCATCAACAGAGAATAACCGCCGATATACCACTTTGGCTCGAGGCCGATGCGGGCATGTGTGCGGCCAATTGCCGTCACACCATCAACAAATTCCTTGTCGAATGTCCCGCGCGCAAGTTTGCTCCAATGACCGACCTGGGCCTTTTTGGCGCCGGCCATGTGGCTCTTGTCACGGAAGAAATGAGCAAGTTTGGGGTGGACTGCAATCTTGGCGTAGAATTCGTCCAAGGCCGGTCCCATGACCTCGTCCAGCGTTGGGCGAAGTTCAGCTAGGCGCTTCGAGCTCTCCCGATCCAAATTCATAAATGCGAGACGTTCCGCGAGGGCGCTATCGATATCTTTAGACATGAAGAAACTTCTCTGAGGCAATGGGAGAATGCGGCACGGTTAATTGCCACGGCAGAATTCAGTAAATCCCTCAAAAGCCTGAACGATGCGTAAACGGCGTCAAAATTCCGGCTGGACTGCAGGCGGGCCGGCGGGCCGGTCGTCAATTCGTTGCTGACTTAGAAGCATTAAGCCAATTTTTGTTCTTGTTTTGATCTATTCTCTTTGTCAAAATCTGATAGGCTTTGCGACATGAACCAGATATCCTTCCATTCTGAACAACCGGTACTCCTCATCGGAGATTTATCTCTTTCAGCCGGGGCTTTTGCGTTAGTTGCAATCTGCCTGCTGATCGCAGTGACCGTCATTGCAGTGCTGATCGGCCGCCGGAGCACCGCATCACGGGCGCGGGCGGTGGAAGAGGCTGCGGCCACCCGGGATTTCATTGCTGAGAAACGTATGGCCGAACTGTTCAGGCTGCAGTCGGAAATGCAGGGCCGAATTGCAGCGATGACCGATGTTTTCAGCAATCGTCAGGCCGAATTCAACCAATCCATGAACGAACGTCTTGATGGAATGTCCCATCGACTGGGATCGTCGATTGCCGAACAGACGAAATCTACCCATGAAAACCTGAGAAGCCTGCAAGAACGGCTGACCTCCATCGATGCTGCGCAGAACAATATCCAGGCACTGGCAAAGGACGTTGTCAGCCTTCAGGCGATCCTGTCCAACAAACAAACCCGCGGCGCTTTTGGCCAATCGCGCATGGAGACGATTGTTGCCGATGGCTTGCCCATAGGCGCTTATGAATTCCAGACAACGCTATCCAACAGCTCGCGGCCCGACTGTACGATCCGGATGCCGAACGATGCCCCGCCCTTGGTTGTCGATGCCAAATTTCCGCTGGAGGCCTGGAATGCCATTCGCGATACGGAATCGCCGGAGGGCAAGAAGACAGCCAGCCAGCAGTTCAAGCGCGACCTTGAGGTGCACATCAAAGATATTTCCGAAAAATACCTGATTGCAGGCGAGACCCAGGAAATGGCCTTCATGTTCGTGCCATCGGAGTCGATTTTCGCCGAGATCCACGAGAATTTTGAAAGCGTGGTGCAGAAGGCGCATCGTTCACGCGTCGTGATCGTATCCCCATCGCTTCTGATGTTGTCGATCCAGGTTATCCAGGCTGTCCTCAAAGACCAGCGCATGCGCGAACAGGCACATGTCATCCAAGGCGAAGTCGTCAGCCTGATGGACGATCTGTCGCGGCTGGATGACAGAACACGAAAGCTGCAAAGCCATTTTCTCTCGGCACAGAAAGATGTGGAGATGATCCTGACATCGTCGGACAAAATTGCAAAACGCGGAGCGAAGATCGAGGCGCTGGAATTCGAACATACGGGTGGCACTGCCACAGCCCAGCCGCACAGCCCTTCGTCCGCAGCCGTTGAAAGCAGAACTGGGTTGCTGAAGCTCAGGGTGGTTGACGAAGATTAGTCTGAGCGGCACAAAGCCCGCTTATCGTCACGAGGACCAATCAACATGATCACCGTTTTTGGCTCCATCAATATGGACCTTGTCGCCACGACTGAACGTCTGCCGAAACCTGGTGAGACCGTGGCCGGCAACAGTTTTGCCACGGCAGCCGGGGGCAAAGGTGCAAATCAGGCACTGGCGGCGACGCGTGCGGGCGCTACGGTTAAGATGGTTGGCGCCGTCGGCAAGGATGAATTCGCAGAGCCGGCTCTGGCAGAACTGCTGGATGCTGGAACCGATCTTACCAGTATTGCACGAGCCGACACGGCCACCGGAACCGCATTGATCCTTGTTGGCGGCGATGGCGAGAACATGATTGCCGTCGTTGCCGGAGCAAATGGCACATTGACAGAAGACGATGCCGTAAAGCTGGTCTCATCCATGGCCCCAAGTGACACGCTGATGCTGCAACTGGAAATCCCTGTACCAGCCGTCAAAAAAGCCTTGTCGTTGGCACGAGGACGGGGTGTGACGACGGTGATCAATATTGCGCCCTTGATCGGCGAAGCCGCTGAGCTCGGTCGTATGGCCGATATCGTGATTGCCAACGAAACAGAGTTCGAAAGACTGGCCGGTCAGGAAGGCATGAATGCGGACGAACGCAAACAGGCACTGATGCGGATTCATAGCGAGACCGGGCAAACGGTGATTGTGACCCTGGGTGCAGAGGGCGTGATCGCCGCACGGGATGGATCCTTGCACGAGACCAAAGGGCTGAAGATCAATCCCATCGATACAGTTGGCGCTGGAGACACCTTCTGCGGGTACTTTGCCGCTGGTCTCGATCAGGGTCTCGACTTCGGCACAGCTCTGCGTCGCGCAGCCGTGGCAGGTTCCCTCGCCTGCCTCAGCCAAGGCGCCCAGCCATCAATTCCATTGGCCGCGGAGGTTAACCGGAATCTTTGACGTTTGAAGACCGCGGCGGATCGCCTGCGGCCTTCTCCAACTTCTCCGTCAATCCATGGGTGCCTTAGAACCGTGCGACGCGTTCGATCAAAAGGTCAAAGAAGCCATCGGCGTCCACATGGCGCATGACTGTGGCGTTGGGCTTGCGCCCCGATACGCGCCACCAGTCGACCACCGTCATGCCGACCGTCAGCTCTGACTGCGTTTCGATTTCGACATTGCACTCTCGCCCCTGGAAGAGCTCCGGCTTCAGAAGATAGGCGATAACGGACGGATCATGCAGCGGGCCACCGTCGGAACCATATTTTTCCTCGTCGAAGCGTTCGAAGAACTGAAGCCATCCCACCATCACATCGGACTGACGGGTTCCTAGCTCTGCGATGCGGGCGACACGCGCCTTGGTGGTCAATAGCTGATGCGTAACGTCGAGCGGCATCATAACAATCGGAACGCCGGAGCGGAATACAATCTCTGCCGCATGCGGGTCGACATAGATATTAAATTCTGCGGCCGGGGTGATATTGCCGCCCTCGAAAAAGCCACCCCCCATCATGACCAGTTCGCGAATTTTCGGCGCGATGTCGGGCGCTTTTACAAGCGCCGTCGCGATATTTGTCAGGGCGCCCAAAGTGCAGACCGTGACCTCGCCATCAGCTTCCCGACGGATGGTCTCTATGATGAAGTCGACAGCATGCTGGGACTGGACTGGCATCGTCGGCTCAGGCAGATCGGCGCCATCCAGTCCGGTCTTGCCGTGGACATGCTCCGCTGTCACCAGCTTGCGCTGCATCGGCTGACTTGCGCCTTCGTAAACTGGAATGTCGGAACGACCGAAGAGCTCACACACGACCCGCGCATTGCGGCTTGTCTGCGCAAGCGGCACATTGCCGGCAACGGTGCATACGCCCAGGACCTCCAACTCCTGCGGACTAGCGAAGGCCAGCATCAGTGCTGCTGCATCATCCTGACCTGGGTCGGTGTCGATTATGATTTTCCTGGGCATCATCATCCAACTATCTGCAAACAAAAAAAGCTGTGACTGATGATCATTGCGCCTGGCGAAAGTCAAGCCGCACCGACTTGCATGGAAAGCAGGCAGGTACCATATGCATTGCGGAATAAGCGAAAGCTGCCGGTAGAGGAACCCGGGCCAAAGGGAGAGTCAATGAGCCGCATAAAACCGCTAACCAGCTCTCTGCTTCTGGGTTTCGAAGTGAGCGAAACGGTTCTGGCCAAGATTGCCCGGCACAATGACGGCTATCCGCCCTATAACATCGAGCGCGTTCGCAGAACTGGCGCTGACGGGCAGGAGAGACTGAGAATCACCCTGGCCGTTGCGGGATTCGAGGAAAGTGAACTCGAAGTCATGCTGGAGGCCAGCACATTGCTCGTTCGGGGTCGTCAATCCGAGCGCCCGGACGCAGATTATCTTTTCCGCGGAATAGCCGCCCGCCAGTTCCAGCGAAGTTTTATGCTAGCCGATGGCATGGATGTACTCAAAGCCAGTCTTCACAATGGCTTGCTGAAAATTGATCTGATCCGCCCGAACCCGCAGCAAGAGGTGAGAAAAATTAACATTTCGATCCCACAATAGGGTGAACGGCCATGTGCGCCGTTGCTCCCGAAACCGTGGAGGATCGGAATGTTACTGAGAGAAACTACCACTGGGCTGACGCAATCCGAACTGGCGCATCTAGGCTCAGGTGAAATCGGCTATATCCGCAAAATGCGATCTGAAGAAGTTTCGCGCTGCTTCCCCGAAGCGCCGGACATTGATCCAAGCCTTGATCTATGGGCCCTCTTCGGCGCCGATGGTACGCCGATCCTGCTGACGGACAACCGATCCAGCACTTTCTACAAGGCTGCCGAAGACGAGCTTCGTACGGTTAGCCTGCACTAGCCAATTAGCGGACACAGACCATGCGCCGGTAGAATTTCCGGCGTATGTAAGTCTGCGCTTGAGCGCACGAGTCGATGCACGCAAAAGCGGCCTCGGCTGGCACTCGTTGTGCCCAACTTATACCAGTTTCTTGAATGTCAGATAGGCGGAGCTACGACCTTCGCGCTTAGCCTTGGCTTCGTAACGTGTGCTCGGCCAGCCCTCATAGGGCGTCAACCAATCTGCAGACGTGTCCGCCAGCCATTCGAACCCACCGTGATCGCGGCACATCAGCAGCGTCCAGTTGACGTATGTATCGATGTCGGACGCGAAGCAGAACAAACCGTCACGCTTCAGAACACGGTGGAACCGCGTGAGATTGACCTGGCTCACGAACCTGCGTTTCCAGTGTTTGCGCTTAGGCCAGGGATCCGGATAGAGCAGGTCTATATGATCGATGGAATTCGCCGGTAGCCAATCGAGAAGCTGGGTCGCATCGTCGTCATAGACGCGGATATTGCGCAGACCTTTTTCCTCGACACTCGCAAGCAGCTTGGCCATCGAATTGACGAAGGGCTCAACGCCGACGAATCCCGTAGACGTAAGCTCTGAGGCGCGATGAACGAGATGCTCACCGCCGCCAAAACCGATTTCCAGGCGAGTATTTTTGACCGGGATGGGGAAAAGTTCCCGAAGCTCTTCCGGTGCAGCCGTGCCGAGATCAATCTTGAGCGCAGGGAGGACATGCTCCATGCGATCAACCTGGAGATCCCGCAGGGGCTTGCCCTTGCGCCGACCGTAGAATGCCTCGGTGGCCCGCGAGCGGCGTCCCGACTGGTCGCCCGTCTCGCTCACGCCTTGATCGCTTCTTTCAGCGGCTTGACAAGATCGAGACGTTCCCAGGAGAACGAACCGTCGCGGCCAGCCTTGCGCCCAAAGTGCCCGTAAGCAGCAGTCTTGGCATAAATAGGCTTGTTGAGATTGAGGTGCCGGCGGATACCGGTCGGCGACAGGTCCATGGTGTCACGAACAGCGGCTTCGACCTGTTCTTCCGTCACCTTACCTGTGCCATGCAGGTCAACATAGACCGACAGCGGCTGTGCTACGCCAATGGCGTAGGAAAGCTGGATGGTGCAACGCTCTGCAAGTCCTGCTGCCACAACATTTTTGGCAAGATATCGTGCTGCATAGGCCGCAGAACGGTCGACCTTGGTGGTGTCCTTGCCTGAGAATGCACCGCCGCCGTGCGGTGCCGCGCCCCCATATGTGTCGACGATAATCTTGCGGCCGGTCAAACCAGCATCGCCGTCAGGTCCGCCTATGACAAATTTGCCAGTCGGATTAATGTACCAGTTGCATTCCGCGTCGATCGGCAACTCGCCGATCGCTTCGCGGATATAGGGTTCGACAACCGCGCGGACTTTCCTCGAATCCCAGGTCTCGTCGAAATGCTGGGTCGACAGAACGATAGAGGTGACCGCTGCGGGCTTTCCATCAACGTAGCGAACCGTCACCTGGCTCTTGGCATCTGGCCCCAGACGACCGACATCGCCCTCACCCTTACGGCGGGCGTCGGACAAGAGCTGGAGTATCTTGTGTGCGTAATAGATCGGTGCCGGCATGAGGTCCGGCGTTTCGTTGCAGGCGTAACCGAACATGATGCCCTGGTCGCCTGCGCCCTCTTCGCCCTGCTGATCGCTGGCGTTGTCCACGCCCTGCGCAATATCTGCAGACTGCGAATGCAGGAGAACATCGATCTTTGCAGACTTCCAATGGAAGCCGTCCTGCTCATAGCCAATATCGCGAATTGCTCTGCGCGCTACCGACTTGAAGCGCGAAGGATTAATTACCTCTTTGCCATTTTTGTCGGTCTTCATCAGACTTGGAGGAAGTCGCACTTCACCGGCGATCACAACACGATTGGTGGTTGCAAGCGTTTCGCAGGCAATACGCACCTTCCAGGGGTCGATGCCCGTTTTCGCTGCTTCGCGGTAGACCAGATCGACGATCTCGTCTGATATACGGTCACAGACCTTATCCGGGTGTCCTTCGGATACGGACTCGCTTGTGAAGAGATAATTGGCGCGCATGCGGGATTCCCTCATAGACGTGATCTGGCCTTTGTTAGTCAGTTCGTCACTGAAAAACAAGCGCACAACGACATAAATATATCTTTATGTCTACAAATTCCATCTTGCAATGCGGCATAAAAAAAGCGGCTGTGACGCCGCTTCTTTTTTAGATGATCTCAAAAGATCACTCGCTATCCGCTTCAGCGGCAAGTGCTTTGACAAGATCGACAAGACGACGTCGAACCTTGGGATCCGCGATTTTTACAAATGCACGGTTCAATTGAAGACCTTCCGAGGAGGACAGAAAGTCTACGACATAGTTGGAGCTTGACGCTTCAGCCATTCCGGCTGCGCCGGACGTATGATCGCCAGGAGCATCTTCAAAGAAGAATGACACTGGGACGTTGAGAATATTGGAAATATTCTGCAGACGGCTTGCGCCGACCCGGTTAGTCCCCTTTTCATATTTCTGGATTTGCTGGAAAGTAATTCCGAGGCTTTCACCCAGCTTTTCCTGACTCATACCGAGCATTGTACGACGTAGGCGAATCCGACTTCCGACATGAATATCAATCGGGTTCGGTTTCTTCTTATTTTCGATCATGATTAGACCCTGACAGGTAATTGAAGATTTGCGCCTTCAACCGGGTTCGCTCAAGAGCCAATTGCGAGGCGTTGAAACGCCTACGAAGGACCGAAAGCATACTTACAGTATTTGGCGCCGCCACTATGCAATTTTAGGGGTTTTTGGTCAATTGATCCGTTTTATAAAACTTTTACGCGAAATTGCTGCCAGCAATATAAATGACAAGACGATCAACCAGAAGTTTCTTTTTCTCCCAAAATTGCTTAACTCGTATACATTTAGCAAACTCATCGTTGCATCTACAATTACTTTTTTTGATATTGGCGCACCAACTTTGATGCGTCCATACGCGTCAATGAAGGCAGAAATTCCGCTATTGGCATCCCTTATGACAGGGATCCCGTTTTCGACTGCCCTTAGGCGCGCTTGTTGAAGGTGCTGGTAAGGACCGGGCGTTATGCCAAACCAGGCATCATTGGTGATGTTGAGGACGGCATTTGCATGCTGCCAACCCGCCTTCATCTCCTGCGGGAAGATCACTTCGTAGCAGATCAACGGATAGAACTTTAAGCCACTGGGCAGTTCCAGCATCGTGCGGTTTGCAGCAGCGGAGAACCCGCCCGGCAGGCTGATGAGGCTCTCGATACCAATGCGCCTGAGCATACTTTCGAATGGAACATATTCACCGAAAGGTGTGAGGTGCACCTTGTCGGAGGCCCCCAGAATCTGGCCGCCATCGTCGATGACATAGACCGAGTTGTAGTAACGCGGTGCTTGTCCGGCGGCTGCGTCCTCCGACCTTACAGCACCAGCGATGAGGATTTGTCCCTTTTGCAAAACGCCAGCTATGCGACCGAAAGCGTCCGGGTTTTCTGTCAAGATAAAGGGAATGGAAGTCTCAGGCCAGACGACAATGTCGGGTGTGGGCATGCCCTCTTCGGGTGGCAATGCGGTCAAGCGAAGAAGGTCTTCAAAAATCGCATCGCGCGCGGCGTTGTCCATCTTTTCTGATTGATCGAGATTCGGCTGAACGAGGCGCATTGTTACCTTCTGCACACCCTCCTGCGACGGCTGAGGGCCATAGAGGCGATAGGCGCCATAGCCCAGATGCGCACAGGCCAGCAGCGCAGCCAACGTCAAACCTGTGCGCATGCCGCGGCGCGTTGCTATAAGGGCCGGCGCCGAGAAGACAAACACTGCGATTGCCGAAACGCCATAGATGCCGACGAGATGGGCCGATTGCATCATCAGGGGAACGGGCATCGCCCCATAACCGATCGCATTCCATGGAAAGCCGGTTGCGACGAAACCGCGCAGCCATTCGACAACACCAAATCCAGCAGCAAGGGCTGCAAGACGACCCCACCCATCTGACCACAGTATCTTCGCCAAAAATGCAGCCAGCCCGTAAAAGAGCGCAAGAACCGCCGGAAGCCCCAGCACGGCCAGGGGCAAAGCCCAGGCGAATTCGTCAGCCTCGACCAGCAATGCGCCACCAAGCCACCAGAGACCGGCAACGAAATAACCAAACCCGAAGCACCAGCCGATAAAGAAAGAGGTGCCGAAACCACTGAAGCTGCCACCATCCGGACCTCCGGTTGCGCCATCCAGAAGCCAGATCAGAAGCGTGAAGGATACGAAAAGAGCCGCGACAAAGCCGACAGGGGGAAGCGCAAGCGCCGCTACCGCGCCTGCCACAATAGCCAAGACAGCGCGCTTCCAGCCCCATAGTAGCATGACGCTGCCCGCCAGCCGAACCATGCCCTCTCCCTTCACGTCAAGGTGCGAATCAATTCAGCCGCAGTCTTTCAAAAAAAGACCACCTTGTCCCGCGAGGCAGAGCCAATTGGGTACGCTTGGCAAAATAAGCCTGAGGTGATTAGCCGCCTGATGCCGGCGCTTTGGTGGCACCAGGCGGAGACTCAACCATGACAGGCACAAGTTCAGTCTTCCCGGTCACTTGCTTTGCAGCAACTTTCGTTTCCGGCTCGTCCTTGGCCACCCGACGACGCGCCAGCGACGGGCGCTTGCGGATAATGCGAATGCGCTTGATCCGTCGCGGATCGGCATCGAGAATATGGAATTCGAACCCTGGCAGAGCCTGCACCACTTCGCCGCGCACAGGAATTCGCCCCAGTGCGGAGAAGATCAAACCGCCGAGTGTATCGACGTCCTCAACTTGCTCGCGGATATCGAAATCAGACCCTATCGCCTTGGCAATATCTTCAAGTTCCGCACGTGCATCGGCCACCACGACATCTTCTGCAACGCGGGTGAACATGACTTCGTCATCGTCGTGCTCGTCATCGATGTCTCCGACGACCATTTCAACAATATCTTCGTGGGAGACGAGGCCATCGGTGCCGCCATATTCATCGATCACCAAGGCCATTTGCGTTCGCGCGGCCTGCATACGCTTCAACAGATCCGATGCATGCATTGACGGGGGAACGAAGAGGATGGAGCGAACAATGCCTGCTTCGGCAACGGTCTTGTCCAGATCGACACGGCCGAGATCAAAGCTCGTCTTGGCCGAGCGAACCGTCTTTTCCACCTTTTCTGCAGGTGGCTGGGCAGCAGCCTTGCCATTGCGGCGCTTGTTGCGCGCTTGCTTGGTCACATAGGAAAGCAGATCGCGGATGTGGACCATGCCGCGTGGGTCGTCGAGCATGTCGCAGAAAACCGGCATGCGCGAGCGTCCAGACTCCTCGAATATCTTCATCAACTCGCCGATGGTGATATTCTGGTCCACTGCTTCAATATCCGCGCGCGGCACCATGACATCTTCGACACGCACTTCGCGAAAGCGAAGGATGTTGTGGAGCATTGCCCGTTCTTCGGGCGAAAAGGACTGGTTGTGGTCGCCGTCGACTCGCAAGGCGTCCGTCAGGTTTTCGCGGAGGTTCGCGCCCTGGTATGGCCTTAGCCGTCGCGCCATGCGTGCCCAAAGGGAGTTGTGTGCCCGGCCCGCAGTTTCGGGCCTTACAGGACTCGGTCCCTCTTCTGAAGAGGAACCCTCTTGCTGTTCGTTGGCCTGCGCGGCCGCTCTAGTCGAATAGTCGTTCATAATTCCAAGCTGTCAAACCGGGTCCTGGCCCGCATAGGGATCAGATAGGCCAAGTGAAGCCAAAATGCGAGTCTCAAGGCCCTCCATTATTTCAGCTTCTCTCACATTCATATGATCATAGCCGAAAAGGTGAAGAAATCCGTGTACCAAAAGATGCGTCAGATGCTCTTCGACGCTCTTGCCAAGCTCCAGAGCCTCACGCTCAAGTGTTTCCCTGGCAAGCACTATATCACCCAACATTGGCCCAGGCTTCCCGCCCGGTTTGAGGGGGAACGCTGGAAAGGACAGGACATTGGTCGGCTTGTCCTGTCCGCGCCACTCCGCGTTGATCTCCCGGATTGACGCGTCATCGGTAAAGACGAGCGACAGTTCCGGCTCGATATCGGGGAAAGGCTGGCCTTCTTTTTCGACGAGATAATGGCTTGCCGCCCCCAGAACGCGGGCACTCAATACACTCAACTCTTCTTCCGAAGGCCAATTATCCGTTTCCACGGAAAGTTGCAGGTCCAGATCTTGCATACCAGGTGCGACCGACTACCGGCCGGTCTGCTCACTTTCATCCGGAACCGCATATTGGGCATCGTAGGCGCGTACGATACGCCCCACCAGCGGGTGGCGTACGACATCGACATCCTTAAAGCGGATCACCGACACGCCTTCGACTTCTTTCAGGATCTGCAGCGCTTCCACGAGGCCAGACTTCACACCCCGCGGCAGATCCACCTGACTTGGATCGCCAGTGACGATCATGCGCCCGTTTTCTCCAAGCCGCGTCAGAAACATCTTCATCTGCATGGATGTAGTGTTCTGCGCCTCGTCAAGGATGACCACCGCATTGGCCAGCGTACGTCCACGCATGAAGGCAAGTGGGGCAATTTCGATCACACCGGCTGTCATGGCACGCTCGACCTTGTCGCCGGGCATCATGTCATAGAGGGCGTCGTAAAGCGGACGTAGATAAGGGTCGACCTTTTCCTTCATGTCGCCGGGAAGGAAGCCGAGCCGCTCGCCAGCTTCCACTGCCGGTCGCGACAGGATGATCCGGTCGATCAGACCGCGCTCCAGAAGTTGGCAGGCATGAGCCACAGCCAGGTAGGTCTTGCCCGTACCGGCAGGGCCAACACCAAAGACCAGCTCAGCTCGCTCAAGCGCGCGCATGTAGGAATCCTGCGTCGGTGTGCGGGCAGCGATCGTCTTCTTGCGTGTTGAAATCTGAGCCATCGAAAGCTTGGCCTTGCGCTCCATCGTGGGAAGGCTCAACTGATCGTCAGCCGCGACGGCCATGCGGATGGCACCTTCAACATCTGAAGTTTCAACGGAGCTGCCGCTTTGCAGCCTTGCGTAGAGAAAATCCAGCGCTCGCCTTGCCTGATTGGTGGCCACCAAATCGCCGGAGATGGAAACCGAGTTTCCCCGCGCTCGCGCATCGACATGCAGGCGCTCTTCCAGCAATTTCAGGTTCTGATCGAATTGCCCGAATAGCTCGCTGGCAAACCGATTATTCTCGAACGTTAGTATAAAGTGATTGGCGTCGGACGCAGCTGTTTTAGGATTGCGCGCAGTGGAAGAAACCAATTCTTGTGCGTTCAAGCGGGTCAGGCTCCTGTTGGGTTCAAGTCTGGCCCCACCTTAGCTCTCTGCCATCTCGGCAAACAAGCTGTTTGAGCCGGTTGATGTGATTCGTACCCTGATAATGTCACCGATTTGCGATGTTTTTGCATCAACATTCACTGATTGAAGCCAAGGTGAGCGGCCAATGAGCTGTCCGGCATTGCGCCCGGGCTTCTCCAGCAGCAAATCGATCTCCTTGCCGACACAGGCTTCCGCAAACTGCTTCTGCTGTTGCAGCAGCAATTCCTGCAGACGCGCAAGCCGTTCGGTCTTGACCTCTTCTGCCACATGGTCAGGCAGATCTGCGCCCGGCGTTCCGGGCCGGGTGGAGTATTTGAACGAATACGCCTGAGCATAACCGATGGTACGCACCAGTTCCATGGTCGCTTCAAAATCCGCATCGGTTTCGCCGGGGAAGCCGACGATAAAGTCACCAGACAAAGCGATATCGGGACGCATCTCGCGAATACGCTCGATCAAAGCCACATATTCGCTCGCCTTGTGACGACGGTTCATGGCCTTGAGGATGCGATCCGACCCCGACTGCACTGGCAGATGGAGATAGGGCATCAACATCCGCAGGTCACGATGGGCTTCGATCAACCTGTCGTCCATATCGCGGGGATGGCTGGTCGTATAACGAAGGCGAGCAAGACCGGGGATTTCCGCCAGACGATAGAGAAGTTCGCCCAGCCCCCATGTTTTACCGCCTGGCCCCTTTGCGCGCCAGGCATTGACGTTCTGCCCGAGCAGCGTCAGTTCCCGAACACCATTGGAAACGAGGTTTTCGGCCTCTGCCACGATCTGCTCGACCGGGCGAGAGACTTCCGAACCGCGCGTATAGGGGACCACACAGAAGGTGCAGAATTTGTCGCATCCCTCCTGAACCGTTAGAAAGGCGGTCACCTGACGTATAACCAGCTTGGGTTTCGGCGCCTGCGGCAAGTGTTCGAACTTGTCTTCGACGGCATAGTCCGTATCGACGACCCGCTCGCCATTACGAACGCGCTTCAACGCCTGGGGGAGACGGTGATAGGTCTGCGGACCGACGACCACGTCGACGGCCGGCTCGCGACGGGTGATCTCCTCGCCTTCGGCCTGAGCGACACATCCAGCGACCCCGATTGTGAATTCCCGCCCCTGTGCCTGGCGTTCTTTCTTCATCTCCCGCAGACGGCCCAGCGCCGAATAGACCTTTTCGGCAGCCTTCTCGCGGATGTGACAGGTATTCAAGAGAACAAGATCCGCATCCTCGACATTGTCGGTCTGCGTATAGCCTTCCTGGCCAAGCGCATCGCTCATGCGGCCCGAATCGTAAACATTCATCTGGCAACCATAGGTCTTGATGAAGACCTTCTTGGCGGCAGGCGAGGTGTTTGCGACGGTATCGGAAACGGGTTCGATCAAAATGTCCTGTGTCATGGCCGCTATTTAGTGGTTTTTAGCGCCAGAGAAAACAGGAAAGCGCGGATTTATTGGTCAAACGACATTGCGCCCGCGCAAATGGCCAAGCAGCATGCGACGAATGCTCTTTTCTACGGCCATACTGAGGTGCTTGCGCCGGTCGCCTTCGCGAAATGCAATCGGTTCTCCAAAGGAGACATCAACATCGATTGCGCCGGCTTCCACAATGCCCGAAAGATGAGGCAGGAGCTCCACATCGCCGGGCCAAGCTGCGATCGGACGCCAATAATGCCCCATCGGCAGACCGCGAACCCGTGTATAGGCAATCGCCACCGGCTGAACATACACCACGCCGTCGGGCGCCCCCGGGAGGGCTGCTGCAGCAGCTCCGAACAAGGAGGACTTCACTTCCAACAGCCGGTTGCCATCGGATGTGGTCCCTTCCGGAAACAACACGACGATCTCGCCATCTGCCATGCGCCGGCCAATCTCGCTGGCCTGATCTGCAGCACGGCGTTTTTCCTCCCGGACGATGAACACGCTTTTCTGAAGCTTTGCCAGCAGACCGAAGAATGGCCAGTCCTTGACCTCTGTCTTGGCGATGAAGGCCACATCCGCCAAGGCGCCGAGAACCAAAATGTCGGTCCAGGATGCGTGATTTGCGGCGATCATCAGTGGTCGCCTGGCCGTCAACGCACCATGTGAATGGATATGAATGCCAAGCAACCAGCAGGCCGCCTTGTGCCAGTATCGTGGCAACCAGCGCCGGATCTTCCAGTCGAATGCAAGCCCCAGCAATTGGAAGGGCGCGAGTAGCAAGGCAAGGAGGGCTACAGCAGCGAGCACAATGGCGAGCTTCAACCGCAACAAAATCCGTGTCACTTCGCACCAACCGACATGTGCTAGACGTCATCCTTCTTCAGGGGCACGCCATAAAGTTCGAGGCGATGGTCAACGAGCTTGAAGCCGTATTCCCGGGCGATACGTTCCTGAAGGGCTTCGATCTCGGGCGAATGGAACTCGATTACCACGCCGGTCTTGAGATCGATGAGATGATCATGGTGTTCTTCCGGCACTGTTTCGTAACGCGAACGACCATCACGGAAATCGTGACGCTCGATGATGCCGGTATCCTCAAACAACTTGACCGTTCGGTAGACGGTCGAGATCGAAATCTTGGCGTCGACTTTGACCGAGCGGCGATACAATTCCTCAACGTCTGGATGATCATCCGATTCTTCGAGAATGCGCGCAATGACCCGCCGCTGCTCCGTCATGCGCATGCCGCGCTCAGCGCAGATTTCTTCCAGCGTTTTGTTCATCTCATTCATGGCAAACCCGGCATCGCCCACTTCTGCTTGGAGGGGATCGCATTCAAGCAGTTTTCCGCTTTGGGATAAAGGCTCGGCGAATATCAGGTAAGGCAGTTACCCAAGATCATACTTCATGACAAGCGCCGAGGATTTTTTCCCGTCCGGCCCGGTGTAGTAAGACGGGCGGGCGCCGGCCGTTTCAAATCCCATTTTGCGGTAGAGGCCGATGGCTGCCATATTACCATCATCGACTTCCAGGAAAATGGTGGTGCCGCCCCGCGAATAGGCCTCGCGCATTGCGGCCTGCATCAGGCGCCACCCCAATCCGGCACGGGCAAATCTCTCATTGACGGCAATGGTCAGGATTTCCGCCTCGCCGGCGGCCTCGCGCGCCAGCACGAAACCTGCGAGCGGTGGCTTGAACAATCTGGCATTTGTCTGGCGCGCCACAAAGCCGTAAGCGCTGGATTGTGTCAGCAGGCTGTGAAATTCACCGTCATTCCAACCTCTGGCGAAGCGCTGACCATGCACTTGGGATACCTCGGTGCAATCTCCTGCCTCCATCGGAACGACTTCGAATTCCGGTTTTCGGGCAAAGAGAGTATCACGCATTGCGGCATCACATTCTGGCTACGGCGAATCCCATCTGTGGCTTCGCATCGGGACCACGAAGATATAAGGGCCGAGGCTTGCCTGAAACCTCTTTGGCTGCAAGGCGAGCCACAATGCCAATTGGAAAACGATCTGGTTCGCTCGCGCCATCTTCGCCCAAAATCAGCTTGCGCCCCGAGCCGACAATCAGCAATCGAGGGTCTGTAGCGAGATTCTGAGCCTCTTCGAGCAACATCGCTGAGGGTTCATCAAGCGCTTCACCGGCTTGCGAAAATGTCTGCCGGTAGATCTCACCACGCTTTGCGTCCATGGCAGCGAGAACGTTAGCGTCGTGGTTTCCAGCCTCAATTGCTTGGGCAGCCAGTACTTCAAGCGTCGTTATGCCGACGGCCGGCACGCCCAAAGCGAGCGCCAGGCCACGGGCCGCAGCGACGCCCACACGGATGCCGGTGAAGGACCCGGGACCGACCGTGACCGCGATCCGCTCGATCGCATCCATCTTGATCTTGGCAGCATCCAGAGCCTGATCGATAATGCCCATCAGCTTTTCAGCATGGCCACGGCCAATCATCTCCGTGACGTCTGACAGAAGTTCATTTCTGGAGGTGTCGTAAACAGCGGCGGCGCAGTCTGCGCCTGCCGTATCAATTGCCAGAACGATCATGCCAGTGCCGGCATCAAACGGCCTCGACTTCCTGAACCTCCGGCACGAAGTGGCGCAGAAGGTTCTGAACACCATGCTTGAGGGTTGCCGTGGAAGACGGGCAACCGGCGCAAGCGCCCTTCATATTCAGATATACCTTGCCTTCGCGGAAGCCGCGGAAGGTGATGTCGCCACCGTCCTGGGCCACTGCTGGACGAACACGTGTCTCCAGAAGTTCCTTGATCGTGCGCACAATGGTTTCATCACCGGCGTCGTAGAATTCACCGTCCGGATCGTCTTCGCCAGCAGCAGATGCCGCACCCATGACCGAAGCACCGCTCATGAAGTGCTCCATGATGGTGCCCAGAATTGCCGGCTTCAGGTGCTGCCATTCGGCAGAGTCCTTGGTGACGGTGATAAAATCATAGCCAAAAAACACACCGGTCACACCGGGAATGGAGAACAATCCGGTCGCCAGCGGTGAAGCGGAGGCGGAGGCGGAGGCGGCGTCACGGAAATCCGCTGTGCCGTTTTCCATGACAACCTTGCCCGGCAAAAACTTCAAAGTCGCCGGATTGGGCGTCGCTTCGGTCTGAATGAACATGGTGGTCTCCTGGCGCTCTCGCCTGATTTTTAGAATAGTTTTAAACTTATGCTCTTTCACCGCCCGCTTCAAGACCAGGCGTGTCATTTGTCAGGCGCAAAACAACTCAGCAAAGGGCGTCGATTTCCTCGCTAGTCAGGGTATCCGGAATAACCGTGACTGGAATCGGGAATGCCGCACCGCGCCCGGCGATCATGGAGACCAGAGGACCAGGGCCTTCCTTCGTCGAGGAAGCGGCCAGAACGAGAATGGCGATATCGCGATCTTCCTCGATCAGGTTGTTGATCTGCTGCGCCGAACTGCCCTCGCAAATCACCACCTCAGGCTCGATACCGATGGTTTCGCGCACGTTCTGCGCAGCCTTCGCCATCGCGGCTTCGGCCTCTTCCATGGCTTCAGCGCGCATGATTTCTTCCACGCCGAGCCACTGTTGGAAATCGCCCTCGGGAATGATGTAGAGCAGGATCAGCCCACCATTCGAATTCTTTGCGCGGCGACCGGCATAATGCACTGCCTGATAGCATTCAGGTGTACTGTCGATCACCGCCATGAACTTGCGCCTATGGCCGTCAAGTCGTGACAGGCGTTTAGAAACCATTCGCCAACCCCGTCGCCGGATCAATCATTTGTGCATCTCCCTTGGCGCCCGCGCTCCGGAATGCCGTTGGGCGCACACGCGTTTATCTTATTGCACGAAGCCGATGATGTCGCGGACTTCCTTCATGGTCTTTTCAGCGCGTGCCCTTGCCCGGCCGCCGCCATCGCGAAGAACATCGTCGATGTAACCCGGATCGTCCATCAGACGACGCATCTCACCATTGACCGGAGCAAGGTTCGAAACCGCCAGTTCGACAAGCGCCGGCTTGAAGGTCGAGAACTGCTGCCCGCCGAACTCCTGCAGAACCTGTGCCTTGGTCTTGTCCGCCAGAGCCGCGAAGATGCCGACGAGATTATCCGCTTCAGGCCTACCCTTCAGCCCTTCCACTTCGCTTGGCAAAGCATCAGGATCGGTCTTGGCCTTCCTGATTTTTTTCGAAATAGCATCAGCATCATCCATGAGATTGATGCGCGACAGATCCGATGGATCTGACTTGGACATTTTCTTGGTGCCGTCGCGCAACGACATGATGCGTGGTGCAGGCCCATCGATCAGCGGTTCGACCATCGGGAAATAGGCATGAACCGGCTCGTTGCCGACCTTGATGTCGACGCCAAGTCCATTCTTGCGGATGTGGTCACCGAAATCGATGTTGAATTTCTGAGCTATGTCGCGCGTCAGCTCCAAATGCTGCTTCTGATCGTCGCCGACAGGAACCTGTGTTGCGCGGTAGACAAGAATGTCTGCCGCCATCAAGCTTGGATAGGCCAGCAGCCCAAGTGACACCTGCTCGGCATTCTTGCTGCCAGACTTGTCCTTGAACTGCGTCATGCGCTCCATCCAGCCGATGCGAGCGACGCAATTGAAAATCCAGGCGAGTTCGGCGTGCTGCGGGACGGCTGACTGGTTGAAGACGATATGCTTTTTCGGGTCGATGCCTGCGGCCAGGAAGGCTGCGGTAATCGAGCGTATCTGCGTCGGCATGTCCTGGTGCACAAGTTGAGCTGTCAGAGCATGCAGGTCAACGACGCAATAAATGCAATCATTGTCTTCCTGCAGGGCGACAAACTTCTTGATCGCCCCCAGGTAGTTGCCGAGATGAAGGTTGCCGGTTGGTTGAACGCCGGAGAAAACCAGCGGCTTGAATTCGCTCATAGTCGTCCTCTTCAGGCGGTTGGAAGGCCTGATCTCGTGTTTGTTGCTCGCCGGGGCTTATGCACCCCGACAATTACACAATCAAGAGGTCCGCTGGATGAGATCCCACCGATTGCCATGGATATCCTCGAAGACAGCGACCGATCCATAGACCTCGTGACGCGGCTCCTCCAGGAAAACGACACCGCGCTCCCGCATGCGCTGATGGTCGCGGGCAAAATCATCTGTCTGCAGGAAGAACCCGACGCGACCGCCCGTCTGCGCACCAATTGCTTTCAACTGTGAAGCACTCGCTGCTTTTGCCAACAACAGGCCCGCACCTGCACCGCCTTGCGGCTGGACCATGAGCCATCGCTTGCCGTCCGGCTGAACGCTGTCTTCCAGGCAATCAAACCCCAGAATATCACAATAGAAAGCCTTCGCCCTGTCGTAGTCATCGATGACTATCGTCACCAGAAAAAGTGCCTGCTTCACCATAAATTCGTCCCAAAATCGAACAAAGTTAACAAAAGATTAACGAAACTAGCCTTTCGGCCTTGACAAAGTTAACCCGGATTAACCAAAAGGGCGCCTCAAATCTCGGAAATGAGCATTTCTCTCCTTTTTTGAGCCACTTTCTGGAAGGAAATACTCCTCCCAAGCAAATGATGCTGTCGTGATGATAGCTTTTTCCTCCTAGGAGTCCGCATGATGTTTCGCGTTGCGCTCACCTGCTTGATGACGCTCGCCGTGGTGAGCCAAGCTACTGCCGCCGACAAGACCAAGAAGTCGACTATCAAGCATAGTTATTCTGCCGCCTATGTCGTTCAACGACCTGCTGTTCGGGTAAGCTGTTTTCCTGCCAAATTGCAGCGTATCCTTGTGCATATCTCGAAATCGACAGGTCACAAGCTGGTGATTACCTCCGGCCACCGACCGCATTCCGGAAAGTCGCAGCACCATCATTGCCATGCTGCCGATTTCCGCATTCCGGGCGTTTCTGAAAAGAAGATCCTGGCAGCTGCCCGCAGTGCCCCCGGCATCGGCGGTGTCGGCCGCTACTGCAATGGCATGGTGCATGTGGATATCGGTCCCAAGCGCAGCTGGGCCCATTGCCGTCGCTAACCGGCGTCGGGCTTTGCGCTGTCCTTTGCTGCAGCCTTGCGCTTTAGATTGCGCCTGATCATGCCAAGGTCTGCCCCGCCGATGGCGAAGGCCAGTCCGAAATAGACGAGCATCGCTATGGCGACCAAGGCAGCGAGCGTTGCAACCTGGATCAGCAGCGGCGTTTGCGGCTGCAGCCAACCGCTCCAGCGTCCAGAGAGATAAATCAGGATCCCCGCCATGGCGGCAGATGCAAGCGCCAGCCGAATTGTGCGATTGACAAGCCCCCACTCCCATTTCAGGTCGCCCCGCAACAGCAGCGTCGAAAACAGGAGTGTGGTGTTGATCCAACCTGCCGCGACTTCGGCGGTTGCGATGCCACGTTCGTAGAGATAGGGGAAAAGCGTAATCGCAAGGCCGGAATTGACGATCACGGAAATTGCCGTGAACCGCATCGGCGTCTTGGTATCTTCACGCGCGTAGAAGCCGGGTTGCAGGGCCTTGATGAGAACGAACCCCGGAAGCCCTATGCCGTAAATGGCAAGGATAGAGGCAACCACCGCGGTGTTTTCCGCACTGAAGGCGCCGCGTTCATAGAGGACCCGGATAATCTCATCCGACAGGACCCAGATGCCAACGGCAGCGGGCATGGTTAGGAAGAGTACGAATTCTATCGATCGGTTCTGAATATGGCCGGCTTCCTTCATGGCGCCGCCTTTCAAAGCGCGCGACAGTTCCGGCAACAGCACCACGCCGACAGCAACGCCAACCACACCCAAGGGCAGCTGATAGATACGATCTGCATATTGAAGCGCTGCAATTGCCCCGTCCTTGCCCGAGGCAATGGCCTGTCCGATCATCTGGTTGATCTGGGTAATGCCGCCGGTGACGGCGGCGGGGACAGCGAGGATGAGCAGTCGTTTTACATTCGGCGTGATCTTTGGAAGCTTGACGGCAAAATTGATGCCTGCACGTCGCACACCGACATAGACAACCGCGAGCTGGAGGATACCGGCCACCAGCACAGACCAGGAAAGATACCATGCTGTGGTTTCGGGATCGGCGCCGTTGTGCAGAGTGTAGAGCAGCGCCGAAATCATCACGACATTGAGAAAGACCGGGGCGATTGCGGCTGCGAAAAATCGATGCAGGGAATTCAACATCCCGCTCATCATGGCCGTCAGCGACATGCACATCAGATAGGGAAACATGACGGCTGCCATGCGAACCGTCAGGGAAAACTTTTCCGCATCATCGGCAAATCCAGGCGCAATGATCCACCGCACCAGAAGCGGCATGGAGAGTTCCATGGCGATAGTGAGCAGCAAGAGAACTGAGAACAAGACACCGAAGACTTCTTCGGAAAAGCGCTTGGCGCCCTCCACACCGTGCGTCTCTATCTCCTTGGAAAACAGAGGCACAAAGGCGGCGTTGAACGCGCCTTCGGCAAAGAGGCGACGAAAGAGGTTGGGAAAACGGAAGGCTGCGTAGAAAACATCCGCCATAGGGCCGGTGCCGATCGCCGCAGCCATCAGGGTTTCGCGGACAAACCCAAAAAGACGGCTGCCGAGCGTTGCACCGCCAACCGTCGCAAATTTTTTCACTAGGCTCATGAAATTGCTTTGGCCTTCTTGCGGACAACAACACCGCGTTGTGACGGTGGGGCGATGATGCCCGATGGCATGCGGTCACGCAATTCGTCCGACTGATCGGCCATTGCGGGCTTCAGACGGGCGATGATGTTGGCCTGCCGATTTTCATTGGTGACCTTCTGGCCGATCAGATCTGTGACGTAGAAGGTGTCGATGATCTTTTCGCCAAAGGTCGTGATGCGCGCCGAATGGATATCGAGCGACAGATCGGCGATGACAGCCGTTACCTCTGCCAGCAGGCCGATCCGGTCCAGGCATTCGATTTCGACAACGGTAAACTGATTAGACAGCACGTTTGAAATGATGACATCGGGCTGAACCGTGAAAGCCTTGTTGCGTTTCTTGCCCTTGCTGCGCGTGGCGATGACTTCCGGCAGATGCTTGCGCCCGGCAAGCACATCCTCAATCATCTTGCCAATCGTCGCGGCGCGGCGCATCTCGTCATCATCAATCGTAAATTCGCGATTGATCAGGATCGTATCCAAAGCCCGCCCATCGGAGGTGGTGTAGACCTGCGCGTCGGCGATGTTAGCGCCAGCTGCCGCGCATGCGCCCGCAATGATCGACAGCAGACGGGGATGGTCCGGCGCCAGAACAGTAATTTCCGTGATCGCATGGAAAGAATGGGTGCGCACCATGGTCGCCAGAGCATGGCCTGCCCTGTCGGTGTCGCGGATAAAGCCGGCATGACGAACCTGATCTTCGAGCGGAACCGACAGCAGATAAGGCTCGTAGTGAAGCTGGGAGTAAGTGTCCCGGTCTTTCGGATTCCAGTCGCCAAGCGCCTCTTCCAGCGAGGCCGCAGCGTGCTTGGCGCGCTGCTTGCGCGATACTTCGGAAAATCCGCCCGAAATCAGGATTTCAGTCTCGTAATATAGCGTGCGAAGCAACTGGCCTTTCCACCCGTTCCAGACACCTGGGCCAACGGCCCTGATGTCGCAGACAGTCAGGATCAGCAGCAATTTGAGCCGGTCCAGCGACTGCACCTTTTCGGCGAAATCGGTGATTGTCTTGCGGTCGTTGAGATCACGCGTCTGGGCCACCATGGACATGATCAAGTGTTGCTCGATCAGCCAGGCGACAAGTTCTGTCTGCTTGGGACTGAGGCCAAGTCTGGGGCAGAGCTTTCGGGCAACCTTTGCACCCGCCGTCGAATGATCCTCAGGGCGTCCCTTGGCCACATCATGCAACAGAACGGCGACGAAAAGTGCCTGGCGCTCTTCAACACCCGGCATCAGCTTGGCGGCCAGCGGGTGGATTTCTTCCGCATTGCCTTGGTCGATCTCGGACAGGACACGCACGGTGCGGATCAGATGCTCGTCCACCGTATAGTGGTGATACATGTTGAACTGCATCATCGAGACGATCTTGCCGAATTCAGGGATAAACCGCCCGAGAACGCCCGCCTCATTCAGGCGCGTGAGCATCAGAGCCGGGTCCCGTCTTGAGGTGAGGATCGACAGGAAGAGGCGGTTGGCCTCTTCGTTCTCACGAAAGGCGCTGTCGATCAGGGACAAAGAACGCGTGACGCGCTTCAAGGCATCCGGGTGGAACTCAAGGCCATTCAGATCGGCGACGTGGAACAGCCGCATGATGGAAATCGGGTCTCGCTTGAAGACATCCGGGCTTGCCAGCGCGATCCGACCACGGTCCTCGATGAATTCCAGCGTACCCGGGATTTTTCGAGGGCGGTTTGCAAAACGGCCAATGACAGCTGTCAGTCCCGGCGCTGCCTTGGCCTGCAACTCCTCAAGGGCCGCACATATGATGCGGGTGAGATCGCCCACGTCCTTGGCGACCAGGAAATAGTGCTTCATGAAGCGTTCGACTTCGGACAGGCCTTGCCTGCTGTGATAGCCGAGTGACTGTGCGATTTCCGGCTGTATGTCGAAGGACAGCCGCTCTTCCGGCTTTCCCGTCAGATAATGCATGTGGCAGCGCACGGCCCAGAGAAAATCGTCGGCTTTCTGGAACAGTCGCCATTCGGAACGGGAGAGGACGCCGAGCTTGATCAACTCTTCCGTATCGCGGACGTTGTATTTGTATTTGGCAATCCAGAACAGCGTCTGCAGATCGCGCAGGCCACCCTTGCCTTCCTTGACATTGGGCTCGACCAGATAGCGCGTATTGCCGACTTTTCGGTGCCGGTCATCGCGTTCGTTAAGCTTGGCAGTGATGAATTCCGGTGCCGTGCCAGATGCCACTTCACTGTCGAAGCGCTCGACCAATTGCTCCACCAGGGCCTGTTGACCGCAAATGAAGCGGGCTTCCAGAACGGCCGTGCGGATTGTCATGTCTGCTTTGGCCTGCTTGATGCTTTCATCAAGCGTACGGGTGGCATGCCCCACTTTGAAGCCTATATCCCAGAGCAGATAGAGAAGAAATTCCACAGCCTTATGCATGCCAACAGAGACCTTGGCCGGCATCAGAAACAGAAGATCAATGTCCGAACCCGGGGCCAGTGTACCACGACCGTAACCGCCGACGGCAACGACGGTGATCTTGTCGGCTTGTCCCTTGTAGAGATAGTTGACCGCAATATCGAAAAGGATGGTGATGATCTGGTCCTGCAGCCAGGAAATACGCGACGCGCAGCCAATTCCGCTTCCGTCGTCAAAGAGCTTCTTGCGGATAACTTCACGGCCATCGCTATTGGCTTGCTTGAGTACCGGCAGAAGAGCTGCACGTGTGTCCAGCAATTGGCCCGCATGCTTTTTGGCGATGGCGTTGCATTCAGCCCGGAGGGCTTCGATGTCGAGGATGTCTGCAGTCATGAGGTCAAACGTGGCCATGTTGGGCTTAGTGCCTTCTTTCATTGCGCGGCCGGGTTCGGCGTTGGATATTGGCTTAAGCCGCTTTGCTGAAGAAGACATAATACTGCTCAAGGCTTGCCAAGTTGTTTCTTGAGGTCATAAAGCGCGTCCATCGCTTCGCGCGGTGTCATATCGTCGAGTGACAGAGCCTTCAAAGCTTCCTCTACTTTCGATGGGCCCGAAGATTTTGATTCTTCCCGTCGCACCGCCACCTGGAACAGCGGGAGATCGTCAATCAACTGGCTTGCCGGGTTCTTGCGATCGGCATCTTCCAGCATGGTCAAGACATCACGCGCACGGCCGACCACAGAGGCCGGTAGGCCGGCTAGCCGGGCGACCTGAATGCCATAGGACCGGTCGGCGGCGCCCGGGCCTACCTCATGCAGGAAGACGACATCGCCCTGCCACTCCTTAACCCGCATTGTGACATTCGAAAGGCGATCGAGCTTTTCCGACAGGGCTGTCAGCTCGTGAAAATGCGTGGCAAAAAGCGAGCGGCAGCGATTGATCTCGTGCAGGTGTTCGACCGCCGCCCAGGCAATGGAGAGGCCGTCGAATGTTGCCGTACCGCGCCCGATTTCATCGAGAATAACCAGCGACCGATCGCCGGCCTGGTTCAAGATGGCGGCTGTCTCAACCATCTCGACCATGAACGTCGAGCGTCCGCGTGCCAGATCATCCGATGCCCCAACACGTGAAAACAGACGGTCGACAATGCCTATCGTTGCCGATCCAGCCGGGACGAAAGACCCCATCTGCGCCATGATGGCTATCAGCGCATTCTGACGGAGAAATGTCGACTTACCGCCCATATTCGGACCGGTTAGCATCCAGATGGCGCCGTGACTGCCTCCGTCATTCGGAGACAAATCGCAATTGTTGGCGATAAAAGGCCCAGCCGATTGCCGCCGCAGCGCCTGCTCGACAACCGGGTGGCGCCCGCCGATGATCGCAAACATACGGCTGTCATCGACCAGAGGACGGCAATAGCCCTGCTCTTCGGCCAAGGCTGCAAGGCTGCTGGCAACATCGACCGCAGCCAATGCGCGGGCGGCACGCTTGATGCTTTCGGCAGCAGCAACCACCTTCGCCGTCATGTCTTCAAAGGCTGCGAGTTCGATGGCAATGGCCTGCCCGGCTGCATTGGCGATACGGGTTTCGAGATCTGCGAGTTCCGGTGTGGTGAAACGCATGGCGTTGGCCATGGTCTGGCGGTGGATGAAGCGCGCTTTCGCATCGCCTTCCGTGAGCGGACCGGAATTGCCAGCGGTCACCTCGATGAAATAGCCCAGCATGTTGTTATGCTTGATCTTCAGCGACTTGATGCCGGTTTCCTCGGCATATTGCAGTTGCAAACCGGCAATCACGCGGCGCGACTGGTCGCGGAGCGCGCGCACCTCATCCAGTTCAGCATTGGCTCCTTCGCGCAAGAAGCCCCCGTCGCGCTTCAACAGCGGCAATTCGTCGGAAAGCTTTTCTGCAAGCGCCTGTTCCAACTCAATCGGCATTGCCTTCAGTCCATCGAGTGCGCCCGCCAGTTCTGCCGGCAGGGCTGCATGTTCTGTCAGCATTGTGGCAACGTCACGCGCCGTGATGAACCCTTGGAGGAGCGCGCCGAGGTCTCGCGGGCCACCGCGATCCAGAGCCAGGCGCGAAAGCGCACGTGGCATATCCGGGACGCGTTTTAAAAGATCGCGCAGACGGTCGGCGAGCGATGGCTCTGTCAACAGGAAGGCAATCGAATCCTGTCTTGCGGCAATCTCTTCAATGTCCGTCAGAGGCGACATGAGGCGCTCGGCCAGCAGGCGAGCGCCGCCACCGGTCACCGTCCGGTCTATGGCCTTCAACAGCGAGCCGTTACGGTCTCCTGACAACGTTTTGACGAGTTCGAGATTGGCGCGGGTTGCCGGGTCGATAAACATCGTCGACGATGAACTTTGCCGCTCCGGCTGCCCGAGTGGCGGACGTTCGGAAATCTGGGTCTTCTCGACATAGGCGATTGCAGCAGACGCGGCCGCAAGTTCAACACGTGAAAACTGACCAAAGCCTTCCAGTGTCGCGACGCCAAAATAGCGCGCTATACGCCCTTCGGAACTGGCGCTGTCGAACAACACCGCCGGCTGGGGAACAGCTACTCGTCCCAGCACATCCATGGCGGGCCTGAGGTCCGGATCATGGAACAGGCTTTCCGCCAAGATGAGTTCGCTCGGCTCGATCCGCATAATGTCGGCAAGCAGCCGTTCCTCATCGGTTTCAGCAAGACGGAACACGCCCGTGGAAATATCGATCCAGGCAAGCGCCATCTGCGATCCGCTTGCACCTCGAATGCGCGCCAAGGCCATCAGATAATTGGATTGCCCAGGTGATAGCAGCTTTTCTTCGGTGAGCGTACCGGGCGTTACAAGACGCACGACATCGCGACGAACGACCGATTTGGACCCCCGTTTCTTGGCCTCTGCCGGATCTTCTACCTGCTCGCAGACAGCAACGCGAAAACCCAGAGAGATCAACCTTTGCAGATAGTCATCGGCCGCATGCACCGGCACGCCGCACATTGGGATATCCTGCCCCATATGCTGCCCACGTTTGGTGAGCGTTATGCCGAGCGCACGAGAAGCATCGACCGCATCCTGAAAGAACAGCTCGTAGAAGTCGCCCATGCGATAAAACAGCATGCTATCCGGATTGGCGGCCTTGATCTCGATATATTGCTCCATCATCGGAGTAGCCGAGGCACGGCTCTCTTCTGTGGCAAGCGCGGCTGTGTTTAAAACACCTGTGTCGAGTGGATTGCTGAAAGTCACGGCTGCAGATTTCTTTTGAGAAAAAGTCGTGCCACACTAACGGCCTTGCGCGATTAAAAACAACAGCAGGGATGGCCACGAAGAGGGCTGCCCACAACAAGCTTCGAGGGAACATGCCAGGAACCGACAAGGCCAAAAAGGCCCGCACATCCGTGACCGAACAGGAAGCGCTTGATTTTCACTCTCAGGGGCGTCCAGGAAAGCTGGAAATCACGCCGACCAAACCCATGGCGACGCAGCGAGATCTGTCACTGGCCTATTCCCCGGGTGTTGCCGTGCCAGTCAAGGCAATCGCTGCCGATCCCAGCACCGCTTACGACTACACGACGCGCGGCAATATGGTTGCCGTCATTTCCAACGGAACTGCGATCCTTGGCCTTGGCAATCTTGGAGCTCTTGCGTCGAAGCCGGTTATGGAAGGCAAATCGGTGTTGTTCAAGCGCTTTGCCGATGTCGATTCGATCGATCTTGAGGTCGACACGCAAGATGTCGACGCGTTCATCAATTCCGTGCGTTATCTCGGCCCCTCCTTCGGCGGCATCAATCTGGAAGACATCAAGGCGCCTGACTGCTTCATCATCGAGCAGCGGCTACGCGAACTCATGGACATTCCTGTTTTCCATGATGATCAGCATGGCACAGCCATCATTGCCGCTGCAGGCCTTATCAATGCGCTGGCGCTGACGGGACGCGACTTCAAGACGACAAAGCTTGTCTGCAATGGCGCTGGCGCTGCTGCCATTGCCTGTATCGAACTGATCAAGAGCATGGGCTTTACCCCGGCCAATATCACACTTTGCGACACCAAAGGCGTGATCTATCAAGGTCGCCAGGACGGCATGAACCAGTGGAAGTCGGCTCATGCGAGCAAGACCGATGACCGGACGCTGATGGAAGCGATGAAGGATGCGGATGTCGCCTTCGGGCTTTCACAGAAAGGCGCCTATACCGCCGAGATGATCCGCTCTATGGCGCCCAATCCGATCATTTTCGCCATGGCAAACCCCGATCCGGAAATCACGCCGGAAGAAGTGGCCGAGATCCGCGAAGACGCGATCATGGCGACGGGGCGGTCGGACTATCCTAACCAGGTCAACAACGTGCTGGGCTTTCCCTATATCTTTCGGGGTGCGCTCGATGTTCGCGCGTCGGAAATCAATGAGGCCATGAAAATTGCCGCAGCCCAGGCGCTAGCCGATCTCGCCCGTGAGGACGTGCCCGACGATGTGGCAGCTGCCTATCAGGGCAACCGGCCGCGCTTCGGCCCGCAATATATCATTCCAGTCCCCTTCGATCCGAGGCTCATTTCCGCGATACCGGTTGCCGTTGCAAGGGCTGCGATGGAAAGCGGTGTGGCAGGCAAGGCAATCGAGGATCTCGATGCCTATGCCCGCGAGCTATCCGCCCGTCGCGACCCGATCGCTGCCACCACCCAACAGCTTTACGAGCATGTGAAACGGGACCCGAAACGTGTCGTCTTCGCAGAGGGCGAAGAAGAGCAGGTGATGCGGGCAGCGATTTCCTTTGCCTCGCAGGGGCTTGGAACGGCCATCCTGCTTGGACGCGACGAGCCGCTCAAAGCGACCGCAGAGCGCGCCGGTATCGATCTCAACCGGCCGGGCATCGAACTGGTCAATGCGCGCATTTCCAATCGGGTCGACGCCTATACGGAATATCTATATTCCCGGCTTCAGCGTAAAGGCTTCCTCCACCGCGATTGCCAGCGTCTGATCAATACGGACCGCAATCATTTTGCCAGCTGCATGGTGGCTCTTGGCGACGCCGATGCAATGGTGACCGGTACAACGCGTAATTATTCGACCGCACTGGAAGACGTTCGCCGCTGCATTGATCCGCTACCTGGCCACCGTGTGATCGGCGTTTCGCTGGCGCTCACGCGCGGTCGGACAGTGCTGGTGGCGGATACCGCTGTGCATGACATGCCGACAGCCGAGGAGCTTGCCGATATTGCCGAGGAGGCGTCCGGCATGGCACGCCGCATGGGGTATGAACCACGCGTTGCCCTGCTTGCCTATTCGACCTTCGGTCACCCCACTGGCGAGCGTTCGGAACGGCTGCGCGAAGCCGTCAAGATCCTCGACAGTCGCAATGTGGATTTCGAATACGATGGCGAAATGGGGGCCGATGTGGCGCTCAATGGGCACCGGATGGAACAATATCCATTCTGCCGTCTGTCGGGCACGGCCAATGTGCTGGTCATGCCGGCCATCCATTCTGCCTCGATCTCAACCAAGATGCTGCAGGAACTCGGTGGCTCGACCGTCATCGGTCCGATCCTGGTTGGACTAGAGAAATCGGTGCAGATCGCCCAATACGGTGCAAAGGATACCGATATCGTCAACATGGCAACGATTGCGGCCTATAACGCGCGCAGTTAAACGACACATTTACGCTGAAGCTCAAAGCTGCGCGCCGGGATCTATTCCTTGCTTTCGCACGAAGGCTTGCAGCGCTGCCATATCTGTGTCGAGCGCATGGCGCAGCCAGGCTTGAAAGGCGTCCAGTTTTGGCGACTTTTTGGCACCCTTTGCCGTGACAAGATGGTGGCCATTGCCGGTGGCGACAAAGGGGCCGAATGGGACTACGAGTTGTCCGGTCTGGATCGCGTGAGATGCCAGCGTCTGCCATGCCAGCATGACACCTTGTCCCGCAATGGTCGCATCCAGGCAGAGCGAGGCTTCGTTGTAGACGTGGCCTGCCTGCACCTTCCGACCGCCAAGCCCCACGCGTGACAGCCAGACATCCCAACTGAACATGGACTGGCCATCGATCACCGCAGGAAGGGTCAAAAGGTCCGATGGCTTGCGAAGTCCGGCTGCAATCGACGGCGCACAGACGGGAAAGATCTCCTGAGCCAACAGCAGCGAGGAATCCACACCCGGCCACTCTCCCTTGCCGACCCTGATGCAGAGATCGACATCGCCGGCTGCCGGATCGACAATCTTACTGGTCGCATCGAGGCGCAAACGGATATTCGGATAGATTTCAGCAAATTCGCCGATACGGAAGACCAACCAGCGCGCCGCAAATACGGGTGCCACGGAGATTGTAAGCACTTCATCGCGATCGCTGCGCACGCTTTCCACGGCCTGTGACAGCGCCCCAAAAGCAGGCGTTAGCTGCGATAACAATTCCCGACCGGCAGCGCTTACGACCATGCCCTTGGGCTCGCGAGTGAAGATCTGGCGACCGAGCTGCTTTTCACATTTGATCACCTGCTGGCTGATCGCGCCGATTGTCACGCCCAGTTCATCGGCAGCTGC
This sequence comes from Agrobacterium sp. H141, assembly GCF_057158725.1. Taxonomy (NCBI): domain Bacteria; kingdom Pseudomonadati; phylum Pseudomonadota; class Alphaproteobacteria; order Hyphomicrobiales; family Rhizobiaceae; genus Agrobacterium; species Agrobacterium sp. H141. Next base: position 3,968,567 of record NZ_CM169893.1, read on the forward strand.
TTGCAGCGAACCCAAACGGCCCACCGCTTCCAACGCCCGTAAGCCATTCAGATGAACGAGATTGAGGTTTTTCATATAGCTTTTCTAAAGCGGGATGCTGAAAAGCTCAATTGAATCTCTACCGCGTGAGAGGGATTATCAAACGGCGAAATGAGGTAATTGGCCGGCGACAATGCTCACGTTTCTCTGCAATATCATACAGGGCATCCTGCAATGCAGATATCAGGATACCGAACCAGAACGTCATGAGCGGGACATTCTCGCCCATCCAGCAATTTCGCGCATGAGCGAACGGGAAATTGGCGATCTTCCAATGCCCCGTTTTGGCGGCACGCAAACCGATAGAGGTTAATCAGCTCGCGAAACGACCCGCATCAGCGCCATAATAATTCAGGTAGCGATCAGAGATGCTTGTGATCGGCAAAATGATCATGACGTCCGTTGTATTGAAGGCGTGATCGACCACAGCGCCAGTGCTGACCATTGCGCCGAGGCGCATATAGCCTTTGATCAGAGGAGGCAGGGCACTCATTGCCTTGCGCGCGCTGATCGCCTCAACCGGCATCAAATCCATGTTGCGAAACAATTCAGGCCGCGCCTCGACTGCCCACTCGTCACGCGCACGCAGGTTGTGATGCAGGAACGACAGGGCCAGCGCATGCTCTTCGGGCTGTGTTCCATGAAATGAGGCGCAGCCAAAAAGAGCGCTTATGCCGTGCTTCAAGGCATAAGCCCAATTGCCCTGCCATAGCAGTTCGACAGTGCGCTTCGTGCGGTAATTGGGGAGCACACAGGAGCGCCCAAGTTCCATGAAACGCTGATCCGGGTGGCGCCTCAGCAGAGGTTCTATATCGAATTCGGAGGCGGAATAGAAACCGCCATTGCGCTCGGCAACATCCTGCCGCAGCAGTCGATAGGTGCCGACAATCTGATCTTCCGGATCACCGTCAATCGAGCGGTCCAGAACCAGCAAATGCTCGCAGATCTCATCCCAAGCGTCTACATCGCGCTTGCGCCGCATGGCTTCGGGCGCGACCTTGGCATTCATTTCCTCGATGAATACGCGGTAGCGAACGGCTTGGGCGGCATCGATCTCGCGATCCGTGCGTGCCAGACGTGTTTCGAGATTGCCAATACGTCCAAGCACATCCGAGGTTGGACTGGGAATGGCAACTGCCGAGCGGTCATCGGCTGCTGCGGATGAAGGGCGGTTCAGCATTTCAAGCGTCATATCGATTCGTCCCGACCTATGAGTCATGTTGGATAAACCATGGATCTGCGACACTATCGTGACAGACTTCGTCACGCTCTCTTGTGATCCCCGACGGTTATCGAGGACTAAAACTATGTCTTTTCGCCACTCGATTTCTTGAACAAAACCTCGTCCGCGATCACAAAAATTGCGCCAACGGTAATCAGGCTGTCAGCCAGATTGAAGACAGCGAAAGACCATGTTTGCGTATAGAAAAGGATGTAGTCGACGACATGACCATAGACCAAACGGTCGATGATATTACCAAGGGCGCCGGCAATGATCATAGCAAAGCCCAGATGAGCAAAGTGGTGTTCCGGGCCCGAGCGGCGCCACATCGAGATAACAAAGATAACGATTACCACCCGCAAGCCGACAATCAGCCAGCCATCCAGGCCAGACAGAAGCGAGAATGCCACGCCCAGATTGTGGGTGCGGTACAGCCCCAGCATCGGCATGACCGGGACAAGCTCATGCATCGGCAGATACCATTCCACCAGCAATTTCGCGATCTGATCGAGAGCCAGTGCGAAGGCAATAAAAATCAGCGCCGGTCCTATGCGCGAAAAAATGGCAGGGCGCACCATCAGCTCTTCCCGTCCAGCGATAGGATATGACGTCTGGCTTCAAACAGCATGACACCCGTTGCAACGGCCAGATTGAGGGAATCGGCACGACCCGCCTGGGGAATACGCGCGAGCGCATCGGCTTCTCGTGCCAGCTCTTCGGGAAGCCCTGACTGTTCGTTGCCCATCAAAAGCACGACCGGCTTTTCGCGGTAGTCGATCGTGCGATAGTCCACCGCACCTGCCAAATGGGTCGCAACAATCTTTGCGCCCGAGCCTTTTTTCCAGCGAAGAAAATCCTCTGCGGACGTCCTCACCAGAGGAAGTGCAAAGACCGATCCCATGGTAGCGCGGACCGTCTCCATCGAAAATGGATCCGTGCATTCACCAACGAGAATGACGCCGGAGGCACCTGACGCATCCGCAGTGCGAATAATGGTGCCTAGGTTGCCGGGATCACGGACGCGGTCAAGTGCGACCCAAGTCTCAGTTTTTTGTGGCCGAACAGTCCCGAGGGGCGACCACCTTTGTTCAAAAACACCCGCGACCATTTGCGGATTGTCGCGACGCGTCATGGAAGACATGACCTTGTCGCTCACTTCAAGCACGAGCCCGCCGGCTGCTACCGTCCGCGCCGCTGTCTTCTCGACCAGAGGCTTACCTTTGCCGGCCTTGGAATAGACCAGCGTGCGGATCGTCCAGCCCAGATCCAGCGCATCAATCACCAGCTTCAATCCTTCGGCCAAAAACGATCCGCTCTCATCGCGATGTCTTTTCTGCGCCAGTAGTTTGATGTCCTTGATGACCGGATTGGCAAGGCTGGTAATCTCCTTCACCTGGCCTACACGGCGCGGCCCGCCTTTTTCTCTGAAGTCATTCATTTGGGAACCCATCGGCTGAAGAGGGAGGTCGACAGCACCCTGCCCGGAGTCTTGCCGTCAAGTCCGGTTTCGCGGATGACCAGTTCACCGGATTCCACTGCGCCGCGCTTGCCGCGCATGGTTTCGCGCATGAGTTCATGGATCGAGTAGAAGCTGGCGCGGATCGAATAGGCGGTCAGGACCAGACCGGCTGCATTTGGAGAGAGAATTTCCCGACATATATCCAGCATTGCGGGAAGATGCTCAAACAGGTGCCAGACTTCGCCATTGGGACCGCGCCCGAACTTTGGCGGATCGGTCAGGATGATATCGTAGCGGTTGCCGCGACGTTCCTCACGCTGGATAAACTTCATCGCATCTTCGCAAATCCAGCGAATCGGTGCCTTGTCGAGGCGGCTGAGTTGCTGGTTCTCGCGCGCCCAGCCGATTGCCTTCTTGGAGGCATCCACGTGGGTCACTTCTGCGCCAGCAGATGCTGCGACAAGCGAGGCGACGCCGGTATAGCCGAACAGGTTCAGCACCTTGGTCGGCTGCTTGCGTGCCTCGATCGTCTGCTTGAGCCACGTCCAATGGGCAATCTGTTCGGGAAATACGCCGACGTGGCGAAAGCTGGTAAACCGCCCGAGAAAATCGATATCGAGAAGGGACAGCGGCCAGGTCTCGCCCAGGGCTTCGCGCGGGAAGCGCCAGCGTCCCATGCCATCTTCTTCGGTGTCGCCGGTAAAGATTGCATCGGCTGCGTCCCAGACATGGGCAGGTAGCGCCCTTGGCCAAAGAGCCTGCGCCTCGGGACGGACAATCCGGTATGGCCCGTATTGTTCGAGCTTCAGGCCATCACCGCTGTCAATCAGATGAAAGTCGCCGGCGGCCACGGATTCCAGAATCAGCGGAACACGCTCAGCAGGTCGCTCGCCTGCGCGAATCTCCAGCTTGCGCTGCTCTTGCGGTGCAGTTGGTTCGGCCGGGCGCTGTTTTTGGGGCGCAGATGCATGCGACGCCTTCGGAGGCCCCTCCCCGCGCTCAACCGAACGATCCTTGCGCGCCGCGGGACGCGACGTCGATTTCGGCGCGTGACGCGTTTTATTGTTCTTCAATGTCCTGATCCGCTTATCGCTATCTTCGCTCGGCGAAGGGACTAGCACTCCACCGCCGTCGCGAAAAGGCACTTTCCGCTGGCAATCATGACTTCAGCGACAGCGTGAGCCTATTTCGCGCCAAGTTGCGGCAGAGTTTGGCCTGCAATTTCTTCGGCACGGTTCTTCTGCTTGTCTGCCTCGGAGCGCCAGCGCACGGCCGCAAGCTTCTCGTTGCGGGCGCGCTTGCGATATTTGCTTTGCGCAAACCACGTGGCGAGAGACCCGATGACCATGCCGAATATGAGAGCCAGAAAAATGAAAACGAAGAATGGCGCACTGAGCGACAAAAGGCTGTCTTCGGGCCTGAACGGATTAAGCGCGAGCCTGACTTCCTGCCGATTGGCCACTGAAAGCACGATGAGCACGATGCCGAGCGGCACAAAAATCACCAGATTTACGATTTTTCTAATCATGCCATCTCCTCGGCGGTAGCCAGACACCCTTATGGGATGATCGACAAACTTTGGCGAAACGATGAACAACCGCAGCCGAAACTACGGAATTGCTCCTGAGGGGTTGGCCCTATTCGTCTTCGTCCTTCATCCCTGGGTTCAGGCGTTCGCGCAATTCCTTGCCGGTCTTGAAAAAGGGAACCCATTTTTCTTCCACAAAAACGGATTCACCCGTGCGCGGGTTCCGACCGGATCGCGAAGGTCGGTTCTTCACTGAAAAGGCCCCAAAGCCGCGCAACTCGACCCTGTTGCCAGCTGCCAAAGCGTCTGTGATCTCGTCAAGAACCGCATTAACGATGTTTTCGACATCGCGATGATAGAGGTGCGGATTGTGCGCGGCGACGATCTGCACCAGTTCTGATTTGATCACGGTTGCCCCCTGAACAACTTTAAAAAACGAAGACAAGGTGCCAAACCCGATCAGCACCGTCAAGAAACAACTTCCATTCCAAAGGCTTCGCCTCTGTTCCAAGCATTACATAGCCCGCCTTGGAGCAGATGCGCTACTGCCAGTGATCACTTTATCTGAAATTGGCGCAAATCCTCGCTGCAGCGGGCCTGGAAGTGCGCCAACTCTTGCAAAAATCAACACAATTTCCATATTGGCAAGCTATAGCAATCATGCGAAACGTCCTGCCGCGCGCCGCGGCGACCTTTTACGAGCCCCAGCATGTTGCAGTTCTTAAGATACAGGCCCGATTGAATGCTAAACAGGGTTGCCGACAACGATGGAATTGCCGCCCGATCCGTCGGGCGCAGCGCCTATGCGTCCGCATTGCGCCATTCCGTGCGCGTCCGGCGGCTGAAAGTCCTGCTTCCCATCGCCGCAACCCTGATTTCCCTTGCCTTTATCGCCGTCTCGGTGGTGCGCACCTATTTGCCGGAGAATTTGAATATCGATTCCGCGCGGATCGAAAACGGCAAGATCGTCATGGAAAAACCCGCTATTTCCGGTCGCAACAAGGACGGCATCAGCTATTCCATGCGCGCAGAGCGTGCCCTGCAGGACATCAAGAACCCAAACATCATTACCCTTGAGGACATTGCTGCTGCTGTACCGGTGAATGACAAGGTCACAGCACGGGTAGTGGCCACAAGCGGCATATTCGACAGGACGGCGGATCGTCTCGATATGGAAGAGCCGTTCACATTGACACTGAGCAACGGGTTGGTAGCGGACTTCCAATCGGCCCATCTTGATATTCCGGGTGGCAATATGGACACCAGCGACCCCGTGTCCATCAAGGCGAATGAGGCCTCCATTGTTGCGGACTCACTAAAGATAACCGATAAAGGGCGCACCATTACCTTCGCGGGCCATGTGAAGGTCAACATAGAGCCGTCAACCATTCGCCAGCAGGGCAATTGAAAGCCAGGTCAAAGATGAGCCTCCATCACCAAGCATTTGTTCGTTTCAGCAGCGCTATGATCGCGGCGGCTCTGGCGGCGTCCACTATGACAATGCCGGTCATGGCACAAACGACCAACATGGAGGGCATGAAGCTTTCCAATGACCAGCCAATCCAGATCGAGAGCGATGAACTTCAGTTTCGCGAGCAAGACAAGCAAGCCATCTTCACCGGCAATGTGAAGGTGGTTCAGGGATCGACTATGCTGCGCGCCGGTCGAATGATCGTTCATTACAAGGGTGAAGGCGCGTCCGTGACCGCGGGTAATGCCGATATTGAAAAGATCGATGTGTCCGACACGGTCTTCCTATCGTCCGGCGCACAGCAGGCGACGGCAGAGACCGGAAACTTCAATCTTGAGTCCCAGGTCTTCGTGCTCCAGGGAGATCGCGTTGTTCTATCTGAAGGTCAAAACGTCTTCGTGGGCTGCAAGCTCACTGTTAAAATGACCAATGGTGAGGCTAAACTGGAAAGCTGCGGTGGCCGCGTTCAGATCCAGCTGGATCCCAAATCCCAGCAAAAAAAGAAGTAAAGCCGGTATCGCCTGTGAAAATCCCAAAAGTCTCCAAACTGTTCGGCGCTGGTCGCGCCAAGCGACAAGACCCTGCCCAGCCGAAACTCGACAAAGAGCGGTATGAGGGCACCCTGATCGCGCATGGTCTGACGAAGAGCTATAACGCTCGTCGCGTGGTCAACGGGGTCTCGCTCGTCGTGAGACGCGGGGAGGCCGTCGGCCTGCTCGGCCCCAATGGCGCTGGCAAGACGACCTGTTTTTATATGATCACCGGTCTCGTTCCGGTTGACGAAGGCATGATCGCTATCGACGGCAATGACGTGACGGCCATGCCGATGTATCGGCGGGCGCGCCTGGGTGTCGGTTATCTGCCACAGGAAGCCTCTATTTTTCGCGGATTGAGTGTGGAGGACAATATTCGCGCCGTTCTGGAGGTTCACGACAAGAACAAGGCGAGCCGTGAAAACAAGCTCGACGAGCTTCTTGATGAATTTCACATCGAAAAATTGCGCAAATCTCCGGCAGTTGCCCTTTCAGGTGGCGAAAGACGACGCTTGGAAATTGCCCGTGCGTTGGCCACCAATCCGACATTCATGTTGCTTGACGAGCCCTTCGCAGGTGTCGATCCGATATCGGTATCCGACATTCAGAATCTGGTGCGGCACCTGACCGCACGCGGCATTGGCGTCCTCATAACCGACCATAACGTGCGGGAAACACTGGGCCTTATTGATCGCGCCTATATTATCCACGCTGGCGAAGTTTTGACTCACGGTCGCGCTGATGACATTGTCAATAACGCGGATGTGCGCAGACTTTACCTCGGCGACAAGTTCAGCCTGTAAAGCCTGAGACCCAAGAAAGTCTCGCTTTCGCCACAAGCAAGCTTGACCAAACCCCATAAAAAAGCAATTTTTGGGCCAGTTGGACTTTTCTGGCACGGCGGAGGTGCTGGAAACGCCAAAAAAGGGGATTGCAGGGGAGTATAGCGTCCGCCATGGCCTTATCCGCCAACCTTTTCTTGCGCCAGAGCCAATCTCTGGTCATGACGCCGCAGCTGATGCAGTCGATACAGCTGCTGCAAATGACCCATCTCGAGCTCACGCATTTCATCTCCCAGGAAATTGAAAAGAACCCTCTTCTTGAACTCGTGCCAGATGATGACGACTTCATCGGCGAGCCGCATCGCAGTTCCGATGACGCTGCCTCCGATACAGGCGTTGGCGAGGGAACAGAGGGCGAAGGCGGGCAGCTTGCCAGCGACTGGTATGAACCCGGCCAGGATAACACGCTCTCGGAGCGCCTCGACACGAATTTCGATACCTCGTTTGCCGATGAGGGCGGGGCCACCTCGGCGGACACGCCTGAGCTTCTGGGGCAATGGAAGTCCATCCACGGCAGTGCTGCCCCGGGAGGAGACGCCTATGATCTCGACGATTTCGTCGCGGGACGCGTAAGCCTTCAAGATCATCTCAAAGAACAGATTCCCTTTGCAGTGCATGGCGCCGGCGATCGGCTTCTCGCAATGGCGCTGCTCGATCAAATAGATGACACTGGATATCTGAGCGGTGATTTCCGCGAAATCGCCGAGCGTTTCGGCACGGGTGTCGAGCATGTCGAAAATATTCTGTTTCAGCTCCAAAGCCTCGATCCGCCAGGCGTCTTCGCACGCTCTCTCAGCGAGTGCCTCGCCATACAGCTTAGGCTTCGCGATCGGCTTGATCCCGCGATGGCAGTGCTCATCGACAATCTGGAGCTTTTGGCGAAGCGCGACTTTGCCACTCTGAAGAAACTGTGCCGTGTGGATGAGGAAGACCTCATCGACATGCTGGCAGAGATTCGAAAACTCAATCCGAAGCCGGGCAATTGCTTCGAACCCGCTATCAGTGAATCTGTCGTTCCCGACATCATTATTCGCCCAAACAGCGGCGGACAGTGGGTGGTTGAGCTTAATCCAGATGTTCTGCCACGCGTTCTCGTCAACCAGAACTACCTGACCGTGGTCGCAAGAAAGAGCGAATCCGATCAGAGCTTCTTGTCCGAGTGCCTGCAAAACGCCAATTGGCTGACGCGCAGTCTGGACCAGCGCGCCAAGACAATTGCGAAAGTGGCAGCGGAAATCGTACGGCAACAGGATGCCTTTCTCCGCCACGGCGTGGAGCATCTTCGCCCGCTCAATCTGAAGGCGGTTGCCGATGCCATCAAGATGCATGAATCGACCGTGAGCCGTGTAACCTCCAACAAATACATGCTCACGCCCCGTGGGCTGTTTGAACTGAAGTATTTCTTCAGCGTCTCGATTGCATCCGCGGAAGGTGGCGAGACGCATTCCGCCGAATCCGTGCGCCATCGCATACGCGCTTTGATTGCCCAAGAGACCGCAGAAGACGTTCTGTCTGATGACGACATTGTTCACAGCCTCAAGCGGGACGGTGTGGATCTCGCGCGCCGGACCGTGGCAAAATATCGGGAGGCAATGAACATCCCCTCTTCCGTTCAACGCAGACGTGAAAAGCGCGCCCTGTCTAAAGTCTCCGCGGGCTGACACCTGACGTCTCCGTGATCAGAAAAGAACCCGCCAACCGTTGACTCTCATCATTTCAGTCGATAGAAGCCCGCCGCGATTGGTCGACATTTTAAACGCAGTGGCGTCGATGTCCAACTTATGCCGATGGTCAGAGACGTGACCAAGATTGATGCTCGAAACGCTTGGATGAGAGCGAGGCTTGACGTAAACTGATACCCGCAAATCACGATAATGAAGGGAAACCCCATGAGTGTGCGTGTATCCGGAAAACATATGGAAATCGGCGATTCCTTCCGCCTACGGATCGAGGAACACATCGAAGAAGCGATCGGCAAATATTTTGACGGTGGCTATTCAAGCCAGGCAACGGTGAGCAAGCTTTCGCAAGCACGATTTTCTGCGGATTGCCTTGTCCATCTCGATACAGGGGTGAACCTGCATGCCGCCGGCGAGGCGAACGATCCGCAAGTCGCATTCGACATTGCGGCCGAACGGATCGAGAAACGGCTGAGGCGCTACAAACGCAAGCTGAAAGACCACCACGCCGCGGAACACGTGAATGGCGAGATCGCGGTCGCCTATACCGTCATGGACGCGATGTCGGAAGACGACGAGGAAGTGCCTGAAGACTTCGCGCCGACCATCGTCGCAGAAAGCACAAAACAACTTCGCACCATGTCCGTGGCTACGGCCGTCATGGCTCTCGATATGACGGATGAGCCAGTCTTGCTGTTTCGCAGCCCGGGCAAGGATGAACTAAACATCGTCTACCGTCGCAATGACGGCAATATTGGCTGGATCGATTCCACCAGTATCAAAAGCTGAGACAGCGTGGGTCGGCAGGTTACTGCCGACCCACCTTCGCTCATTTCGGCGGAATGAAGGATTTAAATATGGCGTTGGCAGATTTGCTGCAACAAGATGCGGTCATTCCAGCCCTCAGGGCGAACTCCAAGAAACAACTTCTCCAGGAACTGGCAGCCAAGGCGTCGAAAGTCACATCCATTCCCGAGCGGGAAATCTTCGATGTCATCTTGCAGCGAGAGCGTCTCGGATCGACCGGCGTTGGTAACGGTATCGCCATTCCGCATGGGAAGCTGACCAGTATCAATCAGATTGTGGGCGTGTTTGCCCGACTTGAAACACCTGTCGATTTTGAAGCGCTGGACGACCAGCCCGTCGATCTGGTGTTTTTGCTGCTGGCGCCTGAAGGCGCCGGCGCCGATCATCTCAAGGCTTTGTCGCGTATCGCGCGCGTTCTTCGGGATAGCGAGCTCGTGGCGAAATTGCGTGCGACCGATTCCGCAACAGCAATCTACACATTCCTCAACGAGGAACATGCCTCGAACGCCGCCTGAAAAGGCGGCGCAAGGATCATTTCAATTTCTGCGAATTGCTGAAGAAATGGACGCCTGATGTCAGGCGTCTTTTTCGTTGACTGGTGCTGTGCCGGGCTCTGTTCCCTCGGCCTTCTGGCCACCCTTTGCCACACCGACCATGGCAGGGCGAAGGACGCGATCGCCGATCGAATATCCAGACTGGACGACCTGAACGACGGTATTGTTCGGGACATCAGCGTTCGGCACTTCAAACATCGCCTGATGGAAGTTCGGATCGAATTTCTGACCTTCTGGTTCGATCTTCTTAACGCCATGACGCTCAAGAGAAGAGAGCATCGCGCGCTCGGTCATTTCGACCCCTTCGATCAGTGCGGTCAAACCCGCTTCTGCAGCGGAACGCGCCTCTTCCGGGATCGCATCAAGTGCACGGCGCAGATTGTCCGACACCGACAGCATATCGCGGGCAAAGTTGGTGACGGCGTATGCCTTGGCATCCTTGACGTCGCGCTCGGTGCGACGGCGAAGATTATCCATCTCGGCGGCCAGACGCAGGAAGCGGTCGCGCAGCTCCGCATTCTCCGCCTTCACGGCCTCCATAGGATCGGGCTCGCCAGCATCTGCTTCGTCTGCAACCTGATCGATGGACACGACGTTTTCGTCTTCTGTGGCCGTTGCGTCAGGTCCGTTCTTATTGGTCTCGTCGGTCATGACGTTCTCCGGAATTTGTGATTGGAATTTCGTGCCCGATATCAGCGTTTGTCGCGGAAAAATCAAGGCTTCAGCCAAAAGAAGCGGCTGACTCCGCGTATGGCTATAGCGGATTACGCGAAAGCCGCGCCATTAGCTGGGCGGTATAGTCAACCATCGGCACAATGCGCGAGTAGTTCAGCCGTGTCGGACCAATCACTCCGACCGCACCAATGATGCGATCCTCTCCATCCCGGAATGGTGCCACAATGAGTGACGATCCCGACAAGGAGAAAAGCTTGTTTTCCGAGCCAATGAATATTCGGACCCCCGGGCCAGTTTCGGCCAGGTTCAAGATCTCGATCAGGCTTTCCTTACGCTCGAGATCATCGAAAAGGAGGCGCAAGCGATCAATATCTTCCTCTCCAGCGAGACCTTCCAGAAGATTGGCCCGTCCGCGGACGATGAGACGGGTCGGCTTGTCGTTTTCCTTGCCACCCGACCAGACAGCGAGCCCGCGCTCAACAAGGTCCTGGGATAAGATGTCCAACTCGCCTGAGACCTGCTGCTTCAGCTTCACCAATTGGCCACGGAGTTCACCCAGCGTCTGACCGGCCAAATGGGCATTGAGAAAATTCGCAGCCTCGGTCAATTGCGAGGTGGTGATCCCTGCCGGCAATTCGATGATACGATTTTCGACCTGATTGTGCTCACCCACCAGAACGCAAAGCGCCTTGGTCGGCTCCAGCCGGATAAACTCGACATGTTTCAGTACGGCGTCATTCTTGGACGAGATCACGAGCCCTGCGCCACGCGACAGCCCTGACAGCATCAGGCTTGCCTCGCTCAGCAGGTTTTCCATCGACGCGTCCGGACCGACCGGACGGATCTGCCTGTCGATGCTTCCACGTTCTTCATCGGAGAGATTTCCGACCTGCATGAAGGCATCGACGAAAAACCGCAGTCCGGTTTGCGTTGGGAGCCTGCCAGCACTGATATGAGGCGAATAGATGAGGCCTAGCTCTTCGAGATCGCTCATCACGTTGCGAACAGATGCCGGCGATAGCGACATGGGCAAGATGCGGGAAAGGTTGCGAGATCCCAGCGGCTCCCCGGACTCCAGATAGCTTTCGACAATGCGACGGAACACTTCGCGCGACCTATCGTCAAGGTTAGAGCCGAACTCCATCTGCATGGTCGTTGATAAATCCATATTGCCTTCCGGACGCCTTCGATATCGTCCTGACAAAATATAGTCACTCCCGCTCCAATCACCAACGGGAATCTGACTTCTTCTCTTTTGCCGCTTTTCCTTTGCAAATCGGCACTGCCATCCGTAGAAGACCGTAGATCGCGAAAGGAAGTCGGTATGCGTCCATCAGGCAGAAAAACAGATCAAATGCGGGCAGTTTCGTTTGAGCGAAACTTTTCCAAACACGCCGAGGGCTCATGCCTGGTGAAGTTCGGTGACACCCATGTGCTGTGCACCGCAAGCCTTGAAGAAAAGACGCCACCTTGGCTGCGCAATAGCGGCAAGGGCTGGGTCACGGCAGAATACGGCATGCTCCCCCGCGCCACCGGTGACCGGATGAGGCGCGAAGCAGCTGCCGGCAAGCAAGGCGGTCGCACACAGGAAATCCAGCGCCTTATCGGTCGTTCGTTACGTGCGGTCGTTGATCTGGAAGCGCTTGGCGAACGCCAGATCACGCTTGACTGCGATGTGATACAGGCGGATGGCGGCACGCGCACTGCATCGATCACCGGCGCCTGGATTGCCCTTCACGATTGCCTGAAGTGGATGGAAACCCGCAACATGATCAAGCTTGAGCGGGTCCTTAAGGACCATGTTGCAGCGATCTCGTGCGGTATCTTTGCCCAGCAGGCGGTGATCGACCTTGACTACCTGGAGGACTCGGCTGCCGAAACAGACGCAAACTTCGTGATGACAGGCGCAGGCTCCATCGTTGAAGTTCAGGGCACGGCAGAAGGCGCTCCCTTCTCCGAAGAAGAATTTCTGACACTGATGCGCCTTGCCAAGTCCGGCGTCGCCGATTTGGTGGCCATGCAGAAGCAGTCTATCGGCTAAGGCTCAAAGGAAACGGCATGACTTCGCTCACGGAAGGCATCTTGGAAACGGCGCTTTATGCCGATGATCTGGATGCCGCCGAGCATTTTTACGGTTCGGTGATCGGTCTGGAAACGGTAACACGGGTAAAAGACCGGCACGTGTTCTTTCGCTGCGGTGCCGGCATCCTGCTGGTGTTCAACCCGGAGGCGACTTCTGTGCCTTCACCGACCGGCAAGCTGCCGGTTCCGACCCACGGCACCCGTGGCCCGGGACATGCCTGCTTTCGAGTGCGTGGTGACAAGCTGGATGCCATGGTTGATCGCCTGACGCAGGCCGGAATCGAAATAGAGGCCGATTTCAACTGGCCCAACGGTGCCCGCTCCATCTATTTCCGCGATCCCGCGGGCAATAGTCTTGAATGTGCCGAGCCCCGCCTGTGGGGCATCGAACAGGATTAGAAATGCGCAAACTCGAAACCAAGACGATCGTTGTTGCAAGCCACAATGCCGGAAAAATTGCGGAAATCGCCGACTTGATTGGTCCATTCGGCTTTTCCGCAAAGTCGGCTGCAGAATTGCAGTTTGCGGAGCCCGAAGAGACAGGCACGACATTCGAAGAAAATGCCGCGATCAAAGCGCAGGCTTCCGCGCAGGCATCCGGTCTTCCCGCACTCTCGGACGATTCAGGGCTGGTGGTCGACGCACTCGACGGCAACCCTGGTGTCTACACAGCCAACTGGGCGGAACTGGAAGACGGCACACGCGACTTTGACATGGCGATGCAGAAGGTCGAAACGGCACTCGCAGAGCGCGGCGCGACACAGCCGCAACAGCGCACAGCACGGTTCGTGAGCGTGCTGTGCCTTGCCTGGCCGGACGGCCACACCGAGTTTTTCCGTGGCGAAGTGGAGGGCACGGTTGTATGGCCCCCACGGGGGAAAAAGGGTTTCGGTTATGATCCTGTTTTCCAGCCGCAAGGCTATGACACGACATTCGGCGAGATGTCCGCAGAAGAAAAGCATGGCTGGAAACCGGGCGATCCGGAAGCGTTGTCACATCGCGCACGCGCCTTCAAATTGTTCGTCGAACACTGCCTGGAGGCCTGATTTTTATGGTCGAGCCCACGGCGCTCATCCTGCCTGATACCGGCGAACCCGGTTTCGGTATCTATGTGCACTGGCCCTTCTGCGCGGCCAAATGCCCTTATTGCGATTTCAACAGCCATGTGCGCCATCAGCCTGTTGATCAGGCACGGTTTGCGGCTGCCTTTCTGACAGAAATGAAGTGGCTTCGCGCCATCAGTGGTCCAAGGACGGTGACAAGCGTTTTTGTCGGTGGCGGCACGCCGTCGCTCATGGATCCGGCAACCATCGAGACGATCCTGAATGGGATCGCCCGGCATTGGCATGTACCGCAAGGCATCGAGATCACCATGGAGGCAAACCCCTCCAGTGTCGAGGCGGAGCGCTTTCGAGGCTATCGATCAGCCGGGGTCAACCGGGTTTCTCTTGGTGTTCAGGCTCTCAATGACAAGGACCTGAAATTTCTCGGCCGCCTGCACAATGTCGAGGATGCCCTGAAGGCTGTCGGCCTGGCACGCGATATCTTTCCGCGCATGTCCTTCGATCTGATCTATGCAAGGCCCGGACAGACGATTGCAGCGTGGCAAGCGGAGCTCAAACAAGCGATCTCCTACGCGGTCGATCACCTATCGCTTTATCAACTGACAATCGAAGAAGGCACACCCTTCTATGGCCTCTACAAGGCAGGCAAGCTGTTGACGCTTGATGACGACCAGGCCGCGGACCTCTATGAAGCCACGCAGGATTTCACCTGCGAGCAGGGCATGCCTGCCTATGAGGTATCCAACCATGCGCGCCCGGGTGCCGAGAGCCGGCATAACCTGACCTATTGGCGCTATGGTGATTACGCCGGTATCGGTCCCGGCGCTCATGGACGGCTAACGCGCGGCCGCCAGAAACTGGCAACCGTCATGGAACGGCATCCCGAACGCTGGGTTGAACTGGTCGAACGTCAGGGTCACGGGATCATCGAAGAAGAGCATCTCGAAAATGATGCGCAGGCCGATGAATTGCTGCTGATGGGACTGAGATTACGCGAGGGTGTGGATCTGGCGCGATGGCAGATGTTGTCCGGTCGTTCCCCCGATCCTGTGCGGGAACAGAACCTGCTGGATTACGGTTATCTCGAGCGTCTGGGAAATTCCCGCCTGCGCTGTACGCCAGCCGGTATGCTGATACTTGATGCAGTGGTGGCAGACCTCGCCTGCTGATGCCATGGAGCGCAGACAATGCCTATTGATGATGCCTTTTCTCGTCACGACATGGCGGTGCTCTACGACAGCTTCAACCGATCCGGTGCAGACAGCGAGTTCTATCTGGGGCTGGTTGACGCACCGTCACGGATCCTCGATCTGGGCTGCGGGACCGGCGCGCTTGCAATCGAATATGCGCAGCGCGGCCATCAGGTGACAGGTCTTGAACCTGGTGCCGGAATGCTCAGCGTAGCACTTGGCAAGCAAGGTTCAGGCAGCGTGCGCTGGGTGGCCGGAGACGCCAGGGAATTCGATCTTTCCCGACGCTTCGATCTGATCGTGATGACGGGCCATGTCTTCCAGGTGTTTTTGGACGATGATGAGACCCACAGGGTGCTTGCCAATGCACGCCGACATCTGGCAGCCGGCGGACGTCTGGTTTTTGAAAGCCGCAACCCCTTGCATCGTGCTTGGGAGAGCTGGACCGAAAATCAGACCCTTACTTCGGCCGATGTACCCGGCATCGGCGATGTGGACGTCTATTATCAGACCACACGCACCTGGGACGAATTCGTCACCTTCGACGCTGTCTTTACACTCAAGTCGACCGGTGAGCGGCTAATCAGCGAGAGCACGTTGCGCTTTCCTGACCCGCAGACGATTGCGCAACTGCTCCACGACAGTGGATTTGGACAAATCGACTGGATCGGTGACTGGGACGGCTCGGCCTTCTCAGACGACAGCCCGGAAATCATAGTCATTGCCACCGCCTAGACGACGGCGACTTTACACCGCAGCGTAAAAGATAAATTCGCCATGCGCGGATTTTGGTGAATTTTGTCCGCATGGGTCGCTCAAACACATGTCAAACTGACATTGACGCAACTGCCAAATCACGACCACAATCCCTGCAGGTTATTGAGTCTAAACAGTTTTTTAATACCTCAGGTCCGGCGCGATTTTTCATGAAGTCATCCGTCAACTATCCAGAGATGAAAGCTCAGCCAAGCACCCGCTCGTGGATCGAGTGGCATACGGCTGCTCTCACGATCATCATTTATGGCAGTTGGATCGGACTGACGTTCTTCTGGCACTCCATCCCATACGTCATTTTGTTTCTGGCTGGCGGATGGATTATCGCCTGGCATGGCTCGCTTCAACATGAGGTTTTGCACGGCCATCCCACACGCTCTCGACGCATCAACGATCTGATCGGTTGGCCACCACTGTCGATATGGCTGCCCTACAGGATCTACAAATCCTCGCATCTCAAACACCACAATGATGAGTGGCTTACGGACCCGATAGAAGATCCGGAAACCTATTATCTGACCGGCACAGACTGGAGCGAGATGGGACCGATCGGACGGCTTGTTTTCAAGGTGAACAATACGCTGGCAGGCAGGCTTATTCTCGGGCCATTCGTGGCACTTTCCGTATTCGGCAGCTGTGAGATCAGCCGCATCGTGAGAGGTGACCGTCGTCATATCCGCATCTGGATTTTACATATCATCAGCTGCCTCGCGGTTTTTGCCTGGACAACGCTTGTCTGTGACATGCCGATATGGGTCTATCTGACAGCCTTCGTCTATTCGGGCCTGTCACTATCGCGCCTGCGCTCCTTCGCGGAGCATCGTTATTCCGGCACAAAGGAAGAGCGCACGGCAATCGTCGAAAACTCACCGGTCTTCGGTTTACTCTTTCTCCATAACAATCTCCACATCGTCCACCATTGGTGGCCGCAGGTCGCATGGTATGACATCCCCAAATACTACCGCACACATCGTCAGGCCTTCATATCGCTGAATGGCGGGCTTGTTTATGACGGCTATCGCGAGGTCGCCAATCGCTATCTCTTTCGGCTGCACCACGAGCCGATACATCCCCAACACGCTGAGAGCGCTCAACCTGAGCAGCATGATGTACCGCTGATGTCGAAGGAGGGTCAGGCGATCACTGGATAGCCCAGCTTCTCCGCTTGAAGGCGGTAGTTATCCAGACGGGCATAGTCGCTGTCTGTCAGATATTCGATCCCGATCATGCCGAGGTCATCCGCCAATCCGAGACTTGAGGTCGCCACCGCCTCTGATAGCGCCTTCCTCAGCACCCCAACCATTTCGTCAGATGCGTTAAGGCTCGTGATAAAAGGCAAACCCGGGCCACTATCCGTCGACTGAAGCACGCGGATGTCGGCCAGACATTCCGGCGCGTGTCGCTGAAGCAAGCCAAATGTTACGGTATCAACTGCTGCAACATCCGCGTGTCCGGCAGCAACAGCTGCCAGCGATGCATGATGACCACCGGTCACGAGAACTTCTGAAAAGAAATGGCCATCTTGCGCGAGCGGTGCCACGGCAGCGCGCAGCAGGTTCATACCGGAATTGGAACCGCGATCGTTGAGAGCGACCGTCTTGCCACGCAGATCCGCCAGCGTGCGATAGCTGGAAGCAACGGAGACCACGACATAGCTCAGACGCTCTGTTCCACGCCCCCCGGCAAACTGATAGATGGGAGTCGCAACGAGACGGACCTTACCCTTCAGTTGTGTAATGTATGGATAGCCGCAGGTTTGCGCCAGGATCAGATCCGATTGCGGCCAGAGGGCATCAAGGGACGATTGCCTCTCGAGCTCCTCTGGAGCCGCAAATCCGGCGTCCCGCAATCGATCACGAACAAAGTGCCAGAGCGTATCGTTGCCACGGGAGACCGGCGCCAGCATGTCGTACATGGCAAGGCTGGCGCAGGCCATCGATGGCCTCAGGCGTTGTTTTCGTTGATCAGTCTTTTGAGAAGCTCAACCTCATGGCTAAGCTTGTTATCTGCGCTGATCAAATCTTCGATCTTGCGGACAGCATGGAGAACCGTTGTGTGGTCTCTTCCGCCGAAGCGACGCCCAATTTCTGGGAATGATCGAGGCGTGAGCGTTTTTGCCAGATACATAGCGATTTGTCTGGGCTTAACGATCACGCGGGTTCGTCGATTGGATACCAGTTCCTGCCGCGACACATTGTAGTGACGCGCGACAATGCGCTGGATGTCCTCGATGCGCACGCGCTTCTGCTCGGCCGCACCGACGAGGTGAGCCAAGAGTTCGTCCACACGTTCAATCGACAGATTCGGCTCGAATGAGCGGCGAAACAGGATCTGGTTGAAAGCGCCTTCAAGGTCACGTCCGCTGCTGGTGATGCTGCGGGCGATATGGGCCAGAACTTCGTCTGGTATCTCGAGCGAGGAATCTTCCTTGCGCGCTGCTTCCAGACGAATCTTCAGCATCTCTTCGCGCATTTCGAAGTCGGGTGCTTCCATTTCGATGGCAACACCGCCCTGGAGACGCGAACGAACGCGCGGGTCCAGAGATTCCAGTTCCCATGGTGCGCGGTCGGCGGCAACCACGACCTGCTTGGCACTATCGAGCAACATATTGAGAAGATGGCAGAACTCGTTCTGGATCATCTTGCCCTGCAAGAACTGCATGTCATCGATGATCAGAAGATCGATGTGACGAAGCGAGTCCTTGAGTGTCAGAGCGTCGTTGTCGCGTATGGCGGTGGCGAAGCGCCACATGAAATACTCAGCCGTCAGATAAACGACGCGGGGTACGCGCGGGCTGCCGATCGCGGCATTTGCGATGGCCTGAAGCAGATGCGTTTTGCCAAGCCCTACCGACGAATGGATGAAAAGAGGGTTGAAGCGCACTGCGCCGGCACCGGCTTCTGCAATGGTCTTCGCTGCAGCAAGTGCCACGCGATTGGACGAACCTTCAATGAAGGCGTCGAACGTGTAGCGCGGGTCCAGCGGAGATCCAAATAGCGGACCGCCCTGGGATGGTCCACGCGACACCTGTGCGGATGCGCCTGGCGCTGACATGATCTGGCCGATTTGTTGCGCAGGCTGCTTGCGCGGCGCAGTCGACACTGCCGTATCAAGCGGCAGGGCGCGCGTCTCGGGCGCAACACTCTTTGCGGCGCGGCTGGCGCTGCGCACCATGATCTCGACCTTCAGGATATTCGGATCTTCTGCCTGGATGAGGCTGGTGATGATGTCGAGATAACGATTGTTGATCCATGACTTCAGGAAGGTCGTGGGGACTGTCAGCTGTACAACACTCTTCGATGAGGCATGAAGCTTGAGACGGCCAAACCAGCTCGCATATACGTCTGGCCCAACTTGAGCTTTCAGCCGGGCGCTGAAACGCTCAAAGAGCACGTCGTTCTTCATGTGGGTATTTTCCTCTGCCGTCTCCGAGCAAACCGCGTCAAGCCGTGTGCGAACATGGTTATCCCCCACCAGCGCACTGCCCGTCCCTGTAGTCATCTGCATTCTGCCGCCTTCCAATTTTTCTCCAGCGCCCAGACAAATGTCCGACCGCCGATCTTTTTTTCTGCCGCCGATGCCAGAGCTCCTTCATGGTTCTCCCGCTCGGCGTTTATTGCGGTCGCCCGCCTACCAGCAAATTCGTCCTCGTAACGAAACTACCGGGTCAGTCTCCTGTTCCTCACTCCGCTCAGCCTGCCCCGTCCAAACAGGCAAATTGACACAAAAATCCCCTGCCCGGAATCTGTAGGAGTCCGGTGCAATCGTCTGCTCTTTGCGAAAAAACGAAACTGAAACGTTTCGCTCCAAGAGGCTGGAGCGCTTTCAAACGATCTCAATAAAACCGTTCTGGAACCACCCTCTCAGGCCGCGTCCCCGCCTCTTGTGGAATTCATTTAGGCAGGATCGATGGGGAATATCAACCGTGAATTTTACGCAAAATTAAGTTCGAGCCATTGACTCTGGTCGCGTGTTTTGGGGTGCCACAATCTCAAAAAAAGAATCGCTTTTGAATCAAGGAGATTCCCATTTGGGCGACCTTTTTCGGGGTCAAAAACAAAAAAAATAAAAATCTTCTTGACTCATGATTGAGCCAAACTGCCGTTGAGTGAAGTGCGGCCCGGCGTTTTATCCTCTCCTAAGTAACTGAATTTAAATTGTTTTTTGTGTCATTCTGACGACACAATATTGCAATGCACTTTTAACCAAAGTCAAACGAGAGTGGGAAACGCAAAAAAGCCCGGCAAGAATACCGGGCTTATTAAATGTGTCTAAAAGACGTCAAAAATCAGGCAGACAGTGCCTTAACACGCTGCGCCAGACGCGAGATCTTGCGCGATGCGGTGTTGGCGTGAAGAACGCCCTTGGTGGCTGCGCGATGCAATTCAGGCTGAGCAGCCTGGAAGGCATCCTTCGCCTGCGCTGCGTCACCGGAAGCAAGTGCTTCTTCTACCTTGCGGATGAAACCACGAACGCGCGAGCGGCGGGCTTTATTGATAGCAGTACGGCGAGCGATCTTGCGGGTCGCCTTTTTCGCCGAAGTCGTATTGGCCATAGATGCCTCTCTTCAAATTCAAACAAACTCCACCTCCGCCACACCGGGTCGTACAACCTGTCTGCCAGCGATCGGGGAGCAATCTCGGAAAGTCACAAACTTTCCTAACTGTGGGCGGGCATATAGCTGGAAAGTCCGCAGGCGTCAACGCGCAAATTGCTGCAATCGCCTTATAGGCAGACTCTTTAGCCTATCGGTTCTTGAATTCCGGCCTCCGCTTCTCGACGAAGGCTGCCATTCCCTCTTTCTGGTCCTCGGTCGCAAAGAGCGAATGGAACAGGCGGCGCTCAAACCGAAGCCCTTCGGTCAGGGTTTGTTCGAAAGCGCGGTTCACGCTCTCCTTGACCATAGAGACCGCCGTCTGTGAGAAAGACGCTATCTTCGCGGCCGCTTCCACTGCCTCATCGAGAAGAGCTTCATCAGGCACGATACGCGCCACAAGACCTGCACTTTCGGCTTCGGTCGCATCCATCATTCGACCAGTCAGGCACAGATCCATGGCTTTCGCCTTGCCGACAGCACGAGTCAGCCGCTGACTGCCGCCCATGCCGGGCATGACACCGAGTGTGATTTCCGGTTGTCCGAACTTTGCTGTCGTCGAGGCTATGATGAAATCGCACATCATAGCGAGTTCGCAACCGCCCCCCAGCGCAAAGCCGGAGACGGCTGCAATCATCGGCTTGCGAAAACCGGCAACCTCATCCCAACCGCCAATAAAATCGCCCAGATAGACATCAGGGAAAGTCAGAGCCTGCATCTCTTTAATGTCAGCGCCGGCGGCAAAGGCTTTTTCCGAGCCGGTCAAGACGACCGCACCAATCTCGGGATCAGCCTGAATGTTCTTTAGCGCCTTCACCAGATCCGTCATAACGCCCGAGTTTAGGGCGTTCAGAGCCTCAGCTCGATTGATGGTGATAACGGCCACTTTGCCTCGGGTTTCGACCAACAAATTATCGAACGTCATTATAGTCCTCCGAAAGTTCGCGCTGTGACTTATGTCTGGCAGCGCGCGCAATAAAACGTCGAACGGCCACCTTGTGTTATGCGTTGAATCGTAGCGCCGCATCCCGGCGACAAGCAAGCCTCACCTTCACGATCATAGACCTTGAAGCTGTGCTGAAAATAACCGAGCGATCCGTCGGTCTGGATGTGATCCCTGAGAGACGAACCGCCTGCAGCGATCGCATCCGCGATGACCTGGCGGATGGCGTCGACCAGAGCGGGAAGCTCTTTCTTCATGCGGCCCGTCTTTGTCAGCAGGCTTGAGGCTGGACGCAGAGGCGATATGCCCGTGCGCCACAAGGCTTCGCACACATATATATTGCCAAGTCCGGCAATGACCTTCTGATCCAGCAAGGCCAGTTTTATGGGCTGCGCCTTGCCGGCAAAACGTGTGGCGAGATATTCGGCATCGAGACTGTTTCCGACTGGCTCTGGACCGAGGTCCCTAAAGGCTGGAAGGGTCTCGAGTTCAGAGCGCGGAGCAAGATCCATGAAACCGAACCGGCGTGGATCATTATATATGACGCGCGACGGACCAGATGGGCCTTCGAGATGAAAGATGACGTGATCGTGTTTCTCGTCCTTTGATCGTTCCATGAGAAAATCACCCGGCACATCTGCGGTTCCACCCGCTTCAATGCGAAATGAACCGGACATTCCGAGGTGGCTGACGATGGTCAATCCGTTCTCGAGATCGATCAGCAGATATTTGGCGCGCCTGGACAGCGAGATGATGCGCTGCCCGGCAACTTTCATGGCAAAGTCGACAGGAAAGGGAAAGCGCATGTCGGGACGACGCAGAACAAGGCGTGTGATGATCGCCTGTTCCATAACCGGCGCCAGGCCGCGCCTCACCGTTTCAACCTCGGGCAATTCGGGCATGCCGTTCCATCTTTCTGTTTTCTCTTCGACCCATGTGGTCTATAGACCTGCCGCTGGCTAACGGTGGTGGGCATTTCTCCGCAGAGATAGCGCGGGCGGGACGAAACCGCTATGGTCTTTCGACCAGAATTGAATGGAGCAGACCGCATGGCGAAGAGCCGTATTTCCGCAGACGGCGGCATGGAAACCTCTTACGGCTTCCGCGACGTCACCGAAGGCGAAAAGCAGGGACTGGTCAATGACGTCTTCCATAAGGTGGCCAAGCGCTACGACATCATGAATGACGTGATGTCGGCAGGACTGCACCGGGTGTGGAAGAATGCCATGATCGCGGCGCTCAACCCACGCAAGGATGCATCGTTCAAGGCGCTGGATGTTGCCGGCGGAACAGGCGACATCGCCTTTCGCATCGTTGAGGCATCAGACCGCAAGGCGCACTGCACTGTGCTCGACATCAATGGCTCCATGCTGGCGGTTGGCGAGGAGCGTGCGGTACAAAGAAAACTCTCCGACAATCTGACGTTCGTAGAGGCCAATGCCGAAAGCCTCCCGTTCGAGGCCAATAGTTTCGATGCCTATACGATCGCATTCGGCATCCGGAACGTGCCGCGCATCGATGTGGCATTGCAGGAGGCCTTTCGGGTCTTGAAGCGTGGCGGCCGTCTGTTGGTGCTGGAATTTTCCGAAGTGGAGATGCCATTGCTCGACCGCGTCTATGACCAGTGGTCGTTCAACGCGATACCGCGCTTCGGCAAGGCAATTACCGGAGATAGTGAACCCTATCAGTATTTGGTGGAGTCAATCCGCAAGTTTCCCAATCAGGGGGACTTTGCCAAGATGATCAGCGAAGCCGGTTTTGCGCGCGTCACCTATACGAATTACAGCGGTGGCATCGCTGCCTTGCACTCCGCCTGGAAGCTCTGACATTCATGAGCACTGTTGGCGCATATTTCCGTCTTGTTCGGGTAGGCTGGGTGTTGATGCGCGAAGGCGTCATTGCCGAGCTTCCGTCTGAAGATCTTCCAGGCAAGGTGCGCTTCGCAAAGGCAGTGGCCGGGGTTTTTGCCCGACGCAAGGTCAAGAGCCGCGAACGATCGGACCGGTTGGCAAAAGCTGTGGAGCGGCTTGGGCCTTCCTATGTGAAGATCGGACAGTTTCTGGCTACACGACCCGATGTTGTCGGTGCCGACATGGCCGAAGATCTGGCCGGCCTGCAGGATCGCATGGCGTTTTTTCCCACATCCGAAGCCAAGGCTTCCATTGAATCCTCTCTCGGGAGGCCGATTTCAGCCCTTTACACCGATTTCCAGGAACCTCTCGCAGCAGCCTCGATAGCCCAGGTTCATGCGGGCGCTGTCATGCGCGATGGCGGACCGCAGAAGGTTGCAATCAAGGTTATCCGTCCCGGTGTGCGCAAACGTTTCGCCGACGATCTGGAGGCAATGTATCTCGTTGCACATCTGCAGGAGCGTTTCCTGCCGCTCAGCCGGCGACTGCGTCCGGTTGAAGTAACCCAGACGCTGGAGCAGACGACGAAGATCGAAATGGACCTGCGGCTGGAAGCTGCGGCGCTGTCCGAACTGGCCGAAAATACCCGCAACGATCCGGGCTTCAGGGTTCCAACCGTCGACTGGGAGCGCACCGGTCGCGACGTCGTGACGATGGAATGGATCGACGGCGTCAAGATGTCGAATGTGGACGGTCTGCGGGACGCTGGTCACGATCTCAACGCGCTTGCTGACACGCTGATCCAGTCGTTCCTGCGCCACACGTTGCGGGACGGGTTTTTCCACGCCGACATGCATCCGGGCAATTTGTTCGTCGATCCTGCCGGCATGATCGTTGCCGTCGACCTTGGCATAACCGGACGCCTTGGCAAAAAGGAACGGCGTTTTCTCGCCGAGATTCTCTACGGCTTCATAACCCGCGACTATATGCGCGTGGCAGAAGTGCATTTCGAAGCCGGATATGTTCCATCCCATCATAATATGGCGAGTTTTGCCCAGGCGATTCGCGCAATCGGCGAACCGATCCATGGCCAGCCTGCAGAAACGATCTCCATGGGCAAGCTGCTGACACTTCTGTTCGAGGTGACAGAGCTGTTCGAGATGGAAACGCGGCCAGAACTCGTGATGCTGCAAAAGACCATGGTCGTGGTCGAGGGCGTTTCGCGCATCCTCAATCCGCAGTTCAACATGTGGAAGGCGTCCGAACCCGTTGTGAGCGGCTGGATCAAGGACAATCTCGGTCCGAAGCGACTACTCGTTGATGTTCAGGACGGCCTGAAGGCCGCGCTTAGACTGGCGGAAGCCGCTCCTGAAATCGCTGCCCAGACGGAGAAGCTTCACACCTCGCTGATGAATATGAGCGAAAACGGTCTGCGCTTTGACGCCTCGACGGCAGAAGCGATCGGCAAGGCGGAAGCGCGTCACACACGGTCAGGACGCATTGCTCTTTGGGTGATCGCCCTTTCACTGATGGCCATTGCGTTCAGCCTCCTCTCATCCATGCATTGATGCGCCTGCCCCGCCTTGACCTTGGTGGCGGAAAATACGCATATTGTGCCACATATTCATTTGACGACGTCCCCGTCTTCACACGTTCCTGACGGTCGATTTCCGATCGCCCTCTCAAAATCTGGTTCGGCTGTCGGCCACCTCCTGGAGTATTTTATGAAGCTTTCGAAGTTCATCCTTCCGCTTGCCATCGCCTTCGGCTCAAGCCTCGCCTCCATGTCGGTCGCACGTGCCGAAACCGTATTGAACATGGCAAACTGGCTTCCACCGTCGCACCCGCTGATGAAGGATCTGATGGTGCCCTATGCCGAGGCCGTGAAGGAAGCCACCGACGGTCGCGTGACTATCAACGTGCTGCCGGCTCCGCTTGGCCCGCCGGCTGCGCATTTTGATTTTGCCGTCAATGGCGTCGCCGATATCACCTATGGTGTGCAGGGCTATAACCCCGGCCGTTTCAAGACCACCAACCTGACTGAAATCCCGTTCCTGGGCGACAGCGCGGAAGCAAACTCCGTCGGCTACTGGCGCGTATTCGACAAGATGCTGCGCAAGGCTGGAGAATATGATCAAGTCAAGGTTCTGGCCGTCTTCACCCACGGACCGGGCGAAATCTTCGCCAAGGGCCGTGATCTTTCGACCATGGATGGCGTAGATGGCGCCAAGCTGCGTGTCGGCGGCGGCATTGTTGGCGAACTGGTCAAGGGCCTCGGCGCCGTGCCGGTGGAAGGCCCTTCCTCCAAGACCTACGAACTGCTTTCGAGCGGCGTGGCCGACGGCATTACGTTCCCGTTCGAATCTGTCGCCTTTTTCAAGCTGATCCCGATGCTCGACCAGGCACTCGTGGTACGCGGCGGTCTCTACAACACCTCGTTCTTCGTCGTCATGAACAAGGCGAAGTGGGATGCGCTTTCTGACGAGGACAAGACGGCTATCGACAGCGTTTCCGGTGAGGCACTGGCCCGCATGGCCGGCAAGGCCTGGGATAAGGCCGATGCCGACGGCAAGACTGCGATGGAGGGCAAGATCAAGCTTATTGACGCGTCTCAGGAGCAGATGACGGCAATCAAAGCCGACCTCCAGCCGATCATCGACGCAAAGCTCGCTGAGGCAGCTGAAACCGGCATCGATGTAACAGCCGCCGTCGACGCCTTGAAGGCCGAGATCGCCAAGGCAGAAAAAGGCGAATGACCCCGGAACAGGCAGGCGGACAGGAAACGGCGACGGCTCTCAGGCTGTCGCCCGTCAGAATGCTGCTTGCGATCGTCAGTGGGGTATTGCTGATGATCATGATGCTGGTCACCGTTGCCGACGTCATTGGACGCTATGCGTTCAATAGCCCGCTGAGCGGTGCAACGGAAATTACCGCATTGCTGCTGTCTTCTGTCATCTTCATCGGTCTGCCAGCGGTCTGTCTCGACGACGAGCATGTCACGGTCGATCTTCTTGTTGACCGCATGCCCTCCTGGTTCCAGCCGATACGGCGTGCGGCCATAAGCCTGCTATCATCAGGCGCTCTTGCAGTGATCGCCTGGCGCTTACTGGCGCAGGGTCAGGCCATGGCGAACTATGGCGAACGCACGGTGAGCTTGCACTTGCCTGTTGCGCCGATCGCCTATCTCTGTGCAACGGCCACTGCAGTCGCGGCTCTCATTACCCTTTCCCAAGTCCTGTCAAGCAAACGCTAGCGGGCGAAATTTCTCGAGATCCTCATGACCTGGCCGATCGGCAGCCTTCTTCTTCTCGTCCTGATGCTGGTTGGCATGCCTATATCCTTTGCTCTGGCAATCGTCGGGACACTCGGAACAATGTCGATCATCGGTCTTCAGCCGGCACTCTCGCTCCTTGGACAAACCTTCTTCGACAACAGCCGGGAATACTCACTCTCCGTACTGCCGCTGTTCCTGATGATGGGCAATTTTGTCGTTCAGTCGGGAATTGCCGAGGATCTTTATCGCTCGGCCAATGCGTGGCTGAGACACCGCAAAGGTGGCTTGGCCATGGCAACTGTGATTGCCTGCGGCGGCTTTTCTTCCGTTTGCGGATCATCGCTTGCAACAGCGGCCACCATGTCGAAAATTGCGCTGCCATCCATGCGGCGTTTCGGCTATCCGGATAGTCTCTCAACGGCCTCGATCGCAGCCGGCGGGACACTTGGCATCCTCATACCGCCATCCGTCATTCTGGTGTTCTATGGCATCATGACCCAGCAGGACATTGGCAAGCTGTTTCTTGCCGGCCTCATTCCGGGCATCCTCGGGGTGATCGGCTATATGATCGCGGTTGCGATTTCTGTCCGCTTGCGGGGCATTGACCTTTCCGTTCAGGAAAAGCTGCCTCTTGTCGAGCGACTGCGGGCGTTGCGCGGGACACTTGGCGCCCTGATCCTGTTCGCCTTTGTCATGGGCGGCATCTACTTTGGTGTGTTCACGCCGACGGAATCGGCCGGCATGGGAGCCGCCGGTGCCTTCTTGCTGGCCGTTCTGAGCGGACGCTTCAAGCTGACCGATGCGCTGGGAACGCTGTTTGAGACGGCGAAGAACACGGCCATGATGTTCTTCATCCTGTTCGGCGCGCTGACATTCACCAGCTACGTGAACCTGTCCGGCATGACCCAAGACCTTCAAACGGGGCTGACCATATTCGGTGACAGCCCGACAGCGATCATCCTCACAATCCTTGCCATCTATATTGTGCTCGGCTGCATGCTTGAAGGCTTGTCGATGATCACACTGACTGTGCCGATTTTCTATCCGGTGGTTGCCGCAGCCGGGTTTGATCTGATCTGGTTCGGCATCTTCATCGTCGTGGTGACCGAGATCAGTTACATCACACCGCCGGTGGGCATGAACGCCTTCGTCTTGCGATCAGTGGTGCGCAATGTCCGCCTGAAGACGATCTTTTCCGGTCTCATACCCTTTGTGGCCATCGATTTCGTTCGCATTGCCATCCTGCTTGCCTTTCCCGCCATTGTTCTTTTTCTGCCGTCGCATATGTGAGAAGCAATGGCGCTTTCCAGCGCAATGGCTTTTGCGCTAGGGTCGCCGCCGGATACATAGAAGGCTGAAAATAGCGATGGTCTTGGAAAACAAGCGAATTCTTTTGATCATGGCCGGCGGGATCGCGGCATATAAAAGCCTCGACCTTATTCGCAGGCTGCGTGAACGCGGTGCCGAGGTTCGACCCGTGATGACCAAGGCTGCGCAAGAATTCGTCACTCCGCTGGCTGTGGGAGCTCTTTCTTCGGGCCATGTCTTCACCGATCTGTTTTCCCGCGAAGATGAGCAGGATGTCGGCCATATCCGGCTGGCGCGGGACTGCGACTTGATTGTCGTGGCCCCGGCGACGGCTGATCTGATGGCCAAGATGGCAAACGGGCTTGCCGGAGATCTGGCATCGGCAATTCTTCTGGCGGCAGACAGGCCCGTGCTGGTTGCACCTGCGATGAACCCGAAAATGTGGAACCATCCGGCAACCAGACGCAATGTCGAGACGCTCCACAACGACGGTGTTCACTTCATCGGTCCGATGCAAGGTGAAATGGCAGAGAGCGGAGAGTCCGGCACAGGCCGGATGGCAGAACCGCTCGCCATTGTCGCGGCGGTCGAAGGCCTGCTTGCGCCCATGGAGCGCCCACTTACCGGCAAGAAAGCCATTGTCACTTCCGGTCCCACCCATGAGCCGATTGACCCGGTGCGCTATATCGCCAACCGCTCATCTGGTCGGCAAGGTCATGCGATTGCGGCGGCTCTTGCGAAACTCGGGGCGGATGTAACCCTGATATCCGGGCCTGTGACGATTCCTGATCCGGCCGGTGTATCCGTTATGCACGTAGAGCGCGCGGAAGAAATGCGCGATGCGGTGCTTGGGCTTTTGCCTGCCGATATCGCCGTAATGGTTGCTGCCGTCGCCGATTGGCGAGTGGCCTCCATGGATCGCCAGAAAATCAAGAAAAAGCCGGGCGAAGCACCGCAACCGCTTGAGCTTACGGAAAACCCCGACATCCTGAAAACCGTCGGACACCACACGTTGCGCCCCAGTATGGTTGTCGGGTTTGCGGCGGAGACGCAGGATGTGGAAAACAATGGTCGCGCCAAACTTGAGCGCAAGGGTGCCGATATCATTGTTGCCAATGATGTTTCGCCCGAGACCGGCATCATGGGCGGCCTGCGCAATCGCGTAAAGATCATTGAGGCATCTGGCATCAGCGAATGGCCCGATTTATCAAAGGACGAGGTCGCCGCCAAGCTTGCTCAGGAGATCGCGGACAGGCTGAAGGCAAAGTCCTAGCAAAGCAGTATCCAAGACACCGAATGCATTCATGTGTATCGGTCGCTTATTCCGCAGCCTCAACTGCGTGCGACTGCGCCACCGCCGGCTTGAACTCCGCAGCGTCAAGCCCGTTGTCGGTGACGATCACAGCGCTGCATTCCGGAATTTCGACCCAGGTGTCTTTCTCGTCGTTCAGCGGCTCTGACACAAGGCAGTAGCCGCCGCCCATGGGTGCGGCGAACAGCGTCGGCGCGTTGGCATCGCTCGCGTAGCGGACCCCATACAAGGCCTTTCCATCTGAGAAGGCGGCCGTGAAGCGCACGCGCGCTGAGCCCAAGATCTCATTGCTCAGCTGTTCGACAAAACCTATTGCATTGGCCATGGCCTGCAAGGGTTGTTCGCGCATGCCAAGCTGGAGAGCCAACAGAAACAGAAGTTCGGAATCAGTCGAACCACAGCGCGCATTAAACAAATCATCGTCGAGCATGGCTTCCATGGAGCGACGCAGTTTGTCAAAATGGTCGATCTGACCATTGTGCATGAAAGACCAGGTGTCGTGCACGAAGGGATGACAATTGTCACGGCGTGTCGAACCATGGGTTGCTGCCCGCACATGGGCAAGAAAGAGCGGTGACCGGATTTGCCCGGCAAGACTTTTCAGATTGCAGTCAGACCATGCCGGCAGCACATCGCGAAAACGGCCCGGTTCAGGACGATCACCATACCAGGCGATGCCGAAACCATCCGCATTGGTCGCGGTCTTGGCCTTCGTGGCACAATGGGATTGTTCAATCAGGGAATGAGCAGGCGAGCTGACAAGCTCTTCAAGATAGAGAGGCGCTCCGCGATAGGCTGCCCAACGGCACATGTCTTTTGTTCTCCGGCCAGCCGCATCCGCATGCGGCGGTCCAGACAGTGTTGGCATTCTTGGCTAAGATTATCTTAACCCGCCCATCTTTCATTGAAAGATTTTTGTCGGCCTCGCCAAATCGAACGGAGATACGGCAGCAAAAAAGGTGAACAGTGCGTTCTGGCCCACCCTCTTCGCGTCACGGCTGTTTCGACTATATTGGCTGCAATTCTGCTTTTGCTCGAAAGGAGCCACAGATGTCCATTCGACCTGTCAAACACGAAAGCCAAGCCCAGCCCACCATGGAAGGCGCCGGTGTCAAACTGAATCGGGTCTTTGGCTTCGGCGATCCGTCGATGACTGACCCCTTCTTGATGATGGATGATTTTCGCAACGACAATCCGCAGGATTATATTCGCGGCTTTCCCTGGCATCCGCATCGGGGTATCGAAACGATTACCTATGTCTTGGCAGGCACCGTTGAGCATGGCGACAGTCTTGGCAATCAAGGCATGCTCGGTGCCGGAGACATTCAGTGGATGACAGCCGGTAGCGGCATCATGCACCAGGAAATGCCGAAGGGCGATTTCGCCGGCAAGATGCATGGCTTCCAGCTATGGGCCAACCTGCCGTCTTCACTGAAGATGACGGCACCGCGCTATCAGGACATCAAGGCCGCAGACATTCCGGTCGTCGTCGACGACGATGGCACGGCAGTGCGGGTGGTCTCCGGCAGCTTCTGGGGTAAATCCGGACCCGTGGACGGTATCGCTGCCGAGCCTGTGTATCTCGATATCTCGGTGCCGCCGGGCAAGCGCAAGACGTTTCCAGTTGATACCTACCGCTCGGCCTTTGCTTACATCTTTGCGGGTTCCGGCACTTTTCGGGATGCCTCGAAGCCGTTCGGCGTGCGGGTGGAGAAGGAGTTCGAGGGCGAAGAACTCAATATCCGCGACCTCTCCGGCAATCGTACACTGGTCGTCTTCGACACGGGCGATGAAATTACGGTTCAGGCAGGTGATCAAGGCATCCGCTTCCTTCTGGTGTCGGGCAAACCGATCAAAGAACCGGTCGCCTGGCATGGCCCGATCGTGATGAACACCCGTGAAGAATTGATGCTGGCGATGCAGGAACTGCAAAACGGAACATTCATCAAGGCCGATCACTAACGGCGCGGCCTGAACCACTCGAAAGTGCGGGATGAAAAATTCGGCATTTTCGGGTGGCAGATCTTCGCCCGGATTGCGATGTTGTCTTGAACCAACGAGGGAGCGGACAATGCGGATAGACGGGCAGTGCCATTGCGGCAAGGTGACCTATGAGGCAGAGATCGATCCGGCCGAAGTCTATATCTGCCATTGCACAGACTGCCAAAGGCTGACCGGGTCGCCGTTCCGCGTCACGGTTATCACCGCCTCAAATACCGTTCGCCTGACAGGTTCGGCACCAAAGCTCTATATAAAGCACGGCGACAACGGGAATGTGCGAAAGCAGTTTTTCTGCCCCGAATGCGGATCGCCACTCTTTACCACAGGCGAAGATGAAACCGGTGAGCGCGGAATTCGCTGGGGAAGCATCAACCAACGCTCACAACTGTTTCCTCGCGAACAGATGTGGTGCCGGTCCGCAGCAACCTGGTTGCCTGACATCAATGACCTTCCCGAAGATCAGGAAGATTGACGCGAGGCAACGGACTGCCTGCCCTTGGAGGTCAGCTTTGGCGCCACAGCTCATGAAAATGATGGACCGGGCCGTGACCTGCTCCGACCGCCAACTGACCGGCAGCCAGAACAGCCCCCGTCAGCCAGATCTTGGCAGTCGAAATGGCAGTGAGGACGTCCACACCTTTTGCAAGTTCTGCTGCAATCCCGCTCGACAGGGAACAACCGGTTCCATGGGTGTTGGGCGTATCGATGCGGTTTGCTTCGAACCAGTGGGTTATGTCGCTCGTCACCAGAACGTCCGGACTGTCCTTGCCTTCCAGATGTCCGCCCTTCAACAGAACTGCCTTTGGTCCGAGCGTCAATATCTGGCGCGCTTGACCTTCCATCTGCTCTCTAGTCGCAGCTTCCGCTAAACCGAGCAGAACGGCAGCCTCTGGCAGATTTGGTGTGAGGCAGGTTGCAAGTGGCAGGAGTGCGCTTTTCAAGACTGCGACGGCATCCGGTTTGAGAAGCGGTGCGCCACCCTTGGCGATCATGACCGGATCGAGGACGACCGGGACAGATCGATGGCGCTGCAATGCCTCCGCCACAGCCTTCGCAATATCTGCATTGGCGATCATGCCGATCTTAATGGCATCCACGCGAATATCGGCAAAGATCATGCGGATCTGCTCGGCAACGAAGGCATGCGGCAGCGGATAAACCGCAGACACGCCTTGCGTGTTTTGCGCGGTCAATGCGGTGAGCGCTGCCATTCCGTAGGCGCCCAAAGCGGAGAAGGCCTTCAGGTCTGCCTGGATGCCCGCCCCGCCGGATGGATCAGATCCTGCAATGGAAAGGACGTTTCGGATCATGCGTTCATCCCCCCACAACCGGTGAAACATGATCTCGAATTTGCGCTGTACTTCATCTCGTCCCTTTCAACCGGACGAAGACGCGGGAGATCTTGATCAGAAAGCGATCCAATCGGACGATCCCGAGCGACTCCCTCCGCCAGCATTATCTGGTTCAGGTTCCAAGGGTACCTCTCAGCCCGTCTTGCAACGAACGCCCCTGTCTCTCCAGACCTCAGTTTAACGGCAAAGCCAACGCTGTGTCACGCGCGAAGCTGAGGCGCGCTGGGATGTAGCAAACAGCCTTCGGCCCTGATGCTGGCGCTCCGACTTTGCCTCCTGAAATATTTCCGGCGGGCCTGTTGGACAGCCCGCCTCGAGAGATTACCTTGCCTACCGAATCCGTTCCCCACCCTGCCACATCCGCGCAGACCGCTTCCATCTGAAAGTCCCTCAATGCCTCAGAACACCAATGACGTCTTTGCAACCGGTTACGACGCCTTTCTGTTTGATCTAGACGGAACCTTGATTAACTCGATTCTGGCCGCCGAGCGTGTGTGGAGCCGTTGGGCAGAAAAGCATGGTCTGGATGTGGAAGCTTTTCTGCCGACCATGCACGGCAAGCGCGGCATCGACACAATCCGCGGACTTGCCCTGCCGGGAGTGGATCCGTTGGCAGAGGCAGCTGACGTCGAACGCGGGGAAATCGAGGATGTCGAGGGCGTGGTCACGATCGAAGGTGCCGCAGCGTTCCTATCGTCGCTGCCGCCGTCGCGGTGGACCATCGTGACATCGTCACCCATCAATCTGGCAAAGGCCCGTCTGGGCGCGGTCGGACTGACACTACCGTCAGGCAGCGTGACCGCAGAGGATGTAACGGTGGGCAAGCCAGATCCGAGCGGGTACCGCCTGGGCGCGTCCCGGCTCGGCTTCGACCCCAGCCGCTGCCTTGTGTTTGAAGATGTGCCGGCCGGCGTTCAGGCGGGCAAGGCAGCGGGCGCGGATGTGATGGTCATCACCTCGACGCATCAGCACGAGCACGCCCTTGGCGAGCCATCGATCATCGACTATCGCGAAATCTCGGCTACGACAGACGAGGATGGCCGACTGCGATTGGTCAGGCGGTAATCACGCCGCCTTTGCGACGTGATATTCCTTGATCTCGACCATCTTGATCGCAGGATGGCGTTCGGATTCATAGCGAAGCGAGAACGTATCCTGCGCCATGAAGACTGGATCGCCATCTAGGTCCCGGCAGATATCGCCGCGACGTGCGGTGATGAACTTTTCCAGATCGGCGTTCTGATCGGCTGAAATCCATCGGCAGACAGAGAAGCGCGCCATCTCGAACGAGACCGGCAGGCCATATTCCCCTTGAAGGCGCTCCTTCAAGACGTCAAGCTGCAGCGCTCCAACAACCCCGACGATGGCGGGTGAGCCGTCCTCCGGCTGAAACAACTGAACCACGCCCTCTTCCGCCATCTGCTGCAAGGCTTCCTTGAGCTTTTTGGCCTTCATGGCATCCTCCAGGCGAACGCGACGCAGGATTTCCGGGGCAAAATTGGGCACGCCCTGAAAGACGAGCGCTTCGCCCTCTGTCAGTGTGTCGCCGATACGCAGTGTTCCGTGGTTCGGAATGCCAACGACATCGCCGGCATAGGCCGTGTCGGCAAGCTGACGCTGGGATGCGAAGAAAAACTGCGGCGCGGTCAGGCCAAGCTGCTTGCCGGTGCGGGCAAGCTTTGCCTTCATGCCGCGCTCCAGCTTGCCAGAACAGACACGCGCAAAGGCAATACGGTCGCGGTGGTTCGGGTCCATATTGGCCTGTATCTTGAAGACGAAGGCCGTCATCTTGTCTTCGCTTGCATGGACGGTACGAATATCCGCCACCTGGTCGCGCGGGGGCGGGGCAAGTGCGCCAAGCGCGTTGATGAGGTCGCGCACACCATAATTGCGAAGCGCCGAACCGAAGAAGACTGGCGTCATATGCCCTTCGAGGAAAGACTGCCGGTCGAACGGACGGCAAGCTTCACGGGCGAGTTCCAGCTCCTCGATAAAGCTTTCGCGCTCGTTCTGTGGCAAATTTTCCGCGACAGTTTGAGGTCCGTTGACCGGTGTTGCCTGGACCTGTGAGTCTGGGCCGCGATAGGTGTTGTTGGTCAGATGATAGGAACCGCAAAACGACTTCGAGCGGCCAACAGGCCAAGTGACCGGAGCGGTATCCAGCGCCAGCTTTTCTTCCACTTCGTCCAGAATTTCAAACGGATCGCGGCTTTCACGGTCCATCTTGTTGACGAAGGTGATGATCGGAATATCGCGCATCCGGCACACTTCAAAGAGCTTCAGCGTGCGAGACTCGATACCCTTTGCAGCATCGATGACCATGACCGCTGCATCGACAGCGGTCAGGGTGCGATAGGTATCGTCTGCGAAATCTTCATGGCCGGGTGTGTCGAGAATGTTGAAGACATTGCCGCCGTATTCGAAGGTCATCACGGAGGTGACAACCGAAATGCCGCGCTCGCGCTCGATCTTCATCCAGTCCGAACGGGTCTGAATCCGGTCTTTCTTTGCCTTAACTTCGCCGGCGAGCTGGATCGCACCGCCGAACAGCAACAGCTTTTCGGTGAGCGTTGTCTTACCCGCATCCGGGTGCGCGATGATCGCAAAGGTTCGGCGGCGAGAGACCGCCTCGGCAAGTGTTTCGGCCATGAGCTGAAAATCCTTATTCGTTGGCGGTTATCTAGCGACTTGAGGGCGAATATGCAATTGGAGACACGCAACTCCCGCCAGGAAGGAAAATGCCATGCGCGACGTTCTCGGACCCTTGCTCAATCTCGTTCGCCTCCCCCACGGTGACGGCATGGAATTGCCAGCCTATGAGACGGCGGGCGCCGCTGGCATGGACCTGCGTGCAGCTGTCGGTGAAGACGATGCTGTCGTTCTCGACCCCGGTCAGCGCGCGCTTATTCCAACGGGCTTTGTGTTTGAGGTGCCACATGGATTTGAAGCCCAGATCCGTCCGCGGTCCGGCCTCGCCTACAAAAACGG
The DNA here is from genome assembly GCF_057158725.1 of Agrobacterium sp. H141. NCBI lineage: Bacteria > Pseudomonadati > Pseudomonadota > Alphaproteobacteria > Hyphomicrobiales > Rhizobiaceae > Agrobacterium > Agrobacterium sp. H141. Next base: position 4,004,108 of record NZ_CM169893.1, read on the forward strand.
TATAACCTGCCTCAATACTCCGGGCACCATAGACAGCGACTATCGCGGAGAGGTGAAGGTGCTGCTCGTCAATCTGGGCCATGATCCCTTCGTGATCAATCGCGGCATGCGAATTGCGCAGATGGTGATCGCGCCGGTGGTGCAAGCACGTGTTGCCGAGACATCGTCTGCAAGTGAAACGACACGCGGACATGGCGGCTTCGGATCGACGGGAACGGCATGACGTTACCCCCCGCTCGACCCGGACTCGTTTACCGAGAAGACTATTTCGCTGATGCCGCTGGCTGGCAGTCGGTCAAACAGTTGCTTCGTGACGTCTTCGACGTCGAGATCGACCCGATCGATCTTTATGGCGGCCATGACCGCAGCAGCATTGCATGCGCCTGGTTCGATGAATATGGCAGAGTTGTCGCCAATCTCAGCGCGTTTTCACTGCCAATGATGATTGACGGGCAGGTCAGACGCTGTGGCGGTTGGCAAAGTGGCGCGGTGCTACCTGAATACAGGGGGAGAGGCCTTTTTCGGAGCCTGATTCAGCGAATGCTTGAGCGATGTGAGGAGGCAGGCTTTGAGAGCTTGGTCCTGCTGACGGACAAACCAACACTCTATGCACCTTACGAATTCGAAGTGCTGGCCCAACACATCTTCGAAGCTTCGGTCCCTCGCGATGGTTCTCGTGAGCAGACACGAATGCTCGATCTCGCGATACCAAACGATGTTGATCTGTTGAGCCACCATCTCGACCAGCGCATTCCGGTTTCTTCGCGCTTTTCAGTGTGCTGCCATTCGCGCATGTTTTTCCTGAACTGTCATCTCATTACCGGCGTTCACCTGACCTTGATGGAAAGAAGCAGGGTTATCATCGCATGGCGCAAGACAACCGATGGCGAGACTGAACTTCTTGATATTATCGGACCCTGCATCCCATCGCTGGCCGATATTGCGCAATCACTGAGTTGGGACGAAAAGTGCATCCGTATCGGCTTTCCTCCCGACAAGATCGGCGTTGAAAACGTCGACATACGTCAAGACGATGACGATCTCGTTTTGATGATGCGCGGCCCAATTGAACATCGACCAAAGAGGGCGTTCCGCCTTACACCTATGGCCGATTTTTAAGTCAGCGGAATAAAGATCTGCCTTGCGTCGTCAGGACATGCGTTTTTTTCCTCGCCAGTTGAGGACTTAGTGATTGCATGCTGGCGATTTGTGCCTGTTGATCCTATCTTTTAAGCAACGACAATATTCAAAGGGAGCACCACAATGGCCGATGCAAAGAAACCGGGACGCGGACGCGTCTATGCTTCGATCACGGAAACTATCGGCGATACGCCGATCGTGCGGCTCGACAAATTCGCCAAGGCTAAGGGCGTTAAAGCCAATCTGCTGGCCAAGCTGGAATTCTTCAACCCGATTGCGTCCGTCAAGGACCGTATCGGTGTCGCCATGATCGAGTCGCTGGAAGCTCAAGGAAAAATCACACCTGGCAAGACCACTCTGATCGAACCGACATCCGGGAATACCGGCATCGCGCTTGCCTTTGCCGCTGCCGCCAAAGGCTACAAGCTGATCCTGACCATGCCCGAAACCATGTCGATCGAGCGCCGCAAGATGCTGGCGCTTCTTGGGGCAGAGCTGGTTCTGACGGAGGGTCCGAAGGGTATGAAAGGCGCGATTGCCAAGGCAGAAGAACTTGCTGCATCCACGCCGAATGCCCTCATTCCACAGCAGTTCGAAAATGCCGCAAATCCGGAAATCCACCGGAAGACTACTGCCGAAGAGATCTGGAACGATACCGACGGCGCGATCGACATTCTGGTGGCGGGCATTGGCACCGGCGGCACGATTACCGGCACCGGCCAGGTACTGAAGGAGAGAAAGCCTTCCATCAAAGTTATCGCAGTTGAGCCTGCAGACAGTCCGGTTCTCTCAGGCGGCAATCCCGGTCCACACAAGATCCAGGGTATCGGCGCCGGCTTTGCACCCAAGATCCTCGACACATCGATCTACGACGAAGTTGTCACCGTGAGCAACGACGAAGCCTTTGCCAATGCCCGTTTGGTTGCGCGTCTGGAAGGTGTACCTGTCGGCATTTCGTCAGGTGCAGCCCTGGAAGCCGCGGTCAAGATCGGTAGCCGCGAGGAGAACGCCGGCAAGACAATTGTGGTTATCATTCCATCCTTTGCCGAACGCTACCTGTCGACGTCACTGTTCGACGGCCTTGGCGAGTGAGGCCGCTCGGCCCAATTGAATGACTGACAAAATCTATCAACCGGCCGCTGCGCGCGACGTCACGCAGCGGCCATCTGCCGTTCGGCCGGAATACGGTAGGATATCGCTTCGGCCAAGTGGATGCGGCCCAACTTGTCCGACCCATCGAGATCGGCAAGCGTTCTGGCAACCTTCAATACCCGATGGTAACCCCTTGCGGAAAACCGGAATTTCTCGGCTGCATCTCTCAGCAATTGCAGGCCGCCGGGATCAGGTTCTGCCAGTTTTTCGATGAGGGAAGTGGAAGCCCTTGCATTGAGGTAGATGTCGGGCATGCCGGCCTCTTCGAAGCGTATCCTCTGCCTTTCCCGCGCAGTGGCTACACGTCTTGCGATCTCTGCGCTCGCCTCAGCCGGTCGCGGCCTTATAAGGTCCGTTGCAGACACGGATGGGACATCAATACGGATATCGATGCGGTCCATGAGCGGGCCGGAAATACGAGCCTGATAGTCAGAGGCGCAGCGCGGACCGCGCGCACAGCTGTGACCCGGCTCGCCAGCCATACCGCAACGACATGGATTCATGGCAGCCACGAGCTGGAAGCGCGCGGGATAAGTGACCCTGTGGTTGGCCCGGGCGATGATACAGTCTCCCGTTTCCAGCGGCTGGCGCAGGGCATCCAGCACCTGGGGCGAGAATTCCGGGAGTTCGTCGAGAAAGAGAATGCCGTGATGGGCAATCGATGCCTCGCCTGGTTTGGCCCGTAAACCGCCTCCAACCAGCGCTGCCATGGTCGCCGAATGATGAGGCGTGCGGAAAGGCCGGGTGTCCGATAGCTTGCCGCCTGACAACTGACCTGCGATCGAGTGGATCATCGAGACTTCCAGCAGTTCTGCCGCGGACAGTGGCGGCAAAATTGAAGGCAGGCGTGCCGCGAGCATGGATTTTCCGGACCCCGGCGGGCCGACCATCAACCTCTTGTGAACTAATGCCCTCTAGTATAACCTATTGATCCTATTGAATCAGGATCACTTCTCCAATGCCCACTGCATACTCATACCTTCGGTTTTCCACTCCTGAGCAAGCTCAGGGTGACAGCTTCCGTCGTCAGACAGAGATGGCGGCACGGTATGCTGCCGCAAATGACCTGACACTCGACGAGAGGCTGTCATTCAGGGATCTGGGGGTATCTGCCTTCAGAGGAAAGAATGCTGAGACAGGAAAGTTGGCCGAGTTCAAGCAAGCTATTGAGGACGGCGAGGTGCCTCATGGATCTTATCTGCTAGTCGAAAGCCTTGATCGCATCTCTCGCCAGTCAGCGCGGCGAGCCATGAACATTCTTAGCGAAATAGTCGAGAGCGGGGTGACTGTGGTCACTTTGAACGACGGGCGAGCATATGACCTCGACACCCTCGACAAAGATCCGACCTCACTCCTCATCGCGCTGATGCTGTTTATTCGAGCTAACGAGGAAAGCGAGACTAAGTCCCGAAGGCTCAGGTCATCGTGGGAAGGCAAACGGCTTGCCGCAAGAGAGAGGCCACTCACCAGTGTGGTCCCTGCATGGATGGTGCTAGAGAATGGCGCGATTAGGTTGGATGAGTCCAAAGCAGCCACAGTTAAGCGCATCGTAAAGATGGCCATAGACGGCAGGGGGCAGCACTCTATCGCCATGACACTGAATGCTGAGGGTGTCCCCACGTTCGGCCACGGCAAGCGGAAGGGCACTATGTGGCATAGGTCATACATTTCGAAGATCCTGAAAAGCCCCGCCCTAGTCGGTGAGTTAATCCCCCATGAGACGTATTTTGACGACCAGAAAGGGAGGCAACGGAAGCCGCTGAATCCGGTGAAAGGCTACTATCCAAGGGTCATTAGTGATGAGGAAGCGGACAGGCTTCAAGCAATCGTTGGAGATAGGTCGGCTCGTGCACCACAAGATAGAGCGACAGGCGTCAAGAATGTCTTTGCAGGGCTGGCAGAATGCCCGTTATGCGCATCTTCAATGACCCGTGTAATGAAAGGCACGAAGCTTCGCTCAGGGAGACCTAAGCTTGTTTGCACACGCGCCAAGGCAGGTGCGGGCTGCGACTATCACTCGGTCGATCTGGAGAAAGCTGAGGTCGCACTCAGGGACGAATTGCCCCGAGTTCTGGCTCACGCCCCGTTGGCCGATGATGCCATGCAGAGCCGAGTACAAGAATTGTCCGCATCACTGCAGGATGCGGATCACGCTATCAGCCAATTGATTGACGCCCTCGTTGAGCAGGGAAGTAGCAAGGCAATTAGGACGGCTCTCTCAGCATCCGAGGAAGAAAAACTTCGGCTGGAACAGGAGATCCGCCTTGAAATCGCGAAGCTCGATATGAGTTGGGGTGCCGGTGCCCAGCGCCGCCGCGACGAGTTGCGAAGTGTTCTGGCGTCAGATGCTGCTGAGCTGAACATACGCCTCAGGGCAGTGTTTGATCGTATCATTGTCGACTTCCGGTCCGGTCAACTTGTTCCGATTTGGCGAGGCGGTCAGGAGTCCGAGGCACATATCCAGTATGGATGGCCGACTCAGGGTCAAATCACCTAAGAGGATGCACTCCTAAGCGACCGGTAACAAAATCAGCCCATTATCTGGTAACGGCCTCTGCAGTTCCTTTGCCTCATCCCAAGACGCTGACATCCAGACATCAACCTCCTCTGGCGTCGTGAGGATCACTGGCATTGCTTTGGGATGGATGGGAGCAACGATGCCATTAGGCGGGCAGGTTAGGAAGCCGAACAGCTGATGGTTACCCGGTCGTGGGTTCTTCACGCTGCCACGCTCGCCCTCCCAGTCTGTCCAGATCCCCGCAAAGAAAGCCAACGGCCTGTTGTCATTGATTGCGAACCACCTTTTGGTCTTCCTCGGCTTGGTGTCCTCCCATTCGCAGAAAGTCGTCCAGGGCACTACACAACGGCTTTCTGGCTTCAGCCACCTACGCCAGTGGGGAGAGGAGACATTTCGGATATTGGTGACCCCCGTGTCGGGCTTGCCCTTCGTCACGAATGAAGGTGAAGGCATACCCCAAGTGAGCATGGTAATTTCGCGTTCCTCGCCACTATTGCGGATCACAGGTGCCGGTCTGTCAGGGTAAATGTCGAGCGAGGGTTCAAGGTTGCCAAGCTTGTCTACGGCCTTGGCAAATGAGCGCATAGCCTCCTGTGTAGTGGTCACATTGTACAGGTTACACATACCGTCCTCCGCTGGCGTCCAGTTCCCAACCTTGTCGAACTCGGATAGCGCGACAAGCTCGCCTTGATAACATGTCCGAAAGTCGAGAGCAGCTTCCAGAGAAGTGAATGAGAACATGAGCAAAGGCTGATCATCTAGCTGCACGAAACGACTTCTAGGACTGCAGCCTCTTGCTTCGGCATCTTTAAGGATCGCACGCCGGTCCGGCCTAAGTTGGTCGTGCCCCCAAGGCAGCACAACCTTATGCGGCCAATCGCGGTTTACCTGAGCCATAGTGATCTCACCCTTTCTACGTCCCACTTGATCCCCACTTCTTCATTGACTCTAGAAACCATCAATGAGAACATAAAGAGAACAAATGTCCAGCCAGTGGGTGAGCATATGAACAGAGCACAGAATGACGATGTGGTGGCCAGAGCGATGGCAGAAGTTGCAAGGGCACGCGCTTTCAGGGAGCGGACAGCACAGCTCCGGCAAGAATCTTTCAGCCGTATCCCACCGAAATCTACCGTCTACGTGCTGGCGTCAAAATCTAAGCTTCAGGGGGAAACCAAGTGTTCCCACTGAGGATCGAGGAAACCGATGAACTGGAGGCGTTGCTGGGCGCTTTTGGCGGTGACGCTTTGGCGGCTCTACGTAGCGTCCTCGACGATTGTCATCACCTCCACGCCCAGTTGACCATTGCCCAAACCGCTATGAGCAAAGGGTTTACCAGAGGCTGGGTTCCTAACCCGGATAGAGAAGCTTCCGGCAACGTGGGTTGAGATACGCTGCCCTCCCACCAATTTTTGCTGGCGGCTTTTATCCCGTTATACAGGGCAATCCCAAGGCTCTTGGCCTGATCGGACCATGCGAGCTTCAGGTCACAAGAGAAGCCGACCCTCTGATCTCATCACCACGTCGAACACCACCCCCACCATGTTCAGCCGCGAGATCGCTGAGCTGACCGGCAAGAGCACGACAATGTTCGACGTGACATCCGAACTTTGGCGGAAGAGCTTTCCCTCAAAATTGAAGAAAAGGTGATGCCGTCTACAGGTGGGCGTCCTTCGAAGGAATACCTTCTCCCCAAAGACCTGACCATCACGCTGGTCTCTGGCTACTCAGTCACCCCCCGTCACCGCATCGTCACCCGCTGGATGGAACTTGAAGAGACTGTTGCCGCCCCCTCACCACCAGACTTCACGAACCCCGCTGCATCTGCCCGAGCATGGGCTGCACGCATCAGTTTCGAAGGTAGGATTGGACAGCCCGCCCCTGACCGACCGATCCCAAAGTGATTTGAAATGGGCAACCTTAACACCTTCTACTACCTTTCCGACTCCATCCGCGTCTTCGAAATCGAGGTCAACCCGTGGTTCATCGCTAAGGACGTCTGCCGGGCGCTTGATCATGTCCGAGAGCGGCTGCACCAAGCTCATCATGCGCTCCGACAAACCGGAAAGCCGCAAAGAAGGCATGTACGTGGCCGGTGAGGAGAAGTTGAAGATCGGCGGGGTTAGACGATGCGAAGCTGTCGCTTATGCTGGTATCGCCTGTGCCACAGTATACACGCCTTTCGCAAAGGCACCGAGCGATAGAAGCGCGAATCCTATGCCAAGGGAATTGAGGAAACCACCTGTTTGCCAAGCCTTTCGAGTGTCCAGCATGGCAGTCACATAGGCTTGGTTTGCGAGATAAGCGATCAGCGTAGTGACAACAGACAAGCCAGCACCAGTGGAAAACCAGATCAATGAGTCCATCATGAGGGCGACCATTGGCTCAAAGCCGCCTCCTTTCATGTCCTTTAATGTGCTTGCCAAGAATCCTAGAATGGCAACACAAGCACCTCCATTTAGGAGCAACAGAGCCTTCAAACCGTCACGTGCGGAGTCAAGAGAGGCCTGTTCAAGACGTGACAGTCGATGATCTTCGTTGCTCTCACCAGTTTCCATGCTTACCCCCGGAGTTAAAACCCAACATAGTTAGGCAGGTTTATCGTTAGAAGCAACGAAATCACCCCTATCGTCACCATCAAGAGCAACGCAGTCGTGGCCAGCAGCCGGGACATTGCGGCCTACTTTGGTAAGGCACACAAGCACGTTCTCGATGCCATCGATCAACTCATCATCACCGCTCCCACCATTGAGCCGAACTTTCGGCCCATTGAGATCGAGACCAAGGTCGGCTTCGGTGTTCGAAAGGATCGCGCCTTCGAGATGACCCGTGATGGCTTCACTCTCCTCGCCATGGGGTTCACCGGCAAGAAGGCACTGGCGTTCAAGCTCAAGTACATCGAGCGGTTCAACGAGATGGAAGCTAAGCTGGCCAAGGGTGCAACGGTGCATTTAACCAACCCACTAGCGGGTTAAACCCACGCGTGGGTATGTTATTGAAAACATTGAACTTACTTCCAATATTTGCTTGACCCGAAGCAGTTTCTGGAGTCTCTTCCCATCACCTTCGAAGGCGACTCATCTCCCCCCTCAGGGATCAACCCACCGCAACGGGCACGTCGCCCGAATGGAGCATCTATGCATCGCATTCATTTTGAGTTTCTTCGGTTAAAGCTGTTTTTGGAGATCGCCGGAACGAGTTGGATTTATGGAGAGACCAAACGACATGAGTTCTTCTGGTCACGCACTCAGTGGTTCGAGGGACCGAACGGGAAAGACCGTCATTGGGTCTTTGAGCGCAAGGCTGACCGACGAAGAAGAACTGCTTAAGATGATTACCACCCACATAGGATAAAAGGGAATATTTAGGTGAACCTTATGGTGCCCCTCTAAGTGAGACATAAGATGAATATTAGAATTTACATATTATAATGGATATCATTATCTTCTAACACTTCAATATCACCTATAGGCCATACCCAAAGGTGTACCTATTGGTTCCTCCTGATAACATCGTCATCCAAAACGTAGGCCCGATGGCCACTCCACAGTCGAGAACGTTCGTGGATGACGTTCCTTTCTGCCCGGTCATGTCATGCCATAGTTGCCGGCTGACCGGCTTGCCTTTCCTTGGTTGAGCCTATGACCCCGTCTCTCGTCACATCGACATGAGGCGGGGTTTTTCTTGGCCTGACCAGACATCCACACCATCCGCATCAACCGAAGATAAAACGTACCAAGGGCTCGCCCCTTGGACGAAGGAACATCCATGTCAACGAAACAATCAATCAGGATCTCAATTACTCCTCTGAAACCAACCGCCAAGGGAACACCCTTTGCTGTTCAGGCGGTTGGTCAGTTGATCATCGAACGATCCTACGCCCCATCGTTCGCAGCGTGCCGCTGGCTGGTCGAGCAAGGCTTCAGCGGTCGTGCTGAAGTCTGGTCAGGCCAAGAGAAACACCCGCGCATGACCATCGACAGTATCGAGCGCGCCGCGAAGCTCACTGTCAGTGAATCGGAAAGGCATGGCCCGCGTGTCGTGCGGTTCGTGCCCTTTGAAGGGGCAGCAATGCACCGTGTGAATGCCAGTCTACAGAAGGCTAAAGACGAGACCGTTTATGTGTGATCCCCTTGCCCTACTCGGTCTGGCCGTAGGCGGCGCTCAGTCGGTCATGCAGTACCAGTCCGAGAGCTACGCCGCTAAGCAACAGAACCAATTCTACCGCGAGAATGCCCAGAGGGCGAACCGATCCGCTCAGGATGAAATGTTCCAGACGCAGCAGCGTATGTTTCAGGAACAGGCATCTGGTGCTGAACAGAAGATCGACAACATGCGTGAGGCTCGGGCCGCTAAGGCGACCGCATCAGCCGCTGCTGGTGAAGCCGGTGTGTCCGGTCTTTCTGTCGATGCACTGCTGGCTGAGTTCTCCCAGACAGAGGCACGCAATAACGACCGTATCGACCAGAACACTGAGTGGTCGATGGACCAGCTCCAGGACGAAGTCAGGGGCATCCAGTCCAACGCCGAGAACCGCATCAATGGGGTTCAGCGTGCGGCATCTCCATCCTTCTTCAACACAGGCCTCAAGATCGCTGATGTCGGCCTAGAAAGCTACAGCGGTTATCAACGGCGCAACGGCAAGATTGCCTGACGCCCCCATCCCAAGGAAACGGAAATGAACTATCCACGTATCAAGACCATGACCATTGACGCCCATGATGGCAGCCCGGTCATCATCTACCGGTTCGTTAGCATCGGTGCGACCAACTATCATTTAGTTCGTGACGTCGGTCACCTGTTCGGCTTCGAAGCGGACACAGACGGCGACTATCGCTCAACCATGCTATCACTCGATGTTCCCTTTGAGGATATCGAGGTTGATGACCGAGGACAGATTACCGGACCAGTGGCTGCCGTGACAGAAGAAGGCTATCGAGATCTGGTCGACAAGGCGTCAATGGCGCTTCATCAGCGGACGTCAGCTTTATTGCCGACGCCCCGGCTCTAACTGGCGTTCTTTCTTTCGAGCGGGTGACCGTGGGAGCGGATTTCGAGTCTCCGGGTATATTGACCTATCTGGACCTAGAAACGCGCTGTACGGTCACCACCTCACAACGGAATGCCTCGGCACCGAGGTCGAAATGTTCGCAACAAAAATCTGAGAAGGCAAATCAGATATACGGCTGACAGAGATCCCCCCGGTGGGCTTGGCTTTCCTTTGAAAGTGCTCAGTTGAGGTAATCTACCAACGTTCTGATGAGAGCGAACAGCTGAGCCATCAGCAGCAGGGCGCATAATATCATCGCGACGATGTAAGGCCGTTTCGTCATACAGTTCCCTCACCAACTTCTACCGCCTTCGGTAGTGCGGTCTCACATAGGTGCCGTTACGGCGATAGTGCCCTCTCACATAGACCGGCCCAAAGCCCGAACCTGAGCTGCTCCATCCACCGTAGCCATCATAACCGCCCGGTCTCGAAGCCGCACTCCTTGCCCCACAACGACGGCCAGCTGCGTCTAGACTTTCTGGAGTTGGACAATTGCCGGTGTAGATCCTAGTCCCTCCACCGGAGGACATCAGCGACGCGTTGCTGTAACTGCTAGTAGTTGGCAAAACCGTAGTTGCTGTGCGTCCGAAGGTTAAGTTACCCGTGGAACCGTCAGCTAAACGCACAACTCCCGAACCTGACATCCCATCTCTTGAACGCGTGACCGTGATCGTTCCGTACCGACCGTCGTTGCAGGATACCGGGGCAGAGATCGTTGGGCTAGTGTCGAAGGCATCGTACGTTCCTGTGCACACCTTGCTTCCGGTAGCGTCTAATACCCTAAAGCTGCCCCCACTCATCGACGCCGTGGTCGTGCCTATCAGTGCCTCACCACTATCCATCCGCACAGATGCTGGAAGCGTCAATGACCCACAGCCGGAAATCAATGCCGATACGAACGCCAATGCCAAACGGTTGTATTTCATGAGATACTCCCCTTATGAGAGAAGAGCATTTAGCTTAGAAAAAGGCAAGCCACCTGCGACCTAGTGCCAATAGACCACGCCCTAGTGACTCCCTGAGACTGGCTGCTTAAAGTGTGCCACATGAATGGGTATTGATTTTTGACACCGATAGTGTCACAAGGTCTTAGATCTGTATTGCACTTTCGGAGTTTCATTCCATGCCCTCGACTATCATTGGCTATGCCCGCACCTCGACCCTCGACCAGACTTACGGCCTCGCAGCCCAGCTTCGTGACCTTGAGGCTGCTGGTTGCCAGAAGGTTTTTCAGGAGCAAGTATCGTCAGTCGACAAGAACCGGACAGAGCTTGAGCGGGCCATTGAATATGCTCGTGAAGATGACGTGTTTGTCGTGACCAAGCTGGACCGCTTAGCCCGTTCCATGGCTGACCTCGTAAGGATTAGAGACCTGCTTGAGACCAAGAAGGTCACCTTGAAGGTCTTGGCACTGGGAATCGACACCTCGACCCCTACCGGCAAGCTTATGATGAACCTGCTAGGGTCCATTGCTGAGTTCGAACGGGAGATCATGCTTGAGCGGCAACGTGAGGGCATCGCCAAGGCCAAGGAGGAGGGGAAGTACAAGGGCCGTGCACCAACTGCTCAGAGGAAGGCTGGGGATGTCAGGCGGCTCAAGGCTGAAGGCAAGACTGCAGATCAAATTGTCGAGGCACTAGCAATCAGCCGCTCAAGTGTTTTCAGGATACTCAGGCACGACTGAATGTCCATCATGTGTGCGCTTCAGGTTGTGATAATGTGTTTTCGGCTCGAGCACGATTAGGAGTCACCATTCCATCCAAGCTTTCGCTTCGCAATTGGATGATCCACTTCAAGCAGGACTCGGCATTGCTCAGCACGCAATCGGACATATCCCCTAATGACCTTCTCGGTAAACTCGTACCAGCCAGATCGCGTTGCACTCAGAATTGATCCGTAACCTGGCCCCTTGAGTGTATTCATCCGGGTATTAAACTTCGGCCTGGGCAAAGCCTCGCGCTGTAGTGAATTCATAATTCGAAGATATGAATCGAAAATGTCGGCGCTTCGGCGTTGAAGTTCATGGCCATCAGCCACTGCAAACAATACAGGCTCGTAGTCGTTGGTATATTTCCTTGTTGCTGCTTCATAGGGTTGCTTAAGTTTCATCTCCATTGCGTCACTCGCGTCATTCATCGCCGCCTCGAAGAGTTCTCCTGTGACGTAACCACCATTTTTTGCCGAGAACACCCTCCAGAACAGTTTCTCAGAAATGAGATGCACATAATGCGGAAAGCCATCCGATATCTTGGCTATTCGGTAAGCCGTGGTGTCGTCAATGATGATCCCGAGCTTGTCTGCGGCTGAAGCAATGATCTCAATTCGCCCATCCCATCCTAGTCTCTCAAGACTTACGGTGTGGAAGTATCGATCGGCACTACCATGTGCCGCCATCAGTGCATCGATACTCTCACCAATTCCGCAGAATATGAACCGGGCTGACACATGGGCATCGGATAGGTGCTTTATGAAGTTCGCGAAGCTTTCCTGTTCGGACACACTTTGAATCTGGTCGAACTCATCAACGACAATGACCAACTGGTTACTGTAGTTCTCACACAAGAAACGAACCAGTCTAACAGCCTCATTGGTGGTGATGGGGATCTGGGCAGGAGCTTCATGAGTTGCGACTTTGCCTTGAAGTAGCAACCCAGCCAAACTAGCCCCAATGCCGCCTTCCTTGATGACTTTTTCGATACTCGGTTTTCTATCAACTACTTCTTCGAAGAGGTCTCTCACGATACTATGGAGAGTTTGAGTTCTGTCGCATCCCAGCAAGATAGGATCCTGCTCAGCTGAAGACAGGGAATAGGCCGCTGTCTGTGCAAGCGAGGACTTCCCAACACCCCTAAATCCATGGATAAATGCATGTCTGCCCGGTGCATAGAGTGCCTTACGTATACCCGACAGTTGCTGTTCACGCCCCCGTAGCAGTTCCTCCGACTGTAGCGGTCGAGAAGGCGACAGAACGTGTGCCAGCTCTTGACCGAAATTGTACTCCCGCATGTCCACAACAGGCCGAGTAGTCGAGAGAGTTCTGGTCAAGGTCGTCCACCTCTAATTGCTTCCGATTCGGATATACAATCATAACCTGAGACCCACTCGGCATTTCAACGAAAAATATCTTCAGACCAAGGAACTTCATCAGCGGCGAAGCGATATGCGGAAAGCCGGTGCGATTGAACGGCTGCCACGTGTCGATAGTTTTTAACAGGGCGCCTGTGGCCGGTGGACTCCACAGAATCTGTTTGCGCCATGCATAACCTACGCGTCTTCAAACTCCCAATATTCGCTGGACTACCAACAATAGCCATATAAGGAAACAGAGCAGACCTCGCTGGTGGTGGGTAGAATAGCTGCTAGCGGAGCCATTGTTCTGGATTCATAAGAAGCATGCTTGCAGAATTTCCACATCACCAACTGATATAGCCTCAACTTCTTCTTGGCCACGCGAATGTCTCCATTGGTTTATTGCCATCAAAGTGAGACGCCCGCACCAACCGTCAATCGGTCCCGGGTTATATCCGAGGTAGGTCAGCAAAATCTGCGCTGCGCGAACCTTCAGGTCAGGTAGTGGGCCAATCTTGAATTTTTTGAACGAACCATCCAGGCGCAGATCATATTGATTTATCGCATAATTTGGCCCGTTGTAGACTCTTGCGAACGAAGCCCAATCATCTTTGGCCAGGAAACTTCGGGCTCCTGTCTGACTAATGTACTTAGCCATCGCAGTGAGTTGTGCCGCCTCAGACGCGAACATATTCTGCACGAAATCTTCAACTGTCTCATAGCCGACTAGTCCGAAGTGATAACCCATGACTTGTCCCAGTCCCCACGAACAACTCATAAGCGCGGCGTCTCGGTCAAACTCTGCTGCCCTCAGCAACTTTTCATACTGACTTCTGCCACCTCGTCCGTACCCTCCTGCCTTAGAGTTGCTGAGATCTGGAGCGAGCGAGTCAAATCTCCCCGCCGTGAAGCCATGGAATTTGTGCCGCTCAAATAAAATTACTGGATGTCGATCAGCTAGATAACCGCAGTTCCGAGCTTCAATTTCCATTATTGCCCAGAGTTTTGCGGGTTCGATATCTAACAGAGCCCCAACCTCTTCCATTGCTACACTGGAGAGAGGAAAACCTGCCACCCGGAAATTCCACATTGGCATGCCCTCTACATTTGACCCGTCCACACCTATTCTTTCGATCCCAACCCCTGCCGAAGTGAATCCAAAATGTTAAAAAGGATTTCGGTAGAGTATCCGATGGCGAATGCGGCAGCGGTTGGAGACAGCGCTCCTACTACGCTCGAGTCACCATTACTTGTGAACCACCCCACGGCCAGGCCCGCGATGACACCGAGTATTAATCTAGGTCTATAGCCACTTGATTGGAGGGGAGAAAGCGAGACACTTTCCAATCTGCGGCTCGCGTCGCGCATAATGAAAACAACGACGCCTAAAATTGATGCCAGAACTGGCATTACAGAATTAGTCATCACTGAGTTTATATAACTCTGAACATAAATCTGTCCCCGAGCGGTTACTGATGAGCTAGCGCCTTCTGGCACCAAGTAGGCAGTAAAAAACGACAACGTCTGTTGAAAATATTTTATTTCTTTTCCGACCTGCTGAAGTGCAGTACGAATCAGATCTTCCTTCGTTAAAGTATCTCCAACTTCCTTGTCATTTCCTGATTCATTCTTTTGCTGAGCAACAGCAGCATTCGCTTTCGCGTCATCCGGTAGCCCTTTTTCGACTTTATTCTCTGATCCGCCGTCACCACTCTCAGGGGCATTCTTGAGCGTTTCAGCAGATTCTTCAATTCCAATATCGTTTGCCGAGTTGTCTTGATTAGGTTCGCCTTTGTCCCTCGCGTCATCAAATGAAGAAAGACCCTCTACGCCCTCCAGTCGCGTACCTTTGGTCTGCCCCCCATTCAACAATAGATACTCGACACTTAAATTATTAGCATTTTTGGCTATGCTATCTGTAAGTGAAACATACAGCGCCAACAAAACTGTCAGCACAAAACAACATATAGCCAACCTCTCAACGGTGCGTAACGATGTATTTAGTCGTTCATTACTGCTTTTATGGGCATCTACACCGATTATATTGGCAAAAAATGTTCCGCGAATTGATGCAGGTGTGGCCGGATATGCAGCGTTGGTAAGAGTATTCAGATACAGATATACATTTTGCACATCGTCATTAACATATTTTCGCCTGTCGATTGCGGCTACCGTATCAACAAACCCTTCCAAGCCTTTACCAAACTTATCACCACCTTGCCGAGCACAATACGAGTATAGAACCTTACAGTCTTCCACGGCATTCAACAAAATTCGGTCCGGCTTGCTTGCACTAACGCACTCACCGACTTCCGGACCAGAATCTACCATATCTTTCGGTTTAAGCTCGTCAGCTTGTTGCTCAGAGAATTGCGGCAGCTGCGTTACGGCATTATCTCCAGTTAGCGCAGGATTACCTTGCCCCTGATCATCAGCCTTTTCATCGTCGAGACTATTTTCAGTCCTCGAAGAAGCATCGGCCTTAGCTCCACGTTCCTCTTCGTCTCCCACAACAATCTCCGTCGGCTCAATTTGAGATCTTAAATGTCAATGCGCACCGGCCATCTATCAGACATATCTTACGTCCATCCAAGCTTACCTCTAGCGCATATTCGCCTGGGATAGACCAAGCGGTATAATTGGCGTCTACCCTCCAATCGAATCTGCCACCGTTGGACTCAGACCGGGCCTCCATCAGAGCAATTTTTCTCTTCAAGTTACCCATACTTATAATTCTTTCATTTTCTACGACATCATCTTTTTGGTATATCTTTATTTTAAACTCCGGATCAGTTCGCAAATTTGATATATAATATTCATCTCCCTGGATCCTCAACCACACGTATAACTGCTTAGAAAGCTGACTTCGTTTAACTACAATTGGAAACGAGCTATCATCTACGGTAGGACAAGCACTCCTATGCTTAAGAACTGCCCAATCGCTGATGAATGGATACTTTGTCCTCACATCCTTTATTTCGTTTGCGTCGCATTTGCTTCCAAGTGCAAATGCCTCCGCTGACCCCAAAAGCAAGTATCCCAGTGAAGCCGCCAGTAATGCCCAGCTGTTCATGACGCCCCCTTCCAGCTTCTTCGAACGTTCTTTACATGCTTGAATATCTGACAACGATACAATCGATACGTGCGCTCGGAAAGCCTAAATCGCGTGTAAAAATAGCTTAATTTGGCCAGAGCCACATAAACTTGGAGCCCGCAGCCTGTGCCCAGGTTGTTCAACGTGGGGCATTCGTTCTTATTATGAAGAGGTTGTGGCCTCCTGCGGCCGCGACCTCAAGCGCACGTTTGGCACTTTCCTGCCCCTTTATATCTGCCAGATCCGGCACGTTTTTTGGCAAAGCGCGTACGACCGGCTCGGGCCTGCTCAGCACCTGTGTGCCACGAAAATGATTGGCGAGCGCAATCAGGCTTCTGGGTGCCAAGATGTCGATATCGGCGCCGGCCCAAGCAGCTTCCGATCCGCTATCGGCAGGGCAGATCAGTCCCTTGCCCATGGCGTTGGCGGCGACTGCCGCAGGAAGTGCGCCGGCGACCAGAGCAATGGTGCCGTCCAGATTCAACTCCCCGATCACGACATAATCCTGCAGGGCGTCCGCTGGAATGGCACCGAGTGCCGCCATAAGACCAAGCGCAATCGGCAAGTCGAAATGAGAGCCTTCTTTGGGTAAATCCGCTGGCGCGAGATTGACCGTTACGCGCTTTGCCGGCAGTGCCAGGCCAGAGGCGTGGAGTGCCGCCTGTACCCGTTCTCGGCTCTCGGCCACTGCCTTGTCGGGCAATCCGACGATCTGCATGCCGACCTTTCCAGGCGCGACCATGACCTGAACATCGACCGGAACGCCATCGACTCCCTGAAATGCAACTGTACTGACACGTGCAACCATTGCCTGCCCCAATCCACCCGGAGAGGACCACGAAATACATCTTTCGCGGACAACAGGTTGCAAGGTGACATCATTTCCCGCGAAAAACAAGAACATTTAGCGAACAACTTAAACCCAAGCGAGCATTTGGGTTGTAAGCGGTTGAGCGACAAGAACAAAACGTGTCCAGAGAGAAGGAGTCTCGGATAACCTAGGCGCGCTTCTTCTCGATCGCATCCCACATCAAGGCGGCAATGTCAGCGCCTCCGAAGTTTTTCACTTCTCGAATTCCAGTTGGAGAGGTGACGTTGATCTCGGTCATATAGTCGCCGATCACATCGATGCCGACCAGAATGAATCCGCGTTCGCGCAGCGCCGGCCCGATGCGTACGCAGATTTCCATTTCCCGTGCAGTCAGTTCGGTTGCTTCTGCACGACCACCGACATGCATGTTGGAACGGCTGTCTGTTTCGGCAGGCACACGATTGATGGCGCCAACCGGTTCGCCGTCAATCAGAATGATGCGCTTGTCACCCTTGCGTACCGCGGGCAGATAGGCCTGCGCTATATAGGGTTCGCGGTACATCTGGCCGAACATTTCCAGTAGCGAGGTAAAGTTGCGGTCATCCTTGCTGGAATGGAAAACGCCGGCTCCGCCATTGCCGTAGAGCGGCTTCAATATGATATCGCCCATTTCCTGACGAAAACGCGCAATCTCATCACCGTCCTTGGTAATGAGCGTCGGCGGCATCAGATCGGCAAACTCGGTAACGAAGATCTTCTCTGGCGAATTGCGAACCCAGGCCGGATCATTCACCACCAGTGTCTTCGGATGGATACGCTCCAGCAAATGGGTGGAGGTGATATAGGCCATGTCGAAGGGCGGATCCTGACGCAGCAGAACCACATCCATAGTCGACAGATCGATCCGCTCGGGCTGACCAAGGGTGAAATGATTGCCCTTCTCGTCGCGCAGTTCCATCGGCTCTACAACCGCAAAAACCTTGCCATCGCGCATGGCCAAGCGATCTGGTGTGTAGTGAAAAAGCTTGTAGCCGCGGTTCTGCGCCTCAAGGCTCATGGCGAATGTAGAATCGCCGGCGATATTGATGCCAGAGACGTGGTCCATCTGAACCGCGACGGATGTAATTTTTGCCATTGCCAGAACCTCATTGAAACCCACCCTGATTTAGGGCGAGCCAACTGCAAAGGCAACGGCCCGGACGTGAATTAGCCGGCCCGCAGATCCATCATGGTCACGCGTCAATGCCTGGCTGTTTAGAGGGGCGTATCGCAGCCTTTATTTTACGCGCAATTGCAAGCGGAAAAGGCAAAGGCCGACGCAGAAATGCTATCTTTCGTACATAGTTATCGACACGCCATACGGCCCAGGTTCCCCCACGGAAATAGGCAATGTCACCGGCCCTCAAGAGACGCTGCGTGCCATCTTCGGCTGTAACATGAACTTCGCCCTCCTGGATGACGACCGTCTCATCCCAACCGAAAAACCAGCGAAACTCGCCTGCTGTGCAGTCCCAAACAGCTGTCATACCGCCCCCGTCATCGCTGGAAGAATGATGGGCAAGCCGCGCGACAGGTGTGCCGCGAATGATCCACTCGGGCTTGATTGGTGCCGCTTCCAACGCCAGAAGCCCGCTGCTTGCGGCCACAAGCGGCGGTGCGACCGGCGCCTGCCGATAGCCATTGCGGATTGCCATGGTCCCGGCCAACCCGGCAATAAGAAGTTTGATCGGCATGATACCTGCCCCCTCGAAAGACGTTCTGATCCTTCGACGCTATCATTACCCGGTAAAATACATGTTCAGCGGATTGTTAGACTTGTAACCATCGAAAGCGTTGGGGACCGGGCAGGCATTTGGGATATTTACAGAACTTCTGCCGGTGCATTGATCTCCACCTGCCCCAGCTCCGCTGTCACGGAACGCTGAAACGGTGTCGCGATCCGCTTGCCCGTATCGGCGTTGAAGAAATGCAACCGGTCGACGGTAACGGCAAGAGGCATCCGGCCCGATATGGTGACTTCGGTCGGCAGTACAGCCGTCAGGGCTTGATCGCCCAGCAGTCCATGAACGAGACGCTGCGCACCAAGTTCCTCCACGTAATCCACTTCCAGCCTCAGCATGGCATGCTCCGGGTCGGTCGCAATCGACAGATCCTCTCCGCGAATACCGATCGTCACTGGTCCAGCCTCGCTGATCGTGGCACCGAGTTCGATCTGCGAAGAGCCTATGCTAAGACGAGACCCTTCGACCGTACCATTCAAAAGGTTCATGGCCGGCGAACCGATGAAGCTTGCGACAAAAGTGGATGCTGGCTGGTGATAAACCTCCAGCGGGGTTCCAATCTGCTCGATTGCACCACCGTTCAAAACGACCAGACGGTCCGCCAGTGTCATGGCCTCCAGCTGGTCGTGGGTTACATAGATCGCAGTGGTTGCGAGACGGCGCTGGAGACGACGAATTTCGCCGCGCATGGACACGCGAAGTTTGGCGTCGAGATTGGAGAGCGGCTCATCGAAGAGAAAGGCCGCCGGCTTGCGCACGATGGCTCGCCCCATTGCAACGCGCTGGCGCTGCCCGCCTGAAAGTGCTCTCGGCTTACGCTTGAGATAGGGCTCAAGCTCCAACATGCGCGCTGCCTCGGCAACCCGGGCTGCGATCTCGTCCTTGGGTGTTTTCCGGTTTTTCAGGCCATAGGCGAGATTGTCATAGACTGTCATATGCGGATAGAGCGCGTAGTTCTGAAACACCATGGCGATGTCGCGGTCGGCAGGTTCCACTTGGTTGACCACGCGGTCGCCGATGCGAACCGTGCCCTCGGATATGTCTTCAAGTCCGGCAACCATTCGCAACAAAGTCGACTTGCCGCAGCCGGACGGGCCGACAAGGACGATAAACTCTCCATCGACGATATCGATGTCGACCGATTTTACGGCGCGGACGCCGCCATCATAGATCTTCGAAACGTGTTCAATTGCAATCGACGCCATGGGACGCTTACCTCTTATTTGTCGCTTTCGGTCAGGCCCTTGATGAACCAACTCTGGAAGACGACGACAATCAACAATGGGGGCAGAAGTGCCAGCACGGCGAGCGCGAAGGCTTCATTGTAGTCGGGGATCTGGGAACCGATCCATACCTGCAGGATCTGCTTGATGCCCCGCATCAACGTGTAATAGGTCTCATCGGTCGTCACCAGCAACGGCCAGAGATACTGGTTCCATCCATAGACGAACATGATGATGAACACTGCCGCGATCATCGTACGCGATATCGGCAGCAAGATATCGATGAAGAATTTGAAGGGACCTGCGCCGTCGATCCGTGCAGCCTCGAGCAATTCATCCGGGACAGACTTGAAGAATTGCCGAAAGAAGAAGGTGCCGGTCGCCGATGCCAGCAGCGGCACGATCAAGCCGGAATAACTGTTGAGCATGCCAAGTTGGCTTGCCACTTGATAGGATGGGACGATGCGCACTTCCAAAGGAAGCAACAACGTGGTGAAAATCATCCAGAAGGCCAGTGTCGCGAAGCGAAAGCGAAAATAGACGATCGCATAGGCCGCCAACATGGACAGCACGATCTTGCCGATGGCGAAGCCGAGCCCCAGAATGAGCGAGTTGAGCACCATCCGAGCGCCGGTCACCTGACCGGTAAAGCCGCCTTTTTTGGTGAGAACTGCCTCATAGGTATCGGTGAAGTGTCCGCCCCAGGTGAGCATCAGTCCCTTCATGTGGATATCGGCGGCTTCATGCGTGGAGGTCATGAACGCCACCACGACCGGGGTCAGCATGAACACCACACCCACCATGAGAACGAGATGGTCCCAGAATTTGGTCTTGTACATCTTGTCTGTCCTCAACCGTAATGAACGCGCCGCTCGATGAAGCGGAATTGGACGATGGTGAGGACAAACACGACCACCATCAAAATCACCGACTGCGCCGATGAGGAGCCGAGATCGTTGCCGCGGAAGCCATCAAGGAATACCTTGTAGACCAGCGTAATAGGATTGTTGGCTGCCTTGTCCTTCACCATGACGTCGATGACCGAGAAGGTGTCGAACAACGCATAGGTAATATTGATGATCAGAAGGAAGAATGCGGTTGGCGTCAAAAGCGGCAAAATGACAGTCCAGAATCGCCGACTGCTTGAACGACAGTCAATGGCTGCCGCCTCGCGAATGGAGGCCGGAATGCCCTGCAATCCGGAAAGCACGAAGATGAAATTATACGGGATCTGTTTCCAGACAGCGACGGTGACCATTGCAAATGCGGTATCGAAATAGTTGATACCGACCTTCATGTCCCAGCCGAGATACGAGGCCATCTGGACAAACGGACCGATATGCTGGTCGAAAAACATCATGCCGATCAATCCTGCCACTGGCGGCGCAATCGCATAAACGCAGATGAGCAAGGTTTTATACGTTGCGTTGCCCCGAATGACGGCATCGGCCTTTACGGCAAGCAGCAGACCGATCGACAAAGAAAGAAACGTCACAAGGATGGTGAAGACGAGCGTGAAGCGCGCAATTTTCTGGTACTCCACGGACAGAAGAGCATCCATGTAGTTCGCAGCTCCAACGAAGGTGGAACCGAAGCCGAAAGGGTCCTCGATATAGAAGGAGGACTCGATCGCCTGCACCGACGGCCAATAGAAGAAGATGACCACGACCAGCATCTGCGGCAACAGAAACAGGTAGGGGAGAACCGGCGAGTTGAACTGCACGCGCTTCATGAGGAACCCTTTTTTACTGAAAAGCCCGGGGGTGCAGCACCCCCGGAACCCTTTTCAATTCGAGACTTTGGCAATCAGCCAGCGGTCTTGGCGAAGCGTGCGAGCAATTCGTCGCCTTCCTTCTTGATGGTTTCCATGGCGTCCTTCGGTGTGGTTTCGCCAGAGAAGATGCGGTTGTATTCGCGTTCCATCACAGAGCGGATCTGCGGATAGAAGCCAAGGCGATAGCCCTTGTCCCAATTGCCGCCCGGCAGGGAAAGCTGCTCGATACCAACTTCAGCGGCAGGCTTTTCCTTGTAGTAGCCTTCCGACTTGGCAAGCGCGTAGGCTTCCTTGGTGATCGCCACGTAGCCAGTCGCCTGATGGTAGAACTTCTGGATCTCAGGCGAAGTCAGGAAGTGGAAGAAGGACGCAGTGCACTTGTTTTCAGCGTCAGACTTGCCGGACATGGCAAACAGTGCAGCGCCACCGATAAAGGTGTGTACACCTTCAGGAATGATCGACTTCCAGTAAGGAAGGAAAGTTGCCGAGAAAGGCATCTGGGCCGTTTTCTGCAGTCCACCGAACGAACCTGAAGAGCCGATCCAGAAGGCGACCTTGTTTTCTTCGAAAGGCTTCTGGTTATCGGACCAGCCGGCACCGTAGTAGCCGAAATAGCCTTCGTCGTACCAGGCCTTCAGCTTCTCATACATCATGACGTGGTTCGGATCGGTAACGTTGATCGTCGTATCCTGAACGCTGTCGTAACCGTTGTTGTTCGACGCAAACTGAATGTTGTGACGTGAGAAGAAGTTCTCGGTGAACTCCCAGGTCAGCTGCGACTGGACGAGCGGAATATAGCCGGCTTCCTTGATCTTGGGCGCAATCGCTTCGAACTCTTCCCAAGTCTTGGGCGCTTCGACACCAGCCTTCTTGATGGCCTCGTCGTTGATATACATGATCGGCGCCGAGGAGTTGAAAGGCATGCCAACGAACTTGCCGTCTGAGTCGGCATAGAAGTAGCGAACGCCTTCAATGAAATCGTCACGATTAAAGTCATAGCCGGCGTTCTTGATCAGATCTTCGGCGGGAATGGTCGCGCCCTTGGCGTTGATGATGGTGGCAGCACCGGCATCAAAAACCTGAAGGATGTTCGGCTGTTCGCCTGAACGGAAAGCGGCGATCCCCGAAGCAAGCGCTTCTTCGTACGTGCCCTTGGATACCGGAGTCAGGGAGCATTCGCTCTGCGCTTCGTTGAACTTCTGCGAGATTTCGTTGATGACTTCGCCGTTGCGACCGCCCATGCCGTGCCACCAGGTAATATTGGTGGCGGCAAGCGACGACGACGCCGTGAAGCTGACAGCCAGCGCGGCCATCGAAAGTTTCTTGAACATGGTAAAATCCTCTCCGCCTGAATTGGGGATGCGGATCGCAATAGTGAGGTCTCGTGACGCCTCAATAACAGTTTGGTGACAGATATATTACAATGCAGACCTGCGATTGCGGGGGGAATATATGCGCCAGTTCGCCGACCTCAGAAGGCGTCAATAAAATGCCTTGGCAATGTCCGTGGTAACACCGCGATAATGTCGTAGCGCTGCGAAAGCTCGCTGGCATCGGCACGTCGCGCGAGCCACAGATCGCTCGCCGCACGGATCCGACGCTGGGCTGATGGGGTCACTGCATCGATCGCCGCCCTCGGGTCTCTGCGCGATTTGACCTCGACGAAGACGGCCACATCCCCCTTTCGCGCAACAATGTCGATTTCACCCAGCGGCGTCTTGTAACGCAATGCCAGAACACGATAGCCCTTCAAAATGAGATAGAGGGTGGCAACATATTCGGCGAAGTGTCCCCGCCGTTCGGCCTTTTTACGACTGCGGTCCGGCCTATTGTTTGTCACCCGATCTCTCTTTCAGCTCCAACAGACGCTGATAAAGCTCCTTGCGCGGCAAGCCCGTCAGGCGCGCCGCTTCTGATGCTGCCTTGGCTGACGGCAGTTCCGCCAGCAATTGCATCAAAATAGCATCAACCTCAGCTCCTTCCGGCGGTGCAGACGGCAGTGGCGGCCCAATCACCAGAACCACCTCTCCTTTGACATTCCTGTCACCGCCGTAAAATTCGGCGAGTTCGCCGAGCGTTCCCCGGCGGAATTCCTCGAATGTCTTCGTCAGTTCGCGACAAACTGCTGCGGGACGTTCGCTCCCATACACGTCGGCCGCGGCTGCAAGCGTCGCGCCTATGCGATTAGGAGACTCGAAAAAAATCAATGTCGCAGGCGCCGCCATCAGTTCTGTCAGCCGATCCCGTTTGGCCTTGTCTTTTTGCGGAAGAAAACCGGCGAAGAGAAAGGCGTCACTCGGCAAACCGGAACCGACGAGGGCCGCAAGCGGCGCCGACGCTCCGGGGATCGGCACGACGCGAAGCCCGGCTTCGATTGCCAGCTGGCCAAGTCTGTAGCCCGGATCCGAGACGAGAGGAGTGCCCGCGTCGGAAACCAGTGCCACCGACTTACCCGATGCCAGTGCCTCGATCAGCTTTGGTCCGACCTCTGTTGCATTGTGCTCGTGGTAAGCGTAGGGCCGAGTCGTAATGCCGAAGCGGTCAAGCAGAACCCGTGTGACACGTGTATCCTCGCAGGCAAGAACATCTGCTGCGGCCAGTGTCTCCAGCGCCCGAAGCGTGATGTCGCCCAGATTGCCGATCGGCGTTGCCACGAGATAAAGCGCACATTCGAGTGGCCTTGGCGTGACAGCTGTATCGTTCAGACGGTAGGTCCGTGCAGGACGGCCGTTTTCATTTTTCAAGCGCGGCATCCTTGGCGTTTGGTCGGCCTGTTGGCCCTTCGATCTTTATGGTGGAGCATCGTTCAATTCGCAAGTGCGGCAATTCTTCTGTGCATCGCCTGTGATTTCCGCGCCCCAATTGGTCGATGGCGTCCAAGGCACTTGCATTTCGCGGCAGTTTGCTGCCATTTTGCCGGTCCATATTGAACTGGCCTTTGAAGGCCGGAAGAACAATTCGGCGGACGGGTCCCTGTCCGCGCAAGGTCGAAAACGGTAGCGTCGATGCGTATTACTCTTGAACGGTCCAACCTTCTCAAATCGCTGAACCATGTCCACCGGGTGGTCGAGCGGCGCAATACCATTCCGATCCTGTCCAACGTGTTGCTGCGCGCCGAGGGTGCAAACCTCGACATGAAGGCAACCGACCTTGATCTCGAAATCACCGAGGCGACACCGGCCATGGTCGAACAGGCCGGCGCGACAACGGTTCCTGCGCATCTTCTCTACGAAATCGTGCGCAAGCTTCCCGATGGTTCGGAAGTCCTGCTGTCGACCAATCCTGACGGCACGGCGATGACTGTCGCCTCCGGACGCTCCAAGTTTTCGCTGCAATGCCTGTCGGAGACCGATTTCCCAGATCTGACAACCGGCGATTTCAGCCACTCCTTCAAGGTGAAGGCCAGCGACCTCAAGATGCTGATCGATCGCACACAGTTTGCGATCTCGACCGAGGAAACGCGCTATTACCTGAACGGTATCTTTTTCCACACGATCGAGGCCGGCAACGACCTCAAGCTTCGCGCCGTTGCAACGGACGGTCACCGTCTGGCGCGCGCCGACATCGACGCCCCCTCGGGTTCCGAAGGAATGCCGGGTATTATCATTCCACGCAAGACCGTTGGCGAGCTGCAGAAGCTCATGGACAATCCGGACCTGATCGTCACGATTGAACTTTCCGATGCGAAGATCCGCCTGACAATCGGTGGCGTGGTGATCACCTCCAAGCTAATCGACGGCACCTTCCCCGATTACCAGCGCGTCATTCCGGCGAATAACGACAAGGAAATGCGCGTGGACTGCCAGACTTTCGCGCATGCGGTCGACCGTGTCTCGACGATTTCGTCGGAACGGGGACGTGCGGTCAAGCTGTCTCTCTCGGAAGGCCATCTTGTGCTGGCCGTCAACAACCCGGATTCCGGCAGCGCGACGGAAGAGCTTGCCGTCGGCTATGAAAACGACACCATGGAGATCGGCTTCAACGCCAAATACCTCCTTGACATCACGGCGCAACTTTCTGGCGATGACGCGATTTTTCTCTTGGCCGACGCGGGTTCGCCGACATTGATCCGGGATACGGCCGGTGATGATGCTATTTATGTTTTGATGCCAATGCGGGTCTAGGCATCGCCATAAATATATCTCCATAGCGTCGTTTCGCCTTGTTTTTGCGACAAAGGCAGCCAACATGATTTTTCACGTACATGATGTGCGGAAGAGTACAGGGAGACGTCTATGGCATTGGGGTTGAAACAACGCTTCGAGAAGAAGTTCGATGAAGAGATCCGCTTCTTCAAAGGCGTGATGCAGGGGCCGAAAAGTGTCGGAGCTATTGTACCCACTTCGTCCATCACCGCCAAAAGGATGGCGAGCGTCGTCAACCCGAGCTCAGGCCTGCCTGTGCTGGAGCTGGGTCCCGGAACTGGCGTGATCACCAAAGCAATCCTTGCTCGCGGCATTGCACCTGAAAAGCTGTATTCCATCGAATATTCCAGCGACTTCTATCACCATCTCCTGACAAGCTATCCAGGTGTGAATTTCGTGCATGGAGACGCATTCGACCTCAAGGCGTCCCTCGGCAAGGCGGCAGACCAGACATTTGACGCCGTCATCTCAGCTGTGCCGCTTTTGAGCTTTCCGATGCAATCGCGCATTGCCCTTCTGGAAGATCTTCTCGACCGGATGCCTCCAGGCAGACCGGTGATGCAGATTACCTACGGCCCCGTGTCCCCCATTATTGCCAATCCGGACCGCTACACCATCCGCCATTTCGACTTCGTCGTGCGCAATATTCCGCCTGCGCAATTGTGGATCTACAGTCGCGGCTGAGCCCAACGTAAAATGTCGATATTGTCTAAAGAGCAATGTGGGTTTCCCTGTTGCCTCTTGCGAAGCTCGGGCACTCATGCGAGTTGACATCCATCGAAAAATGGCAGGGGTTTCCGCATCATGACAGCGCGTGAAAAGCTTATCGTCGGCCTTGATCTTCCAACAGTCGCCGAAGCCGAAAAAATGGTCGTAACGCTTGGCGACGACGTCTTATTTTACAAGGTAGGCTATCAGCTGGCATTCGCTGGTGGCCTCGACTTTGCCAAGGAACTGGCGCAAGCGGGAAAGAAGATCTTTCTCGACATGAAACTGCTCGACATCGACAATACGGTCGCATCTGCGGTCGAAAATATCGTCAAGATGGGCATGACCATGCTGACCCTCCACGCGTACCCAAAGGCGATGCGCGCTGCCGTGGATGCCGCCAGGGGATCCGACCTGTGCTTGCTGGGGGTTACCGTCCTCACCTCCATGGATGAACGGGATCTCACCGATGCCGGCTATGAATATGATCCGCACACGCTGGTGCTCCGTCGTGCTGAACAAGCGCTTCAGGCGGGCATGGGTGGCATTGTCTGCTCCGCAGAAGAGGCAAGTGCGGTCAGAAAGATCGTCGGACCAAGCTTAGCTGTCGTCACACCCGGCATTCGACCCGTCGGCGCAGACAAGGGCGATCAGAAGCGCGTCATGACACCTACCCAAGGATTGAAGTCTGGCTCCAGCCATCTCGTTGTCGGTCGGCCTATCGTGAAGGCTGCCGATCCACTGTCCGCAGCCTGCGCCATTCTCTCGGAAATGGATGCAGCGCTTTCAAGCTGATCAAATTGTCCCGGTAAAGGTCACTTATTGCCCGTGATCTTATTGGTGTCGTCGAAGTTGACAATCCGAAGCGACCAGGGACCCTTGAAGCGGTTGTCCTTGACAAGATTGTGCTTGGCAAAATCGTGCCAGTCCAGGCTGCTGCCAAATGGATATTTCGGGTTCAGTTTGCAGTACAGCTTACCTACATCGCGGTGATTGAGCCAGATCGCCGGTGCAGCAAGCCGAAAATGATCATAGGTGAATGTATTGCCGATGATCTCATTATATTGCGGCTTTTGATGGCGGATCGTTCCGCCCTCCCCGCAATTGCGGTAGACATAAATACCGCCTCTCACCGGATCATCGAACCGGTTGTTGGTGATGCGGTTCTTCGCGGATCCATCAATCGCCACTTGCTCGCGCAGTGACGTCTTTACCGCGAAGGTGTTTCTGTCGAGGACATTGTTGGCCGACTCTGCATCCAGATAGACGGCGGTCTTGCTGCTCTTGCCGCGCAATGTCGATTTTTCCACGGTCGTTCGGGTGACCCCTGGACCGAAGTAAAGTGGAATGCCGCCGGTCGCCTCGATGGTGACCTTGCTGATCAGGATATCGGACGGCGCATTTGCCTGGGCATTTTCGGTGTGGTTGCGATGAAGCGAAGACTTCCGCACTTCCTCAGCCTCGCCCGAGATCCCCAGACCGATAAGGCGAAGATTGCCAACGATCTTACAATTGCGGATCGTAATCCCCTGCGGCACGCTCCAGCCGTCACCGTTACCGTCACCCTTCCGTTTTTTCACCGACCGGATGGCAATGATCGGAGATTTGGAGCTTGGCTTCGAGGCCTTGGTGCCCAGCGTCGCTCCATGACAATCCAGCGAGGTGCCGGACGCCTCGGCACCGGCAAAGTCCAGCTTGCGGGCGATGACTTCGCCTGGTTTGAGATCGATGTTGCAATCGACTTTTATGGTGTTGTCGTCTTTCTTCACGGGAGACCGCAGTTTGGCATAGAAATCGGCGCTGCAGGCCTTGACCTCGCTGGAACCGGATTGATCAGCCCAACCGCCTGCAGGCGCGAGACAGTAAGCTGTGCATACTGCCGCAAAAACAAGTGAGTTTCGCAGACTTTTTTTCTGAACTGGCATGGCAGTTTGTCACTTCGGCTTTCAAGTCAACTTGACGGCAAGGTAACCCATCAAGCTGACCACAAAATGAACGCGCTTGACCCGGGCGCACAATTGGCTGAGAAATTCGGCGAAAATGCCAGCAGGAGGAAAATCATGGCCAAGGGATACTGGATTGCACATGTCGACGTTCGCGACACCGAGCGTTACAAGGATTATGTTGCTGCGGCGAAACCGGCCTTCGAGAAATACGGCGCCAATTTCCTCGCGCGCGGTGGTCCGGTGACCGCGCTGGAGGATAAGGCACGCGCCCGTAACGTGATCATCGAGTTTCCGTCCATGCAGGCAGCGGTTGATTGCTATAACTCGCCCGAATATCAGATCGCCGCCAAGATCCGCCAGGAAGTCGCGGATGCGCAGATGATGGTGGTCGAAGGTATTTGACGCCAAGGCCGCATCCTTTGCGGCTTCCC
The DNA here is from genome assembly GCF_057158725.1 of Agrobacterium sp. H141. Taxonomy (NCBI): domain Bacteria; kingdom Pseudomonadati; phylum Pseudomonadota; class Alphaproteobacteria; order Hyphomicrobiales; family Rhizobiaceae; genus Agrobacterium; species Agrobacterium sp. H141. The sequence goes on from NZ_CM169893.1 coordinate 4,032,950, forward strand.
CTGACAACGCGATTCGGCTAAGAAACGGCAAGTCGAATTGCCAGACCGTCAAGCCATTCCGGAGAACACATCATGACACTGTCCAATCTTCCGCCACTCGTCACTGTTTTTGGCGGTTCAGGCTTTGTTGGGCGTCACGTGGTGCGAACACTCGCACAGCGCGGATATCGTATCCGCGTTGCAGTGCGCCGACCGGATCTTGCGGGCTTTCTTCAGCCCTTGGGAAATGTGGGGCAGATCTCTTTTGTTCAAGCCAATCTGCGTTACCGCAACTCCGTAGACGCCGCAGTCCGCGACGCCGATCATGTGGTCAACTGTGTCGGCATCCTGTTTGAAAGCGGGCGCAACACGTTTGATTCCGTACAGGATTTCGGCGCGCGCGCCGTCGCGGAAGCCGCGCGTGCCGCCGGCGCTACGCTGACCCATATCTCCGCAATCGGTGCAAACGTGAATTCAGCATCAGTGTACGGTGCCTCCAAGGGTCAGGCAGAGCAGGCCATCAAGAGCATCAAGCCGGATGCGATTATCCTGCGCCCGTCGATCATTTTCGGGCCAGAAGACGGATTCTTCAACAAATTCGCCGCCATGGCACGCCTTTCACCTATCCTGCCGCTGATCGGCGGTGGCAAAACGAAGTTCCAGCCCGTTTATGTCGAGGATGTCGCCGAAGCTGTCGGTCGCGCCGTCGATGGAAAGCTTGCAGCTGGCGAGACCTATGAACTCGGTGGACGAGAAGTGCTGACCTTCCGCGAATGTCTTGAGGTTATGCTGCACACGATCGGTCGCAAAAACCCGCTGGTTTCTCTGCCGTTTGGAATTGCCTCTCTGATGGGCAGCATAGCGTCTGCCATCCCTTTGATTACGCCACCGTTGACCTCTGACCAGGTGACACTGCTGAAAAGCAACAATGTTGTCTCCGAGGACGCCAAATCCAAGGGTCTGACACTTGAAGGGATGGGCATCACGCCGACGCTTCTATCGTCGATTTTGCCTTCTTATCTGGTGCAGTACCGTCCTCAGGGACAATATACCGGCTCCGGCAAAGCGGCATAAGAACGGCCTTAAACTGAATGCTGGATCGCCCTGCGTTGCAAAAATATCGCAGCGACAACCTAGCTCTGTTAACGGGCGATTTATCAAAAACCGCTATTGATGTTTTCGTTAGCAATTCGTAAACAGCGCGACACAATTTGGATCGTCTGCTGGCCAGAGGCTGGCAGCATTTTATACCTTGAAGGACTTATACATGGGCAAGTCTATCGCACTCTTTTTCGCGTGTGCGGCAATGGTAATCCTCGCCGGTTCATTCATGGCTCCGACGACTCTCGCAGCCCGCAAAGGCAACTGCGCACCCGCTTACGGCATCGACCCCTGCAGCACCAGCTCTATCCCGGCCGCCGCCAACTGACGGCTGGATGAGGCGCCCTCAAGAAGGGCGCCATCTCCTCAATGACCAAGCGACAACAAGACCAGGCCGATAAAGCCAATGGCAATGCGCCAGATGGCAAACGGCATGAAGCCACGTCTTGAAATAAAGTCGAGAAGTCTGCGTACCACGAAAACTCCTGACACGAATGCCATGATGAAGCCGATAGCAATCAGGCTGCCGTCGTCGAAGCTGATCGCATTGCGGTTCTGGTAAAGATCGAGCACGAAGGCGCCGGCCATTGTCGGCATGGCCAGGAAGAACGAGAATTCTGCAGCCGACCGCTTGTCAGTCCCCATCAGCAATGCGCCGACAATCGTTGCCCCGGAACGCGACGTGCCGGGGATCATGGCCACACACTGGCACAGACCAATCTTGAGTGCCAATGGCAGCGGGTAGTCCATGACATCGTGATATTTCGGCTTCAAGTCCAGCCGATCGACCCACAGCAGGACAAAACCGCCAAGGATCAGAACAACGCAGATCAACATCGGCGTCTCGAAGAGAACCGTCTTGATAAAGTCATGCGCCAGGGCACCGATCACTGCCGCAGGCAGGAAGGCCAGCAGAACCGCCCCGACAAAGTGTCGGCTTTTCTGGCTCGACGGAAGACTTGTGGCCAATGATATGAGCTTTGTCGCGTAAACGCTCAGGATCGCAAGGATGGCACCTAGTTGAATGAGCACCGCGAAGGTGTTGCCTGGCGATTCGAAGCCCAAGAAGTGACCCGCCAACAGGACGTGCGCGGTCGATGAAACAGGAATAAACTCGGTCAGGCCCTCTATCAGGCCGAGCACCAGCGCGCTGATAATCGATTGAGCGTCCATAAAAGATCCTTAAAATTTTTGGCAAGGTGTGCAGATGGGACTGACTTGTGTTGTAAGTGCCAAGCTCCTATAGCTTGGAAGCTGATAGCGATGCCAGAGGCACATTCATCATGTGCGCCGAGCGACACTGAACGAAACCGAATTTAAGTTCTCATGCCAACATTATATCATCATCCGATGTCCGCCGCGTCTCGGTTTATCCGGCTTGTGCTCTCAGAATACGGCTTCCAGGTCGATTTCGTCGAGGAGCAGACCTGGGAGATGCGCCGGGAGTTTCTGGCCATCAATCCCGCAGGAACGATCCCGGTCTACATTGACGACAACATGCGTGCCTTATGTGGCGCGACTGTGATCTCCGAGTTCCTTGATGAGGTTCACGGCATCCTCAAAAGAGACAGGCGGCTTCTGGCTGAAGATCCGTTCCACAGGGCCGAAATCCGCAGGCTGACCGAATGGTTCCTGCAGAAGCTGGAACAAGATGTCACCCGCCCGCTGGTGCGGGAACTGGTGCACAAGGTGCATATGCCGCCATCGCTTGGCGGCGGCGCACCCGACTCCAAAGTGTTGCGGACAGCCCGTGGCAATGTTCGCCAACATATGAAGTATCTGTCGTGGCTGGCCGGATCACGGCAGTGGCTGGCGGGCGACCGTTTGAGCTATGCGGACCTTTCAGCGGGCGCCGCCGTTTCCATCCTCGACTATATGGGTGAGATCGACTGGGCCGACCTGCCTGCGGCCAAGGAATGGTATCAGCGGCTGAAGTCGCGGCCATCCTTCCGCCCGCTGCTGACCGAGCGCGTACGCGGCCTGACACCCGTGTCGCATTATGCCGATCTGGACTTCTGACTGTCCGATCGTCTGACGGAGGAAATATGGCGCATGGCGCCCCCATCGACACGAGTGCCCGGATCTGCGGTCAACTGACTGCTTTCGTGAAGCAGGAGGCTGCGGCTCAGGGCTTCGATGTCTGCCGCATTACGCTTCCGCAATCTTCACCACAGATAGAAGCCGGGCTTGATGGCTTTCTCTCAGCCGGCCATCACGGCACGATGGAATGGATGGCAGAGACCCGTGATCGGCGTGCGCGTCCAGACGCATTATGGTCCGACGTGCGCTCTGTCATCATGCTGGGCATGAACTATGGTCCGGATGCCGACCCTCGGTTACTGCAGAACCAGCCGGAAAAGGGCGCAATCTCGGTCTATGCGCGCAATCGCGACTATCACGACGTGATCAAGGGACGCTTGAAGGAAATTGCCACGCGCTTTGCCGCCCGGTCTGAAGCGGACGTGAAGGTCTTCGTCGACACCGCGCCGGTGATGGAAAAGCCACTGGCGGCACAAGCAGGCCTTGGCTGGCAGGGAAAGCACACCAATCTTGTCAGTCGCGAATTTGGGTCGTGGCTGTTTCTGGGCAGCATTTTCACGACCGCAGCGCTCGCCGTCGACATTGCGGAGACCGATCACTGCGGCTCCTGCCGCGCCTGCCTCGACGCCTGCCCGACCAACGCTTTTCCGGCACCTTACAAAATCGATGCGCGCCGTTGTATTTCCTATCTCACAATTGAGCATAAGGGTGAGATTGATCCCGAATTGCGTCCCCTGATCGGAAACCGCATTTATGGTTGCGACGATTGTCTTGCAGCTTGCCCTTGGAACAAGTTTGCAAGCCTTGCCCAGGAGGCCAAACTCTCGGCGCGCGAGGATCTCAAGGAGCCGGACATCGAATTTCTGCTCACGCTCGACGATCCGACGTTCCGGCGCTTCTTCTCCGGCTCACCGGTCAAGCGCATCGGTCGCGACCGCTTTGTGCGCAATGTCCTGATCGCCGCTGGAAATTCCGGTCAGGCGGCCTTGATTGAACCCTGCAGGTTACTGCTCGAAGACGGCTCCCCTGTTGTTCGCGCCATGGCGGTTTGGGCGCTCTCACAACTGCTTGCCGGTGCGGAATTCAACGATCTGCGGGCAAGGGCTAAACATGAAACAGATCCCGGAGTCGTTCGGGAATGGGCAAGAGGAGCATGACCCCATGCAGCTCATGATTTTTGGTGCCGGCTATTCTGGCAAGGCGATAGGCCAACTCTTCGCATCAAGTGGACAAACAGTTTTCGGCACGACCCGATCTCACGATAAATTCCAGCATTTGGAGAAAGCCGGTTTAACACCGCTGTTGTTTGATGGTGACGTGCTCACGGACGATCTACGCGGTGCGCTTGCCCAGACAACCCATCTGGTCCAATCCATTGCTCCCGGACGTTCCGGCGACCCCTTGATCCCGTTGCTTGCAGCCGATCTTGCGACCCTCATGCCGCGCCTTGAGTGGATCGGCTATCTGTCGACGGTAGGGGTCTACGGCAACCATGATGGGGCCTGGGTCGACGAGGAGACGGCGTGCCAACCACAATCGCAGCGTTCCGTGGAACGTGTCGAGGCCGAGCGGGACTGGGCATCGCTTGCGAAGGATAACGGCATACCGCTCGCCATCCTTCGGCTGTCCGGCATTTATGGCCCCGGGCAGAACGGCTTCGTCAATCTTTCAAAGGGAACGGCGAAACGCTTGATCAAAGAGGGGCAAGTGTTCAATCGCATCCGTGTCGAGGACATCGCTGCAGCCACTCGCTTTCTCATGGCGGGCAATCTTGCCGGCATCTTCAATGTCACGGATGATGAACCTGCCCCTCCGCAGACTGTTGTCGAGGAAGCGTCTCGCCTCATGGGTCTCGCGCCACCACCTGAGCAGGATTTCGAAAGCGCCGAGCTCAGCCCGATGGCGCGCTCCTTTTATGGAGAAAACAAGCGCGTTTCCAATGCGAAGATAAAATCTCTCGGTTTCAGCTTCTGCTTCCCGGACTACCGCCAATCGCTGGCCGAACTTTGGGCTAACGAAAGCTGGAACAAAATGCCATGAGGCTCGTTTCTCTGCTGCACGTATGAAGGTTTTCGGGATGTCGTAGACGGTAGGTCGTCCCCTCAATCTGTCAGATCCGATGTCCCGAAGCCTTCAAACGTCACAAATTTCCCGAAAAATCGGGCCTTGGTCGTTTGCTGAACGCATTTTTTTCGTGAACGGCAAAGGCGTTTTCGCGCATTACCGCGGAATTTGCCTAGCTGTCTAGAATCTTTACGGTTTCTTCCGCTCAGGCAGCTTTTCCCTCACCAAAAATTAAGTAGTCCTCGATCACGAATGTTACGCTCTGTAATACCTCGTGATCGCCTGAGGCACGTTTTTGCCATTTTTTCCCTCGTTTAAGCGCTGCAGAGCAAAACTGTGCTCAGGCGAAGGACTAGGGAAAACAAAATTGGCGAATAACCGACTATCCATCATTGGCGTCGCAGCAATGGCGCTCGGCCTTTCAATCGCTGCGCAAGATGCAAATGCGTCTGACTCATGCGGTGGTGCTTCGTGGTATGCCCTGCACTCGAAGACTGCTTCCGGTGAACGCATGAACCCGGCCAAGCTTACTGCCGCCCACAAGACGCTGAAATTCGGCACCAAGGTGAAAGTGACCAACAGAACGAACGGCAAGAGTGTCGTCGTCAGAATCAATGATCGTGGTCCGTTCATCCGCGGACGTGTTCTGGATCTCTCAAAAGCTGCTGCACAGAACATCGGCATGATCCGTTCCGGTACGGCCAAGGTCTGCTACCAGATCATCGGCTAATTTTCGAATGAAGGCGGTCTTCACGCCTATTCGCTTGCTCCGTGAACCGTTCGGCTTTACGACGCGGACTTTGATCAGGAGAGCATGACATGCGAATGGGTGGGCGTCTTGCCGGAGCCATCGAGGTTCTGGACGATATTGAGGGACGGCGACGTCCGGTTGCCGAAGCCCTCAAGGACTGGGGCCTTGCGCACCGATTTGCGGGTTCGGGCGACCGGGCAGCAATTGGCAATATCGTTTACGATGCCTTGCGTATGAAACTGTCTCACGCCTGGCTTATGGATGACGACAGCGCGCATTCTCTGGCTTTTGCCGTGATGTTGCGGCAATGGGGTTATACGCCCGAAACATTGGCCGCAGAACTCGAGGGGGATACACATGCCCCGGCACCTCTCGACGCGGCTCGGCTGGAAGCCTTCTCGCAACGAAAGCTTGAAGATGCCGCACCGCATATACAGGCTGACATGCCGCAATGGATTGCGGCGCTCATGGAAGAGCGGTTCGGTTCGGAATGGATCATAGAAGCGCAAGCGCTTGCAGCGCGGCCTTCTCTTGACCTGCGAATCAACAGCCTGAAATCCAGTCCAGAAAGAGTGATGAAGGCGCTGGACCGCGCAGGCGCTGTTCCGGCTCACATTGCCCGCATGGGTCTTCGTGTGCCGGCCGGAGAAGGCGCATCACGTCTTCCAAATGTTACGGCAGAACTTTCTTTCCAGAAAGGCTGGTTCGAGATCCAGGACGAGGGATCGCAGATCGTCGCCGATCTGGCAGACCTCAAGGCTGGCGATCAGGTGCTCGACTATTGTGCCGGCGGCGGCGGCAAGACGCTTGCTATGGCCGCAACGATGGAAAACAAGGGACAGGTGCATGCCTACGATGCAGAAGCGCGTCGCCTGGCCCCCATCATCGAGCGCCTCAAACGAGCAGGCACTCGAAATGTTCAGGTTCATGGCAATGCTCAGGAACTGGAATCGCTGGCCGGTCGTCTTGATTGCGTTCTTGTTGATGCCCCCTGCACGGGAAGCGGAACATGGCGTCGGCGTCCTGATACCAAGTGGCGGCTGAGCGAGCGCACACTGCAGGAGCGTGTCGATCAGCAGAAAAAAGTGCTGGAACAGGCATGTCGCTATGTTCGTCCCGGTGGTTCGCTTATCTACATCACCTGCTCGATGTTGCCGACCGAAAACGAGCATCAGGTCCGTCGCTTTTGCGAAGAGCATTCCGATTTCTCGATCACATCGGCGCAGACATCCTGGGAAACTCTCTTCCCCGCGGCCCCCAAGCCACATTTCAGCGATGAGGGAACGATCACTCTGACCCCTGCCCGCACCAACACCGACGGGTTCTTCTTCTGCCGGATGACAAAACTTACTTAAGCTTGCTTTCGCGTAAAATTGACGAAGTGCAAATCCGCCAGTTTTTATACTGGACTATTTGACACCAGTTTATTTTTACGCGAATAAGGGCCGTTCATTTGAGGATATGGCGCTTTCAAGCGTCAAAGGAGAGATCATGAGACGGACAAGCCCTTTGCGCGCTACCTTGGCGCTTCTGGCGGCAACGACCGCGTTTGCAGCGACTTCGGCCTGGGCAGACACGACGCCCGCCGAGGTCGTGAAATACTATGCAGAAATGGCGGAAGCGAAATATTCCGACTCGCTGGCGACAGCTGAAAAGCTCGACACCGCCATCGAAGCACTGATTGCCACACCAAGCGAAGAGACACTGGAGGCTGCCAAGGCTGCATGGATCGCAGCGCGCGTTCCCTATCAGCAGTCCGAAGTCTACCGTTTCGGCAACCCGATCGTCGATGACTGGGAAGGCAAGGTCAATGCGTGGCCGCTGGACGAAGGCTTGATCGACTACGTGGATGCATCCTACGGCAGCGAGAGCGATTCAAATTCCCTTTACGTCGCTAACGTGATTGCCAACCCTTCCATCAAGATCAATGGTGAAGAGGTTGACGCAAGCAAGATCACGCCGGACTTCCTGGCCAATACGCTTCATGAAGCCGGAGAAGTCGAGGCCAATGTGGCCACCGGTTATCATGCCATCGAATTCCTGCTGTGGGGCCAGGATCTGAACGGAACCGGCCCGGGCGCAGGCAACCGACCTTACACGGACTATGACACAGCAAATTGCACCCATGGCAATTGCGACCGTCGCGCTGACTATTTGAAGTCTGCCTCGACCTTGCTCGTCTCCGATCTCAAGGAGATGGTGGATGCGTGGGCGCCGGAAGGCGAAGCAACGAAGACGGTTGAAGCAGACCCAAGTCAGGGCATTTCGACGATACTGACCGGCATGGGTTCGCTGTCCTATGGCGAGCTCGCTGGCGAACGCATGAAGCTTGGCGTGCTGTTGCACGATCCCGAAGAAGAGCATGATTGCTTCTCCGACAACACACATGCCTCGCATTACAACGACGCGCTGGGCATTCAGTCGGCCTATACCGGCGGATATACCCGCGCCGACGGCACCAAGATGACCGGTCCTTCGCTTTCCGAACTGGTGAAGGCCAAGAACCCCGAGCTTGACGCAGAAATGCAGGCAAAGCTGACAGCGACGATGGATGCCATGTCTGCCATGGTGAAGCGTGCGGAGACTGTTGAGGCCTATGACCAGATGATCGGTGAAGGCAATGACGAGGGCAATGCCACCGTCCAGGCCGCCATTGACGGTTTGATCGACCAGACCAAGACCATCGAGCGCGTCATTGCGTCACTGGATCTTGGCACGATTGCCCTTGAAGGTTCTGACAGCCTCGATAATCCTAACGCTGTGTTCCAATAAGCAAAAGGCGGGCTGTCTGTCGTTTGATCGGCAGCCCGATGCCAATATGATCAGGGTCAAATCTGGACCTGCGGGCGCGGTCGTTCTGGCCGCCCTTTCTTCCCTGTCAATCGTCTCAACGGCTTTGGCCGATGCTGAGCCCGCCCGTAGCGATCTCAATCCCAAGGATGCCGCACGGGTCGAGAGCGTGACACGTCCGACCAGCGATTTCTCCAAGCCGGAGAGTTTCGAGGCTATGCAAGGCGGCGCTGCAACCTCGGCAAAACCGGTCAACGCCGATTCCTTCTCGCATTTCTCCAGCAACATTACCTTTGCCGAAGAAGAAACCTTCAAGCTGGGCAATGCGCTGTTTCGCAAATTCTGGGTCTCATCGCCCTCCTCCACGCAAGCATCCGATGGCCTCGGTCCATTGTTCAACGCGCGCGCTTGCCAAAGCTGCCACCTGAAGGATGGCCGCGGACAGCCGCCGATGGCAGGCGAAGCCGCGACGTCGATGTTTCTGAGGCTTGCGCGGCCCGCGCGAACCGCAGAAGAGAAAAAAGCCGTATCCGATCTTCAAGTCCTCAACTTTCCCGACCCGGTCTATGGGGAGCAACTTCAAAATTTCGCCGTGCCAGGACTTGCCTCTGAAGGCGAGATAAAGATCCGATATGCCGAGCGATCAGTCACGCTTGCGGGCGGGGAAACGGTTTCCCTGCGCGAACCCCACTACGACGTCGGCGGCGCGCAATATGGTCCGCTCGATCCGGACACAACGCTTTCGCCCCGCGTTGCCAATCCCATGATCGGCCTCGGCCTGATAGAGGCCATCGCCGATGAGGACCTCGAACGACTTGCAGATCCCGATGATCATGACGGCGACGGCATTTCGGGAAAGCTCGCCAAGGTCCGAGACCATCGAAGCCGTGACATCCAGATCGGACGTTTCGGCTGGAAGGCGCAAAATGCGTCTGTCCGAGACCAGAGCACCGGGGCCCTTGCCGGCGACATAGGTATATCTTCCCCGGATGCACCGCGCCATTGGGGAGACTGCACTGAAGCGCAAATTCAATGTCGTCAAATGCAAAATGGCGTGCAGAAGCGCCTCGGTGAAACAGAGGCACCCGATCCTGTCATGGATCTCATAACGTTTTACGCCGAGAACCTCGCGGTCCCGATGCGCCGCGATGTCGACAGTCCCGATGTACTCAAAGGCAAGTCCGCCTTTTACGAGGCCGGTTGTGCGGCCTGTCATACGCCCAAATTCGTCACAAGCCGCAAGGCCGCGAACAAGGCCCATGCCTTCCAGCTCATCTGGCCCTATTCCGATTTCCTGTTGCACGACATGGGCGACGGATTGGCTGACGGCCAAGAGGTTGGGCTTGCCAATGGCAACGAGTGGCGCACGGCTCCACTTTGGGGTATCGGTCTCACCGATGCCGTGAGCGGCCACACAAATTTCCTGCATGACGGCCGCGCGCGGTCGCTCAAGGAAGCAATTCTGTGGCATGGCGGCGAAGCGGAAGCGGCACGCAATGCGTTCGCCGCGATGGAACCTGATGATCGCGAAGCGCTCATTACATTTCTGGAGTCCCTCTGATGCGTTTTGTTCTCGCTCTCCTCGTTGGAACGGCCCTTGCCGTACCCGTCCTTGCCCAGGATGCCAATCTTCCGCCGCCGGAGTTCAACGCCGAGAAAGTACCGGACGTCATGGCGAAGGCCGTGGATGACTTCATCCGCCCGGGCTACAGCGACTTTCTGAAATCGACTGACAAGCTGGTCGCCGATGTCGGCGGGCTGTGTGCCGAGCCGTTTCCCAAGAACCTCGATGCTGCGCGGCACGCCTTTGCATCCACTGTCGAGGCATGGTCAAAAATCGAGATCGTTCGCGTGGGGCCAGTTCTCGAGGACAACCGTTTTGAACGCATCCTGTTTTATCCGGATCGAAAGAGCACCGGCCTGAAACAGGTTCAGGCTGCCCTCGCGAGCCAGGATGAGACAGCGACATCAGTGGACACCCTTCAGCGCAAGAGTGTTGCGATGCAGGGTCTTGGCGCGCTGGAATTCATTCTCTACGGCACCGGGAACGAGGATCTGCTCGACAGCCATGATGGCTATCGTTGCCGCTACGGCATGGCCGTTTCGGAAAATCTGAAGCGGTTGGCTGGCGAACTGGTCGCAGCCTGGGACCAGCCGGACGGCATCCAGTCCGCGTGGAAACATCCGGGCAAAGACAATCCGGCCTTCAGGACCAATGCCGAGGCGGTCACGGCCCTTCTCGGCGTTCTCGTTCACGGCGCCGAGGCCATCCGCGATCAGCGCATCGAGACCTTCTACAAGGGAGCCGATGCTCGGCCATTCCCGCTGCAGGCTATCTATCGTCGGTCGGGCCTCACATTCACATCCATCGAAGACAACTTCATCGGGATCGAGACCCTTCTGGACCGCTCTGATATGGCCGAGCTGCTCGATCCCGAAGTGCGGTCGGTTGTCAGTTCGATAGAATTCGTACTGAAGTCGCTGAAGCGGACGACCCGAAGCCTTGATGCGGATGTCAAATCTGACGTGGAACTGGCGGTGACAGACAAGGCCGCACGCGCCAAGCTCGACTTCCTGATCCTCAACGCAAAGGACCTGATCCTTCGTCTCAACGATGAATATGGCGGCGCGGTTGGTCTCAGCTCAGGCTTTTCATTTTCCGACGGAGATTAACGGCATGCGCAGCGCGCTTATCGACCGGCGCGGATTTGTGAAGGCTGCGGGAATTGCTTTCCTTGCCGGCCTTTCACCACAAGCCGCCTTTGCGCTTGAGCGCGCTAATGCCGTCTTTGCCTCAGGGTTTCGATCGCCCGACGGCCGGTTCGGCATCGCCTTGCTGACCGAGAGCGGCGACATCATCGACCGAATAGACCTACCTGACCGTATCCACGGTCTCGGTTACAGCCCAGCATCGGGGATGGCCGTCGCCTTTGCCCGGCGCCCTGGAACGTTTGCCGTCGTCTTTGACGTCCGCAGGCAGGCCGAGCCGGTCATCATATCCTCGCCGGAAGGCCGGCATTTCTTCGGCCACGGCCATTTCTCTCCTAATGGACGCCTGCTTTATGCGAGCGAAAATGACTTCGGGGCCGGGCACGGCGTGATTGGCCTTTATGATGCGACAGACGGCTTTCGCCGTATCGGCGAGTTTCCCGCTCACGGCATAGGAACCCACGACATGACCGTCAGCGACGACGGTCGCTATCTTATCATCGCAAATGGCGGCATTGAGACGCATCCGGACTTTGGCCGGACGAAACTCAATATCGACCATATGGAGCCGTCGCTCGTTCTGTCGGATGCCAAGACCGGGGAACTTGTTGAAAAACACGTGTTGCCGCCGGCACTCAGACAGGTTTCAACACGGCATCTCGATACGATGGAAAGCGGACGTGTGTGGTTCGCCTGCCAGTATGAAGGCCCGCGAAACGACCTGCCTCCCCTTGTCGGGCACTTTGCCCCCGGTGAAGAGATGACCTTCGTGGATTTGCCCCACACCGTCACCGAAGGTCTTGCGAACTATGTCGGTGCGATTGCAGTCAACCGTCGTGACGGGCTCGTGGGACTTGCCTCGCCCAAGGGCGGCGTTTCCGTCACGCTGGATGCGGTTTCGGGCAAGGTGATCGATCAAGCAGCCGTGCCGGATGCCGCCGGCATTGCGCCCGCCCAACATGGATTTGCCGTTTCGAGCTACCGCGGCACCTTTGCCTCAAACCACCAGCCGGTGGCCTTTGACCAACATATTGTCAGGCTTGCTTAGGCGCAGACTTGGCTTGACCCGCTGGCACGCTATATGAAGCTCATGCGCAAGATAGTCATATACACCCTCTTCATCGCCCTCACCGTCGGGCTTGGCATTTTCTCCGGCCTCACCAATCCGCCTGGCGAGTGGTATCAGACCCTGACAAAGCCAGTGTTCAATCCACCCAGCTGGCTCTTTGCGCCGGTCTGGACCACCCTTTACGTACTGATCGGCATCGCCGGTGCGCGGGTATGGCTGCGCGCGCCTTCGTCCCTGCCGATGCAGATCTGGTTTGTGCAACTGGTCTTGAACCTCCTGTGGTCCCCGGCCTTTTTCGGCATGCAAAATCCAGCGCTTGGACTTGCCATCATCGCGCTGCTACTTGCCAGCGTCATCGCCTTTATCGTCACAGCCCGAAAGCAGAACCGGATTTCCAGTCTGCTCTTTCTGCCCTATGTCGCATGGGTGGGGTTTGCCAGCATCCTCAATCTTTCGCTCTTCATTCTGAACTGATTTGCCTCGGGCACGCTTGCCGCCCGGTCGCCAAAATGCAAATTTCGCATCTGCAAATAGGGCGGTGGACGATGGACGAAGAAACGGACAGTGGCGACTTTCGCGAACGCATCCGCTTGAGCTTTGAGCGACAGGGGGCCATGCGCACCCTGGGTGCCGAACTGACTCGCATCAATCAAGGTGCAGTCGAGATCGAATTGCCTTTCGACACCAAGCTGACACAGCAGCATGGCATTCTTCATGCAGGCGTAATCTCTGCCGCTCTCGATACCGCCTGCAGCTACGCCGCCTATTCGGTGATTGAGCCCGAAGCCTCTATCCTCACCATCGAATTCAAGGTCAATCTGATGTCCCCCGGCAGAGGTGAACGCTTCTTATTCCGCGGCGAGATCACGAAGCCCGGCTCGACTATTATCGTCGCCGACGGACGCGGTTATGCAATGGGCGACGGACCGGCCAAACTGATCGCCTCGATGACCAGCACCATGATGGTCATTCGCGGCCGAGAGGGAATTAGCGGATGAGTTTTGAACTGAAGCAGGTTGCCGGCAAATCCCTGTTGTTTGTGATGGCTGTCGACGCTGAATATGGGCCGCATTTGCGGGCTCGAATAGCACCATTGATGACAGGAGTTGGACCGGTTGAAGCTGCCGTTACGCTGACGCGCGCGCTGACCACGCTTGCGGCCGAGGACAAGAAGCCGGATCTCGTCGTCTCTCTTGGATCTGCCGGCTCCAGTACACTGGAGCAGACAGAGGTGTATCAGGCGATCTCCGTTTCCTACCGAGATATGGATGCGTCACCCCTCGGCTTTGAGAAAGGGCGAACGCCATTTCTCGACCTGCCGGTATCAGTGGAACTTCCGCATCGCATTCCAGGTGTTGGCGAGGCCAGACTTTCGACCGGTGCCAATATCGTGTCGGGCGCTGCCTACGCGTCGATTGATGCCGATATGGTCGACATGGAAACATTTGCAGTGTTGCGTGCGTGCCAGGCCTTTGATTTGCCCATGGTCGGCATCCGAGGAATCTCGGACGGCAAGGCCGAGCTCACCCATGTAAACGACTGGACCGAATATCTGCATGTGATCGATCAAAAGCTGGCGGTCGCCATCGACAGCTTGCTGAATTCCATCGAGAACACCACTTTTCCGCTCTGATACGCCCAATTGCAGACAATCGCGACAATTCTCCGATTGAAAGAATGGACGCATTTCATTAAAGGCTCGCCATGACCCAGATAGAACATCCAGACAGCGTCCTCATCATCGATTTCGGCAGCCAGGTTACCCAGCTGATCGCACGCCGCGTGCGCGAAGCCGGTGTCTATTGCGAGATCGTTCCATTCCAATCCGCCGAAGAGGGCTTCAAGCGCGTTCAGCCGAAAGCGATCATCCTTTCCGGCAGCCCGGCCTCGACGCTTGACGAGGGAAGCCCACGCGCGCCAGAGATCATTTTCTCAAGCGGATTGCCGATCTTCGGTATCTGCTATGGTCAGCAGACCATGTGCATGCAGCTCGACGGCAAGGTGGAAAGCGGTCACCACCGCGAATTCGGACGTGCCTTCCTCGAAATCAACAAGGACTGCCCACTCTTCGATGGCCTCTGGTCGGTCGGCTCCCGGCACCAGGTCTGGATGAGCCATGGCGACCGCGTCACCGCGATCCCACCGGGCTTCGAAGTTGTTGCAACGTCCTCCAACGCGCCCTTTGCCTTCATTGCTGACGAAAAGCGCAAATATTACGCGGTTCAGTTCCACCCCGAAGTGGTGCACACACCCGATGGCGCCAAGCTGATCGGCAATTTCGTGCACAAGATCGCAGGCATCAAGGGCGACTGGTCAATGTCTGCCTATCGTGCCAAGGCCGTTCAGCAGATCCGTGACCAGATCGGCGACAAGCGCGTCATCTGCGCATTGTCCGGCGGCGTCGATTCTTCGGTCGCAGCCCTTCTGATCCATGAAGCCGTTGGTGACCAGTTGACCTGCATTCTCGTCGACCACGGCCTGATGCGAAAGAACGAGGCGGCGGATGTCGTTGCCATGTTCAAGGAGCATTATAATCTTCACCTGATCCACGTGAACGCGATCGACAGGTTCGTTGGCGAGCTGGAAGGCGTTGCTGATCCTGAGACCAAGCGAAAGATCATCGGTCGCCTGTTCATCGAAACCTTCGAAGACGAAGCCAAGAAGCTCGGCGGCGCCGATTTCCTCGGCCAGGGAACGCTCTATCCTGATGTCATCGAGAGCGTTTCCTTCTCTGGCGGACCGTCGGTCACCATCAAGAGCCACCACAATGTGGGTGGCTTGCCCGAGCGCATGAACATGCAGTTGGTGGAGCCATTGCGCGAATTGTTCAAGGATGAAGTGCGCGTGCTCGGCAAGGAACTTGGCCTGCCCGATTCGTTCATTGGTCGCCACCCCTTCCCGGGCCCGGGTCTCGCGATCCGCTGCCCAGGTGGCGTAACCCGTGAAAAGCTCGATATTCTGCGCGAAGCCGACGCCATCTATCTCGACGAGATCCGCAAGGCCGGGCTGTACGACGCCATCTGGCAGGCCTTTGCCGTGCTGCTGCCGGTGCAGACTGTCGGCGTCATGGGCGACGGACGCACCTATGAATTCGTCTGCGCGCTTCGCGCCGTCACGTCGGTCGACGGTATGACAGCGGATTTCTATCACTACGACATGGAATTCCTCGGCCGTGCCGCGACCCGGATCATCAACGAAGTTCGCGGCATCAACCGCGTGGTTTACGATGTGACATCCAAGCCACCTGGCACGATCGAGTGGGAATGATGGCTGTGGCCTGACTTGCCAAATTGAGCGAGCTACAAAAGGGCATCTGCGAGGGTGTCCTTTTTTGCGCCTGGGCGCTGCCAGTCTGTGCGACGGTGCGCTGTTCCAGTCGCAAGTATTTCATGACGCGAAACTTTGGCGTTCGTTTCCCGGCGTGCGGCTAAAAAACCCTAGCGATAAAGCTTCTAACATAAAACAATGAGTTGCGTGCAACGCTTTGGAGCTTTATGCAACCGTGTATAGAACTATCGATATCAGCCGTTCAGCCCGGTCTTCAATGCCAGATGACCCGGCAACGGAAAGGAAATATGACGGATTACCAGAAGGCTCTCGGGCTTTTTCATCGTGTGAGTGCCCAGGCCATCGGTGACGCAGAATTGCGGCAGCGGATTGCCTCGCTTCAAGCCAGAATGATGACGGATGGTGTGAAGGCCGTTTGGCTCGACGCTTCCTCATCCCTCACTTATTTCACCGGCATTTCTCTCGGTCTGTCAGAGCGCATTCATGGCGCGTTGATACCAGCGAGTGGCCCAATTACCTATGTCAGCCCCGCCTTCGAAGAGCCCAAGCTCAAGAGCCTGTTGCGTATCGATGGTGAAATTCTCGTATGGGAAGAGGATGAGAGCCCCTTCGCACTGGCGGCAGAGCGGATCGACGCATTTTCTTGCGCCGGAGAGACGCTGGCCATAGACCCAGCAACGCCCTTTTCGTTTGCAGCAGCCTACATGCAGCAACTGCGCCGGCCGATCATTTCGGCACAGGCCATCATCGCCGCCCAGCGCCAGATCAAGTCGGCAGCTGAAATCGCGATCATCCAGGAAGCCATGGATGCGAGTTACCGCGTGCAAAAGGCCGTCTATGCCGGATTGCGTCGCGGGATCTCGACGACGGAAGTTGGACAATTCATCACCGCTGCCCACAGCGCTCAAGGCTTGAAGCCGCTGTTTTATGCTGCACAGTTTGGTGAGGCGACCGCATATCCGCATGGCGTGCCATATGCACAGACCTTGAACGACGGCGACATGGTACTGATCGACATGGGCGGCATCTTGCACGGATACAGATCCGACATCACGCGAACATATGTCTTCGGGCAGCCGAGCGAACGGCAGCGCTTTCTATGGAACATCGAACGCGATGCCCATGCCGCGGCGTTTGAAGCCGCGCAACCGGATGCAGCATGCGCCGATGTGGATGCTGCCGCACGCAAGGTGCTGGGCGATGCCGGCTTTGGCCCGGGCTACAAGGTGCCCGGTCTGCCGCATCGCACAGGCCACGGCTTGGGACTCGACATCCACGAGGAACCTTATATCGTCGCTGGCAACACCACGAAGCTTCAACCCGGAATGTGCTTCTCCATCGAACCGATGCTGTGCGTTTATGGGGAGTGCGGCGTCCGGCTGGAAGATATCGCCTATATGACGGCGGAGGGACCCAAATGGTTCTGCCCGCCGGAAACGAGCCTCGATCGTCTCTTCGCATCAGGATCCGATTAAGGAACTGATGGTCGCGTACCGCAGAACTTGAAATCAAGCCGCGGTTGCGAGGAAGAGACGAAGAAGGAAGGTCCGATGAGATCGGACTTGTATCAATAAGAGGGAAAGGAACAATAAAATGAAACTGCTAACCCGTAGCCTGCTCGCGGCTTCCGCGATCATGCTGGCCTCGGCCATGCCGACGATGGCAAAGACTTTTGTCTACTGCTCTGAAGCGTCTCCTGAAGGCTTCGATCCGGCTCCCTACACAGCAGGCGGCACTTTTGACGCCTCCGCACACCCTATCTACAACCGTCTTGCCGAATTCAAAAAGGGCACGACCGAGGTTGAGCCTGGTCTGGCAGAAAGCTGGGACGTTTCCGAAGACGGTCTGGAATACACCTTCCATCTGCGCAAGGGTGTCAAGTGGCAGTCTAACGACAAGTTCACGCCGACACGTGACTTCAATGCCGATGACGTGATCTTCAGCTTCAACCGTCAGGGCGACACGAGCAATCCGTGGAACCAGTATATCGCGGGCATCACCTACGAATACTATACAGCCATGGAAATGCCGTCGCTGATCAAGGAAATCGTCAAGGTCGACGACTACACGATCAAGTTCATGCTGACCCGCCCGGAAGCACCTTTCATCGCCAATATTGCGATGCCTTTTGCTTCGATCGTTTCCAAGGAATATGCCGACACGCTCGACAAGGCCGGCACCAAGGAAGACTTCAACAACCTGCCGATCGGCACAGGTCCGTTCAAGTTCGTCGCCTATCAGAAGGACGCGGTCATTCGCTACCAGAAGAATGCCGACTACTGGGGCGACGCGCCAAAGATCGACGATCTGATTTTCGCGATCACGCCGGATGCTGCCGTTCGCCTGCAGAAGCTGAAGGCTGGCGAGTGCAACCTGATGCCATATCCGGCTCCGGCTGACCTCGACTCGATCCGCGCCGATTCCAACCTCAAGCTCGATGAGCAGCCAGGTCTGAACGTTGCATACCTTGCCTACAACACCACTGTTGCTCCTTTCGATAATCCGAAGGTGCGCAAGGCGCTCAACATGGCGATGAACAAGCAGGCCATCATCGACGCCGTATTCCAGGGTGCCGGTCAGGTTGCAAAGAACCCGATCCCACCGACGATGTGGTCGTATAACGAGTCCATCAAGGACGATCCATACGATCCGGAAGCCGCCAAGAAGATGCTCGAAGAATCTGGCGTCAAGGATCTTGAAATGAAGATCTGGGCGATGCCTGTTCAGCGTCCTTACATGCCGAACGCACGCCGTACGGCTGAACTGCTGCAGGAAGACTTCGCCAAGGTCGGCGTGAAGGTGGAAATCGTTTCATACGAATGGGGCGAGTATCTCAAGAAGTCGACCGAAGTGAACCGTGACGGTGCCGTCATTCTCGGCTGGACCGGCGATAACGGTGACCCGGACAACTTCATGGGCGTTCTGCTGTCATGCGCTGCTGCCGGCGAAGGTGGCTCGAACCGTGCACAGTGGTGCAATGAAGACTTTTCCGATTTGATCTCCAAGGCCAAGCAGGTCACTGATGTCGCAGAGCGCACCAAGCTCTACGAACAGGCCCAGGTGATCTTCAAGGAACAGGCTCCATGGGCCACGCTTGCGCATTCGACACAGTTTGTGCCGATGTCTGCCAAGGTTACAGGCTTCACAATGAGCCCGCTTGGTGACTTCACCTTCGACAACGTCGATATCGCAGAGTAATTTCCGCTTACGGAGCGCGCGGGTTCTGCCCGCGCGCTCTTTTCAGGATAGGTCCATGATCCGGTTCATTCTTGGCAAACTTCTTTATCTGATCCCGACATTCCTCGGGATAACGATCATTGCCTTCGCCTTTGTCCGCGTGCTGCCGGGAGACCCAGTGCTGCTGATGGCGGGCGAGCGCGGTATTACGCCTGAGCGCCATGCGGAACTGTCAGCCATCCTGGGCTTCGACAGGCCGATCTGGGCACAGTATTTCGAATTTCTGGGCCGGTTGCTGCATGGCGATCTCGGCTATTCCCTGGTGACAAAGAAACCCGTTCTGACTGAGTTCCTGGCGCTGTTTCCAGCGACCGCTGAGCTTGGCATCGCGGCGATCCTGATCGCCACGCTGATCGGTGTTCCCGTTGGCGTGATTGCCGCCATCAAGCGCGGCTCGTGGTTTGACCAGATCTCCATGACCAGTGCGCTGATCGGCTTTTCCATGCCAATCTTCTGGTGGGGATTGCTTCTCATCATCCTGTTTTCCGGCATCCTGCAATGGACGCCGGTTTCGGGCCGCATCTCGCTGATGTATTATTTCCCTTCGGTGACGGGCTTCATGGTGATCGATAGCCTGCTGTCAGGCCAGAAGGGCGCCTTTGCTTCGGCATTGTCGCATCTCATCCTGCCATCCGTCGTGCTGGCCACCATTCCGCTTGCCGTCATCGCGCGGCAGACGCGCTCGGCCATGCTGGAAGTGATGGGGGAAGACTATGTGCGGACAGCGCGCGCCAAGGGCATGCCGCCCTCCCGTGTTGTCGGCATCCATGCACTGCGCAATGCCATGATCCCTGTCATCACCACAATCGGCCTTCAGGTCGGCGTGCTTATGGCCGGTGCCATCCTGACAGAAACCATCTTTTCCTGGCCGGGTATCGGCAAGTGGATGATCGACTCCATCTCCCGCCGCGATTATCCGGTGGTGCAGAGCGGCCTGCTTCTGATTGCGGCACTGGTCATGATCGTGAACCTGCTTGTCGACCTCACCTATGGCCTCATCAATCCGAGGATTCGTCACAAATGAGCGATATGACGACACAGACGGGCGTCAAGCTCTCAAGTGCTGCCATCCGTCGACAGATGCTGGCCGACTTCTGGTTCTACTTCCGACAGAACCGCGGTGCGGTCGTCGGTCTGGCTGTATTCGCATTGCTGGTCTTTGTGGCGCTCTTTGCCCAGATCCTGGCGCCACACGACCCGACCCAGCAGTATCGTGACTTCCTTCTCTTGCCGCCGTTCTGGCAAGAAGGTGGGCGCGCCGAATTTTTGCTTGGCACGGACGCTGTCGGCCGCGACATGCTGTCAAGGCTGATTTACGGCGCCCAGTATTCGCTGTTTATCGGTATCGTGGTGGTATCGATCGCGCTTGTCGGAGGCATTTTCATCGGCCTTTTGGCAGGGTTCTTCGGCGGATGGGTCGATACGGTCATCATGCGTGTGATGGATGTGATCCTGGCATTCCCGTCGCTGCTGCTGGCTCTTGTGCTGGTGGCCATTCTGGGACCCGGACTCACCAATGCGATGATCGCCATCGCGATCGTCTACCAACCGCATTTTGCGCGCCTGACACGCGCTGCGGTGATGGGCGAACTTCAGCGCGAATATGTGACCGCCGCCCGCGTTGCCGGTGCCGGCAATCTGCGCCTGATGTTCAAGACCATTCTGCCCAACTGTCTTTCACCTCTGATCGTTCAGGCAACGCTGTCATTCTCGTCGGCCGTACTCGATTCCGCAGCCTTGGGCTTCCTTGGCATGGGCGCACAGCCGCCGGCTTCGGAATGGGGCACGATGCTGGCCGAAGCGCGCGAGTTCATTCTGCGCGCGTGGTGGGTGGTGACCTTGCCGGGTCTGGCGATCCTGATCGCGGTGCTTGCCATCAATCTTATGGGCGACGGTTTGCGTGATGCGCTCGATCCCAAACTGAAGCGGAGCTAAGCGATGAGCCTGCTCAATATCAAGAATTTGACTGTCAAGTTCGCCACCGCTGCCGGAGCTTTTACCGCTGTCGACGGCATCGATGTGTCCGTCAGCAAGCACGAAGTTCTGGCCATCGTTGGCGAATCGGGCTCCGGAAAATCTGTTTCCATGCTCGCAGTGATGGGCCTTTTGCCGGATACCGCGACCGTGACTGCCGACGAGATGACGTTTGACGGTCAGGACATACTTCACATGTCGGCACAGGATCGGCGCAGGCTGATCGGACGGGAGATCACCATGATCTTCCAGGAACCGGTTGCCTCGCTCAATCCATCATTCACGGTCGGTTTCCAGATCGAGGAAGTCCTGCGTCTCAATCTCGGACTGTCAGGAGCAGACGCGCGTGCGCAAGCGCTTGCACTGTTTAAATCCGTCGGCATTCCCGAACCGGAGACCAAGCTCAAATCCTATCCGCACCAGATGTCCGGTGGGCAATGCCAACGCGTCATGATCGCAATGGCGATTGCATCCAAACCGCGCCTGTTGATTGCCGACGAACCGACCACCGCGCTCGACGTGACGATCCAGAAACAGATCCTCGACCTGCTGATGGACTTGCAGGAAGAATATGGCATGGCCCTGATCCTCATCACGCACGACATGGGCGTGGTTGCAGAAACAGCCGACCGTGTCGTTGTGCAATACAAGGGACGCAAGATGGAAGAGGCCGATGTACTGAGCCTGTTTGAAGCGCCGCAGCACGCCTATACCAAGGCCTTGCTGGCTTCTCTGCCGGAACATGCGACCGGTGATCGTCTGTCGACCGTTTCAGACTTCTTCGGGCAGGAGGGCGTGCAATGAACTTCACCGTTGAAGGCAAGGCCATCACCCAAGATTACCATGTTCCCGGCGGCATGTTTGGTGGCGCGAAGACCGTTCGGGCGCTGAAAGGCGTGGACTTTGCGGTTGAGCAGGGAAAGACCCTCGCGATTGTCGGTGAAAGCGGTTCGGGCAAGTCGACCCTTGCCCGTATCATCGCGCTGATCGACGCGCCATCCAGCGGAGAACTACGGATGGACGGAGACGTGGTGGATATCAGCCGCCGTCGTCCCGGTCCGGGACTGCGATCCAAGGTGCAAATGGTCTTTCAGAACCCCTATGGCAGCCTCAATCCTCGCCAGAAGATCGGCGACGTGTTGATGGAGCCGATGGTAATCAATACATCCGTCTCCACCGCTGAACGCCAGGAGCGCGCAGAAGCCATGCTGGTGAAAGTCGGCCTTGGCCCGGAGCATTTTAACCGTTACCCGCACATGTTTTCGGGCGGACAGCGGCAGCGCATCGCCATCGCCCGTGCACTGATGCTTAATCCGACGCTTCTGGTGCTGGATGAGCCTGTGTCGGCGCTTGACCTTTCTGTGCAGGCACAGGTGTTGAACCTGCTCGCCGACCTTCAGGAAGAGTTTAACCTGACCTATGTTTTCGTCAGCCATGATCTCTCTGTGGTCAAATACATCGCTGACGATGTAATGGTGATGTCGCAAGGGGAAGTGGTCGAAAAGGGAAGCCGGGAAGAGGTATTTGCCAATCCGACACATCCCTACACCCAACAGCTTTTTGCAGCGACACCGGTGACGAATATCGAAGCGATCCGGGCCCGGGTGGAGCGACGACGCGCGCTTCGCATGGGCAAAACCGGCTAAAAGATCTGCCGCAGATTGTTAAAAATTGATTGTGTCGTGGACAGCCGACGAGATGCAATACATCTTGTCGGCTGAATTTCTATGGGCGATGGTGCTAATGCGCTTCGTCCCAGTTATGGGCAGCGCGGGCATCCACCTTGAGTGGCACCCTCATGGAAATGGCAGGCATTGCTGCTTCTTCCATGACGCTGACCACCAATGGCGTGACAACCTCGACGGCCTCGTCTTCGACTTCGAAGATCAATTCATCATGAACCTGCAGCAGCATGCGCGCCTTTTCGGCGAAACCCGCCTGCGCAATGGCGGGTTCGATCTGCACCATGGCCCGGCGAATGATATCGGCAGCAGAGCCCTGGATCGGGGCATTAATGGCTGCGCGTTCGTTGAAAGCCCGCATGGACGGATTGGACGACTTGATCTCCGGATAGTGCGCACGCCTGCCGAAGATGGTTTCGACATATCCGTGTTCCCGGACAAAGGCTTTGGTCTGATCCATATAATCGCGGATACCGGGAAAGCGCTCGAAATACTTCTTGATATACTCGCCGGCCTCGGATCGCTCAATGCCAAGCTGATTGGCCAGACCGAAGGCGGAAATGCCGTAGATAATGCCGAAGTTGATGGCCTTTGCCCGCCGACGAACTTCCGACGGCATGCCTTCGACCGGAACGCCGAACATCTCGGACGCGGTCATCGCGTGGATGTCGATGCCATCCTCAAACGCCTGACGAAGCTGCGGAATATCGGCCACATGAGCCAGCACACGCAGTTCGATCTGGCTGTAGTCTGCAGACAGAAGCTTATGCCCGGGCGTTGAAATGAAGGCCGTCCGTATCTTTCGACCCTCGACGGTGCGCACTGGAATGTTCTGCAGATTGGGTTCTGACGATGACAAGCGCCCGGTCGTGGTCGATGCGAGCGAATAGGACGTATGAACACGCTTTGTCTGCGGATGAATATAGCCTGGAAGCGCGTCGGTATAGGTCGATTTCAGCTTGGTAAGCTGGCGCCAATCGACAATCTTGCGGGGCAGTTCCTCGCCCTCTGCGGCGAGATCTTCGAGGACCTGCGCCGAAGTGGACCATTGGCCGGTCTTGGTCTTGCTTCCGCCGGGCAGCCCCATCTTGCCGAACAGGATATCGCCCAGTTGCTTCGGTGAACCGATATTGAAACGCTCGCCCGCCAGCTTGTAGATTTCGTCTTCAAAGGCTGCCGCCTTTTGCGCCAGTTCGCCGGAAAGGCGCGACAGGATCTGACGGTCGACCGAAATGCCCCGCGCTTCCATATCGGCCAGAACGGGCACCAGGGGTCTTTCCAGACGTTCGTAGACTGTTGTCAGGCGATCGGCCGCAAGGCGCGGTTTCAAGGCAAGCCAGAGGCGCAGTGTGACATCGGCATCTTCAGCGGCATAGGTGGTGGCCTTGTCGATCTCGACCAGATCAAAGGTGAGCGCCGACTTGCCGGAGCCTGCCACATCCTTATACGCAATCGGCTTGTGGCCGATCCAGCGCTCGGACAAGGCATCCATACCGTGGGTGCCATTGCCGGCTTCCAGCACATAGGAGATGAGCATGGTGTCATCGAAACTCTGAATGGCGACACCGTGGCGCTTCATCACCAGATAATCGTATTTCAGGTTCTGCGCGACCTTCAGAATGGATGGATCTTCCAGCAGATCCTTCAGCACCACCAGGGCATCGTCAAACGGAATCTGCCCCTCGGCCAAACCGCCACCGAGCAGATCGCCATGTCCGTTCTTGTGGGCCAGCGGCACATAGGCCGCGCGGATCTTGCTGCTGTCGGGTGCCGCGTCATTGGCTTGAATGGCCAGTGAGAAGCCGACAAGTTCCGCCTGCATCGGGTCGAGCGATGTCGTTTCCGTATCGAAGGCCACGAGCCCTGTTTCGCGCGCCGATGCGACCCATTCCATCAGGGTCGGCATATCACGGATGGTCACATAGGTTGAGCGGTCTATCTCCTGATCGCGCAAGGCTGCTGCGCGCGCGTTGGCGAGAACCGTCGGTGACTTTGCCCCCCCGGCATCACCCGTTGCGGCACCGCCTTCAGTTGTAGTGCCACCTTCCGATTCATCGATATCGGGCCCATGTGCCTTATCGCCCCACTCGACCGTCAGTTCCGCAGATTCCACTGCATTGGCTTGCGTCTCGGTCGCCTCGGCAACCCGGCGCGTCAGCGTGGTGAATTCCATGGCCTTCAGGTAGCCGACCAGCTTCGGGCCATCCTGCGGCTCCAGCACCAGTGCATCGAGCTCCAGTTCCAGAGGAACATCGGTTCTCAATGTGACGAGTTGGCGCGACAGACGGACGAGCTCAGTATTGGCCATAATGTTTTCGCGACGCTTGGCCTGCTTGATCTCGCCGGCGCGCTCAAGAAGCGTGTCCAGATCGCCATATTCTTCCAAAAGCTGAGCTGCGGTTTTAGGACCGATGCCTGGAACGCCTGGGACATTATCGGTGGAATCACCGGTCAGCGATTGCAGGTCGATCATCTTTTCCGGTGGGACGCCCCATTTTTCGATCACCTCAGGGATACTGATCTGCTTGTCCTTCATGCTGTCATACATGTGGACATTGTCGGTCACCAACTGCATCAGATCCTTGTCGGAAGAAATGATGGTGACATCTGCTCCGGTTGCTTCCGCCTTGCGGGCATACGTGGCGATAATATCGTCCGCTTCAAAGCCTTCGGTTTCGATGCAGGGCACGTTGAAGGCGCGGGTGGCCTCGCGAATGAGACCGAACTGTGGGACCAGCTCTTCCGGTGGTGCGGAACGATTTGCCTTGTATTCCGGATAGATGTCCTTGCGAAACGTCTTTGAGGAATAGTCAAAGATAACAGCAAAATGCGTGGGCGTGACACCGACAGAGGTATCGCGCGCATCTGTCAGGAGTTTCCAGAGCATGTTGCAGAAGCCCGAAACGGCGCCCACCGGCAAGCCATCGGATTTCCGCGTCAGCGGCGGTAGGGCATGGAACGCACGGAAGATAAATCCCGAGCCGTCAACGAGGAATAGATGATCGCCTTTTTTCATGGTTGCATGGATAGCGTGGGCCGTGTTGCTCGTCCATACAAACTTGGACCGAAGGCGTCAGATAGCGTCACGCCAATGTTACCGATTTGTAATCGACCTATCCCTTGAAAAAACACATTTGGCGGCGCATTTCATAGTCACCGGCGCTTGATCACGCCGCCGTCTGAAAGTTGGCTCGTCCCCCGCCGCTTCAGGCTAGGACAAAGGCCTTATCCCCCTCTCCGGGCCTTTGTCCAATTCATCTCAAGCCGCCATGGTCCTCCCCCCAATGCCATGGCGGCTTTTGCATGCCCGCTTTCAGCCGAGCGACCGAAAATAAAATGCATCGCTAGCGATTTATTATCCTTTCGCGGAGACACTCGCGGCAATGAAAGCAATTTCCCGGGACAGCATGGAATCCGCCACTTATCTCGCCGCACAACTCGCCAAAGGCTTTAACCGCTCTTTGCAGATGAAGGCTGCCCGTCTGGGATTCTCCCCTGGCCAGTTTCCCATCCTGATCGAACTCTGGGAGGAAGAAGGCCTGACGCAAAAGCAGTTGCTGGACCGGGTCGACATCGAGCAGGCCACGATGGCCAACACATTGTCACGCATGGAGCGCGACGGTCTGGTGGAGCGGCGCCCTCATCCAAAAGACAAGCGCGCGCAACTTGTATTCCTGACCGAGAAGGCGCGCGCCATGCGTGAAGAGGCCATGAGCACAGCCGAAGAGGCAGACGAGTTTCTGTTTGCCGGCTTTCGACGATTCGAAAAAGAACTGATGCTGGAATATATCCGCTGGGCGATCGAGAACTCCAAGAAACTCTGACACCTCTGCTGCGGTGGATGCCGGGGATTTTCGGCTAACAGTCTCGCAACGCGCACTGCTTTGCGATAACGTCCCGCGACCTTCGAAAAAGCAGGACCTCCCTCATGACTGACATTTCCGCCGTTCTTCAGCGTGCCGACACGAATTTCGACCAGAGCCTTGAGCGTCTGTTCGAGCTTGTGAAAGTTCCATCGATCTCCACGGACCCCGCCTACAAGGCGGAATGCCGAAAGGCTGCCGAATATATGGTGACAACGCTGAACGATATCGGTTTCGAGGCATCTATACGCGAGACCGCCGGTCACCCGATGGTGGTCGCGCATCATGATGCCGCTTCACCAGACGCGCCGCATGCCCTGTTTTACGGGCATTACGACGTTCAGCCGGTTGATCCGCTCAATCTTTGGGAAAATGATCCATTCGCGCCGGCACTCAAGGAACTGGAGCCCGGACGCAAGGTGATCACCGGTCGTGGCACATCGGACGACAAGGGTCAGTTGATGACCTTCGTTGAGGCCTGCCGTGCCTACAAGGACACGCATGGATCTCTGCCGATCAAGATTACAATCCTGTTCGAAGGCGAAGAAGAATCGGGCTCGCCATCGCTGATGCCGTTTCTCACGGCCAATACGGACGAACTGAAGGCAGACTTCGCCCTCGTTTGCGATACGTCCATGTGGGACAAGGATACACCTGCAATCGCTGCAGCTTTGCGCGGTCTTGTTGGCGAGGAAGTGACCGTGATCGCGGCCGACCGCGATCTGCATTCCGGACTTTTTGGAGGCGCTGCCGCCAACCCCATTCATATTCTGACCAAGATCCTGGCGGGACTGCATGACGACAATGGCCGCATCACTCTGGACGGGTTTTACGATGGGGTCGAAGAAACACCATCCAACATCAAGGCGTCGTGGGAGACGCTTGAACGTTCTTCCTCCGATTTCCTTGGCGAGGTGGGCCTTTCCATTCCGTCGGGAGAAAAGGGACGCTCCATCCTGGAACTGACATGGGCACGCCCCACTGCGGAGGTGAATGGCATCACCGGCGGTTACACCGGGGAAGGCTTCAAGACCGTCATCGCGGCGAAGGCATCCGCGAAAGTGTCCTTCAGGCTTGTCGGTGAACAGGATCCTGCGAAGATCCGCGAAAGTTTCCGCGCCTATGTCCGTTCGCACATTCCCGGTGACTGCTCGGTCGAGTTTCACGAACATGGCGGCTCGCCTGCCATCCAGTTGTCCTATGATTCGCCTGTGCTTACAAAAGCAAAGAATGCGCTCTCGGAAGAATGGCCCAATCCAGCCGTTGTGATCGGCATGGGTGGTTCTATCCCGATTGTGGGCAATTTCCAGAAGACGCTCGGCATGGATTCATTGTTGGTCGGTTTCGGACTGGTCGATGATCGCATCCACTCGCCGAATGAAAAATACGAGCTCAAATCCTTCCACAAGGGGATCCGGTCATGGATTCGCATTTTGGACGCATTGGCTAAGAAGTAACAGATCTTTCGGGCAGCCCGGAAAAGCAAAAAGGCCGGGCAAGCCCGACCTTTCCTCCGTTCATTCAACGACCTGCCAGTACATCCGTGGTCAGACTCGCGATGAACGCTGTAATACTTCCAGACAGTTCCTGTGGCCGGTCGGCCTTCAATTCCCTATCTGACGTCTTCATGTTGCCGCGATGTGATTAACAAATCGTTATTCACTGAAACGCTCTTGCAACATTACGTGACGATCCTGGAAACCCAGGGAGCATCGCAATAGGCATGAGGTGGTTATTCCCGACCCCAATTTCAAGACGCAAGACGATCTACGGGGTTTGGGCTTGCTCAAAGAGGTTCCATTTTTTACAAAACTTGCATGAGCCTTGATTCCGTAAAAGCGTTCTTTGCTGACCGCGCGCCCGACACTGTAATCATCGAGACAGAAGCCAGTTCGGCGACCGTTGCTGAGGCAGCAGATGCCCATGGCGTTGAGCCTGACCAGATCGCAAAGACGATCTGCGTACGCGTTGGCGATCAGGCAATGCTTGTTGTCACGGCAGGCATGAGACGGCTGGACAACAGGAAATTCAAAGATCAGTTCGCAGCAAAGCCCCGAATGCTGGGCGCAGAAGACGTTGCGTCACTGACCGGTCATCCTGTCGGCGGCGTGTGCCCTTTCGGGTTGGCGACGGTATTGCCAATCTATTGCGACACATCGTTGAAGGCTTATGGCGAGGTGGTACCAGCAGCCGGTTCCACAAATTCGGCGATCCGTATTTCCCCCGAAAGAATGGCGGAGTTGGTGGGGGCTACCTGGGTCGATGTCTGCAACTGAGACAGCACCAACCCGCAAGACAAACACGAGGCGCGTTGAAAATCACGCACGGCTGCGCCTGAAAACCGCTCGGTTAACCCAGGTTTAACGTCCCCTTAAATCGCCGCAATTAAAGTTCACCTCAAATTCGAGGCTTTCGGGTCTCGGCGAACTTCCCATCGAGACGCTGCGTCACGCGGCGATTATCCTCAAGGAGCAAGATCCGCTCGCAATGGCTGGCAAACGCAATCCAAGACAACGCATCGAACCCACCCTTGATGGACGCCGCAGCAGCAGCGACTTGAGGCTGGATGCCAGTGACCGTGTGGCAGGGAATGGTTCTTCGAAACAGAAGACCACGAAGTCGTCCCGATCCGGTTCCAAACCTCGCAAGGGCAAAGCAAAGGGCGGGCGTCGGCACTCTTCGGGTGGCATCTTCGGGTTGTTCAAGCGGCTGGCCTACTGGTGCGTGGTTCTGGGTATTTGGGGCGGTATCGGCGTTGCCGGTATTCTTGTCTATTATGGCGCGCGCATGCCAAGCGCCAGCACTTGGTCTATTCCCGACCGGCCGCCCAACATCAAGATCGTGTCCGTGGACGGGACCGTGATTGCCAATCGCGGCATCACCGGCGGCGAAGCGGTTTCGCTTGACGAGATGTCTCCCTTCATTCCGGAAGCGGTTGTGGCAATCGAAGACCGACGGTTCTACTCTCATTTCGGCATAGATCCGCTGGGACTCGCTCGTGCGATCGTCACTAATCTTGTGACCGGGCATACGGTTCAGGGCGGATCGACGATTACGCAACAGCTGGCAAAAAACCTTTTTCTGTCGCCTGAGCGGACCATCGAGCGGAAAGTGCAGGAAGTGCTGCTCGCCTTCTGGCTGGAGCACAAGTTCTCCAAGGATCAGATATTGGCGATGTATCTGAACCGAGTCTATTTCGGCTCTAATGCCTATGGCGTCGAGGCGGCATCCCGGCGATATTTCAACAAGTCTGCACGAGACGTAAACCTTGGCGAAGCGGCTCTTCTCGCCGGACTTTTAAAGGCCCCTTCAAGGCTTTCGCCGGCGCGTGATCCGAAGGCTGCGGAGGAGCGTGCGCAGGTGGTGCTGGGGACCATGCGCGAAGTCGGCTTCATCACTGAAAGTGAAGTGAAGACCGCGATGTCGCAAAAACCGACCAAGGCGCGAAGCTACTGGTCAGGTGCCGGGCAATATGTTGCCGACATGGTCATGAGTGACGTCAAAAACCTGATCGGCACGGTCAATCAGGACCTCGTGGTTCAGACGACCATCGACATGACTCTCGAAAAAAAGGCCGAAGAGGCGATCGCCGACAGTCTCGCCAAGGATGGCAAGAAATTCCGCGCGGGACAGGCCGCACTTGTCTCAGTCGACGGGACAGGCGCCATTCGCGCACTGGTCGGTGGGCGAGATTATGCGACCAGCCAGTTCAATCGTGCCGTGACCGCCAAGCGTCAGCCCGGCTCCTCCTTCAAGCCCTTCGTCTATGCTGCTGCAATGGAAATCGGCGATACGCCGGAATCGGTGCGCAACGATGCGCCGGTGAAAATCGGAAACTGGACACCGGAAAACTACGAGAAGAATTACCGTGGACCGGTAACGCTTTCCTATGCGTTGACGCATTCACTTAACACGATTGCAGCTCAACTGGTGATGGAGGTTGGACCGCAGCGCGTGGTCAAGCTCGCACACCGCTTGGGCATCGAGTCGGATCTTCAGGCCAATGCCTCGATCGCGCTTGGAACGTCTGAAGTGTCACTTGTCGAGCTGACATCGGCCTATGCGCCCTTCATGAATGGGGGCTACAAGGCAACGCCCCATGTGATCAAGAGCATCACCACGACCGCTGGCAAGACGCTCTACGAGACAGATTACGCCAATCCTCCCCGCGTTCTCAGCGGTACTGTTGTGAACGAGATGAACAGCATGCTGACGCGGGTCCTCACGGAAGGAACCGGAAAAAATGCGCGGCTGTCGGGCTGGCAGGCAGCGGGCAAGACCGGCACGACGCAATCTTTCAGAGATGCACTTTTTGTAGGTTATACCAGCAACCTCACCACCGGCGTTTGGTTCGGCAATGACGACGGTACGTCGATGAAGAAAGTGACGGGCGGAGGACTGCCGGCGAAGGCCTGGCACGAATTCATGACCGCGGCGCATTCGGGTCTGAGATCCGTGCCGCTTAGCGGAGGTGGCGAACCCGAAGAGCCTGCGTCCATCAGCCAGATCATTTCCGAGGTCTTTACCGGCAAAGACAGCTTCCCCAACGCGCCGGCAACAATTGGCACAGACGGGCGCAAGACCGGTACGACCGGCCCGGTTCCACCGGGAGATATCGGCACCCAACCCACACCTTCAGCGCCGCGAAAAACGACACTTCTCGATCTGATTATGGGAGGTTAAGGTCACCCTCTGCCCGCTGCAGAGGCGGGAATCCGGTTTGGTGGCATGCCTTGGGCAAGGCTATCGCTCCATAACGCCCGGCGCCGGAGCGCTCGGGGATGCGAGCATGCAACCGTTGACGGAACACGATCGAGCCGCAATATCTTATTTTTACTGGATAACGCCGGATTTGAAGACTTGCAGTCGGAAAATTCGCTTCTTATATACGCCGCATACAGAGCAGTCACGACTGCACAACCCTAACGGCAATCCACGTCAAGGGGCTGTCTATGAATGCCTCAACCGGGTTCCGACAGTCTGCTTCAAGGAGAGAATGACATGGCTAAAGTAATCGGTATCGACCTTGGAACGACAAATTCCTGCGTCGCTGTCATGGATGGTAAAGACGCGAAGGTCATCGAAAATTCCGAAGGCGCACGTACCACGCCTTCAATGGTCGCCTTCACTGACGATGGCGAGCGCCTCGTTGGCCAGCCGGCCAAGCGCCAGGCGGTTACCAACCCCACCAATACCCTCTTCGCAGTCAAGCGCCTGATTGGCCGCCGCTACGAAGATCCGACCGTCGAAAAGGACAAGGGTCTCGTACCTTTTGATATCGTTCGCGGCGACAATGGCGATGCTTGGGTCGAAGCGCAGGGCAAGGGTTATTCCCCGGCTCAGATTTCGGCCATGATCCTTCAAAAGATGAAGGAAACTGCTGAATCCTATCTCGGTGAAAAGGTCGAAAAGGCCGTCATCACCGTTCCCGCATACTTCAACGATGCCCAGCGTCAGGCCACCAAGGATGCCGGTCGTATTGCAGGCCTTGAAGTTCTGCGCATCATCAACGAACCAACGGCTGCCGCTCTGGCTTACGGCCTCGACAAGAAGGACGGCAAGACCATCGCCGTTTACGACTTGGGCGGCGGTACCTTCGATATCTCGGTTCTTGAAATCGGCGATGGCGTCTTCGAAGTGAAGTCGACCAACGGCGACACCTTCCTCGGCGGTGAAGACTTTGACATGCGTCTGGTCGAATACCTTGCAGCCGAGTTCAAGAAGGATCAGGGCATCGACCTCAAGGGTGACAAGCTTGCTCTGCAGCGCCTCAAGGAAGCATCCGAGAAGGCCAAGATCGAACTGTCCTCCTCGCAGCAGACCGAAATCAACCTTCCGTTCATCACCGCTGATGCTTCCGGTCCGAAGCACCTGACCATGAAGCTGACGCGCTCGAAGTTCGAGACGCTGGTTGACGATCTGGTCCAGCGCACCGTTGCACCTTGCAAGGCAGCTCTCAAGGACGCTGGCGTATCGGCTTCCGAAATCGATGAAGTCGTGCTTGTCGGCGGCATGAGCCGCATGCCGAAGGTACAGGAAGTCGTCAAGCAGTTGTTCGGCAAGGAACCGCACAAGGGTGTGAACCCTGACGAAGTGGTTGCCATGGGCGCGGCCATTCAGGGCGGCGTTCTGCAGGGCGACGTCAAGGACGTTCTTCTGCTCGACGTGACCCCGCTGTCGCTCGGCATCGAAACGCTCGGCGGTGTCTTCACCCGCCTGATCGATCGCAACACGACGATCCCGACCAAGAAGTCGCAGACGTTCTCGACTGCCGAAGACAACCAGAATGCCGTCACCATCCGCGTCAGCCAGGGCGAACGCGAAATGGCTCAGGACAACAAGTTGCTCGGCCAGTTCGACCTTGTCGGCCTTCCGCCTTCACCACGCGGTATTCCGCAGATTGAAGTGACCTTCGATATCGATGCCAACGGCATTGTTCAGGTTTCGGCCAAGGACAAGGGCACCGGCAAGGAACAACAGATCCGTATCCAGGCCTCCGGTGGCCTGTCGGATGCCGACATCGAGAAGATGGTCAAGGATGCCGAATCGCACGCCGATGAGGATAAAAAGCGTCGTGCAGCGGTAGAAGCCAAAAACAATGCCGAGAGCCTGATCCATTCCACGGAAAAGTCGTTGAGCGAGTATGGCGACAAGGTTTCCGCAGAAGACAAGAAGGCGATCGAGGACGGCGTTGCTGCTCTGAAGACTGCAATCGAAGCTTCCGAACCGGATGCAGACGACATTCAGGCCAAGACCCAGTCTCTCATGGAGGTTTCCATGAAGCTTGGTCAGGCCATCTACGAGGCACAGCAGGCTGAAGGCGGCGAAAGCGCTTCGGAAGCCAGTGCCGAGGATGATGTCGTTGACGCCGACTATGAAGAGGTAAAGGACGAAGACACGAAGAAGTCTGCCTGATGCAAGGGCAACTGTTTCGCACAGTTCTGAAGCGGCTGGCCCTAGGGCCAGCCGTGTTCGTGCTGGCCTATGGCTTTGGTGCCAGTGCCCAGACGGGCAAGGACGAAGATGTCTATCGGAAGGTTGCGAGCGAAGAAGCGCGTGTCCTGAAGGCCCTCAAGGCCAGTGACGGCGCAGCACTCAAGCGCTCAGTCGGCGCGCTGGGCAAGCTCATAGACAGCGCCATGGCGCGTCGGGAGCGTGGCGAGACAGTCACGGCCTGCGATATGTCAGCACATTCTCTTGCATTTGTAGCGGTGTCCACACTGGAAGGCCTTGCACACGGTAAACAGGAACGCCAGTTACTTCTTGGCGACGCCAAATCCGCAGCTGAGGATTTCCGCAAGGACATGCAGGCTTGTGAAAAATTGACCGGCCACAAGATTGGCAGCCACGCGAGTGTGGGGAAAGCTTTGAGAGCTTTATAAAAAACCATGGCAAAAGCAGATTTTTACGAGACCCTCGGGGTTGGCAAGACGGCGGATGAAAAGGAACTGAAAAGTGCCTTCCGCAAACTTGCCATGAAATTCCATCCGGACAAGAACCCGGACGATACCGAGGCGGAAAAGAAGTTCAAGGAAATCAACGAAGCCTATGAAACGCTGAAGGACCCGCAGAAGCGGGCTGCCTATGATCGCTTCGGCCATGCCGCCTTCGAGCAAGGCGGAATGGGCGGCGGTGGCGGCGGCTTCCAGGGCGGTGGCTTTGGCGGCGGTGGCGGTTTCTCCGACATCTTCGAAGATATCTTTGGCGAGATGATGGGCGGCGGCCGCGGCGGCGGTCAACGGGGTCGGGCGAGCGGTGGACGCGAACGTGGCGCTGACCTTCGCTACAATATGGAAATTTCGCTGGAAGAATCCTTCACCGGCAAGACAGCGCAGATCCGGGTTCCAACCTCGATCACCTGTGACGTCTGTTCGGGTTCAGGCGCCAAACCCGGCACACAGCCGACTACCTGTGGCACCTGCCAAGGATCGGGCCGCGTACGCGCAGCGCAAGGCTTTTTCTCGATCGAACGCACCTGCCCGACCTGCCACGGTCGCGGCCAGACGATTTCCGATCCGTGCACCAAGTGTCATGGTCAGGGCCGCGTCACCGAAGAGCGCTCGCTTTCGGTCAACATTCCGGCCGGCATCGACGATGGGACACGTATTCGTCTGCAAGGCGAAGGCGAGGCAGGTCTTCGAGGCGGCCCGGCAGGCGATCTCTACATCTTCCTGTCGGTGAGACCACATGAGTTCTTCCAGCGTGATGGTGCAGACCTCTATTGCTCCGTGCCTATTTCGATGACGACGGCAGCCCTTGGTGGCACCTTCGATGTCGTCACGCTCGACGGAACCAAGTCCCGTGTGACGGTTCCCGACGGCACCCAAGCCGGAAAGCAGTTCCGTCTGAAGGGCAAGGGAATGCCGATCTTGCGGTCCGCGCAGACTGGTGATCTCTATGTGCAGATCCGGATTGAAACACCGCAGAAGCTGAACAAGAAACAGCGCGAATTGCTGCAGGAATTCGAGCAGCTTTCATCCAAGGAGAATAATCCGGAATCGACCGGCTTCTTCTCCCGGATGAAGGATTTCTTCGACACGCTCAGCGAATAATCAAGTCATATGTAAGAAAGCGCCTTTCGGGGCGCTTTTTTTGTGCCGAGTTCTGTCTTCACCACCGCTACCCTGTCGATCAATAGTGGGGGGGCCTTGTATCGGCAGGCGCGTCGATGACCTGCTCCTCGATCGACAGGAAGCGTTCCGTGAGGCGGTCGAGTTTCGCTCTGGTCTGCTCGACCACTTTCCACTGCTCGGCCAGCTGATCTGACAATTCCTCAATAACGCGACCCTGATGCGCCACCGTCTCCTCAAGCCGTGTGATCGGGTTGTCTTGCTCGTCCATACTGTCTTTCCCAGCGTTTAACGCTGCTTCTTTTTCCTGTAGGGCATCAACATGATCGCCGAACCGGTCACGGCTGCTGAAAAGGTGAGTGCTAATGGCCCAGCAATCATGATGACCGGCAGAGCCGGATTGGACACCCGTCGCAGATGGGTTTGCAGACCGCCCAGATCGAGAAAGATCAGCGCGACAGCGACACCCAGACCCAGCACCGCGCCGAATGCTGCATTAAGAGCGAGAAACCGCAACATCTGCCAGTGATCAAGTCTTGCCTCTTCGGGTGTCAGCTCATCCTCATGCATACTGCCCATAAGCCAATTCCCAGCGGGTGATGACTCACATTCTATATCGGGGAACGCATGTGGCACAATCTCAAATCAAGCCTACCGGGCGCACACAAGTCACCCGGCAATCCATGAATTGGATCTGAGGTAAACTTGCTTTTACCTGCCAATCGGCCTAGCTCATGGACATTACCAATTGCAGAGCCTCATGACGCACAAGGTCCATATTCGCCGTCTGAAACTCACTGACTTTCGTAACTACGTGCACGCCTCTCTGGCGCTCGATGCGCGTCATGTTGTGCTGACCGGCTCCAACGGATCGGGAAAGACGAACCTGATGGAAGCGGTGTCCTTTCTGTCACCGGGACGCGGGCTGAGACGCGCAGTTCTTGCTGATGTCGCCCGTGTGGGGGCGTCGGGTGGATTTTCTGTCTTTGCGGAAATTGAAGGCATGGACGGTTCGGTCGAACTCGGGACAGGCACAGAGAGTGGTGAAGAAGGTCAGGTTCGCCGATTGCGGATCAATGGAACCCCGACCAAGTCCAATGACGAACTAACGGATCACCTGCGTGTGTTATGGCTAACACCTGCGATGGACGGCCTTTTCACGGGGCCTTCGGCGGACCGGCGACGATTTCTCGACCGGCTGGTTTTATCCTTGGACCCGGCCCATGGGCGCCGGGCGAGTGACTTCGAGCGCGCCATGCGCAGCCGAAACAGGCTTTTGAGCGAAGGCCGGTACGATCCCACCTGGATATCTGGAATCGAACGGCAGATGGCATCGCTCGGAATTGCCATGGCCGTTGCCCGACAAGAGATGCTCGGGCTGCTAACGGGCCTGATTGCCCAGCATGATGATGACGCAGATGATTTTCCCTCAGCCGAACTCACCGTAAGCGGATTTCTGGATGGCGAGCTTGATCAACCGGCCATCGATCTTGAAGACCGCTATTTCGACATGCTGGCCGATGGACGTTTTCGCGATGCGGCCGCAGGGCGGACACTCGATGGGCCACATCGCGCCGACTTGTTAATCCGCCACTGCGAAAAGAACATGGAGGCTGCGCGTTGTTCGACGGGCGAACAAAAGGCGCTGCTGGTCGGGCTAATCCTCGCCCATGCACGGCTTGTCGCGAACCTGACCGGGCATGCGCCGATATTGCTTCTGGACGAGATCGCCGCCCATCTGGACGAGGCGCGGCGCGCAATGTTGTTCGACCGCATAGATGCGATCGGTGGGCAGGCCATCATGACGGGTACGGATCAAAGCATGTTTTCTGCACTTGGCGACCGCGCTCACTTCGTGACAGTCAGCGATGGGACATTATCTGTCTGATAAAGCCTTCACGCACAGCCTCAAAGAATGTCAGAATGAGCGGTATGGATCCTTTAAGCCCAGACGAAATCGAGCGCTACAAGCGTCACATCCTGCTGCCAGAGATCGGCGGAACAGGACAACAGAAGCTGAAAGCTGCCCGCGTTCTGATGATCGGAGCTGGCGGGCTTGGATCTCCGGTGCTTCAGTATATGGCGGCGGCTGGCATCGGCACTATCGGCATTGTTGATGACGACGGTGTATCGCTATCCAACTTGCAGCGGCAGGTCATTCACGACACAGGCACCATCGGGGATGCCAAGACTGCGAGCGCAAGGGCAGCCCTTATGCGGCTCAATCCTGAGATCCGTGTTGTTACCTACGATGATCGTTTCACCTTGCAGTTGGCCCCATCGATCATCGGCAGCTACGACCTGCTGGTGGACGGCTCTGACAATTTCGAGACGCGCTACGTGGCTGCCGACGTTGCCGAGGCTGCACATATTCCCTTGGTGAGCGGCGCTGTCGGGCGGTTCGATGGTTCGCTGACGGTGCTCAAGCCGTACGAGCAGGACTGCGAGGGGAACCATAATCCGCGCTACAGCGATCTCTTCCCAGAACCGCCGCCGGAAGGACTTGTGCCGTCCTGCGCGGAGGCCGGCGTTATCGGTGCGCTGACTGGCGTTATCGGCACGCTGATGGCCATGGAGGTCATCAAGCTTCTGACAGGCACAGGCGCGCCGCTGGTTGGCAAGCTTTTGCTTTACGACGCGCTATCAGCGCGCTTCGACACAATTCGATACAAACGGCGGAAGACGATATGATCACCATAGTTGCGATCGACCCGGAATTCGATCGCTGGCAGGAGTTGCTCAATCTCATTCTCTCGTCATTTGCCTATATGAACGGGAAGATCGAGCCACCCTCGTCTGCGTTGACGCTTACCGTGCAGAGCCTTCAGCAGATGGCCAAGGACGAGATCGGTTTTGTCGCATTGGACGGCGAAAGCATTGTCGGTTGCATATTCTGCCGGGAGGAGCTGCCTGACACGATCTATGTCGGCAAGCTCGCCGTTTCGCCCGATGTGCAAGGCAAGGGCATAGGCAGAGCTTTGTTGGCAAAGGCGGAGAGCCTTGGCAAACGTATGGGCTGCAAGCAGCTACGGCTGCACACACGTATCGAACTGATCAACAACCACGCGGCTTTTGGGGCCTGGGGTTTTGAGAAGACAGCCGAGCGAAGCCACCATGGGTTCGATCGCGTGACTTATATCGAGATGCGGAAGACGCTGGCCTGACGATCAGCTGCGACCAGGAAGCACCCTGTTGGGCGGCCGATGACCGTCGAAATACGTACGAATATTGATGATCACCTTGTCACCCATGTCGATACGGCCTTCGATCGTCGCTGAGCCCATATGCGGCAGCAGCACGACCTTGCCCTGTTCTGCCAGCTTCAACAGCTTCGGATTGATGGCCGGCTCGTTTTCAAACACATCGAGACCGGCACCGGCGATCTTGTTTTCTTTCAGGCATTGGATCAGGGCATTCTCATCGATGATTCCGCCGCGCGCCGTGTTGACGATATAGCTGTTGGGCTGCATCAGCGCGAGACGCCGTGCAGACAACAGATGATAGGTGGCAGGCGTGGATGGGCAATTGACCGATACGATGTCGACCCGCGCCAGCATCTGGTCGAGACTATCCCAATAGGTTGCCTCCAACTCATCCTCGGTCGCTGGGCTTACCTTGTTTCGGTTGTGGTAGTGAATGGAAAGGCCGAATGCCTTGGCCCTCTTGGCAACCGCCGTGCCGATCCGTCCCATGCCGACGATACCAATGCGCTTTCCCCAGATCCTGTGTCCCAGCATCCAGGTTGGTGTCCAGCCAGCCCATTTTCCGGCGTCGTCGGTCAGTATCTGTGACCCCTCGGCCAGTCGCCGGGGGACAGAGAGAATCAGCGCCATGGTCATGTCGGCGGTGTCTTCGGTCAAGACATTGGGTGTGTTGGTGACCGTGATACCTTTGCGGGCAGCGGCATCGACGTCGATATGGTCATATCCGTTGGAGAAACTTGCGATCAGTTTCAGATCCGGGCCCGCCTGCTCGATCAACGCGGCGTCGATGCGATCTGTCACCGTCGGCACCAGAACATCAGCCGTCTTCATCGCCGCGACCAGTTCCGGCTGCGTGCGCGGCTTATCCTCGATGTTAAGTTCAGCATCGAACAACTCGCGCATGCGCGTTTCCACCGCATCCGGCAACTTCCGGGTGATGTAAACCTTCGGCTTTTTCCTGGTCGTCATACGGATTAAAGGCCTTGTTCAGAAGTCGTTAACCAAAGCAGGCGATAATTCGCCTATCGAGCCATTTTCTACCAAACCCGTCGGCGAAGACAAACAAAACTCGCATGCGGCGACAGGATTTCCCTACCGCGCTGCAGCATTCGCCGATCGTGGAAGTGGCCTTTCCCTTCTTGAATCAAGCGGGTTCGTCATGCGTAAACACTTCATCGAATTCGTTTCCAGCCTCACCATAGCGGCCCTTCTCTTGCTCGCCGCATCGCTGCCAACAGCAGCGCAATCGACCTCGAAAGGCCCAAGCGGGCTTCCTTTGCCCCGCTTTGTCAGCCTTAAAGCCGCGCGCGTCAATTTGCGTGTCGGCCCAGGCACCGACTATGCCGTGTCATGGCTCTACCTAAAATCCGGCCTGCCCGTCGAAATTATCCAGGAATATGAAAATTGGCGTCGCGTACGCGATGCCGATGGAACCGAAGGCTGGGTCAGCCAGAGCCTGCTTTCAGGCGAGCGAACAGCGGTGGCCGCCCCCTGGATGCGGGGCAATACAGACGATGTGTTCGTCAATATGCGGCGCGATTCGCTGGATACAGCGGCAATCATCGCCAAGCTGCAGCCAGGCGTGATCATGAAGCTCGACGAGTGCACCGGAAACTGGTGCCGCGCCGAAACCGGTGAAATCGAGGGATGGGTGGCGCAAAGAGAAATCTGGGGCGCCTATCCCGGAGAAGCGTTCAGATAAGACCTGCGTCCTTGGCGGCCTGCGGCAACGATGTCGAAGGCCGAGGGCCGATTTGCTGGATCACAACGCCAGCTGCGAGACAGCCAAACTTGCCGCAATCCTCGAGTGATCGTCCTTGCGTATAGGCATAGAGGAAGCCAGAGGCGAACAGGTCTCCGGCGCCGGTGGTATCCACCAACTCCACGATTTTTGTCGCTTTGACATAGATGCGTTCGTCACCTTTCACGATGACGGCACCCTTTTCACTCATGGTGACGGCTGCGATCTTGCAGTCGTCGGCAATCTTGTCGAGTGCCGCCTCGAAATCCTCGGTCTCGTAGAGCGCCAGAACCTCCTGGGTATTGGCAAAGACGATGTCGATGGTTCCTGAGCGCATCAACTCGAGAAATTCATCGCGATACCGCTGCACACAAAAGCTGTCGGACAATGTCATGGACATTTCGCGACCGTGTTCGTGAGCGATACGCGCGCAATCGACGATGGCCTGCTTTGCAAGCGGCGGATCCCAGAGATAGCCTTCGAAATAGGTGACCTTCGCTTCCGCGACCACATCTGCTTCAACGTCTTCCG
Organism: Agrobacterium sp. H141; assembly: GCF_057158725.1. Classification (NCBI taxonomy): domain Bacteria; kingdom Pseudomonadati; phylum Pseudomonadota; class Alphaproteobacteria; order Hyphomicrobiales; family Rhizobiaceae; genus Agrobacterium; species Agrobacterium sp. H141. Next base: position 4,073,542 of record NZ_CM169893.1, read on the forward strand.
GTCCAAACTCAACGCAGGCGCCGAGATAGGTGTTCATGGATCGCTCACCGTCCGGCGTCACAAAGATCATGCTGCGCGCCGTCGGCGGAAATGTGCCGTTTGCCTTTGTCTTGTAATAGACGCCCTGCGCTCGGATATCATGCGCGAAGATCTCGCCAAGCTGGTCTTCGGCGACCTTGCCGAAATAGGCAGCCTTGCCGCCCAGATTGGCAATGCCGGCTGCCGTGTTGCCAGCGCTTCCGCCGGACGCCTCCACGGCTGGCCCCATCTTGGCATACAGTGCCTCGGCGCGCTCGGCATCGATCAGGTTCATTGCAGCCTTGACGATCCCGTTGTCACTCAGAAAATTGTCATCGCAACGGGAAATAATATCGACGATCGCATTGCCGATGGTGAGGACGTCGTATTTGCTCATGAAACCTTGATCTCCGCGTTTGCGATTGTCTGACCTCTCATAACGTTTTTTCCGTGCATTTAAAGCGTTGCGGCGTTTTTTGAGACGAATGCCCTGATGTCATGCAGTTGTAACCTTGGCGCGCTATTCGAAAACCACGCGAATATGGCTTCACCAATTCTGAAGCCTTCGCGCACCAGTCGCATGATGCGGCTACGGCTTCGAGATCCAAGGTTGACCACGGATGTACTGGCGACCGGACGATCTGCGAAGCCGAGGCCGTTCGAACGGCGTCAACATCGGCGAGATTGCAAGAATGCTCACTGAGCAGTAAGACCTTGGTTTTCCCTCTCCGCCGCCAAGGCCGGACTTCATGTACACAATTGCAATCAATGTCACGCCCATCTTCCTGCTCATCCTTCTCGGATGGGGACTCGTCCGAACAAATTTCCTGAAAGACCATATCGGCGACGCGCTCGGCGAATTCGTTTTCAAGGTTGCGGTCCCGATATTGCTGTTCAAGACGATATCAAGCGCCGATTTCCACGGCGTCTCACCGTTCCGTCTGTGGGCAGCCTATTTCGCCGGCGTCGCCATCACCTGGTCAACCGGACATATTATCGCCACGCGCTTTTTCGGACGAGATGCGCGTGCTGGCGTGCTGGCGGGTGTTTCCAGTGCGTTTGCTAACAATGTTTTCATCGGCTTGCCGCTCATCAGCCGAATTGTCGGCCCCGACGGGGTCGTTGCTCTGTCCATCCTGCTTGCCATTCACCTGCCGCTGATGATGGTCACGGGCACCGTTCTGATGGAAAATGCCGACCGCACGGTGAGCGGACATGCCTCCCGAAGCTTTCCCCTTCTTCTACAACAGATCGCATTCAATCTCCTTCGCAACCCGTTGGTCATCGGCCTTGCTGCAGGCCTTGCAGTTCACTTTGTCGGTTTGCCGCTGCCCCATGTCATCGACACGGTTCTCGAACAGATTGCCGGCATTGCAGCGCCGGCAGCCCTTATCTCTCTTGGCATGGCGCTCAACAAATACGGGATTTCCGGAAATATTGGCCTGGCCAGCGTCATTTCAGGGCTGAAACTTTTCCTGCTGCCAGCCTGCGTATGGGGCGCATCGCATTTGCTTGGGCTCAGCCCTGATCAGACTGCGGCCATGGTGCTGACGTCTGCGGTGCCAACCGGCATCAATGCCTGGCTCATAGCCAACCGGTTTGGCGTCGGGCATGGCCTCACCGCTTCAACGATTACCATCACCACCGTTGTCGGTGTTGCCACAGTGTCCTTCTGGACCTGGCTGATACTCTGACGGAAAATGAAAAATGCCCGACGCGATGCCGGGCATATTTAAAAGAACACGCTTTTAAGAAGGCGATCAGTTCGTTGCTGGCGGCTCAGGAAGCGCAACCGGCGAATCAGACAGGCTGCGAAGGTAGGCAATCAGGTCGGCGCGTTCGCTGTCTTTCTTCAATCCGCCAAAGCCCATGGCAGTTCCGGAGATGAGTTTCTTCGGCGCAATCAGAAAGTGGTTCAGGTTTTCGAAGGTCCAGGTGACCGAACCGCCCTGTGAGAAGTCCTGCATTGCAGACGAATAGCTGAAGCCCTCATGCGAGGCGATCGGGCGCTCGACGACACCCCAAAGGTTCGGACCGACCTTGTTTGGGCCACCCTTGGTGGCGTCATGACAGCTCGCACACTTCTTAAATACGCTTTCACCACGACCGGCATCGGCGCTTGCCAGAAGAACGGCGATCGGCGTCTCTTCGACAGCAGCCGGTGCACCGGCACCATCGCTCGGTTCCGCAGCGGCGATGGCAAAACCTGCCGTTTCCGGAGCTTCCGAATGAAAGATCCCCTCTGACAGGATAGATACAGACATCAGAACGAAGACAGTGCCCAGCAGCGCCCCAACGCCCATGTTCACGTATGAATTCATATGGAAACGCTCCCCATTGCAGCCGGCGAAGATCTAGCCGGACGATCTTGAAATCGGGCGGAACCTATGTCTTTTGCTTGACAGTTGCAACACGATTGTGGTCCCGACACTGAGACCTTTTGCCACTTTTCTACCAACATTTGAAGGACCGGCGATGCATAAATTGAATTCGGCCAAAACATTGGTGCTTATCCCGGCCCGCATGGCATCCACGCGACTGCCAGGCAAGCCGCTTGCGGATATTTGCGGCATGCCGATGATCGTTCAGGTCGCGCATCGCGCTGCAGAAGCTGATGTTGGGCGAATCGTTGTGGCGGCCGACGACCAGCGCATCTGTGACGCTGTTCGGCAGGCAGGCTTCGAAGCCGTAATGACACGCAATGACCACCAATCCGGTTCGGACCGCATTTTCGAGGCTTTGCAGGCAATTGACCCTGATCGTCACGCCGAAACGGTGATCAATGTGCAGGGCGATCTACCCACAATTGAAGCCGATGCCATTCGCGCTGCCGTACGTCCACTCGACAATGCGGAAACAGATATCGCCACATTGACGGTGGAGATTACCGAAGAGAGTGAAAAGACCAACCCCAATGTGGTGAAGGTGGTCGGTTCCCCCATTTCGGACACGCGTCTCAAGGCACTCTACTTTACGCGCGCCACTGCGCCCCATGGTAAAGGTCCGCTCTTTCACCATATTGGACTTTATGCCTATCGCCGTTCTGCGCTGGAGAAATTCGTGTCTCTTTCGCCATCTGTGCTTGAACGACGCGAATCACTCGAGCAGTTGCGAGCTCTGGAAGCCGGCATGCGGATCGATGCAGAAATCATTCGCTCCATTCCGCTCGGCGTCGATACTGCTGAAGACCTGGAAAAGGCACGGCGCGTTCTAGGCACACAAGCCCAATAACGGAAAACCCCACATGACCAGCAAGACGAACAGAATTGCCTTTCAAGGCGAATATGGTGCAAACTCAGACATGGCTTGCAGAGACATGTTTCCCGATATGGAGCCCCTGCCCTGCCCCACTTTCGAGGACGCCTTCGTCGCCGTTGAGAACGGGGATGCCGATCTGGCCATGATCCCGATCGAAAACACCATCGCAGGCCGCGTTGCTGATATCCACTATCTGTTGCCGGAGTCCAAGCTGCATATCGTCGGCGAATATTTCATGCCGATCCGCTTTCAGTTGATGGTTTTGCCGGGCGTTGGCCGTGACGAGATCGAGACCGTTCACAGCCATATTCATGCGCTCGGCCAGTGCCGCAAAATCATTCGTTCGAATGGCTGGAAACCGGTCGTCGCCGGCGATACTGCGGGGGCTGCCAAACTGGTGGCAGAGATCGGTGACCGCTCGATGGGGGCGCTTGCGCCGCGCCTTGCCGCTGACCTCTATGGCCTCGACATCATCGCCGAGAATGTCGAGGATACAGAGAACAACGTGACGCGCTTTGTTGTTCTTTCACCGAAGGAACAGGCTCGCACGAGAACCCATGCAGACGAATTGTTCGTGACGACATTTGTATTCAACGTGCGCAACATTCCTGCGGCGCTCTATAAAGCCATGGGGGGCTTTGCTACCAACGGCATCAACATGACGAAGCTTGAAAGCTACCAGATTGGCGGAAAGTTCATTGCGACACAGTTCTATGCCGACATCCAGGGCCATCCGGACGACCTTCCGGTCAAGCGTGCGCTCGAGGAGTTGCGCTTCTTTTCCGAGAAGGTGCACATCCTTGGCGTCTATCCGGGCCACCCCATGCGCAAGAGCCTCTAAGAAGCGCTCCATTCCAGCCAGTCGCGCATCAACCGGTGCGCGATTGCCCCCTTTGGTGGCGCTACCTTTCCCTCGCCGATAGCTCGTGCAAGCATTGCCTCGGTTTCGCTTCGGGTAAACCAGCGACAATCTTCCAGTTCATTGCCGTCGAAGTTGATGTCCGTGCTTTCCGCTCGGCCATAACAACCGATCATCAGGGAATGAGGCATGGGCCATGGTTGCGACGCATGGTAGCGCACGGTTCCGACCGGGATACCAGCTTCCTCCAGTGTCTCGCGACGTACTGCATTTTCGATTGTCTCACCGGGCTCTACGAAACCGGCAAGGCAGGAATACATGCCTTCGGCAAAATGCGGGCTGCGGCCCAGCAGGCATCGATCAGCGTCTTCATCAATGACCAACATGATCGCCACGGGATCCGTGCGCGGAAACATCAGATGACCGCAAGCGCTACAACTGCGCCGATAGCCCGCCAATTGCGAAACCGTTGGCGAACCGCATTTGCCGCAAAACCGGTTGGTTGCATTCCAGTGGAGCAGGGAAAAGCCTTGGGCTGCTTCGCTCACCAGTCCGTCATCCAGTAATGCATCACGATAAAGGGAGCGTGCGCCGATGGCCTTGTAGAGTTCGGGCAGTGTCTCGGGATCGATGCCGACCGGAACCGCAAGCCTCGGCTCACCGCTTGCCAGGTAACCAAGAAGAACCGCGTTATCGGGATCCGGATCGAGTGACGTTAGTTCGTAAGGTGCGAAAAGCGGATCAAGTATCTGTCGGTCATGCTTGAGGATCAGTTTGTCGCCGGCAAAGGCCAGTGCGTGCACCCCATCAAATTTGAAGGCCTCTTCAAGGGAATTCTCGTCGCGAAGTTCGGACCTTGTTTCCAGGGCGTTCTGGGCAAAGGCCGTCAGGCTGCTGGCCTCTGGGTGAGGTGCGTCGGTATCGAATATGGATTTCATCATCGGTGAAGCGCTTTTAGGAACCTGTTTTTGAATTCGTCTTCCTGATCTGACGCATAGGGTTCCGCAGTTCCAAATCCCCAGACCGGCCCGGGCCAGTTAGCGTCGCCTTCAGTGCGGGCGATCACGTGTATATGTAGCTGACGAACGATATTTCCAATCGCCGCGACATTAATCTTCGTGGCCGAAGTGGTCTCTTTCATGGCGGCAGCAACCGTCATCTGCTCGAATGTGAGGACGGCTTGATCCAGTGGCGTGAGCTCGAACAACTCGGTGATGCCCTTCCTCTGCGGCACCAGAATTACCCAGGGCCAGCGGCAATCATTCATCAGTCTAGCCTGGCATAGCTCAAGCGTCACAAGCGGCTTGCTGTCGCGCAGCAACCTTTCATCCATTTCAAACGACCTTGATGGCATCGGCGGCATTCCCTTAAAGCATTTTTTTCTCATAGCAGTTTTTTGACGCCTTGGCTTGCATTTGAGAACGTTATTGACGATATGTGCTGTCGGGAGGTTGGTGGTGGACGAGCCACTCGCCAACCGGGTCAGGTCCGGAAGGAAGCAGCCCTAACGAGCCCGGCACGGGTCATCGTGCCAGCCTCCCACCTTTTCTTTCGGAATGCCGGTGTATTGCGCCGGCGATTATGCCCGGAACCACAGGGCGGACGAGGATGCCGGCAGCTTCATGAGCGAAATCGAGCCGACAGCGCCGAACAAGAGTTCCGTATCCAGCGGTTACCGCGTCCTTGCCCGCAAATATCGCCCAAAGGATTTCTCAGATCTGATGGTCGGCCAGGAGCCGATGGTCAGAACACTGACCAATGCGTTCGAGACAGGACGTATTGCGCAAGCCTATATGCTGACCGGCGTTCGCGGTGTGGGCAAGACGACAACGGCCAGAATTCTGGCGCGGGCGCTCAATTATAAAACCGATGAAATCGACAAGCCGACGATCGATCTGAGAATCCCCGGCGAACATTGTCAGGCGATCATGGAAGGCCGCCATGTCGACGTCATCGAGATGGACGCTGCCTCGCATACCGGTATCGACGATATTCGTGAGATCATCGAGCAGGTGCGCTATCGCCCTGTGTCGGCGCGCTACAAAGTCTACATCATCGACGAGGTTCACATGCTGTCGACACAGGCTTTCAACGGCCTGCTGAAGACGCTTGAAGAACCACCGGAGCATGTGAAGTTCATTTTCGCGACGACCGAAATTCGCAAAGTGCCGATCACGGTCCTCTCACGTTGCCAGCGGTTCGACCTTCGCCGAATATCTGCAGCCGATCTGGTTGGCCTGTTCTCGACGATCTCCTCCAAGGAGGGGATCGACGTCGAGGACGAAGCACTGGCCATGATTGCCCGTGCAGCAGAGGGTTCGGCCCGCGACGGTCTGTCCCTGCTCGATCAGGCCATTGCCCATGGCGGCGGATCGGTTCAGGCCGATGCAGTGCGCGGCATGCTGGGCCTTGCCGACCGTGCGCGCATTGTCGATCTTTTTCATCACATCATTACCGGCGACGCGGCGGCAGCGCTGGAAGAATTTGCGGGTCAATATGAAGCCGGTGCCAACCCAACCGTGGTGCTGACAGATCTTGCCGATTTCACCCATCTGGTAACGCGCCTCAAATATATCCCGACTGCCGCACAGGATCCTTCGCTGAGCGAAGTGGAGCGTGTACGCGGCATCGAGTTTGCCGAAGGCGTTGCCATCACGACGCTGTCGCGTATGTGGCAGATGCTGCTGAAGGGCATTACCGAGGCTGAAAATTCCGCGCGGCCGGCCGGCGCGGCCGAGATGGTGATCATTCGTCTGGCGCATGCGGCAAACCTGCCGTCGCCCGAAGATGCTGCACGTCGACTTGCCGAAATTTCGTCCGATAGCGGTGCCAGCGCACCGCAACGTCCGAGCGGAAACGGCAATGGCGGCGGACAGCAGATGATGCGGACGCAAGCCGTCGGCCAATCGTCGGGCGGCTATGCTGGGCAACCTTCCGGTGGCGCGACAGTCGCGAGACTTCAGGCGGTTCCATCAAGTCCCGAGACGCGTCCATTAGAGGTGATACGTCCCGACACCCGTCCGGCCGCAGAACCCGTCATGAGCGTGCCTATCAATTCGCTTGAGGACATATCCGAGCTTTGCTCGAAAAATCGCGACCCCAAATTGCGTGCGCTGGTTCGCGGCTATGTCCGACTGGTTCGACTGGAACCCGGCAAGCTGGAGATCAATCTGCCGCCGGAAGCTCCTGCATCTCTGGCCAATGATCTGCAGCGCCGTCTGGAAGAATGGACCTCCATTCGCTGGATGGTCATGCTGAGCAAATCCGAAGGCCAGCCAACGCTTTCACAGGTTGAAGCCTCGCGGCGCGAAGCGCAGTTCCAGGACGCACGACAGGATCCCGACGTCATTGCCATTCTTTCGCGCTTTCCTGGTGCAAAGGTCACCGATGTTCGCATCCGGGCTGCCGAGTTGGAAGAGGAAACTATCGTTGCGCCCGCTGTGGTGGAATCCGACGAGGGCGATATCCTGCCGGGCGACGACATCGAATTCTAGCATCAGTATCCGATAACAGGACAAGGGAGATTGAGCCATGCGCGACATCATGGGCATGATGGGCAAGGTCAAGGAAATGCAAGCGAAGATGGAGAAGATGCAGGCGGAAATCGCCGAGCTCGAAGTCGTAGGCAAATCCGGTGGTGGCCTCGTCACCGTCACGATGACCGGCAAGGGAGAGTTGAAGGGCCTGAAGATCGATCCATCGCTCTTCAAGGAGGATGACGTCGAAATTCTCGAAGACCTGATCGTGGCTGCCCACAAGGATGCCAAGGACAAGGCCGAAGCCGTAACGGCAGAAAAGACCAAGGAAGTGACAGCCGGCCTGCCCATTCCGCCAGGCATGAAGCTGCCGTTCTGATCGCCCGCATCGAGGGGGTAAGACATGACACTGGCATCGCTGCTGATCTTCGCAGGTGCTCTTGTTGTTGCTGCGGGCTCACCGGGCCCCAGCATTGCAGCCCTGGTGGCGCGCGTACTTTCCCATGGCTACCGTGATGTCCTGCCGTTTATAATTGCCATGTGGATCGGGGAGGCAATCTGGCTTTCGCTTGCGGTTGCCGGTCTTTCGTCCGTTGCCGAGCGCTTCCATCTGCTTTTTGTCGGCATCAAATGGGCAGGCGTTGCCTATCTTCTGTTTCTGGCATGGAAGATGTGGAATGCGCCCGTCCACTCTGCAGAAGAAATCTTGCCGGATACCCATTCGCCGCGGCGACTGTTTCTCGCCGGGATGTCGGTTACGCTCGGCAACCCGAAGATCATGCTGTTTTACGTGGCCCTGCTGCCGACACTCGTGGACCTTGCCCATGTCAGCCTTGTCGGCTGGATGGAACTGACGCTGACGATGGTGATCGTTCTTGCCGTGGTTGACCTCAGTTGGGTGTTCCTCGCCGCCAAGGCGCGGCTTTTCCTGAAAAGCACGCCGGCAATGCGGATCGCCAATCGAACGAGTGCTGGACTGATGGCCGGAGCGGCAGCGGCCATTGCCGCGCGAAACTGATCGAGCTATCTGTCAGCCTGAGGCAATCAGAGCCTTGATCTTGTAATGAACCGGGGCCGCCAGATAGCGCGCCCTCGCCTCGCCTTCTAGCTTACGGCCGAAATTGACCATGAGTTCTGGCAAGCCGATCCGGTCTCCTCTGTAGGGCTGGAGCGACACTTCCATTCCGCTTTCCACAAAGCCGCCTGCAATGACCCGACAATAGGCTCCGGGGCGCGCTGCCTTGCTGTAGAGTCTGGCAAATGTCTTGTCGCCCATGCGCGCCGCAAATGTATTGCAGGGTATGCGTGCGGACGTGACCTCAAGAATGATATCGCCGATCTGGAATCGGTCACCGGCGGCCAGATCGCGATTGTCGACACCGTCAATCACCAGGTTCTCGCCGAAGATGCCGGGCGGCATTTCTCGCCCCAATTCCGTTGCCCACCAGGCCACCGTCTCGCCGCCTTCAAGATAGATAGCCTGATCGACACCGCCATGGTGCTTGCGATTGCAAATGGCGTCTCCGACGAGTCCTTCGGAATCCACCATCACAGGACCACCGATGGGAGACTTGTCTATTCCCGTCTTGTAGTTGAGGCCTGACAGGCGCTGGGCATGCCCCATACAGACGGCGGTGATTTTCATAAGGATCTCTTTCTTTCGACGATTCCGTTTGTCGATGATATCGGCTAGAAGCAGGCAATGGCAAAGCGAGTCACCGGTCCCGAAATTGAAAAACTCATCCAGCTTCTGGCAAAAGTGCCGGGGCTCGGCCCACGCTCGGCGCGACGGGCTGCCCTGCACCTTATCAAGAAGAAAGACCAATTGATGGGGCCACTCGCCTCGGCAATGGGCGAGGCTTTCGACAAGGTCAAGATCTGCTCGCGTTGCGGCAATGTCGATACATCCGATCCCTGCACAGTCTGCACGGATGAGCGACGCGAGCAATCGACTATCATCGTCGTGGAGGATGTCTCCGATCTCTGGGCACTGGAGCGCGCCAGCGCCATGAATGTCGCCTATCATGTGCTTGGCGGAACGCTGTCCCCGCTGGATGGCGTGGGACCGGAAGACCTGAATATCCGGGGATTGATCAATCGGGTATCCGAAGGCGGGGTCAAGGAAGTGATCATCGCCGTCAATGCCACGGTCGAGGGACAGACCACAGCGCATTATATCACCGATCATCTGGCCGAAATGGATGTGAAAATTACCCGTCTTGCGCATGGTGTGCCTGTTGGCGGCGAACTCGACTATCTTGACGAGGGGACGCTTTCGGCGGCCTTGCGGGCCAGAACGGCAATCTGACCGAACCGGAGGAGCGCATGGCCTCGATTGCATGCCTTGGCTGGGGTTCGCTCATCTGGAGCCCGCGTGAACTGCCCATCCGTCGGCAATGGTTTGCCGATGGTCCACTGATCCAGGTGGAGTTCGCCCGCAAGGCAAAGGACGGACGTTTGACATTGGCTTTGACGGAAACGGATTTCCGGGTTCGCTCTCTCTTCGCCATGATGGAAAACGGAAACGATCTGGACGCCGCCTGTGACGCCCTGCGCAAAAGGGAAGGTATTCCCGCCGCGCTCGGACAACAGCATATCGGGCGCTGGTCACAAGGGGACGCCGCTCCACTCTATATCGAGCATCTGCCGCAATGGGCTGAGGCGCGCGGCTTTGACCACATCATCTGGACGGGTTTGCCGCCCGGACTTGAACCACCCGGACCGAAACCCGGTCTGGACGATATCTTCGCCTATCTCGACGGGCTGACAGGAGAAAAGCGCGATGTTGCAGAAAACTATATCCGCAGGGCACCTCGCCAGACTGATACGGACTACAGGCGCGCGATTGAAGCGCGATATGGGTGGCTGCCGCTCGACTAGCCACTCGCTTTTGCTCGGCGGCATCGCGGCAATAGCGATGCTTTCGGCGATAACGCCATCGATCGCGCATGCGGCCTCCAAGGCGGAGGTCGAGAGCCAGTTTCGCACCTGGCTTCAGCAGGACCTTTGGCCGTCTGCGCAAGCGTCCGGCATCTCCCGCGCAACCTTCGACAAGGCCACCAAGAGCCTGGCGCTGGATTGGGATCTTCCCGATCTCGTTCCGCCCGGCAGTGCGGCGCCCAAAGCGCGTAAACAAAGTCAGGCGGAGTTTTCCTCGCCGGGTGCCTATTTTTCCGAAAAGCGCCTGCAAGGTCTTGCTGCAGCCGGACGGTCGCTTGCCTCGCAACACGCTTCGACCTTGCGCAAGATCGAAGCGACCTATGGGGTTCCAGCGGGGATCATAGTTGCGATCTGGGGTCGTGAGTCCGGATTTGGCCGTGCCAAACTCCCTCATCCAGCGCTTGAAGTTCTGGCAACGAAGGCCTTCATGTCGACGCGCAAGGACATGTTTCGCCAGGAATTGATCTCTGCTCTGCATATTGTCGGCGGCGGCGATATGGCGGCAGAAAACATGATGGGGTCGTGGGCGGGTGCATTGGGACAGCCGCAATTCATGCCGTCGAGTTACCTTAAATATGCCGTGGACTTCGATGGAGACGGCAAGCGCGATATCTGGCGCTCGGTGCCGGACAGTCTTGCCTCCATCGCCAACTATCTTTCCAAGAGCGGTTGGCAAAAGGGCCGGGACTGGGGCTTCGAAGTCAGCATACCCGATCATGTCACCTGCGCGCAGGAAGGACCTGACAGGGCCAAGCCGATATCTGGATGGGCGGCAACGGGAATCTCTCGCGTGTCAGGAAAGCCATTTCCATCGCATGAGATGAATGCATCCGGCATGATGCTCGTGCCAGCCGGGACAGACGGCCCGGAATTCGTTGTCACGCCGAATTTCTATGTGATCAAGGAATATAACAATTCCGATCTCTATGCGCTTTTCATCGGCAATCTGGCTGACCGTATCACCTATGGATCAGGATCGTTTTCTGCGCGGTGGGGCGATGTCGGAAAAATGTTGCGATCCGATGTGTTGGCTATGCAGAAGGCGCTTGTGGCCAAGGGTTATGATGTGGGCACGGTGGACGGCCTTGCAGGTTACAAGACGCGCCGATCGCTGGGGGAATGGCAGGCAAAGGCCGGCCTGAAGCCCACATGCTTTCCCGATGCGTCGCTGAAATCCAAGCTGAAATAAACCTGGACGTCAGCGCGGTTCGATATGAACCTGGTGAAAGACGTCATTGGCGCGGGGAATGGCCTGACGCTCGATCATGCGGTGCACGCGCGGTTTTTCCGGCCCGCTGTGCAAGGCAAGCAACCTGTCTGTCGTATCGGCATCGGCCTTGGTGCGCCTCTGGTTATGCCTCACATATTCCACCCAGGTAGCCGTGTGATAGGACTCGGTCCAGATATCCGGATTTTCCAGATCGCGCATCAGGGTCCAGTTGCGTGCACCGTCGCGAAGGCGGATGCGCCGCCGTTCCACCATCAACCGCAGAAATTCAGGTAGATCCACATCGCGAATTTCATAGTCGATCTGCACGACGACGGGTCCGCTGCGCGGTCGAAGATCAAGACGAAGGGCAGGTTCGTTGAACCTGTTGAGAGGATCGAGATCCAGCGTTGCAAACGCCGGCATGGCGAGCCAGAAGCCGACGGCTACACCAACCATGAGCACGATTGCCGATATGGACAGCGCTTCTGTGACGCCATGATTTTCCGCAACCACGCCCCAGATCCAGCTTCCCAGTGCCATGCCGCCAAATGTGGCTGTCTGATAAAGGGAAAGCGCCCGGCCAACGACCCAGCGCGGGGTGGAGAGCTGGACTACGGTATTGAAGAGCGAAAGCGACAGCACCCAGCAACCGCCAGCCAATACCAAGGCTGGCGCCACCTGCCAGAAATGGGTGCTGACACCGCACACAGCCGCCGCAACCGCAAAGCCTGCAAAGGAACAACGGACGATCTGCTCGCTCGAGAGATATTCTCGAAGACGACCGTTGGACAAGGCGCCGATGATCGCCCCGACGCCAAACGCGCCAAGCAGGCCACCGAAGACAAGCGGGCCGCCATTCAGGTTATCTTTCGCGACGATGGGCAAGAGCGACAATATTGATACGGCGGCAAAGCCGAACAGAAAGCCCCGGAACATCACCTTCATCAGATTGGGCGACATCGAAACGTAACGCAGTCCGGCCGCGATTGCCTGACCGAGGCTTTCCCGGGGCAACTGGCTTACGGGATATTCCGGCTTCCAGCGGAATATCGCAAAGATCATCGCGATATAGCTGACAGCGTTGACGGCAAAGGCTGCGGCAACGCCGGCCACCGCAACAATGAAGCCGCCGATTGCCGGGCCGACGCTGCGGGTAATATTATAGCCGACGCTATTCAGCGACACCGCTGCTGGCACATCCTCCTTGCCGACAATATCGCCGACCGACGCCTGCCAGGACGGATTGTTCATGGCCGTTCCACATCCGATCAGGAATGTGAACGCCAATAGAAGCCAGGGCGTCATGTGACCCAGAAAGGCAAAGATCGCCAACAATGCCGATACAATCAGAAGGAAAAGCTGGCTCAACAACAAAACCCGCCGCCGGTTGAACCCGTCAGCGACCGCGCCCGCGATCAGCGAAAAGAACATGATCGGGGCTGTGTTCGACGCCTGAACCAGGGCCACCATGTCCTTTGACGAGGAGATGGAGGTCATCATCCAGGCAGCACCGACGTCCTGTATGAGTGCCCCAAAATTCGAGGTGATGCTGGCGAGCCATATGGTGAGAAACACATGATTGCCCAAAGGCGCCAAGGGAGATCGTCTATCTGGCACGGCTTTTCCCGACGAAGCGATTCAATATGTTTCAGATATACGACGATCGAAGCGGCTGCGCCTATAGCATTTCGATCAAAAACACCGGCAGCTGCCGGTCGCTTTTCCAGCGCGACATCCGCGACCACTCTCGATTTCAGGGCGGTCCCGAAAACCTTGCATTTCATTTAAGCGTGGCGTATAAGCCCGATAAATTCTTGATCGCCAGATGAAGAGTGGGCCGCGAGGACCCGCTCTTTTTTATTTGGCGAACAGACTGAGCGGGCTTCTGGTCCAGGAGGAATACGATTGTCTGACGAAACCCCTGCACGTGGCGAGCCACGGCTGATCGTCGAAACCGGACTTGACAGGCGCATCGCTGAAATCATCGAGCCTGTGGTCGTTGGAATGGGCTTCAAGCTCGTTCGCGCGCGACTGATGAATCAGAACGGCCTTACACTTCAGGTGATGGCGGAACGTGAAGACGGAACGATGACCGTCGAGGACTGCGAAGAATTGTCTATGGCAATTTCTCCCGTTCTTGATGTCGACGATCCGGTCGACAAGGCATATCATCTGGAAGTGTCCTCGCCGGGCATCGACAGGCCCATGGTCCGTGTGTCTGACTTCAGGCGCTGGCAGGGTCACATCGTCAAGTGTGAAACGTCGATCATGGTGGACAACCGCAAGCGGTTTCGCGGCAAGATTGCCGATGTCGACAGTGACGGCTTCACCCTGGAACGCGACCAGGTAGCTTACGGCGAAGAACCACGGGTCAGCATCCCATTTTCCGCACTGGCGGAAGCGAAGCTGATCCTGACCGACGATCTCATTCGCGACGCATTGAAGGCAGACAAGCTTGCCCGTGCGCAGGCCGCCAATCAGAACGGCGAAGAAGACACCGAATAACGGAACAGCAACCACCGAGGGGGCTCCCCGGCAGGAAGACGGAGACTTAAGATAATGGCAGTCAGTGCTAATCGGCTCGAACTCTTGCAGATCGCTGATGCGGTCGCCCGCGAGAAGGTAATCGACCGCGAAATCGTGCTCGCGGCAATGGCCGATGCTATTCAGAAAGCCGCCCGCTCGCGCTATGGCAGCGAAACCAACATTCGCGCCGACATCAATTCCAAAACCGGCGAGATCCGCCTCCAGCGTCTGCTGGAAGTGGTCGAGACCGTCGAGGACTATTCCACGCAGATCGCTTTGGAACTGGCGCGCGACCGTAACATCGAAGCGAAGATCGGCGACTTCATTGCCGACCCGCTGCCGCCGATGGACTTTGGCCGTATCGCAGCGCAGTCTGCCAAGCAGGTCATCGTTCAGAAAGTTCGCGAAGCCGAGCGTGACCGTCAGTTCGACGAGTTCAAGGATCGCATCGGCGAGATCGTCAACGGCACCGTCAAGCGCGTCGAATATGGCAACGTGATCGTGGATCTCGGTCGTGGCGAAGGCATCATCCGCCGCGATGAAATGATACCGCGCGAAGCTTTCCGCTACGGCGACCGTGTTCGCGCCTATGTTTATGACGTGCGTCGCGAACAGCGCGGCCCGCAGATCTTCCTGTCGCGCACCCATCCGCAGTTCATGGTGAAGCTGTTCACCATGGAAGTGCCGGAAATCTACGACGGGATTATCCAGATCAAGTCGGTTGCCCGTGACCCGGGTTCGCGCGCCAAGATCGCCGTCATCTCGAACGATTCCTCGATCGACCCAGTCGGCGCCTGCGTTGGTATGCGCGGTAGCCGTGTTCAGGCCGTTGTCGGCGAACTGCAGGGTGAAAAGATCGATATCATTCCGTGGAGCCAGGATCCGGCTTCCTTCATCGTCAATGCGCTTCAGCCTGCTGAAGTGGCAAAGGTTGTTCTGGACGAAGATGCAGAACGTATCGAAGTCGTGGTTCCGGACGAGCAGCTTTCGCTCGCCATCGGTCGCCGCGGTCAGAACGTTCGCCTTGCTTCTCAGCTGACTGGCTGGGACATCGACATCATGACCGAAGCAGAAGAGTCGGAGCGTCGTCAGAAGGAATTCAACGAACGCACCAACCTTTTCATGGAGGCGCTCGACGTCGACGAAATGGTGGGCCAGGTTCTGGCATCCGAGGGCTTTGCCCAGGTGCAGGAACTTGCCTATGTTGAGCTCGAGGAAATTGCCTCGATCGAAGGCTTCGATGACGACACCGCCGAAGAAATCCAGACCCGTGCGCGCGAATATCTGGAAAAGATCGAAGCGGAAATGGATGCCAAGCGCCAGTCTCTCGGCGTCTTGGACGAATTGCGCCAGATCGACGGCATGACATCGCAGATGATGGTTGCGCTCGGCGAGGACGGCATCAAGTCGATCGAAGATTTCGCCGGTTGCGCATCGGACGATCTGGTCGGCTGGAGCGAACGCAAGAATGGCGAGACCAAGAAGTTCGAGGGACTGTTCTCGAAGTTCGACGTATCTCGCGCCGAAGCTGAAAACATGGTCGTTCAGGCCCGTTTGATCGCTGGCTGGATCACCGAGGAGGACCTCGCTCAGCCTGTAGAAGAGGAAGTTGAAGGCGAAGAGGCCGACAGCGCAGAACAAAACTGATGATGGGGGTCGGACAGACGGATGCCTCGGCAGATAATGATGAGCCGGCAGAGGCACCGATGAACGACCGCACCTGCATCGTCACACGTGTTAGCGGAACACCGGAAACGTTGATCCGTTTCGTGGCCGGGCCTGACGGCACCATTTATCCCGACCTGAAGCGCAAGCTTCCCGGACGGGGATGCTGGGTATCGATCAGCCGGGCAGCGGTTGACAAGGCGGTGGCGAAGAAGCTCTTCGCCCGCGCACTCAAGGCGGACGTCAAGGCAGATGCCGATCTCGGTGAGACCGTGGATCGCCTACTCGCCGCCGATCTGGCCGGCATGATGAACCTCGCTCGCAAGGCCGGGCAGTTCGTCATCGGGTCGATGAAAGTTGAAAACGCCGTACGCGGCGGGGCCGCATATGCGGTCTTTCATTCTCAGGATGCCGCCGCAGACGGTGTCCGCAAGATAGATCAGGCTCGAAAAGCCTGGTTTCTCGGAACCGGAGCCGAAACGGAAATACCCGTTTTCAAACCGTTTTCGGGATTACAAATGGAGGCTCTGATGGGTCAGAACGCGTTTATCCATGCCGCAGTGCTTGCAGGGCAGGCAGGTGTGGGTGTAGTGAAGCGCGCAAAGCTGCTTGAGCTCTATCGCATTGGCGAGCTGCCCGCGCGGCGCGCCGACACTACAGACCGATGACGCGGTCACTGGCGAAGGCCGGCAACCGCAGCAAGCGACAGCATATTTACGACTGGGCCTGATGGTATCATCCGTCCCAGTCCGAAGGAACGGGAACGGAATGACCGATAGCAAAGACGACAATACGACCAGCACAGGGGCCAAGAAGACTCTTAGCCTCAAACCATCCGGCGTAACTCAAGGTACCGTGCGCCAGGACATGGGGCGCGGTCGGACGAAAGCGGTCGTAGTCGAGACGAGAAAGCGGCGCGTGGCCCGTCCAGAGGACGAGAAGCCTACCGCAGCGCCTGTTGCCCCTCGCGCAAGCGAGCCCGCAGCACCGACGCGTCAACAGCCGACGCAACAGACCCGCGTCCATCAGCAGGTAAAGCCGAACACACCGCCCCGCCCGGAACGTCAAGAACGTCCACGCGGCAATGTGCTGCACGATCTTTCTGCTGGCGAAATGGAAGCGCGCCGCAAGGCGCTGGTTGAAGCGCAGGCTCGGGACGTCATCGAAGCCAAGCAGCGCGCCGAAGCCGAAGCAATTCGCAAGGTAGAGGAAGAAAAAGCACGGCTGGAAGCCATAGAAGAGGCCAAGCGCCAGGAAGCAGAAGCTGCTATCCAGGCTGCTGCAGAGGCGGCCGCACCGCCTGCTCCTGAAAAGGCAGCAGAACCTGCTGCTCCGGCTGCGCCCGCCGCACCGCGTTCAGCGCCTCTACCGATTATCCGTGGACGCAAGGACGAAGCAGACGAGAGCGAAAGCCGCTCTGCGCCCAGAGGTCCGAACCGCGGCAAGGTCGTGCGTCCTGAGCCTGCAAAGGCTCCTGCTCGCCCGAAGGCCGAGGAAGACCGTCGCCGTGGCAAGCTGACAATCACGACTGCAAATGTTGACGAAGAGGGCAACCCGCGCGGCCGCTCGCTTTCGGCCATGCGTCGACGTCAGGAGAAGTTCCGTCGCAGCCAAATGCAGGAAACCCGTGAAAAGGTTATGCGCGAGGTTATTCTGCCGGAAACCATCACTATTCAGGAATTGTCGCAGCGTATGTCCGAACGGGCCGTCGATGTGATCAAGTACCTGATGAAGGAAGGTCAGATGATGAAGCCAGGGGACGTCATTGACGCCGACCTTGCCGAACTCATCGCGACCGAATTTGGTCACACAGTGAAGCGCGTTTCTGAATCCGACGTCGAAGAAGGCATCTTCGATGTCAGCGATGACGACGGCGAGCTGGTTTCGCGTCCTCCGGTCGTCACCATCATGGGTCACGTCGACCACGGCAAGACCTCGCTGCTCGACGCCATCCGTCATGCCAATGTTGTTTCTGGTGAAGCCGGCGGCATTACCCAGCATATTGGCGCTTATCAGGTCGAGCAGAACGGCCAGAAGATCACGTTTATCGACACTCCCGGCCACGCCGCCTTTACCGCAATGCGTGCCCGCGGTGCTCAGGCGACGGATATCGCGATCCTTGTGGTTGCCGCAGACGACAGCGTGATGCCGCAGACGATCGAGTCCATCAATCACGCCAAGGCGGCAGGTGTTCCGATCATCGTGGCGATCAACAAGATCGACAAGCCCTCTGCTGACGCGCAGAAGGTTCGCAATCAGCTGCTCCAGCACGAAGTCTTTGTTGAATCGATGGGCGGTGAAGTTCTCGACGTGGAAGTTTCTGCCAAGAACCGCACCAACCTCGACAAGCTGCTCGAAGCGATCCTGCTGCAGTCGGAAATCCTTGACCTCAAGGCAAACCCGGACCGCACTGCCGAAGGTACAGTGATCGAAGCCCAGCTCGATCGTGGTCGTGGTTCGGTTGCAACGGTGCTCGTTCAGAAGGGTACACTCAAGCCTGGCCAGATTCTTGTGGCCGGCGATCAGTGGGGCCGCGTTCGTGCTCTGGTCAACGACAAGGGCGACCACGTCAAGGAAGCGGGTCCAGCCATGCCGGTCGAAGTCCTCGGTCTGTCGGGTACACCGCGTGCCGGCGACAAGTTTGCCGTGGTTGAGAACGAAGCCCGTGCACGTGAAGTGTCTGAATATCGCCAGCGTCTGGCCCGCGACAAGGCGGCTGCCCGTCAGTCCGGTTCGCGCGGTTCGCTCGAGCAGATGATGAGCCAGCTTCAGTCCTCCGGCCTGAAGGAATTCCCGCTGCTGATCAAGGGCGACGTACAGGGCTCGATCGAAGCCATTGCCGGCGCACTTGAGAAACTCGGCACAGACGAAGTCCGCGCGCGGATCGTTCACTCCGGCGTCGGTGGCGTCACAGAGTCCGATATCTCGCTTGCGGAAGCTTCCGGTGCTGCGATCATCGGCTTCAATGTCCGCGCCAATTCGCAGGCACGTCAGCTGGCCGAGCGTGAAGGTATCGAGATCCGCTACTACAACATCATCTACGATCTGGTTGATGACGTTAAGGCAGCAATGTCCGGTCTGCTTTCGCCGGAACGGCGCGAAACATTCCTCGGCAATGCCGAAATCCTGGAGGTGTTCAACATCACCAAGGTGGGCAAGGTCGCAGGTTGCCGCGTCGTCGAAGGCAAGGTGGAACGTGGCGCAGGCGTTCGCCTGGTGCGCGACAATGTCGTCATCCACGAAGGCAAGCTCAAGACGCTGAAGCGCTTCAAGGACGAAGTCTCGGAAGTGCCGGTCGGTCAGGAATGTGGTATGGCCTTCGAAAACTACGAAGACATTCGCGCTGGCGACACGATCGAGTGCTTCCGCGTTGAGCATATAACGCGCACGCTGTAAAACTGAACGCTTACCGGCAAGAACAACGGGCGCCGGACTTTCGGCGCCCGCTTTGCTTTAAGGCTAGACTTATGTCCAAACCTACATCATCAGCTCCATCGCAGCGTATGCTGCGTGTTGGAGAACAGGTCCGCGCAGCCTTGACACAGGTTCTGCAGCGCGGCGAAGTGCGCGATCCGCTGATCGAAAAGACCGTTATCAGCATCTCTGAAGTCCGGATGTCGCCGGACCTCAAGATTGGAACAGCCTATGTGACCCCGCTGGGAATGAGCGACCACGAGTCGATCATCACTGCACTCAACAACAATGCGAAATTCATTCGTGGACGTCTTGGACCACAGCTCCGGCAGATGAAATACATGCCCGAGATCCGGTTCCGCGACGATACCAGCTTCGACAATTACCAGAAGATCGACAATCTTCTGCGCTCGCCCGAGGTCGCTCGCGATCTCAATCGCGATGATGACGAAGACCAAAACTGAGGCCTGATGTCAAAACCCAGAAAACCCAAGGGCCGTCCGATTTCGGGCTGGCTCATCCTCGACAAGCCCGTTGACTTCGGTTCGACGGAGGCTGTCGGCAAGATCAAATGGCTGTTAAACGCCCAGAAGGCGGGACACGCCGGAACCCTCGATCCGCTGGCCTCCGGTATGTTGCCGATTGCATTGGGAGATGCCACGAAGACGGTCCCTTATGTGATGGACGGTCGCAAGATCTACGAATTCACAGTCACATGGGGCGAAGAACGATCAACCGACGACCTGGAGGGCAGTGTCACCCAGTCGTCCGATGTTCGTCCTTCGCAAGAGGCAATCGCCGCCTTGCTGCCGAATTACACCGGGACGATCAGCCAGATCCCACCGCAGTTCTCCGCCATCAAGATAGCCGGTGAACGGGCCTATGATCTCGCCCGTGAGGGTGAGCAGGTCGACATCCCCGCCCGTGATGTGGACATCTATCGGCTGACTTTGCTTAGCTGCCCCGATGAGAACAGCGCGCTTTTCGAAGTCGAATGCGGCAAAGGCACGTATGTGCGGGCACTTGCACGCGACATGGGCCGCGATCTCGGTTGCTATGGTCACATTTCGACACTTCGGCGCACATTCGTTGCACCGTTCGCAGAAGAAAAGATGGTCAAGCTGTCTGATCTGGTCGCTCTGGAGCAGATAGAAGACCGCGAAGAACGCCTTGCTCAACTGGACGTACATCTTATCGACACCAGTGAAGCACTTTCCAGTTTGCCGCATATTGCGATCACCGATGATCAGGCACACCGTCTCAGAATGGGCAACGCAATTCTGCTGCGAGGGCGTTCTGCACCGGTGGCTGAACCGGAAGCGTTCGCGACTGCTGGCGGCAAGCTTGTCGCAATCGGTGAGATCGCCGGTGGTGAATTTCACCCGCGCCGCGTGTTCAACTGATGCGCGAACACCTTGCGAAAGAGTTCTTTCCTTTCGACAAGGGATAAGCTATAGGCACGCCAGCATGCGGCGTGTCCGCTTGTCTATCATGGCCAATGCTGACCGACATCTCGGCATATGGCGACTTTTATCTCCTGTTATAGAAAGGAATATTCGATGTCGATCACTGCAGAGCGCAAGGCCGCCCTCATCAAGGAATACGCAATCAAGGACGGCGACACCGGTTCTCCGGAAGTTCAGGTCGCTATCCTGACCGAGCGTATCACCAACCTGACTGAACACTTCAAAGGTCACAAGAAGGACAACCACTCGCGTCGTGGCCTTCTGACTATGGTTTCGACTCGCCGTTCGCTCCTCGACTACGTCAAGAAGCAGGACGAAGCTCGCTACACCAAGCTGATCACAAGTCTGGGCATTCGCCGCTAATATCGCTTCCGGCGGGCATTGCTTCGGCATTCCCGCCGGTTTCATTTCCGGGCAACCGGCAAGGTTCCCAAGAGACGCTCATGTCTCTCGCGGAACCACAGACAAGGGCAAGCTCCGGATGGGCCGGATCTGCCAGACCAACCGATGACCTGTCATGGGGCAGGATTGCCGGATGCTTTTGCCAGTTCAACTGGCGACTGCAACGCAAGCGTTGCAAAGGCGGAAAGTCCGATAGGGCCTTACGCGAAAAGCTTCCCGCTGTCTTGCCCGTGATGTGTCACCAAATTCACGGCCGCGAACGGTACATTTTTCGCCACTGGCGAATGCGCCCCGGTTCCGTGGAAGAAGGACAAGATATGTTTGATTCCCATAGCGTTGAAATCGAGTGGGCAGGCCGCCCGCTGAAACTGGAAACCGGCAAAATCGCCCGTCAGGCTGACGGCGCTGTTCTGGCGACTTACGGTGAGACCGTCGTGCTTGCCACGATCGTTTCGGCCAAGTCCGCAAAGCCTGGCCAGGATTTCTTCCCGCTGACTGTCAACTACCAGGAAAAGACCTATGCTGCCGGCAAGATCCCGGGTGGCTATTTCAAGCGCGAAGGTCGCCCAAGCGAAAAGGAAACACTGGTTTCCCGCCTGATCGACCGTCCGATCCGTCCGCTCTTTCCTGAAGGCTACAAGAACGAAACCCAGGTTGTCGTTACCGTCGTCCAGCATGACCTGGAAAACGATCCGGACGTTCTGGCCATGGTCGCCGCTTCGGCTGCACTCACCCTTTCGGGCGTCCCCTTCATGGGCCCGGTTGGCGGCGCGCGCGTCGGCTACATCAACGGCGAATACGTTTTGAACCCGCACCTGGACGAGATGGACGAAAGCGCTCTCGACCTGGTTGTTGCCGGTACCCAGGACGCCGTTCTGATGGTGGAGTCGGAAGCCAAGGAACTGAACGAAGACGTCATGCTCGGTGCCGTCATGTTCGGCCACAAGGGCTTCCAGCCGGTCATCGATGCGATCATCAAGCTCGCTGAAGTGGCTGCCAAGGAACCTCGCGAATTCGAACCGGAAGACTATTCCGAACTTGAAGCCGAAATGCTGAAGCTGTGCGAAGCCGAACTGCGCGACGCCTACAAGATCACCGAAAAGGCTGCTCGTTATACAGCCGTCGACGCCGTCAAGGCAAAGGTCAAGGCCCACTTCCTGCCGGAAGAAGGCGAAGCCAAGTATGCAGCCGAAGTTATCGGTGCGACCTTCAAGCACCTGCAGGCGAAGATCGTTCGCTGGAACATTCTCGACACCAAGAGCCGCATCGACGGTCGCGATCTGGAAACAGTTCGCCCAA
Source organism: Agrobacterium sp. H141 (assembly GCF_057158725.1). Lineage (NCBI taxonomy): Bacteria > Pseudomonadati > Pseudomonadota > Alphaproteobacteria > Hyphomicrobiales > Rhizobiaceae > Agrobacterium > Agrobacterium sp. H141. The sequence continues at coordinate 4,096,075 of NZ_CM169893.1, forward strand.
TCGTTTCGGAAGTTGGTCTCTTGCCACGTACCCACGGTTCGGCGCTGTTTACCCGCGGCGAGACGCAGGCAATCGTCGTTGCCACGCTCGGCACCGGCGAAGACGAGCAGTATGTCGACAGCCTGACCGGCATGTACAAGGAACGCTTCCTGCTACATTACAACTTCCCACCCTACTCTGTCGGTGAAACAGGCCGTATGGGTTCGCCGGGTCGTCGCGAAATCGGTCACGGCAAGCTCGCATGGCGCGCAATCCGCCCGATGCTGCCTTCAGCTGAACAGTTCCCTTACACGCTGCGCGTCGTCTCCGAGATCACCGAGTCCAACGGCTCGTCCTCGATGGCAACGGTCTGCGGCACATCGCTTGCTCTGATGGATGCTGGCGTTCCGCTGGCAAAGCCTGTTGCCGGTATCGCCATGGGCCTGATCCTTGAAGGTGAGCGCTTTGCAGTTCTCTCCGACATCCTCGGCGACGAAGATCACCTCGGCGACATGGACTTCAAGGTAGCCGGTACTGCCGATGGCATCACCTCGCTGCAGATGGACATCAAGATCGCCGGGATCACCGAAGAGATCATGAAGGTCGCACTCGGCCAGGCACAGGGCGGACGCAAGCACATCCTCGGCGAAATGGCCAATGCCATCACCGAAGGCCGCAGCCAACTCGGCGAATTCGCACCGCGCATCGAAGTGATGAACATCCCGGTCGACAAGATCCGTGAAGTCATCGGTTCGGGCGGCAAGGTTATCCGCGAAATCGTCGAAAAGACCGGCGCCAAGATCAACATCGAAGACGATGGCACCGTGAAGATTGCGTCTTCGTCGGGCAAGGAAATCGAAGCCGCTCGCAAGTGGATTCATTCGATCGTGGCCGAGCCTGAAGTCGGCGTGATCTATGAAGGCACGGTTGTGAAGACCGCTGACTTCGGCGCTTTCGTCAACTTCTTCGGTTCGCGTGATGGCCTCGTGCACATCTCGCAGCTGGCTTCCGAGCGCGTTGCCAAGACCCAGGACGTGGTCAAGGAAGGCGACAAGGTCTTCGTCAAGCTGATGGGCTTTGACGAGCGCGGCAAGGTTCGCCTGTCGATGAAGGTTGTCGATCAGGAGACTGGCCAGGAAATCGCTGGCGAGAAGAAGGAAAAGAAGGATGAGGGCGAAGCAGCCGAGTAATCGGCCCACCCTTTCCAGAGACAAGGCGCGGCTCGTTCCGCGCCTTTTTCATATCCGCACGCAGGAAAATTGAACCATGAGCCGTGACAGCCTGAAGACCTTGTTCCACCCATTCGCAATCGATGTATTGGCTTTGCCGAGCAGCGACGAACGCTACCTGTTTCTGGGCGCCGAGGCAGGCAACGCCAAGCCCTCAGGCTTTGAGGCAGCGATCACTGCCGTTCAGGGGTTGCGACCAGAATTCCTGCGGTTGACCGCCGCACGGCAAGAGCCGCTGCCGGTAGTTGAAGGCGATGACTTTGACGGTGCGCTTATTCTCTGTGGCAAACACCGCGCTGAAAATGACGATCGCGTGGCAGAGGCGCTGAAGCGCGTGAAGGTTGGCGGGCTGGTGGTTGCCGCCGGCAGCAAGGAAGACGGCATACAGGCCCTCAGGAAGCGATTGACGGGGCTTGGCCTTACGGTTGAGCATATGCCCAAATATCATGGGGTCGTCTTGTGGTTTGCCGCTCCGGAAAATTCGCCGGAGACAATTACTGCGCTCCAGTCGAGCGCCGTGAAGGTTGCCAATCGTTTCAACACCATGCCCGGAATGTTCTCCCATGATCGCATAGATCCGGGTTCAGAACTTCTGGCCGGCCGACTGCCGCAGGATTTCGACGGCAATGCTGCCGACTTCGGAGCGGGCTGGGGTTATCTTTCCGCCATGCTGGCCGAACGGGCGCCAAACACCGCGCGCATCGATCTGTTCGAGGCAGACTATCAGGCGCTGGAATGCGCCAAGCGCAACTTAAGGGAAATCCATCCGGATCTTCAGGCTCGCTTCTTCTGGCAGGACCTGGTCAGTGAAGCGCCGAAGGAAAAATACGACCTGGTGATCATGAACCCGCCCTTTCATCAGGGGCACGCCGCAGAGCCGGCGCTCGGTCAATCCATCATCAAGACGGCCAGCAATGCGCTTCGCAACGGCGGCATCCTGATGCTGGTCGCCAATCGCGGTCTGCCCTATGAAACGGAACTGACCGCAGACTTCCGCGAATACGGAGAGACCTGCCGCAACGCCAAGTTCAAGGTCCTCTGGGCCAAGAAGTAGCCTTTCCGGTAACCACCGAGGCAATCACCCTGGATCCGCGACCAATGTCGCGGGTCTTCACTACATGATGCGCTGCACCCAGGCACGTGCAATCTCCAGACCTGCTGCATCCGCTGCGACGCCGTGCCGTTCTGCCTCATCGGGGTAGACATCAAACCAATCGGGGTGCTTGGCGCTGATAAGGTCTCTGAAAAGACGGTTCCAATCATTGACAACGGATCGGTTCGCTTCGAAGTGAAACTGCGTTCCATAGACAGCGCGTCCGATCCTGAAGGCTTGATTGCGCGCATTCTCGTTGGTCGCCAGATGCACGGCACCCTCGGGCAACGAGAAGGTATCGTCATGCCACTGGAACGATTTGAGTAAGCCCTTTTCCGCTGCAGATGCCAGAACGGGATCGGCGGCACCCTCTGCGGTTAGTGTGATCTGCTGCCAGCCGAACTCCGGTGCCGTACCGACATGGTTTTCTCCGCCATAGCCCCGTGCCAGAAGCTGACTTCCAAGGCAGATACCAAGTACTGCCTTATCTGCATCTCCGAACTGCCGCATCAGCGCGGCGAGTGCTGGCAGATAAGGATGCCTATCGTCGGCGAGTGCATTCTGCTCGCCACCAAAGACAACAATCGCATCGTGCCCGCTGCTATCGGTGGGAAGAGCCTCACCGGCAAAAGGCCGAAAGACCTCGATGCTGGCATTTTTCTCAGCGAGCGCGATGCCCACCTGACCGTGATCGGTGTGACCGGTATTTTCAACAATGGCGACGCGCATGGAGAGTTCATTCCGAAGGGTTAATACCGTCGAAGATGAGCACGGATGGCATGCGCTATCAAGCGCGTTCCGGCTGTATTTCGGCTTGAACCACTTTGGCCAGCAGCGCTATCGTTAGGGCTCGAACAGGATCGGAACAGCATGGATATCAAACCCCGCATCAGCATTCTTTACTGTACGCAGTGCAACTGGCTGCTTCGCTCGGCATGGATGGCACAGGAGCTTCTGCAGACCTTCGGCTCGGACCTGGGCGAAGTGGCGCTTGTCCCCTCCACCGGTGGGCGATTCGAAATCAGGGTGGATGGTGCGCTCGTTTGGGAACGAAAGCGCGATGGCGGCTTTCCAGGACCGAAAGAACTGAAACAATTGATCCGCGATGCGACAGACCCGGCCCGGGACCTTGGACATATCGACCGATAGGACACACATGCCTTCAAAACCCTCGCTGCCGGGAGAAAGGCGACCGTTCATAGGGTGACTGCAAGACGATTTGAGCCCCGCCCGAGTGCAGTTTCGTCAAAGGAATATCGGGTTTGACATGAAAACTTCAAAAAGCCTGTTGACAGGACAAAGCCACCCCCTTACATGCGGGCCGTCGCCCAGATGGCGGAATTGGTAGACGCGCCAGCTTCAGGTGCTGGTACTCGCAAGGGTGTGGAGGTTCGAGTCCTCTTCTGGGCACCAATTTCAAGTTTCCAATCGGACAACCGATTGAGAAATAATAAAAAAGCCCGGTTCGCCGGGCTTTTTTAATGCTCATTCTCTTTCCGGTTATTTTTGCGGGCTCAGTGTTGCTGAGACGCTGAAAATTCAAGGCCCAGCAAGGCTGCTCCAACCAAACCTGGCTCCGGACGGCATGTCGCCTGAACCACCAGCGGACGGTCGAACCGGCGCAAAATCCTCGACCTGACCGCTGCATCAATCTCCCTTAGAAGAGAAAGCGAATTCGACAATCCGCCGCCTACGGGGACGATGGTTGCACCGGTTACGTTGATGACCAGCGCCAATGGAGATGCGAGCAGGTCGATCAGGACATCGATTGTGCGTGTTGCATCGACATCGCCGCTTTCCCAAGCCTCGACGATCTCTTCACTGGTGAGGGCAGCACCGCTTAGATGCGTGTGGAGGCGCTCCATGCCCCGCGCACCACCAACCGCATCGATACATCCCTTCAAGCCGCATCCGCACTGGAAGCGGGGAAGTTCGACGGGAGGCGACCCGGCAAGCGTTGCCGCCACCGGGCCATGCCCCCATTCTCCGGCAAAACCACCTCGATTGATCGGCTTGCCATCGATTACCAGTCCACCACCGACGCCGGTGCCGAGGATTGCCCCAAAAACAATGGCGTGGCCACGCCCGGCACCGTTGTGCGCTTCCGCCATTGCAAAGCAATCGGCATCATTGGCAACAATGACGGGTAATCCGAGGTCTGCTTCGAGATCCGCCACAAGTGGGCGCCCATGCAGGCAGGGAATGTTGGCAATCGTTGCTACTCCCGTGTCCGGGTCCAGAACGCCGGCAATCGAGATTGCGACACAGTCGGGTGTTGCGTCAGCCTGCTCCAATACTCCGCGGAGTTCACCGACAAATGCATCATAGTCGTGCAACGGCGTCGGACGACGCGGCAAGGGGCGTACGTCCTCACCTGAAAAGGCAAACCCACCCTTGATGGCAGTGCCTCCAATATCAAAGCATACGATCATCAAAACAGTCTCCAGTCGCACAACTCCTATACCGGAGGGCGGCTGTTTCACAATCTCTGTTCAACGCAACGCGCTTGCTATATCGTCCCATCATTGCTGATTTGGCGCACGGATGAACCGACATCCGGTCGCGATCACTCCTCCGTCTCGGCTCGATTTTCTCGATTGCTTCATGACCTCCGTACTCACTACTACGCTTCGAAAACCGGCGATCCGCACCTGTGCGCTCGTGATGCTGGCTTTTGGCACAACGGGGGCTGCAACCACGCCCTATATGGCTGTCGTTGGAATTCGAGAGTTCGGTCTCAGTGACTTCAGCTATTCCATCCTGATGCTATTATCGGCGCTGGTGAACGTTGCCTCCAGTGTGCTTGCCGGCAGCGTTGCAGACCGCTTCGGCAACTTTCGGGGGCCTATGCTCGGTGCAGCGGCCTTTGGCATGGCAGGATTTGCCAGTATCTATATTGCGCCCAGTGCCGGGCTGTTCGTCTGCATGATGCTTTCGGCGATACCGATCCACAATTCGCTCAACTCATTGATTTTCGCTCAATCCCGCGCAGCCGCCACGGGACTATCGGTACGAGAACTGATTTCGCTTACCTCCTTCATCCGCTCACTCATCTCCCTTGCCTGGGTGATTGTTCCCGGAACCGTCGGCTACTTTCTGGCCGATGGCGGAAGCATGCTGCCGATCTTCCTGTTGGCAAGTCTGGCTTCCACCAGCAGCTTTCTGCTCATACAGTTTTTCTTGCCCGGGCCCGATAGGGCAGCGACGCCGCCACCGGCATTTGCGCTTGCCGGATCTTTCAGGCTGCTGGCATCCAGATCACTCCTCGTTCGAATGCTGGCGCTGGCTTTGCTGATGTCGACGCTCAGCCTCAATGGCGCGGTCTTGCCACTGATTGTCACTGGCCAGGCGGGCGGACGTTCTGCAGATGTCGGTGTGATCGTCGGCATCGTTGCCTTTCTCGAGATAGGCTTCATGATCCTGTGGGGGCGGCTCACCCGGCTGATCTCGCCCATTGTCGCAATCCTGATCGGGGGATCGATGTACAGCGTCTATCTCGCCTTGCTCAGTTTTGCGCCGACGGTCCACTACGTCTATTCACTCACCCTGCTATCAGGTTGCGGCGGCGCTGCGATCATCAGTCTCCCGCTCTCCTATATGCAGAACCTGATCGCCGATCGTGCGGGACTGGGCAGTTCACTGATTGCCGTCAATGTTTTCATGAGCGCCTGCCTCAGCTCCACAATTTTTGCAATCGGCACCGCCGTCAGCGACTATTCGGGAACGGCGATCATGGGGGCATGTGCAGCCCTTGTCGGAGGCGTGCTGATGGCTGTCCTCGACCTGAAGAAGACAACAAGCTGAGCCAGAGTCCTTCGGAGAAAATATGACGCGTCAGACGAACCCCACCACTCAGACACCGCTTCTGGAAGTCTGCGTCGATAATGCCGAAGGGCTGGACGCCGCGATAGCGGGCGGTGCGGGCCGGATCGAGTTATGCTCTGCACTCGCGCTCGGTGGGCTGACGCCATCCACTGGCCTAATGGCGCTTGCGGCCAAGGCTCCGGTCCCGGTGCATGCCTTGATCCGCCCACGCGCCGGAGACTTCGCATTTTCTATCTCGGAGCTCGCTGTCATGAGAACCGATATAGACGCCGCCCGTATTGCAGGACTGGCGGGTGTCGTCATCGGGGCCTCAACACGCAACGGTGCCCTTGATGAGGATGCACTAACGGCACTGGTTCAAACAGCCGAGGGCATGGACCTTACCCTGCATCGGGCGTTTGATCTTACTCCCGATCCGTTTCAGGCCATGGAACTTGCAATCTCGCTCGGCTTCAAACGGATTCTGACCTCCGGTTGCGAGCGAACCGCGATCGAGGGCAAAAAGCTGCTGTCGGAATTGAACGGCATGTCGCGCGGTAGGATTTCCATCATGCCAGGCAGTGGTATCAGGGCGGATAACGCGGCAACGCTCCTTAAAGGCTTATCCGTCAGCGAAGTGCATGCCTCGTGTTCAGTCCCGATCGCTCACGCCCACTCAAAACTCGTGAACATGGGTTTCGTATCGACGCATGAGCGGCAGACCGATGCCCATGCTGTCGCTGCATTGAAATCGGTGCTCGCGGCCAGCTAGCGGCAAAGCGTGGCGTACATCGTCAATTCGGCGGCCAGCACTGGCAGCATTGCCTCCGCCGCTGAACGGGCTGCTGCTGACCGTGTGAGCCGTACGGCCATCCAGATCGATATGAAGGACCAGATTGCACGCATGAAGCTGTCAGCGCGCGCCAGACCTGCCTCAGGATCGACCTTCATCGCGTCCATGTGGTGCGCGAGTTCTTTCACCTGAGCAATCGCTGCAAGCCCGATCTCGCGATGGGTATCTGCAGCTGTCGATACCTCTTCCCAGGCCCGCTCAAGGCATAGTGCCAATCCCACCGATTGATCACGCCAGATGCGGCGTGTCAGCAGATCGATTGCCTGAATGCCCGTGGTGCCCTCATAGATCGTCATAACGCGGGCGTCGCGCATATACTGTTCGAGTGGCCAGTCCTTCGTATAGCCAACACCGCCCAGGACCTGAATCGCTGCATTGGGAATGCTGAAGCCGGCTTCGGCGCCGAAATTCTTGAACAGCGGCAACAGGAAACCGCTAACACTTTCCAGCGCATGGCGGGCAGGGCCAGAGGGCGCATGACGCGCAAGGTCCATGGTCGTTGCTATTTCCAGGAGTGCGGCCCGGACGATCTCTGTTCGTCCACGCATCTGCGCAAGCTGCCTTTGGATATCGGGATGGGTGGAGATTGCGACAGGCGGCTTGTCCGGCGCACCGCCTTGACGACGGTCCAGGGCATAGGCTTCTGCGATGTCGCAAGCCGCAGTTGCCAGCCCCAGGCCCTGGCCACCTGTCTGCAGGCGCATCCGTTCGATCATAGCGAAAAGCTGCGGCAGACCTCGCCCCTCCTCGCCCAACAAGATCGCTTGTGCCGCTTCAAAACGAAGCGCACAGGTTGGTGAACCGTGAAGGCCCATCTTTTCCTCGATCCGCTCCAGTGTCACGCCATTGCGCAATCCATCCGCATGGCGGTCGGGCACCAGAAACAGGCTCAAGCCTCGTGTGCCGGGTTGATTGCTTGTGCGCGCCAGAAGACAATGACCGATGCGCTGGGTGAGATCGTGATCGCCAAATGAGATCCAGATCTTCTGGCCTGTGATGCGCCAGCCATCTTGACCTCGACGCGCCACAGTTCTGAGACGCCCAACATCTGACCCTGCCTCCGGCTCGGAGATGCAGATGGTGGCCGACCAATGGCCCGCCACCAGATTGGACACCCATTCTTCCGCAATGACCGGCTCGGCGACCTCCGCCAGAAGGTGAGCCGCAGCACGGGACGCCCCAAAGGCCATCATCAGCGCCACACATCCGCGTTCGAAGAATGTGCCACAGACTGCCTGCAGTGTGAGCGGCAGGTTCATGCCGCCATAAGCTTCATCTATATCCATGCCAAGCCAACCGGCATCGGTATATTGACGGAACGCCGCCTTGTAGACATCGGGGGTGACGACACGGCCATTGACGACCGCGCACCCCTCTCTATCTGCCACGACGTTAAGGGGGGCAATGATGCCTTCTGCAAAAGCCGCGGCTTCTTCGACGATCGCTGCGACCGTTGCATCATCGCAATCCGGCCTGATCTGTTGAAGTTTTGCCCAACCGGGTGTGATTGCCAGAAGCTCTAACGTTCTATCCGCGTGGTTTTGAAAATCCGCCATTGGCATTACTTGGGCTGCATGCGAATGCCACCGTCGAGGCGGATGACCTCCGCGTTGAGATACTGGTTATCGATGCAGAAACAGACGGCGTCGGCATATTCTTTTGGATCGCCGAGGCGTTGCGGATACGGAATGGCGGATGCGAGGCTTTGTTGCGCCTCTTCAGGCAGGCCGTACAGCAAGGGCGTCAGGAAAATACCGGGCGCAATCGTGTTCACGCGAATACCGAAGCGGGCCAGTTCACGGGCAATGGGCAGCGCCATGGAGACAATGCCACCTTTCGATGCGGCATAGGCCGCCTGCCCTATCTGGCCATCGAATGCGGCGACGGAGGCCGTGTTAACGATGACGCCGCGAGCCTTGTCCTCGATTTCGACCAATTTCGACATGTGGTCAGCCGCCAGTCGGATCATGTTGAACGTGCCGACAAGGTTGACGGTGATTGCACGCTGGAAATCGGCAAGCGGCATGACACCATCGCGGCCAACAACGCGAGATGCCGGACCAATGCCGGCACAATTGACGAGGATGCGCAAGCCATCGCCATGCTCAGCTGCAAGGCTAACCGCTCTCGACGCATCGGCTTCGCTCGCGACGTCACCAACAATCGCAACACCGCCGATCTCACTCGCGACAAGATCGGCGGCATCTGCATTGAGGTCCATGACATGCACCTTGGCGCCTCGCTCTGCCAGGTGGCGCGCTGTCGCCTCCCCGAGACCGGAGCCACCCCCGGTAACCAGAGCGCTGATACCACGGACCTTCATCAGGCATTCTCCCTTTTCACGCAGATGACATCCGCGCCACCCGAGTAGAGCGTCTCGACATCATCCTTCCGGTTGGCAAGCAATGCGCGCTGATTGAGCGAGCCCTTGTCGGTGACTTCGCCTCTTTCAAACCGCGGCGGCTCCTTCAGGATCGCAATGCGCATCACCCGGCGTGCAGATCCCGTGGCAGCCTTGGCATGCTCGACAAGCTTCGCCCTGAGGGCTGCTTGAACTTCTGGATGATCACGGAGGTCCGCATCGCTCAGATGCTCCCCTGCCGATACGATCTGCCTCAAGGCGGGCAGAAAGGGGATGACCAGCGCGCCCAGCTCTTCCCTGTCTGCGCCGGTAATGACCGCATCGCGGATCAGCCCGCCGAATTGGTCGACAAGTTGGGCCCGCAATTGTCCGACCGCAACCCAGGTGCCCGTGTTCAATTTGAAGTTTTCGGCGGTGCGCCCGTCGAAGAAGAAGCCCGCGCGTGGATTGCCAGCCTCTGCAAATCGAACAGCGTCTCCTATCTTGTAGAAGCCTTCTTCATCGAAAGCTTCGGCCGTGAGTTTGGGATTGCGCCAATAGCCGGGCGTCACATTGGGCCCCTTGAGCCTGAGTTCGTATTTCCCATCATTGGGAACCAGCTTGACGGTAATGCCTTGCGCCGGAATGCCAATATTGCCGGCGAAATCCTGATGCTCGGTGCAAAACAGCGAAAAGGGCGCGGTCTCCGTCGAGCCAAGGCCGGTGCCCAGAAAGATGCGCCGTCCGACCGTTTGTTCCGCAAGAGCAATCAGCTCATCCCAGGTATGCTGGGCCATGCCGGCACCGGCATAGAGCATGAATTTCAGGTCTTTGAAGAAGTTTGTACGAAGAGCGTCATTCGCGCGCATCGCGTCGACGAGCATTTCGTATCCAGCAGGCACATTGAAATACCAGTTGGGCGATATGTCCAGAAGGTTGGCGATGGTGGTCCTGATGCCGTCTGGCGTCGGGCGCCCCTTGTCGATGTAGAAGGTGCCGCCATTGTAGATCACCAGATTGAATACCTTGTTGCCGCTGGCGGTGTGGTTCCAGGGCGCCCAGTCAACGACAACAGGCGGATCATCGCGCAGATAAGCATAGCAATCCGCCACCATCTCCTGATTGGAGCAAAGCATGCGCTGGGTCTGGATCACGGCCTTGGGTGACCCTGTCGTGCCAGAGGTGAAAAGAAACTTGGCGATGGTATCCAGATTGACGGATTTGAACGCGTCGTCCACTGCCTGACCGGCTTCTATCTCATAGCATTCGGCCAGCATGCGGCAATTGCGGCCGCCAAGCGGGTTCCGCTCTGCCAATAGTGGCATGTCCGCGCCCATTGCAGCGTCGATTGCCCTCGCAAACGGCTGAAGATCTTCTGCGAAGACAAGGCCCGGCGTGATTTGCGCAACAATATCACGCAGCTTGGTAAAGTCCTCCGCCACCATCGCATAAGCAGGAGAGATGGCAGCTGATGGAATGCCCACATATTGCGCGGCAAGAGCGACGAGCGCATGAGAGATCGAATTATCAGATAAGATCAAGACAGGCTTTTCGACCGACAGGTCGAGATCGAGGAAGAACTGAGCCAGAGACCGAATGCGTTTGTGTGCGTCTGCGTAGCTGATTTTGCGCCAGTTCCCGTCATCGGCCCGTTCGGCCATCCACGGTCGATCAGGTACCGTCTTTGCCCAATGGGCGAAGCGTTCGTTGAGTTTATCCGGGTAAGGCCCGATGGGATCCTTGCGCCAGATGACGACTGTGCCGTCGGCACGCTCTTCCCAAGCCAAGTCGGGCGACCACAGCTTCACGTCGCGCGCTTGCGCTATCGTCATGACTTCCTCCCAGATTCAATCGGACATATCGTTATTAACGCGCTCTCCCAGCGGGTTGAAATTTGTTTACAAAGAAACAATCTCTATGTAAACAAACAAGCGTAAAACAAAATTGAAAATGCCGCACACGGCGGGAGGACGATAGCCATGAACGACAATCCGGGGGCGGAATTCGTGAGCTATGAGATGATGGACGAGATCGCCCATATCGGGCTCAACCGTCCAGAAAAGCGAAACGCCATCAGCGACCGATTCGTGGAAAAGATCGCCAGCGTGATCGAGCGTGCCGAAAATGAAGCGAAAGCCGTCGTGCTTCATGGCCATGGCAGCCACTTCTGCGCCGGGCTGGATCTTGCCGAACACGTGCAGAAATCCCCCATTGAAGGCGTGCGTGGCTCACGCCGTTGGCATGCCGTTTTTTCCGGTATCGAGCATGGCACGATCCCCTGGTTCTCCGCGCTTCACGGCGCGGTTGTTGGCGGTGGGCTGGAACTGGCAGCCTCGACCCATGTGCGTGTGGCCGATGAAACTGCGTTCTTCGCACTTCCTGAAGGTCAGCGCGGCATCTTCGTCGGCGGGGGCGGCTCTGTTCGTGTGGCCCGCCTGACCGGTGCAGCCCGAATGACGGACATGATGCTGACAGGCCGCGTGGTATCGGCTGAACAGGCCGAGCGCTGGAACCTGGTGCAGTATGTCGTGGCACCGGGCAAAGCTCGCGAGAAGGCGCATGAACTGGCAAAGCTCGCCGGCAGCAACGCGCCGCTTTCCAACTACGCCGTCATCAACGCGCTTCCCCGCATTCAGGACATGGCCAAGGAAGACGGATTGTTCGTGGAATCCTTCATTTCCGCCTTCACGGCGACCAGCCCCGAGGCGGAAGAGCGGCTGCGGGCCTTCCTTGAGAAACGTGCTGCGCGCATCAAAGCGCCTGGTTCAGACTGAGGAGACGGATGATGGAAATGACTGTCCGCCGTTCCGAGCGGGTCAAGGTCGGAGCGCTTAGCGGTTCGCTGGGGTTTCTTCTACGTTTGGCACAGCTCCACGCCTTCGAAGAGTTCTTCTCGGATCGCGGGCCGCAAAATTTAAAGCCAGGCGACTTTTCGGTGCTGTGGGTTATCAAGCTCAATCCGGGCATCCGGCAGAGCGCTTTGGGTGAAACGCTGATGATCAAGCGGGCCCATATGACCAAGCTGATACGTGCCCAGGAAGAAAGGGGCCTCGTTTCACGACGGATACCCGATGACGACCGGCGGGCGATCGAGTTGACGTTGACGCAGGCGGGCAATGTCGAGGTGGAGCGGGCAGCAGGACTGTTCTTTCAATATGAAGATACGACCGGTGCGCCCCTCACCAAGCGGGAGCGCGAACAACTGGTCAGCCTGTTACATAAATATCTGGGCTTGGAGGAGGCCAGCAAATGAAAATCGATGAACTGCTGGCAATCGACATTCACACGCATGCGGAAGAACCCTGCAGCGTACCGCGTGACGATGGCTATGACGAGTTTCAGGCCGGCATGGCCAAATACTTCAAGAATCCTGCTGGCGCCAAGGGCATGCTGCCAACCATGCAGGAGACAGCCGCCTATTACCGCGAGCGCAAGATCGGCTGCGTCATCTTTCCGGTCGATGCCGAACGGGAAACCGGATTTCGCCGGTATGAAAACGAGGAGGTGGCGCGGATCGCAGCGGAAAACGACGACGTCCTTATTCCCTTCGCCTCGATCGATCCCGCAAAAGGCAAGATGGGCGCGCGCGAAGCGCGGCGTCTGGTGCGTGAATTCGGTATCCGCGGGTTCAAGTTTCACCCGACCATGCAAGCCTTCTATCCGAATGACCGCAGCGCCTACGCGCTTTACGAAGCCATTGCAGAAGAAGGTGCGATCAGCCTGTTCCACACGGGACAAACGGGCGTTGGCGCTGGCATGCCTGGTGGCATGGGCATGCGACTCAAATATTCCAATCCCATTTATCTGGATGATGTGGCGGCTGATTTTCCGGAGATGCCAATCATTCTCGCGCACCCTTCATTTCCCTGGCAGGAAGAGGCGCTCTCTGTCGCGACCCACAAGCCGAACGTCTACATTGACCTTTCGGGCTGGTCGCCGAAATATTTTCCGTCCATTCTCGTGAAATATGCAAACAGTCTGCTGAAGCACAAGATGTTGTTTGGATCAGATTGGCCGGCGATTACACCGGACCGCTGGCTTGCGGATTTCGAGAACATCGAAATTCGCGATGATGTCCGCCCGCTTATTCTGAAGGAAAACGCGCGGAGACTGCTCAAACTTTAGATGATTTTAACGTGTTCTAACTGGGAGGAAATGAACATGAGACGAATATTATCTTTGCTTGTCGGCGTTGCGGCTCTGGCTGCAACAACTGTGGATGCCCGTGAACTTCGTGTGGCACCCGGCGCCCCACCGGCGCATCCATCGAATTCCTACATGTACCAGAAACTGGCAGAGTTCTTGCCGGAAGTGTCCGGTGGAAAGCTCACAGCCCAGGTCCTTGGACCTGAAGTCGTCACCCTTGGCCAGATGAAGGACGCACTGCAGAGCCAATTGGTGGAGGTTGGCAATCTGTTACCGCTCTACTTCCCCGCCGACTTGCCCAACATGTCGCTTGCGGGAGAACTCGCTCTGTCCGGTCGTGAACCACATGCCATGGCGGCGGCGATGACGGAATATATCGTCACCTGCGAGACGTGCCAGCAGGAGTTGAAGAAATTCGGCGTGGTCTACCTCGGCTCAGGCTCGTCCGACGTCTATGCTCTGCTGACGACAAAGCCGGTTCACAATGCCGAGGATGTCAAAGGCCTTCGACTTCGGAGCGGTGGCGCCCCGTTTTCGCGTTGGGCCGAAAATTTTGGTGCCGTCCCGGCCAATATCGGTGTGGGCGATACATTCGAATCCATGTCACAGGGCGTGATCGACGGTTCCATGGCCTCCATTGGCGATTTGCTGTCCTTCCGCCTCGTGGAATTGGTGAAGAGCATTACCTTAGTCCCCTTGGGCACCTATCACGCCACATCCGACTTCACCGTCGCCAATCCTGCCTGGGAAAGCCTTTCCGTGGACGAACGCAAGCAACTCGCGACGGCTGCCAACATGGCCAATGTCGTGTTCACTCAGCGCTGGGGTTATGACATGGCAGCCGAAGCAAAGGCTGCCGCAGAGAAGGCCGGGATCGAGTTCATCGAACCCGATGCTGCCTTTGCTGAAGCCTCGCAAGACTTTGCCGAGGCCGACAAGGAAACGGCTGCGAAAGTCTCGCAGGAGCGTTTCGGATTTGCTGACGCCGCCGAACGCGTTGCCCGCTTCTCCAGTCTCGTTGAAAAGTGGAATGGTATCGTCAAGGACGCCAAGGGCGACCCGGATGCGATCACTGCACGGCTTGATGAGGAGATCTGGAGCAAGGTGGATTTCGCAACTTACGGCATGTAGCGCCAATGCCGGCGAGCATTGTGCTCGCCGGTTTCCCTCATTCATTCAAAACCTAGCACGGGGCCGCAAATGTCCTTGGTCTTCAAACTCGCGGACAAATTGTCGACCATTCTGGCAACAATTGCGTCTTTTGGCGTGATAGCCATGATGGTGCATGTCTGCGCGGATGTCATTTCGCGTGTCCTGACAGGCGCCTCGCTACCGGCAACAGTAGAAGTCGTATCTTATTACTATATGGTTCTGGTCGCGTTCCTGCCGCTTGCCTGGGTGGAGCGCAAAGGCGGTATGATTTCGGTCGAATTGCTGGAATTCGTCATGACACCCACAATGCGACGGATCTCGGATGCCTTAATCGCCATTGTCGGCTCCTGTATCTATGCCGTCATGGCATTTGCCACCTGGCAGACAGCGCTCAAGAACTACGACACCGGAACCTTCGTCATCGCATTACAGACGAAAATCCTGACATGGCCCGGCTATTTTCTGCCCCCTGCTGGCTTTGCGCTTGCAGCCTTCATATTGCTGGTTCGCCTTTTACAGATTGCCCGACATCCGCTTGAGCGGACCGATGAGGTAGAAGCATGAGTGTTGAAACCGGTATCTACGGGCTCATCTGCCTTCTTGTTTTGCTGGCACTTCGACTGCCCGTCGCCCTGGCCCTGATTGCCGTTTCATTCGGCGGCATCGCCTCACTGCTCGGCTTTAAGCCGGCTATCGGAATCGTGACATCCACGCCCTACAGCTTCGTTGCCAGCTGGACGATGAGCGCCGTGCCAATGTTTCTTCTCATGGGATTTGTCGCCTTTCATGCAGGTTTGACCACGAACCTGTTTCAGGCAGCAAAGGCCATCTTGTGGCGGGTGCCAGGCGGCCTCGCCATCTCCTCCATTTTCGCCTGCACAGGCTTTGCCGCCGTGAGTGGCTCATCCATTGCTTGCGCCGCGGCTATGGGCCGTATCGCCATCCCGGAGATGGTCGAAGCCGGATACAAGCCAAGCTTTGCCAGCGGCGCGCTTGCAGCCGGCGGGACCATAGGCGCTTTGATACCTCCATCCATCCTGATGATCGTGTTCGGGGTCTTTGCTGAAACCTCGATTACCCAGGTTTTCGTCGGCGGCATTGGCGTCGGGATACTGACGGCATTTTCCTACTGCCTCGTGGTGCTGGCAATGTGGTGGCTTCGGCCTGACATCGTTCCAAGAAGTGTGGAAGGCGGCTTTGCTGCGGCGGGCGGGTTTTCCGCCGTCCTGCGCATCTGGCCCATAGGAGCCCTTGTCGTCCTTGTCTTTGGCGGACTGTTTTCCGGATATTTCACAGCCACAGAAGCCGGGGCTGTCGGGGCCGCCGGTGCGATCCTCCTGTCGGCGGTGACAGGAAAGCTGACCTTGAACGTCATGCGGGTGTCTCTGTTGGAAACGCTTTCGACATGCGCCTCGCTTTTTATCATCGGTATCGGCGCGTCGATGTTTACTCGCTTCCTCGGAATCACGGGGCTCTCGTCCTTCATCGGTACGCTCGTTTCGAATGCCGATCTTGGCTACGGATCACTGATGACGATCATCGTGCTGATCTATCTGGCCCTCGGGATGTTCATGGAACCCTTTGGAGCGATGCTGGTCACCCTTCCCGTGATGTTGCCCGTATTGAAATCGGAGGGGATCAGCCTCGTCTGGTTTGGCGTACTGGTGGTGAAACTACTGGAAATCGGGATGATAACTCCGCCGGTGGGTCTGAACGTGTTCGTGATCAAGAATGTGGCGTCACGCTATGTGACTGTCGTGCAGGTTTTCAAAGGTGTCATACCGTTCATCCTGGCCGACCTCGTCGTCATCACATTGACGATCGCCTTCCCAGGCATCGTGCTGATCCTGCCGCAATTGTTGCACTAAGCGAAATCCGCACCGCAGTCTCGCTTGCTTGACACACTAATGTACACATGATGTATGATAAGCCTAGGGAGAACGGAGGAACGGCTATGGATCTCGTCCATCGCCAGTATGTAAGTACCAGAGCGCGCAGATGGCGCACTATGCATACGACTTTCATTTTTCCATCTCTCAAAATTGGGAATGCAACTTATGCAGGCCAACCGCTTGCTCAGGGGAAGCCGTCTTTCCCGATGAATGCCGTCAGGCGACCACGCCGTCGAGCATGTATACATATATACGCATTCATCGATCCAACCCTTTATCGATTGGCAGCCGGCCGACGGTGCAGGTTCCACAATATTGCGTCAGTCCGGAATGTGACCTACCAATTTGATATGAGAGGCAACGCTTCCCCCGTCATACGGCGTGACGTGAAGTGGGGGCACGATTACGACAGAGCACCCTAAGACGATTTTGGACGACAACCGCCTCATGAGGATAAGGCGGTCCATGACGGAGCAGAGCCATACCGCCCAATAGACGGGCGGTTCGTGACAAGGAGGCCGCGTGAGGAGACGCGGGTCACGGCAGATGAAACCAAGGGAGGAGTGATCCATGATTACCAGAAGAGCATTGCTTGCAGCAGGCGTCGCGCTCGGCTGCCTCACATCCGTGAACGCGCAGGCGGAAGACACCGTCAAGATCGGCCTCGTTCTGCCTATGACAGGGCCGTTTGCATCCACCGGACGGCAGGTCGATGCCGGTGTGCGCGCATTCATGAGCCTCAATGGCGATATGGCTGCGGGCAAGAAGATCGAAGTGGTGCTGCGTGACGATGGTGGCGTGGCGGACCAGACACGGCGTATTGCGCAGGAGCTTGTCGTCAATGATGGCGTCAAGATGCTGATGGGCTTTGGCCTGACACCGCTTGCCATGTCAGTTGCTCCGGTTCTCAATCAGGCGAAGATCCCGGCGATCATCACCTCGGCAACGACTTCTGCGATCATGAAGCAATCGGACTACTTCGTTCGCGTGAGCATGGCCGGGCCTCAGTCGGCTGTGCCGGTGGCAACCTGGGCGATGGAGAATGGCATCAAGCGGGTCGTGACCCTCGTTACCGATTACGGCCCTGGACATGACATCGAGAAGGGCTTCACCGATCAATTCGTCAAGGAAGGCGGGGAGATCGTGGAGGCGGTGCGTGTGCCACTGCAAAACCCAGATTTTGCACCGTTCCTACAGCGTGTGCGCGATAGCAAGCCGGACGCTGTGTTTGTGTTCGTTCCGTCCGGAGTCGGCTCGCTGTTCATGAAACAGTTTGTGGAACGCGGCCTGGCGGATGCCGGCATCAAACTCATTGCGACGGGCGACGTCACGGATGACGATCTGTTAAACAGTATCGGCCCCGCCTCGATGGGCGTCATTACCGGCCACTTCTATTCGGCCCTGCATAACAGCCCGGAAAACAAGGCCTTTGTGGCCGAAGTGCGCAAGGAAAATGACAATATGCGCCCCAACTTCATGAGCGTCGGAGGCTATGATGCAATGCATGTCGCCTATCAGGCGCTTGAGAAGACGGGCGGCGACACAGATGGCACAAAGCTGATCGATGCCATGAAGGGCATGGAGTTGATGAGCCCGCGGGGACCGATCTCGATTGATCCGAACACCCGAGACATCGTTCAGGACATTTATATGCGCGAGGTCAAGGAGGTGGATGGCGAGCTCTACAATGTAGAGTTTGCGACCTATCCAAAGATCCACGATCCCTTCGCTGCCAACTGATACCTCATAAGGGCGGCGGATACAGATCCGCCGCCAATCCCTGCGAGGACCAATGCTGACAATCCTGTTTGACGGCATCGCCTATGGAATGCTGCTATTCGTTCTTGCCTGCGGACTGACTGTCACGCTGGGACTGATGAACTTCATCAACCTGGCACACGGCGCGTTCGCCATGGCGGGGGGCTACCTAACTGTGGTGATGATGAACCGCTTCGGTATTTCCTTCTACTGGTGCCTGCCCGCGGCATTCCTGTTCGTCGCTGCCATAGGTGCCGTGCTCGAGGTAACCTTGTACCGGCGCCTCTACCCCGCGGACCACCTCGACCAGGTTCTATTTTCCATCGGTCTCGTTTTCATGGCCATCGCCGGCGTCGACTATTTTATGGGGGGGCAGCAGCAGCTTATTAACCTGCCTCCGGCGCTTTCCGGTCGCATGGACCTCTTCGGTGTGGGCATCGGACGCTACCGCCTGTTTATCATCGTCATTTGCGCAATGCTTGCTCTCGGATTGCAGCTCATTCTTTCCAAGACCCGGTTCGGAAGCCGTTTGCGTGCCGCCGTGGATGATCGTCGTACGGCGCTCGGCCTGGGGATCAACGTGCCGATCGTCTTTGCTGTCACCTTTGCCTTTGGGTCCGGTTTAGCCGGACTTGGCGGTGCACTGGGCGCCGAGATCCTCGGTCTCGACCCGAATTTTCCGCTCAAATTCATGATCTACTTCCTGATCGTGGTCGCTGTTGGCGGCACCTCAACCGTCACGGGACCCTTTGTCGCGGCGCTCTTGTTGGGCGTCGCCGATGTTGCCGGCAAATACTATGTGCCGCAGCTCGGCTCCTTCATCATCTACGCTATCATGATCGTGATGCTGTTTCTTCGTCCAAACGGCCTGTTTTCGCGGGAGGGCGGACGATGACCCACATGGCGAGCACCGCGACTTCGAAGCCGATAAACGCCGCCAAAGCCGAAGCACACAGATTGATGCGCCGACGCAGTCGTATCCGGGCCTATGAGATCATTCTCTGGGTGGTAGCATTCGGTTCCTATTTCCTGATCCCCAGCAAAATGCTGCTGCTGACGGAAATCGCCATTCTGTCGCTTTTCGCCCTCTCGCTTGATCTTGTGCTCGGCTATGTCGGGATCGTTTCACTCGGCCATACCGTATTCTTCGGAATTGGTGCCTATGCAGCCGGACTTTTCGCCCTGCATGTCTTTGCCGAACCTGTGACCGGCCTATTTGTCGCAGCAGCGGCAGCCGGTATTCTCGGCTACCTGTCGAGTTTTCTGCTTTTGCGCGGTTCAGACCTCACCCGCATCATGACCACACTTGGCATAGCCCTCATGTTTGCAGAGGCCGCCAATCAGGCCAATGATCTGACCGGCGGCGCCAATGGCCTTTCCGGCTTTTTCACCGGACCGATCCTTGGCCTTTGGGAATTCGATCTGTGGGGCAAGACGGGTTATCTCTACTGCCTGATCGTGTTGTTTTGCGTGACCATGATCGCACGACGCATTGTTCAGTCACCCTTTGGTCTTTCGCTGAAAGCGATAAAGGCCAATCAGGTGCGCGCCGGCATGATCGCCATTCCTGCGCGGCGGCGCATCGTTTCCGCCTATACGATCTCCGCGGTCTTCGCCGGGATTGCCGGTGCGCTGCTTACGCAGACAACCAGCTTCGTCTCGCCCGATGTGATGGCTTTCCATCGGTCAGCGGACGTGTTGCTGGTCCTCGTCATCGGCGGAACCGGTTATCTGTATGGCGGCATCTTCGGCGCCATCGCCTTCACATTGATCAAGGATGCGCTGTCCATCGCCACACCACAATACTGGATGTTCTGGATCGGCCTGTTGCTGGTGATCCTGGTGATGTTCGGGCGAGAGAGGCTGTCTCGCTGGGCAGGCATCCTACCGAAACGCCTGACGCGTAAAGCGCGCGCGCCGGAGGGGCAGCCATGAGCTTCGCCCTGGAAACGCATGGATTGAAAAGGCGGTTTGGCGCTTTCATTGCCACCGACGACGTCAGTCTAAAGGTTAATCAAGGGGCGCGTCACGCGTTGATCGGTCCGAACGGCGCGGGCAAGACGACGTTAATCAATCTGCTAACTGGCGTGATCCCTCCCTCGGGTGGCGAGATATTCCTCGAGGGCGAAAACGTTACCCAGACCTTGCCCTATCGCCGGGTGCAGAAGGGCTTGGCCAGAACCTTCCAGATCAACCAATTGTTCACGCCATTCACGCCGCTGGAATCCATTTCGCTGGCTATCTGCGAGCGTGATGGCGGCGGGAATGCCTGGAAGCCGCTCACACAATACAGCCATGTGATTGACGAAGCGGCAGAACTTCTAACCCGTTTTGGGCTGGGGTCTGTGATGGGCGTGCGTTCTTCCGTTCTGCCCTATGGCAAGCAACGGTTATTGGAACTGGCGCTTGCCTTTGCCAGCCGGCCAAAGGTTCTGCTTCTGGATGAGCCAGCTGCCGGTGTGCCGGAAGACGAACGCCATGAGGTTCTGGATATCGTCTCCGCCCTGCCGTCAGAGGTTACCGTGGTTCTTATCGAACACGACATGGATCTCGTTTTCTCCTTCGCAGATCGAATCACGGTTCTCGTTGCCGGTGCCATTTTTGCGGAGGGATCGGTCGAGGAAATTGCGGGCGATCCACGCGTCAAATCCGTCTATCTTGGGGAAAATGCATGACCGGCGCCGCTTTGCTCGAAACCAGGGAACTCGTGTCCGGCTACGGCGAGGCCAGCGTTCTTTCGGGCGTGAGCCTCTCTTTGCCAAAAGGCCGTACGCTGGCACTGCTGGGGCGCAATGGAACAGGCAAGACCACACTGGTCGACACCCTTGCAGGACTTACGACTTATCACAGCGGCACAATCCACCTCGACGGTGTGGATATTACCCGAATGCGGCCGGAGCGTCGCGCCGGAGCGGGCATCGGCTGGGTCCCGCAGGAGCGCAACATCTTTCGGTCACTCACCGTGGAGGAGAACCTGACGGCCATTGCCCGGCCCGGGGTCTGGACCATAGATCGGGTGTACGGGATGTTTCCAAGGCTGAAGGAACGGCGAACCAATCTGGGAAACCAGCTTTCAGGCGGCGAACAACAGATGCTGGCGGTCGGGCGCGCTCTGATGCTGAACCCCAAGCTGCTGTTGCTGGACGAACCATTGGAGGGGCTGGCACCCATCATCATCGACGAACTGCTTTCAGCGCTGAACGCTATCGTGAAGGGAGACGGATTGTCGGCTATCATCATCGAGCAGAAGGCACGAAAAATACTGCCGCTTTGCGATGACGCATTGATTCTTGATCGCGGCAGCGCCGTTTACCAGGGACCCGCACGTTCGCTTTTGGAAGATGAGGGCATTCTCGGCAGGCATCTATCGGTCGAACGGAACTAGATCACGCTTGGAATTTTGTCGTATCCATATGCGCGCTGCGCGAAACGGCGCTCAACTTCACGGAACGGTTTGCGGGTTTATACCTGGAAGCCAAGTCGACGATACAGGTGGACGGGTGCTTTCATAGACCACGCCGTCGCGCTCGCACTGATAGACAAGAAACGGCATGTCATCACCGAGGAATTCCATCCCGCCCAGATGATCAGCGTAGCGTGTAACGGTCTTGCAGTTATAGTCGGGCTTGGGATTGATCGTTGGGGCATCCACACCCGGTAAATCCCGGAAGGCTTGTTGCGGGACCTTCAGCCGCTCAGCGGCAAGCGCGTTCAATGGGAACACCACTACAGCGAACGCCAGTATGCGCGAAATTCTACTTACCATCATTCCGGTCCAGACCTTCAAATCCGACCTCAATATAGGCACGGGAACAAGGCCAAGAAAGGGTTGGACCTACACAAGTGCGTCAGTCGAAGGGGCGGCGGTATCCTGTCGGTTGCTCGTAGAGCCAACCGATCCGCTCGATTGCGATATCCAGATCTTCCCGGGAGACATTCATGGTGTGGCCGTTGGCATGCAGCATCACGCGCTTATCCTCCATGATACCAACATGGCCTCGCCAGAAGACGAGGTCGCCGCGCCGCAGCTCTTCCCGCGTGATCTCGCGACCAAGGCCCTCTGCCTGCATATCGGAATCGCGCGGCGCCTCGCGACCGATCATTTGCAGCGAAAGCTGGACAAGGCCTGAACAGTCGATCCCCAATCCCGACCGACCGCCCCACAGGTAAGGCGTCTCGATGAAGCGGGCTGCGACCGAGACATAATCGTCTGTCGGATACTGTCCCAAGGGCAAACAATGGCCCGCTATCAGCGCATTGCCGTCGGCCAAAAGAAAATACCTGGTGCCGCGGGTTTCCGCCTCAGCAATCACTGTCACCCGGCTACCCATCGACAAGGTAGCGACATGGGGGAACCGCAGATCGGCCCCGGGATAGACAAATGTTCGCGTGGCAATGACGTGATGGGTTGGCTTCTCAACCTGATCGCCAATATGGGCCACCGGCAGATAGCCGACATAGCCATCGGCAACGGCCTTGACCCAGGCCCAACCGTCCGCCCGATCAAAGACCTTAATGTCTTCACCGAACAGAAGTTCGTTATCGATGCCTTTTACCAGATCCGGCTTTGGCCGAAGTCCGGCAACCGGCACCACAACCCTTGCAGGTTCGCCGGTCGCGAATCGTTGAGAGGTGACCTGCCCTTCAAGGGTCTGATCGGCGAGGTCTGGGCGGAACGCATTCAGGCGTCTGTCGAGTGTCATAGTCTCATCTGTCACAGCCGCAAATCCCGTCCCTGCTGCCTGATCAGGTCACCCAGTTTTTCCAGATAAAGCGCGCCGGCGACGGTGCGCTTGATGACCACGTTCCGTCGATCGATATCATCTCTCACACGATCCACAAGTCCCATGGCACCCATGGTATCGAGCGCGCGCGTGATCACTGGCTTGGTAACACCCAGCGTCGCTGCAAGCCCGCGCACGGTGTGCGGCGGCGGAACCAGATAGATCTGCAACAGGATGGCCATCTGGCGCAGCGTCAGGTCGCGTTTGTCGCCCTGCACCTGGCGCAGACTCACGTGGTGCCAGAGGCCAAGTGCCTCCGAGGCAGTCAAATCTACGCTCATCGCCTACTCCAGACTATCGGTCGCCTCGCCTCCTGTTTTCCGGCAATCAGCGCGGTAATGCAAGAGTGCGAGGCGTTTGCCGTCTTCGGATCAACTCGACTTGATATGGCGGTAGAGCGCACGAATGCCCTGTGCCTCGCCGCCTGCTGGAGAATGCGGGCGCTCGCTCGGATTCCAGCCATAGATGTCGAAATGGGCCCAACTGCCCGTGTTGGTGACGAAGCGCTTGAGGAACAGGGCTGCCGTGATCGCACCCGCCATTCCCCCCGCTGGCGCATTGGTCAGATCCGCGATCTGTGTCTTGAGCAACCGCTCATAACCTTTGTGGAGTGGCATGCGCCAAAGCGGATCATCTGTTGCCATGCCGGCTTCGAAAATATCCTGGGCCAAGTCTCCATCGTCCGTGAAGAATGGTGGAAGATCGGGACCGAGGGCAACGCGGGCAGCGCCAGTCAAGGTTGCCATATCGATGAGAAGATCAGGCGCGTCTTCGTCTGCATAAGCGAGCGCATCGGCGAGAACCAGCCGCCCTTCGGCATCGGTATTGTCGATTTGTACCGAGAGCCCCTTTCGGCTCCGATAGACGTCACCCGGGCGAAACGCATTTCCGGCAATGGAGTTTTCGACCGCTGGAATGATGACGCGCAGGTCTACCTTCAGTTTGGCATCCATGATCATCAGGGCCAGGCCCATGACGTTGGCAGCCCCCCCCATATCCTTCTTCATCAACAGCATGCCGGCTGCCGACTTTATGTCCAGCCCACCGGTATCAAAGCACACGCCTTTCCCGACCAACGTGATGCGACGATGTCCCTTCTTGCCCCACCGCATTTCCAGCAGTCGAGGTGCCTGGCTGCTGGCCCGTCCGACCGTATGGACCAGTGGGAAATTTTGTTCGAGAAGAGCGTCACCTTCAATGACAGACACTTCAGCGTCGTAATGACTGCCAAGCTTTCGGAAGGCGTCTTCGAGATCGGCGGGTCCCATATCGTTCGTCGGCGTGTTGATCAGGTCACGCGCCAGAAAGACGCCGGCTAGAATGCGCTTGATTTCAGCACCATCGGCATCCTGCGGAATGAGCAGTTTGGGACCTGCGGGTTGTTCCTTCAGATATCGGCGGAAACTGTAACTTCCCAAACCGTAGCCGAGCAGAAGCCGGCTCGCCGTCAATGGTGCAGTTTCGATATGCCAATCACCGGCTGGCAGACTCCGGGCCAATTTCCCTGTCAAAAAAGGACTTTCGGAAGGATCAGTGCCAAGGCCAAACAAGGCGCCGCCGACATGTCCCTCATCGTTGGGAATGAGACTGAACGCGCCAGGCTCTGCCTTGAACCCCGCTTTCTCGGCCCAACTGAGCGCGAGCGGGTCGATCATCCCTGTCTCGATATAAGCCGGTGTCACCGCAAATACGGGTAGGGTTTTGCCTTTCTTCGTGCTGAAGGGGCTCGATCGTTCGATGTACTGGAAGGGGGCCATTTTCTGCTTTCTGCAACGTCCGGGAATCGTCTTATTAACACTACGTTAGGGTTAACAGATTATTGCTTGAGCGTAGATTGCGCCGTTTCCTCCCTGAGTCGAGCGGCAGTTGGCACCACAGCTCAAGGACGCACCCATGTTCGTCACGGGATTCATGTCGAAAATCAGATCACGATTGCTGAGTGGCGCCTGTACGGTCCTCGCCATCCTCGCCGTATCTGGCTGCGCGACGGCGCCAAGCAAAATGACCACCGGCTCCATTCCCAAGCTGACCAAGCCTGTGGAAACGATGAACGAAACAGAGCTGCAGACTGCTTCAGAACGCATTGGCAAAGCCTACGACGCCAATCCGAAAGATCGCGATACAGGTCTCGCCTATGCCAATATCCTGCATATGACAGGTCGGGATCCTCAGGCACTGGCCGTCATGCAGCAGGTGGCCATTGCTCACCCGAGTGACCGCAGCGTCCTCGCTGCCTATGGCAAGGCCCAGGCCGCCGCAGGTCAGCTGGAACAAGCGCTGGCCACCATCAACCGTGCACAGACGCCCGATCGCCCTGACTGGAAACTCTATTCAGCGGCAGGCGCGGTTCTCGACCAATTGGGACGTTCCGGCGAAGCGCGCACGAACTATCGTATGGCGCTCGATATGCAGCCAAACGAACCCACAGTGCTTTCCAATCTCGGTATGTCCTATCTTCTTTCCGGCGATCTCAAGACCGCGGAAACCTACATGAAGAATGCGTCCCAGCAGCCTGGCGCCGACAGCCGCGTGCGGCAGAATCTGGCATTGGTCGTCGGTCTTCAAGGGCGTTTCGACGAGGCTGAGCGCATTGCGCGACAGGAACTCTCCACCCAACAGGCCGACGCCAATGTGGCCTACCTACGCTCGATGCTGGCACAGCAAGATTCGTGGAAGAAACTGGCTTCCAAGGACAAGTCCACGAAAAGCTAGTTCTCTATTCTCCCGTGACGAAGGCGCAGCCTGATTAATCGGGCGTCGCCGCGCTGCTTGGCATTAGCCTCCAAATTACAGCGAGCCCGAAAAATCCCGCACCGGACAATGCAATGGGGCAGTTCAGGCAGAACGGGCTGACACTATCTCTCGGCTCATCGACTATTTCATTGTTCGCTATTGGACAGCGGTCGCTGCGACACATTCAACGGACGTGAATGTTCGTTCGATAGCCTCAATCGCACTCGAACCATCAATTAGAACTTGTCGGCGACCTGAATTCCTGCGGGGCCAAGAATGACCGCCACCAGGACCGGCAGGAAGAAAAGAATCATCGGCACTGTTAGCTTCGGCGGCAGAGCGGCGGCCTTTTTCTCCGCTTCGTTCATGCGTTCATCACGGCCTTCCTGAGCCAGAACACGCAATGCCTGACCGATCGGCGTACCGTAGCGCTCCGCCTGTATCAGTGCCTGGGTGACATTCTTCACACCGTCCAGCTGAGTACGTTCACCCAGGTTTTCCAGCGCTGTGCGTCGGTCCTGCAAAAAGGAGAGCTCGGCAGTGGTCAAAACCATTTCCTCTGCCAATTCAGCAGATTGCGGCGCAACTTCTTCAGCAACACGACGCATTGCAGCTTCAATCGATATACCGGACTCCACACAGATCAACATCAGA
Organism: Agrobacterium sp. H141; assembly: GCF_057158725.1. Classification (NCBI taxonomy): domain Bacteria; kingdom Pseudomonadati; phylum Pseudomonadota; class Alphaproteobacteria; order Hyphomicrobiales; family Rhizobiaceae; genus Agrobacterium; species Agrobacterium sp. H141. The sequence goes on from NZ_CM169893.1 coordinate 4,122,493, forward strand.
TCAAGCGCATCCGGCCAAGCGCGTCTGATGGAGAGCTGCCGCTTCTTCACCTTGTTGGAGATGTAGATATTCGGCAGATAAAATCCGATGTAGCCGGCCACAATCATAGCCAGAAAACGAACAAGGAATGCTTTTTCTGCCAAATTTCCAAGTACGAAAATCCAGAATGCACCAAGCGCCAGAAAGATGAATGGCAAAACGAATCGCGCAAACAGAAACATGTTGAGCGCGTTCTGTGAGCGATATCCAGCGGCGCGAAGTTTGGAAACAGTCGCATCATCGACCAGCGCCTTGCGGAGATTGAACCTCTCGACAATCTGGCGCACCGACTGGTTATTGCCAGCTCTCAAACTCGCCTTCCCGTGTGAGCTCTCGGAGTTCATACGTGCTCGCTCGCGTGCACGTATCTGGTCACGTTCGGTCGATACTGCTCGCATGCGCTTATTGAGGTCGCCACGCTCCATGTAAGGGATCACGACGGAGTAAAGGGTGCCGAAAACACCAAGCGCGACAAGCACTGCCACAAGAAGTGCCGGATCGGTCAGTTTCGTCGAAAGCTCCAGCATGACGGTCGTTCCTCAGATGTCGAATTGGATCATGTTCCGCATGACCAGAATGCCGATACTCATCCAGACCGCCGAGCATCCCAGGATCAGATGTCCACGCGGATCGGTAAATAGAATCATGATGTATTGCGGTGAGGTCAGGTAAACGAGCAGGGCAACGACGAATGGCAGTATGCCGATAATCGCGGCCGACGCCTTTGCTTCCATAGACATCGCCGACACCTTGGCTCTCATCTTCTTTCGATCACGCAACACGCGAGAAAGATTGCCCAGTGCCTCGGAAAGGTTACCGCCCGCCTGATTTTGTATTGCGATAACAATGGCGAAGAAATTGATCTCTTGCAAAGGCATGGTTGTCGCCATGCGCTGACATGCCTCCGGAATACTGAGGCCCATCTGCTGCGATTCGACCACACGCCGGAATTCTGTGCGGACAGGCTCCTGAGCCTCGGTTGCGATCAACCTGAGAGCATCGTTGAGCGGTAAGCCGGACTTGATAGAGCGTACCATGACATCGAGAGAGTTCGGAAATTCTTTCAAGAACAGGTTCTTGCGCCTGCTAATCAGAAAGCTGAGTACCCAGCGCGGCACACCTAGAACAGCAATAGCTGCAGCACCGGCGACAATCGGCAGCGGGGCGCCGAAAACCAGCGTAACCAAAAAGATGCCCGCGCCAAGAGCAACACCCATCAAATAGAATGTGGTGATGGAAATCGAGAGGCCGGATTGGACCAGACGCATTTTCAAACTGACATTAGACGCCTTCCTGGATTTTTCCTTTTGCTTTCGTTCGAGCTCGTTGATTGAATCCTGGACGGATTTCTTGCGCTTGGAGATTTCCTGAACGCGGTCTCGGGCAGCCTTGACCTTGGTGCGATCCGTTTCGGCCGACTTGACTCGAGCGATACGGTTTGTTGTTTTGCGCTCAACCTCGATACGAGCGTACATCAAGGCGTACGCGGCCGCACCCGCGGCTAAGGCGACAAGCGCGACAATTGCCAAAATGATCGGGTCAAATCCAAACATCTGCTCTAGATCCCACCACTTGCCTGTTCCATCGCGTCAAGCGCGGCGGCCAGACGGCGTTCTTCGTTGTAATAGCGCGCACGATCCCAAAAATGGGGCTTCCCGATACCGGTCGACTTATGGTGGCCGATGATCTTGCCATTCATGTCTTCGCCTTCGATCTCGTAGCGCATGAGATCCTGTGTGACGATGACATCGCCTTCCATCCCGACAACTTCGGTAATGTGCGTAATGCGGCGGGAGCCGTCGCGCAGACGCGCCGCCTGAATGATGACATCGACAGAGCCGGCGATGATTTCACGAACAGTCTTTGCGGGAAGGTTGAAGCCGCCCATCGCGATCATGGATTCCATACGCGAGAGGCATTCCCGCGGCGTATTGGAGTGAATGGTGCCCATTGATCCGTCGTGACCGGTGTTCATCGCCTGCAACAGGTCGAACACTTCCGGTCCGCGCACTTCGCCGACTATGATCCGTTCAGGACGCATACGCAGGCAGTTCTTGACGAGATCACGCATGGTAATCTCGCCCTCGCCTTCAATGTTGGGCGGGCGGGTTTCAAGGCGAACCACATGGGGCTGCTGGAGCTGCAATTCTGCCGTATCTTCGCATGTGATAATGCGTTCATCAGGATCGATTTTGCCAGTCAAACAGTTGAGAAGGGTCGTCTTACCCGAGCCGGTACCGCCGGAAATCACGACATTGCATCGGACGCGACCAATGATCTCCAGGACATCCGCACCCTGCTGGGTAATCGATCCGTATTTGACAAGCTGCTCAAGCTTGAGCTTGTCTTTCTTGAATTTACGAATGGTGAGTGCTGGGCCATCGATGGCCAACGGCGGTGCGATGACGTTGACACGAGAGCCGTCGGGCAGGCGCGCATCGCATATCGGGCTGGATTCATCGACTCGGCGACCAACCTGGCTGACGATGCGCTGGCAAATTGACAAAAGCTGTCCGTTGTCACGGAATCGTATCTCCGATTCCAGTGTCTTTCCTTCAACTTCGATAAAGGTCTGTCCTGCACCGTTGACCATAATATCGGCGATGTCGTCTCTGGCGAGCAAGGGCTCCAGGGGGCCGTAGCCGAGCACATCGTTGCATATGTCCTCCAGGAGCTCTTCCTGCTCCGAGATCGACATTGCGAAATTCTTGATCGTGATAATGTCATTGACGATGTCGCGGATTTCCTCGCGCGCGCTTTCGCCGTCAAGCTTGGCCAACTGGGACAAATCGATGGTATCGATCAGTGCCGAGAAGACCTGTGACTTCGTGTCGTAGTAATCCTGTGTGCGCGCTGGCTTCTTGCGCGCAGGCGTTTGCATTGGGGGTGGCGTCACCTGTTGACGCGAAGACGCCTCCTCGCGGACAGGCTCAATAATCTGGGTGTCCGACGACAAGGAGTTCTGTGCGGGCGCAGGTGCCTGCGGAGGGGTGACAGTGGCAACACCGCCGTCCTTGCCACTTCTACCAAAACCATCGCCACCGCGTTTGCCAAACATACTACTTAACCTATTCGTTCATCAGGGGCACTATGCCGATTTGCGGCCCAACCGGCTCAGGACCGAACCCAAGCCGGCTTTTTTTGGCTTCTTAACGGTCGCGCGACCCGTCAACAGATGTGCAAGTTGTGAGAACGTCTCGGACGTCGGAGATTTGGCGTCCAGTTCCGAAATCATACGACCACTGTTGGCGGCGTTCCCGAACAGCTGAACATCGAAGGGCACAATCGCGACAGGCTCGATTTCAAGCGGTTCGCAGAAGTCGGCAGGTGCAATTTCCGGCCGCTTCGGCATGCCAACCTGATTGAGGATGATATGCGGCGTTTTATCGTTGGGCCTCAGTTTCTTCAGCGCATCCAGCATGTTCTTAACATTGCGCAGATTTGCGAGATCGGGTGTGCAGGTGATAACGACTTCATCTGCCTCGGAAAGGACGACCCGCGTCCAGTCAGACCAGTTGTGCGGGATGTCGAGCACGGTGACAGGAGCACTGCGCTGCAATAGCTCCATGACGGGCTGGAAAGCGCCGCGATCATAATCGTAGGCGCGATCAAGCATCGACGGTGACGCCAGCAGAGACAGGTGCTGCGAGCAGGTGGTAAGCAGACGATCCAGGAAGACTTCATCGAGACGTTCAGGCGAAAATACGGCTTCGGAAATGCCGAGTGCCGGGTCCTGGTCGAAGTCGATGTTAGCCGTGCCGAACGGGAGGTCCAGATCGGCGAGGATCGTTTCCGTCGAAAACAGATTGGAAATTGAAAACGCGCAATTATGAGCGATTGTTGACGAGCCAACGCCACCCTTGGCGCCGATGAACGCAATGCTTCTGCCCAGCGGTTCTGAATCCGGGTCTACAAATATTGCTGCAATCGAGGCAATCACCTCAGACATAGTCACCGGGGCGACCACATATTCCGAGATACCGTTGCGGACCAGTTCGCGATAAAGCGCGATATCGTTGTATCGCCCAATGATAATGACACGGGTGCTGGGGTCGCAAACCTGCGCGAGCGGGGCTAGCTCATCAAGAAGGCCTGCAGGAGTGGCATCTGTCTCAAGAATAATCAGATTGGGTGTCGGTGCTGAGGCAAACATGTTCGCGGCGGCCATGATATTGCCGCTGGTCACGCGCATGCTGACCTTGGCCATACGGCGGTCTCCACCGCATTTTTCCATGAGCCGTTGCACCTCTTCCGAAATACAGAAGGCATGCACGGAGATCCGCGGCAACGGACGCAAAGCTTCAAGATCGCCTGCCTGCGGCTCCTGCGCGGCGCGTGTCTCAATGTTATAGTCGATCGCGCTCATTGTTCTGTAATCCTGTCCATCAATCAGAGGATCCGGTGGTGATATTGGTGCGGTAATCACTGATGACGTTAGCCCGCTGGGTCGCGTCGATTGGTGACATCTTGCGCGGCGTCAGAAGGTCCATCGGACTTGAAATCTGGGCGGCCAGATTGTTCTGCGAAGCGCAACCGAAATTATGGTAATTGCGGTTTTGCAGCGTGTCATTTGCGAGATCTTCGGGCCATTCTCCGCACTGATTGGTGACCGCTGTCATTGCCACATATGACAATCTAATCGGTGCCGCATCGCCGCTTGCATCGGCTTGATAACTGGTTTCAACAATGCGTGGCGACGGAACGCCCGATCTCGTCAAGACCGCCCTGATTTCTTTGCGCACTTGATGTGCTGCACCTGAATTGGGCGAGCCCTGCGGAAGAAGAATCTGGACGATGCCAGAAGCGCTTGAGGCATATTCAGCCGCAAAACCGGCGATCGCATCTTTCATACCGGTCGTCAGACGTCGATCCCCGGAGGAAACTGGAACGTCGAGCGTGTGCTCGACATCCGTCAGGGTGATGGGATGGCGTGTCCGATAGTCATCGACGGCCCCTGTGGTCATGCTGTCCTTGTGCATGTTGCCGCAACCGGCCAGCAGTCCCGCTGACGCGATAACCAGGATTGCGCAAGCCGCCTTGCCCAGGCGAACGCTCACTGGAGCAGATCGATGCAGTGGTATACGCACCTCCCGGGTTGGCTTACCAGCCGTGACTGCCAGCTTCTTCATGTCGATCTCCGGGCTCATTTGTAAATAAATCCGACTGCGCCGTGATATTGACCCGAGACATCGGCTTCCCGGCGCCCGTAGACCTTGTTGACCCTGTTAAGGAAGAACGTGGCCGCATCGTTATCTGGATTGAAATTGTCATCCGGACGAGCCAATTGGTTGCGCGCGACGGGACGTACGAGATATGGCGTTGCAATAATGACCAGTTCGGTCTCGTTACGCATGAAGTCCTTGCTCCGGAAAAGGGTCCCAAGAATCGGAACCTTCGCGAGACCTGGCACACCGGAATAGGCCTGACGTACGTTGTCCTGCACCAGGCCAGCGATCACGATAGACCCGCCGGAGGGCAACTCGACCGTTGTCGAGGCTTCACGTTTGCGAATGGACATATATGTGTTGCCAGGGATACCGGACGCAGTATTGCCAGTGACGTTGGAGCCCTCGTAAGTCGGTTCCGAGACATTGGTCTCGATCTTGAGACTGATCCGTCCAGGTGAAAGAACGACAGGGCGGAAATTCAGCTCGATACCATAATCAACGGAGTTAGTTGTCCGGCTTACTGTCGTGGCACCAGTATCGGAATCCACACCGATTTCCTGCTCGCCGGCCAAGCGATATTCGCCACCGACATAGAATTTTGCTTCTTCTCCAGAGATCGCGGTCAGACTCGGCTCTGCCAGCGTTCGCATCACGCCCGCCTGCTCCATCGCATTGATGTAGCTGCTGATTGTATAGCCGCCGATGCTGCCCACTATATTGGGCAAAGTGCCGCCGATTGCGTTGGTGACGCTCGCTGCGTTTCCAAGGTTGGCGGGATTATTGTAACTGATGCCGCTAGCACCGTCGGAAGCACTTCCGTTAAAACCAAGTTGCTTGAGAACCTGGCGGCTGACTTCTGCAACGGTGACCTTCAACGAAACCTGATCTTCACCCTCAATCGTCAACAGGTTGATAATCTGCGAGACTTGGCGGTCTTCCGCGAAGATTGCCACATCGCCACCATTGTCACCGCCAGAAGCTGTCTGGTTACGGGTCGTCGCCTCACCACCCTTCAGAAATGCCTCGGCAAGGCTCTCTGCACGAGCCGCGTCCTGCGGAGTACGAACCGATCCAGTCATAATGATATTGTCGGATACAATTTCGATTGAGATGTCAGATTCCGGAATGAAGCGGCGCAGGTTGTCCTGAAGGCCTGCGACATCTCGCTCGATCTCGATATCGAGACTGACAATCTCCTGCCCTGCGGAACCGAAAATAAAGATGTTGGTCTGCCCAACCGCTTTTCCGAAGAGGTAAATTCGTCGCGACGTGCGCGTCACCGCATCTGCCATCGTAGGATCCGCAACGAGAATATCATGCGCATCTTCTGGAAGATCAACGACCAAAGCTTTGTTCAGACCAAGCTTGATTGTGCGGCGTGCGCCGGGACCTGATTCAGCGATCCTGACAACACTTTGCGATGCGGCTACAGCGACAGACGGTGCCAGCACTGGAGCGACTGCGCTGAACGGCACGCCTGATACCATAAGACTGACGGAAATTCCGCCGACCAATGAGCTTCGAATTCGTTTTTTCAAGCAACGCACTTTTCTGTCTCCGCTCATCTCGATGGCGCCTTCTCATCCGTCGACTTGACCACTTCGCCAGACTTGATGATCTGGATCGACGGTGATCCTGTATCTCCGCTCAAGAGATAGTCAGCCGCGGAAGTATCTGCTTCCTGCGCGTCGGCAACGGATCGAAGGGCAAGCGAAAGCCTGTCAGCCATCTGTTGTGCAACAGTGATCACCTTGGTTTGGTCTGGTGTCAGTTCGAGCGTGGCTGTTGTTCCCACGACGGATTTCGATCCGTCTTCCTTCTGCTGGATCTGCTGATCAATCGCGAGTACGCGCACATTGGTCAGGACAGTCTCGGTGAGATAATTCGAGCCATCACCGCGGCGAACCATGATCACGTCGACCCGATCGTTGGGAAGAATGAAACCACCTGCTCCAGTGGCGACCGAAATCTCAGTGGCCACTGCTCGCTTGCCCGCAGGGAGAAGAGCAGACATGATCCGATCAGATGAATCTGCGATTTTTTCCATGCGGACCGGTTCGCCCTCGAACATTGGCAGACGAACGACAACACCCTTCAGTTCATCAAGGGCTTGAGGACGTGTCGAGCTGGTGATGAAGCCGTCGACAAGATCGCCTTCTGGCCAAGCCATCCACCGCATGGACTTTTCGTTCAGACGCGATCCGACTGGAAGATTTTCTGCGGACACCAGCACGTCGACCGTGGGTTCCTTTTTGATCACCGACTCCGCCTGCTGCACGATCACTTGGTCGTTGCCGGTAAGGCGCATAGCCAGCAATCCGGCAAGACCGGCCGCCAGAACGGCAATAGCGAGAATTATGATGCGGGCGGGTTTCATGATCGATCCTTGAGGGACTCAACAGAATTGTCGGCATCAGAATGATCAGGAATTGGTATAATAATGGTTAACCGGACCCTTACAGGCGTGGTTAACGAAAACTTTCTTCTTGCCGGAAGACGCTATTTCTCAGGAAACGCGCTCGAGAGCCCAGACAACAAAAGGTGACTGCGGATATGCCACGACACCCGCAACAGCGATGGCAATGCCATATGGAATCTTTTTGGCTACAAAGATTGAATTAGGCAGAGGAAGGCCCATTGCCATGATCTTAGACGACTGCGTCCGGATCAACAGGATGACGATCGTGAGGAAGCCGCCCATATAGGCAACGCCCACCAGAAAATCGAGCAAAGGCATGCCCATTCCAAACCACAATGCCGCGGCTGTCAGCAATTTGGCATCCCCGCCGCCCATGACGTTGAGGGCGAAAAGTAAAAAACACGCTGTGAATACCGCTGCACCGGCTGCAAGATGCATGGCGAAGGCCGTCCAGCTCAAACCGACAAACGGACATAGAAAAAGAAAGGAGGCCAGAAGTATCAATGATATGCGATTGGGGATCTTCATCTCTAGGAAATCGGTCAAACCGGCAAGAACCAGACAGAGCGGAAACACCAAAAATATGACACTGACGATCATTGCTGCACTCGCATTGCCGAACTTGGCCTGGGGACTTTATTTCCCGGGAAACCACTCTCTGAAATCTTTCAGTTTGGTGGCTTACTCTCGTATACCTTTGACAAATAGCAGAAAGTCGCCTTTCCAAGGGAAAGGCGACTTTCTAGCAACTAAACCTATCAGGGCTTAATCTGTGTCGCGATGTTGCTGAATGTCGTGTTCAGCGATGTGCCCAGCGCGCCGGCGCCGGTGATCAGGGCGACCGAGATAAGGGCTGCGATCAGGCCGTATTCGATGGCCGTTGCACCCGATTCGTCCTTAAGAAAACGTGCGAAAATCTTGTTCATGTTACTCTCCTACTCCACAAATGTTGGTCAGCACTTCCCGGCAACTGTTCGCCGTTGCTCGGATGTCCAGGACCTTACACAGCAGGCCATTGCCATCAGCTTAAGAAAAACGGTTAGCAAAACGCTAACGTGGGCTTGGGGGAGAATTGGTAAATGAGACCACAATGGAAACTGTTTATATTTGCGAGAACACCCCGAAATCAGGGCAATCCCTCTAAGGGCACAATGAAAATTGCGGAATACTTGCTCCAAACATTTACATCGAACAGCGCGACTTGCTTTAGGCGCACCACTATAAAGTGCAATTTGTTTTTTACGACGCACAGAATTGTCGGCCTGTATTACAACGAGACATCTGGTTCCATTCAACTTCGCAATGCCAGAGCCAAAATCCTTCCTGCATTCCGTTCGCTTTGGCCTATTTGTCAGCCATCTAGCTCCACTTAACGCTTCGTTCACCAATCGAAGCCATCATAACGTTGAATTCCCTGAAGTAGCGTATTGTTTCCGGAAGGCGCGCTGGATGTTGGTTCGCAACGGTTTTATTTCCCTTGCCACAGGTGCATGTGCCACCTTTTTATTGTCCGCAATGCCCGCAATGGCAGAGGAGGACATGCTTCGTGTCTACATGGATCACGCCCGCGTATTGAAGCTGGACCGGGCAGTGAGCAAAGTCATTGTCGGGAATTCGGACGTCGCCGACGCAACGGTGGCGGACCCCCAGACCATTGTTCTGACCGGTCGGAATTTCGGCACGACCAACCTGGTTCTGCTGGATAGCGATGGCAACGCTATCGTGGATGAGCGAATTCTCGTGTCGATCGACGAGGGAAATACGGTCCGCGTTTATAAATCCACCAGCCGTACGGTGTTATCTTGCACACCAAATTGCGAGCAGCATGCGGAGCGTTCCGGCACGAGCGGGAACTAGCCTGAAAACAATCCCTGAGGTCAAACCCTGCCTCAGCCAAGGCTGCCGATTTCGTGGCAATTCTAGGAAAACCGGAAACGGAAAATCAACATCTTCGATCTAACATCAAGCCTTGATTTGTGGGGTGTAGATGCTGAACCTGTCCAAAATCTCGAATGGCTACCGCGCCACCAGAATGGCGTCATGGTGCAAACTTGGCGGGCAATTTCGCCGCTCGCGCGATGGGGCCGCAGCTATTGAGTTTGCGATACTTGCCATTCCCTACTTCATGATTATCTTCGCAATACTTGAGACCTTCATCGCATTTTGGGGCGAAGAACTTGTCGCGAACGCAGTACAGACAATGTCGCGTGAGCTGCGGACCGGCAACATCACATACAATCTGGGTCGGGATAACAACATGACGGAAAAGCAATTTCGCGCTGCTTTCTGCGATGAGGTATCGATCCTGATTTCCTGCACACAGGAAGAGATCAATACGCCCTCGAGACTTTTCCTGGACATTAGAAATTTCAAGACATTCGCGGACATTCCCACAGCCATTCCGAGAACATCGTCCGAAACCTCTGCTCCTCTGGATACATCGACATTCGCCTACAATCCGGGTGGACCAGGCACGATCAACATGATGCGGGCCTATTACAAGTGGCATGTCATCACCGATCTCATCAGACCCTATATCTCGAACGTTCGTCCCGAAGAAGGCTCGAGGCCCACTGATTTCCTCATCGTTGAGACTACAGCATTCGTAAATGAGGACTACCCTTGATGCAGTTCTTCAAGCAACCGCCCGGCCTCATAGGCAGGTGTAAGGGTTCACTTCGCGACGCTACATCGATTGCAATGGCTACGCTTTCGCGCTTCCGCAACGATTGCAGCGGTGTAGGCGCCATAGAATTTGCTCTGATCGCACCAATATTGATTGTAACCTATCTGGCTTCGTTCGAACTCACGATGGGTCTGAGCGCGGTCAAGCGGACGACCAATTCCGCAAGCGTGGTCGCCGATCTCATCAGCCAGAAATCGAGCGTCACGAAAGCTGAACTCGCAACGATGGAGGACGTGGCGAAAAGCATATTCGCGCCCTATAGCGTCACTGGTATCAAAATGAAGATATCGGGCATCACCATCAGCGCCACCAACAAGGCGACCATCGCGTGGTCCTGGGCAAATGACGGGAGTACTCCTTATGTTAAAGGAAGCGAAGTCAGCCTCGCGAGCAACCTCCTCTATCCCGAAACCTTCCTGGTCCACAGCGAACTTTCGGTACCTCACGAATTGCTGATGTTCATGCCTGACATTTCAAGGTCCGTCAAAAATATCACAATCAGTCGCGAATACTATTATCGCCAGCGCGTCGGTGACGCCGGGATTTCCTGCAGCGATTGCTGAATCGTGTGCAAAATGCCAGCGTTTGCCAAGTGTCGTATGAAGCGTTATTCATCGGCACCTCTGGTGGACCGCAACGAGATCGGTCTTCCTCTTTTCGGGTGACCAATGGCGCGTGCATTTATTTTCGTCCTTGATTCTTTTGGCATCGGCGGCGCGCCGGATGCGCTTAAGTATGGTGACGACGGGTCAGACACTCTCGGGCACATTGCCGAGTTCTGCGCCGCTGGCGCAGGAGATCGAAAAGGGCTGAGATCTGGTCCGCTCAAACTTCCCAATATGTCGGCGCTTGGCCTTCTTCACATCGCCAAAGAAGCCAGTGGTTTTTATCCGGCTGGCATGCCCGTTCCAGAACGCGTTTTCGGCCTTCGCGGCGCTGCGTCCGAGATCAGCCATGGCAAGGATACCCCCTCTGGCCACTGGGAAATTGCTGGGACCCCTGTGACGTTCGATTGGGGATATTTTCCAGCAGAGGGAGATGCTTTTCCGCCTGAACTGGTGGAAGCGATATGCAAGAAGGCTGAGATCACGGGAATACTCGGCAATTGTCATGCCTCAGGAACAGAGATCATCGCTCGTCTTGGTGAGGAGCATCTGCGGACCGGGAAACCCATCTGCTACACCTCGACAGACTCGGTCTTCCAGATCGCTGCCCATGAAACCCATTTCGGCCTCGACAAGCTGGTGGCTCTTTGCACGATCGTTCGCGAGCTTCTGGACCCGCTCAACATAGGACGGGTGATTGCAAGGCCATTTGTTGGCGAAGACAGTAAGAGCTTTGAGCGGACCGGAAACCGGCAGGATTTTTCGGTTCCGCCACCGGAACCGACATTACTGGACCGGCTGACACAGGCAGAGCGCTCTGTGCATGCTGTGGGCAAGATCGGCGACATCTTCGCCCATAAAGGTGTGACACGCACCATCAAGGCCAATGGCAACATGGCCTTGATGGATGCAACGCTCAAGGTGATGGATGAAGCGGCAGACGGAGATCTCGTCTTTACCAATTTCGTCGACTTCGACATGCTCTACGGGCATCGTCGCGATGTTCCCGGATACGCAGCGGCATTGGAGGCCTTTGACAGACGCTTGCCGGAAGTGAACCGCAAGCTGAAACCAGGAGATCTCGTGCTTTTGACGGCTGATCACGGATGCGATCCAACATGGCGCGGCACCGACCATACGCGCGAGCGGGTGCCTATCATGACGTTCGGACCGGGCATCAGGTCGCGAGCGGTCGGAATTCGCAGCACATATGCGGATATAGGCGAAACGGTCGCAGCGCATCTCGGTATTGCGCCAGGCCGATACGGGCGGAGCTTCCTGTGACGCAGCATTTGAAAAAGGCGGAATTGCACTGCCATATCGAGGGCGCTGCTCCGCCTCAACTCGCACTGCTGCAGGCCGAAAAATACGGCGCGGACATTTCTGACTTCGTTTCTGACGGCACTTACGTCTGGAATGACTTCACCAGTTTTATCGCATGCTACGATGCCGTATCATCCGTTTTCCGGAGTGAGGAGGACTATGCTCTTCTCGCGGAAACCTATCTCCTGGAGCTTTCCGACTGCAACACCATCTATAGCGAACTCTTCGTTGCGCCAGATCACGGCGAAACGGTTGGCCTGAGTGCGGATGACTATATCGCGGGGCTTGCGGCCGGAATGGAACGTGCTCGTGAGAAGGCGGGCATTGTCTCGCGCATGGTGATCATAGGCGAACGTCATCTCGGCCCTGAACGTGTCATCCGGATGGCGAACTACGCCGCCCGGCTGGACCATCCTCTCGTCACCGGTTTCAACATGGCGGGCGACGAGCGAATGGGGCGTGTGGCCGATTTCGCCAGGGCTTTCGATATCGCCAGAGACGCGGGCCTGGGGCTCACCATCCATGCGGGCGAGCTCTGCGGCGCCTTCAGTGTCTCAGACTCGCTCGATCTTATTCGTCCGCACCGTATTGGACACGGCGTTCGGGCAATAGAAGACCCTGATCTTGTTCAGCGCCTTGCTGATACCGGTACCGTACTGGAAGTATGTCCAGGGTCGAACATTGCACTTGGTGTGTTTCCCGATTTCTCCAGCCATCCGTTGCGGACATTGTGGGAAAAGGGCGTGAAGGTCACACTCAATTCGGATGATCCCCCGTTCTTCCATACGTCGCTTGAAGCAGAATACGAGATTGCATCGCACGTGATGGGGTTTTCGGACCAGGATATCAATGCGATGACGCGCACCGCGATTGAGGCTGCATTTGTCGACGAGCAGACACGATCTGGCCTTTTGGCACAACTTTAGCTGCCCCAGCTGGGGATGATGCGCTAAAAGCCGATACGGCACTTGCTTAAATGCTCTGCGCCATGAAAAAACGAACCAAAGAGTTCACAGCAAAGAGGCTCACTCCATGGACGGCGTCACAGTAATCGATCATCCGCTCGTACAGCACAAACTGACGATCATGAGGCGCAAAGACACGTCCACATCCAGTTTCAGGCGACTGCTGCGCGAAATCTCCACACTGCTTTGCTACGAAGTGACCCGTGACCTGGAACTGACGGTCGAGCGTATCGAAACGCCGATGACAGAGATGGACGCGCCGATTCTCGAGGGCAAGAAGCTGGTGTTTGCATCCATTCTTCGCGCGGGCAACGGTTTGCTGGAAGGCATGTTGGAACTGGTTCCCGCGGCGCGTGTTTCACATGTCGGCGTTTACCGCGACCATGAAACGCTGCAGCCGGTCGAATATTACTTCAAGGCTCCGGAAAATCTGGACGAACGGCTCGTGATCATCGTTGACCCCATGCTGGCCACCGGCAATTCATCGATTGCCGCCGTCGACAAGCTCAAGGAGCGCGGGGCGAAAAACATTCGTTTCCTTTGTCTTCTGGCGGCCCCTGAGGGGATCAAGAACTTCCGCGAAGCGCATCCGGATGTGCAGGTCTATACGGCCTCTATAGACAGCCATCTGAATGAATTGGGGTATATCGTGCCGGGCCTTGGTGATGCCGGCGACCGGATGTACGGCACCAAGTAAGCGCTATCCGATCGTCTTTAGAACCGGCGGCATCGCTTCGGGCTCTCGCTCGGCAATCTCGTAAGCCGTAAGGACCGACTGTGCCGCTCTTTCTCCGCTCTCACGATCGGATGCGTGAACGGTGGCAATGAGATCACCCTTGTCGACTTTTGTCCCCAGCGGAACGAGCCTGCTCAACCCTACACGATGATCAATACTATCGGTTGGTCGCCGGCGACCGCCCCCGAGATCGACCACGGAGATGCCGAGACCTCGCGTGTTACAGGTCGATAGCCATCCATCGCTTTGAGCCAGTACCGGAATTTCTATGGGCGCTGCCACGATATAGCGTTCGGGTCGTTCCATCAGATCTGCTGGTCCACCCAGTGTGTGAACCATTCTGCCGAAGCAATCGGCAGCATGACCATTGGCCAGTGCTGCCCTGCATTTCTTTTCCGCCTCATCCAGGCTTGCGACTGCACCTGCATTGACCAGCATCTGTGCGCCAAGCGCCAGAACCACAGTTTCAAGTCGCGTCCCGGCCTTCTCCCCTTTCAGGAACTGGACGCAGTTGATCACTTCCACGGCGTTACCGGCTGCATCTGCCAGAGGTTGGCTCATATCGGTCAGCAAGGCAGAGGTCTTCATCCCGGCGCCGGTGGCGACATCAACCAACGACTGCGCGAGAGCTTCCGCCTCTTCCACTTTCTGCATGAAGGCGCCATTGCCAAACTTGACGTCGAGGACCAGGGTCTCGAGACCCGCTGCAAGCTTTTTCGACAGGATGGAGGCCGTAATAAGGGAGATGGATTCGACAGTGGCAGTCACATCTCGGACAGCATAGAGGCGACGATCCGCTGGTGCGAGATCGCCGGTCTGACCGATAATTGCACAACCGACATCGGCAACGGTTCGTCGAAAGAGCGCGGCATCCGGGACGATGTTGTAACCGGGGATCGCTTCCAGTTTGTCCAGTGTACCGCCGGTGTGCCCGAGGCCCCGTCCCGAAATCATTGGCACCGCCAGACCGCAAGCAGCAACGATGGGTGCGAGCATCAGGGAGACATTGTCACCGATACCGCCCGTCGAATGTTTGTCGGCGACTGGTTTGCCAATCCCCTCCCATTGCAAAACATCGCCAGAATCGCGCATGGCCGTGGTGAGAGCCACCGTTTCGCCCGAAGTCATACCTCGAATGAAGACCGCCATGGCAAAGGCTGCAATCTGCCCTTCTGACAACTTGTCCTCGCCAAGGGCCGCGATGAACGACGATATCTCGGCGGCACCAAGTTCAGCACCATCTCGTTTGCGGCGGATGACTTCCTGCGGATTCATCCGGCTCAATATCCCGCGGCTTTGGCCAAAGGCTTTCCATTCTCCTGAACAGCCAGAATGTCGTCCAGAAGGCCCGATGCACCGAAGCGGAATGTGGATGGCATGACCCAGCCCTCGCCCATGATCGTTTCAGCGAGCCGGATATACAGCGCGGCATCAGCGACGCTGGACACGCCTCCTGCCGGTTTGAAGCCGACAGTCTTGCGGCTGTCGCGTATTGCCTGCAGCATGATATCGGCGGCTTCGAGGGTCGCGTTAACCTGCACCTTGCCGGTGGAGGTCTTGATAAAATCTGCGCCAGCCGAAATCGCGATCTCGGATGCGCGCCGGATCAGCGAAGCCGTCTTGATCTCACCTGTTTCAAGTATCGTTTTTAGAAGAACAGGATGCGGGCAGGCCTGGCGTACGGCTTTCACCATGGCTTCAACCGCTGCTTCGTCACCAGCCAGCAAGGCGGTATACGGGATAACCAGATCGATCTCGTCGGCACCATCTGAAACGGCCTTTTCCGTTTCGGCGACAACCGCATCTACACTCAGGTTTCCGGAGGGAAAATTGACGACCGTCGCGATCTTCACCGGACTGGCAGATCCGAGCACCGAGCGCGCGTGTGACACGAAGCGGGGCCAGATGCAGATTGCCGCGGTACTGCCATGGCTTGTGATCGCCCGGTTGCACAGCGCGTCGATGGCGGTTGGCGTGCAGTCGTCCTTCAGATTTGTGAGGTCAAGCAGGCTGAGCGCGATGGCCGCAGTCTCCCGCAATTCATGAATGTCCACGGCTGCTTCCTCCACCCGATATCATCGTCGTAAGGATGGCGGCGAGTCTTTTCCCACCAATGGGGGCCATGTCTTTTGTCTCTTCATGGCTCAGCTCGCTGCCCGTCATCCCGGCTCCAAAATTGGTAATAACCGATGCGGCAGCAACACGCAGCCCCAAAAAGCGAGCCAGGATCACTTCCGGTACCGTGGACATGCCGACTGCATCGGCGCCCAGGATACGCGCCATGCGGATTTCAGCCGGTGTTTCGAAGCTCGGGCCGGAAAACCACATATAGACCCCGCGCCGGAGCGGAACGCTGACGGTGGCCGCAGCACGACGCATGGCATCGGCCAGTTCAGTGTCGTAGGCGGCGGTCATCCCGACGAAACGGTTGTCGCTTTCTTCGCCAATCAGCGGATTATAGCCGGAAAAATTGATATGGTCAGTGATCTGCATAACGGACCCCGGAGGCAGGTCATTATGCAAAGATCCCGCAGAGTTGGTCAGGATCAGGGACTGGACGCCAAGGCCTTTGAGCACTTCCAGCGGATAGCGCATGGCATTGGCATCACCGCTTTCGTAATAGTGAACGCGCCCGGACAGCATGATCACCGGTTCCTTCCCAAGAGTACCGGCGACGACCTCTCCAGCATGGCCGGAGACGCGGCTTACGGGGAAGCCGGGCAATTCGGAATACGGTATGCGAACGGGATTGCTCACCTCCTCGACCAGTGTTCCAAGCCCCGAACCGAGAACGATGCCATAGCGCGGCATCAAGCCCTCAAGGCGCTCGACAAGGAGATCTATGACGGTTTTCATCCCAATAGCTCAGTCTTGAAGGAAAAAGGCAAAAGCTCTTCCATGGTCATGGTTTTCTGAATGCCGACCTCATCGCAGAGATAGATTTTCGTATCGGCGGACGCGAACTCCGCGATCTTCTGGCGGCAACCTCCGCAAGGTGGGCAGAGCGCCAGTTTTTCGGCGATCACAGCCATCTCGACGATCCTTTTGCCGCCACCCATGATCATACAGCCGATGGCCGTTGGTTCGGCACACCAGCCCTGGGGAAAGGACAGGTTTTCAATATTGGCGCCCGTGTAGACGTTACCGTCATCAGCGCGGATGGCGGCTCCCACGGGAAACTCGGAATATGGCGCGTGGGCAAACTGCATTGCGTCGCGCGCCGCATTAAACAGGTCATTCGCCATGTCAGCGCTCCTTCACATAAGGTACACCACCCGCCTTTGGCGGATTGGCAGCACCGATAAATCCCGCAAGCAGAACGCAGGTCAGAATATAGGGCAAAGCCTGGAAGATCTGTACCGGGATCTCGCCAATGCCGAACAGGGATTTACCCTGCATGAAGTTCGACAATGCGTCCAGAAATCCGAACAGCAGGCATGCAAGGAGAACCGGGACCGGTTTCCACTTGGCAAAGATCAGTGCCGCAAGTGCGATGTAACCCTTACCGGCCGACATATCCTTGATAAAGGCGGCTGACTGCGCGATCGCCAGATAAGTGCCGGAAAAGCCGCACAGAAGGCCGGCAACGATGACGGCCCGATAGCGCAGCCACGATACCGAAATGCCGGCCGTGTCGACCGCGCCCGGGTTCTCGCCAACCGCACGCAGGCGAAGACCGAAACGCGTGCGATAGAGCACCCAGAAGGACAGAGGTACCGCGGCGAAAGCAAGGTAGGTGAGAATATTGTTTCCAGAGATCACATTGGAATAGAGAGGGCCGATGATCGGTACGTCGCGCATGGTATCAGTGCCGGGAAGCGTGATGGGCGAGAACCGCGCCTCCGTAGAAAGCTGAGCCGTTCGTCCACCCTGGTGAAACCAGGCCTGACCGAGAACGGCGGTCAGGCCGGCGGCCACGAAGTTGAGCGCCACACCGGAGACGATCTGGTTGCCACGATTGGTGATTGAGGCAAAGCCGTGCAATAGCGAGAACAGGATAGAGACGCCAATGCCGCACAACAGGCCGATCCAGGGTGAGCCACTAACATAGGCCCCGCATGCTGCGGCGAATGCCGCCGCCAGCATCTTTCCTTCCAGGCCGATATCGAAAATGCCCGCGCGCTCCGAAAACAAACCGGCAAGTGCGGTGAAAATTAACGGAACGGACAATCGTATGGTCGATCCGAAAATGCTGACGAGGATATCGAAATACTCCATGGATCTCTCCTCAGCCCTTGGCAAATTGTTGGTAGGCGCGGGACATGGCAGGCCGCAACATGTATTCCAGCGCGCCGGTGAACAGAATAACAAGCCCCTGGATGACAACTATCATATCCCGCGTGATCGCTGGCATGTCGAATGAAAGTTCCGCCCCGCCCTGATAGAGGATACCGAACAGGATCGCGGCGAGAACAATGCCAACCGGATGGTTGCGACCCATCAGTGAGACGGCGATACCGACAAAACCGGCACCACTGACAAATTCGACCTGTAGACGGGCGGATGCGCCAAGCACGGGATTGAGCGACATCATTCCTGCCAACGCGCCCGACAAGAGCATGGCGATGACCACTGTGCGGACATAGGGAATGCCGGCATAGGCAGCAGCGGAGCGCGACATGCCAAGTGTGCGCATTTCGTAGCCAAACTTGGTACGCCAGATCAAAAGCCAGACCAGATAACACATCACAAGTGCGATCAGGAATGAGACGTTGAAGGGTGCGGCCCCCAGTTTCATGCCCAATAGTTCCATCAGCCCTTTAAGCTTGGGAAGCTGTCCACCTTCAAGAAAGGTCCGCGTTTCCGGGGCCATCTTTCCAACGGGACGCAACACGTTGACAAGCAGGTAGACCATCAGCGACGAGCCGATAAAATTGAACATGATGGTGGTGATGACGATGTGACTGCCGCGCTTTGCCTGCAACAGAGCCGGGATGAGCGCCCAGAGAGCGCCGAATGCGGCGGCACCCACGATCGCAAACGGCATGGTCACATACCATGGCACGTATTGATCAAGTGCCAAAGCTGCCAATGCGGCACCAAGGCCGCCGATATAGGCCTGTCCCTCAGAGCCGATATTGAAGAGGCCAGCGTGATAGGCGATCGCGACCGACAGGCCGGTGAAAATGAAGTTGGTCGCATAATAGAGTGTGAAACCAACACCTTCGCCTCGACCCAAAGCCCCTTGCAACAGAAGCTTCAGAGCTTCCAGAGGGCTTTCACCGATAATCCAGACCACGAGACCCGAGACGAGGAAAGCAAGTATCAGGTTGATGATCGGCAGGAGGGCATAATTGATCCAATTGGGAAGCGGAACAGATGAACTACTCATAAAAACCTCACGCCGCGATACCGGCCATCATCAGGCCAAGGGTCTGCTCACCGGTCTCCGGACCGGTTTCGCCCACCACCTTGCCAGCAAACATCACCAGAACACGGTCGGAAAGCGAGCGGATCTCGTCGAGTTCCACTGACACCAACAGGATGGCCTTGGCGGCATCTCGCGTCTCGATCAGGCGACGATGGATGAACTCAATGGCGCCGATGTCCACGCCGCGGGTCGGCTGACCAACAATCAACAGGCTCGGATCGCGTTCGATTTCACGAGCAACCACGATTTTCTGCTGATTGCCGCCGGAAAAATTGGCCGACTTCAATCGCGCATTAGGCGGACGGATATCATATTTCTCGATCTCGGCTTCTGCGGCTTTGCGCACCGCGTCGGGGTCAAGCATCGGGCCACGCCCGTATCGCTCGTCCCGATGATAACCCAAAATGGCATTCTCGGCCTCCTCGAAGGGCAGAACAAGCCCCATATGGTGCCGGTCTTCGGGAATATGTGCGAGACCCAGTTGGCGAAGTCTGGCCGGATCGAAACCGGTTACCGGCTCGCCATTGATCAGAATTTCGCCCGATACCGGCTTGCGGATACCGGTGATCGCCTGCAGCAACTCGCTCTGTCCATTGCCGGCGACGCCCGCGATACCGACAATCTCGCCGCAACGCACATCGAAGGATACATTGTCGACCATGGTGACACCCCGACCATCCTTCACGGTCAGGTTCCTCACCGATAGCATGACATCGCCTGGCTTGGCTTCGCCCTTATCCACCTGCAGAAGCACGCGCCGTCCGACCATCAGTTCGGCAAGTTCTTCCACGGTTGTGTCAGCTGTCTTCCTGGTGGCGACCATTTCGCCGCGGCGCATGACGGAGACCGTATCGGTGATCGCCATGATTTCTCGCAGTTTGTGGGTGATCAGAACGATCGTCTTGCCCTCTTTGCGCAGCACTTCGAGAATGCGGAACAAGTGGTCGGCCTCAGCCGGGGTCAGCACACCGGTCGGCTCGTCGAGAATCAGGATGTCACAGCCACGATAGAGCGCCTTCAGGATCTCGACGCGTTGCTGCAATCCGACCGGCAATTCCTCAATCGTAGCGTCTGGATCGACTTCGAGTTCATATTCATCGGCCAAGCGCTTCAGTTCCGCCCGGGCACGATCAACGCCTTGACGCAAAAGAGCTCCCCCCTCCGCGCCCAGCATCAGATTTTCAAGAACGGTAAAGTTCTCGACCAGCATGAAATGCTGGTGCACCATGCCAATACCGGCATCAATAGCCGACTGGCTGTCGCGGATATTAACCGGTTTGCCGTCGATCTCTATCGATCCGGAATCAGCGTTGTAGAAGCCATAGATAATCGACATCAGTGTCGATTTTCCCGCACCATTCTCGCCGATGATGCCGTGGATTGAGCCCTTGGCGACCGTCAGATTGATATTCTTGTTTGCGTGAACGGCACCGAACTTCTTGTCGATGTCGATGAGTTGGATCGCTGGTGCCTGGCTCACAGCTTCACTCCGGATTGTAGACATGGAAAGGGCGCAAACCGAACTAACCCGGTTTGCGCCCCTGTCAAATCACTTCGGGCAGGAATTGTCCGTCATGTAATCGTGTACGGTGACAGCACCGGAGATGATGTCTGCCTTGGCCTTTTCGACCGCAGCCTTCATTTCAGGCGTAATCAGTGCTTCGTTATGTTCGTCCAGAGCGAAATCAACGCCGCCTTCCTTGACCCCGAGAGACGTCATACCGCCTTCAAGCTTGTCATCCTTGGCTTCCATGAAGGAGTTGTAGATCGCGAGATCGACACGCTTGACCATCGAGGTCAAAACGGAGCCTGGCTGAACATAGTTCTGGTTGGAGTCAACGCCGATGGAGAACTTCTTGTTGTCGGCAGCGGTCTGCAGCACACCAAGGCCCGAAGCGCCAGCTGCCGCATAGACCACATCGGCACCCTGATCGATCTGGTTCTTGGTGAGTTCGCCGGCGCGAACCGGGTCATTCCATGCCGCACCGGTGGTGCCAACCATGTTCTGGAACACTTCGATATCGGCGTTGGCAGCGCGTGCGCCTTCTTCATAGCCGCACTCGAACTTGTGGATCAGCGGAATGTCCATGCCGCCGACAAAGCCGACCTTGCCGGTTTCAGACTTCAGACCGGCCAGGAGACCGACGAGATAGGACCCTTCCTGCTCCTTGTAGACGATCGACTTGACGTTTGGCAGGTCGACAACATCGTCAACGAGGACGAACTTGGTGTCCGGAAATTCCGGAGCAACTTTCTGCAGAGCTGATGCCCAGGCAAAGGAAATCGCGATCACGGGGCTGTATCCCCGTGAGGCAAAGTTGCGGATTGCTTGTTCACCCTGGGTATCGTCAGTCGGCTCGAAATCGCGGTAGTCGATACCGGTTTCGGCCTTGAACTTCTCGGCGCCGTTATAAGCTGCCTCATTGAAGGACTTGTCGAACTTTCCGCCCGTGCCATAGACAAGCGCTGGCTTGATGTCAGCAGCGAGCGCTGTTGTCGACATCGCGGCCAACGCAAAAATACTCAAAAGGGTTTTCTTCATTTTGCAGCCCTGTTGTTGCTATTGATCTTATTATTTATTCGGGTCCTCCCTCACGCTTTCGAACGTGCTTACGGTCCCCAGACACGCCCCTCGGCAGCCTGTATGGCGGTATCCTTGCATGGCTCGATCAAAAATTCACCAGATTTTTTTCATGCGGTAAATATTTGCGAAAATGTCCCGATTGACAGGCCCAAGCGTTCCCGAAGCGCTGTGGGAAAAGGCTACGCTGGTAAATCGCAACCTCACAAAATAGGGCAATCAACACCGGTGCCGCGCAACGCTGAATTGGCTGCGGGATTCCTCGCCAGATACTGTTGGTGGTACTCTTCGGCGGGGTAGAACATCGGTGCTTCAGCAATTTCTGTGGTGATCTTCGAGGTACGACCTGCGCGATAGAGCGCCTGCTGATATACGTCTCGCATCCGTTCGGCAGTGTCTCGATCCTGCGCGCTGGCCACAAAAACTGCGGAGCGATAGGCGCTGCCGATATCATTGCCCTGACGCATGCCCTGGGTCGGATCATGCCCCTCAAAGAAGATCTTGAGCAGATTTTGCAATGGAAGCTGCTGCGCGTCATAGACGACTTTTACCACTTCGGCATGGCCGGTGAGCCCGGTCACCGTTTCCTGTGCGGTCGGGTTGGGGGTGAAACCGCCCTGATATCCAGCCACAGTGACCCATACGCCTTGCATTTGCCAAAGGAGACGCTCGGCTGCCCAGAAGTGGCCCATGCCGAGGGATATCGATGCCAGTCCATCCGGATCAGGGCCATGAAGCGGCCTGCCTGTCACGAAATGTGTTTCGGCTGTGGGTATGGGCAGATTGCGTCCGGGAAGGGCCGTTTCTGCCGTAGGCATGACTGTCTTTTTGTTGAACATGTCAATCAGGAACACGTCGCCCTCCCGCAGAGACCCTGTTGATGCATCTTCGCTATGCTGCGAAGCGCCCGGCAGGATTGGGCTTCTTATAACCGATCATCCAGCACAGAAGCGAAACGATCAAGAATGCAATGAAGGCAGGCTGAGGCAAGACCCACATTCGGATTGCATCCCAGAGCCAAAGTGGCAGGCCGACACTGGCTGCTTCCTTGAAGGCTAAAAAATTGCCATCATTGAATTGCGCCCAGATGGAGGCGAGGGATGTGAGCGCCACATCCGAGGACGAAACCGACTCGATGGAATCCATCGTTGCGGCCACAACGGCGATAACAAGCGCCAGGAGACTGAACATACGAAATACAAATCTGATCATCGACATACTCCTGTCGTGATATCTCATGCCGCACTCTCCATTAGATAGCCCCAATATAACCGTCTCGCAACGGGATTCGAACGGCGTTATCGAAGAGACTTCATAAATCCGTCAGATTCCGGTTGATCCAATTCGAATCCTCGGTATATATCGCGCCGAACCAGTCGCGGCGCCGCAATATGGCCCGCGCGAACTGTGTAAGGACAGGTGGCCGAGTGGTTTAAGGCGCACGCCTGGAACGCGTGTGTGCGTGAAAGCGTACCGTGGGTTCGAATCCCACCCTGTCCGCCACTTCTTCCAGTAAGCGGTTGATTTTTTGCGATTTTTTTAAACGTTCTCGTCGTTGGCCATCACCGATGCCTGGCCCGAGATTTTGTCGGAATCGTATCAACGGCGGATCGCCTTCAGCAATGAGAGCGAGAGCACAGGCCATCTCATCAGAATGCATTCGTGATTTGCATCTACCAGAACCACCCTATGCAAGCCTGCGGACTGCCAAACAGAACGGTAGATGTAACTTCGAGTCATATACGGCTGCTCGAAGAGATGGCGGGGACATCGACTTCGGTTAAAACGGACGTCTCGAGATCGGCGCATACAAGGATATCCCTGGGAACCAGACCGCAATCGCGGTCATCATAGGTTTGGTTGCCTTGGAGGCTTTATGGCTCCCCGTCAGAGCACCGGGGTCAATGTGCAGATCGAGAGTATCATCATATCGTTTGCCATGGCGGAATGCCCGCCAGTGATGCAGCACAGATTTGGAGTAACGGCGACGATGAGAAAGGCTGCGGCGCCGGTCCCAAGGATGCGGCCGATCCAGCCCTTTTCCTTTGCTTCTTCCGGCGGCGCATCAACAGGCGCTTGTGGTCCGACGATGTTGCTGAACTTGGTAAAGAAGTCACCGGCCAGCTTTTTTGCCGTACTATCGATCAACCGGCTTCCCATCTGCGCAAGCTTTCCGCCAATTTCGGCTTTGACCTTATAATGCAGGAGGGTGGCTTCGCCGTCCGCCTCAAGCGTAACGTCCGCTCCACCCTTGGCAAAGCCGGCCATGCCACCCGAACCCTCGCCAGAGATCGTGTACCCGTTCGGAGGATCCAGATCGGACAAGGTGACAGTGCCGGAAAAGCTCGCCTTAACCGGACCGATGCGCAGGGTCACCTTGGCAACCATCTCCGTGTCAGATGTCTTCTCGATGGTTTCGCAGCCCGGTATGCATTGACGCAGGACGTCGACATCATTCAGTGCTGCAAAAACGGTCTCTCGCGACGCTTCTATGCGTTGTGACCCGTTCATATCCATAGCTGTTCTCCCTTTACGTATTTCTTTGTCCGCGCCGCCGGATTTCAATCATCTCTGCGACAATCGAAAAGGCAATTTCATCGGGCGTGATGGAACCGAGATCGAGTCCTGCTGGTGATCGCACCCCATCCATCGACCTGACGTCGAGGCCCTCGGCTTCGAGATCGCGTCGCATGGCTGCGAATTTCTTGCGTGAGCCAACAAAGCCGGTGTAGCGGGTCTCCATACCGAGGACGGCCTTCAAAGCCGTGCCATCTCCTCGCCCCTGCGTGGCGATGACAACGAAGCAATGCCGCGCGCCGTCTTTCGGCAGTTCGAAGCCATCAACCAGGCGATCGGCGACCGAAAAGGCAGAGTGGTCGGAGGCCGGAGCACATACGGTGACGAAAAAGCCCATCCGGTGGGCAATATCGGCAAGGGCTGCCGCCACGGGCGACGCGCCGAGCACAGTCAGATGCGGGCGCGGCAGAACCGGTTCCACAAACACATCCATCGTTCCCTGGCTAGGGCACATGTTGCGGGCATAGGAAACGCCGTCGCGCAATTCACCCGAATGCACCTGCTGCATCTCCAGCAAGTTTTCCGGCTGGATGCTGACAAGGCGTGGCTGACCATCGCGAATGGCCTCAGCAGCCGCCTTGAGCACGGCGCCGCGCGCGCAACCGCCACCAATCCAGCCAGCCGATATGGTGCCATCGGCAAGCAAGACTGCCTTGGCTCCGGCCTTGGCTGCCGTCACAGAAACAGTGCGTACCACCGTTGCGATCGCAAAAGGCTCGCCACGAGCTCTGGTTTGCGCGACCAGATCGAGAATATCGTCCGGTTCGGGCATGATCAAATCCTCGCCAGATAGGGTTCAAGTGCATTCAGGCTTTCAAGATTGTGAGCCGGCGCGAAGAGGTCCACGAAAGGAAGCGCGGCCTTCATGCCTGCCGCTTCCGGCGCATAGTCCTGCCAGCCGATCATGGGATTCAACCAGGCGATCCGCCGGCATCGTCTCCGAAGGGCCTGCATTTCGGCAGCGAGAACCTCACCAGAGCCTGTGTCATAACCGTCGGAGACGATCATCACGCAAGTACGCGAATGGATGCAGCGTTTGGCATGCCACCTGTTGAATGTCGCCAGGCTCTCACCGATCCGCGTGCCACCTCCGGTTCCCTGCGCCATCAACGACATCCGCTCCACTGATCGCTGCGGGTCACGCTCACGCAATGCGGGCGAGATATGAATCAGCCTTGTATGAAAAATATAGGCCTCGGCTTGCGAAAATGCGTCCAGCACCCCGTGCATGAAACGCAGGAACACCGCCGAATATAGGCTCATCGAGCCTGATGCATCCAGCAGGACGACAAGCTTCAGCGGCTTGTCCTTTCGCTTTCGACGGACGAGTTCCATCGGCGTGCCGCCATGGGCGATACTCTTGTGAATGGTGCGTCTGAGATCGAGCCGCTGGCCCTTGCGACGCACCCTCAGGCGCCGCGTCAGGCGTGCCCGCATCTCGTGCGCCAGCCTCGCAGCCAACTCGTGGGCGGCCGCCAGATCGTTTGGGTCGGTCAAATGCCTGAAATCGGTTCCGGTCAAGAGTTCGGTGCGCGAGGCCCCCTCTCGTTTTGACTGCCCGGTGTCTGTCTGTCCGCCTCCTTCGCTGCGCTCGACATGGTCGGCATTCTGGTTGTCCCCCAGTCCTCGGTTTCCGGCTGCGACCGCCTGCAGACCACTGGGTGCCTTTTGCGGCGCGCCTGATATCCGGGTGGCGGACTTCATGCCACGTACCAACCACCAAGCGTCGAAGATCTCGTCAAACTTCTGCCAATCCGAATGCCGGCTGCAGAACAATGCACGAAGTGCCGGGCGAAACTGTGAAGGACGTGCCACGCTGACGCCGCTCATAACACCGAGGGCATCACGCGTCTCGGCCAGGCCAATGACAAAACCGTTGTCGCGCAGCGCCGAAACGAAGCCCGATAGCTTTTCCCGCATCATTTCGCCCAGATCAGCATCTGACTTTCGCACCACGCTCATCTCATGCCACCTTGCCCAAAAGTCGATCCGACACCTGACGGGTCATCCGTGCCTTGTCCTCTGCGGTCTTGATCAGGCACATCATGGTTTCAAAGATGGCTTCCGGCTCGTCTTTCAGATGGCGGATGTCCAGACCGGCAAGCGTTGCTGCCCAATCCAGCGTCTCGGCAACCCCCGGAGCCTTTCTAAGATCTTCTTTCCTGATCTCGTTGACCATGGTGGCAATCTGAAGGGCCAGCGCCGCATCGATCCGGGGCAGACGTGACAGGATAATCCGGGCCTCACGATCGACATCGGGAAAATCGACATAGTGATAGAGACAGCGGCGACGTAGCGCATCAGAGAGCTCTCGCGTACCGTTTGACGTCAGGATCACCAGCGGAATGGTCCGCGCTGTGATTGTTCCAAGTTCTGGAATAGAGACCTGGAAATCAGACAACAGCTCCAGCAAGAAGGCTTCGAATTCTTCATCGGCGCGGTCGACCTCGTCGATCAACAGGACCGGCGATTTCGGCTGGCGGATTGCCGCCAGCAGCGGCCGCTCGAGCAGATATTTTTCCGAGAATATCTCGTCTTCGACCTCGTTGGCGTTGAGCCCCTCGCGTGCCTTGATGGCCAGCAATTGCCGCTGATAATTCCATTCATAAAGCGCCGAGCTCTGATCCAGCCCCTCATAGCATTGCAACCGGATCAACTTGGTATCGTGGACCACAGCCAGAGCCCGCGCGACCTCTGTTTTGCCAACGCCCGCCTCGCCCTCAAGCAGCAAGGGACGACTGAGGCTGTTCATGAGCCACAGGGCGGTTGCCAGATCACGGTCGGGAATATACCCGACCGCAGCCATATCAGTGGCAATCTGGTCCTGTGGAAGTGTGACCACCATTTTCTTCGCCGTCCTAGCCGTGCAACCCCAGCCGCTCACCCACCTTCCAGAGGCGCCAGGCATCATGCGGCATCTGGATGTGACCGGCGTCGAGAAAGGCATAGGCATCGTTGACGGCATTGGAAAAGCACGGCACGCCGCCCACATGTGGGCTTTCACCGACACCTTTGGCCCCAATCGGGTGATGTGGGGACGGCGTTACGGTAAAGTCGGTTTCCCATTTGGGCGTCTCCACCGCCGTTGGCAGGAAGAAGTCCATGAACGAAGCACCCATGACATTACCCGTCTCATCATAACGGATCTCCTGACCCATTGCGCAGGCAAACGCCTCTGTCAGCCCGCCATGCACCTGACCCTCAATGATCATGGGATTGATGCGCGTACCGCAGTCATCGAGCGCGTAGAAGCGGCGCGTCTTGGCGACACCCGTATCAACGTCGATATCCATAACGCAGAAATAGGCCCCGAATGGATAAGTCATATTAGGCGGCTCGTAATAGTTTACTGCCTCCAGACCCGGCTCCATGTTTGGCGGCGGGGAATTATAGGCCGACCAGGCAATTTCCTTCATGGTCTTGAACTTTTCCGGCAAACCCTTGACCTTGAAGCGATCGATATCCCATTCCAGATCATCCTCATGCACTTCCAGCATATGGGCAGCGATCATCTGTGCCTTGGCCTTGATCTTGCGCGCAGCCACTGCGGTTGCAGCGCCGGCGACCGGGGTCGAGCGCGAGCCATAGGTACCAAGACCATACGGCGCAGTATCCGTATTGCCCTCCTCAATCATGATGTCATCTGCTGGAATGCCAAGTTCCGTGGCGATGATCTGGGCATAGGTGGTCTCATGCCCCTGCCCCTGGCTCTTGGTGCCCATTCGGGCGATTATCGAGCCGGTCGGATGGATGCGGATCTCAGCGGAATCGAACATCGCGATACCGAGGATATCGCAGTTCTTGGCCGGCCCGGCACCGACAATTTCTGTGAAGAAGGAAATGCCGATGCCCATGAGTTCGCGGGTTTCTCCGCGCTTGAAGGCTTCGCGCTTTTTTGCCTGTTCCTCACGCAACTGCTTGTAGCCGATGGTGTCCATCGCCTTCTGCATGGCTGTATGATAATCGCCGCTGTCGTATTCCCAGCCGAGCGCCGAGTGATAGGGAAACTGTTCGGCCTTGATGAAGTTCTTCATGCGGAGCTCGGCTGCATCCATGCCGAGCTTGTGGGCGAGCACTTCGACGGCTCGCTCAATGGCAAACACCGCCTCGGTCACCCGGAACGAGCAGCGATAGGCCACACCGCCTGACGCCTTGTTGGTATAGACACCATCGACCGCCAGATGTGCCACCGGGATGTCGTAGGAGCCTGTGCAGATGTTCATGAAGCCGGCCGGCCACTTGGACGGGTCGGCGCAGGCGTCGAATGCGCCATGATCTGCCAGCACATGCACGCGCATGCCAAGGATCTTGCCTTCTTTGGTGGCGGCCAGTTCGGTGGTCATGTGGTAGTCGCGGGCAAAGGAAGTGGTGGAGAGGTTTTCCATCCTGTCCTCGACCCATTTGACCGGCACACCGAGCACGATCGAGCCGACCACCGAGCAGACATAGCCGGCATAAGCGCCGACCTTGTTGCCAAATCCGCCGCCGATATCCGGCGCTACAACATGAATCTTGTGTTCTGGTAGACCCGAGATCAGCGAGACGACTGTGCGGATGACATGCGGTGCCTGGAATGTGCCCCAAAGCGTCAGTTCGCCCTTGACCTTGTCAAACGAGGCGACAGACTGGCAGGTCTCCAGCGGCGACGGATGCGTGCGGTGATCGACCAGCATTTCCTTGATGGTCACATCGGCATTGGCAAAAACGTCGTCGGTCGCCTGCTTGTCGCCTATTTGCCATTCAAAGATATGGTTCGGGTGTTTACGTGGCCCATGCGCGCCGACCATCTTGTCCTTGATGTCTTCGCGCAGGATGGGCGCATCCGCAAGCATAGATTTGAACGGATCGACAATACAGGGCAGCGCCTCATAGACGACGTCGACGAGTTCTGTTGCATCCGACGCGATATACCGGTCCTCCGCGATGACAAAGGCCACCTCCTGGTTCTGAAACAGCACTTTTTCTTCCGCCAGGACTGCCTGTACGTCGCCCGCAAGGGTTGGCATATAATGCAGGCCAAGCGGCTTTAGATCGGCAGCTGTTAGAACCGCGATCACACCGGGCAGCGCTTTGGCGCGTGAGGTATCGATACTGATGATGCGGGCATGAGCGTGAGGCGAACGGACAAAATCACCGAACACCATGCCCGGTAGCTTCAGATCATCGACATAATTGCCCTTGCCCTGAGTGAAACGGATATCTTCAACGCGCTTGCGCTTGCATCCCATGCCCTGCAGCTTCTCGGTCCGTTCGGCGCGGTCCTGATCGATCTTGACTTGCTCGTTCATTCTGCAGCCTCCTGAAACGGTGTTCCGTTGATCTTGGCCGCCGCATACTGGATGGCCCTGACGATGTTGACGTAGCCGGTGCAACGACAAAGATTGCCGGCGATACCGTTGCGAATTTCGTCTTCGGTGGGGTCAGAGTTCTCCTCAAGCAGGCGATGCGCGCGCAAGATCATTCCCGGCGTGCAATAACCGCATTGCAGGCCGTGCATCATGCGGAAACCTTCTTGCAGCGCGCTCAGCGTTCCATCAGCATTCGCGACTCCCTCGATTGTGGTAATGGCCGAGCCATCTGCCTGGACGGCAAAGGTCATGCAGCTTTTGACCGACGTGTCGTCCATGTCGACAGTGCATGCACCGCAATGGCCGGTATCGCAGCCGATATGGGCGCCTGTCAGATTTTGCTGCTCGCGCAGGAAGTGGATGAGCAATGTCCGCGGCTCGACGAGAGCCTCGACATCCTTGCCATTGATAGTGACCTTGATATGCGATTTCGTCATGATGTTCCCCTCAACCCTTGGCGCGGGTCTTTGCCCTCTCGAGTGCCCGGCGCAGCATGATGCCGGCCATCTTGGTGCGGTATTCCGAAGGCCCGCGCATATCGGAGGCTGGATTGGTAATCGCTTCGGCTGCAGCAACCGCCTTTGCGACAGTTGCCTCGTCAAGCGTGGTGCCAAGCAGAATTTGCGCAGCCTCTTGCGCCCATAGCGGCGTTTCCGAAACATTGGTGAGGCCGATGGAAGCGCTGGTGCAGGTGCCCCCTTCAATCGTGATCACCACGGCCGCCGCCGCAGTCGCATAGTCTCCCACTTTTCGCTTGAGCTTTTCATAGCCATAACCATGCCCGAGGGGCGGAACGGGAATGGAAACCGATACCAATATTTCGCCGGGCTCAAGCGCAGTGTCATAGGCCCCGAAATAGAAGTCGCGCGCCGCGACCTCTCGTGTGCCGCTCACGCCCGTCAAAGTGTAACGGGCGTTCAGACACTGCATCAGAGCCGGCATATCGTTGCCCGGATCACCATTTGCGCAATTGCCACCAATTGTGCCCTTGTAACGGATCTGAGGGTCGGCGATGACCAGAGCGGTCTCGCGCATGAGCGGAACCAGACCGGCCAGCTGCGAGGAATGGATGACGGCATGTTGCGTCACCATCGCTCCGATGATGACTTCATTACCCACATGATCGATCTGGCGCAGCCCCTCGACTGCACCGAGATCTACCAGATGATCCGGTGCTGCCAACCGTGTCTTCATCATAGGTATCAGGCTATGGCCACCAGCAAGGGGCAGTGCGTCCTCACCGAGTTGCTGAAGCAATGCCACAGCACCCTCGACCGTCGTTGGCCGATGGTAATCGAATGACCCTGGTATCATCGTGAGCTCCTCCCAAAGCATTTTCACGCTCGGCAAGGCCCCACTCCAAAAGACCTCGTCTCTGCGCTCTCCATGAGCAGGCGTCGATCATCGTGCTGAGACAAGAACAAGAGCACCAAACGCACAATTCTGCACGAAATGCGTGGCTGTTTGCACGAACTGCGTCAGAATAACTGACCTACCCTTCCAGGGTCGCTGCACCCTTTGCAGATGCCTTGAAAGCGGCGAGTTCATCACGCAGAGCTGCGAGTCTTGATCGACTGACAGGCACTGTTCGCCTCACGGGCGTATCCAGCTCGGCGACGCCCGCGTCACCGGATTTCTTGATGCGGGCTACGAATGACAAATTGACGATATAGCTGCGATGCGTGCGCGGGAACATCGCCTCGGGCAGGCGGGCAGCAATATCTGTAATGGACAAGGGGCAAAAAAGATCGTCGCGACCGTTGAATATATAGGTGTAGTGGGCGTTGGAATGAACCGATGCAATTTCATCCGAGGCGATGTGGAAACGCTTGCCGTTCTTCTCCATCGGAAGCAGCAGATCGGCTTCGGCCAGACCTTCCGGGGCTGATGTGGTCTCTGCCGGCGTTTGAACGCTGTCGCTCGATGCATCTTTTGCCCCAGTCGGAACCAGCGCCAGCATGAAAACCGCCGAGATCGAACAGGCGACGACACTGACGATGGTGGCCAGTATGTCGCTGGAGATCAGGGACTTTGCAGTCGCAGCCTGCGCTGTTGCCATATGCAGCGTCGTTCCCACCATCGCCGTGTAGTGCATGCCCGAAACGGCGCAGCCGAACACGAGCGCACAGAGAAACAGTGGCGGTCGGCGATCAGCAGAAAAGGCAAGCCAGAGGGTGAGGCCGGACGCAGCGATTGCAATGGCTATGCTGGCGATCGCATAGGCCGGATCGTGGGTTAGGTGCATGACCGAATGTACAGCGATCATGCCGACGTAATGCATCGTTGTGATGCCGAGGCCCATCAAAACGGCAGCAGCCACCAGAAGGAGATGCGAGCGCAGGCTGGCAAGATAGACGGCAACACCGGTGACAAGACCGCAAATCAGGAATGAAAGCAATGTCGGAAGGACGGCATAATTGATGGTGATTGACGTTCTAACCGCCAACATGCCGATGAAGTGCATGCTCCAGATACCGACCGCAAGCGTCAAGGCTGAGCCCGCGATGAGAAGACGACGCCGATTGGCAAAGGCTGTAGATATGAGAAGTGCCAGATTGATGCCAACATAGCCTGCCTGGATCGCCACCACCACCGAGAGCAGGACGAGGATCGGACTATACGTAAACCAACCGGCAAAATCCGTCATTGCGGTCACTACAACCCTTCAAAACGGAGGCTCCGCTGGTGCGATGCACAAGCAGCTCAAAAACTGTAGCGTGAGGCTACTCTCCCTTGGGCAAGCCTCCCAACTGCCCGACACCATTCTAGCGACGAGTCTGGCGTTTTGTCGAGATTAACGGCATTCACGGATGCGTTCGACCATTCGCCGTTGAAAGGGCGGTGGTCATTGATCGATAAACGAATCGCCGGTGATTTCCACGACATCGGCTTGAGACAGTGGCCTGGATGCGAACTCCACCGGCCCTGACTTGAAGAAATTCGAGGCTTCGCGTGGATACGGCAACGAGGACGTCCCAAGCGCAATCGGAAATAGCCGGGCGATTTCCACCGATGATCCCGTTGACGCGCACAGCCAGTTGTCATCATCAGCGCTGCAAAATTACAGTCCGCGGTGAACCAAAGTTGCCTTACTGTGTATAGGCATATTCATCCCAGCCAATTCACAGCCCAAAGCACGCCGATAATCAGAATAGCCCACAAAGTGAGTGAGATCAGAATGGCGGCTATCAGATATCTCAACCGGCTGGACATCGTGTGGGAGAATCCCCGAAATTTCCGTATCTGGGGAAGTTACCGGCTTACCAACCCTGGGTAAACCGATCAGCGCACCACACTCAGTGTGTCCACAAAAAAATCACCCTTACAAAACAATATGTTGACAATTTTGCAATTTCGTTCAGCAAGAAAATCTGACTTTCTCCCGGAATACTGGCCCAATATCAATATAGCGTCTCTGGTGCATTCTATAGAGCGGACTTCCAAACCTATGCAGAGGCCAATCAGCAATTATTCCCTTGATATCCATTTGGTGTCTATTTTGATTGCATATTCAACACGCTAAAACTCCAGCATTTCTCAAATTTCCGCGTGCATCGCCGAATGAGGAGACTCTCCTCTACTGACGCTTTCGATGCCATATTCTCCACAGCCCAACCTCAATTAATCATAATATAATATTACAGAAAAAGACAGTTGCTGCATCGCACCAATTGACTTATAGATTTTTTCAACAAAGTTAATATTTCTTTAACGTTCGTTGAAACCTGTCGACGAATTCATCGCTTTTTATAATGTGCGGGTGGGTATGCAGGGGAAATCGACATGATATATGCCGAGAGAGCGGTTCGTAACACGGGTATATTTGACCGCGACGCAGAAGCGCTTGCAGATCTGGGATCGAAGCAGAGTGCATGTGCTGAAATCGGGGGTATAAAGCCAACAAAACAAGTCGACCTGATCTTGAAGCGCATGCTCGATGTTCTTGGCGCAGGTTTTGGTATTTTGGTTCTGGCGCCGTTGCTGATCCTCATAGCAATTGCAATACGGATTGAAAGTAAAGGAAACCCGTTATTTTCGCAGATCCGGTGGGGAAAAGATTGCACAAAGATCAGGGTGTACAAATTTCGGTCAATGCACTTTGACAAATGCGATGCAACTGGTGTCCAACAGACCGTCGTCGGTGACCCGAGAATAACGCGGGTCGGGGCGTTTCTGCGAAAGACCAATCTTGACGAGCTACCGCAACTCTTCAACGTAGTTTGTGGTGATATGTCGTTGGTCGGCCCGCGCTGCCATGCCATCAATATGCTAGCCGCGGGCATGCTCTACGAGGAACTTGTGCCTCAATACCATAAGCGCCATGTCGTTCGCCCGGGCCTCACAGGTCTCGCTCAGATGAGAGGGCTTAGAGGGCCGACAGACAAAGCGTTCAAGGCAAGAGCTCGGCTTTATTCGGACCTCTATTACATTGAGAACTTCTCTTTTACGTTCGACTTGAAAATTCTGGCTTTGACCGTGTGGTCGGAACTGACCAACAGTAAAGGTTTCTAGAACGACTATTGCGTCTTGCCCTCGTGCCAAGACGTTTGAGCGTCTCGGCGACCAGATCAGAATGGTCACTACAGCGTTATTTCATATTATTTTCTATTCGCCCAACAATACTGAGGACGGAACCGAATAACATTGTCGTAACTGCATAAAAATTCGATATTTCACAACAGTTAAAAAATGAAAATACGTGCCTATAAATTATGATTCACGCCTAAATAAATCTCATTAATGATTAAAAATTAATCGACTACACACCTATTGCATAAAATTTTATTTTTTTACTTCATTTTTCAAAATAAATTCACAAAATTACTGTTGCAATTTCAAAAAATAACAATCTAAATGGTTGTGATTAGTTATATCGATTTATTTTTGCTTCCGTCATCGGCGGATTTTCAATTATATTTGATATCTCAAGTCGCAGTCGACCCTGAATAGATTACGGTCCACATCCGTTTTTCTTTTTTAGGCGTATCAATTACATGAGGGTCTCGCGGATGAACCACGTTGACGCAACCGTCATTCGAAGAGTGCGGACAAAGGGAAGTTCTGGCTGGTCTCTGTTTTTGATTCCCAAGAGATATTGGCTTTTGGCGATATTGGCGTCACTGGCTATTGTTAGCATGACGCTTGTGGTCGTCGGAAAGACGCCCTCTCGATACCGAACAAATGCAAATCTGCTCGTTTTTCTGTCCGATGATTACGCCTCTCGCAGCGTAGTCGGTACGAACAATAATTCATTTCAGTCCTCGATGGACCGCGACGCTTACATGTCGGCTGAGGTTGCCATCCTGACGAGCGGAATTGTTATTGACGAGGCCATTAACTCGATAGGCGTTGAGCGGCTTTACCCTCAGCTAAGCAATGGTCCGGGCCTATTAAGGTCAGCGTTCGCAAGTGTTTTCAACGCCATTTCAGGGTATAGCGCGGACGGTAATCGGGAAAGGCAACAATCGGCTTCGGCCCGCCGCGCGGTTTGGCAGTCTCTGCATGTTGACTCCGGGCGCAGCGGAAACGTGATTACCATCTCCTACGAAAACTCCGATCGCGATCTGGCGGCAGAGTTCGTTGCGAAGTTAATCGACTTCTACTTCGTACGCCGTTCCTTTCTATTCTCAGACAGACAAGCGGTCCTTCTGGCACAACAGGCCGAGGCCGAGGGGGCCGAACTGCAAAAGGTGCGGACGGCGCTTTCAAGTTTCCGAACCAGGTCGGGCATCTCAGACTTTCCCTTGCAACGCGAACTGCTCCTTCGTCAAATCTCAGATCTTGAGCGCGATCTTCAGGTGACAGAAGTGGGAGCGACGGAAACGGAAGCCCGTCGCGCTACGGTGTCCGAACAGCTCAATTTACTTCCAGCCGATTCTGTACGCAGAACGAACGGCGCAGAAGTGATCGTAAGGCGCGGTGAAAATGCGGATAACCTGCAGCAGGAGTTGAACAGGTTAGAGCAGGCGCTCAGTTCTGCCCGTGCCCGAACCGCCGGACTGAAGACGCATATGGCCGTTCTTCGCCAAGATCTAAGGGCGCTCAACAGCCAAGAGGGGGAACTTGATGACCTCAAACTCCGCCAGGATGTGAAAGAGCGTCAATACGAACAGATTCTCCAAACGCTCGGCGAACGAAAGTCAACGGAAGCCGTTGCCCAGGCCCGGCAATCGAATGTGAAGCTGATGGACAAGCCTGAGGTGCCAAGCAGACCCACGAGCCACCGAATGGTTATCGCAGCGACAGGGTTCCTCCTCGCATTCTTCACGGCGGTAGCGATCCTGATCCTGGGCTGGCTGGTGTGTGTGCGGCAGGTGAAAATGACCTTCCTCTGGCAACAGGAAAGCGGCACCGCCCACGATAATAAGAGTTTTCGACCGGGCAACGTGGCTTGACTTTAACGATCACCAAAGGGGGCAGTCATGAAAATCGCAATGATCGGATCAAGAGGGATTGGTACATCATACGGCGGCATCGAGCGGGTGCTCGATGCCGTCTCGCCCGAACTTGTTGCGCTTGGTCACACGGTGGACGTTTTTGCTTCTGACTGTCCGGCTTCTATCGATCTGCCCGGCCTTAATGTAGTCAGGGTTCCCAGCATTGGCGGCAAACATACTGAAACGATTTCTCGCAGTTCCATTGCGCTAGCCCGGGCAATGGGCCGATACGACGTGATCCACCTGCATGCCATCGGACCGGGAATGCTGTCCGCCGTAACGCGCCTTTTTGCACAACCGACAATTGTCACAGTCCACGGCCTGGACCAAAAGCGCGACAAGTGGGGGCCGGTTGCAAGGTCGTGCCTGTCTATGGCCGAGAACATGATTGCTCGCTATGCCGATGAGGTAACAGTCGTCTCCGAAGAGCTTCGGAGATACTTTCTCGAACGTTACAATTTGCGGACAGTCTTCATTCCGAACGGATTGCCGTCAGTGAAACCTGTTCCTCGTGGGCCGTTTCTCGACAGCCTTGGACTTGAGAACCGACGCTACGTGTTTTTTGCAAGTCGCCTGACTCCAGAAAAGGGCTGTCACGACCTGATTGAGGCCCATGCCCGACTTGAAGATGGAACGGCACTAGTCATCGCCGGCAAGGGCATCCAGTCCGACTATGACGCGTATCTGAGGCAAATTGCTGGCAACAATGTTATGTTTGTCGGTCATCGTAGCGGTGCCGAACTGCAAGAACTCTACAGCAATGCCGCTGCGTTTGTGCTGCCATCTTATCTTGAGGGCATGTCCATGGCGCTTCTGGAAGCCATGGCTTATGGCCTGCCCCTTGTGGTCAGCGATATTCCAGAGAATGTTCGCGTCGTTGGAGGTGGTGCAATCCGTTTTGCACCGCGAGACGTCAATGGCCTCTACAATGCGCTGCGGTTGGCTGTTGAAAGGCGCGTTCAGCCAGCAGCACAGCAGTCTGCGTGGCCGACATGGTCCAAAATCGCGGAATCCTACTGCAATTCATACCACCGCGTCGTTGGCAAAATGCCGGTTGTGGTGGGCAAACTTTATGGGGATCGCTTTTGAGCATGAAGACCTCCAATGCTATTCAGGCGATTTTTGAACGCTTCTTCAACGGCGGGCTCCCGGCTTTACTGATCCTGTTCGCTCGTCTTCTGCAGAATGCCAACGGTTTTATTTTGACTGCCGTCGTTGCGTACCGCTACGGCCTCGACGCTGTCGGCACACTGACACTTGCAACGATTCCAATTACGTTGTTTGCCCTGTTTGGCACATTCGGGCTGCATTTCAGGCTTGCCCAGATCAATGTGAACAACGGCGTGCGAAATACGATCGGGCTCGTCTCTGCAGCAGCCTCATTGCCCGTCATTGTGATCATCGCGCTCATGTTCGGCATGGTCTTCGGTCACAACCCGGCAGAACAGCTTCAGCTCTCGGCGATCGCTTTATCGGCACCGTATTTCGCGCAATGCAATGTGATGAACGCACTTCAGGTGCTTCAAGGGAAGGAGGCGCAGAGCATCATTGCGCCGGCCCTCAATAGCCTGGGCCTCGTAGCAGGTGCCTTTTCCAACGATTTCAGTAATTTTTGCCTTGTGGTGTTGGCCTTCAGAATGCTCGGTATAGCGATACCCTATATGCTTCTACCCCATGATTTCAGCGCGTTTGGACAGGCTTTCGGCCACTTGCGTAGCGGCTTGCGCTATCTGTTCTCCGACGCTGTTCTGGTGGCAAGCGATACGATGATCCTTCTTCTGAGCGCCCATATCCTCGGACGAAGCGATCTCGGTGTGCTCGGCATTTGTCGTCAGTTATTGACGGCCAGCGATACACCCGGCTGGGCAAATCTGCAGTCCGTTTACCCCAAGATCGTCACGGGAGACGACGCCTATTTCAGAGGGCTCATCAGATCGATGCTGCGGCTGGGTGCACTGCTTGCCATTGTGGTCACTGCTGTTGCGGTTCCGATGGGTATTTACGTGTTCAAGGTTGGCGATCTCTGGTTCTTCGCTGCAATTTTAATGTCATCTGTGCCTGCACGCTATGTTGTCGTTTGTATTGAAACACACCTAAAGGCGAGAGGTGCCATCAGCTATGCCAATTGGCTGACGGCGGCGAGAGCCATCGTGGGATTTGTAGTCGTTGGCGTTGCGACGGTTTCTGGTGGACTGCTCGGACACATTGTTGCCCTGGCGTGCTTTTTCATCTCGCTGGCGGTCGTCGAATACGCACTGACTCTCCATAACAAGCAGACTGGGTCCGTCGCACTCGGAGCAGGGGAAGCTCTATGACGGTTCAAAACCCGAGAGTGAAATTTGGCTTGCCTGAACTCGTTGCTGACCAAAGCCTCTATGCGCTCATGTTGACGTCCACAGTCTTGTTTTGGGCGGCGGGATTGCTGACGCTCGTGCAGGCAGCAGTCATTGTTACTCTGGCATATGCTCGTGCGCCGGTCGGCTTTCTGGCACGCCTTGTCGCCATAAGCTGGATTTCAATTGGGCTGTTCCAGTTCACGGCCTCTGTTCTTGCTGGGGTCTGGCGTGAGGAGCCTGTCACAGGCGTCGCACAGCTATTCGGCTTTGGCGTTTTCGGCTGGATAATGGGTGGCCTCGCGATTTGGGCGGGCGCCGCGCACGGTCTATCCAGCCGGTTGATCATACGCTCTGTCGCCTTGCTGGGGGCAATCATCATCCCACTGGCTCTGATCGGTGCGCTGGGCGTGGCGTTGGGATTGCCACATCTGTATTCCGGTTACACCATACCTATGTTGATCGCCCCGCACAGTCCGGCTGCGCTGCTGTATGGGTCCGCAGCGATCTACATCTCCGAAGAGACGCTCGGCGAATTAAAAACAC
This sequence comes from Agrobacterium sp. H141, assembly GCF_057158725.1. Lineage (NCBI taxonomy): Bacteria > Pseudomonadati > Pseudomonadota > Alphaproteobacteria > Hyphomicrobiales > Rhizobiaceae > Agrobacterium > Agrobacterium sp. H141. The sequence goes on from NZ_CM169893.1 coordinate 4,161,627, forward strand.
GGCTTGTTCTGTTCTATCCCTACACGACTGCATTGGGTTTGGGCGGCATTGGGATCACCATGATCAGCCTCTTGGAGAAGGATTGGCGTCTCCGGCTAATGGGTATGGCTGGCGGTATAGTGGGTGTCGTTTTCAGTTGGAGTCGGCTCGCGCTCGGTGCGATGCTGTTGTGTGCCCTCGGCTGGATCTGGCTCAAGGTATCTCTTCCATTAAGGCTTCTTTTTATAACACTCGCTCTTGTTGCTCTTTTTTTCATAAGTGTAGCAGACGTCGACTGGATCAACTTTCTGCTCTCGATACAGGATCGGGTCGATGGAGTGCGCGCCGGATCCAGTCTTGCCCGCCACTTAATCTACGAAAAAAGTTTCGAGGGCTTTTTGCAATCACCCATCTTCGGCTACGGCTGGATCGGCCCTTCAGTTCACCCGAAGGAAATATTACCGATAGGAAGCCACTCAACTGTCTATGGCCTGCTTTACACAGGCGGCATAATGGCTTTCGGCGCATTTGTGGTGGCAATCAGCATCACTGTCATCGCCAGCTTAATTCGACTGAACAGTGAAAAAGGTGAGCGAAGAGACGAGGCAATAGTCTTGCTTCTGCTGTCGCTGACCCTGCTGTTCTTTTGCAAGTACGAATCTCTCTTCAGTATTACTCTACCATGCTCTTACATTTTCGCATTCATCGGCGGCGCGCTCGAGCCACACGACCATAGGCCAGACACGGACATAGCATTCACAAGCTCTTCAATGCCCAGGAGGTATCATGGTTCCTAGTATTCCCTGCCTTAGCATCGTCATACCAGCCTACAATGTCGCGGAATTCATCGTTCCTGCCGTTGAATCGGCACTCGATCAAACTTTCCGGGATATCGAAGTAATTGTTGTCGATGACGGTTCGACAGACGCGACGCCGGCATTGCTCGCAGAACTTGCTGCTCAGCGTAACGACATTCGGCTGAAAATTGTACGTCAGAGGAATTGCGGTCTTTCTGCCGCGCGAAACACTGGCATTCGCGAGGCACGTGGCCGCTATATCGGCTTTCTGGATGGTGATGACCTGTGGCACTGCGACAAGGCAGCTGCGCATATCGCGTTGATGGACAGTGACCATGGCATTGGATTTAGCTATTCGGCCTCCGAATTCATAGAAGAGGATGGCAGCTCGACTCATAGGCTGTTGCGGCCCGATACACTCCATCCATCGTTGCATGAGATGATCTCACGTAATCACGTCGGCAATGGCTCGACCCCGGTGGTACGCCGCTCATGCTTTGAGGCGGCAGGTTATTTCCGCGAGGAGCTGCGCAGTTGTGAGGACTATGAAATGTGGTGCCGCATCCTGTGGCTAACCAACAGTATAGCAGTCGGTCTATCGGAACCGCTCACCTTTTACAGACTGCGAAAATCGAGCCTTTCCTTCGATGTCGATCGTTTCGTAAGTCAGGCCGATATGGCGCTGGATATCATAAGCGCTTCAATGCCCGCAGTGCCCCGACACGTGATCAATCGTGCGCGGGCCGAACATTACAGGATTGCGGCTCGTAAGGCTGTCATCGCAGGTAAAAACGACCGAGCCTGCGCCATGCTCGCCCATGCCTTCAAGTTGCGCCCGCAGATGTTTTTAACCGATCTGAGGGCCCTTGCGGCCTTTGCATCGCTCGCCATACCAGAGAGCGGCTTACGCAAGCTGGAACATCTCATTTTGTCGCTACGGCCCAAGGGAGCTTAGAGCCTTGTGCATATCAACATGTCACCCAATGAGGGAGCCTGCATCATGACCCATGTTCAATCTACGTTCGCCGGCATGCTGGACAGGGCGGGCGGTAGACCATCCGGCTTTGACTATATGCGCATCGGTCTTGCCATTCTGATAACATTGTATCACTCCATCCGCATAACCTATGGCGAAGATCTCGATCTCTCCCTATGGCAGACAGAATTGCGGGCATTTTTGCGCGTCCTGCTACCGATGTTCTTCGTGCTCAGCGGCTTCCTCGTCGCCGGTAGTATGGAGCGCTGCCGAACACTGGTCAGCTTTCTAGGACTACGAGCTATTCGCATCTACCCCGCGCTCATTGCTGAGGTGCTTCTGTCCGCCTTCGTCCTCGGGCCCTTCTTCACCGAGTTGCCGCTTGCAAGTTATTTCACCGACCCGCAATTTGTCCGATATGTTGGAAATGTCACTGGGCATATCAGTTACTGGCTTCCAGGCGTTTTCCTGAATGTGCCCGATCCCGGCATCGTAAATGCCCAGTTGTGGACAGTGCCTTACGAGCTCTATTGCTATCTTCTGCTATCGTGCCTTACCGTCATTGGATTGAAAGAAAAGCGCTGGGTCGGGCCGATCGCCCTCGTAGCCTTGGTTTGCGCCTATTGGGCATTCCGATTGGTGAAACCTGATGCGGCAGCGGGAGTATCGAACATATCCGGCTGGGTGTTGATGTTCTACTTCCTGGGTGGCGTCTCTGCCTATCAGTTTCGCGACCGCATTCCCGCTCATCCTGCGCTGCTTGTTGCCTCCAGCGTCCTGTCCGTTTTCCTGCTGGATGCCAGCTGGAACGGCGAATACCTGGCGATCCCAGCGGTTGTATATGTGACGATCTATATAGGCCTGATCGACTTCAAAAGAAGCTGGTTTAGTCGGCTGACAGATTTGTCCTATGGACTATACCTCTATCACTGGACCCTTCAGCAGGCATTCGTAGCGCTCTTTCCCGACCTGCAAAATGCTTGGTTAACGGCTGCTGTCGGCCTTCTAAGCGCGCTTGCCGTCGCCTGGTTTTCGTGGAATTTCATAGAGCGCCCGGCATTATCTCTCAGAGCACAAGTGCTCGCGCTCGAGACCGTCTACTATTCAGTCCGCCAACGGCTTCTGGGCATGATCCCAGCTGTCGCGCGACGCAACTCCAATGAACTCTATTCAACGGCAACCAAACCGTAGTGCAACCGACGCCTACAAATACATATCCCAGACGAAATGGATGATCACGGACTGATGTTGAACTTTCATCGATGGAACAATCTATTGGAGTGCCGCATGAGTGAGCAAAGAGCCAAGTTGCCAATTAGAGGCGTCTCGGGTGTCGATCTTTGGCAGAGGTCCTATGGATATCTGGCACTTTTTCTCGGGGTCATGACGCTGGTTGTTGCGGGGCATGCGGCGGCGGCCGATTACAAGCTTGGCCCATTGGACAAGCTTGTAATCCGCGTCGTTGATTGGCCATCGGGCGCGACGACGTTTCGAGAATGGCCCGCTTTGAACGGTGAATTTACTGTCGGTATGTCCGGTACGATTTCGCTTCCCTTCGCCGGGGAGGTGCAAGCCCAGGGCCAGACCACGCAATCCGTGGCGACGACGATATCGACGAATGTCAAAAACAAGCTTGGTCTGATTGAGGCTCCAGCAACGTCAGTGGAAGTGCTGGAATTTAGACCAATTTTCGTAGCCGGCACGGTACAGTCTCCTGGGCGGTACCCCTTTGACCCTGAAATGACTGTGCTGAAGGCGATCAGCTTGGCCGGCGGAATGCGCCAGTCAACCAGAGGTGATCAACGTTTTGAAAGGGATTTTCTGAACGCGAAAGGCGGTCATGATGTGCTGGCCGCTGAGCGCCAACGACTGCTCGTTCAGGTTGCCAGACTAAAGGCTGAACTTGCAAACGAAGACGCAGCATTCGATTCGAGGATAGACAAGGAAGCCGGTTCACAGCCAGAGTTGCAAGATTTGGTAGCCCAGGAAAAGGTGCTCATGCAGTCGCGCAAGGAAAGCCTTTCCCTTCACCGCAGTTCCCTGGAAGAAGCGAAGGTTCTCTATCAAAACGAGGTCGCGTCACTTGCTAAAAAAAAGGACTCGCAGGCACGGGAGATGGAACTGATCAATACAGAACTTGAACGCGCTGGAAAATTGGCTGAACAAGGTTTGCTCGTCAGCTCGCGTGTACTGGGGCTGGAATTAACCGCTTCTGACACGGAAAGCAAACTTCTGGATATCGACACGGCAACTGTACGTGCCAAGCAGGAAATCAGCAAAATAGCCTCCGATCTCATCGATCTCGACAATAATCACAAGACCGAGGTGATCGCGGAACTCCAGCGGAGCAATGCTGCACTGACAGAAAATGAACTGAAACTGAAAATGTATGCCGGCCTTATGCTGGAAGCGCTGACGAATGCACCAGCAGCCGGCGCCATCGCGGGTTCGACGAGCGATGTCCTCTACGATTACAAGATACTTCGCACGGATAACGGCGTGACAGATGAAATTGCTGCGAGCGAAAACACGCAACTGCGTCCAGGCGATTTGGTGAAGGTTACGCTGAATGGCGTCAAACTGCAGCTGGAGAATTAGGGCGCGACAATGAGATTAAGTAAAGCGGTCGCGTCGCAAGATGGCGGCCGGTTCGAGACGGTCAAGTTCGCGGCAGACGCGGACCATTGCTTGCTGCTCGTCCTGATTGGGACATCGCCGGTGGGACGATGACTTCGGTATATCACGCTAAGACCACACGAGCTGCAACATCAGCCATTTCGACATTGAATTATGCCTTAGTGGCTGGAGCAGGCTGAGCGTGAGATAATATGAACGGCATAAACTGGCTTTGGCCGGACAGGAATGCGACAGGAACGGTTTGGCAGCTTTGCGTGTCCCGTTGTTTTGCCTTGGCGGGCCGTATTTGATGTCAATTATGAGAAGATCTGGGTGGGATTGAGATGTATGCTTATCGTTTTCTTCACTTTATTAGGAGGCGCAAACACACATCTTATGGAAGCCTATTGGCGCTGACAATCAGTCTCGCCCTGCCGCTGTATGGTATGGTTCCCGCCAAAGCCGAAACTCTGTTTTCGGAAAATTCACCCTGGAACGTCGCGATGCCGACAACGGCGAGTTTCGGTTCCACCAATATTGCTTTGGGCCTTCCTGTTGGTTTGGATACATGGGATCCGAACGGGTATTGGGTTGTTCCCTTCCATCAGGCAAAGGAAGGCGATCCTAAAGTCCGCATTCTCTACAATCCGTTGGCTTGGGGCGCGGTGTATTCGGGTGCCTGGCACCGCATCGGGAACGATCCCGCCGTGGAAGCTGATATTCTGACGTCCTCGTCATCGGTGTTTCCCTATTCTGGAAATGTATTTTCTTCCACATCTGTCGATGAGTGGACGATGCCAGAGTCGTATAATGTGCTGACTGCGCCTTCGTCGGAGGCGGCTATGTATCATGTACCAGCTTCAGGTATGGTGCCAGCGACTGGCGCCGATGGCCATATGGCCGTGCGCCAGCCGAACGGCGGCATTCTTGAGACCTATGCGACTATCGTTTTGTCTGACTTAACGCTGGTGGCACTCTCTTATTCCGTCACCGATGAAGATAGCTTGGGCGACGGTTGGCAGAGAGGCCAGACGGCTTCTATGTTGCCCAGCTATGCAGGCGCCATCCTCGACAGTGAGATTGAAACTGGCATCAATCATGCCATTGCGATCACTGTGCCGCCCAAGCTCCTGGCACCAAAATTTCAATATCCAGCATATGCATTCGACCGTGATGCTCTTTCCAACGACATACCTTACTCTGGCAAAATGCCGATGGGTGGCCGACTCGGCTTGCCGCCAGACCTTGATATCTTGAAGCTCGGACTGCGGACCAAGGCAGGAATGGAAATCGCAAAAGCAGCGTTTCAGCATGGCTTCTTGATTGTCGACCGAGGCGGAGAAGGAGTAACGCTCAGGGTCAGGCCGACAAAGGAGCCCACCCAGCCAAGACTGCATACTTACGATCCGGAACTATCAGCTGATTTGCAGCAAATCTTCGCACATCTTGTGAGCGTCACTTTTTAGCCTCTGATACACGTGATCCGACCGTAAGATCAGGCTTTCCGCGAGCCGGAGTACGAGCAAATGCGAATTGTCCACCCGGTCATTCAAAGGAACAAGCCGCCATCCTTGTCCGTTCAGATTCACGAAACCTTTTGCTGGCATAGTGATCTCCGGCTTATGAGGATCGTGATGACATATCGTGCTCGCAGTTTGGTGCTGGCTTTAATTTTGTCGCTGACAATGTGGGCTGCCCTTATACAAGGTGCAGTGGTCTTGTTCTCCGATAGAGTGAGCGCCGATCCTGGTTTTACCGCGAGTATTCAATAGGTCCTCCCAGCCGAACTTCAGCACTGTGGCGTTCTGGTTTTTCCTGTGAAGAGCCGGGACCAATCGTCGGCTTGGAGTATTTCGACCGTTTATCCGTTTCATCGTGAACGTCGTTTGCATATCCAGGGCGTCCCTCAGCACGCCAGTCATGGCATTCAAGCGCAACATCCGCCAGCCCGCATGTCAGGAAACACACGACAGCGCCGATTTCGCACAGGATTCGCCACGAGTTTGGAAATTTCCACATAGCAGAGCTATAACGACTATATCGTGGTTGATACCGAACAAAGTAAGGACATCAGCAACCGACTCGGCTATTGGATCTGCGCTTAACGTGACTGGAAGCCGTTGCCCCAGGTATCGGGCTGGACAAGGAGTAGACTTGCAAATTCTGGATCCACAACATCCGTTCTTCAAGCCGGTCTGGCGGCGCGTTCTGACAGTCGTCGTACCAGCGGCCTGGGCGCTGGTGGAATTGTCGAACGGTGCAACAGGTTGGGCCGTGCTGTTTTTCGCTGCCGCCGGCTATGCCGCCTATCAATTGTTCGTCGTCTACAAGCCTGACGCCCAGAACGCTGCAAATACAGAAAAACAAGAAGAAGCTGACGGGGACTGACAGGCTACCCTATACAACTGGCCATTCACACCGGGGCAGGCTTTGCCCCCCGAATTGCCGGGTCAGAGTGCCTGACCGATCCGCGCCGTACCGGTCTGGCCGTTGTTGCGGATCCATTTGAGCGTGTTCTGGCCTGTCCGGTACAATTCAAAGCACATCGGCTCCCCCTTGTACCAGGTGGTGAACTGCTGACAAAGCCGGTCGCCATCGATCCACCAGCGACCTTTGTCATTTGGCTTCGCAAGCCGCCCGAGACCCAGAGCTTTTCCATCACCATCCACTTGTCCATTGGTGCGATAGTTTAACGGAAACTCCCCTCCAAAAGGCGCTGCAAGGAAAATGCGGCGCCCGACGATATCACCCTTGATATCAGCCGATGTGTACTTCTCATCGGCGAACGCTACCCCTGAAAACTGACTGGCAATCATGGCAACGATGCCGAAGAGAGCAATACGAAACGTCATGATGGAGTCTCCCGAGTGATCCAGATGCGATGCCTTTCGCGTAGTTCTAAAATAGGTAACGCTTGAGCTGCCCATTTGGATCGTGAGGCTGAGCAATTTTTCGGAGGTAAACATGACGAAGAGCATGAGTTCGCTGAACTCTGGCTACATCGCTCTTGTCATTGGTGCGTCAGGGGGCATTGGCTCCGCATTTGCCGCAACATTGGAAAATGACCCTCGTTGTGCAAAGCTAATCCGTCTTTCCCGTCGTGATAACGGATTCGACCTTTGTGATGAAAGCAGCATAGCGCAAGCCGCTGAAAAGCTGGCTGCTGAGGGCATCACTTTCGACCTCATCCTGTGCGCCACGGGGGCACTGACCATCGATGGTATCGGGCCGGAGAAGACAATCCGTTCCATTCGTGGCGAGGCCATGCTGGATCAATTCGTCTTGAATGCCATCGGTCCGGCTTTGGTGCTGCGTTACTTCACCCCGCTATTGGCCAGGGAACGACGATCGGTCACCGGATTTCTTTCCGCCCGCGTGGGTTCGATTGGCGACAACCGTCTGGGGGGCTGGATTTCCTATCGCGCCTCTAAGGCTGCCCTCAACCAGATCGTTCATACGGCTGCCATCGAGATCGCGCGCAGCCTCCCCGAGGCAGTGGTTGCATGTCTTCATCCAGGAACTGTCGCGACCAGTCTGTCAGAGCGATATGGCGCCGGCGCAACCCGCCTCAGTCCCGAAGACAGCGCGCGCCGCATGCTGTCCGTGCTGGATCATTTGGCCCCGCAACAGAGCGGTGGCTTCTACGCTTATGACGGCTCGGCCATTGAGTGGTGAAGGGCGATGATCCGAAACACGCGTCGTCACGTATTCCAGATATATCGAGGAGGATCGTCCATGTTTGCCACGCTTCGTCACCTTCTGCTTCTGATCGCAATCGGCCTAATAAGCCCGCAAATCGCCATAGCGAAAGACTTCACGCTGGAAGGATACTTTACCGGCAAGACATCAGCGACAGGTCAGTTCAGCGCGATCAATGGGATCAAGCGCGATTTCACGGTCGATCTGACCGGACGCTGGAATGGCAAGATTCTGACTTTGCGCGAAGATTTCCTCTATTCGGACGGCGAGCGCGACCGCAAGACTTGGCGCTTCACCAAGACCGGCCCATCGACCTATTCCGGCACAAGGGAAGACGTCAGCGGAAAGGTGAAAGTGCGCATAGAGGGTAATACGGCCCGCTTTACCTATCTGGTTTTTCTGGATTCTGAAAACCGCAAGAACCAGGTACGCTTCTGGGACAAGATGGTGCTCGGCAAAAACGGTAAAATGCTGAATACAGCGCTCGTTACCAAGTTCGGATTCCCTGTGGCAAAAACGACTGTCAAGTTTCAGAAATGAGACCAGCGCCCAATGCTCTCTGAATGACCGCGCGAGACGTTTGGGTCGATGTGACGCATAATTATAAAGAATTGCCTGTTCCGCATTTACCCGACGGTTATTTTAATCAGCTAATATTCTATTTTTGACTGGAACATAGTCGAAGGATCGATCAGGTGAAATGATGCGGCAGGCAGGAAGAACGAACATGTCCAGAGGCAGACCGACCGTTGCCGAACTCCTGTCCATCAAAGGTCAACGCCAGCTGACGATGCTACGCGTAGCGACGCTTGAAGAGGCGGCTGCAGCGGAAAATGCCTGCGTCGATCTTTTATCGGTACCGCCATCCCTGCTTGGCCAGGATTTTCGAGATGCCGCTCCAAGCTGCTTCGTTATCGCCGGCCTGGAATACGGAGACTACGTTACAGTGGAAGATTACATGCGCGCCTCATTCGCTGCGATGAAGGCGGGCGCGGACGCAGTCTATTGCGCAGCGAGCCTTGGTACGATCTGGCGATTGCGGGAGGAAGGCATTCCTGTTTGTGGCCACGTCGGCTTGATCCCATCCAAAGCCACATGGACCGGAGGCTTTACAGCCGTTGGAAAAACCGCAGACAGCGCGCGGGAAGTCTGGCGCCAGGTCAAAGCCCTGGAGGATGCCGGCGCCTTTGCCGCAGAGATCGAAGTCGTAGCCGAGGATGTGGCCGCAGAGATCAGCCATCGGACATCGCTCTTCATGATCTCCATGGGTGCAGGCTCCGGTTGCCATGCACAATATCTATTCGGCGAGGATGTCCTCGGCACCAATCGCGGCCGTCGCCCCCGACACTCGAAGGCCTATCGCAATTTCGCCGAGGAATATGACCGACTTCAACGCGAGCGCATCGCAGCATTTTCGGAGTTTGTCGCAGACGTCAGGTCGGGCGCATTTCCGGGCAGAGACAATCTCGTGTCCATCGACAAGAGTGAACTCGACAGTTTCGTCAAGGCGCTTGAAGAGGATCCGCGCCGTTAGGCTAAGGGATCTGTCTGTCAGCCCTCTGGCTTCTCTAAGCCCTCCTCCGTGAAATGCGCCGGGAAGAATGCCGCCGCACAGGTGAACACCGTCTTCAGACCATCCTGCCTGTCAAAAGGCGTGTTCATGATCATCAGATCGAGCCACACCCCCTCGATCGTCACGCGCAGGATGCGGGCGATACGCCTGGCGTCTCCGGCATAGCCGCCGGTCTCCACCAGGCGCGCGCAGATGTCCTCCAGCGCGTGAATATAATCGAGGTCATTGGAGCCGCATTTCTGCTGGTAGATCGGTCGGCTCTGCGCTTCTCCCCAAAAGGCGCACCACGCGGATAACCGCACGGGATTGCAGATCTCCGGCAAAAAATCAGCCCCGATCAAGGCTGACAGCTGGGCCGCAGGGCTCTCGCCTGCGGCAGCCACGGCCCGGCGCCAGTTCTGTCGGTATTCCTCTGCAAGATAGAGCAGCGTTTCCGTGAGCAGGCCTTCCTTGGATTGAAAGTGAAAGATGACCAGTCCGTGGGACAGCCCTGCTCGGGCGGCAACATTCGTCAATGTTGTCCGCGAATACCCTTCTGTCGCCAGCGTATCGATCGTCGCTTCGATGAGTTGCAGACGACGTGCCTCGCGTGAGGCCTTTCGTGGGGCGACTGGCGGTTCTTCCATTCGTTCGGCTGACACTTCATCCATTCAGCTGCTCCTGCATTGGCGGCTTCATTAGCACGTGAACCCCATATGCAACAGCCTTTCAATCCGCTTTCTCATTTTGATTGACAATTCAGTCAAAATAATTCGAGATGGGCGCGACAGCTCGCAACAGGTATGGATCTCATGCAGGAATACGACGCGATCATTGCCGGGGGTGGACACAATGGGTTGGTCACAGCCTGCTATCTGGCCCGCTCGGGACTGAAGGTGGTCGTTGTTGAGAAGAACTCTTACGTCGGAGGCGCGGCGGTCTCCCGCGAGCTCTATCCGGGCTTCACCTATTCGAACTGTTCTTATGTCTGCTCGCTGTTTCGCCCGGAGATCATGCGCGACCTCGAGCTTGCGCGTTACGGACTGCAGATCCTGCCCTATGAGGGTGGTGCCGTGCTCAAGAAGGATGGTGGTTATCTTGCCACTTTCCGCGATCACGAGGCAAATCGGCGCGAATTCGCGCGGCATTCCCCGCGCGATGCCGAAGCCTATGACCGCTATTCGCGCGACGTGATGCGGCATTGCCGCTTTATCCGCCCTTTGCTGATGCGCACGCCACCGGATCCATCAAGCTTCAGGCCTCGCGATCTATCCGAACTGGCATTCCTTGGCCGCAAACTGTTCGACCTGTCGGAAAACCAGATCTACGAGATGGTCCGCTTCTGGACGATGAGCATATCCGATTACCTTGACGAATACTTCGAATGCCCTGTGATCAAGGCCTATCTCGCCGTCTCAGCCATCATCGGTACGGCCCTGGGACCAATGTCGCCCGGTTCGGCCTATGTGCTGCTGCATCACTATATGGGCGATGTCGACGGCAATGTGGGGGCCTGGGGCTATGCGCGCGGCGGCATGGGGGCGATTACTCAGGCCTTGTCTCAGTCGCTTCAGGCATCCGGTGGAGAGATCCGCGCCGGACAGGGCATCGAGCGCATTTTGATCAAGAACGGACGGGCGGTCGGGGTGACCTTGGCAGACGGAAGCGAAATCCGCGCGAAGCGCGTGATCTCGAACATGGACGTCAAGCGCACTTTCCTGAAGTCTGTTGACGAAAGGGAACTTCCCGCCAGCTTCGTCAAGCGTGTGAAGGCCTTCAAGATCCGTGGATCTTCCGGCAAGCTGAATATCGCACTGGATGGTGTGCCAAAGTTTACGGCATTGCCGGACGATGCACCGATGATGCGCGGCGACCTTCATTTCACAGATTCCATCGAGCGTATGGAGCGCGCCTATGACGACTGGAAGGCCGGTCGCTGGTCACGCGATCCCTTCCAGGACACAATGATCCCGACCATGATCGATCCGACCATGACGCCACTAGGCAAGCATTTCATGTCCTGCTTCGTGCAATATGCACCGCCAAAGATCGAAGGCAGCGAATGGACCGATGCAGAACGGGATGCTTTCGGCCAAGCGGTCATCAACCAGATTGAAGATTATGCACCAGGCTTCAAGAACCTCGTGCTCCATGCCGAGATACGCACGCCTCGGGAACTGGAAGCGGAAGTCGGCCTCACCGAGGGCAACATCTTTCAAGGGGAACTGACATTCGACCAGCTTCTCTTCAACCGCCCCGTACCAGGCGCTGCACAATACCGCTCGCCGATCAAGGATCTCTGGCTGTGCGGGTCATCGGCCCATCCCGGCGGAGGTGTCATGGGCGCACCGGGCCGCAATGCGGCGGCGGAGATCCTGCGCGATATCCGCCAACCAACCGACATGAGTGATGCCTATGCCGTCCTTTGATATCATCGTCATCGGCGCCGGGGTCAACGGTCTCGCCGCCGCAGGCCGTCTTGCCAAGGCTGGCAAGAGGGTTGCCCTTATGGAGGCGGGTTCCTCAGTGGGCGGCGCTGCCGTCACGCAAGAATTTGCACCAGGTTTCAAGGTCAGCCGTGTGGCGCATCTGCTCAACATGCTGGATACGCGCATCATCGAAGGCCTTGACCTTGACGACTACGGCCTTCGCTATGCAGCGACAAACCTGTCCACGACAGCACTTTGCAAAACGGGCAATCATCTCTCGATGCTGGGCGCTGCCGGTGAACAGCTCAAAGGCAACATAGCCGATGCGGATGCTGTTGCCTGGAAGGCCTTGCGGTCACAGCTGATGGACTTCGCAGATGTGCTTGCGCCCTTCAAGACCATGACCCCGCCCCGGCTTGCGCTCGGCACAGGTAACGAATTCGTCAAGCTTGCGCGGCTCGGTTTGAAGCTGCGTAGTCTTGGGCGCGATCGCTTCCGCGAATTTCTGCGCATGATCCTGATCAACGTCGCAGATGTGCTCGACGACGAATTGCAAGATGACAGGTTGAAGGGCGCAATCGCCTTCGACACAGTGCTCGGGGCTTGGCTTGGGCCGCGGTCGCCCAATTCTCTGATCCTCTATCTCAATCGTCTTGCCTCGGAAGCGTCCGGCAGCAAAGGTGGGCTGGCACTTCCCGCAGGCGGCATGGGTTCCGTGACTGAGTCTATGGCTGAAGCGGTCAAGACTCTCGGCGTCGAGATTCATCTCAATGCGCCGGTCAAGAGCGTGATTGTTGCAGAAGATCGCATACGCGGCGTGCTGCTGGAAAACGGAGCGCAGATCTCGGCTGATACTGTCATGTCGGCGATCAATCCTCGGACCACTTTTGAAAAACTGGTTGGCCCCGCGCATCTCGATACCGGATTGTTACGGCGGTCGCGTGCCATCCGCATGCGCGGTGGAGCCGCAAAACTCCATTTGGCCCTGACGGGAGAACCGGATTTCCGCGGAGCGGATCTGCGTAGCCGCTTGCTGATTGCGCCCTCCATCCGTGCGGTCGAGGACGCCTTCAATGCGGTGAAATATGGAGAAGTGCCGGAGCGACCCGTGACGGAGGTGGTTATTCCTTCGGCCTTCGAGGAGGGCCTCGCGCCAGATGGATGCCATGTCCTTTCGGCCATCGTACAATTTGCGCCCCATGCGCCAAAGGACGGATTGGACGCGGCGCGGGGGAAACTACTGGCTAACACGCTTGCAGTTCTTGAGGAACAATCGCCAGGGATCGGTCAACAGGTTGCCCATGCAGAGCTTTTGATGCCGTCGGACCTAGAGCAGAACTTCGGCCTCGTGGGCGGAAACTGGCATCATGGTGAGCTTGCCGTGGAGCGCATGCTGTTCCTGCGCCCCCTGATCGGTGTGTCGCAATATGCGACACCTCTGGAGGGGCTTTGGCTTGCTGGTTCGGGTTCACATCCCGGTGGCGGTGTTTCAGGTGCGGCAGGGTGGAATGCAGCCGAACGGTTTCTCGCTTCGGGAGGACTGAAATGAACGACCAACGTGTGCATTATCGCCAACCGCTGCAGACGACACCGTTTCATGAGCGCATCTCTGCTGCCAACCGGCTCAACCAATGGGGTCCGTGGGGCGGGTATACGACGGCACTAGCCCTCGACGACGAGGCCATGGAGCACAGCGCAATCCGCAGCCAGGCGAGCGTCTATGACCTCTGCCCCATGGTGAAATACCGCATCGTCGGGCCCGACGTCATCGTCTATCTCAATCGGCTGACGATACGCAATGTCACAAAACTCTCAGTCGGTGGCGTGCATTATACGGTGTGGTGCGATGACAACGGCAAGGTACTGGACGACGGCACATTGTTCCGGCTCGACGACAGCGAATTCATGTTGTGCTGTCAGGAACGGCATCTGCCATGGCTTCTGGACAGTGCGCTGGGCTTTGATGTGGCGATCCGTGAAGTGACCACGGAGCTTGCCGCTCTTTCCCTGCAGGGGCCTTGCTCCTTTGCCGTGTTGAAGGCCGCAGGGTTTGACGAAGTCGAAACGCTGAAGCCTTTCCGCCTGATGAAGCTTGCATTTGGGGAGCGGGAGATCATGATTTCCCGAACCGGCTTTACCGGCGATCTCGGTTATGAGCTTTGGGTCGATCCGGCCGATGCTTTGACTCTGTGGGACCGTTTGTTTTCGGCCGGTGAACTATATGGCATTCGCGCGATCGGTTCGCATGCGCTGGACATTGCACGCATAGAAGCCGGCTTCATTATCACCAATGTCGATTTCGTGCCGGCGCATCAGGCTTTGCGTGAAGATCGAGCGCGCTCGCCCTTCGAGTTGTCACTCGACTGGATGATCGATTTTGACAAGGGCCACTTCAACGGTCGACGAGCGCTGCTGGCTGAGAAGTCGTCCGAAACATCGGAATGGGCTATGGTGGGGCTCGACATCGAGGGTAATATCGATGCACCGGGTGCCTTGATCTACCACAACAAGAAGACAGAGGTCGGCTACATCACGTCGGCGGTGTGGTCGCCCTCAGTGAAGCGCAATATCGCGATTGCGATGCTGCGGCGGCCCTATCATCGAGATAGTCGAAATCTGTGGGTCGAGATATACGCCCTGCGGGAACTGCAATATCATAAGCTGATGATGTCGGCGCAGATTGCCAAGCGGCCTTTCTTCGAGCCACCGCGCAAGCGTTCGACACCACCCGGCCTTTTCTGAGTGATTGCCATGAGTGAGCCGTTGAAACGCCATCCGTCCTCGCCCCTCCTCGACCACTGCCCTGAAGGCCTGCCGGCCTCCGTCTACTACGATCCCGATTGGCATGAGCGCGAGCGAGATCGCATCTGGGCGCGCAACTGGTTTTATGCCGGCAGAGTGAACGATCTGGTGCCAGGTTCGCTGCGCAAAGTCGATGTCGCAGGCTTCAACCTCTTGCTGGCTCGCGCTGCCGATGGCGACATCACCTGCTTCCACAACACCTGCCGCCATCGTGGCGCCGAGCTCTGTGCGGGTGAACGCCCGTTGAAGGGTCGGCTCATTACCTGCCCCTACCATGCATGGTCCTATGACCTGAGCGGCCGGCTTGCCAGTACCGCATTTGCAACCCCGGGACCGGAGTTCGAAAAGAGCGCACATGGCCTGTTGCCCGTATCACTCAAGATCTGGAACGGCTGTATCTTCGTCTGTCTTGCAGACGATCCACCGGAGTTCAAAACAGATCCCGCGCCGCACACGCTCGATAACTGGCCAATGGATCTTCTGGTCACGGGCCACGTGTTCGAGAAGGAACTGGCCTGCAACTGGAAGATCTTTTGGGAGAACTACAATGAATGCCTTCACTGTCCAGGCATTCACCCGGAACTGAGCGATCTGGTGCCGGTCTACCGAAAAGGCCTGATGGGCGCGAACGAGGCTGAAAGCTGGACCCCGGAGGATATAACGGGTGCGACCATGCGCGACGGTTCGCAAAGCTGGACCATGAATGGCATGGCGTGCGGGCCGGAATTCGTTGGCCTCAGCCCCGCAGAGCGCGCCAATGGCTATACGTTCGTCACGCTCTATCCGACCATGTTCGTCGTCGGCCATGTCGATTATGTCCGCATCGTTTCGCTTAATCCGCTTGGGCCGGAGCGGACGATGCTGAAATCAGAGTGGCTGTTCCTGCCTGATACCTTGGGCCATCCCGATTTCGATCTCGCCAATGTGATCGATTTTGCCACGCTGGTGCTCAATCAAGACGGTGAAGCAAGCGAAATGAACCAGCGTGGCCTGAAATCTCCGGCCTTCAAGTCCGCGCGCCTGATGCCGCAGGAATACGAGATCCATAACTTTCAGAAATGGGTCATGCGGCAGATGGATGACGTCTGAGCGTCAAGCATGGACTGATAGCTCAAGACGGTTTCCAGTTGGCAATGATCGACAGACCCTGCTTGAGAAGAGCTTGCGCGGCATCGGCGCTTGTCGCCTCCACATAACAGCGCATCTCCGGTGCGTTGCCTGAGGGGCGAAAATGTATCACACGAGCATCCTCCAGAGTGACGCGCAGCCCATCTATATCGCTATGGCTAGCCGGCTTGCCAATGGGGCGCAGAAAGGTCTCCAGATTACTCTCGGAGGCTCTGAGATAACTCATCAGCGCCTGGCTCTTTTCAGTGGCAAAATTCTCAAGGCGATCGGCCATCGCGATGGGCAGACTGATTTCCTCAGCGATGGCAGAGAGCGACTTCTTCCCGTTTGCAGCCGTTGCCAGTACAGCCAGAATCGGCAGGAAGCTGTCACGCGTTGGCAGGGCGGCGATGGCACGACCCTCTACCTCAAAATCTGACGCCAGCATAAGTCCGCCATTGGCCTCGAAGCCAAGGACACTATCTTTTCCCGCAGTACGCGCTTCATCCATCGCAGCGATTACGAACGGAGATCCAACCTTGGTTCGAACGACCTCAAAGCCACCCGCCGCTTCGATGCCGGAATTCGATGTCACAGGCGTTGCTATGGTCTTGGCGTCAACAAAGCGTGCAGTCAAAAGGCCAAGTAGGTCGCCGCGCAGCGGTACGCCATTCTCGTCGGCCAGAAGCGGACGATCCCCGTCACCATCAGAGGAAATGACGGCGTCGAGGGTATGCTCCGCTGCCCAGTCCTTGAGCTTCAACTGAGTGTCCTCAGAGACGGCTTCGGTGTCGACCGGAATAAAGGAGTTCGAGCGACCCAATGCGAAGGCTTTCGCGCCATAGGAAGAAACAACGTCCATGAGCATGTCACGCGCAACGGTGCTGTGCTGGTAGACGCCGATCTTCATCCCTTTCAATGCGCCGGGCAGAAGAACCGCCTCGTTGCGTTTTTCAAACAGTTCGATGGCGGCTTTGCTATGATCTTCGGCGGTACCGACTTCAACGAGATTAGCGGTGTCGTCATCTTTCAATTCATCTGCAAGGGCGGTAATGGCCACCTCGTCCGGTTTTGCGATTTCTCCGTCGGGTCGATAGAACTTGATGCCGTTGCGGTCGGCTGGGATATGCGATCCCGTAATCATGATCGCGGCTTCGCCCCGGGCAATGGCATAGAAAGCCAGCGCCGGCGTGGGGATCTCGCCACAATCGATCGCCTTCAACCCTGCTCGCGCGATTGCGGCCATGACAGTCGTTGCGATCTCCGGACTAGAGTCGCGAAAATCCCTGGCGATACAGATTGCATCGCCAAGTTTCGCAAGGTTATTCTTCAAAAGATATTGCGCGAAAGCTGTTGCATAAAGCGCCGAGACGCTCCCGACCAGTTCTGTCGAAAGTCCCCGCAAACCGCTTGTGCCGAATTTTGCTGCCACGCCATCCCCCTCTCGGATATCACCTATGATTTCGTGAAGGGCGAACCTATCGCTCAGCCCCACAGGAAACAACAGCCTGAATTAAGGCCATCGCCTAGGACAAACGATAGCGACGCAATCCTGTTCCATCGGGATCAAGCTCAAGCCGAACATAAATGTGAAAATGATGCGGAAATGAAAAGAGCCTGACGCGGGAGGAGGATGCGTCAGGCTCTTAAACTCGATCGGCAATTGGGAGGAGGAGGAGTATTGCCGATCCCATCTAACGACGCTGGGAGGAGGAGTGCGTCGTTTCGATGCTTGTTAATATATTCCGTTCGCTTCGGATTAACAGCGCGAATGTTGCAACGCAGCAGTGCGCAAAGCGCATAGCTGCGCTTCGATTGTCGAGTAATTAGGCGAATACGACAGAGCACTCGGCTAAAATATGGGCAATTGCGAAAAGCATCATGTCGGCATTGTCCCGCGAGCGGTTTTCCATGATGCGTCCCTCGCCCAGTCGTTTGCGAAATTCAGGCGTTTAGGACGTTGATCCGCGAGCCATCGCGCAGTTGCCAGTGAGTAATCCACTGTCATCGGTGGAGCTACTGGGCGCATTGTTCTATACCGATTGAAGTTTAAGCGATGACCCGGAGTTTTGATCAATGGCCGCGACAATCCGTTATCATGTTGGCGATATTTCTTCTGACGCGGCCGCTCGCTACACGGACGCAATTGCGATCGACACAGAAACCCTTGGGCTCATTCCTCGCCGTGACCGACTTTGCGTGGTGCAGTTGTCTTCCGGCGACGGTACTGCCGACGTCATCCAGATTGCAGCCGGTCAGACGCAAGCTGCGAACCTGGTCGCCCTATTGGCCGATCCTGCCCGCGAGAAAATATTTCACTATGGCCGTTTCGATATCGCCGTTCTGTTTCATACATTTGGTGTGACCACATCGCCTGTGTTCTGCACGAAAATCGCCTCGCGGCTCACCAGGACCTATACCGACCGCCACGGGTTGAAAGACAATTTGAGGGAAATGCTTGAGGTCGACATTTCCAAAGCGCAGCAATCGTCCGATTGGGCAGCCACCAAGCTTTCTCCGGCGCAACTGGAATACGCAGCCTCGGATGTGCTGCATCTGCATGCCCTGCGTGACAAGCTGACCGAACGGCTGGTACGAGATGGGCGCAGCGGCCATGCCAAGGCCTGCTTCGAATTCCTTCCGACACGGGCGAAGCTCGATCTTCTGGGCTGGGAAGACACCGATATCTTCGCGCATAGTTAAGGCGCATCCACCAAACAGAAACCGTCTTTTGACCCGGTCAGGAAGTGTTAACGGACCGCGCGTAGTCTCCCTTTCCACGGAGACTGCCACGGACTGAAACACGAGCCACCAATGTCTTTCGGTGGCGCCAATGGAAGACATGCGACCATGACGGATGCATCGGCGAATTCCAGCGAGATGTCACTCGCTCTGCCCCGATATTCGCAATCACGCACTTCAGACGATGTGCTCGAAAGCGCCAAGGCAACTTACGAGCGAATGTCTGCACGGATTGACGATAGCGATATCGATGACGACGAGGCAGAGGTTTCTGAAAAGGGCTACGTGCCGGCCAACTGGCTTGACGCTTTGCCGAGCGACCGGCATGAATTGCCACTGCCCGGACACGATAAGATTTCTGCGGTCAACTCTGACGACGCCGGTCTTTATCGAATGTTCCAGAATATATCCCCGTAATCACCGGCATTCATAAGGCAGCGCGGGCGCGGATTTCGGCAAAGCTCAGATCCTTCAATAGCCTGCCATTTTCCCACACCGGCTGAAGCAGATTCTCGCGCCCGGCCAATTCATCAACATGCATGTCGAAAAGAGCGCCGTCAATTTCGGCAACGGCTCGACGTCCCGCTCGCGGCAGCTTTTCCTGCGGGTTTGGAGGCAGACGCGACATGTCGTGCCACTTGCCATCATCATTTTGCTTGGCACTGCATTTCATCGTGAAGGAATAGCTGTTCCTGTTCACTTTCTGCAGAAGTGAACCACCCATTCCAAAGGAAATGTTCTCGGCGGCAAAGCCCATACCCTCGAGCCTACCAAGAACCATGGTGATGTCTTGCGTCGTCAATCCATCGGCCTGCAGGACGCGCGCATTGCCATCGATGACCTTGTAGCCCTTGCTGTTCTGCTTCGTTCCGAAAGCATAAGCCAGCTGGGCGACGACCTGGACCGGCGTGTCGATCGGATCTCCGCTATCGGGGCGCACAATCAGTGTCGCGCCCGCATTGCGAACCTTGTCCTGCAATGTCTTGCCCCATATTTCGGCGACGGCATTGGCAATATCGAAGCTGTCAGACACCACCGAATAGGCGCCGAACTCCGAAAAGCTCTCGATCATGTTGGCATAGGCGTCGGTCTCCCGCTCAAGCCCCCAGGCGACCATCGTCGTATGCTCGGAAGCCGGGATGGATCTGCCCGCCATCTCCGCCCCGTAATATTTCCGGGCAGCTAGGATTGCAGCCAGCGTATCTGTGCGATGGAAATAGAGCAGATGCGCTGCCCCCCCCAATCCCGCCTGCTCCGCAGACGCTACGCCACGAGCACCAAAATCGCTGAGTGCCAGCGGAAGCATTTCCTGTGCATCATCAGAGGTGCTTTCATAAAGCGGCGCCAAAGTTTGCCAGATGCGGCGCGCATTGCTTGCGACGGTGGAAGGGTACCAGATGGCGCGCAGCAAGGCTGTCTCGAGGTAGCTTGTGACCCAAGGCAGTTTTGGATCCGTGTTGACGACCTGCACCATTGGCACATCACGACGCACTGCCGTACCTTCCGGCAGTGCATCAATCCTCAAGGGTAGATATCCGCCATGGGTATTGACGATGTATTCCCAGCCCTCCCGATTGAAAGGCTGGCCATGCAATCGGCTAATCTCTTCAGCCTCGGCGATATCGGCCGCCGTGATTGCGCGGGAGAGATGCTCCTTTAGAAACATCTGCAAACCGAAGAACACCACTTCCGGTCTGAAAGACTGACCACGGGTTGTGATATAGCCACTGATGGCAGAAATTTCCGGCGGATACTGCCTGAAGTGACCGAGCTTGTAGCTGTCCGTATTGAGTATCGGATTGGTGATGTTCATCGAGACTTCCGCTGATCCATTCAGGCTGACGCGCATTAGCAGCGCGTTTGATCCAACAAACTTATGTGACCTCCCCGGCACCGGCAAGGCTGCAGGCCGCCATTATGGTTAGCAACTTGTTAAGACTTTTCTGGCAAGCTTTCAGTTTGAAGACCGGCATATATGCACTCGATGCTCGTCCGCTGACCTTTGCAGGTTTGGCGGGAACACGCACCCGCCGCATGAGCGGCGTGAACTGCCTCTGAATTCCCAACCTTTACGTCCAAGGGAGCATTCCATGCTGCCTCCGCTATCGGCAACAGCCAGTACACCTCTGCTGTACAAGAGCCAGCGCTTCGATGTCGCTGCGGCGACGGCCGGCGTCTCACCGCAGGCTGAACAGTCCACAGCAATATCAGGGCTCGAGCTCAACGCAGCGATTATGGGGAAGCTGAACCTGCTGCTGCTGACCAGTGATGAGCGCATTGCACAGAATTTTTCGATATTGGCAGATGTCTTCGGTCGATCTCTTGGTCTGGCACGCAAGGACGGAGAAACCGCGGCAAGCTATGCCCAGCGCATCGTAGAGGCTTTGGCCAACCTTCCACCGGAGCGCCGCACGGTCATCGAAACGCAACTCGACCAGCTTTTCAAAGGTCTGAAGCTGCAGATGGTGATTGCAGCATTTGAAAACCCTTCCGGAACGGCCGCGACAGCCATGGCCCTCCACATTGAAGCAGATGCGTCCGACAGGGATCTCGCGACGAAGAGCGTGGTGACCACATATCTTCAAAATGACGCCGATGAGCGTCCTGTCTCGAACGTGCAGCGACCTAACCCTTCACAGGTCTCAGCAGCAAAATCGGCTCCGATCGCTGCCGAAACCGCCGCTGCCAGCGTCAAGCGAGAGGAAGCACCGGTCGCTTCACCTGGCATCGCAGTGCAGAAGCTTCCGGGAGAAGGCGGCACCACTCAGGCATCGCGTATGGAAGGGTCATCCCGAATTGAATCTGGAGAGGGGCGTATTCCCCAAACACAGTTGGAAAGACCCGGCTTGCCAAGTGCACTGACACGGGCTGCCGCCCTTCTGCCAAACCCATCTGTCCAAGGCGAGATGCAGGCCGATGCGGGAGACGCCGCAGGTCATCATCAAGACCGTCTACACAACAGCATTGGCTCTCAAGAAAAGGGTAGTGCAGTGTATGCCGCCCAGGCAAAGAGTTCCGCCCCAAGCGCGCAACAGATCAAGGCCAAGGC
Organism: Agrobacterium sp. H141; assembly: GCF_057158725.1. Taxonomy (NCBI): domain Bacteria; kingdom Pseudomonadati; phylum Pseudomonadota; class Alphaproteobacteria; order Hyphomicrobiales; family Rhizobiaceae; genus Agrobacterium; species Agrobacterium sp. H141. The sequence continues at coordinate 4,183,375 of NZ_CM169893.1, forward strand.
ATCGCTTGCAATCGAGCAAACAGCTATCGGTCAACCGGATGCTCCACAGCCACAGAAGATCGAAACGCTCTATGCCCTGAAGGGTTGGCAAGAGGTTACAACACTCACCTCGCCCGGAAAGTCAGAGACCCCTCAACCGGACAGCCTCGGTAGATTTCTGAAGGCGAGCCTGTTTGCCGAGCCGATGACACGTGCGCAACGCACGCCCTTTGAAGCTGACGCGCGGCAGCCCATCGATCCGGGTAAAACAGACGAGAACGTCAAGGCTTCGCGCCAGGCACTTACACCGGATCCGGCCGAGGTCAAGACGGATGCGGAGCAGCAAAATGCCACGCGTCTGCGGGGTGACGCACTTGTGGCGGCCCTTGCAGAAAGCGCCGAGGCCGAATTGGCAGCGCTTTCCTCGACGCCAGCTGCCAGAAATGCCGCCGCACTGCCAATGGTGCATTATCTCTTTGCGCGAGATAACGAGCAGGAAACGCGAGCCGAGGAATTGAACTATCCCTTCCAGCATGGCGGAGGCGATGGTTTCGAGGATAAGGAGGAAAATCCTGAACAGAATTCCAGCGGCGAAGACGAGGATGCGATCGGCGTCGAATCTGTTGAAGCCGATTCCGAAGAGCCCGTCAGCCTCTCGCCTGGCGGAAGCGCTGAAGGGGAAAATGCCAACGACCTTTACTGGAAGATGGCCGGCTGGTCCTGACGCTTACTCGATCCTGAAAATGAAAAAGCCCGCCGGTCGTGATAACCGGCGGGCTTTCTTTTATCGATAGTCGTTCAGCTTATTCGGAGCGGTTCTTCAGAGCCGCGCCAAGGATATCGCCGAGCGAAGCGCCGCTGTCGGACGAACCGAACTGAGCAACAGCTTCCTTCTCTTCTGCGATCTCGAGAGCCTTGATCGACAGCATGACCTTGCGATCCTTCTTGGAGAAGTTGGTCACACGGGCGTCAAGGATCTGACCGACCGAGAAGCGCTCTGGGCGCTGTTCGTCACGGTCACGCGAAAGGTCGGCACGACGGATGAACGAGGTGATGTCGTCATGGTTGACGAGCTTCACTTCAATGCCACCTTCGTTGGAAGCAATCACTTCACACGAAACGACAGCGTTCTTGCGCAGTTCGCCAGAGGCTGCTGCGTCGCCGAGCGAATCCTTGCCAAGCTGCTTGATGCCGAGCGAGATGCGTTCCTTTTCGACGTCTACATCAAGAACGACGGCCTTGACCATGTCACCCTTGTTGTATTCCTCGATGACCTGCTCGCCCGGACGGTTCCAGTCGAGATCGGACAGGTGAACCATGCCGTCAACATCGCCTTCGAGGCCGATGAACAGGCCGAACTCGGTCTTGTTCTTGACTTCGCCTTCGACTTCAGCACCAGCCGGATGGCTGAATGCAAATGCCTGCCATGGGTTTTCGAGTGTCTGCTTGAGGCCCAGCGAAATACGGCGCTTGGTTGGGTCGACTTCGAGAACGACAACGTCAACATCCTGTGTAGTGGACAGGATCTTGCCGGGGTGCACGTTCTTCTTGGTCCAGGACATTTCCGAGATGTGGATGAGGCCTTCGATGCCTGGCTCCAGCTCGACGAATGCACCGTAGTCGGTGATGTTGGTGACAGTACCGGAGATCTTCTTGCCAACCGGGTACTTGGCAGCAATGCCATCCCAAGGATCCGACTCGAGCTGCTTCATGCCGAGCGAGATGCGGTGGGTTTCCTGGTTGATGCGGATGATCTGAACCTTGACCGTCTGGCCGATCGTCAGGATTTCCGACGGATGGTTGACGCGGCGCCATGCCATGTCGGTCACGTGCAGCAGGCCGTCGATGCCGCCGAGGTCAACGAACGCACCGTAATCGGTGATGTTCTTGACGACGCCTTCAACAACCTGGCCTTCTTCGAGGTTCTGAACGATTTCCGAACGCTGTTCAGCACGGGACTCTTCGAGAACCGTACGACGCGATACAACGATGTTGCCGCGACGCTTGTCCATCTTGAGGATTTCGAAGGGCTGCGGGTTGTGCATCAGCGGGGTCACGTCGCGGATCGGACGAATGTCGACTTGGCTACGCGGAAGGAAGGCAACAGCGCCGTCGAGATCGACCGTGAAGCCGCCCTTGACCTGGTTGAAGATAACGCCTTCAACGCGTTCGCCAGCTTCGAACTTAACTTCGAGCTTGATCCAGCTTTCTTCGCGGCGAGCCTTTTCGCGCGACAGAACAGCTTCACCGAGTGCATTTTCAATGCGCTCGACATAGACTTCAACTTCATCGCCGACGTTCAGCGAACCGTCCTTGGCCTTGGCGCCGAATTCCTTCAGCGGAACGCGACCTTCGACCTTGAGACCGACGTCAACGATTGCAACGTCCTTCTCGATCGCGGTCACGATGCCCTTGGCGACATAGCCTTCTGCCAGATCAGTCTTGGCGAAGGATTCCTCGAGCATTGCTGCGAAGTCGTCGCGCGTGGGTGTAGAAACAGTCATGAAATCTCCTAGTCGTGCCTCATGAGGACACGGAGCGCCGGTGGGCTAGTGTTAAATTTAACTGACATCTCCGTCCGCCTTTTTAAAAAGGCTATCCGGCGCGGGGACGGCGATGTCGGCTTTTTTTGTCGAATACAAAAACGGACCAGCCGCCATTCATATTCTCACTTCAAGGTTTCAGGGCCAGATCAATAATAGACTTAGCTGCCTTAAACGCGGCTTCTATACTCATTTCCGACGTATCAAGCAAGTGCGCATCCGCGGCAGGCTTCAATGGGCTGTCGGCCCGGCCCATATCGCGTTCGTCACGCTTCTTCACATCAGAGAAAATTTCACCGAATTCGGCCGTGCCGCCGGCAGATATAATTTCGTCAAAGCGTCGGCGCGCGCGCACCTCAGACGAGGCAGTGACATAAAGTTTCACCGGCGCATTCGGGCAAACCACCGTTCCAATGTCGCGACCGTCGAGGACCGTGCCAGGCTCTTTCGCTGAAAATCGCCGCTGCGCATCCACGAGCGCACGGCGAACTCCGGGCATGACCGCAATCTTGGATGCCGCCTCACCGATTTCATGACGCGCAAGGACGGACCGGTCGAGATCAGCAAGCTCCAGGTCACGCGCGATGCCTTCTGCAATTTCCTCGCTATCGAGAGGCAACCCCTTATCCAGCAATGCCTTGGCTGTTGCGCGGTAGGTCAGGCCAGTGTCGAGGTGATGGAAACCATATTCCTCGGCGATGCGCCGTGACAGCGTGCCTTTGCCGGCAGCAGCCGGCCCATCGATTGCGATTACGAAGCTTCCATTCAATGCACTCATCCCTGTTTTTGCCTGTCAGTTGCCGCTTAGATCATCGTCTCAACCGAATGTGGCCTATGCATATCCCTGCTATTGGGGCGGCTCGTTAGCACACTGCAGACGGTGCGTCATCCAGCAGCCGGGTCATGGGACATCGCGCAATCTGGAAGTTTATCTTTGACAGGACACTGCACAATGATTATGGGGACCGGCTAACAAATCGAGCGGCCCTCTGCCAATCGGACGGCACAGCCGTATTCACTCAGTGCTTCAAGAGGCTTGACAGTGGCTAAAGCGGGACTTGGAACAAAACGCACATGCCCGGACACGGGTAAAAAATTCTATGATTTAGGCAACGATCCAGTTGTTTCGCCCTACACGGGCAAAAGCTGGCCTCTGTCTTATTTCGAGGAAACTTCGGCTATTGCCGTTCTCGAAAAGGCTGAGGAAGAAGAAGTTGCTGAAGTCGATGCCGAGAACACCGATGTCGAAGTCACGACCGGCGACGAAATGAACGACAGCGAAGGCAATGACGATATCCCGGATATCGGCGATGACGACGTTGAAATCGACGACGATGATGACGACACCTTCCTCGAAGCCGACGAAGATGACGACAATGATGACGTTACCGGCATCGTTGGTGTTGGCGGCGACGACGACGACACCTAATTCGACCTGCTTTCGCCCCGCTTAAGGTGAAAACTTTTGCGGGGCGCGAATTTTCGGCTTGCCATCTTCCAAATGCGGAAGTAATAAGCCGCCACCGAACGGGCAGACGCCCCTCGGTTCCCGGAACCGGAACTTACCGGACCCAATTGATGGGGCTATAGCTCAGCTGGGAGAGCGCTTGCATGGCATGCAAGAGGTCAGCGGTTCGATCCCGCTTAGCTCCACCAAACTTTCTCAAAATGCTTTATGTTCGCCCCATGCACTTGGAAGCTTTGCACGATGCAGGGTCATTCGCTACGTGCGCCAAATCGGGCGTTGCTCCCTCGCCGTGCATTCCATATGCTGCTCGACAACATTTCATGTGCGTGAAACAGGGTGAGGATCTCGGGGCGAGGTAGCAGCTCGTGATTCGGAAAATGGGGTGATGAGATGGCACAGGCGGAAAACGTTCGTCAGCAAGCCAGGTGGGATGCAGCCGCGCCAGGCAATGACGATGAAGACATCATTCCGCGCGACATTCGATTCGGGATTCTGGAGAACCCGGTGCGCCATTGGCTAGGTGGTGATTTCCACAAGACTGTGCTGGCTGACGGCCTGTCGATTTTCCTGCCTGAGGGGGAGCGCTATTTTATCCGTTCGCTGAAGTTTTACGCGCCGAAGCTGAAAAACAAACAACTTGCGGACGAAATCAACGGCTATGCCGTGCAGGAAGCTTTTCATACCCGCGAACACGAAGCCTACAATAAGGCCTTGGTGAAACTCGGCTACGATGTCGAGGCCATGGAAGCCCCGGTCAAGCTAACGCTTGGTCGCGACAAGAAGCCTGTCTTTCGGCTCGCCGTGACATGCGCGATCGAGCACCTGACTGCGACCTTGTCGACTGTCACCTTGCGACACCCCGAATTTCTTGAAGACGCAGCTCCGGCATATCGGCGCTTGTGGATGTGGCACGCGCTGGAAGAACTGGAGCACAAGGCTGTCGCTCTCGACGTCTTGAAGGCAGCAACCCCCAACACGCCGGCCTGGCAGCGCTACCTGTTGCGCACAATGGCATTTAACGCCGTTGCCTGGCAGTTTTTGATGATTACGCTGCGCAATATGACGATCTTTGCCAAGGCCGACGGCATCAAGACCGGACCAATTTTCTGGTTGAAGATGGTCAAGGTTCTGTTCTTGTCGCCGGGTTACTGGCGTAAATGCGCACCTCTGGTGCTCAAATATTATCTGCCGGGCTTCAGCCCGGAAAACAAGGACGACGACGAATTGATTCATAAGGGCCGCGCATGGCTCTACACGGAATTTCAGGCATTAAAGGCCGATACCGCCGCCGAGCAGGCCGGCTGAAAGCAAGTTAGTTCATGAGCAGTCGTCTGTTTTCCAGGGTCCTCGACGTTACCACGCCTGGTCGTTATCCGCGCGCGCAGAAGTGGGTTTGGCGCCGTGTCTACAATGTGCTTAATCGCTTCTGGAGCGATGGCGACTGGCGTTTCATGAACTATGGCTACCTGCCCTTCGGCGAGCCTTTTCCGCTCAACGCAGACGACGAGCCGGAGCGTGCTTTTATTGGCCTGTACCAGCAGGCAGTCGAAGGTCTGCCGATTGGGGGGGCTCGCGTTCTCGAGATCGGTTCCGGCCGTGGCGGCGGATCACGCTATATCGCTCGCTACCATGGGCCAGCATCCATGACAGGGCTCGACTATTCGCCGGATACGGTCAAGCGGGCGCAGAGCCTCAATGGCGATACGCCGGTGCTGACCTTCGAGACTGGAGATGCCGAGGCCCTGCCCTTTGCCGACGGCTCTTTCGACATCATCGTCAATATCGAATCCTCGCATTGCTACGGCAATGTGCCCGCCTTCGCCCGAGAAGTGGAACGTGTGCTCAAGCCCGGCGGATGGTTTACCTTTGCCGATATGCGGCCAAAGAACCAGCTGAAGATTCTCAATGATCAACTGACCGTGCCCGGCCTCGAGCTGGTAGAAAGAAAGAACATCTCAAAGAATGTCGTCGGCGCGCTTGATGCCGCTGATGCTCGTAAACGCCAGCGCATCGAGCGCTCATGGTTCATGAAGCGTTTTATGAAGGAGTTCTCCGGTTCAAGGGGGTCGCAGCTCTACAAGGGTCTGTCCAATGGTCAGATCGTCTATGAGGCCCGGCGCTACCGGAAGGAAGGCTAACGCCGCCTTGGACGCTTGAGAGACCCGCATGTTTTTGCTGTCTAAGATATTCTGGCTGGTTGCCCAGCCACTTTCGCTGACATTCCTGCTGCTTAGCGCAGGCACCATTCTGGTCGCATTCAAGTGCCGCCTTTCTGGCGTAGCTATTCTGTCCTCTGCTTGCCTTTTACTCTTCGTCACGCTTTTTACATCGACCGGCTCTGTTGCGCTGCAGGCGCTGGAGAACCGGTTCCCAAAGCCTGACGCCGATCCAGCTGATCTCCAATGCATGATTGTGCTGGGCGGCGCCTTCGAGACGGAAGTCACCAGCAGCAGAGGCGGCATCGAGGTAAACCAGGCCGGCGATCGCTTTGTGGAAGCGCTGCGGCTGGCGTTGAAGTATCCGCAGGCGACCATTCTGGTTTCGGGTGGAGATGGCTCGCTCAGCGGTGATTACGAAGGAGACGCTGATGTTTCACGACGGTTTCTCACGGAATTTGGTGTCCATCCGGGCCGATTGATGGAAGAGGATGCGTCTCGCACGACGTTCGAAAACGTCCAAAACACCAAAGGACTTCTCGCGCCTTCGTCACTCTCCGACTGCCTCCTGATCACATCGGCGTTTCACATGCCGCGTTCCATCGGACTGTTCCGGAAGGCTGGTATTCCGGTTCAGCCCTGGCCAGTCGACTATCGCACCAGCGGCAAGGTTGCGCTTCGGCTGGACTTTACCCAGCCGACATTAAACAGCCAACTTATGTCCACGGCGCTTCGGGAATGGATCGGGCTTGCAGCCTATTATCTCACGGGTCGGACCGACGCGCTGTTGCCCTCTGCGTGAAAGGCGGTCGCTATTTCTTTGAGATGGTCAGGAACTTGGTTCCCTTGACCCGGACCGTCATTTCACAGGGCTTGCTGTCGGTGCGGTCGCAGAATTTCGGATGCATCTTCAAGACGAAGACCATGTTGCCGAAACGCTTGATGAAGTCGTAGCCATACATTTGGGCGGTGGCGATCATGAAATAGCCGCCTTCTTTCACCTGCAAATAGAAATTGTAGGGGCAACCCTCTTCGCTGCAATCGGGACCTGGATCACCGTCACAGATAATCGAACCCTCATTGACCACCATATCGGTGATGCCGTCATTATTGATATCTATTCGACTGATGAAGTCAGCACCATATTTCACGCTCTCGCAACGCTTTTCGAAATGCTGCCTTTCATACAGTTCCGGGTCGCGCAGCAGCTTTTGCTGCGCGTGCACGGCTGTGGCGGAAAGGATCAACATCAGGTTCAGCAAGAGGGTGAATGCGAGACGCAAGGCTTTCTCCGCGTATTGGCTCCAGACAAATGGCTACCCAAGCATACTATTCGGGCCTTGCGCGTCTCTTAACAGCACGCAGCATAAAGTCTTAGCGCTCGTTTTCTGTAACAAGCCACCTACCAAACCCAAATCTCGGGAGGGAATTGTCAGCGCGCCTTTGGCCGCAGACGGATGACCACATCGACATGGGCGACTTCCATGCCTTCCGGTGGCTCAGGCAAATTGCCGATCTCGAGATTGCTCACCGGAATATCGAGAACCTCGTTCTGGCCCTCGATGAAAAAGTGATGGTGGTCGGACACATTGGTGTCGAAATAGGTCTTTGCGCTCTCAACCGCAAGCACACGAATAAGGCCAGCCTCGGTAAATTGATGGAGGGTGTTGTAGACGGTGGCCAAGGATACGGGCACGTTGGCGGCGATTGCCTCCTCGTGGAGTTCTTCCACCGTCAGGTGACGATCACCCTTGGCGAAAAGCAGGTCCGCGAGAGCGACACGTTGTCTTGTCGGACGGAGACCCGACTTTCGCAGTTTCGCTTCAACTTGCACCTTTGGCACACACTCCATTCGCCATGGGCACCGGCTTGCCGGCCCTTCTGGTTGATATACTGCTGCTGGATATAACTTCTAAGAGCGCGTCTTTCAACAGTTTTCCAAGCTCCCTATATGGGGCAAACGGTTGCAATTCGAATGATTTGACGTATTTCCCTCTGGCCGAAGCCAATTGCTTCCTGTATGCGACGGCGAGTTCAAACTCTAAGGGCGATAGGGTCAGGACAACGAAACACTGGAGCGGGAATCAATGTTCCGCTTCAATTCGCCAAGATCTTGCTCTACATCTCCGATGGCTACGACAGCCGAGGGGGAGGAGAAAAAGTATATGACAGACAGACAATCCAGCTTCAATTATGACGAGATTCTGGCCTGCGGCCGTGGGGAGCTTTTCGGCCCCGGCAACGCACAGCTTCCTCTGCCGCCCATGCTGATGGTTCACCGCATCACCGACATTTCGGAAACTGGCGGAACTTTCGACAAGGGCTATATCCGAGCCGAATACGATGTGAAGCCTGATGACTGGTACTTCCCTTGCCATTTCCAGGGAAATCCGATCATGCCCGGTTGCCTGGGCCTTGACGGAATGTGGCAAATTACCGGCTTCTTCCTTGGCTGGCTTGGCGAACCAGGCCGCGGCATGGCTCTTTCCACCGGCGAAGTCAAATTCAAGGGCATGGTTCGCCCGGAAACGAAGCTCATCGAATACGGTATCGACTTCAAGCGCGTCATGCGTGGCAGGCTCGTGCTTGGCACAGCCGATGGCTGGGTCAAGGCTGACGGTGAAGTTATCTATCAGGCGACAGACCTTCGCGTTGGTCTGTCCAAGGACAAGGCCGCTTAAAGAGCTGGCCCACGCGAAGGCGTGAAACGAGAAAAGGTCTTATCATGAGACGGGTTGTTGTTACGGGTCTCGGAATTGTTTCCTCGATCGGACGCGATGCTGCAGAAGTGACGAAGTCCCTGCGCGAAGCGAAGTCCGGGATATCATTCTCTCCAGATTTTGCTGAGCATGGCTTCCGCTGCCACGTATGGGGCAAGCCGGACCTCGATCCGACTGACCTCGTTGATCGCCGCGCAATGCGCTTTCTGTCGCAAGGTGGTGCCTGGAACCACGTGGCGATGAAGCAGGCGATTGCCGATTCCGGACTGGAAGAGTCCGACTATAGCGGCAATGAGCGCACCGGCATCGTCATGGGTTCAGGTGGTCCTTCTACACGCACCGTGGTCGATGCGGCCGAAACCACGATCAAGAACAACAGCCCCAAACGCATTGGCCCATTTGCCGTGCCGAAAGCCATGTCGTCGACGGCGTCTGCGACGCTTGCCACATGGTTCAAGATCCATGGCGTGAACTACTCGATTTCGTCAGCCTGCTCGACGTCGGCCCATTGCATCGGCAATGCTGCAGAGCTCATCCAATGGGGCAAGCAGGACATCATGTTTGCCGGCGGTCACGAAGATCTCGACTGGACCATGTCGAACCTGTTCGACGCGATGGGTGCCATGTCCTCAAAGTTCAATGACACGCCAACTACAGCATCCCGCGCCTACGACGTCAGCCGCGACGGCTTCGTCATCGCTGGTGGTGCTGGCGTTCTGGTTCTTGAAGAGCTGGAACATGCAAAGGCCCGCGGCGCGAAGATCTACGCAGAACTGACCGGCTATGGCGCAACATCCGACGGCTACGACATGGTTGCCCCCTCAGGCGAAGGCGCAATCCGCTGCATGCGACAGGCGCTTTCGACTGTCAAAGGCAAGGTCGACTACATCAATACCCATGGTACTTCGACACCGGTGGGCGACAGCAAGGAGATCGGCGCAATTCGCGAGGTCTTCGGACAGGATATTCCTCATGTCCAGTCGACCAAGTCTCTGACGGGCCATTCGCTCGGCGCAGCCGGCGTGCAGGAATCGATCTATGGCCTGCTAATGATGCAGGAGGGCTTTATCGGTGAAAGCGCGCATATCACCGAGCTCGACCCTGAATTCGACGGTGTGCCGATTGTTCGCGAGCGTATCGACAACGCCAAGATCGACACGGTCCTTTCGAACTCCTTCGGGTTTGGCGGCACGAACGCCACGCTGGTCTTCCAGCGTCACAACGGGTAACGCCTATGAACGGTATCATGCAGGGCAAGCGCGGCCTCATTATGGGCGTCGCCAACAGCCATTCGATTGCCTGGGGCATCGCCAAGACACTTGCCGCTCAAGGCGCTGAGCTTGCATTCACCTATCAGGGGGATGCTCTGGGCAAGCGGGTCAAACCGCTTGCGGCCGAACTTGGCTCGGATTTTGTGCTGCCTTGCGATGTCGAGGATCTCGCATCCGTTGACGCGACCATGGCCGCGATCAAGGAACGTTGGGGCAAGATCGATTTCGTCGTTCACGCCGTCGGCTTTTCCGACAAGAATGAGTTGAAGGGCCTCTATGCCGATACGTCGCGTGAGAACTTCGTGCGCACGATGGTAATCTCCTGCTTCTCCTTCACGGAAATCGCGAAGCGCGCAGCGGAGTTGATGACCGATGGCGGCTCGATGCTGACGCTGACCTATAATGGTTCGCAGCGGATCATGCCGAACTACAACGTCATGGGCGTTGCCAAGGCAGGACTAGAAGCCTCGGTGCGTTATCTGGCTGGCGATTACGGCCCGCGCGGCATTCGCGTGAACGCCATATCAGCCGGTCCGATCCGTACGCTTGCTGGCGCCGGTATTGCTGATGCACGCGCCATGTTGTCATGGCAGCAGAAGAATTCACCGCTGCGCCGGACCGTGACAATCGACGATGTCGGTTCGTCAGCGACCTACCTGCTTTCGGATATGTCGCGTGGTGTGACCGGTGAGGTGCATTTCGTCGATTCCGGTTACAACATCACGTCTATGCCGGTGCTGGACACCATGGAGGCTGCCGAGAACGAGTAAGTCTCAGCGTCACGCTTGCGCTTCCGGCGCTTTGCCGGGAGTCGCCCTTTCCTTAATAATTCTACTCAGTCGGTGCGCTTGATGACCCTCACGATCTACGGAATCAAGAACTGCGATACGATAAAAAAGGCCCGTCAGTGGCTGGATGATCATGGGCAAGCTTACGTGTTCCATGACTACAAGTCGGCAGGCATCGACCGTCCATCGCTTGAGATCTGGGCTGAAAAAGCCGGTTGGGAGGTTCTGCTGAACAAGGCAGGAACGACCTTCAAGAAGTTGCCGCCCGAGGCAAAGGCCGATCTCGACCAAGACAAAGCAATAGCGTTGATGCTTGAGCAACCCTCGATGATCAAGAGGCCGGTTCTTGTCTCGGATGACCGGCTGATCGTCGGGTTTAAGCCAGACACTTACGACACTTTCTTCTCTGAGTAACGAGCGCAATGTCCAAGACGACGCGCGCTACTCAAGTCCTCGACAAGTCCGGTATTTCGTTCACCGTTCACACCTATGTTTACCAGCCAGCCACAGAGCGCATTGGCATTCAGGCCGCGGAAGCGTTGGGCGAAGACCCGTCTCGGGTTTTGAAAACGCTGATGGCTGAGCTTGATGGCAAACCGGTCTGCGTGATCGTGCCCTCCGACCGCGAAGTCAGCATGAAGAAGCTGGCTGCTGCCTTTGGCGGCAAATCCGCATCAATGATGAAGCCGACGGATGCAGAGCGTTTGACGGGATATCATGTCGGCGGCATCAGTCCGTTCGGCCAGAAGAAGCCCGTTCCGACAGCGATGGAAGTGGAGTCACTGGACCATTCGCTGGTCTATTTGAATGGTGGTCAGCGGGGCCTGCAGGTGAGGTTAGATCCCAGAGATGCGCAGCGGGTTCTACGGGCTGTGATCGCGGCACTGGTCGCTTGACGAGGGTGATTTTCTGAGCACGCTCCTTCTGCGCCTGCCCCCTTGGGCATGATTGCGGCGATAATTTTCGTTTCGCGCTTCAATTTGGCGGCAAAGGCTCTTAAGTCTCTAGCCATACGTTAACGAAAGCCGGAAATGTCATGACCGTATTGCCAAGATTTGAAACATCCATCGATCCCGTCAAACTGGAAAAGCTCGCGGAAGTCGCTGTACAGGTTGGGCTGAGGCTAGAGCGTGGACAGGATCTGGTCATGACCGCGCCGATGGCGGCTCTGCCCCTCGCACGCCTGATCACCAAGCATGCCTATATGGCGGGCGCCGGAATTGTCACGACGTTCTTTGCCGATGAAGACATGACACTTTCCCGTTACGCACACGCACCGGACGAGAGCTTCGACAAGGCGTCCGGCTGGCTCTATGACGGCATGGCCAAGGCCTTCGAAAATGGCGCTGCACGGCTTGCCATCGCCGGTGACAACCCGATGATGTTGTCCGCGCAAGATCCGGCGAAGGTGGCCCGTGCCAACAAGGCAAATTCAATGGCATACAAGCCAGCGCTCGAGCACATATCCAATTTCGACATCAACTGGCACATCTGCTCCTATCCCAATCCTGCATGGGCAAAGCTTGTCTTTCCGGGCCTTGCTGAAGAGGAGGCCGTGAAGAAACTGGCCGATGCGATTTTCGCCGCGTCACGGGTCGATGTGGCGGATCCGATCGCTGCCTGGGGCGATCATAATGCTCAGCTGCGCAGCCGTTCCACGTGGCTGAATGGCGAGCGTTTCTCAGCACTGCATTTTACCGGTCCGGGTACCGATTTGAGGGTTGGACTTGCTGACGGCCATGAATGGCATGGTGGCGCATCGGTTGCGAAAAACGGCATCACCTGCAATCCGAATATTCCGACGGAAGAGGTCTTCACGACACCGCATGCGCTCAAGGTCGAAGGCACGGTATCCTCGACCAAGCCGCTCTCGCATCAAGGCACTCTGATCGACGACATCAAAGTGCGTTTCGAAGGCGGTCGTATCGTTGCGGCGAAAGCCTCCAAGGGCGAAGAAGTGCTGCAGAAAGTTCTTGATACCGATGAGGGTGCGCGACGTCTTGGAGAGGTGGCCTTGGTTCCGCACTCGTCACCGATCTCGGCATCCGGCATCCTGTTTTACAATACGCTGTTCGACGAAAACGCGTCGTGCCACATCGCCCTTGGCCAATGCTATTCCAAGTGCTTCCTCGACGGTGCCTCGTTGTCACAGGAACAGATCACGGCGCAGGGCGGAAATTCGAGCCTGATCCATATCGACTGGATGATCGGTTCCGACAAGGTCGACATCGACGGCGTGAGAGCCGATGGCAGCGTGACGCCGGTCATGCGCGGCGGCGAATGGGTTTGAGACAATAAATATTTTATGCCCCTACTACGAAGGCAGGGGCATCTCTTTTTCCCAACCGCCTTATTAATCAGCGGTAGTAGATAACATGTCCGCCATTTGCGGCGGTGTCGACCTTCAGGACATTGTGAACGGCGATATTGCGCCTATCCAGTGCCGCCAACAACGCCGGATCGCTGGACACGTCTGCCTGCGCCTCTTTGATCGTGACCGGAAGCGGATAAATTGCCAGCGCTTCTCCAGAACGGCCATGGCGTCGGCTATCCTGTCCCACCGGAACTGCAATGACACCGTCATGATAATCCTTGCCGAAGATAATCTCGGCAATCCTACTTTGATCAGCATATGCCGATGGTGTGGCCGCCGCGAGGGCAGCCAGAACAATAAACAAGGCAGCAATGGTCTTCATTGGGGAACTCCTGATGATGATGCCGTTTCAACAGGAGATAGGGCGGCCGGAGCCAAAAAAGAATGGGGACTGTCAAAATCAGACACCCGCGAGCTTCTTGGGATCCCAGATGCATGCCCATACGGCATCCAAGCAAACCTCAGAAAAGGCTGCCCTGTTTTGGCGGCGGATTGTCGCTGACGGGACTCCGCTGCTTTGCTTCCTTGACCGAGGACTTGGCCGCAGCCGCCTTTTTCGGGCTCGCTCCACCGCTGCCCGCCACCGGACCGCCAGCGCCTTCTCCGGTCACCGCATCAACGCGGCCATCACCGAATTCAATGGCAATCCGCTGGCCATCCAACAGAGACGCAGCGCGAGATACCGGCTTGTCGCTTTCATCCCGGATTACCGCATAGCCACGATTGAGCACATTTTTGTAGGATAGCGACTGCAACATGCGCTCTTGGGCAGACAGCATCTGACGTGCGCGGCGCAGGTCGTTGCTGACCGCGCTTTCGGCGCGACGGCTCAGAGCATCAAACCGATCACGGCTGCGATCAATCTGCGCCGTTAGTCTGGATGGCACGGCACTCAGTGTTGCATCAAAACGATCAAGACGCGCGCGCTGGCGGTCGATAAGACGCTCAAGAATGCGATCGGAGAGTGCAGAGCGTTCATTCAGGCGATTTCGCCAATCGGAAAAACGGCGCGACAGCGTGTCGGGCGTCAGGCGGGTCGCCACCTTTTCGAAGCCGTGACGCTTGGCGATGGTGTTGCGCTCCAACCCTCTGCCAAGGCCCGCTGCGGCTTCATCGAAACGACGGCGCGGAAGAGCAAGCAATTGATCGAGCGAGGGAAGCGCACGGGCAAGGGCGCGCACATTCTGGCGGCGCAAATCCATCTGCCGGCTTGAGGCACCCGACAGACGAGCCGCAAGGTTGGCGACCTGAGCTTCGAGCTCCACCTTGACCGGAACGGCCATCTCCGCAGCGCCTGTTGGCGTCGGTGCCCGCACATCGGCGGCATAATCGATCAGTGTCCAGTCTGTTTCGTGTCCGACGGCCGAAATCAGCGGTATTTCGCTGGCCGCCGCCGCCCGCACCACGATTTCATCATTGAAGCCCCACAGATCTTCCAGACTGCCACCGCCACGCGCGACGATCAGGACGTCCGGACGCGCGATTGGTCCTCCAGGCGTCATGGCGTTGAAGCCATTGATGGCACTGGCAACTTCGTGCCCGCAGCCCTCGCCCTGCACCTTGACCGGCCAGACGACGACATGGACCGGGAAACGGTCCGATATACGGTGCAGAATATCGCGGATAACGGCACCTGTCGGTGACGTCACCACACCAATCACTTTGGGCATGAACGGCAACAGCTGTTTGCGCGATGCATCAAACAGGCCTTCGGCACCCAGTTTGCGTTTCCGCTCCTCGATCAGCGCCATCAAGGCGCCGGCGCCGGCAGGTTCAATGGTTTCGATGATGATCTGGTATTTTGAGGACCCAGGGAACGTCGAGACCCGGCCGGTTGCAATTACCTCCATCCCCTCTTCGGGACGGTGCTTCAGCTTGGAGAAATTGCCCTTCCAGATCACGGCATCGATGCGCGACCGGTCATCCTTCAGGGCAAAATAGGCGTGACCTGATGAGTGCGGACCGCGATAGCCAGAAATTTCACCACGCACCCTCACATGATCAAATGCGGTTTCAACCGTCCGCTTGATCGATCCGGAGAGTTCGGACACCGAGAATTCGGTGAGATTGGTGGGCGAATCATCGCTTAACAAATTGGCCATGCCTTCTCGTAACCCAAAACCGGGCCAAGATCAGTACAGGCAGGCAGGCCGGACACAATTTTCAGGCGCCAACAAGGACGTTATTTCAAGTCAGGCAGCTCGACCTGGTAGATCTGGAACCCCGATTCTGGATCCTTTGGCAAAGCCTTCAGATAGGCAGGCACCTCTCCGCGGCTCAGCGCCGCATACAGACCGTCAGGCTTCATCGCGATGATCATTTCCGTCTGCACATCATCCGGGCAAAAGGCTATCGTCGCGACGTCTGCACCGCGCAGGAACGCATCCGCTTCGTCTGGCTGCGCAAGACCGATATGCAGTTCGGTGAGCATACCGCCTTGATTGCGATGGTAGGGAGCGGAGAGAACCCTGTTTTCGGTAAACCGAAGTATGTCGACGCCACTGTTCGACGGTGCCGCCACCAGACCTGGCTTCAGGCTTAGAAGTTGCTGCATTGATCGGCGGGACGTGCAGCTCGTTGGCGAAGTGTCTGTGCCTGAGGATATTACGTTCTCCATCCTGTTGGTGAGACCGGCCGTCCCTTCGGTCAGCATGGTCCCACCAAGCGCCCAGAAACTCGGCACCGAAAAGAGTGTGGCCGTGACGAATGCGAAACCCTTCGAGACATTTTCCGAATCTCGATTGGATATCTGGCGAAGCTCACTGACCAGCAAGGCCGATGGCACGATTGCAACCAGATTGAGAAAGATCGAGCCTCGTACCTGAACAAACGCAATCAACGCACTGACCAACAGGAGAGGCAGCAACAGTGCGTGCAATTCAACACGATCACGTTGCCAGATGCGGAATCCACAAATGGCAATTGCGAAAAGACCGGGTGCATAGAAGCCGCCAACGATTCCAGGATCGTTTCTCAATTCGGAAAAGATGGATTGCGCTTCGCTCACATTGTCCAACCACAATGTGACAAGCAGCGGATCGAGACTGCTGAGCGGATTTCCAATGCATTGCGGCGCGAGCGTCAAAGCCGCGCCAGCCATCAGCATTCCGTCAAAACCGAGGATAGCAAACCGCACAAGCCTGCCAAAACGACTGGTAAACAGTACTGACAGGAGAAGAACGAGCCCGCCGATTGATACAAGCCCGTAATAGCCCAGAGAAAGACTGTCGCAGGTGACCTGTGAATATCGGCTGGCCGGTACTGTTGCGAAGAACAAAACAGAGATGCTGACGGCAATTGCAACGGAAAACGCCATTGCAGGGCGGGCAAAAGCGACGCCATGCCATGCCCACATCACAGCAACCACGAGGCAAACCGTGACGATCAGCGGTGTGGTCTCTGCACCGATCGCGATGGCAAGGGCTGAGGCGAAGCCAGCGACTGCAAAGCTAAGCGCCCGTCTTCGCGGGTCAACCAGCATGGCAAGGATGATCGCGACCAGGCCAAGCTGCACATTATGATGGTCAATGGAGCCGGGAAGGAAACGATTGCTGGTCAAAACCATGAGTACCGTAAAGCCCATGGTTATGTGCATCGTCTGTGCGCTTCCCACGCGACGACCGGCAAGGCCGATACCGGCTACGAGCGGAATGACGAGCACCAGAGGCCAAACGGCAAGTGCTGCTGCCTCAGCGCTTTCCGGCGCAAGAAACAGCTTAAATGACATAATCAACGCCGCGATTGGCAGATCCACCAATCGCGACCAATGCATCAAGGTGCCGCCATCGAGGCCCAGCCGTTTCTGCACGAGATCGAACCAGCCCTGGCCTGCTAAAAAATCACGAACCTGCACGAGACGCATGACGTCATCATTGTCCTTACCAACATAATCGTTGGACCAGGGCAGGGTTATCGCCAGGAGGGCCAAAATGAGAAGCGCGCTGTAAACCAGAACGGACGGCCAATAGTAACGCCAGAATGAAAAACGCTCCCGCTTAGATGTCTCTGCATCTGCACTGCTTGCCATATCGCCTGTTCCTGCCGGCGACTGGGTGTCCGGCGAAAATATCTCATAAGCATCAATCCCCCGAAACCTAGCCTTAACCTTCTCAAGAAATAGTAAAGTCTGGCGCGCATGAGACCGCTGCCCGACAGGATTGCCAAGCAGATGCTCGATTCCGAGAAGACCGACCACGAGATCGCAGTGCTGTTGCCCTGCTACAACGAAGCTGCGACCGTGGGCGAAGTGGTGCGCGCATTTCGCGAAACGCTACCCAGTGCTCATGTCTACGTCTACGACAACAATTCAACCGATGGCACGGCGCTTCACGCCATGCTGGCCGGCGCCACCGTCTTTCGCGAGCGCCGTCAGGGCAAGGGTCACGTGGTGCGCCGCATGTTTGCAGATATCGAAGCGGATATCTATTTGATGGCAGATGGCGACGGCACCTATGCCGCTGGCGATGCCGAAGATCTGATACGCACGCTGATTACCGAACGCGCAGATATGGTGGTGGGAACGCGACGTGGCGTTCATGCCGATGCCGGGCGCAATGGTCATGCCTTCGGAAACCGGTTGTTCAACCAGATCTATCGCGTAATGTTCGGTCCGGGCTTTACAGACATCCTGTCAGGCTACAGGGCGTTTTCTCGGCGCTATGTGAAAAGTTTTCCGGCCGTTTCCAACGGTTTCGAGATCGAGACAGAAATGTCCGTCCATGCCTTGCGGCTCAAATTGCCGGTCTGCGAGCTTGAACTGGATTATGGACGGCGTCCGGAAGGATCGCATTCCAAGCTTTCGACGGTTCGCGACGGGCTGAAGATCCTCTGGATGTTTGCAACCTTGATGAAGGAAACTCGGCCCTTTGCCTTCTTCGGTCTCTTTGCCGGTGTACTCATGAGCAGCAGCCTGATTTTCATGGCGCCGGTCCTCTATTCGTATTTTCAGACAGGCCTCGTTGATCGGATGCCGACATGGGTGTTTTCCATGGCGCTGATGATGATGTCGCTGCTGCTATTGACCGCAGGCACCATTCTCGATTCGCTGGCGCGTGCGCGCGCCGAACAGCTGCGCATCCACTATATGTCGCTGCCGGTCATGGGACAGGCCTCATCAAGCACTGTCGCGGATGTGGTTGAAACCAACACAGCTCCGCGAAAGCGCAAGGCGAGAAAAGCGGCATGATGCGGCTTTTGCGTTTCGCGGTCGTTGGCGGTGCCGGCTTCCTTGTGGACGCATCGATGCTCGCGCTTCTTCTGACGTTCACACCGATAAGTGCCATTCCGGCACGTGCACTGGCGATCCTGACCGCGCTTGCTGCGACCTGGTATCTCAATCGGCGTTTCACCTTCGGGGCCTCGCGATATTCCGTTATCCGCGAGGGCTTTCGCTATGGTTCGGTCGGCCTGACATCGGCCCTGGTGAACTATCTCATATTCACTGGTCTACTGCTGACCATTCCAACGCTCAATCCATTTGCGGCACTGGTCTTCTCATCCATTGCCGCTATGGGTTTCAGCTTTTTTGGCTATTCGCGCTTCGTCTTCCGGCGCTAAACGTCAGATGTTTTCCCAGCCGTCCCTTTCGCTTGCACGATAGATGGCGTCGATAAACTTCTGATTGGCCTTTGAATTTTCCAAGGACACCAGTTCATTCTGGCCCCCTTTCGCTGCGGAAGCGAAGGCCTCTGCTTCCAATTTGTACTGACGGCTATCGGGGAAGCGGAAAATTTCCGATCTGGCATGAGACTGGTTTGAAAGCTCTACTTCCTCGGCCCCCCAGCGGTCGGCATTGAACGGGGATTTTACCTCTATGAATCCTTCCGTGCCGTGGAACACCATGATCTGTCGGTTGGCGAGCTGGGTGGAGATATAAAAGCTCAGCTCAAAGTCGCCGAAGTCGGCCTTCACGCTGGAATAGATGTCTGTGCCGAATACTGGATCACGATCCGTCGTCGCCTGCACACGCACGGGCTCCTTGCCGGTGGAGAACCGTGTCGTGATCGCCGGGTAGACGCCGATATCGGGAAGTCCGCCACCGCCCAGGGATGGGATGTTTCGCATATTGTGCGGGTCGCGGTTGAAGTAGGTGAAAGCGCCCTGCACATGGCGCAATTGACCAATGGCCTTTTCGGCTAGAAGCGAGCGGACTTTCTTCCAGACCGGCGAATAGGTGACCATATAGGCCTCACTGACCACTACACCATTGCGGTCACGCGCCTCGATCACTGCGTCGATGTCACTGGCTTTCAGCGCTATCGGCTTTTCGCACAGAACGTGTTTGCCGGCATCGGCAGCCTTGATCGCCCATTCCACATGCTGGGATGTCGGCAGAGGAATATAGACGGCATCAATTGTGTCGGATGCCAGCATTTCTTCGTAAGATCCGAAGGCGTGCGGGACCGAAAAGCGATCTGCCATGCTGCGTGCCCGCGCTGGATCACGACTGGAGATGGCCGTGACCACACAATTTTCAGCATCCTGAATGGCTGGAACAACGAGCTCCTGACCGATCTTGGCTGTCGACATTATACCGAAACGCAACATGATTTTTCCTCCACGAATTTGTTGGGCGAAAGCTAACGGCATTGCCCCGACGCTGCAACGCTGGATGGCACAGAGAGGACATAAAATGATCGGCCATCATGCTATGCAATGGCTCAATATGTCCTATCTTCGTCTCCAAAAGTGCTTTTCCGCTTGAACATCAGGGATATTATTCGGATGTAGCCTGCATCTGGAGATAAACAAAATGTCTGCAAGTCCCAAAACCGCATTGCTTGTCATCGACGTTCAGGAGTCCTTTCGGCATCGCCCTTCGTGGAGCGAGGACAATGTGCCGGAGTTCTTGACCAACCAGCAGGCACTCATCGATGGCGCGCGCGCCAAAGGTCTGCCGGTGATCCAGATTTTTCACAGCGACGGCGACGGCCCCTTTCATCGCGATAGTGGACATGTTCGCACTCTCGAAGGCCTGTCCATCGCGCCAGACGTCGTCTTTTACAAGAGCCGCCATTCAGCGCTGGTCGGAACGGAACTTGATATCTGGCTCAGGCAACACGGCATCACCCGCCTGATCGTGTCCGGCATCCGCACGGAGCAGTGCTGCGAAACGACAACGCGCCATGCTTCCGATCTTGGCTATATCGTTGATTTCGTCTCGGACGCCACGCTCACATTTGCGATGACGCATGCGTCCGGCACGACTTATAGCGCGGCCGAGATAAAGGCGAGAACGGAACTCGTTCTGGCCGGTCGCTTCGCGCGGATCGCGACCGTCGGCGAAGCCCTCGATATGTTGAGCGCCGCTGCATGATGGACTGCGAGATCTCAACCGCTCGGGTTATTCCTGTCTACACGGTATTGCCGCCGCATTGTCTGCTGGTGGACGTGGCCGGGCCGCTTGAGGTCTTGCGTTATGCCAATGCGGCACAAAGCGAGCTATCTTTCGAATTGCACTTCCTTGCCGTCAGCCGGGAGCAGACCACGTCGATCGGATTGACACTCGCCAATCTGGAACCCTTGCCAGGCGCGCTGCCTGAGGGTGCCTATGTGGTTATTTCTGGCGCGATGACGCGCTGGAACGACGAGCCGTCCGAGAAAGCTGAAAGACAAGTAATCTCGAAATGGCTGGCTGAGACCGTGCATCCCGGTGTCAATCTTGTCACCATATGCTCCGGTGCATTGCTTGCCGGCGCTGCAGGCCTGCTGGACGGCTACGAGTGCACTACGCATGCGGACTGCATTGAGCAATTGCAACGCATTGCGCCGGCGGCACGGGTGCTTGAAAACCGACTGTATGTAGAAGACGGAGTTCGCATGTCGAGCGCTGGCATTTCGACAGGTTCAGATCTGATGCTGCAGCTGGTGTCTCGCCTGACATCTCCCGCTGTCGCGCTAAAGGTCGCGCGCACCATGGTGATCTATATGCGGCGCAGCGGCTCAGATCCGCAGCTCTCCCCCTGGCTCTCTGGGCGCAATCACATTCATCCGTCCATACACCGGGCACAGGATGCCATCATGGGGGAACCGTCGGCAGACTGGTCGCTCGGACGGCTGGCAGATGTCGCGCATCTGAGCGAAAGACACCTTTCGCGACTGTTTCGCGAGCAAACCGGAATGACTGTGATCGACTACGTCAATCTGATGCGGGTCACGCTGGTGCACGATCTTTTGAGCCAGTCGCGGATCGACATCGAAGGGATCGCAGAGCGTGCAGGATTTGCCTCGAGCCGCCACCTGCGCCGTGCCTGGTCCAGACACTATGACCGGCCACCTAGCCACTACCGCCAGTCCACTTGATACATGCGACAGGGACAATCACATTTTCCCGCCAGTGACTGAGTTTGGGATGTGGCCTTTCCGGCAGACATCGAATGCACTACTTGGGAGACTGGAATTTAATTTACTCGGAGTCTCCCATGCAAATGCGCGCACTCGGTCGTACCGGCCTTTCCATCGCCCCCGTCGTTTTCGGCGGCAACGTGTTTGGCTGGACAGCGGACAAGGAGACGTCCTTCAATCTGCTCGACAAATTCTTCGATGCAGGCTTCAATGCCATCGATTCAGCCGATGTTTATTCCACCTGGGTCGACGGCCATGAAGGTGGCGAAAGCGAAAGAGTGATCGGCGAGTGGCTGAAGCGCGGGAGTGTCATACGCGACAAGGCGATTATCGTCACCAAAGTCGGGCATCCGATGTGGGGCGATGAAAAACGCCTCCAGGCAACGTGGATACTTAAGGCCGTCGAAAACTCGCTGAGGCGTCTGCAGACGGACTATATCGATCTCTATCTCTCGCACTTTCCGGAAGAGGGACGTTCACACGAGGAGACGCTTGGAGCATTCGCCAAGCTCAAGGAACAGGGAAAGATCCGGGCGATCGGCTGCTCGAACTTCAACGCTGAACAGTTGAAGTCGTCGTTTGAAGCGAGCGAGAAATCCGGTCTGCCGCGCTACGATGTGATCCAGCCCGAATATAATCTCTATACAAGGGACACTTTCGACGGTCCGCTTTCGGAGCTCTGCCAGGAAAATGATATCGGCGTCATCAGCTATTTTGCCTTGGCCTCGGGCTTTCTCAGCGGAAAATATCGCAAGGCCGAAGATGCGGAAGGCAAAGCGCGCGGAGGCAATATGTCCAAATACATGAATGACAGAGGATTTGCGATCCTTGGCGCGCTCGACAGCATTGCGAAGGAGACGGGAACGACACCAGCAGCTGTTGCGATAGCCTGGGTCGCCGCGCGCCCCGGTATTACTGCGCCCATCGCATCCGCCACGAGCCTGAAACAACTGGACGCAATTATCGCTGCCGGCAAACTGAGCCTTAGCGCCGACCAGATGGCGCAGCTTAACGCCGCAGGGGCGTGATCGATGAGCGTCGAAATCCGCAATCCCACTGAAGCCGACGAAGCTGCATGGCGACGATACTGGGCGGCCTATCTCACATTCTACAAAGCCGATGTTTCAGAGGAGGTGACGGCCCATACCTGGGCGCGTATCCTCGATCCGAACTCGCCGATCAATGCGCGCCTTGCCATTGTTGATGGACAGGTGGCCGGGTTCGCCATCCATCTTATCCATGAGACCACATGGGAAATGACACCGACGTGTTACCTCGAAGACCTGTTTGTCGACGAGACAATCCGCGGCAAAGGTATCGGGCGGGCGCTGATCGATGATCTGTTGACCATATGCCACACCAATGGCTGGTGCCGGCTTTATTGGCATACGGCAAACGACAACGCACAAGCGCGCAAACTGTACGACAGTTACTGCGACGCAAATGGGTTCGTGTGCTACCAGATCGAGCTCGAAACCTGATTTTGCTTCAGCCCTTGTGGCGGAAAAAATCGACAAATGCCCTCAAAGCCGGACGCATCTGGCGACGGGTTGGATAGTAGATATAGAAGCCGTCGAAGGGTTCGCACCAGTCTTCCATGACCCGGATCAACCGACGGTCGGCCAATTCGTCCTGAATGCGGGTTTCGAATACGAAGGCCAGTCCTGCCCCATCCAGGCAGGCAGCAAGGATTGCCCGATCATCGGGAAGAGTGAGCGTGCCGGCGACATCGACGATCACGGCCTTGCCGTCTTTTTCAAGCTCCCAGCGGTAAATTCGGCCACTGGCGAATCGCCGCCGTATGCAGCGGTGGGCCATGAGATCACTCGGCTGCGTCGGGACAGGATAGCGCTCAAAGTAGCGAGGTGCTGCGACGATGGCGCCACGCCACATGCCGCTGGCTTTGACTGCCACCATATCAGCTTCCAGATGCTCACCGAGACGGAGGCCGGCATCGAATCCCTGTTCAACGATGTCTTCAAAACTGTCGTTCGCGACCAGTTCCAACGCGATGTCGGGGTAGAGAATGCTAAACTCTCCCAATCGAGGTGCGATAAGGTGCTCTGCCGCCAGGCGTGGTAAAGTGATGCGCAAGGTCCCGGCCGGCCTGGATCTGGTCTCTGACAAAGTGTCGAGTGCCGCTCTAATTTCTGCCAGGGCAGGAGTCAAAGTGGCAAGCAATTGCCTGCCTTCCTGGGTGGGTGACACGCTGCGGGTGGTGCGCGCCAGCAGACGGATGCCAAGGCTCTCTTCCAGCGCTGATACGGCGTGGCTGACGGCAGACGGGGCTATGCCCAGCTCTGCGGCTGCCTTCCTGAAGCTGGATGTTTCGGCCACGATGGCGAGAACGGCTAGTTGGGAAAGTTGCGCTCTGTTCATTGTTCTATTTAATAGAACAAGCCGATCAAAATTACAGCTATTCCAAATGATAATTCAGCGGTCTACGGTGAAATATCTCAGAACAGAGAGATATGGATTTCAAAGAAAGTTTCTCGCCATGAAGAACAGAAACCTGGGTTCCCTTTCCGTCTCCGCGCTCGGACTTGGCTGCATGGGCATGAGCCATGGCTATAGCCCCTCACAGGACGACAGCGCGTCGATTGACACCATCCACCGCGCTGTTGATCTTGGCGTCACGTTGTTCGACACAGCCGAAGTCTACGGCCCCTATATCAACGAGAGCCTTGTCGGCAAGGCGTTGAAACCGATGCGCGACAAGGTCAAGATCGCCACCAAATTCGGTTTCAGGATCGATGCCTCCAAGCCCGCCGGCGAAATGATGGTCGGCACAGATGGCACACCGGAGAATGTGCGCGCAGTTGCTGAGGCCTCATTGAAGCGTCTGGATACCGACGTTATCGACCTGTTCTACCAGCATCGCGTTGACCCTGCGGTTCCAATCGAAGACACCGTCGGGGCCATGGCCGATCTGGTTTCACAGGGCAAGGTGAAGGCCATCGGGCTTTCTGAAGCAAGCGCAGACACGCTTCGCCGTGCTCACGCAACGCACCCGATCGCAGCCATCCAGAGCGAATATTCCCTGTGGTCGCGCGACGTCGAGCAGAATGGCGTTCTGGATACCTGCCGCGAGCTTGGTATCGGCTTCGTACCGTTTTCCCCTCTCGGTCGCGGAACGCTCACAGGTGGATTGAAGAAACTGGACGGGCTGGCTGCCGACGATTTTCGCCGCACCCTGCCCCGCTTCCAGGCGGAGAACTTCGACGCCAATCTGGCACTCGTTCAATTGCTCGAAGACATGGCTGCCGAAAAGGGCGTTACGGCCGCACAATTGGCCCTCGCATGGGTGCTGGCACAGGGCGATTTTATCGTTCCCATTCCCGGCACGACGAAGATCGCAAACCTGGAAAAGAATGTAGCCGCAGCAGATGTTATTCTGAGCAAGACGGAAGCCGACACACTGGGTGAACTGCTTTCGCCTGCGAAGGTGGCTGGTGGTAGATATCCGGAGCGCCTAGCCAAGATGGCGGGGCGCTGATCCCTCGTCGCTGTTGCCGTCCCTGTGCGCAATTACGATTATCGCGAAAGCAGGGTCAAGCTTTTGCTAGTTTGGATGCCTTCGTCGCGTAATAGGCACGCTTGTTATCGTACATCAGGATGTCGGCCCGTTTCATCAGCGATTCCATGCTCTCGCCAGGCTCGCTGGTTGCCATACCGAGTGAAATGCTGAGCGGCGCGTCCGAATAGAACTGGTTGTTGATCTTCAAGATCTCGTAGACCGTCTCGACCAAAGCGTGCGCCGCGTGTTGATCCGCGCCCGGCATCAGGATAGCAAATTCATCGCCCCCAATGCGGGCTGCATGATTTGGTGCCTTTGCGACGCCATTGAGCACCTCGCCGAAGCGCCGCAAAAGCGCATCGCCAGCATCATGACCAAGCTGATCATTGGCTTCTTTCAGTCCATTGAGATCAATTACGATGGCTGACACCGGACGGAGAGACTTTCTCTCCAATCTGTTGAGCTCGTCAGTATAGAAGGCACGGTTATGAAGCTTGGTGAGAATGTCGTGTTTTCCGAGATATTCCAGATAGGCTTCAGCCTTCTTGCGAGCGGTGATGTCGGTCAATGCGACCTGCACACGAGACCAATCGGCCTCATGGCCCGGAAACACGGAAAAATTGAGCAGGATGTGACGCTCGGAACCATCGAGCGCATAATTGACCACTTCGCGGCTGTGATAGAGACGCCCCTCCCAGAGATCGACCAATTGCTCCCGGAACGGCTTTTCCGTCTCGCCCCGAAAGATCTCGGATTGCCGCACCAATAATGTTTGCCGATCTGGTGCGCAGAACAGGTCCAAAGTGGCCTGGTTCACGTCAATGACCCTGATTTCAGCCAGGCACTGGCGGACGAATTCGGGGTGAACATCGGTGAAGACGCGGAAGTCTTCAATGCCACGCTCTCGAACGCCTTCGATCAGCGCGTGTATACCACTGAAATCCTCAATCCAGAGAGAAACCGGAGAATGTTCGAACACGCCCTCGGCATAGCGTCGATGTTCCTCCTCGGCGCGCCTTGCCGCTTCCCGCTCGGTCACATTTTCGGTTGTAATGAGAAGCTGGCCGAGCGTGTCTTCATATCCCGGCATCACGGACCCGCGTAACTGAATATCCAGCCGTTGTCCGGATAGCGAGTAGTTGACGGCGTTGCCGGTGAATTCGGTTTTGCCGTCCCAAAGTTCGGCCAGTTCGTTGATATGTGTCTCCCACATATCGTCTCGGAATACCTTGTCGAGATTGCTTGTGAGGTGATCGATATCGGACGCCTCGAACAGCTCAAGGGTTTTACGGTTCACACGCATTATGCGTATTTTGGATGAGCATTCTCCGACCCTTGAAAGGTCACTCTTCAAAAAGGCGCGAATATCGGAGACGCCGCCTTTGCGCCATGCGTCGAACTGAGCCTTAACCTCGCTGAAATCTTCGATCCACATGGCGATAAGTGCGAGGTCAAAAATATTGCTATCGATTGAGCCCGTCATTTGAAATCGCCTATTTTAATATGAAATCTGAAAAACAACCTCTGCAGGTTTAGTACTCGATAGCGTACATTTAATTAGTAAACCGCATATTGACGTCCGCGGACGTCTCGACAACGCACTGCAGACAAAAAAGAAGCGACATGACACCATGCCGCTTCGTCCGTTTTCTGTGCAGTTGCAATCAGGCTCGCAGCGTGCCGCCCGTCGTCTTTTCGACATTCGCGACAATCTTCTTTGTCAACGCTTCGAAGTCTTCATCTGTCAGCGTCTTCTCGATCGGCTGGATCAAGACCTCGATCGCGACCGACTTCTTGCCGTCGCCGAGGGCTGCGCCTTCAAAGACGTCAAAGACGTTTACACCCGTGATGAGCTTTCGGTCGGACCCTGCCGCCGCGCGCATGATCGCCCCGGCTTCGACTGCGCGATCGACCACAAAGGCGAAATCACGCTTGACGAGTTGCAAAGATGACAGATCCAGAGCCGGCTTTGTACGGGTGGCTTTTTTCTTCGGCTCAGGCATAGCATCCACGAAGACCTCAAAGCCGCAAAGTGCGCCAGAGACATCAAGGCCCGACAGCGTCTTCGGATGGAATTCGCCGAAGTAGCCAAGGATAATCTTCGGTCCCATCTTGATGGTGCCGGAACGCCCCGGATGATACCAGTCAGGTGCGCCAGCCTCGATCTGGACATTGCTCATCGGCAGGCCACAAGCCTCGATGACGGCAAGTGCATCGGCCTTGGCGTCAAAAACGCCAACCGGCTTTCCGCCACCGTTGGCGGTGTTCGACCACATGCGTCCAGCACCCGCTAATGATGCCGTGCCACGACGGATGCCACCAGCCACGCGACGCTGCCCTTCCGGCGTATCGCCTTCATAAGTTCCCGACACTTCAAAGAGTGCCACATCGCCGAAGCCACGATCTGCGTTACGCTGGGCCGCAGTCAAAAGACCCGGCAATAGTGATGGACGCATATCCGACATGTCAGAGGCGATCGGGTTGGCAAGCTTCAACGAAGCGCTACCTCCGCCGAAGAGCCTGGCGTGGTCGTGCGAAATGAAGGACCACGTCACGGCCTCAAGCATGCCGCGCGACGCAAGCGCACGCTTGGCTGTGCGGGTGCGGATCTGCAGCGTGGTGAGGATCTTTGCGTTGACTGCGCCAGCCGCCGGCAGCGGCTCAGGCTTGATCTCGTCAACCCCGTGGATGCGCATGACTTCTTCAACCAAGTCAGCCTTGCCATCGACGTCCGGTCGCCATGATGGAACGGCAACCTTGACCGTATCGCCATCGCCGGAAACCTCGAAGCCGAGACCAGTCAGAATGTCTTTCGCTTCCGAATTCGAAACTGTCAGTCCAGTCAGACGCTTCACTTCCGCGTAAGGAAAGTCAACGCGCTTCGGTTCATAGCCCTTGTAGCCAGTGACCTTTGCTTCACTCGCAGTGCCGCCGCACATGTCCAGCACCAGTTCGGTGGTGCGCTCGAGACCCGGAACCATATATTCGGGATCCACACCACGCTCGAAGCGGTAGCGTGCATCGGTGATGATGCCCTGCGAACGGCCTGTCTTGGCGATATTGATCGGATCCCAAAGCGCAGATTCGATCAGCACATTGGTGGTATTCTCGTCACAGCCGGAATGTTCTCCGCCCATAATGCCGCCGATGGATTCCGGACCATTGTCATCGGCAATGATGACGTTGGTGGGGTTCAGCTTGTAGGTGCGCGTGTCGAGCGCCAGGATTTCTTCGCCATCCTTTGCACGACGTACCACCAGGGCACCCTTAACCTTGTCGGCGTCGAATACGTGCATCGGGCGACCCTGATCGAAGGTCATGTAGTTGGTGACATCGACCAGAGCAGAAATCGGGCGAAGGCCGATAGCAAGCAGCCGTTGCTGCATCCATTTCGGGCTTGGGCCGTTTTTCACGCCGCGTACGAGACGCCAGGCGAAACCTGGGCAAAGCTCGCTTTCAAGTTCGATCCTGACCTCTTGCGGCGTATTACCCTCGACCTTGAACGACGGTGGCGTCGGTCTCTTCAACGTTCCAAGACCGGAAGCCGCCAGGTCGCGGGCAATGCCGTAGATCGACGTGCAGTCAGGACGGTTTGGGGTGAGATTGATTTCGATGACCGGGTCGTCGAGGCCAGCATAGGAAGCGAAGGAGGTGCCAACCGGCGCGTCTTCCGGTAGATCAATGATGCCGTTATGGTCATCCGACATGTCGAGCTCTTTTTCAGAACACATCATGCCGTGGCTTTCGACGCCACGGATCTTGCCGACAGACAAGGTCACGTCGATGCCCGGCACATAGGTGCCGGGTCGTGCCAACGCACCAACCAGTCCTGCGCGCGCATTCGGTGCGCCGCAGACGATCTGCACTGGTTTGCCATCGCCGGCATCGACGGACAGGACCTGCAGGCGGTCGGCTTCCGGATGCTTTTCGGCAGACAGAACCTTGGCGATGACGAACGGCTTGTAGGCAGCCTTGTCGTCAACATCTTCGACCTCGAGGCCGATCGCCGTCAGCCGCTCGCAGATCTGATCCAGCGTTGCATCGGTTTCGAGATGATCTTTCAGCCAGGAGAGAGTGAATTTCATTGGTCCAATCTTTCGGATACGGATCGCAACAAGGCGTCTGCGTTGATTTCGATCTGTGACGACGTTGCTTTGCGAATGGCATCGCGTCCGCACAGCAGAGTCGACACCTGTATTTCAGCGCCAAGGTCCGGCCAGAGCAGGCTTGCCGCGAGGAACTCCATGGAATTCCGCTCCGTCGCGCTTGCGCCTTCGAGAGCGGGGATCCAGGCCGTTGGTACGCTGATGACCCGGCCATCGACCAGTTCGACATGCAGATAGCTTTCATCGCAAAGCGCATCTACCGGCTGCGTGCCCTTCTTCGGCATTTCAGAGTTCAGCATGCATAGCCTCTCGATATGACGGCACGCATGACTTACGCACTCAGGCCGCCGAACAATGTCGGCACATCGAGGGGTCTAAAACCGTAGTGGCTCGTCCATCGAACATCGGCATTGAAGAAGTCGCGCAGGTCCGGCATTCCGTATTTCAGCATGGCAATACGATCGAGCCCCATGCCCCAGGCAAAGCCCTGATATTCGTCGGGATCAAGCCCGCCGGCGCGCAGAACGTTGGGATGAACCATTCCACAGCCGAGAATTTCCATCCAGTCGGTACCTTCGCCGAATTTGACGATCGGTCCGGACGAACGGTCACACTGTATGTCCACCTCGAAGCTCGGCTCGGTGAACGGGAAGAATGACGGGCGGAAGCGCATCACGACGTTATCGACCTCGAAGAAGGTCTTGCAGAACTCTTCAAGAACCCAGCGCAGATGCCCGACATTGGCGGTCTTGTCGATGACAAGGCCTTCCACCTGGTGGAACATGGGCGAATGGGTTGCGTCACTGTCCTGCCGATAGGTCTTGCCGGGGATGACGATACGAATCGGTGGCTTCTGGGCCTCCATGGTGCGGACCTGCACGGGCGACGTATGGGTGCGCAGAACCTTGCGCTCGCCATTCTCATCAGGTGCGAGGAAGAAGGTATCGTGCATCTCGCGGGCCGGGTGACCCTCGGGGAAATTCAGGGCCGTGAAATTGTAGTAATCGGTCTCGATATCCGGACCTTCGGCAATGGAGAAACCCATGTCAGCAAAAATCGCGGTAATTTCATCGACGATCTGAGTGATCGGATGAATACGACCGCGCTCTGCAGGGGAACTGCGGACCGGCAGGCTGACATCGACCGTCTCTGCCTTCAGGCGAGCGTCGATGGCGGCATCTCTCAGCGCGGTCTTGCGCTCGTTGATTGCCTCAGCAATCTCGTTCTTCAAAGCATTGATCGCTGCACCGCGTGTCTGGCGCTCTTCCGGGGTCATGGAACCCAGGGTCTTCAGCAATTCCGACACCGAGCCTTTTTTGCCCAGCGCCGACAAGCGAACCGCTTCAATCGCTGCCTCGTCTCCCGCTGCGGCGACATCTGCCAAAAGCGCCGTCTTCATACTATCGAGATCGGACATTTTCGTCTTTCCTGCCTCTTTTCCGGGCACTACGCCCGGTACATGACGCTATCATGAAAAAACCCGCGCCAGCCCTGCCAGCGCGGGTTTCCCAATTCAATTGTAAAGTTGGGAAGCGCTGGTTAGCGCATGTCCCATGCGGGCGCAGCCCGCGTGCAAGGCACATGCGCCGCCTCGGTTGGTTGAGCCAGCTTTGCGCGCCTTCGGCGCGCTCGGCTCAACGAACCGCGCTTTCAAACTCGTTGGTGGTGCCGGCTTCCTTGAGGTACTCAAGCGACTTCTTGGAGGCCGCAACGAGTGCACCGAATGCTTCGGGCTCATGGATGGCCATGTCGGAGAGAACCTTACGGTCAACTTCGATGCCAGCCTTGTTCAGGCCATCGATGAAGCGGCCGTATGTGAGGCCGAATTCGCGGACAGCAGCGTTGATACGCTGAATCCACAGAGCGCGGAAGTTGCGCTTGTTAACCTTGCGGTCGCGATAGGCGTACTGCTTGGAACGGTCTACAGCAGCTTTTGCTGCGCGGATCGTATTCTTGCGGCGGCCGTAGAAGCCCTTGGCTGCCTTATAAACTTTTTTGTGCTTGGCGCGGGAAGTTACGCCACGTTTTACGCGTGCCATGTCATGATCTCCTTAATATCCAAAAAAACGCAGAGGGTCTCAGAGACCGTTCGGCAGGTAGTTCTTGATGACCTTCTTGCCGTCAGGCTCAGCCAGGACCATCGTACCGCGTGCATCGCGGATGAACTTGTTGGACCGTTTGATCATGCCGTGGCGCTTGCCAGCAGCAGCTGCAACAACCTTGCCGGTTGCTGTAATCTTGAACCGCTTCTTGGCGGACGACTTCGTCTTCATCTTGGGCATTTTGCTACTCCATAAGGTTCTTTTTTGAGGCCGGAGACGAAACCAACCTCAAGCATTAAGAACGGCCACGGCATGCCCTGCCGGACCGTTCGGACGCGCGCTTATAACCGTAGAGATATAAAAGTGCAACACGACTGCACACGGAATCTTTTCCGAGGCCACCTGTTTCGACGTCGAGGCAAACGTCGCATCACCTGACGTGCTCCCTAGCAAATCTTGGTGAGACGCAAATGGGTGCTGTTCCTCGACATTATTCTCAGATCGAAAGTCACTGACCAGCGTGTTTACTGATCAACAGACCTGCTTTTTGTTGGGAGACAGCCATTCAAAAGACTCCAGCGCGGCTATGGCTGCTTTCGCCTTGCACTGCTATCAGCAAGATGCCGCGCGCGCGACAATCGTGCTTGCCAGCAATCGGAGACGACAAAAGCCGCCCACGGCGGCTTCATCGGTCCGAATGGACGCCGATTACCTCGGCGCCAATACCATCATCATCTGACGGCCTTCGAGCTTCGGCTCGGCCTCGACCTTCGCGATCTCCGCGGTGTCTTCCTTGACCTGCGTCAGCAATTTCATGCCGAGTTCCTGGTGGGCCATTTCACGACCGCGGAAACGCAGTGTGACACGAACCTTATCACCTTCGTCAAAGAACCTGTTCATCGCCTTCATCTTCACCTGATAATCATGGGTGTCGATATTGGGACGCATCTTGATCTCTTTGATTTCGACGATCTTCTGCTTCTTGCGGGCCTCAGCGGCCTTTTTCTGGTTTGCGTATTTCAGCTTACCCAGATCCAGAATTTTGCAAACGGGCGGCTCGGCATTGGGCGAAATTTCCACGAGATCGAGTCCCGCTTCTTCTGCCATCCTAAGCGCCTCTTCCGTCGGGACTGCGCCGAGGTTCTGGCCTTCGTCGTTAATAAGCTGGACTTTGGGAACCCGGATTTCTCGGTTCGAGCGCGGCCCCTCCTTGACGGGGGCGTCGGCTTTAAAAGGTCTGCGAATGGTCGTATTCTCCTTTGATGATGCGTGAAATTACAAGGGTCAACGGCCTTGTACGCGCAATTTTCCGGCAATGTGACGATTACGGTGAGCAAGTCAATAGCATGGTTCCGTCAAGAAATCACCTGCTGTCCGATATCTGTCGAATCTGCTTTATAGGCCGCAAACAAACGAGGACGAATGAATGAGCACGGCTGCAAGCAGTATTGAAACGGTCACGATCACGGTTGGTTCCGGCGATCAGGCACGCCAGATCGCCACACAGTCCCGTCGATCCAAAACAGAAGCCAGTGGACCAGCCTTGATGTGGCTCGGCGGCTACAGGTCGGATATGGCCGGGACCAAGGCAATCGAGATGGACCGGCTGGCCGACACGCATGGACTGGCTGCTATCCGCTTCGATTACTCTGGACATGGTGAGTCCGGAGGCGATTTCAAGGACGGCACCATATCCCGCTGGACTGAAGAGGCACTCAGCGTCCTCGATCACGAAGCCCCGGAAAGCGTCATCCTGATCGGCTCCTCCATGGGTGGCTGGATCGCGCTTCGGCTGATCGAAGAGATCCGGCGCCGTGGCAATGGACCCGAGATCGAAGGCCTCGTACTGATCGCTCCAGCGCCAGACTTCACCATCGAGTTGATAGAGCCTCAGTTGACCGACACCGAACGCCATGACCTTGCAGAGAAGGGCTATTTCGAAGAGATATCGGAATATAGCCCGGATCCGAATATCTTCACGCGCAAGCTGTTCGAAGACGGAGAGAAAAATCGCGTGCTGAAGGGTATCGTGGATACGGGATGCCCCGTCCATATCCTGCAGGGAATGAACGATCCTGATGTTCCTTATACACACGCACTTAAACTTCTCGAGCACCTGCCATCGGACGATGTCGTCTTGACGTTGATACGGGACGGCGATCATCGCCTTTCCCGTCCGCAGGATCTGGAGCGCATGGCAGCCGCGATCGAGGAGATTGTGCAGCACTGCTAATGTGTCATTTTAACCATACCAACGGATTGCCTGTGCTTCCCCCGTTCGTTTGATTGACTAACCACCCCTTTGTTCATTAACTTTTTGTTAAGCATCAAGGGGACGACCAGATGGTAAATCGATCGAGGGCAATTGCCCTGGTTCTGGCGGGCATGGCCATTGCCGCGTCAGCGACTGTGGCAACGCCTGCGCCGAACACGCCTTACGCAATGCCGACCGGTAGCGTGACATCTCAGCCGATCGGCCATTACGATTTTTGCCGTGCGCATCGCGATGAGTGCTCTATCCGCAGCCAACCGTCTGCGCCGCCAACCATTACAGATCACGGCTGGGATATCGTTCGCAACGTGAATGCGTCGGTCAACTCAACGATCACTCCGATGACGGATATGGAAATTTATGGTCGAGAAGAAGTCTGGGCCTATCCCGTTGATGCCGGCGACTGCGAAGACTTCGTTTTGCTGAAGCGCAAGAAGCTGATCGAGGCTGGCTTTCCCGTATCCGCCCTTTTGATCACCGTCGTCAGAAAGCCGGATGGCGAGGGACATGCTGTCCTTACTCTGCGCAGTTCAGACGGCGATTTCGTGCTCGACAATCTATCTGACGACGTGAAGCCGTGGTTTCGCACGCCCTACAGCTTTCTGAAGCGTCAGGCGACGTTTGACACCGGTCGCTGGGTGACCATCGATGACGGTCGCGACGTTCTCGTCGGCGCACTCCGGTAAGGCATCAAAATCCATTGAAAAAGCGGCCCTTGGAGGTCGCTTTTTTTGTTAGACAGCCAACGATCCGCGTCGATCAGCCGTTGCCAATCAGAATACCGGCGGCCAAGACCAGGGACCCACCCAGAACGACCTGCATGGCTGCGCGCCAGAAGGGCGTGTCCATATATCTGTTCTGGATGAAGGCGATTGCCCACAGTTCGAAGAAGACGACCACTGCCGCCGTCAGTGTGGCTGTCCAGAAATGGGGGATGAGGTAAGGCAAGGCGTGCCCCAGTCCGCCCAGGGCTGTCATGATACCGGAGGCAAGGCCGCGCTTTAGGGGCGAACCGCGCCCCGACAGCTTTCCGTCATCGTGGGCAGCTTCCGTAAATCCCATGGAAATGCCGGCGCCAACAGAGGCGGACATGCCGACCAAGAAGGTCTGCCACGTATCGCCGGTGGCAAAAGCTGCCGCAAATATCGGCGCGAGCGTGGAGACAGAACCGTCCATGAGGCCTGCAAGGCCCGGCTGAACATAGGTCAGAACGAACTGCCGGCGCTCTGTGGCATCCTCTTCTTCGCGCACGTCTTCCGGGGTATGGGTTCCGGTCAGCGCACGCGCGATATCCTCATGTCCTTGTTCGGCAAGCGCCAGATCGCCCAAGAGTTTGCGCGTTTCAGCGTCGGCTGTCCCCTTTTGCGCTTCAGTGTAAAAACGGAAGGCCTGCTGTTCCATGAGTTCCGCTTCAGCCCGGATTTGATCCAGGGACTGATTCTTGCGCAACCAATCGGCTTTTCTGGCGTAAAATCCCCGCACATGCTCCCGCCGGATCAAAGGAATACGCTCGCCAAAACGGCGGCGGTGCATATCGATCAGCATGTTGCGATGGGTGTGCTCAACCTCCGCCATGTCTTCGAACACCTTGGCAGATTGCGGATACTGGTCTCGAAGCTGATCCGCATAGGCCAGATAAATTCGCGCATCGTCTTCTTCAGAGGAGATCGCAAGCGCCAGGACTTCCTGCTCGTTGAGACTGGAGAACGGGCGACGAGTCCCTTGGAAAAATCGATCAATCATGACAGCCTCTTTTTAGAATAATTCTAATCTAAGCGCCATTCATTGTATCGTCAAGGTGGTCGTCGCCCCAGAGGGCGGGGATTGACCGGTTTTCCTGACACCTTCCGCCATTCCGATGCGCCAATCCATCGGGGGTATTCGGATAGAAACGGATGACTGGTCATTAGCGAAATTTCCTGTCTCCCAAATGCGCGCGAACGCAATGATTGCTCTTTGGTCTTGAAACGTAGGGCACGACATGATTAGACCCGCCCCATAAGAAATCCGCATTCAATAACAAAACTACCCAAGGCAGCTAAAATGAACCGTCGTAAATTCTTCAAGCAGGCAGGTGTCGTCGGCGTTGGCGCCGCCGCTTCCACAGTTCTCGCCGCTCCAGCGATTGCGCAGGAAAATCCAAAACTGAACTGGCGACTGGCCTCGTCTTTCCCGAAAAGCCTCGATATTCTTTTCGGAGCATGTGACGAGATCGCCCAGAGCGTGGCCGAGGCATCGGATGGAAACTTTACCATTCAGACTTATGCCGCCGGCGAAATCGTGCCGCCACTGCAAGTTGCTGACGCGGTTGCGTCCGGCACTGTCGAAATGGCGCATACCTGCAGCTACTACTATATCGGCAAGGACCCTGCCTTTGCGCTCGGCACGGCCATCCCCTTCGGCCTCAACGCCCGTATGACCAATTCCTGGTTCTCCGCCGGCGGCGGAACCGACCTTATCAACGAATTCCTGGCTGGTTACGGCCTTTACGCGCTTCCTGCCGGCAATACCGGCGCGCAGATGGGCGGTTGGTATCGCAAGGAAATCAATACCATCGACGACCTCAAGGGTCTGAAGATGCGCATTGCCGGCCTCGCCGGTCAGGTTATGAGCAAAGTTGGCGTGACCCCGCAGCAGATTGCCGGCTCTGACGTTTACGCAGCGCTTGAAAAAGGCACGATCGACGCGACCGAATTCGTCGGCCCCTACGATGACCAGAAGCTCGGCTTCTACAAAGTGGCGAAGTACTACTACTATCCTGCATGGTGGGAAGGCGGCCCTTGTGTTCACGCCTTCTTCAACAAGGAAAAGTTCGAAGGCTTGCCAGAGAACTACAAGCGCATGCTGACCGATGCATGCGCCTCTGCCAACGCGCGAATGCTGGCAAAATACGACGCATCCAACGCCAAAGCCCTCAGGGAACTGGTGGCCGAAGGCGCACAACTGCGTGCGTTCAGCACCGAGATCCTCGACGTTTGCCACAAGGCGGCACAGGAGACCTATGCCGAACTCAGCGCGTCGAACGAGAACTTCAAGAAGCTCTACGACAGCCAGCAGGCGTTCAAGAAGGACGCTTATCTCTGGGCACAGATCGCTGACTACACCTTCGACACCTATCAGATGATCCAGCAGCGTCAGGGCACGCTGTAAGATCTCCGGGCACTGCGATTACGGGCCGCCTCCGCTTTGTGCGCAGGCGGCCCGATTTCGTTTTGGGACTGTTTTCCGGAGCAGTCAGTTGTTCAGGCTTCCAGTCCTTTCAGGACATTGGTCACGTTCAAACCGATCTCTGGCACGCCATAGCCGCCTTCCATCAGCGTGAGGACGGGAAGCCCGGTTGCTGCGATCATGCTGCCCATCGTCACGTAGTTATCGGATGTGAGCTTGAAGAAGCTGATCGGGTCTTTCTCGAAGGTGTCGACGCCAAGGGAGAGCACAATGGCCTCGGCGCCGTAGTCTTGAATGCGCTTCAGCGCGTCTGAAAGTGCTGCCGACCATACGTCCCATGGTGTGCCGGGTGGCATCGGGTAGTTGGCGTTGAGCCCCACGCCGTCACCCTCACCCGTTTCATCTGCGTAACCGAGAAAATAAGGAAATGCGTCCACGGGATCACCGTGCAAGGAGGCGAAGAAGATATCGCCACGATTGTAGGTGATGTCCTGGGTGCCATTGCCGTGGTGGAAATCAACGTCGAGGATTGCGACCTTCTTTGCGCCATTGTCGAGCAAGTGCTGTGCGGCGACGGCCGCGTTGTTAATGAAGCAATAGCCGCCGAACAGATCGATCCCCGCGTGATGGCCCGGTGGACGGCAGAGCGAGAAGGCAAAGCGATTTCCCGCCTTCAACCAATCGGCACCCGACAGCGCGACATCCATCGATGAAATCGCCGCCTCATAGGTGCCGTTGGAAATCGACGTTTCGACGGAATTGGCATAATAGCCGATGGCCCCGTCGATATTGTTTGGCACCCGCTGCTGCCCGCGGCGATAGGGAAATGCGGTGGGAATGGCTTCGCCCGGAAAATCCTCAGCTGACCAGCGCTCCCAGCAAGTCCGCAGGAATTCCAGATAGCCGGCATCATGTACCTTCAGCGCGGTTTCAAGACCGTGTTCTGTCGGCGCCACGACATCGGTAAAGCCTGCCTGCTGGACCGCCTCCAGTATCCATTCGGCGCGGAACGGACCTTCGAATGGCTTCACCAGAATGCCCCCGTGAAGCTCTGTCTTGGCGTCGCGAAGTTTATGTTTCTCGGAATAGAATACGCGCATTTTAAAGGCTGCTCCCGCATTTACGTTCGTCGAAAAGCTACCGCTTTACGGCCAAGACCTGCAAGCGCGAATGATCAGTTTTTAGTCGTCCGACCAAAATAGTGGAGACAGCACAACCCCAAGGCTATTGACGAAAATGAGTGTCCGACCTATTTGGATACAAACGTTTCCAAATAGGTGCACCATGCCGAACACTGGCCGATTGCCGGAGCCGCAGAGAAGTGCGGGGCGACCGCGAAGCTTCGATGTGAATGAGGTTCTGGACAAGGCTATCTCAGTTTTTACCGAGCGAGGCTATCAGGCAGCCTCCATTTCAGAACTCGCTGCAGCGACCGGCCTGACGGCCGGCAGCATTTACAAGGCGTTCGGCGATAAGCGCGGCATGTTCCTTGCCGCGATGGCTCGTTACAAACTGCTTGGCAATGTCAGGCGCGACGCCGGAATTGCAAAGGCTGCAACAGGGCGAGGCCGCGTTCGCGCGCTGCTCGATTACTACGCGGAAAATTCCCACGGTGAGAGCGGCATACGAGGCTGCCTGATCATCGGCGCTGCGGTCGAACTGGCTCTGTTCGATGAAGACGCTGCCAGCAAAGTGTCCGCTCATCAGCAGCATACGTTCCAGTTGATTGAGACCTCCATCCGCGAGGGCCGTGCCGATGGCTCAATCGGCCAACATATCGATCCTGACCAGTCGGCACGCGCCATGTTCTGCTTCATGCAGGGGTTACGCATTGCCGGTAAGACGGGACAGGACCGCGACGCCGTGATGGCTGCTGCCGACGCTGCCATGAAAATTCTGGACTAAACCTCTCTTCTCCCAAGGAGAACTCCCGTGACCAACGTGCCTACAGCCGGTGTTTCGGCGCAAACCCCTTCCATGCCAGCAGGCATGTCCTTTCTCATGGCCGCGGCCTGTGGACTGATTGCGGCCAACCTCTATTACGCGCAGCCACTTGCCGGCCCGATCGCGGCGTCGGTGGGGCTGCCTGCGCAGGCAACAGGCTTGATCGTCACGCTGACCCAGATCGGCTATGGGCTCGGCCTGCTGTTACTGGTGCCGCTCGGCGATCTGGTCGAGAACCGCAAACTCATCCTCGGAATGATCGGTCTCGTGACCGTATCACTGCTCGCAGCCGCGATCTCGCATACCGCCATCCCCTTCCTCGTGGCCTCTCTGGCCATCGGTCTCGGCTCAGTTGCGGTTCAAATGATCGTGCCATTGGCTGCACATATGGCACCAGACCATGCGCGGGGACGCGTTGTCGGCAATGTCATGAGCGGGCTTATGCTTGGCATCATGCTGGCGCGACCCTTTGCAAGCTTCGTTGCACGCTTCTCGTCCTGGCATATGGTTTTCTTCATCTCGGCTGGGATCATGATCGCGCTCGCAGCCCTGCTCGCCGTGAAATTGCCAAGGCGTGAGCCGGAGACCAAGCTTAGCTATGGCAAACTACTGGGATCCATGCGCCACCTTGTGGCCACGCAACCGGTGTTGCGGCGCCGGGCGCTTTACCAGGCCTTTCAATTTGCGGCCTTCAGCCTGTTCTGGACAGTAACACCACTCTATCTCGCCGGCCCGGCTTATAATCTCACCCAGGCTGGCATTGCGCTGTTTGCACTTGCCGGTGTTGCAGGCGCCATTGCCTCTCCGATTGCGGGACATCTGGCAGACCGGAGCCTCAGTCGCCCGGCCACTGTGTTCGGGATGCTGTGTGTATTGGCCAGCTTCGCGATCACGCACATTGCCGAAGACGGCTCCACTCTCGGCCTTGGCCTATTGACCTTTGCTGCAATCCTGCTGGACTTCGGCGTAACGACGACGCTCGTGACCGGCCAGCGCGCCATCTTCGGCCTCGGCGCACATTTGCGCAGCCGTCTCAACGGACTTTATATGGCGACATTTTTTACGGGCGGGGCGCTCGGCTCCGCCATCGGGGCCTGGGCTTTCGCAAATAGCGGCTGGTTCGAAGCCTCGATGATCGGCATTGCGCTGCCCATCAGCGCCCTGTTCTACTTCCTGACGGAAGATCGTCGCCGCTAGCTTTATCACCGACAGACTTGCCAACTCATTCGCGCAAGTCCTTGAAGAACAGGGTGGTCGCGCAATAGCGGCCATCCGGATAAAGCGCATAATTGGGGATGATACCAGACTGCGTCCAGCCCAGGCGCTCATAGATGCCTTCGGCCAATTCTCCGGTGGCGGTATCGAGAACCAGAAGCCAGCGACCATGGGCCTTTGCTTCTACTTCCGCAGCAGCCATCAACTTTTTGGACAGACCAAGACCCCGTGCCTTGCGGTGAACGAGCAGTTTCATCACATCGCCGCGATGCGGCTGGTTAGGCTTTGCCGTCAATCCCATTTGCACCGTTCCGACGATTTCACCGTCGTGTTCCGCCACCAGCAAAGCGACTTCACCGCGTGCGACATTGGTCGCAACGCCGCGCCAAAAGGCCTCTGCCTCCCCCTCCGCCAGCGGATACATGAAACCGACCGAGGCGCCGTCTTCCACGCAATCGGCGAGGACTGCCGATAAGGCCGGAATGGCCGACAGGGCCTCTTCTTCGTTCAGTCTTCGAATTTCACTCATGACAATCTCCAGCGGACATTGGAACCGCAGACATGCCGTATTCAGCCCTGGACCTGAGCGATCCAGTCGGGGAGATTGTAGTAGTTCGAAATGCGGGCAACCTTGCCGTCCTTCAGGTCGAAGAATGCGCCAGCCGGCAACACATATTTCTGGCCGTTTGCCTCCGGCAGGCCCTCGTCTGTCGCCAGATATTCGCCATTCACGGTGAATTCGGCGGCTCCGCGGCTGCCGTCCTCGCTGCCCATGATGACCATGTCGGTCAGCGTTTCCTTATAGCAGCGGTTCATGTGTTCCATGAACTTGGCGAAGGCTGCCTTGCCGGTCTGACGTTCGCCCTGATTGATGTCATGGGCGACATCGTCTGTCAGAAGAGCCAGAAACGCATCCATGTCCTGAGCATTGAAGGCGGCGTAGTAGGCGCGAATGGTATCGGTGGCGGTCATGGGATACTCCTTGGCATCAGCAGGCTTTTATCGACTGGGTCGAGACGGTATAACCGAACGAAAATGGACTGAAAACAATCTATGTCTCTTGAAATCAAATCCTTTTCGGGAAGCGACGCGGCCAAGTATTTTGACGACCTCGCACGGCTGAGAATCACGGTCTTTCGTGCGTTCCCCTATCTCTATGAGGGCGATCCGGAATACGAGCGAAAATATCTGGCGACCTATGCCAGATCAGAAGGCTCCATATTCGTGCTCGCCATCGATGACGGCAAGGTCATTGGTGCATCAACCGGAATGCCCATGGGCGCCGAGACGGAGGAGGTCAAAACGCCATTTGTGGCGGCAGGTCGCGATCCGGCCGAATATTTCTATTTCGGTGAAAGCGTGCTTTTGCCTGAGTATCGCGGGCGCGGTATCGGCGTTGCCTTCTTTATGGAGCGCGAGACGCAGGCGCGCCGGCTCAGCCTTCGATACTGCACATTTTGCGCCGTCCAGCGCCCTGACGATCACCCACGGCGCCCCGCCGACTATCTGCCGCTCAACGGGTTCTGGAACAAGCGTGGCTATCGCCATCATCCGGAATTGCGCACGACATTTACCTGGCAAGACCTCGACGAAACCGCTGAGAGCCCCAAACCCCTTTCCTTCTGGATCAGGGATATCCAAGCTTGAACGATAAGGGAGGTCGCACGGCACAAAGGGCCAATCTCGATCACGCAAACCGATCGACCAGGCCCCGGCTAACGATGAAGCTCGCCACAGCGACTTGTGAAAGACGACCGCAAGCGACGATTTGCAATCTGAAAGGCTGATTTTGTCGACTTTTACGCGAAGTTCCCGCTAGTCGGACACTGCGAGCACTGCTATATGCGCGAACCATGAGCACAAATCCGAACCGTATCCCGCTTGACCATATCCGCAACTTCTCGATCGTGGCCCATATTGACCACGGTAAGTCGACGCTCGCCGACCGATTGATCCAGTCGACCGGTGGCCTTGCCGAGAGAGACATGTCCGAGCAGGTGCTCGACAGCATGGATATCGAACGCGAACGCGGCATCACCATCAAGGCCCAGACAGTGCGTCTGCACTACAAGGCAAATAATGGTGAAACCTATGTGCTGAACCTGATCGATACCCCCGGCCATGTCGACTTCGCCTATGAAGTATCGCGCTCGCTGTCTGCCTGCGAGGGTTCGCTGCTTGTCGTTGACGCTTCCCAGGGCGTCGAAGCGCAGACGCTCGCCAACGTCTATCAGGCCATCGATAACGACCACGAGATCGTCACCGTTCTCAACAAGATCGACCTGCCGGCAGCGGAACCCGACCGAATCAAGGAACAGATTGAGGAAGTGATCGGGATCGACGCGTCCGAGGCCGTTCTGATTTCGGCCAAGACAGGTCTTGGCATTCCGGACGTTCTGGAAGCAATCGTGCACAAGCTGCCAGCGCCAAAGAGCGACGCCGGCGAAAAAGGACCATTGAAGGCACTTCTGGTCGACAGCTGGTACGACACATATCTTGGCGTCATGGTTCTGGTGCGCGTGCTCGACGGCGTTCTGACCAAGGGTCAGGTGATCCGTATGATGGGCACCGATGCCAAGTATCATGTCGAGCGCGTCGGCGTGCTGACGCCAAAAATGCTCGCTGTCGACAGTCTCGGTCCGGGCGAGATCGGTTTCTTCACCGGCTCGATCAAGGAAGTGGCCGATACGCGTGTGGGCGACACGATTACAGAGGACAAGCGGCCGACAGAAAAAATGCTGCCGGGCTTCAAGCCGGCGCAGCCGGTGGTGTTCTGCGGTCTCTTCCCTGTCGATGCCGATGACTTTGAAGATCTGCGCTCCGCCATGGGCAAGCTTCGCCTGAACGATGCGTCCTTCTCGTTTGAAATGGAAAGCTCGGCGGCGCTCGGCTTCGGTTTCCGTTGCGGCTTCCTTGGACTGCTCCATCTGGAAATCATCCAGGAACGACTGGAGCGCGAATTCGATCTCGACCTGATCGCGACTGCCCCTTCGGTTGTCTACAAAATGACAATGACGGACGGTTCCGAGCGCGAGTTGCACAATCCCGCCGACATGCCGGATGTCGTGAAGATTTCCGAGATCCATGAGCCCTGGATCAAGGCCACGATCCTCACACCGGACGATTATCTGGGCGGAATTCTCAAGCTCTGCCAGGATCGTCGTGGCGTCCAGACCGACCTTACCTATGTCGGCAAGCGCGCAATGCTCACCTATGAGCTGCCGCTCAATGAAGTGGTGTTCGATTTTTACGATCGGCTGAAGTCGATCTCGAAGGGCTATGCCTCCTTCGACTACCATCTCGACGGCTACAAGGAAGGCAACCTCGTGAAGATGTCGATCCTCGTCAATGGCGAACCCGTCGATGCGCTTTCCATGATGGTGCACCGCATGGCCGCCGAAAAGCGCGGCCGCGACATGTGCGAGAAGCTCAAGGACCTGATCCCGAAGCACATGTTCAAGATCCCGATCCAGGCCGCCATCGGCGGCAATGTGATTGCCCGCGAGACCATCTCCGCGCTCCGCAAGGACGTGACCGCCAAGTGCTACGGTGGCGACGCAACCCGCAAACGCAAGCTGCTCGACAAGCAGAAGGCCGGCAA
This sequence comes from Agrobacterium sp. H141, assembly GCF_057158725.1. Classification (NCBI taxonomy): domain Bacteria; kingdom Pseudomonadati; phylum Pseudomonadota; class Alphaproteobacteria; order Hyphomicrobiales; family Rhizobiaceae; genus Agrobacterium; species Agrobacterium sp. H141. The sequence continues at coordinate 4,226,882 of NZ_CM169893.1, forward strand.
GAAGCGCATGCGCCAGTTCGGCAAGGTCGAGATCCCGCAGGAAGCGTTTATTGCGGCGCTGAAGATGAGCGACGAATAGAGATTTTGCACTGTTCTGATAGGAAGGCGGCGACCTCAACGAGTTCGTCTTCCTTTGGCTGCACTTTGGCTCGGCGGTTATCGAGTCCGTATTTGCCCCTTATGCCGCAGGAATTGTAAACGCGACTTTATCCATCTGTTCCATCACCGGACACAGTTGCGGGCTGATGCGTCACGCGCTATTTATTCGCATGTCATAATGAAGTGATGCTGCAGCATCGGTTAGCGAGGGGGACTTCGAGAGCATGCACAAGTTCAAAATCCTGAAGAATGACAAGGGCCAGTATCGCGTCCAGTTCGTCTATAATGCGGAAGTCATGGTCTGGTCGGAGAATTATTCTGCCAAGTCGAGCGCGCAGAACTGCATCGACTCGATGAAGAAAAACACGCCGGGTGCCGCTATCGTTGACCTCACCAAGGGCGAAACCGGCACCGGCTATCGTTTCGAAATCGATGAGGCCAAGAACGGTGAAACTTTCGTGCGCTTTCGTGCGTCGAACGGTGAAATCATGTTTCGCTCAGAGACCTACAAGAGCAAATCCAGTGCGACCAACTGCGCCACGTCCATCCAGAAAAATTCGCCAGATGCTCCGGTGGAAGACGAGAGCTGATCGAATCTGCCCGCCATATGCGTGGTATCTGGCAGCCGTGATGGTGCAAGAATAAAAAAGCCGCCCGCTTTCAAGGCGGACGGCTTGAACGATCAATTTTAAGACCGGATCAAGGCTGCGCAGTGCCAGCATCTGGTGTTGCTGGAGCCACATCACCAGCCGGCGGGGTCGCCGGAGCAGCAGGATCCATCGGTTCTATCGCCGGCGCTGTCTCAGTGGCCGCTGGCTGCGTGGTCGACGAGGTCGTCGTCGGATCTGTTGCCGGTCCACCCATGCTGACCCAGAGAACGACACCGAGGACGACGACAGCGCCAAGTGCTGCCCATACCCAGTTTCCGCGATTTGGCGGGCGCGGCGACTGAAGATCGGGACGTCCGGAATTCATATTGGGATCATAAGTCATTTACATCTCCTCCTTAGGTTGTCTGAGCGGAAAATGCAAAACGGCTCTATTTTGTTCCGTCGCCTGCTTGTGACAATGATCCCTTTCAGTCCGTTTCGTCCTTCAACTGGCTGTGTCTGGCCTCAAATTCCTGGCGCAATGATCTGCGAGCTTCCGATTGGCGGGAGCGTCGGCGTTTGGCCTCTGTATCAAGCAATAGCTTGGGAACTGCGGTTGGCTTGCCGTCTGCATTGACGGCCACCATGGTGAAGTAGCAGCTATTGGTATGCCGCCGTTCGCCTGTGCGGATATTCTCCGCCTCGACCCGAATGCCGATTTCCATGGATGTTTTGCCGGCATAATTGATGGCGGCGCGAAACGTCACAAGTTCACCCACCTGGATGGGCTGTCGAAACACCACCTGATCGACCGACAGGGTGACTGCATATTGCTGAGAAAACCGGGACGCGCAGGAATAGGCAACGCGATCGAGCAGGTTGAGCAAAGCGCCACCGTGAACCTTGCCGGAGAAATTTGCCATATCCGGCGTCATTAGCACCACCATTTCTAGCTCGCTTGGGTCGTGAGCGCGGTCCATCATCTCTCCTCTAAAGTATCAGGAGAGACACTAGCCGCCATCGATCATCGACAGAAGCGGGAAAATCGTGGCGCAGAAAAAATCCAACAAAGATCTACAAAACCGTCCGCCCTCCATCGGGCGAGCGGTTTAGAAGTCTTGTTTACTGTCCTTGGGACGTGTCCACCACCGGAGCCGTTGACGACGTCGTCTCCGGATCAACCGTGTTGCCTCCCATCATCCACCAGCCGATTAGGCCGAGAACGAGGACGGCCAAGAGGGCAAGCCACGGCGCGCGCGCCGGTTTGCCCGGTGGCATGGGCGGTCGCTCGAGCGCTTCGCGTTTGTCAGATGGATCGGGATCAAGAACCATGGTGGGACCTTCCTTTCTTTAAGGTAACAATGCCGCTTTCGGCTGTCGGTTCCCAAATTGATGGCCAGACAGGCAGCTGACATGGCCCCACCGACGGTTGAGACCGCGAATATTCTACAGATTGACGATCCTGGATGTTATGGCCGGGGCGCTGCAGGCGTTTCGATTGCAGGCACGTTAACGCTGCCGGGCGAGTTCTCCGGCGTCGCCGGATCGGTATAGGTCGGCTTGGTCGACGAGGTTGTGATCGGATCTGTCACCGCGCCACCGGTTATCGACCAGACGGCAATACCGAGAATGACGACTGCAAAACCAATGGCCCAAGGCAGCCAGGTCATGCCAATTGGCGCTGTTGGGATGTCACTGCCGCTGGTGGGCGTTTCCATTCTATCCGGATCGTATGCCATTTTCTCTCCTTCTCTTTATGAAGAGGAAAATGCCTCTCGCTCCTTTTCGTTCCAGACAGAGACGCTCCAAGGCGGCGGTGTCACAGCAACTGCCGGCGAACATGCTCCCGAATGACCTGCTTCATGAGGTCGAGTGCGGCAGTCGATTCAACTGCAGAATGGGTGGTTAATCCTACACCGCCGCGCGTTTCGCTCATATCCAAAGGGAGAGCCACGAAACGCCCGGATCGGATTTCTTCGACCACAACCCCGCGGGATATGATCCAGACTGCGGGATGGCGAGATATGAAAGCGCGGCCGAATGAATAGGACACGGTCTCAATCGTATTAGACAGTTCCGGAATGCCGTTCATCAGAAACAGGCGGTCCACAAAGGGGCGAATGACGGAGCCCTTCGGTGGCATTAAAACCGTGTAGCTAGATAATGCACTGAGAGTGAAGTTACGCCGCTCCAACAGCGGATGGTCAGCGCCCACCACGATCATCACTTCTTCGCTATATAGCGGTTCGAAAACAAGCGATGTCATCAGTTCGTGCGCAGCCAGCCTCCCAACGACAAGATCGAGTTCCCCAAGCCGCAAGGCATCAAGCAGTACACGATTTTCGCCGGATATGATGGTCACCTTGCTGCCGGTGTCCCGTTGCAGGAACTCGGCAATCGCCTCCGGCATGAAGGTGGCTGACGCCGTCGGCAAAGTGCCGATGCGAATGGGTGGTCCTTCGGATCTCTGCGCCAGCCCGATGGAATCAATACCACGCTGGACAGCCGCAACACTTTCGGCAGCGTGTTTCAAAAACAGTTCGCCGAAATGCGAAAGCCTGATGCCGCGACCATCTTTCTCCGTCAACTCGACGTCGAGAATAGCCTCCAGTTCACTTAGGGTCCGTGAAACAGCTGGCTGTGTGATCGACAAGGCATCTGCTGCCTTGCCGACGCTGCGCTGGCGTGCGACTTCAAGGAATGTCTGAAGATGCCGGAACTTGATGCGCGCATCCATAACTTATACCATTTTCGTTATGCGTTTCGGCTATAATATCATTTTAACTTACAAAAAACATCGCCTATCACAGAGATCCTAGGGAGTGACGACATGGCATTTGCCACCATCAATGGAATTACCGTTCACCATGAACTGATCGGCGAGGCACGCGCCAAGAAGCTGATCGTATTTTCCAACTCGCTCGGCACAGATTTCCGCATCTGGCTGCCCTTGTTCGATGAACTCCCCGAAGATGTTTCCGTACTGCTCTACGATTCGCGCGGACATGGCCTTTCGGGCATGGGCGACGGGCCATTCACCATGGACGATCTTGTCGATGACCTTGGCGCGCTTGTCGATCATGTCGGTATCCGGAAGGCAATTTTCTGCGGTCTTTCAGTCGGCGGCTTGATTGTTCAAGGTCTCTTTGCCAAGCGGCCAGAACTGTTCGACAAGATGATCCTGTGCGACACCGCGTCGAAGATCGGCAATGATGAGATGTGGAATGCGCGCATCGAGGCCATTGAAAAATCTGGCCTCTCCAGTATCTCTGACAACGTCATGGAGCGCTGGTTCACGCCAGACTTCCATCAGGAGCGTGGCGACGATCTCGCCGGCTACAAATTGATGATGGAACGTCAGCCCGCCGACGGATATGTGCAGACCTGTGCATCGATCCGCGATGCCGATGTCACCGATATTTCCTCAGCAATCACCGTGCCGACACTATGCATTGCTGGTGATCAGGACGGTTCGACGCCGCCAGAACTGGTGCGCGCAATGGCAGAGCGTATTCCAGGTGCAACATTCGAAGAGATCCCCGGTTGCGGCCATATTCCCTGCGTCGAACAACCGGAAATTCTCGGTGAGCTCATAGAGGCTTTCCTTCGCAAGACCTGAAAGGGTGTAGATGGCAAAACAGCAGAAATCCGAACGGTTCCAGCAAGGCATGGCGACACGTCGCAGTGTATTGGGTGACCGTTATGTCGATCAGGCGACCAAGGCCAAAACAGGTTTCGACGAACCGTTTCAGGATCTGATTACAGAGGCCGCCTGGGGCCATGTTTGGTCTCGTCCCCACTGGAGCAAGCGTGAACGTTCCATGGTGACCATCGCCCTTCTGGCGGCTCTAGGCCATCACGACGAAGTGGCCATGCATGTGCGTGCAACTGCCAACACAGGTGCCACGAAAGAGGACCTGATGGAGGCGATGATGCATGTGGCAATCTATGCCGGCGTGCCTGCCGCCAATCATGCGATCAAGATCGTGAAGGCGACTTTGCAGCAGATGGACGATGCACAGACCTTGGAGGAGGAGACATGAGAAACTCTAAACCGGAAACGGGGCCATTTTTTGCCCGTGACCTGGAGATGCATCCGCCGGCCTATACGCCGTGGTACAAGACCACTGTTTTGCGCTCGCCGCAGCGGGCGCTTATTTCTCTCGAAGGCACCAAGAGCGAAATCACCGGCCCTGTCTTCGGCCACAACATCCTCAACGAGCTCGATAACGATCTGATCATGAACTATGCCAAGCCAGGCGAAATGCCGATCGGCCCGCGCATCATGGTCCATGGTCGCGTGCTTGACGAGCGTGGCAGAGGCGTTTCTGGCGCACTTGTGGAGTTCTGGCAGGCCAATGCCGGTGGACGCTATCGCCACAAGAAAGAGACATATCTCGCGCCGCTAGACCCCAATTTCGGTGGCGTCGGCCGCACCATCACGGATGAAGACGGCTCTTACTGGCTAAAGACGATTATGCCCGGACCCTATCCGTGGCCAAATGGCGTCAATGATTGGCGACCGGCGCATATCCATTTCTCCGTCTTCGGGCATGGCTTTGCCCAGCGCCTGATCACGCAGATGTATTTCGAAGGTGATCCGCTGATCTGGCGGTGTCCTATCGTTAAGACGATCCCTGATGAGGAAGCAATCAAGCAGCTGATCGCACCTCTCGACATGGCATCCACGATCCCACACGATCTGCGTGCCTATAAATTCGATATCGTTCTGCGCGGACGTCGCTCCACACTGTTTGAAAACCGGAAGGAGGGTAATTGAGATGGTTCAATCGCTTGGATATCTGAAGGAATCCGCCTCCCAGACCGCCGGCCCCTATGTGCATATTGGCTGCACACCCAACTTTTCCGGAATTGAGGGCGTCTTCGATACCGATCTCGGATCCGGACCGCTCTACAATGACAAGACCAAGGGCGAGCGCATCACCGTACGCGGCTTCGTCTATGATGGGTCTGGCACACCCCTTCGGGATGCCCTGATCGAAATCTGGCAGGCCGATGCCCAAGGCCTCTACCAGAGCCCTTCGGAAACTCGTGGCTTGGCGGATCCGGAGTTTCTCGGGTGGGCGCGCTGCCCCGGCGACATGGCAACCGGGGAATTCGTGTTCAAGACGATCAAACCTGGCCCGGTTCCGTTCAAGGATGGCCGTCTCATGGCGCCGCATATCACCTTCTGGGTGGTGGCCCGCGGTATCAATCTGGGACTTCAGACGCGGATGTATTTCCCCGACGAGCAAGACGCGAATGCCGTCGATCCTGTGCTCAGCCGTATCGAGCTCAAGGTGCGAGTGGCGACACTGATGGCCAGTCAGGACGGCAGCACCTACACGTTCGACATTCATCTTCAGGGTGACAAAGAAACGATCTTCTTCGATATCTGATATCAAGACAGCGCGCTTTTCGACGCGCTGTCTTCAATGCCAATGGAGATGAATTGCTCATGGCGCTTTCGTCGCTTGCCTATCTCGACCAGTTGCTCGGCGATGCCAACGTTGTCAGCCTCATGGGAACCGAAGCTGACATCAATGCGATGATTGCCTTCGAACGGGGGTTGGCAAAGGCGGAGGCCGAGCACGGACTGATCGAGCCCGCGGCCGCGGCCGGAATTGACAGCAGCCTCCAGAGCTTTCAGCCAGATGTGGCCAAACTCTGCGAAGCCACCCTCAAGGACGGGGTCGTGGTGCCGGAACTGGTCAAGCAGTTGCGTGCGGCAGCCGGTTCCCATGGATCGTCCGTTCATTTCGGAGCCACCAGCCAAGACGTGATCGATACGGCGCTGGCACTTAAGCTGAAGGCCGTTCTTACCGTGTTCGAAGGACGACTGCTCGAACTCGATGCGACATTCGATGACCTTCTGCGTCGGTTCGAGCATAAGCCGGTCATGGCTCAAACCCGAATGCAGGCAGCCATAGAGATTGCCGCTGGCGACCGCCTTCGAGTCTGGCGCAAATCGATCATTCGTGTTGCCGCCGAACTCCATACGATCCAGAGAGAAGCTCTTATAGTCTCTCTGGCAGGGGCCGCCGGCACGTCGGAAAAATTCGGGGACAAGATTGCGGAGGTGCGTCAGAGCCTTGCAATCATCCTCGGGCTCTCGGTGCCAAACTACGTTCCGCATGCTGACCGGGGTCGCTTTGCCGATCTGGCAAACTGGCTTGCGCGATTGACCGGCGCGCTTGGAAAGTTGGGACAGGACGTTGCCTTGATGGCACAGAGCGACAGACAGGAGATCGCAATCTCCGGCGGCGGTGGATCATCGGCCATGCCACACAAGCAGAACCCTGTTCGTGCCGAGGTGCTGGTCGCGCTCGCGCGCTTCAATGCAGTGCAAGTGTCTGCGGTCCATCAGGCACTCATACACGAGCAGGAGCGCTCGGGGGCTGCCTGGACACTGGAATGGATGGTGCTGCCGCAAATGATTGAGGCGGCTGGCACTGCACTTCTTCACGCGCAAGGCATGCTCTCGAACGTTGAGCGGATTGGAAAACCCGTTTGACCTGTTAGTCGTTGAGGAAGCGGCTCAAGGTCTGGTTCATGCACGCGGCTGCGTCATCAAGCGAACCGCTATTGTCTATTGTGACAACATCAAACGCACCCGTTATCTCCAGCGAACCGCGCGCAAGACGCCGCAGGATATCTTCCCGGCTTTCACGTCCACGCGCCTCAAGCCTGCTTGCCAGTATGTCGGGGCTTGCAACGACGTTAACGGCGACGAATGGCGAGAAGGTCCCTGCAAAGCGGTCCAGCACGGATCTGGAACCGTTGGCGACAACGAGATGACCCAGTGCCAGCTTTTCGCGCACAGATGCCGGAATGCCGTAACTGAGGCCATGGGCATTCCAGTCGATGGCAAAGGCCCCGGCTTGCCGCATCTCGTCAAACTCTTCACAGGTGACGCATCTGTGATCTTCACCGCCGGAATCATGAGGGCGAGTGATGACGCGCTGAACGAAATGGACGTCCTGCCGGTCGGCGAAATGCTGCGCTGACAGGTTCATCAGCGTGTCTTTACCCGCCCCGCTCGGACCGACCACTGCAACCAGTGTGCCCAATGCCTGTTGCGTCTTATGCCCACTTTGACGGTCCATCAGGCGACCCGCCAGCCTTCGCGCCACACAGAGCGAACAACAGGCACACCCTCATCATGGCGCACGCGCACGAGGTCCGCCCGAAGGTCGTTTGCGATGCGGCCACGATCGTTGAGGCCCACTGTCTTGGCCGGCGTGCTTGTTACCATGGCAAGCGCTTTTGGCAGCGATATGCCGTCGATTTCATCGGCAAGGACGAAGGCCGCGTGCATGAGGCTGAGTGGCACATAGTCAGACGACAAAACGTCGAGGACACCGAGTTTTGCCAGATCGCGGGCAGCAATATTACCGGAATGGGACTTGCCGCGAACGACATTGGGCGCACCCATCAGCACACTCATGCCTGCCTTATGCGAGGCTTCGGCTGCCTCAAGGCTGGTCGGAAATTCAGCGAGCTTCACCCCATGTCCCTTGGCTTCTTCCACATGCGCAAGCGTCGCGTCGTCATGACTTGCGACAGTCACACCTCGTTGCGCGCACATGGTGGCGAGACTATCCCGGTGGGCCGTGGAATAGCGTGCTGACAGCGCAAGACGGCTTTCAACGAAACGGGCGAAAGCCTCATCGGTCAGGCCCCGCTTGGTCTTGTAGTACAGCGTGTACTGCTCCATCGTCTGGAACTGGCGTTGGCCTGGGGAGTGATCCATCAGCGACACGAGCCGGACATGAGGGTCCGCTTCGAAATCCGCCACATGATCCAGCACGTTGTCGGAGGCGACCTCGCAGCGAAGATGGATAAAATGTTGGGCCCGCAAGCGATCGTCTCGCTCGGCCGCCTGAATGGCATCGGCCATGTCGCGCATCTCGCCCTTTTCGAAACCGCCATCTTCGTCAGAGCCCATACGCAGGCAGTCGAATACGGTGGTAATACCGGAGGTGACGATCTGGGCATCATGGGCCTGAATGGCCGAAGTCTTGTGCCAGCGTACGCCCGGGCGCGGAGAATAATGCGATTCCAGATGGTCGGTATGAAGTTCGATCAGGCCCGGAATGAGATAGTCGCCATTCAGATCTTCGCCGCTCGCCATCGGGCCATCGGAGATATCGGCGATCTTTCCATCTCGGATCAGAACGGACCCGTGAAGGATATCATCCTCAAGGACGATGCGGGCATTTGTAAGCAGCATTTCGGCGGACATGGTCAGGGTCTTTCAGTCAGTCAGGCGCCAGCAAGCGGCAGCCAGGTTTGCACGGTAAAGGCAGTGCCTCTGGTTTCCTCGCGGAAAAGGCCGAGGCCATTGACGGCAAGCGGCATTGGCACAAGGCCCGCGAAGTGGCGATCCAAAGCTGCCCCTATGGCCGGAGCCTCGGCCTCGGGCACCTGGCCCGACAGCGTCATGTGGAAGCGAAACGCATCGAATACATATGGATAGCCCCAACGCTCAAGATTGTTACGCTCAGCTTGGGACAACTTCTCCGGCTTGCGCCGTGCCATGTCTTCCGGGGATAGCGGTGCCCGGAACGGCTCGAAAACCTGCACAACAGCCGAGGCGAAATCCTGTAACGGTTGATAGGTTTCCTCGGGCACAAGCGCGAAGAATTTTCCGATTTGTCCAATCACTGCGTTCGGTATCTCAAAAGCAGACCGCTTGGCACAAAAGGCAGAAAATGCAGCAAGCAGATCCGCTTCAGTCTGGCCGTTGGCGAGTTCGAATGGCGCCTTCAAGGTTGCGTGAAATCCATAGCGACGGGGATCTACAGTCAGTTCCAACAATCTTTGCGGAGAAATTCCCTCGACGGCCGTCTGCGCCATCGTCGCGTCGGTAAACGCGTCGCGCCCCAGCCAGTTGCTTGCGGCGCGGGTTAACGGCGCTTCAGCCGGCGGGGTGAAATAGATAGCGTATCTCAAATGTATTCTCCGAGAGGGTCATTTTCATTGTGCGGCGATCACAGCAGCAGCTCCAGGGTCTGGTTCTTAATATCGACGGCGATTGCCCATCAGCCGGGTCCGCAGCGCATTGGAAATCGCGTCGAATACAAACACGACAATGAGGATCAACACCACCATATAGGCAACATTTTCCCAGTCGGCATTGGTGCGCATGGCTTCCCAGAGCTTGAGACCGATACCACCAGCGCCGACTGCACCGATGATCGTGGCCGAGCGGGTGTTGGATTCCCAGAAATAGAGCGCCTGCGATGCAAAGACCGGGAGCACCTGCGGCAGGACACCGAACCGCTGAACGACGATGGGCGAGGCTCCGACCGACTTCACACCTTCGCGCTGCTTGTCGTCGATGTTTTCCAGCGCTTCGGAATAGAGCTTTCCGAGCGTGCCGGTGTCGGTGAAGAAGATTGCAGAAATCCCGGCAAGAGGTCCCGGACCAAAGGCGCGGGTGAAGAACAGCGCCCAGATGAACATGTCAACCGACCGCTGGAAGTCGAAGAAGCGCTTCACCAACTGGTTGACCGGCTTGCTGCGGGTGATGTTTCGCGCGGCAATGAAGGAGAGCGGGAAAGCAACCACCATGGCAAAGAGTGTGCCGACAAAAGCCATGACGATGGTCTGGAGCAGTTTGGTCCAGACATCGAGATGCTGCCAGGATGGATTGTAGAGGAAATTGTCTACCGCCAGAGAGAGGTTGCTCTGGTTCGGATTGATCCGCTCGCCTGACCTGATCAGTGTGAAGACTTCGCCGAAGGATTTGCCAAAAAATGGCGAGCTGATGTCGAAGAAGAAGCCTTCCCAACCGAGATAGCGTTTGTGAACCAGAACAGCGTCGTCACGGATCTCGGCCCAGCCCGAAAAGCCGAATGCCAGCATGACTTTTGCGCCGGGTGCGCGCTGTGTGGCCCATTCGGGCAAGGGCGATAATGCCGTGACGCCGTCGCTGCCAATCGAGACTTCGAGACGCTCATCTCCCCGAGCCACAGTGATTGTCGGCGGGGCAAGTTCAATCCTGTCGGTCGCGTTCATATCCACGACCGCGTGGGTTACGACTTCTTCCGTGCGGGTCTCGGTACTCGCCTTGGTGCTTTCCGCGGACTGATCGCCGGCATTGCTGGGAGCAACGAAGCTGAAGGATGACGTCGACTTGGTCTGAGGAGCGGCACTTGCCGGGATCTCGATAGTGCGCGTGAGGGTTTCGCGTCTGGCGGTGATCCAGTCGGGATTTGGATTGGGGCCAATTGGATCGTAGCGTGAGAACTCGATCTGCATCGTACCATCCTTGTGAATGGAGATGTCAGGCCGCTCTTCATAGGAGATCCAATCGGCAAGGTATGTGCCGGCAATGCCCCAGTTGGCAGAGCCGAGAACAGCGCCGATGGAGAAGAACCACCAGCAGAAGATGATGTAAAGCACCGTTGCGCCGCCAATGATGGCAAAGCGAAACCGTTGCCACAACGATGTGGTGAGCAGATGCGGGTGACGGGAGGCGATGGCTTCCATATCGGAGGCGCTGAGCGTGTTCATGGCGACGTCCTAGGCCACGGCCTGGAACGCCTGCTCGCCGACAAGCTTTCGGCGGAGCATGGCGGACAGGTTGTCCACGGCAATGATGGTGACAAACAGCAGCAATACGATCGCGAGCGTCTTTGCTTCGTGGCCGCGACTGATGGACAGGCGAAGCTGTTCGCCGATACCGCCGCCGCCAACGGCGCCAATGATCGTCGAAGCGCGGACGTTGATCTCGAGCCGCAGCAGGAAATAGCTGACAAAATTCGGCATGACCTGCGGCACCATTCCGAACCAGACCCGTTCGACCCAGGTGGCACCAACAGCCTTCAACCCCTCATCCGGCTTCATGTCCGCGTTCTCGACGACCTCGAAAAACAGCTTTCCAAGCGCTCCAATGGTGTGGATCGTGACAGCGATGATGGCAGGGATGGGTCCGAGAGAGAGGATGGCCAGAAAGAAGCCGGCCAGCACGATTTCCGGAAAGGCGCGCAGGATTTCCATGAACCGCCGCACCGGACCACGAATCCAGGCATTTGGCGTCAGGTTCTTGGCGGCCAGGAATGACAGCAGGAATCCGAAGATAGATCCAATGATGGTCGAGAGGAGCGCGATATTCAGCGTCTCGGTCATCTTGTAAAAATATTCAGGGATATAAAGACTCTGGGTGATGTAGTACCGGCCCTCAGGATAATTATATTGCAGACTGCCGTCATAGTAAGGCGACGGAAGATCGAACAAGGCCCGCCAGATTTCCAGTGGATCACGCGGCAACAGATCGCCAATGAAATCAAAGAAATGTGGAAGCCTGTCGAGGAATTTGCCCGAATTCGTCTCATTGGCAAACCAAAGCGAGCCACCCAGCGCAAAGGCCAGAAACAGCAAAGACAGCACGGTGTAGAGCCGGCGGCCGCGGGCCAGTTCTTGCCAGTGGCGTTCGACGACAGCACCTCGTTCACTGAGAACAGGCTTTAGTGTGGTTGAGCTCATCTATGGTGGTCCGCTTTAAGCCGCGAATGAATGCAGGGCTAAAGAAATAGAGCCGCCGAATGCGCGAGCGCATTCGGCGTTCCCTTGAATTAGCCGGCTATCAACCGCCGATGGTTGCCTTGCGTGCGTCGATGATCGGCTTGTAGAAATCGACGTTGACTTCGGCATAACCGGTATAGTCGCCACCCTGGATGGCTGCGAAGCATTCCGGGTCAGACTTCGGCAGATCCACCATGAATGCCTTGAACTTGGACTTCATGTCGTCATTCATGGTGCTGCGAACGACGATCGGGCCATTTGGGATCAATGGGGATTCCCAGAGCTGAACGAGGTCGTCCATGTTGAGGATCCCCTTGTCGACCATCTTGCGAAGGTTACCCGATGTGTAGCCGTCCTTGAAATCGCCAACACCCGAGGCCCAGGTTGTGCCGGCGTCAAATGTTCCCTTGAGGACTTCGAGAACGAGGTTCTCGTGACCGCCACCAAAGCCGGTTTCGCCGAAGAATTCCTTGACAGGAGCGCCCACGGCTTCCGGAAGTGTTACGGTCGGAACGAGGTAGCCCGAGGTAGAGTCGGGATCTGCGAAGCCGAGCTTCTTGCCCTTCATGTCTTCCAGCTTGGTGATGCCCGAATCCTTGCGAGCGACCATGACCGAGTGATAGCCCATGGAGCCGTCGGTCTGGACGGTTGTAAGGATAGGCTCAACAGCCTTGGCATCGGCCAGATAGATCTTGGCGTAACCGGATGCGCCGAGTTCGGCGTAATCGAGTGTGCCGCCGAGAAGGCCCTGGATCACGCCGTCATAGTCGGCGGCCGGGAACAGCGACACTTTTTCAACGCCGAGAACGGCGGGAAGTGTGTCGACCATGCACTGGAAGTTGCGCAGGCGGTCGGCTTCGTTTTCGCCACCAAGGATGCCGATACGGAATTCCTTGAGGTCTTCAGCGGCTGCACCACTGGCAAGCGCGACAAGCGCGACAGCGGCATGAAGGGTCTTCTTCAACATGGGTTCTCTCCTGTTTTTCCGGTCGCGCCGGATTTTGGCGTGTTTGGCTACCCTTGACGCGGGTGTACGATCTGCGCGTGCGTCAAACCCCTGCGGCAACGAGGGGCTTGCGCACAACTGATGGGGAATCGCCGGCAGGGATCTGCACGGCTGGCGCATTGATACTGGTCGAAGTCATGCGCTCGTCGATTTCGGCACCGGTGCTGTCAGAGCCATAGATCTCACGCACGGCCTCTATCGTCAGCTCATCAGGCGTACCGTCGAAGACAACGCGGCCCTGGGCCATGCCGATAATGCGCTCACAGTAGTTGCGCGCGGTATCGAGCGTATGCAGGTTGGTAATGACGGTAATGCCTTCGCGCTGGTTGATATCACGCAGTGCGTCCATGACGATCTTCGCATTGAGCGGATCCAGCGAGGCAATCGGCTCGTCGGCGAGCACCATCTTGGGTGCCTGCATCAAGGCGCGAGCGATTGCCACGCGCTGCTGCTGACCGCCCGAAAGTGTGCCCGCCTGTTGCAAAGCCGTCTGCTCGATACCAAGTCGCTCGAGCGCAGCAATTGCCATCAGGCGCTCGTCGCGGCTGAACATGTTGAGAATGCTGAGCGCAGTCGGGCGATGATTGAGGCGGCCCAGCAGGACATTGGTCAACACATCGAGGCGCGGCACCAGATTGAACTGCTGGAAGATCATCGCGCAATCGCGCTGCCAGTCGCGCAAGGCCGCACCACGCAGGGACGAAACCTCGGTATCACCGAAATATATCGAACCTGAGCTTGGATCGATCAATCGATTGATCATCCGCAAAAGCGTCGATTTGCCCGCACCGGAACGCCCGATAACCCCGACCATCTGGCCCGACGGAATGTCCACACAAACGGATTCCACTGCCGTATTGCGTCCGAACTGCCGGGTAAGATTATCAAGCTTAAATCGCATAATCGCTCTTTCGATGACGTCCACAAGTCACCCAAGGCTTTAACGATGATTGATGAAGCGTGAATGTCAGAGGGATGACAGTTCCATGACAACGGCTAAGCAATTGAGGTTAAACGATCTTCAGGAATATTTGGCGACGAATTCTTCAGCGGAGAGATGACGAAAATCGTCCAGGGCCGCATGCAACTGGTCATGCTCCCAGTCCCACCAGGAAAGCGCGTTCATCGCTTGACCCAATTTGCGGGAAAAGCGCTCGCGAATGAGTTTGGCTGGCACACCGCCCACGATAGTGTATGGCGCGACGTCCTTGGAGACGACAGCACCTGCCCCGATGACGGCACCATTGCCAACCGTGACGCCAGGGAGAATAGTCGCACCATGGCCGATCCAAACGTCGTGACCGATCGCCACCCTGTTTTCGCGACGCCAGCCAAAGAAATCCGTGTCCATATCGGCGCCCTCGAAATAGTCGGCGGCGCGATAAGTGAAGTGATGAAGTGTGGCACGCCATGTCGGGTGATTGGTGGCGTTAATGCGCACGGATGCCGCGATATTGGCAAATTTGCCAATCTCGGCGCACCAGATGCCGCCGTCCTGCATGACATAGGAATAGTCCCCGATGACCACTTCATCGATCCGGCAACGATCCGCGACTTCCGTATAACGGCCAAGTTTGGAATTGTTGACGGAAGCGGTCGGATGGATGAGCGGCTCGACCCCAAGTTTGCGGCTCATGCGGCGGCCTTTCGCGGCGAGAAAGCGGAGACGTCGATAATGCGATCGGCAACGGCTTCGCGCACTTCTTCATCATGGAAGATGCCGAGCATGGCCACGCCCTCCCGCTTCTTGCGACGAATCATATCGACGACAACAGCTCGGTTTTGCGCGTCGAGTGACGCCGTTGGTTCGTCAAGCAGGAGGATCTTGTGATCGGTGATGAAGCCACGGGCGATATTGACGCGCTGCTGCTCGCCACCGGAGAATGTCGCTGGCGGAAGTTGCCACAGTGCTTGCGGCAAGTTGAGGACCGACAGCAGGTCGCAGGCACGCGCACGCGCTTCGTCCATTGGAACAGAGCGGGCGAAAAGCGGTTCGGCGACGATATCGACGGCAGAAACACGCGGGACCGTGCGCAGGAACTGACTGACATAGCCCATCGACTGGCGACGCACTTCCAGAATCGTGCGCGGATCGGCAGTGGCTATATCGATGATGCTGTCATCGCGCGAGACGAGGATCTGGCCGCCGTCTACAGCATAATTGCCGAACAACATTTTCAGGATCGAGCTCTTGCCGATACCGGATGGGCCACCCAGAACGACACATTCGCCAGCAGCAACAGAGAAAGACACATTCGAGACGACCGGCAGACGGATGCCGTCGCGCAGATGCATGGTGAAGCTTTTGCACACTTCCGATACGACGAGAGGCGTAGCCATGGCAGTTTTCCTGTTCTCAGACTTGTAAAATGGAGGAGACGAGCAGTTGGGTGTAAGGCGCGCGAGGGTCGTCCAGAACACGATCGGTCAGGCCTTCCTCGATCACGTTGCCGTCCTTCATCACCATCATGCGATGCGACAGAAGCCTGGCGACAGCGAGATCGTGGGTGACGACAATGGCGGACAGACCGAGATCGTTGACCAGGTTGCGAACCAGATCGAGCAGACGCGCCTGAACAGAGACGTCGAGACCACCCGTCGGTTCATCCATGAAGACCAGCCGCGGTCCGGTTACCAGATTGCGGGCGATCTGCAGGCGCTGACGCATGCCACCCGAAAAGGAACGAGGCTGGTCGTCGATGCGGTCGGTATTGATCTCGACACGCTCGAGCCACTCGCTGGCCGTCTCGCGAATATTGCCGTAATGGCGCTGACCAACCGCCATCAGCCTTTCGCCGACATTGGCGCCGGCCGATACCGTCATGCGCAGTCCGTCCGCCGGATTCTGGTGCACGAAGCCCCAATCGGTGCGCATGAGGGAGCGGCGCTCGGCCTCGCTCATGTGGTAGAGTTCACGGTAGGAGCCATCGCGCATATGATATTCGATGGAGCCGGTCGTCGGCATCAGACGGGTCGAAAGACTGTTCAGCAGCGTCGTCTTACCCGAACCCGACTCACCGACCACGGCCAGAACTTCTCCCGGCCAGAGATCGAATGACACATTGTTGCAGCCGATGCGGCTTCCGTAGAACTTGGAAACATTGCGCACCTTGAGAAGCGGCAAATCGCTCATTGCGCAGCCTCCTTGCTCGGTGCCAGCATGTGGCCGACATGTCCCTCTGCTTGGCGTTCCTCGCAGTAATCAGTGTCGGAGCAGACAAACATTCGCGCGCCCTTATCGTCGAGAATGACCTCATCGAGATAGACATTTTCCGCGGCGCAAAGCGCGCAGGGTTTATCGAATTTCTGGATCGTGAACGGGTGATCCTCAAAGTCGAGGCTAACGACTTCGGTGTAGGGCGGCACCGCATAAATACGCTTTTCACGGCCAGCACCAAACAGCTGAAGTGCCTCGGACTGGTGCATTTTAGGATTATCAAATTTCGGTGTGGGCGACGGGTCCATGACATATCGCTCGTTGACCTTGACCGGATAGGCATAGGTCGTGGCGATATGACCGTTACGGGCGATGTCCTCATAGAGTTTCACATGCATCAGGCCATATTCCTCAAGCGCGTGCATCTTGCGTGTCTCCGTCTCGCGCGGCTCCAGAAAGCGCAGTGGCTCGGGTATTGGAACCTGATAGACCAGCACCTGGCCTTCGCTTAACCGTTCTTCGGGAATGCGGTGACGCGTCTGGATGATCGTTGCCTCCCGTGTGCGGGTGGTGACCGCGACATTGGCAACCTTCTGAAAGAACGCACGGATCGAGACTGCATTGGTGGTATCGTCGGCGCCCTGATCGATGACTTTCAGGCGATCATCCGGCCCGAGAATGGACGCGGTTACCTGGACACCGCCAGTTCCCCAGCCGTATGGCATGGGCATTTCGCGGCTGGCAAAAGGGACCTGATATCCGGGAATGGCGATCGCTTTGAGGATCGCGCGACGGATCATTCGTTTGGTCTGTTCGTCCAGATAGGCGAAATTATATTCGGCAAGCCCGTCATGGGCATGGTCGGGGGCGGAAACTTCTTGGCTCATTGCACGTTATCCCAATGCAAAAGGAGATTTACGCCATGCATATCGCAACCATTCTTACCCTCGTCATGGGTGTCATGATTGTCAGCACGATCGGAAGCGCCGGCTGGTATGCCTTCAGCCGGAAGTAAAAATACAAATCCCGTCACGCTGCGACCTCCCGCGCATAGCGCGCCAGCCGCTCATCGAGCGTGCCGCTATGGAGTTCGAACAGGTGATTGTCGTGGTCGTAGAAATAAATCGACCGGCCTTCACCCTCTACGCGTGAACGCGATGGCTTGACGTCCAGGCCAAGCGCTTCGATGCGGGCCAAATAGCCGTCAAGCGCATCATCCGGCACCTTGGACGCTATGTGATTATACGTGCGCTCCGCCAAAACCTCGCCGACCATCACGGCGACCCAGATTTCTCCCACCAGATAGAAACGCTCCGGTGAGAGCGAGAACTGCTTCTCCCCGCTGCGGTAGACTTCCTTTGCGCCCAGAACCTGTTCCGGGATCTGGCCCATGCTGTCGAGATCCCGAACGATCAGGGTAATATGCGACAGACCCTCGATCATTCCGCGGCCTCTGCCCGTTCCCCGTCATCCGCCGGTCTTTGGCGCGCATCGTGTTCGCGGCGCATGCGGCGCACGAGATCGAGTTCAGCCTGGAAATCCACGTAATGTGGCAGTTTCAGATGCTCGACGAAGCCTGTGGCCTGCACATTGTCGGAGTGGGAAATCACGAATTCCTCGTCCTGCGCGGGCGCCACGATATCTTCGCCAAACTCCCCTGCTCTCAAGGCGCGATCGACCAGCGACATGGCCATGGCCTTGCGCTCGCTCTGGCCAAAGACCAGACCATATCCGCGGGTAAACTGAGGCGGTGCCTTGGAGGACCCCTTGAACTGATTGACCATCTGGCATTCGGTGACACGGATACGACCAAGCGACACGGAAAAGCCGAGCTCTGCAACGTCCAGTTCCACCTCAACCTCTCCTATGCGAACTTCACCCACGAAGGGGTGTGAGCGGCCGTAACCCCGCTGGGTGGAATAGGCGAGCGACAGCAGAAAGCCTTCATCGCCGCGCGCGAGTGCCTGGAGCCTGATGTCCCGCGCCATGGGGAATTCCAGCGGTTCGCGGGTGATATCACCCGGCACATGCTCTTCCGGCATCGTTCCATCCGCCTCGATCAAGCCTTCCTGCGCGAGGATCTCGGAAACCCGCATGACGGGTTCCGCGTCTGTCGGCCGCATTGCGCCGGCTGGCACCTCTTCGTCTTCCAGAAGTGCGGGATCGAGAAGCCGGTGGGTATAGTCGAATGTCGGGCCCAGAAGCTGGCCGCCCGGCAGGTCCTTGTAGGTTGCCGAAACACGGCGCTCCACAAACATCGTACCGGTGTCGATGGGTCTGGAATAACCGAAACGCGGCAGTGTGGTGCGGTAGGCCCGCAACAGGAAGATTGCCTCGATCATGTCCCCCCTCGCCTGACGGACGGCAAGGGCTGCCAGACGGCGATCGTGAAGCGAGGCTTCGGCCATCACGCGGTCCACGGCCAGACCCAGTTGTTCAATGACCTGATCAATGGTGAGGGCCGGGAGCGAGCGGTCTCCACGACGGCGGTCGGCCAGAAGACGATGGGCATTTTCGATTGCCGCCTCGCCGCCTTTTACAGCTACATACATCCTTCAATTCTCCCTGACGGTCATCTTGCAGGTCCGGGGCAAGCAAAGGAAACTGCGCCCGGACGTCAGCACAACATCGATGCCGCGCGGAAAGAGCGTGCGGTTTTCGCCCCATTGGCGCAGGAACATGTCCGGAAGACCGCGCGGTGCAATCACGGTCGTTTCTTTGATACCCGGACCGGTCAGAATTAGGCTTTGACCTCCGTCGAGCTTGGCCACCTCGATAACCAGCGTGGTGGAGCGATCCGGATATTCCTGACTGCCTGCTGCAAAAAGACCAAATGGTGTGAGTGCGGCGCCGGCTTCCATGAAGGCAAAGCGCGCCTCAGATTTTTCACGTGTGAGCGCTGCGCCGGTGTGAAAGCGGATCCATTCCCCTGCGGTCGATTTTGACAAACCCGATGTGAGCCAGACAGGCGTGTCGTGATCGCAAAGTGACAGAGCCACAGCACCAGCCGCCGCGCCCAGCGGCATAGGCGGCGCGATCTCAGGAGTGATGGTCTCTATCTTGCCAGGGCGAGCCATGCAGTCCATCAACATTCGGAAGACGCTCTGGGCATGGAAGACCGGCTCGGAAAAGCCCCCGGTCAGGGCATCTGCCTTCAAATCCATCAGTCTTCTCCGCGAACCATGGTGAAGAAATCGACGCGCGTTGCCGCTGTCTCGTCCGCTTTTTTCCGATCTTCCGCGGCCAGTCTCTCGGCGACAGGGAGCAGCAATTTGCGCTCTATCTCTTCTTGCAGGTCCGGCCTTTGCCAGAGAGCATCGAAGATGGCGGCCAGTCGGGATTTTTCACGACTGGTCCCAAGCGTTTGCCCATGACCAACCGAACCACAGTCCAGCCGCACCGACGCACGACTGACGGTAATCTCTCCCAGATTGAAGGGATCGCCTCCGCCGCCAATCCGACCGCGAACCATGACCAGACCGGTCTCGGGGCCACGCAGCGGCGTGACATCGGGCTTGGGCTCATGGGCAGCCCATGCCTGCTGAAGTTCACTCATGGTGGCGTTGGCGAGAAGATCACAGGCTCGCTTGTGCGCCCGTTCCGCTTCAACGCCGTCACTCTTGACTGCTGAGTTCATTTTCACTTGCCTCTAAATGTCTATTAATATAGACAACCGTACAACATACTATTGATGTACTTTTTCAGAATGACAAGAGTGTGACATGACGGATGCAAATCGCGTGCAGCGGCAAAGCGGCGTGGCCCTTTGGCGACAGATCGCCGACCGTATCCGCACATCCATTGTAGAAGGCGACTATGACACAACGGGCATGGTGCCGCCCGAAACGGTTCTGGCAGACACCTTCGGCGTCAATCGGCACACCATTAGAAGCGCCCTTGCTGCACTGGGGCAGGAGGGAATTGTCCGCGCCGTTCAAGGTCGTGGAACGCTGATTGAAGATCGTCAGCGCATCAGCTTTCCGATCTCGCGGCGAACGCGCTTTACGGCTGGAATTGGCGCTCAGGCCAGCGATCTTGAGGGACTGCTGCTGGCATCCGGTGTCGAGCCTGCGCGTGCAGAGATCGCGACAGCACTACAAATCAATGTCAAGACCGATGTTCTACGGATTGAGACGGTCAGGAAAGCCGATCGCCGACCTGTATCCGTATCGACAAGCTGGTTTCCGCTGCCTCGCTTCGCCGGTATCGATGAAGCCTATGGCAAGACAGGGTCGATCACCGAAGCCTTCGCGATTTGCGGCCTGATGGACTATGTGCGGCAAAATACGGAAATTTCGGCAACCCATGCGGATGCCGGGGACGCCAGCCTGTTGAAACTGTCACCGGGCGCGATCGCATTGGTGACAAAGGCGAGCAATGCCGACCTCGAAGGCCGACCAGTCCAGTATTCGATCACCCGCTTTCCTGCCGATCGCGTGCAATTGACCGTCAGCAGCGGGTGATCGCAAAAAACTTCAGTGTGCGGCTGACATGTCGCCCAGCACTTCCTTGGAAGCGACCGTCGAATCAGCGTTCAGCTTGTAAACCATGGGCACGCCGGTCGCGAGATTGAGCTTGAGGATCTCTTCCTTGGTCATGCGGTCCAGCACCATCACCAATGCCCGCAGGGAATTCCCATGGGCTGCCACAAGCAGCTTTTCGCCACGCAGGACGCGCGGAAGAATGTCGGTCATGAAATAGGGCCAGACACGTGCACCGGTGTCACGCAGGCTTTCGCCACCGGGTGGGGGGACGTCATAGGACCGGCGCCAGATGTGAACCTGCTCCTCACCCCATTTTTCGCGGGCATCATCCTTGTTGAGACCGGACAGATCGCCGTAATCGCGCTCGTTCAGTGCTTCATCGCGGATGGTTTCCAGATCAGGCTGACCGACATTGTCGAGGATGATTTGGCAAGTTCTCTGCGCACGCGAAAGTACAGACGTATAGGCCACGTCAAACTTGATGCCGTAATCTGCAAGTGCCTTGCCGCCGGCATTGGCTTCCTGAACTCCGAGCTCGGTGAGGCCCGGATCACGCCAACCGGTAAAGAGGTTCTTGAGATTCCATTCGCTTTGGCCGTGTCGAACGAGAACGAGGGTACCGCTCATATCAATAATCCTCCGCAGGGATGAGTTAGGAAAGCCCGAGCACGTCGAGCATGGAATAAAGTCCGGGCTTTTTATCGCGCGCCCACAAAGCCGCCTTCACGGCACCGCGGGCAAAGATCGTCCGATCGCCGGCGGAATGGGACAAGGTCACCATTTCTCCTTCGCCGGCCAGAATGACGGAATGATCACCGACGACGGAGCCGCCGCGCAGGGTGGCAAAACCGATCGATCCTTCTTCGCGCGGGCCGGTATGGCCGTCGCGAACGCGGACCGAATTGTCCGACAGATCGATCGCACGACCTTCGGCTGCGGCCTGACCGAGCAGAAGCGCGGTACCGGACGGTGCATCGACCTTGTGCTTGTGGTGCATCTCGACGACCTCAATGTCCCAGCCGGCGGCATCAAGGGCTTTGGCAGCCTGCTTGACGAGGACCGAGAGTAGATTGACGCCGAGGCTCATATTGCCGGATTTGACGATGCGGGCATGGCGCGAAGCGGCCGAAAACTTGGCATCATCGTCAGGATGACAGCCGGTGGTGCCGATCACATGGACAATGCGGGCCTGGGCGGCAAGGGCGGCAAACTCCGTGCTCGCAGCCGGCACGGTGAAATCGACCACGCCATCAGCAGCGACGAAGGCGGACAATGGATCATCCGTAATTTTCACGCCAATGGGACCGAGGCCGGCGAGTTCGCCAGCATCCTGGCCGAGGCAGCTTGCACCGGGACGTTCGATGGCGGCGTGAACGACCGCGCCATCCGTCTCATGAATGATCCGGATCAGCGCCTGACCCATGCGACCCGATGCACCGACCACGACGAGCTTCATCGCTTCACTCATGAACTGGCCTCTTCTCCCAATAGTAATTTATTGCCGACTGCCGTGTCCTGCATATTGTTCAGTCGAGCGTAGAGCCCGCCCTCGCGCTGCGCAAGTTCGCCATGGGCACCCTGCTCCACCACCAGGCCGTTTTCCATGACGACGATCTTATCCGCCTTGACCACTGTCGAAAGACGGTGGGCGATGACGACGACCGTTCTGCCGGCCATGGCCTCGTCCAGTGCTTTCTGCACCGCGGCTTCTGATTCTGTATCGAGTGCAGAGGTTGCCTCATCCAGAAGCAGGATCGGAGCATTACGCACCAGTGCACGCGCGATGGACAATCGCTGACGCTGGCCACCGGATAACGTCACGCCATTTTCGCCAACGGGCGTATCGTAACCTTGCGGCTGCGCCAGGATGAAATCATGGGCATAGGCTTGCTTGGCCGCCGCTTCGATCTCAGCGTCGGTTGCCTCCTGGCGGCCGTAGCGGATGTTGTCGCGAATGGTGCCTTCAAACAAGTAAGGCTGCTGGGAGACGTAGGCCAGATGCTGACGCAAAGACGACTTGGTGACATCAGCAATGTTCTGACCATCGATCAGGATCTCGCCACCCTTCGGATCGTAAAAGCGCGGGATCAATGTGATGATCGTCGACTTGCCGGCCCCGGATGGCCCAACCAATGCCGTGGTCTTGCCACCCTCAGCGACAAAGTCGACGCCCTTCAGGACATCATCGCCGCTGGAATAGGCGAACCTGACGCCCTTGAATTCGATGCGCGCCTGGTCGACCACGAGATCTGCCGCACCGTCCTTGTCACGCTGATGGGGCTCCATGTCGAGGATTTCATAGATCATCCGGGCATTCACGACCGCACGTTCCATCGAGATCTGCAGCTTTGCCAGACGCTTTGCTGGCTCATAGGCCATAAGCAACGCCGCGATAAAGGAAAAGAACGCTCCCGGCATGACGCCGCCATAGATCGAGCGGAAGGCTGCGTAGGCAAGCACGCTGGAGATCGCAAACCCGGCAAATGTTTCGGTGATCGGCGAGGTACGTTCGGACAGGCGCGTGATCCGGTTGGACTGGCGTTCGGCCGTGGAGATGATCCCATCCACGTTACGGGTCAGCTCCTTTTCCATCGTGAAGGCTTTGACGATGGCTATTCCCTGCACCGTTTCCTGCATCGCGCCAAGTACACGGCTGTTATACATCACGGAGTCGCGGGTGGCCTGACGAAGGCGCCTGGAGATATAGCGCAGGGCGAGAAGCATCGGCGGCGCAACCACGAAGACGATTACGCTCAGCACAGGATCCTTGGCCACCATGACGCCAACAAGTGCGACGAGCGTCAGCAAATCGCGCGCCATCGACGTCACTGTCAGATTTAGCACGTCACGAATGCCGGAGATATTCTGACTGATCTGCGCCGCAAGATGCGAGGAGCGCGCCTCGCTGAAATAGCCGACAGACAAGGTCATCAAATGGTTGAAGAGCCGACGCTGATAACGGGCGACGATATTGTTGCCGATCTTGGCCAAGGTTACGGCCTGGCCGTAGCTGGCAAAGCCGCGCAGGATAAATGCCCCGAGGATGCCCGCACAAATCATCCAGACAATGTCTGCACGTTGGTTGGCGAATGCCTCGTTGACCACGCTTTCCATGATCCATGCGGTAAATGCCGTTGTGCCGGCCACTGTGGCAAGGCAGACAATCGCCACCGCATAGGACTTCCAGTGATCGCGGCCATTTTCTGCAATGACGCGCTTCAGAACGACGCTGATACCCTGGGAGTCCAACGACTTTCCCATTTTTCTATCGGGTTTCAAGAGCTGTTCCTTCACAATATTTCACGACCGGTCTGCCAGGGCAAAACACGCGGCTCTATAAACCGTCACATGGGCTTTGACCATAGAAAACAGCAGAGGCTGATATTCACGCACGGGTCCATCGACGCCCGTCTACAGCCAAACCGAAGTCGGATGGCGTTCGGGCATAGGCCGCCAAGCCGGACAATGCGGCCAGCGGATGCGTGACCACGAAAGTCGGAATCGTGCGCATCATGGCGGAATGGGGGGCTTTGTCTTCAAAAGCGGCTCGAAATTCCGGTTTCTTCAAAGCCGGTATGATCTTCTGTGAAATACCGCCCGAAAGATAAACGCCGCCTCGGGCCATGAAGACCAGCGCCATGTCTCCGGCAAGGCGGCCAAGATAGGTGACAAAAAGTGACAGGGTCTCTTCCGCGTTGCGATCCGTTCCTGCCAGACCATGGCCGGTGACGTCCGCTGGATCGGTCCATGTCGGCTCCTCACCATTGGCCTTGCAGACCGCCTGATAAATGTTGACGAGGCCTCGGCCACACAACAACTGCTCGGCCGCAATGCGACCCTCGATGGCAATCAGATAGGGAAAGATCTGGAAATCCCGTCTGCTTCGCGGCCCCACATCCACATGCCCGCCCTCGCCCGGAACGGGAAACCAGCGGTGTTGTGCATAAACAAGACCGGCGACTCCAAGTCCCGTACCTGGCCCCAGAACGACACGAGAGGCTTGCTTGCCGGTGACGTTTTCGCCAATTGGCTCGCGGTATTCATCAGGCATCGTGGCAATTGCCAGAGCCTGCGCTTCGAAATCGTTGACGACCAGCACATTTTCGAAGCCAAGACCGGAAATCATCTGCTTCGGGCGAACGATCCAGTCGCAATTTGTGAGCGGAATCTCATCGCCCCGAATGGGGCCCGCAACCGCCAGAATGGCCGAGCGGGGTTGCAAGGAGGTCTTGTCCAGCACACCCACCTGAATCGCTTCATCGATCGTGGCGAAATCGGCCGTGCGCACATTTGGAAATTGCGTCGGCTCGGCATAGGCATCGATCAGGATCGAGAACCTGGCATTCGTTCCACCGATGTCGCCAATCAGGATCGGAAACGTCGGCTGTTCGTTATCATGTTGCATGGGCATGGCCGGTACTCTTGGCGGTGATTTCGGTTTCTGGGATCAAACGACGTTCATCATCAATTCTGCGGAGGCACGATTGAGCGCCATGGGGATGTCGTAGACCGTCGCCAGGCGCATCAAGGCTTTCACATCGACGTCATGCGGCATCGGGGTCAGCGGATCGACAAAGAAGATCAACAACTCGATTTCGCCGTTGGCGATCAACGCCCCGATCTGCTGGTCGCCACCCAAAGGGCCGCTTTTCATGCGGGTCACATCGAGGGAGGGGCAGGCATCCTTGATGCGACCACCTGTCGTGCCTGTCGCAACGATGCGCCAACCGGCAAATCTGGCTTCATGACGGCGCGCAAAATCGGCGAGATCATCCTTTTTCTGATCATGCGCGATCAGCGCGACACAGCGTTTCTCGGCAGCGGATGATGACATTGGCCCCATACCTTTTAAATCGATTTGAGTGCCTTCTATATCAGATCAGACCTGATTGAAAAGCGGTGGCGCGTCGTCATTGCTGCATCGGGCGCGGCAGCGGCAGCGGGACCACGGCGGGCAACGTCACGTCGTATTGTGCATCTGCGGGAGACGATGAAGCCGAGTAGGAAACCATACCCGATCCGCCCCCGAACGTTGCGGCAGCCTCGCTGGAGGCTGCCTTACCCTCAAGCACGACCGAGCAGGCCTTTGGCAAATCGGAAACCTGCATCGGCTTTGGCTTGGGAGCTGGCTTTGCGTTTGGATCTTTTTTCGCTGGAGCCCAGGGCTCATCGCTATACCACCAGGCAAGCGGCTTACCGCAACCATCGCCTGCCGGGACTGCCGCCTGGGGCTTGCAACCGGGAGATCCTTCGGGACATTTGATCCGCACATGGAAATGGTAATCGTGGCCGTAATAGGGGCGCACCTTGCCGAGATTGCTGCGGTCGCCCGTCCATGTCTGGCAAAGCTTCTTCTTGATCGACGGATTGACGAAAATGCGCTCGACCTGAGGATAGCTTGCAGCCCGCATGATAATGCGGGCATGGGCCGGCGTCCAGATTCGATCATCGACGGTCAGTCGCGCATTTTTCTTCAACATCGAGGTTGCCGAAATCGTCTCACGCTCATTCGCAGTCAAGGTTCGTGGCGGCATCGGTGTCAGCCAGATATCGGCGTCGAGTCCCACTTGATGGGAGGCGTGTCCCGATACCATGGGTCCGCCGCGTGGTTGCGAAATATCGCCCAGCAACAGCCCCGGCCATCCGTCATATTTGGCGCCATCCTGCGACAGCCTCTCCAGCAATGCGATCAGTTCGGGGTGGCCCCAGCGACGGTTGCGCGACAGCCGCATCGCTTGCCAGGTCGGACCGTCGGTCGGAATAGCCACGGCTCCGGCAACACAGCCCTTGGAATAGAATCCAAAGGATGAGGGCGAGGCTTGCGTTGGCAGTTTTTCGGCGCCGAACAATGCTTTGGCGGGCTTGCCGTCCGCGAAAGCCGGAGGGTTCATCGCAATCATGGCGACAATAGCGGCCAATGCGCCTGCCCAAGTCCGGGATATCTTCGCTGCCATACCTGAAATGCTCCTGATTGCGGACTTTCGGTCTTTGCCCACCGATTTGCACGCAAATTACCGCGAAATGACCGGATCGTGAATTGATAAGGCGGATACAGGCGATGCGTGGCTGTATTTTGTCAAAGTTTTGCCTATCCTTGTGTCACGAATAAAAACAACACACAGGGATTTGAATATGGCTCTGTCTCGAATGGGACTGCTTCTGGTTTTGCCACTTATGGCGCTGGGTGCTGCGCCAGGCATCGTTTCGGCTCAGGAACCAGACGCTCCATTTCGCCATTCCTACGGACTCCTTGCGGCACCCAAATATCCTGATGGTTTTGCACATTTCGACTATGTAAATCCAACGGCGCCGAAGGGCGGCGAACTCAGGCTTTCAGAGGAAGGCACTTTCGACAACCTCAATCCGCTGATCGACCGGGGTACGCCCGGAACCGGGACATCAAATGTGTTCGAGACACTTCTGGTGCCCTCCCAAGATGAGATTAACGTCTCATACGGCCTGCTTGCCGAGTCCTTTTCCTTCCCAGCGGACGTGTCGTCCGTGACATTCAAGCTGCGCGAGCAAGCGAAATGGGCTGATGGTGAGCCGGTAACGCCGGATGATATTGTCTTCAGCTTCAATAACGCGAAAGAACATAGCGCACTGTTTTCCGACTATTATCGCCATGTCGTATCAGCCGAGAAGAGCGGTGCGAATGAGGTGAAATTCACCTTCGACGAGAAGAACAATCGGGAACTGCCATTGATCGTCGGAGACTTTCCGATTGTTCCCAAGCACTGGTGGGAAGCCAAAGATGCCGATGGCAAACAACGGGACATCTCCCGCACCACACTGGAACCGCTGATGGGGTCCGGCCCTTACAAGCTCGCCTCAGTCAAACCGGGATCTATCCTGCGATATGAACAGCGTGACGACTATTGGGGCAAGGACCTCGCGGTCAATGTAGGCCATAACAATATCGGCGCGATCACCTACACCTATTTTTCAGATCCTGAAGTGGAGTTCGAAGCGTTTCGCGCCGGCAATATCGACTATTATCAGGAAAACAGCTCAAGCCGTTGGGCAACCCGCTACGAATTCGATGCCGTGAAGGATGGGCGTGTCATCCGCGAGGCGCTTCCCAATCCCTTCCGCGCGACCGGCATCATGCAGGCCATGGTGCCGAATATGCGGCGCGATCTCTTCAAGGATGCGCGCGTCAGGGACGCACTGAACTATGCATTCGATTTCGAGGACCTGAACAAGAACCTTGCCTATAACGGTTTGAAGCGCGTCGACAGTTTCTTCTGGGGCACCGAGCTTGCCTCGTCGGGGCTGCCGGAAGGCCGCGAACTGGAGATCCTGGAAAACCTCAAGGATGAGGTTCCGCCGGAGGTTTTCACGACACCTTACAAGAACCCCGTCGCCGGTGACCCGCAAAAGGTGCGGGACAATTTTCGGAAGGCGATTGCGCTTTTCAAGGAGGCCGGCTGGGAACTCAAGGGCACCCAGATGGTCAATACCAAGACCGGCAAGCCGATGAGTTTCGAGATCCTGCTCAGCAGTCCTTCGCTTGAACGTTCGGTTTTGCCCTATACAAACAGCCTCAGAAAAATCGGCATCGACGCGCGCGTCAGGACAGTCGACTCATCGCAATATATCAATCGAATCCGCGATTTCGACTACGACATGATCTGGGTGGTCTGGGGCCAGACCATGAATCCGGGGAATGAGCAAAGCAATTACTGGGGATCGGAATCGGTGGATCGGCACGGCTCGCGCAATTATGCCGGGATTTCAGATCCAGCCGTCGACAAGCTGATCAAGATGATCACATTTGCGCCCAACAGAGATGAACAAGTCGCAGCCGTGAGGGCGCTCGACCGGGTACTGCTTGCGCATCATTATGTGATCCCCCTGTTTTACTCCGGTGAGGCCAAGATTGCCTACTGGAGCAAGCTTGCTCACCCAGCAGAACTGCCAACGTATGCGACTGGGTTTCCGGATATCTGGTGGGTCAAACCGGACGCTCAATAGGCGGGGGCTTGCGTCACAAGCTCAAGCAGATACCAATGTGCGACACGAATCAGACCTGCCTGAATGAGGCGGGCATCATATGACTGGAGAATGCGGATTGAGCGCTTTTCGGCGCACCAGCCTTGGGCTTGATGGCAACGTCTCGGGGAGCCTCGTCTAATGGGCGCCTATATTCTTCGGCGTTTGCTTTTGATGATCCCGACAATGGTCGGCATTATGGGCATTTCCTTTCTGGTCATCCAGTTTGCACCCGGCGGCCCTGTGGAACAGGTCATCGCGCAGCTCACCGGTCAGGGCGACAGCGCCGACCAGAGGCTGTCTGGCGGTGGTGATGCTTTGGGCAGCCAGATGGGCGCGGAAGATCTGAACTCCAGATATCGGGGCGCTCAGGGTCTTGATCCCGATTTGATCGCAAAGCTCGAAAAACAATTCGGGTTCGACAAGCCGCCACTGACGCGTTTTCTGGAGATGATGGGCAATTACATCCGCTTCGATTTCGGCGAGAGCTTCTTCCGCAATACTTCGGTCATCGATCTCATTTTGGACAAGATGCCAGTTTCGATTTCGCTCGGGATCTGGATTATGATCATTTCCTACGCAATCTCGGTTCCGCTTGGCATCAAGAAGGCGATGCAGGACGGATCGACCTTCGATGTGTGGACGTCTGCGATCATCGTTATCGGCTACGCGGTGCCGAGCTTCCTGTTCGGCATCCTGCTGATCGTGCTGTTTGCTGGCGGCTCATTTTTCGACTGGTTTCCATTGCGCGGCCTGACCTCGGACAATTTTGCCAGTCTGTCGTGGTGGGAAAAGATCATCGACTACTTCTGGCACCTGACCCTGCCCCTGATCGCGTTGTCGTTATCGGCCTTTGCAACCACGACGCTGCTGACCAAGAACTCATTCATCGAGGAGATCAAGAAGCAGTATGTCGTGACCGCCAAGGCCAAAGGTCTGAACCAGCGGCAGGTGCTCTATGGCCACGTCTTCCGCAATGCCATGCTGATCGTGATCGCCGGATTTCCAGGGGCATTCATCTCCGCCTTCTTCACCGGTTCGCTTTTGATCGAAAACATATTCTCGCTCGATGGCCTCGGTCGTCTCGGCTACCTTTCGGTCGTGAACCGCGATTATCCGGTCGTGTTCGGCACCCTCTATATCTTCTCGCTGATGGGCCTTGTCGTCAGCCTTGTCTCCGATCTCATTTACACCTGGATCGATCCCCGCATCGATTTCGAGCGCAGGGATGTCTGAGATGGTGGGAATGGATACGGTCGCAGGACAGAAACCGCCGCGTAAAATGTGGCTTTCTCCCATCAATCGGCGCAGGCTTGCCAACTTCAAGGCCAATCGGCGTGGCTATTGGTCGTTCTGGATCTTTCTTGTCTTGTTTGGTCTTAGCCTGTTTGCCGAGTTCATTGCCAATGACAAGCCGCTGATCGTTTCCTATCACGGAGAAATCCTGTTTCCGGTGGTGGTCGACTATCCGGAAGAAAAATTCGGCGGTTTTCTGGCCGTCACCGATTATCGCTCGCCCTTTATCCGCGACGAGATCGAAGCCAATGGATGGATGGTGTGGCCGCCCATCCGCTATTCATACCGCACGGTAAATTCCAACATCCCGCATTCCGCACCGACTGCGCCCTTCTGGCTGATGGACAAGACAGAACGTTGTTCCGGCTATCCTGAGGGGGTTGACGATCCTGACTGCGTGGTTGGAAACCTGAACTGGCTGGGAACCGACGATCAGGCCCGCGATGTGACGGCGCGCATGATTTATGGTTTCCGGATTTCGGTGCTGTTCGGGCTTATTCTCACCATCGCCTCGGCCTTTATCGGCGTCACAGCCGGCGCCATGCAGGGCTATTTCGGTGGGCTGACCGACCTCTTGATGCAGCGCTTCATCGAGATCTGGTCGTCGATGCCGGTGCTCTACATCCTGCTGATCATCGCAGCGATCCTGCCGCCCGGATTCTTTATTCTGCTGGGCATCATGCTGCTGTTTTCGTGGGTCAGTTTTGTCGGCATCGTCCGGGCAGAATTTTTGCGCGCCCGAAATTTTGAATATGTGAATGCGGCACGCGCGCTCGGTGTCGGCAATTGGACGATCATGTATCGTCACCTGCTGCCCAATGCGATGGTGGCCACTCTGACCTTCCTGCCGTTCATCCTGTCGGGTTCGATCACGACGCTTACCTCGCTCGACTTTCTTGGCTTCGGCATGCCACCCGGGTCGCCGTCGCTCGGTGAGTTGATTGCTCAGGGCAAAAGCAATCTGCAGGCTCCTTGGCTGGGGCTCACGGCCTTCTTCACCATGTCGATCATGCTCTCGCTCCTCATTTTCGTCGGCGAGGCGGTGCGCGACGCCTTCGACCCGAGGAAGGCCTTCAAATGAGCAAGACACCGCTTCTTTCCGTCAAGGACCTTTCAGTCGCCTTCGAACAGGGGGGGACAACGACGACGGCTGTCGATCGCGTGTCGTTCGACATTTGTCCGGGCGAAGTGCTGGCACTGGTCGGAGAATCCGGCTCTGGCAAATCTGTCACAGCCAACTCGATCCTCAAGCTCCTGCCCTATCCATCGGCCAGCCACCCTTCGGGCGAAATCTCGTTCGAGGGCAGCGACATGATGCGGATCAAGGAGCCCGAGCTTCGCCAGATCCGTGGCAACGCCATCACGATGATCTTTCAGGAGCCGATGACCTCGCTCAATCCGCTGCATTCCATCGAAAAGCAGATTGGCGAAATCCTCCTCCTTCATCAGGGTCTCGCGGGGCCGGTGGCGCGAGCACGCATTCTCGAATTGTTGCTCCAAGTCGGAATCCGCGAGCCGGAAAAACGCCTCAAAGCCTATCCGCACGAGTTGTCCGGCGGACAACGCCAACGTGTGATGATTGCAATGGCACTGGCAAACCGGCCGAAACTCTTGATCGCAGACGAGCCGACGACTGCGCTCGATGTGACCGTGCAGGCCCAGATCCTGGAACTGCTGCGCCAGCTCAAGGGCGAGCACGGGATGTCGATGCTGTTCATCACCCATGATCTCGGCATCGTGCGCAAGTTTGCCGACCGCGTTTGCGTCATGACGAAGGGCAAGATCGTTGAGAGTGGTCCCGTTGAGGAGATCTTCGCCAATCCGCAGCACGAATACACAAGACATCTGCTGGCATCGGAGCCACGCGGCGAACCGCCATTGGCTGACGAAACAAAACCTGTCGTCATGCGCGCAGAGGATGTGCGGGTCTGGTTTCCGATCAAGACAGGCTTGCTGCGCAAGGTCACCGACCATGTCAAAGCCGTTGACGGCATCGATCTGGAGCTTCGAGCCGGCGAGACGCTCGGCGTGGTTGGCGAATCCGGCTCGGGCAAGACGACACTCGGCCTTGCCCTTGCCCGCCTAATCTCTTCCAAAGGGCGTATCACATTCCTCGGCCACGACATCGGCTCCTTCGCCTACAAGGAAATGCTACCACTGCGCGACCGGCTACAGGTGGTCTTCCAGGATCCCTATGGCTCGCTCAGCCCGCGCATGTCCGTGGGGGAAATCATTGCGGAGGGATTGAAGGTCCATGAGCCGCGCCTGAGCTTTGCCGAGCGCGATCAGCGCGTCTGTTGGGCACTCGACGAGGTCGGCCTGGATACGTCCACCCGCTGGCGCTATCCGCATGAGTTTTCCGGCGGTCAGCGGCAGCGCATCGCCATTGCGCGTGCCATGGTGCTGAAACCCCGTTTCGTGATGCTTGACGAGCCAACCTCAGCGCTTGACATGAGTGTGCAGGCGCAGGTTGTCGATCTGTTGCGCGATCTGCAGGCGAAGCATGACCTCGCCTACCTGTTCATCAGCCACGATCTGAAGGTCGTCCGCGCGCTCGCAAACGAAGTGATCGTGATGCGGATGGGCAAGGTGGTGGAACAAGGGCCGTCTTCAGAGATCTTCTCAACGCCCAAGGCGGAATATACCCGCGCTCTGATGGCCGCTGCCTTTGACATCAAAGCCGTCGAGATTGACGGCATCAGCCAATAATTTATCCCGTATCGACCAGGAGGCCGCATGTCCGCGCCGAGTTCCATTGTCATTGATCTGAAATTTACACCGAACTCGGTTTCTGAAGCTCTGCAGTCTGCATTCGCAGAGCGCGACGTCATCAACATGGCCGACGAGGCCAATCAAGGTCGCGATCTCTCCAACGTGGACTACGCCGTCGTCTGGAAGCCCGATCAGAGACTTTTCGAGAAGATGCCGAACCTCAAGGTGATTTTTTCAGGCGGTGCCGGCGTCGACCATATCCTGACGGCATATGAACTGCCCGACCTTCCAATCGTCCGCTTTGTCGATCGCAGCCTCACCGACCGGATGAGCGAATGGGTAGTGCTTCAATGCCTGTCTCACCTTCGGCAGGTGACAACCTATAGCAAGCAGCAACGCGAGCATGTTTTTCATGAACTCGACGGGCAGCCGGAAGCTTGCGACGTCACAGTCGGTGTCATGGGTCTCGGTGCCCTCGGCATTGATGCTGCAAGAAAGCTGAAGGCCATGGGCTTCAACGTCATCGGCTGGTCACGCGGGAAGAAAGATATCGACGGCATAGAAACATTCGATTCAGATGGTCTGGACGCGTTTCTCGCACACACCGATTTTCTCGTCGGCTTGTTGCCCCTCACCGAAGAGACGAGAGGGTTCTATAACCGCTCACTGTTTGCAAAGCTCAAGCAAGGTGGCGCGCTCGGCAAGCCCGTTTTCATGAACGCCGGTCGTGGCGGCAGCCAGATTGAAGCTGACATCATTTTTGCGCTGGAAAATGGCGTTCTGGGCGGTGCCTCGATCGATGTGTTTGGAGCCGAACCGCTGCCAGCCGAGAGCCCCCTCTGGGACATCGAGAATGTGATCATCACGCCGCACGCGGCGGCGTCATCCGATGTTCGCGCTCTTTTCGTCCATGTCGAAGAACAGATTGCCCGCTATGAGCGCGGCGAGCCGCTTGAACATGTGGTCGACAGGGAGGCCGGTTATTGAGCGTTTTGCGACATTCGGAACAATAGCGTCAGCCTACCGTTTTTCCTTTGAGTTTGCTTATGCCCCGCAATGGGCATTGAGCAGAAATAGGACATTGAAGGAGACGCATATGGTCAGCCATAACGACGATCCAATCCACGGCCGTGATGAACAACGAGAGGAGCCGCTTTCGGCGGTCGACGCTCGTCAGGCTCGGCGCGGGCGTCGGGTTCTGATCGTGCTTCTGGCCGGCTTGGCCATAGCCATGCTGATCTGGGTTCCGGCGGAATGGTGGGGACAGTCGCAGGTTCCCGATGACTCAGGCTCCATTAATCAACCGTCCGCTGCCAGTACAGTTGAGCCGGGTGACGCTAATTGACGGCTGCAATTTGCCCTGACGCATCGTTGCGATCGCGCTATGGACTTTGCTTCGATATTTTTCGATAACGGGCGACCGATGGGCCGCCCGCATGCGTTTGGGTCGGTCATAAATGCATGAGAAAGCAAGACGGGCGGCGAATACGATGACGAAAACCGATATTGCACGCCGCGTCTTCAACCACACCTGGAAGCTGGATCCTATTATCCGCAGTCTGATCGACACGGATTTCTACAAGCTTCTGATGCTGCAGATGATCTGGAAGCTCTACCCGACGGTGGACACCACGTTCGAGGTCACCAACCGTACAAAGACAGTTCGCCTGGCGGATGAAATCGACGAGCAGGAGCTGCGTGAGCAGCTCGATCATGTGCGCACCTTGAGACTGACAAAGAAGGAAATGATCTGGCTTGCCGGTAATACCTTCTATGGTCGCTCGCAAATCTTCGAGCCGGAGTTTCTCAACTGGCTATCCAATCTACAGCTCCCCGACTATGAGCTTACCCGCCACGACGGTCAGTACGAGCTGCGCTTCCATGGCAAATGGATGGAAACCACGCTGTGGGAAATTCCAGTCCTGGCGATCATCAATGAGTTGCGCAGCCGCGCTGCCATGCGCTCGCTGGGCTTCTTTACGCTCGATGTTCTCTATGCGCGCGCGAAAGCCAAGATGTGGGCGAAGGTTGAACGTCTGAAGGATTTGCCAGGGCTTCGAATTTCCGATTTCGGTACGCGCCGTCGTCACAGCTTCCTGTGGCAGCGGTGGTGCGTCGAGGCGCTGAAGGAAGGCATCGGGCCGGCATTTACCGGCACGAGCAATGTGTTGCTTGCCATGGACTCAGACCTTGAGGCCGTCGGAACCAATGCCCATGAACTGCCGATGGTTTCGGCAGCGCTTGCGCGTACGGATGCGGAGCTTGCAGCTGCTCCTTATGACGTATTGAAAGACTGGAACCAACTTTACGGTGGCAACCTGTTGATCGTGTTGCCCGATGCCTTTGGCACAGCCTCCTTTCTTCGCAATGCGCCTGAATGGATTGCCGACTGGACCGGTTTCCGTCCCGACAGCGCTCCACCGATCGAGGGTGGTGAAAAGATCATCGACTGGTGGAAGAAGATGGGACGCGACCCCCGTCAGAAGCTGCTGATCTTTTCCGATGGCCTGGATGTCGATGCGATCATCGATACCTACAAACATTTCGAAGGCCGGGTACGCATGAGCTTTGGCTGGGGCACGAACCTCACCAATGACTTCGTCGGCTGCGCACCGCAGGAAATGGCAAGCCTCAACCCGATTTCGATCGTCTGCAAGGTATCGGAAGCCAACGGCCGACCAGCAGTCAAACTGTCTGACAATCCCCGCAAGGCGACAGGCGATCCGGCCGAAGTCGAGCGCTACATCAAGTTTTTTGGCTCCGACGACCGCGTCGATCAACCAGTCTTCGTCTAGCATCTCTCCTCGGCACGTTTATCGCTTGCCTATTCTCCGATGGCAGTGAAACAATGCGGCTCGTCTAATGGATTTGGCGGAAAGTCAGGCCGATGACGTCGAGGGAGGAAAAACAATGGATATGAACGGCAGCGAGCGTATCGAGGCGCCGATTGGAATAGTGTGGACGGGTTTGAACGATCCCGAAATCCTGCGCCAAGCCATTCCGGGATGCGAAAATCTCGAGAAAACGTCGGAATCAACCATGGCGGCGAAGGTTGTCTTGAAGATCGGGCCGATCAAGGCCAAGTTCGACGGGGCCGTTGAATTGCAGAACCTCAATCCACCCCATTCCTATACCATCGCCGGTGAAGGCAAGGGCGGCATTGCCGGATTTGCCAAAGGCAGTGCAGATGTTGCTCTTGCAGAAGACGGCCCCGGCGCCACTATCCTGACCTATACCGTGAAGGCTGAAGTGGGCGGCAAAATCGCGCAACTCGGTAGCCGGCTTATCGATTCGACGTCAAAGAAGCTTGCTGGCGAGTTTTTCTCGAGGTTCAGTGCTCTGGTGGGCAACCCAGAAGCATGAGGAACCATCTCTAGATGTGGAACCTCAACAGGTTGTCTCGGGGCAGGCCGAGGCGACTGATTGGTGTTTTTGATTTTAGTGCGCCGTGAGGGCGATGCCAATTGTACATGTGGGTCCAGTTTGGCAGATGCGTTTTCCGGATTGCTGACGAGGGATAGGCTCGTGCATACGCCCACTCCCGCAAGGCGGTCTGAATGAAGCGTTCGGCCTTGCCGTTGGTTTTTGGCGTATAGGGTCTGGTTCGAATGTGCTTCAGGCCAAGCGCCTTGCAGGCCTTGGCAAACTCCTTGGCGACATAGCAGGACCCGTTGTCGGTCATCACGCGCGTGACCGTGACGCCAAGACTTTCATAATAGGCAACGGCAGCTTTGAGGAAGGCGATGGCGCTGACGGCTTTTTCATCCGGGAAGATGTCTGTGAAAGCGATGCGCGAGGCATCGTCGATGCAGACATGGACATATTCCCAGCCGACACCGCGCGAGTTGCTCTGCTTGGTCCTGTCGCCTGTGATCCTGTGGCCGACACGATCGAAACGGCCAAGGCGCTTGATGTCGAGATGGATCAGGCCGCCCGGTTCGGCATATTCGTAGCGGACCACAGGTTCGGCTGGATCGATATCCTTCATCCGGGATAGACCAGCCCGCCTGAGAACGCGGCTGACGGTAGCAGGAGACACGCCGGTTTCCATGGCGATGTGCTTGCCGGTCAGACGTTGTCTACGAAGATAGAGGATACGTTCGACAACACTTCCGTCCGTCTGTCGCGGGCTACTGGCAGGACGCGACGAACGATCCATCATTGCCGCCAGGCCCGATGCCTTGAAGCGTTCCGTCCAGCGAGAAACGATTTTCGGTGAAACACGATAGACCCGCGCGGCCTGCGCTTTCGACAGCCTGCCGCCAAGAACAGCGGCAGCCATTTCTTCTCGACGGAGCGGCGTCAGTCGGGCATTCTTGTGGATGTTCATTCGGAGCGATCCTGGAGGTCTGAGGTGTGGTAACTCCAGTCTCCTAAATCCGCTCCGAATGGACAACCTCCTGAAAGCTCACATCTAGAGCGCGAAACAGGCGTTTAACCGAGTTCCAGGGACGTTATCGCAAAAACACCCTTTTGCTCGATTACCGGGGCTGCTCCGCGATACATGCGGGCGGTCTCGAAACCTCTGGTAAAGCCGACACTTGCGAGAAATTGGCTAAACTGAATTTGACGATCTGGCACATCCAGATGCAATTCAGCGCCTTTGGATATCGAGTGACAGGCGTTGAAAAGGCGGATCGCTATATCAATGTCCTCGGCGAAAAGCGGGCCTAGCTTGTACCCGTTCAGACATTGCCGCAACACCGCATAGCCACGCAGCTGACCACCGATTTCCACGAGGAACGTCCGATGCGGTGGCAAAAGCCAGGCATCCAGAAAATGCCTGCGTGGTCCCGGAAAGAACCGCCGGTCAAAGGCTTCAACTGCATTGGCCATCGCTGCCTGGAATGGAACGACGCCTTCCAAGTTCTGCGGATGTGTCGTCTGGGACCGACCGCTCCAGCGTGCGGTGGTATAGGCCGTGTTGAAACCCATGGCTGAATAGTTGGCTTGCTGGGCCGGCACTCCATCCAGACCTATAGTACGCTCAGCGAGCCGTTCCATTCCTTCATTCCAGACCCTCATACCAAGGCCCCTGCCCCTGAAGTCCGGATGGCAGATATACAGGCCGATGAAGCCGAAGCATTCGCCATAGCGGATGGAGGAGATACCGGCGGCGAGTCTACCATCAACAAATGAGCCGAGAAATCCTTGAGGGTCGGCCGCACGGAATGCTTCGGCATCGCCCAAGCCCGGGTTCCAGCCTTCGGTTCCTGCCCAGCGCAAAAGCTCAGCAACTTCATCCGCGTCGGCGACACGAACCTCAATTTTTTCGGTCATTATCCAACCAGTATGTCAGGCGCAAAGTCTCGGAGAGCACCACTATAGGTCTTGCGCACCGGACTTGCATAGGCACCACGCTTTGCCGTCGAAAGGCCAAGGGCGACGAGCGCTTCTGCCTGCTTGACGGCAGCGGCAACGCCATCGATGACCGGCACGCCGAACTCCTTTCGAAGCTCGATGGAGAGATCCGCCATTCCGGCGCAGCCCAGCACGATTGCCTCAGCCCTGTCTTCGCGAAGCGCCGCATCGATTTCGTTTCGTAGCCTGTCTCGCGCATTCGACTGCGGATCCTCCAGCGATAGCACTGGAATATCGGCGGCACGCACATTGCAACGCCCTGTCATACCGTAGCGTTGAACGAGATGTTCGAGCGGTAGGCGGGAGCGTTCCATGGTTGTGACAATTGTAAACCGCTGGGCGATAAAGGCAGCTGTCGCCAATGCCGCCTCACAGATTCCCACTACCGGGATATTCGCCATAGCGCGCGCCGCATCCAGCCCGGTATCGTCGAAACAGGCGATGATTGCGGCTTGCGCGCCTTGTCGCTCACCCTTGGCTATCTCGAGAAGAAGACCTGGAACCGCAAAGACCTCGTCGTAATAACCTTCGATCGAGACGGGCCCCATTGAGGACGTGACGGACGTTACCCTTGTCGAGGGATTTCGCACGCGATCAGCCGCATCCGCAATTGTCGCCGTCATGCTCTTTGTGGTGTTCGGATTTACGACTAGCAGATCCATGTCAGTCCTCACCCGCGCGCACGGCGGCGGTTCAGATAGACGATCAGCCCCAGCGTGCCGCCAATGACAATGAAGGAAAAGAGCGTGGTGACGGTGCCGAGTGCATAGAGAACCGGCGTGGTGACATTCGTCGTCATGCCGTAGATTTCAAGCGGTAGCGTGTTGTAGGTGCCGGAGGTCAGCAGCGTACGGGCAAATTCATCATAAGACAGAGTGAAGCCGAACAGGCCGACGCCGATCAGGCTTGGCGTGATCATTGGCAGGACGACATGGATGAATGTCTGCCAGGAGGTTGCGCCCAGGTCGCGTGCGGCTTCCTCATAGCTTGGCGAGAACCGATTGAAGATTGCAAACATGATCAGGACGCCGAAAGGCAAAGTCCATGTCAGATGGGCACCGAAACCGGACGAATACCAGGCAGGTTGCCAACCGAGCTGGCTGAAGAGGACGCCGATGCCAAGCGAGATGATGATTGACGGGACGACAAGGCTTGCGACGGAGAGATAAAACAGGGCCGATGCGCCGCGAAACTTGCGGCGAAAGGCAAGGCCCGCCAGGAGAGAGACGACAACGGTGGTGATCATGACCATCAGGCCGAGTGCAAAGGAGCGGCGAAAGGAGCCTCCGAAATCTCCGACGGCCTGACGTTCAAACAGGTTGGCGAACCAGTGCAGAGAGACGCCATTGAGCGGAAAGGTGAGACCCCCATTCGGCCCCTGAAACGACAGGATCAGGATCGCCGATAGCGGACCGTAAAGGAACAGCACGAAGATCGTAAAGAATACCGCCAGAACATAGAATTCGCGTGAGCGCTTCTCGCCATACATCTCAGAGTTCCTTTCGGATATCGACCACGCGCAGGATGGCTGCCACCATCAAAAGCACGAGAATGAGGAGAACGACAGCATTGGCCGCTGCCGCGGGATATTGCAGCAGAGACATCTGGTTCTTCATCATCAGTGCCACAGAGGCACTTTGTCCGCCCGACATGACCTGAACGGTTGAGAAGTCCGCCATGACCAGAGTGACGACGAATATCGTGCCAATGGCCATGCCCGGCTTTGCCAGCGGGATGATGACATTGGTCAGGATCTGGAAGCTGGTCGCACCGGCATCGCGCGCGGCCTCGATCAGCGCCTTGTCGATCCGCATCAGCGTGTTGAAGATCGGCGTGACCATGAACAGGGTATAGAGATGCACCATGGCCAGCACGACGGCAAAATCGGAATAGAGCAACCATTCGATCGGCCTGGGGATGATGCCGGCGTTTACCAGCGTGCTGTTGACCAGACCGTTGCGCCCCAGAACCGGTATCCACGAAATCATGCGGATGATGTTGGATGTCAGGAAGGGTACCGTGCAGATGAGAAACATCACCATTTGCATGGTCGAGGTGCGGATATGGAAGGCCAGGAAATAGGCGACCCAAAAGCCGATAAACAGCGTAATCGCCCAGACGATGAAGGCAAATTTCAACGTATTGAGATAGGTCTTCCAGGTGATCCAGGATCCCAGCGTTTCAACATAGTTGAAGGTCACGAAATCGGGATACATTTGGGCAAAATCGTAGTCCCAGAAGCTGACGACGCCGATCAGCAAGATCGGCAGCAGCAGAAAAAAGCCCAGGATCAGTGCCAGGGGCGTGGATTGGATATAGGAGGTCAACCAGCCGGGAATGCGGATCCGCCGCCTTGGCTTTTGCTCGCCGACGCCGATGAAGCGCACTGTGGTCATGATCTGTCCTCGCTATATTTCCTGCCGCAGCAAGCGACGCACGTCTGATCTGCCGGCTTCCCCCCCGTCGGGGGAGAAGCCAAGCTTTGGCCGATCACGCCACGCCCGCCGTCCACGGCGCGTGGCACCCTTCCCCGTGGGGAACGAGATATTACGCAGCGATGAACTCGTTCCAGCGGCGGACCATGTAGCGGTCCTCGTCCATCACCGAGTTCCAGCATGCAACATGGCCCATGCGCTCTTCGAACGAGCCGCCATCACGCACGGCACCGGCTTTTTCCATGACCTTGCCTTCGGGTGACAGAATATCGTCTGAGGCTGGCTTGCCTTCGATCCAGTAGCCCCATTCGTTGGCGCTCATGTGGTCCTTGGCCGTGTCCATGCAGGCCGAGTAATAGCCTTGACGGTTGAGATAGCCACCGACCCAGCCGGATGTGTACCAGTTGATATATTCATAGGCGGCATCGAGCTGGGCACCCGACAGGTGCGATGCAAGACCCAGACCACCGCCCCATGAGCGGTAGCCTTCCTTGAGCGGCTGGTACTTGCAGGCGATGCCCTTGGAGCGAACAGCAGCGACGGCCGGCGACCACATGGATTGAATGACGACTTCACCTGATGCCATCAGGTTGACGGATTCGTCGAAGGACTTCCAGAAGGCGCGGAACTGGCCGTCCTGCTTGGCCTTGATCAGGAAGTCGATGGTGGCATCGATTTCTTCCTTGGTCATGTTGCCCTTGTCTGCGTATTTAATGTTGCCCATAGCCTCCATGATCATGGCAGCGTCCATGATACCGATCGACGGGATATTGAGGATCGAGGTCTTGCCCTTGAACGCCGGGTCCATGATATCGGCCCAGGTAGTGATCTCGCGGCCGACGAGGTCCGGGCGGATGCCGAGCGTATCGGCATTGTAGATGGTCGGCATCATGGTGAACCAACCAGTCTCACCGGCAGCAAATGTCTTGTCACCCGGGGCTTCCACAAAGCCGACCGTGTGCGGCGCGGTGCCCTGGGCGATGACGCTGTCTTCCTTGAGCTTGCCATTCTTAAACAGCGGGACGACCTTGTCGTAATATTTGAGCTTGGTGACATCCAT
Organism: Agrobacterium sp. H141; assembly: GCF_057158725.1. NCBI lineage: Bacteria > Pseudomonadati > Pseudomonadota > Alphaproteobacteria > Hyphomicrobiales > Rhizobiaceae > Agrobacterium > Agrobacterium sp. H141. The sequence continues at coordinate 4,268,609 of NZ_CM169893.1, forward strand.
GGGCTGGATCACACCGGTCGGATAAACCTTCTTGAGGATCCAATACTCGATGTCGGCAATGTCATAAGAATTCGGCTGGGTGACTGCACGCTGGGCCGCAGCGTCAGAATCCGTTGCCGTCATCTCAAGCGTTATGCCAAGGTCCTCCTTGCACTTGTCAGCGATGGCGTTGATGTTGGAAACACCCGTGCCGAACTGGCGCAATGTGATCGGGTTCTGGGCCCAGATAGTCGGGAAACCGGTGATGACACCCGAGCCGGCGGCGACGCCGGCAACAGCGGATGCCGTCTTCAAAAGGTTGCGGCGGGAAATGCCCTTGGTTTTCTTCGTCTCAGTCATGCGCTGTTCTCCTTTTATGTTTGTTCGTCTTGATCTTCACTTCTTCACGCGACCAAGAATGATCGCATCCGCCTCCGACCATGAAAGCGGCACGGCATCGCCGACCTTCACCGGCTTTGCGAAAAAATCGGCATCCGTCAGAATGACGGTGAAGTCATCGATGCCGGCACCGGTGACGGAAATCTTGACCGTGGCGCCGAGGTCTTCGACGAGGGACACGAAACCGGAAAAGCCGAGACCCGGGACCGTGCTTTCACCGATGCGGACATGATCGGTGCGAATGGCGATGTCTGCGGACTGCTCGGATGGCGAGGCTTTGCCGGGAGCGACAATCCGGCCTCCTCCATTCACCTCCACCGTAATCCCATTGTCACTTCGAGCGACGATCCGGCCCGAGACGACATTGTGGGTGCCCATGAAACGGGCAACGAAAGCGGTGGCGGGCTTCTCAAAGACCGTGCGGGGGCTGGCCGCCTGTTCAATGCGCCCGTCGTTCATGATCACGACCAGATCGGCCAATGCCATCGCCTCTTCCTGGCTGTGGGTGACGTGGACAAAGGTCATGCCGAGGGATGTCTGAAGCTTCTTCAGCTCCGCGCGCATCTGGATCTTCAGAAACGGGTCGAGTGCCGACAAGGGCTCATCCAGCAAAAGGGCCTGAGGCCTGGTGATAAGCGCGCGGGCCAGAGCGACGCGTTGCTGCTGTCCACCGGACAACTGTGCCGGACGACGGGACGCATAGGGCTCCAGTTGCATGAGCTTGAGCATTTCCATTGCTTCACGCCGCCGCTGATCCTTTTCTACGCCCTTCATTTTCAAGCTGAAGGCAACATTGTCGATCAGATCAAGATGGGGAAAGAGCGCATAGGACTGGAACATCATCGCAGTCCCGCGCTGGGCCGGCGGCAGATCATTGACGATCGTATCGCCCAGCAGGATGTCACCGTGAGAGACACTTTCGTGGCCGGCGATCATTCTGAGCGTCGACGTCTTGCCGCAACCGGACGGCCCCAACAGACAACAATAGCTTCCAGCCGGGATCTTCAGGCTGATCGTGTGCACCGCGGTCGTTGTTCCGTATATTTTCGAAACGGCGGCAATGTCGATTTCGGCAGCTTTCGTCATGTCTGAACCCTGTTTCAACGCAAAGTTACATGCATGCCGCGTGCCAGTTTGTGCACTGCAGGATAAGCTATTGGATTCATGATCTATTTGTATTCGGGTAGAATGCGTACTTTTTAACAGCCGATGTGCATGCATAAATTTTATGCGATTGCATACGAAAGGTATCGTCAATTGTTGACAATCATTTTGCCTCATTGAGCTCCGTTCATATTTTCTTTGCGCGTCATTGGCGCTAGAAAGGGCCAGGAACGGATTGACCTATGAACATAACGCCGAACAGCCAGCTGACTATCGACGCCAACCAGGAAGACCGCGCGCAAGCGATCCGGGATTCGCTGCGCGATGCCATCGTGGACCGGCGCCTGGCACCGGGGACGAAACTGTCTGAGGCGGAAGTGGGCACGCTGTTCGACGTGAGCCGTACGGTTGTTCGCTACGCCTTGCAGATGCTGACTTTTGAAGGCCTGGTAAAAACCGAGCGCAATCGAGGTGCTTTCGTTTCCAACCCCACGCCTGACGAAGCGCAGCAGGTTTTCGCATCACGCAGATTGATCGAGCCCGGGATCGTATCTGCCGCCGCTGAACGGATCACGGCGGAGGATATCAAAGGCTTCCGGACACATCTTGAGGAAGAAGAGCGCTACAAGACCGAACGGGGTGCGGCTGCGCGCCGTGCGGAGATCAAGGCGTCCGGTGATTTTCACCTGATGCTGGCGCGCGTGGCAGGCAATGCCATCCTTGAAAAGTTCATGGACGAACTGGTTGCGCGTTCGTCGCTGGTGATTGCGCTTTATGGCCGCACCGGTGTCTCCAGTTGCGGTCACGACGATCATGCCAGAGTGCTGGATGCGCTGGAGGCCGGCGATGTCTCGCTTGCCACAGAATTGATGCTCCATCACATCGGCCATATCGAAGCGGATCTGGATCTGCGTGTCGGCGACGGTCTGACACTCAAGCAAGCGCTTAATCTTTAAGCTTCGAATATCTGCCTGAAACTTGCCCTTGCCACTCTCAAGTCGCGTTGGTCGATGCCGGACGGAAATTGGCAATGATGGTGTGGCTGTCGCCGGGATAGGTGATGCGAACAAAGGTTACAGGCCCTGTTTCGCTCCAGGTGCGGCGCTCCACTACCAGACAGGCCGCGCCCTTGGGTATCTCCAGGACACCGGCCGTTTCCGGCGTCGCGGTGACTGCCAGGATCTTGTGCTGGGCGGCGCTCCAGGGAACCTGTTTCAGCAGCCACTGACCGGGTGCCGCCCCTTCGAATGACGCTTGGCGCGCTTCGGGTACCGTTTCCAGACTAATCAGCCGCTCTTCAAGGCAGAACGGTTTTGTGCCGGCAAAATGCACGCATTTGATCTGCAGGAGATTGTCACCGGTCGATACCTCGAACCGGGTGATATCGGCTGCGGCGGCCGCTCGCTCGACCGAGGACAGGACAGAGAATGAATAGGGAAGGTCGAGGGCACTGACCTCTACTTCAATGTCCGAAATCTCCAGGATCGCAGACTGCGCCCGGGGCTGGGCGACAAAGGTGCCCGACTTCTTCCGACGCTCGACGAGGCCGGCGCCCGCGAGTTGCGTCATGACCTTGTTTACGGTCATGCGCGAGACGTCGTAGGATTTTGCCAGATCCACTTCGAAAGGCAGACGGTAGCCCGGCGGCCAATCGCCTGAGACAATCTTGTGCTCGATATCGGAAAGGATTTTTTGATGGAGGGTCAGGCCCGTCTGGGACTTCCTGTTCGTCACGCCAATCGTTGCCCTTCGTTTCGAGTTTCCGGAGAACCCGGCTTTAGTGGTTTGAATGCCCGTTCATCAAGGCAGCCATAGTTTCGCGGAAGCGATCCGAAATCCGTTCGCGATCAATATGCGCTCCGTCCGCCACGACCTTCTTACCGCGAGACCAGACGCTGTCAATTTTCACGCCATCGGCAAAAATCCATTGGTCGAGGAGCTGGTCTGGACCAGTTGGCAATGCCTGGCCCGCATCGAGCGCGACGATGTCGGCGCTCGCGCCAACTGCAAGGCCAGCCTTTGTGGACAATGCTGCACTACCGCCGGCCATGGCTCCGCTAAAGAGCTTGGCTCCCGTCGAATGCCCCTTATCGGCGATGACATTGCGCGCCCTTGCTGCAAGGCGCTGCGAATATTCCAACTGGCGCAGTTCGTGAGCGACGGAGATCGATATGTTGGAATCCGAGCCGATCCCGAACGCGCCGCCAGCCGCCAAAAATGCGCCCGCTGGAAAAATCCCATCTCCGAGATTGGCCTCGGTGATGGGGCACAATCCGGCGATGGCGCCACTCGCAGCCATCTCACGCGTTTCAGCATCGGTCATGTGTGTCGCATGGATGAGGCACCAACGCTGATCGATCCTGGCGTTTTCCAACAGCCACTCGACCGGACGCTTGCCGGACCAAGCAACACATTCGTCCACTTCTCTGGTCTGCTCCGCCACGTGAATATGGATTGGCCCGTCGCCCGCCATCTGCTCAAGATGTGACAGTTCTTCTGGTGTCACCGCGCGCAGGCTGTGCGGGGCAAGGCCGAGATTGGCACCAGGAACACCTGCGACCAAGCCCTGGCAGGCCTGGACGAGTTTTTCAAAACTATCGATCGAATTGATGAAACGGCGCTGACCGTCCGATGGCGTTTCGCCACCAAACCCGGCATGCGCATAAAATACTGGAAGCAATGTCAGGCCGATGCCAGAGGACTGGCTTGCGGCGGCTATCCGCTCCGCGTGCTCGGCGATATTGTCGTAGTGGCTGCCGTTGCGGGCATGATGCAGATAATGGAACTCGCCGACACGAGTGAAGCCCGCCTCCAGCATCTCCATATAGAGTTGTGCTGCCACCGCCTCGATATCGTCGGGGTTCATCGACAGCGCAAAATCATACATGACAGTTCGCCAGCTCCAGAAACTGTCACTGGATGGTCCGCGGACTTCTGCAAGGCCCGCCATGGCGCGCTGAAAGGCGTGACTATGGAGATTGGGCATTCCCGGAACCGCGATCTCAACAATCTCTGCATCCCGCGGAGAAGGCCCGCCCGTCTCAACGGCGCTGATCAGGCCGGAGGTCATCTCTAAGCGGACGTTTTCTGCCCATCCATTCTCCAGAAGGGCTTTTCTGGCAAACATTGTCGTCAAGGCGCACCCCTTATCTGACCCGATCACCCGAAACAGGCGGGTTAAAAATCGCTTGCAAACCTGTTTTTATGTATATACATGTTTGACCAGATTGAAAGACGAAACTTCGTCGGGAGACGAATTTTGCGCAGCGAAAATCAAAATACAAAACGTCAGATCCTTCGGAATCTTCGGATGGCAAGTCCCAGCGCGGGAAGCGCCGGACTGACTGTTACAGAACACGCAGCGATCGTCATTGAAGACGGCTTGATCCGTTTTGCCGGAGAGCAAGATGCGGTTCCTCAGGCGTTCCGGACCGATTTCGAGACCATCGACCTTCAGGGACGATGGGCCACACCCGGCCTGATCGATTGCCATACGCATCTGGTCTTCGGCGGCAATCGCGCCAAGGAATTCGAGATGCGCCTGAATGGTGCTTCCTACCAAGAAATTGCACGCGCTGGCGGCGGCATCGTCTCATCCGTGTCCGCGACAAACGCTCTGTCTGTCGACGAACTTGTTGCGGCAGCATTACCACGGCTCGACACGTTGCTGTCCGAAGGCGTAACGACCGTCGAGATCAAGTCAGGCTATGGGCTGAACATCGAGGCAGAGCTCAATATGCTGCGCGCAGCCCGCGCGATGGAGAACCACCGTCCTGTTCGCGTTCGCACATCCTATCTCGCGGCCCATGCAACGCCGGCGGACTATAAGGGCCGCAATGGCGCTTATATTACCGAGGTGGTTCTGCCGGGGCTGAAAGCCGCTCATGAACAGGGCCTCGTCGATGCCGTTGATGGTTTTTGCGAGGGTATTGCGTTTCAGCCAGCGGAGATCGCCCGGGTCTTCGATCTGGCCAAGTCTTTAGGTCTGCCAGTGAAGCTTCATGCGGAGCAGCTTTCCAATCTGGGCGGAGCAAAGCTTGCGGCCTCGTATGGCGCGCTATCTGCGGACCATCTCGAATATCTGGATGAAGGTGGCGCACAGGCCTTGGCCAAGGCCGGAACGGTTGCAGTGCTTCTGCCCGGCGCGTTTTATGCTTTGAACGAGAAGCAGAAGCCGCCGGTTGAAGCCTTGCGCAATGCAGGTGCCCATATTGCGATTGCGACGGACTGCAATCCTGGCACGTCGCCGCTGACATCGCTGTTGTTGACGATGAACATGTCTGCCACGCTTTTCGGCTTGACCGTGGATGAATGCATCTGCGGCGTCACCCGCGAAGCCGCACGCGCGCTTGGAGCGCTTGACCAGGCCGGAACGCTCGAGGCCGGCAAATCCGCAGACATCGCCATCTGGGACATAGAGAGCCCGGCTGAACTGGTTTACCGGATTGGCTTCAATCCGCTTCATGCGCGTATTTTCAAGGGAAAGTGGTTCACACGATGACGATCGTTCTCAAGCCTGGAGCGGTTTCGCTCGCCGAGTTGGAAAACATCTACTGGACCGGAGTGCCAGCGCGGCTTGATCCCTCTTTTCATGCCGGGATCGAAAAGGCGGCAGCCCGGATTGCCGAAATTGCCGCCGGCAATGAGCCCGTCTACGGCATCAATACCGGATTTGGAAAGCTTGCCTCGATCAAGATCGATGCTGCCGACACTGCCACCTTGCAACGCAATCTCATCCTGTCGCATTGCTGCGGCGTCGGCGCTCCGCTCTCCGAAAATATCGTGCGCCTGATCATGGCGCTCAAACTCATATCCCTTGGCCGCGGCGCGTCAGGTGTGCGCCTTGTCATCACCACGCTGATCGAAGCCATGCTGGACAAGGGCGTCACCCCGGTCATTCCGGAAAAGGGCTCCGTTGGCGCATCCGGCGATCTTGCACCGCTTGCCCATATGGCGGCAGCGATGATGGGGCATGGCGAAGCGTTTTATGGCGGGACACGCATGAATGCTGCGGATGCACTTCACGCTGCAGGCCTTCAACCCGTCGAGCTTGTTGCCAAAGAAGGTCTCGCCCTTATCAACGGCACGCAGACATCGACGGCCCTGGCGCTGGCTGGACTTTTTCGTGCCCATCGCGCCGCCCAGAGCGCACTGATCACCGGCGCGCTTTCCACCGATGCCGCCATGGGCTCGTCTGCGCCGTTTCATCCGGACATTCATAACCTGCGAGGACACAAGGGCCAGATCGATGCCGGGACCGCCCTTCGCGGACTTCTGGAGGGTTCGGTCATTCGCGAAAGCCATAGGCAGGGCGACGAACGGGTGCAGGATCCCTATTGCATTCGATGCCAGCCGCAGGTCGACGGCGCTTGCCTCGATCTGTTGCGCATGACTGCAAGGACGCTGGAAATCGAGGCCAATGCGGTCACAGACAATCCGCTGGTGCTGTCTGATGGCTCTGTCGTTTCGGGAGGCAACTTTCACGCCGAGCCGGTTGCTTTTGCCGCAGACCAGATTGCCATTGCAATCTGCGAGATCGGCGCCATTGCCCAGCGCCGCATTGCGCTTCTGGTTGACCCATCGCTTTCCTACGGCCTGCCGGCTTTCCTTGCGAAAAAGCCCGGACTGAATTCCGGACTGATGATCGCGGAAGTCACATCAGCTGCCCTGATGAGCGAGAACAAGCAGATGTCGCATCCGGCTTCGGTCGATTCAACACCGACTTCGGCGAACCAGGAAGACCATGTTTCCATGGCCTGCCACGGAGCGCGGCGGCTGCTTGCCATGACGGAAAACCTCTTCGCCATTGTTGGCATCGAGGCGCTCACGGCCGCACAAGGGGTCGAGTTCCGTGCGCCGCTCGCCACCAGTCCTGAACTGCTGAGTGCAATGTCGGCAATCCGCGCAAAAGTGCCGACGCTCGAGGAAGACCGCTATATGGCCAATGATCTGGCAGCGGCCAGTGAACTGGTCGCATCCGGCGCTCTTGCAGACGCTGTTTCAGCTGATCTTCTGCCGACACTGGAGAGTTGAAGTGAGCGTTGTCGAAATCAAGCAAGGCTCTTCCCCGGTCATTCTTGGCCTACCGCATACCGGAACCTACGTGCCAGACGGCATCCGTGCGCGACTGAACGACAACGGCCTGATCCTGGCGGATACCGACTGGCACGTCGAGCGCCTCTATGATGGCCTCCTGCCGAACGCGACGACAGTGCGCGCCACCTTCCACCGGTATGTCATAGATGCCAACCGTGATCCGGCCGGCCAGAGCCTATATCCAGGCCAGAACACCACAGGTCTTGTTCCGACGACTGACTTTGACGGATTGCCTATCTGGAAGGAGGGCGAAGCGCCGACAGATGCGGATATCGCGGAGCGCCTGGCCAGATTTCATCAGCCCTACCATGCCGCACTGGCAGCAGAGATTGCGCGGGTACAGTCCATCCATGGAGTGGCTGTCCTCTATGATTGTCATTCGATCCGGTCTGAAATCCCCTTCCTGTTTGAAGGCAAGCTTGCCGACTTCAACATTGGGTCGAATGACGGTGCCACCTGCGCGCTGGAGTTCGAGCGCATTACGGCCGAGATTGCCGCAACTGCCGTCGGCTTGACCAGCATTGTCAACGGTCGGTTCAAGGGTGGCTGGACGACGAGACATTATGGCCATCCAGCTGATGGCGTGCACGCGATCCAGATGGAGCTTAGCCAATCGAGCCATCTCAAAACCGAAGCCGTGCCATTCGCCTATGATGAAGAAAAGGCAGAGTATCTGCGCGGTTATCTCAAGGAGATCCTGACGCGCATCGAGGATCTGGCATACGAATTGAAGACTGAGGGGAACTGATCATGACCGATCCGCGTCACAATATGCGTGATGTTCGCGCGCCGCGTGGAACCGAACTCAACGCAAAAAGCTGGATGACTGAAGCGCCGCTGCGCATGCTGATGAACAATCTCGACCCAGATGTGGCCGAGCGTCCGCATGATCTCGTGGTTTATGGCGGCATCGGCCGCGCTGCCCGCACGTGGTCCGATTTCGATCAGATCGTGGCAACCCTCAAGGACCTTAGCGAAGACGAGACCTTGCTCGTGCAATCCGGCAAGCCTGTTGGCGTGTTTCGCACCCACAAGGATGCGCCGCGCGTGCTGATTGCCAATTCGAACCTGGTGCCGCATTGGGCAACCTGGGACCATTTCAACGAACTGGATAAGAAGGGCCTGGCCATGTACGGCCAGATGACAGCCGGATCTTGGATCTATATCGGTGCCCAGGGTATCGTCCAGGGCACCTATGAAACCTTCGTTGAGGCGGGCCGCCAGCACTATGGCGGAAATCTCAAGGGCAAGTGGATCCTGACCGGCGGCCTTGGTGGCATGGGTGGTGCGCAACCGCTCGCAGCCGTGATGGCCGGCGCTTGCTGCCTTGCCGTCGAATGCGATGAAACCCGTGCCGATTTCCGTCTGCGCACCCGCTATGTGGACGAGAAGACTCATAGTCTGGACGAGGCGCTGGCCAGGATCGATGCCTGGACCAAGGCCGGCGAGGCTAAATCTATCGCGCTCATTGCCAATGCCGCCGACATTTTCCCTGAGCTCGTCAAGCGTGGCGTCAAGCCGGACATCGTCACCGACCAGACCTCAGCCCATGATCCCCTGCACGGCTATCTGCCGCAGGG
>NZ_JBXENI010000002.1:0-381158 GCF_057158725.1 Agrobacterium sp. H141
ACCGTCTATGGCAAACGAGCCTTTGTTGAAACCCGAGGGGCCGGCCCCTCGTCTGCCTTGCAGTTCGGCTCCCAGATTACCGTGAGTGCCTCGCGGCACACCTTCATCGCGATGCAGTTTGTCACCGAGCTTTCCGGCCGATCGTCGCGCTTTTCTTTGGCAAAGCGCCGCCTGAATGTCTCAGCCCAAAGGCTCGCAACAAGACCTTTCGCCAGAGCCAGTTATCCATGCGCGCCAATCGCGTGGCGATCAAGCTCTGCCCAGAGAGTGTCTGGAATGGATTGATCGAACAACTCGACATTTCGCCTCAGGCTCGAAGGCTTGGCCGTTCCGATCAACACGCTTGCCACGATCGGATTGTCCAACGGATAGTGCAGTGCAGCGGCAGCGAGTGTGATTCCGGCTGTCTTTGCCACTGTTTCCATTGCGCTGACCCGTTTCATGATTTCAGGTGGGGCTTCGGTGTAATTGAATGTTGCACCCGGCCGAGCGCCGGTTGCCAGAATGCCGGAGTTGAACACGCCGCCAATGACCAGCCGCGTCCCTGTTTCCCGGCAGCGGTCTAGCAATTCAGGCTCCGCCGATCTGTCCAGCAGGGTGTAGCGTCCTGCCAGCAGGATCGCGTCGAGTGGATAACTGGCAAGGAGGTTAAGGCAGGCCGGCACCTCATTTACCCCGAGACCAACTGCTTTGACGGCGCCCGAAGACTTCAAGTCATCAAGCGCCCTTGCGCCCCCATCCATAAACGCCTTGAAATGATGAGCGTAGCCGCTCTCGCCAAGCGTCGCGACCTCGAGATCGTGAATATAGAGAATGTCAATGGCGTTGATACCGAGGCGCGCAAGACTGTCCTCGTAGGAGCGCATGATACCGTCATAGCTATAGTCGTGAACCTGCGCGAAAGGCAGGGGACGTACAAATCCGTGATCAGGTATCTTGTCCTCCGCAACCGGCTTCAACAATCTGCCGACCTTGCTTGAAATGGCGTAGGATCCCCTGGGCTTGTCTCGCAGGTAGTCACCAAGCCTGCGCTCGGACAGGCCATGACCATAATGCGGTGCAGTGTCAAAATAGCGTATGCCGGCATCCCAAGCTACATCCAGCGTCGCCATGGCATCGTCGCGCGATACTTCCCGGTAAAGATTGCCAATTCCGGCAGCGCCAAACGAAAATGCCGAGAGTTCCAGCCCCGTTGTTCCGAGTGTGCGGGTCTTCATACTGTCGTCTCCTCACGATCAATTTGGCGCGCCATCGCGCGGATTGCGCCGCGCAATTCGCCGAGGCCTTTCACGCGTCCGATATAGGAATAGCCGGGGTTGGTCTCTTTCAAAATATCGTCTCCAAGCAGATGTCCATGATCCGGTCGAAACGGAATAGCCGGACGATCATCGCCAACTGCTGCACGACGGCTCTCCTCACGAAGCAGAATTTCCAGCACAGAGACCATGTCGGTGCCGCCATCAAGGTGATCATCTTCGAAGAATGAGCCATCCGCTTCGACGGTCACGTTACGCAGGTGCGCGAAGTTCACGCGTGATGCAAACTCCCTCGCCATCGCCACAAGATCATTGTCAGCCCGAGCCCCATAGGATCCGGTGCAGAGCGTAATGCCATTGTTGGGGCTATCGACAGCGCTCAGGATTGTACGGATATCCTCAGGGGTTGATACCACTCTGGGCAGGCCGAAAAGAGAAAACGGCGGATCGTCCGGATGGATGCCAAGTAGCACGCCATATTCCTCGGCGACCGGCACGACTTCCTTGAGGAAGGCCACCAGATTGCCTTGCATCGTCGCTGCATCGATCCCGTCGAAGGACTCGAGCAACGCGGCGATTGATTGTCGGGTCTGAACGAGCGCACCGCCCGGTAAGCCAGCGATAATATTACGTTCCAGTCGTAGCTTTTCTTCCTCATTCATCTGTTCGACACGTAGCTCGGCACGCGCAACAAGATCTGCGTCATAGCTGTCGGCAGCGTTTTTGCGCTGGAGAATGAAGACGTCGTAGGCGACAAAATCTGTCATCTCGAACCGCAAGGCAAGGCCAGTGCCGCGCGGAGAACGCCAGCGCAGGTCAGTACGGGTCCAGTCAACCACAGGCATGAAATTATAGCAGACGACCGGAACACCGGCACGACCGAGCTGGGCAAGCGTATCCTTCCAGCGAGAAATCGCTTTCGGCGCGTTCTCATCGCCGCGCTTCACGCACTGCTCCATGGGGATCGATTCGCAAACCGTCCATTCAAGACCTGCAGCTTCGATCATGGCCTTGCGTCGACTGATCTCCTCTGCTGGCCAGGATGTACCGTCCGGTACTTGATGAAGAGCTGTGACCACGCCGGTCGCACCGGTCTGGCGAACATGTTCGAGCGTGATAGGATCGTTTTCGCCGTACCAGCGCCAGGTTTCCTGCATTTTTTACTCTCCTCAAACAATAAGCTCTATGGCGCCCAGAGCGCCATGTGTTTTGATTGCGCGATAGGCATCGACCAATTCAGTGGCAAAATCCAAATTCGCCCCCCATTCCGCTCCAAACACGCCGTCGAAGCTTATAAAGCGGTCGATCACTTCCTCGGCTGTCAGACTGTTTTGATCGACAGGGGGCCATCCATTGAAAACAGGGTCGCGGATGACAATTATCTGCCCGTTTTCATCCTTGTGCGCGCAGGAGCGGATCCAGAGCGCAAGCGCCATAAGGACCGCGCGATGTTCCTTCTTCTCGCCGATCAACTCGCCAAGTGGTGCTAAAATACGTTGAGGGACCTTTTGCGATGCATCCGAGGCAATCTGAACAGAACGGTGTTGCAGCGCGGGGTTGGCGAAGCGCTGCCTGAGGCCAGCGACATATTCTCCGCCGCTGACTGCGGCAGACAAAGTTGGTTCCAGCTCGCGCCAATAGCAATCGATGAAGCGCTTTACATGCGGATTTCCATAGACGTCCGCAACTGTCGCCAGACCAGTGATCTGACCGATCGCCGCAATGGCTGTATGGGCGCCATTCAGCATTCTAAGCTTCATGTGCTCGTAAGGCTCGACATCATCGACAAATTCAACCCCGGAAGCTTCCAGTGCCGGGCGCCCATGGGGGAAGTTATCTTCTATCACCCAGCGGAAATATGGTTCGGCTACAACCGGCCAGGCGTCTGTCACGCCGAGTCCTTGCTCGACAGCGGTCCTGTCCGTATCCGTCGTTGCAGGCACAATGCGATCTACCATGACACAGGGGCAGGACAGGTTCTGGTCAATGTAATTTGCGAGATCGGGATCACCCTGCTTCGCGAACTGAACCAACAAGGTTTTCAGGACTTTACCGTTTGACGGAATGTTGTCACAAGAAAGGAGCGTTAACGGTACGCCTCCTTCTTGTCTACGTCGGCGGGTTGCCTCGGTCAGGACACCGTGGATCGTGCGCGGCTTATCACCATGGACGAGATCGTATCGGATGTCGGGGTGGTCAAGCAGCAAGCTTCGATCCGAGAGGTTCGCAAGATAACCCTTCTCCGTCACTGTCAGCGTCACGATGCGCACCCGCGGATCGCATAGGCGCTCGATCAGTCTAGCCGGGTTTTCCGGCGCGACTAAAATCTCGATGATGGAACCGATGACGCGTAGCGTCTCACTTCGGCCGTCACGCTCGCTGTATGTATACAGATTGTCCTGCGGAGCCAGGGCATCACGGGTATCGACACTGCGCATCGAGGCGGCAACTATGCCCCACTCCGCTTCACCTCGAGCGAGGCAATCGTCGATGAATACAGCTTGATGGGCACGATGAAACGCACCGACACCCAGATGAACGACGCCGGGCGTTATGCTCGCGCGGTCGTAGGCGGGGATTGTAATGCCAGTGGGGAGGCTCGCGAGAACGGATTCCGAGAGATGCATTTCAGACACGTCATTTTCCAATTGATTGAGATCGAGCGCGGCTTCGATCAGCCGAATTGAAGTCCACCGTTCATGTCGATCACCGTGCCGGTCATGAAACCGCTCAGCGGTGAGACAAGGAAGCGGACCGTATGCGCAACCTCTTCGGGCTCGCACAATCGTCCGACCGGAATGGCGGCGAGCTGGCGGTTGCGGTCCTCTTTCGAGAGCTGCTCCATGATCATCGGAGACACCACATAAGCTGGCGCGACGGCGTTTGCGGTCACACCCTCAGCGGTAAGTTCACGCGCCGTGGAGTAGGTCAATCCAACCAGCGCTGCCTTTGAGACGGCGTAGCCCGTACCTGCTGTCAGACCGCCCGACTTCCAGGCGTATGACGCTATGTTGACGATCCGGCCCCATTGCTTCGCCTTCATTCCAGGGACCACAGACTGGGTTAAAAGAAGGGCGGCATCCAGATTGATCGCCATGATGCGATGCCATTCCTCAAGCGAAGTTGAGGCCAGCTTGTTGGGCGACAGGATGCCCGCATTATTCACCAGGATATCGACATGCCCGTGGCGCGCCAGAACGTCTTGCATTGTCGCTGATATATCCGTCGGATTCGCCAGATCGACAACGACGGGCTCGCAGGCTTTCCCAAGACGATGGAGGGCATCAGCATCTCGATCAAACGCCAGCACCATTGCGCCAGCCTCTGTCAGCGACGCAACGACGGCGCCGCCAATTCCTCCAGCCGCACCCGTTACCAGGGCAGTCTTTCCACGCAATTCCATCAATTTCCTCCCCGCCCTGAATTCAGACGGCTAAATTTTTTCGCTGTTGTTCCGGCATGCGGTCAAAAATCACGAAAATCATATCGAGATGTGTCACAAGTGCCTGCTCTGCTTCCATCGCTTCACCGCGATCCAAGGCGTCAACGATTGCAAGGTGCTCGACGATGACGTCGTGCAGACGCTCGGCCGTTTGCCATGACCGCTGAAACCGTGTGAGCGAGACCTTGGCGGCGAGAATGGCCTTCCAGACACCTTCGCGACCGGCAAATGTACCGAGCAGATGATGGAAATCTTCGTCAGCACGAAAGAAACCGTCGCCGTCCCGGGCCTTGATGTAGCGCTCCTGCTCGGCAATGACCTTGCGCATGGAATTGCTCATCTCGGTCGTCCAAAGTGGCGCGACTTCTCTCAGCAGAGCTATCTCCAGCGATCTCCGAATGAAGTGACTGTCCTGCAGGCCCGTTAACCGGATCGGCGCAACGAAGCTGCCGACCTGCGGATAGACGTCCACCAGTCCTTCTTCGGACAACCGTTGTATGGCTGCCCGCACAGGTGTGCGGGATACGGCAAACTGCCGACAGATCGAGTTTTCGCTGATCGGGCTTCCCGGAGTCAGTCGCACTTCGATGATGGCGCGACGCAATACTGCATGGACTTGGTCGGATGCCGAACGCTGGCGATCGAGCGCCAGGTCGAGTCCTTCAAGGCCAGTCGCTCCGAGCGTTGCTCCCCCGTCACTGGCGATCGGCATTTCGGGCAATCGTTTTTTCATAGTGGCGCTCCCTGAAAACGCAGTGCCAAAAATTCTGTTTACAGCTTGGATACAAGTATTATAGTGTCCAAGATGTTATTGCAAGTGGCGAGATGATTGAGCGATCGAACGGCGATGTTGTGTCTCACCACCGGCGAAGGACAATCGAGGAGGTTTCGAAGTGAGGAGGATTTACATGTCTAGGATTTTGCGCGGCCTCGCAGCCGCAAGCGTGTTTGGGTTGAGCTTTGCAGGAATGGCTCAGGCCAGTGACAGCGCCATCGCGCTGGTGCCTGGTGGTCCGCATCCGTATTTCGCGGCGTGGGAGCAGGCTGGTGCGGATGCGGTGAAGGACTTCGGCCTCACTTCTGCCGACTACAAAGTGCCACAGAAGTGGGAATTGTCGCAGCAGAACCAGTTACTCGAGAGCTTGTTGTCTCAGGGCTATAATGGCTTTGTCATTTTCCCAGGAGATCCTGTTGGATCGGTCTCGACGGCTGACGAGTTAACGTCAAATGGCGCTCCGGTTGTTGCTGCCGGCGGCTGCTTCAAGGATCCGTCGACCGCGGCTTTCTGCCTCGGAACGGACACCGGAAATTCTGCCTATCTTGGCACCAAGGAATTGGTCCGCGCGATGGGAACGGGAAAGAAGCGCATCCTGCATCTGACCGGCTTCCTGGTCGATCCAAACACGCAACTTCGCATTGACGCTGTCAACAAGGCCGCTGCTGAAGCCGGCGACGAAGTCATACAGGTTATCGCCGACATCGACGCACCCGAACCCGCGGAAGAAAAGATCAATGCCTATCTGGCTGCACATGCAAGCGAGGTTGACGGCATCATCGCAACGGCGTGGGTACCTGCCGTCGTTGCAGCGAACTCTCTGCGGAAAATCGGTGACAAGCGCATCCATATGGTTGGCATCGATCACGACCAGACGGTTCTTCAAGCCGTTAAAGATGGCTTCCTCGACGGAACAATGATTCAGAACCCCTATGGACAGGCTTATGTCGGCGCATACGCGGTCAACAAACTGCGTGAAGGTTGCACAATAAAGGCAGATGCGCCGTTCAAGACGAACGCGCTGACGACCAAATTCATCGACTCCGGAACTGCTTTTGTCGATGCGAGCAAGGTGGATGGGTACGTCAAGACGATGCAGGACGAGACGAAAAAGCTCCTGGCTGGCTTCGACGAAAACTACCTGACCTGCAAATAAACTTCTGAGCGCAAAGCAAGGAAGGGGCCAACTGTCCCTTCCTTGCAATTGGCAGGCGGGTTTGGCTTCAAAGCCTGCCTGTTCCAGCGGGCGTATGTGTGCGCCTACCGATCAGAATTCCAAGGGAATGTCCCATGCCAACGCATGATACTCCAACAACCGCCACGCCCTTTTCGGAAAAGGGACCGAGCTTGCAGGCGGGACCACCGCGCAGTCGCATTTTCGTATCCAACGAATTCGGTCTGATATTGCTGATCGTGATTTTCACCATCGTTTTCAGTCTGTCCTCGAAGGGTTTTTTGAGCCCCTTCAACCTCTTTACTCTCGGACGTAATACCGCTGTCAACATCATGATTGGTCTGTCAATGATGACTGTGATCGTGACGGGCGGGCTTAACCTGGCTGTCGGTGCGGTGGGCGTTTGCGCAGCGATGTTCTGCGGCTATGCGATCGAGGTCTTGCATCTACCTTGGCCCGTTGCGCTCGTCTGTGGCATTGCGATGGGAGCGGCCCTCGGCTTCGTCAACGGTATAGCCGTTGTTAGAACCGGCCTGCACAGCTTCATCATAACGCTTGCAACGATGAGCATATTCTTCGGCGTCATGGTGTTTCTGACCCGCGGCGAGGCATTCCGTGGTCTTCCACCGGAGTTTACCGGCTTCGGAAAAATGAAGCTTTTGAACTATGTCTCGCCATTGTTGATCTTGACGATCGCGGTCGCTCTGGCGCTTGCTTGGCTCTATCGTAGCACTGTCCTTGGTCGTGAAATGCTGGCGTCTGGTGCTCGGCCCGAAGCTGCCGAGCTTTCGGGGATCCATGTCGGGCGCATCACCGTTTTTTGCCATAGTCTGTCCGGCGCATTGGCTGCTGTCGCAGCGTTGATGCTGGTGGCACGCAACGGTGCGGCGATCCCATCAATGGCCGGTCAGCTTGGGCAAGACTGGCTCCTGCCCGCATTTCTAGGCCCGGTACTCGGCGGCGCTATACTCAACGGTGGGAAAGCCCCCGTTTTAGGCACCTGTCTCGGCGCGACGCTCGTGACACTGCTGACCGGCGGCCTTCTCCTCATGCAAATTGGGGGGTTCTGGGTGCAGACCTTCCTGGGCCTGCTTCTTCTCGTCGCTGTGTTCATGGACAAGGTGCGCCGCAGCTATCTTGCCTATCGCAACCTTGCCTAAAAGGAGCCGTCCATGACGACCATCAATTTTTCACGGCTTGCTAAGGCTGACTGGTTCGGCCCGCTGCTCGCGACCTTGATCGCAATTATCGCCATCCGCTGGTACAGTCCGAACTTTCTCTCGTCGTTCAACATCCAGACTCTTCTTCTGGCAATTGCCATCAATGCGCTCATCGGCTTTTCGCAGATGATCATCATCGCCATTGGTCAAATGAACCTGTCTGTCGGTGCAATCGGGGGCCTGTCTGCGATTGCTTTTGCCGGCATGCTGCAGATCTGGGGATTACCTGTTCCGGTGGCCGCTGTTCTGGCACTTGCGATCGGAACTTTGTGCGGCATCGTGAATGGCGTGCTGATCAATATCACCGGTATCTCAGCCTTCGTCATAACGCTCGCCACCCTGTCGATCTACAAGGGAATAAACCTCGGCATCACAGAGGCTCAGCCCTTCTATGACATACCCGAAAGTGTCAAGGAATTCGGCTCCGCGCTCGCATTCGGTTCGGTGCCGATGCTGGCATTGCCAATGGTGATCATCGCTGTTGCCCTCTGGTATCTTCTATCTCGTCTGCCGATCGGTCGCTTTATCCTGGCGGTCGGCGGGAATGAGCATGCCGCATCGCTCTCCGGCATCTCGGTTCGCACAGTTGTTATCGTCGCGCACGCGATTTCAGGCTTTATTGCAGCATGTGCCGGCACTCTGCTTGTTGCCAGGCTGCAGATAGGTCAACCATCAATCGGTGATGATTGGCTGATCCTGTCATTTGCAGCACCCGTTATCGGTGGGGCCGTGCTGTCTGGTGGACATGTCGGTGTTGTGGCCACCTTCCTGGGTGTCGTGATCGTTGCACTGATCACGCAGGCTCTGGTTCTTTTTTCAATCGATCCGTTTCTGGTTCAAGTGGTCCTTGGCACACTGATATTGGCCGCAGTTGGCATAAACCGGCTTCGCGGAACGCGCAGAGCCGTCAGGAGAGCGTGATATGACAATCACTCCAACCTTCGAGGCACGTCGCATTGAAAAAAGATTTCCAGGCGTAAAAGCCTTGGACGGCGTGTCCCTTTCATTGATACCGGGCTCCATCCACGCGCTTCTCGGTGAAAACGGTGCGGGCAAATCCACCTTGATCAAAGTCATCACCGGTTACCACCGCCCAACAGGCGGGCAGTTGCGGATCGATGGCAAGGAGGTCCAGTTTTCCAATACGCGAGACGCTGTGGCGCACGGTATTGGCGTCGTGCATCAGGAGCGAAATCTGATCCCCCGTTTCTCGGTAGCCGAAAACATTCATCTGGAACAGATGAGCCGATCGGCCCTGAAGCCAATCAATTACGCCGAACTAAACCGTTCCGCGCGCGAATGGCTTGACGCGCTACACTTCGACATCGATCCAGCAACGCCCGTATCGGAACTCTCCGTTGCGCAGATGCAGCTTGTCGAAATTGCCAAGGCGCTGTCACTGAAAAGTCGTGTCCTGCTGTTGGACGAGCCGACTGCCTCGCTGACCTCTAGCGAGACCGAGGGCTTGTTCAAGATACTTTACAGACTGCGAGACAATGGAGTGAGCCTTGTATTCGTCAGCCACAAGCTGGAGGAGGTACAGGAAATCTGCGATCAGGTGACGGTATTACGTGATGGCGTCAATGCCTGCCAAAGCCAACCTCTGAAAGGACTTGATCGGCAGGATCTTGTCCGCTTCATGATCGGGCGCAGTGAAAGTGTCAGTGGCTGGGCCAAGCGCGATACAACTGAAAACCCGATTGCACTCGAGCTTAAAGACGTCTCCACTGTAATCGGTCATTCCGGTGTCAATCTTTCTGTCCGCAAAGGCGAGATAGTCGGACTTTACGGGCTGATTGGCGCTGGCCGGACCGAACTTGCGAAGGCGATCATGGGTCGAATTCCGGTCACGGCTGGCGAGGTGCAAATCTTTGATCAGACTGTGCGCATTACATCGATCGCCGATGCAATTCACCGCCATGGACTCGGCTATGTCAGCGAGGATCGCAAGACCGAAGGCCTGGTCTTGCCGCACTCCGTTCTCGCCAATGCGGGAATAGTTGTCTGGAAACGGCTTTCAGGGTTCATGGGAAGCCTTTCTGATACTAAGATCCGCGACACGGTAAGACCTTTTCTGGAGCGTCTGGAAGTCAAGGCACCAAGCCTGTCTCAGATTGTTGGCAACCTTTCAGGTGGCAATCAGCAGAAGATCAGTGTCGCCAAATGGCTGGCCGCCGGCGTCAAGATTCTGATCATTGATGAACCTTCAGTTGGAATCGACATCAAGACCAAGGCCTACCTTCATGACTTGATCCGCGAACTGGCAAACAGCGGCACCGCCGTTATCGTGATCACCAGTGATATGCCGGAGATTGTCGCCGTTGCCGACCGAATTGCTGTGATGGACGATTACCGCATCCAAGGCATGATCGATAACGATGGGAACTATGATCGCATGAGCGAAGGGATCATGAATTTGATCCACCGCGAGAAAAATGATCGAGCCGTCGAACCGGCGTAAGTCACTGATCGGAATCATAATGTTACCCTGCTGCGATTGGCTTGCGCGATTTGCGGCATGACACAAACCGTTCGTGATCCCCGGCATCGCCGCCACCGACTCCCAGCGAAATGAATGCTTATTCCGTCTGGCTTTATCTTCGCTTCCCGCTCAGCTTACGGATGGTCGAAGGCTTACTGGCGGCGCGCGGGATAGCAAAAGGCGCCGTTCGTGAGAATTGAGATTGAGCTCGCGGGGTTCCGTCGCAAACTTTCCGTGGGTTTGCCGGCAGCTTGATCTTGCCATAGATCTGGGTTGAGGGTGAGCAGGCATGTTGAGTTTCAAACTATGGTTGATTTCAAAGGCAGCCACTACCCCAAAGACGTAATTTTATACGCGGTGTTTTTCTACGTCCGATATGCAGCGTCCTATCGTGATCTGGAAGAGACCCTAGCCGTGCGCGGCGTCGCCGTTGACCACGCGACGTTGAACAGATGGGTCGTAAAATATTCGCCGCTTATCGCTTGCCAGGCCTGCCGCCGCAAATCCGCGACCAGCCGTTCCTGGCGAATGGACGAGACCTATATCCAGGTCAAAGGCAAGTGGACCTATTTCTATCGCGCTGTCCATAAATACGGTAAAACCCTTGATTTCATGCTGTCCGAGCATCGCGATGGGGCTGCAGCCAGCGCCTTCTTTGCCCGCACGATCGATAACAATGGTTGGCCCGAAAAGGTCGTCATCGACAAGAGCGGCGCGAACCTGGCAGGATTGCAAAACACCAACTGGCTGCTCCTACAGCATGGATGGTTTTGGCTGATCGAGATCCTGTAGGTCAAATATCTCAACAACATGATTGAGCAAGATCACCGGTTTATCAAGAAGCTGACCCGGCCCATGAAAGGCTTCAAATCCTTCCAGTCGGCGTCAGCAACATTAGATGGCATCGAGGTGGCTCACATGATCCGCAAGCGGCAATTTTCAACCAGTGGCCAATCCGCATTTCAACAATTCGCTGCGCTCGCCGCATAAATGTGTCCAGCGATAGACCTGTCTCCGGCCCTTGCAGAAATTTGCGACAGAGCCTGCGCCGGTCCTTGTTGCCGGTCCCTCGGCATTCGATGCCCTTCGCGACATTGCACAAATCGGCTGACTGGCGCGACGGGTCTGAGCCTGTCGGCGCCATGCATGCCGCGATGTCCACTGATAGAGCTGGACGCCTGCCGGCCATCTCGACAGTAAAATGCAAGCCGCCCGGGTTCGAACGGCTACGCCTGTTCGTATCTAGTCGCGGCCAGACGCCGTTCAGCCGGCCTTCAGGCTGTCTGCGATCTTCTCCGCAATCATGATGGTCGGGACGTTTGTGTTGGCGCAGGGAATGGTCGGCATCAACGATGCATCACAGACGATCAGCCCTTCGACACCGCGGACACTTCCGGATCCGTCCGTGACGGCCATGCGGTCACCAGCTGCCCCCATCCGGCACGTTCCTGAAGGATGCCAGACACCACTGACGACTTCGGAGAGATAAGCCTCCAGGTCAACTCTGTTGCCTGCGAGAAGTTTTGGATCATCGTAGTTGTCCAGCATATAGGGGAAGACTTTTTCGCGCAGACCGCCAATGGCATCGAGCCCAACGGCGCCGATAGCGGTTACCGCAGCTCCGAACCGTGACGGCTTTGAAAACAGCTTGCCAATCTCCGACATGCCGCCCGCATACACACCTGTCACGACCGATCCGAGGCTTGGATCGGATGTCAGCCGGACAGCGTGTTCAAAGGCATCGGCGAGACGCACAAGATCGCGGCGATCAGACAGCATGCGAAAATCGATGCGTGGTGCACCCTCGGGAGAAGACGAATCCAGCATGAGCTGGCCGCGGGAATAGGACTTGTTGACCCAGAAGAACACCGACCCCAGCTGGCGTCCGACGGAATGCCAGGCGGCTCGTGTGACGAAATTCATATGCATGTCGCCGGTCGGGCAACCCTCAAGCCCGGACGAAAAGCGGTATCCGATCGGGATATGATAGTCGGGGACGCCCTTTTGCCGCGCACCGGATCGCAGAAATGGCACCAAGCCTGTAGAGGGATGTTCCATCAGATTCTGCCCGATGCCGGGCAGGTCGCGCACGACGTCGATACCGCAATCGACCAAATGGGTCGCCGGACCAATGCCAGACCGCATCAACATTGCAGGCGTCGCAAGCGCCCCTGCAGACAGAACGACGCGATTGGCCCTCAATGTCTGCGTATATCTTGACCGCTTCGCCAGGACACTGGTCGCTTTTCCACCCTCGACCAATATTCTGGAAACAGTGGTCTCCGTGCGAATTTCGAGGTTCGGACGACGACGGACGTCAGGTGTCAAGTAGGCCCAGGCCGTGCTGACGCGACGCGCCTGGCGGTCCATGTTGACGGCCATTTCAAAGGCGCCTTCTTCCCAAGCGCCGTTCTGATCGGGCAGGAAGGGAATGCCGTTCTTCTCGCAGATCCTAAGCATGGCGCGCGTGAAGGGGGTCCACAGAACCTCCCCGCGTCGGCGGATCGGGAATGGGCCGCTTTTGCCGTGAAATTCATTGTCGAAATCGAGGTCGGTTTCGAGTTTCTTGAAATAGGGTAGGCACTCATCCCAAGACCAGCCCTCGACGCCCATGGCGCCCCATTCATCATAGTCGCTCGGTGCTCCGCGATTGGCTCCGATGCCGTTGATCGCAGATCCACCCCCCAGAACCCTTGCCTGCTCGTAGCGAGCGGCCTTCGCCTCCGGTCGATTGGAACCGGTGTAGGGATAAGACGCCTTGAGGTTCCAGGTATATTTCGGGTTCGAATAGGCGACGCCCGGATAAGGATTGGCCAGGTCGGGAAAATCCTCTGGACGCTCGGCATCCATGCCAGCTTCCAGAAGGATCACCCGCACATTGGGATCCTCGGTCAGCCGCGCGGCAAGGACACAGCCTGCAGAGCCCCCTCCTACGATTACATAATCCGCTTGAATGGTCTCTGCAGTGCTCATGTCAGTCCTCGAAGAGCGTAGCGATTTCAGATAGGAAAGGCGCCCCGGTCAGGGTGCCTTGTAGGCGATGCAGTCAACCTCAACCGTGCAATCGACCACCATGCGCGACTCCACGCAGCAACGCGCCGGAGGGTGGTCACCAAAATACTGTTCGAATACGCCGTTGAAGCTCCAGAAATCGCGTGCGTCGTCGACCCACACGCCAACGCGGACGATGTCCGATGGCTCATAGCCTGCATCCTTGACGATGGTCAGCATGTTCTCGATGGCGACCTTGGCCTGCTCGACGATCCCGCTGCCGACGATCTCGCCGTCGCGCATCGGCGTTTGGCCGGAGACATAGAGCCAGCCATTTGCTTCGACGGCCTTTGCAAAGGGAAGCTTGCGCCCCCCAGAACCCTTGCCTTCGCCCAGGCCGTGTCGTGTGATGGTCATTGCGGTGTCCTTTCAAATTCGAGGCCGCTCCCCGCAAATGGACGCGGCCTGTCCGCCTTAGCGTGTGATATCGATCGTCATGGTCTTGAGGTCGCACATCTCGACCAGGGTGTGGCGGCCGCCAGTGCGTCCAAGGCCACTATCGGTGCCGGCGGCACCACCGGCCGGGATATGCGGCTCCCAGTAGCAGCTCTTTTCATTCACATTGACGATGCCGCAGCGCAGGCTTTCGGTGTAGAAAAACGCCCGCTTGATCGAATTGGTGAAGACGGCTGCGCTGAGGCCATAAGGGCTCGATGCCGCCAGCTCAAGAGCTTCCTCATCGGTTTCGAACGTCAGTACCGGTGCAACCGGGCCGAAGGATTCTTCCACATTTAGCAGGCTTTCGCGCGTCAGGTTGGTCACAACCGTGGGCTCGAAGTAGAGATTGGTCGGCATGCCCTCGGCGACCTTGCCGCCCTTGACGACATTTGCCTTGCGCGCAAAGGCGTCATCCATGTGGCTCAACATCTTGTCGAGTGCCGTGGCATTGTTGACCGGTCCCATCGTGGTTTCAGGATCGAAGGGGTCGCCCATCTTCACTTTCTCGGCAACCTTGATAAGGCCTTCCACGAACCGGTCATGCAGGGACTTGTGCACGAGAACCCGTTCAGTTGCTGTGCAGATTTGACCGGCATTGGCAAAGCAACCGGCACCGACGATCGAGGCGGCCACATCCACATCCGCATCGGAAAGAACGATGGTCGGTCCGTTTCCACCCATTTCCAAGAGCAGCGGCTTGCCGGCACCGCGGCGGGCGATCATCGCACCGGTTGCAGAACTGCCGGTGAAACCGATGGCATGGGTACCTGGATGAATAACCGCCTCATCACCGACTTCTGCGCCATCGCCCAGGACGAGGTTGATCACGCCGTCCGGAAGACCGGCATCGATCATGCACTCCATCAGGGCGACAGCGATCAGGGACGTTGTCGGAGCCGGAACCCAGACAACCGTATTGCCTGTCGCGATCGCCGGACCGAGATAATACATGCACGGCAAACCGAGCGGGAAGTTCCAGGGAGTGATGATGGCCAGAACGCCCTTCGGCTGAAGGAAGGAGAAGGCGCGCTTGTTGGCGTCGGCAACCGGAAAGGCCGAGGTTTCAAGCCACTTCATCTGCTCCGCTGCATTGCGGAAGCCAAGTGCCGCACTCCCGACTTCGGCTTTCGCCTCGCTATGGAACGGTTTGCCCTGTTCGAGGCAGAGCAACCGGGCCAGCTCGTCCGTACCCCGCTCGATTTCGTCGGCGATCTTCATGCAAAGCTCGGCACGTTGGAAAACGCCCATCTTGCTGATCGTCGGGCGAGCAGCGTCGGCCGCCTCCACCGCACGGCCGACATCGGCGCGGGTCGACAAGGCGAGATAGCCGATTTCCTCGCCGGTCGAGGGACTATCGACGCGCAGGAATTTTCCCGCACTTCCGGGCACCCACTCGGATCCGATACGATTGGTGCCGATGCGAAGTCCGCTCTTGGGATCAACGACAATCGGCATGCCACGGAGGTTGGGGCCATCGAGCGTGGACTTGAAATGGACCGTCATGGGGTACTCCTTTGACCGTATTCTGCTTGAATTTTCAAAATGGTGTCGCGGCTGCGCCGGACAGCTTCCGCAAAGAGGGCATCTCCGGCATTCGGGGATGCTTGTGAGGGAGTGCCAATGACGCCGTTGTCGCGTATGCGCTCGAAAGGACGCCAGACAGTCACGGCCGAGCCCGCATAAAGATGCGGATCTGGCCATGACGACGGTGTTCCACCCTCTGGAATGAGGGCCTCGCGAACGCTTTCGGGAATGACATGCATCATCAGCGAGGTTTCGAGGGCGCAGGCATGGCCCGTCCCGCCCCAGTAGTCCGGAAGGGCCTCAGACGCCGCATCGGCGATGAGATCGAAATACGAGAAGCCAGCCGAGAGGACACCATCGCGCCCAAGCGTGGTGATCGCCACCTGGATTGCCGCGCGATTGCCGCCGTGACCGTTCAGGATCACAGGAAGGAAGCCGTCCTCCCAAAGGCACTTGCACAGATCAACCAGGACGGCGATGAAGGTCTGCGGGCTGAGACTCATTGTGCCAGGGAAGGCGCGATGGTGTTGAGAAGAGCCATAAGCGAAAGGTTCACAGACCCGAACCGCGTCCAGACCCTCGCAAGCAGCCAGTGTAACGGACGATGCCAACCATATGTCGAGCCCCATTGGCAAATGCGGGCCATGTTGTTCGACAGCGCCTGTCGGCAATACCGCGACCGGTCTGCAAGGCGACCTTTTCGCCAGCCGATCGGCATCGGGGGAGGTCATCCAGGCAAAGGATGACGGGCCCTTCGGGAAGCGCTCTTTAAATGTGTCACTCATCGTGCGGGCCTCGAAAGGCGCGCCTTGGCCAAGGTCATGCCTGTGTCTGCGAGCAAGGCGGCCATGATGATTGCGCCCTTGTAGAGCTCTAGGCTCGATGGGTCCGTTCCGAAGACACGCAGGGCCGTCGTCAGCAGGCTGACAATCAGGGCCCCAACAACGGTGCCCCAGACCGTACCGCGACCGCCAAAGATGCTGGTCCCGCCAAGCACGGTTGCAGCAATGGCGTCGAGAAGGAGAGACGTTCCACCGATATTGGGGGTGACCACGGGCACCCGGCTGATCATGACAGCAGCCGTCAGGAAAACGAAAAGCCCTGAGGCCATGTAAATCAGCACGGTGTGCCGCGCCACCGGAATGCCGGCAAGCTCGGCGGCGCCCGCATCCGAGCCGAGCGCATAAGTGCGCAAGCCAAATCGGGTCAGGCGCATCAAGATGGCAGCAGCCACGACAATGATCACCGTCAAGAAGATGACATGCGGGATGCCGAGGCTACGCTCCATACCGAGGAAGCGCAGGGTTGGGTCCTTCAGGATCAGCACACCCTTTGAAGCCACGGCCAATGTTGCGCCCTGCAACACCACCATTGCAGCCAAGGTCGTGACAAATGGCGGGATCCTCAAGAGCGAGATGACGATACCGTTGACGAAGCCGACAAAGAGCATCACGCCAAGGCCAATCGCCAGGGACGGAAAAAGACCGTAACCCCCATCGACCAGGCTTGCGATAAGGACAGCGCAGAAGGCCACCCCGACACCAGCCGACAGATCGATCCCTGCCGTCAGCAGCACGGTCATTGCGCCGATTGCCAGAACTGCAATCGGTGTCGCCTGGGAGACGATGTTAATGAGGCTCTGCCCGGAAACAACGCGCTGATCGACCGCTGCGAAGACTGCCGTCAATGCGACAAGCAGGATGAGGGGAGAAAGATCGAGTAGTCGCTTCAAGGCGACATTGTGTGAGGAAATCATATCAATTCACCCTTCTGCCGTAGGATGGCTGCAGGATTTTTGTCCGAGACCAGCAATTCATGACGCGTTCGCCCCCATGTTGATGTGGCTTTCAGCGTCGCGGACGATCCGAGGCTTCGGCCCTGCCCCGCCGGATCGGTTGGACTGCTCGCCGAAGGCAAGCGCCATGACGTCTTCTTCCGTCGCACCCCGTGGCAGTTCGCCAACGGATCGTCCTTCGCACATCACGACGATGCGGTCGGCAACACCTAGAACCTCGGGCAATTCGGACGACACCATGATGATGGCCGCGCCCTGCTGCTTGAGCTTGGCAATGAGATGGTGCAGGTCCGATTTCGCCCCCACATCGACGCCGCGCGTCGGTTCATCCAGCAGGATGACGCGTGGTTTAGTGGCAAGCCACTTGCCAATGACGACCTTCTGCTGATTGCCACCCGAAAGCTCGATCGTCATCTTGTCAGGCTGGGCTGGGCGCACGCCAAGGGAAGCAATTAGATCACGCGCCAATTGCCCCATTCCCTTGATCGGCAAAATGCCGAAGCGACTATGTTCGCGGATCCAGGCAAGGGAGAGGTTCTCGCGGATCGACATCGTTCCAACGAAGCCTTCCAGGTGGCGGTCTTCCGGAATGTAGACGATCCCGGCTTGGTGGGCGGCCTTCAGATTGCCGCCAGCATAGTATTGGCCGAACACCTCTATAGAGCCGCCTTGCAGGCTCTCCAGTCCCGCGATTGCCCGCAGCACTTCAGACCGTCCACTGCCCATCAGACCGGCAAGAGCAACAATCTCGCCGCAACGGACATTAAGCGTGGCCGCCTGCAGAAGCTTGCCGTTGGAGATATCGCGAACTGAGACTGCAACGTCGCCGAGTTCTGCTTCGAGATGCGGGAAGATATCGCCAACTTCGCGCCCGACCATCATGGAGACGATTTCTGCCTCGTCCGTTTCGGACGTCTTGCGTTCACCGATGAACTTGCCGTCGCGCAGGACGACCACGCGGTCGCACTGGTTGAAGATCTCTTCCATCTTGTGAGAAATGTAGAGAATGCCGGCGCCGCGCTTCTTCAACCGCTCGATCAATGTGTAGAGCTGGTCACGCTCGCGATTGGAAAGCGCGCTCGTCGGCTCGTCCATCACCATGAACCAGGCGTCGGCAAGGACTGCTCGCGCAATCTCAACCATTTGCTGGCGACCAACGGACAAGGTTCGCAATTCGGCGTCGACGTCAATGTCGAGCGACAGCTCGTCCATGATAGCCTTGGCCTCGCGCCGCATCTGGCCACGGTTGAGAAGGCCAACCACGTTGCGGGGCTCTCGGCCGACAAACATGTTTTCTGCAACCGTCAGATCGGGCGACAGGCTGAAATGCTGGTGGATCACGCTGATGCCCTTGACATCATTGGGTGATGCGAAGGTCACAGGCTTGCCATCGACCACCAACTGCCCCTCGTCAGGACGATAGACGCCGGAAATGCACTTCACGAGGGTGGACTTGCCTGCGCCGTTTTCTCCGGCCAGAGCCATGACTTCACCCGCCGACACGGTGAACGAAACGCCGTCAAGCGCCTTCACGCCGGGAAAGATCTTGCCGAGACCGCGAAGGCTGATGGAATGGCGGTCCGTGTTGGCATCGAGTGCCTCAGCCACGCCTTGCGTCTTGGACGATGCCAAACGACGACGAAGAGAGCGGACAAGTTTGGTGATCGCTTCAGGCTGGCTAGTTAGGACCGCGACCACGATCAAGGCACCGGTGATGTAATAGATGATGATTTGCGGCACCTGAAGGAAGGACAGGCCGGTATTGATGACACCGAGCAGGAGGGCGCCGATCGCGGTCCCCCAGATGGAGCCTTGCCCGCCAGACAGCTTCGTGCCGCCAATAATGGCCGCCGTGATTGCCGTAAATTCGAGCCCGGTGCCAGCCAGCGGCTGGGCGGAACCCAGGCGGCCGATCGTCAGGATCGCGCCAAGGCCCGCGGTTGCTCCGGAGAGAAGATAGACGGAGATGCGGACCAAGTTTACCGGCACCATTGACACGCGTGCAGCTTCTGCATTGCCGCCGATCGCGTAAATCCAGCGCCCGTAGACCGTGCGACGCAGGACAAACCACCAGACACAGGCCAGCACGGCAGCGATGATCACCGAGACCGGTACGGCGCCGACTGTCGCGCGACCGGCAAACAGCACCACGGGATCGGCGATCGCCAGGCTGGAGGCGCCAGACAGACTAAGCGACAAACCGCGCGCGAATGCCATGGTCGCCAAAGTGGCGATGAAGGGAGAAATCCCGGCAAAACCGATCAGTATCCCGTTCAGAAGCCCGATAATGGCGCCGCTGATGATGGCGGCTCCCAGCGTCAGAAACGCCGACCCGGTGGAGGTAAAAACAAGACCGCCTGCAACCCCTGCAAATGCAAGAGTACTACCGACGGAAATGTCTATCCCGCGCGCAACAATCACCGCCGTCATGGCAAAGGCAACGAGTGCAATGACGGCACTCTGCTGGGCGATACTGACGAAATTGCCGGCAGACAGGAACAGGGGATCAATCCAGCCGAAGACGGCAACGGCTACTGCAAGCACAACGATCAAGACCGGCTCGTTCCGCCCAAGAAGGGACTTAATCCAGGAGTGTGGCACGGACGCTCTCCATCGAACTACTTGCCCGAACGCTGACGCGGACAGGAGCAAGATCAACTACAATCAGATGACACCAACCGGCACGGCACCCCACGCCGGTTGGCCATTGCGATGGTTAGTCACCAACGGTCATTGCCGAAGCCGGTTGCTGTGGGCCGAGCTGTTCGGTGTAGTTCTTCGCTTCGACCGCTTCTTCTTCCGTGTTGAGCGCATCAACATCAAGGCCAGCCTCTTTCAGCTTTGCAGCTGTCTCATCCGAGGTGACGAAGTAGGTCGGCATATAGAGGTCCTTGGGGAGGTCTTCGCCCTTGGCAAGGCGAGCGGCAACCGCGACATTCCAGTAGCCGACGCGGTAGGCGCCGGTCAGGACATCCATGACCATCTTGCCGCTGTCGATCATGTCCTTCATCTCCGCGTCACCGTCATAACCGCCATAAATCAGGT
The DNA here is from genome assembly GCF_057158725.1 of Agrobacterium sp. H141. NCBI lineage: Bacteria > Pseudomonadati > Pseudomonadota > Alphaproteobacteria > Hyphomicrobiales > Rhizobiaceae > Agrobacterium > Agrobacterium sp. H141. The sequence goes on from NZ_JBXENI010000002.1 coordinate 20,203, forward strand.
CGGAACCCATGGCGCTGGCGACCGAGTCTGCTGCCAGGCAAAGGCTGTCGGAAATGCAGGCAATGCCCTTGAGGTCAGGATAGGTGGTCAACCAGGTCTGTGCAGCATTGGTGGCCTTGGTGGCATCCCACCCCGTCGGCTCGATGCCGACGATCTTGATGTCCGGAAACTCCTTGGCCATTGCATCGACGAAGCCCTTTTCACGGGTATCGGAGACGAAGTTTCCGCGCGAGCCGACAAGCAGCCCGATCTCGCCCTTGCCACCAAGCGACGTGCCGATTGCACGGGCAACCATGCCCATGTTCTCGTAGTCGGGGTAAAGGGTCGAGTAGTTTTCGCCAGCTTCGACCTTGTTGCCCATCGTGATGACCGGAATTCCGGCATCGGTCGCCTTCTTGATAACCGGAATAACGGCATTTTTGTCGATTGGATCGATCAGGATTGCGCTCACACCCTGATTGATGAAGTTCTCGATGATGCCAACCTGCTTTTCCAGGCTGCCTTCCGCGCTCTGCCATGTGGACTTGACGCCATAGTCTGAGGCCGCAACGTCACCGGCTTCCTTCATGCGAACATAAAAGGAGTTCTGCAGATCGATAGCGGCCAAGCCGAGCACCTTTTCCTGAGCCATGGAGGGCGTCGCCAGCGCCAGAGCGACCAGGGCGACGGACGTCTTTAGAATATTACGCATGTTTTAGTTCTCCTCTGCCAACAAGCAGTGTTCTGGTTTGGCTTCGGGCGTTTTCGCCTCTTCTTGGAATTGGCCGGCAATCAACCCTTATTTTGGGTCGGCCGGCGGACGCTCGCCGCAGAACCGCGACGGTGCATTTCTTGACGGATCGCCCCTCTTCAGGCGCCGAGACCGTCGACGCCGGCGCCACAAACGAGGCCGGCAATTCTGTCGTGTTTTCCGGGCGTTGCAGCGCCTGCCATCAGGGCGGCCAGCGAGGCTGCGCCGCTCAGATCCGCGGCGATGCCGAACTCGAACCACAAGAGTTCTGCTGCACGCTGCATGTGATCGTCCGAGATCAGCACGATGTCATCGACATGCTGGCGGGCGACTTCGTAGATGGTTTCGTCGGTGCGTCCGCAGGCCATGGTGGCGACACGGGTCGTCACCTCCGGCAGGCGCACGACCTTTCCGGCCGCAAAGGATGCATGGAGCGTAGGAGAGCCGACCGGCTCGACCCCGATAATCCGCGCCTTGGGATTTTTCGCCTTGATCATCTGGGACATGCCCGTGATCAAGCCACCGCCGCCAACCGCAACCAGATAAAGGTCGACGTCAGGAACCTGCTCGAGCATCTCGACGGCCACGGTGCCCTGGCCCGACACGATCGCGTCATCGGCAAAAGGGTGCATGTAAAAGGCTCCGCTGTCGGCGGCGAAAGCCTGCGCTGCCTCATGCGCTTCATCCCACACGCTTCCTGCATAGCGGACATCCGCTCCCCACGTCTTGAGCTTCTGCTCCTTGAGCAGGCTTGCATTGGTCGGCAGGAAGATCGTGGCCGGCACACCTGATTGCTTGGCCATATAGGCCGTCGCCAGCCCATGGTTGCCTCCTGATGCTGCGACCAGCCCATTTTTCAGCTGCTCGGGCGCCAGGGTTTTTACACGGTTGACCGCACCACGAACCTTGAACGAGCCACTGACCTGCAAGCACTCAAGCTTGAGGTAGAACTCCTGTGGCAGCGTGGCACCGGCGCAATGGTCCAGTTTGATGATCGGGGTTTTGCGAATGAAGGGACGGATGCGTTCCGCAGCCGCCTGAATGGTTTCAACGCTCATCGACGCTTCCCTCCTCTGCCAGTGCTTCCGGATACTCGTTTGCAAGAACGAAACAGCAATTGCCTGGCCGCACCCGGCCCGGCTGACGCTTTGCAAAGACGACGCCATCAATCGGATAACGAAGCACCACGGGTTCGCGCTGCGGTGTGCGCAGAAAATGAATGCGACCGGCGACATCGCCCTTGTTGACGACGGATCCCAAGTCGCTGATCGGCTCGAACACGCCGTCCTCGTCAGAGATGATGTAGCCCTCGGCGCCAGGCACCTTTAGGACACGGGCATTGGCGGTCGCGGGCATGTCCGGCTCACCCTTCAGGATGCCGGCATGTTTCAGCACGTTGCGAATGCCGCGGCGGCAAATCGCAAGTGCTTCCTGGCTCACCAGGCCGCCGCCTGCCATCTCGCTTCCAATGACGATCAGTCCCTGGATGTTTGCCGCAGCCGTCGACGTACGGGTCTCGCCGAGATTGTCGACCATGACGACCGTTGGCGCGCCAAATGCGAGCGTCGCCTTGATGTTGCGACGATGACCGTCCGGCGTCGGCGACGGCTCGATGATCGCGCTTGGAAGGATCATCAGCGAAGATCCACCGGAATGCAGGTCGAGGAAATAGTCTGCAGCGGGGATGAGGCAGTCATTGACATAGGCTGCGATCTGCCGCGTCAGCGTGCCCTCGAAATCTCCGGGAAAACTGCGATTGAAGTTCAGACCATCGACGGGCGACGTACGGGTGCCGGCTTCGACGGCACGCACGTTGATTGCGGGGATCGCGATGATGCGACCGTTGATGTCGGCGGGTTCAATCTCGCGCAGCAATTCGCCGAGTGCAATCGGTCCTTCATATTCATCGCCATGATTACCGGCTTCGATGAGGATGGTCGGGCCCTGCCCGTTCTTCACGACGGCAAGCGGCACCTGGACCGCGCCCCAGGCATCGTCATTTGGCGACTGGGGAACATTGAAATAGCCGATCTGCTTGCCGCCACGGTTGAGGTCGATTGCGGTGAAGACGCTGTTGCGCCGCGGCTTGGCGACCTTGCGGGCCCCTTCATCACTCTCAACCACCGTCAGATTTGTCATAGAGCCCACTCGTCTTTTTTGTCGTTAGGGCAACTGTGACAGTTTTATATATAGAGTCAAGTTCTTATATGAAACAAATGACAACCCCTCTCTGATTTCATTATGGTCACGTCTGAAACAAGGATTCGCTGCATGAACGACACCACAACCGAACCGGGCAAGCCCGCCTATTCGGCACCTGCTCTCACCAAGGGCCTGGAGGTGCTGGAGCTTCTCGCAGAGGCGCGTAACGCTCTGACGATGAAGGAAATTGCAGACGGACTGGGACGTTCGAAAAGTGAAATCTTTCGCATGCTGGTTGCATTGCAGGATCGTGGTTACATTGATCGGGATGCCGAAACGGATGCCTATTCGCTGACCGACCGGCTGTTCAAACTGGGGCTGCATACCCCCAGCGCTCAGGACCTGATGAGTGCGGCAATGCCGGAACTTTCGCGAATTGCCCATGACACACGGCAGTCTCCACACCTTGTGGTGGTCAATCACGGACTGACGGTGGTAACGGCTGCCGTTCCTGGCGGCGAGGACATGTCGTTCACGTTGAGGCTCGGCTATGGCCGACTTGCGTCGGACTCCACGTCCGGCCAGGTGATACTGGCGTTCCAGACGCCCGAGATCGCTCAGCGCATTCTCGATGAATGCGATGTGACGGCGACGACACCGATCAATCGGGACGCATTGCAAAGCCAGTTGACCGCGATCAGGCAACGGGGCCACGAACTGCGTGAAAGCCGCGACTTCGTGGGAATAACGGACATCTGCTGCCCGATCCTCGGCGCCGACGGGAACGCAGTCGCATCCGTCATCATCGCCTATGTCAATCGCCACACGAGAGAGAGCCGACACGAGCATGCAGTCAACCTCTTAAAGGCGGCCTGCGATCGCATATCCGCCAAGTTGTCCAATCGTGTCCGGCCACCGGGAGAATTTTCATCCGACTGAAGGCAGGCTTGCTTTCAGCAATCGCCTTCCGTCAGATGTCAGCGCATGATATTTCCCTTGTCGTCGAACCTGTGAATATGCCCCTCGACAGGCGCGATCGAGATCATGTCGCCGGCCCGGACTTTCGGAGCGCCGGGCATGCGAACCACCAGAGATCCTGTCTCGGGGCAGTGCACGTGGACGTGGCTCTCGGCGCCCAGATTTTCCGTGAGCTCAACTGTCCCGTGCCAGACGCCCTCAGCCTCTCCTTCGAAAATTCGCAAATGCTCGGGACGTACGCCGATAACGGCCGCCCCCATCTTCTTGGCCGGCGCGCCTTCGATGCGGTTCATCTTCGGTGCGCCGATAAACTCGGCAACGAACAAGTTAGCGGGGTGCTCATAGAGCTCCTGTGGCGTACCCACCTGTTCGATACGACCATGGTTGAGTACGACAATCCGGTCCGCCATTGTCATCGCCTCGACCTGGTCGTGGGTGACATATATCATCGTGCTCTTAAGCTGCTGGTGCAGCTTCATGATCTCGAGGCGCATGCTTCCTCGCAACGCCGCGTCGAGATTTGAAAGCGGTTCATCGAAAAGAAAGGCCGTCGGATTGCGGACGATAGCCCGGCCGATCGCCACACGCTGGCGCTGTCCACCCGATAGCTGCGATGGGCGGCGCTCCAGAAAATGGGTCAGGTCGAGAATGCGTGCGGCATCGACCACCTTGGCACTGGCCGACGCCTTGCTCACTCCCGCCATCTCGAGCGGAAAGGCCATGTTCTGACGAACGGTCATGTGCGGATAAAGCGCATAGGACTGGAAGACCATGGCAAGACCACGATCGCCGCAAGGCGTGGTGGTCACGTCCTTGCCTTCGATGCCGATCGTCCCGCCGCTGGCCTCTTCCAGGCCGGCAATCAGGCGCAGCAAGGTCGACTTTCCGCTGCCGGACGGACCGACAAAGACCACAAACTCACCCTTGCCTATTTCAAGGTCAAGGGAGGGTATGACCGTGGTGGTCCCGAAAACCTTGGTGACGCCGTCAAGCTTGATCTGAGCCATGGTCGATCCTTTTCTGAGGTGTCCGGCTCAGCCTTTGACCGCGCCTGCGGTCATGGATCCGGTCAATTGTCTGTAAATGAGCATGCCGAGTACCGCCGGCGGCAGCGCGCCGAGTATCATGACGGCCGATGCAACGCCCCATTGCACACCGCCACCGCTGGCAGAGAAGAAGAAGGAGGCGCCGACTGTCACGGGCACGGCATCGCGCGTGGTCAGCATCAAGCCGAACAGGTATTCGTTCCAGGCAGTAATAAAGCCGAAGATGAAAGCCGTCACCACCGCTGGCCGGATCACGGGACGGACAATGCGTCGCAAGATCACCCAGGCGCCGGCACGATCCATGCGCGCGGCTTCGTCGATTTCCGACGGCATGTCGGCAATCGCGTTCACCATCATCATGAGGCTGAGCGGGAGATTGACGATGGTCAGAATGAGACCCAGCCCCAGCCGGGTATCAAGCAGGCCGACAAACTGGAACATCATGTAGAGGGGGATCGCAAAGACCACCAACGGCAACGCTCGGAGATTGGCCACCAGAGGCAAAAGATGCCGACGGCCGGCTCCCGTTCGAACGATCGCATAGGCTGCAGGCAAAGTCAGCAACAGCGCCAATAGCGAGCCGATGAGGGCGGCAACAGTGCTGTTGAGAAGATAAGCGTAGATGTTGAACCGGCTGGGATCGGTCAAGACCTTGGCATAGTTGGCAAGGGTTGGCGCCTGAAGGATCAGACCCGGGTTCATAGCGATTTCCTTGGCGCTCTTGAAGGACGTAATCAGCGTGACGATGACCGGAAAGTTCATCGCGAATGCCGCAATCGCAAAGACGATCCAACGAAGCATGTTCATAGCGCGATCCTCTTGCGATCAAGACGGGATTTGAGAACGGCCGCGCCATAAAGGACAATCAACGAGACGATGAATAGAAGCGCCGAGGCTGCAACGGCCCGCCCGATTTCTCCGCCCTTGAAGAAGGACTGGTAGATGTAGATCGAAAGCGACATCGTGGAGCCACCGGCGCCTGCGCCCGTCAGGGCAAAGACATTGTCGAAGACCCTGAAGCCATCGATAAAGCGGATCCCGAGTGCGATCGCAATCGGTGCCTTCATCATCGGAAGCTCAATGCGCCAAAGCACCTTCCAGGCATTGGCGCGATCCATGGCAGCGGCTTCGCGGATCTCGGTCGGTATGGAAATATAGGCGACGTGAAACAGCAGAAATGCAAATGGCGTCCATTGCAGGCTTTCAACGACGACAAGCGTCCAGAACGCATTGCTGGCGTCCAGAAATGCCGGGCTGTCTCCGAACCACATCAGGAGATAATAGGGAAGCGGACCTGCAAATTCATGCAGGACCAGGCGGTACATAAGCCCCACCATCGAGGGCGCCACCATCATCGGCAGCATGATCAGTGCAAGGGTCCAGCCATGACGGCTGACGATCGGCGACAGGAAGATGGCAAGCCCCATACCGATCCCGCATTCGATCAGCGCGGTCAGCACACCAAAGCGCAGAGAGAACCAGCATGCCGACCAGAACTCGGGGTCCTGAAGCACGTCGACAAAATTTCCAACCCCTGTGATCTGCGGCGCCCGCATCGTCTCAAAGGTGACATTCGACAGGGCATAGACAATATCCACCAGAGCCGGAAAGCTCAGGAAAACAATCAGGAAGGCAATAAGTGGCGCCAGAAGAAGCCGTCCTTCGCGCTGCTGTGGAGTGGAGTTCATCATACCGCCCGTCAGGATGTGCCCGGGCGCCATGGCACCCGGGCGTTATCGCTCATTGCTTCAACATCTCGGTCATGCTCGCAGAGGCTGCCGAAAGCGCCTCGTCGAGCGTCTTCTGCCCCGACCAATAGGCCGTGAATTCCTTGGCCTGTGCTTCGTAGATCGACAATGCATTGGCCGAGGTCGCACCATTCATCACGTAGCCGTAGCTACCGGCGAATTCACCAAGCTTGACGAGATCAGGACGATCTTCGGCGATCTTGGCAACCACGTCGGGCGACAATGCCGGCGAACCTCCTGCTTTGGCATAGGTCAAGGCTGCATCTTCGGAGGCGAGCCACTGCAGGAAGCGAATGGCGCCTTCCTTGTGCTTGGAGTTCTTGTTGAGCCCGAGACCAAGACCATGGATATGGTCGGCGCGACCTTCCGGTCCCGCAGGCGGCGCAACGACCGCCGTGTCTTCCGCGACAGCCGGGGCTGTTTCCGGGTTCATCAACTCGCCAGCGGCCGCATTCCACTGCAGAGCCGTCGCGACCTGACCGGATGTCCAGGCGGCGTTGGTTTCCGGATATTCATAGCTCAAGGAGTCCTTCGGCGTCGCACCGGCATCGTAGAGCTTCTTGTAGAGCTCGAGGCCTGTTCGGTAGGCTTCGGAATCAACGGTCACATTGCCCTTATCGTCCATCCAGTCGGCCCCATAGGCGCGCGGCAGGGATTGGAACACCATCATGTTGAACAGCAGGTTCTTCATCTGCAGCACGGTGCCGTAACGGACGGGGCTGTCAGGATTGACGGCCTTGGAGAAGTAGAGCGCCGTTGCGGCCCAATCATCCCATGTCCACTGGTCCGGATCCTTCGGCGAAAGATCCTTGCCGAGATATTCCTTGGCTATCTCGGAATACTTGGCCTTGGCCTCATCGTCGCCCATCAGCGCGTCGATCAGATCCTTGCGGTAATACATGAAATGCAGGGAAAGGTCGGTTGGCACGCCATATTGCTTGCCGTCATACTGCATCGTCTCAAGGATCGCCTTGCCGAACACCGTCTCGGCGTTGGGGTCGAGATCAACCGGTTCCATGAACGGCGCATAGCGGCCAATGGAATAGGTCGCGATCAGATTTATGTCGAAGGCATCCGAACCGGCAGCAAGGTCGGCCTGCAGCTTGTCGTAAAAGCCATCGCGGTTGAAGAACAACAGCTCGACCTTGTCCTCATCCGAGGTGTCGGGAAGCGCGTTATAGACGTCAACGGCTGCGCGAAGAGCCGTTTCTTCGGAGCCGCCTGGCCATCCGAGAACAGTGACCTCTGCCGAGGCAATACCCGGCAGTGCCACGCTTGCGAAGAGAGCCGCGACGCCGGCGGCCATGAGACTGTGAAATCTTGCCATTTTATTCAACCCTTCCAGAGATTTATCGGTTTTTTTTATGCGTTATTGCCAAGTCAGCCATGCCGATGACGCCGGCACATTTACCAAGTCGAGCAGGCTGCAGTTGCGGGACGACCGCCGGTGACAAAGCGGCAATCTCGGCCTTGACCCTGTCGAGGAAACCAACGGCGAGCCCCACACCACCGCCAACGACGATGCGGGCAGGATCAAGCGACAGCTGGATGTCACAGCACAGCCGCGCAAAGCGGCGCGCCACACCGTCAATGATAAGGCCTGCCCATTCCTCGCCAGACAGAGCCGCATCAAACACAGCCTTTGCATCACCGCTATGGCCCAGACGACCGGCTTCCGCGGCAATGAAGGGACCGCAGATGCGGCTTTCGAGCGGCAGGTTTCCGCCATCCGGATCCCGCATCTGACCGAAATGACCGGCAATTCCGCCCAGCAAGCTGCCATTGGCGACGATACCGCCACCGAGACCTGTCGACACCGTCGTGAAGACCAGATCGCCCTCATCCTCACTTGCCCTGAATTCGCCCCAGGCCGCCGCCTGCGCATCGTTGACGACAGCAACGGGAACACCGAACATCTCGACAGCGCGAGCTTGAAGGGGAAACTCGCCCTTGATGCCGAGCGTTACCTCGTTCATGGCCCGCCAGCTGCCGTTGCGGACCGCACCGGTGACGGCAAAGCCCATGGCGGCAAATCGTCCCTTCCAGGGCCCGACAGCCTCGGCGATCGCCTCAAGCCAGCTTTCCGGCGAGCCGGACCGGTTCGTGCGGATCTCCACGGTCTCAAGGATCTCACGTCCCTGCACGAGAGAGGCCATGGTCTTGGTTCCACCAAGATCGATGGACAGAACGATGGGGGCCGGCGCTGGTGCATAAACCTCCTGCAGGGCATTGCGAAACCAGGTCGTCACATGCTCCGTGCGCGTGATCGCCGAACCAACGACCACCGAGGATGCGCCGGCTCGAGCAGCAGCCTGTGCATGTTCGGGCGTGCGGATGCGTCCCTCTGCGATCACATTGGGTGTCAGCTGGCGCAGTGCTGCGACCAGATCGATATCGGGCTCTGTCGGCTCCGGCCCACCGGTATATCCAGACATGGTCGAACCCACGAAATCCACACCGGCCGCAAGCGCGCGGCGCGCATCGTCAACGCAGCTGCAATCGGCCATCGACAGCTTGCCGGCCTTGCGAACGGCTTCAGCAAGCGCTTCCACGCTTGCGGGGCGCGTACGATCCGTCGCGTCGAATGCAATGATGTCGGCGCCGGCTTCGGCCAAGGCCTCGACATCAGCGATAAAGGGCGTGATGCGCACAGGACTATCGTCGAGATCGCGCTTGATGAGGCCAATAATCGGAGCATCTGTCGCCTTGCGCGTAGCCGAGACATAGCGGGCAGCTTCGATGCGCAGGCCAACGGCGCCAGCCGAAAGTGCTGCCAGCGCGAAGGCCACGACATAGGGGCTGTCATCCATCGCGCCGCCCGGGACGGGCTGGCAGGACACGATTAGGCCGTTCTTGAGAATTTCAGTAAGCACGTTCACCACACCTGTTGAATATGAGCAGGCTAAGTCAATCAATACCAGATTACAACCAGTATCGATTGACTGTGCGCAAACTGGTTCACTCGTCGCTCTATCGGGCTTGAAACTGCATCCAATTTCCCCGAGAAATAGAAACGATCGAGAATCGCAGTCTGTTCTCTTTCGACGAGGTTTTCGCTTTGAACCAGAACGGGCCGAAAAACGTGGACAACACTGAACCGCACGCAGACGCCCTTCTCGAGCGGCTGGCCGTGAGCCTTGAGCGGTCAGACGATCACTCACCCATTTACATGCGGCTCGCCATGGCACTCGCCGAAGCCATCGACAACGGTCAGATTGGACGCGGTCGCAGCCTGCCAAGCGAAAGACTGTTGGCAGAGCAGCTTAACGTTTCGCGTGTGTCGGTGCGCCGCGCCATTGCCGAACTTGAAAGCGAGGGCCGCGTCAATCGTCGGCATGGTGCGCGCACTGTCGTTCAGACACGCGTACGCAAGGACCTACCCAATCTGACGGGCTTTTCCGATGACATTCGTGCCCGCGGAATGGAGCCCAGTTTCACGTGGATTTCAAGGGGAACCGCGATCGGAACACTGCAGGAGACCATGGCGCTCGGCCTACCAACGCAGAGCGAAGTGATTAGGCTGGTGCGTGTCCGCAGCGCCGATGGCGTCCCGATTGCTCTGGAGCGCGCTGTGGTGCCGAAATCCATCCTTCCAGACGCGATGCTGGTGACCCAATCCCTCTACGAAACGCTTGCCTCGCTGGATGCGCGTCCCCATCACGGCTTCCAGCGTATACGCGCAGATGTGATGTCGGATGCCGAAGCGCAGATGCTCCAGGCGGCTCCACAAACGCCCATGCTGGTGGCCGAGCGACGCTGTTTCCTGGAGGATGGCCGGCCGGTCGAGTTTACCCAGACCCGTTACAATGGCCGCGTTTACGACTTTATCTCGGATCTTCACCTGTAATCATTGGCGCAATCGCAAACAAACCAGTTTCATACCACTGTATGCTCTGGTCTATTCGCGCACACAGTGGCCTCATTGCGGCTGATCTCCCCCGTTGTAGCGATCATAGCGATGCCCATGAAAATCCAAGTGCTCGAGAACCCCGCGGCCGCCAGTGCTTTCGCGGCCCGCATTCTTGCCAACCAGGTGCGAAAGAAACCAGACAGCGTGCTCGGCCTTGCGACTGGCGGCACGATGCCTCCGGTCTACAGGGAGCTCTTGGCAATCGCCGGGCGGCAACAGATTTCGCTTGAGCGCATATCGAGCTTCAACCTCGATGAGTATGTAGGCTTGCCGGCCGAGCATCCTCAAGCCTACAGCGCATTTCATGCGCAGCAACCTCTTCAAGCTGATCGATGCCGACAACAGCCGGCTCTCGGTTCCGCGCGGAGACGCTCCCGATCCCCTGGCGGAAGCGCAGCGCTATGAGGCCGCGATCAAGCAAGGAGGCGGCTTCGATCTGCGGCTCCTCGGGCTTGGCGCCAATGGGCATATCGGCTTCAACGAACCGGGCGCATCCTTTGCGTCACGAACCCATGTGGAGGTTCTGACCGAGGATACCCGGCTTGCAAATGCGCGCTTCTTTGGCGAAGGCGAGACTGTCCCCACAAAAGCCATCACCATGGGAATTGCAACGATCCTCGATGCTGGCGCGATCCTTCTTGTTGCCACCGGAGAAGGCAAGGCAGAAGCCGTTCACGCCATGATCGAAGGCCCGATCGCGACGGCATGCCCGGCAAGCGCACTTCAGAAGCATCGCGATGTCACCGTTGTGCTGAACGTCGCGGCGGCACGCCTGCTCCCGGCATCATTGCGCGATGGGCGCCACGGCGATGTCGTCCCAACACGGCTGGAGAGAGCAGATGCCTGCCAGTAAAGAAACACCTGTAACAGGCGCGATTGTTGCCAATATGCTCCTCGACGGAACCGGAGCGGAGCCCCGCCATGATGTCGCCGTCATGCTGGCAGGCGATGTGATCAAGAGGTATTGCCAAGTTGTTTGTCTTTGGTTTCGAGGCGGCGATGCAGCGGTTTTTCAAGCCGCCATTTCTGCAGTATAGTCGGCCCACAGGCTGACGGCATCTGCCCTTGCGTGGCGGTATGAGAGAGCTGAGAGGTTGTACCGGCGAGGACGAAAGATCGTATTGATTTGATCGTGGGCTGACAGAAAGCGTTGCGCTTGACGAGGCGATTTGAACCGCCCCATGACCTTCTCCCTCTTCCTGGTCTGGCGGTGTGAGTTTTGAATTCTGTTGTTCAGGCCTTTATGCGCCCGATGGTCCGCATCCGGTATCAGGTCTTGTATAGGTTTGATGTAGCTGCGCAGTTTGTCCGTTACGACGACGCGTGGCTCACCAAATTGCTTGACCAGTCAGGAGAAAAAACGCTTGGCGGCCTCTGTGTTACGGCGAGTCTGAACCAGAATGTCGAGAACATCGCCGTCGGCGTCAATTGCCCGCCAAAGCCAAAATTTCTTTCCGCCGATCGTGATGACGGCCTCATCCATAAGCCATTTGTCGTTTGGCTTTGGTCGGTTCCTACGAATGCAGTCTGCAAAATGATGGCCAAAGCGGTTGATCCAAAGGCGAACGGTTTCCCGGCTGACAATTACACCACGCTCGGCAAGAAGGTCTTCCACATCCGCTGTGCTCAGGGCAAACCGATGATACACCCACACTGCGTAGGCGACGATGTCGCGCGGAAAACGAAACCCCTTCAGGCTGGGAAATGAGCTGGGTAATTTCATTCCGTCTCGATACCCAAAACGCGGGAGTCAAACAACTTGGCAATACCCTCTCAAGCAATGCGTTTCAAAGCGTTGGACATAAACCATTAATATCAGAGGGATAGCAGAGCCCATCGATATTGATGAGGACTGAAATGTTTCTAGAAATTTTGAAATCGGAAAGACAAGCCTTCTTGGTGCATTGCCAACATACTCGGGGGCTCAGCAAAAACACCATTGACGCCTATGACCAGGACATCGACGCTTTCCTCCGTTTTGGGGACTGTGTTGAAGTTGGGCACGAATTCACAAACCAAGTGGTCCTTGATTATCTCGAACACTTGAAATGCGCCCGAAACCACAAGCATGCTACCATACGCCGACGGCTCGTGACGCTACGTGCTTTTGCCGCTTGGCTGCGTAAAGCAGGGTTGATTGATGACGACCCCTTCGATGGGCTAGAAATCGATCTGCGACCGCCCAAGCGACTACCGCGGCCTGTAGAATGGGTTGACGTGCGCAGCATGCTGAAAGGTGTTGGCTACGCGCGTCCCAACCAGACATTCGCTATGCCGGCGCTTGCTAGCAACCTTTATGGAATACCCAACACGACAGCGCTGGCGATTAAGCTCATGGTCGCGACCGGCGTGCGTGTTGGGGAACTCACGCGCATCAAGCTTTCGACTATTTCCAATGACGGCTATCGCATACGCATCCATGGAAAGGGTAGCAAGGAACGCAATGTCTATGTTGGAAATCCGGATTTGCGATCCGAGCTGCAGTACATCAAATGGCAAGCAAGCCAAACCCCACATGAAGGCGACTACCTGCTGCTTAACAGCCATTGCCGACGCCTGACTGAGCAAGCGCTTCGGCGACGGCTTCGTCACCTTGGCAAAGCCTGTAACTTGGATACGCATGTAACACCTCATCGCTTCCGCCATTCAGCCGCAACGTTCCTGATTGAGGAAGGGGTGGACATCCGCTTCGTTCAGCGGCTTCTCGGGCATTCGAGCATCGCCACAACGGAGATCTACACGCGCGTCTCCGACACCGCTCTAATGCGCGCAATAGACGCCGCCGATCCACTGGGAAAAATGCTCACCGAGTTCACATAACTCGGAATTATGTATCTATGGTTCAAAGTGCCGTTGATGCCATATCCCAGCTTGCGCACCTCCGATCATTGATGGACATCGTTAGCGCGAGATCCGGCGAAATTGCGATTGTTATCCTGGCAGACGATGCGCGCGATGCCGTCGAAAAGCCGGCCTTGAACAGTGTGCGGTTCATTGAACGTCTCGACAAAGATACGTAACTCAACAGAGTTATGCAGGTCTTTCATAGGAACAACATCGCCTGCCAGGTGGTTTTTGGTCTCCGCGATTTTATGAGCAAAGCCCTCAATGACCAGCTTTTCCCATCAGTAGTTCGATTCAAGGTCGTGCTGGACAGAACCGAAGGAGGTGGCCATCGCGATGGTTTTGGTCCGGCACGACGATCTACTGGGGCGCTTCTATGTCGTCAGTTCGGATACTTCTACGGCCATGGCGATGCATATTCTGCTGCGATTACAAGACACAAATTCCATCAAGCTTTGATACTTGACGCGAGCGGGATCGCGGTACCCAAAACTTGGTGCTTCGACACGCGCCTTGGCTGGTTAAATGGAAAGCCCCCAGCAAATTTAAAGGTAATCTGTAAATCGACATATGAAGCATGGAGTATCGGTGTCAGTGAGGAGACAACGGGTCCCTTCTCCGAAAGCATAGAACGGTCAATTGGATCCCTTGCCGAGGAGATTGGGCAGCCGGTGTGCGTACAGCAATTCATCGATGGGCGAGAAATCTACTCGTTAGTGCTAGAGAGCGACCAGCTGTTTTGTGCTGGAATGGCAGATGTCTGGGCGTCATCAGGCCCAAAAAAGAATGGATCCTATCTCGCATTCAGTGATCATTTTAGCCAGGGGGGAATTGTTTACGGTGACGTTCAGGATCTCTCGCCTTCGGTCCAACAGTCCCTCGGGGATGCTGCCATCCGCGTTTTTCAACTACTGTTTATGTCAGCCTACGGACGGATAGATTTCCGCGTTGATCCGGCTGGTGGATCTTATGTGATTGACATAGCTGATAATCCGGGAACTTCTAAGGCGAGTTCGCTTATGTTCATATTGACAAAACAAGGCTTTTCACACGAGGAGATTCCCATCCTCCTCTTGGCCCTCAGCCTCCGCCGAATGCCGGACTTCTACCGCTAGTACATCGACCAGAACTGAATGTCTGGAAGGCGAAATCCCCGCTGTCAATCAGCGTTTAAAAGTTTCCAGGTTCTAGGCGGAAACAGCGTTTAAAAGTTTCCAGTTCAGTCGATGTTTTGACGGGTGCTTTTGCGCTGTTTGAAGCGAAAAGAATCGTTTCCAGTTTCCAGGATGACGCAGTGGTGCGTGATGCGGTCCAGGAGAGCGGTTGTCATCTTCGCATCGCCGAATACGGTGACCCATTCGGCAAAAGACAGGTTGGTTGTGACCAGCAAAGATGTTTTCTCATAGAGTTGGCTGATGAGATGAAACAGCAGTGCGCCACCAGCCGCCGGAAACGGGAGATATCCCAGTTCATCGAGTATGACGGCATCCACTTGTTGTAATTGTTTTGCCAGGTTTCCTGCCTTGCCGTCCCGCTTTTCCTTTTCCAGCAGATTGACAAGATCGACGGCGTTGAAGAAGCGGACACGTTTGGAATGATGGACAGCCGATACGCCAATTGCCGTTGCAAGGTGAGTTTTGCCTGTTCCTGTTCCTCCGACCAAAATGATATTATGTGCTGTTTCCATGAAGGCTGCTGTAGCCAATTGCTCGACCTGCGCGCGCGGCACCGTCGCTTCTTTCCAGTCAAAGCCTGAAAGATCTCGATGGACGGGAAAGCGTGCGGCCTTGAGCTGATACTTCAGACTTCTTGCCTGACGATCAACGATCTCGGCTTCGATGAGCTTTTCCAGAAAGATGTCCGGCGGAACGGGCTTTCTTGCCTCTTCAGCCAGCCACTCGCTCCAGATTGCCGCCATTCCATAAAGATGCATGGCCTTGAGTTGAGCCAGTTTATCAATGACCATGAGCGCCTCCCAACAGCATGTCGTATCGTGCGCAATTGGCAAGAGGCTCAATGGTCAGGCATAATAGGTCATCTTGCCTATCAGCTTGAGGTCTGGGCGGCTCGACCAGGCGACGCAGTTCATTCATCACGACACCTGCGGACAATGTGCCTGCATTCATTGCAAGTTGGCAGGCGATGTCGAGGGCTTCCAGCCCATGCTGGCTGGCGACCTGCAGCAGTTCAACAAAGGCACGATCCCCGCGCGACTGGCCAAGGATGTGATCCCTGACGGTCCTGATGGCACTGGGCAAATCCCACTCCCGAAACGGAATGCCATTGCGCAACGCGCCCGGTTTACGTTCCAGAACTGGCAGATAATGCCATGGATCGCAGGCAAGTTGGTCACGACCAAATTGTCTGGAATGGTCTGCAATCTCCTTGTTGTCGGCAACAATCCTAATCCGTGTAGCGCTTGTTCGAACCGAAACAATCTTTCCGGCAAAATCTGCCGGAACGCTGTAGCGATTGCGGTCAACGCGGACGAGACATGTACTGGAAACGCGCATCATCTGTTCAACATACCCGTCAAACATAGCCCGGACCGGCCGTAAAGCCTGCTTCTCCAGTTGGAAGCACTCGGCAATTGTTTGCTCGCCAAAGCTCGGATGTTTGCGCGCTCCCAGTTCCAGACAACGAACCGAAAGCCAAGCATTCAAGTCGTCGAAGCTTGCAAAACGGGCCATCGGTGTGAACAGCCATTCACGAAGATTGCCGACCTGGTTCTCCACTTGGCCCTTCTCCCAACCCGAGGCGGGCGTGCAGGCAACCGGCTCAAACAGATAATGGTTGGCAAGGGCCAGGAACCGGCGATTAAACTGACGCTCTTTGCCGACACAGATCAAGTCAACAACCGGCTTCAGATTGTCGTAGATCATGCGGGTTGGAACCCCGCCGAAGAAGGCAAACGCGCGATCATGCGCATCAAACACCATCTCCTGGCGTTCCCGTGGGTAGGCTGCCACGAAGCATTGGCGGCTGTTGGACAGGCGGAAATGCGCGATTTTGACAGTCTGGACGACACCTCCGATCTCCACTCGTTCATGGCTCCAGTCAAACTGGCATGCCTCTCCGGGTGAAAAGGCAAGCGGAACAAACGCCGCCTTTATCCCAGTTCCCGAAGCCGTGGCACCGGAGGGATTGTTGCGCTTCCATCGCCGGACATAGCGCTGGACGCTGTCATAAGCACCTTCATATCCTTCTTGCTGTAATCCTTCGTAAAGCCGCTGCGCTGTTCGCCGCTCACGAACAGGTCTACGCTTCTCTGTCTCAAGCCAATCCAACAATCGTTCTTCAAAGCGACCAAGCTGCCGGCCGGGCTTCACGGGGCGCGAATAAACAGGCGGAGTCGTCGTCATCAGATGTTTACGAATGGTTGGTCGCGAAAGTCCAACAGACCGTGAAAGCGCACTTATGCTCTCGCCGCCAACAAAATGTCGGCGGCGTATCTCGGATATCAATTCCATTTTTATCACCACAGGTTCTCCGGATCACTGTCCGGATTGGATCACATCCAAGTGGAAACTTTTAAACGCTGTTTCCGCCCAGAACCTGGCAACTTTTGCACGCTGATTGACAACCTTGACCTACAGATGCCGCTCGAATGGCTGTGTAGTGGATCAATGACTCAAGATTTTGCGAGTGAAGGTAGGTCTTGAATGGAATCGAACGCTCGACGCCATCTTTCTTTCTAAATACGCTGTGAATTCATTCTGCGTCGCGTAAATATTCGTAAGTGCTATGAATTCTAATGTCCGTTTCCTGATCTTGTCTTCGCTCGACGGCGGTCGAACATTTTCGGGAGAAGTCGTGGCCGTTGTTAAACGGCAGCATTATGGAATCTTGATCGGTAGGCGGCAGGCGCAACGCCCATGATCGTTCGAAACTGATTGCGGAAGTTGGTGGCTGACCCGAACCCGGCGTGACGAGCGATGCTTTCCACGGAGAGCGTCGTCTCTTCCAGCAACTCGCGTGCCTGCGCCACGCGTTCGCCCTGGAGCCACACACCGGGCGCCATCCCGGTCGCCTCGCGCACATGGCGCTGGATGCTTCGAACGCTCACACGCGCTTCATTCGCCATGCGCTCGATCGACCATGGCTCAGAGAGCCGGCTGCGGATCGTGTCGAGCAAGGCGGAGAGGTTCGCGCCGGAGACTGGCGGGATGGGTCGTTCGATGAATTGCGCCTGCCCGCCTTCGCGATGGGCGGCGACGACGAGCCGGCGGGCAACGCTGTTGGCGGCTTTCGCCCCGAAATCCTTCCGCACCACATGGATGCAGAGATCGAGCCCGGCAGCGCTCCCGGCCGAAGTCAGGATGTCACCTTCATCAACATACAGCGCGCGAGGCTCGACGGAGATGTCGGGATAATCGGCCGCCAGTTTTGCGACATGATGCCAGTGCGTCGTCGCTCGTTTTCCCGAAAGCAGTCCTGCCTGAGCCAACACGAAAGCCCCACCACAGATAGAGACGATGCGGCGACCATCACGATGCGCTTGCCGAAGCGCTTCGAGAAACGCCTCAGGCGCCCTTGTGTCAGGGCCTCGCCAGCCCGGGATGACGATCGTACCGGCCTTGCCAAGCAGTTCCAGCCCACCGTCGGGGACCAATGTCAGTCCCCCGGCGCCGCGGATGGGACCAGAATCGACGGCCGCCGTCGCACAGCGATACCAGTCCTGCCCGATTTCCGGTCGCGACAATCCGAAGACCTCGAAGGCACAGCCGAACTCGAAGGTGCACAGGCCGTCATAGGCAACGATCGCCACCAGAGGATTCACGTAATTTGGCATGATCCTTACGGTAATGGCAATTATGGCCACTGGCAAGAACCCACTCTATTTTATAGGTTTTTTGATATTGGATCGGCGCAATCGCTCAGTTGAGCGAAGTATCAAGGAAGTGGGGAACTGCGATGAGATTGATTGGAATGCTGGATTCGCCTTACGTCCGCCGCGTGGCAATCTCGCTGACAATGCTGGACCTGCCGTTTTCCCACGAGTCACTGTCGGTCTTCAGTAGGTTCGATGATTTTGCTGCGATCAATCCGATCGTAAAGGCGCCATCCCTCGTGACCGATGACGGTGTCGTACTGATGGATTCCAGCCTGATCCTCGAACACTTGGAGCGCCTGGCTTCGCCAGCGCTTAGCCTTGTGCCCGCCGACCGTCAGGTTCACAGCCGAGCCCAACGGATCATCGGCCTGGCACTCGCTGCATGCGAGAAAACGGTGCAAATCGTCTATGAGTACAACCTCCGGCCAGATGAGAAACGCCATCAGCCCTGGCTCGACCGGGTCCATGGCCAGCTTGCAGCCGCCTATCGGCTCCTCGAAGCGGAGGTGTGCCAAGCCGACCCCTGGCTGTTCGGCGACCGTCCGTTGCAAGCGGACGTGACCAGTGCCGTCGCCTTCCGGTTTACCCGCGAAATGCTGCCGGAAACCATTACCGAAGAAGAGTATCCCGCCCTTGTTGCGCTTTCGACGCAGGCCGAATCCACGCGGGAATTCATCGCCTTCCCCTTTAACTGACCCCTGCCCGGCCGCGCCGGAGAGACTGGAGACGCGAGCCATGGCCGAACCCATTCAGCTCTATTACTGGCCCACACCCAACGGATGGAAAATCAGCATCATGCTGGAGGAGTTGGGCGTTCCATACGAGCTCCGGCTCGTAGATATCGGCAAGGGCGATCAGTTCGAACCGGCTTTTCTCCAGATCTCACCCAACAATCGCATGCCGGCAATCGTCGATCCGGATGGTCCGGATGGTCCGGATGGTCGATCGGTCTCTGTCTTTGAGTCCGGGGCAATCCTGCAATATCTCGGGCGCAAGTTCGGCCGGCTTTATCCAAGCGACGACCGCGCGCGAATCGAAGTCGATCAATGGCTGTTCTGGCAGGTCGGCGGCCTGGGTCCGATGGCCGGGCAAGCGCATCATTTTCGTCAGTATGCGCCCGAACCGATTTCCTATGCGATCGACAGATATACGGCCGAAGTGCGCCGTCTTTACGGCGTCATGGATCGTCGGCTCGCCGATCGCGACTATCTGGGCGGCGCCTATTCGATCGCCGACATTGCCTGCGTGGGGTGGATTGTGCCTCATCAAAAGCAGGGGCAGAACCTTGCCGAATTCCCGCACCTGAAACGATGGTTCGAGGTCGTTACCGCCCGACCGGCCGTTGTTCGTGGTATGGCGATGGGTCGGCAAGAAAGGGAAAGAACAGACTTCGCAAATGATCGTAAGGCGCAAGCTGTCCTTTTCGGACATGGAGACGTGCCACATGCAGATGACAGCTCTCGATAATGCCTCGCTGGACGCCCCGCTTTGGACATTGGGCGACAATCGGCGGCGTCTGCGTAGCTAACGCGCCATGGCCCAGATTCGGCGGGTGTGGCGGGCCACGCCCGACGATGATGAGCACTACGTCTACGCGGCGTTGGTGCAGCGATCAGCGACAGCTCATCATTCGGTCTTTGATGGCCCTGCTTATTTGGTTGCTCCCGTCGAGGCTTGGCGTTGAGCGGATTTCGGGCGTCCACAGGCAAGCATTCGGTTAAGGATGGCCACGCCGATCGCAGCCTCTGTCTGCTGAGCCAGGAATGACCGAGCGCGCAAACGCGGCCCGATGACGCCTTTGTATCGACCCATCGCGGTTTCAACCAAAGCTCGTTTGCCATAGCTGGTAGACGTCTGCCATTTCAGCCGGCCGTCTATCTGCATGGATGCTATGTGGTCGTCTCTCTGGCAGCATGCGTCGGCTTTGGGCTGTTCAACCGCGTTCGAGCGCGGTGGCACGACAACTCTTGCGCCTGGGCTGTGACGCAGAACTGCGTCGTAGGATGGATAGCCATCATAGGCTCCATCGGCAGTGAACTGGCCGATTTCATCATCGATCTGATCAAGCAATGGCTCCAGCTGCGAGGCGTCGCCTGTTTCCTGATCTGTCAGGCTATGGCCAATAATCTCGCCGCTGTCGGCGTCAACCGCCAGATGCAGTTTTCTCCAGCCACGCCGGGACTTTACGCCATGCTTCTCCTCGAGCCATTGGCCGGCGCCATAGATCTTCAACCCAGTACTGTCGACCAGCACATGAATGGGTCCGTCCGCCACATGCTGCCGGTCGTTGCTTCTGGTCGATGGCTTCCAGGTTCTGGCCCGTCGGCTCAGCACGGTGTGATCGGGCACAGGCAAATCTAATGCCATCATATCAAGCACCGAACTCAGAAGCCCTTCGCTCTGGCGCAATCGCAATCCGAATACCATACCCAGCATCAGCGTGGTTTCGATCGCCAGATCCGAATACAGAGGCTGGCCGCCACGCGTCTTGCGAAGTGGGGCAACCCAACCGCTAAGCGCTTCCGGCGTTATCCAAAGGGTTAAACTGCCACGGCGGCGAAGGCCCGCCTCATACTCCGCCCAATTCGTCACCTTGAACTTCATTTTACCGATGTGATGGCGGCGGGCGGCGTTATGTTTGTGCGGCATGCTGGATCAATCAAGCTATTTTCGATCGCAGCCACATAGTTGCAAAACGTTGAAATTTGATCCCTGCACCAACGCTTGTTCCCGTTCAAACGTCCAGTGCGGCTCCTGGGGATCACCCTGTCGTCCCTTAACACGGAAGAGAGCGGGCAGGAGCCGCAGCTAGCTCTCGGGCTCTGATCAGCAAGTCCGCAAAACGAAAAAGCCTGCCGCGGGAGGAGGTGCGGCAGGCTTTCCGAAAAGAACCGAACAACGGCTGGGAGGAGGAGTGCCGCTGTTCCGACAGACGTCCCTTGGGAGGAGGAGTGGGCCGTCTGAAATCGAAGCTCTGCGGGAGGAGGTGCATCGCATCGATGAAAAACAAGATACCAGTTTCCGCCGCACACGAAACAGACTTTGCTGCAGTGCAGCTATGCGAGAGACGCAAGGCTAATTTGCGGCTTCAGAAGTCCCGAGCCACGTCCCGGGGTGGGAGAACGCATACAAAAACGCCCGCGTCATCAGCGGGCGTAGCATCAGTTCGACAAGTTGGAAAAGCCGCTTAGAGGGCGACTGACTGGCGGGCAACGCTGTGGATGTCGGCACAATTGATACCGAGGTCCTGCAGTTCGCGCGAGCTCATGCGGCCGAGTTCGGTAACGGTCTGACGGTACTTGCGCCAGTTGTTGAAGGAGCGTGCTACGTTCATGATGATCCCCTTTCGTGAGGTCTCTTGACGCCAGCAACCATGCCTTGGTTCCAACGTCGTTTCGATGATTGGAATATAGGCTCTTGGCCGTCGGTCGATAAGGCACAAGGTCTCAAGTCGGCCATGCGTCCAAAGCATGAGTCTTCTCGGAGGCTGATCAAAGCGATAGCATCAAGCCCGGAAACGGTCGAAGGCAGTCAGGCGTTTGATCGGTGGATCGGCATCGGGATAACGGTAGATTTCGGCCCTGAGATAGCGGAGCTCCTCGTCGAGGGCCTCTTCGCCCACCTCGATCCACCAGGATTTGGGACGGCCGTCGCTTCCATCAGACCAGCGATAGCCTCGCGCCTTCAAATGATCCTTCATGTCGAAGGGACTGTTCTCGGCAAAGATCCTGACACGCGACCTCTGGCTTGCCTCATAAAGCTCGGCGAAAGCAGCGGAGACCGATCCGGCCGCCTCGCGAGCCAGTACCTCCAGAAGTGCAAAGCAATCATCAACAGCCCGATGACCATCATGGAAGTAGCCAGCCTGCCCGATGAGGTAGCCGAGCTTGGTGCCCTCATATCCGCGCGAAACCCAGTCGATCTCGGAGTTGGAGCAGGCCCAGGCCTTGCCAGAAAACAGATGGGAAAACGCCTCGCAGAATGGCCGGTCAAAACCGGCATTGTGGGCGATCAACAGATCCGCTGGTTCGATCAGCGCCTTTAAAGCAGCGATATCGATCGATTGTCCGGCCACCATCTCGTTGGTGATACCAGTAAGCCTGGTAATGTCGGAAGGAATCGAAATGCTCGGCTGTTGAAGTCCACCATAGACCCCGGTGACGTCACCGATGTTTCCTGTCGCATCGAAGGTGAATGCGATAACGCCAATCTCGATGATCTCATCCTTGCGAGCATTGAGGCCCGTAGTCTCGGTGTCGAGGATGATGCCTTTGAGGGGGAATTCCGGGCGCGGGTTTGGCGCAACCGTGCGCGGCGCCAGTTTCGTGAGAACACGGTAGCGACCCGTCTGCGAGAGATGCCGGACCATGTCCTCGTCACTCATCGGGACGGCAGGCTGTTCGGGCTTGGCGTGTTTGGGGAGGTCACGCTTGACCACCCGGTCGCGCGCAGCCTGCTCCGAAAACATGTCGAACTGTTCTGCCATTCTTGCCGTCATCATCCTGCCGCAGGTGCCCACCTTCAAAACACGGCAGGACCGGCAGATCAACCTTGTTGGTGCGAGGCATCATCCGTGAGCTTGGCGGTTATCGAGTGAGAACCGATCCGTGCGAAATGGAGACAGTCCCATGAGCATCGAGAAAAACATCCAGACCGTGAACGACTTCTCTGCCGCGATCGGCCGCGGCGGCAGGGAGGCTCTGCTGGCACTGGCCACTGAGGACATCGCATGGGTCATTCCGGATGAGGACTGGCCGCTGGCCGGAACGCGCCACGGTCACGCCGGGCTGGCGGATTTGCTTGAGACAGCATCGAGGTCGGTCGAAACATCCACGGAACCCCGCGAGTTCGTGGCGCAAGGAGACCGGGTCCTCGTCCTCGGTTTCGCGAGTGGAAGGATGCGGCGTGAAGGCGCACCTCATGCCGCTCCTTCGACCTCCTCCTTGAGCGGATTCTGCGCATTCGTCCTCAAAAACACGAACACCACGAGTGCCGTTAGGAGGGTGATTGCCGTCAACAGCAGTAGAAGTTCGCTGAACGCATCGGAATAGAGCGTCACAAGCATTGTGCGCTCCGTCTCCGGCATCGCGGTCATGGCCATGCTAACATCTCCGGCGGCAAGCCTCTGGGCGGCAGCGATGATGTCGCCATTCGCGGCGACCCCACCCAATCTGCCTGCAACAAGCATGGACAAGACGGCGCCGACGACCGCGAGCGCGACACCCTCGCCCGCCACCCGCGTGGTGCTGAAGATGCCTGTCGCCATGCCGGCACGCTCCGTCGGCACGACGCTGACGGCCAGCCCGTCCATCAACCCCCAAGGCAGGCTGATGCCGGTCCCGATCACCAGCATTGGCAAGGCTGTCATCCAGATGGGCGCGCCGACAGGGATCTGCGCTAGCCAGAACAGGCCACCGGCCGAGATCACGAGGCCCGTGCCGCAGATCGTGGCGGGACGGAACCAGCGCGTCAGCAGTCCGGCCACAACAGGCAGGAACAGCAGCGGCGCCGACAACGCAATCATCACCGTGCCCGCTGCGACCTCGCGCATGCCTTCGATACCGATGAAGCGTGCGGGAAGTAGAATCAGTAGCACGACGAAGCCATAGGCTGGAGCTGCCGCCAGCAGCTGAACGCCGACGAAGCGTGGATAGGCAAACAGCGAGAGGTCCAGCATCGGCCGGGAAACTCGGCGTTCTATCGCCACGAACAGCATGAGGAAGAGAGCGGCACCGACGAGCAGGCCAACGACCGTGCCGTTGCCCCATCCAAGCTCAGGGGCCAGCAGGATGCCGTAGGTGAACAGACCAAGGGCCGTGGTGAAGGTCAGCGCACCGGCCCAGTCGAGCCCGCCGGAGGCCGGATCGCGGCTTTCCTTCAGCGTGTTCCAGCCGAGAGCAAAGGCGAGAACCGCAAAGATCACCACCGCCAGAAAGATGCTGCGCCAGCCGAAAGCCTCGATCATCAGGCCCGACGCGACCGGGCCGAGTGACAGGCCGACGCCAAAACTGGTGCCGACGATGCTGAAGGCGCGAAGCCGGGCCGGGCCTTCGAATTCCTGCGCAAGTGCAGCCATCCCGCCAGAAAAGGCTGCCGCCGCCGCAAATCCCTGCGCTGCGCGCAACAGGTCGAAGACCACAATGTCTGGTGCAGCGACGAGCGCCAGGGAGAAAGCAGCGAACGATCCGACACCGGTGAGGAATATGCGCTTGCGGCCATAGCTATCCGACAGCGCGCCCGCCGCCATCAAGCTGGAGCCGAAGGACAGCATGAAGGCGTTCGTCACCCAGGCGATCGCCACGGGGCTACCACCCAATGTCCGACCGATCGAGGGCAGCGCCACCGCCGTGCCGGTGAATGTCAAAGGCATGGCTGCGGCAGCAAGGGACACCGCGAGCAGCGCCAGCCATTTGGAGGTACTATCAGACTGTTTCGAATGTGGGGACATGATTGCTCCTGAAGCTGGAGACAGCCGCAAGGGTTGGCGACCTGTTTCCAGATCAGTATATCTGTGCTTGAATAGCGAAAAATAACGCTCCGTTTCCATTCATAACGGAACATTACGCTCGAATAAATTGAACTGGACCTCTTTCCATGGACCGACTATCCGGCCTGATGGCCTTCGTTCGAACGGCCGATCTCGGCAGCTTCGTTGCCGCCGGACGCGTGCTGGGGCTGTCGCCATCTGCCGTCGGCAAAGCCGTAACAAAACTGGAAAGCCAGCTTGGTGTCAGACTTTTGCAGCGTTCGACCCGCAGCCTGCGCCTGACAGAGGAAGGCATCGCGTTTCACGAGCGATGCCGTCACATCCTCGACGATCTCGACGATGCCCAGGAGACCCTCCTGCAAACCCGAGAGACACCGCGCGGGCGCGTCAGGGTCAGCGCGCCCATCGTCGCCTACCACCTGCTTTTGCCAGTGCTTGCCGAGTTCCTGTCGCTCTATCCGGAGATCGAACTCGATCTGGATTTCAACGACCGCATCGTCGACCTCATCGATGAGGGCGTCGACGTCGCCATCCGCAGCGGACAAATGCCCGACAGCCGCATCATGATGCGCGCGCTGCGTCCGTTTCGACTGCTCCTCTGCGCTTCTCCGGCCTATCTGGGACGAAAGGGAACGCCCACCTGCCCGCGCGACTTGTCCGCCCATGTCGGGATCGGATTTCGCTTTCCCAATAGCGGGAAGATACAGGATTGGCCGCTCGTACTTCCGGCAGGAGAGCCCGAGGTCCGGATCCGCCATATCCTGACCTGTAACAATATGGAGGCGTTGCGTGGCGCGGTGTTGCGTGGCCTGGGCATCGGCTGCATGCCCGATTTTCTGGCAGCGGCCTCTGTGAAGACCGGCGAACTCGTGCCGCTGCTGGTTGAACACCTCGATCTGCCCGGCCAGTTCAACCTGATCTGGCCATCGAGCCGGCATCTTTCACCCAAGGTCCGGGTCTTCGTCGATTTCGTCAGCAGCCGGCTGTTTTCGAGCGACTGTCAGTTGCCGCCCGTACCGCAAAGCCCCTGAGGTTCGCGCAAAAGATTTTCCGCCATGAAGGAGACGAAGGCTGACACTTTCGGTGAGGGATGCCGGCTTGCCGGCCACAGGATGTGGAACGCACCGACCTCTTGCATATAGTCCTCAAGCACACTGACCAGCGTACCTTGCCTAAGTTGCTCCCGGATCGCGAATTGCGGCAGGCAGGCAAGCCCAAAACCCTCCTCGGCCAGGCAGATCTGCGGCTCCAGCGTACTTGCCACCGATGTCACGGGAAGGACGACATCAAGATCGGCGCCGTCCGCCGACAACGGCCAGCGCTCCAGCTTGCCGGTGGACGGATATTTGTGATGATGGCAAGCATGACCGAGCAGATCTTCCGGGGTGGAAGGGACGCCACGTGCCGCGAGATAATCAGGCGAGCCTACGATCCGGTGCGAAAAGCCACCGGCCCGGCGCATCATCAATCGTGAGTCCCTGGCTTCGCCGGTGCGGATGACGGCGTCGAAGCCTTCATCAATCACATCCACCAGCCGGTCCGTGAAGTCGAGATCCAATTCGATCTCCGGATAGGCACGCATGAAAGCCATTACGGGCGGCATCATCAACATGCCAATCAGCGGCAGGCTGACGCGCAAGCGGCCCCGCGGGGCCTGACGGATCTGCGACAGCTCCAGTTCAGCGGCTTCGATCTCGCTGAATATGCGGCGGCAGCGATCGAGGAATAGTGATCCTTCCGCAGTCAACGTTAACGAGCGCGTCGAGCGATGGAAAAGGCGAACGGCAAGCCGCTCTTCCAGACGTGCGACTGCCTTGCCGACAGCAGAGCCCGAGATGCCGAGTCTGGCAGCGGCACCCGCAAAGCTGCCGGAATCTGCCGTCTGCATGAAGGCATTGAGTGCGCCGAGAGGCTCCATCCACCGATCCTATTACGGACACCAGTGTCCGTTATGATTGGAACTCTGGCATAGTTCTCCTGTCGGAGCGACCGACTTATGGTCGGACCATGACAAACACACACATATTCGCCACTTCCCCCGTCGACCCGCCCCACCCCGGTCGTCTGCCGCTCCCCGGCCTGCTCGCACTCGCCATGGCTGGCTTCATCACCATTCTGACCGAGGCCTTGCCCGCGGGTTTGCTGCCGCAGATCGGCGCGGGCCTAGCTGTGTCGGACGCGTTTGTCGGCCAGATGGTGACGATCTATGCGATTGGATCGCTCATCGCCGCGATCCCGCTGACGGCAGCGACGCAAGGCATGCGGCGACGGCCGTTGCTCCTCGCCGCCATCGGCGGTTTCGCAATCGCCAATACCATCACAGCCGTCTCCCCGAGCTATGCAGTGATAATGGTCGCACGGTTCTTTGCCGGTGTTTCGGCAGGGCTGCTCTGGGCGCTGCTCGCCGGCTATGCGGCACGCATGGTGCCCGAGGCGCGGAAGGGGCGGGCCATCGCGGTGGCAATGGTGGGAACGCCGCTCGCCCTGTCGCTCGGTATTCCAGCCGGCACGTTTCTGGGAACGTTGATCGGCTGGCGCGCCTGCTTCGGCCTCATCACCCTGTTGACGCTGCTACTGATCATTTGGGTCCTGGCGAAAGTCCCGGACTTCGAAGGGCAGCCGATGGACCGCCGCCACAGGCTTGGGTCTGTCTTCGCATTACCGGGCGTGCGCCCGGTCCTGTTCGTCACCCTCGCCTTTGTCCTCGCACACAACATACTCTATACCTACATCGCGCCGTTCCTGCTCAAGGCAGGCATGGCTGCGCGAACCGATCTGGCGCTTCTGGTCTTCGGCGTAACAGCATTGGCCGGCATCTGGATCGTCGGAGTTCTGATCGATCGCCGGCTGCGAACGCTTTCTCTCGCCAGCATCGCCCTGTTCGGATTGGCCGCCCTGGCGCTGGCTCTGTGGGGCCGGAACCCGGCGATCGTCTACGGTGCAATCACAATCTGGGGCCTTGCCTTCGGCGGCACCGCCACGCTGTTCCAGACCGCTCTTTCGAATACCGCAGGCGATGCTGCCGATGTCGCCCAGTCGATGCTGGTCACCGCCTGGAACCTGGCCATCGCCGGCGGTGGCATCGTCGGCGGGTTGATCCTGCAGCAGAGTGGCGTCGAAGGCTTCGCCCCAGCCATTCTTATCCTCCTCGTTCCGGCCTTCATCACGACGCTCTGCGCCCGTCATCATGGCTTCCCATCGGCTTCCCGTCCCTGATCCAAAGGAACATCTCATGACATCCTCCAATTCCCTGATCGCATCGCGCGTGAACGCAGTGATCGACGGCGCGATCGCGGCCGAACGCATTGTCGGCGCCGTCGTCCTCGTCGCACTCGGCGGCGAAACAATTCATATCCGCGCCGCAGGGCTCGCCGATCGGGAGGTCGGCACTGCGATGCGAACTGACGCAATCTTCCGGCTGGCCTCCGTCTCTAAACTCTTCACCGCTGCTGCTGCCCTAGCGCTGGTCAGCCGAGGGAAACTGGATCTCGATCGACCGATCGCGGAATGGCTGCCGACGTTCACGCCGACCTACGAGGGACGCCCCGCTCTTATCACCTTGCGTCATCTGCTCAGCCACAGCGCGGGGCTGAGCTATGGATTCTTCGAGCCGGAAGACGGGCCACTCGCCCAAGCCGGCGTGTCGGACGGTATGGACCGCTCCGGCCTGACGCTTGCCGACAACATCCGGCGCCTTGCGGGCGTCCCCCTCTCCTTCGCGCCGGGGTCGGCATTCCGCTATTCGTTGGGGATAGATGTTGTGGGTGCGGTGATTGAGGCAGCAACGGAGGTCAGCCTGCCGGAGGCGATCCGCAAGCTCGTTACCGATCCACTCGGTCTTCCGGACACCGGCTTTACGCTTTTAGACATCCCTCGGCTCACCATCGCTTATGCGGACGATACGCCGCGTCCACGGCGAATGCTCGAGCCGGACCGCCTGCCGTTGCTCACCGGTATGGCCAGCGTCATCATGGATCCATCACGTGTGTTCGATACCAAGGCTTTCCCTTCCGGCGGCGCCGGTATGGTCGGCACAGCGTCCGATGTGTTGCGGCTGATAGAAGCGTTGCGGCAAGGTGGCGGCGATATCATGACGGCAGACCTTGCCGCCGAGATGGCGCGCGACCAGATCGCCGGAACTGAAATAGAGGGGTCGCCGGGCTGGGGCTATGGTCTCGGTTTTTCGGTGCTGCGCGACAGCCAGGCCGCCGGCGTCGCCGAGCCGGCAGGCACCTGGCGCTGGGGCGGGGCCTACGGGCATAGCTGGTTCACTGACCCAAGCAACGGCCTGACAGTTGTGGCCCTGACCAATACCGCATTCGAAGGCATGTCCGGCGCCGGGCGGTTTTCTGCCGATCTCAGCCGAGCGATCCATGCAGCGATGGCGGAGCCGTCATGAACGGGCAGTGGAACGAGCGATGCTATCCGACATTTTTAGTCGAAGACTACCGCCTTGATGGGATCCGAACCGCGGACCACCTCGGCCGGCAAGCCGACGCGGAAGGGAATCAAGTAGTTGCCCGAGTCCGGCATATCGGCATCTTGCCTTCGGTACGCTAATCGCATACCATGGATGTGACGAGAAGAAGGCTCCTACAATGACGACGGTTGAGAAGATTACCATTGCACTGACACCTGAGATGGCGGGATTTGTGCGAAGCGCGGTCGATGCTGGCGAATATGCGTCGACTAGCGAAGCCATCCGCGACGCCGTGCGTGAGTGGAAGGAAAGACGGGATTTGCTTGGTTATACAGTCGAGGATCTGCGAACCCTTGTTCAGGAGGGCGTCGACAGCGGTCCGAGTTCGCGTTCGACGATGGCAGAGGTAAAAGCTGCCGCGCGGCATCGCATTGAATCTTCACGACGCGAAAGCTAACTATGCTTTCTATTGTCCGCACGGATCGTGCCGATGAGGACCTGATCGAAATATGGTCCTACATTGCCGTTGAAAACATAGTCGCAGCTGATCGAGTTCTCGATGCGATTGAGGCGCGCTGGCAGCATCTCGCACGACACCCGTACTCGGGAGTGGCGCGCGACGACATTGCACCGGGTATTCGGCATCTGGTCTCAGGCGAGTATCTAACTCTTTATCGGCTCACTGGCGGCGCAGTCGAAATCATCCGCGTGCTGCACGGGCGCCGGAAGATTTCCTCCCAAGTCGTTGTTTAAGGGTGGCCTGTCAGCGTTGCTACTGGCACGAAAACCACCAAAGCGACATCGCACGCACGCGTAGCATAACGCCTAGTTATGGAACTTTAAGGTGTAGTGCCTGATTACGGCATTTCGGACACGAAATATCTGGCGATTTTCAATTACCAAAGTCCGCGTCAGCCTTTGCTCCATTTCGCCAATCATTCGCGCCAGGTTCATTCATATCTCCGAGGCTATCCAGCATCTTCGTACTGGCCAATACTCAGCGAATTCGATGTCTCAACCCAGCCTGATCCGGAAGCAAGTCGGGAAGATCAAACGGTGCGCGTGAAATGCCCTTCTACTTTCCGTCGATCTCCGGTGTGGCTGTGGGACCACCCTGGAGGTCAATGATCAGAGCTTTCATTTCGCCTATCTCGCGCTTCTGTGCCTCGATAATTCCGTCCGCGAGCTTACGCACACGGGGATCGGTTATCCCTGCGCGCTCGGAGGTCAGGATGGCGATGGAATGGTGCGGAATCATCGCCTTCATGTAGGCCACATCATCGACGGTCGCCTGACTGCGAAGCAGAAACAAAGATCCCGCGAAGAACACCGCGCTGACGGCGAAAATCGCGATATTCATGGTGCGGTTCGTATACATGCCAAGCATAAACGCCAGCATAATAATCGCCATACTCGCCCCCATATAAAGGGCCGCGAAGCTTCGCGTTTCGCTGAAGAAGATATGATCCCAAGCGTAGGTGTTCAAATACATGAGTGCGAACATGACCACGGTGGAAACGATAATCATTGCGAAAAAACGGGAATAGGACATGGGGCCTCCTTGCATCATCTGTCACGTCACCAAACAACCTTCCCATACGGCAAGGTTCCCTCTGCCGGGAAAATACTGATTTCCACCCTTGACCTTCCAGTTGGGGGAAGCTGTATCTGGTTCGTGGGACGAAGTCTGCGCCGCACAATTGACGCGAATTGTTCAGACCATTTGTAGCAGTTGAACTTCGGGCCATTTGAATATAACCATTCGGATATGAGCGCGATGTATCGAATCATGAGCAAAAAGCTGCTGGTTCTCGTCAGGCTGGTGATCATCGTGTCGCTTGCCGGATACTCGTTGTCCAATGCCACTGCCGCCATGCATGATGCGCAAGAGGCTCAGTCCTCCATATCGGCTCTCCTGCAACACAGCGACGGGGCATCAGCCCATAAACATCATGGCCAGATGTCATCCGGCCACGACGAAGCCGGCACGAAGCTCATCAAACAGGAGTGCTGCCAGGATTTCTGCATCGGCATGGCAATCATAGTGTCCTGCAATTCCATGCGCGGCCCCGTCCTGTCCGCGCGCCACGACGTCATCGATGATCGTGGTCTCAAAGGCGAGATGCCTTCCCTTCATCGTCCCCCGAATATCTGAACCAGAGCACCCGCCACGCGGGTTCCAATCGTGCGTCAGTGAGCTTTAAAGGTTCACTGCGCCCGCGCGTTCTCCTGTTCGGATTCCACCCATGAAAAACATATTTCTGGTGACAGTCATCCCGCTCTTCGCGAGCGGTTGCGCTGCCACGCTCCCGCCTGAGGTCATTGCCTCCAGTGACATCGCCGATGTTGCGGCAGAGGTTCGCTCCGTTCATTATCACAGTCCCCTGGCGGCCTATACACACCGCGTCCCGGTCGATCCCAAACCGTGGCGAAACCAGAATGACGCTCAGTCTCCGCAAGGAGGCAAGTCATGACGATACTCAACTTCAAACGTGCAGCCACACTGGCCCTGCCGCTCATTCTTGGCGGGTGCGTTTCGGCAACGGAGTATTCCGCGACAAATGCCGGCTTTTTCACCGTGTCGGACAAGGCGGCCAACGCGACCGGTAAGGAAACCGTCTGGGTCCAGAACAGCCACGACGCTCAGGCTGTGTCGCGGCATGTGGAAACGCTTCTCTCAAAAAAAACCATCGATGCTGAAACCGCAGTGCAGATCGCACTCCTCAACAATAAAGGACTTCAGGCCGCTTACGCGGATCTGGGCGATTCGGCGGCAGAGGCATGGCAGTCGACAATGCTCATCAACCCCAATGTCGGCATCGGTCTGACCGGAATTGGAACGCCGGGACTGGAGGCATTCAAGACTGTTGAAGGCGTGATTGCCACCAACATCCTGGCTCTCGCCACGCAAAAGCAAAAGGTAGACATCGCCGATGGCGCGTTCCGCAAGGCACAGCTCGCCGCGGCGCTGAAAACGCTTCAGCTCGCAGCCGACACACGCCGTGCTTGGATCACGGCGGTCGCATCGTGGGAAACAGTCGCGCAACTGAACCAGGCGCAGGCGGCCGCCGACGCGGCGGCCGAACTTGCCAGAAAGCTCGGCGAGACCGGATCACTGACCAAAGGGGCCCAAGCCCGCGAACAGGTATTTTATGCCGAACTCGCAGGCCAAACCGCCAAGTCCCGGCTTGAAGCACGCCTGGCAAAGGAGGATCTGACTCGGTTGATGGGCCTGTGGGGTTCCCAGATTGACTATCAGATCCCCAACCGGTTGCCGTCGCTCCCCAAGGCTATCGTCAAGCGTGATCTGATCGAGGCGGAAGCGCTGCGCAGACGGGTCGATCTCCAGATGGCCAAGCTTGATCTCGCCAACACAGCAAAATCCTACAAGCTGACGGAGGCGACGCGATACGTCACCGACCTCGAAATCCTTTCAGGTTTCGAGACGGAGCGCGAGCTTGAAGACGGCGACAAGGCATCGAAAACGACCGGGAATGTCGAACTGGAGTTCGTGATCCCCATTTTCGACAGCGGCAAGGCGCGCATGCGCAAGGCGGAACTCGGTTACATGCGGTCGGCGAACCTTCTGGCGGAAAAGGCGGTCAATGTCCGGTCCGAAGCACGCTCCGCCTATCAGGCCTATCGCGCCACCTACGATATCGCCCGGCACTACCGCGACAGCGTCGTGCCGCTGAGAACCAGGATCGAGGAGGAATCGCTCCTCACCTATAACGGCATGATCACCAACACATTCGAACTGCTCGCCGACAGCCGGGAAAAGGTCAACTCGACCCTTCTGGCGGTCAATGCAAAACGCGACTTCTGGCTGGCCGAAGCCAATGTCGCGCCTGCCATTTACAGCGGCGGTACGGGCTCGGCGGGTGCGGAAACCCAAGTTGCTGCGGCAGCCGGTAGCGGCGGCGGTCATTAAGAAAGGACACTGACATGTTCAACAGAAGACAAATGCTCGGCGCCGGGGCTGCTCTGGTATCAACCGCCGCCTGGGCAAAAACCTCCAACATGGGACTTCCCGAAGCGGCGATTATGGAAAGCGCGGAAACCCAGACGCCGGTTCGCCCGTCATCCGGCCCTGACTATACGCCGGTCGTGACCCTCAATGGATGGACGCTCCCACACCGGATGAACAACGGCGTCAAGGAATTCCACCTTGTCGCCGAACCCGTCGAGCGCGAGATGGCGGAAGGTATGACGGCGCATCTCTGGGGCTATAACGGTCAGTCCCCCGGCCCGACAATCGAGGCGGTCGAGGGAGACCGGGTACGTATCTTCGTCACCAACAAGCTGCCGGAACACACCACTGTCCATTGGCACGGCATGATCCTGCCATCGGGCATGGACGGTGTCGGCGGACTGTCACAACCGCATATCCCTGTCGGCAAGACATTCGTCTACGAGTTCGATCTCGTGAAGTCCGGCACCTTCATGTACCACCCGCATTCGGACGAGATGGTTCAGATGGCGATGGGCATGATGGGCATGTTCATCATCCATCCCAAGGACCCGGCGTTTATGCCGGTCGACCGGGATTTCGTGTTTCTGCTGAACGCGTTCGACATCGATCCCGGTACCTATGTACCGCGCATCATGGAGATGACGGACTTCAACCTATGGGCCTGGAACAGCCGTCTCTTCCCCGACATCAGCCCGCTGGTCGTGTCGAAGGACGATCGGGTGCGGGTGCGGGTCGGCAACCTCACCATGACCAATCATCCAATCCATATGCACGGCTACGACTTTGAAGTCACCTGTACGGATGGCGGCTGGGTGCGGCCGGAGGCACGCTGGCCGGAGGTCTCGATCGATATCCCCGTCGGGGCCATGCGGGCCTACGAGTTCGATGCGAAATATCCGGGCGATTGGGCGATCCATTGCCACAAGTCACATCACACGATGAACGCCATGGGCCATGACGTCCCGACCTTCATTGGCGTCGACAAGAAGGAACTCACAGAAAAGATCCGGAAGCTTCGCCCGGAATACATGCCGATGGGCACCGCCGGCATGGCGGATATGGGCGAGATGGAGATGGAGATCCCGGAAAATACCGTGCCGATGATGACCGGCTGGGGGCCGCACGGCCCCATTGAGATGGGTGGCATGTTCTCCGTGGTGAAGGTTCGCGAGGGCATCTCTGCCGACGATTACAGCGATCCCGGCTGGTACGAAAACCCTCCCGGCACGCAGGCCTATGAATGGACGGGCGAACTGCCGGACACGGCAAAAGCCACGGATGCAAAGACCCAGATCACGCCCAAGCCAGAGAAGCAGGGTTGAGACCGGATACCTCCCAACTAAAACCAAAAGGAATGAATCATGAAAACTGCAATGATCGCGCTGCTGCTGGCGGCACTCGCTACCCCTGCCCTCGCAACCGGCAGCCACAAAGGCGGCCACGCTGAAGCCATGGCCGTCGGCGAGCCCGGCAAGAAGGCCAATGCCACTCAAACCATTCGCGTAACCATGAAGGAAACCGATGACGGCAGGATGATCTTCAGCCCGGCGTCCTTCAAGATCCGCAAGGGCCAGACTGTGCGTTTTGCCATCCAGAATGCCGGCGAACTCGACCACGAATTTGTCCTTGATACGCAGGCGCAGGTCATGGAGCACAAGGCCGTGATGGAGAAGTTCCCGGAGATGGAACATGACGACCCCAACGCCATCCGTCTCGCCGCCGGAGAATCCGGCGAAATCATCTGGAAGTTCAGCAATGACGGCACGTTCAAAATCGCCTGCCTCGTGCCCGGGCACTACGACGCCGGCATGCATGGCGACGTGACCGTGGCAAAGAAATAATCCAACCCCAAGGAGACAAGTTGATGCACACTATTTTGAAATTCGCAGCGATTTCGGCTGCAGCGATTGCCATCGCCTCCGGCGCATTTGCGACCGAGTACACCAAAGGCACCGTCAAGAAAGTGGATGCTAAGGCCAAGAAGGTCACGATCATTCACGAGGAACTAAAAAACCTCGACATGCCGGCGATGACAATGGTCTTCCGCGTCAAGGACGAGGCCATGTTCGAAAAGCTCAAAGAGGGGGCAGTGATAGAGTTCGTCGCCGACCGTGTCGAAGGCAAACTCGCGGTCACGGAAGTTAGGTAAATCGCGGTGGCCCAGGCCTGCCCTGGGCCACTGACACCACTGCGAGATGCAACTTAAACATTTAAAGATCGCGCCTCCAGTCGCTTACGGGTGTATCATGCGTAGCAATCGCATTTTCGAGATGCCGGAAACGAGGGGCGCGACGAACCGTTCCCGGGTCGTGGGCTTATGTTGCTGAGGGTGACGTCTAAGTCGAAGCGAATCGCAAATTTGCCAACGTCTGCGCATGCGGTGCGCGGACGACGCACTCAGTGCACCGTATGGCCGCAACAGTTGAATTGACCCGCCGGCAACGCCTCACCATGCCTCCAGATTTTTACCGGTTGCATTTTTATTCCATTTGAGGAGAGCGACATGAATGACCACAACAATCCATTGGGAGCCACGCCCGGCCCATCAAAGGATCAACACAACCACCACCCGGAGATGGCAAAGCAGGGACAGCAGGTTCATGACCCCGTTTGTGGCATGATCGTCGATCCGCAAACCGCAAAACACAGTCACACACACCAAGGTGAGCAAGTGTTTTTCTGCTCAAAAGGCTGCCACGACAAGTTCGTCGCAGATCCCGACAAATACCTCGACGGCGAAAAACCTGCCAAAGCCGGTCCGAAGGGCACCCAGTACACATGCCCGATGCACCCGCAAATCATCCGCGACGAACCCGGAAGCTGTCCTATCTGCGGTATGACGCTGGAACCCATGGGCGTGCCAACCGGTGATGAAGGGCCAAGCCACGAACTGATCGACTTTACCCACCGCTTCTGGCTCAGCACTGCCCTGTCCGTACCCTTGCTGTTGCTCACCATGGGGATGATGGTCGGGCTCCCGTTCCGCGACTTGATCGGAGAACAGTACGCTGTCTGGGTCGAGTTCGCATTGGCGACGCCCGTTGTCCTTTGGGCAGCCCTGCCCTTTTTCAAGCGCGCCTGGGATTCGGTTTTGAACCGCAGCCCGAACATGTGGACCCTCATCGGTCTCGGGGTTGGTTCGGCCTATCTCTACAGTGTTGTTGCGACGGTCTTTCCCGGGATTTTTCCGCCATCGTTCCGCGGCGGGCAAGGAACCGTCGCTGTCTATTTCGAGGCAGCATCCGTCATCGTGGCCCTCGTCTTCCTGGGTCAGGTGCTCGAACTGCGCGCCAGAGAGCGGACAGGATCCGCCATCCGGGCCTTGCTTGATCTGGCTCCCAAGACCGCGCGACGGCTGGATTCGGACGGAACAGAAACTGACGTGCCCTTGGATGAGGTCGTAGAAGGTGACCGCCTGCGCGTACGCCCCGGCGATCGGGTACCGGTGGACGGCATTGTGCTGGAAGGCCGTTCCTCGATCGATGAATCGATGATCTCAGGTGAGGCGGTTCCTGTCGAAAAGACAGAGACGGATGGGGTCACCGGTGGCACCCTCAACAAGAACGGATCGTTGATTATCCGCGCAGAGAAGGTTGGCGCAGACACCATGCTGTCGCAGATCGTCGGAATGGTGTCCAAGGCACAGAGATCAAGAGCCCCGATCCAGGGACTTGCCGATACTGTGGCGGGATACTTCGTTCCAGCGGTTGTCGCTGTGGCTGTCGTCGCCTTTGCGGTCTGGGCACTCTTTGGGCCGTCGCCAAGCATGGCGCATGCCATCGTGGCTGCCGTTTCGGTTCTGATCATCGCCTGCCCTTGCGCGCTCGGCCTGGCAACCCCGATGTCGATCATGACCGCGACCGGGCGCGGCGCCCAGGCCGGCGTTTTGATCAAGGACGCGGAAGCGCTCGAACGCTTCGCCCATGTCGATACACTGATCGTTGACAAGACCGGGACCCTCACCGAAGGTAAGCCAAAACTAACTGATGTCATTGCGTTTTCTGGTCATGACGAAATGCGGATACTCTCTCTCGCAGCCAGCCTTGAGCGTGGCTCGGAACATCCGCTTGCCGAGGCGATCCTGGAAGGTGCGCGAGCACGCGGCGCAGAGATGCTGGAGACATCAGATTTCGAAGCCATCACTGGCAAAGGTGTCCAGGGAACGGTGTCCGGCAGCAAGGTCGCGCTCGGCAACCTCGCCATGATGGAAAGTCTCAAATTCGATGGTAAAAGCGCCGCCGCTCAAGCCGATGCGCTGCAATCGGACGGCAAGACGGCCATGTTCATCGCCGTGGATCACGAAATTGCCGGCATCGTCGCTGTTGCCGATCCGATCAAGGAAACCACCGCCGAGGCAATTCGAAAACTTCATGCAAGCGGCCTGAAAATCATAATGGCCACTGGAGACAACGAGCGCACAGCACGTGCGGTCGCAGCAAAACTGGGCATTGACGATATTCGCGCTGGCATATTGCCGGAAGGCAAGCAGGCACTGGTTGAGGAGATCAGATCGAAAGGTGGCAAAGTTGCCATGGCGGGCGATGGTGTCAATGATGCACCCGCCCTTGCCGCCGCTGATGTCGGGATCGCCATGGGAACGGGTGCAGACGTGGCGATGGAAAGCGCCGGCATCACATTGGTGAAAGGTGATCTCAATGGCATTGTCCGTGCTCGGACCCTTGCCCAGGCGACGATCGCAAACATCAAGCAGAACCTGTTCTTTGCCTTTGCATACAACGCGCTCGGCGTACCGGTCGCAGCCGGGATTCTGTATCCGGTATTCGGCCTGCTTCTTTCACCGATGATTGCCGCTGCGGCCATGAGCCTGAGTTCAGTGTCTGTGATTGGCAATGCATTGCGGCTGCGGACAATTAAGCTCTGACCTCATCATCTCAAGGACAAGCGCATGAAAAATAGGTCAATTCTCGTAACCGGTGTCGCTAGCCTGATCCTGGTTGCCGGTTTCTTCTACTTCAACAGCCCAGCGAACCTGAGCGTAGCAGGCAACGGACAGCCGCTCGTCGCCGTCAATGTTCCTGACCTGTCGGCCGATGATAAAAAAGGCGAGACCGCTTTCAACACCTATTGCGCTGCCTGCCACGGCAAGAACGCTGCTGGCCAGGATGGTGTAGCGCCTCCGCTAGTCCATCTTATCTATGAGCCTGCCCATCACGGCGACCAGGCATTTTACCTGGCTGCTCAAAACGGTGCGCGGGCGCATCACTGGCGATTTGGAGACATGCCACCGGTCGAAGGCGTATCGAAGTCCGAGATTGGCGAGATCATCACCTATGTCCGCGCACTGCAGCGTGCCAACGGGATAGAATAAGCGTTTGTGCGAAACGATAGACAAAACAGGAACTCTTCGCTCCCGCCAATCTTTGCTGCCGGCTTCTTGCTGGCCCACAAGCGGCCAGCGCTCGCGGCGACAGGAGACATTAGGTGCAGGATATATATGGCGGGCGGGTCGCAAGGGTCATCGTGTCATCCGACCGTGAACTGCGCCATCATGCCCGCATCTTCATGCTCAAGGATATGACAGTGGAACATGAATGGCGTTTTGCGGCTCGCGGGCTGGTCGAACCGGGCTAGGATCTCGGCCTCGCCGGGCACCAGCACGGTGTCTTTCCAGCCGGTGTTCTCGGGGCGCGGTGGGCCGCCGTTCTCGGTGACCACCCGGAAGCGCACCCCATGGACATGGAATGGATGCGCGACCATGGTGCTGCGGATCTGCCAGCGTTCAACCGATCCGAGCGCGACTTCAAAATCGATCCGGTGCATGTCGTAGGGGCGCCCGTTTATGGCGAAACCACCGCCGCCCATCATCATGCCGCCCATACCCATTTCGAGCGAGACCTGCCGCGTCGCGACCTCGGTACCTGACAGATCTTCGAGCGCGCCTTCCAATTGTTCCGGCAGGCGGGTGATCCGCGCGGCCAGCGTGCTGTCGGTGGCGAACTGTAGGACACCATAGGCCTGGCCGGGGTCGCTCATGAGCACTGTGGCACCACCATCGGAGAAATCGACGAGTATTTCGGCCCGTTCACCGGGTGCCAGGCGCAGTTTATCCAGAGCGACCGGCGCAGGCAGGAAGCCGCCATCCGTTGCCACCAAGTGCATGGGCCGGGCGTCGTTCAGGAATAGCGAGTAGATGCGCCCATTCGAGCCGTTGAGCAGGCGCAGGCGGACAATCCCCTGCGGCACGACCGCCGTAGCGCCCGCCTGACCGTTGACGAGCATCCGGTTCCCGGCAAACCCGTGCATGATGTCCATCATCGACGGGTCGTAGACCATACGTCCGGAGGCATCAAACCGGCGATCCTGCAAAACGAGCGTCAGATCATCGATCCCGTATGTGGACGGCAGACCACGGGCGTCGTCCTGTCCGTCCGTCACGTGGATGACCCCGGCCAGGCCTAAATAAACCTGTTCCGCAGTTCGTTCGTGGATATGCGAGTGATACCAGACGGTTGCAGGATCCTGCGCAATATTCATCTCCGGTCGCCATGTCTCGCCGGGCGCTATGGGCAGATGTGGACCGCCGTCATGCTCTCCGGGCACCAGAA
This sequence comes from Agrobacterium sp. H141, assembly GCF_057158725.1. NCBI lineage: Bacteria > Pseudomonadati > Pseudomonadota > Alphaproteobacteria > Hyphomicrobiales > Rhizobiaceae > Agrobacterium > Agrobacterium sp. H141. Next base: position 59,881 of record NZ_JBXENI010000002.1, read on the forward strand.
GGCCGTGCCAGTGCGCACTGATGGGTTCATCAAGATTATTCTGCACTTCGGCGGCCAGTTCACCCTTCTGCATAAGGATGGTCGGACCCAGATACGTCTGGTTGAACCCGGCGGTAGGTGTGCCGCGACCACCAGCAAAGGCGGTGCTCCCAGACGTTGCCGTCAGCGCCAACCGCCCCGTCCCGCGCGTATCGAGAAGCGGCGGCATGGTGAGCAGCGTTTGCGACGTTTGTCCCTGCGCAAAAGCACGCCGGACCGACGTTTGTGAAATGACGCCGGCGGTCAGGATCGCTGCGGAGGTCGAAGTCAGGAACTGGCGTCTTTTCATATTCATCTTTCAAGGCTTGGATTGACGCATCACCATGGCAACCTCCCATGGCAGCGAGCGTATAAGCGAGCACGAGCTGAAACCCGAGCAACGACCTGCAGGCGCGGCCGGGGTCTCACGCTTCCTCAAAGGACACGGCCGGTGACGGATCAGTCAGCCAGCAGCTTTTTCCGTTCGGTGAATTCGGTCGTGTCGATCTCCCCCTTGGCAAAGCGTTCCTTCAGAAGCGCCAAGGCTCGGTCGTGCGCGGTGTGGCTGCTGCCGGCTAATCCGGTCGGGCCGAACAGACGCAGCAGATATATGATCCCCGCAACGATCCCGACCACAATGAGGATCATGAAAATCGGCCCAAGGATCATGCCGAAGCCTCCCCACTGTGAGCCGCCCCACATCATGTCACGTCCTTGATAGAACATGCCGTTTCGATCAGGGATCTCCCCCACCTGTGCCATCGCCGACGTCGCGGCGACGCAGAGTGCGCCTGCGATGCTCAGGGTAGTCGCCATGGTCCTGAATTGCATTTTATAGCTCCCTTGGCATGGCACCGACTGACGCCATATATTGAGCATATAATCATATTCGGAAATTAGGAGGGCGCCCTGATCTGTATCAAGTCAACCTCGATAAAATACGATAGCGTGCTGCAAAGGTGCGCGGACGTGGATTGCACGGGCGAACCCGCTGACGTGGCTGCGCAAGGTAACTTTCGCCGCCGTCTCGCCTCGCCAGGTCCACTGCTTCCAAACCCAAAAATAGGATTCCATCTAAATGAGCTACACGATCAACCGCATGTTCAACGATGCCACGTTCGACGACATCGACACCCGCACGCGCAAAGCCCTTGCGGACAACGGTTTCGGCGTCCTGACCGAGATCGATGTCAAGGCGACGATGAAGAAAAAGCTCGACGTCGAGATGCCGGCCTACCGCATTCTCGGCGCGTGCAACCCACAGATGGCGCATCAAGCGATCGGGATCGAGGCTCGGGTGGGCGCGATGCTGCCCTGCAACGTCATCCTGCGCGAAGTCGAGGGTGGTGTGGAGGTCAGCGCCATAGATCCGGTAGCGTCGATGCAGGCGATCGAGAACGCTGAATTGACTGGCGTCGCAGGCCAGGTCCGCGACCTCTTGGCGAACGCCGTCGAGGCGATATGAGATGAGCCTGCGGGTCGCCATCCGCGGGACCACCTGCTCAGTGTCTGACAATTCGGGCAGTCGGAGTTCGTCGAGGCACGCGGACTGTCAGAGGGTTAGAGTTTGTAGGTGCTGATGGCGCGCGCTGGCATTTGGTTTGGCACCTATGTCAGTTATGACATTCATTAGATCGGCAGCACCCGCCGGCGTTTACAACCTTGCAAAAACGACATGTCGATCGCATGACCGAAAGCGGGAAATTAAGCAAGTGCGTTAGCAAAGCAAAGCATGTGCCGAAGTCGTTTCCGCCAGCAGCACAGCGTGCCAGTCCTCAATGCTCTGAAGGCATGGCTTGACAACATAGCACCGAAGGTCCTGCCGGATACCAAGCTTGGCGATGCCGTGTCCTACACCCTAAACCAATGGGAGTACCTGACGCGCTACACAGAAGACGGCAGGATGCCGATAGACAACAACCTCCTCGAACGCGATATCAGGATTTTTGCCACTGGAAGAAAATCCTGGCTGTTCAGTGACACCGTGGACGGAGCCAGGGCCAGTGCTGTCGTCTACAGCATCATGCTGAGCTGTCGCGCCTGCGGCGTGGAGCCCTTGGCGTATCTGCGCCACATCCTCACGGAATTGCCGCAGCGTCCAACCGACGCTGACATCACCGACCTGCTACCATTCAACTTCGCCAAGACCGCTGCGGTCTGATCCCATACGAGTGGCCGACAAGCGCCCCGGTCAAACGGGTCGTGTCAAGGCGCATGGAAATGAGCGCTTACTCTCAACCTGGGAGTTTTTCTCCCACCGATGGCTATGAAACCCAGCTACACCACTCACTGGGGCACGATGGGTCCAGAACAAGAGCAGTCCGAAATCGTACGCTAAGGGCGAACAGATTGAGAACTTATGCGGCCCTCCGTAACTCGGCTGGCAGACGTAGTGATCGAAATCCGTTGGGCATCTGATGTTCCGCATCCCAGGTGTAGATGCCGGTAAGGTTGATGTGTTCCCAACTAAGCGGCGAGATGTGCTTCGACAGAGTATCAGGAATGTCTCGACCCGCTCGCTTCAGCTGTGTGATTGCACGGTCGAGATAGACGGTATTCCAATGGACGATCGCACTGACGACGAGGTTGAGACCCGAGGCGCGGAACGCTTGGCTCTCGAACGACCTGTCGCGAATCTCGCCTCGCTCGTGGAAGAAGACAGCGCGTTTGAGCTTATGGGCGGCCTCACCTTTGTTGAGACCCGCTTGGCATCTCCGCCGTAGCGCCGGACTTGAGTACCATTCGATCATGAAGAGCGACCTCTCGATACGACCGAGTTCGCGGAGCGCCCTCGCAAGATGGCTTTGCTTCGGAGATGCGGACAGTTTCTTGAGTATCGTAGACGGGACCACGGACCGCGTCGTGATCGACGCCGCAAGATGGAGCAGATCGTCCCAATGATCGAGGATTAGATTGGCATTGATCGGCACCCCGATGTGGTTCGACAGCGCCGGATATGCGTCGCCCTTGTCGAACGTGTGGAACTTCCGGTCTTTGAGATTGCGCAGTCGCGGTGAGAACCGCTTTCCGATCAAGGCGAACAGCCCGAAGATATGATCACTGGCACCGCCCGTGTGTCAATCAGCGTTTAAAAGTTTCCAGGTTCTAGGCGGAAACAGCGTTTAAAAGTTTCCAGTTCAGTCGATGTTTTGACGGGTGCTTTTGCGCTGTTTGAAGCGAAAAGAATCGTTTCCAGTTTCCAGGATGACGCAGTGGTGCGTGATGCGGTCCAGGAGAGCGGTTGTCATCTTCGCATCGCCGAATACGGTGACCCATTCGGCAAAAGACAGGTTGGTTGTGACCAGCAAAGATGTTTTCTCATAGAGTTGGCTGATGAGATGAAACAGCAGTGCGCCACCAGCCGCCGGAAACGGGAGATATCCCAGTTCATCGAGTATGACGGCATCCACTTGTTGTAATTGTTTTGCCAGGTTTCCTGCCTTGCCGTCCCGCTTTTCCTTTTCCAGCAGATTGACAAGATCGACGGCGTTGAAGAAGCGGACACGTTTGGAATGATGGACAGCCGATACGCCAATTGCCGTTGCAAGGTGAGTTTTGCCTGTTCCTGTTCCTCCGACCAAAATGATATTATGTGCTGTTTCCATGAAGGCTGCTGTAGCCAATTGCTCGACCTGCGCGCGCGGCACCGTCGCTTCTTTCCAGTCAAAGCCTGAAAGATCTCGATGGACGGGAAAGCGTGCGGCCTTGAGCTGATACTTCAGACTTCTTGCCTGACGATCAACGATCTCGGCTTCGATGAGCTTTTCCAGAAAGATGTCCGGCGGAACGGGCTTTCTTGCCTCTTCAGCCAGCCACTCGCTCCAGATTGCCGCCATTCCATAAAGATGCATGGCCTTGAGTTGAGCCAGTTTATCAATGACCATGAGCGCCTCCCAACAGCATGTCGTATCGTGCGCAATTGGCAAGAGGCTCAATGGTCAGGCATAATAGGTCATCTTGCCTATCAGCTTGAGGTCTGGGCGGCTCGACCAGGCGACGCAGTTCATTCATCACGACACCTGCGGACAATGTGCCTGCATTCATTGCAAGTTGGCAGGCGATGTCGAGGGCTTCCAGCCCATGCTGGCTGGCGACCTGCAGCAGTTCAACAAAGGCACGATCCCCGCGCGACTGGCCAAGGATGTGATCCCTGACGGTCCTGATGGCACTGGGCAAATCCCACTCCCGAAACGGAATGCCATTGCGCAACGCGCCCGGTTTACGTTCCAGAACTGGCAGATAATGCCATGGATCGCAGGCAAGTTGGTCACGACCAAATTGTCTGGAATGGTCTGCAATCTCCTTGTTGTCGGCAACAATCCTAATCCGTGTAGCGCTTGTTCGAACCGAAACAATCTTTCCGGCAAAATCTGCCGGAACGCTGTAGCGATTGCGGTCAACGCGGACGAGACATGTACTGGAAACGCGCATCATCTGTTCAACATACCCGTCAAACATAGCCCGGACCGGCCGTAAAGCCTGCTTCTCCAGTTGGAAGCACTCGGCAATTGTTTGCTCGCCAAAGCTCGGATGTTTGCGCGCTCCCAGTTCCAGACAACGAACCGAAAGCCAAGCATTCAAGTCGTCGAAGCTTGCAAAACGGGCCATCGGTGTGAACAGCCATTCACGAAGATTGCCGACCTGGTTCTCCACTTGGCCCTTCTCCCAACCCGAGGCGGGCGTGCAGGCAACCGGCTCAAACAGATAATGGTTGGCAAGGGCCAGGAACCGGCGATTAAACTGACGCTCTTTGCCGACACAGATCAAGTCAACAACCGGCTTCAGATTGTCGTAGATCATGCGGGTTGGAACCCCGCCGAAGAAGGCAAACGCGCGATCATGCGCATCAAACACCATCTCCTGGCGTTCCCGTGGGTAGGCTGCCACGAAGCATTGGCGGCTGTTGGACAGGCGGAAATGCGCGATTTTGACAGTCTGGACGACACCTCCGATCTCCACTCGTTCATGGCTCCAGTCAAACTGGCATGCCTCTCCGGGTGAAAAGGCAAGCGGAACAAACGCCGCCTTTATCCCAGTTCCCGAAGCCGTGGCACCGGAGGGATTGTTGCGCTTCCATCGCCGGACATAGCGCTGGACGCTGTCATAAGCACCTTCATATCCTTCTTGCTGTAATCCTTCGTAAAGCCGCTGCGCTGTTCGCCGCTCACGAACAGGTCTACGCTTCTCTGTCTCAAGCCAATCCAACAATCGTTCTTCAAAGCGACCAAGCTGCCGGCCGGGCTTCACGGGGCGCGAATAAACAGGCGGAGTCGTCGTCATCAGATGTTTACGAATGGTTGGTCGCGAAAGTCCAACAGACCGTGAAAGCGCACTTATGCTCTCGCCGCCAACAAAATGTCGGCGGCGTATCTCGGATATCAATTCCATTTTTATCACCACAGGTTCTCCGGATCACTGTCCGGATTGGATCACATCCAAGTGGAAACTTTTAAACGCTGTTTCCGCCCAGAACCTGGCAACTTTTGCACGCTGATTGACACCGCCCGTGTCGGTAAAGTGCTCCTGTATGTCGAGGATCGTGTCTTGATCGAAGAGCCCATCGAGCACATAGGCCGCCTCGCTCTCGGTCGGACTGATGGGCAGAATGCTGAAGTAGCCGTACTGATCAGACAGATGGCTATAGAATTTCGATCCGGGTTCACCGCCGTAATGCAAATTGATGTCGCCACGCTTTGCGGCTCGGTCGCTCACTCGGAAGAATTGGCCATCCGACGAAGATGTCGTGCCGTTGCCCCAAAGGCGGGAATGAGGATGGCAGGTGTGTGCATCGGTAATAGATGCTTGCGCAGCACGATATGTCTCGGATCGAGCATGGAATGTGCGCATCCACCCAATCTGATGAGCGCTGATCCCCTTGGATGCGCCAGCCATTCGCTTCGGCCCGAGATTAGTCGCATCCGCCAGGACGCCCGCCAGCATGGCAGAGACATTTTTCGGGACGTCGCCGGTGCGAACATGCGTGAATGAATCTGCAAAGCCGGTCCATTCATGCACCTCCCTCAGCAAGTCGGGAACCTCCACCAAGGGATACATGTCGCTGATCTCGGCATTCAGTTCCTCAGCGGCTGCAGGGACTTCGCTGGCGGTTGGTGTGACGATCAAGGTTCCTGCCTCTAGACGAACTCCCTCGAGCTTTCCAGATCGTGCTCTGTGCGCCAGACGCGTCAGGTTGAAGTCGAGCATCTGACGCGCTTCGGCAAGCCACTGCGCGCCGTCGCTCTGGACCCCCAAACCGAGACGATCGGCGTCCTTCATCGAGATGAATGTCGACCGCGGCATCAGATGCTCATCAATGGGCCGGAAAGATCGGCTGCCATCGACCCAGATCTCCGCAGATCTAAGCCGGTCTCTCAAAGCCGCGAGCGTGGCGATCTCGTAGAGACGGCGATCGGGTTTACCCTGTTCGAAGATAAGCCGTCGATCAGTTTGGCTGAGGTGGGTGATCGGCACGCGATCCGGGAGTGTCCGCCGCTTCTCTGCATAAAGCCGTTTCAGTAGCGCAATTGCCGCCAGAAGCGCGTCGTGGCGATGCGCCGAGCGGAACGTGAAGGCCTGAAGGAACGCACCAGCGTATTTGTGGACGGTCGCATATTGCTCGGCTGCTACGGTCAACGGCGGCGCCTCGTTGTCGTCGACCATCGACTCCAGCTCAGGCTTTATCCGAAGCAGTCGGTCCCAGCCGACTCTTTGGTCGAGAACATCCAATGCATTCCGACCATGGTCGTTGGCGGACTGCAGCGCCGAGATCGTATCGAGGAACATGCGTAGCGCTTTGGCGGTATTCGCCCTGCAATCCATCTGTCGCTGCTTCTTTCGGTTGTTGGCTTGCGAGAACAACTTACCCATGAGCTTGATGAACATCGTCACCGCCTCGTCCGTGAGCTTTTGGCAAAGCCTGATGACTTGAGCCACGATCAGAGCGTGGCGACGGCTGGCATTGAAGTCGTTGGCAAGCCAGGCCGGGGTTGCGTTACCCTCCCGGATCATCTGGTCCCACCGTCCCGCCGATATGCGCGCCTGCAGTTCCGGATGGATCTCCAGCCGCCGCAGAAAAGCTATTCGCTCGGTCAGCCCGACGAGGTTCGACGCAGCCGGCGCTTCTGGCGCCGAGCGCAGCCAGTGGAAGCGCGTCTTGCCGATCGACGGGTCAACCTCTAACAGCCTATCCAGTGATTGGAGCCTATCGAGTGGGATGTCTTCAATCAGAGTTTTTTCTGCCCGGCGACGGGCTATGGCCCGGCCGGCAAGGCCAATGCGTTCGATCGTGTCGATCGCCGGCAGAAGAGCTCCGCGTTCGCGAAACGCGGCGACAGCCGAACTGGCTATCGCAGCACCGTCGTCGGACATGGTCGCCGCATGAATTGCCGCCAACAGCGCGGCTCGGCGATCTTGCGCAATCGCGCTTCTCGTTTCCAGATACACCATCAAGCGCGCCGTGTGATCGCGCCGAGTTTCTTCCCGGCGTGCATAGAGGGCAAATGATTCCGGGTCGGCGCCGATCTGATCAGCAACATGTCTTTGCATGGCGGGAGGCGGAGCTTCTTCTGCCCCCAGCACTCGACCCGGGTATCGCATCAGACATAGCTGGATGGCAAAGCCGAGCCGGTTGTGACTACGTCTCCGCAGTTCGATCTCCAGGCGATCCGCCAGTGACAACGAATAGTGTCGGATTAGGCTGTCCTCGTCGACTGGTATGTCGACAAGCTTCCGTCGGTCTTGATCTTTGAGAAGCTTGCGCTTTGCCATTGCCCGACTCCATCCATGACCGATCTGCGCTGAGCGTTGTCGAGTCGGGCTGGACAGAGAAATCACAACTGGCGCATGTCGATGGCAATCCACAGAGATCGAGTGCCCAAAATCTGAGCTACGGCATTGTTCACGCTCCGTTCGGCCTTAGCGTACGATTTCGGACTGCTCTTGTTCTGACCCCATTCTGCTATCGACACCCGGGACAGCGGCAGCTGCAGCGACAGCCTGAGGCGGTCAAGAGGCGACCTCGAAGAGAACCATGAGCCTGACCTGCGATGCCCGCTCCGACCAGCGTGCCAACCGCAATTAGAAAACTCAGCGGGACACGATCAGGCAAGTCACCATCAGCTTGACTGTACGCGTCAGCTTCATGAGGCCAAGAGCAGTCTAAGTCAGACGGATCGTCAAAGGTTCATCTGAGTTCGCTGACTTTGCCAGATTTGCATCCAGCGAGAGCACTTTTGCACATATCGACAAATCCGCGATCAGATCGCCCGAAACTGATCTGCTATGTTTCAGGCCGTCCAGTCAGAGAATTGACACACTGTAGCGTGCGATCGTCGGCCATCTGTCGGGCCGCAGGAGGTACTGCGATGACCAGATGCTTTCGACTTGAACTGCCACATGGCATGCCCGAGACGCGGCGAATGACCTTGAGGGACGAATAAGGTCGGCAAGTCAGTCATGTCATGTCCGAGACTAGAGCCGACTGCTTGAAGGCGAGCGGCACTGACCAATCATCCAGCGCTCCCCAACCCGGATCCAGATGCCCAAAAGTAGCCGATCTCCGACCATCGCAGACCAAAAAAAGTCTGACCGACCCGGAGTGCGCAAATGAACCTTTCACCGAGCCCAAGAAACTTACCACTGCTAATAGCAAAGCGAATTGTCAGGATGCGAATACTTGAAACATTGAGAAGCTCCTTCAACGGCCACAAGCCGCAGACGGATGATGATTTGCTGATTGCAATAGCCGGAGGCGACATATCCGCCTTTGAACTCCTGCATCAGCGCTATTTCCCGAAGTTGATGCATTTCTCGAAGCGTATCACGGGGAGTACCGAAGCCGCCGAGGAGGTCGCCAGCGACGCCCTCATGGTCGTCTGGAGAACCGCCAGCCGCTTTGAGGGTCGTTCAAAGCCGTCGTCCTGGATCTTCGGCATCGCCTACCGGCTGTCACTGAAACAGCGACTGTCGATCGGGCGCCATGATCAGAACGTCCTTCTGGACGAGGATCTTGCAGATGACGCCGACACGGCAACTACGGTCATGCAGCAAAAGGACATATTCGGTGCCTTGCAAAAGCTGACACCGGAACTTCGCGCCGTCGTTGAACTGACCTATTACAACGGCTATCTCTACACGGAGATAGCTGAAATCCTTGGATGCCCCGTGGGCACCGTCAAGACGCGAATGATGACGGCACGCCGCCGCCTTCGGGAAATGCTGTCGGACCATGCCGTCATTTTTTCGGAGAACGCAGTTGCTTGACAGTCGAAGCTCATGGTCGGCGAGCAATCATGATGATGTATGGGAACTCATACCGTGGTATGTGAATGGCTCCCTGCCACCTGAAGATCTTGCGACCATAAATCGACATGTCATAAGTTGTCCGGAGTGCGCAGTCGAAGTCGCCCGCCAGCGGGGCATTGCTGGGAGCATCTCCGTCGACGAGCCCTATACCAGTTCCGCTGCCGGCAGTTGGAAGAAGCTGAGTTCTCAAATCAAATCCGAACGCAGTCTGCCCGCCCATCGCTGGGCAATATTGAACCGTTTCGCCCCGAGCCCCCGCGGCATGATGTTCGGAGGCGCCTGTGCGGCAGCCTGCATGATCGCGGTATTCACATATATGCCGGGTGTTGGGGAGTTTCGCACCCTCACACGTCCGGGCTCCCCGAGCACGATGATCAAGTTTCAGACCGTTTCCGAAATGGCTCCCGAGCGGCTTGAAGCGTTAATGATGGAACATGGTCTGGAACTCGTCGACGGCCCTTCGGCGTCCGGCGTTTACACCGCCGCCCCAAGGAATGCAGCCGCCGACCCGCAGGCTTTCTCTGAGGCTCTAATGAAATCTCCACAAATCATGTTCGCGGCCCCGGCCGAATGAGTGGGATGCGCCTTGCCTCGGTCCTGATCTTCGCCGCTGCTGTCACATGCGCACAGCCCGGCCACACCCAGACTGAACCCCCGCAGCTGCTGCCGGCAAATTCCCTCAAGTCCAGCACGCATCTGATACTCACGGTTCCGGCGGCAGATCCGGACATCCTTCGTGTCAAGGCTTCCGACATTGAGGCTCGCTTCGGTGTACGCCTCGCAGCCGAATGGCCTTTGGCGGCGATCAATGTTCATTGCTTCGTCATCGACGCAAGCGGGACCTCAGACATCGACGACTTAATCGAACTTATCCGCAGCGAGGGCGGAATCCGTACGGTGCAGCGGATGCAAGATTTCATCACATTCGAAGACCGGTCCGAAGATCCGCTCCTGCCCGCACAGACGGCATTGCGCCAGATGAATGTCCACGCGGCACAGCGGTTGTCGAAAGGCAGCGATGTCATGCTGGCCGTCATAGACACCGCTATCGATGCAGCACACCCAGACCTTGTCGCCCGGGTGGCGAAACAGCAGGATTTCGTCAACGCCGCATTCTCACACCCAGGTGAGTCTCATGGGACCGCGATTGCTGGAATCATCGCCGCAAATGCCACGAATGGAACAGGCATCAGCGGCGTGGCACCGGAGGTCACACTGTTAGGCCTCAGGGCTTGCTGGCAGGAAGGCAGCCTTGGCCGTTGCAACAGCTTTTCGCTTGCCCGCGCACTGAACGTCGCGGTGCTAGCTGACGTCGATATCGTCAACATGAGTCTCGGTGGCCCACCGGACGCACTGCTCGGCGAACTGGTGCAGACGGCGATCGGAAAGGGCATCGTCATCGTCGCCGCGGCCGGCGAAACGGATGCGCTCCCCTTCCCGGCCTCAGTTCCAGGCGTCATTGCGGTCGGTCCGGCTCAGCATGCCATCTCTGCGCCGTCGATCGATGTGCTCAGCACTGCGCCAGGGGACAGATACCGCTATGTATCAGGCTCCTCGGTTGCATCCGCTCATGTGGCAGGCGTTGCCGCTTTAATGAGAGCAGTCAGCCCGAAGCTGCCGCCCGAAGAACTCGGTCGAGCGTTGAGGGAAGCCGTAGTCACACGGAACGAGGGCGGCATGCTCGATGCGTGTCGGGCTTTAGAGACCGTCGCGGGCCGGACGTTCGACTGCAACGGATAGCTCCCTTCGGCTAATTTTGTCCTCCCGTCGACCAGTATTTTTTCACTCGTGTTGAACCTCATCGAGCGCTTCGGGCACCTACGGCTTGAACGAGGCTTCGCATGCCGCCAAGGGCGCTGCGAACGACCTAGCCGCAACGGATGAAGCAGGGCGAAAAGATGAGAATGGGAATGCGCGTCGCTTTCGCGACCTTGGCGCTTTTTTGGGGAAGCCAACTTGCCTCTGCTCAATCCAAGCGTGTGGTTGCGCTGGTCGTTTCCGTCGGGGACAATACAACGCGGGCGGATGCAATCCAGTCCCAGCTGGAGATCATGGGCGCCGAGACACTGCGCGCCGACGAGCCGAACAATGCGCAGCTGCGCTCAATCGTGACACGGTTCGCTCGCGAGGCGGCGGATTCTCGCGCCACATTCGTCTATATCGACGCGCCCGCTGTGAATTTCGAAGGCCGTACCTTTGTTTTGCCTAGGGACGCGATCCTCAGGAATCCAACCGACCTCTTCACTCAAGGCATAGCAATTCAGGCCTTTGCTCGGTCTGCTGCCCAAGCTGAACAGGGAGGTGCCGTGGCCATGACGGTCACTGTGCCAGCAGGTGATTTGCCCGACGCCCTCTCGGTCACCGAGCGCGCGCCGGAAGCCGTTCCGGGCTCGGGCGCCGTTCTGGTCGCGTCAGCCGACACCTTCGGCACGCTGCTCTCGGCCTTGGAAAGTGCCTCAACCCAAGAGGAGGTCGAACTCGGTGCAATCCTGAGAGATTTATCCGAAAAGGGCGACATCACCGTGTCCGAGGTCCCCCGTATTCCGATTTTGCTGCGCATTGCGGCCCGGTCGCCGGCATCCGACCAGCCTGATCCGGCAAGTACACCATCGATCACATTGCCTGAAGCACCTGCAACGCCGGCAATCACAGGGACGACCGACGAGGGGGTAGTCGAACCGCAAGACACCCTCACGGAACTGGCTCTACTGGAACAATCCATGTCACGGGCGGCCAAGCGGTCGGTGCAGCAGAAGCTCCGCGATCTCGGCCACTACAATGGCCTCGTCGACGGTATTTTCGGCCCGCAAACCCGCGACGCAATCAAGGCTTTTCAGACAAGTCGTTCGGAGGAGACCACAGGTTTTCTCAATCGCAGACAGCAGCTCGATCTGATCTCGTAACTCCATCCGTGGCCACCGGACCGCGCTCAGTTCAACCGCGCGCCAAGCGTGAATTCAAGGACAAAGATCCATGGGCCTGCGCCTGAAATACAACATCGTGCTGTTCTTCGCATGTTTCGTGGGCATTGCCGCAGCGACCGTCGCCTCGTTCTTCTTTGTTCAGAAATCAGCGACCGAAGAGATCATGCAGTCGATCAGTCTGCTACGTTCCAATGCAATCGCAGTCCGCTCCTACACGCTGAACAGCATCGACCCGCTGCTGTCAGACAACAACGACATCCTGTTCATGCCAGAAACTGTCTCTGCGTATGCGGCACGCACGGTCTTCGCGACGTTCCAGAAGCATTTCCCCGATTTCAGCTACAAGGAAGCGGCGCTTAATCCGACGAACCCCGCGAACGTGCCGACAGAGTTGGAGGCGGAACTGATCGAGCAATTGCGGGCCGATACCTCGCTCGACCGCATCACCACCGTGGTCGAAAACGACGGAAGCCGCTTCTTCACCGTCGCATTTCCCCTCACGATCACCCAGGAAGGCTGCCTGACCTGCCATTCGACACCGGAAGCCGCGCCACCGGCGATGGTCGACTTGTATGGTCCGCACAATGGATTTGGTTGGAAGATGGGGGAAACCGTCGGAGCGCAGATAATTTCTGCCCCGATGTCCATTGTCGAAAAGCGGGCTCGCGAGACCGGATTCATTCTGGTCGGTGGTCTTACCCTGGTCTTCCTCCTTGTCTTCGTGCTCACGAACTTCATGCTGGGACGCATCGTCGTGCGGCCAGTCCGTCGCATGTCGGACCTCGCGGAAAAGGTCAGCATGGGCGACTTCTCGCAACCGGAATATCAGAAGCCCGGCAAGGATGAGATCAGTTCGCTTTCGGTCTCCTTCAATCGCATGCGACGCAGCCTCGAACGCGCAATGAGCATGATCGATGTCTGACGAAACGATCATCGTAGCGGGCGGAGAACGACGCTTCATCGGCAAATACCGGATCGACGGCACGCTCGGCGAGGGTGCCATGGGCGTGGTATACGCTGGTCAGGACCCGGATATCGACCGCCCCGTAGCCATCAAGACAATCCACCAGCACCTGGTCAAGGCGGCAGGCAGCGAGGAATGGCTGACGCGGTTTGCCCGTGAGGCTCGCGCCGCCGGGCGCGTGCTCCATCCGAACTTGGTCACGATCTTCGAATATCTGCAGTTGGATGGCGTTCCCTATCTGGTCATGGAACGCGTCCGTTCGATCACGCTCGAGGATCGTCGCGGCGGCGCCGAGCACCTGCCATTGGAAGAAGTGCACGCGATCATGTCGCAAATCCTGGCCGGACTCGCCTGCATCCATGCAGCCGGGATCGTCCACCGCGACCTGAAGCCGGCGAATGTGATGCTGACAGAGGAAGGGACCGTCAAGCTGACGGACTTCGGCATCGCCCGGCTCACTGCCATGGATGCGACCGGCGCCGGCATGGTCGGTACGCCTTCCTACATGGCACCCGAACAGTTGATGGGCTCGGAGGTCGATGCCCGCGCCGACATCTATGCCGGCGGCGTTCTGCTCTACGAACTGCTCACCGGTCGCAAACCCTATAAGGGTGGTGGAATAGAGGCACTGTTCGAGGCGGTTCGGGACGGCCGATTTACACCACCGAGCGAAATCGTGCCCTCCATCCCGCAAGCATTGGACGACATCGTTTCCAAGGCGATGAGTGTGGAACCTGCCAAGCGCTATGCCAATGCGGCAGAGATGCGGGATGCACTGGAAATGGCACTTCCCCGAGCCGACCGCACCGGACTGATCGAAGTCACGGCACTGCCCCGAACCATCACGCGCCTCGATGGCTCGCTATCCGGCTCCATGATCGAGCGAATAAATGCGCAGACTCTGGGAAAGGTAGAACAGTTCCTGACAAGGAGCATTGGGCCGATGGGTAAGGTGATCGCACGACGTGCAGCCGGAAAGTCGACCAGCATCGAACAAATGATCGAAACGGTGCTGCAGGAATTTCCTGACGAGATCGAGCGGCGTGACATGCGCACCGCGATGCAACGGGCCCTGGCGGACACCCCGACTTTGATCTCCCCCAATGAGGGCTATTCGGAAGTGATCCTCTCGCGCCTCACGGACATCATGCGGCCGCATGTCGGGCCAATGGCCAACATTCTGGTCAAGCGCGCCGCACGTGAGGCAACGACACCGGAGGAGCTTGTTCGAGCTATCTCCGAAAACATCCTCGATAGCCGGGAGCGGGAACAATTCCTGACCGCCGCACGGAAAATTCTCTAGCCCACATCGGCATACCACAATTCGCATACCCCTAAGGAGACGTCATGCTGGATCTGGACAATCTGCTACGCAGCTTCGGCGACGACGCGCCGAGCGGCCCCGACCTTGAATATGATTCCGATTTCACCGCACTGGTCCTCGCAAGTCAGGTCGGTGAGGAAAGGGTCGTCGGCACGTCTGTCATCCCTCCGCAGGAACCGGATTACGGAACGGTCTGCCGGAACGCTATCGACCTGCTCGCTCGCTCCAGGGATATTCGAACTTCCGTGATCCTGGCGAATGCCATGTTGAAAACCCAAGGATTGCCGGGCTTCGAGAAAGCTCTCGACTATCTGCGCCAAGCGCTCCAGGACTACTGGGACAGCATCCATCCGAAGCTGGACGAGGAAGACGACGATGATCCGACCATGCGGATTAATGCCGTGCTCGGTTTGATAGATCGCTCGACAGTGCTCGCCGCCCTTCGCTCCGCTGCTTTGACAGACAGCCGTGCCTTCGGACGCTTCGCCCTGCGAGACCTACAGATCGCGGACGGCGAGATCGCCCCAGGATCTGAGGCCGACGTCGTTCCCACGCAGCAGACCATCTCTGCGGCATTTCAAGATACCGATCCCGGGAAACTGGTGGCCATATCGAATGCCGTGGATCTGTGCCGTGCCCATGTCAAATCGATCGAAACAACACTCGACGAAAAGCTGGGCGGAAGGGCCCCGGATCTTGATCCTCTAAACAGGATGCTCCACGACATCCGCAACCGGATCGCCTCCCACGTCGTGGTCGAAACCGAAACGATTGCGGAAGAGCTTGAGGAACATGCTGAAAACCGGCTGATGACCGCGGCATCCACGCGCGCAACTCCCGACGGCGCGATCACGTCTCCAGACGATGTCAGGAAAGCAATCGACCGGATCATCGAGTATTACACTCATCAGGAACCGTCGAGCCCCGTCCCTCTCCTGCTTCACCGGGCACGGCGGCTCGTCTCAGCCGATTTCGTCACCATACTCCGGGACATGGCACCACAGGGGATCGAGAACGCAGCCCTGATCGGCGGTTTTTCGCAAAACGACGACTGAAATGCAGATCGCATGAACCTTTGGGTTCCCTGACGGCACTCACCGTCAGACGAACACGGGAACCCAGAGATGGCCAAAAGCAGTCAGAAGTTTATCGCGCGCAATCGCGCACCGCGCGTTCAGATCGAATACGACGTGGAAGTGTACGGTGCAGAAAAATCCGTACAGCTGCCATTCGTCATGGGGGTTATGGCGGACCTGACAGGCAAGTCCGAAGAGCCGCTTCCCTCAGTGGCGGACCGGAAATTTTTGGAAATCGACGTCGACAATTTCGACGACCGCATGAAGTCGATGCGACCCCGCGCCGCGTTCACCGTACCCAACACGCTGACCGGAGACGGCAATCTCGCCATCGACATCACTTTCGAGAGCCTTGCGGACTTTTCGCCCGCCGCAATCGCCCGGAAGGTCGAGCCGCTGCGCAAACTGCTTGAGGCTCGCACCCAACTCTCGAACCTGACCACCTACATGGACGGCAAGACCGGCGCCGAAAACCTTATGGCGCAGATCATTCAGGACCCGACCCTGCTGAAGGCTCTGACCTCGGGTTCAGCCACACCATCCAAGACCGTCGACACAGAGGAATAAGCCGTGAACGACACGACGCAGCTGACAGCCGGGTCCGAACCGGCAACGGAAACTATCTTCGCATCGAGCGAATTCGCAGCTCTGCTTCAAAAGGAGTTCCGTCCGAAATCGGATCAGGCTCGTTCCGCCGTCGAAGAGGCGGTGCGGACATTGGCCGAACAAGTCCTCCTGAACGAGAGACTCGTTTCCAACGACGCGCTCCGTTCGATCGAAAGCATCATCGCCGAAATCGACCGGAAGCTGACGGAACAGGTCAACCTGATCCTCCACCATGTGGACCTCCAGAAATTGGAGAGTGCATGGCGCGGTCTGCATTTCCTGGTCAACAATACCGAAACCGATGAGATGCTGAAGATCCGGGTCTTCAACATCTCCAAGAAAGATCTCTCCAAGACGCTTCGCAAGTTCAAGGGCACCGCTTGGGACCAGTCGCCGATCTTCAAGAAGCTATACGAGGAGGAATACGGCCAGTTTGGCGGCGAACCCTATGGCTGCCTCGTTGGCGACTACTACTTCGACCACAGCCCGCAGGATGTTGAACTGCTCAGCGAGATATCGAAGGTAGCGGCGGCCGCCCATGCACCGTTCCTTACGGCAGCGGCTCCCGCGTTGTTCCAGATGGACAGCTGGTCTGAACTCGCCAATCCGCGCGATCTGACGAAGATTTTCCAGACCCCGGAATATGCCGCATGGCGGTCGCTTCGCGAAAGCGAGGACAGCCGCTACCTCGGGCTCGCAATGCCGCGCTTCCTCGGTCGCCAGCCCTATGGAGACAAGACCGATCCCGTCGACGAATTCGCCTTCCAGGAAGACACCGAAGGCGCATCCTCCGACAAATATTGCTGGGTCAATGCTGCCTACGGCATGGCGCGCAACGTCACCCGCTCGTTCAAGGAATATGGCTGGTGCACACGCATCCGCGGCGTGGAATCCGGCGGCACATTGGACGACCTTCCGACCCACACCTTTCCGACAGATGACGGCGGTGTGGACATGAAGTGCCCCACCGAGATCGCGATCTCAGACCGTCGCGAGGCCGAATTGGCGCGCAATGGCATGATGCCACTCATTCACCGCAAGAACTCGGACATGGCGACCTTCATCGGTGCCCAGTCTTTGCAGAAGCCGGCGGAATACGACGATCCGGATGCCACCGCGAATGCGAACCTCGCAGCACGCCTGCCCTATATGTTCGCGACCTGCCGTTTCGCCCACTACCTGAAGTGCATTGTTCGCGACAAGGTCGGCTCCTTCCGAGAACGCGCCGACATGCAGACCTGGCTCCAGGACTGGATCAACAAGTATGTCGACTTCAACGCGGAAACCTCACCGGAAGAGGTGAAGGCAAGGCATCCCCTGGCCGCTGCAGAGGTGCTGGTGGAAGAGGTCGAAGGCAATCCGGGCTACTACACCTCGAAATTCTTCCTTCGCCCTCACTATCAGCTTGAAGGCCTAACCGTATCGCTGCGCCTGGTATCCAAGCTTCCCTCTCAGCGCGGTCGGAACTGACCGCTCTGACAACAATCCCATCCATCACTAAAGGGTAAACCTCATGTCCATCGATGCCTTTCTCTATTTCCCGGGTCAGACCGATGTCGTCGGCGAAACACTCGACGCAGATATGGCAGACAAGAAAGCCTTTGAACTGAAGAGCTTCGATTTCAGCGCCAAAAACGTTGTCAGCATCGGCTCCTACAAGGGCGGCGGCGGCGCCGGCAAAGCAGACTTCGAACCCGTGACCATTGAAAAGCGTACCGATACAGGCTCGTGCGGCCTCTTTGCGGCCCTTTGCTCGGGCAAGCATTTCGACGAAGCGATTCTCGAGCTGCGTCGTTCTGGTGGCAGTGGCGGCAGTTCCGGTGCCACCTTCATGAAGATCCATTTCAAGATGGTCATGATCAGTGAAATGAGCTGGACCGGCGGCGACGACTCGGCCGACGAAAAGGTCACGTTCGAATACGGCGCCATCAAGATCGAGTACTTCAAACAGGGCTCGGACGGCCGCATGAGCAAGGCGTCGGGCGCCCAGGGCGAAACCAAGTGGAGCCGTGTCCTCAACCGCGCAAACTACGACGTGAAGTAACCCGTCGGGGAACCGGTTCGCCGGTCATGGCGACGCCATGGCCGGCGCCCCCCAATCCACTCGTGACTGAACGGACCTCATGACGGCCGAGCAACTTCTCAAACTGGGTGATCTCGACGGCGCTCTTGACGCCTTGCAGGATGCGATCCGCAAGGCACCGCAAGACGCCCGCCTGCGGGTTTTCCTGTTCCAACTGCTCTGCGTGCAGAGCCAATGGAAGCGCGCGATCATCCAACTGAAGGTCTGTGCGACCCTCGACCCGCAGGCGAGCGACATGGCCCACATGTATCGCATGGCGATAATCTGCGAGATCGCCCGGGAAAAGGTTTTTCGTGGAGAAGAAAAACCATTGATCTTCGGCGAACCGCAGGAATGGATTGCCTGGATGGTCGAGGCGCTACGGATGGAGGCCGACGGCAGCCGCCGTGCCGCCCAAGAATTGCGGCTGCGCGCGTTCGAGGCCGCCGCAGCCTCTCCAGGCAACCTCAACGAAATCGCGTTTTCCTGGATCGCCGATGCTGATCCGCGGCTCGGCCCGCTTCTGGAAGTCATCGCCAACGGGCGCTACTTCTGGGTCCCGTTCACCGCCATCTCACGGATCGCCATGAAATCACCGGTCGATCTCAGGGATCGGGTCTGGATGCCGGCGAACGTAACCTGGTCAAACGGTGGTGACGCAATCGTTCTTATCCCCACGCGCTATGCCGGGACCGTCGAAGCTGCCGGCAACCGCCATAGGCTGGCGCTTGCGACTGACTGGCTGGACCAAGAAAGCGGCTCGGCCGCAGGTGTCGGCCAGCGACTTCTGGCAACCGATACGGGGGAATGCGCCTTGATGGACCTTCGCGACCTGACAATCGGGCAGACAGGGGAGGCGAGCGCCGACCATGGCTGACCGACTTCTCGCCGAGCGACTACAACCCTCGCTGCTTGATCGGCTGACGGACGATGCACCACGCATTTCCACCGAGCCAGGTTCCGGCCGGATGATCGATATTGCAAGGCTTCGCGAAATCATACAACGCGACCTTGCCTGGTTGCTCAACACGTCGAACATGGAGGCTGAACATGAGCTCGCGCTCTTTCCCCATGTTGCTGCTTCCACGCTGAATTACGGCGTTCCTCCGTTGTCGGGCTCGTCCAGCACCCGCAACCGCGCTGACGAAATCAGACTTGCCCTGCGTAAGGCGATCGAGACCTTCGAGCCACGCATCCTGCCGCAGACACTCGATATCCAGATGCGACAGGAGAGCGGCAACAGCACCGTCGTCTCGTTCGACATTCGCGGCGAGCTCTGGGCGGAGCCTGTACCCGTTGACCTCTACCTGCGCACCGAACTCGACGTCACGAATGGCGAGATCACGCTGACGCGGCAAGGGTGAAGGCATGGATACAAGGCTTCTAAAACACTATGAAAGTGAACTTGGCTACATCCGGGAGATGGGCGCGGAATTCGCCGAGGCCTATCCGAAAATCGCCGCCCGGCTGGGGATGAAGCAGATCGAGGTTCTGGATCCATATGTCGAGCGCCTGCTCGAAGGATTCGCATTCCTCTCTGCCCGCGTGCAGCTGGAACTCGAACTGCAATATCCGGTCTTCACCCAGAATCTGCTCGAAATCGTCTATCCGCATTTCCTGGCGCCTACGCCCTCCATGACGATTGTCCGGATGGTGCCGGACGCGGCTCAGGGTGGCATCAACGACGGCGTCACACTACCCCGAGGGACGTCACTTCGTGGCAGGCTGATGGATGGCGAACAGACCGCCTGCCAGTTTCGGACATCGCAGGACCTGACACTGTGGCCTATCGAGCTTTCCGAAGCGGAGTACATCGATGGCAGGGGCGAGCTGGTGGCAGCTGGCCTGGCAAGGGACAATGGAGCGAAGGCGGCACTGCGTCTGCGCATCAGGCGCAATGGCGGTATCCCGCTCCACAACCTGCCCCTCGACCGCCTCACACTTCATTTGTCCGGGCCAGGCGCCGAAGCATGGCGCCTCTACGAGGCGATCCTCGCCAAGGGTATCGGGCTGGCTGGACGTTCAACAGACAGGCGCAAGGACTGGTCGCTATCGCTCGGAAGGTCCATTCAGCCTCGTGGCTTCGAGCCTGAGGAGGCCCTCCTGCCTGTTCCCGGCCAGTCCTTTGAGGGCTACCGACTGCTGCAGGAATACTTCGCTATGCCGCAGCGCTTCTTCTTCGTCGATCTCTGCGGACTTCAGCCTGCGATACGACGTGCCGAAGGCGATGATCTCGACATTTACATTCTGCTGGCTGAGGGAAACTCGGCGCTGAAATCGATTACTGCACGCAGCTTCGACTTGTTTGCTGTTCCGGCAATCAACCTCTTTTCGAAGCGTTGCGACCGGGTGGCGATTCCCGGTACCGAGGTCGACCATCTCGTGACAGTCGATCGCACGGCGCCGCTGGACTACGAGATCTATGAGCTCGAGGAAGTCATCGGGATTTCTGGTGATGGGGCTGAGGACATTGCCTTCAAGCCCTTCTACAGCTCTCAGGATTTCTCCCCCTTCGCTGACACGCATACTGCCTACTACAATGTTCGTCGTCGCTTACGTCAACGCTCCGAAAAACAGCGGCTGAAGGGGACCCGCACTTCGTATCTCGGGGCGGAAGTCTATCTATCGCTAAGCGACCGCAACCAGGCGCCTTATCCCGGCAACGTAAAGCAGTTGGCCGTCAAGGCACTGTGCACAAATCGCGATCTCCCCATGCTGACCGCGATCGGTGGCACCGAGACCGACTTCACCCTTCCCGACGGCGGTCCAGTCTCAGAGATCCGCGCGATCATACCACCCACCCGACCGCGCGAGAGCCTGGCCGAAGGCGCGCGCGCCTGGCAGCTAGTGAGCCATCTGAGCCTCAACTATCTTTCGCTGGCCGATGCGGATCGTGGCAAGGGAGCCAGTGCCCTGCGCGAACTGATCGGACTTTATACGCCCCTTGGCGAACCGGCGCTCGCCAAGCAGATGGAAGGACTGATCTCCGTCACGTCGAGACCGATTGTTCGCCGTATGGCCGAACAGGTTCTGTCCACCGCGGTGCGCGGATTGGAGATGCGTGTCGGTTTTGACGAAAGCTTCTTCGAGGGGTCTGGCTGCTACCTGCTTGGTGCGGTGCTGGAAGCATTCTTCGCGAAGTACGTGTCGCTCAACAGCTTCACAGAGACCGTCATTCATTCACAGCAGCGAGGGGTTATCGCGAGATGGCCGGCGAAAAGCGGGAGGCGGGCCCTGATCTGAGCCGCCTTGCCGCGCTCGGAACAGATCCGCAGTCCCACCACATCTTTCAAGCCTTGCGGCTGATTGAAGCGACCCATTCCGACCGTCCCCGTCTCGGACGGTCGCGCCGTCCATCGCAGGACGCTGTCCGGCTATCCCAGGCACCGGAACTCGCCTTTCCAACATCCACGATCTCGGCATTCTCGACCGACGAGGAAGCGGGACACCATCGTCTGACGCAACGCTTCTTCGGTCTCTTCGGACCGAATGGCGCACTACCGTTGCATCTCACCGAATATGCTCGAGACCGACAGCGCAATCACCAGGACCCCACGCTCGTCGCCTTTGCCGACGTCTTCCACCACCGGATGATGTCACTGCTGTACCGAGCATGGGCGACAGGCGAACCGGCCCCCTCCTTCGACCGCCCGGACGACGACCCATTCGGCACCAAGCTCGATGCGCTGGCAGGCTTAGCCGGCGAAAGCTTCGAATGCCGGGACGCGATGCCCGATCTTGCCAAGCGGTATTTCGCCGGCCTGCTCGCGGCCACCCCGCGCAGTGAGGCTGGCCTCAAGGCAATCCTTTCACGCTTCTTCCGTGCCGAGACTAGCATCGAGAGCTTTATTGGCAGTTGGCTGCATCTCGAACGCCATGATCGGGGCCGTCTCGGGACTGCATGCCTCGGCGGAAGCGCGAGTCTGGGTGAGAAGGTCTGGTCGCGCGAGGCCCGTTTCCGGATCCGTATGGGCCCCCTCTCGCTCGAGGACTACCGCCGCCTGTTGCCAGGCGGACAAAGCCTCAAACGATTGGCCGCAATCATCCGCGGCTACGCGGGCGACACTTTGGAATGGGAGCTGAACCTGGTGCTCGACAGGAATGAAGTTCCGCCGACGGTCCTCGGCTACTCTGGATCACTTGGGCACACGAGCTGGATCGGCATGCGAACAACAACCGACGCCGATGATCTGCATCTCACCGCTCCGGCGCAGCATGCGCCCTGAACCTGTTTTCGGGCCAACCATCGAGAAGGACGACCATGTCTGACATCAGCCGCGTCGCATTGTTTGGAAAACTGAACCGGCTGGGATACCAGTCGATCGAAAGTGCTACCGTTTTCTGCAAGATGCGGGGCAATCCCTATGTCGAACTGGTTCACTGGATCCACCAGATCCTGCAGGGGCAGGACAGCGACTTTCACCGGATCATTCGCCACTATGAACTGGAACCGGCACGGGTCGCCTCCGATCTGGTGCAGAGCCTCGATGCTCTGCCGCGCGGGTCGACCTCGATTTCAGATCTCTCGCCTCACCTTCAAGACGCAGTCGAGCGGGCCTGGGTCTACGCGTCGCTTCAGTTCGCCAGCAACCATGTCAGGACCGGACACCTGATTCTGGGAATACTTAAGGCAGCCAGGCTGAAAAGCGTCTTTGATGGAATATCAGGCGAATTCCGCAAGATCCGAGCCGAGGATTTGGCGGAATGTTTCAATGACATCCTGAATGGCTCACCCGAGGAGAGACTTGCCTCCCAGGACGGCACATCGCTGGCTTCCAGTGCGCCAGGCGAGGCCTCCGGCGCGATGCCCGGCCAGTTGGCAGGCGGAAAGTCTCTGGAGCAGTTCTGCACGGACCTGACGGAAAAAGCCCGCAATGGAGAGATCGACACCATCGTCGGGCGTGACGACGAGATCCGCCAGGTGATCGACGTGCTAATGCGCCGCCGGCAGAACAATCCGATCCTCACCGGCGAAGCCGGCGTCGGCAAGACCGCCGTCGTCGAGGGTTTCGCGCTGCGCATCGTCCGTGGCGATGTGCCACCGGCGCTACGCGAAGCGCGGCTTCTTTCCCTCGACGTGGGGTTGCTGCAGGCAGGCGCCTCGATGAAGGGCGAGTTCGAAAACCGCCTGAAGAGCGTGATCGAAGAGGTCCAGGCAAGCCCCGTCCCGATCGTGATGTTCGTTGATGAAACCCACACGCTTGTTGGTGCTGGAGGAGCAGCAGGCACGGGCGATGCCGCCAACCTGCTGAAACCGGCGCTGGCGCGCGGCACCCTGCGCACGATCGGTGCCACGACCTGGGCCGAATACAAGAAGCACATCGAGAAGGACCCTGCCCTGACCCGACGTTTCCAGGTCGTCCAGGTCGCCGAACCTGATGAGGCAAAGGCCATATTGATGATGCGTGGTACGGCTTCGATGCTTGAACGGCACCATAAGGTGCAGATCCTCGATGAGGCGCTTGAGGCGGCCGTCAGGCTATCGGCCCGCTACATCCCGGCCCGGCAGCTCCCCGACAAGTCGGTGAGCGTGCTCGATACCGCCTGCGCCCGCGTGTCGATCAGCCTGCATGCGGTACCCGCCCCCGTAGACGATTGCCGGCGTCGCATCGATGCTCTGAAGACCGAACTGGAAATCATCGGCCGCGACGAAACCGCCGGCGCAGAGGTCACGGATCGTCGCGCCAGGGTCGAAGCCGAGCTTGTAACTGAGAGTGTGTGGCTCGACGAAATCACGGTCCGCTGGGACAGCGAAAAATCACTGGTTGGCGAAATCCTCAACCTGCGCGCCCGGCTGCGCGAAGGCGGTCAACCGATCGAGACAAAGGGCGGCGGACAAGCAGCCACCGCCGCGACCGGTACGGTGCTCTCGGGCGACGAGCGCGAGGTGGCCATCGCGGAGCTGCGGCGCAAGCAGGCGGAACTTGCCACCCTGCAGGGCGAGACGCCGCTGATGTTCCCGATCGTCGATGCCCAGTCGATCGGCGCAATCGTATCGGACTGGACGGGAATCCCGGTCGGCCGCGTGGTCAAGGACGAGATCCGTACCGTTCTCAACCTGGCCGACCACCTGTCGAAACGGGTGATCGGGCAGGACCACGCGATGGAAATGATCGCCAAGCGGGTCAAGGCATCCCGCGCCGGGCTCGACAATCCGTCAAAACCGGTTGGCGTCTTCATGCTGGCTGGCACGTCCGGCGTCGGCAAGACGGAAACCGCGCTTGCGCTGGCCGAGACCCTATATGGCGGCGAGCAGAACGTCATCACCATCAACATGTCGGAATTCCAGGAGGCTCACACCGTTTCCAGCCTAAAGGGCGCCCCTCCCGGCTATGTCGGTTATGGCGAGGGCGGCGTCCTGACGGAAGCGGTGCGGCGCCGGCCCTATTCCGTCGTGCTGCTGGACGAGGTGGAGAAGGCCCATCCCGATGTGCACGAAATCTTCTTCCAGGTTTTCGACAAGGGCATCATGGAGGATGGCGAGGGCAGGGCGATCGACTTTCGCAATACGCTGATACTTCTGACCTCCAATGTCGGCTCGGAGCTCATCATGGACCTGTGCGCCGATCCCGAGTTGATGCCCGAACCCGATGGCATGGCGAAGGCCCTCCGCGAGCCGCTCTTGAAAGTCTTCCCACCCGCCCTGCTCGGCCGCATGGTGACAATCCCCTATTATCCGCTCACGCCCGACCTGGTTTCCCGCATCACGCGGCTGCAACTCGAACGCATCAGCAAGCGTGTCAAAGGCACCTATGACGTGCCCTTCACCTATTCGGACGCGGTCGTCGACACGATCGTATCGCGCTGCCAGGAGCTCGAAAGCGGCGGGCGCATGATCGACGCCATCGTGACCAACACGCTGCTGCCGACAATCTCGACGGAAGTCCTGACCCGCATGCTTGACGGCGGCAAGGTCGAGCGGATCGCCATCGACATCGCCGAGGGTGATTTCACCTACGCCTTCGACTGAATGAGCCAATATATTGGAATAAAGGGATATCTAGATAATGGAAACCACGCACAAATTTTACATCGTCGATCTGGTTCGCAATAGACCCAAGAGCAAACTCGTCCAGATACCGAAATACACTGTGAGAATGGAAATCGTTGTCACGACGAAGCGCAAAAAGCCCGTACCGGAATCGCTTCTCAAACGACTGGAGAACGAAGCCAGGGGGGCGTTGGAGGCAAAGGAGAAGGAAATAACGCTATACGCCTTCGCGGTGGCCAAGAAGGTTGACGCGCTTTTGGGGACGGGCGAACCCGATCCGCAGGATCACCAACAGGCGATGTCCATCGCTTCGACGGCGAACAAGAAAATCCAGGAGTTGCTGGATTCAGCCAAAGAGGACGCGGAAAATCGTGTCACGAAGCGGCTGGAAAACGAAAAAAATGACGACGAGAACCTATTCGAGGCGCGCGTCAAGCTCATTACTTTTATCACGGCCTCCGTGATCAAGCTTGCTGCAAGCGCGACCAAGCTTGCTGCCTCCCATGGCACCGACCTCACGGCTATTGTCGGCATCCTGAGGACACTGCGCTCCCTCCAAACGGAATTCTTGCAGCAATCAAAGAAAGAGGCACAGCTACAACAAGATCTCGATGAAGCGCTGAAGAATTTCCTCACAGAAAAGCAGAAATTTGAGCAGAAACGAGCGTCCTCAAAGGATAAGGACAATGCCGGCGATAAGGCTGAAAAAGCAAGAAAATTTTACCGCGACAATGTGACTAAGTTCCGGCACAGCATCGACAATGTATCGCTGAATGCCGGAAAAATGCAGGCAGAGATGAAGTCGGCCACGACATTGAAGGAAGGGGTCAAGGTCGGCGCGGCATGCATGAAGCTCAAGAGTGAGGTTCGATTGTTGTCCGAAACACTCGCAAAACGTGAGCGTTATCTGGCCGAATTGGCGGACATACTCGTTAAGAATGGCGCCGACGTCGATGATCGCACCCTGAGGGACAAGATCAAGGCCTTCAACAAGGACACGATCGCAGAGAAGGCCAAAAATCTCAGTGATACAATGGATGACATTTTCTCGATCTTCGAAAGCGTCAAGGAATTGACGGCTTAAGTGTGTTGAAAGGCACTTCGGCGAGAACACTCTCCGCCCTCGGAACAACGCACCCTCGCCATAGAAAAGGGCGCTGCGGTTTTTTCTCTCGAGGTCGAACCTCTTTGCACTTCCCAGGCACTAACCATGCAATAGGGGTCTCGTCGAATGTCTTGACGCTTGCCCTTTCATGGAAGTGTTAGGGTAGGTGCGATGTCGAAAAGCGGTCAAAAATTCGTAGCGCGCAACAGAGCGCCGCGGGTGCAGATCGAATATGACGTGGAAGTGTACGGAGCTGAGAAGTCCGTGCAGCTGCCATTCGTCATGGGCGTGATGGCCGATCTCTCCGGCAACTCGGCTGCCCTCCTGCCGGCGGTCGCCGATCGCAAGTTCCTGGAAATTGATGTCGACAACTTCGACGAACGCATGAAAGCGATCCGCCCGCGCGCGGCTTTCCACGTAGCCAACATGCTGACAGGCGAAGGCAACCTCTCCATCGACTTGGCCTTCGAATGCCTGGAAGATTTTTCTCCGGCGGCGATCGCGAGAAACGTTGAGCCGCTGCGCAAGCTTCTGGAGGCACGGACAAAACTCAGCCATCTCGTGACTTACATGGACGGCAAGACCGGAGCAGAAGATCTGATCGGAAAGCTGCTCTCCGATCCCTCCACGCTCGCGGCACTGACGGGGTTTTCCTGTTCGGCAGAAAATCTGCACGACAACCGCTCGAATGCGCTCGAAAGCCTGCGGGCTGCAATACCGACCACCGAGGCGCCTTCGGGGCGCGACGAAGTCAAGGCGATCCTAAATTCCCTACGTACAACGCCGGTTGCGGAAGCGGTCGACGAAAGCGCCTCCACCGCATCTGGAATGGATCGGCTGAAACTAGTCGTTGCTTCCGGCGAGGCCAGCCAAATCCCCGAGGATGCCGACCTCATCCAAGTGCCCGAACAGGTCTCCGATTCTTCCACGGAAGCGAATCCGTCTGCGGACCACGATCTCGATGCTCTGTTGAACGATCTCGGCGACGACGTTGATGAGCTACATGCCGCGGATCTGGGCAACATCGGCACCCTGTTGCCGCTGAACGTTGAAGGTCAAGATGCCGTCAATGCTCTGGCCTACGAGCTGCCGGAAAGCTCTCCCGACAACCCTCAAGTGACGCAGGCTACAGAGCTTCGACTGGATGAGGAAGCCTCTGAGGAGCCGAAGCCCTACGCTGATGACGATCCGACCGGGACGGCGCCGGACGACGACCTGAATGCCCTGCTGGGTGCGCTCGCCGCGGGAGCGCAAGGCGAGGACGAAGTCACGGAACCCGACACGGATGACGACCTCTCAAGACTCCTGGCGGGCCTTGACAACAATCAGACGGAAGAAGGTACGGACATTGAGGATCCGGCGGCAGCGATCCTGTCTGCCTTCGGCGTCTTGACGGCTGAACGCCCGGCGGAGCTGGATCTGCCGCGGCAGAAATTTCGCATTGCGCTTCTTGGCGATTTTTCCGGTCGGGCCGCGCGTGGCATCATCGAGATCGGTGACGATCTTGCGGCTCGCAAGCCGATCCGCTTCGACGTTGACAACATCGATGATGTCATCGCTCGCTTCGCTACGACGCTTGTCCTGCCCATAGGGGCCGATGGCACGAGTGTCGAAGTTCCTCTAAGGAGCATCGACGACCTGCATCCCGATGCATTGTACGACAATGTTGCCCTGTTCGCGGAACTTGCCGGTCTTCGCCAGCGCGTCGCCCGGGCCGATCAGCTGGCCATGGCCGAATTGCAGGGCTTTGCCAGCGCTCACGCGGACTTCGTCCCTCTGCCCCAAAAGCGCGCCAATGGCAGCGCCGTTCCAGCTGATCGCAGGCTCGGCGAATTCAGCAAGCTCATCGCTGACAGCAGGGATCGGTTGGCACCGCCGAGCCTAGCCTCTGAGCTTATTGCCCGGATCGTCGGCCCCCATGTCCATGCGGCCCCCAACCCCGCGCAGGACGGGATGCTCGCCGCCATTGACGAGTCTCTGTCGGGCGCGATGCGCGCCATCCTCCATCATCCGGATTTCCAGGCTGTGGAAGCCACCTGGCGCAGCCTGGAACTCTTGGCCCGGCGGGTCGAGACGGGCGCAAACCTCGAACTCGTGCTCTACGATGTTTCCGCCGAGGAATGGGCAGCCGACCTCTCGGCCCAAGACGAATTGTCGGAAAGCGGGCTATTCAGGATGCTGGCAGAGGAGCCCCGGCTCGATGATCGACAGGGCGCGCTGTCCGCCGCGTTCGGCCTCTACACGCTCGAAGAAATCCCGCCTCATGCGGAGCTGCTGGCCCGCATGTCGAAGATCTCGGCTTGGATGAACGCGCCATTCGTGGCGGCCATCTCGCCGCAATTCCTCGAAACGCGCAAGCATGACCGCCATCCGCTCGTTGCCAAGACCTGGGACGATCTGCGCGCCATCCCAGAGGCAGCCCATCTTGGCCTTGCGTCTCCACGCTTTCTTCTGCGCCTGCCGTATGGCCGAAAGACCGAACCAGTCGAGCCGTTCGACTTCGAGGAGTTTACGCTGCGCAATGGCCTCAAAGGCATGCTCTGGGCCAATCCGGTGATCCTGTCGACCATCCTCATGGCTGCCACCGTTATCCGCAGTGGCAAAACTGTTGAACTGGGCAAGGTGATGACGCTCGGTGACATGCCGATGCACGTCATCACCGACCAGCACGGCGACCAGGTGGCGTTGCCATGCACTGAACGGCTTCTGGATACGCGTGGCACAGCCGAGGTCGTTGCCCGTGGGTTCATCCCGATCCTGTCAATCAAGGGGCGCACGGAAATCCGACAGGGGTCTTTCCAATCGCTCGGCGGCGCGATGCTCGCCGGACCTTGGACGGTTACACCGACACGTCCCGTCAGCATGGACGATACCGTCATCTCCTTTGGGGCGGCCCCTTCCGCAAAGCCAGGCAAAGCGGAAGCCGATGTCAATGCCTCGCCCGACGCGGAGGTGGAATTCGATCTCGATGCCGGGAGCGTCACCTCGTCCGACGACGACACGAGCCTTGATGACTTGCTTGCCCAGTTCGCCGACGAAACTGGCGGATCGGCAGACTCTGAGATCGACCCCGAATTGGCAGCCCTTTTGGAGAGCCTCTGATGCAGAACGCTGAGACCAATCATGAGGGTGGAGATGAGGGGATTCTTCTCGTCGAGGTGGGGCAATCTTTCTGGCTGCTGGATGGCGAAATGCATCTCTCTGCCATGGCGACCGACGAAAAACCCTACCCGAAGCCGGTCCGCTGCCTGTCTCTGCCTTCGATGACGGCGTTGGGCGACCTTTTGCCGGAAGGCGTCAGCCCCGCGCAGTTATGGTCGGTCCATCCCGCCATCATCGCGCGCCTCAACCAGAACGGCGAGCTGGTCGCGGTCGAACTGGCGCCGCCGAACTGATTGGGGTCGAAGGAAAGCGTCAATGACCAGCAACAGTATCCTCAAAGGACGTCATGTCCGCCTCGAATTGCCTAACGACCTCAAGGGCTTCCTGATGAGAGCCGAGGTCACGGAAGGCCTGAGCGTGATGACGGATACGACGATCGAATTCATGTCTCAGGATATCGATCTCGACCTGCAAAAGCTGGTGGGCGAACGTTTGCGGCTGGAAGTCGACGCTCCGAACGACAAAACGCGCTATTTCCAGGGTCGCTGCATGTCTGCCGAATATCTCGGTTCGCACGCCGGACGGGGTTATTTCCGTGCCGAGGTTCGACCGTGGCTGTGGTTCCTGACACTGACGTCGAACTGCCGGATTTTCCAGGACAAGTCGGTGATCGACGTGATCAAGGAAATCTTCGGTCAGCACGGATTCTCCGACTTCCGGAATTCGACCAAACACGCCTATCCCAAGCGCAATTACTGCGTTCAGTATCTTGAGACCGATTTCGCCTTCGTGTCCAGGCTGATGGAAGAGGAAGGCATCTACTATTATTTCACCCACGAGAAGACGAAAGAGATCCTCGTTCTCGCCGACGATGCCAGTGCCCACAAGGACATTGAGGATGGCGCTGAGCTCGAATTCTACTTCCGTGAGTCCAGCTACCGCCGGACGGAGGATCATGTCTTCGAATGGCGAGGTGCTGAAAGCATTCGCACCGGCAAGGTGACTCTTCAGGACTATGATTTCGAGAAGCCAAAATCGGACCTGAAATCGGTCAAGTCGCTTCCGAAGGGCAAACATGCCTACAAGTCATACGAGCTTTATGAGTACCCCGGCCGCCATGCCGACATCCGTGAAGGCGAGCACCATGCGCGGGTCAAAGTTGAAGGCTTTGCGGCACAGGCTCAGCGCTCCCACGGAGTTTGCAATGTCCGCCAGATGGCCGCAGGCAGCAAATTCAAGCTGAAGAAGCATCCGCGCAAGGCCGAAAACAACGAATATCTCGTCCTACAGGCCCGCCATCAGCTGCAGATAGATGCCAATGTCGAAGACCGCGAGTTCATCGAAGCCATCCTTGGCCCGACGCTTGATTTCGACCGCAGCAACAGCAGCGATTCCCACCGTTGCATCTTCGAAGTTCAACCCGTGGACATGGCGTTTCGCGCGCCGCAGACGACACCGCGTCCAACCCATACCGGTCTGCAGACCGCCGTGGTTGTCGGAAAGCCGGGCGAGGAGATATGGACCGATCAATATGGCCGCGTGAAGGTTCAGTTCCACTGGGACCGCCTGGGGCGTCGCGACGACATGTCCTCCTGCTGGATCCGCACCGCTGTGCCGTGGAGCGGAAAGGGCTGGGGCATGGTCGGTGTTCCGCGCGTCGGCCAAGAAGTGGTCGTTCAGTTCGAGGAAGGTGATCTCGACCGCCCGTTGATCACCGGCATGGTTTACAACGGCGATACCAGGCTACCCTACCCCTTGCCAGCGAACCAGACGCAGGTCGGACTGAAGACGAACAGTTCCAAGGGTGGAGGCGGCTTCAACGAGCTCGTTTTCGACGACAAGCGCGACGCCGAACTCGTGCGTTTCCAGGCTGAACGCGACTACACGCAGATCGTCAAGAACAACGCCGAAATTACGGTCGGCCTTGAGCACCGCAAGGGCGGGACGCTGCGTCAGACAATTCATGGCGACAAGACCGAGACCATCCGCGAAGGCAACCACAGCTTCACCGTCGCCAAAGGCGAGGAGACGGTCTCGATCGCGCAGAAGCGGACCACCACGATCGGCAACGACGACAAGTTGACCGTCAAGGCGAACCAGGCCGTCTCGATAACCGGGGCAAAATCCGACGACATTGGAAAAAGCTACGACATCGACGTCGCGACAACGCTCAAGCTCTCGGCGGGGTCGAAGATCACGTTGGTCTGCGGCGGCTCGCAGATCGAGATGACGCCAGCGAAGATCACAATTTCCTCCACCCAGATCGAGGTAAAGGCCACGGCGACTGCCAAGGTGACTGCCGGTGCCCAATTGACGATGGAAGGCCAAGGGCAGGCCTCGCTCAAGGGAGGCGGCATGCTGAAACTGGAGGGCGGTGGCATGACCGAGCTGAAATCCGCAGGCCTGCTGATCGCCAAGGGCGCTCTGACAATGATCAACTGATGGGCACGGCGATGACGGATGGTTCACCCTATCGGGATCTGAAGAAGCTGCCAAACGTTCCGGCAGCCAAGATACTGGCACAAGGCAATGTTGTGCTGCAGGCCCGGATCGACGCTCCGGCCAATGCCTCGATTGCCGAGGTGCTGGCGGAACTCGAGACGAAGGGCGCGCTGATCGACATGCTACAGCTTCTCGCCCACAGCTTGCCCGCTCGTGAGGCAACATGGTGGGCATGCCTGTCGGCACACGACATCGTTCCCCAAGGCGCCGTCATCCCCGCCTCCCTAAAGGCGGCTGAAATCTGGGTTTTTCAGCCTGGCGTCGAAAGCCGGACCCGCGCCCGGGAGGCACTGGACACTGCCGGAAACCACGACGAGACCTTTCTGTGCGCCATGGCTGCAAGTTTTGCAGACGGCACGCTCGGCCCCGGGGAACTCGACGACTACCAGGCACCGGCCGGCGCTGTCGGTGCGGCGGTGTTCGGCATGGCCCTCACCTCGCTGTTCCACGACGAGAATAAGGTCGAAAGCCAGGGCCCGCTGCTCCTTGCCCGCGGGCTCGATATCGCCCGAGGAGGCAGCGGCAAAGCGGACCTCGGCGGAAGCAGAACCATGACGGACAGCGGGGTAAACTCATGACCCTGCCTGCAGCGCGCGTCGCCGACAATCATGTGTGCCCGATGTTGACCGGGTTCATCCCTCATGTGGGGGGGCCGATCGTCGTGCCTTGTCCGACCGTACTGATTGGCAAGATGCCGGCAGCGACTGCGACCGCCATGGCCGTCTGCATTGGTCCGCCGGATCTGATCGCCAAGGGGTCGGTCACGGTTTTGACCGGCAAGAAACCCCAGGCACGGCTTGGCGACACCTGCGCCCATGGCGGCGCAATCGTGATGGGCTGCGTCACAGTGCTGGTGGGAGGATAACATTATGGGTCTCAAGCTCCGACTGATCTCCTCGGGCACGCTTCCCAACGGGCATGCCACGATCGAAATGCAGAATGGCGCGCTGACCATTGGGCGGGGCGAGGAAAATGACCTCTCCCTTCCGGATCCGGATCGGCAGCTATCGAAGCGCCACTGCGTGCTCGAGGAACGCAATGGTGATTATGTCATCATCGATATCAGCACCAACGGCACCTTCCTCAACTATGGCACCGAACGGGTCGGAACAATTCCGACACCGCTGAACCATGGCGACGTTATTCAGCTCGGCCCATTCGAGCTGACCGTCGAGATTGCCGCCGCCATGCGCGATGCCCGCGCCGCACAGCCACTGCCGCCCGTTGAAGACAGCCCTATCGCTGGTGTCACACCGAATGCTGCACCTCCGGATCTCGTTCTCGATGATCTTCTGGGCGGTATGGCGACACCGGGCTACGACCCGCTGGACGATCTCTTGGGTTCTTCCGCGCCCATGACAGGAGCCACATCATGGGACTCAGCCCCCCTCCAGCAAGATCCGTTGTCCTCCCCCTTGCCGCGAGCCGGCGGTTTCCTCGGAGGCAGCCAGTGGCCGGCCTCGCAAGGCGCCAGCGTATCGGACCATCGCCCGACATCGCAGGATTACTTTGCCGCTCCCGCTGTGCAGCCATCCGCAATTCCTGACGACTGGGACGAAATGTTTGCACCGGCGCCGCAGGTGCCCGTCTCTCAAGCGAGATCGCAGCCGATACTACCCACAGTTCCGGCCTTCGAACCTCCACCAGTGGCGCCCTCCTTCCAGCCGGCGCATCCTCCCGATTCTGTTTCTCTGAGCCCCGCCCTCCCGGCCCAGACGGCTGCGGCGGATGTCGCTCCAGTGCCCAAGTCGGCGACGACAGGAGACGCTGCGGCCCAAGCCTTTCTCGAGGGTGCGGGCGCAGATCATCTGAACATCCCTCCAGCCGAATTAGAGGAAATCATGAGGCGGCTCGGTGGTGTTTTCGCGGCCATGGTCACCGGCATGCGAGAGATCCTGATGACGCGCGCCTCGATTAAGAGCGAGATGCGCATGGACCGCACCATGATTGGCTCGGGAGGCAACAATCCGCTTAAATTCTCGATCAGTCCGGAACAGGCGATCGAGGCGATGATCCGCCCCACAATACGCGGCTACCTCGATGCGGAGGAGGCCACCGCCGAAGCGCTGAACGACATTCGTGCGCATGAAGTGGCAATGATGTCCGGCATGCAAGCGGCGTTGAAGGACCTGCTTTTGCGGCTCGGGCCCGATCAACTCTCTGCCCGTATCGAGTCTGGAACCACTCTTGGCAGCCTGCTGGGCGGCAAGAAGGCCCGCTATTGGGAAGCCTACGAGAAAATGTACGCCCAAATCGCAAAAGAGACCGAAGACGACTTTCAGTCGACCTTCGGTCGCGAGTTCGCGCGGGCTTATCAAGCACAACTCCGCAAACTCTAAAGGAACACACCATGTCCCTCATTCGTACGATAATTGCCCTTTCAGGTTTCCTGGCTCTGTTTGGCTGTACGGCAGCAGGACCATCGGCGACGACCGTCCAGCTCTCCGTCGCAGGTACCGGCGACATGAACGGGGGCGCACCGGCCAAGGTCAAGGTTTACTACCTCGCGTCGACTGCAAACTTCCGGACCGCCGATTTCTTTGCGGTCTTCAATTCCGCCGAGGCGACTCTCGGTGCTGACCTCATCGCAGTGGATGAGGTTCAACTGGCTCCCGGCCGAACCGTGAACACGACCCGCACCTTCCCGACGCCGCCCGCTGCCATCGGTGTCGTGACCGCTTTCCGCAACATAGACGGCGCGAAGTTCCTCGACGTCCGCCCGTTCAGCGACAATGTCCGAGTCGTCGTCTCAGGCAATTCCGTGTCCATCCGCTGAACCGGCCATCTGAAGGAGAACAATACGCGTGTCCTGGGAAAACAAGGTCGTCTGGCAGGAGGGGTTGTTCCTTCAACCTCATCACTTCCAGCAGCATGATCGATACGTCGAGGCACTGGTTGCCGGTGTTGCCTCGGCGGTCGCACCGTATGCCTGGGGTGTCCGGGAACTGACACTCGACGACGAGTTGCTGAAGCTCGGCAAGATCGCTGTGAAGTCCTGCACGGGTCTGACACCAGACGGCACCACCTTCCGGATACCGTCTGCCGACGATCATCCGCCAGCGCTTGAGGTTCCGACAAGCGCAAAGAATTCCGTCGTCTATCTCGCTGTCCCGATACGTCGGCAAGGCGCCGCAGAAGTCGACATGACCGGTGCTCCGCAATCAGCGGCGCGGTTCAAACCTGACGAGATCGAAGTGACCGACAGCATGGGTCGCGACAACAGAGCGGTGCGCATGGCGATCGCTAGGTTGCGCCTGCAGCTTGCGATCGACTTGGACGACCTGTCGGATCAAATTGTCATCCCGATTGCCCGCATTATCGAAGTGCGGCAAGATCGTGAGATCATCCTCGACCGCTCCTTCATTGCCACCTGCACGGATGCCCGCGCGGCGCCGCCCCTGCATGACTTCATGCAGGAGTTGGAAGGCCTGTTGAGCCATCGCGCCGAGGCACTAGCAAGTCGCCTCAATCAGGACGGGACAACGAAGGGGGTCGCTGAAATCACCGACTTCCTTTTGCTTGTGTCCGTCAACAAGGCACTTCCCGCCATGCGCCATCTCGTCTCCATCGAGAATGCGCATCCACAGCTTATATTCCAGGCACTGACGTCGCTGGCGGGTGAAATAGCCACCTTTATGACGCCTGAGAAACTGTCTCCGCAGTTCCCGATCTACCAGCATCACGACCTCACTAACGTATTCCAGCCGGTATTCCGGGCGCTGCGCCAGTATCTGAGCGCGGTGCTGGAGCAGAACGCGGTCCGGATTCCGATTGAGCCACGCAAATACGGTGTGTCCGTAGCCCTGATCAGCGACAAGCGTCTTCTGTCATCGGCGACTTTCGTGCTTGCCGCCAAAGCCGCCGTGCCGCCCGAAAGCGTAAGACGCCACTTTCCGACTCAGGCAAAGCTCGGCCCAGTTGAGGAAATCCGCCAGCTCGTGAACTCCGCGCTACCGGGCGTC
Organism: Agrobacterium sp. H141; assembly: GCF_057158725.1. Classification (NCBI taxonomy): domain Bacteria; kingdom Pseudomonadati; phylum Pseudomonadota; class Alphaproteobacteria; order Hyphomicrobiales; family Rhizobiaceae; genus Agrobacterium; species Agrobacterium sp. H141. The sequence goes on from NZ_JBXENI010000002.1 coordinate 95,820, forward strand.
GCGCTGCGTCCGCTTCCCGTGGCACCGCGTCAGGTGCCCTACCATGCCGGCGTCGTCTATTTCGAACTCGATACCACAAGTCCGTCCTGGAAGCAGATGACGACGTCGGGCGGGCTGGCTGTGCATGTTTCCGGCGATTTTCCCGATCTCGAAATGGAACTCTGGGCCATTCGTTGAGCCCTGCCCCTAGGAGCACCCCATGAACCGTGACGACCCCTTTGCCGAACCGTTCGACACGGACAAAACAGTCATCCGACCGAACCCGGCGGGACGTCGGCCCACCGCTCCGACCCCGATGCCGCCTCCGAACCAGGCAACGCAATCCGGTCAAGAGCGACTGGCCACGCCTCCCCAAAACCATGGTCAAGGCATGGCGTCTGCCCCCCCCGGCAGCAACGTCCAGGACGTGCCCGTTGCTGCAGGTGCGACAGGTCTGAACCCACTCAATGCCGCAGCCTCGACCCTCTTCTCGCTGGTCGCCCGCATCCGCAATCGAGCGCAGCATTCCAATCCGGCAGCTTTGCGCGAAAGTGTGGTCGCTGAGATCCGCAACTTCGAAAACGCTGCATTGCAGGTCGGTGTCCCGGCGCAGTCCGTCGTCGCCGCCCGCTACGCCATCTGTGCGACGATTGACGATGTCGTTCTGAACACGCCTTGGGGTGGTCAGAGCGTCTGGGCATTGCAGAGCATGGTCGGCACCTTCCACAAGGAAACGCATGGCGGCGACAGGTTTTACGAATTGCTGTCACGCTTCGAGGCGGCCCCATCGCAGAACCGTGACCTGCTCGAATTCCTCTATGTCTGCCTGAGCTTGGGCTTTGAAGGCCGCTTGCGCGTCGCTCAACGCGGCGCCGAAAAGCATCTGGAAATCCGCGAGGGCCTCGCGAGGCTGATCAGAACCCATCGCGGCCCGGTTGAACCCGATCTGTCACTCCGCTGGAGAGGTGTTGATGTAGCGCATCGTGTGCTGTCGCTCTGGACGCCAGTCTGGAGCACTGCAGGCGCGACGCTTGCCATGACATGCCTGATTTTCTTCGGATTTTCATTGGCGCTAGGGGGCGACACCAGCCGCCTGAGCGGCCTTATTACGTCTCTCGACGTCAATGGACCTGTGGAGCTCTCTCGGCCGGCGCCACCGCCACCGCCTCCACCACCTGCCCCGCAGGAGATCTCGTCCGTCGAGGCCGTTTCCTCCTTTTTGGAGCCCGAAATCACCGAGGGGCTGGTATCCGTGGCAAGCAGTGGCAACACGTTGACCATCCGGATCACCGGCAACGGAATGTTCCCGTCTGGTTCGGATCAGCTCGAGCCACGGTTTGGCGACATTATGGACCGGGTTTCCGAGGCGCTGAACGGCGAGGACGGACGTATCATCGTTGCCGGCCACTCCGACAACGTACCGATCAAGTCCGCGCGTTTTCCCTCCAATCTCCAGCTTTCGCTATCGAGGGCAAAATCCGTCATGGACCGGATTTCCGGCACTCTGTCGGACAAGGGACGCATCACGGCCGAAGGACGCGCCGACAAGGAACCTCTGGCGTCGAACGACACGCCTGAGGGTCGAGCCACCAATCGTCGTATTGAAGTCATCCTAGTGAAGGCAGGCTGAGCCATGTTCCGCACAATCCGCTCCCATATCCTCAGCTCAATCGGAGCCATCATCGTTTTCAGCCTAGTACTGGCGGTCACGATCTGGCTGCTTGGCCCACTTCTGGCCCTGGGTGACATCCGACCGTTTGACCGGGAATCGAACCGCGTGATCGCCATCGCTGGCCTTGCAGCGATCACGACCATCGCCATCCTGGTCATCCTGCTGCGCCGTCGTTCGCAAGATCGCCAGATGACCAATGCGATCACCAGCAATACCGTCAGCCCCAAGGGTGATGACGATGGCGATGCCGTCGAAGCTGAACTCCTGGAAGTCCGCAAGCGCATGACCGAGGCGCTTGGCTTCCTGCGAAAGTCCAAACTCGGCGGCCGCTTCGGCTCGCGCTATCTCTACCAATTGCCCTGGTACATCATCATTGGTCCGCCGGGCGCCGGCAAGACAACAGCGATCGTCAATTCCGGTCTGCACTTCCCGCTGGCCGACCGCATGGGCAAGGGTGCAATTGGCGGAGTTGGTGGTACGCGCAACTGCGACTGGTGGTTCACCAACGAGGCGGTGCTACTCGACACGGCCGGCCGTTACACCACACAGGATAGCAATCGCAATGCCGACGCAAAGGCCTGGACCGGGTTCCTCGACATGCTGAAGAAGCATCGACGACGCCAGCCGATCAATGGTGCGTTGGTCGCAATCAGTCTGTCCGACCTGTCGTTGCTGACCGAACAAGATAGGCGCGCCCACTCCCAGGCAATCCGCTCCCGCCTGCAGGAACTGCGCGAGCGCCTCGGCGTCCGCTTCCCAGTGTACATCCTCTTCACCAAGGCCGATCTGATCGCGGGTTTCCAGGAGTTCTTCGACAATCTCGGATCTGACGAACGGGAGCAAGTCTGGGGCTTTACTCTTCCTTACGAAAAGGCAGCTCAGGCCAGTGAGGCACTCGCCTCGTTCAATGCCGAGTTCGACCTGCTGCTGTCTCAGCTCGCCAATCGCAGCCTTGAACGAATGCAGGCCGAAACAGATTATCAACGCCGCAGCCTGATCGCAGGTTTCCCGGCACAAATCGCCTCACTCCGCAATGTCGCCGAAAGCTTCCTCGGCGACATCTTCCATGACAGCCGATTTGAAGAAAATCAGCTCCTGCGCGGTGTCTATTTCACGTCTGGTACGCAGGAAGGCACGCCGATCGACCGCCTGATGATGGGCATGGCCAACACCTTCGGCATCGGCCGGCAGGCGATAGGCACGGGCCGCGGCCAGGGACGCAGCTATTTTTTGACGCGGCTGATGAATACGGTGATCTTCCGCGAGGCCGGCCTGGTATCGGCCGACGATGCAGTCGAGCGTCGCTATCTCTGGGTCAAGCGCGGAGCCATCGCGGCCAGCATCCTCGGCTTGCTCGGAACCACCGCCCTGTGGACAAACAGCTTTATCGGCAATGTCGCCCTGATCTCAAACGCCAGCGCTCAGATCGACGAATTCCGCAAGCTTGCCGGCGACATCCCCGGCAGCCCAATAGCCGACGCCGACCTGCCAGTGATCGTCCCAGCTCTTAACCTCCTGCGGGACCTGCCCGGCAATCCCGCGGCCAGTGACCCCGAGGCACCATTGGCACTCACCTTCGGCCTGTACCAAGGCGACGCCGTTGGTACCGAGTCCGCACAGACCTATCGCGGAGCGCTCAACAGCATGATGCTGCCCCGTCTGCTATTCCGCCTTGAAGAGCAGATGCAGACCAACATCAACAATCCCGATTTCCTCTTCGAGGCGCTGAAGGTCTACCAGATGCTTGGGCTGCAAGGCCCGATGGATGCTGACACCGTCAGACAATGGATGCAGGTCGACTGGGCGATCGCCCTAAAGGGTCAGGACGAGGTGCAGCAGGAACTGCTCGGTCATCTCGACGCTATGCTCAACCAGCCAATGCGCAAGATTGGGCTCAACGGTCCGCTGGTCGAGCAGATCCAATTGCTTTTGTCTGAAACGCCGATCGCGGAACGGGTCTACCGCGGCCTGGTCAAGGCACCTGGGGCCACCGCGATCGAGCCCTTCCGGGTGACGGATGTCAGTGGTCCCGCCGTCTCGCGCGTCATGCTGCGCCCTTCCGGCAAGCCGCTCAGCGCTGGCGTGGAGGGGGTCTACACGCGGAATGGCTTCTACACATACTTCCTACCCTCGCTCGACACGATCTCTGATCGGGTCCAATTCGAAAATCTGGTCCTTGGTCCTCACGCCGAAGAGGTCACATCGGAAATCCTGGCTCGTCTGGAAAAGGATATCCTTGCCCTCTACGAGAACGATTATGTGGCCCGCTATGACGAGCTCCTGGCCGACGTCGACATCATCCCGATGGAAAATCTTGGCCAGGCGACCCAGGTCATCAACATCCTCTCAGGTCCGACATCGCCGATCCGCAACTTGCTTGAGGCCGTGAGCAAGGAGACGAAGCTGACTACCCTGCCCGGTGCGGAGGTGGCGGCCAGCAACGCAATCTCCGCTGCAAGCGAAATCGCGCGTGGCGAAGCCATTTCAAAACTGGATGCCGGTGGACAACAGATCGTCCGGGCTCTCAGTTCGTCCGTACCGGCCGAGGTCCAGACAACAGCGCCTGGCCGCTTCGTCGAGGATCGTTTCCGCAGCTTGCACGATCTCGTGGCGAGAACCGAAGGTGTCCCGTCCGAATTGGATAAAATCATCCAGCGCATGGCGGATGTCTTCAGCGAGCTCAACCGCTTGTCGCTCGGGCAGAACACCGGCGCCGCCATCGCCGGCCAAGGCACCGGGGCTGTTGCCGAGCTGCAGGCTGCAATCACGCTCTTGCCCAATCCCCTGCAGCGCTGGGCCACCCAGATCGTGACAGCCTCGTCGGGAGCAGCTGTTGGCGGGGCGCGTGCCGACATCAATGCGAAGTGGCAGGGTCAGGTCCTCCCCTTCTGCACTCGCGCAATCGAAGGTCGCTATCCCTTCAACAGGCAAGCCCAGGCCGATGTGGCCCTGCAGGACTTCGGTCGACTGTTCGCGCCGAATGGACTTATTGATGCGTTCTTCAATGACAATCTGGCGCAGTTTGTCGACACGACCTCGAATCCCTGGCGGTTAAGGCGAGTGAACGGTGTTGACATCGGCATATCGGATGCCGTCATCGCTCAGTTCCAGAAAGCATCGGAAATCCGCGACAGCTTCTTCGTGGCCCCTGGCCTGCCATCGATCACCTTCGACGTCACGCCTGTCGCGCTCGATCCCAATGTCGAGCAGGTTGTGGTGGAAATCGAGGGACAGCCGGTCTCCTACGCCCATGGCCCACCTGAGGTCACGCCTCTGACTTGGCCAGGCCAAAACAGCGGACGCACGCGGGTATCGTTTTCTCCGGCGCGCACTGACGTGGAAAACGCCATCCAACGTGATGGCCCATGGTCCTGGTTTCGTCTTCTCGACACGGCGGAGGTGCGCCGCACGAATGTCTCGGATCGCAATCGTGTGGTCTTCAATCTCGGCGGCAGAATTGCAATCTTCCAGCTACGTGCGGGCTCTGCGCTCAATCCGTTCACGGCTTCGGCGATCGGCAGCTTCAAGTGCCCGACTTCGCTATGATGAAGACCAGCGTGCAGTACGGGTGGTTTGGAAAGGTGCCCTGCGTCGGCGATTTCGTTCGATCCGGTCTCTCAACGCAATTTGTCGGCGCTTGGGACGACTGGATGCAGAAGCTGATGGTTGCCGGACGAGAGGAACTCGGAGAACGTTGGCGGGAATGCTATTTCAGCGCCCCAATCTGGCGTTTTGCGCTGTCGGCGGGACTGGCCGGACCGTATGCAGTGACAGGCATTGTGATGCCAAGCGTCGACCGTGTGGGTCGCGAGTATCCGCTTTGTCTTGCGGTGGAGTTAGAGACTCTCGTCTGGTCAGCCTATAAATCCGTGGAGCCGATGTTTGAGCAGTTGGAAGATACGGCACTCACCATGCTTGAGGATGGCTCGTCTCTTTCCACACTGAAGGATGCGCTGGAACGGATTCCAGCGCCCCAGCGGCTTACGCTGCCTCGGTTCGGAACTATCGGCTTGGGTTGGGCGAGTGTGACCAATGGCGACCCGGAACTCGCACTCGCGACTCTGGCGGCACCGCAGCCGGCATCAATCTTCGTTTCGACAGTCAACGCAGAAACTCACCTGCTGATGACAAGCCAATTGCCAGGCGGACCTGACGAGGCGGCTTCGCTTTTCGATATCGACGGCCCCAGGTGGGTTTTCCAGGATTGAGCCGACGGAGAGGTTTGACATGACTGCCAGTTCAACCACACTTCGGCGCCACAGCGCGCGAACACATGTGGGTTTCGTCCGCAAGGTGAACGAAGATGCCATACTTGTTCGGCCGGATATCGGGCTCTGGGCGGTATCCGACGGGATGGGTGGACACGCCGCAGGTGATTTCGCCAGCCAGGCGATCACCGAATTGTTGGACCGGCTCCCGGTCGATCTCGACCCCTCAGAGACAATGCTGCAGGCTCGCGAGGCACTTCACGACGCCCATCGACTGATCGGTATTGAGGCGCGACGGCGCGGCAGCGGCTCAATCGGCGCGACCGTGGTGGTGCTGCTGCTTTCGGAAGAGCATTTCATGTGTTTCTGGGTCGGTGACAGCCGCCTCTATCGCCTTCGCGGTGGCGATCTCGAGATGATCAGCACCGATCATTCCTTTGTCGGAGAACTGGTCGAGCAGGGCTTCATTACCTGGGCAGAGGCAGAGAAACACCCCCAGGCAAATCAGATCACCCGCGCCGTCGGCGTGGGCGAGACGCTGGAGATAGACAAGCGACGAGGCGACATTCGTCCCGGTGATCGGTTCCTGCTCTGCTCGGACGGGCTCACCAAATATGCCGGCTTCGACATGCTGCGCCGCTATCTCACGGACCGCCCCATTGAGGTTCTGGCCGACGAATTGATCTCCGTCGCCCTTGAGGGTGGAGCGATCGACAACACGTCCGTGATCGTCGTGGAGACCTGAGCGACAATGCCCTGCTTCTGCACCGTGCCCGCCGACGCCGCGCGCAACAGGTTCAACTGGGGCATGGTCCCCATGTTGCCGACTGCTCCGCTTTCGATGAAGCTGGCCTTGGCAATTCCCGGCATGGAGCCTTTGAGCCGGCTGGATATGAAGATCGCCTCCGGCTTTCAGCCGGAAACCCTCCCCAATCTCGATCTCGGCGGCGGGCCTCTGGGACAGGTCGCAATGATGATATCGCTGATGAGCGGCACTTTTGCGCTAAACGACCTGCCGATGCTGGAAATGCAGATGGAACAGGCGGCCAACAGCATTGCCCGCAATGTCTGGCCAAAGCTCGGGTGGCTGACGACGTTGAAGATGCAGCCGCTGATCAACTACGCGATCGTCGCTCGTCTCGTTCTGGACCTGCAGGCGCTCGGAATCGATCCCTTCATCGTCGACACGTTTCCGGCTTCATCCTCGACCATTCCCGATTTTCGCTTCGCACTTTCTCCCTTCAAGCTGAAGATGGCAAAGATTGTCGCCGGGCTGCCAACCCTCATGCAGATGACAGAAATAATGGAGCTGCCGCCTTTTGGGGAACCCGATGCTGTATCCGCCCTCACCAACCGGCTACAAAACTTGTCCAGCCTCTCTCCGCCCAGCCTGATTATTCCCATGCCGCTGCTTATGAAGCTCGCCATGGCGCTTGAATCACTGGCGAAGATCGAGGAGGCTTTCGGTTCCGACGCCTTTTCTCCATCGAAGCTCGGTCGAATTGAACGAATGCTGTCCGTGTGGGGAGGTTTCCAGTTGCCATTCGCGACGCCCGAATTGGCATTGGCGTTGAATGAAAAGCTCGACTTGCTGCCGACCATGGAAGACATCCGGCTCGGAGAAGCCGTCGCGGGCCACACAGCCGGCGCATTTGCAACCAGCTTCTCCCCCCCAAAACTCGCAATCGCACCGTTCCTGAACGTGGTCATCGCGCTGCACGCCTCAATGCAGGTTGCCATTGACATGGAGCCATTCGACATGTGCGGGACATGTCGTGGCTAGCCAGCCAGATGCGGAAGGGTTTGTCACGTTCTCCAGGTACATGGCACCCAAGGTGTCAACCAGACCGGATCGCTGCTGCGGGGCTGTCCGCTACCACAATCCTGGTGTTGGTCAAATCTCGCCCAACCGACGCCACTGCTCGAGCTTTTCGCGACTGACCTCGAAATGCATTGAATCTTCGCGGCTGAAGCCAGCGCCCCAGATCCAGCCCTCCTTTTTGAAGAAGTCCGCGAGGAGGATCAGGCCGAGCTGGGTCTTGTCGTCAGCCAGCGTATCGAGCACGCCATCGACGTTGATGTCCATGGCGAGACCGTAAGCGTGGGCGGAGGCGGAACTGGTCGAGCCGCGGATCAACCGCACACAAAGCGAACCCGCACTCTTGATGCGCGCGTAAAGCTCGGGTTCGAAGAGCTTTACGTTGGCGAAGACCTGCCTAGCGGAAATCAGTGCCGGGCGCAGCATGCGCGCCTCGATAGGTCCAACATTTTCGGTCGAAAGCAGAGCGGCGAGTGTCGGATTCGTCGCTGACTGGCAATCATCAGTCAGGTTCTCTCGCGGAAGACCGAGCAGATCCTGCAGGAAGGATGGCGTCGCCACGGTCAGGCCGTCATTGGCCGAGCGCCGGTCGGCGATCAGCACGACTTGGGCGAAGGAATCCTTCAGGCTGTCGGGCGTGACAACGACCTCCTCTTCTGGCGTCGTCTCGCGTGACGCGCCGACCAAGTCGAGCGAAGTACGCGCATCCAGGCCATCAATCCGATTTCTCAATTCGACCACTTCGTCACGCAGGGCGGCAATCTCCCCGTCGATTTCTGCCGTATCGAATTCAGTGGGCTCCAAAGGTGCACGAGGCGCGAAATGGATCTGGGCAAAGTGCCAGGCGAACGGAGCCGCCACGATCGACAGGGCGATCATCAGGGCTGACAGCAGTCTCATCAGAATCTCCCTCTTTGGATCCGATTGGAGGCTGCGGCGATGCCCTCAAGCTGCGGCAACTCGCGTGATCCAATCGTCCAAAATCAACTCTTCTGTCACAAGGCGGCAATGACATCTGCCGGTGAGTTCCGGAAGTAGGGGATTTGGTTCATATGCTTCGACGACGGCAATCAGCAGAGCTCGATACTGCCTCGACACGTAGACCGTTGCCGCCATCGTCGGCCCAGCGCAGACAAGAAAGTCCGAGCCATTCAGTCATTGTCTTCCCGCGCTTCCAGCGCGTCACGTTTGCGCAGAATGAGCAGACCATTCTTGATGGTTTATCAGCTCTGCGTCTTGCCATCGACGCAGGCAACGATTGACGTTTTCGCGGGTGTTGAGCCTTTCGATGGTTTCATGCGCGACCTGTGGCAAAGCAGGAATGTACTCGAATGCAATCAATGGAGTGGGCAGGGAGAGACCCCGCACTATTACGCTCTCAGGCCCTCGACATCGACTTGCAGAACTGCGGCCTACCGTATTTCTCGCCTAGCCGATTGAGTACTATCACTTTCACGACTGCCTTGCTGTCCCATGTCACATTCCGGAAACCGGCGGTCTCGCTGACGCCGTCAATAAACGGTTGGATAGAGCCGTGACCGTGGGATGGCGCCTCGGAACATGCAGAATCGCTTCGCCCTCTGCTTAACCGACCGCGACGCCTTCCCAGCTCCGCAACCGGTCGCCAATATGCCGCTAGATCAGGTCGGCCTAGAGGGGCTGCGGCTCGACCGCCACGACCGAGGCCCCCAGGGAGATCAGCGTCCGTCTGCGGCTGCCCACATGGGCAGCAATGTCGAAAACGAGATCGTCAAGTGAGATCTGATCGCCGTAAAAGCGCCCAAGCACGCGGCGGCGCCATGGCTGGCAGTCGTAGATCAACAGCGATCGCGTAACCCCTATCGTGGTGTCGATGCCCGCCCGAATTGTCATTGTTCATCCCCTCCGGCTTCGCTTAGTAGGTAGATGCAGTCGACAGCAAACGAATAGCTGAGCAGCACAAGGGCGAGAGCTGCGAGCCACGAGGACACTGGCGCAGTGACGAAGGGCACAAGGATGATGCATAAAACCGCGACCTGCACCACGCAGACGATCTTGCGCCGAAGGGAGGGTTGGAGTCTGCCCGCCAGAAGCGGGACGGGAACCTGCGCCACCACGAAGACATAGCGCATGAGCCCGATCAGCAGGACCCAAGATCCGACCTTGCCCAGAGTGAAGGCGGCGGCTGACAGGCAGAGGATCAGCAAGGCGTCGATCTCCATGTCGAACCGGGCTCCAAGTTCGGAGACCTGGTCACTGCGGCGCGCCAGGTACCCATCCAAGCCGTCCAGTACGAGCGCCATCAGAACGAAAGCGACGAAGCTCCAAGGCGCGTTCTCCAGCGTCGGTGGAGACGCTGGAGAGAAAACTGCTGCGGCGATCAGGCTGACCATCGCAGCCCTGACCGCGGTGACGCCGTTCGCGAGTCCGAAACTCCGGCCGTGGTGGTATTGCAGGCCACGGAAGACGAGCGCGTAGATGGCGACCAGCAGGACTGCAGCAGCAACTCCGATGTCGTGACCAAGGGACAGATGGTTGGCAAGCGGAAAGTAGGCCGCGGCCGCGAATGCAAAGACGCTGACAAGGGCAAGAAGGGCGCTCACCTTTAGCGTTGAAGATGGTCCGCTCTCCGCCACATTTTACTGCACCTCGAGAGGCTTCAGCGGCATCTGCCCCTACTCCGCGGCAAGGATGGCATCGATGTCGAGCAGATGTCCGGCCCTGTCCTTCTTGGTTCGCAAGTAGTCGACGTTCTCGGCGGTCACTTGGCCTGTCAACGGCATTCGGCTCTCGACCGCAATGCCGCCTCTGGATAGAGCTGTGAGCTTGCCGGGATTATTCGTGAAGACCACCGCCCTGGAGATATCGAGGGCACGCAGCATGGCAATCGCCGCCTCATAGCGCCGATCATCGGTGCCATAGCCAAGTTCTGCATCAGCGTCGATCGTGTCCAGCCCGAGATGCTGGTAGCCGTAAGCCCGCATCTTGGCGCCTATGCCAGTGCCCCGCCCCTCTTGATCAAGATAGAGAAGCACGCCGCCGCCCATTGCCTTAAGCTCAGCGAGGCCATTGTACAATTGGTCGCCACAGTCACATTTCAGCGACGCACAGAGATCGCCCGTGATGCAGGAAGAATGGATGCGGATCGGAACCACGCGCGTGCAATCTGGCCGACCCACCATGATCGCAACCTGGTCTTTCTGCGCAAGGCCGCCCCGAAACACCACGAACTCCGCATCGCCCAAGTCGCGCAAGGGCACATGGCTGCGCACCACGATATCAAATGTCTGGCGCGCAGCATCACTGGAGAGCAGCGCGTGCAGATCGATCTGACAACAGGCCGCGAAGCGGCGCTCGGTCGCACTGATCTCTGCACAAACCACGGCAGGCAGGAGCAGAGCCAACCGTGCCAGTTCTGCACCTCTCGACATCAGCGAATGGGGTGGATTGCAATGCGGTGGGGCGGGGGCGCTCAGCCCGTAGGCAAGACGCGAAGCGGCATCGAAGTCGACATCGCGAAGCGGGACGGCAAGATCTCCGCTCGCAGACGGTCGCAGTCTGTCGGCGCGCTTTGCGGTCAGGAACAACTCGTGGCGACCATCGACCGCCGCAGCGAACTGGTCGTAGAGCGTGGGTGATATGCAGTCGAGTGCCAGAATTGCTAGCCGCTGGTTGCCGTCGGCGACGATGACCGGGCGTCCGAACCGCAGTTCGGCAACAGCACGTTCCACCTGCGTGGCGGGTGTCACGACCTGAAAACTGCAGTCGTCGGCGTCGAAGAGTTTCATCTGAAAGACCTCCAATAGGTCGGGATTAACTGGATCGCCGATTGAGGGCGATGCGAGCCCCCGGCGTTGCTGGCCATCTGCCGAATTTCTTCGCCCCGAACCATGGAAAGATTGTCTTCGCGCACGAAACGACAAGAAATCTGCACTCACACGTAGTCACAGAGCAATCCGGTGGCGAGAAATGTCGACACTTGGACAACTTGAAGCACATATTCCCCGAGTCTAGACGGACAGCAGGGATGCTCCGGCATCCACAGCCACGGCATTCTTCTGTTCCACAGGGCCAACCTTACCTTTTGGCCGGAATTGGCAATCAAAGAGGATGTCGCTGCCGAGATCGTAAACCTCGATAGCCGGTCGGTGAGCACAACTCAGACGCTGGATCGGAGACAGGGTGATGCCACTGGGGCCTGAGCCAATGATGAGCGGTGAAACTGCGACATGCAGTCTGTCTACCAGTCCAGCGTCAATGAAACGTGCGATTGTCCGCGCGCCGCCTTCGACGAGCACCCGATTAAGATTGCGCTTGGCGAGCTCCTCGAGGATCTGATGAGGATCTATCCCGCAGGACGTCGTCCGGAGCTTGATGACCTCGGCCTGCGACAGGGCGCATCCTTCCGCATGTAAGCTCTGGAACACGATGACAGGCGCTCCGCCATCGTGGAACAGGCCTTCGCCACCGTCGAGTTCACCGTGGCAATCGATAACGACTCGGACAGGCGACAGACCCTTCACCATCCTGACGGAAAGCCGGGGATCATCCGCCTTGACCGTGGTGACGCCGACAATGACGGCATCGACCAAAGCTCGGCATCGATGGAGGTGCACGAGGCCGTCATGCCCCGATATGTCCCGCGCGTCACCTGCCGCCGTAGCCACCCGGCCGTCCAGTGACTGCCCCACTTGCGCCAAAACCATGCGGCCACGCGCGCCAGCAATTGGCCCATAGAGGCGAAAGGCCGCATCCGGCGCTATGGCTTCGCCGTGACGCAGGGCCAGCAGACGCGACCAGGTGGCATCAAGCACCTCCATTGAGGACACCATGGTCACTAGAGAATACGGTACAATGTGTTGTCACGTTTGATCACGTGGTGGAGCAGAACCGCACCAAGGTGCATTGCAAAGAGCGCCAGGAGGAGCCAGGAACTCCAACTGTGAACTGTCGAAAGCGTCCATGCGATCTCCGGCGCCTTCCCAATAGGACTCCAGATCGGCACGACACCGAACCAGTGAAGCGGAAAGCCGTGGGCGTTCGTCGCGAGAAAACCGCTGACAGGCACGACGAGGAGCACGAGATAGAGAAGCCCATGCACTGCCGAAGCCGCCAAACGTTCGATCGCCGGCCCCTCTGCTGGCGGTGACTTGGCAAGCAGCTTGTTGCCAACGCGAAGCAACATGAAGAACAGCAGGAGAAAGCCCAGGTTTTCGTGGATCAGGTAGAAGTCCAGCCTGACCTCGTCTGCGGTGAACTTGATCAACAATCCGAGTGGCCAGGTCACCAACACGAGTGCCGCAGCGATCCAGTGAAGGATGCGCGAGGTTGCGGGAAAACGCCTGACATGAATTGCGGCGTCGGAAGGACAGATCGCCGTTGCGAACATGTTCTGCTTGTGGGTCGTGTGCAAATGATTACCCCTAGAGTGTGCCCGGTGCCGGGAGAATGGCACGATCGCCTCGGGCCAACCGAGGCGTCAAAATGATGGCGACAGTATTCTGGCAAACCGATTGACGTAAATGACGCCGCGTGCACGAGATTTGTCCATTCGTGCAAAGCCGCCACGAGGCGCCCGATCATGGTCAACGGCAGACCAAGGCAGACCTGAATTTGGCGGCATGCAGGTGCGAATGCGTGGATTTCAATTTGATCCGGCCTGGAGCAGCCAATCGATGAAAGTTGTTGCTTCTTCTTCTCGCTTCCTGCTGCCGGAAAGCCATGCGACACGTGTCTCGCTCGGCGCGAAGCCGTAGCGCGCGCTGAACTGGCGGCAAAAGGACGAAAGGCTGGTGAAGCCATACTCATATGCGACCTGGCTGATCAGCTTTTTTTCCGAGGATTTGATCAAGGCGTCATAGCAGGCGGCCAGCCGCTGATGGCGGATATACGTCGCCACGCCGCCATGCCTTTCGAAGAGATAGTAGAGCTGTCTGCGGGATAGGCCTAGGTCTCGGCAAACCAACTCGGCCGTCAGGTTCGGTGCTTTCAGATTGGCTTTGATATGGCGTCTCGCCCGCTCGAATTGCGCCGCTGCAAGCGGTGCTCTGGCCGCCTCTATATTTGTTGGTGTCTGGCGTACGAGGGCGCGGAGCAAATGGCCAAAGGATTCATTGACTGCTTCTCCATCCGACAAAGTCAGCCTGTCTGCTCGACGTTCGAGTGAGGTGATAAAGTCTCCGAGGATGTGTGCCATCGGCCCTAGAACGGGTTGGTGAGCCGTGTTGTCCAACTCGGCGCTGATATCCCAAAAGTCGTCACGGCTGAAAAACAGACAGGAAAAATGGGTGGCCTCCATGCACCCGCTGAATGGAATTGCAAAAGAATGCAGCACGGTGTCTCCAGCACCGGCGCTAAAACCTCGGTCGACGGCCGAAACCTTCATCACGCCTTTGGTTACAATGCCCATGCACCAGTGATCGAAGCTGCCGTGGCGAATGGTCTCCTGCGTGTATTGGAACCGCATGCGAGGCAGCTTGAAGGATGTCAGCTGCAAGGAGCGGAGGTGATAGGAATCTGCACTGGCGAGGAAGCCCCCACTCACCGGGTCAATGGCCTCTTTTTCACACATCGCTGCAGTGAAATCGCACCATGCACGAAATTGTTCTTCGCGTTCAAACGACGCTGTCGTGAACTGCATACACGGTATCAGGTTCTGAGCTTGTATCGGCTTGTGCAAATTCATGATGTTATAAATCAAAAAATGAATGTGCCGCCGCTTCGGCGGCACTGGTTTTAGATTTACTGAACTGGGGCAACCTCAAGCGGGTAGCCGCGCCCATATTTCGCCAAGGCCATCCCATCGATCTCAATGCCGAGCCCCAGCTTGTGTGGCATGTCGAACCAGCCACGATCGTACCGGGGGACGGCGGAACGCGACCTGGGATCACGGCAATGCATCGAGTCTAACTCTCGCCCCGCCTGATTTCGCCATAGCGTGGATGATCCGCTCGATTTGAAAGCCGGTACTGAAATCGGGTCCGGCATTGACGCCGCCAGCAATTGCAGCCAACAGATCGCGAGCCTCGATGACCTTTTGCTCATTGAAGCCGAAGTTATGCCCCGGTGCGGGGCAAAATGAGCCGAAATCAGGTTGGTTAGGACCGGTTAGATGGCGTGTGAAACCCGCCTCGCCTTTCCTGTAGACCCAGAGTTCGTTCATGTGCTCCTGATCAAAGAAGATTGTCCCTTCCGATCCGTGCACCTCCCATTGCAAGCGGCATTTGCGACCATGAGCGACACGAGATGTGGCGAAGCTTCCCTGGGCGCCGCTTGCGAATCGTAGCAGCGCCATTGCGCTGTCCTCGTTTTCGACAGCGCGCAGACCATCCGGGCTTGGACGCTCGGGAATGGCAACCTGTGTCATCGCGGTGACTTCGGACACCGGCCCCATCAGTGCAATCATCTGGCTGACGAGGTGGCAGCCCAGATCGCCCAAAGCGCCCAATCCACCGGCCTCGTGCGTCATCCTCCATGACCATGGCAAGTCAGGATCGGCGGAATAGTCTTCGTCATACACTCCACGGAATGCGTGCGGCACCCCGATATCGCCGGCGACAATCATTGCGCGCGCCGCCTGGAATGCCGGTGAACGCAGGTAATTGTAGCCCAGGACGGTCACCTGTCCGGGATGTCGCGCGGCCAGTTCGGACATCGCGCGTGCATCCTCGAGGGTGAGGGCCATCGGCTTTTCCAGCCACACGTGCTTGCCGGCCGCCAGCGCCGCCTCGGCCATGGGACGGTGCAGTCCGTTAGGAGCCGTGATCGACACAACATCGACACGCGCCGCCCGCACAGTCGACAACCAGTCCGAACTCGCCGCCGCAAAGCCGAACTGCGCACCGAGCGCTTCGGCTTTATCAATCGGAGTATCACATAATATCTCGAGCCTCGGATGCGCACCGCCGAATACCGTCGCCACATTGCGCCACGCCATGGCGTGACACTTACCCATGAAACCGGTCCCGATGAGCGCTACTCCAAGCGACCGCGCCGGCATCCGGACGGGCTTCTGGGTATCTTCGGGAAGGGGAGCACTCAGCGTGTCCACCCCATCTTGACCATTCCGAAGCTCGTTCATTCTGATATCCTTTCAACGAGTTTTGGCGGGCATTCGTGGAAGATCCGGGTTTTGCAACCGGCACAGATTTCGCCGCGCAACTGGCTCGGCACGATCGCCGCGATCGCGTCATGTCGATGACTGTAGATATTCTGGTCCTCGACGGCGTCGACGACACCGTATTGCCTCATCTTGTCCAACAAGGGTCCGTAGCGCGAGGTGAGATACAATCGCCCTCCGCTCGCACGCCTGCGGCGACTTTCCTCGATCAGCAGTTCCGCGCCGGCAAGATCGAGTTGCCCTATACCTGTCAGCTTGAGCACCAGATGCTTCTGGCCAGGCCGGTCGCGTTCAATCTTGCGCAAGGTCTGCCGCAATTTGTCGACGACGCCGAAATAGAGCGGACCGTTGAGCCGGCCGAACAGCAACTGAGGGCATTCAGGGCCTCCATGCCGCACATTGTGAAAAGAATGATTGGGCCGACTCTGGTCGGGTACTGTCAGTTCGAGCTCGGCATTGATCGACTCGTTGAGAAATAGGGCCAGGCTGAGCAGCACACCCGCGAAAACCGCGAATTCCAGACCGATGCCGACTGCAGCAATGAAGGTGATGAAAAAGGTGAAGGCGTCGCGCCGCGAATGATGCGCCAAGCGAAAGAACTCGGCGAAGCCGATCTGGCGCCACGCGACAAGAATAATGACCGCAGCCATAGCCGGTATTGGCAACGCGCTGAATAGTGGCGCGACCAGCAAAAGGATAGCGGTGAGCATAATCGAGGCGAAGACCGCGGCCATGGGTGTGCGGGCGCCAGCCTCATGATTGACTGCGGTACGAGTGAGCGAACCCGAGCCCGCGTAGGCCGAGAAGAAAGGACCAACCAGGTTGGAAAGACCCTGTCCAATAATCTCGCGATTCCCATCGAGTGTCTCATCGCGGCGATGCGCGTAAACCCTGGCGACGGTTACGGATTGCATCAGGCCCACGATCGCGATGGCCAACGCTGGCTGCGTGAGCTCTGAGACACTGGTCAGAGAGACACTCGGCACCATCGGTGTTGGAAAGATGGAGGGTATGGAGCCCACAGTCCGTGTTCCCAGCGAGAACACCCAGTTCACGATCCCGCCGATCCCGAGTGCCAGGAGGTGACTAGGCAGGCGCGGTGCATGGAAGCGCAGGACGAGTGCAGCCAAAAAAGTTACACCGGCAACGATAATCGCACTAGGCGCGGCATTTGGAAGCGCCGCGCCGAGGCCCGATAAGAATTCCCCGAAGCCTGTCGAATGCGGAAGGGTGACACCAAGGACATCGGCCAGTTGGCTCATCGCGATCAGGATCGCCGCACCTGCACTGAACCCATTGATGACGGGTGACGACACGAAGGTCAGAAATCGACCCAACCGGGCCAAGCCTATGGCCAGTTGGATACCTCCCACCAGCAACGTCAGCACCATCGCCGCCGCAATCCATTGCGAGGAACCGGAAACATAACTTGGCGCCAGGGCTGCAAAAACGAGCGCAGAGACGGCTGTGGTGGGACCGGAGACGACGATTCGCGAGGATCCACACAGTGCAGCAACCACGGGCGTGATCATCGCGGAGTAGAGGCCATAGGTGGGCGGCAGGCCGGCAATCGAAGCGAAAGCGATAGCCTGAGGCAGCACGATCGCAGCTCCCGTGATGGCAGCGTACAGATCGCCACGCAGGGTGTCGACATTGATCAGATGTCGCCATTCGGGCTTGCCGGGCCACTCAATCATGCGGCGCCCCCAGACGGTCTGAAGACAGGCAGCCGTGCGAAACAGTTGCCTGCCATGATCCGTGAGGAGGCCACACCGAGGCGGATCTTCTGTCTACGCTGCGTCATCGCATTCAGCAGGCATGTCTAAACGGGCATATGCTTCGGAGGGGGCATCATTGGCGCGCATCTGTCGCCGCATCTTGCCGATCATATCCTGTTCTAGAACGGGGTCACTCAGCGGATGCTCCTGCCCTGGATCAGATACGAGGTCATACAATCTGGTCTCGTTTTCAATCAGGCACCCGGGACCGTAGTTGTAATACATCGGCGAGCGCTCGGTCACGGGCACCTTCAACAGGGGCACGTTTTTGGTCCAGTCGAATGGCGGCACGAGCGTTGCATTTTCCAGCTCCCGCGTGGAAAACCGCGAAGTGATATGCGTGGGCATCAGGGTGTACTGATTGATCTCCTGCTTGGCGATGTCGGTCGGAAATCGGTGGTAGCTGCGGTAGCCGTCAGTGACGTTTATCGCGCCCCCGAAATAGCCAAAAACGACTGCCTCACGCTCTTCGGTCCGCAACAGGGAACGCCCCTGCATCTCCGTCGGCGTCTCAACGCCCCACAGATCCAGAAATGTCGGAGCCAGATCCGTCGATTGCGTCAAGCGATCGACCCGAGATGCTCCGGGATTGCGCGGATCGTGCACGATCAACGGAATATGGGCGATCTCCTCGTAGATATTCATCCGATTCTTCGCCCAGAAGTCATGCTCGCCCAAGAGGAAGCCGTGATCGGTGGTGACGACAAGCGCGGTGTCCGTCCACATGTCATGGGCATCGAATTCATCGAGCAGTCGACCCAGGAGGTCGTCACAGAGCGACACCACCGCGTAGTAGTTGGCTCGCAATTCTTTGGCTTCGCTCGGAAGATCCTCGACCCGGCCGTAGCGCGGCCAGTCGAGAATTCCCTCATTCCAGCCGGTATCGAAGGGCTCCTTGAACCGATCGGGCGCGTGAAATGGCTCGTGCGGATCGAAGGTCTCGATTTGAAGCAGCCAGTTGTCTGCATCTCGGTTAGCCTCCAAGAACTCGAAGCCTGCCTGGAAACACTGAACCGATGGGAAATCCTTCTCCTCGCGAATATACTCGCGATTGATCAGGTGTGCTTTGTGCTTGGGAGCATTGTCGATGAGTTCCAGCTGTTTGGCGTGATATTTCTCGCGCAAACGCTCCCAGGGTGGCTGCACCAACGCCTTCCAGGGATCGCTTTCCTGGCCACGAATGAACTCGAACGTATTGTATCGGTTATGATACGTCGCTCCGCCATCCTCCCAGTAGTGATAGTGATCTGTCACAAGATGGCTGTGAACGCCGACCTCCTGAAGCAGTTCGGGAAATGCGTTGTCGAATGGTTCGAGAGGCCCCCAGGAGCGGTGAAGAAAACTCAGATGGCCGGTCAACATGTCCCGACGCGCCGGCATGCAAGGCAGCGAGCCCACATAGTGCTTTTCATAGACCTGAGCTCGGGCCGCCAGACGGTCGAAATTGGGCGTAGGGATCCGGCGTCCCCCATAGCATCCCAGCATATGCCGATTGAGGCTGTCGAACAGGACAAATACAGTTTTCATAATCGGGTCCGTAGAACGTAGTCGTTGTCGGCTCAGCGCCTGCCGGATGACTTGCGTGGCGCATGACCCTTCAGGCAGCGGCCAGCGGCATTCAGCTAAGCCCAGGGCCTGTCTGCTAGTCAGAGATTGGAGGGGAGCTCTCCCTGCTTCGCCAAACGAAGCTCGAAATGGTTCTTCCGCTGCACCGCCGGTAGAAGCCGAACCTGCATCCCGAAAATCAAAGCGATCCTGCGCACGTGCCGTCCTCTCTCATATCTTTGAGGGACCTTGTCAGCTAAGGACATATATGTAAAATTGCTTTAAATTGAGTTATCTATAACTTTTTGGAATTCGCAATGGATCGACAGCTGGCAGCATTCCTGACGGTCGCACGGCTGGGGAGCCTCACCACGGCTTCACAAAAGCTCAACATCACGCAGCCAGCGCTGACCAAACGTCTCGTGATACTGGAAGAGCGCTTGGGGGTTGATCTGTTCGAGCGAAAGCCTCGCGGCATGGAACTGACAGCAGCGGGACGGATCTACCTGCGCCACGCCAGCCGTATCGAACAGGAATATCAGCAAGCGAGCGAAGAGATCGGCATTCTGGAAAATGCCGGCATGGAAACCCTGCGCGTCGGGGCCGGACCGCTCTTTCACCTGCGCTATGTGGCGCAAGCTTTCTCGGCTGTCCGCAAAAAATTCCCGATGCTGCGACTCGACCTAGTTGCACGTAACAATGCGGATACTTTGCCGCTCCTGGTGCAGGGCGAGCTCGATCTCGTGCTTGGAACGATCGAGCCTTTGGAAGCGCATTATCTACTTCATGTGATACCGCTGCTTGAGGTGGAGCAGGCGGTGGCTGTAGCCGAGGATATGCCTTGCGCTGACAAGGCTGTGCTTTCGCCCTCAGACCTGATCGAGATGGATTGGGTCAGCTACAGCCAGGTACCGGGCAGCCGTGAATTGTTGACACGATATTTCTCGCAGCAGCAGCTTGGGCGTCCACGGTTTGCCGCACAGACGACCTCTTTCACGGCAGGGCTGCATCTGATCAAGCACTCGCACTTGGCCATGCAGGTACCGCTCCAGATTCAATCCGTCGTCAGCCGAGAAGGCTTGAAGGTCATACCTGTCTCGCCGCCACTCTCGCGATCGGCGGCCGGGATCTATCTGCGTGAAAGCTCCCTCGGCATCCCGGCCGTCAAGGCGATGAATGAAGAACTCCGACGTATCACCGGAAAGGCAGATGATAGAGACGATCAGCGGTAGCGGAACCGCGATCAGTCAGCCTCCTGCAACCGGTCGGATCGACGCCCCGGAACCAGTCGGCGCGCGGCGAAGCCGATCACGCAGAGCAGAAGCGCACAGTTGATGAACAGCAAGGTCGCGGAAACCGGTCGCTCCACGAAGATGCTGAGCCCATCGTGCGACAGGAGCATAGCCCGACGGACATTGTTTTCCAGCAATGGCCCGAGGATCACACCGATCACCAATGGTGCCAATGGGTAGCCCCCGGCTCGCAGGACCAACCCGACAAGGCCGAAAACGAACATCACCCAAAGGTCGAAAACCGAGCTGCTCACAGCGTATGTGCCGACGGCACACATCAGCAAGACAGTCGGGATCAGCACCACTTTGCGCAATCGCAGCACGTGAACGAACAGCGGCGTTACCAGTATGCCCACGACCAAGAGTGCTATGTTGGCGAGCATGTAGATCAGGAAAATCCCGCCGACGATGTCCGAATGCTGGGCAAACAGGGTGGGTCCTGGGAAAACACCGAGGATCAGAAGCGCGCCGATCAAAACGGCAGTGGCAGCGTCGCCGGGGATTCCGAGCGCCAGTGTTGGTACCAACGCACCGCCTGCTGTGGCGTTATTGGCGCTTTCGGCGGCAACGATTCCACCTTCGGCTCCTTCTCCATAACGCTCTTCACTCTTCGAGAACGTCTTCGCGATCGCATAGGCCGTAAAGGACGAAATCACGCCCCCGGCTCCGGGCAGAGCGCCGACACAGGCCCCAATGGTGGAGGATCGAAGCAGGTTGGGCCAGCGTCTCAGGACGATCAGGACCGTTCCAAAACCCGGCCGGGCAATAGACAGCTTCGGGCGATCGAGCAGGTCATCGCCGGCCAGCAAATGGCTCATCTCCGAAATCGCGAAAAGCCCGACGACGATGGCGACGATACTCAACCCGTTGGAAAGTTCGAAAAGACCGAAAGTAAAGCGCTCCGCGGCAGTGAATTCGTCAGTTCCAGCCGTCGCCAGGAGCAAGCCCGCCGCGCCCGCTATGAGGCCTTTCAGCATGGACTGTCCTGAGACAGCAGCGATCGATGTCAAACCGGTGATCGCAAGCATAGCGTACTCGGGGGGACCGAACCCGGCTGCGAAGGCCGCGAGCGAGGGCGAGAACAGGATCAGGATAAGGCCGCCAAACATACCGCCAAGCGCCGAGGCGGAAATGGCGATGCCGATGGCGTCGGCTGCGCGTCCATTTTGCGCCATCGGGTAGCCATCGAAGAGCGTTGCCGCGGCAAGCGGCGTTCCCGGGATCCGCAGCAGGATGGCAGATATGGCGCCACCACATGAGCCGCCCACATAAATCGCGATCAGAAAGCCTGCCGCCTGCACGGGTGGGAAGGTGATCGCAAAGGGCAGCAGAAGGATGATGCCCATCAGCGGCCCTAGTCCAGGCAAGGCTCCGACAAACAGGCCAACGATCAGTCCGGCGCCGACAAGTGTAACCGTCGAGAGGCTCGTCACGAGACCAAGGCCATCCAGAAGCATGTCAAACATGGTTCACCAGGGAATGTTGAGATTGAAGATGCCGCCTGGCAGAACCACGTCGAGTTGGCTTTCGAAAAACCAGGCGACTCCGAAAGATATGCCAACACTGGCAAAGGCCATTTGCCACCAACGGCGCCACCCACAGGAAAGCATGATTGCGAACATCATCGGCGCCGAGGTCAGGTGGAATCCGAGCGTCCCGAGTACCCCCAGATAGAGTCCGAAGATAAGAATGACCGCAGCAGGGCGAAGGAGATGGCGCGGCGCCAGCTCTTCTCCGCGACTACGCCGATGCACCACCACCTGGACGACAAGCTGCATAACCACGAGGCCAAGCAGCAAAATGGCCACACCGCGTGGATAGGCGGCCGCATTGTCGTACGGCCCACCTTCCGCCATGCCTGCCGGCCCGAGCACGTCGCGGATCTGCTGAAACACAAGAGCCACGAGAACGAGCATCAATGCGACTGCAGACCATTCCGAGAAGCGCCGGCCAAGCGTGAACCAGTTGGTCATTTCAATGCCTTCAGAGCTTCTTCTTCCCATTTGATTGCATCGGCCATCGTCGAGAGTTGGTCATGCACGCTTGAGACTACCTCGTCGTAACTCGTATGATCCCAGTCCAGCGGCACGAAGCCCAAGCGCGAGATCTTGGCACGAACGTCGGGATCGCTCATCGCCTTCCCCATCGCGGCGCGCAGTTTCTCGACGCGCTCGGTGGGTGTGCCCTCTTTCACGAGCCACCAGTCCCAGCCCATGGGAGCCAAGCCGCTGATCCCGAGATCCGCATCGATTTCTGCGATCGACGGCGCGCCGCCAAAGGCCTCTTTCGCTGCGGGCTGCTCCGACAAGACAAGCCCGATTTTCAGTGCATCTGGGTCCTGCTTGTAGCTCCCGACGTTGACGAAAGTGAAATCGAGGATGCCACTTTTCACATCGTTGTTTGCCGCAGGCGGGGATTCGTAAGGTACGTTTTGCGCGACAACCTCGTAGAATTGCAGTGTCTTCGCCATCACAAGATGAGGCAGATTGTTCCGCTGTCCCGAGGAATAGCGCAATTTGCCCGGATTGGCCTTACCCCAGGCCATCATCTCCTCGAAACTCGACCAGCGCGTCTCATCCGTCCGCCAGCCGATTGCAAAGGGATTCGAGGCTGCCGCATGCAGAGGGATGAAATCTTTATGGCTCCAGCCCGCCTTGCCCAGAATCGGCTGCAGCACCAGCGGTGCGACATAGCCGTCGATGATCGTGTAACCGTCTGCTGGTTTGTTCAGAGCAGTCTGGAACGCCTTTATGCCACCCGCTCCGGGCGTGGCGAGCACCGTCAGCGGCACCCCGAGTTCCTTGCTCATGGCTTCCGCTATAATCTGGCTCACCGACAAGGCCGGACCGGCCCCGGCGGGCAGGATGCTTTCAATTGTTCGTTCGGGATAGTCCGCAAATGCGGCTCCGCTGATGCTTGCCAAAGTTAGGGCAGCGCCTAGAAAGACAGATCTCAGTTTCATGCTATTCCTCCCGTTGAAAGACTGTGTTTGCGCAGACCTCTCCTCAAAGACCTGCGCATTCATAGTGTTGGCCCGAAGGCGGGCGTAGTCACGGAGGGACCCGATGAGAAATCGGGACGTGGTCCCGCTATGGTTCGATGATCGCAGGCAATCGGCGATTCCTGCGGGCTGCGCTGCTTCAACGTAAAGAGCAAATCTCGGACAGGGCTGCCCGCCGCCGGAATGTAACGAGAATCGAAGACCTGTACGGCCATCACAAGCGTCGTCCTCCGTCGAGCAAGTTGCCAAAGCTTGCCGCCTCTGGAGACATATGTAAAATTGCTTTGAATCGGCTTTCATATAACTTTTCGGAATATTTCTTCTGAAATTTGGAACCTGATGAAGTTGGCTGCCCGCTTCTTCATTGGAGCCGCGCGGTATGCTTTTCCGCGCGCCCTTACAGCGCAACGGGTCAATGACGTTCCGTACTACCAGGCAGTGTCGAGGGGGTAAAGATATGAAGTCTCGGGAGGCCTGGCACTACAGGAGTGCCAGCCATCAAGGCGGACACTTCCAGTTCCTGATGGCGACACATGCGAGATCGTCTTTTCGACAGGCCGAATTCGTCACGATTGTTTGCGTGCCCGGACGGG
Source organism: Agrobacterium sp. H141 (assembly GCF_057158725.1). Classification (NCBI taxonomy): domain Bacteria; kingdom Pseudomonadati; phylum Pseudomonadota; class Alphaproteobacteria; order Hyphomicrobiales; family Rhizobiaceae; genus Agrobacterium; species Agrobacterium sp. H141. The sequence goes on from NZ_JBXENI010000002.1 coordinate 119,805, forward strand.
CCGTGTATCAGGCCGTCGGCTGGCGACGATCTCTTGAACAGCAATGTAAGAAATGCAGAAACTCTCCCCCACCTCTGCCGGTAGGGGAGAGTCTTTTTCGGATTGGACTACGGCAAGTTACAAGTCTACTGTGCCCGTAGCTTTCATGGGCTTCTTGAGCTTCTTCTTCGCTGCCTTCATGTGTACCGCGTGCACAAGCGCCCGAGCCAGATACTTTTCGTTCTTGATCTTGACCTGATCCTTTTCCTGTCCCTTGCGGCGGGAGATGATCGACTTGCAGCCCGTCAGCGCATCTTTTGGTTCCCACACAGCCTTGAGGGCAAGCGCCTTAATGGTTTTGATTTCTTTCTCTTCGATCTGGTAGACGCCGCAGAAGGCCTTCCAGTCTGTGACTGGGACCAGCTTTGCTGCGGTTGCTGGATCGACTGTGATGCCGGGGTCATCGTCATCCACCTCGCCTAGCCCGCCGATGGTTGCTGCGGGCGACGCCACCGGACTACCGCCCCTGAGCGTCGCGACCTTGGCATGCGCGAGTTTCAAGATTGTCTCGGCCGACATCTCGGGAACCGCGCCGCCATTGCCCAGCAGCCGCCTGGACAATGCAACGGCGCGCTGTTTGGCTTCCTCGATCTGCTTTGTAGCCAGCATCTTGCTGATTTCACGGATCTCGGTCTGTGCGATCGTGGCCAGATTATCCTTAGGTGCAGCGAGAATCCGCTCCCTCTCCATCCTGTCCATGGTTTCGCGATTGTAGATGTCTTCACCTTGCGGCGAGGTTTGTTGCCCACCGGCATTGGCTCCACCTTTTCGGGGCGCGCCATTGGCACTCCCTGCCCCCGGGTTCCCACCGTCCGGGCCCCGGCGCGGAGTATTGCCCGGATCCGGCCCGTCATTACCGGGAGCCTGCTTCCTAGGCTTCTTTTCGTCTTCCGACAGCGCGCCATTGATCTCCGCCAGGATCGTAACCACGACTTGGCGGACTTCCCTCTCGAACAGGTTCTGGAGGTGCGGCTCCGCTCGGGGGCCACCGAGAAGGGCGGAGGCAAGCGCGCGTGCCGCAGTTTGGGCAGCACCCAGATTTCTGTCGATCAAGGCATCCCGAACGTTTCGCATCTCCGTATTCACCACCTGCGTCCCGTGCAGGTGCCGTGCGTCGCGGATCAGTTGCAACAGCGGCGTGTTGCCCACCGGCGTGGTGCGATCCGGCGCGGGGCGCGGCGGAAGCGGCGGCGGCTCCCCGTTTTGATCTTGAACCGGCTGATCAGTCTGCGCCCCGGCGTGTCCGCCAGCTTGGGCACGGCGGATCTCGTCAGGATCGTTGTTCAGGAAATCGTCGACATCCATGGACAAGGTCCGTTCAGCGCTTCCAACGCTTGAACGCGTTCCGCCACTTTGCTCCTCATCATTGTCATCATCGCCGTCTTCGGCGTCGGGCGGCAAGTCTCTGTCGATGATGTCATCCAACGATGTTCTGCTGAACCCACTGAAGCGGTCATCACCGCCATTGCCGCGGTCACCATTCCCCGGGCCAACGCTGCTGCCTGCGTCGCTTTCATCGTCATCATCGTCATCATCGCCGTCTTCGACATCGGGCGGCAGGTCTCCGTCGATGATGTCATCCAACGATGTTCTGCTGAACCCACTGAAGCGGTCATCACCGCCATTGTCTCCGCCACCGGGTGGGTCACCCGGACCATCGTTGCCACGGCCATCACCGGCATTGCCGCCGCCGCCATTGCCCTCCCCCCCATTGCTGGGGTCTCCATTGCTGCCGTCCTGGCTTTCATCCTGAGCGCTAGGGCGATTCTTCGGAAGGAACCCTTCCGTGACCAGCCAGTCGATAAACTCGTCGGACGTACCGAGGAAGCCAAGTGTCTGGATAGGATCCTGTGCGAGGCGCAGGAGATCCCTCCATTCAACGCTCGGATCCATGTAGTGCTGGGCGAAGCGCTGAATGGGGATGGGATTGTCGACACCTAGCGACTGAGACGCCGCAACCGCATCCTTTAGTGGGTCTCTGATGAGAAGATGTTCCTCCTCGAGACGCTGAACAAGGCTTGCCAACGTCATGTTGTTGCCTTCCAGCTTTATCAGTTCTTCACCTTCGGCGCGGACCTGCGCAGTCAAGCCTGATTGCGAATAGGCTTGAATGAACGCGTCGCGACGAGCCAATTCGCGGATGTCATCCGGACGGCCACCATTTTGAATATGGATATCCCAGAACTCTGGCGATTTCCAGAAAGCCGTGAACAATGGCTGCCCCTCCAGCATGATGGCAATCTGGTTTGTGGCGGCTTTCAGCGCAGTGTCCCACCTCTTTTGATTAAACGGGACAGCATGGTAGGCTTGCTTGATATTCTTCTCCACGTCCTCCGGAATGTTAATGTTATTCTCTGCGGCACCAAGAAGAACATTGTATTCGTCATCAGATTCTCCCGAGTCGGAGGCAGAATTCTCTTTAGTGCTATTAAATATTAAATCATAGATGAGCTCCCGAGCTTCTCCGGTGTAGTATGCTTCGAGGAAACGAAAACTCTCCTCGGTGGTGGGGCCCAGAAAGTCTACGAGAGCATCCCAAATATCTTTATGGTGATTGAAAATTTCATGCACGGTCTCGTGATATCGTTTTGTGCCGAACTGCTTCATTGCGGACTGGTCCCTTTCCATACTCAGGCTGCCTGATCCACGTTTGCCTTCGTGTTCAGAGGTCAACGGTGAGTGATGGAATGAAGGCATTCTGGTTCACTATGCCGCCAGAAAACTCGAAACCACGCCTTCGAAGTGCGCGTCCCCCACCAGATCGCTGGAATTGCATCAGGTTGGGGCGGCCAGGATGATGACGCGCCGGGACCTTACGTCCTCACCGAGAGGCATTGGATCGGACGCCGAGACCAAATGCAGCAGAAAGGTTTTCATGGATTGAAAGGAATTTTTGCAAAATGTGCAATTTCGTTGACGCTGCGTGCAATCGCAATCAGCCCTTCCCTAGATTGCTGGCATTGGGCACCAAGATCCGGTTACGACGCCGCCTGCACCCCATGCGAACGCATGCAGGCCAATTGGCCACCTGAAGCTTGACGTGGCGAAGGACAGAGAACTTGAGCGCACAGTTGACCGGTGGAAAGTCCAGTCTGATACCGAGAATGGTGTTTTCCACCACTGCCGTGGATAGCCGTCACCAATTGGAGATTTGGCGAGAATTCCACACGCAACTTATCGAATCCGATGCCCTGTCTGAAGACAAGACGAGTTTCAACGGGACCGTTGAAGCGTTTAACCTGGGTGAAATCCAGTTCAACCGCTACAAGCAGGCGGCGGCCGAGTTTTCCCGCACGAATGGACATCTGCGCACCGGGGAGATGGATCACTTCGTTTTCAGCGTGGTGCGGAATGGGCAGGTCGATTTGGCAGCGGGTGACAGGACTGTCACGGCGAAAGCAGGCTCTCTTGCCCTTTTGTCATCCGCCCAGGCCTATTCCGGCAAGATGGGCGAGACCGAATACACCAACATCTTCCTCGCGAGAGATGATTTCTGGGACATTGCGCAGGATTTGGACAGAGCATCGTTTCAGCTCTTCGAAGGTCCCATGGCATCGATCCTGAGCACATTCATCGTGTCCGTCGACGACCAGATCAACAAGCTAAGCATTGCGGAGGGCAAGAGCCTCAACGATGCCTTTGGCACGCTACTGAGAGCGGTCATCCGCCAGGATGCAAGATCTCTGGAAGAGGCAGATTCGGCCATCGGCGGGACGCAGCTCGAGTTGGCGCGCCGCTTCATCAATTCCAATCTGCAATCACCCCATCTGTCAGCCGATCGCGTCAGTTCGGAACTCCGTATTTCCAGACGGAGGTTGTATTATCTTTTCGAGCAATATGGCGGCGTTGCCAATTACATCAAAACTCGGCGCTTGGCCGCCTGCTACAAGGCATTGGTCGCTGTCGATGGAAACGAACATATAGGCTCTGTGGCCTACAGGTTTGGCTTCACCAACCTTTCTTCATTCTACCGGCAATTCAAGGAGCAATATGGTTTCCGCCCAAGTGAAGCGCGCGTGGCCCACGTAAGTGGCTACACGGCCGCGGACAGCGATTTTCAGACGCTCGCGGACTGGCTCGTACGCTGAAGGCTTCGGGGCATCGTAAAGTTAACCAGACTTGGAATTCGGTCTGCGATGAATGGGCATGACCGACCGTGATCCGCTCTACCGCCGCCATCGTTTTCCCGCTGAAGTTATTGCCCACGCGGTGTGGCTCTATTTGGGGTCGTTTGCGGGAGAGGGCGAAAACCTACGCTAAGCTTTTAGGCTAACCTGCCGAACGATAGAACCTATTGCATTGACGATAATGCGCGCCGCGGTCATAGCGGAGGTTCCGTCGATATCTGCTGGTGGGTAGAGCTCCACAAGATCCAACCCGACAATACGTGCCCGCTTGGTAACACCGCTGATCAGATCGATCACCTGCGTGTAGGTGAGGCCTCCCGGCGTCCGCGCGGCCACGCCCGGCATTATGCTGGGATCGATGCTGTCACAGTCGAGGGTGATGACGACACGCGCATCCTCCGGAATTTGTTGCAGAGCGGCTTCAACACCATGGTTATGAACCTCGCGTGCGGTGACAAAACGGCTGCCATAGCGGCGGGCCGCTTCGATGTCAGTTATGCGCGCGCTGCCGACGCTACGTAGCCCGACTTGGACGATACCGGCGACATGCGGCATCTCGCTTGCCCGCCGCATTGGGCTGGAATAACCATAGCGTTCACCATTCACTTCGTCGCGCCAATCGATGTGGGCATCGATCTGGAGAACCCAGATCGGCTCGTCATCTGCAAAAGCGGCGAGAAACGGAAAGGTCACAGAACAATCCCCGCCCAGGAGGATTGGGACGGCTCGTAGTGCGAGGATCTCACGCGTCTTCGCCTCAATTACGGCCCTGTTGCCGACATTATCCTGCATGGTTGTAGGGATGTCGCCAGCATCAATGCATGAGATTGGCCCGCCATCGAATAGCGGACCGCCGAGATCGAAATCCCAATGCTCGATCAGCGGCGCATCTTCGTGGCTGGCCGCGCGTATGGCGTTAGCAGCCAAAACGTACCCACTGCTATCTTTACCGGGGTACGTGCTGCCATGACCTGCGCCGAAGATCACCACGCTTGGCGTTTTGCCATCAGAAAGGTGATCGGCAAAGCCGAGAAAGGAATTTGAGACGTTCATTTCTGTTACCCTGTAGCACTGAAGCGGATGCATGCGCGGAGAGCTTGTGCTCTTACATCAAGCCGAGAACTCGCTTTCCATAATCTCTGAGTTCGCCCTTGGGGCCGACATATCGGTAGAGGGTGACGCGCTCGATACCAAGTTCTTTGCACAGATCAGAAACGGGTGTGTCGCGTTGTGCCATAGCGGCCTGTGCGAGACGCACTTGCGCTTTGGTGAGGGCGAACTTTCGGCCACCTTTCCTGCCTCGTGCTCTTGCCGCGGCCAGCCCCGCCATGGTGCGCTCGCGGATCAGGTCCCGTTCGAACTCGGCCAGGGTGGCAAAGATGCCGAACACCATGCGACCAGATGCGGTCGTGGTGTCGATCTGAGCGCCCTTCCCGGTCAGTACCCGCAGTCCAATCTTGCGCTCTGACAAATCCTTCACCGTGTTGACGAGATGGGCAAGCGACCGTCCGAGGCGATCGAGCTTCCAGACCAAGAGCACATCGCCAGCGCGTAAGGATTTGAGGCATGCGGCCAGACCAGGCCGATCATCACGACTGCCGGAGGCGCGATCCTCATAGATGTTGTCCTGGTCGACGCCGGTAGCGCGTAGGGCGTCGTGTTGCAGGTCGAGGGACTGCGAGCCATCGGCCTTGGAGACGCGGGCATATCCAATCAGCATGTTTCTTAAACGTTGGTTTGAGGCAGTATATCGGACGCGAATGTTTTGCTGGCTAGAATTGTATCTCAACCAGCTTCATAAACAAAGCATCTTAAACATGATCAAATTTTGAAAAAGGAACATAAATGCCGCGTCGCGTCACTCTCACGGTTCGGCAAAGGGATGCGCTGTTGCGCCTGCCGACCTCGCAAGCGGATTTGCTGAAGCACTATACTCTTAGCGATGAGGATCTCGGTCACATCAGGCAACGCCGGCGCGCTCACAACAGATTCGGCTTCGCCTTGCAACTGTGCGTCCTCCGCTATCCCGGCCGGGTGTTGGCTCCGGGTGAACTGATACCGGCAGAGGTCATTGATTTTATCGGAGCGCAGCTCGGCCTCCATGCCGACGATCTTGTCGAATATGCTACCCGTGAGGAGACGCGGCACGAGCATCTTTCCGAACTGCGGGCACTCTATGGATTCCGCACCTTCTCCGGACGTGGTGCGCGTGATCTGAAGGAATGGTTGTTCCGCGAAGCCGAGATGGCGGTGTCGAACGAGGATACAGCCATTCGCTTCGTGACCGAATGCCGTCGCACGCGCACAGTTCTTCCCGCGACATCGACGATCGAGCGGCTTTGCGCAATGGCTCTGGTCGATGCTGAACGACAGATTGAGACAAGAATTGCCAGTCGCTTGTCGCAAGAAACTAGGACGCCATTGTTAGCGTTGCTCGAAGATACCGTTAACGACCGCGTAACTCGGTTCGTCTGGTTGCGGCAATTCGAGCCAGGCTCGAACTCATCGTCTGCCAACCGGCTGCTCGACCGGATAGAATATCTGCAACGCGTCGTTCTTCCCGATGATTTGCTGGCCGGTGTCCCAGCCCATCGCGTGACACGTCTGCGTCGGCAAGGCGAACGATATTATGCTGACGGCATGCGCGATCTTCCGGAGGACAGGCGGCTTGCAATTCTGGCCGTCTGCGCGTCGGAATGGCAGGCAATGCTTGCCGACGCCGTGGTCGAAACCCACGACCGGATCGTCGGCAGGCTCTACCGGGCGTCGGAACGGATTTGCCAGGCGAAGATCGCCGACGAAGCAAACGCAGTGCGCGACACCCTGAAATCTTTCGCCGAAATCGGTGGAGCCTTGGTCGATGCACAGGATGATGGCCAGCCGCTGGACGATGTTATCGCGAGCGGATCAGGCTGGGACGGCTTCAAAACCCTTGTCGCGATGGCAACCAGGCTTACCGCCACCATGGCGGACGATCCCCTCAACCATGTGCTGGACGGCTATCACCGCTTTCGCCGTTACACTCCTCTAATGCTGCGCCTGCTCGATATACGAGCTGCGCCAATCGCGTTGCCGCTTCTGGAGGCGGTAACGGCCCTGAGCACCGGTTTGCACAATGCCTCGCATACAGCCTTTCTGCGGCCGAGCTCGAAATGGCATCGGCATCTTCGTGCCCAGGCGGCTGGCGATGCTCGCCTCTGGGAGATTGCGGTGCTGTTCCATCTGCGTGACGCGTTCCGCTCCGGAGATATCTGGCTGGCCAGATCCCGGCGCTATGGCGATCTGAAACACGCACTCGTGCCGGCGCAAGCTGTGGCGGAAAGCGGTCGTCTCGCCGTGCCATTGCGGCCGGAGGAATGGTTGGCGGACCGACAAACTCGCCTTGATGTCCGGTTGCGCGAGCTTGGTCGCGCCGCTCGCGCGGGCAGAATTCCCGGTGGTTCCATCGAAAACGGCGTCCTTCATATCGAGAAGCTCGAAGCCGCCGCGCCCTCTGGTGCCGAGAATATGGTTCTCGATCTCTACAAGCAGATCCCGTCTACGCGGATTACCGACATCCTGCTTGAGGTGGATGCTGCAACCGATTTCTGCGAGGCCTTCACCCATCTGCGCACGGGAGCACCCTGTGCCGATCGGATCGGACTGATGAACGTCATCCTCGCGGAGGGGATCAATCTCGGCCTTCGGAAGATGGCAGATGCTACTAATACCCACACCTTCTGGGAATTGATCCGCATTGGGCGGTGGCATGTCGAGGGCGAGGCCTACGATCGGGCGCTGGCCATGGTGGTCGAGGCGCAGGTGGCGTTACCTATGGCGCAATTCTGGGGCGCGGGTGTCTCGGCATCGAGCGACGGGCAATTCTTCGCAGCGACAGAGCAAGGCGAAGCCATGAACCTGGTCAACGCGAAATACGGCAATACGCCGGGTGTGAAGGCTTACACCCACGTCTCCGATCAATACGCACCGTTCGCTACCCAGATGATCCCCGCGACAGCGAGCGAAGCCCCCTATATCCTTGACGGCCTGCTCATGAATGATGCTGGCCGTCATATCCGCGAGCAGTTCGCTGACACGGGAGGCTTCACCGATCACGTCTTTGCTGCATGCGCCATTCTCGGCTACCGGTTCGCTCCTCGTATCCGGGACCTGCCATCCAAACGGCTCTATGCGTTCAATCCATCGACAGCACCAGCGCATCTGCGCCCTTTAATCGGAGGCAAGATCAACCAGGCCATGATCGAACGCAATTGGCCTGACATTCTGCGTATCGCCGCCACCATTGCAGCCGGAAGCGTTGCGCCAAGCCAGATCCTGCGCAAACTTGCCTCCTATCCGCGGCAAAACGAACTGGCCACAGCCTTGCGGGAAGTTGGCCGCGTCGAGCGGACCTTGTTCATGATCGACTGGATTCTGGATGCCGATCTGCAACGCCGCGCCCAGATCGGTCTCAACAAAGGCGAAGCGCATCACGCGCTGAAACGGGCTATCAGCTTCCATCGGCGAGGCGAAATCCGCGACCGTTCGGCGGAAGGGCAGCACTACCGTATTGCCGGCATGAACCTGCTCGCCGCCATCATCATCTTCTGGAACACCATGAAGCTCGGCGAAGTCGTCGCCAACCAGAAACGAGCCGGAAAGCCGTTATCACCCGATCTACTGGCCCATGTCTCGCCGCTCGGTTGGGAACACATCAATCTCACCGGAGAATATCGTTGGCCGAAACCTTAGCGTAGGATTCCGCCCCCTCCCGCAAACGACCCCTTTAACACCCCGAAACGCTACCCTTCGCAGCAAATCACCCTACGAATGTAATCATTAATTTGCATTTTGCAAGTTGCTCTTTGCATTTTAAGATGCTTGCCTCTAGAGTAGAGGTTGTCGAGTTTCGCTAGGAGGCATATTTGGTAAGCAAGGATTTTCCCCGACCGATCGTGACTATCGATATTGCTATGCTAACACCAAGGCAGGGGGAACTTTGCGTCGCGCTTCTGCGACGTTCTGCTGAGCCATTCGCGAACGCGGATGCGCTAATAGGTGGCTATATACACACGGATGAAGATGCCGACGCGGAGGCCGCGGTTCGACGAATACTTCTCGCAAAGTCCGGACTCGAAGGGATCTTCTTTGAACAGTTAAAGACATTCGCATCCGCCACACGCGATCCTCGCGACTGGTCAGTGTCGATCGCGTACTTTGCACTGCTACCCGAGGGCCAGCTTGAGTCATCTGAGATACTGTCGCTCAAGCCCGCGACAGCACCAGGGCAGCTTCCCTTCGATCACAATGATATCATCAAAGAAGCCCTCAACCGCCTTCGGAGCAAAGGGGCGTATTCAACCATTCCTGCACGGCTGTTGCCGGAGGTTTTCACTATGTCCGAGCTGTTGTCTATCTACCAGACAGTCTTAGGTGAGCGTTTGGACCAGAGCGCGTTTCGCCGCAAAGTCCGTGAACTCGATTTGCTTGAAGAAATACAAGGCGAAAAGCGGCAAACGGAAAGCGCTCGCCGGCCGACGACGCTCTATCGACTTAAAAGGCCTGTGTCGGTGTTCGACCGAAGATTGTAAGTCCGGGCGCCGCTGTTTTTCGGTCACAAGTCGTCGCTCAGGACCTGGCAAAGGCTCCCCGGGTGTGAGCGAAGGTTGTGGGAAGCCGATTTCTCATCGGGGCCCAGTGGCGGCCGGTAGTTAACACAGCGGCGGATTCGGCAGCATGTAATGATGGCTTTCGCGAAAACATATTGAAATAAATCGCCTAAACGCCCGGAGATTGTATTTCGATCTGGCATTTTCTGCGGAAATCAAATTACTTTGTACGAGAGCGCTTTAGGGGGAGAGAAGCTTGTCAGAGGCCAACCAGTTCAACGCATCCGGTTCCCTTGCTGGCTACCTCTATCAATGCAGACTGGCCTTGCTTCTCGCGATACGCGAAATGAAGGTCAAACCGAATTGCCATGTCTCGATTGAAAAGTTCGACGATATTGCTTTTCACGAGGAAGATCTGGCGCACTTTGTGGTTCAGGCCAAGCACCATATCGGCCCAAAGGACGTTACCGATAATAGCGTCGATATCTGGAAAACCCTTAGGATTTGGATTTCGCAACTGAAGGTGGGCTCCTTCTCGAATGCCGATACTCGACGGTTTCTGATCACAACTGCGACGGCGCCTGCTGATGGGGCGCTGGCTATGCTGCGTGCTAGCTGCGGACCTGAGGGTCGCAAAACAGCAAAAGAGCGGCTTGGGGCTGCCGCCCGAGCATCGACCAACAAGACATCGGAGCCCGGCCGTAACGACTTCCTTGCGCTGACCGACGAAGAGGTCGACGTGCTGCTCGCCTCTATTATCGTATTGGATGGCGCGCCGGATCTGCACAATGTTTTCGATGAGGTCGAAGGGGAGCTTCGTATGCTGTCGGCCAACTCGGCAGACAAGGTCGCGCAGTCGCTTGAAGGCTGGTGGCTCGGGGCGGTTGCGAAGCGTCTCGTCGGAGTCGAGACCTCGGACATTCCGGTCCAACACATCGCGATTAAAGCACAGGAATTCGCGGCACTTTATGGGCCAATCGGCCTTCCTGTCAGCGATCCCGCCGAGTTCGGTGAGCGACCCTACTCAATCGAGGATGAAGACGAAACGTACGTTAAACAGATGCGCCTCATCCAGCTATCGGACAGGGCGATAAAGCGCGGAATCCAAGATTTCTACCGGTCGAATACCCAACGATCGAAATGGGCGCGAGAAAACCTCCTCCTCGACGGCGACGTTACTCGATTTGAAGCCAAACTGCAGGATTCCTGGGAACGCAAATTCGAGGAAGAATGCGGCGAGGCGCAAACGGCCGACGATGATTCAAAGAATGCGATGGGCCGCAAGGTCTTCCATTGGGCAAGCCAGCAGCAGATCGAATTTCGCAATGTGATCGAGACCTGGATCACCGCGGGATCGTTCCACGGCTTGGCGGATCGGGTGAAGGTGGGCTGGCATCCGAACTTCCTTGATCATCTTACGGTTGGAGCTGATGATGGCGCGGCTTGATCCTTGGACTCGACGCCCGCCTGAAGAAGCGAACCTTTTCGGTCCTTCATTCCTCTGCGCGCTGTCCCACGAGTTTTTGCGCGACCTCACCAAGGATGGCCGCGAAGGCGCATCGCTCTTTTTGCTGATCCTCGCGCTATCGACTGCCCTGCACCGTAGCAGCCGGGAGCGGCTGCCCTATTCAACCGTCACGTCACTTTATGCCTGGGTGCAGGAAAACGAGGATCTACTCATTGGGTTTGCCTCGAGAGCCCAGAATCTCACGCCCTATCTGAAGGAGGCGATACTCTTCGGACTGGCGACAAAAACGATCACTGTCGATGACGCGGGGAATCTCCGCCCCGGGGAACGCCGAGCAACCTTTCCCAAATCATTCTTGGACGATACCACCGCAGAAACCAAAGAAATCATAGATAGATCGAAGTTCATGGGTAGATGGCTTGCAAAATCTGGATCTGAAACATCAGTCGCGGCGGCTCTGGGAGTCCGCCCATGAGTTTCATCATCAAGGCAATCGTCGTTTATAGCCATTCCGGCGAACAGCAAATCGTGCCGTTTCGTGAAAGCGGCTTGAACATCATCACGGGCAAATCCAAGACCGGCAAATCAGCGATCATTGACATCGTCGACTACTGTCTTGGTCGCAGCAGCTACAATGTTGCCGAGGGAACGATCCGCAAGAAGGTGTCGTGGTTCGGTCTGCACCTTGCAAAGGGCGAGGACGAGGTGTTCATCGCCCGGGACAATCCAGGTCCGGGCGCCGGCACGGGCTCCAAGGTGTTTTTCCGCCGCGGTAAAAACCTCACTTATCCCTCCCTCGACGAGATCACTAAAAATACGACCGGGGAAAGCCTCAAGGAATTCGTGACGCGATTTGCGGGGATCCAGGAGAACGAGCACCGACCGACTTCAGGCACCCGCCCACCACTGGAAGCTGATATCGGGCACGCGCTTTTCCTCTGCTTTCAGAAACAGAACACCATCGCCAGTCAAGACCAGCTCTTCCACCGGATGAACGAGCAGTTCTTGCCTCAAGCGATGAAGGACACCCTCCCCTACTTTCTCGGGGCCGTGGATGAAGATCATTTCAGGCTTTTCGCGGAGTTGGACGAACTTCAAAAGAAGTTGCGTCTTCTGGAGGCTCAGCAGGCCAAGCATGTGCAGGCAGTCGAGGTCAGCCGGTCGCGGTTGACGAGGATCCTGAATGAAGGAAAGAAGGTCGGACTCATCCGCCAAGACTATCAGGCTGTGGACGACAGTGTTTTCGCCTTCCTGGCAAGGACCGGAGAAAGTGCTATCGATCAACCTGACCTGACTTCCGATTTCGGCGAGACGATCGCGCGCCTGCGCGGTGAACAAAGCACGCTGCAGGAGCGACTAGGAGACCTCAATCAAGACATTCGCGCCGCGCGCGCCTTCTTCTCCGATCAGACCGATTATTCCCGGGAGGTCAGCGAACAGCGATCCCGCTTGAAGAGCATCGAGCTGTTCAAGAACGATATTGAAACGCCGGAACAATGCCCCTTCTGCGATTCTCATCTGGAGTCCCCTATTCCCCGCGTTACCCAAGTGCGGGAGTCTTTGCGGCGGGTCGGCACTCAGCTGGAAGGTCTCTATCGCGACAACCCCCATATTCAGCGGCACATCGCAGATCTCGAAGGCAAGATCGGCCAAGCCACCGACAGTTTGAGGCTGGTTCAAAGGGAGCTGCAGCGCGCGGTTCTCGATGATGAAGCCGCCAAAGCCCGCCAGGACCTGATCGTCTCGCGCGGCCGATTTCTGGGGCGACTTGCAGAATTTCTTGAATCGATGGCGCCAGATCGAGATAACGCCGAACTTGCAGCGGACATCGAACAAGTGAGAGGTTTGATCGCCGCGGTTCGCTCACGCATCAACAGTGACGAAATAGAATCCCGCCTGCAGACGATTCTGAGTTTCATCAGCCAGAAGATGACCGACTATTCAAGCCAACTCGATCTGGAGCATAGCGGCAGCTCGCTGCGCTTAGATGTCAAGAAGCTCACGGTGGTGGCCAATACTGTCGATGGACCGATCCCGCTCAATCGAATGGGAAGTGGCGAAAACTGGGTCGGCTATCACGTCCTCAGCCACCTCGCGATCCACTGGTGGCTGCGCGAGCGGGATCGCCCCGTGCCTGCCTTCCTCATTTTCGACCAGCCAACACAGGCCTACTATCCGCCGGACATTTCTGAAGGTGGTCTTGAGCAGATCGAGAAGGATGCTGACAGGGCGGCCGTCAAAGCCCTATTCAAGCTGATGGCCCATGCTTGCAAAGAGATCAAGCCGAACTTCCAAGTAATCGTTCTCGATCACGCGCACCTCGCTGACGATTGGTTTGAGGACTCTATCGTCAGGGAGTGGCGGGGAGATAGCGCACTCGTGCCATACCATTGGCCGGAAGGATAAACGATGCCGGAAATTCCCGTAAACTTTAATTTTCATCTGTCCGACGATCATGCTGCGACTATTGCTGACACACTGGGCTGTGTCCCAGGAGATGTAGGAGAGATCCTCCAGCTGTATGCGCCGGCCGCTCTAAGAGAGTATGTTGAAATGTTCGCTGGTCAGGCCCTTACAGGGGTGTCAGATATGCGCGAGCGTCGTTTGGCGGCAATCCTACGTGCGTTGCCTCCCGAGAGCTTTCCAACAGACGAGCGCATCGCCCGTCTGTTTAATCTGACCAGCTTGCAAGGCCGAGCGCTTCTGCGCACAACGCTGTCCCGACATCGGGCGCGTCTGAAAGATACAATGGAGGCGGCGGCCCGCCGTTTCATCGCAGCTTGTGAAGGTGAAGATGGCTCTGAGCGAGTCGCACGGTTTCCAAACGCTGTGGTGATCGAAATGCTCAACGCTCAGCTGTCTGCGGCCGATGCCCCGCGCAGCCCGATTAGGCGTAAACCCGGAACGTTTGACACATATCTAGTGGCAAATGGTGCCCTCATTGAACTCCAGAATCTTTATCCATGAGCACCTCCGACCATTTGTCTGACGCCATCTCTGCGGCAAGCCTGGTACTCGCCGTCCTTGCCGCTCTCTACACTCTCTGGCTCCCGGCAGTAACAGCTGCACTTGATCTAAAGCCCGCTTCCGACCCTGACGATCGAGGACCTCAGCGGGGGAAGATTGTGAGTGCTGTATTGAGCAAGGCTTTGCCTCTTGCCCTTGCGGCCATAGCTTCAATCGCAATACTGGCGCCGCGCGGCGCCGCGATCATCGTTGAAATATGGCACCATCACGCCGAGTGGGCGTTTGACGACGTCAAAGCAATGTTCGTGCTCACCCTCGCCCTCATGCTGCTGCTAACCATTGTTTCGGTGACGCAACTCATTCGGCTTGTCGCTAAGCACGTTGAAATGTCTCGTTCGTAATTCGTGCAAATCCGTTCTAAGCGCCTTGGTCGCACTAGAGACATCGCTTCAAATCACACCCCACGCCCGAAACCTCCCCCTCCCCGTCATCTCCCGCAAGCCCAGTTCCAACACGATCCGCCGCGCCGCCTGCGGCGTCATTTCCAGCGTCTCCGCCACCATTTTTGCCGACACAAGCGGCTTTGCCATTACCAGCTCGATCAACTCCGGCAGTTTTGACGACGTCCTGCGTCCGTCCAGCTTCCGCTCCATCATTTTTCGCGCCAGCGCCAGACGATCGTGCTCCTTCAGCCCGATCTCGGCGGCCGCGACCAGGCCGTGGGCGATGGCCAGCAGCCGAGTTTCCCGATCGCGATGCCGGCGCCGACCGACGGGAATGGTTTTGAGGCCAAAGTTGATGGCAGAGAGATGACCACCTGACGTGATGCCCGCCTGGCGCAGGACCGAGGCGGAAAACAGCCGGCCGAGCCAGGGGGAGTGCTGCAGCACCGAAAGCTCGTTCCATGCATCGAGGGCGACGATCGCCTGCAGCACCGCCGGTAGTTCTTGGACCTGGCGCAACACGCCGCGCCACTCGTCCAGCCGCGCGTCTTCGTCCCAGTCGAGATCGTAGATCATCGGATCTCTTTCGGCCCCGCCGCCGCGGTCGGGCCGTGTGGCGCTCGCGATCGCCGCCTCCGATCGTGCGAGCACGGCATCGATGGCAGCAAAGTCGACGCCGGGAAGATCTTCGCCGCCGTCCGAGTGTTCTCCCTCCCCTACCAGATCCATCGCGACGTCGCGCCGGGTCCCGCCGCCCTCCTCTACCTCGCCGGCGTCAATCGACGTGATCTCCCCGTTTTTTCGGAGTGTCCGAATGCCGTCGGCCGACAACGCCCAGCCGGGGAGATGGGCGGCAATGCGCCGGCGGGTGCGCAGCACGTCGCGGGCGATGGTCAGCTCGTGGGTGGGTGTGCGAATATCCTTCGTGGCGTCGTGGAGAACCAGGTCTTCGAGATGGACGAGTTCGCCGTCGATCCAGAGTGAGGCGCAGGCGTCGGTGAATTGGGACCGTTCGATCCACCCTTGCCCGACCGGTGAACGGGCGATGCGCTCGTCCAAACGCGTGAGAGCGATACCGGCGTCAAAAGCCGGCCGCATCAGGGCTGTCATACTGATTTTCGTGAGATCGTAAGTCATTGAAATCATGGTTAATGAATTCTTATAAGAACTCTATTTAAATATTCCAGTTCGCCACATGGTATGATCGCAGGTTGGCGCTCTAACAATCGATAAGTAACCCTTATCGGAAGTGATTGATTTCGAGTCGCAAATCAGAAAAAATCCGGTCAATCCACGGTCCCTCGGCCGTCAAAAACCGCTGATCCGGAGCATTACTGTGGCCAAATCAGACAATTCCAAGAGCGCCGTCGATCGCCGCGCCGACGAACTCGACACCATCGCCAGCGTGCTGCCGATAGACCGTCGCGACGAACTGGCCGAACTGCTGACCGACCAGGACATCGAAACCTTGCGCCATCTGGTCAATGAGGGCATGGGCGAAAACACCCTTCGGGCGCTGACCTCCGATCTTGCCTATCTACAGGCCTGGTCGCTGGCGGCAACCGGCGCCTCCCTCCCCTGGCCAGCGCCCGAAGCCTTGGCCCTCAAATTCGTTGCCCACCATCTCTGGCAGCCCGAACAGCGCGAGGTTGATCCTCAGCACGGCATGCCGGCCGCCGTCGAGCAGAACCTGCGCGAACAAGGTTTCCTTCGCTCGTCGGGGCCGCATGCGCCCGACACGGTGCGGCGGCGGCTCGCCAGCTGGTCGACGCTGACGAAATGGCGCGGGCTCACCGGGCCCTTCACCTCCCCTGCCCTGAAGTCTGCCATCCGACTGGCTGTCCGCGCGACACCCCGCCCACGAAAACGCAAGAGTGACAAGGCCATCACAGGCGATGTGCTGTCCAGGCTGCTCGCCACCTGCGGCACAGACAGCCTCCGTGATATCCGTGACCGGGCAATCCTGATGGTGGCGTTTGCGTCTGGCGGTCGCCGTCGTAGCGAGATTGCCGGTTTACGCAGGGAACAGCTCACCGCCGAGCCCCCCATCCCCGTCGAAGGCGGCCCTCCCCTCCCCTCTCTCTCCATCCATCTGGGTCGCACCAAAACGTCAGGCGCTGAACACGACGAGATCGTTTATCTGACCGGTCGACCGGTGGATGCGCTGAATGCCTGGCTTGCGGTTGCCAAAATCGAGTCGGGGAGCATCTTTCGAAAGGTCGATCGCTGGGGCAATGTTTCCAAGCGCGCGCTGGAACCGAGTGCGGTCAATGCGATCGTCAAACAGCGGGCGGCCCAGGCGGGGCTGAATCCTGCAGAGTATTCCGCACATGGCCTGCGGTCTGGCTATCTGACTGAGGCATCCAATCGGGGCGTTCCCCTACCTGAAGCGATGGAACAGTCGCGACATCGCTCGGTGCAACAGGCTTCGAGTTATTACAATAATGCAGACAGACGCAGCGGCCATGCGGCGCGTCTCTTGGATTGACGGAGCGAGTTCAAGTCTCGCTTGTCGATAGGAGGCAGGCAACACGCCATCGCCTTGCTCGCTGCGCAGTCATGGTGCCAGTGCACCCGCAAGAGAGGTTTACCTAGGCCCCGTGCGGCATCTGGCAGCGCTTGCAATCCGATGTCGTGATCGGCATGAAATCGTTCGCACCAGTGGCTGTTTCCCCCACCTCCTATGCAGCCTGTGAGACACAGGATCGCTGCCCAGCACAATTCATGGGCGGACTAACTCGGCAAACCATTACCCCGCCGCCCATGCTTCGGTGGCTCGCCTGTTTCCGCTGAGCCCCATTGGACGGCACCGGCAATTGCCACACCGGATCGCTAGCGTACAGACACTGCCTGGAAAGGTTTCGCAGGTCCCAACACTCAGGAGCCCGAGCGGCAACGCAGACGAAAAGATAGCATGAGAAAAATTCAATAGAAACAGCTGCTTACTCCAGTGGTCAGTTGACCACAGTGCGGCATGGTCGATCCGGCCGTTTATCGATCGACGCAGATGCCTTGTCCGAACTCGCCCCGCAACGCTCTCTTGCCCCCGACGTGCCATCTACCACAATTGCGTCGGATAATGGCGATCAAAATTCGGTTCGCCCGACCTTTTCGCACTGGTGACCTGCATGTTACACGTAACTTCAATCAGGCTCCCCCGATTGCCTTGGTCTGTGGCCCCGAGCGCGCGCAGGATTAGAAACACCCTGGATAAGTCGCCGCCCACCCAAGGAGGTGGATAAAAATAATGTGCTATGCATATCTCAGTTGAGGTCAATCGTTGCATGATCCGCCCTCGCCGCCTGACTGGCAGATGGGAATTGTTGGCCCGCCTGATTGGACCCTGCGCTGCGATGGCAAACATCCCGCACAACCTCCCGCCGCCCTGCGCCGCAGTATCCCGCTTGTCTGTGACGGTCCGTTGCGGCCGACGCAACGGCTTCAATACGAAACCATCCCGATTAACTGCGTGTCGCAGCCAATGCCTCTGACGCCAGCTCGAAGCAGCGGCTTCATCGACATGCCAGGTATCCTCAAGCCAACCGGATGATCGAGAACGGGGTTCTTGAAGCATCAGGCCTTTGCCGACAGCCGGCGCATCCAATGAGAGGCAAGCGGGAACGGAGGCAAACAATGTGGGCTACCGCTCCCGTGGGAACGCGATGGCGGCGCGCTAGTGGATCACCGACGCTCATCTCCGATCATAGCACATCGAATTCGATATCGATATCGATATCGATATCGATATCGATATCGATATCGATCAACTCGATCAAGCGCGTCATCTAATCAAGACCATACTCCATGGCGCGACGCGCCCACTACATCTCAATGGGGTGTTTCGCGGGCAGCATGAAGCCATCGAAGAATTTTGCCAGTTCATCATAAGCGTCGATGGGCAGTATGTGTGCCACATATTGATCCGGACGCACGATCACGATGCTGCCAGCCTTCCGATCGATGCCCCGCAGCTCGAAGATGTCGCGTTCTTTGGCCTCTATCGAGCAGAACATTTTTTCATAGTCGACGAGACCAAGCTTTCCCTTCCGAGGTTTCAAAAGGTGGGGGAGGGCCTCAAGCGTCACGTCGTGCCGGTCCTGCTGGAAGATCGCACGGATATCGATAGCGGAATCGAGGTCAGCGCCCGCATCGGTGTGGCGGCGAAGCGGTGAACCCGGCTCTTGCGTCATGTATTGGCATAATTTTGTGATGGCGGATCCGGGCGCCGACGGATTTTCATCCGGGCAAAAGGTGAAGAGGCGCCAGCGCGTATCGGCCTCTACCACATGGCCGAGTTCCATAGCCTTCGCATCAGCAAGGCGCATTACTGGCGCGGAGTGAAACCGGCTTCCGATTTCGAAGCCAGACGCCAGAAATTGCCATTTGTCAGTACCAGTTAGCAGTGATGGTTCATAGGTCACCGACATCCCGGCCGTATAGCGGCCATGCTGAATGAAGTAGCGCTGGAATTTCGGCGCCTCCCCATTTTCACCATCACCGGCTTCGGGGCGCTCGCTCATGATCCTCGACCACTCCCGATCGAAGTTGATGAGATCCTGAGCCACCGCCTGGCGCTCGGCCGAGTAGCTGTGGAGAATATCTTGCGGGCAACGCCCCTCAAGAACAGAAACTAGTTTCCAGCCCAGATTGAAGGCATCGCCCATCGATACATTCATGCCTTGGCCCGCTTTGGGGCTGTGCGTATGGCAGGCATCGCCGCAGATGAAGACACGGGGAACACGCGACGATAGCTGATCATGTGGCACGTCATCGAATTTATCGGTCAGGCGCTGACCAATTTCATAGACAGACCACCAGGCGACATCTTTTACGTCGAGACTATAAGGCCGGAAGATCCTCTGTGCGGCTGCCACCAGCTGATCAAGCGTGATATTACGGTTTGCGACGCGCTCGTCGGATTTAAGCTTGTCCAGCTCCACATAAAAGCGGTTCAGAAAGCCACCCTCCCGTGGGATGATGATGATATTGCCTTCGCTGGCAGACTGGATCAGCGTCTTGCAGCGGATGTCCGGAAAATCAGTAACAGTCAGAACATCCATAACGCCCCAAGCCTGATTTGCGGCATCGCCAACAAGCTCGCGGCCGATCGACTTGCGCACGTTACTGCGTGCACCATCGCAACCTACTACGTAGCGGGCCTTCACGGTCACCGTTTGTCCTTCACGTCCCGGATCGACACGCTCGAGCGTCACTGTCGCAGGATAATCTGCGACGTCAGTGCTGACAGTGAGATTTTTCAGCTGAAGTGAATAATCGGGCTCCAGGCGGGAGGGCGACTTCCGCATAATGTCGAGATACATATCATGCACGCGTGCCTGATTGAGGATCATATGCGGCATCTCGGACAAACCATCCTCGACATCCTGAATGCGACCGTTTCGGACGATATGATCCGGATTTTTACCGTCCGGCTTCCAGAAGGTCGTCTCGTTAACCCAGTAACCTTGCCGCTTGATCTTGTCGGCAAAACCGAAAGCTTCGAACATCTCCATTGATCGGCAGGAGATGCCGTCCGCCTGTCCCTTTTCCATGGGCCCGGGCTTACGCTCAACAATTCTTGTTCGGATATGTGGATAGGCAGAAAGCATCGCTGCCAGTGTCAGGCCGGCGGGCCCGCTGCCCACGATCAACACGTCAACCGGCTCAGAAAAATCAGGGTCGTTCAATGGGCGGCCTGCTGCTGCAGGCGAAAGTGTCGGGTCTCCGGGCTGGAAACCATTCTGATGGTACTGCATTCTCCAACTCCCAATGCAAAATAATATGTCTACATACTATATTTACGGCGACGAAAGCCATTCAATTAATATGCCCAGATATCATTTCTGCGTTATTGTTGCCGCGCAATGGCAGTTGACTCTGGCATGACGAATGTTCGCGACTTGCCAAAGGCGAAGAAGGAGAACCGATGAACCTGGTTTCAAGAAAGCCCGGACACCTGATCCGTCGGCTGCATCAGATTTCAACACAGATTTTTACGCAGAACATGAAGAATGCGGGGTTCGATTTGACGTCTGTGCAATATGCCGTCCTCGACGCTCTGGAGCAGAGCCAGGGCGTCGATCAGGCACGTCTAGCGGACGCCGTGGCCAAGGACCGGGCGACGCTCGGAGCAGTCGTCGACAGGCTGGAGCAGAAGGGGTTGATCAAGAGAAAGGTCAATGACCGTGATGCGCGTGCGCGCATCTTGTCGCTGACACCGGAAGGCACGGCCATGCTCAGGCAGGTTCAACCGGTTGTCGAAGGTTTGCAACGCGAGATTCTGCGAGACCTTACAGATCGCGAGTATGAGCGCTTTATTGAGTTGGCCGCAAAGGCAGCTGGGGCAGGGGGAGAGTTTGGAGGGAGTTGAGGGGGAGGGGAAAGCGGCCGCTACGCGAAACATAGAGACAGCAAACTCAGTTGAACATCGCCTGTGGAACGAAGAGGGCGATTTGCGGGAAGATCACGATCAACAAGAGACAGACAGCCATGGCAATCCAGAATGGCAGGACGCCGCGGAAGATCGTCGACATCGGCACATCTTCCGCCACGCTTTTGACCACGAACACGTTGAGGCCGACCGGCGGAGTGATCATGCCCATTTCTATGACGATCACGGCGATGACCCCGTACCAGATCGGATCGAAACCGAAACCCGTGATGATGGGGAAGAATATGGGGGTCGTGACCACAAGCATGGCCAGGCCGTCCATGAACATACCGAGCACCAGATATGCAATGACGATCATGAGCAACACGCCATAGGCACCAAGCCCGGTTGAGGTCATCATCGAGCCCAGTGTTTCTGGAACATGGGTGAGCGCAAGAAATGGATTGAGAACGCTGGCGCCAATGACGATCAGATAGAGCATTGCAGTGGTGCGGACCGTTTCCATCACCGAGCCGAGCAGATCGCTCAAGCCGAGTTTGCGCATGGCAAGCGCAATCATAATGACGAGGCCAGCCCCGACGCCGGCAGCTTCAACAGGGGTGAAAACGCCGAGATAGATACCGCCGATGGAGACAATGATGACGGTCAGCAGCGGGAAGGCACGATAGAGTGCTGTCATACGTTGACCAAGTGAGACGGCGGCTCCCCGAGGGCCCGCATCGGGATCGCGCAGGGTCACCAGTGTGACAGTTCCGATGAAGAGTGCAGTCAACAGAATGCCAGGCAAAATGCCGGCCATGAAAAGCTGGCCTATACTTTCCTCGGTCAAGATCGCATAGAGGACAAAGCCTGTCGAAGGCGGGATGAGAAAGCCAAGTGTGCCGCCAGCGGCAACCGCTCCTGTCGCCAAGGCATTGGAGTATCCGAAGCGCTTCATCTCGGGCAGCGCCACTTTGCCAATCGTGACGGCGGTGGCCACAGATGAGCCGCTGACTGCCGCAAAAGCGGCGCAGCCGACGATAGAGGCCGATGCCAGGCCGCCGCGCAGCCGTCCCACCCAGGCGAAAGCAGCTTCATAGAGACGGCTCGAAAATCCTGCAACTGATGCGATATTACCCATCAGCACGAAGAGGGGAATAACGGTCAGATTATAATTCGCCGTCGATGAGAATGTTTCTGTGACAAACAGCGCATTGGCAGAACGGCTTCCGCTGATCACCACGGTGCCAAAGTAACCGACGGCCAGCATCGCCATGCCGACAGGCATACGCAGAACCATCAGAGCGAACATGGCAAGAAGGCCGCCGACACCAATTCCAAAATCACTCACTGCGGGCGGCTCCCATGCGAACAATATCAATGACTTGAATTAGCAACACGAGTGCGTAAAGGACTGATCCAAGGACCAGCAATCCGTAAAACGGCCAGAAGGGGAGGCTGAGCATGTTGGTCGCGTCTTCGAACTCCATCGCGTCCAGCATCTTGGCCCATGCTCGCCAGGAAAGGACAGTCAGGAGATAGATTGAAATGGCGCGCGCAAGTATATCGCCGATGAAGCGACCGATCGGTCCTATCACACCATCCAGGACGTCGACCCGAATATGCATTTCCCGATGTGCAGCCCCTGGCAGGGCCAGCATCACAAGCACGACCGATGCGAACTGGATAATTTCATTACTGCCCAGGATCGGTGCGTTGAACACGTAACGCATGACTACGCCGAAAAAGGCAGTAATCAAAAGCAACCCCAATGCGATGGCGGATAGTATCGTCAGGAGGCCAAGGGCCCACTCCAGGAATGGCGAGTGGGCCAGCTCATGTTTGGAATCGCGCACGCTGTGTTACTCGCCTTTGAGAGCCGCGACGAAGACGTTCGCAGCGATGCCCTGCGCTTCGGCATCGGCAACGACCTTTTCGACCACCGGTGCGGAGGCGGCGTTGAACTTTGCTGCCTCTTCGTCGGAAAGGGTGATGACCTCCTTGCCATCTGTCGACGCAAAATTCGACAGGGCCTTGTCAGCGACACCCAGCCAGGCCTTGTTGCCATTCAATGCGGCTTCACGGCCCGCGTCGAGAACGATCTTCTGCTGGTCGTCGCTCAGGCTACCGAAGCTATCGCGGTTCATCACCAGGAAGAAGCTCGAAATCGTGGTGTCCATTCCCATGGTGATGTATTTTGTCACTTCAGCCAGTTTGAAGGCCCCAAGCGTGGTCGCGTCAGTCATTGCGCCATCGATCACACCAGTCTGCATGGCATTGTAAATATCGGGAGCTGGCATGGAGACCGGAGAACCGCCCCAAGCCTCTACGACAAGGCCCGCATTTCGCGACGGCACCCGGATTTTCAAACCCTTCAGGTCTTCAAGACTGCGGATCGGCTTGCTGCCCGTAAAGATCAGGTTGGGTGCGTTGTTCCAGATGCCAAGCAGTACGACCCGCTTGTACTCATTGGACAGCATGTCCATGTTTTCAAGCATCTTCTCGGTGCCGGTGTCAGCAGAGATGACACCCGGCAGCTCGGTCAGAAGCGTTTCGGGAAAATTAGATGCAGTGTAGCCCGGGAGACCGAAGCTGATGTCAGTGACGCCATCAAGGGCGCGGCTGTATTGCTCGGCTGGTCCCGGACCCAATTCTCCACCCATAAAGACCTTGACCGTCACGTCCCCGCCCGTTTTTTCGGAGATTGTCGCGGCGAAAGGATCATATACGTCTTTCACTACGAAATGGGTCGGCGGCTGGAAATCTGCCAGTTTCAGTTCAGTTGCAGAGGCGGCAGTTGCCCCAAGTACAATTGATGCGGCAAACGCCGCAGCCAGTTTGTCGAATTTCATCTTATTTCCTCCTCTGAATCACCCTTATGACATCACCATGGCTTCGGCGACCATCATTTAAGCCACGAAGCCGTCGGCACGTCGTTTGCCTCCAGCGAGGGGAGGGCACACCTTCAAGCCCGCCTCCGCTGCTCCTCCGGGAAGCCCGCTCAGTCGGTCTTTTCGCGGACCATTCCGATAGGGCCTTGATGCCGGTGCTAATCCCAAATCGCACCGCACGCCGCGAGATCCGCGTCCCCCAAGATTGCATCTGGATAGCAGTCACCAAAAGCGGGTGGAAATTGAATGCTTGTCAGAGCTATTCAATTAACGGACAGAACGGTCGTTAGCCTGGAGATCAGAACAAACTGAATGCAACATCTCGACGAAACGTTTCTGGGTTTTTGTCGGGGCCCAGTCGAGCCGCTTGGCTATTCCTATTTTTCGCTCGAAACCGGCCAGTGAAACGTCGAGTTCGACCAGGATGCCATCCTCCAGCTCTTTTGCAATCTGATGACGCGATATGATCGTCAGCCGATCACTGCCAACCAGAAGGCCGCGAATTAGAATCAGCGAACTTGTCTCGACAAGCTGCGTTGGCACGTTGACATCAGCGGCGCCAAACAACGCGTCGAATTGCTCGCGTGTGGGAATTGTAGGGGAGGGTGTCACCCAGGGAAATTGCGCAAGGGTCTTTGCATCGAGCTTCTCTTTACCGGCAAGAGGATGTCCGGCCCGTGCCGCGATTGCAAGCTTGTCGGTGAAAAGGGCTTCCTGTTCGACATCGTCCACCTGAACTGGCGAACGGAGAGCTCCAATCAGGATATCGATTTCACCATAGCGCAACGCATGCAAAAGATCTGTGTAGGAGCCATCGCGGACAATAATGCTCACCTCCGGCCGGTGCTTCGTTATTTCATTGATGACTTGAGGCAAGATGAAGCTGCGGGCCAGTGGCAAGCTGCCCACAACGATGCGGGCAGTATCCTGGCCGAGCAGAAAATCGATTTCTTCGAGACCCTGACGCAATTCCTCGAAAGCCAACATCACACTTCGGCGAAACACCTCACCGGACTGTGTCAACTCGAATCCTTGCGCAGTTTTGATGAACATCGTAAAACCGGCGATACGTTCGATGTCGTTAATGGAGCGATGAACGGATGGCCTCGAAATGCCCAGGTTTCGTGCGGCCCAGGAATAATTGCCAGCGTCGCAAAGCGCCAGAAACGACCGAAGCTGCGCTGTCGTCAAAAGCTGATCGAAATTCTGGAACCCGGCAGACCGCCCTTTGACGGCTGCGCGTGCCCCACGCTTGGCACCAACCGCCAGCATCTCCAGACTGCGGTCAACGCGACCATAGAAAATGGTACCAGCCTCAGTCAGAAACATGCCGGTGCTTTTTCGCACGAACAACGACGTACCAAGGGATATTTCCAGCTTTGCCAATGCCTGTGTTATCGCAGGCTGAGACAAGAATATCTTGTCGGAAGCGGCAGAAACGCCGCCGCAGCGCGCGACCTGCCGGAAGGCGCGCAGATGACGCAAATTGAACTTTTCCATCCTCGGAAACTCCGTCGCAGGGATTGCAGTGTAACAAAACCTTATAGCGGACGCACACTATTGGAATGGCATTTCATGAATGGTTGTTCAAAAAAGGCAGCAAGAATTCAGTTAGGGAGAGACTGCCTTGTCCAAGAAAAAGACTGCCTTGGTTGTGAGCGCTCATGCTGCGGACTTCGTCTGGCGTTGTGGTGGCGCGATCGCGTTGCATCAGAAGCACGGCTACGAGGTTACTGTCGCCTGTCTGTCTTACGGCGAGCGTGGCGAAAGCGCAAAGCTCTGGAAACAGGAAGGAATGACGCTCGAGCAGGTCAAAGCTGCGCGACGTAAGGAAGCCGAGGCGGCGGCCGAGGCGCTCGACGTTCATGATATTCAATTTTTTGACTTGGGTGACTATCCTCTGGATCTGGGAAACGATGCGCGCGACCGTACGGTCGATCTGATCCGCGCAGTGCAGCCGTCGTTCATGATGAGCCACTCCATGTGGGATCCCTACAATACAGATCATATGAACACGACGAAATTCGTACTCGAATGCCGCATGATCGCGCAGGCATGGGGTCACAATCCCGGCCAGAAAGTGCTTGGCGCGCCGCAGCTTTATCTCTTTGAGCCGCATCAGACGGAACAGATGGGCTGGAAGCCGGATGTCTTCCTCGATATCACCGAAGTGTGGGACAAGAAGAGAGCCGCAATCGAGTGCATGCAAGGCCAGGAACACTTGTGGACCTACTACACCAATGTTGCGGCCAATCGCGGGAACCATTTCCGCCGTAACTCAGGTGGTCAGGCGGGAGGACGCGCCTCTCAGTATGCCGAAGGTTTCCAGTCGGTCTTTCCGCGAACGGTCGACGAACTTTAAGGGAGTTGTGGTCAACAATTTCCGTCTGTTGGGAGGAGAAAAACATGAACACCCCGACCAATCCATCATTTGACGTGGCACATCTCGGTCATATCGAAATGTTCACCGACAAGTTCGATGAAAGTCTCGATTTCTTTACGCGTGTCTATGGACTCAAGCTGTCGGGGCAGGATGAAACCAGTGCCTATCTGCGAGCATGGGACGATTACGAATATGCCACTCTAAAACTGACCAAGTCCGATACCACGGGCGTAGGGCATATTGGTTATCGCACAGCGTCGCCAGAGGCGCTGGATCGCCGGGTGGCGATCATCCAAGCGTCCGGATACAAGGCCGTGGGCTGGAACGATGGCGACCTGAGCCACGGCAGAGCATTTCGTTTTGAAGACCCCTTCGGCCATGTGTTCGAGCTCTACTATGAGACCAATTGGTACCAGCCGCAAGACGAGTCGGAGCGGGCTGCCCTGAAAAATACCGCTTCAGCCTTCACGGGAGCTGCACCGCGTCGTCTTGATCACCTGAACCTCTTGAGCGCTGACGTTGCCGAATTCCGGCGCTTCATGGAGGTTTGCCTGGGGTCGCGCGTGACCGAATATATTCAGCTGGACAATGGCCGGCTGGGCGGTTGTTGGTTCACCGTAAACAACAAGAGCTACGATCTCGCTTGCACGGAAGAAAATGGTGGAGGCAATGGCCGATTCCACCATGTGACCTACGCAACAGATCAGCGTGAAGATATCCTGAGAGCTGCAGACATTTTCCTGCAGAACGGTGTTCACATCGAAACCGGACCGCACAAGCATGCCATCCAGGGCACCTTCTTTCTGTATGTCTGGGAGCCGGCCGGCAACCGCGTGGAACTCGCCAATGCAGGCGCGCGGCTGATCCTTGCCCCCGATTGGAAACCGATTGGCTGGAGCGAAACCGATCGCAAGAAGGGCCAGGCCTGGGGACTGAAGACCATCGAGAGCTTCCACACCCATGGCACTCCGCCCATCAAGACATAGTTCAAGGAGAACCTTTATGCCTGTTGTCGTACAAGATGTCTCACGCGCATCGCAGGATGTCATCGATCGGCTTGGCAAGGCCGGCGTCGCAACTGTTCATGAGGCGCAGGGTCGCACCGGTTGCATGGCCCCATATGTGAGACCCATCTTCCGAGGTGCACGTATTGCCGGCTCAGCAGTGACCATCTCCTCTCCTCCGGGAGACAATTGGATGCTGCATGTGGCCATCGAACAGCTGAAGAAAGGGGATATCATTGTCCTTGCGCCCACCTCTGCCTGCGACAATGGCTATTTTGGCGATCTGCTTGCCACATCGGCCATGGCTCGCGGCTGCCGAGGGCTGATCATCGATGCCGGCGTGCGCGATGTTGTCGCCCTGGAGCAGATGGGTTTTCCCGTCTGGTCCAAGGCTATTTCCGCGCAGGGCACGGTCAAGGAGACGCTCGGCTCGGTGAATATTCCCGTGGTTTGCGCCGGGAAGATCGTCAATGCCGGCGATATCATTGTTGCGGACGACGACGGTGTTGTGGTCGTCAAGCGCGAGGACGCTGAAACAACACTCGAAAATGCGGAAAAACGCCTTGATGCCGAAGAGGCAAAGAGGGTGCGTCTCGCAGCCGGCGAACTTGGACTCGATATCTACGATATGCGCCAGCGGCTCGCCGACAAGGGATTGAAATACGTTTAGGCGTACCGGTACGGCATGCATGAATGCGTCGGAGGAGATGGCAAAATGAGTGACGGGATCCCCTGTCTGTGGATGCGCGGCGGAACGTCGAAAGGCGCCTATTTTCTGGCAGACGATATGCCATCGGATACAGCCAAGCGCGATGATTTGCTGTTGAGCATCATGGGTTCACCTGACCCCAACCAGATTGATGGGATCGGTGGGGCCGATCCGTTGAAATCGAAAGTAGCAATCCTGTCGAAACCGTCGCGGCCGGATGCGGATGTCGATTACCTGTTCTTGCAGGTTTTCGTCGACCAGGCATTGGTGTCCGACGCCCAAGGATGCGGCAATATCCTGGCCGGTGTCGGTCCGGCGGCCATCGAACGCGGTCTGGTTGCGGCAACGAGCGATATCACGCCTGTGCGTATTCACATGATCAACACGGGCGAGATTGCGACCGCTCAAGTGTCGACCCCCGGCGGCAAGGTCAGTTATGCCGGCGATGCTTCGATCGACGGCGTGCCGGGCACCCATGCTGCCGTCCCGCTTCTCTTCCAGAATATCGCCGGCTCTATGTGCGGGGCGCTTTTGCCGACGGGCAACGCGGTCGATCGGATCGACGGTATCGACTGCACATTGATCGATAACGGCATGCCCTGCGCCATCATGGCGGCAAGTGATTTCGAAATTGCGGGAACGGAAAGTCGGGATGAGCTCGAAGGCAATGCTGCGCTGAAAGCGCGGATCGAAGCCATACGACGGCAGGCCGGACCTCTGATGCACCTTGGCGACGTGACCGAAAAATCCGTGCCGAAGATGATACTGGTGTCCCCGCCTATGGCAGGCGGCGCCATCAATACCCGCAGTTTCATCCCGCATCGCTGTCACGCGTCCATTGGCGTTTTTGCGGCAGTCACAGTGGCGACAGCCTGCGGTTTGGACGGAACGCCTGCAGCCGGCTTTGCTTCCATTCCAGAGGATGGTCGCTATTTGATCGAGCATCCGACGGGGGCTGCCGAAGCACTCATACAGAAGAATGAAACAGGTGTAATGGTGGGGGCAGGGATGTTGCGCACAGCACGCAAGCTGATGGACGGGCTGGTTTTCCCCTCACTTTGACTTCTGTCTTCAAGGACGAGCCGCGCTGAGTATTAGCCGATTCAGCCTGGCCAACAGGCTTACGGCCGCGATATACCCGAATGACAGACACATCGGCTGCGGTCGCAAGCGCCAGTTCGTTGTCGGCATTTCTACCTCGGCGACAACGATAACCCTCGCTGTGGCTGGTCGTTCTTCCAATCTTCGAGCAATTGCCGGAAGTGCTGTTTCGTCACCGACCAGCCGATACCGGTCAAAAGCCAGCGGAATGACCATTGAGCCACGTGGTCCGGCAATCCAGGCCGGATCGCCCACGTTCTCCCTTTCGGCTCATGTTGTCGCCGGGCCGTTCTCGTCGATGGCAAAGTCAATATCCAGCGTCTGGCTCTCGGCATCGTAGCGACGCGGCGTGTAGTCGCGTGAGACTGACCGTTGTCCTCCTTCGAGCATCTGTATGCCGTTTGCCCCGATGACCGGCAGGGAAGGGGCCTTGCCCGCTGCCTCAGGCAGAAACAACTTGATATGGTCGTCAAGCATGTGAAGACTTCCAGCTGTTCGCCCGCAAGCGTGACGTGCAGCATGGTCGGAAACAGTCGGACGACTGCGGCGACCTCAAGCGTGCGCATGCGGACGTCGTGGCGCACCCTGTTGGGCGCGCGGTCGGCCATCTGCATTGCGGTATCGTTCATGTCTGTTGATCCTTTGCGGGCATCGGCGAAACACCAAGCCCTAGGCGTAATAGTCCACCAGCCGTCGATCGCCGATCCGGTGGATGGAGAAGTCCATGTCGAAAATCTCCTTCAGGCTGTCCGCGCGTGCGATGTCGCGAGGTATTCCGACTGCGGCGATCCGCCCGTCGCGCATGGCAACGATCAAGTCGGAATAGCTTGCGGCAAAATTGATGTCATGCAGCACAACGACGATGGTCTTGGAAAAATCATCAGCCATGCGCCGCAGCAGCTTCATCGTCGATCGGGCATGGCGCATGTCGAGATTGTTGAGCGGTTCGTCGAACAGCACATAATCGGTGTCCTGTGCCAGCACCATGGCGACGAAGGCGCGCTGGCGTTGCCCCCCGGAAAGCTGGTCGAGATAACGGTGCCGCAGATCAGAAAGGGCCACAAAATCGATGGCGCACTCGACATAGTCGAGATCTTCGGCGGTCAGCCGCGCCTTGGAATAGGGATAGCGGCCAAACGATACGAGATCCTGCACGGTCAGGCGCGCTGCGACCTGGTTGTCCTGGCGCATGAAAGAGAGGCGGCGCGACAGCACGTCGCCACTGGTTTTGTGAACGTCCATGCCATCGACCCGGACATGGCCAGAATCCGGTGCGATCAACCGGCTGGCTACCGAAAGCAGCGTCGATTTGCCAGCGCCGTTCGGTCCGATGATCGACGTGACGCCACCCCTCGGGATTGTCAGGTTGATATTTTCGAGAACCCGGCTCTCGTCATAGGACTTGGAAACATGTGTTATTTCGATCATCGCGCTTTCCCCCGCAATAGCAAAATTATGAAGACGAGTCCGCCGAAGAACTCGATGACGATGCTAAGCGCCGTGGAAAAGGCGAACAGTCGTTCAAGCAGTATCTGTCCGCCCACCAGCAAGGTGACCGAGAGAAATATGGCCAGTGGCAGCACATGGCGATGGCGAAAGCTCGGCATCAACACATAGGCGAGATTGGCGACTAGCAAGCCGAAAAAGGTGACCGGACCGACAAGGGCAGTCGACACGGATACGAGAATTGCCACCAGTGCCATCGCGAGCGTTACCATGCGGCGATGGTCCAGGCCCAGACTGACTGCCGCTTCGCGCCCAAGTGATAACACGTCGAAGCGGGATAAATTGGCGAGCACCACGGCGAATGTCCCTGCAACCACAATTGCAGACAGGCCCAGGAGTTCGGTGTCAACGCTATTGAAGCTGGCAAAGAAACGATCCTGCAGCACAATGAACTCGTTCGGATCGATGATACGCTGAATGAAGCCCGCGAGACTGCGAAACAACCCGCCAAACAGGATGCCGACCAGCAGCAGTCGATGAAGGCTGCGGGTAGCACCGGAAAACAGGAAACGAAACAGCAGTGCCGACAACAACACCATAACGCCAACTTCGACAATATAGAGCAGGCGCTTGTCGAGCGTCGCGACACCAAGTCCGCCGAGGAAGAAGACGAGAAGCGTTTGGAGGAGCACATAGAGGGCATCAAAGCCTATTATGGCGGGCGTAAGGATGCGGTTTCCCGTGACGGTCTGGAACAGCACGGTCGATACGGATACCGCACTGGCAACCAGCACCAGTGCTGCGAGTTTGGTCCCGCGAAACGCAATGAGAAAGGACCAGTCGCCCTTGGCGCCCCATGTCATGAACAGGACGCAGACGACCAGCGCGACAAAACCACTTGTCGTCAGCACCAGCGATGGCGAAAAAGACCGTGTGCTAGGCACCATGAAAGCGCTTTCCCAACAGGAGGTAGAGAAAGAAGCCCGAGCCGATGACACCCATCATCGTGCCGATCGGTATCTCGTACGGAAAGACGATCAACCGCCCGGCGAGATCGCAAAACAGCACCAATGCTGCTCCGCTGAAGGCGATCCAGGGCAGGGTACGGCGCAGATTGTCGCCGGCAAACATGCTCACGATATTGGGAACCACGAGGCCGACAAAGGGGATCATGCCCACTGTCACGACGACAGAGGCCGTGACAAGCGACACGATCGCAAGCCCGAGCGTGACGACGGTGCGGTAGTTGAGGCCAACATTGCGCGCGATCGTTTCGCCCAGGCCGGCGATGGTGAAGCGGGCGGCGGTGACATAGGCGATCACGGTGACGACTGCCGCCAGCCACAGCAATTCATAGCGACCTTTCAACACCATCGAGAAATCGCCATTGGACCAGGCGCCGAGTGACTGCATGAGGTCGAAGCGATAGGCAAAGAAGGTCGCGACCGCGCTGATGACCCCGCCCAGCATGATGCCAACAAGCGGCACCAGCAATGCGGACCGCATCGGAATGCGCTCAAGGATCGCCAGGAACAGGGCAGTTCCACCGAGTGCGAACAGACCCGCCACCAGCATCTTGCCGAACACGGGCAGGCTGGGGAAGAACATCATCACGACGAGCATGCCCAGGCTTGCCGAGTCCGAAGTACCTGCGGTCGATGGCTCGACGAAGCGGTTGCGGGCCAGCATCTGCATGATGGATCCTGATACGGCCAGCCCCGCTCCGGCAAGCAGCAAGGAAAAGGTCCGGGGAATGCGGCTGGACGCGATCACCAACGCGGTATTCCCATCGAAATTGCCGTTCAGGAGACCTGCCAGCGAAACCGGGCTTACCCCCGTCAGCAGGCTCCCGACGATCATCGCCGTCAAGGCAAACAGGGCTGAAACGACAGTTTTCATTGGCAATCCGGGAGGGTTCACAGAGCCGGACCAGGCAAGGTCGGTGCGCATGGATAATGCCGGCGATCCGCGACGGCAATCGAAACTTGTCCATTACATACAAGTTTTAGTGTTGGGCTTTTTTCAGACACGGCAGTATTTCGGTGCGATGCCATAGGCCTTCTTGAAGGCTGCAGCAAAATTCGTCGGGCTGGCGTATCCGGCCATGAATGCCGCTTGAGCGATGGTCATTCCGTCGCGCTCCAGTGCCTCGCGGGCTCGTTCAAGCCGTTTGCGGCGTAAGAATTCGAACACCGTGACACCAAAATGCTCTTTGAAGTGGCGTTGCACGCTGCTGACGCTGGCACCGGTGGCGCGCGCGATATCGTCAATGGTCATCGACTGGTCGAGATGGGCGAGCAGGTAGTCGCGCACCTTTTCGCTCTGCCGCAGCGTGCTGAGAGATGGACGCGCCACGGTCGACCGATCGCGATCGACCAGAGCTGCGCAGGCATGACTCATCAGTTCCAAGGCCTTGGCCTTGCAGTAAAGATCGCGGATCTCGCCCTGCATTGCTTGCGGCGGGGCGATAATCTCGGATGCGAGCTGCACAGCATTCAGGTTGGGCCACCAGACGAAATAGTTGAGATGACCGGAGATGAAGTCCCTGAGTTCGGGCTTCCGCTCATCGGCCTCGATCTGCAGATCTTCCGCCCAGCTGACGGGTGCGGAGATCATCACCTTGCGAAGATATTGGCCGGGCTGATGGATATGTCGAAGCTCGGCCTTCTTGACCCGGTTCATCACCAGCGCCACGGGTCGCAATTGCTCGCCTTCGCCCGCCTGCATGTCGAAGAGCACGTCGTCGACATAGAATTTCTGCCGACCGCCCAGAAATATGAACAGCTGGAATTTCGGCGTCAGTTCGATGACCGGACGATCGGAGTGATGCGGTCCGTCGCCATCAAAAACACCGACCTGAACCAGTCCCGGAAAGGGCCGGTTCTCTACAGTTTTCTGGTCAATCAATCCCATGGCACTTCATATCCGCTATTTTTGATCGAGGCAGGGCTCAACCCGGCGCTGCCGTTCATGCATAGCTTTTCGCCGTTTCCGGCGTGGTGCCATCCATCGACATCGAGCAGGTCTTAATCCTATAGATGACTTCTGTAGTCAAGTTTAGCCGCTACGGGCGGCCGCCGTGCATGGGGACATTCAAATGATGGTATCGAAGACGCAACTTCGCCGCGCAAATGCGCAAGGCCGGATCAGTCGATTGCTGCAGCTGACGCTAATCGCGACGACCAGCATGGTCGCAATCAACGCCGCCGCTGCGCAGGATACGTCGGCCGACACGACCCAGCTGGAGACCATAAATGTCCAGGGCAGCGCAGAAAAGGGAGATGGTCCGGTTCGTGGCTATGTCGCCCGCCAAAGCCGGGCCGGCACCAAGACGGACACGCCACTCTCCAAGACTCCACAGTCCGTTTCGGTCGTTCCTGCCGAGCAGATAGAGGATCAGGCTGCCGAATCCGTTGCGCAGGCGATGCGGTATTCGGCCGGTGTGTTTGCCGAATATCGCGGTGCCTCCAATATGCATGACGAAATGTTCATGCGCGGTTTCTATTACGTGCCGCGCTTCGTCAACGGCCTGCTCTACGGTGATGGCTCTCTTGGCCAGATCGATACATCGCTCATTGAGCGCGTCGAGGTTCTGCGCGGGCCGTCCTCCGTGCTCTACGGTCAGGCAAACCCCGGCGGCGTGGTCAACCTCGTGACCAAGCGCCCGACGGATGAGCCACTGCGCGAAATTGAGGTCGGGGTCGGCACGGACGGCCGGGCCTCGTTCGGCTTCGATTTCTCCGATGCAATTGTTGGTAATGACGACCTGCGCTACCGCATCGCAGGCACGGCCTGGCGAGCCGATACCCAGGAGGATTTTCTGGAAACGCGTCGTTTCAGCATCGCACCCTCCATCATCTGGACACCGGATGCGCAGACATCGCTGATAGTGGAGGGCTTCTACCAGAACGAGCCCGACGCCGGCTTTCGCAACTTCGTCGAAAAGGCGGGCTCGGTGGTGCCGACAGCTTTTGGGTATTACCCAACAAGCTTCCTGGTTTCAGATCCCGACTATCAGGAATCGACGCGCGAGCAGGCCTATATCGGCTATGCCTTTGAACATGAATTCGACAACGACCTGACATTCCGCCAGAACGCACGTTATGGCATGATCGACCAAGTCTACAACACACTCGCGTGGGGGTCGATCGCGGCCGATGGCAAGACCATCAGCCGCTCGGCCAGCGATCAGTCGCAATTGCAGCACCAGTTCGTGATCGACAATCAACTACAGGGCAAATTCGACACCGGGACTGCCGAACATACCGTGCTTGCCGGGATCGACTATCGCTTTACCACGGTGGACAATTTCGTATCGCGCGGCAACGCCAACAGCATCGACTGGACCAACCCAGTCTATGGCAATGTTACGGTAACCGGGCGCAGCACAAGAACCGATGCGACGACCGATTCCTCACAGACCGGTATTTACCTTCAGGACCAGATCGAGCTCGGCAAGCTCAATCTTTTGGGTGGCATGCGCTACGATTGGGCCAATTCCGATCTCGATGACAAGACCGCGTCCAATAGCGATGCGTCCTATGACGCACAGCATTTCACCTGGCGCGTCGGAACGATATATAATTTCAACAATGGCATCTCGCCCTATGCCAGCTATTCGACCTCGTTCGAGCCAGTCACGCAAGCTCCGGGTGCGGGCCAATCGCCCTTCGATCCGACGACTGCGCAGCAATTCGAATTGGGCGTGAAATATGCGCCTGAAGGTGAGGACTACCAGATCATCGCGTCCTATTATGATCTTACCCAGCAAAATGTGCTGTTCTATGACAACGCGACATCTCTCTATTATCAGACAGGTGAAATCAGGAGCAAAGGCTTCGAGCTCGAGGCACATGCCGAGATCAATCAGAACCTCAAACTTGTGGCAAGCTACAGTCACATCAATCAGGAGGTGACGGAGACGGTACGCACGGCCGAACTGGGCAAAACGCCGGCCCGTCTTCCCATCGATCAGGCCTCGCTCTGGGCCAAATATGAGGTGCTCGATGGCCCGCTCGCGGGTCTGGGCATCGGTGGTGGTGTTCGCTTCCTCGGCTCCAGCTGGGGTGATGCAACCAACACGTTCAAGGTCGATCCCACGACCCTGTTCGACGCATCCATGTCCTATGATTTCTCGGTCAACAATCCTGCCCTGGAAGGCCTGAAACTGCAGGTCAACGCCTCCAATCTGGCCGACAAGACCTATGTCGTGTCCTGCGCCAGCGCCCTTGCCTGCTTCTATGGCACGCGACGCACGGTGACGGCTTCCCTGAAATACAGCTGGTGACGCCGTGAAGACGACATTATTTCACCTCGCTATGGGGTTGGCGGCAATCGCTGGTTCCCTGTCGTCTGCCGCTTGGGCCGGCGACACCACGCAGCTTATCGTTGGCAAGCCCCATCAGGGGCATGCGATGCAGACCAGAGATACGCGCCTGTTTACTGCAGACGCCAATCCCCGGGATTATCTCCAGGGCGTAATCGAAAGTCCTGGCGGTCGCTTCGATCTCGACCTGGTCACTGCTGACGGCACCCATGTGCGCCGGCTGTTGAGCGATGCCGGTGGTGGGTCCGATTTTCGCTTCGTGGTTGAACAGGCCCCCGTTTTGATGCGGCTTACGGCGCGCGGTCAGGTTACCGATTTTAGCCTGTCCCTGACGAAACGGGTCACGCCGGCGGAGCAACAGCTGCCAGAGCAAGTCTATCTCAGTCTTGTTATGGAAAGGCTCGCTGCCGATATCGCCTCGGGCCAATCCACGGAAAGCTTCTGGGAGAGAGTGCAGAGGCAGGGCACGCCACTGGTCGAAAGCGGCAAGGATGGCGCTGTGATCGCGACTTTCCTCTGGCGCGGCGCGCAAAAGAATGTCCGTCTGTTCGGCTCCCCATCGGGCGACCATGAAAACCTTGAGCGCATTGGCCAGTCGGATGTCTGGTTCAAGAGTTTTGCTGTTCCAGCCGACACCCGGTTGTCCTATCAGCTGGCACCTGATGTACCTGATCTTCCCGGTACAGCGCGTGAACGCAGGATCGCCATCCTGTCGACTGCCCAGGAGGATCCATTCAACCGCCATCCGTGGCCGCAAGACGGGTTCGACCGCTTTGATCGCGATTCCGTACTGGAACTGCCGGACGCACCAAAACAATCCTTCATCAATGAAAAGGACGTGCCCAAGGGAAGCCTGCAAACGGTTTCCATCACCAGCGCGAAGCTGGGCAACACACGCGACATCACGATTTACCGCCCCGCCGGTTTCAGTCCAGAGGACCCTGACAACCTGCTGCTTTTCATGTTCGATGGCGCGCAATCGCTGACAAAGATCCCAACACCTGTGATCCTCGACAACATGATCGCGGAGGGCCGCATTCCACCCTTGGTCGCGGTGCTGGTGAATAATCCGAGCCCCGCCAGCAGGGCGCGCGAACTGCCAGCCAATCCCGATTTTGCCGATTTTCTGGCAAAAGACGTGCTACCGTTGGTGATCAAGGAAACCGGCATTATCCATGATCCGGCGCGTACCGCTCTTGCGGGAGCGAGCTATGGCGGGCTTGCGTCGATGACGGTGGCGCTGCGCTATCCGCAACTCTTCGGCAATGTCCTTTCCATGTCCGGTTCTTTCTGGTGGGCACCGCCACACACTGCACCGGATAGACAGGAATATGTC
Organism: Agrobacterium sp. H141; assembly: GCF_057158725.1. Classification (NCBI taxonomy): domain Bacteria; kingdom Pseudomonadati; phylum Pseudomonadota; class Alphaproteobacteria; order Hyphomicrobiales; family Rhizobiaceae; genus Agrobacterium; species Agrobacterium sp. H141. The sequence goes on from NZ_JBXENI010000002.1 coordinate 157,003, forward strand.
GCCGGGCTTATCGCACAGGAGCCTGTCCCCGCGATCCGCGTGTTCCTGAGTGCAGGTCAGTTCGAGGTGGGGGCTGCCCGCGGTGTGCCGAGCATTCTCGATACAAATCGCCACCTGCGCGATCTATTACTTGCCAAGAATACTCATGTTATCTATCGCGAATATGCCGGTGGCCACGACTGGTTGACCTGGCGTGGCGTGCTCTCTGACGGGCTGATTTCCCTGTTCGGAAAGTAAGCTGCTGCGACATTAGAAGAGGATTTGACTATGCACATCAGCAAAGCTCTGGCCACGGCGGTCTCGATTGCCGCCTTGACGATTGGTGGATTTGCCGCATGCCCGGCCATGAGCGCCGACATTACCGTCGAGACGGCACGTGGAGCGGTTTCGGTGCCGGAAAAGCCAGCCATTGTCGCCGTCTTCGACCTTTCCTCGCTCGATACATTGCATACGCTCGGCGTCGATGTCGCTGGCGTTCCCGGCTCCAACCTGCCGCCTTCGCTCGAGCAGTACAAGGCCGACAGCTACACCAAGATTGGCACGCTGTTTGAACCCGATTACGAAACGCTCAATGCGCTGCAGCCGGACCTGATCATTATCGGAGGACGCTCCGCCGCCAAGCATGATGAGTTGGCAAAGCTCGCGCCCGTCATCGATCTGACTGCGGATAGCAATAACTTCGGCGCAAGTATCATGCGCAATGCCACCACGCTCGGCGCAATCTTCGGCAAGCAGGCCGAAGTCAATGATCGCCTCGCAAAGCTGGAAGCCTCGGTCGCCGATCTCACTGTGCTGGGCGCAAAGGCCGGCAAGGCGCTGATCGTTCTGACCACAGGCGGCAAGATGAGCGCCTATGGACCGGGTTCGCGATTCGGCGAACTGCACGGTCGCTTCGGCATCGCCGCCGCCGATCCGGACCTGACGGTCGAGACCCACGGACAGGTTATTTCCTATGAGTACATTCTGGAAAAGAACCCCGACTGGCTGTTCGTGATTGATCGCGACGCAGCGATTGGCCAATCCAAGGGCCAGTCGGCCGAACAGATGCTGAACAACGACCTAGTCCACGCAACCAATGCCTGGAAGAAGGGACAGGTCGTCTATCTGGACCCGGTCAAGATGTACCTCACATCAGGCGGCCTTGCGGCCGAACAGGGCATCGTCGACGATATTGCCTCAGCCCTGAAATCACGCCTCTGAGACGTGCATTCAAATTGACAGGTTGCGGAATAACCCAACAACACCCTATCAAGATCGTCAATATGCCAGAGCGCTTGCACCGGCGCATTGGATCGGCCAGAGCCGCTGGCTAATCGCAGCGTACGCTCATGCCGCCGTCGACCACGATCTCTGTACCGGTGACAAAGCGCGCTTCGTCCGATGCCAGGAAAAGCGCGGCGTTCGCCGTGTCGCGCCCGTCGCCCATCCAGCCCAAGGGGATGCGTCTCACACGCGATGAAATGAGCGCATCGACATCTCCCCCCGCACGCTGTCCGGCAAGCCGCGTCTCCACCATCGGGGTATGCAGCTGACCTGGCACGACCGTATTCACACGAACACCCTTTGGAGCGAACTCTACCGCCGTCACCTTCGAGAACTGGATGATGGCCGCTTTCGCAGAAGCATAGGCGACCTGTGGAGATCCGGTATAGCGCAATCCTGAAGTCGAGGAGACGTTGACGATGGCGCCGGAGCCCTTTGCCTCCATCACCGGAAGGACCGCCCGACAGGTGAGGAAGACACTCTTCAGATTGAAGTCGATCTGCCGATCCCAGACCTCTTCCTCCAAAGCGGCCGCACCGCCTTTTTCTGAACCGCCGACGTTGTTGACGAGAATATCGAGGGTGCCAAATCGTTGCTGGCATGCCCCGACCAAGGCTTTGACAGCGCTATGGTCCGTCACGTCACACAGATATGGCTCGATCTCGCCGCCGACGTCACGCGTGCGCTCCAGGGTCTCCGTCATCGACTCCATGCGCAAATCAACGGCGAATACCTTCGCCCCCTCTTCGGCGAAGCGGACACAGGTGGCCCGGCCATTGCCCCAACCGGCACCGACACACCCTGCTCCGGTGACGATGGCAACTTTTCCTTCAAGACGTCGAGCCATCAGACGTTCTCCTCGAAGCCGTAGAGACGGGCCGGGTTGTCGACAAGGAGTGCCTTCATCAGGTAGGGGGTTGGAGCGATCTGCGGTAACAGATCGAAGAGGTCGCCGTCATCCGGCGGTGCTGCGCGATAGTTCGGGTGGGGCCAATCGGTGCCCCATACGACACGATCGGGAAAGCTCTCGACCAGTTCACGGGCAAATGGCGTGGCATCGCCATAAGGTGGATCCTGTCTCGAAGCACGCTCACTGCCCGAAACCTTGCACCAGAGGTGGTGGTGGTCAAGCAGTCGCAGCAGTGCCTCGAACTGCGGCTGATTTCGCCCGCGGGAGGCATCGATCCGCCCCATATGGTCGATCACGACGGCGACAGGCAGACTGGTGAGCACCGGCGACATCGGCTCGATCAACTGGTCTTCCATGTGGATCTGCAAGTGCCATCCCAAATCGGCAAGCTTGGGCGCCAGCGCCCGCAGCTGCGCCTCGTTCGCACCGGGCGCCAGGTGGCTCATGTAGTTGAAGCGCAAGCCGCGAAAGCCCCTCGCATCGAGCGCCCGCAGATCGTCCGTCGTCACATCTGGCGTTGCAAGAGCAACGCCGAGGTAGCGCCCCGGGCGGGCTGCAATCGCGTCAGCGACGACACTGTTGTCAAAACCGTGGCACCCCGATTGAACGATGACGCAGCGCTCGATGCCCATCTGGTCGTGGAGAGCAAACAATGCTTCCCTTGGCGCATCAGCAGGCTTGAAACTGCTATTGTCGGCATAGGGGAAACGAGCGACCGGCCCGAAAACATGGCAATGGCAGTCGGTGGCGTTCCTCGGCATACTGACAGAGGTCATATGCGGCTTCTGGTGCCAGGTCAAAACAGGTTCAGACATTACAGAGCTCCGGCGAACCGCCGCCTTGAGGAGGTATTCGAAAGATATTGATAGTCAGGGAAATCAGCGTGTAGTAGCCGAGGAGACCGACGAGATCGACAAGCCGCTGCTCGCCCAGCACTGTGGCGGCGCGGGCGTAGAGGGCATCGTCCAGCCCGCGTGTCTCATGGGCCGCCAGTGCGACATCGTACACGACCTCCAGTTCCGGATCATCGAACACTGGCCGCCGATTCATTCGGATGGCGTCCACAATTTCGGGTGCGATACCAGCGGCGAGAGCGGGAGCCTTGTGCGCCTTCCACTCGTATTCGGATCCAAAGACCCGCCCTGTCACTAGGATTGCGAGCTCAGACAGATGTGGTGCGAGACTGGTGTCGTAACGGCAGTAGCGCCCGAGGTCCTGCGCCCTGGCCGCGAGTTCAGGTCGATGCAGCCAGACAGCAAGCGGGCCGCGGACACCACCGCGGGGGCCGGCACTGATCGTGTGGTGGATTTCACGCTGTTGCTGCGAATAGCAGTCCGGATCAGGGGCGCTGAGGCGCTGTGGAGGCCAGTTCATGCGGATTCGCTTTCTGTCTGCTGGAAGGCGGGGATTGCGGTGGAAAATTGATCGAACCATGACACAAGGCGCGGATGGGCATCTCGCCACTCGACCGGGCGGCGCCAATCAAGATAGCCCAGTGCGCACGCCAACCCGATGTTTACGATATCGGCGCGATCGGTCCGAGGCGGAGACTGCTCGAAAGCGGCAAGGGCTCGTTCGATCTTGCCGCGTTGATGATCCAACCAGACCGCGGACCGTTGAGTGGCTTCGCGGAAACGATCTTCATAGACCATCAACAAAGCGGCATCCGCGATCCCGTCCGCCAGCCGAGCTCGCGTCAGGGCTCGGGCTCGCTCAAGTGGCTGCGAGGCACAAGGCAGCAGTCTCGCCCCGCCCGCGAGCAGATCGAAGAGTTCGAGGATGACGCCGCTGTCGTAGAACGCTTCCTCGGCGATCAGCAGACAAGGCATCTTGCCGAGCGGATTTTGGCAACGCAGATCGTCGGCAGCATTCCGTGTATCGGCATCACGCCGGATGATCCGATCGCCGAGGCCGAGAGCTTGAGCGGCAACGCGGACCTTGCGACCAAATGGAGAAGTGGTCGTGGAACGTAACACGATCGGGATCAATGGGTCGTTCCAAAGCGAATGAAGATCCGTCACAGCTCACATCCTCGACGGAAGAAACAGCGCAATCTGCGGCACGAGATAAAGCAGCAGGAGCATTGCAAATCCCGCCAGCACGAAAGGCACCAGACCACGAAAAACATCCTCAAGTTTTACACGTCCACCGGAAGCCGCCTGCACAACGAAGCAGTTGATGCCAACCGGAGGTGTCACGGCACCAATCTCGACCAGCAGAACAACGAAGACGCCAAACCAGATAGGATCGTAGCCGAGATCCATCATGACCGGATGAGTGATCGGCAATGTTACGGCCAGAAGCGCCGGCGCATCCATCATCATGCCAAGCGCCAGATAGATGATCGAAATCAGGACAACGATGACCCAAGGCGCCACATCCAGCCCAGTGAGGAACTCGCCAAGAGCATTCGTTACTCCCGAAAGCGCAAGGAATTTTGAGAACAGGAGCGCCGAAATCAGGATCGCAAAAATCATGGCGGAGGTGCGAACGGTCTCCATAAGCGTATCGCCGATCTTGACACCACGCAGCCCCCGGTGGCGCAGGATCGCAAGCAGGAAGGTCAGTCCGGCACCAACGCCTCCAGCCTCGGTCGGCGTGAAGACACCAATATAGAGCCCCGCCACGATGCAAATAATGATGAAGACCAATGGTCCTGCGAGACGAAGTGACACGAGCTTTTCGCGGAGCGAATACTGCGTGCGATCAACCGGAGCGAGTTCAGGACGACGAAGCACCGTAATCCAGATCGCCAAGCAAATCATGAGTGCAAACACCACCCCTGGTATGAGCCCCGCAACCAGAAGCGCGCCGATCGAGCTGTCCGTCAAGATACCATATACCACGACTAGCGCAGACGGCGGTATCATCACCGCAAGCGTGCCTGCGATTGCAATCGAGGCAGAGGCAAGGCTCTTGTCGTAGCCCCGATTCAGCATTTGCGGCAAGGCGAGCTTGGTGAAGACTGTCGCAGTGCCCACCGACGAACCGGATGCCGCACCGAATGCGGCGGCTCCCAGCGTCGTCGAGATTGCGAGCCCTCCCTTAAGATTTCCCATCCATTTTGTTGTCGCTTCAAACAGATCCTCGCCAAGCCCTGCACGCATGGCGAAAAAACCCATGAGAAGGAAGAGCGGGATGACCGAGAAGTGAAACGAGTGGGTTGTCTCGAAGAAGACGGTCGACAGGAGTGCTGTCGCAGCCTTGAAGCCCACCAGAGCGGCCAGCCCGAACGCACCCACCAATCCCAGGACAACCATGACGTTGATGCCTACCAGTATCCCGCCAAAGAGACACAGGGTACCGACCATACCGATCGCAATATTGCTCATGCGTCCTCCGGACGTTCATGGGGGAGTGACTTGCCCGATGCGACCCAGAGAGCGTCGATCAGGAACTGCAAAGTCAGGAGCGCCATCCCGAAGGAGACAGCATACTTGATGGGCCAGACTGGATAGCGGATCGAGCCCCGCTTCATTTCGTTGATGGCGAACGACTTCTCAGCTGAAAGCCACCCCGCCCAAGTCGCCCACCCAAAGAGTACTGCACCAGCCAAAAGGGCGAAGATCGTCAGCGCACGGGCGATGGAATCGGGTGCCCGGTCCGTGATCAGCGTTACGCGAATATGCCCGCCGTGATACTGGGTGACGGCCAGCGACAGGAAGATAACAAGAGGCAGCGCCCCTTCGGTGAGTTCCAACGTACCGGCAATGGGCGAGTTGAAACCGTAGCGGCTCACCACGTTCGCCACGACGAGCACCATGACACAAAAGGCAACTGCCCCTGACACCCAGGCACACGCCGTCAGAACCCGGCCATAGCCGATTCGTATGCGAGACAGACTCAACATTCATTTTGTCCTATTCGACAAATGCGGGGCCGCGTGTAACCGCGGCGCCGGCCATCATTTAAAACTGCAAGTCGGAAACAATCTCTTCGACGGGAAGTCCTGCTGCCTCAGCCTTGGCCTGCCACTCTTCGCGAACAGCATTTACCTTCGGGTCTTCAATGATCGCCTTGAGTTGGTCGGCCGGGAATGACGTCACTGTGACGTTGAGATCTCCCTCCCACAGCTCGCGTACGCGCTTCTCGTCGGCAGTAAGCATCCGACCGTACTCGACCATATAATCCTTGCCCAGTTGATCGAGAATCGCCCGGGTTTCCTCATCCATCGCATTATAGGTATCGAGATTGACGGCGAGCAGATGCCCAAACGAGGCGCCGAACGGAATCTCAATATAGTATTTGGCGACCTCGTCATACTTGAAGCCACGGGCAAGGGCAGGTCCGATCGGTGCACAGTCAACGATCGAACGCTCCAAGGCTTCGTAGGTATCGGACGTCGTGATGGAGACAGGCGTAGCACCCATTGCCTCGATAAGAGCAGGATAGGCAAAGCCGTATGATCGGATGCGCTTGCCTTTCAGGTCCGCCATCGACGCGATCGGCTCCTTGCACAGGAGACCATAGTTTTCCAATGCGCGGAAACTGAAAGCATGCAGATTATCCTGTGCAAGCTCCTCAGCGAACTGCGGGTAGGTCGCGTGCCATTTCACCATGGCTCCAGCGACGCCGGCACTGTCGAGCGGCTGAGGAATAAAGAAACCGATAGCATTGTTCAGGGGGAACTGGTCGGGGAAATAGGGGGTGACGATGTCGCCCATGTCGCCAACGCCACTTGCCAATGCATCCGGTGTTTCACCCACGGCAGCAACAGAGCCACCCCAGAACATCTGGATTTCATGCTTTCCGCTGGTCCGCTTTTTGAATTCCTCCACGAGCCATTGAAGACTGTTGGCGTGCGCGTCGTTGGCGCCCTGCGGCTTATAGGTAATGTATGTATAGGTTTGCGCGTTGGCAGTGGCGGCCCAGAGCACCATGGCAGAGGCCACGGCTGTCAGCTTTGTCATCATCGAAAATCCTCCGTTGTGTTCCAGCCTCCTCCGGAACAATGCAAAAATGCCCAAGGTCACGACGCGACGCAAATACCGAGTTTTTATACATAGCCATGCCTTTTTGGCATCGACGGGTTGAAAGTCGATGTTGCTCTCTTGCGAGTTCTGTTGCTATCAATCCTTGGCGAAAGCAGCGCGTTTCGGTCGTTGGCACCTTCCAACTCAGGTGTTAACCCCTTGGAAAAAAGCAGCTGGTTTCTGCCTAGACAGAGAACGTCTATGAACATTTCGGTATGGCTTTTGGAGGTCGCCAATGGACTTGCGTGCGCTGAGATATTTTGTGGCAGTGGTCCGCGCACGTAGCATATCGGCTGCAGCAGAGGAACTGCACATTGCCCAGCCGGCCGTCACGCGTCAGCTTCAAAAGCTTGAGCACGAGCTCGGAGCACAACTGCTTGAACGCAGCGGCCGTGGTGTGCAAATGACCAAAGCGGGGTTCATTCTAATGGAGCGTGCCGAGGCACTCTTGCGGATGGCCGACGACACCCGCGATTATATATCCGGAACTGAAAACCTGGCGGTCGGCAACGTGGTCCTTGGTCTACCGCCAATGGCCGGAGCGGCCCTCGCCCCGCCAATTGTCGAGCACTACCTCAAGGTTTGGCCACAAATCTCGCTTCGGCTACTGGAAGGCAGCAGTCCCTCTCTGCATGAATGGGTTCTTGACCGGCGTATCGACCTTGCGGTTCTCCACAATCCTGTCTCCCTGCCGGAGCTGGATGTCGAGCCGATTTCCTACGAACAGACAGTGCTTATCGGACCGGGAAAAACGGCACACGGAAATCTGCCAAGGATCAAGAAATCGATCTCTGTCGGAGATCTCGTCGATATCCCTTTGATCATGCCAGCATTGCCGCATGCCAACCGACGGATGCTCGACAACGCTGCAAAACAGTTCGGCGTTCGGCTGCAAATTCGCAGCGAGGTGGACAGCATCACGCTGATCAAAGCACTCATCCGCTACGGACAAGGCTTTACAGTTACCACCTATGCAAGCGTTCAACAGGAAGTCGAGAGGGGAGAGCTTCAGGCCTACTTTCTGGATCGCCCACCCTTGATCAGCGTGTTCGCAATCGTTCGACGCCGGGAGATGCGAGGTTCATGGCTGACGAATGAGCTGGCACAGACTGTGAAGACTACGCTGACACAGCTGATCGCCGCAGGACAATGGCAAGGGTCTCAGCGTCGTGGACGAGAGGATGCGGAGTGCTGAAGTCGATTATGCGGAATGGCATTGTCTTTCTACACCCGCCTTGAATGTAATATCTTGGCGTAAGCAATTAATTCATATGGCAAAAAAAGGTGCGCGGATTTGGCACCATGCTCGCGTCGGGGCAACCCGATCTTCTTCTCTTGGGCGGCACAGGCGTTTCAAAAATCCGCGACGTTGCCCCATGCGGAGCTCAAGAAGCGGTTCGGATGATAAGGGCGGGGATCGACCAGCGGCTCCGATCCAGTGGCGATATCGGCGATGAGATGACCGGCACCTGGGCCAATACCGAATCCGTGGCCGCTGAAGCCTGCTGCCAGAATGAAGCCAGGCACCACTGGGGTTTCGCCAATGGCCGGCACGCCATCCGGTGTCGAGTCGACATAACCGGCCCAACTCGCCGTGATGCCGCGGCCCTTCAATGCCGGCAGCAGTTCTGTGGCGCGTTCGTAGGTCAGCCGGATCGTGCCATAATCGACGGCCGGATCAAGGATCCGCATGTGTTCCATCGGAGTCGGACGATCGAGCCGCCAGCGCGCCAGGCTCTCGTGGCCGCTGCGCAGGCCCTCCAGGCTGCCCGGAGACAGGGACCGCCAGCGCCGCATGAACATCGGCAGGAATTGAGTGGCAAAGCAGATTTGCTGAGCGGTGGGGTCCACCCGGCCTCGGCCGCTGATCGCAAGCGTAAATCCGCCGTCGCTGCGGCGGGTTGCGGAGACGCGCGCTGTATGGAGCGCCTCGGGCAGCAAGCCTTCTCCCGGTGCGACAGAAAGGATCGATGATCGGATAGACACCTGGGGAAACCGAATGCCAAGTTGGCGGCAGAAGGAAGACGCCCAGGCGCCGCCGGAGAGAATTGCCGTGGCTGTACGGATCGTCCCATGTTCGGTGACGACGGCGGAAAGCCGACCACCTTCGGTCTCGATGCCACGTGCGGCGCAGTTCTGGCGCACCGTCCCGCCGAGCTTGAGAAAGGCGCGGGCGACAGCAGGCGCGGCGCGCGACGGATCGGCTGTCCCGTCACTCGGCGAAAAGACGCCACCCATCCAGGTGCGACCCGTCGCCACGCCACGTTCGGCAGCGGCAACGCTGTCCAGCATATGGGTCGTCACGCCGACGGTGCGAGCGAAGTCCCGCCATCGCGCCCAGCCGGCCAGTTCTTCCTCACTATTGCTCAGGTAGAGGAGGCCGCAGCGGCGAAAACCGGTGTCTTCCCCGCTCTCCTGGCCGAATTCTTCCCAGAGATCGAGGCTCTTCGTCGCCATGGGCAGCTCACGGGCATCGCGGTTCTGCTGGCGGCACCATCCCCAGTTGCGGCTCGACTGTTCGGCTCCGACGCGGCCTTTCTCCAGCAGGACGACCTTCATGCCTCTTTTTGCAAGATAATACGCAGCAAAGACGCCAACAATTCCGGCTCCGATGATGACGGCATCGGCCGAGCGGGGCAATTCGTCAGGGCTTTCCACAAGCATAAGCGGCGCTGGCATGGGTGTCGGTCTCCTTGTCGCGTCAGAAGCATAACCCCTCGTTCCCGCCAAGGATGCCGCACATATCCGTCGAGCAGCAGAAGATTCCGTCACGTCGTATCAATGCCAACGATCGTGCGGAACACCTCTGGGCAGAATGGAATAGACAAGCTTCGCCATGGTGTTAAGCTCAATCAAGGATTTCCGCAGAATATAATTCCGCAGCCTTTCGGCGCCTATCGGAGACGAGCGTAGATGAAACTGGACAGGATCGACATCAAGATTCTCTACGAGCTGCAGAAAAACGGTCGCATCAGCAATGTCGAACTTGCCGAGCTGGTCAACCTGTCGCCCAGCCCGTGCCTGATGCGCGTCAAAAAGCTTCAGCAGGAAGGCTACATCATCGGCTATTCCGCGCAGATCAATATCGGCAAGCTCGGTCAGACGCTGACTGTGTTTACCGAAATCACCCTGAAGAACCACCGCCAAATCGACTTCGCCCGGTTCCTCGCCGTCGTGGAGAAGATCGATCAGGTGATCGAATGCCATCTCGTGTCGGGCGGCTACGACTATCTCATAAAATTCGTTACCGCCGGCATCGGCGAGTATCAGGGGATTATGGAGCGCCTGACCGACATGGATATCGGTATCGACAAATATTTCAGCTTCGTCGTACTGAAATCGCCAATCGTCAAGGCGCATATGCCCCTCACCAGCCTGTTCCCGCTTTAGGGGGGCGCAGATTGTCCCGAAAATGGCTCACATCAGCTGTGGCCGTAGGTCCTGACCAGCTCTGGATCAAGCTCCAAAGAGTCCAACCAGCCCGGGTCGAGTTTTGGAACGGAAGAGAACAACAGTTTCGCATAGGGATGTTGCGGCACCTTCAGGTGTGATGGGTTGATCTCCTCGACCTTGCGGCCAGCATACATCACAACGATCTCATCGCAAATTGCCTCGACAACCGATAGGTCGTGGCTGATGAAGATATAGGATAGCGAAAGCTCGCGCTGCAGCTCCTTCAGAAGATCGATGATGGCTGCTGCAACCACTGTATCGAGAGCCGACGTGATCTCATCGCAAATGATCAGCTTCGGCTCGGCAGCAAGGGCGCGCGCGAAGTTGACGCGTTGTTTCTGACCGCCGGACAGCTCCTGCGGCCGCCGGTGACGAAGCGATTTCGGCAGGTGTACCATGTCGAGCAACTGGTCGATGCGGGCGTCCCGCTGTTTGCCCTTGATGCCGTGATAGAATGTGAGCGGCCGGCCGAGAATCTCTTCGATTGATTTTTCCGGATTGAGCGCTGTGTCGGCATATTGGAAAACGATTTGCATTTTGCGCAATTCATCGCGGCTGCGTTGCCGTACCGTGCCTGCGAGCTCTCGTTTGTCGAAGATCATATTGCCGGCAAATGGCGGCAGAATACCGGCAATGGCGCGTGCCAGTGTAGATTTTCCGCAGCCGGATTCGCCGATAATGCCGAGATTACGACCCTTTTCCACCGTCAGGCTTACGTCCTGTACCGCACGAACCAGTGGCAACCGGTCCGCCTGGATCGGACCATAGCCGGCAAACAGGCCATTGACCCGGAGGAGGACTTCCCTGCCTTTCACTACAACATCATGGCCACGCGGCTTGGGCTCGAATGCGGCCAGTAGTTCGCGTGTATAGGGATGCTGGGCACGCGACAGAATGTCAGCCGTTGTGCCTGCTTCCTGTACTTCGCCGTCGCGCAGGACGACGATCCGGTCGGCGATCTGCGCAACGACGGCAAGATCGTGCGAAACGTAAACGCCCGAAATACCGCCCGCCTTCAACACCGACTTAAAGGCCCGCAGCACCTCGATCTGGGTGGTGACGTCGAGGGCAGTGGTCGGCTCGTCGAAGATGACGAGCTTCGGGTCGCCTATCAGCGCCATGGCGGCCGAAAGGCGTTGGAGTTGCCCCCCCGAAACCTGGTGGGGATAGCGGCTCCCGATCGTCTCGGGATTGGGCAGCGAAAGGGCACGGAACAGTTCGATGGCCTTCTGTCGTGCTTGTTCGACCGGCATCAACTGGTGGATACGGGTGACTTCGATCACCTGGTCGATGATGCGCTTTGCAGGATTGAATGCTGCTGCTGCGGACTGGGGGACATAGGCGACCTCGGCGCCGCGGATGCTGGCGCGTTCACGTTCGCTCAGCGCAACCATGTCCTTGCCGTCGATCCGGACATTGCCGCGGGAAATGTGGCATCCCGAGCGGGTATAACCCATCAGCGTCAGGGCAATCGTCGTCTTGCCCGATCCACTCTCGCCGATCAACGCCACGATTTCACCGGGGGCGATATCGAGGCTCACACCCTTGATGATGTCGACGCGTCTGCCGCTGTCGGTCGTGGCCTCCACTTGCAGATCACGGATTTCGACAAGGTTTTCCATTCAGACACTCCGGTCACGGATTTTTTTCGGCAGGTTGTCGATCAGAAGATTCACACTGATCGTCAGGCTCGCGATCGCCAGCGAGGGAACGATGACGGCAGGTGCCCCGAATGGCAGGCCGCCGACGTTTTCATGCACCAGCGCGCCCCAGTCGGCGAAGGGCGGTTGTACGCCGAGGCCCAGGAAGGACAGGCCGGACAGCAGCAACACGATGAAGACGAAGCGAAGGCCGAGATCTGCGAGCACGGGTCCGATGATGTTCGGCAGGATTTCCGAGCCGATGATGTAGAAGATGCCTTCGCCGCGCGTGCGCGCCACGGTGATATAATCCATGGTGTTGATGTTGACGGCGAGCGCACGGGCGAAGCGATAGGCTCCGGGCGTGTAGATAACGGCGAGTGTGACGATCAGAACGGTGATCGACGAGCCAACCGCTGCAACAACGACCAGACCCGAAAGTTTGCCTGGAATGGAGTTCATGGCGTCGAGAAAACGGCTCAGTGCCGCATCGAACCATCCACCGACAACAGCGGCCGTCATGCCGAGAACGACGCCGGAGAAACAGGCGATGGAGACAGCTGCAAGCGAAATGCCGACGGTGTAGCGGGCGCCCATGAGAACTCGGGACAGCATGTCGCGGCCAAGATAGTCCGAGCCGAGCCAGAACCTGCTGCTCATCACGCCGAAATAATCCTCGTCAACGATCTCGCCGACCGGGTGGGGAATGATATGCGGCGCAATGAGCGCCATTATCCCCCAGAAGAGGATGACCGTCAGTCCGATCATCCCGACCCAGCTGAAACGGTAACCGAATTTCTGTGAAACTGGAACGGTTGGAGTCATGGTCAACGCAGCCTCGGATTGGCAAGGATCGCAATGATGTCTGCAAGTGTGATCAGACTGAGATAGCCGACACAGAAGATCATCGCGCAGGACTGGATGAGCGGCAGGTCACGGGTAGCCACGCCGTCGACCATCAGCTTTGCAATGCCTGGATAATTGAAGATGGTTTCAACGATGATCACGCCGCCAACGAGATAGGATAGGGAAAGGGCGACCGCATTGACGATCGGGCCAATCGCGTTTGGCAAGGCGTGACGTAAAACCATCCGGGGGCGGGAAGCTCCCTTCAGCAGGGCTGTCTCGACATAGGGTGTGTTGAGGGTATCGATGACGGCGGCGCGGGTCATGCGGATCATCTGCGCCGCGACCACGAAAGTCAGACTGATCACCGGCATGGCATATACTTTGAGCAACTGCCAGATGGAGGTGACGTCATTGGCAAAAGAAAGCGCCGGCAGCCATTTGAGATAGACCGAGAAGACCAGCACCGCCGACGTCGCGACCATGAACTCCGGAATTGATATCACGCCGATGGTGACGATGGTCACTGAACGGTCATAGAGCGATCCGCGGAACATCGCCGCCGTGATGCCGAGCGTCAGTGCAAGCGGCACGGAGAAGATGGTGGTGATGCCTGCCAGTTTCATGGTGTTGACGAAGCGACCACCGATGAGGTCAGCCACCGCAACATTGTTCACGTAGGATGTTCCGAGGTCTCCAGTTACCAGTCCACCAAGCCAGCGCAGGAAACGCAGATAAGCGGGTTCGTCAAGATGCATGGCGCTGCGCAGTCCCGCGATGGCTTCCGGCGTGGCCGCCTGACCAAGGAGGATGGTCGCGGTATCACCCGGCAACATTGCCGTTGCAAAAAACACTGCAAAGGACACGATCAGGAGTGTCAGGACAGCGACAAGCAGCCGGACCGTAATGAGATCGAGTACATACCTGCTCAAGTGTAGCCCCCCTGCTGGACAGAGTTTCAAGGTGATAAACAACGCCGCGAGGCGAAAGTCATGCGGGTGGGAATTCGTCGAGGAAATCCCGATCCGCCATCGAGGCGGTCGACAAGGTGCCGTCCTGACACCTTGTCGACCGCTGCCTATCAGGCATCGAGCCAGACATATTCAGCAAACGCATACCCCATTTGGCCACCCAATGGGTTGGCTTCGAGGCCCTTCAGCGTGCCCGAGAGAGCATCCACGTTGGACAGGAAGACGGGAATCACGGTACCGGCTTCCTCGGAGATCATGACTTGCATTTCGTCGTAGATCGCCTTCCGCTTCGCTTGGTCGAGCAGGCCTCTAGCCTCGACCAACAGGCTGTCGAATTTCGGAGACTTGAACTGGCTTTCGTTCCAAGGAGCGTCGGACGAATAGAGCAGCGAGAAGAGGATGTCGGGCGTCGGGCGCGGATTAATATTACCGAAGTGGACGGGCGCCTTCAACCAGTAATTCGACCAATAGCCATCAGAGGGCACGCGCTGGACGTCGAAATTCATGCCGATTTCGGCACCTGCCTGCTGAACCAGTGTAGCCATGTCGACCGAGGACGTGGCGGCATCGGAGGCGATGACCGGGATGGACTGGCCGACGAGCCCTGCCTTCTCGAAGTGGAACTTCGCCTTTTCGGGATCGAAGGCTTTCGGCTTCAATTCGGCATTGTAGTAGATGCTTGCGGGCGATACCGGTTGGTCGTTGGCGATTTCGGCAAGGCCGCGCATGACCGATTTCTGGATCTGCTCGCGATTTATCAGGTTCTTCATGCCGACAACGAAATCGGCCTTGTTGCCCGGTTCCATGTCCAGACGCATGTTGAGGTTGGTATAATTCCCGGACGTGGTCTGCGACAAGACAAAGCCCGGCTGGCTTTCGACCAGCTTCATTGAACGGGGCTTGATGGATGCCGCCAGATGAATGTCACCCGATAGAAGCGCATTGACGCGCGCATTGTCGTCGCTGATGGCGAAATACTCGAAGGAATCGATGTATGGCCCCGCAGACTTGAAGTAGTTCGGGTTCCTGACCGCGACAGACTTGACGCCCGGCTCGAAGCTCTCAAGCTTGAAGGCGCCCGTGCCAATACCCTTGGAAAAGTCGGTCGTGCCGTCCTGGACGATCATGAAATGATGCATCGCCAGTATCGTCGGAAGGTCGGCATTGGGATTGGCCAGTGTGATCTCCACCGTCAGGGGGTCGACAACCTTGGCGCTGGTGATCTGCTTGGCGATCGAATTGACCTTGGAGCCGACGTCAGGATCCAAGTGCCGCATCAGCGAGAAGACGACGTCTTGCGACGACAGGGTCTTGCCATCATGGAAGGTGACTCCGGAGCGCAGCTTGACCGTCCAGACCTTGGCGTCCGAGCTCTCCACGCTCTCGGCAAGCTCCATCTGTGTCACGCCACCTTTATCGAGGAAAGTCAGGCGGTTGTAGAGCGCGCAGCAGCGCACATAGTCTGTCGAAAGCGAGGCCTTGGCCGGGTCGAGCGTGTCGGCCGTCGATGCCGACCAGCCAGCCGCCTTGAGGTGTCCACCAGACTTCGGCGTTGCGGCAAATGCGCTGGTGGCGCTTCCAAGGATCGCACCGCCGGCCGAGAGCGCAACGCCGCCGGCCAGCAGCATGTGGAGAAGCTCGCGACGCGTAGCGCCGCGGCGAATGGCATTTTCGACCATCGCGTCGTCTGACGAGGTCCAGTTGAGAGTTTTATCAGTCATGTCATTCCCCTTTTTTTTGTGGTCTGGTTGTCGGGTCGCCTGTCTTGAAGCAGGCTTTGCTCGTCGTTGAGATGAAGGTCTGTCAGCTCCGTGCAGCAGTAGCGGCATTGGCAAGGCCGACCATTGAGGTAAAGTGATAGTCGGGTTTGGTGAACTCCGCCGGCTCGATCGTACCGCCATAGCCCTTCACGGCATGGCGCCTTTCGATCCAGCAATTCGTCATGCCCAGCTCCCGCGAGACGCCGATGTCGTGGTACTGGCTCTGGGCCACGTGCAGGATATCGTTCTTGTTCGCACCCTCATCGGCCACGAAATCGAAAACCTGGTGAAAGAAGGCCGGATCCGGTTTTTCGGTGCCTGTGTCGTCCACCGTAAAGGCAGCATGAAAGGGATCGCCAAGCGCGGCAGAAAAATATTCGAAGGCCCAACGGCGGGCATTCGTCATGGCAATGAGGCGATAGTCGCGCGCTAGCCGCGCCATGGCCTCGGCGCTGTCGGGAAAGGCCTTCCAAGTCTTCGCCGAATCACGCAGGCGCTCGCCGCAGGACGCGTCAGCCGGCAGAGAGAGTGTCGGTGCAATGGCATTATAGACGCGGACGAGGTCATCCGGGAAGAGACCGGCATCCTCGGAATAGCGGGCCGCACGATAGAGGTTAAGCGCCTCCTCACCATCAATCGTTACGCCTGCCTCCGCTGCGATTTCATTGAGGCAGGACGTCAGCCCGCCTTCAAAATCGATCAGTGTCCCGACCACATCGAAACTCATAAACTTGAATTCACGCAGCGATTTGCTCAATTTGATATCCCCAGTTTCGGTCGCATCGAATGCCGCGGCGGCGTTAGACGAAAGATTATGCTGCTCCTGATTCCGAGCGACCGGCCCTGCCGGCCGTGGCCCCAGATATCCAGAAATTTGGGCCTTTGCTTTCTCCAAGTTTGGCACTTCCTCCGTGCCATTGACGCCGAATCCACGGCATGATGCGGCACAAAATTCTAAATTGGAGCCATCCGCGATATTTCGGCAAGGTCCATGGGATCGAGCCTCACCCCTTCATGGCTTTTCGGACGTCCGTATCCTCCAGGGTCTGGTCAAGCGTCTTCGCGGTCCGCTCAAGAATAGCGTCGATGTCCTCATCAGTGCAGCAGAGGGGAGGCGCATATCCCAGCACCCCATTGGCGAATGCGCGGATGACCAGTCCGTTTTGCCAGGCACGGTCGAATATGCGGCGTGCCGGCTGCGCTTCGGCGGGCAAAGGTGTTTTCGTCTTCTTGTCGGAAACGAGTTCGATCGCCGCCAGCATGCCGCGCCCCCGCACGTCGCCGACAAGAGGGTGATCGCGGAGAGCCTCGAGCCCCGCCATCAGCCGCGCGCCGGCCTTCACACCGTTTGCGAGCAAGCCATCTTCGTAGAGCCTGAGCACTTCGAGGCCGACGGCGGCACTTACCGGATGAGCAGAATAGGTATAACCGTGGCCGACAGGGGATGCGCCAGCGCCATCCGCAATCACCTGATAGACATGGTCGGCCATGAAAACCGCGCCCATTGGTACATAACCGGAAGTCAGCCCCTTCGCGGTTGTGATAAAATCAGGGACGATATCGTCCTGCGAACAGGCGAAAAGAGGTCCGGTGCGACCAAAGCCGGTGATCACCTCGTCGGCGACAAAGAGGATATCGAGCTCCCGGCAGAGATCCCGCATGGCCTTGAGCCAGCCCTCCGGAGGAACGATGACGCCACCCGACCCCTGGATCGGCTCGGCATAGAAGGCAGCGACACGGTCGGGACCGATCGCCTCGACCTTGGTGCGAAGTGAAGCAAGCGATGCCTCTATGATGGACGTTGCATCCTCGCCGACCGGGTTGCGGTAAGGATAGGGAGACGGAATCTTGTGCTGCCAGTCGAATGGGATCCCAAAACCTGCGTGGAAATTGGGAAGTGCGGTCAATCCGGCGCCAACTGTCGAGGAGCCATGATAGCCCTGCTCGATGGAGATGAACTGGTCGCGCTGCGGCTGGCCTTTGGCGATCCAGTAGTAGCGGATGAAACGGATCGTACTATCGACTGCATCCGAGCCGCCGAGGGTGAAGTAGATGTGTTTGAGGTCGCCGGGCGCTCTATCGGCAAGTTCGGATGCTAACCGGATCGCGGGTTCAGAACCCAGGCCGAAATAGGCCGTCGCATAGGGCAGTTCCCGCATCTGACGCGCTGCCGCATCGACGATTGTTTCATGGCCGTAACCTGCATTGACGCACCACAGGCCCGCGAAACCATCGACAAGCTGATGACCGGAAGCGTCTGTCAGCGTCGCCCCCTTGGCGGAGGCGAGCACTCGGACGCCTTGTTGTTCATGACCACGATAGGAGGCAACGGGATGGATGAGGTGAGCGCGGTCAAGCTCGACGAGGGAATTGTTGAACATTATCATCTCCGGATCAGCCGAGGGCCTGATTGGCAAGGGCGAAGGTGGTGACCGCCGTTGGGGCGGGCGGAATGATGATGGGCCGGGCCATCGCAATCCCGCCGCCGACATGGGCGAAGCCCTGCTCTTCGAGCCAAGGGGCGAGACCTGTTCCGGCACCGGTATCGATGCGCAGAAAGACGTCCTTCCGGCGGCTGACGAAGTGCGAAACAAGCGCCTTGGCAGCCTCGAGATCTGGGGCAACGACCGGGCCGATCACTTCGCCGCGGCCGAAGCTGCGATAGGCTGCAAAGGCCGAGACCTGACTGTCGCAGCGGATCACGGCAAATTCTCCGACTTCGGCAAGCTTGCGAATGAGGTCGGCGCGGTCGGCGCCATAAGCCTGTCTGTCGAGGTCGAGAATAGCTGGGAGGTCGTCCGCGGTTGCGACTTCAGTATTGTCGGGCGCTGCGATCCTGCCGGCAACACCCTGATGCTGGACAATCGTTCCCGTTGCGCGAAAGCCGAGCCGTTCGTAAAGCGGCAATCCCTCGGCGGTAGCCACAAGGCGCAGTTGCCGGTCGCCTGCAAGTGTCATAGCGGCTTCCATGAGCCTGCGTCCAAGCCCGCGTCCGCGCATGCCCTCGTCGACGATGACCATGTTGATCGTTGCGCAGTCTGCGCCATAGGGGGTGAGCAGGATCGTGCCGGCAACCTCGCCAGAGCCGGTGACCGCGACGAAACCTTGGCTCAGTGCCAGAGCCAGTCGCCAGTCTTCCGGCCGATGCGGCCAGCCCGATTGGCGCGACAACCGGACGGCGCCATCCAGATGCTCCGGGCCTATCGGCGCAATGGCGATGTCGATGATCTGCATGGAGTCCTACCTTGATTTCCTGACCACAAGTGTTACGTCCAACGGGCCCTCAGATTGTCTGAAGTCGGCACCGACCGCGATATCTTCAGCCGTAGGAGGAGGCGGTCGCCGCATCTTATGCTGCGACTGGCGATAGGCGCCGCTGGACAGGGCTTTCGGCAGCCGATTGCGTGGCCTGCGCCCAACCAAATGCCATTCAGGCCGGCACATACGGAACTTTCTGCTTTCAAATCCCGCAATTCAGTCGACGCGGTCGCCGAAAGCCGACCTATGATCTCGTCATCAGCAACCGGCTCCACAGCCCGGCTTATCGAGGACGACGCGCATGACGACCTTTCGCCCGAAATACATCACCTTCGACTGCTACGGCACACTCACCAATTTCCAGATGGCGGAAGCTGCGCGCGACCTCTATGGAAACCGTCTTGATGAAACGAAGATGCTGGAATTCATCAAGAATTTCGCTGCCTACCGGCTGGATGAGATTCTCGGCGACTGGAAGCCCTATGCCGACGTGGTTCACAATGCATTGGAACGTGCCTGCAAGCGAAACGGTGTCGCCTTCAAGGACGAAGATGCCCGGTTCGTCTATGAGCGGGTCCCAACCTGGGGACCGCATACGGATGTGCCGGCCGGCCTCGCCAAAGTCGCCAAGGAATTCCCGCTGGTCATCCTCTCCAATGCGATGAATGCGCAGATCATGTCGAATGTTGAAAAGCTCGGCGCCCCCTTCCATGCCGTCTACACAGCCGAACAGGCAAATGCCTACAAGCCGCGCTTCCAGGCTTTCGAATATATGTTCGACATGCTCGGCTGCGGGCCGGAAGACATTCTGCATTGCTCCTCCTCCTTCCGCTACGACCTGATGTCTGCCCATGATCTCGGGATCAAGAACAAGGTCTGGGTCAACCGTGGTCATGAGCCGGCCAATCCCTATTATGGTTATGTCGAGATCGCCGATATCGGCGGCCTTCCGGGTGTCGTCGGGCTCTAAGGAAAGACAATATCCATGAAATACCTGTCCTACTGGCACGATACGTCATCCGCCTTCGCCGGGGCCGTCAAAGGACCGGTCGAGGGGCACTACGATGTCGCGGTGATCGGCGCAGGCTTTACCGGGCTTGGCGCAGCGCGGCAGCTCGCCAAGGCCGGAACGAAGGTGATCGTGCTGGAGGCGGAAATCGTCGGTTACGGTGCGTCGGGACGCAATGGCGGCCATCTCAACAATGGCCTGGCGCACAGCTATCTGGCGGCCAAGGCGGAGATCGGCAAGGAGCGCGCCATTGCGCTCTATCAGGCGCTGGATGCCTCGATCGACACGCTGGAGGCCATCATTGCCGAGGCGGGTATCGACTGCAATTTCCGCCGGACCGGCAAGCTGAAGCTGGCATCCAAGCCGCAGCATTTCGGCAGTATCGCGAAGAATTTCGAGGCAGTGCATGCCGAAGTCGATCCGGATACCGCGCTGCTTTCGCCGGCCGATCTGAGAGATGAAGTCGGCTCGCCCTTCCACGGAGCCATGCTGTCGAAGAAGAGCGCGATGATGCATATGGGGCGCTACGTTGCCGGTCTCGCCGAAGCGGCAAGCCGCAGTGGTGCGGTGATTGCCGAAAAGGCGGCGGTCACGGAGCATCGCCAGGCAGAGGGGCGGCATGTCCTGACGACCGCAAGAGGTGTTGTCACGGCAGATCAGGTTCTGGTCGCGACCGGCGCCTACACCACGTCGAATTTCGGTTATTTCCGCCGTCGCATCATCCCGGTCGGGAGTTTCATCATCGCCACCCGGCCACTTACGGATGCGGAGATCGCGGCGACCATGCCGGGCAACCGCACCTGCGTGAACTCGATGAATATCGGCAATTATTGGCGTCTTGCGCCGGATAACCGGCTGATCTTCGGAGGCAGGGCGCGTTTCTCTGCCACGTCCGACCAGCGGTCAGACGCCAAGAGCGGTGCGATCCTGCGCGAAAGCCTGATGAAGATCTTCCCGCAACTGGCACATGTCGAAATCGACTATTGCTGGGGCGGCCTGGTCGATATGACCAGCGACCGGTTCCCGCGTGCGGGTTATCAGGATGGCACATGGTATGCGATGGGCTATTCCGGCCATGGAGCGCAACTTTCCACCCATCTCGGCATGACATTGGCCGATGCCATGCTCGGACGGCCAGACCAGAATCCTCTCAAGGGCCTCGACTGGCCAGCGGTTCCGGGACATTTCGGCAAGCCCTGGTTCCTCCCCCTGGTCGGGCTCTACTACAAGGCGCTCGACCGGTTTCAGTAACGCGCAGCCGGTTTCGGCGGGGCAAGCAAAAGGGGAGTTGCTTCGGCAACTCCCCTTCAACATTTGGGCGATCACAAGTGGCTCAGGCGAGTCCGCCGATGTGCAAGGATTTTATCTCCAGATATTCCTCGATGCCGGCTCGTGCACCTTCACGGCCGAGGCCGGATTGCTTAATACCGCCAAACGGCGCAACTTCTGTCGAGATGGCACCGGTGTTGAGGCCGATCATGCCGAATTCCAGTGCCTCGCCGACGCGCCAGGCGCGTTTCAGGCTTTCCGTGTAGAAATAGGCAGCGAGGCCAAAAGGCGTGCCATTGGCAATCGTCAGCGCGTCTTCTTCCGTTTCGAAGCGGAAGAGCGGGGCTACCGGTCCAAAGGTCTCCTCGCTGGCAAGCTGCATCTCCGTCGTGGCGCCGGTAAGGACCATGGGTGCCGCATATTGTGCGCCATCAGGCATATTGCTACGGGTCGTGATAATCTTGGCACCCTTGGCAAGCGCGTCGTCGACATGGCGGTTAATCTTGGCGATAGCGGCCTCGTTGATCATCGGCCCGATCGAAACACCGGGGGAGGTGCCGGGTCCAACCTTCATAGCGCTTACGCGTTTGCTGAGTTTGTCGGCAAAGCTGTCGTAGATGCCGGCCTGCACGAGAATCCGGTTGGCGCAGACACAGGTCTGTCCGCCATTGCGGAATTTCGAGGCGATCGCGCCCTCGACAGCCAGATCGAGGTCGGCGTCGTCGAAGACGATGAACGGGGCATTGCCACCGAGTTCGAGTGAAAGGCGCTTGACGCTATCGGCGGCACCGCGCATCAGCAGGGAACCGACGCGGGTGGATCCGGTGAAGGAAATTTTCCGCACCGTCTCGTTTGCCATG
Source organism: Agrobacterium sp. H141 (assembly GCF_057158725.1). Taxonomy (NCBI): domain Bacteria; kingdom Pseudomonadati; phylum Pseudomonadota; class Alphaproteobacteria; order Hyphomicrobiales; family Rhizobiaceae; genus Agrobacterium; species Agrobacterium sp. H141. The sequence continues at coordinate 179,215 of NZ_JBXENI010000002.1, forward strand.
ATCTCGCTGCCGATGTCTGTTGGCATGCCAGTGACGATGTTGATGACTCCGGCGGGAATGCCGGCCTTCTCTGCCAGCCAGCCGATGGCGAGAGCCGAAAAAGGGGTGAATTCTGAGGGTTTGACGACTACTGTGCAGCCTGCGGCAAGGGCAGGGGCGACCTTGCGGGTGATCATCGCATTGGGGAAGTTCCAGGGTGTGACGATACCGCAAACACCGACCGGCTCTTTCAGGACGACAATGCGCCGATCTGCTGTCGGGGACGGGATGGTGTGGCCTTCGATGCGCCGGGCTTCCTCGGCGAACCACTTGACGAAGGAAGCACCGTAGCGGATCTCCCCGCGTGCCTCGTCAAGCGGCTTGCCCTGTTCGGTTGTCAGGATCAGCGCAAGATCCTCGATATACTCAAGCATCAGCGCATGCCATGCTTCGAGGAGTGCTGCCCTCTCACCATGGGTCTTCTTCTTCCAGGTGCCGTATGCGGCGGAGGCCGCCTCGATGGCGGCACGGGTTTCCGCACGCCCCATGTCCGGCACCGTGCCGAGAACCGATTGGCTGGCCGGATCGATCACGTCGATAGTCTTTCCGGACGCTGCCGGTGTCCACTGGCCGCCAATCAAGGCGTGTTGCCGGAAAAGGCCGGGTTCTCTCAAGGTCTGCATTTTCTGTCCTGTCTCAAATAAGTCATAGTGCTGCAAGAATCGCAGCGGTGATTGCCTCGGTCCGGTCCTTGCCCGGAATGGTGCCGATGCCGCTCGCCGTCGTGCGCTCGATGGCCGCTATGATGGCTGTAGCGGTTTCGGTTTCGCCCAGATGGTCGAGCATCATGGCTCCGGACCAGATCGTGGCGATCGGATTGGCGATGCCGAGATGGGCGATATCGGGTGCCGAACCGTGCACCGGCTCGAACATCGAGGGTGCCGTTTTGTCCGGATTGATGTTGGCGGAGGCGGCAAATCCAAGCCCACCCTGGATGGCGGCGCCCAGATCGGTCAGAATGTCGCCGAACAGATTGGAAGCGACGACCACGTCAAGGCTTTCCGGCGCCATGACCATGCGCGCCGCCATGGCGTCGATATGGTAGCTGGTGACCTCGATATCCGGGTAGTCGGCAGCGAGTTGCTGGGTCACCTCGTCCCAGAAGACCATCGAATATTTCTGAGCGTTCGACTTGGTAACTGAGGCGAGTTTTCCGCGGCGTTTGCGCGCCTGTTCGAAGGCAAAACGCAGGATGCGTTCGACACCCGTGCGGGTGAAAATCGAGGTTTCGACCGCCACTTCATCGGCTGTGCCCTGATGGATGCGGCCGCCTGCGCCGGAATACTCACCCTCGGTGTTTTCGCGGATGCAAAGAATGTCAAAGGCGTCCGCCCTGAGTGGACCCTGAACCCCCGGCAGCAGCCGGTGAGGGCGGATATTGGCATATTGCACGAAGCTCTTGCGGATGGGCAAGAGGAGACCGTGCAGCGAAACCGCATCAGGCACCTGCTGCGGCCAGCCGACCGCGCCGAGCAGGATGGCGTCGAAACTGCGCAGCGTCTCAATACCGTCCTGAGGCATCATCGCGCCGGTTTCCTTGTAGAAGGCGCAGGACCAGGGAAATTCAGTGCCATCGAGCGCGAAACCGGCCGCACCGGCAGCCTTCTGCAGCACCGACCAGGCAGCAGCCGTGACATCGCCTCCAATGCCATCGCCGGGAATGAGGGCAATCCTGTGGGTTTTCATCGTGCGCATATCCTCAAAGTCTGATCAAGACGCTCTTGCTCTTGCGGTTGGCCTGGAAGGCTTCGCGACCAAGATCCTTGCCGATGCCGGATTGCTTGTAGCCGCCGGTCGGCAGGATATGGTCGCGCGATCGGCCATATCGGTTGACCCAGATGGTCCCGGCTTGAAGGCGGCGGGTGAACCGGATCGCGCGGGAAAGATCGCGAGTGAAGAGCCCGGCGGCCAGCCCGTAGGTGGGATGCGCGGCCAGTGACAGGGCTTCTTCCTCGTCGCGGAAGGTCTGCAGTGTCAGCACAGGACCGAAGATCTCCTGCGTGACGGCAGGCGATTTTTCGTCGACTCCGGCAATCAACGTCGGGGCATAGAAATAGCCGGGCGCGTCCATCGACGCCCCGCCTGTGAGGCATTCGCCGCCAGCTGCAACGGCAGCCGAGACGATCGAGTGGATGCGCTGACGCTGCTGATCTGAAATGATGGGCGAATACTGGGCCGCCGCATTCCAGGTCGGCATGGGATGAACGGCATTCATGTGTCGCAGGATAGCGTCGACAAGCGGCGCTGCGACACTTTCCTCGACGATGAGCCGTGATCCGGCAACGCAGGCCTGTCCGGCATTGCTGATGATGCTGGTAGCGATTGCGGTTGCCGCCTTGTCGAGATCGGCATCCGCAAAGACGAGCTGCGGGCTCTTGCCGCCGAGTTCCAGCGTCATCGATTTGATGCCGGTGCGGGCGACATTTTCCATGATCGCTGAGCCTGCGCGCGTCGAGCCGGTGAAACTAACCTTGGCGATGTCGGGATGGGCGGTGATGGCATTGCCGGTCAGCTGGCCGTCGCCGAGCACGACGTTGATCAGCCCTGCCGGCATGCCGGCGCGCACGGCAAGTTCCGCGAGATAGATGGCGGAAAACGGCGTCATCTCGGAGGGCTTCAGCACCACGGCATTGCCGGCGGCAAGGGCAGGGCCGAGTTTCCAGGCAGCCATGGAAATGGGGAAGTTCCAGGGGGTTATGGCGCCGACCACGCCATAGGGTTCTGTCACGATCATGCCGAGATTGTCGTCATCGGTCGGCACTAGGTCGCTGCCTTCCTTGTCGGCGAATTCGGCAAAGAAGCGGATCTGCTCGGCCGAAATGGCAATATCGCCGTCGATCAGATGACCGACCGGCCGGGTCGAGGAAAGCGCTTCGAGCTTGGCGAGCGTGACCGCTTCGTTCTGGATCAGGTCGGCCCAACGGTGCATCACGTTCAACCGCTCGCGTGGGCGAAGGCCGCCCCAGTTGCTGGTCTTCAGTGCCGCCTTGGCAGTCGCGACCGCACGGTCGACCATGTCGGCGTCTGCCCGCGGGCAGCCGGCATAGGACTTGCCGTCTGAGGGGCGGTGCATCGGGATAACGCCATCGGCCGAGAGGAGGCTGTCTCCGATGAAATGCCCGATTGGAAGGGGCAGACTGGTGGGATCGAAACTCAGGGTCATCAGGCTTACCTCGCATCTCTGTCTTGCGAGGTTACCGGCACGCCCGAAGTAGTATGCACCGATCACGGCGAGGGCAGCGGATGAAAAACCTGTTTTGCGGCTGCCACGCAGCGTAATCGTCGGTGCTCAGTCGTGACTGCGGCGACTATGACCGCCGCAGTTAACGTTTTCAGGCCGTTACGTAGATTTTGCGGACCGTCTCGATCGTTCTCCAGGTGCCGACGAAGCCGGGTTTCATGACGAAACTGTCGCCAGCTTTGTAAGTTACCGGCTCGCCGCCTTCCGGCGTGATTTCCACGAGGCCCGAAAGGATATGGCAAAACTCGAAGGTCCCGCCCTTGATCGAATGGGTGAGCCCGGGCGTGGCTTCCCATACACCGGTGTGAATGGTTTCGTTACGGGCTGCGTCCTGCGCCCATGTCTTGAAGCTGGGGTTTCCGGAGATCAGTCGCTCCGGGGTCGGCACAGCCTCGCGCGGCGCAAAGGACGGGGTGGGATCGATGGTTTTCAGAAGCGACATGATTTTCCTTTCGGGTTGAATAAGTCAGTATCCGCGCTGGCGGTCGACAAGGCCTGTCGGCTCCAGACCGGCGCGCAGGCGTTTGATGTTGTCGATGACGGCCTTCGCTGCGGAATGCGGCTGCGTGACACTTGCCACATGGGGTGTCAGCAGTATGCGGGGATGGCTCCAGAAAGCATGACCGGCCGGAAGCGGCTCCGGGTCAGTCACATCGACAACGGCGCCGGAAAGCTGCCCGCAGTCGAGCGCCTGGATCAGGTCTTCGTGGTTGAGCTGTGGTCCTCGGCCCGTATGAACGAGGCCAGCCCCCTGTCGCAGGCGGCTGAAGAGATCCGCGTTGAGCAGCCCGCGCGTCTCTGCCGTGAGCGGAAGCATGCAGATCAGAATGTCGGTTGCAGACAGCATTTCGTTCAGGCCATCGCTTGCCACATGGCACGTCACGCCTTCAATCGCGTGGGTCGATCGGCTCCAGCCTGAAAGCCGGAAGCCGAAGGGTTTCAACCGCTCGAGCACGGCCTGTCCGAGCAGGCCGAGGCCAAGCACGCTTACACGCCGCTCAGGCGCTTGTTGCGCGGCCAGTGCCTGCCAGATCCCCTGCCGCTGCTGGCCCAGATAAGCAGGCAGGTCACGGTGCAACGAGAGTACGGCAAGCGTCACATACTCCTGCATCATGCGAACGATGCCTTCTTCCACCATGCGGACCACCTTCACATGGGCGGGCACATCGGCAATGCGAAACTGGTCGACGCCAGCGCCGATGGAAAACAGCACTTCGAGATTGCGGTAGCGCGTAAGGTCTTCGGGAACTGTCCATGTGATCAGGTAACGGACGGTTGCCGGATCAACCGTGCCGGGGTCCATTGAGAAAAGCAGATCCGGCAGATCCCGCGCAAAAGCGTCCCGGAAGATGGCGCCGCGGTACACATCGGAGTGAAAGAGGAAGGTCATCGGGCAGGGGCTCCGTTCGCTATCTGTCGAGATGTTAGGCGCAGAAGCGCTTGCCGAGCGTCTCGATCATCGACTGACATGCGGAAAGTTCGCTTGCCAGGATGTATTCGTCGGGTTTGTGGGCGCGGCTTATATCGCCCGGACCGCAGATGATGGCGTCGACGCCGGCTGCCTGGAAAAGGCCTGCTTCCGTCCCATAGCTGACCGCGGCGAGCGGCTCCTGGCCGGTGAGTTCCGTGAAAAGGTCGGCAAGCGCCGTCTGACGCGCCAGGGAGAGCGCCGGATAGGCGCTCAGGTCGTTCCATTCGACGCCGAACCCGGATGCCCGCAATGCCTCGGCGGCAATACGAACCGGCGCCAGCAGGGTTGCGGCATCGACGCCCGAGATGGCGCGTGCCTCGACATCCAGCGTGCACTGATCGGGAATGATGTTGAGCGCCTGGCCGCCCTGGATCAATCCGGCCTGCAAGGAGGAATAGGCTGGGTCGAAGGTTGGGTCGAAAGGACCGTTTGCGAGATCTTGCGCCGTCGAAACCGCCATACCCAGCACCGTTGCCATGGCATGCACGGCATTCAAACCGAGATCGGGCCTGGACGAGTGACCGGACCGCCCACGCAGCGTGATACGAGCAGCCGCCTTGCCCTTATGCGCGAGAATGGGCCGCATTCCGCTGGGCTCGCCGATCACCGCGCCCAGCGGTGCCACGCACAGTTCGGGCAACCGGGAAAGGAGATGCGGCACACCGCGGCAACCGGCTTCTTCGTCATAGGAAAAGGCGAGGTGGATGGGCCGGGTTAAGGATGATGCTGCCAGCGCGGGGACGGCGGCCAGTGCAGCAGCTAGAAACCCCTTCATGTCGCTGGTACCACGGCCAAAGAGCGCTTCTCCATCGCGCCGCAGGACAAAGGGATCACTGCTCCAGCCCGCTTCCTGCGCGGGAACGACGTCCATGTGACCGGACAGAATGTAACCAACTTTGTCTGAGGGACCGATGGTGGCGAAGATATTGGCCCTATCGCCCTCGGGGCCGGGGAGAACATGTACGGTGACGCCGAAGCCCTCTAGGTAGGACCTGACCAATTCGACGATGCCGGCATTCGACGTGCCGACGATGGACGGGACCCTTACCAGCGCTGTCAGAATTTCAATGGCATCCATTGCGCTGTTCCTTGTGCGGTTTCTGGCACCCGCTTCAGCTCTTGGTGGCAGTTCGACTTGAAAGATTAGGTGCGAGCGGCATGAATGGCTGCCGAAAGTGATCGCCAGACGGTCAATTCTTGCGCCGGATGCGGCCGCAGAAGCCGATTATTCTGCAAGGGCTGAATAGAATGACTGAAAACAGAGTATGTTGCGGCCGGCGAAGCTTCGTTTGCCGCAAGGGAGGGGACGATGGATTTGAAAATTCCCGATACGTTGCATGTCGACGCATACCAGATGCGTTTCGCAAATGTGGCGGATGTCGATGTAGAGCAGTTGCATGCGCTCTCGATCGCCGTCGGTTGGCCGCATCGGGCGGAAGACTGGCAGTATCTGCGTGACCTCGGCCATGGTTTCGTCGCTCTCGACGAAATCGACCGTGTGATGGGATCCGCCATGTGGTTCCCCCATGGAGAGCACTTCGCCACCATTGGCATGCTGATTACCTCGCCGCGGCTGCAGGCCAACGGGACGGCGAAATGGCTGATGCAGCGTGTTCTGGCCGAATGCCCCGGCATGGGCCTGCGGCTCAATGCAACGCGCGCCGCGCGCCGCCTCTATCGCTCTCTCGATTTTGTAGCGCAGCAGACGGTGTTTCAGTGTCAGGGGGAGGCCCGCAGACCGGCAGAGACGGCTGCCTTGCCCGCCGGACATGAGATCCGGCAGTTGCTGTCGAGTGATCTTGACGCGGTCATCGCACTCGATAAGCCGGGATTTGCGGTTGCTCGCCCCGACCATCTCCTCCGCTTGTTCGAGAGTTCTGTCTGCTATGGGCTGTTTCGCGGCAAAGAATTGTCGGCATATTCCATGAGCCGTCCCTTTGGACGGGGCCACGTGCTTGGTCCGATTGCTGCAATGTCCGTTGAAGAGGCAATCGCCGTTGCGCGGCCCCATGTGGACATTCACGCGGGTAGTTTCCTGCGTGTCGATACACATTTCGAGACTGGCCCCTTTGCCATTTTCTTACAGCAATGCGGTCTGCCGATCTTTGACACCGTGACGACCATGACACTCGGCGAAGGTGCCGATTACGGCACAGCTAGCGAAGATCGCGCCACGCTCTTCGCTCTTGCCTCGCAATCCATGGGCTGACAAAGCAGCGCGATCTAAAGCGCTGCCCATCGGAGATCCATGATGTGATCCAGTTTTTCCAGGAGTTTGGCACAGCGAATATGACGCAGTTCGTTGAGTCGGCGACCCGTTTTTGCGACTTCCTGCGCAACAATGACAAGCAGCCCCGTCAAAGTCATGCACAGACTTGCGCGCACGTTCCATGCACTGCCTCGCTTTTCCCGGCGCTCCGTCTTTTTTGCCCTCCCTGAGAGAGGGGTCCTGCTGAATACTTCGACGCCAAGGTGGAAAACGGCTTATGCCAGCGCATTCTGCGCGTGCACCATGCCGTGGCGGCCGATCGGCAGCATGATAGGCCGCCCGGAGGTCGGGTCGGTGATGATGAAGCTTTCAAGGCCGAAAACCTCACGGATATTCGCCTCCGTCAACACCTCTTCGGCACTGCCTGAAGCATGGACGCAGCCGCCCTCCATGGCGACGAGAAAATCGGCATAGCGGGCAGCCAGATTGAGGTCGTGCAACACCATGACGATGGTTGTGCCGCGCGTCTGGTTGAGATCGGTCAGCAGGTCGAGCACATCGACCTGGTGGCTGACATCGAGAAAGGTGGTCGGCTCATCGAGCAGCAAGACTTCGGTTTCCTGGGCAAGCGCCATCGCAATCCACACGCGCTGGCGCTGACCGCCGGACAGTTCGTCGATCGGCCGCTCGGCCAGCGATATTGTCTTCGTCACGTCCAACGCAGCGGCCACCGCTTCGTCATCCCTCCGGCTCCAGCGGGAGAACAATCCCTGATGCGGATTGCGACCGCGGCTGACGAGGTCGGCGACCGTGATGCCCTCGGGCGCGATCGGCGATTGCGGCAGGAGGCCGAGCGTTTTCGCCAATTCGCGCGTCGGAGTTTGGTGGATCGACTTGCCGTCGAGCAGCACTTGACCTCTTTGTGGCGACAAAAGCCGAGACATGGTGCGCAGCAAGGTCGACTTGCCACAGGCATTGGCGCCGACAATCGCCGTGATGCGACCCGGTGGAATGGCGAGATCCAGCCCGTCGATAATCAGGCTCTCGCCATAGCCGGCAGCAAGCCCGCTCGCGGTCAGGGAATGGGTCGTCATAGCGAAGCTCCGGCGCGATTCACGCGGATAATGAGATAGATGAGATAAGGTGCGCCAAGTGCACCGGTGACGACACCCACGGGATAGCGGTGCGGCAGCAGAAATTGCCCGAGATAGTCGCCGCAAAGCACAAGGCAGGCACCGATTAGCGCCGCGGGCAAAAGAATCGATCCATTTGCCCCGACGATCCGGGCAGCTATCGGGCCCGACAGGAAGGCGACAAAGGCAATCGGACCGGCGACGGCCGTGGCAATGGCGATCATGCCGACCCCGGAGACGATCACGATGATACGCGTTTGGGCGACGCCGACACCGAGCGCTGCCGCCGTGTCGTCACCCAGCCGCAGCGCATCGAGATCGCGGGCGCGGCTGAGAAGTAGCGAGCCGAACACCGCGAGACCCACGAGCAGGGGCAGGCTCTGGCCTAGCGTTGCGCCGTTCACGCTACCAGATATCCAGCGCATCGCCTCCTGCAAATTCCAGGCGGATGCGCCCGAAAGGATATAGGCAATGACGCTCTCGATCATGGCGGAGATCCCAATGCCGACGAGGATGAGGCGCGTTCCGGCGACCCCATTGCGGAATGAAAGCCCATAGACCAGCAACGCCACTGCAAGCCCCGAGACGACTGCGATGACAGAAACGATCGGGCCATCCAGCGATAGCACGACAATGCAAATCACGGCGGCCGCGCTCGCCCCGGAGCTGACGCCGATGATGTCGGGGCTTGCCAGGGGATTACGCAACATGGTCTGGAAGGCGACGCCGCCGAGACCAAAGCAGAGACCGGACAGGATAGACAGGATAGCGCGCGGCAGGCGCAATTGCCCGACCGTGAACGAAGCCCCAGCCACCTGTTCGCCGAGCAGGACCCTGAAGACGTCCCCGGGTGGGGTGAACGACTGGCCGAGCATCAGCGTTAAGGCGAACATAGCTATCAGCAAGGCGAGTAGCGCGCCGATGACAATCATGCGGCGGCGCGCGCGGCTCTGTCGGCCTTGAGCCAGCAGGGTGATGGTGGAGGTGAAGGCCGTCACAATTCGCGAACCTTCTGACGCCTGACAATCCAGATGAAGAATGGTCCGCCGACCAGTGCGGTGACGATTCCAACGTCGAGTTCGCCAGGTCGGACCGCGATGCGCCCGATCACGTCACCTGAAATCAGCAGGCAGGCACCGCCCAGCGCCGAGAAAGGCAGGAGCCAGCGATGATCAACCCCGACCAGCATGCGGCAGACATGCGGCACAACAAGGCCGACAAAACCGATCGGGCCACAGATTGCCGTGGTGGCACCACAAAGAAGGACCGCGCCGAGTGCGGCCACGGCCCGCGCCACGACGATGCGCTCGCCAAGGCCGGCGGCCAGTTCATCGCCCAGGGCCATCGCATTCAGCTTGCGTGCTGATAGCAGGCACAGAACCATACCGGACAACAGAAATGGCCATACGTCCAGGATGCTATCGAAGCTGGCCCCGCCGACGCCGCCGATCTGCCATGAGCGAATGCCTCCGGCAATGTCGTTGCGCGGCAGGACGACGGCGATCACCAGCGAGGCAAAGGCCACGGAGGTTGCAGCCCCCGCGAGCGCGAGCTTGAGCGGGGTTGCACCGCCGCGCCCAAGCGAGCCGATGGCATAAACAAAGACCGATGTCAGACCTGCACCGGCAATGGCCATCCAGATATAGGCGGAGGTCGCACTGATATTGAACCAGGCAATGCCAACAACCACAGCCAGTGACGCGCCGATATTGACGCCGAGAATGCCGGGATCGGCGAGTGGATTGCGTGTAACACCTTGCATGACAGCGCCGGCCAGGCCGAGTGCGCCACCGGCGAGAAAGGCAAGCATTGTGCGCGGAATACGCATGGCCACAGCCGCTTGGCCTATTGTGTCCGCTTGCCCCCTCAGGGCGGCCAGCACATCCGCGCCGGAGACATCACGTGTGCCGACCGTCAGCGAGGCGACGCACAGAAATACACCCACGATCATGACGATGACGAGCCAGAGGCTGCGGTTTCTGTTCGACTGCCCGACATAGGAGAGCGGTCTTTCGGCAAGACTGTTCGCGCTCATTGGGTCTATCTGACAGACTTTCTGGCGGCTTCCGCAAGCAGCGCCACATAATCCTTCAATACCCAGGAAATCGACAGCGGTGTCGGATTGGCTGCGGTACCGATCGGATTTCGCCCTAAGGTGACGATGGCGTCATTCTTGACAGCGGGCATATGGGCGAGAAGCGGATTGGCTTTCATTGCGTCAACAAGCGTGCGGTCTCCATAGGTGACAACGATATCGACATCATCAAAGGCGTCTATGCGCTCGGCACTGATCGAGCCAGCGAACCGACCAGTATTCGACGCCTCTCCAACGCTTTTCGGGGTCTCAAGTCCGAGGTCACCGAAGAATTGCACGCGGGTGTCCTGGGTCGTGTAGAAATTGACAATGCTGAGGTCGCGCGGATCGAGATGGGTGATGAACATCGCCGTCTTGCCCTTGAGCTCAGGATATTTTGCGACCTCCTCAGCAATTTCTGTCTCGAGTGACGTAATGAGCTCTTCGCCTTTGCTGGCCATGCCAAGACCAGCGCTGTTAAGGCGGATCATCTCCCGCCAATCGGTTGACCACGGTGCCTTGGGATAGGCGACAACGGGGGCGATCTGGCTCAGCGTATCGTAGTCCGCCTGGCTGAGACCGGAATAAGCCGCAAGGATGACATCTGGCCGCGTGGCAGCCACGGCCTCGAAATCGATACCGTCGCCCTCGTCGAACAGGGCAGGGACCGTGGCTTTGAGTTCCAAAATTCGTTCCGCCACCCAGGGTAGCACGCCATCGCCATCATCATCGCCAAAATTGGCTGCTGCAAAGCCAACCGGTACGATCCCCAGCGCCAGCGGCACTTCGTGGTTTGCCCAGGCGACGGTCACCACCCGTTCCGGCTTTTTCAAGATCACCGTCGTGCCGAGCGCATGTTTGATTTCAAGCGGGTAGGGCGCGGCATCCTGCGCCTGGGCAGCCGATACGGCGGCAAGACCAAGGCTTGTCGCAATTGACAGGATCAGTCGCAGGATGCGCAACATGGCCGACTCTCCAAGGTGAGTTCATTTAAGTTGACTTTCACTTTCAGCTTAAAAAGGGAAGGTCAAGTCTCATCCAAAAGGCCTGATTGGCAGATCACGAACTTTCCGGGGAATCCTACAAAACGTCGAAAAGTTACAATACTTGATAAAAATAATCATATTAAAAGTGTCATGACTGGGGACGTCAGACTTCCCTGCATTGAGCCGGCCGACCGAGAGGGGACCTTGGTCGAGACGGTTGCAGGGACATTCCACCGGATGTTTTCCGATCGCTTCTCAAAGGCAAGACCGGTGCCCTCTGCCGGTTGCCCGCCATCGCAACATCAAAAATCTGGAATTCGAATATGAGTATCGTGAAGACAGGCGTAGAACACAAGACGGCTCTTTTGCGTTATCGCACAGCGGTGCTTCTAGGTTGCACCGCGATTGCGGCCTTTCCTGCGGCATCCCCGATGGCGCAGGATGCCGCTGCTGGCAATACCGTGCTGGAAACAATCACTGTCGTGGGCGGCGGCGGTGACGACGATGCAAGTTCAATCGTAGCGAACAAGACAACCGGTAGCAGCAAGATGGCAACCGATATCCTGGTGACACCGGCTTCCGTGTCGGTCATCACCGCCAAGGAAATCGAGCAACGCGGCGCGCAAAGCGTCGAGGAGGTCATCAACTATACCGCTGGTGTGACGGCTGACTTCTACGGCTCCGACGACCGTTTCGACTATTACAAGATCCGTGGTTTCGACGCCTGGGCCTATCGCGACGGCATGACCGTCGGCGACCCCTTTGGCGGCATTCGCGAAGAGCCCTATATCTTCGAGCGCGTTGAGGTGCTCAAGGGGGCAAGCTCAACTGTGTTCGGCGTGTCCGATCCCGGTGGTTCCGTCAACTATAGCACCAAGCTGCCGAAGACGGCGCGGTTCGGCGAGGTCTATGCGACAGGTGGCTCTTTCAATCATGCCGAAGGCGGCTTCGATTTCGGCGACAACATTACCGACGACGATACGCTGTCCTATCGACTGACCGGAAAGCTACAGAGGTCAGACAAGGAATATGACTACTCGCGTGACGGCGAGAACCTCATCATGGGTGGTCTCACCTGGCGTCCAAGCGGCGATACCAGCCTAAGCGTCGTGTTCGATCATCTCGACCGCGACAGCGTGCCCGGTGGTGGTGGCCTGCCTGTCGGCTACGACCTCGACCGCAGCACCTTTCTTGGCGAGCCTGACTACAACTATGACACCACCAATCGCAATACGTTCAGCGTTCTGTTTGACCACGATTTCAACAATGGCCTGACCTTCAACGCCAATGCGCGCTATACCCGCTCCAAGACCGGTTTCGGCTATGCCTATGTCTATGAACCGACCGACAATGGCGACACCATCGCCGATCGCTACTATTTCGGCAGCGACAAGTCTGACCGTGATTTCATCGGCGATGTCTATTTCCAGTATGATGGAAGCTTCAACACGGTTGAAAGCCGGACCCTGGCCGGACTGACCTTCAACGATCATTCCGGAGAATCGGATCTGTTCTACCAGACTGCACCCGGTATAGACTGGACCAATCCTGTCTATTCAGGAGCACCCACTTATGCAGGTCCCTATAGCAGCACGAATTCCGAGCGCTCCACCACTGCCCTCTATCTCCAGCAGGACCTGACCTTTTTCGACCGGCTGACCGCCACGATCGGCTTGCGTAATGACTGGCTCGACTTATCGGAGAAGAACAAGCTCACAAACGTCACGACGTCTGATGACTACAGCGAATTCTCCACGCGCTTCGGCCTGAGCTACAAGGTCACTGAGGAGTTCGCAGTCTTCGCCAGCTATGCCGACTCCGTCGCGCCGCCCTCGATTGGCACCGCGCCGGAGCTAGGTGAGCAATACGAAATCGGGGTCAAGTATCGCCCGGACGATGTCCCGGCGCTGTTTACCGCGTCCGTCTATGACCTGACGAAGAATAATATCACACGCACCAATCCGGCAACGATGATGCAGGAAACCATTGGTGAAGTCAGGGTTCGTGGCATTGATCTGGAAGCAAAGGCAGAGATGAACGACAATCTCAGCCTCACTGCAGCCTATTCCTACATGAAGTCTAAGATCGTCGAGAACGGAACTTCAGCCAATGAGGGCAACGAGATGTCCTTTGTGCCAAACCACTCGGCGTCCTTGTGGCTGGATTATGCGCTGGAAGGTGAAGGACAGCGCGGCGATATGACCTTTGGTGTCGGAGCGCGCTATCAGGGGCCATATTTCTTCACCGATGCCAACGAGATCAAGTCCGACAGTGCTATCGTCTTCGACGCAGCATTCAGCTATGCGATTAGGGAAAATACCAAGTTGCAGATAAACGCCACCAACATCTTCAACGAGAAACATGTGGCTTACGGCGGCTATGGCGCGGACTGGTACAATCCTGGCCGTGCGATCTATGCGACGATCCGCCAGACTTGGTAACTCGCAGAGGCCTGTCCCGTGTTGCGAGAGGGCAGGCCTTCCTCCATGAAGGGGACAAAGTTAGCGGCTCTGTCGTAGTCGACGCCAAGCCGCCGGCGTCTCGCCGATTACCTGCCTGAAGGCCTTCGTCAGATGCGACTGATCGGAAAAGCCGAGCCGAATAGCGATGTCGGCGAGATTGAGTTCGCTGGCCAATAACAGATCCTGGGCGTGTTCTATCCGCAGTGCGAGCTGCCATTGAAGTGGCGTCTTGCCCGTCGTCTGCTTGAAGGCGGTGGCAAACCAGCTCTCCGATAGCCCGACGATTGCTGCCATCTCCGCCACGGACATCCGGCGGTCGTTGCGCGCCGCCATGCCAGAGATCAGCCTGTTCATCTGTGCCTGCGTCAAACGCGCTGCTGGCTGCGTGTCGGTCTTTCCGGGAATGTCGAGCAGAGCCGTGGCAATGCTGCCAGCCAGGCTCTCCGCATAGACTGCATGCCTGGAAGGACTGGCAAGTTCCGCGACCAGCAAACGGCCCAGCGTCTCGATCGCATCGACATCCTGGATTTCAACAGGACGCTGCAGGATCGATCGTGCCATCGAACCGCCGACAGACGGTGTAAGAAATCGCAAAAGCCGATCCCGATGCAGATGCAGGTCAAGATGAGAGAAGCGGTGCGAGGCGGTAAACCTTGTCCACAACGGCATGCCCGCCGGCACATAAATGGCGCGCGTCATCGGACGGTCATACGCACCGAAGCCATCTTGCTTATTAGACATGCGGATCTGCGAGGAGACTTCTTCAAAGAAGATGACAATGCGCGGATCCGGAGAAAGATAATAGGCGCTGGCACCGGATTGGCCCTCTGCGTCCCAGAACACGCCCAACATGCCATCGAGGCCGCGCCATTTGGCCGGCGCAATTGGCGTTATCCCGTCTGTCTGGCAGATCATCGAATGACGGTAGTTCAACCTCGGCCCCACCCGTTCAAAAAGGGATATAACCTGGATGCCTTCGGGGAAGTGCATAAACTCGGCATATCCGAAGCCCGTCGCGGGCAGACTCCATGCAATTTATCTTGATGCTCACTATCATGTTTTGATGACGGACGCAAAAGCTTCCATTGTACAGTGGATACAGCCTTCATCGACATATCAGCGTAGCCACGACCAAAACGCCCCGCCAACCGGTGATTTGAAGCGTAGAAATTTATTCATGCGCCAGTTCTATTCGCATTCCGTTCAAAGCATTTTGCCTCTGGGCCAGCAGAAACAAAAGATAAACTCGGCCAATCAGACAACGGGGTCGGCATCACGTCATCCAACACGCAAACCAGTCGAACTATTTGTATTGATCAGGGCCATCACCATAGGTCCGAGCGAAAACTCGCCACGCTCTGTGCGCCGTGTCAAATCGCGAAGATATCCCCCAGCAGAAGTGATCATGTTCGCCCGCTCGAGAATGCATGCTACCGCAGTCGCCGCGTTCTCCGGCCCCATTATTTCGCAGGCATCCTGATAAGCTGACGGACTGATACCGAGCATCGATCGTACCACAATGGCAGCCCGCATCATATCACGCCAATTTCCGATAGCCCCACCATCACCGTAGTCGACTATCTGCGGGCAAGCCTTCAAGATCATGCTTAACGGGAACGCCTTCAACGGCGCGTTAATATCGTCCTTTGTTTGGCTCGACCTTGCCCCCTGCTCTTTTCGAGAGCGTGGTTCAAGTTCAGTAGTGGACTCGGGATTTGAATTCTGTATGTGGCGCTCGTATTGAACATCATTGGTGACCATATTAGCTGATTTGTCGTTATTTTCCAGGCGATTGAGTATTTCACCCTTGAGTAACTCCATCTCATCCAGAACGTTTTGCACGTCGTGGATGCTTGGTGACCGAGGGATGCGGCTCACGAGGGCGATGTAGACTGCCTCTATACGCTCCCAGTCGCCTTCTACCCCCTCTTCCACTGCAGCGGTGATGAGCTTTCGCACGTCGCGCCGGGTAATTGTCAAAGCTTCCTTGGCGGTGCGGAACGCGACACGCTCAGCCACAACCTCCTGCGCGAGAGCTGCCAACTCCTCTGCACGGGCCAACATCGGCGACAAGTCGAATCCGAAGGCCGTCTCTATGTCGCCAGATGTTCCCTTGCGGGCATAGCGTTTCCCGTTGGCGCTATCCCTACGCACGATCAAGCCCGCTGAGACCAATGCCGCCAAGTGGCGCCGAAGGGTCGATCCGGCCATGCTATGGGCACGCAGCGAAAGCTGAAGATTGGACGGAAACACCACGAGTTGGGCATCGTCCCTCATCACATTCTCGGGATAAAAGCTCAACAACGCGTCGAGAACAGTCAGGCTGGCGGATTGCAGCCCGAGCCGCGACATGGCGGCCGAGGCATCCCGGAACACCTTCCACTTCTCTGCTGTCTTACCCGATTTGATCTCAGCGCTGGCCTGTTGCCGGCGCACGAGCGCAAGCGTCATAGGCCTCTGCCCAAAGGGCGTAGTTACATTTCCGGTCTGCATTTCCTCTCACCTTTCAGAAGGCAACAAAAAAACGCTCACCAAAACGGTGCCAAGACTCTTGACGATGAATCCCGGAAATGCGAATCTGAATTTGCTACGAAACAGATTGGGCTTCCGGAACGGCGACGTTTTGGGGGCCTTTTCTTTTTGCGGTTCAATATTCCCTTTGTCGTTTAAGCTTGGACTGATGTTCTTCGAACAGCACCAGTAGGTGCTCGCGGACGAATGACGCAAATTCTGGAGCCGCGCGCTTGTCCACCTTAAGATCCAAGGCGGTCTTGGTTTCTGCGACTTGTGCAATTCGGCGCCCATCCGATGTTGTCAGTACGGTTGGAAGTGCTTTTGATTTTGTGCGTGCATTGCGTGACAATATAGCTTTGAAACGCTCCTCAGAGACGAGAGCCTGGACCTCGGCTGAGTTGGCATAGCTTAGCAGTTCATCCGGCGATGTTGCCTTTTCGAACATGTCAGCCATTTTTTGCCATGCAGGACGACCGACACCTGGTGCTGATCCGATAGCATCGATCAGTGACGCGGGCAGTGCGTCAACAAGGATTAACATCTTTGAGAGATTGCTCTTATCCAGTGACATCGAAGAGGCGATCACGTCACGGGAGAAGCGTTCATTCAGACGCGCCGCAAATCTAGCCTTTTCTATATAGGTTAAGTCCTGGCGTTCGTTATTCTCCTGACCTTGCGCCACAACCAACTGTTCGTCCGACAATTCGCGAACGACCGCATTGATGGGGAGACCAAGATCTTGAAGGGCTCGTAAACGCCGATGACCAAATGCGACTTGGTATTTTCCCGGCTTGGCCGGGTGGGGGCGAACAAGGATCGGGACCTGCTGTCCCTGCACGCGAATAGACTCTTTCAGTCCTTCAATGTCGCCTGGCATGCGATCCTGGACAAATGACGGATCGATTTCCGATGTCTTGAGTTGGACGACCGACTGACCTTCAGCAAGCTTCTTCTCTATCTCGTCAGCTCGCGCCTGACGCGCCTTTTCCTCACGGACGGTACTGGCGACCTGATGAACCAGTTTGTTTTCGCCTTGATGCTTCTGCAGGGCGTCTGGTTCGACCTGGATCAGGTTTAGCAAATTCTTGCGGCTCATGCTGCTCTACCCCAAGCTTTCTTGATCAATTGCTCGATCTCACCGTTGACACTGTCCATCGAATCCAATGCGCGGTCATAGGTGCTTCGCGTGAACTGTCCGCGTTCAACTTCGTACAGTGTTTGATTTGTGATGCCCGCATCCGACACCGCCGTAGTCTTCAACATGGGAAAATTGAGGACATGCGTACCGAAAATGGAACGCAAATAGCCAACCATTTGGTTTTGAGGTCCGTCCGCAGGCTCGAAGCGGGTAATGAGATAGCGGAGCCATGCAAAGTCGACATTGCCACCGGCGGTTTGAACTTCGCGCAAAAGATCTGCAACCATCGCCAGGAACTGGTTCATCGACATGACGTCGAGCATTTGCGGATGTACAGTCACCAATACAGAGGTCGCAGCCGTCAGGGCAGACAATGTCAGATATCCGAGCTGAGGGGGGCAGTCGATCACGACCACATCATACTCAGCCTCGATCTCGTCTATGGCATTGCCCAGGCGCTCGAAGAACAGTGCCTCGCCGGCCTGCCGTTTCATGAGAGCTCGTGGAGTGTCATGTTCGAACTCCATCAACTCCAGGTTTCCAGGCACCAAATCCAAGCCCGGAATATAGGTCTTGCGAACGAGCTCTTTGATCGAGCGTTTGTGGTCATCGTATCTAATGGCGCCGTAAATCGTCTCGTTCTCGCCTACGTCCAGCTCGGGCTGATGGCCATAGAGTGCCGACAAACTTGCCTGAGGATCCAAATCGAGTGCCAAGACGCGATAGCCACGCAATGCGAGAAATTGCGCAAGATGCGCTGCAGTGGTCGTTTTGCCCGACCCGCCCTTGAAGTTCATGACGGAGATGATCTGCAGCCCCTCATGGTCTCGCCGATGCGGCACATACATCCGTTCGGCCCGTCCGACCTTATCAAGATGACGCCGGATTATGTCTATATCCTCGACAGAATACGAGCGCCGGCCGCCGGTTGTGGTCTGAATATCAAGGCCTTCGATCTTCTCGGATATCTGACGAAGATAGACTTCCTTTACACCGACGAGCTTTGCCGCCTCTGCCGGCTGAAAATGCCTGATCGTTTTTTTTGCAACGGGAGGAAAGGTGCTGACATGATGCGCTTGAAGCTGCGCAGCAAGGGCAGCAGAATGCCTCTCGATAAGGTCCACTAGTGTGAAAACCGAAGCCTTTTCGTCTGCCATTGCCGTCATCTCTTGTCTGTCCGTTTCGTAACAGCGGTCTTTATCGGTAATTTCGCAAAACACCGCTGCTGCCAATAAGCCTCGATTCTGTCCGTTCGGCAAGGAATTTAAAGTTAACAGAATCCTGACGGCCTTCATTGCCTCCAGAGGAATACATACTCTTTTCGTTTTTCCTCACTTTTTCAAAAGGATAACAAATTTCAGGCCGACAAAAGAAAGCGATAACTAACACAGTTGTCAGCGATTCATATCCTTGAGCACGTCGTTTCAGCGACTGACATAGCCGCCCCAGAGAGAATCAGCAGCGAACAGATTTGCCAGTAGATCGAGGGCCGCGACCTCGTCCAAATTCAAACGCACAAACAAGCGGGCCATTCCATCCTCCTGAAACCATGGCCATTATTGTCTTCGTTGCATTTGAAAATGGAACCCACCCCGCTACACATATCGATCACATAAGATAGCTTATGGAACAATAATACCATTTCTTATCTGTTGCGATTTCTTCGAAACGGCAACCCTCAAGGCCACTAAACTGCCATTCGAGTGTTGTAATCCTCAAGCAATGACTGACGTGCGGCACATATGGCCTAACCGCCAGCCCGGCTGACTGTGCGGCCGGCTGGCGGGATACAGCTTGCTCCTGATGCGATCACATCGTCGCAGCCTGCCTAGCGAAGAGGCAAAGCTGGAGATTCCTTGTGCACTTCATGCGCCAAGTTGACTTTCTTGAAACCGGATATGACCTACATGCGTCTGAAAATTCTAGCGAATTACCGTATTGGCACGCTGCTTGCTTCTTTAGTGGCAGAGTTGGCCGCTAGGGTTCCGCGCATCGCAAGATGCGGCAGGTCCGAGAGCGGCCACCGGCAGGGAGACATCCTGTCGGGTGCACGGCGGGACAAAAACCCGGGAGACCTCGTTAGCCAAGGGATTGGCGACGTTGGGTCTATGCCAATCCCTTTTTTTGAAGAAAGACAAAAAAGGGGAATATCAATGCAGACTTTCAAGAGATTCCTGACCATGTGTGGCCTCGCCACGTCGCTTGCGGTAACAGCGTCGGGCGTTGCCCATTCGGAAGTAAAGAAGGACTTCAAAGTTGCCTGGTCGATCTATGTCGGCTGGATGCCCTGGGGCTATGCCAATGATCATGGCATCGTCAAGAAATGGGCTGACAAATATGGCATTACCATCGATGTCACCCAATTCAACGACTATGTTGAATCCATGAACCAGTTCACCGCCGGCGCCTATGACGCGGTGACGCTGACCAATATGGACGGGCTATCGATCCCGGCAGCGGGTGGCGTTGATACCACGGCCGTTATCGTCGGGGATTTCTCCAACGGCAATGACGCGCTGATCCTGAAAGACGAGGATAAGCTGGAGGACGTGAAGAGCCAGAACGTCAATCTGGTCGAATTCTCGGTCTCGCACTACCTGCTTGCCCGCGCACTGGAGAGCATTGGCCTGTCCGAACGGGATGTGAAGGTCGTCAACACCTCTGACGCCGACATGGTCGCCGCTTATCAGACAAACGACGTCACATCGGTCGTCACCTGGAACCCGCTCGTCTCCACCATCATGGAAGAACAATCCGCTCACAATGTCTTCGACAGCTCCAAGATCCCCGGAGAAATCATCGATCTGATGGCTGCCAATACCGATGTCTTGAAAGACAATCCAGACTTCGGCAAGGCACTTGCCGGTATCTGGTACGACACGATGGCGGTGATGACGGCCGACAGCGATGACGGCAAGGCTGCCCGAACGGCAATGGGACAAGCCTCCGGCACTGATCTCACCGGCTTTGAGGCCCAGATGGCCGCCACCAAGCTGTTCGACAAGGCCGAAGACGCGGTCGCCTTCACCACGTCCCCCGATCTGCCGACCACAATGGATCACGTCCGTAACTTCCTGTTCGAGAAAGGCCTTCTTGGTAATGGCGCATCATCTGCTGATGTCATTGGCATCGAAATGCCGGATGGCTCTGTGCTCGGCGACAAGGGCAATGTGAAAATGCGCTTTACCTCCACTTATATGGACGCCGCCGCCAACGGCCAGCTGTGATCGCCTGAACCGACGCCGGGTGCCACGGCGCCCGGCAATCATCGCTCAGCACGGAGCAGACAATGCGTTGGATCAATACACGACCGAGCCCCGGCACCCGACTTTTCCTCGGGATTGCGCCGTTTGCCGCCGTGCTGATTGCCTATATGATCGGTTCTGCGGCCAGATTGGCCGAGAATGCCAATGACAAGCTGTTGCCCAGCTTTGCAGGCTTTGCCGATGCCATTGACCGCATGGCCCTGGTGACTGATCCCCGCACCGGCGATTACTTGCTCTGGATGGATACATCCACCAGCTTGATCCGGCTTTTCTCCGGCATCGGCATTGCAACAATCATCGCTCTTGTGATCGGCATGCTGATTGGCATGCTGCCCTATATGCGCGCTCTGCTTGCGCCATTTGTAGCAGCCATATCCATGATACCGCCGCTCGCGCTTCTGCCGATCCTGTTCATCGCGCTCGGGCTTGGCGAAACGTCGAAGATCGCGCTCATCGCCATCGGTGTTACGCCGATCATGATCCGCGATCTGGCGATGACCACGTCAGCACTGCCGCGCGAGCAGATCATCAAGGCAGAGACACTTGGAGGGTCATCCTGGCTGATTGGCCTCAGGATCATACTGCCACAGATACTGCCACGTTTGATCAACACACTGCGTTTGCAGCTTGGCCCGGCATGGTTGTTCCTGATTGCCGCCGAAGCGATCTCCTCTGAAGCCGGGCTCGGCTACCGCATCTTCCTCGTCCGGCGCTATCTGGCGATGGATGTGATCTTTCCCTATGTAGCCTGGATCACCCTTCTGGCTGTGATGACCGACCTTCTGCTGGATCGATTGCGATCCTCCGTCTTTCCCTGGTCGAATGTGGAGCGGCAGGCATGAGTGCGCTCGTCATCGACAAGGTGTGGAAGGAATATGCCGATAATATCGTGCTTGAAGACGTTTCTATCGAAATAGAATCGCGCGCCTTCGTGGCTTTGGTCGGCCCGTCTGGATGCGGTAAGTCCACCTTCCTGCGCATGCTTCTGGGACAAGAACATCCAACGCGCGGGACCATCTTGATGGATGGCGCGCCGTTACCACGCGAACCAGGCGCCGACCGAGGCGTGGTTTTCCAGCGCTACTCCGTCTTTCCGCATCTGAGCGTGCTTGGCAATGTGCTGATCGGCAAGGAAATAGGCAAGGCCACTGTCACCGGACGGTTGTTTGGCACTGCGCGAAAAGCAGCCATAGATGAAGCCCGTATATTGATCGACGAAGTCGGCCTATCCCATGCTCTGCATCAATATCCGGCCCAGCTTTCCGGTGGCATGCAGCAGCGATTGGCGCTGGCTCAGGCGCTGATCATGAAACCGAAGGTCCTGTTGCTGGATGAGCCGTTCGGCGCGCTCGATCCTGGCATCCGCGCGGAAATCCACACCCTGATGAGACGGCTCTGGCACGAAAACGCCATGACCGTTGTCATGGTCACCCACGACATGCGCGAGGCCTTTACGCTGGCGACCCGTGTCGTTGCCTTCGAGCGTCGACGCGATCGCAGCGAAGAAAAGCTTCGCTTCGGTGCAACGATCACACGCGACCTGCCTCTTTGGCCGCCCCGTATTGCGGGGCAGCCAGCACAATTTCGACCTGACCGGGACGACCCGGCCACAACAGGTCAATAGTCGGGACGGCCCGACATGCATTCACCAGGAGACGAAACGTGCATATCAAACGCTCAACCGAGGAAATCGCCGCCAACCGCGCGCGCTATGAGGAGCATCAGCGCAAGGGCCTGCAATTTGCGCCGAAGGCCCTGCCCAGCAAAAGTCCTGTTCCGGCACCCCAAATCGCCAACGACAAGATCGTCCATTGTGAAGTCATTCCGGGAGGCTGGTATTGGTGGACATCCGTCAAGGAGAACGAGACATTGCGCGTCTCGCTCGACGCAGGGTTCTCAACAGTTTCGCTTGTGTCCTGGAATGCCGATGACCCGTCTGAAAGATTGAACCTGCCCGATACCGTGAAGTTGCAATGGACCACCGGTCTCGGCAAAGGCCGGGTGATCTTCTCCGACATGGGCAAGGTCATGTTTTCGGTGACCGAGGATTCGAGCGGCGCTCATGACGTCCTGATGGGCGGGTCCACCGCCGCCTCCAACGCAAAACGCTATGGCGACACCAAAACCCGAAATACCCGCGACAACTTCTTAATCGTCGCCAACAAACTCGGCCTCGACAAGCGCGACATTCCGGCAGCCCTGTCACTGTTTGCACCTGTGCGTGTCGACAAGGACGGAAAATTTGGCTGGAAGCCCGAGCTCTTGAACGGTGCAGACTATATCGAACTGCGCGCCGAAATGGACATGGTCGTCGGCTTATCCAACTGCCCTCACCCTCTTGATCCAAACGAGAGCTATGCGCCCAATCCGGTGACTGTGACCCGCATAGTGGCTGTCGAACCGGCCGCAGACGACCTCTGCCGCACCGCTACCGCTGAGGCAGTGCGCGGATTTGAAAACAACGCATTCGCGCAAGCCTGAGGGAGGCCCGAACCATGACCCCATTTAAAGCCACCTCTCCCGCCCGCAGCCTCGAAAACGCGGTGCAGGATCACCACGTGCCAGCTGAAGCTCCCTTCTCCACCATCGTCAGGAAGGGCCAGATCCTGCGCATTGAGGACTCTTACGGCCAACAGGCAATCGATACATTGTTTTACAATGCTGACGATTTTTCCGAGCGCTATTCCAATCAGGACACCATGCGCATGCAAGGTGCAGCCTACATCTCGACAGGCACCAAGATCATGTCGAACGAAGGCCGCGCCATGCTGACCATGACAGCCGATAGCTGCGGTCGTCATGACACGGCAGCAGGCGCATGCTCTTGCGAAAGCAACACCGTACGCTTCGGGCATGAAACCAGATATCTGCATGCTTGCCGCGACAATTTTGTGCTCGAAGTGTCCAGGCACGGCATGAGCAAACGCGATGTCGTGCCCAATATCAATTTCTTCATGAATGTGCCGATCGAGCCATCCGGTGCAATGACCATTGTCGACGGTATTTCAGCGCCCGGCGACTATGTCGAAATGAAGGCTGAGATGGATGTTCTCCTGGTGATTTCCAACTGCCCTCAGATCAACAATCCCTGCAACGGTTTCGATCCCACGCCGATCCGCGTGATGGTCTGGGACGACAAGGCCTGATCATGTTCAAAAAGGTCCTGATTGCGAACCGCGGCGAGATCGCGGTTCGCATCATCCGCAGCTTGAAGACACTGGGTGTCGCATCGGTCGCCGTCTATTCGGATGCCGACCGGTTTTCCCGTGCCGTCTTGATGGCTGACGAGGCGGTGCGGCTGGGATCGGCACCAGCCACCGAAAGCTATCTGAATATCGATGCCGTCATTGCGGCCTGCCGTCAGACCGGAGCGGACGCTGTCCATCCCGGCTACGGTTTCCTGTCGGAAAATATCGGCTTTGCCGAACGCCTGGCCAAGGAGGGCATCGCCTTCATCGGGCCGCGACCCGACAATATCGAGGCCTTCGGCCTGAAACATACGGCACGCGAGCTTGCACGGCTGAGCAGCGTCCCGCTTCTTCCTGGTTCCGGTCTGCTGGATACGGCAGAGGATGCGCTGCTGGCGGCAAAAGATGTCGGCTATCCGGTGATGTTGAAATCGACAGCTGGCGGCGGCGGCATCGGCATGCAGCTCTGCGAGGATGCCGATGCTTTGCAAGCTGCATTTGACAGCGTGCAGCGCACGGCAAAGGCAAGTTTCGGAGACGCTCGCGTCTACATCGAACGCTTCGTTGCCAGGGCTCGCCATGTCGAGGTGCAGATCTTCGGCGATGGCAAGGGTCGCGTCATTGCGCTTGGCGAGCGGGACTGCTCGCTACAACGGCGAAACCAAAAGGTGATCGAGGAAACGCCAGCTCCAGGACTGCCACATACCGTCAGAGAGGCTCTGCATGCTGCAGCGGTCGCCCTTGGCGGCCAGGTAGAATACCAGTCCGCTGGCACCGTGGAATTTATCTATGATCCGGCGCGACAGGAATTCTACTTCCTTGAGGTCAACACCCGCCTGCAGGTCGAGCATCCTGTCACCGAAGCGGTATTCGGCATCGATCTGGTGGAGTGGATGATCCGTCAGGCAGCAGGTGAGGACGTGCTGACCGGCAATGAGGGATTGAAGCCCACAGGTGCTGCCATCGAGGCCCGTGTCTATGCGGAGATGCCACATGCCGATTTTCGCCCGAGTGCCGGACTTCTGACCGAAGTGGTCTTCCCGGAAGACGTTCGCGTCGATGGCTGGATCGAGACCGGCACCGAGGTCACGCCATATTATGACCCTATGCTGGCAAAGATCATTGTATCGGCCAACAGCAGGCCCGAGGCAATCGCTGCTCTGGCAAACGCACTGGAAGAGACTTCGATTTGCGGTATTGAAACCAATCTCGATTACCTCAAAGCCATCGCCGGCTCCGACCTTTTTGACAAAGGCAATGTGGCAACGACTGCGCTGCGCGACTTCCCTTTCGTGCCTGAGGTCATCGAGGTCGTGGCCCCCGGCGCCCAGTCGAGCCTGCAGGAGCTGCCCGGCCGCGTCGGTCTCTGGCATGTGGGCGTACCGCCTAGTGGACCAATGGACGAACGCTCCTTCCGTCATGCCAACCGACTTGTCGGCAATAATGACGAGACGGCAGCGCTGGAGCTAACGGTTGCAGGGCCGGTGCTAAAGATTTTCTCCGATGTGACGATAGCACTTTCGGGTGCTGACATGCCAATGACGCTGGACGGCCAAGCCGTAGCACACAATGCGGCTATCCAGGTAAAAGCGGGCCAGACCCTCTCGATCGGTACGATCCGGGGGGCCGGCCAGCGCGCCTATCTTGCGGTATCCGGCGGCTTTTCGGCACCAGTGGTATTGGGATCCCGCGCCACATTTGGCCTTGGCCAGTTCGGTGGCAATGCCACCGGCACGCTGCGGGCTGGCCATGTGTTGCGGCTTGCCCGGGCAGAGCAGGACAGCGCCAAGCCTGCACACCAACCAGCAATCTTGACCCACAAGTGGTCTGTCGGCGTTCTCTATGGCCCACATGGCGCGCCGGACTTCTTCCTTGAGAGCGACATTGAAACGCTGTTTTCAACGGATTATGAGGTGCATTTCAATTCGTCGCGAACGGGCGTCCGCCTGATCGGACCAGCCCCCAAATGGGCGCGCGAAGACGGCGGCGAAGCGGGCCTTCACCCTTCTAACCTGCATGACAATGCCTATGCCATCGGCGCGATCGATTTCACCGGCGACATGCCGATCATTCTAGGTCCCGATGGCCCGAGCCTCGGCGGTTTCGTGTGCCCGGCGGTGATTGCCCGCGACGAGCAATGGAAGATGGGCCAGTTTAAACCTGGCGACAAGATCCGCTTCCATGCCGTTGCCCGACCGGATGACACTATCGCAGGCCCTGTGGTTGTGGGCATCGGCGAGAAAGCGGGATCGCCGATCGTCGGCTCCAGCGACGATGGCCCCGTATCGGTGGTCTATCGCCGCCAAGGTGACGACAATTTGCTTGTCGAATATGGAGAGATGCAACTATCGATCGAGATTCGGTTGCGAGCCCATCTGCTGATGCAGGCCTTGCAGGCGGAAAAACAGCCGGGCCTGATCGAGCTCACTCCTGGTATTCGTTCACTACAGATCCACTATGACGGAACATCGATGACGCGCAACCGGCTGCTTGGCCTGCTGTCGGAGATCGAGAGCACGCTTCCGTCTGCGGAAGAGGTGAAGGTTCCAAGCCGCACCGTGTATCTGCCATTGTCCTGGAATGATCCGGACGCCGAACTTGCCATGCGCAAGTATCAAGAGTTGGTGCGGCCGAATGCACCATGGTGTCCCTCGAATATCGAATTCATCCGCCGCATCAACGGACTTGCCGACGAACAGGCAGTAAAGAACACGATCTTTGACGCGTCCTATCTGGTGATGGGCCTGGGTGACGTCTATCTCGGCGCGCCGGTGGCAACGCCGCTCGATCCGCGCCACAGGTTGGTGACGACCAAATACAATCCGGCCCGCACCTGGACACCGGAAAACGCAGTCGGCATCGGCGGTGCCTATATGTGCATCTATGGCATGGAAGGCCCGGGCGGCTACCAACTGTTCGGACGGACGATCCAGGTCTGGAACACCTGGCGTCAAACGCCCTTCTTCCATGAAGACAAACCTTGGCTCCTCGACTTCTTTGACCGGATTCGCTTCTTTCCCGTCAGCCACGAGGAATTGACGCAAGCCCGCGCAGCATTCCCGCATGGTGGATATCCGATCCGGATCGAAGATGGCATTTTCTCCTATGCTGACTATGCTGCGGGTCTTGCAGACCATGCTGGTTCTATCGGCACCTTCAAGGCGAGCCAGCAGGCTGCCTTCGAGGCTGAACGACGTCGCTGGAAGGAACAGGGGTTGGATAGCTTCACCGTCGATGACGGTGCAGACATGGCCGAGGCCGGAGATATTCCATTGGGTTGCTTCGGTGTCGAATGTGCAATCCCCGGCAATATCTGGAAGGTCCTCGTTGAACAGGGTCAGATTGTCTCTGCAGGAGATACACTCGCCATCATCGAATCCATGAAAATGGAAATCACAATCACTGCCCATGCTGATGGTCGCGTTCGAGAACTGCGCGCCATGCCGGGTCGTACAATAAAGGCAGGCGATGTCCTGGCTGTTCTGGAGGAAATCTGATGCTCCCTACTATTCTCGACCTCTCTTCGGTGCGGGCGGCCTATGCCGACGGCCTGACGCCGCTTCAACTGGTCGAAGAGGTGATCGCTCGCTGTGACGCGGTCGACGATCCGGCCATCTTTATTAGTCGCGCATCCGCCGAGCAGTTGCGCATGCAGGCAAAGGATCTGATGGAGCGCGCGCCCGAACCCAACAGCTTGGCCCTATGGGGCATACCTTTCGCGGCAAAGGACAATATCGATGTCGCCGGATTGCCCACCACCGCCGCCTGCCCTGCCTATGAATACCAACCGCAAAAAGATGCGACCCTGATTGCACGGCTGAAGGCCGCCGGTGCCATCGTCATCGGCAAGACCAATCTGGATCAATTCGCAACCGGTCTCAACGGCACGCGCTCGCCCTATGGCGCGCCGCGCTCGGTCTTCGACAAGGACTATGTGTCGGGCGGCTCATCCTCTGGTTCTGCTGTTTCGGTCGCATCCGGCCTTGCCAGTTTCGCTCTGGGCACGGACACAGCGGGTTCCGGGCGCGTGCCGGCGGCATTCAACAACCTTGTCGGGATAAAGCCCACACCGGGACTTGTGCCCAATACCGGCGTGGTTCCGGCCTGCCGCAGCGTGGACGTTGTCACGGTCTTTGCCACAACCGTGGGCGATGGCATCGCCATTCGTCGGGTGATGGATGGATTTGATGCCGATGACCCCTTCTCCACCGAAGCTCAGCCTGCAACTTTGCCAACGACCGGCCTTAAAGTCGGCATTCTGGTGGGCGCAGAACGGGAGTTCTATGGCAACACATCTGTCGAAGCGCTTTACGACGCGGCCATCGAGCGGGCGAAATCACTGGGTGCCACCATCGTGCCCTTCGACTACGCGCCCTTCCGCGATGCCGCCGAACTGCTTTATAACGGCCCTTGGGTGGCAGAGCGGCTTGCGGCGGTGAAAGACTTCATCAAAACCCATGCAGACGCGTTCGACCCTGCAGTGCGCAAGATCATTGAGGGAGCCAGTGCTTATGATGCGGTGGATGCATTCGAGGGCAAGTACAAGCTTGAGGCGCTGAGACAGCGCGCCAAGGCGGAATGGTCCAAGCTCGACGTGCTTTTGCTGCCAACTTCGCCGACCACCTATACTGTAGAAGACATGTTGGCCGATCCAATCGTCAAGAACAGCCATTTCGGACGCTACACCAATTTTGCCAACCTATTCGGCTACGCGGCCATTGCCATTCCGGCCGGCTTTGATGACGAGGGCCATCTGCCGGCAGGAGTGACACTGGTTGGACCTGCCTTCAGCGACGACGCTCTTGCACCATTTGCCGATCAGATGCATCGCGCGCTTTCAGCCGGCATGGGAAAGGATCGCACCGCCACCCTGCCTGAAGCAGCAAAGGTATACGTACCCGATGATGGCATGATCGAGATCGTAGTCGTCGGCGCGCACCTGACCGGCATGCCACTCAACCCTGAATTGACGAGCGGCGGTGGCAAGCTGGTTAAGAGCTGCCGTACCGCAGGCGATTACCGGCTTTACGCCCTACCGGACACCACGCCCCCAAAACCCGGCCTCATCCGCGATCCGGGCTTTGATGGCGCTGGCCTTGAAGTTGAAGTCTGGAAACTTCCGGCAGATGCCTTCGGGCGGTTTGTCGCCAATATTCCGGCGCCGCTCGGCATCGGCAAGGTGACACTCGATGACGGCTCCACCGTATCGAGCTTCCTGTGCGAGGCCCATGCTCTGAAGGATGCGCAGGAAATCACCGCTCTTGGCGGATGGCGCGCATTTATCAAGAACATGGCCTGAGGCATCTGAACGAGCGCCATTGGCAAAGGCATGCGGCTCAAAAAGCGAAATACCACCGGCCAAAGTTTTGGTCGGTGAAGCAAAGGTCTTGCCACAGTGGGTGCCACTTGAACGATCAGCCAGGTGCTTCAAACTGCCTGTCGTTGAAATCGTCGGTCGAGCAGTGCTTCAACTTTCCGGCAATCGTGTTGAGAGTAATTGTCCAGTACTCCCCAACTGCAGACCGCTTGACCATCCAAATTTCAAATCCGAGCTAGCAGGAGACTTTGCAACACCCCCGTCAAGACGCAAAGCCGATGCCCAGGCGATCTAGTGTGCGAA
The DNA here is from genome assembly GCF_057158725.1 of Agrobacterium sp. H141. Classification (NCBI taxonomy): domain Bacteria; kingdom Pseudomonadati; phylum Pseudomonadota; class Alphaproteobacteria; order Hyphomicrobiales; family Rhizobiaceae; genus Agrobacterium; species Agrobacterium sp. H141. The sequence goes on from NZ_JBXENI010000002.1 coordinate 208,556, forward strand.
GCATGAGGGAGCGATATCCCGTCTCATCTTCGCGCTCAAGGTCACGTCGGGTCCACTTCACCGCGAGGCTGCAAAACGGTTCCGGCGGAAATGGAACGGGACGGCTGCGCGCCATTTTCAGCTCGGTACGTTCCGTTCGCTTGCCTTCCAGCATATCCAGCATCAGCAAGGCGGCAAAGCGGGATGCGGAAACGCCTTGACCGGTAAAGCCCAACGCATAGGCAAGGGAACCCGACATGGCTGTGCCGGCAAAGAATGTCATACGCGCAGACGTATCGATGATACCGCCCCAACAATAGTCAAACTTGATACCCGAGAGCTTGGGAAAGACCGCAAGAAAATTGGCTTCCAGGGTTGAAAACGACGCCTGACGATTGAGAAGCGCGGGATCGCGTCGCCGACCCCGGTGGTAAATGGCATCAAAACCACCCCATAAGATCCGGTTGTCCGCGGTCTTGCGCGAATAGTGAAACCGGTTCCCGCTATCGGCGATACCGTACCGACCGGTCCAGCCAATGGTCTCCAACTGCGCGTCGGATAATGGCTCTGTCATAAGCGCGTAATCAAAAATGGGAAGGATCATTGGGCGCAAGCGCCTGAGCAGCGGGATATCCGCATTTGTGGCAATGATCACTTTGGATGCCGTCACGTTCCCTTGTTCGGTCGCGAGCCTGATCTTTCCACCGACCTGCTCAAGCGCATCCACTCTCGTGTGTTCGTAAATGCCAACGCCCCGATCGAGACAGGCCCTTCGCAATCCTTGCACCAGTTTGACCGGGTGAACCAATGCATAGTTTGGCTCGAAAAGGCCCGCACTGTAGACAGGACTATCAAGCCGATCGGCAAGGGCTTTACCTTCCAGAAACTGCGCCTCGATACCGTTGCGGGCATAGCTTCGCTGGAGCCCACGCAAACCTTCAACCTGCCAGGGCTTTGCAGCCAGGTTCAATTTGCCCGAGCGTTCAAATTCGCCATCGATACCATAGAGTTGCAGATCTGTTTCAAGCTCATCCAGGTTTTCCCGCCCCAGCCGAATAAGCGTATCGGCCTCATCGGGCCAACGTGTCTGCGCGTTCGTCACGCCATGGGAAATGCTGGGCGCGCAAAAGCCTCCATTACGCCCGCTGGCAGCAACGCCACAGATATCGGCCTCGACCACGACAATCTGTGCATCAGGCCACCGTTCCCGTGCCTTCAGCGCGCTCCAGAGACCAACGAAGCCGCCACCAACGATGGCGATTTCGCTGGTAATGTCTTGCTTAAGGGCCGGGCAGTCATCCCGATGCGCAAGACCCTCTAGCCAAAATGGCGTCCGAGACGCCTGGTCAAAACGTGCTTGCCCGGTCATGAGGGCTCCATTGAAAATAGACTAGTCATATCACTTGAAGCGCTTGCAACACCGACGGAATACGGTCGTATCCATGGCAAGAAATTGTGGGGTCAGGCGCGCGGTTGGTCCATGTGGCGAGAGATATTATTCCTTGATATACCAGCCCCATGTCTTCGTCGCATCGAAGCTGGTGATCTGTTTGACTTCGAGATAATTGGACAGGCCCCAGCTACCAAGCTCCCGACCAATTCCGGATTGTTTGTAGCCGCCCCATGGCGCTTGCGTGAATGTCGGCTGTGAGCAGTTTATCCAGACAATGCCGGCACGGAAGGCACGGGCGACGCGGTCGCAGCGCTCAAGGTCGTCAGACATGACGGCTGCTGCAAGGCCAAAACGGCTGTCATTGGCCATGCGGATTGCGTCTTCCTCATCCCGGAAGGTTTTGACGCAGACCACCGGGCCGAAGATTTCTTCACGCCAGACGGTGTTGTCCTCATCCATATCGGTGAGGATCGTCGGCTCGAGAAAATACCCCCTGGCAAGATCCGCCGGGCGTTTGCCACCATATGCGATCCGCGCGCCACCGGTGACACCACGCTCAATCATTGCCAGGATCTTTTCCTGCTGGCCCTTGGAGACCAGCGGCCCCAGAAGGACACCGTCTTCCAGCCCGTCACCAATCTTGATTTTTGCGGCTTCTGCCACAAGCCTCTCCAGGAAGGCGGGATACAGACTTTCCTCGACGAGGACGCGAGATGTGGCAGAGCAGACCTCTCCCTGGTTCCAGAAAATGCCGAACATCACCCATTCAACCGCTTTTTCGACATCGCAGTCGGCAAAGACGACGAAGGGCGATTTTCCGCCCAGTTCCAGGCTGATGTTCTTGATGTCGCGGGCGGCTGCGGCCATGATCTTGCTACCCGTCGGAACGGAACCTGTGAAGGCCAGTTTGTCGACCAGGGGATGTTCAGAAAGCGGCTGACCGGCGTCGGGACCAAGACCCGTAACAATGTTGAGTACACCCGCAGGCAGTCCCGCATGCTCGACGATCGCACCAAGTTCGAGCGCCGTGAGCGGGGTCAGTTCAGACGGCTTGAGCACCATTGTGCAGCCTGCGGCCAGCGCCGGCGCGACTTTCCAGGAAGCCATCAGCAAAGGATAATTCCACGGGATGATGGCGCCGGCGACGCCAATCGGCTCGCGTACTACCTTCGAGGTGAAACGGCTGTCGCCAAGATCGATCTGTTCTTCCGCTGAAACATCCATTTGCTCGGCAAGGTCGGCATAATAGGAAAAGCAGCCCGCCGTATCTTCAATGTCCCAAATCGCTTCCGGCAGTGGCTTGCCATTGTCCATGACCTCAATGCGAGCGATCTCTTCCTTGCGCGCCAAGATGCCGTCGGCAATCTTGCGCAGGGTTGCGGCTCGAGCAGCGCCGCTCATCTTTGGCCAAGGCCCCTCATCGAATGCCTTGCGGGCAGCCCTCACGGCCCGGTCGACATCCTCTGCCGTGGCGGCCGGTGCATGGTCAAACACCTCTTCTGTGGCTGGATTGGTCACCGTAAACTGCCCACCGTGGGCAGGAGCCGACCATTGACCATCGATAAAGAGCATGTCGCGCATGGGAAGTGTCCTTTCCGTCTCAGGCCCGAGCCAGTTTAGGTTTCTGGCTTTCGGTGATGGTTTTCAAAATGGCGCTGGCGGCCCGGCTGGCGCCGGCATGCGCTTGCATGACAGCAGCATTGGTTTTCAGCCGTGTTCGCATCGTCTCATCGCCAAGCAGATCCGTGATCATGGCGACAAGGTCACGCTCGTTCCAGTCATAGCGGGGGAGAGCAGCTCCGACATCCATTTCTAACGCCCTGCGTGCGTTGTCGTGCCCGTCCCAGCAATACGGCATGACAAGGGACGGAACGCCGAAATAGAGCGCCTCGCAGAAGCTGTTGTTGCCACCGTGATGGACAAACAAGCTCGCCTGACTCACAACCGACGGCTGGGGGAACCAGCTATCGACAAAGACATTGTCCGGCACGTCGCTATACTCGTCGCGCCAGGGCCCCGCATTGACGAGAAAGCGATAAGGCAGGTCAGCATAGACTGCGATCATGCGCTTGATCATGGAGACATCCATAGCGCCGAGCGAGCCGAAACTGGTCAGAACCAGCGGCGCTTCGTTGTGTGCCGCAAACCGTGGCGGCTGGTAATCGGCCTCGCGGCGGACGCAACCATCGAGAAATACAAAGCGATCTGGATCGAGCGGCGTTTGTCGATTGTGGCGGATGATGTCCGGCGCAAGCAGGAGGTTCAGCCAGGGCGAAGGGTCGAGAAAGGAAGGTGCAGGTGGTGCCTTGAGACCGCAATCGGCAACAAAGCCGGTAAACCGCTTGTGGGCCGACGCTGTGACGGCCTCATAGGCCTCCCTAAAGGTCGTCCATTCCAAACTCGGTGATCCACCGCAGCCTGAAAGATAGGGCGGCACGGACACATCTGCGATTTCGGTCTCTGCACAGGAAACCACACGGATCCAGGGAACACCGGCATTGGCGATCGCCGGGAACATCACCACATTGTCAAGCACGATGGCATCCGGTTTCAACCGTGTCAGCAATTGACGAAGCGGTTCTTCCACCTTGACGGCAGTATCGACGATGGCTTCCCATGTCGGGCCGACATAGTCTTTCAACTGCTCCAAAGGGGATCGTCTGAACGCGTCTTGATGCCGACTGATAAAGTCGTTCCAGTCGGTGGAGGCTGAGGGATCATCCTCACCGAGCTGATATTCCGTAAAGCCATATTCTGCAAACACGCCACTAAAGCCTGGGTGGCATATGAAAACGGGCCTCGCCCCCAAACGCCGCAACTCTTGGGCAATCCCGACACAATTGAGGGCCGCACCGAAACTGGCTTCCGGGAAGAGGGCGATGGTTTTGCTGGAATTCATGTCTGAACGTTCTGACTATCGGGATAGACGCTTGATGGCTGCGGGCACCCCGCGTCCGGCAAGCTTTGGTCGCTGGGTTTGTGATAATTGCAGATGCACCCGCATCAGGTCTGCGGCAAGAGCCATCTGGCCGCGTTCGATCTGCTGCAGGATCAGCAGATGCTCGTCATTGGACTGCATAAGCCGGAAGGTTCCGACATGCGCCGTCTGCGGCAGGGCAAAGCGGCGGCGATGGTGGCTCGTTAGCGTCTCGGCCATGAAGGGATTGCCGCAACAGCGGGCAATCAGGAGGTGAAAATCCATATCCGTGCGCTCGAACAAACGCCGGTCAAAACTGATCTCGTCCATGCCTTTCAGCATCAGCATGGATTGTCTGAGCGACATGATCGCGGTTGCGTCACGCTTGAAATCCGGCATCGTCAGCGCCAATGGCTCGCTTGCCAACCTGAATTCGAAGCTCTTTGCTGCGGCATCGGCACCGATCGCAAACTGCTTGAGTGTCCATTGCTGACCTGCACCGCGTTCGGCCAGATTGTCCTCCGACAGTTTCATCAGCGCATTTTGTACCGTCTGTCGCGTTGCTTCATAACGCCGCTGCAACGCGGCCACCGTTTGACTGTCCGCAAGACGACCGGCGGCGAGATCACGCAAGATTGCGCCGTGCAGATCATCTTCATCTGAACCGGAAAATTCGCTATCCAGCCGTGCAGCCATGACCGGATCGGCGGCAAAGCGGTAACCACCTTCTGTGTCCGCGATCACCATTCCCTTGTCTGCCAGCAGCTGCAGCGCCTTCCTCACAGGGGTTCGCGAGACATTGCAAAGATTAGCGAGCGCCTGCTCTGCCAGACGTTCACCCGGTGCCATGCCACGCTCGATTGCGAGCTCCAGTATTTTTTGCGCCAATTCGACATGTCGACGATTGGGCTTTTGTGCGCTGTCCGCCATGCGACCTCTGCTTCTTGTCGAGATCATGCTGCCTATATACATACCGATTGGCAAGGGGCGCGGTGCACTGTGTACTAAATTCTGCCTGACCTCAGATTCCCTATTGACGTATTTTTTTCATAAATAATACTGCTTGAGTAGGCGACAGAGACCGCAGAAGCGGCGGCGCCTCCAAAGAGGCAGGAACGAATTCGAAAAAGGGGAGCGTCCCGTGACGACCAAACATCGATTCAGCGTGCGCCATTGCGCCGCCAAACTTTTAGCTACGACAGCTATCATCAGTATTGCTGGCACCGCCAGTGCGGCCGATCTCGTGATTTCCAACTGGGACGGCTACATGGCACCCGACATTGCCGATAGCTTCAAGGCGGCGACCGGTCTGGAAATAGAAGTGGTGAACCACGCCACCAATGAAGAGATCATGGGCAAGCTCATGGCAAGCAAGGGGAAGGGCTACGACGTCGTCTTCGTCTCCTCGCCGTTTGCCGAAGTTCTGCATGGACAAGGACTGGCCGAACCAATTGACAAGGCCGCCATACCCAATCTTGCCAATCTCTATCCGGAAGCCTCGGCATTGGCTTACGATCCAGGCACGGAATATTCCGTCCCCTATACCTGGGGCACGACGGGGCTCTGCTACCGCGCCGATCTTGTCAGCGGCACGCCTGACAGCTGGATGGATCTGTTGCAGGCGGCAGACGACATCAAGGGCAAGATCACAATGCTGGCGACCGATCGCTGGCTGATGGCAGCAGGCGAACTCGCCAAGGGCTACTCCGTCAATGAAACCGATCCAGCCAAGCTGGAAGAAGTGAAGGACCTCTTGATCTCGGCCAAGAAGACACTGCTGGCCTACGACGACACCACATTCTACTCGAAGCTGGTTTCCGGAGAAGCCTCGCTCGTGCATGCCTGGGATGGCTGGTGCAATTACGGCATCGGTGAAAATGCCGACATCAAATATGTTATCCCGAAAGAGGGATCAGATCTGTGGGTCGACACCATCGTCGTGATGAAGGGGTCGGAGCACAAAGATGCCGCGATGAAGTTCATCAACTTCATCCTCGACGCCAAGAACCACGCCTGGGCGGCGGAAAACATCCTCTACAAGGTTCCCAACAAGGCTGCCATGGAGAGCCTTGATCCGTCCCTCGTCGAGCAGTATCCGAATATGGGGATGAAGCCCGAGGAACTGGTGCAGTACGAACTGCTTCGTGACCTCGGACCGGCCCAGAAGGATTTTTCGCGCATCGTGAGCGAAATCAAGGCCGCCAACTGAGCTGCTGGCGTCTCGCCTGAAGCACTGTGAAAACCCTCTTCTCCCGCTTGGGAGAGGAGGAATGCCGTTCACTGGAATCCTTTCATGTCCTTCAACGCCGCCAAGCCAAACCTGCTCGCCCTGCCGGCCCTGTTGTGGCTTGTGGCATTCATGGTCGTGCCCTGCGTGATCGTGCTCTCCTATGCGTTTTTCGAGCGCGGGGTCTGGGGCGGTGTGGAATACACGCTCACGCTTGAGAATTTCCAACGCGTGCTTGATCCGCTCTATGCGAAGATCTTTTTGACATCGGCGCGGATCGCGGGACTGGCAACCTTGATCGCTGTTCTGATTGCCTATCCTGCAGCCTATGCGATCAGCCGTGCTCCGCGCATTAGTCAGCCGACGCTGCTGTTCTTTGCCGTGCTACCATTCTGGTCGAATTATCTGATCCGCACCTATGCCTGGATCGTGCTTTTGAACCGCGAGGGGCTCTTTAATAATCTGCTGCGGAGCATGGGCTATACCGGCGAGCCACTCTCCATGCTCTATAGCGAAGGCGCGGTGATTACTGGTCTCGTCTACAATTATTTACCCTTCGTCATACTCGCTATCTATTCGACACTGTCACGGCTCAACCCGGAACTGGTGGAAGCATCCCGTGACCTTGGCGGCGGACCTCTGCAAACATTCTGGCGGGTGACGTTGCCGCTCACCATGCCGGGCATCGCGGCAGGAGCCGTGTTCATCTTCGTCTTGTCTATCGGCAATTTCGTCACGCCAGCACTGCTGGGCGGCGGACGCTTCCAGATGATCGGGAATGTTGTCTATGACCAGTTCCTGTCGGCCAATGACTGGCCCTTCGGAGCGGCCCTCGGCATGGTGTTGATTGCCATCATGGTGGCGCTGTTGATGTTGCAGGCCCGCGCGACCGAATCGGCATCGGGCGAGCGCACCCGGGAGGCAGATTGATGGCCGTGCGATCACCCAAATGGCCAGGACGCACAGTGCTCGTCGCCGTGTTTAGCTTTCTTTACCTTCCAATCGCGGTTCTTGTCCTGTTGTCTTTCAACGCGGCCGGGCTGCCGACAACCTGGTCCGGCTTTTCGATCAAGTGGTATGCTTCTCTTGCCAGTAACGGAGACATTCTCGGCGCGGCTTGGAATACGTTGGTCGTCGCCATCGTTGCGACGATGATCGCCACAATTCTCGGCACCTTGCTCGCCATCGGCATGGAGACCCGCCGTCGCAAGAGCACAGGATTTGAAGCCTTGGCCTTTGCGCCAATGGTGATCCCTGACATCGTGCTGGCGGTAGCGCTTCTCACATTCTTCTCGTTGCTGAACGTCACCCTCGGTCTGCACACGATCATCATCAGTCACGTGATTTTCGATCTCGCTTTCGTTTGCTCGGTTGTGCGCGCGCGCTTGAAAAATTTTGACTATTCGATCGTGGAAGCATCGCGGGATCTCGGGGCCGGCAGTTGGACGACGTTCTGGCGGGTGACATTTCCCGTGCTGCTGCCGGCCATCATTGCCGGCGCACTTCTCGCCTTCACGCTGTCGGTCGACGAGTTCATCATCGCTTTCTTCACAGCGGGCGCCGGGCGCTCCTCGATCACCTTGCCCATCCAGATCTATTCGATGATCCGCTTCGGCATCACGCCCGAAATCAACGCGCTTGCGACCATTGTGATGGCCATCAGCGCAATTGCCTTGCTTCTCTCCCAGAAGCTGAACAAAGAACAGATGCAATGAACGCAATCTCTCCCCCTTCAGAACCGATCCTGTCGATCGACCGTTTGTCGAAGTCATTCGGTCCGATTACAGCGGTCGATGACGTATCTCTCGATATCCGTCGAAACGAGTTTTTTGCGCTTCTCGGTCCATCGGGCTGCGGCAAGACCACTCTGCTTCGCATGCTGGCGGGTTTTGAGAACCCGACGGGCGGACGTATCTTGCTGGAAGGCCAAGACATTTCTCCGTTGCTGCCGGAAAAGCGACCTTTGAATCTGATGTTCCAGTCCTATGCGTTGTTTCCCCATATGAACGTTCGCAAAAACCTCGCTTACGGGCTGGAGATGGAGCGCCTTGCCAAGGGTGAGATCAAGCGCCGGGTCGACGAAATTATGGCGGTCACCGATCTTGCACAATTTGCAGATCGCAAGCCCGAGCAACTATCCGGCGGTCAGAAACAGCGCGTTGCGCTCGCGCGCGCGCTCGTCAAACGGCCGAAAGTACTGTTGCTTGATGAGCCGCTGGGTGCACTCGACAAGAAGCTGCGCGAGCGGATGCAACTCGAATTGAAACGTCTGCAACACGAGGTGGGCATCACCTTCATCATTGTGACCCACGACCAGGAGGAGGCCCTTGTGATGGCCGACCGAATGGCGATCCTGAAGGATGGGCGATTGTTGCAGTGCGGCTCGCCTGAGGAGGTCTACGAGACGCCTTCTGACAGGTTCGTCGCAAATTTCATTGGCGTGATGAATTTCATCGAGGGCACGGTCGATACCCAGAGAATATTTACGGCACCGGGCATTCGTATGACCATTGCAGACGCCGATACGGGCATGGCGACACTCGCGGTGCGTCCCGAAAACGTGATGGTGGTAGCGCCGGGCGAAGGCTTTGAAGGGCGCATCGCAGACGTCGCCTATCACGGTCTCGATCGCGTCCTTCACATTCGGATCACTGCCAGCGACACACCGATCCAGGTCCGGGTCGCCGCCAGTTCGGCTATGGGTCTGGACCCTGGAAACAGCATTCACATCGCAATCGATCCGCGCCGCGTCAGGTTGTTTGCGCACTAAGAAAGGGGAGCCCAATGTCAAAAACAATCGCATTCTTTCCGGAAGCCGCCTTCGGGCCAGCACTGAATTCCGTGGGCATTGCCCAGGCCGTGGAAGCGCTTGGTCACAAGGCCGTTTTCCTGTCCGACCCAGGTTTCGTGTCGGTGTATGAAGGCTATGGTTTTGAGGCTCACGCGGTCAACCTATCTGAACCGATGCCAGCGGAGCAGATGGCCAAATTCTGGGAAGACTTTATCAATGGTCACATTCCGAACTTCCGCAAAAACCCCTACGACCAGGTGGACAATTATGTGAAGGATTGCTGGACGGCCATCGTCGACAGCGCCAAATGGGCGGAGAAGGACCTGCCGGGTGTACTGGCGAAGATCGAGCCGGATCTGATCTGTGTCGATAATGTGATCTTGTTCCCGGCGATCAAGCAGTATGGCAATCCCTGGGTGCGCATCATCTCGTGCTCGGAGAACGAGATCGAGGATCCCAAGATCCCCCCTCACCTCTCCGGCTGCGGCGCCAGTGATTATGCCTGCCACGAAGCCTATCGCGACCACTTCAATGCAGTGATCAAGCCGATCCATGATGACTTCAATGCGTTCCTAGAGGGCGCAGGTGAAGAGGCCTATCCAATTGGGCAGTTCTTCGAAGCGTCGCCCTTCATGAACCTTCTGCTCTATCCTGAAGCCGTAAAGTTCGAACGGGAGCACCCGCTGGACCCCAGCAAGTTCCAATACCTTGAAGGTTGCGTGCGAACCGAGAAACCTTATGCGGTACCGAGCTTCAAGACGAACAACGACAAGCCCCTGCTCTATGTCTCGTTCGGGAGCCTGGGTGCCGGCGATACCGGACTTCTGAAGCGCATCATTGCGACGGTCGGCGCACTCCCATACCGGGCGCTTGTCAATGTCGGGGATTATATGGGCGAATACGAAGATGTGCCGGATAATGTCATCATCGACAGTTGGTTCCCGCAGCCGTCCGTCATCCCGCAGGTCGATGCAGTGATCCATCACGGAGGCAACAACTCCTTCACGGAGTGCCTCTACTTCGGCAAGCCTGCGATCATCATGCCTTATGTCTGGGATGGCCACGACAATGCCACCCGCGTCGATGAGACAGGGCATGGATTCAAGATGCCCCGCTATGACTGGACTGATGCCGATCTCGCCGCCAAGCTCGACGCCTGCATCAATAATCCCGCGATGGCGTCAAAACTTGCAGCGACCTCAGCCCATATGCAGGCCCATAATGGTCCCCAAAAGGCAGCCGCTATTCTCGATGAGCTGGTGAAGACGGGAGCATTCCGTGGTTGAGACACTGAAATCTTCTGCACCCCATATTCATAACGCAACGACTTTTGATGATCTTGTGGACTGGGGCGGTCAGTCAGACAGTCTCGAAGGGCAGTCTCACTCGTCAGGGCGCCTGTTGTTCAAGGGTCCAAATAATCAGCCCGAAACGGGTATTTGGGTCTGCACGCCCGGGCGTTGGCGGCTTTCCATTCCCCGCGACGAATTCTGCCACTTTGTCACCGGGCGGGCCGTTTACACGTCTGACGGCGGCGAGGTCATTCATATCGGCCCTGGTACCGCCGTCATGTTTCCAGCCGGCTGGACCGGCGAATGCAACGTCATCGAGACGATGCGCAATATCTACATTCTCGTTTAGGAAGTGAGCCACAATGACGACCACACCGCTGATGCACAATCCGCTGGAACTGGACGACCTCAAGGACTGGGGCGTCATCCCCACCATGATCGAAGGGGAGAGTTATACCTCGGGCCGGGTGATCCACAAAGGTCCAAATGGCGAGAGCGAATGTGGGCTCTGGGTCTGCACCCCAGGCAAATGGAACTGCCATGTCACCCGCGACGAATTTTGCCATTTCCTCGAAGGGCGCTGCACCTATGTGCACGAGAGTGGTGAAATCATCGAAATCACCCCCGATACAGCAGCCTTCTTTCCTCAGGACTGGAAAGGCGTCTGCACGGTCCATGAGACCATCAAGAAGGTCTACATGATTCGCTGATCAGAGGCGGTACAAGTTCCCTTGCAATGACTGAAGGTAATCTCATGTTCGATCCTGCGGCGCCGTCCCTTTACCGCCATCCTGTCTATTTATCCGCAAAGGGACAGCGGCATCCGGTCATCGATCCGGCAACACTTCGGGCTGTCGGTGAGATTGCCGAGACCACACTTGAGGAAATCGAGGCGGTGCTCGATGCTGCAACGGCAGCCCAGCGGCAGTGGAAGAAGCTCGACGCCAAGAGCCGTTCGATGACGCTTCATCGCATAGCCAACCGCATTGAGGCAACGGATATGCGACGCTGTGCCGAACTGATGTCGCGGGAGATGGGCAAGCCCTACCCAGAGGCAATCGGCGAGGTTGCCAATTGTGCAGGTGCTTTCCGCTATTTTGCGGAAATGGCGCGCGACGACGGCGGCAAGGTTGCCGGCACGACCCAGGCAGGCTCGTTCCAGCACGCGCGTTATGAGCCGCTGGGGCTTTCGGTTCACATCATGCCATTCAATTTTCCGATCCTCCTGATGTGCTGGACAGTCGCTGCTTCACTCGCCTCAGGCAATGGCTGCATCATAAAACCGGCGCTGGCGACCACGCTTTCGACATTGGAATTCATGGGTGTTTTCGAACCACTGCCGGATGACCTCATCGCATGCCTGCCTGGCGGCGTAGATGTAGCACAAGCGCTGATTGCATCCCCCAAGACACATGCTGTTGCGTTTACCGGGTCGGTTGCGGCCGGCAAATCTGTTGCCATGGCGGCAGCGGCCCAGATGAAACCCGCGGTCATTGAGGCAGGTGGGTCAGATCCGCTTATCGTGACCGCCAACGCGCCATTGAACGTCGCCGCTTCCGGCGCCGTGACGGCGGCCTTCCACATGTCTGGCCAGGTCTGCACCTCCGCAGAACGCTTCTATGTGGTGGACAGCGTCCATGACGCATTTGTGGAGAAATTCGCAACGGAGACCCTCCGGCTGCGAATTGGCAATGGCCTGGCCAAGGCAGAAATCGGCCCTCTCGTCTCGGAAGCGGCGCGCGCCAAGGTGATCCGCCTGGTCGAAGACGCCAAGGCAAAGGGCGCCACTGTGGTAGTTGGCGGGAATATCCCGGACAGCGAACCTGTCGGATGGTTCTATGAACCGACGATCCTCACCGGCTGCACTGCCGATATGGCGATCATGAGGGAGGAGTGCTTCGGTCCGGTCGCCGCCATCATGCGGGTTGCAAGCTTCGACGAAGCGATCGAACAGGCAAATGACAGTGATTTCGGTCTTGGCGCCTCCGTGTTCACCACATCGCTGGAAGAAGCAATGGAAGCCGCAGATCGTCTGGAAGCGGGAATGGTCTGGGTCAATAACCCGCTGATAGACAACGACGCGCTGCCCTTTGGTGGCTGGAAAAAATCCGGCCTCGGTCGCGAGCTTTCAAGGCTTGGTCTCGAAACTTTCCGGCGTTCCAAAATGGTCATCATTGACCACAAGCCCGTTATCCAGGACTGGTGGTATCCATATCCGGACAACTGGTTTTACGATGCGGAGGGGCGCAAGCACGTTTCGTGATTGGGAAATTTGTCGGCTCGGCCGCGGTCATGGGAGCCGGCTATGGCAAACAGGCTCCGTTTGACACTGCTACAAGACGATTCAAGGGCATGGCTGGACCGCGTTTGCGCGCTCAGCCATTCCTTGCCCCGCAGACACAGGTTGGCATGGGCGTGATCATCCTCAATCGAATACTCGCCCACGGACGCCTGAAGTGCGAGGGCGCTCTGCGATAAGCGTCCCTCGCTCGCGCGATCAAACCATTGCCTCAGACTGTCTCCTTTTGCGCTTCTCCGTAATGGGCAAAGGTCGCGGCGAAGCGGCCATTAATATACTCACCTGAGGTCACCGGTTCGTATTTCGCTGGATGTGCTTCGTCGACACAGCTTGGAAGTGCGTCAACGATCGTGTCGTAGTTTGGACCGAAGAAGAACGGGATGGAATACCGTTCCTTACCGGAACGATTGATTGCCCGATGCACAGTGGAGGCAAACAGATCATTGGTCCAGCGGGCCATCTGGTCACCAACATTGACGACGAAACAGCCGGGAATCGGATCGGCAGCAATCCAGTCTCCGGATGCATTCAGGACCTGAAGGGCAGAAATACCTTCCTTCTGCGCCAGGATCGTGAAGCATTCATAATCCGAATGTGCGCCGATGCCGATCTGCTTTTCGTCAACCTCGCCATACTGCGGCGGGTAATGCAGAACGCGCAGGGTCGCCAACGGCTTGTCGACCATCTTGTCGAAATACGTTTCTTCGAGGTCGAGCGCCAGGGCGAAGGCATGCAGCAGGTTACCACTCAATTTCAGCATCTCGGCGTGATAGGTCTCGAGCGACTTGCGAAACTCCGGCATGGCGTCGGGCCACTGATTGGGACCATAGAGTACTTTGCCAGCCAACACATCCGGGTCGCCTGCCGGCACATCGAGTGCAATGTCATAGGACTGGTGGAGATCCCCACGCGCGCTGGGATCGGTGTTTTCCTCCAGCATTGCCGCATAGCCACGATTGTTCTTCGACTTGGACACGTGATTTTGCATCTTCGTTTCGTCGGGAAGCGCAAAATAATCCTCAGCCACGTCGAAGGTGGAATCGATTACCGACTGCGGCACGTGGTGGTTCTTGATGTAGAGAAAGCCCACCTCCGTGCAGGCCTTGCGGAGTTCTGCTGCGAGCTTTTCCTTGGCCGCCTGATCGCCGCTGAACATCGGCTCCAGATCGATAATCGGAATCTGGTCGAAGCTGACGCGCTCTGGGTCAAGCCCGGTGTTTTTCATGACGCGCGCGCCATTACCGGTTTCTACTGCTTTCATGGCGATGAACCCTCTTCTGTTTCATTGGGTAAGTGAATGCTTTCAACGTAGTAGCGCGGTCCCGTGAATACAAAACCGGGCGAAAAATAGCGGCGACAGACATCCATGAAGGCCTCCATCTTGCGTGACGACGCATGGGGACGGGTGATCTGTATGCTGACGCGCCGTTCGGCTGACGCCCAGCTATCAAGCAAGGGAACGAGGTGACCACGTTCGCATTCGAGCGCGGTGAAAAAACGCGGCAAATAGGCGATACCCTCGCCGGCGACTGCAAAATACTTGATCGTCCAGTAGTCGTTGGCGATCAGGTTGCTGCGCGGCAGAATGCTTTCCCGTGCAGCCCCGTTCTGTAACCACCAATGCTGCAATCCGGATGGCATGCGGTAGACGATGCCTTGATGCTCGGCGAGATCGCGCGGGTTTTTGGGCATGCCAGCGCGTTCGATATAGGACTTGCTGGCAAACAGCGCGAAGGTCGCGGTCGAGAGCGTCTCGCCCTCCTCTTCATCCTCGTCCCAGGAAATCACGGCATCGAGCGTATCCAGGCTCTCAGCCGAGAAAAAGGCGCTGGTGGAAAAGAAGGTAAGCTCGATGTCCACTTTGGGATAAAGTCGTCGAAAGGCAATCAGCATCTGCGCGTAGAAAGCCGTTCCGAATTCACCACGGGCGCCGATGCGCAGCGTGCCGGCGACATCATCGCTGAGTTCGGTCACGGCGGCGCGCGCCGCATCACAGCTCTCCTGAATCTTGCGCGCATGGGTCAACAACGTCTGCCCGGCATCGGTCAGGATCAGCTTGCGACCAACCCGTTCGAAAAGCTCCACATTCAGATCATTCTCGAGATGCTTCAAGCGCAAGCTCAGCGTCGACTTCGGCAAGCCATACAGTTTCGCGGCCGCAGAGAGCGAACGCAATTCGGCAATTTTCACGAATGATGTCAGCGCTTCGGTATTCAAGAATGATCGTCCATAATTCTGAACAAAATGATGAATTTTTGGGCATGATTATTTTTATTGCATGAACGAACGTAATCGGCTTTCATGCACTGCACAAGATCAATTTCAGTCGTGCGAAAGCGCGGCTACCTTCCAAGACAAAGCCGTCGCCGGACGGCGAAAGAGCCATGGGCGATCAACCGATGGCTGGGCACAGATTTAGGCAAATAGGGGAACGATAAATGACAATCCGCATGCACAAGAACTCGGCAAAAGCCTGTCTCGCCGTTGCAACCGGCGCACTGCTTTCGACATTTGCCACCTCCAGTGTCCACGCTTTCACGTTGGACGGCCCGCCGAAAGTTGCCTTCATCTATGCGAGCTCGGCTGTCGACGGTGGCTGGAACGAGTCCATCGAAGCCGGTCGAAAGGCGGTTGAAGACGAACTCAAGGTTCCAGTGGCAGTCACCGAGAACATTCCCGAAGAGGCAACGAAGCTGCGGGCGGCAATCGATCTCTACGTGAAGCGCGGCTTCAACATCATCGTCGGCACAACCTACGGATATTCGGCCCCGATGGCCGAGGCTGCCAAGGCCTATCCCAATGTGGCGTTTCTTAGCGCCTCAGGCACCGAAAACGGCCCTAATATGGAGAGCTTTTACGCCCGCACCTATCAGGCGTGGTATCTGGCCGGCATTGCTGCCGGTGAGGCGACCAAAACCAAGAAGATCGGCATTCTGGCAGGCTTCCCCGTTGGTGTTGTGAACTGGGACATTAACAGCTTCGCGCTCGGCGCTCAGTCAGTCGATCCGTCCATCGAGACCGTAGCAGTCTTTACCAACTCGTGGTGGGATCCGGTCAAGGAAGGTCAGGTTGCCCAGGCAATCCTCGACCAGAAGGCGGATGTTCTCGCCACCAATCTGAGCGCGACATCAGCACTGGACGCTGCAGAAAAGGCGGGCGTTCCATCCATCGGCTTCCAGCTCGACATGTCCCATGCTGCGCCAAAGACAATCCAGACCTCGGTCGTGTTTCACTGGGATAAATATCTCGTACCAACGATCAAGGAGATCATCGATGGCAGCTGGATGCCCGAGGAATACGGCGCGTTTGATGGCCTGAGTACTGGCGTTGTTGGCCTTGCACCATTTGGGCCAACGGTCACCGATGAGACCAAGGCCAAAATAGCGGACGCCAAACAAGCCATTATCGATGGCAAGCTCGATCCTTTCCAGGGCCCGCTGAAAAAGCAGGACGGAACAGAGGTCGTGGCCGCCGGCAGCACGGTCGATGATGGCGCCCTTTGGAACATGAACTATTTCGTCAAGGGTATCATCGGCACCATGCCGGCCGAGCAATGACACTGCAGGCGAAAGAGCAAGAAGGTTGGCCGGCTGTTGCAGCCGGTCAACCGCCTGCGCTCGAAATGCGGGCCGTCAGCAAGGCCTTCGACGGCAAGCCAGCCCTGACCCATGCATCCTTCGATCTCGCCTGGGGCGAAGTTCACGCGATCGTCGGCGAAAATGGTGCCGGGAAATCGACGCTGATGAATGTCGCAGCTGGCGTTTATGCCGCCGACAGCGGCGAGCACGCCGTTGACGGTGAGAGTATCAGTCCCCGTAGCCCGTCGGAGGCGACAGCCGCGGGCATCGGCATGGTTCACCAGCATTTCCGACTGGTCGACAGCTTCACCGTAGCTGAAAACGTTTTGCTCGGGCTTGGACGCCACGCCACCATCCGCAGCATTGCGCAGGCAGCATCGGCAATACGAGCCAAGTCTACCGAAATCGGGTTGCCCGTCGATCCATTGCGTGTTGTTTCCACCCTGTCGATTGCCGAACGTCAGCGCGCCGAAATCGTCAAGGTGCTGCTGCTTGGCGCCCGCATCCTGGTTCTGGACGAGCCAACGGCTGTGCTGACCGAGGAAGAGGCCGAAGCCCTTCTGTCCTTTATCCGGCGTCTGGCGGGACACGGCCATGCTATCGTCCTGATCACCCACAAGTTTCGCGAGGTCGCCGCATTCTGCGATCGCATCACCATCATGCGCCATGGAAAAACGGTATTGGCCGGCACCGTGCTTGCCGATATTTCCGAAACGGATGTCGGTCGATTGATGGTTGGTGAGACGCTGGCATCTGGTGCACCACCTGTGTGGGTGCCTGGAGAGGTCTATCTTCGGGTATCCGGCCTTTCTTCCCATGACGGCGCTGAAGGTCAGGGCATTACGGACATGAGTTTCGACCTGCGCGCTGGCGAAGTGCTTGGTATTGCCGGTGTTGGCGGCAACGGTCAGGAAGCACTGGTGTCATGCATGCTGGGGCTAAGCGTGCCTGCCGACGGTCAGATCCTGATTGGCGACGTCGATATCACCACCGCTACACCACGCGAGCGCCGTCTGGCAGGGTTGCGCGTCGTGCCCGCAGACCGCTTCGCAACCGGCCTCATTCGTGATCTTTCAATCGCCGACAATCTGGCGCTGACCCGGGTCTGCGATGGTGAATTCGGCAGTCCGCTTCTTCTGCGTCGCAAGCGAATGCGGTTGAAAGCGGAAAGCGCAATCAAGGAATTTGACATTCGTGGAGCATCGCCTGCGCGTTCAACCGCATTGCTGTCGGGTGGCAATGCGCAAAAAGTGTTGCTGGCACGCGAGCTCGATCGCGATATGACGGCATTGGTTGCGCATTCTCCATCCCGCGGTCTCGATATCAAGTCGACCCAGTTCGTGCGCGCCGCCATCCAGCGTGCCGTCGAGAATGGCGCCGCCTGTCTTTTGATCAGCGAGGATCTGCAGGAGATACTGTCGCTGTCGCATCGGGTTGCCGTCATGAACAGAGGAACCATCGTCGGCAGCTGCGACGCAAGCGATGTAACCTCGGACTGGATCGGAGCTTTGCTGGCCGGCCATGCTTGATTCTGCCTTTCTTGTCCGCCGCCAGTCCCCCGGTTTCTGGTTGAGCAGCCTCTGTTATGTCGGCGGGCTCACGCTGGGGCTTGCCATTTCTGCCCTTTTGCTTGTGGGTGCGGGTGTGCCGCCGGAAGCGCTCATCGACGAGTTCCTGATCAACACTTTCCTCACCTCCGACGGTCTGGCGCAGACCGCAACAGCCGCTCTGCCGCTTATCCTCGTCGGCCTGTCTTCGGCCGTTGCCATGCGGGTGCGTTTCTGGAATATCGGCATCGAAGGGCAGCTCTGGCTCGGTGCGATGGCAGCCACCTGGATAGCGCTCGGTGGTGTCGTCCCAGATGCGCTTCAGTTGCCGGCGATGCTGTTTCTCTCCGTGGTTGCCGGAGCTCTTTGGATCGCCGTTCCGCTGGCGCTGAAACAGAAATTCGGGGTCAACGAGGTCATTACGACCCTGCTTCTCGGCAATGTCGCCTTTCTGCTCGTACAGCACATGCTGTTTGGGGCCTGGCGCGACCCGGCCAACAGCTTTCCCGTCACCGAGGCCTTTTCGACATCAAGCCAGTTTGCGGCACTCGGCTGGGGCCAGATGCATACCGGCTTCTGCGTGGTGATCGTCGTTACGGTGCTCATCTGGTTCGCACTGGACTATTCACGGCTGGGCTTTCATGCCGATGCCGTCGGTTTCAACGCGAAGACGGCCCGCGCCGCCGGACTGCCTGTTGCCCGAACCGTGATTGGCCTCGTTCTTCTGTCGGGTGCATTGTCGGGGCTTGCCGGGATGCTCATCGTTGCCGGAACCGAGCATCGCCTCAACCAGTCGATCGGCAACGGCTACCTTTTCAGTGCCATCGTCATTGCCTATCTCGCCCGCGCCAAGCCACTTGGCGTTGTCATCGTCGCCTTCGCGCTTGGTGCCATCTTTACCGCAGGCAATGTGCTCAAAGTGTTTTACTCGATTTCAGAGGCAATGATCGTGCTGGTACAGGGCACGGTGCTGATCTCGATCCTGATGACACAGTTCTTCAGCACCTATTCACTGAGCCGGCGCGGCTGACGAAAAGGACACGGATCATGGATTTTCTGATCGGCTGGATAGCCATTATCCCGAGCTATGCGATGCCCTTGCTGCTCGCCAGTCTGGGCCTGATCGTGTGCGAACGGGCTGGCATCCTCAATCTCGGTGCAGAAGGACTGATGGCAGTTGGTGCCATGACTGGTGCGATCAGCGTCCTGTCCGGAAGCGATCCCTGGACCGCGCTTGCCGCAGGCGCTGCTGCAGGCACGGCCCTTTCACTTCTGTTTGGAATAGCAACCGTGGTCTTTCGCGCAGATCATACGCTCGCCGGTCTGGGCGTCGTGGCAATCGGACTTGGCATGACCGGCGTCATAGGCAGGCCGTATGTGCAAAAGACCTTTCCGGGCATTTCCAATTTCGGCGATCTCTTTGGCATAGAACGGAGTTCAGGCTTTGGCCGCTTCATTGCCGTCCAAGATCCGATAACACTTGTTATGCCAGTTGCCGTTTTCCTGCTCTGGTGGTGGTTGCAGCGCAGCCGATCCGGTCTTTGTCTGCGCGCGGTCGGCGAGAACCCGGCAGCCGCCGATGTGGCCGGGATCGATATCCAGCTGACACAAATGGCTGCCGTGATCTTCTCAGGCCTGCTCTGCGGATTTGCCGGTGCATATCTTTGCGTGGCGACCAGCCATGTCTGGGTAGAGGGCATGATCGCTTCGCGTGGATGGGTGGCGGTTGCCCTTGTCATCTTTTCCCGCTGGAGCCCGGTGAGCGCATTGCTCGGCGCCCTACTGTTTGGTAGCGCCGATGCTCTATCGCCGCGCCTGCAGGCAATCGGTGCTGATATTCCGGTCTACCTGATGATGAGCCTGCCCTATCTGTTGACGCTCATCGTGCTGGTCCTCGGTTCGCTGACCGGACGCCATTCCGGTGAACCGTCTTTCCTTGGCCGAATTTATCTTCGCCAGGACAAGCACTAGGGACATTGCCGTGCCTGACATGAATGGAAACGAAACACTGTAGATATCAGGCTCACATGAAGCCGCGACAGATGAGCCGTTCACATCAACAGAACTCTCATTTCCAAAAGGGTTTGCGACGACCACATCTCATGCAGGCATCCGGACGATGAAAGTGCAGGTGCGAATAACTTGACAGAAGTTATCATGTATTGCATTCAACCGATCTGACGGCTTTGCAGTGTCCCGGAGGTTGCTATGGCCTTTCGTCCCCGTATGCAGGCGCATACCCGCAACTATCGCACACTGCAGCCACTGCGCGTACGCAGTTGGCCGGGTGTGGTTGCCGATGTCTGGCATGTCGAGGGTCGTTCTGGGGGGGCAGGCTTTTACCTTTCTCCAGACCCTCGCCTCGTGGTCTTTCTCGGGAGCCCACCGACCAACCTCTCACTGCGCACCAGCGAGGCCGGCAAACCCATTACCGGTGTCGAAATGCTGTATGTGCCGGCCGGCCGGCCCCTCTGGAGCTCCATGGAGGGCGAGGAGACATTCTCTCATCTCGATTTCCATCTTGAGGCGGGCCCACTGCAACAGAGGCTCGCCGGCCTGGTCCGGCCCGGAAGGCTTTCCGAGACGGTCATACTGGGCCATGAAGCCGAAATACGCGCTGCCCGGACGCTCGCCCGCATGGTGGCCGACGAGGTGGAGAGACCTTCGCGCCCCGCCTTGATGCTGGATGGCCTGCTCTCCGCCATTCTGGCCGAGACCCTTAATCTGACGAACGAAGGCACGGACCATAGTGGCGGCTTGCCGCCGCGACAGATATCCGCAATCCGGCAGCATGTTTCGGATGCCTTTCCCCGGAGGGTCAGTGTCTCGGAACTTGCCGAGTTCTGCGGATTGTCTGAAAGCTGGTTCAGCCGTGCGTTCTGCCAGAGCACCGGCGAAACGCCCCAACGCTGGATGGCGCGCGAGCGGATCGAAGCGGCTATGGATCTGATGTTGACCACTAATCGGGGTCTTGCGGAAATCGCAGATGCTACGGGTTTTGCCGACCAAGCCCATCTCACCCGTGTCTTCCGTGCATCGCAGGGCCTGCCGCCGTCCCAGTGGCGGCGCATGCGCACCGCGCGCGGCGAAAGAAAATAAGGCGAAACTGCGAAATTGAAGCGGATTGGATCAAATCGCGAGGCATTCATTCAAGCTCCGCAAGAAAACAAGACTTATTTAGTCATGAATTCTTCACGTCTTGTCGGATGGACCATGAACATCAGGATCGCCCTTTTCGCCGGAGCCAGTCTCCTCGCTCTGCATGCCGCAGCCGTCGCCCAGGATGTCGCGACAACCGAACTCAAAGAAATCGTCGTGTCCGGGCAAGCGGATGCCGCCGCACCGGCTGAGGGATATGTCGCCAAGGCTGCAGTTGCAGGCACCAAGACGACAACGCCGATACTCGAAACGCAACGTTCGGTCTCGGTCGTCACGCGAAGCGAGATCGAGGACCGCGGAGCGCAAACGCTGGGTCAGGCGCTGTCGACGACGGCCGGCGTGATCGGCGAGCCCTACGCCGATCCGCGCTTCGACAGCCCGAACCTGCGCGGTTTTGACATGGGGAACGCACAGTATCTCAATGGTCTGCGGCTGATGCGCTCCGCCGGGGCGCCGTCCTACGAAGTCTACGGCCTGGAACGGGTGGAGGTCCTGAAGGGACCTGCGTCGAGCCTCTACGGCTCCGGCACGCCGGCAGGCGTCATCAACATGGTCCAGAAGCATGCCCAGTTCAAGGATGCCTATGAGGCTGGCACCGGCTTTTCGATCGACGGTGACAAGACCGTCTTCCTCGACGCCAACAAGGCCTTGTCCGATACGCTGGCAGCACGGTTCACCGGCAAGCTGAGCGACAGTGAGGAGGACATCGACGAACTGACCGACAAGCGCGGCTATCTTGGCCTCGCCACCCGCTGGTCGCCGTCGGATGCGACGACCGTCGATTTCCTTGCATCCTACCAGAAGGATAGCCCGATCACGCCTGCAGGCATTCCTGACGAGCTGACGGGTCAGGGCAATGACGACAGCCTGCGCGACCTCTATATCGGAGATCCCGCGATCGACGATTCCGACCGCCGCATGAGCAATATCGGCTACGAACTGCATCACGAATTCGATACCGGATGGGCGCTGGACCAGTCTGCCCGATTCCAGAAGTTCGACTGGGACTATACCGGCTTCTACGTTTCCGGCTACACGGCTCCTTCGACGGTCGAGCGCGGCGTAATCTATCAGGACGAAGATACCTGGACTGCCAACCTCGATACGCGTTTCTCCGGCGATGTCGCGACCGGTCTGATCGGCCACAAACTGCTGTTTGGTCTCGACCTGCGCAAATACGACGACAACACCAAGACGGAATTTGCCACAGCCTCTGACCTCGACATCACCAGCCCGACCTCGGCAACGGTCGGCGTGCCCTGGTACACCAAGACTGATGACCTTACGCTCGAACAGGTTGGTATCTACGCCCAGGACGAGTTGTCCTTCGACCACTGGCGTGCGACCCTCGGGCTTCGTCATGACTGGACCGATCAGCAGGGTACCTCAACCAACAATTTCTCGGGCACCACGGTCATTGACCAACAGGATAGCACCACAACCGGCAATGTCGGGCTCTCCTATCTCTTCGACACCGGCTTCGCGCCCTATATCAGCTACGCCACCTCCTTCGATCCCGAGATCGGCTCCGATATCGCGGGAAATACGCTGAAGCCGACCACCGGCGAGCAGTGGGAAATCGGCCTGAAATATCAACCGACCTCCTTCGACGGCCTGTTCTCGGTTGCCCTCTACGACCTGACGCAGGACGACGTCAGCGTCACGGTCACCGAAGGTGGCGTGTCCGGCACGCGCCAGATCGGTCAGGTCAAATCCCGCGGAATCGAGATCGAGGGTGCGGCCGAAATCGCCATGGGCTGGAGCGTCAAGGCCGCCTACAGTTACAACGATGCCAAACAAGTGGGCACAAATGACGGCAAGATGCCGGCCAACATGCCGCGCCATTCCGGCAGCGTATGGCTGAACTACGATTTTGCCGAGGACACGGCGCTGGATGGTCTCTCGCTCGCAGGCGGCATCCGCTATATCGGCGAACGCTACGGCGACAATGCCAATGCCTATCAACTGGATCCGGTCACCCTGGTCGACCTCGCCGCCCGATACAAGGTCACGGAGAAGGCGACGCTCGCCGTCAACCTCAACAACCTCACGGACGAAACCTATGTCGCCAATTGCGGCTCCTTCGGGTGCTATTACGGCTCTGGCCGCTCGGTGATGGGAACCCTGACCGTCCGGTGGTGACATCCGAACGCTCATTCGGCCGGCGCGCCTTTTTGCAGTTGCTTTCTGCCGCAGGCTTCGCCGGCATCTCTTCTCCGCTTTTGGCGGCACCAACGGGCGCTGTCGGTCTGCGTCTGGCGTCGATCGACTGGGCCATGCTGGAAACCGCCTGGGCGATCGGTCACACACCAGTGGCTGCAACCGAACTCATCCGCTTCCGGGCTGAAAGCCCCACCGTTACCCTTCCGGCGGAAACGCTGGATCTCGGCCTGCGCGGCACGCCCAATTTCGAGCAGCTGCGTTTTGCCGCTCCCGACCTGATCCTCTCGTCCCCATTCTATACGAGACATGAGGCTCAGTTGTCGGCGGTGGCCCCGGTGTTCAGCCTGCCATTCTTCGTTCGCGGCGAGCCGTCCCTGCCGCACGCGCTCGATGCACTTGAGACGCTGGCGGAGCGATTGGGCGACCCTCATTCCGGAAAGCGCGCACGCCAGAATGCCGAGACGCAGCTCGACCGGATGACGGCCCGGTTGAAACACCTTTCGGATCGCCCCGTCATGTTAATCGACTTCGGCGATGCCCGTCATTTCCGCGCCTTCGGCTTCGACAGCCTCTATGGTTCCACACTCACGCGCCTTGGCCTTACCAATGCCTGGCAAGACAGCACGCAATTCTCCTTTGCCGCGCCCGTACCGCTAGACCGTCTTGCGGACATGCCGGACGCCAGCTTCGTCATCGTCAGCCCCGTGCCGCTGGCGGCCCGCTCTCAATTGCAACGCTCTGCACTCTGGAATGCCCTTTCCCCGATCAAGGCGGGCCGTGTCCATCAACTCCTTGCCACCAATGCCTTTGGCGGCGCATCCTCGGCGCTCGCCTTCGCCGAAGGTCTTGCCGAGGCCCTCGCCACCGCATGAAAACCTTGCCCCTTCTTCTATTTGTCGCTGGCGCTGTCCTGTGGTTTCTGGCCGCAAATAGCCTGCTTCCCTTCGGCGCCTGGGTGGATGCGCTTGTCCCTGCCGGCGAACGCTCCGTCGTGCAGATTCGTCTCGTCTACGGTCTCATGCCGCGCGCGGTCGTTGCAGTGCTGGTCGGTGCGGCACTGGGGCTTGCAGGCAGCCTCCTGCAGCGTGTCCTGCGCAATCCGCTCGCCGATCCAACGGTGCTCGGCGTCTCCGCTGCGGCGCAGTTGGCCCTGGTCTGCGCGACTTTGTTTGCCCCGGCACTGCTTGCACCCGGCCGGCTTCCGGTCGCACTGGCCGGTGCCGGTGCCTCGGCGACACTTGTCTTCTTCATTGGCCAGAGGCGCGGTTTCGAGCCCGCCCGCATGGTCGTGGTCGGTTTGCTTGTCGGCCTGATGTCCACGAGCCTGGCCACTGCTTTGACGCTCGCTCATGGCGAATACCTCCTGTCTCTGGTGATCTGGAACGGTGGTTCGCTGGTGCAGCAGGACTGGTCCGCCGTCACCCGTCTCTCAGCGGTGCTCGGCGTCTGCCTGCTTCCGACCCTGTGTCTACTGCGGCCCATGCAACTTCTCTCCATCGGCGGGGAAACAGCTGCCGCGCTCGGCATGCGCGTCGGACTGGTGCGCGCCATGGTGATCGCCATCGCGGTTCTGCTCACCGCCATGGTCTCGGCCGAAGTCGGTCTCATCGGCTTTATCGGCCTCGCCGCCCCCACGATCGTCAGAGCACTCAGCTTCCGTCGCGAGACATCGCGGCTCCTCGCCTCCATGCTGGCGGGTGGCGGTCTGCTTCTTCTCTGCGACAGTGGCGTGCTGTTGCTCGACAATGCCGTCGGCGAGATGTTCCCGGTCGGCGCCGTCACCGGGCTGATCGGCGGGCCGCTGCTGCTTTGGCTCTTGCCGCGGCTATCCGGGCGCACGCCGCCTGCCTGCATGGCTGCGGGAGAAACCAGGCTTGCCGCGTCCGCCTTGCGCCATGTCACCATGCTGGCGGTTCTGCTTGTCGCCGGTTCACTTCTCGCCCTTGCCGTTGGTCGCGGCCCGGACGGCTGGACGCTTCTGGGTGTCGATCAGGCCTCCGCCTTCGTGCCCCTGCGCCTGCCGCGGCTCGCAGCAGCCATTGCCGCCGGCGCGCTACTGGCCGGTGCTGGTGCGATCCTGCAACGGACTAACTCCAATCCGCTCGCCTCGCCCGAAGTCATGGGCGTCTCTTCTGGTGCAGCCCTCGGTTACGGTCTCGCGGTATTCCTCGTGCCGGCACCCGATGCGGTGACGCTTCTGATCGCCGCCGGCCTCGGCGGCTTAGTGGTGCTTGCCATCGTCGCCCGCGCCGCGATGAAGACGGGCATGCCGACAGACCGGATCCTGCTCACTGGCCTTGCCCTGAGTGCGCTCGCCTCGGCCGTGCTTTCCGCGATGATGTCGGGCGGAGATGCCAGGGCCTGGGTCATCCTCACCTGGCTTTCGGGCTCGACCTCAACGGTTGGCGCGGTGGAGGCATTCATGCTGCTGGTGCTGGCCGCCTTGTTCTTGCTCTTCTGTCTGCTCTCTGCGAATTGGCTGGCCATCCTGCCGCTCGGGGCCGAAATTGCCGTTGGCCTCGGCGTCTCGCGCTTTGCCCGGGCAAGCCTGTTCCTCGCCGTCGGCATTGCGACTGGCACGGCAACCGTGCTGGTCGGCCCCGTCAGTTTCGTCGGGCTCATGGCCCCTCATATCACCCGCACGCTGGGCCTCACCACGGCAGGCGGTTTCGCCACAGGCTCCATGCTGATCGGAGCCTTGCTGATGATGCTGGCAGACGCAGGCTCGCGCTTTGCCGCCTTCCCTTATGAACTGCCGCTGGGCCTGTTCGCGACCCTTCTCGGGACGCCCTGGCTCCTGCTGCATATGACGAGACAGAAGCAATGAACCCCCTGTTTGAAATCCGTAATCTCACCATCGCCCTCAGAAGTGGCAAAACCTCGCGCGCCGTGATCGAAAACCTTGATCTCGACATCCCGGCCGGGCGCATGGTGGCCCTGATCGGCCACAACGGTTCGGGCAAGTCAACGCTTCTGAAGGCACTCGCGCGCCAGATTGGACGCTTCTCCGGCGATATCCGGACCATGGGCCGTCCACAAGACGCCTGGTCGGCGCGCGACCACGCTCGCGCACTCGCCTACCTGCCGCAATACACCCCGGCCGCCGAAGGCATGACGGTCCGCCAGCTCGTGGCGCTCGGCCGTTATTCCTGGCATGGCGCGCTTGGCCGCCCGACTGCCGCAGACAAAGAGGCCGTCGAAGCCGCAATCGTCGAATGCAGCCTGTTGGATTATGAAGGTCGGCACGTCGATACGCTGTCGGGTGGCGAACGCCAGCGCGCCTGGCTCGCCATGCTGCTCGCCCAGGGCGCCAATGCACTTCTTCTCGACGAGCCGATCTCGGCACTCGACATTGCCCACCAGATCGAGGTCATGAGCCTCGTGCATAGACTCTCCCAGGCCGGCCGCTCGATCGTGGTTGTCCTTCACGACGTCAACCTCGCTGCCCGCTTTGCCGATCACATCATCGCGCTGAAGCACGGAAAGGTTGTGCTCAACGGTACGGCGGCTGACCTAATGCAGCCCGCTACGTTATCACGGGTCTATGGTCTTGCTATGGATGTGGTGGAGCGTCCCGGACGTCCGCCGCTCGCGAGCGCCGTTTGATGCTGTTGTGGACCTTCGCAGGTTATCGCAAAGCTGAGGCTCTTCCCTGTCACCACCTTCATTGACCGGTTCTGCCCGACGGCCAGAAGCGCGTGCCAAGCGCCTCGCCGTTCACATTGCCCCGCAGGGGGCGTTACTCGAGAAGCGACCTCGGCGCACCGCACTCGTCGTCGTCCACAGGCTCGGCACCATCCGCAATACCGACAGCATTGCCGTCATGCAGCAGGACAGCGGTATCGAGGTCATTTGTGGCGCGATTGACCTCCGAGTTTTTGCATATGCCTCGGCTGGTCGATAGAAGGCGATGGAAAATTCGAAAACAGCATTTCGGCTCGATCTTGATTGACGAGACATGCAGCAAGAGAGCTGCTCGTCTGCTCACCACCCAGAAATTCACGCTGTGTCCGCCGAAGAAAAATGAAACCTGGCTTGGTGCCAACTGACGAGGCCGACCACCTGGAGATCACGGGAATAGGTGACAGATGAACATGTTGAATAGCTCGGTCTGACTAGAAATACCGAGCTTCGAATAGATGTGCTTTCGATGGTTCTTAACGGTTCCCTCGGCAATGCCGAGGATATTCGCCGTCGAGAGGCTAGAATGGCCACGCAAAATCATGCTCACAACCAGTTGTTCACGGCTTGTCAGCTTGTCATCTGCAAATGTATCGAACGAATGAGCGATCTGGTTGGCGCTGCTGCCGCCTAAGCTCGCAACCACCGGCGGTGGGTTCTCGCGCGGCCATTGCCTGCGTAGCAGTGACAAAACGGTTGGAGCGACGCTTTTCAACCGTGTGAATTCATCTTCGGAAAAAGGCTGTGAGTTTTTATGACGCAACAACGAGTAAGCAATATGCGCTTGCTCCGTCTGACAGATGAATACGATCTCTTCAGAAAGGGAGCCGGTTTCTAGCGAGATACAGGGATGCACCTCCGGGGAATTGTAATAATTACCCTCGAGAAAATCGTCCGGCGCCAGCTCGCACAACCGATAAAGTCCCGGGTCGATCATCTTGCAGCAAGCGTCGTAGACAGCGTCCAACACATAAGTGCCATTTATGTAATTCGCCATGATCTGCGGCGAGGAAATACCCTTCAGGCCGTCATGCAGGAGCACAGGCGGCCCATCCGGTCGATAGGCGAAAGCGCAGCTGAGATCAAAAGCGCAGAAGGCGTCCAGTGCTGCATCGAGCTTAAGAGCAAATGGCATCGAACCGACGGTTTCGATCAGCGCGGGAAGGCATTCAAGCCATGTTTCCAGGAAGGGAGCGTTCGCCATGGGATCCGTTCTACATCAGCGGCGCACGGGGCCAATGTCACTTTCGGGACATATACACCTTCGTTTCTCTGCTGAAATCTGCCCCCGGTCAATCAGAGAGGCGTGAAGTCTCGAAAAGGGGAACATAATGGACAACAGACCAATAGCGCCGGCTGCGAGCGGCGTAACCTATAAGGCGGTGGATGCCGCCTATTTTGAAAATCGACAATTGAAGCGGCATGCCGGCCTATTTTCCTTATGGATGATGGGTGTTGGTGCCGTGGTTGCCGGCGAATATTCCGGCTGGAACATCGGGCTTGCACAGGGCGGGTTCGGTGGCATGTTGGCCGCGCTTGTACTCATCGGCTTCATGTATGTTTGCCTATGCTGCTCGATCGGAGAAATGAGTGCTGCCCTGCCACATACTGGTGGCGCATATTCCTTTGCCCGTTCGGCACTCGGACCTTGGGGCGGCTTTACCACCGGCCTTGCCGAAAACATCGAGTTTGTGTTGGCGCCCGCCGCCAACATGTTCTTCATGAGTCTATATCTCGCCGCGATTTTCGGCACATCCCCCAGTACGCTGCCGATCTGGTGGCTTGGGGGCTATGCAGTTATGCTCGGCCTGTCTTTACGCGGGCTGGAACTGTCGATGCGGGTCGTCGTCTGGATCACCGTTGCGGCCGTAGCCGTGTTGCTCTTCTTCTTTGTCGCTGCCATCCCGCATGTCGATTTCTTTCGATATGCGCTCGACATCGGCGTAGCGGCAGATGGGACCGTCACGACGTTGGCAGAGGGCAATGGTTCATGGCTTCCCTTCGGCATAACCGGCATCATGCTCTCCCTGCCCTTCGGTATCTATATGTTCCTCGCCGTAGAGCAATTGCCGCTGACTTCCGAAGAAGCCCGAAATCCGACGCGCGACATGCCACGGGCACTGATCCTGTCGATCGTCACGCTGATCATTCTGGCTGGCGGAGTTTTGTTCTTTAGTGCTTCTATCCCCCCCGGTGCCATGAAGATGGGAGCAAGCGGCGAACCATTGCTCGACGGGTTCCGCAGCATTTTCGGCGATAGCGGTGCCAAACTCCTAGCCTCGGTTGCCGTATTGGGGCTCGCGGCCAGCTTTTTCGCTGGCAGTTTCGCCTCCGGTCGCAACATCTATTCCCTGTCCCGGGCAGGCTATCTGCCGACGGGACTTTCGGTTACCAATCCTCGCACCAAGACACCGAATGTGGCCCTTGCAGTGGGATCCGCCATGGCAATGTTGGCGCTTCTCACCGTTTGGTACCTGGGCGGCAAGGACAACATTGCCTTCATGGGCGGTTTTCTCGTCAGCATGATCGTGTTCGCGGGAATGGTCTCCTACATTCTGCAAAGCCTATCCTATTTGCGGCTGAAAACATTGTATCCGCTGATCCGCCGGCCATTCGTCAGCCCGTTTGGACGCTTCGGCGCATTCGCCGTGATCGCCATTTCAATCGCGACACTTCTCTACCAATTCCTCGACCCACTCTACCGCTTCGCTGCCATAGCAACCGGCGTCTGGTACGCCTGTGGGCTCGCCTATTTCGCCTTTTACCGCCGCCACCGTCTCATCTTGTCGCCTGAAGAAGAATTTGCGGTATCCGGCGGCAAGCGAGGTCATCCAGCAGCCGAGCTCTAATCGACGCGGTCCTCGCCCATGTGGGCGAGGACCGGCCCTTGACGTGCAAAAGGAACATTCCATGAGTGAAAGACTGAAAAACAAGATCGCCATCATTTCCGGCGGGGCAACCGGGATGGGCGGCGCAGCCGCAAAGCTGTTTGCGGCCGAGGGCGCTGCTGTCGCCATCATTGACCGCAATGGCGAGGAGGCGGAAAAGACGGTCGCGGATATCAGGCTTTCGGGAGGTACAGCCGCACATTGGGTGGCAGATGTCTCCGACGAAGCCCAGGTCAACGCCGCAGTCGAGGCGGTGACGCAAACATTCGGATTGGTCAATGTTTTGTTCAACCATGCGGGGACGATCATCATAAAGCCGTTCCTGGACACGACGCTGGCAGAGTGGGACTGGCTGCATGCCGTCAATGTTCGTTCAATGTTCCTGATGACCCGAGCGGTACTACCGGGCATGATTTCCGCTGGCGGCGGATCCATCGTCTGCACCTCCTCGATCTCTGCGGTTGCAGCTACGCCCATGGAGGTGCTGTACGACACCACGAAAGGCGCTGTACATATGTTCGCCCGCGCTGTTGGCATCGAGTTTCGCGACCGTAATATCCGTTGCAATGCGGTCTGCCCCGGCTTCATCCGCACGCCACACGGTCTACGCGAAGTGACTGAATTGCAGGCACTGGGCGTCGATGTGTCCGACGCCGCCATTGAAGCACAGCAGGGTCGGATCGGCGAACCGGAAGATGTGGCCCGCGCCGCCCTATATCTCGCCAGCGACGAATCTCACTTCGTCAATGGAGCCCATCTGTTTGTCGACAACGGCTTTACAGCGATTTGAACACAGGTTTGAAACGTCGTCCGCGTCCTCTTTCCATTCTTTTCGGAATGACAGACTGCCTCATCACTCGAACGAACATTTGAAGACGAATGTCGTTCGAGGCGTAACAGTCTGTTCAGCAACTCACTTTTGCTTACGTTATCCGCTGAGTTGTTGTGACATTCAAAAGAGCTCACAGAAAACCAGTTCAAGGTTGATACCGGCCTGGTGACGCGGACAGTCTCCCACCCTTTGACGCGCGACGTAGCACTTCATGTGGCTGTCAAGCCGCAACACTGCCCGACAATCGAAGCCATGCTGTGGCTGCAGAAGGGCTTAGCCTTCATTGGCAATTGGGCCGCGAACAAAAAAAACGATCTGCGTGTGCACCTCTTCGGAGCTCGAAATATTAAGAAATCGCAAAGAGCAGCCCCGCAATGGGCGGTATTTCGATATCGCTGACAGTTAGCAACATTCCCATCGCTTTTCGCCGGATAGCAATGCCCAAAAATCGTTTGGGCATTGCCTTGCCGACGCAGGAGCACGAGCACGAAACCAATGTTGGCTATTGTTGAACACCGGCCGTAAGACGTCGCCGCGTAGCAACGAAATTACAATGTCGTTTATCCCCCATAGCTGCCGGTTTGTGTCGGGACATGAACATAGTTCCGGTCGAAATAGAGGAGCGCATGTCCGTCGCGACGGCATCGAATATCGGTGACCTCACCGATGAAGATGTTGTGCGTTCCGACCAGTCGCGCCTCGATCAGCCGACAATCGAACGAAACAATAGCATCTGCAAGCGCTTGATTTCCCGACGGCAGATTGCTCCAGGCGGCAGCCGCATAACGCTCTTCCATGTCGCTCTGCTGACCGGCGAATACGCCAGCGAGATCTCGGTGCTCCTGTGTCAGGACGTTGACGCAGAACTGGCGGTTCTCGACGAAGAGGCTGGTCTGCGCCGACCGGGAGTTCATGCAAACCAGCAATGTCGGCGGCTCGTCGGTCACCGAGCACATAGCCGTGGCTGTGAACCCACCGCGTCCGGCGGGTCCGTTTGTGGTGATCACGTTGACCGGCGCACAGACCCTGGCCATGGCGTTGCGAAACTCGGTCTTCGAAACGGACGTCGTCATAACTGCCTCCCCTCACTCGGCTGCGTCGCGCAGAACACGCAAATCGTCCTGCGGCGGCAACCAGGTGTCACCGGTCCAGCCGTTCTCGTCGTAATCGGCCATGCACTGATCGACGAGAGCCTCCATATTCTTCAGCGTACCGCCGCGCTCGGCGCCTTTCAGCACTTGCAGACGCACCTCTTCAGGCGCACCGGCATAGTTCAGCTCGTACAGCGCGTGCCGCCCACCGAACTCAGTGCCCGTCGCATCCCACAGGAGCTTCATGATCTTGATCCGCTCGACATGGCCCATATCGTTGGACCCACGGACATATTGCGCAAGGTACCGGTCGATGTCGGGATTCTGAAAATCCTTCGCCGACGACGGCAGATAAATCAGACCGGAGGCAACCGTTCGACGCACGATGTCAATCACCTTGGGATAGGCCTCGGACATGAAAGTGCGGTAGCAGAGCGCCGCTTCGAGGTTCGGCAGGACAGCGCCGTTGGTCCACTGGACAGGATTATGAGCCATAGCATTGGAGAAGGTCCAGAACTGGTGGCGGATCGCGATGACCTCACCCAGCATCGCCTGGTTGCCGCGAAAGGCGTCGCCACCCGTGGCCCTCAGCGCCTTGGCCAGAAGGCCTGCCAGGAAATCCAGCTTGACTGCAAGGCGTGTGCAGCCTTGGAAGCAGTAGCCATGCATGAAGCCGGAGGCCGGGTGGAAGGACAGGATCTTCGCTGCATCGCGCAGAACGAGCACGTCTTCCCAGGGCACGAAAACATTGTCGAGCACAAGGATCGCGTCGTTCTCGTCAAAGCGCGAAGACAGCGGATAGTCGAACGGCTGCGCGGCCGCACTCGCGGTCTGCTCGTAGGAGACCCGGCAGAACATCTTGATGCCAGGCGCATTCATCGGGACGATGAACATGACGGAAAGCGACGGGTCTTCTGTGACAGTCGCCGAGCTCTGGGCGAGAAAGTTGTAGTGAGTGAGAGCCGAGGAGGTTGCCACGACCTTGGCGCCGGAAACGTATATGCCGGCATCGGTCTCCTTGGTGATGTGGACGAACACGTCCTTTACGGCATCTGCCGGCTTGTGGCGGTCGATCGGCGGGTTGACGATCGCATGGTTCATGAACAGTACAGACTCTTGTGCGCGCTTATGCCACGAGAGCGCATTGTCCTTGAACTGTCCGTACCAGTCGGCATTGGCGCCGAGCGTGTTCATTAGCGCTGCCTTGTAGTCTGCCGTGCGCCCCATCCAGCCATAGGACATGCGCGCCCAGTCGGCGATCGCTCCCTGCTGGGCGACCAAGTCCTCGGAAGAGCGGGCACCACGGAAGAACTTGTGTGTGTAACCACCCGAGCCGGTGTCTGTGGGCGACGTCAAGCGGCCCTTGGTCTTTTCGTCATGCAAAGCATCATACATGCGTGCGATGGAGCGGGCAGAATTGCGCATAGAAGGATGGGTCGTGACGTCGGCAATGCGCTCGCCATTGATGTAGACCTCGCGACCGTCTCTCAGGCTCTCAAGGTACTCGGCACCGGTAAACGGCCGCTTTTTGTCTTTCCGATAATCTTCTGCACGCATATGCGTTCCTCCCATTAGATCCTGACAAACGTTAAATCCGACACCGTCTCGGAGCCATGGACAAAGACCCCAATTCGCTGGTACTTTTTCCGGCATGACAGACAGACATGAGGTCCCAACTTATTTCGTTTACGGAGAACCGAGCCGGGCGCTGGATATTGGTTTTTTCCACGTAGAAACTGTAATGGAGCGCCGAAGTGTTCATTTTGGTCATGTTTCTGCGCATAAACATCCCCAGATGGGACAGATTACCTACTGGTTCAAAGGCGGCGGCACCTATCGGATCGAGGATAGGACTTGGAATTTTTCGGCTCCGACCGTCAGCTTCGTGCCATCCAGTGTCGTCCATGCCTTCGATGTCGAGGAGCAGTCGGATGCGGTGGTCATTTCTATCTCCGACGACCAGCTTCGCTCACTTGCCGCGACCGTCGATCTGCCACTCGACGCATCCTGCATCGTCGAAGGGAACTCGGAGGATCCGGCCTGGGTCCGCCTCGACCACCTTTCCGAAATGATCGTTGACGAATATCTCGGAACGACCTCGACCAGTCCCCGGCTGCTCGCAGGCCTGATCGGCGTCATGCTGTCCCAAGTCGCTCGGCTGGGCGGTGGCAGCGCCATCACGGAAGTCTCCCCGTCTAGGCGGTTGGCGGCCAGCCTGCGCCGAGCCATCGATCTGCATTACCGCGAGGACTGGACCCTCCCACGTTTCGTGACCCTGCTCGCCACCACGCCGCACCTGCTCGACAAGGCCGCGCGGGAGACTTTCGGACAATCCGTCAAGGAGATGCTGATGGAGCGACGCTTACTTGAGGCAAAACGCCTGCTGTTGTTCACGATACGGTCTGTCGAAGACATTGCGCGCGAGATCGGCTTCGATGATCCTGCCTACTTCTCCCGCTTCTTCCGTAAAAAAACAGGCGTCTCGCCTGCAGCGTGGCGGCGCGCTCGTGTCAGTCCGCCCGTTGAAGCTCGCCCAGGCGGATAGATCTAGTGAACAACATCCTGCCCGAGACCAGCCTCACGCCGACGAGTTGTTGAATACACTGTATGCCCCCTGTCTCCTGGGTCGACAAACGTGAACCGCCGCCGCAGGAGGAACCTGGATGATCGGCAAACGGCCGATAAAAATCGCGCGACTTTTTCAGGCCGCCCTATCCCTTCCCAGGATAAACCTGCTCGCCCGCTCCCCGATCATGATCGTCGGTGCATTGGTGTTGCCCGAGACGAGCGTTGGCATGATGGAGGCGTCGGCCACCCTCAGACGATCGACACCGAAGACCTTGAGATCCTCGCCGACCACGGCCATGCGATCCTCACTGGCTCCCATCTTTGCGGTGCCGGACGGATGGAACACGGTCTTCGAGACGCTGCGGATATAATCGCGCAATGCTTCCGGATCCTTTTCGACCCCCGGCTCAGGCATGACGCGCCGCTTGATGAGCTTGGCGAGCGACGGTGCCTCGGTGATGCGGATGGCCAGTTCAACTCCCCGCACCAGTGTCTCGAGATCGGCCTGATTGGAGAAACTGTTGGCATTGAACAGCGCTGAATCGTCCGGGTTGGAAGAGCGTAGCTTGACCGTGCCGCGCGACTGGGGGCGCAGGAAGCACGGGCCAATGGCAATGCCGTGCCCCGGATGCGGCAACCGCTCGCCGAAACCGGTGAAGCTCGGCAGAACATGGAACTGGATATCCGGCTGGCCGGTCCCTGCGGTATCCACGAAGCCACCGGATTCGACAACGGTGGAGCTGAGCACGCCGGTCTTCGTCAGCATATATTGCAGCATATGCCCGACGGCGGCCAATCCGCGATCCTGTCCGTATAGGGAGATCGGGTCGCGCACTTCCGCCTGCACCGTCGCCTCAAGATGGTCCTGGTAGTTCTCGCCCACACCCGGCAGATCCGCGACCACGTCGATGCCATGAGCGGCCAGTTCCGCTGCGGCACCGATGCCCGACAGCTGCAGGATCTTCGGCGTGGAGATTGCCCCGGCCGTCAGCACGATCTCGCCCCGTGCCTTGATGCGCTCGCCGTTCGACAGCAGGACACCGATCGCTGACCGCCCTTCGAACAGGATCTTGTGCACCTTGGTTCCGGTCATGATTTCAAGGTTCGGACGGTGCTCGGCGTCGCGGAGAAACGCCTGCGCCGCGCTCCAGCGTCGTCCCTTGTTGGTCGTCGTTTGGTAGAAGCCGACGCCCTCCTGCTGATTGCCATTGAAGTCTTCGTTGTAGCGCAGGCCTGCTTCCTGGGCAGCGCGGATGAATGCCCAGGACAGAGGATGTCCGTACCGGCGATCGGATACCTTGAGCGCTCCTTCGGCACCGTGGAACTCGCCCGAGAGCCGCTCGTTGCCCTCGATGTCGCGGAAGACCGGCAGGACCTTGTCAAAGGACCAGGACCGGCAGCCCATCTGCGCCCAGGTATCGTAATCCTGTCGCTGACCGCGGACGTAGATCATGGCATTGATCGAGCTGCCGCCGCCGATCACATTGCCCTGAGGAACGACATTCGGCTTACCCTTGAGGCCAGGATCCGGCTCGGACGTATAGAAGTGGACATCCCGTCCCTTCTCGATGACCTTGAAGAAGGTCGCCGGAATGTGGATGAACCGGTCGTTGTCCTTTTGGCCGCTTTCGATCAGCAGCACCTTGTTGGCCGGGTTCTCCGACAGACGGGCTGCGACCACCGAACCCGATGAGCCGCCTCCGACCACGATATAATCAAACTCACGCATAAACATCTCCTCCCGGAGGCAAACGTCGTTAAGCGCAGGCCTCACCTTGTGTTTTGGCAGTCATCGATCAGGAAAAAACCGTCTGGATGACCGTGAATTCCTTCAGACCGTCCACGCCGAACTCGACCCCGACACCCGACTGCTTGGTGCCGCCGAAAGGCGCGTTGGGCTGGACGGCGCCGTGCTTGTTGATCCAGACCGAGCCGCATTCGAGCCGGCTGGCGACTGCCTTCGCCCGCTCCACATCGCTGGACCAGACCGAGCCGCCGAGGCCGCTCTGATTGTCGTTGGCCATGGCAATGGCTTCTTCGATGTCGTGGTAGCGAATGATCGGCAGAGCCGGACCGAACTGCTCGAGGTCGACCAGTTTGGTCCCATGCTGCACGTCCGCGACCAATGTGACGGGATAGAAATAGCCTGGCCCGCCAGTCGCCCGCCCGCCCGTCAGGACACGGCCACCCTTTGCGATTGCGTCGTCGACATAGTCTGAAACGATCGCGAACTGCTGGGCGTTCTGCAGGGGTCCAAGCGCGCTGTCGTCAGCAAGCCCGTCTCCGACCTTGATCGCGCTCGCATAGGCAGCCAGTGCCTCGCAAACGGCATCATAAATGCTGTCGTGCACATAGAGGCGCTTGAGGCAGGCGCAGGTCTGACCGCTGTTGATGAAAGCACCCCAGAACAGGCCCTCGGCGATCGCCTTCGGATCCGCGTCCGGAAGCACGATACCGGCATCATTGCCGCCAAGCTCAAGCGTCAGACGCTTCAGCGTATCGGCGGCGGCGGCCATAACCCGACGGCCGGTCGCCGTTGAGCCGGTGAACGAAACCTTGGCCACATCCTTGTGGGTTGTCAGCGCACTGCCGAGGTCATTGTCATCGGCAATGACGTTGACAACACCCGGCGGCAACACCGTGTTGAGCAATTCCACCAGTCGGATGGTCGACAGCGGCGTGTTCGGCGACGGTTTGATCACCACGGTATTACCGGTGCGGATTGCCGGAATGAGATGCCAGCAGGCAATCATCACCGGCCAATTCCAGGGCGTGATCGCAGCGACGACACCGATTGGCTTGCGATGCAGCTCTACCCGGCCTTCAGGGCCGTCCTGCACGATTTCGACCGGAAGGTCGAGCGATGCGGTATAGCGGGTCCAGGCAACGGCACCCCCGATCTCGAAACGCGAGCCGAGGCCGTTGAGCGGCTTGCCCTGCTCGAGCGTGAGGAGGTGTGCAAGCTCCTCAGCATGAGCCTCGATGGTCTCGGCCAGTGTCGCGCACAGGGCGGCCCGTTCGCTTGAACTTTTGGCAGCCCAAGCAGGAAAGGCGCGTTTCGCTGCAGCAATGGCATCTTCCAAATCGGCGGGCGTTGCCAACGGGGACAGGCCGACCACCGATCCTGTCGATGGATTGGTGACTGGCTTATGGCGCTCGGTTGCAACCGAGCGGCCATCAATGATGAGCCCGTATTCTTTCATGATGCATCCTCCCATGCAGATATTGAGAGGAGCCTAGCGCCCGACCGGAGGGTCGTCTTGGATAGGGGCGCGACGCAAATTGGACAAAAACGCGACGCGACAAACCGGACAGGATCAGGAGGCAACGTCTTTCGGGCTGCAATCGAAGAGTTTTCGAAAACTCCTGTTGAAGTAGGAGATATCGTTGAAGCCCACCGAATAGGCGACATTAGCGATCGCCCCCGGATGACGGGTGCCACGCAAGCTTTCCAGCCTGGATCGCGCCAGGTGCAACCGTTTGAATTTAATCATCCCCGTCACCGTCATGCCCTGCGCACTCATGTCCTCTTGCAGGGTCCTAAGCGACACACCCACCCGGTTGGCCAGCCATTGCGGCGTGAGCCATTCCTCCGTGAGGTTTTCGTCGATCAGCACCTGCACAACTTCAATCCGCCCGGTTGGACTGTCGCCTCCGACAAACAATTCTTCACCAGGTTCACTGGCAAATGCCTGCCGGGTCGTGTTGAAGAGCAAATCGCGCAAGTGCGGTGCACGTCTGTGATCACCTGACGTCTTCAAAAGCTTTGCGACGAGCGCCCCGAGCATGATCGACATCGGATCCTTTGCGCCGATCTTGTGGCTGACCGAAATACGGGCAGTCTTGTCCGACATAAGCAGCTGGCGTGGCATGTGCACGGACAGATGATTGGAAAACGTGCCGCCGAAATAGAAGATCGAGGGCCGTGTAGAATCGACCAGAATGCACTCTCCCGGATGGAGATGCTCTTGGCGACCCGATTGCTCTATACCGCATGAGCCTTCGAGCTGAAGCAGCAGGAACAGATTGTCTCCCTGATCCGCCCGGATATTGTCGGGATCGCGGCGGATGTAATCGAGATTGTTGGCGACCTGAGCCAGTTGAAGGCCGGCGGCATTACAAACCTCGGCCCCTCCGGTCACACGGTCATTGCGCTCCAGACGAAGAGGATTGAAACTGCCGCAGATCGACTTCAGATTTGACGACCAATCGTCGAAATGCAGACTTGGCCACTGCTGCGGAATCCTGCTTGCGAAGCTCTCCAGATACATATCCGCCTCCTCCCAAAGCCGGCTTTGCATTTAGTAACCATGTTAACAAAATTGCCGAATGTCAAACAGTAAGCGAGTGTGACAGCCAGGCGGGGCAATGATCAATTCCCGGAACGTGCGGAGATACTGACAAACTATTTCACATTCTAGGGTAAAGGTCAGGCCAACGCCGTGTTCCCGCTGACAGCCTGAATCGATAACTGCAAGTCGACCGATCAACAGTCCACGC
The DNA here is from genome assembly GCF_057158725.1 of Agrobacterium sp. H141. Classification (NCBI taxonomy): domain Bacteria; kingdom Pseudomonadati; phylum Pseudomonadota; class Alphaproteobacteria; order Hyphomicrobiales; family Rhizobiaceae; genus Agrobacterium; species Agrobacterium sp. H141. The sequence goes on from NZ_JBXENI010000002.1 coordinate 247,461, forward strand.
TCCTCGAAGGAAGAGCGCAGACCAAAGCAAGGTGCGATGAGATCCAGGAGCCGCCATCTCGGCTGGAATATGAAGCGGCTCAGTAGACCTTGGCTTCGCCGGCACCCTTGGCCGGCTCCACTGCCTTGAAATCGGCAAGCAACTTGCTGGTGGCATTTGCGAAGAGGGTGACGTCATTGCCGATGGCAACGAAGGTGGCACCAAGGTCGACATAACGCTTTGCCAAAGCCAGATCGCCGATCAGGATGCCGGCTGCCTTGCCATGGGACTGGATCTTCAGCAGTGCCCGCTCGACTTCGGCCAGCACTTCAGGCGCTCCCGGTTTGCCAAGATGCCCCATGTCGGCTGCAAGATCAGCAGGGCCGATGAAGACGCCGTCGACTCCCTCGGTGCTTGCAATCTCGTCCAGGGCCGCAAGACCGGCACGGCTTTCGATCTGCAGCAGCAGGCAGATTTCCTCGTTTGCCGTTTGCAGGTAATCGGGAATGCGGTTGAAGCGCGAAGCACGTGCCAGTGCTGCACCCACGCCGCGCACGCCATGCGGCGGATACCGCGTCGCCTTGACGAGTTCGACAGCTTGCGCTCCGCTCTCGACCATTGGGATCAGCAGCGTCTGGGCGCCGATATCGAGCAATTGCTTGATGATCCAGGTCTCGCCGATCGGCGGCCGGATGATCGCATGGCTCGGCGAGCCCTTCAGCGCCTGCAATTGCGCGACCAGAAGCGGAATATCGTTGGGCGCGTGTTCGGCATCGAGCAGCAGCCAGTCGTAACCGGCATCCGCCGAGATCTCGACCGTATAGGGATTGGCCAGCGCCTGCCAGAAACCGATCTGGGACCGCTTTTCCCGGAGCGCCAGCTTGAAAGTGTTTTGCGGTGCGGGCATTGCCGGATCCTTATCCTTACTCGAAAAACAGGCTGACGGTACCGTAGGGCCCAAAATCGCCAATGATCGTGTCCCCGTGCCGGGCCTCGATCGGACGGATGAAGGAACCGGCAAGCACCACCTGCCCCGCCTCGATCCCATCGCCATACTGCGCAAGCCGGTTGGCGAGCCAGGCAATGCCGCGCGCTGGCTGGTTGAGCACACCGGCGCCAAGCCCGGTTTCCTCGACCTCGGCATTGCGCGAGACGATGGCGCCCATCCAGCGCATATCGAGCTGATTAGGACGAACCGCCCGTCCGCCGGTGACGATGCCGGCATTGGCGGCGTTGTCGGAAATGGTGTCGTAGACGGTTCGGGTCTTCTTGGTCTCGGGATCGACCCGCAAAATGCGGGTGTCGAGGATTTCGAGCGCCGGCGTCACGTAATCGGTGGCGTTCAGTACGTCAAAGACGGTGACCCCCGGCCCCTTCAGCGGTGCCTTCATGACGAAGGCGATTTCCGCCTCGATGCGTGGCTGGATGAAGCGGTCCTTGGGGATCGTGGCACCGTCCTCGAAGACCATATCGTCGAACAGCACGCCGGAATCCGGGATATTGATGTTCAGCGCATATTGCATCGCCTTGGAGGTGAGCCCAATCTTCCAACCGATGACTTTGCGACCGCTCGCGATCTTCTTTTTCACCCACGCGCCCTGGATCGCATAGGCGTCGTCCATGCCGATGGTGGGGTGTTGGAGGGACAACAGGCCGGTCTGCACACGGCTGCGTTCTGCTTCATCCAGCGCCGCGGCCGCCGCTTCGATGTGCTCTGGGGTCATCATGTCACAATACCTCGTCGGCAATGGTGTTGCGCAACAGGCCGATGCCATCCGCCTCAACCTCGACAACGTCGCCCGGCATCAGCCAGATCGGCGGATCGAAACGCGCCCCGGCACCGGTCGGCGTCCCGCAGACGATGACGTCGCCGGAAACCAGCGTGGTGAAAGTCGAGATGTAATTGATGATCTTGGAGAAGGAGAAGATCATTCGGCTCGTGCGGTCGCTCTGGCGGACTTCACCGTTCACGCGCGTTTCCAGCTTAATGTCGGCGAGCTGGCTTGCGTCGGTGAAGGGCACCAGCCAGGGACCGATCGACCCGGAGGCGTCGAAATTCTTGCCCTGTGTGACGTTGAACTTTGCGTGTCGCACCCAGTCGCGCAGCGTGCCTTCGTTGCACAGCGTCAGCGCGGCAATATGAGAGAGAGCGTCCGCTTCCGGAATGCGACGGCCGCCCTTGCCGATCACGATGGTGATCTCACCCTCGTAATCGAGCTGCATGCTTTCCGGCGGGCGGATCAGCGGCTGGTCATGGCCGGTAAAGGAGCGCGGAAACCGGATGAACAGCGACGGGTTGCTCGGCGCCGCCTGCCCGTCCTTGTATTCCTCGTTGCGGTCGGGGAAGTTCACACCGACGCAGATCAATTTTTCCGGCGCCGGGATCGGGATTTCATAGGTGATCTCGCTCACCGAAAAGTCCGGCGCATAGCCAGCGACCGCGTCGAGCAGTTCGGTAAAGGCATTGGCCTCCACCACCTCGCGCAGCGTCGGATATTTCGCGCCGAAACGGGCGGACAGATCGATCACGCCATCGTCAATGATCAGGCCGTAGCCTTTGCGCTTCGATGTGGAAAAACTGGCGAACCGGGGATAGGTCATGAATGGGCTTCCTTTACTGGATACCGCCGAGGCAGACATATTTGATCTCGGTGAAGTCATCGATGCCGTATTTGGAACCCTCACGTCCAAGGCCCGAGGATTTGACCCCACCGAAGGGCGCTTCCGCCGTGGAGATGAGGCCTGTGTTGACTCCGACCATGCCATATTCCAAGGCCTCTGCGACGCGGAAGACGCGGGCGAGATCCTTGGCGTAGAAATAGGAGGCAAGGCCGAATTCCGTGTCATTGGCCTTGGCGATGACGTCCGCCTCATCCTTGAAGCGGAAGAGCGGCGCGACGGGACCGAAGGTTTCTTCGGTAGCCACCGCCATGTCCTGCGTGACATCAGCAAGCACGGTCGCCTCATAAAAGGTGCCGCCGAGCGCATGCTGCTTGCCACCCTGCAAAATCGTCGCGCCCTTGGACACGGCGTCCGCCACATGCTCGCCGACCTTTTTGAGGGCAGCCTCGTCGATCAGCGGACCAAGCACCACGCCTTCATCGAAACCATTGCCGGTCTTGAGCTTACCGACGGCGGCAGCCAGCTTCTGCGCGAAGGCATCGTAAAGGCCATCCTGCACATAGAGACGGTTGGCGCAGACGCAGGTCTGGCCGTTGTTGCGGAACTTGGCGATCAGGGCACCTTCGACAGCGGCATCAAGATCGGCATCATCGAAGACGATGAAGGGCGCATTGCCGCCAAGCTCCAGGCCGAGCTTCTTGATCGTCGGTGCTGACTGGCGATAGAGCTCGGCGCCAACCTCGGTCGAACCGGTAAAGGTGAGTTTGCGCACGACGGGATTTGCCGTCATCTCGGCGCCGATCTCGCGGGCAGAGCCGGTCAACACGCTGAAGAGCCCCTTCGGCAGGCCGGCCCGTTCGGCCAGGACCGCCAGCGCGATCGCCGAGAACGGCGTCTGCGAGGCGGGCTTCAGCACCATGGCACAGCCGGCAGCAAAGGCAGGACCTGCCTTGCGGGTGATCATCGCATTCGGGAAATTCCAGGGCGTGATCGCCGCAACCACACCGATCGGCTGCTTCATCACCAGAATGCGCTTGTCCTTCTGGTGTCCGGGGATGATGTCGCCGTAGACGCGACGCGCTTCCTCGGCGAACCATTCGATGAAGCTTGCACCATAGGCGATCTCGCCCTCGGCTTCGGTGAGTGGTTTACCCTGCTCGAGCGTCAGGATACGGCCGAGATCATCCTGGTTTTCCATCATCAGGTTGAACCAGAGACGCAGGATGCCGGCCCGCTCCTTGGCGGTGCGTGCAGCCCACTCGACCTGGGACACCTGCGCCGCAGCAATGGCGCTCTTCGTTTCAGCCGTGCCAAGCTTCGGAACGTGTCCGATGATGGCGCCAGTCGCCGGATTGGTGACGGCAATTGAGTTCGCTGGATCGGCTTCGATCCAGTCGCCGCCCACAAGTGCTGCCTGGCGGAACAGGGTGGGGTCGTTCAATGAATGGGACACGGGGCTGGTCTCCTCCCTTTGGTCGGTCAGGGGGCGTAAAGCCCCCTTCCGGTTATGCTTGCTTGTTCAAAGGCCGACGCTTGGATCCGGGTCCTCCGAATACCAGTGTTCGGCCAACTTGCCGTTCTCGCAGCGGAAGATATCGTAGTAGTGGAAGTCGAAGGCCTTGCCCTTGTCAGGGCCACCGTCCCAATGCCCATAATCATGGGCCCTGAGCGCAGCGAACTGCTCGTCACCGACAATGCTGACAATATCCGTCTTGTAGTCAGACTGCGCTTCAGGGAAGTCCTTGCCTGGTCCTGTCGGCGGGTTGGCGAAGACGCCGCGCCAGGTGTCAACCCATTCGCTGATCGGCGGCTGTGGCGGCGCCACGTGCTGGATATAGGTGGGCGACAGATAGTCCATCGCGACATCGGCATTCCGCTTGGCAAAAACTTCAATCCAGAAGCCACGGGTCAGAGCCACACAGGATGGCTCGGCTGCAACAGCCGGGGAAACGACCCCGATCCCAAGATACATCAGCAAGAAAATCGATCTCGTATTCAGCATGCGGTAGTCCCCTTGTGATTTCATTGATTGTGTCAGTCACGCAGGCAGCCATCACGGCGCGATGATGGGTTGCCCCTTGAGATCGGACTCCTTGACCGGCGTACCCGCAAACAGGCTGCCATGCTCGAACCAGGATCTCGGCGCAGGCGCCCCCCACAACGTCTGGCGCTGCGGATCCTTCAGGTCCCACTTGATCGGCTCGAGGTCCGGATCGACCGTCTGGTAATCCGAGCAATAGATCTCGATACGATGGCCATCCGGATCCAGGATGTAGAGGAAGAAGGCATTCGAAATGCCGTGACGACCCGGGCCGCGCTCGATGTTCTTCACCCAACCGGTCGTTGCCATCAGGTCGAGCAGGTCGATGATGTTGAGCGGCGTCGGCACCCAGAAGGCCGTGTGATGGAGGCGCGGGCCCGTTCCGTTGGTAAACGCGATGTCGTGCACGCCACCCTTGCGATGCGTCCAGGCAGCCCACAAACGCCCAGTTTCTTCCTCGGCCGTGTATTCCGTGACCCGGAATCCGATCTCGTTGTAGAAGGCGACGGATTCATCGACATTCGACGAGTAGCAGTTGAAATGGTCGATGCGCAGCGGCTTCACGCCCCGGTAAAGGGCGTATTGCTGATGGATCGGCGGCAGACGGTCCATACGGGCATAGAATTCCAAGGGAATGCCATGCGGGTCACGGGTGCGGAAGGTCCGCGCCTGATAAGGACGCTCGACCCATTCCACCGGCAGGCCCTTGCCCTTGAAGAAATGCGCGGCCTTGTCGAGTTCCTCGTCATCGTAAACCTTGAAGCCGAGGTCGCGCGCCTCCGAAACCTCGGACTTACGCAGCACGATGCAGTGATGCCCGCGTTCTTCCATGGCCCGCAGGTAGATCACGTCCGATGTCTCGTCCGTCACCTGCAGCCCGAGCGTGTCGACATAAAACGCCCGCGATTTTGCGAGGTCCTTGACGCCGAATTCCACGTGGCTGAGGCGCACGATGTTGAAGGGCGGGTAGAGGTTCGGTTGCGGTAGTGCCATGATGTTCTCCTCCGTCTGTCCGTTTTCTCAATGCGGACACTCAATGTCTGTTCTTGTCGGGCGATCAGCCGCCGAGCTTCTGGATTGCATGGGGCGTGGTGGCGAAGGCGACGTTCTTCGTTTCCATGTAGAAATCGAAAGACCAGTCGCCGCCATCGCGGCCGATGCCGGAATTCTTCACCCCGCCGAACGGCGTCGGCAAATGGCGGACGTTTTCGGAATTCACCCAGATCATCCCGGCTTCCAGCTGATCGGTGAAGCGGAAGGCGCGCGTGACGTCGGAGGTCCAGAGATAACCGGTCAGGCCGTACTGAACGTCGTTGGCGATCGCCAGTGCTTCAGCTTCGTCGGTGAACGGGATCGCCGTCAGCACAGGCCCAAAGATTTCTTCCTGGGCGATGCGCATCTTGTTATTGGCCCCGGTGAACAGCGTCGGCGAGACATAGCAACCACCGCCGGGACCATCGAACTTAGCGCCGCCGGCGGCAACGGTCGCACCCTCCGACTTGCCGATGGCGATGTATTCAAGAACCTTCTTTTCGTGCACGGGGTGCACGAGCGGGCCGATCACCGTTTCCGGATCAAGCGGATGACCGACCTTGATGCGCTTTGCCTTTTCAGCGACTAGAGCGGTGAACTTGTCGTAGACGCTCGCCTCGACCAGCAGGCGCGACGACGAGGTGCAACGCTCGCCATTCAACGAATAAATCATGAACACGGCAGCGTCTGCTGCGCGTTCCAGATCGGCATCGGCAAACACGACCACCGGGTTTTTGCCACCCAGTTCAAAATGCACGCGCTTCAGCGTATCGGCGCCCTGCTTCATGATCATCGAGCCCGTGCGGCTTTCACCGACGAAGCCAATGGCCTTGATCAGCGGATGTTCGGTGAGCGCCTTGCCGGCATCCTCACCCAGTCCATTGACCAGGTTCCACACGCCCTTCGGCAGTCCGGCCTCCTCGGCGATCTCGACCAGAAGCCGGGCCGTCAGCGGCGAAAATTCCGCCGGCTTGTGCACGATCGTGCAACCGGCAGCGAGCGCCGGCGCGATCTTCCAGGTGGAGAGCATGAAGGGTGTGTTCCACGGCGTGATGATGCCGACCGGGCCGATCGGCGTGCGCGTCGTGACATTCACCTGGCCGGTCGCGCGAATGCTCTTGCCATCCCTTGCTTCTGGAGCGCGGTCGGCAAAGAAGCGGAAATTTTCGGCGCCCCGCAGAGCCGCCTTCGCCATGAATTTCAGAGACTGACCGGTATCCATACACTCGACGAAAGCGATTTCTTCGGCCCGCGCGACGATTGCATCGGCTATTTTATGCAGGAGCTTCTTGCGGGTATCGCCCGGCATCGCCGCCCATTCCGCAAAGGCGGCTTTCGCTGCCTTTGCGGCGAGGTCCACATCTGCCGCCTTTCCATGCGCAACCCTGGCCAGCACGGCGAGATCGACCGGAGAGATCGTCTCGAAAGTCGAACCGTCCACGGCATCGACGTCATGGCCATCGATACGGTTCTTCACGCCGCCCTCGAACTTCTTCAGATAGGCCTCGGCCTTGGCAATATTGTTTTCAAGAGCTGCCATGCACTCGTCTCCCTGGTTTTATTCTGCGCCGGGACACGATCCCGTCGTACGAATTTGCCTGCGTTACGTACTTGTTTGCTGCCTCAGCCGCGGATGGATCGCGTTCTTTTTCCAACTCAGATCCGCGTCAATCTCGCGGATTTCGAGCGACAGCATGAAATGTGGAGTATCAAACAGTTCCGAGAGAAAGCTGGATGCCGCCGCGAAGATTGCCTCGCCGACAAGCTTCTTGTCGGCTTCACTGCGTCCTTTGCCGATGCGCAAAGACATGTCGATGAAACCATTTTCTTCAAGAAGGTCGGCCACAGCGTAATGATCGGTACGGAAACCGCGAACTCGGACAGCTCCAAGCTCGAACATTCCGGTGTTCAACATCGTATGATGAATGAGTTCTGCCAAAGCCTGTACGTCGACCATCTGCTCAAGATTGGCCGAGTAATCGAATGTAAAATGCGGCATGGCGTCTCCTCCCCCTATATTTAACATGTTAAGTTATTATTTGCAGATGTCAAGACGGGAATTGCGTGTCAATGAACGTTTGCAAATGAGGTCAAATTTGCTCATAGAGAATGGATGAGCACCGCAAAAATCCTCACTCAGAAATTGACACAAGACGCACTTCTGCCGCGCAATGCCAGGCGTTCGCTTCCGATTGCGCTGCTGCGCGCGCGGGAGGCGGTCATGACGCATTTCCGCCCCATGCTGGCCGCACATGACCTGACCGAACAGCAGTGGCGCGTCATTCGCGTGCTTGGTGAAAATGGCGTTGTCGATGCGTCCGAAGTCGCCGATAGGGCTTTCATCCTTGCGCCCTCGCTCACCCGCATTATCAAATCGCTCGAAGAGCGCGGATTAATCGCCAAGCAGCGCGACGAAGCCGACGGTCGGCGGGTTCTGCTGCGGATCACGCCGGTCGGCCTCGGGATCATCGAAAAAGTCGCGCCGGAAAGCCGCATAATATTCACCGATCTTGAGCGAAAGTTCGGCGAAGAGAAGATCAGTCTCCTTCTCGATCTGCTGGGTGAACTCGCCGACACAATGGGTCCGAAATAGCCCTCCCCCACTTTTCCTTCCGCCATGGTCCCGGCTAAGCAACGAAAGTGTCCCAAGGTCGGGAAGCCGGTGACCAAATCCTGTCGCCGGCTTCCTGTTTTTCATAACGCCGAAAGTCCCTTGCTCAACGCCGAGAGGATCTTTGCGATGTCTGTCGCGGCGATCACGAGCGGCGGAGACAGGATGATGTTGTTGCCGGATACCCGCACCATCACGCCGGCCTCGTAGGCGACCCGATGCACCTTTCCGATACTCTTCTTGTCGATCGGCGCCTTGGTGGTTCGGTCGGATACCAGTTCCAGCGCACACATCAGCCCCTCGCCGCCACGCACGTCACCAACGACGTGGTGCTGAGCCATCAGGGCCTGCAGTCCGGCGAAGAGTTCGTCCCCGCGCTCCGCGGCATTCGCGGCGACCTGCAACCGTTCCGTTTCCTTCAGGCACGCGATGGCGGCTGCGGCGCCCACCGGGTGGCCCGAATAGGTATAGCCAGATCCGATGGCGCCCTTGCCGGAGGTGTCCTTCTCGAAGACCTCGGCCACGCCGTCCGAAACCATGACCGCCCCGAACGGAAAATAACCGTTGGTGATCGCCTTGGCCGAGCAAAGCAGATCGGGCTGCACCCCCCAATGACGAGAACCGGTCCAGCTTCCGGTGCGCCCGAACGCTGTGATTACCTCGTCGGCAATCAGAAGAATGCCGAATTTGGAGCAGATTTGGCGCAGTCCCGGCATGAAGCTCTTGTGCGGCGGTATGACACCGCCGGCGCCCAGCACCGGCTCCATGACAAAGGCTGCGATGGTCGAGGGATCCTGGAACTTGATCTCGTCCTCGACGGCGGCAAGACACAGCTGGGCGAGACGCTCCGGATCCGCTTCGTTGAAGGGATTGCGATAGGTGTAAGGTGCCGGCGTGTGAAAACAGCCAGGCATCAGCGGCTCATACTGCGTCCTGAAATTGGAATTTCCATTGACCGAGGCGCCGAGGGTGTGGGTGCCATGGTAACCCTTCTTCAGGCTGAGGAACTTGACCCGCCCCGCCTCACCCCGGATCTTGTGATACTGGCGGGCAAGGCGCAGGGCGACCTCAACACTGTCCGATCCGCCCGAGGTGAAGAACGCCCGAGAGAGGCCGTCCGGCGCAAAGAACTCTGCCAGCATCTCCGAAAGCTCGATGACATTGTCGTTCGTCGTGCCGCGAAAGATCGAATAATAGGGCAGCCGGTCGAGCTGCGCGGAAATTGCCCTTTTTACCGGCTCGCAGGAATAGCCGAGATTGACGTTCCACAATCCGCCGACGGCATCCACCAGTCTATGCCCGTCGACGTCAACGATCTCCACGCCCTCAGCCTCGACGATGATATCGGGCGGGTTCGCCAAGCTGTCAGCCGGATGCGCCATCGGGTGCCAGAGGCGCTTCGCGTTGTTTTCCTTGAGATAATTGGAGGTCTTCATTCGCTTAGTTCCCCTGTGCGAGCATATCGAGCGCAAGCGCATAGCTCTCGCCCGGACGTGTGACATCGAAATGGACATAGGGCATGCCGACGTCGACGGCGCCTTTCAGGTTCTTGGGCTGGTCGTCCACGAATACACAGTCCTTGGCCTCGATCGCCAATCCGTCGGTCACGAAGTGAAACGCACGGGGATCGGGTTTGAGGATCCCCGTATAGGTCGCATCGACGATAAGATCGAAGTCGGCGAGGAAAGGAAGCTTGGCGCGGAAATCCTTGCCGTAAAACAAATCGAGTTCGTTCGACAGGATCGCAAGCCTGTGGCCACGCACCTTGGCCTTGGCGATTGCATCGAGCGCTTCCGGACGGATCACCGCTTCAGGATCCGCTCCCCGAAGACGGCCAACGAATTCTGGAAACTCCGTCCAGGTCTTACCGATCAGGGCACCGGTTTCCCGCATTCTCAAGGCCCAATAGTCACGCTCGGTCATCTCCCCCGCCTGCATTGCACGCCAGGCCTCGTCGCTTGCAGGATCGAAGGGGCCTCGCCAGGCCAACGTCCCGGTCGGCAAGCCGAGGGCGGCCTCCGACAGGGCATGTGTTTCGAACAATGTCTTGGAGATCACTCCGCCGAAGTCGAGAACCAATGCGCGCATTAAAGTTTGATCCATGCCGTTTTGAGATCGAGATATTTGTCGAAGGCATGGAGCGACTTGTCGTGCCCGTTGCCCGATTGCTTGACGCCACCCAGCGGCACCGTGAGATCCGAGCCGCCATAGGTGTTGACATGCACCAGCCCCGCCCGGATCTTGCGCACCATCCGGTGCGCGCGCGACAGGTTCGCCGTCCAGACCGCCGCCGCGAGGCCGTAACGGGTATCGTTTGCCAGCGCGACAGCCTCAGCCTCGGTATCGAATGGCGTTACCGCGAGCACGGGACCGAAGACCTCTTCCTGGAAAACGCGGTCGTCTCGCGCCGCATCCGCAATGATGGCGGGCGACATGTAGAAGCCGCCTGTCTCTTCCAGAAGCCGCTCTCCGCCGATGACCTTTCGACCCTGGCTGCGCGCCTCCTCGACGAACTGCAGGTTCTGCCGCAACTGCCGCTCCGAATTGATCGCACCGGATTGGGTCGATGCATTGAGCGGGTTTCCGACTGTGATAGATGCAGCATGGAAGGCGAGCTTTTCGACGAACGCTTCGTGGATCGAGCGCTCGACGAGAAGGCGTGAGCCTGCGATGCAGACCTGGCCCGAATTGCGGAAAATACCGTATGCGGCCACTTTCGCGGCTTCGTCCAGATCTGGGGCATCCGCAAACACGATGTTCGGCGACTTGCCGCCCAGCTCCAGATAGACCCGCTTGAGGTTCGACCGCGCCGCCGCCTCGAGCAGGCGCCGCCCGGTTGGCCCCGATCCCGTGAACACCAGAACATCGACGTCCATGGATTCCGCGATCCGGGCACCGACCACGGCGCCTTCGCCGGTCACCACGTTGAACACTCCGGCCGGCATGCCGGCCTCGAGCGCCAATTCAGCCACCCGCACCAGGCCGAGCGACGCAGTTTCCGCCGGCTTGAGCACCATGGTGCAGCCCGCAGCGAGAGCCGGACCGAATTTCCAGGCGCCGATCATTAGCGGAAAATTCCAGGGTACTATGGCACCGACCACCCCCGCCGGTTCGCGATGGACGAGCCCGAGATAGGCCGGATCCACTGGCGCGATCTCGCCAAACACCTTGTCGATGGCTTCCGCGTAAAACCGTATCGTCGCGGCGGTGGACAACGGTTCGGCCTTGAGGGCCATGGCGATTTCCGTGCCGTTTTCTCGCACACCGAGAACTGCGAGTTCCAGCGCCTCGTCCTCTATCAGGTCCGCCCATCTCAGCAGGATCTTCTTGCGCGCCGCAGGCGCCAACTCGGACCAGCTTCCGTTATCGAATGCTCGGCGAGCGGCAGCTATCGCGGCCTCAGCATCCTCAGGCGTCCCGCGCGCCATGGTCGTCAAAGTCGTTCCGTCAATCGGCGAAACCACCGACATCGTTCCGTTGTCGGAAGCGGGAACGCGGCGACCGTCGATGACATGCTGGAACGCTGCAACCGGCTTAGCGCGTAGCGCTTCGATGACGTCTTGATTCATGATGCCCCAAATCTTGGTTCGTTATTATCACCACTGGTTTATATAATGGGACTTGAAGCAAAAATGGTCAACCCTGCCAGTTGCAGGGTCCACGCTGATCAAACAAATACTGGTTCAAAAGGCTGACTTAAGGGACCCCGCCCCAATCAGGCCTGGATCTCAGTGAACCTGGCAGCCGCCGCCGCAAACTGCGCCGGAGGCCTTCCACCCGTTCCGATATTGACCTTCTCGGCCTCGCGGAACAGGGCAGCGATGGTCTGGCGGCGAACCTCGTTGGTCATCCGATGCGCGGGCGTGGCAACGGCCAGCGACCCCACAGGTACGCCTTCGATATCGAATATCGGCACGGCTATACCGTAAACGTCATCCTCGTTCGTCTGGTCCGCCTCAGCAAAGCCGGTCAGCTGCACCTCCTGAAGGCGTGCACGCAACACGTTCGGATCCGTTAGGGTCCGCGAGGTTTTGCCCGTCAGTGGCTCACTGAGAACCCGCTCGACCATGTCCGGCTTGGAGAATGCCAAGATTACTACGCCCGACGCCGTACTGTGCATAGGGAGAACTTCGCCGGCGACCAACGAGACACGGCTGCCCCTGTTGCTTTCCGACACGCCGATGGTCGCCAGCGCCCGCCCGGACAACAACGAAGCATGCGCAGTCTCGCCGATTTCGGCCGAAATCTTGTCGAGTGAATGCTGATACACCGACGTCACCGGAAAGGCGGTTTCGCGCACGCGCGCCAGGCGCAAAACCCCCGCGCCCAAGCGATAGAGGCGGGCAGATCCCCGCTGCTCCACCAAACCCTTGTCACACATCACAACGAGCATCCGATGGACCGTCGCCTTGTCTACCCCCGACCGACGGGCCAGTTCAGATAATCCGATTTCAGGCTCTGCTTCAGAGAAGAAATCCAGAAGAGACAAAGCTTTAGCAACCGTTGAGGACATGACACCTATCACCTGAAACGCACACCGCACCCGCAAATCGCTCAAAATTGATTGACGATACCTAGGATGGGAGCTAATATTGAACTGCTGGTGATAATAATAAACCGAAGAGGGGTTGTCAATGTATAAATCACGCTTGCTTTTGCTCGGTCTCGCTTTCCTTGGGCTCGCGGCACCCGCGATGGCGGAATATCCCGAGCGTCCGGTAACCTTTGTCGTACCGTGGCCTCCAGGCGATCTGGAAGACCAGTTGACACGCATCATTGCCGACGAATTCATGCAAGAGACCGGTGTTCCCGCCAAGGTCGTCAACCGACCAGGCGGTGGCGCCGTAGAAGGTGCGACTTTTGTGTCCCAGGCCAATCCCGATGGCTACACGGTCGGGTCTTTCGTAATCGATGTTCCAACGGTTCATGTGATCAAAAAAGTCGCTCCCTATGACCGCTCGAGCTTCGAGCCGGTCGGCATCTTTCTGACCTACCCCTTTGCGCTGGTGGGCAGGGGGGACGCGCCTTACAGCGATATGGCGAGCCTCGCTGCCTATGCAAAGGACAAACCGGTCAAGCTCGGCCATTTCGGCTACGATGTCATCCCGACCATGGCGACATTTGCAGCCGCTGACAAGCTCGGTTTCAAGTTCGCTGCCGACGCGCCCGCCGACCTCCTGGACTGCGCACTCCTGCAGTCGGGTGACGTTGACGTGATGGCAACTTCGATGGCCCTGGTTCTGCCTTGCCTCGACAGCGTAAAGGTTCTGGCCGCCTATACGGAAAAGCCGCTCTCACTCGCTCCTGACGCGAAGCTTCTTTCCGAACAGGTGCCCGGTCTGAATATCACGCTTTGGAACGGTCTGTTCCTGCCCAAGGGCACGCCTCAGGAGATCGTCGACAAACTTGCTGCCATTGCCGAGAAAGCCATGGCATCGCAAAAGGCACAGGATGTGTCAAAGAACACCGGCGCTGGCGTCTACTGGATCGGTCCGGCGGACGCGAAGGCACGCATCGACGCCGACTATGTGGCAGCCGAAGCTCTGGTCGCGGAAACGCAGAACTGATTTGACGCAGGGGGGACCAAAGTCCCCCCGATTGTCACAGGAGCTGAGATTTCGGCTCACCCATCAATTGCCAATGTAACCGATCTGGCGGCCCTTGCCGCAAAGGAGAAGCCATGACCGCCGAACAGGGGTCTGCCGGTTTCGAGCCGGTGCCGCATGGCGTGCCGTTGCCCGACGATCCGGAGCACGCTGAATTTATCCATCCTGAGGCTCAGGGCATAATCGCGCTGGTCTTCGCATTGCTGGCGGTCGTCTTTCTCGCAATTCTGCCGCTGGCTACCCGAGCCGCCCCCATGCAAAAGGGCTGGTGGGTCGAGCCTTCGACCTGGCCAATCTTCACCCTCTCCGCCACGCTCGTGGCTGCACTGTTTCAGGTTGCTTCGTGGATCAAGTCCGGCAGAGCTGCGAGATTTTCTGGCGACTTTTGGCGCAAATCCTTCTGGGCCTTCGGCGCTCTTGGTCCGGCCCTGCGTTATTCGGCGGTATTCATTCTTTACCTTTTCGCTGTCGGTTGGCTGGGCTTTGCAATCTCGTCGTTCCTTTTCGTTCAGGTCGTTGTCTGGATGGCCGGCCTGCGAGGCACGGCCTGGCGTCTCAAGGCGGCGTTATTCGTCGTTGCCGTGGTGATCGTGTTCCGTATCGGAATGGGCCTCTGGTTCCCAATGGCCCCGCTCTTCACCGCCTACTTTCCTGACTGGTTCGTCCGGTCCTTTGCTATCTATCTCTGAGGACGACAATGGACAGCATCATCGCCGGCATAGAACACATCACCACCTTTCAGGTCCTTTTGGCTCTGTTCCTCGGAGCGATCTGCGGCATTGCAGTCGGGGCAATTCCCGGGCTAGAGCCCGCCGGCGCAATGGCGATCCTTCTGCCGTTTTCGCTGCAGCTTGAGCCGCTGGCGGGGATCACGCTCCTGCTGGGCGCTTACGGTGGCGCTTGGTATGGCGGCGCCATACCAGCGATCCTGATCAAGGTTCCAGGCACACCCGTCAATGTCCTGACCACCTATGACGGATACCCTATGACCCGTCGTGGCGAAGCGCACCGGGCATTGTCTCTCGCCTATTCCTCCTCTTTCATCGGCGGGATATGTTCCGTCTGTGCGCTGGTTTTTCTCGCGCCCTATCTGGCACGGATCGCAGCAAATTTCGGTGCGCCTGAATATGTCGCCATCGCCATTCTGGCCATTTCCTCGGTCATTCTCGCTCATTACAACCAGATCCGCGGCGCCATTATGTCGCTGGGCTTCGGGATGTTCCTGGGAACGATCGGTATGGAAAGCGTCTTCAATACCCAGCGTTACACATTCGGCGAAAGCTGGCTGCTCGGCGGCGTTCCTCTGGTCCCGGTCGTCATCGGGCTATTTGCAATGAGCCAGGGCTTTGTACTTCTGACAACGACGAAGCGTGAGGGTCAGGCTGTCAAGATCGACTACAGCAACCGGTTCCGTGGTTTGATGGAAGCCCTGCGCTATCCGAAGGTCCTGGCGCGCTCGATCGGGCTCGGCCTGACCATGGGCCTCCTGCCCGGCGTCGGCGAGTTCGGCGCCCAGTTCCTGAGCTATTCCATTACCAAGAGGCTGTCGAAAACGCCGGAACGCTTTGGCAAAGGTGCTCCCGAAGGCCTGATCGCCTCGGAGAGCTCGATTTCTGCCTGCACATCGACCGTGCTTATCCCGCTTCTGTCGCTCGGCATGCCGACCGATCCGCTAATGGCGATGGTGCTTACGGTCTTCATGATCCACAACATTGTGCCCGGCCCTCGCCTGTTCATCGATCATCCGGATTTCGTTAGCGGCCTCTATGCCTCGCTCTTTCTCGTCAACATCCTGATCCTCGTCATTCTTTTGTTTGCGACCAAGTACATAACGCGTCTCGCGAGCATCAATCCGCGCTTCATTGGTGCCTGCGTAATGATCCTGGCGCTGATCGGGTCCTATACGCAGAATTACCGCATCAGCGATGCACTGATCATGGTCGTATTCGCCATCATCGGGAGGATCCTGATCCGCAACGACATCCCGGCCTTCCCAATGGTGATCGGCCTGGTGCTCGGTCCACTCTTCGAATGGCGCTTCGCTCAATCGATGAGCCTTTCAAACGGTAACATTTTCGTCTTCTTTGAACGACCGATCTCTGCCACGCTGATTGGACTGGCGGTCACGGGACTGACGGTGTTCGCCGTCGCCAGCTTGCGCAAAAAACAAGGGAAAAGCACGTCCGCTCCTCAAGAATGAGGCCGGAGAACGCAGGCGGTTGCTCTTCGCAAGCTATTCAGACAACAGAAAGTACTATCCATGAACGATCTCGTAGCGCGGCGGCGTGCTCTTTTAGGCCCAAATGTCTCGACATTTTACGATGAGCCTATCCACATTGTACGCGGTGAAGGCGTGTGGCTTTGGGATGCCGACGGGCGCAAATATCTCGATTGCTACAACAATGTTCCGCACGTCGGCCATTGCAATCCGCGCGTTGTCCAAGCGATTTGCAGGCAGGCAGGTACTCTCAACACGCATACGCGCTATCTGCACGAAGGCATCCTCGACTATGTTGAGCGTCTGACGGCGACGTATGACGAGAGCCTGAACACCGCGATCCTCACCTGCACCGGTTCCGAAGCAAACGACATTGCGCTTCGCATGTCCGAGGCCATGACCGGCAAGCGTGGGATCGTCGCCACCGACGCGACCTATCACGGCAATACCGCGCTGGTCAGTCACCTTTCGAGAAGCAACGTCCCGGAAGTCGGCTTCGGATTGGGCCAATATTTTCGCCACGTCGAAGCTCCAGACAGTTATCGTATTCCAGACCCAGACGGGCAGCGCTTTGCGGCCAAGGTTCAGGAAGCCATCGACGATCTGGAAAAGCGCGGCATCGGCTTCGCGGCGCTTGTTGTTTGCCCGCTCTTTCTCAACGAGGGGTTCCCGGCACAGCAAGAAGGCTGGCTGAAACCGGCAGCCGACGCGGCGCGTCGCGCCGGTGGCCTGCTGATTTGCGACGAGGTGCAGTCCGGCTTCGGTCGCAGTGGCACCCATTTCTGGGCGCACCAGAAGCAGGGCGTCGTTCCCGACGTCGTCACCATGGGCAAGCCAATGGGCAATGGCCATCCGGTTGCGGGTCTCGTCACCAGCGCAGAAATCATGGCGCGCTTTCGCAAGTCCTTCCGCTATTTCAACACGTTTGGCGGCAACCCCGTGAGCTGCGCGGCTGCCACCGCGGTGCTGGAGGAACTGCAAGAGAAAAATCTTCAGGCACATGCCGAAAAGATTGGCCTCCTTGCACATCGACGCCTGACAGAACTCGCCGACAAATATCCGGTCATCGGGGACGTCCGTCAGTCTGGCATGGTTTTCGGCGCTGAATTTGTGCTGGATCAAGAGACCAAGGAGCCGGCGATCGGCTTTGCCGACAAGGTGGTCAACCGGATGCGGCAACGCGGCGTCATCCTTTCAAAACTGGGGCGCCACAAGAACACTCTTAAAATCCGTCCTCCCATGCCGTTCGCGCAGGAGCATCTCGATCTCCTTATGACAACGCTCGAGGACGTCATTGGTGAGACAGTGGCAGCGATATGAGCGATACGGTTGAGACATCTTTGGCGACATGGGGACTGGTGGCGGCAGACTACGAGTTTGTGGCAGGACGAGAGAACCGTGTCTTCCGCGTCAGGTCAGGGCAAGGGGATTTCGCACTCAGGATCAAGCGGCCGGGTTATCGGGAGAAGGACGAACTCGTTTCAGAGCTTTATTGGCTGGACGCAATGGAGACTGGCGGACTGCATGTTCCGCGCCCCTTGCTATCACGCAATGGCAAGCTTCTTGAATGCGTCGACGGCTTCTTCGTCGATATTGTCAGTTGGTTGCCCGGAGTGCCGCTGGGCAAGAGCCGCCATCCGCTTGCGCTGGAAAACCGCCATGCGATCTTTCATGCGATCGGGGCGGAAATGGCTCGCCTGCATGCAGCCTGCGACACCTGGGACCGACCGGCAGACTTCAGACGCTGCCACTGGGATATTGACGGGCTGCTCGGCGATGCCCCGGTATGGGGCCGCTTCTGGACGAACCCGACGCTGTCAGATGACACCCGCAAGCTGTTTCTCCGCTTTCGGGAAGCAGCGACTGACCGACTGACCGAATTGCTTCCGGGTCTCGACTACGGCCTGATCCATGCGGATCTCGTGCGCGAGAATATCCTTCTCGATGGACAGACGCTCAAGCTCATCGATTTCGACGATGGCGGTTTCGGTTATCGCCAGTTCGACATTGCGACGGTCCTGCTGAAGAACATGACCGAGCCGGATTTTCCCGATCTGAAAGCCGCGCTCATCGAAGGATATCTCAACAGGCGTGCGCTAGACCTGACATCACTCGACATCTTCACCACGATACGCGCGCTGTCCTATGTCGGCTGGATCGTGCCGCGCATGGACGAACCGGGAGGAACGCTTCGCAACGAGCGTTTCATTGCGGAAGCGCGCGACCTCTGCAATGCCTTTCTCTAACAATCCCTCATTTTAAAAAAGGGGAACTCATGAAAAAGACAATTCTGGTTATTGGCACCTTCGACACCAAAGCCGCGGAACTTGGCTATCTGATCGAGCGAATCGAAGCGCAGGGCGGTGCGACGCTTGCAATGGACGTCAGCATTCTTGGGGACACCGATTTGCCTGTCGCATTCGGCAAGCACGATGTCGCCAGAGCAGCGGGCGCGGCAATTGCCGACCTGATCGCCCTCGGCGAGGAGGGCGAGGCGTTTGAGCGCATGAGTGCGGGGGCGGCATTGTTGACCCGCCGCCTCTTCGACGAAGGACGCTTCGACGGCATGATTGCACTCGGTGGCACGATGGGTACGGACCTGGCGCTCGACTGTGCCCAGTCCCTGCCAGTCGGTGTTCCGAAATATCTCGTATCGACCGTCGCCGGTTCCCCGTTGATTGCCGCTGAGCGTATGGCGGCTGATGTCCAGTTCATTTTGTGGGCCGGCGGTCTTTATGGCCTCAATCCATTGTGCAAGTCGGCGCTCAGCCAGGCTGCCGGTGCAGTACTGGGCGCAGCAAGAGCAGTCGAAGCGCCCTCTTTCAATCGACCGATCATCGGCATGACGTCGCTGGGTTCGTCGTGCTTGAGTTACATGAAGCGGCTGCATCCGGAACTGGTGACCCGCGGCTATGACGTTGCCGTATTCCACACCACCGGCATGGGCGGCATGGCCTTCGAGCAACTGGCGGCCGACGGCGTTTTTGCCTGTGTGATGGACTTCTCACTGCAGGAGTTCGTCAATGTGCAGCATGGGTCGCTCGTCAGCGCCGGCAGCGACCGGCTGTCCGGTGCCGGACGCAGCCGGACACCACAATTGGTTGCTCCCGGGGCAGCCGATATCCTCGATCTCGCCGGCTGGCAGGATATTCCCGAACGTTTCAGGAACCGCCCCTTCCATCAGCATAACCGGCTGATCAAGAACGTGGCTTTCAATGTCGACGAGCGGCGCCACCTTGCCCGCGCAATGGCGGAGCGTCTCGCCGAGGCCAGCGGCGCCACCCACTTCATTCTTCCCAAGGGTGGCATTGAGGAATGGGACCGCGTCGGTGAAGCGGCGCATGATCCGGTAGGCTTGGCAGCCTTTTGTGCCGAAATCGAGACTGCCATGCGCGGGCGCGTGGAAATGACAGTTCTGGATTGTCATATCAACGATATCGACTTCTGCGAGGCCGTCCTTGCGAAATTCGATGCCTGGGTTGCCGAGGGAATAGTTCCGGCGGGGGTAAAACCATGATGAACGGGCGATTTAGTGGCAAGGTAGCGCTGATCTCCGGCGGTGGCACCGGCATTGGCGCGGCGGTCGCGCGGCGCCTTGTTCAAGAGGGTGCGACGGTTACAATCATGGGACGCCGCCGGGCGCAGCTCGAAACCGTCGCGGAGCCAATCGGTGCCTCGGTGTTTGTCGGTGATGCGGCAGACCCGGCGCAGGCACAAGCTGCGGTAGCCGACGCCGTGGAACGGTTCGGTTCATTGGACATCGTGGTGGCAAACGCCGGCGGACACGGTTTTGCAACGATCGTTGAAACCGCCGACCGCGACTGGGAGGATGCTTGCCATGCCAATCTGGATACCACATTCGTCTTGCTGCGCGCTGCAATGCCCGAACTCATTCGTCGAAAAGGCGCCATAGCGGTCACTGCGTCTATCGCCAGTTTGGCGGCACCTGCCAGTGCTTTCGGCTATACGGTCACGAAACACGCGCAGATCGGCCTCGTTCGCTCCATCGCGCGGGATTTCGGCCGGCAGGGCGTTCGATGCAATGCGGTATGTCCCGGCTGGGTCACCACCGAGATGGCGGACGCCGAGATGGATGAATTGCAAACGCGGCTCAACCTGACATCTCGGGATGAAGCCTACGATATGGTCACACGCGATGTCCCTCTGGGAAGGCCCGCCCATCCCGACGAAATCGCATCCGTGATAGCCTTCCTTTGCTCGTCCGATGCATCGATGGTCACCGGTGCAACCCTGACGGTCGATGGGGGTTCGACGATCGTCGACGTTCCAACCCTGGCTTTCGGCTGACTGCCCATTCAAGACCTTCACCCAGAAACCGGTTAGCCACGTCTCGATTTTCGACGCATGTTTCATGAGCGACGATCAATCGTGACATGACCAACGGTGAAACCCCGTTGGCACCGAAAAGGTGCACCACTTGAAATCACTCGTGAAACGCCTGCTGAAAAACAAAGGTGATTTCCCGCGTGTATCGGATGCCGCAAAGGTCAATGCTGGCCGCTGACTCGATATACCCAAGCAGAAGATTCAGGTTACAAGCCGGGCTGCGTATGAGGAAAGCCTGAGACGGCGCGGTGATTTGACGGGCTGGATAACGGATGAGGCGCTATCTCAGTGTTCTGCTCCCTTGCAGGGGGGCGGCCAAGTCGGGGCAGACTACATATGTTGGGATTTTGCAATGCGATTAGCAAAGCCAAGGGCTGGGACGAACCGGATCAAAGCGATGACCGAGCCAACCTTGAACCTCGCAGACATTTCGTGGCTGTAGCGCGGCGCCAAGCTGACCATGGGGGATGAATGCAAAGGTGTGTCCCTACATCGTCAGGCCGGCTTCAAGCCAGCCTGACTCGTAGGACATAATACCCCACTAAACTTCGGCAGCCTCTTTTCAAAGAGACGGACCTGTGCAGCAGAAGCTATGCTGCTCTGGAAGCTCCTGTCCGGATCTGTCCACCGACGCCAAGCGACCGATGGCCGGAGGTTCCGAACTGAAATTGCGACAGAAGGTCACTCAGCTTGTAGCTCTCCTGCGCCAGGCCTGCACCCGCGGCGCTCATCTCCTCCACCATGGCCGCATTTTGCTGCGTTGCCTGATCCATGTGATTGACTGCTGTGTTGACCTCGGCGAGTCCTGTGGACTGTTCTTGCGCAGCAGTGGCAATCGCGTCCATGTGGGCGTTGATCGTCTGAACCAGTTGTTCGATGGCGGTCAAACCCTCTCCGGTCTCGCTGACGAGCTTTACCCCTTCAGATACGGTGGTTGCCGAATTGGTGATCAAACCCTTGATTTCCTTTGCCGCGTTGGCCGACCGCTGCGCCAACTCGCGCACTTCCTGAGCGACGACGGCGAAACCTTTGCCAGCTTCGCCAGCGCGAGCGGCCTCGACGCCAGCATTGAGCGCAAGTAGATTGGTCTGGAATGCGATTTCGTCGATGACAGCGATGATCTGGTTGATCTGACGGGAGGACTCCTCGATCCGCTGCATGGCGCTCACCGCATTGCGCACCACCGTGCCCGCATGGTCTGCGCGGCTGCGCGCATTCCGTACTACATCGCGGGCGTCCGCCGTGCGCTTGGAAGTCGCCACGACATTGGACGTAATCTGTTCAAGCGCCGCTGCCGTTTCTTCGAGTGAAGCGGCCTGTTGTTCCGTGCGCTTGGCAAGGTCGTCCGAGGCGTCAGATATCTCTTTAGAGCCGCCTGTAACCGTAGAAACAGAGTATCCGACACTGACCAAGACGTCACGCAACTGCCGAACGGAGGTGTTGAAATCCGCTCGCAACGCTTCGAACTGTGTTGTCATCGGCGTATCGATCTCGCAAAGCATATCGCCTTGGGCAAGTCTGCGAAGATTGGCGGCAAAGGTCTGTGTCGCCTGTTCGAGACGCTCCTCGGCTTCCGCCTCGGCGCGAGCCTGCATCTCTGCCCGCTCGGCCTCCGCGCGGTTCCGATTTGCTGCAGCTTCCGCCTCAAGCTGCGTGTTGCGGATGGCCGCCTGGCGGAAGGTTTCCACCGACTGCGCGATGTCCCCGATTTCGTCGGTGCGATCGATGAAAGGAATGGAGCTGGCCGTGTCTCCGTCCGCAAGAAGGCCCATCCGATGTTGGATGGAACGGATCATCCGCGAAATGTTGCGGACCACCACAAAACTGAGCACGAGTACGAGAACCGATATAGCAGCTGCGATTGCGGCGCTTTGAATGAAACTCTGCTTCAGGACGTCCAGTTTGGTGTTGGCCTTTTCGCTTAGAGCCACGCCAGCTTTTGCGATCAGGTCGGCCATCAGGCCGGCCTGCGCATTACTTCCCTTGCTCCAGCGCTCCAGCGCAATCTGATCATTTTCCACTGGAGGCACATTATACATCTGCTCACGGACAGACGACATGAACTTGCCCTCTGGGCCATCAAAGAATGCGTTGAATGGCGCGACCACCTCGGATGGCAGAAACTCGCGCATCACCGGCAGATACCTGTCACGCAGGCCCTTTGCCAAGAATAGAAACTGCAAGTCGGGCTGCGACAACGCCTCTCCAGCGAGAAATTTTTCACCGAGGTTAATCTCGATCAATCCGGCATCGTTAACCTGCATGAGGGCGTGATATCCATCGATGTAGTGTCCAAGATCGATATCGGTAATGGTGCCACCCGACCGACGAACGAGCTCGAGACCCGCGCCGGCGGTAGGCTGAAGAACAAGCTGCTCTTCAGCAGTCGTGGGCTGCCCGGCGTCTACTTTTGAGCGGTATTCCGCAAACGCTGCTTGCTTATCCTGAATGAAATTATAGGAGCGGTCGATGGTTTCGTCGGAATTGCCCTCTGCTTTCCATGCGGTGTAAGCCGTTCTCAGCTGTTCCATGGCCGAGTCGGACATCTGACGGCGCTCGGCCCGGTTCTCGGCGGAGGAAAATGATTCAGCCGGCATGGCCTGCGCGATCTTCCCACCGGCGGAGGCTAGCTTCTGCACAACCATCTGCTCCCTCAAGCTTTGGTATGCTGCGTAACTGCCTAGAACGGACTGCACACTCAACCACAGAAATGCGGCCAGTGGAGCGGCGGCGACCAAGTACAAAAGCCCGCGAGTTGAAACCTTCCCCATTCGTAGTCTCCAGTCTGAAAAGTTGATACTTAACATGTAAAGACACAATGATAAAAACTGGTTAAGCGGACGCTAAATGAGCTCCCTTTTGAGAAAAACTTCCCTAATAACATTCTGATTGACGATGGCACCGAAATCCTTCTGACGCTCCAAACAGCAGAATGAGGAACGGGGCCTTCATCGACAGTGTGAAGGGCTCATGCCGTACCGTTCGCTGAATTTACGGGAGAAATGCGCGAGGCTTTTGAAGCCCCATTTGTAGCAGACATCTGAGACACTCATCATCGAACCGCCGCGCTGCAACAGATCTCGGCGTGCCCCTTCGAGCCTCTTCTGCTGGATATGAGCGACCAACGGTAGAGGTTCTCCTTCGAAGAGCCGATTAAGCTGGCGCAGACTGATGCCCATGAATTCGGCGATCATCGAAGGACAAAGTTCCTGATCTCCGAGATTTTCGGCTATATACTTGCGTGCACGCAGCAACAACTGGGCATGATAGGTGGAACGACCGCCGCCATTGACGAGAGAATAGGCCGTCTCCATGACGTCCCATACCTTTTTCTCCAGTAGCGCACCCACCTTGCCGTCTGTAAGAGCGGTTGACTGTGCCTGACGCATGACGTCCTGCAGAGCCAGCGGTATCAGTCGAGCAGGATTTGCCGCACCGCCGATGTGGACCACGTCCCGCAAACTCCAATCGCCGAACCTGTCACGAAAATCCTGCCCGGGGAGTTCGAAGATAACCTGACGCGCAAATGCGGGAAAACCGTGCATATACGCCTGATTGGTGTCGTAAAGAACGACATCCCCAGCCTCGGCGACCACGCATTGCCCGGACCGGTTGACGAAAATCTTGCCGTTGAGGATAACCGTCAGGAAAGCACTGTCTTTTTCCCGCCGGCGCAGCAGATTCGGGGTACGTTCGATGAAATGCTCGTCACCGGCGATGTCGATCATCTTCATGCGCCCGAAATCGACGTACTGGTAGCGTGCGTCGAGGCCTTTCTCGGAAAGGCACGAACATCGCAGCCCGACGACATCCTCGGCGCAATGCTCCTCCCAGAATTCGATCCTCTCGTGAGGCGCGACGACTCGCGTATCAAATGTCACCGCTCCCGAGGCAGCGCTCGGGTGGGCGACAAAGCCCGGCGTAATATTCAATGTATCCTCCCTGTCCCGACCACGGCTCCAAAGAAGCCGCGGAGGACTTTGGGAGTGTGACAAAACGCAAGTCTCCCGTCAAATACCTTGCATCGACGAGGCTGTGCGAAGCGCGAATCTTCACCTGAAGCAACCGCTTCCACCATGAAGCACGTGCAGACAATAGGCCGGAGCACCTCGAACAAAGGTTACACCTCAAACCGTGAGATAGCCGCCATCGACCGGGAGCACGACCCCGGTGATGTAACCGGCAGCCGGGCTTGCGAGATAGACAATCGGCTCTGCGATTTCCTTCGTCTGACCCCAGCGCTGGAAGGGAATACGAGCCAGTATCGGGTCGGATGCATGCCGGTCGGCGAAGAGATTTTGAGACAAAGGCGTGACGATCCATCCCGGCGCAACAGCGTTGACCCGGATATCTGGCGCATATTCCTGTGCCAGCGACTTCGTCAGTTGCACGACAGCGCCTTTGGATGAGGCATAAGCTGGCCGATCCGCAGCGCCGAAAGTTGAATACATAGATGCGATATTGATGATCGAGCTTCCCCGCCCCATCCGAGGTCTTGCGACCCTGCAGGCAGTCATGACGGAGAACAAGTTGATCGTCATCACCTCGGCAAAGGACGTCGCAGTCCATTCATCCCTATCTCGGCTGACCCCAGCACAGTTGACCAGTACGTCTATGTGCTTGAACGTGGTGATGTAAGCTTCCAGATCTGTAGGAGACCGAACATCAAGCTCGGTCGAGGTCAAGCCAACTGTTGCTTCAGCAGCCTTGGCAGCCAGTCCAGCGACATGCGTATCCGCCCCGAGATTGGCAAAGACTTCGGCCGTCGCGGCACCGATTCCGGACGTCCCACCTATAATGACGACAATCTTCCCGGCAAAAAGTTGTGTTTCAAAAGTCATGGGGTTCCTCCGGACCAAGCCATGAATTGAACGGGCTGGGTCTGGTCGCTCAGGGAGCGACCAGCACCTTCACATCGTCATGCGAGGTCGCCAATCTCTCGAAACCACCGGTGACGACTTCGGTGAGAGGCACCTCTCGGGTGACGATCAGCGAAGGGTCGACCACGCCGCCAGCGATCATGCCGATAAGGTCGGGATAAACGTGCCTGTAACCGCATGAGGGAATGATCTCGACCTCTCTATTGACGAGATCGAAGGCATCCACTTGGGCTGGCATGCTGAACAGGCCGACCAGAATGACCTTGCCACCCTTTCGTACCGACCGGATGGCATCGTCGAGCGTCCTCTGCACGCCGACTGCCTCGAAGGCCAAATCCACCCCCTGGGCCAGTGTCGGCAGATGGCTGGAGGTGCTGTTGACGGTTTCGGTCGCGCCGAGCGCTCTTGCCCGTGACAGCCGTGCATCCGACACGTCGCTAACGACGATCCGCTTTGCGCCGGCGACGGCCGCGAACTGAACGAGCAAGAGCCCTATCGGTCCGGCACCGACAACCACAACACTCTGCCCCACTGTCAGTCCCGATCGTCGCAACGCATGCAATGCGACTGCAGCCGGCTCCAGCACAGCCGCCTGCCGATCTGTCACCTCATCCGGCAAGGCGTGGAGCATATAGTGGGGAACCACGGCTTCCTCTGCCATCCCGCCGTGCCCCATTAGCCCAGCGAAACCCATCTTTTCACAGAGGTTGTAGTCACCTCTCAGGCAGGCCGCACATTTGCCGCAGCGATATTCCGGTTCCACCGCCACTCTGTGGCCGATTTTCAAGGATCCGCAGTCGCCGTTGGTCTCCAATACCTCACCGGTAAACTCGTGCCCCAGAACGAGCGGTGCCACAACGCCCGAAATCGGATGCGGAGCGTCTACGGGGATTGCATGTGGCCCGTTGAGGTATTCGTGCATGTCGGAGCCGCAGATCCCGCAGCGAGAGACACGCAGGCGCACCTCTCCCGGCCCGAGGGCGGGACGAACCCGCCGCTCGATACGGACGTCTTTTGCTGCATGCCAGACCGCGGACAGGACGCCCGTGTCATTCGGCCGCTCCATCAGCGGAAGAGCCCGTCGATATAGGCTGCGCCAATCCCCACTTTCTCGTAGTGGTCACGCGCCAGCGCAATGTAATCATGTACGTCAAAGGTTCCTGAACTTTCGCCGTTCTCATCGAGCCAGATCAACGGCCCTGTAACCTTAAAATGCACCCGCATGGGCTCTTCGCTGTCATAGGCAATCAGCGTATGGCCTTCACCCGGCGTTTCATAAACGAAGTCACCGGCAGTCGCGGTCCACTCATGCTCAAGGTATCCCCACTTGCCGGAGATGGTATAGGCGAAAACTTCATGCGGATGATAATGCCGATTAACAAGACCGGCCTTCTTGGCCATCAGGATATCGCACCACATGTTGCGTTCCGGCGAGATCCACAGCGGACGCGATGACACCGTTTCGGTAAAGGGTACATAGTAGCGATCATCTTCCGTTGCAGCGTTCGGGAGATAGACTTCTGGTTTTGCATCCGGCTTGAAGACATTTTCAATTGGCTTGATGTCGCGCCAGAATTCTTTTGTAGGGGCTTCGGGCATATTGGTTTCCTCCCATTAAATCAGGGGCAAAGTCGCCCCAGCCCTGAGAATAGTGATTACCGCGAAGATGGTTTGACGCAGCGGGACATTTGTTTTGTCTCCGAGTGCCAATTCGGTCTGCAGGGTGAGACAGGACGAAATGTCGCGTCTAAGCTCGTCTGCGTCTAACCTTTTCGCAGGTGGACGATCGGCGCTGGAGGGCGCGGTTAAAGGGAACGGTGTCGGTAAGGCTGACCTTAAAAGGGTGCGTGCCAAGCCGACCAAGGGAGGCTTTAAAATGACACATCGTATTGACAGCAGGATTCCGCGACGCGCAGTGCTTAAGGGTATAACCGCTGGCGCGGTCGCACTCGGCGCACCTTCCTACTTGCGCGCGCAGACGACACCAACAATCAAGATCGGCTTCATCAGCCCGCAAACAGGCCAGATGGCACCGTTTGGGGAAACCGATGCGTTCACGCTCAATTTCATCCGGCAGCATCTCGCCAAGGGGTTGGAGATCGGCGGCAAGACATATGCAATCGAGATCCTCGAGCGGGACGCCCAGTCGAACCCCAACCGGGCCGCCGAGCTGGCGGGTGAACTGTGCCAGAACGACAACGTGCAAATGCTGATCCCGGCATCGACGACTGACGTCACACTGCCCGTATCGGAGCAAGGCGAACTATTTGGCGTTCCGACGATTTCCTCGACCGCCCCCTGGCAGGCCGTTATTGTGCCGCGTGGCGGTCTGGACCAACCCTTTGACTGGACCTATCATTTCTTCTGGGGCCTGGAAGACATCATCCAGACCTTCGTCAACATGTGGAACAGTGTAGAGAGCAACAAGAAGGTCGGGCTGCTCTTGCCGCGCAATGCCGACGGTGAAGTGTGGGGCGATGACAAGATCGGTTTGCCGCCAGCCATGCGCGCGGCCGGCTTCGAGGTCATCTCTCCCTCCAAGTTCGAAGTGCGAACCAACGACTTCTCTGCTCAGATCAACGCCTTCAAGGAGGCCGGCTGCGACATCCTTGGCGGCTTGGTCTTTCCAGCCGACCTGCGCACGGCAACAATCCAGATGGCTCAGCAGGGCTTCCGTCCCAAAATCATGACCGTAGCCGCCGGTCTGCTGTTTCCGTCGGCCGTCGAAGCCATGGGTGATCTGGGCGCCGGCATGTCCACGGAAGTCTGGTGGACGCCTGCCTTCCCCAATAAGTCGTCGCTGACCGGCGAGACATCGGCTGAACTTGCCACGAATTGGGAAAAGTCGACTGGCAAACAGTGGACGCAACCGCTCGGCTATAGCCACGCGATGTGGGAAATCATCGTGGACACCTTGAAGCGTTCGGGCGATCCCATGGACCGTGGTGCCATACGCGACGCCTTGAAGGCGACCAATCTCGACACGGTGGTCGGTAATGTCAACTGGAGTAACGGTCCTCATCCGAACGTTTCGAAAACACCCATTCTGGGCGGACAGTGGCGCAAGGGTGAAAAATGGCCGTACGACCTGAAGATCGTGGAAACCAAGCTCTATCCAATCATGCCGCCAGAAAGCGGCCTGGAGATGAAGTCTTGGTAATGGCCGCTGAAATGACCCATGCGATGGAGGGGCGGACACCCTTGTTGTCCGCCCGCGGGTTGTCGAAAAGCTTCGGCGCCCTAAAGGTGGTGCAAGACGTCAGCTTCGATCTGGCGCAGGGCGAAGTTCTTGGCGTACTTGGACCCAATGGCGCGGGCAAGACGACGCTGTTCAACCTGATATCGGGCGATATCGCCCATGATGCAGGATCGATCCAACTGGCCGGGTCTTCCCTGGGGCGAGAACCATCTTTCAAAAGGGCCATGCGGGGCATCGGTCGAACCTACCAGATTCCCCGTCCCTACGCCAAGATGACAACGTTTGAGAACCTGCTGGTCGCCTCGCGTTTCGCTGCCAATCGCAGCGAACAAGAGGCAGCCGCCACCTGCGCAGAGCTACTGGAGGACTGTGGCATTGCCAGCAAGGCCAATCTGCCGGCGGGCGGTCTGACTCTGCTTGACCGCAAGCGGCTGGAACTTGCCCGCGCCCTGGCGGGCGAGCCTAAACTTCTTCTGCTTGACGAGATCGCCGGTGGTCTGACGGAGGTTGAGGCCGAGCAACTTGTTAAGCTGATCCGCCAGGTCCGTGATCGCGGCATTACGATCATCTGGATCGAGCATGTCTTGCACGCGGTTCTGGCGGTGGCAGAGCGGCTGATGGTCCTGAGCTTTGGCGAAAAGATCGCCGAAGGAAAACCCGACGACGTGATCAATAACCCGGACGTGCGTCGCGTCTATATGGGGATGGAAGCATGAGCACCACGCCGCTTCTAAGCGCCAGAACCCTCAGCGCCGGATATGGTGATTTCCAGGCATTGTTTTCGATCGATCTTGAGATTTTTGCCGGTGAGGTCGTGGCGCTGATCGGAGCCAACGGTGCGGGTAAGTCAACCTTGCTGAAAACCTTCACCGGGCTTGTCCCTACACGGCAGGGCTCTCTTACTTTCAACGGTAGGGACGTTACCCGCATACCTGCCCACACGCTCGTGTCGCAGGGTCTCGCAATGGTACCAGAGGGACGAAGGCTGTTCCGAGGCATGACAGTCGAGGACAATCTGCGCGTGGGCGCGGATCACGCCCGCATCGTCTCCACAGATGAACAGCCCTGGACGATGGAGCGCCTCTACGACCTATTTCCTGTTCTGGCAGAGCGTCGTTACCAAGCTGTCGAAAAGCTGTCGGGTGGCCAGCAGCAGATGGTAGCGATCGGAAGAGCGTTGCTCACCCAACCCAGACTGCTGCTGTGCGACGAAATTAGCCTAGGCTTGGCACCGAAAGTCATTACCGAAATTTACGCCATGCTTCCCGCCATCCGTGAGGCAGGCACGGCCATACTGCTCGTCGAGCAGGATGTGTCACTGGCGAGCCGAAGTTCAGACCGGGTGTACTGCATGCTGGAAGGACGGATCACCCTCACCGGCAAATCGTCAGAGATCTCACGAGAACAAATTACACAGGCTTACTTCGGGGTAAAACATGAAGTGGATTGATGCGGTTTTACAAGGCCTTCTCCTGGGTGGTCTTTATGCGCAGTACGCCATCGGCATGTCGCTGATGTTCGGGGTAATGCGCATCGTTAACATCGCCCATGGCGATCTGGTGGTGCTTCTGGCGCTGATTGGCATCACCATTGCAGCCTTTTTTGGTCTGGGTCCGGGTTTCATTATGTTGCTTCTGATCCCTATTGGTGCCTGCATTGGCTGGGTACTTCAGCGCGGCATCCTCAATCACCTGGTTGGGGAAGATCCCCTGCCCTCGCTGATTGCCACATTTGGTCTGTCGCTCGCCTTGCAGAACTTTATGTTAGCGGTCTGGCAGGCGGATACCCGCTCATTGGATGTAGGTCCAATCGCGATCAAATCCATTAATTTCGGGAGCATTTATATCGGTGTGCTGCCGCTCGGTATTCTTGTCGTCGCGGTAGGCCTGACCTGGATTCTGCATATCAGCCTGAGTACGACGCGCTTCGGACGTGCTTTGCGCGCCGCCGCCGCCGACAAGGATGCAGCAACCCTGTCCGGCATCGACACCAAATCGGTCTATGCGCATGCAACCGCTATCGCTGTGGCGATACTCGGAATTGCAGCCGTATTCCAGGCAGCCCGCACCACTGTGTCACCTTCCGACGGCGGTGCTCAGCTGATCTATGCGTTCGAGGCGGTGATCATCGGCGGCATGGGCTCGATATGGGGTGCATTCATCGGCGGATTGATCCTCGGCGTGGCCCAGGTGGTCGGCTCACGCATCGATCCGGGCTGGGGCATCCTTGTCGGCCATCTCGTCTTTCTCCTGGTGCTCGCCTGGCGACCCCAGGGCATCATGTCGCGCCGTTAGGAGGGCCGAAATGAGTTCGTCCAATATCGTCGTCCATCGACACACATCCTCAAGCAGGATTGCCCTCACTATTGCTGTCCTCCTTGTCGTATCTATTCCCACTTTGCCATTTTGGGCGTCGAGCGGCCAGATACGCCTTGTCATTGAACTGTCCTGTCTCATCGCGATAGCGCAGATGTGGAACTTGCTTGCTGGTTATGGGGGAATGGTTTCCGTAGGCCAGCAAGCCTTCATCGGTGCGGGTGGTTACTCGCTGTTTGCACTTTCGGCATTCGCCGGTCTTAACCCGTTTTGGTCTGTACCGTTGGCGATGATCCTGCCGGCGCTGCTGGCTGCGCCATCTTATCTGCTGCTACGCAAGCTGGATGGCCCCTACTTTGCCATCGGCACCTGGGTACTGGCCGAGACTTTCCGGCTGATCACCGGCAATCTCGACATTGTCAATGCCGGTTCTGGCATGACATTGCGTGCTATGGGCCAGTTTACCGCTCATCAACGCGAAGTCGGCCTGACCATCTTGTGCGCGCTCCTGCTGTTCGTGACAGTAGGTGGCACCTTCCTGATGCTGCGTTCACGCCTGGGACTGGCGCTGACGGCAATGCGGGACGATCCGATCTCGGCGGCAAGCCAAGGGGTGGATGTCGGACGGATGCGGTTTGGCATCTTCATCGCTGCCGCCATGGGGACAGGCCTTGCGGGAGCAATCTACTACATGGCACAGCTGCGCATCTCGCCAACCAGCGGCTTTGATCCATATTGGTCTTCCATCTGCATTTTCATCGTCATGGTTGGAGGTATAGGTCGGATCGAAGGACCTATAATCGGTGCGCTTCTCTACTTCTTTGCTACGCGGCTTTTCGGTCAGTACGGAGCAAGCTACATGATCGTGCTGGGTCTGCTGACACTTGCCATGGCACTGTTTTCACCGAGTGGGCTCTGGGGACTTTTTGCAAGGGTTCGCGACTGGCCTTGGTTCCCCGTCGGCTACAAGATCAACTATCGGCAGCGCGACGGTGGTGCTGTCGGCTAGCCAGTCTTCGCAGACCTTTCTTCCGTGCAAATTTTCTTTTTGCATAGGCATCGGACTGGCATGATGGGATGACGGCTCGAACAATTGCTGGCAGGGCGGACCTATACCGTCCTCGCCACAATTAGCCTTCGAAGTAATCGAGGCCGAGTTCCTCATTCATCTGCGGATCGTTTGCGCGCAAAGCAGCTCGCCTCCATGTCTGCTGCGAGGACTTCCGGCGTCGCTTCGGCGGCGACCGGCAAGATATTGCTATCGGAATTTTGCCCAGGCCGAGATTCGCCTGTGAGCGAATCGCGACGCAGGAAACCAGACACGCGCTGGCGAGCGCAGTAGCGGGTCTGATGACAGACAATGATCCCACAGCCAGCAAGTCCTCTACCATTAACAGGCGCAGAAGGAGGAGGAATGGAACCAAGGGGCAGGTTGCTGCCCGCGGCTCTATAAGTCGAAGCCCCGTTCTTGACTATCAGCAACTTTGCGCCCGCGGAGCGGATGACGACGTCCTTGAATGAGCAGTAGACTGCCGCTTCAGCGTTCCCAACAAGCCACTTCGCAAGCGGCAACGACATGACCTCCGAGCAGGAAGCGCTTTACATCGGCCGGCACGTGCCATTCGTCGGGTCCGTAGTTGAAGGCGAATGTGAGTTTTCCACGCTTGCGAAGCCGAACATGGTCGGGAATATCGACCGTTACGACGGAAGCGCGCTCAAGTGCCTCTCTGATGACCGACCGCAAAAGATCGGGTTCAAGCCATGCGCCGAGATAGCTGATGCGGCCGGATGTGACCATGGCCGGGCTGCCATCCTCATAGATGAGGTCGGCGGGCAGGTCAGTTTCCAGTAATTCGCGCCAGCGCGCGACGGTGCCCCGTGTCCCCCTACCGGTTACCGGAAGTGTCACGCCTGGACGAAGCGAGGAGACTTCGGCGACCCTGACGTCGATCAACCTCTGCAGGCGGCCGGGCGGCAATTCCCAAGGAACCGCACCATGCGTGGTCTTGGAGCCGGAACGGGCACCGAACATGATATGCGCGTCCGTGGCCTCGAAGGCGGCAAGCGCGTCATCGGAGATGATCGGCAGGCAGGGCACGAGGACCAGCCTGTATCCTTCCAGAGATTGGCCCGGGGCGACGACATCGACATCAACGCCGGCAAGGCGTACCGCCTCATACCAGCGGTGCACCAGCAGCTTGTAGTCGAAATCATCGCCTTGCGGCTGGATGCGGGTCACCCATGAAGCTTCGTAATCGAGAATGATCGCCACCTCGGCTTGCTCGAATGCCGGGAGCGGGCCGGCTACCTCGATCTCGCGCGCCACCCGTGCTGCCTCAATGCCGCCCGGCGAGAGCTGGCGGTCGGGGCGGGTCAAGCCGGCATGCATCTGTTCCTGCGCATAGGGCAATTGCCGCCAGCGGAAATAGGAAACGACCTCGGCCCCATGCGCCAAGGCTTCCCAGGTCCATAGCCGAACCATGCCGGCCTTCGGCGCCGGGTTCCAATGCGCCCAGTTCACCGGGCCTGGTTGCTGTTCCATGATCCAGAACTTGCCGCCGACAATGCCGCGATAGAGTTCGTGATGGAAGGCGGAGAAATCCGGCTGCGATGTGTTGTACCAGCGGATGCGTTCGTCCGGCGGCAGCGGAAAATGCTCGATTTTTCCGAGTGGATACGAATCCCAGCTGCAGAAATCCAGGCATTCGCTGAATTTGTAGTGATCGAAATTGTGGAAGAAGCCCATAAAATTGTGGGTGATGAAACGTCCCGGCGAATGCTTGCGCAGGATGGCAGCTTGCAGCTCTGCATATTCCGCAAGGCTATCGGACGAATAGCGCCAAAAATCCAGCCGCGCCGCCGGATTGGTTTCCGACACCGCGCCGCCGGGCGGGATGACCTCCTCGAAACTGTTGACCTCCATAGACCAAAAGACGTTACCCCAGGCGCGGTTGAGCCGCTCGGGCGACTGATATTTCCGGGCAAGCCAGTCGCGGAATCCAGCGGCATCCTCGGGGCCGTAAAGCAGCACCGTGTCGTCGCTGCCGAGTTCGTTGTCGATCTGCCAACCGCAAACTGCTTCATGTTGGCCATAGCGGATAGCCATTTTCTCGGTGATGCGAGCACTTTCCTCGCGCCAGCGACGGCTGGCCGCAGTTGCATGACGGCGCGAGCCATGCAGCCGAGCGCGGCCATCCTCGAACACAGGCAGCACGTCCGGATAGAGGTCGACCAGCCATTTGGGTGCGGCCGCGGTCGGCGTTCCCATCACGATCCTCAGCCCCTCAGAGGCGAGAACCTCTACAGCCCGGTCCAGCCAGTCCCAGTCGTAGACGCCACGGCTAGGCTCCAGGCGGCTCCAGGCGAATTCCGCGATGCGGACATATTTGATCCCGAGTTCACGCATTTGGCGCGCATCTTCGGCCCACCAGTTTTCGTCCCAATGTTCGGGGTAGTAGCAGACACCAAGCATCATGCACCTTCGGAAGTTTGTATACGTGGGTCAGCTGACCCGGTTATGGACCACAATCCGGCCGGCGGCATCGAACAGCTGGCAGTGGCTGGCACAAAGCCCGATGGTTATCCGGTCGCCATGCTGGGCACGGCGGACCCCTTCAGCCTTCATCGTGATCGGAGCACCATCGTCGGTCAAAAGCGACAGAAGCGTTTCCGAGCCGAGATGCTCCACCAGTTCGATTCTGGCTGTGATCGTCGCGTCGGCCCTTTCTGCATCGTGGAAATGCTCCGGGCGGACCGCCAGCGTCACGGCATCACCGACAGCCGCGTCCGTGTCGCCAAGCGGCAGGGACAGTGGCGTGCCGGATGGCAGCGGCAATACTGCTGCGCCATCTTCGATGGCAGTGATCTGCGTCTTGAACGTGTTGATCTTGGGCGAGCCGAGAAATTCGGCGACGAAGAGATTGTCGGGACGAAGATACAGATCGAGCGGTGCGCCGACCTGTTCGATGCGCCCCGCGTTCAGCACCACGATCTTGTCAGCCATGGTCATCGCCTCGACCTGGTCATGCGTCACATAGATCATGGTAGAGCCAAGATCGCGATGCAATTTCAGCAGTTCGACGCGCATTTCATGGCGAAGGGCCGCATCCAGGTTCGACAGCGGCTCATCGAACAAAAAGACCTTTGGGTCGCGGACGATCGCGCGGCCAATAGCAACGCGCTGGCGTTGGCCACCAGAAAGGGCCCCCGGCTTGCGCGCCAGAAGCGGCTCAAGATGCAGCATGCCCGCTGCGAGCCTGAGGCGGCTTTCGATCTCGACCTTGTCGACCTTATTCATCCGCATGCCGAAAGTGATGTTTTCCGCCACCGTCATATGCGGATAGAGCGCATAGGACTGGAACACCATGGCAATGCCGCGATTGGCAGAGTCGACGCCCGTCATATCGTTACCATTGATGACGAGGCGACCGGTGGTCATGGTATCCAGGCCGGCGATCAACCTCAAGAGCGTGGACTTGCCGCAACCGGACGGACCGACGAAGACGACGAACTCGCCATCCTCGATGCCAAGGTCTATTCCGTCGATGACATGCGTCGAACCGAAGTCCTTGGTGACACCTTCGAGTGAAACATATGACATTCGCAATCCTGCCTTGAAAATCAGCCTTTGGTCGCACCGAAGGTGAGCCCCGCGATGAACTGCCGCTGCATGAGAAAGAAAACCACCACCGGTGGAACGGCGGCAAGCAAGGAGCCCGCCGAAATGAGGTGCCAGGTCGTCGTCCATGTTTCGCGCAGCGCCTGCAGCCCCGCAGTGACGGGACGCGCCGAGTCAGACTGGACCAACACCAGCGACCAGAAGAAATCATTCCACACGAAGGTGAAGACCAGCACGAACAATGCCGCCATCGCTGGCCGCACCAGTGGCAGGATGATGTGACGAAAAATCTGAAACTCGGTGACGCCCTCGACGCGAGCGGCCTCTATCAGTTCACTCGGCAGTTCAGCGATGAAATTCCGCATGAACAGGGTGCAGAAGCCAGTCTGGAAAGCGATGTGGAAGATGATCAACGCCCAGATCGTGTCATAGACATGCAGGACCCCGATTGAAAGGTCGCGGACCGGAATCATCAGCATCTGAAACGGCACGAAATTACCGGCTATGAATAGGGCCAGCAGCAGCACACTGCCACGAAAACGGTACTTGCTGAGCGCGAAGCCAGCCATCGATGACAGCGCGATCGCGCCAATCACCGAGAAGACGGTTATCACCGCACTATTGAGCAGGAATGTCAGCATCGGTGAGGAGGTAAAGACCCTGCTGTAGTTCTCGACGAACATGAAGCTTGTGGGCCAGCCCCAGTAATTGCCAGCATTGAGATCCTGTACCGAGCGGATCGACGTCACGGCGATGCCGATGATCGGCAATAGCCAGATCAGCAGAAACACCCATACCATGGCGTAATAGCCAGTGCGCCGGGTGGGAGAGGCCTTGTCTATCGGTTGCGGAAACATGGATCAGCGGCTCCGGCGCGGAAGCGTTCGAATAAGATAGATGGCGATACAGATATCCATCAGGAAGAACAGGCACGATGCGATGGCCGCGCCATACCCGATGCGGAAAGCTCCGAACGTCTGCTCGTACATGTAGAAGGCCAGCACCGTCGAGGACTGATAGGGACCGCCTCCGGTCATCACAGAGACCAGGTCGAACGAGCGCAATGCCCCGACCACCGAGACGATCAGCGCGATCGAGGTTGCCGGACGAAGCTGCGGCAGCACGATATGCCAGAGCAGCTTGAAGCCCTTGACCCCTTCCATCCGCGCCGCTTCCAGCAACTCCGAATTGATCGCTGTGAGACCGGTCAGATAGAGGATCATGCAATAGGCGATCTGCGGCCACAGACCGGCTGCGATTACAGCAAATGTCGCGATCGTCTCGCTTTCCAGCAGCGCCACCGAGGGCAGGCCCATCATGTTGAGCATATGGTTGACCAGGCCGAACTCGGCATTGAAGAACCAGCCGAACATCAGGCCGACAACCACGTGGCTGATCACGAAAGGCATGAAGTAGAGCGACTTGACCAACCGCATGCCGCGACCGTTCTGGTTGAGGAACAGGGCCAAAGCCAGCCCTAAGGCGGGTGCGGCCATGAAAGCGATCAGCCAGTAGATGTTGTTGGTCAAGGCTGTCCAGAACACAGGATCGTCGTGGATCAGTTCAACATAGTTGTCGAGGCCGACAAAACGGCTTTCTCCGATGCCGTCCCAGTCGTGAAGGCTCAGCCACAGGCTCTGACTAACCGGCAGGATGACGAAGACAGCGAACATGAGCAGTGCGGGTGACACCAGAAAGATCGGCGCGAGGCGCCGCTGGTTGCGCCGCCAAACACCTGCCGGCGCGGCCATGTCCACCTGATGGAGGAGGGTTTCGACCAAGTGGCCTGCTCCTTGATAAGATGCGTGCAACAATCAGCCCGTTGTGCCCGAGGATTTATCGGCATATCGGCCGGCTAGGCGAGGGCTTGGCGACATGACCGGTTGCCCGACCATGTCTGTGCGGATGTCAGTTGGCGTAAGCGCGCTTGGCAGCCCGGTCAACGTTCTTGAGGATGGTATCGAGGCGATCCGGGTGAACCAAGAACTCTTGAAACCCGGTCATGGCCACGGACGAGACGGTGTCAGCGGTGTCTCGGTCGATAAATTGGGCATAAAATTCCGCACCAGAGGCCAATTTTGCACTTTGTTCCAGCAGGCGATTCGCTGGTGGCGTTGCCTTGGGATTGGCCGGCAAAATCTGGTAGGCTTGCGTCATCTGGGTCTGGATCTCGGGCCTACCGAGGAAGGCGAGAAACTTCTTGGCATCCTCGATATTGCTGGCCTTTGCCGGAATGTGATAGGTCTCGATCGGTGCATCTTCCGCACGCGGGATCGCCGGATCGATGGCCGGGAAGTTCATGGCTTCCGTCATGGGCTCTGCTTCCGGCGTCAGGCTGGAGATCAAGTAGTTGCCCATCAGCATCATGGCAGCGTCCCCCTGGTTCATCAGGGCGAGGCCCTCGCGCCAGGCCAGGCTGGTGTGATTTTCGGCGAAGCAATCGGCATCGACCATCTTCTTCCACTCGGCGAAGACGGCCTTGACCTTGTCGTCAGTCCAGCTGACCTTGCCGTTCATCAGGTCCATATGGAACTGGTAGCCGTTGAGGCGCAGGTCGATATAGTCGAACCAACCGGCCAGCGGCCAAGGAGCCTTGGAACCGAGCGCCACGGGGGTGATGCCCTGTGCGCGGAACGCCTTGCAGCTTGCAACGAGTTCGTCAAACGTTTTGTAAGGCTCCACACCGGCTCTGTCGAAAAGGTCCTTGCGATAATAGATGGCCCAGGTCGAATAGGAGGTTGGCATACCATATTGCTTGCCATCATACGAAACGGAGTCGACCATACCAGGGCCGAACTCCGCCTTCAGTTCAGGCGTCCAGATGTCACTGACATCTGCCAGCAAGCCGGGCTTGACGAACTGAACCATCTTGTTGCCGGCATACCACTTGATGATATCCGGCGGACTGGTGGTCAGCCAGTTGCGGATCGCGGTCTTGTTGCTCTCCTCGTCGTAGAAATTTACCTCGACCTTGATATCGGGATATGCCTTTTCGAAAGCCGTCACCGCGCCGTTCACAGCGTCACGGTCGGGCGCACTGGCAACCGACGCGTTCAGGATGATCGTGCCGGCGGCGGCTTGAGACGCAGCGACCAAGCCTGCGCCCAAAAATGAGATGGCAATCCGATGAGATAATTTCATATGCGCCTCGGTGGTTGGGAGGAAAAACCTAACGCATTTAACTGTATACAAACTGTCCACAAAAATTCGTCTCGTTGTAGCCTAATTCATTCTGGTAAAGTAAGATTACTGCGCATGACCCTTAAACGCGCGCACCCGTTTGGACTGCCCGAGGACAGGTTTTCGGCCGACAGGCGCGAACTCGTGGTCCCGATGTCACGACCGCACACCCATAATCAGATCGAGATCAACTATTTCCTGAGTGGGCGGGCGACTTATATTTTCAATGCCCAAACGATCGATGTGGCAGACGGCGATTTCGTCTTCTTCTGGGGTGCCATTCCGCACCAGATCAGCCGCGCGGAGGCGGAAACACGCTTCGCATGCCTTTATGTACCGCTCGAAATGTTCATGTTCTCGGCGCTCAGCACAGAGATGAAGACTGCCATTCTCGGCGGCGGCTTCATCCACGTCGATGAGAAGCTGGATATGGACCGCCTGCTGCTGACACAGGTGCGTACCGAATTGCTGGGCGATGATTCCATACTGGCGGAGATAAACTACAATCATGTCGAACTCAGGCTCCGGCGAGCCGATGCGATGGGCTGGACAAATTCGATGTCGCCACGAACGCCCGGCCGCACTGCCACGACCAAGAGTCATCGCAAGGTCGTGGAGATGACACGATTTATCAGTGACAATGCCGAGAGTGGCATAACGGCCTCCGATGTCGCCGACGCTGTCGCACTGCATCCCAAATACGCGATGTCGCTCTTTCGCGCGTCACTGGGCATGACCATCACGCAATATCTGGTGCGCCGACGGTTGGTCACGGCGCAGAAACTACTCGTATCGAGCGAGAAAAGCGCAGCCGCAGTCGCATACGAATCTGGTTTTGGCTCCGTCAGCCGTTTCTATGAGGCCTTTCAACGTCAGGTCGGTGTCTCCCCACGCGAATTTCGTGGGCTCTATGCCCGGAGCGCCGAATAGCACACATCAATGATCTGCCATGCCGAGCCAAGTGCTCATCGAACCGGTCATCGCCGAGGCAATTTTCAATGACCCATTGAAGTTCGGCCTGTGCTACTCGATGGGTGTCGCTCACGTATTCAAATACACGAACGATACCAGCGGCCAGATTTCCGATAACCTTGCCGGCTTTACCTCTTCGGCTCTGTCAGCAAGTTTCAGCGTCGTACCCAATGCCCTGTCGGCAATTACGCAGGTGAAGGTGCCATCCTCTCCGACGCTCACCGTTCTCGACAACCATGCGGCAGACCTTCAGGTTGACGACCAGGTGCCGGTTATGTCTGAAAGTGCCACATCCGGGCAGCCGCTGCATTGACCGGGCACATTTCGGGCGGTTCAATCCCGACCCACGTGAGCGCGAGGCTAGCGACCAGGCCTCAAAATCGATGTTCCTTATCTGGCAGCGGCGAGGCAAAAATGTTCTCGCCCGGCGAAATCGATGCGTCGCCATTTGTTCGCACGACGAGTGTGCCGAGATCGGGCACTTCCAGATGCGCAATCGTGTCGGCGCCCAAGCGCTCGAGATGGCGCACCGTGCCGCTCCATTTTCCCTCGTTTGTGGACAGCGCGAGATGTTCGGGACGCACGCCATAGACCTTGCAGTTCTCGCGCGCCGCCACGTCGCCCTCGTAGAGGTTCATCTTCGGAGAGCCGATGAAGCCTGCGACGAAGGGAGTGGCGGGCGTATTATAGAGCGTCATCGGCGAGCCAACCTGTTCGATGCGGCCGCCGTTGAGCACGACGATCTTGTCGGCCATGGTCATAGCCTCGACCT
This sequence comes from Agrobacterium sp. H141, assembly GCF_057158725.1. Classification (NCBI taxonomy): domain Bacteria; kingdom Pseudomonadati; phylum Pseudomonadota; class Alphaproteobacteria; order Hyphomicrobiales; family Rhizobiaceae; genus Agrobacterium; species Agrobacterium sp. H141. Next base: position 287,853 of record NZ_JBXENI010000002.1, read on the forward strand.
GGTCATGGGTGACATAGATCATTGTCGCACCGAGCTTCTGATGGAGATCGGTCAGTTCCATCCGCATCTGCGCGCGCAGTGCCGCATCGAGATTGGACAAGGGCTCATCGAAGAGAAAGACCTTGGGATCGCGGATGATAGCACGGCCGATGGCGACGCGCTGGCGCTGGCCACCCGAGAGCGCCTTCGGCTTGCGGGCGAGCAGATGGGTAAGTTGCAGCGTCTCGGCCGTCGCCTTCACCTTCGCGGCAATTTCCGCCTTGGGCCTCCGGGCGAGCGACAGACCGAAGCCGATATTCTCGCTAACCGTCAGGTGCGGATAGAGCGCATAGGACTGGAATACCATGGCAATGCCGCGCTGCGAGGGCTCGGCTTGCGTCATGTCCTGGCCGTCGATGAGGATGCGCCCCGCTGTCGCCGTCTCCAGCCCGGAAATCATACGCAGCAAGGTCGATTTCCCGCAGCCTGAAGGACCCACGAAGACGCAGAACTCCCCATCGGCAACCTCGAGATTGATGCCGTTCATGATCTCCAGGCTGCCGAAGCTCTTGGAGATGTTTTCAAGTACGACGCTTGCCATTCTTTATCCTTTCACCGCGCCTGCGGTCATGCCTGCGACGATCTGCCGGTTGAAGAAGACGAAAACAATCAACGGCGGAATGGTGACGAGCAAAATGTTCATGAACAGCAGATTGAACTGGGTCATGAACTGGCCCTGAAAATTATAGAGAGTGAGCTGCACTGTCGCGTTCTCGCGGCCTGGCAGGTAGTAGAGCGGATTGGTGAAATCGTTGAAGATTGCGATCGACTGCACGACAATCACCGTCACCGTTACCGGCTTCAGAAGCGGCAGGATCACCCGGAAAAAGATCTGCAGGGGCTTTGCCCCGTCAATGATCGCCGCCTCGTCGAGATCACGCGGGATCGTCGCGATGAAGCTCTTGAACAGCAGAACAGAAAAGGCCAGCCCATAGGCCACCTGGATGAAGACCATGCCCGTCAGCGTCTTAAACAGGCCGAGCCATTGCAGGACCCAGATCGTTGGAACGACGGCTGGCGGCACCATCAGACCGATCAGCACGCAGCCGTAGATCACGTGGTTCCAGCGCGAGGGTCGGCGCTGCAGCACGTAACCAACGAGGGCCCCGAACAGCACGAGAAGTGAAACGGCGGCGACCGTGATGACGGTGGAATTGAAATAGGCGAGCAACAGCATGTAGTTGCGCGCTGAGACTACGTCCATAACGTTCTGCCACACTTGCCATGTGGTCGGCAGGGAGAATTGCAAGAGCGAGGCTTCCTGCTTGGTCTTGGCTGCCGTCAAGATAATGAACAGGAACGGCACGATGAAGAAGATCGTCGCGGCGACGAGGGCCGCAATGCCGGTATAGAGCTGGCGTCGGCCGTTCACAGGTCAGTCTCCTTGCGGTTGAGCCACATCGTCACCGGCAGCACGATCAGGCCGATCAGGACGAAGAGGATGACATTGCCGGCGGTCGAAAGCCCGTAAAACCCGGCCTGATATTGCTTGTAGACGACGCTTGCCAGCACATCGGAGGAAAAGCCGGGACCGCCGCGCGTCATCGCCCAGATGAGATCGAAGCTGCGCAAACCGCCAATCAAGGAGAGCATCACAACGGTGATGGTCGCAGGCTTGACCAGTGGCACGGTGACACGAAAGAAGAGCTGGCGACGCGTCGCGCCGTCGATGCGTGCGGCCTCGTAATATTCCGGACTGATGGAGGCGAGGCCGGCAATGAAGATCACGGTCGCAAGGCCGATGCCCTTCCACACATCCACGAGCACGACAGAATAGAGAGCCAGTGAAGGATCAGTCAGCCAGCCGGGACCATGCAGGCCGATGAGCGACAGCGCCACGTTGAACAGCCCACGTGTCGGATGCATCAGCATTGAAAACGTAATGCCCACCCCGATGGTCGAAACGAGGACCGGAAAGAACACCACCGTTCGAAGAAAACCCTGGCCCCAGAGGCCGGAGGTCAGGAGGACCGCAAGCAGCAGGCCCAGAACCGTCTTTGCGCCGGACGTCAGTACGGCATATATGATCGTGTTGGCGAGACCCTGGACCAGAAAAGGTTCCTTGAAGAACTGGCGATAGTTCTCAAGCCCAATGAAGTCGGCTGTAAACAGGTCCCAGCGGGTCAAACTGAACCAGAAGGAGGCAAGTGTCGGCAGGAGAAACAGCACCGTGAACACGATCGCTGCCGGCAACACGAACCAGTAGGGATAGGGAGATTTCGAACGGATCATGAGACTATCCTGAGGCCAACCTCGCCCGGCCCGATGGCCGGACGAGGATGCTGGCGGGAGGTTACCAGTTAGGCAGGCCAAGCTGCTTGGCCTGCTTTTCGACATCCTGGTCATACAGGGCGGCGGCGTCCTTGGCGGGACGGATGCCGGAACCGACCTCGACCGTGATCTGCTCGAGCGCCGGCCCCTTGATCGGCGATAGGAATTCCAGTGCCGGAGCCGTTCGACCTTCCGTTTCGAAATAGGGCAGCATGTCGGCGACTGCCTGCGGAACGTCCTTTGGCAGCTCACAGCCCTTGATCAGGTAGGGGCCGGAGGGCACCGCCTTTGCCATCAGCTCGCAGGCTTCCTTACTGGCAGCCCAATCGACAAAGGCCTTTGCCTCTTCGAGATGTTCGCTTTTGGCCGGGATATACAGTGCAGACGGCATCCATGTCGTCAGCCCGTTCTTGCTCGCATCCTCGCCCGGCTGGGCGAAAAAGCCGAGATCCTGGAGTTTGTCGGGATTGTTCTGCTGCGCCGTGCCGATGCCAAAAGTCAGCATCGGATAGTGTGCCGCATCGCCATTGACGACCATGGCCATGCCATCGGTGAATCTCGCAGCGCCGAAATCGGCGTTGCTGAGGCCAGCTTTGAAAACTTCCTCAAGATGCTCGAAACCACGCAAGGCTGCCGGCGTCGTCGCATATTTTGCCTTGTTGGCGGTATAGTCAGCAGCAAAAGACGGCACGGCTGTGATGACGTTATAAAAGTCGGCCAGCACGAAGAGCTGCGACGTCCAGGTGTCGCCATACGTCTGGGCGACGGCGACCTTGCCTGCTTCCTTGATCTTGGCATTGTTGGCCATGAAGTCGGCCCAGGTCTTGGGAACCTCAAGTCCGAGATCGGCATAGATCTTGCGGTTGTAGAAGATACCGCCGCCCATGGCCGCGCCGGAGGGAACCCCACGCAGACGCCCCTTATCATCGCTGACAACAGATCGAAAGACATCCATGACACCGCCGGCGCTCGGCAGATCGCTAAGATCGACCAGCGTCTGCTCCGGCTTCAGTGCCTGAAACAGAGAACCGGAGTTATAGCGCAGGACGTCGGGTACTTCGCCGGTTGCAAGCCTGGTCTTGACGACATTGTCGCCTTCCGAACCGCCGATATATTGTTCGACGTCGAATGAGATGTCGGGATGCTTTTCCTGATAGGCTTGGGTCAGCGTGTCGATCAGCACCAGCGTCTCCGGATTGCTGTCGACCAGCATGCTGAGCATCGTGTCGGCATGTGCAGCACCGGACGACGTAACCAGCAGCGCAGCGGCAAGCAACGATTTCCTCTTCGGTATCATGGTCGTATCCTCCTCTGGTTGACCATCTGCAATTTCAGCGGCGCATTGCCCCTCCCGGCATCATGCGGCGCAGTTCTTCAAAGTGAAAGTAATGGTATGGAGACCGGCGCCGAGCCGGACGGTTTCCCCTCTCGCACAGGCCTGGCCGTCGAGCGTCAGTCCCAGGCGTGCGGGATCGGGGGCCATGCGGCCGGTCATTCCTTCAGGCAGGACGACCGTATAGGTCACCCTCTCGCCATCGAGCTTCCATCCTGCGGTGACACGGCCGAAACGAGTATCGTGCCACGCCTCCACCGGCGAAAGACCCGGCAGGATGGCAGGGTCGAGTTCGATTTCCTCGAAGGCGGGCATGTCCTCCACGGGTTTCAATCCCGCGACATCTTCGAAAAGCCATTGGCAGACCGCGCCATATGCATAGTGATTGTAACTGTTCATCTCTGGGTCGTAGATCTGACCGTCTTCAGCCATCGCATCCCAGCGCTCCCAGATCGAGGTTGCCCCCCGCTCCACCTGATAGAGCCAGCCGGGCACCTTTCGATTGAGGAAAACCTTTTCAGCGAGATCCAGCATGCCGAGCTTGGTGAGCGCCGGCAGAAGGGCCGGCGTGCCGATGAAACCCGTACCGATCACGCCGTCGGTTTCCTCAACGACCCTTCGAAAATACGCCTTTCCGGCCTCCGCATACTCTGCTGGCACGAGACCATGGAGGAAGGCCAGCGCCCAGGACGTTTGATCATTATGTGCGATGCGGCCTGACGGGCTGAAGAACTCATGGCGGAAGGCCGCCCGGATTTCGTCCGCCCGCCGGCCCAGGGCCGTCGCCGCCTCCTGCTCGCCCAGAATTTCGGCGATTGCGGCGGTCAGCTGCGTCGAGATGAAATGATAGAGCGTGGCGGCGCAATCGTCTGCCACCGTCGGGCGCGGCTTACGATTGTCGCCAACCGGCTGCAGCCAGTCGCCAAAGGTGAAGCCGTGCTCGCCCCATACGGCCGACGGGCGAATGACAGGCCCGCCTGATATGCCCCAGAGATAGTCAAGCCAGCGGCGCATGGCGGGAAAACACTCCCGCAGCACCGACCGATCACCGTAGTGGAGATAGAGCTGCCAGGGGATGATGACGATGGCATCGCCCCAGCCGGTCGAACCGGCCCAGTCGCCGCCGATTGGATGCAGGCGGGTCGGATCGGGCGAGAAATGCGGCACGGCCCCGTTCGGCCGCTGATCATGTATCACATCGCGCAAATACTTCGTCAGGAAACGCTGGCTGTCGGCAAGCCAGCAGGCTGTTCCAGCAAAGACCTGCGCGTCGCCGGTCCAGCCCAGGCGCTCGTCACGCTGCGGGCAATCGGTCGGAATTTCGATGAAATTCGAGCGCTGCGACCAGATGGTGTTTTCAACCAGCCTGTTGACAGCCGCTTCACCACAGGTGAAACCGCCGGCAATGACAGGCACGGAACTGATCGGCACCATCTCGATCGCCGTCAGATCCACGACACCTTGAAGTGTCAGACGCGCATAGCGAAAGCCCATAAAAGTGAAGAGCGGCGCATAGACCTCCTCCCCTTCCCCCTTGAGCGTATAGTGAAGCTCGGCTCTGGCGGAACGATAATTGCGGTTGTCAAAGAAGCGGTCCGGCCCCAGAACCTCCGAATGCTCTATACGGATTGCGGCACCGGCGGTGCCGCGAGCCCTGATGCGGATATAGGCCCCGGCATTCTGGCCAAAATCATAGACCATGCGGCCATCGGGCTCGCTCCAGTTGTCGATCGGCTGAAGTGGCGCAAGTTCCTTGACCGCGTCTGCCTCGTGGGGAACAAGACGGCTCACGTCAAAGTCGAGGATACGCACACCATCCTGATCCCGCGGCACGATGCGTGCGTCGCAATCCTCGCCATAATAGATGCCGTTACGGGTGATCGGGGTAAAGCCGCTCCGCCAGGCTCCGTCCGTTGCGAGAATGAGGCCGTCTTCGCTGGTCAGTTCAGCGATCGCCGCGACCTTTGCGCCCCAACAGTTGAAGACGGGGTTGGCCGCCCACATAAGCTGGCCGCGGTACCAGCCGTCCCCGAGCCAGATCTCGATGCGGTTTTCACCGGGCTGCAGCAAAGGGACAACATCATAGGCCTGATAGGCAATACGGTCGTCGTAGCAGGTCCAGCCCGGAGTGACGAGGTCATCGCCCACGCGGCGACCATTAATGAAGGCCCGGTAAAGCCCAAGCGCCGATATCCGCAGCCGCGCCGTCGAAGGCACAGCATCAAGCTGGAATTCACGCGATACGAAAGTCCCAGCCGTACCCTGCCCCGCATCGCAGCTGGGTGCGATCATGACAGCCGAAACGACAGACATAGGCTCTGAAAAATTCTCGGCCGCAGCATCGCTGCGGCTATCCATCTGCTTCAACAAAATTGCCTCCCAGGCCTCTCCCGAGCCCGTTTGTATATCGTTCTATGTGTATCATTCTACAAAATAGTTTGCCGTGCAAGTTTTTTTTGAATATGCTTCCGGAAAGCGGGAGATTATCGATTTTCTATGGCAGGTCAGTCATTTAGCAAAGATGCAACGCGCATCACCATTCGCCATGTCGCTGAAGATGCGGGCGTGTCAGTTGCCGCCGTTTCCAAAGTTCTGCGCAATGCTTATGGGGTCAGCGAGCAGCTGCGCCATAAAGTCGAGCAGTCCATAGAGAAGTTAAGCTACCGGCCCTCGATTGCAGCACGCGCCATGCGCGGGCAGACGCATACGATCGGCATTTTGGTCATCGAACTGTCCAACCCCTTCTTGCCCGGCGTCATCGAAAGCGCCAATGAGCGGCTGGCGGAAAATGGTTATAAGGCTTTGATCGGAATGGGGCTCTCAGTCAGCCGTATCGAAGCATCGATGATCGAGGCGATGATCGACAGTCGGGTGGACGGGGTCTTGCTCATCGCACCGCATTCATCTGGAAAAATGCTGGAGAGGCTGGCCCGTCAGATTCCTATGGTCGTCATTGCACATCACGAAGAAGCGGCAGCCTTCGATACGGTGAACTCAGATGACCGCAAGGGTGCCATGCTGGCGGTAGAGACCCTGTTCGCGAAGGGTCACCGCGACATCGCCATGGTCAGCTATGAAGGCCAGGCATCAGTACCCTCCGAGGTCGTCGTGCAGCGCGAGGCTGGTTATCATCAGGCGATGCATGACGCCGGTCTGGCGGAACATGCGCGTATCTTCCGGTTGCCGCCACCAGGCGAAGACAGAACAGAGGCACGCGCATCCTTCCTGTCGTCCAAGGACAGGCCACGCGCAGTATTTGTCTGGTCGGACCTCGATGCAATCCCACTCTTGGCTGATTGTCGCACGAGTGGCGTGCGCGTGCCGGAAGACATGGCGATCATCGGCTACGACAATTCTCCACCCGCTTCGATCCCGTTGGTCGGTCTGTCGAGCATTGACCAGGGACCGACCGCCATGGGACGCCGTGCGGCAGACCTTCTGCTGAGCCGGATCGGCGGCCGCAGCAAGACCGAACACGTCCTGATTGCCCCGCGGTTAGAGGCACGCGACACTCAGTGAGGCCGAGTTGGCGAGGAAGCATTCAGTCGCGGCTATGTCGTCAAGGACGAGATATTCTAAGGCGGTGGCGGGCCGTCGATGCAGGTGCTCATGTTCCCGATCGCCCGCAGAGCCGCCGCGACAAGATGGAAACCGCGGCACAGACCAGCCTCATCGCACCCGGATCTGTCCCGGCCCAGGCTAGGGCAGCACCACTATCGAACCACTGGTTGAGAATGGCGACGCTCTGAAGAACGACCACCAGGGTGAAACCGAGGGCGAGGGGTGGAGAGAAGCGAAGAACCGAACGGGGCGTGATCCTCTCCTTCAGCAGCAGACGCAGACGAGCGGTTCTCAAGACCCACCTCGCCGTGCTGTTCGAAGGTCGATTTCCAACGATAAAAGCTGGCGCTGCCTATTCCAAATTAGCGACAGGTTCTAACAACGTCGCGGCAAGCGTCTGTAAATCGGAGACTGCGCAGTTTCTATGGGACTTCCCGCCTGAACTGGATCATGGCTGACCATCCTTTTGGTTTCAATGGAACGACAAGGATGCCTCAGAGGTCCCTACATTTCTACAGTGTATGCTGGTCAAAACAGTTCCCCTATCGTCGCAGCGATCAATTATCCAATATAGCAGACATATGTCTTTTTTAATGGATTCTCGTATTCGCCATCACGATTCGTCGCTTGTCGAGCAGAAGTTTAAAAATGCCAAAGAGATGATATAGAATTCCCGAATTCTCCCTATGGCGAATACTTTCAATTGGGGCAAGCCGCTCAACTTGATCGCCTGACGACAATGCTGCAGGGGAGTTTTCTGACCCCACCGCTGAACGTCTGCCCCTTGGTCAGAGCGAGAATGGCAAGTCCTGCCTGTCGTCCAAGCTCCTTTAGCTCCATATCGATCGTTGTCAATGCCGGACGCGTTTGTTCCGCCACAACATCCCAGTTGTCGAATCCGACGACGGAAACGTCGTCGGGAATGGACATGTTGCGGTCTCTGAGGGCATCGATCACGCCGCGAGCGATCTGGTCATTGCCGCAAAACAGACCGTCCGGCGGTGCCCCGTCGCGCGACCAGAGTTGCTTGACGGCCTCGTGACCCCACTCTTCGGTCCAGTAGCCATAGAGAACCGGTTCCGCGTCGCCACAGATGCGCCGATAGGCTTCGGCGCGAAAACGTGCTGCCCTATAGTCACTTGGGCCAGTGATATGGGCAATATGTCGGCGTCCCCGCGCAATTAGGTGTTCCACCGCGAGCCGAGCGCCCTGGTCATCATCCGGCAGCAGCGCGACACTCCCGGTCGGTCCTTCGGCAAAGGCATAGACGACAGGAACAGACAGGCGCGACAGGTCGATCGGCGGACGGCGATCCAGGCGTGTAGCGGAAAAGATGATGCCGTCGACCTGTTTGTCCAGAAGCGCGTCGATATGCCTGCGTGTCAGTTCTTGGTCGTCATTGGTGGCGCACAGAAACACCGAAACGCCATGGTCGACCAGTGCTTCGGAAACGCCGGACATCATCGGCAAAGAAAAGCGACCGTAAGTGTCGTTTGTCAAAAGGCCAATGGAAAAGCTGCGCTTGCCCAGCAGGCTGCGCGCCAACGCGTTCGGGCGAAACTGCAGATCGTCTGCGACTTTTCGGATCCGCTCACGTGTCTCGGTCTGCATGCGCCCGGTGTCGTTGAGTGCTTTCGACACGGTCGAAATGCTGACACCTGCCGCCGACGCAACATCATGGATTGTGGTCCGGGTTTTCTTCATGGAGGTATCCCCGTCGCCTAAAATAACAGAGAAAACCTTTTATCAAACAAAATCAATTGTGAGAAAAGCTTTTCTCATTTTCTCACTTTTTCCCAACCTATACGCGGTCGACAACACAGACTTTCTTTCATAGCGTTTCCCCAGGCCCACCGCATTAATCAGCCTTCAGAATACAAAAAGGGGAATTCCATGTTCAAAGCAAAGTTGCTCGTGGCGACATTCGCGCTCCTTGCATCGACATCCGCCGCAAGCGCTGAAGAGGTCGATCTGTGGGTCCGAACATCATCGGGTGCCGTGCTGCAGGCGCTCGCTGAGCAATACAATGCCAAGCACGAAGACAAGGTTACGGTCACTCAGATCACTGCAGAGCAGATGGTACCAAAACTCGGTGCCGCAATCGCCGGCGGCGCACCGCCGGATGGCGCCGTACTCGATCTCATCTACCTTCCAACATTTGCGGCAAACGACGCGCTCGAAGACATCACCGACTTCGTCAAGGGCCTGCCCTACGCCGACGCTCTCAGCCCGTCGCATATCCGGCTTGGCACCTATGAAGACAAGATCTACGGCGTGCCGGCGTTGCCGGATGCCTCGATCATCGCCTACAATACCGATCTTTTTGAAAAAGCCGGACTTGATCCAACCAAGGCTCCGGCCTCGCTGGAAGAGATTGCCGAAGATGCCAAGAAAATCCGGGCGCTCGGCGACGACATCTACGGTTTTTACTTCGTGGCAAATTCGGGAAGCTGGCTGATCTACGACTTTCTGCCGCATATCTGGGCCGCCGGCGCCGACATCCTGAGCGAAGACGGGCGTCAGGCGACTGTGGATACGCCAGCGCTGAGAGAGACCTTTGCTGCCTATCGCGACATGTGGTCCTCGGGCGCAGTTCATCCGACCTCGCGATCTGGCAACGGCAACAACGCGGTCGAGGCCTTCGCGTCGGGCAAGGTCGGCGTGCTGATGACCGGTTCCTACATCGTCAATCTGCTCACCAGCAAATATCCCGATGTCAAGTTCGAGGTTGCGGCCATTCCGGGTGCCAAGAGCGGTCAATCGAGCTTCGCCGGCGGCGACTCCCTTGCCCTGATCAAGGGGATCAGCGACGAAAAGAAGAAGGTTCTTCTCGACTTCGTCGAGTTCTACATGGAGCCGGAACAACAGGTCTTCATCACCAAGGAATCCGGCATGCCGTCGCGGACCGACCTTGCCGAAGAGGCTTATGCGCAGTTCGACAAACGGAACCTGGTTGCCTATGACGTGCTCTCAAAGGCGCGTACGCCCTACACCTTCTCTTCGGATGAGCTTTTTGTCAGCCGCACCGGTCCCTTCCTGAACCTGATCCAGGGGGCGATATTCGGTGACGATGTCGACGCCTCGATCAAGAAGGCGCAGGATGATTTCACCAAGATCCTCGACCGGACCAATCCCTGATGCCAGACGGAGGGGCGAGCTATCGCCCCTCCGCGACTGCAAGATCCGGATCTTTCTGGGATTTGCGGCTTCTGTCTCAGGTGACTGTTATTCATGTTGAAAGAGGATTGATGACCTTGGTGCCCAAGACCGAGATAGATGAGGCGCGCATCGTTCCGATGAGAGCCACAGCCCGCAAGCCACACGGTTGGCTGGGATTGGCATTCATTGCACCGAGCATGATCTTCATCACCGGATTGTTCGTGATCCCACTGGCGATGACCGTCTGGATGAGTTTTTATCATTGGCCTCTGCTTGGCCGACGGAAGTTTATCGGTCTCGAAAACTATTACGAGCTATTCGCCGATTCGCAGCTTTGGCATTCCATGGGCTTTACGTTGCTCTATACCGTGCTGGTCACGGCAGCCATTCTTGCCGTTGCGTTTCCCTTGGCGCTGCTGGTTGACCGACCGCTGAAAATCGCTGGTTTTTTCCGCACCCTCTTTTTCATGCCCGTGGTCATCGGGTTCGGTGCAGCGTCGACACTGTGGATGTGGTTGCTCAATCCCGACAGTGGTGTCTTCTCCCGCCTGCTGCTGTCCCTCGGCCTCGTGGATTCGGCACCCCGTCCGCTGGAAGGATTCTGGACAGCATTGGCTGTCATCATACTGATGGTCGTCTGGAAAACGGCCGGCTTTACCATGGTCATTCTGTTGACCGGCCTCCAGAGCATACCAACTGACATCGTGGAAGCAGCGAAGATCGATGGCGCCAGTGTATTTTCACGATTCCGCCGCATCACCCTTCCCCTGATGCGCAACTCCTTGCTGCTGGCTCTGGTGCTCAACGTCACCTCTTCGATGCTGGCATTCGACCAGTTTTTCATCATCACTCAGGGTGGACCGGAAAACAGCACGATATCAGCGGTCTTTTCGATCTATCTCGCCTCCTTCTCCTCCTACCGGCTCGGTTACGGCTCGGCACTTTCCTTTGCCCTTCTGGTGGTTCTCGTTGCCATCAGTTCGATCCAGCTGAGCTTTATCCGCGAACGCCCGGAGGAAGGTCGATGAGCAATTCCAATCTCCGCGGAGCGACACCTGAGCGGGTCAGTCACATCACCTTTCTTCTCGTATCGCTGTTGCTGGCCATTTTCTTCCTGATGCCAATCGTCTGGTCGTTCGCAAATTCCTTCAAGCCAGCCGCTGAAGCACTCGCCAATCCGGTTGCCTTGTTTTCCAAGGTGTTCTCGCTGGAGAATTATCGTCAGCTCGAACATGTTGGCGCGGGCTGGTACGTCTACGCTGGCAATTCCGTGCTGATCGCGTTTGGCACCATCGTGCTTACGGTGGGTGTCTCGGTGCCAGCCGGCTACGGGTTTTCGAAATTCCGCTTTCCCGGCCAATCGCTGATATTCGTGGTAGTGATGGCGACGATGATGATCCCGTTCCAGTCGATCCTCACACCGCTCTTCCTGATCCTGAAGTTCCTGGGACTGCAGAACAATCTGCTTGGATTGGTGCTTGTCTACACCACATTCCAGCTGCCGTTTTCGATCTTCATGATGCGCAACGCCTTCGACGCCATACCCGTTGCGCTGGTAGAAGCGGCCAGGATCGATGGCGCGTCGCAATGGACATTGATGCGCCGGATCATGATGCCGCTGGCGCTCCCAGGCGTCGCGACGGTTGCCATGTTCGCCTTTCTCAATTCGTGGAACGAGTTTCTGGCAGCGCTGATCTTCTTGTCGGACCAGGACAAGTTCACCCTGCCGATCATGCTCGTGAACGTGTCGTCCGGCATCTACGGCATCATCGACTGGGGGGCACTCCAGGCGGGGATCACCGTCACCATGGTGCCCTGCATCCTGCTGTTCCTCACATTGCAACGCTACTACGTGCGCGGCCTGACCGCCGGCGCCGTGAAATAACCCGCAGATATCTGCAAAGGAGTTCCCATGTCTTCGTCCCTCAAAAAGGCGGACGGCAACGCTGCGCGTCATTTTGAACGCTACGTTCCGGTCGACCATACCCGGGTATCCTTCGAGGCCGGCTTCTGGAAGAGCTGGTCGCAAACCGTGCGCGACGTGACTATTCCGACCCAGCATATGCGCTTGGAAGAGGAAGGTTTTCTTGAAGTGCTCGATTTCGACCAGCCTGCGGGTCCTTTGGCCCGACCGATACAGCCAAGTGGCCTGTCAATGCAGCACTTCTTCGATTCCGACTTCGGCAAGTGGATCGAGGCAGCCAGCTACACGCTGAAAAACAACCCGAATCCGGAAATCGAAGCCAAGATCGACGCGATCGTCGCAAAGCTCGAGCACGGTCAGATGACCGACGGTTATCTCAACAGCTGGTTCATCCGTCGCGAGCCGGAAAAGCGCTGGACCAACTTGCGCGACCTGCACGAAATGTACTCGATGGGCCACCTGCTGGAAGGCGCAATCGCCTATTTCGAGGCCACCGGCAAACGGCGTTTCCTCGACGTCATGATCCGTGTCGTCGATCATATCATCGACATGTTCGGTACCGGTCCTGGTCAGTTGCGCGGCTACGACGCCCACGAGGAAATTGAACTGGCGCTCGTCAAGTTATATCGACTGACAAACGACCAACGTCACCTCGATCTGGCGACCTATTTCGTTGAAGAACGCGGCCAGATGCCGTCGTACTTCGACGAGGAAGCCCGTCGGCGCGGTGAAAATCCGGCAGACTATGTCTATTCGACCTATGCCTATAGTCAGGCCCATATGCCGGTAAGGGAACAGACAGAAGTCGTCGGTCACGCCGTGCGTGCCATGTACCTGTTCTCGGCAATGACCGACCTTGCCTATGAAAACGATGATCCAAGCCTGAAGGCGGCTTGCGATCGTCTGTTTGACAACCTCACAGGTCGCCAGCTCTATGTCACCGGAGGCCTTGGACCATCAGCTTCGAACGAAGGGTTCACCCGCGCTTTCGACCTGCCAAACGAGACCGCCTATGCAGAGACATGTGCAGCCGTAGCACTGGGCTTCTGGGGGCATCGCATGGCCCAGATCGATCTCGACGCCAAATTCACCGATGCGTTGGAGACTGTACTGTTCAATGGCGCGCTCTCCGGCATCTCGCGCGATGGAGAGCATTATTTCTACGAGAATGTCCTTGAAAGTCACGGACAGAACCGGCGCTGGAAGTGGCACAATTGCCCCTGTTGCCCCACCAACCTCGCCCGCATGATCACGTCGCTCGGCCAGTATTTTTATTCGGTGAAGGGTAGCGATATTGCAGTCCATCTCTACGGCGCCAACACGGCCGAGCTGGACGTCGAAGGTCATTTCGTTCGCCTTCGCCAGGATACGGCTTATCCCTGGGAGGGCGACGTGTGCCTGTCGGTTGGCCTCACTGATCCCGTCTCCCTCACGTTCCGGTTGCGTAACCCCGGCTGGAGCAAAAACACACGCGTCAGGATCAACGGCCTGGAAATCGACTGGCCGAAGACGATCAACAAGGGATATATCGAGATCAGCCGGGAATGGAAGGATGGCGACGAAATCCGTCTATCCTTCGACATGCCCGTCGAGCGGCTTTACGCCCATCCGGCCGTCGGCGAAGATGCGCATCGTGTTGCCTTCAAGCGCGGTCCGGTGGTCTATTGCGTCGAGGAGACGGATATCGGTACAGAACCACAACGGCTGCGCATCTCCCCCGACAGTGTCATAGAACCTCGTTTCGAAGCGGGTCTGCTCGGTGGTGCCGTGGTGCTGGAAGGCCAAGCGATGGAAGCGGATGCCGGGGACTGGACAGGCGTGCTCTACCGCAACGCTCCGCCAGCCCTCAAGCCAAAGGCCTTCAAGGCCATTCCCTATCACCTCTGGGCCAATCGCGAACATGGCGCGATGCAGGTCTGGCTTTTGGAAGACTAGGAAATCGACATGGCAAAACTGATACTCAAGGACGTCGTCAAATCCTATGGCATCTACGAGGCCGTGCGCGGGGTGAGCCTGGAAATCGCGGACAAGGAATTCGTCGTTTTTGTTGGTCCGTCGGGTTGCGGGAAATCGACCACATTGCGGATGATTGCGGGCCTCGAACACATCTCCGATGGTCAGATCATCATCGGCGACAAGGTGGTCAACACGCTCGGTCCCGGCAAGCGGGATATCGCGATGGTGTTTCAAAACTACGCGCTCTACCCACATATGTCGGTCCGGGAGAACATATCGTTCTGCCTCGAGCAGCAGAGCATGTCCAAAGGGGAGATCGAAGCGCGGATCAAGATGGCAGCAGAGACCCTGCACATCACCGAGCTTCTCGACCGTCGGCCCGGCCAGCTTTCCGGTGGCCAGCGTCAGCGCGTCGCCATGGGGCGCGCCATCGTGCGCAATCCGAAAGTGTTCCTGTTCGACGAACCGTTGTCGAATTTGGACGCCAAGCTCCGGGTGAAGATGCGAACCGAGATCAAACGCCTTCATCAACTGTTACCGACGACCACGGTCTACGTCACCCACGACCAGGTGGAAGCCATGACCATGGCGGATCGCGTGGTGGTGATGAACCAGGGCATCGTCGAACAGATGGGTGAGCCGCAGGACCTCTATCGCAATCCGGTGAGCAAGTTTGTCGCCGGCTTCATCGGCTCTCCATCGATGAACTTCCTGCCAGCGCAATTGGTTGCGGAAGGCGAAGCGCTGTTCGTTGTGCTGGAGAACGGCATGCGCCTGGCCGTCCCAAGGTCAAAGATCGATATATTTCGCCAACACGCCGGTCGACGGGTAACATTTGGCATCCGGCCTGAATCGATCTCCAGCAGGCAGGAGCGCGCTGGATGGATGGCGATCGATGCGCTGGTCGACCTTGTCGAACCGCTCGGCTCGACCACCATGGTCTATTTCAACCTCGGAACGACCGGAATCTGCGCCAGCATCGATCCGGATATAAGTCTCAAGGCTGGCGCGATCATGCCCCTCTCGATCAACATGAACCAGATGCATCTGTTCGACTGCGACACCGAGCGTTCGCTGGCCGTCTGAGATGGTAGCAGGTGGCCATTTGCGGACCACAATTCGGTACTCCAGCTGGCGTCGGGTGCATGGCGGCGATACGCAGGATAAGCGATCTTTGCGGCTATCGGCCGCTTCATCGGACAAGTGACAAAGGACAGATCAGTGACGGTTTCCGAATATATCATTCCCGGTCTTCTCGTTCGGGACCGGTCTATCCCTGTCCCGCTGGACTGGTCGAAACCGGACGGCCAGAGCATCGATGTCTTCGTCCGCGAAGTCTGTGATCCGGTGCGACGCAGTGAGGACCTTCCGCTGCTTGCCTTCCTGCAAGGCGGTCCAGGCGGTAAGTCGCCGAGGCCAGCAAATGGTGGGCCACCCTGGTTGTTTGAAGCGATCCGCACCCATCGCGTTATCCTCATTGACCAGCGTGGAACCGGACGCAGCACACCCATACAAACCGCAACGATGGAACGCTTTGGACGCGATGGCGAGGCAGCCGCAAACTATCTTCTGCATTTTCGCGCTGACAGTATCGTCGCGGATTTCGAGCATGTCCGCAAAACCCTCTATGGCGGCAAGCGGTGGGAAACGCTTGGCCAGAGCTATGGCGGCTTTCTGACAATGAGCTACCTCTCGATGGCACCGGAAGGCCTTGCAGCCTGCTATGTGACTGGAGGACTTGCCGGCTTGTCGGCGACCGCCGACGACGTCTATCGCCGCACCTACCCGCGCGTGGCCGCCAAGACCAAACGATATTACGAGCGCTATCCGCAAGACCGGGAGCGGATCGGCCGGATTGCCGATTTCATCACCGCCAACAAGGTGCTCCTCCCCGATGGCGACCGCCTTTCGGTACGGCGCCTGCAGACTGTCGGCATCGATTTCGGCATGGCGCCCGGATTCGAAAACATTCACTGGCTCGTCGACGAAGCCTTCGCGAACGGGACGGAAGAGCGGCTTTCGGACACCTTCCTGGCCTCGGTGATGGCACTTACCTCCTATGACGCCAATCCGCTATTCGCAGTCCTGCAGGAAAGCATTTACGGGCAAGGCGTGGGAGCAACGGGCTGGGCAGCTGAACGCCTGCGTGCCGAGTTTCCTGATTTTGCCGAGACCCGCAGACCATTGCCATTTACCGGCGAGATGATGTTCCCCTGGATGTTTGAGGAGATCCGATCATTGCGACCATTCCGGGCCGGGGCTTCGGCGCTTGCGGCACGAGAAAGCTATGGACCGTTATACGATCTGTCACGGCTGGCCGACAATGAGGTGCCCGTGGCCGCTGCCATCTACTTCGATGATATGTATGTAGATGCCGAACTGTCGCTCGACACGGCCGCGCGTGTTGGCAATGTCGAAAGCTGGGTCACGAACGAGTACGAACACGATGGCGTTCGCCAGTCACCACGCGTTTTCCGCCGCCTAGCCGATATGGTCAAGGACCGCGGCGGCCCACATCGATGAATCACCCATGAGTTCGGCTCTTATCCCGTTTGCAAGCAAGGCGGATGTCGTGCGTGAGACATGTGCTCGGTTTGTCTGAACAGCTTCGGGCGTCTTGCTAAGTGGATTTCCGCCTCGATTATGCCGCCACCATCGTCGGTACCAGCGCGTTGAAGTAGGCCTGATCCGGCGTCTGCCGGCCAAGCGATGAATGTAGACTTCGGCTGTTGTCGCAGCTCAGATATTGACAGAGGCCAGCGCGGGCCTCTGACACGGTCTTGTAGGCGTCGAAGTAGACTTCCTCGTGTTTGATCGACCGTCAGAGCCGCTCGACTATCCATCTCTTCTGCAGCACCTGAAAGAGACCCGATTGCGTTTGACAATTTCCATAGGTCTCGTACCGGCCTCCTCTACAATCGGCCCTTGGTAGCCGCCATCGCCGCAGATTTTCTAAGGGAACGGAAATCGATTGGTAAGCTTGTCGAAAACAGGCGCCGCTCCGTCGCAATCCTGAATTCCTGGCGAGTGAAGCTCGGCTTTCAGACGCATGCCCAGTGTATCGACCAGAATGTGCCCTTCCCGAACCAGCTCTAAATTTATGCCGAAGCAACGATCACGGGCTTTGCCAGATTAAGGCGATGCCAGCGCCGTCATCCCTCGTGCTCGGTTTCTGCGAGGACCTCGGAAATGACCATGAGTGCAGCGGCCACATGTCTCCGCATGGCATTTTCGGCCGCTGCAGCGTCGCGTGCAGCGATGGCTTCGCAAATTGCCCTGTGCTCCGCGCGCGAACTTTTCATCCGGTTGGAGCGATTACTGAACTGCGCACCGCGCCATGGCAGAGTTCGCAGGTTCAGTTCGGCGAGAGTTGCCGAAAGGATGGGGTTGTGCGCACCGGCACTGATGGCGGCGTGAAATTGTGTGTTGATGGCGGCATAGGCAACAGGGTCACTTGCATGTCGCTCACCTTCTTCGACAATCGAGGACAGCATCTGACGCTCGATCTCAGTCATGCGCAGGGCGGCCTTTCCGGCCATGAGCGCTTCAAGGTCACCAACCGCTTCAAAGAGCGCCTGCAACGCGTCCATATCCATGCGTTTGACGATAAAAGCCCTGCGCGCGCCACGCTCCGCCAGTCCTTCTGCGCTCAATCGGTGCAGTGCTTCGCGCACCGGCGTTCGGGACGTATTGAAGTCGTCCGCAAGTGCCTTTTCGCTTAGCATCTCTCCGGGGCGCATTATGCCGGTGACGATGCGCTCTACGATCATTGCATGGACCAGATCGGCTGCTCGACCCTGTGATTGAACACCCATTTTTGTCACAGAAACACTTTTCTCTTGTTTATGTATACATATGCTGACAATATGAATTTAACAAAAAAAATGCGAATGCGATAGGGAGACCAATGCAGCCGTGCCTCTTGAAGTTGAGAGAGGCCTGCAGAGGTGCTCGATTTGTGCCGCATCGGCCATGATCTGGGCTTTGAAACAACCTTGGAAGGAGCGACATAAAACCAGGGGAACGTCATGGACGACACAGATCACAAGAGCATTCTCGAAGCACGTATTTCCGCCCAAATGCGTCGGCGCAGTTTTTTGAAGGGTGTCGGCGCTGCAGCAGTTGCCGGTGCTGGCGCCGGGTTGCTACCCGGCATGGCGCAAGCTGCACAAAGTGGCCATATCCGCATTGCATCCCTTTCCCACATCGATACACTCGATCCGCATTTTACCGGCTTCCTGAATGCCATTCAGGTCATAAACAACATCCACAATGGCCTGCTCAAGGTCACCTATGACGGTGACGCTGTGCGTTTCGAGCCAGATTTGGCTAAAGAATGGGTGCTTGAAGATGAAAAGACCCATCTGTTCAAGCTGCGGGACGGCGTGACGTTCCACGATGGCACAGCATGCGATGCCGAGGCGGTCAAATTCTCTCTTCTGCGTGTCAAGTCGGGTGAACCCAAGTCGCCCCATGCCTGGAAACTGGCGCTTCTCGAAGAAATCGAGATTGTCGATCCGCTAACGGTGCGTCTGAAATTCTCCAAGCCTTATGCCTTCCTGCCTGTCGCACTGACCGGCTCCACCGGTCGCGCCGGTACCATCGTCAGCCCGGCTGCCGTACAAAAATATGGTGCAAATTACGGCCGCAACCCTGTTGGAACCGGTCCATTCAAATTCGTCAGTTGGCGCGAAAACGACTCGATCGAGCTGGAAGCCAACCCCGACTATTTCGAACCGGGCATGCCGAAGATCGCCAAGGCGACCTTCCTGATCATGCGTGAGGCCTCGACAGCGGTCGCCGCTCTCATGGCCGGCCAGATCGATGGCATGTCGAATTGCCCGCTCCAGCTTCTCCCGCAGGTCGAAGCCTTTCCCGGAGCAAAGGTTTATGGCGGCATTGAAGGAAACTATTCCTTTGTCGGCATGAACACTCGCAAAGGACCCTTCGAAGACGTCAATCTTCGTCGCGCCGTTGCCTATGCGATTGATCGCCAAACGGTCATCAAGCAGGCTTATTTCGGTCGCGCCCAGCAGGCTTTCACACCGATCTCACCGCCGATGACGGGCTTTTTCGATCCCAATATCGCCTCGTCGGGCCGTGGCCATTATTTCGACTTGGACAAGGCAAAGGCATTTCGTGCCAAAGCTGCGAACCAGGGTGAGGTTGAGGCAGTCTACATCATGTCTGAGCGCACGGCCGTTTCGACCCGCGTCGCCCAGACCATCGTGCCGATGCTGGCGGAGATCGGCATCAAGGCCAAGCTTGAGTTGATGGAACCGACCGCGTGGGTGCAACGTCGCAACGATCGTGACTTCGACATGTTCGATTTCGAATGGGTTGCCGACCTTGATCCGGATGAAACGCTTTATCCGGAATTCCGCTCCGATGGTTCGTGGAACTATCCGGGCTGGGTAAACACCGATTTCGACCAGCTGTGCGCCCAAGCGCAGGGCATTCTTGATGTGAAGGAGCGGTCCAAACTCTATAATGCCGCCGAGGATCTCCTGATCGACGAGGCGCCCATCGCAATGCTCACGCATATGCCGATCTACAAGGTGTTCAGCACCAAGGTTGAGGGCTTCAACTACATTCCTGCCGACCTGATCAACCTGCATGGAATGAGCCTCTCCTGATGCTTCGCAAGATCTTCTCGAAGATCGCGCAGACACTCATGGTCCTGTTTATCGTCTCCGTCGCCAGCTTCACCTTGTTGAAGCTGGCGCCGGGCGATCCGGTCCAGATTCTGCTCGGTTCAGAATATTCCCCGGAAGCCCATGCCTCGATCATGCGTGAACTGGGCCTCGATCGGCCTGTGTTCGAACAGTATCTCACCTGGGCTGGCAATTTCATGACGGGCGATTGGGGTACGTCCTACATCGCCCGCGTTGATATCTTCACCTACGCATTCGTTGAAGCCTTGCCTGTCACGCTAACCCTGGCCGCAGCCGCTCTCGGCCTTGCCGTCGTCACAGGGGTTCCGCTTGGGGTTCTATCTGCCGTGCGCAAGGATACCGTATGGGATATCGGCGTCGCGTCATGGGCGCTGACCGTGACGGCTTTTCCCTCTTTCTTTCTGGGCATTCTGCTGATCTGGGTCTTTGCGGTGAAGTTCGGGCTCTTCCCGGTCATGGGCTTCGTGGCGCCGTGGGAAGACTTCGTCGGCGGCACCTATCACATGATCTTGCCGGCGATGACGCTTTCAACCTATTTCGTCGGCATGATCGTTCGCCTGACGCGTGCCACGCTGATCGAGGTCATGGAGCAACCCTATATCGCGGCAGCGCGGGCCCGTGGTGAGCCGGAATGGCGTGTTATCTGGGTTCACGGTGTTCGCAACATCGCCATGCCGCTTGCAACGATGCTCGGGCTTCAGCTTGGCGCGCTGCTTCAGGGCGCAGTATTGACCGAAACCGTGTTCAATCTGCCGGGCATTGGCCAGATGATCACCGCAGCGGTGCTCGGGCGCGAATATGTGGTTGTGCAAGCAGGCGTAATGATGACGGCAACCCTGTTTATCCTGGTCAATCTGTTGGTCGATCTGTCCTATCCGTTCCTCGATCCCCGGCTGAGGGCACGATAATGAGTTCCACAAAAGCAACGTTTGCGCCGTCATCCGGCTCCGCCAGAAGCTCCTTCTTCATACGCCGGCCGTTCTTCACCTTGGCCTTGTTGGTCACGCTCGCTTATGTCATCGCCGCCGTCTTTGCACCCTGGATCGCGCCCTTCAGTCCTGTCGAGCAGAACATCGACGCGATGATGGTGCCGGTTGGCAGCATACCGCACTGGCTTGGCACGGACAGTTTCGGGCAGGATCTTCTCAGCCGCGTCATTCATGGTGCACGCTATGCGCTGATGATCGGTCTGCTTTCGGTACTGCTCGGCGCTGTCGGCGGCCTGGTTCTCGGCATGGCTGCGGGTCTTTCCTCCGGTTGGCTCGAATGGGTTCTCATGCGGTTGATCGATTCAATCCTGGCGCTGCCGTCGCTGGTCATGGCCGTCGCCTTCATCGCCATTCTCGGTCAGGGCGTCGACAAGGTAATTCTCGCTGTGGGATTGTCGCTGATCGGTCCGTTCGCCCGCACAGTCCGTTCGGACGTCATGCAGGTGCGCGTGCAGCTTTTCGTCGAGGCGGCGGACCTCATGGGCATCTCCCGCCTTCAGATCGTATGGCGACACATTCTGCCCAACGTCGTGTTTCCGCTCGCGGTTCAGATCACGATCCGAATTTCAGAAGCCATCCTGGTTTCGGCCTCGCTCTCTTTTATTGGCATTGGCGTCACTCCGCCGACACCCGATTGGGGTTTGATGATTGCCGAAGGACGCGGTTTCGTCAGTTTTGCTCCCTGGATGTCGGGGGTGCCCGGCATGGCGCTTGCCATATTGCTCATTGCCCTGTCCGTTGTCGGCGACGGCGTGCGCGAGGAATTCGACCCTAAACTGAGGAACGGCGCATGACAGACTGTTTGCTCGAAATCGACGGGCTGACCCTGCATCGTGGCCACAAGAAAATTCTCGATGACGTTAAACTGACACTGAAGCGTGGGGAAACGCTAGCGTTGGTGGGAGAAAGCGGTGCAGGTAAATCGACGATTGCCATGGCGCTGATGGGGCTCCTCGATCGCCGCGCCGTCGCCATTGACGGAAGTGCCCGGTTCAATGACGAGGTGGACTTGTTCAACCTGCCAAAAAAGGAGTGGACGCGCCTGCGCGGCTCTCGCCTCTCCATGGTCTTTCAGGATGCCGGAACCGCTCTTAACCCCTGTTACACCGTTGGCAGCCAGTTGATGTCAGTTCTGCGCCGCAAGCTGGGCCTTAATGCGAAAGAAGCAAGAGAAAGGGCCGTGGAGTTGATGAAGGCTGTCGGCATTAACGACGCGGTCGCCCGGCTCTCGGCCTATCCCCATCAGCTTTCCGGCGGCATGCAACAACGCATCATGGTGGCCATTGCACTCGGCTGCAAACCGGATCTGCTCTTTGCCGATGAGCCCACCTCGGCCCTTGATGTGACCATTCAGGCGCAGATCGTCCAGCTCATCCTCGATCAGACCCGCGCCAGTGGCGCAAGCTGCATCTTCGTGCTGCACGATCTGGCCCTGGCCAGTCAAGCCTGTGACCGCATTGTTGTGCTCTATGCCGGTCAGGTGATGGAAGCAGGTGATTGCGCAACCGTGCTCCGCAACCCGCTTCACCCCTATACGCGCCTGCTGAAATCCTGCGTCCTGGAAATCGGAGTGGAGGATATGACGCCCCCGGAAGGCAATGTGCCAGCCTACGACGCCATGCCCAAAGGCTGCCGCTTCGCGACCCGTTGTCCCCGCGCACTGGACTGCTGCGCGACGGAAAAGCCTGCACTCATCGAGACAGAGGGGCGGGCTATTGCCTGCTGGAACCCTGAATGAACCACGTACTTCCAAAGGAAACCAACACTGTGCTGCACGCGGGCGGCATTGGCGCCGAACCCGGTGTTTTCGAACTTCTTGACGTCCAGAAGGTCTACCAGATAACGCGTGCGAGCGGTTTGTTCGGACGCAAGAAACAGGGGCTAAAAGCGTTAGATGGTGTTCGCCTCAAAGTCGCCCGCGGCGCAAGCATCGCGTTGGTGGGCGAAAGTGGTTCCGGCAAGTCGACGCTGTTACGTGTGCTTCTCGGCCTGACTGAACCGAGCGATGGGCTGGCGCTTTATGGCGGGCGCCCTATTGCCGAAGCGCGGGCCGATGGCTTGGATTTCGCACGCGACGTGGCGATGATCTTTCAGGATGCGCGTGGTTCGCTCAATCCGCGCATGTCGGTCGCGGCCCTTGTTGCCGAGCCCCTGCGCCATTTCGGCATCTGCCCGGAGGAGGAGATTCCCGAACGCGTCGCCGCGTTGCTGGCCCGTGTCGGTCTGGCAAAAGATGCCATGCAGCGCTATCCGGCGGGGCTTTCTGGTGGGCAGGTCCGCCGCGTGGCTATCGCGCGGGCGCTGGCGTCCAATCCCTCCGTCCTGGTTGCCGATGAGGCTGTTTCCGGTCTCGACGTCTCGACGCAGGCCCAACTCCTCAACCTGCTGCGTCGCCTCCAGCGTGAAATGGGACTGACGCTTTTGTTCATCACCCATGACCTCGGTGTTGCAAGTTATCTGTGCGACGAAATCGCCATCATGTATCTCGGTCGGATCGTCGAGAGGGGGCCGACCAATGCAGTGCTTGCCAATCCTGCCCATCCCTATGCGCGTGCGCTCAGGACTGCTGCGCCCGAATTCTTCGCTCCGATCACGGAACCGCTTCCAGGCGAAATCCCAAGTCCATTGGATTTGCCGACCGGTTGCCGGTTTGCCGGACGTTGCGTCTTTGCCCGGCAGGAATGCGGGCGGGATGATCCCGTGCTAGTACAGGCGCGAGCTGATCGTGAGGTCGCCTGCTTCTTTCCACTCTATAGCTGAGGGCAGCTGCGCCTGCCCGTTTTCCAACCCGCTCCCTCTTCGATCGGAGCTTCTTTTGAAGGACCATTACGTCGATGTTCGATTTCTTTTCCGGACGGCGCCCTACGACCCTTGCCAACGAGGCCATGATTGCAACCTCTCATCCCCTTTCGACAGCTGCGGGTCTTGAAATTCTGGCCGAAGGCGGCAAGGCAGTCGACGCTGCGCTCGCTGCGGTTGCTGTCCAGAGCGTTGTCGATCCTTTGATGACCGGAATTGGCGGCGATTGCTTCGCACTTTATGCGCCGGCGGGCGGTGCCGTGAAGGCCCTGAACGGTTCAGGGCGTGCGCCGGCTGGTGCCAGTGTTGCAGCACTGAAGGCGCTTGGCGTGACGGAACTGACGCAGACGAGCCCGCATTCCATCACCGTGCCCGGCGCCATTTCCGCCTGGTGCCGTCTGCATGCCGATCACGGCAGCTTGCCGCTCGAGCGGCTGTTCCGTCGCGCGATCCATTACGCCGAAGCCGGTTTCCCGGTGACGCCGCGCGTCGCCATGGACTGGGCCGAAAGTGCTTCCATCGTTGCTGGTGATGCCCATGCCGCACTCCAGTATTTGCCGGGCGGCAAGTCTCCTGCAGTCGGTGAAAAACGTGCGCATCCGGCGTTGGGCGCCACGTTGCGGGCGATTGCGGCCGAGGGCGCTGCCGCCTTCTATCTCGGCGAGAAGGCCGAGCGCATGGTGGACCACCTCAATGGGCTAGGCGGTCTGCATACGCAGGAAGACTTCGCCGCCGGTCTCGATGGTGCCCAATGGGTGACGCCAATCTCGGCTCCCTATGGCGATGGTTACGAGATATTCGAGTGCCCACCCAATGGTCAGGGCCTCGCAGCGCTGATGATCCTTCGCATCCTTGCCGGCTTCGACCTCTCCGAAAACACGTCTGAAGCCGATCGTATTCATCTTCATGCCGAGGCGACCAAGCTTGCCTATCACCATCGCGACGCATTGCTGGCCGATCCGGAGACCTGCCCCGGATTGGCGGATACGCTTCTTTCAGACGAGGTGATCGAGACCCTGCGCGCCCGTATTGACATGAAACGGGCCGGTAAGCCCGTCCTTTGGAACGAACCGGAACATCGCGACACGATTTACCTGAGTGTCGTCGATGCCGAAGGTAACGCCCTGTCGTTCATCAATTCGATCTTTCATGGCTTTGGCTCCACGCGGCTTGAACCCGAAACCGGCGTGTTGCTCCACAGCCGCGGTTCGTCTTTCCGCCTCATCGAAGGGCATCCGAATGCGATTGCGCCGAACAAGCGGCCCATGCACACCATCATTCCGGGCATGCTCTGCCGCGACGGCAAGGCGGTCATGCCTTTCGGCGTCATGGGCGGACACTATCAGGCTGCCGGTCATGCGGCTTTCATCTCGGGCGTTCTCGATCGCGGCCTTGATCTTCAGGCCGCCATGGACGCGCCGCGCAGTTTCGCATTCAACGGCGTTCTGGAAATCGAGCCGACTGTCGGAGCGACCGTGCAGGCAGACCTCGCGGCGCGTGGCCATGTCATCAAAGTGGTTACATCGCCGATCGGCGGCAGCCAGGCCATTCGCATTGATCCGATGGCCGGACTTCTTTCTGGAGGCTCGGACAGCCGAAAGGATGGCTGCGCACTAGGCCTTTGACAGGAAGGGGCATGTTATGCGGGCGGGCCGCATCGACGGTGTCGGTTCGGCCTACCTGCAGCAGCCGTCGCTATGGTTTTGTGTCAAAATTTCTGGGTGGTTTGCTGCCTCGATGGTCATGCGATAGATGTGGCCTGACGAAAGTCACACAGGTCGATTTGAGCTGTCATGGTCGATTTCAAAGGCAGCCACAATGCGAAAGAAGTGATTTTCTACGCCGTATTTTTCCTATGCCCGCTATGCAGGTTTCCTGCCGCGACCATGAAGAGGTTATGGCTGAACGCGGTGTCATTCTCGGCAGTGCGACACCGGATGGCATCAAAGTCGCCATGTGATCCGCAAACAGCAGTTTTGCACCAGCGGCCGATCGGATTTCAACGGTTCTCGTCATTTGCCGCTTAACTGTGTCCAGCGATAGCCACATCTGCAATCGGCCCGAAAATTGCGAGCCCCCTAGAAACCGCCTCCCCACCTGGAGAACTTACCTGTCTCGTCCCGTTCCGCTCAGAAGACTTCCAAATCGGGGGAAGGAGCGCCTGGGGCGAAGCGCTCCTGAGATCGTGTCAGTCCACCCAGGCGGTGAGACGCTTCTCTACCCACGTCACAACCTGGTTGATCATCACAGCCAGGATCATGATGAACACAGAGATGGCCCAGACGGATGTGAAGTCGAACTGCCGCCGAAGCACATCTCGTCTCTATCTTGGCTATCAAGGGCTGCACGAAGGCCGTCGCGTAAAAAGCATTCGAACCAGCAGGCATCCACTTCCCCCAATCATGCATCCCATTTAAGCCAATGGGGCGACGGACTGGGATACGCAGCACTCAATAAACGGCAGCCTTGCGCAAGTGCTGGCGCAGTAACGCTTCGGCCCACTCAATCATTCCACCCTCAATGGCATCCAGAACGGCCAGATGCTCCTTGCAGGACTGCGCAATTCGCTCGGTCGTGAGGTCCGCGAAACTCGCTGCCTCCTGCATACGCCTGAGATTGTTCTGCTGGCGCACCGCCTCATGGAAAAAACGGTTGCGGGACATCGCCGAGAGCCCTTCGTGGAATGACGCGTTCACCTTGAACCAGTCTTCGGCTGTGGGAGCATTTGTATCCGCCAGAATGCGCTCATGCATCCTGCGGATGGCGCTCATCTGAGCCAGATCGACACGGAAACCGGGGGATCTCAATCCCGCACATTCGACAGCGATCCGGAATTCGTAACTTTCGTTGAGCATATCGGAATTATCGAGTGAGTCTGTAAAACGCCACCCATGCCCGGGCTGGCGCTGGGCGAGACCCTCGGCGGCAAAGCGCATCAGTATTTTGCGCACCACGCCGCGCGAAATTCCATAACGGGGCATGAGTTCAGCTTCGGAGACATCCTGCGGCAATTCCCCTCGTGCCCGCTCGCTCATAATGCGGCGGTAAAGCTCCTCATGCGGAGAGTCAGGGGCAATTTGTCCGATGTCGAGCGCGCTGACATCGGCGATGACCTGCATACCCCTTTGCGGCGTCGGCATAGAGTCGACCACACCACGCTCCTTTAGCAGGTTGAGTGCGACGGTCACCGGCGAGCGCGAAACGCCGAAGCGTCGCGCTAGGTCCGGCACAGAAATACGCGTCCCCACGGACCAGCCATTGTCTCGGATGAGCTCGATGATTTGACGCATCAGGTCGATCTGCAGCGGCGTAGAACTGTCCGCTACCCGCAGATCAACTTCTTCGGCCTCGATATCATCCTGGTCTTTCCTGTTCATTCCCAACTCCTTGTCGACGGATCACTATACAGCCCGGGACAAATTGCGAACAGGTGACAGAAATGCATTTTTATGCTTTTCATAGCTACAAAATGCACATAATGTCTCTTAATCGTTAACAGGGCTTTTGAAATGTCGTCAGTTACACCTTTTCCACTCATCGAAGTCTCCGGGCCTCCGGTCGAACGCGGGCGCTCCTACGGTGAACTGGCACGCGACCGCATTCAAGGCTCGATAGAACTCTATGTTGGCTCCCTGTCGAAGCGCGGTCTGGCAAAGCCCGAGATTCTGGACATGGCGATCGACTTCGCGCCGCGCGTTCGCGATTGGGCACCTCACCTGCTGGACGAAATGGAGGGCATAGCTGAGGGTGCAGGGGTTTCGCTTGCAGAAATTGTGCTCGTTAATGCTCGGACCGAAGTGCTTCAGCTGGGCGAACGCAAATCTGGGAAAGCAGACAATCCTGCAAGAGACGAGGAACCTGACGGCTGTACGGGTGCAGTTGTCATGCCCGACTTCACCGCCAATGGCCGCCTGATACACGGGCAGAATTGGGACTGGCGCGCGGAATGCGCGGAAACGTCCGTCGTCCTCAAAGTATTGCGCGATGATGGGCCTGATTTCCTCACCTTCACCGAAGCCGGTGGCCTTGCCCGCAGCGGCATGAACGCGGCGGGAATTGGCCTGACGGCGAATTATCTGGAATGTGAGCGCGATTATCGCTCTCTCGGTATTCCACTTCCCTTTATCCGACGCCGTGCTCTGGAAGCTGCGCATTTTTCTGAAGCGATCAGGATTGTGGCGACCACGGCGAAATCAGGATCCAATAATATGATGCTGTCCACGGCAGAGGGTTTTGCCGTCAATCTCGAATGCGCCCCAGACGAGGCCTTTTCGATCTATCCCGACAGGGACGGCCTGATTGTACATGCCAATCACTGGCTCCATATGGCTGCCCTGTCCAAGCTGAAGGAAACGGGTCTCGCCGACGTCCCCGACAGCCTTTACCGTGACGCCAGGGTGCGCCGCCACCTTCTATCGAATGTCGGACATATCACCATGGACGATCTGAAACAGAGTTTATTCGATGATTTCGCCAGCCCCTTCTCTGTCTGCCGCCCGCCGTTTCGCAAGGACACTGGTAACCTGTCAGCGACAGTTGCCATGATCGTCATGGAACCCGCCGCAGGCTTAATGGAGATAGCACCACTGCCCGCCATCAACCGGGACTTCGCCCGGTATGAATTGACCATGGATCAGTCCGCAGCTGAGCTCGCGAGCTGACAGGAAGAGGTTCGGCATGGCCCGCTTCATCATTCTGCGTCTCTTGAGCGCCATCCCGACGCTCCTGATCGTCGCTATCACCATATTTGCGCTCATGCGGATGGTTCCAGGCGATCCGGCAAGTCTTATGCTCGGCGATCTCGCTGATCCCGAGCAGCTTGAGGCAATGCGCCGGAGCATGGGACTGGACCAGCCCCTTTGGGTGCAATTTCTGCATTGGCTTGGCGGCATATTGAAGGGTGACTTTGGTCGGTCGATCGTCCTTGGCGATGCGGTTTTGCCGCTGATCATCGAGCGGTTTTCGACGTCTGCAACTATCGTCTTTGCCGCAATCATCGTCACCACCTTGATTGCGGTACCTGCCGGCATGATCGCTGCCTGGCGGCAAAACAGCGTTTGGGATCTGGCGATCGTCACTTCATCCACAATCTTGCTGTCCATTCCCTCCTTCTGGATGGGATTAATGTTGCTCTTGCTATTCGGCCTGACGCTGGGCTGGCTTCCCATCGTCGGCTACGTGCCTTTTGAGCAAGATGTCGCCGGCGCTCTAACGGCATTGATCCTGCCTGTGGTGACGGTCGTTCTCGTCGAATTCGGGCCTATCACGCGCATGATGCGTGCCTCGGCCATAGAGGTCGCGCGCCTTGAATACATCACCCATGCCCGCGCCAAAGGCCTCTCGGAGCGCTCGGTGATGTGGCGGCATGCCTTTCGAAATGCCTTTGCACCAACCTGGACATTGATCGGCCTGGTGCTTGGCAGTTTGCTCGCCAATATCGCCGTCATCGAAACCGTATTTACCATTCCTGGCCTCGGTCGACTGATGATCGATGCGATCTACGGCAGAGATTACCCGTTGGTTCAGGGTTGCATGCTGTTCATCACCTTCCTGTATGTCGCGGTGAACCTGCTGGTTGATCTGGTCTATCCGCTTCTCGACCCAAGGACCGCCGCATGAGACGCCCCGCACCCAACCTTTTGATCGGAGCGGTAATCGTCTCGCTTCTGCTGGTCTGTGCCATCGGAGCACCATGGCTCACGTCTTATGACCCGATCGCGCTCGACCTGCGCAAACGGATGGCGGGACCAAGCACTGCCCATTTGCTCGGTGCCGACGAATTCGGCCGCGACGTTGCCACCCGGCTCTTATTCGGTGCACGAACCTCTGTGATCATCGCGCTGTCCACCACGAGTTTGGCCATCACGCTCGGCCTTGTCTTCGGTGTCCTGGCAGGCTTCCTGCGTGGTATCACTGACCGCATCGTCATGATCTTCAATGATGCCCTCCTGGCCTTTCCTGGACTGCTGCTGGCGCTCGGCTTCATGGCTGTTTTCGGGGCAAGCCGCAGCGGCATCATATTCGCCCTCGGCCTCGCTTACATGCCGGTCGTCGTGCGTCTGGTTCGCGGCACTGTGATGTCCATCCGTGAGCGGGAATTCGTGGAAGCGTCGCGCGTGAGCGGAAATGGCGAACTTTATACCATGGTCCGACACGTACTTCCCAATTGCCTTGCACCCGTAATCGTTCTGGCGACTACGATGTTCGGCTGGATCATCCTGTCGGAAAGTGCACTCTCATTTCTTGGGCTTGGCGTTCCCCCGCCAGCACCCAGTTGGGGCAACATGCTTTCGACCGCCCGCCCCCATGTCAACAATGCTCCGCATCTCATTATCTTTCCGGGGCTTTGCATCTCGATCACCCTGCTTGGCGTCAACCTGCTTGGCGACGCGCTCAGAGACTGGCTCGATCCCAAAATGAAAGGCTGACCGATGGTGCAAGGATTGATCGTCGAGGACCTCACCGTCTATGCACCACGCACCAATATAACGGTGGTGAAGGACCTGTCCTTTTCCGTACTGCCGGGAAAAATGACGGCGCTGGTCGGAGAATCCGGTTCCGGTAAAACCATGGCGGCGCGCTCCATCCTCGGACTTCTTGCACCAGGGCTCGAAGCCACTCCACAAAGCCGTATCATGCTCGACGGTCATGACCTCACACGCGCTGACCAAGAAACGCTGCACGCTATCCGCGGTGGTAAAATCGGTATGATCTTCCAGGAGCCCATGGTCTCACTCAACCCATCGATGCGGATTGGCACACAACTGGCCGAAGGCATGAAGCTGCATACCGGTCTTTCCGACGCCGAGATCAGGCAGGCAAGCCTTGCCATGCTGGAACGGGTGAAGATCACCGATCCGGATCGCTGCCTGAACGCATGGCCCCATGAATTTTCGGGCGGCATGCGCCAGCGCGTCATGATCGCCTCCGTCATGCTGCTAAAGCCTCAATTGCTGATCGCTGACGAACCAACGACGGCACTCGACACGCTGGTGAGCCGGGACGTACTGGACTTGATGGCTGACCTTGCCCGCGAGACGGGAACCTCGGTATTGCTCATCAGCCACGATCTCGGAATGGTATCTCACTATGTTGACGATGTCGTGGTTATGAAAGATGGCGAAGCCGTCGAGCGCGGACCGTCCAAAGCGGTGCTGAAAACGCCCGCTCACCCCTATACGAAAAAGCTCGTGGACGCATTGCCGAAACGACAGCCCGCGCGGAACGTGACGCAAGATACCCACGACGCAATCTTGTCTATCCGCGATCTCTCGATCGGTTATACCGGCAAGGCTGGCCTGTTTGGCAAGGCGCCTGTCCGGCGTGTGGTGCATGAGGTCGGTCTCGATATCGAAGCCGGTGAGACGCTGGCGCTGGTTGGCGCCTCAGGCTCCGGCAAGACAACGCTTGGCCGTGCCATCATAGGGCTGGAGCAACCAGAGACAGGCAGCATCCGCTTCGATGGCCAGGAGATCTCCGGCCTTGGAACGGCGGCCTCCTGTGCCGCACGGCGGGACATGCAGATGATTTTCCAGGATCCGTATTCCTCGCTCGATCCACGCCAGCGGGTTTCGGCTATCCTCGCCGAACCATTGCGTCGTGTTTCACAGATGAGCAGGACTGAGAGAAATGAACGTGCCCGCCAGGTTTGCGGCGAGGTCGGGTTGGACCCGGTGTTGATGGACCGCTTTCCGCACCAATTGTCAGGTGGTCAGCGTCAGCGCGTCGCGATTGCCCGCGCCATCATCGCCAAGCCCCGTTTCGTTGTGGCCGACGAACCCGTCTCGGCCCTCGACATGACGGTGCAGAAACAGATCCTGCTGTTGATCCGCAGGCTGCAGGACCAATACGGTTTTGCATGCCTTTTTGTCTCCCATGACCTGGCCGCCGTTGAACAGGTGGCAGACCGCGTTGCCGTCATGGAAGCAGGCAGAATCGTCGAGCTCTCGACCCGCAACGATCTTTTCGATCATCCAAAGCACCCCTATACGATCAGGCTGCTTCGCGCATCGATGCGGTTGGAGGCCGCTTAAGCTCCGACAAGCCTTTAAAAGGATGCGTCTGACGGCGCCCTGCCCCGAACACCTACGCCTGACATTCTCCATGACTATCCACGCTTGAAAAATGCACGTCAGGCGCCGCGTCTCACGACAATTCACTCGGTCAGACGACAGCCGCCCGGAATGCGCATTCCGGATGGCGTCATTGTGAATTGGACACAGTGTTCGAAGACCGCTTTCCTATTGCGTCTTGCCTACACCAAAAAGGACTGTCTTATCAGCTGCCCAGACGTGATAATCCGTCACCTTGGGGCCTAGCGCATCAATCACCGGTTCGTAGTAGAGACCGAGGATTGGCAGGTCGGTGACCATCAGTTTGTGCAGTTGTTTGAAGATGCCTTTGCGGGTTTCGAAATCAGTGGTCTCGGTCGACGTCCTGTAAAGCGCCTCTGCCTCGGCATTCTGCCACTGACGGCTCGGTGACTTGCTCTTGTCTCCGATCAGCCGGCCATACATCTGCGAGGGATCGAGGCGGGCAGAATAACCGAAGGATTGAATCTGGAATTTGCCCGCATTGTAGTTATCGAGTTGGGCTGCCCAGTCGAGCACGTCGAGTTGGGCATTAATGCCGGCACCCTGGAGCATGGCCTGCACCATGACCGCGTTGTCATACATGCCCTGATATTTGGTATTGGTCTGGATCTTGACAGGCTCGCCCTTATAGCCGGCTTCAACCAATAGAGCCTTTGCCTTTGCCAGATCGTATGCCGGCCATTCGCTGAAGTCCTCGTCATAGAACGCGGACGCCTGGGCAACGGCGGAAGAATTATGTCCGGCAAGCCCCATGTTGCGGACCTCGGCAATCTGGTCGTAGTCGATTGCATGGGCGATTGCCTTGCGGAATTTCACGTTGCTCATCAAAGGATCAAGCGTCTGAACGAGCAATGGTGTCCAGGAGAGACCGGGCGTCGAAGCGATGGTAATCCCGCGTGACTTTGCCTCCTCCAGATGCGAGGCCTCGAAACCTGGGAGAATATCGATTTCACCAGCGTAAAGCGCTGCCTCCGCCGCGGCGGTATCGGGAATGATCTGGAATTTGACGGTGTCTACTTTTGCCGTGCGGTCTCCAGCGAACCCGGAAGCGGGCTCGCCAGACGGCCTGTAGCCTTCATAGCGGTCGAGGGTGATAGACTGGGCCTTGGTCCACGCGCCAAGCTTGAATGAACCGGATCCGATGGCGCTTCCTTCGATCCACTTGCCGTGCGCATCGACATTCTTCGGGCTCGCAATCCAGGCGTTGCACTGGATGTTGGCCAATTGCATCAGGAAGAGCGCATTTGGCTTGTTGAGAGTGAAGACAACGGTTCTTTCGTCGGGTGTGTCCACGCTTTCGACCTTCAGTCCCTTGCTGCCGTCGAATTCTGAGGCACAGACCCATTCATTCGCCGGGTCGTTGCGCCATTTCCAGTTCCACAGCACGTCAGCAGATGTCACCGGCTTTCCATCATGGAAAGTAGCACCATCACGGAGTGCGAAGGTATATGTCATGCCATCGTCGGATACAGACCAGCTTTTGGCGAGCGCCGGGCCGATGGCAAGATCACCGCGAAAGGCGACCAGCGTCTCGAAGATATGATGTGTGATTGTGTCTGTGTTTGCATCGCGGTTGAAGCCGTCGAAACCACGGATGTCTGCGTTCATGCGGACCATCAATGTCGACGCACTGGCTTGCGTCGATAACCCAGCCGTCAATGCTAACAGCAGGCCAGCTGCGACTGGCTTCGCCCACTGGAATTGCAATCGCGTTATGTTCATGCTGTTCCCCTTTTCTATAATTTCTGAAATGGAGATTATAGATTTTTGTGATTATGAAAAGCAATAAATGGGTGAAATTTTGCCATAATGATCTCTTTGATACCATTTTAGGCGATAATACGCCGCCCCCCTTCATTGCGGAAGGCTGGCCTCGCGTGAGACAATACGCGATACCTGTTGCTCCCCGCCTTCTGGATAGTCGCCAGTCGGCCGTTTTAGGGCAGGAGATCATCGCAGTCCTGTTGGGCGCGCTTTTGCGCCGCACTGCCAGACACCGCGTTGAACTCCAGAAAATGCACCATCCATTCCCATTTCTTTATTGTTTTTAATAATTCAAAGCATTTTGAGGGAGGAGCGCAAATTTGCCTTCGGCTCTTGGTCGCAGATTACGTGCGTATGCCGATTGTGCGATTTTCCGAGGTTGGTCTGCTCCCTTGAGAAACAAGCTTTAAGCGGCACATAAACCGGACATTGAAGCGGACATAAAAGCGGCAGGAGATCGCGGTGAATCTATCGGATTGATGGAGCCGATGACGATTGCCGAGGGCAGCAAACATACAGGGCCGCTTCTCGATCTGGCGATGGAACTGACCGCGGCCTCCGCCGGATTGAAGCGCAGCCTTCCTGCCGAAATCGCCAAGGCGCTTTCCGATCTCGTGCGTTCGACGAATTGCTACTACAGCAACCTTATCGAAGGTCACGATACCCATCCGGTCGATATCGAGCGGGCGCTTAAAAATGATGATAACGCCGATCCGCAGAAGAGAAACCTTCAGCTTGAAGCCAAGGCGCATATCGAGGTGCAGCGCTGGATCGATCATGGTGGCATAACCGGCGCGTTACGGCGCAGGATACCATTTTGAAAATCTGGCTGTGCCGGGTGACTTCTCAGTGGAATTCAACACACTATGGACTTGCTCCGACCGACCGTGGCCCCTGCGATCGTGGGCAACGACGCGATAGCCCTTCGACAGGAAGAAGAGCATCTGCGCATCCCAGTCGTCGGAACTCAGCGGCCAACCGTGGTGGAAAACGACAGGTTGGGCATCCTTTGGACCCCAGTCCTTGTAGAAAATCTCAACGCCGCCATTGGTGGTGACATAACCCATGATGTTGTCTCCTTGAGGAATATCAGTAATGAAAGATGCTGCCGGATCTGCGGCCATAGTGGGAAAGGCCAGTCTGGGAGAGGCCAGACCTGCGCCAATTGCCGAGGCTGTGATCAGCACGTCGCGGCGCCTGAGCAGCGGGCCAAGATAAGGGGACATCGAGCAACTCCGTGTGGCGTGCAGGTTGCCAACGAACAAAAGACTTTTGCAGAATTGACAAGCAACCGGATGGACTGCCGGGCGATCCCGGCAGACAACACAAGCAAGCGCGTTGTCTGCCTAGTAGGTGCTACCGAAACGCTGGTGGCGCTAGTGGGCATCACCGTTAAGCTGTGTTGCAGAAGACGGAACGCTGGCTTTGCATGACGGCTGGCTCCTTGACGCAGATTCTCCAAATGGGTTTCCCAGATGGTCGAACGCTGATGAAATCCGTTGGGCATTCCATGCCGTGTCGTCGAAGATGACATGACTGCTCCTGCATCTTGACACCCCACTCGATACCAACTCGGCATCGGAAGCCGATCTGTTCCACGCGGATTTCTCCACGCCCCCGGACCCAAAGTGTGGCGTGTCTTTCGTTGGGCCATGACACGTAGCCTTCATTTTGGGGTTGAAGCGTAAAACGATCGTTTTACATTACGGAGATGGCACTGACGGAGGCTGCACCATGGAACTGAAATCCAGACTTATCTCTGCCGCCGAACAACTGTTCGACCGGCACGGCTATTCGGCAACCGGGGTAGATCGCCTGACTCAAGCTGCGGACATGTCTAGCCGCACGTTGTACAAGCACGCAGGCAGTAAGGCGCAGCTGATGGCGAGCGTCCTCGACGAACGGAACCGGCGCTTCATGGAGCGACTAGAGGTTGGTAGCGTGGATACACTGTTCGCGGCACTTGAGGACTGGGTGCGCGTGGAGGGGACACGAGGCTGCCTGTTTCTGCGCGCCCATGCCGAGACCGGGGGCGATACGCCTGAGATCGCCAACGCCGTAGCTGCACACAAGGCGGGCTTCACGCAGCGCATCGTCGCAATCGTCGCCGCGGATCTTGGTCGGGAGGACGCTGATATGGCCGAGCAGGTGCTGGTGCTGTTTGAAGGCGCAACCCATGCAGCGGTCTACCGCGGGACTAAGGCTGTCGCGGCTGCTCGCGCAGCCGCGGCGACTTTGCTTGAGGGCGCACGATCATGAGTTCCGACCTTCGCATAGGTGCCCTGGGGTTTGTCATGATCGCGGTTTGCTTTGGTTTCTCTCGCTTCGCCTTCGGGCTGTTTCTCCCGCAGATCGATGCCGAGTTGGAGCTGGGGCCAACAATCAGCGGCGTGATTTCGGGTGGATCCTTCGCAGGCTACAGCATCGCAATCATTGCTTCGGCCGTCCTATCGGAGAGGTTGGGGGCCCGCGCCGTGGCGACCGCAGCCGCCGCAGTTGCTGCCTTTGGCATTGCATGCATCGCGCTGGCGCCAACGCCACTTCTGCTGGCCGTCGCCGTGCTGGTGGCAGGGTTGAGTACAGGCCTTGCCTCTCCGCCCATGGCAGCGGCGGTCGAAGCTGTTGTCCGAGAAGATCGCCAGGACCTGACCAACACCGTCATAAACGCGGGCACCAGCGCGGGCGTAGCGCTGTCTGGTCTGGTGGCACTGGCGATGGTGGGGCAATGGCGAATGGCGTTCGGTCTATTCGCGGCGATTGCCTTCCTCCTGACCCTGGCTTCGGCGCGTTGGCTCCCCACGGCGCGGCTGCGCCAGGGCGCGAATGGGTCTCTCACACTAAACAAACCGCTTCTACAGTTGATTGCGGCGTCGTTCCTGATGGGCGCGGCCAGCACGGCTGTATGGTCTTTCGGCGGCAAGATCGTGTCCGAGCAGTTGGACTGGGATGCATCCAGCACCGGCTGGCTTTGGGCTTGCCTCGGAGCGGGTGGGACCGTCGGGGCCTTTGCAGGCTCATTGGTGCGTCGTTTCGGGGTAAATCGTGTCCACCTGACGTTTCTAGGTCTGATGTCAGCGGCCATCCTTGCTGTGGGGTCGGGCACGAACATGCTCGCGCTTGCACTGGCGGGTGGAGCAATGTTCGGCACGGCCTATGTGATGCTGACCGGGGTATATTTGGTCTGGGGTGTTGGACTGCTGCCTCATAGGCCGGCGACCGGCCTGATGATCGGCTTCCTGACGATTGCAGTGGGGCAAACGTGTGGCGCACCGGTGTTTGGACTACTGATGGCGGAACAGGGTATGTCGGTTGCCATCACTGGATTCGTGGGGCTTGCATTGGTAGCGGGTCTGTTCCGTTATGACGCTGGAGGGAAATTTTCTCCCAACGGTCAATGACCTACTGTCTCAAAGCGAACCGGGCAGGCTCCCAGCTTCGTGTCCGCAGTCGCGGTCCTGCCTTTGCGTCCAAATACCTGCCGCGAAATACGGGCGACCTTTCTGTGCCCGAACTGCTACCGCTAAGCTAAACCGAGCGAAGCTAAGCCTTGTGCCAATGAGTGTCTGAGGTGAATTATTTCCTGAAATTGCGAATACAGTTGAGAGGAATCGAACAGCCGTTCACCTAAATAATGACGTTAGTGAAATTCATTGCTTTGGCAGCGAATTTATTTCTGCAACGACAGCGAGTAACGGGTATGCCGACGTTCACCCGTACGCATGAGGACACCAATCTCCACGAGCTGCTGAAGGTCGCGTGTCGCAGTGGCGCGTGATGTGTTTGTGATCGAGATGTAGTTTTCTGCACTTAGGCCGCCCCTAAAGCCCGCTGTGCCTTCCTTGAAGATGCGCGCGACCACCTTTTCCTGCCGCTCGTTCAGGCGGTCTCTAAAACGGTCGTAGAATTTTGCTTTCTGAATGAAGAAATCTATGCGCTCAAGCGTTGCGCGTTGAGCATCCAGGATCGTCTCTGAAAAGAAAATAACCCAATCGGTGATATCGAGCGTGCGTTGGTGCCGCTCAAGCTCGGAATAGTAGGACTTCCGGCTCTTCTCGATCGTAAAGGCGAGGGAAATGAGGCTTGGTTGCCCAATGTTTTGTGCCAGGGATTTTTCGGCGAGCGCACGCCCAATTCGACCGTTGCCATCTTCGAACGGATGGATGCTTTCAAAGTAAAGATGGCCTACCGCTGCACGCGTCAAAGCTTGAAGTGGCGCCTGTCCACTTGGCCTGGATTGATTGAACCAGGTGATGAAGGTCTCCATCTCAATGGCAGCCTGACGAGACGGAGGTGCCTCGAAATGGATTGTGGGCTTATCCAATCGACCCGACACGATCTGCATGGCGTCTTCATGTTTGCGGTAAGCACCAATCGTTTCAATGTATCGATTTCCGGCCATCAACATTGAGTGCCAGTGGAACAATCCCTCATGCTGCAGCGGCACCTCCCAGTTTCGATAGACGTCCGCCATCATCTCGGCGATCCCCCGCTCTTGGGGACGAACCTGTCTATCATCGGCGTTGAGCCCGAACTGTCGGCGGAGTGATGACTGGACACTTACGCGGTCCAGAAACTCACCCTCGATCTCTGAGGTCTTAACCGCTTCGTCGCTTAGCAACTCAATGCGAAGTTGGTTGCTGTCATCCTCGTTGAAATGCCGAACGGCACCAATGACCTCGCCGGCGGACTGAAGGAATTTTTGCTCCAATGGTACCAGACTTGCAGCGTCGCACCTGAAATTTGGCCAGTCGGTATTCTGCCAGTTCCATTTCATGAGCTATAGCCAGCCTTTCTATAACTCATCATTATTGTCATAGATGAGCTATTGCAAGCCTATCTATCACTCAAAGCCACATCTGTAACTCTCAATCCAAGCAGTAGAGATCAAAAAAGTCATCGACCTACCCTGAACATATTTTGTTAAAGCTCGCCTCATATTCCCGCTCGCCCTCGGCATTGGCGCCAAGAGAAACGGAATAAGCATGATCAAAAACGACATTTCATCACGTCATTTCCAGCGAAGTATATCTGAATTCTGCGAGCTACGTATTGCACCAATCGCATCCCAGAGGATGCTGTAGAGTATCCGGCCTCACTTGGGCAGCTTGATCATCTACCGGAAATCGCCACCGCTCCTGAACGGCCATATCGACTGGACGGCGGATTGGTAAGGCCTGTGGGCTCGAAGCCGAGTTCACGGCGGAACTGAAAAAGCAGCTCAGGCCAGGCCTGGATGCAATCATCCGATGGCTCGGCACTCCACCGGCCATGGAACAACGACGTGGCTTATACACCAAATCGGAAGAAGACATACTCATGGTAGCCCAAGCCCTTTCGCGCGCCGATGTCGTTCAGCAACACTACGGTCGCTTCTTGCCTCAGGACAAGGCAGCTCTGGCTGCAAAAATCCTCAATCAGGTTTGGGAGGCTAAGTAGGCTCGAATGGCGTGCTCGGCTTGGATGCTTGGCTCAGCCTACGTCCGAGCCGACATCGTCGTTTCGCCTTGACGCGACTCGAACCTGCGAGCCGTTAGGACCCTGACTTGATCGTTGTGAAACCAGCTAGGTGGAGCGAACACTTAGCCAGCACAGAATAGCTGTTGGGGGGCGTCAGCGGATTGCCCGCCGTAGGATACCAAGCCGGGAAAGGCGACAGAAACGACACCTCACCCGACGATTTCAAACAGCTAGGAAACCGCCATCCACCATGAGCGCTTCGACTTCCGAGAAGATACTCTCGCTCGACGCCAGAGGCAGAACGGCGATGGTGACCTCTTCAGTCTCCGGAGCCTGCCGAACGCAGTAGCTTTCCTTAAATTGCTCGGCTCCATCATTGTTTTGCAGGTCGGTCGCCTTTGCAGGCGCGAGGAGCATTCCCGGCGAACCAGGTTGGAACGAATGCTTCGGCGTCTCAGGTCAGTCGTCCAAGTCCCTGCTACCGACCGGATAAAGGCGCAGTCCACAGCGGAGAGCCAGCCTAAGATTCGGTCTGGGGCGTTACTCCCCTGAGGAGCCAATCCCACGCCCGGTCGAAGTGCGCATCCACAGCCTCCCTGGTGTCGAAGTCGGCGCTACCCATCATTGCCGAGGACGTGGGCAGCGCGACCAGACAGTGGATCAAATGGCTGGCGATCGTGTCTGCTTCGCCATCGGCAATCATTCGGGCATCTTGTGCCTCCCCCACTGCGTGGATCAATCGAGACATGATCGGATCTGGTTGGGGCGGGATTGGTGCATTCTTCTCGAACACGACGGCTTCGCTGAACGTGATGCGCTTCAAAGCGATCAGATCGGGCTCCATGTTGATGTGCAGGAGTTCGCGCGAAAGAGCCTGCAGGCGCTCTAGTGCATTTCCTTCCATGGGTGGCAAATCGTCAAGTCGTGCCACCGCGCGCTTGTGCGCGTGCTCAACAACTGCCTCGAACAGAGCGACCTTCGAGGGAAAGCGTCTGTAGACCGTATCCTTTCCCGCCCCGCATTGCGACGCGACCTGTTCCATCGAGGTGCCAGCAAAACCTCGGCTGGCGAACAGCAACGTCGCTGCCGCTATGATCCTTTCGGCCGCCGCATTCTGCATTTCCTTCGAGGGTCGGCCTGATCTCACGAGCATCTCCGATTTCCGCAATGCCATTGTTTCTCCCTTGCCGTTTTCCCGGCCACCTCTTTGGAGTTGGTCGCCGGACTTGCCAACAAAAAAGTTGACAATAGTAATCATCTTATCTGGACAGGACGGTCCCGTTTGATTTAATAGCCTATCAGATATTGCAAGCTGCGACCATGGGGGCGTTTCGTGAAGAACAGCATTTCCCTAAAACAGATACTGATGGCATCGACCTTTCTCCTCGTTGTCAACCAAGCCTGGGCCCAAGACGAAAGCACACAACTGGCGCCTATCCTCGTGTATGGCAACGGCACCATTGACGACACGTCCGGCAGCGTCGTCGTCAAATCGGCACGATCGGCCACCAAGACCATCACGCCCGTGGCAGAGACACCGCAATCCATAACGACCATCACGCGCAAGCAGATCGACGACCAGAACCCGCAAACGGTCAGCGAGGCGCTGCGTTATACCGCAGGCGTTCTCTCCGATCGGGATTCGAATTCGCGCTATGATTCGGTCTTTCTCCGTGGCTTCGGCGCATTCGGCACCGCTACGAGTTATGTCAGCTATCTCGATGGCCTGAAGGTGCAGCGAGGGCAGGCTTTTGCCACGCCGTCCATCGATCCATTTTTCCTGGATCATGTGGACGTCCTGAAAGGGCCCTCTGCCCTTCTCTATGGCCAGATCAGCCCCGGCGGCCTCGTCAATCAGGTTAGCCGCGAGCCGTCCGACGTTCAATCAAACGAGGTCCGACTTGAGGTCGGTTCGGACGGGCGGGTTCAGAGCGGATTTTACTCCACCGGACCTGTCACCTCGGATGGGACTTTGCAGTACGGGCTCGGGATCATCGGCCGGTCCTCGGGCACGCGCTATGACGATGTCAACGAGCAGCGCCTCGGCGTGATGCCCTCGCTGAAGTGGCAGCCGGACGCAGACACGTCGCTGGTGATCTCCGGCTATTATCAACGGGATCCGGAAGGTGGCTATTTTAATTCGCTGTATCCGAAGTTTCTGGCGCCTGCAGGCTATACGGTTTTTTTGGGGCGCGATCTCAATGTTGGTGATCCAAGCTATGACGCTTTCGAGCGCACCCAATACGGCGTTGGATACAGGTTCGAGCACAGTTTCAATGAACAGGTGACTGTACGCTCGAACTTCCGCTATTCCGGCGTTGAAACTGACATGCAATCGCTCCAGATGAACGGCCCGATGTCGGCGAGCGGCCTCATCCCTCGCTGGGCTGTGCATTCCATTGAAGATGCGAATGGTTTTTCGTTTGATAATCAGGCCGAGTTCAACTTCGACACGGGCGCCGTCGGTCACACGCTGCTTGCAGGCTTGGACATCCAGCGCTCCAGCAGCAGTTGGGAATATATGCTGGGCGGCGCAACATCGCTTGATGTCACCAATCCTGTTTATGGTCAGCCGGTCGGCCCGTTCATGACCGCGATCGACAGCGATCAGACGCTTCGTCAGACGGGGATCTACGTTCAGGACCAGATAGACATCGGCAACCTGCGAGGTGTCTTCGGCGTCCGGCACGACTGGGCAAACCAGGATACGGACAATCGCCTCACCGGCACGTCGACCGCGCGATCCGACGGCGCGACGAGCTATCGCGCGGGCCTGCTTTATCTATTCGATAACGGTATAGCGCCCTATGTCAGCTACTCTACCTCATTTGAGCCGACGACCAGTCTGGGAGCGGACGGCAATCCGTTGAAACCGACGGAAGCGCAACAATACGAGGTGGGTATCAAATATCAGCCAACAGGGCTGGATGCCGTCTTCACCCTATCCGCCTTCGACATCCGCCAACAGAACGTCGTTTATTACAATGCTTCAACCGGCTTCAACGAGCAGCAGGGCGAGATCCATTCGCGCGGCGTGGAATTCGAAGCCAGAGGAAATGTGACCAGCAATCTTGAACTGATTGCGGCCGCATCCCTGCTCGACACGGAAGTGTCCAAATCCGGCATCGCGTCGATCATTGGCAACCGTCCACAGGCCGTGCCGCGCTACTACGGTTCGCTCTGGGCAAATTACACCATCGACACCGGCGCGCTGGAAGGTTTGAGCATTGGCGGCGGCGCACGCTTTGTCGGCTCCAGCTACAGCAATGACGCAAATACGGTGAAGGCGGAGGGCTACACGCTACTGGACGCAGCACTCCGCTACGATTTTGGCGCGAAGAACCCAAGCCTGAAAGGGCTTCAGGCAACGCTCAATGTCACCAATCTGCTCGACAAGGAGTACTATTCCTCCTGCAGTTCCGAATATTATTGCCAGTACGGCAACGGCCGCGTGGTCCTGGCCGGCCTGAGATACAAGTGGTGAGGCGGCGGTGACTTTCACAAGACGTCGATTTTGCACCTCCATCGCCGCCGGCATCCTCTCGGGGTTCCGGCCCGTGGCGGCGGAGGAGCAACCACTAACAGTGACGGACATGGTTGGGCGCGAGGTGCGACTTCCCGCACTGCCAAGGCGGATCATACTTCTTGAGGCGCATGATCTCCTGACAATGTCCCTCCTGCATGCCGACCCCGCATCGCTCGTCGTCGGTTGGGCGGCTGTCGATCGGATCGACAGCGAGTGGCTGCAGGAACGCCTTACCAACGGCCAAGGGATCAGCACCGTCGGCAAGCAATCTCCCGAGACAGTTTCCCTGGAAGGGCTGATCGCCCTGGCACCTGATCTCGTTGTCACGACCACCTTCATGACGCCCCAGGGTGACGCCGATCCACTGGTGGAAAGGCTGAAGCAACTTGGCATCCCCGTGGTCTTCAGTGACGCATCGAGCAATACCATTGCCGGCGCGCAAACAGCCGATCCTGTTACCGAACTCAGGCGTTCGCTGAACATGTGGGGTGTACTTCTCGGCGCATCGGCAAAGGCGAATGCATTCATTGCCTTTTATGAACGAGAATTGGCAGGGATAACGGGACGCCTTGAAGGCACGAAACCCGTCACGACCTATCTGGAGGTCCAGTCGACCGTTGACGACTGCTGCTGGGCAGCGGGGCGACGGATCTGGGGCGATCTATTGGCGCTGGCCGGCGGACAACCCTTGCCAGGCGTGACCGCGCCCTGGTTTGAAAAGCTCTCGCTCGAATATCTGCTGTCCACCCCACACGACGTCTACATCGCCTCCGGCGGTGGATGGGCATCGGGAAGCCGGCCCGCGATCGGACCTGGTATCGACCCCGCCCTGGGACGGCAAGGTTTGCAGCGCTTGGTAGATGGCAGACCTGCCTTCAATCATCTGGCCAGCGTGCGCGCAAAGCGGGTTTACGGGATATGGACCGGGCTGATCACCAATCTTCCGCTCAACATCCTCTTCGTAGCCCAGGCCGCAAAATGGCTGCACCCCGAACAATGTGTCGACCTCGACCCTGCGGCCATCCTTGGTCACATCAATCGAGAGTTCGCGGCATTCCCCATTCAAGGACCGTTATGGGCCTCGATCTGAGTTCAAGGAGGCATCCGGATGTCACTGATCATCAACAAGCAATATCGCGCAAGCGCCATGGTGCAGTTTGCAAACATCAGCGAATACGTCGAGCCGATCGTGGAGTCGATCGCGACCCACGACATGACAGTTGAAGAAGCCGATGGTGTTCATCATATCCGCTCACCGTTCGGCACCGCCACGTTCGAAGCGACCGGAGACGGCTTCAGGCTCACGGCCGAAGCCCCAGACGCAGGCGGCCTCAATCGGCTGAAGCATGCGCTCGTCGGACCAATCGGCTTCATCGCCGCCCGTGAAAAGCTGGAAATCCAGTGGCAAGGGGATCATGCCGAACCGGCCCTACCCGCGGATCTACGCATCCTGCATGTGAAATCCGTCGAAGACATTGCTCCCCGCTTCCGCCGCATCGTGTTCCGGGGGGAGAACCTCGAGCGTTATGATCGCGAAGACCAGCTCCACTGTCGACTCATCTTCCAGCCGCGCGGCATGACCGAACCGCGATGGCCGATGCTCGACCATCGCGGCCATGTCGTCTGGCCCGATGACAAAGCCGTTCCGACACGCGTCTACACGATCCGGCATATCGATGCCTCAGCTCAAGAAATCACGATCGACTTTGCCCTTCACGCTGAGCCCGGTCCGGCAACTCGCTGGGCCATAGACGCGCGGCCCGGCGATCTTGCCGGCATCCTCGGTCCGGCCGCCAATGGTCCCAAATCCGCAGCGTTCTACGTCCTGGTCGGGGATGAAACCGCTTTGCCGGGCATTGCACGGGTCCTGGAAAACCTGCCCGTCACCGCGACCGGCCATGTGTTCATCGAGGTGGACACGGCAACAGACGAGATACCACTTCACTGTCCGGCGGGCATGGCAATCGTCTGGCTGCATCGCATAGGCGCTGACGCCGGCACGACGACGTTGCTGGCGGATGCAATACGCTCAGTAAAATGG
This sequence comes from Agrobacterium sp. H141, assembly GCF_057158725.1. NCBI lineage: Bacteria > Pseudomonadati > Pseudomonadota > Alphaproteobacteria > Hyphomicrobiales > Rhizobiaceae > Agrobacterium > Agrobacterium sp. H141. The sequence goes on from NZ_JBXENI010000002.1 coordinate 332,440, forward strand.
CCTGAGACGCTCGATAAGGTCTTTGTCTGGGGCGGATGTGAGCACCGGACGTTCAGTGCTATTCATCGACACCTGAAAAAGGATATCGGGCTTTCCCGCGATCGCTTCGTGCTCTACTCGCACTGGCACAAGCACCTCAGCGAAGAAGAAATCATCGCCACCGGAGCGGACGCATATCTGCCGCAGTGAAGGCCACAACGGCTCTTTTATCGTCTTGATGGAACTGGAATCGACGCCCAGCTTATTTTTGCTTCGCTTTCGGTCCATCCCTGCATTCGAAACACACACTTAGCTGAGCCGCTTGCATTGCTGCATCGAGATTATCAGCGATGGTCGTCGACCTAGTCGCCAACTTATTCCACATCCCGCGCCACGACATTTCTTCCAGACATTATCGCCAATTGCGTTCAGCCGCGATGAAGCTGTGGCCGAAAATCGCCCGCGCATGAGCGGCGAAATAGGCTGGGCCACTGCCTGCCCGCCTTGCCGTTAAGTTTACGATGCCCGGCAATCATTTCCCCTGGAAATCAAGGCCGACGATAAAGAGAAACACAAGCACACCTGGTCTTGCAGGATGCTGACGCATGGCCTCCGTTTTCCAACAAAAATCGAATCTGACGGGACGAGCGTCGAACGACTTGGTTTTTCGGCGGCTGGGAATGCGAGGACGGAGTTGGATTCTACTTTGAATAATTTTCGCGACAGATCCGGTCACGGATCTATTTATGAAAACCATTTGACGAAATAAATAACTCATGCAATTCTGCCGCAGTCAGGAGAAAACGAAATGGCATTGCGCGGCGCGAACCAAGAGTCTGGGAAACCATTTAATCGACGGATTGTGCTTGAATCGATTCGTCTTCACGGACCCACGACGCGCAATGACATAGCCCGTCGTGTTGGACTCACAGTCCAGACTGTCTCCACGATTGTTCGTGAACTCGAAGAACAGGGCCTTACACTTTCAGTACGTGAGGAACCTAAGGGCCGCGGCATTCCGCCTTCTAAGCTGACCATCAATCCAGAGGGCGGCCACGCAGTAGGAATTCACCTGACGCCACTCAGCATTGAAGCCGCACTGGTGAACCTGCGCGGCGACGTGGTGATCAGCCGCCAGCGCGACACCTCGGACCCCAAACCCGATGAAGCTTTTGCCATAATCAGTGACATGGTCGCCGAGTTGAAGCGCAGCCCACTGTGTGGCCGACTGCTTGGCGCGGGGCTGGCATTGCCGGGTCCGTTCGACGTCGAATCTATGAGTTTCGTTGGTTCAACGACCATGACGGGCTGGAAGAACGTCGATATTGGCGAGCGCCTCGCTGAGGCGACGGATCTGCCTGTATTCTTCGAGAACGATATGGCAGCGGCAGCCCTGGGGGAGCAACTCTACGGGTTAGGTCAGCAATTCTCGGATTACTACTACATGTTTTTCGGTGTCGGCCTTGGTGGCGCCATGATGAACGATGGCGTGGTGATGGCCGGAGCGTGGGGCAATGCAGGCGAAATCGGCCATATACCCGCCGTCCCGGACGGTGAGCCATGCCCCTGCGGAAATCGCGGCTGCCTCGAAAGATATCTGTCGCTTGATGCTTACAGAAGGCGAGGTCTTTCCGAGGTTGCCTGGGTCGCTGAGGTTGCGCCGATGTTTCGCCATGCAATTCGCACCGTCGAAAATCTCTTTGATCCGCAGACCGTTGTGCTTGGTGGTTTGGCGCCGCAATCGCTTATCGAGCAACTGACGACTCTTGCCACCGGACTCGACAACTCTGTTTCGGCGCGCACCAACCGGACGAGTCCACGCGTTATCGCCGCCAGGGATTGCCAGCATTCCGCGCTGCGCGGCGCTGCTGCGCTCGCTGTCTACGGCGTCATGTCGCCGCGTCACGGCCAAATGTTTGAAACATAAAAAAAGGGAACGAAAAATGAACGAAGAGCTACTCGCCCTGGATAATATCCGCATGAGTTTCGGTGCGATTGAAGCCCTCAAAGGCATCAGTTTTTCGATTGGAAAAGGCGAAGTCGTCGCGCTTTTGGGAGATAATGGCGCCGGAAAATCGACCTTGGTCAAAATCATTTCAGGTGGTCAGCAGCCAACATCCGGCCGTATGTTTTTCGAAAACAAGGAGTACCAGGCAAAGACGCCTTCCGAAGCCAAGGCCGCCGGCATCGAAACTGTCTATCAGGACTTGTCCTTGTGCACCAATATCGACGTGGTCGGCAACTTCTTCATGGGACGCGAGATCACCCGAAAGATTGCGGGCATTCCCTTTCTGGACGAACGGGCGATGGAGGAGGTCACCAGCAAGGCACTGTCCGATGCCGGCACACGCATTCCCTCGATGCGCGGAAAGGTTGAACATCTGTCTGGTGGCCAGCGACAGGCCATTGAGCTCAATCGCTTTGTACATTGGGGCGGTAAGCTCATTCTGCTTGATGAGCCCTTTGCAGCCCTTGGCGTTGAACAGACCCGTCGCGGGCTGGAGATGATCCGGCACGTTGCCAATCAGGGCATCGGGGTCATCATCATTACACACATCATGCAGCAGGCGTTTCAGGTCGCCGACCGAATCGTCGTCATCCGCCAAGGCGTTGTTGCCGGCGATGTCGAATGCAGCAAAACAAATGCAGATTCAGTGATCGAAATGATCACCGGACAATCACTCGCCGGGGCCGGACCGGCGAGCCAAGAATGAATAGGGAACCGGCGTAAACTGGAGAGAATGAAAATGAGACGAATAATGCTATTCGTGCTGGGCAGTTTGATGCTCGGCCTTGCTATCATCACGCCCGCGGCCGCCCAGACAAAGGGACTGGTTTATTACCTTGTGCCAACGCTCAATGACGAATTCCAGACCGGTTCGGTCAGTGCATTGGAAATGTTTTTGAAGCAAGTCGGTTACGAGATGAAGGCGCTCAATGCCGACAACAAGACCGAAATCCAGCAATCGCAAATGAACGATGTCATTGCGCTCAAGCCGGCTGCCATCATTCTTGCGGCTGTTGATTTCAACGCGCTGAAACCATCCATCGAAAAGGCCCGGGCCGCGGGCATCCCGGTCGTTGAATTTGACCGTCAGATCACTTCGACACCGTCCGACTTCACGTCAGTCGCTGGTACGATCGAAATCGGCCATATTGCTGCCGCTGAGGCTGAAAAAATGCTGGCGACCAAATATGGCTCTGTAAAGGGCAAGGTCTTGCAGGTTCTTGGCGACCCGGGCGACCCTTACACACTCGACATCCAGAAGGGTTTCGAGGAAAAAATGAAGGCATTCCCAGACGTTACGATCATCTCGTTACCAGCCTTGCAGTGGGAAGCCAGCAATGCCGGAACGATCGTCTCCGACCAGATGCTGTCTAATCCTGATATTGATCTCATCTTCCTGCATGCAGCGAGTCTTTCGGTTGCTGCCACAGCCTCTCTTGAAGCCGCTGGCAAACAACCAGGCGAAGTCATGATGATGAGCTCGAACGGCGCACCCGTGGGTCTCGACCTCATACGCAGGGGGTGGCTGAATGTCGAAGTGGAACAGCCCCTTTATGCACAGGCTGCCGCGATTGCCATGTTCATGGATAAGATCGTCGGAAAGCAGGAAATCAAGGCTGGTGAGTATGACGTCATTGGTTTGAAGGGTGTTTTGACAAACGAAACCTGGGGTCCGAACATCCAGATCCCTGGCTCTGCAATCACCAAGGAAAATGTCGACGATCCAGCTTTCTGGGGCAACCAGAAGCCGCCGGCAGGCACTATCAAATCCGTCGAGTAGGCGGCTCTTCCTTCCGGGGTCACAAGACCCCGGTCTTCTCCTCCTCCAACTTGGATTTGCCGTATGTCCCCTGGAAAACGCAAAACTCTTGAATTCATCCTCAACAATCTTGTCTGGTTCATGCTCATTGTTGTGCTTGCACTGTTCTCAGCTCTGATTCCAAACTATTTCCAACTCGGCATCTTCGCCAACATCATCGAAGCTTCGAGCGTGCTCGGTGTGATGTCGATCGGCCTCGCCATCGTGATTATCACTGGGCACATGGACCTCTCGGTCGAATCCGTTGCTGCATTGGCGGCGATGGCCGTGAGTATCCTGTTTTGTTCTGCAGGCATTGGTCTTGGGATCGAGCTTAACCCCGCATGGTTGATGATCCCTGCCTCTTTGCTTGCGGCATGTGCCATTGGGGGTTTGATCGGCCTCCTCAACGGCTTTCTTGTTGTCAGGCTGAAGATGAGCGCTTTCATTATTACCTTGGCGTCCTTCATATGGGTGCGTGGCCTCGTGCTGGCCGTCTCCGGCGGACGGTCTGCTCAGGATCTGGCTCCGGCCATCCGTTGGTTTGCCATTGAGCGCATTTTCGGCATCCCGCTGTCGGCATGGGTTGCCATTGCTTGTTTCCTCATATTCTCGATCATGATGCAGAAGACGCCCTTCGGTCGGCACCTGATGATGATAGGTGGCAATGAAACGGCAACCTTCCGCGCAGGCATTCGCGTGAACCGCTATCTGATTATTGCCTTTGTCATGGCGGGTGCTATTGCCGGACTTGCCGGTTGGCTGCTCGCGGTGCGCACATCGGGTGCGACGGCCAATCTCGGCGTCGGGTTGCTGTTCAATGCCTTTGCTGCGGTGGTGATCGGCGGCGTCAGTCTTAAAGGTGGGGTGGGCGCTCTGCCGGGCGTTTACGCTGGGGTACTACTACTCTCATCCATCAACACAGCAATCAATCTAATGGGGCTGCCAGCAACCTATACCCAAGTCATCCATGGTCTTCTGGTGCTTGCAGCCGTTCTTCTCGATACATTCAAACAAAGGCTCCGCCAGAGGCTCGCATGACAGACCGACTAAAAGACAATGTAGCGTTGATCATTGGCGCTTCCCGTGGCATCGGCAAGGCAGTTGCACTACGCTTCAAGGAAGAGGGTGCTACCGTTGTTATCGCCGATCACGAGAAAGAGGCGGGACAGGCTGCGGCCGAGCAAATCGGTGTTGATTTCGTGCATACCGATATCTCGAAAATGGACGACGCGATCGCGGCGGTCAATTTTGTTCTCGAACGCCACGGTCGGCTCAATACCATCGTCCAAAATGCCGGCATATATCCTTGGCAACTGATCGAAGATACCTCACCGGATGACTGGGACCGTGTAATGGCAATCAACCTGCGCGGCTGCTTCAACGCCGCCCGTGCAGCTCTGACGCCAATGAAAAAGCAAGGGTTTGGACGTATTCTTTTTACGTCCTCCATTACCGGTCCGCATGTGACCAGTCCGGGTCATGGACATTATGCCGCTAGCAAGGCCGGCATTAATGGATTTATCCGTTCGGCGGCGTTGGAATTTTCATCCTATGGCATCAATGTCAACGGCGTCGAGCCTGGCAACATCTTAACCGAAGCGATACAACTCCACCGCAGCGCCGCTTTTATTGAAAATATGGAAGTGGCCATACCGCTCGGGCGTCTCGGTTCGCCACGCGATGTCGCCAATGCATTCCTATACTTGGCGTCTGAGGATGCCAGTTATGTGACGGGAACAACAATTGTGGTCGACGGGGGACAGTTGTTACCCGAAGGCGCTGACTTCAGGCTCCTACCCCCCTGACTCCAGGGCGCATTTTTGATCCATCAAGTACAGTATAACGTGGACGGTAGGATGCACCGTCCACGTCCTTGCATCTCCGCAGGGACTAATCATCGAACAAGCGTTCACGCAGACACCTGAAGACAGGCATCAGTATCACAATGACTATTTGGACAAAGCACGTGGAGTTGATTGGTGAGCTTTACACACCGGTCGCCAGGTAGAATAAATCGCGCAATCTCGATGCCCGCACCTCAATACAATTCTATAAAGCTTAATGATTTTATGCTTTCAAAATAACAACTTATCATTCAATCGAATGCCCGACATTTAGAGAAGAACAATTGGGTTAATGACGGGCAAAATACGTAAGAACATTGAGTCGACTAAGAAAATCATGAAGGAAAACGGCGATGGAAAATGACACAAGCATACTACTTGGAAGCTCCAATGGACTCCGCGCCGAATTCGCTCAATGTGGTGCTCGCCTTTTGCGGCTCGACATTCCATCTAGTAAAGGCGGCAGCACCCAAGTTGTTATGGGTAGCGCAAGTGAAAGCACACAACCGAAAGGCGATACATGGGCTGGCACAATCTGCGGACGCTTTGCCAACCGCATCGCCAATGCTACCTTTGTACTCGACGGCATCCGCTACACACTGCCTGCGAACCACGGGACAAGTGCGTTGCATGGGGGTCCGAAAAGCTTCGCACTGAGAGACTGGGCCGTTGAAGCCGCAGATGACAGCCTGACCTTTCGTCTGACATCACCTGATGGTGAGATGGGCTATCCGGGCAAGATGGATGTTTCTGCAACCTACGGAATTTCGGAAACGACACTCTGGCTGGACATGATCGCAACCACAGACAAGACCACCATCATCAATCTCACCCATCACGCCTATTGGAACCTGAAGGGTGGAGGCAACGTTCTGGACCACGAGATAGAGATCCCCGCATCGCGCTATTCGGCTGTCGACGAGCGATTGATCCCTTTGGGGGCGCCTGAAGACGTGGCCGAAACGATTTTCGACTTTCGGACAATGCGGCCAATCGCAATTCCATACGATCACAGTTTTTGTCTGGACGCGGGACGCGGCAGTCTGCATCTGGCTGCCCGGGTGCGCGAGCCGCGAAGCGGGCGAAGTATGGAAGTGTGGACAACAGAGCCAGCCATACAGCTCTATACTGCCAACCACTTTTCCGACGCACTTATTGCCCCACACTCTGAAATGATCGAGAACGGAGCGATTGCGCTGGAACCCCAGACATATCCCAACGCCCCAAATGAACCGTCTTATCCCAGTGCCGTGTTGTCGCCGGGCGAAGTCTATCACCACCGCATTGAGTGGCGTTTCTCAGGATTTTGATCTTTGCACACCGCCGGTCGAGTGGGGCGATGTGTTTTATCATGTCTGGCGGCGTGGGAATGCGGCCCTTTGAACTCGAGTTTGGACGAGCGTTTCAGCTTTTCGGCGATGGTATCGAGGATCATCATCCGGGACCCAACAAATCGGAGGGGCGTGTCGCATAAATTGACGGAGCGCGCTATTATCGGCCGTGTTACAGGGATCAGATTCTGGTCGAGAATATCCTACCCTTTGGATTTGTCATGCTACACGTTTGAATTCTGGACGGCCAAGGTCGGTCATCTGGTTGAGCGCACGGACGCCGATCTTTGCTTCCGTGGTCCGATAGGGGAAGGTCCTTGCCTAGAGTTTTGTCCCAATCACAGTCTTTCTTCGACCCATCAGGGTCTCGATCCTGCTGCGCGTGTTGTAGCCGGTAGATTTCGGCCAGACCATGCGGCCCTTGGTTTCGATTTCAGCGATATGCCGGTCACGAACCGATGGGGCCTCTGCCGCTTTCGGGCTTTGAACTGCCGTCTTGGGCGGTGGAATGATGACCTCAACGATCTCGCCGAGTCGTGTCACAAGGAAATCACGGGTCGGCAATCCATCATAGGCACCGTCAGCGATAAACTTGCCAACTGTGCCGTCAATCTGATCGAGAAGATCAGGCAAGGCTGCGGGGTCACCGACATCATCCGCGGTCATTTCCGACCAGACGATGTCTCAGAGGTCCCTACATTTCTACAACCTCACACGGGAAACGAAACCCCTTCAGACGGGGAGTTGAGCTCGATAATTTAATCCTCTCCCGATACCCGAAATGCGGCGGTCAAACAACTTGGCAATGCGCATAGCATCCATGCATATAGAGGGCGGCCATATATGGCAGGCATCCAAAAAGGCTATGGCAAACGAACTTTGGTCGAAGTCGCGATGGGCCGATTTCAGGTCATCCTTGGCCACGGCTACGCACCTGGTCACTCCTCGCTCAGTAGACGGGAGCCACCATCGGCTGACCCATTTTCAACCAAATGCTCGCCTGCGAGCCCCGAAAGTCGTTTGTTGGCAAGCTGCTAGGGTCGCACCCAAATAGGTGGGGCCATCAAAAACAAGATCCGTACTTTTACAGATCACCGCACCAACGCATCGCAAACGACTAGATAACATTGTCCCAAGCTGGGTCAGCCACGGCGTCGATCGTCCGGATCCATTGGGCGGCCTGCCGCGCGGCATCCGCCAGCACGGGTTTTGGCGCCTTGTACCACTCGTTTTCAGGCAATTCCCGATGCTTTCGGATATGGGTGATCGCCGCGTCAAGAGTCGGAAACTCATCTGGCAGTGTGAGGTGGAGGAATAGCGCCACCACGGCGACGGAGCGTGATCGCCCACCACGGCAGTTGACGAGAATGTTCCCACGCTCACGCCTCGGATAGGACGGCTTGTCAGGCATGACCTGCTCAAGTGCGGCCCGAAGGATGTAATGGGCAGCCACCATCTGCGTTTCGGGATTCCCCGCGCCGTCGATCAGGCCGATCTTGTAGTAACGGATTTCCCCCGGCCCATAGATACTGCCCTGATGATCTGACACGACCTGAGGCTGCTGCACGTAGTTGAAGTCGAGATTGACCGCACAATTTACAACCGTCGTGATACCGTTGCGACGGAGCAGATCCAGGTCGCTTGCTCCTTCCTTGCCCGAAATGAACAGATCGACGCCGTAGATCGGGTGATGCCCATAAATAAGGCTCAGCGTCGGCAGTTCACCGGTCTCCCGTGCCTGCTCTCCATTTGCCGGAATTCTCTGCATCTCGTTCTCCGCAGGTGATGCCCCCTCTGCCCGAAAGCTGCTCATGAGGCTGCAACCTTCGCCTGGGCCAGCTTGCCGATCCGGGTTTGCGAGATCGACCGTGCGACACGGTCGAGCGTTGGATAATTTGCTCCCTCACCTGTCGCGATATAGCCGGGGCAGAGATAATCCCGGGAGCCCAGAGCGACCTTGCCGAGGGTCAAGGGTTCGTAGCGGCCGCCAGCCTTCCGGAGGATTAGGATTGCGGCTGCCACATCCCACGCGTTAACCCCGAAACCCGTTGCAGCATCGGCCCAGCCGGCCGCCACATGGGCAATGCTGAGCGCAGCACTTCCGGGACGGCGTAGGGTCGAGAAGGTCTCGACAAGTATGCCCATATTGGCAAGCGCCTCCTCCCTCCCATCGAGCCGAAAGTCCCGCGAGACCGGATAACCGGTGATCAGGGTCGCCTGCGCCTCGCTGGCGACGGCGCTGGAGCGCAGCGGTTCACCATTGAGATACGCCGAGCTGAGGTCGGCTGAAAACATCAAGTCCGCAACGGGGTCATAGATTGCGCCTGCAACGACTTCATTGTCGATGACCGCTGCAATCGAGACACACCAGAAGGCAAGGCCACGAGCGAAATTCGCCGTACCGTCGATCGGATCGACATACCACTGAATATCGCCGATGCCGATCTGGCCGCCCTCTTCCCCCATGATGGCCGAAGAAGGTTCGCGCTCAAGAATGAACGCACGGATCGTGGCTTCCGCGCGCTTATCATGGACCGTCACGATATCGTGCAGGTCCACCTTGTAGTCGACAACCATGGCCGAGCGAAACGCATCCAGCAGCGGTTCGCGGACAGAGAGAGCTGCGGCTTTAGCCAGATCCATCAATCGGCGAGAGCGTACAAGTGCGTCTTGCAACACAGATGGCGAACTTGCCGGGAACGGGTGGTCCAACATGAATATCCTTACCTTTCAATGTAAAAACCGGCGCAGTCGAAACCGCGCCGGTCGGCATCATTTGGAGTAATTGACGCGCCAGAAATCCTGCCACTCTTCGCGCCGATCGAAATCGTCGAGACCCGTTGCCGCGTCGTAGCCGAAGAGCTTGTCGGAAACCTTGGCCAGGCCGGATGGCTCATTCTCCGGCATCTTGATGTCCGTATTGGTCGGAACCTTGCCGTCCTTCATCTGCGGCGCGATCCCCTCTTCTGTCAGGATATAATGGATGAAGAGCTTTGCCATATTCGGGCTCTGCGTCTTCGACGCGATCAGCCCAAGCTTGATGTAAGTCCAACCGATCCAGGGATCGAGATCATCGCAAATGCCAAGCTTATATCCCTTGTCCGCATTGTCGCGGAACTTGGCCGAGCTGAGTAGGCCGAAGAAGGGCTCCTTTTGGCTCGCGGCACCGACCGCTTCCGCTATCGGGTCGTCACCAGCCGTGGCCAGCGGTGCATTCTGTGCCAGAGCCTTGATCCAGGCAGCCGCGGCGCTATTCTCGCTGGTCTCGATATCCTTGCCGAAATGCGCCTTGTACGCTGCCGCTACCTTGTCGTTACCGTGCGTTTCGAGCTGGTTGAACCAGTCCGTATAGCTTCCCTTGGTCAGCGGATCGACGAGAGCGACTTTGCCCTTCCACTTCGGCTCTGTCAGCTCCCAGATGTTGCTGACAGGGCACTTGTCATACGTCTCCGTATTGTAGGCCCAGACATTGGCATTGGTCGAAATCGCCAGCGGGTTTTGCAGACCACCCGGGATCTTCCCGACCATGTCGGCAGGCAGATAGCTCTCGACAAAGCCCTCCGGAAGGAGCTGCGCCTGCGCGGCCGGGGCGTCGGTGATCAGAACGACATCACCCTGCACATTGTTCGCCTGGTTTTCGCGAATGATCATCTCGAGCTGGCTGTTGGCCGAAACCTTCATGCCCGTTGCCTTCACCCCATATTTCGCGCTGAAGTTATCTGCCATCTCGACGATTTTGCCGGTGCTGTCGTAGATATTGATCGGCTTTTCGTGCTTTGCGGCGGCAATCAAGGCGTCGAGATCGAAAGCCTCCTCGGCGTGCAAACTGGCCGTTGATAGGCCAGCGAAAAGGCTGGTGGCCATCAACGCGCCCAGCAGTTTATTTCCATTCCTCATGACTTCCCCTCCCAAGGAAATAGTGGACAGGGACCAACCTGCCCCTGACCTCACTGTTTGTAGTTAACCCGCCAGAAATCCTGCCAACCCTCGCGCTTATCGAGGTCGTCGGCCGCTGTCGCCGGGTCGAAAGCCATCAGTTCTCCGAGGTGCTTGCCGACCCCTGAAGGCTCGTTAACCGGAAGGCCAATCGTGGAATTGCCGGAAATTTTGCCATCTGCCGTCTGTGGGGCGATGCCCTCCTCTGTCATCAGATAGCGAACGAAGAGTTTGGCGGCATTCGGGCTCTTGGTCTTGGCCGCGATCAGGCCAAAACCGGGATAGAGAAAGCCGGTGAACGGTTGGACACCCGAGCACAGTCCAAGTTTCAGGCCCTTGGATACGTTGTCGCGATATTTCGCCGTCGAAGTGATCACGAAGAATGGATCAACCTGGCCTGGCGCACCGGCCGCTTCCGCAACGGTGGAGGAATCGGTCAGGAGCGGTGCGTTTTCGGCAAATGCCTTGACCCAAGCTGCGGTCGCCGTCTGACTGCCGGTATCGAGCTTTTTGCCATAAAGCGCCTCATAGGCCGCCGCCACCTCAGCATCGTGGTGGGTCTCGATCTGATTGAACCAGTCGGCATAGTGCGGCTTGTCGAACAGGTCGAGCATGGCAAGCTTGCCCTTCCACTCCGGCTCCGTCAGCTGCCAGATATTGGTGACCGGGCACTTCTCGTACTTCTCCGTATTGTAGGTGAAGACATGCGGATCGGAGACCACCACCAGGGGATCGCGCAGCTTCTCGTCGATATCGCCCACAAGATCCGGCGGCATCCAGCTGGTGACGATGCCCTGGGGAAGAAGTTCGCCCATCGCAGAGGCGACGTCGGTCGCAACGCTGACGTCGCCCACAACATTGTCAGCCTGAAATTCGCGGGTCATAAGCTCGATCTGGGTGGCCTGGTTCACCTTCTTGCCGCTGGCCTGAACCCCATACTTGGCCGTAAAAGCCTGAGCCGTATCGACGATCTTGCCGGTGACGGCATAGACGGTGATCGGCGGCTCCTTCTTCGCAGCCTCAATCAATGCTTCGAGATTGAATGCGTCTTCAGCATGCCCGCTGCTGCCAAAGGCTGCAGAAAGCGTCAGCGCAAAGGCGCAAACGGCTGTCGCATGCCGATAGGTCTTGGTCCGCGTTGTCCTGGTCATCATGTTTGCTCCCGATAGCTTTTTCATTTTTGGTAGTTCATCCGCCAGAAGTCCTGCCAGTCCTCGCGCGCGTCCCAATCGTCAAGGGCAGTGGCCATACTGTAGGGCATCACCTGGTCGAGGGCGGAACCGATGCCGGACGGCTCGTTGGCCGGCAGCTTGACGTCGCTGTTCGTCGACATCTTTCCATCTGCCGCCTGCGGCGCGATCCCCTCCTCCGTCATGACATAATGGATGAAAAGCTTGGCCGCGTTCGGGCTGTCCGTCCCTTTGGTGATCAGCCCCACACCGGGATAGAGCCAGCCGAGCCAAGGCTTGAGATCCTTGCAAAGGCCAAGTTTCATGCCCTTCTCAGCATTGTCGCGAAACTTGGCGGAACTCATCAACCCCATGAAGGGCTCGGTCTGTCCGGGGGCGCCAACGGCTTCAGCTGCTGCCGCATCTGCATCGGTCAACAGAGGAGCATTGGCCGCCAGGGCCTTGATCCAGGCGGCTGTGGCGCTCTTCTCGCCCGTCTCCAGATCCTTGCCGTAGAAGTCCTTGTAGGCAGCAGCGACCTTGTCGTCACCGTGGCTCGCCATCTGATTGAACCAGTCCACATAGGATGCCTTGCCGAGCGGATCCTGCATGGCCACCTTGCCCTTCCACTTCGGCTCGGTCAGCTCCCAGATGTTGCTGACAGGGCACTTATCGAACAGCTCCGTATTGTAAGCCCAGACATTGGCGCTGTTCACGACGGTGAGCGGTGACTGATATTCAGCCGGGATCTTGTCGGCCAGATCCGACGGCAGCCAACTCTCGGCGAACCCCTGGGGAATGAGCTGAGCCATCGCCGCCGGCGCGTCGCTGATGATCGACACATCACCCTGGATGTTGTTGGCGCGGGCCTCGCGGATGATCATCTCGAGCTGTGCGGTCGCCTTGACCTTTGAGCCCTCAGCAGCAAGTCCGTATTTCGCGGCGAAGTTCTGCGCCATGTCGACGATCTTGCCGGTGCTGTCATAGACAGTGATCGGCTTTTCCGCCTTGGCCGCTTCAATCAAGGCATCGAGGTTGAAAGGCTCCTCCGCCTGTACAGTGCCTCCAAGCGTGGTCAAAAGCGCGGCCGTCACCAATAGCCGGCCCATGCCGTTTTTTGTTTCATGCGTCATACTGCTCCTCCTCCAGCAAACGTTTGGAACCCGTTGAATTCAGTTTCGGTTGTCCATTAGGATCGTGTCAGCTTCGCTGATCCGCTTCCCCTGCACATCGAAAACATGAATGGCGTCAGGTGGCGCGTGCACGAAGACCCGTTCGCCACTGTCGATGCGCGGCAATGCGTGGGTCGTGAGGAAGAGCGTGTGATTCTTGCTCTTCAATTCCAGGATCCAGCTTCCACCGGTTGGCAGCACGCCCGTGACCGTCATTTCGGCACTGAAACTGTTTTGTGGCACGCCTTCCCTGCTCGTCGCGTAGCTCATGGCTTCGGGCCGCAGGCCAACCGAACCTATTCCCCGCAATTGCGAAAACTTCGTCGATAAATAAGCTTCTGCCTGATCGGCAATGTCCGAGGCGCCCGGCTTGCCGAAGTTCAGGATGTTGATGGGCGGGCTGCCGACGAATTCCGCAACAAACCGGTTGGCCGGCCGATCATAGATGTCGTTGGGCGTCCCCATCTGCTGCAGGGTTCCCTCGTTCATCACGGCAATCGTGGTGGCCAGGGTCATGGCCTCCCACTGGTCGTGGGTTACGAAGACGATCGTGGTCTTGAATTCATGGTGAAGCCGCTTGAGCTCTGCCCGCATTTCCAGACGCAGACGTGCATCGAGATTCGACAAGGGCTCATCGAGCAAAAGTACACCCGGATTGACCGCCAGCATACGGGCAAGCGCCACGCGTTGCTGCTGGCCTCCGGACAGCTGCGAAGGATAACGGTCGCGGTATTTGGCAATATCGAGGGCCTGCATGACGCGATCGACACGAGCCTCGCGCTCGACTTTGGGCAGGTTGCGCAACCGCAGGCCGAAATCCGTATTGCGTTCGATGGTGAGATGAGGCCAAAGCGCATAGCTCTGAAACACAAGTCCCATTTCCCGCTTTTCCGGCGGCACGAAGATTCCTTCTCGCACGGAATCAACGACCCGGTTACCGACCTTGATCTCTCCTCCGGAAAGGTTTTCCAGGCCGGCAATCATTCGCAGCGTGGTAGTCTTGCCGCAGCCGGAGGGACCAAGCAGACACATGAATTCTCCATCGCGGATTTCCAGGTCGAGATCGGCAACGGCATTCGCGGCAGCGACACCATAATTCTTCTGTGCACCCCGTAGGTTGATGGTAGGCATCAGCTTCCAAGTCCTTCTGCAAGATTTGTGCGGGTGAGCTTCTGGGCCAGCAGCGTGCCGAAATAGGCAATCGCAGCGATAATCAGCACCACGGCATTGGCAGCCTGAGTGTAGTGATAGTCGACCAGTCGCAGAGAAAAGGTAGTCAGGACGTCCGTGCTCGGCACCGCCAGGATCACGAACAGGCTAAGGCCCTTGATGCCCGAGATGAACGGCAACAACACGCCGGTGACCAGCGAGCCCTTCTGGATCGGGATCACGATGGAGACCATGCGACGGAACCAGCCGGCTCCGGCAATCTGTGCGGCCTCTTCCGGATCTTTGCCCAGCTGCGTCATGGCCGAGATACCCGCCCGCGATGCATAAGGCATCTGATCGGCAATGAGTGCCAGTATCAGGATCATCACCGTGCCATAGAGTGCGGGCACGGGGCCGCGGGGAACCGCAAACAGCGAAAGGTAAGCGGCGGCGAACGCGATTCCCGGAACGAGATAGGGCAGGAATGTCACCTGACGGAGATAAACCGAAAGGCTACGGACCGGAGTACGGATGACAACATAACCGACAAGCAGACCGAGGACACCCGAGACCAGGGACGCAAAGCCAACGATCATCAGCGTGTTCTTAGCCGCAGCCCAGAGATCCGGGCTAAGAAGGATTCCGGTTTTCAGGGCAACCGTATGAAGGTCTGTGCCGATCCAGTAATCGAGAGTGAAATTGTCGAGCGTAAACCGCGCTGGCACTTTCATGACTGTCGAGAGGGCGAGCGTCAGCAGCGGCATGCCGACGCTCAGAATGAAGACCGCTGCGGCAAAGCCGGTCGCCGGAAGGCGCAGCTTTCCAAGACGGTTTTGACGGTTCATCGAACCCTTGGAGCCTATGGTCACGAAACGCCGTGCCTCACGGACCAGTCGCGCATCGATCATTAGCGTAATGATCCCGATCAGCATGATCGAGGCTGCCACGACACCTGCGACACCGGTCTGGCGTGAAGCGATGCTGCGAAACAGCGAGGTTGACAGCACCTCGAACTTCACAGGCAAGCCGAGCACGTAGGGCACACCGAATTCGCCTAAGCATTTCGCGAAGATCAGTACCATTGACGACATGAGCGCCGGCCGCATCAACGGCATGATGATCTGGATTGCGACCTGGTAGCGGCGTGCCCCGAGAATGCGGGCGGAGTCCTCAAGCTGGCTATCAAAACGGCGCAGCGCAGAGCCAAACAGCAGGATCACGAAGGGGGTGTAGTGCAGGGCCAGAATGATGATGATCGGAACGCGCCCATAGGCGAGCCAGTCCGGTGGCGTCAGGCCGATGGCCTCGAACCAACCCGGTTGACCGCCGACGGTTCGGTTCTTAAACAACGTCGTCCACGCAAGTGCAAAGGTCCAGGCGGGCAGCATGTAGGGCACGATCAGTGCGGTCGCGAACCAGCGACGGCCGAACATATCGGTCCGGCTAATCAGCCAGGCAAGAATGGTACCGATCACCAGCGACAGCGCTATCGCGCCGAAGGCAACTGTCAGGGTGTTCAGGAGAGGTCGCCAGAACAGATCGGTTGCCACAGGCGAGAAAAACGCGCGATCCATGTAGTAGAATGTGAGAGCCCCCACATCTTTGCCCAGACGGCGCTCATGGCCAAACTGCACCATGACGGAATCCAACACAATTGAGATGATTGGCACAACGATCAAGTAGGTAAACAGCAAGGCGATGAGAATGCCGATCAATGTGGTCGGCTCGCGCATTGCGACCTTCAGGCGATATCGCCAGGCCTGCCACGCTGAAGGCGCGCTGGACACCTCATGCCCCAGCGGTCTTTCCGCATTGGTTGCTTCACTTAGAAGAGCCATGTTTCCTCCACCGGCCATCCACCGCAAGGTCCCCAACCGGAAGACACACGAATGCTTTCTCGCTTGGGCTGCAAACAATCAGCCACCAGCGCATAGCCTTCTGCGATGTATTCAATCCTCCCGACGGGTTTCCCGACCCGCCATACCTGCGTGAACGCCCAGAGGCGCCCCCTGTCGCGGACTCGGTGGAATTCGTCCCCTTTGATCCCGCGATAGAGTGGATGATCAATCGTATGCGGCGCTTTGTCAATCATAAATTTGCACACGCGGTCATTATTTTATCTTGTTGTTTCTACGCTATTTTATTGGATATCTTACCACCATTTATGCACGCGCGATCATTGTCGATGTTGATTTGAAGGCGTGATTGGCCACAGGCACAGCGCTGCTGCTCGAACAGGCGCTCTTCTCTGCAGGAGCAATCGCGACGATCCGAAGTTTTCTCGCATCAGTTCAGCATTCAGACATTTTTGGGATTGGAATATTGTGGACTTTATGGCCAGTGGTGCGACAAGAATGGTAAAGGGAAGACGATGGCTAGAGGGTTCGTGACGGCGGAAGAAGTGGCACGACGTGCCGGCGTCTCGCGTTCGGCGGTGTCACGAACATTTACGCCCGGCGGCAGTGTGTCCAAGGCCGTACGCAAGAAGGTGCTCAAAGCAGCACAGGAGCTGGGTTACCGGGTCAACCGCTTGGCGCAAGGGCTGAACAATGATCGCTCGAACCTGATTGGTGTGGTGGGAGCCAATCTCAGTTCGCCGTTCATCTCCAAACAGCTCGATGCTTTGAGCCTCGGACTTCTTAGACGCGGCTCACAGTGTCTATTGCTAAATGCGGCGGACGCACGCAAGGATATCGCGCCGCTCATCGAACTCCTATTCGAATTTCGTGCTCAGGCAATCGTTGTTCTGTCCGGGGAACCACCGGCATCGATCATCGATGAATGCATCGCCAACGGCGTGCGTCTGGTCCTGATCAACCAGAGCATGGACCGGACTGACACCAACATCGTTCTGAGCGACGACTCCCACGGCGCCGATCTTGCGGCGCTGCGCTTGCGGGCAGCAAAATGCCAAAAAGTCGCCGTTGTCACCAGCGGCAGCCAGACACCGGCACAGATGCGACGGGCCAATGCCTTCACAAAACGCATGATTGCGGAAGATATCGAGGTTGTTTCCTGGTCGGACGGGCCAACCAATTACGAGACAGGATACCGGGCCGGCTGCGAGCTGTTGAAGGACAATGGGATCGATGGCGCCTTCTGCGTCACCGATCTTCTGGCACTGGGCTTTTTGGACGCTGCCCGGCTGGAAATGAACCGCCGCGTACCGCAGGATCTCTCTATTGTCGGTTTCGACGATATCCCCCAGGCAAGCTGGAAAAGCTACCAGTTGACCACCATTGCACAGTCATTCGAGGCACTGACGGAAAAGGTGCTTGCGGCTCTCGACAGCAACGAACCGGAAACGAGGCTACAAGTGGTTCCCGTCAACATGGTTGAGCGGACCACCGCCCGTTAGGCCCGATGCCCTCTCCTATTGAAACACAATCAATGCCAGCGTGTTCACTGCTCAACTCATGGGACGTCAGCTCAGCTCCGGATGCGGCTGTCATTCAAAAGGCCGCTGTCACTGAGGATGGGAAGCGCAACCGACGCGATATGGGCATTGATCCTTTTCAGGTCACGCAGCAGATCGAGATGCAGTGAGCTGGTCTGGATGCTGTCCGAGCGCCCATCGCGCAAGCGCTGCAGGTGACGTGCTGCCGACTGTTTTTCCAAGCGCCGCACGTCTTCCTTCACTTCCACGAGACGACGAGCCAGCTCGCAATTCTTCGTGGAGAACACTGACTGGGCCATGCGCAGATTTTCGAGCGTGATCGCGAACAGCCGCTGCAGTTCGTCCTGGCCGTCCTTCGAGAACTCAAGACCCAGAGCCACCTTCTTCGCAATTTCCGGTCGGATGCCCTTCTCGATAATGTCGCCAATGTGCTCCAGATTGATGGCGTACTCCACGATATCCATCGATCGGCGATAGTCCTGTTCGCTCAAGTCCTGCTGCCCGATCTTGGAAACGAAGACCTTAATTTCATGTTGAATACGGTCGACGCGCCCTTCTAGTGCACTGATATTGCTCAACTGTGAGACGTCGTTGCCACGCATGGCGTCGGAAGCCTGACGCAGCATGCTCTCGATCAGATCGCCAACCAGCATGACCTCGCGACTGGCACCCACCAGCGCGGCGACCGGTTGATCCAGATCGTGGATGTCGAGAAAGCTGCGTTGGTCAGCCCGCGGCTTCAGATCGGGCAGGATCGCAGCGGTCAGCTTCAATAGGAGTGGAGCGAGCGGCCAGGCAATGAGCACGACAGCAATATTGAAGAGAAGATGGGCGTCAACGGCCAGCTGCTGATGTGAAAAATAGGGAAGCTCGAGCACCTGTGCTGCAGAGCCAGCTAGCGGCATCGCAAGTGCGCAACCAACGGCCCGGATGATGAGGTTGCCAAGCGTGACGCGCCGAGCCGCAATCGAGGCTTTCATCGTGGCCAGGACCGGTGGGACAGCGCCACCCAGGTTTGCGCCAAGAACCAGTACGATCACCAAACTGGAATCGATGCCGCCGCTTGCCGCCAGCGACAGGATCAACACGACCACGGCTAGGCTTGAGGAAGCAAGTACGGCAAGGCCCGCAGAGAACAGGAGCGCGACGGGCCAGGCGTCACCCAGCATGGTGATGAACAGATTGAGCGCTGGAGACTGGCGGATCGGATCGGTCGCGGCCGACAAGAGATGCAACGACAAGAGCATCAGTCCAACGCCAACCAGCGCCGTTCCAGCTCCCTGTTTTGCCGTAGATGCCGTCCGCAACAGGACAACGCCGCCGAGGATGAGCAAAGGAGATAGCCAGCCAAGTCCAAACGCGACGATCCAGGCTGTGATCGCAGTACCGACATTGGCGCCAAGCATAACGATTTGCGCCATGGCCGGCACAATCATATCCCTCTCGACAAAAGAGGCGACCATAAGGGCCGTCGCCGTGGAGCTTTGCAATGCAATTGTTGCGAGAAAGCCTGCGACAAGCGATCTGGGGCCGCTCCGCGTCCCGACGGCGAGGCCGGATCGCAACCTTGGACCGAACGCGCGCGTCATCCCCTCCTTGATCTGGCGAAGACCGAAAAGAAGCAGAGCGACAGCACCGAACAGGTTGATGCTGACTATGACAGATTCCATCCACTCACCTCATGGTCAGTCATGCCGGCACGGCATCGCCTTGCGTCGACATGCGAAGCGTCAGACTTGGAGAACCGCCCTCGGCGCGATCGAGAAAAAGCCCGAGAGCAGCGAAGAAAATTCCGAGAAAGCTTTGAATTGAGCCGTCATGCCTGGTCGCGTCGCGAGCGAAGTTTGAAGCCAATAACCGATAGAGCGTGAGCCTCTGCGGCTCGATATGCGGCAAAGCAAGCCAGGCCCCCTGCCGCAGGCAATACCAGTCGGTGATCAAGTCCAGCATGGAAAGCTCTGCCGCGCCCTCATAGTCGCTGCTCTTCTCATCCTTTGTCGCAAGGAATTGGGCAATCACATCGAGCACGGTTTTGTCGCGGATCACGTCGACAATTCTCGCAGGCCACTCCTTGACGAAATATCGATGGCGCACGAGCGCTCGCTTATGCTGCTTCAGGAAATCCCCGTAATGGAGCACATTGAAAGCCGGGTCTCGGGCCTCCCCGCTGATTTCGGCTTCCCGCAGATAGCCCTGCGTCAATCGCTTATCGATCGGCAGACCGGACATCTCCACGGTGTCCACCTGAATGTTTTCGCCCGAGGCACGTACAACCTTGAAAGCCGGAGGAAAAGCGACGAGTGACGGGACAGCAATGTTAACCATGGGGCTCTGCTCTGTCCCCCGCTGCGACAGGCCTTCGACGTGCAGGTGTCCGCTGAAGTGAACCGTGACGCCGGCAGCGACCAGAGCGTCTTCCACGGCCTTGACGGGCGTACGACGGACGACATTGGTTTCGCCGAACAACAAGCTCTCGGCTCGGCTCGATCCATCGAAGGGGTCGAGCGCCGGATAATGCGAGAAGGCGAGCAATGTCTTTCCCTGTTGTCTGGCCCTTTGGCTCACATCGGTAATCCAGTCGAGAACGAAGCGCTTTGCGCGTAGCATCGCATTCCAGCCTCCGGAGGTACTGTCGATAAAGGCCGCCTCTTCCCCTTCGACGAAATTGCCATCCAGAGGCTCAAACACGTTCGCGTCGATCATTAGAAGCCAAAGCCCGGAGACAGGCTCCACGAGATAGGACGCATCCATCAGCCGGTAACGATTGCCGCCGTCGGGCGAAACAACCCGGTACCTCCGGTCTGCGTCAACATCGCTCGCACCGAAAGGCGTTTCCCAATGCAGATAGTGGGGGCGTCGGAAATAGCCGAATTCTGCCATCGGCGTCAGCCCAACTGGATAACCCTCGCAGTACATCCCTTCGCTGAAGACGACATCGTCACCGCCCCGTGCCGCATCGCTGGTCACTGATAACGGTCTCCCCTCGGTCGCGAGAAACTCCTTCGTATGATGCCTCCCCTGGGGACCGAAGACATCGTGATTGCCCGGCAAGGCATAGAAGGCCGTACCATGCGACTGCGAATGCGCCGTCAAAATCTGTCTGAGGCTATCCGTGGTGGCTCGCTGACCGTCATCCGTGTAGTCCCCAAGCAGCACGACATGGCGAATGCCGCGTTCGGCCACCTGATCGAGCGCCGCAAGCAACGCGCCGGCGCTTTCGTTGAAGACGCGCGTGGACTGGCGTGTATCCGACCAGCTGCGCATCGTCAGCCGTTCTCCATCGACCTCGACACCGGCAAAGCCGAAATCCGCCTTGGTGTCATGGAAGTGGGCGTCAGCGATGACCGCGATCTCTAAGGAGGCATGCAACGAGATGTTCAAACCGACCTCCGGCCCTCGACAAGATCGATCCACTCAGACGCACGCCGGGCGGCTTCATAGAGACTCGGCTTCGGCGCCTCAAACCACTCATCGGACCTCAGCTCTCGCTTCTCACGGATAACGGTGACGGCATCATCCAAGGTCGGATAGCGATCCGGCTGTTGCTTGTGCAAGAACAGCGCTACCAGAGACACGGACCTGCTGCGACCGCTGCGGCAGTTGACAAGGATGTTGCCGCCATCGGCGAAAGGATAGGTCGCCCTCTTTGGCATCGCCTGACGCAGCGCGCCGTCAAGAATGTAGTAGGCCCCCAGCATCATCGTGTCGGGGCTGCCTTCTCCGTCAATTAGACCGAGCTTGTAGTAGCGAATATCGCCGTAGCCGGTGGCGCGCCAATCACCCTCGTCAACGCCTCCCCTCACGAGATTGATGTCGAGGTTGACGGCACAGTTCACCACGGTGGTGATGCCATGGGCCCGCAGCAATCCGATGTCCCTGGCCCCATCGCTGCCACCAATATAAAGCGTTGACTTGTATGGGCCGAGATCTTCCGCAATGTTGCTGATTGCGGGCCGAGCATAAACCGGTCCATCCATGGTGAAGCTCTCCTCTTAACAACTGAACGCCATAGCGCGTTCGCGGTTGATCAAGCGACCGAAGTCACCCTGCGTTCTCTTGTCCCATCAACGACGGCATCGACTGCGGCCAACGGGATTTCCGATGCGCTGCTGACACCGGCAGAAATGCCCTTGGCAGCAGCCAGGACGGGCCCACCTTCGCGCAGGCTACCGATTTCCAGGAATGGGCAGACATCGCCGCCCGCCTCGCTGACCAGCAACAGACCGGCAAGGCAATCCCAGGAATTCATGTGCAACTCTATATAGCCGTCGGAGCGGCCATCGGCGACATAGGCAAGAGCAAGCGCCCCAGAACCACCGCGTCGAACGTTGGTCCCCATGTCGAGCAGATTTTTCACGACACCAAGATAGACATCGTTTGCAACACGCGTCGACCAACCCATTTCGATGGAAGCGGAATCGAAGCGGAGCGTTGCCGCAGTGGAAATCGCCTTGCCATTCAGCGTCGCGCCGTGCCCGCGACGGGCGAAATAGAGTTCGTCAAGCGCTGGATTGTAAATAGCGCCGATCTCCGTGCGACCATTTTCAACATAGGCGATTGAGATGCAGAAATGCGGTATCCCGCGTGCAAAATTCGCCGTGCCGTCGACCGGATCAACGACCCAGACCTTCGAGCCAATCTCACCGCCGCCCTCTTCTCCAAACACTGTGTCCTGCGGAAAATTAGCTTGTATCGTTGCGCGAATATGCGCTTCGGACGCAGCATCGGTTTCGGTCAGAAAGTCCTGCGGCCCCTTCATTGAAAAGCTGCGGGTGGCCGTACTGCGAAAGCCCTCTATCACCAATTTTCCGGCCGAGCGGATGACCGCACGGCAGAGGTCGGCGCGAGCCTCAAGCGCATCGGCGCATTGGAAATCTTCCATGAAACCACCATAAAATCGACTTGAACACGCGTTCACATTTGCACGCGTGTGCATAACTTGCAAGACGTTATTTTATTGATGCGAACCCAATATCAGCGGCGGGTGGCTTCACAGTTCACTCGACCTCCCGGCAGGTCACATATGGCTTTTACAAACCGGCGACGAAGACAGGGCGCGTCCCCATAAGCGGCGTTCATGCAGCGAGTGGTTTGTGATTCAATCCCCCTGAAGGGAGACTGTCATGCGCCGTCACGAACTGAGCGACGAAGAATGAGCCGTCATTGAGCCGCTGCTTCCAACCAACATCCGTGGATGTGAAGCGTGTCGATGATCGCCGGGTTATAAATGGTATCCTTTGGCGGTTTAGGACAGGTTCGTCCTGGCGAGATGAGCCTGAGCGTCATGGCGCGCGCACAACGCGCTATAATCGTTTCTCCCGCTAACGAAGGTCTGTGTCTGGGATTGGCTTCTTGACCCTGTTTCAAAGCGTTATGCAGGTGACATCGTGATGATTCATTCCTCCTGCGTTCGTGTTCACCAGCACGGTGCCAACGCTAAAAAGGGGGCTCTACCAATCCTTGCATGGGACGTTCCCGTGGCGGCTTGACTACGAAAATCCATGCGCTCGGCGATGCCGCCAGTTCGGCTGGAGTTGACGGCAAGACAGGTCCCCGATGCATCGATACGGCCCGGCAGTTTGCCGAAGCAACGAAAATACTCGGCTAATATAGCCGCCAAGAGCAACCGCAAACAGACCTTCAGCGTCCGCCGCTGGATCTATCTCCAGCGAAACCATGGCGAGCGTTTCTTCAATTGAATCAGATAGATGCGCGGCATTGCCACACGATATAACCACCACGCCGACTGCTGCCTCGCAGCGCTCAAACTCGCAGCAACCAGAATATGGATCGCATCATTTAACGAGTCCGCGCTCTAGTTAAGGTTTTGCCGCGGGACGAGGTGCTGCCCTTGCGTCGCCAGCGTCAAAATATATCGCCGCGTCTATTTTGATCTTGGTGAAATAAGAGCCAAAAAACTGCAATACCCTGTCAACGTGCTGGAAAGCCAATAGGAATCCGTAACGCCGGGAACTCCAAGGGCGTCGGGGTTTAGTCGAGCATCGTCTTGATCGTCGCGGTTGGGAGGAACATCCGCGTCGTATTTGTTGGCAGAGGCTGTAAGCCGTAATCATTGTATAGGTTCACTCGTGTTTCGGTCCGCTGTGCATCTCCGCAATCCAGGACATCGAGCGTTACGATCGCGGTACCGATGTCATCAGAGATACGCACTATTCGCGTTAAGCAGTCGATCGGCTGGTCCCCGCCGTATCTACTGCCAGCGAATTTCAAATCGCGACCGATCATTGAGATGTAGGCCGCAAGAATTGACCCATTCCGGGCCGGTCGCACGCGAACCGTTTCGGAAGCTTGGTGTAGTCAACAGCGTGGCTGTTGATGCGTAGAAGCCCAGCGCAGGGCCTCCTCTTGCGTCATCACGAAACACGAAGATTGTCGCTCTTCTAAAGCTTGTTTGCTGATTTTCATTAGCCTACCAAGATCAACCTCCCGACGAACTGTCGTCCTCTACGTTCCGATGCAAAAACGGCACAGCAGCTTCGCGCTCCCATTTCTTTCATCAGAGTCGTCTCCGACGACTTCCGAAAGCTAACCCAGTTCTCGATCAACTCTGGGAGAGATTAGCTAGGTTGAGACTCTGTCTTTCCGGAAATTTAGGTCCAAGCCGATTGACCACCTGTGCCAAAGCTAGCGCTTGCCTTCCTTTATCAGAGTATCAATTGCTTGGACCGCGGTAGCATAACCAGCTGCACCAAGCCCCGCCATCACTGCCGTTGCGGTCATCGAAACATGAGACCGGTGATAGATCGGCTCACGGCGGTGGATATTGCTGATGTGGAATTCGATGATGGGCCCTGGAAACATTTTCAGGGCGTCGAGAAGGGCAAGCGACGTGAAGGTGAAAGCGGCGGGATTGATGATAATGCCAGCGGCTTCGTCGATAGCTTCGTGAACCAGATCGATCAGTCGCTCCTCGCTGTTGGTCTGATGAAAGACGACGGGGCGTGAACCTGCCGCCGCATTGCAGAGTGCCTCCACTTCCGCAAGCGTTGTACTGCCGTAAATTTCCGGTTCGCGCTTGCCGAGCCGGTTCAGGTTGGGGCCGTTCAGGATATAGATCGGTTTCACGCGATGGGCCTCCTCAACCCTGGTAGCCGAACATGCGCGGCAGCCACAGAACAAGGTCCGGAACGAAAGTGATGATCAGCAGAGATACCAACATCCACAGAATGAAAGGCGCGGCATCCCGGACGATCGCCTTCATCGGCGCACCCGAAATCTTGGCAACGATGAAGAGCAGCAGGCCATAGGGCGGTGTGACGAGGCCAAGCATGATATTGACGACGACCACCACGCCGAAATGCACCAGATCGATGCCGAGCGCCTGGGCCGTCGGGATGAAGACCGGCACGATGATCAGCAGGATCGCGGTCCCTTCCAGCATGCATCCGAAGAGCAGCAGCATGACATTGACGAAGATCAGGAAGCCGGTGGGACTCAGGTCCCAGCCCATCATGACGCCGCGCAGCTGATCTGGAATATTCTCGAGCGTGACGACGTAGTTAAAGACCAGCGAGCCGGCGATCAGCATGCCGATGGAGGTTGTCGTCTTCGCGCTTTTCGACAAGGCAGCGTAAAAGCGGCTTGGCGAGATAGAGCGATAGACGACCGTAGAGACCAGCAGGGCGTAGAAGGCGGCGATCGCGGCGGCCTCGGTGGGCGTCGTAATGCCGCTATAGATGCAGCCGAGCAGGATCACCGGCATCAGCAACGCCGGGAGCGCACGCCAGGTGATGAGCGGTACATCTTTCAGCGGAACCGCCTCCTCGACCGGAAAGCCGCGCCTGCGCGCCGTGATGACGATCTGCAAGGCCTGCAGGCTTGCCATCAGCAGCCCCGGGACCATGCCGGCCAGGAACAGGTAGCCGATCGAAGCATCTGAGACGAGTGCATAGATGACCATCGGGATTGACGGCGGGATGATCGGCCCGATCACGGAGGTCACAGCCGTCAGTGCCGCTGCAAAGCTCGACGGATAGCGACCATTCTTGGTCATCATCGCATGCATCAGGCCGCCGGTGCCTGCTGCATCGGCAATGGCCGATCCCGACATGCCGGCAAAGATAATGCTCTGCACGACATTGACCAGCGCCAGCCCACCCCGGAACCGACCGACGATCAGGTTGCAGAAACTCAGCAACCGCTCGGTCATCGAACCGATGTTCATGAACTCAGCGGCCAGCACGAAAAGAGGAACGGCGAGGATCACGTAGTTCGAATACATGCCGTTCAGGAACTGCTCGGCCACTGTCCCAAGGTCAAGGCCCATCATCCACAGATAGAGGATCGAGCCGACCATCATGGATAGGCCGATCGGCATACCGACGAGCGCGAGCACAGTGATGAGAATGAGAGACGAGGCAAAGGGACTGGGAAGCATCAGGTCTGGTCCCGTGTCAGATATCATAATCGTCGGGCGCACCGCGGATCGCCTGTACGCCGAGCCAGACGTAACGGACAATCATCGCGACCGCGAAGACGACATAGATGGAATAGAGATAATCGAAGCGAATCTTCATATAGGCGGTCTTCTCAACGGCCATGAAGGTGACGTAGTCGATCACAGCCGGCAGCGAGAGACCGAACAGGACGACAAGCCCGATCGATGAAATGACCTGCATGGCACGTCGCGTGCGTCCTCGGGCAGAGGCCCACAGCAGGTCGAAACGGATCTCATCGACTTCCCGCACCACGAAGGCCGAGCCGAACAGCACGATCCAGATCCACAGCACCACACTGAGCTCATTGGTCCAACCGACCGAAAGGTTCAGGGCATAGCGGAACAGGATTTGCAGCAGAAAGGCGACGAACATCGCCAGCAGCATCAGCGAGAGAATGTTCTCTGCCCGCCGGCGCAGGAAACCGCCAATCGTGCGGAAGATATTTGCCATAAAAGCCTCCGTTGGAGCAGCCGACCGCCATCAGGGGCGGACGGCCGCATCCCACTGATCAGATAGCGGCGACCTTTTCCAGAACGCCGTCCGGCCAGGATTTGGCAAGATCAGAGCTCAGATACTTGTCCTGGGCAAACTTGCGGAATGCATCAGTGTCCGGCGTGTAGATATCGAGTCCAGCAGCCTTGAACTCATCCACGAGCGACTGCTCCTGTGCGAGGTGCTGTTCCTGGCTCCACGCCATGGCCTTGTCGGCGGCGGCCTGGAACGATGCCTGGCTGCCCGTGTCCATCGCGTTCCAGGCTTCGCTGGAAATCGTCAGCAGGTCGTAGCCCACGAGGTGCGACGTCATGACGATCTGCGACATCACTTCGTAGAACTTCATGTTCTTGACGTTCGGCAGGGGGTTGTCCTGACCGTCGATCGCGCCGGTCTGCAGACCGGTATAGACTTCGGCATAGGCCATCGGCACCGGATTGGCGCCGAGCGCCTCACCAAGGAACTGCCAGGCATCGCCGCCGGGCATGCGCAACTTGATGCCGGCAAGATCTTCAGGCGTATTGATTTTCTTGTTCGGCTTCAGGCCAACCTGGCGGGCACCGAAATAGGTCGGTCCGAGCACGCGTACCTTCAGCTGGTCCTCGGCCATCTTCTTGAACTCGGCGCCGAGATCGCTTGCAAAGAACGTGGTCACATGGGCCGCATCGCGGAACAGGTAGGCCGAGGTCAGCACCGACCATTCGGGGATCTGCTTGGAAATGTCCTGAGGGGCGATATTGCCCATCTGCAGGTTGCCACGCTGGAGTGCGACGAGTTCGGTGCCCTGCTTGAACAGCGTGCCGCCGTAAAAGGGCTGCAGATTGAACGAGCCCGAAATATCCTCGGCGAACATCTTCATCATGTTGGCGCGGATGTCCTGCTCCGAGAACACCGCCGAGAATTTCAGATCAGTCTTAGACTGCGCAAATGCCGGCAGCGGCAAGGTTACAGCAGCGACGGCGCCACCGAGAAAGTGACGTCGGGTCAAATCGAATGTCATTGGGTTTCCTCCTCCAATTACCGGCCTGTCTCAACCTGCGTGACCGGCCCTCCACCTGTCTTCGGCTTTCCTCCGAATTGCCGATAGTCAATATTGTACGAAATAGTTCGTTTATGTCAATTGCCAGTCATCGTCGAAAAGCTCGCAATCAATAATATCTGGTATTTTTCATTTCACCATATATTTTAAACGCGCAATGGGAGAATGCCGCAAATGTTGAAGAACCTGTCTCAGGAGACTGTCGGAGAGATCGCCTTTCGCTGCATCCGAGACGATATCGTCGGTGGCGAGCTTGCCCCTGGCAGCAAGTTGAAGCTGGATTGGGCAAAGGAACGGTACGGGATCAGTGTTTCCACCCTGCGGGAGATCCTGTGCCGGCTGACTGCTGAAAGCCTCGTTGTCGCGGAAGGACAACGGGGCTTTTTCGTGAGCGCGGTTTCACGCCGGGAACTGGCAGAACTCGCGGAGTTGCGCATCCTGCTTGAAGGTCACGCAATGGAAAGCGCCTTTGCAAATGGCGACCTTGAATGGGAAGCGCGCCTTGTTGCCGCTCACCATAAGCTCAGTGCGATCGAGCGCGCGCTGCTCGAGCGTGCAGCTGTCGGACGCACGGTCGATTGGGTGCGCTATGACTGGGAGTTTCACAAGGCTCTGGTGACAGATGGCGAATATGGACCCTTGATGGCCATGCTCTCATCCGTCTTCGACCGGTTTCTGCGCTATCATCTTCTTGAGCGCAGTTTCCGCGGCAGGGCGGTAGCCGACGATCACCGCCGCCTTTTCGAACTGGCCCTCGAGCGCAACGCTCCCGCAGCCAAGGCCATGCTCGCCACCCATGTGCGAAACGGCGTCGATCATGTACTGGCCAGCGGTCGCATTCCATGAATGCAGCCGCTGGCTGTTGGCGCTCTAGATGTGGAACCTCAACAGGTTGTCTCGGGGCAGGCCGAGGCGACTGATTGGTGTTTTTGATTTTAGTGCGCCGTGAGGGCGATGCCAATTGTACATGTGGGTCCAGTTTGGCAGATGCGTTTTCCGGATTGCTGACGAGGGATAGGCTCGTGCATACGCCCACTCCCGCAAGGCGGTCTGAATGAAGCGTTCGGCCTTGCCGTTGGTTTTTGGCGTATAGGGTCTGGTTCGAATGTGCTTCAGGCCAAGCGCCTTGCAGGCCTTGGCAAACTCCTTGGCGACATAGCAGGACCCGTTGTCGGTCATCACGCGCGTGACCGTGACGCCAAGACTTTCATAATAGGCAACGGCAGCTTTGAGGAAGGCGATGGCGCTGACGGCTTTTTCATCCGGGAAGATGTCTGTGAAAGCGATGCGCGAGGCATCGTCGATGCAGACATGGACATATTCCCAGCCGACACCGCGCGAGTTGCTCTGCTTGGTCCTGTCGCCTGTGATCCTGTGGCCGACACGATCGAAACGGCCAAGGCGCTTGATGTCGAGATGGATCAGGCCGCCCGGTTCGGCATATTCGTAGCGGACCACAGGTTCGGCTGGATCGATATCCTTCATCCGGGATAGACCAGCCCGCCTGAGAACGCGGCTGACGGTAGCAGGAGACACGCCGGTTTCCATGGCGATGTGCTTGCCGGTCAGACGTTGTCTACGAAGATAGAGGATACGTTCGACAACACTTCCGTCCGTCTGTCGCGGGCTACTGGCGGGACGCGACGAACGATCCATCATTGCCGCCAGGCCCGATGCCTTGAAGCGTTCCGTCCAGCGAGAAACGATTTTCGGTGAAACACGATAGACCCGCGCGGCCTGCGCTTTCGACAGCCTGCCGCCAAGAACAGCGGCAGCCATTTCTTCTCGACGGAGCGGCGTCAGTCGGGCATTCTTGTGGATGTTCATTCGGAGCGATCCTGGAGGTCTGAGGTGTGGTAACTCCAGTCTCCTAAATCCGCTCCGAATGGACAACCTCCTGAAAGCTCACAACTAGAGTGCGTTTATCCGCTCCAGCATGCCTTCGGGCCAGGATTGCGATAAGGGTGACTGCAGATACTGCTCCTGAGCATAAGTGCGGAACGCATCGACGTCCGGCGTGTAGACCTTGAGACCCTGCTGCTTGAAGAATTCGACAAGCTCGGCCTCCTGCTTGCGATATTCCGCTGTGCTCCAGGCAAAGGCCTTCGTTGCCAATTCGCGCATGCGAGCTTGCTCGGTTGGCGGCAGGGCGTCGAAGACTTTCGATGAAACCAGAAGAAGACCGAAGCCGACATTGTGGCTTGTCAGCACGATCTGATTGGTGACTTCGTAGAACTTCATCAACTTGTCGTTCGGCAACGGGTTGTCCTGAGCATCGATGGCGCCGGTCTGCAGTCCGGTATAGACCTCGGCATAGTCCATGGCCACGGGATTGGCGCCGATGGATCGTCCAAGGAATTGCCAGCTCTCGCCGCCGGGCATACGCAGCTTCACTCCGGAGAGGTCGGCAGGCGTCTTGATCTCCTTGTCGCCCTTCAAATTGAGCTCTCGCGTGCCGTAATAAGCTGGCGCCAGAACCTCCACCTTCAGTTTCTCCCTGGCGATCCGGCGGAACTCCTCGCCCACGTCGCTCTCGAAGATCCGGGCAAGATGGTCGGCATCTCGCACGACATAGGCTGCCCCGAGAATATCGAATTCCGGGGCCTGCTTGGCAAAGTCGGAAGGAGGCAGAAGCGCCATGTCGAGGTTGCCGCGCTGGACTGCGACAAGTTCGGTACCCTGGCGGAATAGCGTAGAGTTGAAATAGGGCGTGAAGGTATAGTCTGGGCCAAGCTCCTTGGCGAATATGTCGACCAGTGCCTGGGAACGCGGCGCGTCGGCCGTGGTCACATCGGCAAAGCGCAGCGCCGTCTGAGCCTGAGCGATCGTCGGCATTGCACCCGCCGCCCCGATCATCACACTTGCGGCCAACAAGTTACGTCTCGTCATTAAGGTCATGGGTACTCATCCAGTTCCATGGTTCTTCGGTCAGTTGGAAAAACGGTTTTCGGGCAGGCCTTGAGCTACCCCCTCCACGGCGAACAATGCTCCGGCCAGCGGCTCTGCCGCCCTCTGCACATCGGACAGGAATTTCGAAGCCGTGGTGATGTAGAGCGTCTTCAGATCGGCACCGCCGAAACAGACACAGGTGGGATTTGTCACCGGAAGTGGGATAACGGTGTCGATCCTGCCATCGGGACCATAGCGAACCACGCGCCCGCCTGCGAAAAATGCGGTCCACAGACCGCCATCGGCATCGAAGCATGCACCGTCCGGCCGCTCACCTGTAGCCGAATAATCTGCGAAGAGACGCTGGCCGCTTATCTCCCCGTCTTCGGGATCCATGTCGAAGACGAAGCTCTGATGTCGACGCGTGTCGGTGAAATGAAATCGGCGCGCATCCGGTGAAAAGGCGATGCCATTGCTCACGATAATATCGCCCAGCAGATGCTTGACCGTTCCATCAGGGTCAACCCGGTAGAGTGAACCGTTCGGACGGTGCAACTGATTGTCCATCGTCCCGACCCAGAAACGACCCCAGCGATCAACCCTGCCGTCATTGAGACGGTTGTCCAAACCCTCCTCAACCTTGGCAAATGGTGTCAGGGCTCCATCTTGATCACGGATCACAAGTTCGAGGTCCTGCGCCAAAAGGTGCCCTCCACTTTCAGTCAGCGCTTGGCTACCAAGGAATGTCGGCTTGGGATCCGGAAATACGTCATGGGAATCCGCTGCCGGATCGAGACGCTGTAGCTTCGGCTTTTCGATATCGAGCCACCAGAGCAGTTGTTCGCGCTCACACCAAAGCGGCGTCTCTCCAAGTTGATCCGTTGCATTCACCGCGCATTCCACGCGGTGCGAATCGATGGTTCTGACTGTCATTTGCGGGGCATGCCTTCCGGACGTATGAATTTCTTCAGGGCGGCGATCCGGAAAATGGCATTGGGCGCACCATAGCCGGCGTATTTTCGCCGCTCTACGATTTCGAAAAAGAAACCTTCTCCGTAAGTGCCGCTGTAGAGCTGGAAATATTCGCCATGCTCGTCGCGATCGTAGAGAATGTTTTCGGCCTTCAGTCGATCGGTCAGTTCGGGATCGAGGCCGAAGCGCGCTTCGACATCGCCATAGTAATTTGGCGAAATCTGGAGCCGCTGGAAACCGTTCTCCGTCAGCCGTTCGGCAGTCGCGAAGATGTCATCGGTCTCAAAGGCTATATGCTGGATTGCGGAGCCCAGTGTCTCGGCGATGAAATGCCCGGCGAGGGTGCGCCGGTTTTCCGCTCCATTCAGCGTGATGCGAAGACTGCCGTTGTCGTTTTCAATAACCTGGCTGCGCACGACGCCACTGGGATCGATGATGTCGACCATCGGCGTCTTCTGCGTCGCAAAGATCGACGTGTAGAACAACAGCCAGGTGAGCATCTCGTCATAGCCGACTGTCTGGGCCAAATGATCGATGCGCTTCAGGCCAGTGCTTCGGGTGTGCTCCCTTTCGTCGACCGCCACGAAATCTATTTCGGAGAAGCGCCCAAGATCACTTTGCTCATCGATCAGGTAGACAAGACCTCCTCCGACGCCGCGGATGGCGGGAATTGACAATTCACCTCGCGCAACCGGCTGGCTGAATGCTTCGGCGTTCAGCGCAAGAGCCCGCTTCATTGCCTCGCCGGCATCCTCAACCTTGAGCGCCATGGCATAGGCCGATGTGCCGTGTACCGCCTGCGAAGCGCTGGCGAAACCGGCACTGTCCGTATTGACCAGTAATCGAATGTCACCCTGCTGAAAGACTTCGACATTCTTGCTGCGATGCTGGGCGGCCTTGCGGAACCCCATCGTGCGCAACAGCGAAATGAGACCCGGCGCTTCTATCTCGTCCGTTGCGAATTCGACAAAGCCGACACCGCTGATCTCAGCACGCGCCGGCATGTCCGGGACAGTGATCGCAGGCGCCTTGCCGATACGCTTTACCTGATCGCCGAGATAGACCAGCGAGCGGTGACCGTCGGCCGCAATTTCGCGCGTCGACCCGCCGCGAAACTGGTCATTGAAGATCTCCAGAGAGAGATAGCCATCATAGCCCGTTTCGGCGACCGCTGAGCTGAAGGCCGTGACCGGCAGATCGCCTTCGCCCGGCATATTGCGGAAGTGCCGGCTCCAATAGAGAAGATCCATGTCGATGAGCGGGGCGTCTGCCAGTTGCACGATGAAGATCTTGTCCTTGGGGATGGAGCGGATCGAATTGATGTCGATCTTGCGCGAAAGCGTGTGGAAGCTGTCGAGGATCAGGCCGATATTGGGATGGTCGGCGCGCCGCACGATTTCCCAGGCGTCGCGGTGATCGTTGATGTGCCGACCCCAGGCAAGTGCTTCATACCCCACTTTGAGGCCGCGTTTGGCTGCGCGCGCGCCAAGCTCGCGAAAATCATCCGCTGCCCGGTCTATGCCGCCCAGGGACACGCCGGACACGTTGGAGCAGACCAGCAGAAGATCAGCGCCCAGTTCCTGCATGACGTCGAATTTTCGCTCGGCACGATCAAAGGTGCGCGCGCGAAGCGGATCCGGCATGCCTTCGAAATCGCGAAACGGCTGGAACAGGGTGATCTCCATGCCGAGATCGCGCACCATCCGCCCCACATCCTTTGGACTGCCGTCAAAGGCCAGGAAGTCGTTCTCGAAGATTTCCACGCCATCGAATCCGGCTCGCGCGATCGCCTCCAGCTTCTCGGGAAGTTCGCCGCTGATGGAGACGGTCGCAATCGAGGTCTTCATGAACCTACTCCCGTGGCAATCTTTTCAACGCCTGCCGATCGAGTTGTCAGTTCAGCAAAATGACGCAGCATTCGCGCGGGATCAGGTTCGAGGCCGGTGAACTGTCTGAACGCCCCGACAGCCTGAAAAACGGCCATACCGCCCCCATTGACGACACGGCAACCAAGTGCACGCGCAGTTGCCAGAAGCTCTGTTTCCAGAGGGAAGTAGACGATCTCGGAGACCCAGAGGTCCGGTCTCAGGCAGGTTTCAGGGAGTGGCAGCCCCGGATACTTTGCCATCCCGGTCGGTGTCGCATGGACAAGACCCGTTGCATCTTGAGAGGCGGCGACCGGATCGTCGCTGTGATCAAGGTTGGCCTTGGGGAACAGCGTCTTGAGGGCACTTGCCAGTTGTTCAGCCCTTGCTTCATTCTGATCGACAATCGTCAGCGATTCGGCACCGAGCTGGAGGATTGCAAAGGCTGTTGCCGCACCGGCACCTCCGGCACCCAATTGCGCCACATGCCTAAGATCTGCATCCGGCAGGCCGCGGCGAAATCCCTCGGCAAAACCCCACCAATCCGTATTCAAACCTTGCCGTTTGCCATTTGACAAAACGATCGTATTGACGGCACCCAGCATGCGCGCCTCGTCCGACAAACCGTCGAGATGCTCCATGACTTGCTGCTTGCAGGGATAAGTAATGTTGAGGCCACAGAAGCCCTTATCCTCGGCCTCAGAGATTAGGTCCGCCAGGCGGGCTGCACCGCCTTCGATCTCATTCAGGTCGATGATGGCGTAGTCATAGTCGAGACCAAGATGACGTCCCTCAGCCATGTGCAAGGCAGGAGTAAGTGAGGCCTGTATGCCAGCGCCAATCAGGCCGGCTCGTTTCACGAGATCAGAATGCTGCATATTTACGGGCGCTGCCGAGCAGCCGGCGCTTTTATGCCGGTTGGGGTCGACGGCCACCTCTCCTCCATGGCGAAAGTCAACGCCCGGAAAATAATGTACGAACTAGTTCGTGTCAATTGGCGCATGCGATCTGGTTGAAACGCGTGCTGCTTGTGCTCTAAGAAGGAACCGAAGTCCGGGCGGTGGAATGATCCCGTGACGCAGGGGAGTTTGAGACCGCCAATGCCGAAGCCAAGCCAATCAACGCGCAAGAACGACCCTGAAAAGACCCGCGAAGACATCTTGACCGTTGCGACCGAGGAATTCGCCTCCCGTGGTCTCGCCGGCGCGCGGGTGGATGCGATTGCAGAAAAGACGCGTGCCTCCAAGCGGATGATCTACTACTACTTCGAATCGAAGGAGGGCCTGTATCTCGCTGTCCTAGAGCGCACCTATCGAAAGATCCGCTCGCTAGAGGCCGATCTCGAACTGTCCGGCATGCCACCGGAGCAGGCCTTGCGGGTCCTAATCTCCTCGACCTTCGACCACGACGAGGCAAACCCCGATTTCGTGCGTCTGGTCAGCAGCGAGAACATTCATCTGGCCGTCCATATGCAGCGTTCGGCCGAAATCCGCGACCTCAACATCTCGATCATCAACACGCTCGAAGAAATTCTCAAGCGAGGACAAGCGGACGGCACCTTCAAGCGCGATGTCGATCCCATCGACCTGCACATGCTGATCAGCGCCTTCTGCTTTTTTCGCGTCTCCAACCGCCATACTTTCGGGACGATTTTCCGCCGTGACCTCTCGGCACCCGTCTTTTACGGCAGACACAAGACCATGATCTGTGATGCGGTGATCGACTATTTAAAGGCTGCGGTCATATAGGTCACCGTAAATTGACCTGCTAGCACAAGGCACTTCTTCCTCGTCTAACTCGCTGATCTCGGCATTCAGTTCCTCGGCGGCTACAGGGACTTCGCTGACGGTGGGTGTGACGCTAAAGGTTCCAGCCTCGAGATGAACTCCTTCGAGCTTTCCTGATCGGGCTCTGTGCGTCAAACGCGTCAGGTTGAAGTCGAGCATCTAACGGGCCGCGGCAAACCACCACGCGCCGTCGCTCTGGAGGCCCAAACCGAGACGATCCTCTTCCTTCATCGTGATGAATGTCGACCGCGGAACGGCTTTGGCGCATGAATAAAAATTCATTGTTTTCTGCTTATTCGGTTGCGATCGAAACCAACTTGATTGGTCCAGCATACCGTATGGATATAACGCCAGTCGCCGCCATCACATCGGCAAGACGAAATTCAAGCTAACGAACTGGGCAGAGTACGAGGTGGGCCTTCGCCGCCGCGGTAGTTTGACCCTTTAGACGACGCCCGAAGCTTTGGCGGCCTGGATTGCCCGGCGTCGCATGACGCCTGGTGGCCAGCCGCTATATTCAGATCTGCCGCTCGAAACCACGCTGATGCTGGGCATGGTGTTCGGACTGCGTTTGCGCCAGAGCGAAGGGCTTCTGAGTTCGGTGTTTGATCTGATGGCATTGGATCTGCCTGCGCCCGATCACACGACACTCAGTCGACCGACAAGAACCTGGATGCCAACAGTCGAGCAACGGGCTCAAGATTTATGGTACCGGTCAATGGCTGGAAGAAAAACATGAGGCAAAGTCCCGGCGTGGCTGGCGCAAACTGCACCTGGCTGTTGATGCCGACAGTGGCGAGATCATCGCAAATAGCCTGACAGACCAGGAGGCCGGCGATGCCTCGCAGCCGGGGCTCTTGCTGGATCAGGTCGATGATCAGATCCGCCAGCTCGCTGCCGATGGAGCCTATGATGGCACTCCAGCCTATGACGCAGTACTGCGTCACACCGCAGGCGCGAGGGTCGTCATTCTCCACCGCGCTCAAACGCGATTGAACGGCCCAAAGCCCAAGCATCCTGCCAGAGAGACGATCACATAGCCTCTATGCAGACAGATGGCCGGCTGAAATGGCAAATCGGTACTGGCTACGGCAAACGAGCTTTGGTTGAAACCGCGATGGGACGATATAAAGGCGTCATTGAACAGCGTTTGCGCGCTCGGTCTTTCCTCGCTCAACAGGCAGAAGCTGCGATCGGCGCCGCCAATCTTAACCGAATGCTGGCCTGCGCACGCCCGAAATCCGTCCGTTGCCATGCATCGGCGGGAGCAACCAAATAAGCCAGCCCATCAAAGACCGAATACCGCACATTAGCTGATCCACGCACCAACGCCCCAAACAATGGCTTCACTCGATGGAGTGAGTTTGAAGCACCGAGTTATTCAACGTGTTCGAACCGGATCGACTGCGCCCCTTCCCACAATGTCTTGTTTCCAAGCTCTGCGAGTTTATCAAGATTGGAGGTCAAAGTGATGAAGTGATTGCCAGCAAGCTGACCCATTTTCGACGAGAAGTCGACGCCGCCATAGGCCAGCAATATCTCAGTCTCGCTGATGCCGCCTGGATACAAAATGATTTGGCCCGGCGCTGGATGGCTAGTGTGGTTCTCATATCCGACGCCGAAATTGAAATCGCCAAGCGGGATCCAGACACCTTCTCCGGACCAGCGCACATGTACGATCTGTCCATCGAACGGCATGCGCTCGATGAATGCCTGACAGGTTTGCGGCGCTTTTTCGGTTTCAAGCACAGCGTCGAATGTGAACGGACCGGCGGTGATTTTCAGTTTCATAATTGTCTTTCTCCAGCTTAATTAAATTGATTGGGTCGTTCGCGTACGCGCGGATCGGTAATCGCCATCACCTTTTTTGCCTTGAAGGTCGCCTTCGCTGATCATCACTCTCCCACCCAGAATGACCGTTGTTGGCCAACCGGTGATTTCGGTGCCCTCGTAAGGCGAATAATCGGCGCCGTCGTGCAGCTCGGCATGTCTGATTGTGCGCTTGACTGATGGGTCCCATATGGAAATGTCGGCGTCCGCACCGATGGAAATTGTGCCCTTTTCAGGATACAGCCCATAGGTCTTTGCGTGGTTCGTCGCCGACAACGCAACGAAGCGCGGCAAATCAATCCGGCCTTTCATGACGCCTTCAGAAAACAGGATTGGCAAGCGCGTCTCGACGCCAGGGATGCCGTTAGGGATATGCCGAAAGCTCGTCAGCCCCTTCGGACTGCGCT
The DNA here is from genome assembly GCF_057158725.1 of Agrobacterium sp. H141. Lineage (NCBI taxonomy): Bacteria > Pseudomonadati > Pseudomonadota > Alphaproteobacteria > Hyphomicrobiales > Rhizobiaceae > Agrobacterium > Agrobacterium sp. H141. The sequence goes on from NZ_JBXENI010000002.1 coordinate 369,966, forward strand.
TGCCCCGCTCGTCGTCATAACGGAATGGGCAATGGTCGGATGAGAACAGATCAAATATGCCAGTTTCAATGCCTCTCCAGCATTCATCCTGAGCGGCTTTGTCGCGTGGCGGCGGCGAGCAAACGAACTTGGCACCCTCCCAGTCCATACCGTCCAGGTCGTCAGCGGTTAGCAGAAGGTATTGCGGGCAGGTCTCTCCCACCACCTTGACGCCCCGTGCACGCGCGCGCGCTATTTCTTCGATCGCTTGGCCATTTGAGACGTGCACAATAACGATTGGCACATCGACGACTTCCGCGAGCGTCAGTGCACGATGGGTGGCTTCGCGTTCAACGGCCACAGGTCTTGTTGATGCATGTGCGCGCGGCGCTACATCGCCAGCCGCTTCGTGCCGCTCGATCAGAAAACGGATGGCATCCTCGTTTTCACAATGAACCATGACAGTGGCACCCGTTGAACGCGCGACATCGAGGGTCTTCAAAATCTCAGCATCGCTTAGTCTTAAATCCTCATAGGTCATAAAGACCTTGAATGAGGAATAGCCGTCCGCTGCGAGTGCTGGCAGTTCCTGGCTAAGAAGAGAATCGTTTGGATCCGTGACAATCAGGTGAAAGCTTACATCTGTGTAGCAGTTTCCATCTGCAAGCTGGTGATAAGAATTCAGCGCTTCACGCATTGGTCTGCCTTTCTCCTGAAGGCAGAAAGGCATGATGGTGGTATTGCCACCGAAAAGAGCAGAGCGCGTGCCGCTTTCGAAATCATCAGCCATAACAATACCATCGCCAGACGGCTGAGAAATATGGACATGACTATCGATCCCGCCGGGCAGCACATACTTTCCGGTGGCGTCGATCACCCGTCCTGCTTCTTTCAGGTCCAGACCGATCTGCGCAATCCTACCGTCGATGATTCCGATATCGGCTTTGAATACATCAGACGCGGTTGCAATTGTTCCGCCCTTGACGACGAGGTCGAACTTGCTCATCTCACTGCCTCTCAATGATGAAGGATTTTGCTAAGGAATGCCTCGGCGCGGGGATTCTGGCGATTGTTGAAGAAATCTTCTGTCGCTCGATCCTCGACGATCTCACCTTGATCGATGAAGATCATCCGTGTCGCTACCTTTCGCGCGAAGCCCATCTCATGGGTGACAACCATCATCGTCATGCCTTCGCGCGCAAGTTCTGTCATGACGTCCAGCACCTCGGAGATCATCTCGGGATCCAGCGCCGAAGTCGGCTCGTCAAACAACATGGCTTTGGGATTCATGGCGAGGGCACGTGCAATTGCGACACGCTGCTGCTGTCCACCGGACAACTGGCCTGGATACTTGTGTGCGTGTCCAGTCATGCCGACGCGCTCGAGCAGATCGCCTGCGCGTTTCTTGGCGAAACTTTCGCTGCGACCCAAGACGATACGTTGCGCCAGAGCAATGTTGGCTTCAATTGTCAGATGAGGAAATAGTTCAAAATTCTGAAACACCATACCGATGCGCAAACGCAGAGCAGGAAGGTCGGTCGAAGGATCATTTACCTCTATTCCATCAACCCGGATCGAACCCTTTTGGATCGGCTCCAGCGCATTAACGCATTTGATGAGCGTCGACTTGCCAGATCCGGACGGCCCGCAAACCACGACGACTTCGCCCTTGGACACTGTCGTGGAGCAGTCCTTGAGAACGGCGATGTCTCCATAAGATTTAGTGACGCCGTTGATCTCGATCATGATCGCTCTCCTTCGAAACGAGAAATGGAAAATGCAGACATGTCGCGATCAGGGTCACGACCTTGTATTAGTTCGGCTGTGAGCTGTCCGACGATTGGTCCAAGCGTAAATCCGTTGGACGTAACTGCATTGAAGAAACCCGGCATTGCAGGGTGTTCGCCGATAATCGGCGCGCCATCGATATTGATGTTCATAGCCGCCCAGCTACGGATGACGTGCAGCTTACGAAGACCGGGCACCACATGCTGTGCAACCCAGAGATTTCCCTCAAGGCTAGATAACATGGGACGCGGGTGACTGTGGATAGGATCGAGCCCCGCCGTCCAACCACCACCGATCAGAAAGTTTCCGTTGGCGGCCTGCTTGAGCGTCAAATGTCGATCAGCATGCGCAATAAGATGAGAAATTGCAGGTGCTGCCGCCTCCGTCACGACCATCTGCAAGGGCGCTCCGAAAACAGGCACCTGAAGCTTCAGCATGGCGCCGATGCGAGATGCAAATGCGCCTGCTGCATTGACAATTCGCCCTGCCCTCAGAACGCCCCTCGACGTCGCAATGGTATAGCCAGCGCCCTCGCGTGTTATCGACAGCACCTCGGTGCGATCGAATATGCGTGCTCCGGCTGCAACAGCCCCGTCATGAACATGACGGGTCGCAACAAGTGGATTTATCTTGCCCTCCTGCGGGCAATAAGATGCACCAATCATGGCAGGCGAAAGGGCTGGCTCCAATTTTTGCAAGTCTTCACGCGTGATCACATGGCACTCAATACCATTCTCGCGTTCGACACGTGTCTTCTCTTCGAGGAACCGCATGTGAGCTTCCGTCTCTGCCACCATCAGACCGCCGGTGATCTTCATCTCGAAGTCACGCCCCAACCGCTTTTCCAAAGATTGCCAGAGAACAATGGAGTCCCGCTGAAGGGACAGACTGCGCGCGGCCGGACCACCGCCAGCTTCGGCACGAGCCCCGTGATCAAATGACAATAACTGGGCATGCAGGCTGCCAGCATTGCCGCCCGAGGCAAGGCCGCCAGGAAAACCGCGTTCCAGAATCACGACCTCTTCGCCTGCTTCAGCCAGGAAAAGCGCCGTAGACAGACCGGCGATCCCTGCTCCGATGACGACGGTCGCGGCTGTGGCCAGAGGCAATGGGTCACTGTGAGGAATAGGGGGACGCTGCGGCAGAAGGGCGCGCTTGTGCCCTCCCCATTCTGGTTTTTCAACAGCGAGTGCTGCAAGCGGCACCGGGCGCAGAGGAATTTGCGGGGCCAATAGCCCGATTGTCTCGTTGACAGGGCGCTCGGTCAGGGTCGAGAGCGCGGGCCCACAGTATCGGCCTTGGCAGCGGCCCATACCTGCCCTCGTCAGACGCTTCAAACTGGCGATATCAGTTGGTCCCTGAGCGGCAATGGCCCTCAGCGTTCCCATCGCCACGCTCTCGCAGCGACAGACCAAGGCATCTTCGGCAGTCGGCAGGCTAGGCTTGGTCCCCTTGAACAAGCGCCACAAAGAGCTCTGAAATGCCCTCGCTCGATTAAGCTTTTCCTGCGCTTTAGGGTCAGGCCGCACGTCAAATCCAAGTTTTGCGGCAACCGCAAGACCTGCCAGTTTTCCCTCAGCCAAGGCGACATTGGCTCCACCAAAACGAACCGCCTCGCCGACGATATGGATGTCCGGAAGGGAGCTCTCGCCCGCCGCCCCACAGACCGCCGCGAGCGTGCCGTCAGACGCCACCGAGTGTGCGCAACCAAGCAGGCGCGACAACTCGTTGGATGATGCGAAATCACCGCCTAAAAGCACGGTGTCGACATCAACGACCATCTCTTTGTCTGGACCGTTCAACACCGCCTGCTCGACACGGTCACTGCCACGGATCGCGGCGATCTGTGTTTGCCAGGCAAGCGTGACACCGCCGAGTTTCAATCGGGCAAGTTCGCGCGCACCTTTCAGCGCTAGGGCCTGATCCTGGCGCAAGATAGCCAAACTATCGGCCGGTCGCATCCAGGGCGCTTGCGCACGTTCGGCAAGGCAGACGACCTCTCCTCCCGCCTTCAGGATCTCGTTGGCAACCTGGATATTGAGGGGACCATTGCCAGCGATGAGTATCCGTCGACCCGGCAACGTCCCATAGCTCCGCAACAGTGTCTGTGCAGCACCAGCTGTCATGACGCCCGGCAACGTCCAGCCGGGAACTGCCGGTGGACGTTCATAAGCCCCCGTGGCGATAACCAGCATGCGTGGACGGCAATAGAAGGCGCCATCCGGACCTAGACAAGAAATCACTGTGCCCGACAACGCATCTCGCGCGCCACCCCAGACGGTAACACCCGACAAGATCCTCACCCCCAGAGATCGGGCACGCTCTATCAGTTCTCGACCATCCGCCGCCTGGCGATCATCGGCCAGGACTATGTCTGCAGCAGTTGTGTTCGGCTGCTTGTAGAACTGCCCTCCCAAGGTATGGCGTTCATCAATGAGCGTCACCGACGCCCCCACCTCCGCCATCGCGACTACGGCAGCCAGACCACCAGGTCCGGCGCCGATAACAAGCGCGTCCATCACAAGTTGCTCCAGCACTTGCGGCACTGCTCGCAGGTCCTGGAGAGTAACGGAAGAGATGTCAGGCTTTGACTGCTGGCGCTCAATAACCATGCCATCGGAAATGGACATCATGCAGGATCTTTGACTGGTGCGACCGTCGACCGTTACCAGACAGTCGTTGCAAACGCCCATGCCACAAAACACGCCGCGCCTGGCTCCCCCTGCATCCGTGGAAAAGTCAGGGAGAGCAAGCCTCGTCAATGCAGCAGCAACCGACAGACCCCTCTCGACACGATATTCCCTGCCATCCACGAATATGGTGGACCTTTCATTGGGCAAGCTTGCCTGGGTCATCGGCGCGACTCCGTTTGGGCTCTATTGAAAGCGCAGGTCGTAACGTTCGACCAATGCTTTCATTGAGTCATCCTGGGTCGCCGGCAATGGCAGGCGTGGCGGAAGTGGCGCTCCAGCGGCAAAGCCCATGTGGTTCAACAGTGCCTTGGAGCCAGCGACATAGGCTTGTCCGCCGACCGCCTGGATGACGGGAAGCCATTCTAGGTAGAGATCGCGAGCTTCGTCGTACTTCTTGTCGTCTGCCGCAAGTGTGAAGATGCGTGCCATCGCAGCCGGAGCAACGTTGGAAGCAACAGCGACCCACCCTTGCGCGCCCATAACGAATGACTCGAACCCTAAGATGCCGCCGAAGGGCGTCATGTCATTGCCAGCAAGCCGAACGATATCTCGGATACGGGTGACTTCGAGCGTCGACTCCTTGACATAGTCACAGCCATCAATTTTTGCGATACGAGCGAGAAGCTCCGGCTTCAGGTCCACATTGGAGGTGGCAGGATTGTTATAGACCATGATCGGGATCGATATGGACGCTGCGATCTCCCGGTAATGCGTAACGATTTCATCATCCGTCGGCGTCGAATAGAAAGGCGGGATGATCATAACGCCATCCGCGCCCATGGCTTCCGCCTTCCGGCTCAGCCTGATGGCCTCACGGGTGTCTTCGGCTCCGGTGCCGATCAGCACCGGAACACGTCCAGCGGCAGTCTCGATAACCGTGCGCGCGACTCCATCCCAATCCGCTTCAGATAGAGACAGGAATTCCCCCGTCGAGCCGAGCGGGATGAGCCCGTGTATGCCTTCGCGGATTTGCCAATCTGTAAAGGCAGCCAGCGCCTGCAGGTCGACCTTGCCTTCGGCATCGACGGGCGTGATCATCACGGTGAAGACACCGCGAAACATCTTGGACATGCAATTCATTCCCTTATTTATAAATCAGCGCTGTTCAGCGAGTTGGATCGGCGCGGTTGACTGGCCAAAGCGCCTTTCGATCCGTCTTTGTATGAAATCCCAAACGGTGGTGAGGAGCAGGTAATAGATGGCCGCCACGGCGAAAAGTTCGAGCACCATGAACTTCTCCTGGATGAGGACCTGCGTCCGACGCAAGAGCTCCTCCATCGAAATTACCGAGGTCACCGAGGTCGTCTTCAAAAGACCATTGACGGAGTTTCCGAGTGGAGGAATGATAATCTTGAACGCCTGCGGAATAACGATGTAACGCAAGATCTGGTGCTCAGTCATTCCAAGCGCTCTTGCTGCCCGCGACTGCCCCTCGGGTACAGCTTCGATACCGGAACGAATGATTTCGGCTAGATAGGCGGCTTCATTCAAAGCAAGCCCTATAAGCGCTGCCTCTACAACGGAGAAGCGAATGCCAAGCTGAGGCAACGCGGTGTAGATCACGATCAACTGCACCAGCAGCGGTGTGCCTCGAAAAATCCAGATATAGACCCAGCCGATGCCCCTCAGCACCCGAAGCTTAGATCGACGCGCCAAAGCCACGATGAAGCCGAGTATGAGGCCGGCAATCAGCGAGGTGCAGGTCAACCAAAGAGTGGTCACCACACCGCCCAGAATGAAGGGATTGACGAGATAGTCGAAGAAACCGGACCAGTTCCAGAATGACATGGCGACACTTCCTAGTGCTTGGGGTGCCGACGAGAGCCGGCACCCGAGATAAAGGCAACCTTATCGGTTCAGCGGCCTGGGCCCTTTACTGTATAATCACCATCGACCATGGGCATTCCATAGGTGTCGAAAAGCTTGCCGAGCGATCCGTCTGCCTTCATTTCCTGGAGGACGGAAGAAACTGCATCGGATAGAGCCACGCTCTTGAACGCAACGGCGACAGGTGCGGGATAGAGACCGCTAACGGCGCGACGGAAGTCGCCACGGGCATCATATTCCTTGGCTACGCCATCGATGGAAACCACGCCGTCAACCTGTCCGGCACGAAGCGCCTGATAGGCCAGCGCGAAGTTGTCGAACGTCAGGATCGTCAAGCCAGTTTTGCCAGCAGCCTTCAGTTCTTCGTCAAGCAGGCGCGTCTTGGTTTCTTCAAAGCCACCGATTTCGACGCCAATGCGCATGCCATCAAAGTCATCCTTGGACTTGACCGCCTCGTTTGTGGTTGCCACGGAGATGCTGATCGCCTGATCTTCATAAGGGATCATCTGCATCATGGCAGCACGCTCGGGCGTGAAGAAAATGCCCGTATTGATCATGTCCCAACGGCCAGCCTGAAGACCCGGTATCATTGCTGAGAACTCGATGCGGACATATTCTGGCGTGAGGCAAAGGCGCTTGGCAATTTCGATGCCTAGCTCGACGCGCATCCCCTTGAGTTCACCGGATGAATCAACGAACTGCAACGGCGGCAAGGTGGGGTTCGTCGACATGACGAGCGTCCCGGGTTTTACCAGCTCAGAGTCGGCAACCTTCGGCGTGCAGGTTTGGGAAAATGCGGACACTGCGGTGGACAGCAGCAGGGCGGAGGCGATGGAAATCAAACGAAATGTCATGGAACCCTCTGGTTTTCACAATCTTATAGCGGACCAAATTTTCAATGCATTGCGCTGGCGCATTCATTTGGTATACCACTTCCATACACATAATTACGCGATCCGCAACAGTTTCCTTTGAACAAGGAGAAGAAGTGAACACCAGCATCTGGAACAAACGGCTGCGGCGACGCTCAGTAGGTCGCGAGCACGTTCCTGCGAATATGCTCAAGATGCAACGACATGGCGATACGCGCGGCCTCACCGTCCCGCGCGCTCAGTGCACGCAGAATGCCTTGATGATCGGCAAGCCCTGGCTTGCGTTGAGCGAGCTTGCGCTGCCGTTCAAAGATCGTGGTATAGCGCCGCATTTGGGCGATGGTATCGGCCATGAAAGGATTTCCGCTGGCCAGGGCAATCCCGTTATGGAGTGCATCATCGAATGCCCAGATAAAATTAGGTTCAGGATCCGGGTCAGCGTCGATGGCTTCCAGCATATGGTAAAGCTCATTGAGTGTTTCAGTAGGGATCGAACTGCAAGCCTGCGCCGCGGCAGTTGGCTCAATCAAGAGGCGCATGGCGATGCTGTTCAAATAGTCAGCGAGCGAAATCACCTTGACGGTGAGGACACCCTTGTCGTTGCGGACAACCAGCCCTTGCCCCTCAAGGCGGCCAAGCGCATCGCGCATCGGCGACCTGGAAACACCGAACCGAAGCGCAAGCCGCCGTTCCTGGACAACAGCTCCGCCGACCAACTGCGCCGAAAGAATTTCATCGAGCAGCGCCCTATAGGTTTCGTCGGCAAGACTTGTATCCGTCGCGACTTTTGCATCCATCGGTTGTACACTCCAAGGAATTTGACATTCCTAGCCGGTATGGACCATGGCTTGATGCTAGAAAAGCCTTTAGGGCAATATCAATGGCAATAGTACAACTACGGCTCGGAGGCCCAATGCATCGTGACTGAGGCTGATGCACATATTGAAATCGGAAAGGCGGCCAAGGAAACCGGCCACAAGCTTGCGGCTCTGGCATATAATGCGGTTTCAGACATGATCAGGCATCGCCGCCTTGGCGGCGGGCATGTCATCGTCGAGGCCAGACTTGCTGAAACTCTGGGAGTATCGCGCACGCCGTTACGCGAAGCGCTTCAGAGGCTTGAGGGTGAAGGCATGGTTCACAAAGGGGACAGCCGAAACTATGTCGTGCGGCAAGTGGATATCGGAGAATATATCCAGAGCCTTAAACTGCGGCTTCTAATCGAGCCGCAGGCTGCAATCCAGGCCATGCTTAGCATTCCCGGTCGCAAGCTGATCGAGGTACGGCGCGAGATCGACGAACTGATGGGCGCGACTGCCTATCACACTGACGCACACTGGTTTTCCGACGATCACTTGCACAATCTGATCATTGATTACTGCGGTAATGAGGTCATGGCTGGCGTGTTGCGAAACCTGCGTGCGACGACAAGGCTTTTCGAAATCGGCCAACTTAAGGACCGCCTGAAACCTGATTCGACGGAGCACCTGGTCATAATTGACGCACTCCAGAGGAAGGATGCGGAAGCGACCCACTGTGCTGTAGCAGCCCACATCGATAGCCTTATTGCCTTCGCCAGAATGCACATTGCAGTTTATGAGTAAGTAAAATAGCAATCCGCACGGCAGTCTTAACCTATGGCAAGGGCGTTGGTGCGCGTATCAGCGAATGTGCGGTATTCGGCCTTAGATCTTCTGGCTTATTCGGTTGCTCGCGCGGATGCTTGGCAACGGACGGCCTGCTGCCGGTTTTCGGACATCGAATTCGACTGTCCTCGTCGACTGGGATATCGACAACCTTGCGGCGATCCTGATCTTTGAGGAGTTAGCGCTTTGCCATCGTCCGACTCCACTCATGGACAATCTGCGCCGAGCGTCGTCGAGACGAGCCGGACAGAGAAATCAAAACTGGCACATGTCGGTGGCAATCCACAGAGATGGAATGTTGCACATCCGATCTACGGCATCGTTCCGGTTATGTTCGACCTTAACATACGATTTCGGCCTGCCCTTGTTCTGACCCCGACTTCGCCGGATGCAGGGCTTTGGAAGATGGCATAGGCGCATCCAGCTGGTTCTGCGATCCCAGTGCACCCTGGCAAAAAGGCACGGTCGAGAACACCAATAAACGTTTTCGCCGCTTTCTTCCCGGCAACACCGATCTGGTGTCGGTGTCACGATGCGACCTGACCACGCTTGCAAGACTACTCAACGATCAGCCGCGCAAAAGCCTAGGATGCCGGCGCAGGTCTTCATGGCAAATTTGCACGGAAACTCGCGCGCGCGCCTACCCTTCAAGCAGGCTTGATGCACTTGGGTTCGCTCCTCCCACAAGCCAAATCCGTTTAATTAACGTATGCGCTCCAACACCAAAAATAGTAGATTTGACGCGACGTACGATTGATGCAAACAATATAAAACTTATACTCATTATTTACAATAATAGCGCCCTAGCATCCTTGAAAAAGGTTAATTTATTCAATGACCACACTCGCCCCACAAAAGCGATTAGCCTACCTCGAGACTGCCCGGGGAATTGCTTCGATCATTGTGGTTTTCCACCATTTCCTGCTTGGGTTTTTCCCCTTACTTAGGGCACCTGTAACGCAGGGTGGGTTGGGGATGACACCGCTATATATCCTCGTAAACGGCACTGGCGCAGTGTATTTTTTTTTCACGCTCTCTGGCTTTGTACTAACGCTGAAATTTTACCAACGTTTTTCGGCTCCAGACTTCGTCGCTGCGGTGCTGAAACGGCTACCCCGACTGATGCTTCCAGTAGGTTTAAGCATGATGATCGGTGCTGCTATCCTGCTCTATTTACCCGATTCACACAACGCTGCCGCGAGGCTTACAGGTTCGGACTGGCTCGCAGCTTTCGCCAATCCCGGGCTCTCAATGGACTTAGTCCCAAGCTTCTCGCACGCGGCACGCAATTCGCTTCTCGTCTTCCTGTGGCCGGGTTATTCTGAATACAACTCAAATCTCTGGACGATGGTCTACGAGTTCTACGGTAGCGTACTAGTCTTCGCTCTAGTGGCGGCATGCAGCCTGTTGCTGCGTCAAAGGCTGCCGGGTGCAATCGCGTTTCACTTACTTCTCGCCCTGTTCTGTGTTGCGCTGCACCAAATGTACTTTCTTCCGTTCGTAATCGGATCGTTAATTGCCTTTCTCCACTGCAAGCGCCCAAGGCTATTTCAGCCTCCTTCTTGGGCGATAGTCATGATGATGACTACCATGATTGCAGGCTACTCGATCGACTACGGACCCGCCCTCATCTTAGCCTCCACAGCAGCGATGACCCTGCTTCTTTGTGTTCCCTCTTTGGAGTGGCGACTAGGTGGCCCGGTCGGCTTGTTCCTCGGACGGTTGTCCTTCCCTCTGTACCTCGTCCACGTTCTGGTGATCCTCAGCGTAACCAGTGCAGCCTATACCACGCTTACCGGCTACGGATGGCCTCGCGGGATAGTGTTGGCACTTAGTCTCGCACTTACATGGATGATTTCGCTTCTTGCAGCGCTGCCCTTCATGACACTGGAAAGGGTCTGGGTTCCGACACTCAACCGCTGGGCGCGGGCGTTTGTCCGGCACCTCATGGTGCAGCCTGTAGTTGATCCTTCAAAATAGGAATGATCCAATAAAATCAAGCTACATGTTCAGATATTAGCACCGCTGTCCGTATGTTACCTTTCGCGACCATGCTCTAAAGGGACGTTGTTGCGTGGATCGCAACTGATCTGATATCGGCGGTGGTTTCTGACCGCAGGACATTTTGAATGTCGCATAAGCACAATGAAGACCGTCTGCATAAGATACCCAAGCAGAAGTTCAAGGTTACGAATTGGCCGGTTTATAATGAAAGACTGAGACGGCGTGGTGATTTGACGGTCTGGATAAGCGATGAAGCACTTTCTCAGTGGCCTGCTCCACGGCGAACATCTCGAGGCGGCCAGCGGAAATATTCGGACTTGGCCATTAGCATATGGCTGACCTTGAGTGGTGTTTACGATCAGCCTTGCAGCAACGTCCACACCC
>NZ_JBXENI010000003.1:0-47500 GCF_057158725.1 Agrobacterium sp. H141
GCCGGGATGCCACGACGATATTGAAAAGGCGGTGGCGGCAATTATTGCCCAGGGCGTTCTTCCGCTTTCGGTCGGGGGCGATCATTCGATCTCCCTGCCGATTTTGAGAGCCCTTGGCGCCAAACACGGTCCGGTGGCAATGATCCATATCGACGCCCATTGCGATACCGGCGGCCCGTTCGAGGGTAACCGGTTCCATCACGGCGGCCCGTTCCGTCATGCCGTTCTGGAAGGCAAGCTCGATCCGCGCCACACCATCCAGATCGGTATCCGCGGCTCTGCGGAAATGCTGTGGGAGTTCTCCTATGATTCCGGCATGACGGTTATTCACGCCGAAGAATTCGCCGCGATGGGCATCGATGCGGCGATCGCAAAGGCCAAGACCCTTGTGGGCGACATGCCGGTCTACCTCTCCTTCGACGTCGATAGCCTCGATCCAGCCTTTGCCCCCGGAACCGGCACTCCGGAAGTGGGCGGCCTGACAACCCGCGAGGCGCAGGCTTTGTTGCGCGGCCTGACCGGACTTAATCTCATCGGCGGCGATGTCGTGGAGGTCGCACCACAATATGACGCGACGACCAACACCGCGCATGCCGGCGCGCAGATGTTGTTCGAGATCCTGTCGCTGATGGCGGTTGCCAAGGCAAAATAATAGCCGAGCGAGCTTGTTTCGTTAAAACGACAGCGGCCCGGCGAATGACGGGCCGTTTGTCATTCCGGATTGTATTGGCCAAAGGAATTGGCCGGACGCCGATCAATCTTCCGAAAGTTCCAGCTTGCGGCTGACAGCCAGTGCGCCGAGCGTACAGAGCGCACCCGACAGAAGATAGATGCCGACATATTGGACGCCAAATGTGCTGGCGACACCAAGGGCCACAAGCGGTGCGAAGCCGGCGCCGATCACCCATGCCAGATTGGATGTGAGGGCGGCACCGGAATAGCGATATTCCCGTCCGAACCGCGACGACACGGCACCGGCCGCCTGACCGAAGGACAGGCCGAGAACAGCAAAGCCGATCAGCACGAAGGCATCTTCACCCCAGGTGCCGGCCGCCAGCATGAAGGGTGCAGTGACGCTGAAGATGGCGATGATGACGGCAGCAACCGCCAACTGGCCACGTCTGCCGATACGGTCGGCAAGAACGCCGGAAAAGATGATCGTACCGGTGCAGATCAACGCACCAACCATTTCAACCAACAGGAAGCTGGTGATCTCGTGCTGGGAGTAAAGACTGATCCAGCTGAGCGGAAACACAGTGACCAGATGGAACATGGCAAAACTTGCAAGCGGCGTAAACGTACCGATCAGCACGTCCAGACCATGGTTGCGCAGAAGGTCTATGGTGCGCACGGGTGCCAGTTCCAGACGGTCGAGCATGGAGCCGAATTCGGTGGTCGCCACCAGCCGCAAGCGAGCGAAGAGAGCGACCACGTTGATGGCAAAGGCGACGAAGAACGGATAGCGCCAGCCCCAGTCGAGGAAGTCTGCCGAGCTCAAAGAGGCATAAAAGAAGGCAAACAGGCCACTGGCAAGAATGAAGCCGAGCGGGGCTCCGAGCTGCGGCATCATGGCATACCAGCCGCGCCGGTTATGCGGTGCATTGAGCGCCAGAAGCGAGGCAAGTCCGTCCCAGGCGCCGCCAAGTGCGAAGCCCTGGCCGAGCCTGAAGATGATGAGGAGAATAATCGCCAGGCTGCCGATGACATCATAGCTTGGCAGAAAGCTTATGGCGGCCGTGGAACCGCCCAGAACGAAGAGTGCCACGATCAGCTTGGTGCCGCGTCCATAGACCCGGTCGATCGCTGTGAAGACAACCGTGCCGATAGGTCGTGCAATGAAGGCCAGCGAGAAGATTGCAAAAGACAGCAAAATCCCGGTGAGGCGGTCATACATGGGAAAGAAATGCGCTGGAAACACAAGCACTGAGGCGATTGCGTAAACGAAGAAGTCAAAAAACTCGGAGGACCGTCCGATGATGACGCCAAGCGCAATATTGCCCGGATTCGAGCCGGTATCCGCATGCATTGAGCGGGCATCGCGTTCCATATCGGACGATGTGGGTTGATCCATCGTGAAAATTCCTGCGCTCATGTCGTCTCCGTTATTTCGGCGCTGCCATTATCGGTGTGAAAGCAGTTGTGGCGAACCCGATACCACACATCCCGTTAACCGCAGCATTTGATTGCGTAGTATGCGCCGGTGGCCAATGGCCGTCAAATCGCTTATAAGAAAATTATCATACGTGTTGAAAAATGCCTTCTGCATTCGTGTCTCGCTGATCTTCCAACTTGGTCCCGGCATTTTTTTGGGGGCGCGGCATCTTACCTCATCGTAATTTGATTGCGATCAATTATGATCTGGTTCCTGGGAGGGCAGACAACTTGGAAATGAAAGCTTGCGCACTCCGTTCAAAAATCTTTGCAGATTGGCAGTTGTAGCGTCCCTCGCGGCGATTCTCTCCTCGTGCAATCTCGTCGTCATGGCGCCATCTGGCGATATCGCCTCGCAGCAGCGTGATCTGATTGTCGTATCGACAATCCTCATGCTCATTGTGGTCGTCCCGGTCATATTCCTCACGCTGTTCTTTGCCTGGCGTTATCGACAGTCGAACACAGAAGCCAAATACGATCCCGAGTGGAGTCACTCCACGAAGCTCGAGGTGATTATCTGGTCTGCTCCGCTGGCCATCATCATTGCCCTTGGCGCCATCACCTGGATCAGCACGCATACGCTTGATCCCTACCGGCCGCTCGACCGTATTTCCGCGACAAAGGAAATCCCGGCCGATGTGAAGCCGCTGACGGTGGAAGTTGTCGCGCTCGACTGGAAGTGGCTGTTCATCTATCCCGATCTCGGTATTGCTACCGTGAATGAACTCGCGGCTCCGGTCGATGTTCCGATCAACTTCAAGATCACAGCATCCTCGGTCATGAACTCGTTTTATGTGCCCGCCCTTGCCGGACAGATCTATGCCATGGCGGGTATGGAAACGAAGCTGCATGCGGTCATCAACAAACCGGGCGATTATGACGGCTTCTCCGCAAACTATAGCGGCGCAGGCTTTTCCAACATGCGTTTCAAATTCAAAGGGCTTGAGCAGGCCGATTTCGATCAATGGGTCGACAAGGTCAGAAACGACGACCAGAAACTGACACGCGATGTCTATCTGGAACTCGAAAAGCCGAGCGAGAAGGAGCCGGTCCATTACTATGGCGGCACCGATCCCGAGCTTTACACCGCCATCCTCAACATGTGCGCAGATCCATCCAACATGTGCATGAGTGAAATGGCGATGATCGATGCGGGCATGATTTGCCGCGCACCGGAAAACTTGCCTCAGCAATCGGCAGCCATCGACGAACGGAAGCGTTACCTGCCCTGACACGATGGCGAAGCCTTGTGGGTCTCGGCCCATGCGGAAAATGGCGTCCGGTGCATCACTGCCCGGATATGGAAAAGACGTTCAGCATTAAGGAAATCCGATGCTATCAGATCCGGATTTGATGAAATTTATATTTGGCAAGCTGACATGGGATGTGATCCCGCTGCACGAGCCAATTCTTGTCGTCACCTTTGCGGTGGTGGCTCTCGGCGGTATCGCGGTCCTGGGCGCGCTTACCTATTTTCGTCTCTGGGGTTATCTCTGGAACGAATGGTTCACGTCGATCGACCACAAGAAGATCGGCATCATGTATATCTTCTTCGCCATCATCATGCTGTTGCGCGGTTTTGCCGACGCGCTGATGATGCGTTTGCAGCAGGCCATTGCCTTCAATGGTTCCGAAGGCTTCTTGCCGCCGCATCACTACGACCAGATCTTCACCGCCCATGGCGTGATCATGATCTTCTTCGTGGCCATGCCTTTCGTCACCGGCCTGATGAACTTCGTCGTGCCGTTGCAGATCGGTGCCCGCGACGTCTCGTTTCCGTTCCTCAACAATTTCAGCTTCTGGATGACCGTGGCTGGGGGTGTCGTTGTGATGATTTCGCTGTTTATCGGCGAATTCGCAAAGACCGGCTGGCTGGCCTATCCTCCGCTGTCAGGTATCATCTATAGTCCGGATGTCGGGGTCGATTATTATATCTGGGGTCTACAGATCGCCGGTATCGGAACGCTGTTGTCCGGGGTCAATCTGATCGCCACCATCTTGAAGATGCGCGCTCCCGGCATGTCCATGATGAAGATGCCAATCTTCACCTGGACTGCATTTTGCACCAACGTTCTGATCGTTGCTGCATTCCCCGTTCTGACAGCCGTTCTGGCGCTCCTGACCCTTGATCGCTATGCGGACATGCACTTCTTCACAAACGACATGGGCGGCAACGCCATGATGTATGTGAACTTGATCTGGATCTGGGGCCACCCGGAAGTCTACATCCTCATTCTTCCCCTGTTTGGCGTCTTTTCCGAAGTGGTCTCGACCTTCTCGGGCAAGCGCCTGTTCGGTTACACATCCATGGTCTACGCGACGGTGGTTATCACGCTGTTGTCCTACATGGTCTGGCTGCACCACTTCTTCACCATGGGATCGGGCGCCAGCGTCAACGCCTTCTTCGGCATCACCACCATGATCATCTCGATCCCCACGGGCGCGAAGATGTTCAACTGGCTTTTCACCATGTATCACGGGCGCATTCGCTATGAAGTGCCCATGCTGTGGACCATCGGCTTCATGGTGACCTTCGTCATCGGCGGCATGACCGGCGTTCTGCTGGCCGTTCCACCGGCCGACTTCGTGCTGCACAACTCGCTGTTCCTGATCGCCCACTTCCATAACGTGATCATCGGTGGCGTTGTCTTCGGCGTCTTCGCCGGCATCAACTTCTGGTTCCCCAAGGCGTTCGGCTTCAAGCTCGATGCATTCTGGGGCAAGATGTCCTTCTGGTTCTGGCTGACCGGCTTCTACTTCGCCTTCATGCCGCTCTATGTTCTGGGCCTGATGGGCGTGACCCGCCGTATGAACCAGTTTGACGACCCGTCCTTGCAGATCTGGTTCATTATCGCGGCCTTTGGTGCCTTCCTGATCGCGCTCGGCATCGCTGCCTTCCTCATCCAGATTGTTGTCAGCGTCAAAAATCGCGAGCAGCTTAAGGATGTGAGCGGCGACCCATGGGGTGCCCGGACGCTGGAATGGTCGACATCATCGCCACCGCCTTCCTACAACTACGCATTCACACCGATCGTTCACGATCACGATGAATGGTGGTTCATGAAGAAGCACGGCTATAAGCGCCCTGAGGAAGGTTTCATACCGATCCATATGCCGAAGAGCACGGCAACAGGTGTGATTATCGGCGGTCTGAGCGTTGCCTTCGGCTTTGCCATGGTTTGGCATATCTGGTGGCTGGCAGTTCTGTCCTTCGTTGCCATCGTCGGCGTTACCATCGCCCACACCTTCAACTACAAGCGCGATTTCTACATTCCTGCAGAGGAAGTGGATCGCGTTGAAAGAGAACGCACCCGCATCCTTGCGGCGGAGGCTTGATCCATGACTGACGTGATCGTTGAAAACGGCAAGAAGCCGGACTTCTACATGACCACCGAGCATCACCCGGAATCCGGCACGATGGTCGGGTTCTGGATCTATCTGATGAGCGACTGCCTCATCTTTGCGATGCTGTTTGCAACCTATGCTGTGCTCGGCCACAGTTATGCCGGAGGCCCGAATCCAAAGGAATTGTTCGAGCTTCCATTGGTGGCCGTCAACACTGCCATGCTGCTGTTCTCGTCCATCACCTACGGCTTTGCCATGCTGCAGATGGAAAAGGGTGCAAAGAATGCGGTTCTGGGTTGGCTGGCTCTAACCGGGCTGTTTGGTCTGGCCTTCCTGTGCATTGAACTCTACGAGTTCTCGACCTTGATCCATGAAGGGGCAGGACCTGGCCGCAGCGCCTTCCTGTCAGCCTTCTTCACACTGGTGGGTACCCACGGTCTTCACGTCACCACCGGCCTCGTCTGGATGGTCACGCTGATGGTTCAGGTATCCCGTTATGGCCTGATCCCGGAAAACAAGCGTCGCTTGATGTGCCTTTCGATGTTCTGGCACTTCCTTGACGTCATCTGGATCGGCGTCTTTTCCTTCGTCTACCTCATGGGAGTCCTGTGATGAGCGCACCAACCCATTCAGATACTGCCGCTGATCACAGCCACGATCATCATCACGGCGATCATGCCAGCCATGGCTCGTTCAAGTCCTACATGACCGGATTCGTGCTGTCGGTCATCTTGACGGCCATCCCCTTCTGGCTGGTCATGGGCGAGGTCTTTGCCAGCAGCACACTGACGGCCACTCTGGTCATGGCCTTCGCGCTCGTTCAGATCGTCGTGCACATGGTCTACTTCCTGCACCTGGACACCAAGTCCGAAGGTGGATGGAACATGATGGCGCTGATGTTCACGGTCGTGCTGGTTCTGATCGGCCTGACCGGATCGCTCTGGGTCATGCATCACCTCAACACCAACATGATGCCCATGTCGCCCGAGATGATGAAAAACCTTCCCTAAAGGGCCATAGCTATTCGCATCAACGCTCTTCCCGTCTGCAAATGACGGGAAGAGGTCGCGAGACAACCATGACAGACACTCCCGATCAGCCAACAGCATCGCCAGCGCGCCCGCGTAGATCGCGCATGCTTGTTCTGGCTGGTCTTTCGCTTTTCTTCGTTGCGATCTTTGTGGCGCTTGGCATCTGGCAGGTGGAGCGCCTTCAGTGGAAGCGTGATCTCATCGCCCGTGTCGATGCCCGCGTTCATGCGCCTGCATCAGCGCTGCCCGACCCGTCGAACTGGGCCTCGGTCACTGCGGCCGATGACGAATATCGCCATGTCAGCGTGACCGGTCGATTTGCCCAAGGCAAGGAAGCCCTTGTCTATGCATCGACGGCTATCGGTCCAGGATACTGGGTCCTTGCGCCGCTGATTAGGGAAGACGGTGCTGCCGTGTTCGTCAATCGCGGCTTTGTCCCGCTAGACGACAAGGATGCGCAGTCGCGCCGGCCCGTCGCGCAAGACCCCGTGACCGTAACCGGGCTCCTGCGCCTGAACGAGCCGAACGGGACCTTGCTCAGATCCAACAATCCGGATGACGATCGCTGGTATTCGCGCGATGTGGTGGCAATGGCAGCACATCTGCATGTGACCAACGTCGCGCCTTTCTTCATCGATGCAGATACCAGCCCACACGTCAAAGCCGATGGCTCCCCCATTGGGGGACTGACGATCGTTCAGTTCCCCAACAGCCATTTGTCCTATGCCATCACCTGGTTCGGCATGGCGCTTCTCTCGCTGGTCGGTGGATTCATTCTTCTGCGAGCCGAGAAGGGCAGGGGCGTCTCTGCCTGAAATGCCGCACTGTCGAATTGAAGTCCGCCCCGACACTTTCGAATAGCATCACTGTGCCGAGCCCACCGAGGTAATTCCGTATTCTGGCCTGCCAGTTTCACCATTGGTTAACCATATTTCCTGCATGATTCAGGGGTCTTAGAATACGTAACGGCTGCGCGCGCAGCCAGCCCCAGGAATGGAACCGGATATGGCCATAGTGACTTTCGCCAACACCAAAGGTGGCGCAGGCAAGACGACGGCGGTTCTTCTGATCGCCACGGAACTGGCACGGATGGGCTTGCGCGTCGCAGTACTCGATGTCGATCCGCAACACTGGATCTCGCGTTGGCATGAGCAGTTGGGCAAGAACTGCCCCGAACGGCTTGAGGTTGTTCCCTATGTCTCCGGCGCCAATCTGGAACGGCATATTCGCAACTACCGCGACAATGTCGACTTCGTTCTGCTCGATCTCCCGGGCGCCAGAAGCCCGCTTCTGGCCCAGGCACTCGGTTATTCCGATTATGTGCTGATCCCCGCCCAAGGCTCGGCCATGGATGCGCAAGGCGCTGCCAACGTGATCGATCTGCTGCATTATCTGGAAGACAAGGCAGGAATCCGAATTCCGCATTCGGTGGTGCTGACACGTATCAATCCGATCATCACCACGCGCGCCTTGCAGGGTGTGAAAGCTCTGCTGAAAGAGAAACGCGTTCATCTGATCGGCACGCCAATTGTCGAGCGTGCGGCCTTCCGCGATGTCTTCAGCTGCGGCGAAACGCTTTACACGATGGATCCAGACAAGGTCAGCAATCTCCCGCGTGCGCAGGAAAATGCCCAGCTTCTCGGTCGCGAGGTGCTGGCCCGCGTGCTCAGATATTGTACGAACGAGGCCCATCTGGCCGAGGCCGCTCGACTGGTTGCCTGAACCACAGTCAATTCAATACTGAAGCCTGACCGAAGCCCTCAAAAAAGGGCATCGTCGAACAGATCGTCGTCCGACATGGTCTGGGCTGCGGCAGGAGCCGCCTTGTCTTCAGTCCCGGATGGCGTGCCGAAGATGACCGAGTGGACATCGCGCTCCGACTTCATCGTATAGGTGGAGAAGATCTCGGCAGAGACACCTGCCAAGATGTCTTCCAGACCATCGCAATGCGGCTCATAGGGGAGCGCCGCTGCGGCAAGCGATGAGCAATCGCGCAAGATTGTTGTCAGCTCCTGATGGAAATCCAGCCCCGCGGTCGCTGCCGCCACCTTGATGGCGACGTCCTGACCACGATCGACAAGATCGCCGACTTTCGCATCGAGGGTCTCTCCGGCCAGTGTGACATGGGCGAGCGCGATCTCAATGCGCGCCACAAGATCCGGACCCGCATCGCCATCGTCGTCGCCTTGCATCTGGCGCAGACCCAGCGCCTGCTCGTTGAGCTGCCTCAGATTTTCCAGGGCGCGGTCGGTCACATCATCGAGCCTTGCCGAATAGGCTCGCAACTCGTTGGTCACAACATTGATGGCACGGCTTTCTTCGCCCAGTTTGCTACAGCGCAGATTGGTATTGAGGGCCATATACTGGATGTCGGTTCTGACGATCTGGATCGTTTCCACACTTTCCACCAGGTGCTTGACCATGGAACTGGCTGCACCGCTCAGCCGTGAGGCTTCACCTGCGGATTGCTCGATGGTCCCCACGACAGTGCGCGCGGTCTCGAGGCTTTCCTGCACGCGCCCCATGGCCGAACGTTTGGACGTGTCCGTGTTGCCGGGAAGCATGGCTTGTTGCAGGTTCATCAGGGCCGTCACGTCATTGGTAAAGGCCCCGATATTTTGAACGATCGCCGCGCACTGCGCCTTGAAGTCAACGGAAATCGCCTCAAGCTGATCGCGCACGAGCCGGATCGCCAGCAAGACAACCCGATTGCGATCATCGGACGAAAGATAGGCAGCATCGTCGCGGGCAAGATGGTCTTTCGCGATCTCAAAGGCTGCCTGGCAGTGTTCGATCCGCTGGCGCGTCACGTCTCCGATCTGCAGAGAGGACAGAGTGCTTGCAAGCCGGCCCTGAACCTTCATGGCAAGACCCGTCACCTGGCGGGCCATATCGGCAAGTGCGGTGCGCTGGGTCTGGATGGCTTCCGCATTTTGCCTGAGATCACCGACGATGGCGGAGATGTCGTGCCGGGGCGATGCGATCGCCCCGGTGCCGATATGGACGTGACTGATTAGTTCCTGCAACGCATGAATCCGCTCGGCAAAGCCCTTAACCTCAGAGCTTGCAAACTGGATGCGCTCGACAATTTCTTCGGCAAAGCCGGCGAAATCGGCAATTCCGGCGCCCGTGATCTTTGCGGTGACGGCAAAGGTGCGCAGATAGCGCAGGGTATCTTCCATTGCCACCACTTCGTCTGCCAGTGACTGGCCGTGTTCGCTGATATGGGAAAAGCGCTGATGCCGTTCCAACTGTTGCGCCGGCAGGGCGGCGATCAG
The DNA here is from genome assembly GCF_057158725.1 of Agrobacterium sp. H141. Taxonomy (NCBI): domain Bacteria; kingdom Pseudomonadati; phylum Pseudomonadota; class Alphaproteobacteria; order Hyphomicrobiales; family Rhizobiaceae; genus Agrobacterium; species Agrobacterium sp. H141. The sequence goes on from NZ_JBXENI010000003.1 coordinate 9,806, forward strand.
TTCGCCGGTGCGCATGAGCTCGGCGGTGGCTTCGGCTGCCTCGTCCTCCTTCAACGCATTCGAAATGCCTTCAAGCGCGCCCAACAGATCGGTAAAGACATCGAGCACGGAGACGAGCACAGTTCCGCCATCGAGGAAGCGCTGTTCGATCTGGACCAGTGCTTCTTGCAGCTTGGCGCTGATATGTGCCGTCGGCGCGAATATCTCTGCTGCCTTGTGCGATCTCTTGGTGTTCATTTTGAACCCTCGTTACTCTTACTAATGCGTTCCCGGCCGGAACGTCCGTCCGGCTGATTGTTGTTCAGGCGAGATGGCGGCGATCGGCTGCCAGGATTTCCCGCGCGATCTGTTCCAAGGGCACCACCCGGTCGACGCCACCCCGGGCAATCGCTTCCTTGGGCATGCCAAAGACCACGGATGTCGCCTCGTCCTGCGCCAGCGTAAAGGCACCGGCCTTGTGCATTTCGTCCATGCCGCGCGCGCCGTCATCGCCCATCCCGGTCATGATCACGCCCATGGAATTCGAACCGGCAGAGCGGGCGGCAGAGCGAAACAGCACGTCCACCGAAGGGCGGTGGCGCGACACAAGGGGGCCTTCCTTGATTGCCACCATGTAGCGGGCCCCTTGCCGCTCCAGCAGCATGTGCTGTCCGCCGGGGGCAATGAGCACATGGCCGCGCAAGACGGGATCGCCGTGCTCGGCCTCTTTGACCTCGACCTGGCAGAGCGTGTTGAGCCGTGAGGCGAATGCGGATGTGAACTTTTCCGGCATGTGCTGAACAATCACGATACCCGGCGCGTTGGCCGGAAGCGCCATCAGAAGCTCACGCAGCGCCTCGGTCCCACCAGTGGATGCTCCGACGCAGATGACCATTTCGGTGGTTTTTGCCATTGCCCGTCCGGTTGGCGGCGGCAGAACGGCATCGGCCGTCAGCTTGGCTTCCGTGGCACCGGCAAAGGCCACTCGCCGGCGATCGGATTTCACTCTGGCAAGAGCTGCCCCCTTGACCGTCTGGCGGATCATCTCGCCGGCTTCGGCAAGGTGATCCGCTGCACCGATCTTCGGCTTGAGAATGATGTCCACCGCACCGGCTTCCAGCGCCTGCATCAGCGTCTGCGATCCAGCCTCGGTCAGAGACGAGCACATCACGACAGGGATCGGATGCTGCGCCATCAGTTTACGCAGGAAGGTGATGCCATCCATTTTCGGCATTTCCACATCCAGCGTTACCACATCGGGCACTTCTTCCTGAATGCGACGCGCTGCAACAAAGGGATCCGAGGCAACCCCCATCACCTCTATATCGCCATCGGCTTCCAAGACACGCGTCAGCGCCTGGCGGACGCTCGCGGAATCATCGACGATCAACACACGTATCTTTTTCGCCATTTGAGCGCTCAGACTTTCTGGAAAACCGTATTGGCAACCTGCTTTACGGGCAGATCAAAGCCGGTGATGGTTTCGGAGTGACCGACATAGAGATAGCCGCCGGGCAGAAGCTTGTCGCAAAGCCGCTGAAGCACTTTTTCCTGCGTCGGCTTGTCGAAATAGATGAGCACGTTGCGGCAGAAGATCACATGCATGGCATCGCCCACGACATAGGACGAATCCATGAGGTTCAGCCGGGCAAAGCCCACCTTCGACCGCAGCTTGGGATGGATGCGCACTTCGCCGCGATTGCGGTCTAGCGGCTCCATCACATACCGTTTTCGTCGCTCGGTATCGACGGGGTCGATCATGGCGGTCGAGAAAACACCGCGCCGGGCGACCTGCAACACATCGGTGGAGAGGTCGGTGGCAAGGATCGAATAATCCGGTCCACCCTTGGCCTTGATGAAATCCTCAATCACCATGGCAAGTGTGTAGGGCTCGGCACCGATCGAGCAGGCCGAACTCCACACACGCAAGCGGCGGTGTCCCTTGGATACGAGATCGGGTAGCGCGTTATCGATCAGATGCTCGAAGTGTTTCGGCTCCCGAAAGAAGTCGGTCTTGTTGGTCGTGACCACATCGATGAGGTGAATGGCCTCGCTCTGGATGCCGTCATGCTTGAACAGATAGTCGCAATATTGGTCGAGGCTATCGATGCCGACCACGCGCAAACGACGGCGCAGGCGGCCTTCCAGCATCGTCTTCTTGCCGATCGGCATCTTGATCCCGCTATAGTCATAGATATAGCGCGAGAGGAGCTCGAAATTGCGCGCACTTAGACCTTCAATGGCCGGATCTCGCAAGGAAACGTGGTTTGTCTCTCGGACCGATGCGGCAGCAGATGACATTCTCGAAGCCATAGTGCTCATGCGGGTTCCATCGGGTTTGCAGCAACCGAACCCAATGAGCGTGCATCTGTTCCCGCAAACAGTTTCGTCAGGTTGACGATCACGACAAAATCGCTGCTGCGGCGAACAACGCCGGCAATATAGTCTGACGGCCAGCGCACGCCGATATCGGGTGCCGCCTCGATCGCGTCACAGCGGAATGAGGTGACTTCGAACACCCTGTCGGCCACAAGGCCGAGCGTCAGCGAACGTCCGTCTATTGTCACGTCAATGACGAGGATCCGCGTATGGGGTGTCTTCTGTGTCTGCGACATACCAAGACGAAGGCGAAGATCGATCACCGGCACGCCCTGACCGCGCACTTCGCGCAGGCCGAGAAGATAATCGGGGCCGTGGGGGATCTTGAAAGGGTCCTCGTGATCGAGAATTTCCCGTACGACCTCGACTGGAACGGCGAAGCATTCATTTTCGAGGCTGAAGGTCACATATTGCGATTCAGATGCTGCATTGGCCATGAGGCGCTCTCCTTGAGATCGGCTCCGCTGTGAGATCGGTTGTCGCAACTATGACGAATAGCAGGACACCGATCGGTGGCGGTTGGGCTCCGGCCCACGTCTCGAAAATTGACGTGGGCCGGTTATCTGATTTTGTTTCTGCGGCGCGGTTATGCCGTCTGGCGGAAGTCGGCGTCGTCGCTGTCTGGACCACCCATGTTCATGTCCAGCGCAAAGCCCGAGGATTTTGGCATCGGAGCGGGCTTGGCCGTCGGACGCTTTGCAGTCGGGTTTGAAGCCATCTTTTGCGCGACGTTTTTCAGCTGTTTCGCCTGATGGCTGCTGTCCTTGTTGGTGCCGGTATCGACCTTGAAGAAGGCGATGGATGCCTGAAGCTCTTCTGCCTGTGCCGCCAGTTCTTCCGAAGTCGCGGACATCTCCTCGGATGCACCGGCATTCTGCTGGGTCACCTTGTCGAGCTGCTGGATGGCTTCGTTGATCTGGTTGGAGCCGATATCCTGCTCGCGGCAAGCGGCCGAGATTTCGGAAATCAGTTCTGCGGTCTTGCGGATATCCGGCACCAGACGCGTCAGCATTTCGCCGGCCTGGGTGGCAACCGTCACGGTCTCACCGGACAGGCCGGAGATTTCGGCTGCGGCCGACTGGCTGCGCTCGGCAAGCTTGCGCACTTCAGAAGCAACGACTGCAAAGCCCTTGCCATGTTCGCCGGCACGGGCAGCTTCGACAGCCGCATTCAGGGCAAGCAGGTCGGTCTGGCGGGCAATTTCCTGAACGATGGAGATCTTTTCGGCGATTGTGCGCATGGCAGTGACGGCCTTGTCGACTGCCTGACCGCTCTCTTCTGCATCGATTGCAGACTGACGGGCGATCTTCTCGGTCTGGGCAGCGTTGTCTGCGTTCTGCTTGATGTTGGCCGCCATTTCTTCCATCGAGGCGGATGCCTCTTCGGCAGACGATGCCTGTTCCGTGGCCCCTTGCGAGAGCTGCTCGGAACCCGAGGAAAGCTGCTGGCTTCCGGCAGAAACATTGTCCGAAGCCGACAGCGCGTCAGCAACAACCCCACGCAGACGCTCAACCATGCTTTCCAGTGCCAGACCAAGCGTATCCTTGTCCGACAAAGGCTTGGGGGCAACGGTCAGGTTGCCGTTGGCAATTTCATCGGCAAGGTTAGCGGTAACGCGCAGATTGCCGGTCATGATATTGACCGTATCGACGAGATCCTTGATTTCGTCGTTCGTCTTGATCTCGATATTCTGGTCGAGATCGCCGATAGCAACGCCGTTGATAACAGCCTGGATCTTTTTCAGACCGCTGTTAATGCCCAGTGCGATCCACAGAGCGATAGCAGTAGACATAACGAACATCAAAGCGAGAGAGCCGATCAAGAGATTGCGGGACCAAGAATATTGTTCGTTGGTCGCATTATCCGTCGAGCGCAGGTCAGCGGCAATTTGTTCATTCAACGCGCCGAGGGACGCCAGCACAGCAGCTGCGGCATCTCGTCCTTCGCTCATCGTTATGTCTGAAGCTCGCCGATTGCTGAATTCGGTGTTTTCAACTGCCAATGCGATCACGCTGTCTTGCAGTTTTTTCCATGCTGGGACGAGCCCAAGAAATTGCTGTATTTTTTCTTTGATGCCTGGATCACGATCCTTGCCGATTTCGGCAGCCAAGGTTTGAATTTTCTCTTGGTTCGCAGCAACTTCCTGAACGAAGACCTCGATCAACTTAGGATCCGTATTGAGGACTGCATTCTTTTCGTTGCGAATCGCATTCAGAACTGCATCTGACAGGTCACTGGAATTACGGAGATTTGTTGCGGGACCTTGGATGATGTCGGTAATCGCTGTGTTGAGCGACGAGAGGTTTGTGATTGCCATAACCGACATGATTGTCGACATGACGATCAGAAGACCAAAAGCGAGTGCCAGTTTAAGCTTGATAGTAAAGCGCATGGAACTAAATCCTGAGATTTGATGACAGTAGTTTGGCTAGGTTTCATTCGACGGATCGTCGTCGCACGTCTGAAGACTAAGACACTCACTCTTCTGAAGGCCTTATGAGGCCTCTAACCCGGCAACATCATGTGCCGGGGTGTTCGACGCCTCTTGGTGGCGCCGAACGTTTTTAAAGACTGGACCCCGCCTCACGCGCTCTGGCGAAAGTCGTCGTCGTCGCTGTCGGGGCCACCCATGGCCATGTCGAGAGCGAAGCCCTGCGGCTTGGCGTTCGATACGCTCGGCTTTGAAGCCGGGCGTCTGGCTGGCTGATGGCCAGCCATCTTGGCCGCAACCGTCTTCAACTGCTTGACCTGTTTGCCGGTCGCCTGCTTGGACGCACCATCGACCCTGAAGAAGGCGATGGATGCCTGAAGCTCTTCTGCCTGTGCCGCCAGTTCTTCCGAAGTCGCAGACATCTCCTCGGATGCGCCGGCATTCTGCTGGGTCACCTTGTCGAGCTGCTGGATCGCCTCGTTGATCTGGCTGGAACCGATGTCCTGCTCACGGCAGGCCGCCGAGATTTCCGAGATCAGTTCTGCGGTCTTGCGGATATCCGGCACCAGACGTGTGAGCATTTCGCCAGCCTGGGTGGCAACCGTTACGGTCTCACCGGACAGGCCGGAGATTTCCGCTGCGGCCGACTGGCTGCGCTCGGCAAGCTTGCGCACTTCGGAGGCAACGACTGCAAAGCCCTTGCCATGCTCGCCGGCACGGGCAGCTTCGACAGCCGCATTCAAGGCAAGCAGGTCGGTCTGGCGGGCAATTTCCTGAACGATGGAGATCTTTTCGGCAATCGTACGCATGGCAGTGACGGCCTTGTCGACGGCCTGACCGCTCTCTTCTGCATCGATTGCAGACTGGCGGGCGATCTTCTCGGTCTGGGCAGCATTGTCAGCATTCTGCTTGATGTTGGCCGCCATTTCTTCCATCGAGGCGGATGCCTCTTCGGCAGACGATGCCTGTTCCGTTGCCCCTTGCGAGAGCTGCTCGGAACCCGATGAGAGCTGCTGGCTACCGGCAGAGACATTGTCGGATGCCGACAGAGCATCGCCGACGACGCCGCGCAGACGTTCGATCATGGAATTGACGTGCCCCAGCAGCATGCCGATTTCATCGCTGGTCCTGATCTCTGCAAAGCTTGTGAGATCGCCATCCGCAACACGCTGCACCGTCGTAACAGCAGTATTGATGCCCTTGCTGATGGAGATGATGATCCAGATCGCGGCCCCCAGCGCTGCAAGCGAAGCAACGACTGCAACACCGACGACGATCGAACGGATATTCGTATACTCATCGGTTGCATTTTTATCTGCAGCGATCAGGCGATCGCGTTCAAGGTCGAAGACCTCCGTCAGGAGTGCGTCGATCTCCGAGGTCGTTGCGCGGGCCGTCGTGGACGACACACGAAGGGCAGCCTCCGGATTGCCGGCCAGCATGTAATTGCGGATCTGATCGTCCTGCTTGCGGAAGTCAGAGGTCAGTCCCTTGAGCTTGTTCCAGAGAACCATACCCTTGTCTGTGGCCTTGCTGAGGATGACCTCAAATGTCTCGTCAAATTCTGTGCGCGCACTATCGCTATTGGCGATATATTTTTCCGTCTCGGCCGTGGAATTCGACGACAGCATATTTTTCTGCTGCCGGATCTGCTGCAGCTGAGCGATGTTGAGATCCTGAGCAGCGCTCAGGCGTTCTGCCGGCCCATGCAACGTATCGCTCCAATGATCATTGACGTTGGCCAGGCTCGACACGCTGTAGATGGCCGTGCCGACCAGCATTGTGACGATGAAGCCAAAGGCCAGGAAGAGTTTGAGTTTGATTGTGAAGCGCATAGTCCCCTCGCGTTCTATCAAGCTGTCGCTTTGATGTTGGATCCGCGCTGCGACGAGAAAATCGCCTGCAGGTTTGGAAGAATGATGAATTCGCCGTCCCTCTTCACGAGGGCATGAATGTAATCGGGCCGCCACCGCATCCCCACGATCGGTGGTGGTTCGCTTGCCGATACCGGAAGCCTTGTGACCTCGTGCACCTTGTCGGTGCGGATGCCGATCAGAGCCAGTTCGCCGTCGAGGTCGAGTTCGGTTACAACGATCCGGCTGTCGATCGTCACGTCGCCGGCCTCCATGCCGAAGGCAACACGGATATCGGCCAGCGGAATGACCTTGCCGCGGAAGTTGATCACGCTGCCAACGAAGGGCAGGCTGCCGGGCACACTGGTTTCCGGCAGAAGATCGAGGATTTCCTGAACCACAGTCGCCTCGATGGCGAAGGTTTCGCCGTTGAGGGTGAAGGTGAGAACCGATAGGTCGTCTGCGCCCATGAAGACTGCGCGGTGGTCTGTCTGGATCTGTTTCTCACTCATCCTGCTGCACGCATTTGCGCCTCCTGTTGCTGGCCGGCTGCGATCAGATGCGCGACATCCAGGATAAGCGCGACATTGCCATCGCCAAGGATGGTTGCGCCTGAGAATGACGACACCTGATCATGCAGCTTCGACATGGATTTGATCACCGTCTGGTGGTCGCCGATAATCTGGTCGACGACCAGACCGACGCGTTCGCGGCCGGTCGAGATGACCACGACCTTCTGGTACTGGTCCGGCTGGCTGCCGGTCCGGAACAATTCCCGCAGACGCAGAAACGGCACGAGGTCGTCTCGAAGCGAGATGAAGCTGCGGCCGCGCGAACGGAGATCTTCTTCTATGGAAAGCTCGAGGCATTCCTCAACCGCAGACAGTGGAATGACGTAGTTTCCGTTACCAACCCGCACCAGCAGTCCGTCGATAATGGCCAGTGTCAGCGGGATGCGCAGGGCAATTTCGGAGCCTGCACCCTGTTCGCTCTTGACGTCGATGGAACCGCGCAGGGCTTCGATGGTCTTCTTGACCACGTCCATGCCCACGCCGCGCCCGGAAAGATTGGTCACCTTCTCGGCCGTCGAGAAACCCGGCTGGAAGATCTGCTGCAGCAATTCCTGATCCGACAGCGTCTGACCGGGTTGGATAAGTCCGCTGGTTTCCGCCTTGGTCCGCACACGCGCCCGATCGATACCGCGGCCATCATCCTTGATGGTGATGACCACTTCACTGCCGGTCTGATGAGCCGAGAGCGTGACTTTCCCGGCTGCAGGCTTGCCGGCGGCAATACGGTCTTCTGGCAATTCCAGTCCGTGATCGATGGAGTTGCGCACAAGATGGACCAACGGATCGGCCAGCCTGTCGATCACAGTCTTATCGACCTCGGTACTTTCACCGGTGGTCACAAGCTCGATTTCCTTGCCGGTTTCGCGCGCAAGATCGTGCACCAGGCGGCGGAAGCGACTGAAGAGGCTGGCGACCGGCATCATGCGCAGGACCATCATCGTGTCGCGCAGTTCACCGGCCAGTCGCTCGATTTCTTCAGAAACGGAGCGGAGGCCCAGATCAACAACCGAGCCTGCCATCTGGCTGAGACGCGACTGGGCGATGACCAACTCGCCGACCCGGTCCATCATCTCATCGAGACGAAGTGCCGGAACACGAACATTGTCAGCCTGCCTCTGGGACTTGGCATCGTTTGCCGGCATGCGCTGCTCGTCCCGGGACATGCCGCTGGTGTCGGCCTGCGCTGTCGCCGGCTGAGCATCTTCAACGACGCGTGTTGCGGCTACAGCTTCCGGCGTGACGTCCTTCAGCTCCATGACCATGTCGTCCATGACGAAGATGAAGACATCCTCGATGTCGGAGCGCGGCTTTTCGGTGACGATGGTTGCGCTCCAGCCGAGATGAAGTTCTCTCGGATCGAGCGCTTCCAAAAGCGGTAGCGCTTCGGCGCTGACACTCAGCGAGCATTCGCCAAGGTCACGCAATTCGTCGAGCAGCCCCAGCGGATTGGTGCCGTTGATCATGGAATCGGCGGGCAGCCGGAAGTCCAGTTGCCAGGTACGCGTCGACGCCTGCTCAGGCGTGTCAGCCTTGTTAACGGAGACAGAAGGCTGCCTGGAGCCTGTGGCCTCGCGACCGACTGCCTGCTGCAATTGCTCAAGAAGTCGCGAGCTCGTTGCATCATGCTCGCCATTGGGTTGGTCGAGCAATGCCTGCATATGACCCTGGGCGTCGAGCACCGCGGAGATGAGTTCATGCGTTGCCGGGGCTTCGCCCTTGCGCACACGGTCAAATGCCGTTTCGCAATGATGGGTGAAGGCTGCAAGCTGGTCGAAACCGAACATCGAGCCCGATCCCTTGAGGGTGTGCAGGCCGCGGAACACCGCGTCTATCTGCGCCTTGTCGCCGAGGTTACGCGTAAGGTCCAATAGACCCGCCTCGATCACCTCCAGCTGTTCGGCAGCTTCCGTCCGGAAAACCGCAATGGGGTCGAGATTGTTCATCGGCCGAGAACCTTGCGCGCAATCTTGGTGAGGCTTTCAGCGTCGAATGGCTTGGTCAGCCAACCGGTCGCGCCGGCAGCCTTTGCCTGCTGCTTGATTTCCCCGTCGGATTCGGTGGTGAGGAAGATCACCGGCGTACCCATATAGGCCGGGAGCTGCCGCAGGTTCCGGATCATCGTCAGGCCATCCATGTTGGGCATGTTCAGATCGGTGACGATCAGATCAAAGCTGCCAGCCTTCATTTTCTCCAAGCCGTCCGCGCCATCAACCGCCTCGGTGACGGAATAGCCGGCGTTTGTGAGTGCGATCCGCGTGGTCATTCGAATGCTGGCGGAATCGTCTACTGTGAGAATGTTTGCACTCATCTCTGGTCTCCATTCATGGTCAATAGTGAGCCACTGTCGATGGCGGCGGTAATGCCCGCCCGTTCGAGAGTGGCAGCAAATGCGCCGTTGACGGCTGTGCGGATTCGAAGTGCGATGCCCTCTTTCTCAGCCGTTTTTTCTGCTGACAGCAGAAGCTGCGGGAGTGTGAGATCGCATTCGCAATCCGCGGAAATATCGATTTCCAACGGCTGCTTGGCTGTGCGGGCTTCGCTAAAAGCGGCGATCAGCCGATCGCGCGTTTCAGCAACCGTCTTAATCGTCAATGCCCCTTCGAGACGGAGCGTCGTAATGGCTTCGGTCATGCTGCAGTTCCCAGTTTCTGGCTTTTTGAAGGGGTGTCGCGACGGGCATCTTTGATCAGCAATTCAGCTTGCTCGACACCCGCAGACTTGCTGTAGAGAGGACGTATCTGTTCCCATCTGCGATCGAAGGCAGCGACACAGACCGGGTCAAAATGGGTTCCGCTGCATCTCAGGATCTCGCGATGGGCTTCGTCTATCGGCCACGCCTTCTTGTAGGGACGTTCAGAGCAGAGAGCGTCGAAGACATCGGCGATGGCAACGATGCGTCCCTCCAAGGGAATCTCTTCCCCCGACAGCTTTTGCGGATATCCCGTACCGTCCCATTTCTCGTGGTGGCTTTCGGCGATGGTGGCTGCCGTACGGATAATGTCGGAGGCGCTACCGCCGAGGATCTCTGCTCCGAAGGCGGCGTGCTCGCGCATCTGAGCCATCTCGTCGTCATCAAGAGGACCAGGTTTCTGCAGCACCGCATCCGAGACACCGATCTTGCCGACGTCGTGCAGCGGGCTTGCCACATAGATTTTCTCAGCGGCGTTTGCATCGATCCCAAGTTCCTCTGCGATCATCTTTGTAACGACTGCGACCCGTTCGAGATGGAGGGCCGTCTCGCCGTCGCGGCATGCCATGGCTTTCGACAGCCGCCAGATGATCTCCCTTTCCTGGTCGGCGATCCGCTTCTTGGCAGCATCGATTTCCGTTTCGAGATCTTCTGCGCGGCGCGAGAGTGCCCGCTGGGCAATCCGCAGGCCGAGAAGATTGCGCACACGGATAGTCAGCTCCGCCTTGTCGATCGGCTTGGTCAGGAATTCCGTTGCACCGGCTTCGATCGCTGCAAGCTTGATGGCCGGATCGGTTTCCGACGTCAGCATGATGATCGGAATGTCACTGTAGCGTGGCAGCAGGCGAACCTGTGAAATCAGTTCGATACCGTTCAGCCCCGGCATATTGTAGTCGACTAGAATAAGATCCGCCTGCTGCGTTCTCAGGACCTTGAGCGCATGATTGGGGTCCAGAAATGTCAGGACTTTGCACGCATCAATAGCCTCGATGCATATCTGCATAAATGAAAGAACTGATGGGCTATCGTCTATTGCGAATATATGCATAGCTTCTCCTGGGCCAGGCAGGATTAACTGCAGGGCAGGACAGATTTATTGTGAAAAATGTGATTACTTCCGCGTCATGCGGGGAAAGCCTTCATGATGAAGGCTGGAATATGCAACAATAGGCGGCACTGCATCTTAACGCAGACTTAAGCCTATATTGTTTTTGAGCTTCACACCAAGAATATGCGCGTTCGTGATAAGCTTGCGTTTTTGTGATGCCGATAAGCGTGCTTACTGGTCGTTCGCGCGTTCTCTGCGGGTGGCAGATGGCGATTCGCCAAACATGCCGCGATAACGGGCCGCGAAATATCCCATATGGCTGAAGCCCCAGCGCGATGCGATCTGTTCGATCGTTTGGCTCTCATTCCCATACAGGAGTTCGTGGCGCACGCGGTTCAGCCGAATTTGCTGGATATAGGCATTGGGGCTTGTGGACAGATACTGCCGGAACGAATTCTGCAAAGTGCGGATGCTGGCGCCTGACCGCCGGGCAAGTTGTTCGATCGAAAATTCCTCGCCTGCATGTTGGTCGAGCCAATCGACGGCACGCTCGAGATGTCGTGGCAATGCAACCGTGGGGGCCAGTGAATCTTCGCGTCGAGGCCAAAAGCTTGCAAAAGTCATGATCAACGCATCTCGAAGCAGAAGCGCACCAGTCGGGGCTTCGAGGAAAGGATGCGATTGGTCGATATCGCCGATCAGCAGCATGGCGATTTGCAAGATGACCTCAATGCCGGCAACACTAATCCCGACTTGGGAGAGAAAGTTGCCAAGCAGTGCTGCTTTACTGGAGTGCTTGCTCCCTAAAAGAGCGGTCAAACGATTGAAGGGAACGGCAATTCCGATCTTGCTGGAGCCCTGGCTCGCGATCACTTCGACATTTTTGGTATCCTTTAGGAGCACAGCGCTGTTGGCAGATGCGTGAATTTCTTCACCGTTGGCGCGAAACGTGAATTTGCCGGCTTCGATGAAGTGAATTTCGAAATGATACTGGTTTGGGCATCCGTAACGGACGCCGTAGCCAGACTGTGAGGCTGAACGCCAGAACGTCATATTCTGAACAATTGCCAATTCCACCTTCAGGTCGAACGTGTCCGAGGGTTGGTGAAGATCCAGATCTATTGGCCTGAACACTTTTTCGACAACGGTCTGCGCGTCAATTGTACTGTTTGATTCGATGATATGTTTTCTCAGATGGGGCATAAAATACGGCTTTGTCGCAAATTCGTTTAGTGAGAAGAGTTGGCTGAGCGACAGTTGCATCCGATCGCGCACGGCGAGTTGCACACTTCATCGCTGTAAAAAGTGGTTGTGCCGTTGCTGATATTTGCGGCGTCACATTTGGACCCACTGCAGTATCAAGCTCGCGGTACCACATGGAATTTCAAGCCTGCATACCTGCTTGTTTGCAAAATTCGAATATTTCAATCTGAGGATAAGGTAACAAAGCTGTGATGGCAACAAAGTGTATGCGACGCAAATTGGAGCGACGCGATCGCAGTGGTTCCACATCCAAAGAGGTTGCTTTTCTGCCCATGCCTTCTTCGTGAAGCGGGTTGTCGCCAAACGCAAAACCGGGGCGCTTCAGCGAAGCGCCCCGGTCCATTCTCACTCACAACTTGAGTGGAATTATTTCTGCCAGCTCTTGACCAATTCGTCATAATTGACAGTCAAAGGCTTTTCTTTCTCGTTCTCGATCTTCAGCTGCGGTGCAAGGTTGCCCTTGGCGACCGCATCCTTGTTCCAGTATTCCAGATCATGCTCTTCGGCGAGCTTCGGCCCGATATCACCCTGGATGCCGGAGCGCTCGATACGCGCCATGACCTTTTCCTGCTCTTCGCAGAGCGAGTTCATGGCTTCCTGCGCGGTCTTTGCCCCGGAGGATGCATCGCCGATGGCCTGCCACCAAAGCTGAGCCAGCTTCGGATAGTCAGGCACGTTGGTGCCGGTTGGCGACCACTGAACACGGGCTGGCGAACGATAGAACTCGATCAGGCCGCCGAGCTTTGGTGCGCGCTCGGTGAAGCTCTTGTCCTGGATCGTCGATTCACGTGTCAGTGTCAGGCCGACATGGCTCTTCTTCACATCGACCGTCTTGGATGTCACGAACTGCGCATAGAGCCATGCGGCCTTGGCGCGGTCGTCCGGGGTGGACTTCATCAGTGTCCAGGAACCCACATCCTGATAGCCGAGCTTCATACCGTCTTTCCAGTAGACGCCGTGTGGGCTTGGAGCGAAGCGCCACTTCGGAGTGCCGTCCTCGTTGACCACTGGCAGGCCATCCTTGACCATGTCTGCGGTAAACGCCGTGTACATGAACATCTGCTGGGCAATCTCGCCCTGGGCCGGAACCGGACCGGATTCAGAGAAGGTCATGCCTTCGGCTGCGGCCGGAGCATAGGCCTTGATCCAGTCGAGATATTTCTGGATGGAGTAGACAGCTGCAGGGCCATTGGTGTCACCACCACGGGCAACGCAGGAGCCGACCGGACGGGAGTTCTCGTCCACCTTGATACCCCATTCGTCGACCGGCAAGCCGTTCGGCAGGCCCTTGTCGCCATTACCAGCCATGGAGAGCCAGGCATCGGTGAAGCGCCAGCCAAGCGACGGGTCCTTCTTGCCGTAGTCCATGTGGCCATAGACTTTTTTGCCGTCGATCTCGCGTCCGGTAAAGAATTCGGCGATGTCTTCATAAGCCGACCAGTTGACCGGTACACCGAGGTCGTAGCCATATTTGGCCTTGAAGTCGGCCTTGTTCTTCTCGTCGTTGAACCAGTCATACCGGAACCAGTAGAGGTTGGCGAACTGCTGGTCGGGCAGCTGGTAGAGATCGCCATCCGGTGCCGTGGTAAAGCTCAGGCCAATGAAATCGTCGAGATCGAGCATCGGATTGGTGACATCCTTGCCCTCATTGGCCATCCACTTTGTCAGCGAGCGGGCCTGCTGGTAGCGCCAATGGGTACCGATCAGGTCACTATCGTTGACATAGGCGTCATAGATGTTCTCGCCGGTCTGCATCTGCGTCTGCAGCTTCTCGACCACATCGCCTTCACCGATCAGGTCATGGGTGACCTTGATGCCGGTGATGGCAGTAAATGCGGCGGCCAGTGTCTTGGATTCATATTCATGCGTGGTCAGCGTTTCGGATGCGACCTTGATATCCATGCCGGCAAATGGCTTCGCGGCATCGATAAACCACTGCATTTCCTTTTCCTGGTCGGCGCGCGAGAGCGTCGACAGATCGCCGATCTCGGCGTCCAGGAATTGTTTTGCCTCGTCCATGCCGGCAAAGGCCGAGCCGGTAAAGGCCAGCAGCATGGCTGCTGTCGATGTGAGTAGGTGCTTTCGCATAGGTTTCCTCCCAAAGTGTGCGATTGCCATTTCTTAAGTTCTGGATGGCGGATGATGCCGCCAGCAGCCTTGGCTTGCCTCAGACGAAGCGGAAAACGCCGATCGCGTAAACCACCGACAAGGCGAGAGCCCACCACAGGCTGGGGCCTCCCAGGCCCAGCCATGCGAGATGAATGAATGCGGCGCCGAGCAGCGACACGAACAGGCGGTCGCCCCGCGTCGTCTCGAAGCGCAAGATACCGACGCGCGGATTGCCGCCCGGCGAGACATATTCCCAGACCGCCATGCCGGCGATCAGCGAGAAGATGCCGATGAAGAACAGGGCCGTGGGCAGCGTCCAGGCCATCCATGAAAAATCCATAAGAGCCTCCCTTCTTCACACCCGCCCGAGGGCAAAGCCCTTGGCGATGTAGTTGCGGACGAAATAGATGACGATGGCGCCGGGAATGATGGTCAGCACACCGGCAGCAGCCAGCACGCCCCAGTCCATGCCCGATGCAGAAACCGTACGGGTCATGATCGCGGCAATCGGCTTGGCATCCGTCGTCGTCAGCGTACGGGCGATCAGGAGTTCTACCCAGGAGAACATGAAGCAGAAGAAGGCTGCGACCCCGATGCCCGATGCGATCAGCGGCACGAAGATGCGGGCAAAGAAGCGCGGGAACGAGTAGCCGTCGATATAGGCCGTCTCATCGATCTCCTTCGGCACGCCCGACATGAATCCTTCGAGGATCCAAACCGCCAGAGGTACGTTGAACAGGCAGTGCGCCAGGGCAACTGCGATATGGGTGTCGATCAGTCCGAAGGCTGAATAGAGCTGGAAGAAGGGCAGGGCAAACACGGCCGGCGGTGCCATGCGGTTGGTCAGCAGCCAGAAGAAAAGATGCTTGTCACCGAGAAAGCGGTAGCGCGAGAAGGCATAGGCTGCAGGCAAGGCGGCGGCCACGGAGATCACCGTGTTCATCACCACATAGATGATCGAATTGATGTAGCCCTTGTACCAGGACGGATCAGTGAAAATCACCACGTAATTGCCGAGCGTCGGATTGTGCGGATAAAGCGAAAACGATCCGGTAATCTCGATATTGGTCTTGAAGCTCATGTTGAGGAGCCAGTAGATCGGCAGCAAAAGGAACAGGATATAGATTGTCGGGATGAGCCAGGACAGGTTCCGTCCCTGCGTCTGGCCGGCTTGGGTCTGTTGCACGTGAGCACTCATGATCTCGCCTCCCTTCAAGACTGTTCGTCACTGCTGGTCATGATCGTATAGAAGACCCATGACAGCAGGAGGATGATGAGGAAGTAGACAAGCGACATGGCAGCAGCCGGTCCAAGGTCGAACTGTCCGACGGCCATCTTGACCAGATCGATGGACAGGAAGGTGGTCGAATTGCCAGGCCCGCCGCCGGTCACCACGAATGGCTCGGTATAGATCATGAAGGAATCCATGAAGCGCAGCAGTACCGCGATCAGCAACACGCGCTTCATCTTCGGCAACTGGATGTAACGGAAGACGGACCAACGCGAGGCGCCGTCGATCTTGGCCGCCTGGAAATAGGCATCCGGAATGGAGACCAGTCCGGCATAACAGAGCAGAACGACAAGGCTCGTCCAGTGCCAGATATCCATGACGATCAGCGTGACCCAGGCATCTCCGACATTGCCGACATAGTTGTAGTCGATGCCGAGCGAATAGAGCGTGTAGCCCAAAAGGCCGATATCGACGCGACCGAAGACCTGCCAGATGGTACCGACCACATTCCACGGGATCAAAAGCGGTAACGCCATCAGCACCAGGCAGACTGGCACGCCCAAGCCCTTCTTCGGCATGTTGAGGGCAATGAGAATGCCAAGCGGTATTTCGATGGCCAGGATGACGATCGAGAAGAACAGGTTGCGCGCCAGCGCCTGCCAGAAACGATCGGAGTGCAGAAGATCGACGAACCAGTCCGTACCGGCCCAGAAGAACTGATTATTGCCGAACGTGTCCTGAACCGAATAGTTGACAACTGTCATCAGCGGAATGACCGCCGAAAATGCCACCAGCACCAGCACCGGCAACACCATGAACCAGGCCTTGTTGTTCCAGGTCTTTTCCATGATCAGCCCTCCATCCCAGTGCGCCAGCTATCGGCGTAGATTCCGATTGCAGCGGTGTCGAAGGTCACCCTTGCGTCTGCCGGTATGTCGCTGTCTTCGCTAAGAACAATGGCGAGCGGTTCGCCGCAGAATTCTGCGCGCACGATTTTCTGTCGGCCGATGTCTTCAACCTTGCGGATCGTCACTGGCATGCCTTCATGACCGAGCCTGACGAATTCCGGGCGAATGCCCAGCTCTGTCTTGGGTTTGCCGGTTATTTTCGGCGTTGAGGGCAGGGCGATCGTCTGGTCGCCGACGACGGCGCTTGCGCCATCAATTCGGGCAGGCATCAAGTTCATGCCGGGCGACCCGATGAAGTAGCCGACAAAGGTGTGGCTTGGCCGCTCAAACAGCTCCGCCGGCGTGCCGATCTGCACGATCTCGCCATCATACATCACCACCACCTTGTCGGCGAAGGTGAGCGCCTCCGTCTGGTCATGGGTCACATAGACCATGGTGAAGCCCGATTGCCGATGCAGGCGCTTCAATTGCGAACGCAAAACCCATTTCATATGCGGGTCGATCACAGTCAGCGGTTCGTCGAACAGGATGGCATTGACGTCGGCGCGCACCAGACCGCGACCAAGCGAGATCTTCTGCTTCTGGTCTGCAGTCAGCCCTTGCGCCTTCTGCTTTGCCATGTCGGCCAGATCGATCATCGCCAGAATTTCATTGACGCGTTTGGTCACATCCGCTTCCGGAACCTGTCGATTGCGCAGGGGAAAGGCGAGATTGTCGAACACGCTCATGGTGTCGTAGACCACCGGGAACTGGAAGACCTGAGCGATATTGCGCTGCTGGGTGGACAAATGGGTGACGTCCACACCGTTGAACTCAATGCGGCCGTCCGAGGGTTGCAACAGCCCGGAAATGATGTTGAGCAAGGTGGTCTTGCCGCAGCCGGAGGGACCGAGCAGCGCATAGGCGCCACCATCGTCCCATTCGTGATGAACTTCCTTCAGCGCATAATCGCCGGCAGCTTTTGCCTGGGCGCTGTAAGCGTGGCGGATGTGGTCGAGATTGATGCGAGCCATGGTTCTCTCCCTTAATCCGCTTCGTGACCGGCACCGGCCAGCGAACGGCCTGTCCGCTGGTCGAATGCCATCAGGTGGCGTGTATCGAGATAGACCTCGATGGTCTGGTCCGCGTCGATGTCGTGAATGCCGTGCGCCAGCATCACCCAGCGGGCGCCGGCATATTCCAGGTGAATGAAGCTTTCCGAACCGGCAATTTCCGAGACCAGCGTGCGCGCGCTCAAGGCGGTGGATAAGCCGTCACGGGGCTTCAGGAACAGGTGATGCGGTTGAAACGCAACCGTCACCGGCCCGTCCGGAATACCCGTCAGATGGACGGGCAGGGGCATGACGGTTGCGCCATTCAGCGTCAACACATCGCCGGACTTGACCAGTTCCAGGGTGTTGAGCGGTGGATCGGCAAAGGTCTTGGCCGTCAGCAGGTCGACCGGATTGCGATAGATCTTGATGGTTTCGTCGAACTGCGTCACCCGCCCCTCGCTGAGGGTCGCCGTGTGCCCGCCCAGCAGAAGAGCCTCGGACGGTTCCGTTGTCGCATAGACGAAGATCGCGCCGGATTCGGCAAACAGCTTGGGCAGCTCTTCGCGCAATTCTTCACGGAGCTTGTAGTCCAGATTGGCAAGAGGCTCGTCGAGCAGCACCAGATTGGCTTTCTTGACGATGGCGCGGGCAAGCGCTGTGCGCTGCTGCTGGCCGCCGGACAGATTGAGAGGCGTGCGATCCAGATAAGGTGTAAGCCGCAGCAGTTCGGCGGCCTTGCGAACCTCCTGATCGATGGTTGCCTTGTCGGCCCCGGCAATACGCATCGGCGAGGCAATGTTCTCATAAACGCTGAGCGCCGGGTAGTTGATGAACTGCTGGTACACCATCGCGACATTGCGCTTTTGAACCGGCATGCCGGTGACATCCTCGCCGTCGAAATGGATGCTGCCGTCGGTCGGCTTGTCCAGCCCCGCCATCAGCCGCATCAGCGAGGTTTTGCCGGACAGCGTTGGCCCGAGCAACACGTTCAGCGTACCCCGCTGAAACGTCAGGTCGGTCGGGTGGATATGATATCCACCGCCTGCCATCTTCGACACATTGCGCAATTCAAGCATGTTTTCCTCGGGCCTCCTCCAAACCGTCGGTCTATTTCAAGGTTACCGGCAGAGCCGGTCAGGCAGCGTGTTGCGCCTTCATATAGTCTCCCAGTTCCGCGGCCTGTTCAGCCGACAGGAACAATCCCTGTTTGGTGCGCCGCCAGAGAATATCCTCCGCCGTGCGCGCCCACTCCTTGTCCATCAGATATCGGACTTCCGCCTCGTAGAGCGTGCCCCCGAAATGCCGTCCGAGATCTGCGGCACTGGCCGCATCTCCCAGGATCTCCCGAGCCTTCGTTCCGTAGCATCGCACCAGTCGTTCGGCGCAAAGCTCACCAACAAACGGATGCGCCGTCATCAATTTGTCGACCTGCTGGCGATAGCCCGTCGCAGGGAAATCGCCACCCGGAAGCGCGCTTCCCTCTGTCCACGGCGAGCCCTTGGTGCCGATCATCTCGGCGATCTTCTCGATCGCGTGTTCGGACAGCCGACGATAGGTTGTCAGCTTGCCGCCGAATACGTTGAGAAGGGCCGCACCCTCGGCGGGTGCGTCGAGCTTCAGCACATAATCCCGCGTCGCTTCCTGGGCTTTCGAAGCACCATCGTCGTAAAGCGGGCGCACTGCCGAATAGCTCCAGACGATATCGTCAGGGCGAACCGGTTCGGCAAAATACTCACTTGCTGCATTGCAGAGATAGCTCACCTCTTCTCCACTGATTTTCACATCTTTCGGATCGCCTGTATAGTCACGATCCGTGGTGCCGATCAGGGTGAAATCCTTTTCATAGGGGATGGCAAAGATGATGCGATTGTCGGGGTTCTGAAAAAAGTAAGCGCGCGGATCGGAGAATTTCTTCTTCACGACGATATGGCTGCCCTGCACCAGGCGGACATTATGGACATTGTTGCGCCCGAATGTGCCGGCGAGAACATTATCCACCCACGGACCCGCCGCATTCACCAGCATTCGCGCCGTGTGAGCCGTCGTTTCACCGCTATGCTCATTGCGCACCGTGACCTGCCAGACAGCGCCCTCACGGCGGGCCGACACGACCTTTGTGCGATTGAGAATGGTTGCACCGCGATCCGCTGCATCGCGTGCATTGAGCACCACCATGCGGGCATCATCGACCCAGCCATCGGAATACTCGAATGCCTTGCTGAACAGGGGTTTCAACGGCTTTCCTGCCGCATCGTGGCGCAGGTCCAGCGTCTTGGTTGCGGGTAAAAGTTTACGGCCGCCCAGATGATCGTACAAAAACAGACCGAGCCGGATTAACCAGGCCGGACGGATACCGCCCTTCTGGAAGGGCAGCACGAAACGCAGCGGCCAGATGACATGTGGCGCCATGGCCCACAGCACTTCGCGCTCCATCAACGCTTCGCGGACCAGTCGAAATTCAAAATGTTCGAGATAGCGCAGACCGCCATGGATCAGCTTGGTGGCACCGGACGATGTGCCCGATGCGAAATCGTTCATTTCGGCAAGCGCGACCTTGTAGCCGCGACCGGCCGCGTCACGCGCAATACCGCAGCCATTGATGCCGCCGCCTATGACGAAAAGATCGAATTCAGTATCGCTGGACATTCCCCACCCACTTTCGCATTGCAGCATTGTATTGCGCTTGCGAACATATTTATATTTAATTTGAAATGAAAACGAATGTCAAACGAAACATAAAATGAAAGTGTCAATCAGCTGTGGAATCGACGCCGCTGGTCTCGATCAGCCGTACTTCATTATCCACACAGACCCGCCGAACCGATGCAACGGGACAGCAATCGGTGATAAAGGTGTGGACTTGGCTTAAATGACCGATACGGACCGGCGCTGTGCGCTCGAACTTCGACGCATCGGAGACCAGAATGACGTGGCGGGCGTTGGCAATGATCGCCTGTGCCACCTTCACTTCGCGATAGTCGAAATCCAGAAGTGCGCCATCGCTGTCGATCGCCGATACCCCAATAACCGCAAAATCGACCTTGAACTGCTTGATGAAATCAACTGCCGCTTCGCCGACGATGCCGCCATCCGATCCGCGCACAACACCGCCTGCAATGACCACTTCGATGGATGGAAAGACACGCAACCTGTTGGCAACATTGATGTTGTTGGTAATGACCATCAATTCCTTGTGGTCTGCCAAAGCCTCGCCAACCGCCTCTGTCGTGGTGCCAATATTGATAAAGAGAGAGGAGTTGTCGGGAATGAGGGCTGCGGCGGCCTCGCCGATGGCCTGCTTTTGCGTAGCGGCAATGGAGCGGCGCGCCTCGTATTTGACGTTCTCGTTGCCGCTTGGAAACAGCGCGCCGCCATGGATGCGGGTCAGTGCCTTTCCATCGCACAGATCGTTGAGGTCTTTACGGATGGTTTGGGGCGTCACCTGAAACAATGTCGCGAGGTCATCGACCAGAACCCGGCCCTGTTCCTTGGCAAGCGCCACGATTTCCGTCTGTCGGCTGCTCAGCAACATGGCGATACTTTCCTTGCAGATGCGTTTCGCCATCATTTTACGAGAAAACGAAAGTCTGCCAAGCATTCGTTTTCGGGTTGCTACGGTAAAGAGTGGGTAGCACGAAAACGGGCAGGGCTGCGGTCGGCCAATTTCAGCCCGCAGCGACGGCTTTTCGATTTTGACAAGATCACGAACCGCTGCGGGTCGCGCTCGCTCATCGCTATCAATCGCCAACGTCCGATCTGACGCCGGTCTGCAAGGGTGAGATGGATGTATCCAGTCTTCAGTCAGGATGTCCTTTCGATCTTCAACATCCTGTCACACTTTAAGAGTCGCACTTCATCCTTGAACCCACCCAGCTACACTATCCGCTCGCGTAATACGAATTATGGAACTTGCTGGAAACGATACGGCATCCACACTGTCATACGCGTCGACGACGTAGGTCTTGTCAACACGATCGTCTCACCGAACCCCACGTCACTAGTTGGCGATCACGTCCGTGTCGACCGCACATCGCCACACCTCCGATAATATTATCGACCACCGGCTCATCGTCGAAGCTCTCCGTCATCCGACTTATCCGGAATTGGAGATGCCGCCGACGCTTCCTGCACGGTGAGCCTTGCTATATCGCCGTCGATTTGCGCCATCACCCCATTCACAGCTGATTGGCGCTCTTCGAACGCCATTTATGGTGTATTCCTGCATGCCTCCGTTCACCGCGAATCCGGACATGATGCTCGGCCCATATAACGAGACAATACCTGCAGCCAAACAGGCAATCAGCCTAACCGCCTGCGGCGCGTAGCCCCGGAGCTTCCTGCCCGGTGCGTTCCACATATTCGGTATAGCCACCGCCATACTGGTGAACACCATCCGGCGTCAGTTCCAGAACGCGATTGGAAAGCGCTGCCAGAAAATGGCGGTCATGGGATACAAAGAGCATCGTGCCCTCGTAAGCCGAAAGCGCCTTGATCAGCATCTGCTTGGTATCGACATCGAGGTGGTTGGTCGGCTCGTCGAGCACGAGAAAGTTCGGCGGATCAAACAGCATGGCCGCCATGACAAGACGGGCCTTTTCGCCGCCGGACAGCACGCGGCAGCGCTTTTCGACATCATCACCGGAAAAGCCGAAACAGCCCGAAAGGGCGCGAAGCGGTGCCTGCCCCGCCCGGGGGAACCGCTGCTCCAGCCATTGCAGAATGGTGAGATCGCCATCGAGAAGGTCCATCGAATGCTGCGCGAAATAGCCGAGCTTCACGCTCGCCCCGAGGTTTACCGATCCCTCATCCGGCTCAGTCGTGCCGGTGGCAAGCTTCAGCAGCGTCGATTTTCCGGCACCGTTCACCCCCAGAATGCACCAGCGCTCACGCCGGCGCACCATGAAATCCAACCCCTCATAAATGCTACGGCTACCATAGGCCTTGTGCACGCTTTTAAGGTTGACCACGTCCTCGCCGGACCGTGGCGCGGGAAGGAAGTCGAAGGCCACCGTCTGGCGTCTTCGCGGTGGCTCGATGCGGTCAATCTTGTCCAGTTTCTTGACGCGGCTTTGAACCTGGGCTGCATGCGAAGCGCGCGCCTTGAACCGTTCAATGAACTTGATTTCCTTGGCAAGCATTGCCTGCTGGCGCTCGAACTGGGCTTCCTGCTGGCGCTCGTTCTGCGCCCTCTGCGCTTCGTAAAAGGCATAGTCGCCGGAATAGGAATTGAGCGATCCGCCATCGATTTCGATGATCTTGCCAATGATACGGTTCATGAATTCGCGGTCGTGCGAAGTCATCAAAAGCGCCCCGTCATATCCTTTCAGAAAATCCTCGAGCCAGATCAGGCTTTCAAGATCGAGATGGTTGCTCGGCTCGTCGAGCAACATCACGTCGGGGCGCATGAGAAGGATGCGGGCCAGCGCAACGCGCATCTTCCAGCCACCCGAGAGCTTGCCAACATCGCCGTCCATCATCTCCTGGCTGAAGGACAGGCCGGCCAGCACTTCGCGCGCCCGGCCTTCCAGGGCGTAACCATCCAGTTCCTCGTAACGCGACTGGACCTCGCCATAGCGCTCTATGATGGCATCCATCTCATCCATGCGGTCGGGGTCCGACATGGCGGCCTCCAGCGAGCGCAGCTCGGCTGCCACCTCACTGACCGGCCCCGCCCCTTCCATGACTTCGGCCACGGCGCTCATGCCGGACATTTCGCCGACATCCTGGTTAAAATAACCGATGGTTACGCCTTTATCGAGGGAGACCTGGCCTTCATCCGGCTGTTCCTCACCGGTGATCATGCGAAAGAGCGTCGTCTTGCCCGCGCCATTCGGCCCGACAAGTCCGATCTTCTCACCCCTGTTCAGTGCTGCCGAAGCTTCTATGAAAAGGATGCGGTGGCTGTTGGACTTACTGATGTTCTCAATGCGGATCATGAAGGGGGGCCTGATGAAAAAAGGAGGCTCCCTATGCCACGCCGGGCTTCCCATGTCACGCCTGCGCACGATACTGACGTTGAGCAGTGGATAGTGGAACGCCGGCCAGTCAAACGCTAGTCATCCCGGATCATCCGGCACTGGCTCGTGAGAGCCAATGCAGGCCTGCGGCAGGGCAAGACACAACCGCGCCGATTTCAAGCGGCGACGCTCTCCCTGACATCATCCAGAAGAAAATGCACCATCACATAATGGGTCGTATATTTCTGACCGCTGTCGGACACGCTCTCAACACTGCCACCCTCGGACGGATGCCATTTCTGATAGTGCGGGTTGTTGGTGATCAACGTGATCGCTTTGCCCGAAAAACGTCCGGAAAGCCGATAGCGAGCCTCTGAAAGGGGCCAGATTTTCTCGAAATCCTGTTGGCTGATGCGAACTTTCAAGGCCTTTCTGGTGATTGCCTTTTCGGTTGGACCATCGCTTTGTTCCACCGGGGGAATATGAAGGTCAACTTCCTCTGCATCGTCCAGCAGAAAGGCATATTCGTCTGGCCACATCCGTTTCACGTACCGCTCCTCCCAAAGCTTTCCGTCCATTCGCACCGCGAGTGTAGCGCTTCTGTTGTGGGAGGCAAGACAGATATGACCCGTCCGTGTTGTCACGTTCAGTTTACCAGTCAGCGGCAATTGTCGACCCGGCGGCCCAGGCAGGATGCATCTGTTTCGACGAAATGGCCTTGTGTCATTTGGCCGTTGACGGTCTATGCCGCTTCAGCCGCCCTGTGTCCTGCCGGTCGACGCTGGATCCGTTGCCGTTCGGCTTTTCAGCCGCTCGATATTGGCGACAAGGTCACTGAAGCGGTCCCCCTGAACGGCAATATGACCGCGCAAAAGCGTGCGCGCCAATTCGTCATTGCCCTCGAGAATGGCATCGACGATCTTGCCGTGCTCCTCGAGGGAAACCTTCATGCGGTTGCGCACGCGCAACTGCAGACGCCGGTAAGGGCGAAGACGCCGGTGAAGGGCGACACACTGCTCCCTGAGAAACCCGCTATGGCTGGCATCATAGATCGCGTGGTGGAACACTTCGTTCTCGTAGTAATAGCTGTCCGTGTCATCGCTGAGCGCCGCATCCCTGCATCGGGCATGGGCCGCGCGCAGCACGTGCGCATCGTCCGCCGAGTGACGGCGCGCCGCATGGGCGCCGGCCATTCCCTCGAGCTCTGCCATCACATCAAACATCTCAAAGACGTAATGGGGGCCTGGATCAACAACAATGGCACCGCGGCGCGGCCTGATCTCGACCAGACCGATGGCACTCAATTGCATCAATGCTTCGCGAATGGGCGTGCGGGACACGCCGAAGCGTGTGGCGAGTTGCGTCTCATCCAGACGGTCGCCCGGTTCGAACTCGCCCGTCACGATACCATTCTCGATATCGTCCCGTAGTTTGTGAAAAGTGCTTTGTTCGCTCACACCCAGCCTCGCGTACAAGATTTACTCATCTCGTATACAAGATGATTGACATCGTGCGCAAGATGGTTTCAACATTGCCCCAATCCGGCGGGGAGGCCGGTTCAAGGGAGGAAACCTATGAAGAAGCTCACACGCATGCTGGGTCTTGGCGTTGCCATGGCCGCAATTACGTTCGGTGCCGTCTCGGCCCAGGCGGAAACCATTCTCAAGGCCTCGCACCAGTTTCCCGGTGGCAAGGGCGATATTCGCGACGAGATGGTTCAGCTCATTGCCAAGGAAGTCGAAGCGGCCAATGTCGATCTGAAGATTCAGGTCTTTCCGGGCTCGTCACTGTACAAGCCCAATGATCAGTGGAACGCCCTCACCCGCGGTCTGCTCGACCTCACATCGTTCCCGCTGGACTATGCGTCCGGTCGCCATCCGGAATTTTCGGCAACGCTGATGCCGGGTCTCGTTGGCAATTTCGACCGTGCCATGCGGCTCAACGATTCACCGTTCATGGCGGATATCAAGAAGATCATCGAAGATCAGGGCGCCATGGTGATTTCAGATGCCTGGCTTTCCGGGGCTTTTGCATCGAAGAAGAACTGTATTACCTCGCCCGACACGATCAAGGGTCAGGTCATCCGTGCAGCAGGTCCTGCCTTCGAGGAAATGTTGGCCGAAGCCGGGGCCTCGATTGCCTCGATGCCATCCTCGGAAATCTATTCCGGCATGCAGACCGGCGTTCTGGACGCCGCCAACACCTCGTCGGCAAGCTTCGTGTCCTACCGCCTGTTCGAGCAGGCCAAGTGCCTGACTGCGCCGGGCGAAAACGCACTCTGGTTCATGTATGAGCCGGTGCTCTTGTCCAAGCAGACCTATGACAAGCTCACGCCTGAACAGCAGAAGGCGCTGCTCGCAGCCGGTGAAAAAGCGGAAGCGTTTTTTAACGAGGAAGTGCGCAAGGGCGATCAGGTTATGATCGATGCCTACAAGAATGCAGGTGTCGAGGTCGTCGAAATGTCCAAGAGCGACTATGACGCCTGGCTCGAGATCGCCAAGCAGTCGGCCTACAAGAAATTCGCCGAAAAGGTCGAAGGCGGCGACAAGCTGATCGAAAAGGCGCTCGCTGTCGAGTGATGGCAAACCTGCGGGGCGGCAGCCTTCTGCCGCCCACGATCCCGACACTTCTGAGGAAACTGCCATGGTAAAGGCCTATATCTGGGCCATCAGCCAGATCTCGCGTCTGTTCGCGCTGATCTCCACCGCATTGATCATCGCTGCCATGCTGGTCGTCTGCCAGATGATCCTGATGCGCTATGTCTTCGCCTGGCCAACGATCTGGCAAACCGACTTCGTCGTCTTTTCGGCAACGGTGGCGATCTTCCTGGGGGCACCATACGTGCTTTTGACCGGAGGTCATGTCGGCGTCGATGTGGTTGAGGTCATGGTGTCTCGAAAGACCAGGTCACGCCTGCAAATCGTCGGCAGCGTCTTCGGACTTCTTTTCTGCGCGATCATGTTTGTCGCCGGGTGGATACAGTTCCATGATGCCTGGGCTGGAAACTGGAAGCATTCCAGTATTTGGGCACCGCCGCTCTGGATCCCGCTGATGGCCCTGCCCATCGGCTTTGGATTGCTGTGTCTGCAATATGTGGCACGTATCCTTGGCCTCGTCTTCGATACGCAGGGCACAATCCCTGTCAGCGGACCGCATATGATGTCCGACGCCGAGATCCCCGCGCAAGCCACCACGTCCAAGGAGGCCATCCGATGAGCCCGACCGTCGCCGGATCACTGCTGATCCTTTCGCTCTTCGTGCTTCTGGGCACCGGCATGCCAATTGCCTTTGCGCTCGGACTTGCCGCTGTCACAGCGCTCTATTTTCAGAGCGGCTTCGATATCTTCTACGTGCTCGGTGACACCATGTTCTCCGGCATCGCCAATCTCGCATATGTATCCATCCCGATGTTCGTGCTGATGGGGGCCGCTGTCGCGTCATCGCCGGCGGGCTCCGACCTCTACACAGCACTCGACCGCTGGCTGAACCGTGTGCCGGGCGGCCTCGTTTTGTCCAATATCGGTGCCTGCGCTATCTTTTCCGGCATGACCGGCTCATCGCCCGCCACCTGCGCTGCGATCGGCAAGATGGGCATTCCGGAAATGGTGAACCGTGGATACCCGAATTCCGTCGCCACAGGATCCATCGCGGCTGGCGGCACGCTGGGCATCCTCATTCCGCCCTCGGTGACTCTGATCGTCTACGGCATCGCCACCGAAACCTCTATTGGCCGGCTGTTCATGGCAGGCGTCATTCCCGGCGTCATGCTGACAGCCATGTTCATGACCTGGGCCATCATCGACTGCAAGCGCAAGGGTTACGTCTTCGACGGTGCCGGTATACGCTATACCATGAAGCAGCGTTTCTCCGCCCTTCCGCGCATTCTGCCCTTTTTGCTCATCATCGCAGGCACGCTTTATGTGCTCTATGGCGGCGTGGCCACGCCATCCGAAGCCGCCGGCGCCGGCGCGCTTCTAACGCTGCTCGTCGTCATCATTGCCTACCGTCTTTTCCGCTTCAAACCGGTTGCGCACATCTTTTCCTCTGCCATGCGCGAAAGCGTGATGATCATGATGATCATGGCGGCAGCCGAACTCTTCGCTTTCGCCCTGTCTTCGCTCTACATCACCCAGTCGGTTGCGACGTTCATTGCTGACCTCGACGTCAATCGCTGGGTACTGCTGGCCATCATCAATGTCTTTCTGCTGGTTTGCGGCATGTTCCTACCGCCAGTCGCTGTGATCGTGATGACCGCACCGATGCTCTTTCCGATCGTCACCCAGGCAGGCTTTGACCCCTACTGGTTTGCAATCGTGCTGACCATCAATATGGAGGTCGGATTGATTACGCCGCCGATTGGCCTCAACCTCTTTGTGATCAATGCCATCGCACCCAAAATCCCGACCAGGGATATCCTCTGGGGCGCGCTTCCTTACGTGCTCGTGATGTTTCTGGCGATCCTCATCCTCTGCATTTTTCCCGGTATCGCCACCTGGCTGCCAAATCGAATGCTCGGAGGTATCTAATGAACACGACATCCTTCCTTGGTGACATGCTTCAGGCTATTGCCGATCGCGGCCGCAAACTGCTGTCCTCAAGCCCCCGCGTCGACGGCAATAATCCGGTCGACACGATGGAGGCCCTTTGCGAGGCGTTGCTGTCAGGGCGCGGCGAAGCCTCCGGCATGGCGCTTGCCAACGATATTCTGACATCCTGGCGCCGACTGAACCCAAGTGAGCAACTGGATTTCATGCAGCGCCTGCTCTCCCGCTTTGGCCCGAGAACCGAACAGCTGGAACAGGCGATAGACGCTTATCGAAACGACCCGACGCCTTCAGCTCTGCTGACGCTTCATGAAGCGGCAGAACCTCGCCGACAGGAGCTTATCCGCCGCTTCAATCTGGCACCCCATGGCATCGAGAGCCTTGTGCGGATGCGTGAAGCACTCCTCAAGATGAAGAGCGAGCGGCCCGATCTGGAGGCCGTGGATTCCGATTTTGCCCATCTGTTCGGCTCCTGGTTCAACCGTGGCTTCCTGATGTTGAAGCCGATCAGCTGGTCGACACCGGCCGATATCCTGGAAAGGATCATTCGCTACGAGGCCGTGCACCATATTGGCGGTTGGGAGGAATTGCGGCTTCGGCTGGCGCCGAAGGATCGGCGCTGTTTCGCATTTTTCCATCCACAGCTTGCCGATGATCCGCTGATCTTTGTGGAAGTGGCGCTCACCCGCGATATCCCGGACAATATCGGCGACCTGCTGCGCGAGGATCGCGTACCGATCGCGGAAGCTGACGCGACCACTGCCGTCTTTTACTCGATCTCCAATTGTCAGGATGGCCTGCGCGGCATTTCCTTCGGCAATTTCCTGATCAAGCAGGTGGTGGAGGATCTGAAGCGCGACTTGCCGGGGCTGGACACTTTCGTCACGCTCTCCCCGGTCCCAGGCTTTGCCGCCTGGCTGGCTGAGGAACGACGTGCCGACACGTCCGACGCCCTGACGGCAGCCGACAAGACGAAGCTCGAAGCTCTCGATGAAAGTGGCTGGGCTGATAACGAGGAACTGAAGGCCCGCGTTCAGCCTGTGCTGACGGCTGCGGCTGCCTGGTATTTCCTGAAAGCGCGCAATTCCCGTGGAAGGGTGATCGATCCGGTCGCCCGTTTCCACCTCGGCAATGGCGCGCGGCTCGAGCGGATTAACGTCCTGGCGGACCGCTCGCCGCGCGCCATGCGCCAGTCCCACGGGCTTATGGTCAACTATCTCTACAAATTCGACGACATCGAGAAAAATCACGAGGCCTTTGCAGCACGAAGCGAGGTCGTGGCCGCTGGTCCGGTGCGCAAGCTGGTGCCGGCGGACAAGGGCCCGAAAAACCCTCTTCCGATGGGCGGCACCACCCCGGCAAACAGCCAGAATGAAAAAGGCAGCAAGGAGTTCAGCGCATGAGCAATCACCTTTTTGACG
The DNA here is from genome assembly GCF_057158725.1 of Agrobacterium sp. H141. Taxonomy (NCBI): domain Bacteria; kingdom Pseudomonadati; phylum Pseudomonadota; class Alphaproteobacteria; order Hyphomicrobiales; family Rhizobiaceae; genus Agrobacterium; species Agrobacterium sp. H141. Next base: position 39,224 of record NZ_JBXENI010000003.1, read on the forward strand.
CGATCCGCAATGGCATCCGCCCCGAGGCCTCGTTCATCGAGACGGCACCCGGTCAGCGCTGGACCTATGGTGACATGCTCGCCCTCTCCGCCCGCTTTGCCGGCGCGCTTACGAAACTCGGCGTAAAACCGGGCGACCGGGTCGCGGTGCAGGTGGAAAAGAGCCCGGAAGCGCTGATGCTTTACCTCGCTTGCGTGCGGGCCGGTGCCGTTTATCTGCCGCTCAACACGGCCTACACGCTGGCCGAACTTGACTACTTTATCGGCGACGCGGAACCGCGCCTGGTGGTCTGCGCGCCAGGCGCCAAGGAAGGCCTGCAGTCGATTGCAGTGCCAAAAGGTGCAGTCGTCGAAACAATGGATGACAATGGTGGCGGCAGCCTGATCGATCTGGCCCGCTCAGAGCCGGACAGTTTCGACGATGTTTCACGCGGTGCCGACGATCTTGCTGCCATCCTTTATACGTCCGGCACCACGGGACGATCGAAGGGTGCCATGCTCAGCCACGACAACCTTCTGTCGAATGCGGCGACGCTGCGCGATTACTGGCGTTTCACCAGCGACGACAAGCTGATCCATGCCTTGCCGATCTTCCACACCCACGGTCTCTTCGTCGCCTCCAACGTCATCCTGCTCGCAGGCGCATCCATGGTGTTCCTGCCGAAATTCGATGCCGAGCAGGTTCTGGCGCTGATGCCAAAGGCGACCTGCATGATGGGCGTTCCGACATTCTATGTCCGCCTCATCCAGAGTTCGGCACTGACCAAAGAGCGCACCGCCAATATGCGTCTCTTCATCTCCGGCTCCGCACCGCTTCTGGCGGAAACCCATCGCCAGTTCGAGGCAATGACAGGCCATCGTATTCTGGAGCGCTACGGTATGACCGAAACCAATATGAATACCTCAAACCCCTATGAGGGCGAGCGGGTGGCGGGCACAGTGGGCTTTCCGCTGCCAGGCGTTTCACTGAGGGTTTCCGATCCGGAGGACGGCAAGCCGGTCCCCGATGGCGAGACCGGTATGATCGAAGTGAGCGGTCCGAACGTGTTCAAGGGCTATTGGCGCATGCCCGAGAAGACCGCTGCCGAATTCCGTGCCGACGGGTTCTTCATAACCGGCGACCTCGGCATGGTCGATAAGGCAGGCTATGTCCACATTGTCGGTCGCGGGAAGGATCTCGTGATCTCAGGCGGATACAATATCTATCCGAAGGAAGTCGAAACCGAGATCGACCAGCTGCCGGGTGTCTTTGAAAGCGCCGTTATCGGTGTTCCCCATCCCGATTTCGGCGAGGGCGTGACTGCCGTTGTGGTGCGCAAGCCCGGCGAGACAGTCGAGGAGAAGGATATTCTGGCGGCATTGCAGGAAAGGCTTGCCCGTTACAAGCAGCCGAAACGCGTCATCTTCGTCTCCGATCTTCCACGCAATACGATGGGGAAAGTGCAGAAAAATGTCCTGCGCGAGACCTATGGCAAGCTTTTTGAACCAGTAAGCTAGCGGGATGTTCGAGGTCCGCACACAATGTGTCCGGTTGGGGTTGATCGAACAAGTCGACTTCCCCGTCGGGCACCAAGTCATGGCCTGTCCGATCAACGCTTTGCGGCGCTCGGACAGGCCATGACTTTAATGCGGTGCCGCGCCGAATTAAAGTATCCCCGCACACCAGGCGACATCGAGCGTCGCCATGGCATCGTGGCGCGATACTTCGCGGCAAAACTTGCCAGTTCCCGCAGGCCGAACGACCACGCCGAAAGGTCCAGCCTAGTTGTTTCGAGTGTGCGGGACTTGGTAGTTTCATCTCCTTACGATCCATCCGAAGCGTGATTGCCCGAATTGCGCCGCGCAATTCGCCAAGGCCCTTTAGCCTTCCAATATTGGAGTGGCCGGGATTGGTCTCTTTCGAACTCCACGTTACGCGAGCTTTGCCTCGCGGTCCCAGAAGCGAAGGTCTCGGCACATATCGATGAAGGCGGCCCCGTCATTTTTCTTCGACAGCATCTTGCATCCGTCATCGATATCGCTCCAGATTCCGGCTTTCTCGAGCAAGGCCCTGGCCTCTTCACTGTAGCCAATGAACTTGCAATGCGCGAAAGCATCTGCGGCAAAATCACGGGCAGCAGGCTGCTTGGCAAGAGCCGCAGCGCCATCCTTGGAGACGAGTAGCGCAACCGCGTCGTAAAGGATTGACGGACCACCATCGATCTTCTGGCCCGCCTCGATCAGCGTACCGTCGCTGGCCTTCACGCCACCGATCTTCGGAGCGACGAACTCGATCTGGCCGCCTTCTTTTGCAACCGCCGTCTTGAGTGCATCGACGAGATCGATATCGACACCATCGGTAACCAGCGCGCCAAGCTTGCGGCCCTTGAAGCTCTTGGGGCCATTGAGGATAATGGACAGCGTGTCCGAGGTCTTGAGATCGGTAATCGTCGGGCGAGCCGCATCGGCCGGCTTCGGCATTGATTTCAACCCGAGACCGTCGGCCACTTTGCCGGCAAGATCCTCATCCACGTTCAACAGATGCGCGACAATGCGCTCCCGGATGGCCATGGTTTCGACCTTCGAAAGTTCGAAGACAAAGGCATCGGCAATGTGCCCCTGTTCGACCGGCGTCTGCGAGGCGTAGAATTGTCGCGCCTGGCTGTAATGATCGGCAAATGTCTCAGACCGGTAGCGGCCCTTTGCGCCTTCCATGTCTTCGCCATAAGACTGGAAGCCCTTTTCCGGGTTTTCGCGCGGCCCGCCCTCCTTGCCCCAGGAATTGGGCTCGTAGTTTGCACGCCCTGTCGGGTTGTGAAACGCCATGTGACCGTCCTGCTGGAAATGGTGGAAGGGACAGCGCGGAGCGTTGACCGGCAGGTGGTTGAAATTGGTCGATCCCAAACGGCTCAATTGGGTGTCGAGGTAGGAGAAGTTCCGTCCCTGAAGCAGCGGGTCATTGGTAAAGTCGATGCCGGGCACCAGATTTCCGGTCTGGAAAGCCACCTGCTCCGTTTCGGCAAAAAAATTGTCGACGCAGCGATCCAGGACCATTCGGCCGACGATCCTCACCGGCACCTGTTCCTCCGGAATGATCTTGGTCGGGTCGAGGACATCGAATTCGAACTCGTCTGCAAATTTTTCGTCGAACACCTGAAGGCCAAGTTCCCATTCGGGATAATTTCCCATCTTGATGGAGTTCCACATGTCGCGACGATGGAAATCGGGATCGGCACCGTTCAGTTTCACGGCCTCGTTCCACACCACCGACTGCAGACCCTGCTTCGGCTTCCAGTGAAACTTGACGAAGCTGGACTTGCCCTCGGCATTGATCAAGCGGAAGGTATGAACGCCAAAGCCTTCCATGAACCGCAGCGAGCGCGGAATGGTACGGTCGGACATGATCCACAACGCCATGTTGATCGATTCAGGCGTCAGCGAAATGAAGTCCCAGAAATTATCGTGTGCAGTTTGCGCCTGCGGGAAGCCACGATCCGGCTCCTGCTTGGCGGAATGGATGAGGTCGGGGAATTTGATCGCGTCCTGGATGAAGAAGACCGGGATATTATTGCCGACCAGATCCCAGTTCCCTTCCTTGGTGTAGAACTTGACGGCAAAGCCGCGCACATCGCGCGCCAGATCCGGCGACCCCTTGTTGCCGGCAACAGTTGAGAAACGGGCAAACAATTCGGTCTTTTCGCCCTTGCGCTGAAAGATGTCAGCCTTGGTAATATCCGCGAGCGATTCATAGGCTTCAAAATAGCCATGGGCACCGAAGCCGCGGGCATGGACGACGCGTTCTGGAATGCGCTCGTGATCGAAGTGGAAGATTTTCTCTCTGAAATGCTGGTCTTCGAGAAGTGTAGGACCGCGATGCCCGGCCCGAAGCGAGTTCTGGTCATCTGCGACCGGCGTGCCCTGCTGGGTGGTCAATGTCGGAATGTCACCGCCGGCTGTCTGGTGAAGCTCACCACCCGTTCCGCGCAATATTTTCTGATCGCCAATGGCGACGGTGTCCAGCTTGCCCACTTTGTTTTTCGCCATGTCGCGCTCCTATAGGTAATGAAAGCGGATGTGGCGGTCGTACGGCTGTACGTTTGTGCCATCCATCCGAATCGAGGAACGGTAGGCTGGTCAGTTTGTTCCGGCATGCAAGGGAAGGCGTGCGATAAACCGTTGGATGTTTGATGGGGTCACGTTTTCGTGAAGCGGTGATCGTGGCATTCCGCGTTTGCAGACGCATTGAACGCCCGGGCGTTTTGAGGTCCGGGATTTATTTTCATATCTTATATTTGATATGCTGATTGAATTTGTGTTTTTGATTTTGGTTGGATTTTGGTTGCGGGGGCAGGATTTGAACCTGCGGCCTTCAGGTTATGAGCCTGACGAGCTACCGGGCTGCTCCACCCCGCGGAATAATGTTTGGACAGCAAGATGGCCGCTATTTGAGCGACCTCATTTTGGGACGAGGCCCGATTGTTTTGCGATGAGAAGATTATGATTTCATTGCCTTTTGCAGACCTGGCAGCGACCTACTCTCCCGCGTCTTAAGACGAAGTACCATTGGCGCTGGGGCGTTTCACGGCCGTGTTCGGAATGGGAACGGGTGCGGCCGCCCCGCCATAACCACCAGGTCGGCAAAGGGCAATGTTGATGCTTGGCATCAACGTTGTTCCCATTTCTTTGGCAAACCTTAGGTCTTCGCTTTCGCTCAGAAGGGTGCCAAAGCGTTAATACGGAACCGTATTGATGCTTTGCATATTGAGAAGCTGGTTGAGGTTACCCTCATTTGTCTTAGGCGAACACGTTTTGGTTTGTTTCCCTTGCAGTGATCGGACGAAGTCCGCAAGCGCAAGGCGCGTCGCCGAAGGTTCGGCGCGTGGTTCTCAGCGACGGCAAAAAGGGCCGACAGCGTGAGAACAAAACAGATGGCATCATCGAAGCCTTTGGCTTTGATGAGCATGGTCAATGAGAACGATTAAGCCGATCGAGCTATTAGTAACGGTAAGCTTCACACATTGCTGCGCTTCCACACCCGTCCTATCAACGTGGTAGTCTTCCACGGCTCTGATAGGGAATACTCGTTTTTAGGTTGGTTTCCCGCTTAGATGCCTTCAGCGGTTATCCATTCCGTATATAGCTACCCTGCTATGCCGTTGGCACGACAACAGGTCCACCAGAGATACGTCCATCCCGGTCCTCTCGTACTAGGGACAGATCCTATCAATATTCCTACACCCACGGCAGATAGGGACCGAACTGTCTCACGACGTTCTGAACCCAGCTCACGTACCGCTTTAATTGGCGAACAGCCAAACCCTTGGGACCTGCTCCAGCCCCAGGATGCGATGAGCCGACATCGAGGTGCCAAACAACCCCGTCGATATGGACTCTTGGGGGTCATCAGCCTGTTATCCCCGGCGTACCTTTTATCCGTTGAGCGATGGCCCTTCCACGCGGGACCACCGGATCACTATGACCGACTTTCGTCTCTGCTCGACTTGTCAGTCTCGCAGTCAGGCGGGCTTATGCCATTGCACTCGACGACCGATTTCCGACCGGTCTGAGCCCACCATCGCGCGCCTCCGTTACTCTTTCGGAGGCGACCGCCCCAGTCAAACTACCCACCATACACTGTCCCGGATCCGGATAACGGACCGCGGTTAGACATCCATGACGATAAGGGTGGTATTTCAAGGATGGCTCCACAAGAACTGGCGTCCCTGCTTCAAAGCCTACCACCTATCCTACACATGCCGACACGAATGCCAGTGTAAAGCTATAGTAAAGGTGCACGGGGTCTTTCCGTCTGACCGCAGGAACCCCGCATCTTCACGGGGAATTCAATTTCACTGAGTCTGCGTTGGAGACAGCGGGGAAGTCGTTACGCCATTCGTGCAGGTCGGAACTTACCCGACAAGGAATTTCGCTACCTTAGGACCGTTATAGTTACGGCCGCCGTTTACTGGGGCTTCAGTTCAAAGCTTGCACCTCTCCCTTTAACCTTCCAGCACCGGGCAGGCGTCAGACCCTATACGTCGTCTTGCGACTTCGCAGAGCCCTGTGTTTTTGATAAACAGTCGCTACCCCCTGGTCTGTGCCACCCCAAAACACTTGCGTATCCTGGGGTCACGCTTCTTCCGAAGTTACGCGTGCAATTTGCCGAGTTCCTTCAACGCAGTTCTCTCAAGCGCCTTGGTATACTCTACCTGACCACCTGTGTCGGTTTCGGGTACGGTCTATACGGTGGAGCTATTTCCTGGAACCGCTCCACTGCAACACCAATCCAATAAGGTGTTACAATTTGTGCGATCCGTCACTACCACCAGGCCCACGAATATTAACGTGGTTCCCATCGACTACGCGTGTCCGCCTCGTCTTAGGGGCCGGCTAACCCTGCTCAGATTAACTTTAAGCAGGAACCCTTGGTCTTTCGGCGAGGGGGTCTCTCACCCCCTTTATCGTTACTCATGTCAACATTCGCACTTCCGATACCTCCAGGAGCCCTCACGGGTCTCCCTTCACAGGCTTACGGAACGCTCCGCTACCACTGCAGTGACAAGTCACTACAATCCTCAGCTTCGGTGCATGGCTTTAGCCCCGGTACATTTTCGGCGCAAAGACCCTTATTTAGACCAGTGAGCTGTTACGCTTTCTTTAAATGATGGCTGCTTCTAAGCCAACATCCTGGTTGTTTTGGGATCCTCACATCCTTTCCCACTTAGCCATGACTTGGGGACCTTAGCTGGAGGTCAGGGTTGTTGCCCTCTTCACGACGGACGTTAGCACCCGCCGTGTGTCTGCCGATTAGTACTCCTCGGTATTCGGAGTTTGGTTAGGATCAGTAAGACGGTGAGTCCCCATAGCCCATCCAGTGCTCTACCCCCGAGGGTATTCGATCGACGCACTACCTAAATAGTTTTCGCGGAGAACCAGCTATCTCCGAGTTTGATTGGCCTTTCACCCCTAGCCACAAGTCATCCCGATCTATTGCAACAGATATGGGTTCGGTCCTCCAGTTGGTGTTACCCAACCTTCAACCTGCTCATGGCTAGATCACTCGGTTTCGGGTCTAATGCATCTAACTCAATCGCCCTATTAAGACTCGCTTTCGCTGCGCCTACACCTACCGGCTTAAGCTTGCTAGATACACTAAGTCGTTGACCCATTATACAAAAGGTACGCCGTCAGGCTTGCGCCCTCCGACTGCTTGTAGGCATCCGGTTTCAGGTTCTATTTCACTCCCCTTGTCGGGGTGCTTTTCACCTTTCCCTCACGGTACTGGTTCACTATCGGTCATGCACGAGTACTTAGGCTTGGAGAGTGGTCTCCCCATGTTCAGACAGGATTTCACGTGTCCCGCCCTACTCAAGGACAATCAGTGTTCTACGCCTACGGGGCTGTCACCCACTTTAGCCAAGCTTTCCAACTTGTTCGGCTTTATTCCTGATTGCCACTGGCCTGGTCCGCGTTCGCTCGCCGCTACTAACGGAGTCTCGGTTGATGTCCTTTCCTGCAGGTACTTAGATGTTTCAGTTCCCTGCGTTCGCTTCTTACCCCTATGTATTCGAAAGTAAGATACCTTATATCAATGCTTGGAAACCCAAACCGAGCCTAAACTCAATTTGGATTCTCCAAGCATCTAAGGTGGGTTCCCCCATTCGGAAATCCATGGATCAAAGCTTATTCGCAGCTCCCCACAGCTTATCGCAGCGTATCACGTCCTTCATCGCCTGTGCATGCCAAGGCATCCACCAAATGCCCTTAAAACACTTAATCGTTCTCATTGCCAATGCTCATCCTTATTCGAACCTAAAGCCAGATCTCAAAGCCTAAACTTCAAAATCAAACCAAAGGTCTGGCCACCGGGGAAGTGTTAAAAACCCCGTACCAATCACCCCAACACACAAGGTAAAACCCAATGCATAACGAATGACCAAAAGACCGGTTACCTTTTACAACCAGCCCTGTCAGATGCCATCGACGTGTTCGATCCGGTCCCTTTCTTGGAGTTACGCCGAGCAACTCACACGGAACCAGATCTTTAAGACCAGCTTCTCGAGATCAAATCCGGTACCGCGCGGTCAGGCAACGGTAATCCGATGTGCCGTCAGACAAGGGCCTAAACCCTCAAACAACGACAGCATCCAGAGTGACAAGCTTCCCACCTACATCCAATCCCTCACCAAAATCCGGTCGGCTAGACCGTCATAAGGTTCACCGGGAAAGGGTTCGGACATTGCAAGCCTAAACTCACAATACCTGGAAGCCTCCAGATCAATCTTCTCTTCACAATGTA
>NZ_JBXENI010000003.1:50000-290980 GCF_057158725.1 Agrobacterium sp. H141
GTCGCCAGAAGCGCCGCCCCCTCTCGTTCGGTGAGGCGGGTTCTAGTCCCACTCTAAACTCAAGTCAACATGGCTCGTGTCAAAAAACTGTCGTTTTTCTTATCTTATTGAAATATAATCGTTAAATTGAAAAAATCGACCGATCGGCCTTTCCGGCAGCTGGCGGGACTGCCTGTCCGACATCGATGCAGAAGCTTTACCGCCCGCGCTCGCCAGCAGATTGACGCCCATCGGCTCCGTACCCGCAAACGCCACCCAAGTGATCCGCAGCGTTGGTGTCTGCGATACGGTCTGGGGCGCAGGCGGGCGTGCCTTATATATACATATATACCAATCGGCGGCGCATTCAGCCTGGGCTTCGCGCACGAGCCCTCAGGCAAGACTCGCTTTGGGACAAAGGCGGCAACACGCAATTTCCATTTGTCTCCACAGCAGAGCTTGTCTATCACTAAGGCGTCTGCATCGGATGAAGTCCGCGACCCGGCGTCATCGGAAGCAGACGCCTCTATCACGCGACGGTTCCGCCCGACCCAATCGGGAAGGCGGATGAAAAGGGAATACGGTGAGGACGACCCAACAGGGGCCGAAACCGTGGCTGCCCCCGCAACTGTGAGCGGCGAGCGACGTCCAAAATGCCATTGGTTCGACAGAACTGATAAGGCGGACCAAGCTTTGACCCGCAAGCCAGGAGACCTGCCGTCGCTTCCGCCACAAGACCCTGTGGCCATTCACCAGAACCCGCGCGGTGGGCGCGGACGGAAGGAAACGACAATGCATATTGAACCCGGCATCGTGGACGGTGCCAAGATCGCCCTGAGCTTCGCAACGGCTGCGGCCTCTTTCGGGCTTGTAGCGAAGATGTCCCTGGACACGATCCGCAAGGACGGCGGCGTGACGGCCTTTGCCACACGCAGCCTGATCTCCGCCGCACTTGTTTTCAGCTTTTTTGAAGTGTTGCCGCACTATCCGGTCGGTGTGTCGGAAGTGCACCTGATCCTTGGCTCCACCTTATACCTGATCTTTGGTGCGGGCCCGGCGGCATTGGGCCTGGCTGCAGGTCTTTTGACCCAGGGGCTGTTTTTCGCCCCCTTCGACCTGCCGCAATATGGCATCAACGTCACCACGCTGATTGTCCCGCTTTGGGCTGTCAGCCAATTGGCCAGGCGGATCATTGCCCCGCAGACACCCTATGTCGACGTCACATATTGGCAGGCTTTGTCGCTGTCGACAGCCTATCAGGGCGGAATTGTCGCGTGGGTGGCCTTCTGGGCATTATACGGACAGGGTTTCGGCGCCGATAACATCGCCAGCGTCTTTTCCTTTGGCGGCGCCTATATGACTGTGATCATTCTGGAACCGCTTGTGGATCTGGCCGTATTGGCGATTGCAAAGACGTTCGCCAACCAAACGAAAAATCCGGTCTTCAACAGCCGACTGCATAGCGCAGCCAGCTGACCAGGTTCACGCCTCAATCGAGAAGACAGGGCGCGCGGCTTCAGTCGGGCGCCCTGTTTTTTGAACAGCATCTGCGACGCAACAGTTGACGCGACGCACAGCGCTGCTATCGGAGGGGACTTGGTGATCACATGCCGGGACCGTCAGGAACCGCCTTTGCTGGAAAGGACATGCCTTGCGCATTCTGCCCGAAGCTCATTTCCCCGAACTGCCCAATTACTATCATGGCAAGGTCAGGGACAATTATGATCTGCCCGACGGTCGACGCATCATCATTTCCAGTGATCGGTTGTCGGCGTTTGATCGCATCCTCACCTGTATTCCATATAAGGGAGAGGTGTTGACCCAGACGGCCCGCTACTGGTTCGAGGCAACAAGCGATATCTGCCCCAACCACGTGCTGGAATATCCCGATCCCAATGTTGTTGTCGGTACACGACTTGATATCTTGCCGGTCGAAGTGATCGTGCGCGGATACCTTGCCGGAACCACGGGCACATCGATCCTGACCCTCTACAAGGCAGGCCAGCGTGACATGTACGGCTTCAGTTTTGCCGACGGCATGCAGGACAACCAGAAGCTCGATCAACCGATCATCACCCCCACCAGCAAGGCCTTCGATGCCGGTCACGATGAGCCCTTGACGGCTGCCGAAATCGTTTCAACGAATTTGCTGACAGCCAAGCAGTGGGAGACAGTTTCAAGCTATGCCCTCGCTCTGTTTGCCCGCGGCCAGAAAATGGCGGCCGAGAAAGGCCTCATTCTGGCAGACACGAAATATGAGTTTGGGACGGATAAAGACGGCAACATTCTTCTGGCCGATGAAATTCATACGCCTGATAGCAGCCGCTACTGGATGGCCGACAGCTACGAGCAGTGCGTCGCAGAGGGAAAACGGCCCAAGAGCTTCGACAAGGACTTTGTCCGCTCATGGGTTGCCGAGCGCTGCGACCCTTACAAGGATGATATCCCTGACATCCCGGCCTCGCTCATCGAAGAGACCTCTCATGTCTATCGCAAAGCCTATGAAATGATCACGGGAAAACCGTTCACTCCAGACGAAAGCGGGGCAACTGTCCTCGACAGAATCCGCAAGAATTTGTCAACTTACTTTGCCTAGGCTTTCTACAGAGTGTGGATGATTCGCAACGCTGCCCGGGAATGTGAATTTGGTGGCTGTTTTCTTTTGGAACGAATTGCTAGTTTACCATATGAAAAAAGAGCGATTCCGGGCTTCCAGCCGGATACTCAGGCAAGCCGCCGGTCAATCTGACATGGCGGCAATTGTATGAATACAGGATTATATGATGATATCCCGTCAAGCTGCCCCCATACTTGGACTGCTCTTCCTTGCAGGCTGTGTCTCCGGTCCCGACCATGTCGCACCGGAAACGGTGTTGCCCGCGAAATTCAGTGAAGGCGGCTCGGCGAGCGCCGGCGATGTGTCACTGGTTGCCTGGTGGACAGCCTTTAATGACAAGCGGCTGACCGGCCTGGTCGATCAGGGGATATCGCAAAACCTGTCCGTGCTTCAGGCGATGGAGCGCATTACCTCTGCGCAAGCCAATGTCGTGAGCGCCGGTGCAGGTTCGCTGCCCAGCCTGACGGCCTCTGCTTCCGAATCGGTGAGCGGAACGGACGGAAGTGGCGACTTCGGCACCAGTTCTCAGGATACAAGGTCGACGTCTGCAGGTGGCCTGAACGTCTCCTGGTTGCTTGACCTTTTCGGACAATATCGCCGTGCGAAAGAAAGTGCGAATGCATCCCTCGATGCCGCCTATTCGAGTGTAGACGTCGCCAAGCTTTCCTTCATTTCGGATCTGACGACATCCTATATCAATGCGCGCTATTATCAGGCCCGCATCGCCATCGCGCGCCAGAACCTCAAATCGCGTCGCGAGACACTTGATTTGACCAAGCTGCAGCTCGACGCCGGTGCTGCATCGCGTCTTGACGTTGTGCAGTCTGAAGGCTTGGTAAACTCGACGCTCGCTGATCTCCCGGGTTTTGAGACAAACTTCCGCAAGAGCGCACATCATATCGCGACGCTTCTGGGTCTGCCGGCATCGACCTTGATTGCGGATCTGCAAAAAGGTGCCCCGCAGCCGGTTGCACGTCGCAGCGTAAAGACCGGCGTTCCTGCGGACCTCATCCGCAATCGTCCCGACATCAAGGTTGCGGAACGCAACCTGGCAGCAGCCGTCGCCGAGATCGGCGTTGCCGAAGCACAACTTTATCCATCGATCACGCTGAGCGGTTCGATTTCGCCTTCCTTTATTTCGACGAGCGGCGCGAATGGCGGTGTCACATCTTGGTCGTTCGGGCCGAGCCTTTCGCTGCCAATTCTCGATGGCGGCAGGCTGCGGGCGAACGTGACCTCATCCGAGTCCGAAGCTCGCCGGCTTCAACTTGTCTGGAAGCAGACAGTTCTCGATGCCGTAGAAGAAGTTGAAAACGCTCTGGCTGCTTATAATCGCGATAGCCAGACGGTGAACGCATTGCGGGCAACCGTTCAGTCCTACAATGAGGCGCTGGAGCTTTCCACGGCAAGTTACAAGGACGGCGCGTCTTCCCTGCTCGACGTGCTGGATGCGCAGCGGTCCGTGTCGACGGCACAGGCGAGCTTGGCTGCCGCCGTGCAGCAGATGGCAACCGACTTCGTTGCGCTCAACATCGCCATCGGCGGTGGCTACGACTTCGACAAGAGATAAGCCGGCAATTCAATTGTCGAAGATCAAAGGCCTTCCCGCGGGAAGGCCTTTTTTGTTTGTCGAGAGACCGATCAGAACGACGCCGGTGTATTGATCCAGATAAGGACCGTCTCGCCATCCGAACGGTTTTGCCAGGAATGCGGGCGTCGACTCTCGAAATAGAAGCTGTCACCCGTGCCGAGTTGAAAAAACTGGTCGCCGTCGAGAATGATTTCCAGACTGCCGGAGAGCACAAAAATGAACTCCTCGCCTTCGTGCTGGTAGGCACCCTCGCTCGAGGCTCCCGGAGCGAGCTGAAAGCGATTGCATTCCATCTGGTTGCGGCCTTCGGCGAGAACCTGAATTGCCACGCCGGATGAGCTCGTTGGCCATTCCGGCCACTTGCCGTCTCTTATCAGCGATTCTGCTCCCGCGCTTAGTTCCTGGCCGCTGAGCGATGCAATCGTGGTGCCCAGAAAATTGGCAACCAGATGCAATGCCGTAAAGGACAGTCCCTGCGACGTGCGCTCGAATGTGGAAAGCTGCGAAATGGCCACGCCGGTGGCCTGTGCTACGGCGTCAAGCGTGTGCCCGGCATCACGTCTCAATTTGCGGATTTTCAACCCGACGGGTAGTTCGCCCGGATAGCCACTTTCGTCTCCTGTGCTATCCTCACCCGATCCGACCCCGTCCACGCCTTCGTCGCGCAGGTTTTCGCGTATGGCAGCCGGGTTCAGGCCTTTTTCGCTGCGCAGCCAGGCAATGGTCTGCAATTTGTCGACAAGCGCTCGATCATACAGTCGCTGACCGGACGCGGTTCGGATTGGCTGCACCAGTTCCTGTGCTTCCCAAAGCCGGAGAGTCGATGGCGAAACGCCGGCCATCCTGGCGGCTTCTCCGATCTTGAAGAGGATTTCGTCCATCGGGACAGTGCCTTTCCGCCATTCGCCTTTGCCACGACTGATAAATGCGACAAAGCATATTGCAAGTCTACTGAAAAAATGTAGGAAATATATACGCCTTGTGCTCGCCGCGAATGGGACGCCGAGGGCCAACCAATCATCAAGGGAATTTCCGCAATGAAGAACTCCGAAATTGCAGTTCGCAAGAACGATGCCATCTCCCGTGGCGTCGGCATGACGACGCAAATCTATGCAGAGAAGGCCGAGAATTCGGAGATCTGGGACGTTGAGGGTAACCGCTACATCGATTTCGCAGGCGGCATCGCGGTTCTCAATACAGGCCATCGACACCCGAAAGTCATCGATGCGGTCAAGAAGCAGCTCGATAGTTTCACACACACCTGCCACCAGGTCGTGCCATACGAAAACTACGTCTACCTCGCTGAGCGCCTGAACAAGCTGGTTCCCGGCGATTTCAAGAAGAAGACGATCTTCGCGACCACGGGTGCCGAGGCCGTTGAAAATGCGGTCAAGATCGCACGCGCCGCAACTGGCCGCTCTGCCGTGATCGCCTTCACCGGAGCGTTTCATGGACGTACATTCATGGGCATGACGCTGACCGGCAAGGTTGTCCCCTACAAAGTTGGCTTCGGCCAGATGATGGGCGATGTCTTCCATGTCCCCTTCCCGCTCGAGCTCCACGGCATCAGCGTTGAGGAATCGCTCGATGTGCTCGACAAGCTGTTCAAGGCCGATGTTGATCCTGCGCGCGTCGCCGCCATCATCATCGAGCCCGTACAGGGCGAAGGCGGATTCTATCCGGTTCCGCGCACACTGATGAAGGCTCTGCGCGACATCTGCGACCAGCACGGCATCCTCTTGATTGCCGATGAGGTGCAGACGGGCTTTGCCCGTACGGGCAAGATGTTCGGCATGGAGCATTACGATGTTGCAGCCGATCTCGTGACCATGGCCAAGAGCCTTGCCGGCGGCTTCCCGCTATCCGCGGTCACTGGCCGCGCAGAGTTGATGGATGCGCCCGGCCCCGGCGGCCTCGGTGGCACCTATGCCGGCAATCCGCTCGCCGTCGCAGCCGCCAATGCCGTGCTGGACGTGATTGAGGAAGAAGATCTGATCAATCGCGCCAATCAACTCGGTGGCCGACTCAGGCAACGCCTTGAGGCCCTTCGCGCCGATGTAGCGGAAATTTCCGATATTCGCGGACCGGGCTTCATGATGGCGGTCGAATTCGGCGAACCCGGCTCCACCAAGCCAAATGCGGAATTCACGAACAATGTTCGCCTCAAGGCGTTGGAAAAGGGACTCATCCTGCTCACCTGCGGTGTCTACGGCAACGTTGTTCGCTTTTTGGCACCGATCACCATCCAGGATGACGTCTTCAACGAGGCGCTCGACATCATCGAGCAGTCGATCAAGGAATGCAGCGCAGAGGCGAAGTAATGACGATTTCCAAGACACTCACCGCGAAACTGAAGGATCCAGGCCTTGCGACCGACAAGGCGCTGGTTGGGTCCGACTGGATTGCCAAAAGCGACACTGGCGCAACATTCGAGGTCACAAACCCGGCCAATGGCGACGTCATCGCCACGCTCCCAGATCTCGGCAAGGCCGAGGTCTCCCGTGCGATTGATGCGGCAGAGATTGCCCAGAAGGCATGGGCGAAGAAGACCGGCAAGGAACGCGCCGGAATACTGCGCAAACTCTATGACCTGATGGTCGAGAATGCAGATGATCTTGCCACCATCCTCACCATGGAGATGGGCAAGCCCTGGGCAGAAGCACGCGGTGAAATCCTTTACGGTGCCTCTTATGTCGAGTGGTTTGGCGAAGAAGCCAAGCGCGTCTATGGTGACACCATTCCCGGTCACCAGCCAGACAAGCGCATTCTCGTCATCAAGCAGCCGATCGGTGTTGTCGGTGCCATCACGCCGTGGAACTTCCCCAACGCCATGCTTGCCCGCAAGATGGCACCGGCTATTGCCGCTGGTTGCGCAATGGTTGCCAAGCCTGCAGCGCAGACCCCGCTTTCCGCATTGGCCATTGGAATTCTTGCCGAACGCGCTGGCTTGCCCTCAGGGGTCTATTCTGTGCTCACAAGCACGGATGCCGCAATGGTCGGCAAGGAATTCTGCGACAATGACAAGGTTCGCAAGCTGACATTTACCGGCTCCACCAATGTCGGTCGCATCCTGATGCGTCAGGGCGCGGACCAGATTATGAAGCTTGGCCTGGAACTCGGTGGCAACGCACCCTTCATCGTCTTCGATGACGCAGATCTCGATGCGGCTGTCGAAGGTGCGATGATCTCGAAATATCGCAATGCCGGCCAGACATGCGTCTGCGCCAACCGTCTCTACATTCAGTCTGGAGTTTACGACGCCTTTGCCGCCAAGCTGGCAGAGAAGGTCAAGCAAATGAAGGTCGGCGACGGCTTTGGAGAAGGCGTGACAACCGGTCCTCTGATCGACGCAAACGCCTTGAAAAAGGTGAAGGAGCATGTCTCCGATGCCACGTCCAAGGGTGCAAAAATCGAAGTGGGGGGCGGCGAATCGGATCTTGGCGGTCTGTTTTTCCAGCCAACCATCCTGACCGGCGTCACTTCGGAGATGAAGGTTGCAACCGAAGAAACCTTCGGTCCTGTCGCCCCGCTCTTCAAGTTCGAAACCGAGGAGGATGTGATTGCCATGGCCAACAATACTGAATTTGGCCTTGCCTCATACTTCTACTCCAGGGACCTTTCGAAGGTGTTCCGGGTGGCGGAAGCACTCGAATACGGCATGGTCGGCGTCAACACCGGTTTGATCTCCACCGAAGTCGCCCCCTTCGGCGGCATCAAGCAATCCGGCCTCGGCCGCGAAGGCTCGAAATACGGTATCGATGACTATGTCGAGATGAAGTATCTCTGCCTCAGCATCGACAGCTGATAGCTGAAACGAAAAGGCCCCGGAAACGGAAGTTTCCGGGGCCTTTTTGCGTATTACGGTCTCAAATCAGCTCTTGGCGCGCTCGACATAGGAATTGTCTTCGGTCGCGATGACGACGCGAATACCGGCATCCACATGCGGTGGCACCATGGTGCGCAGGCCATTGGAGAGGATTGCCGGCTTGTAGGAGGACGACGCCGTCTGGCCCTTGACGACCGGCTCGGTCTCAACGATTTCGAGCGTGACATGGCGCGGCAACTGCACAGCAAGCGGAATACCTTCGTGCATCGACAAGACGCAGGTCATCGCTTCCTGAAGATAGGCCTTCTGATCGCCCATGGTCTCAATGTCCACGACAACCTGGTCGTAGTTTTCTGGGTTCATGAAGTGGAACCCTTCGCCGTCTTCATAGAGAAACTGGAAGTTCAGGTCTTCGACGAATGCGCGCTCGACCTGCTCGGTCGTACGCCAGCGTTCGGAAACCTTAACGCCGTCGGAGATCCGGCGCATGTCGACCTGGGTAACAGGCGTACCCTTGCCCGGGTGGAAATTCTGGGCGGTAAGCACAACGTATAGCTTGCCGTCGACATCGATAACATTGCCCTTGCGGACAGACGAAGCGATCACCTTGACCATTGGATTTCCTTGTAACTGCGAGTGACACGTCGTAAAGGACGACCCCAATCGTCCCGGACGTATCTCAATTATTCTGGGGCGCAACTAACCTAAATTTGGCCAATTGGCCAGCCCTGTTGCGTAAACGCCGGAGAATGCGCCTCTTGCCGGATCAATATCCGCCCAGTGCCAGATGGTGGACACCGTCAAACCACACCGATCGCAGACCGTTCCTGATCGGCCGCAATGCGATTCAGTCCGCCATGCGTGCCTTCTTCGCAAAGAATAACTTCATCGAAGTCGATACGGCAACGCTGCAAATCTCACCGGGAAATGAAGCGCACCTGCATGCCTTCACCACCGAAGCGATCGGCAATGACGGCGCTCGCCATCCTCTCTACCTGCACACCTCACCCGAATTCGCCTGCAAGAAACTGCTGGCCGCCGGCGAGCCGCGCATCAGCTGTTTCGCACATGTCTATCGCAACAGAGAGCGCGGCCCGCTGCATCATCCCGAATTCACCATGCTGGAATGGTACCGCTCGGGTGAAACCTATGAAACACTGATGCGCGACTGTGCTGATCTTCTGGCGCTTTCGGCGGAAACCACCAAAACGAAGCAATTCACCTATCGTGATATGACGGTTGATCCTTTTGCCGCGCCGGAGCGCCTGAGCGTTGCGGACGCTTTCCAGCGCTATGCAGATATCGATCTGCTTGCCTCGGTATCTGCTGACGGATCGACGGACGAGAGGCATCTGCGCGCGGAACTGGACAAGGCCCGGATCAAGACGGCAACGGACGATACATGGGCGGATATGTTCAGCCGGGTTCTGGTGGAAAGGATCGAGCCGGAACTGGGCCGGGGCCGTGCCACGATCCTGGATCGCTATCCCGTCTGCGAAGCCGCACTCGCACGACCGGCGGCGGATGATCCAAGGGTCGCCGAACGCTTCGAGCTTTATGCCTGTGGCGTGGAACTCGCCAATGCCTTTGGCGAACTCACCAATGCCACCGAACAGCGCCGCCGCTTCGAGATCGAGATGGCAGAGAAACAGCGCGTCTATGGCGAGACCTATCCTCTGGACGAAGATTTTCTGGCAGCGCTCGACGATATGCCCGAGGCCAGCGGTATTGCTCTTGGTTTTGACCGCCTGGTGATGCTGGCGACCGGAGCACTGCGCATCGATCAGGTCATGTGGGCGCCGGTGGCAGAGGTCGCCAATTGACGGATCGCGACATCCGATCCGTCGACGCGCTGGTTAAAGCGGGTTTGACAAGCAAAGCCAGCGGTGACGTGCTGGGCACGGTTGCAGCGCGCTATGCTGTGGCGATCACACCGGCCATGATTGAGCTGATAGACAAATCTGCGCCCGACGATCCTATCGCCGCACAATTCGTGCCCACAGCTGCGGAACTGCTCACAACGCCCGACGAACTGGCCGACCCGATTGGCGACGAGGCACACAGTCCGGTCAAATGTATCGTCCATCGCTATCCAGATCGCGTGTTGCTGAAAGCCGTCGGCGTCTGCCCGGTCTATTGCCGCTTTTGTTTCCGCCGCGAGATGGTGGGTCCTGATGGAGATGGAAATCCGACTGCAGACGAGCTTGAGAGCGCATTGGCCTATATCGCCAGCCACGACGAAATCTGGGAGGTCATCCTGACTGGCGGAGACCCTCTCGTTCTGTCGCCTCGACGCATGCGCCAGATCACCCACGCGCTCGCCGCAATCCCCCATGTGAAAATTCTGCGCATTCACAGCCGTGTGCCGGTGGTTTCACCCGACAAGGTCACCGACGAACTTGTAGATGCACTCAACGCCTCTGGCAAAACTGTCTACCTGGCCCTGCATGCCAATCACGCACGGGAAATGACGGAACAGGCGCGCGCCGCCTGTGCCCGCCTCATTGACGGAGGCGTTGTCATGGTCAGCCAAAGCGTGTTGCTGAAGGGTATTAACGACAATGTCGAGGCGCTCGCCTCCCTGATGCGCGCCTTCGTCGAGACCCGCGTCAAACCCTACTATCTTCATCACCCGGATTTAGCGCCCGGAACCAGCCATTTCCGACTGACAATCGCTGAAGGCCAGACGTTGATGCGCGCCCTGCGCGCCCGTGTGTCCGGTCTATGCCTGCCGGCCTATATCCTCGATCTCCCTGGCGGATACGGTAAAGTTGCGATCGGCGAGGGCAATTTGTCTGCCACCGAAAGCGGCAATTATTCAGTGATCGACCGCGAAGGGCGAACACGGTCTTATCCTTGAGAAGGCCGGCGATTGCCTAGTCGCATGTAAATGCTTTCGCTCAAATTGTCGCGGTGCCGGTAGGTTAGATTTATTTAACTACGGCATTTAGCGGAATCTTATGCTTTCCCAGATAGAAATCCGTCCCAACAAGGAACAAAAATGACGTTCGGGAAGGATAAACCATGAACGAGACTATTCGTGCCCTGCTCTCCAAGCTTGGCGGTTTGCCCGTATCGGTAGAGACCCTCGATAATACAAGTGATCTCTACGCAGCTGGCCTGTCATCATTCGCCTCGGTTCAACTTATGCTTGGAATCGAAGATGCGTTCGATATCGAATTTCCAGATCACATGCTGAACCGCAAGTCTTTCCAGAGCGTTGCGGCCATTGAGCAGACGGTCAAGACGATTCTTGAGGACAGGAAGGTCGCCTGATGGACCTTTCAGCCAACGCCCTCGACCAATCCGTAAAGGCACGGGCAGCGCGCGTTGCAAGTGTCGCCGCAGCCCATGCCGATGATGTTGATCGTGGTGGCCGCTTCCCCAGGGAAGCTGTCGCGGCCATGAAGTCGGAAAGGCTGCTCGCGCTGATGATCCCGGCGGAATTTGGCGGCGAAGCTTTGTCCTATGCCGAGATCGCAGAGGTCTGCACCACGTTGGGACAGGCTTGCGCCTCCAGCGCAATGATCTTCGCCATGCATCAGATCAAGACATCCAGCCTGATCGAGCATGGACGCGGCGCGACCTGGCATGAAGGCTTGATGGCGCGGCTTGCGGCCGAGCAGCTTCTGCTCGCGTCCGCGACGACCGAGGGCGGTATCGGCGGCAATCTGCGCAATTCGATCTGCGCGATTGACGTCAAGGACGGTCGTTGCAGCCTCGAAAAGGACGCGACCGTCATTTCCTATGCCAAGCATGCCGACGCCATTCTGGTGACGTCGCGCAGCAACAAGGACGCGGCGCCATCCGATCAGGTGATGACGGTTTTTCTCAAAGACCAGTATACGCTTGAGCAGACCCACACCTGGGATACGCTTGGCATGCGGGGAACCTGCTCCGATGGATTCCTGTTTCGGGGGGAAGCGTCGGCCGAGCAGATCTTGCCGCATCACTTTGCGGAAATCGCCGCACAATCCATGCTCGCCGCGTCGCATCTGTTATGGAGTTCCGTCTGGTACGGCATTGCACTGGATGCATTCGTGCGCGCGCAGAGCTTCCTTCGCGCCGCAGCCCGCAAGGCGCCCGGCAGCCAGCCGCCCGGTCTGGTTCAACTCGCAGAAATGTCGGCTTCGCTTCAAACAATCCGTTCGACGGTTGTTGCCGGCCTCTCGACGTTTGAAAAAGCGCATCATGACGCCGACCGCTTGTCTTCAATGGCATTCGCCGTTGCCATGAACAATGTGAAGATCGCAGCCTCAGAGGGAATTCTGCCAATCATCCATCAGGCCATGCGCATCTGCGGCATCCTTGGCTACAAGAATGGCACGCCTTTCAGCCTCGGACGGCATCTGCGCGATGCACATTCTGCCGAGTTGATGATCTCCAATGACCGCATTCTCGGAAACACGTCGCAGATGCTCCTGGTACAGAAGCAAGACACAAGCTTATTGGGGTAAGCCATATGGATATGCAGACAACATTTCTCGACCGCCTCTTCGATGCCGGTCTTCTGATCGATACCGGGGTGGATGGTCTATATGGTCGAAGCGGCCAGTTCGAAGACGTCATTGCCGCGTTCGAGCGCCTTGTCGATCGCTTTGGCGGCGATGATGGCGCTGAAGCCATTCGCTTTCCACCGGGCATGAACCGCGCCTTTTTCGAAAAGAGCGGCTACATGAAAAGCTTCCCGCAGCTTGCTGGCACCGTGCACAGCTTCTGCGGGTGCGAACTTGACCATGTCAGCCTGCTGAAGTGCATGGATGAGGGAGGCGATTGGACCGGCGAGCAGAAGGCAACCGATATCGTGCTGACACCAGCCGCCTGCTACCCGCTCTATCCAACGGTCGCAAAGCGCGGAAACCTGCCTCAAGCCGGCGGCCTCTACGATCTGCAATCCTACTGCTTCCGCCACGAACCATCCCAGGATCCGGCGCGCCAGCAGCTCTTCCGTATGCGTGAATATGTCCGCATGGGTACGCAGGCAGACGTCACCGAGTTCCGTCAATTGTGGATGGATCGCGGCGTCAAGATGATGGAAGAGGTCGCCCTTCCGGTCGAAATCGACGTCGCCAACGACCCGTTCTTCGGGCGCGCCGGCAAGATGCTCGCCAACAACCAGCGTGACCAGAACCTGAAGTTCGAATTGCTCATTCCGATCACCTCGACAGCCAATCCAACGGCCTGCATGAGCTTCAACTATCATCAGGATGCGTTTGGCACCAAATGGGACCTGAACCTTGCAGACGGCTCGGTCGCCCATACCGCTTGTGTCGGCTTCGGCCTCGAACGCATCGCGCTTGCGCTGTTCCATCATCACGGTCTGGACGTGAAGGACTGGCCGGAGAAAGTGCGCAAGGCACTCTGGGGCTGATGAGGGAATGACAGCTGTTTTTGCCGGCCTCGATCCGGACACATACCGTCCGCATGCGCTCCATTCAGCCGAGCGTATGTGGCCCGAGACCAATTGCTATGTCGATTTGTGGATAGAGGTCCTGGCAACCCATGGCGTTGCCCCTGAAGCCATGCTCGGCTTCACCTTGACCCAGGACTTCGAGGGCGACCAGTTCACTTTCTTCAAGGTGCCGCTGGAAGACCTGGAAGCGCTTTATGGTGTGGTCTCGACCGAGCTTGCCATCTTTGACAATGTCGAACATCACGTCCTCACGCAGATCGAACGCGGTCGGCTGTGCCTTGTCGAAATGGACAGCTTCTACCTGCCGGACACGCGCGGCATCGGCTACCGGCAGGAGCACGGCAAGACGACCGTCGCGATCAATCGTCTCGATATTGATAATCACCAGATGGACTACTTCCACAATGGTGGCTATTTCCATCTGGAAGGCGAAGATTTCGACGGCATTTTCCAGCGCAATCTTGCCGAAGGCGCCCTGCCCTTCCTGCCCTATACGGAATTCGCCAAGTTTCCAGCAGCGACTGCCACATTAGATCATCAACGCGACATTGCCTCGGCATTGCTCACGCGCCACTTCAATCGCCGCCCCAAGACCAATCCCATCGCAGCATTTTCGGCCGTTTTTCCGACACAAGTGGAAGCCGTCGCCGAACGTCCCTTTGGTTTCTTCCACAAATATGCCTTCAATACGCTTCGCCAGTTCGGTGCCAATTTCGAACTGCTGGCAAGCCATCTTGAGTGGCTCGATCGCGGTGATCAATACGGATCCGCCCGCAGCCATGCCCTGAAGATTTCAGAAGCGGCGAAGTCGGTGCAGTTCCAGCTTGCACGTGCTGTCACACGCAAGAAATTCGACGCATTGAAATCAGCACTGGACCCGGCAGCCGAAGCTTGGGACAAGCTGATGGATGAACTTAGCCAGACAATTTCCTGAGGCGACACCATGAGCGCCTCCATCCGCTATTTGGACGCAGATACCCGACCTCTGGAGGCAGGCTGGACACTGCTGGTGACGGAGGCTGGACGCTATGCGTCACCAAAGGACGTACACCGCCCCGCGGCCAGAATACCGGCCATGGTACCTGGAACGGTCGCCGGTGCGCTGACAGCCGCGGGCTTGTTTGATCCGAAGCACCCGCACCCTCTTCATGACAGGGACGCCTGGTATTTTCGCTCGCTTGAGGGCGAAAAGTCCGGGCATGCGATTCTGCGCATGGAGGGGCTCTCGACCTTTGCCGAAGTCTATATCAATGGCGAATTGCGGCTCTCGTCCGACAGCATGTTCCACAGCCACGATGTGGATCTGGTCCTGAGCGGCCACGACGAAATCGCGATCTGCTTTCGCGCGCTTGAACCGCATCTTTCAAGAAAAGGCCCCAGAGCACGCTGGCGCCCGCAAATGATGGATCATCAAGGGTTGCGGCTGGTGCGCACAACGCCACTCGGTCACATGCCGGGCTGGTGTCCCGAAATCCACCCCGTCGGACCGTTTCGCCCCATCAGCCTGATCCGCAGCACAGGCATTGCGCTGTCAAACCTCGATCTGATTGCAGACCTCGATGAGCAAGGCACCGGCCTGTTGAAGCTCGCCTTTTCGATCGACCGGTCCGAAAGCGATATGGCACTCCAATGTGGAGTTCATAGCGCTCCATTGATCGCCAACGCCGATGGCATCTGGCAAGCGTCGCTCGACATTCCCGATGTCGCGCCGTGGTGGCCACATACGCATGGCAAACCTGATCTCCACGAAGCAAAGCTGGTGATCGACGGCAAGCCATACACGCTCGGACTTGTCGGATTTCGTCGTCTAACAATCGATCGCGGGTCCGATGGTCAGAACTTTGCGCTACACGTGAATGGCGAAAAAATCTTCTGCCGCGGGGCCGTCTGGACGAATGCCGACATCCTCAAATTGTCGGGCCAGGCTGAAGACTATGCCCCCTGGCTTTCCCATGCCGTGAACGCCGGCATGAACATGATCCGCATCGGCGGCACCATGACCTACGAAAGCGCAGACTTCTTCAGGCTCTGCGACCGCTTGGGCATCATGGTCTGGCAAGACCTGATCTTTGCCAATTTCGATTATCCGATTGCCGAAGAACCATTTATCCAATCGGTTCGACGCGAGATAAAACAGAGACTTGGCGACACCAACGGCTCTCCCTCTCTCGCCGTCCTTTGCGGCGGCAGCGAAGTCTACCAGCAAGGCGCGATGCTGGGTCTGCCGGAGCGGATCTGGAAAACCTCGCTGTTCGACGACACGCTGCAACATCTGTGCGCAGAAGAACGCCCGGACGTGCCGTTTGTGGAGAATTCGCCATCGGGTGGAGCAATGCCGTTTTCACCCGATAGCGGCGTCACCCATTACTACGGAGTCGGCGCCTATTGCCGGCCACTCGAAGATGCCCGTCGCGCCAATGTCCGATTTGCGGCAGAATGCCTGGCCTTCGCCAATGTCCCCGAACAACGCACCCTGGATGAACACCTACCCGTCGCCGCTGTCCATCATCCGGACTGGAAGGCGCGTGTGCCCCGGGATCGTGGCGCGTCCTGGGATTTCGAGGACATTCGCGACCATTATATTCACACGCTCTACGATGTTGACCCGGCGCGCCTGCGCCGCGAGGATCCGGGTCGATACCTTCAGTTATCCCGTGCCGTGACGGCAGAGGTGGTGACGGACACCTATGCCGAATGGCGACGGCACGGCTCCAGTTGCAATGGTGCGCTCGTCTGGACGTTTCAGGATCTCCAACCCGGCCCAGGCTGGGGCGTGATCGATTCGACCGGGGAACCCAAATCGATCTGGTACGCGCTTAAGCGCGCGTTCAGACCCATTCAGGTTCTGCTGACGGATGAAGGCACCAATGGGCTCGACGTGCATGTATTGAACGAAACGCCGGTGGCCATAGAGGCCGAGCTGGACATCATCTGCCTGCGTGATGGTCGCCAGCGGGTCATCTCCGGCAAGCGCTCGATCACCATTGCACCCCGCAGCAGCCAGTCAATTCCAGCCACGGATCTGTTCGGGGCCTTCTTCGATACGCCCTACGCCTTCCGCTTCGGCCCGCCATCCCATGAGGTAACGATCGCCAGCCTTCGACATGCTGGCGAAGACGCGCTGCTGGCGGAGGCATTTCACTTTCCCCGCGGCCGAAAGACTGCAGCCTTCCCGGCACTGGTGACGGCTGAACTGATGGAAAAAAAAGGACAGTGGTTCCTCGACATTGAAAGCGAGTGCTTTGCCCAGTCGGTGCACATTGCATCCGACCAGGTGCGTGCAGCTGACAACTGGTTTCATCTGGCCCCCGCACGCAAAAGGCGTATCCGTCTGATCTCCAGAGACGGACAGGCTGGCAAACCCGAAGGCGAAATTACAGCCGTCGGCAGCGGACAGATAATTCGCTTTTGACGTGATTACGGTGCGGCATTCAAGGCCACATCGCGAACGGCCTCGATATAGCGCCGGCGAGCGCTTTCCGGCGTTAAATTGTGATCGCTGCCGGGAATAAAGCCCAGCTCCACATTGGGATATTTCCGCAATCCTGCACCATCCTTGCCGAAATGGCGGATGAGATGATCGCAGCCGACATCATTCTCGCTATAAAGCAGGGTCAGTTTCACATCGCGATCGGCGAGCGTCCGAAACGAAGAACTGACGCGGCGATGCTCGTCGCCATAGCCCGGAAGAAGGTCCAGCAATGGGCGCGCGACATGAGACAACCGCTTGCCGACTGCCTTCATGATATTGACCAAGGCCTGGCCGACATCGATCCGCCCGCTGATCAATCGCCGAAACGTCTCCGCCTGAAACAGCCTCTGCTTGTAGGTATCAAGCGAACGTGGCGGTGCGGTCAGAGCCTCATCGACATTTCTGCCGGGATCCCACTCAAACACATAGGGATTGACCAGGACGGCGCCCCGAAATTTCTCGTCGCCAACAGCCGCCCTGAAGGCTTGATATCCGGCACTGCAACGGCCCGCCAACACGGACGGACCAGGCAGTTTGTCGTCAAGAAATTCCTTGGCCTCGCGAATATCCAGGAGTTGAGACGCGTTATAGAGAACCTGCTCGCTTTCGCCTTCGCAAGGCGGGCTGTCAGCAATATTGGCTGCATCGAAACGCAAGGAGGCAATGCCATCGCATGCCAATTGCCGCGCCATAGTTACACCCATTCGCCCCCAGCCGGCACTGCGATCATAGGCTGTTCCAAGCAGAATCGCAGTCGCGCCGCGTCTTTCGCCACGCGGTTCACACAGCACGCCAAAAAGGCGATTGTTTCTGCCAAATGTGACCGGCGTTTCCCGATACGTATCGTCGCCCACTGGCAGCGCGATCGGAACGCTTGAAACTGCGTGCTTGCCGGCTGCCTCCTGCTCTCCCGCAATCGCGGCAGTCCAGGCGACAACGTCTTCGACGATCTGCAAGGGCACCCTGGACACAGAGGGATTGGAAACCATGGCGTCATAGCCGCCATATTCGATTTCCTCGACTGTCGATCCCAGCGCCCTTAACTGTCCGGCAAACGCTATGTCGGCAGGACGATCGCCACGGCAGCCAACAAGGCATTTCGGCACGGCAAATTCAGCCAGCGTCGTCAGATTGATCTTGCGCACATCGGCCGCGATTTCGGCAGGAATGGTGAGGCCGGCAATCGATACGCCGTCCGTTTGGCGCTGATCATCGGTAAGCCCGAGCCCGTCGTCGATCATTCTCGACCAGAATTGCAGCTCTCGAACATAGGCGCGACCAGAGATGACCGGCGCGAGAAAGGCGATGGCCTCGACACCCTTGAGGCGTTTTGCGATGAGGGTCGCAATGGCTGCTCCCAGGCCTTGAGAGATAAGGACGATCCGCGTGCATCCCGAGAGGGTTTTCAGTTGATCGCCAGCGGCCACCGCGCTCTTCGCCCAGGTCTCAATACCCTCTGGATAGTCTGGCAGATCCAGTGCATCGCCGGTGCCGGGATAGTCAAAACGCAGGCTGGCAATACCCTGGTCGGCAAGCGCTTCCGCCATTGTCCGCCACACCTTGCGCGTAAACATCTCCTCCAGCCCCCATGGGCTTAGAAAAAGAACAGCAACAGAGGCGGATGATAAGGTAGATGGCTGAAAAAGCCCGATAGTGTTGTCGAAGGTCACCGGATGGGCCGCTGACCTCGCCTTTGCCATGTGATCGATCGTCTTCAACTCAATCCCCCTCCCCCGACTTAGCCTCTTTCGTCCTGACTGCCCGGTTTGGCCACCAGAAAGCGAAGGAGGACAAGGGCTGGCCGCGGCAAACGCCTGGCAATCTTTTCGAAACTCTCAAGGTCTTCCCGCGCGATCGCACGCACCACCCGCAGCGCAATGAGGTAGGTGATGGCACCGGCGATGATTGCCAGTATCAGTCCGCCAAGACCCGACACCAGTTCAAGCACGACATAGGCACTGCCCGCACAGGATGCCGCAGCAACAGCCACCCGTCCAAGCGACAGAAACATCGGGATCATCGAACCATCGAATTCTATCTTTCGGAAGATGAGAATGGTCATCGCAAGGAAAACGATAAAGCGAACGATGGCCGCACCTTCACCGCCCAACAATGGTACGAGAACGAAGCTTCCCGCGATCATCAGCGCTGCGCCGACGATACCGACAACGAGCCGTTGGCGGACAAAGTCGAGCGAGAACATATACTGCGTGCCGAGCAGGCAGAACACAAATATGGGTGCACCAAGCGCCAGAACGGTCAGGATACTGCCCGCCGGCTCAAAGGCTTCACCGAAAACTGTTGTCACAAGGCGTGGTGCGATGACGGCAAGACCGAAGCTGAGCGGCATGGTGATATAGGCAAGGTTGCGCGCAACGCTCTCGAAGACAGACACAGCCAGGCGGCCACCGCCCTGCGATTGGAGCGTTTCCGAATAGTAGGGCAAGAGGCTGCCCGTAAGCTGCACCGGGAGCTGAAGTGCCAGATTGGCAAGCGACAGCGCCGCCGCATAATAGCCAACCACTTCGACGCCATTATATTGCTGAATGAACAGAAGTTCGATGCGGTTCAGAAAGACCGAATCGATCAGGAACTGAATGGAAAGCAGTAACGACGAGTTCACAAGATATCGGTTGGATATCCCGCAGTCATTGCCGCGGCGAAACAGAATGCCGAGCGCGTATAAAAACTGAACGACAAACCCTGGAACATAGCCTGCCACCGCACCGGGGATACCGAAAAAGACAGCCCCCGCGATCACGCCTGAAAATTGCAGCAGACCGGCGACCGTCGACATCTTGAAGAATGTGCCGACACGTTGCTCACCAATCAGATAGTTCTTGGAAAATGATCCGATCGATTGAATGACGATCAGGATCGCGGTGACATGCACCACGCTGGGTGAAGTGCTCGCCCAATGGTGTTCGTCTGCTTCTGCGAAGAATAACAGATAGAATGCGAGAAACACCAGGGTCGCGACCGATACCGGTCGCAGCATCCGCGCCGCAAATCCTCGGCGCGCCTCGGCATCAAAGCCGTCGCCTTTGAGCTTGGGCAGGATCCGCAGCAGGGTTACGCCGGTTCCAAGTTCAGCGAGAAGCGATGAGGTCACCGCAATCCAGAGCGAAAAAGCTATGATCCCGTTTGCTTCCGGCCCCAGAAGACGGGCAGTGACGATCGAGCATGCGAAACCAAACAGCAACAGCGACATACCTGCGGCTGCATTCAAGACGGAATTGGTAACAATGCGATTGGCCATGAAAGATGTTTGCTCGACTGTGACGCGGCTATGGGAAACCGCGCATCGGCAGGCTTCCTTTCGTTGATAGACCGAAATCCTTAAGATTCAGACGGCCCTTTGACTGTCGTTCACACCGTATCAGCAGAATATTCGATCAACCGCCTGGTCCCAACTGTGGATTGACTGGGGATCGATGCTCTGCCTGTCGAATGCGGCGGCAGCGTCGAACGCGCCCAATAGCGAAGCCTCGTCGTCGGCGTCGTATCCCAGAACATGGTCTCGGCCGGCGGCCGCAAAACGAGGCGCCACGATTGGAAGACGGCAGTAGCTGTACTGAATCATCTTCAGGCTCGACTGGCTCAGATAGTCCGCGCCCTCGCCCGAACGGTACAAAGCAAGCCCAATATCGGCGAACTTGATAAAGGGTACGATTGTCTCGAACGGCACTTCGCCATGGACCACGATATTTCCGCGTTCGACCTCAGGCCGTGCCTTCTTGCCGAAGAGATGAAATGTCCAGTCAGGCTTAGCCTCTGCCAATATATCCAGGCGTTTCGCGTCAAACAGCATGTCGCCGACGCTGACAGCATTTGGCGCGGAGCCGTAGGGACTGATGACCGCTCGATCGAAAACAGATTTGCTGATGCCGTGCGGTAGATAAAGGACAGGGGCATCGGCCGGAAAGTCTTCTCGCATGGCCTCCGCCATGATGTGCACCAGATCATAAGCACCAATATCCCGGTTGAGGGCATCCTCGACCACCGGGTGAACATTGATCGTCTTCAGCCGGTCGGCAGCGTGATAGATGATCTTCGCAGACGGTGCGTGGCGCCTGATCCTGCGCGCCAGCAGTGGCGATGGACCACTTTCAATCAGCACATCAGTATATTCGGAGAGGCGGTCAACGACTGTCCCTGGCAGCAATCCGGCGTAGCGACGAAAGAGCGGCGTGGTCAAAGCGTTGGCGAAGGGCTGCCGCAAATTCATTGGATGAAAGGGCGCATACCAGATGAACTCGTCCAGGCCATCTGCAATGCGTCGCCACTGGTTGAGCGGCTTCTGTTTCGCATAGTCCCATCTTCCGTCCTTCAGGAACCGGCTGACGAAGCTGAGGCGGCACACAAGAAAGTCGACATGGTGACCGCTCGCGCGCAGGGAATCGGCAATGAAGTGCAAGTCGACCTTGCGCGGCGCATCTGCAAAATGCTGCCCTGTCACGATCAGCACTCTCTTCCGTTCAGACGTCATCAATGGTCCGCCTTCCCACCTGAAGCTGTGCCAAGCAGTTGTTGATACACATCCGCATAACGATGGATCACATGATCCCATGCATAATGCTCGGCATATTCCATCATCTGCCGGCGCAGACCCTCAGGATCATGCACAAGAGATGCATATGCCCGTTCGATCTCGTATGCGGCATGCGCGGGTTTGCTGAAATCTGCCAGATGGATCTGAGAATGGGTGTTCGCCAGTTGACGATAGGCCTCGTTGGTATGAAGGACGGGAACAAGTCCCGCACTCATGGCCTCCACGGCGACAAGGCCAAACCCCTCATAGTCTGAGGCAGAGACAAACAACGACGCTTTGGCAATGCGCTCCTTGATAATTTCCAGAGGAGCCGACAAAAAGAGCGCGACCCGGTTCTGCAGACCACGCTCAGCGATTGCACGCCGAACATCCTCTTCGCGCCAGTCCGAAGGGCCTCCAATAATGTCCAGCGACCATTCCGGCGAAAGCGCCGCCACGGTGTCCAGCAGGCGGTCCAGACGCTTGTTGGATGAAAAACGGCCGATTGTCAGAAGATGGCGCTGGGGCACATTTGAAGCAAGGTCTGCAAACTTCCGCGTATCCACGCCGTTCTCGATCAAGACCGACCGGCGCGCAGAAATTTTCGCAAAAAGCTGTTTGTCTGCCGCACTACAGCAGATGAGAGCGGCATAGGCGCTGGCAGATAACCGTGTCGCGGTGCTGAACCAGATCTTCTTCAGCAGTGCAAATTTCGGCGTGTG
Organism: Agrobacterium sp. H141; assembly: GCF_057158725.1. Classification (NCBI taxonomy): domain Bacteria; kingdom Pseudomonadati; phylum Pseudomonadota; class Alphaproteobacteria; order Hyphomicrobiales; family Rhizobiaceae; genus Agrobacterium; species Agrobacterium sp. H141. Next base: position 72,152 of record NZ_JBXENI010000003.1, read on the forward strand.
AAAGAAGCCGCCATGCGTGGTAGCCACCAGCCTCTTGCCATGGAACGGTTTTGCAAGCGCCAGTGCATCGAAGAAAAAATCGATGGCGTGGACATGGACAATGTCGGCGTCTTCAATGTGGCGAAGCACCTGAGGGGCAAGCGGATACCGGCTGCTCCCTCGCCAGGGAATACGGATTACCTCGACGTCGTCGACGATTTCGCGGTGCGGCAGCAAGGTGGATCGATCTGTGAACAAGCGGTCAAGGGTGACGACACGCACGCGAAACCCCTGGGCTGGCAGCGTGCCACACAGATTGGCGACAACATCTTCCAATCCGCCCCGGCTTGGTGCGTATTGGCGAACGACGTGGACCACAAGCGGGCGCTGATCATCGCTGGACGCGCCGAACGCGCGCGCTGCATCATTGGGCTTCATGCCGCACCTCTCCCACCGACCCTCAAAGGCCGATTTTCAACACCTACGAAAAGCCATGTAATGATTAAGATCGCGTGCAGATAGCTGGGCCGTTCGGTATGTGGCTGATGTTTCGTAAACGACGACAAGCCCGGTCGTCTATTTACGGGCATGGCGCGCATTCATTCCATCTCATTCAAGAAATATTTCCCTTCAGGAAATTTAATTTCCCTTTGTTGATCAAGTCTTTGTTCTCTGCTAATTCGATACTGCTCTAAACAATGACAGGGATGAAATTGATGTGCGGCATCGTGGGACTGTTCCTGAAAGACAGGACGCTGGAGCCAAGACTGGGCGAGATGCTGTCCGAGATGCTGATCACCATGACGGACCGTGGTCCGGATTCCGCTGGAATCGCAATCTACGGAAACCCACGCAGCGGGCAGATGAAATTCACCGTGCAATCGGGGGATCCGGATCGTGACTTCCCCGCACTTTCCACGCGGATTGAACAGGAGATCGGATCGAACGCCTCTGTCGAAATCAAAAGCAGCCATTGCGTGATCGGCGTCGACAAGGCGCAAGCAGACCAACTTCGTACCATCCTTCAGCACTTTGGACCGAGTGTTCGCCTGATGTCGAGTGGAGAAGCAATCGAGATCTACAAGGAAACCGGACTGCCAAAACACGTGGTTGAGCGTTTCTCGGTCAAGGCGATGTCAGGCTCGCACGGCATCGGCCACACTCGTATGGCAACAGAATCGGCCGTCACCACCCTGGGGGCCCATCCCTTCTCGACGGGCGCAGACCAGTGCCTTGTGCACAATGGCTCCCTGTCCAACCACAACAATATGCGCCGGGAACTCAAGCGCCAGGGCATGGCCTTCGAGACGGAAAACGATTCCGAGGTCGCCGCCGCCTATCTCACGGCGGAAATGGCTGAAGGCAACAATCTCGGAAAGGCACTCAACAACGCCATCCAGGATCTGGACGGGTTCTTTACATTCGTGGTGGGCACGAAATCCGGCTTTGGCGTTCTGCGGGACCCGATTGCCTGCAAGCCCGCGGTCATGGCCGAAACGGACCGCTATGTGGCCTTTGGTTCTGAATACCGCGCTCTCGTCAATCTTCCGGATATCGAGAACGCGCACGTCTGGGAGCCGGAACCGGCCACCGTCTATTTCTGGGACCATGCGACTGCTGCCTGACAGGACAAAGCCAATGCCGACCTTCGATCTTGCCAATGTTCCTCTACGCGATCTCAATCAAGCGCTGCATGCCATTCCCGCAGGCAGTAACGACAAGGATTTCGAAGTCCTCAATCCAAGAGGAGCCCATGCCGTCGCTGTCGGCATCGATGCTCCTGTCATTGTCGAGGTGCGGGGGAATGTCGGTTATTATTGCGGCGGCATGAATGCCGAAGGCAAGATCACCGTTCATGGATCGGCTGGGCCGGGCGTCGGCGAAAACATGATGTCCGGTTCCATATTCGTCAAAGGGGATGCCAGCCAGTATGCGGGCGCCACAGGACATGGGGGCCTGCTGGTGATCGACGGCAATGCCTCCTCGCGTTGCGGCATCTCGATGAAAGGCATCGACATCGTCGTCAAGGGCTCGATCGGCCACATGTCAGCATTCATGGCCCAGTCCGGCAATCTCGTTGTGCTGGGCGATGCCGGCGATGCACTCGGAGACAGCCTTTACGAGGCGAGGCTGTTTGTGCGGGGCGAGGTGAAGAGCCTTGGCGCCGACTGCATCGAAAAGGAGATGCGGTCCGAGCATCTGGATATTCTGACTGACCTCCTGAAAAAGGCCGGCGTCGAAGACATAAAGCCTGAAGACTTCAAGCGCTACGGGTCGGCCCGCAAGCTCTACAATTTCCACATCGACAATGTCGACGCCTACTGAGGAAGGGACGGTTCATGTCCTACCAGAATCCACCGACAACACCGCGCAAGTCAGCCACCTTCGATGATTATACGCTCTCGGAAATCCGCCGTGCCGCAACCACCGGCATCTATGACATTCGCGGCGGCGGCGCCAAACGCAAGGTCCCGCATTTCGACGACCTGCTTTTCCTTGGTGCTTCCATTTCCCGTTATCCGCTGGAAGGCTATCGCGAGCGCTGCGATACCAATGTCGTGCTGGGCTCACGCTTTGCAAAAAAGCCGATTGAACTGAAGATCCCGATCACCATTGCCGGAATGAGTTTCGGGTCTCTATCCGGGCAGGCCAAGGAGGCTCTCGGGCGCGGTGCATCTGCGGCCGGCACCTCCACCACGACCGGCGACGGTGGCATGACGGAGGAAGAACGCGGCCACTCATCGATCCTCGTCTATCAGTACCTGCCTTCGCGTTATGGCATGAACCCGCGCGACCTGCGCCGCGCCGACGCCATCGAAGTGGTTGTCGGCCAGGGTGCCAAGCCCGGCGGTGGCGGCATGTTGCTGGGCCAGAAGATCTCCGACCGCGTAGCCGACATGCGCACCCTGCCCAAAGGCATTGACCAGCGCTCGGCCTGCCGCCATCCCGACTGGACCGGCCCGGATGATCTGGAGATCAAGATCCAGGAATTGCGCGAAATCACCGATTGGGAAAAACCCATTTATGTCAAAGTCGGCGGCGCCAGGCCTTATTACGACACAGCGCTTGCGGTGAAATCGGGTGCCGATGTCGTGGTGCTCGACGGCATGCAGGGCGGCACGGCCGCAACGCAGGAAGTCTTCATCGAAAATGTCGGCCTGCCGACGCTTGCCTGCATACGCCCGGCGGTGCAGGCCCTTCAGGACCTCGGTCTTCATCGCAAGGTGCAACTGATCGTCTCCGGCGGCATTCGCTCGGGCGCCGATGTTGCAAAGGCACTGGCACTTGGTGCGGACGCAGTATCGATCGGAAGTGCTGCACTGATCGCCATCGGTGACAACGACCCGCGCCTGGAGGCCGAGTATAACGCTCTGGGCACCACCGCCGGCGCCTATGACGACTGGCATGAAGGCCGCGATCCCGCAGGTATCACCACCCAGGACCCGGACTTGTCGGCGCGCCTCGATCCCGTCGCAGCCGGACGGCGCCTTGCCAATTATCTGAAAGTCATGACGCTGGAGGCGCAAACAATCGCCCGGGCCTGCGGCAAGAACCATGTCCACAATCTCGAGCCGGAAGATCTCTGCGCGCTCACGATCGAGGCATCCGCCATGGCTCAGGTGCCTTTGGCCGGAACCAGCTGGATACCCGGAAAGGGAGGTTTCTGACCACCCGTTTCGACATCGCCAAAGTGTCTCGAAAAAATCCAAAAGGGGAACGACATGACACTGGATCTCGAAAGCTACGCCAAAGAGCGTGGCATCAAGTATTTCATGATCAGCTTCACCGATCTTTTCGGTGGGCAGCGGGCAAAACTCGTCCCCGCTGCAGCGATCAAGGGCATGCAGGAGGATGGAGCCGGCTTTGCCGGTTTTGCCACATGGCTCGACATGACACCGGCGCATCCGGACCTCTTCGCCCTGCCCGATGCGTCCTCCGTCATCCAGTTGCCGTGGAAGAAGGATGTCGCCTGGGTCGCTGCGGATTGCTATATGGAGGGCAAGCCGGTCGAACAGGCACCGCGCAACATTCTGAAAAAACTGCTCTTAGAGGCCCAATCTGAAGGTATGCGTGTGAAGACCGGCATCGAGGCCGAGTTTTTTCTGATCACGTCTGACGGAAGCGCCATTTCGGATAACCGCGATACGGCAGAAAAGCCCTGCTACGACCAACAGGCAGTGATGCGCCGTTATGACGTGATCGCCGAGATCTGCGACTATATGCTCGAGCTGGGCTGGGGCCCCTACCAGAACGACCACGAGGACGCCAACGGCCAGTTTGAAATGAACTGGGAGTTCGACGACGCGTTGAAGACGGCCGACAAGCACTCCTTCTTCAAGTTCATGGTCAAATCCATCGCGGAGAAACATGGCCTGAGAGCCACGTTCATGCCCAAACCCTTCAAGAGCCTGACCGGCAACGGCTGTCATTGCCACATCTCGGTCTGGGATCTGGATGGGAAGACGAACGCCTTTGCCGACGACGACGCCGAGTTCGGCCTCTCCGGCCGCGGCAGAAATTTTCTTGGCGGCATCATGGCCCATGCCTCGGCAATTGCGGCGATTACCAATCCAACAGTCAACTCCTACAAACGCATCAATGCGCCGCGCACGCTATCCGGTGCCACCTGGTCGCCCAACTCAGTGACCTGGACCGGAAATAACCGCACCCACATGGTCCGTGTTCCAGGGCCAGGGCGCTTTGAACTGCGCTTGCCCGATGGTGCAGTGAACCCTTATCTGTTGCAGGCCGTGATCATCGCCTGCGGCATCAACGGCATCCGTTCCAAAGCCGATCCCGGCCCGCACTACGACATCGACATGTATGCAGAAGGCCACACCGTCAAGGACGCGCCGCGTCTTCCACTCAATCTGCTCGATGCCTTGCGCGAATACGACGGGGATACGCTGTTGAAGGGCGCAATGGGAACGGAATTTTCCAAGGCCTATCTTAAGCTCAAGACCGACGAATGGAACGCCTATGCGGCACATTTCACCGAGTGGGAGCGACAGACGACGCTCGACATATAGTGAATGGCCGACACCGCCTCTCCATTTGCGAATTCGCAATCCCTGATTTGGCGCCGGACCTTTCCGGCGCCTTTTGATTGGGATAGATGAAATCGCGTGATCGGACGCGAGGGAGAAGCAAACTGATGACAACTTATGTACTGACGGTAGCATGCAAGTCGACCCGAGGCATCGTCGCCGCCATTTCCGGCTTCCTGGCAGATCAGGGCTGCAACATTATCGATTCCTCGCAGTTCGATGATCTCGATACCGGCATGTTCTTCATGCGCGTAAGTGTCGTGTCGGAAGAAGGCGCAACGCGTGAATCCATGCTACCCAAATTCCAGCCGATTGCAGATCAATTCGGCATGGCGTTCGATGTCCACGATTCCGCACAGCGCATGAAGGTGCTGCTGATGGTGTCGCGCTTCGGGCACTGCCTCAACGACCTGCTGTATCGCTGGAAAATCGGGGCACTGCCGATTGATATTGTCGGCGTCGTGTCGAACCATTTCGAGTACCAGAAGGTTGTCGTCAATCACGACATTCCGTTCCACCACATCAAGGTGACCAAGGAAAACAAGGCCGAAGCCGAAGCCAAGCTTCTGGATCTGGTCGAGCAGACCGGCACCGACCTGATCGTGCTTGCCCGTTACATGCAGGTTTTGTCCGACAGCCTCTGCCGCAAGATGTCTGGCAGGATCATCAACATCCACCATTCCTTCCTGCCCAGTTTCAAGGGTGCAAACCCTTACAAGCAGGCCTATGAGCGCGGTGTTAAGCTGATCGGTGCGACTGCACACTACGTGACCGCCGATCTCGATGAAGGTCCGATCATCGAACAGGACACCGCGCGCGTGACCCATGCCCAGAGCCCGGATGATTACGTCTCGATTGGCCGGGATGTGGAAAGTCAGGTGCTGGCGCGCGCAATCCACGCCCATATCCACCACCGCACCTTCATCAATGGCAACAAGACCATTGTCTTCCCGGCAAGCCCCGGCTCCTACGCTTCCGAGCGCATGGGTTGAGCCCAGACACGTTTTAGCAGATACGAAGCAAGTGGATGCCGCGCGTCACAGGATGGACGCGCGGCTTTCCTTTGCTAAGCTGTGCACACGCCGCCTCTCGGCAGAGATCTGAGGAGACACACATGCCTGACACCACTCTGCTGGAGCGGACCGACCTGCCAAGGCCGGATGTCACCCAGCACCAGGCAGCAGACCTGCTGAAGACCTATTACAAAATTGAGAATGCTGAATTGCGCGAACTGGGGAGCCAGCAGGACCGCAATTATCTGGTCGAGGCCAATGGCGGGCGCTTCGTTCTCAAGGTCTGCCGAGCCGAATATTCAGTGGTGGAGCTTGAGGCACAGAATGCGGCCATGCACCATCTGGCTGGCAAGGAGGGTATGCCGAAGGTTCCCATGCCACTGAGCGGCGCCGGTGATGCAGAGATCATACCCGTTGAGGTGAATGGCCAGTCCTACAATATCAGGCTCCTCACCTTTCTCGACGGCGAACAACTGACCCGCCGCAAACATCTGGCCGAACCCACACTTCGCGCGCTCGGCGAAGTCTCGGCGAAGATGGCTCTCGGCCTTGCAGACTTCAGCCATCCGGGACTGGAACGCGATCTGCAATGGGACCTGCGCAGGGCCGGACCAGTGGCCTTGAAGCTGCTTGCAACGGTTTCCGACAGCAAGAAACGCGACAGCATTGCAAAGGCCATGATTTCTGCAGTTCGCCGTATTCAACCGCTGGCGGCGAGCTTCCGCGTTCAGGCGATCCATCAGGACGTGACAGATGACAATGTCGTCAGCGCCAGTGACGGGGACGGGCACCTGATCCCTTACGGTGTGATCGACTTTGGCGACCTGATCGACGGCTGGCTGGTTGGCGAACTGGCCGTGACCTGCACCGCCCTGCTCCATCATGCCGACGGCGATCCCTTTTATGTTCTGCCGACGATTGAAGCCTTCTGCGAGACCTATCCGCTCAACCCGTCGGAGCTACGCGCACTCTGGCCGCTTATCGTCGCCCGTGCCGGCATCCTTGCCGCCAGCGGCGAGCAGCAATTGTCCATCGATCCGGACAATGAATATGTGATGTCCAACATCGCTCATGAACGGGAGATCTTCGAAACCGCCACATCCGTGCCGCTCTCGCTGATGGAAACGGCCATTCTTCTGGCAACCGGCATGGCGGAGGCGCCCTCTGAACCCTGGATTGGTCGTCTTTTGCCCGAGGTCGAGCCGCAATCCTTCGGTCTCACCGACCTGTCGGTCACCAGTGAGGATTTCGTCGGCGACAACTGGCAGGATCAGGAAATAGACTGGAAGCTGCTCGCCAAGGCAGCAGCCGATACCGGTGCTGCATCCACGCGCTACGGCGAACACCGCCTGTCCTACACCAAGCTTCATTCTGCACGCGAACCTTCAACATTTGCGCTGCATGTGGATATCTGCCTGCCAGCGGGGACCAGGGCCGCGGCACCTTTTGCCGGCACGATCAAGAGGGACGGCCAGCATCTCATGCTGGCAACCGACAACCTGGTTTTGCATATCTACGGCCTCGACTGCCCGTTGGAGACTGGCACTGCAGTGGATGCGGCGGACAGCATCGGCGTGATTGCGGGTGCACAGGGTGCTGTCGGAGGTCTCAGACTGCAATTGTGCCGCGATGCCGATCTGATACCACCATTGTTCGCGCGGCCGTCGCATGCCGACACCTGGTCGAGGCTGTGCCCTGATCCGTCGGCACTGCTTGGTGTGGACCTGGCTGCTCCAGCGCTCGACAGTGCCAAGCTGCTTGAACGCCGCGACGCTCATTTTGCCAAGCCGCAGAAACACTACTATGCGGTTCCACCGGAAATAGAGCGCGGTCGGAAGGAGCATATGTTTGCAACGACCGGACGCGCCTATCTGGATATGGTCAACAATGTCGCCATTGTCGGACATGGCGATGAACGTCTGGCGCGCGCCGCCGGCCACCAATGGCGACTTCTGAATACCAATTCCCGGTTTCATTACGCCGCCGTTGCAGATTACGCGGCCCGTCTCGCCGAACTTGCGCCAGACGGACTGGACACCGTCTATCTGGTCAACAGCGGATCTGAAGCCGTCGACCTCGCCTTGCGGCTTGCCTGGGCGCATACCGGCAAACGCAACATGGTAAGCCTGCTCGAAGCCTATCACGGCTGGACCGTCGCAAGTGACGCCGTCTCAACATCCATCGCCGACAATCCTCTGGCGCGCGAGACACGCCCGGACTGGGTTCATGCGGTCACGGCGCCCAACACCTATCGCGGTCCCTTCCGTGGGAGCAATTCGGTCGCCGGCTATGTCGATGCCGTGAAATCAGCGCTCGACCGTATCGAAGAGGCCGGAACCGGCCTCGCCGGCTTCATCTGCGAAGCGGTTTACGGCAACGCCGGCGGCATTCCCCTGCCGCAAGGCTACCTTCACGACGTCTACGCTCTTATTCGCGCCCGCGGCGGTGTCTGCATCGCCGATGAGGTCCAGGTCGGTTTTGGACGACTGGGCCATCATTTCTGGGGCTTTGAACAACAGGATGTGGTCCCGGATATCATCACGGTCGCCAAGGGCATCGGCAACGGCCAGCCACTGGGCGCCGTCATCACAACGCGCGAAATTGCCGAAAACCTTGAGCGAGAAGGCTATTTCTTCTCCTCATCCGGCGGAAGCCCTGTCAGTTGCGCAGTGGGCATGACTGTCCTCGACATCATGGAAAGCGACAAGCTCCAGGACAATGCACGGATCGTGGGAGATCACTTGAAGTCACGGCTGGAGGCGATCGTCGATCGCTATCCTCTCGCTGGCGCAGTGCATGGAATGGGGCTTTATCTCGGCCTGGAGTTTGTTCGCGACCGGGAAACGCTTGAGCCGGCAATGCAGGAAACCGCCGCCATCTGCGAGCGCCTTCTGTCGCTTGGCGTTATCATGCAACCAACCGGCGACCACTTGAACGTCCTGAAGATCAAGCCGCCGCTCTGCCTCAGTCAGGAAAGCGCGGATTTCTTCGCCGACATGCTGGAAAAGGTCTTGGCCGAAGGGTGGTAACAGGACAAATCTGCGTCGATTGCTGCCTGTCGATTCTATCCCCTGTCACAAATTAGGGCTAAGACTTGCGCATGGCAAAAATCCTGTCCATTGCACTCAATCCCGCCATCGACATCTCCAGCGATGCCGAAGCGGTGCAACATACGCACAAAACGAGGACCCATAGGCAGCAGCAGCATGCCGGCGGTGGCGGCATAAATGTCGCGCGCGTGGTCCAAGAACTCGGCGGTACGTGCGAGCTTGTCTATCTGTCGGGCGGGGACACCGGCACGCTTCTCGAGGCCATGCTTTCACCTTTGGACATGCTTCAGCATGTCGTGACGATCAAAGATCCGGTGCGGGTTGCCTATAATGTCCGCGATCTCTCGACCAATGTCGAATATCGCTTTGTGCCCGAAGGGCCACTGGTGAGTGAGGCAGAACTCGCACCAGTTTTCGATCTGCTTGAACGGACCGACGCGGATTACATCGTCGCCAGCGGCAGCCTGCCACGCGGCGCCCCAGCCGACACCTATGTCCGTATCGCAAAAATCGTTGCCGACCGCAGAAAGCGCCTCGTTCTGGATACGTCGGGCCCGGCACTGCGAACCACTCTGTCGAGTGCCAAGGCATTTCTGATCAAGCCAAGCCTCGGCGAGCTGCAAGGCTTCCTCGGACGAGAACTTGATCACGCAACCGCAGGTCCAGCCGCGCAGGCTTTGATCCGCGACGGTGCGGCAGACCGTATCGCCGTGACAATGGGAGCGGATGGAGCGATCCTTGCAAGCATCGACAACCTCACGCATTCACCCGCAATAACGGTCCCGGTAAAGTCGGCCGTCGGCGCCGGTGACAGCTTCGTCGCGGGCATGGTCTGGTCACTGGCAGAGGGTCGATCCGTGGAAGAAGCCTTCCGGATGGGCCAGGCGGCAGGAGCCGCTGCAGTCATGACGCCTGGAACGGAGCTTTGCCGACGGGCAGATGTGATGACGCTCTACGGCGCGCAGGAAGCATTGACTCGCAATCACTAATCCGACTTTGAACAAGCGGAAGCCCATTGGCTCAGCTCATCAAATGTGAGCGATCTCGCGCGACACTGATTGCCTGAACGACAAAGGCCGCACCCGAACAGGTACGGCCTTCAATGGTTTGGAGATGACCGTGACGATCAATCGATGTCGAACTTGACGCCCTGAGCAAGCGGCAGGGTCTTGCCGTAGTTCACGGTATTGGTTGCGCGGCGCATATAGCCTTTCCACGCATCTGAACCGGATTCGCGACCGCCGCCCGTTTCCTTCTCACCGCCGAAGGCGCCACCGATTTCGGCACCCGAAGGACCGATATTGACGTTGGCAATGCCGCAATCGGAGCCGCAGGCTGAAACGAACATTTCGGCTTCACGCATGTCATTGGTGAAGATCGAGGACGACAGGCCCTGCGGAACCTCATTGTTCATCGCCAGCGCATCTGCAAAGTCGCTATATTTGACGACATAGAGGATCGGCGCGAAGGTCTCGTGAACCATCGGGCCAGACTGCTTGGGCAATTCGACAATCGCCGGACGCACGTAATAGGCATCGGCTGCCTCGTCTGCGAGTGCGCGCTCACCACCCGTGACAGTACCGCCCGCAGCCTTTGCATCCGACAGCGCCTTCTGCATGCCGTCAAAAGCACCCTTGTCGATCAGCGGGCCAACCAGCGTTGATGCTTCCAGCGGATTGCCGATGCTGACAGAGCCGTAAGCCTGGCGCAGACGCGGCACCAGTTCATCATAGACGCTCTCATGAACAAAGAGTCGGCGAAGTGAGGTGCAACGCTGGCCAGCGGTCCCCATGGCGGCAAAGGCAACACCACGAAGGGTGATATCAAGATCGGCGGTCGGGCCGACGATGGCCGCGTTGTTGCCCCCCAGTTCAAGAATGGAGCGGGCAAAGCGCGCAGCAAGCTTCGGTCCAACGATCCGGCCCATGGCGGTCGAACCGGTAGCCGATACCAGTGCAACCTTCGGGTGATCGACCAGAACTTCCCCCACGTCACGCCCACCGATCAGCAGTGCCGAGAGCGCTTCCGGCGCATTTCCACCTTCAGCGTTATAGCGGGCAATCGCCTTTTGCAGGATTGCATGCGACGCCATTGCGGTGAGTGGCGACTTTTCGGACGGTTTCCAGACAATCGGGTTGCCACAGACCAGAGCCAGCGCTGCGTTCCAGGACCAGACGGCAACCGGGAAGTTGAAGGCAGAGATGATGCCGGTAACGCCCAGCGGATGCCAGGTCTCCATCATGCGGTGATCACTGCGCTCGGTGGCAATTGTCAAACCGTAGAGCTGGCGGGAAAGCCCGACCGCGAAATCGCAGATGTCGATCATTTCCTGGACTTCGCCAAGACCTTCCGAAACGATCTTGCCCGCTTCGATGGAAACCACATGGCCAAGGGCCGTCTTGTGCGCACGCAGTTCTTCGCCCAGCAATCGGATCAGTTCGCCACGCTTGGGAGCCGGCACCTGGCGCCATTCAAGGAAAGCCTGATGCGATGCATCGATCGCCTTGCCGGCGTCCGCTGCACTGGTCTCATGGAGTGTCGCCAGCAGTTCGCCATTTATTGGCGAATGAACGGCAAGGCTGCCGCCCTTGAAAGCCTGAACGGAAACATCGAGACTTGCGAAAATCGCTTGAATTTCCGCAGAAAGGTTGAGTTTGGCAAGGGTCATGGTGTTCCTATTGTCTGGACTTTTGGTGTTTCGGCGTACGCGATTATACTGTTTCGGTCAAAAGCGCGCGCCAGCGAAATGGGCGATTTGAGCACCGGCTTCGTAGTAGTAGCCCTTCAGCGTCCTCAGCGACGCCGGGCGGACATCCGAGACCGGCAGCGGAAGATCCTCTTGTGAAATCTCTCCCGTGATATGGTGCGCCAGGGTCTTTCCGAACACCGTGCCGGGTGCGATACCGCGCCCGTTATATCCGGAAAAACCGATCACATTCGGCGCAAAGCGATGAAAACGCGGCAGTGCGTCAGACGTCATGCCGATGCGGCCATGCCACTCTGCTTCGAACTCGACATCGCCCAGGCCTGGAAACAACTTTTTCAGCGACCGCTTGGCCCAGGCACGATGGACAGAAAGACCGGTGTTGCGCAGCGCTCCGACACTGCCGAACACCAGCCGGCCGGCGCGGTCCATCCGGAAGGAAGACAGAACCTCCTTGGTATCCCAGCACCCTTCGCGCCCCGGCAATATCTGCGTCAGCTGCCGCGCATCGAGCGGACGCGTGGCGAAATTGAAATAGGGAAGCGAGACCTGCTCATTGCGCACGCATTCCCAGGGACCGCTGGAATAGAACTCCGAGGCAACGATGATCCAGTCTGCAGTCACACTGCCGCCTGCCGTCGTCACGATCCATTGGTTGCCTGCACGCTCGACACCGACAGCGGCGCTGCGTGTAAACACCTGGGCGCCAGCGGAAATCGCCGCCTGCGCAAGCCCACGGACATAGGCAAGAGGCTGCAAAGTGCCAGCGCGTCTGTCGAGAAGAGAACCGGCATAGGCCGTGGTTCCAATGCGCTTTGCGGTCTCCTCAGCTGAAAGCAGGCTCACATCCGCACCCCGTGCTGCCCATTCGGCACAACGCTGCCGGATCTCCGCCAATCCGTCTTCGCCGACAGCGCAGTGCAGGGTCCCGTTCGTTTCGAGCTCGCAGTCGATCTGGTGCTTTTCGACGATCGAACGCACCAGGTAAGGCGCATTTCCCAGGAGATCGAGAAGACGCTCGCCGTGAACGGGGCCAAGGACACCGGGGATATCGGAGGGTAAAACCCACATTCCCGCATTGATCAGGCCGACATTGCGTCCGGCACCGCCAAAGCCAATTTCATTGGCCTCCAGCACGGCCACAGACTTGCCGGCTTCGGCCAGATGAAGTGCTGCCGAAAGGCCCGTATAGCCGCCACCGACCACGACGACGTCCGCTCGCAACTGATGACGCAACGCTTCACATTCGGGTGCCACCGGTGCGGTCATTTCCCAAAGCCCGTGAGAACGAGCGTCATTCAGCATGGCGGTCTTCCTAGAGTTCGACGTCGGCTGACGAGAGCGCTGCAATCCTGCCTCGGCTGCACTTTCAAGAGCCATTCCGACAGAGGATGGCAGATCATTCCCCATAGCCCTCGAAAAATATTCAGCCTTTTGAAATTAGGGGAGGATTTTCCGGCGCTCCAGCGATATTTTCTCCAGAGTTCATTCCCTCGAGGTATAACATGCTGCCTTCACGGCGTTTCCTGCCTTCCCTGTCATTGCTGTCAGCCTTCGAGGCCGCCGCCCGCGCCGGAAGCGTGACCGCCGCTGCGCGCGAGCTCGATCTCACCCAGAGTGCCGTCAGTCGCCAGATCAAGGCACTGGAAAGCCAACTTGGCGTTGAACTGTTCCTGCGGGAGCGTCAAACCATACGACTGACCGTCGCAGGCGAGAGCTATGCACGCGAAGTACGAGAGGCTTTGCGGCGCATTTCCAGCGCTTCGCTTGCGCTGCGTGCCAACCCGCATGGCGGCACCCTCAACCTTGCCATTCTTCCGACATTCGGCGCGCGCTGGCTGGCACCACGGCTGGGAAAATTTCTGTCGAGCAATCCGGGGATCACGATCAACCTGGTGACCCGCATCGCGCCCTTCGATTTTCGTCTCGATTCCATCGATGCGGCCATTCACTTTGGCCAACCCATGTGGCCAGGCGGCGAGCTGACCTTTCTGATGAAAGAGACAACCATGCCTGCCTGCAGTCCGGAGTTCAAAGCAACGCATGATCTCACCGAGCCTGCCGATGTGCTGAAGTTCCCGCTATTGCACCTCACCACCAGACCCGACGCGTGGGAGCGATGGCTGACCCATTGCGACGTGTCCCACGAGACGGTGAACGGCATGCTCTTCGATCAGTTTGCCACAGCAGCGCAGGCCGCAAAGGCGGGCATCGGCGTGGCGCTCCTTCCGGTCTTTCTCATTCAGGACGAGTTGCGACGCGGTGAACTGGTGCCCGCCATAGACCGGGCAATCGAAAGCAACGAGCGCTATTATCTGGCTTTCCCCAAGGAGCGCGCGGACTACCCGCCTCTTGCAGCATTTCGCAAATGGATTACCAAAGAGATCGAGGCCGATGCAAATGCGCAGCTCGGGTGACAGTGAGGGAACGATGGATAGCAAAGGATCCCATGAGCGATCCGTCTAGCGGTCCACGAACACACCGCAGGTTCCATCATGCGAGGCTTGCCCTCGCCTTGTTGCTGATCTTCATCTCAGCCGTGACCATTTATGCCACCGCCAAATTTTCCGGGAACCAGGCCGCCGACGAAATCCGCCGGAAGTCCTTGGAGACCCTTGGGGTTCAGGCCGAAACCCTGTCGGGGGTCCTGGAGAAATACCGTCTCCTGCCGCCACTGTTATCGCGCCAGAATGACATCGGACTTCTTTTCGATAGATCCGAGACGTTGGAGAGCCCGGCTGCGCGCGCGGCAGCCAAGGCGGAGGAAATCACCGGCATGTCCGGGGCGCAGGAAGTTGTCTTCATCCGCGCGGATGGCAGTGTGCTTGCATCCGCGCGAGGACTCTTTTCCGGAGAGCCGCCCGGTAAGGCCACTCTGCTTGAAACTGCACGCCAGGGGCGCCTTGGCCGCGCCGCGGTGTCGATGGAATCCGGAAACCGTGCCTATGCTTTCAGTTCCGGCATTCGCCGCGACGGTCGCTTCGTCGGAATCGTCGCAATCTACGTCGAGTTCGACAGCATCGAGGCCACGTGGTCCCTCTCGACCGATCCGATCTTCGTCAGCGATGAGCGCGGCATTATCTTTCTGACCAACCGAACTGCCTGGCGATTGAAAAAAGTGGAAGACGTTCTCGACCGCGATGAACGCACGGGCTTCATGAAATTGCGTGAAACAACTCTGGTTCATACCGACTTGGTGCGGGACCTTCCGCTTCTGGGCTGGCAGCTTCATGTGCTCGGCGATATCCGCCCGGTTGAAAGTGCTGCCTATACCGGCGCTATCATCGCTTTCCTGGCATGCCTGTCGCTGGCGCTGATGGCAGCGTTCGTTCTGCATCGCCGCGAACTCTCCGTGATGCGCAGGCGCCGTGATCGGGCCACCGCATTGCGACTTGAGCGCATCATAAGAGACCGCACCAAGGCGTTGAGCGACAGCAACCTTTCCCTGTCCAGGGAGGTGGAGGAGCGCCTGCTCGCCGAAGAAAAGCTCATGAAGACCCAGATGGATCTCATTCAGGCTGCCAAGCTCGCGGTTATCGGGCAGATGTCGACCACCCTCAGCCATGAGATCAACCAACCTCTGGCAGCCCTGAAGACCTATGCAGACAATACCAAACGCCAGCTGGACAAGGGACGCATAGACCATGCGGTCGAAAATCTCGGGCGCATCAGCGCCATGGTCGACCGCATGGCCGAGCTGTCAAGCGCACTCTTGTCTTTCTCCCGCAAGCCCGAAACAACCAAGGGTGCGATCGGCCTGGGTCAGGTCCTCGATGAGGCCCTGATCCTCGTCACACCCCGCGCGCGCAAGTGCGGCGTTGCCATAGAGCTCGATCCCCGATTGCGCGATGTCTCTGTGATTGGCGGTCGCGTTCGGCTCTCACAGGTCTTCGTCAACCTCATCACCAATTCCATCGATGTGCTGCAAGGCGCACGCGGCGGAAGAATAAAGCTTGTGCTCGAACAGGCCGGAGAGAGGATTTCCATACTTGTGACCGACAATGGACCCGGCATCTCGCCAGAATTGAGACCGTCCATTTTCGATCCATTTTTCACCACGAAGGAAGTCGGTTCCGGCATCGGCATCGGTTTGTCCATTGCCTACAATATCGTCCATGATTTCGGTGGCGCTATTGATCTCGTCGACCGTGACGATCAAGGTTGCTCCTTTCTCGTAACGCTCGTTGCCGCATGACCGCGCTTGAAACGGATCGCCCCATGATTAACTCTTCCGGCTCGGCGCAGCCAATTGTGCACCTCCTCGACGATGACGACGATTTGCGCCACGCCCTGGCCCAGGGCCTTGAGCTGGAAGGTCTGCCGGTTTCTGTTCATGAAAGGGCCGAGAGTGTCCTCAGCAGGTTGGGTCAGGAGGCCTATGCCGTCGTTGTCACAGATATCCGCATGCCCGGCATCGACGGACTGGAAGTGCTCAAATCCGCCCTTGCCATCGATCCAACCCTGCCGGTCATCCTGATCACCGGCCATGGTGACGTGCAGATGGCCGTCGATGCCATGCGGGCCGGCGCCTATGATTTTATCGAAAAGCCCTTTCAGGTCTCACGCCTCTATACCGTGATCGAGCGTGCACTGGAAAAGCGACGGCTGGTACTTGAAAACAGGACGCTTCGCTCCGAGCTCGAAGGTCGCGATGAATTCGCGCTTCGGCTGATCGGACGGACACCCGAGATCACCAAGCTGCGCGAACAGATCGTCATGCTGGCAGACACCGATGTCGACATTCTGATCACCGGGGAAACGGGTTCCGGAAAAGAGGTGGTGGCCCGCGCACTTCACGATTTCGGCGGCAGGGTGAAGGGTAATTTCGTGGCAATCAACTGTGCCGCCATGCCTGCGGATATCATCGAAGCAGAATTGTTCGGCCATGAAGCCGGCGCCTTTACCGGCGCCCAGAAACAGCGCATCGGCAAGCTGGAACACGCCAATGGCGGGACGATCTTCCTTGATGAAATCGAATCGATGCCGCTTGATCTTCAGGCCAAACTCTTGCGGGCCATCGAGACCAGAACCGTCGAGCGGTTGGGGTCCAACAAACCGATCGCGCTCGACATCCGCTTTCTGGCCGCGACCAAGACAGATCTCGGTGACGCCGGAAAGCGTGGCGATTTCAGGTCCGATCTCTACTACCGATTGAATGTCGTAACCTTGTCGATCCCGCCCTTGCGGGAGCGGCGGGAAGACATTCCCCTTCTTTTCTTTCATCTCGCACGCGAGGCGCGCGCGCGCTTTCGCAGGGAGATACCGCATCTGCCACCGTCACTGGAAATGCAGCTGATGGCCCATGATTGGCCAGGAAACGTGCGCGAACTTCGAAACTATGCCGATCGGTTCGTGCTGGGCATGTGGACTGGCTTTCCCAACGAAGGCGATGGTCCCGACGACGGTTCTGAAATCCATGGCGCCTTGGCCGACCGTCTGCAACGGATGGAAAAGGCAATTATTCTGGCGGAACTCACGCGCAATGATGGGGCATTGAAGCCCACCTACGAAGCGCTGCAGATTTCGCGCAAGGGTCTCTACGACAAGATGAAACGACTGGGCATCGAATATGACGAGCAGACTGACTGATGTTGGGTACCAAAATACCCATTCGCCTCAATTTCGTGTGTAGCCAACGACACATTGACAGCCCCCGCTGAAGGCCATCAAATCCGCCTCTCAAAGCCAACAGTCTGTTTCCATAAGTTTTTTCCGTTTCCCCCGAAACTGGCACGCCGCTTGCGAGCTAATATACAGCTTGGAGGTTGGGAGATCATCAGCGACATCAGCAGAACAATGGGGCCTTTTGGCCTCATCTCGCATGTGCGCTTCATTTTCCCCGACAGCTGGGTGAAGGCGACCGGAAGGTCTCCTGATACATCGAATGGGCATCATCGCCCCTGTGGAGGACAGATACAGATGAAAACACTTCTTTTGGCAGCCGTTTCGGCTTTGACAATCACCGCCGCAAGCTCGGTCGCACAGGCGAGCGAATGTGATCCCGGCGAAATGGTGATCAAGTTCAGCCACGTGGTCGCGGCAACCGGACATCCAAAGGGTGACGCGGCAACGCTTCTGGCAGAGCGAGTCAACAAGGAAATGAACGGCAAGGCCTGCATGGAGGTCTTCCCGAACTCGACACTCTTCGACGACGACAAGGTGCTCGAAGCCCTGCTGCTCGGCGACGTGCAACTGGCAGCCCCCTCGCTGTCCAAGTTCGAAGCCTATACTCTGAAATATCGTCTCTTTGACCTGCCCTTCCTGTTCAAGGATCTCGCCTCCGTCGATCGCTTCATCAATAGCGAAGACGGCAAGAGCATCCTCAAGGTCATGGAGCCGAATGGCTATACCGGCCTCGGTTACTGGTCGTCCGGCCTCAAGCAGTTTTCGGCCAACAAGCCTTTGCTGATGCCGAGCGATGCCGACGGCCTGAAATTCCGTATCCAGACCTCCGACGTGGCCGAAGCCATGATCGAGGCCATGGGCGGTTCGGCCCAGAAGCTCGCCTTCAAGGAAGTCTACGGCGCGCTGCAGACCGGCGTTGTCGACGGTCAGGAAAACAGCTGGTCCAACATCTACACCCAGAAGTTCTTCGAAGTGCAGGATGGTATCACGGAAACAAACCATCAGCTTCTCGCCTATCTACTGGTGACCTCGACGGACTGGCTGGAAGGCCTGGAGCCGGATTTCCGCGATCAGTTCATCAAGCTTTGCGAGGAAGCAACGCTAGCAGCCAACGCGTCCGTGGCTGATACCGAAGCCAAGAACCGTCAGAACATCATCGATGCCGGCGGCGTGGTTCGCGAGCTGACACCTGAGCAGCGCAAGGCATGGGTCGACACCATGAAGCCTGTATGGGCCCAGTTTGAAGGCGATATCGGCAACGACCTGATCGATGCCGCCGTCGCTGCAAACGACGCTTCCTGATCCCACAATCAGTCTCACCCGGCCAGTCGGTCCGGGTGAGGCTTTCCGGTTTCGAATTCTGCGGTTCGTAAGCGACCGCCGGGGGACATCATGGCTGCCTACTGGCCTTATTTCGCAATTCTTTTCATGATCGGCGGGCTATATCTCATCGAGCGACGTCATCCTGAAGCCGTAACCCGCTTCGAGGAAAACGTGCTCGCGGTGCTGATTGCCTCGATCACCATCATCTCCTTCGTTCAGGTGGTTGCCCGCTACGGCTTCAACAGCGGTTGGGGCGGAGCCTTGGAACTGACGCGGATCCTGTTTGCCTGGCTCATTCTCTTCGGCATGGGCTACGGCATCAAACAGGGCCTTCACCTTGGAGTTGATGCAGCAATCCGGCTCTTGCCGGCACGCGGTTTCCGCATTGCCGCATTGTTCGGTGCTCTGACCGGTGTCTTCTATGCCCTGATCCTGCTGTCATCCGACTGGCTCACCTGGTTCGGTGCTGACACCAAGGGAGGCGCAATCTTCTACTGGGCGCGCTTCTTCAAGGCCGGCATCGGTCTCGACGATCTGCGCTACCCGGTTTTCATTCAGGACATGTTCGGGCTCCAGGAACGCGTACAGCGCTGGATCGCCTATCTGATCCTTCCCATCGGTCTTGGGCTTCTGGGTTACCGTTCCCTGCAGGCCTTCGTTCAGGTCTGGCGCGGCGAACGTGAGTTGATGATCGCAAGCCATGAGGCTGAAGATCTTGTCGCTGAAAACAAAGATGCGCTGAAGGACTGACCGCGATGGAAATGATCGTACTTTTCTGCCTGTTGTTCGGGCTTCTCTTTCTCGGCGCCCCCGTCGCAATCGCACTTGGTCTGTCGTCGATCGTCACGATCGCCTTCTTTTCCAGCGATTCCATGTCGTCGATCGCGCTTCAACTTTTCACAGCCGCACAGAATTACACGCTGCTGGCAATTCCATTCTTCGTGCTGGCCTCTGTCTTCATGTCGACCGGTGGTGTTGCAAAGCGACTGATCCGCTTTGCCATCGCAACCGTTGGCCATTTGCGCGGTGGTCTCGCTATGGCCTCGGTCCTCTCCTGCATGCTGTTCGCAGCATTGTCCGGGTCGTCTCCGGCAACTGTAGTCGCCATCGGCACGATCGCCATCGCCGGCATGAGACAGGTGGGTTATTCCAAGGAATTTGCAGCCGGCATCATCGCCAATGCAGGAACGCTCGGCATTCTCATTCCACCGTCCATCGTGATGGTCGTCTATTCGGCCGCCACGGACGTATCCGTCGGGCGCATGTTCCTGGCAGGCGTGGTGCCTGGCATCATCGCCGGGCTCATGCTGATGATCGCGATCTACGTGTTTGCCCGCATACGCAACCTTCCGGCCGAACCCTGGAGGGGTTTCGGAGAGCTCCTGAATGGCGGCAAGGAGGCTGGCTGGGGTCTGTTCCTGATCATCATCATTCTGGGCGGCATCTACGGTGGTGTCTTCACGCCAACAGAGGCAGCCTCCGTCGCTGCGGTCTATTCCTTCTTCATCGCCCTCTTCATTTACCGCGATATGGGCCCGATGAAGAACATTCCATGGGTCAGCGAAACCGATAGCCGCAAGGCCAAGGTGGGGTTCTCAGCCCTCGTCTATGCCGTGTCGTTCTTCTTCGTCTGGATGATTTTGTCCTTCTTTGCGACGGACGGCGTAGACAGTGTTTATGTCACGTTCCACTTCAGGGCACTGATTGGCCTTATCGCAGCAATCGCAATTGCAATTTCCTATACCCTTTGGCGTGGAGACAACGCCGGCCTGGGCGCTTTGCCCGGATATCTTCTCGCCAGCCTGCCGATCTGGGGACGCAATTTGAGCCTGATGGGGCGGAACTTCTTCCGTGCCTTCTTCAACGACGAAACACGCAAGGCCACCGTGGATGCCGCGCGAACAACAGTGATGCTGATGTTCATCATCGTCAACGCGCTGCTCTTTGCCCATGTTCTCACCTCGGAACGCATTCCGCAGGTGATCACCGAAGTGATGGTGAATGCAGGCTTTACCTGGTTTACCTTCCTGATCGCCGTCAACGTTCTGCTTCTCATCGGCGGTCAGTTCATGGAGCCGTCGGGGCTGTTGCTGATCGTCGCTCCGGTGGTGTTCCCGATCGCAATGGAACTGGGTGTGGATCCGGTGCATCTCGGCATCATCATGGTGGTCAACATGGAAATCGGCATGATCACGCCACCGATCGGCCTGAACCTCTTCGTGACATCCGGCATCACCGGCATGAGCCTCGTTCAGGTGGTCAAGGCGGCCATGCCATTTGTCGCGGTGCTCTTCGCCTTCCTGATCCTTGTCACCTATGTGCCGGTGATTTCGACCTGGCTGCCATATGCCATGATGGGCCCGGAGATCGTCACGCGGTAGGGTCGTCTGGAGGGCTGAGATGAAAGCGAAATCGGGCCGCAAATCTGCGGCCCCTTTTTTATGAGCGCTGCGCGGACAGCCGACGCAGCATTCCCCGAGCGGCGGCACGGCCGCTGGCAAGACATGCTGTCAGCAGATATCCACCTGTGGGCGCCTCCCAATCGATCATCTCGCCGGCGACAAATACGCCGGGTAACTCTCTCAGCATATAGTCCTGATCGACCGCGCTCCAGCACACGCCGCCGGCAGAGGAAATGGCTTCCGCGATCGGACGCGGCGCGTCGACTGGTATGGAAAGCGCCTTGATCCGGGCCGCAAGAATGGACTGATCGCTGCGCTCCGCCTCCGTCAACAGCTCACGTAGCAAGGCGACCTTGACCCCGCCGAGCCCGGCTGCTTTTTTCAGTCTCGTGGCAAAGCTGGCCTTGGAGCTCTGGCGTTCAAGGTCATGTTTTAGACGCTCGATGGAGCGCCCGGGTGTCAGGTCCACCACCATCGCTGCCTCACCCTTTGATCTCAGCCTGTCGCGCAGCGCAGAGGAATGGGCGTAGACAAGGCTTCCCTCGATACCGTGCTGCGTGGCGACGAACTCGCCCGGGAAATGGCCTGCATCAGAACGCGCCTCCACCGATTTGATCGGCGCACCGGCAAACTTCTCCCGGAAGAGCGGGCTCCAGCTGACATCGAATCCGCAATTGGCAGGCTCAAAAGCCTGCACTGCAACGCCCTTGCCGCGCAACCAGGGGATCCATGACGCGTCCGAACCCAGACGCGGCCAACTGGCACCACCAAGTGCCAGCAATGTGCTGCCGGCTGAAACCACACGGACACCTTCCATCGTGTCAAAAGCCAGTCCGCCCTCGCAGAAACCTGTCCACCGATGGCGCGTGCGGATTGCCACGCCTTGGTCCTTCAACCGACCGAGCCAGGCGCGCAACAAGGGCGATGCTTTCATGGCCCTCGGGAAAACACGACCGGATGAGCCGACGAATGTCTCTGTCCCGAGGTCAGCCGCCCATTGGCGAATATTATCAGGTGTAAAATTCCGGATCGCGGGCGCCAGATGCTCTTCGCACGCAGAAAACCGCTGGAGAAATCGCGGCAATTCTTCGGAATGGGTAATGTTGAGACCGGACTTGCCGGCAAGCAGGAATTTGCGCGCCACGCTGGGCATGGCGTCATAGACCGTCACTTGGCGACCTGCCGATGACAGGACCTCCGCTGCGGCAAGACCCGCTGGTCCACCGCCAACGATTGCAATCTCGTCTGTTGGCATTTCACTATCGCCGATTTACACGTTGCGAGGACGTTGCCTTAAACTATCCGCCATGCGTGCGATAGTGCAGCACTCAAGGCGTGACAGAAGCTCGGCGAGATCAATGCGAGCGAGATCTGGACCCGTTTCGCATCCAGAATTGTTTGAAGACAATGGGATGGGCATTCAGTGCAGCGTATCGCCTGCAATTTCGTCCTTCAGGATACGCAGCGCTTCGTAAAGCGCTTCCACCAGATGGTCGGTCAATTGGTCGGCGTCAAAATCGCCAATCTGTGCAAGTAGCGCGAATTCGCGGTCCGCAACGCCCTGTTCGCTTTCAATCGACATATCATTGTCCCTCTCGTCTGTCCCGCATCATTCGGTAATGGCGAAACGATATCGTCGCCGGCTTGCCTATAGCTTGCGGGATGGCTACTCCCTGACACGCGAAGAAAACGACACGCCAAGACAGCGGATGCCGAAACGAACATGCCCAAGAAAAAGAAGAAGTCGCCCTTGGAAAAACTGACCCAGGCCTGGACAAAGGCAAGCTCCGATGAACGCCAGCAGTTTCTCGACTTTCTGTCCGGGCAGGATAATGGCAATGGCCTTGTCGGCAGCAATCCAAAAACCGCCGCTCCAATCGCAACCGGGCGCTATCTGACCCGCGAGACGATTGCGGAAACAGAATACCTGATGCGAGAACGCAATCTCGATATCGCCACCCTCTCCGCAGAGTTCGGCCTTGACGAAAATGACCATGCCCTGCACCGAGCCCTGAAACACGGCTATCCCTTGAGACTGGTGGTCGTGAAAACCCTGCAACTCTGGCTGACAAAGAACACCCGATCGCGACCGCCATTCCCGTGATGCGGCGCCCCATCCCTCTTGATCTGCGCGACCGGGACCAGGTTCAAAAACGCGCATCTCCCGTCGACATGTTGCGACAAAAATAATAACTTGACGCAATTAGTCATCTATAAATATATAGCACCGCTATCTTTATTCGTATCATACCGGGGCTCTATAATGCGTTTCAGTTCATTTCATTGGCGATTCAGGACATTTTCCACTCTCTTGGCGGTGACGACCGCGATGACAAGCCCTGTGCTTGCTCAGGAAGCCAACAACGATGAGACTGTACTGCAGACCATTCTCGTCAACGGCAAGGCGGCGGAGAAGAAGGGATTCGTCGCCAGGACCGCCAACAGCGCGACGAAGACGACGACCGACATCGATCGGGTGCCGCAGTCCGTTTCGGTGGTCACCCGCGATCAGATGGATGCCCAGGGTGCCGACAGTGTTGGTGCAGCCCTTCGCTATACGCCGGGCGTCAGAAGCGAGGCCTATGGGGTCGATACGCGCTATGACTGGTTCTTCATGCGCGGCTTTAGCGCTCAGGATAACGGCCTCTATCTGGATGGCCTGCAGCTGCATTCGCAATCTTACGCCAATTTCCGCGTCGATCCATACGGTCTGGAACGCGAGGAGGTACTGCTGGGGCCAAGCTCATCGCTGTTTGGTGCCGGCAGCCCGGGCGGGTTGATCAACCTCGTGTCCAAGAAGCCGGAAGACGAGGACTTTACCGAGCTGTCGTTTATCGGCGGCGTGCCGCAAAGCGGCAGCGTTGCAATCGATGTCAATCGGGTCCTCAACGAAGACGGAACACTGCTCGGTCGACTGACGGCCCTTGGCCGGCTCGGCGAGACACAGGTCGACAATGTCGACGACGACCACGTCTTCATCGCACCGTCGCTGACCGTCAAGCCGGACGAGGACACCCGGATCACGATCATGGCCAAGGTGCAAAAAGACAAGACCGGCACAGCGACCAGCTTCCTGCCCTATGGTGCGTCGGTCGGTTCGGCCTCCTTCGGACGCATCCCCACGGACTTCTTCACCGGCGACACCGATTTCGACAGCTATGAGCGCGACCAGCTGATGCTTGGCTACGAGATCGAGCACACATTTGACAATGGTCTGAAATTTTCACAGAACACGCGCTATTCCCGTGTCTCTACCGATTACGAAACGCTCTATGGCGTGGGTCTCGCCAGCAGCTATTTTTCCACCTATCCGGACACGCTGTTGCTTCGTCAGGCTCTGGTCGCCGATCAGACTGTGGGGACCTTCCAGACGGACAACCATCTCGAAGGCAACTTCAACACCGGGACGATGCATCACCATGTTCTGGCGGGTCTCGACTATAGCTACGAGGATTTCGATAACAAATATGGCTTCGGAAACGATCCAAGCGGCAATTATTATGCTCTGGACCTGACCAACCCGGTTTACGGCATCAGTGTCACCACACCGGATTACACGACAAATGCTCGCACCAGAACCCACAGGCTGGGACTTTATATTCAGGACCAGGTCGACGTGACCGACAAGCTCGACCTGACAGCCGGCCTGCGTCAGGACTGGGTTTACCAAGAGACGGAAGATCGAATTGCGAACACGGAGTCTTCCAACCACGACTCCGCGCTGACGGGGCGCATCGGGGCCAGCTATGAGCTGTTTTCAGGTTTCCGTCCCTATGTGAGCTATTCGACATCCTTCAATCCGCTCACCGGGACAGATGTCAACCGCAATGCATTCGACCCGGAGACCGGCAAGCAATATGAAATTGGTGCCAAATATCAGGATCCGGAAGGGCGCTTCCGCCTGACCGCTGCCTGGTTCGACCTGACGCGCCAAAACGTGCTGACAACTGATCCAAACAACACGGCCTACAAGATCCAGACGGGTGAAGTCGAATCTCGCGGCATTGAGTTGCAGGGCACGGTAAGTGTCGTTGACGGCTGGGACATCTTGGCTTCTTTCACCAATTACGACTTGGAGATTACTCGATCTGAAAATGACGACCAGGGCATGACGCCGATCGGCGTGCCCGAGCGCATGGCCTCGCTTTGGGTCAGCCATAGTTTCACTGACAAGCTGGAAGGATTGCGCATAGGCGCGGGCGCCCGCTATGTCGGCAGGTCCTATGCAAATGGAGCCAATACGCTTGTCGTGCCAAGCTATGTGGTTGCCGATGCCGGTATCGGTTACACCTACAAGAACGCGGATATTTCCCTTAATGTGAGCAACCTGTTCGACAAGCACTACGTCGCTGCCTGTGCCGGTGATAAGGCTTGCTACTACGGAGAACGGCGGTCGCTACAGGCGAAGCTGACATTCAAATGGTAACACTGGCTTCATTTGCGAAGACGGCAGCCCAGGGCAAGGGGGTATCCCCCGGCACCCTGGGTTTTGCCGTCGATGGCCTGCACTATGTCCGCGACGGCCGGACGATCCTCAGGGATATCAGCTTCGGCGTTGAGCCGGGCCAGGTTCTTGGCATTATCGGGCCAAACGGAGCCGGCAAAAGCACGTTGATGAAAATGCTCGCCGGCGAAATCCGACCGGATCAAGGTCGTGTAGACTTTCTGGGAAAACCACTGAGCCACTGGCGTGGCCGGGGTTTTGCCCGCGAAGTGGCCTATCTGCCGCAAACCCTGCCCGCAAGCGACAACCATTCGGTGCGTGAACTGGTCGCGCTGGGGCGTTATCCCTGGCACGGCCCGTTGCGACGCATGTCGCCTGACGATCGTCAGGCGGTCACGCTCGCACTGGAAGAAACCGATTCCATGCGTCATGCCGACCGGCTGGTCTCAACTCTTTCCGGCGGGGAAAAGCAGCGCGTCTGGATTGCCATGGTGCTGGCGCAGGCCCGACGTTTTCTGCTGCTCGATGAACCGACATCGGCACTGGACATGGCACATCAGGCCAGGACATTGGAACTCTTGAGGCGGATCGCCCATCAGCACGGCATCGGCGTCGTTTTGATCGTTCACGACCTCAATATCGCAGCCCGTTTCTGCGACCGCCTGATGGCTTTGCGCGACGGCCAGCTTGCCGCCATCGATACGCCACAGCAGGTCATGTCTGCGGCGACGCTGACGAAAGTATACGACATTCCCATCGAGGTGTTTACGCATCCCGCAGATGGACGACCTGTTGGATATATCGCGTGATCAGACGTCTTCTATCTACGATTTTGTGTTGGCTCTGTCTGAATATTGCGTTCGACGCCGTTGCGGGTGCGCGAGAGTCGTTGCGCGTCGTGCCCCTGGATTGGGGTCTGGCATCCACGCTGTTTGCACTGGGCGTGGATGTGCCGGCGCTTGCGGAGAAAAAGGGCTATGCAGACTGGGTTGGACAGGAGAACCTCTCTGACGACATCGTGGATCTTGGGCTGCGGCTGGCACCCGATATGGAGCGATTAGGCGGCATAGACCCCGATCTGATCCTGATCTCGCCGCAATTTTCCAGCATCGCCCCCCGGCTCGAGACAGTGGCGAAAACAAAGGTCTTTGCCACCTTTACACCCGACAAGACGCCTTTGGACAATTCGATCCGCATCACGCGCGAACTCGGCAGTCTTCTGAATACCGGCGCGCGCGCCGAACGCCTTGTTGGCAGCACCGAAAAGGCATTGGAAGATTTGCGCCAAAGCCGGCTGAACGCATCAGCCACCTGCGCCGTGCTGATCGTGAACTTCGTCGACGAACGGCATATCCGTGTCTTTGCAGATGGCAGCCTCTACGGAGATGTGCTGAAGGCCGGCAATATCGACAATGCCTGGAAACGCCCGACCAATTACTGGGGCTTCAGCACAGCACCGGCAAGCGCATTGCTTGATTATCCCGACGCAACGCTGATTGCCGTGGGGCCGACCCCGTTGCCAGTCGCGCGCATTCTGGACGACGCGGACGGCAGTCATGCCCGCAACAATCTACTCGATCATTTACCCTCAGTGGCGAAAGGGCGCTTGCGGATGCTTCCGCCGATCTGGTCCTTCGGTGGTTTGCCCGAAGCGAAAATCCTGGCCGAAGCGCTGACTGCGGCAACCCTGCCGGATTGCCCTCATGAATAGTTCGAAGCACACGATCCTGCAGGCCTGGCCGCTGCTGGTCCTTTTGGTACTGCTGGTTTTTCTGGTCGATGCCAATGCAAAGGCAATCGGCGGCGCAGCTTTATGGATGCCCTTCGGTTCGGGCGATGCGGCCGAGACAGCATCCTCGATCCGGATGAGCTATGTCTATTTGCCGCAATTGGTGATGGCGCTGATAGCCGGTGCGGGATTGGGATTTGCAGGTGGTGTTTTCCAGCTCAGCCTTCTCAATCCACTGGCCTCGCCTTCCACATTGGGGGTCTCGGCCGGAGCGCAACTGGCACTCACCCTTGCCTTGTTGCTCGCACCGGAACTGCATGCCGATCATGCCTTTGCAATCTCGCTTATGGGCTCATTCCTTGCCTGGGGACTGGTCGCTTTGATCAGCGGACGCAAACTCGAAGATCCGCTGACGCTGCTGCTGAGCGGTATGGCCGTCAGTTTCACACTCGCCGCCGTCACCACATGCCTGTTCATTCTCAAGGATCACTATCTCAACAGCATGTTCATCTGGGGCGCCGGCGATCTGGCACAAAACGGCTGGGACGGTGTGCGCTTTCTGGCACCGAAGCTGCTGGTTGGTGCGGCAATTGTGCTGGCAATGGCGCGGCCCTTGTCCCTGCTCGGTCTCGGCAGCGGTGTTGCCCGTTCCGCCGGAGTGTCCGTCGGCTGGTCGCGCGCCATTCTGCTGAGCGCTGCCATCCTCATCACCGCCGCCATCACGGCGACGATCGGCATCATCGCCTTCGTCGGACTGGCAGCACCGCATATTGCGCGGATGATCGGCGCGCGTCGGGTGGTCCCGCAGCTCCTGCTCGCAGCCCTCATGGGAGCTTTGCTTCTGGGCGTCACCGATCAGGCACTGCAGTTCCTGCTGAAATCTCTGGCCGCCTTCCTGCCAGCAGGTGCCCTTGCCGGACTGCTGGGCGCACCCTTGATCCTCTACCTCTTGCGCAAGGTCACGGGGTCGCCCTTGCAGTCGGAGCATTCGCTTTGGTTGCGCAGCCGTGTAAATCGCGACAGGGCTGGCCAATGGGCAATTGTCGCCGCCTGCGGTCTGGTCCTTCTTGCCTGTATGGCCGTCGCACTGTTCGTTCCCAGACTGGAGATGTCGCTGGTTTTCGACTGGCGCGCGCCTCGCGTCCTGACGGCTCTGCTCGCGGGCTGCGCACTTGGATGTGCCGGCTGCCTTGGGCAGCGGCTGCTGGCCAATCCCATGGCAAGCCCGGAAAGCATGGGCATATCCGCCGGTGCCATCATGGGAACGATCATCGTCATGCTGATCCTGCCAACCGCCGGCACCGCCGGCCAGACGGCCGGCGCCCTTACCGGAGCCATCATCGTATTGCTCGCCGTTTTGACCTATGGTCGCCGACAGGATTTCGATCCTCGCCGCCTCATCCTGGTCGGTATCGCCATCACGGCGATTGCCGATGCCACGATCTTGATTTTCTTCGCCACAGGCGATCCAAGGGTCAGTCAGATCCTGGCTCTGATGTCAGGCTCGACCTATCGGGCCTCCTATACGCTGCTCAGCATTCCAGCTGTTCTCGGAATTGTTGGCGCATTGATGGTCTTGCCGGCGCTGCGCTGGCTGGACATCCTGCCGCTTGGCAATGCCACCGGGCGTGCTCTGGGCATGCCCTTGGCACGTGCCCGCATCGTCATCATTCTGGCGATGGCCTTGTTGACGGTGGCGGCAACGCTGTTGGTCGGTCCCATTACCTTCGTCGGTCTGGCCGCGCCGCAAATCGCCCGCGTGATCGGCTTGCGCTCAGTCGGCACCCATCTTGTCGGATCCACGGTTCTGGGTGGCAGCGTGATTGTGGCAAGCGATCTTGTCGGTCGCCAGCTGTTCACACCTTATGAGTTGCCAGCCGGGCTCCTGGCTATCCTGATCGGGGCACTAAGTCTTGCGCTTGCCCTGACGATCATGCGCTTGTCCGGCGCGCGACAGATAAAAATCACAAATGCTGCGGATCAGAAAAGGCTGGCGGCTTGACCAGCCCTGCCGGTAACTGCGATTTGAAGGCGGATTTGGCAAACGGGTGGAGAAAAAGACGGATGGTCGCGCAAAAGGCGAACAATGATGATGAGCTTGGCACCACACGCCATGCCGCGCTGGCGCTGGAGCGACTGGCCGTCGAACTTTTGCAGTACCGTCCCAGCGAAGCGCGAACGCATGATCTGAGCGTACAGCAAATCATCATCATGGCGGCCATTGCCGACCAGCCCGGATGCGGCGTCAAGGCATTGTCGGAACAGACCGGCATTTTTCAATCGACCATCAGTCGCAGCCTTTCGGGCATTATGAAAAAGGGGCTGGTCCGGCGCGAAAAGTCTTTGGCGGACACTCGTGCAGTCGAGCTTTTCCTGAGCGAGGAAGGACTTCGGATCATCCATGGCACGCGCCAGGAATGGCGCGATCGTGTGTCACTCATGCTCGCCGATCTGCCTGCAAGCGACAAAGCAACCATGTTGGCCGGGCTCGATCTGCTGATCGGTGTCATTCATCGCCTGTCGGATGAGGACTGTCCGTGACACGGTCACGTTTCCGCAGCCAGTTGGCAGACGAGCGACGAGCGTCGCCATCGTCACGCCCTGCCGACGCTGCCTATCTCTCGCTCGGCGCGAAGTAATCGGGATGACGGGACTTGATCTCTTTCATCTGCGAAAGGGTCCCCGATAAATGCGCCCTGACGGCGGCTTCGGCAGCAGACATGTCGCCGGCTTCGAGTGCTTTCAAAATAAGCCCGTGATAGTGGATAATGTTCGCAGGCTTGCCGGGATCAGGCAAATTGAGGTTGCGAAGCCTGTCGATGTGTCCCGACCGCGAGGTGATCAGCTCCCAAAGATTTGCGGCTCCTGCCGCCCCGCAGAGAGCCTGATGGAAAAGGTGGTCAAGCCGTGCAAAGCGGCCGATATCACCAGCACCGATAGCGGCGTGCTGCAGTGACAAGGCCTCGCGTGCCGTAGAAAGGCAACTCTTGTCCGCCATTGCAGCGATCGTTCTCGCGACCTCCAGTTCCACAGACAGGCGCAGGAATTGTGTCTCGCGCGCATGGGCGACATTGATCTTCGATACCTCCGTCTTCGATTGAGGAAAGATCAGCAGCAGGCCCTCTTCTTCCAGTTTCAGCATCGCGTCGCGCACCGGTGTCTGGCTGACACCGTAATGGGTGGCGATCTCCTGGCGCGAGAGGTTGCGACCCGGTTCCAGTTCCAGCGAAATGATCCGCTCTCTGAGGGCGCTGTGGATCTGTTCGCTTGCCGAACTCCTTTTGATCCGCCCGACCGACGCTCCGTCGGGGCGATTGCTGTCGGCAAACAGGGTCAGTTCCGGCGCTATCATAATGGGATGCTCATCTTTCTGCTTGTGAAACATGGCACAGCATAAATCACTATTGACGGTTATGCACTAATATATTAGTACATCAATCAACGGGATACGAGGAACCCGTATTGGAGCAATGGGAGGACAATATGAAACTGTTCACAACAGCGGTTTTGGCCGCGTCCGTATCGGCGGTGGCGAGCATCGCCCAGGCTGAGCAACTGAACATCCAGACTTCGTTCAACGCCGGAGATTTCTCGACCCAGTTCATTACCGATAACTGGCTGCCGAAGATCAAGGACATGACCGAAGGGCGGATCGAAATCGTCCTGACGCCGAATGGATCAGTCGTTCCGGCCAAGGAAACGCCGGATGCGGTTGCTGCCGGTGTGCTTGATGGTGACTTCACCTCAGTCAATTACTTCGCAGG
The DNA here is from genome assembly GCF_057158725.1 of Agrobacterium sp. H141. Taxonomy (NCBI): domain Bacteria; kingdom Pseudomonadati; phylum Pseudomonadota; class Alphaproteobacteria; order Hyphomicrobiales; family Rhizobiaceae; genus Agrobacterium; species Agrobacterium sp. H141. Next base: position 103,233 of record NZ_JBXENI010000003.1, read on the forward strand.
TCGCGAACCAGCCTTTGCCGTTCTGGGTGATTTGATCTCGGGTTACGACACGCCGGAACAGATGATCGGCTTTTGTCGTGATGGCGGCGGCGAAGCCGTGATGCAAAAAGCAGCGGACGCAATCAGCGATGGCGAAGTTCATGTTGTCGCCTGCGGTCCGTATTCGCGTGAGTCACTTCCTGCGCGCGTGCCGATCCGCACATTCGAAGACCTGGCCGGCAAGAAGATCCGTTCGCCGGAAGGTCTGGCGGCTGCCGTATTCCAGGCAGCCGGCGCATCGCCCGTCTCAATTCCCTTCTCTGAAGTCTATGGCGCTCTTGAAAAGGGTATCGTCGACGCAGCCGATGCTTCTGCCTACGTGAACAACGATGCGACCGGCCTGCATGACGTTGCACCATACCCGCTTTATCCGGGCATCCACTCGATGCCTTCGATGCAGTTCACCATCAACAAGGAAAAATGGGACAGCTTTTCCGAGGCGGACCAGAAGGCGTTGCGGGACTGGTGGTATGAAGCCATGTACGCCATGACGGCTGAAGTGGCCAAGGCCGATGCAGCCCTTGCAGCACGCGACAATGCCGGCGGAAAGATCGAAGTGATCGACTGGGCGCAGGCCGATCGCGACAAGATGCGTGAAGTCGCTCGCAAACAGTGGGAAATCTTCGCCGAGAAGTCGCCGCTGGCCAAGGAAGCACTGGACGCCAATCTTGCCTACATGACCGAAATCGGTCTCTTCAAGAAATAGAGATCCTCCCTGAAGGGGCGTCTTATCCCTTGGATGCGACGCCCCTTGTCGATGCCTGCCACCTCGGGGAAACGCGATGAAACGCCTTCTTGCCCGCTATGCCGACGTGATGGACGCGATCAGCGTCTTCATCGGTCATGGCTGTTCTGTTCTTTTCTTTGCCTGCATTGTCGTTTCCGCGCTTGAAGTTGTCATGCGCTATGGCTTCGACAGCCCAACGGTCTGGTCGACCGAGCTTGCGATGACGCTTTGTGCCTCTGCCTGGGTGCTCGCCGTTGGCTACGTCACCCAGCGCAATCGCCACATATCCATCACCATGGTTGAAGTTCTGGTCAGCAAGCGCGTCTGGCGCTTCATGCGCCTTATCCAGATGCTGATCGCCTCGGGTGCCGTGCTGATGCTGACGATCGCCTTGTGGGGACCGGCTGTGAAGGCGTTGAACCGCGTCGAACATTCGGGCTCGGCCCTGAATTCGATACAGCCAACCTATCTCAAATCACTACTTGTCGCCGGCTGCATTCTCTACCTGCTGCAATTGGTTGCCAACATCATTCGCTGGGCGCAGCACACAGAGGGAGAGACCGTCAATGGGCATTGAAGTCATCACCCTGCTGATCGTTTGCTCGCTGCTGGCATTGATGGCGGTGGGCGTACCGCTCGGCATCACCACGCTGACAGTTTCTCTTGGAACGGCACTACTCTATTTCGGCGAGCGCGCTGGCTATTTCATCGTCGCCGCCAATGTCGGCGAAGTGCTTCACAAGTATGAGCTGATTGCCGTGCCCTTCTTCGTCTTCATGGCGAATGTTCTTGAACGTTCCGGCATCGCCAAGACTCTGTTTGATTCCATGGCCATCATGGGCGGACGTTTTCGCGGATCGGTCGCAGTGCAGACCTGCATCGTCGCCGTCGTGCTTGCTGCCATGTCTGGAATCATGGGCGGTGAAATCGTCATGCTCGGCCTCATCGCCTTGCCGCAAATGCTGCGGCTGGGCTATGATCGCAAGCTGTCGATCGGCATCATCTGCGCAGCAGGCGCACTTGCGACCCTCATACCGCCCTCCGTCGTGCTGATCGTCTACGGTCTGGCTGCACAGGTTTCGATTACAAAGCTGTTTGCTGCATCGGCGGTACCGGGCCTGATACTGGCGTCGCTGTACATTACTTATATTCTCGTGCGCGTTCGCCTGAATCCGTCCATGGCGCCTATCTACGATATCCCGGAAACGGGGCTGCCCTTCGTCAAGCGTCTGAAGTTCCTGAGAGGCGTCATTCTCCCGGGCATATTGATCGGTGCAGTGCTCGGCGTCATCTACTCCGGCATCGCCACTGTCACCGAGGCTGCGGCCGTTGGCGCGGTCGGCGCCTTGGTGGTCGCCGGCATACGCCGCGAATTGACCTGGACAATGGCGCGCGACGCCATGCGCCAGACGGTGCTCACGGTCGGGTCGATCATCTGGCTTGTGCTGGGTGCCGTCTCGTTGATCGGTATCTATAACCGGATCGGTGGCGGTGAATTCCTGCGTGGCGTGCTGACATCCTTGGATATCGCCCCGATCTGGTTCGGCGTTCTTTTTGCCATGAACATCCAGATCTACTATCTCTCTCCGCCCTTCGGCCCAGCCTGCTTCTTCCTCAAATCGGTGGCGCCCAAGGATATTGAACTCCAGGAAATCTTCGCCGCGGTTCTACCGTTCATCGCCCTTCAAGCGGTGGGTCTACTCCTGGTCCTGTTCTTCCCGGACCTGGCTTTGTGGCTGCCGGCGATGCTCAATTAAGGAGACCCAGATGAAAATCAGTGATCAGGACCTGACCCGACAGGACGAGGACATCTCGAGCTCCGAATTCGGCGCGGAGGAAACAAAGGATATGCATGATTTCGGCAATTGGCCGGAAGTCGCAGGCCTTGTCTTCACGCTCTTCGCCATCTGGCTGACCTTCGCCTTTACTGGATAACATCATGACAAAAAAGAAACTCTCGGACCTTCGTTCCGCGCGATGGTTCGCGCCAGACGACCTCAGAAGCTTCGGCCATCGTTCGCGCATGATGCAGCTCGGCTATGGCGAGGAAGACTTCGTCGACAAGCCCCTGATCGGAGTTCTCAATACCTGGTCCGAGCTCAACACCTGCCACTCCCACTTCAAGGAGCGGGTGCAGGATGTGAAACGCGGAATCGCCCAAGCCGGCGGCTTCGGTGTGGAGATGCCGTCGCTTTCGGTGGATGAAAGTTTCACCAAACCCACCTCCATGCTCTATCGCAACATGCTGGCGATGGAGACGGAAGAAATGATCCGTTCGCACCCGCTGGATGGTGTGGTGCTGATGGGTGGCTGCGACAAGACCACCCCCGGTCTCGTCATGGGTGCCATCTCGGCGGGTGTGCCGATGATCTACCTGCCGGCTGGTCCGATGTTGCGCGGCAACTATGCCGGCAAGATCCTCGGTTCGGGATCGGATGCCTGGAAATACTGGGATGAACGCCGTGCCGGCAATATCTCGGATGAGGAGTGGCTGGGCGTGCAAGGCGGCATTGCCCGCTCGGCCGGCACCTGCATGACCATGGGCACCGCCTCTACCATGACGGCAATCGCCGATGCGATGGGGCTCACTCTGCCCGGCGCCTCGTCGATCCCGGCCGTCGATTCCAACCATCAACGCATGGGCGCGTCCTGCGGTCGCCGAATCGTCGACATGGTCTGGGAAGATCTGACACCGGACAAGATTATTACCGAGGCAGCGTGTCGCAATGCCGCCGTCGTTGCGATGGCAACCGGTTGTTCCACCAATGCGGTCGTACACCTGATCGCGATGGCAAGACGCGCGGGCGTCAATCTGACACTCGACGATCTGGATGCTCTGGGCCGGACAACACCGCTCATTGCCAATGTCCGACCATCGGGCAAGGACTATCTGATGGAGGACTTCTATTATGCTGGTGGCCTGCGCGCACTGATGAAGCAGATTGAGGATCGCCTCGATTGCTCGGCCCTCACCGTGACGGGCAAAACCATGGGCGAGAATCTGCAGGGTGCCGAAGTCTACAACGACGACGTCATTCGCCCGCTCTCAAATCCGGTCTATCAAGAAGGTTCGCTTGCCGTCGTGCGTGGTAATCTTTGCCCCGACGGTGCAGTGATCAAACCCGCTGCCTGCGATCCGAAGTTCCACGTGCACGAAGGCCCGGCGCTGGTATTCGACAGCTACCCGGACATGAAGAAGGCAGTCGACGACGAGAACCTGGACATCACCCCCGATCATGTGATGGTGCTGCGCAATGCGGGTCCGCTCGGTGGGCCGGGCTTCCCCGAATGGGGCATGCTGCCGATCCCGAAAGCACTGATCAAGCAGGGCCACCGCGACATGCTGCGGATCTCGGACGCGCGCATGTCCGGCACTTCTTATGGGGCCTGTGTGCTGCATGTCGCACCCGAAAGCTATGTTGGCGGTCCATTGGCGCTTTTGAAGACCGGCGACATCGTTCGCCTCGACCTGCCCAACCGGACGCTCGACATGCTGGTGGACGAAGACGAGCTTGCCAACCGCCGGGCTGCACTAAAGCCGCCGGAACCGCGCTTCGAACGCGGCTGGGGCTGGATGTTCTCGCGCCATGTCACGCAGGCCGACCAGGGCTGCGATTTCGACTTCCTGCAATCCGACTTCGGCCGCACTGCGGGCGAGCCCGACATTTTCTGAAAAGGTATCCCATGACCGATTACGTTCTGTCCGACGCCACACGCAACAAGCTCAAGCGTGCCTCCACCGCTTCGATCGCAACGCAGCTCTACAAACGCGGACTGCGCAACCAGTTCATCCAGGGGGTGCGCCCCGTAGCGGCCAAGCCCGAGACAATGGTGGGCCAGGCCTTTACGCTGCGCTACATTCCGGCGCGAGAAGACCGCAATGCCCTTGAGGTTTTCCGCAACCCAGAGCACCCGCAACGCGTGGCAGTCGAGACCTGCCCGCCCGGCCACGTGCTGGTCATGGACGGACGCAAGGATGCCTCCGCAGCAACCGCAGGGTCGATCCTGGTGACGCGGATGGCCGTGCGTGGCTGTGCCGGCATCGTCACCGATGGCGGTCTCCGCGATGCGGCGGGTATCGGCGCGCTCGATATGCCGGCCTTCTTTGCAGGTCCCTCGGCGCCGACCAACCTGACCAAGCATGAGGCCCTCGACATCAACGTGCCGATCGGTTGCGGCGATGTTGCAGTGTTCCCAGGCGATGTGATCGTCGGTGACAGCGACGGTGTCATGGTCATCCCCGCGCATCTGGCAGACGAAATCGCCGAGGTCTGCGCCGGCATGGAAAGCTTCGAGGAATTCGTACTGGAAGAGGTGCAGAGCGGGACCTCGATCATCGGTCTCTATCCGTGCACCAAGGAAGAGAACCAGAAAAAATACGAAGAATGGCGCGAAAAGACAGGCCGATAAGACGCCTCGACTTCAACCCAGGCACTCGCTTCCACTTGGGGAAAGCGAGTGCCAAGAATTGAGATTACGCAACTGAATTTACCGGGCGACAGCCGCTCGAGCTGATCGCCTGTACCGGGCGCGACCAGCGTGTCGCTTGGTCCCTCTCTGTCTCAGCCGACCGTGGCAGAGAGCGCGGCATTGCCAGCCACCGCGCGATCGGGCTGGTGTGGATCCCATTGACCACCTCACGCGCATCACCGCCTTCTGTGTCTGCCGCGCCATCTACGGCTCGATCTTTCGCCGCGATCTTTCCGCACCGGAATATCGCGAGCGCCACAAAAAAATGATCGCTGATGCAGTGCTTGACTACCTGAAAGCCTAGCTGGCTGATACTCCTTCAATCGAACATAGGTGGACAATATCGGATCGGTTCGCTGCGGAACCAATTCATTCCAAGACAAGGACCGCAAATATGACATGGCGCATGCCTTCCGAAACCGCCCGCCATGACCGCACCTGGATGGCATTTCCGCGTACGGGCACGACGCTTGGAGACGGCGAGGCATGGCGTGAGACGGGCTATGCAGCCTGGACCGCCGTGGCCCATGCCATTTCTGAGTTCGAACCGGTCACAATGGTCGTTGATCCGTCCGAGCGCGAGCGCGCCCGTCGCATGCTTGGCAGCCATATCGAACAGATCGAGGCCCCGCTTGACGAATTCTGGATGCGCGACTTCGGGCCGACCTTTGTGCTCGATGACGATCGTCCCGGTGTGCTGGGCGCGGTGGACTGGATCTTCAACGGCTGGGGCGATCATGGTTGGGCGGACTGGAAAAAGTCGGCCGAGATCGCGCGCTTCATCGCGGCCCATTCGGGAGCAGAACTGGTGTCCAGCGTCCTTGTCAACGAGGGCGGCGGCATCCATGTCGATGGCGAAGGCACTGTTCTTGTCACCGACACCGTGCAACTCGATCCCCGTCGCAATCCCTATGCCGACCGCAGCCGGGTCGAAGCCGAGCTTGCCAGAACCCTCGGCGCGACCAAAGTCATCTGGCTGCCGCGCGGCCTGGCCCGCGACTACGACGAATTCGGCACCAGCGGCCATGTCGATATCGTTGCAACCATTGCCTCGCCCGGCGTGCTGCTTTTGCACCGTCAGAGCAATCCAGAACATCCTGACCATCAGGTGATGCAGGAGCTGCGCGCCCATCTCGAAAAAACCACAGACGCAACCGGACGACGCTGGACGATCTTGGAGCTCGATGCGCCGGCACAAATCCGGGACGAAGAAGGGTTCGTCGATTACAGCTATGTCAATCATCTCGCCGTCAATGGCGGCGTTGTCGCCTGCGGCTTCGGCGACGAGGAGGCGGATGCGGCGGCCAAGGATGTCCTGCAGCAGGCCTATCCCGGTCGACAGGTGGTCACCCTGGATTCCCGCGCCATATTCGCACGGGGCGGCGGCATCCACTGCATCACCCAGCAGCAGCCCTCTGTCCCGTCGAAGGTCGCGTAATATGAGCAAGTTCGATGTGATGGAAAAGTCGATCGCGGACTTGCGCGCAGCGCTCGAGGCGGGCGACGTCACGAGTGTAGATCTCGTGGAGGCGTACCTCACCCGCATCCGCCACTATGATCTGCCCGGCACCGAAACCGCCTTGAATTCCATGGTGGTCATGAACCCCGACGCGGTTGCAGAAGCCGAAGCCTCCGATGCAAGGCGGCGCGAGGGCAAAATCCTGTCTCCCCTCGACGGCATTCCTTACACCGCCAAGGACAGCTACCTCGTGCGCGGGCTGACCGCGGCTGCAGGCAGCCCGGCGTTTGAACACCTGATAGCCCAACGGGACGCCTTCACCATCGAAAGGCTGCGGGCGGGCGGTGCCATCTGCCTTGGCCTCACCAATATGCCACCCATGGCCAATGGCGGCATGCAGCGCGGCGTCTATGGGCGTGCCGAAAGTCCCTATAACGCGGAATGGCTCACAAGTGCCTTCGGATCCGGATCGTCGAATGGTTCGGGCACGGCTACAGCCGCCTCGTTCGCGGCCTTTGGCCTTGGCGAAGAGACGTGGTCAAGCGGAAGGGCACCAGCCTCCTACAACGCGCTGTGCGCTTACACACCATCGCGTGGCATCATTTCGGTTCGCGGCAATTGGCCTCTGGTGCCAACCATGGATACCGTCGTGCCCCACACGCGCAACATGGCCGACATGCTGGAAGTACTCGACGTCATCGTTGCCGACGACGCGGAAACGCGGGGTGACTTTTGGCGGGCTCAGCCGTGGATCGAACTACCGCAGGCTTCAGCTGTGCGACCGGCGAGCTATCGAATGCTCACGGACGAAAGCAATGGTGACCTGCGCCATGCGCTGGCCGGCAAACGCTTTGGCATTCCACGCATGTACATCAATGCCGATCCCGACGCGGGCACAAACCCGCAAGGCGGAATTGGCGGTTCGACCGGGAAACCGATCGAGACACGCGCCTCCATCATCGAGCTGTGGCAACAGGCCAGACGCGATCTCGAAGCTGCGGGCGCAGATGTGGTACCCGTCGATTTTCCTGTGGTGTCCAATTACGAGGCCGATCGACCGGGCGCGCCGTCTATCCTGACGCGCGGTCTCCTCAGCACCGACTTCCTGAAACATGAGATCATCGATCTATCCGCCTGGGCCTGGGATGACTTCCTGCAGGCAAACGGCGATCCGGCCCTCGATAGTCTGGCCGCGGTGGATGGGGCGATGATTTTCCCACGTCCGCCGGGTGCCTTGCCGGATCGATACACCGGCTTTTCCGACGATATTTCGACATATCCGGAACAGGTGCGCGCCCATCCCTATCGCTCGTTGGAGGATATACCCACCCTTGAGGCCGGTTTGCGCGGGCTCGAAGAAACGCGCCGCCGGGACCTCGAACTCTGGATGGACCAACTCGGTCTCGATGCGGTTGTCTTTCCCGCCGTCGCAGATATCGGCCACGCCGACATGGACGTCAACGAGGCCCACGCCGATCTCGGTTGGCGAAACGGGGTCTGGGTCGCCAACGGAAATCTGGCCATCCGCCATCTCGGCATCCCGACGATAACCGTGCCGATGGGCACTATGGACGACACCCGGATACCGATAGGCCTGACCTTTGCCGGCCGCGCCTATGATGACAACAAGCTGCTGACCATCGCGGCTGCATTCGAACGGACAGGCAAACGCCGTATCGCGCCACCGCGCACTCCGGCACTCTGACAGCGCGCTTCAGGGGCGCCATGAACTCGATGAACCCTTACCGGCTACGGCATTCCAGCGCGCTGATGAGAGGCGGAGATTACTCTAATCGGATCGAGCAACAACTTGTTGGCTGCGGTGAAAACAATGACCCCGACGTGACCGGGAGCTGCGGGCGATCTCTCGGCCTGGATCAGTTCCTCGCTGGATTTCGCAAGGCTCGCATACCGATCATGACCAAGTCCATCGCTGTCTTTCAGTGCCGTGATATCGAAAATCCTGAGATTCATGTCGCGTGCTATCGTGGCTATTCTGGGATCGTGAACATCGGCCTGCCCGACCCGCGGGCGCTCCTGGCCAAGGAGGCTGGAGAAGGACAGAGCCCTGTCCTGCTTTGACACCAGCAAGGTGATGGGGTGCGGCAACCTGCCAATGTCGGCAAGCTGTGACCGGAAGAGATCCACATCTATATCGGCGGCAGCCAAGTAGATCTCGAGCTTGTGGCTGACATCCTGACGCTCTTCGAGCTGCAATTGCCTGACTGCCTCGATTGCGATCAGACTTCCCATGCTATGCGCAAACAGCACGATATGTTTGACGCCTCGCGCGCGGCTCACCAATTCCAGCAATCTTGTCAACTCTGTCCGTGACGCAAGCGCCTCGTCCCTATCCGCGACATAACCGGTCAGGCTTCCCTGTGATGGCCATGCGAAAAGCACAGGAGGCGGCACATTCCCGGCATCGGCGCCAAGTTGCGCGGTCCAGTAAACAGCCTCCTGGTAGCTGTAGTTATACCCATGGACGAAGACCGCGATGGTGCCGCTCTCGTCGACGGACAACTCCAGCTCCCTCAGGAATTCTGGCCTATCCAGCGGATCACGCTCGGTGACGAGAAACTGTTTGCGCGGATCCGGCGAGGGTTTGGGATAGACGACACCAACCGTCGGGCGCTGCTTCGGAATTGAAAACCGAAAGGCCTCGAAAGTCAGCTTGTCGGAGCGCATGTCGACCGGATCGTCGCTCTTTGCACTCAAGTTACGGTTTGTCGCAGAGAGGATGGTAATTTTCCTCTCAGAGGAATCCGCCACGGCCACGGGCTTGAGGATCTCCTCCGTGGGACGGGATGCACAGGCCTGCAGAGAAAAAATCAATGCGATGGCCACGACAAGTCTGCTGGCAAATGTGTGGCGGAAGAACGACATCGACGCCCTCAGAATAACTCGAAGTGAAAACGAGAGACACCCGGGGGCGGGGGTGGGGCGGGATCCACGGGTGTCTCTCATCACTGCCGCTTAGGTTGCAGCAGATTCTGTCTGTGGCACGTCATCCTGAGGTGGTTTTATACGAAACCAAACGAGATAGAGCGCCGGCAAGAACAGCAGAGTAAGCACGGTGCCGACAATGATCCCGCCCATCATGGCAAAGGCCATCGGGCCCCAGAAGATCTCCCGGGCAATCGGTATCAATGCCAGACTTGCTGCCGCAGCCGTGAGCATGATCGGACGCATTCTATGCTCGGCGGCCACTCTTACGGCATTCCATCCATCCTTGCCGGATCTGCGCAGGGTATCGATCTCGACAACCAGGATGACCGAGTTACGGATCAGAATACCGATCAGCGCCAAGACCCCAAGGATGGCAACGAAGCCCAGTGGAGCTCCACTTGGCAAGAGCGCCGCAACGACACCGATCAGGCCGAGCGGAGCGACAATAACAACCATGACCAGACGCTGGAAGCTTTGCAGCTGGAACATCAATATGGTTGCAATGGTCAAAAGCATGATCGGTATGACGGCCGCAATCGGAGCCTGGCTATTGGCACTGCTTTCAACCGACCCACCAGTCTCGACCGTATATCCGTTCGGCAACTTGGCGGCAAAATCCTTGATGAAGGGCTGCAGGTACTTGTCGACAGTCGCTGGCTGGGTGCTGTCTGTGATCGCAGCCTTCAGTGTCACTGTCGGTATGCGGTCACGACGCCAGATCAAGGGCTGCTCGAGCTCGTAGTGGAAAGTGGCAATCGAGGCGAGTGGGATCGAATTGCCATCGGCCTTCGGCAACTGCAAGTTGCGCAGAGTTTCGATCGACTCCCTTTCGCTTTTCGTCGCACGACTGACAACATCGATGAGGTAGATACTGTCACGGATCTGGGTGATCGTCGAACCGCCCGTCAGATTGTTGAGTGCCGTCGCGATATCGCTGGAACTGATACCCAACTGGCGGGCCTTATCCTGCATCACGTCAACCTTGACCACACGCGCAGGCTCGTTCCAATCCAGAACGACGCGGCCAAGTCTGGTGTCGTTGGCCATCACGCCAGCAAGATCCTGGGCGTAAGTGCGTACCTTTTGCGGCTCTGGTCCACTGATGCGATATTGGATCGGGCGACCGACCGGCGGGCCGAGTTCCATCTTTTTGATAAAGACATCCGTACCGGGATATTCCTCTGTTGCAGCAGCGGACAGTTCTTCGATCAGACGATCACGCGCCTCTATATCCTTTGCCACCACGACCATTTCACCGAAGTTGTCGGTACTGGGCTGCACATCGAACGAAAGCACGAAACGCTTGGCACCCTGACCGACATAGGAGGTCCAGTGATCGACATCGTCGTTGGATGCCAGGTGATCGGATTCGAACTTGTCCATTTCGGCTTTGGTTTGCGCGATGGTGTAGTTCTGTCGCGCTGTCCAGTCGATGATCAGCTCAGGACGGTCTGAAGCAGGGAAGAACTGCTGCTGCACGAAGGTCATGCCATACAGGGAGCTGGCGAACATGGCGGCTGTGATCAGAATTGTCACCTTGGGCCAATGCATGCAGCCGGAAAGAATGCGGGAAAAAGCACCGCCCAGATAGCTCTTGTGTTCGTGATGCTTCTTCATCGTTTTCGGCAGCATCAAGACGCCGAGCAGAGGAGCGAAAAGGACTGCGACAATCCAAGATGTGATCAGGGAAATTGCAATCACCACGAACAGCGAGAAGGTGAACTCACCGGCCGCGCTGTCGTTAAGACCGACCGGAATAAAGCTGGCAACCGTCACCAGGGTACCGGTCAACATGGGAAAGGCAGTGGAGGTCCAGACAGCAGTGGCGGCCTTGGACAGAGGTTCACCCGCCTCGAGCTTCGACACCATCATCTCGATGGCGATCATCGCATCGTCGACAAGCAGGCCGAGCGCGATGATGAGGGCGCCAAGTGAAATACGCTGCAGCGATATGCCGAGATATTCCATGAAGATGAAGGTGATTGCCAGCACCAGCGGAATGGAAACGGCCACAACCAGACCGGCTCGCACTCCAAGGCTCACGAAACTGACAACAAGCACAATGGCGATGGCTTCGAAGAGAGCCTTGGTAAAACCGCCGACCGCTTCATCGACGACAACCGCTTGGTCCGCCACATGATGCACACCGATACCGATGGGCAGATTGGCGATGACCTTATTCATCTTTTCCGTCAGCGCTTCGCCGAAATGAAGCAAATTCGCTCCCGGCTTCATACCGATGGCAAGACCAATGGCGGGCTTGCCGTCGACACGAAACAGAGCTTGCTGCGGATCGGAATAACCCCTCGTTATCGTTGCGACATCGCTCAGACGAAAGAACCTGTCATTGACGCGAAGGTTAATGTCGCGCAACGCGTCAGCTCCGGCAAACTGGCCCGACACGCGTATATTGATGCGTTCCGCACCGGTTCGAAGCGTGCCAGATGCGACCACCGCATTCTGGTTCTGAAGCGTCTCGAGAATCTGCTGCTGGGTCACACCCAGTGCTGCCATCCGCTTCGTTGAAAAATCCAGATAGATGACTTCGTCCTGTGCGCCGACCAGGTCGACCTTGCCGACATTCGGTACCGACAGGATTTCCTGGCGCGCAGATTCGAGATAATCCCTCAGCTGTCGTTGCGTCAGGCCGTCAGCGGTAAAGGCATATATGTTGCCGTAGACGTCACCGAAACTGTCGATGAAACTGGGGCCTTGCACCCCATCCGGCAGAGTGGACGCAATATCATTGATCATATTGCGGACACGGACCCATGTCGGCTTCACATCCGCCGCCTTGGTATTCTCCAGCAGGTTCACATAGATCGTTGTTTGGCCGGGTGTACTGAGACTCTTGGTGTAATCAAGAGAATCAAGCTCCTGCAGCTTTTTCTCGATCCGATCGGTCACCTGGCTTGTCATCTCTTCAACCGAGGCTCCGGGCCAGGAGGCCTGAATGAGCATGGTCTTGATCGAGAAGTCCGGATCTTCCTCACGGCCGAGGTTGATATAGGAAAAAACGCCTGCCACCGTGGCAAGGATCATGAAATACCAAACGAGCGACTTGTGCTGCAGGGCCCATTCGGAAAGGTTGAACTTGTTGTTCATAGGGGCGTCTCATCCGGAATTTTAACAGGTTGATTTTCTGTGAGCGAATGCACGCCCGCGGTAACGACGCGCTCACCCTCGGTGAGACCGCTGAGTACATCCACGCCGTCCGTTGCAGAGGGGCGTATCGTAACCGTGCGCTTTTCGACCGTCTTCGCATCCATATCGACGACCCATACGAAATGTTCGTCCTGATCACCTCCCACCGCGCTTAGTGGCAACCAGATATGGCCGTCGCTCGGTGACACGGGAAAAGCGGTGACGGTGCTGCCAAGGCGATAGCTAGCGGGCGCAGCCTCGAGTGCGATCTTCGTCCGTCTCGTCCTCGTCGCCGCATCGGATTGCGGAGAAGTCTCACGGACAATGCCCCTCACCCTGGTGCCGGAACTGGCTTCAAGCGCAACCTCATAGGGCATGCCGATCGCGGTCAACTTGCTGTAGCTGTCGGGAATATCGACAACGGCATCGCGCGCCTCCAGCCGGGCAATCGTCATGACCGTCTCTCCCGCGGAGACAACCTCTCCCACCTGGGCAGACACCGACGACACCACGCCATCGGACTCGGCTTTGAGTACGGCATAACCAAATTGTTCACGTGCCTTTGAAAGGCTCGCCTGCAACTGCTCGGTTGAAGCCTTGGCAGCCTCACGCGATTGAATGGCTTCTTCCAATTGCTCTTTTGTACTGGCCTTGGCGGCAAACAGCTTTTCTTGCCGCTCTTCGTTCGTGCGCGCGAAGTCCAGCTTGGCAACGGCAGAGGCGAGGTCGGCTTCCGCCTGATTGACGGCAAGTTGCAACGCCGTTGGATCGAGCCTTGCAAGGACCTGCCCCTTCTTGACCAGATCGCCGACGGTGACATCGCGCGCTATAATGCGCCCAAGCACCTGGAAGCTGAGATCGGTACTGAATTTGGCTTCGACCGTGCCGGCGAATCCAAATGTGGTTGGCTCTCGCGGCTCCGCAATCATGGACAATACGGGCCGCACAGGTTCTTCGGCAGCTTTTTCCTGCGAGCATGCGCTCAAGGCAGCGGCCATGATGACGATAGGAAGGACGATCCCGGACTTCATTGTGCAGCCTCATCGATGTAGGAAACTGGTTGTCCGGCACGCAGGAACTGGCCACCATCGATCACGACGAGTTCGCCGGCTTCCAGTCCGTCTGCCAGGACGACATTTGCCGCATCGTAGCGTTCGATCTTGACTGGCTTCATATCGACCTTGTTTGTCTTTGGATCCATGACCCATACTGCGGGTGTGCCCTCGCGGGAAAAGAGAGATTGCCAGGGAACGGATATTCGCTCTGCCCGCTCCAGGACGACATCTGCTGAAATTGCGGTGCCCAGGCTCATTTCGGGTGGAGGATCGGTGATCGCCAACTTCACCATGACCGTGCCAAGCGAACGATCAAGGGCGGGACTGATTTCGCGGATCGTAGCCGCCGCCTTGACGTCAGGGCGCGACACCAGTGCCACATCTATCGATATCGGCTTTTTGTTGCTGCTAAGCGCGGATTCCTGGACATTGAAGACTGCATCGCGCGGTCCATCCTGAGCGAGTGTGTAAACGGCGGCTGAGGCCTGCACGATCTGCCCGGTCTCAACGTCACGCTCGGTGATGATCCCGTCGGCGTCGGCATGCAATTCTGTTTGTTCCAGCACATTGAGGGCAGTGGAAAGCTGCGCGCGAGCCGAGTTCAGATCCTGCTCTGCGGACTGGTTTTCCTGTACCGCGCTGTCGAGATCTTCGCGCGAGATCACGCCCGACTGCATGAGCGCGCGGCGGCGCGTTAACACCGAACTTGTCCGGCGCAGTGTCGCCTCCTGCGAGGCCACAGCCGCCCGAGCGGATTCGACATCCGCCTTCTGCTCGGTCGGATCGAGCGTTGCAAGCAATTGCCCCGCAACAACATGATCGCCGACATCGACGAAGCGGGAAAGAACCCGACCGGATGTCTTGAAGGACAGGACACTTTCGACGCGCGCCTTCACCTCGCCTGTGCCCGACGCATGCACGAGATCGGCTTCCATCTTTACCGGCTCCACGAGAACATGCTCCGTAAACGTCTGCACATCTCCTTTTCCGTCGTCACACCCTGTTAGGGCAAACACAATAAAGACTGCCGTCACGGAGACCATTCGGGATCTTCTATCGATGCACAGGCATTGTTTCCGCGTAGCGGCAGTTTGTGGCATTGGCGTCTTCCAGATTTGCTCAACGTAGGGCATTTTTATTCATCAGTCGTTGAATACATGCCTCTACTGGTCTATCTTGTCAATATATATAAGGAAAGAGCGTTGAAATCAGGTGAACACGGCAAAACGCGCACCCGCGGGCGTCCCAGACGGGGCCAGGAGCATGACGGCGGGGAACTTCTCGACGCGGCCCTTGCATGTTTTGCCGAGCATGGCTTCGAGAAAACCTCTCTGAGGACAATTGCCGCACGCGCTGGCGTGGACGTCGCATTGATCTCCTATCGCTTCGGCTCAAAAATGGGCCTTTGGACCGCGGTAGTCGATTCGGTGGCCAACGACAGCGTCACCCGCATGGCTATCTGGCCGGAACAGCACCGAGAGCTTTCGCCCGAATTGCAAATGGAGCAACTTTGCACCGGCATGGTGGAAATGATGGCCGAGCGCCCTCTCTTCGCCCAGTTACTGATCAGCGAGATCATGACGACGGGGAAAGGCGAGCGACAGGCATTGATCGTCGACAGGCTGGGGCGGCCAATCTATGCGATGCTTTTCGAGCGGATCGCAAAGATACGCAATATCGACAAGCACGATGATCCTGATGAGATCGGCATGTCGATCCTCGCTTCAATGTCCATGATCGGCGTTCTGATTTCGACACGTCAGTTCGTTTCGAGCGTTTCCGGAATTGAGGAAGACGACGACACGTTGAAGCGCCGGCTTGCGGCGATGATGTTACGTCTCTTGAAATAGTCTGACCCATCGACATGAGGCAGACACGAGATGTCATCGACCGACACTGCGCTCAGATGCGAAATCCGGTGTCTGCCGAAAACAGATTGAGATGAACATCTGAAAACGTGACGGAAATCATGTCCCCCGGCCTCGCGATGGTACGCCCGGCTTGCAGGATCATCACCTCCGGCGTGCCTGCAGTTTCGACATAGCTGTTGGTGCCGGTCATTTCCACGACGCCCACCTGCAACTGTAGAAGCCCTTCGCCATCGGGCACGATTGTCAGATGCTCGGGGCGCAACCCCACCACCAGCTTTTCACCAGCTGGCCTGGCCGTGGACAGCGGAATGCGCTGCGGCACTTCCAGTTCCAGGGTCAGGTTGCGGCCATCCGCATCGACCACTGCAGGAATGAAGTTCATGGCCGGTGAACCGATGAAGCCGGCAACGAATTTGTTGACCGGGCGGTCATAGAGATCGAGCGGTGCGCCCTGCTGCTCGATCACACCCTGTCGCATCACCACCACATGATCGGCCATGGTCATCGCTTCGATCTGGTCATGGGTGACGTAAACGGAAGTTGCACCCAGCCTGTCGTGCAGGGCGCGGATTTCCTTGCGCATATGCACACGCAGCGATGCATCGAGATTGGACAGAGGTTCGTCGAACAAAAACGCCTTGGGGTGCCGGATGATTGCCCGGCTCATCGCGACACGCTGCCTCTGACCGCCGGAGAGTTCACGCGGATAGCGATGCAGGAGGTCGCCAAGGCCGGTCGTTGCAGCCACTTCTGCGGCGGCCTTCTTTGCTTCGGCCTTCTTCACCCCGCGCACGCGCAGCGAATAGGTCAGATTCTCCTCCACCGTCATATGCGGGTAGAGCGCATAGGACTGGAAAACCATGGCCAGGTCACGCTTGCGCGGTGGAACGTCGTTCATCCGCTCGCCGCCAATGAGCAGGTCACCCGAAGAAATACGCTCCAGCCCGGCAAGCGACCGCAACAATGTCGACTTGCCGCAGCCCGATGGTCCGACCAGCGCGACAAAGGCGCCTCTCTCGATGCGCAGATCGATATTGCGCAGCGCATGATAGGCGCCGTAATATTTGTTGACGCCATTGAGTTCGATCTGGTGGGTCACTTGAGGGCTCCGGATGTAAGGCCGGATACGATCCGACGCTGCAAGAGAACGAAGACCGCGAGGATCGGTGTCACATAGATCGTCGCAAAGGTCATGATGTTGTTCCATTCATTGGTATTCGGCCCCATGAAGGAATTGAGTCCCACGCTGGCAGGCTGATATTCAACGGCCTGGATGATCGACTTCGAATAGACGAACTCCCCGAAGGCCTGCATGAAGATCAGGATGGCGGAGACCAGGATACCGTTGCGCGCCAATGGCAGGACAATGTTGAAGAAGGCGCCGAGACGCGAACTGCCATCGACCAATGCCGCCTCTTCCAGTTCCAGCGGCACGCTTATGAAGGTTGCCCTCACCAGGACGACAAAAAAGGGCATGCTCTTGGCCGCAATGGCAATGATGACGGCCACGCGGGGATATTCCAGCATCCCGACCTGCGAGAAGCCGACAAAGATCGGTGTGATCATCAGCGAGGCCGGCAGCACCTGCAGCATCAGGATCAGGAACAATCCGGCATCGACCCAGCCATTCCGATAGCGCGCCAGCACATAGGCACAGCCGGTTCCAAGGACGGCGATCAAGGCGACAGCGCCTGCGGCAATGACGAGCGAGTTCCAGAGAAAACGCCCCATATTACGGCTTTCCCAGACATAGGGATAGGAACTCCATTGCGGATCGGCAGGCCAGAAGCTCGGGGGCGTGGCAAACATGGCAGAGCCGCTTTTCACGGTCGTGACATACATCCAGTACAGCGGAAAAAGATAAATAGCGGCGAGCAAGAGCGCGACAGCCAGCATGATCCGGTTTCGGTGAATCTCACTCATCCATGCACCTCCTGACGCGTGGAGCGCACATAAACCAGGGACGCGAACATGACGAAGATGATCATGATGACGGAGATGGTCGCCCCTCGGGCAAAGTCATATTGCTTGAACGACTGGTCCCAGGCCCAATATTGAGCCACATTGGAAGAATTGTTTGGTCCGCCGGAGGTGATGGCGGCAAACAGGTCGAACTGCTGCAGCGTGAAGATCAAGCCCAGAGAGACGACTGCGCCGATGGTCGAGCGCATCATGGGCAGGGTTATCGTGTAAAACCGCTGCCAAATGTTGGCGCCATCCAGTTCTGCCGCCTCGTAGAGATCCTTTGGAATGCCGGACAGGCCGACCGACAGCAATATCATGTTGAACGATGTTCCCAGCCATATGTTGGCGATGATCACGGCCCAGAGGGAATAGCTGGGGTCCGACCGCCAGAATATATTGCCGGAGATCAGTCCGCTCTCGCGCAGCATGTAGTTCAGCACGCCGAAATCGCCGGACAGGATCCAGTTCCAGATGGCACCGACGACGAGCCCCGGCATGATCCACGACACGAGAAACAATCCGCGCAGCCAGGATGCGCCGGGAAAACCGACCCAGAAGAAAAGCGCCAAGGCGAAACCGATCACGAACTGGCCGGCAATCGAGGCCGCGAGGAAGATCGCCGTATTGGTCAAAATCGGCCAGGTTTCCCGTTGGGCGAATAGCGACACATAGTTGTCCCAGCCGACAAAGGGCCGGATCAACTGGCCGAGCGAAAACATGTCCACTTCCTGAAAGCTCATCAAAACATTGTAGAGCAAGGGCAATCCCGACATGACGAACAGGAAGCCGAGCGGAACCCCGACAAGGCCTATGTCGAAGCCTCGCCCATCCCTGAGGCTGGAAAGGATCTTTCGCATTGTTATTCTCCCGGTGGCTGGCCGAACTCCGCTCGGATCGCCCCGCACTTCCCAAGCGTTGGAAATGCGGGGCGCATCCTGCGGGAGGGTTCAATAAGAACAGGCGACCTCAGCCGCCTTGACGTCAGCCCAGCACTGCATCGATCGTCTCGGCAGCCTGGTCTAACGCGTCCTTCGGTGACATCTGGCCGGTCAGCGCTGCCTGGATGGCATCCTGAATTGCCTTGGAGATCTTGGGCCATTGCGGATGCGGACCGCGAGGCTTGGCGTATTTCAGCTGCTCCTGGAAGACTTTCAGCGCCGCGTCTTTCTTCGCATTGCCGGTTTCCGGCAAGGTGATGTCGGAGCGGGCAGGCAACTGACCGTAATTCTTGAACATCTTGTCATCCTGCGAGGCGAAGTATTCCAGCGCCTTGAAAGCCTCCTGCGGATGCTTGGTCGACGAGAAGATCGCCCAGTTGAAATCGCCCATGGCCGAGGAGCGCTCGGCGCCCTCTTCGGGAACGGGCAGAAGAGCAACGCGCCAATCGAACTTGGCCTCGTCCGACATGCGATTGAGCTCCCAGGGACCTGAAATGGCCATGGCCGCATTGCCGGAATTGAAGGTGCCGGTCGAGTCCCACTGTCCGCGCGTCAGGCTGTCGGGAGACACCAGCTTTTCGTCCATCAGCGTCTTCCAGGCTTCAAGCGCCTTCACCGAACCCTTCGAATTGATGTCTCGATAACTGCCGCCACCCATTTGTGCCCAGGGCAGAAACTGGAAGGTTCCCTCCTCGCTTGCCTTTGCCGAAAAGGCCAGACCGTAGACGTTCTGTGCGGGATCATTGAGCTTGCGGGCGGCATCGATCAGTTCGGCCCAGGTCTGCGGTGGCTTGTCTGGATCGAGGCCCTTGGCCTTGAACATGTCGGCATTGTAGTAAAGCGCAATGGTATTGGTTGCCTTGGGCACCCCGAAAAGCTTTCCATCCCAGGTGACCGAATTCAGCGGGCCTGGAAAATAGTTGTCCTTGTTGATCACGTTCGAGCCGGCAATCATGTCGGTCAGGTCGAGAAAGGCTCCGCGTGATGCAAAAAGCGCGTGTTCCGGATTATCGATGGCGATGATATCGGGTGCCTGTCCGGTGGAATAGGCGCGCATCGCTTCGCTGACGACGTCGTCGAACTGGATCAGGCGGTATTCGACCTTGATACCCGGCTCCTTCTCATCGAACTCGCGGGCAAGGTTCCAGGCCGGCTGTTCTGGCTTATCAAGGCTCCAGACCGTGATGGTAACTTCATCCTCGGCCATGACGACAGGCGCAAGCGCCGAAACGGAGGCAAACGCGACAACGCCTGCCAGCAGGGATTTCCGAATAGACATGCTCTCCTCCTATGGTTTTCAATGGGACCCGCAGGCTTCCTCCAAGCCTTTGGGCAGTCTCATTGCGGGTCGGCGACGAAGTCCCCTCCCCGGCAATTCTTCAGGTAGTTCAGTGCATGGATCTGCCCGGTCATTTCCAGCGCATCACGGTAGACCGGGTCGTGCCAGCCCTCGATGTCGATTGCGCCGGACCAGCCGGCAAGCCGCAGTTCGGAAATCACATCGGTCCAGTTCGTATCGCCAAACCCCGGTGTGCGCATGAAGACAAATTTCTCCTTGCCGAAAATGCCGTGCTCGCGGATCACATCCCAGCGGATCGTGGCGTCCTTGCCATGCACATGAAAGAATTTGGGTGCCCATTTGCGGATCTGCGGCAGCGGATCGATCAGGTAGACCATCTGGTGGCAGGGTTCCCATTCGAGCCCGATGTGATCGTCCGGCGTCTCGTTGAACATCAGTTCCCAGGCATCGGGATTGTGGGCGATGTTCCAGTCGCCCGTCTGCCAATTGCCGTCCATGGCACAATTCTCAAAGGCAATCCGGACACCCTTGTCGGCCGCGCGCCGGGCAAGCTCGCTCCAGATCTCCTTGTATCGCGGCAGGCTGTCGGTGAGCGGCTTGCCGCGAATGCGGCCGGTAAAGCCTGCGATACACGACGCTCCGAAATGATGGGCATTGTCGATGCAATCCTTCCATCCCTGCAGAGTCTCAAGGTCGACGTCCGTCTCTTCCAGCGGATTGCCAAACATGCCGATGGTCGACATGGTGATATCCCGCTCACCGATTGCATCGCGGCAACGCTTGCCCAGTTCTGCCAGATCCTGCCCATTGGTGGTCTGCCAGAAGAACGGCTGGAAGCTCTCGAAACCCATATCGGAAAGCTGCCCTATGCGACGAGCGGCCTCGCCACCGCTGGCGCTGATCATGGTTCCGACACGAATGGATGTTGCGGGATTTGACACGGTATTATGATCCTTCCTGGGACAGTAGAACTGGCTGGCCGGTCCGAGCGCTTTCAATTGAGCCGAAGACCATGGCGAGACTTTTGATATTGTCGGAGCTGACCGTCTCCGGCTGCCGCCCGCCCTTTATGGCCAAAATGAAGTCGACAACTACGCTGCGGTGGCCGTGGGTCTGGCCCTCGTCCGGCGGGAGAGGAACATCGACGGCTTTGTAACCGCGCAACAACCCGGTGACGTCACCGGCAACCGTTGCTTCGAACCGGTCTTCACCATCCCAGGTCAGCATTCCCCTGGAGCCGACCAGTCGCCAAGCACTTTCCCAGCTCGTCGGACGTCCCTCCGCGCACCATGAACCGCGATAGGTGAACACGGCCCCGCCAGAGAACTGAAAGATGGCATTGGCCGAAGCGCCGTGGGCATACCAGGAGCCGGATGGATTGGTCTCGACGCAGTAGACCGAGAGCGGTGTCTTGCCCGACACGAAGCGGGCGGCATCGAAGGTGTGTATGGCCATATCGAGAAGAAGCACATTATCCATAGCATCGCGGAAGCCGCCGAAATGCGGAGCGAGGAAGAAATCGCTGTGAAGCGCGGTCAACTCGCCGATCAATCCCTCATCGACCGCACGGCGCATACGGCGCACGCCGGCGATGAAGCGACGGTTCTGAACCACGGCATGGATACGGCCCGCTTGCCTGGCAAGCACCATCATCTCGCGTGCTTCTTCCATCGAAGTTGCCAGCGGCTTTTCGGAAAGGACATGACATCCGTGGCGAAGGCCCGTCTGCACCACGGCGCGCCTGGCTCCCGGCACGACGATATCAAACAGCATGTCTGCAGCGGTTTCCTGAAGAACGGTATCGAGGTCACTGCCCACGCAGACTTCGCCAAGGCCGAATTCGGCACCGAGCGCAGTGGCAATGGACGGATCCAGGTCGACCAGACCGACGATCCGGATGGCCTCACTGAGCTCTGGATCTGATTGCAACGCACGAAGCCAGCCTTTGGCCATAGCTCCGCATCCGCATATCACGGCTTTGAATGACAATAATTCCTCCCATTGACCGGCTCGGGAACTCCCCTTCCCGCACGGCCGTAAACGTTTACGATACTATGAACAGCTTGCGCGTTGTGTCAATAGACATCGTAAACGTTATCGGAAGCGGTTTGCCGAAAGGGACCTCACATGAAAGGCATACGCAAGCTGGCTGACCATCTCGATCTATCGATCGGTACGGTTTCGCGCGCGCTGAATGGAAAGCCCGACGTCAACAAGGAGACCCGGGAACGGGTCTTGAAGGCGGCCGAGGCCTATGGCTATGTCGCCAATCAGGCAGGTCGCTCTCTGCGCAAGGGATCAACGGGCATCATCGGCTTTGTTATGGAAACAAGCCATGACGTAACCGGCCAGGGCGGCACATTCTTCATGACGGTGTTCGACGGTGTCCAGGCCGTCCTTGCGCGCCACAAGCTCGATCTTGTGGTGCTGTTGTGCTCATCGGAAGAAGACCCGGATGACTATCTGAGGCGCAATGTGGCGCGTGGCTTTGCCGATGGAATTATCCTCAGCGCTACCCGCCGCCAGGATCACCGCTTTGAGATACTGCACCGCGCCGATATCCCTTTCATCACCCTCGGCCGCAGCCTCATCGATGTCGGACAACCGTCATTCGACCTCGACTTCGAGGGCATCGCGCAGGCGTCCGTGGAGCGTCTTGTCGCCCATGGACACACCAATATTGCCATCAGCCGTCCGCCCGGAGAAATCAATCTTGGCTACGTCTTCGAGGCCAGTTGCCGGGAGGCTCTGGCACGGCACGGACTGGCGCTCGACCAGCAGAATGTGTTCCGCACGAGACCCAACGAAAGAGGCGGCTATCAGCTGGCGCAGGAACTGGTCGCACGCAAGGAACGACCGACGGCCATCGTGCTCGTCAACGAGGCAACCGTTGTCGGCTTCTACCACGGACTGGAGGAAGCCGGATTGCGACCGGGCAAGGACATTGCTGTCATCGGTCAGTACAGCCCCCAGGCGCAATTCCTGGTGCCGAAACTGTCCTGCTTTCGCCAGTCCCTCAGAGATCTGGGCATCTCACTTGCCGAAACTTTGCTGTCCACCATGCCGGCCTTTGCCGAGCACTATCCCGACGTCACGCATCGCCAGCTCTGGCCGATGGAATTCATCGAAGGCGAAAGCGACAGCTTTCGCCTGTAGTCGACGGTCTTCCCTCACACAGCCAGGAACCCTCCATCGACCGGTAGAACGGCACCTGTGATCATGTTGCTGTCATCCGAGAGAAGCATGGCAATGCTGGCGGCGACATCGTCAGCCTCGGCAAAACGCCCAAGCGGGTGGCGCACCATCATCGGCTCGCTCTTGGCCGGGTCGCTCCAGGCTTCGACCGCCAGGTCCGTCAGGGTGATCGTTGGCGCAACCGCATTGACGCGGATATTGTGTGGACCGAGTTCCCTCGCCATCACGCGCGTGGCGCCTTCAAGACCGGCTTTCGAGGCGGCATAGCACAGATGCTCGGAGGAACCGCGATGTCCGGCGATGGAGGTGATATTGACGATTGCACCGCCGCCGCCTGCCGCCCGACGGGCCCGTGCGAATTCCTGGCAGGTAATCAGCGCTGCCCGAAGATTGATCCCCAGCACGGCCTCATAGCCCTCATCGCTCATGTCGAATGTGCTCTCGAGCACGTTGATGCCGGCACTGTTGATGAGGAAATCCGCAGTGCCGGCCTTGGCCATTGCGGCGCGGGCGGCCTTGGGGTCTTTCAGATCAACGCTGACAGTCCGGCAACCGATTTCCGCTTTCAGGCTGTCGAGATCGGCTTGGGTACGACTAAGTGCAATGACCTCGGCGCCACGTTTGGCCATGAGCTGCGCACAGGCGCGGCCGATCCCCTTGCCTGCACCGGTAATGATGACGGATTTGCCGGAAAATTGCATGATGCCTCCACTGGCTTGAATATGATCGAGGTCAGGCGAGGAGCGGCGCTGGTCACGATCGGCGCTCCTCTTGGCTAGAGTGTCAAACCCTGTCGAACGCCGTCGGCAGGACGATCATGTCACGGATGGTAACCGTCCGCTTGCGGGTCAGCATGTATTCGACCGCATCTGCCACCTCTTCCGGGTCGATCAGCGCGCCCGCCTCTTTCGCCTTGCGCAGGTTTTCTTCCGGCCAATCGGCCAGAAGCGCCGACACCACGGGTCCGGGCGATACTTGCCCCACGCGAACGCCATGCGGGATCATCTGGCGCCGCATGGTTTGAACGAAACAGGTGACGGCCCATTTCGACGCGGTATAGACGGGCTCCCAATAGGCCGGAAAGTGGCCGGCAATCGAGCAGGTGACGATAATGTCGCCGGTCTTTCTTTCCATCATGTGCGGCACCACCGCGTGAATGTTCTTCATAACCGCATTGACGTTCAGGTTCAGCATCCGGTCGATTGTGGCCGGATCGGTGTCGACCAGATCGCCGCCGATATAGGTACCGGCATTGCAATAGAGGATATCGATATGATCGACCCTTTGCAGGATCTCGGCGACCATCGCATTGCAGCTGTCAAAATCGAGCAGGTCGGTCACCTGAGGAACAGCTTTAGGGCCAAAGCGTGCGGCGAGTTCGGCCAGCGCCTGCGCGTTGCGGTCGACCATGACCACGGTCGACCCGGCAGCGAGAAGCTTCTCGGTTGTTGCAAGCCCGATGCCCGAGGCCGCACCGGTGATGACCGCGATTTTGCCTTCCAGCGATACAGACATTCTTTTCTCCTAGAATCTGGATCTTAAATAAAACACGTGTTTGTCGTTGCGATCGGAGCGCCGCGTGGGTGGCGGCGTTGCGGACCGGCTGTCGTTGACCAATATTCAGCGCCACTCGCGGCCGATATAGATGGCGAGCAGGATGATGAATCCCTTGATGACGTCCTGCAGATACGGGTTGATCCCCACCAGGTTCAGACCGTTGTTGAGAATGCCGAGAAGGACCGCCCCGATCAGCGTGCCAAGCACGAGACCGCGTCCGCCGGCAATCGCGGTCCCGCCGAGCACGACGGAAGCGATGGCATCCAGTTCGAAGCCGACCCCGGCATTGGGCTGGCCGGACATCAGCCGTCCGGTGAGGATCACGGCTGCAAGTGCAGAGGTCAGTCCCGAAATCGCATAGACGGCAAACTTCACATATTGGGTCTTCACCCCGGACAGTTTGGCCGCCGTTTCATTGCCGCCGATGGCATAGACATGGCGGCCGAAGGGTGTGCGCTGAAGCAGAACCCAGGCGAGGCCATAGACCACGAACATCAAGATGACGGGAACCGGAACCGTGCCGATGCGCCCGATCCCGAACCAGGCGATCCAGGATGGAAGACCGCTGATGGGATAGCCGCCCGAGTAGATCAGGCCCAGACCACGGGCGATCCCCATCGTGGCCAGCGTGACGATGATCGCCGGCATCCGCCCCCATGCGACCAAAGCACCGTTGAAGAAGCCGAGACCGAGGCCAACGCCCAGCCCACCCAGAAGCCCGACCCAGCCGGGCAGCCCCATATTGACCATCAGGCCTGCCGCAATCGTTCCAGCCAGTGCCATGACGGCACCGACAGACAGATCGATACCGCCGGTCAGGATGACGAAGGTCATTCCAACGGCCAGGATGCCGACAATGGAAACCTGCCTCAGCACGTTGAAGATGTTCGACACGCTGAAGAAGTTGTCGCTGGCCAGCCCCATCAGGATCGAAACGACGATCAGTCCGGCCAGGGGCAGAAGAAGCGGCGAATGCAGCAGCCAGCTCCAGTTCCTGTCGCGTGTCTTGTCGTGTGCGTCGGCCGCACTGGCGTTTGCATCATGCGACATTGAGAACCCTCCCGGTGGTTGCATGGCTCATTATTTCTTCTGAATTGATACTCTTGCCCGCGACCGTGGCGACGATCCCGCCCTGACGAAAGACACAGACCCTGTCGGACATGCCGACGACTTCCGGGAGCTCCGAAGAGATCATGATGATGGAGTGACCCTGGGCGGTGAATTCCCGCATCAGCTGATAGATTTCGGCCTTGGCGCCCACGTCGATGCCGCGAGTTGGCTCATCGAAGATCAGGATCTTCATATCGTGGTTCAACCATCGCGCGATCACCACCTTTTGCTGATTGCCGCCCGACAAGGTGTCGACCCGCGCATGGGCGCCCTGTGCCTTCACCTGCACCTGCTCCATGGCAGTTTGCGTGCAGGCCAGCTCCTTGTTCATGTCGATGAAGAACCGGGCTACCCGGTATTTTCCGTAATTGTTGAGGGAGACATTCTGCACGATGGAAAAGCTGGTAATCAGCCCTTCCGTCTTGCGGCTCTCCGGCAAAAGCCCGATGCCTCGGGCCAGCCCATCTGCGGGTGAGGAAAGACGGGTTTCGATGCCGTCGATCTGCAATTTGCAACGGGTGGCTGGATAAGCGCCAAGCATGGCAAGCGCGGTTTCCGTTCGGCCAGAACCGACCAGGCCTGCAAAACCCAGGATCTCGCCCTCGCGCAGCGCGAATGTCGAGATCGGGCCGCCCTTTCGCAGCTGGATTTCCTTGACCTCAAGGCATATCGCCGCGTTCGGTCTCGGCTCGGGCTTCGGCGGAAAGCTGTTCTCGATGCGGCGGCCGACCATCATTTCGACCAGTCGGTCATTGTCGACATCCGCGACCGGACAGGAGGCGACAAACTCACCGTCGCGCAACACCGTGATGCGGTCGCAGATCTCGAAGATTTCCTCCAGATGGTGGGATATGAAAACGATTGCGACGCCCTGATTGCGCAGCTCCCGCATGACCTTGAACAAATGCTCGACTTCCGATGGCGTAAGCGTCGCCGTTGGCTCATCCAGCACAAGGATCCGTGCATTGAGAGACAGGGCCTTGGCGATCTCCACGAACTGCTGTTCGGCGACCGAAAGCCGGCCAACCGGCACATCGAGCGGAAGATCGACGTCGAGTTGCTGCAGGATTTCCTCGGCGCGCCTGCGCATCGCCTTGCGGTCCAGCAAGCCGAACCGATTGCTGATCTCACGCGCCAGGAACATGTTTTCCACCGCTGTGAGATAAGGGATCAGGCTGAACTCCTGAAAGACGATGCCGATGCCGGCTTCGATCGCCTCATCGTAATTGGCAAAACGGCATGGCTTGCCGTCGACACTGATCGTGCCTTCGCTCGGACCGAAAATCCCGCAGACAATCTTCATCAGGGTCGATTTTCCGGCTCCATTCTCGCCCAGGAGTGCATGGATCTCGCCCGCCTTAACGTGGAGATCGACGCCGTGCAGAACCTCGATTCTGCCGAAGCTTTTCTTGATCCCGTTCAATTCCAGCATGATCTGCTCCTGAGCATGGACGATGGCGGCATCGCCCCCGGCTCCAAGCGAACACGGGGGCGATTGGGAGGAAATGTTACCAGCTGAAGTCAGCTGCGTTCTTGGAGTCGACGACACGAACGTCAATCGGCACTTCCTTTGGAACCACGCGCGCACCCCACTTCTGGGCGAGCGCCATGGCGAGGCCGACGCGAACCTGATCGCGCGGGAACTGCGCCGTGGTTTCGATGAATGGCGTACCATCGCTGATCGCCTTGACCGCTTCCGGCGCACCATCAACCGAGGTCAGCTTGATGTCCTTGCCGGATCCCTGGATGGCCGAGAGCGCACCCATTGCACCGCCATCATTGACGGAGAAGATACCAGCGAGATCGGGATGCGACTGGATCATGTTCTCAACCACGCCCAATGCGACCGAGCGGTCCTGACGTCCATTCTGCGTATCGACCAGCTTGATGTCCTTGAACTCTTCCAGGGCTGCCTTGCAGCCTTCGACGCGCTGCAGGATCGGGATAACGGGAATGCCGTCCAGGATGGCGACCTCGCCTTTGCCACCCAGCGCATCGCCGAGATATTTGCAGGACTGGTAGCCCGCATCACGGTTCTTGGAGCCGACAAATGTATCGACCGGACCGGCGGCATTGGCATCGACGGCCACGACGATGACGTTTTGTTGCTTGGCCATCGTCACGGCGGACTCGACCCCGGCGCTATCGGTCGGATTGAGCAGGAGAATATCGATACCCTGCTGCAGCATGTCTTCGACGTCGGAGATCTGCTTGGCCACATCATGGCCGGCATCGGTCACGATCACTTCGGCGCCAAGGCTTTTGGCTGCCTCATCCAGCGCCTCCTTCATGGAAACGAAATAGGGATTGTTCATCTCCTGAAAGGTCATGCCGATTTTCAGCTTGCCGTCCTGGGCCATGGCTGGCAGCGCGGTGGTCGCGGCAAGGGCTGCAACCGACAATGTTTTCGTCAGAATATTCATTTTAAATCCTCCCATTGCTTACGGGCAGGCAAAGACCACCCGTTTCCGGACGACCCCATGTCGCCCGAATTCCTCAGTTTCCGTGTTTCGTCAGCGCTTAGTCGGCCATGGCCAGAGCCCCGTTGGCCGCAAACGTCGTCCTGAATTGCGAGGGCGACATGCCCTTGAGCTTCAGGAAGTGACGATTGAAATTCGACAGGTTCGAAAACCCGACTTCGTAACAGATCTCGGCCACCTTGATTTCTTCTGAATCGAGAAGAAGCTGGCAGGCCAGATCGATCCGTAACTGGTTCTTGTAGCGAACGAGCGTCGTCCCCGTGTGTCGCTTGAAGGCACGCGAAAAGGCGCTTGCGCTTTGACCTACGATATCTGCCAGTTCGCCCTCGCCGACCGGTTCGGTCAGGTGCTCTCGCAGATAGGCGATGGCCCGATTGACCCCGCTGGCATCGATATCGGAGAGGTCGAGTTCGTAGCTCAGGCTTGCCAGCACTTCCGGCTCCGGCGCCTGCGCCAGGGTATCGAGCACCTGCCAGAATAGCGAAAGTCGCTTCAGCCCACGTGCTTCGATCAACTGCTCCATGAGCGGGCGAACGGCCGCGCTCGTGCCGTCATCGAACAGCAGGCCGCGATGGCTGCGATCCAGCAGCGGCCGGATGACATCCATCTCCGGCATCGTGGCACAGGCGTCCTCGATGAAGTTCTCGGCAAACTGTATGACCAGTGAGCGCGCCGGGACAATTTCGTCCGACTGCACATCGCTGATCCAGTTTTGCGGCAGGTTCGGGCCCGTCATGATCAGCTGGCCGGGTTCGAAGTCGCCAATGAAATCGCCGATGTAGAATTTGCCGCTGGTCGCCGCGATCAGATGGATTTCATATTCGGGATGATAGTGCCAACGGACAGTCCGGAAAGGATAGCCGTGCATCCATGCCGCAAAGGATTCACCTTTGCGAATATGAACAAGCTCGAGATCCGG
Source organism: Agrobacterium sp. H141 (assembly GCF_057158725.1). Classification (NCBI taxonomy): domain Bacteria; kingdom Pseudomonadati; phylum Pseudomonadota; class Alphaproteobacteria; order Hyphomicrobiales; family Rhizobiaceae; genus Agrobacterium; species Agrobacterium sp. H141. The sequence goes on from NZ_JBXENI010000003.1 coordinate 132,411, forward strand.
CTGCATCATGGCTCCTCCCTTCCCGTCGACTGCCTTTCGGCGTGTATCGTGGCTCCCCCCACGACCTCGGCGTAGTCGAAACACTAAGCTGCTATCGGTGTCGTTCTCAACATCACCACAGGAAATATACTGATACTTTTTTGACGCCTCAGAGCAGATAAAACGGGAAGGAGGGGGGCGTGGTCAAGGGAGAGATTGCCGCAGTGCAGGACATCGATACCGCAACGCAACCTGATAATCGTAGGATTTCGACCTAAATTGAGGAAATGACTGGCGAAAGACGATGGGTTTCGAGGCTGTGCATCAAGGGGACCGGTGAGATAAGCACCATACGACCCTTATACTTTTCTTACAGTCTCCCGCAGCGAGACGCAGATTTTTCATCAGTGTGGCGAACCCTCAAGAATGGCCGGGCCTGCCTTGCGGCAAGGCCCAGCCGCTGATCGGTCAATCCGGCATGACGATCTGTAGTTTGACGTCTGTTTCGCGCGCCTCAACGGCACGGTCGAAGGCCGCAATGCTGTCGGCAAAGGGCAGTGTATCCGAGATCAGAGGCTTGAGATCGACTTTGCCGGAGGCCATCAGGGCAACGGCGCGATCGTAGACATTGGCGTAGCGGAACACGGTTTCGACCCGCAATTCCTTGGCCTGCAGGCCGACGATATCGACAGGAGCCGGATCAACCGGCATGCCGACCAAGACGATCGCACCGCCCGGACGGGCAAGCTTGTCCACACCCAGGATCGCCGGCGCTGCACCCGAGCATTCGAAAACAACATCGGCGCCCCAGCCGCCCGTCGCCTCAGCCACCGCCTCAACGGCCGGACGGTTTCGAATATTGACCGTCTCGATACCGTCATAGGCACCGATGATGTCGAGCTTGGGCTGGGCGAGATCTGCCACGATGACCTTGGCGCAACCGCCGGCAAGGGCAGCAAGCGCCACCATCATGCCGATCGGGCCAGCGCCCGTGACCACGGCGATATCGCCAGGTTGGATGCGGGCGCGCAGCGCCGCCTGCATGCCGATGGCGAAGGGTTCGACCATCGCACCTTCCGCGAAGCTGACCGTATCCGGCAGCTTGTAGGTGAAGGCGGCGGGATGGATCACTTCCGGCATCAGGCAACCATGGATCGGGGGCGTGGCCCAAAACCGCACTGCGGGATCGACATTGTAGATCCCGAGCTTGGATGCCCGCGAGGTAAAATCGGGTATACCCGGCTCCATGCAGACCCGATCTCCCGCTTTCAGGTCAGTGACCTCTGATCCTGTCTCGGTCACGGTGCCAGAGGCCTCATGACCCAGGATCATGGGCTCGTGAACGACGAAATGGCCGATCTTGCCATGGCTGTAATAGTGAACATCGGAACCGCAAATGCCGACCGTGTGGATCTTGATCCGCACGTCCTTCGGGCCCAGTGCGGTCGGGACGTCGAAGTCGCGAAGCGACAGCTCGCCCTTCTTCTCCAGGACCAGTGCTTGCATGTCATGCCCTCCCTTTCGAATTCGAAATCATCGCAGCCATTCCGCTTACGGTGACCTCTCGCTAATCCCTTTCAAAGTCCCGCGTAAACAAAAAATCGTGTTTCATTGTCGACAAATTGTGCTGCGGTGAAAAAAGTATCGGAGCGCGTCGAAGGGTGTATCAATGGCGCGACAAGGCAGCATAGTCCCTCTCGCCCGACATCAGGCAGCGCAGGATTGCAACCGGTGGAGACGACGCAAGGCAAACGCCAAGACGGCGTTAAAGCACATCGAGATGATGCGACGCCTCACGCCATTTCTGTGCATAGGCTGCCATTGTCGCATCGGGATTGACCGTTGCACTGGGAAGAGCCTGATCCGGATTATGGCTTCCGGCCACCAGCATCGCCGCGCCAATGCTCGTACCGGTTCCGGCCACCGCAGACACGCCCCTGCCCGTGGCAGAGGCCAGCATGTCCAGATAGACGGGATTATCGGCGAATGGTCCCTCAACAAAGGTTGTCCCTTTGGCACCCGTCATTTCGAGTCCTGTCGCCGTCATCAGCGCGAGATAACAAGAGACGGCGCAAAAACGCTCTCCATCCGTCAGCAATGCCTCATCGACCGTCCAGCTGTATTCTCTGCCCGGGAAAGGTCCGGAGCGCGTTTCCACCGCTGGCAACAGCATGGCCTCGCGCTCCATGACCGACGCGACATCTTGCGGATGGTAATCGCGCGAGACGCCTTTGAGCATACGCTCAAATTCACGACCGCCCATGAAGCGTGCCGAGGGCACAGGATCGCCAAATGCGTTGACGTTGATCAGTGTGTCGCGGGCAGGATCGAGCGCGGCGTCAACGCCACCGATTGCAAAGGAGATGACCCAGGTGCCGGTGGACACGACGGAGAAAGGGGGCTGCCGGACCGCGAGATGGGCATACAGAGATGCGTTGGAATCGTGAATTCCGCAATAGACCTTCGCACCCTGGGAGATGCCCGTCGACGCCGCGACAGTTGGCACGATGGTGCCGAGGCAATCTGACGCCTTTGCAACCGGCGCCATCAAATCGGTCCAGTCCATCTTGTCGACCAGCGACGAAAAGTTCTTTTCCCGTGGGCACCAAAGGTCGGTGTGACAGCCCAGCGACGTGACCTCGTTCACGGCCTTTCCGCTCAGCCGGAATGCCCAGTATTGCGGGTAGGTGACGATGGTCTCGGTACGCTGCCGAATGTCTGGAAAGGCAGTGAACTGCCAGAATAACTGCGCTCCGAGATTGAGGCCCATAGGCAGACGTGGCGATCCGGTTTCATCAAAATGCGGACGGACGGCATCATAGTCTGCGCTCAGCGCGTCCGGTGCGCCATGCTCGTAGTCGAGAACGGGCGCTGCCAGTTCGCCGCTGTGGTCGAGAAGTGCGGCAGAGGCTCCGTGGGTGGTGACGGTGATGGCATCGATGGGCCTCAGCATCTGCAGCTCTTGCAGGGCCGTCAGCATGAAGTGCCACAAGCCGTCTGTGTCGTAATGTGGATAAGGCGGGCGCGCCAGCACCGTATTCGACTGCCTGCGCACAGCGACTTCGCTGAGCGTCTCCAGATCGACCAACGCCACCTTGGCATTGGTCTTGCCGATATCGATGACGGCGACGTGGCGGTGTTTGCCCATCGTTCAATCCATGTGAAAGACGGGTTTCAGGTCGACCGAGAGCGGCTCTTGGTTCGCATTCGTCGCCATGATGTCGGCCATATGAGCCCACCACTTCTGCATTACCGGATGGTCTGGAAGGGAGGCCATGGTGTGGTCCCTCCGCCGCCAGAGAACGGCGAACAGTGCGTGGGTGTCCTCATCGAGAAAGATGGAGTAGTCGTTGACGCCCGCCTCATGCAGCAGATCCACCAGTTCCGGCCAGATCTGGTCATGCCGACGCTTGTATTCCTCGGCCATCCCCGGATTGAGCACCATCTTGAACGCGTGCTTTTCCATGCCATCCCGGCTCATGCGCGCTTCTCCATCACCTTGCGATAGACGATGGGGAGCGCGATGACGAAGATCAAAAGCGCGCCGATGAAGATCGACATGACGATGCCCGGGACATTGAGAAGACCGAGGCCGAACGTCACCAGCCCCATGATGAAGGCCGCGATCACGACGCCCTGTATGGTCCCGGAACCGCCAAGGATAGAGACCCCCCCAAGCACCACCATGGTGACGACCTCCAGTTCCCAGCCGACAGCAATGGAGGGACGCGTCGAGGCAAGGCGTGAGGTGAGCAACACCGCTGCAATGCCCGACATCAGGCCGGTGAGACAAAAGAGCAGAAACTTCACCCGTTCCACGCGCACTCCGGAGAACCGCGCCGCAACGGGATTATTGCCGATGACAAAGATGTGGCGGCCGAAATTCGTCTGGTGCAACAGTATATAGTACAGCAGGGCAAATCCGAGGAAGAGCACAAATTCAAACGATACCACCCACCAGACATAGCCCTGACCGAAGAAATCGAAGCTGGCTGGATAGCCTTTGAAGGCCTGGTCTCCGAGAACGATATAGGAAATGCCACGGAAGAAGCTCATCGTGCCGATGGTGACGACAATCGACGGCAGGCCGAGACCGGTAACGAGAAATCCATTGAAGGCACCGCACACCAGGCCGGTGGTGATGCCGATTGCAACAAGCCCCGGTGTACCGATGCCGAATTGCAGCGCAAACCCCATGGCGGTAGAGGCAAGGGCAATGATCGAGGCGACCGACAGATCGATTTCCCCCGAGATGATCAATAGCGCCATAGCCAGTGCAATGATGGCCTTTTCGGTGAAGTTGAATGTGGCGTCCGAAAGCGACCAGGGCGACAGAAAATACGGTGAGGCAAACGAGTTCACCACGAACAGACCAACGGCCACGATCAGCAGCAGCGTCGGCCATGAGACGATGGCACCGCGAAGCGGGCTGTCCAGCCTGTCGGGAATGTGACGGGTTTCGTGCGTTATATCGCTCATGACGGCACCTCTGTCTGGCGAAGGATTAGCCTGTTGCCGCGCTTCTCTCCGCGCGCATTGACGACGACAGCCAGAATGATCGCAGCGCCCGAGATCGCCATCTGCCAGAAGGGCGAAACATTGATGACCGGAAGGGCGACATTGATCACGCCCAAGAACAGCGCACCGAGGATCGCGCCGGCAACGGTGCCGACACCGCCCGCAATCGATATGCCGCCGATGACACAGGCTGCAACGATGGTGAGTTCATAACCTTTGGCGACTTCGACAGAACCGATCACATAACGGGATACCCACAGATATCCGCAGAATCCGGAGACGGCGCCCGAAATCAGGAAGGCAGAAAACTTGGTGCGACCGACATTGATGCCGGCATAGACCGACGCTGTTGGGTTGACGCCGATGGCGTAGATTGCACGGCCCAGCGATGTGCGCGTCATCAGTAAGAAGAAGCCGACGGCAACCACGATCGCATACCAGGACAGAAGAGGCAGTCCCAGAACCTCGATGCGGGTATATTGAACGAAGGCCGGGCTCATCGCGTCCGCGTTCACCCATTGCCCGCCGGCAATCAGGAAGATCATGCCCCGATAGATGGTGAGCGTTCCCAGCGTGACGACAATGGCGGGGATGTCGAGCAGCCAGATCAACAGGCCGTTGAAAGCACCCAACAGCAAACCACAGATGACGGCAAACAGCATCAGTGCAGGGATCGGAATTCCGGGATAGGCAGCATTGATCAGCGCGACGATCATCCCCGTCAAGGCGAGGTTGGATGCCATGGAAAGGTCGATCGAGCGCGTCAGAATAACCGCCATCTGCCCGAGCGCCAGAATGATCAGCATGGCGGTATCATTGAAGATTCCGGCCAGATTGCCGAGCGAGGCAAAGCCCGGTGCACGCAGATTTGTGGCCAGAATCATTGCAGCAACAATGATGGCAAGCCAGAATTCGCGGGTGCGTAAAAGCGTGGTCATGCAGCCTTCTCCCCAATGCCGGCGGCCGCGCGGACAAGAACCTCCGCGTTGAAGCCGCTATCGCTTTCCACGACGGTTGCGATACGTCCTTCCCGCATGACAATGATCCGGTCGCTCATGCCCATCACTTCGGGCAGTTCCGAGGAGACCATGATGACGGCCAGCCCATTGGCAGCCAGTTCGCTCATGAAGGCATGCACTGCGGCCTTGGAGCCGATGTCGATGCCCTTTGTCGGCTCATCGAGAATGATCACGCGGGGCTGAGTGGCCAACCACTTGGCGATCACGATTTTTTGCTGGTTGCCGCCGGACAGGGTGCCTACATTCTGGCTCAGCGATGCGGCTCTGAGATCGAGACGTGTGGCATATTCCCGGGCCAGCGCAAATTCCTCGGCCATCCTCAAGAACCCGTTTCTCGATGTCCGGGCCAGCGAGGGCAGCGATATGTTCTGGACAATCGGCAGGTCAACGACCACGCCCTGCTTGCCGCGTTCCTCGGGCACATAGACAATGCCGTTCTCGATTGCCTCGGCCGGGCTGCGGATGACGGCAATGTCGTCTCCGATGCGTACAGCACCCTTGGATGGCTTGGTGATCCCGATCAGCGCCTGCATCAACTCGCTTCGACCCGCACCGACAAGGCCGTAGAAGCCGAGGATTTCGCCCTTGCGCAGCGTGAAGCCGATATCGGCGAATTCGGTGGGATGGCAATAGCCGGAGACAGTCAGCACAGGTTCCCCCAATTCCACCTGCTGCTTCGGGAAGACCCGATCGACCGAGCGGCCCACCATCATCTGTACGATCTCGTCCTGCCCGGTGTCGGCGAGCATTCCGTGGCCCACCAGTTCGCCGTCACGAAACACCGTATAGCGGTCGGCGATGCGGTAGATCTCGTCGAACTTGTGGCTGATGAAAAGCACCGCCTTGCCATTCTTCTTCAACAGCTCGATCAAGGCAAAGAGATCCTCGATCTCCTTGTAGGACAGCGCTGCGGTGGGCTCGTCCATGATGACGATGTCGGCATTGATGGACAAGGCGCGCGCGACCGCCACCAGATGTTTGTTGGCTATGCTCAGATCCTTCAATCGTGCGTCCGGCAAAATATGCCCTGCCCCGATATCGTCCAGCAGTGTCTTGGCCTTCTGACGCATGGTCTTCCAGTCCACCGTTTTGAACCGGGTCTTCGGCGCATGACCGAGGAAAATGTTCTCAGCCACGCTCAACTCGTCGAAAAGCACCGTTTCCTGATGGATTGCAGTGATGCCGAGCTGGAAGGCCGCATGCGGCGACGAGAGCGATACGGGATTGCCGTCGATCGAAATCTCGCCTTCGTCCGGCTGATAAATACCGGTCATGGTCTTCACCAGCGTCGATTTGCCAGCACCATTTTCACCGATCAGTGCTGTAACTTGGCCGGGATAGAGGTCCAGCGCCACCTGATTGAGCGCGCGGACACCCGGAAAGGTTTTCGTGATGCCGGTCAGGCTTATCTTCGGCTTTGCTGTGCCGGAGACGACCTCCGGCTTTTTGAGCGGCAATGTCATGAGCGTGGCGCTTCGTCTGTTTCTGTTTCAACGACTGACCAGGAGCAGGTCGGACCAATGGATCGAGGTCCGACCAATCCCGTGTCCGCCCGAAATGCCGGCGGCGCAAACGCCACCGGCCGTTCCCGGCAGGGATCAGTAGATCTTCGAGAACTCGTCGATGTTGGACTTGTCGAAGGTGTATGGGGCCGCCATCGGTGCCGAGTTTGTGTCGTCAAGTGTGATCTCGCCAACCTTGCCGATTGCGAATGTCTCGCCGGGCTTGGCTTCCTTGCCGCCGATCAGTGCATGGCTCAGATAGACGGCGGAATAGCCGAGATCGATCGGGTTCCACAACGCCACGGCCTGCGAAGCGCCATTGTCGATGAACTGCTTGAACTCGGATGGCAATGCGAGGCCCGTTACGTTGATCTTGCCGATCAGGTTCTGGTCGGTCACCACCTGGGCGGCTGCAACGACGCCGACAGTGGTCGGCGCGATGATTGCCTTCAGATCCGGGTAGCTGGAAATCAGACCCTTGGCTTCGTTGGTGCTCTTCACCGAATCATCGTCGCCATAGACCACGGAGACCAGATTGATGTTCGGGAATTTTTCCGGAAGGACCTTCTTGGCAGCGTCGATCCAGGCATTCTGGTTGGTCGCCGTCGAAGAGGCCGACAGGATCGCAACATCGCCGCCATCCGGCAGATAGTCGGCTGCCAGCTTGATGATAGTCTCGCCAATCAGATTCGTATCCGACGGATTGAGGTGCAACATCCGGCCTTCAGCCGCAACACCGGAATCCCACGAAATGACCTTGATGCCGCGGTCCATGGCCTTTTTCAGGGCCGGCACGAGAGCATCCGGATCATTGGCCGAAATGGCAATCGCATCGACATTCTGGGCGATGAGCGAGTTGACGATCTCGATTTGACCTTCGGCTGTCGCCGAGGTCGGTCCGGTATAGATGACCTCGATGTCGCCGATTTCCTTGGCCGCTTCCTCCGCACCCTTGGCTGCGGCGTCAAAGAAGCCGTTGCCGAGTGATTTCACCACAAGAGCGATGCGCTCCTGTGCCATGGCCGGCGCGGCCAGCATGGTCGCCGCAATCGCGGTGGTCATGGCCAGTGTCTTTAGAATATTCATGCGTTGTTCCTCCTCCCAATAAGGTCCAAAGCCTCCGGCGCGTCATGCGACTGAGGCTGTCTTTTCACTTCCTGCCTTATCCGCAATGACCAGGCCCACCCCTGCATTCTCCAGCATGAGGCGGTCTTCGTCGCGAATTCCGTTGTCCGTTATGATTGTTGTGATGCGCTCCAGACGGCAAAGAATAAGGCTGGAACGCTTCTTGAACTTCGAGGAATCGGCCAGCACGACCAGTTCATCCGCCTGATCGATCAGCTTCTGTTCTGCCTGTATCAGCAGTGGATCTGCTTCCATCAGACCCAGATGACCCAGCCCCTGGGCACCCATAAACATGCGTTTTGCATAGAAATTGCGCGTCACGTCGTTATCGAACGGGCTCAGAATGATATTCTGTTCTCGGTAGATCACGCCGCCCGACAGCATGATCGTGTTCTTTGAATGCTTCAGCAGATGTTCCGCGATTGGGAACGAGTTGGTGAAGACCTGACACCGCTTGCTTGCCAGTGGATGCACCATCTGGAATGTCGTGGTACCGCCATTGATGATGATCGGATCGCCATCCTGGCAGAGCTCGACCGCCTTGAGCGCGATTGCGCGCTTTTGAGCAGTATTGATCGATTCATTGACGCTGAACGGTCGCCCGGCAAGACCGACGAATTGCGGTGGATTGACCGATTCGGCACCACCACGAACGCGCCGCAGTTTTTTCTGCACATGCAAGGTGGCGATATCACGCCGGATCGTCGCCTCTGAAGACGCCGTCAATTCGACCATCTCCTGCACGGTGACGACAGGTTTTTCCTGCACCGCTGACAAGATGATTCTGTGGCGTTCGGTCTCGTGCATTTGCTTCCTCCCGATTGACAGATTTCCACTGAAAATACGCATTGTCAATCACAAACGATCAAATACTTTCATATTGCGTCGCACAATGATTGTTTTTGATCGTTTGTGATTGACTTTCTGCTGCGATGAGGGCAACGATATACGAAATACCAATTCTACAAAGCGTCTATGGGAGGAGCGTCATGCTGAATAAACAGGCCGGTTCGCGGCTGGAAAACCTGTGGGACAAGGATCGCGCCTCCGGCATGAGCCAACCCGAATTGCTTCTCTACCGCTCGAACCTGCTCGGCTCCGACAAGCGCGTGACCAATTATGGCGGCGGCAATACCTCGGCGAAGGTTATGGAAAAGGATCCACTGACCGGTGAAATGGTCGAGGTCCTGTGGGTCAAGGGTTCAGGTGGCGATGTCGGCACCATCAAGATGGATGGCTTCTCCACCCTCTACATGGACAAGCTGAATGCGCTGAAGGACGTTTATCGCGGCGTGGAATTCGAAGATGAAATGGTCGGCTATCTGCCGCATTGCACCTTCAATCTCAATCCACGCGCTGCCTCCATCGATACGCCTCTGCATGCCTATGTGCCGAAGAAGCATGTCGACCATATGCACCCCGATGCGATCATTGCCATCGCGGCATCTGCCAATAGCAAGGAACTGACAGCCCGTATCTTCGGTGACGAGATTGGCTGGCTGCCGTGGAAACGGCCCGGATACGAACTGGGCCTGTGGCTGGAGAAATTCTGCCTGGATAATCCCCATGCCAAGGGCGTCGTCCTCGAAAGCCATGGCCTGTTTACCTGGGCCGATACGGCGGAAGACTGCTACGAAACCACCATCGATATTATCAATCGGGCAATTGCCTGGTTCGAACAGGAAACGAGCGAAAAAGCTGTTTTCGGTGGCGTCAAGCACAAGACGCTTGAGGCCAAGGAGCGGCAAGAGATTGCGGCAAGCCTGATGCCGGCCATTCGCGGCATGGTGTCCGGCGAAGTCCACATGGTGGGACATTTCGACGATTCCGACGCCGTGCTGCAGTTTGTGTGCTCCAATGACATGGAGGCGCTCGCGGCGCTGGGCACCAGCTGCCCGGACCACTTCCTGCGCACCAAGATCCGCCCGCTGGTGGTCGAATTCGACCCCGCAAACCCGAATATCGACGCGACTCTCGAAAGCCTCACCGGCAGTGTCGAACAATATCGCAAGGACTACGCCGCCTATTACGAACGCTGCAAGCACGACAACAGCCCGGCGATACGCGACCCGAATGCCGTCGTCTATCTGGTTCCCGGCGTCGGCATGATCACCTTCGCCAAAGACAAGGCGACGGCGCGTATTTCCGGCGAGTTCTACACAAACGCCATCAACGTGATGCGCGGCGCATCCACCGTTTCGACCTATTGCGGCCTGCCGGAGCAGGAAGCCTTCGATATTGAGTACTGGCTGCTCGAAGAAGCGAAGCTGCAGCGCATGCCGAAACCGAAGAGCCTTGCCGGCCGCGTTGCGATCGTCACCGGCGGTGCCGGCGGCATCGGCTCGGCGACGGCGGCGCGGCTGCTCTCGGAAGGCGCCTGCGTGGTGCTGGCCGATATCGATGCGGCGGCACTTGAAAATACGGCTGCACAGCTTTCCGCCGCCTATTCGAAGGATGTGGTGCGCACGGTCAACATGAATGTGACGGACGAAGGTGCCGTCGCGGGCGCCTATGCAAACATGGCCGTCCAGTTCGGCGGTGTCGATATCGTCGTCTCGAACGCGGGTATTGCATCGTCCGCTCCTGTCGAGGAAACCTCGCTCGACCTGTGGAACCGCAATATGGCGATCCTGTCGACGGGCTATTTCCTGGTGGCGCGCGAAGCCTTCAAGATGCTGCGCAAGCAGGGGATCGGCGGTTCGATGGTCTTCATCGCCTCGAAGAACGGCCTTGCCGCTTCGCCGAACGCGTCGGCCTACTGCACGGCCAAGGCGTCGGAAATCCACCTGGCCCGCTGCCTGGCGCTCGAGGGTGCCGAAGCCGGCATTCGCGTTAACGTCGTCAATCCCGACGCCGTGCTTCGTGGCTCCAAGATCTGGTCCGGCGAATGGCTCGACCAGCGCGCTTCAACCTACAAGACGGACAAGGAGGGCCTGGAAGAAATGTACCGCCAGCGCTCCATGCTGAAGCGCTCGGTTCTGCCCGAGGATATTGCCGAAGCCGTCTATTTCTTCGGATCGGAAGCCTCAGCCAAGTCGACCGGCAATATCATCAACGTCGACGCGGGCAATGTGCAGGCGTTCACGCGCTAGCATTGTTTGAGACCGATCGGGAGGAAATAACATGATTGAAAAAGACGTCATCGCGCGCGTCAACGACAGCGCATCCGCGGCCCTGAAGGCCGACTACAATGCCCTTGGCGAGCAGCTTGCCCGCCGCGGCATCGACATCGATGCCGTGAAGGCGAAGGTGTCTGCCTATGGTGTCGCCGTGCCATCCTGGGGCGTGGGCACGGGTGGAACACGCTTTGCCCGTTTTCCAGGCAAGGGCGAGCCGCGCAATATCTTCGACAAGCTCGACGATTGCGCCGTCATTCAAAAGCTGACCGGGGCAACGCCGACGGTCTCGCTGCATATTCCCTGGGACAAGGCGAACCCGGCGGATCTGAAGGCAAAGGCCGAGGAAACCGGTCTTGCCTTCGACGCGATGAATTCCAACACGTTCCAGGACCAAACCGATCAGGCACTGTCCTACAAATTCGGATCCCTGTCCCATGGCGATGCAGCTACGCGCCAACAGGCCATCGAGCATAACATCGAGTGCATCGAGATCGGCAAGGCGATCGGCTCCAAGGCTCTGACGGTCTGGATCGGCGATGGATCGAACTTTCCCGGACAGACCAATTTCACCCGCCAGTTCGAGCGCTATCTCGATGCGATGAAGAGTGTCTACAAGGCTCTGCCCGAGGACTGGAGGATATTCTCCGAGCACAAGATGTACGAACCGGCCTTCTATTCCACCGTGGTCCAGGATTGGGGCACGAACTTCATGATCGCCCAGGAACTTGGCCCGAAAGCTTTCTGCCTCGTCGATCTCGGTCATCATGCGCCAAACGTCAATATCGAGATGATCGTTGCCCGGCTTGTCCAGTTCGGCAAGCTTGGTGGCTTCCATTTCAACGACTCGAAATATGGCGATGACGATCTCGATACGGGGTCCATCGATCCCTACCGCCTGTTCCTTGTCTTCAATGAACTTGTCGACGCTGAAAACCGCAAACCGGCGGGCTTCGATCCTGCCCATATGCTGGACCAGTCGCATAATGTGACCGATCCGATTGAAAGCCTCATGGTGTCCGCCATGGAAGTCCAGCGCGCCTATGCACAGGCGCTTTTGGTCGACCGAAAGGCTTTGGCTGAGCATCAGGAGGCCAATGACGCGCTGATGGCGACAACGACCTTGAAAAAGGCCTTCCGGACCGATGTCGAGGCAATCCTCGCAATGGCGCGGCTGGAAAAGGGATCGGCCATCGATCCGGTCAGCACCTATCGTGCGTCGGGTTACCGGGCCAAGGTCGCCGCAGAGCGTCCGGCAGTTTCCGGCCTCGGTGGCGGGATTATCTAGGCCATCCTCTATGTTGCCGTGGGTCCTTCGCCAGCCTTCTTTGCCGCTGCGGCGGAGGACCACGGACTGTCCCCGATTAAATTATTCCTGTCCCCGCCAGATCTGTCGCCAGGCCGTAACCCACGCTGTCTGCGCCAAAAGCGACGGCTGAACCTCGGGCGCAATCGCTTACGCGGCATCCCCACCTCTCGCACCTCTTAAGGCTGCAACGCACAGGTCCAATCACACGCTGTCTGCGCTTGACAAAATGCCGCCTTGGCATTTTGGTAAGATGTCAGACCAATTCTGAAGCGTTGATATGAGGGGATCGGCCGCAATGACGGCAAACGACGCAGGAGAAGGGCCGAAGATCAAACCGCTGGCACCCCTGGACAGGGCGCGGCAGGTGAGCGATGCCCTTGCCAACTTTATCTCCGGTGAAAATCTTCAGGCCGGTGACCGCCTGCCGGCGGAGCGCGAACTCATGGATGCTCTGGGTGTCGGTCGCTCCACCATCCGCGAAGTGGTCGGCCGCTTTCAGGCCCTGGGCGTCATGGAAACGCGCAAGGGCTCCGGCACCTATCTGCTGAAGCCGATCAACAGCGCGACCATTCATATGCCGCTCTCTCTCAATGCCACCCATCTAAGCGACGCGCTGATGCAGACGCTCGAAGTCAGACGTGGACTGGAAGTCGAGGCGGCCACGGTCGCCGCCCGCCGCCGCACCGCCGAGGATCTCGCAAACATTGAGGAAAAGCTCAACATAATGGAGCGTGTGCAGCTATCCACAGGCACTTCGGGGCCGGAAGACCTCGCCTTTCACCTTGCGATCTACGACGCCGCACACAATCCGCTTTTCCGTCAGTTGCTCGAGCAGATGCGGGAAACCTTCGAGCGTTTCTGGTGCAAGCCCTTCGATCGGCCGGATTTTGCCCGCCGCTCCTTTCCCTATCACCGAACCCTTTTCAACGCGATCGCCGCCCAGGACACCGAAGCGGCGCGGCGCGAAACACTCAAGATCCTCGATGTGGTCGAGGAAGACATCAAGGAAATGTCCCGATGAACAACGGCCTGGACCCGTTTGAAGCCTTTTCGCTGATCACCGCGCATGACGAGGCCCACGCCTTCGATGCGGTGGTGCCGCCGATCGTCCAGACGTCGCTTTTCACCTTCTCGACCTATGACGAAATGTTGTCGACCTATCGCGGCGAAAAGAGCAGGCCCGTTTACTCGCGCGGCCTCAATCCGACGGTACGGGTGTTTGAGGAGATGTTGGCCCGCCTCGAGGGCGGCGAGGATGCGCTGGGCTTCGGAAGCGGCATGGCGGCGATCTCCTCCACCGTTCTGGCTTTTGTCGAGCCGGGAGACCGCATTGTCGCCGTGCGCCATGTCTATCCCGACGCCTTTCGTCTGTTCGGCACCATCCTCAAACGCATGCGCATTGAGGTTACCTATGTCGATGGCGCCGATGAAGCAGCGGTGGACAAGGCACTTCCGGGCGCCAGGCTGCTTTATCTGGAAAGCCCCACAAGCTGGGTTATGGAGACCCATGATGTCGGCGCCCTGGCGGCGCTTGCGCGAAAACACGATGTCCTTTCCGTGATCGACAACAGTTGGGCGAGCCCTGTCTTTCAACAGCCGCTGACGCTTGGCGTCGATCTCGTCTTGCATTCCGCCTCCAAATATCTGGGTGGTCACAGCGATGTCGTGGCGGGTGTCGTTACAGGCTCCAAGCAGTTGATCGACACGATACGCGGCGAAAGCCTGCCTTATCTCGGCGGCAAACTCTCTCCCTTCGATGCCTGGTTACTGGTACGCGGCATGCGCACCCTGCCTGTGCGCATGAAGGCCCATGAAGCGTCCGCTTTGGAGATTGCCCGCCGCCTTCAGGCGCATGCAACTGTCGATCAGGTGTTCCACCCGGCCCTCGCCAACCGCCTTCCACCCGGGCTCAAGGGAACGTCAGGCCTTTTCTCCTTCACATTCAAGGATGGCGTCGACATCCAGAAGTTCTGCGATCGCCTCAAATTCTTCAAGCTGGGTGTGAGCTGGGGCGGCCACGAAAGTCTCGTTGTGCCGGGCGAAGTCGTCCTCCAGCAAAAGGCACAACCCAATTCCGCGCAGACCTTCGGGATCAGTGCGCGTTCAATCCGTCTCCATGTCGGCCTTGAGGGAACCGAGGCACTGTGGGGCGATCTGGAGGCGGCGATCGCTGCTTCCCAAGACTGAAAGAAAGACGGCAGTCCAACCAGAAACTGAACCAGAAGGGCGAACTACGATGAAAAGACTAATCACCGCTGCACTCCTCACCACGATGATGGCTGGTACGGCGCTTGCCGATACCACGTTGAAGCTGGTCGAGGTCATCACCAGCCCGGATCGCACGGAAACGCTTAAATCCATTGTCGCGAAATTCGAGGAAGCCAATCCCGGTACGCATGTCGAGATCATCTCGCTGCCTTGGGGCGAAGCCTTCCAGAAATTTGCAACCATGGTTTCGGCTGGTGACGTTCCGGACATCATGGAAATGCCGGACACCTGGCTCTCGCTCTATGCCAATAACGGCATGCTGGAGAGCCTTGAGCCTTATCTCAAGGACTGGGAATATACCTCCGACCTTTCCGACCGGACACTTGAGCTGGGCCGGGATGTCAAGGACACAGCCTATATGCTGCCTTACGGCTTTTATTTGCGGGCCATGTTCTACAACAAGAAGCTTCTTGCAGAGGCAGGCGTTTCCGAACCTCCGAAGACCATGGACGAGTTCCTCGATGCCTCCAAGAAGGTCTCCGCCTTGCCCGGGAAATACGGCTATTGCCTGCGCGGCGGCCCCGGAGGCCTGAACGGTTGGGTCATGTTTGGCGCCACCATGGCTGGCTCCAATGCATTCTTCAACGAAGACGGCACCTCCACCTTCAACTCCGAGGGCTGGGTCAAGGGCCTCACCTGGCTGATCGACCTTTACAAGAATGGTTACGCGCCAAAGGATGCGGTGAACTGGGGCTTCAATGAGATCGTCTCGGGCTTCTATTCCGGCACCTGCGCCTTCCTCGACCAGGACCCGGATGCCCTGATTGCCATTGCGGACCGCATGAAGCCTGAAGACTTCGGTGTGATCGGCATGCCGAAAGGCCCATCCGGCAAGGCTTTCCCAACCATCGGCTATGCCGGCTGGTCGATGTTGTCTTCCAGCGAAAACAAGGATCTCTCGTGGAAGTTGATTTCCGCGCTGGAAGGTCCCGAAGGCAACATTGCCTGGTCCAAGCGTACGGGCACACTGCCGGCGCTGAAATCGGCTGAAAACGATCCTTTCTATTCGAGCGATCAGTTCAAGGGCTGGTTCGAGGAACTCGGCGACAAGGATGCCGTGCCGACAACGATGCCCACCTATCTGGAGGAATTCGCCTACTTCAAGGATTCCCTGGCGATCAGCACATCGCAGGAGGCGCTGCTTGGCGACATCACGCCACAGGAACTCGCCGACCAATGGGCCGACTACATGACCAAAGCCCAGCAGAAGTACCTGGAAAGCAAGAACTGATGCGACCGAACGGGCGGGGAGTTCTCCCCGCCCGGATCCTGTTTTTTAAACGCCAGAGACCCGTGATTTCATGACCAGCCATTCCCATACGCAGGATCGCCGTCCGCTGATGCGCCGGATCGCCCATGCGACGGAACCCTATCTCTACAGCGCGCCGGCGCTCATCCTGATCGTCGTCGTGATGCTGGTGCCGCTGGTTTTGGGAATTTCCTACGCCTTCCGGGACATCCAGCTTCTGAAACCCTTTTCCGGCGGCTTCATCGGGCTCGATCATTTCCGGGACCTCAGTCACGACAAGGCCTTCCTGCGGGCGCTGCAAAACACGCTCTGGTGGACAGGGGCATCGGTATTTCTGCAGTTCTTCTTCGGACTCATCCTGGCGCTTCTGCTCGACAAACCCTTTGCCGGCCGCGGCCTCGTTCAGGCACTCGTATTTCTGCCATGGGCCGTTCCGACATTCCTGACAGGCCTCACCTGGGCCTGGCTCTTCAACCCGGTTATCGGTCCCCTGCCCCACTGGCTCTTTGCACTCGGTATATTGAGCGAACCCAACAACATTCTGTCCGACCCGCATCTGGCGATGTGGGGTCCGATCATCGCCAATGTATGGTGGGGCATTCCCTTCTTCGCGATCACGCTTTTGGCAGCGCTCCAGGCAATCCCGCGCGATCTCTATGAAGCAGCAGCGATCGATGGGGCGAGCCCCACGCAGCGCTTCCTGTCGATCACCGTGCCTTTCCTCGCGCCGACGATTGCCATTACCGTTTTGCTGCGCACCGTCTGGATCGCAAACTTTGCCGATCTAATCGTCGTCATGACCAATGGCGGGCCTGCCGACCGTACGCAGATTGTCGCCAGCTACATATTCACCCAGGCCTTCAAGCGTCTCGATTTTGGCTATGCCTCTGCGGTGGCACTGGTGCTGCTCGGCCTGCTGTTGATCTATTCCATGCTGATCATCGTTTTGCGCCAGACGCTTCTCAACAAGGATTGATGCCATGCGCGCCCGCAAAATCCCCCTCATTCTCGCGCATCGCCTGGCGATCCTCGTCTATATCGTCTTTGCACTCTTCCCCTTGTTCTGGCTGTTGAAAGTGGCCGTAACGCCGAACGACCTGTTGTATTCCGAGGGCGTTCGAATGTGGCCATCGCGCACGACATTCGACCACTTCCGCTTTGTGATCGCCCATAGCGATTTCCCGATCTTCTTTCGCAACAGCGTCATCGTTGCAGGATCGACCGCCTTTATCGTCACGATCCTGGCGTCTCTGTCCGGTTACGCGCTGTCGCGCTTCTCCTTCCGCGCAAAATACTGGATTGTCGCACTGATGCTGATCACGCAGATGTTTCCGCTGGTCATGCTGGTTGCGCCGATCTTCAAACTTCTGTCGCCGCTTGGACTGACCAACAGTCTCACCGGCCTCATCATCGTTTACACGGCCTTCAATGTGCCCTTTGCCACCTTCCTCATGCAGTCCTTCTTCGACGGCATACCCAAGGATCTCGAAGAGGCGGCCATGATTGATGGTGCCACGCAATTCATGGCATTTCGGCAGATCATCCTGCCGCTCACCCTCCCCGGCATAGCCGCCACGCTGGGCTTCGTGTTCACCGCGGCCTGGAGCGAGTTGTTGTTCGCGCTGATGCTCATCTCGGGTTCCGACGCGGCCACCTTCCCTGTCGGTCTTCTCACCTTCGTGTCCAAGTTCTCCGTCGATTTCGGGCAGATGATGGCGGCGGGCGTATTGGCGCTCATTCCAGCCTGCCTCTTCTTCCTGCTCATACAGCGCTACCTCGTGCAGGGCCTGACGGCCGGCGCGGTCAAAGGCTGAAAGGTTTTACAATGGCATCCATCGATATTCAGGGCGTCCGCAAGAATTACGGCAATTTTCCCGTCTTGCACGGCGTCGATCTGACCATTCAGGACGGCGAGTTCATCGTTCTCGTCGGTCCTTCGGGCTGCGGAAAGTCCACACTTCTGCGCATGATCGCCGGCCTCGAAGAGGTGAGCTCCGGAGACATCCGCATCGCCGACAAACGCGTCAACGACCTTCCACCGAAGGATCGCGACATTGCCATGGTGTTTCAGTCCTATGCGCTCTATCCGCATATGACGGTCGCCGACAATATGAGCTACAGCCTGCGACTGCGCAAAAAGGCCAAGGAGACAATCCAGGCTGCAGTCAAAGGTGCAGCAGACAAGCTCGGTCTGGAGCCCTATCTCGCGCGCCGGCCGAAGGCCTTGTCGGGCGGCCAGCGCCAACGTGTCGCCATGGGCCGGGCGATCGTTCGTGAGCCAAAAGCCTTTCTGTTCGACGAGCCGCTGTCCAACCTCGACGCCCGCCTGCGGGAACAGATGCGCGCCGAGATCAAGAAGATGCATGCGGATCTTGGTGCGACATCGATCTATGTGACCCATGACCAGATCGAGGCAATGACACTCGCCGACCGGATCGTCGCCATGCATGGCGGCGTGGTGCAGCAGGTCGGCGCACCGCTCGACCTTTACGATCGTCCAGCCAATCTCTTCGTGGCCAGTTTCATTGGCTCACCGGGCATGAATTTCCTCGAAGGTCGCTACCACGCCACCGCAGATCACGCCGAGATCAAGCTTGCCAATGGCACCCCCATTCCGGTGACACCGCGCAGTGGCCTTGGAAACGGAAGTGTCGCCACTTTGGGCATTCGCCCGGAACATGTGGTGATTGCCGATAAGGGCCGATGGAAGGCTGACGTCGAGCTGGTCGAACCCACCGGCTTTGGCATCATCCTCCACCTCTCGATCCACGGTCAGCGCTTCAAGATCTACACGCTCGATCGTTCCGTTCTCAACCCACAACCGGTCATCCACGTCGATTTTCCAACCGAGCATATCCATATCTTCGATGCCGACGGCAACCGCGTCGATTAGGCTGCCGCAGGCGGCACTATGGAAAGGACTGATCGCGGGGCAGGACAGCCGACAACGGAGCCCTTATGGGCTCCGTGGTCGCGGCCCGAGCGGTCAGGAAGAATACCGGTCAATCGTCAAATTACCCCCCAGGCCCGAAATCGCCCCCTCCCCGTCATCTCGCGAAGCCCCAACTCGCCCACGATGCGCCGCGCCGCCTGCGGTGTGACGTCGAGTGTCTGCACCACCATGCCGGTGGATACCAGCGGCCGCGCCATGACCAGCTCAACCAGCTCCGGCAGTTTCGAGGATGTTCGCCGTCCAATCAATTTGCGCTCCATCATCTGCCGCGCCAGCGCCAGCCGGTCATGTTCTTTAAGACCGATCTCTGCGGACGCCAAAAGACCATGGGCAATGGCAAGCAACCGGGTGTCGCGATCCCGATGACGGCGTTGATTTACAGGAATGGATTTGAGGCCGAGATTGAATGCGGCCAGATGCGCAACCGTCGTCACCCCGGCCTCACGCAGAATTGACGATGCGAGCAAGCGTCCGAGCCAGGGCGCATGCTGCAAAACGGCCAGTTCGTTCCAGGCATCCAGAGCGAGTACAGCCTGCATGGCTGGCGGCAGGTCGTGTAACTGTCGCAAGACACCCAGCCACTCTTCCAGCCGTTCGTCCTCGTCCCAGTCGAGGTCGTAGACCAGCGGATCCTTGTCCCGAACCCGAGCCGGTTTGGGCTTCATCGCCTGTTCGATGGCAGCGTCTGACCGCGCCAGCAGCGCATCGATTGCGGCGAATTCGGCCTCAAAGCCTGTCGCGTCTTGCGTCGCCTCGTCACCCTCCCCCGCTATCCCCTCCGCCTTGGCATCCGGCGCGGCAATCCTGCTCGCCACGGCGCGATCCGCCACCGTCTCCCATGCATGCCCTCGTAAGCTGCGCAGGCCGTCAGCCGACAGGGCCCAGCCCGGCGGCTGTGCAGCAATGCGCCGGCGCGTTTTCAGGATGTCTCGGGCAATCGTGAGTTCATGGGTGGGAGCACGTATGTCGCGGGTGGCATCATGGAGGACGAGGTCCTCCAGATGCACGAGTTCGCCGTCGATCCAAAGCGAGGCGCAGGCGTCGCTAAAATGGGATCGCTCGATCCAGCCCTGACCCACGGCGGAACGGAGGACGCGCTCATCGAGGCGCGACAATGCGACGCCCGCCGCAAATGCGGGGTTCGACAGCGATGCCACAGGCAATTTTGCGAGATCGTAAGACATTGAAATCATGGTAAATGATTTATTAAACGAACTCTATATCAAAATTCATATTCCTTACTGCATATGACTAGAGGTCGGCATTCTCACTAACGATAGTTTGCAGATATCGATAATGATAGATTTAGGCCCTAAGAACGGCTAGGCTGCGCTGGTTATGCTCTTGTCGCCAATTCCAATGCTCTCGAAATCGTCCTGAATGATCAAGCACACAGTCCCAGCAGACGCTCAGATCCATAAACGTGCGGAAGAGCTGGATGCCCTGGACGCCATCCTGCCCTTCGACCGCCGCGACCAGTTGGCGGGACTTCTGACAGATGACGATGTCGCCACGCTGAAACATCTGGCCCATGAAGGCATGGGCGACAATACGCTTCGCGCCCTCGCCTCCGACCTTGCCTATCTCGAAGCCTGGTGTGCCCTGTCCACCGGCACGGCATTGCCCTGGCCCGCACCTGAGACGCTGTTGCTCAAATTTGTGGCGCATCATTTATGGGATACCGACGAAAGGCGGCAGGACAAGGCCCATGGTATGCCGACCGACGTGGAGGCGGGACTGCGCGCCAAGGGCCTGCTCAAATCCGTCGGCCCGCATGCGCCTGCGACGGTGCGCCGGCGATTGACATCATGGTCGATCCTCACCCGTTGGCGCGGGCTGCAAGGTTCGTTCTCCGCGCCGGCAGTGAAGAGCGCCATGCGCCTTGCCGTTCGTGCCACAGGCCGGGCCAGACAGCGCAAAAGCAAGTCTGCGGTTACCGCTGAGGTTCTGGCGGCGCTTCTCGCCACCTGCTCCGAGAATACGCTCGTCGATCTGCGTGACCGTGCGATCCTTTTGACCGCCTTTGCATCCGGTGGTCGCCGGCGGTCGGAGCTTGCCGGTCTGCGTGTCGAGGATCTCATCGAAGAGGAACCGGTGCGCGCAGATCCCAGGGATGAGAACTCCCCTGCCCTCCCCTGTATGACCATCAATCTGGGACGGACCAAGACGACCACCGCCGACGACAACGCCCATGCCTTGATGATTGGCCGCCCGGTCACCGCACTGAAAGCGTGGCTCCGTGAGGCCAGGATCGAGGGCGGTCCCGTGTTTCGCCGGATTGATCGATGGGGCAATCTCGACCGACGCGCGATCACGCCGCAATCGGTCAATCTGATCCTCAAGTCGCGATGCAGGAAGGCGGGCCTGGATGAGACGAGATTTTCCGCCCACGGGCTTCGCTCAGGCTATCTGACGGAGGCGGCCAACCGCGGCATTCCGCTGCAGGAGGCCATGCAGCAATCGCAGCACAAGTCGATGAGCCAGGCCGCTGCCTATTATAACGATCAGGAACGGAAACAGGGCAAGGCCGCCCGCTTGATGATCGAGTGATGGCCGGTCGGAATGTGCGTCAAATCTGACGCGGAGTCGTCTCAGTCACAGAGACTGCTGCATGAATTTCACCTGAAACCGGTTCCGTTCCGGCGAATTATGCAGTAGCGCGTACGCACAACTCAACGCGCCATCCAACAATGACGGCAAAAGCTGAAAATTTCCTCAACAAGACAGGAATTCTGCATGGAAACCACCACAATTGAATCGCGCAGCGATTTTGCCCAATGGGCCATCGAGCGCGCCCGGGCAATTGTTGCCGATCAGGCCGGCGATCTGGCTGTCGCCGCCCGCGATGGCAACGAGGAAGAGATTGCCAAAACCGCCAACGCACTCGGTCAGGCGATATCTGAAGCCTTGATCGAAGTCTTCGACGGATTGCTCCAAGAGGAGTAGGACGCGCCACGCCGCAGAGCCTGCGGCTTGATGTGAAATAGCAGACCGGTCGTCTCTGACCAAGGAGGCTGTTGTCTTAGCCGATGTTGTCGTCCGCCACCCGGTGTTTCTCAGTCTGAGCGCAAATTCATCCTTGCAATTCTGGAGCGTCCCTCCATAAATGCAAGGATGATAAAGCGCCATATTGCCACCGAACTTGCAGAACTCGTCGATACCAACCCCGCTGTTGCCCTTCTCGGGCCGCGACAGGTTGGAAAGACCACGATTGCACTCGAGCTCGCGCAAAACCGTCCTTCGATCTATCTCGATCTGGAATCCGACGCCGACCGGGCCAAGCTGTCCGATCCGGAACTCTACCTTGCCGGACACGCCGACAAGCTGGTGATCCTGGATGAAGTCCACCGTCTGCCGGACCTCTTTCAAAATCTTCGCGGTCTCATCGATCGGGGCCGGCGCGAGGGGCGCAAGACCGGTCGCTATCTGCTGTTGGGTTCCGCCTCTATTGACCTTCTCAAGCAGTCGGGGGAGACGCTTGCCGGTCGCATCGCCTATCTTGAAATGCAACCAATCGATGCTTCCGAAGTCGCGTTGACATCTGTCAACGATCTTTGGGTGCGCGGTGGCTTTCCCGACAGTCTGCTGGCCTCCAGCGACCGCGCCAGCCTGCGCTGGCGGCAGAATTTCATCCGCACCTATCTGGAGCGCGACATCCCGCAGCTTGGACCGCGCATTCCTGCCGAAACCCTGCGGCGCTTCTGGACCATGCTCGCCCATCACCAGGCCGGGCTTTTGAATGCCGCCTCGCTTGCCCGTTCGCTTGGCGTGGATGGCAAGACGGTCGCCGCCTATCTCGATCTTCTGGTCGATCTTCTCCTCGTTCGGCGATTGGAACCCTGGCATGCCAATGCCGGCAAGCGTCTGGTCAAATCGCCCAAGGTCTATGTGCGCGACAGCGGCCTGGCGCACGCTCTGCTGGGCATCGGCTCGCTTGAAGAATTGCTGGCCCATCCGGTCGCCGGATCCAGCTTCGAAGGCTTCGTCATCGAGACACTGGCAGCCGTTGCCCCCCATGGATCCGAATGCCACTTCTATCGCACGGCTGCCGGCGCCGAGATTGATCTTCTCATCACCCTGCCCGGCGGCAAGCTCTGGGCCATCGAGATCAAGCGCTCCTTGTCGCCAAAGGTCGAAAAGGGATTTCACCTCGCCTGCGACGATCTCAAACCGGCGCGCCGCTTCGTCGTTTATCCGGGCAGCGAACGCTATCCCCTCAACACGGAAACCGATGCGCTGTCTTTGACCGCCCTTGCCGAGGATCTCGCGGCTTTGCGGTAAGGTCTGCATGAAGCCGGTCATAGCCCCTTCCCTATTGCCGCTGTCGTTCAAGCGCCTGAAGCATCGGGAAGATGCTGAATGTACCCTTTTGAGCCTTGGTCGTCAGATCGCGCAGATAACCGCCGGGGGACCGGATCGTATCCGCCTTTTCAAGCATGATCGCCACGACGACCGACGCTGCCTGCTCTCCCATCGCGGTCTTCGCCTTTTGCCAGGCATCAGGAGAAACCCCCAGCATCGAGCGGACGAGATCCGCCGTTTTGATCAGATCCGCCCAGCCGGCAATCCCATCCTTGGCATAATCCCCTATTTGCGGGCAGGTTCGCCTGAACCTTGCAAGACTGAGAGCAAGCTTTCGTTCAGGTGCCTGGGTTTCGGGTTTCTCGACTTCGCCCGTGTTGGGGTCATAGCCGCTTATTTCAAATGATGAGTCTGTGTTTGAATTCTGTTGTTGGCGCTCAGAATTGACGTCATTGGCGCTCATTTCTTCTTCTGACAGGGTTTTCAGGTAGGTATCTTCGACCTGCTTGCGCAGGATAAGGAGCTGTTCCCGGCGACGTTCAAGGTCGGCAGGCGGTGCATTGCGTGGCATGGTGATCGCAACAGACCCGAGTTCTGCAGCAAGGCCTTCCCAATCCCCTTCACGGCCCTCCTCCATCGCACACGCGATGATCTTGGCGACATCGCGCCGATGGAGGGTAATTTCGCTTCTGAGGGCTCTTATAGCCTTGTCCTCGGCACGGGCCTTGTCGGCAGCCGCATGGATTTCGCCCGCTCTCAGCGCTAGCGGAGACAGATCGAATCCATAGGCATCTTCCACCTGTCCGTGATCGTCACGCCGGCAGAACCGTTTTCCGTTCGGACTATCGCGGCGAAAGATCAGGCCGGCCTCGACCAATGCCGACAAATGACGGCGGATGGTCGCTGGGGCCATGCCGCGCGAACGCAGCGACAGTTCCCTGTTCGACGGGAAGACAATAATAGGCTGGCTGCCATCGAGCATACGCTCTGTCGTGAAGCTCAATAGAGCTTCCAGCAGGCCGATGGTGCGGTCACCCAGGCCATATTGGCCAGCCGCCTCCGTCAGCGCCCTGATGAGCTGCCATTTGTCTGTCTGGCCACCATCATTGCCGCCGTCGCCAGCGCGCAGTTTCTCCTGCCTGTCAGCCACAGCCTTCTGCCTGGCAAAAAGCCGCGCAGACATACTGCCGCCGCCGAAAGGCGTCGTTGCAAGTCTCTCAATCATGTCACGGTCCCCGGTCTAGGAGACAAGCTGGATCCCGCGACGCTTCATTTCCGGACGCAAATCATCGCTCATCGACACGGATGCGTCGCTGACTCTTGACTTTGATCCTTGGAAGTGATTCTCTCGAATTGCTACATAGAAGAGGGCTTCCGAAATGGTGACGTTTTGGGGGCCTTTTTTCTTGTCTCGACGCTTCCTTTCAAGTGATTGCGATTACCCTGATGCGGTGGCTAGCAGCCTCGCACCTTACGAATCACCGCCTTCGTTCTTCACGAAAGCCGCGTAATCTTCTCCAAGCCGAGCCTTGAGCGTCTCTAAAAACTGCTCCGACACATCGGCTTTGAATTCTATTTTTACCGCCCTGCCCTGCCGGCTCATCCGCGCGAACGATTTCCCGTCCGGGCCTTTGAGATCCTCGGCGACAGCCTTGGCCTGTTTCGATCGGCGTGACAGGCGGTCAAACAAAAGCGTAAAGCGTTCGTCGCTTTGGGCGGATTTGAAGCGTTCCGAATAAACCTCATCGGTCGCCTTCTCGATGCCGGCGCCGGTTGAAAGCAATTCGCCCAGCGCCATCCAGCGGGCACGGCCGGCTTTGGGTGCTGGACCAATCTGTCGGGCAAAGCGGATCGGAACCGCCTCTGCCACCTGCAACAGGCGCGACAGCTCGCTCTTTTGCACAGCCAGGGCATCGCCGATCAGCTTGCGCTCAAAGCCGCGATCCGTCAGCGTTTTGGCAAACAGCGCACGCTCGATAAAACTGAGATTGCGCCGCTCGGCATTTTCCTTGCCCTGGGCAAGCACCAGCTCTTCGTCGCCCAGTTGGCGCACGATCGCCTTGACAGGCACACCCAGACGACGGGCAGCGCGCAAACGGCGATGCCCATAGGCGACCTGAAAACGGTCCTGCGCTTGCGGATGCGGGCGCACCAGGATAGGCACCTGCTGGCCGCTTTCACGAATGCTCTCGATCAAGGTCAGAAAGTCCGGATCGTCGCGCTGCTCTTCGCTCAACCGGTCGCTGACAAAGGAACCGTCGATCTTGTCGGCGTCGAGCGACAGAATACGCTCGCCCTCTTCCATGGCCTGGCGCAGCGCGCGTGCCTCCTCGGCTTCGCGCGCGATCGCCGACAGCGACAGACCCATGGCCTTTACGGCACCGGATGTCGCCCGTGGCGGATCGCTTTTCACAGCTTGCGACGGCACATCCGAATTATCGCCGGATGGCATCGACTTGGTTTCCGGTGCCGGCGGCATCGGTTCGCCGAACAGTGCTTTCAGGGAAGATTTGCGATTGCTCCCGCTCATGATTTGCCACGCCCCCATGCGGAATGAATAAGTTGCTCGATCTCCGCATTGACGGCATCGAGCGATTCCATGGCGCGGTCATAGGTGCCGCGCGAGAAGTTTTCCCGACCGACCTCATACAGCGTCTGCTTGGTCAGACCGGCATCGGAGACTGCGGTCGATTTCACCATGGGTGCGGTCAGCACACGCTCACCAAACAGCGAGCGCAGGAAACCGACGATCTGCGTCTGCGGCCCATCATGCGGTTCAAAACGGGTAATCAGATAGCGCAGGAAGTCGAACTTCAGTTCGCCGCCCGCCTCACGCACGACGCTCAACAGATCAGATGTCATGAACAGAAACTGGCTCATCGAGGCCACATCCAGCATTTGCGGATGCACCGTCACGATCACAGATGTCGAGGCACAGAGCGCTGACAAGGTCAGATAGCCAAGCTGTGGCGGGCAATCGATCACCACCACGTCATAATCATCGGCGACCGATTGCAGCGCCGATTGAACGCGGGTGAAGAACAGGTTCTGCGTCTCGCCCGGCAGCCGTTGCGCCAGGGCACGCGGTGTCGCGTGTTCGAATTCCTGCAGTTCCAGATTGCCCGGCAGAAGATCGAGATTGTGGAAATAGGTCTTGCGGATGATTTCATGCAATGGGCGAACGTCACCATCATAGCGAATGGCACCATAAAGCGTGTCATTGCCCGACAGATCGAGTTCCGGCTGATAACCAAACAGCGCCGAAAGCGATGCCTGCGGGTCGAGATCGACAGCCAGCACCCGATGCCCGGTCATGGCAAGCGATTGCGCCAGATGAACAGCCGAGGTGGTCTTGCCGGATCCGCCCTTGAAGTTGGTGACCGTGATCACCTGCATATGTTCACCGCGCTCGGGATCGCGCCGCTTCACATAGGAACGCGCCTTGGCGTCGTTCCCCTTGGCCAGAGCCTGCTCGGCCAGAAAGTTTCTCAGTGCATCAATATCGGCCAGCGAATAATAGCGCCGCCCACCAGCCCCCACTTCCGGCTGCGGTCCGTCACCTGCCAGCGAGAGCTGACGCAGGTAACCGTCGGATACGCCGATCAGGCGCGCGGCTTCGCCGGAGGTAAAGCTGCGCAAGGTCTTCTGCGACTTCGGCGGAAACAGCCGTTCGCGCATCGCCTTCAACTGGGCAGACAGCGCCTGTGCGTCTTCCGCGATTGTTTCATCAGCCGGGCGCAAACTAAAAACCTCTTCATTGATCTTAACTGAGGACTGATTGGCCATCCTCTCGTCTCCTCGTGTCCCGCCACTGCCGCGTCTCAAGTCTTCATGGCCTCACGCGTTGTGACGGGGTATTTTGCAAAGCCTATGCGATTCCCGCCAGCGTGAATATACGCGTTGGAAGTTCACTTACATCAACCCAACTCATTTACGGCGAACGCAGAGATATCCACCAACAGCCGTTAGACGACGCTGTAGGATCAAGCGAGTCGCGTCAAGTGTTTTCTAGGATCTAATTTCCAGCCGATGCGGCCTATCCAAGGATGATTTTGGCACAATTCGTGTCGATCTGACGGAGAGACTCAGTGGCTCGCCGTTCGGGATTCGAGCTGTTGACAGCTGTCAACTTGTTCGCACCAGCTTATCCCCAGCTAGGAATATCCACGAATGCGCTTGCTGCGTTCGATTTGCGAAAGGCGCAAATATGCGCCGTTCAGGTCTGCAACGAACTCCGCCTTCTCCTGACCCCGTGTGCCGATCCGGCCCCACTGGCGCAGAACCACCGGATGGCCGAACAGGTCAACACTGATACTGAGGCGATAAAACCGGTGCATGTTGCGAGCCGGTTCGATGCGACGAAGATGGATGGTGAATGCTTGATCGATCATCAAGCGATTCTGCGCGGGCAGCTTCAAGCCGTCCAACGACGATTTGGAATCAATCACACCCTACCGATTCACGCCAGTGATGCATGGCGCAATCTTTCGAAGGCAACACCTGTCCTTTTGAAGCGTGCTAGTAACCGGCAACCGGGTCGACGCGAGATTGCAGAGGTTCACCCTGAACATAGGCGTCAAGATTGGACAACAGCCGCTCCAGGAACATCCCGTCCTGGTCGCCGCCGCGCCAGGATATATGCGGACTGATCAGAACATTGGAGTGACCGTAAAGAACATGACCATCCGGCAATGGCTCCGGCGTCGTCACGTCGAGTGTGGCTTCTGCAATCACACCCTCCTCCAGTGCCGCTAGAAGTGCATCCTGATCGACGAGCGCACCGCGCGCAATATTGATCAGATGAAGGCCCGGCTTGGAACGAGACAGGAGCGCGGTATTGACCAGCCCATGGGTCTCATCTGTCAGCGGGGCCGCAATGACGAGATGATCGGCCTTGGCAAACACTTCCTCAGGCGAGGGGCAGGGCGTTACGCCATCCGGCACACGATCCCACGCGCCCCGGCGATTGACGATAACCTTCATGCCGAATGCCAGTGCCCGCGACGTGATCGCCTGACCGATCGAGCCATAGCCGATCAGGCCAATGGTCCGACCGTGAAGACTGCCGATTTCGGGATGGACCCAGTCTGCTTCTTCGCGCGCGCGGGTTTGTTCGATCTTCTTCTCGACCCGCAACATGGCGGCAAACACGAACTCCGCAATCGGAACGGCATTGAGACCGCGACCACAGGTCATCACCGGCCCTGTTTTCAAGCCCGGCGGGTAGACCTCCACCCCGGTCGATGCCACCTGCACCCACTTCAATTTTTCCGCAGCGCGCCAATGGTCAGGCGCTTGCTTCCACTTGGAGAACGACCCTGTGACCAGAATGTCGGCGTCCTCGTCAATCAACCATGGATGATCCGGTTCAGGGGCATTGATGACCCGCGGCCTGCTTGGATGTGCAAGAAGCGCCTCGCCAATCTCAGCGCTCAGATGATTGACGATCACGGGGGGAGGGGACATGAGCATTCCTTGGCAATAGCTGTGCAACAGCGAGGGTCCGAAGCCACAGAACCCGACGCTTCACACGGGTGAGATGACATGAGAGGCACGACCAATCCGATCGCGCAATATACGGCAGGAGAACGGACATTGATCGCCCGCACCGCGATACCATTGGTCGAGAGCAGGATCTTGTCAATCACCGGCGCCCCGCCGACAGTGAAACCGAAGGACAAAGAACAAGAGGCCAGACATGCCGCACGGCCTATCCGAGCCCAGACGATCTCGTCATATGCACCAGCGTCGGCTTGAGAGGGAAGGGGACGTGCGGGAGATCCACGACCGCAGGTCCAATGACATTCCGAACTATATTGTCAACAAGGCCGTGTTCGCCTATTCGGACGGCTTAGTCAGCATGCCGCAAGCGCATGGTCTTGGGGTAGAAGTCGACGAAAACAATGTGATAGAGCGCATCAGGGAAGGCCATCATTGGCGCATCCGATCTGGCACCATGAGGATGGCAGCATTCTCGAAGGGTAAGCGGCAGCAAACAACGGCAGTAGCAATATGACAGACAGCGCATCCACTTCAGAAAACACCGCGCCGGCCTATGTGGCCGTCGATTGGGGCACAACCAGTTTCAGGCTCTGGCTGCTGTCGCCCGCAGGTACGGTTCTCGGCGAACGCCGCAGCCGCGAAGGCATGACCACGGGGGCGGCAGATAACAGCTTTGCAAAGATACTTGCCTCGCATCTGGACGCCCTGAAGGCGCCTGCCGATATTCCCGTGGTGATCTGCGGCATGGCCGGCGCCCGTCAGGGCTGGATGGAGGCGGGCTATATCGATCTGCCGGCCAGTCTTCCTGCCATCTTCGACGGTTCGGTCAAGATCGCCGGCCAAGCCCGCGACATCCGCATTCTGCCAGGGCTTGCACAGCGCAACGCGGACCACCCCGATGTCATGCGCGGAGAAGAAACCCAATTGGTCGGCGCTCTGTCCGGGACGACAGGCGAAACCCAGATCGTCTGCATGCCGGGTACCCATTCGAAATGGGTACAGTTGTCCGGCGACAAGGTGGAACGCTTCTCCACCTTCATGACAGGCGAACTGTTCGATGTCATTTCCACCCATTCCGTGCTGTCGCATTCGATCGCAAACGGCAAAGGGGGCGCAAGCCCCGCTTTCCTCGCCGCCGTCTCAAAAGCGTTTCATGCGCCCGAAAGCCTGACCAATCTTCTCTTTACGGTGCGTTCTGGACAATTGCTGCATGGCGTCGAGGCTGAAGCCTCCAGTGCGGCCCTGTCCGGCTATCTGCTCGGCGCAGAACTCGCCGGCGGCCTCGCACTCGCCCCGGACGCAAGGGACATCTGCCTTGTTGCCACCGGCCCTTTGAAGGAGCTCTATGAGGCAGCCTTCAGCGTGCTTGATATCCGTTGCCAGACCGTGGACGCCGACATTGCCGTTCGTCGCGGCCTCTTCGCCGCAGCACAGCACATTTTCGCGCAGATTTAACAAGGACCAGATTTATGAACCGTATTCCGTTTCCCGAGATGACCTATCCACTGGTCGCCATTCTGCGTGGTTTGAAACCCGAAGAGACCGAAGCCGTTGTCGGCGGGCTGATCGAAACCGGCTTTACCGCCATCGAGATTCCGCTCAACTCTCCCGATCCGTTCAAGTCGATCGAGATTTCCGCCAAGATGGCCCCCGCCAACTGCCTGATCGGCGCCGGCACAGTGCTGACCGTCGAGGATGTCACGACGCTTGATGCCGCCGGCGGAAAGCTGATGGTAAGCCCGAATGTCGAGCCGGAGGTTATCCGCGCCGCCTATGAAAAGGGCATGGTGACCTTGCCGGGCGTCTTCACCGCAACGGAAGCGCTGGCCGCTGCCAAGGCCGGCGCAACGGGTCTCAAATTTTTTCCGGCAAGCGTGCTTGGAGCATCAGGCATCAATGCCATTCGCTCCATCCTCCCCAAGGATCTGCTGATTGCAGCCGTCGGCGGTGTCTCCGACCAGAACTTCGCCGACTACATGAAGGCCGACATCAAGGCTTTCGGTCTCGGCACCAGTCTTTACAAGCCGGGCATGACTTCGGCTGAGGTGAAAGAACGGGCCAAGACGACGATTGCGGCCTACGACGCCGCACGCGGATAGGCGACCGACCAAAAGAGATCGATATCGCTTGCGCTTTAAGCAGGCAAATGAACGGGCGTTGCAAACTCAGCGCCCGTTTTGTCGTTTGTGCGATCCGTCTCCGCTCTTTGAACCACACGGAATGAGCGTGTCCTGCGCCTTTGCACGGAACAAAAGACCGGCTTTGCGGCTTGCTAGGAAAGCACGCCAGGAGACGTGCTGTTTTCAAAGGGATGGAACCGATGTCGAAAGAAAAAACACTGGAAGACCTCTTTCACGATACTCTGAAAGACATTTACTACGCAGAACGTAAAATATTGAAAACGCTTCCTAAAATGAAGCGTGCGGCCGAGTCCGAAGAGCTGAAGTCGGCCTTCGAGAAACATCACGACGAAACCGAAGGTCAGATCGAACGGCTGGTCAAGGTTTTCGAATTGATCGGCAAGGCACCGCGCGGCAAGACCTGCGATGCGATCGAAGGTATCATCGCCGAAGGCGAGGAGATCATCGATGAATTCAAGGGGACCTCTGCGCTGGATGCTGGCCTGATTTCGTCAGCACAGGCTGTCGAGCACTATGAAATGACACGCTACGGCACGTTGAAGCGCTGGGCAACGGAACTGGGCTACAAAGAAGCAGCCGACCTTCTTGGCCAGACACTGGACGAAGAATCCAAGACCGACAGTGCTTTGACCAAGCTTGCCATTGCCTCTGCAAATGCAAGGGCAAAGAAAGCCGCCTGAGACTTATGAGTGGGCCCATGACGGTGACCATGGGCCCACTCGCATTGCGGGCTCATGACGTCCACTTGCTTTGATACCCCCCAATCAAATCAATCTGTGACGGCGCAGACCTTTTACGAGACAGAAGGGGAGGGGAGGGCCTCCCCTGCGACCTCAAAGGTTCACGCCACCCCCGATCCCTTCCGCCCGACCGCCGGCCAAACAAGAGCGGCGTTCCGTCGGCAGCGGTCGCAGCTGCGAAACAACAGCTAATTTAATATTCGCTTAGTTATTGTTCCCTAATGTTGACAGATGCACCTCTCTGTCGTCATCGGCCAACAGGGCGCGACCGACCGGAGAGATGCCACATATCCGCAGATCGGGCGGACCTGCGCCACTGAAGGAGCTTGGACATAACGAGGCTTTCCAGGACAGGTCCATCGCAGAATGAGACAGGGCGAAGGAAGTAGGAAATTCATATGTCTAGCAGGTCATCACCCAAGAGGAACGACCGGACGCTTGGGCTTCCGTTGCAGGAGAGGATTTTCGTCAATTCCTCCCGTCCTTCGGTAAAGGTAATTGGCGATCAGACATTTCTGGACAACGTCTCTGCGGTCCTTCGGCCTCTCAATTACAGTGCAGCCGACGAGGCCAGAAGCAAGACGCCGCACTGCGAGGGATCAACCATTATCGTTATCGACGGGGCGATCCCCGAAGCCCTCAACATATGCGCTCAATTCGTCGACGATTGTCCCAAGATCCTGGTGTCGAACAATACCGATCTGACATTCCGGGTGGAATGCGCACGCGCCAATATCAGCACGATCATTGCGTCACCTGTCGATCCAAACGAGTTGATTCTGTGGCTCGAGCATCTCGGTGGCATGATCGGTCAACAACCGGCCTCCATCCTCCTCGTCGATGACGACCCGCTGTCTTCCGAAGTCTATGCCGAAATGCTGCGCGCCAGCGGCATGACCGTCAAGGTTCAAAACGATCCGCTCAAGATCATAGACACCCTCGACCGCGGTTTTTTCGACATCATCATCATGGATCTTCAGATGCCCAATACCGATGGCATCGAGATTGCCAAGGTCGTTCGCCAGCACCAGAACTATCTTTCCATCCCGATTGTCTTTCTCTCGTCTGAGGAGAACAAGACCATCCAGATGCAGGCCCGTCGCTTCGGCGGCGATGACTTCATCTCCAAGCGCGCTGATTTCGATGCTCTCGTGGCCCTTGTCCAATTGCGGGTGGAACGCGCACGCGTGATGCAAGGGCTGATCGAAAAAGACGGATTGACGGGACTGGTCAATCACAAGCGGTTCAAGGAGCGGGTAAGCTATGAGCAGATCCGTTTCAACCGCAGCAAGCAGCAGTTCTGCATCGTGATGATCGATGTCGATCACTTCAAGAAAGTGAACGACACCTGGGGCCATCCGATCGGCGACAAGGTGTTGTCCATTCTCGCGCGTTCGCTGGTCGGCTGGGTACGCCAGACCGACGTGGTGGGGCGATATGGCGGCGAAGAATTTGCCGTGCTGATGCTGGATACCACGCCTGAAGTCGTCTTCGAGGTGATCAACAATTTCCGCATTCACTTTTCCAAGATCGTCTTCGATGGCGAACCGACACAATTTTCCATGACACTGAGCGCGGGAATTGCCGGCAGTGTCGTGGGTGCGGAGCCGGAAATGGTGTTCGCCGAGGCAGACAAGGCTCTCTACCTGGCAAAAAATTCGGGCCGCAACCGTGTCGAAATCGCCGAGATCGCCGATGTGGAAGCCGCACCCGTGTCCAGACGCAAACGTGGAGCAGTCTGATGCAGCGCCATCATCTCGCAGGCTTATCAGCACCTGCTCAGTCCAGCATTTCCCGCAATCGCGAAGAGAATAATCTCGGTGAAGGCAAAAGACCATGAAAGTAAATTACGAAGCCATCAGCGATGAAATAGACGATATCATCCTCGATGGACGATCCGTCTGTGTGGTCGATGACGACGAGCTGTTCCGCAAGCACCTGGCGATCTCCCTGGGGCAGACCAATCTGCGCATCACGGAGGCTTTCGACAGTGCAAGTCTGATTGCCGTGCTCGAAAAGGAAATGCCGGACTGTATTCTTCTCGACTACAAACTCGACCTGGAAAATGGTTTCCGCATGCATGAACAGCTGCAACAGCGTTTCACCAATCTGGCACCTGTGATCATGATGTCGGCGGATGAATCCCAGCGGACCGCCATCAAGGCCTTCCGTCTTGGCCTTCAAGACTTTCTGCCCAAGCGCAATCTCCACCTGGATCAGGTCACATACGCCATTCGCCGGTCGATCGCCCGGCATGAGATGGTCATCGCGCATCGGCATGAGATCGACATGCTACGCAAGAAGTCCATGTTCGACGACCTGACCGGCTTATACCGGCGCGAAGAACTCGACAACAAACTGGCCACCATCAAGACCGCGGCGGATTTGAAGAATATTCCCTTTGCCATCATTGCCATCCACATGGCCGAACATGAGCAAATAGTGACCCAACTGGGGCCGACATGCAGTGATGAAGTCCTGCGCGTCTTTGCCAACAGACTGCGCCAGACGATACGACAGGAGGATTTTTGCGGGCGCTGGGACGAGGATACATTCTATTACATCGTCAGCCGCAACCAATCCGTTTCTTATCTCAAGGAACGCACGCAGCGCTTCGAGAGCGACCTTTCATTCACGCATTTCCACAAGTCGGCAAAACTTCAGATCACGAGCAGGCTGGCATATGCCGTGTATCCGCAGCATGGCGGGACTCTGGAGGAAATTTCCAGCTATCTGACATCCGAAATTGAACAGCAGAAAGTTCATGCCGGCGAAAGCAAGCCGGAGGATTGGAAGGTGCTTCCGCAGCCCGGCATCGATACGCTGACCGGCGAGGAACGCCGCCGCGCACCGCGCAAAAGGGTTTTCAAATCGGCCGTCATCTCCATGGAAGAATGGTCTTCGCGCATCAGCTGCACGGTGCGCAATATCTCCGACACCGGGGCGCGCCTTCGGATGGAAGGGCCGGTGCCGCTGCCACGGTATTTTTTGCTGCAAGTCTCCGACACAGGACCTTTCAGGAAGGTTCGAAAATGCTGGCACGTCGACAATGAGGTCGGAGTGGAATTCTGCGATCCAGACAGTTGAGCGCGCACTGCGAAGAGGCCCCGAAACCATCAAACCCAGCAAAAGCACCATTAGGCTATCACGAAGGAACGACAGTCGATGACGAGCGAAACGGCATCTAAAATTGCACCAAACCCGTTGCCTGAGGCCGCACGCAACCGCATTGAGCAATTGCGTATTCTCTTCATCGTTCGCTGCAGGGACAATGCCGAGATGATCCGAGCACGACTGGAAGAGAACATCCATCGTGACGACCCCCAGTCCTTCCGCGCGGAAGTGATACCGGTGCTCCATTCCCTCGTTGGAACAGGCGGAATCTTCGGCTATCGCGAGCTAAGCGAAGCCACGGCTGCCACCAAGAGACTGCTGCGCCAGTCGGAAGGTTTCAGCGAAGAGTGGATCCCGGCTCTCAACACAGTCCTCGCGCATCTCGACGCCTTGAGTGAAGATTAAATCGCATTCGCGCAATCCCTTTGAAGCGGCATCGCGGCCCCGGGGGAACCGGGATCCGGTTGATGGCAACCTGTGACGATCGCCCAAAAAGCTGCCCACAAAAGATGAAGACGCAAAGCGCGATCACAAGCATTAATTAATAACTGCCCCCTACTTTAGGTAGATCTTACTTAATGGGGATGGTTGCCAAAGCGGACCAGGTTGATTTCATGGATATCAAATCACTCGGCGTCTATCTGGCCAAGGTGCTCATCGTCGCGACATGCTATGCGGTTTCCGGACGTCTGGGCTTGTACCTGGCTGTCCCACCCGGTTATGCGACGGTGATCTGGCCGCCTTCCGGCATCGCGATCGGGGCGCTGTTTATCCTCGGCGCGAGCGTTTGGCCCGGTGTCCTGCTCGGCTCATTCCTGGTCAATTGTTATATCGCCGGCGCCTACTCGCCGGATGCCGGGCTCGACAGCATCAAGATGGCCGTCGCGTTCACCATTGCGTTGGGCTCCACATGGCAGGCGTTGGTCGCCCATCTGCTCGTGCGCCGGTTCAGCGGACTGCCGATTCAGATCAATAGCCTGAAGGACGTGCTTCGGCTGGTGGTCATGACGGGACCTTTGCCCTGCCTGATCGCCGCAAGTGTCGGTGTCTGCTCGCTCTATATGGCGGGTGTGGTGAGCGGAGAGGCATTTTTCCAGAACTGGCTGACGTGGTGGACCGGAGACCTGTTTGGTGTTCTGGTCTTTTTGCCCCTTATCTTGCTGGCACCCGGCCCACAACGGGTTTCATGGCGCGGAAGGACACTCGGCAATCTTCCAATCTCATCCCTTCTGGTCCTGCTCATTCCGTTGGTCCTGACATTCTACGCCTGGAAAGTGTCCACCGAATCGGCGTTCGAAAAAGGACAAATCCAGTTCCACTCCCTGACAGTGGAGACCAAGAAAGCCCTGTTCGACCGCCTGACCTCCTATGACAACGCACTGGTGAGCGGCACCGCCTATTTTCAAGGCAGCCAGAATGTCACGCGATCCGAATGGCGCCAGTATGTCAACGTCCTCAACCTCCACAAAAGTTTTCCCGGCATCAACGGCATAGGCTGGATTGCTCCGCACACCACTGAAAGCCTGCCGGCATTTGTCCGGGAGATGCGGTCCGGCGGCGCCCAGAAATTCAATGTTCACCCAGAGACAGACGCCGACGTTCATTATGTGATCTCTTACATCGAGCCCGAACAGGCCAACCTGCAGGCGATTGGCCTCGATATCGCCTTTGAAACGAACCGCAAAGCTGCTGCCGATCTGGCCCGCGACAGCGGCCAGTCCGCCATGACAAAGCGCATTGTCCTGGTGCAAGACAATGCCAAAACGCCCGGTTTCCTGTTACTCCACCCGATGTACAGATCTGGCGCACCAAAGGCGACGGAGTTGCAACGGCGAGGGGCGTTCCAAGGCTGGATCTACGCACCTTTCGTTGCCAAGAATTTCATGAAGAACCTGACGGGAAGTCAGGCGAACACGGTTCGCCTGCGCGTCTACGACGGTACCACGCAGGATGAAGCGGCACTGATTTACGACAGCGGGCCAGACAGAGGGGATGACAGCAACCCTGTTTTCTCCAAGGTCGAGCAGATCGAGGTGATGCAGCAGAACTGGTACGTGTTGATGGAGAGCACGCTACCGTTTGAATACAATGCCAAGAGTGACAATCCGCTGATTATTCTGGTTTCAGGGATTCTCTTCACTATTCTCTTCGGCCTGTTTCTCTTCTTCACAACGCTGCGCGACAATGATGCCGTCGAGGCAATCGATGGAAAGAAGGCATTTCTTTTGCCATCAGCGGTATTCATCATCCTGATAACCGGCTCCGTTTCGCTCTATAATAGCCTGGAGACAAAGGAGCAGACCTACATCAAGACGCTGATCAGCAGCGAAACCACCAAGATGGAGCTTTTGCTGAAGTTCCAGACCGAAGCCAAATTGCAGGCACTCGACCGTATGGCGTCTCGCTGGGAGCTGGCAGGGGGAACCCCCCTGCATATCTGGCGCGGTGACGCACGCAACTACATCTCGGAGATGGTCGGCCTCGAAGCCCTCGAGTTACGGACTCGCGATTACAATGTGATCACCAGAGAACGCCTTGCATCCTCAAACTACGAATATTCGGATGATCACATTGCGTGGACCATCCCCCCGGAAGAACTGGACAATATGGCAAGGACAGGATTGCAGGTTGCAAGCGCGCCTTTTGCGCTGTCGAACCGCGATCCCGCCTTTGAGATTCGCACACCCTTGAAGATCGACGGAACTGTTGATGGATATCTGGTGTCTCTCTTTTCCGTCGAGGGCTTTTTTGGAGGGGCAATTTCTGCAGACGCCAGCGCGCATTATCAATTCGAAGTGAACTTCGAAACCACATCCGTCTACACATTCGGCAGTGTCGATGACGAAGCAGCACTCGACTGGACGATCAAGACGCCGATCAGGCTCTACGACAAGAACTGGAATATCAGCATTTCGCCAACGAAGGCATTTCTGGCCTCGCAGCGTACACCGCTGCCGGACCTGGTGTTGATCGCAGGTCTGGTCATTGCCATGCTGTCTGCAATCGTTGCTCATGCAAGCGTCAATTCTCGACTGAAGACACGCTATCTGGAGAAATCCAACCGTCGCATCAAACGGGAATCGACCCATAATTCCACGGTGATGAATACGGTGCTGGACGGCCTGCTGACTGTAAGCGCAACCGGCACCATCGAGACGATAAATTCTGCCGGCCTGCGCATGTTCGGTTACGCGCTGAATGAGTTGATCGGCAGGGACTTCCAGGTCCTCATCCATGCCCCTGACAACGATAGCGAAGAAATTGGCTACTTCGGCAAAAGCGGCGGAGCGAGTGAGATTGCAAGCGAACGCCAGTTCACCGGACGTCGAAAGGACGGCAGCATTTTTCCCATGGATCTGTCGGTCAACGAAATGGTCCTCGACGGCACCTGCAGCTTCGTCGCGACCATCCGCGACACCAGCCAAGCCGTCGCGGCGGAGCGGGCCCTTCGCGAATCCAACATGATGAAATCTGCTGTCTTAAAGAGTACAGCCTATATGATCGTCGCCACGGACCTTCAGGGGCGCGTGATACTCTACAATGATGCCGCCGAACAAAATCTCGGCTACTCCGCAGCCGAAGTGATTGGCAAGGCCACGCCAGCCCTGTGGCGGGATCCTGAGGAACTGCGCCTGCGCAATGCGGAACTTGACAAAGAACTTGGAACTGTCGGAGCCGCAGGTTTCTCAACCCTTGTCAGAAAGGTCGATCTATTCGGTATCGATGAATATGAGTGCACGACAATCCGAAAGGATGGCACGCGTTTTCCCACCGCCGTGACCGTCACGTCCATGCACGATGAGAAAAATGGCGTCAAAGGCTATCTCGGTGTCATGGTCGACCTTACCAAGCGCAAGGAAGTCGATCGTCTGAAGAACGAATTCGTATCGATCATCAGCCACGAATTGCGAACGCCATTAACCTCCATTCGCGGCTCGCTCGGTCTGGTTGTGGGCACGATGTCGAAGGATCTGCCCGACAAGGCAATGCGTTTGCTCGATATAGCCCACAAGAATTGCGAGCGACTGACTGTTCTGATCAACGATATTCTCGACATCGACAAGATCGCATCCGGCAAGATGCGCTTCGACATGAAGAAAGAAAATCTTCTTGGCATGTTGGAAAATGCCGTCGAAGTGAACCAGCCTTACGCTGAAAAATACGGCGTCGATATCAGGCTTTCACCGGTCGACGAAAGACTGGAGATCAAGGTCGATGCAGAGCGGTTTGCACAGGTCCTCGCCAATCTTTTATCGAATGCGGCGAAGTTCTCCGACCAGAGCGATTATGTCACTCTCGATGCTGGCTTGAATGGCGACCGTATCCGCATCACGGTCGAAGACAAGGGACAGGGTATTCCGCAGGAATTCCAGTCGCAAATCTTCGGCAAGTTTCTGCAAAGCGATTCTTCCTCAACCCGGGTGAAGGGCGGAAGCGGGCTCGGCTTGCACATCACCAAGCAGATCGTCGAGAAGATGGGCGGGGAGATTGGTTTCACCACGGAAGAGGGAAAGGGAACGCGTTTCTGGGTTGAGTTCGCAATGGCAGTCGAAACGCCTGACACGGCGCCGGACATGATCCTGGAGGCACAGGGATCGTACGACAGCGATACCCGCGCGATACCGACGGTCCTTCACGTCGAAGATGACGACGACCTTAGACGAATGCTGGCGCTTTCGCTGCAGGGCCAGGTGCAGATGGTGCCAGTCGGCAGCCTCAAGGCCGCTCAAGTGCTCCTGAGCCAGCAGCGCTTCGACATGATGGTTCTCGATATCGGCATGCCGGACGGCTCCGGCCTAGAACTCCTGGAACTGAAAGACTGGATGGACATACCCGAGATGCCGATCATGCTCCTGACCGCGAATGAGGTGCCGGAGGACGTTCGGCGTCGGGTGGCTGCCGTGGTGACGAAGTCTCGCGTGTCGGAAGCGCGAATTGTCGAGACAATACTGTCAATACTGTCGGCAAAATCGAAGACCAAGTTCGCAGGCGAAGCACCAATCCGCACGACCCGATCTCCGGAATTCACCTGACACATCGGCACGTGTTTCGGATCGCGAAATTATCGAGGGCTATCATGACTGAACTGACGAAGATCCTCTATGTGGATGATGAGGACGACATCCGCGAAGTCGCCGAAATCGCGCTCGAACTCAACGAGGGTGTGGCCGTGAAGCTGGGGGCATCCGGGCATGAAGCCTTGAAAATCGCGGCCGATTGGCAACCGGATCTGATCCTGCTGGATGTGATGATGCCGGGCATGGATGGCCCCACGACGCTTCAAAACCTGCGGCAACTGCCCACCTGCGTCGATATTCCGGTGATTTTCATCACCGCCCGCACACAGCCCTCGGATATGGATCATTTCATGCAATTGGGGGCTGCCGGAGTGATCTCGAAGCCCTTCGACCCCATGGCGCTCGCCAGTCAGGCGATGGCAATTCTGGCCCGCGTTTCCACGCCTGCGAGCTAGGCAGAATTTGAAGTAGGGTGGGGAAGGGATCGTATCGTCGGCGGCGCGGCCAGTATTGCCGATCCTTCTGACCCGCCTTTGCCGCATAGCGACCGACGGCCATCCGGCCCTCGCGCCCAATATATTTTCAGCCGGTTCAGACCGGCGATCATCGCGTCGATATTTTTAAGACCTTCGGCCGTGCCGTTCTGGCGCACTGCGACGCACTGCTTGGCGCGGAGTGCAAATTGAGGCGCCGTAGGAGGCTCAGGCGCTTTGGCGCGGCACCAGCTTTCCCTGAAACAGACGGTCGAAATCGCGGTCCTCGGAACTGCCGAGCACTTCCACCAGGTATTCCACCATTTCGGTGAGCGGTTGACGGTAGGTCGTCAGGCGATAGTTGACGCTTTCGGCTTGGGGAACATCGTCGAAACCCGTGACGGCGATATCGTCAGGCACGCGCAGGCCGAGCTTGTGTCGGATGACATCGATGGCGCCGATCGCAAGCGCGTCGTTTTCGCAGACAATGATATCCGGCAGTGCTTCTGGAGCGCGACCGACCAGCGTTTCGCTGACAATATCGGCGGCCAGTGCCGGATCATAAGCCGAAACGCTGACCGTGATAGGCTCTACGCCGAAATGCTCCCGCCAATAATCGATGAAGGTTTCCTGGCGCAGAAGATGGGCGGAATAGGTGCGCGGTCCGGCAAGAAACATCGGCCTGCGATAGCCGCGGCCATGCACATAATTGGCCACTTCCTTCATCGCATGGATGTCGTCCACGGCGATTGAAATGGTGTTCGGATTGCGTGACGTCCGCGCGAAAATGATCAGTTTGCGGAAGCGTCGGGCATGAAGTGCCGTTTCCAGCACTTCATCGTCGAACTGGATACCGATGAGGATCACCGCATCGACCCGTCTCTGGCTGGCGTTCAGCAGCGCGTGGCTGGCGTCGTCCCTGTCGAGCGTATTGACCAGCAGGATATCCCATCCCTCACGCCGCAGAATACGGGTAAGGCGTTCCATCATGATCAGCTTGTGCGGATTGGCGAAGTCGTCGATCAGCAGCGCCACCAGATGCGAGCGGTCCGAGGCAAGGCTCGCGGCCCTGAGATCGGGCACATAGCCCAGGCTTTCGGCTGCCGCCATGACCTTCTTCAGGCTTTTCGGCGAAATCGATGCTTCCTTGCGGAAGGCCCGATTGACCGTCCAGCGCGACACGCCGGCGGCAAGCGCCACATCATCGGCGGTGACATGGGCAGTAAAGCCGGGTTGTTTCTTGTCTGGCATACCTGTCTCCCGCTCTCCATGTACCGACCCCGCAATACGATTGATAGCGCCCTTTGCACTTAACCCGAAACATTTTTTGCTCCCGCGAGCAAATAGCGCTTGCTCCCGCGAGCAAAACTGGCAATAGTGATGGTGAGGATGGCAACAAACTGGTTGCCCGGGAGGAAAAATTGCTAAAAATTGGTTTGCTCGGCGCGGGCCGAATTGGCCGCGTCCACGCTGTAAATATCGCTGGTCATGCCGCAAGTACGCTTGCCGCCGTCTCCGATGTGAATGAAGAGGCTGCGCAATCTCTTGCTGCGGCCTATGGTGCTCGGGCGCTTGGCACGGATGCCATTCTCGCGGACGCTTCGATCGATGCGGTCCTGATTGCCACATCGACCGATACCCATTCCGATCTGATCGAAAAGGCGACAGCTGCCGGCAAGGCAGTGCTGTGCGAAAAGCCCGTCGATCTCTCGCTGGAGCGGGCCAAGGCCTGCCTTGCCAAAACCGCCGACAGCGGGAAACCGGTCATGATCGGCTTCAACCGCCGCTTCGATCCGAACTTCGCAGCGGTCCGGGCGGCTCTTTCCGCCGGAGATATCGGCAAGGCGGAACTGCTGTCGATCACGTCGTTCGATCCCGCGCCGCCGCCGGTCAGTTATATCAAGGTCTCAGGCGGCCTGTTCCGCGACATGATGATCCATGATTTCGATATGGCGAATTTCATGATGGGCGGCGCGCCGGCTTCAATCCATGCGGTTGGCACGTCGATCGTGGATCCGGCGATCGGGGCAGCCGGCGATGTCGATACGGCCGTGGTGACACTGACCTATGCCGATGGCCGCATTGCGGTCATCAAGAATAGCCGTCGGGCGGTCTACGGCTATGATCAGCGTCTGGAACTGCTGGGCTCGGAGGGACTGCTTTCGGCCGCCAATATCCTCGAAAACACGGTTTCGAAGGCAACGAAAGCGGGCGTCACCAGCGCCAAGCCCGAGTTTTTCTTTCTCGAACGCTACATGCGCGCCTATGCAATCGAGTGGGACGCCTTCGTCTCGTCCATAGTCAATGGCACGCCGCTGCCGGTCTCGCTGGAAGACGGCATTGCGGCGCTGGCGCTCGCCGAGGCGGCAACGCAATCGGCCAAATCCGGGCAACCGGTCAAGCTGGCGCTTTGAATTCAAGTGGCGTCCAGGCGACGCCGCAATCCAATGATCGGGAATGCCGGGATGGAGGCGCTTCCGACATCAGTATCCGGGCCAAGGGGCCGGAGGGAGTGGACGCTCGGGAGTGGCGTCCAATGAAACTCAAATGGGAGGATAGCATGAATAAATTTCTAGCAGCTGTCGCAACTGCTGCCGTGATCGCGGCAGCCGGGCCAGCCTTTGCCACCGACATCGTCGTCGTCGCACATGGCCAGGCCAACGACCCTTTCTGGTCGGTGGTCAAGAACGGTGTCGAGAAGGCCGGCAAGGACACAGGCGCAAACGTCGAGTTTCGCTCGCCTGAGACCTTCGATATGGTGCAGATGAGCCAGATGATCGACGCTGCCGTCAATCAGGAGCCTGATGGCCTCGTGGTTTCGGTGCCCGACGCAGATGCGCTCGGTCCGTCGATTGAACGCGCCGTCGCAGCCGGCATTCCGGTCATCACCATGAACTCCGGCTCCGACGTGTCGCACAAGCTTGGCGCACTTCTGCATGTCGGTCAGTCGGAATTCGACGCTGGCGAGATCGCCGGCAAGAAACTGGCCGAAATGGGTGGAACCAAGGGCATTTGCGTCAACCAGGAAGTGGGCAATGTGTCGCTCGATCTGCGTTGCCAGGGCTTTGAAAAGGGCTTTGCTCATCCTGTAACGGTTATCCCGACCCAAAACGATCCGGCAGAGGTCGAAGCCAAGGTTCGTGCCGCGCTTGAATCCGATGCCGATGTCGATACCGTTCTCGGTCTCGGTGCATCGCTTGTCGGCGAACCTGCCGTCAAGGCAGCGCAGGCTCTCGGTCGCGACAAGGTTCTGATCGCATCCTTCGATCTCTCGGCAGGCTTCCTGCAGGATGTTGCTGACGGCAAGGCCGCCTTTGCAATCGACCAGCAGCAATTCCTGCAGGGCTATCTGCCCGTGGTCTTCCTCGCGCTCAACGCAGAATACGGCTTGATGCCTGGCGGTGACGTGCCGTCCGGCCCGAACCTTGTCACCAAGGACAGCGCAGCCAAGGTCATCGACCTGTCTGCCAAGGGTATCCGCTAAGCACAGTCATCCAGGCCGCGTGTTTGTCGCGCGGCCTGGTCAACGACGGGGAGGAAGCCATGTCGACCGATACAACGGTGCAAGCGGACGAGCGGATCAAGACCGAGTCCTTTGCCACCAAGCTGATGAAACGACCGGAATTGGGGGCCATCGGGGGCGTTATCCTCGTCACCGTTTTTTTCCTGATCACTGCCGACCGCACGATGTTCACTCTATCGGGCATCATGAACTTCATGACGCCTGCAGCCCAGCTCGGCATTCTCGGCATCGCCGCTGCAATGCTGATGATCGGTGGCGAATTCGACCTTTCAATCGGCTCGATGGTGGCATTTTCCGGCATGTTGTTCGGCGCCTTCACCGTGAATATCGGCATGCCGCTGATCATTGCCATTCCCCTGACCATGGGGTTTGCCGCAGCCTTGGGCGCGGCCAACGGGATGATTGTCATCCGTACCGGATTGCCCTCGTTCATCGTCACATTGGCAGGTCTCTTCATCCTGCGCGGCGCAGCGCTTGTCGGCCTGAAGATTTTCACCGGCGGTTCGACCCAGCTGCGCGGCATTCGCGAAGCGGTCGATGGCGATTTCCTGATGCCGATTTTTTCCGGCGACGCCTTCGATTTCCTGTTCAAATGGCTGGCCGATATCGGTGTGGTCGAGACGTTCAAATCCGGCGCGCCGAAAGTGTCTGGCGTTCCGGTCGAGATTGTCTGGTTCGTCCT
Source organism: Agrobacterium sp. H141 (assembly GCF_057158725.1). NCBI lineage: Bacteria > Pseudomonadati > Pseudomonadota > Alphaproteobacteria > Hyphomicrobiales > Rhizobiaceae > Agrobacterium > Agrobacterium sp. H141. The sequence continues at coordinate 176,944 of NZ_JBXENI010000003.1, forward strand.
GTTTGCGCTGGTGGCAACCTATGTGCTGCTGCGCACGCCTGCCGGTAACTGGATCTTTGCGACCGGGGGCGATTCCCTTGCGGCACAGAATTCAGGCGTGCCGGTCAAACGCGTGAAGATCTCGCTGTTCATGCTGACCGCGATGGCGGCCGCGCTGGTTGCCATTATCACAGTCATCGATGCGGGCTCCACCGATGCGCGTCGCGGCTTCATGAAGGAGTTCGAGGCCATTATCACCGCGGTCATTGGCGGTTGCCTTCTGACCGGCGGCTACGGATCGGCGATTGGTGCCTTCTTCGGTGCAATCATATTCGGCATGGTGACCATCGGCCTCACCTACACCAAGTTCGATCAGGACTGGTTCCAGATCTTTCTTGGCGGAATGCTTCTGCTCGCGGTGATCTTCAACAACGTCATCCGCAGACGCGTGACCGGGGAGCGCTGACATGACCGCACCGATCATTCATATGGAAAACATCAAGAAGCAATATGGCAATGTCATTGCGCTGAACGGTGTCACATTCGACGTCACGGCAGGCGAATGCCATTGCCTGCTGGGCGACAACGGGGCCGGCAAGTCGACCTTCATCAAGACCATGTCCGGCGTCCACAAGCCAACCGAGGGCACAATCACTTTCGAAGGCAAGGCACTGTCCTTCGACAGTCCCCGAGACGCCATGGAGGCTGGCATTGCCACCGTGTTCCAGGATCTTGCAATGATCCCGCTGATGTCGGTAACCCGCAACTTCTTCATGGGGCGCGAGCCTACGAAGGGGCGGGGACTGTTCAAGCGTTTCGATCTGGAAACCGCAAACGAGATCACCATGAAGCAGATGCGCAAGATGGGCATCAACCTGCGTGGTCCCGACCAGGCGGTCGGCACGCTCTCCGGCGGCGAACGTCAAACGGTCGCTATTGCCCGGGCGGTCTATTTCGGTGCGAAGGTTCTGATCCTCGACGAACCGACCTCGGCGCTCGGCGTGCGCCAGACCTCCAATGTTCTGGCCACCATCAACAGGGTTCGTGAACAAGGCATCGGCGTTGTCTTTATCTCGCACAATGTGCGCCATGCCATGGCCGTGGGCGACCGCTTCACCGTGCTCAATCGCGGCCAGACGCTCGGCACCGCCACCAAGGGCGAGATCACCGCGTCCGAATTGCAGGACCTGATGGCCGGCGGACAGGAAATGGCGGAACTGGAAGGCTCGCTCGGCGGGACCATCTGATCGAATGGCGGACGGCGTGCAGGCCGTCCGTCCTTACATGGAAAACGGGGATAGCATGTCGCATCCAATGCCTCAAAAACCTCTTGGTATCGCCCTGATCGGCACTGGTTTCATGGGCAAATGCCATGCCATGGCCTGGCGTAACGTGGCGACCGTCTTTGGTGGTGCGCATCCGCGGCTGGAAATTCTGGCCGACGCGACTGATGCGCAGGCAGCGGCTTTTGCCGCACAGTTCGGCTTTGCCCGGGCAACCGCCCGCTGGGAAGATGCCGCGACCGATCCCGATGTCGATATCGTCTCCATCACCGCACCCAATGGCATGCACCGCCCGATGGCGGAAGCCGCGCTGAAGGCCGGCAAGCATGTCTGGCTGGAAAAGCCGATGGCACTCACGCTTGACGACGCGCGCGCCATGGCAACCCTCGCCGCGGCGCATTCGGGGCAGATGACGATCCTCGGATACAACTATTTGCGAAGCCCCGCATTTCAGGCGGCGCGGCGCATGGTCAGCAGCGGCGAGATCGGCAAGCCGATGGCTTTTCGCGGCGTCTATGACGAAGACTATTCCGCCGACCCGCTCCTCCCGTGGTCCTGGCGGATGACTCACGAAGGTGGCGGTCTGGGCGCACTGGGCGACCTCGGTTGCCACCTCGTGAGCCTTATGACCGCCTTGATGGGGCCGGTGAGCGAGATTACCGCCCAGACACAGATTGTCGTAGACAACCGGCCATCCCCCGATGGACCAAAGCCTGTCGAGAATGAAGACAGCGCCTTGGCGCTCATCCGCTTTGCTTCCGGCGCACAGGGGTCGTTTGCCACTTCGCGCGTCGCTCGGGGGCGCAAATGCCGGCTGCAATGGGAGATCCATGGCACCGAAGGCAGCATCGTGTTCGACCAGGAAAACATGAATGAGCTGTGGGTTCACAGATCTGGCGAGGCCGGCTTTACCAGGCATCTGACGGGACCCGAGCAGCCTGACTTTACAGCCTTTTGCCCGGCACCCGGACATAATTTCGGCTTCAACGAGCAAAAGGTGATCGAGGCGCGCGACCTGTTGAGCGCCATTGCCGGTGGACCAGCCTGCGGACCTGATTTCGCACAAGGGCTTGAGATCGAAAAGGTCATTCACGCCATGGCGGCCTCCCATGGTGCTGCCATACGGATTGAAAGGTAGTCGGTATGACGAAAACACTGGATGTCATCACCATCGGTCGAGCGGGTGTCGACCTCTATGGCGCGCAGATCGGCGGCCGTCTGGAGGACATGGGCTCGTTTGAGAAATATATCGGCGGTTCCCCCACCAACATTGCCTGCGGCAGTGCGCGGCTCGGCTTGAAGACCGCGTTGATCAGCCGCGTTGGCAACGAGCACATGGGCCGCTTCATCCTGGAGCAGTTGAAGCGGGAAGGGGTGTCCACGCAAGGCGTGAAGACCGATCCGGACCGTCTGACCGCTTTGGTGATCCTCGGCATCCGTGACGACGAGCAGTTTCCGCTGATTTTCTACCGCGAAAACTGTGCCGACATGGCGCTGTGCGAAGACGATATCGATGAAGACTTCATCGCTTCGGCGCGTGCCGTTGTGGTCACCGGCACCCATCTCAGCAATCCGAGCACGGAAGCGGCCGTCATCAAGGCGCTGAAGCTGGCGCGCATGCACGGACTGCGCACCGCACTGGATATCGACTACCGCCCCAATCTCTGGGGCGTGGCCGGTCATGGCGACGGCGAAAGCCGTTTCGTCGAAAGCGCAAAGGTAACAGCCAAACTGCAGGCCACGCTTCATTATTTCGATCTGATCGTCGGCACCGAAGAGGAATTCCACATCGCCGGCGGATCGACAGATACGCTTGCGGCACTGCGCGCTGTGCGCTCCGTCAGCAAGGCGACCCTCGTGTGCAAGCGCGGCCCGTTGGGTGCCGTCGCCTTCGAGGCCGATATTCCCGGCAGCCTCGATGACGGACAGTCCGGTCAAGGGTTTCCAATCGAGGTGTTCAACGTCCTGGGCGCGGGCGACGGGTTTTTCTCCGGTCTGTTGCGCGGCTGGATGACGGACCAGGACTGGCCGACATCGCTCAAATTCGCCAATGCCTGCGGCGCGTTTGCAGTCAGCCGCCACGGCTGCACACCGGCCTATCCAAGCTGGGAAGAGCTGCAGTTTTTCCTCAAGCGCGGCGTTGTTCAACCCGATTTGCGCAATGATGCCGAACTCGAGCAGATCCACTGGTCCACGACGCGGCAAAAGCGCGTGAACGGCGACTGGTCGACCATGCGCGTCTTTGCCTTCGATCATCGCGCGCAGCTGGAAGAGATGGAGGGCTATAGCCTGCATAAGGGCGCGGCCTTCAAGGAGCTTTGCCTCGATGCGGCGCTCAAGGTTCAGGCGGGCCGCCATGGCTACGGCATTCTCTGCGACAACCGCATCGGCCGCTCGGCCTTGCACCGCGCCTCCGGTTCGGGGCTTTGGGTTGGGCGACCGACAGAATGGCCCGGCTCCCGTCCGCTCAATCTGGAGCCGGAACTGGGCAGCGATTGCGGGACGCTCACGGAATGGGCACGCGAGGACGTGGTCAAGGTTTTGTGTTTCTGCCATCCGGACGACACACCCGAGATGCGCGGCGAGCAGGAAGCAACGGTCAAGCGTCTGTTCGAGGCATCCCGCCGCAACAAGCTGGAATTCCTGCTGGAAGTCATTCCCTCCAAGGTCGGCCCGGTGGACGATAACACCACTGCGACCCTGATCCAGCAGTTCTATCAGGCGGGCATCTATCCGGACTGGTGGAAACTGGAGCCGATGAAGACCAATGGTGGCTGGGAGAATGCCATAGCGGCCATCGAAAGCCATGACACCCACACACGCGGCATTGTCGTCCTTGGCCTGGACGCGCCGGAGCAGGACCTGTCGGCCAGTTTCCAGATCGCAGCGCGCTTCGATCTGGTCAAAGGGTTTGCCGTCGGTCGAACAATCTTTGGCGATGCAGCACGGGCCTGGCTGAAGGGCGAGATCGACAATACCGCTGCCGTCGAACAAATGGTGACGCGCTATGCGCGGCTCTGTGAAATCTGGGATGCGGCGCGTGGCAAGGCACGGGAGCAGGCAGCATGAACACGATCAGACTGACGGCAGCACAAGCCATGGTAAAATGGCTCTCGGCGCAAATGACCGAAGACGGCGAACGTTTTATAGACGGAGTCTGGGCAATCTTCGGCCACGGCAATGTGGCCGGGATTGGTGAGGCGCTGCAGAAGGCCGGCAACAGCCTGCCGACCTGGCGTGGCCAGAACGAACAGACCATGGCCCATGCGGCAATCGCCTATGCCAAGGCAAAGAAGCGCCGCCGCGCCCAGGCGGTTACATCCTCCATCGGCCCGGGTGCGACAAACATGGTGACAGCGGCAGCACTTGCCCATGTGAACCGTCTGCCGCTGCTGCTGATCCCCGGCGACGTCTTTGCCAATCGACGGCCGGATCCGGTCCTGCAGCAGATTGAGGATTTCGACGACGGCACCGTGACCGTCAATGACTGCCTGCGACCGGTCAGCCGCTATTTTGACCGTATCATGCGGCCCGAGCAACTGTTGACTGCACTGCCACGCGCCTTGAGGGTGATGACCGATCCTGCCAATTGTGGACCAGTGACATTGTCCTTCTGCCAGGACGTGCAGGCCGAGGCCCATGACTGGCCAGAGGAATTCTTCGAGCGCAAGGTCTGGCGTATTCGCAGGCCGGCGCCCGACAGCAGGGACATTCAGGATGTCGCAGCAGTCATCCGCGCTGCGCGCAATCCCGTCATCGTCGCCGGCGGCGGCGTGATCTACAGCGAAGCTGAACAGGTGCTGGCCGACTTCGCGACCCGCCACGCCATTCCTGTCATCGAAACCCAGGCGGGAAAATCCTCTCTGGCACAAAGCCATCCGATGAATTTCGGTGCCGCTGGTGTTGACGGATCGGCAGCGGCGAACGCGCTGGCCCGCAAGGCAGACGTGATTATTGGCGTCGGCACGCGCTTCCAGGATTTCACCACCGGCTCGTGGTCGCTTTTCGAGGCGCAAGACCGCAAGCTCGTCTCGATCAATGTGCATGGCTATGATGCCGACAAGCATGGCGCGCTCGGACTGGTCGCCGATGCAAGGGTCGCGCTTGAGGCATTGTGCGCGGCGCTGGGCGACCACCAGGCGCCGGCACCGGACGAAGAAGCGCGAGCCGAATGGCTGGCAGCAGTCGATCGCCACTGTGCAGCGCCTGGTCAGGACGCGACAGGCAATCTGCCGACAGATGCGCAGGTGATCGGAGCGGTGCAGCGCGCGACCGGCGATGATGCGATCGCCATGTGTGCTGCCGGCACGATGCCTGGCGCTCTGAAGCTGCTCTGGCAGCCAAGCCAGGGTGGCTATCACATGGAATACGGGTTTTCCTGCATGGGCTACGAAATCGCCGGTGCGATGGGCCTCAAGCTGGCGCGCCCCGAGCGGGAGGTGATCTGCTTCGTTGGCGATGGTTCCTACATGATGGCCAATTCCGAACTGGCAACCGCCGTCATGCGCAAGGTGCCGTTCACCGTCGTCCTGACGGACAATCGTGGCTATGGCTGCATCAACCGGCTTCAGCAGGCCAGCGGCGGCGAGCAATTCAACAATCTCTACAAGGATTGCAATGTCGAACAGCAGCCGCATATCGATTTCGTCGCTCACGCGGCGGCCATGGGCGCTCATGCCGTGAAGGCAGCCGATATCGCCGATCTCGAGACCCAGATTGCCGCAGCACGCGGACGCGACATTCCCACCGTCATCGTCATCGACACCGATCCTATGCCAGGTCCGGGTTTTGGCGACGCCGGACATTGGTGGGACGTGGCCGTGCCGCAGGTGGGCACCACAGACAAGCTTAGCCAGGCCTATGCGCGCTACCTTGAGGGTGCAGTACGCCAGAAACTCGTGAATTAAGGACAGACGATGATCCGTTTCGGCACCAACCCCATTGCCTGGGCCAATGACGACGACCAGACCCTGGGCGCCAACATCCCAACCGACCAGATCCTGCGCGAGGCCGCCAGGATCGGCTTTGACGGAATCGAGAATGGCCATCGTTGGCCTGCTGATCCCGAAGAACTGAAGCAACTGCTTGGCTCCTATGGACTTGCGTTCATCTCCGGCTGGTACTCGCTCAATCTGCTGGCGCAATCCGTTGAGGCGGAGAAGACGGCAATCCAGCCGCATCTCGACAGGCTCAAGCATAATGGCTGCACGGTCTGCATCGTCTGCGAAACCTCCAATACCATTCAGGGCAGCCAGACCCCGCTGTCACAAAGCCCGGTTCTTTCGGGAGACGAGATGCGGGCCTTCGGTGCAAAGGTCGAGGAACTGGCTGCCTTCACTGCGGCTCAAGGCATTGCCCTTGTCTATCATCATCATATGGGCACGGTGGTGGAAACCCCCACGGAGATCGACGCTTTCATGGCGGCGACAGGCCCGGCGACGCGCCTGCTCTTTGATGCAGGCCACTGCTTCTTCGGTGGCAATGGCAGCGATCCAGCGCCGGTGCTGCGCAAATATGCCGATCGTGTCAGCCATTTTCACGCCAAGAATGTCCGCCCTTCAGTCATGCGCCAGGTGCGCGAAACAGGCATGTCCTTCATGGACGGCGTGCGCGCCGGCGTGTTCACGGTTCCGGGCGATGCAGAAGGCGGCGTCGAATTCGCGCCATTGCTGCAGATCCTCAAGGAGGCAGGCTATGACAGCTGGATCGTCATTGAGGCTGAACAGGATCCGGATGTCCACAACCCGTTCGAATATCAATCCTTGGGCCTGAAAACGCTGAAGGCCGCAGCGGCCGAGACCGGCCTGATCTGAAAACCACCACAGGGAGACCCACCATGGCCAATCTTCTCCACCGCCCTTTCGGCAGCCACGGCAAGGTGCATGACATCACCCCGGCCTCCGCCGGCTGGCGTTATGTCGGCTTTTCGCTCTATCGGCTGCGCGCAGGCGAGCAGGCGTGCGAGGTGACCGGCGACCGGGAAGTCATTCTGGTGGTGGTGGAGGGCAAGGCGGCAATCCGGGGGGCAGACAAGGACTGGGGGGTGCTGGGCGAGCGCATGAATGTGTTCGAGAAAACGCCGCCGCACTGCCTCTATCTGCCAGACGGCACGGACTGGGAGGCTGTGGCCGAGACCGACTGCGTCATCGCAGTCTGCTCGGCGCCCGGAAAGGGCGGTCACGCCGCCCGCCGCATCGGTCCCGATGGCATCACGCTGACACAGCGGGGCGAGGGCACGAACACGCGCTACATCAACAATATCGCCATGGAAAACGAGGACTATTGCGACTCGCTGTTGGTGACCGAGGTGTTTACTCCTGCAGGCCACTGGTCGAGCTATCCAAGTCATCGCCATGACGAGGATGATTTCCCGCGGATTACCTATCTGGAGGAAACCTATTATCACCGGCTCGACCCGGCTGATGGCTTCGGTGTGCAGCGCGTCTATACCGACGACCTGCAGCTCAACGAAACCATGGCTGTGCACGACGGCGATGTGGTCTGCGTGCCGCGTGGTCACCATCCCTGTGGCGCGCCGCATGGTTTCCAGATGTATTATCTCAACGTCATGGCCGGCCCCTTGCGGAAATGGCGCTTCGTCGCGGCCCCTCCGGTCGAGCATCTGATGCGCTGATCCCAGACCTTTTTCTCAGGAAGTTCGACCATGGAACAGCCCTTCATCCTTGCCGCCTGTGCCGAAATGCTCTGGCGCGACAGACCGATCGAATGGCGCGCGGCACGCCTTGCCGAAATGGGCTTTGAAGTCGGCCTCTGGAACTGGCCGGATCACGACCTGGCCGCGCTGGAGAAATCCGGTGCCACATTTTCCATCATGAACGGCTATCTGACCGGTCGGCTCGCCGACGACGAAGGGGCCGATGAACTGCTGCGCTCGGCGCGCGAGACTGCTCAGGTCGGCAAACGGCTCGGCGTGGCCCGTCTGAACCTCCATGGCACGGGTCTGGGCGAGGGCGGATTGCCGGCGATACCCCGCGAAATCGTCACCGGCGCCATGTGGCTGAAGGCGCGCGACACGCTGGCCCGCATTGCCGACATGGCGGATCAGGAAGACGTTATCTTCACCCTGGAAAATCTCAACCTGCCGGTCGATCATCCCGGCACGCCCTTCGGCCGCGCCGCAGACACACTGGCACTTGTCTCCTCCGTCGACCATCCGCGGCTCAGGCTCAATCTCGACCTCTACCATGCCCAGATCGGTGAGGGGAACCTGATCGAAACCTGCCGTGCCTGCCTGCCATGGGTCGGAGAAATTCAGGTGGCTGACGTGCCCGGACGCTGCGAGCCGGGAACCGGCGAAATCAATTACCCTGTGATCGCGCGCGCTCTCAATGAGATGGGTTATCGCGGCCCGGTCGCCATGGAGGCCTATGCCACCGGCGATCCGCAAGACGCACTCGAGGCTTTTCGCGCGGCCTTCACGATATAGCGCCAAGGTCCATCGGTGAAACCCGAGGGGAATTTGAGTGTCCAGACTTTAGAACAACGCTCGATCTTGTCTCGCTTTCAGTGGCAACGCGACCCGATCAGGCCTCGGCTTCGATGCGTACGGGGATCGACTTGGATGCCGGCGTTTTCGACAAAGCGTCATGATGGTCGATGGCGATCAGAACATTGCATTCGGGATAGTAGGAACAGATCGTGCCTCTCGGCAGCTTGTGCGGGGTTACTTTCAAGCCACCGAGAACGCGACGCCGACCGTCTTCATAGTCGCTGACCAGTCGAACCGTCTGCCCCGGCTCCAGCCCTGCTGCTGCAATATCAGCTTCACACATCAGCACGACGTCGCGGGTACCTTCTATACCGCGAAAGCGATCCGAATACCCGTAGATCGTGGTGTTGAACTGGTCATTGGAGCGCATGGTCAGCAGGCTGTACCGCCCGGGCTTGTCCTCAAATGCGAGTGAATTGAGCTGTTCAGGGCTGGTGAAGATCGCTTTCTTTTCCGGCGTGTTCCAGATCCGCTCATGAGCGCCATTGCCGCGATAAAAGCCGCCGGGGGTAAATATCCGCTTGTTGTAATCCGTGAAATCTTCCGGATAGGTCTGTTCGATCAGATCGCGGACGAGACTGTAGTCACCGACCCATTCCGACCATTTGACGTTCGGATTGGGTTTGAGGGTCGCGTCGGCAAGGCCAGCGACGATGGCCAGTTCGCTCTTCAACTGCCTGGACGCGGGCGTGCGCTTGCCGGTCGAACCATGGATATGAGAAAAGCTGTCCTCGATGGTGATCGCCTGATTACCGGTTGCCTGTTCGTCGCGTTCCGATCTCGCAAGACAGGGCAGGATATAGGCTTTTTTCGCCGGGAACAGATGACTGCGGTTGAGCTTGGTCGAGACCATGACCGAAAGCTCTTGCGCTGCCCAGCCCCGTTCCATCTCTTCCTGTTCTGGCACGGCACGGAGCAGATTGCCGCCAAGGGAGATGAATGCCTTGATCTCGCCCGACATCAAACCCTTCACCGCATCGACGATATGGGTGCCGTCCTCAGTCGGGGGATCGAAGTCGAACAGGGCCTTCAGCTTGTCCATGGGGACCAGCTTGGCTTTCTCGGCAATACCGACCGTCCGCTGACCTTGGACGTTGGAGTGACCGCGGACAGGACAGCAGCCGGCACCTTCGCGACCGATATTGCCTCGGAGAAGAAGCAGGTTGACCAGCATTGCAATATTGAGAGCGCCGTGGGCATGCTGGGTGAGCCCCATACCGTAAACGCCGATTACCCGCTCCGCCTCGACATAGACCTGACCGGCCGCGCGCAAGGCGTTTTCGGAGAGGCCGCTCTCGCGTTCAATGTCGTTCCATTGCGCTTCACGCACGCAGTCGATGAATTTTTCGAAACCGGTCGTGTGCTGATCGATGAAGTCCAAGTCCAGCACGCGCTTTTCGCCATTTGCCCTGGCCAGATCGTCTGCCTCGACCACGACCTTGCAAAGGCCCATAATTGCGGCCACGTCACCGCCGCTGCGGACCTGGAGATACTGATCGGAGATCTGGGTCTCGTGTCCTGTCAGCATGTCGGTCGGGCTTTGCGGATTGACGAAGGAGACCAGGCCCTGCTCCATCACCGGATTGAAGGTGACGATCCTGGCTCCGCGCTGCTTGGCCTCCTGAAGAGGATGCAGAAAACGAGGGCTGTTGGAGCCGGGGTTCTGGCCGAAGAAGAAGAAACAATCCGTCTTTTCCAGATCGTCCCAGACAATGGTGCCGACCGGGGAGCCGATGACTTTGGTGAGCCCGACCGACGTCGTCTCGTGGCACATGTTTGAACTCTGCGGAAGATTATTGTTGCCGTAAAGCCTGGCGAACAGGGCGTATAAATAGGATGCCTCCAGCCCAGCATGGCCGGACGAATAGAAGACGACGTCTTTGGGGTCGAGGTGGTTGAGCGTCGCGGCGATGGCGGTGAATGCCTCGTCCCAGCTGATTTCCACATATCGATCCGTCGCCGTATCATAGCGCATGGGGTGAGTGAGCCGGCCTGTCATTTCGAGATCATGATCTTTCCACGATCTCAGGTCGCCAACAGTATGGCTCTCCCAAAAATCCGGGCCGCACCGAGCGCTAGTCGTTTCCCAAAGGGTAGCCTTGGCGCCATTTTCACAGAATTCGAATGCGCTGTAATTGGCAGGCTTGGGCCAGGCACAGGAGGCACACATATACCCGCCCGGTTTGTTCTGGCGACGAAGCGTGTCTATCGCAGCGGGAGTGGGCCAGGCATCTCCATAGATACGGGCCATGGATTTCAACGAGCCCCAGCCGCCTGCGGGCCCCTCGGATTCAGGATTTGTGATCTCGTCAGTCATGGAGGGCCTCCTGCGGTTCGCTAGGAAATCGAACGCGACAGATGTCTGAAGGTTTCCAGATGGACGAAGTTTAATCTTCTGCTATCGGCGAGACCGATCAGCCCGCAAAGGCTCCGCAAAGGCTCCGCAAAAGTCAGCACCGGGCTGCATATAAATCAATACCCGCGTTCAGGATGCGACATAGCTGCAGCTTATTTTCAACGCATGCACCCAATGCTCTGTCGCGCCCTTGCGCCTTTTGAAACCTGCGCTATCGTTTACCCGCGATTCGTCGCCTGGAGGATTTATGCGTCAGCAACAAAAGACGTTCATCATTGAGCGAAAGACATCCCGTAAAATAAAGTCTGATACCGGCAAGCCCTCGATATGGGGCAAGCTGGATCTCACTGTGGATCAGGATGAGACGTTTGAAAGTGGCCCGACCGATGAAACGGTCGCCGTAAAGGACCATGAACCGCGCTGAAAATCAGCGGTCGCATCTTGCTTTGCCGTGCTGGCAGATAACCGAGCCCTTAAAATTCGACCTCGAGCTCTATGATTTCATCCGGCTCAGCGATGGCGTCATTGGTCCACTCGACCATTAACGGCCAAGAAAACACGGTCTCGCAATAGGCAGCCAGCAGCGGCTCCAGATCTACGGAATAGGTGCGAAAGCGGCTGCAGACCGGTGCATACATGGCATCGGCGACAGTCGGTGTCGTGCCAAACAGCCACGGTCCGCCGCTCTTTTCCAGACATTCGGTCCATATCGTCTTGATACGCTCGACATCCGGTCGCGCGCCTGAGAAAATCTTGAAGCTTTTATGGGTGGACTTCAGGTTCATCGGCAAGGCGGACCTGAGATTGTGGAAGCCGGAATGCATTTCGCCGGAGATGGACCGGCAGCGCGCCCGGGCCGCCTGGTCTTTGGGCCACAGCCCCGCCTCTGGAGCCAGTTCGTGGAGATATTCGGCGATTGCCAGCGTATCCCATACCGCCACGTCCTTATGGGTCAAGCGCGGCACAAGAACGGATGGCGACAGAAGCAGCAATTCCTGACGGGCCTCGTCATCCAGCTCCACCAGGATCTCGGTAAAGTCCAGTCCTGCCATCTTGCACAACAGCCAACCTCGCAACGACCAGGAAGAGTAGTTCTTGGAGGAGATTGTGAGTGTCGCCTGTGACATCGAAGTCTATCCCTGTCGGAAATCTTATGCGTGCTGCAACAATGTTCTCGCATAGCGGGATCTAATGCACTAGCATTTTTTGCAATGCAGCAATTGCGTTGCGACGGGGTTTTTCGATGATGCTCTATCAAACCTACCAGTTTCAGGACGATCTGATGGCGCCGATGCGCGACCTCGCCCGAAGACTGCAGAGCTTTACGCCCGCAGCCCTGTTTGAGCCGGTCGCCGAAATGTCGCGCTATTTCGGCGCTGCAATGGAACTGATTTCTCGCTTCGAGATCATCCATACAGCACCGCCCTTTGAAATTTCGTCTGTTCTGATCGGCAATCAGGATGCGCCGGTGACGATCGAGACTGTCCTGGACCTTCCCTTCGGCAAGCTGCTGCACTTTGCCGTGGATGTCGATACGCCGCGGCCTCGGGTCCTCGTGGTTGCTCCTCTGTCCGGACATTTCGCGACACTTCTCAGGGGAACAGTCCAGACCCTGCTTAAAGATCATGATGTCTATATTACGGACTGGGCCAATGCCCGTGACGTTCCGGTCTCTGCCGGTCGCTTCGGCATCGATGATTACGTTGATTATGTCGTGCGTTTTCTGGAGGAAATAGGGCCGGGCGCACATGTGCTGGCCGTTTGTCAGCCCTGCGTGCAGGCGCTGGCCGCGGTCGCGGTGATGTCTGAGGACAATCATCCGGCAACACCACGCACCATGACACTGATGGCCGGACCGATCGATCCGCGCGAAAGCCCGACCAAGGTCAACGAGCTTGCCGTATCCAAGCCGCTCTCCTGGTTCGAACGCACCCTCATCAGCACGGTGCCCCACCGCCATGGCGGCGGCGGCAGACGGGTTTATCCTGGCTTCCTGCAACTGGTCGCCTTCATGTCCATGAATATGGAACGCCACCTTCAGGCCCATCGGAACCTGTTCGAGCATCTGGGAAAGGGTGAGGTCGAGAAGGCGGAGAAAATCAAAACCTTCTATGACGAGTATTTTGCCGTTCTGGACATGACCGAGGAGTTCTACATCGAGACGATTGATCGGGTCTTCCAGAAAGCGGAACTGGCAACCGGCCGCTTTACCCATCATGGCCGCAAGGTCGATCCGGCGCATATCCGCAACACGGCCTTGTTGACCGTGGAAGGGGGACGCGACGATATCTGCGCACTGGGCCAGACATCGTCCGCCCACGAATTGTGTCGTTCGCTGCGCCCTCACTTGAAGCGACATCATCTGCAGGCAAATGTCGGCCATTACGGCGTCTTCAACGGCAGGCGCTGGGAGACGGAAATCTATCCGGTGGTGCGCAACATGATCCTGGCGATGGAATAGCAAAGGCGAAGGGCACGCCCGTCCCTCTTGAACCGGGCGGCCAAAATCCTTTCGCTTCGGGTTACAATAGCGCACGCGGGGCCTACATATGCTCGCATCCTTCATAGCTTGATCCGGGCCCAATGCTGCTCACTCTTCGCGATGTCACGAAATCCTACACCACCGTCGAGGGACGGTTAGAGATCCTGAGGGGCATCGACCTCGATCTCGATGCCGGGGAAAGCGTGGCGCTGACCGGCGAATCCGGGAGCGGCAAGAGCACCCTGCTGCACCTTGCCGCCGGACTGGACCGGGCCGATGCCGGCGAAATCGTTTCCAGCGGGCTTTCGCTTGCCAGCCTCGATGACAAAGGACGGGCCGAATACAGGCGCCGCTCCGTCGGCCTTGTATTTCAGCAGTTCAACCTCATTCCATCGCTCGATGTCGCGGCCAATATCTCCTTCCATGCAAAGCTCGCGGGCAGGCATGATCCGGCATGGGAAAGCGAGCTTGTTGCGCTTCTGGGGGTCGAGACACTTCTTTCGCGCTACCCGGAGCAACTTTCCGGGGGACAGCAGCAGCGGGTGGCGATTGGCAGAACGCTGGCTGCAAAGCCGCCGCTGGTGCTGGCCGACGAACCGACCGGAAATCTGGACGAGGCAACGGGCGATGCTGTCCTCTCGGTCATGCTGTCTCTGACGAAGAGTGCAGGTGCTGCATTGCTGATGGTGACCCATTCCTCGCGGTTGGCGGGGAAGCTCGATCGCCGGGTTCACCTGCATCGCGGAAAGATTGCCTGATGCTCAAGACCGCAGCCACGGCCCTTCTGGCGCATTGGCGACGTCGCCCGTTACAGCTTGCCACGCTTCTGCTCGGGCTTTCTCTGGCGACCGCGCTTTGGTCCGGCGTCCAGGCAATCAATGCAGAGGCAAGGGCAAGTTATGCGCGCGCTGCCTCGGTGCTGGATCAAAACGCACTGACCCAACTGGTACCCCGGGACGGTGAGACAATACCGCTCAGCACCTACGCCAGATTGCGGCGGGCGGGATGGAATGTGTCACCAGTCCTTGAGGGTGATCATCGCTTTGGCACCCGGCGCGTACGCATCATCGGGATGGACCCACTGACCATGCCTGCCAAGGAAAGCGGGTTTGAGACTGGCGGTGCAGATAAGCTGACCGCATTCATAAGCGAGCCCGGAATCTTGATGGTGTCTCCGGCGACTGCGGTGCGGCTCAAAGGCGAAACCGAGATGGCCGTTCAGGTCTCGCCCGATATGCCGGACGGTGCCGCCTTTGTCGATATCGGAATCGCCGAGCGCATACTCGACAGACGTGGCGAGCTCAGCCGACTGGTGGTCTCACCGGACCAACGTCCCGATCTGCCTTCGCTTGAAACGCTTGCGCCAGAGATCGTTACCAGGCCTGCCGGCGAGCGACCCGACGTCGCCCAGTTGACTGACAGCTTTCATCTCAATCTGACGGCCTTTGGTTTCCTTGCCTTTGCCGTTGGCCTGTTCATCGTTTACGCCGCAATCGGGCTTGCCTTTGATCAGCGAAGAGCGACCTTCAGGACCTTGCGTGCACTCGGCCTGCCTTTGTCATCGCTGATTTTACTGGTCATCGGCGAACTCCTGGTTCTGTCATTGCTGGCCGGACTTGTCGGTGTGACTGCCGGGTATTTTGTCGCCTCGCTGCTTCTTCCAGGCGTGGCGGCAACCCTGCAAGGGCTTTATGGTGCAAGTGTTCCGGGCACCTTGTCCATTCGGCCCGAATGGTGGGCAACCGGTATTGGCATTGCAGTTTGCGGAACATTTGTCTCGTCCGTGCAAAGCCTGTGGCGGGTGCACAAAATGCCATTGCTGGCCGCAGCGCAACCACGCGCCTGGGCACGGGCGACTGCCCTCGGTTTGAAGCTTCAGGTCCTGTCCGGTCTGGCGCTGCTGGCCGCAGCTTTGGTTCTGGCGGTATTCGGACACGGGCTTGTCATCGGCTTTGCGGTGTTGGGGGCCTTGCTTCTGGGGGCTGCGCTCCTGTTGCCGGGCCTGTTGTCTACGGTACTTGCCGCGATGCAGAAGCGTTCTTCGGGCGCGCTCATCACCTGGTTCTGGGCTGATACGCGCCAGCAGCTTCCGGGTCTATCTCTCGCCCTGATGGCACTGCTTCTGGCACTCGCTGCCAATGTGGGCGTCGGAACCATGGTTTCCAGTTTTCGCCTCACTTTTGTCGGCTGGCTGGATCAGCGCCTGGCAGCGGAGCTTTATGTGACAGCCCGCGATGAAAATGAGGCAGCGCGACTAAGAGCGTGGCTTCCGTCCCATTCGACATCCGTGCTGCCGATCTGGAGCGTGGAAGGCGAGGTATTGGGCGACCGGCTTCAGATCTACGGTGCTGCAGCAAGCGATGCCACCTACCGGGACCACTGGCCGCTTCTGTCCGGCACAGCCGATGTCTGGGATCGCGTGGCAGATGGCGAAGGCGCGCTGATCAATGAGCAGCTCTGGCGTCGCAAGGGGCTTTCCGTCGGCGACACGCTGGCCATGCCTGGAGATTGGGACATCCCCATTGTGGGCGTCTATTCTGACTACGGCAATCCGAAGGGACAGGTCATTATCGGCATCGACACTTTGTCCGCCCATTACCCCGATGTTGCCAAGCTCAGATATGGTGTGCGCATCGATCCTGCCGAAGCACCAACCCTGCGTGGCCTGCTGACCTCTGAATTCGGTCTTCCCGCCGACAATATTATCGATCAGGCCGCGCTGAAGAGGCAATCGCGCGCGGTCTTCGATCAGACGTTTGCCGTGACCGGTGCGCTTAATGTCTTCACGCTGGGTGTTGCGGGTTTTGCGATGTTTTCGAGCCTTCTGACGCTGTCGGGCATTCGCCTGCCACAGCTTGCGCCCGTCTGGGCCATGGGTATCCGCCGTCGCGATCTGGCTCTGCTCGAAGTCCTGCGCACTCTGGCACTGTGGTTTGCAACCTTCATTGCCGCAGTGCCTGTTGGCCTTGGACTGGCCTGGGTGCTTTTGGCGATCGTCAATGTCGAGGCATTCGGTTGGCGCCTGCCGCTCAGGATCTTTCCCCTCGACTGGCTGATACTCGGCCTGGCTGCACTCCTGGCGGCGCTGGTTTCGGTTTTTATCCCGATACGCAGACTGGCAAAAATCGGTCCAGCGGAATTGCTGAGGGTTTTCACCAATGAACGCTAAACAGATATTGGCAGTTCTTGTAACTCTTGCATTGAGCATCGCGCAGCCCATGACTGCCATGGCACAAGGCTTCGCCGGGCTGGGGTCGACGGCCAATGGCTTTGCCATTCCACGTCGGGACAGCCCGATCCAGTTTCCCGCCGACCATGGCGCACATACTGACTACCGGATCGAGTGGTGGTATGTGACAGCCAACCTGACTGGCGAGGACGGAGCGCAATACGGGGTGCAGTGGACACTCTTTCGCTCTGCACTTGCACCCAAGAGCGAAGAGGGTTGGTCCGATCCACAGCTTTGGATGGGCCATGCCGCCTTGACCACGAAGGACCAGCATCTCGTGGCGGAAAAACTGGCCCGTGGCGGCATTGGTCAGGCGGGAGTGGATGTCGCGCCATTCTCGGCCTGGATCGACGACTGGCAATTGAATGGGATGGCACCATCCGGCGGCGACCCGTTGGATGATGTGAGCCTGCACGCAACCGGCAAAGGCTTCAGCTACACACTGGCCATGACAGCCAAGGGGCCGTTGGTCTTGCAGGGCGATCACGGTTTTTCGGTCAAGTCTGCCCAAGGACAGGCGAGCTATTACTATTCACAGCCCTTTTACGAGGTCACGGGGTCGCTCAACATTGGGGCCAGGACCATTCGGGTCCATGGAAAAGCCTGGCTCGACCGAGAATGGTCGTCACAACCACTGGCCAAAGACCAGACGGGATGGGACTGGTTCTCCCTGCATCTGAACAGCGGCGAAAAACTGATGGCCTTCCGCCTGCGGGATAGTGGTGAAGGTTACACATCCGCGACCTGGATCGCTGCCGATGGCACGCCGACATCTTTGCCAACCGGATCGGTTGAGATGTCACCCGTACGCTCGGCCCATGTTGGGGACCGAGATATCCCGGTGGCCTGGCGGGTGCAAATCCCCGAGCGGGGTTTCGACGTGACGACGACTCCGTTGAACGACCAGTCCTGGATGGCAACTCGAACGCCGTACTGGGAAGGGCCGATCACCTTTGACGGGAGTTCGACAGGCGAGGGATATCTGGAAATGACGGGATATGAGTGAGGCGGGCGTCCCTTGAATTGCCGCACTTGCCTCAGCCCGCCCATGGTCAATTCACTCAGTGCCTGACCGGTGCATAAAGCCGCCCGAGCAGAATTGGCGTCAGATACATCGGCACCTGATAACAGGCGATGAAGAGCAGCAAGGGCTCGGTAACCGAGGCAGGTAGCGCGGTCAGGAACAGCATTGCGTTACGGTTCCCAGCGATGATGGAATAGGCCGTAAGCGATGCAGACGGTCCGCGTGCGCGCATGGCGCCGAAGACCAGCAATTGCAGGCCGAAGTTCACAGCAAAAGCAGCAACCAAGCTTGTAATCAGTGATCCCGGATGGTTGGCAAAAGCCGGGCCTATCGCCGACATCAGGCCGATGACAGCGACGGCCATCACCAGTGCCGAGAAGCCATCGATTGCCGTCATTGTCGCAGCGCTTGGTCGCGGCAGGGCGAAATGCCTGATGGCGAAGGCAAGGGCTGCCGAAAGGCCGATCAACCCCACAAGTTTCAGCGAGGCAAAGATGACGGTGCCGGCCGTGCCGAATGCCGGCCACAAGGCAAAGGCGGGCAGCACCGTGAGCGGCAGGAGCGCTGTGCCGACGATCAGCAATCTCAGTGCCGGCGCCGGATCATTACCTGTCAGAAGCGTGAGGTTTGGGCTGCCGGAAATCGGCGATGCCGCGGTGACCAATACGGCGGCTGTGACGAGCGGACCGCTGAGGCCGAGGGCCAGAAAGACAAGCCCCAGGCCGCAGGGTAAAGCGATCTGGTAAAGAACCACCATGGCGAGAGACGCGCGTATCTCGGTCAGCTTGCCAAAGGCCTGTGCCGGCCCGATCCGCAAGGCTGCGACAAACAGCATGACGGCGACCATTTCCGGGATCATGGGTCGCAAGAGTGCCGCGAGGGCGGGGAAGGCGATGCCCGCCACCAATCCGGCGACCAGCACATAACGGCCGTGGCGTGCGAAAAAATGAAGCACCGGGTACAGCAGGGTCACAGAGCGCCTCGCAAAATCAGGATCAGCGCTGCTGCTGCCGAAACGGCCAGCAAGGCCGGTCGGAAGCGCTTATCGAAGCGGGCACCAAATTGACGGGCGATAAAGGTGCCGAGCAACATTGGCGGAAGCATGAGTGCGGCCAGCATCAGGTCATGCAGGCCGGCCCATCCGCTCACATAGAGCCCGCCCAGCGACAAGATACAGCCGATGGCGAAGAAGGCGGACAGAGTGGGGCGCGCCTGCGCCGGCGAGCGATCCTGATAGATGAGCGCCAGCGGCGGCGCACCCACCGAGGTGATCGTTCCCAACAGACCTGAAATCACAGACATCGCCAGCAGTGTTGTGCGGTTGAAGACAAGCTTCCAGCCGATTACCGATAACAACACCGCAGCTGCGATCATCAGACCGAACAACAGTGTGAAGGTGTCGCGGTTCGGCAGCGCTGCCAGCACAAAGGTGGCTGCAAACACGCCGCAGAGGCGGCCGGTCACTCCAAGGCCCACTTCGCTCCAGACAATTGCGTCACGCTCGCGCCATGCGCCCCAGACTGCCGTGATCATGCCGAGAAAGAGCGTGGGGGCCGGCACCAGTTGCGGGTCTATCAGTGCCAAAAGCGGTGCTGCCGTGAGGCCGAAGCCCATGCCGAGCCCCGCCTGTACGATTGCCGCGGCAACCACGATGGCAAACACCGCAGCCAGAAGAAGCGGCGAGGAAAGAAGGTCCTGGGTCAATATCCGGTCCTAGCCTGCCGGTCCCTGCCGCATGTTTTCCGGAAGCCAGGTGGCGAGATCGGGAAACAGGATGAGGATGAAGACCATCGCCACCATGATGAGGAACATGGGAAAGGCTGCCTTGGCGATGAAGCCCATCTCGTGGCCGGTCATGCCCTGCATGACGAACAGGTTGAAGCCGATGGGTGGGGTGATCTGCGCCATCTCGACGACGACCACTATGAAGATACCGAACCAGACGATATCGATCCCTGCCTGGCGGATCATCGGCTCTACCACGGCAATGGTGAGAACAACCGAGGAAATACCGTCGAGAAAACAACCGATGACGACGTAGAAGACCAGAAGGGCCATCAGCAGTTCGAACCGGCTGAGTTGCAGTGACGCGATCCATTCGGCCAGTGCCCGCGGCAGGCCGGTAAAACCCATCGACAAGGACAGGAAGGAGGCTCCGGCGAGGATCAGCGCAATCATGGCCGAAGTCCGGGTGGCCCCCATCAGGCTTTCCGTCAGCGATCTGCGGTTCAGCGATCCTTGCGCCAGCGCCAGCAACAGCGATCCGATGACGCCGAAGGCGGCAGCTTCGGTGGCCGTGGCAAAGCCCATATACATGGAGCCGATGACCACCAGGATCAGCGAAATGACCGGCAGCAGAAAGCGTGAATTGATCAGCTTTTCCTTGAACGTCATCTCCGGCTCGGCATCCGGATGATAGCTCTTGGAGAGCTTTGACATGATCGCCACATAGCCCATGAACAGCACCGCCAGGACCAGCCCGGGCACGATGCCGGCCATGAAAAGCTTGGTGATGGATTCGTTGATCGTGACGCCATAGACGATCAGGGTCAGCGACGGCGGGATCATCAGGCCGAGCGTTGCGGCGCCCGCAAGCGTGCCGATCACCATCGTTTCGGGATAATTTCGGCGGCGAAGTTCCGGAATCGACATCTTGCCGACCGTGGTGAGCGTTGCCGCTGACGACCCGGAAACGGCTGCAAAAACGGTACAGCCGACGACATTGGTATGCAGCAATCCACCGGGCAGCCTGGCCATCCATGGGGAGAGGCCCTTGAACATGTCCTCCGACAATCGGGTGCGAAACAGGATCTCGCCCATCCAGATGAACAGCGGCAAGGCGGTGAGTGTCCAGGACGAGGAGGAGCGCCAGAGAACGGTCATCATGGCGTCGCCCACCGGACGGCTGGTGAAGATCTCCATACCGAACCAGGCAACGCCCAGGAGGGCCAGCCCCACCCAGACACCGGTTCCCAGAAGAAGGAAAAGCACAAAGAGGAATATGGCGATGGGGGCGAGTTCTGCGATCATGATGGTGCCCCTATTCGCCGTGGCTCTGCTCGGCCAAATCCGATGCGATATTGTCCCGGCCGGTGAAGATCAGGGTGACAAGATTGTCAGCAAAGCAGATGGCAAGCAGGATCGCCCCCACCGCCATCGGCAATTGCACGATCCACAGCATGGTCTGATCCTGACCCTGGCTGATGTCGCCCAAGCGTCGCGACCAGTAGACCAGCTTGACGGCATACCATGCGACATAGGTCGAGGCTGCCGTGGCTATGAGCAGGCACCATAGTTCTGCCCAGAACTTGTTGCGGCCGAGGGCCGTCAGCAGAAGGTTGACGCGGATATGAGCGCCATGGTTGAGGGCGTGGGCAAAGGCCAGAAACGAGGCCGAAGCCATCAGATAGCCCGCATATTCAGCGCCGCCCGGAAAGGTCATGCTCGACCAGCGAGCCACCATCTGAACGACGATCACCACCAATATGGCGATCATGCACATAGCAGCAAGGATACCTGCTGCATCGTAGACGCGGTCAAGAACCAGGCGCACCGGGTTTTTGCGGATCGATCCGTTCATGACGTCCCTTCGACATTCAAGCATGTCACACCAAATCGGGTGTGATCTTCGGGGGCGATGACATGCACCAAAACAGAGAGGAAGCGCAGCGGACACAATGGGTTGAACGCGGCGAATCGTGAGCGACAGCCAGACGCGTCACGCCGGGCTGTCGTTCCGTCAGATCTTGTTAGTTGGCCTTGTAGGCGTCGATGATGGCCTTGCCGTCCGGACCAGCCTTGGCGAGCCACTCTTCGGTCATGGTTGCGCCAAAGCCTTCGAAATCGCTCTTCAGCTGTTCACCGGGATCGCCCACGATCATGCCGTTCTCGGCAAGCTCCTTGAGATATTTGGCAGTGAGTTCGCGCGAGGTTGCTTCCCCTGTTTCTGCTGCCTTGGCGCCGCAATCCATCACGACCTTTTTGGATGCATCGTCGAGGCCGTCATAGACACCCTTGTTGACGAAGATGACATTGCGCGGCAACCAGGCCTGCACGTCATAGAAGTATTTCAGGCTCTCCCAGACCTTGGAGTCAACGCCTGTCGAACCGGACGAGATGAAGCTGTCGGCAACGCCTGTTGCCAGCGCCTGGCTGAGTTCAGCGGCTTCGATCTGCACTGGAACCATGCCGGCCAGTTCGGCGATGCGAGCAGTTGCCGCATTATAGGCGCGGAACTTGACGCCCTTGAGGTCGGCTGCAGAATTGACTTCCTTTTTCGTATAGAGGCCCTGTGGCGGCCAGGCGACGGAATAGACATAGACCAGATCTTGCGCTTCCAGAGCGGCGCTCACCTTGTCGATGGCTGCGGCCCAAAGCTTGTCAGATGCATCGAACGAGCTGGCAAGGAAGGGAATGGAATCAACCGCAAAGAGCGGGTTCTCATTGGCATGCGCCGAAAGCAGGCGCTCGCCGATCGGGGCTTGCCCGGTCTGCACAGCGCGTTTGATGTCGTTGCCGGCAAACAGCGAGCCGTTGGCATGGACGACGATCTCGAGCGCACCCTTGGTGCCGTCCGCGACACATTTGGTGAAGGCAACCGCATTTTCGGTGTGGAAGTTGCTGGCCGGATAAGCAACCGGCATGTCCCATTTTTCAGCGAAGGCCGAGGTTGCAAAGGCCAGACTGAAGGCGGTGCCAGCGAGAAGAGCGATCGTTTTTTTCATTGTCATTCCCCTTTTTGATTGTGCCGCTATTGAAAGCGGATCGGTGCGTAAGGTGCAAGGTCCAAATTCGATCTTTGCCCGGAGATCATCTGTGCCAGGAGCTGACCGGTCTTCGGTCCGCTGGTCAGACCGATATGATGATGACCAAAGCCGAGCCAGGCACCGGCAATCTTGGGCACTGCGCCGATCACCGGAATGGAATCCGCCGGTGCCGGACGATGGCCCATCCATTCCCGGGTTTCTGTCCATGTCAGGGAGGGCATCGCCGCCTTGATATTGCGCATCAAAAGCGCGAACGGCGCGCGAGACGCCGGCGCTTCCAGTCCACCAAATTCGACCATGCCCGCGAGCCGGATACGGCCCTCCATCGGCGTCACAACGAATTTTCCAGACGCGATCATGACCGGAGAGCGGGGCATGATATTGGGTTCCAGCAGTTCGATGTGGTAGCCGCGCTCGCTTTCGAGCGGCACGTCAAGGCCGAGTTTCTTTGAAAGGGGCTTGGACCAGACACCGGTCGCAATCACCACGTCGTCGCAGGCAAGCGTCTCGCCGCCCATGCGGACGCCGCTCACCTTGCCATGGTCATGGACGATGTCATCGACGTCACCCTTGCGGAATGTTGCGCCGCCGGCCTGGGCGTGGGCTGCCAGTGCCTTCACATAGGCACCGGGGTCCGCAATCAGGCCATGACCGCCAACCCGGATGCCGAGGCCGAGGGATTTGGACAGACCGGGATCATACTCCTGAAAAGCGGCGCCCTCCAGTTCATCCCAGCCGAAGCCATGCGCCTTGCGGATCGACCAGCCATAGGCGTCCCCCTCGAAATGGGCACGATCCTGATAGGCGAAGACATAGTCAGACGGGACCACATAGCGTTCGGCACCTGTGCCTTGAGACAGTGCCTGATGGTCGGCAAGGCTGTCGCCAACCACGCCGTGGATGGCGGATGCTATGCGCTCGACATCCGTCTTGTTGCAGTGGCTGAGATAGCGGATCAGCCATGGCGCGAGCTTCGGCAGATAGGGCCAGCGCAGGAAGAGCGGTTGATTGGGGTCGAACAACATGCGCGGCGCCTTGCGCAACAGGCCGGGCACCGTCACCGGTACACAGGCGCAGGAGGCAAGCACCCCGCCATTGCCGTAGCTTGTGCCCTCGCCAACACCCAGGCGATCGACGAGCGTTACCGTGTGTCCAGCCCGCTGCAGCCAGATGGCGGCCGAGACACCGACGATGCCGGCCCCCACGACGACGACATGCTTTGGTTCGGATGGTGTCATTACGCAACCCACTCGCTGACAGGAGCCGCGGCCTCATGCAGCGGCTGGGAAATGATATCGATCAGTGTCGGTCCGTCATGGTTGAGTGCTTCCGTCAAAACCGGGATCAGCATTTCGGGGTCCTCGACGCGAAAGGACTTGACGCCGAAGGCGCTGGCGACAGCGGCATGGTCGGTGCGGTTGAAGTCGACATTGTAGAACCGTTTGCCAAAGCCGGTGTTCTGGCCCGCCTTGATCCAGCCATAGGTGGCGTTGGAAAAGACAATGGCGGTAATCGGCATATTCTCGCGCACGATGGTTTCGAATTCGCCGCAACAAAAACCGAAGGAACCGTCGCCCATGACGGCAACCGTTTTGACGTCGGGTCGGCCGACATGGGCACCCATCGACGCGGCAAGGGCATAGCCAAGCGCGCCGTGAGCGCGGTTGGTAATGAAATTACGCCCCGATTTGCGCCAGCGATAATGGGCGGAGAAATAGGGGCAGGGCGTACCGGGATCAGCCACGATGATCGCGTCGTCATCGAGCAGCGAACTGAGGGCTGCAACCACTCGCTCCGGCTTGATGGGTGTGTCACTGGATTGGGCCAACGGCGTGAAGGCCGCCAGTTTCAGATCCCAGGCGCGCTTGGCACGTGCTGCGCCATTTTGCGAGACGGAAGGCATTCTGCTTTCCAGTTCCTCGCAGAGTGCTGCCAGGGCCAGTTTGGCATCGGCACAGATGGCCACTTCGGTCTGATAATTGGCGCCGATCACCAGCGGATCGCTGTCGATATGGATGATGCGGGTCTGCTTCTTTGGAGAGCGCCAGCGTTCGGTTGTTACCGAGCCGGCACGGCAGCCGATGAACAGCACGAGATCGGCCTCATCGACGACAGCGCGGGTGGACGGCACGCCGCCGTTAGAGCCCACGACGCCCACTGCCAGCGGATCGGTTTCTGCAATCGAACCCTGGCCAGAAACCGTGGTGGCGACCGGCAGGTCCAGCAGGTGGGCCAGACGCAAAAGTTCGGCCTCTGCGCCGGCAATGACCGGGCCGCCGCCGCAAATGGCGACGGCAGTTTTGGCCGACAGCAGCGCATCGGCGGCGTCGGTGATGGCCTGTGGGTCGGGCGCTGCCCGTTCGGTCGGAAAGAGCTGATGATGAGGATCGGCCCAGATCTCGCCTGGATCGGATGCGCCCTTCTGGGTGTCGAAGGGCAGGGCGATATGAGCCGAACCCGACCTGCCCGTGGTCATGGCCCGAAATGCTGCCCGCACCATGGCCGGAAGTCGGGACGGATCGTCAATCGAGGCATTCCATTTTGTCAGCGGTCGCATCAGCGCTACCTGGTCCAGCTCGGTCAAGGGATAGCGCCCGCGCGAATTGGTCGACACATCGCTGGTGATCGCAAGGATCGGGATGGAGCTTTCATTGGCCTCCACCAGACCGGGCAGGATATAGGTCGCACCGCCGCCCGACGGTCCTTCGCAGACGCCCGGCTTTCCGGTGACACGGGCATATCCGTCGGCCATGTATCCGGCATGGCGCTCGTCGCGTGTCAGGATATGGGTAATGCCGTGATCGACAGTCGCCAAGGCATCGTAGAAGGGCAGCGTGGTGTCGCCGCACAGACCGAACATGTGGGTCACCCCATGGGCCTCGAGCATGCGCACCATCGCCTCGGCGGCTGTCAGCGTGTTGGGGCGGCTCTGGTCTGTCATGTTGGAGATGGTCCTTGCGAAATGATCGTCGAAATATTTGCATTCTGAACTGTATACAGATCTGCATGTTGAGTATGTACGGGACATGTGTCAAGAAGGCCCGATGAAATTAGGCAGGAGCGGCAATGAGCGAGGGACGGGTCGAGGCTCTCTACGCGCAGCTGAAGGAAATGACGGTCAACTTCCGCATTCGTCCCGGCGAGCGCCTGAACGAGGTCGCGCTGGCGCGTGAGCTTGACGCCAGTCGTACGCCGTTGCGTGAGGCGCTGAACCGGTTAGTGGCCGAGCAGTTGATCGATTTCCAGCCGGGTAAGGGCTTCTTCTGTCGCGAGCTCGACGCCCAGTCGATTTTCGAACTTTACGAAATCCGCGCGGTGCTGGAGGAAACAGCGGTGCGCCTGTTGTGCGAACGCGCCAGTGACGCTGACATTTCCATCCTCCGCGACAACGAATATCAGGACGGCCTGCTCTATGCGGGGCGCACTATCGGCGAGGCCAGTGCTGCCGATGAAGCCTTTCATCTGGCGATTGCCAGACTGTCGGGAAACCGTGAGCTTCACCGTCAACTGGCGCAGATCAACGAGAGGATCCGCTTCATCCGCTGGGTCGATATGGCCGCCGCCGTGACCCGCACCAAGGGGGAGCACGGCCGTATCATGGATGCCATTCAGCGCCGCGACATGGATGCGGCAGTACTTCTCATGCGCGGCCATATCGTCAAACGCATGGATCAGATCATAGCCTCTGTCCGCGAGGGCTATTCGAATATCTATGTCGCCGGGCCCGAGGAACTGTTCGAGCGTCGTCTCCAGAACGAGGAATGTGTGGAATGAAAGTAAAGGGCGGCAAGGCGGTTTACGGCGCATCGGTCGGTATCCTGATGCTGGAGGCGCAGTTTCCGCGCATTCCGGGCGATATGGGCAATGCCACGAGCTGGCCGTTCCCGGTGCATTACAAGGTCGTGCGTGGCGCTTCACCGGATCGTGTGGTGCGCAAGGGCGCGGAAGGCCTGCTGCAGACGTTCATCACGGCAGCCCGCGAGCTGGTGGATGACGGGGTCGATGGCGTCACCACCAATTGCGGATTTCTGTCGCTGTTCCAGGAGGAGCTCGCCGCCGCCCTATCCGTGCCGGTCGCGACCTCGTCCTTGATGCAGGTCGCCATGGTCAACCGGCTGCTGGCACCCGGCCGCCGTGCCGGAATTCTCACAATCTCCGCCTCGACATTGACGCCTGCCCATCTGGAGACGGCGGGTGTGCCCGACGGCACCCCTATTGGAACGACGGAAGGCGGGCGGGAATTCACGCGGGCCATTCTCGGCAACGAGATCGAGCTGGACGTAGAGGCAGCCCGCGCCGACAATATCGATGCCGCGCGCGCGCTCGTGGCTGCACATCCAGACCTTGGCGCCCTCGTGCTGGAATGCACCAATATGGTGCCCTATGCGGCAGACATCCGCGCTGCAACCGGACTACCAGTATTTTCAATAGAAACATTCGTGCGCTGGTTTCAAAGCGCACTGGTGCCCCGCCGTTTCGAGGCGTAAAGGATCCTCTGTCTTCCTTTCGCCAGGATACCGCCCGTGATCACAAGTCTGCTGACCTATGGAGGGTTGTGCCTGACCGCACTTGCCGCGGGCTCTATCCTCCCGATGCAGTCGGAAGCAGCTCTCGCCGGATTGATCACGGTGAGCGGCCTTTCGGCATGGTCTTTGGTGCTTGTCGCAACCGCCGGCAATGTCGCGGGTTCCATCGTCAACTGGTTCCTCGGTAGAGGCGTCGAGCGCTTCAGCGATCGCAAGTGGTTTCCAGTCAGCGAAGAAATGCTCGACAGGGCCAAAGACTGGTATCGGCGCTATGGCAAATGGTCACTGCTTTTGAGCTGGGTACCCGTCGTCGGTGATCCTCTGACCGTCGTTGCCGGCGTGCTGCGCGAGCCACTTGCGACATTTGTCGTACTTGTGACCATCGCCAAATTCGTCCGCTATATAGCCGTCGCCGCGCTGACCTTGAATGTCATCGGGTAGCTTGAGGCACGCGGATTGACGATCAGCCTCTCCAACGGGTCAAAGGCCGACGATTTCTGGCGGGATCTCGATGAAGGTCTTCGGATCAGGTGAGGGCGCGCCGATCAGCGCGAAGAGCTCGGCGATCATTTCAGGCACATTCTGGCGCGCCATCACAAGCTTGGGGCTGAAAACCGAAACCAGCGGATCCCAGTCGAAACAGCCGAAGATAACTTCATCCATTTGATGCCCGCTCTGGTGGAACCAGGAGCCGATACCTTCAAGCGAAATCGTGGAATTGACGAACATGGCGGCCGGAAGCGCGCCGCGTTTGCTGACATATTCCTCCAGAGCCGCCTGTGCCTTTTCGCCGGCATATCCACACGGCAATATGTCACTCGGCGATGCCACCAGATCATGTGCGCGCAGAGCGTCCTCGAAGCCGGCTATACGCTCGCGGGTATTGTGATCGCTGCTGCGCCCGCCGATAAAAAGGATCGGTTTTCCCTTGTTGCCTGCATCGTCAAGCCGCTTGATAATCGCATCGGTCAGCGCGTGAGCACCCTGGCGGTTGGCCGAGATCACCGATGGCGCCAACTCTCCGGGCAGGTCGAGATTGAGTGTATCGACACCGTGGGCACGGCACATTTCCGCGATGCTGTCGGGATCGGTTGTCCCGGTGCAGACGAGTTTTTCGACCCGATAGGACAGCATCATCTGGGCTGCTGCCTGCTCCTGTGCCGGGTCGCGATTTGTGCAGGAAACGATTGCGAAGAGGCCCCGCTTTCTCGCCTCTGTCTCAAAGTGCTGCGCGATGGCACTGAAGTAACGGTTGTCATACATCGGCACGATCATCCCGATGATCCCGGACCGCTCGCTGCGCAGCGCGCGCGCCTGCATATTCAACGAAAAGCCTTCTTTTTCGGCAAGCGTGAGAATGCGCGTGGCCAGCTTTTCGCTGATCCGACGGCGCTGCCATGTGCCGTTCAAGACCGCGCTGACCGTGCTGGGCGATGACCCGGCAAGTTTGGCTAAATCATAGATGGTAAGACGTTTCGGGGTGTTTACGCGCAAAACAGGGCTCCTGACGTGAATCGGGAAATTACCATTGACAACGAAACCTGCAAGAAGATAATGCACAACCGATTGCGCAACCTTGCACAAAGGATGGTGCAATAATTTGCAACCTAGCCGACAGATGAGAAGTCGGCGACGTCTGGGAGGACGCCATGAAACGCAGAGCATTCATTTTGGCCGCCGCAATTGCGGGTACCATGATCAGCGCGGGCGCAAGCCTTGCGGCCGACAAGCCGACGATTGCCGTCGTTGCCAAAGTGGGCGGTATCCCGTGGTTCAACGCCATGGAAAAAGGCATCAAGGAAGAAGGCGACGCTCTGGGCGTCAATGCCTTCATGGTGGGTCCGACAAGTGCTGACCCGGCACTTCAGGTCCGCGCAGTCGAGGATCTCATCGCACGCGGCGTCGACGTCATCGGCGTTGTACCCAACGATGCCAAGGTCCTCGAACCCGTCCTGAAGAAGGCACGAGACAAGGGCATCGTGGTCCTCACGCATGAAAGCCCGAACTCCGAAAATATCGATTATGACTTTGAAATGATCTCGGCCAAACAGCTTGGCGAAGAACATGCAAAACTGCTGGCAAAAACCACCGATTGCAAAGGCTCCTATGCCATTTTCGTCGGCGGCCTCAACGTTCCGGCACACAATGCCTGGGCTGATGCAGCTGTTGATTGGCTCAAGGCAAATTGCCCTGACATGAAGCAGGCCGCAGACCGTTTCGGTGTTGCCGAAAGCGTTGACGACAGCCGCGACACTGCGCTCGACCTGATCCGTGCGCACAAGGACCTGACAGGCATCATGTCTTTCGGCAGCCAGGGCACCATCGGTGCGGCGCGCGCCGTCAAGGAACGTGGCCTGGCCGGCAAGGTTGCGGTTCTCGGTCTCTTCTCCCCGGGCCAGGGCAAGCGTCTGGTTCACGAAGGCGTCATCACGGGTGGCTTCCAGTGGAGCCCGCTTGAGGCCGGCAAGGCCTTCGTTGCGCTCGGCGACATGCTCGTCAAGGGCGGCCAGGTCACGGACGGCGCCGATCTGCCGGTTCTCGGCCCGGTCAAGATGGAAGGCAAGGTTCTCTTCGCCTCCAAGCCTCTTGAGCTGAACAAGGACACGGTGGACGATCTGGCCAAGCTTGGCCTCTGATCTATCTCTTTGTATCCAGGTCGCCCGGCATCCCCGATGCCGGGCGATTGACCGATAAGGTCCCGGCAAGGACATGAATTCAATGACAGAAATTGCAATCCACGCCAGACATATAAGCAAGGTCTTTGGTCAGGCGCGTGTTCTCGAAGACGTCGAGTTCGAATTGCGCCGCGGCGAGGTTCTATGCCTCGCCGGCGAGAACGGCTGCGGCAAGAGCACGCTGATCAAGATCATCAACGGCGTTTACACACCTGAGGCCGGCGCGGAATTCACGTTCGGCGACGAGCAGGTGAAGTCCATGTCGCCGCATGATGCGCGCGCGCGCGGCATCCACGTCATCTGGCAGGACCTTGCGGTCTTTCCCCATCTGACCGTGGCAGAAAACATTGTATTCGACGACTATGTCACCCATCCGCTGCGTCCGCTGTCGCGAAAAGCCGCGCGCGCGGAAGCGCACAAGGTGATTTCCAGGCTTGGCGTCGATCTCGACCCTGACGCCCTGGTACAGGATCTGACGATTGCCAAACGTCAGCTCGTTGCCATCGCCCGCGTGATGCGCGCCGACGCAAAAATCATATTCATGGACGAGCCGACCGCCTCGCTGACAAGCCGCGAAGTCGATGTGCTCCTGAAGATTGCCCGTTCCTTGTCCAAGCAGGGCATTTCCATCGTCTTCGTCAGCCACCGGCTTTCGGAAGTGCTGGATGTGTGCAGCCGCGTGACGGTGCTGCGCAATGGCAAGCTCGTTGGTACTTTTCCAACCGAAGGCATGACCCAGTCCAGACTCTCGGAGCTGATGACGGGTCGCCAACTGAACCTGGAGCCACGCGCTGCCGACGCAACCTTTGGCGAGACAGTGCTTGAGTTGAAGAGTTTGAGCCGTCATGGCGAGTTCGAGAATGTCTCATTCGATCTGCGTCGCGGCGAAATCCTCGGCATGGCAGGACTTTTGGGCGCAGGACGCACCGAGCTTGCCCATGTCATCTTCGGCATGACCCAGCCGACTGCGGGGCAGATGCTGAAAGACGGCAAGCCATTGCAACTGTCGTCCAACCGCGACGCTGTGGATGCCGGAATCGCTTATGTGTCGGAAGACCGGCTTAATCTCGGTCTGGTTCAGAGCCAGTCGATCAATATGAATACTGTCGCGACCGTGCTGCCCGAACTGGAAAAGCCGCGCTTCTACCTGTCGCCGCGACGTATTCGGCAACTGACGGCGGATTGGATCGAGCGTCTGAAGACCAAGGTTTCGGATGCAGACTTGCCGGTATCATCGCTTTCGGGCGGCAATCAGCAGCGCGTCGTCCTGGCAAAGTGGCTTGCCACAAGGCCCGATGTGCTGATCCTCGACTGCCCGACGGTCGGCGTCGATGTCGGTGCCAAGGAGGGCATTTTCCAGATCGTGCGGGAACTGGCCGCACAGGGCATGGCGATCATCCTCATCTCTGACGAGGCCGGTGAAGTCTGGCAGAATTGCGATCGCGTCATTCTCTTGCGCGAAGGCCGCATGGCGGCGGAAGTACGGCCTGCAGACATCACGGAACAGGCATTGGAGGAGATGATCAATGCGTAGTGTCAGGCTCGGCACCGAAGGTGTGCTCGCCCTTCTGATCGCAGGCCTCTGTATCGTTCTGGGGCTGACGACAGACAGTTTTGCAACTGTGCAAAACCTCTTCGACCTTCTCAACAACCAATCGGTCAATATCATCTTTGCCGTTGGTCTGGTGGTGGTTCTGATCGCCGGCGGCATCGATATCTCGTTCGCGGTGGCGGCCTCTGTCGTTCAATACGTCGTGCTCAGCCTGCTTTTGCCCATCGGGGGCGGAAACTGGTTTTTCGGGTTTGTGCTTGCCATTCTCTTTGGCGGCCTTCTGGGATTGTTCAACGCCTTCCTCATCCAGCGCTTCCGCATTGTTTCCATCATCGCGACGATTGGTACGTTCAACCTCTATTTCGGCCTGTTGATGTATTTCACGGAAGGAGTGTCGATCTACGACATTCCCGACTGGCTCTACGATGCCGTTCCCCTCGTTTCGCTTCCAGCCGACCGTGGCACGGCAACACTTTACCTGCCCGTCGCCGTGATGATCGTGATGGCCGCAGTGACCTGGTTGATCCTGAACCGCACGGGCTTCGGCCGCGCTGTCTATGGTTTCGGCTCCAGCCCGGAAGCGGCCCGTCGTTCCGGCGTGCGCGACTGGCAGGTGATTGCCTTTGCCTATGGCTGGCTCGGAATATGTGCCGGTGTTGCGGGCCTTATGCAGGCGCATATCGTTCAAGAAGCCGTGCCCAACGCACTCAATGGTGAAGAGCTTCCGATCCTCGCCTCCGTTGTCCTCGGTGGGGCAACGCTCGGCGGGGGCCGCGGAACCGTTGCAGGCGCAATTCTCGGCGTGCTGCTGCTTGCCGTGGTGCAGAACGGTCTCAATCTCCTGGGCGTCACCCCTTACGCTTTCCGCATGATTGTCGGCCTGATCATTCTGATCGCGATCACCGCCAGCAATCTCGGCAATATCCTGCCGTTCAAGTCTAAGGGCAGGGAGGTCTGATCATGGCAACCGACAACGTCAAGAACACCACTCTCTCGACCAAGCCTGCTCCCAGGCTCGGCAAGGATACGGTCGAGCTTCTGGTCATGCTGGCTTTGCTGATCGTCAGCATCACCGTGTTTTCGATCATGGCGCCTGGATTTCTGAGCGCCGGAAACTTGTCCTCCATGGCGGTCCAGTTGCCTGAACTTGGTATTCTGTCTCTGGCCATGTTCGTGCCGATCATTTCAGGTGGCCTCAATTTGTCCGTCACCTACACGGCCAATATTGCCGGCTTGACGACTGCATGGCTGGTCAAGGGCGCACTTGTGGGTGCCGGCATTGCGGCCATGCCAGTGGCCATTGCCGGCGGGCTTGTCGCCGGTGCGCTTGCCGGCCTGACGATAGGTGTGATCGTCGCCTATGTCGGCGCGCATCCGATCCTCGTCACGCTTGGGGCTATGATCTTTCTGCGCGGGCTCGGAGAATTCGTAACCCGTGGTGGCGGCATTTCCGGCATGCCGGATGCGTTCCAGGCGATGGGTAGCGGCAGCGTGTTCGGCATTCCGATACCAATGCTGATCTTCCTCGGCGCCGCCGCAGCCCTTGCCTACTTCATGCAGTTCACCCGAGCAGGCTTTTCCATTCACATGCTGGGATCGAACCTGAAGGCCACGGAATACTCCGCAATCAACGTGAAGAAGGTTCTGATCATTCTCTACATGATCTCCGGCCTGCTGTCGGCACTTGCCGGAATGGTCATGCTCGCGCGTTTCAACTCGGTCCGCATCGGGCATGGCGAAAGCTATCTGTTGATCACGGTGCTTGCCTGCTTTCTGGCGGGTTCAAACCCGTTCGGCGGATTTGGGCGTGTGCTGCCATTGGTGCTTGGACTGATGAGCCTGCAGGTCATCGCATCGGGCATGAACCTGATGGGTGCCAGTCAACATCTCGCAACCGCAGTCTGGGGCGGCTTCCTGATCATTGTCATGATCGTGCGCGCACCCTTCTTGAAGAAATCCTAACAGGCGGAGCGGCAGCATGAGCACTCAAGATTACGTCGTCGGCATTGACATCGGCACCGGCAGCGCCCGTGCCGGCGTGTTCGACCGGGCAGGAAATATGCTGGCGGAGGCAAAGATGCCGATCGCCCTCAACCGCCCGCAAGAGCATCATGTAGAGCAGAGCTCCACGGATATATGGCGATCAATCTGCTATTCGGTTCGAACGGCTGTCACCAATGCCGGTATTGCGCCTGAGAGCGTTTCGGGCGTCTCCGTCAGCGCCACATGCTCGCTTGTGTTGCTGAACAAGGATGACCAGCCACTTTGCCTGTCCGATGGTGATGAAAAATGGGACATCATCGTTTGGATGGATCACCGATCCACAGCGGAAGCGGCGGAATGCACAGCAACAGGCGCCAAACCGCTTGCCAATCTGGGTGGCGTGATGTCACCGGAAATGGAGATGCCCAAGCTCATGTGGCTGAAGCGCAACCGTCCTGATCTCTATCAGCAGATCGGTTATGCTGGCGATCTCGGTGACTGGGTCGGCTTCAAGTGCACCGGCTCGCGGGAACGCTCGGTCTGCATGCTGGCCTGCAAGTGGACTTTCGATCCGCGTCCCGGCCAGGGTTGGGATCGTGACTTTCTGCGTCAGATCTCGATGGAAGACGTGATCGTTCGGGCCGGACTACCCGAACAGGCTTTGCCCGTGGGTGCAACGCTTGGACCGCTGACCGAAGAGGCGGCAGACGATCTTGGCCTGACCACCAATTGCATTTTCGCTGTGGGCATGATCGACGCCTATGCGGGTGCATTGGGCACGCTTGGACGCAGCCTGACAGATGCCCCCGCAAGACGGGTTGCCGTTATCGCCGGGACATCGACATGCCATATTGCAGCCCAGCCGGAGCGTCAGGAAGTCCCCGGCGTATGGGGTCCTTACCCCGGTGCGCTATGCGACGGTTATGTTGCAAACGAGGGTGGCCAAAGTATCAGCGGCGCCTTGCTGGACCATCTGGTGGCACTATTTTCTGCTGGCAAGGAATTTGGCGACAACCCGCATGATGCTCTGTCGACGCTGCTGTTGGAACGTCTTGAAAATGGTAATGATCCAGCGCCGCGCACCCATGTGCTGCCGGACTTCATTGGCAATCGCTCTCCTTATGCCGATCCTGACATTCGAGGCGTGATTGCCGGTCTCTCCCTGGACGATCCCAAAGAGAGCTTCATCAAGGTCTATTGGGCGGCCGCCACAGCGTTGGTCTATGGCACGAAGCTCATTATTGATCGGATGAATGCAAACGGCTACGCCATCGATACTCTGCATTTAAGTGGCGGACACAACCGTTCCCCGCTTCTGCGCAAGCTCTATGCCGATGGAACAGGATGCCGCGTCGTGCTCTCACAAGCGCCTGAACCGGTCCTTCTCGGTGCTGCGGTGGCAGCGCTGGGGCCGCAGTCGGATGGTGATCTATTGTCGATCGCCGGACAATTGACACCGGGTGAAGATATATTGCTTCCGGACCCGGCCAGCAAAGACATGCACGAAGGCCGCTATCGGGTCTTCATGGAACTGTACTCGCTCGATACCAAGGCGTGAGACGAACACAAACCTGTTGATTTACATCGGCTTTGCCAGCGTGAGTTGTCCCTTGCCTGTCACCGGCACCATTGATGCAAACCCTGTGTTCCAAAGCGAACTCTGAGGCAAACTGCCTCAGGGTCGGAGTCACTGTATTCAAAGCCTCTGCGCGGCCAGACAAGACATCGAGGCTCGCTCAGTTCCGCCGGAGTGCCTGATGCTCCAGAATGTACACGTCATCATGAGGTAGCATTGGCCGGCAGATCTGCCCTATAAGGGCAAACAATCACCGGAATCCCAAATGCCATTTCGCTTCGTTCACACTGCCGACATTCATCTCGATTCACCGCTTCGTTCGCTGGCAATGCGCAATGGTGAACTGGCGGAACTGATCGGTGATTCCACACGGCAGGCATTGATTGCCATCGTCGATATATGCCTTGAGGAACAGGTCGATGCGCTGGTAATCGCCGGTGATCTATATGATGGCGACCAGACATCGATGAAGACGGCTCGTTTTCTCGCCGGCCAGATGGAGCGGCTGCATCAGGCCGGTATTGCCGTTTACATCATTCGCGGCAATCACGACGCCTTGTCGAGAATCACGCAGGAACTGGTTCTACCACCCAATGTGAAAGTCTTTGGCGGACGAGCCGAGGCAATCGAAACGGATTCAAACGGGCTTTCCGTTGCTATTCACGGCATGAGTTTTGCAAAGCCGCAGGCCCCGGAGTCTCTGCTGCCGAAATACAAATCACCGGTCTCTGGCGCGGTCAACATCGGCATCATGCATACGAGCCTCGCCGGCGCGCCTGGCCACGATGTTTACGCACCCTGCAATGTTGCAGATTTGCACGGCTCCGGTTTCGACTATTGGGCTCTCGGCCATATCCATCAACGCAGCGATCATCTCGGCGCTCGCACCGTGATCATGCCGGGTATGCCACAGGGCCGCGACATCAACGAAGCCGGTGCGAAAACCGTGTCGCTGGTGACGATTTCCGACGATCGCAAGGTCACCGTGGAAGAACGGCTGACCGGCATCGCCCAGTTCGAGCGCGTGAATGTCGATCTGTCTGAGGTGACGGATTGGGCGCAAGCGGCCCAGGCAATCGAGACGGCGCTTGCCAGGCAACGCGACCATACCGTTTCCCCCCATCTTGTCGCCCGCTTGCGGATGTCCGGCGAGACATTGCTTTCCTTCAAGCTTCGCCGCGACATCGATCTGATGACCGCCGAGGCTGAGCAGCGCGGCGAACGGATTGGCAATACATGGATTGAGAAACTGGAACTTGATGTACGCCCACCCGGCGAAGCGGCCAAGGAAAGTGCCGATCCCGTCATCGAACTCGGTCACCTGATGCGTGACGACGTGATTGCAGGTGACGGCTTTCGCACTGAGATTCGAGACATGGTGCGGGAAATGATGTCCGATCTGCCGCCGGAAAGCCGGACCTTTGCCGGTGATGACGAAGCAGCGTTTGACCGCTTCATAGATCACCTGCTGGCCCAAGGGACCGATGACATTACAGCACGCATGAGCGCAGCCGAAAGAGACGACAACTGATGCGCCTCAATCGTCTTGACCTCACACGTTATGGGAAGTTCACCGATCATGTGATCGATTTCGGCAAGGCCGAGAATGGGCAGCCGGATTTTCACATCGTCTACGGTCTCAACGAGGCTGGAAAGTCGACGACCTTTGCGGCCTATCTCGACCTGCTGTTTGGAATGCACCAGCAGACACCGTACAATTTTCTGCATCCCTACGGTTCGATGCGCATCGGTGCGCAGCTGGATATCGACGGCGCGGTCCACGAGCTTGCCCGGCTGAAACAGCGGACAGGAAGTCTCGTGGATGCGCGGGGAACGCCAGTCAATGATGCGCTTCTCGTCGCGGCTCTCGGCGGAATTACGCGCGACGCCTATCGCACCATGTTTTCTCTGGATGACCAGTCGCTCAAGGAAGGTGGCAATGCGATTATTCAAAGCAAGGGGGAGTTGGGTGAGCTCTTGTTTTCCGCAAGCTCCGGTCTTGCCGGCCTCAGCAAGTCGCTCGCCGCGGCTACAGAAGAGGCGGCATCCGTCTACAAGAAGCGGTCGTCGAGCACCAGGCTTGCCGAACTGAAGCGTGCACTTGAAACGCTGAAGACCGAGCGCAACGCAATCGACACATTTGCAGCTGCACATGCGGCGCTCTCTGCAACGCATCTGCAGGCGACATCCGCATACGATGCCGCAGCGGTTGAACTGGCCGCCGCGAAAACACGGCATGCCGAGCTGACAAGGATCCTGGCCGCCCTGCCGCTCGCCCTGGATCTGGCCCGGCTGGCAAACGACCCCGCGAACCAGATCGAACTGCCGCGACCGCCATCCGAGTGGTTTGCGCTCCTGCCGCAGCTATCGCGCGACGAGACACGGCTGCAGGCTCTGCTGCAGGAAAAGGACCGTGGCATCGAGCAGCTTTCAGGCGAAATCGATGCCATCGTCATCGACGAGAAGGGCCTCGCCATTGCCTCTGCGATGGACATGCTTGGCGATGGCATTGCCCGGTTTCGGTCTGCCGAAAACGACCTGCCAAAACGGCGTCAGTCTCTCTTTGAACAACAGGGGGCGCTTTCGCGTCTGCTCGTGGATCTCGAACGTCCAGCAGACGAGAGCCCGGAAAGCCTGCTGCTGCCGACTTCGGTCACGGCGATCATTCATGACCTGCTGGAGAAACGTTCAGGCGTTGAGGCACGGCTTGCCGCCGCCAAGCGTGAATTGCAGCGCAGTCACGATAGTCTCAGGCGTATTGAGGAAGACCACGACGCGGACCACGATATCGGCAACACACTTGACGAAGGCATGCTGGCCAAACTGGAGTCCGGGCTTGCACGCCTGACTGCATCGGATCTTGTCTCGCGTCTTGCCATCGAAGAGCGTGCCCGCACGCAATTGCAGCGCAAGCTGGAAAGCCACGCGCTGATGCTCGCGCCATGGTCTGGCAACAGGGAAGAGCTTGCCGCTACTCCGACAGCCGACGCGCGGCAGATCGAGCTATGGCGCAATCTGGCGACGTCGATTGATCGACGTGTGACCGATCACCGAGATCGTCACCGCGCTGTCACGACCGAACTGGTGACTTTAGAGGCACGATTTGCCGCCTTCACCGCTGGCGGCGCGATTGGCGATGCGGAAGCGCAATCGGTACGGGCAGACCGGGATGCGGCATGGCAAGCCCATATCGTAGCGCTGGACAGAGCGTCAGCACTGACTTTCGAAGAGGCGTTGCGCCGAGACGATGTTCTGTCTCACAACCGCCTGGCACGGGCCCACGAACTGGCAGAATTACGCCACCTCAATCAGAAAATTGCGGAGACGAGGGCCGCAATCGAGCGAGAGCGGGAGTTGCTGGACGAGGCATCGACCGAGCAGTCCGCACTTGGCGAGCGCATCGCCGCTCAGTTGCCGGACGAGCTTGTGACGGAACCCGATGCGCTGCAGAGGCTGGCGATGTTGGAAAGCTGGTCCAGCAGACGCGCTGACACCCTGTCGGTCTGGACCGATCTGGAGCAGGTAGAAACGACCATTGCTGACTTGAGCGCAGAGCTGACAAGCGTTTGCGCCGAGTTGGAGACTGCGCTGGTTGCGGCTGGAGCGGATAATCGTGACGAGACAACGCCCCAGGAACTGAGCCGGGCCGCCTCGGCACTGATGACGCGACTCAAATCCGGAGCTGCTGCCAAGGCAGGTCACGCCAAAACGATGGCCGATCTGGCGCGCGACGTCGCCGAGCGCGAGCGCGACCTGAGCGAGGCGCAGGAAGATGCCGACAAATGGCAGGAGGCCTGGCAACAGGCGCTGTCAAAGACCTGGCTTTCCGACAAGGCCGGATCGATTGCCGCCATTCGCGATATTCTCCAAGAGCTTGCCAAGCTGCCCGCCATTTTGAAAGACTGCCAGGAATTGACGCAACGCGTCACAGCCATGGAGCGTGATCAGGCGAGATTTCGCCACGACCTCGAAAACCTGCTTGGCAAGCTTGATGAGGATCGTGATATCGATGACCCGCTGGCGCTCGCCAATCGATTGCTCGAAAGACAAAACGCCGCGCGCCGTCAACAACAGACAAAATCTGACCGCCAGCTGGATCTCGAAAAACTGCTGTCCGAGCGTGCAGACCTTTCAGCAGAACTTGCAGTCCATAACGCCCGCAAGGGTGAACTGACGGCTTATTTCGGAACTGACACTCTGGCCTCCGTTGCAGGATTTCTGGATCAGGCCAGAGAGCGCGAACGGGTTGAGGCCCGCATGGCCGAACTTCGCGAGCAGATCGCGCAAAGCTTGCGAGTACCAAGCTTTGAAGCGGCTCAGCAGCACCTGCAAGACATTGACGCAGAAGCGATAGAGCAAGAAGCAATGGAGCTTGCCACCCGCATCGATGACCTAACCGAACGGGCGCGAGAACTCTATGCGGACATGACGCGCGCCAAGGACAAGCTCGACGCCGTCGGTGGAGACGACGCTGTGGCCAGGATCGAGGCCAAGCGAAAGACCATCTTTCTCGAGATAGAGGATCTCGCCACCCGTTACCTGACGCTTAAAACCGGCATATTGGCAGCTGAAAAGGCCCTGCATATCTATCGTGACAAGCACCGTAGCTCGATGATGAACAGGGCCTCGGAAGCCTTCAGCCTCATTACCGGAGGCAATTATTCCGGCCTTGCCACACAGGTTGACAAAGATAAGGAAATCCTGATCGGCGTTGCCCGGGACGGAAGCTCCAAGCTTGCGGAAGACATGTCGACCGGCACGCAGTTCCAGCTATATCTCGCCTTGCGTCTGGCCGGCTATGAGGAGTTCGCAGCCGTCCGTCCCGCCGTTCCCTTCATTGCCGATGACATCATGGAAAGCTTCGACAATCCCCGTTCTGAAGAGGTGTTTCGTCTGCTGGGCGACATGTCGAAGGTCGGTCAGGTCATTTATCTTACCCATCACTGGCACTTGTGCGAAATCGCCCAGTCAGTGGTACCGGATGTGAAAATTCATAAGCTGCCATGATGCGACGGCAGTGCTAGCCCATCGCGCTGCCTGATAACTACGGCAAAGATGGACCGGGCGTCGGACTGGCCAGGAATTCGAGAACCATGGCGGCTGTCCAGGTAAAATGCGCGCCGCCGCAGGGCGCGGCGGTGATCGGGCTGTAATATTCGGCAAAGCCGCTGAGTTCGATCAAGCGGATACTGTCGGCGATGATGCGATCGACCATGTCACTTTGGCCAGCAGCGAGAAGTCCGTCGGCGATCATGTAGTTGACGATCAGCCAGGCCGGGCCACGCCAGTAGCGCAGGTCATCGAATTCGGCCGTCGTCGGATCATGACTGGGGATCAGGAATTGTGCGGTTTCACCCAGTTTTTCGATACGTCGGGAAATGCTCGCGGCCCTGTCCGCCGGAATTGCCGCGAAGGCGGCCAGAAGTCCGCCGACCGAGGGGCTGTCGATCAGGCTGCCAGTAGTCCGGTCCAGACAGAGATACTGCCCATGCGCCCTGCTCCAAAGCGTCTCCATGGCGGCACTGCCACGCTCTGCCAAGTCGCGAGACTGCCGAGCGATATCCGGTTCATCCAGTTGCTCCGCGAGATCCGCCAGGTCCGCACAAGAGCGGATCAGGATGGCGTTGAAGCCGGGATCGACGACCTGAAACGGCGAGGCATCATGCAGTCTGGTGTTATCCCACCCAAGGCTGCGGAAGGTCTGCACCAACCAGATATAGCGCTCATATTGCGCCCGGGTCGGTCTATGTGCCGGATCGGCATGCTGGATGTCCCGGCGTGTGAAGGGTTCGACACCGTCCGTCGGTACGCGTGAAAGCGCGATATCCCAGTCCACCGAGTTGTCGCGACCGGACTCCCACGGGTGAATGATAGCGACCAGACCACTCCCCTTGGGGTCGCGGGCACGGAAGAACCATTGATGCCAGGCATGAAGCTGAGGCAGCAGGGCCTTGGCTCTCTCTCTGGCCAGGGTCTTGTCCTTTGCCCGGTCGAACAGGCGACGAACCGTAAAGGCAGCCACCGGGGGCTGGGTGATGCCGGACGTGGGAACCTTTCGGCTAGTTGCCCATACATCGGGTCCGGGAAAATAGCCCTCGTCGCGTTCATGAAAGATGACATGCGGCACCATGCCGTCTTCCCATTGATGGGCAAAAAGCGTGTCGATCTCGGTCCAGGCCCGAACCTCGTCGAAATGGGCGAAGCCGAGGGCGCTGAGCGCACTATCCCAGTTCCATTGGAACGGATAGAGGCCGTGGGTCGGCACCGTATACGTACCCCGGTCGTTGCGGCGCAGCACCTGCACCGCCTGTTCGATCAATGCATCTCTCATCTGTATCTCAGGCCAAGGCTAGGGTGGTTTCAGGATCGAACCAGCGGATACGATCGGCTTGCGGTGCCAAGGTCAAAGTATCGCCCGGGCGCACGGTCAGATCGCTGTCCAGCACCGCGCGGAAGGGTCTGCCGTCCACGTCGCAGGTGACCAGAAGATGCGCACCCAGCGGCTCCACCACCTTTGCCGTTGCCGTCAATCCGTGTTCGGCAGGGCGGATATCTTCCGGACGGATTGCAAATTGCAATGCCGGTTTATCGGTGCGCGGACCATCGATGATTTCACCGGCAACACGCCATTTTCCGTCACCGGCGGGTGTCGCCTTGATGAAATTCATCGGCGGGTTGCCAATGAAACTGCCGACGAATTCTGCGGCAGGACTGCGATAGACCTCAATTGGCGTCGCCGCCTGTACGATCTTGCCCTGGTGCATGACGCTGATGCGATCGGCAAGGCTCATGGCCTCCACCTGGTCATGCGTGACATAGATCGCCGTCGTCTTGCTGTCGGCGAGTACGCCTTTGAGTTCGGCGCGCATTTCGAGCCTCAGAAGCGCATCGAGATTGGACAGCGGCTCGTCCATCAGGATAACGTCCGGCTCCATTGCGAGCGCTCGGGCGACGGCAACACGCTGCCGCTGCCCGCCCGACAATTCGCCTGAATAGCGCTTCAGCAGCTGTTCGATATGCATGAGCGTCGCGGTACGCTCGACCCGCCGCGTGACCTCATCATTCGGCATCTTCTTCATGCGCAGACCAAAGGCGATGTTTTCGAACACCGTGAGGTGGGGAAAAACCGCATAGTTCTGGAACACCATGGCAATGCCCCGGTCTTTCGGCGGCAGATGGTCCACGCGCCTGCCCCCGATCCAGACTTCGCCGGTGCTGGCCGTCGCAAGTCCCGCTACAATGCGTAAAAGCGTTGTCTTTCCGCAGCCTGAGGCACCGAGCAGGACCATGAATTCCTGATCGGCAATGGTCAGGTTGATATCATGAAGCGCTTGGTAAGCGCCGAAGGTCTTGGCGACGTTCTTGATACGAATTTCAGCCATTTGACTGGTTCCTTTGTCTAGGCGCGCTCCGCTCAGCGGTTGGCGATGCCCCACA
Organism: Agrobacterium sp. H141; assembly: GCF_057158725.1. Taxonomy (NCBI): domain Bacteria; kingdom Pseudomonadati; phylum Pseudomonadota; class Alphaproteobacteria; order Hyphomicrobiales; family Rhizobiaceae; genus Agrobacterium; species Agrobacterium sp. H141. Next base: position 219,322 of record NZ_JBXENI010000003.1, read on the forward strand.
TGGCGAAGAGGTATTTGCGCACGGCGAAAATAAAGATCAGCGCCGGGACAACGAGGATGAAGCCGCCTGCGAATTTCAGATGCAGCGGTGCTTCGCCGAGCGTTTGCAGCAAAAAGGCGGGCAGGGTGCGGTTTTCGATGGTCAGAACGGCTGCGGCAAAAACCTCGTTCCACGAGATTACAAAGGCGAAGATCGCGGACGCCGTGATGCCGGGCAGGATGAGAGGCAGGACCACCTTGGTGAAGGCGGTAAACCGCGTACATCCAAGCGTCCAGGCGGCTTCCTCCAGCTCAACCGGAATTCCGGAAAACAGCGAAAAGGTGATCAGGACGGCAAAGGGGATTGCCAATGTGGTGTGTACGAGGGCAAGCCCGAAGGCCGTGTCGTCGAGACCGGTGCGGATGAAGAGGACCGCAAGCGGAAGCGCCAGTAGCGGCAGCGGAAAGGCACGGGTGAGAAGGATCAACATACGAAACACTTCCTTGCCACGAAAATCGAACCGCGACAGGGCATAGCCTGCCGGCGCGCCGATGGCGATCGACAGCACCATTGTCATTCCGGCGACGAGAAGCGAATTCTTCAAGGCAGTGAGCATGCCGTTGAAACTGGCAAAGAAGGTCAGGCTGCCAAGATCGAATTCAGGAATGAAGGATTTGGGAAAGCTGTTGACCGTTTCCGGTGAGGACAGCGTGTTGATGAACAGCAGATAGAGCGGAACGATCACCCAGGCGCACAGCAGAATGACCGAGGCGACATAGACAGTGCGCCCGGTTCTGCGGGTCGAGGCAACCTGCGCGGGGGTCGCAACGGAAGCGGTCATATCGAGGCTCCCTTCGGCACGCGCAAGACGCGCAGAATGATCAGGGTGAAGGCAATCGAGATGGCAAGTACGATCAGGGCCAGGGCCGCCGCCGCGCCATTGTTCTGGAGACTGAACTGGTAGGAATAGATCTCACCCATGAGCACGGGAAAGAGTGTGCCTCCGAGGGCTGCGACCACAGCGAAGACTTCGAAGGCCAGCACGACACGCAGGATGAGCGCGGTCTGCAAGGACGGCCTGAGCAAGGGAAGGGTGATGCGCAAGAACTGCTTCCAGCGCGAGGCTCCGAACACCTCGGCGGCCTCATAATATTCCCTGGGTATCAAACCAATGCCGGCCACGAGGATGACAAGCATGATCGCCGTGGCGCGCCAGATTTCGGCGAGCGCAATGGCGGCAAATACGATCCCCGGATGTTGGTAGGAGAGAAAGTTGACAGGGCGATCAACCAGGCCAAGTCCACTCATCATCGAATTCAGAAAGCCCGACTGGTCGAAGATCGCAAGCCAGATGATGCCCGCCGCAAGATCGGAGATGCCGAGCGGAATTGTCCAGATATAGAGAACCATATCGCGTCCCCGGTTCATGCGACTGACCATCGTCGCCATCAACAGGGACAGTGCCAGTTGAACGGGCACGACGAGCGCTGCAAGCAACAGAGTGTTTTTCAGCGAGATCGGAAACTTCCAGTAACCGACAACCTCACGGAAGTTATCCATGGTCAAGCCCGCGCCGGTGCTGAAGGCCTGTTGCGCGACCAGCACAAAGGGATAGACGAAGAACACCCCCAGAAACAGCGTGACCGGCAGGATCAGCACATAGGGCAGAATTCGAGCGTTCATTGGATCGCTCCCATGCTTGCGCAAAGCGCTCTTTTGCAAATCAGGGCGGCATTGTCCGGGCCGCAAGAAGCCCGGACGCGATGGATCTCACAAGGATGTGCCAATCATTCGACCGGGCATGCACCCTCAGATGGTGCATCGGGTGCCCAGCAAGGCGCGCCGGTTTCCTCCATGATCGCTTTCAGCTGAACCTTCTCATCGTCCAGAACCGACCTGATGTCCTGACCGGCCAAAACGATGCGCTCAAAACTGTCGACGAAGATACGGTTGAACTCGCCGCCCTTTTCGCCGAGCCCAGCGGGCAGGAGACCGGGATTTGCGTCCGCTGATCCACTCATTTTTGCAACTGCCGCACCGGCAGCCTTGACCGCAGGCGGCAGGTCATCCGGCAGATCGACGTCGATCACCGGGAAGAAGCTTGTCGCCCGCAGCGTCGCAATCTGGGTTTCGGGTGCGAGCATATATTTCACCAGCGCCTTGGACGCATCCATATCGGGTGCCGTCTTTGGAATGGCGATACCGGCCAGCACAGGCATGAAGCCGCGACCCTCCGGTCCTGCGGGCGCAGGGAAGGCGACGAAATCATCCGGACGTTCATTAAATGCCTGCGCGAGACGGGAGGTGTGGTCAAAAACGATCCATGCATCGCCAGACAAAAGCTGTTCCTGCATGAAGGAAAAGTTGGTCGAGGCGGGGTTGGTATGCGTCCAGAGCTCGCGGAATTTTTCCCATGCGGTTACAGCACCATCGGAGGCAAAGGTGCGCACAACACCATTGGTGTAGGACGGATAGAGATAGCCCTGGAAGAAGCGATGTTTGAGGCCCTTCGGTCCAGCCGGAAAGCCGAACTTGGGTTCGCCCGTCGCGTCCTGAACCTTTGCGGTCCATTCGATCAACTGATCATAGGTCAGAGCATCGATGTCGGCGCCTTCGGGCAAAAATTCCAGCGCCTTCTTATTGGCGGCCATGATGTAGGTTGCCTGCATCCACGGGACATATTGCATGTGCTCGGTGCCAAGCTTGGCAAGTGTGTTGAAGGTCTCGCTCTTGGCCGTGACACCGAGATCATCCAGATCGACAAGGTTTTCCGGATCCAATGCCGAGAAATTGCCATGCAGGGCACCCAAAGTGCCGATCGATCCCGAATTGGCCTGAAGCTCAGCCTGAAGACGGGTCAACCAGGGGCCATCTTCATTGGGCTGATAGTCAACTTTCTCCGGTGCGCCGCTCAAGACTTCTTCGCGCATGGCCTGCGCTTCTTCGACCGGCCGTGCCTGCGTCGACCAGAACAGGATGTCTGCCTGGGCAATGGCGGCGGAGCATAGAATGGCCAAGCCGGAAACGGCGCCAGCGAGCGTGTATCTCACAGTCATGAATTCCTCCCAAAGATGCATTTCGAGCACCGGACTCCCCTCCGATGCGCATTTTTCTGACAGCCTCGTCACCGATTGGCGACCAGCTACCTTGGCATGCGGCCCGATGTCATATTGCTGGCATCAGATGCACTCAGCGACCTCCATGGCTGAATGTCGAAATCATGGTACATCGTTATATCCAAGTCAACGCCAAACTCCCGCGAGACCAGTCATCCGCTGTCGTGACTGCGGGTGAAGCTGTTGATCTGCTGAGCATTTACGCCTAAATGGCAGCGTCATTCGCGAAATCGTTGTATCAAAGGCGCGTCCATCGATGGCAGGCAAGCCGACACTGGAGACCGTAGCGAAGGAAGCCGGCGTTTCGATCCCGACCGTCAGCCAGGTCATGCGCGGGACGGGCCGGATATCGGAGGAGACGCGCAAGAAAGTCCTGCAAGCTGCCGCCCGGCTGCACTATGTCCCGGATGCACGAGCTGCCTCGATGCGATCGGGCAAGAACAGCGAAATCGGACTCGTGATCCACCAGATCTCCAATCCGTTCAATGCCGAGGTCATCAGCGGTGTCAGCGATCTTCTGGAGGCCGAAGGCTATCTCGTTTCGGTGTTGGACGCGCGCGACGATCTGAGCCGTCAGGATCGCCAGCTTGAAGCATTCATTCGCAATGGACGTGGAGGACTTCTCTGGGTGCCGGCGGTTGGTACGACCGAGAAAACACTCGACTTTCTTGCAACGCACGCCGTCCCGACCGTGACGTTTCTGCGCCGCCCCGACCAAAGCGCCTTCGATCACGTGGGTATTCGCAACGCCGAGGCAACCGCACGCGCGACGAACCATCTGGCCGATCTTGGTCATCGCAATATCGCCTTTCTGGGCGGAACGACTATGACCGATGTGCGCAAGGAGCGGATCGCCGGATATGCGAGCATGATATCCGACAGAAATCTTGGCGTTCCGGTGATCTGGGATTCCGACGACAAAAAACCGGCCGGGTTGAAGGCGATGCTCGAATTGCGGCGAGCGCATCCAGAGATAACCGCAGTCGTCTGCAACAGCGATACGGTTGCCCTTGGGGCATGCTTGTCGCTGATGCGGTCGGGATTACAACCCGGACGAGATATCTCGATAACGGGATTCGACGATATCGAGGACGCCGCGATGGCAACGCCTACACTGACCACCATGGCCGTCAGTCCCTATCAGTTGGGACGGCGGCTGGCGCTGGTTCTGCTGGACCGCTTGCGGGAGCCCGGCATGCCCGTGAGTATCTCCGAAGTGTCTGCGGAATTGATCGTGCGTGAGACGACTGCTGCCCCTGTTGCAGACTGAATCTGAAGCCTTGTTATGGGGGTTTCAGGCTGTCTAGCGCCTCGACTGTCGAAGTCCATGCCCGATCGCAAATCGGACGCTGAATCGATTGGAATTCAGCGTCCGAAAATTGTACCTGGCATGACATGCTTTGGCCCGACCTCTAAGCCGCAGCAGCCCTCTTGTTCAACAGCAACTGCCTTACGGCAATCGGTGCCATCAGCAGAAGACCGATGACCGTGGCGATCAGATCCGGTGCGACCAGGAGAATTGCGGCCAGAACCAGGGCAATACGCTCGTACCAGTAAAGCGGGGCGAAGAGCCAGTTGGATACCGCCGCCGCCAGTGCCCAGATACCCAGAACCGTTCCGCTGAAGGCCAGGAAGAAGGCCGTCCAGGTAAAGTTATCGGTGACCAGCAGCAGTGCCGGCTGGAAGGCGAAGACGAAGGGAACCAGTGCCTTGCCCATGCTGAGACGGAATGCGGTATTGCCGGCCTTGAAGGCATTGGCGCCGGCGATGCCCGCTCCCGCATAGGCCGCCATCGCAACCGGTGGGGTCACATCCGCCAGAACGCCATAGTAGAACACGAAGAAATGGGCGACCAGAGGCTGGACGCCGAGCATGCCGAGGATCGGTGCTGCAACGGCAACCATGATGATATAGTTCGCGGTTGTCGGAATGCCGCAGCCCATCAGGATGCAGACGATGGCGGTCAGCATCAGGGTGAAGAGCAGTGTGAGTGTCGGCACGCCCATCAGTTCGAATGGCAGGAATGCCAGCAGGCCGTGGATCGAACCGGCCCAGTCCTGCGCAACGCTGGTCACCATATAGGCGATCTTGAAGCCAACGCCGGTCAGGGTCACCACGCCAATCACCACGCCCACCAGTGCCGCGGCGGCTGTGACGGACAGCGATTGCTTGGCGCCAAGGATAAAGCCTTCCCATACGCCATGGGCGGTACCACGCAGACCATCGACGATGCCGCTTGCACGCACCTGCTGGATGATCAGGACCACGATGCAGGCTGTGATCGACCAGAAGGCCGCAGCAAAGGGTGTGCGACCGGACAGCAGCACTGCCACCAGAAGCAGCAGCGGCACAACTGTCAGCCAGCCCTTTTTCAGTACCTTCCACGCATTGGGAATTTCCTCTGGAGACAGTCCACGCAGACCCAGGCGGCGCGCTTCCAGATGGACCTGAACCAGAACGCCGAAGAAGTGCATGAAAGCCGGAACGAGCGCCGCGGTCAGAATGGTGGTGAGCGGCAGGCCCAGATATTCGATCATGAGGAATGCGACGGCACCCATGACTGGTGGCGTGATCTGACCGCCGGTCGAGGCGGCGGCTTCCACGGCTGCGGCGAAGTGGCGGGGATAGCCGATACGGATCATCGCGGGAATGGTGAGAGCCCCGGTTGTCACCGTATTCGCAATAGACGATCCCGAAATCGAACCGAGCAATGCGGAGGAAAGCACCGAGACCTTGGCAGGGCCACCGGCATAGCGACCGGCCAAGGCCGATGCCACGTCAATGAATAACTGACCAAGTCCGATGCGTGTCGCCATCACACCGAACAGCACGAAATGAAACACATAGGTGGCAATGACGCCAAGGGCCGTGCCGTAGATGCCCTGCGATGTCAGATAGAGGTGGTTGACGATATTCGACCAGCTGGCACCCGGATGAACGAGGATGCCCGGCATCGACTTGCCAAAATAGGCATAGGCAATGAAAAGAAGCGCGATGACGGGGAGCGGCCAGCCCATGGAGCGGCGAACCGCTTCCAATAGAACGACAATCAGAATTGTCCCCATGATGATGTCGATCGGGAGTGGATTGCCGACGCGGAAGGCGAGATCGCTGTAGATCCAAGGCACATAGAGGGCAGCCATCAGCCCGGCTATGCCCAGGACCCAGTCTATCAATGGCAAACCGAAGGGCGACAGGATGCCAGGCTTGATCTCCTTCTTGCCGAAGGCAGAAAAGCTGAGGAAAACCACTAGCAAGGTGACGCCCAAATGAAGGCCGCGGTGAACCGTTGCCTGCGGGATACCGAAGCCTGCGGTGTAGAAGTGATAGCACGACAGCAGAAACAGGATTGCCGCCGTAATCAGGGTCATGGGCCAGGCAAGAGTGCGAAACCGCATCTCCGGATCGAAGGTTTCTTCGATTGCCTGCAGCTCGTCGGCCGTCATGTGTTTGACGTCCTCAGCCGTATCCTGCCTGTTCTGATCGCCGGTCATAGGCACCTGCCTCTTTTGCAAATATGGGAAAGAAAGGGCCGTGCATCGGCTGCACGGCCCTCATCAGATCGCTACGTGGCCAAGGCCAGGTAACCAGATGCTTACTTCAGAAGGCCTGCTTCCTTGTAGAACTTCTCAGCGCCCGGATGCAGCGGAATGCCAATGCCGTTCAAGGCATTTTCCTTGGTGATGACCTTGCCCTTGGAATGGCCCGCATCGAGCTGCTTGCGAGTGTTGTCGTTCCACAGAGCCTTGGTGATGCCGTAGATCAGGTCTTCCGGCTGGTCAGCACTGGTGATCCACTGCGCACCGACCGCCAGGGTCTTCACGTCGGCGTCGCTGCCCTCATAGGTGCCGGCCGGAATCGTGTTGGAGGCGAAGAAGGTGTATTTCTCGCAGATCGAGGGAGCCTCGTCGCAGGAAATTGGTACCAACTTCACGTCATGCTGGCTGGCCAGTTCTGCAATCGCGCCGGCCGGAAAGCCGCCCACGAAGAAAAACGCATCCATGGCACCATCGCGCATGCGGTCAGCGGCCTGATCGGGCTTGAGGAATTCTGCCGAAATGTCGGATTCCGAAAGGCCGTAGCCTTCCAGGATGATGCGTGCATCAACCAGCGTACCCGAGCCAGGCTCATCCATGGAAACGCGCTTTCCCTTGAGGTCGGCAACGCTGTTGATGCCGGAACCGGCGCTAGCTACAAGGTGGATGCTTTCCGGGTAAAGGTTGGCAATGGCGCGCAGCTTCTCGACGGCAGGCTTGCCATCCCAGATGCCCGTTCCCGTGTAGGCCCAGGTGGCAACGTCAGACTGGGCAAAACCGGATTCCAGCGAACCGCCGGCAATGGCGTTGATATTGGCAACAGAGCCGTTGGACGACAGCGCCGAGGCCACGAGACCGGGCACACCGCATGAGCCGCCTTCTTCGCAAGGGCGCGAACCGGGTGGGCTTGAAATCGCATTGGCCAACAGTCCGCCAATTGGATAGTAAGTCCCGGCTGTCCCGCCGGTGCCGATCCGGAAGAAGGAAATGTCCTGCGCCATTGCGGTTGTTGCCAGCCCCAGAACCAGTGCTGCGCCCGCGATGAATTTGTAGTGTTTCATGGTAACTCCCTCTTATGATCTTGCAATTTTGGCTAAGCTTAAGTGCGTTTTTGCGCAGCTGCAAGACAGCGGAGTCGTTCTCCCGGACGTTGTTTAACGGCCAGGAAAGAATTCACATTGATTAGAAATTGCATTGCCCGAATTGCACGCCTTCAGCGTGTTCTTCCGGTATCTACTTAAGGTTGTTTTGAAAGTGCAAAACTACTCTTTCACGTTCCTTGCCGCTCGATTTCGGAAAATCCATGCATTGACTTAAGCCAAGCTCATACGCGTCGGCGTTGATTTCTCAAGTCTCTACCGGAAGCGTAAATTGGCCTGAGTCCAGGAATGTCTCGATCATCTCGCGATAGGGCGCGATATCGATACCGTTGGCGGCAAGCCATTCCGGATTGTAGTAGGTCGATGTGTAGCGGTCACCGCTGTCGCAGATAAGCGAAACCAGCGATCCCTTTTCACCGGCCTCCAGCATGCAGCTGGCAATCCAGCAAACACCGAAGAAATTGGTGCCGGTCGACCCGCCGACGCGGCGGAACAGTCTTTCCGACAGCACATGCATGGCGGCAATCGAGGCCGCGTCCGGAATACGGATCATGTGGTCGATCACGCCGGGCACAAAGGACGGCTCGACACGCGGTCGCCCGATGCCTTCAATCCGCGAGGGGCGAGCGGACGTGGCCTTCATGTCGCCGCTATGCCAGGCATCGTAAAAGGCTGAATGTTCAACATCGACGACACAAAGGCGCGTCGGGAAATTGCGATAGCGTATATAGCGCCCGAGCGTTGCCGAGGTGCCGCCGGTGCCGGCAGACATGACCACCCAGGTCGGATGGGGATGAACCTCACCCTCCATCTGCTGGAAAATGGACTCGGCAATATTGTTGTTGCCACGCCAGTCGGTGGCGCGTTCGGCATAGGTGAACTGGTCGAGATAGTAACCACCGGCTTCGGCAGCCAGCCGCGCGGCGACGTCGTAGACCTCGCCCGGATTATCGACGAAATGGCAGCGCCCGCCGAAACGTTCGATAGCCTCGATCTTCTGCCGGCTGGTGCTATGCGGCATCACCGCAATGAAAGGCAGATCGAGCAGGTGGGCGAAATAGCTTTCACTGACTGCCGTCGAACCGGAAGACGCTTCGACCAGCGTGGTGCCCTTGCGGATACGGCCATTGCAGATGCCGTAAAGAAAGAGAGAGCGGGCAAGCCGGTGTTTCAGGCTTCCCGTCGGATGGGTCGATTCATCCTTCAGATAGATCGAAATCCCCTTCAGCCCCGGAAAGACAGGATTGACGAGATGGGTATCGGCAGAACGCCGACCGTCGCCCTGGAGCAGTGCAATGGCCTCGCGCGCCCAGACACGATCCTCGCTTGCGGGAAGCTCGGTAATGTTGGGGCAGGCAATGGAAGGGGATGTCATGGCTATGTGTCCGATCAGATGGCGATGACGGCTTCAACTTCGACCTTGGCACCCTTTGGCAATGCCGAAACTTCGAAGGTGGCGCGAGCCGGATAAGGTGCGGTGAAGGCAGCGCCATAGGCTTCGTTGATTGCAGCGAAACCGGAGAGATCGGTCAGCAGGATCGTCGTCTTGATGGTCTTGGAGATGTCCGTGCCGGCAGCTTCAGCAATGGCCGCAATATTCTTCATGCACTGCTGCATCTGACCAACCGCATCCTCGGCTGCAAACTCGCCGGTGGCCGGATCGATCGGCAGCTGGCCGGAAACAAACAGCAGGTCGCCATGGCGAACAGCCTGGGAGTAGGGGCCGATGGCGGCAGGTGCCTTGTCTGTGGAGATAGCGTTCATGATGAGGAGGTCCTTTCGTGTGTCTGATACCGGGGCTAGACTTCTATGAATTTACATCAAAGTTCAACATCCGGTCTGCGCCCTGACATCAGGTCAGCGAGAATGCGCGCGGTTCCGCAGGATTGCGTCCATCCATTGGAACCATGACCGGCATTGAGATAGAGATTGGCAAATTGCGTTGGCCCAACCTTGGCCGGTCCACCCGGCGTCATCGGACGAAAACCGCACCAGAACTCGATCTGTTCGTAGTCGCAGGCATCGGGAAACAGCGTTTTGACACGTCCAATCAGACCCGTGCGGGCTTCGGGCCTCAAGGCCCTGTCATAGCCAGCGATTTCGGCCACGCCGGCGGCGCGCAAGCGATTGCCAAGACGCGTGACCATGACCTTGGAATGCTCGTCCATGACAGACGAGACCGGTGCGGCTTGGTCGTCAGAAATGGCTGCTGTGATCGAGTATCCCTTGACCGGGTAGACGGGCAGATCAATGCCGAGCGGCTTCAGCAGCGAAGGCGCAAAGGCTCCAGCTGCAAGCACGAAAGCATCCGCGCTCATTTCGCTGTCGCGGGCCTCCTCAGAGCGGGTGCGAATGCGGGCAATCTTGCCACCGTCCCTTTCGAGCGCCGTGACGGTCGTATTGAAATGAAAACGGCAGCCGCGAGCGATCAGCAAATCTGCAAGCGCCCGTGTGAACAGATGGCTGTCGCCGGTGCCGTCTTCGGGCAAATGGAGTCCGCCGGCAAAGGACGCATCGGCCTGTTTCAACGCCGGCTCGAGACGCATGATCTCCGGCGTCTCGACGAAGCGGTGGGCGATGCCAAGCTCCATCAGGACCTTGGCGGAGCGGCGTCCGCCTTCTGCCTCTTCCTCGGTCTGGAAGACCTGTAATACGCCCTTGTCAGCTTCATCGAACCGGATGCCAGTCTTGAGACGAAGTTCGCTCAGGCAATGACGGCTATAGTGAGCAATGCGCTGCATGCTGGACTTGTTTTCGGCAAAGCTAGTCGGATTGCAGTTGGCGAGAAAACTCAAAAGCCAGCGCCATTGCGCCAAATCGAGCCGTGGTCGGATCTTCAGCGGTGGAAAATCATCAAACAACCATTTCAATGCCTTGAGTGGCATTCCAGGCGCGGCCCAGGGGCCTGCGAAACTCGGGCAAATCCCGCCTGCATTGCCATAGCTTGCCTCACCGGCAGGCCCAGGCAGCCGCTCGACGACGGTCACCTCATGGCCAAGCTCGGTCAGATACCAGGCTGTGGTCACACCGACGACGCCGGCCCCGATAATAATGACTTTCATTTTGTTTCTTCCCGCGTGCCCTGTAGGTGCGATCAGTAGGTTCCGGGATAGCCGCCGCCATCGATGAGCAGATTCTGGCCGGTAACGAATCCGGCCTTGTCGCTGCAGAGGAAGGCGAAATAGGCGCCGATCTCGTCGGTGCGACCATAGCGGCCGGCGGGGTTACCCTTGGCGCGTTGCTGCCAGATTTCATCGAAGCTTGGACCGCCTTCTTCCAGCATACCAGCGATATGCTCGCGCTGCGCATCGCTGTCGATGATGCCGGGCAGGATGTTGTTGACGGTAACGTTGCGCGCAACGGTCTGACGCGCAAGACCCGCGGTAAAGCCGACGAGGCCGGAGCGGGCGCCATTCGACAGTCCGAGTTCCAATTGCGCGATCTTGACGCTGCGCGAGACGATGTTGACGACCCGGCCGAAGCCGCGTTCCATCATTCCGTCGACTGTGGCGCGCATCATCTCGATGGGCGCCAGCATCATCAGATCCAGAGCGCCGATCCAGTCCTCGCGCTCCCATGTGCGGAAGTCGCCGGGTGGATAACCGCCGGCATTGTTGAGGAGGATGTCAGGCAAAGGGCAGGCGGCCAGGGCTGCAGCACGGCCTTCGGGTTTGGTGATATCGGCTGAGACAACCTTGACCTCTGCGCCCGTCCGTTCCCGGATTTCGGTGGCCGTCTGTTCCAGCATATCCAGATTACGGGCAACGATGGTGATTGCCACGCCCTCTTCCGCCAATGCCATTGCGCAGGCTTTTCCCATGCCCTTGCTGGCACCGGTCAACAGAGCCTTGCGCCCGCGAATTCCAAGATCCATGTCAGTTTCCTTGATCGGTATTGGCAGCCCACGGTTCAATCCGCACAAGGGCACTGAGCGCCGCGCAGGCCTTGGCCAGCGACGAGGTCTGCCGATCGGCGGTCAGAACATTCGGATTGCCGTTTTGTTCGACTGTGCCCTCTGCGGTATCAGTCGGCGCAAACCAGGCGCCGGTCGGCATCAACAATACGCCTTGCCTGATCGACGAGGTCACCTTGGCGGTCGCAAAACAGCCACCGCGTGCATTAAAGAGCCTGACCTTTTGGCCATCTACGATGCCGCGCAAATTCGCATCGTCAGGATGGATCGTCACCGGCGCAGCCGTGTCACTGCCAAGCACAGGGTAAAGCTGACCATGCAACTGCTTTTCCGGCTGGTTGGTTATCAGGTGCAACTCGCCGAGCTTGGCATTGCCCAGCCATTCGACCGGTTCGAGCCAGGCAGCATGCGCCGGGCAGTCGGCATAGGCAAAACCCTCGATTGCCGTCGAGAAGAGTTCGATCCGGCCAGAGGGCGTGGCAAGTGGCTTGAGGGACGGATCGGCACGAAAATCTTCCAGCATCACCTCTGGAGCTTCCGGATCCGGAACGCGCCAATAGCCCTCCGCAAACAACTGTTCGAAGGATGGCGCCTGCAGCGCTTCGGCACGGGCACGGGCTTCTGTATTTTCCCACAGATGCCGCAGCCATTCTTCCTCATTGCGACCCTCATCGAAAGCAGGGCGGCAGCCGAGACGGTCTGAAAGGGCGCAGAAAATGTCGAAGTCATTGCGCGCTTCGCCAACCGGGTCGATCAGTTTGGGCATGGCAAAGACGTAAGGATCGCGGGACGATCCGCCGATATCGTTGCGCTCCAGACTGGTGGTTGCCGGCAACACGATATCGGCGCGCTTGGCAGTGGGCGTCCACCACGGCTCGTGCACGATCACCGTCTCAGGACGCTTCCAGGCCTGATCGAGCTTGAACAGGTCCTGGGCATGGTGAAACGGATTTCCGCCCGCCCAGTAGACCAGCTTGATATCGGGATAGGAAAGCGACTGGCCGTTGAAATCGACCGTCTTGCCAGGGTTGAGCAGGCAATCGGTCACGCAGGCAACTGGAATGGCGCTGTTTGCCGGGTTTTTCAGGCCGCTCATAACCGGAACATAACCGCGTCTTGCCATCGCGCCGACGCCGTTCATGGAGCCGTAGCCGAAGCAGAAACCACCGCCCGGAAGACCGATCTGACCGAGCATGGCCGCAAGGGCAATCAGCGCCCAGAACGGCTGCTCGCCGTGGTCGGCGCGTTGCAGCGACCAGGCTGCACTCAGCATGACACGACCGGACGACATCATCTGCCAGAGCGCTTCCAGCTTGCCAATCGGCACGCCGCTCGTCTCAGCAGCCCAGCCAAGCGATTTGACGACGCCGTCATGCCTACCTTGCAGATAGGCGAAGAACGCGTCCTGTCCGGTCACATAGCGGCTCAGGAATTCGGTATCTGCACGACCGCTGACAAGCGCCTGATGGGCAAGGCCCAGCATGATCGCAGTGTCGCTGTTCGGGCGTGGTGAAATCCAGGTGGCATCCAGATCGTCGGGTGCATCGCCAGCAAAGGGCGATACGACCACAAAGCGTGTGCCACGGGCTTTGGCCTTTTGAATGAATTCGGGCATGTCATGGCGACCGGCACCGCCCGAGGTGACACGCCAGTTCTTCGGATTCAGGCCGCCAAAGGCAACAACGACATCCGTGTGGTCCGCAATGCTTGCCCAGCTCGTTGCTGCATGGGAAACGGCACTCGCGTCACCCAGCACATGGGGGAGGATGACATTGGCCGCACCCCAGCTGTAATTGCCAACCTGATCGGTAAAGCCGCCGGCAGCGCTCAGGAAACGGCGCACCTGCGTGCGGGCATGATGCAGGCGACCGGCGCTCGACCAGCCGTAAGACCCGCCAAAGATGGATGCTGCACCATGGTCTGCATAGACACGGGTCAGTTCACCCGCCACCAGATCAAGCGCCTCGTCCCAGCTGACGGGGACCATCTCCTCTTCGCCACGCTTGCTGCCATCGCGGCTCCCTTTCAGGAAGCCGGCACGCACATAGGGACGATCGATGCGCCGATCGGAATAGACCAGTTCTGGCCAGGCGCCGATCATTTGCGGATCGGCGCCGGCATCGCCGAAGGGACGCGCCTCGATCAGCCGGCCGTTTTCGACCAGCGCCTCGAATGCGCCCCAATGGCAGAGGCTTATTTTATGCGTGCCTGACAAGGTCACTCAGCCGCAGCGGCGAAATCGACTTCGAAGCCGTAACGCTCTGTAAGGCCAAGATCCTTGAAGGCCTGGATGCCGACCTGCAGCTTGGCACCGTCAATCGGCTGCAAAGGCTTGCGCAGCGGACCAGACGGCATGCCGAGAACGCGCATCAGCGTCTTTACGGCGACCGGGTTGATGGCGGAATAGGCAAAGTGCAGCATGGGCAGGTTGGTCAGCCATGCTTCACGGCAGTTGAAGGCATCCTCACCGCTTTCCCATGGCTTGGAAATGATCGCCATTTCGCGCGGAATGATGTTGCCTGTCATGTTTGCCGTGCCATGGCCGCCCAGCGCCATGGTTGGAATAACCAGACCGAGGTTCGGCGAGCAGCAGCACATGATCGCCATATCGGGCTTGGCAGCGCAAACCTGAGCAACCTGGCCCACGCGGGTGGTCGATTCCTTCAGCACCACCATATTGGGATGCTCGGCAAGCTTCAGCAGATCGTTCCAGTGCAGGTCGGTCTTCACGCGCGGCGGGTTGTTGTAAAAACCCATGGCCAGATCGGTGCTGTCGAGCACTTCCATGGCGTAATCGGTAATGGCGGCATTGTCGGCGCAGATATAGGCAGGCGCTGCCAGAATGGCACCGTCGGCACCTTCTGCCTTGGCATAGCGGGCATAATCGATGGTGGTTTCGGTATTGTTGCCGGTAATGCCGTAATACATCAGCATATTGCCCGGCTTCATCTTGGCGGTCTCGGAGATGATCATCTTGCGCTCTTCGGCAGACAGCATCGAGACTTCGCCGGTCGAGCCCATGATCAGCACCGCTTCGGTGCCGTTTTCATGGTGCCAGTTCAACAGCGTGCGGAAACCTTCGTAGTCGATCGTTCCGTCGTTGTTCATCGGGGTAACGAGGGCGACGAACGAGCCCTTTGGCTTGATATGAGCCATGGTAATATCTCCTAGAAATATTGTGGAACGAGAAGCTTGGGCAGGCCCAGAACGATGTCGGGGACCCAGAGCGAGATGCAGGCGATGAAGATCGTCAGGATACAGATCGGCAGAACCGCGATCATGGCACGGCCAATACTGACCTCACCGATCTGGGCCGCGATCAGCAGGCAGATACCGTAAGGCGGCGTGACGAGACCGATCGACAGGATGATGGTGGTCAGAACGCCCAGATGTACCGGGTCGACACCCGAGGTCGTGCCAAGCGCCTGGATGATCGGCAGGAAGATCAGGGTCGCCGAAATCGGGTTGAGGACGGTGCCGATCAGCAGTAGGAAGCCGACCAGCATCAGCATGATGAGGTAAGGGTTCGATGTCTGCGCGGTAATAAAGTCCACCACGATCTGGGCTGCTCCCAGATAGGCGATCAGCCATCCGAAGATACCGGCGCCGGCTACTGTGAACATCGGTACGGCAAAGTCGATGACCGCATCGGTGAGCAGTTTGGGCATGCTGCGCAATGGCACGTCGCGATAGACGACGAGCGACAGGAACAACGCCCAGCCGACCGCGATGATGGAGCCTTCCGTGGGCGTAAACACACCGCCGACGATACCGCCCAGCACCAGCACGGGGATCAGCATGGGGGCTGCACCGCGCTTGAGGATGCCACCCATGGCCCTGATACCGGGGAACGGGTCGGCGGGATAACCGTGACGAACAGCGAGGATGTAGGTGTAGATCATCATCGACAGGCCGATCAGCAAGCCCGGCACGACGCCGCCGAGAAAAAGCGCGCCGATGGAAACATTGCCGAAGGCACCATAGACGATCAGCACGATTGACGGCGGAATGATGACCCCGAGCGTGGAGGATGCGGCTGTCAGGGCGACAGCAAAGGCTGGATCATAGCCGGCCTTTTTCATCGCCGGAATGAGGATAGAGCCAACGCTTGCGGTATCGGCGGCAGCAGAACCGGAGAGGCTGGCAAAGACCATGGAGACGAACACGTTCACATGGCCCAGACCGCCACGGACATGGCCAACGCTTGCATTGGCAACGGCCAGTAGCCGATCGGTGATGGAGCCGGCATTGAGAACACGGCCAAGCAGCATGAAGAAGGGAACCGCCAGCAAGGTGAAGCTGTCGATGCCGGAATACATCTGGTTGACCGCAGACGTCAGCGGCAGGCCCTGCTGCCACATGACAATCAGGGAGGCGGCGATGAGCGAAAAGCCGATATTGACCCTGAGAATGATCAGGACGAAGAAGCTTGACAGAAGGAGGACCAGCGGGTTCATCGGGCGGACTTTCCGGTGAGCATGTCGAGCAGTGTCTCGAAGGAGAATAGCGCCATCAAAATCCCGCTGACCGGGATTGGCAGGAACAGCCACATGCGGGAAATGCCCAGTGACTGAATGGTTCCGGACTGGCGCAAGGCCACCAGCGCATAGCCGTTGACGACCAGCAGATAGACGACCAGTGCGGTAACGAGCATGCCGAAGAACGCGAGTGGCACGTTGAGCGCCCGCCAGCTCGGTGGCAGCATGTCCACCGTGTAGTGGGCGTTGCGCCGCAGTGCCACAGCGGCACCGACGAAAATCAGCCAGGAAAACAGAAGCTGTGCCAGATCCGGTGTCCAGATCAGCGGCAGCTTGAGGATGGTTCTGGCCAGAACCTGGAGCCCGACCATAAGGATCAGACCCAGGAAGCCGAGCCAGAGGCCGAACTCGGCCACGGCTGCGACATGCGTGTTAAAACGGCGCAACATTGAAGGAATACCTTCCCGAGACAGATTGAGGGGGCAGCCGAGACTTACTTGGCTGTCAGCAACTCATATTCTGCAGACAGATCGAGCTTTTCGGCAAGCTTGGCCTGGATCGGCTCGAGCTTTGCCTTGAAGGCTGCGGTATCCGGATGGGTAACCTTGACGCCGTGATCCTTGGCCAGCGAATCCACCAGATTGGCATCATATTCGATGGCCTTTTCGACACCCAGTTCATTGGCTTCTGTGGCCGTTTCCTGCACCAGCGCCTTCAGGTCGTCCGGCAGCTTGTTCCAGGTCACATCCGAAATGGAGATGTGGTTGATCTGAAGCGTGTGCTGGGTGAGGGCCAGATTGGGGGCGACTTCGTAGAGCTTGGCGCCGGAATAACCGGGAAGCGAGCTTTCCATCGCGCCTGCAACACCGGTCTGAAGTGCCGCGTAAAGTTCGCCCCAGGCGATCGTCACCGGCAGCATGCCCAGCGCGCTCCAGGTTTCGGCATCCATCGGCGATGGTGGCGTACGCATGCGCATACCGGCGAGATCGGCAAGATCATTGACCGGCTTGTCCTTGGTCGCGAGGTTACGCGCGCCCGATGCGCCCAGTGCGAGAAGATGAATGCCGAGACCACGATCTTCGTAGATCTTTTCGAAATGGGCCTCAACCGGTGTGCCGGGGCCGATCTTCTTGGTGATGCCTTCCATGCCGTCAAACAGATAGGGCATGGTGAAGATGCCATATTCCGGAACCTGCTCGGCGGCATTGCTGGTCGTGCTGATCATCATGTCGATCGTGCCGAACGCCAGTTCGCTGATCACAGCCGGATCCTGGCCGAGTTGTCCCGAATCGAAGATCTGGACGGCGATGCGACCGTCGCTCTTTTCCTCCAGCGTCTTCTTCATGAATTCCGCCATGTCGTTATACGGATGCGGCGATTTCACCAGCGTGTGAAGACGCATGTTGAAATCTGCAGCCATTGCTGACGAGACGCTGATGGTCAAAGACGCAATTGTGGCGAGGAGGCGTTTGGCGCGCATGGTCGTGGTTCCCTTTTGCTATTTGTTAAGACGAGCTTCTGTCCGGTTCCCCATAAAATCAAATAGAATTAATCTTTCGATCCATGCGTAAATGTTATGGAGTGAAAACTTCCAGGCCGGGTATCTCGGCCAGCGTCCGGACGAGCGCATCGGCAAAGCCTTCGGCTGCCCGCGTGATCGGAATCTCTGCCGGCTTTATCAGATGGAAATCAAAGGGAATTTCCGGCTCGAATGGCACCGTTGCCAACCTGTCGCCGAAAATTTTAGGCGTGAACGGGTCGACGATTGCAACGCCGATGCCAACAGCAGCCAGGCCGCAAGCGGAGTAGGATGGCTGGCTTTCCATGGCAATACTCGGGGTGATGCCGGCTGAAGCGAAGCTCTGCGTCACGTAATTGGCCGTGACGGTGTGATGTGCGAGCGCCACCATCGGTTCATCCTTGAGGTCGCGGGGACCGATGGACGAAAGCCCGGCCAGAGGATGATCCTTCGGCATGACGCAAACGCAATAGCTGCGATAGGAGGCGATGATGTCGATGTCGCGACGTTCGACATGGGTCTGGGCCAGGCCGAAGTCGAGCTGTCGCGACGTCATCATGTCCACGATCCGGGAGGAGGTGTGAACATTGTGGGTCACCCTGATGCCGCGATGCTCGTCGAGGAACCGCTTTAGCGTTGCCGGTACGATCTCGAAACTGACCATTGGCATGGTCGAAATATGCAAGGTGGCGCGGCGCAGATCCTTGATCTCGTTGGCCGCCTGCTTCAGGCGGTCGAAACCGTAATACATGCGCTCGACTTCCTGCTGAAACTGGATCGCCTCCGGTGTCGGCTGGATCTTGCCGCCCTGGCGCAGAAAGAGCGAAAACCCGATTGCCTGCTCCAGATCCGCGATCAGACGGCTGACGGCGGGCTGCGAGACGTTGAGCGTTTGTGCCGCCGCCGTGATCGATCCGTGCCGCATGGCAAGGCGAAAGGCCAGTATCTGTCGTTGATTCATATCACTTCTTCACCGTGCAATTGGTCCTTCACCCTGTCGCAATAGATCGGGCGAGGCAATGTCGACAGATCGCCTCTTCAGGCCATGAACGCCGTCAAGCGGACTGGCGATTGCGACCTCAATAACAAAAATACGCTGATCCGCCTGACCTCACTGCAGCCCTTCGCGTTCGCGGTCGCACTAGGTGCGCGCTTCAGTTCGTCCCTGCAGTTGCGGCATGCTGCGCTTTGCCCATTCCTGCCGCTGCTGCTCGCCCTGCCGCCTGACGGACGTCGGCGTTACGGCAAAGGCTTTCTTGAAGCGACGGATGAAGTGCGACGAGTTTTCAAAGCCGGTTTGAATGGCGATATCGATCAAGGGCATATCCGTTCCCGCGACCAGCCGCATAGCCGTTTTCAGGCGAAGAACCTGATAGATGGCCGCAGGCGTCGCATTCAGCTCCTTCTGGAAAAGCCGCTCCAGTTGCCGGCGCGACAGGCCGATCTTGTCCGCCACTGCGGCAATATCCAGCACTTCTTCAATACGCTGTTCCATCAGCATCAGGCTGCGGCTGACCCGCTCGTCGCGAATGCCACCGAAATCGAGTGGGTCGCGCGGCTGGAGTTCGTCTGAATCGCGGCGGCGAACGATCTGCAGGATTTCCAGCGCATTGCGCTCCGCCTCCGGACCGACATGGCGGCGCAGAAGAAAGGTCGCAAGATCGGCAACGCTGCTGCCACCGGCGCAGGTCATGATGTTACGATCTTCGACGAAGATGCGCTGCGAGGTCACGCTCAGATTGGGAAAGCGTTCCTTGAACTCGCCGTAATGCAGCCAGCTGACGCAACTCAGCCGATCATCCAGAAGTCCGGCCTGGGCCAGAATGAAGCTGCCGGTACACACGCCCAGAACGGGAACGCCAAGGGCACTTGCCTGTTTCAGATAGCGTTCGGTTTCGGCATCGATCGGCTCGCTCACATTGAGCCGTCCGCCGATGACAGCGATATAGCTGAACTCTGTCGGAGGGCGCAGCGACGAGGTGGGGGAAACCTGCACACCGCAGCTCGACGTCATGAAATGCCGACTGCTGCTCAGAACTTCCCAATCGCAATTGATCCGGCCCGAGCGATCAGCGACATCGCTGCCAAGCCTCAGCGCATCAACGAACAGAGCGAACGCACTCAGCGTAAAGCCGCGCGCCAGGATAAACCCGACCCGCAGCTGATTTGGGTTGCGATGTTCGCCCTTCGGCGCGTGTTCATTTTGCGAATGCATGTCGCGGATGATTGAAGTCCATGCAGAAGCCCCGGTCAAGCCGGTCGCCGCCCGACATCACTGTTTTACGGCTCAAGGCCTGCTATCGCCAGGGGAAGTGATCGATGGGGCATCGCCGCCAGGCTTCGGCAGCTCATGGTTCGAGTACCAGAGTGCGGCGGCCTCGCCGGCCAGCTGGCGCGCGGCAATGATGGCCGTTTTGTCCTCTTCGGTCGATCGCCGCCGAATGATACGGTCAGACGCATGCATGGCGATTTCGGCTTCGGTGCTGGCAAGGCCTGCATCGCGACGTGCAGGCGCAATCAGTCTCGCATCGCCGCTACCGACCGCGTCGAGATAGGCTTGGTTGGCATGAACCGCCTCTGCGACAAGACTGGAAACCGATGCTTCCCGATTGGGCCAGACGATCAACGTAACCAGAATGGCGACCACGCTACCAAGCACATTGTCGAGAATGCGCGCAGACGCAATCCCTTCGCCGGGGCTGAGGATGTCCATGACCAGCACGAACAGTAGTGTGAGGAAGACGACGAACAGCGTGTAGTTGACCGAGCGCACGGCAATTGTCGCCGCGGCGATGGTAATCACCAAAGCGATCAAAAAAGTGTAGCCGATGGGCGCAGACAGAATTGCCAGTGCCAGTACACCGCCGGCAGACGAGCCGAGAATGCGCTCCAGGCTGCGGCTCCAGCTCATGCGGGGTCCCGGCTGAAGGACAACGATGATTGCCATGGTCGCCCAGTAGGGATAGGTGAGCGACAGCAGATGGGCGACAAGCGTGACGACAGCAACGCCGACCCCGGAGCGGACAGCGGTCTGCAGGACGCGCCTTGATTGTCCGCTGTCTGCCGCTTGCATGCGCGAACCGCTCAGCGCAACACTGGCATCATCATCCTCATGTTTGAAGGCAGCCGCAATGGCGTGAATGGCACGTGTACCGGCGCCATGCTGGGCGGGCAGCATTTGTGCCAGCATCCTCGCTCTCGGCTCAACCGCTTTGATATCGGTCGAGCGGTCGACAATCGTTTTCCGTGCCTGTGCAAGAAGAGGCGCGATCGCATTCAGTGCAGCGCGCAAATCCGCATCGAGCTGTTTTGTCAGGCGCAGATGATCGAGTGCCAGCAGGCCGTGGAAAACACTGTCGGCTATGGCCAGTGCTTCCTCCAGTCCGTTGGACTTGGCATCATCGGCGATTGCGTTCTGGCCCAAGAGACCGGTCGCTCTCTCGATTGCCATGCGCACGGCCCGGCGGTGCTGGCTATGCGTTGAACGCCGCGGATCCATCTGGTCTGCACCCTGCGCTTCCGCTATATCGGTCGCCATGTCGCCCAGCCGCGCATAGACTGCGGCAACCGCCTGTCGCGCTGGAAGCCACCGGTCCGTGCGCCAGACAATGGTGAGGATAATGGCAGCCCAGCTGCCACCACAGAAGAATGTCAAGGCAAGCATCGCTGCACCGGCTGCAGGCAGCGGATAACCCGCCGCCACCACTGCCACCACGCCAACCAGGGTCGCAACCATCGTCGACGCTGGCCAACGCAGCGGCAAAAGTGCGGTAATGGCGACCAGCACCGGGCCGACCGAAAGGGCAAAGACGATGCCGTAGCCAGCCAGGAATGACCCGATCAGTGCGGCCATGCTGCCCAGCGCCACGAAGCCCACCAGCAAACCGCGGCGTCGGCGCTCGGGGCCACCGGTATCGGCAAGACAGGTCCAGAAGGCAGCAAAGATCGCCCATCCGAAGTGGCTCTGGCCGGTCGCTACGACCACCAGCAATGGTACTGCAACAATGAATGCGGCGCGAATGCCATCTTCCAGATGCAAATGTTCAGGCGTGAGTGCGATGGCGCGCAGTTCAAGCCAGCGCGCCAGACCGCGAACCCGTTCAGGTGGTGTGCCTGCGTGCTTGTTCCTGTCTGGTCCACTCACGCTGCATCACCTCATGCCTCTGCCATAACCCATGGGCATCGCCAGGCCGGATATGATCAGGTCCGTGCGGGTCGAGATGCCGGCCCGCTTTTATCGCCATTCCCGGCGCATGCCAAGAACGGTGCATCTAATGGCTTCTAGCTCTGCTCCCGTCTGTTGTACAAGATGGAGGACCAGAGCGATATGCCGATCAAGGCAGCGCCGCCAAGGCCAGTCAAGGCTTCGGGGATATGGATCTGGGTCTGGCAGAACATGATCAGCGACAAGATCAGGATGGCATAAAAGGCGCCGTGCTCCAGATATCTGTACTCTGCAAGCGTGCCTTTTTCGACCAGCATGATCGTCATTGAGCGTACATACATGGCGCCGATGCCAAGGCCGATGGCAATGATGAAGAGGTTCTGGGTCAAAGCGAAAGCGCCGATTACGCCGTCAAAGGAGAAGCTGGCATCGAGCACTTCGAGATAGATGAAGGCACCCAGACCACCGCTTGCCGCTGAGCGCACACTTTGCTGAGACGCGTCCATAAATCCGCCGACGACTTCAACAAGCAGGAAGGTCACGAGGCCGTAGATGGCGCTGTAGACGAAGGAAACCGGTTCGTTCATCTCTGTCTGCGGAGCATCAACAATGGTGTAGGAAAATGCCAGGATCACGACCAGCATGAAGGCGATCTCGATGCCCTTGATGGCCGCGAAATTGGACAGATGGCGCTCCAGCCAACCGATCCAGTGAACATCCTTTTCCTGGTCGAAGAAGAACTTCAACGCCACCATCATCAGGAATGTGCCGCCGAAGGCGGCTATCGGCAACTGCGCCTCATGCATGATGAGCGCATATTCCTGCGGTCGCGACGCGGCCATGACGATGGCATCGATCGGGCCGATCCTGGCGGCAATGACCACGACCAGCAATGGAAAGACGATCCGCATGCCGAACACGGCAATGACGATGCCCCAGGTGAGAAAGCGCTTCTGCCAGACCGGCGTCATGGTCTTGAGCTTGTTGGCGTTCACAATGGCGTTGTCGAAGGAAAGCGAGATCTCAAGCACCGCCAGAATGGCACAGATCATGAAGATCGTTGCCGTTCCACCCACGGTGCCGGTCGACTGCCAGCCGAGCCAGGCACCGAGCGCCAGTCCGACAAAGGTCAGGATAAAGGCCCACCTGAAATAGCGTAAAGTGGATATTTTGGAGGGCATCTTGCTCATGGCTGCACCTCGAAGATCAGACCCTGGATCATTGTGCTAGCCAATATGGCGTCGTTCACGGTGTCGAATTCGACACGCGTCGCAAGGGAGACAGGTGAGAACATTTTTCACTCGCCGCCGGCTTATTTGCGGGTGATACCGACATCACGAGAGCGCCGTCATTCTCGCCAGAGGGGCCCGGTATCAGGTTTTTGAAGGCGCGGGATCTATTCACCGGCGCCTCTGAAGATAAGTCTGTTTCACCGCATTGCAAGCGGTGATCGCAGGTTCAGATCAGATCGAAGCGTCCGAGAATATCCCGGATCTTCGCGTCCTGCTCCGCGCTTGGCAAAAGTGCCGGCTGGCGCGAGGCTCCAACAGAATTATCCTGCAGATAAAGCGACCGTTTGACCAGCGCCGGCGGAAAGCCAAGCGCGTAGAGTTCCGTTCTGAAAGCCGTGTAGATTTCCTGCTGCCGCTCGGCATCGGCCATGTCGCCGGAGTTGAATCCGTTCAAGATGCCGGCCAGGACGTCGGGCATCGCATTGCCAAGGCCGGAGATGCAGCCAGCGGCCCCATTTTGCAGCGCCCACAAGACGAGATGATCGGGCCCGGAATAAACCTCGAAATCCGGCAGGTCGCGGGCAATCGCCAGATAGGCCTCCAGTGTTTCCTGTGCGCCGCCCGAATCCTTGATGCCGGCAATATTGCCATGGCTTGCAAGCTTTCGAGCGGTTTCCGGCTCGATATGGTTCTGTGTGCGGGCCGGGATATCGTAGAGGTAGACAGGGGTACTCACTGCATCGGCGACTGTCGAGAAATGGCGGACCAGACCGTCCTGCGTGCAGGCGATGAAGAAGGGCGTAATAACCGCGATGCCGTCTACGCCGATGCGGTCGAATTCCTTTGCAAGCTGGAGCGTTTCGAAGGTGGCCGGCATGCCGGCATTGACGATCACATCCACCTTGCCGGCAACCTCGTCGACCACTTCTTCCGTCAGGCGGATCTTTTCGCCATGGGTGAGGGCGCTAAAGTCGCCATTGGTGCCGGCGCACATGATGTTGTTGCCCGCCGCCACCTGACGGCGCACCTGGGCGCGGGTGGCTTCATAATTGATCGTCTCGTCCTCGTTGAAACAGGTCACGAGCGCGACAAAGGCTTTCTTGGACATCAGAAACTCCGCTTGAGAGGGGGGACAGTGGCCGCAAGGCCCGCCTGACGCGCCTTGCGGCGGGCAGACTGGACGTCTGGATCGGGATCGAGGCTGGCGCCGAGAAGTGCGCGGGTATAATCCTCGCGCGGGTTGTCGAAGACTTGCCTTACCGTGCCGAGTTCGACGATGTCACCCTTTTCCATCACCATCACATGGTCGGCAAAATCCCGGACAACCGGCAGGTCGTGGGCAATGAAGATAAAGGCAATGCCCATGTCACGGCGCAACCTGTCCAGAAGCTCGATCACCTGAGCCTGAACAGAGACATCAAGCGCCGAAACGGCCTCATCGCAGATGATCAACTGCGGTTCCAGCGCCAGCGCCCGCGCGATGGCGATACGCTGACGCTGTCCGCCGGAAAACTGGTGCGGATAGCGGCTCATGTGCTCTTGCGACAACCCCACCTGATCCAGCAATTCGGCCACCCGCTCGCGCCACTTCGCCTTGGGCAAAATATCGGGATGGATGACCCAGGCTTCAGAGACAAGCTGATAGACGGTCATGCGCGGATTGAGAGATTGGGTCGGGTCCTGGAACACCATCTGCAGATCGCGCCTGAGCTTGTAGAGTTCGCCCGGCGGCATCTGGAAAAGGTCCTTGCCTTTCCACTGCGCGCTGCCGCCGTCGGGTTCCTCAAGCCGCAGCAAGACGCGGGCAAGCGTCGACTTGCCTGACCCGCTTTCGCCCACCACGGCCATGGTTTCCCCGGCCATCAGATTGAAGGAGACACCCTTCAGCGCTTCGAAGGCGCCGTAAAACTTGCGCACGTCTTTCACGGCCAGCAGCGGTTCGCCAACAGCAATCGGCTGATGCATATTGCCTTTGCCCGGTGCCGCGGCAATCAGCTTTTTGGTATAGGGATGGCGCGCATTCTTGTAGACGTCTCGCACCGTGCCGCCCTCGACTAGCACGCCTTTTTCCATGACCACGACGCGGTCTGCGATATCGGCAACCACACCCAGATCATGGGTAATGATCAAGACGGCCATGCCGGTTTCCTGTTGCAACTCTTTGAGGAGCGCCAGTACTTCGGCCTGTACCGTCACATCCAGGGCGGTGGTCGGCTCGTCGGCAATCAGGAGATCCGGTTTCAGCGCCAGTGCCATGGCAATCATCACGCGTTGCCGCTGGCCGCCCGAAAATTCATGCGGATACTTGTCCATCGCGTTTTCGGGATCGGGAATGCCGACGCGACCCAGCAGACGCAAGGCCTCGCTTCGGGCACCATCAGACGCCATTCCGTGGGTCGTCATTGCCTCGCAGATTTGCCATCCAACGGTATAGACCGGATTGAGATGACTGAGTGGATCCTGGAAGATCATCGCAATACGCGAGCCGTTGACCCTACGCCTTTGCTCCGCTGGCATGGTCAGCAGGTCTTCGCCATCCAGCAAGATTTCGCCGGACGTAATGCGACCGGGCGGCATGTCGATGAGGTTCATGATTGCAGACGACGACACGGACTTGCCCGAACCGCTTTCGCCGAGAATGGCCAGCGTTTCGCTTCTGTCGAGATGATAGGAGATATCGCGTACCGCATGCACCACGCCATTGACGGTATGGAATTCGACGGAAAGATTGCGAACCTCAAGCAGATGATCTGCCATGTCAGCGGCCTTTCATTTCCAGCCGCCAGCGCTGCACCGGATCGAGCGCGATGCGCAGCCAGTTCGACAGCAGGTTGAGCGACATGGTGGTCAGGATGATGGCAAGCCCCGGCCAGAAGGACAGCCACCAGGCATTGGTGAGATATTGGCGGCCTTGCGAAATCATCAGGCCCCAGGTGATTTCGGGCGGCTGAATGCCGATGCCGAGGAAAGACAACGCGCTTTCAGCCAGCATTACATAGGCGAAATCGAGCGTGGCAAGCGTGGTCAGCGTGGGGAACACCACGGGCAGAATATGGCGAAACAGGATGCGCTTGCCGGAGGCCCCCATGACCCGGGCCGCCTGTACGAACATGCGCTCTCGGATTTCCAGCACCTCGGCGCGTGTGGTGCGCAGATAAACCGGAATGCGGGTGATCGCCAGAACCAGCATGAGGTTCAGGATCGACGAGCCCAGCACATAGAGCACGATCACTGCAATCAGCAACGACGGGAACGACATGATCACATCGGCAAACCGCATGATGATCTGGCTGACGCGGGCGGAAGCGACGCCGGCAATGAGACCCAGCACGGTGCCGATGACCGAGGAAAGAAGGACGGCGCCGGCAGCGACCATCAGTGTGTTCTGGGTGGCGACAATGATGCGGGCAAAAAGCGGGCGACCAAGGGCATCGGCACCCATCCACCAGAACCAGGCGCGCTCAAAATCGAAGGGTGCGAGATTGCGGCCGCGCAGGTTCTGCTTGGTGGCGACATCGCCAAGCCAGGCAGGACCGAGCAATGCGAAGACCAGCATCATCACGAGGAAGATGGCTGCACACAGCGCGAATTTGTCGGCAAGAAGCATGCGTCCGAGACGAATGACGAAAGGAGGCTCGGCTGCGGAAAGGCTGTCTGTTGATGGCATTGCCATGCGTCTGTCCTCTCAGTGACGGATGCGAGGATCGAGCAGCGCATAGGCAAGATCGATCAGTAGGTTCATGACAAAGATGGCAAGCGCAGTGACCAGAATGGCCGCAAGAACCACATTGAAGTCGCGTTGCAGAATGGAATCGATCATCAGCTTGCCGACGCCCGGAAAGCCGAAAATGGTTTCCACGATCACTGCCCCGTTGAGCAGGCTTGCAGCCTGGTCGCCGATCACGGTGATGACCGGAAGCATGGCATTGCGTAGCGCATGAATGAAGATGATCGGGCCCGATTTGACGCCCTTGGCACGGGCTGTCTTCACATAGGCTGACGACAGCGCTCCGATCATCGAGCCGCGCACGACCTGGACGATAATGCCGAAGGGGCGAACGAAGAGCACGGCGATCGGCAAGATCCAGTGCGATATGGAACCCGTGCCGGAGGTCGGCAGGACGGCGAGCTGGATGGAAAAGACAACGATGGCAACGATTGCCAGCCAGAAATCCGGCACCGACGCGCCGATCAGTGAAATGATCGAGGAAAACCGGTCGAAGAAGCCACCAGACCGGAATGCCGCGAGTGAACCGACGACGATGGCGGCACCGGTCACCAGCGACATGGTGATAACGGCAAGCCACAGCGTCCAGACAAAGGCTTCCAGCACCACGTCGAGGGCAGGGCGCGCCTTGCGCAGCGACTCTCCCAGATTGCCGGTAAGCACGTCGCCAACATAATGGGCAAATTGCACAAGCAGAGGATCGTTCAGGCCATGCAATTCGCGAAACTGGTTCTTCATCTCCGCTGAGGCTTCAACCGGCAGGAAGAGTGCGGCCGGATCACCGGTCAGGCGTGACAGGAAAAACACCATCACCAAAAGCCCGACGAGGGAGAAGAGGCTGGCCAAAGCCCGTTTGCGGATGAATCTGAACATGCTTGCCTCGGTCTCGGTTGACGGCGGGCATGGCCCGCCGTCGGTATGTCCTGGATCTCGGCGAGCGGGTCGCCGAAACCGTTACTTGATCTTGATTTCGGACAGCTGGAGCATGGAGTTTGTTGCCATGGTCGGAGTGTAGTCCAGGCGCTCGGAGACCCTGGAGAAACCGACCATGTGGAACAGCAGCACATCGGCCACGACATCGTCATGGAGATAGGCAATCAGCTCCGACCACAACTCGGCGCGCTCGTCGCCGGTGGCAGCAGAGGCCCGCGCAATGAGGTCATCGACCTTGGCATCGGAGAAGCCCGACTGGGTACCCTTCGAGTCATATTTGAAGAACATCGAGAAGGATGGATCACCCTTGGAATTGTCGTGCATAGCAGCAACGAGCTGCGGACCGCGACCTTCCTTGAACGGCTTGGAATAGTAGACTTCGTGTTCGGCCACTTCGACGAATTTCAGCTCGATGTTGAAGCCGACTTCCTGAAGCTGCGCCTGGATCGCTTCCATGATCTCAGTGACATTCGGGAAGTTTGCAGAGCGCGCAATGATGGTGATTGGCGTATCGACCTTCACGCCGTCGGCCTTGGCCTCTTCCAGCAGCTTGCGGGCTTCAGCCGGATCGTAAGGGAATACCTTGACGTCCGGGTTCCAGCCAAGGGTTGGCGGCGGCACGATGGCTGTTGCCAGGATCGCGCCTTCCGGAACCAGCGTACCGAGGAAGGCATCACGATCGATGGCAAGGTTCAACGCCTTGCGAATTCTCACGTCATTGAGCGGCGCGATATTATGGTCGATGCGAAGATAGACAGTTTCGCTGTCGAGATAGGAAAAATCGGTGGCCGGATTTGTGGCTTCGATCTGGGAGATCGAGGGGGAGATATCGGCCTCTCCGGTCTGCACCATGGCAGCGCGAACGGACGGGTCGGCGCGGAACAGATATGTGGCCTCGGTCACGTCGGGCTTGTCGCCCCAATAATCGTCGCGCTCTGTGAGAACAATGCGCTGGCCGGGGGTCCATTCCGTCAGCTTGTATGGGCCGGTGCCGACAGGCTCGCGGACGAACTCCATCGGTGTTTCTTCCGGCACGATGGTCAAAAGCGATAGCAGAAGCGGCAGGATCGGCTGGGCCGGATCGACTGTCACGTCAATGGTATTGTCATCGACGACGGTCGGCGTGATCGTCATGCCCCCGAAATACCGGCGCGACTCGCAGGCATTCTTGTCGCTCATCACCCGTTCAATGCTGTGCTTGACGTCTTTCGCATCGAATGATGTGCCGTCCGAAAAGGTTACGCCTTCACGAAGATGGAAGCGCCATGTGCCCGGCTCCGTTTCTTCCCAGCTTGTTGCCAGACGCGGCATCAGGCCCTTGTCGCCACGAACATCGAGTTCGGTCAATGTCTCAGACACATTCTGCATGATGACACGGCCGATATTCGAGCGGGTCGCCATGCAAGGCTCAAGCAGATCGGCCTCTTCCGGCAGAACGATCGTGATTGGGCCCGGAGCGGCCTGGGCCGAAGACAGCGTTGAGCCCAGCAGCAGTGCTGCGAGCAATAGTGATCTTTTCATTGGGTTCTCCTCCCTTTTGAATGCGCAGTGTAACGGCTGGCAAGTGCGGGCACCGGGTGCAGGCAGCACATTTGGATACCCTCCGCGACTATCGCCCTGTGACGGAACATTCCTCCCGCGTCATTGAGCTTTTCACGTTGACCAAAACATCCAACGTGACGACAAGTTTGTCAAATTATTTTACGTTTCTGATTTCAGATATTTTTTATTTACAAATTAAATAACACAAAAACAACACTTTAGGCATAACATCAGGATGATTACCGCGACGATTTAAAACCTATAAAACTTGACAACTTTGTAAAAGTGACGATTGTCGCCACCATGGAGGAGTATTCTATGACACCTGACGACATCGCCCGATCCATGACAGGCGTGCTTGAAAATTCGGCGCCCGGCAGACACGAAGCCTTGCTGCCATCGCCCATGGTGCAGAACCATGCAGCTTTCCTGCATATGCTTGGAAATGGTGATCTCGTATGTGCCTGGTTCGGCGGAACGCTGGAAGGGAAGTCGGATATCTCCATCTTCGCCTCCGTGCTGGCGGCGGGCGCGAGCGCGTGGGGCAAACCCCAGCGACTAAGCTTCGATCCGGATCATTCCGAGCAGAACCCCGTGCTGTTTCCGGCACCCGATGGCCGGCTTTTGCTGTTTCACACCTCGCAGCCTTCCGGCAATCAGGATGAGTGCCAGATCCGCATGGCCGAAATCCGCCGCGATCAGCACGATCCCGCTGTCCTTCACGCCGAAGAAGGGCGCTATCTCGATCTGCCGCGCGGCTGTTTCGTGCGCGCGCCTTTGGTGGTGCGCGAAGACGGTGCATGGATGTTGCCGATTTTCCGCTGCATTCAACGCCCCGGCCAGAAATGGAATGGCAGCCACGACCGTGCAGCGGTTGGTATTTCAATGGATGGCGGCAAAAGCTGGACGCTCGAAGATCTGGACCAGTCCACCGGCTGTGTCCATATGAGCCCGGTCGCTATGGATGATGGGCATTTCGCCGCATTCTTTCGCCGCAGGCAAGCCGATTTCGTCTACCGCACTGAAAGCACAGACGGCGGGCGCACCTGGTCTGCGCCTGCGGCGACAGACCTGCCCAATAACAATTCTTCCATCGCCGCCATTCGGCTGAAGGATGGTACCATCGCGATGATCTGCAATCCGATCAATGCCGAATTGTCGCCCGATCGTCGCGCTTCGCTCTACGATGAACTGGGCGAGGATGACGCAAGGCCGGATGCAGATCCGACCGGCGGTTGCGTGCCGGTCTGGGGCGTTCCGCGTGCGCCGGTTATCGTAGCCGTGTCGCAGGATAACGGATGCAGCTTTCCACATCGCATCCTGATCGAAGACGGACCCGGCACCTGCCTTTCCAACGATTCCATCGATGGCCGCAACAAGGAGATGTCCTATCCCTGGTTGCTGGAGGGTCAAGACGGCAGCCTTCATATCGCCTACACCTATCACAGGCGCGCTATAAAATATGTCCGTCTGGCGCCCGGTTGGGCCAGCGCGGCAGGGAGACAAGCATGAGCAATATCATCGGCATTACCATGGGCGACCCCTGTGGAGTTGGCCCCGAAATCACCGTCAAGGCACTGGCCGAGATGTCTCCCAAGGATCGGGACGCGACTCGTATCTACGGCAATCTGGCAACGCTGGAAGCGGCCCGCGAGGCCCTTGGTCTGACGCTGGATCTGAAGCCTTTCGTCGTCGATCTGCCCGTCGAAGGTGCGCCGCTTGCCTGGGGAACACTCTCTCCAGTCGCCGGCGACGCGGCCTTCCGCTTTATCGAAAAGGCCGTGCGCGATGCCGAGGCCAATGCGATTGGCTGTATTGTGACTGCCCCGATCAACAAGGAAGCGCTGAATCTGGCGGGCCATCACTATGACGGTCACACCGGAATGTTGCGCAGCCTGACCGGCTCGACCGCAGCCTATATGCTGCTCGCATCGGAGCGGTTGAAGGTCATTCATGTCTCGACCCATGTGTCGTTGCAGGAGGCAATCCGCCGCGCGACGACCGAGCGCGTGCTTGCCACCATTCGCGCGGGCGATGCCCACCTGAAACGCATTGGCTATGACAGCCCGCGCATTGCCGTTGCCGGTCTCAATCCGCACTGCGGCGAGAACGGGCTGTTCGGCACTGAAGATGACGACCAGATCGCACCTGCTGTGGCGGCGGCGAAGTCCGAAGGCATCAATGTGGAAGGCCCGATTTCGGCGGATACGGTCTTCCATCGGGCCTATTCGGGCGGTTTCGATCTGGTCGTCGCCCAGTATCACGATCAGGGCCATATCCCGATCAAGCTGGTTGCCTTCGATACAGCCGTCAACGTTTCCGTCGATCTGCCGATTGACCGCACGTCGGTTGATCATGGAACCGCCTTCGACATCGCTGGCCGCGGGATCGCCAATCACGGCAACATGAACTCCGCCATCGCCTATGCCCGCAAGCTCGTGGCCGGCCGGGACGAGACGAGGAACGCGTCATGATGGCAACACAGATCACGCTTCATCAGCCGCGCCGCCTCGTCGTCGGCCCAGGCTCCATCGAACAGGTCGGAGCCTGGGCGCATGACGCCGCATCAACGCTCGTCATCGCCACACCGATCACATCCGGTTTTGCCGACCGCTTGAAGCTTTCCGGAAAGGTCGTCGTCTTTGATGCCATTCCGGGGGAACCGGATATCGCAACGCTTGAGGCAGCGCTGAGTTCGGCGCGCGAACTAAAGCCGGACCTCGTTGTCGGCTTGGGTGGCGGTTCCGTCATGGATGTAGCCAAGCTGGTCGCCGCCCTTTGGGACAGCGAGCAGACGCTGGCCGATGTCACCGGTCCCAATCGTGTCGGCGGACGAAACACGCGTCTGGCGCAAGTCGCAACGACGGCCGGTACAGGATCGGAGGCCGGCATCCGCTCATTGATCACCGATCCGGGCAAAGGCAACAAGATCGCCGTTGAAAGCCCGCATCTGATTGCCGATCTGGCCGTGCTCGATCCGGAACTGACCTATAGCGTTCCACCTGCCGTGACGGCTGCGACCGGTGTCGACGCCATGGCGCATTGCGTTGAGGCCTTCACCAACCGCAAGGCCCACCCGATGATCGACGGGTTTGCGCGCATGGGCTTTCATCTGGTGGGGAAGTTTCTGGCGCGCGCCGTAAAGGACGGTGCCGATACCGAAGCACGCGAGGGCATGATGCTCGCCTCTTATTATGGCGGTATTTGTCTGGGGCCGGTAAACACGGCTGCGGGACACGCCATCTCCTATCCGCTCGGCACATTGCTACATTTGCCGCACGGTCTCGCCAATGCGATTATCTTCCCCCATGTGCTGGCGTTCAATCAGCCGGTGGTCGCAGCCAAAACGGCTGAGGTGGCCTTGGCGCTGAACCTTGGAGAAGGGCTGTCGCAAGCCGATCTTCGCTCTGCCGCCCACGGCTTCTGTGCTGACCTCGGAATCGAGATGTCGCTCGCGGCCCATGGGGCAACCGAAGGGGATCTGGCGCGATACGCCAGTGATGCCCATGCGATCAGACGATTGATGGATAATAACCCCATCGACATGAGTGAGACAGACGTTCTGGAGATCTACCGCGGGGCCTTCTAGGCATTGCCTGGACCCGCCTTGTGTCTCCCGCCAGGAAATTTTCCTCCCCCTTGGCGGGAGACGCAAGAAACGCTTGAGAATAAAATGCGCGTATAGAAACGCATCGAGCATAGGACAACACGCCAGGGTCGTAATCTGCGCCGCCCTTTATTTGTAATTCACCAGCGTCAATTGCTTGACAAATATGAATAAAATTTGGAAATTTAGATAACAACAGCTAGCGGGCGCCAATTTTCATGCTTGTCATTCTCGCCGACGATCTAACGGGAACGCTCGATTCTGCTGCACCTTTTGCCGGCCGCGGCCTGGCAACCGAAGTGGTGCTTCATCCAGACGCGCTGGATGAAGCCCTCGCTCAGGCGCCTGACGTGCTGGCCGTCAATCTCAGATCGAGAGAAATAACAGCCAGTGAGGCCGCACGCGCGACGGCAGAAGCGCTGAAGCGGTTGCCCGTGGGTGTGCGAATATTCAAGAAGGTCGACTCGCGCCTGAAGGGCAATATCGTGGCCGAGCTCGATGCGATGTCGTTTGAACGGGCGCTGGTCGCGCCGGCTATTCCCGACTTCGGTCGATTGGTTGTTGGCGGTCATGTGCGCGGCTTCGGCATTGAGACGCCGATTGCCGTGGCCGAAAAACTGGGTCCCCATGCGGCCCGCGCCCATATTCCCGACACATCATCACAAGATGAGATGCTCACCTCACTGAAATTGGCGGAAAATGAGGGCTTTGACTTGCTGATCGGCGCCAGAGGCCTTGCCGATAGCCTGGCCCAAACAATGACGTCAAAGGAGCCGCAGCCTTTGATCGCTGTGCCGGAAGTCCCGACGCTGATCGTTGTCGGTTCGCGTGATCCGATCACGGTTAAACAGGTTGATGATCTTCGAAGCCGCTGCGTGATCGACTATGTCGCAGCGCCCAGTGGTGAGTGTGACACTTCCCCCGCCCGATCGCGTGAGATGGTTGTCGTCGTGCAGGCCACGGAAGGGTCAGCACCCGTTCAACCGTTAGAGATGTCTGCAAATCTTGCCAATATGGTTGTTCCGGCGTTCACCGACCGTGCATCTACTCTTGTGCTCACCGGCGGAGCGACTGCCGAAGCCGTTCTTGAGAAGATGGGTATATTGCGCTTCCGGCTTCTGGGCGAATGCATGCCCGGCATGGGGCTCGCCATTGCCGACGGGCGCCATATCGTCACCAAGTCGGGCGGCTTCGGCCAACCCGATACACTGCTAAAACTGGTGCGACAGATCCTGAGAAAGGCGGCCTGACGATGGGACTTCAGCAAGGAACGTCCCGCAAGGGTCTGCCAGACATGGTGTTCGAACGGATACACCGCGCCATCAAGTCGGGTTCCTACAAGCCGGACGAACGATTGCCGACGGAGCACGACATGGCAATCGAGTTCGAAGTATCCCGGCCCGTGATCCGCGAGGCATTGCGGCGGTTGCGCGAGCAGGGACTTATCTATTCGCGCCGCGGTGCCGGCAGTTTCATCCGCTCCACCGGTCTGCGCGAGCCGCTCGGTTTCGGCCAACTCGAAAACGTGGCTGATCTGCTCAATTGCTACGAGTTTCGCCTGACGCTTGAGCCGGCAGCAGCAGCAGCAGCAGCAGCCCGCCACACACCCGAAGATCTCGATGCCATCAGGCGGGCACTCGAATTGTTGCGCGATGCCACCAACAGGCAATCCCACCGCGAAGATGCAGACTACCAGTTCCATCTGTCCATCGCGCGCGCCGCCCAGAACAATTACTTCTCCACCGCGATGGAAGCTTTGAAGGAGCATATTGCCGTTGGCATGAAGTTCCACGGGGCGTCGGTCAAGCGTGAGGCGAGCGGGCTTTCGCGTGTCTTTGCCGAGCATGAAACCATTGCCAGGGCTATCGCAGATGGCGACGCGGATCTGGCACGCGAGATGATGCTGAAACATCTGACAGGCTCCCGCGACCGACTGTTTCTCGCCTCGCGATAAGGTCCATTTCCCCGGATAACTGCCCGTCCGCATGCGCCTGGCCTTGAACGCCCGAAGCGCTATGTCTTATTTTATAGCTTGAATTCAATTTTTGCGTGCTACATTGTGTTTTAACGACCAAGGGTGGGGCGGTCGTTTCTGAATAGTCATTGGTGGCCCTGATCGCGAACGCGCAATAACAAGCGGGTTTAGCGCTGATGAGACTGTTCGAGCGGGGGTGTGGCCAGTGTTTGGGACTGACTACAGGACAGCGAAATTCGGCGATGACGTGGCGCATTTTACCGTCGCCGAAGCACGGGTATTAAAGGTGCTCTCACGCAATGCCGGGCGCACGCTGACGCGCGACCAGATACTGGACGCTGTGTCCGACGTCGGCTCGGACAAAAGCGACCGTAGCGTGGACTTTCTGATCAATCGCGTCAGGCGCAAACTTGGCGACAGTCCCAGAGATCCCCGTTTCATAGGCACCCGCTATGGCGGAGGTTATGTGTGGCTCGGTCCCCCACCGGTGGTCATGGATGTCCAGAAGATCGTCGAAGCGGAGGCCGTGATCGGCCCGGTGCGCGGACTGGATCTTCTCGGCGCGGCAAGCGGTGCAGGAGAAGCCTTTGCTGGCTATCTGGCAAAAGCCCTGGAGGCGGAGATCGAGCGGAGTGTCCCGGTTGAACCCGACTTTGATCCCACAAAGCAGCCATCGGACGGACCGGCACGCTTCAACCTGGAAATCTCCTTTTTCCGCGTCGCCGAGCGCCCCGAATGCGTCGTGACATGCTGGTCGCGTATTTCCGGCGGCGTGTTCTTCGTTGAGCGCATGACATTGATCCGCGAAGGGGCTCCCTATCCGAGTTTGCGACGAGAAGCAGATCGCCTGATCCCCCTCATCCTGTTGGCGCGCTGGCGCTGTGAAATGGGCTATAAGATTTCAAGCGAACCACTGGCTGTGGCGATGCAGAATGCCTCCTTCAATGAGAAGAGCACCGCCAAGGCCTGGCTGGAGAATAATGTTCATCTCAGCAAGATGCGTGCTGACCACCCTGATGACCCGGAAATTGCCGTCAGCTATGCGCATCATCTGCATTCCAGGGTGATCATCCACGGACGCGATCTCTTCCAGACTGGCGCAGATGCATGCCGGTCCATCGACACCGAGATAGAACAGCTTGTCCAAGGTGCCCTGCCTGGCTGCCAGGACAAGCCCGAACTGTTGATGATTGCCGCAAAGCTGCTCTACTATGTCGATCGCAGTTACAAGTCTCTGGCCCTTGAACTCGCGCAACGAGCCTACAGTCAGAGTACAACGATTGCGTCCTCGCTTGCGATTTTCGGGCAATTGCGGGCATTTACGGGCGATACCGACGGAGCTCTTGTCTTGTTACGGCAGGCCGAGGCTTTGGCGATGCCAAAATCGCGCTTTCGGCATTATGTTCAGGTTTTCATCTGTCAGGCCTTGATTGCGGCTGATGATCGCGCGGCGCTGGAGCCTGTGCGGGCGCAAGTCTACAATTTCCATCCCCTGGCGCGGCTTCTCTATGAGTTGGTCATGACGGATGCCGAGCAGCCGTCCCTGCGCGCCAAGGGTGCCATGCTCACGATGTCGAGGTCCCGCGCCTGCGGCGTTCTTCGCTTCCTCCATCACATCCATTCCAGATTGTTCGATGATCCCGAGCACAGAGTAAACGCTCTGCGCACCCCGGTAGCACTTTTCGTGCGCCGGTTCGGTCACACCGTTGTCCCTGCGGAACTTGTCGCCTCTGCCCCATCGCTGTTCGAGCGCTCATCCGACTAAACGTGAGTTGCAAATCATTGTGCAACAATTGCCCCCGACTCTCGCGCCTTAAGGGAAGGCGGGGTTTCGCGCAGATTTAGTCCAATATCCACCCGGTCTCTCGACCAGAGATCACTGCGTGCAAGCGCCCGCCTGTTAAAGGTTTGGGGGCAATTCATCATGGCAGGGACAAACACCACGAGACGGCTGGACATATTGGTCGTGGGCACAGGATTTTATCAGGGGTTCAATCCCGTTGTCGCGGCGGTCACGACTTTGCTGGTCGGCGCACTCGTCTTGGCGCTGGTCGCCGCGCCAATTGCCTCCGGCAACGTGCTGGAAATACTCAAGCATATGACGCTCACCTTTTTCGCCGGCTGGTACGTCTATCTTCTCGCCATCTTCGTGATTTTCTGCCTGGTGCTGGTCATGCTTCCAGTTGCAGGCCGCATTACGCTTGGCCCGGACGGCGCTCCGCCCCGACACAGCACGGCAGCGTGGTTGTCGATGATGTTCTGCTCGGGCATCGGTATCGGCGTGCTGGTCTTTTCTGTGAGCGAACCGATTTCCCACTTCAAGACCAATCCTGCCCTGCTGGAAGGGGCCGTCCTTCCCGGATCCCACGATGCGGCCATTTCAGCCATGCGCTTCGTCTTTCTGCATTGGGGTTTATCGGCATGGGCCTGCTATGCGGTAACCGCATTGGCACTCGGTCTCGCCTGTCACCGTTTCGGTCAACCCATGGCCATGCGGTCGGCGGTTGCACCATTGTTCGGCAAGCGGCTTGAAGGAATGGGAGGGCATATTGTCGATGTGCTCTCGCTGATGGCGATCATCGCTGGCATCACCACCACCATCGTGCTTGGGCTCGAACAGATTTGCTCCGGCCTGTCCGTGCTGACCGGCAATGCCTTCTTTGCAGATCAGTTTGGCAATCCTCCGCTTGCAGCGCTCCTGACGATGCTGGTGGTCTCGATCTCGTGTGCCATCGGCTCGATCATTTCCGGGCCGCATCGCGGGGTCAAATGGGTGTCGCAGCTCGGTATTCTGATTGTCTTTGCCGTCTTGCTCGTCTTCGTGATTTTCGGTGGCGGTGCCGAACTGTTCAACGTCTTCATCCAGTCGTCCTGGCGCTATGTGACAACTTTACCGGCGCAGATTGCCACGCTCTATGATCCCACCGGCTCACTGACGTCTAAAGCCCAAAGTGAGTGGCAAAACCAGTGGACGGTATTTTACTGGGCGTGGTGGATTGCGTTTTCACCCTTTGTCGGCCTGTTTCTGGCCCGCATATCCTATGGCCGCTCGGTGCGCGAATTCATCCTCGGTGCCATGCTGGCACCCGCAGCCATGTGCTTCGTCTGGTTTTCAGCCACCGGAGGTTCGGTCTTGCTGATGGAACTCGATGGCCGCGCTGCCGGGCGCATATTGGAGGCGGAACATGCGTTTCGGATCTACGCCGCCGTCGATGTGATGCTCGAAAACGCAAGCAGCTTCGCCTATGTGGTCAAAGCCGTGCTGGTCTTCCTGTTTCTGGTGCTGATCATCGCCTCGTCGACGGCTGCGATCATTGCCATCAAGTCCATTGGGGCGGCCGGCAGCGACCATGGCGAAACGCCGTTTCACTCCATGACCTGGGCTGTCGTCATTGCCGCTATCACCGGCGCGGTCATGGCCGTTGGAGGTGTGGATTCCATCCGCGACGTCATGATTGTCGGCGCGGTGCCATTCTCCTTCATCATGGCCCTGATGCTCGTCTCTGTGGTCCTGATGATTGTCGAGGCTGCCCGAACCACCAGACGGGCTCGTCCACCACTCGGCCAGCCCTCAGTCGCTCAAGAACTGCAATAGCCGCTGTTCCATCGATCTTAAACCTTGCCTTGGGCGTTGAGGGGTCGAAACTATGCCGTTGAGGGATGTCGCCAGTTCCGGATCGCTTGCCAGCTGCAGCACTTTTGGGTGGATGTAGCTTTTACGGGAGACTGCCGGGGTATTGGAAAGTTCGGCTGCAGCCGCTTGCGACATGCTTTTGACGGTTGGTTTTTCGTCTCTGCCGATCGCCTCTGCCGCCTGGCCGAAGGCCGCAACGGTTCCACCCCATGTGCGGAAGGTCTTGGCCGAAATGGCAACGCCACTGATGTCGCAGAGATAGCGGTTCAACTGACCGGAATCGACCGGATGAATGTCTCCGTCACTGTCTTGCCATACGAAGAGTTTGCGACCCGGCAAATCGGCGATGCGCTCCAGTATCCGCTGCAATCGTGGCACACGCAGCTTGTGGCGAACCCTGCGGCCTCCCTTGGCCGTGAATTTGAGTTCCAGCCCTTCGTCGAACGACAGGTGGCGTTTGAGCAGGGTGGTTGCGCCATAGGTGCCGTTGGTCTCAAGATAATAGCTATTGCCCACCCGCAGATGCGCAGCATCGAGCAGCAAGACAAGCGCTGCCAATGTTGCGGTCTGGCTATCTTCGGTCCGTTCTGAGTCCAGCCGGGCCTTGCGCCGGATCCTCGGCAAGGCCTCGCCGAAAGATCGAAGCTCGTGATATTTCCGCTCATCCCTCAGGGCCTGCCAGTCGGCATGATAGCGATATTGTTTGCGTCCGCGATCATCGAGACCTGTTGCCTGCAAATGACCGTTTTCGAGCGTGCAGATCCAGACGTCACGATAGGCGGGCGGTATGCCGAGCGCCTTGATCCGCTGCCTGATCTGCTCGTCGCTGAGCAAATCGCCGGATGGCAATTTATAGCAGAAGCCACGCCCCCGACGGTGGCGTGTAAGACCGGGATCCTGATCGCTCACATAGACCAGACCTGCCTTGCGCAGGATCCGTGGCTCAAGACTGTCACTCATCGCTTTACTGAAACCTGATCAACCATCCAGCAGTAAAGCCGAAAGCTGTCGCCATGTTCCCGAGCGGGTGCTTTTCCGGCTGTGGGCTTTATCTGGCTCTGACGTCTTTGCCGATCGAACGGAAGATATCCAGATTGAGCGCATCCAGATCGTCATCGGCAGGTATCGGCTGACAGGAAAGCTTGACGATGGTCAGACCTGCAACCGGATCGACATAAATCCACTGACCATGGATGCCGATGGCGCAAAATTCGCCCGGGACCTGATCCGGAATATACCACTTCGAGCGGTAGCGGGCCGAGGCAAAGAGGTCGGTCATGTCGCCACGCGCCCATGGGCCGTGGTCGCCACCCTCCAGAATATCGTCGATCCAGGTCTGCGGTATCACCTGGCGGTCGCCAACGCGGCCCTTCAGGCGCATCAACTCGCCGATGCGGGCAAGATCCGAAAGCGTTGTGCAGATACCGCCTGCTGTTCGTGCACCACCCTGCCGGTCGACGGTGATCAATCCGTCTGTGCCGGCACCCATCGGCTGCCAGAGATAGCGCGTGAGAATGTCCGCCATGGAAAGCCCGCTGGCGCGTTCCAGAATCCAGCCCAGCGCGTCGGAATTGGGCGAAACATAGTGGAACTTGTCGCCATGTGCACCCTCTCCGCGCCGCATGGTGGCGATGAAAGCGTGCAGACCACCTTCATAGGCAAAATTGCCCTCCGGGTCCCAATCCATGGCGACGCGGTAGCGGGAGACATCGCCCTTGGGGTCGAGATAATCCTCGTTGAATTCGATTGCGACCGTCATATCGAGAACGTGGCGGACGGTGCAATCGCCATAAGCGGTGCCAGCCAGTTCCGGCAGATAGTGGATCACCGGAAGGTCGACATCAAGTTCGCCGCGCTCGACAAGCACACCGGCAACCGTGGCCGTGATCGACTTGCTGACGGAAAAGACGATATGTGGCGTATCGGCATCCAGCGCCGGGCCATAGCGTTCGGCAACAATCTCACCCTCGCGCAGGATCATGAAACCATCGGTAAAACTCGCATCCAGCGCTTCGCTGACAGTCTGGCCGGACGATAGCCGAATTGCATCGAGATCGAGGGCTGGCCCATGGGAGAGCGGCGCTGACTGCGTCCCCGCCTTGATCGTATCCGTCTTCACCAACCGATCGACATGGCTGAAGCCCCATGTGTTGTGGGGCGCTTTGCGCCAATTGGAAAGGGTTGCTTGCGGTGTCTCGGTCATATCAAGGCTCACATTGTGTTCAGGCAACAAATTCGGCGCTTTCGCGAAGGTGGATGACTGTCGCTCCATCCGCACGGAAGGCATTGGTCACGGCGGCTTCCAGTTCGATATAGTGTTCAGGCTCTGCCGTATAGCAACCGCAAGCCTTCGCCAACGCCCCGAAATCCGGATTGCGCTGATTGACGCCAATGGTTGGAATATTCCGCTCCATCATCCTATGTTGTTCCAAAGAATACGCGAAACTGTTGTTGTCCCAAAGAATGACGGCGAGGGGAAGCTTGTTTTCGACAACCGTTCCAATTCCTCCAACGTGCATTGAAACCCACCATCGCCAACGCTGACGGCGACCGGTATTTCTGCAGCCGCGATCTAGCCGCCGATCGCTGCCGGCAAGGCATAGGGCAGGGCAATCATGGCATACGCCCATGGATCTTTCTCGGAAAGAGCGCCATATCCCAGAAAGCGCACTCGGCGCTTAACGTCATCATAGCTGTCTGCAGGATTGGGAAAGGAGAGGGTCAAGACTGATATCCTCTTTGTGTCCTGGCTGAAATTGGAACGGCCTGACGTCTTGGCGTGACAGGGGACGTCTTGGCGTGACAGGGTAAGGCAGGTTCGGCCAGAGCCTCCGCAAGGTCTTGCTGGGTGCGCATACCCCGTTGAACCTTCATGCCGAGTGACCGGACATTACCCTGTATCGTCTCACTCAAAGCGGGATTGTTCAGAACGCCGGCGTAATCCATCCTTTGCCGTGTAAGTTCTGCATCGGCAACATCGATTTGGCGGTAGAGAGGCCCGGAAGACATGGCGTCCTCCTTGTTTGGGGCCAGGGTAAATTCCGCCCTGAAAATAGCAACGCCCGTGTAATGGCTGCCATCACTGTGAAGGTGGGAACGGGAGCGGGCTTTCCAATGCCATCGTGGAGATCGGGGCGCTCATGTGAAGCTTTAGGACACAGGTTGTTCTGTCATCTTGTGTTGCCGGACGTCCGGGCAGACCGCCTGAGGTCCATCGGTCGCATGCCGTAACGTTTGCGAAAGGCGCGACTGAAATAGGCGGGATCGTTGAACCCGAAGTCCAGCGCGACTTGTGTGACCGAAGCAGATGCCCCTCGCAACAACAGTGCCTCCTTGGCGGCATCCAGCCTGCGCTCGAGCAAATAGCGCGAAAAGGTCGTGCCTTCGCCATGCAGCAGTTTCTGTATGGATCTGGGTGACACGCCTTCAGCCTTGGCAATATCGGCAAGGCAAAAGCCACTGTTCGTCAGTTGCTTTGTAATTCGTGCCTTTATGGATGCAAGCCGCCCCGGTGCGCCGCCGCGTTCGCTGCCGTCTGCCAGTTCTGCAGCAAGCACCGGCAGCAGTTGATAGAAATGCCGCACCATCATTTCCGCCTGAATTTCGCTTTGGCGCTGTTGTTGAAGCAGATACCCGGCATAGGTGATGAGGAGTTGAAGCGGCAGGCAGTCATGCGCGATCGGGCGCATCACGATTGCCGATAGCTGCTGAGCCGTACTTCCCAAGGCATGACGGGGCAAATAGGCACAGTCGAGCCGTCCGCCCTGCGGAAGGGCGATCGACAGAGGGTGTCCAGCCGTCGCAAACAGGACTTCTGCGCGCGCGGCCTCGGCATGCTTGTCTTGCTGGGCCACATGCAATGGTCCGTCCATTGCGCGCATAATAAGAATTCCGGACTCGGAAAGACCGTTGGCAGACAGCTTCACCTGTTGTTCCGGCAGATAGAGCGTGGTGATGGCAACTCCGCCATGGGCCCAGAACAACCCGCGTGTCCCCGCAAGCCGGTCTTCCATTTCGGTTTCCACGTCTCCCATCATGTCTCGCAGGATCAGCCTCCAGAGCGGCCTGGAATCGTCCGGAGCTGTCTGCATTCCGAATGCAAGAGGGGTGAGCTGCCTGACATGCTGCACTGTGTACAAACTCCGTTTCGTTCGCCCTGGTCCAAATCCGGTTCGCGACTGTCTGCGCATTGCCGAGGGGATCTCTATAAACATGACTATATTAATCGTGTTTTACAACGACCTTCTCGATAAGACTTGGGTCAGTGATTTCAGGGGTAGTTCCATGCGTTGGAGAA
Organism: Agrobacterium sp. H141; assembly: GCF_057158725.1. Classification (NCBI taxonomy): domain Bacteria; kingdom Pseudomonadati; phylum Pseudomonadota; class Alphaproteobacteria; order Hyphomicrobiales; family Rhizobiaceae; genus Agrobacterium; species Agrobacterium sp. H141. The sequence continues at coordinate 262,075 of NZ_JBXENI010000003.1, forward strand.
TTGGACTGGGTGTATCGATATTGACGCTTGCGGTGGCGATGCAAGCGCATGGGCAGGAGGCAGACAACACTGATCTGCAAGCGGCAGATGGGGACGACGCCACAGTGCTCCAGGCCATCACGGTCACAGGTAGCCGAGCGCCGCAACAGATCTCCGAAATGGCAAAGACAATCCATGTGGTTGCCGCGGAAGACATCCAGGCCCGTGCCCGTTCCGGAGAAAGCCTCCAGCAGATACTGGCCCAGGAAATCCCAAGCTTCGACGCAGCCAGCTATGGTTCACGGACCTCCTATGGCCAGAACCTTAGAGGTCGCACGGCGTTGGTTCTTCTGGATGGCGTGTCGCTGAATTCCACGCGTGGTGTCAGCCGGCAATTTGATTCTATCGATCCGTTCAACATTCAGCGTGTCGAAGTCCTCTCCGGCGCCACCTCGATCTATGGCGGCAATGCCACCGGGGGGATTATCAACATCATCACCAAAAAGGGTAAGGACGCTGAGGAAGGCGTGCACGCTGAAGTCACGACAGGCTTCGAAAGCGGTTTCAGCGGCAGTCATGACCTCGACAAGAATGCCGCAGCGGCAGTGACCTACAACAAGGGCGACTGGGACGGTCGCATCTCTGTCGCTGGCAGTGGAACCGGTAATTATTACGATGGGTCCGGAACGATGCTGGTGCCCGACATCACTCAAACCTCGACGGCGTTTAACAAGCGTGTCGACGTCATGGGCTCGGTTGGTTACCAGATCGACGTCAATCGGCGCTTTGAATTCAGCGGCCAGTATTTCGATAGCGAACAGGATTCCGATTACGGGATATTCTTCGGGACCAACCTGGCTGCACTTGCCGATCCGAGCCTGTTTGAAACGCGCAGCGGCTACGCGTCGGATTTCGATCCCCGCACGCGCCGCGCCATGCTCAATGCCACCTATACCGACGACGATTTTCTGGGGCAGAGCCTTTTGTTGCAGGCATTTTATCGCAACGAAAAAGTGCGCTTCCATCCTTTTCCAGCCTCAACCTATTTTTACGGCAGTTCCCAAGATACCGACTATTACGGCATCAAGGCCGCCTTGGTGGCGGAGCCGACCGACAGACTGCGCATCACCTATGGCATTGACGCAGACAGGGATTCATTCTCATCGAGCCAGAACATCTTCGACATGGCAACGGCGATGGCCTCCGGCGCTATGGATTTCGATACGGTCGGCGTGACCGGGCTTTATCCGGCGATCGATGTGACAACCGTTGCTGCCTTTGCCGAGGCGTCCTTCGATGTAACCGATGCGCTGAAGGTCAGTGGCGGTGTGCGCTATCAGTATGTGAACACCAAGGTCGGCGATTTTGTAGGCGTTGCCCAGCAGATTGCGATCCTGCAAGGCTCAGCGACATCTGCAGACGCAATCCCCGGAGGGTCGACCGATTATGGCGATCTTCTGTTCAATGCCGGAGCAACCTATAGCGTCGACGCTGACCAGCAGGTCTATGCCAATTTCAGTCAGGGTTTCGAACTGCCCGACCCCGCGAAATACTATGGCATCGGCAACTACAGCCTCGCCGGGGGGCACTACACCCTTACCGACAGCGTGAATGTGGGCGATTCGGCACTGGAGGCGATCAAAACCAATTCCTTCGAAATCGGCTATCGTCTGGATGACGGTACATACAGCTTTGATGCCGCCGCTTTCTACTCGCTCTCCGATCGATCCATATCGCTCAATCGCACAACGCTTGCCATCGAAATGCTGGATCAGAAACGGCGGGTCTACGGGATCGAGGGCAAGGTCGGGGCCAAGCTCGATAACGGCTTTGACGTCGGCATGCTGGGCCAGTGGATTAAGACTGAAGTGAAGGACGATGATGGCTGGAGCAAATATACGGTCGGTTCCTCCAGCGTCTCCAAGCTCGGCGCGCATATCGGCTGGAAAGGCGAGGCCCTCAGCGTGCAATTGCAGGGCCAGCATGTGTTCGATCTGTCCGACAGCGATGGATACAAGATCGACGGCTATACACTCTTCGATCTGACGGGTGCCTATCGTGTGGAAAGCATGGATGCGACCCTGAACTTCGGCATTCATAACCTCTTCGATAAGGATTACACCACCATATGGGGCCAGCGTGCCAAGGCCCTCTATGGCGCTTTGGCCGATGACTCGATCTTCGACTACAAGGGCCGCGGTCGCACCTTCGCCGTATCGCTGACCAAGGTATTTTAAGCATGGTTGGTTCCGCATATGATTTGCAGGCCGGCGGAGACGTTCCGGCGGCCAGGGCCTTGTCGACGCGGGCACGCCGTCTCTATGCCGTACTGGGCGGCCTCTATCTTGCCCAGGGTATCCCCTCCTATCTGCTGCTTGTCGCATTACCGCCTTTAATGCGTGAAAGCGGCGCTTCACGAACGGCCATCGGGCTGTTTTCCCTGTTGATGCTGCCACTGATCCTGAAATTCGTTGTCGCGCCTTATGTGGACCGAACCGCGCTGATCGCCCGCTTTGGACATCGTCGCGGCTGGGTCATTCCCACACAATTGCTGGTCAGCGCCCTGATAGCCTCCATGGCGTTGATCGATCCCTCACAAGCAGGGCCGCTCTTTATGATCGGCTTCCTGATTACGGTTCTCTCGTCGTTGCAGGATATCGCAACCGACGGATATGCGGTGCGGCAACTGGATGAGTCCTCCCGTCCCGTCGGCAATGCCATCCAGGCAGGATCGATTGCCCTTGGCGTCATTCTGGGCGGTACGCTGGCGCTTGTGCTATTTCACAAGATTGGCTGGCAGCCGACCATTTTACTGGTGGCGGGACTGTCGCTGTTACCACTCTTCGCGACAATCTGGATGCGTGAGACGCCGGATCTTGAGCCCGTTGAAGGCAAGGCTCGGGCTAGCCTGCGCGGCTTTTTTGCGAGGCCGAGCGCTTGGCTGGTACTGGGCTTTGCGCTGACTTACCGGGCAAGCGAAGGCTTGGTGCGCGGCATGGAGGGCCCGTTCCTTGTCGATCTGGGACTGCCGGTCGACTGGATCGGTTATCTGTCAGGCGCTGCTGCGGCGACGGCGGGTTTGGTTGGGGCGGCCATGGCTGCGCTGATCATTCGCCGTGCGGGGCTCACGACGACACTGGTTTTGCTTGGCCTCCTTAGAACGACATGCTTTCTGGGCTTCACCCTCAGTGCCGCGCATATTTTGCCGGGCTTCATGTTCGCCATGACCGCCTCCGCCTTTCAGACGCTGATCCGCTATATGGAGTTGGTTGCCATCTATTCCTTCTTCATGCGCTCGTCCTCTTCAGATCAGCCGGGAACGGATTTTACAATTTTGACCTGTGCGGAACTGGTGGTGTATCTGCTGGGGTCTTCAGTCGCAGGCTTCCTTGCCGACAGGTTCGGCTATTCCGCCCTGTTTGGCAGCGCCACGCTGATCTCGTTACTGGGTATAGGTCTGGCATTTTATCAACTGACCCGCCTCAAGAAGTCCGAGGCTCTACCCAACATTTGAGACCGGCAGAAAAAATCCGCCCCGTGTTCCGGGACGGATTCGTTTATGTCTGCGAAAGGACTGCGGCTCTCGCCGGGCAGTGATTTCAGAGGCCTTCAAACACCTCATCAACGGCAGCAGCAGCTGCCTTGACGACGATGTCGGCTTCTTCCTGTGTCAGGCAGAGTGGCGGTGCAAAGCCGAGGATATCGCCCTGCGGCATGGCCCGGCCGATCACGCCCCGTGCTGCCATGGCGGCTGCGATCTGGGGGCCGATTTTGGCTGACGGTTCGAAGAACTTGCGGTCATCGCGATCCTCGACGAACTCGACGGCAGCCATCATGCCGTCGCCACGCACTTCACCCACATGCTTGTGGTCGCCCAGCGCCTTGGTCAGTTCCGCGCGGAAATAAGCTCCGGTCTCGCCGGCGTTGGTGACCAGATCGAGCTCATCAATCAGTTCAAGATTGGCAACGCCTGCGGCAGCGCAGATCGGATGGGCCGAATAGGTCCAGCCATGGCCCAGAGCGCCCATCTTGTCGGACCCTTGCACCAGCACCTGCCACATCTTGTCAGAGACGATCGTCCCGGACAAAGGTGCGTAGGCCGACGTCAGGCCCTTGGCGATGGTGATCAGGTCCGGCTTCATGCCGTAGTGATCGGAGCCGAACATGGTGCCGAGACGACCAAAGCCGGTCACGACCTCGTCGGCCACAAGCAGAATGTCATACTTGTCGAGCACGGCCTGGATTTTCTGCCAGTAGGTCGCAGGCGGCGGCACAATGCCGCCGGTCCCGAGGATCGGCTCGCCGATGAAGGCTGCAATCGTATCCGGGCCTTCCGCAAGGATCATCTCTTCCAGCTTGTCTGCGCAGTCCTGGGCGAACTGTTCTTCGCTCATGGAGCGGTCAGCACGGCGGAAGTAATAGGGTGCTTCGGTGTGCAGGATCGGTGCGCGCGGCAGGTCGAAGGCGTTGTGGAACAGTTCGAGCCCGGTCAGCGAGCCGGTCATGACGCCCGAGCCGTGGTAACCGCGCCAGCGCGAGATGATCTTCTTTTTCTCCGGGCGACCGAGAATGTTGTTGTAATACCAGATCAGCTTGATGTTGGTCTCGTTGGCATCCGATCCAGACAAGCCGAAATAGACACGGCTCATGCCTTCGGGTGCCCGGTCGATGATCATCTTGGAGAGCGTGATCGACGCCTCCGTGCCGTGACCCACATAGGCATGGTAATAAGCGAGGTTCTTGGCCTGGCTTGCAATGGCGTCGGCAATCTTCTGGCGACCATATCCGACATTCACGCAGTATAGGCCGGCAAACGCATCGAGGCTCGTCTTGCCCGTGGTATCGGTAATATAGACCCCTTCACCACCGGCGATCACGCGGGTCGGCATTTCGCCGCGCGCATGCATGCCCATATGAGTGGACGGATGGAAGAAGTGGTCCCGATCCCAGGCGGTGAGTTCGTTACTTCTGTCGAGCATATCTTTTCCTTTCGTGGTGTCTTGTCGCCCGGTCAGGCGGCCGTATCGATGCAGAGATATTTGAGTTCGGTGAAGGCCTCCATGCCGTGGCGGGAGCCTTCGCGGCCGATTCCGGATTGCTTCCAGCCACCGAAGGGAACGGGGGCGCCGGTGATCTTCACCCGGTTGACGGCCACCATGCCGTATTCGAGCGCACGGCAGAGACGCCGCTGGCGTGCACCATTGTCTGTCACGACATAGGCAACCAGCCCGTATTCGCTGTCATTCGCCCGCGCGACCACCTCGTCCTCTTCGTCAAAGGCGCAAACGGCGGCCACCGGACCGAAGGTTTCTTCGCGCATAATCAGGGCGTCATCGGGGACATCGGTCAACAGCGTTGGCTGATAGAAGAGCGGACCTGTCTTGTCGCGCGCGCCACCGACGACCAGTTTAGCGCCGCGGGAAATTGCGTCCTCAACCTGTTCCTCGACCTTTCGGACAGCACGTTCATGCATCAGCGGTCCGATCTCCGATCCTGCCTCAAGTCCTGGTGCTACCTTCAAAGCGGCAATGCGGGCGGCAAAGGCTGCGCAAAAATCGTCCATCACGGAGCGCTCGACATAAATGCGGTTGGCCGCCAGACAATCCTGGCCCGAGGTTGCGAATTTCGCATTGATGGCAATGTCGACGGCTTTGCTGATGTCGGCGTCAGCGCAGACGATGAGCGGTGCGTGCCCGCCCAGTTCCATCACCAGCCGTTTCATGGTCGGGGCGCATTGGCCAGCAATCATCTTGCCGATGCCGGTCGAGCCGGTAAAGCTCATGGCCCGCACCCGCTTGTCTTCGCAAAGCCTGCCGACAATGGTGGCGGCATCGCCGGTTAAAACATTGAAGACGCCGGCTGGAATGCCTGCCCGCTCGCCAAGTTCGGCCAGCGCCAGAGCGGAGAGTGGCGTTTCGGCAGACGGATGAACGATCGCGGTGCAGCCGGCAGCCAAAGCTGCTGCGGCCTTTCGGGTAATCATCGCCAGCGGGAAATTCCAAGGTGTGACAATGCCGATGACACCAAGCGGCTCGCGGCTGACGCTCATATCGGCGCCCGGCAGATGGCTGGTGACGCTTTCGGCATTGAGCCGCTTGCCTTCCTCTGCATACCATTCGACGAAGGAGGCGGCGTAGTCGATTTCCCCTTGCGATTCAGCAAGCGGCTTGCCTTGTTCCAAAGTCATGATCAGTGCCAGATCGTCCTTTGCCGCGACGATCAGATCGTACCATTTGCGCAGGATCGTTGCGCGCTGCTGCGGAAGCAGACGGGCCCAGGGCTTGAATGCTCTCTGTGCGGCGGTGACGGCCCGGTCGGTCTCATCACGGCCAAGCGAGGCGACCCAGGCAAGCGAGGCCCCGGTTGCGGGATCGGTCACTTCGAATGCCTTTGCATCGCTGCCAGCCGTCCATTGTCCGTCGACATAGGCAAGCTGACGCAGCAAGGGGCGATCGGTCAGGCGGTTGAGGCCATCATGGAAGTCGGCGCGGGCAAACACTGCATTCATGTGCGGATCTCCTCGGCGGTTGATGATCGCAGTGTGTCACGCATACGGCGAGAGATTGTCTGTTCCGGGGGAGTGCGGCAGACAGCTGGACCAAAAAGACCGTGCCAAAGAGAGAGATTGTCTACTGCGCTTGCGGCAAAAGCATATCCAGCGGCAGCTCGGTTTCCTCCTTCACTGTCTTGGTGACAATGTAGGTGAAATAGCGGTCGATGCCGAGTTCGCGGCCAAGCAGGCTGTCCACCAGACGCTGATAGGCGTCGATATCGCAGGCAACGATTTTCAAGATGTAATCGACGCCGCCGCCCACCGACCAGCAAGCGGTGATCTCGGGCGTGGCCGCAACGGCGCGTTCAAAGCGATCGAAGTCGGCTTGCCGATGATTGGCAAGTGTCACTTCCATCAAGACGCTGGCGACCGGCGCGATGCGGCGCACGGCGACACGGGCGTGATAACCGGAAATGACGCCCGCCTTTTCCAGCTTGCGCAGCCGCATCCAGCAAGGCGTCGGCGACAGACCGGCCTTTTCGGCAAGGGCAAGCTTGGTAATCCGGCCATCAGCCTGAACGGCAGCCAGAATGCGAAGATCAATCGCGTCGAGTTTCATGCAAATGGGGTCCCGCAGTGCGGCAAATCGTGTCAAATTCTGGAAAAACAGAATGGGGACGCATTTAGGCATTGTCAATTGATATGATGTTTTGCACTGTCATATCATGACAAATTGGCAGCCTGATCCTTCGCAACTTCGTCGTCCGGCCTATCTTTCGTTGGCTGAGCAGTTTTCTCGCGCAATCCAGCAAGGGGATTTGCCCAATGGTGCCCGCCTGCCCACGCATAGGCGACTGGCGGAAGACCTTCATCTGTCAGTGCAGACCGTCAGTCGCGCCTATGACGAACTGATCCGCAGGGGTCTCATCAGTGGCGAGATCGGGCGCGGCAGTTTCGTGCAGACACAGGCCAAGGAGCCTGCAACACCCTATCTGCCCGAACGCCTTGGCGAACTCATCGACCTGTCGATCCTGAAGCCGGTCTGCGAGCAGATCCATCTTGACCGCATGCGCGAGGCCTTTGGTTGGTTGGCCGACAATCTGCCAGCGACGGCTGCACTTTCCTTCCGCCCGAACACCGTCTTTCCCCGCCATCGCAAGATCGCGGCCGATTGGCTGGCATCGTGCGGGATCGTGGTTTCGCCGCTCAATATCAGCATCACCAATGGGGCGACGGCGGCAATGACCGTGGCCATCATGGGTGCTGTGCCTCCCGGATGCACCATGGCGGCTGAGGCGATCAGCCACCATACGCTGACACCGCTCTGCAGCTATCTCGGAATACATCTGGAAGGCCTGCCCATTGACGATGAAGGGATGATCCCGGAGGCGCTGGACGAGGCCTGTCGGTCGGGCGTCATCCGCGCTGTATTTCTGCAACCTTCGGTGATCAACCCCACCGCAACCTTGATGGGTGCCGAGCGCCGTGCAGCGCTTGCCGAGGTGGCGCGCAGGCATGACCTGGCGATTATCGAAAATGATATTCTCGGACCACTTGTTGAAGGGCGGGCACCGCCGATGGCGGCCTTTGCGCCAGAGCGGACGATTTACATCACCAGCTTTACAAAGATTACTGTTCCGGGATTGCGGATAGCCTATCTGACCGCTCCTGACCGCTATATTTCGGCAGTGACCAATCGGCATCTGGTCACCAACTGGATGGCAACGCCGGCAATCGCCGAGATTGCCACGCGCTGGGTGGAAGACGGGACGGCAAAAGCGCTTGTTCAGTGGCAGCGCGATGCACTCTTAAAGCGACACGCCATTGCAGACGAGAAGCTGTCAGGGCTTGATTATCACTGCCATCCACAGAGCCTGCACATCTGGCTCAAGCTGCCGCAAGGGCACACCGAAAACGGATTCGTCTCCCAGGCGCGTCTGCGCGGCGTGGCGATTGCCCCCGGCCTGTCGTTCCGAACCACGCCAGACAGCGATCATCCGGCCGTACGCATCTCGCTCGGATCGACGTCGGAATCGGAATTGCGTGCCGGTCTTGGAATAATTGCCTCTTTATGTCTCGGAAACCCGGAAGCGCTGGTGCACGCGATTTAACGCAACTGGCCATTTATTGGGCATCCCCGAAAATATTGTACTGATATTATTATACACATTGACATGATTTAAAGCGCTGTTCATCGTTAGGCCACTTCGGGGACTAGAGGGAAAGACGCAAATGACTGCGCCGATCATCCGCATAGACAAGATTACCAAGAGTTTTGGTCCGCTGACCGTGCTCGACGGGTTGTCCATGGATGTCATGCCTGGAGAAAAGTTGGCGCTGATCGGCCCATCCGGCTCCGGCAAGACGACCATCCTGCGCATCCTGATGACGCTCGAGCATATCAATGGCGGCCAAATCGAGGTCGACGGCGACCAGCTCTACCACATGCAAAAAGCCGGTGCGACGGTGCCAGCCGACGAGCGCCATCTGCACAAGATGCGCGAAAAGATCGGCATGGTCTTCCAGCACTTCAACCTCTTTCCGCACAAATGCGTGCTCGACAATGTGACGCTTGCCCCCATGCTGACCAAGGGTGTCTCGCGGGCCGACGCCGAAGCACGGGCCATGGAATTGCTGGACATGGTGGGGCTGGCGGACAAGGCGAAGAGCATGCCGGCCCAGCTTTCCGGCGGTCAGAAGCAGCGTGTCGCCATCGCCCGTGCACTGGCTCTGTCGCCAAAGATCATGCTGTTCGACGAAGTCACGTCGGCGCTTGATCCGGAACTGGTGGAAGAAGTGCTGAGCGTGATGCGCAGGCTGGCCGCCGAAACCGACATGACCATGCTGCTGGTGACCCATGAAATGGGCTTTGCCCATGACTTTGCAGACCGGGTGCTGTTTTTCGACAAGGGGAAAATCGTCGAACAGGGCAAGCCGGACGACATTTTCAGTCATCCGAAAGAAGAGCGCACGCAGGCCTTCCTCAAGAAGATCATCGCGGCGGGGCACCGCGTCTGAGGCCTTGTCGCCCTGGATATTGCCCCGAGCAATCTGACAATCAAAACAATGGAGTGGGAAACATGAAATCACGTCATCTCGTCACATTCGCCGCAAGTGCTGCGGCTCTGGTGGCCCTCTGGGTCGCGCCGGTTTCCGCCGATGAAAACAAGCTGCAGGAACTGAAGGATCAGGGCTTTGCCCGTATCGCCATCGCCAACGAGCCGCCGTTCACCGCAGTCGGCGCCGACGGCAAGGTATCCGGTGCAGCACCTGATGTTGCACGCGCCATCTTCAAGAAATTGGGCGTGCCGGATGTGGTCGCCTCTATTTCGGAATACGGCGCCATGATCCCCGGCCTTCAGGCTGGTCGCCATGACGCCATCACGGCCGGCCTGTTCATGAAGCCTGAGCGTTGCTCGGCAGTTGCCTATTCCGAACCGATCCTTTGCGACGCAGAGGCCTTTGCGCTGAAAAAGGGCAATCCGCTCGGCCTGAAAAGCTACAAGGATATCGCTGACAATCCGGATGCCAAGATCGGTGCGCCAGGCGGCGGCACGGAAGAAAAGCTGGCCCTTGAAGCCGGTGTGCCGCGCGACCGCGTGATTGTGGTGCCGGATGGCCAGAGCGGCATCAAGATGCTGCAGGATGGCCGCATCGACGTCTATTCGCTGCCGGTTCTGTCGATCAACGATCTGCTGTCAAAGGCTGAAGACCCGACGCTGGAAGTCGTGGCACCCGTCATGGGCGCGCCGGTCTATTGCGACGGCGCTGCGTTCCGCAAGGGTGATGAAGCCCTTCGCGATGCCTTCGACGTCGAACTCGCCAAGATGAAGGAATCCGGTGAATTCGCGAAGATCATCGAGCCCTACGGCTTCTCGGCTGCAGCGGCGATGTCGACCTCGCGCGAAAAGCTGTGCTCCGCGCAGTAAGCTTCGTCTCGACCTTTCCCGGCCCCCGCATTGGAAATTCAGTGTGCGGGGCCGGGCAGGCCACTTGATACGCGATGTCTCTGATATGGGAAGCCATCCAAGATGATTGACTGGGCCGGTTATATCGGGCTGATCCTGCAAGGGGCGCTCGTCACGCTTGAACTGACCGTGATGGGCTCGGCACTTGCGCTTGTTGCCGCCTTTACCGCCGGACTGGGTCGGGTCAGCCGCTTTCGGGCTGTCCGCATACTGGCAACCACCTATGTCGAGTTCTTTCGCGGCACATCGATCTTCGTCCAGTTATTCTGGGTCTATTTCGTTTTGCCCTTTGCCGGAATTACGCTCACGCCGCTTCAGGCAGGCGTTCTGGCCCTGGGCCTCAATGTCGGGGCTTATGGCGCAGAAGTGGTGCGCGGCGCGATCAAGGCGACGGGCCGCGAACAGAAAGAAGCCTGTGTCGCGCTGAACCTGACGCGCTACCAGTCCATGCGCCATATCATCCTGCCACAGGCGCTGCCGTTGATGCTGCCGACATTCTGCAACAACGCCATTGAGCTGCTCAAAGGGACGGCGGTCGTTTCGTTGATCTCGCTCAGCGACATGACCTTTCAGGCACAGGTGGTGCGGGCGCAAACGGGCAGCACGCTCATTCCGTTCGCAACCATCCTGGTTCTCTATTTCGCCATGTCCTGGCTGATTGCCCGCGGCATGAAATGGCTGGAGCGGCGTGTGACACGCGGCCTTGACGGGGTGAGGGCTTAAACCATGGAATGGGATTGGGAATTCGTCTGGCAGATCCTGCCAACCCTGTTTGAAGGCTTCAAGATCACTTTGCTGGCCACAGTTCTCGGCGCAGCCCTGGCGGCTGTGATCGGACTGGTCTTCGCCATTTTGCGCATGACGGCTCCAAAGCCGATTGCGCGCGCCACCGGTTTCGTCGTCGAATTCATTCGCGGCACGCCGCTGCTGGTGCAGCTGTATTTCATCTTCTTCGTGTTGCCGGATATCGGCATCCGCCTTCCAGCACTGGTGGCCGGCGTCATCGGCCTTGGCATCCATTACGGCACCTATGTCGCCGAGGTTTATCGCGGCGGTATCGAAAACGTGCCGCGCGGCCAGTGGGAAGGCGCCAAGGCCACGAACCTCACCACACGTCAGACCTGGTTCCATGTGATCCTGCCGCAGGCGATCCCGCCCATGATCCCGGCGCTCGCCAACTACATGATCGCGATGTTCAAGGAAACACCGCTTCTGTCGGCTATTACCGTGCTGGAACTGATGAACCAAGCAAAGAGCATCGCCAACAGCAATTACCGCTATATCGAGCCCATGACTCTGGTCGGTGTGTTCTTCCTCGTCATAAGCTTGATCTCGGTAATGTTCCTCAAGCTGCTGGAAGCCCGCTATTCCAATCAGGATGATCACTGATGGCGCATGGCGTTCCCCTTCAGCTGGCCTCCAGACCGCCACACCTCGATGACCGGCCGCTTGAGAAACGTATCGGGCTGATCATCCTGTCGACCGATCACACGACAGAGCCGGACTTCAGCCGCATGGTCGCAAGCGACCGCATCGGGGTCTATGTGACACGAATCCCCTATGCCAATCCGGTGACCGCTGAAAACCTGCGCGCCATGCAGCCATCTTTGACCGAGGCTGCCGGACTGATCCTGCCTGACGAGACGCTCGATGTGGTGATGTATTCCTGCACGTCGGCATCGGTCGTCATCGGCGACCGCGAAATTGAAGCAGCGATCAAGGCGGCCAAGCCTGAAGCTCAGGTGGTGACGCCCACGGCTGCTGCCGTCAAGGGATTGCGCGCGCTCGGCGCCAAACGGATTTCTGTGATGACGCCCTATACGGTCGAGACCAGCACGCCGATGGCCGATTATTTTTCCGGACTCGGCTTCGAGATCGACCGCTTCACCTGCCTTGGCCTTACCGATGACAGGGAAATGGCCCGTATTTCGACCGACGAAATCGTGGCCTTCGCCAAGCAATCAATGGCACCGGGTTCCGATGCGCTGTTCATCTCCTGCACGGCGGTCCGTGCGGCGTCCGTGATCGCGGAAATCGAAGCTGCGATCGGCAAGCCTGTGGTCTCCAGCAATCTGGCGACTGCCTGGGCCTGTCTGCGCCTTTGCGGGGACGATGCCGAATTGCCCGAACTCGGTCAGTTGATGGCGCTGCCATTACCAAGAGAATAAACCATGTCCACGACAGCTTTGCCCGTCACCCTGTCCGATATCGAATCTGCAGCCGTCCGCATCTCCGGCAAGGTCCTGCGCACGCCCTTTGTCCCGTCTTCATCGCTGAGTTCGCTTTGCGGCGTGCCGGTTGGTCTCAAGCTCGAACATCACCAGACAACAGGCGCGTTCAAGCTGCGCGGTGCCACCAATGCGGTGCTGTCATTGACACCTGACGAGCGGGCCCGCGGCGTCGTTGCCGCATCCACCGGCAATCATGGTCGAGCCCTTGCCTTTGCCGCCAAAGCCGAGGGTGCTGTTGCCACCATCTGCATGTCGCGACTGGTGCCAGACAACAAGGTATCCGAAATCAGGCGTCTGGGTGCCAATGTTCGCATTATCGGCAAGTCTCAGGACGAGGCCCAGGAAGAGGTCGATCGTCTGGTTTCGGAGGAGGGCATGGTCATGCTGCCGCCCTTCGACCACCGCGATATCGTTGCCGGCCAGGGCACGCTGGGGCTGGAGCTTGTCGATGACATGCCAGACCTCGCGACAGTTCTCATTCCCGTCTCCGGCGGCGGTTTGGCGGCAGGTGTTGCCGCTGCCGTCAAAGCGCGTCTGCCCAAGGCCCGTATCATCGGCATCACCATGGAGCGCGGTGCTGCAATGAAGGCGAGTATCGATGCCGGCCATCCGGTCATGGTGGAGGAATATCCAAGCCTTGCAGATTCACTGGGCGGTGGCATCGGTCTCGACAATCACGTCACATTCGCCATGTGCCGGCACCTGCTGGATGATCTGATCCTGCTCTCTGAAAGCGAAATCGCGACCGGCATCCGCCATGCCTACACGCAAGAGCGCGAGATCATCGAAGGCGGAGCAGCTGTCGGGATTGCAGCGCTTGTGGCGGGCAAGATTTCCAATATCAGCGGTCCCGTCGCCGTCATCCTGTCGGGGCGCAATGTCGACATGGAGCTGCATCGAAAGGTGATCAACGGCGAGAGCGATCCGTTCAGGGAGGCTGCATGAGCCAGATGAAGATCCTGACTGAAAAAGACCTCCGCCAGATCGTCAGCCTCGATCAGGAGACTGTCGCCTGCATTGAGGCGGCCTTTGAGGCGCTGGCAACCAAGCCCGTTGCCATGCCGCCGATCCTTCGGCTCGACATTCCCGAACATCGCGGCGAAGTCGACGTGAAGACGGCCTATGTGCCCGGCATAGATGGCTTTGCCGTCAAGATCAGCCCCGGCTTTTTCGACAACTACAAGCTCGGCCTGCCCAGCACCAATGGCATGATGGTTCTGCTGTCGAGCCGCACCGGACTGGTTCAGGCGCTGTTGCTCGACAATGGCTATCTGACCGATGTACGCACCGCCGCCGCCGGTGCTGTGGCAGCCAAACATCTTTCGCGACCGGAAAGCTCCATCGCCACAATCTTCGGCGCGGGCATGCAGGCCAGACTTCAACTGAAGGCACTGACACTTGTGCGGCCAATAAGCACCGCTCGCATCTGGGCGCGTGATCACGACAAGGCCAGCAAGGTCGCTGCCGAGCTCACCTTGGAACTCGGTTATGCCGTCTCGGCCATCACCGATCCGGCAGAGGCGGTCAAGGACGCCGATATCATCGTCACCACAACACCATCCGAGACGCCGATCCTGAAATACGACTGGCTTGCTCCCGGCCAGCATGTGACGGCCATGGGATCGGATGCAGAGCACAAGAACGAGCTGGAGCCGGCGCTGATCGCCAAGGCCGGGCTCTATGTTGCGGACAGCCTGAAGCAGACACGTCGGCTGGGTGAACTTCACCACGCCATTGAAGCGGATTTGGTCGAGCCGGATGCCAAGTTTGCCGAACTTGGCCAGATTATCGCGGGGCAGAAATCCGGCCGGACGGATACGTCACAGATCACGGTTGCCGATCTGACGGGCACCGGCATTCAGGACACCGCCATTGCAACGCTTGCCTTTGACCGCGCCAGCACCGCCGGGGCGGGCACCATTTTCGAAAGCTGACACCGGCAAAGACCGGTCAATGAGGGAAGACGCATGACCCAACCCAATCTCAAATTCTCTCTTGCCGAATACGAGGCGCGTCTTGCCAAGACCCGCCGTGCCATGGAGGCCAAGGGCATCGATCTCCTGATCGTCAGCGACCCCTCCAACATGAATTGGCTGACCGGCTATGACGGATGGTCATTCTATGTGCATCAGGGTGTGATCGTGCCGCCATCTGGCGAACCGATGTGGTTCGGGCGCGGACAGGATGGCAATGGCGCCAAGCTGACGGCCTATATCAAGCACGACAACATCATCGGCTATCCCGATAACTATGTGCAGTCCACCGAGCGCCATCCCATGGATTATCTGTCGGACGTTCTGGCCGACAAGGGCTATGGCAAGCTTACCATCGGCGTTGAGATGGACAATTACTGGTTCTCGGCAGCCGCCTTCGCCTCGCTCGTCAAGAACCTCCCCAATGCCCGTTTTGTCGATGCGACCGCGCTGGTCAACTGGCAGCGTGCAGTCAAGAGCGAGACCGAAATCAAATACATGCGCAATGCCGCGCGGATCGTCGAAGCCATGCATCAGCGCATCTTCGACAAGATGGAAGTCGGCATGCGCAAATGCGATCTGGTGGCCGACATCTATGACGCTGGCACGCGGGGTGTGCAGGGACCGGACAGTTGGATCGGTGGCGATTATCCGGCCATCGTTCCGCTACTGCCATCGGGCGTCGAAGCATCCGCACCGCATTTGACCTGGGATGACCGACCGATGAAATCGGGCGAGGGGACCTTCTTCGAGATTGCCGGCTGTTACAATCGCTATCACGTGCCGCTATCGCGCACGGTGTTCCTCGGCAAACCCACGCAGGCCTTCATCGATGCGGAAAAGGCAACGCTCGAGGGCATGGAAGCCGGTCTCGCCGTGGCCAAGCCCGGCAACACCTGCGAGGACATCGCCAACGCCTTCTTCGCGGTCCTCAACAAATACGGCATCGTCAAGGACAACCGCACCGGTTACCCCATCGGTCTGTCCTATCCGCCGGATTGGGGCGAGCGCACGATGAGCCTGCGCCCGGGCGACAAGACCGTTCTGGAAGCCGGAATGACCTTCCACTTCATGACCGGTCTCTGGCTGGAAGATATGGGCTTCGAGACCACCGAAAGCATCCTGATTACCGAAAACGGCGTGGAATGCCTCTCCAATGTGCCGCGCAAACTTGTCGTGAAAGACTGAACCAATGAACGTCCAGACTGGCCTGCGTCCTTCGCCGATTGTTGCCACCGTCGATTTTTACACCGACGGTGTGCAGCACGGCTTCCTGCGTCTGCCCTTCAGCCGCGATGACTCCGCCTGGGGATCGGTGATGATCCCGTTGACAGTGGTCAACAATGGCGTGGGGCCAACGGCCCTTCTGACCGGCGGCAATCACGGCGATGAATATGAAGGCCCGATTGCGCTCTATGAACTGGCGCGCACCCTGAAGGCGGAGGATATCACCGGACGTGTGATCATCGTCCCGGCGATGAACTATCCCGCCTTCGCCGCCGGCACGCGCACCTCGCCCATCGACAAGGGCAATCTCAATCGCAGCTTTCCGGGTCGCCCGGATGGAACGGTGACCGAGAAGATCGCCGACTATTTCCAGCGCGAATTGCTGCCGCTGGCGGATATCGTGCTCGATTTCCACTCGGGTGGACGCACCCTGGATTTCCTGCCCTTTTGTGCCGCGCATATCCTGCCCGACAAGATGCAGGAGGCGAAATCCTTCGAATTCGTAGAAGCCTTCGGCGCACCTTACTCGATGAAGATGCTTGAGATCGATTCCGTCGGCATGTATGACACTGCCGCCGAAGACATGGGAAAAACCTTCATCACCACGGAACTGGGTGGTGCCGGCACAGCGACGGCGAAAAGTGCAGCGATCGCCAAACGCGGCATCAACAACCTCTTGAAGGCCGCCGGCATTCTGGAGGGTGAGGTTGAGGCAAACAAGACCCAGTGGCTGGATATGCCGGGCAATGACTGCTTCTATTTTGCCGATGACGGCGGCTTGATCGAATTGCTCGTCGATCTGGGTGACCAGGTCCAGCAGGGCATGGTCATCGCCCGTGTGTCGCCCATTGCCAGAACCGGCATCGAACCGATCGAGGTTCGCGCCAAGATGGACGGTATCCTGACAGCGCGACATGTACCGGGTCTGGTGAAGCCGGGCGACTGTGTCTGCGTTCTTTCTGTTCCGGTCTGAACCATCAGCGACCGATACAAGTTGAAACGGTCCGGGATTGTCTCGGGCCGTTCAGCCTTCGCGTTTTACGAGGCGAAGTCGGGCAATCTCGGCAATCGCCTCGGAAAGCGGTGCATCACTGAGCGATGTGGCCGAAACGCTCCCCATGGCGGCCTGAACATCTGCAATGCGATCGGCAAGCGCGCCGGTCAGGCCAAGTGCCGCCAGCGTTGCAGCACTTTCGCGCATTTCGGCTGCGCGGCGTGCGCCATGTTGCAGCGTGCGCTCGAAATTATAGGTCGCGACATCCGGCCAGCCCAGCCCCGGATAACTGTTCGAGAGCGACGAGAAGACGCGGTCGAAGCAACCGGAAACGGAGGCTGCCAGCAGCGTCTCGACCGTCAGCGCCTCAAGTCCTTTCACAAACAGGGACCGCACCATCTTGATCGCTGTGGCAGCACCGGGCTCTTGGCTTACAATCTCCAGTTTGAAGCCGAGCTTTTGAAGATCGGTTGCCATGTCTTGTGCCGGCTTTCCGGCAATCAGCACCGGCGTCGCATGACCCCGCGGATGCACTGGTGCCATCACGGCCATGTCGAGATAGCCGGCTTGTTTCCCCTCCACCAGTAAGGCGGTTTCGCGCTTGCGGTCCGGGGAAACGGAATTGATGTCGATGAAAATCTGGCACGGCCGCACGCTGTCGGCAACGGCCTTTGCGGCATCAAGGCTCTGGTCGGCCGTGACGGCACTGATGATCCAGTCTGCCCCGGCGATTGCCTCTGCGGGGGTTGCACAAAAACAAATGCCCCTCGCTTTGCAGGCCTCGCTCATCGCCTCGACCTGCCGAACATCATAGGCAGCGGTGAGCTCCACGCTTGCCTGCTCGGCCAAGCTATCCGCAAATGCCCGTGCAGCTTCGCCAAATCCGATAAAGGCAAGTTTCATGATCCCTCCGCGACTTGCACCCTGCAGGCGATGAGCCCTGAAGCGCTTCGCCCAATCCTCCACCGCACGCACCTTAGGTCTAATCAAGACAGCTGTCAGCAGGCGCGTATCGCGGCGTTATTGAGCTGGTGCCGGGACCGGATCATCGTGGACAAGCCGTTTTGCATATTTTTGGGCAATGATCGCGCAGGCCATCAACTGGATCTGGTGGAACAGCATCAGTGGCAGAACGATCGCTCCAACGGAAGATGATTGGTTGGCGAAGATGGCATTGGCCATCGGGACCCCGCTTGCCAGCGATTTCTTCGACCCGCAGAAGGTAATGGTGATTTCGTCTTCCTTGTTGAAGCCGAGAAGTCGGCTGCCATACATGGTGACGGCTAGGACGACCGCGAGCAGAACCATGTCGACGACGATCACGGTTGCGATGTCGGTGATGGTAAAGGTGTGCCACAGGCCCTCGATCACCGCTTCGGAAAACGCCAGATAGACCACCATCAGAATGGAACCGCGGTCGACCGGCGCCAGAATTTTCTTCTTCGAGCGGATCCAGTCGCCAATCCAGGGCTGAAGAAGCTGACCGACGACGAAAGGCAGCAGCAATTGCAGCATGATGCTTTCCAGTGCATCCCAGGAAAAGCCGCCATTGCCTGTGGTTGACAACAGCAGACCTGTCAAAAGCGGCGTCAGGAACATGCCAAGGATATTGGAACCGGACGCGGCAACCACGGCCGCCGGCACATTGCCGCCCGCCATTGAGGTAAATGCGATCGACGACTGCACGGTTGATGGCAGCACGCAGAGGAACAGGATGCCCATATAGAGTGGCGGTGCCAGAATGCTTTGCGGAATAAAGCCGATCATCAGGCCCAGAACCGGGAAGATCGCAAATGTCGTGAGCAGGATCGTCAGATGCAAGCGCCAATGCAGGGCGCCGGCCACGACCGTCTGGCGCGACAGGCGCGCGCCATGGAGGAAGAACAGCAATCCGATGGCGATATCCGTCGCCACGCCGAACCATTCGGCGTAGACGCCATCAATCGGCAGCATGGATGCCAGGATGACAGTGCAGATCAGCAAGATCGTGAAGCGGTCGGGCGCAAAGCGACTCATCGGGGACAGTTCCTCATATTGAACTTTTCATTTCGCTTATCACGACCTACAACGCAAACACTAACAGTTATCACGAAAGCCGATAACATGCTCAATCTTGCCCATCTGAACAGCTTTGTCATCCTGCATACAACCGGCAGCTTCACAGAAACCGGCGCGCGGCTCGGGATCGGTCAGTCGACAGTCACGCAACACATTCAGCGCCTGGAAAAATCACTCGACCGCAAACTCGTCTTTCGCGATACCCACCGGGTAAAGCTGACTGCGGAAGGCGAAGCGTTACTGGGTTATGCAAGGGCGATGCTGGATCTTGATGGCAAGATTGCTGCCCGGTTCGGCGAGGGCCGCCTTCGCGGACAGTTACGGCTTGGTGTGTCCGAGGACGTGGTTGCCAGCAGACTGACATCGATCCTCGAAGATTTCATCCGCCAGCATCCGCTGGTCGACCTCGAATTGACGGTGGCGCTCAGCGCTTCGCTCTATCAGATGCAGGAGACAGGGGATCTCGATCTGGTGCTTGCCAAGCGTCATCTGGGCGAAACCCACGGCCGGCTTCTTTATCGCGAGCCGCTGGTGTGGCTGGCAAGGGACCCGGACTTTATCCTGTCGCGCAGCGATGTCCTGCCACTCATTGCATTTCCACCACCCTCAATTACCAGACGGGTGGCTCAGGAGGCACTTGATCGCGGCAATGTGCCCTGGCGGATTGTGTGCACCTGCGGCAGCCTCAGTGGCCTGACGGCTGCCGCCCGTGCCGGCATGGGCGTGCTGGTCCAGCCCCGCAGCATGGCACCGTCGGGCCTCCGGGAAATAACTGGAGAACGGCTTCCGGTGCTGGAAGACGTGGAATTTGTACTGGTCCCCCGACGCGGCGCGGATGCGGCACTGGTGGAAGCCCTGTCCAGTCTGATCGTTGCACAGATCGCGCCACAGCATTCTTAAAGGCTGATCAGCCGTTTCGCGCTTACTGAAATCCATTGAGGAAGGATGTCAGGTTGTCGCCAAGCGCATCGCAGAGATAGCCACCCTCCTGCACGATCGCGGTGGGCAGGCCGAGCGAAGCACAACGCTCGCCGATCTTGGAAAAGCCGCCGGTGGAGACCGACAAGCCGCCAAAGGGATCGCCTTCGAAGGCGTCCAGCCCCAGAGCGACGACGAGAGCGCCGGGCGCAAAGGCGCGAATGCGCACAAGGGCTGTATCCAGTGCTGCCAGAAATGCGTCATCTGCGGAATGGCGGGCCAGCGGAAGGTTGAGATTGTAGCCGAGGCCCGCGCCTTGGCCACGCTCTGCGACATGGCCCCAGAAGAACGGATAGAATCGGACCGGATCGGCATGGATCGAGACCGTCAGGACATCGGCTCTGGAATAGAACATGCCTTGGGTTCCATTGCCGTGATGCAGATCGACGTCCAATATGGCGACACGGTCGTGGGTCTTGCGAAGACTTTGTGCCGCAATGCCTGAATTGTTGAGAAAGCAGAAGCCACCGGCGAGGTCGGCAAAGGCATGGTGGCCGGGCGGTCGCGACAAGGCATAGACCGCGTCTTCCTCTCCCGACAGCAGCATCTGCGCTGCGTGTGTTGCCGTTTGTGCGCTCCAGTAGGCCGAGTTCCATGTGTCGGCAGAAATCGGACACGACGTATCTGCCATGTGATATCCGGCCTGGCCGACGGCAGAGGCTGGATAAGTCAGATCGCGGCGGTCGGGATGGATATTGGGGATCACCTCGGCAGAGGCATTCTCGATCCGCATCCAGCGTTCATGGATATTTTGCAGGAACTGGAGATATTCCGGCGAGTGGACGGCGGCAATGGGCGAGAGGCCGTGATCGACCGGGGCCACCGTTTTGAGGCCCGCAGCCTCAGCACCGGCCAAAAGGCGCTCGATACGCTCGGGGACTTCCGGGTTCGGTTGCTGTGCGCCCGACGACAGGAAATGTTTCGGATCGTGGTGGCGCTGTTCATCGTGAAAGACGGTTTTCATGAGCTTATCTGCCTGTAAAAGGTATGGCCTGCGTGGCAAAGCGTCGGCACAATCTTAGAACGCAACACGGTCGCCTCCCTTGAGATCGAGCATCTTTCGCGCTTCCTGCGGTGTCGCGACGTCCAGGCCCATATCTTCGACGATGCGACGGATGCGCGACACCTGATGGGCGTTGTCAGGGGCGAGCTCCCGCCCGTCGCCGGTGGTGAGGCTGTCCTCCAGCCCGACCCGGACATTACCGCCCATCACGGCCCCCATGGCACCGAGCCGCATCTGATGACGTCCAGCCGCCAAAACCGAGAATTGATAGGCATTGCCCAAAAGCCGGTCAGCAGTCGATTTCAGCAAGATCAGGCTTTCAGGGCTGGCATCGATGCCCCCCAGAATTCCCAGCACGAACTGGATGAAGATCGGCGGTTTGATCATGCCCTGCTTGAGATAATAGGCCACCGTCTGGATGTGCCCGGCATCGTAACACTCGAATTCAAAGCGCGTGCCGCAGCCGTCACCAAGCGCGGTCAGGATATGTTCGATATCGGCAAAAGTATTCTTGAACACCACATTCTTGGTGGCGCGCAAAAACGGCTGCTCCCAGCCGTGCTTCCAGTCTTCGTATCGCTCTGCCAAAGGAAAAATGCCGAAATTCATCGAGCCCATATTGAGCGAGCACATTTCCGGTTGCGCGGCCATGGCCGGTGCCAGACGCTCTTCCAGCGTCATCTGAGAGGACCCGCCGGTGGAGATGTTGAGAACGGCATCGGTCGACTGCTTGATGCGCGGCAAAAACCCCATGAAATCGTCCGGGCGGGCGCTGGGCATGCCCGTTTCCGGGTCCCGCGCATGAAGATGCAGGATGGATGCTCCGGCCTCAGCCGCCGCCAGCGCCTGCGTGGTCATCTCGTCTGCCGTGACTGGCAGATGCGGGCTCATGGTCGGCGTGTGAATGGAACCTGTCAGCGCGCAGGTGAGGATGATCTTGCCCGTCATGATATGCGATTTCCCCGTGGGAGATCGAACTTGTCGGCAAAGGCATCAAGGCTGTCCGTCAGGATTTCCATGATTTCACCGATCTGCGGTTCCGTCAGGATCAGCGGCGGGCAGACGAGGAAATGATCGCCCTCGACACCGCCGCGGGTGCGGCGCGAATAGAGGATCAAGCCACGCGAATAGGCCTCTTCCACCAGATGAATATGCGCATCCATGGCCTTTGGCAGCGGTGCCATGGTGTCCAAATCCGAGA
This sequence comes from Agrobacterium sp. H141, assembly GCF_057158725.1. NCBI lineage: Bacteria > Pseudomonadati > Pseudomonadota > Alphaproteobacteria > Hyphomicrobiales > Rhizobiaceae > Agrobacterium > Agrobacterium sp. H141. The sequence continues at coordinate 284,180 of NZ_JBXENI010000003.1, forward strand.
CCAGCTCGAAGGCCAGAAGCAGGCCCTTTCCACGGACATCGCCGATAAAGGGGTATCGAGCCTTCAGCCCGGTCAACTCGGCCTTCAGACGGTCGCCAATGTCTTCGGCGTTTTGGCACAACGACAGGCGGTCGACCTCTTCGAGCACGGCCACTCCTGCGGCACAGGCCAGCGGATTTCCGGCATATGTATAGCCATGAATGAACCCGCCTTTTGCCAGCACAGGCTCCACCAAACGCTCATGAGCGACCATGGCACCCAGTGGCGCATAGCCCGCTGCAAAGCCCTTGGAGAGGGCGATGATATCGGGCTGCAAACCGAAGTGTTCGGCTGCGAGAAAACGGCCTGTGCGCCCTGCACCGGTCATCACCTCATCGAGGATCAGCAAAATGTTGAACTCGCGGCAGATCTCCTGCACGCGTTTGTAATAGCTGTCTGGCGCAACCAGTGCGCCAGTCGACGCCCCGCCGACCGGTTCCATAATGAAGGCAAGCACAGTTTCCGGTCCCTGCGCCAGGATCTCGGAACGCAGCATCTCAGCATAGCGAAGGCCACGGTCTTCCATCGAAAGATCGTCGTGATCGAGATAGCAGGTAGGGGCCGGCACCTTCGGCATTTCCCGCAGCATCGGCGCAAATGGCGCGCTCATGTTTTCCATGCCGGTCAGTGCCAGAGCCCCCAGTGTGGAGCCATGATAGGATGGATAGCGTGATATGATCTTCCAGCGGCTTTCCTCGCCAACGGCCAGCGCATACTGGCGCGCCAGCTTGATCGCGCTTTCCACGGCCTCCGACCCGCCGGAAACGAAGAACACCTTGTTGAGGCCGTTCGGCATGCGCGCAGCCGTCATCTGCGCCAGCTTTTCTGCCGGCTCGTTTTCAAAATGCAGGCGATAGGCAAAGGTGGTCTTGTCCATCTGGGATCGCATGGCAGCCAGAACGTGTTCGTTGCCGTGGCCGATATTCGACACCATCGCGCCGCTCGATCCGTCGATATAGCGTTTTCCATCCGCATCCCAGATGTAGATACCGCGTGCCTCGCCAACGGTCGGGCGCCGCTGGCGGGTCTGATAGAAGAGGTTGGACGGCGCATGCTGCCTGCTGGTCATAGGTTTGCCTCAAAGGGAACGAGGGCACAGTCGCGACCGCGAATGACTGCGCGCACCCTGTCCCCCTGACGATAGGGGTGCGTTTCAATCGGATTGATGGCCTGCAGGGATTTGCCGCCGACAGCGACGAAATAGCGCGCCGCCTGGCCCTGATAGTCCACCGCAGTAATTTCCGCCGGAAGCGAGATTGCATCGGGCGGAACATCCGCTCCGGACTGGTCGAGATAGAGCCGTTCGGCACGCACCACCACCATCGACCGTTCGCCGTCTGCCATATCGCGGGAGCGTCCAACCGGCACCTTCAAGCTCCCAAAGCCGCCAATCGCCACATTCACGTCGCTGCCGGTGCGGGCGGTAATCTTGCCCTCCACCAGATTGGAGTTGCCGAGAAAGCGGGCAACGAAGGCCGAGGCCGGATTGACATACACCTCCTCCGGATCGCCGATCTGCTCGATATGTCCCTTGCTCATGACGACGATCTTGTCGGACATGGCCAGCGCTTCGGACTGATCGTGGGTGACGAAAATGGTGGTGATGCCGAGCTGCGCCTGAATGCGCTTCAATTCCACCCGCATGTCCTCGCGAAGATTGGCATCGAGCGCCGACAGGGGCTCATCGAGCAACAATACGTCGGGCTCAATGACGATGGCGCGGGCAAGGGCGATGCGCTGTTGCTGACCGCCGGACAGCTCGCGTGGGAAGCGGTTGGACAGGTCCGGCAACTGCACGAGATCCAGCGCCTGACGCACCTTGGTATCGATATCGCTCTGGCTCTGGCTGCGGTATTTCAGACCGAACGCGACATTGTCGTAAATGGTTTTGTGGGGAAAGAGGGCATAGTTCTGAAACACGATGCCCAGATTGCGCTTGTGGATCGGGGTCCGGGTGACACTCTTTCCCTTGATCGTGATCTCGCCTTCGCTGGGATCCAGCAGACCGGCAATCATGCGCAAGGTCGTGGTCTTGCCACAACCCGAAGGGCCGAGCAGGGTAACAAAGCTGCCCTCGTCAATCGACAGGTCCATCCTGTGCACGGCCGTAACGGCACCAAAGCGCTTGACGATACCGCGCAGTTCCACGGCCTTGCCTGCAATTTCCGTCATGCGGATCACTCCATCGAATACTATGTATTCCGGAACGCCTGAAGAGGCGTTCCGGAGGTTTTGCTCAGTAGCCGCGTTCGACGCGCGAATAGGTCTTGGACCATTCCGCTTCATGGCCGTTCCAGTAATCGGCGTTGAAGAAGTTGAGACCTGCCAGCGTACCGGTCGGATCAAAGGCTGGAAGCGACTTGATCTTGTCGGTCAGTTCGACCTTTTGCGGGTCCAGGGACGGCGGGTACAACTGGCCTTCGGCAACCGCAATCGCCACTTCCGGCTCCAGCATGAAGTTGACCAGTTCCTCGCAGGCTTCCATCGGGCTGCCCTTGATGACGAAGATGCATTCCTGCCAGCCCAGTCCGCCCTTGGGATCGAAATAGCCGATGTCGTGGCCCTGGTCCTGCAAGGCCTTGATGCGGCCAGACCAGCCTTCGGTCACGTAGATTTCCTCTTCCGTCAGAAGGCTCATCAGTTCCGCGCCCGAGGTCCAGTATTTCAGGACGAGATCGCGGTTGGTACGGATCGCATCCCACACGGCATCGATGTCCTTGATGTCGTTGGGATCCTGATCGGTCTGCAGCGCACCGTACCAGATACGGGTCTTCCAATCGCTCCAGCCGCCGATCTTGCCCTTGTATTTGGCGTCGAGCAGGATCTTGGCGCCCTTTTCCTTGACCTCGTCATCGGAGATGAACTTGCGGTTATAGGCAATGCTGGTGGTGCCATAGTCGTACGGAACAGCCGAAAGCTTGCCGTCAGTGATCTTGCGGAACACGTCCTGCAGCGCCGGGATGACATTGGACAGGTTCGGAATATTGGCTTCGTTCAGTTCCGATGTCAGGCCAAGCTCGTGATAGCGGGAATAGTCGAACACACCGGACAGATGCGCCAGATTGAATTCACCGGGCTGGCCGGAACGAATGCGGGCGATATACTCATCGGCGCCGCCAAAGGTGCCGTCGACCACCTTGATGCCGGTCTTGGCCGTGTAGGGATCGAACGCATATTTGCGGAATGCTTCCGACACCACGCCGCCCCAGCCGTCGAAACGGATCTGATCAGGCGTTGCCGCATGCGCGAACTTGGTGAAAGGGCTGCCCATGACGCCATAGGCGGCAGCCGAAGCGCCGATCAGACCGAGAAAGCTGCGGCGGCTGACACTGCCATCGCGGTAACGGTCGAGTAGTCGCTCATAGCGCTTGGTATCATCCATATTGAATACTCCATTTTGCAAAATATGCCCGCTCTTGTTCGGTGAGCTGCGGACCATGGCTCCATGCGATTGTCATCTACGGTTGGCGGCGAGTTTTCGGGCGATGGCCATGCCAAGCACGGGCATAAGAATGGTGAAAGCGATCATCACCGTGCCCAAAGCGTTGATCTCTGGCGATATCGAATTGCGCAGCATGGCAAAGATCTGCGTCGGCACGGTTTCCACCCCACCGGGTTTCCAGAACATGGTTCCGGTGACGTCGTCGAAGGACATGGTGAAGGCAAACAGCATTCCGGCCAGAACGGCTGGCAGCAGAAGCGGCAGCGTCACGGCAAAGAAGGTCTGCAGCGGATTGGCCCCGAGACTGCGCGCTGCCTCTTCATATTCAGGCTTCATCGCCACCAGCCTTGCCTGCACCACAAGCACGACGAAGGGCAGCGTGAAGATGACGTGGCCGAGCAGCAGCAGCACGAAGCTCTTGGGCAATTGCAGCCAGCGCAAGAACAGAAGCAGGGCCACGGCCAGAACCACTTCGGGGATCAGAAGCGGTGCAATCAGGAGTGTGGTGACAGCCCCTTTGCCGGGAAAGCGGTAGCGCACCAATGCAAGGGCCGCCAGAATACCGATGACGGTGGAGATGACGGCCGTCAGCGCGCCCAGAATGAGGGAGACGCGGAAGGCTCGCACAATCGCCTCATTTTCCCACAGCCGCACGAACCAGCGGAAGCTCAAACCTTCCATGGGAAAGGAGCCGAACTGGCTGGAATTGAAGGACAGCAACACGACCACTGCGACCGGCAGGAACATGAAGAGATAGACAAGAATGGTATAGAGCCTGATGAAGGACCAGCCCGACATGATGCTTCCCCTCATCCGAATGACTTTGCGATCTGGCCAAGCCCGGCCAGGCGGTTGTAGACGGCGACGATGGCACCGAGGACGACCAGAAGCACGATCGACAGTGCAGAGCCGAGCGGCCAGTTGAGCTGCGTTATGATCGCCTCGAACACCAGATTGGCAAACATGGCATCACGCGGTCCGCCCAGAATGAGCGGCGTGATATAGGTGCCAGCCGACAACACGAAGCAGAGCAGTCCGCCGGCCGCCAGCCCCGGCAGCGACAAGGGGAGGGTGACTTCCCGGAACGACTGGAAGCCGGAAGCTCCCAGCGACCGCGCGGCGTCGAGCAGATTGCGGTCGATGCCATCGATGCTGACAAAGACGTTGAGCACCATGAAGGGCAGCAGAAAATGCACCAGTCCCAGAATGACTGCCCACTCATTGTAGAGAAACTGAACAGGCTCCGAAATCAGGCCGAAATAGATGAGTATCCGGTTCAGCGCGCCGCTGGCTCCCAGAATATTGATCCACGACATGGTTCGGATGATGTAGCTGATCCAGAAGGGAAGGATCAGCAGCAACAGGAGTAGCGTCTTGAATCTGGTTTGCGACATGGCGACGAAATAGGCGGGCACATAGCCAAGCAGAGCGCAGAAAACCGTGGTGATGGCAGCGATGCGCAAGGTGCTGAACAGGATGTCCCGGTAGAAGGGATCGCTAAACACCTCGTGCCAATTGTCGAGGTAAAAGCCTGGAATCTCGGCGCCTGCTGCGGATCGCAGCCAGAACGAATAGACAATGATGAACATCACCGGCACGGCCAGCAAAAAGGCCACCGCAGCCAGTGCTGGAGACAGCAATATCCATGGGCGTGCCGTATACGCCTGATCGCTCATCCTGAAGTTCCGTCTGATTTGGCATGACCGTGCGAGCACGATCACTGTTCCCGTTCTTTTTTGTTGTCTGGAGTTTGGCCCGAAAAAGTGACATTCTCAAAATAGATAATGAGAATTGTTGATATAGATTTGGGGAATGTCACGTGATCAATCGCCTGAGCGCCGCGCCCACCAAGGAAGGCCGCATGGTCTGGGATCTGGACTGGAACCTGATCCGCACCTTTCTGGTCATCGTTGAGGAGCAGGGCATTACCGCTGCGGCCAACGCCCTCAGCCTGAAACAGCCAACTGTGTCCAATGCGCTTCAACGCCTCGAGCAACGGTTGGCGAAGCGTTTGATCGTCCGGGCGCCGGGACGCTTCGAAGTCACGCCTGCCGGACAGTTGCTCTACGACGAGGCAGTCGAGATCTTCGGCAGCATATCGCGTCTCAGCATCCTCATTCGCGATATGGATGAAGAAGTGTCCGGCCATGTGACACTCGCAATGGCAAGCCATGTCGTTTCGCCGGTGCTGGACGAGGTACTCTCCACCTTCCACCGCAGCTATCCGGGCGCCACACTCGGCATCGATGTCATGACAAGCCATGACGTCATTCAGGCCGTGCGGCAGCGGCAGGCGAGCATTGGCATCTGTCTGGTCCACGAAAAGCAGCCGCAACTGAATTATGCCCGTCTCTTTCGCGAGTATTTCGGCTTCTTCTGCGGCCCGCAGCATCGCCTGTTCGGCCGCGAGGGTCTCAGCATGTCCGATCTTCGCGGAGAGACATCGGTGTCGTTTCGCACCGACAGGTTGTCGGACGCCTTGCGCCCGGTGGCTTTGGTGAGGGCGGAGGCCGAACTGGAAGACCGGGTTGTCGGCGTCTCCTCCAGCCTGGAGGAAGTGCGACGCATGATCCTGGCGGGTCTGGGAATTGGTCCCTTGCCGATCCATGTCGCCAAAAAGGATGTGGAAGCCGGCCTTTTATGGCGCCTGCCTCCCTATGATGCCCCGCCGGCAATCGACATTCACGTGGTCACCAATCCAAGCACCAGGCTCAACCGCGCCGAACAGCACCTGATCACCATGATCCGCCAGCGTATCGAAGAGATCCCGTTTCAGCAGCGGGATTATAAAAGCTGAGCTGCCTGCAACATCGCAGCGTGATTTTCAGAAAATGACCTTGCGTGTCACGCCGCGCTGCGCATCATCGGCTCAGACGATGCCAGCGTCGCTGTTAATTTGCTGCAGTTGCCACGAACCAAGGAACGACAATGTCGGACAATCATCTGGATTATTTGAAGAAGCGCTATACCGGTACGGCAGAATCCATCATCCATGACGAACACTTTGCCTCCGTCGCCAACCGTGTCATCGATCCGAGCGGCAAGCGTGTCGCTCCCTATGCCGGCTTTCCGACACTGCTCGATGCGCCGGCCCGCAATATCGACTGGAATGCCCCCGATTTTTCCGATCTCGACGTGGCCTTGATCGGCATGCCGATGGATCTGGCGATCTCCAACCGCAATGGCTGCCGTTTTGGACCGCGCGCACTTCGCAGCATCGAACGCATCGGGCCTTATAACCACGTCTTGAAAGTCGCGCCGACTTTCGACCTCAACGTCGCCGATGTTGGCGACGTCAATTTCCGCAGCCGCTACGATCT